>OZ244848.1:0-4318780 GCA_965220865.1 Chloroflexota bacterium
GTGGCCGTGCGGACCGCCGACAGCCGCTTTACGTGGCTCGGTTTCACGCTCTCGGCCGGATTTGGCGACATTGGCGATCCCGGCTTGGTGTTGAAGCTCACCGCTGAGGCCGGCGTGCAGCCGCCCGTCGTCAGCGAGGGAGACCGCGTGGTGCCCGTCGTGCGGCGCTCGCGGCAGGGGGGCTGGCTGGTGTTCCTCTTCAACCTCGCAGACCAGCCGGCCCGGGCCGAACTGCGTCCGCGCTGGCAGACGGCTAACGCCCGCGATCTCCTGAATCGGTCCGCGCTGGTCGTCTCCAACGGCGCCTTCACGGTGAGCCTTGCGCCGTGGGCCACCGCCGTCATCCACTGCACGGATACTTGACCGGGAGCTACATACATTCAGGCGGTAGCTTGTACCACTCGAACAGTGACTTGTAAGGAGAGAACACCGATGGCAACGGGATTACCGACGGCGATACTCGGGCGGACCGGACGGGAAGTGACGCGGTTGGGCTTCGGGGCGATGGAGATCAGGGGCGCGCCGCGCGGCCGCGCAGTGACCGATGAGCAGGCCGAGACGATCCTCAACGCGGTGCTCGATGCGGGCATCACCTTCATTGATACGGCGCGGTCGTATGGTCTGAGTGAGGGGTACATCGGCAGCTACATTGCCGGCCGCCGCTCCGAGTACTTCCTCGCCACCAAAGGCGGGCGGTATCAGGCCGGGGAGACGGACTGGACCCAGGAGCACTTGTACCGCGGTGTGGAGGAGAGCTTGCAGCGCCTCCAGGTTGACTACGTGGATACGCTCCAACTCCACAGCCCGACCGTGGAGGAGGTCGAGCGGGGCAATCTGGTCGCTGGCCTGCGGAAGCTGCGCGAGCAAGGGAAGGTGCGCTGGCTTGGCAACTCCACCAGGCTGCCCGATCTGCCGACGTTCCTAGAGTGGGGCGTGTTCGATGTCTTCCAGATACCCTATTCGGCGTTGGAGCGCACCCACGAGGATTTGATCACGAAAGCGGCGGAGGCGGGCATCGGCACAGTCATCCGCGGCGGTGTGGCCAAGGGAGAGCCGGGATCTGGGCGGGGGAGTACCGAGGTGTGGCGCAAGTTCGAGGAAGCGAGCTTGGACGAGTTCCGCGAGGCCGGGGAGAGCCGCACGTCCTTCATGCTGCGCTTCACGCTGACGCATCCTCACGTTCATACGATCATCGTCGGAACGCAGCGGCCAGAGCACCTGCGCGAGAACGTGCAGGCCGCGCTGCGCGGCCCCCTGCCGCCGGCGGTCTACGCGGAGGTGAAGCGACGTTTGGACGCCGTTGGGATCACGCCGGCGCCGGTCTCGTGACGAGCCGTTCCTTTTTCGTCATGCCGGTGGAAGCCGGAATCCAGGTATCGTGGGCGGCAGACGGCGCACCTGCTCCAGATTCCCGCGAAAGCGGGAATGACAGATCCGGGGTATCTTCATAGAGAGTCGGCGGGGAGGAGAGGCAAGCATGAGCGATAGTCGTCCCACCGAGCCGTTGCGGAGTATCCACATCGGGGTTGGCACGCGCGGGAAGAGCCACGTGCGGGCTGCCATGGAGAGTGGCTACTGGCGCCCCGTCGCGTTGGTTGACGTGGTGCCGGACTACCTGGCTGCGGCGCGGGAGATGACGGGCTTGCCGGAGTCCGTCTGCTTCACGAGCGTAGAAGCGGCCGTGGCTGCGGTCGAGTCGGACGCCGTGATTATCGCATCGCCGGTGACGTTCCACGCCCCGCAGATTTTGGCTGCATTAGCGGCCGACCGTCACGTGTTGACAGAGAAGTGCTTCACCGTCAGCTATGCGGACGCGGTGCGCTGCGTGACGACGGCTGACGAGCGCGACCGCAAGCTGATGGTGGTGCAGAACGCCCGCCTCCAAGCGCCGATGCGGACGCTGCGCCGGCTGGTGGCCGAAGAGCGTTACGGGCCGCTGGGCCTGTACTTGATGAACTTCTACAAGGCGCGAGGCCGCGCCTACAATCTGAGTCCGCACATGCATCTGTGGCAGCAGGGCGTGCATGAGCTGGACACCATCCTGTCGGTCGTGCAACGGCCCCTGCGCCGGGTGTGGGGCCTTAGCAACAACCCGGCGTGGTCCGATTGGCCGACGCCTTGTACCTTCCAGGCCATTGCCGAGTACGACGGCGGCGTCTCCGGCACCTATCTGGGCACGTCGAACGCGCGCGCCCCCGGCTTCGAGTTCCGGCTGGAGTGTGCGGAGGCGGCGCTGATTGCCGAGCGGACGGCCGGAGACATTCGCGTGTGCTTCGGGCCGCACAACCAGCGGGAAGAGACGGTGCCGCTCGACCAGCCCGATGTCCACGGCATAGAGGACCATCCCGCTGCTCAGGCTGCGCTCGGCGGCACGCCGGCGACGCGAGAGCACGCCGGTTTGGCCGACGTGATGATCTACCGTGACTTCTACGAGTACGTCGTGGAGGGCAAGGAGCCGGAGACCTCCGGCCGGCGCAACCTGGAGACGATCGGATTTGTCGAGGGGGTGCAGCGTGCAACGGAGCTAGAGCGGCCAGTTGACATAAGCGAGTTGGGCAGCGCCGTCGGCTAGGCCGGCTCTCTGCTATGCATGCGGCCGGAAGGGGAGCCTGCCGGGAAGGTGGTGGATATGGCGACGACACTGACGAAGCTGCTGACTGCCGACGACCTGCTGCGGCTGGACAGTGAGGGCGTCCGCGGCGAACTGATCCGAGGGGTACTCTACGAAACGATGCCAACGGGACAGGAGCACGGCGAGATCGTCATGAAGCTCGGCTTTTTGTTGAATGCTTTCATCATACCTCGGAAGCTGGGGCGGCTGACCGGCTCGGATGCCGGGGTCTGGCTGGAGCGGGACCCGGATACCGTGCGCGAGCCGGACATCGCCTACACCTCGGCGGCGCGGTTGCCGCCAGGCGTGAGAGTCAGGGGCTATGCCGAGGTGGTTCCCGACCTGGTGGTCGAGATTGTCTCTCCCAACGATGGTCAGCGTGAGGTCGGTGACAAGGCGCGGATGTGGCTGCGGTATGGCGTGCGCTTGGTGTGGGTCGTGCAGCCAGACACGTACACGGTGGACGCGTACGAGCCGAACCGGGCGGTCGTGACGCTTGATGAGCACGGCACACTCGACGGCCTAGACGCCCTGCCCGGTTTTACTTGCGCGGTGCGCGATATCTTCGATACGTAGCGCATTGGTCATGGGCCAGTAAGGCCCTTTCCACGATTACTACACCAGGGAGGCAATCAATCAAGAAGCTAAAGAAGCGTTAGCGAGAAGAGTTGTCGGCTGTCGGCTACGAGAGGGGACGAGCGAGATCATACAGGTGCCGGGCATGGACGTGATGCTCATCGGGCCAGCCGACCACTTGTCCAGCGGGGCCGGGAGCGTTACTCTCTCTGGGAAGGAGTGTCATTCGCTATGCGTACCAACCAAGCACTTGCCAAGCTCCGCGCCGGTGGGGTTCTCTCTGGTCCGCTGATGGTCTACGACTCGCCTGACATGATCGCGCAGGTGGCGCACATGGGCTTCGACTGGGTGTGGCTCGACTGGCAGCACGGCCAGTTCACGGAGACGACACTCAATGCTGCGCTCGGGCAGTTGATAGGTATTGGAAGCGTGCCGCTGGTCCGGGTGCGGGGCCACGAGCCGGGCGTGATTAACCGGGTGCTCGATATGGGCGCGTTCGGTGTGGTCGTGCCGATGGTCCAGAATGCCGAGGAAGCGCGAGCCGTTGTTCAAGCAGCCTACTACCCGCCGCAGGGTCAGCGCTCCGGTGGCGGCGTGCGGCTCGGCACACTCGGTGGTGAGGGCGGGTCGGCCGAATATTTCGCGCATGCCAACGACGAGATCATGGTCATCGTGATGGTCGAGACTGAAGCGGCGATTGCGCGGGTGAGCGAGATTATGCAGGTGCCAGGCGTGGACGTGGTGTTTATCGGTCCGGGCGATCTTATGCTGGATGTGCGTGCTAACGGCCACGACGCGGCCCACCACGAGGAGCTTGTCCTGCAGGTCGCCGCGGCGGGCAAGCGGACGGGCACCGTGGCCGGCTATGCCTGCGGGAGCCGCGAGGAAGCGGAGCAGCGTATCGCGCAGGGCTTTCGGTTTCTCTCCTACGGTTCGGATAGTCGGGTGGTGCAGGCCGGCTTCCAGCAACTCCGGAACGAATCAAGGGATTGGTAGTACCTAGCCGCCGGGCTGAGAAGAGGAGAGGGCTGCTGCGATGACGATAGCGCCGGCCGTGGCGACCGATGGCGGGGACGGTCGGCAACTGCGTCGCCGCATGGCCATCGCCTATGCAGCCGTGGCAACGGTGGTGGTAGCGGGTCTGGGCGTGGGGGTCGCGGCCGTGCGCCGGCTGCCCGGTGGTCAGTGGGAGCGCACGATTGTCAATGCCACGCTGAACGATCCTGCCTCAGAGTCTCAACTGCAGCGGTACTTTGACGATGGGTGGGAGGTGGAGCGCCGCGTCATCCGTCAGACCGCGCGCGGAACTCAGTTGACCTACTATCTGCGCCGGCGGCCGCCGGGTGCTGCCGGCGAGTGAGGGTAGGCGCCGGACGCCGTTGCGGTGCCCGTCCAGTGGTGCGCCGGCGCCCCTTTGTGCCTTTCGTGCTGAGGCCGTAGTGCCCGTCGCTGCGTTCTTTTATCGGGTGAGTACGATCTCGGCCGTGTCGCTGCTGGCGCGGATATGGCGTGCTCCGCACCTCGCTCGCGGCCGGCCAGCGTGTCAATCCCCTGTTCATATCCGTTCTATAGACTGATCGCTGCTGGGGAGCTAGAGAGCGACCGGCAGCCGGAAGTACTACACACGGCGCATGTGCCGATGAGGAGACGTGCTGCCGATGGGATGGCAGACAGCACCGGCGCGAGGCTCTAGGCAGTATCGCCACGCCGCGCTGCTGTGGATTGCCGTGGTCATCTGGCTGTCCGGCACGGCGACGCCGACCGCCAGCGCGGCACTAATAGCCAGCGGCACGCCTATCGCTGCCGGGCGCGTCGCAACGATCAGCGGATTGAACATGCGCGCAGCTCCGCAGACGGGCGCGGCCGTGCTGCGCGTGCTGCCATTCCTCGCTGAGGTGTACATTCTCGGCTCGGAGGTAGAGCGCGACGGGCACCGGTGGGTCCCGATTCGGTTAAAGCCGGAGCATGGCGGCCAGCAAGGCTGGGTCGCCCGTCGTTGGGTGGTCGCGCTGCCGCTCAGTGCGGCCCATATCCCGAGCAGCGGCAGTCCAGGCGGGACGGGGCTGCTGGCCGATCCGCAGCGGCTGCGGGTCGTCAAGGGGTCGGGTGACGCGCAATATGCGGCCTTGAACGGAGTCCGCTATCACATTGCCGACCTGACCACCTTGAATGCGCTCAACCTCGGCGGCTACGAGCAGGTGACCGATGCCGTGATCGCGTCGCTGCGGCAGGGACCGACGCTCCGCTTCTACCACGGTGCGCTACTCAAAGACCCGGGAGACCCTGCTGGCCGCGTCTGGCATATCAGTAGGATCGGCAACAACTGGCAGCGCCGCTGGATACCTAACCCCGAAACGTTCGTGGCACTTGGTCTTGACTGGAATCACATCCGGGAGACGCCGGGCTGGGCTTTGGAGCGTTTGCCGCAGGGTAATCCGCTGGCAGCCCCCTCGTAAGGGGGGGCGCGTGGCGATGAGCACACCTCACCCCCGGCCCCCTCTCCACCATGTGGAGAGGGGGTGTCCAGTGTATGCCATTCCGGCGAGAGCGAGAATCTTGGGGCGGGGAAGTAGCGCCTAGGTAGTGGCGGCGGCTGGGCCGGCGTCGGGCGTCGGGGCGCTCGCGCCGGACTTGGTCAAGCGCAGTATCGCCTCGATGCGGCGGGATTCCATCTTGGGCGGACGGTCCATCTTCACTTCCGGCCCTAGGGCCTCAATCGCGCGTTGCATGACCTCGAAGCCCACTTGGGGATGTGAGAGATAGCGTGTGTTCTGGCGGAAGAAGCGCACGACCAGCCGCACAGGATGACCGGCGCGCAGGAACTTGAGGGCGCGGCGCACCTTCATCTGAAGGTCGTGCTCCTCGATGACCGGTGACAACTGGACTTCCTTCATCTCCTGCGCCGCCTTGGCGGCCTGTCCGGCTTTGCGCGCCTGGCGACCCTTCTTCTCCTGCCCGTACTTGAAGCGGCCGTAATCGAGGATGCGGCAGACCGGCGGCTGGGCCTTTGCCGCGACTTCGACCAAGTCCAGTCCGCGCTCGCGGGCCATACGTAGCGCCTCGGTGAAGCGCACGACGCCGATGTTTTCGTCCTCGTCGTCAACGAGGCGCACTTCCTGAACGCCGCGAATCAAGCCGTTAATGCGAAACGGCTCAGGGCTGCGGGGCACGGGTCGCGCGCCGCGGCGTGGTGGGCGAGGAGAGAAGCCTCCGCCTCCGCCTGGCCGCGCGCCAAACGGTCGGGGGCCGCCGGGACCGCGCGGAGGGCCACCTGGCCCTCTTGGTGGGCCGCCCGGGCCGCCGGGACCGCGTGGCGGGCCACCCGGTCCGCGTGGCGGGCCACCCGGTCCGCGTGGCGCTCCACCGGGGCCGCCGGATCGGCGCGGAGGGCCACCCGGTCCTCTTGGTGGACCGCCGGGGCCGCGGGATGGGCCGCCGGGTCCGCGTGGTGGTCCACTCGGCCCGCGCTGGCCGGGTGGTTGCCCGGATGGAGCGGGTCTTCGAACCACCGGACGCGGTCCGGGAGAGCGGTCTGGGGGTTGTCCTCTCGCGGGCGAACGGTCGTTAGTCGTCGGAGTGTCTCCTTCTTTGGTATGCGATGAGGTTCGCTTCTTCACTCTACAGCCTGGATTCGGGCCGCGCAAGTGATGAGCGCCGATAATTGGGTAATCAGTGGTTAGTGGTCGGGAGCCTGGATTCCCGCTGGCGCGGGAGTGGCAGGCATGCCTGCGGGAATGGCGGACGGCGAACTCCATCTCTCCACCAGGTCGTGAGGGAGCCGGTGGTGAGGCACTGGGCGACTTCGGCGGCTTAGACTGGTGGTGCGGCGAGGAAGAGGGGATTGGACCAGGCCCGCTGGCCTGTCTCGCTGATGACCTCGATGCGGGCGTATTGCTCTTTGCCCTGGAGGGTGAACTCGGCGCCGGTTAGCAGACTACCGGACGTGACGCCCTCCGGTAAGCCGCCGGGGCGTAGCCGGCGCGCATTGGCCGCGCGCTCCAGCGTGCCGGCGCTGACGCGGGCACCATTACTGGCATCGGCGATCAGGCCGACCGTGCGGACCGGACTACACTGCACGCGCACGGTACCACTGCCGCCGTTCGCGTCCGCCGGCTCCCACTGCACGTCGTGTAGCTGCGGTCCGTTGGAGGCGTAGAAGTGCCCGGCGCGCAGGGCGGCGGTGATGGCCGGCGCTGTAAGCTCCGGCGCCCGCACCACGACCCAGCCGCGCATGCTGTCGAAGCCGGGGCGATGGCTGTCGTCCACAGCGACTCCGAGCAGCTGGTGGCCGCGGCGGAGCAGGTCGTCCCAGATCACGCTGGCGTGTCCCTTGCCGATTGCCGCCTCGGTCGTCGTGTTGAAGACCTCAAGGCCGAGCAGGCCGTCCAGCGGTGCAATCTCCTCATGGGTTAGGCCGGACCAGTACGGATGGGCCAGGATGGGTAGCCCGTCGGCCTCGAGGATGGCATCTACCAGCGCTTGGCCGGTCCAGTCCGGCCGACGCTCGATGCCTTTGGTGAGGTTGATGCCGGTGATGTGGAAGCCGCTGCCGTAGGTCATGGACTCCTTGGCGGTGTTCACCTCGATGCCCGGCATGACCAGAAAGTCCGGACCGGAGAGGTCGCTGAGGTCGGTGCGGTGGTGGTGGTCGGTAATGGCGATGAAGTCGAAGCCGCCCATCTCGTAGTGGCGGGCCAACTGCTCCGGCGCCATTTGCCCGTCGGAGTTGGTCGTGTGGCAGTGCAGACAGCCTCGATACCAGTTGCCCGGAACGTCGAAGGGGCTGGGTAGCCGCTCCATGGTCTCACTCCTTGTGTGCCGGTCTTGTCCGCAATACAGTACCAGGTATATGAGCCTGGTATACTGTTTAGTTAGACCGCTGCCGGTGACAATCCGGTGACAATAACGGAGTGGAGCGATTCCCAGCACATCACTGTGGGATGATTTCGAGACGCGATGATCGAGGTTACCAATCTAAGCAAATACTACGGTCCGCACCTCGCGCTCGACGAGGTGACGTTCCGTGTGGAGCCGGGGCAAATCCTGGGGCTACTCGGCCCGAACGGCGCGGGCAAGTCCACGTGTATGCGGATTCTGACCGGCTACTTCCCGCCCTCCAGTGGCACGGCGCGCGTGGCCGGCTTCGATGCCGTCGAGGAGTCACGCGAAGTGCGGCGGCGGATCGGTTATATGCCCGAAAACGTCCCGCTCTACCGCGATCACACGCCGTACCGTTATCTGGAGTTTGTGGCGGCGATGAAGGGTGTGGACGATGTCCACGCCGAGATCGAGCGTGTGACCGAGGTGGCGCGCATCAAGGACGTGGTTGATCGCCCCATTGGCCGGCTATCGAAGGGCTATCGGCAGCGGGTGGGGTTTGCTCAGGCGCTGCTGGGTGATCCGCCCATCCTGATCCTTGATGAGCCGACGGCCGGCCTCGATCCGCGGCAGATCATTGAGGTCCGTGAGCTGATCCGCAGTCTTGGTGGCGATCACACGGTTATTCTGAGCACGCATATCTTGCCGGAAGTGGGCATGACCTGCGGCGCGGTGGTGATTATCAACCAGGGGCGCGTGGTGGCCGTGGACACGCCGGAGAACCTGAACCGGCGGCTGACCGGCGCGGACCGCATTGCGTTGACCGTGCGCGGTCCGGCGGATGAGGTGGTCGAGTGCCTAGTGGCCCTTCCGCACGTCCTCGCGGTGCATTCGCAGCCGCAACCGGACGGGACCGTCCAACTGAGCGTCGAGGTGGATGTCAACACCGACATGCGCGAGCAGCTGGCCACGACCGTGGTGCGGGCGGGCTGGGGCTTGCAGGAGCTGCAAGCGGCATCCCTGAGCCTGGAAGAGATTTTCTTGCAACTCACGACCGAAGAGGCGGGATTTGAGGCTGACGGTGAACCGGACCAGGCTGAGGCCGGTGAAGGGCAGAGTACCGAGGACGAGGCGCTTTAGGGGCAGCATGCTGTAGCCCTGTCCTCCCGTGGAACGGGTGGGGTGTTGGCCTCCCCCCCAGCCCTCCCCCGTGCTAATGCACAGGAGAGGGTGGATTCGCGCTTGCGCGGGAATGACGGTCTGTGTGGCGACGACATTACGGAGAAGAGACAAGAAGCTATGCGGGGCTTGTGGGCGATTACGCGCAAGGAGCTTTATTCCTATCTGGTGTCGCCGGTGGCGTATGCCGTGGCGGCGGCCTTCCTGCTCATCAACGGCCTGGTGTTTTACTACTTCATCAGCAGTCCGTTAGCCGAGGCAAGCCTTCAGCCGGTACTGTCAAGCACGGTCTTCATCCTGCTCTTGCTGACGCCGATCCTGACGATGCGCCTGATTGCCGAGGAGCGTTCAACCGGCACCATCGAGCTACTGATGACTTTCCCGGTCACCGACTTGCAGGTCGTCTTGGGCAAGTTCCTGGCCACTCTCATCACCTACGCGCTGATGCTGGCCCCGACGCTGACCTACGTCGTCGTCATCGCGCTGTTCGGGGAGCCGGAGGTCGGCATCCTGATCTCGGCCTATCTGGGTCTGCTGCTGCTCGGCGGGGCCTATATCTCGGCGGGGATGCTGGCAAGCGCGTTTGCCGGTAATCAAGTGGTGGCCGGTGCGCTGTGCTTCGGTGCTTTGCTCTTCCTCTACCTGCTCGGCGCGTTGGGGCCGCTGGCCGCTGGTCCTTTAGGGCAGGTGTTGCAGCTCATTAGCGCGCTCTCGCCGGCGGTCCACTTCGATACCTTTGGCCGTGGATTGCTCGATACGAGCGAGGTGATCTACTTTGTGACCTTCATTGTCGGCGCTCTCTTTTTGACCGTTCGGGCGGTCGAATCGACGCGGTGGCGCTAGTCCGGTAAAGCTGCCCATCATGGACGAACAAGCAAGCCCTTTCTACCGACTGAGTGGCCTCCTGGGAATCCTGGGAGCGCTCGCGCTCGTCGGTGCCGTCGTGGCCATGACCGCGGCGGGCACCATCACGCGCCTGGCGATGGCGCTCTATCTCTTGGCGGCCGTGCTGCTGGCCAGCTTCCTCGCACCGCGTATCGAGGAGCTTGGTGAGCTACTGAGCAGCCGGACGGCGCGGCAAGGCTCGACGGTCGTGGCTTTCAGCGTGGCGGTGATCGGCATCCTAGTGCTCGTCAACGTTGTCGGTGATCGCTACTCGCAGCAGCTGGATATCACGACGGCGCGTCAGTTCACTCTCTCCGATCAGACGGTGAAAGTCATCGAGCAGGTCAATCAGCCGGTCCGGATTACCGCTTTCTTTCCCGAAGACGACTACACGCAGGGGGCTGAAGACCTGTTGGGTCGTTACGCTCGGCAGTCGCCGCATGTCACCTTGGAGGTGATTGACCCGCTGCGCCAACGGGCCGCGGCCGAGCAAGCCGGCATCCGTAGTATTCCCGTCACCGTCTTTGAGCTAGGGGAACAGCGCGAGGAAACGTTGGGGCTGAGTGAGCAGGATTTCACCAGTGCCTTGTTGAAGCTGACCCGCCCGGAGCAGAAAAAGGTCTATTTCCTGACCGGGCATAACGAGCGCGACCCCGAGGGGTTCGATCAGAACGGCTATTCCAGTGTGGCGGAGGCGCTGCGCCGCGAGAATTACGTGGTCGAGAAGCTCTCCTTGGTGAGCGAGCGCGAGGTAGCGGCGGATGCCGCGGTCGTGGTCCTGGCTGCGCCGCGCACCCCGCTGCTCGACTTCGAGACTGCGGCACTGCGGGACTATCTCAATGGCGGCGGCGCGTTGTTGATCGTGGCCGACCCGCAGGGTGAAACCGACCTCAATGCAGTGGTGGAGGGGTGGGGAGTGGCGCTCCGCAACGATCTGGTCGTGGACCCCGACCGGTTTGTGCCGCCCGACCCGGGCTTGATTATCCCGGTACCGGAGTTCGGTCACCGCATCTCCTCGAGCCTCCCGGCGACCACCGTGCTGTCCTTGGCGCGGTCGCTGGCAGTGGATGAGGACCCGCCGGACGACCTGGAGGTGCGACCACTGCTGAAGACCAGCGACCGGGCTTGGGGTGAGACGAAGCTCGCGGAACAGTCCGTGGAGTTCAACGAGGGCGAGGATCACCAGGGGCCGCTCATGGTTGCCGTGGCGATCAATCAGCGGGACCCGGTGCCCAGCTTTGCCGGCGGCCAGCCGCCGCCCACGCCGACGCCCGTACTGGAGGGCGCCGAGCCGGAGCCGAAGGGCCGGCTGGTGGTGCTGGGCGATGCGGATTTCGCGGCCAATGGCCTCCTGCGCCAGCTGCCCACCAACCTCGATCTGGTCATCAACAGCGTGAACTGGCTGGCCGAGGAGGAAGAGCTGATTTCGATTCGGGCGACGCCGGCCAACGTCGCTCCGGTGGTCCTCAGCAGGCAGCAGAGCATATTGGTCTTCTACATCACGGTGATCTTTGTACCGGTAGCGGTGATGCTGCTCGGCGTGGTCGTCTGGTGGCAGCGCCGCTGACGCTGGGTACTGTCCTCACCCCCCGGCCCCCTCTCCACCATGTAGAGAGGGGGTGAAACGGAGGCTGGGCGGCGGCGCGTGGTTCTTGAGCGATGATTACCAACCGCATGACCATCGCTGCCGTGGCGGTTTTCGTCGTGTTGGCGGCGGTCGTTCTGCTGCTGGAGCGGACGGGGGAGCCAGAGAGCGACGGGCGCTTTGCGTTCATCGTTTCGTTCCGGCCGGCCGACGTGACGCGCGTCGTGATCGAGCGGGATGGTGAGACGATCACTGCCACGCAGTCGGCTGCCGGGAAGTGGGATGTCCGGGAAATAGTCGTGCCGCCGACGCCGACGAGTGACCCGAATACGCCGCAGGTGCTCACCGTCACGCCGGGCAGCCGGGCGGCAATACTGCTGGATGCCGTCACGCGCTGGCGGGTAGATCGCGTGCTCGGCCCGCCGGGCGCGCAAACGGCCGAGTTCGGGCTGGATCAACCGATCATCAAGCTCACGTTGCACACGCGCCGGGATGGCGAACACAGGCTGTTGGTTGGGGCCAAGACTGCCGACGAGTCGAACTACTACGTGCTCCGCGAGCGGAAGGGTGACGTGGTCCTGGTGCCGCGATTCGACGTTGAGGGTGTGATCGAAACGGCCGACCGGCTCGTAGCCGAGAAGCGAGGGACCCCGACGGCCGGGTAAGACTTACGCCGCCTCACGCTTGTGGCGCGCCCCCGTGGTGCCTACAATGCCCGGCGACCGGCGTCTTCCGCGGCGCTGGGTTGCCATACTCGAAACGCGACCAACGCGACAAATAGGAGGAGCAGGATGCCCGTTTCACTGACCGTTGAGCAATTCGAGGCGATACGCGCCATTGATAGCCCGACGATTGCGAATGCCATCGAGCCGTTCAACGTCCGGCCGCATGCGTCCGGGTACGTGGGTCACGACATACGCTGCCTCATCCCCGGCTTGGGCACGATGCTCGGCTATGCGGTGACTTGTACGGCGGATAGCCGGACGGAATGGCGCCGGCGGGAGGACAGTAGCTTCCTCGATCTGTGTCGGGCGGTGCAGGCCGCCCCGAAGCCGGCGGTCGTGGTCATTCAGGACGTGGGGCAGGACCGGGACCGCTCGTGCCATGTCGGCGAGGTCATGGCGACGACCTTCAAGCGGCTCGGTGCGGTGGGCGTGGTGGCAGATGGTGGGCTGCGTGACATCGTCGAGGTGCGCGAGCTAGGCGACTTTCACTACTACGGCGCCGGTTTGGTGGTGGCACATGGCCGGCCGATGATTCTCGATGTCAACGTCGAGGTGACTATTAGCGGCATGCCCGTCACACCTGGCGCACTACTCCACGGCGACGAGAACGGGATTGTCCACATTCCCGATGAGATCGCCGACCAGGTTGTGGCGGAGGCCGGGCGGATCCGCGAATACGAAGCCGAGCGCCTGCGAGTGGTCAACAGCCCTGATTTCATGCTCGAGGGCTACCGCTAGGGGCGGGTATTGGACCTAACCCCCGGCCCCCTCCCTCGCCCTCCCCCGTGCTGACGCACAGGGGAGGGGATGACCGTCCCCCGGCGGAGCGGGGCACCATAGGGGGGCGCTCACCCCATCCAGGTTATTTCATACGGCGTGGCAGCCAAGACTTGCCATAGGCGGTATCATTAATGGTGGTGGGGGTGTGGAGGACGTGGACATTTCGACAGATACGGTGCTAGTGGCGCATGATGTAGAGGCCGATGCAGCCTCGGTGCGGTTCCGGGACATCAACCAGCATCACACGGGCTTCCCCGATGGTGTGCTGGGCGGTCGGTACATTCACTACGACATCCGAGGCCGCATTCGCGCGTTCGAGTTTGTCGCCGTGAGCAAAGGTGTGAACCTTGAGGACTTCCCGGAGCCGGAGGCCGCCCTAGCGGTTAAGGTCATGCTGCGTGGCGGGTTCATCATTCGATACGACTTGCCGCGCGAGCAAAGAGACTAGCAGACTAGCGCCACCGGTAGCGACGGCGGCCTAGCAGGCGAGCGCGGGGGTATGTCGCTGGCGGCTCGCGCTGCTATACTTTGGTGGTAGTCTGGGAGAATCGATACGTATGGTCACCAACCGCAAAAAGCAGAAGCATAAGCTGCGCTGGCGCAGCAAAAAGGCCAATCACGGCAAGCGGCCGACGCATGGCCGCTAATAGCCTCCGTTGGTGTTTCCCGGTCTTTCTCGCGCACGCGGGAAATGACAGCCGTCATTGCGGCGAGGGCCGCAATCTAGTGGCCGGGAATCTGGACTGCGGCGGAAGCCGCAGTGACGAGACTGGAACGGGCACCGTCACTCTGGCCCCTAACGCCTAGATTTCCCGTGTGCGCGGGAATGACGGGTGGGCCTTATTTTCAGAGCAATGGTGATACTACCAGCGCTACCACCGCCCTCAGCCGGCGTCCTGACCGGTCAGCAGCCAGGAGCGCAATAGCTCCGCCACGCTCCAGGCCTGCGCGTAGCACCCGCCGGGCGTATGTGGCGGGTCCCCGTCAAATATCTCACTGATTGAGCCTAGACCGGCAGTACCGAGGTGCGTGGCCAGCGGTTCGAGGATACGGCGCGCTTGTGCCCGGTCGCCGTACACCGCCAGGTGCGAGTCTATGAACGGTCCGATCAGCCAGGGCCAGACGGTGCCCTGGTGGTAGGCGCCGTCGCGCTGCCAGATGTCGCCGGCATAGCGGCCGCGATAGAGGTCATCGCCGGGGTCGAGGCTGCGGAGGCCCAGCGGCGTGAGCAGGTGTTGCGCGACGGCCGCGACGACGCGGCGCCGTATGCCTGCCGATAGGGGCGCCTCGGGGAGCGCGGTGGCGATGATTTGGTTCGGACGCAAGCTGCCGTCGTCGCCCTCCGGGCCATCCACAACGTCGTAGAGAAACCCTCCGGCTGCGTACCAGAACCGCGCAGCAAAGCTGGCCCTACCCTGGGAGAGCCAGCGGCGGTATTCCGTGGCATCGTCCGTGGCGCCCAGAGCGGTAGCCCACTCTGCCATGCGGGTCAGCGCATGGAGCCAGAGCGCGTTGATCTCGACCGGTTTGCCGATCCGCGGCGTGACCACCCAATCACCGACCTTGGCGTCCATCCAAGTGAGCTGCACGCCCGGCTCGCCGGCGTAGAGCAGGCCGTCGTGCGGATCAACGTGGATGTGGTGGCGGGTGCCGCGCAGGTGGTGGGCGACGATCCGGCGCAGGACCGGATAGAGGTCGGAGAGCAGCCGCCGTCGGTTCGGCTCACCGCGCCCGGCAACATCGTCGGCGTTGTGAGCCAGCACCCGGGCTACGGCGTGGAAATACCAGAGCGTCGCGTCGGTGGTGTTGTATTCGGGAATATCGCCGGCATCGGGGAAGCGGTTGGGCAGGAGGCCGTCCTGTACGTGATCGGCGAAGACGCGCAGGATGGCTTCGGCCTCCTGAGCACGCCCGGTAGCCAGCGTGAGGCCCGGCAGCGCGATCATCGTGTCGCGGCCCCAGTCGGCGAACCAGGGGTATCCGGCCAGGACGGTGCCGGCGGTATTCGCCGCGGCCGGGGACCCGCGAGCGACGAGACATTGGTCCGCAGCGAGGCAAAGTGCTGCGGCTACGGGATCAGCGGCGGCGTTGATCCCGGCCTGACGGGGAAGGAGCCGCGCTCGTGTCCGTGCCCGCGTGAGAGCATCACTGTCCCCGGCCGCGGTGCTCGCTGCCGCTGCGCTCTCGTTGGTGAGGACCACTGTCACTGTCTCGCCGGGTGCTAGCGCAACGGTGTAGTCACCGGGCACGTACAGGTCTTCGAGGTGGTCGAGGCCCCGGTCGCGCTCCACCCGGTAGAGGAAGCGCCAGGACCACTCTTCGCGCGGGGTGAAGTGTGCGGGGCGGTCCAGCCACAGCCAGTAGGGTGGCGCCTCCGGCCAGGCCCGCAGCGTCACTGACGCGCCAGAACCGCACGATCCGCTGGAAAAAGGTGGTGCAGTTCTGGCGTCGTCACCCGTTTCCTGCGGCTCGACGACGAAGCGCCAGTCGGGATGACCCTGCGTGAGCGTGTGGTAGTCGCGGAAAGCGCAGAGGGGGGCTAGACGGAGCACGACGGGGACGCTCTCCGGCGCCAGCGCATATCGCACGTAGGTGACGTCGCGGCCGTGCTCCATCCAGACCGTCCGGGTGAGGCGGCCGCCGGCGAAGCCGTAGGTCCAGGTGGGAATGCCGTCGTGGAGCGCGAAGGACTCGATATGCCGGTGACCGTGAGGTGCTACCGTGCCGTCGTGATACTCGTGGGCGTGCAGGGGGATAGGTGGCGTGCCCGCTGCCGGCTCGACCGTCGTATCCAAGGCCGCCACTAGGAGCGTGCGGCCGAGCGGCGGGCGCAAGGCCGCGACGAGCAGCCCGTGATAGCGGCGGGTATTGGTTCCGGCGACCGTGCCACTGGCATAGCTGCCGCGGCCGTTCGTCACGAGCCACTCGTGGGTAATGGCCTGTGGCCAGTCGCGGCAAGTCTCGTCCGGCAAGCGTAGATGGATGCTGCCGTCGTCGTCGGCCCAGATGCTCGATGTCACGTGGCGGCCACGCTCCTTCCTGGCTGCCTTCATCATAGAGGACGGGGACGGTGTCCACTACGAGTTAACGTTGACGTTAAGTTTTGGCTTTGTTACGATGGCGAGAATATAAACCTGCCTGGAGAGCACACATGATCGGCGGTGGATCGGCCGGTGGATTGTTTTGGGGCGTCGGGAGAGGCGGTCGCTACGACGGGCCGCCGGTGCATTTCGACCGGGAAAACCTGCTCCGCATCCTCGGCTATCTGCGTCCCTACACCTGGCACTGTGTCGTTATTCTGATCTGCATTGCTGCCAGCAGTGGAATCGGCGTGATCCCGCCGTTACTGATCCGCCAGCTCATTGACGAGGCGCTGCCTGAGCGGGATGCCGTGCTGCTCAACCTGCTCGTCGTGGGGATGGTGGCGGTGCCGCTCGTGTCCGGGCTGATCGGGGTAGGGCAGAACTACCTGAATATCCTGGTCGGTCAGGCCATCATGTTCGACCTGCGCCAGCAGCTGTTCGCGCATATGCAGCGCATGAGCCTGCGGTTTTACACGGTGACCCCGACGGGACAGATCATGTCCCGCGTGAACAACGACGTGGCCGGTGTGCAGGGGGCGATGACCGGCACCCTGACGAGCATTACGACGAACGTCATCAGTGTCGCCGTCACGGTCGTGGTGATGTTCGGCTTGGAGTGGCGGCTGGCGCTGGTGGCGACGGTGCTGGTGCCCATCTTCATCTACCCGGCGCGGCGGGTGGGCCTGTTTCGGCGCGATGTCTCGCGCCGGACGCAGGAGCAGCAGGCGGGCGTGACCGCCTTCCTCCAGGAGCGCCTGAATATCAGCGGCTACGTGCTCACCCGCATCTTTGGCCGCCAGGGCGACGAGCGGGGGCGGTTCCGGACGCTCAACCGGGACCTGATGAGCCTGCAAATCCGGTCGGCGATGGTGGGGCGCTGGTTCTTCATGTTTGTCGGCGTGGTCGGCGCCGTTGGACCGGCGCTCATCTTCTGGTACGGTGGGCATCTTGTGCTCGGTGACGAGCTAGCGCTGGGGACCATCGTGGCGATGGTCGCGTTGCTCAACAACCTCTATCGGCCGGCCGGTCAGCTCGCCAATATCTATGTCGAATTACAGGCAGCGCTGGCCGTCTTCGAGCGCATCTTCGAGTACATCGACATGACGCCGGAAGTGCGTGATAAGCCGGGCGCCGCCGTGCTGGGACCGGCGCAGGGACAGGTACGCTTCGAGCACGTCAGCTTTACGTATCCCCCGCCGCCACCCGGCGGGCTGATTGATCCGGGGCTACCACCATCGCCGCGGATGGATCGCATCGGCCGCGGCGGGGGCGGGATGAGCAGCGCTTGGGGTGGTGGTGGCGGAGGGGGCTATGGCGAGTCGTGGACGGGTGGTGGTGCGGCTGCCGGTCGGCCCCGGCGCGATGGCGGCACCCGCAGCACCGCGCCGGCGGGCAAGGCGGACGCGGCTGCGACGGGATCGCCGCGCCGGCGCGAGGCCGTGATTGACGTTTCCTTTACCATCGAGCCAGGCCAATTAGTCGCGCTCGTCGGGCCGAGCGGCGCCGGAAAAACAACGGTAACTTACCTGGTACCGCGCTTCTATGATCCAGACGAAGGCAGCGTCTTCTTGGACGGTCACGACCTGCGAGAGGTGACGCAGGAATCGCTGGCCCAGCAGTTCGGCATCGTGATGCAGGAAACCTTCCTCTTCCACGCCTCGGTGCGAGAGAATCTGCTGTACGCCCGACCGACGGCTACCGAGGCGGAGATGATTGCGGCGGCACAGGCCGCGGCGATCCACGATTTCGTCGCCGGTCTGCCGGAGGGGTACGACACCGTTGTCGGAGAGCGCGGCTTCCGCCTCTCCGGCGGCGAGCGTCAGCGGGTTTCAATTGCCCGCGCAATCTTGAAGGACCCGCGCATTCTCATCCTGGATGAGGCCACTAGCTCGCTGGACTCCACGTCAGAGGCGCTGATTCAGGCAGCGCTCGAACCGCTGATGAAAGGACGCACGAGCATTGTCATCGCCCACCGCCTTTCGACCATCCTGGCTGCCGACAAGATTTTGGTGCTCGATAAGGGACATCTGGTCGAGCACGGCAGTCACGAGGACCTGCTCGCGCAAGGCGGCGTGTACGCTGAACTGTACCGTATCCAGTTCCGGGGCCGGCGCCGCGAGCGGGCCGTGCTAGGCCGTATGGCGCCGGCGGCTGGGGGGTAGGGATGACCACGCAATCCTGGCGAGATCGGGTGGCGCTCGGCGGGGTATGGCTGGCGCTAATCACAGCCATCGCTGCCAGCCTCTTCCTCCTCTGGTGGCCCGATTTCTATACCACGACCGTCACCGAGACCACGACTGTCACCGAGACCGGGGACGACGGCGCGCGGCGCGCGTTCACGCAGAGCGCCTCATTGATCGAGGAGGGCGGCCCGCAGATCATCGCCGTGTTGCTGGTGCCCGTAGCGTTGGCGCTGATCGCGCTAGGGATCGTCTTCATGCGCGACCAATGGCGCTGGGCACGCTGGCTCCTGTGGGGAGTGACGCTGGTCGCTTGGGCATTCTCGCTGCTGGGATCGTTCTCGGTTGGACTGTTCTACATGCCGACGGCAGCCCTACTGATCCTGGCGGCCCTCGCCCTACCGTCGGCCAGCCTCCCAGCGGAGGAACCGACATCGGCGCCAGCAGCGACGTGGAGCCGGGGTCGGCGCTCAAGGTGAGTGGGTGAGCGGGAGTAGTGGTGGTGGCGGGCCTCACCCCCCGGCCCCCTCTCCACCATGTGGAGAGGGGGCGTCTGTCGTCCGTCATTTCCGCGCAAGCGGGAATCCCGGCTCCCTCTCCCCGTGGGCGGGGGCCGGGGAGGGCAACCACCAGGGTTGCCCCTACGGCCATCGTCCGCTGCCTAGCTTCTGAACCGGCGAGGCTACGCCAGGTGGTGGAGCATCAGGTAGATGATCCACCCGGTAGCGACGACGTAGAGCCACATGGGCAGGGTGATCCGGGCGAGGCGGCGATGGAGCCGGAAGTTGCGGCGGAGGGCGAGCGTGATGGTAGCCAGGACCAGCGGCCCCACGACGACCGCCAGGACCATGTGTGAGCCTAAGATGCCGAGGTAGGCGGCGCGGATGATGCCCTCACTGGCGAACAGCTTGGTCTCAAAGAGCAGCGCGCGGGTTACGTACACGACGAGAAAGAGCGCCGCGAACACTGTAGCGGTGAGCATGCAACGGCGGTGGTACTCGACCTGCTTGCGGCGGATGAAGTAAAAGCCGGTCAGCAAGAAGATGCCACTCACGCCGATGAGGACGGCGTTGAAAAGGGGGAGCCAGGTTTCCCAGAAGTCGGTAGTCATGGGTAGTTGTGAACTGGGAGTGAGCGGTCAGTGGTGAACGGCCGCTCATTCTTGGTCCCTGCTGAATGATACCATTCTGACATCATTACCATGGTGATCTCCCTCATGATTTGGATGTTCATTGCGGCTACTGTGGTCGGCTACTTGATGGGTAGTCTGCCAACCGCTTGGCTCGTTGCCCGTCACGTCTTGGGAGATGGCTCAGACGTTCGATCTCTTGGGGACGGCAACGTGGGGGCCACTAATGTTGGCCGATTGCTGGGTGCCCGCTGGGGCCTTTTGGTCGGAGTGGTGGATATGATCAAAGGATCGGCAGTCGTATTGGCCTCCAATGTGTTGTACGCTGCGTCCAACCCTGGTGCCTTCGACCAACAACCTGTTTCGACCTTGGGAATGCTGGGGGGCGTCGCCGCCATGGCCGGTCACATATGGCCGGTGTGGCTCGGTTTCCGTGGTGGACGGGGCGCTGCTACCGCCGTCGGTGTAACCGCCGCTGTAATTCCTGGCCCAATGCTGATCATGGCCGTGCCAACAGCGTTGGTTCTCCTGCGAACCCACAACACTAGCCTTGGCTTCGGATTTGCCTTCCTGTGGTCAGTGGTTATTGCGAAAGCGTTCTTCGGCGTTTCCTGGGTGCTGGTCCTGTATTTTTCATCCCTGTTTACCCTAGTGGTTCTCACAGAACCTTGGTTCAAACGAGGGAGAATTCCAGAGGGTTAGGCTGTGTGGCGAACCTGGCCCCACTGGAGAGCAGCATGTTTACATCTTACCTACCTCCCAACCCATCGGTTGATCGTAGTCAGCTTCCTCCCGGCCCACCGGAATTGCCAATTGTAGGCCAAACATTGCGCTATCTGCGCGACCCTATCGGTTTGATGGAAGAGGCTGCCGAGTACGGCGATCTGGTTACGATGTCCGTCAAGCCGTGGCTGGTCTATCTGGTGAATCACCCGGACTTAGTCCGGGAAGTATTAGTCACCAACCACCAGCGTGTGGGACGGTGGCGCAATGTTGAAGCGATGAAGTACCTGATGGGCGATGGGTTGTTAACCTGCGATGGACCGGCGCACCGGCGCCAGCGCCGCCTGATGCAACCCGCGTTTCACCAGCAGCAGATCGAGAGCTTCAGCGAAATCATGACCCGCTATGCCTTACAACGTGCCGATAGCTGGAATAACGGGGGCCGCGTGGATGTGGACTGGGAAATGCGTGACCTCACCCTGAATATCGTGATCAAGTGCCTGTTCAACCAGGATATGTCCTCCAATGATGTGAGGCGCGTTGGCGCTGCCATCAACTTCGCCAACTGGTATATGGACAACCGGTTCCACCAACACGAGCGCATGCGGGACATTTTGCACCGCCTACCATTGCCTGCATCCAGGAGGTTCAAGCGCGAGGCTGATTTCTTGGACCGGGTAGCGTATCGGATGATAGAGGAGCGCCGGCAGGCTGACGATGCCGGTAACGATTTGCTGTCCTTTCTACTCAACGTGAGGGAGCAAGAAAAGGACAGTGAGGAGAGTGGGTATATGACGGATCGTCAGGTGCAGGACGAGATTACAACGATACTCGCTGTCGGCCATGAAACCGTCACCACAGCGCTTACTTGGACCTGGTACCTGCTAGCAGTCCACCCGGAGATACAGTCGCGCTTTCACGCAGAACTAGACGCAGTGTTGGGTGGGCACCCTCCAACTGTGGCCGACCTACCCAATCTGACTTACACGGAGCAAATCATTACCGAATCGATGCGTCTCTATCCACCAGTCTGGAGAATGGGGCGCGTCGCACTGGAGCAATTCGAGGTAGCCGGCTACCAAATTCCGACAGGAGCGCTGTTCTGTATATCGCCGTTCATCACTCACCACGACTCGCGTTGGTTCGCCAATCCGATGGAATTCCGCCCCGAACGCTGGACGCCGGAGTTCCGAGGGACATTGCATCGGCATGCTTACTTCCCCTTCGGTGGTGGGCCCCGCCGCTGCATAGGGGAAGGGTTCGCTTGGATGGAGGCCAAGCTTATTATGGCCACGGTAGGCCAGCAGTGGCACATGCGGCACGATCCCAAGCACAAGATTGGGTTTGATCTCCTGTTTACCCTGCGTCCGCAACGCGGTATGCCGCTGTTTTTGGAACGCCGCTAAACTGTGCTTCGCAGACAACCTGGGCAGAGTAAATATGATCGGACGGGTTTGGAAGGGCCAGACTCTCGTCACCTCACTCAGCAATAATTCGTCATCGCACTAGCTCAACCCCTCTGTGTGCTCTTGCAGTTGGGTGTGCCGGGACTAGGATGGACGGGATTGGGGCATCAATGAAGCTCCTTGTCGTGACCGACACATGGCAACCTCAAGTGAACGGCGTTGTTCGAACACTGAGCAGCATACTTGGCTACCTTGGTCAGTTCGGACACCAAGTGACGATGATTACACCCGACCAGTTCTGCACCATTCCACATCCCGCATCTCCCGACATAAGATTGGCGCTTGATACCTGGCCCAAACTCGGCAGGATGATCAGCGGGCTGCAACCTAGCTTCATATTCATAGTGACGGAGGGGCCTCTGGGTGTGGCGGCGCGTTGGTACTGTGCGCGTCGAAACCTTCACTTCACAACCAGTTTCACTACCAACTTCCCTAGCTACCTTCGGCTGCGGACCGGCATCCCCGAACGATGGACATTCGCCTGGCTGCGCTGGTTCCACTCCCCCTCCGATAGTGTACTCGTAGCCACGCAGTCGATGTGCCAAGAACTGGAAAAACGCGGCTTCAAGAACATCCGCGCGTGGTCAAGAGGCGTTGACACCGAACTGTTCAGACCGGGCGACGTGCCGGTCTTCGCTGGACTTGCACGCCCGATATGGCTCTGTGTTGGAAGAATAGCGGCAGAAAAGAACCTGGATGCGTTTCTCGGCATGCCCATCAAGGGTACGAAGGTTGTTGTGGGCACCGGGCCAGCCTTGGAGAAGCTGCGGCGAAAGTACCCCGAAGCCATCTTCGTAGGGGAAAAGCGCGGGGAAGAATTAGCGCAGCACTACGCGGACAGCGATGTGTTCGTCTTCCCAAGCAAGACCGAGACCTTCGGCATTGTGATGATTGAGGCACTTGCCAGCGGAACTCCTGTAGCAGCATATCCGGTTACTGGACCGATGGATGTCATCATGAGCAACAAAGTTGGCGTACTGCACACCGATCTCAAGCAGGCCGCGCTTGGCGCGCTGTCGCTCAACAGGGATGACTGCCGTGAGTATGCCCTTAGGTTTACATGGGAAAACTGCGCCCGGACCCTTCAGCAGCATTTGGTCTGCAATAGGTGGGACTGAGCACCTCATCTCGCCCACGACAGCGTGTCCAGGCCGAAGTGGCATTGGAAGGGTTAAAGTATAGAGGCCCGGCCGGTCGCACGGACGCTCGGGAGCCTGTAAAATCTCTTTCGGCCCATTGCGGCCGGACGCTATGCAGAGGGAGATAGGGAACCAGCATGATCGGTCCATTCGGCGGCACGGCCGATCTCACCGCGGTGTTCTTCGTGGTTGTGATGGTCGTTGGCGCCCTCGTGGCGCTGCTCTCTTATGAATTCTGGGGTCGTGGCGCCTGGTGGTTTGGGCTAGGTCTGGTGGGCCTGGCCGCGGTACTGCTGCTCTTCCGGGCGCTGGCCGGGGGCATGGTCGGCCCCTTTGGCGGCGATTCGGACGCGCTCACGACCGGAGTCATTGCCGCAGTATCCATTGGCCTGGTGTTCCTGCTCTTGACCCACGAGCTTGACGAGAAGTTGGGGCACATCACCTTCTGGACCGGGATCGGCCTCGTCGCGGCGGCGCTGCTCCTCATTGCCCTGGGCCACCTGGGTGGAGCGGCAGTGGCGCTGGTTGGCGGCGGCGTGATTACCGCGCTTCTGCTGCAAGTAGCGCCGGGCGTGGTGCTGCACTACGCGCAGTTCCGGTATTGGGGCCACGGCGCTTGGTGGGGCGGGCTGGCGCTGTTGGTTGCGGCGTTGGTCATGCTCGGCCTGGGGCGCACGGCGCCCGCTACCGTGCTGATCCTCGCGTCGGTGGTGGTCCTGTGGGTGCTGGCCCTGGTGATGCCCCAGATAACGCGCCGCTATACGCAGTGGGAGGAGCAGTGGACGGCCGTGGATGAGGCGCTGTCAGTGCAGGACCGGCGCTTCGAGCGGTCGCGGTACACCACGCTGGCGATGGGTACGCTGGCGCTCGTCGGAGTCGTCGCCTGGGTCGGCGGCGTGCCGGCTCCGCGGGAGGGGCCGAGTGAGGTGCAGACGGGGCCGCTCTTCGAGTTCACTGTGGACGCCGAACTGGCGGCCCAAGGTGAGGTCATCTTCCAGGAGTACGGTTGTACGGCCTGCCACAACGTCACCGGCCGCACTGCCGGCGTGGGGCCGAGCTTGGTGGGCAAGTTCGCAAAGACCGAGCGTCTCGAACGAGGCGGCGACGTGGTCGTGGACGAGGAATACGTCCGGGAGTCGATCGTAGACCCTAACGCCAAGATTGTCCGCGGCTACCAGTCGGCGGTGATGATGGGCGGCATTCAAGCCAGTCACGAGGCGATCAGCCAGCCGGAGGCCCTGAACGCGCTGGTGGAGTTCATTAAGAGCCTCGCGGATTAGTGCCTCACACCCCGGCCCGCTCTCCACCGGTGGAGAGGGGAAGGCCGCCGGGGACGGTGCGGCCGCTGTGTACCATCTATGACCGCGCCAATGCGGGACGCGGCGCTGTGCGAGAGTAGGTACGGACAGTGGACGTTGACGACGTAAGTAATCTGTGGCTGGCCGAGGAGCTGCACCGGCAAGGTGGCGTGCGGTTTGGCGACTTCACCTTGGGCCGCAGCACCCGGCACTCGCCCGTCTACATTGATGTGAAGGTGCTCCTGCGGGTTCCGCAGGTGCTCCGTCGCGCGGCCGAGCTGATCGTGCAGGAGACTCAGGCCGAACTGGGACGGCGGCGCGGGCGCTTCGTGCCTTTCGATCTGGTAGCCGGCGTGCCCTTTGGCGGCCTCCATCTGGCGACGGCGTTCGCCATTCAGAGTAACACGCCCATGATCTATGCCATCCCGCACCACGATGGCAGCCGGGAGCGGGTGCTGGAGGGGCACTACCGTCCGGACCAGCAGGTGCTCATCGTTGACGACCTGATGACTACCGGCGGGAGCTTCCTCGAAACGCAGCGGGTTCTGACGGAGGCGGGCCTGCGGGTGCGGGACGCCATTGTCCTGGTGGATCGTGACCAGGGGGGCGCCGACCGCTTGCGGCGGCATGGGATACAGTTGGTTTCGATTCTGCGCCTGCCGGTCATGCTCACCTACTACATGTCGCAGGGCTACATTTCCGAGGACCAGTACCAGCGCAGTATGGAGTACGTGCGTACGCACCGGGCGGACTAGGACGGTTTGCGGAGGCGGGCGCCGCGTCGCCGCAGCCAGCAGCCGGAGCTACAGATATGCCACCACGCAGACGAGCGAGGGCCAAGCGCCCGATTGAGTCCTACGACCATCGGGACAAGGAAAGGCTGAACAACCCCCCGGTCGGACTTGTGACGCCGCAGACGGATACGGACGCGGGCAAGCAGACCTACGAATACGATCCGCACCTGGACCCGCAGCTCGACTGGGCGGGCAAGGCCGAGCACGTCTCGTTCGAGGTGCCGACCGTCTCCCTGCACGTCCACGAGCGCATCGAGCCGCGCACCATCATCGAGGCGGTGCGGAAGCGCAATGGGTCCGCGGACGCCCAACAGCTCTCGTTTTTCGAGCTGCCGGAGGAGAACCCGCCGCTGCGCCAGGCTATCGAGTTCTACGGGCACAGCCACAACTGGTCCAACCGGATGGTTGCCGGCGACAGCCTGCTGGTGATGAACAGCTTGCTGCAGAAGGAGAACCTGGCCGGCAAGGTGCAGATGGTCTACCTGGACCCGCCCTACGGCATCCGGTACGGCTCCAACTTCCAGCCCTTTGTCAACAAGCGCGACGTGCGCGATGGCCGCGACGACGATCTGACCCAAGAGCCGGAGCAGATTCGCGCCTTCCGCGACACCTGGGAGCTGGGCATCCACTCCTACCTGACCTACCTGCGCGACCGCCTGCTGCTGGCACGCGAGCTGCTGACTGAGAGCGGCAGCGTGTTCGTGCAGATTAGCGATGAGAATGTCCATCGCGTGCGGATGCTGATGGATGAGGTGTTTGGGGCGGGCAATTTTATTGCGAACATTTCATTCCAGAAGACTTCCGGACAGACATCGAAGTATTTGTCAGGGAACCTTGATTATTTGATCTGGTATGCAAAGAACCCTGATGGTATGAAATACCGCCAACTTTATTCTGAGAAAGCTTTAGGTGGCCCAGGAAGTTCAATGTATCAATTCGTCGAACTACCTGGTGGGAAACGGAGAAGGCTATCAAAGGAGGAGATAGAAAATCCGTATCTACTGCCGAAGAGTTCACGTCCTTATAGACTCGGAGATGTTACTTCTCAAAGGCAGGGGAGACCTTCTGGGCCTGGAACAGCGATGTTTTTTCCAGTTTCTGTGGAGGGCAAGAAGTTTTTCCCTTCAGGATCAAGAGGATGGACAACGACGAAAGACGGAATGGACAAACTGAGTGTAGCGGCGCGACTGTATCCACAAGGCGAAAGACTTACTTACGTAAGATTCTTGAACGATTTCCTTGCCTTTCCGATTGGAAATATATGGGTCGATACTGCTGGCGCATCGGGACGTGTGTATGTCGTCCAAACATCGATACCCCCGATTCAACGATGCATGCTGATGACGACCGACCCCGGCGACTTGGTATTCGACCCGACCTGCGGCTCCGGCACGACGGCCTATGTCGCTGAACAGTGGGGCCGACGCTGGATTACCTGCGACACGTCTCGCGTGGCGCTCACCCTCGCCAAGCAGCGCCTGATGACCGCCTCCTTCGACTACTACGAATTGGCACATCCCGCCGAGGGCGTGGGCAGCGGCTTCAGCTACAAGACCGTGCCGCACATCACGCTGCGTTCCATCGCCAACAACCCGGACATCCGGCACGGCATGACGCGAGTCGAGATAGAGGCGGCCATTGCGCGGCACGCGCCGCAGGAGACGCTCTACGACCAGCCGCTCGTGGACCGCCGGAAGCAGCGGGTCAGCGGCCCGTTCAGCGTCGAGGCCGTGCCGGCGCCGACGGTGGCGCCGCTGGAGCAGTTCTTGGTTGATGATGGTCAGTTTCCAGAGGAGGGGGAGACTGCTGCCGATAGCTCGGTGGCACGCTCCGGTGAGACGCTGCGCCAAGCCGACTGGCGCGACGAGCTGCTGAAGACGGGCATTCGGGGCAAGGCCGGGCAGTATATCCGCTTCGCGCGGCTGGAGCCGCTGGCCGGCTGCCGCTATCTGCACGCCGACGGTGAGACGCTGCCGAACGACCGGGGCGCGGACTCCATCCGCGAAGGGGGCGCCGCTCGCACAGTGCAGCGCGTCGTGGTGTCCTTCGGCCCGGAGCACGCGCCGCTGGAGCAACGACAGGTCGGGGAGGCGCTGGAGGAGGCACATACGCTGGTGCCGCGGCCGAGGGTCGTCGTCTTCGCCGCCTTCCAGTTCGATCCAGAGGCGGCCAAGGACATTGACGAGACCAACTGGCCGGGCATGACGCTGCTGAAGGCGCAGATGAACGCCGACCTGCTGACCGACGACCTGAAGCGGAAGCGCGCCAGCAACGAGAGCTTCTGGCTGGTCGGACAACCGGACGTGGCGGTACACCAGATACGCAAGGGCCAGCACACCGGCAAGTGGCAGGTGGAGGTGCGTGGCTTCGACTACTACAACACCAAGAGCGGGGACGTGGAGTCGGGCGGCCAAGACAAGATTGCCGTCTGGTTGCTGGATACCGACTATGACGGGCGCAGCCTGTACCCGCGCCAGGTCTTCTTCCCCATGGCCGGGCCGCGGGACGGCTGGGCGCGGCTCGCTCGCAACCTGAAGGCGGAGATAGACGAGGACCTGATCGAAGCCTATCGCGGCACGGAGTCGCTGCCCTTCGCGGCGGGCGAGCACCGGCGCATTGCCGTCAAGATCGTAGACGACCGGGGCATCGAGAGCCTGAAGGTGGTAGAGGTGGAGTGATGGCCGGGCAAGGGGAGCGCGCAAAGCGTGCCTACGCAGAGGCGGTGGCGGCGTCAGGGGAAGAGTTGGCCGCCTTTTGCGAGCGCTGGCGGATCGTCGAGCTGGCGTTCTTTGGGTCTGTGCTGCGCGATGACTTCGGACCGCACAGCGACGTTGACGTGCTGGTCCGCTTTCATTCGGAGGCCAAGCACAGCCTGATGGGCTTGGTAACGGTGCAAGAGGAACTGAGCCGGGTGCTTGGCCGCGAGGTGGACTTGCACGAGCGCACGGCGGTCGAACGGAGCCGCAACTACATCCGCCGGCGGGCGATCCTGGAGGCCGCCGAGGTAGTCTATGCAGCGTGACGAGAGCGCCTACCTGCTCGACATGCTCCTGGCCGCGCGCGATGCCCTGGAGTTCGCCGCCGGGTTGACGTTCTCGCAGTTCGAGGAGAGCCGCCTGCATCAGCACGCGGTCGTGAAGGCAGTTGAGAATATCGGCGAGGCTGCGTCCCGGGTCAGCGCGGACACCAAGCAGGCGCATCCGGAAATCCCCTGGCGCCAGGTCATTGGCATGCGTAACCGTCTAATCCACGCCTACTTTGACATCAACCTCGATATTCTGTGGCAAGTGGTTCAGGACGATCTGCCGGAGTTGATCGCCCAGATCGAGCCGCTCGTCCCGCCGGGGGAGGCGTAGTGCCCCAAGCAACCATAGACCGGCTCATCATCAACTCGCCGTATGCGGAGCCGTCCCGGTATTGGCGGTATGAGCGCGAGACGCGGCGCTTCGATCTGGCTGAGGGCCGGCGGCCGGCGGGCTATGTGGTAGCGTCTAGCAGCACCCAGAGCTTCGACGACCCCGGCATCTTCGTCGAGATTCCGCTGGTCAATCGAATTCGCCAGCGCGTGCAGGCCTGGCGCGAGGCCGGATACCCGGGTGTCACCGGCATCACCAAGCGCCTGCTGGAGCACTGGACGGACCCGGAGGAGTTCGAGAGGCGCCGCTTTTTCTTCTGCCAACTGGAGGCCGCCGAGACGCTGATCTGGCTCACCGAGGCCGCAGACGCCGAGAAGGTGGGGATAGACATTCCCTCCGATGGCGGAGCCTTCGAGCGCCTGTGCGCCAAGATGGCGACCGGCGCCGGCAAGACGGTCGTCATGGCCATGGTCATCGCATGGCACATCCTGAACAAGGTCACCTATCCGCAGGACACCCGATTCTCCAGGAATGTGCTGGTGATCGCACCCGGCCTCACGGTCAAGAGCCGCCTCGCCGTGTTGGAGCCGGCCCATCCGGAGAACTACTACGCTGAGTTCAACGTCGTGCCCTCATCCCTGTGGGACCGGTTGCGTCAGGGCCGGGTGCTGGTCCGCAACTGGCACGCGCTCAACTGGGAGACCGCGGAGCAGGTCGCCAAGAAGCGCAGCGTAGATAAGCGCGGGGCCAAGAGCGACGCAGCCTACGTCCGTGATGTGTTGGGTGAGCTGGCGTCGGCGCGCAATCTCCTCGTCATCAACGACGAGGCGCATCATGCCTGGCGCGTCTCGGCCGGGTCCGGGTTCAGGGGAGTCTCCAGGTCGGATATTGAGGAGGCGACCAAATGGGTGGGTGGGCTGGACCGGATACATCAGGCGCGCGGCCTGCTCGCCTGCTATGACTTCTCGGCCACGCCCTTTGCGCCATCCGGCAGGAGCAGCTCCGAGGAGGCGCTGTTCGGCTGGATCGTGAGCGACTTCGGGCTGAACGACGCCATCGAGTCCGGGTTGGTCAAGACGCCGCGCGTGGTGGTCCGCGACGATGCCCTACCCGACGCGAGAACCTACAGGTCCCGCCTCTACCATATTTACAACGACCCGGAGGTGAAGGACGACCTGAACCGGAAAGCGCAACCCCACGATCCGCTGCCCGATCTCGTGACCAATGGCTACTACCTGCTCGGCTACGACTGGCAGGAGACGGCCAAGAGTTGGCAGGAGCAGGGGGTCAAGACTCCGCCGGTGATGATAACGGTCGCCAACCGCACCGAGACGGCGGCACGGGTCAAGCACGCTTTCGACCGGAAGGAAGTGCTGATAGATGAGCTATGCAACTCCCAGCGCACCCTACACATTGACTCCAAGGTGCTGGCCGAGGCTGAGGCTGCCGATGAGCCGATTGCCCAGGTGGACCAGCATGGGGTTGCCGCGCAATCGGAGGACGACCGAACGCGCAAGCTGACCAGGAAGGAGCGGGCCGAGCTATTGCGCTCGCAGGTGGATACGGTCGGCCGGGTCGGGAAACCGGGCGAGCAGATCCAAAACGTGATTTCCGTCGGGATGCTGTCCGAAGGCTGGGACGCCAAGACGGTGACGCATATCATGGGACTGCGTGCCTTCAGTAGTCAACTGCTCTGCGAGCAGGTGGTCGGACGGGGCTTGCGACGCACCTCCTACGAGGTGGACCCTACTACCGGAATGTTTGATCCGGAGTACGTCAATATCTTCGGTGTGCCGTTCACATTCCTGCCGCACGAATCCAATGAAGACGTCATACCGGAGCCGCCGCAGCCCAAGACGGCCATTGAGCCGGTTGCTGCCAAGGCGGAGTTCGAGATCAGATGGCCGAATATCGTCCGCATCGAGCACGTCTACCGTCCGCGCCTCGCATTGGATTGGGATGGGGTAGAGTCGTTAGCCCTGAACGCCAGCGAGACTGCACAGGTGGCCGAGTTGGCCCCGGTAGTTGATGGGAAGCCCGACGTCTCGAAGATCAGTGACATAGACTTGGACCAGTTGGCGCGGGAGTACCGCACGCAAAAGGTCGTCTTCGAGGTCGCGCGCCGCGTTTACGACCAGATGCAGGCAAGCTGGCGCGGCAGTCGGCACTCCCACATTGCCCAGCTTGTGTACTTGGTCGAACAGTTCATTCGCTTCGACAAGATTAGTATTACCCCGGCCTTGTTCTATCAGGATGATCTGAGACGGCGCCTCATCATCACCCTGAACATGACCAAAGTGGTTCAGCATATCTGGGAGGCGATTCGCTTCGAGAATACCGAGCGGCTGGAGCTGGTGTTCGACCGGGACCATCCATTTCGCTCCACTGCCGACATGAAGACGTGGTGGACTGGCAAGCCGTGTGCGTACACCAAACGGAGCCATATCAATTCATGCGTCTATGACAGCACGTGGGAGGCGTCGGAAGCCTTCGAGTTTGACCGCAACCCCGCGGTCGACGCCTGGGTCAAGAACGATCACCTTGGCTTTGAGGTGCTGTATGTTTATCGTGGCGTTGTGCGGAAGTACCGGCCCGACTTCCTAATCCGTCTCCGGTCGGGTACCATGCTGGTGCTGGAGACCAAGGGACAGGACAGCGAGCAGAGCCGGACCAAGCGCCGCTTCCTTGATGAGTGGACGCGGGCGGCCAACCAACATGGCGGTTTCGGTCGCTGGTCCTGGGACGTATCGGAAGACCCTGGGGACATCAAGGACGTTCTCGAGCGACATGAAGGTTCGGCACGGAGCCGAGCAAACAACAACGTAAGGAGCATGGTATGCCTGATGGTTTGAGCTTAGATCGTCGTCACTTTCTCGTCGTCGGAGCGGCGACGGTGGGGGTGGTCGCTTGCGGACCAACTGAGGAAGCGGCACCGCCGCCGCCGGAGCAGCAATCGGAGCAAGCCGCCGAGCAGCCGACGCAGGCGCCGCCGCAGACGCAGCGGGGAGGCATTCTGCGGGTGGGCACGCCGGGCACGCCGTCAGGGTTGGACCCGGCGATCATGAACAATGGCGAAGCCTATATCCTCAACATGAATACGCACGACAACCTGGTCCACCTGAATCCCAAGCTCGAATACGAGCCACAGCTGGCCGAGTCCTGGTCGTCGAACGACGGCTTAACCGTGTGGACTTTTAAGCTGCGTCAGGGCGTGAAGTTCCACCATGGGAAAGAGTTCAACGCCGACGACGTGGTTTTCACGTTCAAGCGGCTGCTCGATCCCGAAACCAAGTCGGCGATCCGCAGCGTGGTAGACCCCATCCAGGACATTGAGGCGGTGGACCCGCGCACGGTGCGGTTCACCTTGAAAGGGCCACATGCCACGTTCCCGGCCTTGATGTCGCCCCGGCAGGCGTCCATTGTGGCGAGCGACCGCACGCCGGAGCAGCTCAAGTCGGAGCCGTCGGGGACGGGGCCGTTCAAGATGCAGGAGTTCAAGCCCGACGAACGGACGATCATCGTCCGCAACCCGGATTACTGGCAGACGGATCGTCCGCTCGTGGACGAGGTGCATTTCCAAGTGATGAAGGAGCAGGGCGCGCAGGCGGCGGCGCTCATCAGCGGCTCGATCCACATGATGTTCACCGTGAGCATGGATGTCGTGCCGCAGCTCCAGTCGAACTCGAATACGAGCGTGGAAGTGAAGGAAAGCGGGGCGTTCACCGATCTCGTGACTAACACGCAGCTGGAGCCTTTCCAGGACAACCGGGTGCGGACCGCCTTCAAGCTGATCGCGGATCGGCAGGCGTTGCGGCAGGCGGTGTTCTCTGGATTCGGATCAATCGGTAACGACGATCCGATTGCCCCCATCGTGCCCGAGCACAACGACTCTCTGGCCCCGCGTGAGCAGGACCTGGCCCAGGCCAAGCAGTTGTTAACGGATGCGGGCTTCGACTTCGACCAAGAGATCGTGCTGCACAACAATGCCAAGCGACCCGACCATCAGGCGCTGGCGCTGGCCTACCAAGAGCAGGCCAAGCAGGCCGGGATCAACTTGAAGATCGAGCGGCACGAGGATAACGTGTACTGGTCACAGGTGTGGCTGAAGGTGCCGTTCTGCATCGTCAACTGGCAGTGGCGCCCCAACATTGATGAGCTTTGCTCGATCATGCTGCACTCCGAGGCCAAGTGGAACGAGTCGTTCCACAAGAACGCGGAAGTGGACGAGCTGATCGCCAAAGGCCGGGCCGAGCAGGACGCGGCGCAGCGCACAGCGATCTACGGGCGCATCCAGGAGATCGTCTCGAACGAGTTTGGCCTGGTTGTTCCCTTCCACTGGCCGAACATCAACGCGCTCCACAAGAGCGTCAAGGGCCACGTCATCCATCCCGTCACGTGGCTCGATCTGCGGGGCGTCTCGCTAGAGCAGTAGCCGGACTGGGCACACCTCACCCCCGGCCCCCCTCTCCATGCGTGGAGAGGGGGAGTCCGCTGGAGGCGGGCGGGGGCGAGATGATGCATAGGAAGGCGACGAGCGGCTATGACCACGGGAGCATCGCGTCCGCGCCGGCCGCGCTATCCCATGCCCACGTTCGTGGCGGATGCCCTCGCGCGGAATGGGCTGCTGGAAGCGTACCGCAGTCGCCCGCCCTACCAGCGGAACGACTATATTGGCTGGATTACGAGCGCCAAACGCGAGGCCACGCGGGAAGAGCGTTTGCGGCAAATGCTCGATGAGCTAGAGCGCGGCGATACCTATATGAAGATGGCTTGGAGACCGAGGTCGCGCTAGCCGCGCCGCTCGGTAGCCCCTCCGACGGCCGGGTCCACACCGCCTTGACCACCATCGGATTGTGCTGACCTGGCCGGTCAGCGGCGCTGTTAGTTGTTGACCGGGGCGGCTTTCGGCTCGGTGGCCGGGCGGTCCGGGATGGTGGCCAGCGCGCGGCGAGACTGCTCGTGCCACTGGTGTAGAACGACGAGCGCCCACAGCTTGTACCCGTGGTCGGCCCGGCCGGTGAGGTGCTCGTCGGCCATCGCCCGCACTGCCGCGGCATCGAACCACGGTAGCGGTTGTGCCAAGACCGTATCGTGGAGCGTCGCGCCGAGCATGTCCCGGAACCACATGGCGACCGGGGCGCTAAAGCCTTGCTTGCGGCGGGCGATGATGTGCTTGGGGAGCCTCCCTTGCGTGGCGCGGCGCAAGAGGTATTTTCTCGTCAGGCCACGGAGCTTGAGCGAGGGGGGCACGCTCAGGAGGAACTCGACGACGCGCCGGTCGAGGAAGGGCGCCCGCGCCTCGAGCGAGTTGCCCATGCTCGTGCGGTCCACCTTCACCAAGATGTCGTTCGGTAGGTACGTGCTCAGATCGAGATAGAGGAAGCGGTCGTTGCCGGCGAACTCGTCCCGTTTGGGGGCCGCGGCGAGGTAGTCGGCGAATGGTGAGTGGTCGCCGAGCAGCCGGCGAGCCTCCGGGGCCAAGATGCGCCGCCGCTCGTCGTCGGTGAAGAGCACCCGCCACCAGTAGTGTGCGGCATCCGGCTCCAACTCTGCTCCTTCGACAAACCGCCGTGCCATGTAGTCGAAGCCGACCTTGTGATAGGACGGTGGCAGCCGACGCACCACCGGCGCGATGACGCCGCGGCGGAGAGGACCAGGCACCAGGCGGTACCAGGGCCGCATGCGGTTGGCGAGGTAGGTCACGTAGCCGGCCAGCACTTCGTCGCCGCCATCGCCGGACAGCGCCACCGTGACGTGCTGGCGGGTGAAGCGGCTCAGGTAGTACTGGGGCAGCACGGAGGTGTCGGCCATCGGCTCGTCGAGGTGCCACAGGATCGTCGGCAGGTCCTCGACCACGTTGCTCAACGGCATCGTCAGCTCGCGGTGCGCCGTGCCGAGATGGTTGGCGACCGTGGCGGCGTAGGTCTGCTCGCCGTAGGTGCGCTCCTCGAAGCCGAGGCAGAACGTGTGGACCTGCTCCGGGGTGAGCCGTTGCATGGCGGCGACAATCGTGCTGGAGTCGATGCCGCCGCTGAGGAAGGCCCCCAACGGCACGTCGGAGAGCAGGCGCTTGTGGACGGCTTGCTCGATGAGCGCCTGAAACTGCTCGACATACTCTTCTTCTGACGCGGCGTTCAGGTGGCCCGGTGACGGCTCCCAGTAGCGCCGCTGACGGAGGGTGCCGTCCTCGAAGACGAGCGCCGTGCCGGGAGGGACTTGGCGCACGTCGCGTAGGATTGTGCGCGGGGCTAGCGTATAGCCGAGGGCGAGGTAGGTGTTGACGGACTCCAGATCGAGCGCGTCCGACAGCTGCGGGTGCAGGCGCAGCGCCTTCAACTCGGAGCCGAAGATCATCTCCGCGCCGAGTTGGGCGTAGTAGAGCGGCTTCTTGCCCAACGGGTCGCGGGCGAGGAGCAAGCGCCGGCGCCGACTATCCCACAGGGCGAAGGCAAACATGCCGTCGAGCCGTTCGACGCAGCGCTCGCCCTCCTCCTCATAAAGGTGGACGATGCTCTCGGTATCGGTGCGCGTAGCGAAGCGGTGACCTTTGGCCTCTAGCTCCGCTTGCAACTCGCGGCAGTTGTAGATCTCGCCGTTGAAGACGATCTGGATAGAGCCGTCCTCGTTGCCGAGTGGCTGGTGCCCGCCCGCGACGTCGAGGATGCTCAGACGGGTCATGCCGAGGCCGGCGCGGGCTGCGGGGTCTTGCCAGGTACCCCAATCGTCGGGGCCGCGATGCACGAGGGCGGCCGCCATGCGCTCCAACTGCGCCGTAATTTCCACTGCCGAACGCTCGGCGCCGGCAACACCGAAGATGCCACACATCGCTTGTTTTTACCTCAGGGGGCTAGTCTACCGTTCCGTCCTTCGACGCTGCGGGGGCTTGCCGGCGGGGTTGGCCTTGATGGTGGTAGTCATCCAGAACTTGCATCTTGCACTGGGACTGGGACCCGAACGGCCAACCGATCACGTACCTCTTGATAGATTGGAAAACTGACAAGTGGGACACTGATGTCCTCGGCAAGTTCCAGCGTCACAGCCAGGCCATAACGTATCGGTTCGGTTATATCTCCGGCATCGGCACGGCAGTTTACTTTGATGGCGATGTTATCCCCATCATCAAAAGCTACGGCATTGCGCCCTTCAAGGACTTCATGCTGCACCGTGCCTCTTTGCACCGCACGATGATCGGCGTACATACGATTCGGTGCGATTGGGTTGTCTGCCTTGGGGTCAAACCAAAGGTGAGCGATACGGTACTTCTGATTCCTGCTGTTCACGGGTGTGAGCCAAGCCAGAGTGATCGTCAAACGCCGCCTTTTGGTCTTTGCTCTAAGGCTGGGGGGCAGTGGCAGACGAAACTCGTGCGCCTCACCATCGTCAAGTTCACCAAATCCTAGGACCGTGACTCGCTGATCCGTACAAGTCATGACCTTGGCAATGTTCGCCGCTCCATATCCCAAGAACTGACCGGTATATTCCTTGAATTTTCGGCTATTTTGAGGATTCTTTAGGATCGCCTCGTACAGCTTCCCAGCACTCCCCCAGTCTGCGCCATGCACGAGCAATGCTTTTATGAGAACCGCATCGTATTCCGGGGGCGGATTTCCTTCCGGTTCTGCGCGGAGTTGCTCTAGGACTTCGTGCAGGAATCCTGCGCCTCGTGAGGCCAGAGCAGCGGCGTTGCTGGTACCTCTCGTATGATTAGTCTCATTCAATAGACCTTCTTGACCAGGGTAGGCTACGCTCTGCCCGGGAGTAAGGTTGGAGCGCGGGAGTTCTAGGGTACCATTGGTATGGGTGGTTCCCAGTTTTTCGGAGAGGAGTTGCCGGCCGCCCGGTAGCAGTATGTCGGGCTTGATACTACGCCGGTATCCTGGCCCATGAGCGCTGGTCACGCTTGGCAGCCCTATTTGCGTGAAAGGGTCTATGTGACTGGGGTTTGGAGATTGTGGTGAGGAATCCGCATGGGTGGCCGCAAGCGTAAGTCCGTTCAGCGTCTCGGCTGGTGACAACAGACGGCGGTGACGAGTATCCGCTGCGACGGCTTTGATCACGGCATTTTCAAGATCATCGGCTGTAAGCGTACTCAAGGCCGGTCTTGGAATGTCCAACTCGAGGTCACGAAGCTGGTTGCCGGCACTGACGACGAACAGGACGTTGTACTTCCATGCGAGCCAGTCTAGCAGCCGTGCCAAGGGGCTTATCTCGCGGACGAAAGGACGGGAGCGGTCACACACGGACAGGCTAATGACGCGCACGCTCGGTGCTGTCGGCGGCTCGCCGCTCTCACCTTCACATATCCGCTGCACCGCTCGATGCATCAGGTCAACCGGCAAGATTCCCTCAGGAATCGATTCTTCGACCAATTGTCCGTCAAAATCTCTGCGAGGTTGAATGATTGGCCGGACGTATACGAGCCTTCCAGAAGGCTTGCTACTTTCGTTCAAGTCTCCGTGACAGATGAGTGATGCCATGCCGGTCCCGTGAACACGTTCTTGCGCTTGGTACGCGCTTTCATATCCATCCGGGTCGTCAATGATCAACCGCCCATTGAGTAACCGGTGTCCCGTCAGGGGCAAGCCGTCGAGCAGGGCAACTATAGGTTCGCCTTGCGGAAGCCCTGACTGCTGTTCCTCTTCCAGAGTATCCGTCTCTGTCATGTACTCCGACACGCGAATCGCACACTGCCCGACCGGGCGCAGGTGCATGACATCCTCGCACTGAAGCAATCTGACGTTCTGGCGTACTTCCGGTTGCTCAACAGTCTCTTGCACCTGAGCAATAGGTATCCTCCCCAAGATGGCGTGATAGGCAATATCGGGAATGACGCATTGCTGGACCACCTGGCCACCTAGGGATTCGATGGTGCTATGCAATTGAGATTCGGCCTGTTGTCGCCGCTCTGAGCTTTCCCGATACCAGAGTTCCACTTCGAATGGGACGATCTGCTCACCATACTGTAAGCGGTCCTTCCAGTCTTCCAAGATGCCGGTCTCTCCAATCCGATTCTCTATACCCCAAGGCTTTATGGTATAGAGATGCGTAAAGGCATGTTTCAACTTCGCAAGACCGTAGGGGAATTTTGCTTCCGGTTCTTCTTGCCATTTGGTAAAGAGTCTCTGTATCTCATGCAGGGCACGTTGATCTGTCATGACCAGGAAGAGTTGCCCCTCCAATTGTTTCTGCGGATCATTTTCGTCTTCAAAGCCATACTTGGGCTCGATGTCGTCAAGCTCGAACTCTCCAAGCCATTCCAGGCCCTTAATCCTGCTCATGGCATTGATAAAATTTTCTATTGGACCGATGGTCTCAAGCACCAAGACCTGCTCCGGTTGAATTCCGAGTGAGTTGTCTTGCAGAGCGAGTCGCTTCTGTTCCACAGCCTCTTGAAGCCGGCTAAATTGTGGTCCCAGACGTTGGGCTTGCCGAGGTGCGTCCGGCAAACGAATCCCTTTTCCGCCACCACCGCGGCGTTTCTCACGTTCGGCGTGCGCCAGGTTTGGAAAGACGAGCAGTGGATAGTCAGCCATGATTACATATTCCCTTCAGTAGCAGCGGAATTATTGAGGGTATACCGTTTCTTCCAGTGGTGTAAGCGCCGCTCGACAATACTCTTGGCGTCCGCGCTCGGTTGGTCCAGCACGATTCTCCGCAGCACATCGGCTCCAAAGTCCTCGACTTCCGCAAAGCTCAATCCCCGCAATCTTCGCGCCAGACTACGAGGGGAAAGACCCAATGTGTGCTCCGTTTGCTTCTCGAACCGCTTGAACCATTCCTCGATCTGTCCTTGTTTCGGCATTGGCAATTCCAGGCGGACCTGGAAGCGGCGCCACACTGCGCGGTCAAGTAGTTCAGGATGATTGCTTGCCGCCACGACGGTCACATAGCTGGGCAGAGCATCGATTTGGAGCAGCAACGAGCTAACGACGCGCTTGATTTCTCCTGTCTCATGGAGGTCACCTCGTTCCTTTCCAACCGAGTCGAACTCGTCGAAGAACAGCACACAGTGTCGCGATCTAGCATGCTCGAAGACCTGATTGATTCGCTGTGCTGTCTCCCCTAGATAGCTGCCAATTACCGCTTCGTAGCGTACCGCCATGAGCGGCACGCTCAGGGCATCGGCAATTGCCTCTGCAAGCGAGGTCTTGCCGTTTCCAGGTGGTCCGGCCAGCAGCACTCGATGGCGCGGCTCGAGGTTATACGACCGAAGTAGGTCGGCCCGGTGCTGTTCTTCTACCAACTCGCGAATGACTGCTTCAGCCTCAGCAGGCAAGATCATATCTTCGAGACGACGTATCGGGACCACCTCGGTCACGAGCGGGCCGGCAAGTGTACGTGTGGACGATGGGGTAGGCGGCCTAGAGCGTCCGTTATTGCTTGTCTGAAGCTGTGCAAGGAGTCGATCAGCCAAGATTGTGTGTTTCTTTGCACGCTCATCGGCAGCGAGCGCTTCAACGGTTTTCTGGAACTGGGCCTGGTTACCCCGTGTGCCAGCCCGTACCAAGCTCAGGATTAAATCTGCTCTTGCCATGTTTAATCTCTCGACTCGGTACCGACGATCTCGACCAACAGACCATCGGTCGGAGCTAGTGTATCAGCCCGTATCTCCTCCAATGGGCACAGCGGCTGCGGCCGGTGGCTTCTGACCGCTGGCCACTATAATCGGGGTGCGATGCGTGTAGCGCTGGTCCATGACTACCTCTACGTCTACGGTGGCGCCGAGCGGGCGCTGGCGGAGATGCACGCCATCTGGCCGCAGGCGCCGATATTCACCCTCTTCTACGTGCGGGACCGGCTGCCGGCCGCATTTCGCGACATGGACATCCGCCCGACCTGGGTGGACCGCCTGCCCGGCCGGCGGCGCTGGCAGCGGCTCTATGCCCTCTGGCAACCGCTGGTATTCGGCGCTTTGCGCTTGCGCGGCTATGACCTCGTGCTCTCGTCGGCCAGTTTCGGCGCCAAGGCCGTCGCGGCGCCGCCGGGCGCGCGGCACGTGTGCTACTGCTACACGCCGCCGCGGTTCTTGTGGGGCTATGCGCCGGGTACCGCTCGCGATCACCTACCGCTCGCGCTGCGGTTGGGCGAGCGGCCCTTGCGTGCGGCGCTGCGCCGCTGGGATCGGGCGGCGGCCGACCGCGTGGACTCCTTTGTTGCGATTTCACGGCACGTTGCCCGGCGGATCGCGCGGGTGTACGAGCGCCCGGCAGAGGTGGTCTATCCCCCGGTGCAGACCGACCGCTTTCGCCAGCGCGCGCCGGCGCCGGGGCGGTACTGGCTGGTGGTGTCGCGCTTCGAGGCCTACAAGCGCGTGGACCTGGCTATTGCTGCCGCCAACGCGCTGCAGGAGGAGTTGGTGATCGTCGGTGCAGGTGGAGACGAACCGCGTCTCCGCCGCCTCGCCGGTCCGACCGTGCGATTTCTGGGGTACCAGTCCGAGGCGGCCGTCGCCGAGCTGCTGGCTGGCTGCCGTGCCCTGCTCTTTCCAGGCGAGGAGGACTTCGGCCTGACGCCGCTGGAGGCCAACGCTGCGGGTAAGCCCGTGATTGCCTATGGCGCGGGCGGTGCTTTGGAAACGGTTGTGCCCGGTGTTACCGGCTCGTTCTTCACGGAGCCGACGGGACGGGCGCTGGCCGAGGTGATGGCCGCGTTTGATCCGGCGTGGTTCGATCCGGCGGCGTGCCGGCGGCAAGCGGACCGCTTCGCGCCGGCGACGTTCCGCGAGCGGTTGCGGGTACACGTGGAGCGGGTCATGGCCGCACCGCCCGGCGCTCTCTCGCGTGGTAGCGGTGGATGATGACTGGCTTCATCTGTCCTGGCAGGGGAGGCGACCGGAATTGAAATAGCGCGTAAGATGGTCCGCTCCTAGAAGGAGGCACGAGACTTTGGGGCGGTGCGGGGTGCGTTAGGGTGGGGATGGAGTGGTCCTCTCGCTGCTGTCCCATCGGCCAATGGCGAACTGTGTCCAAAGCAGTAGGGACCACCACGTGGCGTAGCAGAGTGTGAGAACGACGAAGTGACCAATAGCAAGCGGCGGCAACGATTCCATGACCCAAAAGGGCTGAACAGCCCATTGCACACTGACGAGAGTTAGCGCCGTGGCCAGCAAGGGGCGCCGATAACGCCGAGATAGAGCGGGCCTCTCGTTGCCACCCCATCGGTCAGTGGCAAGCTGTATCCACAGCAGCAGCGACCACCACGTGGCATAGCAGAGCGCGAGAGCGATGGGGCTACCATTGGCGAGCGACTGCAACGATTCCGTGAGCGCAAGAGGCTGAGTGGCCCATTGCATGCTTATGAGCGTCAGTACGGCAGCCATCAAGGGACGCCGATAGCGAGTCGTCATCCAACTGTACAGTGCGGGAAATCTCGGACGGACTATACGTTGTGACATGCGGTTAGGTGGCTGCGATGGTGTATCTGGTGGTCTTCGGTAACATCCTGATTGCGGAGCGGCTGAGTATGGCTAAAGTGTAATGGAACGCACCTCAACCAGCGAAGGACCGGTTAAAATGCGGCCTGCTGTGAAGGCTCTGTTGGCTCGTCCGATATCCCAAACCGGTCCCAACGGCCGCGCAGATCGCTATGACTGGCTCTGTGGTGCCTTGGTAGCGCTTGCGGCAGCCGTCCGTATTCCATTGCTGGAACAGCCGGGTTATGCCTCGGATATAGCGGCGCTCAAGACCTGGGGGCTGTTCGCCGTCGAGCACGGTCTCCTGCAAGTTTATGAACTGTCTGGTGTGAACTACCCGCCGCTGTCGGTGCTACTGTTGTGGTGTGTAGCCGAGCTTGCTCGCCTCATTAACCCGGTCTTTTCATTTCTGGAGCCAGGACTCGCTGCTGCCTTGGACTCCGTCACATACACGGTACTTGTAAAGGTAGCTGCCTGCACTGCCGATCTGCTCATTGGTGTGCTGGTGTACCACTGGGCCAGGAAGATCGTCGGTCCACGTTGGGGCGTGGCGGCAGCCGCCGCGATCCTGCTGCATCCGGCCATGATCTATGTGTCTGCCTGGTGGGGCCAAATCGACTCGTTGTTCAGCTTGGGCCAGATCGCTGCCTTTATGGCCGCTGCCCGCGGGCAAGTTCGGCGCAGCGCGGTAACCTATGCGCTGTCCGGGCTGGTGAAGGTACAGGCATTCATCCTATTGCCGGTGTTTGGCCTGCTGCAATGGCAGCGTGTTGGTCTGCTGCGCATGCTCCATAGTGGGGAAGTGCTGGTTTCCGTGCTTGTGCTGGCGGCCCTGCCGTTTCTCCTAGTGGGACAAGGGGGGTATATCATCCGCAGCAGTGGGCAGGCTGGTGGTCTGGAGCGGCTTGGCTCCTTCGGTAGTGCCCCCCGCCCCACAAATGATGCCTACAACTTTTGGTGGCTAACCGTAGACCCAGAGGAGCGCCGGCAATCCGATCTACGGCCGTTGTGGGGTACTCTGCCGCGGCGGGTGATTGGCTTGGCGGCGTTTGCCGCGGCCTATCTGCTGGTGCTCGTCTGGATGTGGCGGCGCGGGCCACAATACTGGGCCGCTGCGGCCGCTGCCGTCTATGCCAGCTTCTTCATGCTGCCTACGCAGATCCACGAGCGTCACTTGCTGCCCTTCTTCCCCCTCATGGTGGTTGCAGTCATACATCATCGCCGCCTGCTCCCCTGGTTTGTGGGCTGGAGCATCACGTACACGGCCAATCTGCTGCATTCCGGTGGCTTGGTGGGGCTACCCTGCGGGGAGTGTGTAAGCAGCGTGCTGGGGATACTGACGCCGGATCGGATCGCCGGGATCAATGTGGTACTGTGGGCCACGCTGCTGATCGTGCTGTGGTGGCTTCCATCGTCAAGGTCGGGGCAGCCGAGCACGACGCCACCGCAGGATAAGCCGGCCGCGGCTAGCCCCTAGGCCAGCGCTCGCCTGATGCGCCTGTCCAGCGCGGTCGGATGCCGCAGTTGATAGTGCTCCTAGATTGCTCTGGCGTACAATCCACACTGCTGGCTCATGACTCCGGGGCTGCTGGTGGCTTGGGTGGCTTGGGTAGGCCGGTGGGGTGGGTGAAGGTGAGGGGGATGGCGCCGGTCGTGGTGGTGGTGGGCGGTGTGAACACCGACATGGTGGTGCAGACGCCGCACCTGCCGCGCCCCGGTGAGACGGTCGGTGACGGGTCGTTCCTCACGACCCCTGGTGGCAAGGGAGCGAATCAGGCGGTCGCTGCGGCGCAGCTCGGCGCAACGGTGCGGTTGATCGGGAAGGTAGGCGTCGATTCGTTCGGCGAGGCGGCGCGCGATAACCTCCGGCGGTATGGCATTGACACGGCCGGTCTAGGGCGTGATCCCAGCGAGCCGTCGGGTGTGGCGCTAATCTTTGTAGATGCGGCGGGAGAGAACGCGATTGCCGTGGCGCCGGGCGCCAACATGGCGCTGACGGCGGACGACGTAGAGGCGCAGGAGGGACTGCTGGCGGGCGCCGAGGTCGTCGTTGGTCAGTGCGAGGTGCCGGCCGAGGCTACCCTGGCCGCCTTCCGTCTGGCGCGCGACCGTGGTATCCGGACCGTCTTGAACGCCGCGCCGGCAATGCCTTTGTCGGCGGCGTGGAGCGCGGTGGTGGATACGCTCGTGGTCAATGAGGGTGAGGCGGCGCTGATCGGCCGGGCCGCTGGGCTGACCGCTGATTCGCCCGCTGCTTGGGCCGAGGGTTTGCAGCGTCTGGGCTATGCGCGGGTCATTCTCACATTGGGTGCCCGGGGTGCTTACGTCGTGACGGCTGACGGAGCCATGCACGTACCGGCGTGGAGCGTGGACACGATTGATACGACGGGCGCCGGTGACGGCTTTGTGGGCGGGTTGGCGGTGGCCTTGGCGGAGGGCCAGGCGCTCGATACGGCGGTGCGGTTTGCGTGTGCGGTCGGTGCGCTGGCGACTACCGCTATGGGTGCTCAGGTCGCCTTGCCGGACCGGGCGGCGGTCGGTGCGCTCGTGGCGGGCTAGTCCTCACCCCCGGCCCCTCTCCACCATGTGGAGAGGGGGGAGTAGGGTTGGACCTAACCCCCGGCCCCTTCCCTCCAGGGAAGGGGAGTTTGCGCGGCGCTCGGTGCTCCTAGTGTCACCTATCCTTATGAGTGGTGAGGGCCGACCACAGACCACTCGCCACTGACCACTGGGTAGGGAGAGACGGATGGCTGAGGTGACGGTGCCGGCGTTCATTGCGAAGTGGTCGGCGTCGAGGCGGACGGAGCGCGCGGCGGCGCAGGAGCACTTTATTGATCTGTGCCGGTTGCTGGGGGAGCAGACGCCGAATGAGGCGGACCCCACCGGCGAGGACTATGCCTTCGAGAAGGGCGCGACCAAGACCTCGGGCGGCCAGGGCTGGGCGGACGTGTGGAAGCGGGGTCGGTTCGCCTGGGAATACAAGGGCAAGCACGCCAACTTGCGGGCGGCCTACCAGCAGCTGCTCCAGTACCGCGAGGACTTGGACAACCCGCCGCTGCTGGTCGTCTGCGATCTCGACCGGTTCGAGGTGCATACGAACTTTACGGGGACGGCCAAGCGGGTACACGCCTTCAACTTGGCCGATCTGGCCGCGCCGGTAGCGACCGAGGGGAGCGCCTTGCCGCCGCTGGAGGTGCTGCGGGCGGTGTTCGGCGCGCCGGAGCAGCTGCGGCCGGAGCGGACGGCCGAATACGTCACCGAGCAAGCCGCGGCGGAGTTCGCCACGCTGGCCGAGAGCTTGCGGCAGCGGGGCGTGGACCCGGAGCGCGCCGCCCACTTCCTGATGCGCCTGCTGTTCTGCTTGTTCGCGGAGGACATTGACTTGCTGCCGCGACGGCTGTTTACGCGGCTGGTGGCGCGGACGCGGCGACGGCCGGCGGTCTTCCGGGAGCTGCTGCGGGAGCTATTTGCCAAGATGCGGGCCGGCGGCTTCTTCGGGGTGGATGAAATTGCGTACTTCAACGGCGGGCTGTTTGCGGATAGCCGGACGTTGGAGCTGACGACGGCGGACCTGGCGGTGTTGGAGCGGGCGGCCCGGCTCGACTGGGCCAGTGTGGAGCCGGCGATTTTCGGGACGCTGTTCGAGCGCAGCCTGGACCCGGACAAGCGGTCGCAGCTGGGGGCGCACTACACCAGCCGGGAGGACATCCTGCTGATCGTCGAGCCGGTGCTGATCGCGCCGCTGCGGCGGCGCTGGGCGGCGGTGCGGGAGCAGGCCGAGGAGCTGATCGCGCGGCGCGACGGGGCCAGCGGGGGTGCGCAGACGAACCGCGGGCTGCGGACGCGCCGTGAGCGGGAGTTGGAACGGGAACTGGCGCGGCTGCTGCAGGAATTCGCGGGTGAGATCGCCGCGATTCGCGTGCTGGACCCGGCGTGCGGCAGTGGGAACTTCCTGTACGTGGCGCTGAAGCGGCTGCTCGACCTGGAGAAGGAGGTCAGCCTGTTTGCGGCGCAGCACGCGCGGCTGTCGGGGCTGCTGCCGCAGGTGCAGCCGGGCCAGCTCTACGGGATCGAGGTCAACACCTACGCGCACGAGCTGGCGTCGGTGGTGGTGTGGATCGGGTACATCCAGTGGCTGCACGAAAACGGGTTCGGGATTCCCGACAAGCCGATTCTGAAGCCGTTGGACAACATCCGGCGCACGGACGCCGTGCTCGCCGCCGATGCAGAGGGGCGGCCGGTGGAACCGGCGTGGCCGGCGGCGGACATCATCATCGGCAATCCGCCCTTCCTGGGCAATAAGAGGATGCTATCGGAGCTTGGGGATCAGTATGTAGGGCAGTTGCGGGCACTCTATTCCGGTCGCGTGCCAGGCGGTGCCGACCTGGTGTGCTACTGGTTCGAGCGGGCGCGGGGGCTGATCGCCGACGGGCAGGTGCAGCGGGCGGGGCTGCTGGCGACGCAGGCGATCCGCGGCGGGGCCAACCGGCGGGTGCTGGAGGGGATCAAGGCGACGGGCGACATCTTCATGGCGTGGAGCGACCGGAAGTGGGTGCTGGACGGCGCGGCGGTGCGGGTCTCGATGGTGGGTTTCGATGCCGGCGCCGAGGAGTCGTACACGCTCGACGGCGAGCCGGTGAAGACGATCAACGCCAACCTGACGAGCGCCGCGGACCTGACCCAGGCCCGACGGCTGTTAGAGAATGACGGCCTTGCCTTCATTGGAGATATGAAGAAGGGTCGCTTTGAAATCCCTCGCTCGTTGGTAGACGAAATGCTTGCGGCACCGATCAACGCTAACGGCAGGCCAAATAGTGACGTGCTCTGCCCTTGGATAAACGCATTGGACGTTACCCGTCGTTCCCGTGACATGTGGATCATTGACTTCGGAGTAGAAATGCCTGAGGCAGAGGCTGCGCTTTATGAACAGCCTTTTGAGTATGTGCGTGCGTTGGTCAAACCGGCTAGGGATCGGGTACGAAGCTCCTTGGAGCGTAACCGATGGTGGCTCCACGCTCGTCCTGCCCCGGATATGCGAAATGCCTTAGCAGGTCTTCCGCGTTTCATCTGCACGCCGCGCGTCTCCAAGCACCGTCTCTTCGTGTGGCTATACGCCGGGACGCTACCGGATGGCGCCACGTGCGTCTTTGCACGGGACGACGACTATTTCTTCGGGGTGCTGCACTCGACGGCGCACGAGCTATGGGCGCGGGCGACGGGTACGCAGCTGCGGGAGGCGGAGAGCGGGTTTCGCTACACGCCAACGACGACGTTCGAGACGTTCCCGCTGCCGTGGCCGCCGGGTCAGGAGCCGGCGGACGATCCGCGGGTCGAGGCGATTGCCGCGGCGGCGCGAGAGTTGGTGGCGCTGCGGGACCGCTGGCTCGATCCGGCGGGCGCGGCGGCGCGGGAGCTGAAGCGGCGCACGCTGACGAACCTCTACAATGCGCGTCCGACGTGGCTGGACCTGGCGCACCGGCGGCTGGACGCGGCGGTGCTGGCGGCCTACGGGTGGCCGGCGGATTTGGGCGGCGAGGCGCTGTTGGAGCGGCTGCTGGCGCTGAACTTGGCGCGGGGCGGGTAGGGGGCGGTCGGCGGGCCTCACCCTCTGACGGGCCAAAGCCGCACGGATAGTGCCAGGTGTGGTGCGGCTTTGGCCCGTCACCCGGCCCCCGCTCCACCATGTGGCGAGGGGGAGTAGGGTGGACCTAACCCCCGTCCCCTTCCCTTCAGGGAAGGGGAGCGATGGTGGTGGGCGATACGCGCCGGTCACCGCTGACCAGCGGCCGGTGGTTGGTGGCCCCCTCCCTAGCCCTCCCCCGTGCTGACGCACAGGGGAGGGGATGTGTTGTCTTCCGGCGTAGTGGGGGCGCGCGGGAGGGGTGGTGGTGGCGGAAGCCCGTGCCGGCGGTGGAGCAAGACCGCGGGCGGGGCGGAACCTGGATGGCAGGATGCACTTGATGGGTGGTGTGGTGGAAGGGCCTACTCACTGGCCCCCCTATGGCCCCCCCGCGCAGCAGGGGGACGGGGTTTGCGAAGGAGACCTTTACGTCTATACCAAGGGTCCCCCCGCTGTGCAGGGGAACGGGCGCAACATGTTGCGCCCCTACAGCGTTGGTGGGCACATGCCCGGATTTCCGTTGGCGCGGGAATGATGAGGCGGTGTCTCGGTGGGAGTGCGGGTAGGTCAGGGTGTTGGGAGTGGCAGGGGTGCGGGGCAAGATTACCTGGCGCAGCCGGCGCAGGCCGGCCGGCACGGGCGCGGTGGCGATGGGCGCGGCACGCAGACGGTGCTGACCCGGCGCCCTCGTCATGGTGGCGAGGGGTACGTCAGCAGCACCCGGTGCGCGCAAGGCGGCACTCAGACGGTCATGCCCCGCCGCTCGCTGCGCGGCGAGGGGTCGGCCATGACCCGGTGCCCTCGGGGCGGCACTCAGACAGTGCTGACCCGGCGCCCCCGCCTTACTGGCGAGGGGTACGTCAGCACCCGGTGCCCCTGTGGCGGCACTCAGTCGGCCATGCCTCGCCGCAGACAGCGCGGCGGGGGGTCGCTCATGACCCGGTGCCCTCGGCTGGGTGGCTTTGCCACCGCTCTTGACTAGCATGATAATGCGAGTGGGACCCTGCCGGGCGGTGCCCGGTGCTCCAGGATGGTCTTGCATCTGCCACTTCCCAACGCTGGTTCATATAGGCGGGGGTGGGGGAAAGACAACGGGGGGGACCTACCCCCAACCCCCTCCCTGCAGGGAAGGGGCTAGAGGCTGGCGGGCGCAGCGTGCGGCGCCCCTACGGCTTGGCCGGCACCTGTTTGTCGGCATCGGGATTTATGGGATGTGAGGATGGGGGCTGGATTGCGGCTTCCGCCGCAATGACGAGGCGGCGGGGGTGAGGGCGGGGCAGTGGCTACTGGCCGCTCGTCAGTGTTAAGGTGGACGGTGAGATGACGGATATGGCGGGGGGGCGGCTGCGGCAGCTTGTGGAGGGGATGCGGGGCCAGCGGTTGCTGGTGCTCGGTGACATGCTGGCCGATGAGCAGCTGGTCGGGCGGCCGGCGACCGTGGCCCGCGAGGCGCCGGTGCTGGTCTTGGAGGAGGTCGAGCGGACGATCCTGCCCGGTGGGGCGACCAACGTAGCGGCCAATGCAGCGGCGCTCGGGGCGGCCGTCGGCGTCTGCGGGGTGCTCGGTGACGACGTGATGGGCGAGCTGCTCAGGGAGCGTCTGTGCGCGGCGGGCATTGACGTGTCGGGCTTGGTGGTGGACGCGGCGCGTCCGACGACAACGAAGACTCGTATCTGGGCGGGGGGCGTGCAGCAGGTCCAGCAGTTACTGCTGCGCGTAGACCGGGTGATCCGGCAGCCGGTGGAGGGCGCGGTGCTGGAGGCGTTGTTGAGCCGGCTGGGCGAGGGCCTGCGGGCGGTGTCGGTTACGCGGGGCGCCGTGGTGATGTCGGATTACGAGAATGGGGTCATGCACCGGGCGGCGCTGGCCGAGGGTATCGCGGTGGCGCGTGACGCGGGAGCGATTGTGGTGGCCGACGCACACGCTGACCTGCTGCGGTTCAAGGGGGTGACGGCGCTGACGCCCAATCAACCGGAGGCGGAGGCAACGCTCGGGCGCAGTATCACCTCACCGGCCGAGTTGGACCGGGCCGGCGCCGATCTCCTGGCGGGTAGTGAAGCGGAAGCGGTGCTGATGACGCGCGGTCGGGAAGGCATGGCGCTGTACACGCACGATAGCGCGCCGCTGCACCTCCCGGCGCAACCGAGCAGCGGGGTAGCTGACCCCACCGGCGCGGGTGATACCGTCGCGGCGGTGTTTACACTGGCGCTTGCGGCGGGGGGGAGCTTCCGCGAGGCGGCCGTGCTGGCCAACCTGGCGGCCGGGGTGGTGGTCGCCAAGGTGGGCACGGCAACGGTGTCTGCTGGCGAGCTGCTGGCGGTTGTGGATCGCTGGGCCGGCGCGATTTAACGGTAGCCACTACTATGGGCGATCCGGATGCCCCCCCTATGGTCCCCCCGCTGCACAGGGGGACGGTTGGTTGGCCTCACCGCCGGCCCCCTCTCCACCAAGTGGAGAGGGGGAGTAGATTCCCGCCGGCGGGGGGACGGGGATTCCCGCGTGCGCGGGAATGACGGAGAGGGAAGGTGGAATGACGGGGCGGGTGCTGACGCTGGACGAGATGTGCGCGTGGCGCGTGGCGGCGGCGCGGCGGGGACAGCGGGTGGTGCTGACCAACGGCTGCTTCGACCTCCTGCACGTCGGTCACGTGCAATCGTTCGTCGCCGGCCGGTCTTTCGGAGACTGTCTGCTGGTGGGAGTGAACTCGGATCGTGCGGTGGCGCAGCTCAAAGGGCCGGGCCGACCGTTGGTGCCGGAGCAGGAGCGGGCGGCCTTGCTTGCGGCGCTCAGGATGGTGGATGCGGTGACGATTTTCGACGAGCCGACGGCGGTGCGGCTTGTCGAGGCGCTGCGCCCGGACGTTTACGTCAAGGGCGCCGACTACGCCGGCTCCGGCCCCGGCGGGGTGGATGAAGCGCGGCTGCCGGAGGCGGCTGCGGTGCGCCGGGGCGGCGGGGTGGTGCGCTTGATACCGAGCGTGCCTGGGGCCTCGACCTCGGCGCTCATCGCCCAGGTGGCAGACTTGGCGCGGCGAGGGTTGAACCGCTGACTACGCCAGAGCCGCACCACAGGTTTCCGGCGGATCGTGCGGCTCCGGCTGGTCGCCCGGCGCGTCAACCGAGCATGACGTGGACAGGGTCCAGTGGCTAGTAGTGAGGTGCGCCGGCGGGTGGCGACGGCGGCGAGCCTGGTCATGGTGGGCAACCTCGCCAGTCGGATTCTCGGCCTCGTCCGCGACCAGACTATTGCGGCCCTGTTCGGCTCCTCGGCGCACGCTTCTATCTTTGGAGTGGTCAGCCGGGTCTCGACGATGGTCTACGACCTGCTGATCGGTGGCGCGATGACGGCCGCGCTCGTGCCGGTCTTCAGCGAATACGCGCGCGACGACACGGCCAGCCCTGCTCACCCCAGGGTAGAGAGGCGGCCGGATGAGCGCCGTGACCGGCTGGCGGGTGCGCTCGGGGCGACGGTCGGCGCGGCGCTCCTGGTGCTGATCCCGGTAGTGGGGCTGCTCATCGTCGCTGCGCCGCAGATCATGGCCTTCATGGGTGAAGGCTTCGCGCCGGAGATGCAGGACTTGGGTATGCGCCTCGTGCGGCTGGCGATGCCGTCGGTCGCCATGCTCGGGCTCGCCAGCGTGCTGATGGCGGCGCACTATGCGCGCGAGCGTTTCGTGTATCCCTCCTTTGCCACCGCGCTCTACAACGTCGGCATCATTGCCGGCGCCCTGCTGCTCACGCCGTTCTTTGGCCTCGGTGGCCTGGTGCTCGGCTTGCTGGCCGGGGCGGCGCTCCAATGCGCGGCGCAGTCACCGGCGCTGCGCGGCGTGCGGTGGAGTGCGCTATTCGACTTCCGGCATCCGGCGCTGCGGCGGATCGTGCGGCTCTACGCGCCGGTCGCCGGGGGGCTGGTCGTCTCGGTGGGGATCGGGTCGCTCGATGCGCGGCTGGCTTCCCAGACGGGCGCGGGCAGTATCGCGGTCATGCGGTATGCGACGACGCTGGTGCAGCTCCCGCTAGGCCTCGTGGCGACCGCCTTGCAATTTGCCACGCTGCCCGTCTTGTCCAAGCAGGCGGCGGCGCTGGTCGCGTGGCGGCGGGCCGGCAAGCCGGAGGGGATGCCAGCGGGCGCATCGGAGGAGCAGCCGGACCTCGCGGCCTACCGGGCGACCTTGGCGCTCACGCTGCGGCTGGCGCTGCTATGCATAGCGCCCTTTACGGTGGCGCTGCTGGTCCTGCACCAGCCGGTGGTGCGTCTGCTGTTCGAGCGCGGCGCGTTCACCGCCGACAGCACGGACATCACGGCGCTGGCGCTGCTGTTCTATGCGCCGCAGCTGCCGTTCGTGGCGATAGATCAGGTCTTGATCGCGGCCTTCTACGCGCTGCAAAACACCCGGACGCCCGTCCTGGTGGGTGTCGTCACGGCCGGTCTCTACGTCGTGGTGGCCCTGTCGCTGGTGGATGAGTGGGGCATGCCGGCGTTGGTGTTCGCCAACACGGTCCAGAACTCAGCGCATGGCGTCATCCTGGCGGTGCTGCTCTGGCGTGCAGTGGGTGGTCTGCGCGATTCGCGGCTGAACGGGGCGGCGGTGCGGGTCGGGGTGGCCGCGGCGGCGATGGCCGGAACGCTGCTCGTGCTCGACCGCGCCGTGCTGACACCGACCGCGTGGCTCCCGGTGCCGCTGTGGGGGCTGCTGCTGGTCGGCACCGGAGTAGTGGGGGTGGGCGTGTATGCCGGGGTGTTGTGGCTGCTGGGCGCCGAGGACGTGCGCCACGTGGCGGCAGTTGGGCGGCGGGCGTGGCGGCGTCTCAGCGGGGGTGGTCCGGGCGATTCGTAGGGGGCAGTGGGCTGCCCCTCGCGGGCAAACGATCTTTCAGCGCCTTGGGGGTGATGATCGGGACGGAAAATATCCGTGCCAGGGCGAGCAGGTCGCCATCGCCTGTTACCAAGGCATCAGCTTGGCCCGCCAGTGCCAGCTCGAGGAAGGGGCGGTCGAAGGGGTCGCGGCAATCTGGGACGGCTGGCGGCTCCGACACGTTGACCGCCTCGCACCAGGGCAGGTAATCGGCTAGTAGGCCCTCCCGCTCATCGTCGGTCAGGCGGAACTTCGGATAGGAAAGCACCCGGGTCAGTTCCGCTGTCGTAGCATGACTCACCAGCGGCAAACGACCCTTGACTGCCATTGTTCCCGCAGCCACGACAACGAACCGGCCGGGAACAGCAAAGCCGACACCAGCACGTTGGTATCGAGCACCACGCGCATCGGGGGCATTTAGCTTTGGCGTGCCCAGGCCACGGCTTCGGCCACGTCGGCCTCCGACAAGCCCAGATCGGCCAGTTTCTTCCTCACAGCGGCGGCTCGTTTGAGATGCACGGGTGTTAGCACGATGCGGCCGTTTTCGTTGGTGACGTCGAAATACTCCGTGCCTTGAAACGCGGAAGCCACTGCCTGGGGAAGAGTGAGCTGGTTTTTGGAGGTCAGTTTGGCGAGCATCGGACGGTGCTCCTTTGGGTGTGTGAGGATACCACACGAACTCTAGGCGAGTGCGGTGAAGAATCGTGGTATTGTCAGAGGTGGCGGTGCTTGTGAGCGAGTGCCCTGTTGCGCGTGGAGAACATGCCTATAGACCACGAGCCTAGCGAGCTGGAGAAGGACGCGGCGGACGCGGCGCGGCTTTCGCCGCGTCATACCGATCGAAAAGGCGCTGCACCCGGATACGCTGCTCGCCTACGCGCTCAACGGCGCCACCCTACGCAAAGACCACGGCTTTCCGCTGCGGGCGCTCGTACCTGGATGGGTGGGGAGCACCAGCGTCAAGTGGCTAGGCCGGATCGTTGTCTCATCGGAACGCCTCTGGACTCGCAACACCACCACATCGTATGTGCTCATCGGTGACGACTATCCGCCGGAAGGTGAAGCGTTGGGCAAAGTGGTCACAACCCAGGTGGTAAAGAGCGCACTGGCGCTGCCCTGGCCGGCAGAGTTGCGCGCCGGCTTCCACCGCCTTCGCGGCTATGCCCACTCGCCGGCCGGGCCGGTCCGGAAAGTGGAGTGGAGTCTCGATTCCGGGCAGACTTGGCGGGGCGCGACGGTACGAGAACCGCAGGTGCAGTACTCGTGGGCGGGTTTTGAGGTGACGTGGGACGCGCAGCCGGGCGAGTACACCGTCATGACCCGTGCCACCGATGCGGCGGGCAACACGCAGCCGCCGGAGATTCCCTTCAACGACAAGGGCTATCTCTTTAATCAACCGCTCCCGCATCCAGTTCGGGTCAGGTGAAGAGTAGGCCTGGAAAGGATTGCCCTGGCGCCGTTGCGAAGTTATGCGAGGAAGACGGTATCTCGAGGATAGTTCTCGCTGCAAGACGCTGTGCATCCGAGTCGAGGACTGCTCGGGTCAGCACGCAGTGCCAAAAGCGTCACCCTCAAAGATGCCGTTGGCGCGCTGCATCTCCCGGATGTAGCATGTAATCTTCTGCACTTCATCCGCTGATAGTGTGGTGACAGGAGGCATATCGCCGAAGCGCCAGTGGTGTTGCCGGACGCCTCGACGGACTGCATTGCGAATGCTGAAATCGGAGTGATGGCCCGGCGTGTAGACTTTGTGGATTAGGGGTGGCCCTTGATGGGTCCCAGCAGCATTGACCCCGTGACAAAGTGAGCAGTTGGCATTGAACAGGTCTTCGCCCGCGCGAGCCGAGTCGGATAAGTCAGGTCTTGTCACCGAGAGCTTTTCAGTGTCGCTCGATCCGGTGCTCTCGTACTGCTGCGGATTATCTTGACCACACCCAAGCACCATGAGCAGGATGAGCGCCATGGCGCCTACGGCTCGTACCGGGTTGCGGCGTAACTGGGTATACATGGCTAACGCAACCGGGTTGCGCCGGTTGCCGGGGCTGCCTCAGAGTCTCTACTCAACTGTCGGCAGTGGCCCAGCTACCCGAAGGGTCTGTGCGGCACCGAGCGCCGCGGTGCTAACTAACGTTCGTGACATGCACCGTCACGATGTCGAGGTCATGATACTTCTGGTGCCGCACGGACGAGGCATAGTGCTGTAGCAGGCGGAACGAGATTTGGCGTTCGTCGTCCGTTATCTCGGGTCGTTGCTCGCCCAAGTGCGCCAGCCGGTCTTCGATGTTGTCTTCGTCGGAGGCGGCCAAGAACTCCAGCTCTGCCACCCCACGGTCACGGCGTGCGACGATATGCAAGCGCCGCGGTTGAGCGTCGTCGTCCTCGTCCTGGCCGAGCAGGCTCGTGAGTGTCTCCTCACCCACCAAGGCGAGCCGCTGCGCCGCCGCTTCGTCCCAGCCGCTCTTGTTGGCAAATTCGCGGAGAAACTCGTCTATCTGGGGCAGGGAAGCCATGTCGAGCTCGGTCTTGAGGCGCCGGCGCCGCGCACTGGTCAACTCCACGAACAAGGTGAGCAAGAGCGCCACGATGCTGCCGGCAGTCATGCCGTTGCCGAGCAATGTGCCTAGCTCAAACCCGAGCTGGTCCGCGAAGATGGCCTGGTTTTGGAAGCCCGTCCCGATCCAGAAGGCCAGCCCGATGATCGTGGCCTTGCGGTAGTCAATGCCGTCTTGGAGTGCAATCTTCATGCCTTGTACGAAGAGCAGCCCGATGAACAAGATCGCGTAGGAGGCGACCACGGGATTCGGAATAGTGAGTAGAAAGGCCGTCACCTTGGGCAGGAACGCCAGCGCGAGGAAGAAAATGCCGATGACCACCCCGACGCTGCGCGCTGCGACTCCGGTAAGCTCGACGAAAGGAACGCTCGATGAATAGGTTGTATTCGGTAGCGTGCCGGCGATACCGGAGAGCAGGTTGCCGACGCCATCGGCGTTGACGGCGCCCTGTACCGTGCGGTAATCAGTTGCCTGCGGCGCGCGCCGCGAGACCCGTTGAATGGCAACGCTATCACCGATCGTCTCAATGGCACCGACAAGGGTGACAAAGGCGAATGCCGGCAACAGGACCCAGAATGCGCGGTCAAAACTCAGGTCGAACCCGGGCCAGGTGCTCACGTCGGGGATGCCGACCCAGGCTGCCGCGGCCACCCTTGAGAAGTCGTGCAGTCCGAGCAGCGCGGCAACTGCATAACCTACTGCGATACCGATGATCGGTGCCCACAACCGCCAGATCCCCGAAGCGCGGAGCGCGAGCGCCGCAGAGACTATCAGGGTCACTGCCGCGCTTACCGGGGCGGCTGCCGCCGGGGTGCCGCGGGGTACGGTGGTCAGCATGTCGAAAAGGATCGGCATGACGGTCGCGGCGATAAGGGCGATCACCGTACCGGCCACGACCGGCGTGATGATGCGCCGTAGTATGGAAAGTCTGGCAGCCAGTGCGAACTGGAACACCGCCGAGATGACGATAAGGGTAGCGAGCAGGCCCGGCCCACCTTCCACGAGCGCCGCGACGCAGACCGCAATGAAGGCGCCGGAGGTACCCATGATGAGGATGTGGCCAGCGCCGAACCGCCCCACCCGGACGGCTTGCAGGATCGTGCTCAGACCGCTGATGACGAGCGCCGCGAAGACCGCCCAGTTCAAGTAGGACTCGCCCTGATTTGCCACCCGGATCACAATGGCGGGAGTTAGCACGATCCCGGCCAGAGTGAGCATGGCGGCCTGGAGACCGAGGCCAACGGATAGGATATGTGCAGGCCGCTCGTCTGGCTCGTAGCGGATGTCATCCTGCGCGCTCATGGCTCAAACCTCCCTGGTCTGTGGAGTGTAGTGCAGCGGCTCCATCAACGCCACCGTGGGCACGGGCCGATATTCCACTAACGCCGACCGGCCGATGATGTCCACGATACGCACCAGCATTTCCCTCCCGTCGGCGTCGGTGAGGCGCAAGTCTTCTCCGAGGAGGAAATGGACCGGCTGCTGGCGTCCTTCGTTGATCGCGATGTTGGAGGCGTAGAGATAGGTTCTATCGTGCGTATCCCGTTTGGGATTCAGCCGCCCGGTCAGGCCCGGAATGTGGCCGCTGGCCTCGGGAAAAATGACCGAGCCGCCCTCGGGCCGGGCATGCAGCGCAAGCTCCAGGGTCCTTTGTGCCGGCACCCAGTCGCGTTCGCGGTGTGCGGCAAAGCCGCTGGCGGCCGCAAACACCGTCATCGGTAAGTGCGTAGAGTGCAAGGCGATCCGTGCTGCTCCATTTCCGTCCGTGGTCGCCCGTTTCCAGGTCTTGTTCGGGAACAGTGTCAACATGTCCACCCCGGCCAGCGGCTGACCGGCGCAACGCACCGTGATGACGGTGTTCGCTGGGGTAGGCTCCAGCGCAGCGGCCGGAATGGTGAGGCATAGCTCCGATCCGTCTATAAGTCGAAAGTTGGGAAGTCTGCCGCACAGCTCCTGGGTCTCGCGTCGGATGATAGGGACTCCGTCTCCGCGCCGCTCCATGAAGAACTGTCTTCCGCTGGCGCCGGCTAGACCCTCGACGGGCATCCGGCCCAGCGCCGAGGTCAGCACTTCGTTGCGCGTTGCTTGCCGTTCGCCCATGCTCTCTAGCGTCAGATTGTTGGGAAGGGCGCCGGGAGAACAGAGTTCGACCCGGTCCTCGAACATCGCCAGTCTGATCCTGCTCCCGCGAATCGAGTAATCGCGGTGGACAACGGCATTGACCAAGGCCTCGAACAAGGCGTTCTTGCTGTACTGGGGCAGTTCTTCCCTTGCCGGCTCCTTGCGGGCTGCAACCCGCATGTTACGCACGGCAAAGGCGAGTGCCTCCGTAATCTGTCTGTCGAGTGGCCCGCCGATGGTCTGCGCGTCAAGCTGCCCGGAGGCCCGATCAGCGCCTCGGTAGCAGGTTGCGGTAATGCAAGCGTTCGGAAGCCACTGCTCAGGGGCCTTGCTGCACAGCAGCATACCTGCAACGGTGGCCCGCGTCGTGCCATTTTCGTCGGCAGCCAAAAGCCCCATCTTCTCCAACGCTAGTTGGGGATCGGCCGCGCCTTCAATACTGAGCAGCGGCTTCCACAGATCCTCGTCCAGGGTCCCGAACCCGGTGTCGGGCACGGTTTGTTTGTCGAACCAAAGAAAGCGGGCCTGTCCACGCCGCTGTGCGAGACGCAATCTCTCGTCACTGCTCATTCTCCGTTTGGAGCTGCCGCTGCAGTGGAAGCTCCCGCCGGGGCTGTCGTGCTGGCCGTGGCCTTCCGGTACTTCGACCAGTAGGAACGGCTTGCCGAAGGAAAGCTCCTTGCGAAAGATAGTGACTCTGATTGGGGGATGTATTGAAGCCGAGCACACTTCGGACAGCAGGCGCTCCAACTCGTCCATCTGCTCGCGGGACATGCCTTGGACGGCACCATCGTCGGTGATGCCGCACAGCAGTACGCCGCCATTCGTATTGGCGAAGGCGGAGATTTCGTCTGCCCAGTCGTCGCGTCGGGGGCTTTTCGGGCGCTTGCCAGCGAACTCGACTGCTTTGAACTCCCAACTGCTGTCCTCGCCTAGTCGCAACTGGCGCCTGATTGCTTCATCGCTATACGTCATTGACCAGCCCCTCTCCTGGTCACCTCACTCGATAACGTCCCGCTTCCTGTTTCTAGTCCCCAGCCCCCGTACAGGCACCGCCGATAGGCGGCGTTGAGCCGGTGGGCCTCAGCCGTAGCTGATTTGTGGCTCGCGCCCGTGCTTTCTGAGCAGGTTGCCGATCCCGTCCCGCGTGTGCATGAAGATGCTGAGGCTCTCGGTGACCTCGTCGAGCCAGTGCTTACCGGCGGCGTGGATCTTCTCGGTGGCGCGGGCGTATGCTTCCTGCACTTGGGGGTGGTTAGGCTGGCCGGGCAGTCCCAGGGATTGGGCCATGTCCTGGAGGCCGCCGGCGAAGTAGTGAATCCCCTCGACGCCGAGAATCTCGTCCAGGTTCTCTACCGTGGTGATGCTCTCGATCTGGGGGATGATGAGGGTGGCGGCATTGATCTCGGCGTAGAGCTGCGGGCGGCTTTGCTGCGTTTGGAACATGCTCACCCGAAAGCTGGCGGCGCTGCGTAGCCCTTGGGGCGCGTAGAAACTGTACTTGACCCAGGCCTCGGCTTCCGCGCGAGTTTGCAGGTTTGGGATCACGAGGCCTTGAACGCCCCGGTCGAGGTAGCTCAGGATGGTGCTTTCCTCGCCATCCGCGATGCGCGACATGACAGTGAGGTTGAGGCCGCTGGCGATACGGCACATATCTTCGATGACGTCGGGTGGGTAGGGTGAGTGCTGGCCGTCGAAGTTGACGAAATCGAGGCCCATACGCCCGGCAAGCTCCACAAGCTCGCCGGAGGGCTGACTCAGGCCCAGCCCCAAGGCCTTCTCGCCTTGGCTGGCGCGCTCGATGATCCTATTGTTGAGCATCTTGGCTCCTTTCCGACGGTAGTATAGGGTACGTGCCGCGCCGTGATTGCCGTTATTGTAGGCGATGCGAGCGCAGCGCAGCCGGTTTGTGCCCCTGCTACGTCAAAAGCGCTGGAAGCGGTGTGCCAAGTGAGGTTACCGGGCAGCGGTGAAGCGGCCCTCAGCCCCCGGCTAGCCCTCGACTGCCCTGATGCGAGAAATCTCCTGCTGCATCTGTACGAGCTTGTAGTAGATGCCTCGCTGCGCCAGCAACTCGTCGTGGGTACCGATCTCGGCGACCTGGCCGTCCTCGAAGACGATCAGGCGGTCGGCATTACGCAGCGTGGAGAGGCGGTGGGCGATGGCAAAGGTCGTGCGGCCCTTGATGAGACGGGTCAGCGCTTTCTGAATCTGGTGCTCCGTCTCCGTGTCTACGCTTGAGGTCGCTTCATCGAGAATAAGGATACGCGGATCGCGCATGATGGCACGCGCAATCGCGATGCGCTGTTTCTCACCACCGGAGAGCTTGCCACCTTGTTCGCCGACGCGGGTGTCGTAGCCGTCGGGCCGGGCCACGATGAACTCGTGGGCATTGGCCGCGCGTGCTGCCGCGATGATCTCGTTCGGGCCGGCCTCGGGCTTCGCGTACCGGATATTGTCGGCGATGGTACCGTTGAACAGGAACTGGTCCTGCAGGACTAGCCCGATCTGGTTACGCAACGTTTCCAGGTCGAGTTTCAGGATATCGTGACCGTCAATGAGGAGAGTACCGTGGTCAGGATCGTAGAAACGGCAGATCAGGTTGGTGAAGGTCGTCTTCCCGACGCCGGACTTGCCGACCAAGCCGATCATCTCTCCTGGCTCGATTGAGACCGCAATGTCTTTCAAGACCGGCTTGCTGGGGTCGTAGCCGAAGGTCACGTCGCGGAACTCGACGGCTCCCTCGATAGGTGCCAGCATCAGAGCACCGGGGGCGTGATACGGCTCGGGTTCCTGGTCAATGATCTCGAACACGCGCTCGGCGCCGGCGGCTGCCTGCGAGAACCAGTTATAGATTTGGGTTGCCCACTGGAGGGGGCCATAGACCAGCCATAGGTAACCGAGGAACCAGGTGAGTTCACCGAGGGTCAGGTCGCCGCCGACCACCGCGACGCCGCCGGCAAACCAGAGCAAATACACGCCAGCGCCAGTGAGGAAATTCAGCCCGGCAAACGAGGTAGACCAGGTGCGCTCGGTGGCGATGGTGCGGCTGGTCAGATCATCGTTGTGCCGGTCGAAGCGGCCAATTTCGGCCTCTTCTTGGGCAAAGGCCTTGACAACCCGGATACCCGCCAGTGACTCGGTAAGGTGCGCGTTGAGTATGCCGCGGCTCAGGAAGAGGCGGCGATACATGCCGCGAATGCGCCGCCAGATGGCACCGCCGCCGAGTGCCACTAACGGCGCGGGCAGCAGGATGAATACTGTGAGCTGCCAGTTCAGGAACAGCAGAACAGTGATGATGCCCGTCAGCAGGAGGATGTTCGTGGCGAGATAGGGCACCCCATCAATCATGAAGTAGTGCAGGCTCGTGGTGTCGTTCATAACGACCGACATCAACGCGCCCTGCTCGCGCTTGCCGTGAAACGAGAGCGACAGTCGCTCCAGCCGGTGATAGACCTGGCTGCGCACAGCCGCCGTAATGCGCGCTCCCAGCGTGCCGGACACCCAGCCAGTGGCGGCTTGCAGACCACTGCTGGCCAGGCCCGCGGCGGCCATCGCGAGCACCAACAGCGCCAGGAAGCCGATATCGCCATGCCGCGAGCCGGCCTCCGCGTCAGGAACAGGCGGCAGGAGTACGCTGTCAATGATGATCTTGGTGATGAGTGGCGGGAGGAGGTTCAGGGCCGTCTTGGCTACGAACAGCACGGCGAGGACGGCTGCCAGCGGCCAATGGGGACGCACGTAGCCGGCGAGCCGTGCCACCATCGCGCCCTTATTGACGCAGCGCGGGCAGAGGCCGTTCTTTTCCGGCAAGAGACGACCACAGGTGTCGCAGCGTACCTTGGGTAGCTCGTCGGTAATCGAGAGCGGCTTCCCTTCGGCGATTTGCTGAATGCCGCGGGCCACCTCGGCGAACTTAGGCGCTAGGGAGTTGGAATACTCCACGACCGGCAAGGCCAGACCGTCGCGCTCCACCTCCAACAGACCACCGCCGACATGCTGAGACGTCGTGGCAGAGGAGATAGCGCTCATGGGTACGGTCAGAAAGCCATTGCGCGCTTGATCCTGATCCGGCAGCACGACAATGCGCTGATCCGTCACCACCAGCCAGCGATCGCCAAAGGTGCCGTCCGCCCGGACATCCGAGGTTGCCGACAACAGCACCTCTTCGTCCGGCGCTTTGAGATTGGACCACCGCTTCGTGATAGGCTCAGACAAGGGGTCAGGAAACGGCATTGTCCGTGTTCCTCCTTCTGGGGGCCGCTCTCCCGGCATGCAAGCTCGGGACCTGGCTTCGCGGTACCGGTATCCGCCGGAAGGCACGCGGTGGGAGCCAGCGTAGGCAGTCGGAGTGCTAGGATCAACGCACGGTTGGCTGTACGCGGGGGCTTGAGGTGGCGGTCGGCGTCCACGCGAGAGCAGGCGCCGCTGCTCCTATTGGAGCCTGCCGGGTACCACTTGGCCGGGGTGGATACCGTTCAACGCTATAAGTATACGCAGGTGTGATTAAATGGGTCAACGTTACGGCGCTCGGCCGCCAAGGATGTACTAGAGTGCAGACGCAACCGCTTGACCTCCACGATTCGGCGGTGCGCCGGGCCGGCGTGGCGCATCTCCGGCGCGTGGATGGTGCGCTGGGCACCGTGCTCAATGCTGTCGGGCCGCTCGCCACGATCCCGCAGCGGGAGCAGGGGTTTAGCGCCTTGGTGTCGGCCATTGTCGGCCAGCAGATTTCCGTGCATGCGGCCGACGCTATCCTGGCGCGGGTCGCGGACCGGCTTGCGGTGCCCGCGGCTGCCGGCGCGGCGGACAATTACGGATTCGAGGCGCACCACTTCCTCGCCAGCACGCCGGAGGGGCTGCGCCAAGCCGGGCTTTCCCGCGCCAAGGCCCGCTACATCCTCGATCTGGCGGCGCGCGTGACCGACGGTCGGCTTGATCTGGAGGGGCTTACGAGCCTCAGTGACGATGCGGCCGTGGAGGAGCTGATGACCGTGAAGGGCATCGGCCGGTGGACGGCGGAGCTGTACTTGCTGTTTTCGCTCGGCCGGTCGGACATCCTTCCGGCGGGTGACCTCGGGATTCGCAAGGCGGTGCAGCGTCTCGACCGACTGCCGGACATGCCCGACGAGGGCGCGGTGCGGCGGCGCGGCGCGTGTTGGCAGCCGTACCGCTCCTTGGCGGCGCTCTACCTCTGGCGTGGTCGGCGGGTGCTGCCGGCCGCCGATGAGCCGGATGCCGCCGCAGCTACGTGATGAATGAGGCCGTTGGAGCGCTCTTTCCGGTCTCCGGCGCGTGCTAGGAGGGGCGGTAATGGGGTTAACCGACCGGTTTTACCGCCGTTCCGGGCTGCAAAAGGATGCAAGCCGGGAGTCGTGGCGCTTGTAGCGCCTGATATAATCGGTCACGTGGGGATGCGCCTTGTTTGTGCCGGCCACCGGAAGGTTCTGCTGGCGAGTGTGGGGGCGGAGGCAGTTGGTTGGCAATCCACATTGAGGAAGCGGTCGAGGTCGAGCACGCGCTGAACGGGGCTGCCAAGGCCCAGACTCCCGATGGTGCGCTGCGGCTGGAAGACCTGCTCTCCGAGTTGAGCAGCTATCTTCCGGAAGACGACGCTGCGGTCGTGCGCCGGGCCTACAACATGGCCGAGGCCGCCCACGACGGCCAATTTCGGCGGTCGGGTGAGCCGTTTGTCCAGCACCCCCTTGCCGTTGCGCTGGAGTTGGCGAAGCTGCGCATGGACTGCGCGACCGTCGCGGCCGGGCTCCTGCACGACGTATCCGAAGATACGGCGATCACGCTCGGCGAGATCGAGGCCCGGTTTGGCAAGGAGATTACGCTCCTCGTTGACGGCGTGACCAAGCTCACGCGGATTGCTTGGGAAACGCTGGAGGAAGAGCAGGCCGAAAACCTACGCAAGATGTTCCTGGCCATGGCGCAGGACATCCGGGTGGTGCTGGTCAAGCTGTGCGACCGCCTCCACAACATCCGCACGCTGGAGCCGTTCTCCATTGAGCGACGGCGGCGTATCGCGCAAGAGACTCTGGAAATCTACGCGCCGCTGGCCCACCGCCTCGGTATCTGGGAGTTGAAGTGGCGGCTGGAGGACGGCGCCTTTTACTACCTGGACTACGAGCGGTACCAGGAGTTGAAGCGCCTGCTGGCTATGCGGCGCGAGACGCGCGAGCGCTACGTCCACCACGCGCTGGCCATCCTGAGCGATGAGTTGGCCTCCCTGAACCTGGAGGCCAAGGTGAGTGGTCGGCCGAAGCACCTCTACTCCATCCATAGCAAGATGCTGCGGAAGAATGTGCCCTTCGAGGAGGTATACGACCTGCTCGCGGTACGAGTGCTGGTGGAATCGGAGGCGGATTGTTACGCAGCCCTCGGGGTTGTGCATCGGTTGTGGACGCCGATCCCCGGCGAGTTCGACGACTACATCGCGCGGGCCAAGCCGAATATGTACCGGTCGCTCCACACGGCCGTGATTGGTCCGGCGGGCCAGCCGCTGGAGGTGCAAATCCGCACGCAGGACATGCACCAAGTTGCCGAGTACGGGATCGCGGCCCACTGGCGCTACAAAGAGGGGCGGCAGCACACCAGCGAAGCGTTCGATGTGAAACTCGCGTGGTTCCGGCAACTGATGGCGTGGCAGGGAGAGGTGGCTGCCGAGGACTTCGTAGAAGCTCTCAAAACGGACATTTTCCAAGACCAGGTCTTTGTCTTCACCCCACGGGGTGACATTAAAGAGATGCCGGCCGGTGCCATCCCGCTGGACTTCGCGTACCGCATTCACACCGATCTGGGGCACCGATACGCGGGCGCGCGGGTCAATTCGCGTCTGGTGGCCTTGGAGTACCAGTTGCAGAATGGCGACATTGTCGAAATCCTGACCGGGCGACACGACCGTGGTCCCAGTCGGGACTGGCTCAACGTCGTAGCCACCACCCACGCGCGCTCGAAGATCAGACAGTGGTTCAAGCGGCAGCAGCGGGAGGAAAACGCGGCCCGCGGCCGGGAGCTGGTGGCGAAGGAGCTACAGCGGCTGGGTTTGCCGGAACTTAGCGGCATCGAGCCGGAGGCGCTGGCGGCCGCTGCCTCGGAGCTGCGCGTCGCCAGCGTGGAGACGCTGTTCGCGGTCGTAGGCTATGGTGGTCTCAGCCCGCATCAGGTGGTCAGCAAGTTCGGCCTGCAAGTGCCTGAGGTCGAGGCCCCCCAGGTCTTGGGTACGCCGAGCAGCCCCCCCACCGCCGGCGTGACCGTCTCCGGTGTAGGTGATCTCTTCACGCGCATTGCACGCTGCTGTAACCCGGTGCCCGGTGATTCGATTGTGGGGTTTATCACGCGCGGACGGGGCCTGACCGTGCATCGCCACAGTTGTCCGAACGTGCGGTCAACGGCGGAGCGCGAACGGCTGATTGACGTTGAGTGGGGCGCGACCCATCAGCAGGTCTATCCGATCACCCTGCGCGTGGAGGCCGGGGATCGGCCGGGGCTGGCGCGGGACGTGACCACGATTGTGGCCGAGGACAAGATCAACATTGTGGACTTGCGCGTGACGACCCAGCACGGGGCCGCCACCTTCTTTGTCACGGTTGAGGTCAAGGACGTGAATCAGTTGGTTCGTCTGATCCAGCGGATCGAGCGGATCAAGGATGTAAGCCACGTGGCTCGCGACACCTCAGTCACCGCGGCAGCCAGCAACGGCGAGACGGTCGGCGCGCAGGATGGAGCAGTCGTCAATAGGCCGCGTTGACAGCGTGGCTAGGCCCGGCTATACTTGCCGGTGGTGCGGAGCGTGCTCCGCCGGGGTCGTTTACAAACTCAATATGAAGCGATGACGGGGAGTAGTAGAGGCTACTTGCCCTCCCTCAGAGAGCCAGCGGTTGGTGCGAGCTGGCGGGAGTGTAAGTGACGAGTAGTGTCGTGCCTCGAACTCGCCTCCGAGTTGCTGCTACGAATCGCTCCGGCGTGCAGGCGGAGCATAGTAGTAGCAGACGAGCCGTAAGGCATCCGTTACAAGAGTTACGAGATGGTGTGGCAAGCCGAGTGGCTGCCCACAATCTGAGGTGGTACCGCGGGAGCGTTGACTCGTAGCCCTCGTCCTTGGGACGAGGGTTTTCTGTTTCCCAAGGCGGTGTTTTGGGGCCTCAGGTGTGGTGGCGGTCGGCCGGGTGTGCTGGCTGCACCAACAGTAGGGTGGTATCGCGGGAATCGCCATAAAGCTCTCGCCCCTCGGGCGGGAGACTTTTTTTGCGCCGCGCCTGTCTCGTATTGTGCAACGATGTTGTGGAATGGGGGCAGAGAAGCTATAGTGAATGTGCCGGATCACGTCGAGTACACGGGAGGGAAGGAACGATGAAACTGAACGGATCCCAAATCCTCTGCGAAGCGATGGTGCGGGAGGGGGTTTCGGTCGTTTTTGGGCAGCCCGGTGGGGCCATTATGCCCTTCTACAACTTCCTCCGTGACTACAATCTGCGCCACATCCTCTGCCGGCACGAGCAGGGCGCGGCCCATATGGCCGATGGGTATGCGCGGGCTACCGGTGAGGTCGGCGTGGCGATGGCGACCTCCGGGCCCGGCGCGACAAATATGGTGACGGGCATTGTGACGGCCTTGATGGACTCGGTGCCCATCGTCTGTCTGACCGGACAGGTGCCGACCAACATGATGGGCGGCGACGCTTTCCAGGAGACCGACACGACCGGGATCACGATGCCGGTCACGAAGCACAACTATCAGCTGATGGACGTGCGCGACATCGCGCGGGTCGTCAAGGAGGCCTTTCACGTCGCGCGCACCGGGCGGCCGGGGCCGGTGCTCATAGATTTCCCGAAAGACATCCAAACTGCCGAGGGAGAATACGAGGAGCCGGATGGCATCGATCTGCCGGGCTTCAAGCCGACGCTGCGCGGCAATGTGCGGCAGGTACGACAGGCCGCCAAGCTCATCGGTCAAGCGAAAAAGCCGATCATCCTGGCCGGTCACGGCATCATTCTTGCCGAAGCCTACGATGAGCTCCTGGCGTTCGCCGAGAAGACGGAGATTCCGGTCATTACCACGCTGCTCGGCATTTCCGGGTTTCCCGATACGCACCGGCTGCACTTTGGCTTCCCAGGGATGCACGGTACCTACTACGCCAACATGGCGATCAGCGATTGCGACCTGATGGTCGCCGTGGGCATGCGGATGGACGACCGCGTGACCGGCCGGCTCAACGCCTTCGCTCCGTATGCCAAGGTCATCCACATTGACATTGACCCGGCCGAGCTGGGCAAGAACGTGCATGCGACCGTGCCGATTGTGGGTGACGCGAAGGAGGTGCTCGGTCAGCTGCTCGGAGAGGTCGAGCCGAACGAGCACCCGGACTGGCTGCAGACGCTCAACGAGTGGCGGATTGCCCACCCGTCGCTGGCTCTGCCCGAGTTCACGGAGAAGATGAGTACGCCGTGGATCCTGCGGCAGCTCTACCACGCAACCGACGGGCAAGCCATCTTGGTGACGGACGTGGGGCAGTCACAGATGTGGGCGGCGCAGCACTACTTCTTCGACCGCCGCAATACCCACATCACCTCTGGTGGTCTGGGGCCGATGGGCTATGCCTTGCCGGCGGCCATTGGGGTGCAGGCCGGGCGGCCCAACGAGGAAGTGTGGTGCGTCACCGGCGATGGCGGCTACCAGATGACGATGCAGGAGATGGCGGTGATCGCCGAGGAGCGGCTGCCGATCCGCATTGCGCTCATCAACAACGGCTACCTCGGGATGGTGCGCCAGTGGCAGGAGCTGTTCTGGGAGAAGCGCTACATGGCGGTGGAGATGCAGAATCCGGACTTCGTGAAGCTGTCGGAGGCTTACGGCATCCCGGCCAGACGTGTCGAGACGACCGATGAGGTGATGCCTACCTATGAGTGGGCGCGACGGATTGACGGTCCGGCCCTCATTGATTTCCGGGTCGAGCGCGAGGAGAACGTGTGGCCAATGGTGCCGCCTGGCGCCTCGCTCCAGGAAACGCTGGAGGACCCGGCGCAGGCCAACGACGACGCGACCACGGCGGATTCGATGCGTGAGATGGTGGCCAGCGGTACCGGTGGTGGCGGGGTCTAGCCCGCGACGGAGGCAAACGGAGATGCAGCACACACTTGTGGCCCTCGTGGAGAACCAGCCCGGCGTCTTGCAGCGCGTCGCGAACCTGTTTTCGCGGCGCGGCTTCAACATCGAGAGCCTGACGGTTGGCCACACCGACACGCCCAAGACATCTCGGATGACGATTGTCGTCAACGCCGCCGATACCCAGGTTGACCAGGTGACGAAGCAGCTCTACAAGCTGATCAACGTCCTGAAGGTATCGGACGTCACGACCGACCGCACCGTGGACCGCGAACTGGCCTTGATTAAGGTGAACGCCACCGCGTCCACCCGCGCCGAGATCGCGCAGGTCGTGGACATCTTTCGGGCGCGGATCGTGGACTTGGCGCGCGATTCACTCACGGTCGAGGTGACGGGCGAATCGGAGAAGATCGACTCTATCGTCGGACTGCTGCGGCCGTTCGGCCTGAAGGAGATGGTGCGGACCGGCCGGATTAGCATGACTCGTGGCTCCGGCGCCGTCCGCGTGAACGGTAGCGTGTAGGGATATGAGTTTGACCTAACCCCCGGCCCCTTCCCTGGAGGGAAGGGGAGTCATGGCGGTGGTCGGCAGTTGTTGCCCACCAGGGGAAGCCGTCAGTACGGCGACCTTTAGCCCCTTCCCCATCAGGGAGGGGGATGGGGTAGGTATGTAGGTATGAAGGAGAGCAGGTATGGCACGGATTTACTACGACGGCGATGCCGATTTGGGTCGCCTGGCCGGGAAGCGCGTCGCAGTGCTGGGTTACGGCAGTCAGGGCCACGCTCACAGCCTCAACCTGAAGGACAGCGGCGTAGAGGTGGTCGTCGGGTTGTACGCGGGTAGCCGGTCGCGCGAGGCGGCGCGGGAGGCGGGCCTCGACGTGGCCGACGTGGCGGAGGCCGTGCAGAGTGCCGATTTCGTGATGTTCGTGGTCCCGGATCATATCCAGGGCGACCTCTACCGCGAGGAAGTAGCGCCCCACGTGCGCGAGGGGCAGACGCTCATGTGGGCGCACGGTTTCAACATCCACTACAACCAGGTCATGCCGCCGCCCTACGTGGACGTGAGCATGGTGGCACCCAAGGGGCCGGGCCATCGCGTGCGGGAGGTCTACGTTGACGGTGGCGGCGTGCCGGCGCTGCTGGCCGTGGGGCAGGATGCGAGCGGCCAGGCGCATGAAAACGGTCTCGCCTACGCCAAAGGCATCGGGGCCACTCGCGCCGGGGTCCTGGAGACGACCTTCCAAGAGGAGACCGAGACCGACCTCTTCGGTGAGCAGGTGCTGCTCTGCGGTGGGGTGTCCGCGCTCATCAAGGTGGCCTTCGAGACGATGGTCGAGGCCGGCTATCAGCCGGAGTCCGCCTATTTCGAGACGCTACACGAACTGAAGCTGATCGTGGACCTGTTCTACCAGGGTGGCTTGAGTTATATGCGCTATTCCGTGAGCGATACGGCGGAATACGGCGACTACACCTCCGGCCCGCGGGTCATTGACGAGCACGTGCGCGAGAAGATGCGCGGCGTCCTGGAAGACATCCAAACCGGCAAGTTTGCCAGCCAGTGGATTCTGGAGAATCGGGCCGGCCGGCCGGCCTTCCTGGCGACGCGCCAGCGTGAGGCGTCCCATCCTATCGAGCAGGTGGGCAAAGAGCTACGCGCCATGATGCACGGCCTGGAGGCGAAGTAGCTCACTCGTTCTGCACAATCCGCCGCCAACGCTAAACGGGCGGCATAGCCAGGTGAAACACAGAGAAGGGAGTGGTGACGATGCGTCAGATACGAATCTTTGATACCACGCTGCGCGACGGCGAGCAGGCTGCTGGCGGCTCGCTCACCCTCCCGGAGAAGATGGAATTGGGCCGCCAGCTGCAGCGGCTCGGCGTGGACATCATCGAGGCCGGCTTCCCGGCGACCTCACCGGGCGACTTTCGGGCCGTGGAGATGGTGGCCCGTGAACTGAAGGACTGCCAGATCGCGGCACTCTCCGGGTTCAAGGAAGACCAGATTGAGACGACCTACCGGGCGCTGAAGGACGCGGTGGCACCCCGACTGCACATTGTGATCTCGACTTCGGACAACCATCTGGAGAACCAGCTGCACATGTCGCGCGGAGAGGTCATCGAGATCGCCCGCGACGCCACGGCCTACTGCAAGCGCTTCTTGTCCGACGTGGAGTTCTCGGCGATGGACGCGACCCGCAGCGATCCCGACTTTCTGTGCGAGGTGTTCAGCGCCGCCGTCGCTTCCGGCGCGACGGTCATCAACGTGCCCGATACGCTCGGATACCACCAGCCGCCGCAGTTCGCCGACCTGGTGCGCTACGTGATGGAGCATGTGCCGGGGGTAGAGAACGTGGGTGTCTCCGTCCACTGCCACAACGACCTGGGGATGGCGACGGCGCTCTCGCTGGCGGCGGTGAACGAGGGCGCGGAGCAGATCGAGTGTACGATCAACGGCGTCGGCGAGCGGGCCGGCAACGCCTCGCTTGAGGAGATCGTCATGGCGCTCCGCACGCGCCAAGACTACTACCAGGCAACGACGAACATCAACACCGAGCAAATCTGGCGGGCGAGCCGCATGGTCAGCCAGTTTATGGGCTTCGTCGTACAGCCCAACAAGGCCATTGTGGGCGCCAATGCGTTTGCCCACTCCAGCGGACTGCACCAGGACGGGATGCTCAAGGAGCGCACGACCTACGAGATCATGACGCCGGAGAGCATCGGTCGCAACGATAGTCGGCTGGTCTTGGGCAAGACCTCCGGGCGGCACGCGGTCCGGTCGCGGCTCGAGGAGCTAGGCTTTGAGCTTGACAATGACGACTTTGCTCTGGTCTTCGCGGCGTTCAAGGAGCTGGCGGATAAGAAGAAGGACGTCTCCGACGGTGATCTGGAGGCCATCGTCAGTCAGCACATGGTCCGCACACCGGAGATGTACAAGCTGGTGCGGGTCCAGGTCGTCACAGGCAACGACAGCGTGCCGACCGCTACGGTGCAGCTCCGCACGGAAGACGAGGTGCTTGAAGACGCCGCCATTGGCGACGGGCCAGTAGATGCCGTGGTGCGCGCGATCTCGCGTATCACCGGCGTGGAGGCGCGACTTACGGAGTACACGTTGCAGGCGATTACGCCCGGAGTAGAGGCGCAGGGCGAGGTGAGCTTGCGGATCGCGTCGGAGGGGCACACCTTTATCGGCCGCGGGACGAGCACCGATATTGTGGTGGCGAGCGCGGCGGCCTACCTCAACGCCGTGAATAAGGTCTTGGCCCGCCACGATGTCGAGCACAACGGGACCGTTGACGCGCTTGGTTTACATAACCCGATGAAAGTGAAGGTGGGGCCGGCCGCCGAGCAGTCGGTGGTCGTATAGAGCCATGAGTACCAAACCACGCACTCTGTTTGCCAAGGTCTGGGACAGTCACGTTGTCCACGAGGCGCCGGGCGAGCCGGCGATCCTCTACATAGACCTGCATCTGGTCCATGAGGTGACGTCGGCCCAAGCCTTCGAAGGGCTGCGGGTGGCCGGACGGCGCGTGCGTCGCCCGGACCTCACGGTGGCCACGTTGGACCACAACGTTCCGACGGCCGACCGCCATCTGCCGATTGCCGACCCCATCTCGGCGCAGCAGGTCGAGACGTTACGCGAGAACTGCCGCGAGTTCGGCATTCCGCTCTATGACCTGGACGACCGCCAGCAGGGGATTGTCCACATCATCGGCCCGGAGCTGGGCCTGACGCAGCCGGGCATTACTATCGTCTGCGGCGATAGCCATACCTCCACGCACGGCGCGTTCGGCAACCTGGCGTTCGGGATTGGCACCTCCGAGCTGGAGCACGTCTTAGCGACGCAGTGTCTCCAACAGACCCGGCCGCAGACCCTCGAAGTGCGTATCGAGGGTGAGCTGCCGCTGGGAGTCACCGCGAAGGACGTGATCCTCGCCACCATCGGCGAGATCGGCACCGACGGCGCGACCGGCTACGCCATCGAATACACCGGCTCGACGATCCGCTCGCTCTCGATGGAGGCGCGGATGACGATCTGCAACATGTCCATCGAGGCCGGGGGGCGGGTCGGCATGGTTGCCCCGGACGACACCACCTTCGCCTATCTGGAAGAGCGTCCCCATGCGCCAAAGGGCCGGGACTATCACGAGGCCGTGGCGCGCTGGCGTACTCTGCCCACCGACTCAGCGGCGACCTACGACAAGACGGTGCCGCTCGATGCGAGCGACTTAGCGCCGCACGTTACTTGGGGTACCAACCCCGGCATGGTCGTGCCGGTGACGGGCCGGGTGCCTGACCCGGCGTCGTTCGCGGCCGACGCCGACCGACGGGCTACCGAGCGGGCGCTGGAATACATGGCGCTGACTCCGGGCACGGCTATCGAAGACATTGCCATTGACCGGGTGTTCATCGGCTCCTGCACCAACGCACGCCTCGAGGACTTGCGGGCTGCTGCGCGCATGGTCCGCGGGCGGCGGGTGCATGACGCGGTGCGGGCGATGGTGGTGCCCGGTTCCGGCGTCGTCAAGTGGCAGGCGGAGGCGGAAGGGCTTGACGTGATCTTCGAGGCGGCCGGCTTCGAATGGCGCGATGCGGGCTGCTCGATGTGCTTGGGCATGAATCCCGATATTCTCGCGCCGGGGGAGCGCTGCGCCTCGACCTCGAACCGCAACTTCGAGGGGCGTCAAGGCAAGGGCGGCCGCACCCATCTCGTCAGCCCGGAGATGGCCGCAGCGGCAGCCACAACCGGACATTTCGTTGATATTCGAGCGTGGGAGTAGCTGACCGCTCGGTCCGCGCCATCCAACGAAGCATAGGTCGTGGTGCAGACCTGGTGGGTCAGAGCGGCGTGACAGCAGATAGAAAAGGATGCGTGAGCGGCCATGCAGCCATTCGTGCGTGAAACCGGCGTCGTCGTCCCCTTGGATCGGCCCAACGTAGATACGGATCAGATCATCCCGAAGCAGTTTCTCAAGCGCATCGAGCGGACCGGCTTTGGGCAGTTCTTGTTCAATGACTGGCGCTTCCGCCCTGATGGCTCGCTCGACCCGGACTTCGAGTTGAACAGGCCGGGGTACGAGAACGCGACGATCCTGCTCGCCGGCCGCAACTTTGGCAGCGGCTCGTCACGAGAGCACGCGCCCTGGGCCTTGGACGACTACGGGTTTCGCACCATCATTGCGCCCTCGTATGCCGACATCTTCTATAGCAACTGCTTCAAGAACGGTATCCTGCCCGTCACCCTGCCGGAAGAGGTCGTGAATGACCTGATGGCGCGGGCAGCCGAGCGGCCCGGCTACCGGCTGACGGTTGATTTGGAGCGGGGTGTCATCTCCGACGAGGAAGAGGGCGACATCGCCTCGTTCGAGGTGGACCCGTTTCGGCGTCACTGCTTGCTCGAGGGCCTCGACGACATCGACCTGACTCTCCAGCACGAGGCTGCGGTCACGACCTACGAGCAGCACCGCTCCGCTAGCCTGCCGGTCACGACGCCGCAGCGTGCGGGAACGTAAGCGATGCTCACCCGGTAGGAGGTAGGGAGGGGATAGAGATGCCAGTGCGAGTGCTTAAACTGGAGGACCTGGGGGGCCGTCTCCTGGTAGACACTCTGAGGACCATAGTGGATGAGAGTACAACGCTGATTGTTTCCTTTCCTGACGGGAAAGAGGTAGTCATCGTTCCTAAGTCAGACCTGCAACCGCTTCCAGAGCTAGAGGGCACTGTGCCTGAAGATTGGAAGGATGTCGTTTATGGTAAGGAATAGCTATGACCAAGAGGATGAGCGAATTCTCTTGGATGCTGGCCTGCTTATTGCTGCGATACTAAGAGGAGATGCGCGCCATACAGAAGCCCGCCTACTGGTACAGCAAGCTCGCTATGGGCAGGTGCTTACTTGTACCACAGTGAGCATCTTGAGTGAGTTATATGCGGCTTTGACATGGGTGCAGGCAAAGCCTCGCCATAGCCCAAGGGAAGCAGCCCTGGCGGTGCGATCACTCATAGAAGATCCTTCATCTATCATGGTCCTGAACGAAGGTAGCGATGTTGCCCTGCGGGCTATGGACCTGGCAGCGAAACATGGACTCACGGCCCGGCGGATCCATGATGCCCGTCATGCCTCGGCGGCGTTAGTTGCCGGTATTCAGGCCGTATATACCTATGATGTGAATGACTGGAAGGTCTTTGAGCCTGATGGGGTGCGAATAGTAGGTCCGCCTTCCGCACTTGCGCGGCTAGAGCGAGAATCAGTGAATGGACGATAGTGTGACGCGGAAATGACATCGCAAGTAGAGCTGTACGACACGACGCTGCGTGATGGCTGTCAGCGCGAGGGGCTGACGCTATCGCTGGAAGACAAGCTCAAGATTGCCCAACGCCTCGACCAGCTCGGTATCCACTACATCGAGGGTGGGTATCCCGGCTCCAATCCTCGTGACCAAGCGTTCTTTGCGCGCGCGCGCGCGATGACCTGGCAGCACGCGACCATCGCGGCTTTCGGTAGCACGCGCTACAAGACCAACCGGGCCGAGGACGATCCCAACCTGCAAGCGCTCCTGGATACGGAGGCGGCCGCCTGCACGCTGGTCTGCAAGAACTCGGAGCGCCACGTGCGTCACGTGTTGGGCACGACGCTTGACGAGAACTTGGCGATGATCGCGGACTCGATCCGGTTCCTGCGTGCCCACGGCCGGCGGGTCTTCTATGACGCGGAGCACTTCTTCGACGGCTGGCGGGAGAACGCGGTGTATGCGCGGGCCTGCCTCCGCACGGCAGCCGCGGCGGGCGCGGAATGCCTCGTGCTGTGCGACACGAATGGCGGCATGCTTCCCGATGACATCGCTGCGATAGTGCGCCAGGCCGTCGAAGCGCTGTGTCCCGCTGGATCGGCACGATCCGAGGCGGGACAGCCCGACTACACCGGTACGTTCGGCATTCACGCCCATAACGACGCCGAGCTTGCGGTGGCCAACTCCCTGGCCGCCGTGCGGGCGGGAGCTACCCATGTCCAGGGCACGATCAATGGCTACGGGGAGCGCTGCGGTAATGCCAACCTGTGCTCGATCATCCCCAACCTAGTGCTCAAGATGGGGGTGCCGGTTGTCGCGGAGCCGCAGTTGGCGTGGCTCACGGAGAGCGCCCGGTTCGTGGCGGAGCTGGCCAATGTCGCCTTGGACCCGCATTTGCCCTACGTCGGCCATAGTGCGTTCGCCCACAAGGCCGGTTATCACGCCGACGGGATGATGAAGTCCAGCACGAGCTACCAGCACAGCGATCCGGCGCTGGTCGGCAACGACATGCGTATTCTGATCTCGGAGTTGAGCGGCCGGAAGGCGATAACGACCAAGCTAGACCAACTGGGCGTTGAGCTTACCGACGGTGTGGAAGCGAGCGATATTGTAGAGCGCGTCAAGCAGCTAGAGCATGAGGGGTATCAGTTTGAGGGGGCCGAGGCGTCCTTTGACCTGCTCGTGCGGCGGCGGCAGGCCGACTATCGGCGGCCGTTCGAGCTGGAGGACTTTCTCATCGTGGTCGAAACCCACCGGCGTCGCGAAGAGGTGATTGCCGAGGCCACCGTCAAAATCCGCGTCGGTGATGAGGTGCAGCACACTGCCGGGGGTGGCAACGGCCCGGTCAACGCGCTCGACGACGCGATGCGAAAGGCGCTACTGTCGTTTTACCCCCAACTGGCCGCTATCCGCCTCACCGACTACAAAGTGCGCGTCGTTGACGCCGGCTCCGGCACAGCGGCGACGGTACGAGTGCTGATCGAGAGCACGAACGGCCCACAGACGTGGAGCACGGTGGGCAGCCACACCAATATCATCCAGGCCAGCTGGCAGGCCCTCGCCGACAGCCTGGAGTACGGGCTGCTTCTGAGCACTCGTTCCGCACAACCGGCTGCCCGCTAAACCGGCGCGGATCATACAACCCGGCCGCTGACCTGTCCTACGCTGGCGGCGATTCCTCGTTTGTCGCGGCGGCGGCTTTGCTCTGGGCGCGGTGGGCCAGCCACCGGTGGAGTGCCAGGAAGAGGCCGTGGATGGCAGCGATGATGAGGCTGACGACCGGTACGAACGTGGGTAGGCCCACACCGACGAGGACAAGCACGCTCGTCACGGCGGCGGCAAGCAGCCAAAATCCAATCGCAATGCTATGCAGTCGCGCTATGTTGAGATGGAGGCGGGCAATGGCCTGGGCGCCGGCGGGAGTGACGGTGCGCGACGGAGTAGCGCGCGTCGTGCCGGACGGGTGACGGTCCGCCTGCTGATCGTTCGGTCCGGTCATTGCTGCTGCCTGTCTGCTGCTGATCTCGGATGCAGGGTAGCGCATCGGTGGGCGGCGTGCAGCGCAGCGGCGGTGGCCCGGCTCCCCAATCGGCCGCTCGCGCAACTCTCGACCGGCCGGCATCGTCTGGATTGAGGCAGGCGTGGGCCCTCGCCCACCGCTGGTCCGGTCTGGGCGCGTGCGGCGGTTCCTCCTCCTCGCACCGATGCTTGCCGTCGCGCTGCGTCTGCCGCGCTGCTTGGGCGCCGGGCTAGGGGCGTATTGGGTAGTGGCGGAAGGATGCCCGTTTTGATGAACGTGCGGACATGGTTCACCGTCTTTGTCCTCGCCGGCGTGCTCATCGGTCCGGCTGCTGCGGTCCCGGCGGTGCAGGCGCAAGGCATGTTCGGTCACGGCACGGTCGTTGCGCTCCGGGGCACTCCGCACTTGTGGATCGCAGACCGGCAGGGCGTGCTCCATTGGGCCGGCGATACGCGGGCCTTGGCCGACAAGTACGTCCGTTGGGGGAGAGAGAGCCGCGTCGAGGTCACCTTGGAGCAGCTGCGGAGGCTGACCCGCGGCGATCCCTGGCTTTCGGCCGGGTTGCTCAAGGATGGTGCCCCGATCTATCTGGTCAAGTGGGAGAACGACTGGACGGAGCCGCGGCTGCTCCACATTCAATCCATCGGCGACGTGGAGCTGTTCGGGATCACCGGCAGTAACTACGGGCGCTTCGTGCTGGATCGGCCGACGTGGGAGGCGCGCTTTGGCCGCTCTGTGGTCGGACTCCAGCGTTCCGCGCTGGCGGTGGTCACCATGCCCCACGCTCTACCGGCGCTGGCTCCCCTCAGCGGCCGGCCGCTGGCTGCGCTGAAGATCGTCCTCGATCCGGGTCACGGTGGAAGCGACCTTGGCGCGATGCATCATGGCCAGCGCGAGGCTGCCGTCAACCTGGCGATTGCCCAGGTGCTGCGGCCACGCCTAGAGCAGCTGGGGGCGAGTGTCCTTTTGACGCGCGACGATGACGGCAGCGTGCTGCCGCCGCACGCCATCGAAAGAGACGAGCTCCAGGCCCGCGCCGATAGTGCCAATCGCGCCGGGGCCGATCTCTTCGTGAGCATTCATGCCGACGCCAGTGAGGACCCGCGGCTGGCCGGCGCCCTGACGTTCTTCGGGCCTGAGCGTGGATACCCGATCATCGCCGGTCGCAGCCCGCGCTTGGTAGCGCAGAGCCGGCTGTTCGCTCGCGCCATGCAGCGGGAGCTGGTCGCGGCCAGCGGACAGATCAATCTTGGTATCCAGTCGGCACCGTTCTGGACTATCGGTGCTGCCCAGACGCCGGCAGTGCTCGTCGAAGTGGGGTTTCTGACCAATGCGGGCGATGCGCGTCGTCTTGCCCAAGCCGCCTTCCGTCAGCGTATCGCGGAGGGCATCGCTCGCGGGATTGTCGCCTACGTGCAGAGTGCGGACGATGCGATCTTTGTGAGTGATCTTACTATTCCTGATGGGAGCCATCTGCGGCCGGGCCAGCCGTTCACGAAGACGTGGCTACTACGCAATGTTGGCATGCAAACGTGGTCCCAGGAGTATCGTCTGACCTATCGCAGCGGCGGGGAGTGGGGCAGGATGAAGAGCGTCCGGTTGCCACATCCGGTCGCGGCGGGACACGACGTAGCGGTCAGTGTCGCGATGATCGCTCCGAAGGAGCTGGCCACGAACCGTTCCGCGTGGCAGCTGCAAGACCCGGATGGCAAGTGGTTTGGTGACCCGGTATGGGCGCAGATCGCGCTTGGCGACGGCTCACGCCCGACGGACCGCGCCGCACCAAACCGCACTCCAGCGTTCCGTTACTTCGAGGACACGGGACATAACGTGGGCTATGCCTTTCGCCGGTTTTTCGAGGCGCACGGCGGCGTAGCCACGTTTGGCTATCCGCGCACCGAAGAGCTGACGGAGAACGGGCGCACGGTCCAGTACTTCCAGCGTGCGCGCTTCGAATACCACCCGGAGCAGGCCGGGACCGAGCGAGAGGTGCAACTGGTGCCACTCGGCACGCTCGTCACGCAGTCCCGGCAGCCGTATCCAACCGGCGAGCCGTTCGAGTCCGGGCCGGACCGGCGCTTCTTCCCAGAAACCGGGCACGGTGTCCACTTCGCCTTCCTGACGTTCTTCGAGGCGCATGGCGGTGTTGCGATGTTCGGGTATCCGATCTCCGGTGAACGCCAGGAAGCGGATCACTACCGGTCCGGCCGTATCCGCACCGTCCAATACTTTCAGCGTGCCCGCTTGGAGTATTACCCGGAACACGCCGGCACCCCGCAGGCGGTGCAGCTGGGAGCACTAGGCGACGAGCTACTGTGGCAGCGCGGCTGGCTGCTGGAATAACGCACCAGCCTGGGTGGGACGGAGGGCGGGCCTGAACGGTAAGCAAATGGCGGGCAGAATCCTGACCACCTCCGCTTGGCATTACCTCAGGACCTGGCAGTTGCCGGTGTCAACAGAGCATCGTGGGCGATAAAGCGTTCGAGAGCCGCTTTGGCATTGTGCAAGAGGGGCGAACCGTGCCCAAAACACATGCTATCGAACGGCAGAGTCAGGAGATGCTGGGCGGACTGCCGTGCCTGGTGCTGCTTGGTTGAGAGGAACGAGAATGGTCCGTATCTGCCGACGGCACCCTCCGGAACGCCGACGTCTGCTCGTCCGCCGCAGAACGCATCGCCCGCAATGAGGACGCCACCGCCATTGGAGACCACGAATGCCGTCTCTTCAGGCCAGTTCAGCCCGGGGATATGGATGGCCTTCACGGTGCCCCAGAGTTCATCGCCATCTTGGAAGCTGCCGTCCAGCGGCGTCTCGGCGTTGGCGAGGCCCGACCGATGGATGAGGAGGCGGCTTCCCCAGCGTCTGCGGCAGGCCTCGGCATCGCGAAGATGCCAGTTGCAGGTGAGGAGGACGTGGGTCGGGGGTCCGAGTTCTTCTAGGGCGTGGATTTCGTCCTCCGATGCCACGAGCGGATCTACAAGGGCGAGGACCTTTGCCTCCGCCACATGGATCGCATAGCTGTACCATTGATAGCGCCGCTCTGGTGTGCCGTGCGGCTCGGACCAAGCGTACACAGCGGGCGCAAGCTGCATGAGCATAGGACACTCCCTGGGCCTAGTTTACGCTGGCATCGTGCCGCATCTAACATTAGTGCTTAGAGGCAGTGTACGATTTAGGAGATGACGCGCGACGATGCCGAACGCTGGCTGGCCGAGGCCGAGGCTGACGTGGCCACCGCTGCCGTGCTACTGACCAGTGGCCGGTATAACCCGTGCGCGTTCTACAGTCAGCAAGCCGCCGAGAAGGCGCTCAAGGCCCTCATCTATCTCATCAATTCGGACCCGTGGGGACACTCGGTCCTAGCGCTCGTGGATGACGTAGAGCGCCGCGGCTGGGCAGTTGGCCCGGAGCTTCGAGCAGCGGCGCGGCGGCTGGATCACCATTACATTGCGGCGCGTTACCCTGATGCCTTCCCAGCCGGTACACCAACCGATTTCTACGACGAGGACATGGCTGCCACGGCCCATGCGGATGCCCGTGCTGTCGTCGCGTATGCCCGGCGGCAGATTGAGGAGGCGTCGCCAGCACCATGACCGCAGAACAGGACATAGCGGCATTGGTGCGTGGGCCGTCGGAGCAGTCCGTCAGCGGACGGCGAGTGGCGGAGGCCTACGCGGCGCGGGTGGCAGCGGCGCTGCATCCGCCACCGGCGGCGGTGATCCTCTACGGCTCGGTGGCGCGGGGTACGGCGCGCCGGCACAGCGATGTTGACATAATTGTGATCGCCGACGGACTGCCTGATGACTGGTTCGACCGCCTGGACATCCTGGGGGACGCTCGCAGGGTTGGCGCCAGTGCGCCAGAACTGCACAATCAAGTGGACGTAGGTGGTGCAGTTCTGGCGAGTGAAGGGCGCATTCAGGTCATTGGCTACACACCGGATGAGTTCGCGGCGATGCTGGCTAAGACGCACCTGACCGCACTCGAAGCGGTAGATCATGGCATTGTGCTGGTTGGTGGGGCCTGGTTCGAGCGGCAACGTGAACGCCTCGCGGCGTTGAAGCGGGCGGGGTGGCGGCGCACGCCGCGCGGCTGGTATCGAGACACTGGGAGTAATGGGTCGGCCTCGTGATTGTGGATAGCCATGCTCACATCTTCTCGCCCGAGGTCGTTGCTAGGCTGGAGACTTACCGGGTGCGCGATGAATGGTTTGCGCTACTCAACCCTGGTCCCCGGCCGCGTCTGGCTACCGACGACGACCTCACGGCGCAGATGGAGCGCAGCGGGGTGGATGTTTCGGTGGCGGTGGGCTTCGGCTGGCGGGACCAGGCCCTTTGTGTCGAGCAGAACGACGCCCTCATTGCGGCCGGACGCAGCTCCGGGGGCAAGATCGTTCCGTTCTGTACCGTGCAGCCCCGGGCCGGCGCGGCGGCCGCCCGCGAGGTCGAACGCTGCGCGGCGGCCGGGTGCCGGGGAGTAGGCGAGCTATACCCGGACGGGCAAGCGTTTGCCGTTGATGACCTCGCCGACATCGGACCGCTGCTCGAAGTCTGCCGCGCGCTCCAACTGCCGATCCTGATCCACGCCAGCGAGCCGGTCGGGCACTCGTACCGGGGCAAGGGAGGGACGACCCCGGACCGGCTCTACGGTCTCCTGCGCCTCGCGGCAGATGTGCCGCTGATCCTGGCCCATTGCGGCGGCGGCTTTGCGTTCTACGAGCTGATGCCGGAAGTCGCAGCCCTGACGGAGCAGGTCTACTACGACACCGCGGCGGCGGCATACCTCTACCGGCCCGCAGCGGTGGCCCGACTGCACGACCTCGCGCCCGGACGAGTGCTCTTTGGCAGCGACTACCGGCTCCTGAGCCAACGCCGCATGCTGCGCTACGTGCGCGAGGCCGGCCTTACACCAGAGGCAGCGGCGGCTGTACTGGGCGGGAACGCAGCGCGGTTGTTGGGATTGTCGCCGGCCTGACCTGCGCCGCTGGCCCTCACCCCGGCCATCTCCCGCGGGGAGAGGGAGCGGCCGCCGGCCGGCCGCCGCTGCACCCCCCTCTCTACTTGGTGGAGAGGGGGCCGGGGGGTGAGGTGCCATTAGAGGCTATAATCCGCTTGTGACTGCGACTGCTCGGCCGAGACGCCGGTTGCTGCTTGCCTCGAATAATGCCCACAAGCTCTCGGAATACCATGCACTGTTCGCCGGCTTGCCGTTGGCCCTACAGGTGCCCAAGGACCTCGGGCTGATGCTCGACGTGGCCGAGACGGGGCGGACCTTTACCGAGAACGCCGTGCTCAAGGCGCAGGCATTTGCGAGGGCAGCGGGTGGGGTGGCGTTGGCCGACGATTCCGGGCTGGAGGTAGACGCGCTGGGCGGCTTGCCGGGTACGCGGTCGCGGCGGTACGCCGGTGAAGATGCCGCCGACACCGAGCGGATGGCTTTGCTGCTGGAGCGGTTACGCGGGGTTGCGACCGCCGAGCGCACGGCGCGATTTCGCTGTGTGATCGCGGTGGCCGCCGCCGATGGCTCGCTGCTGGGGAGCGTCGAGGGTGCGGTTGAGGGGTTGATAGCCACCGAGCCGCGCGGCACCCACGGATTCGGCTACGATCCGGTGTTCTGGCTGCCGGGGCGTGGCTGCACGATGGCGGAGCTATCCCCGGAGGAGAAGAACGCCATCAGTCACCGCGCCCGCGCGGCGGCGGCGGCCCGCGACCTGCTCGCCGCGTGGTGGGACTGAGGGCGGCCAGAGGCAACGCTTGTGACAGGTCCTCTTGACACGCCGGCCGAGACCCTGCTCGATACGAGCGAGGCGGTCGTGGCCGTCGGCGTGGCGCCTGGGCACGCCGATATGCTCGCGGCGCTGGCGGTGCCGGGCGCGGTGGCGGCGCTGCGCCTCACCGCCGACACTACTCAGCCAACGTGGTGGCGGCCATCACCGGCACCCCATCGGGCGCGGCGGCGGGGTATCGAGCCGGACCCGGCGGATGCACTCGCCTTCTTCGTCGGCCAGGACCGCATGGTCTGGCTGGTGGCGGATACCGAGGCTGCCGAGAGCGCCGCCGTGCTCCCCTTGCCGACCATGCCGCTCGATCTGTGGTCGGTAGCCACGCTGCTCTTCCCGACGATTGGTCGCGGCGAGCGGCGGCGACTCGGCGCGGCACTCGGCATTGCGCTACCTGACGCGCCGCCCGACGAGGCCCGCGGGGCGGCCGAGGAGGCCGGCGCGGTCTATCAGGCGCTGGTCCGCCATGCCGATACGCTGGACGTGCGGCTGCTGGAGGAGGCCGTGCAACTGCTGGGGCGCACGGATACCGCGGAGGCGGACTTCTTCCAGGCGGCGCTGCGTCGTGGGCTGCAACGCGCCTTCACCGCCGATGGTGACGCGCTCGACGGACACGGTGCGCCGGAAGACGAGGGGGCGCCGAGTGAGCAGGCGGACCCGACCGAGCTGCTGGGCGAGATCATGGCGCCGCCGGAGCCGCTGCGGCCCGCCGGTTGGATCGAGCCGGTAGACGCGGACGACGTGGCAGCGGTGCTTGGGCCTGGCGGTCGCCTGGCGTCGGCGCTCGCCGAGTACGAAGATCGGGCCGGGCAGCGGGAGATGGCGCAGGCGGTTGCCGACACGCTGAACCGACGCGATCACCTGCTCGTGGAGGCGGGCACGGGCACCGGGAAGTCGCTGGCGTACCTCGTGCCGGCGGTGCTGTATGCCGTGGCCAACGGCCGGCGGGTGGTGGTGTCCACGAATACGATCAATCTCCAGATGCAGCTGCACGAGAAGGACGTGCCGCTGCTCCAGCAAACGCTTCCGCAGCCCTTCCGGGCGGCCGTGGCCAAGGGGCGCAGCAACTATCTCTGTCTGCGGCGGTGGCGCGGCTTCCTGCGCGATGCCACGCACGCCAAAGACGAGTTGTTCTTTGCGACGCGCATCCTGTTCTGGCTGCGGGAGACGCAAACCGGCGACCGGCAGGAATTGGCGCTCGCGGATGAGGAGCTAGGCGCGTGGGCGCAGGTCTCCGCCGACGTGGACAGCTGCACGCCGCAGCTCTGTCGCTACCACCGCCAGGGGGTGTGCTTTCTGGCGCGAGCCAGGCGGCAGGCCGAGGCGGCGCACGTCGTTATCGTCAACCATGCGCTGCTGCTGGCCGATATTGCGCTGGAGAACCAGGTGCTCCCAGCGTATGACGACCTCATCATTGACGAGGCCCATCACCTAGAGGAGGAAGCCACCGATCAGCTTGGCCTGCGCCTCGAGCAACACGCGCTGCTCGGTCTGTTGCAGCGGCTCAGTCTGAAGATCAGTCAAGGGCGGTACGGGGGGCTGTTCGGCGACATTCACTCCCTGCTGGTGGTGACCGGGGGGCCGACGCTGCGCGAGCGCGCCGCCGAATTCACGCAGCCGGCGCACGATGCCGTCGAGAAGGTCGTGCCGCTGGTACGCAACCTCTTCGATGCGGTGCAGAGCTTTGCCCGCGAGGTCGGAGAGAATGCGCGGGGCAACGGTGACGCAATCGGTCAATACGTCCAGCGCTCAGGCGACCGCCAGCTGCGGCTGACCACGGGCAACCGCCGGACGGAAGCCTGGGAGCGCGTCGAGGAGGCGTGGGTTGCGCTTAGCGAAGGGCTGGTGGTGCTGGGACGGGCGATTGCCCGGCTGCACGGCACCCTGGCCGACTTCCGTGGCGCGAGCGAGGAGCTTGACGAAAAGCTCGGCGATATTCAGGGCGCCGAGCGCGAGGTGGGCGATACCCGCGCCAACCTGGAGGAGACCATCGCCGCGCCACAGGAGGGCATGATCTATTGGCTGGAGGCGGGCTGGCGCGGTGTGACGCTGCGGTCGGCGCCGCTGGACGTGGGCGAGCTGCTGCGGCAGACGCTCTTTGCCACCTGTGACTGTGTGATTATGACCTCGGCGACGTTGCAGGTCGGCGGCAGCTTCCGCTACGTGCTGGAACGGCTGGGGCTGGAGCGCGATACGTCGTGCTTGGCGGTCGCATCGCCGTTCGACTTCCGGCGTCAGGCGCTGTTGTGCGTGCCCGGCGATCTGCCGCCGCCATTTGCGCCGGCCTATGCCGACGCGCTGCACGCGGCGCTCCAGGACATCTGCCGGTCGTCCGGAGGCCAGACGCTGATACTCTTCACCTCGCACGCCGCGCTGCGGGGCGCGTACATGGCCTTGCGATCCGCACTGCGCGACCTGACGATCTTGGCGCAAGGGGTAGACGGCCCGCGTACACAGCTGCTCGAACGATTCCGCTCGACCCCACGGACCGTCCTGCTCGGTACCAGCTCGTTCTGGGAAGGGGTGGACTTGCTCGGCGAGGCCTTGACGTGCCTGGTGATCGTCAAGCTGCCGTTCACCGTCCCGACCGACCCCATCTTCGCCGCCCGCTCCGAGGAGCTCTACGGCGACAAGGCCTTTATGGGCTACGCCGTGCCGCAGGCGGTGCTGCGGCTCAAGCAAGGATTTGGGCGGCTCATCCGCAGCACGACCGACCGCGGTGTAGTGGTGATCCTCGACAGCCGGGTGCTGACCAAGCGCTACGGACGTCTCTTCCTGCAATCGCTGCCGCCGGCCGACATGCGGAAGTGCCGCCGCAGCCAGTTGGGCCGCATGGTCGCAAAGTGGCTCCACCGACCGGCCGGGCTTAATCAGTCAAGCGGCGGGTAGAGGAGGAGGCCTTGGCGGTCGGTGCGGGCGCGGTATAGCGAGCCGCCGGCGGTGACGTAGAGTGTCCGGAGGTCGCTGTCGCCAAACGTGCAGTTGGTGGGGCGATCTTCCGGGACGGGGTGTGTCTCGATCACCCGGCCGGAGGGGGCAAAGACGTAGATCAGCGGACCTGGCCCGCTTTGCTCGAAACCGGCGGTGGCGACGATGTTCCCGTCGGTGTCGAGGCACATGCCGTCGATGCCGCGGTGCGGACCGAAGTCGTGCAGGATGCGGAACGGTCCCAGCGTATCGTCATCCAGAATGGGGTAGGCGCGGAGCTGGCGGAGCGCTTCGCCGCCGTAGGCGCTCTGCGCGACGTACAGCGTCCGCTGATCGGGGGCGATCAATAGGCCGTTGGGCTTGGTCGTGGTGTAGGTCATGCGGCGGATGGACCAGGTGCCGTCGTCCTGCGGGTCGAGGCGGAAGACGGACTCGTGGTCCAACTCCATCGGGTCGTAGTCGTCGTGATAGCGCGGATCGGTGAACCAGATGCGTCCCTGCGCGTCAATGGCGAGGTCGTTGGGGCTGTTGAGCCGGCTGCCGCGTGACCGGCCCCCGATCACGGTGCGGCCGCCGTCCGGCTCGTAGCGGGCGATGCAGCGGCCGGCGTCGGTCCCCGGGTCCGAGCTACCCTCGCAGGCGTAGAGCCGTCCGTCTTTGTCGAGCATCAGCCCGTTGGCCTGGTTGGTGCCCGTGCGGAACACCGCGCACGCGCCGGATGCCGGCTCGTAGCGCATGATGTTGCTGTTCGGGATGTCGGTGAACAGTAGGCCCTCGCCATCCCAGGCCGGCCCTTCGGTGAAGCCATACGGCCCGGCGACGTGCTCAAATTCCCAACTCATACCTGCACCCTTTCCGTTTCATCTGGTGAAGTCTCGTGTGTACGGCGCTGGAGCAATGCTCGCGTGCGCGGCTACCATGATACTGGAGATTTGCCGCCTGGCGCGACGCGCGGGGAGAGGCTTGAGGTGACGGGGACGGACTGTGTGGATGGGGGATAGATAGAAAAGACCGGCCTATCCATCTCTGGATAAGGCCGGTCTTGTGCTGCGCGTGTTGGTAGCGGGGGTTGGATTCGAACCAACGACCTTCGGGTTATGAGCCCGACGAGCTACCACTGCTCCACCCCGCACCGGAAGCGAGCAAGCAGGTCCGTAAGCCGCATTCTGTTTTAGGCGATCATCCATCTTGGGAGCAGGTTGCCCTGGTCCTCATTGCGCCCTACCTGGGACTTGGCGAGCAACCTGCGAACGTCCCTATTTGGGCTTGCTCCGGGCAGAGTTTAGCGCTTTTCACCCCCGGCGAACGCCGTAGCGCCGCCGGATCATGGTCTCTGTGCCACTGGTCCTCGCCTCACGGCGGAGGGGCGTTACCCCCTGCCCTGCTCTGGGGAGTGCGGACTTTCCTCACACGTAGTGCGATCACCCGACCTGCTTGTTCTTGAGTTATTCGAGTGCAAGCGAGAGGATGGCCGTTAGCAACTGAAGAGTGAAAGGAAGCACCTAGCTTGTGCCTGGCAATGCGGCCAGGCCACAGGACAATGCAACAGAAACTGATCGTAGATGACCAGCCTCCGATCGACCTGGGTGTGAACCGAGTGGAGTGGAACTGATGCTCCACCCCCTCGTGTTAGCACTCCCTTAGAAAGGAGGTGATCCAGCCACACCTTCCGGTACGGCTACCTTGTTACGACTTCACCCCAATCACAGACCCGGCCCTCGCACCGGGGGTCCGGAGAGGACCCCGGGGGTGCTTCAGGCATGGCCCGCTTTCGTGGTGTGACGGGCGGTGTGTACAAGGCCCGGGAACGGTATTCACCGCCGTATGCTGACCGGCGGTTACTAGCAACTCCACGTTCAGGCAGGCGAGTTGCAGCCTGCCATCCCCACTGAGACGCCGTTTACAGGATTCGCGCCCCCTCGCGGGGTGGCTACCTATTGGCGGCGCCATTGTAGCGTGTGTGTAGCCCTGGGCGTATGAGCCATGCGGACTTGACGTCATCCCCACCTTCCTCCGGAGTTCGTCCGGCAGTCGGGGCAGAAAAAGCAACTGCCCCCGAGGGTTGCGCTCGTTGCGGGACTTAACCCAACACCTCACGGCACGAGCTGACGACAGCCATGCAGCATCTGGCGCGGCTCCCTGGCGGGTCACCCCCCTTTCGGGGCGCTACTACCGCGTAGTCCAGCCCAGGTAAGGTTCTGCGCGTTGCGTCGAATTGAACCACACGCTCCGCTGCTTGTGCGGGCCCCCGTCAATTCCTTTGAGTTTTAGTCTTGCGACCGTAGTCCCCAGGCGGGCCACTTACTGCGTCAGCGCCGGCACCGCAGGGGTCGATACCCGCGACACCCAGTGGCCATCGGTCAGGGGGTGGACTACCGGAGTATCTAAGTCCGTTCGCGCCCCACCCTTTCGCCCCTCAGGGTCAGGACTGGTCCAGCGCGGCGCCTTCGCTACCGGTGTTCCGACCGGGCTCTACGTATGCCACCACTCCCCCGGCCGTTCCCCGCGCCTCGCCCAGCCTCCAGTCGCACCGTCGGCGCCGACCTCCCCGCGTTGAGCACGGGGCTTCCACGACGCCCGTCTGCGACCCCCTACGGGCCCTTTACGCCCAGTAAATCCGGATAACGCTCGCCTCCTCCGTCTTACCGCGGCTGCTGGCACGGAGTTAGCCGAGACTTCCTGCGGAGGTACCGTCTGAATTCGTCCCCCCGTACAGCGGTTTACACCCCGTAAGGCGTCATCCCGCACGCGGCGTTGCTGCATCAGGCTTTCGCCCAGTGTGCAAGATTCCTTCATGCTACACCCCGTAGGGCGCGGGACCATCTCTCAGTCCCCGTGTGGCCGGTCAGCCTCTCAGCCCGGCTACCCGTCTTCGCCTTGGGAGGCCGTGACCCCCCCAACTAGCTGATAGGACGCGGGCCCCGCACCGGGCGCAGCGGAGAACTGCCCTCCGCTGCTTTCCTCGGCTCCCCCGCGGGAACCGAGCGTAGGCGGGATTAGCCCCCCTTTCGGGAGGATAGCCCCCACCCGGCGATAGATTGCCCACGTGCTCCGCACCCGGACGCCACTGGTGAACCGTAGCCCACCCGTCCGACTCGCATTGATCATGCACGCCGCCAGCGTTCATCCTGAGCCAGGATCAAACTCTCCCTATAAGCCACACTTCCTACCACTGTAGGAAATCGTCTCGTCAAAGTGAGTTGCCTAGCCTCTATCACTACCAGGTCACAAGTCTTGGTTGCTGCTCGACCAGCTACCCCAGCAGGGCGGCCAGCCAGCAGCTACTTCCTTCCACTCTTCAACTGTTAACGAACCACCGCCACTACGGCAACAGCCTGTGAACGGTGCTGCCGGTTGCGGACTTCTTAATGATACGGGTGCCGGCGCTTGCTTGTCAACTGCGGGTGTTGAGAATGGCTGCTGACGGTCTATGCTTAGGGTTTGTTCGCCCAACTGCGGCGTGCAGCGAAGCGAATCGCATCTACCGGCGTAGCGACTGACCGCCAGCCGTTGAGCTAGCTTGACGCAAGCGTAGTGGAACGGGAGGGTGTCCGCCGGGAAGCCATTAGCCGGAGAACTGTCCTGCCATCACACATTGGACATGATTCCTACTGACATAATCAAGGACCAAATAGCCTGAGCCTTTCACGGGGCACAGCTGTGTCGCGATTGGGTCGGTTAGCCTTGATGAGCATGTCGTTACGGAAGATCGCCGGGTCACCGCGCCGTTGGCTGCTGGGGCTGACCGCCTTGCTGCTGCTGGTCGTAGCATTGGCAGCACTGCGTGCCGTCTGGCTGACGTTGTTGCTGCTCCCCGATCTAGTCCAGGCCGGGCCACGGCCGCTCACGTGGGTGGCGCGCGCGCCGGCACGCACCACGGTCGAGCTACCCTACGCCGACGAACGTGTAGCAACGGCCGATCTCTACGTGCCCCAAGGTGGTCCACTCGACTGGCGCGCGCTCACGCGGTCGCCGCGGCCGGCAGTCGTGCTCTTCGTTGGCATAGATACGCCGCGAGATTACGGCCCACTCGTTCGGCTGGCCGACGGGCTGGCGCGGGGCGGCGCCGTCGTGCTCGTGCCCGAAACGCCAAGACTGCTCGCCTGGCGCTTCGATGCGCTGGAGGCCGACAGTCTTGTCGTGGCATTCGAGTACCTGGCCCAGCTACCGGCGGTTGACGACGAGCGGATTGGGTTTGCCGGGTTCTCGGTGGGCGGCTCGCTGGCCCTGCTCGCTGCCGCCGATCCCCGTATCCAGAAGCGCTTGGCTTACGTCCATGCGTTTGGCGCGTATGCTGACGCTGCCGCCCTGCTCGCCGCCGCCAGCACTCAGCGGCTGCCGGCCACCGGCGAGGCCTGGGTGCCTGATGGTGTCACCCGTGCGGTGCTCCAGCTTATGCTGCTCGATTGGGTGACGAATCCGGCCGACCGCGCGGCGCTCACGGCGGCCTTCCCGCCACCGGGCGAGCCGTGGCAGGTGGCCGCCTGCCCGCCACTAGCGACCGCCGAGGCAGCTTTCTTCTGCCGCCTGGGGATGGGGCCGGCTGAGGCGGAGCAGGTGATCGGGCGCTTGCCGGAGGAAGTGGAGCGCCGGCTCCGCGCTATCTCGCCGCTGACGGCACTCGACGCGGTGCAGGCGCCGGTGCTGCTGATGCACGACCGCAGCGATACCTTCATCCCCTATACGGAGAGCCGCAGCATTGCAGCGACCCTCGCGCAGGCGGGGCGGCCGCCGGTGCGCTATAGCGAGTTTCGCCTCTTCAGCCACGTGCTGCCCGGCCGGTCACTGCCGCTACGCGAGCTGATCCCAGAAGTGTGGCGGCTCGTGCGGCACACCCATCATCTCGTCACCTACGTCCTGGCGTAGACGCAGGCGACTCCCTGGATTCCCGCGCAAGCGGGAATTATCGGCTTGCGCGGGAGTGACCGGGCAATAGCAACCTAGTAGACTCACTGCGACCGGCCGATGAGTATACCGCGAGGACAAAAGGAGTGGCCGTGCGCCCGTCTCCCGCCGACCGGACCGACGCCCTCCCTGCCAGGCTGCTAGGCGGCACGCTCTGGCGCAGGCTGACGCTCGGGATTGTCTTCGCCATCCTCGTACTGGCCGGCCTCACGCTCTACGCGGATGCGCCAGCGCTGGGACGGTCGCTCGCGGCGTTTCCCTGGCCGTGGCTCCTCCCGGTGCTCGCGCTGACGATGCTCAACTACGGGCTGCGCTTCGTCAAATGGCACTACTACCTCCGTTTACTGGAGATACGGGTGCGGCCGGGGTTGAGCTTGGCGATCTTTCTCAGCGGCTTCATGATGTTGCTCACCCCGGGCAAGGTCGGCGAGTTGGTCAAATCTCTCCTGCTCCGGGGCGCGGTCGGCACGCCCCTGACCCGTTCGGCGCCCATCGTCTTTGCAGAGCGGTTCAGCGATGGACTGGCCATGGTGGTCTTGGCGGCCATTGGGCTGCTCTCGTACCCGGCCGGGTGGCCGGCCGTGGTCGTCGTGCTGCTCGTGGGTTGTGCGGTCGTGATCGTCCTGCAGTACCGGCGCTTGGCGGAAGCGATCTTTGACCGGCTCGAAACAATCGGGCCGCTGCAAGGTCGCGTGCATCACCTGCACACGCTGTACCTCAGCGCCTATACCCTGCTGCGTCCGCGTCCGCTGGCGTTGGCCATCGGGCTGGGCGTCGTCTCCTGGGGTGGTGAATGTCTGGCCTTCTACCTGATCTTGCTCGGCGTCGGCGCCGATTCGGGCTGGACGACGCTGCTGCAAGCCACGTTCATCCTGGCCTCGGCGACGATCATCGGCGCCGGGTCCATGCTGCCGGGCGGCATGGGCGCCGCCGAAGGGAGCATCCTGATGCTCCTGCGCGGCACGTTGGCGGCCAGCGCCGCCGGCGCCGCGACCGTACTAATCCGCTTCTGCACGCTCTGGTTTGGGGTCGTGCTCGGTGCGCTGGCCTTCTTCCTCACCGCACGGCGGTATCTGCTGACCTCACCAACCGACTCCGGCCCCACAAATAGCAAGGGGAAGGCACGTAGCGACAGGGGCGAGGTCGTCGTGGGAGGGCCGGCATGAGCGCTGTCAATCCCTCACCGCGGGTCTACCGCGCTGATCTGCACACCCACACCTGGGATTCATCCGATAGTCTCGCCAACCCCGAGGAGATCGTCGCCGTCGCGTGCCGGCGCGGTGTAGACCTCCTCGCAATCACCGATCACAACGTCCTCCGCACGGCGCTGGAGCTGCGCGACCGCTATCCCGAGCTTATCGTCGCGGGTGAGGAGATCAAGACTACCGAGGGAGAGATCATTGGCCTGTTCCTAGAACGGGAAATCCCCCGTGGCCTCACTCCCGAGGAGACCATCGCGCGCATCCGCGACCAAGGGGGCCTCGTCACCGTGCCCCACCCGCTCGACCGGCTGCGCGGCTCGCGCTTGCGTGAGCCGGCGCTGCGGCGCGTGGCGCAGCTAGTGGATGCGATTGAGGTGGTCAACGCGCGCGTGACGTTTTCTGGCGACAACCGGCGGGCCGCCGCGTTTGCGGAGCAGCACGGACTGGCGCTGACCGCGGGGAGCGATGCCCATGTGCCGCACGAGGTTGGCACCGCCTATGTTCTCCTGGACGAGCCGCCGGCGCGCGAGCCGGCAGCGCTGTTGGCACAGCTCCGCCGAGCCCGGACGGGCGGTGGCCTCAGCCGACCGACGGTCCACTTCCACAGCATCGCCGCCCGCTGGCGCAAGCGGCTCGGGCTTGCCTCTCGTCAGCGCCCGGCGTAGACCTCACCGTTGAGTCAGCCATCCCAGGCAAAGCGCTCGTCTGGCCATAGCTCAATGCGCTGGACGCGCCACGCGGCTTTTTCTTTCAAGCGATCAAAGGCAAGTCGTACCCGGAATGGCTCCCCTCGTGTAGGCGCGTTTCTCCCGGCGAGCCAGATTGTCTCCTGAGTATTGGGGTTGTATCGCTCCTGGAGCATTCCGTTGGGAAGACCAGCCATGACTATGTTGACAAGGCGGTTCCTAGCGTGAGTTGCGTCCTGCTCGGACTGGTAGTTATATTTCACAAACACTGTAGTCGTGAGGTAGTTATCATCCTCACGACGTAGGATAGTTGGCAATGTACCGGCTACATCATGCGAACGACCACTTCTTATCTGTCGCACTCGCATAGAGGTTTGAGCCATTTGGAGTGTTGCTGTGCGCTGACCAGCAATATCCTCTGCCTTTGAGTCCACGAAGAGTGCTTGTTTGAGCGAATACTCTGGATGGAAGATGTATCGCGCTCGCTTGTAATCAATCTTTCCGTACAGCCGAACTGGGATACGAGCCATGCCCATGTTGTCCAGAACTTCCCTGGTGACGTCCTCACCTACATCCTGGGGTAGATCTGTCTCTTCCCGAAAAATGCTGCCTGCCTCATATCGAAAGTCATAGATCGCCTGAGTGACCATGCGCAGGGTTGCCTTCTCGATAGCCTCTAGGCGTTCAAGCTGCGTAGCCAACGCCGGCGGATCAAGACTCATCGTAGCTACCGGCGCTGCTCTGCGGCGCGGTGGCAGTTGCGCTTGGCTAACGCCACGTACTCCGGCAGCAGGTCTATGCCGAGGTACTGCCGGCCCTCGCGGATTGCTGCCACCGGTGTCGTGCCGCTGCCGACAAAGCAGTCCAGCACCACCTCGCCCGGCGCGGAGAAGAGGCGCACCACCCGGCGCGCCAGCTCGGAGGGGAACTTTGCCGGGTGGTCGTCATTGGCTCGTACCGACGGGATGTGCCAGACGCCGCGCGATCCCCAGGCCTGCCACTCATCCGGTGAAAGCCGTTGACGATCTACGGTCGTGATGCCAGGCTTCCAGAAGACGTAGAGGTACTCGAACTCATCTACCGAGCGATAGGAGCTACTGTGCCACCGGCCGTTCTCCCAGGCGGGGTCCTTGGCCCACACGCGGCGGTCATAGAGGTAAAAGCCGGCCTGTGTGCCCCACTGCTCGACCAGACCGCCGACTAACCGGACCCGTGTTTGGGTCGCGTACTTGCCCCCACGCACATTGTTGTGCTCCAGACGCCGCTGGACGGTCTGCTCACTGACGCCTAACACGGCGGCGAGTTGGTACCGGTTGTAGTGCGGATAGGCCCTTTTTGCTACGAGCACATCCTCACGAGTCACCTTGAGGCGCTTCTGGTTCACGGTATCGGCTTGGATTCTGGGCATCGCCGGATCGGGAAAGCAGAGGATGTCGGCGATGTTGATAACGAGAAAGCCGCCGGGTGCGACGACCGGGAAATGCAGGCGCACCGTCGTCTCCAGCAGTGCGCACCAGTCTGCATAGGTCAAATGCGCCTCATACGGCTTGCCGACAAAGTATGGCGGCGACCAGAAGCTCAGGGCGACGCTCTCCGACTGCACGCGCGGCAAGAGCAGCCGTGTATCGCCACAATGGATGTGGTTCGTGGCGAGATACGGGGAGGCCGAGGCCGAGGCCGTGCCGGTGGCTGCTGCTGGCCCCTCCTGCTGCTCAACGATAGCTGCCATTACCCTCACTGCTCTGGAAAACGAGCCGGGCAGCCTGAAGTGCCGCCGCTGCCGCCGAGGTGATGCCTCACCCCCCGGCCATCTCTCCACCGCCGAGCGATAGAGAGGGGGAGTGTGGATTCAAGTGATAAGCCGAGACGCGAGGTCCTCAGAGACAAATCCGTTGAGACTATGCGCTTCAACGAGACGAAAGGAGGTAATCAGCGATCTTCCGAATGATTTCCCAATCTTGTTTTGTCGGCGTGACTCGCTTATCTACTTGCAATATCCATCCCTGAAATTCCTCGTCGTATCTACGAACTTCCAGGTTGCCGATCCTTTTGATCAGACTTTTCACTGTGTAATCGTTGGCAAGGACCCTGATTAGCCCGGTACCATAATCGTCTCCCTCCCAAGTTACATCAACCACCTTCCCGAACAGTGGGAACGTCTTCTTTTTGACAGTCTTGATCTTGACCGTTCGGCGCTTCGAGAACAACCTCTCATCCGGTATACAGAGAATAATCCACCATCTAGTCGGGCTATACTGTGATCCGTCCCGCTTGACGATATTGATCCACCTGATCGGCCCTTCCGGTACGTCAATAACTCCCAGGGAACGTGTGCCCCATGACTTCCGGATGTTCTCTTCGGATCGTCCGCGTTCGGCCATCTCGGCGCCTAAGCCCAACGAGTTCAGGGCGTGCGTCAGGCCATCTCTTGATTTGTCACGGAGTTTTTCTCTCATCTGCTGCCTCCTGGCTATTGCCATCGTTCGGCGGCCCGTGTTCCGACTTCAGGCGCCCGGCTTGCCGCAGCGCGTCCCGGAGCAGGTATTCGATCTGGCCGTTCACGCTGCGGAAATCCTCGTCAGCCCAGTGTCGCAGCGCCGCGTACAGCTTGGCGTCAATGCGGAGCGGGAAGGCTTTCCTCTGGGGCATAGGGAGCACCTGCTCTGCTAACACCACCGCGCATGGCGAGAGGACACCGAGGCTACCGGGACGGTGGCCCGGCGCTCGGCGCCCTCACACGACCCGTTACTGGTAGAGCGTGCCGGTGTTGACGACGGGCTGGATGGCGTTCTCGCTGGTGAGGACGACGAGCAGGTTGCTCACCATCGAGGCCTTGCGCTCCTCGTCCAACTCGATGATCTCGCGCTCGGACAGCATAGCGAGCGCGTTCTCGACCATCCCCACCGCCCCTTCGACGATCTTCTGGCGGGCAGCGATCACGGCGTCGGCCTGCTGCCGGCGCAGCATGGCGGCGGCGATCTCCGGGGAATAGGCGAGGTGGCTGACGCGCGCCTCCTGGGCCTCGACGCCGGCTTGTGCCAGCCGGTCTTGAATCTCGGTCTTGAGCTGCTCGGAGACTTCGGCGGTGTGCGTAGTCAGGCTGACTTCTCCCGTCTCATGGGCGTCGTAGGAGTAGCCGGTCGCCAGGTTGCGGACGGCCGCTTCACTCTGCACGTGGACATAGTTCTCGTAGTCGTCCACCTGGAAGGTCGCCTCGGCACTATCCACCACCCGCCAGACGACGACGGCCGCAATCTCGATCGGATTGCCCCGCCGGTCGTTGACCTTGACCCGGCCGGTCTCGAAGTTACGCACGCGCAGCGAGAGGCCCTCTTTGGTGTAGAAGGGATTAGTCCAGCGCAGGCCAGGTTGGCGGGCCGTGCCGCGGTAGGCGCCGAAAAGCTGAAAGACCTTCCCCTCGTTGGGGGCAACCTTGAAAAACCCTCCCAGCATGATGATGAGCACGATGCCGATGAGGAGCGAGACGATAGTCAGCGGCCAGAGCGCCTCGATATCGAAGAATGTCCAGACGAACCCCGCAATGTCGGCGAGGAACAGCAGGAGCCAGATGACTAAGAGGCCCAGTCCCGGGATACCATCGCGACGTGTCTCGTTCATCCTTGCGGTACCTCCACAGTGCGCTAGAAATCTATATCGTTATAGTATCATGATGATATCACCAGTGTCAAGCGGGGTGTTGACAGTCAAGTTGCGGCACGTGAAGCCGGATGATGGACCTAACCCCCGGCCCCTTCTCTACAGGGCAGGGGAGTCAGCGCGGTAACCGGCGGACCCTACGTAGTCCGGGCGAGGTCCTGTTATCCGGTTAGGTAGCTTGCGGTGGCGCAGGTGTTGCCGGTGTGGCAGGCCTCGACCGCGGCGAACAGCATCGCCATGCTGTGCTGATTGTCTGCGGCCGCGGTCTCCGGCGCTCGCTGCTCGGCAATGGCAGCGAGGAACTCGGCAAACGCGACGGCTTGGCCAGCGCCCGAGCTTGTCACGTCCATCACGTGCTCCCGGCGCAGCTTCGGGACATCGCGGCGGCGCTCGATGGTCAACTGCGGATATTGCATGACGAGCGATCCGTACTCGCATTCGGCCCGAATATCGCCGTACCAGAAGGTGTTGGTTCCGGCCGAGATGCAATTGCCTTCATAGATGACCGGCACGTCGTCCTCCATGGTGAACAGGAGGCTCGCGGCCACGTCGCCAGCGAATCCACTCCAAGCCCAGTTCCAGCTGCGGCCCGACACGGTGAGGGCATTGCGGCCGAGCAGCGCGCGCAGGAGGTCGAAGTGGTGAATGCTCATCTCGACAAGCAGGGGGTCATCCATGCGGTGCCGAAACCCGCTCGCGCCCCACTGAAACAGCGCCTCACGGTAGTGCAGCGTGACGTGGTTGAGGCGTCCAAGTGTGTTGGCAGTTATCAACTCGCGGAACCGCCGCACCCACGTATGGTAGCGGCCTTTCTGCGAGATCATCAGGTGGCCTGGACTGCTCCGGTCGGCCGCGAGAATCCGGCACATCGCCGCCGGGGAATCAGAGATGGGCTTCTCGGAGAGCACGTGCAGGCCGGCTTCCAGGGCGGGAACGATCACGCTCTCATGGTGTGCCGGCGGGACAATACACAGCACTGCGTCGGCCTCGACGGTGTTAAGCGCCGCGGCCAGCGAGCGAAAGCAGCGGTCGGTGGGCACGCCCGCCTGTGCCGCAGCCGCCGCTAGCGCCGCACCATCTACGTCAACGAGGCCGACGTAGGTAGCTTGGTCCGGGGCTGCCAGCACCGTCTTCAACCAGGTGGTTCCGTAGCCGCCTACCCCGACTTGCAAAATGCGTAGCATGGTCATCTCCTCTTCCGGCGCATCAGCATAGGCTACCGGAACCGGCGCCGGCAAGCGAGCCACTCCGGCCGACGCGCCGCTGATTGGGGGCGGTGCCGGGTGCTATACTGTCTCCGGGCAGTCCGAGACGTGGCCTTGGACGGCGCCTCTTGCTTTATGAGCACCTCTTTGGCCATCGTGGGGCTTGGCCCCGGCGCGCCGCGGGCACTGACGACCGGCGCGGCGGAGCTACTGCGTGCGGCCCCGTTGGTCGTGCTCCGCACCGCGCGTCATCCTGCGCTGAGACACCTCGTGCTACGCGGCGAGGTGCGCTCCTTCGACGCCCTCTGTGACCAAGCCGACGGCGCTGACGATCTCTGCGAACGGATTGCGACCGAGGTACTCGATCTGGCGGCCGATGTTCCGGGGCTGGTCTATGCCGTGCCCGGTCATCCTCTGATCGGTGAAGCCACGGTCGCTTGCATTTTGAGACAGGCACCGGAGCGCGAGATTGGCCTAGTGATCGAGCCGGCGGTGAGCTTCATTGACGCAGCGTGTGCCGCGGTGCAGTACGATCCGCTGGGCGGGCTGCAATTCCACGATGCGCTGGCGCTGCCACCGCCCGACCGGATCAATGCCACCGTGCCGCTGCTGTTGGCGCCGCTCCACGATCAGCGCATGGCCGCTGCCGCGCAGGCAGTGCTCGCGGCGCGGTACCCGTTGAGCCATCCGGTGCAGCTGGTGCCGCTGGCAGACGGCTCGGCACCAGCGCCGCCGCGCTCGGTGCCGCTCGGCGATATTGACAGCGCCGACGCGCCCTGGGAGGGCGGCTGGCTGACCGCGCTCTGGGTCCCGGCGCTGGCGCCGGAGCAGGACATGCGCTCGGCGGTGACGCTGCGGGAGATCATGGCCCGGCTGCGCGCTCCGGATGGCTGTCCCTGGGATCGCGCGCAGACGCGGCAAACCCTCAAGCAGCACCTCCTCGAAGAGACTTATGAGGTGCTGGAGGCAATAGACGATGACGATATGGCCGAGCTTTGCGAAGAGCTGGGCGATCTGCTGCTCCAGGTGTACTTTCACGCGCAAATCGCGGCAGAAGAGGCGGCCTTTACCTTCGCAGACGTGGTAGGCACCCTGGGCGAAAAGCTCGTGCGCCGCCACCCCCATGTGTTTGGAGACCAGGCGGCGGCCGATGCCCAGCAGGCGCTTGCAAACTGGGAGCAGATCAAGCAGGCCGAGCGCCGGGCGAAGGGCAAGGAGCGGTCATCGCTGCTGGACCGGGTGCCTAGCTCACTGCCGGCGCTGGCGGCCGCGCAGGCGTTGGGTGAGCGGGCTGCGACGGTCGGGTTCGACTGGGAGACGTTGCGCGGTGTGTTCGACAAGGTGCGCGAGGAGCTTGACGAGCTGCGGCGGGCAGAAACGCCGGTGGAGCGGGCCGAGGAACTAGGCGACGTGCTGTTTGTCCTGGCTCGCGTTGGCAGCTGGATGGACGTGGATGTCGAGGATGCCTTGCGCCGGGCCAATCGCAAGTTTCGCGCGCGGTTTGGCGCGATGGAGGCGGCCGCTCGACGCGAGGGAGTGGAGCTGGCGTCCCTCTCGGCCGATGAGTGGGACCGTCTGTGGAACGAGGCCAAGCGGACCACCTGAGCCGGGCGTGGTGGTGCGGCCTAGCGGTCGGAGGGTGTTGTTATACTCACCTGTTAGCGGCGAGATGACCGGCCAGGTCCGCAGCGTTGAAGTGCTATAGGATTGTGCGGGCCGGGCAGTCGGAGATCACTATCGAAAAGGAGCACTAATGGCTGTGCAAATGGATGACTTTCGCTCCATTGCGGAGCGGGTCGTCGAGAACGTCGAGCGGGTCATTGTCGGGAAGCACTACGAGGTGCAGCAGGCGCTGATCGCCTTGATTTGCCGTGGCCATCTATTGATCGAAGATGTGCCTGGCGTGGGCAAGACGACGCTGGCGAAGTCGTTGGCGCGCTCGCTCGGCTGCACGTTCAAGCGCATGCAGTTCACGCCGGACCTCCTGCCGAGCGACGTGACCGGCGTTTCCATTTTCAACCAGAAGAGCGCTGAATTCGAGTTCCGGCCGGGCCCGGTCATGGCGCAAATCGTCCTCGCCGATGAAGTGAACCGGGCAACGCCCAAAACGCAGTCGTCGCTGCTCGAAGCTATGGAGGAGAACCAAATCACGGTGGATGGGGTAACTCGTGCGCTGCCGGTGCCGTTCCTGGTCTTGGCTACGCAGAATCCCATTGAGTATGAGGGTACCTTTCCCTTGCCGGAAGCGCAGCTGGACCGGTTTATGATGCGGTTGAGCTTGGGCTATCCTTCGGCGGCCGACGAGCTGCTCGTGCTTGGCGCTCAGCAACAGGCCCATCCGCTGGATAGCCTGGAGCAGGTGGTATCGCTCGAAGACTTGCTCCAGCTGCAGCAGGAAGTGCGCGGTGTGTACGTGGACCGCCTGGTTTCCGAGTACATCGTGTCCGTCGTGACGGCGACGCGCGAGCATCAGGAGGTCTATCTCGGCGCCAGTCCCCGCGGCTCGCTGGCGCTCTACCGGACAGCGCAGGCGCGGGCGATGCTGTATGGCCGCGACTACGTGATCCCGGATGATGTGAAGGAACTGGGCGAGCCGACGCTGGCGCACCGCCTGATCGTCAGCCCGGCGGCACGCATCCGCAACGTTGATCCACGCCAGATCATCGAGGAGATCGTCGAGGCCGTGCCGGTGCCCGGCGCCGGCGCTGCTGCTCGGACCTAACCCCCGGCCCCTTCCCTGACAGGGAAGGGGAGTCCGCCCGGCGCTCCGAGGTGGTACCAGCCGTTGCCCTTGACGGTATCCTTGCCAACATGCACGATGCTGCCCCAGAGGAGCAAGGGCAGCAGTGCCCGGATTGCGGCTCGCTCGCCCTCCCAACTGGCCCGGCCCACAAAGCCGCCAATCGGCGTGGTGCGCCGGAGGCGGCGGCTCGGGCTCCACTGATCCACCCATGCGGTTTCGTCCGCTTGCAGCATTATGGCGTCGGCGGGCGCGAGTAGCGCCTTGGGGTCGTCGAAGGGTAGTCCTGTCGTGTCGGCGGCGGCGAACGCTTGGCCGAGGGTACGCAGGCGCTGCATGAGGCGTGCCACCAGCACGCGCGGCTGCGGAGAGCGCAGCAATTGCCCACGCGCAATGAGCCGCGTCGGGGTGTGGAAGGTCAGTTGGACGACAGCGCGCTCGTCGAGCGACCACTGCTGCGCTGCGGTGGCGACGTGCGCCGCCGTGATGGCCAGCGCCGGTGACAGGTCGGGCTGCCGGTCAGACTGCCGGCCGGAGGCCCAGAGCACCTGGCGCTGGGCGGTGAACGGATTCTCGGCCAGCACGCGCAGTAACCGCACGCGGCCGCGCCGCCTGTCACGCGCCGGCTGTCTCGCGCCGATGCCGCCGATGCACCACTGCCGGACGGCTCCGATGAGATATGGCACCAGGTCGCGCGCGCCGGCGAAGAGCGTCAGGCCGAAGATAAGCCGCTCCCCGGCCGCGTACTGCCCGGAGGCAGTGAGCGGCGGCTCAATCGTGTAGGGGCGCGGTAGCTGCTCGCCCGGTTCGGCCACGGAGCCTAGATCGGTCTCGCCATGCTGTCGCCACAGCGACTCCAACAAGGCGCCGCGCAACGCTGCGCCGCGTGGCTCCGGGAGCGTGAGCGGCTGCAACGCCTCCAGCGTGAACCGCAGCCGATACGCTGTGAACGGGGACATCGTAAGTGGTGGGTGGCCCGTGCCTCACCCCCCGTTCCCCTCTCCACAAGCGGAGAGGGGGGACAATGATACAAACCGCTGGCGCCAGCTGCAATCCAGGGAGCACCGAGACACGTTAGCGTCCCCCATTCTGGCACACTTCCTCGTGGAGCGGCCGCCGATGGCCGCGTGACTGGCTGGAACCGTGTTTACACCGCCTGCTAATCGCACCATTGTTGCCGTCTTCCTGCTCGTGGTCGTTGGCGCGTACATCTGGCGGGGCCAATGGCGCCGGCTGGTTGCGTGGCTCGGTATCGTGATCGTGGTGTACGGCAGCTTGCTGCTGCTGAGGGCGATCATCGCTCCGCCGGCGCTGAACCTGGTCGCGGTGGTGCTCTTTATGCTGCCGCTCTTCGATGGCGTTTGGCTGCTGCTCGCCGGCCGGCCGCTCTTCTTCCCGCGCTTGCTGCGTCCTGAGAAGTCGTCCGGTGGCGGGGATACGGCCGGCAGGCGTACAAACAAGCGTTCCTGACTGTCGGGAGGCTGGCCCCGCCCTCACCCCGGCCCTCTCCCACGGGGAGAGGGGGTAGCCGACGCACAGATCGTCATTCCTGCCCAAGAGGGAATCTATGCCTGCCGCTGGATTCCGGCCCCCCTATGGCCCCCCCGCATTGCAGGGGGACGGACGGGCGCAGCGTGCTGCGCCCCTACCGACGTGTTCCTTCTTCGTGCCTAACCGCCTGGTAGGAGCCAGCGCAGGTCCGGTGGTACGAGGATACGCAAGTGCCACTGGGTGTTGTTGTTGGTGAAGAGGGAGGCGACCATGGTATCCACTGGGGCGTGGTCGTCGGTCAGGAGCTGGACCGGACCTTGTTGCAGCCAGCGTTGCCTATCGGCTTCGGCCATGACGAACGTGGTCCGCTCTCTGAAGAGCGCATGTGATTGGTGGGGGCGGAACTGCGAGAAGTCTATGGGCTGGCGGGACGCGGCCACGACGTAGGTGGCACGGGCATTTCCGGACTCGCGTAGCTCGCGCTCAAGCTCGGAATCGGATTCTTCGGCGCCCTGTGTATCCTGATCAATTTCCTCGATGTAGTAGGGGAACGGGATGTCGGCGTCCTGTCCCAGAATGTAGACGTGGGGATAGATGGACTCCAACGTGTACACATAGGCGCGCAGGAATCTACTCGGCCGGAGCTGATCTATGATGTTGGCCAGGTAGATGCCGTCGTCGCTCAGGAGGTCCTGAAGCTGCCGGCTGAACTCCAGGGTAGTGAGGTGGTAGGGGACGGAGTAGTCGTTGAAGGCGTCGCCGACAATGAGGTCGTATTGCTGATGCCGAACGCGGTTGACGGCCATTCGCGCGTCCTCGTTGTAGGTGACGATGTTGGTGGTGGGGCTGAGGCCCAGCTCGGCGCGGACAATCGCCGTCACGCCGGGGTCAATCTCGATGACCTCGACCGAGGCCTGGGGATAGCGGCCTTCCAAGTGGATGGGCACGGTGTAGCCGCCACCGCCGATGAAGATGGAACGGAAGGCGGGGTTGCGCTGCGCGATGTACTGGGCCGTCTCCGCAAAGATGCGAGTATAGGGATAGGTCAGCGCATCGGGCTGGCCGGGGATGTTGTAGCTGTGAATGAGGTGATCGAGCTTGAGGACCCGGGCCGGGTTGTTGGTTCCCAGTAACCGCGTGACCTGGATGCAGTAGTAGCTGCTCTCGACGAGGCAGGGGCCTTGGCGTAGCTGCGGCTGGAGCGTATACCCGGCCAGCGCAAGGGTGGGGATGAGGACGATAGCCGCCGCCAGGCGCTGCCGGAGCAGGCTGCCCATGGTAAGTGCCAGCGCTAGCAGCACAAATCCCACCAGCAGTACGACGTGGCGGGTGCCAATCGCAGGGATCAGCACAAATCCGGTGACGTAGACGCCGAGGATGCTCCCGGCGGTGGATACTGCATAGAGCCGGCCCACGACCCCTCCGGCGCGACCGAGGTCCGAGAGCGCCTCCTTGATGGCCAGTGGGGTCACCATGCCGAGAATACAGCTCGGCAAGAAGAACAGCGCGGCGTTCACGGCGAGGATGTGCGGCACCAGAGGCAGATATTTGAGGTGCGGTGGCACTTCCGGCAGCAGGGCGAGCACGGCGAAGCTCAACAGGCTGGCGCCGAGCAGGGTCAGGCCGAGGGTGCTGGTCGGGGGAAAGCGGTCGGCGAGCCGGCCGCCGAGGTAGTTGCCGACGGAGATACCAGCGAGCACGATGCCGATGATGCTCGTCCACGTGTAGATCGAGACGCCGATCTGTGGCGCCAGCAGGCGACCGGCGACGATCTCGAGGACGAGCGTGCAGGCGCTGGCGAGAAAGACGATGCCGTAGAGCCGGGCGGACCGGAGGGCGGGGTTGCTCATGGCGCCGTCCGCTGGTCGCTCGCTATTGATAGCTGGCCGCCGCGGATGCTCCTCCCGTGGAGCAGGTTGCCGAGGAGCGCACCCAACAGGAGCAGGACCGCCGCGACCATCAATACGATGAAGCGCGTGCCGAACTGGGCGATGAGGACAAACCCGGTGAGGTATACGCCGACTAGGCTGCCGGCCGTGGAGATGGCGTAGACGCGACCCACGAGGCCGCCGGCGTGACCGAGGTCCGTCAGCGCTTGCTTGACCACGAGCGGCGTTACCATGCCCAAGATACAGCTGGGCAGGAAGAAGATCACCGCGGTGAGCAAGAGGATCCGCGGGACGAGCGGCAGCCAGAGGGTGAACTGCGGCAGCACGCTGACTAGCCCGAGGATGACAAAGCTCGTCACGCTCGCGGCGACCAGCGTCAGTCCGAGCACCGAAGGGCCGGGATAGCGGTCTGCCAGCCGGCCACCGAGGAAGTTGCCGATGCTGATGCCGGCGAGGATGACGCCGATGACGCTCGTCCAGGTGTAGAGCGAGACGCCGATGTAGGGCGCCAAGAGCCGGCCGGCCACTAGCTCGATCACCAGCGTACAGCCGCTGGCGATAAAGGCGATGGCGTACAGGCGCGCCATTTTCAGAGCTGCATACATGTCCGGCTTACTCCTCGGAAATCCTTACGTGCCGCGCTGCACGGAACGCCGTCCGTGCAGCGTGCAAGAGTCTACCCCGCGCAGCCATGCGGCGGTGAGGTATGCGGTGGAGGACAAGGTATGAGTTTAACCGTCTACTCACGACTCAGTAAAGCCGGGAGTGCTAGCTCAATGTTAAATCGCTCGGTCGGTGCCAGCGTCGCGCGGAACCGTGTGCCGCACGAGCAGTGCCGCCAGGTCGGCGGCCGTGCGCGGGACGGACGCTGAAGGCGGGAGCAGCCCCTTGGCGCGTAGCTGCCGATAGGCGCTGACCACGATGGGCTGGAGCAGCCGGGCCTCGCGTAGCAGCGGATCGTCGGCGAGCACTGCATCGGGGCGGCCCTCGGCGAGCAGCCGGCCCTGCCGCAGCACTATCACGTGATCGGCCCAGGCCAGCGCTAGCTCTACGTCGTGGGTGGAGATGACGATGCTCCGGCCGGTGCGGTGGAGGGTGTCGAGTAGGTCGAGGACCCGGGTGGTCATCTCGGGGTCGAGGCCGGCCGTCGGCTCGTCGGCGATGATGACCTCCGGCTCCATCACCAGCACGCCGGCAATGGCGACCCGCTTCTTCTGACCGTAGCTGAGGAGGTGCGTGGGGCGGTCGGCCAGGTCCGTCAGGTCGGTGTTGCTGATGACCTGCTCCACCTTATCCCGTACCCGCTCCTCTGACCAGCCCAGGTTCAGCGGCCCAAAGGAGATGTCCTGCCGGACGTTGGCGGCGAACAGCTGCGAATCCGGGTCTTGGAACACCAGCCCCACGCGGCGGCGCAGCTCGCGGAGCGCGTGGCGGCCGTAGCCTATCGGCTCTCCACTCAGGGAGATGGTCCCGGCGGTGGGTTGCAGAATACCGTTGAAGTGCAGGAACAGGGTCGTTTTCCCGCAGCCGTTGGCGCCCAGGATGGCGACGCGGCGGCCTTGTGGCAGCGCCAGTGATAGGTCGCGCAGCGCCACGGTGCCGTCCGGGTACGTGAACGTGACGCCCTGAGCCGCCAGTACGGGCGGCGCGGCGATGGTCACGGCCGCCGGCGGCTGTGCGGTCGGCTCGGCGCCGTTGCGTCGTTCCGCCAGCGGCTCCTGTGGGTGCAGTGGGCCGCCGGGGAGCGCTGGCCCCGGTGGGCCGGCCCCGCCGCTTTGCTTCCAACTCATGACGTTCTCCTGACCGGCTACCTACCGCAGCCACCAGGTTGCGATGGCCGCCAAGAGCAGCACGCTCTCGGCGCCAGCGATGACGAGCAGGTTGCGCGATGACCATGTTGGCTGCGCCGTGAGCACGCGCAGCTCCCCGGTATAGCCGCGGGCGGTCAGCGCGGTGAACAGCGCCGCCGCTCGCGCCTGGGAGCGCAGGTAGAGGTTAGCGGCGAGCAGTCCCGCCGAGCGCAACGAGCGCCGCCAGCTGCTGTAGCCGAGGCGGGCGTTCTGGGCGACGTACATCGCCTGAGCGGTCTCGATGAAGACGAAGATGAACCGATACATGAGCACCATCAGCTCGATGAACAGCTGGGGTACGCGCCACTTCCGCAGCTGGTCGGTGATGTCCACCATCGGCGTCGTGAGCGCGAGCGACAGCATGCTCGCTACGCACGCGAACGACACCGACGCGACCTGCGCGGCGCGCTCCAGGCCGCTCCCCGTCGCCCCAAGGTGCCACGGGCCAACGGGGAGCGCTACCAGCGTCCCGGCGTCGGCCGGATCCACGACCATGACCGCCAGCGTGAGCACACCGAGCACGATGAAGCTGGCCGGCAGGCGGATGAAGTACCAGAATGCCCGCAGCGGAATGCCGGCAACACCGACGACGGCGAACGTGACGAAGCCAAGCGCCAGCAGGGCGACCACCGGCGAGCCGGCGACGAGGCAGATCAGGATGGTGAGGCCGGCAAAGAGCATCTTCTCGGCCGGGTGCGTGGCCCGCAGCCGATTGTGATAGGCGTACAGATCAATGGGGAAGGGATGCACGTTTGCTCCTCACGATTCAGTGGCGAGTGGCTAGTGGCCGCTGTCTGACTACTAGCTACTGGCCACTAACCACTCGCCCTGGCTCCGGCGCGCCGGCCCAGCGGATAGCCGAGAAAAAAGGCCAGCAGTCCTAGGCCGATGCCTTGCGAGGCGGAGATGGTTGCCTGAAGCTCACCGAACTCCGTCTCCACAAAGAACAGCGCGATAGCCATGCCTACGCCTACGCCGGACAGGACCCCGGCAACCGCCAGATCGGTACCACTGCTCACGCCATTCCGGGCACGTGAGCGGCCCAAGAGCCACCCGACAAAGCCGGCCACGAGGAGCGTGCCGAGGAGCGCTTGCAGGCCGAAGAAGTAGCGTTCCAGGTCTGCGGGAGAGTAGATCGGCTCGAACCACGGCTGGAAGTTGGCGCCGGCCAGCTGCTCCACAGCCGTGACGCCCTGCATGTCGGCGCCGCCCCACTCGGTTCCTTCGGCTATCCAGCCGCGGTAGGCCAGCGGCACGAGGACAAGGAGAATGACGACAACGGCCAGCAGCCAGTTGCGCGTTTGCGGTGACATACGATGCTCCCTCCGGATTACTTACGAGCGTGTCCGACTGCCAGGTCTGCACCATCCGATAGAAGCTCCGGTGGTGCAGACCTGGCGCGTCATTACCATCAACCGGCGGCTGCGGTAGCTCCGGGCGTGGGCGTCGGCACTTCCGCGGGGAGAATGCCCTGCTCGACGAGCACGTCGCGGCTGTGCTGTACGAGCAGGTTGAAGACGATGACCGTGAGGATGCCCTCGGCGATGGCCAGCGGTACCTGCGTGATGGCGAAAATGCCGAGGAACTTGACGAATGACTCGACCACACCGCCGGTAGCGGCGGGCCAAGCCAGCGCGAGCTGCCCGGCTGTGACGATGTAGGTGGCCCAGTCGGCGAGGGCGGCGGCGAGGAAGACGGCCCAAGTCAAGCCCAGACCGCGGAACGCGCGGAAGACGCCGTAGGCGACGAACGGCCCGACCAAGGCCATCGAGAAGACGTTGGCGCCGAGCGTCGTCAAGCCACCGTGCGCCAGGATGATCGCCTGGAACAGCAGTACGATGGTCCCGAGCACCACCATGGTCGTCGGTCCGAAGAGGATGGCGCCGAGTGCGACGCCGGTCGGGTGCGAGCAGCTACCGGTCACGGACGGCAGCTTCAGCCCCGACAGCACGAAGGCGTAGGCGCCCGACATGCCGAGCGTGATCTTGCTCTGTGGGGAGCGGTTGACCTGCCGGGCGATGGAGCGCAGTCCCCAGAGGAAGAACGGAATTACGGCGACGAACCAGATCGCCGCCCACATGGGCGGAAGGAAGCCCTCGGAGATGTGCATGGCGTGCGCCGACCGCACCATGCCGAAGGCCAGCAGCAGCGCAGCCGCAAGGATCAAGGCCAGGCGCTGCAACGTCTTGGGGTGAGCGAGAACAGTTGACATAAACACCTTCCCTCTGGAGAGACTCGCCGGCTTTCTGCTATAGCGAATGGTTTGCAATAGGATCGCGGTAGTAATATACACCCAATTGCCTGACGAGTCAAGCGGAGCAGTGGCGAGTGGTCAGTGGACCGGGCCTCACCCCCCGGGGCCCTCTCCACCATGTGGAGAGGGGGTGTGCGGCGGAGGGTAGTGGCCCCCCGCTTCGCAGGGGGGGGAGGGGCGCAGCGTGCTGCGCCCCTACGGCTTGGCCTGTACCAATCTCTGTCAGGGGCGAGGGAGGGGGCCGGTTACGCGGCGGCGGCGCGGCACTGGGCGCAGCGGCCGCTGATGTCAATGTCCATGCTCTCGACCTGGAACCCGGTTTTCTGGAGCAGGTCGGCTCGCAACTGGGCGGTAAGCTCGCTGGTGAACTCCTCGACGGCGCCGCACTGGCGACAGACGACGTGGTAGTGCTCGTCGGTGCCTTTGATCTCGTAGTGGTGATGCTCTTCGGAGAGGTGCAATTCCTCGATCAGCCCGTGGTCCTTGAGCACGAGCAAGGTGCGGTAGACGGTAGACAGGCTAATCCGTGGGTCTCGCTGGCGTGCCAGCCGGTATAGCTCGTCGGCGTCGAGATGCCCTTCCGCCCCCTCCATCACGTCGAGGAGCAGGCCGCGCTGCTGGGTCATGCGCCGGCCCCCGCTACGCATGGCGGCGCGCGCGCCCTTCTGGAAATCGCTCATCTGGCGAGCGTTAGATGAGGCTTCCATCGTTGCCGTTACCATAGTCTCACTCTCCCGATTGTAGAAAGGCGGCACAGGTAGTGTCAATATCGGGCGGCTGGCAGTCGGCGGCCCGTGAGCCGGACAGCCGTCCGTACACCCCGGCGGCATCGCCGCACCGGCTGGGAGCGGTGTAGAATGCGGAGCGCGGTGTCCACGGGCAACAAGAGCGTGCATCGGCGGCGGGCAGCATGGCCAGACAGTCAACAGGTACAGCAGCAGCCAACAAGCGGGAGACGGTCCTGCTCCTCGACGGCTTTTATCTGCTCTTCCGCGCGTTCAACGCCGTGCCGGACACGTTCGCCACCTCGGCCGGCGAGCCGATCAACGCCGTCTACGGCTTTACCTCCGTCCTGCTCAAGACGATTGCCAACCTGCGGCCGGAGTACGTGATCGTCGCCTTCGATAGCTCGGGGCCGACCTTCCGGCACGAGGAATATCCCGACTACAAGGCCAACCGGCCGCCGATGGACGAAACGCTCCGCGTGCAGATACCCCGGGTGCGGCAGCTTGTCGAGGCGTTTGGTTTCCCGGTCTGCGAGGCCGAGCGGGCCGAGGCCGACGACGTGATCGGCTCGCTGGCCGCCAAAGCCACGGCGGCGGGCCTCGCTACCGCTATCGTGTCGGGTGACATGGACCTCTTGCAGCTTGTGGACGAGCAGGTCTCCGTTGTCTGGCCGGGCCGGCGCATCTCCGACTACACCATCTATGACCGCGTGAAGGTGCAGGAGCGCTACGAGCTGCTCCCGGAGCAAGTGCCCGACTTCAAGGCGCTCGCCGGTGATAGCTCGGACAACATCAAGGGGCTGCGCGGCGTGGGCAAGAAGACCGCGGTGCGGTGGTTAAAGGAGTGGGGCACGGCTGACGAGATCGTGGCGCACGCGAGCGACCTCCCGAAGCGGTTTCAGACCGCCGTCGCCGCGAGCGCAGAGCAGATCGGGCGGGACCGGCGTTTGGCGACGATTCTGCGGGACGTACCGTGCGAGCTGGACCTGGAGCGCGCGCGTGTGCGTACCTACACGCGGGATCGGGTCGTCACGCTGTTCCGCGAACTGGAGTTTCGCTCCCTGCTGCGGCAGCTGCCGGAGGATGAGTCGGCAGCACTCCAACCGGCACTCCTGACCGACCGTGCCGAGGCCCCGGCACCGGCCGAGATCGCTGTCGAGGTCGTCACGGCGCCGAGCGAGGTTGCCGCAGCGGCGCGGCGGCTGGCGGCGACGGGAACCCTCGTTATCCACCCGCTCACGACGCAGCGACCGGGCGCTGACCCCGATCTGGGGGGCCTGGCGTTTGCCGGCGCTACGCCGGAAGCGACGCCCGTCTTCGCTCCTTTGTCCGAGGCAGATGACGCGGCCCGAGCGGCGCTGGTGGATGCTTTACGTGCGGTGAGCGAGGATGCCGCGGTGCCCAAGGTTGGCCACGATGCCAAACGCACCGTGGCGCTGCTCGCGCGGTACGGCGTGACGCTCCGCGGCCTCGCCGACGACACGATGCTCGCGGCATATCTGGTCAACCCGGCGAGCCGCTCGCTATCGGTGAAGGACCTCGTATTGGCGCAAACGGGAGAAGAGCTAACCGACCCGGCCAGCCTGATTCCGCGCCGCAAGTCGTGGTCGGCCGTGGAGCCGGCGGCACTGGCCCAAGCCGCCGGCGCCGAGGCGGTGCGGCTGCCGGGAATCGCGCAGCTGTTGCGCGAGCAGCTCGATGAGCGTGCGCTGCTCGATCTCTACCGCGACGTGGAGCTGCCGCTGCTGCCGGTGCTGGTGGACATCGAGGCCGCTGGCGTGGACCTCGACACCGACTACCTCGCCGAGATGAGCAGCGAAATGGGAGCGCAGATTGCTGCGGTCGAGCAGAGCATCTATGAGGACGTGGGCCACGAGTTCAAGGTGAACTCGCCACAGCAACTGGGGCAGGTATTGGTAGACGAGCTGCATCTGAAGCTCACCAAGCGCACGAAGACGGGCTTCTCGACCGACGCCGGCGTGTTACAGGAGCTAGTCGGCGCTCATCAGGTCATCAAGAAGGTGCTGGACTATCGGCAGGTCACCAAGCTCAAGTCCACCTACGTTGATGCGCTGCCGGCCCTCGTCAACCGCCGGACGGGGCGGCTCCATACCTCGTTCAATCAGGCCGTCGCCGCCACCGGCCGGCTCTCTTCGGCTGACCCGAACCTGCAGAACATACCGATCCGTACCGAGGAAGGGCGTCGTATCCGCCGCGCCTTCGTGATCGGGCGGGAGGGCTGGCTGCTGCTCGCCGCCGACTATGCCCAGATCGAGCTACGCATTGCCGCGCACCTCTCCCGGGATCCCCTGTTGATGCAGACGTTCCGGGACGGCGTGGACGTGCATGCGGCGACGGCGGCGACCCTATTCGATACGACGCCGGACGCTGTGAACGATGACCAGCGCCGTCTCGCCAAGACGATCAACTTTGCCATTCTGTATGGCATCAGCGGGTGGGGCCTCGCCCAGCGTACCGACATGAGCTTGGAGGAAGCCGATCCCTTTATCAAACGCTACCGTAGCCGTTATCCCGGCATTGACGAATACATCAAGCGGACCGAGGAGCACGGGCAGGAGAATGGCTGGGTGGAGACGCCGATGCGGCGCCGGCGCTATCTGCCGGAGTTGAACTCGCGCAGCGCTCCGGTCCGTGCTGCCGGAAAACGCATGGCGATTAACCATCCTATCCAGGGCGGACAGGCCGATCTGATCAAAGTGGCGATGATTAACATTCACCGCGATCTCAAGGCGGCCGATTTGCAGAGTCGGATGATCCTGCAAGTCCACGACGAGCTGGTGTTCGAGGTGCCGGAGGAGGAGTTGCCGCGCGTGGCATCGCTCGTCAAAGAGCGCATGGAGACGGCGATGGCGCTCGACGTGCCCATTGTCGTGGAGATGAAGGCCGGTCCCAACTGGGGCGAGCTTGGTCCCCTGTCCGTACCGGAATAGTAGCTAGTGGTCAGTGGCTCCAAGTTCCCATGCCTGAGCTTCCCGAAGTAGAAACGATCCGGCGCGACCTGGAGCCGGAGCTTGTCGGGCGCCGGATCGTCGGGCTGGAGCTGCGCTGGCCGCGGACCTTGGACCGTCCGCCAACCCGTGCGGAGGCCGAGGCGCTGCTGGTGGGTCAGTGCATCACCAGACTGCGGCGGCGAGGCAAGTACCTGCTGTTCGACTTGCAGAGCGGCGCCATCCTGGTCATTCACCTGCGGATGTCGGGGCGTTTGGGGCTGGTGGCGGCGGATAGCCCGGAGCCGGTGCATCTACGCGCTTCCCTGCTGCTCGATGACGGGACTTCGCTGCGCTTCGTTGACATGCGGAAGTTCGGCCGAATCTATGTGCTGATCGGCACCAGCGAGCTGGCTGACTTGCTGGTCAACGTCGGTCCGGAGCCGCTGGGCGACCGTCTGACGCTCGCTGCCTTCCGCGAGCGCCTGGCGCACCGGCGCACGCGCCTCAAGGCACTGCTGCTGGATCAACGCTTCCTTGCCGGCCTCGGCAACATTTACGTGGACGAGGCCCTCTTTCGCGCCGGCCTCCATCCGCTCCGTAGCGCAGCCGAGCTGAATGCGCGGGAGACTGCGCGACTGCATGAGGCCTGCCGCATGGCGCTGACGGTGGCGATCAACAACCGGGGCACGACGTTCCGCTCCTACCGCGACGGTTGGGGGGTGCGGGGCGGCCACAAGGAGCTGCTCTTGGTCTACGGTCGGGACGACGAGCCGTGCTATGTGTGTGGCAGCGAGATCGAGAAGCTACGAGTCGCCGGCCGTGGCACGCACCTCTGCCCGGTCTGTCAGCCCCTCGATCCGTTGGCGCCGGCGACGGTCGCGGCGCGCACGCGGCGCGTTGCCGAGCTGGATGCGCCGTACCTCGCGGAGTCTACGGCCGCCGAGGACCTACCCCCAACCCCCTCCCTGAAGGGAAGGGGCTAGAGGTCGCCGTGCGGATTGCTTTCCCTGGAAAGGAGCAGCGGCCGGTCACTGTGCGGACTCCCCTTCCCTGGCAGGGAGGAGGCCGGGGGTTAGGTCCAAACCGCTGTCCGGGAGGCGGGCTGAGGGCTAGAGCAGCGAGAGCTGTTCGGGGGGCGGCGTGGGGTCTATGTCCGCCTCCGGCTCGGCCGGCTGCTCGGTCGCACTCTGCCGGGCAGCGCGGACGACAGCGGGGATTTTGGCGAAATCGGCCTCGATCTCGCGGCGTAAGGAGCCGCGGTGGAGGGCGGCGGCGGGGTGGTACATCGGCATGACGGTGCGACCACCGATCTGCCGCGGCTGGCCGTGAATGCGGCTGATGCGCTGGCCGGGGATGAACTTATTGAGCGAGTAGCGCCCCAGCGTAACGATCACCAAGGGGTCTATGGCGGCGATCTGGCGGTCGAGGTAGGTATTGCAGGCGCTGACCTCGCCGGCTTCCGGATCGCGGTTGTTGGGCGGGCGGCATTTGACGACGTTGGCGATGAAGACTTGCTGCCGGCTCACGCCGATGGAGCGGAGCAGGCTTTCGAGAAACTGACCGGCGGCGCCAACGAACGGCCGGCCTTGCTGGTCTTCGTGGAAGCCGGGGGCCTCGCCGATGAACAGCAGGGGGCTGTTGGGGTTGCCCTCACCGGGTACGGTGTGCGTGCGTCCCTGGTGCAGCGGGCATTTCACGCACGCGGCGACCTCTGCGCTGATTGCTTCAAGCTGTTGGAGCTTTTCTTCCGTGGTCATGCGCCTACCTCTGCTCGCCCTCGCTCGGAGGATTCACCAGGTAGAACGCAGACGGGCTGGTGGGAGCCTCACATCGGGCCCTCTCGGAAGGCTCTTTTGCCACAGAGCACACAGAGAGCACAGAGTAGGGGCACGCGGGAATGACGGGGGGCGGACCTACCCCCTGGCCCCCCTCCCTGGCAGGGAAGGGGAATGGCGGCCGCGGGCGGGGCGCGGGAGTGGTGGCGTAGGGGGAAGCCCGTACACGCGGTGGAGCAAGACCGCGGGCGGGGCGGTACTTGGGTGGCAGGATGCACTTGATGGGTGGTGGAGCGGGGTTGCCGGTAGGTAGGAGCGTGGGAATACTGAGCGCGGTTTTCCTCGGCGGTGTGACGGGAGTGCGGGTAGGTCAGGGTGTTGGGAGTGGCAGTGGTGCGGGGCAAGAACCCCTGGCGCAGCCGGCGCACGCGGGCCGGCAAGGGCGCGGTGGCGATAGGCGCGGCACTCAGACGGTCATGCCCCGCCGCACGCTGCGCGGTGGGAAATCGGCCATGACCCGGTGCTCGCAAGGCGGCACTCAGACAGTGATGACCCGGCGCCCCGGCCGTGGTGGCCAGGGGTACGTCAGCACCCGGTGCCCCTGAGTCGGCACTCAGTCGGCCATGCCTCGCCGCACGCTGCGCGGTGAGGGGTCGCTCATGACCCGGTGCCCTCGGCTGGGTGGCTTTGCCACCGCGGTTAGTTGACACGATGGTACGTGTGCTTCCCTGCCGGGCGGTGCCCGGTGCTCCAGGATGGTCTTGCATCTGCCACTTCCCAACACCGGGTTATATCGGCGGGGGGTGGGGGGAAGACAACGGGGGGTATTTACATGGATGGACAGGATGGACAGGATGGGGGATGACAACGGGCCTCACCCGCTGACGGGCCAAAGCCGCACGGATAGTGCCAGGTGTGGCGGCGCCGGGCCGTGTCATCGCTGTGGGGTAGTCTAGCGGCAGGATTCGGCACCGTCGTTGCGGCGCAAGCCGCAACCTGGCCAGCGGAAGCCGTCACTCGATGGGCTTCCCGGCAAGCCGTTAGCGATCTTCGAAAGAGAACTGGACCGAGTAGGCTTTTAGTGAGATGTTAGGCACAGCGTTGGCAGCGTAAACCGCGTCACCGTGGAAATCGTCGGCGACGAGGATGCCGCGTATCGGCCTGCCATCAGGGTTTTCGATAGATCCCATGTAGCGCAGTAGTTGGCCGATGGCGTTCGAATCGGCCGTACCGGCTTTCAACTCTATGACCACTAGCCGGCCCTCTTCATCCTCGGCTGTGATATCAATTAGGCCGGCCGCTACGCTCCTTTCTCTGCCGCCGTCAATAATCCTGAGACCAGGCTCTAGTTGGTCGATGTCGGCACGCAGGAAGCGTTGAAGGTCTCTTTCGAGGAGGCTGACCCTGATCTGGGTCTCATCGTCTTTACCTTGACCCCCATTGGGCGCGTCATCCGGGCGCTGGCGTCTGAAGTATGAATCTTGACCGTTTTGGCCATCGAAAACACAACCTAGGGGGCGACCTCGGCGTTCCAAGTCAAGAATGTTTCCCGTCTCATCTCTGTTGCTAAGAGGGTTAGCGAATTCACCATCTGATGCTAGGAACCAGCGCCTTCCCCCGGGTCCATCGGCTACCAATCGTGTTATTCCCCTCTCACCCATGAAGTCGATGAGGGGACGGACGTGCCGGCCCTGAAGCCTTCCTGGATTAATTCTACGTGCTTGCAACTCCCTCGAAGAGCCTTGCAGGAATTCCCTCATGTACATTTCCATGCCGGACGAGCCTCCGAGGCGAACTGGTGTGCCCCCGGTGCAACCGGGAAGTACCGGGACTCTCAGCTTACAACATTTCTACCTCGCCCGGCTCTATTCCTTCAGCTAGACCGAGTGCCGCAATCTAGCGGACGGGGGCCTGGACTGCGGCTTCCGCCGCAGTGACGAGCGCCTGGGCGCGATGAATCGCGCCCCTACACAAGAAACCTGCCCTTATGAGGGGCGGGGACTGGATTGCGGCTTCCGCCGCAATGACGAGGCGGGAATGACGGGAGGCGGGCGGGGGGTAGGTGCAGGAACCGTGCTAGTCCTCGTCGAGGGCGTACTCGTCGAGGAGCGCCTTGAGGGAGGCTTGTGCTTCGGCCGGAAGCTCGATGAGCGGCAGGCGCAGACCACCGACGTTGAAGCCGGTCAGGTTGAGGGCCGACTTGATCGCCGACGGGGAAGCGACCGGCGATACCGGCGGGAAGAGCGCCTTGGCGAGGGGTAGCAGGTGGTGGTGCAGGCGGGCGCCCTCGGCGGTGTCGCCGCTGGCCGTCGCCTCGATCATCTGCTTGATGAGGCGGCCGGTGACGTGGCTGGCGACCGACACGACGCCGAAGCCGCCCAGGCACATGATGCCGAAGGTATCCTGGTCGTTCCCGCTCCACACGCGGAAGTCTCCGGGCGTATCGCTGATGATGCTGGCGATCTGCTCGTAGTCACCGGACGCTTCTTTGACGCCGACGATGTTGGGCACCTCGGAGAGCCGCACGACGGTGTCCGCTTCCATGTTGCGGACGGTGCGCGTGGGGACGTTGTAGAGAATGCACGGCTGGTCGGTGGACTCGGCAATGGCGCGGAAGTGCCGGTACAGCCCTTCCTGCGGCGGGTTGTTGTAGTAGGGCACGACGAGCAGGTAGCCGTCCACGTAGGCGGCCGCTTCCTCGGTCAGCTCAATACTCTCGCGGGTGTTGTAGTTGGTCGTTCCGCCGATGACCTTGGCTTGACCGGCGACGGCATCCCGGACGGTGCGGAAGAGCCTGATCTTCTCCTCCGTGCTGAGGGTTGGTGATTCGCCGGTGGTGCCGGAGACCACAATCGAGTCGGTGCCGTTCTTGACCAGCCGCTGCGCCAGCCGCCCGGCCTGCTGATAATCGAGCGCCTCGTGCTCGTCGAAGGGGGTCACCATCGCGGTGATGAGCCGTCCGAAATCGTCTGCCGAACCGGTCATGCCCTCTACCTCCTGCGTTTGCGCGTATGGCATGTCATCGTGCCGGTGGTAGGGGCGCAACATGTTGCGCCCTACGGCCCGGTGCCGAACTGTGTTGCTATTACGCTACTCCAGACCGAGTACCTTGTCCAATCCTACCGTTACGCCGGTACTGGTGAGCACGTAGCGGAGGGAGGCCAGGGCGCCGGGCAGGAATGATTCGCGGCTCGTAGAGTCGTGTCGCAGCGTCAGCGTCTGGCCGAGGCCACCGAAGATCACCTCTTGGTGGGCCACGAAACCCGGTAGCCGGACGCTGTGGATGCCGACGCCGCCCTGCTGGCCGGCCCGCACGTCGGCGAGCGTGAACTTGGCCGTCTCGGCGCGCTGGAAGTCTTGGCCCCGGGAGGCAACCATCTCGCGGGCGATGTGCAGCGACGTACCCGAAGGGGCGTCGGCCTTCTTATCGTGGTGCAGCTCGATGATCTCGGCCCAGTCGAAGTGCTGGGCGGCGACGCGGGCGAGGTGGAGCAACACGGCTGCACCGAGGGCGAAATTGGGCACGATGGCGGTGCCCAGCCCCCGCTCCGCGCAGAGCTGCTCGATGGTCTCGATGGCCGCCGGCGACAGTCCGGTTGTAGCAATGACCGGGGGTACGCCGTGGGTGAGCGCGATGTGCGCGTTCTCCGCGGCCGCTTCGGCCGTCGTCGCGTCGAGTAGCACGTGCGCCTGGGTCTCGGTCAGCAGGGTGGCGAGATCGGCCGAGAGGGGCACGCTGCGACCCGAAGGCAGCGTTATGGTAGGGGAGTCAATGCTGCGCCGGGTTACGCCGACGACCGTAAACCCGGCGTCCAGCTCGATACCGGCGGCCAACTCGCGCCCCAAGTGACCGTAGCCAGCCAATACGACGCGAATCGGGTCTGCTTGCATGACTGCCTATCCCTTCGTCTTGGCCCCCCTATGGTCCCCCCGCACGGCGGGGGGACATGGATTCCCGCGTAAGCGGGAATGATGGAGGCTGGGTCTGATCGCTAGCGGCGGCGGCGCACGCCGGTGGGCCGCGAGGGCTGATCGCCGCCTTGCCGGCGGCTTCCGTAGGCCGTCGCCGGGGTCGCGCCGCCGCGTGGACGCGGCCGGCCCGGACCGCCTGGTCCGCCTTGGCGTACACGCTGGGACTTCCGCCGCATCACGTCCTGCGGGGTGCCTCCTTCGACGACGGCCCGGCGGGAGAGGTTCACGCGGCCCTGCGAGTCGACCTCGCTGACCATGACCATCACTTCGTCGCCGATTTCCACCACTTCCTCGGCCCGGCTCACCGGATTCTCGGCAAGCTCCTCCAGCGGGATCAGGCCGTCGGTGCCGACCGGCAACTCGGCGAATGCGCCAAAGTTCATCAGGCGCACCACCTTGCCCAGGTAAATCCGGCCGACCTCGACCTCCTCCGTCATTTCGCGGATCAGCGCTTCGGCCTTCTCGGCACCCTCGGCGGAGGGCGAGAGAATGCTGATGAGGCCTTTGTCGTCTATGTTGATGTCGGCGCCGGTCTGCGCCTCGAGGCCGCGGATCGTCTTGCCACCGGGGCCGATGACCGCCCCGATCTTTTCCGGGTTGATAGAGACTGTAATCATCCGCGGCGCATAAGAACTGAGCTGCGACCGCGGTGCCGGCAAGGCTTCCCGCATCTTCTCCAGGATGAACAGGCGCCCCTGCTGCGCCTGCGCGAGCGCCTCGCGCATGATCTCGGTCGTAATGCCTGTGACCTTGATGTCCATTTGAAGGGCGGTGATACCGGTAGCGGTCCCGGCAACCTTGAAGTCCATGTCGCCGAGGAAATCCTCCATGCCCTGAATGTCGGTCAGCACCTTGTATTGGCCGTCGTCGCCGAGCATGAGGCCCATCGCTACGCCGGCCACCGGCTGCTTGAGCGGCACGCCGGCGTCCAGCAGGGATAGCGAGCTACCGCAGACGGAGGCCATCGAGGTAGAGCCGTTGGAGGAGAGGAGTTCCGAGACGACGCGGATGGTGTAGCCGAACTCCTCCTCGGAGGGCAGCATGGGCATGATCGCGCGCTCGGCCAGACGGCCGTGGCCGATGTCGCGGCGACTCGGACCGCGCAGGAAGCGGGCTTCACCCGTCGAGAACGGCGGGAAGAAGTAGTGGTGCATGTAGCGCTTGACCACATCTTCCCAGGCCAGCCCGTCGAGGCGTTGGGCATCGCCGGGTGAGCCGAGGGTGACGACGGAGAGCGCTTGCGTCTGCCCACGGGTGAAGACCGCCGAGCCGTGCGTCCGTGGCAGCGTGCCCACCTCGATAGAGATCGGTCGGATCGTCCGGGAATCGCGCCCGTCCGGGCGGACGTCTTGTTCGATGATCTGGGTTCGCACCGCTTGCTTGATGTTCTGCTCGACACAGCTCACGATCTGGTCGGCGGGGTATTGTGGTTCGAGCTTGCCGACGATCTCTTGGGATAGTTGCTCGAGCCCCTCTTCGCGCGTGGTCTTGTCCTTTTGGTTCAGGACGGCTGCCAGACGATCCTGTAGCTCCGTCTCCACCGCCTCCTGGACCTGCGGATCAATCGTGGGCGGCTCGAACTGCTGCTTCGTCTTGCCGACCTTCTCGGCAAGCTGCTCCTGGATGGCCACAATATCTTTGATTACTTGCTGTGCTGCTTCGAGCGCCTCCAGGATGACCGCCTCGGAGACTTCGTTTGCCCCGGCCTCGACCATCATGATGGCGTCGGCCGTGCCGGCCACTACGAGGTCCAGCTTGCTCTGCTCGTCCACTTCGGTCATGAGGGGGTTGGCGACGACCTTGCCGTCTATGTACCCCATCCGTACAGCAGCGATCGGACCGGCAAAGGGAATATCGGAGATCATGAGCGCGGTCGAGGCACCGATGATACCCATGGTGTCGGGGGCGTTTTCGAGATCGGCCGAGAGCACGTAGACGATGACCTGCACGTCGTTGCGGTAGCCCTTGGGGAAGAGCGGACGGAGCGGTCGGTCGGTGAGGCGGCACATGAGGATGGCATCGTCACTCGGCCGCCCCTCGCGGCGCGGATACCCGCCCGGAATCTTGCCGGAAGCGTAATGTCGCTGTTCGTAGTCCACCGTCAGCGGGAAAAAGTCTGTTCCCAGGCGCGGCTCTTTCGAGGCGGTGGCCGTCGCCAGGATGAGGGTGTCACCGTAACGCACGGTGACGGCGCCCCCGGCTTGTTCCGCTAGTTTGCCGGTTTCAATCGTAAGGGTACGACCGGCGACCTCACACGATACCTGCGTTGCCTGCAAAGCCATAATCGAGTTACCTCCCTAGGTAGATGGGGTGTGGTGGCGACGCGCCGCTGCACCATCCGCTGGAAATTTGGGTGGTGCGAGGGAGCGCGCCGGGGAGGGATCGGTCGCGGGCGCAGATTATTAGTTAACACTTGACTACCAGAAGCCTGCCAGGCACTCCCGGCGGCGCGCCATTGCGGCGCGTGCCACCGAGCACGGTAGCCGGCCGGCCGGTGGCCTGGAATGGTTCTCATAGTCATGTGCTAACTAACAACCCTAGAGCGACCGTCCCCAACGAACGAAGCCGTAGAGAAGGTGTGGAAGGGCCGCTGATTACCTGTGTCGCGCGGCGGTACCGGGAGTGGACAGTGCTACTGCTCTGCCGGTCGGCACGCCCGCACACTGGAATGTAGGGGCACGCGCAGATCACGGAGCGCCACTGCCAGCGAGGGGTCTGGGCTGCACAACCGGTCGAACCCAGTCCACAAACCGGGGCTGCCTGCCGACGCCACACTACTGCCGCAACCCGGTCTGCGCGATGACGCTATCGTAGCGCTCGGGGTGCTTGCGCTGAAGATACTTCAAGTGGCGGCGGCGGCGACCGACGAGCTTCAACAGGCCGTACCTCGTGGCGTTGTCCTTCTTGTGGACATTGAGGTGCTCGGTTAACTGACGGATGCGCTCCGTCAGAACGGCGACCTGCACTTCCGATGAGCCGGTATCCTTCTCGTGGAGTTGATAGGGCTTGATGAGTTCCTGCTTCTCCTCAACCGTCAGCGTCACGCTGTCTGCGCCTCCTTCTGCTCTTCGCCATCTTCCTGAGGCGACTCACGCAATCAACAGATCACACTTCTCTTCACTAGCAAGTATACCAGGCCCACCGCGGATCGTGCGGGCAGTTTTCGTTCCGCGGGAGCGGGAGCTGGCGAGTTGCCAGTCATGCATGGCTTGACATAAGTAGTGTGGAGAGGGAGCGTCTGCTGCCCGGCATTCCGGCCCCCTTTGGTCCCCCCGCTCCGCAGGGGGACGGGCGCAGCATGCTGTGCCGCTACGGCTTGGCCTGTCCCTACCCCTGTTGGGGAAGGGACAGGGACACGGTCTAGGCTGGGAGGTGGACGCCTTCCAGGGCCAGGAGCCAGCGTTTCAGGGAGATTCCCCAGCGGTAGCCCGTGAGGCGACCGTTCGCGCCGACGACCCGGTGGCAGGGTATGAGCGGGGCGAGCGGATTGGCGCCGATAGCCCGGCCGGCTGCGCGGGCTGCCTGGGGCCGGCCCACTCGATGGGCCAGCCAGCCGTAGGTGCGCGTCTCGCCGTGCGGAATGTGCCGGACCTCTGTCAACGCCCGCTGTGCGAAGGGTGACAGCCCGGTGAGGTCTAGCGGGCCGCAGCAGGGCAACGGCTCGCCGGCGAGGTAGGCCACCAGCGCGGCGGCGGCCGGCTCGGTCGCGGACTCGGTGGTTTTCGGTCGTGGTCCGGCGCTGAGGGCGTGCAGCCATTGGCACGCCGTCGCGGCCGTAGCGGCCAAGGGGGTGATGAGGGCGAGGCCCCGCGGTGACCAGGCCAGACCCACCCAGCCCACACTGACATCGGCGACGGCGCGGCGCGTGCCGGCAATCGTGGCCGGAGAGCCGAACGCGCCGGCTGGTGGCGGCGGGCCGCAGAAGGGCGGTGGCTCGGTCATGTGATCGCTTACGGCTGGCCGCCAGCGTGCGTGGCAATGCCGCTGCCGGCGCGCCGCCACCGCAACTCGCTGTCGGTAGGGATGCTGTGCAGTAGGGGAATAGGGTGGGCGACCCTGGTGGAGTGTGTGCTGCGATGAAAGTAGGATGTATGGAACAGAAGGTCGCCCCACCTATCCACAACGACAGCCGATTGTCCACATCGGACTGTCAGGTCCATGATACCGGCGGCCGCACGGGCCGTCAACGGGTATGTCAGATGTATCATCTTTTCGCGTGCCGCTGGCCGTGTGATCCGAAGCCAGATTCTTTCGGCGGTGTATAATCTACGGAACAGCGCCGAGAGACGTGCCCAGCAACGCGCAATGGCGGGTTTTGCGGCGTCTGGGGGAAGTGGTTGAGCGATGATCGCGGAGCAGGGTGCCTCGAATTCGCAACCAGCGCGCCAATCAGAAGCCCAAGCGGGCCGGGTGGGGGTAGCGTCATCTAGCGCCGCGCCATCTAGCCCGGAAGGTCCTAGCCCGGCCCAGCTTGGAGCGCAGCTGGCGAGGCTCCGCATTGGGCGCGGGCTGACGCAAACGGCACTGGCGGCGCGGGCCGGTATTCCGCGTCCATACGTCAATGCGCTCGAGGCCGGCCGTCACGAGCCGACGGTGCGGACGCTCACTGCGCTGGCGCGAGCGCTCGACGTGGAGCTAGCGGCGCTGGTGTGGCACGTGGCCGGTCGGTCCTACGCCGATCCGCAAGCCACGCTCGGCGAACGGGTCACGCAGCGGCGGCGGGCGCTCGGGTACGGCCGGCAGGCCGACTTTGCGAGCGCGGCCGGCGTGCCGCGGGCCACGCTGAACCAGGTGGAGCGTGGGGGGATTCCCAATCCGAAGCTGAGTCTGCTGGTGCGACTGGCGGCGGCGCTGCATTGCTGTCCGAGCGAGCTGGTGCGTGGTCTCGATACGCACGGCGCAGACGGTGAGCGGGGAGGGGCTTAGGGGCTGTGATAATATAGGTGTGGAGAACTACATCATGTCAACAGCACAGCCAGCCAATCTTGGGCGCATTGTCCAGGACCCCGAGATCATGGTCGGCAAGCCGGTGGTCAAGGGGACCAGGATTCCCGTCGAGAAGGTCCTCGCCCAACTGGCGTACAACCCTGATCTTGCAGAGCTTTTTGCCATATTCCCGGAGTTGACTGTGGATGATGTCCGGGCTTGCTTGGCCTATGCTCAAGCCGCCGTCGCGCGGAAGAAGCCTGCTCGCCGTGCAGCCGTTCCAGCGGCCTCGGCATGAGGTTTCTTTTCGACCAGAGCACTGACCGGCGCTTGGCCCCCTTCCTTCGGCAACGCGGTCACGATGTCCTGATCGTCGCCGTGGACTATCCGCCATCGCTCCCTGACGATCAGGTACTCGCCATCGCCCAGCAAGAGCAGCTTGTCCTCGTGACCGAGGATAGTGACTTCGGAGAGCTGGTCTTCCGGCACCGCCGGGTACACGCCGGGGTCATCTTCCTACGGCTCCAGCCGGTCGAGCTAAATGCCAAACTTGCGCGTCTCCTCCACGTCATCAACAACTACACCGACCAACTCCGTCAGTTCGTCGTGGTGACTGAGCGGCGGGTGCGGGTCCGGCCAGTGCATGATGGCCGCGGCGGGTGAGCCGGTTGGATGGGGCCAGCGAGCGGGGAGAGGCGGAGGAGCCTGCGTCTAGAGCACGCCGTAGTGGTTTGGGAAAGCTAATGCTGATTATAGTTCGCAAAGCGTAATCCGCTGCGTCCTGGGTGTGCGTCTCTGGGGAGTGGTCTGCCTCACGAGGGGTGTTGTTGCGAGCGTGTCGGTTGCTGGTGAGTGTCTCGCGTACTCGGCTCTGCACCGCCGCTGCGCTGTGGGCCGTTTCATGGTGAGAGGGCTGGGGCTGCGCGTCCACGCCGCCGGTTGACGACACCCGGCTTGCCATACCACACCTTGGGCTGCGCCGGCATCGGGTTGAGCCGGTTGGCGGCACGTCAGGGAGCTACGATGTCTCGTGACCTGCTACTCAACGGCCGGATTTCCCATGATCCGGCGCTGATGGACGATGCTGCCACCGTCGCTGCTGCCTGTGCCGCCTTCCTCCAAACACAGGTGGTGCGCTCGCCGCGCACCCTCACCACGTACCGCACCGGGTTGCGCCGCTGGGCCGAGTTCCTGCACCGCGAGTTTGGTGAGGATGAGATTTATGTCAATCAACTGCCGGCGACCATCCTCGAGCAATTCTACGTTTGGCTGATCCGGCACCACGGCCGGGAGCGGCGAGCAACCGTGCTCACCTATCTGGCTGGCGCACGCGCCTTGATGCGCTACCTCGACCGCCGGCAACTGCTGGCGCCAGGGCTGTCCTATGAGCAGATGCGCCAGCAACTGAGTGACGTGGTTGGTCGCTCGACATACCGCACACCGCGCATTGACCGGGGCATTCCGTTTATTCTGGAATACGTGGACGGCTTGGAGCTGCCCGAGGCGACGCCGCAGACCCGGCGGAAGCGCTTGGAATTGCTCCGGGACCGGGCGCTGCTGCATACGCTTTTCTCTACCGCCCTGCGTCGCGCTGAGGTGGCCGGTCTCAACCGGGCCGACGTTGAGGACGGCTGGGCGCGACGGGCGCTTGTCACCGGCAAAGGCGATAAGGAGCGCATCGTCTTTTTCGGCGAAGAGGCGCTGGCCGCGATCCGCGCTTACCTGGACGAGCGAGCGGATCGCTACGTGCCGCTGTTCTTGCGCCACGACAAGGGACGGGGCCAGCCCCGGCGCGACGGCGAGAATCTGCGCCTCTCTCCTCTCTCGGTCTGGCGGGTGGCCAAAGCGGCCGGCGCGGCGGTGAACGTTGCGGTCAGCACGCACCATTTCCGGCACCACAAGGCCAGCACGTTGCTCAACCGCGGCGCCAGGCTGGAGCAGGTCCAAGACCTCCTCGGCCACGCCTCGCCGGAGACGACCAAGCGCATCTACGCGCACTATGAAGTCGAGGCGCTGCAAGAGGCGTTCGACCAATACAGTGTGTCACCGGCAGAGCAGGCGGCGGCGCTACGGGCCGGGAAGCGCTAGAGTTGATTGGACCTAATCCCCGGCCCCTTCCCTCATAGGGAAGGGGAGTCATCGCGGTACCCCTGTCAGAGGGGCCCGGGGGATGAGGCGCACTCATGCGGGTGCGGGCAGAGGAGGCTAGAGCATGGAGTTCGAGCGGACCTACTCCCACGCGCCGTGGGAGGCCAAGGTCGGTTACTGTCGGGCGCTACGCGCGGGCGATCTGATCTTTGTGACTGGCACGGCGCCCGTCGCCGAGGACGGCGGCGTTTTCGCGCCGGGTGACCCCTACGCGCAGGCGCGTCACTGCCTGGCGCTGATCGAGCGGGCGCTGCATAACCTGGACAGCGACCGGACGGCGATAGTGCGGACGCGCATGTTCGTGACCGACATCGAGCGGTGGGCGGAGTTCGGTCGCGCTCATCGAGAGTTCTTCGGCGAATCGCACCCGGCAACGACGATGGTCGAAATCTCGCGCCTGATGGCGCCGGGGATGCTCATTGAGATCGAGGCGGATGCTGTTGCGCCCCCTGCGTAGCCGGGGCCGGCACGTTCCACTGCTACAAGTTATGTAAAGCAAATTGGGCCACCATTGGTCGCAGTGTGTGGCGTTGACGCGCTCGTTCCACACCTCACCGGACTCCGTAGGATTGGGTAGGACGAGCGATCGGTGGCTGATGCTATAGTGACTGGGCAGCCGCGGTTCCTGGATTCCGAGCACCACCTGGAGAGAGCGAATAGCCTGTGATGAAAGTCAGAGCCGAGTCCCCGGTGGCCGTGCCGGATGGCCCCGCCCAGAGGTGGTCAGATGACGACGCAGCGGCAGTCAGTCGGCAGCTTGACGACTTGCTCCCGGACCCGGCCCTATTTCGTGTCGAGGGGCCGGCGCGGCTGCCCGGTCAGCGCGCACCGTGGCGGCTCTCGCCGGAGCCGTTCTGGCTCTCGCCGGAGTTGGTGGAGACGCTGACTGGGCTTGGCGCTGACCTGCTCGCCTTCTATCAGGCGTGCAATCGTCTCTACCAGGCCAGCGTGCGCGGTCGTGTGCCCCCCTGGGTAGTAGGGTATCTGGACGCTGGCCGACCGGACCAGGTCGTGCTGCACGGCCGGATGAATCGGTTTCGCCGGCATACCCCGTTGGTCATCCGCCCGGACCTGTTCCTGACCGACCAGGGCTTGAAGGCTACGGAGTTGGACTCCGTGCCCGGTGGGATGGGCTTTACGGCCAGCTTGGCGCAAGCCTATGCCAGCCTGGGGTACGAGCCGGTGGGCGGCGCTCACGGCATGGTCGAGCGGTTTGCTGCCATGGCGCAGTACGCGGCGACGATGGCCCGCGACGCTCCGGCTGACGGCATCCTCGCTATCGTCGTCTCTGAAGAGTCCGAGGACTATTGGCCGGAGATGCAGTGGCTAGCCGCGGCGGTGGACGATCTGGGCGTGCCGGCCGTGGCCGTCCGTCCCGAAGAGGTGGTCTTCACCGAGGAGCACTTGCAGGCACCGTATGCGGGCGGCCGGCGACCCGTGTCGGTCGTGTACCGCTTCTTCGAACTGTTCGATCTACCGAATATCCCCAAATACGAGTTGATTCTCTACGCCGCCAAGAAGGGGCGCGTCGCGATCACGCCCCCGTTGAAGTCGTACCTCGAAGAGAAGCTGCTGTTTGCGCTTTTTCATCACCCGGTCCTCGCGCACTTCTGGCGCGAGCAGTTGGGTGCCGAGGTGCAGCGACGGCTCAAGCAGGTCATTCCGGAGACGTGGGTGCTGGACCCCGCGCCGTTGCCGCCGGCAGCCACCGTCCCTGGCCTGCGGATTGCGGATCGGCCGGTGCAGTCGTGGGATCAGCTACGTGGCCTCACCCAGAAGTGGCGGCAGCTGGTGCTCAAGCCGTCGGGCTTTGACCCGCTCGCCTGGGGCAGCCGCGGTGTGTCCATCGGCCACGACATGGCGGCGGAGGACTGGGAAGCGGCCGTGGACACGGCGCTCGCCAGCTTCCCGCGCACGCGCTACGTCTTGCAGCACTTCTATCGGATGGAGCGCTCGCCCGTGCCCTACTTCGACTTCGCCCGCAATCAGTTGCGGCTGCTGCGCGGCCGCGCGCGTCTCAACCCCTACTACCTGGTCGTCGAGGATCGCGCCCACCTCGCCGGGGTGCTGGTGACGATCTGTCCGCCGGACAAGAAGGTCATCCATGGCATGGTGGATGCCGTGATGGCCCCTGGTGCGCTGGGGGGCTGACTGGGGTAGGTATGCCTCTTCACACGGAATCCTCCCCTGCCCCCTCTCTAGCCCTCCCCCGGAGCAAGCTCCAGGGGAGGGAAATTGCTCCCGACCGGTACTTTGCGGGCACGGCCTCGCGTCGGCGGGACCAGAAACAACGTCTATAATAGAAGTATTGGGAGGCTACCTCAGCTAATGGAAGAGTGGAAACAGCTACTCCGGGACGGAGTCAATAACTCGCAGCAGCTCTTCGAGCGCTTCGGTATTGACAAGGAGCTCGGCGATAGGATTGCCGAGGATTTCGAGATCAGGGTCAATGCCTACTATCTCAGCCTCATCGAGGAACCGGGTGATCCGATCTGGAAACAGGTCATTCCCGACGAGCGCGAGCTGCTCGATGACCTGTCGACTCCGGAGGACCCGCTAAACGAGGAAGGCGATAGCCCGGTACCGAACATTACCCATCGCTATCCTGATCGAGTCCTGTTTCTCGTCAACCACCAATGTCCGATCTACTGCCGTTTTTGCACGCGCAAACGTAAGGTGAGCCACCCCGGCTGGTGGAGTAAAGAGACGCTCCGCCTCGGCATCGACTACATTCGCCGGACCCCGCAGATCCGGGACATTATCGTTTCCGGCGGCGATCCGATGATGCTGCCCGACCACATGATTGACTGGATTCTCAAGGAGCTACGCTCAATCCCGCACGTCGAGGTCATCCGCATTGGCAGTCGGGTGCCGTGTGCGCTGCCGCAGCGCGTGACGCTGGAGATGTGCGAGATTATCCGGCAGTACCATCCCATTTATGTCAACACGCACTTCAATCATCCCCGCGAGGTCACGCCGGAAGCGGCCTTGGCCTGCGCCCGTCTCGCCGATGCGGGGGTGCCGATTGGCTGCCAGACCGTGCTCATGGACGGCGTGAACGACGACCCGGCGGTGATGAAAGAGCTGGTGCAGAAGCTGCTCAGGATTCGCGTGCGGCCGTACTACATCTACCAAGCCGACCTCACGCGGGGCACCAACTACTTCCGGACGCGCGTGGAAAAGGGGCTGGAGATCATCAAGGCGCTGCGCGGTTGGACATCGGGCCTCGCGGTGCCGCACTTCGTGATTGACGCCCCCGGCGGCGGCGGAAAAATTCCGCTCCTGCCCGAGTACGTCGTGGAAATGAACGACGACGAGGTGGTGCTGCGTAACTACCAGGGCAAGATTTTCCGCTATCCCCAGATTCCACCGGAGCGGCCGGTCGGCGAGGAATCCGGAAATGGAGTGGCCGCCCCGGTGGCCGCCCTGCTAACATAGCTGTCCTTCACTCAGCAATTCGTGGGTGAGAGCGGCCGCTCACAGCGATCATCTCCTCCAACATCCCTCCACCGCGAGCGGCGGCTGGCTTGTAGACCGAGGTGCGGGTGCCGGTGGCATCCCCTTGTGTCTCGCCACTCGCTCCCCTACTCCATATCCCAGGCGCAGTTTCCCAAGTAGCTCTTTGCGGCCGTCCGTTGTACGGCCGGGCGTGGCTGCGATGCGTTGTGGCCGCCAAACGAATCACCCGCGGAAGAGGTAGGGACAGTGAGTAACTCCTTGCGTTCGACGCTGTTGGCAGCCACTCCGGGCAACTCGCGCGCGTCTGCCGCGTTGAAAACAGTAGGAAGGGAGGAGTCCGCCATGGCAGTGGCGAACGCCGCACTGATCGCGCGTGCTCAGGCTGGGGATGAGGCCGCCTTCGAGGTCATCTTCAACCAGTACCACGCGGCGATCTATAACTACGTCTTTCGGATGATGGGCAACCCGGAGGATGCCTCCGATCTGACCCAGGACACCTTCCTGAAGGCGTGGCGGGCGCTGTCGCGGACTTCCGACGACCTGCGTGTTGGGGCCTGGCTCTATCGGATTGCGACGAATGTCTGCTTGGACGAGCTGCGGCATCGCAAGCTCATCAAGTGGCAATCGTGGGACAACTTTGTGTCCGTCTTTCATCCGGTAGCCAAGGAAAATCCTGAGCGCGACGTAGTGAATAGGGAAAACAGACAGGAAGTCCAGTACATTCTGGACCGCCTGAACCCCAAGTACCGGCTGTGCATCCTCTTACGTGAGTATCAGGGCTTGTCTTACGATGAGATCGCCCAGGTACTCGGCACGACACGTGCCGCCGTCAAGTCGCTGCTGTTCCGCGCCCGGGAGGAGTTCCGGCAAGTCTTCAAGACGGTCGAACGGCAACCTGGGCAGGTGAAGGAGTGATGACACGCCAGGATTGCACCACCATCGTCCCAGCGGAGAGTGCAGTTCCGGCGCGTCACCGGGCACGTCACCCGGCGGTCATAGCTCGAGGAGGAACGGCCGCGAACGGGCGCAGGTGACCACGGGGGCTGCACGACCTAAGCTCCGGCGTAGTGTGCAGCTCTTAGTGGTCGGGAGCGCAACGTGAGCCGCCACGACGCGCGCGAGCGTGATTCCTGGCGCCGGCAGATTTCGGCTTACATAGTCAACGAGTTGAAGCCGGCGCTGCGCCCAGCGATTGAGCGCGAGCTACGCGCCTGCCGGGAGTGTCGGAGCTACTACGAGCAGGAACAGGCACTCCACGATCGGCGCCGCGGTCTGGACTCGGTTACCCCTCCGCAGGGCCTGCGCCGCGATGTCTTCGCGAAAATCGAGCGAGACAAAGCTACCTGGCTCCCCGCCGGTTTGCAGCTGCCTAGTCTCGGTGCGGTCGTCACTGTCGTCACCCTCATTGCTCTGGCCTTCCTGGTGCCGCAGATTTTCCAGTTGGTGCGGTCGGGGCAATCCGAGCAACAGGCCCTGCCACCCCGGCTGTCGGTGCAAACGGCCGTTTCCCCACTGCCCACGGTGGCCGTACAGCCGGCGCCGCCGGACACTCGTTCCGCCGCGGCTGTCGCGTCGGTGCCGCCGCTCCCGACGGCGCAAGTGCGGACGCCGGCGGTCGGAGGACCGGGAGTAGCCACCGATACCGCGGCCGCTACGCCGGTGGCGGCAGTCTCGCCCCGGCCGACGGCTGCGCCGGCCCCGGCTGTGCTGGAGACGCAGGTGAGCGGCCGGGTGACGGAAGTTGATCGTCCGCAGCGGTTGGCGACGGTCCGCGAAGGCCCTACCACCGTAACCGTCGCCTTCTCCGCGGACACCGTCATCAACTCCGATCCTGATGGCCAGGCCTTGACCTATGAGCAGATCGGGATTGCCGACCGCGTGCGGGTGACCGGCGTGCGGGGCAATGCCCCGGATACCGTGACGGCGCTGCGCGTAAGTGTGCTCAATCCACTGTTCCACGCCCAGGCGACGCCCGTGGGGTCGTCGGTCACGCATCCCCGCGGCCGCGCGGCCAGGGTGCTTTATCTCCAGGACGGCATTGATGGCGCTCCATCCGATGGTGGCGAGCAGGCGAGCACCCGCCAGTGGCTCGACCGGCTCACGGCGGACGGGTTCAACGTCGTGCCGATTAACCCGGCGCGGGTGACTGCGCTGTCGCTCGGCGATGTGGGTTTGGTGGTGATCGGCTTCCCGGCATCGCTCAGTCGGGACACGCTGGGGAGTATCCAAAACAGCGCCGTGCCCGTACTCAACGCCAATCCGCTCTATGTCTCCGCACTCGGGTTAGGAGAGCATCCCGATCCGGCCAACCCCGGCCACAGTGTCCCCGGCATCGCGGTGCAGATGGTGCCCGGTGTGGCGCTGGTGCAGGATTTGGCCGGGGTGCAGGCGGTGGCGGTGACGCCACTGGAGCGCGTACCGATTGTCGCTCAGGGAACGGTGCTCGCGGCGCTGGACGAACGTGGGCGCGAGCGTGCCGTCTGGACCAGCAACGGTAGCCGCATGTACTTCGGTATCTGGCCCGACTCAGCGGGCGGCGCCCCAACCGCCCTCTACTGGACCTTCCTGAACCGCGCCGTTACTCAGCTTCTCGGCGCGTAGCAACTGCGCCTGGCACCGCCACGATGGCCGAGCTTGAGCGCTGGCGCTGGACCGTCCTCGACCCGTATGGGAATCCTGTCCGCTGCGCGGAGAAACGTTGGCGGCACGTGCTGGCCCGCCGCCGCGCATGGCAGGATACGAGATGGCGGTCCAGGCCACAGTTCGTAATCCTGATGCCATCTATCTTGATCCCAGAGGCACCCGCTTTACCTATAATCCCGATGCTTGGGTCGTTGTCCATGTCGCGGCAGACCTGACCGACGGAGCGTATGCGGGCAACCTCATCATTATTGTTGTGATCCGTTGGGAGCCACACGTGGCCAATCCGCCCATCGGCTGCGTTATCACTGCTTATCCATCGCGGCGGGTATCCGGTCGGCTAGAATTGCTTGAGGAGTTCTGATAATGGTTGCCGAGCCGGTACCAGTTGACGCGCTGACTCGCATCCTGGCCGACTTGCCGGAGGCGCGGTGGGACTATATCCCGGATGGCGGCTGGATGGAAGTCTTCCTGCCCGGTAGCGAGGGATGTGCCGGAGTTGCGGAGCCGTTTGGTGATGACCTGGAAATCTGCTTTGACGTAGAGACGGGTGAGCCGCTCAGCATCATTATCCCCGGCTTTCCAGGATGGCTGGCCGAACAGCAAGGGAAGCCGTCTCCGGCGCCTCGGGTCCCCATTGACTACGACACCGCTCGTAAGTATCTGGCGCGGCGTCTGCGGGAATGTCCTGAGCTGACCCGCGGACGCACGACCTTGCTCATCAGCCACCGCTTCTCGACGGTACGCATGGCCGACCGTATTCTGGTCCTCGACCGGGGCCACTTGGTGGAGGCGGGCAGCCACGACGCCTTGATGTCCCGTGATGGGCTGTACGCCGACCTGTACGAGAAGCAGGCGTCGCGCTATCGGTGAGACGGATCGAGCAATCGGCCGTTAGCCGTCAGCGATCAGCTTAGGGGCACACTATGTGCCCGCTTTGCCTGAGCCGGACAAGTGGGACCGCCAGGGGGGGCAGCCCGCGCATCATTTGTCGGGCCGGTGTGCTCTCGTATCCGGCGGACGATCATGCCGCCGAAGCGAAGGCTATTCGTGAATCTCCTTGTTGCAATGGGGGCATGTCCTGGGTGTGTCCGTGTTTCTTCTCAGCTCCTCCACAAAGCCGGACCCCAGGATACCCGCGGGCAAAGCAAACAGTCCGATCCCCACTATCGCTATCAGGCCGGCTAGCAGGCGTCCCGCGACGGTGACCGGAAATACGTCTCCGTAGCCTACGGTAGTGAGAGTGATGATACTCCACCACATGGCCTGGGGAATGTTGGCAAACTTCTCGGGCTGGGCTTCCTTTTCAGCAAAGAAGATCAATGACGAGGTCATCAACAGCAGTACTGACAAAACCATTATCACAGTGAGCAGTTCACTGCGCTTGGCATAGACAACCCGGGCCAAAGTACATAGCCCGGAGGAATAGCGGCCCATTCGGGCAACGCGGGCCAGGAGACGGACCGCTCGCAAGAAGCGCAAGTCCAGCCCATGCAAATTGACGAGAAGCACCATGTAGAAAGGCAAGATCGCCAGTAGGTCAATGAGTGCCACGGGTGAGACAATAAACCGCAACCGCCCCGACGCTGGATGTGCGTATCTTGGATCGGCGGTGCAGGACCAGACTCGTAGTAGGTACTCCACCGTGAAGATGGCTACGGATATGATCTCGAAGACTCGGAAAGCCTGCCGTGCGACCTGGTGAATCTCCTCGACGGTGCCCACAATCAAGGCGACGGCGTTTAAGGCAATTAACGAGATGATGAATATGTCGAAGACCTCGCTGGCCCGATTGCCGGGCGCGGCCGCCTCCACAATCTCGTACACTCGCTTCTTCATGGGCAACGCCGACCCTATGTGCGGCTACCGGTGACGGGGTGACGGGGTGACGGGGTGACGGGATGACGGGGACCAGCCTGCTGCCGTCGGCTGCTGTGCGCCCTACTGCGGTGAAGCTGTCTCTGCCTCTACCGGTGGGGGCCGCCAGAGGCCGTAGGGCTCGATTTCCACGCCCTCTACTTTCGGGCGCAGCCCCGCGACCATGAGGCCCGGTCGGCCGTGGGCTTGGCCACTGAGCTGCCGATTGCGGGGATTGCGGTACCCCAAGCGCACGACCCGGCGCCACTGCTTTGTCCGGTTCAGGCTCGACCCGTGGATGGTGTGGATGCTGAACAGGACGACGTCGCCGGTGTTGGCCGGGCACGAAACCGCATCTTCGATACGGTACTGGTCCGTGGGCAGGTGTGGTGAGCCGTTGCGGAGGTGTTCCAACGCTCCGAGTTGGTGACTGCCGCGCAGGAACTTCAGGCAGCCGTTCTCCTCGGTGGCCGCGTCCACATGCACGATAGCGTCAATAAACCGGCCGTCCTGGTGGGGATAGAACGGGTAGTCCTGGTGCATGGGGAACGGCGTCCCGAACTCCGGCCCCTTCGCGTGGAGCGTGACGTGGTGTAGCTCGACTTCGGGGCCGACCAAGTCTGCCACTGCACCGACGAGCCGCGGGTTGTAGATCGCGTGCCCCCAGGCCGGCGAGTAGTGCTGCAGCTCGTGGGTGGCGGAGAGCAGGGACTTCTCCTCTTCTTCCTCGGAGAGGTACTGCTTGTCTTTGCGCCACGGCCCCGTCCACCCTTTGGTGGGGACGATGAACGTCTCCATGATGTAGCTCAACTCGCGGTCCAGCGCCGCGACCTCGTCGGGCGAGAACACCTGCTCCAGGCGGAGGTAGCTGTTCTCGTTGAAGAAGGCAACCTGTTCGGGTGTTAGCATTGGCTCGATCCTCCTCGCCAGCCTACCGTACCAGATGGCACTCGTCCTGTCTGCCGGTTCCGCGCCCATGGGCCACGGAGTCCACTGAGAAGTGTGAGCGCCGGGAGGGAGCACCCTACGTGCTCCCAGTGGCAAAGGCTGCGCCGGACCGTCCGATTAGCGGAGCCAGCGCTTCGCCCGCAGCCACTCGTCACCCAGCAGGCCGAGCGCCACTTGTGGGCTACGATCCGGATGGTATTCGAGCCGGCCGCGTTGGAAGTATTGGACGGCGATGCCGCCTTCTTGTAGCTCGTTCGAGATCGGGTAACCGAGGATGGTCAGCCCGTCGCGCTCGTCGAAGAAATGCTTGAAGGCGAAGAGCACGGCATAGCCGGTCTGCGGGAAGTATTGGTAGTCGGTGGTGTTCGGGTGCTGCTCCGCCTTGGGAAACACTGCACCGCGCTCCTTGGTGAGGATGTCGCCGATCAGCGTGAGCTGCACTTCGTAGGGTGTGCCGAGCTTATCGGCGTGCAGCTCGAAGCGTGCCCGCTGGAAGTATTGCACGGTGAGTCCGTCTTCGTTGAAGGACTCGGTGCGCGGATAGCCGAAGATTTCAGCACCACCGCGCTCGTCGAAGAACGTGAGGAATTTGCCGGTGACGTGGTGCCCGGTCTCCGAGAAATAGCGACCACCAAGCGCCAGGCTCTGCGGGACGGGGTTGGTGCGGGATAGGTCATACTGCGGCGTCGGCGGTGCTGCTGCGGGCTGAATTGCTTGGGTGCTCCCGCCCTGCACGGCCGGCGCATCGGTCCATTGCATGCGGAAGTTGGAGCTCCAGAGCGGACTAGCGCTGTCCGGTCCGTAGTTGGCGATGGAGTTGAGGAAGGTGCTCGCGCGTACCGTGAGCGTGGCCTCGCTCCCCGTGAGCGTAACGTGTGTGAGCCGCCCGGACTGGGTGCGGCGCGAGAGGTCGAGGCTCCGGAGCTGGCCGACCCGCGTATCGGGATCGGCGTTGAGCGTGGCCTCGAGCTGGGCGATGGAAACCGGCCCTATTTCCCACGCCGCGTAGGGCGAGGCGGCGTCATAGGCCTGACCGAGCACGTCAACGTCTCGGATCGCTCGCAGATAGGACCGGGGAGGGCTGCCGAACCAGATGTCTTCGTTGTTCTCGGTCCAGCCTGCGCAGGTCGAGGAGTAATAGCCGGCGACGACCTGGCCGTTCTGGGTGATTGCCAGTCCCGGATGCTGGTCAATCAGGTTGTTGATGTGTGGATACTCCTCGACCGTGCCGCGGTATACCTGCGCGCTTTGGGTGGCGTCGAAGTCGTAGGCGCGCCCGCCGGTATTGCGGGAAGACGCATAGGCAAACGAGCGCGAGGCGATGATCTGGGCATGGAGAGCTTCGGTGGGCCAGCTGTGGGTCATTTCGGCTGCGATGACGCCCCGCAGGTAATCGTCAATGCCGACTGTGTTGATGGTCTGCACGACCGCTCCGCTTGGTGCCAGACTGATGCTGCCCCGATAGGTCGTCGCTGACGGATGCGGGTAGGCAAGCTGGAACCGCGCGTTGTTATCACCAGGATGGAGGGTGAGGGGCAATCCTAATCCCGGCCACTCCAGAATCTGCCCGTCAGGAGCATGGACGGACAGTTGGGGGGCTTGATTGCCGCCTGTCATCCGGAGCTGGAGATACCCGTCGGGGGCGAGTACTCGATCGCTCCCGGCGATGCGCCAGGCCCCATGGCGCGCGAAGATGCGATTGACCTGCTCGGCGCCGTTGGGCATCACGTGGCGGACGAGGACGCGGATAGTCGTTTCGCGGGGTACGGCTGGTGTGACGGTCGTGCCCGAATAATAGGCCGTCACTATCTGTGTGGCGCTCTGGCCGGCAATGGCGCGGCCCCGTGCTCCCCACTGACACAGACCGACGCCGTGCCCGCGCCCGCGGCCGACGAACAAGAGGTTCCGGGTTTGGCCGGTGAGGGTGAGCACGTCATTCGTCGTTGCCGAGGCCGGCGCGTGCCACTGCCCGTTTACAGCCCCGATGGATGCGAGCAGTGCAAGTGCCAAGAGGCACCGCCCGATGGTCCACAATAGGCCCAGTTTCCGTTGTCTCATCGCCGGCTGAACCCTCTGTACCTACTCCACAACGAGCGGCCGGTAGATTCCCTGCTCCGATAGAGTGAGACGGCGGCTGCCGCTCTCCTCTAGCCCTCAGGGCTAAACGGATGAAGCCGTCAGTAGGTCCGGTCCCATTCCGGTTAATGGTCAGTGGGAAGTGCCGTGCGATCGGAGCGCCGGCCACGGGCGCGAGTGACTCCGGGCCGGATACCGTGACGCCGCACGATCTCGGTTGGCGGTATGGCGGTGGAGTGGTACAATGGCTCGGTAAATGGCCTAGGAAACCGTGTCAGACAGCGCGACTGAGGGCATTAGGCCGCACGGCACCGTGCCGGGAGTCCATGACAATGACGGCTGTAGAGGCAACAACCGGCCCGTCCCGACCAAGCGTTGATGAATCGTTGGTCGAGTCACGGAAGCCGGCACTGCGAGAGTACGAAGATTTCGCCAACCTCACCTTTCAGTCCCCAGCCCTCAACCGCTTGCTTGATCTCGTTGGGATTTCTCCGGAGCAGGACGTAGTTGATCTAGGCTGTGGGACCGGCATGGTCACTCGCGCGCTCCTCGACCGGCGTGGAGAGAGCGCGAGCGGGCAGCTCTATGCCGTGGATCCGGAGCCGGCGATGCTGGAGAAAGCCTCGAAATCGCTTGAGCAGGGTGCGTCCGCCGCGGTTTCCTGGGTGGTCGGTCGCGCCGAGGAGCTTGACCGGTTGGTGCCGCCGGTTGATCGCGTGCTGTTCTGTAATGCTATTCACTTGGTAGAAGAAAAAACGAGCGGGTTGCGGGCAATCTTCGAGTCCCTCAAGCCACAAGGTCGGCTGGCGTTCAACTCGGCGTACACCAAGGACCATCGTCCGCCCGAATCGGAGTATTTCTACATCGCGTGGATGCGGCAGGCGCTGCGGGCGCTGCGGCAGGATCACCCGGATGTACGACGGGATTCCTCGGCGCCGCGTCCGCTGGCCGGCACCGACCTGATGTCTCGTGGAGAGTACCTCGACCTCGCGCGCCAGACGGGCTTTCGCGTCGTGGCTGACGAAGTGGCCCAAATAGACATGCCGCTGGAAAGCTGGGTAGACATCAGCGCCTACAGTCGCTTTGTCCGCTCGGTGCTCCCTGGTGTTCCCCTGGAATGGGCGGCTGAGGCACTTCAAGAGGGTGCCCGGCGCGCCTTCCGCCGGCTGGGCGTGACGTCAGTGCCGCGAAACTGGTTCCAGGTCGTCCTCGAGCGGCCCTGACGGGCGCTCACTGCGCTGCGGGCGGTGTACCTTCCACCGTCGGGTCGGCCAGAGTCGGCGCATCTACGGGCTGCGTCGGAGCCACGGCCGGCAGCTTTAGAAACTCGGCCATCACCACGTACAGTTGCTGGCGATCCGCGGGCACAGCTACTTGCAGACCGTAATGGTTGATGAGGTTCGCCGATGTCTGTAGCCACTCGGACCAGCAAGCGGCGCAGGTACGCTCTTGGATGACCTGACCACGTGTGCCGCCCAACGGCGGTCGTGGTAGCTGTTCACCGGTCTGCCCGCAGCGCGCGCATGTCACCTGCGCCATCATCTACTCCCTTCGCCCGCTAGGTTACTGGATGGTCCTACCCCAGCCTAAGTCTAGCAGGATGAAGACGCGAGATGAAGGGAGGCAAGCACCGCTCGCTCAAGTGCCTGCATCAGCGGGAAGGCCGAGTGCCCAATCCACTGCCTGGTCGAAGAGGCGGATTGCCTCGCCCGTGCTCTGGTGAAACGTGTCGTGATGCCAGTACAAGAAGACGGTCCTGGCCTGTGCCGGTTGCCCATTCGATAACTCGGCGCCCACCTCCGCTACTAAGAGCGCCGAGTCGCCACCGAATAGGTGCTTTGCGAGCACTTGCACCCCTGGCCCTCTAAATGGCCAGGCGACGCTGAAAGTATCGGCCCGGCGCACCACCCGCAGCCGCTCGTCAACGGGTAGCCCCGCGGTGATCGGATGGTCCGCATCTACAATCCGAATATAGGTTTGCTCCGGGCGGGTGCCTCCCCAGCGTGCCAGTTGCGTCGCCTCCAGCAGCCGTAGCGGCTCCCAGAAGATCAACGGCGTCGCAGTCTGGGCATAGCGTGCCGCCGCGTCGAGGCCCTGGATATTGGAGCTAATCAAGAGCAGATCATGGCTTGCGGCTACCTCTGCCGGATCAGGCGTGCTGCCGTCGCCGGTTCCAAGCACGGTGACCGTGGCGCCCCGTGCTTCCAGGTGTGCCACGACGGCGGCATCACCCAGCGTCTGCGTCGTGGGCTGGTCCACCAGCAGGGCAATCCGGGTCCCAGGCGGCAGCGGCGGCGGCCCCGCCGCTGCCGCCTGGGCCGCGAGTTGCGGCAGTAGCTCCCTTAGCGTCTCCGGGTCACTCAGTTGACGCAGACCCTGGGCCTTAGACTCCAGCGCCTGCGCGAGCCGTTGCAGCGCCGCTTCCCATTGTGCCACTGCCGCTGCCGGCGCCTGCTCGGGGCGCCAGCGGGCCGCTTCCGCCGCCATGGCCGGGCGCAGTTGGGCGGCCAGCGCGGTAAGGCGTTCGCGCACGGACGCGGTGGCCAGCGTCCCGGCGAGATGCCGCTCAACCTCTGCCGTGAAGTAGGCTTGATACTGCGGGCTGGCTAGGAGGCTGGCCAGGATCGGAATGAGGGCGTCACGCGCCTCACGACCGGGCCGGCCATACGCGTCAGGGGGCACGCCGGCATCCCCCACGAACAGTCGCCAGCGGGTATCAGCCCCACTCCGGCTGCGGGCGGCATACCAGTCCTGGCTATCCCAAGCGGTGTCTCCGTTCCACAGGTGGAGGATGAAGAAGGCGGTGCAGCTCTCGATATCGAGCTGCTGGATCGCCTGCTCGTACTGCGCTGCCGCGCTTAAGTCCGCGCTGGCCAGCCAATCTGCAACCAGGCGCCAGCGGTGGGTGTTATCGGAGGCCTGCTCTCCCGTCGTTGCGCTGGTGTACCAGGTGCTGGCATCGAAGTGGGTAGTCAGGAAGGTGTCGTCGAGGTGCTCGGTGAGGTTGTACAGTCCCCAATAGGCCCCGTTCAGGTACAGCACCACCCAGCGCCCCTGTACCGTCACCTGTCCCATCGCCCCGTGCAGGTCCCGTATCAACGGGTCCCGCACGTACACCGCCTCCTCCGCACACTGGGGCACCGTGCGGCACCGCCAACTGTCCTGATCCTCGGCTCGCAGGACCAGCCGAGCATACGTCTGCCCCGGCTGCAGCCCAAACAGCGGATGGGTCAACTCCCGTGGCCCATATTCCTCACGGAAGTACAAATCGAACGACTGCTTGGCTGCGTCTGTTCGTCCTGCTCCCCTGTGGATGCCTAGCCCGGCTGGCACACTGAAGCCCAGCGCGCCCGCTGGTGACAGCCACTCCACCGTCACCGGCCGCTCCCCGCGCCGGCCACGCTGCTGTGGGTTGGTGGAGATGCCCGTCGCCTCGTCCCACAGATGGGCCGGGTCCGTGACCAGCGACACGACCGGCAGTGTATTCGGCTCCCCCACCAGGTACGTTGCCGTGGTCACGGCACTCACCGGCACGCCGTCGTCCAGTGCCACTGCCCGCAGCACCGTCGTCTGCTCTAGCACTACGGGCGCCGTGTACGCCTGCCCGTCCACCGTCGGATCAGCCCCGTCCAGCGTGTAAAGCACCGTGCTCCCCGGCAGCGGGGCCGCCAGTTGCACCGTCACCGGGCCAGCAAAGCGCCCACTGCCCGGCGTGACCATCACCGGTGGCGCGTCCGGCGCCGCCCGCGGCGGGGTCGTATTCGCCGCCCCGGGGGTCGGGTTCGGGAAGAACACCCACTCGCCGGACATTGGCCCCAGCCGCCCCAGGGAGATATCCGTGACCTGCGGGCCGAAGGTCACCTCGTCCACTACCTGCCCATCCGCGCCGAACAAGCCCGCATAGCCGCCCGCGCGGTTCAACCGGAAGCTCGTGTGCCAGCCTTCCGGCGCCACCCGGTCTGCCCCGGATGCCCAGATCACCAGAAAGGCCCCCGGCGCCAGGATGCTGGCCGGCAAGGACCACTTAGTCGGCGCGGCGGGGTCGTTGGTGATGGTGTAGCCGACGAGGGAGACGGGCGTGTCCGTGGGGTTGTGCAACTCCAGCCAGTCGGCGTAGCCACCCTGGTCATTGAGTATCGTGTACGTATTCGCGGCCTGGACCTCGGTGATGATGATGCCCGGTGAAGCGGTCGGTGCTACCGATTCCGGTGCCCCCGGCGCCGAGCGCGGCGGAAGTTGCTGCCGTAGTATCTCTGGATCGCTCAACTGGCGCAGTTGCTGCTCACTGGCGTCCAGCGAATCCGCGACCTGTTGCAGCGCCGCTTCCCACTGTGCCACCGCCGCTGCTGCCTCCTGCGCGGGCAGCCAGCGGGCCGCCTCCGCCGCCATTTCCGGGCGCAGCTCGGCGGCGAGCGCGGCCAAGCGTTCGCGCACGGACTCGGTGTCCAGCGCTCCGGCCAGATGGCGCTCAATCTGCGCGGTGAAGTAGGTGCGATACTGCACGTTTTGCAGCAAGCTGGCGAGCACCTGCCCGAGCCGGGTGCCACCGATCACCACGCGCTCGAACGTGTTCTCCGTGTTCATGAATGCCGTCTCGGCATCCCAGACGATAAATCGCCACCGTCCGTCAACTCCCTCCCGCGAGCGCGCCACGATCCGATTATTGTGTGGCCAGTCCACGTTCTGCGCCCAGATATTCAGCAGGAAGTAGCTGGTGAAGTTCTCGATATCGAGCCGCTGCGCTGCCTGCTCGTACTGCGCCATCGCGCGCAAGTCCGTGCCGTTCAGCCAGCCCACAAACCGGTTCCAGCGGTGCAAGACATCGGCCGAGCTGACATACCATTCGCTGGCATCGAAGTGCGTGGCCAGGAAGGTATCGTCAATGCGCTCGGTGAGGTTGTACAGTCCCCAATAGACCCCGTTCAGGTACAGCGCTACCCAGCGTCCCTGTACCGTCACCTGTCCCATCGCCCCGTGCAGGTCCCGTATCAACGGGTCCCGCACGTACACCACTACCCCTCCAGAGGACCAGGCTTCCCCCGCAGACGACCAACTGTCGTTGTACCCGGCTCGCAGCACCAGCCGGTCATACGTCTGCCCCGGCGCTGCCCCAAACAGCGGGTACGCCAGCTCGCGCGGCCCATAATCTCCCCGGAAGTACAACCGGAAGGATTTCTTGGGCGTCAACCGGCTCCCACCCCCATGGATGCGTAGCCCGGCTCCCACACTGAAGCCCGGCTCCCCTTCCGACGGTAGCCACTCCACCGTCACCGGCCGCTCCCACCGCTGCCCGCGCTTCTCCGGGTTGACGTAGATCCCCGTCGCCTCGTCCCACAGGTGCGCTGGGTCCGTGACCAGCGACAGCACCGGCAGCCCACTCGGCTCTCCCACCAGGTACGTTGCCGTGGTCACGGCACTCACCGGCGCCCTCTCGTCCAAGGCCACCGCCCGCAGCACCGTCGTCTCCGTCACCGCCAAGGGGGCCGTGTACTCCTGCCCGTCCACTGTCGGATCGGACCCATCCAGCGTGTAGTACAGCAGGCTTCCTGGTACCGGCGTGTAGAGTTGCACCGTCACCGGGCCGGCAAAGCGCCCGCTCCCCGGTGTGACCACCACCGCTGGCGCGTCCGGCGGTGCCCGCCGGCGGTGCCGGGTCGTATTCGCCGTGCCGGGCGTCGGTCTCGGGAAGGGCACCCACTGGTCGAACACCGTCCCCAGCCGGCCCAGTGAGACATCCGCCTCCTGTGCCCAGAACGTCACCTCGTCCACCACCTGCCCGTCCGGACCGAACAAGCCCACGTATTCCCCACCGCGGTTCAGCCGGAAGCTGGCGTGCCAGCCATCCGCCGTCACCTGGTCTATGCCGGACGCCCAGACCACCAGAAAGGCCCCCGGCGCTAGCGTCGTGACGGGTAGGGGCCACTTGGTCGGCGCGGCGGGATCGTCGGTGAGGGTGTAGCTGAGGAGGGAGACGGGTGTGTCCGTGGGATTGTGCAGTTCGATCCAGTCGGAGTAGCTACCCTGGTCATCAAGCGCCGTGCGCGTATTCGCGGCCTGGAACTCGGTGATGAGGACACCGGGGGAGGCGGCCAGCGCCGCCGGCGTGACGATATTCAATAGGGCCAGGAGCAGCCCCAGCAGCAGGGCACACTCTGGGCGGATCAGCCGACGCATGTGCATACCAGCTTGACCATAGACGAACCGCAGCTATGTATGGTGAGGGACTGCCCAGTGCCTACAGGCCTGGAGCTAAAGGCCTGCTCATGGGTAGTTGACCAGTTGGCCATGATACCCGACCGGGTATTGTGCTTCGGGCCGGGCCTGGTCATATTCCCGGCAGAAGCTGGCGCCCTTGACTAGGCCCCGGCCACCGGGACCCTATTGCCGGCGGCGGGCATAGGCGTAGACGATGGCTTGCTGCTCGCCGGTTTCTACCGAGCCTGGTCTTCGGGAGCGAACGTGGGCGATGGCCTCGGCCGGCGCGTACCCCTCGTGGACCAGATAGCAGGCGATGACCGTGCCGGTGCGCCCTAGGCCGGCGGCACAATGCACGGCGACGCCTTCCCCGGCAGCCAGCTTGCGCTTGATGAATGCAACGGCTGCCTTGATCTGGTCCAGCGATGGCGCTGCAAAGTCTGGGACGGGGTAGTGCTGGGCTGCTATGCCGAGCGCGTCGAGTTTGTCTTGGTCAACGGGCCGCTCGTGCAGCGTCACCAGGGCACGCACGCCGGCTGCGTGAAGGGCACGTAAATGCTCATCATCGCGCGGGTAACTGCTGGCAGCCAGCTTACCCTCGATGATCCAATCGTAGCGGCGGGGTCCCATCCAGCCCGTTGCCATCCGTCCCTCCTGCCTATCCTTGACGATGCCGGCCTGCGCCACCTTCGGAGACGGCATTGGATTATGCAAGCTGGCGCGTCATTGACACCATATTGTAGCTGCGGCCGCCGTCGTGATGTTTGGCATCATCAAAGCCAGGATCAGCCAGCGTTCTCCGCCTAGCGCCGCGCGTCCTCCTGACGTGGAGACGGGCGCGAGTACACAGCCTCATTGTGCGGTTGACTAGCCAGAGCCGCACGATCCTAGGGAAATCTACGGTGCGGCTCCGGCTAGTCACTGGCCGGTTGTCGTAGGTCGCGGTGACGGGCCAGAGGGTGTCATGCTTGACGGTATGCTCGGTGACGTGTCGGTCTTCCACCTCATCCTACTCCCGCTTATTGGGGCCGTGGGCGGCGTTATCGCCGGGATGATCGGTAGCGGTGGCGGTGTGCTAGTCGTGCCGATGCTCGTCTATTTCGGCGGTGTGCGCTGGGAGGCAGCGACGGGTATTTCGGCAGCCCAGTATTTCTTCGGCGCCATGTCGGGTGTGGTGCCGCACTGGCGCCGACGCAACGTGTACCTCCGCGTGGGCGTGGCGATGATGGTGACGGGCGTGGTGTTTGCCCAACTCGGCGCCGTGCTGTCGGCGCTCATGCCGGAGTGGACGCTGTCCCTGCTCTACCTGTTCTTGGCGGTGGTTGCGGCCACGTCGTTGCTCTTTCCGACGCGCGAGGAGCGTGCCGGCACGACCGCTATCGAGATGCCCCGCCCGAATTGGCTCCTGATCGGCGGCATGGGCATGCTCGTCGGTTTAGTGGACGGCATCCTGGGCGTTGGCGGCGGGTTCATGCTTGTCCCGCTTATGGTGTTTGTGCTGCAGATGCCGACCCGCCCGGCGATCGGCACATCGCTCTTCGTCATTGCCGGTACCATGGCCTCGGCGCTGACCGGCAAGCTGGTCCAGGAACAGGTGCCGCTACTCTCTTCGGTTCTCGTCACACTCGGCGCGGTGGCCGGCGCGCAGCTTGGGGCGCGGCTCAGTGGCCGGCTGCGGCCATCCGTGCTGCGCCGGATGCTCAGTGTGATGATCTACCTGGTCTGCATCCGCATTCTGTTCGATGTTTTCACGTAGGCGCTTGTACTCGTCTGACCACCGGGTCTACTCAGTCCGACGGGTAGGAAGATGACGTGGACCTGGTGGGTCACTGCCGAGCTAGCGGAGCAGCAGGTCGGGTAGAGCGGACAGGCCGGGAATAATGGCGTCCGGACAGCCTAACCCGGAAGTTGGCGGCGTTTCCTGGCGGTGCTGATGGGTGAGGATGGCATGCATCCCCTGCCGGTGCGGCCCCGCGATGTCTTGCAGCACGCGATCACCAATGAAGACGGCGCGCTCGGCCGATACACCCAAGCCATCGAGCGCGACGTGGTAGATGGCCGGGTGCGGCTTACGCACCCCGACCGCTGACGAGCACACGACTACGTCCAGATGGGGCAAGAGGCCGTCGCGGTCCAGCATGGCTCGCACCACGACGGCGTCATAGACAACGTTCGACACCAAGCCCAAGCGCAGGCCCCGGTCGCGCAGCGTAGCCAGCACCTCCACCGCTCCCGGCGCTGCCCGCATGGCCGCGATCAGGAAGATGTGGTGACGGAGTACCAGCGCCCGCTCCTGCACGGGATCGGTAGGCCACGGCCGCCCGGCCATCCGGTAGGTGGTGCGGAAAAGCTCGCGGGCGGTGGTCTCGCGCCACGCCTGGGCGGGTGGCTCCCGGCCGGGTTGTGACAGCGCCGCCAGGCCCGGCTCCGGACCGCCAAGCAAGCGCTTGTTAGCCGCCGCAAACGCCTCTTGACCCAGGATCAACTCAGGCGGCAGAGCCGCTACGCCGTTCTCTGCGGAGACCGGTCCCAGCGTTTCGCCCCAATCGAAGAGTACCGCTTCGACCTTCATCAACCTACAACCTCATCCCCTGACGCTCGCTTGGCGGACCAGGCGTGCAGCAGCGCCGGCAGCTCGCGTAGGTCGTGGATGATGGCATCGGGCCGGGCCAACCCCGTCATTGGCGTGGCATCGTCCCGGAATTGCCGCGTCAGGATGGCTTGCATGCCCAGCCGACGCGGACCGGCGACATCTTCCAGGACGCGATCACCGATGAAGACGGTCTCGGCCGGCTCGACGCCAAGGGCATCAAGAGCTGCCTGATAGATTGCTGGGTGCGGTTTGCGACGGCCCAGCTCTGACGAGAATATCGTCGCATCGAAGTGCGGTAGCAGGCGATCACGGTCGAGCTGCGCGCGCAGCATACGCGGTAGGTAGACGACGTTGGAGACGAGGCCCAAGCGCAGCCCGCTGCGCCGGAGCGTGTCCAGGACTTCCGTGGCGCCCTCGGCAACGCCGATGGAAGCAAGCGAAAAGAGGTGATTGCGAAGGAGTAGGGCATGCTCTGCGGCAGGATCGGTCGGCCACGAGCGGCCCATGAGTTGATAGGACCGGCGCAATACCTCGCGCCAGGTCATCTCGCGCCAGGTATCCGGCGGCGGCTTCCAAGCAGGGTCATCTAGGTCCTCTAGTCCCGGTTGCTCCCGGCCCCATAGCAGTCGCTCGGCGGTCTGGACGACCTCCTCCGGTACGAATAGCGCCTCGCCCAGCGCTGCGGCTCCGGCAGCCAGCGAGTAAGGGCCAAGCGTTTCACCCCAATCGAAGAGCACGGCCTTGATCGGCCGGGAACTGCGGTCTTGCACGGTGTCATGCTACCACTGATGAAGTAGCGGGAGCGCCAGCGGCACTGTCAGGATGGTCTACGCGCCTCACCCCCGGCCCCCTCTCCATCGCCGAGCGATAGAGAGGGGGTGCAGCTCCGGTATCGTCAACGCGCCTCTCTGCTACACTCTCGCCGTCCGTATGACGCCGGTATTGAGAGGTATATGGCTATTGATCCGTCGCGTGGTCTTACCGTGGGGGTGCTTGGCACCGGGCGCATGGCCCGGCTGCACGTCATCGGCCTACATGGCCTCCGGCAGGCCGGACTGGAGGTCGGGGGTACGCGCTATCCAGTGACTATCGCGCTGTATGGGCGCGACCCGGCAAAGGTGGCCGCTCTGGCCACCGAGTTCGGGATCGAGCACACGAGTACCGACCTGTATGGCTTTGTGCGCGACCCGGCGCTGGACGTGGTGGACAACTGCCTGGTCAACTCGCTGCACTACGAGCCGCTGCTGGCTGCTATTCACGCGGGCAAGCACGTGTTCAGCGATAAGCCCTTGACCATCGAGGTATCCGAGGCCGAGCACCTGCTGGCCGAGGCCGAGCGAGCGGGCGTCGCGCATGGGATCGTGCAGAACATGCGTTTTCAGGGCGGCCCGACGGTCGCGCGGGAGCTACTGGCGGCCGGAGAGCTAGGTCGTATCTTCCACGCTCGCGTCACGTGGGGGTATATGGTGCCCAAGCGCGTAACCAATCGGCCGACGTGGTTCTTCAAGCAAGAGCTGGCCGGCGGCGGCATTGTCCACGATATGATGGGGCACTTCTTCGACCTCTTGCGCCATCTCTTGGAGCCGTCCTGCGGCGCCATTGCGAGCGTCTACTGTGCGACCGGCCGGGGATTCGACGAACGTGAGGAGCCGGACGGCACGCCGTTTCCCGTCGCGGTCGAGGACACGTGCAGCGTGGTACTGCGCTTTCGCTCCGGTGCAATTGGCGACGTGTTTGCCAGTTGGATACGGCGTAAGCATGAAGAGGTGCCGTTCGTGGAGATTGACGGCGAGGCCGGATCGGTCGTGTTCAGCTTCAACGACCTCCGTTTCCAAAGCCAGGAGCGGACGCCCAGCTTCACCTACGATCCTACGCGCGTGCAAGCGGCGTTCGGCGAGGGATGGGAGCAGATCGAGGTACAGCGTAGGGACCCGTTTGCGTTGCAGCTGGGGCGTTTTCTGCGCGGTGTCGTGACCGGGGAAACCGTCAAGCCCGATTGGCACGACGCAGTGCTGAACCAGCGCTTGATCGAGGCGGCCTACCGCTCGGCGACCGAGCGGCGGGAGATCGCGGTCTAGGCAGCGAGGTCCAGGGCCACGACCGCGGTGGTGGGGCTGCCGACCCACAGGCCGTAGAGGCCGTCAGGCTCGCGGACGACGAGGTCCACCGCGCCATGCGTGGCGGCCTTGTCTTGCAGCCGGTCCAGCACGCCTGGCTGACCCAAGGCTTGCTGGTGCGGCGGGCGCACGATCCACGCGCCGATGCCGTAGCGCCGGTCGGTGAAGGCGCGGACCAGCGCGGTCACGTCGCCGGTCTCGGGGACCACGAAGGGCACCGCTACGGCATCGCGCCCACGTTGCCGCAGCGCTCGATTGAGCCGCGCTAGCTCCTCGTCCGCCGGGAGTGTCGGCGCCACGATGCCAACCGCCAGCGTCTCAGGCCCAATGGCTGACGCTTGGTAGACCGCGTGCATCGCGTCAACGGGCAGTTGCCCTGGCGCGACCTGCTCGCCCTTGCCGAGTGTGGCGTAGGTCAGGAAGCACTGTTCGTAGCGGAGCGCCATGACGCGGCTGGGAAGGCCGGCGAGACCCATGCCGATGGCGATGGTGGGGAGGCGCGCCTGGTCAAATGTCTCTAGCACGTACCGGTTATCTGCCGGGTGCTGGGCCATGCCGACCACCTTGACGATGTCGGCGCCCTGCTCTTGGAGCCGGGCCGCGATGTGCGGCAGTGTCGGCGGTGTGGCAGCGAAGTCGTGGAAGGAGACGATGACCTGTGTGGTCCCGCGCTGCGCCGGGAGCAGCGACACGGAGTCGTGCTCGATGTCTATGTAGTCGGCTCCCAGGTCAATAGCCGCGCGCAGCGGGAGCAACCGGTCGGCTTCCGAGCCGGTGAAGCGCCCCCCCTCGCGCTCCGGGCGGTTGGTCACGATGACCGGGCAGGGCCGGGCGAGGAGCAGGCGGGAGAGATCGCATTCCGCCATGAAGTCGAGACGTATCTCGGCGATGTCGGCCACGGCGGCGACTTCCGCGAGGGCGGCGAGCGCTTCGTCCGTGGTACGCACGCCGAGCGACACGCCGATGCCGTCGCCAGGGCTGCGCCACCGATGTCCAGTGGAATGTGCAGCCCTGGCGTGGCACATGCGTCGCCTGTTCATCCGGGTGCTCGGGGTGCCCGGTGCCTCAGCTGTAGCGGTCGAACAACTGCTCCAACAGCTCGTGGCGTTTGGATTGGCTCGGTGCGCCGGCATTCATGTGGTCTTCGAAGGTGGTTGCCTCGCGCTGGTGGAGCAAGCCGAGATAGAGCGGGTCCTCGCTGATGGCGAGTTGCATGGCGGCCGGCAAGCTGGACGGATCGTGGTCCTTAGGCAGGTTATCGGTCTGTTCCTTGTAGAACTTGAACGTGTTGACCTTGTTGAACACCACGCAGGGGCTGTAGACATCAATGAAGGCGAAGCCCTTGTGATTCATCCCCGCGACGATCAAGTCGGCGAGCTTCTGCGGCTCGGCGGAGAAGCCACGGGCGACAAAGGTCGCGCCGGAGGCCAGCGCGAGCAGCATCGGGTTCAGCGCCTGCTCCGGGTTGCCGTGTGGGGTCGAGAGCGTGACGAACCCAGTGCCACTGGTGGGCGACGTTTGGCCCTTGGTGAGGCCATACGTCGCGTTGTCCATCACGACGTAGCAGAGATCAACGTTGCGCCGCATCGCGTGGACGAAATGCCCGGCGCCGATGGCAAAGGCGTCGCCGTCGCCGCCGAACACGAGCGTCTTCAGGTCGGGTCGAGCCAGCCGTACCCCGGTGGCAATGGGCATGGTGCGGCCGTGGATGCCGTGAAAGCCGTAGGCGTTGATGAAATACGGGATGCGGCTGGAGCAGCCGATCCCGGAGACGCACACGACCTGGTGCGGTGGAATGCCCTGGGTACGGAGCGCCCGATACACGGAGTTGAGCACGCCGAAGTCGCCGCAGCCGGGACACCATGTAGGCTTCTCGTCGCTCTTGTAGATGTCCGGGCTGCGTTGCCTGCGTTGCGGCCGACGGCGCGTGATTGTCCGACTAGACACGCTGTACCTCCTCTACGCGTACGCGCGCTGGCGCAGCCGATTCGGCCGCGCCGTTGTGCGCTGCTGCGATGATGTCTTTGATCTGGTCCACAAGGAAATCCACCCTCATGGGCTGCCCACGATAGACGTTGACGCGGTGGATTTGGCGGGGGAATTGGGTGAGCAGTAGGTTGGCAAACTGACCGCTGTAGTTCACCTCTGGCACGATGACGATCCGCTTTTCGGCCATGAAGTCCGCCAGTTGGTGGTGCGGTAGCGGGTGGACCATGCGCGGCACCAGCAGGTCAGCCTGGACGCCGGCGCGCGCCAGCCGATCCAGCGCTTCGATGGCCGTGCCGGTCGTAGACCCCCACGTCACGATGCCAACGTCTGCCGCCGGGTCACCGTAGCGCACCGGCGCCGGGGCGTCGGCTACGGAACGCTCCATCTTCCGGAAGCGCTTCTGCGTCATCAGCATGTGGGTTTGCTGGTCCCACCGGCCGCGGCCCTTCTCGTTGTGTTCCAAGCCCATTGCCACGTACTGCCCGCCCGGAGTGCCCGGCACCGACATGGGCGACACGCCGGAGTCAGTGAGCTTGTAGGGGAGATAGCCGCTGTCGTCCAACTCCTCGAGCATCGGCGTTTGGTTGGTCGCTTGGCCGTTGGCGCCGTTGGCCGACCAGGTTTCGCGCTCGACAAGCTCAACCCGCGACAGGTCAGGGCGCTCGATGCTCTCCGTGCGGACCGCTACGACGGTATCGGTCATCAGGATGACGGGCATTTGGTACTTCTCGCTCAGATTGAACGCCTTGATGGCGAGCCAGAAGCAATCCTCGACCGAGGTGGCCGCTAGCACGATGCGCGGCACCTCGCCGTGTCCACCGAGCGCGGTGAGGTTGAGGTCGGCTTGCTCGTGGCGAGTAGGCATGCCGGTCGAAGGCCCGACGCGCTGCGCGTCCACGATGACGGCGGGTAGCTCGGCCATCGTGGCCAGACCCAGCGCCTCGACCATCAGCGAGAAGCCGGGGCCGCTTGTCGTGGTCATCGCTCGCGCCCCGGCGTAGGAAGCGCCCAGCAGCATATTGATCGCGGCGATCTCGTCCTCGGCTTGGACGACGTGTCCCCCCTGTTGGGGCAGCCAAGCCGCCAGGTACTCCATCACGTCGGAAGCGGGGGTAATCGGGTAGCCGGCAAAGAACTGTACGCCGCCGGCAATCGCGCCGAGGCCCGTGGCTTGGTTGCCGGAGATATGGATCGTGTTCGGTGTCTCCTCGGCCGGCGCAAGCACAAAGGGCGCCGCCCCGTTGACTTGCTCATTCACGTAAGCGATACCGGCGTCGAGCGCCTTGTAGTTCGTCTCGACGACCGCCTCGCCTTTCCGCAGCCACAGCTTGCGGATGACCTGCTTGAGGTGATCCGTCTCCAGCCCGAACAGCGTCGCCAGTCCCCCGACGGCGACCACGTTCTTGACAATGGGCATCCGTAGCTCTTTGGCTGCGATGTTGCCCATGGGGAAGGCCAGCGTTTGGAAGTGACTCGCCTGGTCCGGGTCGAGGGTCACGCGGTCGGGGTCGTAGATCAGCATGCCGCCGTCGCGTAGCTCGGCGATGTAAGCGTCGTAGGCCTCTTGGTTGAAGGCCAGCAGGACGTCGGGGGCGTCGCCGCGGGTATAGATCGGGTGGGTGCTGAGGCGCATCTGGAAGAACGAAACGCCACCCTTGATTTCCGCCGGTGGCGAGAAGTCGGTGATGATGCGGTACCCGGCTCTGGAAGCAGCTTGGATGACAAGCTCGCCCGGGCTTTTGATCCCTTCGCCGGCCTCGCCAGCGAAGCGAATGACGAGATCGCTTCGTCGGACGGCCCCGGCGTCGTCGGTCTGTGCCCCGCTCATGTTCTTTGGCTCCTCCTCAATGAACGGCGCGCTGCGGGTCGTCAATGCGACGACACAGCCCGCGCCGGTTTGTGTTCAGCCTTTGGTCTCACCATTCGCCGGACTAGCTGCAGCGACAGTTGCGCCGACGGATTGGACAGCCTGCTGTCTGGTGCCCCACTGCTGAACGGTCCGGGCCTGCACACGCAGGTGTGGATGGGTGTCCTTGTGGCTCCTCGGTTGCCGGGGCGTATAGCCCAGCCGGGCAGAGATGTGCTCGGCAGTTTCCTTGGTCAATCGCGCCGCCGTTTCCAGGCACTCCGGACGCAGGCGGAAGGTTGGTCCCGAGATGGTGATACTGGCGACGATCTCCTGGCGATAGTCGTAGACCGGCGACCCCACAGCGGTGAGACCCGGTTCGTATTCCTCGGAGACGATGACGTAGCCACGAGCGAGCATCTCTTGCAACTCGCGCCGCAGGTCCTCCGGGGAGACCACCGTCCGCTCGGTGTAGGCTGGGAGTGGTTGCCGTAACCAGCGTTCGAGCTGCTCTGCCGGCAACGATGCAAGCAGCGGTTTGCCGCCGGCGGAGGCATGGAGGGGCAAGCGGCGCCCGATCCAGCCGAGGTCCTTGACGGGATGCGGCCCGGGCACCTGGTCTATATTGACGGCTTCGTCACCGTCGAGGACCGAAAGGGTGGCCGTCTCCTCGGACTGTTCGGCGAGGTTGACGAGATAGGGCCGCGCGGCAGCGCTGAGATCGAGCTGTGTGACCGCCAGGCCAGCTAAGGAGGCGAGTTGGAGACCCAACCGATAGCGCCGCGTTTCGGAGACCTGCTCTACGAAGCCGCCGCGTTCGAGCGTGCCGAGCAGCCGCGATACCGTACTCTTGTGGAGACCGAGCCGCTTGCTTGCCTCGGTAACGCCAAGCTCGGGGCCGCTGAGGCCGAATTCCTTGAGCAGGAGCATCGCCCGTTCAACGGACTGGATACTGCCGGAGGGACTACGTCGTGGACGAAGCTCGGCCTCGGCAGTTCCGCCGGACGCTGTCTCGGTTTGCACTGTCTGGTCCACCCTCGCACCAGCGGCATTGTTGCGCAAGAAGCAACGCCGTTTCGTATCGTAGTTACCAGAGTAGAGTCTACTGCGGCGGCTCGTTGAGTGTCAAGGCGTCCGGCTCAACGGGATTGCGCGGTATGGTCGCTGGTTGCCGAGGGCGCTGTGGGAGGTGTCGAACTGACTGGTGACAGCGCCGCTGCGTCCGTGGCTGCCGCCTCGCTGTGCTCCCAGTCACCGGCCTCATCATCGTCGTCTTCGCTGGGCGACCCTGCGGCCAACCACGCGGACACGGCAGCGCCGCCGACAACCAAAATGCCGACGAGGGCGAGCAGTCCGTAATCAACGATGAGGTCTACTGTGCCGGTGAGGCCGCCGTGCGCGCTCGCAGACACGGGGACGAGGGCGGCGATGACTCCCCCGACCATACCGGCGAGCCTCGATAGGTAACGGCGTGCCCGGTGCTGTCTCATCTCAAGATTCTACGAGCCGGTTGCACTGCCTGTCGAGGTCACGGGGGAAAGAGGGAACGGCCGCCGGGCGCCGCGCGGACTTCCCTGCCCTGGAAGGGAAGGGGCCCTCACAAGGGTAGGTGCAGTACCGGTCCCTCTATGGTCCCCCGCTTCGCAGGGGGACGGGCGCAGCGTGCTGCGCCCCTACGGCAGCCGCCCGTCTCCGTCGCACTCCCCCTCTCTATCGCTCGGCGATGGAGAGGGGGCCGGGGGGTGAGGCGCGATCCAACCCGCCTTCTACCCAGGCGGTATCATAATGTCTGCTCGGTGCCATAGTGCCATACTCGCTGTCGGCGCCGGTGAGGAGGACGCATGGCCGGTTATCGGGTTGTTGCCGCCGCTGACCTCGAGCACCTCGCGCAGGCGATCTTTGCCAGCGCGTGTACTCCTGACGCTATCGCGCACCATGTTGCGCGGCATTTGGTACGCGCCAATCTCTCCGGCCATGACTCGCATGGCGTGCTGCGTATTCCTCAATACGTGCAGTTCATTGACGAGGGGATGATTCGCCCGGCGGCGGAACCGAAGGTCTTGCGTGAGCACGGGGCAACGGCGTTGCTCAGTGCCGAGCGAGGCTTTGGGCAGTATTCCACGTCGGTAGCCCTCGACCTCGCAATCCGTAAGGCCGAGGAGTTCGGGGTAGGTCTCGTGACGGTCCGGCAAGGGAATCATATCGGTCGCGTCGGCGAGTATACGGAGGAAGCGGCGCGGCGCGGCTATGCGGCTCAGGTCTTCGGTGGGACGGCCGGTGCCCGGGTGCGACCGGCGGCGCCGTTCGGTGCGGCGGGGACGGCCTTTGGCACCAATCCGTTCTCGGTTGGCGTGCCGACGAGCGGAGCTGACCCGGTGCTCATTGACTTCGCCACGACGGTCCTGGCGGAAGGGAAGCTGCGGATCTACCGGGTGAAGCAGGAGGAGCTACCGCCCGAGGTCATCGTTGACAACGAGGGCAACCCCAGCGTTGACGTCGAGGACTTCTATAGCCGTGGCGGCATGCTCAAGCCGATAGCAGCGCACAAAGGCTCCGGCCTCTCGCTGGCGACGGCGTTGCTCGGCGGGCTGGCGGCCATCGGCGAGGAGAACCCCTCGTCCAACGGTACCGCGCCCCAGCCGCCGCCGGAAGGCGGACGTGATCGTACCGGTGGCATCTTCCTGCTGGTCATCAATCCTGGCGCCTTTGGCGATGCGGACGCCTACCGCGAAACCGTGTCGCGGACGGTCGGCGCGATTAAAGCAACACCGCCGGCACCCGGCGTCGAGGAGGTGCTGATCCCCGGCGAGCCCGAGTTCCGGGCGCGGGAGGCACGTGGGCGGGAAGGCATCGCGCTGCCGGATGGGACGTGGGACGAGCTAGGCGCTGTCGCCCGCCGCTTTGGCCTTGCGCTGCCGGCGGCGTGTCCTGGCTGATGACTGCCGCAGGCCGGACGCTAGGCTGCGGACCTGCGGCGGGGAGAGTGGACCGGCTTCGGTGATGACGGCCGTGAGGTAGTGGAGCGGGGTGCGGTCGAAATAGTAGTTGGCCACGGCGACGCCCGGCAGCGGCGCGGCGTGTACTTCCTCCGTCGGCTGCGCCCGGTCCGGCACTGCGAAGCCGCGGCGCTGCGTGGCCGTGCGGCGCGTGCGGGGGAGCCGGGGCAGCAGCTTTTCGCTGGGGCAGACGGCATACACCGATACGCCACAGGCACGAGCGGCCAGGGCCAGCGCCGCTGTGCCGGCCTTGTTTATCAGGCCGCCTGGCGCTACCGTATCGCCGCCGCCGAGCACGGCGTCCATGTCGCTGACGAGCCGGGCCGCCAGCGCGTCCACGGCGAGGGTGGTCGGGACACCGGCCGCCGCGAGGCGTTGCGCGAGCGCCCGGCCTTCACAGAGCGGTCGCGCTTCCAGGCAGGTCACGTGGGCGAGCCGACCGGCGGCGTAGGAGCGCCGCAGCGCCGTCTCGACTGCGCTGCTGGCCGAGTGGGTGAGCACGGTGGCTTGACTGGGCAGGAGCGCAGCGGCGTGGGTAGCGGCCTGTTCCTGATGCGCCTGCATCGCGGCGATGAATGCCGTGGCTGCTGCGCGCACTGCCCTGGCGACCGTTGTGGCGTCGGCAGCCGCGGCACGGTTGCCGGCAGCGGTCAGCACCGCCCAGCCGAGCCGGCGGAGCGGCGCCATGACCGGCTGGGCGGCAGCCAGCTCTTTGGCCGCTGCGCTTACGAGCGCGATTGGCCGGGCGGTGTCTGCGCCGCCACTGGAGTCGTCGAGCCAGGCGGCCAGCTCGCCAAGCGCCGCGACGGCCTGCGCCGTGAGGGCCGCGGCGCCGGAGGTGTGATCGTCGCGGATGGCGGCGACCCGTACCCGCCACGCTGGCGGGAGCCGGCTCCGTGCCGGGGCGTCGGTGCGGCCGGTATGAGGGCGCATAGTCTGCCTTGCGACTGCCTGCTGGCGGCGGACGTGGCGGATCGGTGGGACGGTATGATGATGCTATGTCTCAGCGACGGCGGCCGGTGAACACTGCCCGCGCGCAGTTTGCAGCGTTGGTGCAGCAGCCGGAGAAGCAGTGGACCTTGGACCTGGCCGCGCTGCTCATCGCCCAGGAAGCATACCCGGACTTGTCGGTAGAGCAGTACCTCCGGCGGCTCGACGCGCTGGCCGAGGCAGCCCAGGCGCGCTTGCCGGGTGCTGCCGGCGGCGCTGCGCCGGCACGCGACGACGTGTTGCCGGCCGTGCGGGAGGTACTTGCCGAGCGCGAGGGCTTCGGTGGCAATGAAGAGGACTACCATGATCCGCGGAACAGCTTCCTCAATGAGGTGCTTGACCGGCGGGTCGGGCTGCCCATCATGCTCTCGCTGGTGTATATGGAGGTCAGCCGCCGGCTCGGCGTGCCGGCGCAGGGGATCGGACTGCCGGGGCATTTCATCGTCGGCTGGCTGCCGGATCGCCCGGGTGGCGAGACGCGGTACTTGGACCCGTTCCACGGTGGCCGGGAGCTGACCGTTGACGACTGCGGCGACCTGTTTCAGGAGATGTTCGGCACGGACATCCCGTTTAGCGAGGACCTGCTCCAGGCAGTGAGCAAGCGTGCCCTGATTGCGCGGATACTGCGTAATCTCAAGCTCCGCTACGTCGGCGGCCGGCAGTTCCGCCTCGCGCTGGACGCCGTAGAACGCATCTTGCTGGTGGAGCCGGTGGCAGCGGAAGTGCGGGATCGTGGCGTGATCCTGGCGCACATGGGGCAACTGAATGCAGCCTGGTCCGATCTCCAGGCGTATGTCCAAGCGGCTCCCGACTACCCCGACGTGGAGCAAGTACGCGAACTGGCCGACCGCATCTGGCGCAACCTCGGCCGCATGAACTGAGCGCCGTCCCAGCGCCCCGTTATTACGGCGGAAGCTGCAACCTGGCTCCCACCCTAGCCCTCCCCCGGAGCATGCTCCAGGGAAGGGTAGAGACCGTCCCCTGCGTAGCGGGGGGGCCATAGGGGGGCCGGAGCCTAGCCGATGAAGAGCGGCCCGAACACGAGGGCCACGATGGACATGAGCTTCAGCAAAATGTTGAGTGCCGGCCCGGACGTGTCCTTGAACGGGTCGCCAACGGTGTCGCCGACGACGGCGGCGGCGTGCTGGTCGGACCCCTTGCCGCCGAGATGCCCCGCTTCGATGTACTTCTTGGCGTTGTCCCAGGCGCCGCCGGCGTTCGCCATCATAATGGCAAAGAGAAATCCGGTGGCAATGGAGCCGATCAAGAGGCCGCCGAGGGCCTCAGGACCGAGAATCGCACCGACGGCTATTGGTACGACGATGGCGATGAGGCCGGGTAGGACCATTTCCTTCATGGCCCCGCGTGTACTTATGTCAACGGCGCGCGCATAATCGGCAGTTGCCGTGCCTTCCAAGAGGCCCTCGATTTCCCGGAACTGCCTCCGCACCTCCTGCACCATGGCATACGCCGCCCGTCCCACGGCCTGCATGGTGAGGGCACTGAAGACGAAGGGCATGATGGCGCCGATGATGAGGCCGATCATGACGTTGAGGTCCATGATGTTGAAGACCTGGATGCCCACGACGCCGGAGTACGCGGCCATCAACGCGAGGGCGGTCAGTACGGCGGAGCCGATGGCAAACCCTTTGCCGGTCGCTGCCGTGGTGTTTCCGAGCGAGTCAAGCGCATCCGTGCGCTCTCGAACCTCCGGATCCAAACCGGCCTGCTCGGCGATGCCGCCGGCATTGTCCGCGACCGGACCGTAGGCATCGGTGGCGAGGGTTATCCCCAGCGTGGAGAGCATTCCCACCGCGGCCAGGGCAACCCCGTAAAGGTTCGCCAACTGGTAGGAGCCCCACATAGCGACGATGATCACGATGCCGGGAATAACTGTGCTCATCATTCCTAGCCCCAGCCCGCCAATGATGATCGTTGCCGGACCGGTGGCAGCCTGCTCTGCGAGCTTCTTGGTGTGACTGTATTCGTAAGAAGTGTAGTACTCGGAGGCCGTGCCGATGATCTGTCCTGCGACGAGACCGACGGCGACAACCCAAAAGAGGTTGAAGTCTAGGCCGAGAGCGAGCACGGCCCCGGCAGTGCCGGCGAGGACGAGGGCACCGGCCGAGAAGATGCCCGTCCGGAGCGACCAAAGCAGGCGTCCCATATCGGCGTCCTCGCCGGTTCGGACGAGGAATGTGCCGATAATAGAAGCAGCGATACCGAGCGAAGCGACGAGCAGTGGGAACAGAGTCAATTCCTGCTGGCTGGTTGCCAGTGCCCCAGCTCCCACCGCGGCCAAGGCGACCGTAGCGATGATGGAGCCGACGTAGGACTCGAAGAGGTCTGCGCCCATACCGGCAACGTCGCCCACGTTGTCGCCTACGTTGTCGGCCACGGTGGCCGGATTACGAGGATCGTCTTCCGGTATGCCCTGCTCCACCTTGCCTACGAGGTCCGCGCCGATGTCGGCGGCTTTCGTGTAGATGCCTCCGCCCACTCTGGCAAAGAGCGCGATTGAGGAGGCGCCGAACCCGAACCCGGCGACGATGCTGGCGTCTGCAAAGGCGATAAACATCAGGGTCACGCCGAGCAGCGCAATCCCGACGACGGAAGCGCCCATGACGGCGCCACTGTTGAAAGCCACGCGCAACGCGGGATTCAGTCCCTGCATTGCTTGAACGGTGGTCCGCGTGTTCGCCCTGACGGCGATGCTCATGCCGATGAAGCCGGCTAGCCCGGAGCCAACCGCACCGACTAGATAGGCTATCGCCGTCCCCGGAACGGATGACCTGGAGCTGCTACCGACTTTGCCGAGAATATCGAAGTCAATGAAGACCGCAAGTATGACGGTCATAACCACTACGAAGATGGCCAAAAGGCGATATTCCCGCGAAAGAAACGCCGTGGCGCCTTCCTGAATAGCCCGACCAATGAAGCGAATCTGCTCGTCTCCGGCATCCTTCTTCAGGACGGCGGAGGCCAAGAACGCTGCGAAAATGAGCGCCACCAATGAGGCAACGATAGATACTATCTGTATTGTCTCCATACGATCCTTCTCCTACTAGCTTCAGGGTGAGTCTCGCCGATGCTACCTCGTTAATGAGGCCATCAGCAATGAGTGGTTCCAGGTGTGTGCCGAGAGGGAACTCGCTAGCCTCCGTGTACGGCGCGTCATGCTACCACTTCGCGTAGCGCGCCAACAAGCGCGACGTGATCGCTCTCGCTGCCAATCGAGATGCGGAGGAAGCGCTCCAAGCGTCGCTGGCGGAAGTAGCGCACCAGCACCCGCCGCTCGCGGAGGCCCTCATACACCTCGGCGGCAGACTGGGACTGCGGCTCCACGAGCAGGAAGTTGGTTGCCGACGGCCAAACGCGCCAGCCGAAGGTGGTGCGGAGGGTCGTAGCCAGCTCATCGCGCCGTCTTGCCAAGCGGCGGTTGGCGGCCATCGCCAGATCGTACTGGGCCAAGGCGGCAATGCCGGCCGCCTGGCTGAGGCGGTTGACGTTGTAAGAATCCTTCACTTTGTAGAGACCACCGATAAGCTCGTCCGACCCGAACGCATAGCCGATACGCAACCCGGCCAGTCCGAAGCCCTTCGACATGGTGCGGGTAATCAAGAGGTTGGGGTAGCGGCTAAGGAGGGCGAGCATGGAGGTGGCGCCGAAGTCTACGTAGGCCTCATCGGTGACGACTACACCGCTCAGGCCCGTGCAAAGGGCCGCCATTTCGTCGTGCGAGACCGGTTTGCCGGTCGGTGCGTTGGGGTGGGCGATAAACGTGACGCGACCGCCGGCACGCACCAGCTCATCCACCGGCAGCGCGAACTGGGCGTCCGAGTCGATCTCCAGGAGCTGGGCGCCATGAATCTCGACCAGCGTGCGGTACACGCTGTAGGTCGGGTAGGGCGTGACGACGCGCTCGCCCGGATCAACGCACGCCCGCAGCGTCAGGGCGAGCAGTTCGTCGGAGCCGTTGCCCACGATGATCTGCTCCGGCGGTACGCCGTAGCGCTCCGCTAGTCGGTCGCGTAGCTCGGAGCACGTCGGATCGGGATAGAGCCGCATCTGCTCGTCGAGCGCCGCCCGGACGGCGTCGGTGATGCCGGGGAGCACGTCGGGGTGCTCGTTCGTGTTCAGCTTGACCCACCCGGCTTCGCGCGGCTGATCGCCGGGCACATACGGTGCCAGTGCAGCGACATCAGCACGAAGCAGTGAGGCAGTCATCGCGTTCTCCGGTGCTCGGCGGCCGAGGTGAGATAGCCAGTCAAGCGGGGATTGTAGAGCCTTGTGCAGGATTTCACAAGCCGTCTATGCTCCTGTCCAATCCCCGCGTGTGCATACGGCGGCCGACCGGCTCGACGGGGGTGATGCTCTCCCGGGTTTCACCTGATCCGTGCGCGATCTGCTGGTGTAGCCGCCGGTCGGATCAGATGCGGTTCAGTGGGGTATGAACGCGGCGTAGCCCTTGCGGTAGGTGGGATAGCGCAGCCGGAAGCCGAGCAGACCGCGGGCGTGGGGTCCTGTGCAGCCGCGCCCAAGCCCGATATTGGCCGGCCCGGCGGTCTACGAGCCGCTCTCCAGCGTCTGCCTGAGCCGGAAGATTTCGAGCCGCAACTCCGACACTTCCCGGTCGAGGTTGCCCAACTGCCGCTGCACGTCCGCCGGCAGTTCGAGTAGCGAGCGCTGCAAGCGGTTGGCCCGGTCCTGGACCGCCTCGACGGCTGCGAGCACGGCTCCACGATCCAGACCTGGCGTCGTCGCCGGTGTTGTCGGTTGCGCCGCGGGCGCCGTTTGGGCAGCAGGCGCCGTTTGGGTGGGTTGGGTTGTCGTTGCGGGCGCCGGGGCGGTCGTGGTACGGCTGAGGTCCATTGGCCCGCCGAAGAGTTGGGCCAACGCCTCGGAGACGGTCCGCTCCATGACAATCGAGTTGCCGGTGGCCATGATGACGCGCTTCATTTCGGGGATGCTGCCCTGGTCGGCCTGGAGATAGATCGGCTCCACGTAGAGATTGGACTGGCCGACCGGGATTACCAGCATATTCCCGCGGATCACCCGAGAGCCGGATTGGTTCCAGAGGGTGAACTGCTGGCTAATCTGTTCGTTTTGGTCTATGCGTGCCTCGACCTGCAACGGGCCGAAAATGAGCTTGTCTTTCGGATACTTGTACGCCACCAGCTCGCCGTAGTGGGCACCGTCGGAGCGGGCGGCGAGCCAGTTGCTCATGTTGTTCTTGTTATTGGGGGTGTACGGCAAGAGCAAGACGAACTCCTCGCGCTGCTCGCCCGGCAGGCGCATGATGACATAGTACGGCTGCACCTCCTGCTCTCGGTCAACGAAGACCTCGGTCGGGATGGCGAGCAAGTCTTCGCGGTTGTAAAACACCTGCACGTCCTTGATGTGGTAGAGCCGATACAGCTGACTTTGGACCTTGAAGATCTGCTGTGGGTAGCGGATGTGGGCACGCAGCCCATGCGGCATGGCACTGAGCGGCTTGAATAGGCCCGGAAAGGCTCCCGCGTAGGCGCGGACGAGCGGGTCGCTGTCGTCGGCAATGTAGAACTGGACGGAGCCGTCATACGCATTCGTGACGATCTTGACGCTATTGCGGATGTAGTTCAGGCCGCCGAAGGAGGGCTGCGAGTAGGGATAGAACGAACTGGCGGTGTAGGCGTCCTGAATCCAGTACAGCCCGCCACCATGCGCGACGATGTAGGCATCAAAGTCGGGCAAGAGGAAGGGTGCGACGCGCAGGAGCCGTTCGAGGATGTTGCGCCGGAAGAGCAGGGTGGTGTCTGGCTGCACGTGCCGGCTAATCAGTAGGTTGACGTCGCCCAGGTACCAGGCAAAGAGCAAGCGGCGCCAGAACGAGCCGATTTCCACGCCGCTCTCACCGGCGTAGGTCGTCTCGACGTTGGACTCCCCGCGGGGGTAGTCAAACTCCTGTGTATCGGTCTTGGTCAGTACCCAGTCGCCAATCGAGTGGAGGACTTCCCCGTAGTAGATCTCCGGTCTGGTGATCGAGAGCTTGCCCTTGGGCGGCACGTCCTGGACGTACAACTCCGGCAGCCCCTCCGGGGTGACCTCGTTCACAGGGCTGATGACTACCCCATACCCGTGGGTGAACTTAAGGCGGCGGTTGACGAAAGTCTGCGCCGCCGCATCCAGATTGTCGGGCACCAATTCCCGCGCCGAGATAATGACCTGGCGGTACTCGTTATCGAGGTTGTAGCGGTCGAAGTCGCTGTCGAGGAAGTTGTAGTACAGGCGGATGCTCTGAATCTGATTGTAGGTCGCCAACGAGGGGGCATAGTCCCACAGACGCACGTTGCGTAACGTCACAGCGTTGGCCTCGATCTCCTCGCGCGTCACCGCATCCTGGGCCGGATAGTCAGTCTCCTTGATCTTGTCGAGGCCATAAGCCTGCCGGGTGAAGGTCATATTGCGCTCGATGTACGGCCGCTCGGTTTCCAACTCGGCGGGCAGCACGACAAAGCGGTGGACGACCGCCGGCAGCATGGTCTGACCGAAGAGCCAGACCAGCGCCCAGAGGCCGAGGGCTGCCGGACCTACCCAGAGCAGCCGGACAAAGGCACCGGCGACCAGACCGATAGCGCCGAGCGCGGCCACGGCGAGGCCGACCCAGAGCGCTGGGGCGAGCACGTTCACGTCCGCGAAGGTCGCGCCCAGCGTCGCGCCGCGGCCGGCGTACACGAGTTGGTCAAGGCGGAGCGCCTGGTGCCACGCCAGCAGCGCCACTGGGACGGCTGCCAGGAGGGAAAGGTGGGCCTGAATGGGACGACCCACCCTCAGTACCATGCCCTTGCCCTCTTCCCGCTGGCCGCGTGTCTGAGGCATGATGAGCCAGATGAAATAGACGACCGCCGTTGCGACCAGGATGATGATCGTGGTGACCAGCAGCCACGACTGCGCAATGAGCAGCACCGGCAGCACGAAGAGGTAGTACGAGACATCGCGGCCGTGGATCGGATCGGCGATCCCCGTGTCGGTGCGGTGTGGTAGACGCAGGGCCGGATCCCACTGGCCGCTGAGCGTGGCGCCCAGCCAGAGGGCAATGAGCCCACCGAGCGCGAGGACCGCCACGATCACGAGCGCTGGTGGGACGCGCCGGCCCTCAGTCTCGAGGTCACCGGCTTGTCCCCACGCGGCCCAGCGTCGCTGGGCAAGCCGGTAGGCAATGGTGGTGGAGAAAAAGAAGGCAGCGAAGAACAGTCCGGCGCCACCGAAGAACAGCAGCAACCGCGTCTTCAGGATCGTGAGGAAGACATCGGGGATGCCCAGGCTGCCAAACCAGAGCAGCTCGACCGCGATATTTGCACCATTAACCAGGAGCATGAGGACGACAATGGTGGTAGGAATGCCGATCAGCGCTCGCTTGGCCCAGCGAACGGCACGTCCACTCGGCAGGCGCTTGCGGGCCTTCTCTTCCCGCTCGTCCTCTTCCGGGGCAAAGTCCTGTTCCAGATTGCTACGGGCGATGCTCACCGGTTACTCCTTGCTGGCGGTCCACTATCGGAGTTGGCCTCTTTTTCCCCAAACGCCTCGCCGTTGCACCGTAGTCACACTTCTCTATATTGTATCACTTACCGGAGAGGACCGACCTCACGGACAAGAGAGCACACCGGCCGCGTGCCTCAGGGCGGCGTTGATGGGGCACCCGGCCCGGCCCTAGCGAGGAGCAGTAGGGGCGCATCTTTGCGGTATTGTGAAACATACGCGCCGTTCCTGCGTTATGGTAAATCGAGATGTCTGTACCTAGTTTGCTCACAATCCTGGTGGGAGTCATCCTCTTTGGCGGCGGGCTGGTCCTGCTCGCCCGCGTCGTGCGGCCTTGGCGCGGCGGTGACCAAGTACTGGTTGTGTTCCTGGCTGTGGTGGTGAGTGTGCTGGGTTTGGCTATTGGCTGGCTGGGAATCAGCTTGGGCGCCGAAGGCACTGAGACCGCTACCCCGCAGCCGACTGTGTCTCAGCCCACTGCTGCGCCTCCGCAGCCGACCAACACCGCACCGCTACCGACAGTTCGCCCCACGGTCCTAGCGCCGCAGGTGACGCCGATTCCCACTCTTGTCGTCACCGCGCCGCGCCCGACCACGCCGCCGCCAGCGGTGCCAGCAGCCACCGCTACCCTCAGCCCGGTTGAAGCGCTCGTCAAAGAGGCGCGGAAGTCCGAGGAGCAGGCAGTCGCTGCTACCAACCCCGCTGATAGGCTCCAACACCTCAGAAAGGCTGAGGCGATAGCGCGGTCGCTGCTGGCCAACAATCCATGTGAATACTCGCTCCAAGAGCTTTTCATCCGCATCTGTCGCAAGCTGAGTCTGCTCGACCCCGCCGCCGCCGCGTGCGCGAACGCGCCGGCCTGTTCCTCCGGCTAACTCCCCGCCCATCTGCCGCACTCGGCCCCGCATCGTCCGAAACCTCATGCCGCCCTCGTTGGTCATACTTGGCCGGAAGCGTAGTAGTCCGCGTGCGCGGCTACGCCTCGGCGGCCGCGCACGCGGGAGCAAGAGGTGAGGGGAGGCCGCAATGATCTTCAAGCTCGCTGGTGAAATCCGGGTCAAGGGTGAGTGGGAACTCGAAGACGAGCGAGTCTTCTTGGGAGCTGGGGAGGCCCAGCTCGACCTCTCTCGAGCGCGTATAGGCGCTCGCTATCCGCGTCTCACGGTCTTCTGCGGTATGGGTGAGGTCTGCATCAAGCTGCTGCCCGATGTCCCGGTGCTGGTGAACGGCATGACCGCGCTGGGTGAGCGGGAGGTGCTAGGACGTCACGATGAGGGCCTCCTCGTCGGCTCGACCGTGCAAGACATGGCAGACACGCCCCTGGATGATCCCTCAGTGCTCACCGTTACAGCCATCTGTTTGATGGGCGAGGTCGAGATCGAGCGGCTCAGATATGCGCCCCGGCCGGACTCAATGACCTGAGCGGGTTGCGCCGCTCGCCCCGGCTCTCTTCTACGTGACGATACGTGACGAGGGCGCAGCCGCCGGGGGCGGGCTATTGCTCCGGTCCGCGGCTGGTGCTACACTCGCGGCGCTATGACTACGACATTTGCGCCCGGTGGTATTCCGCTCAGTCTCTTCCGGCTCCGTACCGAGGTAGTGTACGGCGACGGCTGCGCCGCCAACATCGGTGAGCACGTCCTGGCTCAGGGCCGGCAGCGGCCGCTCGTGATCTCCGACCCGGGAATCGTCGCGGCCGGTCTGCTAGAGCCGGTCACAAGCTCATTGGCGGCCGCCGGTCTGGCGTATGAAACGTATACCGCCGTCGAGCCGGACCCGCGTGTCGCCGTCGTCGAGGCCGGACTGCGGCAGTTTCAGGCGCAGGGCTGCGACAGTTTGATCGGCGTCGGCGGCGGTAGCTCGATGGACACGGCCAAGGCGATTGCCATTTGGTCTCGCAATCCGGGTCGTCTGCGGGACTACGAAGGGCTGGACCAGTTCGAGCAGCCCCCGGTGCCGCTGTTCTGTGCTCCCACCACGGTCGGCACGGCCAGCGAGGTGACCCAATTCCTGGTGGTCACCGATCCCGAGGCGCAGTTCAAGTTCACCATCGCGGGACGGATGGTGCCGCCTCTGGCGGCCTTTCTGGACCCGCAGCTTGTGCTCGGTCTGCCGGCGCCGATTACGGCTGCGACGGGGATGGACGCGCTGACGCACGCTATCGAGAGCTACCTCTCACTGCTCGCCACGCCGCTCACGGAGGCGCTCGCGCTCCATGCCATCCGCCTCGTCGGCGCAAATCTCCGGCCAGCGGTCGCCAACAGCCGGAACCATGGCGCAATGGCGAATATGCTCGTGGCGTCGTGCCTCGCCGGGATGGCGTTCAACGCCACGCGGCTCGGTAACGTCCACGCGATGTCGCATCCGGTCGGCGCCTTCTTTCACGTCCCGCACGGCGTTGCCAACGCGATCATCCTGCCGCACGTCATGGAGTTCAACGCGCTGGCGGTGCCGCGGAAGCTGATCGAGGTGGGGCAAGCGTTGGGTGAGCAGATGGCGGGGCTTGGGGAGATGGCGGCCGCTCGCCGTGCCGTTACCGGCGTGCAGCAACTGGAGGCCGACATTGGCATTCCCCCGTGCCTGAGCGATGTGGGTGTGCAGCGGGAGGCCATCGCAGCGATGGCCGTGGATGCCATGAAGAGCGGCAACATCCCCATCAACCCGCGACGCACCGTGCAATCCGACATCGAAGGGTTGTTCGAGCAGGCGCTGTAGAAGGCGGCACAGCGGCCTCCTCTTGGCCGGCTTGCTGCTCTGCAAGCAAGCTCGGCTACTTACGCAGCAGCCCGGGGATGGTCCGGGCGAACTGCTCCGCGCGTTCCAGGTGCGTGTCGAAGGGGTCGGGTAGCTCCAGCACGTGGTCACGCACGGCGATGGCTCCCCAATCCACCAGGTACGGGATGAGATGCCACGTGCCGGTATCCCGGACATCCTGCCAATCGTCCACGTAGCTGTAGATGAAGAACGGCTCGTCGCCCCACAGCGCCCGCTCCCCGAGCCGGCGGGCGAGCAAGTCCCAGCGGATCGCCATGTCCGCTTCGGCGTCGGCGAGCGCCCGGATGACCCGGCTCCGGCCTACCGCGCGCGTGTCGGGCGGCGGCTCCGTCACCGCCCGTTCGATCCGCTGCTCGTCTACCAGCGTGCTCACCCGGTCGCGCTTGCGGAGGGACTCGTAGAGGCTGGTCCGTGGCTCGATGTGATGGTAGGCGAGGTCAACCTTGATGAGCTGCGGGTCTTCCCATCCCTTCGGTGACTGCTCCGCAAACGCATTGAGCTGGTGCCACTTGGTGACCCAATCGAGGTGTCCGTCGAGCCGGAGGGGATCAAGCTCCAGGCCGTTAATCACCTGTGCCCAATTGCGTAGCACCCAGTCAGTATCCGGGTCGCGGCCGAGGAAGTGGCGAGTGGCCTCGTGGAGGTAGATGCGCTGCACGTCTACGGCCGGCACCGTGCCGCGGTCTATGAAGCGGGCCGTCCACCCCCCGCGGGTGTTGCGGGAAATGTCCTTGAGTGCCTGTACCGGATTCTCCAACTCCAGCTCGGGATCCCAGCCCAATTCGAGTAGCTGCGCGACGAGCGCGGTCGTCCCGATCTTCAGCGCCGTCGTGTACTCCGACCGGTTGGCGTCGCCGATGATGATGTGCAGCCGCCGGTAGAGGCCGCCGGCCAGCGGCTCGTCGCGCAGATTGAGAATCGGTCGTCCGCCGAACCGCACGCGATGGCTCACGTCCACGGAGACGAAAGCGGCGCGTTGGGAGAGATGGTAGGGCGTGTCCGTTGCCTCACTGCTGCGGCCGCGTGCATTGCGGCGGGCGGGCACGACCATGCCAGCGCCGGCGAAAATCTGCCGGGTGACGAGGAAGGGCAGCAAGCCTTCGACCATGTCCCGGCTGCGGGGGCTAACCCGCAGGCAGTAGTTCTCGTGATAGCCGAACGTGTGGCCGAAATGGTCGGTATTGTTCTTGATGAAAAACACAGAGCCTTGCTGTCCGAGCAGGGCCACTGCACCACTGAGAATACGGTCGCCGGCCACCTCGGCAGCGATCAGGTCTTTGATGGTCCGGCATTCCGGCGAGGCGTATTCGAGGTGCCCGGAGTCCAGGTACAGGCGACCGCCGTTGTAGAGAAAGCCGCCGTTCCCCGGGATTTCTCCCCATTCCCGCGGCGCCGGCTCGATCACGCCATACAGGCGATTGCCGAAGACGCCGTCTTTGGTGCGGATGGCGGCTTCGGCCGGGGTCCACCGCCCGGCGCAGGCATACTCGATCTCCGTGCCGAAAAGCGCTCCGTCCATCTACACCGCCTTGCGTAGCGTCACAGTTTGGATGACGGGTGTTGTAGGCGCATCATGTGGATTTACCCTCCCAGAGCCGGAATGTGCCGAGCCATCCACGTGATGTATGCCTGGTGGGTCATGCCACGCTAACGAGCTTCACTATCAATGAGTTCTGCGACACCCTCCTCTAGGGTCAAGCCGGCCCGGACACGCTTACCCGAGAGCCGGATGAGTGGTATGGACACCAACTGATTCCCAGTCGGTGTTTCGATGGAATAGAACGGGCTAGGAGTCGCGAGCTGCTCGCCGTCCTTCTCAGTTTCGATTGCGTAGTCCCGCAGCACTTCCTCGGCATTCAGCAGGGCTTCATCTACCGTATAGCCCATCGCGCCAACGCCAGGGATGTCCGGAAAGACGACGCCGTAGGCGCCCTCGTCGCCGTCTAGCAGTGCCGGATACCGGATCATGGCAGCCTCCTATTCCGACCACCCCGCCTTTCTGGCGATAGTGCGGGCCATCCCGATGGAGAGTACCCGGTGGCGGGGCAACGTAATAATGCCCTTGATGTACGGATGCCTGTAGATGTCATGGCTTGAGCCGTGCCGATCCAGGTACCAACCCTCACGCTCCAGTCGCCGCTCTACTCGCCGCCTGTTCGTTTCCAACACATGTAAATGGTTGCGCGGAAACGTCCGCTCTGTCAAGCATTTCCGTGCAGACTTACCCGCTCAGGGATTTTCGCGCCGAGCGTGTTATTCGCCGCCCGGCTGCGGTGTCGGATCGGGAATCTCGCGCACGATTCGCTTGATCTCCTCATCCAGGTCCGTGTCGCCGTCCTCACTGCCGCCGTCACCGTCGGGATTGTCAATACGGGTCGGCGTTTCCGTTGGCGTCTCCACCGGCTTGACGGGCGCATCTATCTCCGCCGACGGTAACGGCAGGATGCGGTCGAGAGTCACTGCGGTCTCTACACGTATCATCGGGTTCCTCCCGGCTTCAGGGTGGTCAGCAAGGCGTCGAGACTGTCTGCTCCGCGCGTCAACTCCTCGATCCGAGTCGTTCCGGCCCCCCACACCTCATCCAAGTGCAGTACCACCTCGCGTCCATTGACGCCGAACGTCACGGAGTCCCATTCGAGCCGGCGAATCTGGCCGCCGAACTTCCGCAGACAGAGCGCGCGAACGGCGGCGCGTGTGCCCGCGGGTGGCTCGGTGCGCGCCCGCGCAATGGCCGGCTCGTCAACGTACCGGCGCATCGCTCCCCGCTTACTCAGGGTAGCAAAGAGACTGAGCTTCGGGTTGACGAGATGGTAGGCGAGGTCGAGGCGGCGCAAGGCTGGGCTGCTCCAATCTTGGCCTTGCGCTTGGCGAATACCCCCGAACAGCACCCATTTCGCTACCCAGTCGAGCCGGTCGCGTAGCTGCTGCGGATTGGACGCAAGCAAGTCCAGCACGGCGGCCCACTCGCGGAGCACCCAGTCCGTTTCCGGGTCGCGGCCGGCGAGCTCGCGGCGCGCCGCCGCGTGATACTCGTGCTGAACGGCCAGCGCCGTGGTCGGTGTGCCGGCGCGGGTGAGCAGCGGCGCGCTCAGGGTGAGGTCGTGGGAGACGGTCAGCAGCGCCTTGACCGGCTCGGCAAGCTCTACCGACGGTACCCAGCCAAGCTCCCCCAAGTCCAGGGCCAAGGCGGTGGTGCCGACTTTGAGCGCGTTGGCGTACTCGGAGCGGTTGGCATCGCCGATGATGACGTGGAGCCGGCGATATTTCTTGCGATCCGCGTGCGGCTCGTCGCGGGTGTTCAGGATGGGACGCTGCGCCGTTGTATTGATGCCGACGATCTGCTCGAAGAAATCGGCCCGCTGGCTCAACTGGAAGCCCGGGGCCGGCATCGCGGCATTGCCGTTGGTCGTCTGACCGGAGTGTCCTTCGAGTCCGACCTTGCCGGCGCCGGCGTACACCTGCCGGGTCACCAGGAAGGGCACCATCAGCCGCACCAGTGCCGGGAAGGGCCAGGCACGGGCGACGAGGTAATTCTCGTGCGTGCCGAAGGAGCGGCCATGGTAGTCGGTGTTGTTCTTGACCAGTCGCACGCGCGCACTACCGCCGCGCTGGCGGCGCAGCACCTCGTTGCGCGCCTGTTCGGCCCGATGGAGCACTAGCTCGCCGGCTCGATCTTGAGCAACGAGATCGGCGAGGGTGGCGCAGACGTCCGTGCAGTATTCGGGGTGGTTGTGGTCGTTGTAGAACCGCGCCCCGTTGGTCAGGACGGTATTTGCCAGTAGCTCATCGCGGTTGAGCCGGTCGCTCAACTCGGTCGTGCTGTGCAGATCGTGTGGGTCGTGGGCGAGTTGCTCGACCCGCATCCCCCGCAGGTCCAGGCGCGGGTCCTCGCGCCGGTAGTCCCAGCCGCGCAGGACGCCGTCGAGAGGTGTGCCGCGGACGATTGCCGAGGCCTCGTAGGCAAAATCCACCGGCCCGGCAAAGCCCTCGCAGTTGATCCCGTACTCGGTCTCGATGCCGACAGGACGGTTCATCTGAGCGTGGTGTCCCTTTCCCAGTCGTTGTCGCCCCGGTGCGCCCCCTCCAGCCGGAGCAACCAACCGGCTGCTGGCTCTGCATCCATTCTAGCACCGGCCAGCGCTGTCCCGGTCAAGCCTTCGTCGTGCCATTGCGCTCGTCGAGTGTGCCGCGTGCGCCGGTCTGCACACATCCGGCCATAGCGTTCGCTTGACAAATGCTCGCTGTGAATCTATGATCTTGATAAGACAATCAAGATTTCTCATAGTTGAGTGGATGATATTGAAGGAGCCGCCTATGAGCGAGGTTCTCGGGCAGTGCCCGGTCTGTACGGGCGAGTTGGTCGTGGTTCGCGAGGAGTGTACCCACTGTGATACCGCGCTCGAAGGGCGGTTCACGCTGCCGCGCCTCCTGCGCCTCGCACCGGAGCAGTTGCGCTTTGTCGAGCTGTTTGTGCGGTGTCGGGGCGTCATCCGCGACATGGAGCAGGAGTTGGGCGTGTCCTATCCGACAGTGCGCTCACGACTCGACGACGTGATCAACAGTCTGGGGCTGGCTGCGGTGGATGAGAGCATCGCGGCCGAACAGGCAGCGGAACGGCCGGTCTCGCCGGGAGCGCGGCGCGCTGTGCTCGATGACCTGGCGGCCGGCGCGATGAGCGTAGACGAGGCGGTGCAAAAGCTCCGCGGGCAGTGACGGCCGCGCCGGGGCCGCGTACCGCGGGATGAGCAACCATTGTGACCGACGGGAGAGAAGAAGGAGAACAGCATGTTCGAGCAAGAGGTGCCCGCAGAGGGCAAGCTGGAGCTTAACGTCTTTGGGTGCAGCGGCGACATCGAGGTGCTGGGCCACGATGCGCCAACGCTGCGTGTGGAGGCCCAGGACCCAAAGACCGAATACCATGTCCGCGAAGAAGGCCATCGCTTTATCGTGGAGGCATCGGGACCACTCCGCATTGACGTGCCGCGAGCAGCGCAGCTGACCATTGTCGCCGGTCCGCGCAAGGTCAGCGTCCACAACATGGAAGGCGAGTTCACCGTGAGGTCGGCCGCCGAAGATCAGGTGGTCGAGACGGCCACCGTGTTTGCGCGCGAGTTCTCGGATGTCGGCCGGCGACTCGGCGCCGACTTCGGGCGGCTGGGCCGCGACCTTGGTGAGCAGTTCGGACGCACGTTTGGCGCTTGGGGGCGCGGTGACTTTGGTGACCAATCCGGTAATCGCCCGCGCCGTCGCAGTGCCGGCATGGACGTAGACGCCTTCATCCGCCGGGCGGAAGATGGCGCCGAGCGGTTTGCCCGCGCCGCCGAGGAGCGCGCCGAGCGCTTTGCAGAACGTGCCGAGGGGCGGATGCGGCAAGCGACGCAACGGGCCGGGGCGCGCCGACCTCGCGCTGCGGGAGAGGCGAGAGCCGGCGCCGGGCACGCGGACGCTGCGGAGGGAGCCGCCGATGCGGCCTCGACCGCTGCCGAGGAGCGCCGGGCCGTCTTGACCATGCTGCAGGAAGGCAAGATCAGCGCCGAGCAGGCCGAGGAGCTACTCCAGGCGCTCCGGCAGTAGCGTCACGCCAGCGGCCGCTCATTTGGGCGCGGCCGTGGACTCGACGGAATCTTTGTCGCTGGACCTGGACCGGCTGCGGCGCTGCGGGGACGGTTCCTCGGACCAGCCGGCTGCGCCTATGAGGGGCACGAAGCGTACGGGGCCTAGCGCCGCCGCCTCGACCGGACCGGCAGCATCTTTCCGCATGACGAGCAGCCGCTGGCCGCGGCGCCGGCCGACCGGCGCTACGAGCCGGCCGCCCTCGCGTAGCTGCTCCAGCAGCGCCGGTGGTACAGCAGGTGTGGCCGCCGTGACGATGATCCGATCATAGGGTGCGGCCTGGGGCCATCCCAGCGTGCCATCGCCGGTATGCGCCGTGACGTTGTGGTACCCAAGATGGAGGAGCAGCACCCGCGCCTGGTTGGCCAGGCGCGGCCGTCGCTCGACGGTCACGACCTCGGCGCCCATCTCGGCCAGGACCGCAGCCTGGTAGCCGCTGCCGGTGCCGACCTCGAGTACCCGCTGCCCGGGGGCGACTCTGAGCGCCTCCGTCATCGTTGCAACGACAATCGGCTGCGAGATAGTCTGCCCTTCCTCCAGCGGCAGCGCTTCGTCTTCGTAGGCCAGATGGCGTAGCTCCTGCGCGATGAACAGCTCTCGCGGCACGCGGATGAGCGCCCTCAGCACGACCTCGTCGCGGATACCCTGGCGCCGCAGATGCGCTACCAGGATTTGCGCTGGCGATTCGCCGCCCATGCGTGGTATCCCCTGCCCGCTGTCGCTGCGTTGCCGTGCCTGTGGCGTTAGCATACCGATTCGACCGTTAAAGACCAGACAGGCGTGCGTGTAAGGCGCGTGAGGACGTATGCTAGGCTCCTGTTCCAGGTTCTAGGTTCCTACTGTGCTCCCCATGTCCGTTCGTGCAATGCGGTGGCCGACTAACTCCCCGACAGCGCCAGGCAGGCGTCTGACGCGCCGCCGCTCTTATGCCGTGGCCGGTCGGCTGATCCTCGCCGGCTTGCTCCCGGCCTGTGCAGCGACCGCGCAGGCTCCTACGCCCCAGACTCCGGCCGGAGGCGAGCCGCCGCGGCTGGAGTGGTGGACTGCCCGCCACACGCCGGCCCAACAAGGCGCGGTGACCGCGTGGAACGAAAGCCACGGCACCCCGCTGCTGGAAGTGAGCGAGCGAGCAGCCGCGCGGTCTGCGGGCAAACTTGCTGCGGCTATCGCGGCGGCACAGCCACCGGCGCTGCTTGCGCTGGCAGCCCTGGACCTCACCTGGCTCGCGCTGGCCAACGTTGTGCAGCCGCTCGATAGTCTCGTCCGGGCGAGCGGCTACGACCTCAAAGCCTTTATGCCGCCGGCCTTGCAGCCTTGCTACGGATTGGATGGCCAACTCTACGCGCTGCCGGAGGGGCTGGCGATCACGCTGCTCTTTTTCAATCGCCGGTTCTTGGATGAAGCAGGCATAGACTACCGCCAGGCCGGGCTGGACTTTACGCAGCCACTTAGCACGTGGGAGAGTTTCCGCGAGTTGGCCGGAAACCTGGCGCGTGTGCCAGCACCCCCGTCTGGCCCGAAGGGCACAACTCGACCGTCGGTATCCGCTGGCGCCGTTGCGAGCGGTCACGGCCGCTGGGGTTTCGACCCCAGTGAGCGCTTCTCGAAGCCCCTGGTCTGGTGCTGGCAGAACGGCGGGCATATTGTGAGCGACGATGGGCGCGTGGCCAGCCTTACGCATCCGGCGAACGTTGACGCGCTCGAATGGCTCACCTCCTGGATACGGGATCAGGGAGGGACGACGGAATTGGTGGAGCAGCAGCGGACCTGGGGGTTTAACGACGAGGACCCCCTGCTCACCGGCCAGCTCTTTGCCGCCCACAGCAGTAATCGCTTCCTAGACCGCATCGCGCGTTACGGGCCGCACCTGCCGTTGAGCTTCGCGCCGCTGCCGGTACGCCGCGATGGCGAGACGCCCATCACCCAGGCTGCGGTACAGGCGCTCGCGCTGGTGTCGGGTGAGCACGTCGAGGCCGCTTGGGAGGTGGCCCAGTTCCTGGTGGCGCACTCGACGTCCGGCCCTCGTGATCGGGCGACGGCGGCCGAGGCCGCGCGTCACGGCTGGCAGTGGGTACCGGCGTACAGTGGTCAGCTGCCGCTCGACCGCTACCGTCTTGCCGAGCGGCCTTCCGGCCACATCACGCTCGACGAGTTCAATCTACATGCCTTGGAGCAGGCACGGTATGCCCGCTCGCCGGAGCGGAATCCAGTGCCACGGATCGTCGCGGATAGTTTACGCACTGCCTTTCGGCGGGCCGGGATCGGCGAGGTGACGGAGCTGCGCGCGTTACGAGACGCGCAGAGCCGCGTGCAACGGGAGCTTGACATCGCCTGGGCGGCGCTTGAGAAACGGGCGTGAAACTCCCGGGAGCACGTGGAGGAATCTCCAGCCAACTTCCAGACAGTGCGGCCGCTTACCGGCTCTCTAGTGCTAGGATGTGGTTAGAATGTGCCGAACTATGCTACGGTGATCCGCGCCTCGCTGCCGGGGGCTGCTCGTGACCTCGCCGGTCGCTCAACCCCGCGCGGCGGTGTGGAGGGCGTCTCGTGCGTAGATGTCTGTGCGGTGGATTGCCACCCTGCAGATGACGCCCGGATATACTATATTGATCCATGTGGAGTGGTCTCACCGCTCTGAGCTAGATGCTCGAAGCGGGAGTCACAACTCATCCGCGAGGAGGTTCGCTATGACCTACGTGATCACGCAGCCGTGCATTGGCACCAAGGATGCCTCGTGCGTGGATGTGTGCCCAGTTGACTGTATTCACACGACGGACGATGACGAGATATACTACATTGATCCCGATGAGTGCATAGACTGTGGCGCCTGTGAGCCGGTCTGCCCTGTGAGTGCAATCTACCCCGAGGACGCGGTGCCCGAAGAGTGGGTGCATTTCATTGACATCAACGCCGACTTTTTCTTGCAGTAGCTCACCCAGCGTTGCGGCAATAATTTGGGCGATTAGGCTCATCCTGTTGGCAGAGCGAGGTGGTGCTGTTGGCAGTGTCCGGCCTGTTGAGCTGGCCTAGCGGCTTGTGGTCCGGGTGAAGTGTTGTTTCGCCAATTGGCGCGGCGCCCGCGCTGTGCTGGTGGTCGGGCGCCGTCAGGCGGCCGGTGTTCGCGCCCCGGCGATGATCGGGCATCATGGACACAGTTCGCAAGCCCCCGGCCAAGAGCCAACCTCGCCATCCTGACGGCGCCCAGCGAGCTTCCGCGCCGACCGCTGCGTCCAACGCTGCATTCCTGAACGCCGAAATCCACTACCTGCGCCGGGTCCAGGAGCAATTGCGCGCCTCGCAGCGCGTTGTGCGCGCACAGCTGCGGGCCTTGCTGGAGATCGGTCAAGCCAGTACCGCCAACCTCACGCTGGCCGAGCTACTCCGCAAGATCATGGCCAGCGCGACCAATCTGCTGGGCGCCTCGGCGGCGGCGGTATGGCGAATTGATGAGCAGGGCATGCTCCAGCGGCTTTCCTCCGAGGGTCTCTCGCGCGCATACGTGGAGTCGGTGGCCAACCTCGAAGTTGGCGAGGGCGTCACCGGCTTGGTGGCCCTTTCCGCTCATCCACTCGCGGTCGCCGACGTTGCCAGCGACTCGCGCCTCCCGCGCCCGCTCTGGGAGCAGGAAGGCATCCGCTCCTTCTTGGCGGCGCCGCTGCTCCGCCGGGGCCAGCCGGTGGGAGTCTTGAGCATCTATCGTCGCGATGTTCACGAGTTCACGCCGGGCGAGGTAGCGCTGCTCGCCAGTTTCTCGGCCCATGCCGCCACGGCAATCGAGAATGCCGTGCTGTACGCGCGGACCGGGCGGGCCGAGGCGGCGGTGAGTCGCCAGCGCGAGCTACTGCAGAACGTCATCTTCCACGCCGAGGACGGGATTCTCGCGCTGGACAGCGAATGGCGGATCTTGCTGTTCAGCCCCGGCTGCGAACGCCTCACGGGCTGGCAGGAAGCCGAGGTCGTGGGCCGCGTGGTTTTCGAAGTCCTGCAGGCCAAGCTCTCGAACGATAGTCCTTTCAACGCCGACACCCTCGCCCGTGCCCTCGACATCTCCGACGACGAGGCTCCGCTGTGGGCGGACGAGCGGCCGGAAGAGCCTGCGGACGCCGGTACTGACGTGCCCTATCTGGAGATGCGTATCCGGGCACGCCGCGGAGACGAACGGTGGGTCGGGGCCAGTCTCGCCGAGGTGGCGAGTCGGCGGCGAGGTACGCCGCGGATTGTCCTGGTACTCCGCGACATTACCGTGGCGAAAGAGATGGACGAGTTGAAGTCGTCCCTGATCTCCACTGTATCCCACGAGCTACGCACTCCGCTCACGTCGCTACGGGCGTTGAGCGAGCTACTACTGGAGCACGTGCTTGCGCCGGATCAATCGCGGGAGCTGGCCGGTCATATCAACGCGGAGGCGGTGCGCTTGAGCCGCTTGGTGGACAATATCCTCGACGTGACGCGGATCGAGGCCGGCGGCCTGACGTCCGAGCCACAGCGGCTCGACCTGGAACCGTTGCTGCGGGAGGCCGTCGCCGTGGTGCAAGGGCAAATGCTTGAGGGCGGTCCGTACTTCGTGCTGGAGCCGTTGCCGCAACTGCCCGCGGTCTGGGCCGACCGTGACCACCTCGGCCGCGTGCTCGACAATCTGCTCGGCAACGCGCTGCGTTATGTCCCGGCCGATGCCGGCGTCCGCGTGCAGGCATCCCTGGTGGAGACCGACGGCGTGCCGGAGCCGGGGGAGAACGTGGATTCCCGCGCCCGCGCGAATGGCGGGTCCGGGGTGGGCAGTGGAGCGATGCAGGCGTTGTCGCGCGGACCGTTCATCGAGATCAGCGTGGCTGATGAAGGCCTCGGGATCGCGGCGGAGCACCTGCCCCACATCTTCGACAAGTTCTATCAGGTCGAGGGCCAGCATCGGCACCGCCGCACCGGGACCGGCCTCGGCCTCTATATTGCCCGTAATCTGGTTGAGCTGATGGGCGGAACGCTCCGCGTCGAGAGCGAGCTGGGCCGGGGCGCTACGTTCCGGTTTACCGTGCCGGTCGCTCCGGACCACGTTCAGCGCCAGGATGGACCCGTGTCAGCGGCACATGGACCGCAAGCATGACGACGCCGGGGCGACGGAACAACGGCTGGCGTGGTGGGAACGCAGTGCCGCGTATTCTCATTGTCGAGGACGAGCCGGCGGTACGTTTTAGTCTGCGCGTGGCCTGCGAACGCGAAGGATGGCAGACGGTTGAGGCGACGACCGGCGAGCAAGCCTTGGCGGCCGTCGGCCGGCAGCGGCCCGACCTCGTGTTACTGGACATCATGCTCCCGGACATGAGCGGCCTTGATGTGTGCCGGCAGATCAGGCTGGAAGATCGCCTGGTGCCGATCATTATGGTCAGTGCTCGTGGTGATGAGGTAGATAAGATTGTCGGGCTGGAGTTGGGCGCCGACGACTACGTGACCAAGCCGTTCAGTGTGCGTGAGTTGGTGGCTCGCGTGCGCGCGGGGTTGCGTCGGGCCACCGCCGAATCCGAGCGCAGAACGACTCCCGGCGCCGGGAACAATGACGCAGCGGACACTGACGCGGACGAGTCACCGGACCGCCTGGTGTTCGGTGCCCTGGAAGTGCTTCCGGCGGAGCGTCAAGTGCTGGTCGGCGGGCGGGAAGTCGCGCTGACGCGGACCGAGTTCGATCTGCTCCTGGCGCTGGCGATGTCGAATGGCCGCGTGCTTACGCGCGACGAACTGGTGGCGACCGTTTGGGGCTACGATTCGGAGGGCGGCACCCGTCTCCTCGACAGCCATATCTTGCATCTGCGGGGCAAGATCGAGCCTGATCCGCGCCGGCCGCGCCTCGTCCTCACCGTGCGCGACGTAGGCTACCGCCTCAATCGCCGGCCGTGATACGTCGTCGCTTTCCGTCATTGCGTCGGAAGCCGCGGCGACGACGCGAAAGGTCGGCGGCACTCTCGTCGGGTAGCATTGTGGACATGGTGAGGTGGGCTTATGGTTGATCCGCCGGTCGAAGGAGCAGCACTGTACACGATTGGTCATAGCCGGCTTACCCCGGAACGGTTCATCGATTTATTGCAGCAGCACAGCATTGCCCTGGTGGTGGACGTGCGGTCCGCTCCGTACAGCGGTATTGCGCCCTGGTTCAACAAGCAGCCGCTCCAGCAGTATCTTCAGCGGCATGGGATCAAGTACCGTTTCGCCGGCCAGGAGTTGGGCGGGCGCCCCGATACGGGGGAGGCATATGACGCGGCGGGGCGCGTGGACTATGAGCGGATGACCGAGCTATCCGCGTACCGCCAAGCCATAGCGCGTCTCAAGCAGTTGATTCGGCAGGAGCGCGCTTGCATCATGTGTAGCGAGGGCGACTATCACCAGTGCCATCGGCACAACCTCATTGGCCGAACACTGCAAAACGACGGCCTGACGCTACACCATATTCTGGCCGACGGATCCTTGGAGGCGAGCGGCCCGGAAGCATGGCACGTGCAGCCGAGCCTCATCTGACCGTGCCTCTCGCCTTTCTGCGTTGCCCAACAACCCTCGCTAGTGGTGCCGTGAGACATACGGGTGAGTAGGCTGCTGGGAAAAGTAGCAAGGCCCATGACCAGAACGGAAGCGGTACGGCCCCTAGCGATCTACGGTGGCCGCGTGGTGGCCATGCACCCGGGGCAGCCGGAGGCCGACGCGCTGTTGCTGGTCGGTGGCCGGGTCCACACCGTTGGCTCGGCGGCCGCTGTACGGGCGGCTGTGCGGGCGCTTGGGCAGTCCTCTGTGGAGGAGCTGCACGTGCCGGACGCCTGTGTGCTGCCGGGGCTGGCCGATGCCCATTTGCACCTCGGCGCTTACGGCTTGCAACTGGAGCAGCTAGACCTGGCCGATGTCGGGTCGCTTGCTGAGGCCGTTGCGCTGGTAGCGGCGCGGTCCGGTGACTTGCCTCGCGACGCTTGGCTGCTCGGCGGCAACTGGGACCATACGCTCTGGCCGGAACCCCGCTTGCCGGATCGGCACGCGCTGGATGCCGTCGCCGGCGACTGCCCCGTCGCCCTCGCCCGCAAGGATCGGCACATCACCTGGGTCAACTCGGCGGCCCTGAGCCGCGCGGGGATTGGTCGTGGCACGCCGCAGCCGGCCGGCGGGGTGATTGACCGGGAAGCGGATGGGGAGCCGAGCGGCATTTTGCGCGAGTCCGCCCAGCGGCTCGTCGAGACGGCGATTGGCGATCCGCCGCCGGGGGTACTGCGGGGCGCGTTGCGGCGAGCACAGCGCGCGCTGCTCGAGCTGGGACTCACGTGCGTGCATGCGCCGGACACGCCGGCGACCTTTGCCGCGCTGCAAGACCTTGCGGCTGCCGGGGAGTTACTGCTGCGGGTCATCTACATGCCACCGGCCGCTACGCTAGAGCAGCTCGTTGCTCGCCGGATGGCGGCCGGTTGGGGTAACGGGCGCCTCCGTATCGGGCACCTGAAGTGCTTCCTCGATGGGTCGCTTGGCTCCCACACGGCCGCGATGCTGGCGCCGTTCGAGGACGAGCCGGGCAATACGGGCGTGGTGATCACCCCGCCAGATGAACTGGCTGCCCTGCTCCGGCGTGCTGCTGATGCCGGATTCGGCGTGGCCATGCACGCTATCGGTGACCGGGCCAATCGGCAAGCCCTCGACACGGTAGCCAGCGCATACTTGTCGGCAGACGAACCTCTGCGCCGCCCGCGCATCGAGCACGTTCAGGTGCTGCATCGAGACGATGTTCCGCGCCTGGCCGCGCTTGGTGTGGTCGCGTCAATGCAGCCGATCCACACGACTCAGGACATGGACAACGCCGACCGCTTCTGGGGCGCACGCAGCCGCGGCGCCTATGCGTTTGGCAGCTTGCTGCGGGCCGGAACGATCTTGGCCTTCGGATCCGATGCGCCCGTGGAGACGCCGGACCCGCTGGCCGGTCTCTTTGCCGCGGTCACGCGACAGCGACCCGACGGCACGCCGGCTGGCGGCTGGTACCCGGAGGAGTGCATCTCGCTCGCGGCGGCGGTGCGCGCCTACACGGTCGGCGCCGCCTACGCGGCCGGGCTGGAGCACGAGCGTGGGTCGCTCCGGCCGCGCGCGGTGGCCGACGTAACGATCATCGAGCCGGACATCTTCGGCCGGCCGCCGCGCGCGCTATTGGAGGCACGGGTAAGCCACACGATCATCGCCGGCGAGGTCGTCTATGCAAGAGAGTGGCCCACCTATAGCGCGGCTGCGGCTGTTCCCGCCGAACGAAGGACCGCGCCTGTATGACGACCTGGCCTGGCTGTGGCCTATCGTCAGCCCGCCGGAGGACTACCGCGAAGAATGCGTGGAGTATCGCCAGCTTATCGAGCAGCGCAGCCGGCGCCCGGTCCGGTCGCTGCTCCACTTGGGCTGTGGTGGCGGCCACCACGACTACCACTTGCAGCAGCATCTTGCGGTCACGGGCGTGGACCGCAGCCCCGCGATGCTGGCCTTGGCCCGCCAGCTCAATCCCCACGTCACCTATCGCGTCGGCGACCTGCGCGAGGTATGCCTAGGTGAAGCGTTTGACACGGTTGTCCTCTTCGATGCCGTAGCGTATATGCTCTCGCCGCGCGATTTGCGGGCAGCGTTCGAGACGGCCTTTGCTCATCTGCGGCCCGGCGGGGTCTTCCTCTCCGTCGTCGAGGCTACCCCGGAGCGGTTCCGGCAAAACCGGACCTGGACCTCCATACACACCTCCGCCGATACGGAGGTCGTCCTGGTCGAGAACGTCTACGATCCCGATTGCTCCGACACGACGTATGAAGTGACCTTTCTGTATCTCATCCGGCGGAGCGAGGGCCTCACAATCGAAGCCGACCGCCATACGTGCGGTATCTTCGCGCTACGGACCTGGCTCGATCTGCTGACCGAAGTCGGCTTTGCCGAGGTGCAGCAGCATGAAGCGCAGCCGTCGGGTACACCGTCGGGTACAGTAGACGATGCCGACGCTGCCGGCATTGTGCTTACGGCGCTGCGCCCCTGACACGCCGATGTGGCCGGCCGGAGTTGCACCGCACCTCGGCAAGATGCTGGCGGCTCCGGTGCCGTCGCAGCTAACGCCGTAGCCCTACGAGTGGAGAACTGAAGACATGGCGTGGGACGTGGTGATCGCCGGTGGCGAGGTCGTTGACGGCACCGGCAGGCCGCGATTCCGCGCCGACGTGGCCATCCGGTCCGGGCGCATTGGCGCCGTGGCGCCGGGGCTGCACCGCGAGCCGGCTCGCCGCCGGATTGCCGCCGCCGGTCTGCTGGTGTGTCCCGGCTTTGTGGACATGCACACGCACTCCGATATTCAGCTCCTCGCGTCGCCGGCGCACGAAGCCAAGATCATGCAGGGCGTGACGCTGGAGGTGTTGGGGCAAGACGGGCTGGGCGTCGCGCCGCTCACCGACGAGCGCGTCGAGATGGTGCGGGGCCAAGTGCGGGCGCTCACTGGCGATCCGCCGAGCGTGGACTGGTGCTGGCGGAGCCTCGGTGACTATCTCGACGAGTTCGACGGCCGGGTGGCGCCGAACGTCGCGACGTTGATCGGGCAAGGCACTATCCGCATGAACGTCATGGGCTTTGCCGACCGCCCACCCACCGACGGCGATCTGGCAGCGATGCAGAACCTGATCCATCAGGCGATGGAGGAGGGCGCCGTCGGTCTCTCGACCGGGCTGACCTATCCTCCAGGGATGTTCGCCAGTGACGACGAGATTGTGGCCCTCTGCGCCGCCATCAAGCCGCACGGCGGGTTCTACTGCACGCATCACCGCAGCTATGGTGCCGGGGCACTGGCGGCGTATCGTGACAGCATCGAGATTGGCCGCCGGGCCGGGGTGCCGGTGCATCTGGCTCATGCCCAGCTTGCCTTTCCCCTGAACAAGGGCCGCAGTGGCGCGCTCCTCGGCATGATTGACCGCGCGCGGTCCGGCGGCGTCGCGGTGAGCATGGATAGCTACCCATATATCGCGGCGAGCACCTACCTGTGGGCCATCCTGCCGTCGTGGGCCTACCGTGGCGGTGACGAGGCGTTGCTGGAGCGGCTGCGCGACCCGGCGACGCGAGAGCGGCTGCGGCACGAAGTCGAAGAGGTCGGGACGGACGGGGCGCAGGGAGTGCCAGTAGATTGGTCCATCATCCAGCTCGGGGCTATGACAGTGCCAGCCAACCGGCGGTTCACCGGCATGCGTGTCAGCGAGGTGGTGGCCGGCTTGGGCCGACCGCCGTTCGATTGGGTGTGCGACCTCCTGATTCAGGAGCGGTTGAGCAGCACCATGGTGTGGCACCAGGGGAACGAGGACAACGTGCAGGCGATCATGCAACACCCGGCGCATACCGCTGGCAGCGATGGGGTCATGGTCGGCGAGCAGCCTCATCCGCGCGCCTGGGGCACCTTCGCGCGGTATCTCGGACGCTACACGCGCGAACTGGGTCTGTTCACCTGGGAGCAGGTCGTCCGCAAGATGACGGCGGTTCCGGCCCGCATACTCGGCTTCGGAGATCGCGGCTCACTCCGGCCGGGCCAGGCCGCCGACGTGGTGTGCTTTGATCCGCAGCGGGTACGCGACACCGCTACCTACGAGCAGCCGCGTTCGTACCCGGAGGGCATTCCTTATGTGCTCGTGAACGGCGTGCTCGTCAAGGACCGAGACCGCCATACGGGCAATCTGCCGGGCCGGGCGCTGCGGCACGGCCACGACGGGTAGCCGGTCTGACCTACCCCCAACCCCCTCCCGAAAGGGAAGGGGCTACAGGTCCTCGCCGCCGTGGCCCTCACCCAGCGGGAGAGGGGATGCCTAGCTTGCGGGCGTGGGTGTGGCTGATACGGGAGTTGATGCCGGTGCCGGTGCCGGTGTCGGGGTGGCGGCTGCCGGGGCGGACGACGTTGCCGGTGTGGCGGCCGCGGGCACGGGCGACATTGCCGGTGTGGCGGCCGCGGGCACGGGCGACGTTGCCGGAGGGGCGCTCGCTGGCGAGCTTGGCGCCTGAGGCGCATCCGGGCTATGCAGGTACTGGAGCAACGTGGTGTTCGAGGGCATGATCAGCAACGTGTTGTCGTCAATCACCGCCCGGTAGGCTTCCAGAGAACGCACATAGTTGTAGAACTCCGGATCACGCCCAAAGGATTCGGCATAGATCGCTGCGGCCCGTGCGTCGCCCTGGCCCTGCAAGTCCTGGGCCTTCTCGTAGGCCTCGGCAAGAATGATCTGCTGCTCGCGGTCGGTATCGCCGCGGATCTTCCGCGCCTCTTCTTCGCCCTCGGAGCGGTAACGCTTGGCGATACGCTGGCGCTCGGCGACCATGCGGTTGAAGACACTGGAGTGGACTTCCTCCGGCAGGTCGGCGCGCTTGATCCGCACGTCCACGATCTCAATGCCGAAGGGGTCCAGGCGTTCCTGAGTAGCCACTGTCACGTCCGCCATGATCGACTCGCGCCGCTCGTCAATGATCTCCTCCAGCTCATGCCTGGCAAGCTCTGCCCGCAGCTGCGAGAAGATGATGTCATCGAGCCGCGACAGGGCCGCCCCTTCGGTCCGGATGCGTTCGAGGAACGCAAGCGGCTCGACGATCCGCCAACGCGACACGTGGTTCACGATCACGCGCTTCTTGTCGAGGGTCAGATATTCCGTCGGCGCCGGGTCGGAGCGCAGGATACGCTTATCGAAGCGACTGACGGCTTGGATGAACGGTGCCTTGACGTGCAGCCCCGGCGCAGTCACCGTGCGGATGGGCCGCCGGAACTGCGTGATGACCACCTGATCGATCTCGTCAACGAAGTAGAAGACCTGTGGCATAGCCAGTGCAATCAGAATGACTACCACTAGCACGGAGATTCCCAGTAATTTCATCGTGTGATCCTTGTCTCTTCCTTGTCCGTATGCGCGAGCGCCTCAACTGCCGAATGCTGATGCGGCCGCCCCTCCTTGGGTAGAGGTGGAGCCGTCCCTGAGCGGCAGGAACGGCAAGATGTTGTCACTCATCGGTCCATCGGTGATGATCTTCTCGACGTTGGGTAGGACTTGGTTCATCGTTTCCAAGTAGAGCCGCGCTCGCGTCACTTGGGGTGCTTTCTCGTACTCCTCCAGCACCTGAATGAACTTGGAGACATCGCCCTGGGCACGGATGATCCGCTCTTGTTTATAGCCCTCGGCCTCGAACACCAACCGCTCGCCCTCACCGCGAGCCTTCGGGATGACATCCTCCGCGTAGCCGCGAGCCTCGTTGATCAGGCGCTCGCGGTCCTCCAAGGCGCGTACTACGTCGTGGAAAGCGTCCCGGACCTGTTCCGGTGCATCTACAACCTGGAGCTTGACGTTCTGGATGAGCAAGCCGGCCTGGTAGTCGTCGAGCTGGTGCTGCATAAAGGCCAGCGTCTGCTCTTCGGCCTCGGCGCGCCCGATGGTCAGTAGGTCGTCAATCGTCGTACTCCCGGCGACACTCCGCAAGGCCACCTCGGCCGCGTCCTTCAGGACTTCCTCCGGCTCCCGGACGTGGAAGAGGTAGCGGGCAGCATCACGCACCCGGTACTGCACGATCATCTGTGCTTCGACGATATTCTGGTCTCCGGTCAGCATCAACGCTTCCTCGGGGACGCGCTGGGCACGGTCACCGGCGGCGGAGCGGAAGCCAAGCTCTAGCCGCCGCACGGCCAATATGTTCACCACGTCTACGCGCTGGATGGGCCAGGGGAGGTGATAGCGCAGGCCGGAGTCGGTCTGGTCGGAGAGCTTGCCAAACTGGCGCACGACCCCCTGCTCGCCGGGACCAACCTGATAGAAACCGGTGGCGAGCCAGCCGCCGATGATGACGACGACGAGGACGACCCATAGTCCCGCGCCGCGCCGCAGCAGGCCCTGCCAGCGACCACTACGGATGATGTCCCGCACGTAGTCCTCGAAGTCTTCGCCGCCCCTGCCACCACCACCGCCACCGCCACCGCCACCACCAAAGCGGCGGCGCGGCGGCTCCGGTGGCCCACCGTAAACGCGACGTTCGCCTGCGTCACCGCCAGTATTCTCTTCAGGGGGGGGATCGTCTGGCCGACGTGCCATCGTTTGCCTCCAGTGTTCCCCAGGGATGCCTTGCCGTCCGCTCCGGACCGCTTACCGAGGAACCGTTGTGTCGAACGGAGAGTTTCAGCGTATACCGTCCCCAGACCGACCTGGGGAGGTGATCACGTCCTGTATCACAGAATAGCATGCCAGCGACTACACTCGCAGCCACCGTCAGCGCTCACGGGCTTCTTGTAGCTCGATCTGATTGCCAAAGGGGTCAAAGAAAAAGACCTGCTCCGCACCGACTGCGGCCGTCTGAATGGTGTAGGGAATGTCGCGCTGGTCCAGGGCGTTTTTGGCTGCCAACAGGCTGGTGACGGCCAGCGCCAGGTGGGCAACTTTGCGGCTCATGGGTTCTTGAGCGTCGGCGTCGTCCGCCAGCGCCCCGTTTGGTCGCCCGATGAGATGGATCTGTTTCAGGTGTGCGGGCGGGGGGCCAACCGCGCGGGTGTCTTCCTCCCCAGCGGAGCGCGGGCGCAGGCCGGTGGGGACGTTGTACCAGTAGCCTGGCGTACCCGGGATGTCCGGGCGCCCCGTATCGAGGGGCAAGCCGAGTAGCTCACCATAGAACTCCCTGGCCCTCGCCAGCGCGTCGGCATCGCCTTTCCCGATGGGTATAGCGTGGTGCATCAGGCCAACGACCTCAATCATGCCCTCGTCTCCCTCGTCGCGCAGCGAGTAAGCGACTGTGCCCCTTCCCGACATAGTAGCACGACGGCTGCGGTTGCCCCTGGAGCGCCTATGGCTAGGGAGCAGGCCGGTTGCTGCCGATCCACTGTGCCGGTCCATGATGGCTACTGCGCTACGGCGGTCAGCTCCATGTCCAGCTTGAACCAATTCTCCACCGCCAAAATCCGAATCGTTATCTGCGGGATACCAAAGTCCGCGTACAGCAGCTCACTCGTCCCTACCTTGCCCGTCAGGGTGTTGCTCTCCAGCTTGGCTGTTCCCTGCCACGACACCGGCTTCGTGATCTCCCGCACCGTCAGCTCCCCTTCCAGCACCACCGTCACCTCGGTTCCCTCCTGGTACGACTGCGGCACACCCGCGACCTGCTTGAGCACGAACGTGGCCAGCGGGTACTTGTCGGACTCCAGGAATCGCCCCCGGATGGCGTTGTCGCGGCGAGAGCTATCGGTCTTGAGGGTACGCAGGTCTACGGTGATGGTGGAGGGTGGATCGGCAGCCGGCTGCCAGGTATTGCGGTCGAGGTAGAGACCCCCGGTGATGGCGGCAGTAGTGCCGGTGACGAAGACGGGCGAGGGCTGGTTGAAGAACTTCTCACGGGTGGTGTAGCTCGCCAGTGAGCTATCCCCCGCGATTTGGAAGTGCGTGATGCCGGCAGCCGTTGCCGGAGTGGTAGGGGCCGCAGGAGCCGCAGCGGTCGGTGCCGGTGCTGCGGTTGGAGGCGGTGCCGGGGTGTTCGCCACTGCCGCTTGCTGTGGCGCCGCGGGCGCAGCCTGACCGTCGTCACCATCTTCCGCCCCGCAGCTCACGGCTACGAGCGCCACAAGCGCACCCAATGAGCGCCGGCGATCCAGGAGATATTTGCGTAGTCGGCCGTTGCTCGCGGGGTCGGCTACTTCTTGCGCGGTCTTTACACGACCGTCGTAAGGATTGCTTGCTGGGGGCACCGAGGAACCTCCTCCTTGGCCTCGCTGTTCTTGAGCAGTGCGGGCCGAGCCTACCTTACGATCTCGAGACGTATTGTGTGCTCGTGTCCTGGCTCGCCCGCTCGAAGCACGAGGCTGCGGCGTTACCGCCGGTTGGCGTGGCTGCGCTCCCGGTCACCGCGCGTTTCTCCGAATGTGCAACCTGCGCCAAGCGCCGCCAAGACAATCAGCAGCCAGCGGCGCCGGGTCTTGGCTGGCGTTCTCATGGTGTCCTCCGGTGGTCAACTCGGAGCCGGGGCGCTGGCGGCTGGCCCTGAGCCATGCACATCGTTGACTGACATCCGCAGCATCGCTGCCTCTATAGAAGGTACCATGAACGCTGTGCAACGGCATATAGGGCTAACGCTGCGCTCATCCAATCCTGGCAACCCTGGCTGGTGTCTTGCGCTTGCTCCTGCGCGCACAAGCCGCAGGACTACCCACTGCCAAGGTATAGCAAGCGAGTATTAACCGCGAGATAAATCCCGGTAAGGCTGTCCGTAACTCCTACCTGCTCTGGTGCTAGGGCGAGGTTAGTAGTTGGCAGCCGGTTGCCTAGCCATCGGTCACTATGAGGGGCAGGGCGTATTCAGACGTCGTTCGAGACGGTAGAGTACGCCGTCCGGCTCGATACGAAAACAGCGCTCTATCGCTGCGCGTTCGTAGTAGGGAAACGGGCTATCGTCGGCGAGATAGAGTGAGCGCCCGCGCTGCTGGTCCAGCAAATAACGTAACTGCACACCCTCGCCGGCATTGAGTTGCGCTATCGTCACATCGGTCCTCAGACCCTCGACCACCTGGAGGTAGCGGAGCGTGTGGAATGGCAGCCAGTCGGCGACGATGACCGCATCCCGCGGCAAGCCGATGAGCGCCACGCGGCCGAATTCTCGTGCTCCGTGGTAATCCATTTTCCAAGGTAGGAGGTAGAAGCTCACCGGGTCGCGGCCCGGTAGGTGGCGCGCCGGGGCTAGTCTGAGGCTGACCTCGCCAGCGAAGCGAGCTACCAGCGGGTAGATAACTACCGGGGCGGCGATCAGGGCTGCTACACCGAGCGCCGCAGCTATACGCCACGGCCTTTGCTGCCAGGTGCCGGGCCTAGATCGCGCCGCCTGATGCCCGACATGGGACTGTGCAGTTTTGGCTTGTCGGGATGTCGCCATGGCCGCGATTACAGCTGCGCCGATTCCGATCAAGAGTGCCACGGGCAGGTACGACGCGAGATAGAATAGAAATTGGTCGCGCACGTACATGCCAGGATGGTGGCGCGTGAGCATCAGGAGCGCGTTGCCCAGGTACAAGCCGAGCAAGCCAATGAGCACTGCTCGGTCCCGGTGCCACAACCAACCCGCGCCGATGAGCGCCAGGGGCAGCGAAAGCGGGAACTGGTAGGCCAAATAGACGGGTAGGAGAAGCGCGTCCCGTAGCAACGGGATTTGGGCGCGGTAGTTGGCCATTGCGCCGAGCAAGTCCATCACCGGCAGCCCTCGCAGTGCTGCCCCCGCCAGGGCGACCAGCACGAGCGCAGCCGTCAACAGCACAGCCACTACCAGTTGGCGCCGGGCAGAGCGGGGGACTACCAACACCAGCCACACGAACCCCGGCACGGAGGCCAGTACCAGCGCGTGATTGAAGAGCGCCAGTCCGAGCAGGCCGGCCGCTGCCACCGGCAACCACGGCCTATGAGGGGGAGCGCGCCACCGCAAGACGATCCATAGCGCCGCAGCGATGAGCGCTGTCTGGAGCGTGTAGACATTCGGCCGCACGGCCAGCAACCAGAAAGTATGGGACAAGGCGAGGGCGGCCGCGGCGGCGATACTGGCCACCGCCGGCCAGGTCGGCCTAATTCGTGCGAGCGCGTCGGCTTGCGTGCTCGATTGCCGTTGCCGGCTTGACGTCTGGCGGGCGATTTCGGCAACTGCCAGGTAAACGAACAGGACCGTCATAGCAGCACAGAGCGCCGAGACGAAGTTCACACGCCCGGCGATGTCGTCCGGCACCATAGACACGCGCACAAACCAGGATGCAAGCGTCAGCCACAAGAGATGACTGGCCGGAGAGGACTGCCCAATGGTGCGCTGCTCGCCGGTGACTACGATGCGTTGCAGCTCCGCGTCGTCTCCCCAAAGGACCGTTGGCGCCAACGTGGTGCTGTAGAGCACGAGTGCTAGGAGCATTACGGCCAGCGGCCACTGGCCGCCGGATTTGCACCATCTCAACACCCACCGGATGGGGCCGATCTGGCGCGCGTCGGTCACCCGCTGCCGCCGTGTCATCGCCGCCAGAAGGCCAGCCATTGGAAGCGCCGTTTCTGCCGTAGGACGCCCCGCACGTGATCCCACGGCTGGCGCAGCAGCGCAGCCTCGTCGCTACTGACAACTGCTTGGCTGTACCGTGCCCGGACAAAGGCCTCGGTCAGCGACTCTATCGAGTCGCGTTGCTGCGCCAGGTGGCTTGCGAGTTGCGTGCTGGCCTCGTACGCGGTATCGCTTTCCCGCCGGCCCCATCCCAGCTTGGCCGCCCAGGCGAGCATCGAGAGGTAGAAGTAGATGAGCAGTTGGCGCGGGGCAAGGCGGCCGAGCGCTCGCCAGCCAAGCTCGCGGAAGTCGAGGTCCGCTGTGCCCTCCTGCTGCTGCCCGCGGTGCTTGGCCCTTGCCCGTGAGCGTCTGCGTCGCCGCGGGCCCAGCGAGCCGGCGGCGCGCCACACCCAGGCAATGAGGACGGCGAAGGCATCGCGGAGTGAATCGATGGCCTCGCTCCAGGCGCTTGCCAGCAATGATCGGATCTCGCGCCGCTTGCGCCACGTATTCCAGAGCGCATAGAGGGCGATAATCCCGGCAATGGCGCCGGGGATGCCAAAAGTGAGCAGGCGCCAGATGATGTTGAGCCAGGTCTGTTCCTGCTCCAGCGGCGCCGCTTCGATAGCCTCGCCCTGCCCCTGTTCGATGGTCTCCTGCGAGGCCAACTCCGGAGCCGGAGTGGGTAGCTGGGCATCGGGCAGGAACCACGTCAGCGGCGCGAGCAGCAGTGCCAAGAGATTGCTGAAGAGCCACGCCAGCCCGCTGAGGACCAGCTTCACCAAAGAAAAGATGGGAGAGAGCAGCTGGCCGAGCAGTGGCAGCGACTCTACCGCGTCCTCGGCCAGCGTTGTCGGCAGGAGCAAGGCCAGGGCCAAGCCGCACAGCACTAGCAGGGCGCCAGCGACGAGCCAGCGCGGGATCATCCCCGGCTGCACCGCCGCGCCGCTCTGAATCCAGTCGGCGCGGAGCCGGTCCAGCCCGGTCTGGGCTGCAAGCACCAGACCGAGGAGAAAATAAAGCAGCAGCAGCAGCATCGGATCCGTCTGCAGTGGTCGGTCGGGAATGAGGAGGTTTGGCCCTAGCACGGCGATACCCAGGATGAGCATGAGGATCACTCCGCCACCGAGGAAGCGGCCCATGAGCCCGTGCCAGGCGCCGGCGTGGTCAACGTAGCGGTAGGGGCTGTCGAGCCACTCGTGGTACTCGACCGTGCCGGCCGTCGGCGGCAACTCACCCGGCTGGAGCGAGAGTAGCTCCAAGTTGCGGGCTACGGCCAAGGCGTACATCCAGACGCCCAAGAGCACGAGTGCCGACCCGATGAGGCTGAAGTCGAAGAAGCTCGTCGGGTTGGCGCGCCACTGGGACATATCGGTCGCGAGCTGCTCGCCGCCCAGGCCGACGTAGGGGAGGAAGCGCAGCAAGAGCATGATGGGAACGAGCATCAGCAGCCAGTCCCGTGGCCCGAGGTTGCCGGCTGGGCGGTAAGGCTGTGAAGTGCTCCGGCCGCCCAGCAGGATGCCGGCGACGAAGGTCACGAACGATGCCAGGCTGGTCGCGTAGGCATGTGCTTCGCTGGCGCCGGCGCGGAGCAGCAGCTGCGCGAGTGCCGTGGCCACGCACGCATACATGCCGAACACGAGGCCGCGCTGGAGGCCGCGGTTACCAAGCCATTGCGACCCGAGCACGGATCCTACGGACATCTTCCTCTCCCCGAATCTCCTGGCAGGCTATCCCCTGCGCGCGCATCCTGCTCAGAAAGTCATCCGCCGGACCAAAACGCACGAGCAGGAGTACGACGTGGAAGTTGGCTCGGCGCAGTGCCACGAGCGTTTCTTGCAGGCCGGGCGATCTCCCCCAGGCGATGGCGACAATAGTGCAGCCCCAGGGTAGGTCCGCGGTGTAGCGGCGCAGCACCTGGGCAAACGGCTCGACGCCACGCGCCTCGGCTCGCGCCAGCACCTCGAGTATCCGCATCAGATGCGCGCGGGTCTTCCCCGGCGGTACCACGACCGGGGGTAGCTCTTCGTCGAGCAGCGGATGGAAGTCGGTGGGGCCTTCGCGGACCTGGCCCTCTACGGTGATCTCTTCGTCGTCCGTTTCTTCGTCGTCATCGGTCGAGAACGCGAAGTCGAACGGCGTCGGCTGCGGCGCCGGGAGCGGTACGGAGCGGTCCCGGCCGTTGAGCACCAGCCCGACCGACTGCCGCCGGTTTGCAAGGTGGTGCGCCAGCGAGGCGGCGAGGCTGATCGCTAGCTCGGAGGCCGGGTCCAGATAGTGCTCCTCGAACTCCGCGGGGTTGAGATTGAGGAACAGCATCGTGTCGAGGGTGATGGCCGGCTCGTACTTCTTGACTTGCAAGCGGCCCAGCGTTGCCGTCGCGCGCCAGTTGATCCGGCGCCACGAGTCCCCGCGCAAGTAGTCGCGCACGCCGGCAACGCGCGAGGGGTCCTCGTAGATGATCTCGTTGGTGCGAAATTGGCCGAACGGCGAGCGCGAGGGGAGGTCCAGGTCGGCGAGGGGGATGATCTTCGGATAGACGGTCAGGTAGTGTGGTGTCTGGGTGGATAGCATACGCTCGAAGAACCCAAAGACATCGCCAAAGTGCAGCTGTGCCGGGCCGACCGGGAAGTAGCCGCGGGTCTTGGCGACCAGTTCGTAGGTGACGGTGCGGGAGAGGCGCGGCCCTAGCGTCACGACGGCCCGGAAGGCATCGGTCGTGGTCAACGGCTGCGGCAGACGGTCCTCGACCTTGAGCCAGGGCAGTGGCAGCCGGCCGCGGTTGGAGAGTTGGAGCTTGATCGTGACCTTCTCGCCTTGAAACGCATGGCCGGCGAACTCGCGGCGGAGGGCGATGCGCCGACTGGTGTGTCGCACCCACAGCCAGGCGAGCAACACGACAAAGCCGAGAAAGTAGGCGATGAAATAGTAGAAGGAAATACGGAACATGGAGGCGATGATGACGAGGCCGATCAGAAAGAGGATTAGTCCTTGCACCGGTTCGCCTCATCTCTCGCTCGGCTGGCCGCCTCGTTCCGCATCGTGGACCCGGCGGGTCCGCAGCACCTTAGCCCCCGTCGGCTTGGGCAGCATCGGCGTTCAGCGTGACGGTCTCGCGTTCCAGAATGTTGCCGACAATGCTGTCCGCCGTGCGGCCGCGCAGGGCGCTCTCGGGCTTGACGATCAGGCGGTGGGCCAGTGAGCAGACCGCCAGCCGCTTCACGTCGTCCGGGATCACGTAGTCGCGTTCTTGCAGCGCCGCATACGCTTGCACGGCCTTGAACAGCCCGATTGTGCCCCGCGTACTGGCGCCGAGGATCAGCTCGTCGTGCTCCCGTGTTGCCTGCACCAGTCCGATGAGGTAATCGCGCACCGTGTCATCCACGTGAATGTCCCAGACCGCCTCCTGTAGTTGGAGGAGGCGACGACCGTCTACGACCTGCCCCAGCGATTCGATGGGATGCTCGCGCTCCAGATTGTGCAAAATCGTTCGCTCGTCTTCCGCGGAGGCATAGCCGAGCGATAGCCGCATGAAGAAGCGGTCGAGCTGGGCCTCCGGGAGTGGGAAGGTCCCCTCGTACTCGATGGGATTCTGTGTGGCCATGACGAGGAAGGGGCGCGGCAGCGTCCGTGAAACGCCATCCACCGAGATTTGGTGCTCGCCCATCGCTTCCAACAGGGCGGATTGGGTGCGCGGGGTCGCGCGGTTGATCTCGTCGGTGAGCAGGATGTGCGAGAACGCCGGGCCAGGGCGGAACTCGAATTCGAGCGTCTGCTGATTGAAGATCGAGACGCCGACGACATCGTTGGGCAGCAGGTCGGGCGTAAACTGAATGCGGTGAAAGTCCAGACCGAGCGAGACCGCGACGGCCCGCGCGAGCATGGTCTTGCCGGTGCCGGGCATGTCCTCGAAGAGCAGGTGGCCTTCGCACAGGAGCGCGGCCATTACCAACTCGATCACGTCGCGCTTGCCGACGATGACCTTCTCGATGTTGTCGGTGACGGTCTCGCTGAAGTCGCGAATCTCGCGTACATCCACCATGCCAAGCGCCTCGTGCGGCGTGATCGGGCCGGATGACCAATGGTAGCAGGCGCGTCGTGCCCGGCGAGGCGCACAGCACGCCAAATGTTGCTGCGACGACAGACGCCCGTCGCAGCAATTGATTCATTTAGCTCTACCACAATCACCCACTCCTTGGCCGGTGCGTCTCACACCCGGCCCGCTCTCTACATCGTGGAGAGGGGGAGTCTGCCATTTGGCCATCCGCGCTTGAGTGGGAATCCGGAGCGCGGCCCCTCTTGGCGCCTTGCTGATCGAGAAATGCGGCAGTTATAGTTTGCCTACTATGACTGAAGCGAATCCTGGCGCGGTCCGGCGCACGGACCGCGATCTGCGTATCCCGGGTCCCACTCCGCTACCGGCTGCGGTGCGCCGTGCCCTGTCGTCGCCGATGATTAACCACCGGGGGCCGGAGTTCGCGGCGCTGCTGGCGGACCTTACGGCCGGAGTGCAGCGTGTCTTGCAGACCGAGCATGAAGTGTTGTTCTTCCCCGGATCGGGCACCGGCGGGCTGGAGGCATCGCTGGTCAACACGCTTTCGCCCGGTGATCGTGTTCTCGCCATCACTATCGGAGCGTTCGGTGACCGCTATGCGGACATTGCCGACAGCTTTGGCCTTGCGGTCGAACGCTACGCCGTCGAGTGGGGGCAGGCGGCCGACCCGGACGAGGTGCGGCGCCGAATGCGGGCCGCGCCCGCGACGCGAGCGGTCTTGATTACGCACAACGAGACGAGCACCGGCGTGACGAACGACCTCCCGGCCGTCGCGGCCGCCGTGCATGAGCATAGCGACGCGCTGCTGCTCGTGGATGGGGTCAGCTCGCTGGCGGCTCTGCCGTTTGCGATGGACGAGCTGGGCGTAGACGTGGTCGTGACCGGCTCGCAGAAAGCCTGGATGGTGCCGCCGAGCCTGCTGCTGGTGGGCATCGGCCCGCGGGCCTGGGAGGCGACACGCACCGCACGACTGCCGCGCTATTACTGGGATTTCCAAGCGCAGCGTGAGGCGCAGGCGCGGGGGGTGACGCCGTACACGCCGCCGCTGTCGCAGATGTTCGCGCTGCGCGCCGCGCTCGAAATCATCGAGGGTGAGGGGTTGGCGGCAGTCTACGAGCGGCACCGGCAAGTCGGCGGCTACACGCGCCGTGGACTCGCCCGCTTGGGATTTGCGCTGGCGGCGGACCCGGCACATGCCTCGAATACCGTCACCGCGGCCCGCCCGCCGCCGGGCGTGGCGGCCCAGGACCTGCTGCGGCGCGTCCGCGAGCGCCACGGGATCGTTCTCGCCCGTGGTCAGGGCAAATGGACCGACGAGATAATCCGCGTCGGGCACTTGGGTCGTGTCAACCGGGCGGCGATCCGGCGCGTACTGCGGGCGCTGGCCCATGAGCTGGGTGATGGCTGATACTACAACGCTCTACCGTTCCGGCTCGCGCCCCCAGCCATGCCCGACCGTCCTCGTGGCCGACGGGCTGGCGGGTGAGGGCCTGGCGCTCCTGCACGAGCGGGCCGAGGTGGTCGTGGCCAACGGCCTGACCGAGCAACAGCTTATCGCCAGAATGCCCCGCTTCGATGCCCTGATCGTGCGGAGCCAAACTCGCGTGACGGCCAAGGTGCTCGCCGCCGGCCAGCGGCTCCGTATCGTCGGGCGCGCCGGAACGGGCGTGGACAACATTGACCTCGCGGAAGCCACGCGCCGCGGCGTCATTGTGGTCAATGCCGCGACCGCCAACACGCACGCGGCGGTGGAGCATACGCTGGCCTTGATCCTATCGCTGGCCCGGCACGTGCCGGCGGCGCACGCCGCCGTGCTCCAGAAGCAATGGGAGCGTGGTGAATTTCTCGGCGTCGAGCTACGCGGCAAGGTCCTCGGCATCATCGGTCTGGGGCGCATCGGCAGTCTGGTCGCGCGGCGGGCACAGGCGTTCGAGATGACCGTGATCGCGCACGACCCGTTTGTCTCCGAGGATCGCGCCCGGCAGGTCGGCGTGCAGCTATCCGGCCTGGAGGACCTGCTACAGAGCGCCGATTTCGTCTCGGTGCATGCCCCGTTGACCAGCAGCACGGTCGGATTATTGGATGCCGACAAGCTGGCCCTGCTCAAGCCCACGGCACGCCTCATCAACTGCGCGCGCGGCGGGATCGTGGACGAGCACGCCTTGGCCGCGGCCCTCACGGCCGGACGGTTGGCCGGGGCCGCGGTGGACGTGTTCGAGGCGGAGCCACCGCGCTGTAGCCCGCTGCTGACCGCGCCCAACGTGGTGCTCACGCCGCATCTGGGCGCCTCGACCCAAGAAGCGCAGCGGGGGGTGGCGTTGGACGTGGCTGAACAGACGCTCGCGGCGCTACGTGGCGAGTACGTCGCCGGTGCGGTGAATGCGCCTTTCATCCTCCCGGATGCACTGTCCTTGCTCCAGCCGTACCTGGACCTGGCGGAACGGCTCGGCTCCTTCTTGCGGCAGGTGATTGGTGGCCGCATTGACGAGGTTGAAGTCGCGTTGTCCGGCCTACTCGCCGAGCACGACAGCGCGCCGTTCACGGCGGCAGCGCTCAAGGGCCTGATTGACCCCATCACCGACGAGCGGGTTAACATCGTGAACGCGCGGCACGTGGCACGTGGCCGTGGCCTGCGCGTGCGTGAGCGAAAAGAAAGCGTGGCTGCCTCCAGCTCGCTCGCTCGCTCCGCACGATCTACCAACATAGGTGGTGCGGACCAAGCAGGCGACTACGCAAACTTGATCGAGCTACGGGTGCATTCCGGTGCGGCGACCCGTCTCGTCGCCGGCACGATCCTGAGTGACGTACCGCGCATTGTGCGTATTGACGATTTCGACATTGATGTCCGTCCGTTCGGCCACCTGTTGGTCACGACCCATCGGGATCGCCCCGGCGTAATCGGCCGCGTGGGGACCCTGCTCGGCGCCGGGGACATCAACATCTCGCGGATGCAGGTGGGCCGGCATGTCCCGCGCGGCGAGTCGATCATGGTCATGAACGTGGATGAACAGGTGCCGCCGGAGCTGCTCGCAGAACTGGCGGCCCTCTCTCCGATGCAGTCCATCATCCCGGTGAGCCTCTGACCGGTCCAGCGAGCAAGCATACGTGGAGATCTGAGATGTTGGAGCACTCACTACCCCCTGAAGAGGCGCAGTGTGCTACGCCCCTCCTTGAGCCGCCCGACCCGACCCTGGTGCGGGCGATGGTGCGGCGGGCCTTGGCGGAGGACGTAGGGCCGGGCGACATCACGGCAACGGCAGTGGTGCCGCGGACCGCCCGCGCCATAGCACATCTGGTCGCGCGGACGGCTGGCGTGCTGGCAGGAGCCGAGGTGGCCGCCCTCGCCTTCGCGCTCGTGGAGCCGCAGGTGGCGGTCGAGTACCACTGGCAAGATGGCGCGCGGCTGGCGCCCGGTCAGCGCGTGTTGACGGTGCAGGGGCCGGCGCGCGGCATCCTGACCGCGGAGCGGGTAGCACTCAACTTCGTCCAGCGTCTATCGGGCATCGCTACGCTGACGGCCCGGTACGTCGCTGCCGTCGAGGGCACCCGCGCGACCATCGTCGAGACCCGCAAGACGACGCCGGGCCTGCGCGTGCTGGAGAAGTACGCCTTGCGTGCCGGTGGGGGGCGTAACCATCGCCAGGCGCTCTACGATGGCATCCTCATCAAGGACAATCACCTGCTGGTAGCCGGCTCGGTCCGTACCGCCATCGCGCGGGCGCGGGCACACGCGCCGCATACGATGCGGGTGCAGGTCGAGGTGGACACGCTGGCGCAAGTCGAGGAGGCGCTCGCTGCGGGCGCCGACGCCATCACGTTCGACAACATGTCACCGGAGGAGGCGGAAACGGCGGTCGGGCTGGTGGCCGGCCGAGCGATCACGGAGGCATCGGGGCAAGTGACGTTGGAGACGGTACGGGCCTACGCCGAGGCCGGCGTGGACATCATCTCGGTAGGTGCGTTGACCCACTCTGCGCCGGCTCTCGATTTAGGGTTAGACTTTGCGGAGCTAGGAGCCTAGCCGCTGGAGGCTTATCATGCCGAATCGTGACGAATTCGTGCGGGAACTCTTCGGCGACCACACCTGGTCGTTTGATGGGATGGGCTACAATCCCGAGTGGCAACAATCCGACACGGGGGATTGGCTCAAGGAGTTTGTTTTTCTTTGTAACGAGGTCGGTGAACTGCTGGTCGTTAGTGAGGATGATGCCAAGAAGTATGGTAGGGTTGAAATACCGAAAGCCATATCATCGTGGATGAGGCACAAGGTTGTCATTCACAGTGAGGAGGATGAACTTCCGGCGGCCATATCTTCATGGATGGAGAACTCCGTTCTTATCCGCAACGAGGTCGGCGGTATGCTGCTCATTAGTGAGGAAGATGCAAAGAAGTACGCCGGGGTTGAGATTCTCGACGATAGGTTTGATGATTTCAAGAAGATCTTCGACCGCAGCTAACTAAGTCGCAGCGTGACCACTATGAGCGATAGCGTGCGGTTTGAGCGACAGTATCGCACCGCCGCCTCGGAGGGCTATCATCTGCTCGACGGGGAGAAGCGGATCGGGCACGTTGACCTGCACTATACGCAGCGCGACGTGTACGCCTCGCTTATCCTGGAAGAGGATATGAGCGAGGGGGCGCTACTGGACCTCATCGAGCGGATTGACGAAGCCCTCGTCCTCTCGGCCGAGGTGGCCCGCGATGACTTCCTGGTGACGGTGTATCGCGGCCAGGAGACCGGCTTCTACAGCGACGACTTCCTTGCTGAGCGTGCGTCTGGCTAGCCAAAGTTGCACCACACCTGGCACCATCCGTGCAACTTTGGCTGGCCACTGCGCCGAGATTCCCCGGATAGCCGCCGGCCGAGCTAGCGCCCCGCTCGTCGAGATATGCCGGCTCCGGCCATAGCTCCCCGGCCGGTCAGACTCGCGTGCTAGGATACGATAGCTTACCCGAGGAGGACGACAGTGGCTGAGAAAGCGTCCACCAGTGCGGGAGATCAAGCGCTGCTGCTGAAAAGCAAAAGTGAAGATGGCGACGAATACGGTTTGGTATCCGGCAACGGAGGTACCACAACCGACCGGCAGACGTTGGCGCTGCTTTGTCGGGAGATAGAGGTGTTACGTACCGAGATTGCTGACCTGCGCGATATCTTGGCTTCTAGGCCGGTGGTGCGTCACATGATGCTCTCGGGTCTCGGCTCCCAGCAGTATCGTCTCGCACGACCGATCTGGGTCTTGACCGAAGAGTACGATGACGGCGTAACGGCACGTTTCGTGGAGGTCGAGGCAACCGGGCATGGCGACACTGAGCCAGAGGCGCTTGCAGCGCTGCAGCTCGATATCACTGCACTCCACGAGGACCTTCGACGGACACCGGCCGATGAGCTAGGTAAGCTCCCGCGATCCTGGCAAAGCACACTCGCCGACCTCGTTATCCAAGTGGCGGACCACGGCGGCACGGATAGTGCCAGGTGTGGTGCCGCCGCGGGCTGCAAAGATGCCGCGGCTTGATTTCAGGCCTCGGGAAGTTGCCCAGGCTCTTGATCTGAAGGTGTGCGACGAGACGAGGCGCTACGGCTAACCATAGAGGAAGACATAACACTAGAATGGGAAGGGCCAGATGATATTCAACATCAACACATTCTAACAGTACCTGCTGAGAATATAGAACTTCACACTCGACTAGAATTACCGGCCGAAGATATCAGATTCGAGCCTGATACAGTCCATCCTTGGCACAAACCGAAGGAGAGGTAGCCATGCCAACAACTACTAACAGAACCGAATGCAGGAAGTGCAAATCCTGCGGAAACAGCACAAGTCACATAGGCAGCCCTGCCCTGTGTTCTAGCTGTTTGGATAAGTGCCTAAGAGGGTGTGTGAAAAGGCTGGTCATGTCGGTTGCAGCCGTTTGAGCATCAACTGAATCATCGCCAGATGGATCCATGCCTCTGCGCTGGCGAGCACGAATTCGTAGTCCTTGCTCAACCGCCGGGAGCGACCCAACCACCCAAAGGTGCGCTCCACCACCCAGCGCCGTGGCAGCACGGCAAAGGTCTGGCTACCCCGCGGCCGCTTCACGATCTCCAGCCGCCACCCCGTCCGGGTCTGCACCCACGGCACCAACCGGCCCGCGTACCCGGCATCCGCCCAGAGCAAGCGCAAGCGGGGCAGCCGTCCCCGCAGGTGGTCGAGCACCAGTTTGGCCCCGTCGCGGTCTTGGATATCCGCCGGATGCACCACTACGGCCAACAGCAAGCCCAGCGTATCGACCACGATATGGCGCTTGCGCCCCGTCACCTTCTTGCCCGCGTCATAGCCCCGCGCCCCCCTTTTTCGGTCGTCTTGACCGATTGGCTATCGATGATCGCCGCGCTCGGGGTGGGATCGTGGTCTGCGTCCCGGCGCACCAGGGGACGCAGCGCTTCGTGGACCCGTTCCCAGGAGCCGTCCTGACGCCAGATGCGGAAATACCACCAGACGGTGCCCCACGGCGGGAGGTCGTGGGGGAGGGCCCGCCAGGTGCAGCCGTTGCGAAGCACGTACAGAATGCCGTTGAGCACCGCCCGCAGGTCCACGCAGGTCCACGCTTCGGGGGCGGCCCCCCGGCTTGGCTGCTGGCAGCAACGGGGCGAGCACCTGCCACTGGTCATCGGTCAGATCGCTGGGGTATGCTTTCCTGCTCATACCCCGTAGTGTACTTGAGGCCGCTACTTCTCACACAGGCTCTTAGCAAGCTAGAGGTCTACAAGGATAGACTGAGAAAAGTTGTTCTGGAGGACCCAAGAGGATGCGATATGAGTATACAAGTATGCATGGTGTCGGTGGCAGTCAACCTGTGCAGAATACTAGACACCTTTTGCCTGGTGGTCAGAAATGACCTGTGCGCTTTGGTTCCTGCTCTAAGGAGAGTTATGCTAGATAACCTGGCGTTTCTACAAGAGTGTGAGAACAGAGGGTACTACGTAGTAGCTCAAGAACTTCACAGCAGAACATACGACCAAAGGCGCAGTAAAGCGATAAGGAAGGGACGAAGACTTCCTAATCCTGGCCGATTGGTAGAACAGTTTGGTAAGAAGTGCAGGATTGCCAACTTGGGGCAAGTCTATGCGCGAGGGTCAAAGTACGTTCACGTTTCTGAAGAAATATACTCTGGCATCATGAAGTTTTCCCCTTCTCTGATCCTTTTGTTGGTGTGAAGGTAGGATATTCCCTGAGCGACATAAAAAACATGATTGACTTTTGTGAGCTTGCCATACCTGCACTTCAGAAGGGCATTGATTCGGCTGTAGATCAAGGATCTTCTCCTATTGAGTGGGAAATGCCTAGTGAAGGACATCCTGAAAGCATTGAAGAAGTAATGGATAGAGAGCGTAAGCAAGATAGACTTCTTGAATGTCTGCTGAAGTAGAGGTCTAGAGGTCTACATTGTTGGCGGCGGGACGCTGCTCGGTCCATAGCCGCTCAACTCTTTTTGGTCACTAAGAGCGTGTACGACACTGTAGTTGGAGGGAAGGTATCCTGATCGGGCCAGAGTAGTGTGCGGGAGGCGCACCATGGCACCAACACGCTAGGCGACGGACCTGACGGATGCCCAGTGGACGCGGCTGGCCCCCTTGGTGCCCCCACCAGGGGTTGGGCCCCCACTCCGCCACGAGCAGCGCGTGCTCATCAATGCCATGCTGTACGGCTTGCGGAGTGGTTGCCCTTGGCGCTTGCTGCCCCATGACTTCCCGCCGTGGTCGACGGTCTATCACCACTTCCGCAAGTGGCGCAACGAGGGGGTCTGGGAAGCGATCATGCACGCCTTGCGGCGCCAGGAGCGCCAGCGCCACAATCGGGCGCCAGCGCCTGGTGCCGTCATCATCGACAGCCAGTCGGTCAAGACGACGGAAAAGGGGGCCCCCGCGGCTATGATGGGGGGAAGCGGGTGACCGGGCGCCAGCGCCATCTGTTGGTGGATACCCAGAGCACGATCGTCGCGGTCGTGGTGCATCCGGCTGATATCCAGGATCGCGACGGGGCTTATGCGGTGCTGGAGCGGGCGTCGGCCCAGACCACGCGGGTGCAGCAGCTGTGGGCCGACGCGGCCTATCGGGGGGCGTTTGCGCGCTGGGTCACGGCCGCGTGGGGCTGGACCATCGCGATCGGGCGTCGCGCCCCGGACGCCGTCGGTTTCACGGTGCAACCGCGGCGCTGGGTCGTGGAACGCACCTTCGGCTGGCTGGGCCGCTGCCGGCGGTTGAGCAAAGACTATGAAGAGGACCCGGCGACCAGTGAAACCTGGATTGCCCTGGCCATGTGCGCGCTGTTACTGCGCCGTTTGTCTTCACCTTTATAAGTATCGTACATGCTCTGAGGTCTCTGACCTGAGTGATTTGGTGTTTTAGGTGATTCAGGTGCTTTAGGTCTGTAGCTCCTGGTTCATCGGGGTGGCTCTGTCCCTAGGGGCACCCTCGCCAGTATCCGGCGAGCCACACGGCTGAACGCGGAAGAGTTCGAGCGGCTTATCAGGTGTTCGATGTCGCGCAGTGAGTACCGCGACTTGATTCGCTACAAGCGCGACCAGGGACTTCTATAGCAATCCACGGACGCTGTTGGGTGACCTCTTACCCTGTGCCCACTGCCCTGCGTAGCAGCCGCTCCCTAGCCTAGTCGCAGTCCTGCTACGGGTCTGTGAAACGTGATGCCGGCTACTCGTAGGTATCGTCCGGTTCGTTGGGGGCTACGGTGGCGAGGATGAGCAGGGGTTCGGTTGCGCTTACCGTTATCTCGTGGGGGACACCGGGTTGAGCGAGTAGACAGTTGCCCGGCTGCACCTCGATTGGTGGGGCATCACCGATCTTGAATGTGCCGCTGCCCTCCAACACCAGGAATGATTCGCTGGCGCGAGGGTGCCAGTGGGGGGTGAGCTGCTCTCCGGGCGTCCAGTACAGGAGCAGTTGGCGGAAGGCCGGCGTGGCGATGAGCGGTTCCCGCCACGGTGGCGGCCCGCGCCTGGCCTTGATCGCCTCGATCATCGTGCTGATCTCGTTGTTGGCGTCTTGGGGGTCCAAGTAGGGCATAGTCAACTCCTTGCTCCCCGGCCTGATGCGTGTGCTGCTACGGTAAAAGGCACCGTAGAGGGCGCTTCAGCTAGACTACCACAAGCGTGCGCGCGAGGAGCCGACGGTGCCGCTCCCAGCAGTGCTGAGAGGGCCGTCGACATTTTACTCGCGCCATCGGGAGTGAAGCCGCATGGTAGAGGTCGAATGGTGGGTCTGGGTTGCTTTCATAGCCGTAATCCTGTCGTTACTGTGCTTTGATCTCCTGGTCCTCAACCGCAAGGCCCACGTGGTTTCGACCCGCGAGGCCGGCATCTGGACGGCGGGGTGGGTGACACTTGGTCTTTCCTTTGCGGTGCTACTGTGGGTATGGCAAGGGTCGGAGCCAAGTCTCGCTTACATCACCGGCTACCTCGTCGAATACAGCCTCTCCGTAGACAACGTTTTCGTCTTCGCGCTGATCTTCACGTACTTCGCCGTGGCGCCGCAGTACCAGCATCGCGTCTTGTTCTGGGGCATTGTGGGCGCGATGGTCTTCCGGGGTATCTTCATTTTCGCCGGCGTGGCACTCCTGCAAAACTTTCACTGGATGTTCTATATTCTGGGTGCGTTCCTCGTCTACACCGGAATCAAGCTGGCACGGAATAGCGGGATCGAGGTCGAGCCGGGCGAGAACCCGGTGCTGCGGCTGCTGCGTCGTTTGGTGCCGCTTACCGAGGAGTATCACGGCCAGCGCTTCTTCGTGCGTCACGCCGGGAAGCTGATGGCCACCCCGATGCTGGCGGTGCTCGTGGTCGTCGAGACGACGGACGTTGTCTTCGCCGTCGACTCCGTGCCCGCTATTCTGGGAATCACCCTTGATCCGTTTATCGTCTTTACCTCGAACGTGTTCGCCATCCTGGGGCTACGGGCGCTGTATTTCCTGCTGGCCGGCATGATCCGCGCGCTCGACTATCTCAGCATGGGCCTTGGCATCATCCTAGCGCTCGTCGGCTTGAAGATGCTCAGTAAGGACCTACTGGAGATGTGGTTTCACTACGAATTGCCAACGGTCCTCTCCCTGGGCGTCATCGCGTTGGTGCTCATCACGGCAGTAGCGGCCTCGCTGCTTTTGCCACCGCGGGAGAAGCCGGAAGCCGAGCCGGCGCCGGCGGCGCCACCCCAGCCTTCCCCTACCGGTGCCGACGGAGCATCGAGTTAATCAGGCCGCCTCGAACGGCGTTGCTCCGCCCTACCACACTGGCTATGGGAGGTAAATATGGGATTCAGTCCTTGGATTCTGACCGTCTTCCTTGTCTACTTCGTGGCATTGATCGGCATAGCGGTAGCCCGCGCCCGTGGGATGCGGGAGATGTCGGACTACGTCCTGGCCGGCCGGCGGGTAGGCACCTTCACGTCGGCTCTGAGCACCGGCGCGTCCATGTCGAGCGGCTGGACAATGCTGGTAGTCCCCGCCCTGGCGTTCCAGCACGGCCTTATCCACATGTGGACGATGCTGGGCCTCGTGATTGGCCTCTGGTCCGCTTGGACAATCCTGGCCAAGCGGCTGCGCCGCTACACCATCGCCGCCGAAGACTCCCTCACCTTGCCGGAGTTCTTCGAGCGACGCTTTCGGGATAGGACGGGAGTGCTGCGGTCTCTCTCCGGCTTTATCACGATCTTCTTCATCATCTTTTATGTAAGCTCGGGCCTGATAGCCGGCTCCAAGCTCCTGAATACGGTGTTCGGGCTGGACGAGACGACGGGTGCCCTGCTAACGCTCGTCGCCGTAGCTTCCTATACCTTCATCGGTGGCTTCTTGGCGGTCTCCAGGACCGACGTATTTCAGGCCATCCTGATGCTGGGCAGCTTTATTGTCTTGGTGCTCACGTTGATCTTCATAACGGGCAACCCATTCCAGGGGGCCGGAGCAGTCCCCGCCGGCTTCTGGAACCCGCTGACCGGCGCCGACGGCGAGCCGATCGGTGTTTTCTTCCTACTCTCCGTCGCCGGCTGGGGTCTGGGCGCTTTCGGTTCTCAGCGGATATTGCAGCGCTTCATGGCGATCGAGAGCGAAGCGAAGATACCGGCCAGCCGCGGCATTGGCACATCATGGAGCTTTTTCACGTACACCTTCGGGATTCTGCTGGGACTGATGGCGTTCGCCGCCCTTTCGGGTGCGGGTGCCCTGGCGGAGGTCGTGGAGGACCCGGAGCGAGTCTTTCTCGTAGTCTCGGAGTTGTTCTTCCATCCCGTGGTGGCCGGCGTCCTCCTGACGGCGGTGATTGCGGCCGTTATGAGCACCGCGGACTCTCAGTTGCTCCTGGCTTCCGCGGTTGCCACCGACGACCTGCCGTTCATCAGAAGGCTCGCCTATGCGAAGCGGTACGTCTACATACTGGGCGCCTTTGTCCGAGTTTGGCTGGGCCGCCTGCTGCTCGTAGTGGTAGGCATCATCGCCGCCCTCCTTTCGATACTCCACCCGGAATCGGTGCTCAACTTAGTGGCCTACGCTTGGGGCGGCATGGGAGCAGCGTTTGGTCCCGTCACAATTCTGGCGTTGTATTGGCGCCGGTTCAATTTCTGGGGCGCGCTGGCGTCCATCATCACCGGCACGGTGGTCTCCACCATCTGGGGATACTTTTCGGGCGGCCCCGGCGGGATCATGGACATTCAGCCGGCCACGCCCGGCTTCCTGCTCGCGTTCCCGGTGGCTATCGCGGTCACGCTCCCGACGTCCAAGCCGTCCGAGGAGGTCGTGGAGCTGTTTGACCGGTCAATGGCAGGGAACGACCCAGCCTGAACAGGGAAACGAGGCACGGGGAGGTCAGGAGGTAGGGGCGCCACTACCCTACCGGCCCCCACCCTCGCCCTCCCCCGTACTGACGCACAGGGGAGTGAACCTGCCCCCTGCCGACTGGTACTTTGCAGACACCGCAGCTAGGCTTCCAGTAGCTCGCGGGCGGCCGTGGCGATCTTCTCGGTGCTAACTAGCGCGACCTGCTCCAGTGCCTCAGAGCAAGGGATCGGAACGTCCTCCGAGGTCACGCGCATGACCGGCGCGTCCAGATAGTCGAACCCTTGCTCCATGATCCTTGCCATCACCTCGGCTGCGAAGCCGCAGTTGCGATGGCCGTCGTTGGCCACGATCACGCGGTGGGTCTTGGCCACTGACTCCATGATCGTATCCATATCGAGCGGTACCAAGGTTCGCAGGTCAATGACCTCGGCTTCAAAGCCCTCGGCGGCCAGCGTTTCTGCGGCCTCGATGGCCATCTGAGCCGACAGGCCGCTGCCGACAATCGTCAGATCGTCGCCGGTCCGGCGGACGGCGGCCTGGCCAAAGGGAACGAGGTACTCCTCCTCCGGCACCGGACCGGTCGCAGCGTAGAGCAGGCGCTTCTCGAAGCAGACCACCGGGTTGCCATCGCGGATAGCGCTCTTGAGCAGGCCCTTGGCGTCGTAGGGCGTGCTGGGCATGATGACCTTGAGGCCCGGAATATGCGCGACCCACGCTTCGAGGCTCTGCGAATGCTGCGCTGCCAGGCCGATGCCGGTCATCACGACGCCGCGCAGCACCATCGGCACCGACGCCTGACCGCCGGTCATGTAGCGTAGCTTTGCGGCGTGGTTGGCGAGCTGGTCCATCGTCAACGACAGGAAATCCATCACTTGTATCTCGACGATGGGATGCGCGCCGGCGATGGCCGCCCCTACCCCGACGCCGGTGTAGCCCGGCTCGGCAATCGGCATCTCGCGGATGCGCTCCTCGCCGAACCGCTCCAGCAAGCCGCCGGTGACCCCGAACAAGCCCCCGATGTTGCCGATGTCCTCGCCCATGATGAAGACGGTCGGGTCGCGCTCCATCTCCTCGTGCAGCGCCTCGTTGAGCGCTTCGACCATATTGATCTGTCGGACGCCGGCATCCGTCGCCGGGTGGCCTGGCTCGCTATAGCTCTCCGTCTCGGCGGGCAGGAAGACGTCGGTCAAGGCCTCCTCTGGCGCCGGATACGGACTGGCCACGGCGAAGTCGGCCGCTTCTTGGGCCAAGGCCGCTTCGTGTGCGCGCAGCGCCTCCGCTTCGTCCGCGTTGAGCACGCCGCCATCCAACAGCTTCGCGCCGAGAATCTCGATAGGGTCACGGCTCTTCCAGAACGCCACTTCGTCGGCTGCGCGGGGGTCTTTCGTCGCAAAGGCGGAGTGGGTGTGGAAGCGATAGGTCTTCGCCTCGATCAGGGTAGGGCCGCCACCGGCGCGTGCGCGTGTGACCGCCTCCTGGGCCGCCGCATGCATCGCCAGGGCATCTTGACCGTCCACAATCGCGCTGGGCAGTCCGAAGCCCTGTGCGCGGGTGGCAACGTCCGGCACCGAGAGCGTTGCCTGGATCGAAGTGGATAAGGCCCATTGGTTGTTCTCGCAGATGAAGACGACGGGCAGCTTGGCCACGGCGGCGATGTTGAGCGCCTCCAGCACTACCCCTTGGCTGGCAGCGCCGTCGCCGAAAAAGCTGATACCGACGCGGTCCTCGCCCTTCAGGCGCGCCGCCAGCGCCGCGCCAGTGGTAATCGGCGCGTTGGCCCCGACCACGGCATCGGCCCCCAGCATCCCCAGGGCCAAGCAGGCCACGTGCATGGAGCCGCCCTTGCCCTTGCAGTAGCCGTCGCCGCGACCGAGCAACTCCGCCATCATCAGCTTCGGATCGAGGCCCATCGCCAGGCTATGCCCGTGACCGCGGTGCGTGCTCGCCAGGAAGTCATCGGGACCCATCGCCGCCCGCGTGCCGGCCGCGACCGCTTCCATACCGATGTAGAGGTGGGCAGTGCCGCGGATATGGCCCTTGTTGAAGAGGTCGAGCACCGTCTCTTCGAAATAGCGGATGCGCCACATGAGCGCGTACACCTCGAGGAGTTGGTCCGCGCTCAGGTCGGTGTCCAAGCGGGTCTGCGGTGCGGTTGCGATAGCCATACTCATGCCCTTTTCTTGCCGTGAGAGCTGACGCTTTGGAACCGGGGATGAGGCCCGGATCGTTACTTGGCCATGTGTCCGCCGTCAACGACGAGGGTCGCCCCGGTCACCATGCTGGCGGCGTCGGAAGCCAGGAACACTACCGGGCCGACGATCTCCGGCGGCTCGCCGAGCCGGCCGAGCGGGATGTTCGACAGGTAGTACGCCCGGACCTCGGGATTCTGCATGTTGCGCTGGATGAGCGGCGTGTTGAAGTGCGTGGGTGAGATGCAGTTGACTAGGATGTTGTGCGGCGCCCATTCGAGCGCGAGACACTTCGACATTGCGACCAGGCCACCTTTGGCGGCCGAATAGTTGGCGTTGCCACTCGTCACGCCGACGTGCGCGCCGATGGAGGCGATGTTGATGATACGTCCGCCCTGTCCCTGCGCGATCATGGCCCGCCCGACCACCTGCGCGCAGAGGAAGGCGCCGGTCAGGTCAATCGCCACCACCTCGTCCCACTCCGCGTCGGTCAGCTCCACGGCCGGCGCGCGGCGCGCGATACCCGCCGCATTGACGAGAATATCCACGCGACCGAAGGTGGCCAGCGTCCCGTCAACGAGCGCCTGCACTTGCTCGCGGACGCGCACGTCGCACGTAATGGGTACGGCTTGTCGTCCGACGCTGCGGATGGCCGCGGCCACCTCCTCCAGCCCCGGCGCATTGACGTCCGCGAGTGCAACGTCGGCGCCGAACACGGCCAGCCCCCCGGCAATGGCTTCCCCTAACCCCGAGGCCGCGCCCGTCACGATGGCGGACCGACCGGACAGGTCGAAGAGCTTGCGCGTGATGTGCTCGTCAATCGTCCTGCTCACAACGACTCCCCCTCGTCCCGCCTGACTGGGCTAGGTATACCTTTCCCGCGGAATCCCCCTTGGCTCCCTCCCTAGCTCTCCTCCGGAGCATGCTCCAGGGGCGGGAAGAGACCGTCCCCCTGCGGAGCGGGGGGACCATAGGGGGGCCGGAGCCTGATCGCCCTGCCCCGCCGTCCCGCCCGTTCCCCCGTGTGCCGGAATGCCAACCAACGGAGCCACTGGCGAGCACGATCCAGTATAGCACTGCCTCCTCGCCACTCCCTGCAGCAGGAGTCCCCCTGGCCGGCGCGCTCAACACCTACGTCCCCCGCCCGTCCCCCCGCACCGCAGGGGGGCCACAGGGGGGCCAACCATGCTCCCCCTCGCCACATGGTGGAGAGGGGCCGGGTGGCGGGGCATAGCCGCACCACACCTGGCAGTATCCGTGCGGCTGTGGCCCGTCACAGGGTGAGGCCCGCCCGCAAGGCCGTTGTCTTTCCCCCACCCCCCGTTGATATGTCCCCCTGACGGGGATTGGCAGATGCAAGACCTTCCTGGAGCACCGGGCACCGCTCGGCAGGGACGCACACGTATCATCGTGTCAACCAACGACGGTGGCAAAGCCACCCAGCCGAGGGCACCGGGCCATGAGCGACCCCGCGCCGCCCAGCGTGCGGCGCGGCATGGCCGCCTGAGTGCCGCCTTGCGGGCACCGGGTGCTGACGTACCCCTCGCCATGACGGCGGGGGCGCCGGGTCAGCACTGTCTGAGTGCCGCACCGAGGGCACCGGGTCACGAGCGACCCCTCGCCGCGCAGCGTGCGGCGGGGCGTGACCGTCTGAGTGCCGCGTTGCCGCCGGCACCGGGTGCTGACGTACCCCTGGCCACCACGGCCAGGGCGCCGGGTCAGCATCGTCTGCGTGCCGCACCTATCGCCACCGTATCCTTGCCGGCCGGCCTGCGCCGGCTGCGCCAGGAGTGCTTGCCCCGCGTCCCTGCCAATCCCTGCACCCTGACCTACCCGCACTCCCAGCTAGACACCGCGCACAACCGCGAAAGCGGGAATCCCCGTCCCCCCGTAGCAACGGGGGGACCACCGGGGGGCTACGCACCGGCAACCCGCGCCCCGCCCTCCCAAACCCCCACTCGCCTACTATCCCGCTCCACCACCCACCAAGTGCATCCTGTCATCCAAGTACCGCCCCACCCGCGGTCTTGCTCCACCGCGTGTACGGGTTTCCTCCGCCAGCACCCCTCCCGCGCCCCGCCGCGGCCCTCGGCCGTCCCCCTGCACAGCGGGGGAACCAAGGGGAGTCGGAGCCTAGTCCAAGCCCAAGCAGGCCAGCGAGTCCCGTTCTACGACCGCTTGTAGCTCATCCGTGGGCACGCGGGGGAGAGCGGTGCCGGCGAGGATGTCGTTGACGTGGGGAATGGCGTCAATCGTCTCCCGCGGCGTCGCCACCGGGAAGTCCGAGCCGAAGAGCAGCTTCGGTAGGACCGCCCATTCGGTGGCCAGCCGCATGCAGTTGTAGTAGGACCAGGGCCGGTAGTGCTGCGCCGAGATGTCCGCATAGACGTGCGGATGCTTGCGGATCACCGTGATGCAATCGGTCTGCCAGGGATGCCCCATATGCGCCATCACGATCCGTAGCTCCGGAAAGTGCATGGCGACGCGATCAATGTGCCGCGGGTGGGCGTAGTCGAGGTCGGCGAAGCGTATCGGCGACGTGCCCTGGTGGAACAGGATCGGCAGCCGCAGCTCCTGAGCGCGGGCGTAGAGCCGGAACGCCTCGTCACTGAGGGGATCGAAGTTCTGGTAGTTCGGTCCGAGCTTGATGCCGCGCAGCCCGAGGTCGCCGGTCGCGCGATCCAGCTCGTCGTCCATCGCCGGGTCGCGCGGATGGACCGACAGGAAGCCGATCAGCTTGTCGGGATAGGCGCGCACGAGTGCGGCGGTGTTATCGTTCACCTCGCGGGCCGGCGCCTCGAACGGAGAGCCGCCTAGGTGGGCACTCAGCGGGTCCGGATCGCCGGGCGGGGGCAGCGCGATGTTGAAGACGATAGCCCTTTCCACGGCGGCCATCGCCGCCAGGTAGTCATCCCAGGTCACGCCGGCCGGGTCCGGGCGGTCCGGGCGCATGGGCGCTCGGTCGGAGCTAGGTGCAGTTGATTTAGTGGACGAGGCCGGCGCCGTTCGCCAGCGCGGTGCGTGGGTATGTACGTCAACGATCATCGCTCGGCCCTTCCGGCGCCGTGCCCGGACCGGGATAGCTCCGGGTGGCTTGATGGCGAAGCCAGTGGTCGGCGAGGGTGAGCGCGGCCATGGCCTCGACCATCGGCACGGCGCGAGGCAGGACGCAGGGGTCGTGCCGCCCGCGCCCGCGGAGTGTGGTGGGTCTCCCCTCCACGTCCACCGTTTCCTGCTCTTTGAGGATGGTGGCCGTCGGCTTGAAGGCCACGCGGAAGATGATCGGCTCCCCGTTCGAGATACCGCCCTGGATGCCCCCGGAGTAGTTCGTCCGAGTGCGGATCGTGCCGGCGTCGCTGTAGAACGGGTCGTTGTGGGTCGAGCCGGTCATGAGGACACCGGCGAACCCGGAGCCGATCTCGAAGCCCTTCGCCGCCGGCAGCGACAGCATCGCCTTGGCGAGATCGGCTTCGAGCTTGTCGAAGACCGGCTCTCCCAAGCCCACCGGCACGTTGCGCGCGACGCACTCGACCACTCCGCCCAGAGAGTCGCCATCCTTCCGGGCTGCTTCGATCTGCGCGATCATGCGCTCGGCGCCGGCGGCGTCCGGGCAGCGGGCGATGTTGGCCTCAACGTCGTCGAGCGTGACGGTTCTCGGATCCACGTCGGCAACGAGGTCGTGAACTTGCTTGACGTAGGCAACGATGTCTATGCCACCGGCGTCGCGCAGAATCTGCTTCGCAATCGCGCCGGCTGCGACCCGGCCAACGGTCTCGCGGGCGGAGGACCGGCCGCCGCCCATCCAGTCGCGGATGCCGTACTTGGCCTGATAGGTGTAGTCGGCGTGCGAGGGACGATACTTGACGCGGACTTCCGCGTAGTCTTTCGGCCGGGCGTCCTTGTTCTTCACCATCAGTGAGATGGGAGTGCCGAGCGTGTGCCCCTCGAACACGCCGGAGAGGATTTCAACCCGGTCTTCTTCTTTCCGCTGGGTGGTGATGCGGCTCTGCCCGGGGCGGCGACGGTCAAGCTCGCGCTGAATGGTGGCGGTGTCGAGCGCGATCCGGGGCGGGCAGCCGTCCACGACGACGCCCACGCCACCACCATGCGACTCTCCCCAGGTCGTCACCCGGAACAGCACACCGAATGTGTTAGCCATCGCTGCACCATACCACACGCCCGCGCCGCACTCTCGGCTACCCTCAACTCGGCTCTCTCCCGTGGGGAAAGGGCAACCTAGATTCCGGTTCCCCTATGGCCCACCAACGCATACGGTAGATACCACCATCTTTGAGATGTGGCTCGGCAGCCTTTCGACGCACCAAGGCCTCTCAATTCCTGTAGTGTGACACCTCGAGGGCGGAGGGATGGGAGGTGGTGCCTTCATTGAGATTTGGCTGGGGGACCTGTGATCCTTAACACCGCGATGGCCTGCGGGGTGGTTCGACCCTCTTCAGGTGGGCCTTATTTCACGGTAGACAGAACCATCTTCGAATTGCGGCTTGGTGAGATGTAGGTCTGTTTCGGACGGTAGACAGTCCCCTCTTCGACATGTGGCTCCGCAGCCCGTAGGTCCATCCAGGCTGCGGACGCTCTTGTCGATTCCCCCTCTTCAAATCGAGACTGCCTTCCCAATACAGCGGAGAGTCCTTCAACAGCATGTAAGTTTCTCCGACGCCTTTCTGTTCGGCTACGTCCTGAAGATTGTTCTCGCATCTACCGCCCTACAGCACCGTAGAACTCTGTCAATTGCCCCAAGAGCTGAGGCATAGCTTCCATTTGCTTGGCTTGGTTTGAATCAATCGGGTGTGGGTCCACAGTCAATACCGGGACATGAAAGACGGCATTCCTGGAAGAGTCCAGGGTCGATTGGTCGAATCCCTCTCGAATCATCTCTTCAATTCCCTCATGCCGCAGATCCTGGCGCTCCAGCGTTGCCTCTCTATATAGTCGCAGTGGCATCGCGACCAGGGCTGCACTCACGCGCAGCAGTGACGCGAAATTCTCTTCATCCTGGACGGTCGTCGGAGTCTTGGAAGCGAGTAACAGGTCGAACGGCTTGGCTAGTGCCTCCTCCTTCGATATCCCCGCGCGCATGTAGCTGAGCATCTTGGCGATGTCCAAGTAGGAAAGCGCCTCACTAAGAAATACTACTGACCGCAGCAACATCTGCAGGCAATGCGCGCGGATCCTCTTGAGGCCCTCCGGGTAACCGGTCTGGTTCGCGCCAGGAGTTGAAAGTGCGTCCAAGAGCGGCTTCCAAGCCAAGATCGACGGCGGCGCCTGGACTTCATCCGAGCCTGTGGATCCACCACTAAGGGGAAGGGGTCTGGACAGGACATCTCTGGCTGGGCGAAGCTTATCAAGGCGCTGGTACTCATCTGGGCCTGGTGGGCGAGTGATGCCCTTCAAGTCGCCAATCTCTTGAACAAACCACTTTCTCTGCTCATCGCGCAGCCATATCAGGTACTCGTCGAGCACGTTCTGGGTTGCGATCGTTACTTCGAAATGCGTGCCGCCAAAGTCCGAGTCTACTGCGTCATCGATCTTTTCCCAACGTGAATTGAGATGGACCCGATTCTCGGGATGCAGTATCGAATGCCTCAGCTGTTTGACTCTTTGGAACGAACGGGCACCGGTTTCGAGCATTGAGTCCAGTGGCGCGAACTTCAACTCGGGATACTCTGGCGACGTGTCCTGATAAGCCTCAATTTCCGCGTGCACCAGGCAAAGATAGGTTTCCCACACATAGCGGTTGGTCAACTCAAGCATCCAACGGGTCTGATCGTTAGCCTCCATTCCTTGATTTGCAATCATGCCGTCCACGACAGCCCTGTAAGCATCTGCGTCATCTGCATCGCTGACCCCCAACCGTCGTGAGGTTCGACGGAGATGGCCGACGTTACGGAATGCAACGAGCCTCACGCCCTCCAACATCGAGGTTCGATGGTAGAGCAGATTCCTGTAGAAACTAACGGCTTGCATATCCATGGCTAGGTCCTAATTGCTGCCCTTGGGTCCAGCATCATGTCCAGGTTGGCCCACCAAACTGGACAAAATCGGGAACCTTCACGTTGACGTTCGTTCTCGCCCTGTAATCAGCCCCCCGTCCTGCCCCGTGGGGCAACCGTCCTTCACGAGCGGCGGAACAGGATTGCCGAGTAAGGGCGGCCGCCGTCACTCCGAGATGTGTTATCAATCGTGACTGGTTCCTAAGCACCCGTCGTTCTTCAATGACAACTCACCAAGTATCCTAGCCACACGCGGGTCGAACGTTTCCTTGAACTTGACGACAAGGTCGAGCATCCAGGCCTTGGTCTCCTCCAGCTTCTCCTGAGGATCGTCTATGGACCCATCTCTCCTGATATTGATGCTGGAGAAAGTAAGCCTGTCATGCCTGCGCCAGTGCCATTCCTGGTCAGGTCCAGCGCCGATGCTTGATTCAATATCGCCCCGCTCGGCCTGCAACTCGTCAAACATCCGCTTCGTCAGTTCCTTGTCATCGGTTTGAACGTGGAAGGTTACCCAGGCGCTGTTCTTCCCCGCAAAAGACACCGCGTATCCTACGCCTTGGGCCAGTCGGGAGGGAAAGAACCGGCCGGTGTGGTCAAAGTGTTGGACGCTCTTTTCGGCAAAGCTGGCCCGAATCAAGTCGGCGGTCAGGGGCTGGAAGAAGTCGTTGTACTTCTGGATATAGGGTGGTGGTGGCGGTTCGAGTGGCAATGTGATGTCCTTGTTCCAATGGCCGGGGTACACCACCTTGCGGAACCGCGGCTCGGGGCACGAGACTCCTGTCTTTCTGACTACCTCGACCTTGACCCCGTAGAACCTGATCTCATCCTCGGTCCATTCGTTGAGCCTGTGCAGGGCCATGGCATACTCGTACCTAAACTCGGGCGCAACCCAAATTGCGACGTGCGCATTGCATCCCGTCGCATAGGTGAGCAGCTGGCCGAGATGTCCGATGTCGGTCCACTCCAACTGGTTCTCGATGGCAACCAGTACATCAGTATCGGTCTCTCGGGCCAAGATATCGAGAAACAACGGGCCTATCGGCTTCTCAACCTGGACCAACTCCAACGCCATGCCTAGCTCCTCGCCCAAGAGGTGGAGGTTCCTGGCCAGCCAAAGCGTGAAGTCGCGGGCCTCATGCTTCCACATAGAGCGAACGTCCAAATTCTCTATTCCGCCTTCGGGCGAGGTCATACCGAGCTAGCCTCCTCGCGTACCGGTGTCACCCAGCCGGACTGCGAAGTCGCGACGGTCCCGGTACAGCAGCGCGCGGTTGAGCACGTAGTCGTCGGTCTGGAGGTCGATTTCCAGACAATCAGTCATCGTCCAATACTTATATGCGCCTAGGAAGAGGTATTTCCGTTTATGACCGAAAAACCGGCACTCGACGCCTTCTCCCCGCGCGATCCGTTCACAGAATGCGGCGAGAAGGTCCTGCTGCCCATCCTTCTTGACCACCACATACTCATGAGGCCAAGTATCTTTGTACGTGACCGCCTCGCGCCAAGGGGCCTGGGCTATCAACGCCATGATGTCAGGAGTATGCAGCTCGAACATGCGTGCCTCTTCTGTACAGAGAGTATATGTACAGCCTCGTCCTTCGCCACCCTCGCCCCTCGGACCCACGTCTCAGTTGACTGCGTGCAAAGCGTTCTCGCCCTATACTTCATCTCAGTGTTCCTGGGTATTCCGCAGTCCCCCGCGTCGCAGGGGGACGGGGATTCCCGCGCAAGCCGGGAGGACGGAGCCGGGGTGGCCGGCGCAGGGTCTATACTTGATGGTGGACGGCAGCGTTCTTGTCTGCCGCGAGGAGTAACGTGGCATGTTACGTACTATGTTTGCGCTGGGGCTGGTCTTTGTCGCATTTCTTATTCTGTACGGCGCGATCATTATCATCTTCCTGATGAGTCCGGGCGTCTTGGATGAGTTGCTGGGCGGGCGAGGCTCCGTCATAGCAGCGTTCGTGGCCTTCGGGATCGCGATCTGGATTGCCCGGCGCGTGATGCGGTGGTCCGACCGGCTCCTTTCCGGGGAGGATGATGCCCAGGCGCTCCTCGACCGGATGGCGCCGCCGCCCACGGAAGAGGATTACGTCGCTACACAGGCCCAAGTGGCGCGGAATAAGCGCTGGGCGTATCTGCGCCGCACGCGGCAGTTCGATAAGCTCGCCGCCCTCGAAGCCGAGGAGGCGGAGCGCGCCAAGCAGTCCCAGGCCGCAGACACGGAGCGTGAGGCCGGTGAGTCGTCACCCGAAAGTCGGCAATAATCCGACGTCCGCGCGCTCCCACGCCGCCTCCGTGAGTGCCCACAGCCCTCCCCCGACGAGTGACTGACCGCCGAGGGCGGCCGGCACTGGCGCGGCGCGCGCTGCGGCCGTGAAGGCACGCACCTCGGCGTGGCGTATCCGCTCGACGCAGCCCAAGTCCGAGTAGAAGCGGTCGGCCGTGGATACGTCCCAGCCCATGTGTTGGAAGATGGGGCGCGTATCCATGAGCACCGCGTCCGATCCGAGGTCCGCGAGCGCCGCGAAAAAATCCCGAGCACCGACCCGCTCCAGGAACATGCCGAGCAGGGAGCGCACCTCCCGCCGGTGGTCGCGCCCCGAAGCCTGCATCCCGCGCTCCTCGGCGTAAATGCGTAGCCGACAGGCGAGGTCCTGGCGCAGGCCGCCAAAGACGCTGTTGCTGACGCGGCCGGCTAAACAGACCTCGGCGCCGGGGCTAACTAGCGGAGGCATGAATGCCGCGAGGTGTCGGTCCGGCCAGCCTTCATGCCCCCAGGGGATCGCTTGCAGGGCGGCTCGCGCGTGTGGGTACGTCCCGTGGTGCAGGTTCAGAATGGCAACGTCGGCCGGCGTGTCAATATCGAAGAGTGAGCCGACGGACGGCGGTATGTCGTCGCGGGTCAAGCCGGCCTGCCGCTGCAACAGCGCGGCCAGCAGATTGTCGCGTCGAGCCGGGAGGTCAATGTGCCGGATGGCAGAGGCCGGCGTCCAGCCGAGAAAATCGGCTGACCAGAAGTTGTTGGCACTCACCACGCCGGTGCCGGCCCCCGATCCGGCGGGCGGCTGCGTGAGCAGCGTGTCGCACAGGCGCGTCAACGTTTGCGGGGAGAGCAGGGGCGCGGCGCCGGCGCCGAAGTACAGGGCGTGCCGGATGGAAAAGCGCTCGATGACACTGGCCAATCGCCGGCCGAAGTGAAACGGCTCAGTTTCCGTGTCCAGGTCAACATGCACCGGAGTTGTGGCCGGTGACTCGTGGCTCATGGCGAGCAGGCGGTCGGCGATGGTACGGTCGGCTACCACCGCCACGATCCGCCCGATGCGGTCGCAGGCTTGCGCGAGGGCTACCAGGTCCAGCGCCGCGGCCTGCCGGATGCTTGCGACGGCCTGCTCCACCGGAGACGGGCCTGGCCGGCCGACGAAAACGATGAGATCTACGTGGTCGGCGGGAGCGGTCACTGGCTATTGGTCACCGGTCAGCGAGTTCAGCAGCTCGATGGCCTCGCGGATGTCGGCCGCCTGCTGTGGCCCGCTGATTTCGCGCTCGATGGTGATGGTGCCCTGGTAGTCCAGCGCCTTGAGCTTGGCGATCAGCACCGGAAAGTTGACCCGGCCTTTGCCCAGGGGCTGCTCGTGGCCGAGTGCCCGGCCCGTCGTGGGGTACTCCCCATCCTTGGCGTGGACGCCCTTGATGAGCGCGCCGAACTGATCCACCGCGTCGAGCGGATTCGCCCTTCCGTAGAGGAGCAGATTGGCCGGGTCGAGGTTGATGCCGAGGTTGTCGGTGCCGATGTCGTCGAACGTGCGGAGCAGCGTCGTCGGCGTTTCCTGGCCGGTCTCGAACCACAACTCGATATCGTGATCCGCGCAGGTGTGCGCGAGCCGCGTGAGCGCGTCTACGGTGCCCGGATAACGCGGGTCGTTCGGGTCCTCGGGGATGAAGCCCATGTGCCCGGTAAGCGACGGCGCGCCGATCCACTCGGCAAAGGCCGCCGCCTGCTGGAGCGCGGCCAGCCGCACCGCGCGTGTCTCCGGCGGGACCAGCCCCAGCGTCAGCGGCCCTTCGTAGAAGTTCCACACTCTCCGGCCAGGCGCGTGTGCCCAATGGGTGGTGACGGTGACTTGGTACTTCTCGGCCGCAGCGCGCACCTTGTCCGCCGTGGCCTGCGTATACAGCGCCGGGTCGTCGGTGGTGAGCTGGCAGGTTGGCAAGTCGAACTCGGCCACGCGCCGGATGGCTGCATCCGCGCTGTCTTGCAGGCGGGTGATGATGCCCAGCGCGAATGGCCCGGCCTGATTGCTGGCGGTGCTCACGGCGGTACCTCCGGTGCGGTGTGGCTGCACTGGCTATGCTGCCGGTCGCTCGGCATTGTACCTGATGCGCAGCCGGCCCGTATCCCGGCCTCTCTACCGACCGGGGCTACCCCAGCTCGGCCAGTATGTCGCGCACGTAGTTGAGACTACGGGCATCGCTGAAAAGCTGGTCGCCGTCCCGTGCGCCTTCGACGGCCAAGTACCCGTCGAAGCCGGCGTCGTGCATGGCCGCGATTGCAAAGCGGTAGTCAATGTCCCCGTCGGGCAGGGGCACCCGCAGGAAGATGCTGTGCTGCAGCTCGGGGATGTGTACGCGGACCAAGTTCTTGCAGTGCCAATACATGGACCGCGGGGCGAGCGCGACGATGGCCGCCTCGGTGCTCTCCTCCGGGGTGTCGTAGGTCCAGTAGACATTGCCCAGATCGGGGTTGGCTCCGAGGTTCGGGCGGTCAACCAAGTCCAGCAGGTGGAGGGCAGCCCAGCTACAGTCGGCTATCGAGTGCTGGTGGACTTCGATGGAGATGCGGAGCCCCAGGTCCGCGGCGAGGTCGGCGGCCTCGCGGAGGCCGTCGGCGGACCGCTCGAAATCACTGGCGCTGGCGCGGCGGCTCGACCCTTGCGAGACCGGATCGCCGACGAAGCTCCCTGGCCCGCCCGGATCGCGCGGGGGCGTCGTGACCGTGGCGTTCAGCACGTCGGCCCCCATCTCGGCGGCAAAGCGCACGGCGCTCTCCAGCCGCTGCCGGTTCGCCGCCGCAACGCGGGGATCGTGCATGCCGCCGCCGCCGCGCACCGCCGCGCAGGGCAGGTCGAGGTCACGCAGTACGCGCCGTAGCTCGTCGAGCTGCGCCGCCGTGTAGCTCTCGGCGAGCGCCGCCGGTAGCTCGATGCCATCGAAGCCGATGGCTTTGACCTTTTCCAGGTACGTGCGGACCAGGGCCGCCTCGCTCGCTGGCGGGAACTCCCCACCCTGGTAGGGGTAGAAGACACTGCGACGGTAGGCATAGCAGACCTTCATAACGCTGGGGCCTCCCTCGTGTATCTGGCGCCGGATCAAGGAGTGCCGCCGGCCCCGGTCAGCGGGGCGGCGCAGGTATCCTGACCGCATGAGCGGAGCGGCCGGCAAGGCGCTCCGTGCTGCGCTGCTCCGGGAGCCGGTGCGGGGCTAAGGATACAGTCCGCGCAGGCGGGTGGCCTCCGCAACCCGCGAGATCGCCAGCATCTGTGCCCCTTGGCGGAGGTCAACGTCGTGCTCCTGGGCCATCCGATACACCTGCTCGAAGCTGCGGACCATAATCCGGTGGAGCTGCCGGTTGATCTCCGCTTCGTCCCAGAAGAAGTTCTGGAGGTCCTGGACCCACTCGAAATACGATACTGTCACGCCGCCGGCGTTGCAGAGGATGTCCGGTATCACGAACACCCGCCGGTCGTGCAGGATGGCGTCGGCCTCCGGGGTGGTTGGCCCATTCGCCGCCTCGGCGACGATCTTGGCCTTGATTTGCTCGGCAACCTCGGCGGTGATCTGGTTTTCCAGTGCTGCCGGGACGAGGATGTCGCACTCGGAAGTCAGTAGCTCGGCATTGGTGATCTCGGTGGCGGAGCCAAAGCCGACGACGGTGCCGGTCTCTTGCCGGTGGCGCAAGAGCCGGTGCGGATCGAGGCCGCTCGGATCGGCGACGCCGCCCTCGGAATCGCTCACTGCCACAATGCGGCAGCCGAGATCGTGGAGCAGCCGCGCCGCGGTGGAGCCGACGTTGCCGAATCCCTGCACGGCGACCGTGCTTCCGGCGAGGTCGAGACCGAGGCGCTTGGCGGCCTGTTGGATGGTGAAGACGCACCCGCGGCCGGTGGCTTCGTTGCGGCCTTCGGAGCCGCCGATACTCACGGGCTTTCCCGTCACGACCGCGGTGGCGGTATAGCCCTTGTGCATGCTGTAGGTGTCCATCATCCAGGCCATGATCTGCGGGTCCGTGTTGACGTCGGGCGCCGGAATGTCGCTGTGCGGACCGATCAATGGCTCGATTTCCATGGTGTAGCGCCGGGTCAGCTGCTCAAGCTCCTTTGGCGATAGCTCTCTGGGGTCAACGCCCACGCCGCCTTTGGCGCCGCCGAAGGGGATGTTCACCACGGCGCACTTCCACGTCATCCACATGGCGAGCGCGCGGACCTCGTCGAGGTCGGCTTGGGGGTGATAGCGGATGCCGCCCTTGCCGGGACCGCGGGCCAGGTTGTGCTGGACGCGGTAGCCGGTGAAGGAGCGTACCGAGCCGTCGTCCATCTGCACCGGGAAATGCACGGTGAACTCGCGCTTGCAGTTGCGGAGCACCGCGCGCTCGTCGGAGCCGAGGCCCAGACGGTCGGCGGCGAGATCGAACTGCTGCCGGGCAATGTCCCAGGCATTCAGCCCCTCCCCGGAAGGGGTAGCGGGTGCCGGTGGTGCTACGCTTGGGATAGCCCATCCGTTGGGGACCGCGGTGGTGCGGCCGAGGTAGCCGGGGGAAGGGTACGGGGAAACCGCTGCAGTGCGCCGCGCGTCTGTCATTGACAGTACCTCCTCATTGAAGTACTTACGGGTGCCACGCCGCCGTTGACCTGACCGTCAGGTCCAAGCGTGACGCTCTACTTATGATTGTAGCGCCCCAGTCTGCTATATGGCAACGCTTGGCTCCCGTCTGCGCCGCGACAGTGGTGCTATCCGCTCAATCTGGCCACTCGTCGGGGCATTGCCGCTACAATGACAGGCCGGCGCGGCGCAGGCGGGGTACGTCGGCAAGCCAATAGAGCGAAGGAGGCCGCCCTCGCGGGTAAGCGTGCATCATGAAAGGTATCGTTCTCGCCGGTGGGACCGGGTTGCGCCTGGCCCCACTGACCAACATCACCAACAAACACCTGCTGCCGATCTACGACCGCCCCATGATCTACTTCGCGCTGGAGGCGCTCGTTGGCGCCGGACTCGACGAGATCATGGTCGTGACGGGCGGCAATCATGCTGGTGAGTTCCTGCGCCTGCTGGGCAGTGGTGGCCCCGTGGGGCTACGGAGCCTACAGTACGCCTATCAGGAGCGACCGGGCGGGATTGCCCAGGCGCTGGGATTGGCCGAGCACTTCGCGGCCGGCGACAAGGTCGTCGTGATGCTCGGAGACAACATCGTAGAAGACGATCTTGCCCCCGTCGTCCGGCGCTTCGAGCGCCAACGGCGGGGAGCGCGGCTGCTGCTGAAGGAGATGGCGGACCCGGCGCACCTGCGGCATCTCGGTGTTGCCGTCTTCGACGGCGATCAGCCTGAGCGGCTAGTGGACATTGAGGAAAAGCCCGCTCACCCTCGCTCTGCCTACGCCGTTACCGGCGTCTACTTCTATCCTGCCGAAGTGTTCGACATTGTGCGTACTCTCAAGCCCTCGGGGCGCGGCGAACTGGAGATTACCGATGTCAATAAGTCCTATCTCGAACGGGGTCAGGTCGAGCACGATGTTCTGTCCGGCTTCTGGGGCGATGCCGGCGAGTCCATCGAGGCGTACTACGCCTGCACGCAGTATGCCCGCTCCCGTGCCCTCGCCAGCGGCTAGAGAAAGCGGTGTGCGGGCACTCTTATTGGCGTGTCGGCACAGCGCGGCGCAACCGCTCCGAGTAGGGGTACCCGAACGCTAGATATGACATGGTAGACTGTTGTCAGGGGAAGAGGTAGAGAGTAATGGTTACGGTGTGGAGAAAAGTATCGCTCGATGAACCCGAGTCGGACATTCTCGGCATTCTCGATCACGTAGTCCACAAGAATGAGCCTGTATTGCCTGTATTGATCGAAAGGGATGGAAGTGAGATTGCACTGCTACATCCTGTTATATCTGAGCAGACGAGGCGACGGGTTGAGGAGCGAGACGCTTCCGACCTCAGAACTTCCCTCTCGGCCGCCGGTGGGTGGCAGGGCCTCGTGGACGCCGAGGCGCTGAAGAAGCGGATCGCCGCTGCGCGTGGCTCTCGTCACTAACAACCTCTGCGACTACACGGATACCCCCGACTTACGGCTTTATCCAAGCGGCGTCTCGCAAACGGGACGGTCCACTCAGGAGTGAGCTGGCACCCCGGTCTTCCGGTGCGTGGTCTATAGTTAGGGGCGCCGCCGCCCCTTTGAGGGGAGCGGTGCAATCCACACGTCTTGAGGAGGATTCGCAATGGCCGGCGAAAGTCCAGCGAAACGGTTCATCTTGGTCGGTCTCGACGGTGTAGGCATGGAGAGCATGCTGCACATGGTTGAGGCCGGCTACATGCCCAACGTTGGCCGGCTCATCAAGCGGGGTGTGCATCGAGAGATGTGGGGTGTCCTGCCCACGCTGACCCCGCCGGGCTGGACCACCCTGGCAACCGGGGCCTGGCCCGGTACGCATCAGGTCATGGACTTCAATATCCGCGCGTTGGGGAAGCCGCTCGATCAGACCGAGTGGGGCATCAACTCCCGGCTGTGCAAGGCGGAGTACCTCTGGAACACCGTCGAGCGCGGGGGGCGCGTGCCGGTTCTGGTGAAGTACGAGATGTCTTGGCCGCCGACGATCAGTCGTGGCGTGCAAGTCGAGGGCACGGGACCCGGCATTAGCAATCACGCGCAGATCGCCGGCTATCATCTGTTTGCGGTTGGACGGGAGGCCGTGCAAACAGCAGCCTCCACGGACAGCGCGGCCGTTGATCCGAGCGCCTTGCGGGAAACGCAACGCTTCGAGCCGATCACGTTGCACGGCGTGTCCGGCGGCGGATGGAGCAATCTGCCGGAGAGTGCGCGCGAACCGTTGGAGGCGGAGCTAATTATCCGTCCCCTGCACCGCAGCCATGCCTTCATGAGCCGCTCGGGTACCGGCGTTCCGAAGAGCTACTATGCGCTGATTTACGCCACCACCGTGGCCGGCTATGACCGGGTGCGGATTACCCGCAGCCGCGACGGGGCTGACCGCCTCTTCGAGCAGGACCTCCGGGCCGGCGAATGGACGGCATACGCCCGCGACAGCTTCCGCATTGGTGACAGCGATATCGCCGGCCACGTGCGGGTGAAGTGTATTGAGCTGACGCCGGACGCCGAGCGGTTCGAGTTGTTTGTGCCGCAAATCTGGCCGCTGGACGGCTTCACCTACCCGAATGCCGTGGCGGCAGAACTGCTAGAGCACGTCGGGCCGTTTCTCCAGAATCCCGGTCGTGATGCCCTGGGAGTGATTGACGACGATACCTACTTCGAGCTGGTCGAGCACCATCTCGGGAAACTCGCCGACACGGCGATTCACCTCTGCTCGACGCGACCCGATTGGGGCGGCCTCTTCACCCAAACACACGTTCCCGACTATGCCAACCATTTCTTCATGGCCGATGCCGATGCCGTCAGTGGCCAGCCGGCAGAGCGGGTCGAGCGGTGCTTTCAAGGGATGGCGCGCTCCTACGCTGCATGCGATCGCTGGATTGGGCGGCTCTGCGAGGCCCTGCTAGACGACCACACGGTCATCTGCATCGTCGCGGATCACGGCGGCACGCCAACCAGCTATCCGCTGGTTGAGGTGGCCGACGTGCTGGAGCAGACCGGCTTCCTGGTCTATACGGGCGACGGCAACGGCGGCCGGGTCGTTGACTGGACGCGTACCAAGGCGGCGCCAGTCGGAAACGTGAACATTTATGTCAATCTGAAGGGTCGAGAGCCGACCGGCATCGTGGAGCCGGTGGACTATGAGCAAGTACGGCGGGACATCATTCACGCGCTCAACGGCTATCGGGAGCCGGGGGCTGGCTACTGCCCGTTTGTGTTCGCGTTGCGGCGTGAGGACGCCGAGGTCGCCAACCTGTGGGGCGAGCTTGTGGGCGACGTCGTGTACGCGACGCTGCCGGAGTTCACCGGCGCTCACGGCCCGCAGCTGCCGAGCGCGCGCCTCGGTTGGGGTTCGCAGCATACGTGCTTCGTCATGGCCGGCGCCGGAATCAAAGAGGGCGTCCACTTGCAGCAGCAAGTACGCCAAGTGGATGTCGCGCCGACCTTGGCCTACGTGACGGGACTGCCGCGGCCCCGCGACGCCGAGGGCGGGGTGGTCGCGGAGGCGCTGACCGATCCCGACTGGTACCTCTGAGCGATTGAGCCGGGCCTCACCCTCCGGCCCCCTCTCCACCATGTAGCGAGGGGGCGTCTGCTGTCGTCGTTATGCCTGGTCCCCTACCGGATCGGGTGCGGGAGCGGGGGTGTGGGTCGGTGTCTGGACCGTCATGGTGGCGGCGATAGCGGCGGTGCCGCCGTTCGAATAGATGTGGACCTCGCCGGCGTAACGCTCGCCGACGCGCAGCCCCGATGCGTTGGCGATCAGTTCGAACGACGCTTCATCGCCGTCAAAGCGGCGGTGGCTGGCCGAGAGCCAGCGCCCCGAAACGGCGACGCTGCCGTTGAGGCGGCCCGACCCGGCGTTGCGCGGCCGAATGGTCCGTGACTTGACCTGCCCCGGCGCGGTGGTGCCGAAGTCAACAGTCTCGGGGATGCCGGCGATGACCGGCTGCACCGGCTCGGCAACGCCCACGGCGACCCGCACCACGCGGTCGCCGCCGTTGAGCGTCGAGACAACGAGGTTGCCCCAATAGTCGTTGCCAGCCTGGAGGTGCGTCGTGTCTACGGAGACGAGCACCAACGTGGAGCTGCTGATGAACGAATGCCGGTTGACGGTGAGCCACGCGCGGTTGCTCGTGATCTCTCCGAACAGCGTTCGCCCACCGGCGTTGCTAATCCGGAGCGCCAACTGGCGCCGCTTGCCCGCAGACATCAGCCCGAAGTCGAGCGAGCTTGGGGACACGACGAGCAGCGGGTCGGTGCGGTGACGGCCGGCGTCTGAGCCGTTGTCCGTCGTCGCTCCACCGTCGCTCGGCGGCGGCTGTGTTTCCGAGCGCGGGCCTTTGGCCGGCGATGCGGACCGCTGGCGGCTCGTGCTCCGTTTGGTTGTACCGGTGCTGCGGCTCGTCCGGGAGCGCAGCGAGCGGTCGTACTCGCGTCGGCTCTCGGTAGTGGAGAGCACTTCGTACGCGCGCCGCAGGCGCTTGAACTCTTGGTCTGCTTCCGCTATCAGCTGGGAGCGGAGCGGCTCATCGTAGTTCTCGTACTTGTCCGGGTGGAAGATGTGGGAGCGGAGGCGAAACGCGGCCCGCACGGCTGCCTTGGAGGCGTTGCGTTTGACGTTGAGTACGTCGTAATGCGTCGGAGCCATGCTCACACCGGAAAGAGGGCACGCCTGCAATAGCGATGCGTGTAACGCTGGACGGCCACTTACGGCGGCCGAGGCCTAACCTCACCATTGTACGGAGGTCATAATGCTGCCGGCAACCTTCGGCACGGCCTCCGAATCAGTGACCGGCGGTAGGCGTTGAGTGCCGCGGCTTACGCTGGCAGTTGCACGACCGCGCCGCAGCGGGCCGACTCCGCCGCTGCCTCAATCAGATGTACCGAGGCCAGCACCTCCTCCGGCCGCACGGCGAGATGGGCGCGGCCGTGCAGCGCCTCGCGGATATTGGCGTAGTAGGCCGGATAGTTCCCAGGGATCACCGGCGGGAACACCTCGCGCCGCGTCGTCCCATCCGCGAGGACGACGCGCGGGGCGTTGGCCGGGGCGAGGGGCTGCGGGCCGACCTCGCCGCGCAAGAGGGCTTGTTGCTGTGGATCGCGTCCATACTGGATCAGTGCGCCGCGGCTGCCGCGGATGTACCAATGCGGCTTCTCGATGGCCGAGATCGCGCCGACTTCCAGGCTGAAGCGGACTCCGTTGGGATAGCGCAGCCACACGTGGGCAGCGGTCTCGACATCCCACTGGGGCCGGTGATATTGGCAGTCGGCGAACACGGCCTCTGGCGCCGCGCCGTAGAGCATGACCGCCTGATCGAGCAGATGGGCGCCCCAGTCCCGCAGTGGGCCGCCGCCGTGAGCGGCGTAGCTCCGCCACGGACGGGGGCCGGTAGCGCTCGCGGGGGGGATATGGCTGCTGGCGCTCGCCTCGACCGTGTAAATGTCTCCGAGTAACCCAGCGGCGAGCACGGAGCGGACGGTGAGGAAGTCACTATCCCAGCGCCGGCACTGGAAGACACTGAGGATGGTTCCCGCCCGCCTGGCGGCGGCGATCATCGCCTCGCCTTCCGCCACCGACAAGCACATGATCTTCTCGACGACCACGTGCCGGCCGGCTTCCGCGGCGGCGATGGTCAACGGCGCGTGAGTATTGTGCGGCGTGGCCATCACGACCAGCTCGACGGCCCGATCGGCGAGCAGCGCGGCGTAGGTATCGTAGGTAGCGACGCCTAGCTCACGAGCAGCCTGCGCCCGGCGCTCGGCGCTGCGGGAGCAGACGGCACGCAGGACCAGGCCCGGCGTGTGGCGGATAAGGGGCGCGTGCCAGCAGCGGCCGGCGTAACCGTAACCGGCGATGCCGACGCCGATGTCAGCCACTGGCTTTACCCCCGACGACGGAGTGGTGAGGCGCATGGCGCACTGCCCTGCGCCTAGCTCGCGGCAGCAGCTTGCTCCGCCTCTTGACTAGCGAACTCTTCGACCATGCGCCGCGCTTCATCATCGCTGTGCTGGACCGGCGGGGATTTCATGAAGTAGGCCGAGGGACCTTCGAGCGCCCCAGCGAGGCCACGGTCCAGCCCCAGCTTGCAGCAGCGCACCGCATCAATCACCACGCCGGCCGAGTTGGGTGAATCCCAGACCTCCAGCTTCAACTCGATGTTGAGCGGCACGTCGCCGAACGCGCGTCCCTCCAGGCGCACGTAGGCCCACTTGCGGTCGGTGAGCCACGGCACGTAGTCGCTGGGTCCGATGTACACGTTGTCGTCGCCGATGTCGTAGTCGAGCTGCGAGGTCACGGAGTTCGTCTTGGAGATTTTCTTGGATTCCAGCCGCGAGCGCTCCAGCATGTTGTAGAAGTCCATGTTCCCGCCGACGTTCAACTGCGAGGTGCGTTCCAGCCGCACGCCCCGCTCGCGGAACAGACGGGCGAGGGCGCGATGGACAATGGTAGCGCCAACCTGGCTCTTGATGTCGTCGCCGATGACGGGAAGGCCGCGTTGGCGGAAGCGCTCTTGCCAATACGCTTCGCGGGCAATGAATTGCGGTACGCAGTTCACGAAGCCGCAGCCGGCATTGAGCACCTGCTCGACGTACCACTTCGTCGCCTGTTCACTCCCGACGGGCAGATAGCTCACCACCACGTCGGTACCGCTGTCCTTGAGGATGCCGACCACATCGTCGGTCGTTCCGGCTGCCTTCGTGATCTTCTGGGCACCATAGCGGCCAAGCCCGTCGTGGGTCATGCCGCGACGCACCTTGACGCCCAGCGGGGGAACGTCGGCCAGCTTGATCGTGTTATTCGGCTCCGTGGCGATTGCCTCGCTCAGGTCCAGGCCGACTTTCCGGCTATCAATGTCGAAGGCGGCGGAGAACTCGATGTCTCGGATGTGGTAGCCGCCGAGATTGACGTGCATCAGGCCGGGTACGAAGCTGTCGTCGGGAGCGTCGCGGTAGTACTGCACACCTTGAATGAGCGACGAGGCGCAGTTGCCGACGCCAACGAGCGCCACTCGTACCTTGCCGTTACTGGGCTTGACCATGCCGATTTCTCCTTGTTGTTGTTCTAACTCGTGGACACGCTGCTCAAGCTGTTGGACACGCCGTTGTCGCGCTCGCGCCGCCGCGGGACCGCCGCGCTTGGCCGCGGCCGCGGTGCGGTGCGCGGCGCAATAGCGTAGGGGGCGGTCGCTGCGCCGATAGCGGGTCTTGAGCGGCGTCCCGCAGATGACGCAGTGCAACTGCTCGCGGGCCATGATGGCAATATTATACCACCACGACCTACGCCGTGTCCAACGACGGACATAGAATATCTATGACATGGCGTGCGTCATGCGTTGCCCGCTGGAGAGGTGGACCTACCCCCAACCCTCCCATCAGGGAAGGGGCTACAGGTCGGCGTGCGACGTGCTTTCGCTGGGGGCAGCAGCGGCCGGTTTTTCCCGTCGGTTCGCGCAGTCATTTCCGCGCACGCGGGGATCCTAGGGTGACCGCAAGGGACGCCCCTACGAGGTTGGCGGTGCTGGGGTAGTGTCGGGTAGTTGCTGTAGGGGCAACGCTGGCGGTTGCGCTCGTCCTCGGCTTCGCGGGGGGATGGGCGCAGCATGCTGTGGCCTCTACAGCGGCCGCCAGCCGGTCGCGGGCGGAGCGCCGCGTACGCAGCCGGCTGTCACCTGCAATTGCTCGGCCGCGAACCAGCCGATCACGGCCGGCAGTAGCCGGTGCTCCTCGGTGAGAATGCGGGCGGCGAGGGTCTCGGTCGTGTCGTCGTCCAGTACCGGGACGGCCGCTTGGGCAATGATCGGCCCGGCGTCTACCTCTTGGGTGACGATGTGGACGGTGCAGCCGGCGATCTTGACCCCGGCGGCGAGCGCGTCGGCCTGTGGCTTGGGGGCCATCTCGCCCGCAAAGGCGGGGAGCAGCGAGGGGTGGATATTGATGATGCGATCGCGATAGGCTGCCACGACGGACCGGTGGAGAATCGCGCTGTAGCCGGCGTTTACCACCAACTCTACATTGTGTGCTTGGAGGGTGTGCAGAATCGCCTGATCGCGGGCGCGGCGCGACGGGAAGTTCCGACGCTCGTGGACCGCCGTCGGGATGCCGTGCTGCTCGGCGCTGGTGAGCGCCAGGACACCCGGCCGATTGCTGACGACGACGGCCACCCGGGCCGCTAGTTCGCCGCGATCAATCGCATCGAGGATGGCCTGCAAGTTCGAGCCGCGCCCGCTCACCAGCACACCCACCGCGAGCGACGAGGGTCGTGCTTCAGATGCGACCGAGGCGTCAGGTTCAGCCGGCATTGCGCTTACTCGTGCAGATGATACCGCCGTCCGCGTCTACCACGCGCACCACCGGCGACCCCTCGCTGGCATGTACCTCGCCAACGACGACGGCAGCGGGTACTGCCGCCTGTGCTGCGGTCACGTCGTCCGCGGCGCACACGACCACGTAGCCTACGCCCATGTTGAAGACGTGGCACATCTCTGCCAGTGACACATCGCCGGCCAGTTGGATGAGCGGGAAGATGGGCGGGACGTGCCACGAGCCAAAGCGCAGGTCCGCCCTGGTGTGCGGAGGCAGCACGCGGACGATATTGTCGCGCAGGCCGCCGCCGGTGATGTGCGCCATGCCCTTGATGGCGATGGCCTGATCGAGCCGCTCGATGTCGTCGAGATAGCTGCGGTGCGGTTCGAGGAGCGCGTCGCCGATGGTCCGGCCCGACGGCTGCTCCGTAGGCATTGGTTCATCCCACCGTTCCGGCGGCAGCAGGCGCCGGGCCAGGGAGTAGCCGTTGGTGTGCAGGCCGGACGACGGCAACCCCAAGAGAACGTCGCCGGGGCCGATAGCCGCGCCGTCAACGATGCAGTCGTGTTCGACGACGCCGACGATACAGCCGACAAGGTCGTAGTCACCCTCAGCATACATGCCGGGTAGCTCGGCGGTTTCGCCGCCGATCAAGGCGCAGCGGTTGGCGCGACAGGCCGCTGCCAAACCGGCGACGATAGCTTCAATGGTCGGAGGGTCGAGATGGCTCGTGCCGATGTAGTCGAGGAAGAAGAGCGGCCGCGCGCCCCCGCAGAGGATGTCGTTGACGCAGTGGTTCACAATGTCATAGCCGACGGTATCGTGCCGCCCGAGGCCGATAGCCACGCGGACCTTGGTGCCGACGCTATCAACGCTGCTCACCAGGACCGGTCGGTCGCCACGCGGGGCGGCGAAGAGGCCACCGAAGCCGCCAATGTCGCCCACGACCTGCGGGCCGAACGTGGAGCGGATAGCGCCTTTGATGCGGCCATATGTCTCTTCCCACGCGGCAATATCCACGCCGGCCGCCGCATAGGTAGCGGGCCGGGTTGGACCTACCCCCCGGCCCCCTCCCTCTACGGAATGGGGGGGGGTGCAGCGCCCGGCGGGTGAGGGCGATTGCGATAGGTTGCTCAAGGTGGTCATGTTCCTTGTCGGTGGGAGCGGGTACCTAGATCAGCTGGTCGTCAGGACTTCCGCTATCTGGGCGCCCGTGAGTCGGCTGGTGAGGCGCAGCAGGGCGAGGTTCGCGTCGGCGTTGGCGGCAAGGCTGAGGACGGCGAGGTCTCGGAGCGGCTTGATGAGGATCAGTCCGTCCTCGTGCTCAAGAATGACCTCCAGGAGGCGGCTTGGCCCCTCCTCTGCGATCACGTCTTCGGCTGGCGGGATGACGCTGCAAGCGAGTGCCCCGATGGCTGCCGGGTCAAGGCTGGCGGCGTCGGCCTTGTGCTCGCTGTGCAGCAGCAGTCCATCTTTACCCACGACCACGGCCGCCGTCACCCCGGTGACCTTCGTGGATTGCGCTAACAGCGCGGCCAGCCGGTCGCGGTGGCCGTCCGATCCGCTGGGGTCCAATGTGTTGGGGCGCTGGCGTGTCGCCTCTATCATCCGGGCCTCCGCGGCCGCTGCGCGCGCCTCAGGTGCAGCCGACGCATCCGAATTGGATTTCGGGCTTGTGGTCGTTATGTTCATGGCGGTGACGTCAGGGCGCTGGTGGCCCTTGGCGCATGGGTCGTGCTAACCGGCTCGGTTACTGAGAACGGTCTAGGGCCAGGCGGGTTCTGCCGGAGCGAGCGGCCGGCGGATGGGGGGTCAGTCTGCTCACTCTGTCTGTCAGGCTCAGGCCCCCTATGATCCCCCCGCCTCGCAGGGGGACGGGCGCAGCGTGCTGTGCCCCTACGGCTTGGCCTTTACCTACCCAAGTCAGGGCGCGTCGTCGGGCGCGAGGTGGCTGAAGATGCCCCGGCCCGGATAGTGGGCTTGGCCGCCTAGCGCCTCCTCAATCCGCAGGAGCTGGTTGAACTTGGCTACGCGGTCGGTGCGGGCCGGCGCGCCGGTCTTGATCTGGCTGGCGTTGGTGGCGACGGCGAGGTCGGCGATGGTCACGTCTTCCGTCTCACCGCTGCGGTGGGAGATCACTGTGGTCCACGCGGACCGCTGGGCGAGGTTGATCGTTTGCAGCGTCTCCGTGAGCGTGCCGATTTGGTTGAGCTTGATCAGGATAGAGTTGGCGGCCCGGCGCTTGATGGCGCGGCCCAGCCGCGCAGGGTTGGTCACGAGCAAGTCATCGCCTACGAGCTGCACGCGGTTGCCGATCCGCTGTTGGAGGAGTGCCCATCCGTCCCAATCGTCCTCGGCGAGGCCGTCCTCGATGGACATGATGGGATACCGGGCGGTCCAGTCGGACCAGAACTCCACCATTTCGGCGCTCGAAAGCACGCGGCCCTCGCGGGCGAGATGATACTGGCCGTCCTGGTATAGCTCGGTCGCTGCCGGGTCCAGCGCCAGCACAATGTCGCGGCCGGCCGCAAATCCGGCGCGGTGGATAGCCGTCAGAATGACCTCGATGGCCGTCTCGTTCGTGGGGAGGCTGGGCGCATAGCCCCCTTCATCGCCGACGTTGGTGTTGTCGCCGCGATCATGCAGGACGGACCGTAGGGCGTGATAGACCTCGGCCGCCCAGCGTAACCCCTCGCTGAAGCTGGGTGCGCCAACCGGCATGACCATGAACTCTTGGAAGTCGGTGCTGTCCGCGGCGTGCTGCCCGCCATTGAGGATGTTGCACATCGGCACGGGCAGGATGCGGGTGGACGGGTGGCCAGTGGTCGTCTCGCCTCTCCCCGCTGACTGCTGACCGCTGACGGCTAACCACTCGTAGAGCGGCAGCCGGCGGGAGGCGGCAGCGGCTTTCGCGACGGCCAACGACGCCGCGATGATGGCGTTCGCGCCGAACCGTCCCTTGTTCGGCGTGCCGTCGAGAGCGATGAGGGCCTCGTCAATGGCGGTCTGCGCCAATGCATCCAGGCCGCGGATGTGCGCGGCCAACTCCGTGCGGATGTGCCCTACGGCCCGCTGCACGCCGCGGCCGCTGTAACGCCTGGGATCGCCGTCGCGCAGCTCGACGGCCTCGTGTTGGCCAGTCGAGGCGCCGGAGGGCGCGGCCGCGCGGCCCTGCGATCCGTCCGCCAGCCACACCTCGGCCTCGACGGTCGGGTTGCCTCGGGAATCCAAGATTTCGCGGGCATGCACGCTCTCGATTGCGGTTGCTGCGCTCACTGCTCGTTACCCCTGCCTTCCGGTCCGGTCAGTCTCTCTAGGCGCCTATACTACTATTACTATGCCGCGGCTGCCGGCTGTCACCTCCTGGCTTGAACGGTGCGGTTGGTGGGAAGCGGGAAACGGGAGGCGCAGAGCAACGGTGCAGGGATCAGCAAAGAGGCAGTTCGGTCGCACGTCGGCGGACTACGCCACGAGCACGGTGCATGCCGGCGGCATGGACCTCCACCTGCTGGTGGACGCGGCCGAGCCGGCGCCCGGCGCGTTGGCGCTGGACGTAGGGACGGGCGCGGGCCACACGGCACTGGCGCTGGCGGCACACGTCCGGCTCGTACTGGCCCTCGATATTACGCCGGAGATGCTGGCCGAGGCACGGCGCCTGGGCGCTGCAAACGGCGTTGCCAATCTGCGGCTGGTCGAAGGGGCGGTAGAGGCGGTGCCGGTGCGGCCACGCTCTTGCGACATCGTGACCTGCCGCGTCGCGGCGCACCACTTTCGCGCTGCCGACAAGGCCATCGCGGAAATGGCGCGTGTACTGCGGCCGGGCGGCCGGCTGTTGCTCGTGGATAACTATGCCCCGGATCGGCCGGAACTGGACGCGTTCATCAACCGGCTGGAGGTGCTGCGCGATCCGTCGCACGTGCGCGAGCACACGTTGGCGCAGTGGCAGGGCTTCATGGCGGCGGCCGGTCTGCGCGTCGAGATCAGGGCACTTGACTGTATTCGCCTCGACTTCGCCGATTGGGTGCGCCGCTCGCAGACGCCGCCGGACGCGGTGCAACGGCTGCGGGAGATGCTGTTATCGGCATCGCCGGCGGCCGTCCGCACGTTCGGCATCACGGTCGAGCCGCAGTTGACGTTCTCGCTCTTGCGGTTCATTGCGGTGGGCTTCGCGGCCTGACAGGGACCGGGCAGATTGAGCAGGAGCATGGCGGAGCTATCGCGGGAGCAGCTGGCGCAGGCGCTCGCCGGAGTAGCGCGGCACCGTGTCTCCTTGACGTGCCGGTGGAGCGGGCGCTAGAGTCTGGGCGGCTTCAGATTGATTCTCCGTACACTCTCTTTGGAAGGGGCAACGACGATGGCATTCGAGGTGAAGGACCTGCTTTGGGCGAAGGATGCGCTACGTGGCATCTCTGAGAAGACCATTGAGACCCACCACGACAAGCTCTACGCCGGCTACGTCAACAAGCGCAACGAGATCGAATCGTTGCTACCGGGCGTAGATCGCTCGGCGGCCAACCAGGCCTACAGCGCCTACCGTGCGCTGAAGCTGGAAGAGACGTTCAGCGCCGACGGCGCCATCCTGCACGAACTGTATTTCGACATTCTAGGTGGTCCGGGCGGCGCGCCGACGGGATCGCTCGCAGACAAGATCAATGCGGACTTCGGCTCGTTCGAGGCCTTTGTCGAAGACCTGACGGCGTGCGGCATGGCTGCGCGGGGCTGGGCGGTCACGGCCTACGATCCCTCCGACGGCAAGCTCCACAACTTCCTGTGCGACGTACACAATCAGGGCGGCGTGTGGGGCACGGTGCCGCTGATGGCGCTGGATACCTACGAGCATGCCTACTTCATGGACTACGGCTCCGACCGGGCAGCCTACATCCAAGCCTTCTTCGACAACGTGAACTGGGGCAAGGTGCAGGAGAACCTCGACAACGCCTAGCGACGACGCTTCACGGGTGGCGCGGTCCACGTGAGGAACCGGCGCGCACCTCGATCCGCACAACCTCGACCGGGTGGCTGACTTGCTACCCGGTTGTTGCTTTCGGGAAGATAGGCGAGTTGGACCTTGGACCTACCCCCGGCCCCTTCCCTACCAGGGAAGGGGAGTCAGTGCGATGCCCGGTGTCACTATGCTGACGAGCGACTAGAATACGGGCCATGACTGATCCTGCTGCACGGTACTCCGCGCTCTTCGCCCGCCGGGCCGCAACGCCGGTGGCGGCGCTCTTTCGCGCCGGGGCAGCCTCGCCGCAAGAGGTTATTCCGCTGACCTACGGCTTCCCGGACCCTGGCTCGTTTCCGTTTGCCGACTTGGTAGCGGCGAGCGGACGGGTGCTCGACGATGGAGGCGATACGGCGCTGCAATATGGGCCAATTGCGGGCGATGAGCGCTTTCGTGACCATGTTGTCGAGCGGTTGCAGGACGATGGCCTCGATGTGTCGGCCGACAACATCATCGTGACCAGCGGTGGGTCGCAGGGAATCCAGCTTGTCACCGAGATGGTCGTTGACCCCGGCGACGCCGTCATCGTCGAGGCGCCGTCATTTATCGGTGCGCTCCAGACGTTCCGTAACGCCGAGGCGGAGCTGCACGAAGTGCCGCTCGACGACCACGGGATGCAGACCGACAAGCTCGCGGAAGTGCTTGCCGCGCTCGCCGCGGCCGGCAAGCAGCCGAAGTTGATCTACACGATCCCGACGTTCCACAACCCGGCCGGCGTCTCGATGCCGCTGGCGCGTCGTCACGAACTGATCGAGCTGGCGCGCCAATACAGAGTGCTGGTGTTGGAGGACGATGCGTATAGCGAATTGCGCTTCGACGGCGAGCGCGCGCCGTTCCTCTACGAGTTGGAGCCGGAGGGGCTGGTCATTCAGGTGCGGACGTATTCCAAGATTCTCGCGGCCGGCCTACGGCTGGGCTATCTCGTTGTGCCCGCAGCGTTGGTCCCCCGGCTCCTGCCCCTCAAGGTTGACGTGGGGACCAGCCCCTTTCTGTCGCGGTTGGCCGTCGAGTTCGCCGCCGACGGCCGCTTGGCGGCCCACATTGAGCGGCTGAGGGGTCTCTACCGCGAGCGGCGTGATGCCATGCTCGCGGCGCTGGACGAATACGCGCCGCCGCCGACTACGTGGACGCGGCCGGAGGGCGGATTCTTCGTGTGGCTACGCTTGCCGGAGGGTCTCGATGCGAGCGAGCTACTGCCGCGTGCCGAGCAGGCCGGCGTCTCGTTCATCCCCGGCACGGCCAACTTCACGCACGGCGACGGGTCGCGCTACCTACGCCTCGCCTTCAGCTTCCTGCCGCCGGACCAGCTTACCGCTGGGATTCGGCGCCTCGGCCGGGCGATCCAGGCGGCGCTGGCCGGGGACTGAGCCGTGCTCGCAGCGGCCGCTGCCATATGCGGCGACGCACACGTGCTGGACGGTGCGGCCGCCGCGAGCGAGTACGGCGCTGGTCGCCGGGGACCACCGTTGCTGGTGGCCCGGCCGGCGAGCGTCGAGGCGGTGCAGCGACTGGTCAGGCACGCCGCCGATCAGCGGATTCCCGTCGTCGCGTGGGGCAGCGGCTCGCGGCAGGAATGGGGACCGCCGCACCCAACGGCCCAGCCGCCCTGCGTCATTGATCTCCGTCGCCTTACCCAGCCACAGGCGATACATCCCGACAATCTCACGGCAACGGTCGGGACGGGCCTGTCGCTAGCCGATCTCGATGCGCTGTTGGCCGCGGAAGGCCTCTGCTGGCCGGTGGAGCGCCTGGATAGAGGTACACCTACAGTCGGTGGGACGGTGGCCACGGCGGCGGCGGGACCTTCGCGGCGTGCTATCGGACCGACCGCGCGGTGGGTGCTCGGCGCCGAGGCTGTCACCGCGCAGGGTGAGATCGTGCATACCGGCGGCCAAACGGTCAAGAACGTGGCCGGCTATGACCTCACCCGTCTGCTGGTCGGGTCATGGGGGACTCTGGGCCTGCTCACCGCCGTCACCCTGCGTCTGGCGGCCCGCCCGGCGGTAAGCCGCTCCCTGCTGCTGACGTTTGCCGGGCCTTCCGGCGTCGCCGGGGCTGCGGCGGCGCTCGCAGATCATCCGCTCGGCGCCGCCGCGGTCGAACTGCTCGACGCGGCCGCCCTGGCCCAATCCGCCCCGGCGCTCCCCGTCCCTACGCAGGTAGGACCGGAGGGTGCGGGGCCGGCGTGGGCGCTGTTGGTGCGCGCCGAGGGCCACGAGGAGCGCGTCGCCGGTCTGGAGCGTGCGGCTGACGAGATCGCCCGGCGCCATGGCGGTAGCAGCCGTGTCCTCGACGACGGCGCTGTCGCGCTGGTTTGGCGAGCGCGGACCGAGGCATGGCGGCCGCGCGGGGCCGGCGTGGTACGGGGTACGTGGACCGTCCCGCTCGGCGGCTTGGCCGCGGCGCTCACCATGCTGCCGCAGCTGCTGCCGGCGAGCGATCTCGTCGAGCAGCGGATTAGCGGCCACGCCGGCGACGGGGTACTACACGTCGTCTTGCAGCCGCGCGACGAGCACGACACGCAGGCATTCGTGCCGGTAGCCGGGCGCTGCATCACCGCGCTGCGTGCCGCGGCGGCGGCCTTGGGCGGCTCTTGGCGGACGGAGTTGGCTCCGGCCGCGGTGTGGTCGCGGGCCGGCGCCGATCCTGCGGCGGCGCGGCAACGCCTCTTTGACCGCTTCCGCGCCGCCGCCGACCCCGAGGGCATCTTCAGCCCGAACTCCTAATGAGCCACAGAGCACACAGAGAGCACCGAGTAGAGGGCTACAGCAGGTTATAGTCCTGGCCTCCTCCCCAGCCCTCTCCCGGACGGAGCTACCAGGCGAGGGAATAGACCAGCCCCTGGCAAAGGGACTCATCTCGACTTGACAGGCGCGGCCGGTCGCCGCATTATTAGAACTGATGTTCTTCTCAATGCACAAGACTGGCGGGTGATTGGCCGCTGCGCTTTCACTGCGGCTCGACCGTTCTGAGGGTGTATGCAGGCGCCTAGAGGTCTTGTGTGTCGGATGGACGCCGCACTTTGACAATGACCCCATAGTGCCATATATTGGGTCGAGCTTCCCAGACGACACAACATATGGTGTGTCACGAGGCACCGACTGGCGTCTGCGGCGGTTTCATCCGCTGGGGGGATGGGGCCGTGCGGCAGGCGGCACGTAGTCAGCCAACATCGTAGTCCACATCGCAGCAAACATCATAGGAGGCGCCATCGTGGTTATTGCCGATTTGGCCAAGACGGGACAGCAGACGAACGGAAGCAGCGCAGCGGTTCGGAGCGAAACGACGCAGCTTGAGGGGGTGCGTGAGAAGGTTTTCGTCGACCGCTACGCCCTCAAGGACCGCGACGGCAGGCCAATCGAGACCGCGCCGGAGCAGATGTGGCGGCGCATCGCCGGGGGCATTGCCGCGGTAGAGCCGACCGCGGAGAAGCAGGCGTACTGGAGCGAGCGGTTCTACGAGGCCCTGAGCGACTTCAAGTTCGTGCCGGGAGGCCGCATCCTGGCCGGCGCCGGCACCGGGACCGCCGTCACCTTCTACAACTGTTACGTCATCCCATCGCCGGAGGACAGTCGGGGCGGCATTCTCGACAACCTCAAGGTGATGGTGGACATCATGGCGCGCGGTGGCGGGGTGGGGGTGAACCTCTCCTCCCTGCGGCCGCGCGGCTCCTACATCAAGACGGTCAACGGCACCTCGTCGGGGCCGATCTCGTGGGCCGAGTTGTATTCGGTGGCGACGAAGGACGTGATCCAGCAGGGCGGCTCGCGGCGCGGGGCGCTCATGCTCATGCTCGATGATGACCACCCCGACATCGAGGAGTTCATCACCGTCAAGAAGGACCTCCAGCGCATCAACGGGGCCAACCTGTCGGTCTGCGTCTCGGACGACTTCATGGAGGCGGTCAAGCGGGACCGGCCGTGGCAGCTGAAGTGGCAGGGCGAGGTCAAGAAGGAGCTACCGGCCCGCGAGCTATGGGAGCTTATCTGCGAGGCGGCCTGGGCCTCGGGCGAGCCGGGCATGGTGTTCATTGACCGCTACAACAAGGTCTCGAACACCTGGTACTACGAGGATATTATCTGCGTCAATCCATGCGGCGAACAGGGCTTGCCGGCGTGGGGCGTGTGTAATCTCGGTGCGCTCAACGTCGCGGCCTTCGTGCGTGACGGCGAGATGGACTACGATGCCCTCGCGGAGCATGCCGAGGTCGCCATCCGCTTCCTCGATGATGTCGTGGATGCCAACGAGTACTTCATCCCGGAGAACCGCAAGGCCCAGTTGGGCACGCGGCGCACGGGCCTCGGCACGATGGGCCTGGCCGACGCGCTCATCAAGATGGAGTTGCGGTATGGGCATGAGGAGTCGCTGCCGGTGATCGAGCGGGTCTACCGCACCATCCGCGACGCTGCCTACGAGTGCTCGGCGGCCTTGGCCGTCGAGAAGGGGCCGTTCCCTTCCTGGGACCGGGAGAAGTACCCGCAGGGTGTCTTCATCGAGCGGCTGCCGGCGGCGCTGCAGGAGCAGATTGCCGAGACCGGCACACGCAACGCCGTGCTGCTGACGCAGGCGCCTACGGGCAGCACCAGCCTGCTCTCCGGCGTCAGCTCCGGGATCGAGCCGGTCTACGACTTCGCGTTCGTGCGCCGGGATCGCATCGGCGAGCACGTCATCTACCATTCGCTGCTGCAAGAGTGGAAGGAGGCGCATCCCGATGCGGAGACTCCGCCGTGGTTCGTGAGCGCGAACGATCTGACGCCGGAGGATCACGTGCGGGTGCAGGCGCTGGTGCAGCAATACACCGACTCGAGCATCAGCAAGACGGTCAACGCCCCGAACTCGCACACCATTGACGACGTGAAGACGCTCTACACGCTGGCCTACGACTTGGGGTGCAAGGGCATTACCTACTTCCGCGACGGCTGCCGCGAGGGGGTGCTCTCCCACATCGAGGAGCCGGACACGCCGGCGGCGGAGCAGGAGAGCGAGGCCGAGGCCGTGCAGTTGGGTCTGCACGGCCTGGAGTCGCCCCCGCAGGTCAAGCCGCGGCCGCGGGCGATGCACGGCGTCACCTACCGTAAGCCGACGCCGCTGGGTACGGCGTTCGTGACCGTCAATCACAACGGCGACGAACGGCCGTTCGAGGTTTTCACCCAGGTCGGCAAGGCCGGCTCCGATACGGCGGCCGACGCCGAGGCGATGGGCCGGTTGATCTCGATCATCCTGCGCTTGCCGTCGTCGCTCAGCCCCGTCGAGCGCCTCGGTCAGGTGGTGGACCAGCTATCGGGGATCGGCGGGGGCCGCTCGATGGGCCTAGGCCCGCAGCGAGTCCGCTCGCTGCCCGACGGTATCGCACAGGTGCTGTCCGAATACCTGGCGGAGCGCCAGCCGGCCGACGGCGAGACCATGGTGGCGACGAACGGAGCGATGAGCGAGCAGCCGACGGCTACCAATGGCCACCGGACCGAGGCCGAGGCCTTCGCTCGCCCCGGCGACCTCTGTCCGCAGTGCGGCGTCGCCGCGCTGATCCACGAAGAGGGCTGCCAGAAGTGCTACTCCTGCGGCTACTCCGAGTGCTGATGGTTGCGCCTTGGGCCTCACCCCCCGGCCCCCCCTCCATCGCCAGGCGATAGGGAGGGGGTGTCCGCTGGCGGAGCGGTGAACTGTTCCAGCTTGATAATCGCACTGAAAGGTGCGATAGTGAGGCTGTGAGCAGCCGGGAATTCGTCAGGCGCGCCCGCCAATATGCCCGCAAGACAGGACAGGAATGCCGCTTCGACCCGCGTCGCGGCAAAGGCAGCCACGGCACCCTCTACCTCGGCACGCGCTTTACCGTCGTCAAACACGGTGAGCTTTCCAGAGGTATGTTAATGGCTATGCTCAAGGACCTCGGCATCGCCAGGAAGGACTTCTGACACATGCGCTACATCTATCCCTGTAATCTCAGCCCGGACGAGGAATCCGGGGAAGGGTTTGTCGTGACCTTCCCCGACGTGCGCGGGGCTATAACCGGCGCGAGGACCAAAGCGGAGGCCCTTTTCTTAGCCGAGGACGCTTTGGTCGCTGCCTTGGGCGCCTACGTGCAATGCCGCGAAGACATCCCCGCCTACAGCCCGGCCACTGCTGGGCAGGTGCTCGTTGCCGTGCCCCCCATTGTCGCCGCCAAGCTGGCCCTCTACACGGCCATGCGTGCCCAAGGTATCACCAAGGTTGCCCTCGCCGCGCGTCTGGGCCTGAGCGAGTCCGCCGTCCGTAAGCTGGTCAATCCGGACCATCGCTCCCACATCAGCTCGGTCGAAAGGGCGCTGCGCGCCGTCGGTCGCACCTTGGTCGTCGAAGATCGGGCGGCAGCTTAAGCGGTAGTACTTGGCATGGCATGGATTACCATGGTCCCGAAATCTACGCTCCGGTGAGAGGAGACGGCTCGATGGGCATGTTGGATGGGCGGGTGGCGCTGGTGACGGGGGCGAGCAGCGGAATGGGTCAGGCAACGGCGCGTCTGTTTGCCCAGGAAGGGGCGGCGGTCGTGCTGGCAGCGCGGCGCGGCGATCTGCTGCAAGCGCTGGCCGACGAAATCGGCGCTGCCGGCGGCCGCGTCCTCAGCTGCCCGACCGACCTGACCGACCGCGCGGCCGTGGCCGCCTTGGTCGCCGTGACGCTCGACCGGTACGGTGCGCTGCATATCCTCTGCAACCCGGCCGGCACCAACATCAAGCGGCGGGCGCTCACGCAGCTCGACCCGGAGGCGTGGGACGGCATGGTGGACATCAACCTGACCGGTGCGTTCAACGTCACCCGCGCGGTGCTGCCGGCGATGCGGGCGCAGCGCGACGGAGTCATCATCCACGTGTCGTCGGGTGCAGTGCAGGCGCCGGACGTTTCCGGCGTGGCGTATCAGGCCACGAAGCACGGCATGGTCGGCCTGACGCACGGCACCATGGCCGAGGAAAAAGCCAACGGTATCCGCTGTACGGTGCTGTTCCCGGGGTTGACCGACACGCCGCTCCTGGACAAGCGGCCGGTGCCGACGCCGCCGGAGGTGGTTGCTTGCGCGCTGCAATCCGAAGACGTGGCGGCTGCGTGCCTGTTCGTGGCGTCCCTGCCGCCGCGGGCCTACGTCCCGGACATGCGCCTGCTGCCGTCGGCGCTGTAGGCAGAGGTCTCCGACCGGAGCGGCCGCGGCTAGTGCTCGGCCGCCGGCTCCACCGCGACGTAGCGGTAGCCGTAGCGCACCATGTCGCCGCTCGCAACCTCGGCCACAAGCAACTCCACGCCGTCGCCCAAGTCCAGACGGCGCACCGCCCCCGGATGCTCGCTCGTGTTCTCGCCGAGATCGGGTAGCACAATGTGCGTAATGCCCGGCGGCACCGTCAGCGTGCTTCGGCGCTCCCAATAGCGGCTGGGGTCGTAGCCCCGGGCCGCGACTGCGACCGCTTCGGTAAAGAGCAACTCGATGCGATGATCCGGGAGGTAGTAGCGCAGCTGGCGCGAGCGGTCGTAGGCGAGGATCAGCGTGCTCTCGACCGGAAATTGCGCCTCGATTGCCGCGACCTGCTTGCTGAGGATGCGGTCAATCGCGCGGATTTCGCGCAGCCGCCCCTCGCCGTCGGCGACGAGGAACAGCGCCGCATTGCTCAGGGCGATGAGTGCGATCAGGCTGGTGGCGGCATAGAGCGGCCACCGTGGGGCGGGCTGGTCTTCTTCTTGCCTCACCCCCCGGCCCCCTCTCCACATGGTGGAGAGGGGGAATACGCCGCCCGGCCGGGCGAGCCGCACCGCTTGGGCGGTGTCTTGAGCGAGGACGAGCGTGCCGTGCGCCGTGAGCAGGCAGAGTGCCGGTAGCAATGACAGCAGATAGCCGGGATTGCCGATGTGGATGAGCAGGTAGAAGGCGAGCGGCGGTGCCAGCCACAGGCCAAGGACCTGCGCGCGCGTATCGCTCACGAGCCGTGGCGGCGCGAAGAAGCGACCGGCGATATAGAGCAGGGGCAGCAGCGCCAGTCCCAGGCCGTTGTACGTGTAGCCGACGAGCGTGCGGGTGTTCTCCAGTACGGCCAGCAGAAGCTTCCCGAAGCCGGAGGTGGCGCGCAGGAAGTAGAGAAAGTAGCCGCCGGATGCTGCTTGATAGGTCTGCCAGCCGCCACTGAGCCAGACCATCGGCACGTACCAAGCGACGATCAGCACGGCCAACAGCCCCAAGCCGGCCAGCCGGCGCCATCTTGGTCGCCGCCAAGCTCCCCAGAGCCAGAGCGGCAGCAGGAAGGGCACCAGCTCCGGTCGAAAGCCGCCGGCGATAGCCAGCAGAGCGGCGCTGACGAGCGTGGTATCGCGGCCACCGGGCGTGTCGCCGCTGCGGTTGCGGAGCGCGAGCAGCACGACCAGCGACGAAAAGAGCGCCAGGAAGGCGTAGGGGTAGGCCACCTCGCCCTGTCCCCAGAAGAGCGAGCTAGTGGTCAGGACCAGCCCGCCGAGGACGCCGGTGGGCGCGCCGAACAGGCGCCCCCCCACCAGTACCGTACACCAGACGGCGCCGACGCTGGCCAATACCGACAGCCAGACGTAGGCGGCGTTGGCATCAGCGACGACAACGTGTACGAGCCGGGCAGCGGCGACGTACAGGATGTAGCCGGGTGGCTGGGGCTGGTGCCACGCTACGTTGTAGTGCTGGAGAGCGAGGGCGAAATTGGCGGAATCCCAGGCAAAGAGCTGGGTTGAGCGCAAGGGAATCCGTGTAATGAGCGTGAGGGCGGCGAGACCGGCAGCCCACCACAGCAACGACCCGGTGAATCGCTTGGCTCCCCACATCTCGCCAGGCCGGTGTGTCAAGGACGCAGCGTGAGGCGGACCCACCCCAGCGGCCCGGCCGGGCGGCTGCCGCCGGACAGAATGACCTGCCGCCGGGCGCGCTCGCCGGCTGATCGTGGCCCGGTGCTTCCTTGAGACTCCGGTGCCGCTACCGAGGCTGTGTGCCAGCGTGTGCCCCAACCGAGCCACAGCAGCGTACTCAGATCGTCACGGGCGGCGTGAGCACGGTGGGCTTGGAGCGCGTCGTACACGGCCACGACCGACTGCGCGGCCGGTTGCTGGCGCCACCATTCGTGCTCGGCGTTCATCACCTGCTCGCTCCACGCCTGACACGCAGCGATGATCTCGGCAACGCTTCCGGGGCTGGTAGACAGCGCGTGTCCTCGGCGGGTAGCCAGCTGCCGCGGATCGAAGGTCACGGTGCCGGTCAGCGCCGCTTGCGGGGGCAGACATTCCAGCCATACGCGCTCCGGCTGCTGCTGCGCTGCGCCCGGTCGCTTGACCTGTGTCTCGCCAGCGCCCATCTTATTGGGCCGATCGGGCGTGTCGCTCTGGCCGCGAGCGCCCGTTTCGAGCAGACGCAGTAGCCCGTCCGCTAGGGCGTCAGCGGAGGGATAGTAGTCGGTCACGGCGAGCGCCCGGAGCGGATCGGCGTGTGGCCTGCGCCGGCCACGTTGCCGCCCGCCGCCGGAGGACGGCTGCGCCGGTGCAGTGCCCTCGTCGGTTGCTCCCTCCTCTGTTGCCGCAGCCGGTTCGTCCTCTTGGGGACGAGCGTCCTGTCGCGCCTGGCTCCGCTGCCGGCGCACCGCGACGGCGAATGCCGACTGCAGGATGCTGCTGGGGATGTAGGGCTGCTCGAAGGCATCGCGGAGGTACGCCTGTACCTCCGCGGGCATCTGGGTCCGGGGTGGTAGGGCGAGACGGTAGGCGGCCAGACCGGCCAGCTTCTCTCCGGAGCCGAGCGCCGCCAAGCGGAACGCCGGCTGATTGGCCAGGGCCTCTGCGCCAAACTCTTGCTCCAGACCGCTCAAACGGAAGACCAGCAAGTGGCCCTTGTGGATGAGGTAGTCCACGTTGCGGTGGAGTAGCTCTCCTTGCTCCGCGTGCAGGGGCGTCAAGACGCTGATCGTCGCCTGCACGCGCTCTTTCCGGGACCGGTCCGTTACGCTCATGCCCTGACAGCTTTCATTATGTTTGCGGTGGGTCGGCCGGGGTCGGCAGCCGGAGGGGCCACCCGAAGGCAAAGCCGTTGCGCCATACTCGGTGTCCGGGCGCCGGGTCCGGTGTCACGTCCACCAGTTGTCCTAGCCAGCCCTCACCGGAGTCCGCCGGTGGCGCTACGACCGAGCCGGCCGCCAGCATCGTCACGCGCCGGCGTCGCTGGCCGGCGGCTTCGGGTGATCCGGCGCGACCACCCCGCTCCACGAGCGTCCAGGCAGCGTCGCGATGGGCGAGCAGGCCGGCCGCCAGCTCCGGGCGTGTAGGGCAGAGCAGGGCGAAGGTCACGAGTCCATTCGCGCCCGGTAGCTGCGGGGCCGGCCGGGTCTCTACGCTTTCGAGTGCGAAGTACCCATGTCCGACGCCGCGGTCGGCGCCGAGGCCGCCATCTCCGAGCGCAGCCAGAGTCTGTTCGAGTGCCTCGCGCCAGTCGTCGCGCCGCCACGCAATAAACAGAGACAGCCGCGTGCCGGGCGCAAAGCTGGTGGTGGATCGTGTGTAAGCGCGCACGCCTCGTCCATCGCGGCCCGTGACGGTCCGCACACGCTGCCCGTGCTGCCACGCAATGGCGCCGCCCGCCGGTCCCTGGCGAACCAGTGCTTGCGCGTCTGCCGCCTGACAGTGCTCGGCGGCGGCCAGCCGGATCGTGCCGCCTTGGGGCGCAGCCGGTGGCATAGCACCGTCCGGCTCCATCGCGTCACCGACCCAATGCTCGAATACCGACCAAGAGAGCCATTCCAGCTGGGTGAAGGTGCGATAGTCGAGCCGGCCGTTCGCCTCCGAGCCGTGGGCCGCCGGTGGCGTTGCCGGACGGGGCAAGAGCTGGACCGGCCCCAGCCGCGGAAAAAGCCCGCTCACCAGGAATGGCGGGTCGCCGGCGATGAACTCGTCGAGTAGCCGCTCCAGCGCGGCCCGGCCACGAAGCTCGCGTAGCTGGGTACACAGTGCCGAAAAGAGGCTATCGGAGGGAAAGAGGCCGAGCCGACGTTGTGCTCCGTGCCCCCGAGGCCCAAGGTTGAAAGCGCTCTTGGGCGCCAGCGTATAGACGCTCCATTCCGCGGTGCCACCGGCGCTACTGGCGGGAGAGTGTTCGACGGGTGCGCTGCTCACCAAGGCTCGCTCCAAAACGTCGCTCGGGAATCCGGCTCGACGATTAGCGATTATACGGCACAAACACCCCTTCGCACACCGGGAATTGCCCAGCGCCGTGCCGGCATTGGAGCACCGAAGGCGATTGACTTGGTGATTGGAGGCGCACGGCTCCTGCTAGACTGAGAGTTGGCGTCGGTTGTGTCCACTTCGGGCGGTAGATGGAAGGGGAGGTCGTCGTGATGACCAAGGTAGTCGAGTCGGCGGCACCGCAAGCCGAGCACACAGCGCCGCTCACCGCGCCGACGGGCCTCGATCACGTCAACCTGCACGTGCGCGACGCGGACGCTGCCCTACGGTTCTATACCGAAGTCCTGGGGCTGACCATTGACTGGGCAGACCGCGATGCGGCCGACCGCGCCACGTTCGTGGTGCTCGATGCCGGGCCGCACAACGTATTTCTCATGCGGACGCCCGACTACTCGCCGCCGGCGCAGCGGCGCAGCCGGGGCCTCAACCACGTCTGTATCATGATCCGGCCGTCGGAGCCGGCTGCGCTGCTCGACGCGCTCCGCGCCCGCGGGGTCGCGCTGCGGAGCGAACTGGTGTGGCGGGGCAGCGCCGCCCGCCGCACCTGCTCGATCTATATCGAGGACCTGGACGGGCACGGCATCGAGCTTAAGCAGGCATTGTCCCCGGACCAAGCGGCGGCCTGGAGCGCTCCCTCTGCCGCGTGATTACTCCCGCCCGCCGAGCAACGATCTCGGCGCGGCGCCGCCCGTTGACAGCCGGCTGACACCTACTCGTCGTCGAGGCTCGGCCAGGGGTGGCCGGCCGTGAAGCCACCGTCCACGTTGAACGTCTGGCCCGTGACGTAGTTGGAGGCCGGGCTGGCCAGGTACACCGCTGCCCCGGCGAGATCGGATGGCAGCCCGAAATGGCCCTGTGGCTTGTGAGCGTTCACCCAATCCTTGCGGGCCTGGTTCATAGTGATGGTCATCGGGGTGGTGATCCAACCTGGCGCTATCGCGTTGACCTGGATGTTGTAGCGCGCCCACTCCACGGCCATCGTCTTCGTCGTCTGGACGATGCCGGCCTTGGAAAAACCGTACAGCGCGATGTCCGAGAAGCCGCGATGGCTCGTCATCGAGGCGATATGGATGATCTTGCCCGCCTGCTGCGGCACCATGACGCGAGCGACAGCCTGGGCCGTGAAGAAGGCGCCCCGCGCATTCACATCCATCACGTAGTGCCAGTCGTCTGCCGTGGCCTCCAGAATCGGCTTCCGACGCTGCACGCCGGCGGCATTGAGCATGATGTCGAGGCGGCCATACGTTTCGACCGTGCGGGCAACCATCCGCTCGATGGCATCCAGGTCGCGGATATCCGTTGGGACTACGAGCGCCTGACGCCCGAGGCCGCGAATGGTCTCCGCTACCCGTTCGAGGTCGGCTTGGGTGCGCGCGGCGAGGGCCACGTCGGCCCCGGCTTCGGCGAAGGCTTGGGCCACGCCCGCGCCGATACCGGTACTGGCGCCGGTGACTAGGGCGACGCGGCCATCGAGCCGAAACTGATCGGTAATGCCGCCGCTGCGTTGTGCTGCTTGAGGCTCCATCTGCTCCTCGGCATTGGCGTGCTGTGACGGGCCGCAAGGCAATCCGTAAGATTGCCCGGCCGGCTCCGTGAGGACGGTGGTAGGGTACCATACCCCCCGCTGAAGCCGGCAGCGTTCGTGTATGCTGCGGTACTCGCACGGGTAACGGCGTTGCGGCGACGTTGCCGATGGTATGGAGGGATGGAGTGACTGAACTCTTGGCGCGGCCGCCGGACGGTGCCGTAGCGCTGCGCTGGCTAGGGCAAGGTGGGTTTATCTTTCGCAGTCCGGGCGACGTAACGTGGGCCGTTGATCCCTACTTGACGGACTACGGCGGCGGGCGCGGCCGCATCGAGCGGCTCAACCCGCCGCCCGTGGCACCGTCGGAGTTGCGCGTGGACGCTGTGCTCAGTAGTCATAGCCACTACGACCACCACGATCCGGAGACGCTAACGGCCGTGGCCGCCCATACGAGCACCGAGTTCTATGCGGCGGTTGAGGGTGCCCGTATCTTGGGCGAGCTAGGCGTGGATGCGCGACGAGTGCATACCGTCGCGGTTGGTGACGAGCTAACCTTGGGCGATCCGGCACGTTCGGATGTACGAGCGGCTTTCGTCTTCGCCGAGCATACCGGCGACCCGGTGGGGTTTGTGTTTACGGTGGGGCACGGCGGCCGTGCCGTGCGCATCTATGTCACCGGCGATACGCTCTTCAACGAGCGGCTGTTTTCGCCGGCGACCCAAGATATTGACGTGCTGTGCGTGTGCATCAACGGCCGGGGCGGCAACATGACGTATCTAGAGGCGGTGGAGTTGACGCGCCGGCTGGCGCCGCGCGTGGTCATCCCCATGCACTTCGCGGTCATGCCGCACAACACCATTGACCCGCACCTCTTCGTTGACGCCGCGGAAGCCGCCGGACTGGCGGCGGAGACGCGCGTCTTGGCTGTCGGTGAGGCGACGCAAATCGCCCGCTGAAGACGGGGCACGGCTGCGGAGAGGCACAGCGGGCTGTGTCCCTACCACCGGAATAGCAGCATCAAGCAAGTTGATGACACCGCTCCCGCACGATCCCCTGCGACAGTTCCGCTACTGCCCGCAGTGCGGCGCTCGATTGGCCGGCGTCGCCGCGCCACCGTTGCGCTGCGGTTCCTGCGGGTGGACGTTCTATCCTCACCCTGAGTTGGGCGTGAATGTCGTTGTGCCCTGGGAGGGAAGGATCGTCCTGGTGCGGCGAGGTATCGAGCCGTATAAGGGGTCCTGGGCGCTGCCCGGTGGCTTTGTCACCTATGGTGAAGAACCGGCGGCGGCGGCCGTGCGTGAGATGCGCGAGGAGACCGGACTGGATATCGTCGTCGAGGCACTGGTTGCCGCCACGCTCGTCCGGGACGATCCGCGCGCCCTGCTCCTGGTCCCGGCCTATCTCGGTCGAGTCACTGGTGGGACGTTACGCGCCGGCGACGATGCGGCCGAGGTGCGGGCCTTCCCCGTTGGCGAGCTGCCGCTCATCCAGCCGGCCTATCATCGGTGCCAACTGGACGCTGCACATGGGCGCCGGACCGCCGGGTCCCGGCCTTGAGCGGCCGACGAGTGGGGCTGGATGGCGTAACCTCCGGCGGCACCTGTTATATTGAACGCCTACAGACTATGACGCGAGGGAAGCAATGGTTGATCCTGGTTACTCTGACGAGCCTGAAGCACAGTCATCGGTCCGCACACTCGGTCCGTGGCGCGGCGCTAATCTCTCCTCCACCAGCCCCCTGCGCTTGGGGATCATCGGCTGTGGGCGCATCCTGACGGCGCATCTGCACGGCCTGAAGGCACTGGCAGAGAGCGGGGCCGCGCACATCGTGGTCACGGCGCTCAGTGCCCGCCGACGCGAGGATGCGGAGATGTTCCGGCAGCGCGGCGTAGGCCCGCCGCCGCGACCGCCGGTCACCGACATGGCCGGGGACCCGCTGGCAGCGCCGCACTTGTACGTGTCGGACTTCCAGCCGGACCCGCTGCCAACGATCTATACCGACTACCGCGACTTGCTGGCGGCAGACGACATGGACGCGGTGCTCTGCCTCACCTCCCTCGATACCCACCACACCGTTGCGCTGGAAGCGGCGAAAGCGGGCAAGCACGTCCTGGTGGAGAAGCCGCTGGCGATCACCATCAAGGCGGCGAACCGCATGGTGAACCTGGCCAACACGCGCGGCCTCGTCCTGGCGACGGCGGAGAACGCGCACTATAGCGAGCGTACCCGCGCGGTGGCCTGGCTCGTGGACGAGGGCTACCTCGGTCAGATTCAGCTGACCTTGGGCGGTGGTATCGGCGCCGGTGATTGGTCGCCGAACCGGATTGTGGCCGAGACAGCCTGGCGCCACGACAAGCTACGCGCCGGCGGCGGTCCGATCATTGATCTGGGCGTACACCGATTCAATGTGATTCGCTACTGGCTCGGTGACATAGACGGCGTCTCCGGCCTGGTCCGCACGTTCGAGCGCGAGCGCGTCCACCGAGACTCGTCCGGCGAGATCGTCCAGCGTGTGCGTGCTACCGTCGAGGACACGGCCTTCGCCACGCTGCACTTCGGGAGTGGGACGGTCGGGCAGTTCGTCGTCTCGTGGGCCGGTCACGGGGATCAGTTCCATGTCCCCGGCGGCTGGAGCATTTGGGGGTCCAGAGGCTCGTACCACGACGGACGACTGCACCTGGACGACGGAACTCGTAGCGATGCCGTCGAGGTCTACCGCCATGATGCCCCGGCCGCCGAGCGCGAGCGCCACATGCCGCACGGCCTGAGCGATCCGATTGCGCTGGAGCAATACGACTTCTTTCAGGCGATCCGCCGCGGCGGCAGCACCGAGGTCAGCGGCGAGGAAGGCTTACTCGACCTGGCCGTGGCCTATGCCGTGATCGAGTCGTCGGTGGAGGGCCGTCTGTTGAGCCTGACCGAGGTCGAAGAGCGGCAGGCCGAACGCTACCAGGCCGAGATCAACCGGCAGCTCGGAATCTAGTGTGCAACAAGGAGTGCCGGCAATGGCAGGACCGGGCGAGGAAGAGGCAGCGGCGCTGAATCTGCTGCAAGCGATGGCCGCCGAGCAGGGCGTCACGCTCTCGGCAGAGCGTTTATCAGTCCTGGCCGCGCCGCTTACCGCCCTCCGCGCCAGCCTCGCGCGGCTGGATACGCTGCCGGCTGGAGACGCCGAGCCGACGGTGCATTTTCGGCCGGAGGCGGGTTAGGTAGACCGCGCCTCCCCCCGGCCCTCTCTCCACCGCCGAGCGATAGAGAGGGGGTACGCTGCCCGCTGAAGTCGGGGCCGGTTAGCTGACGTGGACGTTTGCGCCCGGCTGCACGTGTCCGATGCGCCACAAGGGCTGGTCCGCGGCGGCGAAAGTGGCCTCTACCCGCTCGGTCGCCACGGCGGGCGCGGCAAAGAGCAGGCCGCCGGAGGTTTGCGGGTCGAACAGCAGTTCTGCCAGCAAGGGGTCCACGTCCGCGTCTACCGTCACGCGGGCACCGCCGTCCGCCGGTGCGATCAGATAGTCGCGGTTGCGCTCCTGGCCACCGGGCAGAAAGTCCGCCGCGGCGTAGTCATAGGCGCCCGCCAGCAGGGGTATATCTGCGGCTACAACCTCGAAACGTACACCGGCTGCGGCGGCCATCTCGTGCGCGTGGCCGAGCAAGCCGAAGCCGGTGATGTCGGTCGCTGCCTGCACCGGGAGCGTTCGCAAGAGGCGCGCGGCCGCGCCGTTGAGCCGGAGCATCCAAGCGACCGCCGCGTCGAGATGCGCCGCTTGCACGGCGTCGTTCTTGTGCGCGGTGGTAATGACGCCGGTGCCCACCGGCTTGGTGAGATAGAGCACGTCGCCGGGCCGGGCGCCATCTTTCCGCAGGAGGCTATCGGGGTGCGCGCGCCCCGTGACGACGAGGCCGTACTTCGGCTCTTCGTCCACGACCGTATGACCGCCGGCGACGATGACGCCGGCCTCACCGGCTTTGTCGGCGCCGCCGCGGAATATCTGCCGGATGATCTCGTGCGGCAGCTCGCGGGGGAAGCCGGCGATGGCGAGCGCCAGAAATGGCTCGCCGCCCATCGCGTAGATGTCGCTCAAGGCGTTGGCGGCCGCAACCGCCCCGAACGTGTAGGGGTCGTCAACAATGGGCGGAAAGAAGTCCACCGTCTGAATCAGCGCCGTGTCGGCGCCCAGGCGATAGACGGCGCCGTCGTCGGCGGTGTCGAGACCGATCAGCAGATCGGGGGGGGACGGGCGTTTGAGTGGCTGCAGCACGTGCGCCAGGTCCTCCGGACCCATTTTGGACGCTCACCCCGCGCCGGCAGCGAGCGCCGTCAGCTTGATTGCCGGATCGGTCATCGCACTCTCTCCTTTCTGCGTGGTACCGGGCGTGAGTAGCATACCCGGCTACTATCGTAGCGTCTAACCCGCTCGGCCGGTTCGCCGGTCCGGCTCCGCTGTCGTAGGGGCGCAGCACGCTGTAGCCCTGTCCCCCTGCGGAGCGGGGGGACATAGGGGGGCCTAGTCAGGGCTAGTATTCACTGGTGTTGGCCCCCTCCCTAACCCTCCCCCGTGTTGACGCACGGGGGAGGGGATGTACCGCCGGTGCCTCCGCCCTGCGCTATCATGTGAGGGGTGAAGCTCCTGCCCCGTGCCCTACTCCGCATACACCTCGCGCCGGCCGCCGCTCCAGCGCCATGAATGACGAACCGCTGCTTGATCTGCTGGCCGAGCCGCTGACCGCTCCGATCTGGCCGGTCAGTGAGCTTACGGCTGAGATACGTGAAACCCTCGAAGCCAATCCGATCTTTGCCGATCTGTGGGTGCAAGGTGAGGTATCGAGTAGTTACACGTCCGCCGCGGGTCACACGTACTTCACGCTGCAAGACGGCTCGGGCAAGCTGGCCTGTGTCCTGTTTCGGCGGCAAGGACTGGCCTTGGGCGCACCAGAGCAAGGGCGTATCCACATCGTCAGAGGCAGCCTCACCGTCTACGAGGCCAGGGGGCAGTATCAACTCGTGGTATCCGATCACCGGCCCGCCGGCCTCGGCGACCTCTTCATGCAGTTCCAGCGCCTCAAAGCGCGGTTGGAGGCCGAAGGGCTGTTTGCCGCCGAGCGCAAGCGGCCGCTGCCGGCATGGCCCACGCGCATCGGTGTCGTGACTTCGGCGCAGGGTGCGGCGTTGCAAGACTTACATAAAGTCATCGGTCGCCGCTATCCCCTAGTCGAGCTGGTGGTGGCCCCTAGCCTCGTACAGGGAGCGGCGGCGCCGGCGGCGGTGGTGCGCGCGCTCGCCGCGCTCAATGACGATCCTGACCTGGATCTTGTCATCGTTGCGCGGGGTGGTGGCTCGGTCGAAGACTTGTGGGCCTTCAACGACGAGCGGGTGGCCCGTGCGATTGCGGCTTCCCGTCTGCCGGTCGTCAGCGCCGTTGGCCATGAGGTGGACTTCACGATCACCGATGGAGTCGCCGACGTGCGGGCGCCAACACCGTCGGCCGCCGGCGAGATGGTCGTGCCGGACGGCGCAGCCTTGGCTCGACAGCTCGACGACCTGAGCAGCCGTCTGCACCGCGCCGGGCGAGGGCAAGTGCAAGCGGCTGCGGCCCGGCTGGAGAGCGCCGCAGAGCGCTTGAGGCAAGTCATGGCGGCCCGCTTGGATCGCGCCGGCGCGGCGCTGTCGGCCGCCGAGGGCCGGCTAGCGGCGCTCAACCCCCTCGCCGTGCTGGGCCGGGGCTACGCCATCGTCCGCGATGCCGTCAGCGGGCGCGTGCGAGCGCGAGCGGCCGAGGTTCGCGTAGGCGATCTGCTGCATATCGTCCTGGCCGACGGCACAATCGTTGCCGGCGTGACTGATGTGCAGCCGGCGCGTGGACCCGAGACCGGGCGGCAAGTGCCGGTCAACGAGAGTGGATGACGGATAAGTGACGGATGGATGATGGAGAGCAACAGTGAAGCACGGCAGGATAGTCCGCACTTTGGCGCGGCGCTCCAGGAGCTGGAAGCCATCGTAGACCGGCTGGAAGGACACCCCGACTTGAACTTGGAAGAGGCGTTGGAGCAGTACGAGCGTGGAGCCGCGCTCGCCGACCACTGCCGCACGCTCCTCTCGGCGGCGACCCTGCGCGTCAGCCGGCTCGCAGGGGAGAGCGATGGCGAGGACCCTGGCGTCGGGGACTAGGTCCGATACCGGCCCCCCTATTGCACCCCCGCTTCGCAGGGGGACGTGGATTCCCGGGTGCGCGGGAATCGGGAATGATGGACGGGCGGCGGCCGCCGCGTAGCTTGACAGGGACGCTGGCGCGGCCCTATACTTCCTAGTACGTCCAGTGATAACCTCGGTATTTTGCGCTCTCCGGCAGGGCCGAGCGGCCCCAGCCGCCTGGCTTTTTGTCGTTTTTCCCTCGCTCTACCCGTCGAGTATCTACCCCGCCGCCCGTCAGCAGAGCCACCCGGATGTGCCGACGGTGAGCGTGATTTCCCAGTTGTGAGGAGCAAGCTATGACTCGGACTCTTCCTGCCGCTGAAACCACCGTACCAGGGAATGGTGCCGCCGAATGGCGTGTTACCTCGCCGAACGGCGTCAAGCGCCGCTGGTACGGACAGGCGCCGGAAGTGTTGCCCATGCCCAACTTGATAGAGGTGCAGTTGCGTTCGTTTGCCTCGTTCCAAGAGAAGGGAATTCGTGATGTCTTCGCCGAGATTTCCCCTATCGAAGACTTCACCAAGAAGAACCTGTCCCTGGAGCTGACGGTTCCAAAGAACCCGTTCGAGGAGTCGAAATACACTCAGGAGCAGTGCCGCGACCGCGACATGACCTACGCGGCACCGCTCTACGTCGATGCTCGGCTCCACAATCTGCAAACCGGCGAGATCAAGGAATCGCGCATCTTTATGGGTGACTTCCCGGTCATGACGGATCGCGGGACGTTCATCATCAATGGCGCCGAGCGGGTGGTTGTCAGTCAGTTGCTGCGCTCGCCGGGCGTCTACTTTACGGCCACGGAAGACGCCAAGACGGGCCGCCGGCTCTACGGCGCCAAACTGATCCCCAATCGGGGGGCGTGGCTCGAGTTCGAGACGTCGAACCGCAACCTCATCACCGTCAAGATTGATCGGCGCCGCAAAATCCCGGTGACAGCGCTGCTGCGCGCGTCGCATTCCGAGCTGGGGACGGATGAAAAGCTCTTCCAGTTGTTTGCCGATGTAGATGACAACCCGGACTATCCGTTTGTGGCCTCGACCATTGGGGAGAGCACCCGGCGCGATCCGGCGCGCTCGCACGAAGAAGGGCTGATGGAACTGTACCGCCGGCTCCGCCCCGGCGACCCGGCCACCGAGGAGAACGCCCGCAACCTCGTGAATTCGTTGCTCTTCGATCCACGCCGCTATGACATCGGCGAGGTGGGGCGCTACAAGCTGAACAACCGGCTGCGTCCCTCCAGACAACTACGTGAGCGCGGGTTGACACGGAGGCATCTCGTCAAGATCGTCGAAGAACTGATCAAGCTCAACCGCAAGTTGACCCCGGATGATCTTGTCAAGATCGTCGAAGCGCTGAACCCGTTCAATCGCCCGTTGACCCCGGATGACCTCGTCAAGATCGCCAAAGAACTGAACCCACTCGACCCCACGTTGACCCCGGAGGATCCCGCCAAGATCCTCAATGAGTTGAACCCGCGCAGCCGCACGATGACCCCGGAGGACCTCGTCAAGATCGTCGAAGAGTTGATCGCGCTCAACAACGATCCGCAGTCCACGCCGGACGACATTGACCATCTCGGCAACCGCCGTATCCGGCCCGTCGGCGAGTTGATCCAGAACCAATTCCGCGTCGGCCTGTCGCGCATGGAGCGGGTCATCAAGGAGCGCATGACCATCCAGGACGCGGCCACGGCCACGCCGGCCGGCCTGGTGAATATCCGGCCGGTAGCGGCGGCGATGAAGGAGTTCTTCGGCGGGAGCCAGCTATCGCAGTTCATGGACCAGGCCAATCCGCTGGCGGAGATCACGCACAAGCGGCGGCTGTCGGCGCTGGGGCCGGGCGGCCTCTCGCGCGAGCGGGCCGGCTTCGAGGTGCGCGACGTGCATCACTCGCACTATGGCCGCATCTGTCCCATCGAGACGCCGGAAGGCCCCAATATCGGCCTGATCGGCAACCTCGCTACCTTTGGGCGGATCAACCCGTATGGGTTCATCGAGACCCCGTATCGGCGCGTGGCGCGCACGGTGCAGGTCACGCCGCAGACGGACCCGGCGACGCTGGTGGGGCGCATGCTCCCGGAGACCACGCAGCCGCAGCTGCCGCCGCCGGCTGCCGGCGACGACGGGCTGGCGGGGCTGTCCGGTGGTGATACGCTGACGCAGGAGCACGCCGCCGCACTGGTGGCCGCCGCGACCGACGGTGAGGGTTTCGAGTTGGCGGTGAGACCTTACGTCACCGACGAGATTGTCTATCTGCCGGCGGACGAGGAAGAAACCTACATGATCGCTCAGGCGAACGCCGTGCTCGACGAGCATGGCCAGTTCACCAACCCGCGCGTCGCGGTGCGCTATCGCGGTGAGTTCCGGGCGGTCGAGCGGCGGCGCGCGGACCTGATGGACGTGTCGCCCAAGCAGATTGTGTCCATCGGCACGTCGCTGATCCCGTTCTTGGAGCACGACGACGCCAATCGCGCGCTGATGGGTGCGAACATGCAACGGCAGGCGGTGCCGCTGGTGCAGCCGGAGGCGCCCCTCGTCGCCACCGGCGTCGAGGCTCAGGTAGCGCGTGACTCCGGTCAGGTCGTCGTCGCCCAGCATGACGGTGAGGTCCTACGTGCCACCTCCAACGACATCATCGTGCTGGAGGAGGCCACCGGCGAGGAGCGGGTCTACACGCTGCGGAAGTTCGTGCGCTCGAACCAGGGTACGACGATCAATCAGCGACCCACGGTCGAGCGCGGTGATCGCGTGGTCCAGGGACAGGTGCTTGCCGATAGCTCGGCGACGGATCAAGGCGAGCTGGCACTCGGTCAGAATCTCTTGTGCGCGTTCATGTTCTGGGAAGGCGGAAACTACGAGGACGCCATTCTCATCAGTGAGCGCTTGGTGCAGGAGGACAAGTTCACGTCCATTCACATCGAAAAGCATGAGGTCGAGGCTCGCGACACCAAGCTCGGGCCGGAAGAGATTACCCGCGATATTCCGAACGTCGGTGATGATGCCCTGAAGGACCTCGACGAGGACGGCATCGTATATATCGGCGCCGAAGTCGGCCAGGGCGACATCTTGGTCGGCAAGATCACCCCCAAGGGTGAGACCGAGCTGACCGCGGAGGAGCGTCTGCTCCGGGCGATCTTCGGTGAGAAGGCGCGTGAAGTGAAGGACACGTCCTTGCGGGTTCCCACCGGGGAGCAGGGCAAGGTCGTTGATGTCAAGAAGTTCTCGCGCGACGAGGGCGACGAGCTATCGCCCGGTGTCAACACGATGGTGCGCGTGAGCGTCGCTATCAAGCGCAAGCTGTCTCAGGGTGACAAGATGGCCGGTCGGCACGGCAACAAAGGGGTGATTGCCCAGTTGATGCCGGTCGAAGACATGCCCTACCTTGAGGATGGTCGTGCGGTGGACATCATCCTCAGCCCACTTGGCGGTCCCTCCCGCATGAACATCGGACAGGTGCTCGAAACCCATCTGGGCTGGGCCGCGCACGCCTTGGGCATGAAGGTGGCGTCGCCGGTGTTCGATAGCGCGAGCGAAGCGCGTATCAAGGCCGAGCTTGAACGGGCCGGCCTGCCGGCGAACGGCAAGGTGAAGCTGTACGACGGACGCAGCGGCGAGCAGTTCCACCAGGACGTGTGCGTCGGCCACCTCTACATGATGAAGCTCGACCACTTGGTCGAGGACAAGATTCACGCTCGCTCCACGGGGCCATACTCGCTCATCACGCAGCAGCCGCTCGGTGGCAAGGCGCAGATGGGCGGGCAGCGGTTCGGCGAGATGGAGGTGTGGGCCTTGGAAGCCTATGGCGCTTCCTACACCCTCCAGGAACTGCTGACGGTCAAGTCGGACGACGTGGTCGGTCGGGTCAAGACCTACGAGGCCATTGTGAAGGGTGATCTGAACCTGGAGCCGGGCGTACCGGAATCCTTCAAGGTGCTCGTGAAGGAGCTACAGAGCCTGGGCCTGAACGTGGCCATCCTCAACGAGAAGAACGAGCAGATACAGTTCGTTGACGAATCCGGTGTAGACATGTTGCCCGAGCTAGGCATCAATCTGCAAGGCCTAGAGGATCGAGAGTAGGAGGCAAGGGAACGAGCCATGTTGGAAGTTAACGACTTCAATGCCATTCGCCTCATGATCGCCTCGCCGGACCAGATCAGACGCTGGTCTTATGGGGAAGTGGTCAAGCCGGAGACCATCAACTATCGGACCCTGAAACCGGAAAAGGATGGGTTGTTCTGCGAGCGCATCTTCGGCCCGCAGAAGGACTGGGAGTGCGCCTGCGGCAAGTACAAGCGCGTGCGGTTCCGCGGCATCACCTGCGACAAGTGCGGTGTCGAGGTCGCGCGGGCGAACGTGCGTCGGGAGCGGATGGGCCACATCGAGCTGGCCTCCCCCGTCTCGCACATCTGGTACTTCAAGGGAATTCCCAGCCAACTGGGTTTGCTCCTCGATCTGTCGCCGCGCAACCTGGAGAAGGTGCTGTACTTCGCGTCCTACATTGTGACCAGTGTAGACGAGGAGGCGCGGCGGAAGCGGCTGTTCGACCTCGACGAGGAGGTCGTCGAGCAGGCGGCGGCCTTGGAGCGCGCCACAACCGAAGAGCAGCAGGTGATCGAGATGCGGGTGGACCAGGAGCTGGTCCGTCTGGAGACCGCGCTGCGCGACAAGCTGGCGGCGCTGCAGGAGCGCCGTGGCAACGCCCGTGAGGTGGCGGAAGCAGCCCTGCCGGTGCTGGAAGCTGCGCTCGCCGACCTGAGCGGCAAGACTGCCGACGAGACCGTGGTATTCGAGCCGTCCGGCGTCGTGATCGTGAGTGCCGATGATGAAGTGACCGCCGACCACGTGAGCGCAGCGCGGGAGGCGGCGCGGCAGTACGTAGAAGACGTGGAGCGGCAGGCAGACCTCGAAGAGCGCCAGTTGCACAACCAGCTGGAAGAAGAGGCCGAGCATCTGCGCGGCGTAGCCAACGACGAGATTGACGAGTTGGCGCGCAAGATGAATGAGGAGATCGAGGCGATTGACGGCTCGGTCCAGGCGCGCCGGCAGGAGATCGAGAAGCTCCAGCCGATGACGCTCCTCACCGACGCCCAGCATCGCGAGGTGCAGGAGGCCTGTGGGCCTATCTTCGAGGCGGACATGGGCGCCGAGGCGCTGCTGGAGATCATCCGGCGTCTGGACCTGGACGCGCTCGCAGCGCAACTCCGGGAAGACGTCCACGCCTCTTCGATCCAGCGTCGCAAGCGGGCGACCAAGCGGTTGCGCGTGGTGGAAGCCTTCCGCAAGTCCGGCGCCGAGCCTACCTGGATGATCCTCGCCGTCTTGCCCGTCCTGCCCCCGGACCTCCGGCCCATGGTGCAGCTCGATGGTGGCCGTTTTGCGACCAGCGACCTGAACGACCTCTACCGCCGGGTCATCAACCGCAACAACCGGCTCAAGCGGCTGCTCGACCTCGGCGCGCCGGAGATCATCATCCGCAATGAGAAACGGATGCTGCAGGAAGCGGTGGACGCGCTGATTGACAACGGCCGGCGCGGCCGGGCGGTGGCCGGTTCGGCCAACCACAAGCTGAAGAGCCTCTCGGACATGCTCAAGGGTAAGCAGGGCCGTTTTCGGCAGAACCTCTTGGGCAAGCGGGTTGACTACTCCGGCCGGTCGGTGATCGTGGTTGGTCCAACGCTGAAGATCAACCAGTGCGGGCTGCCGAAGCGGATGGCGCTGGAGCTATTCAAGCCCTTCGTGATGCGGGAGCTGGTGGACCGTGGTCATGCGCCCAATATCAAGAGCGCCAAGCGCATTGTGGAGCGGGCGCGGCCCGTCGTCTGGGACGTGCTCGAAGATGTCACGAAGGACCATCCGGTGCTCTTGAACCGGGCGCCCACGCTCCATAGGCTGGGCATCCAAGCCTTCGAGGTCGTCTTGGTCGAGGGTAGCGCCATTCAGATTCACCCGCTCGTTTGCACGGCCTACAACGCCGACTTCGACGGCGACACGATGTCGGTTCATGTGCCGCTCTCCCACGAAGCCCAGCGGGAAGCGTACGAACTGATGCTCTCTACCCACAACCTGTTGTCCCCGGCCGACGGCTCGCCGCTCGTCGCGCCGACGAAGGACATGGTGCTGGGCTGCTACTACTTGACGCTCGCAGAAGCCGGAGAGATGACCAACGGCCGTGTGTTCATGGACTTCGACGAAGTCGTGCTGGCCCATGACCTGGGAGAGATCGGGCTCCAGACGGCGATCAAGGTGCAGGTCAACGCGAGCGATTTCGATGACGACGCGGCCATGGTCCTCAATGAGGGGCTGCAGGGGCACGGTACGTCTATTGAGACCGTTCCGGTCGGCGGCATCTTCGAGACGACCGTCGGCCGCGTGCTCTTCAACCGGGCACTACCAGCGGAGCTTCGGTACGAGAACCGCGTCATGGACAAGGGCAAGCTGAAAGAACTGGTGGCCCGCACGTTCTTGCTCGTGGGCCGCGAGCGCACCGCCGAGATCGTAGATGGAGTGAAAGATGTCGGTTTCCACTATGCCACGCTCTCCGGCATCACCGTGGGCATTGACGACATCAAGATTCCGGTGGCGAAGCAGGGCATCCTGGAAGAGACCGAAACGCTCATCGAGGAGATTGACGCCGAGTATAACGACGGGCTGATGACCGAGCGTGAGCAGTACGAGAAGACCGTCGAGGCGTGGACGGAGGCCACTACCCGCGTAACCGACGCGGTGCAGAAGGAGCTTGATCCGTTCGGATCGGTGCATATGATGGCCGAGTCCGGCGCTTCCAAAGGTAGCTTCAACCAGATCCGCCAGTTGGCAGGGATGCGCGGCCTCATGGCGGCGCCGACCGGCAAGATCATTCCGATCCCCGTCCGCTCCAACCTGCGCGAGGGTCTGTCCGTGCTGGAATACTTCATCTCCACGCACGGCGCCCGCAAGGGTCTCGCCGATACCGCCCTCCGCACGGCCGACTCCGGCTACCTCACCCGGCGGCTCGTGGACGTGTCGCAGGATGTCATCGTCCGCGAGGAGGACTGCGGCACAATCTTGGGCATCCCCATCCGGGCGCCGGCCGAGCAGGCCGTGCAGGACGACCTCGGCGAGCAGGTCCTCGGCCGGTTCGTTGCGGAGCCGATTGCTCATCCCGAGACCGGCGAGGTGCTGGTTGAAGCGAACACGATGATTGACGAGGCGGCCGTGGAGGCCGTCACGGCGGCCGGGGTAACGAGCGTCACCGTGCGGTCGCCGCTGACCTGCGAAGCACGGCACGGCGTCTGCATCAAGTGCTACGGGCGCAATCTGGCGGACGGCCAGGAAGTCATCCTCGGTACCGCGGTCGGCATCATTGCCGCGCAGTCCGTCGGTGAGCCGGGCACCCAGCTGACCATGCGGACCTTCCACACCGGCGGCATTGCCGGCGAGGACATCACCAGCGGGTTGCCGCGCGTCGAGGAGCTATTCGAGGCGCGGGTACCCAAGGGGATGGCGCTCATCAGCGAGATTGACGGCAAGGCGGAGATCATCGAAGGCGAGCCGCGGAAGATTCACGTGACCAACACCCAAGTCCTCACCGATACGCTGGACGTTCCCGAGGGCTACGAGATCGTGGTCCAGGACGGTGATGAGGTTGACCCGGGGGACGTTGTTGCCCAGCGGGTTGTTCCGGCCCAGCCGGAAGCCACCGACGGAGCCGACGGCTCGGAGCAGTTGGCCGTTGCGGACGATGCGGACAGCCTCGTTCCGGTCGAGACGGAGCAGTTGCGGGCCACCACGCAGGGTCAGGTCGTGCGCGAAGGCCAGCGGGTCATCGTGCGCTGGGAAGAGCCGAACGATGCCGAATACTCGGTGCCGGCAACGGCCCGTATCCGCATTGAGGACGGTCAACTGGTGGAGGCCGGCGATCAGTTGACGGATGGGCCTGTCAGTCCGCAAGACCTGCTGGCGGTCAAGGGCGCGCGCGCGGTACAGGAGTACCTGGCCACAGAAGTGCAGAAGGTCTACACTGGCCAGGCGGTATCCATCAACAACAAGCACATCGAAGTCATTGTTCGGCAGATGCTCCGCAAGGTCCGTATTGACGAGGCGGGCGACACGGGCCTCCTGCCCGGTGCGCTGGTGGACCGGTTCAAGTATGAAGAGGTGAACGCGAAGACCCTCGCCGAGGGTGGCGAGCCAAGCACTGCGCAGCCGGTACTGCTCGGCATCACGAAGGCGTCGCTGGCTACCGACAGTCTCCTGGCGGCGGCCTCCTTCCAGGAGACCACGCGCGTACTCACCGAGGCTGCGGTCGAAGGTCGCACCGACCAGCTCCTGGGCCTGAAGGAGAACGTCATCATCGGCAAGCTGATTCCGGCCGGTACCGGGATGCAGACGCTCCTGGAGCGCCAACGTCAAAAGGAGCTGCTCGAAGCTGGCCCAGCGGAGAGCGGCGAGGACGGCGAAGACGCTCCCGCAGCGTTGGAGGACGATGGTACGCCGGCGCTGTTCGGCCAGCCCAGTTCCGAAGAAGCGGCGGCGGCGCCGGCCGGGTAGAGGTGCTTGCTGAGAAGACTTGGCTGGGCGAGGGGTGGCATGAGCGCCGCTGCTCGCCCAGTCGTGCCGTTTCCGCATCCGGGCCGGTGTTGTCGCTGCTGCGCCTTCCCTGGTAGAATCCAAAAGCGCCCGCGATGGCTGCGAGATGCAGCGGCGTGGGAGGTGTGGTCCAGCGGTTAGGACTCTGGTCTGTGGAACCAGCGGCACGGGTTCGACTCCCGTCATCTCCCCCACACGCAGACTCCACCCGTAGTGTTCCCCCCAGCCTGGCTCTCGTAGAATCCTCGCTGTCTGCGCTGCTGCCGCCCGCGGCAATGCGAGCGCCGCGATACGGCCAGCGTGTGACCGCGCGCAATCGGAAACCCCACCGGCTGAGGTTCACTGCAAGATGGAGGCGCCATGAGCGCAAAGATCAAGCCCCGTATTCTGCGCGGCACGCGCGATTTTCTGCCCCAGACGATGCTCTTGCGCCAGTACGTCACCGGGGTCATTCGGACCGCCTTCGAGCGGTTTGGCTTCGAGCCGCTGGAGACGCCGGCCATTGAGTTGGCCGAGACGCTCGAAGGCAAGTACGGCCCCGAAGGCGACCAGCTTATCTACCGGTTCCGTGATCGGGGCAGTCGGCGCGTCGGCTTGCGCTACGATCTCACCGTGCCGCTCTGCCGGGTCGTGGCGATGTATCCCACACTGCCGAAGCCCTTCAAGCGCTACCAGATGCAGCCGGTCTGGCGAGCGGACAAGCCGCGCAAAGGACGCTACCGCGAGTTCTGGCAGTGCGACTGCGACATCGTCGGCAGTGCCAGTATGCTGGCTGACGCCGAGATCATCAGCCTCATTACGACGGTGCTGCCGGCGCTGGGCCTGCGCGAATTCACGGTGCGCCTGAACAACCGCAAGCTGCTCACCGGTCTGGCGCAATACGCCGGCGTGCCGGAAACGGACGCGCCGGACATCTTTCGGGCGATAGACAAGCTCGATAAGATCGGGCGCGACGGGGTCATGCAGGAGCTACTCACGCGGGAAGTCGGCGGCTCACGCTTTGCGACCGCCGATGACGACGACGATTCCGTAGTGCCAGGAGGCGGGAGCCGGGAGCCGTTCCTCCCCGAGGAGACCGCCACGCGCCTCCTCGATCTCGTCGCGCTCCGTGGCCCCGCTGATGAATTACTGGCCGACCTGCGGGGCACACTGGGCGAGATTCCCCTCGCGGCGACCGGCATCACCGAGTTGACGGAGATCATCGGCTATCTCAATGCGTTGGAGGTGCCGGCACACTGCTATCAAGTGGACCTGTCGCTGGCTCGCGGCCTGGACTACTACACAGGGCCGATCTTCGAGACGGAGGTGGGCCAGCTCGTCAACGGCCGTCCCATCGGCAGCGTGACCGGTGGTGGGCGCTACGATGAGCTATTGGGCATGTTCACCAGCCGGGGGCAACCGGCCACCGGCACGTCGCTCGGAATCGAGCGCCTCGTTGATGTGCTCGAAGAGCTAGGCGGCGCGGGTGGCGGCGCGATCCGCACGATAACCGACGTGCTCGTGACCGTCTTCGACCGCGAGCACCTCAAAGACAGCCTTGCCGTCGCCGCGTCGCTCCGGCGAGCGGGTATCAATACCGAGCTACCCCTGGAGACGCGGCGGCTTGGAGCGCAGCTACGCCAGGCGAACCAGCGGGGTATCCCATGGGCCGTGTTCCTCGGGCCGGATGAGGTTGCTGCCGGGCAGGCCACGATCCGCGACATGCGCTCCGGTGACCAGACCACCCTCCCGCAGACGGAGATTGCGACCTTCCTGCAAGCCAGGATGACCGACGCCTAGACGGCCGTCTGCTCGGCCGAGGGTGCTAGCTCCGCTTCAATTGCTCGTTGAGGGCCTGGTAATACCGGCTCCGGTCGCCGAACACGTAGTCGAGCCGACTCACCGTGACATCCGTGCCGCCGGCGCGGCGGAGATAGTCCACCAGCGACAAGAGCGACTCCTGGCGCACGACCACGCGGACGGCGTACCAGCCGTGCTGCCCAGCCGTCTTGGAGACGACCTTGCTCACCGTCGGTCCCTGCAGCCCGGCTAGCTCCGGCCGCCGCAGGAGATGGCGTCCAATGGCCTCCGCCGACTCTGCGCTGACGTTGGCCGTGACCGCAAAGTAGCCGGCGGCGCGCATGTGTGCCTCGATCAGCTCCAGCAACGTGCGCGCTGCCGCAAGGACGGCCGGGTCCGCGCGCAGCCGCCGGCTGTTGCCGATGATGCAGGCTTGGCAATGCAGGATCGTGCCGCCGCCGATCTGCTTGAGCCGGTTCTCGCGGAGCGTCGTCCCGGTAGTTACCAAGTCGGTGATGATGTCCGCAGCGCCCGTCGTTGGCGCCGCCTCCAGTGCGCCGTGTCCGGGGACCAGCGTGAAGTGCGTAATGCCCTTCTCGTACAGGAAGTCGCGCGTCAAGTTGGAGAACTTCGTCGCTACCCGCAGTACCCGTCCCGCGGCATGCATGGTCGCGGCGAGGTCGGCGATGTCCCGGACCGTCACCACGTCGAGCCAGTCGTCCGGTACCGCGAGAGCCAAGTCGCACTCGGCAATCCGCAGCTCGGGATGCAGCACGAGCAGGTCAGTGCTCTCGTCGCGCGCCTCGGCAACGAGGTCGTAGCCGGTGATGCCCAGGTCCGCCCCGCCGGCCTCGACCATACTCACAATGTCGGGAACGCGCTGGAACTGCACCGTGATCGCGGGTAGCTCGGCGATGGTCGCGCTGTAGTGCCGGGAGCTAACGCGCCGGACGGTCAGTCCGCAGTCGGCGAGCAGCCTCAGGACCGGCTCCTCCAGCGCCCCCTTGCTCGGCAGCGCCAAGCGCACCTGGCCGGTCGCCTTGTCGCTGCCGCGAGATCGGTCGGTCATAGCGTACCTACCGCCGGTTCGCCGCCGGCTTGCGGGCCAGCGTGGGCCGGCTCCACGTCCGCCTGACAGTACCGCGCAGCGTCGGTGAGTGCCACGCGCTGCTCTTGATGGGCGGCCATATTGCGGACGGTGATGGTGCCGCCGAGACGCTCTTTCGGCCCGACAATGCCGCAGAAGGGAATACCCCGCCGGGCAGCCTGGCGGAGGGTACCCTTGACCCCGCGCTCCATCAGCTCAAGCTCGACGCGCAGGCCCGCCTGACGCAGCTGCTCCGCCGCGGTCACGGCGTAGGCGTAATCCTCGGCGCCGAGCGGGATGACCTGGACCTGCGTCGTAGGGCGGGCCGGAGTCCGCGCGTGGCTGTCCAAGGCCAGCTTGACCCGCTCGACACCGAAGGCGAAGCCGGCGGCGGGTACATCGGTGTTCGCGCCAAGGAGCCGCAGCAGACCGTCGTAGCGGCCACCCCCACATAGCTGTTGGGCCGGACCGAGGCGATCGGCGTAGATTTCGAAGACCATACCGGTGTAGTACGGGAGGCCGCGTCCCAAGCCGAGGTTGATAGTGACAGCCTTGGGCGGGACGCCGTAGTAGCCAAGCTGTGCGCTGATCGCCTCCAGCCGGTGCAGCGGCGCATGGTCGAGGCGGTAGTCGGTGAGCACGTGGCGGATGCGGTCGAAAGCCTCCGGGGGATTGCCGCGCACGGCGCGGAGCCGTTCCGCCAGTTCCAGCGCGCGGCGGATACCGGGTGCCTGGTCCTGCCAGCGCAGCTTGCGGAGGAGGCCGGCAGCCACGTCTTCGGCCGACCGAGTGCGTCCGACGCTGACGTGGCTGGCTTGCAGTAGCCCCAGGATCAGCTCGCGGGCGCGCTGCTCGTCCAGCCCGGCCACAAGTCGGCGCAGTGTGGCCAGCAGGTCGTCCGGCTGCCGGTGGTCCACGGCGTTCGCCAGGTCCGGAGCGCCCGGCGACTGATCCTCCGCGCCGGAGCCGAATAGCTCAGTGAGCCGGGCGTCCACCTGAGCGCGTCCGCGCTCGGCCTTCCGCAAGTCCTGCATGCTGGCGATGACGAAGCTGCGAGCGCGGTCGTCCAGCCCCAGCGTCCGCAGCAGGGCGGCCATCACACCGAAGTGACCGATCTCCAGGCGGTGGTCGTCCAGACCGAGGCGGGCCAGCGATTGCCAGGCCAGCGCGGCCAACTCGGCGTCGGCCACCGGTCCCTCCGGCCCGATCAGCTCGACGCCGGCCTGGGTGAACTGGCGGTAGCGTCCCTGGCGCGGCCGTTCGTAGCGGAACACCGGTCCGGCGTATGCAAAGCGTTGGGGCAACGCCGCGGCTTGGCAACGATCCACGTAGTAGCGACCGACGGAGGCCGTCAGCTCCGGGCGCAGGCACAGGTCGCGGCCACGGTACGGGAACGCATAGAGCTTCGTCAGGATGTCTTCGCCCGACTTGAGGCGGAAGAGATCGGTATGCTCCAGGACCGGGACTTCGATGTGCTCATAGCCGTAGCTGGCAAAGCACGCGCCGAGCGCCGCCACGAGGTCGCGTAGCTGCCGGGCGTCTTGGGGTGACCAGTCGTTGGTGCCACGTACTCGCTCAAGCTGCTGCCGCATCACGTCCTCTCATGGTCCATTAATATCCTAACAGCGGCGCGACATCGTGGCGCTGAGATCGAGCGGAGGAGGGTACTCATGCCAGCGACAGACGGCGTATCCGGATCAGAGAACCTGCGAGTGAGCGTATCGTTCCTGCAGGAAGTGCTGCCAGCGCACCATCACTCGCACGGGACACCGGACCCCATGGTGCGGCGCTGGGTGGAGGTCGAGGTGGACGGTAGTCGGGCCGTGCTCGAACAGACCGACTACGGCCACCCCGGACGTTTCAACCCGCCGCAACTGCGCCGGGTGTCGGCGGCGCTGGCGAGCCGCGAGGCGCAGCTGCAAGCCCTCGTCCCGGTGCTTGCGGACTTGGCGAGCTAATCACCTCGTCCCGGTCAATCGGGATCGTCTTGCTCGCCGATGTCCTCGGCGGGATGCTTGCTTTCATCCCACATGACGTAGGCGGTGCCGACGATGATGACGACGACCACGATGATGAGAACCGGCCAACCGAGCGGGTTAGGAACGATAGGCATGATTAATCCTGTACCTGCCCTACAAGCGCGCCGGGGCTAACCCCGGCGCGCTCCACGTCTGCGTAGTGGCCGCGATACTCCGGCGGCATGAGCGCCGCGAGCTGCTGCATCAGCGCCTCCGTGATCTCGGCGGCGGTTGCCCGGCGGCTGTTGGGTGTCAGTGCCTCCAACGTCACCGGCGAGCCGATGGTCAGCGTGAGGCCGCAGCGGAAGAACGACCGTAGGGTGAGCTTCTCCGTGCCGGTGATCGCCGCAGTCACCAACGGGACGGCGGAGCGACGCGCGAGCAGCCCCACTCCCGGTAGGCCGGCCAACAGCCCGCCGCCGCGGCTACGGGTGCCCTCCGGGAAGATCAAGAGTACGTCATCGTTCTCCAGCACAGCGAGGCTGTGGCGGATGGCCCGGCGATCCGACTCGCCGCGCCGGAGCGAGACCGTGCCAAGCTGGCGCAGCAGCCATCCGGCGAGCGGGAAGTTCGTCACCTCTTGCTTGGCGACGAAGATGGGGGGGCGGGGCATGAAGATGAGTAGGAAGGGAATGTCGAAGTAGCTGAGGTGGTTGGCGGCGACGAGCACCGGCCCGGTGCGCGGGAAGTCGGCGCCGCCCGTGACTCGCACCGCAAGGAGCAGCCGGGTCACGATCCGAACAAGGTCAATGATGATGTAGTACACGACGTACAGGAAGCCTGGGTACGACCTAGCGCGCACCGTGCTCGATGGAGTCATGCTCGTTATGGTGGGGAATGGCCGGAATACACTGGCCGGTCTCAGCCCGCCCCGGTGCCCTCGCTGCCGGCAGTGGCGCTCTTGTCTACGGCGGGGCGCACCGCAGCGAGCACCCTCTCGACGACCACTGGCACCGAGAGGCGCGTCGTATCCAGCATCATAGCATCAGCCGCGGCCTTCAGCGGTGCCGTGCGCCGGCTACTGTCGAGCCGGTCGCGCCGTTGCAGCGCCGCCAGCGCAGCCGCGTAGGTGCCGTGCTCGCCCCTGGCCTGCTGCTCCCGATAGCGTCGTTGGGCGCGTGCCTCGGCGCTGGCCGTGAGAAAGAGCTTCAGGTGTGCGTCCGGCAGGACTACGGTGCCGATGTCGCGTCCGGCCATGACTACGCCGCCCGGCGCGGCGAGCCGTCGCTGCTGTTCCAGGAGTGCAGCACGCACCTGGGGCAGCGCGGAGACGGCCGAGACGTAGCGGTTCACCACCGGACGCCGCAGGGCCGCCGTGACATCCTCACCATCGAGCAGCACTGTTGTCCCGCCGTCCGCCGCACTCTGGACCTCGAAAGCCATGGTTGCCGCCAGCGCGGCCAAGCCCGGCTCATCGTCGGGGCTGACCTGCTGCCGGATGGCGAGCAGCGTGACCGCTCGATACAGCAGGCCCGTGTCGAAGTACGTGTAGCCCAGCCGCTGTGCCACCAGCGGGCCGACTGTGCTCTTGCCGGAAGCAGCCGGTCCGTCGAGCGCAATTATCAAGCCGGTCATAGACTCGGCCTCGGGCGGCGGTGCAGCGGCTGCTGGTGCCTTCTTCAGCACGTGTGTTGCCCTGCCGCAGCCGCCGTCTCTACCTCGTCGGGTGTAAGATACCGCCAGCCGCCGGGCGCAAGAGCGCCTAGTTCCACGCTGCCTACCCGCACGCGAACGAGCCGCTGCACCGTCAGGCCGACGGCCGCACACATCCGCCTGATCTGGCGCTTACGCCCTTCGCGGAGGACGATCCGCAAGTGATGCGCGGCCGGCGTCGTCGAGGTCGTGTCCTCGTCCGAGTGCTCGACAACGGTGACTTGCGCCCCGCTTGACCGGTCGCCTTCGCCCAAGTCGAGGGGCCGACGGAGGCGGCGGAGGGTCTGCGGTGTAAGCCGGCCGGTGACATGGACGAGATATTCCTTCTCGCAGCCGTACCGGGGATGCTGGATGCGCTGGCCCCAGCGCCCGTCGGTAGTGGCGAGGAGCAAGCCCTCACTCTCGGCATCGAGTCGACCGACAAAGAGCAGCCCCGGGAAGGCCGGCACCAGTTCCATCACCGTCGGTCGTCCGTGGGGATCGCTATGCGTGGTGATGACGCCCACGGGCTTGTGGAGCGCCAAGTACACCACCGCCGATTGCGCCGCGACCGGGTGTCCGTCCACTAGTACGCGGTCACGGTCCTGGTCAACGGTCGTTCCTAGCTCGGTCGCCGGTTGGCCGTTGATTTGCACGCGACCGGCGCGGATTAGCGCTTCGGCTCGCCGGCGCGAGGCGATGCCGGCACGGGCCAGATAACGCTGCAAGCGTTCTCGTTGGGGAGCGGCGGAGACAGGCGGCTGCTCACGGTGCCGGCTCCGTTCGGTCGCTCCTAGCACGCGCGTCATGCCTGCTCTATCCGTACCGACCTAACTACCTACGGGCCGGTAGCGAGTGTAGCAAAGGCGTCGCGCCGCCGGCGTTGCCCCTCGGCGGAGGCTGTGCTATCGTGGCGGACCAATAGGGCGGTAGCGTCGAGCGCCGTGATCGCTACGCAGGGAGGCGGAGACACATGGCCGGAGGATGCGCGGCGCCAATCCGCAAGGCGGTCATCCCGGTGGCGGGGCTGGGGACGCGGCTGCTCCCGGCAACCAAGTCGCAGCCCAAGGAAATGCTGCCGGTGGGCCGCAAGCCGGCCGTTCAATACGTGGTCGAAGAGATGGTCGAGGCCGGCATTACCCAGATTCTGCTCATCACCGGGCGGCAGAAGTCCTCGATTGAGGACCACTTTGATCGCGAGACGGAGCTTGAGCGCCGCTTGGTACGCACCGGCGCCTACGATCTGGCCGAGGAGCTGAACTTCTTCGAGGAGGATGTCGCGCTCTTCTATACGCGCCAGAGCGTGCAGAGTGGGCCGGCTGACGCGATACGGCTGGCGGCCGATTTTGTCGGCGATGAGCCGTTTCTCGTCGCGTATGGCGACACGATCATCACGAGTCAGCAGCGACCGAGCCTGATCCAGCGGATGCTGCAAGACCATCTCCATAACGGCGCCTGCGCTACGCTGGCCGTGGAGACGGTGCGGCGCGAGGACGTTCAGCGCTACGGTATCGTGCAGCCCACTGCCGGCATCCCACCTCAGCCTACCGCAGCCTTCGAGATTGACGATCTCATCGAGAAACCGGAAGTGGCTGCGGCGCCCAGTACGCTGGCAATCACGCCGCGCTACATCTTCGACCGTTCGATCTTCGACGCGATCAACCGCACGTTGCCGGGCCGGGGCGGTGAGCTATGGCTCACCGACTCAATTGCTATCCTGCTCAGACAGGGGGGTGGGGTCCGGTGCTTGCCGCTGGGAGCCGGTGAGAAGCGTTACGACATCGGCAACTTCGAGACCTACTTCAAGGCTTTCATTGACTTTGCGCTCGCCGACGAGCGGTATGGCTACATGATCCGCCAATACCTCGTGGGCCTGAGCGAGCAGCTTTAGGAGAGGGGGAGTGCGGTGGAGGCCGGGGTGAGGGCAGCCGGGGGTTAGGTGCAATACCGGGGAGAAGGATGGGGCAGTGGGGCAAGCAGTGCTCGTAGGCTCGGCACCGGGACGCTGTGGGATCGTCGGCAATCCCACCGATATGTACGGCGGGAGCGTCATTTCCTGCTCGCTCGGCGAGCGCGCGTATGTCAGCGTGGAGCCGGCGGACGAGCTATCGCTGGAGTCGGATCAGGAGCGGGTGGTCGTTCGCCACCGGGCCGACTTGCAGCCGGTCGGCGACCATTGCGACATTCTGCGCGCGGTGATTGCCCATCAGCGCTGGTACGGGCTACGGGCGAGTGTGCGGTGTTGGAGCAACGTGCCGTTCGCATCGGGCCTCTCGTCCTCGACGGCGATGGTCGCCGCCGCTCTCTGGACACTGGCCGCCCATCAAGACATCCACTACGAGCCACACTACTTCGCGGAGGTAGCCCGCTCTATCGAGTTGAACTACCTGGGCGTGGTATGTGGTTATCAGGATCAGTATATGGCGACGTTCGGTCACCTCAACTACCTGGACTTCCGCGACAAGGAGTTCTACCGTCCCGTCGGCACCGAGCCGTATGCCACGGTAGAGCCGCTGGCCTGGAACGGCGAGGCACTCCCTTTCATCTTGGCGAACACCGGCATTCAGCACTCCTCCCATGCAGTACACAAGCCCATTCGGGACCGCTGGCTGGAAGGGGACCGGGCCGTTGTCGAGGGCTACCTGCAGATCGCCAAGTTGGCGCGCGAGGGCAAACGCGCTTTCCTCACGCGCGACTGGGAATGGCTGGGACGGTTGATGAATGACAACCACGAAATACAGCGCGATCTCGGCGGCTCAGGACCGGAGAACGAGCGGCTGATTACCGCTGCGTTGGACGCCGGGGCGTTGGGCGCCAAGCTGGCCGGAGCGGGCCAAGGTGGCACGATCATCGCGCTCCACCCCAGCCCGGAAGAATTGGTGGACGCTCTGCAGGCCGCCGAGGTGCGGCGCATACTGTGGCCGCGCCCCGTCCCCGGTGTGCGGATCGAGTCGTCCGATGACGGCGCCGTGAAGACCACTGCCGTTCCGTTGCCGGCTGTGGCGGAGCATCTCTGAGCAGGACTTGGATCAAGCAGCATGGGACTGGCGTTTCGCTATTTTCGCAGCTCGCTGGCCGAAGTGTATTACGACCCTTTCCGCACGATTCTCATCAACGTGCGGTGGTTCGTTCCCACGTTGCCGGCGCTCCTCATACTGCTCATCCTGCTTTCGCCGGTGCAGACGGTAACTACGACGGATGCGACACTCTTGGAGGCCTCGGAAGACGCGGCGGCGCTCCTTACGCCGGCGGTGCTCGCTTTCCCGCTCCTGCTCGCGCTCATGATCCTCGCCGGTCCGGCCACCGCGGCCCTCTACAGCGTGACGCATGAGTTTGTACGCGGCGAGCTACTGGAGGCGACCCATTTCCGCGCCGCCTTCCGGCGCTATTTCTGGTCGGGAACGCGCCTCGCCGCCAGCAATGTGGCCGCTGGCACGTTGCTGCTGCTTAACGCCTGGTTCTATCTGACCATTGGCATACCGGGGGTGGGCTTACTATCCATCGTGTTCTTCTACCTGCTGGTTGTCTGGTTTGCGCTCCAGCCCTACCTGTTCCCGCTGCTCGTAGAGTTCGATCAGCCGGTGCGGCGCGTCTGGCGCAACGCCTTCTTCCTCGTCATGGACAACCTCGGACTTACCCTCGGCCTGCTGATCGTGCGGAGCATTGTCCTGCTCGTGGGCGGCGTGCTCTTCGTCATCGTCGTTCCGCTGTTTCTCGCCGTCTTGCTGGCCCATATTGACAACCGTGCCGTGACCGAGGCGATTGATCGCTACCGCGAGGCCGGGCGAGTCTTCTCTTGAGCGGCTGTGTATGGCTGCCATCCGGCTCGTAGGTGTCTCCAAGCGGTTTGCCAGCGACCCGCTCGCTCCCCCGACGCGTTCCCGCTTTCCGTGGCCTTGGAGACGAGCACAGCCGGCAGCGGTGTCCCAGGACGCCGCCGCATCTACGGTCGCGTTAGACGACGTGCATCTCACGCTGGCGGACGGCGAGACGCTCGCGGTACTGGGGCCGTCGGGATGCGGAAAGACGACGCTGCTGCGGGTCATTGCCGGCCTGGAGGCACCAACTACCGGCAACGTGCTGTTCGACGGTGAGCTTGTTGACCACCTGGAGCCGGCGCAGCGGCGCGTGGGCCTAGTCTTCCAGAACTATGCCCTCTACCCACACATGCGGGCCTATGACAACGTTGGCTTCTTCTTCAAGCTACGCGGGCGCGAAGCCGAAGTTGACGAGCGGGTGCAGCGCGTGGCGCAGGTCCTCGGCGTGGAGTTCCGGCACCTGCTGGGACGCATGCCCCGCCATCTCTCCGGTGGCGAGCAGCAGCGCGTAGCAGTGGGGCGGTGCATTATCCGCGATCCGAAGGTCTTCCTCTTCGACGAACCGCTCTCAAATCTGGACGCGCAGCTGCGCGGGCGTGCCCGCGTCGAGATCAAGCGGCTGCTGCGCCGCTTTGGGATCACGGCCGTGTACGTCACGCACGACCAGATCGAGGCGATGGCGCTCGGTGACCGTATCGCCATCATGCGCGCCGGCCGCGTGGAGCAGGTCGGTACAACGGCGGAGATCATGGCGACGCCGGTCAACCGCTTCGTGGCCGGCTTCTTCGGTACACCACCGATGAACCTCCTCGACGGTGTGGCCGTCAGCAGTGGTGTGGAGGTCGGCGCTACGCTGTTCGAGTTGCCAGGGTACGGGCGGACGCTCGCGGGTCGGGTAGGCCAGCCGGTCACAGTTGGTCTACGGGCCGACGATCTTGCCTTGCTGCCGCCTGACGATCCCGGCCGTCTGGCTACGGCAACCGTCGAGGTGGTGCAGCCACGACACGAGGAGCGGCGGCAGCTCGTGACCGTGAGCCTGGGCGCGGTAGAACTGACGGTCCGCGAGCCGCTGGGCGTCGCTCGGAGGCCACGCGAGCCGTTAGGACTTCGGTACTCACCCCGGCAAGCGCTCTTGTTCGATAGTGATGGGAAGCTGTTGGCCGAGGATTGAGGAGAGGCAAGAGAAAGTCGGGGGTAAGGTCAAAGGCGGTATAATAGGCGGCTGTTGAGCAACGGTTTGTTGCCGCGCTTGGGCTTGCGCCCTGCGGCCGCCGCACTACTCTAATAAATTCCTTGGCGTTAGGCATAGGGAGACGTGGCGATGAACGAGGATGGGCCGAGTAACAAGATCGTGGTCATTGACGGAGACCCGGATATGCAAGATGATCTGGGCTACGAGCTGCGGATGCGTGGGTATCAGCCCATCGCGATGAGACGTGGTGAAGGGGCGTTTGATCTGGTCAAGGAAGAGAAGCCCCACATGGTCATCATGGACGTGGTGTTGCCGGATACCGACGGCGTAGAGGTGCTCCGCGAGATCGGCACCCATTGGGATACGAAGAAGACCAAGATGATCGTGGCCTCGACGTATCCGTCGCGGGTTGATCATACCGTTGAGGGCTTGATCGCCGCGATATTCCGCAAGCCGCTCGACGACTGGGAATTCCTGCGTATGTTGGATATCGTGTCCATCGAGATGCTCACCCAGGCCGATCGCTGATCGTGACGACGTGGCGCACTCCTCGAGGAGCGCGCTTCAGCCCTTAACGAGTACACAGGGCGGCTACCTGCACACCGCTGGCGTCCGTCCCTCCGATGTCCGTACATTGGCAAAGTGACGCGCCGCCAAGTATCCTAGTCAGGGCTACTGCGGGCAGGCTTGCAAGAAACAACTGGGAAGGGGGCGGCAGAAAAGACAATGCCCAGTGAAGGTACGGGAGGCTGGCACGGGGCCGGGTCCAACCGTGAGCACGAAAGGTCTGCGCGCTCTGCTACTGTTCCCCAGCCGTTGCTGGCGCTAGACCGCAGTGAGCTTGGACAATCCATCCTCGAATACGCGCTCGTTATTGCCGTGGTTGCGCTGGTCGTCATCGGGATTATCTGGATGATCGGGCCACAGCTCGCGGCGGTCTTCTCGTCCGTGTACGAAAGCGTGGTCATTATCCCCACACCGCCCAGCGGCTAGGCGCTGTTGGCATTGCCCGGTCATTCCCGCACAAGTGGGAGTACAAGGCGCATTCGCTTGGTCGTCCCCAGCATCTCTCCATACCGCCGGCGTATGTTCGCACGCCGCGCCGCCTGCCACCCGCCTCCGGCGTTAGCCCGGCGTAATGACCGCGAGCAGATGGTCAACCAAGGCCGCGGGACGGATCGCCACCGGGGCTGCGCCGTTCGGTGTGGCCTGGGGGTCGAAGTGGAGTTGGGTGAGGTCATCGCTGGTGCGCGTAAGGGTGAAGCGCCCGCGCCGTAGGCTGACGAACTCGTCGGTATAGGCGAGAGTCAGCGTGGCCGGGTCGTACATCGAGGTCACCTGGCGCCGCAGCTCTCGCAGATACAAGCTGAGCATGGCTGCCACCGCCATACACGCCGGGTCGCCGGTGGCGTGCAGCGCAGCACGCTCCGTCTCGCCGATGCGGGCCTGTCGCGTGACTTCATAGGTACCGATCCACAGCGGGCAGCCGCTCTCGATGACGACCTGGGTTGCCACCGCATCGCTGTTGAAGTTGTGCTCACCCAGCGCCGCGTGCTCGCCGAGTCGTCCCCCCATGAGGATCAGCGACCGCAGCCGCCGGGCCAGGCGTGGTTCGCGGCGCAGGGCGACGGCGACGTTGGTCAGCGGGCCGATGGCCACGAGCACCGGCGGCTCCGGGGCTGAGAGCACCGTCTCAATCAGGAAGTCTACGCCGGGCTGCGGGTGCAGCGCGGCCGCCAGTTGCTCCCATTCGGTGAGGTCCACGTAGCCCTGACTGGAGTTGAGCACGCGACCGGGGTCCCGGCCGGCGAGCGTGACCCCCTCGCCGACTGCGACCGGCACGTCGCTCCGGCCCGCCGTGTCGAGCAGCTTGCGGGCAATCAGAGCGCGCTCCTGGACCGGACCGTACACGGTCGTCACGCCCAACAGTTCTACCGCCGGCTGGCGAGCGGCGAGCAGCAAGGCGAGGGCATCGTCTACGTCGTCGCCGATGTCGGTATCGAGTAGGAGCGGAATAGTCACGTTGCCTCCCTCGCCGTGTTGCGCTGGCCACAGTGTACCGCTCCGCAGACCGTGCCGGCCGGCGCTGTCGCCGCTGCGTGTATCGAGTGGGGCAGTGGTGAATGGGGGCAGGCTTGAGCTATGATGAGCTTGTACCAAGGTCGGCACGGCTCCGTTGAACGTTTTTGGAGCCGCGGCCCAATCCGAACGACCCTCCAGGGGGAAAGCAGTGCGTCTCTCTCGTCTTTTCGGCCGTACCCAGCGGGAAGTCCCGGCTGATACCGATACCATCAGCCACCAGCTTATGCTGCGCGCCGGCCTCATTCAGCAGCTCGCCGCCGGCGTGTACAGCTTGCTCCCGCTGGCACTCCGGGCAGAGCAGAAGATCGGGCAGATCATCCGCGAAGAGATGAATGCCGCCGGTGGACAGGAGTTGCTGATGCCGGTGGTGCAGCCTATTGAGCTGTGGCGCGAAAGCGGTCGCGATGCGGTCATGGGCGATGTCCTGTTTCGCCTGCGGGATCGCCGCGAGCGGCTGCTGTGCCTGGGGCCGACGCACGAAGAGGTGATTACCGATCTTGTGCGACGCACGGTGCGTAGCTATCGGGACCTGCCATTGCGGCTCTACCAGATACAGACGAAGTTTCGCGACGAGCCACGCTCCCGCGCTGGCCTGATCCGTGGGCGCGAGTTCTCCATGAAGGACCTCTACTCGTTCGACACCGACGAGGCGGCGATGGACCGCTCCTACCGAGCCATGTACCGGGCTTACCAGCGTATCTTCGCCCGCTGCGGTCTCTCCACGATCCCGGTGGAGGCCGATAGTGGCGCCATCGGGGGCAAAGAGAGCGTCGAGTTCATCATGCTTGCGGATAGCGGGGAAGACCAGATCGTTCGCTGCGCCGGCTGTGATTACGCTGCCAACTTGGAGCGCGCGGAGTTTGTCCGCGAGGTGGTTGACGAGCCGCCGGAGCCGCTTGAAGAAGTCGGGACCCCGGGCATCAAGACGATTGAGGACTTGGCTGCCTTCCTCGATATTCCCGCACACCGCACGCTGAAGGCGGTGTTCTATAGCTGCACCCGCGCCCGCGAAGACGGTACCGGCGTGACCGAGCCGGAGTTGGTGTTTGTGGCGATCCGCGGCGACATCCCGGTCAACGAAATCAAGCTCACCAATGCGCTCAGGTGCGTGGACCTGTGGCTGGCGACCGACGAGGAAGTGCAGCAGGCGGGGCTGGTTGCCGGATCGGCGTCACCGGTCGGCTTACAGGGTGTGCGCGTGGTTGTGGACATCTCGGTCCCCAATGCCGGTAATCTAGTGGCGGGCGCCAACCGCCCGGACTGGCACCTCCGCAACGTTCGCTATGGCCGCGACTACGCGGCCGATAGCGTGGTGGACATCGGCTCCGCTCGTCCCGGTTACCGCTGCGTACACTGCGAAGGCACGCTGAGTTTGGCCCGCGGCATCGAAGTGGGCCACGTTTTCAAGCTGGGACTGGTCTATAGCGAGCGGATGGGTGCGCGTTACCTGGGAACGGACGGTGTGGAGCAGCCTATCCATATGGGCTGCTACGGCATTGGCCACACGCGGATGATCGCCTCGGCCATCGAGCAGAGCCATGACAGCAAGGGGATCATCTGGCCGGCGCCGATTGCGCCCTACGACGTGCATTTGGTCGGCCTGAACCTGAATCGCAAGCCGGTGGTCGCCGCGGCCGAACGACTCTACGCGGACTTACAGGCTGCCGGCCTATCCGTACTCTACGATGATCGCGCCGAAAGCCCGGGGGTCAAGTTCAATGACGCCGACCTCCTCGGTATGCCCCTGCGTCTGACGGTCAGCCCCCGCAATCTGAAGCAGCAGGCCGTCGAGTTCAAGCGCCGTGCCGAAGACGGGACGTGGCTCGTGCCGCTCGACGAAACCCCGGCGGCAGCGCGGACGGAGCTACGGGCACAGTGCGATGCGGCGCTGGCCGCGGCGGCCGCAGCCGGGCCACCGTTGAGCGACTGATGGCCGGCACCATTCGTCCCCTACGCATTGCCGTCGCCGGTGTCGGCTCGTTCACGCAGCGCGTCATCCTGCCCGGCTTGGCGGCTTGCGCGGACGCCGAGGTGGTGGCGCTCTTCGGGCCGACCCGCGACAAGACGGAGCGTATCGCCGCGCAGTACGGTGTGCGCGCCGTTTACGACGATTATGTCGAGCTATTGGCGCAGACGCCGCTCGACGCGGTGTTCGTAGCCACACCCAACGACGCCCATCACCCGATGGTCATGGCGGCGCTGGAGCGCGGCCTGGCGGTGGCCTGCGAGAAGCCGCTGGCGCCGACTGTGGCTCAAGCACGCGAGATGCACGCAGCGGCCATGAAATGGGGCGTGCCGACGGCGGTCAACTTCTCGTACCGGTCGAGCACAACCTATCGGCAGGTGGCGCAGCTCCTCGCTACCGGGCAGCTCGGCTCGATCTATCACTTCAGCGTCCTGTTTCTCCAGGGCATCAAGGCCGATCCGGCACTGCCGCTCGTGTGGCGGATGCAGGCGGAGCGCGGCGGCGGCACGGTGCTGGACATCGGGACGCACATGCTGGACCTCTTGCGGTGGTGGTTCGGTGACATCGCCGCCGTGTGCGCCCACGCTCAGATCGTTGTTGGCGAGCGCGCCGGGCCGCAGGGGGGCCGCGCGCCAGTCACCGCCGACGACACGGCCTCCTGCCTCGTGCGCTTGCAGAATGGGGTGACCGGGCTGATGCAGCTGAGCCAGGTGGCCCACGGCCGTCAGACCTACCGGCACATTGCCCTCTATGGCAGTGCTGGGAGCGTCGTGACGATTGACGAGCGCCAGGGTGCGCCGGAGGTCTACGTTGCCAAGCCGGGCGGCAGCTTCACGCTGCTAGCGCCGCCGCCCGCGCTTGAGGTCACCTTTGACGAATATCCCGCCTTCCATCTCGCCCGTATCGTGCGTACACTACAAGGTGAGCTTACCGACTTTCCGACCTTTGCCGATGGCCTATGGGCGCAGGAGGCCGCCGAGGCCGTGCAGGTTTCGTCGCGGGAGCGTCGCTGGGTCGAGCTACCACAGGACATGGGTTGAGGCGGGAGCAGCACGCCAATGGGGAGGACAAAGACCAATGACCACGACCGAACTCAACGTGCCGGACGTTTCGTGCGACCATTGCGCGCACGCGATCACGCAAGCGCTGACGCCGCAGCCCGGTATCGCCGCCGTGCAGGTAGACGTTGCCGGGAAGCGGGTCACCGTGGAGTATGACGAGAGCCTGATGGCCCTAACGCGCATCGAGGCGCTGCTCGATGAGGAAGGCTACCCGGTCGAGAGCGCCGCCGGCTCGGTAGCATGATGAGCGAAATGGTGCCCTCTGCCCAGCAGCCGGGGGTGAGCGAAGGCGGCGCGTCGGTAGCGGCGCAGTCGTGGGACTCGGCGGCCAGGCGCTACGGGTTTCTGGTCAGCGCCGCCGTGACCCTGTGCCTGCTCGACCAACTGACCAAGTACATCATCACCGTCATGATTGGCCCGGCCGGCGCCGACCCCGGACGGGAGATCGTCGTCGTACCGGGGTTCGTGTTTCTCCGCTACGTGGAGAACACGGGGATGGCCTTTGGCCTGTTCCGCGACCTCGGAGACCTGTTTATCCCGATAGCGCTCGCCATCATGACCGCTGTGGTGTTCTACTATCGGGCGCTCCGCGGTCGCGCGTTCCTGCTCCGCAGCGCCTTGGCGCTACAGATGGGCGGCGCCCTCGGCAACTTGCTCGACCGCGTGCGGCTGGGTTACGTCGTTGACTTCATCGCGGTGCCAGGGTTCAGCGTCTTCAACCTGGCCGATAGCGCTATCACTGTGGGAGTGACCGTACTGATCCTGCTCTTGCTGTTCAGGCCCGACGGCTGAGAGGGCGCCGCGGCACGCTCCCCTAGCGCTGCCACGCGAGACGCAGCAGCCACGCTCCTACCGAGATGAGCAACACAGTGGCGAGGATGGGTCGTGGTCCCGGTAGTGGCAAGCCAGGCATTATGAGGATGAGGCCCAGGCCCAACGAAACGATCCCCACGGCCGTAAGCAGCCACTGCAAGAGCGGCCGCCGCCAGGTGGACTGCTCTTCGGCGTAGCCACCTTCGTCCGGATCGTCCCAGGGGTCTTCCTCGAGATAGGCGGGCGCGCTGCCGTCAGCCGGCGGCCGCCGGCGCGGCGTGTGCCTCCTCGTGGCGCAGCGCCTCGATGTACTTCTCGGCCGCCAGCGCGGCCGTGGTCGCGTCTCCGACGGCCGTCGTGACCTGCTTGGCAAGCTGTTCGCGGATGTCCCCGGCGGCATAGATGCCGGGAATGGAGGTCTCCATGAGGCTGTTCGTGATGAGGTAGCCGGCCTCATTGTGCTCGATGTGGTCGCGGAAGATGTTGCTGTTCGGCGTGAAGCCGATGAAAACGAACACCGCGCCCACGTCGAGGCGTCGCGTACTCCCATCCTGCACATTGCGCAAGGTGGTATATTCGACCCGCTGGTCACCACCGATCTCATCCATGACCGTATCCCAGATAACCTCGGCGTTAGGCTGGGCAAAGAGGCGCTCCTGGATGATCTTCTGCGCGCGCAGCTCGTCACGCCGGTGGATGATGTACAGCTTGCGAGCGTACTTTGTCAGGTAGGTGCCTTCCTCAACGGCGGCGTCGCCACCGCCGACGACGGCGATGTCCTGGCCCTCGAAGAACGGGCCGTCGCACACGGCGCAGTACGAGACACCGCGGGCGCTCAAGCGCTCCTCGCCCGGTACGCCCAGCTTCCGGGGGTTGCCACCGGCGGTCACGATCACCGCGGGCGCGCGATAGGAGCCTTCCTCGCCGACAACGATGTGCTGGTCGCCCTCCGAGTAGATTTCGAGCGCGAGGTCGGGGATGATCTCGGCCCCGAATTTGCGGGCGTGTTCCTCGAACTTGGCAGCCAAGTCCGGGCCGGTGATACTCAGGAAGCCGGGGTAATCCTCGACAATATCGGTGTTGAGGATTTCGCCCCCGGGGACACCTTTTTCCAGGATGCCTGTCTTCAGCTTGGCTCGTCCGCCGTACATGCCGGCGCAGAGGCCGGCCGGCCCGGCGCCGACGACGAGCAGGTCGTAATCGAGTGTGTTCACAGTGCGGTTCCTCCATACATAGGGGCGCAGCATGCTGCGCCCACCAAACAGTTAAAGTATGCCACGCCCGCTCAACCGTTTGCCGTAGCCGCCGCCACACACCCGTCTCGCCCGGTGGTATCGTCTGCGTGGACCTATGACTATCTCGCTAACCCAGACCGCACCTACCGACTGGATTCACCTGGAGGGGATGGCCTTCTATGGCTATCACGGTGTTGATCCGGCCGAGCAGCAGCTTGGCCAGCGTTTCATCGTGGACCTCTCGGTGGCCTACGACCTACGCCGGGCCGGTGAGACCGACAATCTCGAGGATACCGTCAACTATGCCCAGCTGTATCGCCTGACGCGCGACATCGTAGAAGGACCGAGTTGCCGGTTGCTCGAGGCCGTCGCAGCACGCATCGCGGCAACCGTGCTTGGGCAGACGCCGGTAGCGGCGGTGCGCGTGCGGCTACGCAAGCCGGAGGTGCCGATCAAGGGCAGTATCCTCGCCGCCGCGGCCGTGGAGATCACCCGCTGGCGAGACTGAGCCTCACCCCCGGCCCGCTTACTCGCCTTCCGGCTCCGTCTTGTTGGCGATGTGCGCCCAGCGTTGCCGGAGTTTATCGAGGCGTTGCTCGACCTCGGCCGGTGGCACTCCGCTCTGACGCCAGTTGGCGCGCACGGCAGCCTCGCGCTCGGCCCAGCCGCGCTCGGTGAACACGCTGCGCTCTTTGGCTGTGACCGCGGTCGCGGCGGCGGCGCTGCGCGGGCGCCAGTGGGCGACCAGCGCCGCCGCTGCCGCCGCGACCGCGCCTTGCCCTTCCACCGTCAGCCAGACGCGGCACTTGCCGGGGTCCACCTGGGCAGTGACCGCGGCCACCGCACCGGCATCACGTGCTGTACCTTGGTTGTCTCGCTGCATCAGCGGCGCCCAGCTTGCCGGTCGCCAGGGGGGCTGCTGTCCGCTGGATGGCGTAGCGGGCGAGCCGGCCTGGTGGTCAGTCGAGGGTGCGGCGGCGGTCGGACCAAGCAGGCCGAGCGAATGGGGGTCCTGCCGCGTAATCTTTAGGCCGCGCTCCGTGAAAAACGCTGCTGCCTCGCAGATGGCCGCCTCTGCCGGCAGATCGCAGAATACTTGCAGCTCACGGACGGCTGCGGGCCCCTTCATGGCTGCCCTCGCTTGCGGCGCGGCATCGGCAGCACGGAGCGCCGCCACCGCTGCCGGTTACTCATCGGGTGTCGCTTCCGGTGCTGACTCGGTCAAGTCTGTCGCTGCACCAGCCTGCCAGACCATCAAGGGCACCTCAAGCTGCGGCTCGTCATCCACGAGCGCCACGAGCTTGTAGAGGCCGGCGCTCGGAAACGTCGTCCGCACCGTCAAGAACCACTCGTGCCCTTTGAAGGGTGTCACCTCGACAACCAGTGGGTCGGTCGTAACCAGCTCGGCGCTCTCCGTGTCAATCAGGCGCAACCGGATGGTCCCCGTGCCGTGTCCCTTGATATTGCACCAGACCATGAACTCGGCGGCGAGCGGGAAGGTCTGTGTCGAGAGACGGTCGAAAATGCCGATGAGGTGGGTGCGGCCGCGCTCGTCGCGAAACGCATCCTGGGTAGTCACTACCGCCGTCAAGTAGACGCCGCGCGGCCGATAAACCTGGTCGTCTGTCGTCACACGTCCTCCCACGACTGCCGTCGCTATCCAGTCTACGCGCCGCGCGTCGGCTCCTGCTACCGACGTGCCGGAGGCATCGGGCCGGCGCTGTGAAGCGGCTGATCGCTGTCCTGGTATCCGCCCCCATGCGGCGTGGTATGGTGAACCTCGCCGGACGTGGATGCCGTGAGCCGATTGAGGAGCGCGCGATGACCACTCTCGACCTACCCCTACGCTACTACTGGCTGCCGACGCCGGCGGACGTGCCGGGCGACGAGCACAATTATGCCCACGACGAGCAGGCTTTCTCCATTCCCACCGCGCAGGCCGCGGTCGTCGTGGTGGATGCCTGGGACTTCCACTTTCTGTGGAGCCACTTTGCGCGGACCTCGGAGATATGCCGTAGGAAGATCGCCCCGGCACTGGCCGCGGCGCGGCGGGCAGGAGTGACTATCGTACACGCTCCGGGTGACGACGTAGCCCGGCGCTTTCCCCAGTGGGTACGCTACGCTGGCGAGACGGAGTTCAGCGCGCCGGCGCAGGAGGAACCAGATTGGCCGCCACGCGAGTTTCGGCGGCGCGAGGGACGCTATGCTACGTTGGCGCGACCGGATAGTCCGGCTATTGAGGCCACACACCAGCGCAGGGCCGAGCGCATGATTGACGCAACGGTGGCTCCGGAGCCTGACGACTTCGTGGTCGCTACCGGCCATCAACTGCATCGGCTCTGTCGAGACCACCGCATCATGTACCTCTTCTATTGCGGGTTCGCGACGAATATGTGCGTCCCGAATAAGCCCTACGGCATGAAAGAGTTTGCCAGCCGCGGCTATCACCTGACGCTGCTCCGCGACTGCACGACGGCGGTTGAAGGACACGACACGGTGGACGCGCGGCGTGGCACCGCGCAGGCCATTCGGGAGCTGGAGTTCGGCGGCACGTTCACCACAACGTCGGACGTGTTCATCCGGGCCTGCCGCATCGCCATTGCCCAAGAGCAGGTCGCAGTGGAAGAGCCGGTCGCGGTGTGACCTATCCGCTGGCTCTCGCCGCGGTCCCCGGCCCGATGTCCGTCATTCTCGCGCAAGCGAGAATCCACCCATAGCACCCCGCCGCTTCTTTGTCAGCATCAGGATTTGCAGGATTAGAGGATTAACCGGATTGGAAGGGTGCTCATCCTGCCCACCCTTCCAACCTGATAATCCTGATGCTGACGAAAAGGGTGCCAGCCCCCTATGGTCCCCCCGCTTCGCAGGGGGACAGGGCTACAGCGTGTTGCGCCCCGCCCCTACAGCAGCTGGCGTAGGGCGTCGCTGGCGTCGCGGACGGCCGTCTCCGGGGATTTTGCGCCTAGGAGGATGGGCATATCCAGCTCGGCGAGCAGGACGCCCAGCACCTCGTGGTAGCGCTCCCAGGCCGGCGCCCGCGCGTAGTCCAGCGCAGACTGCATCACCGCTATGTCGCCATCCGTCAGCCGCGGTTCGATCTGCCGTAAGCTGCCAGCGAGCGACTTCCGCGGCGGCAGCAGGCCGCGGCGCTCCAGGGAGGCTGTCAGCGTCCGGAGCGCGGTCCACGCTTCGTCCGGGTGCGCCGCCTCGGCGCCGATGGACAGGCCGGAGGTCGTCAGCGTGGTGGCCGGCTGCCGTTGGCGCGGTGGCTCGACCAGGTTCAGGTTGAGTGGCGGGGAGCGCCAGAAGATGCCGTGAGACAGATGGAACTGGAACAGGCCCGCGCGGTTCTGTTGCAGCAGTTGGCCCATCTGATCCAGGCTCACCTCGCGCAGGCTGGGACTCACCCGTGCTTCTTGGATCAGGCTGGCCATGAACGCAACGGCCTCCAGCGCCGCCGGCTCACCCAGCCGCACTGAGTTGTTGGGACCGAGCACCGCGCCGCCGTTTTGCCAGATGTATTGCACCGACAGCGGGGACCCTGGCAGTTGGAGGTAGCCCCACTGATCGGTGCGGCCGTCACCGTCGAGGTCGCGGGTTAGCGCCGTAGCCGTGACCACGAGATCATCCCATCGCCAGTCCGTGTTCGGCGGTAACAGATTGGCGGCGGCGAACAGGTCCGGTGGGTAGTACACGACTAGGGGCGAGGCGATGAAGGGCAGTGCATAGAGCCGGTCTTGCCACGAGTGGGCCGCCAACACTGGCCGGTAGTAGTCGTTCAGGTCGAGTGACCGCTCGCGCTTGCGATAGCTTTCCAGGGAGAGCAGCGCCTGGCTCGACTGCAACGCCGGCACGTCGCCGAGGTGGACGGCGAGCAGGTCTACTGACGACGCTCCGGCGCTCCGCAGCTCGTTGACCTTCTGTGACCATTCTGCCGAACGTGTTTCCAACGCATGCATCGAGAGCCGATAGGACGGAGGTTCGGTGGCGTTGACCTCCTTGACGGCAGCTTCCATCCAATCGGGAAGTGGGTCTACTAGCGCGTCCTGCACGCGCGGCACGAGCACCCGGAGTTGTACCGGTTCTTTCGGATCGGCCGGGCCGGCCGGCTGATCCAGCACGCACGACAGGGCTACCGCACCCATCGCGCCAGCCAGCAGCGCACTGGTACGGCGCCGCAGGAGTTGGCGTCTGCTCAAGCGATTCGCTGACGTTTCCACCCCGTGATGCCTCCCCTACTCGTCCTGGACGCTCTGCTGCAACTCGTGGAGCTTGGTCAAGGCTTCCAACGGCGTCATCGCCATGACATCGAGCTGCTTCAGCTGCTCTACGACGGCGTGTGGCGGGGCAAACAGGGATAGCTGCATGGCGCCAAGCTCCGGGCTGGCTGCTGGCTGCCGGGCGCGGGGCGCCGGCTCGGTTGGTAGCTCGGCGCGAGCGCCGTCTTCGAGCGTATGCAGCACTTCTTCGGCCCGCCGGATGACGGCCCGCGGCACGCCGGCCAGGCGCGCGACGTGGATGCCGTAGCTACGGTCGGCGCTCCCGGGCACCACGCGATGCAGGAAGATAACCTGATCGCCTTCCTCGCGGACATCCATCCGCGCTGTATGGACCTGCGGCAGCGCGCGCTCCAGCTCCGTCAACTCGTGGTAGTGCGTCGCGAAGAGCGTCCTGGCCCGTGTGTCGGGGTGGTTGTGCAGGTACTCGACCACGGCTTGGGCGATAGCCAGCCCGTCATACGTGCTTGTTCCCCGGCCGATCTCGTCGAGGAGGATGAGACTCTGCGGCGTGGCGTGCCGGAGGATGGTCGCCGTTTCGAGCATCTCGACCATGAACGTGCTGCGTCCAGTGGCTAGGTCGTCCTGCGCGCCTACGCGCGTGAAGATGCGGTCTACGAGGCCGATCCGCGCCCGGTCCGCGGGCACAAAACAGCCGACCTGTGCCAGCAGCGCAATCAGCGCCACCATCCGCAGATACGTGGACTTGCCGGCCATGTTCGGGCCGGTCAGGAGCACGATCTGTCGGTCGGCGGTATCGAGCCGGCAATCGTTGGCGACGAAGCCGGACGTGGCAGTGAGGCCGGGGCGATCCTCGGCCAGCGCCCGCTCCAACGCCGCTTCCACCACCGGATGCCGACCGGCGACAATCTCCAGCTCGCCACTCTCGTCGAGTGCGGGTCGCACGTAGCGGTGCTGCACGGCGAGGTCGGCAAAGCCGAGGAGCACGTCGAGTTGCGCTAGGGCCGCCGCGCTGCGTTGGAGCCGCCGATGGTAGCTGGCGATCTCTTTGAGCACGCGAGCGTACAGATCGCGTTCCAACTCGGCAATGCGTTCTTGGGCCGTGAGGACGCGCGTTTCGTACTCCTTAAGCTCAGGGGTGATGTAGCGTTCGCCCTCCGTGAGTGTCTGGCGACGGACGTATTCCGCCGGCACCTCTCCTCGGTAGGCGTTGCTGACCTGAATGTAGTAGCCGAAGATCTTGTTGTAGCCTACCCTGAGCGACTTGATGCCGGTGCGTCGACGCTCCACACCTTCGAGCGACGCTATCCACTTGCGCGCCGCAGCGGTGCCGGTGACCAGCTCGTCTAGCTCCGCGCTAAACCCCGGCCGGATCAAGCGCCCTTCGCCGGCCGGGCCAACCGCGTCGGGACCTCCCGACTCGTCGTCGGCCGCCACGAGCGCACGCTCGATCAGCGCGGCGACCTCCGGGCACGGATCAATCGCTGTCAACAGTTGCGCTAACGGGCCGTCCGGCTGCGCCGCCTCCCCCGGACAGGCCTCACCCTCCGGCCCCCTCTCCAAATGTGGGGCGGGGGAGTCTGCTGCTACATCGCCGTCGCTGGCGTCCGCTGGCACGTCAGTTCCCGCTGCTGAGGCGCCGTCCTCGCGCCTCGCCCCCTGGCCGCCCTTACCCCGGCTGCCCTCACCCCGGCCCTCTCCCAGGGGGAGAGGGGGAGGCCGCCGCAGGCGCTCGCTCGACAGGAGACTCTCGCGGATGGCAACCAGCGCATTCGGTGGTGCCGATCCCTGGACGACCCGGTTGGTAAGTCGTTCCAGGTCACCGACGCGCCGCAGGTCCGTGCTCAGGTCGGCTCGCAGCGGGCCGTTGCCGACCAGCGCGGCCACGATGTCGTGGCGTCGGCCCAATGCCTCGAGATCGCGGAGCGGTAGGTTCAGCCAGCGTCGCAGCAGGCGCGCACCGAGGGGGGTCCGGGTCCTGTCAACGACGGAGACGAGGGTTGATACGGCTTCCTGACGACGCCCGCCGGCACCGCCTCTGCGGGCAGTATCGGATTGGGCCAGCGGGCGCGCCATCTGGCCGCCGGCACGTTGCGCTGGTTCTAGGATTTCCAAGTTATGTCGCGTGAAGGTATCGAGCGTGACGTACCGGCCCGGATTGTACGAGCGCACCTCGGCGAGCGAGGTCAGCAACCGTGCGTGTGTTTGTTCCAGGTAGGTGACGAGTGCGCCGGCAGCCGCGACGGCCGCCGGCTGCCGGTCGAGGCCAAAGCCTTCCAGGGAGGCGACTTCGTAACGGGCAAGCAGCTCCTCCTCGGCCGCCGTCGGATCGAAGCGCCAGGGCTCGTAGGGGGTCACCAGGCCGGTTAGCGGTCCGCCGCCGGACTCGATCTGGGGCCACCAGTCGGGCAGCCCGTCACCGTCGCTATCACCCTTTGGAACCAGCACCTCGGCCGGCTGGAGCCGATCCAGTTCCTGACGCAGCTCGGTGGCCCATTGCTCGCCGCCGAACTGCGTAGCCGCAAACTCTCCGGTAGACACGTCTGCATACGCCAACCCCGCTTGGCGTCCATGGGCGGCGACGGCACATAGGTAGTTGTTGCGCGCCGCCGTGAGCATGTCGGGTTCGGCGACGGTGCCCGGCGTGACCACGCGAACGACTTTGCGCTCCATCATGGATGCGCTGGCGCGTCTAGCACCGCGGCGCGTTTCCTGGCGCACCGGACGCGCACCACCCCTCCCATCATGCGCGTCTGGCGTCGCCACCTGGCTGCTCGGTGTTGGTGACCGCGACTCCGGCGCGACCTGTTCACAGACGGCTACCCGCTCACCGGCGGCAATCAGGCGAGCGATATACGTGTCGGCGGCGTGTGCGGGTACTCCGGCCATCGGTACGCGGTTGCCGCGGCCCATCTCGCGCGAGGTTAGGGTGATCTGCAGGAGCCGTGCCGCCCGCTCCGCGTCGTCGTCAAAGGTCTCGTAGAAGTCACCCAGCCGGAAGAACAGGATTGTGTCCGGATGTTGGCGTTTGAGCCGCAGGTATTGTCGGCGTAGTGGGGTCATGGTGCTATACAGAGTATCCGGGCGAGATCGAGGCTACCCGATGGCTGACGGCGCCGGCTGGCACAATCCTATTGCCCCGTCGGCGGTGGCGCAAGCGAGGCTTTACTGGCACGTGCCAAGCCTACCACCAGCACCATCGCCGCGGCCGCGAGCAGAGCTACCAAGAGCCAGCCGGCATGAGCAGCCAAGTAGAGATCGAAGCTACCCTGCTGCTGCCCGTACCAGAAGCGGAGCAGCCGCAGTTGTGCGCCGATCAGCGAGAAATTGGGTGTCCACGTGATGATCCACAGCGAAGCATCCATCGCCCAGAGGTTCTGCCAGCCACGAGTAAAGTCAAACAGCACGGCCAGACCGTTCACTACGGCACCCCATAGTCCCAGTCCGGCGAGAGCGCCCATTGCCACATAGTTCCGGGCGTTGCGTCGGATAAAGGCCGCCAAGGGCAGGCAGAGCAGCGGTATCATGGTGACCAGGTAGCGTGACCCCCAACTTACGCCGGCTCTCCAGTCACTAAAGCTGCCGTAAAACAAGATGAACCCCACTGCAATGACGGTAATCACCATCGCCAGCGGTGGTGAGTCTTCTCGGAGCCAGACCAAAGCCAGTGCTGCCAATGCGAGTACCGGCGCATGAACAAAGAGACCAAAGCCCGGACTCATCAGCGTGCCATAGATGCCGATGTGGGGCTTGTCGCTCCAGCCGGCGAGTGTCTGCTGGCTCCCATAGCCGAAGTCCAGTGGATGTCCGCTTGTCACCATATTAGGAAGCAGAACACCTAGGGCTACGACGGTAGTCCAGGCGACTGTGTAGGTAACCAAAGGCACGATTGCACCCCGCAGTGGGGCGGTCCGGGTTTTGGTCCAGGACTGCGCGGCGACAAGAGTGCCGATGGGAACGACCAGGAGCAGCAGCTCGTAGCGTGTGGCGCTGGCCAGCCCAGTAGCCACGCCGGCTACTACCGGCCACTGCCAGCGGCCGGGCTGACTGCGTGCGGCTGCGCCAAGCCCCATGACGAGTAAAAACCCCGCGGGCACGACGTTGAGCAGTGTTTTCGAGTACGGCCACCAGGGCGTAGCGATGGCTAACAGCCCCGCTACGATGAGCGCCGTACCGAGGCTGTAGCCGGCGCCGCGCAGCAGCCAGACGACGGCAGCGAGGGTGGCAGCCGCCCAGGCGGGGCCGACGAGCAGCGGCACGAGTGGCCGGCCTCGTTTCTCATTGGCGTATAGCTCAGAGTCACGATCAGGCTCCGAGCCAACGGCCTGCGCGAGTGCATAGATTGGCGCTGCAGCGACCGATGGTAAGAGCGGCCACTTGGTGTAGCCAGCTGCCGACTGTTCCGCTGGGGGAGTGACGGCACGAACGCCGATATGGTGTAGCGGATAGGGATCGTTGTCCCGCACGAGGATGCTCGCGCGTGTCGCCACCGAATGCGCGACGGCATAGGCCGCCCATTCGTCGGCGCTATAGAGGTGTCCACCACCGGAGGCTACGAAGACCAGAAATCCGGCGAGGCCAGTGTAGAAAGCGGGAGCCTTCCCCAGCCGGAGTGCTCGCAGCCAGCCTCTTCCCTCGTCGGCAGTCCATAGCAGCGTTGCCCAGATAACGCATGCGGCTACGCTGCCGAGCGCGACGCCAATAAGCAAGCGGAGCCGCGACATGACTCGTAGCGCCCCGGCAACGTCAGGATCGAGAGCTGCAAAAGCAGTGACAAGACCACCGAGGAGCGTCGGCAAGAGTGTCAGGGCCGCGCGCCGGACAGCAATAGCGCGCGGGTGCTTGCCGAGGATATGCAGGGAGACGATGTACAGCACCGCGAAGCTCGCACTGCCGACGGCAGCGAGCGCGAAGGCTCCGGCCCAGTAGCGGTCGGCATCCAGACTGGGCGGCTGACCCGTGGTCAGAGTCGCCATGGTAGCACTGGCGCTGAGTGCCTCGGCAAACAAGAGGATTCCCCAAAGCCGTGCCTTGGGACGATGGTCTTGCTGAGGATCGCCTGCGGGCAGTGCTGCTGTCTGCGCGCTAGCAAGCGTCGGCACCCGTTCATTCATGCGGTCCTCCCTGGCAACGATTACGAATTCGAGAGCTTAGTGATGTAGTAGGGGCACGTTCCCCCTTCACACCTCATCCCGCGGCCACCATCATCCCATACATCGCCGCCGTCATTCCTACGCAAGCGGGAATCTGTCCATGCTGCCGGGTGCCCCTGCGGTGCAGGGCGACGGGCGCAGCGTGCTGCGCCCCTACGGCTTATCCCGTACCTACCCTTGTCGGGAGGGGGCCGGGAGGTCAGGCGCAGAGCAACGGTGCTGCGCGTGTATCAGCGCGCGCAGGCGCCCGAGCGCTTCTGGAGCCTGGCGGCTCTTCATGCCGTGGGGAGGATACGGCTGCAAATTGTCGTTCCATAGCCACACCTGGATGTTTTCCACGCCACGGAGCCGCCCCCCGGAGAGGTCGAGCCAGTTGTTGATGGTGAGGCAAGACACGTCGGCCGGGGGCTGCCAGCGCAGGGTGGGGCGCAGGCCCCATCGGAATACCGCTCCCACCACCTCACGCAGTGGATCGAGCGGCACGTCCACGAATATCGCGCCGAGTGGTCGCGAGCCGACGTCCCATGGCCAGTCGGCTCGGAGGAGGTATTTGATGACTGCACCACCCTTGCTATGTCCCACGAGCACTACGTTGCGGAGCGTCGGCAAGTCCGCTCGGACTTGCCGGGCCGCGTGGCGCACGTCCCCGTGTGTCGAGCCGCCGGGGGTGCGTCGCCAGTTGTAGAAATACAGGCGGTATGCAGCCATGAGCGCCGACCGGGCGCGGTCGGCATCGTGTGGTGCCAGTTGCTGCGTCCGCGCCCAGAGCGAGGCGAACTGCTGCCACTCCGCCTCGGACCAGCCATGGAAGGCGCATGCCCAGCTTTTCCAGGCGACCGGATTGTCCCACCAGGTATCGGTCCAGATGCCCGCGATGCAGTAGATGGTCGCCGCGCCCGGCCAAGGCGCTAGGCTCTCGTCGGTCTCGGGCACATCAAGGGCACTGCCGTGTATATCCATAGCACCAGACTACCGAGCAAGACCAGTGGGTTTACAGCCGGGCTGGCTAACGCACTATCTGGAGGATGTCATGGTACGAGATGTACACCATCAGCATGATGAGGAACATCAGACCAGCCAGGTGGATGACGCCCTCGGCGGCCGGGTTGACCCGCCGCCCGCCGCGTAGTCCCTCCAGTCCCACGAACGCGAGCCGCGCCCCGTCCAGACCGGGTATCGGCAGGATGTTCAGGATGGCGAGGTTGAGCGAGAGGAAGCCGGTGAAGTTGAGCAGTTGCGCCAAGCCGTCTTGTGCGGCCTCGCCGGTGAGACGCGCGATGCCCACCGGACCGGCCACGTCGGCCGCAAGCTGCCCGGTTGCGATCATGAAGAGGCCGCGGATGAGCAAGCCCATCAGCTCGCCGGTCCGCTGGACTCCCAACGGCAGCGCCTCCCAAGGGGGGTACCTGACGATTGGTGGACCGAGTGCAATGCCGAGTGCCCCCTGCTGCGCCGACATGTTGACGCGCGGGACGGCCGAGGTGGTCAACACGGTGCCATCGCGCACGATCGTGATGAGGAGCGGCTTACCCAGCGACCGCTGGACGACGGCCCGCACCGTTTCTAGTTGCTCCACCGCTTCACCATCCATACGCAGCAATATATCGCCGGGTTGCAGACCCGCTCGTTCTGCCGGAGAGTCTGCCCGCACGTCGTGGACTTGGACTTCTCGGCAAGAGTTGCAGGGGGCACCGATCATGTAAGCGACTGCGAAGAGTAGCGGGGCAATCAGCAGGTTCATTCCGACCCCGGCCACGAGGACAAGCGCTCGCTGGGAGCGGCTTTTGCTGGCGAAGCTGTCGCTGTTGTCTTCCCCGACCGGGGGGTTATAGGCAGTGATGAGCGCTATCTGCCTCCGTCTGGACTCCGGCTCCGGGAGCCGCTTCGCCCGTATCCAGAGGGTGGCGAACTGTTGCCACTCGAACTCGGTCCAAGTGTCTTCCCGCGCCTGCGGTGCGCCATTCTCGCCCTTCATCTTCACAAACCCACCCAAGGGCAAGAGATTGATCGAGAATAGCGTATCGTTGCGCCGGACCCCGAAGAGACGCGGCGGAATACCGAGGCCGAATTCTTGCACGCGGATACCGGCGCGCCGGGCCGCGACGAAGTGGCCGATTTCGTGTGCGAGCACGAGCACACTGAGGACGACGAGAAACCAGAGGATCGTGAGGAACATACCTAGGATGTTACCGAGTTTGGGCGCCGACCGGCATACGACCGGTGCGTTCGGCCGTCCGCCGAGCGCACTGTTCGGCCTGCCGGAGCGCCCAGCGTTCGACCGCGAGCAGCTGCTCGACGCTCTCGACCGCCTGCGGGGGGTGCTCGTACAGCACCGCTTCGATCACCGAGGCGATAGCGGTGAATGGCAACTGGCCGTCGAGGAACCACCGGACGGCCACCTCATCGGCAGCGCAGAGTACGGCGGGGGCCGTGCCACTCAAGCGCCCGGCCTCGCGGGCCAACGACAGGCATGGGAACCGCACCGGATCGGGCGCCTCGAAGGTAAGCTGCCCTAGCGCAGCCAGGTCGAGTGGTCGGAATTCGCTGGCGAGCCGCTGCGGGTAGCCGAGCGCGTACTGAATCGGGAGTTCCATGTCGGGGTAGCCGAGTTGGGCCTTGACCGACCCGTCGCTGAACTCGACGAGCGAGTGGACGATACTCTGAGGATGGATCACCACGTCCACGTGGTCGAGCGTGCGACCGAACAGCACGCCCGCTTCGAGGACCTCCATCCCCTTGTTCATCAGCGTCGCCGAATCGATAGTGATCTTTGGCCCCATCTGCCACGTCGGATGGGCCAGTGCTTGCTCTGGTGTGATCTCGGCCATCTCTGCGGCCGGCAGAGTGCGGAACGGGCCGCCGGAGGCCGTCAGGATGATTCGAGCGAGGCGCGAGCGATCCTCGCCCACGAGACATTGGAAGATGGCACTGTGCTCGCTATCAACGGGCAGAATCGCCGCACCGCTCCGGTCCGCCGCCGCAAAGAGTAGGTCGCTGGCTGCGATGAGGGACTCCTTGTTGGCCAGCGCCACGTCAATGCCGGCCTCCAAGGCGGCCAGGATGGCCGACAAGCCGACCAAGCTGGTCGTCGCCGCAATCACAATGTCCGGCTTGGTGGCTAGGATGATATCTCTCAGACTGTCCGCGCCCGAATACACCCGTGTCCCGCCGGGACTGCACGATTGGAGGTCTTCTAAGGCGATACCGTTCCGTCCGTCCGTCCGCGTGTTCGGCTGCGGCGGCGCGTGGGTGATGGCGAGCGCTTCCGGTCGGAACTCCCGTGCCTGATCGCGCAGGAGTGCCAGATTCCGCCCCGCTGCCAGCCCGACGACCGTAAAGGATGCGGGCTGGGCACGAATGACGTTCAGGGCCTGATGGCCAACCGAGCCGGTTGAACCGAGAATGGCGACACGTTTCATGGTAGCTCTGCTGTGTGCTCTTTGGGTTGCGCCGGATTGGGCCTGAGGCGGCCGGGTGGATTGCCTGGCGCTTGTCACCCGGCCGGGGCGATCACTAACGTCACATAGTAATATACGACAAGCACGGAGAAAAACAGACTATCTATCCGGTCGAGCATCCCGCCGTGTCCGGGGATGAGGCCGCCGGCGTCCTTGGCACCGGCCTGACGCTTGATGAGAGATTCGGCCAGGTCACCAATCTGCGCTGCGGCGGCGACGCCGAGTGCCAGCGGTATGGCGTGCCAGTGCCAGAGCGGGAGTGCCTGCCAACCCCAGAACGTCAACGGCAAGCCACTGGCAACAGTAACGAGCGCGATGGCAACCGCACCACCGGCGACACCCTCCCAGGTCTTATTGGGGCTGATCTGGGGCAGGAAGCGGTGCCGGCCCAGCAACGACCCGGTGAAGTAGGCCGCCGTATCGTAGGCCCAGGTGGCCGCCAGCACGTAGAACACCCATCCGCGTCCGGCCTCGGCCGGTCCGACCAGGCGCAGGGGGATGAAGTGCCCCAGCAGCCAGGCGACGTAAAGACAGCCGCTCATCGTGGCAATCGCGTTGGCGCAACCCTGGCGACTGGGAGAGTGCCGGAACACCTCGAGACTGAGCGGCACCACAATGCAGGCGGTGACGAGCAGTTGACTCGCCGGCTCGCGCCACTCGCCGAAAAGCTCGAATCCGACCAGTCGGTCGCCGCCGAGTACGACCAAGAGCAGCAGTGCCAGGAGGTAGCCGAGAATGGGGCGGGGCTGCCACCCCGCGTGCTGCGCCAGCGCATAGACTTCACGCAGCGCCAGATAGGTGATGAGTATCGCCGCCAGAAGATAAAGCGGGCCGCCGAAGTAGGTCACGGCGAGAATCGTGGGGGCAATGACGAGCGCCGAAGCGAGGCGTCGTTTTAGGGCGAGGAACCACCGTGCCGGGAGCCGGCGGACCGGGGCCGTGGGCTGTGCCTGCTGCTTGCTCATGGTCAGGGTGGCGCGTCAGGCGCCGCACCCATCGCGGGTGTCGTCAGGCCGGCCGCTGTGGGTGCCCAGTCATTCACGGCATCTAGCCAGGTCCGAGATCGGCAGCCCCATTGGGTTTGGCTGCGCCAGGAGCGCCCGTCGGTTGAGGGTTGCCGGTGGCCTCCGGCAAGACGCGCCCGAAACGCCGCACGCGCTGGCTATAGGCCGCCAGCGCTTGATAATACTCGTGTACGTCGAAGGCCGGCCAGAGGACCGGGGTCACGTAGACCTCACTATAGGTTGATTGCCACGTGAGGAAGTTGGAAGAACGCATCTCACCGCCGGGCAGAATAATCAGATCGGGATCGGGCTGCCCCGCCGTGTAGAGATACCGACTGATCGTGTCTTCCGTGATGGATTCCGCCGGTAGACCGGCACGAATGATCCCTTGGAGTGCCCGCACAATTTCCGCCCGCCCACCGTAGTTGAACGCGATGTTCAAGATCAAGCGTTGGTTGTGGCGTGTAAGCGCGAGCGCCTCCTGGATTCGGTCAGCGAGGTGCGTGGGTACCCCTTCCAGTGAGCCGAGGTGCCGAATCTGTACCCCGTTGGCGTGCAGTTCCGGTGTCTCCTGCTTGATGGCCTCGCCGAGGATCGCGAGGATAGCGTCCACTTCGGCCTGTGGCCGGTTCCAATTCTCGGTCGAGAAGGCATAGACGGTGACAATTCGGATACCGAACTGCACGGAGGCTTCCAGGATGGGGCGCAGGTTCTTGGTTCCGCGCCGATGACCTGCTATCCGGGGGAGACTGCGCGCCCGTGCCCAACGGCCGTTCCCATCCATCTTGATGGCCACGTGCGTGGGCACGCGGGGCAGGCGCGGAAACTCGGCTGGCCAAGCGGCGCCGGCTACCGACGCGCGTGTCTCGATGCCGGCCGTCATTTCTGGTGTTGCCAGGCTTGCGCCACCGATTCCCATTTGATTGTGTAGACTTGGCGTACTCTCCACGGAAGCTGTCATACGTCCCCTGTTACCCCTCGTTGTTGTCACCCTTTAACGACCGGGGACCGGATCACTCCTCCAATAGCTCCTTCACTTTGTCTTCGCCCAGCAGGCCGGCCTGCTCCACCGAGCGATCCGTCACTTCTTGCAGCCGGTTCTCGGACCAGCGTAGGTCGTCTTCGGTCATGAGCCGTTCTCGTTGCAACTCCCGAAGATCGGCCAGCGCCTGCCGCCTTACGTTGCGGATAGCAACCCGCCCGTCCTCGACGCGCCGCTGCACCGCCCGCACCAAGTCGCGGCGGCGCTCTTCCGTGAGCGGGGGCAAGACAATCCTGATGATATTTCCGTCGTTCGAAGGGGTGAGGCCCAAGTCCGATTGCTGGATGGCTGTCTCGATAGCGTCGTGGGTCGTCCGATCCCACGGTTGGATCGCAATGAGGCGCGGCTCCGGCACACTGATCCCGGCCAGCTGTTGCAGCGGTACCGGCGAGCCGTAGTAGTCTACCGGCAGGCGCTCTACGAGCGACGGTGAAGCCCGCGAGGTCCGCATGGTCTGGAGGTCGGATCCGAGCACGGATGCTGCCGTCTGCATCTTCTGATCCGCGTCGCTCAACACTTCCGTGGCTAGCTCTTGCTCCATCACCCCACCCCCACCGACCGCTTGGACTGCACTGCATTGGACTCTAGCGGATGATGCATGCCGGGCACATCAGCGTTGCGCGAGGACTGCGCCGCAGCGTCGGCGTTCCACTCCGGACTGGCAATCAGCGTGCCGATCTTCTCTCCCAGGATTGCCCGTCGCAAGCTCCCCGGCTCGTCCAGCTTGAAGACCAAGATGGGCAGGTTGTGCTCCATGCAGAGGGTGATGGCGGTGCTGTCCATGACGCCGACACGCCTATTCACAGCCTCGATGTAGCTCAGGCGCTCAAAGCGCCGTGCGTCCGGGTACCTGGAAGGATCGCGGTCGTAGACACCGTCCACGTTCGTGCCCTTGAACAGCGCTTGGGCGCCAATCTCCATGGCCCGTAGTGCCCCGGCGGTGTCGGTGGTGAAGAAGGGGTTGCCGCTGCCGGCGGCAAAGATCACCAGCTTGCCGTCCTCGAGGTGGTTGGCTGCCCGCCGACGGATGTACGGCTCGGCCACCGCGCGCATCTCAATGGCCGTCTGTACCCGGACCACCATGTTCTCGACCCGCTCCAGCGCTTCCTGCAAGGCGAGTGCATTGAGTACCGTGCCTAACATGCCGATATAGTCGGCGGTGGGCCGGTCCATCCCTTGCGCGCTGCCGGTTGCGCCGCGCCAGATGTTGCCACCGCCGAGCACGATGGCCATTTCCACGTCCGTCTCGCGGACCGTGGCGGCGATCATGCGTGCCAGCCGCTCGGCGGTGGGCGGGTGAATCCCGTACTCACCGGCCTCCGCCAATGCTTCGCCACCCAGTTTCAGCAGGATGCGCTGGTACCTCACTCCGCTTGCTCCGACTGGTCGGTCACCTGCGACAATTCGTAGCGCATGAAGCGGCGCACTTGGATGTTCTCTCCCGTGCGTGCGCTGACCTCCGTCACCAACTGGCCAATGGTTTTGCTGGGATCGCGGATATAGGGCTGCTCGGCCAGGAACAGGGCGGCCCGCCGGTCCGGGGTGAGGTCGTCCCGGTCGGCGGCGTCCTCCGGCAGGTCGTCCTCACTGACGTAGAGCGGCTGCATGGCCGCCACCTGTAGCGCTACTTCGTGCGCCAGGTCGGCAAACTCGCTCGTGCGGGCCACAAAATCGGTCTCGCAATTCAACTCCACGAGCACGCCGATACGATCACCGGAATGCACGTAGGCGGCAATCCGCCCCTCGCTGGTGGTGCGTGCGGAGAGCTTGCTGGCGGCAGCCAAGCCCTCTGCTTCCAGCAGTTGCTTGGCGCCCGCCATGTTCCCATCGGTATCGGTGAGTGCCCGCTTGCACGCCATCACACCGGCGCCAGTTTCCTCCCGGAGTTGGCGGACCATCTCGACTGTTACTGGCATCGTTGTTTGCCTCTCGCTGTTGACTCTGCCGCGGCGGCAGGGGTCGTGGTTATAGCCTCGCGTTGGTGCATACCATACTGAATAGAGCGCGACTGAGCGTGGGTGCGCTCCGGAAGCGGTCCCGAGCAATGCGGCCGGCGTGGCCCTCGATCAGCCGCCGGGCCTCGCTCCCCCTCTAGCTACCACCGACGGGACCTCGTGCCGGATTCCGGGTTGAGGTGCTCCATATGATGCGCGCGGCATGGTCGGCTTGGCACTGCTCACGCTGGCGGCTGCACGATTGAGGTGTGCTGGCGCTGCCGGTAGTCGTGTCAAGCGCTACCGCAGCGGCCGCCTAGAGCTCGCTGCCGGCCTCTTGATCCGCTTCCGGCACGTACTCTTCCTCAAGCGCAGACAGCCCTGCGTCGCTGTCCTCTTCCTCGTCCAGCTCGGCCGCAGCCTCATCCTCGCTCACAGCGCCACGGACCTGGAACCCTTCGGCGCAGGCATCGGCAACATGACTGGTAATCAGTCGAATTGCGCGGATCGCATCGTCATTTGCCGGAATAGGCCAGTCTATTTCCGTCGGGTCACAGTTGGAGTCGACCAGCGCCACGATGGGAATACGCAAGCGCCGTGCCTCGGCAACGGCAATATGCTCGTGCTTGGTATCCACGATAAAGACGGCACCCGGCAAGTCGCGCATCGTCTCGATACCACCAAAGATCCGCTGGAGGCGGTTCAACAGCTCTTGCAGCTTGATCGCTTCCTTCTTCGGTAGTAGCTCGAATTCGCCGCGCTCCTTTTGATACTTCAAGTTCTGCAAGTGCTGAATACGCAGTTGGATGGTCTGCCAGTTCGTAAGCTGTCCACCAAGCCAACGCTGGTTGATATAGGGCTGGCCGGCCCGCTTGGCCTCCTCTTCGATGGTCTCCTGCGCCTGTTTCTTCGTACCTACGAACAGCACGTTTTCGCCCGCGATGACAAGATCGCGCAGGAACTCGCACGCGGACTGCAAACGGTGGACCGTCTGCTGCAGATCGAGAATGTGAATACCGTTCCGCTCGGCGAAGATGAAACGCCGCATCTTGGGATTCCAACGCCGCGTATGGTGGCCGAAATGTACCCCGGCCTCCAATAGAGTTTTCATAGAGACGTTAGCCATGTAAACCGTGCTCCTCCGTGCTCCTGTACGCAGAGTGTCTACCGTGCCGAGCTATCGCAATCGGGATCAGCCCCTTGCCGCGCGAGACGACGATCGGCAGGCACCGAGTGCTCTCTTTACCAAGGTAGGGTCGATAGTGGTCACTGTACGGCGTCCACGCGCTTTGCGCCCCTACGGCGCTGGCGTGGTCCACTTGTGTGCCTTCTCGTGTCAACGCTGCTTCAGAGATAGGCCCCACAGAGTATAACGGAAGGCTACCGTTAGCAGCAATCCGGCCGGGGCCTATTCTGCAAGCACGTACACGTGGACCACGGCGCTGTAAGGCGCTGTGGTGGGGGTGGAGGGCGGTGTCTGCCCGCCAGCGAGGAGTGCTCTGTTGCCGACCGCCGTGGCCACAAGCGCCTGTCGCTCGTGTGGCAAGGTCTGCGCCCGCCAAGTTCCGGTGGTCGCGTCGTAGATGTCCACCCACCGGCCCGGCCCATAGTAGCGCCCATCGCCGGAGCGGGAGCTACCACCGACAAAGAGCGCCTTGCTTTCGCCGATGGTGGTGGCAGCGATTGCCCCGATTTGGTTCAAGGCGGCGGTGCTCCAGGTACCGGTCGCGTCGTTGTAGATGTCTACGAGCGCCGGGGTGGCTGCGATAGGGGTGTCGCTGAGTTGACTGAGTAGAGCACTTGATCCCCCGGCGAAAAAAGCCAGCGTGCCGACCGACGTAGCTCCGAGGTTGCTACGTGCTTGCGAAAGCCTGGCGGTACTCCAAGTGCCGGTGGCGTCGTCGTAGATGTCCACCATCGCACTCTCGCGGCCGCTCCGCATGCGCCGCCGGCGAAGATGGCCTTGTCGCCTACGGTGGTCGCTGCAAGCTGGCTCCGGGCGAGCGAGAGCCTGGCGCTACTCCACCGACCCGTCGCCGTGTCATAGATATCCACTTGCCGGCTACGCACGTTCACGCCAAACCCGCCGGCAAAGAGCACTTTCGTCCCCACGCTCGTCGTCGCCAGGTTGCGGCGTGGCTCCACCAGAACGTCCGTGCTCCAGATGCCCGTTGCAGCGTCGTAGATGTCCACGACCGCGCTGACCTCGCCGGTACCGGTCCATCCGCCGGCAAAGAAGGCCTTTGTCCCGGTGCTGGCAGCGGCCATATCGCGGCGCGGTACCGACAGTCTCGCGGCGCTCCACGTGTCGGTGCTGGAGTCGTAGATGTCCGCAGTGTCCACGACGGACCCGCTGGCGCCGCATGTCCGACTCTCCGTGGTGGCGCCAGTGCCCACAGCGCAGCCGCCGGCAAACAGGGCCTTGCTCCCCACGGTCGTCGCTGCCAGTGCGGTCCGGGCCTGGGAGAGGGTGGCTTCCAGCCACTGACCGTCCCGGTCGCTGGGGCGCGGTGCGAAGATGGGATGATTCGCTACGTGCGCCGGCACAGCAGTTGACGCGCTTGGTCGGCACAATCCGCTGAGAATAGAGGTGGCGCAGACCAGGTGGTTGGTGCCGTCACGCCAAGTCATCCATAGCAGCAGGCCGACGCCGAAAACGCCCACCGCGATCAGCGCAGTCAGCAGCACGCGACGGCGCGGATACCGTCGCCGTACACCTCTAGGTAGACGGGCCATCCCCATCCCCGGTACTCGCGCCATTGGTGACCGGTCAGGGCAAAGCTACAGCGCCATGATTGCGGTGAGGAGGGCCGGCTCGTCGTCCGGGAGGACGGTGCGGGGATCTAGCAAGAACGCGTTCCGCTCAATGCGTCCGACGACGGGAGGCGTTGCCTGCTGCAGGGCCGCCGCGATGCCCTCCACGGTGTGCTGCCGGGACCGTAGCGCGACCACGGCCGTCGACAGCGTGACCCCCGGCAGCGAGCCGCCGCCGATGGCCGACTCCGCATCGCGCACATCTACCTCGAAGGTGCGCGACTGCCGAGTGATGGCCGCCGCCCACCGCTGCGCGCGCTGCGACAACTCCTCCTTGCCAGCGCCGATCATCTGCCACACCGGTATCTCCCGTTCGGCCTCGCCGCGTTGGTAGTGCTGGAGAGTAGCGACCAGACCGGCGATGGTCACTTTGTCCGGGCGCAGCGCGCGCACCAGCGGATGGCGCCGTAGCACCGCCAGCGGCTCGCGCTGCCCGACGATCAGCCCGGCCTGTGGCCCACCGAGCAGCTTGTCTCCGGAGAAGCAGATGACGTCGGCACCGGCGGCGACGCTGTCCTGCGGTCGAGGCTCCTGACGTTCGCTGCCGAGGCCAAAGCGAGCGGTGTCGAGCAGACAGCCGCTCCCTAGATCGTCGGCCACCGCCACCTCGCGCTCATGCCCCAGTTGGACGAGCGCGGGGAGTGGCACGCTCTCCGTAAAGCCGACCACGCGAAAGTTGCTGGTGTGGACGCGCAGCAGCAGGGCCGTATCAGCGGTGATCGCATCGGCGTAGTCGGCGAGGCGGGTGCGGTTCGTCGTGCCCACGTCCACCAGGCGGGCGCCGCTCTGGCGCAACACGTCGGGGATGCGGAATCCGCCGCCGATCTCGACGGCTTGGCCGCGCGAGACGATCACTTCCCGTCCCGCTGCGAGCGCCGAGAGTACCAACAGCATCGCGGCCGCGTTGTTGTTGACGACCAGCGCCGCCTCGGCGCCCGTCAGCCGAGTCAGGAGCGTCTCGACGTGTACGTGCCGGCTGCCGCGCTCGCCGGCGCCGAGGTCGTACTCCAGGTTGGAATAGCCGGTTGCCGCCGCCACCATCGCGTGCTGCGTCGCCGCACTCAGCGGCGCGCGGCCGAGGTTGGTGTGGAGGACGATGCCGGTCGCATTGACCACCCGCCGCAGCGATGGCGCCAAGATGCGCTCGACCTGCGCGACTATGCGGGTGGCGAGGTGCTCGGATGCAGGCGGCGCGTCGGCCACCGCCTCCTGACGGGCTGCAGCAAGCTCTGCGCGGACAGCGTCCACCAGCACGTCGCGGGACACGTGCTCGGCGAGCGCCGCGACCGGTGGCGCGTTGAGGAGCCGGTCAACGCTGGGCAGCCGGCGCCGCGCATCCGGGTTGCCGCCAGCATTGGATTTGCGCGCGCTACTCATGGTGACACGCTCGGTCAGCACCACATTAGCTTACATTGGATTATGCAGACGAAGCGGCCAGCGGCGCATCAACTTCTCTCGGCCACGGAGCCGTGCAATGCCGGCCTCCCTATGGTCTCCCCGCCTCGCAGGGGGATGGGGCTACAGCATGCTGTAGCTCTCACTCTGTGCTGTCACTGTGTACTCTGTGGCTGTAGCTCAGGAGCCGAACTTGGCGAGCTTGCCGGCGTGGGCCAGCATCAGGCGCAGCGCATCGGTTGCCGGGAAGCGGCCTAGTCCGCCTTGCATACAGGCACTTTCCGAGAACGTCGTTGTTTGGTCGGGAAACGCGGTGTTGGCGTGGAGCAGGAACGGCACCGGATGCCAGGAGTGCGCTGCCATGACTGCCGGCGTGGAATGGTCGCCAGCGATCACGAGCACGTCCGGAGCGACATCGAGGAGCGCCGGGACATGCGCGTCGAACGCTTCGAGCAGCGCGACCTTGCGGTCGAAATCGCCGTCCTCGCCGGCGCTGTCGGTCCACTTGTAGTGGATGAAGAAGAAATCGTACTCGGTGCGGTGCTTTCGTAGCGTCTCGACTTCGGCTGCGAAGTCAATGCCCGTGTCCAGCACCATCATACCGGCGAGGCGAGCCAGCCCGTGATACACCGGGTAGACGGCGATGGCGGCCGGGCGCAAGCCATACAACTCCGCGAGGGACGGGAGCGAGGGACGCTCGGCGAAGCCACGGAGCAGAATAGCGTTGGCCGGCCGTTCGTCTGCGAGAATTTGATGCGCCCGCGCTATGAATTGATTGACCAGCTCCGCCGTATGGGTAGCCTCCGCTTGTTGCGGCTGCACCGGCCGGGGTGGACGCCCGGTGGTCTGCGGATCGCTGTCGGTCAGGGCTGCGGACAGTCCCGCGCCGCGAATCACCAGCAGAAAACGGTAGCCGCTTTCCGGCTGCACGAAGAACTCCGCTCCGGGTATGGCTATGTCACGCAACTGCTTACATAGCTTGGCGCTCAATTCCGTAGGGATGCGGCCGGCTCGCCGGTCGGTGATGCGCCCCTGAGCGTCAACTGCGGCGAAGTTGCCGCGGGCAGCGACATCGCCCGGCCGCAAGGGGAAGTTGAGGCCCAGCGCCGACAGCGCGCCGCGTCCGACCTGGTGCTCTACCGGGTCGTAGCCGAAAAGCGCGAGGTGACCGGGTCCACTGCCGGGGGTAATGCCCGTGCCCACCGGGTCAGTCAAGCCTAGTACGGAGCTGACTGCCAGCTTGTCGAGGTGCGGAGTCCGGGCGGTCTCCAACTCGCTTTTGCCCGTCTCGGGGTGCGGCAACCCACCCAGACCGTCAATGACCGTCAGGACGATACGGGTATCCTGAGAGATGGCGAGGCCGGAGACAACTTCCGTAGGGACTGCGCTCACGACGTTGCTTCCTCGAATGGCTCGGCTGCACTACTGGCGACGCCAGGTCTGCACAAATCCGCTGGAAATAGGCGGTGCAGACCTGGCCCGTCGCCTCAACCCCCAGCCGATTACGCAGCCGAGCCGGGTCACTCCCAACCGGTAGCGAACCTTAGCATGACCCTGTCCGGCTCGCCAAGTCGCCGAATGGGCTGCCGCTATACTGAGCCGCAGCACGCACGATGACCGGCCAGAAACATGAAACCAACCGTGGCCCACAGCGGCGGGGTGGGTCGGAATACCCGGCCAACGCCGCGGCGCGTTGTCAATCGCTTGAATGACCTCGATGGCAAACAGTGGTTGCCCTTTCAGAAGAGTTGGTTTCACCACCGACCTGCGGTGTGCGAGGAGTTCATCCGCTTCTTCACCAAGCGGCTGCGGCCCGACGGCACGCCGTCCGTGGTGCTGACCTTGGCCGGCGCCCCTGCCGAGCGTGCCGTAGTAGAAGCGGCTAAGGCAGCCGGCCGCCGAGCGGTCGTGTGGGAGGCTGACCGGCCCACGGCGCAGTCGCCGGCCGACTATGTGCTCGTTGATCTCCAGAGCCGGCTCCCGACGCTGCCGGCGCTCAAGACACTCCTGCAAGGGATGGCGCCGTTCTGGTCCGCCTTGGGCCAATCGGATATGCTGCGCGAACGCTGCTATGCGACTGTCCTCATTGGCAATAGGCAGCGGGATGGCGTGCTCGTTCCCGTAGCCTGGGAGTTTGCGCGGTATCTCGCCGGCCTGCTCACCCTGAAGGACGAGAAGATTGGCTGCCTGCCGCCCGCCGAGCCGCTGACTGGCCAGCAGCATACCCCGCACTTCGAGACCGATGGGCAGGTCTACTACGCCTTGAACTTCCGCCGTGAGGCGTCCCATAGCCAGGAATCGGTCGCCAGTGGCCGGTGGCCGGAAGTCAGGAAGCACGGACCACGGACCACGGATCACCGGCCACTGACCGGGCCGCGCTTGTGCTCGTGGTTTGTGCCCCGGCCGCCGCCGCGGGAGCCGGGCGTGCTCTTGCATCCCGCCAAGTATCCCGAAACGCTCGTAGCGGAGTTCGTCGAGCGGTTCACGCAGCCGGGCGAGTTGGTGCTTGATCCGATGACCGGGACTGGCAGCACGCTGCTGGCCTGCCACCGGATCGGCAGACGCGGGATAGGGGTCGAGCTAAACCCGGAGTACGCGGCCATCGCCCGGCAGCGTCTCGCCGAAAGCCCCTGCGCGGCCGGTGGCGAGCGAGGCAGCAAACTCGCCACTCAGTCGGTTGTCGTCGGCGATGCGCTGCGGCTCGCCACCGTCGAAAGCCTACCGGCGCAGGTGGACTACTGCATCACCAGCCCGCCTTACTGGGATATGCTCAATATGCGCGGGGCGATGACGCAGCGCGGACGCCGGCAGCGTGGCCTGCACGTTAGCTACGGCGACGATCCGCGCGACGTGGGTAACGTCACCGAGTATGGGCAGTTTGTTGACTCCCTCGTGCGGGTCTATCGGCAAGTTGCAGCGCGGCTGCGTCCCGGCGGATACCTCACGATCATCGTCAAGAACGTCAAGAAGCAAGGCACGGTCTATCCGCTCGCTTGGGACCTCGCCGCCGCCCTGGCCGGATTTCTACAGGTGTGTCCGGAGCGTATCTGGTGCCAAGACGACGTGAAGCTGGCGCCGTATGGCTACGGCAACGCCTGGGTCAGCAACACCGTCCACCACTACTGCCTGACCTTCCGGAAGACATGCTGACCTGCCCGGCAGGTCCGGCTCGCGCCGACCACTGGCGCGCCGACTGAAATATCGGTATACTCCAATATCTCAATCTCTTCGATAAGCCGGCTCGCTCGGCGACTGGAGGTGGTGCTCATGCCGGAGAGTGTTTCCAACAACGTGGCCCGTTCGGCCCTCGCGGCGCGTATCTACGCGGCCCTGGGCGACGAGCGCCGCTTGTCGCTGCTCGCGGAGCTCCGCGCCGGAGAGCGTCACGTTGGCGATCTGACGCAAGCGACTGACCAGCCGCAGCCTACCGTCTCGACGCAGCTTGCGACGTTACGCAACGCCTGGCTGCTCCAGCCCCATCGCCAGGGCCGGCGAGTCTACTATGCAGCCACGCATCCGGCCGTGTGGGGTGTACTGGAGGCCGGCGAACGGCTTACGGCGGCGCTCCAAGCACCGCTCACGCCCTCCTGTAGCCGCCCTTGTTGCGCGAACCTCTGATGGTCCCGCAGTAGCTCGTCGCATACCCCGCGGCTACCGTGCCCCGGCTGGCCGCTGCCGATCACCGAGATGGGTGCTATGAGTCATGTGATGGTGCCGGACGGTGTTCTCCCGCTGTGGCTCTCCGCAGCGGGTTGGGTCGGTGCGATCCTGCTAGTCGCAGTGGCCTTGTGGCGGTTGCGCGGCCAGGACCATCGCCGCCTGGTGCCCCGGTTGGCGGTGATGACGGCCCTGATGGTGGTCGTCATGTCCTTCGAGCTTGTGCCGCTCGGCTACGAGCCGCATCTGTCGGCGCTGGCCGGCATTGTCATCGGACCATGGTACGGCGTGCTGGCGGCCCTGCTGTTCAACATGCTGCGGGCGATGATCGGTGACGGGGCCGTCACCAACATCGGCCTGAACACGGTCATCACCGCACTGGAGTTGGCGGCGGGCTGGGCGCTGTACGGCGTCGCGCTGCGTGTGCTCGGACGCCGGATTGACGCGCCAGGGTTGCACCACCTTGGGCCTCATAAGATCGTGCAGGCCAAGCGGCCGGTTGCGGCCGCCGCCGCTGCGGGGGCAGCGGTTGGCTCACTGATGCTCGGTACGGGCCTCTTCCTCGCCGTTATCGCAGCGGCGGGACTGCACCCCAGCCGCTTCAGCCACGCGGCAGCGTTGAGTGATACCACCGGCAGCATCCGCGGCAACCCGTTCGCCGAGGGCATTGTCAACATGCACTTGCCGGGTGACGAGCACGAGGCAGGTGCTATACCGGGGGAAGGCCAAGCATCGTTTACCCGCTTCGCGGTGATCCTGACCACCCTAGCCTTGATTGGCTGGGTGCTTGAAGGGGCGTTGACCGCGATGATTGTTTCCTTCCTGGTGCGTGTGCGCCCCGACCTGGTCCGGCTCGTCCCGGTGACCGCGGCGCCGGCCCCTACCACCCTCGCCCCGGAGCGGGTATGACAACGCCAGGGCCGCACCACCAATGTCCAAAGGATTGTGCGGCTCTGGCACGTCACGGGAGCATGATGGCGCATCCAGTCTGCCCAGCCCGCTGCCTCCGGCCGGATATGGTGACGCCATGAGCCTGGCCACGCTGGACTGGTGGGCGCACGGCTACACCAGTTGGCTGCATGGCACGACGGTCGCAGCCAAGTGGGTGCTCATCGGCAGTGCGGTGGGAATAGCCGTCTGGGGCCGGCATCCGCTCACGTTGGCAACCGCCGTGCTCGTCCTGGCGGCCGCACTGGCAAGTACCCCGTTACCGCTGCGCGTCCTGGTTATTGCTGCCGTTGCGCCCTTGCTGTTCTTTGGGTTGTATGCCGTGGGCATGTGGGACACGGGCGATCCGCGCGCTAGCGCCATCGCGTTGAGTGTGGTGCTCGGCAAGGGAATGGTCACGACGCTGGCGTGGGTCGGTGTGGCGGCAACGACGCCCTACCCCCGGCTCTTCGGTCCCCTGCTCCGGTTCCTACCACGGCTCATCAGTGATGGCTTCCTACTCAGCTATCGGGCGCTCTTTCTGTTGTTTGACCGTGCCGGGCAGCTTTGGCTGGCACTCCGGCTGCGCGCCGGCTTGAGCCGTCGCAGTCTGCGGCACAATGGCCGTGCGTTGGGCGGTAGCGTCGCCCTCTTGCTGGTACAGGCCCTGGACCTGAGCCAGCGTACCTATGAGGTGCTGCACCTGCGCGGCTATCAGGGCCGGCTCGGCGCGCCGGTATCCATCCGGCCGGCGTGGACCGACGTCTGGGCACTGCTGCTCGCCACGAGCCTGGTCGGCCTCACCGTCACCGAGCGGCTATACCCGGCGTTTGCGCTGCGCTGGCTACCTTGGCTCGCCGTGCTCATTGCAGCGATCCTGCTGATGGTCCTGGTCCGGCGGCTATTGGCAAGGACCCCGGCGAGCTGAACCGATGGTAACTGCGGAGGCCGCTGCCGCGTGCTCCGCTGCCGGCACGCCGGCTCCGCTGGCCGTGCGCTGCGAGGGGCTGGTGCATGTCTATCCCGACGGCTCGCGCATTGCGCTGGGGCCGCAGCCGCTCCACGTAGGACCGGGAGAGCGCGTCGCCCTGTTGGGGCCAAACGGCAGCGGCAAGAGTACGGTGCTGCTACACGTGCTCGGGCTGCTGAGGCTGACCGGCGGCCACCTCTCTGTCTCTGGCCGGCGGCCCGACCGGGCGACCGCGGAGGAGCGCGCCGCCGTCGGTGCGCTGCTGCAAAACGCCGATGAGCAGCTACTGGCGCCGACGGTCCGGGACGACGTGGCCTTTACGCCCCGCAACCTAGGACTGCCCGGCGCCGAGGTCGAGCGTATCACCGAGCGAGCGCTCGTGCGCTTTGGCATTGCCCACCTCCGGGACAAAGTGCCGCACTATCTGTCCGCCGGTGAGCGTCGCCGCGTGGCTCTCGCCGGGGCGCTCGTGCTCCGGCCGCGCCTCATTGTGCTCGATGAGCCGTTCGCGAGCCTCGATCCGAGCGCCCGCAGGTCGCTGGTAGCGCTCCTCAATGCGGCCTGTGCAGACTGGGGAGCCACGCTGCTGCTGGCAACGCACTTTGTGCAGCTCGTGCCTGATCTCGCTGATCGGGTCTACTTGCTGCGGCGCGGCGGTCAGATCGTCGCTGCCGGGACGCCGGCAGAGGTTCTGACGCAGGCCGAGCTACTGGCTCACCTCGACCTGGAGCCGCCGGCCCTCGCTGCCCTGTTCTCGGCGCTGGCCCGGCGGGGTATCCGGCTGCCTCCCGCGCTCTCCACCGACGCAGCGGCCGACACCCTCGCGCAGGCGCTGCGGCGCCCTGCGCCCACCGACGCCTGACGCGCCGTGCCTGGCTATTTTTAGCCACAGAGCACACAGAATGCACAGAGTAGGGGTGCAGCACGCTGTATCCCTTCCCTCCGACGGCCGCCCGGCTATGCTACCCTGGATAGCGAGGCCAACACGATGCTCACAGTCTCTGTCGAGAATTTCGGTCCCATCCGCGAGGGCACAGTCGAACTGCGCCCGCTGACGGTTTTCGTCGGCCCGAACAACTCCGGCAAGTCGTATATGGCGATGCTCCTCTATGCGGTCGCGCGCACATTGGCTGGCGATTTTGTGTGGGACACACGATGGATCCGCCGGCCGGCTTCGCTTAGACACTATAGCACCGCTCCACTCTTTGGTATATCCGATCTTGATATACCTGATAGAGCACTGGCTGCATTAGAGGATGCTGAAGCGCGTGAACAGATACGCGCATGGATCACGGGCTATTTGGCCCAAGATGGGAAGTCATCTGTTCGGTCTGAAGCGGTGGAAATTGACTATGCTGATTTATCACCGCCGCTTCGACAGGCACTTCAGATTATCGTAGAAGAATATCTGGATTCTCTGGCAGGGCAACTTAGAGGCGAGATTGAGCGGTGCTTCGGCGCGACAATCAGTGATCTTTCTTCCAGCTTCGCATCGGGCAAATCTTTCACAATCTCTATCGGTAGTACACAACCAAGATTTGACCTAAGACTCGAATCGTCTGGCCGAAGCATCGCTATTACTGCTACGAACGTGAACTTAACATCTGCTCGGTGCTCTCTCTATTACTTTGATATAGATGCAGATGATTCTTGGCCTCCGTGGCCGCTACTCGAATTCCTTTCCGAAAGTGCGGGGCAAATCATGCGGCAAATGATCTCAAGGACCTACTATCTACCGGCTTCCCGATCAGGAATTCTCCAGAGCTACAAGGCCCTGGCCAGCTTCTTCATACGCCGATCACCACTTGCTGGCACTGAAGACCTAGTCGTACCGCGCCTAACAGGTGTTGTTGCGGACTTCGTAAGTAGCATGCTCTCACTTGATGTGGAACAGAAGACTACTGAACTAATCAGGAACATCGCAGGTTTTCTTGAGTCAGAAGTCATCCGCGGCAGTGTTTCTTTGAAGGGAAGTAGCGAGATAATCTATCCTGAAATCTACTATACTAGTGATAGAAAGAGCTTTGAGTTACATAAAACCTCGTCTATGGTATCCGAAATGGCTCCTATCATCCTCTTCATCCGGCATCTTACGCGGTCCGGCGACTTGCTCATCGTCGAAGAGCCGGAGTCGCATCTGCACCCGGCGGCGCAGCGGCCGCTCGCTCGTGCGTTCGCGCGGCTATTGGGCCAAGGTGTTAACCTGCTGCTTACGACGCATAGCGACTATTTCATTCAGCAACTGAGTCACCTGATGCAGCTTGGGGCGCTCTCGTCGGAGCAGCGTGTCAGGCTCGGCTATGCTGACGATGACGTGATCCCTGATTCTGCGGTCAGTGCGTATCTGTTCGACACGTCCGGTAATGATCCCGGGGATGTCATCAGGGAGTTGCCGGTGAACGATTCCGCTGGCATACCGGACGACCAGTTTGCTGATGTGTCGGAAGCGCTCTACAACGAGATGGTCAACTTGGAACGTGCAGCGGCAAGAAATGAATCCCGTACTGAGTAGACTGCGCGCCAGACTCGGTGCGGCCTCTGTGGAGAGTTGTAACAAGGACAATTGTAGCCTTGGCCTTGACGGCTTGGATAGAGATAATCGTGTCATCGTGGACTGTGACCGCTATCTGCCTGTAAGGGGTAGGGTGCGCTGTGACTATGTGCTGTTCTACGATGATGGACGGGTCCACTCGGCCCCTGTGGAGTTCAAGAGCGGGAGTATTCATGCGAGTGCAATCCTGGGCCAACTCCAGGCTGGCGCAGATGTTGCCGCCTCACTTACATCAACTCGTGAAGTTCAAGGTTGTACTCCGGTCCTACTGCATCGAGGCATCAGGAGGCAGGAAATAGCTGTGCTGAGACGTCGGCCTCTCAAGGTCCAATTTCGAGGAAAGAAGTTCACTGTTACAATCGGGCGATGCGGCTCTGAATTCGCCAAGCTGGTGCGGGACTGAACGACACTTACTTACTCTCCAAAGATATTGACACTAGGTAGAAGGGCGGGCAGCGATGCGCTGCACGGTCGAGTTGTTTGGGATTGCGCGGCTGCGCGCGGCGCGGCGCGCAGTCGAGGTGCGGCTGGGCGAGCGGCGCGGTGACCGTGGGGGATGTGGCGCGGCGAGCGCCGCGACCGTCGCGGACGCGCTGACTGCGCTCGCCGCGGCGTGCCCGGTGCTGGTGGGGCCTGTCCTCACACCGGATGGTCGCTCGCTCTGCACCGGCTACCTGCTCAACCGCAACGGTCGCGAGTTTATTGATCGGACGGATGCGCCGCTGGCGGATGGCGACTGCCTCCTGTTGATCGCCAGCGCGGCCGGGGGTGGCTGGCCGGTGACGACGGCGGCGCGGCGGCGAGAAAAGGCTGCGGCATGAGTGACCGTCTTTGCGGCTATCACGGTCGGATGCTCGTCGTGGACCTGACGCGGCAGGCGTGGCGGCTGGAGCCGCTGCCGGCCGATATGCTGCGGTCGGTGCTCGGCGGCACAGGCTTGGCCACACGGCTGCTCTACGACCTGACGCCGCCGCAGGCCGACCCGCTCGGTCCGGACAACGCCCTGCTGTTCGTCGGCAGTCCCCTCGTTGGTACGCCGCTGACCACCACAAGCAAGTTCACCGTCGCGGCGCGATCACCACTGACCGGCTTCATCGGCGACTCGCTCTCATCGAGCCACCTGGCGCTGGAGCTGAAGCGCTGCGGCTTTGATGCGGTGGTGCTGCTAGGCGCGGCAGCACGCTGGTCCACGGTAGCGATCTCGTGGCTCGGACCGCAGGAAGCGCAGCCGACCGTCCGGTTTCTCGAAGCAGCCGACCTCCTGGGATTTGACACTGGCGCTACCGCCGCAGGAGTGCGGGCGCAGCTTGGCCGGCGCTGGCGAGTCGCTTCGATTGGCCCGGCTGGCGAGGCGCTGGTGCGCTATGCCACGATCAGCAACGACGGGCGCCACGCCGGGCGCACCGGCACCGGCGCGGTCATGGGCAGCAAGCGCCTCAAGGCGTTGGCGCTGTGCGGCGGTTGGTCGGTGCCCGTTGCCCACCCGGAGGAGCTAGCGGTGACGGCGGAGCGGCTGCGGGAGCGCAGCTTGGGGCCGGATACGGCCAAGTACCGCGAGCTAGGCACCGTCGCCAACCTGCTGACCTTCGACCGGCTAGGGACGTTACCCACGCGCAACTTTCAGCAGGCCACATTCGAGGGTGCCGAGCGCTTGAGCGGGGAGCGCCTGCACACCGACCGTCATGTGCGCCGCACGGCCTGCGCGAACTGCACCATCGGCTGTGAGCAGCTCTTTCGCGTATCAAGTGGGAAGCGCGCCGCTGGCGAAAATGGCGCGGGCCAGGAGAGGCAGCGGAGCCTGCGCCTGGAATACGAGACGCTCTTCGCCCTGGGGCCGCTGCTCGGTATTGACGATCCGGATTTCGTGCTCCACCTCGCGGCACGCTGCGACGAGCTGGGCATAGACACAATCTCGACCGGCGGCACGATTGCGTGGGCGATGGAGGGAGCCGAGCGAGGGGTGCTGGATCGCGGCACTCTCGACGGTCTGGACCTCCGGTTTGGGAATAAGAAAGCGGTGGCTACGCTGGTCGAGCGCATCGGCAGCCGCGAAGGATTCGGGCACCTCCTAGCGGAAGGATCGCGCCGGGCGGCTGCCCACCTGGGTCACGGCTCGGCGGCCTGGGCCATGCACGTGAAAGGGCTGGAACTACCCGGCTACGAGCCGCGCAGCCTGAAGACGATGGCCCTAGGCCTGGCGATTGGGTCGCGCGGTGCCTGTCACAACCGCGTGCCCACCTATGAGGCCGACTTTTCCACGCAAGTAGACCGCCTCGCAGCCGACGCCTCGCGCGGGCAGCTTGCAGCGGAGGCCGAGGACCGGGAAGCGGTGATGGACTCCCTGATCCTCTGCAAGTTCATCCGCAAGTGCCTCGACAACTTCGAGGACGACGCCGCGCACTTCTGGCGGCTCGTGACCGGCTGGGACGTGGATGCCGCCGAGGTACGTCAGGTCGGCGCACGCATTAGCACGCTGAAGAAGGTCTACAACGAGCGTGAGGGGTGGCGCCGTGCAGACGACACGCTGCCGCCGCGCCTGCTAGCTGAACCACTGCCGGACGGCCCGGCCAGCGGCACCGTGCTCACCCCAGCGGAGCTAGATTTGATGATCGCTGGCTACTACGCTGCACGAGGCTGGACTGCGGACGGGCGCGTACCCGTCCACCAACGCCGGGAGTTGGGTGTATGAGTGCCGGGTCAGGTGGGGTGCGCGGGGCACGCCGACTGATCTTCACCGGCCCCGGTCGCGGGGAGATCGAGCGATTTGACCTACCGGCGCCAGCGCCCCACCAAGTCCTGGTACGCGCGACACGAACCCTGGTCAGTGCCGGCACCGAGGTCAAAGGCTTCCAGGGCATGGCCGCTGGTGGTCCGCCGCGCTATCCGGTGCGTCCTGGCTACTCGTTCGTCGGCGTTGTCGAGCAGGTCGGTGCGGCGGTCACCGCGGTACGGCCCGGCGACCGGGTGGCAACCCAGAAAGGCCATGCCAGCCATGCACTCGTTGACTTGAGCGAGCAGCCGGCCGGCAAGACCGGGCATCGCGCCCCGGAGTACCTGCAAGTTATCCCTGCTGGCCTAACCGATGAGCAGGCCACTTTCGCCGTGCTCGGCAGCGTGGCGCTGCACGGTGTCCGCAAGGCCGCCATCGCTCTTGATGAGGCGGTCACCGTGATGGGCCAGGGCGTCGTCGGACAGTTGACCCTGCAGCTCGCGCAGCTCGCCGGCGGGCGACCAGCCATCGGCATTGACCTGGTGGCAACGCGGCTGGCTACTGCTCGTGCGAATGGTGCCGATGCAGTGGTCAACGCGGCGACGGAAGATGTCATCGCGGCAGTGGAGCGGATCACCGCCGGGCGCGGCGTGGATGTAGGCTGCGAATGCACGAACACCCCGCGCACCTTCCCCACCTTGCTGCGGATAGCCGGTGTCGGCGGCCGCATCGTGATTGTGGGCAGTCTCCCCGGCACGGTCGGAATCTCCCTGTTCGATGAACTCCAGCGCAAGGAACTGACCATCATCGGGGCCTTTCAGCCCAGCGCCCCCCTACTGCCACACCACACGTTCCCGTGGACGCAATCGCGCAACCGCCTGGGCATCCTTGAGTTGATCGCTGCCGCTCGCCTGAAGGTGGACAACCTCATCACCGACGTTGTACCGGCTGCGGAGGCACCGGCTGCCTTTGCGCGGCTAGCGCAGGGGCCGGCCGAGTGGCTGGGTGTGGTCTTGGACTGGGAGCGTTAGCCCGAATTCCGCGCCTCACCCCGGCAGTTCGGTACGATGCGGACGTGCCTTAGCCCGTCTGCCGGATGTCCCGTCGCTCGAACAGCACGACCGAAAGCGCAATCAGGATCACTGCCAGTCCGGCGAGAATCGCCGCGTGGCTCCAATCCATGCCGTTGTTCAACGGATCGTTGCCCAGGTAGTAGTAGAAAGGCAGCCACTGGGTCAAGTCCGCCATGCGCTCGTTGAGCGCTGCGAACCCATTGAGCAGGTGGAACACGAGCGCGGCGCCAATCGTCACGAAGACGGCGATTCTCGTTCGCCCCGTGCCGGCGCTCAGGATCAGCGCCAGCCCGCCGAAGGCCAGACCGAGCAGCGTTTGCAGCAGGCAAGTTGCGGCGATGTTGCCGATGTCCATGTCGAGGTCCGCAAGCAGGGAGCCGAGCGCGACTCCGGCGAAGGTTGCGAATCCCACGGCAAAGGCGTAGATCGTCATCGTCCAGCTCTTCTCAAGGACGATCCGCGAGCGCCGGACCGGGTTGGCGAGCAGCAGCCCCATCGTCCGGCGCGATTCTTCTCCGGCCAACGCACCAGCTCCGATGGCAATGGTGACCACCATGACCGAGATCGGAGCCATCAGGCCGAACGTCTCGATCTGGTACCAGCCCTCCGGGGTACTGATGTTCCCACCGCCGGCCAACGCCATCAGGGCTTCCGGCAAGCCCTCGAAAGCCTTCAGGCTCGCCTCAGGGATGGCTTTGTAGAAGGGACCCATCATCAGGCCCATCATCAAGAACATCACCGCCGCCGTGACCAGCAGCAATCCCTGATACTCCGAGGCCGCCTTGAGCCAGAGCGAGGACACACGGGCCGAGCCGGCCAGTTGGCCGATGACCTTCCTGGTCAGCGGGTTGCCGCGCAGCCGATCTATCAGCGTTACACCGACGGACTGCCCCTTCAGGTCGCGGCGATTGACTCCGATCACGGCGATGGCGCCAAAAACCGCAGCGCCGGCCAGCAGCACGCCAAGATGGCCCCAGTTGATACCGTTGTAGACCGGATCGCTGCCGTCGAAGTAGTACCACGGGAACGCTTTGACCAGTTCCTTCAGGTCCTCGATAAGCGGCAGCAGGCCGACGGCAAAGAAAGAGAGGACGATCACCGCGGTTGTCACGCCGGCTGCCGCTCCCCGGTTGCCGGTCCAGGCGCTGATGGCCATCGCCAGAAAGCCGTAGAAGAGGACGTTACAGAACATGTGGAGGGAGAGCGCCTCCACGTCCAGACCCCCGATCTCAACGCCCAGCATGGCCGCGATGGCATACACCGCGCCCCACAAGATGAGCACGCTCAACGCCGCGAGCAGCACCATCGCCGCAGCTTTGGAAAGGAGCACGTGGGTCCGGCCCTTGGGATTGCCGAGCAGGATGCCCATGGTCCCGTCGCGCTCCTCGCCAGCGACAGAGGCAGCGCCCATCGCCAGGGCCATCGCCGCCAGTGTGATGGCGCCGTAGAGGCCGTGGATTGCGCCGACGGCCAGGCCACCAGCGTCAACGTCCTCACGGATGCCGATCAGCGCGACGTAGGCCTCCGGTAGCGAGGCGAACATGGATAGATCAATCTGGCGGTAGACCGCCATTCCGTACAAGATCAACAAAATGAGGCTGACGACGGCGATGGTCCACCCCAGCCAGCGATCTCGGATGGTCTTGGTGAAGACGGTCGCTAACATCAGTCCGTCACCTCCTCATCGTGGTAGTACGTGAGGAAAATCTCTACGAGGTCGGCCTCGTTGGTGGTGATGTCAACGATGGTGTGGTGCTCACTCGCAGCTTGCAGGAGTGCGCCCATGTCACCATCAAAGGATAGTCTCACGTGGTTGTGCTCGACCGTCACGTCACGCACCCCCGGCACGGCCGCGAACCGGGCCGCCTCCGCCGGCGAGTCCAGCTCCAGCTCGACTTGCCGCATCGCCTTCGACCGGAGATCGGCGACGGACTCGACGGTGACGAGCCGACCCTGGCGGATGATCCCGACTCGTCCGGCCACACGCTGCACCTCCGATAGCGTATGGCTGGAGAGGAAAACGGTCCGTCCGTCGGCAGCGACCTCCCGCACCATGTTCTGGAACTCGCGTTGGACCAGAGGGTCCAGACCGGAGCTTGGCTCGTCCATGATGAGCACGTCCGGTCGGTTCATAAACGCCTGGATCACTCCGACTTTCTGACGGTTGCCGGTAGAGAGGTTCCCCACTTTCCTGGAGAGGTCGGCGCCGAGCCGCTCGGCAAGCTCGTTCACGTATGACCAATCCACTCCGCCGCGCAAGTTCGCAAAGAAGGTGATGGTGTCGCGGCCGGTCAGGTTGGGGTAGAGGGCCAGATCGCCGGGAATGTAGCCGAGGTGCCGGCGTATCTCGACGGACTTGGCGTGGGTATCGAGACCCAGGATCGAGGCCCGGCCCTCGGTCGGCCGGATCTCATCCATCAGGGTCCTGATGGTGGTCGTCTTCCCGGCGCCATTGGGGCCGAGAAAGCCAAAGACCTCACCGCGCTGCACGGTAAGCGAGAGGTCCTGCACTCCAACCACCGCCCCGTAGCGTTTGGTGAGACCGTCCACCTCGATGACCGGTTCGGCGCTGCCCGCGGAATCCATGATCGTTCTCTCCTCGTTTGTGCAGCCGGGCGGCCGCGACCCGCCGGATTGGCGACGCCTATTGGCCGCTGACCATCATCGTACCAATACGGAAGGTTGGCGCGGCGGTGCCACTGCGGAACCGGAGGTCGTTGCCTACCATGTCGAGGTTGGACAGCATCTCGGCGAGGTGGCCGGAGACGTTGATCTCACTCACTGGGTAGGTAAGTCGCCCGCCCTCAATCCAGATACCGCCGGCGCCGCGCGAGAAATCGCCGGTGGTGATGTTCTCGGCAAACCCGATGAGGTCGGTGAGAAAGAGGCCTTGGTCCACCGAGGCGATGATCTCGTCCGGGGCATGGGTGCCCGGCTCCAGATAGAAGTTGGATGTCGTCACGGTCGTCAGCGCGCCGCCGCGCCCGGCACTGTGGGTGCTGGTCTTGCCCAGCTTGCGGGCGCTGTACGTGTCCAGCAGAAAGTCGGTGAACCGGCCGGCATCGAAGAGCACGTTGCGTTGGGTGGGCAACCCCTCCCCGTCGAAAGGCCGGCTCGCGGGCAGCCCAGGGCGCGTCGGGTCGTCCACAATGACCGCGCTTGCCGAGCCGATAGTCTCGCCTTCGCGTCCGAGCAGGAAAGTTGACCGCCGATAGGCCGCGTGCCCGTCGGCGGCGCGGGCATAAATCCCCAACAGTGCCGGCCCCACGGTCACGTCCCAGACAACCGGGACGGCGCCGGTCGGCGCTTGGCGAGCGCCCAGCTGCCGGACCGTGCGCTCGGCGGCCTGCCGCCCCACCTCTTCCGGCGACTCGAGCCGGCTGGCGCTCCGATGGCTTGTCCACCACCAGCCGTTGCGTTTCTTGCCATCATAGTCGTCGGCGATAGCCTCAATGCCGATGCCGCAAGAGCTGCGGCGGTAGGAAGCGGCAAAGCCGCGGCTGTTGGCCAGAGTCACCCGCATCGTGGTGCGTGCCGCCGTGCCGCCGTCCGAGTTCGTCACGCGAGCGTGGGCGTCGAACGCGGCCTGCTCGGCGCGCCCGGCCCACTCGATCAGGCGCTCCGGGGTCAGCTTGGCGGTCGCGGGATCATACGTCTCCAGGTCGTCGGGATCGGTGGACAGGCCAAAGCCGGCTTTCGGCAGGCCGCCGTACTCGTCGGGATCGCTGATCTTTGCCAGGTCCACGGCGTCGCTCGCTGCGCGGCGAATGGCGGCGGCGGCAAAATCGCTCGTGGAGACCGAGGCCGCCCGCCCCCCGACGAATACCCGTAGCGACAATCCTTTGGAGCCGGATTCGAGCAGCTTTTCCGTTTTGCCCTGCCGGACCGTCGCCGAAAAGTCGTTGCCGGCTCCGACTGCGGCCTCCGCTTCCTCGGCCCCGGCCTGCCGCGCCGCGGCCACGGCGGCTTCAGCAACGTCGAGGTAGTCCTGTTCGGTGAGGTCGGCACCATTGACGGACATCGCACGTACTCCTCACTGCTGGGGCGTCTGTCCTATTGCTGCGTGCCACCGATGTTAAGCTCCGAGACGAGCAGCGTTGGGCAGCCGGCGCCGACGGGCACGCCTTGGCCCTCCTTACCGCACGTCCCGGTGCGTTTCGGGATGTCGGGATCGCTACCGATCATGGTGACGTTGCGGAGGAGCGCCGGTCCGTTCCCGATTAGGCTGGTGTGCTTGAGGGGCGCCGTCTGCTTGCCGCCCTCGATGAGATACGCCTCGACGGTGCTGAACACAAAGTCGCCGTTGCTGATGTTGACCTGTCCGCCGGAGTAGTTGACGCAGTACACACCTTTGTCCACGGAGCAGATGATCTCCTCGGGGTCCGTCTCGCCACCGAGTAGATAGGTGTTGGTCATACGCGGGACCGGGTAGTGGTGATAGTTCTGGCGCCGGCCGTTACCCGTCCGGGCAGTATCGAAGTGCCGGGCGCTGATCCAATCGTGCATGTACCCAACGAGGACGCCATCCTCGATAAGCACCGTGCGCTGTCCCGGTGTGCCCTCGTCATCCATATTCAGGGAGCCGATATAGCCGGGCAGCGTAGCGTCGTCAATCAGGGTCACGCCGGGAGCGGCGACCTGCTCACCGACGCGGTCGGTATAGAGGCTGGTGCGTTTGCGGTTGAAATCGGCTTCCAAGCCGTGGCCGACGGCTTCGTGCAGCAGGACGCCGGACCAGCCGTGTCCCAGTACGACCGGCATCGCGCCGGCCGGTGCATCTACGGCATCGTGCAGCGTAGTCGCTATCCGCGCGGCCTCGCGGGCCGTGACCTCGGGAGAGTACTCGTCGGTGAAGTACGCCAGCCCTTCCCGCGCCGCGCTCCCCTGAAACGCGCTCTGCCGGTCGCCGTTGCGCTCGGACACGACTTGCAAGGCGAGCGTCACCCGGGGCTGCACGTCCGCTGCCAGGACGCCCTCGCTCGTGGCGACCATGGTGCGGCGCTCTTCCTCGGCAAACATCACCATGACGTGGGTAATCGTCGGCGCGTAGGCCCGCGCCGTGCTATCGGCCCGCCGGATCAGGTCCAGCTTTGCCTCGGCCGGCTCGTTGACGGCGGGATTTTCCACCGCATAGTAGTCGGGGAGCGGCACCGTCGCGACGGCAATCGGCGCGTGGTGCCCACCCGCCTGCGCGATATTCCCGGCGGTCTGCGCTGCCCGTTGCAGGCTAGACCAGGCGAAGTCCTCGCTATAGGCATAGCCGATGGCGTCGCCGCTGACGACCCGCACGCCCACCCCCTGCCCCGTGCTGGCGCTCGCCGACTTGATGGCCTCTTCTTCGAAGTTGATGTTGCGGTGGAGCGAGTACTCCACGAAGACATCGGCATAGTCTCCACCGCGCTCCAACGCCAGATCGAGCAGGTGACCAAGCTCGGCAGTGCCGAGGCCGTACTGCTCGGCGAAGAAGTGGTCGGTTGTCTGCGGTGCTTGCGCGGACATGGGGCTGTCCTTTCTCGATCATCGCGCCGCCGCCCGGTGCGCTGCCGGGTGCTACAGGCGGACACCCGACCAGCTAGCGCTCACCTGCCCAGTAGTGCGAGGCGAATACGGAGATTGCACGATCCCTCGGCGGTGCTGCCCACTATAACAGGTAGCACGCCGTCCGCTGTTCTGTGGGAGTGGGCTATGGCTTACGGCGCTTTGCTATGATGCCGGCGAAGTGCGAGTGCTCCGCCGTCAACCCAACTCAACCGCGCCGCAACAGGAGTATCCACGATGAGCGAAACGCCGGATGCTGCCAAGCGTGTGCTCGTCACCGGCGCCGCGGGGACCATCGGGCGTGCGCTGCGCGACGAGCTACATCAGCGGTATCGGCTCCGGCTCATGTACCACCGCACCGTCCTCCCGCAGCAGGGCCGGGACGAGGTGATCGTTGCCGACATCACGGACCTGGCGCAGATGGAGGCCGCGTGCGAGGGCATGGATGCCGTCGTCCACCTGGCCGCGGACCCCGGCACCGGGGCACCGTGGTCGTCCATTCTGCCCAAGAATATCGTTGGCGCCTACAACATTTACGAGGCAGCCCATCGGTGCGGGGTGGAGTGCGTCGTGTTCGCCAGCACCAACCACGTGATGGGCATGTACGAAAAGGACAGCGTGCCGCAGCGGCCGGAGCTGCTGCCCGTGCGCCCCGATGGGTACTACGGCGCGTCCAAGGCGTTCGGCGAGGCGCTCGGACGTTACTATGCCGACGCCTTTGGGTTGCGCGTGATCTGTCTACGCATTGGCTCGTTCGTGCCGCAACCCACGGCGCCGCGCACCCTAGCGACCTGGTTAAGCTCGCGCGATATGGCCCAGCTCACCTGGCGGTCCATCGAATCGAGCATCCCCTTTGGGGTGTATAACGCCATCTCCGGCAACTCGCGGCGCTATTGGGACATCACCAGCGCCCAATGCGAGCTGGGATACGACCCCGAGGACAATGCTGAGGACTACGCTGCCGCCGTCCTGGCCGCGCCGGAGTAGCCACGCATTCCTGCCCTGATGATGAGCATGACGGCATCACAACGGGACGAGGCGGAGACGAGCACCCGCCCGGAGCGCGAGTTCACCGTGGCGGTGTTCGTCATCCATGAAGATCTGGTGCTCCTGCATCGGCACAAGAAGCTGGACATGTGGCTGCCGCCGGGCGGACATGTCGAGCCGGGTGAGCTACCCGATGAAGCCGCGATCCGCGAAACGAAGGAAGAAGCGGGCCTCGACATTGTGCTGGTGGATACGTCCGACGATCCACGACCCGCGCCGCCCGGACCACGACGGCTGTGCCGGCCGCTGGGCATCCAGCTAGAGGACATCCCACCGACACCTCACCACCAGCACATTGACCTGATTTATGCCGCTGTCCCCCGCGATCCGGTACCGCCGCGCTTGGGCGGCGAGAGCGCCGGGCAGGGCCTCGGCTGGTACTCCCAAGACGCCTGTCGTCGCCTGAGTGTGAGCGACGAGGTGATGCGGTGGGCCGAGGCCGCCTGCCGCGCCGTCGAGAGATTGCAGCGGTCGGGCGCCGCAGCCGCCCGGTAGTAGCCGCTGACGGCTGTTAGGTCACTTACAAACGGTCCGGCGCTACCTTGTGTATACTGACTTAAGACTGGTTAGTCGTGGTTTCTTATGGGAGTGAGGAGGCACTGTGATGGATAGTGGTGCGGGACCTGGAAACGGCGCTAACGCCTCTCAGCGTAACTCCGGACGGGTCTGGCAGGGCTTGGCAGTCGGATTACTGGCCACCATCGGCGCGACGGCCGTGCTGCTCTTCTTACGTCTCGCCTTTCAGGCCTTCATGCCGATCGAGCTGATCGCGCAGTGGGTACCGACGGTTACTCCGGTCAGTGCCCAAGCCGACGGTATTGCCACGTTTGGCGAGGCCCTCAAACCGCTCGGTTTCACGTTGCTGCTCGGCGGGCAGCTCTTGCTGGGCACACTCTGGGGACTGGTGGTGACGATCCGGCGCCAGCGCCGCCGGCTCACGACGCGGGCACACGAGACGTGGTTCCTCGCCGGCGGCCTGCCGACCATCGCGTGGCTCGTGTTGTGGCTGCTCTTGCCGGCCGTCCAGAATCGCGGGTTGGAGTTCGTTACGGGACTCGTCGGTGTGGCCACGTTCAGCATGGTGCTAGTGGCCTTGCAGACGACGCTAGGCATCCCGGCGCTGACTCCTACGACTGCGCCGGCAGCGTCGCCGGGGCAACGGCAGCCCCGTCGTCCCACGTTCGTCCAGCTCGCGTGGAGTGGCGTGCTCGTTGTCGCCGGGATCGGTCTCTGGCAGCTCCTCACCCGGGGTTTCGGAAGCAGCATGCTGACCATGGGCGGCGGGGATGGCGGCCGGGACGCCCGCGCACCGGGGATGCAGTCCGAGATCACGCCCATTGACGATCATTACACGGTCTCGAAGAACTTCAGAGACCCGACCGTTGACGCAGCGGACTGGAAGTTGGAGATCACCGGGCTGGTCGAGCGCCCCTACACCCTCAAGTACGATGACATCATGGCGATGACCACCCGCGAGCAGATCCATACGCTCATCTGCATCAGCAATCCGGTGGGAGGCGAGTACATCGGCAATGCCCGGTGGGAAGGCTTGCCGTTGAAGACGTTCCTGGACACCGCCGGTATCGGCACGGGGGTGCGGGACATAGTGGTTCACGCGGCCGACAACTACAGTGACAGCTTTCCTATCGAGAAGGTGATGGACCCGGGCACGATGATCGTCTGGAAAATGAACGGCGAGCCGCTCCCCACCCAGCATGGTTTCCCCATCCGCTTGCTGCTCCCGGATATCTACGGCATGAAGAACGTCAAGTGGATCACCAAGATCGAACTGGTGGACCACGACTACATCGGCTTCTGGCAAAAACGAAGCTGGAGCGACATCGCTACCGTCAAGACCATGTCTCGTATTGACGTGCCGGAGAACGCTGCACGCATCGCAGCCGACACGGAGCACGTCATTGGGGGCGTGGCGTTCGCCGGGCCGCGTGGCATTTCCAAGGTCGAAGTGAGCGCCGATGAAGCGCGGACGTGGATGACGGCCGACATACGACCGCCGCTCTCCAAGTATGCGTGGTCGCTGTGGACGGTGCGGTGGCAGCCGGAGGCCGGATCGTATCGCCTGCTGGTGCGTGCTACCGACGGCGAGGGCAACGTGCAGCCGTCCGAGCACACGGCGTCGCTGCCCGACGGCGCGGACGGCTGGGATCAAATCTCGATCAACGTCGTCCCGAAGGCTCAAGTCCGGCCGCAGCTGCCGCCCATCGAGGGCGAGCGTGCGCCGCTACTCCCGCAGATGCCGCGTGAAGAGGGCGGCCGCTGACGGAGGCCTGCTCCGCGCTGGACCGGGCCGCACACCCGCTTCCTCTGTCGCCGTCGTGTGTTGACCGGCTCGTGTTGGCCGCTTACAATGACAGCGGTATCCCGCCGGCCGGCTGGTGAGTTTTGGGGCCGGGGGAGGAGGCGTTCTCCGGATGCGCGACATCGCACGCCCCATGATCGCCTTCATCCTCACGTTCGTCGCGCTTACCTTTGCGCCCCTGGCGCTGATCGTCTGCTTCTTCCTCCTGTCACAGTTTTGGCGCTTCCAGTTCGACAACTATGCGTTTTGGGCGGCGCTAGGCGCCTTTCTCATCTGTGTGCAGGTAGCAAGGATGCTCTTGCGGTTCGCCGACAACCTCCTTATAGCCCCGGACGATCCGAATGCGCCGGTTGCCCCGCGGGATGAATACACGCACGACTGGCGTGAGTATTCGGATCAGATTACGCGGTATAAGCGCTGGGCCTATTACCGTCGTACCCGGCAGTTCGACAAGCTCGCCGCCCTGGAGCAAGAGGAGCGTGAGCTGGCCGCCAAAGCCAAGACTCGCGAGCGCAATGGCCAGGCGACAGGTAGCACGGCGGTTGCTACGCGGCCGGCTGACAGCCGCTCGCCAGAGGTGAGCCGTCGCCCCCCGGAGCGGCCGGCGTAGTGCCTCGCCGCATATCCACGCCGCTGCGCTCAAGTGGCGTGCCGGAGCCGCAGCAAGGCCAGGGTGCTGTCGAGTATGCGCTCGTTATCTGCCTCTCTGCCGTCACGGTGGTCGTCGTGCTGATGGTCCTGGGTGAGCAGGTAGCCACGCTCCTCACTGCCGTGTACCAGCGCATCGCCTCGCTGCTATGAAATGACTCGGCTCAGTCGTTGCAGTGCAAGCGGGAATCTCGCAGACGGGCGGGGACTAGGTTCCCGCGTTCGCGGGAACGATGCATGCGTGCCGGGTGCCAACGACCGGCAAATCCTCGTATACTCCCCGTGATGGCCAAGAACGTTACCAAGGGCAATCTGTGGGGGTACATCCAGAGCCGCCCCTACGCCAGCGTAGCGGATATTCGCCGCCAGTTCAGCCTGGAGAGCGAGGCGGCCATCCCGCTGCGGACCACGCACGGCGTCGTGTACATCGGTCTACCCAGTCGCGAGGCGCAATTCCTCCACCAGTTGCTGCGCGAGGGTCGTATTGCGCTCGACTTCTTGCCGGACGTGCGGGGGCGCGTCGTGACCGGGGTCTATGCGATCCAGCCCCCCAGTCGCAAGGCGTCGTCAGGCGGGCCGGCGAAGGGGAAGAGCGCGCGCAAGCGTAACCGTCGCTCGCGGCGGGGTAGCCGCACTGCTCCTGCCGCCTCGCCGACTGAGCGACCGGCAGCAACGTCAATCGACGGCAAAGCGCCCAGCTAACCTCACGCTACACAACCTCCACACCCCCGGATTCGTTCAGTTGGAGAGGGTACCGAGGCGGTGAGCTTGGCTGCGGCCGGCTCCGGCAGGGAACGGTTGATGGTGGTGGCATGAGCGTGTTATCCTTGCGGCAACCCCCTTCAAGATGGAGCTTCATCTGGCCTCCCCGATACATCGCCTCGCACACGTATTGCTCAGGTGGTAGTGCGAAGTGACCGAATCGTCTCCCTCCGAGCGACGGACCACAGGTCGCAGTGCCCCGGTCAGGTCGTCAAGGGCAGTTGAGCCGCGCCGTCCGGCTAGGCCGCCGCCGCCCACCCGCGCACGCAGTGATGGCGCGCCGGCAGAGCCGGCCCCACCACCACGGCCACGCGAGGGCTGGGTGCTTGGCCCGCGCGGGCGCATCGCCGTCTTCTGGTCCCTGATCGCGGCCGCGGTTGTCTTCCTCTTTGCGGTCCGCGGGATCGCCGCGCCCTTCCTGTGGGCGCTGATCCTGGCCTATCTGCTCAATCCGGTCGTCAAGCTGGTCTGCCGGTACTTGCGTGTGCCGCGCATCGTGGCCGTCACCATCATCTACGTGGCGCTTGGCTCGGCTATTGCCTGGTTGTGGGTGACGACCTCGCCGCTCTTCCTCGGTCAGATACAGGAGCTTGGCGACGCCCTGCCGGGCTTGATGGATCAGATTGTCGCGCTCTTGGGTTCGACCGACTCCATTATGTTGTTCGGTTTCGAGATTGACATCCAACCGTTGGTAGCCGACATCGGCCCCGCGGTCAATGACCTCGTGACGCTGGCGACCCATCGGCTGCTGGAAACGGCGGTCGAGGCGCTTGAGGTCGTACTGCACTTCCTCCTGACCCTGGTCGCCACATTCTACCTCCTGATTGACCTGAACCGCCTGGGTGATTTCGCCCGGCGCCAGATACCGGTCCGTTTTCGTACCGAGTTCGGCCCGCTCGCGCAGCGGATTGACCGGATCGTCGTGCGCTTTATCTACGGTGAGCTGGCCTTGGTCGTCATCATGAGCACCGTCACCTACATTGCACTCACGATCCTCGATGTGCGCTTCGCCCTCGTGCTGGCCATTGCTACCGGTTTCCTCGAGCTTATTCCCTACGTTGGCCCCATCACGGCCGGTGGGTTGGCCGTGCTGGTCTCTTTCGGGCAGACGCCGCCCTTTGGCTGGTCACCGGTCGTATACGGATCCGTCATCGCGTTCGTGTACTTTGTGCTGCGCCACGCCGAGGACTATTTCGTGATCCCCAACGTCGTTGGCCGGGTGGTGAAGCTGCACCCGGTACTCACCATGTTCGCCATTTTCTCCGGCGCCGTCCTCGGCGGAATCATGGGCATGATACTCGCGGTCCCCGTTGCGGCGATCCTGCGTCTCATCGTGCAGTTTATGTGGAGGAAAGTGGTCGAAGCCGAGAAGTTCTAAGTCGGCGTGACACTACCCGGTAGCAATGGTCCATGAAGTTGCCAGCCATCTCCGCAAAGATTGATCCTCCAGCCCTCAATCGGGCGCTGCTCCAAGCTGGCCGACTTGCTGATTTAGAACTTTATTTCTAGAATAAGTTGGCGCGAAACACACCCGGAGCTTTAGCTTCAAGGAACTGCTATTTATGTCTAGCCTTACCGCTGTGCCTCCCGCTTCCGAGCCGTTGCCGAGTGACATCGGTACGGATCGAATCTGTGACTGCCCGCCGAAGCACCTCAATTGCCTGACGGCCAAGGAGTGGATGAAGCGACAGATTGGAGTCTGGCGGTTCGCTTATGAATCGCGCGACGTCCGAGACAAGACCATCCACCCGGCCACCTTCCCCATTGCCTTAGCCAAAGCGGTCATCGAGCTATTCACCCATCGCGGGGAGTTGGTGCTCGATCCGTTTGTCGGCAGCGGCACCACCCTGCTCGCAGCGCAGGACCTGGAGCGCAACGCCGTCGGCTACGATCTCCAGCCCGGCTACGTGGCATCGGCTCAAGAGCGGCTGGTGGCTGCGGCCGAGCGCCGTGACGGTACCCGTCAACTAGCTCTCGTTGCCGACGCGCGAGCCATTCGTCGGCAACTCCAGGCGGAGTCCGTGGCGCTCGTCTTCACCTCGCCGCCCTACGCCAACCTGCTCAATCGTCGGCGGAAAAACAAGAGCCGACGCGGTGACCTCCGCAAGAACAACCAATACCTGAAGGTGGAGCAATATTCTCAGGACCCCCGCGACCTCGGCACCTTGCCTCTCGACCGCTATACCGAGGAAATGGGCGCGATCTTCGCCTCGCTCCTCCCAGTGCTGCGCCCCGGCGGCCACTGTGTCATCAACGTTCCCGACATGTGGTGGGAGAATCAGCGCATCACTATCCACTTGGCGGTGATCGAGGCGCTGCGACAGGTGGGCTATGAGCTACGCAACACGATCATCTGGGATCGCACCAACATCGTGAACCGGGTCGGCATCTTTGGCTGGCCGAGCAACTACATCACGATGGGCACAACGTTCGAGTACCTGCTCGACTTCTGGCGGCCACCGGACGACGCGCGCTGAACGGTAGTAGCTTCGCCCGTCACGTTCGTTGCAGCAGTAACGTACAGGAACATACCGGCTGCTCCGGGAGGGTATATGCGCGTTGCTGTTCTGGCGGACATCCACGGCAATCTACTAGCGCTCAACGCAGTGCTGACGGACCTTGCGGCTGCCGGCGGCGCCGACCGGTTTTGGGTATTAGGTGATCTCGCGTCCTTCGGGCCGCAGCCGGAGGGGACACTGGCGCGATTGACGAGTTTGCCTCAGGCCCACATCATCAGCGGCAATACTGATCGCTATCTAGTCACCAATGCGCGGCCCAGCGGCCCGCTGCCGCGGAATGCCGCAGACTGGGACCGTCTGCCTGCTGTCCTCCTGGAGCGGGAGGAGAACTTCCGCTGGACCGTGGCGCAGCTAGGTTACGAGTGGTTTACGTTTCTGCGTGATCTCCGGCACAGCTGCGTTTCAATGTACCGGCCTATGGCAGCGTCCTGGCCGTCCACGGTTCGCCGCGCAGCGACGAGGAGAACATCAAGCCGGAGACAACAGACGCCGAGATCAAGACGATGCTGGCAGGGACCGTGGCGCAGCTGGTCGTCTGTGGGCACACGCACTTCCCGCTCGACCGCCAGGTTAGTCGGTGCCGGATTATCAATCCGGGCAGTGTTGGTATGCCGAGTAGAGATGGAGACGACCGCGCTGCGTATGCGCTGCTCGCATTTGCTCAAGGACAATGCACGGCCACCCAGTGCCGCGTAGCCTACGATGTTGACGCGGTCATCGCCCAGGTGCGAGCGAGTGGCAACCCAGCCTGGCGGTGGATTGCCACGCAACTACTCGGGGGAAGCAAGGCCGGACCCTGCAAAGCTCGCGGCGCTGGTCCGTTGACGCCGCCCCGGCCGGATGCTACGGTTGCGAGCCGGTGCCCAAGGGAGGGTTCCATGCCAGGAAACGAAGCCATACAGGAACTGGAGGGAGTGTGGCGGATTACCTGCCCGTTCGCGGCGGGTAGTCGGGTCATGGCGTACTTTATCGAGGCGCCGCAGCCGGCGATCATTGATACCGGTGTGCGCTCGTCGCCCAGACAGGTGATCGGTCCGGCGCTGGCGGCGGCCGGTTTGGACCTGGCCGACACACGGTTCATCCTCAACACGCACGGTCACTGGGACCACATGGGCGGCAACGAAGAGCTGCGCGGCGTGGCCAGCGGCGCGCAGGTGGTAGCTCATCCGGCGGAGGAGCGCTTCTTTCACGACATCGCAGCCCACAACCGCAGCTACCGTGACTTGGTGGCGGAGGTCCCGGCCTTTGCAGAGATGGCGGCGGCCTACACGGGGCAGTTTGCCGACAATATCGGGCTTCCGGCACACGTTGATGTCTGGCTTACGGCCGGGCAGGAGATTGATCTCGGCGGCGGCATTGTCTTGCAGGCGATCCACCTGCCCGGACATGCCCGCGGCCTCGTAGGGTACTGGTGGCCGGAGCGCCGGCTGCTGTTCACCGGCGATGGCGTTCAAGGACTCGGCAGCCAGGTTGGTAGCTTCCCGCTCGTCTTCGCCAGTGCTGCCGACTACCGCGCCAGCCTCGAACGCATCATCGAGTTGGAGCCGTCCGTCCTCTGCATGGGACACGCCTTCCTCGACAGCGAGGGTCGGCAAGCGGCGGTGCGGCGCGGATCGGCCGCGACGCGCTTCGTGCTAGAGAGTCTGGAGATCGCCGGGCACGTGGCCGATGTAGTCGGCGCTGCGGCCACGGCAACACCGGGCCGGTCGTTCGAGGAGATCGCCCGCGTGGCGCTGGCGGTGCTGCGCGAGACGTACCCGTTGCAGCTCGATCCCGCTACCGGCCTGCACCTACGCGCGCTCTTCCTGCTGCAAGCCATACGGCGCGAGCTACAGTCCCCGTAACGAGCGTACCTCTCTTTGCTGGTACTCGACGCCGCGGCGACGCTCTTCAGCTTCCAGCCAATCCCAGCACCTTGAGAATGAAGGCGTATTCCAGGGCCACTTCTTTCAGCCGCTCGAACCGGCCGGAGGCGCCGGCGTGACCCGAGTCCATGTGAGTCTTCAGGAGCAAGAGGTTGTCGTCGGTTTTCGAGTCGCGGAGCCGGGCAGTCCACTTGGCCGGCTCCCAATAGGTGACGCGGGGGTCGCTGAGGCCGGCAGTAATCAGCATGTGCGGGTAGTCCTGGGCCACTACGTTATCGTAGGGCGAGTAGGACTTGATATATCCGTAGTATTCACTGGCTTGGGGGTTGCCCCACTCGTTGTATTCCATAGTGGTTAGAGGCAGGGTGTCGTCCAGCATTGTATTCAGAACGTCCACGAACGGAACGTGGGCCACTATGGCTTGGAACAGGTCGGGCCGCATATTCGCCACGGCCCCCATGAGCATGCCGCCAGCGCTGCCCCCCACCGTCACCATCTTCCTGGGAGAAGCGTAGCCCTCGCTCGTCAGATGCTCGGCGCAGGCGATGAAGTCGGTGAACGTATTCTTCTTGTGCAGCAGCTTGCCCTGCTCGTACCAGTCCCAGCCCAGCTCCATGCCACCGCGAACGTGGGCTGACGCGAAGATGAAACCCCGGTCCACCAGGCTGAGGCGGTTGGAGCTAAAGTCCGATTCCATGACCGCGCCGTAGGAGCCATAGCCGTAGAGATACAGGGGAGCCGACCCGTCCAGCGGCGTATCCTTCCGGTAGAGGACGGAAACGGGTATGGCAGCCCCGTCGCTGGCCGTGGCCCACAGGCGGCGGGTTCGGTAGTGCTCGGATTCAAACCCGCCCAGCACCTCGGTCCGCTTCTTCAACTCCCGCTCTCGCGTCTCCATGTCGTAGTCGTACACGGTGGCGGGTGTCTTCAGTGAGGCGTAGGTGAACCGCAGGGTGGTAGTTGCCCACTCCCGGCCGGACTTCACGTACAGGGAATAGTCCTCCTCGTCAAAGGGGACGGTGTGGACTTCCTTACCGGGCAGCGTCATCACCTGCAATTGGGGTAGACCGTCTCTCCTAAAGGTGATGGCTAGGTAGTCTTGGAACGAGAGCACGTTCAGGACCGGGCGACCCGGCTCATGGGGAATAAAGTCCTGCCAGTTGGCCTTGCCGGGTGCTGACACGGGAGTTTGTGCAACCTTGAAGTCTTTGGCGCCGTCGCCGTTGTGCCGCACGAGAAATGTATCGCCATGGTCCACCACGTCGTATTCGAAGTCGGGCCGGCGCGGCTCGATCAACGTGAGTTGACCGTCCGAACGGTTGGCACCAAGAAACCGCCATTCGGACATATTGTTGCCGCTGGCGACCACGAAGATGAAACGCCCACTCAGCGACTTGCCGATGTCAACGAAGAAGCGCTCGTCCGTCTCCTGATACACCAGCTTGTCGGTCGCGGGGTCTTGGCCTAGCCGGTGTTGCAGTATCTTGACCGGGCGATGGTTCTCGTCGAGCACGTCGTAGAACACGGTCCGGCTATCGTTGGCCCACTCCAGAGAGTAGTAGGAGTTGGGGATGGTCTCCGGTAGTAGCTCGCCGGTCACCAAGTTCTTGAAGTGGATGACGAATTTCTCCGAGCCGTCGGTGTCCAGCGAATAGGCCAGCCACTGGTGATCGGGGCTGTTCTTCAGAACACCGACTTGGAGGTAGTCCCGGCCCTCGGCCAGCTCGTTTACATCGAGGATGATCTCCTCTGGCGTGTCCAGGGTCAGGTGCTTGCGGCAGTGGATGGGGTATTGTGCTCCCTCCGCGAAGCGGACGTAGTAGTAATAGTCCCCCTCCTTCTCCGGCACCGTTGAGTCATCCTCTTTGATGCGCCCTCGCATTTCCTCGTAGAGGTCGTTCTGCAGCGCATCGGTAGGCCACATCACGGCCGCAGTGTAGGCATTCTCCGCCTTCAGGTACTCCGTCACCGCCGGGTCGTCAATCTCGCACAGCCAGAACCAGGGGTCCACGCGCACGTCCCCGTTGGTGGTCAGCGCCTTGGGCCGTTGAGGAGCCGCGGGAGGGTGGGTACGCATGTACGTATCTCCGGCACAGACGCTGAGGCCCGGAGCTAGGCCGGGACGGCGACTTCCGTCTCGGCAGCGACCGGCACGTGCGTGTGGCCGCATGCGGTACAGGTCAGCTTATCGCGGCTCGATTGCGTTTGGAGGCCGCCGCACTGCGGGCAGGGAGCGGCGACGGGCCGTTGCCAACTCGTGAATTCGCAGTCCGGATACCCGCTGCACCCGTAGAAGGTCCGCCCGCGCCGGCTGCGGCGGACGACAAGGTCTTTGCTGCACTGGGGGCAGGGCACGCCCAGCTTGGTGAGCAGGGGCCGGGTATGCCGGCATTCCGGGAAACCGGTGCAGGCCAGGAACCGCCCGTAGCGACCGTGCTTGATGACCATCGGCTGGCCGCATTCCGGGCACACCTCGTCGGTTGGCTCGTCCTCGATCCGGACCTTTTCCAGCGTCGCTTCGGCCGCTGCGACCGCCTTTGCGAACGGCTCCCAGAACTCGCGGACGACCGGCACCCATGTCGTCGCACCCTCCGACACCCGGTCGAGATCATCCTCCATCTTCGCCGTGAAGCTGGCATCCACCACGTCCGGGAACTGCTCCACGAGCAAGTCGTTGACGACGTTGCCCAAGTCGGTAGGGTGCAAGCGTCGCTCGCGTCGCTCGACGTAGCCGCGCTCCTGGATGATGGAGACGGTGGGGGCGTAGGTGCTCGGCCGGCCGATACCGGCCTCTTCCATCGCCCGGATCAGGCTCGCCTCGGTGTAGCGCGGCGGCGGCTGCGTAAAGTGCTGCTCCGGCTTGAGGTCGTGCAGCGTGAGCGGATCGCCGGCCGTGAGGGACGGTAGCGTTGACTGCTTGGATTGTGCCGACTTGGACCCCGTCGAGCTGCGCGGACCGGCCGCGCCGGTGGCCTTGGCCTTGCCCGCTTTGCCGTTCTCGTCTTGGCTCTCCTCGTAGAGCCGCAGGAAGCCCGGAAATCGCACTATACTCCCACGGGCACGCAGCAGATAGCCGTCGGGGGGGGCGCCACCATCGTTTTGCGGCGCAGTGTCTAAGGGGTAGAGCTGCCCCCGGGCTGTGCTGCCGTTCGCACTGGCCGAATCCAGCGGGGTCGCGCGAATGTCAATGCGCGTCGTATCGAGGATCGCAGCGGCCATCTGGCTGGCCACAAAGCGCCTCCAGATGAGCGTGTAGAGCCGATACTGATCTTGCGTGAGGTGGGCGCGTACCGTCTCTGGCCGGCGGGCAGCCAAGGTCGGCCGGATGGCCTCGTGGGCTTCCTGCGCGGCCTTGGCTTTGGTGCGGAAGCGCCGCGGCTTGTCCGGCACGAACTCCTTCCCGAAGTGCTTCCCGATGACCTGCCGCGCCTCCGCCAACGCCTCGGCGGCGACGTTGGTCGAGTCGGTACGCATGTAGGTGATGAGGCCAACCGGCCCTTCCTGCCCCACATCCAGCCCTTCGTAGAGCTGCTGGGCCACGCGCATGGTGCGGCGGGGCGCAAAGCGGAGCCGTTGCCCGGCCTCTTGCTGCAGGGTGCTGGTGGTAAAGGGCGCCGCCGGCTGGCGCCGCACCTCGCGCTTACGTACCTCCTGGACAGCATAGCTCATCCCGCGCAAGGCATTCACTGTGGCCTGAGCGTGCGCTTCCGTCGAGATGGAGAGCTTGTCGCCGCGGCGCTGGATAACCTCCGCCCAGAACGCGGTTTCCGACGTGCCGTTGGAGCTGGCCGGCGCTAGGAGCGCGTCAATGGTCCAGTATTCCTCGCTCACGAACTGCTCGATTTCGCGCTCCCGTTCGACCACCATCCGCAAGGCGGGCGACTGCACGCGGCCCGCCGACAGGCCGCGCCGCACCTTCGCCCCCAGCAACGGACTCAGCTTGTAGCCAATCAGCCGGTCCATCACGCGCCGCGCCTGCTGGGCCTGCACGAGATCGTCGTCTATGTCCCGCGCGTGCTGAAAGGCATCCTGCACCGCGCTCTTGGTGACCTCGTGAAAAACGATCCGCTGCACCTTGAGCGGCTTCGTGGAGCGTGCCCTGGCGGTGCGCCGCTTCTCGATGGCCGCCAGGAGGTGCCACGCAATCGCTTCACCCTCGCGGTCCGGGTCGGTGGCGAGGTAGACGCCGGAGGCCTCACGCGCGGCCCGCGCCAACTCGGCCACGGTCCCGCTCTTATCCTTGGGGATGACGTACTTGGGCGCAAAGTCGTGGTCCACATCTACGCCCAACTGGCGCTTGGGTAGGTCCCGGACGTGCCCCAGTGACGCCTGCACGCTGTAATGGCGCTTGCCTAGGTAGCGCTCAAGCGTGCGGGCCTTCGCTGGTGATTCGACAATCACCAGCCGCTTTGCTGCTCGCTTTGTCGGCCGTTTCGCTGGCCGCTTGGTTGGTCGCTTTGCTGCCTCTGCCATCGTTGCCTCTGTCCCTATCCTATCGTTTCTGTGTGTGTTTTGGAAAGGTCACCGGCTGCTCAAGGGACGCCCTACCCTCCCCGTCACCCATTTCACATTGATGGAGCAGGGGAGGCCGCCGGAGGCGGACATGGCGCAAGATGGCGCGTCACTTACGCCTAGGTGACTCCCCACCGAGCGCCGGCGCGTAGCTCCGATAAGAGACTCGACTGCTCAGTGGTTAATGAACGCGCGTCTACGGTTGTAGCCTCTTTCGCCGAGCCGTCATCACCCCGGCGTCCGACGGCCCGGAGCAGCTGGAGCAATTGGAGGAGATCGGCCTGCCACTCTGCCGCCGCCGGTCGGCGGGGAATTGTAATCACTCCTCGGCGGACCTGCGCTTGGCGCCCGAAGGCCTTGTAGAGCGCCAGGCGATCCGTCACGACAAAGGGGCTGGTGCGGACGATCAGCTCACGGTCGGTGGCTTCTACTGCCCGCAGCATCCGTGAGCGGGCCAGGGCACGAATACGCAGGCCGAAGAGCAGGTCCACGACCGGCGGCGGCGGCGGGCCAAATCTATCGGCAAACTCCTGCTCCACCGCGTCAACCTCATCGAGGCGCACCACGGACGCCAGACGCCGGTACAGCCGTATCTTGAGGTTGGGGTCGCCGATATAGTCATCCGGCAGCCGTGATCCGAGCGGCAGGTCTATCACCAGCTCTTGCTCTGGCAGGCTGCGCTTGCCGCGCAACTCCTCGACGGCTTCGGCCAGCAGTCGCACGTAGAGATCGAATCCAACCGCATTCATGAAGCCGCTCTGCTCGGCTCCGATGAGGTTGCCGGCACCCCTGATCTCCAAGTCTTTCAACGCGATGCGGAAGCCGGCGCCCAAATCGGTCGTCTCGTAGATCGTGCGGAGCCGTGCCTCTGCCTGCGCTGTCATGGGCTGTTGCTGCCGGTACAGGAAATAGGCGTAGGCCTGCGCCGAGCCGCGTCCGACGCGCCCCCGCAGCTGGTAGAGCTGCGCCAGCCCGAAATGCGCCGCGTCGTTGACGATGATCGTGTTCACGTTCGGGATGTCGAGACCGTTTTCGATGATCGTGCTGCAAACGAGTACGTCGTGCTGCCCGTTGGCGAACTCCACCATCACCTGTTCCAGGTCATCTTCGGGCATCTGACCGTGGCCGACCACCAGATCGGCTTCCGGTACGAGCTGCGCCAAACGCCGCGCCGCCGTGTGGATCGTCTGGACGCGGTTATGAACGAAGTACACTTGCCCGCCCCGGTCCAGCTCCCGCAGGATGGCGTGCCGCACCACGTCGTCATTGGTCTGCGTCACGTAGGTCTTGATCGGGAGCCGCGCCGCCGGCGGCGTCTCGATGACACTCATCGGTCGCATCCCGGCCAGTGACATGTGCAGGGTGCGCGGAATAGGCGTGGCCGTCAGGGTCAGCACGTCTACGTGGTGGCGTAGCCGCTTGAGACGCTCCTTCTGCTCGACGCCGAACCGCTGCTCCTCGTCAATGACGATCAAGCCCAGGTCCTTGAACTGCACGTCGCGTTGGATGAGGCGGTGGGTGCCCACCACCACGTCCACCGTGCCCTGCCGCAGGCCGTCGAGGACCGCGGCTTGCTCCTTCGGCGTGCGAAAGCGGCTCAACAGCTCGACCTTGACGGGGAACGCCTGCATGCGCTCGCGGAACGTCTGGAAGTGCTGAAGTGCCAACACCGTCGTCGAGGCCAGGACGGCCGCTTGCTTGCCGTCCATAAGCACCTTGAAGACTGCCCGTACCGCCACCTCGGTTTTGCCGAAGCCGACGTCGCCGCAGACGAGGCGGTCCATCGGCTTGGCCTGTTCTAGGTCTTCCTTGACCGCTTGGATCGCTTCGGTCTGATCCGGCGTTTCGATGTACGGGAACGATTCCTCTAGCTCCCGCTGCCAGACGCTGTCCGGTGGGTAGGCATGGCCGGTAGCAATCTCTCGCGCCGAATACAGCTCCAGCAGTCCTTTGGCGATGTCGCGCACGGAGCCACGCACCCGACTCTTGGCCCGTTCCCAGTCGGCGCCGCCGAGCCGGTGCAACGTCGGTTCTTGATCCGCAGCGCCGACGTACTTGTCTACCCGGTCGAGCTGATCCGTCGGGACGTAGAGGCGGTCGTTGCCGGCATATTGCAGCAGCAGGTACTCGCGTTCGCTGCCCTGGCGGGGCAGCGTAACGAGTTGGATATAGCGCCCGATGCCGTGGTCAATATGCACCACGTAGTCGCCCGGCTGTAGCTCGGTGAGCAGGACTTCTCCCGTGGCGTGGCGACGCTGGAACAGACGGCGGGGACGCAGCCAGCCGAACACCTCTGCATCGCTCAATACCAGTAGCTCTAGCGCCGGGCATTGCCAGCCCTCCGGTAGCGTGCCGGCGACGAGGGCCAGCGTACCCGCGGCCGGCACGTCGGCCAGCCGGTCCGTCGGCGACACGACAAGGCCCGTCTCACGCAGCAGCTCGGCCAGACGGGCCGCTTGCTGCGAGACGAGGACGACCCGCCCTTCGCCACGGAGCAGGCGCCGCACCTGTCTGACGGCCTGCTGCACCTTGCCGCCAAAACTCGGCGGCGGAGCGAAGGTGTCCAGGTTGTGAACGGAGCCGTCCGATTCAGTGGTCAGTGGGTGGTCAGTGGTCGGTACCGGGGCACGGTAAGCCAGCTCCAGGTGCGGCCGCTCGGTCAAGTCCACCCAGAGCGTTTCCGGTTCGACCAGCGCCGCCTGGAACGACGGGGGCAGCGAGCCGCTGGCGGTTTGCTTCTCTTGCAGCTCCTGTGCTCGCTCCACTAGCTCTTCGACCGTCTGGATGATGGCGTCTGGCTCATCCAAGACCACTACTGCCTTCTGCAAGTAGTCGAGGAGGGTGGCGGACTGCTCCAGCAGATAGGCGGCGAAGAACGGCGCCTCGGCGAAGCTCTGCCCTTGCTCCAACAGCGCCAGCTGCCGTTGCCACTCCTCTTTCACCTCCGGCCGGAGTCCGGACCAATCGAGCGCCCGTATCGCCGCCGCTGCCCGCCGCCCGCGCACCGGCAACGCCGCTAGCTCGCTTGCCGGCGCGAGCACTACCTCGTCTCGCGCGTCGGTCGAGCGCTGCGTAGCCGGATCGAACGACCGCAGCGAATCGATCTCGTCACCAAAGTATTCGACCCGTACCGGCTCCTCGGCCGACGGGGGAAAGAAGTCCACGATGCCGCCGCGCTGGCTGTATTGGCCCGGCACCTCGACCAGCGGGCTGCGGGTAAACCCGCCCGCTTCCAGCGCGGCCAGAAGAGTGCTCGGCGCCAGTTCCTCTCCCAGCCGCAACACGACGACCCGACGTCCGAACTCGGTCGGTGGCGGCAAGAAGCTCGCCAGCGCCGTCGGGGAGGTCACAATGAGCGGCGGTGGCTGGCTACCGCCGGCGGTGCTGAGGGCGATCAGCACTTCGACGCGGCGCGTGAGCACGTCGGCCGGCACCGGCAGCTGCTCGTAGGGCAAGGCGTCGAATGCCGGGAAGAGCAGCACCCGCGACGACGCGGCGCTCCAAGCGAGCAGGTCTTCATAGCGTTCCTGCGCGCGAGTAGCGTCGGCTGCGATGACCAAGACGGGCTGCCCTATCTGGCTGTGCAGGCCGGCGACGACGGCGGCCTTGGCCGCCTCGCGCACGACGACACGTGATCGGTGCCCGGGCTCGCCGGCTGCGAGCGCCGCAACGAGATCGCGGTAGACGGGCAAGGCCTCCCACAGCGCAAGCAGCGGGGAGAGCGCGCCTGACCGCTGGGTCTGCAACACGTCGGATTTCATCGGATCGTTGACCGGTCTCCAAATGGCTTTGAGGATGGTGAGTGGCTGCTAGGGTTACGCCATCAACTCCTGTCCGAGGCGTCGGATGGTGCAGCCTGAGCGATCTGAGGTGCCTTCGCGGCGGCGGCGGCCGCGTGGGGCGCAGCATTGTACCGATCCATCGCTGCGGTCAGCCCGTCTCGTAGGACACATTCGACCGCCTCCACGGCAAGGTCGGTGGCCTGTTCGATCACCGGCCGCTCCTCGGCCGCAAAGTCTCCCAGGACGTAGGAGACACGATCAACGCCGGGCGGCGGCTCCCCAATACCGATCCGTAGCCGCGGCACGTCCTGCGTGCCGAGCGCAGCAAGCACCGATCCAAGCCCCTTGTGACCCCCGGCACCGCCCCGTGGCCGCACGCGGAGCTGTCCCAGCGGCAGAGCCAACTCATCATACGCCACCAACAGGTCACTGCCGACCAGGTTCTCAGCCGCAACCAAGGCGCGCACCGCGGCGCCGCTTTCGTTCATGAAGGTCAGCGGCCTGACGAGCAGCATCGCTTCGCCGTGGAAAGCGGCCATGGCCACGGCCGCGCGCTGCCGGGCGCGTGGCGGGCCGGCGTGCCAGCGCCGCGCCAGCCGCTCGATCACCCACCAGCCGACGTTATGTCGCGTCCTCTGGTAGGCCGGTCCAGGATTGCCTAGTCCGACGATGACCTTCATCAGTCCACTTTCAAGATTGCGGCACGCGCTCGTATTCCGTCAAGGCCGGTTCGGCACGTGTGCGTGGCCGGACTAGGGTGAAGACGGTAGCAACTGTGTCGGAGCGTGTGCTTCGATTACCCGATGGTATCGAGGTTACGCACGTCTTTCGCGTGCGTCAGGATAAAGCGCCGTCGCGGTGCGACATCCGGGCCGAGGAGCGTGTCAATCGTTTGGGCGGCGGCCAGGTTATCGTCAACCGCCACCTGGAGCAGCTGGCGGGTCTCCGGATTCATGGTCGTATCCCAGAGCTGCTCCGCCGTCATCTCCCCTAGCCCCTTGTACCGCTGGATTTGACCGGTCGGCCGGCCACGCTGGGCAATGATACGCTCTCGTTCCTCATCATTGTACGCATACACGTAGCGCTGGCGGTAGGGAATGCGGTAGAGCGGGGGTTGGGCGATATAGAGGTGCCCTTCCTCGACAATGGGCGCCATGTGGCGGAAAAAGAACGTCAGCAGTAGCGTGCGGATGTGCTGACCGTCAATGTCGGCATCCGTCATGCAAATGACGCGGTCATAGCGGAGCTTGCTCTGGTCCAGCTGGTCGCCGATGCCGATGCCTAGGGCCGTAATCAGGGCACGGATTTCGGTGCTGGAGAGCATCCGGTCCAGGCGCGCCTTTTCCACGTTGAGAATCTTGCCCCGGAGCGGCAGAATGGCCTGGAACTGCCGATGCCGTCCCTGCTTGGCAGTACCACCGGCAGAGTCTCCCTCGACGATGAAAAGCTCACTGCGGCTGGGGTCGCGCTCGATACAATCGGCCAGCTTGCCCGGGAGCGCCATCCCCTCGAAGGCGCTCTTGCGGATCACCAAGTCACGGGCTTTCCGTGCCGCTTCCCGCGCACGGGCCGCGGTGAGCGACTTTTCGATGATGCGCTTCGCCTGGCCGGGATGCTCATGCAGCCAGCTGCCCAGCTCATCGTTGACGACGGTCTCGACGTGCGAGCGCACTTCGGCATTGCCGAGCTTGCGCTTGGTCTGACCCTCGAACTGCGGCTCACTGAGCATGACGCTGATAATGGCGGTCAGCCCCTCGCGGACATCATCCCCGGTCAGGCTCGCGTCTTGAGGCTTGAGCAGCCCGCTCTTGCGCGCGTAGTCGTTGACTTGCCGGGTCAGCGCCGCGCGAAAACCGGTGAGGTGTGTGCCGCCGTCAACGGTGTTCACCGTATTGGCGAACGTCAATACCTGCTCGTCGAAAGAGTCGTTGTATTGCAGCGCAATCTCGATGCTCGTGGATTGGCCATCGAGTCCAACCTCGCGGGCAATGGTAACCGGCTTGGAATGGATAGCGCGCTTGTTCTTGTTCAGATAGCGCGCAAACGAAGTGATTCCGCCATCGAAGCAGAAGCTCACTTCACGGTCGGTGCGCTCGTCCACTAGGGTTATGGAGAGGCCCGCAGCGAGGTAGGCCAGCTCGCGCAGCCGCTGCACCAAGGTCCGGTATTCGTAGCCGGAGGTCTCGAAGAGCGTGTCATCCGCGAGAAAGCTGATCTTAGTGCCCTGGCCGGGGTAGCCACGCTGTACCTGCATGTCGGACTGAGGCTCGCCACGCACGAAGTCCTGCGAGTAGAGCTGCCCGTCGCGCCGCACTTCCACGCGCAGCCAAGCGGACAGCGCGTTCACCACCGATACGCCGACGCCGTGTAGCCCTCCCGATACCTTGTAGCCGCCGCTGCCGAACTTACCGCCGGCGTGCAGCTTGGTCATCACGACTTCCAGCGCCGGCCGGCCGGTTTCCGAGTGTACGTCCACCGGGATGCCGCGTCCGTCGTCCACGACGGTCACGCTATTGTCTTGGTGGACGACAACGCGGATATGGTCACACGACCCCGCCAACGCCTCATCCACGCTGTTGTCTACGACTTCGTAGACGAGCTGATGCAGGCCGTGGTGATCGGTGCTGCCGATGTACATGCCGGGCCGGCGGCGCACCGGTTCCAGCCCTTCCAGCACCTGGATTTGCTCGGCGCCATACGAAGCCGTGGGACCATTCTCGGTTGGCGCAGGACTACTGTTGCTCATTGCTTCAGGCAATCTCTCGATGCTTGGCGATCTCGTTTCGGCGTCACTCCGACGGCGAAGGGGCCGGCGGCGGTGCATCCGGCGAGGCGCTATCGGCAGCTTCGCGCGTTCGGTCGTCGTAAAACAGCAGCGTTGCCGCAGAGAGGCCGGTCATCACATAGGCGTTGGCGACGATCCCGACCAACACACCGAGCGGCTGCGAGCCAAGCAGCTGCCAGATCAACGGGATGCCAACGCTAATGACTAGGATGATGGCGATGAGACCGAGCGCAGACCACAAGCTCGTCCGTACCACCTGCACACTCGATCTGATTGCAGCGATAGGGCCGTGCGCCCCAACCACCACCGCCGGTAGCGCGAAGTAGAGGTAAATCGCTGCCCATATGATCGCTAGCTGCAACGCGATAAATACTATCATCGCCAGCGCAGTGTGAATTGCCGCTGCGAGGAAGAGCATTACTCCCACCGGCACGCCCACGCCCACGCCCACTGCCAGCAGCAACAGGTGTAGCTTCAATGCCCTGCCCCATACTGGGATGACCGACTGCTGCAACGCCGCCAGGCTGAACGGCTGTTTCCGAATAAGCTGCGCGATGGCGGTAAGGTAGACACTTGCGAGCAGCAGGCCCAGCGGGATGAGCACCAGGGCGAGAAGCAGGGCAGCGCCCGGCCCGGTTGCCTCGGCTGCGACCACTTCCGCTTGCCCCACGGTCAGTGCCCGGCCCAAGGAGGTGGGCACGTGGATGGCCAGCAGCATCAGGAGGTCGAACGATGCCGGAACGGTCTGAACGCCGTCGGCTTGGCCCGATGTGGCGAGCGGCAGGGCGACGGTGGTCGTAAAACGGTCCAGGCCCAGGCGAGGCCCGGCCCAGAACACCAAGTCCAGCGCGATGGGAATGCTGAGGAGCCAGAGGCGGCGATTCACTGCGGCGTAACCGGCCGACAGCGTGTCAATAACCCCCAAATTACGCGCCTCTCGTCTCCGGCTGAACACTCTAATTCTACCAAATCGGTGGCCCCCGAGGCAGGGATAGACTCCGCAGGTGAAGATCAGAAGAGACATGCAGTTTCAACACGCGGAACCAGGGCCAGCATACAGGATGGAGCGCCTAGGCCGGGGCGACAATGGTGAGAGGTGAGGGCGCCTCACCCCCGGCCCATCTCCATCGCCGAGCGATAACGAGGGGGTGTGCAGCGGATCGGTGCTATCATCCTGGGGTTCACTCGTCTTGGGTTGAGCGCATTCGGAGGGCATCGTCCCAGGCAGCGACGATGATCGAGTAGACGGCCGTCAAATCGGATTCCGGAAAGGACATCCGGTCTTTGCCGCGCTGTACGACCGCTGGACGGCAGGTGCAGAGCAAGCCGGCCTCGCGGCGCTCCGGGCGGAAACGGTAGGCCGGGCGACCAGCAAGGTAATCGAGATTGGGGCCGATACGGGCGCCAATTTTGCCTACTATCACCCGGAACGCGTCGAGCACGTGGCTGCCGTCGAGCCGGACCCGCACATGCGCTGGCGGGCCGAGCGCAAGGCAGCCGCGTCACCGGTGCCCATCACCTTGGCCGCGGAGGTGGCCGAGCGGCTGTCCTTCGCAGCAAGGAGCTTCGACAGCGCTATCGTCACCCTGACCTTCTGAAGTGTGTCTCAGGTGCCAGCGGCTGGCGCGTCCAAGCGCTGCGCCGCGTGTATCTTCCCGCGACGCTCGGCATCACCTCACCCGGGATCGTCGGCACGGCTTTCCCACCGCGCGCAGCCGTTCGAGAGGAGACGCACGCTAGCCCGTAGAGGTGTAATCTATCGCGCTTGGAGCATGGACACTTCTCCCGTCACCCGGCCGCGCCCAGGCCCCCTACCCGGCACTGGTGGCATCTTGGTTGCGTTGCTGGGCATTGTGCGCCACAATATTGTCGGTCGCAACGCCGATCCGTTCGTGGTAAGATTGATCCGTCAGAATTCCGCAAGGAGGTAATAACATGGCGATGGATGCCCCAGGCGCACACATCCGGCTCGAATACTGCGTGCCTTGAAACTATCTTCCCCGCGCCGCGTGGACGGCGCAAGAACTGCTCGGTACGTTCTCGCAGCAGGTCGCCAGCTTGGCATTGGTCCCCGGCGCCGGCGGTGCTTTCGAGGTCTCAGTAGACGGCAACCTGGTCTACTCGAAGCATCAGACCAGACGCTTCCCCGAGCTTAGTGAAGTGATGGAAGCAGTCAAGCCGCTGCTGCCCGACTAGCCTGGAACATTCGCAGGGCAAGCAGGTCAGTGGTGCGTGCCTTGGCGGTTCACCGGTAACAGGCAACACCGTGGATCGTTAGGATCGTTAACCTATTCATGCTCGGCTCTTGGCCCGCTAACCTGATGTCGGCGAGCGCAGTGATCTGCCTGGCCCTGATCGCTGTGAACGAGCGTTGGACAGGGCTAGCGCGTATTCTGTGGGTTCGCCTTTACCGTCATCGGTACCCGGCGCTAGCGAGCGTCGCCGTCCTCGCAGCGGCACTCCTCGCATTCATCGGCTCGCTCGGTCCGGTCGGGTTGCGTGACTTCCTAGCACCCTTTGCCCGACTGGCGATTGATCTACTGAAGTGGCCCTGGCTGCCGGGCTGGATTGCCGTCGCAGCACTTGCTGTCCTCGTTGTGATCCTGGATGTCCGTGCCGAACGGCTGCGCGGCTGGCTCCTTGTCCGCAGTAATTTGCTGCGCTCCCCGCTGACCCGTGTCGGCCGCGCGGTACGCGGCCCCCTCACCCTCGCCGCCGCAATGGCAGTCATTAGCGTGGTGGGCTGGCCGCAGGTAATCCGACCGTTGTTCCGTGCAGAGCCGCCCGACGCCGAGGCCTACAACTTCTATTCCTTCTATTACACGGGCATTGATGAGACAAGACCGGAAGTTACGAAGCTCAACTTCCGGCCAGGGGAGACCGGTCTGACCCTTGACCCGCACACCGCGGGCGAGATCGTCTATCGCCTGGAGCGCCCTCCCGACTCGCTGGTTTGGGTCAAGCTCGATTTCTACAACCAGTTGTGGGAGCCACCCGGCCAACTCAACGCTGCTATAACGTTCCCCAACCGGGTCGAGGTCTCGACAGATGGTGGTGAAACCTATCGGACGCTGGCGGAGAATACCTCGTTCGGAGAGGTGATACCTGACCGGCAGGGCTTTGATCCCACACCTGAACTTGGCGCTGCCACTACGTACTACATCCGCCTCTCGGCGCACAACACCACTGGTCAAGCGGTCCCAGTACTCCCCTTGATGAGGGTGAGCGTGGTTGTAGACCCGGATGGACTACCACCACCAGACTTGCCGGATCTCGCCTGGATCACCGGCGGGGCGCTGCTTGCTTACATCACGGCTGCACGGCTCCGATTGACTTGGTGGCAAAGCGCCGTGTTGGGCAGCGCGGTGTTGCTTTTGGGAGCACTGTTGTGGCGGATTCCTGCATTGACCGGCGGCGTGCCGCAGGTTGTCTTTTGGGTGGTGGTGGCGGCAGCCACGCTGGCGAAGTGGCCGGTTGCTAGTGGCCGGTGGTTAGGGGGCCGGGGCACATGGGCAGTAATCCGCGCGCGGTGGGCCAGAGACGGGTCACGGCCCACCGCGCACAGTTCATTCTTAGGAGCGGCATTCATCCCGGCGGCGGTAGCCATCGTGCTCATGAGCATTGATCTCCGCTGGGCAGCGATGATGGAGGTGCGGCTGCTGCAACTACCCCCGGATGCAGCTGGCTACAAGCTCTTCGCCGATCTGTGGCCCGCTGATGCAGCGCGACTAGGCTTTCCGCCCTGGCTGATGTTCTATATTCGGGCATTCGGTGTGCGCGAGCCGCTATGGATTTTCCTCACCCGTGGGATCTTCGATCTGCTGGGCAGTTCCGTCTTTCACCTACGGCTCCTGTCCGCGATCCTTTCGGTAGCCGTAGTTGCTGCAACGATTGCCTTTGCCAGGGCAAGACTTGGCGTGCTGACCGGTTTACTGGCCGGTCTGCTCCTGGCGATCAACCCTGTGCATATCATCAACTCCGTGCTCGGGCTACGCGAAGAGCTAAGTACCTTGCTCTTCTTAGCCGTGATTGCAATGCTCTGCCACCGCGCACCCGGCGCACAATGGTCCTGGCCTTTGCTGGCCGGCGTTGCTGCCGCGGCGATGGTTCTCACTCGCTCGGAGGTGCAGTTCCACCTGCTGGTAATGCTGGCGGTTGGTGGCTGGTGGGTGGCACGGTGGTCGTGGCGAGGGATCGTCGTGTCGTGGATCGTCGTGATAGTCCTGGTCATCCCCATGTACGGTGGCTTCTATTACCGCACTGGCGATCCGTTCTTTCCAGCGAACTATGGCGCCACCGTCAACCGCAACCTGGAATTTCGGGAGCGCATTGGCAAGGATCCAAGTTTTCCGACCGAGGAGGAATACCAACGCCATGGCTGGGCGGCAGGACCAACCATTTCACCCATGAAGTACTTCTTCGGCTATCACTCCGTGCCGGAATTCGCGCTCATCTCCCTACGAGGCTATGAGTACATCTTTACGCACGTGCTCCTGGCACACGACCAGCGTCTCCTGTGGCTGTTTGTGCTGGGCATAGGACAGCTTCTGGCAAAGCGGCGATGGATCATCCCGCTCGTCATTCTATGGATGTTAGCACCGCCCTATTCGTTTCTTGCCGGCACCGGAGCAGCGTATATCTTCCCCGGTCGCTACGCTCACCATGCTCTGCCATATGTGAACGCGGCTATCGCCTGGAGCATCGTGGCGCCCGGCAGTTGGCTAGCGCGCAGGGCCTGGCAACGCCTTCGTCCGGAGTTGGCCTTACTCAGCACCCCTCATGCTCACGGGGCCGCAGGTGGCCGCCGAGCTTGAGGCTTGGCATCTGTCTTGTTACTGGGAGCCTCGCGCTAGGAATACGCTGACATGGGAGTTGCGACGTTCCCGGCAATGGTCGTGGCTGGTGCAGCCACTGCCGTGGAGCAATCTCGTCAGATCACACGTGGCCGGCTGCGCCACTGGCTCCCGGTTATCCTCTTCGCTGTGCTGATTGGCGCCCAGACCGTCGCTCGCACCGGCGATTTCGCTGGCTTCGTTGATAGCACCAAGCCGGCCCGCTGGGCCGGCCAGACCTTTACTACCGCTGATGGCTACGTTCTCTTCTGGAACGGTATACCGGTCAACGGTGATGCCAGATCCTTCCTTGCCCTGACCAGGTTCTTGCAGGGTCAGCAAGGCCCTGCAGATACCGGAATCTACGATCGCCGCGCTGGCTACAGCTATTTCGGTTCACTTGTCTCCCTGCTCCTGGGGCATTATCAATCCTTTGTCGCGCTCAATGCCCTTGCGTGGCTGGGAGCGACGCTGGCCATGTACTGGCTCGGGGGGCGACTGCTCAACAGTCGCCTGGCCGCCTGGACGGCAGGCACGTTGACGGCGACTGGGCAGGGCTTCAGTTTCATGGTCGGTACTCCAGTATCAACGCTCCTAGGCTTTGCGAGTGTGGCAGTGATCCTGGCCTTTGTGGAGTGGTCCGGTTTGCTGCGGCCGCCATTCCGCTGGCGTGATTGGCTCCATACTCACTGGCTGGTCGTGGCGGTCTCGTTGTTCTACCCGGTCTATCTAATGCTGCTCGCCTTCATTTGGCTTTACGGATTGCGACGGGCGCCGTTCATACGCTTGCTAGGCCATTCTGCCATGACGCTGGTCCTGGCACTAGCTTGGATGTTCTTCGGTTCAATAGTCGTGGGACTGGAGTTCGACACGGCTAACAGCGCGCTGCTCCCAGAGGCGCTTGACTTGTGGTGGTCGGCGCTATCGCGTGGCCCAAGCACTCTTCTAAATACGGTACGTATAGTTGCAAGTGCTGGCACGACCTACGCTGCATTCCCCGGCGTGATATTGGTAGTCGCCGGGTATGGCTACCTCGTTGGTGGACAGGGTATCCGTCGTTGGGCGCTAACCCTTTGTCTTGCTACGCTTGTTGCCGCACTGCTTTTCACTATCCGCTATGCCATTCCGCGCACGTCCTTCTTCGCATACCCGGCGATCTATCTGCTAGCCGCTGCTGGGATGGTCCACTTGGCCCGGGTAACGGCGAACTGGCGTTCATGCGGCGCGCTGTCAGTAATCGTCGTCATACTCGGTCTGCTGCTGCTGGTTGCGCCGAGCCTTCCAGCACTCGTCGGCCATATTGGCTTCGACGTCAGCTTCCACTTCTGGACATCTGAGTGGGGAATCGCAACTGATGAGTGAAAAATCTGTGCAGCGGCATCGCAGTTGGCCTTAGGCAGCACCTTCGCGCTCAAGGAGGAGTGGGATGCATGAGAGCAATGCCTTCGCCAGCAGCGATCGTGGCTGGTGTGTCCCTTGTCATGCAGCAATCTCGTCAGACCACAGGTGACTGGATGAAGTGCTGGCTCCCGGCCATTTTCTTCGCCGTGTTGATTGGTGCCCAGACCGTCGCTCGCACCGGCAATTTTGCCGGCGCTGTTGATAGCACTAAACCAGCCCGTAGTCTCAGCCAGACCTTTACAACGGCAGATGGCTATGTTCTTTTCTGGGACGGTATGCCAGTCAACAGCGATGCCAGGTCCTTCCTGGCCCTGACTCGCTTCCTGCAGGGTCAGCGGGGGCCTGAAGGTACCGGCATCTACGATCGCCGCGCTGGCTACAGCTATTTCGGTTCACTTGTCTCCCTGCTCCTGGGGCATTATCAATCCTTTGTCGCGCTCAATGCCCTTGCGTGGCTGGGAGCGACGCTGGCCATGTACTGGCTCGGGGGGCGACTGCTCAACAGTCGCCTGGCCGCCTGGACGGCGGGCACGTTGACGGCGACTGGGCAGGGCTTCAGTTTCATGGTCGGTACTCCGATCTCCACGCTTTTGGGCTTTGCGAGTATGGCGATACTCCTGGCCTTTGTGGAGTGGTCCGGTTTGCTGCGGCCGCCATTCCGCTGGCGTGATTGGCTCCATACTAGCTGGCTGATCGCGCTGGTCTCGTTGCTCTACCCGGCCCATCTAGCGCTGCTTGCCTTCATTTGGCTTTACGGTCTGCGACGGGCACCGTTCATTCACTTGCTAGGCCTTTCCGCTGTGACGCTGGTCCTGGCACTAGCTTGGCTGTTCTACGGCTCAACCGTCGTGGGACTTGAGTTCGACCCGGCCAACAGCGCCTTGCTCGCAGAGGCGCTGAACGAGTGGTGGTCTGCGCTCTCACGCGGTACGACCGTCCTGCTCGGCACCCTGCGTTTCGTGGCCGTTGCCGGCACCGTCTACGCGGCTTTTCCCGGTTTGCTGCTCCTAGCTGGTGCGTTTGGCTATGTGTCAACCAGTCAACCAGTGCGCCAGTGGGCACACGCGCTGTGCCTCGCTACGCTTACATCGTCACTGTTGTTCACCCATCTCTATGCCATTCCCCGCACGGCGTTCTTTGCGTACCCGGCGATCTACTTGCTGGCCGCGGCTGGTCTGGCTCACTTGGCGCAGTCAATCCGCCAGGTCTGCACAACTCGATGGAGACTAAGATGGTGCAGGCCCGGTGCTCGGATGGCAGTATCTCGGTTGCCACGCATCACGCTGCCGGCGACAATAGTGATAATTGGCCTGCTCCTACTGATTGGACCGAGTCTTGCAGCACTCGTTGGCCATGGCGACTTCGATGTCAGTTTCCATTTCTGGACGCCTGAGTGGGACATCGGGCCAAATAAGTGAAAAAGCGGGTAGCAGCGCTACCAACTGGCCATGTGTATGACCTGTGTACTCAAGACGAACGAGAGTTGATAGTCACCTGTGAGGAATGACATCTGCCCGTTTGCCGATAGCCTTACAGTAGGATTGAGGCCCATGGGCAAGGCATCCTCGACGGTGGTTTTCCTAGCTAGAGCGACCACTGCTGGACGGCGGGCTTCTGATGTTGTCTCAGGTTGGCGACAGCATTGGCTCCCAGTCCTACTCTTCGCCGTGTTGGTTGGCACCCAGACCGTCGCCCGCACGGGTGACTTTGCGGGCTACCTTGATAGCACAAAGCCGGCCCGCAATCGTCTCAGCCAGATATTCGCTGTGGATGGTTATGTTCACTTCTGGGATGATATACCGGTTCACGGCGATGCCCGGTCCTTTCTCGCGCTGACCAGGTTCCTGCAGGGACAGCAGGGGGCCAAAGACACTGGCATCTACGACCGCCGCGCTGGCTACGCGTATGTCGGTGCATTTGCCTCTCTGCTATTGGGACACTACAAATCCTTCGTGGCGCTCAACGCCGTAGCCTGGCTAGGAGCAACACTCTCCATGTATTGGCTCGGTGGGCGACTGCTGGGCAGTCGGCTGGGCGCCTGGACGGCAGGTACCTTAACGGCGACAGGGCAGGGTTTCAGTTTCATGGTGGGTACACCGGTATCAACACTCTTGGGCGTTGCCAGCGTGGCCATGATCCTTGCCTTTGTGGAGTGGGCGGACCTAGTGCAGCCGCCGTTCCGCTGGCGTGATTGGCTGCACGCGGGCTGGCAGATCGCGGCAGTGTCGCTACTCTACCCGGTCAATCTTGTACTGCTCGCGTTTGTGTGGCTGTATGGACTGCGACAGGCACCGTTCATACGCTTGCTAGGCCTTTCCGCTATCACGCTGGTACTGATACAGGCCTGGCCTTTCGTTGGTGCGAGCATTGTAGGACTAGGCTTCGATACGGCCAATAGCGCCCTGCTCACAAAGGCACTCCACCTATGGTGGTCGGCGCTATTGCAGGGCCTGGATGGTTTCCTTGGAGAGGTACGTCTCGTAGCGAGTGCCGGAACAATCTACGCCGCGTTCCCCGGGTTGATGTTACTCGCCGCTGTGTATGGTTACATTGTTGCCGGAGAAAGAATACGCCACTGGACATGCTCTGTCTATCTGGCTACGTTGATTCCCTCGTTGTTATTTACCATAATCTTCGAGATTCCGCGCACAGCATTCTTGGCGTATCCGGCGATCTACCTGCTGGCAGCGGCCGGTCTAGCACAAGTGGCTCAAGCAACAGCGATTTGGCACTCACGGCGTGTGTTTTCAGCAGTTCCCATCTCGCTAGTTCTAGTGCTGTTAGTCGCTCCTAGCGTCGTAGCGCTTGTCGGCTACGGGGAATTTGACAATAATTTCCATTACTGGACCCCACGATGGATGTTTGCAGATGAAGGCTAAGGTCGTACCTACCAATCGGACCGTCTGGATGCTGGTACTGATGCGTAGTGCCGGACCATCACTGGTAGCCGCCGCAGTGCTGGCACTGGCCAGACCTACCTGGTCACAGTGGGCTGCCCACGCCTTCTTTTTGGCGTTGCTAGTCCCGGTTATCATCTTGACTGTTGACCGCGTGTTTGGTGGTAAGGCGGCACTCACTCTGGGTGCATTGATCGTAGCCCTCACCGGGTGGCTTGCGGTGGGTCCTATCCCCAAGACGCAAGTAGGCCCAGTCAGCGGGTCAGTAGCATGGGTGTCTGACTTAGCGTTGGCCCAACATCGCTGGCACTTACCGCTCCAGTCGTCAGACTGGAAGGCAGTATGGGAACGAACGGAGATTGCCTTCGTGCGCGTGTGCTTAGACGTTCCGGACACGGCACAGGAAGCCGGCGTGAGAGTTATGCTCAACGGCGCGGAGTTGCCGGCGCTGGCACGGGAGCGGGAAGAGTGTCCCGGTGGGCCTTGGTTTCGCACGCAAGTAACTCGTGGACAACTCGAAGCCGCGCCGACAGCAACCGTTGAAATCCATCCCAAGGCTGAGAATCTCCTCGCCGGCAAATTGGTCTGGGGGCACAGCCACCGTCCAACGGCGGGAGCAACGGCCAGCCGCTACTTCGATGGCAAGCGCTGGCACGAGGTAGACCTAACACCGGCCGTAGCCGGCATACAGTCTGGAAGGTACATAGTAGAATTGTGGCTGTTTGATCAACATGAAAGGGTTGTCATGACCTGGTATTGACAGCACTTTTGCCCTTCCAGGGCCGCGTCCGTGTCCGCACTTGGCGGACTCTCCCTCTTGCTTCGTTGGCACTCGCACTCGCTTCGAGCAAGTCTCAGCAGGTACAATCCAGCGGCAGGTCGCAACACGGGCAGGCGCCGCTGCTCTGCCCCAGACGGAGAAAGCAGCTGGGGATGGTTCACGTTTCTGGCCAAAGCGCCAGAATAAGAATAGAGTTAGTTGAGATGTTGCAGTCCGTTGTGCGCCGGTTTGACCCCGCCGGCTTAGGTTTAGCGCTTGCCATGCTTTTGGCTACCTGGGCGGAGCCATATGCCGCACCCGGCACATCATCCGTGGAAACCAGGCTGGATGTCATCGTCGGCCTGGGACTGCCCCTTATTCTCATCTTGGTGGTGGTGGAGAGTCTGTGGCAGAGGTGGCGGGGTCCTTCACGCCCACTGAAGGATTGAGGCACCGTTGAAGCAGAGTAGTTCACCAGTTGCCGCCATGAGGGAAGACTTTGAGCGGCCCGTCACTAGCGGCGCGCTCTCGGTCGTGGTGCCGGCATTCAATGAAGAGGCCGGCATTGGTCCGGTGCTCGACCGGCTTGTGACCGTGCTGGGAGAGCTCGGTGCTACGTACGAAATCATCGTCGTGGACGACGGCTCCGACGATGGAACAAGAACTTGCGCTCGGCAAAGAGACGGAGTGCGCGTTGTCCGGCATCCGCAGAATGCAGGCTACGGCGCATCCGTCTATGACGGTGTGCTCGCAGCCCGCTATGAGCGCATTGTCATTACCGATGCCGATGGCACCTACCCGATTGAAGCACTGCCTGAGTTGCTGCAATGGGCCGGGGACTACGATATGGTCGTGGGCGCGCGTACCGGGCGCGCATACCGGGGATCGCTCCTCAAATTTCCGGCCCGGCTGGCATTTGGTGCTCTCTGCTCATTCGTGACGGGTACCGCGATTCCCGATGTCAACTCGGGGCTCCGGGTGATGCGTCGTGACTTGGTGCTGGCCTTGTCGGACCCGTTGAGTCGTGGGATGTCATTTACTACGACCATGACGCTGGCACTGTTGAGCAATGGCTACTTCATCAAGTTCGTACCAATTAGCTACCATCAGCGGATCGGGCGCAGCAAAGTGCGCTACGTGCGCGATACGCTGCGCGCCTCCCAGATACTCGTGCAGGCAATTACGCGCTACAACCCAATCAAGCTCTTCCTCGTCCTAGCTGTACTCAGCGCCCTTGCAGGAGTCATCGCGGTCGGAGTAGGCTGGGTAGTAGGCACGGCAGTGCTCTGGACAATTGGTGCGCTTCAGTTGGCGGCCGTGCTCCCATTGTTCGGGCTGGGACTGGTGGCGGACCTGCTCCGGCGCCAGCACGGCTCGCCTCTACCGCCCACCGCAGCACAACGTGGCTTCGCTCGCCCGAGCACTGATGATGACAAATCGTGAGCGCAGCCATAGCCTGCCGGCGCGCCAGGTGACTAGCCAGAGTCGCACGATCCTATGGAAATCGCTGATGCAGACCTGGCGTCACCACACCGCCTCCGCCGTTCGCTGGGCTGCGAGTAGCATGCTCCCAACTGTAATCGTTTCAGGTGCCGTCGCCACGAGCTATCATCCCGTGGCGCATGGCGGCCAGCGCGCTTTTCTCGCCAGCATCATCCTGACGGCGCTGGCTACACTGATCGCTACTGCCGTCGTAGCCTGGTTGTCCGGGTCAGTAGCGTGGACGCTCGCAGCGACGGGAGTGATTCTGGTTGCCGGACATGCGCTGCATATCGTGCGGCTGATGCAGGCCCCGACCGCAGGTGTGCCCATTGCGTATGCACGCGAGGAGTTCCTGAAGACCGAGATTGCCCAGCGCTGGCAGTTCACAGCGGAAGATGGTTCCGAAGTCAGCCTGCGGGATGGCCGGCTCGTGATCCGCACGTCACCGGGGGTGAGAGCTTTCGTTACCATGCCCTTGCCGCCACGCCCGGCCGCGCTGCTGCTGCCGCGGCCAAGGTGGTGGCACTTGATGGGCTTGGGAAGGCCATCGGTGACCGAGGAGCTCCGCTGGACGGCGCGCCTGAAATTGCAAAACCAGTTCTTCGTGGTCGCTATGATTGATCGCTTGCTTCTGCAGGGAACGCCCTACGGTATGCATTTGACGGTCCCTCAGGCCGATGGATCGGTGGTGGGACATGAGGTTCACCAAGCACCCGTTGCCGATGGCGTGGATCACACTTGGCGTTTCGCCCGTTCCGGGGATTGGGTGGCGTTAGAAATTGACGAGCGCCAGGTGTGGCGGGGTCTTGCTCTCGGGCCATTGAGAGAGATTCGCTTAGGCGAGGTGCATACTGATGAGCTTCATGGTGGTGAGCTAAGTATCGAGCACGTGGAGTATAGACTTGCCTGGGACGGCTGACGGGGAAATGGAAACGGTGGTGGATGCAGTCGCTACTCCTTATTGGGCCGACGCGCAGCGACGGCGCCGGGCGGTTGCTGCGGCGTTCGACCGTCATGCTGGGCAGCGCGCTACCTGGAAACGCCGCGCCGCCCACTACCACGCTACGTTGAGCAAGATTTGCCGCCGGTATGTGCCGTCGCAGGGTCGCGTAGTTGAGTTGGGCTGCAATACCGGCGATCTGCTGGCCAGCCTGGAGCCATCACTAGGCGTCGGCTTGGATATCAGTCGGCGCAGCCTCGCTGTTGCGCGCTCGCGCTATCCACAACTGCACTTCGTCGAGGGCGACGCTCAAGCTGTTCCACTCGACGCCCCGTGGGATGCCATCATCCTTGCCGACACGCTTGGGTACGTCGACGATGTATGGCAGACGTTGCGCTCGGTCCGTGAGGCTGCTACGCCCGGCACCCGGGTGATTATCATCAGCCATAATTTCGTATGGCGGCCGGCATTGACACTCGCCGAAGACGTCGGTCTGAAGATGCCGGTAGGTCTTGAGAATTGGCTCGGTACCCCCGATATCGAGAACCTCTTGCGCTTGACACACTTCGATGTGGTGGAGCGTGGTCAAGCCATGCCATCGCCGGTCCGGTTGCCACTGGTGGGCGCATGGCCGGACGAAGCGGCTGACCGGTCGTTGTTACGCCATCTGGCCCTAGTACTGTATTGGGTCTTACGACCACGACCACGACCGCAGCCAAAGCCTCTATCATGCTCGGTTATCGTCCCCTGCCGCAACGAAGCCGGCAATATCGAAGCATGTGTCGAGCGCGTGCCGGCAATGGGCACCCGTACCGAATTGGTCTTTGTGGATGGAGCATCAACCGACGGCACGCGCGAGCGCATCCGCGAGCAGATGGCCCGGCATCGCGGTCACAAGGACATTGTGCTCATTGATCAGGTACCCCGAAACGACACTGCCCCACTCGACGACATCCAGGACCCACTACCCTCTGCATCTGAGCAGACTCCGCCCGACCTCATGCTTTCGCTGGGTAAGGGGGATGCCGTGCGGAAGGGTTTCGCGGCAGCGAAGGGCGATGTCCTGATGATCCTTGATGCGGACTTGACCGTTCCGCCGGAAGAGTTGCCTAAGTTCTATCTTGGGGTAGCCGAAGGGGTCGCTGAGTTCATCAATGGCAGCCGCCTCGTCTACCCCCTGGAAGATGAGGCAATGCGCTTCGCTAATCTGGTTGGCAATAAGGCTTTCAGCCTAATCTTCACCTGGCTCCTCGGCCAGCGCATCAAGGATACGCTCTGCGGCACCAAGGTTCTGCCCAAGGACGCTTACGAACGCTTGGCGGCTGGACGTGCCTACTTCGGAGACTTCGACCCATTCGGTGATTTCGACCTACTGTTCGGGGCCGCCCGACTGGGGCTTAGTCTCATCGAGGTGCCCATTCGCTACCGCCGCCGCTCTTATGGTGCCTCCAAGGTGCGTGTGTTGTCACACGGCCTCTTGCTGGCTCGCATGAGTCTGATAGGCTTTCGGCGGCTCAAGCTGGCGCCTTGGATGGAAATTCTGCGGCAGGTGAAATGATGGTAGCTTCTCCAGCACAGACAGAGTCAGCAGAGCCGGCCTCAGCGGGCGTAGACCTGGGGACTTTCCTCGTGGGGAGCGGCGGGGTCGCGCTGCTCCTGCTCATATCCGTGGCAGCGAGGCTCATGACGTATAACGTGGTTGCCGACGGCACACACGAGTCCTACGTGCGGTCGGTCGCTATCGCTGGAGTCAGTGCCGTCATTGTGGCAGTACTCTTAGCATGGCAGTTCACACCCGCCTATGTATGGGCTGCGGCCGGCCTGATCCTCACCCTGCTGCCCGGCGATGCCTGGCACTACGCCCGCCTCTGGAGCGCCGAGCAATTTGCCCAAGACGAAGTCGTCTTTGAGAGCACCTTTGCGGGCGTGGCGCTTGACCCGGCGCGCTGGGATCGCGAGCTAGCCTCCAGTGCTACTCTCGCGGTTGCCGACGGGACGGTCCGGGTCGAGACACCGGCTGGCTCCATCGGCTGGCTTGAGCCGCGGTTCGAACTGGAACGGCCGATCCCGCGTCCATGGCATCCGGCCGCATTGCGCGAACGGCAGCCTGACTACACGATCAACTGGGAGACGCGCTTTCGGCTTGCTGGCCAATTTTACATCCTCATCGAAGCCCTCAACCGCGATGGCCGCCTGTTGCTGCTGCAAGCTCGTCCGGGGGACTGGCACCTCACGCACCCAACGGCCGATGGGCAAACCATAGGCGCTGAGATTCGTGACCCAGCTCCCAGCCCCTCCGAGTGGCACCAGTTCACTCTGAAATTCGGCCCGAGTGGCACCTCGCTGGCGATAGATGGCCGCGAAGTGTGGAGCGGCATCCCGCTTGAGCACTTGAAGCGGGTACGGTTCGGGGAGACTCGCTCGGACGACCTGCACGGTGGCGAGATGGAGGTCCGCCGAGTACTCATTTCGCGGATCATCAATCCTGACCCGGCACTCGTCGCCGCAGAAGACCAGGCACCCAAGGGATAAGCCGGTGACGCCGCTCGCTTGCACCGGCTTCGGCTGCGATGGCCCATGAGGGTGCTAGCGGGCACTCCAGGAGCAGGCGACACGCTGGGTCTGCACAATCCGATGGAGGCTACGGTGGTGCAGCCCCGGCGGTCAGTGGAGCATGTAGCCCTGCTCTTCTTAGCACCCTATCTTTCTGGTGCCGAGCATCAGACACTTGCGCTCGCGCAGCATCTCAGCCGGCGCTGTCGTGTCTCCCTCCTTGTCGCGGATGAAACCGCCGCCATCATTCAACGCGAGCGCTGGCTGCGCCGGTCTCTCGCTGCGGTGAGTGTCATTTCCCTGGGGCCGGCATTTGCGCCGTTGCTATTGCACCGCCGACTGCTGTCGTTCGCCCGGCTCCAGAGCCAGACGCTACGTTACCTGCGGGACACAAGGCCGCAAGTAGTGCATCTTCTCCTCCTTCCGACGTTCTGGCTCTACGCCCCTCTTTTCTACAACCTTCGCTTTCCAACGGTCGTCACGATGGCCGGCGAGCTACGTTACGCGCGACTGCGTTTCTACTCCCGCGTGCGGCGTGCCATCTTGCGCCATGCTACCTGGCATGCCGACGCGATCATTGCGTGCAGCAACGACGAACGGCTCGCCTTGCGCCGCATAGGCTGGGATCGCGGCGCGCACGTGGTGACGCTGGACAATTTCACCGACCCGGAGCGCTTCCGCCCGCCACTGGCAGCAGGCAATGACGCCGCCCGCTTGCACAATGCAATGGAAATAGGTGGTGGACACCTGGCGTCGTCAGTAGTGCAAGCGGGCGCATCAAAGGAGCCGCTTGTCACCTGGGCCGGGCGCCTGCACTACGAGAAAAACCCCGAGCTGTTCGTCGAAGCGGCGGCCTTGATCCACCAATGCTGCCCCGGCGCCCGTTTTGCCCTCTTTGGTCAGGGTGAGCTGGACGACCGAGTGCAGGCACTGGTTGCCCGCCACCGGCTCAACTCGGCCCTGCGCCTCGCCCACACCGCCGATATCTCCGGCGAGTTGGCTCGCTCCTCGGTCTTCGTCTCGTGTCAGCGTTTCGAGAACTTGGGCAGTTCCAGCCTCTTGGAGGCGATGGCCTGCGGGAACGCCATTGTTGCCACCAACGTAGGTCATACGCGGGAGATCGTGGATGAGACCATCGGCGAGCTGGTGCCACCTACGCCCCATGACATTGCCAGGGGTGTTGTCAGTCTACTCACCAATCCACCGCGCTGCCGCGAGGCCGGGCGCCGCGCCCGTGAGCGGGTATTGGCGCGCTACAGTCCGGAAAAGTACGTACAGCGCCTGCTTGAGGTCTATGCCACGGTCATGGGGTGAGGTCCGTCATCAGGCTGGACGGCGCACGTAAACGACATCGCGCAGGTCAATCGTGCCGCCGTGCAGCGGGTCGCCGCGAGTACCACCAAAGCGGGCACGCAGAAGGGCAAAGGTGCCCGGGTACGACCAGCGTACATGGCCGTCGAGATACAGGTGCCAGGACTCTGGTCGAATGCTGATTCGCCAGGTGTGGTACCGCCCGTCGTTGGCTGGGAAGTAGGGTATGCCGTGGTTGCGGACTCCCTCCGCCAGCTGCTCTACGATCAGCACGCCCCATTCGGTGAGCTGGATGCGCCACGGTCGCTCCTCGATCGGCGCCAACTCAACCGTCACTGTCATCAGGTACGGAAGTCGCCGGTGGATCAGCGCTTCCCACTGCAGGTCCTCGCGGACGGGAGCAACCTCATCAGCCTCCAGGAGCCGCGAGTCCAGCGTCGGTAGCCGTGGCCGAGCCATCGCCGTCAGACCATCGGTGGTGATGAGCCGCATGGACTCGTTGGTGGCGTAAACTTCCGCCCCGGGCAGACTGTCTACGATCCACCGCTCTCGATCAATGACGCCACTCGCAAGCGGATCGTGGAAGCGGGCCGCGGCCGGATGCAGCGGCTCCAGCGAAGGCCCACGCGGCGCGCAGCGCGTGGCCGTGAGGGTCAGCCCGGCAGTAGACAGCAGCAGCGTGCGTCGCTTCATCGTATGCGATGCTCTGCGGGGAAATGCGCTCCTAGTTATATCGGACGACCCGCACCGAGGATAGTCGCAACCGGACAGTAGCGTATAGCACCGTATGGGCAGCGCAATGACCTGGCGGCTACAATCCACACAACCGTCGCCCTATCACACTAGAACGGAGTCATGTCGGTATGAGTGTAGATGAAAGCCGGCTTACTGCCACAACTGCCCAACGCCAGAGTCAGCTCATGCGCTTGGTGGGCGAACTGTTGGTGCTCCTACTCGGCACCGTCTTCCTGGCGCTGCTGGCGCGGATAGAGATCAGACTGGAGCCGTTCTCGCCGGTTCCGATTACCGGCCAGACGCTTGGTGTGCTACTAATCGGCGCTCTGTACGGACCCTGGCGCGGCGCGCTCTGTTTGCTTGCCTATCTTGGTGAAGGGGCCGCCGGGCTGCCCGTGTTCGCCGGTGGCGCAAGCGGGGCGGTCATACTCGTTGGACCAACCGGCGGCTACCTCATCGCGTTCCCGGTGGCCGCCGCCATCGTGGGCCTGCTGGTCCAACCATTGCGCGGCGTGCTGTCCGGCTGGCGGGCGCTCCCGGGCCTGCTCGTTGGCACGGTCGTCATCTATCTCATCGGCGTGCCGGGGTTGGCGTTGAGCACGGGCATGGGCCTGCTTACCGCTATCGAGAAGGGCATGCTGCCCTTCATCCCCGGTGATCTGATCAAGGTCGTGGTGGCAGCAGCGGTGCTGCCTTCGGGGATGACCGCCCTGCGTTCCCTGGGTTGGCCGCTGCGCGGACCGGCGGGCGACGCCGATGGCACGACTTGAGGGCGACCGCCAGCGCCTCATCATGGTCGGCGCTGGCGGCATGGCGCGAGCCTGGATTCGGCGGTTTCTGCCCGTTCATAGCGACTGGGTAGAGATCGTCGCCCTGGTAGACATTGCGCCCGATCCACTCGCCGAGCAAGGCGACTTCCTGAGCTTGCCGGCCAACCGCCGTTTCGCGCGGATGGAAGATGCCTTCGAGGTGGTGGACGCGGACTGCTGCGCCATCGTCATCCCTCCGGCGGCACATCGGCGGGCAGTCGAGTTGGCCGCGGCGCGTGGCCTCGACATCTTGAGCGAGAAGCCACTGGCGGACAGCTGGGAGGACTCCATCGCGATTTACCGCGCTGCGAAAGCGGCCGGGGTCAAGATGCAGATCATGCAGAACTACCGCGCCAATCCTCCCATCCGCACCCTCAAGCAGGTCCTCGAGTCCGGCCGGCTAGGACGGAGCTATTACGTTGTCTCGCGCTTTGGCGCCGACTATCGTCGCCGCAACGCCTGGGGCGCTTCCTTCCGGCACGAGATGCGCCACGCCATATTGGTCGAGGGCAGCATCCACCACTTTGACCAGATTCGCAACCTGAGCGGCGCCGATTGCACGACGATTGCCGGTTGGGAGTGGAACCCTGGCACTCCGAGCTTCGATGGCGAGTGCCTCACGCTGTACGCGATGCAGCTGACCAACGGCACCTTTGCCCAATACGAGGGCACGGGACTGGCCGGCGGCTGGCAGAACAGCTGGCACAACGAGTATTACCGCGTCGAGTGCGAGGGCGGCACCGTGGTCGTAGACCGGGACCAAGTAGTACGCATCTACGAGCATAAGCGTGGCCGCGGCCTGCGAGTCGAGGAGGTGCCGCCGGTGCCGGTCGAACATGCCGGGCACACGGCCGTGATCGGGCAGTTCCTCGACTGGCTCGCCGGCGGGCCAACGCCACCCACCCACCTCGACGACAACCTCCAGAGCACCGCCATGCTGTTCGGGGCCATTGAGGCTTCGGCGCGATCCGAAACGGTCAACGTGGCCGCGCTGGTCGCTGCTGCGCGGGCCAGCGAACCGAGTTAGCCAAAGAGAGCTACGGCACGCTGCGTCCGCCTCACTTCCCGCAGGTGAAGTGGAGAGGAACCACATCCGATGACTACCCAAGATTCCCACCCGACTGCTGCCCCGTGGTGGCAACGCATCTTCGCCGATGGGAGCTACCTCCGGCTGTGGTCGCCCCAACTTACGCTGGAGCGGACCGAGCGCGAGGTCGCGGGCGTGCTCGATCTGCTCCAACCGACGCCCGGTGCGGCAATCCTCGATCTGGCGTGCGGACAGGGGCGTATCGCCATGCCGCTGGCCCAACGCGGCTACCGGGTCACCGGTCTGGACCTCAGCGAACAGTTGCTCGATGTGGCACGCGAGGCTGCCGACGCGGCCGGCGTCGCCGTGGAGTGGCACCGTGCCGACATGCGCGATATTCCGGCGCAGTGGGCGGGCCGCTTCGACTACATCATCAACATCTTCACGGCGTTCGGCTACTTCGAGGATGAAGCCGAGAACCAGCGTGTCCTGGCTGGCGTAGTGCGGGCACTCAAGCCAGGCGGCCGGTTCCTGATCGAGTCGAGCAATCGGGATGGGGTAGTGGGACAGTTCCGAGAGCGCGGTTGGCATGAAGCGGATGGGCTGCTGGTCTGTATGGAGATGAACTTTGACCCGATCCGTGGCATGGGCCGCACCGTATTCCAATGGGATGAAGGCGGCGAGCGCCAGGACTTGCACTTCACCGTGCGGCCGTACACGCCGACCGAGCTTGCGGCGATGCTCCGGGCCGCGGGGCTGGAACCGGTTGCCACCTATGGTGGCCTCTCCGACAAGGAGCTTACGCACGAGAGCCGGCGTGTAGCCATCGTGGCGGAGAAGCCATGTGGGCAGCCGCGGCGGGCGGAAGTTGGCTGTCCGGCTGAGCCGCCGTGGTGGGAGGCATTCTTCGAAGAGAGCTTTCTGCACCTCTGGCCGTCTAGCTCGACACCGGACCATGAGCCATCGGAGGTCGAGGGGCTGGTGTCGTTCCTGGCGCTGCCGCCGGAAGGGCGCGTCCTGGACCTTGCCAGCGGCTACGGTCGGATTGCCGTGCCGCTCGCGCGTCGCGGCTTCCAGGTGACCGGCCTGGACTTGAGCGAGCCGTTGCTGGCCATCGCACGTGAACGCGCTGCCCAGGTCGGTGTGACTGTCGAGTGGCGCCGCGCCGACATGCGCGACACCCCATCGGAGTGGTCCGGGCAGTTCGATGCGGTCATCAGTATCTGGAACTCCTTTGGCTACTTCGCCGACGACAACGAGAACCAGCGCGTGCTTGCCAGCGCAGCGCAAGCGCTCAAGCCGGGAGGCCGCCTGCTCATTGACGTGTCCAACCGCGACCGCGTGGTGAGTACGTATCGCGCTCGTGACTGGGACGAGCGCGACGGGCTGGTACTGCTACAAGAGCGCTCCTTTGATCCCGTGCGCGGCCTCAACCGGACGGACCTGATCTGGCACGAGGAGGGACAGCGGCGCCAAGTTCGATTTGCAGTGCGCCTCTACACACCGACGGAGCTGACGCGGATGGTCGCGGCCGCCGGGCTGCGGCCGGTAGCGTACTGCGGGGATTGGACCGGCGCCGAGTTGACACGCGAGAGCCGGCATATCATCCTGATTGCCGAGAAACCGTAGGGGCGAACGGCTGATCGCCTCGCCCAAACCACGCAACGGAGGTAACAGCAATGGCGGGACGATTGGCGGACAAAGTGGCGCTGGTGGCCGGAGCAGGGCCGAACATGGGCCGGGCGGTGGCGACGCTCTTTGCCCAAGAGGGCGCCAAGGTAGTCGTCGCAGCCCGGAGCGCCGAGAGCACCGCCGGGACCGTCGAGCGGATTGAGCGCTTAGGCGGCGCGGCGCGCGCGGTGCAAGCCGACGTGAGCACCGAGGCCGGCGCGCAGAGCGTGATCCAGGCAGCGGTTGCGGCCTTTGGACGGCTCGACATCGTGTACCACAACGCCGGCGGCTTCTTCACGCCCAAGCACGCCGTCGAATCGCTCCCAGCGGACTTCTGGGAAGGGGCGCTCGCCAACAATCTGCGCTCGCTCTACTGGCTGACCCGCCAGGCCGTACCGCACCTCGAAGCAGGCGGAGGGGGCTGCATCATCACCGTGTCGGCCGCCGATCTGGTCGTCCAGGATGCGAATAGCGCCTACGCCGCCGCGAAAGCGGGGCTGATTGGTGCCGCCCGTAACCTGGCGCGCGAACTGTTCCCGAAGAATATCCGCGTCCACGCGATGTGCCCCGGCATCATGTGGGAGCAACTGGCCGAGAGTGCCGATGGGCACATCAGCCCGGCCTCACGCCAGCTCGACCGGCTCGGCAATGCCGCCGACGTGGCCTATGCGGCGCTCTGGCTGGCCTCCGACGAGGCGGCTTGGGTCACCGGGCTGGCGGTCAACGTGGACGGCGGCGACGCCGTGTTTGCCGAATCACCCCGGCGTCGCCGCGCGGTCGAATCGCGCTTGGCCTAGGACTGTGAGTGCAGACTCCCCCTCTCCACATGGTGGAGAGGGGGCCGGGGGGTGAGGCCTCGGAGCACCCTCAGATCAGCAGCGTGTGGCGCAAGGTCGTCAGCGTGCTGTTCACCGTCTGTACCGTGGAGCCGAGGGAACTGCTCACCAGGTAGGCGCTGGCAAAGAGCGCCAGGGTCATCCCCAGCTTGCGCCAGGCCGGCCAGTCGCCGCGCCAGACAAACCAGGACCAGTAGGCGCTGCAGCCGGCGAGGCCGGCCGGCAGGAGGAGCACTACCGCGGTGACCACGAAGAGCAAGACCGCAAGAACCGCATTGAGCAATCCCGGCGAGACGGCCAGCTCCGAGAACCACAAGGTCGCCTGACCGAGCGACCAGACGCCGACGAAGACCGCCACGTAGACCCACAAGCCGGTAGCGGTGACGCGCACGACCAGTGCCCAAAGTGGCTCATACCAGGGCGGGCCGCCTAGTCCGAAGAGGTGTTGCCGCATCAACGCCTGGGACTCCAGGCGAAACCGCACGCCGGCAATCCCAAAATACACTGTGCTTGCGTCCAGGGCGGCATGCTGAGACTGCTGCGGGTCTCCGCGAGCCGGCTGCGCTGCATCCTGGGAGGCTGGCTCCTCATCGCCGATCTCGATGTGCCGCGCGAACCAGTCGCTGAACTTGAACAGTGCGCCCGACACACCCACCAGCCCCAGCACTACGGCGCCAGCCAGCGTGAGCACCTGATTGATGGGTGTGGCCGGTCCTAGCGCCTGCGCGATGGCGATAGCGACCGAGAAGGCACTATAGATGGCGACGAGAGCGACGAGATTCGCAAGAATGCTGACCCACGCTTCGCGCATGGCCTCCCCCTCACCTACCGGCTTGGCCGGTAGACCGTTACTATGCTCGCGCAGCCAGGCAAGAGTGCGGACTGCGGCGAGGGCGCCGCGTCCCGCGCGGCAATATAGCACTCGTGGGGTGTGGGTGCGAGGTGCCTGGAAGCTGCCCCGATCCGTCACGCCCGGGAACGCGGGAATCTCGCGGGTGGGCAGCGGGCCTGAATTCCCACTTGCGCGGGAATGACCGGGCTATGACGCGGACTTAGTCAGGGAACGTCAACAGCACATAGATACTGAAGGGAGCACGCCGCGATGAATGTCGCCGTCCTATCCGACACGCACGATCACCTGGATCAGCTCGCCAAGGCGCTGGCGGCCGTCCGGGACAGCGGCGCAGAAGCCCTGGTGTTCTGCGGCGACTTCTGCGCGCCGTTCACGCTCGCGGCCCTGGCCGAAGGCTACGCTGGACCCATCCACGCCGTCTTCGGCAACAACGACGGCGACCGCATGATGCTCCTCACTATCGCCAGCCAGCACCCCCACGTGTGTCTCCACGGGGAAATCGGTCGTCTGGAGCTGGGCGGGCGCCAAGCCGCCATCGTCCACTACACCGACTTGGGCCATGAGCTGGCTGCCAGCGGCAGCTACGACGTGGTGTTCTGCGGACACACGCACGTCTATGAAACGGCCCGCGTCGGGCCACCGCCGACGCTCGTCGTCAACCCTGGCGAGGTAATGGGCCGGCTCGGCGCGCCAAGCTGGGCGCTCGTGGACCTCGCTGCGCTGACGGTCCACCAGCACCGGCTCTGAGATGCGGGCGGCTGAGACAGCTTCCCTCTCCCCACGCGCCTGGACTCGCTCGCAGCGAGAGTAGATTCCCGTGAACGCGGGCGACGGACGGCAGACTCCCCCTCTCCACATGGTGGAGAGGGGGCCGGGGGTGAGGATTAAGAGGTGAGGATCACGGCGCACGGAAGCACAGACCGAGCGCATCCGGCCCGGTATACGTGCCGATGACCGGTCCGATTTGGCTCTCGTAGACCTCGCCGATCTCAAATCTGGCTTCGACTTGCCGGCGCAAGTCTGCGGCGGCATCCGGCGCGTCACCGTGGAGGATGCCGGCCATCGCCAGTTCCTTTCCACCGGCACGCTCGGCGGCATACTGGATCAGGCGGGCAATGGCCTTCCTCCGCGTGCGGGGCCGAGCCAGCGGCGCCAGTTCGCCACCATCCATGTGGAGCACCGGCCGGAAGCGCAGCAGGCCGCCGACCAGATGTTGCGCCCGGCCGATGCGTCCACCCTTATACAGGTAATCCAGCGTGTCGAGCGTCAGCGCCACGCCGCATTTCGGCTGTAGCTCGCGCACTCGCGCTACCACCGCGTTGGTATCGGCGCCGGCAGACGCTGCCCGGGCGGCTTCAATGACCAAGCTGCCCTCAGCCAGCGCCGCTAGCTCGGTGTCTATGACTTCTATGCGCTCGCCTGCCATGGCCTGCGCCGCCGCCCGCGCGGAGTTGTTCGTGCCACTGATCTTTGCTGAGGCCGTAATACAGACGATGCCACCGGTGTCCGCATCATTCGCTAACGCCTCGAACACCTGCTGAAACTCGCCCGGTGAGGGCTGCGAAGTCTTGGGCAGTACGTCACCGGTACGCAGGCGTGCGTAAAATTCCTCGTTTGTGATGTTCACGGTTTCCGTATAGCGCTCCTCGCCAAAGAAGACGTGCAGCGGCACGACCTCAATGCGGTGCTCCTCGGCCACCTCCGGCGGCAGCCAGGACAAGCTATCGGTGACGATCCGTACCGTACCCATCAGCACCCTCCCATTGTCCGGTGGTCTTCCGGCAGCAACAGTATGCATAGCGTAGGCGATGCCGACACGCGCGTCAACTGCCGGGGGGTGAGGCAGGAAGGATGTGCTAGAATCAGAGGCCATCGCATAGTCCTTTCCGGAAAGAGCGTATGTCTGCGTTATTCGACCGTATTGCTCACGTCAAAGGCACGATTGGGGAAGCGTGTAAGCGCGCGAATCGGTCACCGGCCGAGGTCAAGCTGGTAGCGGTAACGAAGACCGTGCCAACCGACATCATCGAGCAGGCTTACGGCGCCGGGCTGCGCGTCTTCGGGGAAAATCGGGTACAGGAAGCGCAGCCCAAGATCGGCGAGCTGCCGGCGGACATCGAATGGCACTTCATCGGTCATTTGCAATCGAACAAAGCGAAGGTCTGTGCCGGCCTGTTCGACATGATCCATAGCGTCGACTCGGTGCGGCTAGGGAAGCGCCTCGCAGCGCGCGCCGCCGCCGGCCAAGCCATACGGATGCTCCTCCAAGTCAATCTGACCGGGAAGACTTCGCAGTCCGGCTTTGCGCCCGAAGAAGTTGGCGCAGCTGTCGCGGCGCTGGCGGGAGAATCGGGCGTCGCACTCGAAGGTCTGATGACCATTGCGCCGCAAGGGACCGACCGTGAGGCGGTCCGTCCCTGGTTTCGCCAGTTGGCGGCCCTCTACCGTGAGCTTGCCGCGGCTGCCGACGGGCATCCCTGGCGCCATCTCTCGATGGGCATGACGGAGGACTATCCCATCGCTATCGAAGAGGGCGCAACGCTCGTGCGCGTCGGCCGGGCGCTATTCGGCGAACGGCCGGCCTGACGAGCGGCCGCTTTACCCTGACCACTCACCAAAACTGGCAAACTCGGCTCGTTAAGCATCGCAGTCGCTCTCGTCAAACGGCAGGTTGTACCAGGCCGACCGTGCGTACCGCCCATCGGCCGCATGCAAACGAGTGCGAGAGAGGAGCAGACCCGCATGGAACTCTTGGCCAACTTCGTAAATCTCCTGACTCAAGCACTCGTCATAGCCATCGTCCTGCGGGCCATCCTCTCTTGGTTCGTGCCCCAGGGCGATCATCCGGTCGTGCGTATTCTCCGCGATGTGACGGACCCGCTCATCGTGCCCTTACGGCGGGTCATTCCGTCAGTTGGGATGCTCGACCTCTCGCCGTTTGTGGCGATCATCCTGCTGCAGGTGGTACGCAGTATTGTGGTTGCGACCCTGTCCGGGGCCGTTGGTTAGCCGGCGCGATGTCATGGCCTCCGCCTCCGCCGAGCGACCGTTGGTCGAGCAGGACGGCTCTGTCCGGCATGCCGTCCGCGTGCAGCCGCGTGCCAAGCGCACGGAGGTGCGAGGCGTGCGTGCCGGGGAGCTTGTCGTCGCGGTGACGGCCCCGCCGGTCGCCGGCGCCGCCAACGCCGCGCTCGTCAAGTACCTGGCGCAGCGCCTCGCCGTCGCAAAGAGTAGAATCGAGTTGGTGCGTGGCAGTAAGGGCCGGAGCAAGATACTCTATATTCATGGCCTGACCAGTGCGCGCCTCGCCGCGAGGCTGGGCCTTTCCAGCATGGATTATTAGCTAGAGGGACAGATGCATGGAGCTAGTGGTCGTTGACTATGACGCCGGGAATATCCGCAGTGTGGCCAAGGCAATCGAGCACGTCGGAGTGAAGCCGGTCATCACAGCGGATATTCCGACCATCCTCGCGGCAGACGGAGTCATTGTCCCCGGCGTAGGCGCTGCCGGGGACATCATGCGGAGCCTGACACGGCTCGGACTCCATCGGGTGATCCGAGAGGTCATTGACCGGGGCACGCCGTTCCTCGGTGTGTGCATGGGGCTGCAAGTGCTCCTGACGAGCAGTGACGAGGACAACGGGCAAGCCTGCTTGGACATCTTCCCCGGCACGGTGCGCCGCTTCGGCATGGGCCTGAAGGTGCCGCACATGGGCTGGAATCAGGTCCGCTTTGTCCACGATCACCCGCTCTTTGCCGGCATCCCGGACAGCTCCCACTTTTACTTTGTCCACTCCTACTACGCCGATCCCAAGGACCGGGCTATCGTAGCCGGCGAGACCGACTACGGCCACCCGTTTGCGAGTGTGCTGATCCGGGACAACGTCATGGCCACGCAGTTCCACCCGGAGAAGAGTGCCCAAGACGGTCTCCGGTTGTACCGCAATTTCAGCCGCATTGTCCGCGACGGTCTCCCGGAGACAGTCGCCGCTCCCGCTCCCGCTCCGGCGAGCGCAGCATATCAGCAGCCCGCTACCACATACTCCCGGTGAACTCCATAGCTCGAAGGAAACACAACCAATGCTCGTCTTACCGGCAGTTGACCTGAAGGGCGGCCAGGCCGTGCAGCTACGGCAGGGCGACTTCGATCAGGCTAGGCAGTACGGTGACCCGGCAGCAGCGGCGGCGCGCTGGCTGGCGGCCGGCACACAATACCTCCACATCGTTGATCTCGACGCCGCTGCTGCCGGGCATCCGGTCAACGGCGCTGCCGTGACGGCAATTGTCGGCGAGGCCGCCAAGTCCGGCGTGCCGGTACAGCTCGGCGGCGGGCTGCGGACCATAGCGGACGCGGCGGCGGCGTTGGATGCCGGGGTTAGCCGCGTGGTGGTGGGCACGGCGGCGGCGAAATCGCCGGACCTCGCCGCGGCGATGGTGCAGCGCTTCGGTGCCGAGCAGATTGTCGTATCGCTCGACGCCAAGGATGGCGTGGTAGCGACGCACGCCTGGCGGATGCAGAGTCGCTACTCGGTGCAGGAGCTGGCCGCCGAGCTAGTGGACCGCGGCGTGCGGCGCTTTGTGTATACCGACATCACCCACGATGGCACGCTGACTGCGCCCAACACCGAGGCTACCCGCGCGTTGGTACGCGCTACCGGGGCCGCAGTGATTGCGGCGGGCGGTGTGACGACAACCGATCACGTGCGGGCTTTGGCTGTCGCTGGCTGCGAGGGTGCTATCGTCGGGACGGCGCTCTACGAGGGCCACATGACGCTTCAGGACGCACAGGCAGCGGCCAGCGCGGCAACCGACACTGACCGCTGACTAAAGGACACCGGACAATGCTTACGAAACGGATCATTCCGTGCCTCGACGTGCATCATGGGCGCGTCACGAAGTGCGTGCAGTTCATCAACCGGCGCGATGTCGGCGATCCCGCCGAGTTGTCGGCCTACTACAACGAGCAGGGCGCCGACGAGCTGGTGTTCTACGACATCACCGCTTCCTCCGAAGAGCGGGACATCATGCTGGATGCCGTGCGCCGCACCGCCGAGCAGGTGTTCATCCCGCTCACCGTCGGCGGCGGTCTGCGGACGGTTGATAACATGCACCGGATGCTCCGCGCGGGCGCCGACAAGGTCTCGATCAACTCGTCTGCACTGACCAATCCGCAGCTTATCGCCGAGGGCGCCGACCGGTTCGGTAGCCAGTGCATCGTGCTCTCCATGGACGTGAAGCGCACCGACGACACACCGGATGCCTATGGCGTGCCAGAACTGCACAATCCTATGGAAATCGGTGGTGCAGTTCTGGCGTCGCCACAGCTGCGCTGGAAGTGCTATCTGCGCGGCGGTCGCGTGGCTACCGACGTTGACGCGCTGGAGTGGGCGCAGCGCGGCGTAGAGCTAGGCGCCGGTGAGATCGTGGTGAACAGCATTGACGGCGACGGTACGCTCGACGGCTACGATCTGCCGTTGCTCCGCACGATTAGCGACGCGGTCGAAGTGCCGGTAGTCGCGTCGGGCGGCGCCGGCAAGCTGGAACACTTCTCTCAGGCGCTCCACGAGGGCCACGCGCACGCGGTCTTGGCCGCCTCCGTGTTTCACTACGGCACGTTCACCATTGGGCAAGTCAAGGACCACCTCGCGTCGAAGGGGGTGCCGGTACGCCAATGAGTAAACAGAGCCACCGGGCAGCAGCACTGCTCGACGAGCCGGGCTGGGGCTTGCATTTCGATGCTCAGGGTCTCGTGCCGGTCGTCGCGCAGGATGCCCGCACGCGCGACATACTGATACTGGGATCCGCCAACCAGGAGGCGGTGCAGCGTTCGCTCGACACCGGCGACGCCTGGTTCTGGAGCCGCAGTCGCCAGGAGCTATGGCACAAGGGCGCCACCTCCGGGCACTTTCTGCGGCTGCGGCGTATCCGCCGCGACTGCGAGGACAACTCGCTCCTCTACGAGGTGGACCCGGTAGGGCCGGCCTGCCATACGGGGCAGCCGGGGTGCTTCTTCCGCGACCTTGATGGCACCGAGCTACCGCCGCTGTCGGCAGAGAAGCGGGTACCCACGGCAGCGGCCCCTACGGAGCTGCTCGATAGCGTCTTCGAGGTCATTCTGGACCGGCAGCGGACGAAACCGGCAGGCTCCTATGTAGCGACGCTGCTCGATCAAGGTCTCGACCAGATCGCAAAGAAGGTTGGTGAAGAGGCTGCCGAGGTCATCATAGCCGCCAAGAACCGCGACCGGGCGCAGGTAGCTCACGAAGTTGCCGATCTCTGGTTTCATACCCTGGTGCTACTGGCCGAGCAGGGCATGACTCCCGCCGAAGTGACGGCGGTACTGGCCGAGCGGCGCGGTGGAGGCACCTCACCTGCCGGCCCACCATTGGCCAGTGGCTAGTGGCGTTGGCCTCCTCCCTCGCGCTCCCCCGTGCTGACGCATAGGGGAGGGAACACGCTGTTCCCCTGCAGAGCGGGGAGACCATAGGGGGCCGGTAGCTACAAGGGACATTCTTACGGAAGGCATGCTGAGTCGAGATGGATACCGACACCGACCTGAACCCCCGCGAGTTGACCCTCCGGTATGGCTGCAACCCCCATCAGACACCGGCCCGCGCCGCGGTGCCGGCGGGCCGGTTGCCGATCAGGGTGCTGGCCGGTAGTCCCGGCTACATCAATCTGCTCGATGCCTTCAACTCCTGGCAGCTCGTGCAGGAGCTGCGCGCTGCGCTGGACCTGCCGGCCGCTGCCTCGTTCAAGCACGTCAGTCCGGCCGGCGCGGCCGTGGCCGTGCCCCTCAGCGCGACGCTCGCAAGCGCCTATTTCGTCGCGGACCTGGAGCTTTCACCGCTGGCGACGGCCTATGCGCGCGCGCGCGGCGCCGACCGCGTGTCGTCGTATGGCGATTGGATCGCTCTGAGCGACCCGGTGGATGAGCCAACCGCACGGCTGATCGGGCGCGAGGTGTCCGATGGGGTCATTGCGCCGGGCTACGCGCCGGCCGCCCTCGCCATCCTCCGCCGCAAGAAGGGCGGCAAGTACCACGTGGTCGAGGTGGACCCGGGCTACACGCCGTCCGACACGGAGAGCCGTCACGTGTTCGGCATCACACTGGAGCAGCAGCGCAACACGCACCTGGCGAGTGCCCAAGACCTAGCAAACGTCGTAACGCAGCGGCGCGACCTCCCGGCAGCGGCGACGCGCGACCTGCTCGTGGCGCTGATCGCGCTGAAGTACACCCAGTCCAATTCGGTCTGTCTGGCCATTGACGGACAAGTCATCGGCATGGGCGCCGGTCAGCAGTCGCGTATCCACTGCACGCGGTTGGCGGCGACCAAAGCGGATACCTGGTACCTGCGCCAGCATCCGGCCGCCCTTGACCTCCGCTTCCGCCGCGGCCTGAGACGCCCGGACCGCGACAATGCCATAGATCAGTATCTCCTCGATACGCTGACTCCGGCCGAAGAGCAAGTCTGGCACAAATCCTTTCGTCAAGTACCCCAGCGTCTCAGCGCGGACGAGAAGCAAGCCTGGCTCCAGGGACTCTCCGGCGTGGCGCTCGGCTCGGACGGCTTCATCCCGTTCCGCGACAACATTGACCGCGCGAGCGCGAGCGGCGTGCAGTACGTGGCCCAACCGGGCGGCTCGCTCCGCGACGAGCCGGTGATCGAGGCCTGCGACGAATACGGTATGGTGATGGCGCTTACGGGGGTGCGGCTATTCCATCACTGAGACACCGAGCTTGCCCCAGCCGCCGGCTTGCGCCGCAAGCCGCTACGACGCTCGACACTTTCATGCCCGCTGCTGGCTTCCGGCCGACGCCGGAATAACAGGAGCGAGGCAGGAGGAGTATTCCCTATGGTCAGCGCTGTACGTCGGCCGATTATCGCCGGCAACTGGAAGATGAACACCACGGTGACCGAGGCGGCGGACCTCGCTACGCAGGTCCAAGTAGCGGTGGCGAGCCACCCCGACTACCGGACCGAGGTCGTGCTGTGTCCGCCGTTCGTCTCACTCACGACGGTGGCCACGGCCGTAGAGGGTTCCTCCATCGGCGTCGGCGCGCAGAACTGCTACCCGGCCGACTCCGGCGCGTATACCGGCGAAGTGTCGGCGTCAATGCTGGCGGCCCTCTGCCAATACGTCATCGTCGGGCACTCGGAGCGTCGGGGGTACTTCGGCGAGGACAATTCCTTCGTGCAGGCCAAGGCCGCCCACGCGCTGGCGCACGGGCTGACACCCATCGTCTGCGTGGGAGAAAGCCTGGAGCAGTACGAAGCCGGCACCGGCGCAGCCTTCGTCACGGCCCAGATTGCCGGGAGCCTGCAAGACCTGTCCGCCGACGCGGTTGGCTCGCTCGTGATCGCCTACGAACCCATCTGGGCGATTGGCACCGGCCACGCTGCAACGGCCGAGGACGCCAATACGATGATCGGAACCATCCGTGCCACCGTTGCCGACACCTGGGGCGCTGCGGCCGCGGAGCAAGTCCGCATTCAGTATGGCGGCAGCGTGGCGGCGGCAAACGCCGGGACGCTGTTGGCCAAGTCGGATATTGACGGGGCACTGGTAGGCGGCGCAAGCCTCAAGGCCGACGAGTTCGCCGCGATCATCGCTGCTGCCGAGGCCTCACTGCCGTAGTGCTATACTTCTACCGGAGCAGTGGAAATACAGTCGGCAAGGAATGAAGCGGAAGCAGCGCTGCATCGGCGCTAGCGGTACCTCAAGGAAGGTACAATGGCGAGTATTCTACATATCGCAATGATCGTACTATCCGTGACGATGGTGGTGGTCGTATTGCTCCAAGTAAAGAGTGCTACGCTCGGCAGTGCCTTCGGCTCCAGCGATGCCTCGGTCTTCTCCACGCGGCGCGGCTTCGACAAAGTGCTCTTCAACTTCACTATCGTCCTCGGCGCGCTGTTCATTCTGCTCTCACTGGTCGTCCTGATCGTCACGGGCTAGGCGCCGCAGCAAGGTGCAGCGGCGATGACCGCGCAGCCCGGCCCACTTCACGCCGAGCCGCCCCCCCTCGATGCCGGAGTGATCGAGGCCGCCTGTTCCGGCCAGCTCGTGGGCTGTCGCGTCGTGTACAAGCCCCGGGTGGCGTCAACGAACAGCACCGCCCACCACCTGGCACAGCAAGGCTATCCAGCCGGGACCGTCATCACGACCGATGCCCAAGTTGGCGGGCGCGGGCGCTTCGGTCGCACCTGGCACATGCGCGACCGGGCGAGCATCGCCTGCTCGGTGATCCTCCGCCCGACGCTGGCGCCACCCGAACTGGCCAGACTCGGCATGGCAGCCGCTATTGCGGCGGTAGAGGCCTGCCGTGACGCCGACGTGCCGGCGCAAGTCAAGTGGCCGAATGACATCGTGGTCGGCGAGCGGAAACTGGGCGGCGTGCTCTGCGAGGCGTCTCTACAGGGAACGGCGGTGAAGTACGCTATCGTCGGCCTCGGCCTCAACGTGAACGACGACTTCCGAAACCGGCCGGAGCTACGGGCAACGGCGACCAGCTTCCAGCTGTTTACCGGCCGGCCAGCCGACCGCAGCGCCCTGCTCATCAGACTCTTGCGCGAGCTTGACGGCTGGATTGCAGAAACCCGCCCGCACCCGGCCGTCCTGAGCGCGTGGGCCGCCCGCTGTGCAACGGTCGGTCGCACCGTAACGGTCCACGACGCCCGTTCGGACCAGCGGATCGCCTCCGGACAGGCCCTCCGGCTGGAGTCGGACGGCGCGCTGATCGTGCGCCAGCCGTCTGGCAATACCCGCCGCTTCGACTACGCCGCCGTCTCCGTCCGGCACACATGACCCACGCCGGCGCCGGACCGACCAGCTTTCCCGCGCTACCGCCCGCGCGCCGCGGCAGGTAGACTCCTACTCGACATGAATGATGCGCTCAATGGCAGCGAGATCGCGGAGGTGCGGGCGGCGTTGGCGGCCCGGCTCAGTCGCTCGCGCTTCGCGCACGTCGAGCGGGTAGCAGCCATCGCCGGCCGCCTGGCGGGGCTGTGGGACCTCGACCCTGAGCCGGTGGCGCGAGCGGCCTGGCTCCATGACTGCGCGCGTGAGCTGAGTCGTGCAGAGCAACGCGCCCTGATACTGCCATCCCGTTGGGAGGAGGCTGCTGACCTCGGCTGGCACGGCCTCGCCGGCGCTGTGTTATCCTGGCAGCGCTTCGGAGAAACGGACCGCAGCGTACTGGACGCGATCAAGTACCACTCGGTACCGCAGCCGGACGCCAGCGCACTCACGAAGCTCATCTTTGTGGCCGATAAGCTCGACGCTGGACCAACGCAGCTCAAGCCAACGCTGGAGAGTCTCCCCGCCCGGTGCTCCGATCCGGACCAAGCACTGCTCTTCACTATCGAAACCCGCCTCCGTGAGCACATCAAGCGGCGGCGGGCGTTGCTAAAGCAGGACGTTGCGGCGCATGCGCTGCTCCTGAAGCGTCTCGGCTGATGTCAGGCGTATTCATGTCACCCCTCTCGTTTCGGCGACGGTTAGACCGCTCATGGCCTACATGGACATGGACGCAGTTGCTGGCATTGGTGACGCTCCTGCTCCTCGCGCTGCTCGCCGGCTGCGCGGACAACGAGCCGGCGATACCGACGGTGACCATCCGTGCCCTCGACCTCCGCTACGAGCCGGAGCAAGTCACCATTCCGCGCGACCGGCCGGCCCGGATCATCTTGCAAAACGACGGCATACTGGCACACGACATCCGTGTCCAGCATCTGAAAGTCCAGGTTCAGCAGCTTCAGGGGGAGTGGGTAAGGGGCCAGGTATACATTTACGCGGAGCGAGGGCAGCGCCTCGCTCTTACCGTCCAAGCCTCGACCCCGGGCACCTATGACTTCGTATCCACCCTACCCGGCCACGCGGCGGCCGGCATGCGCGGAACCATTACCGTAGAGTAGGCCCCCCTGACCGTCGGGTAGAATGCTTACAGGAATCTCGCCTGGGCCTCTTTGCGGCTAGACTTTGTGAGCACGGACATAGCAGGATTATGACGCGCTATCGGTTAGGTGTGGCACTGATTATCTGGGGCGGGCTGGCCTGGGTGCCATACTTCGGATTCCTCCTGATCGGTCAGGACCCGCTGCTGCCGTTTCCCGTCCATCTCGGCTGGCACTTATCCGGGGTGATCCCGGGTACTATGCTCACCGGTTCCTCGCTGATCTTGCACCTCTATCGCCGTCTTCGCCGGTAGGCTGCGGCGCCGGCAAGCCCCCACTAGGACAGCGGATGATAGCATGGGAATTGAGGCGCTCACTCACAGCGACAACGGCACTGTGCGGTCTCCCAAATCCGCATCTGACTGGGATTGCTGGGTAAGTCCCACACGGACGCGCAATTACATCCTTGATGATCCTCTGCTCGATTGGCTCGACCTCCACGGCAAGGCGTATGGGTTCGAGCGCGATTCGTCGTCTCCGCAATACGATCCACGCACGGACTTCACCAAGTTCCTCTTCAAGCAAGGTCACAAGTTCGAAGCGGCTATCATCGAGTTGCTCGGACGAGACCATCACGTCGAAACGATTACGACCACGCCGCGTGTTCATGCCCGTCGCTTGGGGAAGGCAGAGGCGACGTTCGCTGCCATGCAGCGGGCAGCGCCGATCATTTATCAAGGCGTGCTGTGGGACGCGGAGCACAGCACGTATGGCATACCGGACCTGTTGGTCCGCAGTGACGTGCTCCAGGACCTGTTTCCGGACGCTATTTCGCCGTCGGAGGCCAGCCACGCTGCCCCGGACCTCCCCGGTGCCACCTGGCACTATCGCGTCGTGGACATCAAGTTCACGACGCTCCATCTCTCGCCCCGCGGCGAGCTGGATAACTCCGGCTCTGGTCCCGCTTACAAGGCGCAGCTCTTTATCTACAACCGGGCGTTGGGAAGACTCCAAGGCTACGAGCCACCCGTGTCCTATCTCCTGGGACGCGGCTGGAGGCAAGGCCGGCAACGCGGGTCAAGTGCCTTTGATCGGCTCGCTCAGGTGCCGCAAGCCGGCACTGTAACCAACAGGACGACTATCTCGGAGATCACGGCAGCTGCCGTTCGATGGGTGAGGAAAGTCAGGACCGCAGGCGCGGCGTGGAGTGTACTACCCGAGCCGTCCGTGCCTGAGCTTTTTCCCAATGGCAGCAGCGACATGGACGCCCCTTGGCACAACGCCAAGCGCCGGATCGCCGAGGAGCTTAAGGAGCTAACGCAACTGTGGTGGGTATCGGCGCAGGGGCGCCGACAGGCACACGAGGCCGGCATTTTCAGGTGGACCGATCTCCGTGTCACCCCGGAGCGTGTGAGCGTCACGAGCCCCCGCACGGCGTCTACGCTTGATCGGATTCTCAGTGTCAACCGGGATACCGGCGGCCCCGTCGTTCAGCCGCCGCGGATCGGCGCGGCCCGTGAAGAATGGTACCCCACGCCTCCGCTCGAGTTCTACGTGGACTTCGAGATCGTCAGCGACCTCGCCGACGACTTCTCGCGCCTCCCGGAGCGTGGCGGCCAGACGCTCATCTTCATGATCGGCTGCGGACATGTCGAAGCGGGCGTATGGCGCTTCGAGTCCTTTGTCGTTGACGCGTTCACCGAACCTGAAGAGGCGCGTATCATCGAGGGCTGGCTGGCGCACATGGAGCAGGTGCGACGACGCCTGGCGCCCCAACTGGAGGCACCGCGGCTTATCCACTGGTCGCCCGCCGAGGTCAGCTTCTTCGAAAAGGCTTATGACTCCGCCAAGGTACGCCAGCGCCGGCCCGACTGGCCTTCCCTCAACTGGTTCGATTTCCTGCAGCAGGTAGTCCGTGCGGAGCCGGTTGTGGTTCGCGGCGCCCTGGCATTCGGGCTGAAGGCAGTGGCCAAGGCCATGCACACACATGGTCTGATCGAGACGCTTTGGCGTGATGGGCCGACTGACGGATTGGGTGCCATGGTGGGAGCGTGGTGGTGTGCCGAGGAGGCCCAGCGCACTGGCGTACCAATGAGCCGGATTGATCTGATGCAAGACATCATTTGTTATAACGAGGTGGACTGCAAGGTGATGATGGAGATCGTGCGGTATCTGCGCGAGAACCACTAACCTCGCGCTCCGCGCCACATTCCCGGCCCGCACGGTCGTCCCGCGGAGCGCAAGCCGCAACTGCGGATGAATGTCGGAGTATGGCCTCCGTAGCTGCCCACGACGACACGCTCGACGCGCTGCACCGCAAGATCGCGTCTTGCCGGCGCTGTGTGACGGCCGGCTATCCGATTCAGGGTCGGCCGATCCTCAGTAGCATTGATCCGCTGCCAACGCAGGCGGGGCAAGCGAGCCGCGCAGACCGACCGCGGCGAGTCATGCTCATTGGTCAAGCGCCGGGACGCCGTGAAGCCGCCGGTGGTCAGCCGTTCATGGGACCGGCCGGGCGGAGGCTGTTTGCGTGGCTGGAGCGCATTGGGATAGACGAGCGCTCTTTCCGGCAGCAGGTCTACATGACCGCCGTGACCAAGTGCTACCCTGGCCCCAGCGCCGGGGGGCACGGAGATCGTCTCCCGTCGGCCGCCGAGCGGGCGCTATGCCGGCCTTTTCTGGATCGGCAGGTGCGACTCGTCAACCCGAGCTTGGTCATCCTCGTCGGGCGGCTGGCCATCGAGACCTTCATGGGCAAGATGCGGCTGGCAGAAGCGATTGGCCGGAGCTTTGAGCTAGACGAGCGGCGGTGGCTACCGCTGCCGCACCCATCGGGCGCAAGCACTTGGCTGAACCGACCCCGCCACCAGGCGCTGCTCACACGGGCGCTTGCGTTGCTGCGGGACAGCGGCCTCGTCGAGGGCACCGCGGCTGCGCCCGGAGCGACGGAGAGAGGGGATTGACATGAAGCTGCTGTTATACGGCGACATACCCGCGTCATGGCCGGCGAAGCTGAAGCAGGTCGCACCGGAGACGGACATCGCGGTGACGAGCGACGCCGACGTTGCCGTGCGCGAGATCGCCGCTGCCGATGCGTTCTATGGTCACATCACCCCGGAGATGCTGCACGCAGCGCGCCAGTTGCGCTGGATTCAGACTCCGCTGGCCGGCCTGGAGAGCTACTTCTTTGCCGAGTTGATCGCCTATCCGGTCGTCGTGACCAACATGCGGGGCATCTTCTACGACACGATTCCGGACCACGTGCTGTGCTTCATCCTCTGCTTTGCGCGGGACATCCCTCGCTATTGGGCAGCACAGCAGCAATGCACCTGGCGCTACCGCGAGGGCACCACCGCGTTCCAGCTCGCCGCCCGCACCCTCGGCATCGTGGGGCTGGGCGGTATCGGCTACGGCGTAGCCAGACGCGCCGCCGGATTCGGGCCGCGTATTATCGCCGTAGACGCGCGGCGCGAGGAGTGCCCGCCGGAAGTCGAGGCCCTATGGAAACCCGACCGGCTGGCAGACCTCCTGGAGCAGGCCGACATCGTAGCCGTCTGCGTGCCGGAAACACCGGCGACACGCGGGCTGTTCGATGCCGAACGCTTTGCCCAGATGCGCGCCGGCGCCTACTTCATCAACATCGGGCGCGGCAAGGTGGTGCAGCTTGATGCACTCGTTGCGGCGCTCCGCTCCGGGCACCTCGCTGGCGCCGCCCTCGATGTATACGAGCAAGAGCCGCTCCCCTCGGACCACCCACTCTGGGGCTTCGACAACGTGCTGCTGACACCGCACGTCGCGGGTGTTGACGACAGCGACGAGGATCGCCATATCGGCGTGCTCGCCGACAACCTGCGGCGCTTTGTCGCCGGGGCGCCGCTACGCAACATCGTGGACAAAGCAGCCGGTTTCTAGCCGGACATGTCCCGGCGAATACTCCGTGCGGACTGTCCGGCACGGCCACCGCGGTTATCCGGGGTGGATGCTGCCCAACCACTACACATTCGCGACTGCCCGGCTATGGGCGAGGTTGTAAAAGCGACGATCAGCAGTAACGAAGGGAATATCCAGCAAGCGCGCTAGAGCAAGATAGAGAGAGTCGTATAAAGCCATCTGATGGGAATTATACGCCTAACTTGACAACGGCCGCCAATTAGTCTATACTAATGGTAGAGCATATGCAAGGGAGTGCCGCAATGACCAAGAACGCACCGGGCCGCAGCGAACGAGACGGACTGACGCTACCTCAGTTATTCGCGCAGTTCCCCGATGACGACGCGGCCGAACGCTGGTTCGAGGCGCAACGCTGGCCGGACGGCCGGTTCTGCCCTGATTGCGGCTCTACCGATACGCACCCGGTCAAGTCCGGTAAGCCGATGCCGTACCGCTGCCGGACCTGCCGGAAGTATTTCAGCGTCCGCAAGGGAACGGTGATGCAGTCCAGTAAACTCGGCTTGCAGAAATGGGCTATCGCTATCTATCTGATGGTGACGGGTATCAAGGGTACGTCCAGCATGAAAATCCACCGGGACCTCGGTATCCGGCAAGCAACGGCCTGGCACCTGATGCAGCGTATCCGCGAGGCTTTTGTCGTTGGTGATAGCCAGCCGATGCCCGGCCCGGTCGAAGTGGACGAAACGTACATCGGCGGACGCGAGAAAAACCGCCACCAGACGGCCAAGCATGGCACCGGCCCGCTGGCCGGCAAGACGGTCGTGGTTGGCGCTAAGGACCGCGCTACTAACCGCGTGGTAGCCGAGCCGGTAGCCCGGACAGATAAAGACACGCTACACGGCTTTGTCGAGGATTACGCCGCGCCCGACGCCGCCGTCTATACCGACGATCATCCGAGCTATCGCGGCCTCCCTAACCATCACGCGGTCAAGCACAGCGTCGGCGAGTACGTCAACGGCATGATCCACACGAACGGCGTCGAGAGCTTCTGGTCCATGGTCAAGCGCGGCTACGTCGGGACGTTTCACCACTACTCGCCAAAGCACCTGCACCGCTACATCAACGAGTTCTCCGGCCGGCACAACGTGCGGCCGGCAGATACAACGGCACAGATGACGGCCGTTGCTCGTGGCATCGTCGGCAAGCGGCTGCGGTATCGGGACCTGATTGCCGGGCCACCAGCGTATCCTTGACGCCGCAAGCGGCTATGCAATAGAATGAAGCAGCCGGCCAATCGGGGCCGGCTATTAGGCCGCATAGGAACGACCTAGCTGACCAGCCAGCGGCCATACTAGGCTGTTATCTTCTGTCACATGAGCAACTATCAGCACCCCGAAGACCGCAGAAAGAACTTGGTTGCCGCGCTCCAGTTCGTGTATCCGGCCTATACTCTCTCCGAAGATAGGACGGATGCAATCAATCGGCGACTTGAAACGGCGATGGGTGCGCCGCTGGCGATTATCCCTGCCTTTGTGATCGCAGCCGATGAGCAATCCTACTTCTGCTGGCCCTTCCTCTTGGGTCTAGCGTTCATGCTCGGCACCATCCTACTCTCACTTTGGCATCGTGCGTTCCTGACCATTGAGGTCCTTGATTTGGACGAGGTTGTAGACGCGAGCGATGTTGAGAGCGCCTACTTTGCCGAGCGTGTGCTTCGGACGGCAGAGCAAGATACTGGCCACAACGCGACAGCGAACTATCGGAAGTCAGCGGCGGTGTTTTGGGCGCTACTACTTCTTGTTGCCGGCCTTGCCTGTCTTGTCGCGTGGTTGGCGACCTGCGGGTCGGCTGGCGAGGCCGGTCCGTGCTCGCATCTGTGGCTTAGATTTTAGTGGCGGGGCTGGAGGCGGCTTCTTTGACTGTTCTGCTGGCGCTGGCTTCTTCTCGTCTGGCATCGAATACTCCTTCTGTGTAGACCCCTAGGTTGCAGATGCGGCGGCCCTAGTGTCAAGGTGCGGCCTTGACGCTCGGCCGCACGGTCAGTAGCATCAAGAGCGCAAGGGGGACGGGATGATGCCGGTACAGCCGGCCTTACGCTAAGGAGGCGATATGCCAGACCGACGGCGAGCAAAGCGGCGCGGGCAGCGTGACCGCCAGGTCCGCTTTATCCCACCTGGCCAGTCTGATGAGCAGGAGGAGTCAGGGGACGACCGGACCCGCTGGAACCAGCTAGGGCCGCGAGACAACCCGCTCCTCCGTAAAGCACAGAAGCAACATCAACCACCAAAGCCCGAACCATCAGCGGACCTGAATGTCCTGCGTATTCAACGGGAACGTATGAAGCGGCAGGAAAGCCGGCCGCACAAGCGGAGTGGGAAGGGATGATGATGCCAGACAAACCATCACCGCCTGATGCCGCCGAGTCGGTAGACGAGCGGCTAGCGGTAGCCACGCCGGAGCAAGTAGCCCGCGCGATCTTCGCGGCCGTCGCGCCGCCCGATCCGCGCAAGCAACGGCCGGCCCCCCAACAAACCGAAGGACTTCATACATGAGCACCATATATGGCCGCCGCGACCGCTGGCTTGAGCGGGAAACCCTCAGTAGGGCAGATGAAGACCGCCTTGCACGCAATCCGCAGATGCTTGGTGAGTATCTGCAAGAGCTTCATTGGCGGTTTGTGGAGTTACAAAAAGAAGTGGAGCGGCTCCGGGCAGAATTGACAGGTCGCCAGCAATCGTCAAGTTAGGCGTATAATCCCCCATCTGATACTCAGTTGAGAGGCGAAATGCAGCCTCAAATAGTTCATCGTTGGTGAAGTAGGCTATAGGCAGCGCAAGGAAGGCATGCATCAATTCTAAGCCTTCGTGCAATCCGTAGTGCCGGTCTCTCACTCCAAGCTGGAGCACGCGAATAACCTCCACCATCATGTGCTCAGGGGCGGCAAGCCGTGAGGAACCAGCTACCATCTGACCACGAAGCTTCAAAGCCACATCCGTGTCGGACTCGGGAGGTATATGCCACTTTGCTACAACTGAAGCATCCACGACATAGAAGAGTCGCGGTTCAACGCCATTCATACCGTTCGTTATCTTCTACGCGCGCTTTATCCAGTAGGCCCTGCAGCGTACCAGGAGGCCATTGCTTCGTAGCGTTGACCCGATCAACCGTCTCTGCCCACGCCCGCAGCCTCGCCAGTTCCGCCTCCGTGTATGGCCGGACAGCTTTCGCCTTGAATTCAGCTACCCAAGCAAGCTCAGTCTTTATAGCCACGGCGTTCTCCTTACCCAGCCCATCACGTGAATCGTAGACCTCGGCGTGCTGACAGATAGTCTCCGCTATCCTATCGCACGCACTGTAGAGGCAAGGGAGGTCCTACATGCCGCAGTACCCCGACCCTGGCCGGCCCCTGTATTGCGCGCGCTGTGCCGCCCCTTTGGGTGAGCAGGAGCGCGGGGGCGTCGTCCGACCAGCCTGTTCGGTCTGCGGCTGGGTGTACTACGCCAAGAACGCCGTCGGCGCCGCTGTCCTGCTCACTGCCGGGAACAGCGTCCTGCTCGTGCAGCGGAAAGGCGATCCATTTCAAGGCTACTGGATGCTCCCGGCCGGATTCGTCGAGTATGGCGAGCGACCCGACGAGACCGCCGTCCGCGAGGCGCTGGAAGAGCTTGGCCTCACTGTGACACTCGCCGGACTGGTCGGCGCCTACTTTGGCGACGACGACCCGCGCAACGCCGCCATCCTCTTGGTGTATCGGGCAACGATTTCCGGCGGGGAGTTGCAACCCGGCGACGATGCCAAGGCGGCGGCCTTCTTCCCGCGCGGTGCGCTGCCGAAACGGATCGCCTTTCAGGGACACCGCGAGGTGCTACGCGACTGGGAGGCAGGCGGCATCTAATCTCCGGCCCCTTCCCTTCTGTCAGCTACGCCTCCTGTTGCATGGCCCGCGCACGCTCCAGGTCCGCCGGTGTGTTGATGTTGAAGAAGGAGCGTAGCTCGGGATCGAAGCCCCGCACGGTAGCCTCGTCGAGATAGCACACGCGCACGGCATCAAAGAAACCGGCGATCTTGAGCCGGCGCGCCTCAATCCGCTCGCGCATGGCCGGGAGGCATGCTGGCCCGTACAGCGCGTGTAGCGGCTCCGGCCGTCCCGCGATGACTGGTACCAGCGCGTCCCACTCGCGCGGTAGGGAGAGCATGTAGCGCACCAACGCCAGGCTCAGGAAGGGCATGTCCGCAGCGATAGCGAAGGACCACCGGCCCGTAGCAGCCAGCCCGGAGTAGATGCCACCTAAGCTCCCGGAGTCCGGGTAGACGTCCGGCACGGTCCGGTAGGGCAAGGGATGGCGCTCGGCACGGTAGCCGACCAGCACGACCTCGGCACATACGGTCGCCAACCGGCCGGCGGTGACGGCGAGTAGCGTAGGTGTGGTGCCGGCTGGCGCCTCAGGGGTGCCCGGCGCCGGCGGCGGCCACGGCAGCGTCGTCTTGTCTCGGCCCAGGCGGCGGCTCTTCCCCCCGGCGAGGATGATGCCCGTGACCAGCCCATCTGGCATTGCTGACCTCCCCACTCGGCCTGCATCACCGAAACACCGACCCGGCAATCAGGGGCGCTCGTTGCGGGCTACGACCAAGAGGCGCGGGCTGTCGTCTTCCGCCGGTCCCAAGTCGTAATCGCCGTAGATCGCCTCGATATGCAGGCCGGCACGCCGCCACAGCAGCTCGATCTCGGCGCGGTGCAGGTAGCGCAGTTGGTACGGCGCCACGTGTCGCTTGATCGTACCATCGGCGGCGGTCTCGTCGTAGTAGCTGTCCACCGTCACGAACTGCGCCGCGCGGTCGGTCCGCACTGCATGAAAGTGCAGTACGTAGGCGGAACGCTCCGGGAGATAGTGGAGACAGTGCAGCAGGAGCGCGCCCTCGCTGCCGTCGTCGAGCGTACTTGGCGGATTGAACAGGTCCACGATCACCCGACCGTCGGGGCGCAAATGCCGTGCAATAACCCGTAGCGCCTGCTCCTGAGTGCGCTGCGTAGTCAGGTGCATGAAGGAGTTGAACGCCACCACGATGAGACCGAACCGTGCGCGTAGCCGGAAAGCCCGCATATCGCCGCGCAGCAGCCATACTGCGCCCGGTGATGACTCTGCGGTCAGACGGCACTGCGCCCGCTGCAGCATCGCCTTCGAGCAGTCCAGTCCTACAACCGGCTGTCCGGCCGCCGCCAGCGCCGGCAGCACGCGGCCGGTGCCGCAGGCCAGCTCCAAGATCGGTCCCGGCGATGCCCGCGCGAACTCCGTCAGCACCGGCAGATCGTCGGTGATGTCGTGATGTTCGAGGTCATAGTAGACCGCGAGGCGGTCGAAATCGGCTGCGACGTCAGACTGCATCACCATCGTTCCATCCGAGCGTGCGGCCTGGCGCTCAGACCGGCCGCGCACCTCCGCTCATCGGCACTTTGCCACAGCGTTCACCACGAGCGTTGGTCAGCAGAGGTCTCATACCCGGTGCTCCCCATAGGCCACCCTCAAGAGCGGTTTCGCATGAACAGCGTCAACTCGAACGTCGCAAACGCGCCCAAGGTCAACAGAGCCGTCAGCAAGCTCAGAGCGTGGATAAGCAGCAGGACGGCATTGGCCACGACAAAGCCGGCGGTGAGGATGCCATGGCGGATGGACCGGCGCAGCGTGTCCTCGCGCGACCGCGGCGAGGTCACAAAGCGCAACGAGAGGCCGTAGATGATCGGGGCGCAGGTCAGCGCGAGAGCCAGAAAGAGCAAGACCAAAAAAGCGACGATGACGAGCGTCGAGACCGGCTCCACGGCGTACATCAGGATGCCGACGGCCACCCAGGCGACGAGCGCCGCGGCGAACTGCACCCGTGGCCCAAAGCGATCCGCAATACGGAGGGGACGCCGCAGACCTTCACCCGGCACGGCGGCGCTGCCGCGCCGCTTGGTACGACCGCCGCGCCAGCGGGACAGCGGGCGACGGCGACGTTGCTGCCGGCGAGTCGGTCTAGCCATTGGCCGTAGCGCGGTGCGGCGCCGCTACCCCTCCGTGCGCTGCAACAGGACGCGCTCATCGCCAACCCGGCGCGTGACCCGCCGGTGGTCGAGCTGCTCCAGTAAGGCGAGCACGTAGCGGCGGCTCGTACCAAAGAGGTCGCGTGCCGCCGCGACCGTGATGCTGCCATGCTCTCGCAGGTGTGCAACTACCATGGCGGTCATGTCGTCAAAGGCTGCCGGCGTGAAACACACGTCTTGGCTTACGCGCACAACGCGCTCCTGCGCGACCAAGGCGTCGAGCAGGTCATCGGAGAGGCCGGTCAACGTACCGCGCAACTCGGTCAGACTTGGTGGCGAGCGCGGCGCGGCGGCCAAGCGTCGGAGCAGCTCCGCGGCAGTGGCTTCGTCGGCCGCGGAGAGCCGCACCGTATGGTGGGCGGTCCGGACCAGCGCTCCCCCTTCCACCAGCTCGCCAGCCGCCATCAGGCGGTCCAGGCTGGCCGCAAACTGACGAGGCCGCAGCCGCCGGCGGCTCCGCAGTTCCTCGCGGGGCATCCCGCGCCGCAAGGGGTACTGCCGATGGTAGTCCTGCACAGTGCTTAACAACTGCTCGCGCACGAGTTCCCAGCCGTCCGTCGTCATCAGCAGCGCTCCGAGCGGCGTGACCTGCCCCGAATACTGGAGGCGGGCCAGTGCCTCCTGCGCGACACTCGTTGCCAGACCGCTCGCACGGTCAAGCGCCGGCGGCGTGAGCGGCTCCCCGAGCGCCAGCGTCTGCAAGACGATCTCCTCCGGGTCGCCGGTAGCCAAGATTTCCAGTGCCGTCAGCACTTCCGGGCGTCCGCGCCGATGCCGCTGCGTGGGCCGCACGTCCACAATCTCGCCCCCTCCCCAGGTGACGGCGGGCGAGAGCTGCCGGATGATGAACAGGTCACCTTTCAGCACCGCCACCGGCGCCTGGAGGGATACCTGGACCCAGCCCTGAGCGCCCGGCTCCAGCACCGGCGCGTCGAGGAGGCGGACTTTGCCGACGACCTCGGCAGTACCAATGTGCAGCGCGACGGTGGTGCCGCCCTTGAGGGGGCGCGGCGCATCGGCCACTAGCTGCAAGCGAGCGTCGAGGCGCTGGGTCGGCCGGAGCCAGCCGGGAGACGCGACAACGGCGCCGCGCTCTAGGTCGTCAACCGCTAGTCCGGCGAGATTGATCGCCACGCGCCGGCCCGGATCAGCGCGATCAACCTTCGACTGATGCGATTGCAGGCCGCGCGCGCGTGTCCGCAGACCGCCGGGCTGAATCTCCAACTCTTGTCCGAGGTCAATGGCGCCATCCAGTAGCGTACCGGTGACGACGGTACCGAAGCCGCCCAGCGTAAAGACCCGGTCCACGGGTAGGCGCGGGTGCCCCAAGTCGCGCTTCGGTGGTGTATCGGCGAGCAGCTGCTCTAGCTGTGCCACCAGCGCGGCGAGACCCTGGCTCTGCGTCGCCGAGACTTCGACCACCGGCGCCGTGCCGACAACCGTCCCGGCTAAGGTCTCTGCAATATCCTCACGCACTAGCTCGCGCCACTCCTCGTCCACGAGGTCGCATTTGGTCAGCGCGACGACGGCCCGGCTGATGCCGAGCAGATCAAGGATAGCAACGTGCTCGCGGGTTTGCGGCATCACCCCCTCGTCGGCAGCAATGACGACCAGCGCAGCGTCAATGCCACCGACGCCGGCGAGCATGTTATGGACAAAGCGCTCGTGCCCAGGCACGTCAACGATGCTGACCTCGCGGCCGCTCGGTAGCTGCAACCAGGCAAAGCCGAGATCAATCGTCATGCCACGCTCTTTTTCTTCGCGCAGCCGGTCGGGATCAATGCCCGTGAGCGCGTTAATCAGCGTTGACTTGCCGTGGTCAACATGCCCGGCGGTGCCGATGGTATATGCAGCGACTGACGATAGTGTCATGATAGCTGGGTGAGTAACGGGTGCGGCGCGCCCTTGCCTCCGGGTGGCCTGTCTCATACCCTGAAGGGGATTATAGGGCAACTCCGAGCGGCTATCGGCTGACAGCCGTCGTCAGTTGTCGTCACCTAGGACCGTCATTCCCGCGAAAGCAGGAATCCACTCGCCTCCTCCCTCACAGGAAAGGGGCCGGGAGTTAGGTCCAACCCACTCCCTAAAGAAGGAGCGCATCATGCCACTAGAAGATGAGTTTGGAGACGTGATCGGGAAGGCTCGCCGGGGACACGGCCTCAGCCCGTCCGCCGTCGCGTCTGCCGTGGGCCTGACTGAGGACGCGCTGGCTGCCATAGAGCGCTACGAGCGGCTGCCGACCCGCGACGAAGTGGGGCAATTCGCGCGGCTCTTCTCGCTTCCCGCCGACCGCCTCTGGGACATCGCTACCGAGGCGTGGGACGCACCGTCGGTACCACTGATGACCCGCCCGCCCGCCTCGCTCCGTATCGAATGCGTCACACTGCCGTATCCGGTGCATTGCTTTCTGGTGGCGGCAACGGACGACTCGTGTCTCGTCATAGACACTGGAACTGAGGCCGGGCCGTTGCTCGCCAAGATACGCGAGACGGCCTGGCAGGTGGCGGCAATCCTCCTCACGCACGGACACGGCGATCACACCGGCGGCTTGACCGAGGTGCAGCGGGCTACCGGGGCGCCGGTCTACATTGGCGCAGCGGACGCCAGCGCCGCGGCGCACGTCCCGCCGGACGCAGTCCACCGCATAGATGCCGACCGTCAGCTCTCGTGGGGATCACTGGCGGCACAGGCCATCCCTACGCCTGGTCACACACCTGGCAGTCTCTCCTACCTGATAGGCAGGGCGGCTTTCGTCGGTGACACCATGTTTGCCGGCTCCGCCGGGGGTACACGCTCCCCGGCGGCCTACCAGGACATCCTCCGATCCGTCCGGGAGCGGCTGCTGCGGCTACCGCCGGAGTCGCCGGTATTCCCGGCGCACGGACCCGCTACGACGATAGCCAACGAGCGGGCACGCAACCCCTTCGCCTAGGCCGCGCCTCACCCCTGACTCATCTCTACAATGCAGAGAGTGGGAGTGCAGCGGTTAGCACCACGCGGGCGGCCGCCCCCCTTTCCCCGTGGGAGAGGGCCGGGGTGAAGGCTAGGAAGCCACAGTCCCCCCTGCAAGGTATACCGCCGGGAGTGCGGTGGTGTAGATTGACCAGTCGGTAGGACCTCATCATGTATAGCGGCATTGGCCGCCGCACCGCGCTGCGGGCTGCGTTAGCCGCCGCCGGCACGACGGCGCTCGGAGCACGCTCCCTCGCCGCGGCTCCGGCTACCGAACACGCCGAGCGGTACTGGCCATCCTCTCTGCCGGCAGCCGATGCCCCGGCGGAGTACCGCACTCCCGGCGGACACTACTTCGGCCAAACGGGATTCGCGGTGGTGGATGCGGCCGGCGGCCCACAGTTCTGGGCCGGCATGCGTCACATCGGTGGCGTCCAGGTACTCGGCTACCCGATTTCCCGGCCGTACCTGGCACCGGACGGCCTCCAGTACCAGGCCTTTCAGCGCGGGGTGCTGCAATGGCGACCGGACGTTGGCGCGGCCTGGCTGGCCAACGTCATGGACTGGCTGCACGATGCCGGTCACGACGACTGGTTGCTGTCGATCGGTGTGCCGCGGCAGCGAAACGACGACGGCTCGCTGCAAGACTTCGCGCAGATAAAAGCCGCCCGGCTACGCTGGCTGATCAACGCGCCGATCAAGCGCTATTTCGTGCAAGCCGGGGCCGCGCATCCTAGCCCCAACGACAGCACGGAGCGCGGTATCGCCGTCTACGGACTGCCGACCTCGCTGCCGGAGAAACACGGCCCCTTTATCGCCCAACGCTTCCAACGCGGGGTGCTCCAGTATTGGACCGACGCGATCCCAGGTATGCCGCTCAAAGGCACGGTGGTCGGCGCTCTTGCCGGTGATTTGGCGCGCCAAGCCGGTATCTTCCCGGACTCGGCGACCGCTGCGGCGACGCCCGCGACGCCGGCCGTTATCGGTCATGTCGCGCTCTCCCGATCATCAGTCGCGCAGGGCCAGACGGTCGTCCTGCGCCTGTGGGCGCCACTGGCTCGCCGGATCGCGGGCACCATCGGCAACAACCCCCTCCTGCTGATACAGCGTGGTAACTGGTGGATCAGCATTGGTGGCGTGGAGCGGCTGGCGGCAGTGGGTTCCCTCCCACTCCGGTTGGTGGCCGAAGATCAGCACGGGGTGCAACACGCCGGCCCAGAGCTGGTCGAGCACGTCGAAGTGTCCTCAGGCGACTACCCACTGGAGCGACTCTGGATGGGCCAGGCCCAGCTTGCCCTCCTAACGCCGGAGACGATAGCGCACGAGGCCGCGCGTTTGGCGGAGGTGACGACCCGGCTAACGCCGCAGCGGCTGTGGTCAGGCGCCTTCCAGCGCCCTCTGAACGCCCCCGTCACCTCACCTTTCGGTGCCCGGCGCTCGATCAACGGCGGCCCACCGGATACCGCGCATAGCGGTGTGGACTACGGCGCAGCCGCCGGAACACCGGTACCGGCCTGCGCGAGGGGACGGGTTGCGTTGGTGGATAGGCTGACCATCCGCGGGAACGCGGTCTATCTTGACCATGGCCTAGGGGTCTATTCCGGCTACCTCCACCTCTCGCAGCTACACGTTCGGGTTGGCGAGCCGGTGGAGCGCGGCCAAGTCCTAGGGCAGGTGGGCGCGACCGGCTTCGCCAACGGCCCACACCTGCACTGGGAAGTGCGGGTAGGCGGTGTGAATGTCGCCCCGGTCGAGTGGATTGTACCCGGCGCCATGCACAAGCTTTAGGGCAGTGCTTCACGCCTGGCCGGCCGGAGCCGCATAATCCCGTACCGGTGAAGGTGGTGCCAGCCGGGCACGTCATCCTCGAGCGGCGGCGGATCGGAACGGCAAGCAATGTGTGGGATTCTCGGTTACGTTGGCAAGCGGCAACGCGACCTCACGACGTTCTTTCTCGAAGGGCTGGAGCGCCTGGAGTACCGCGGCTACGACTCGGCGGGGTTCGCAGTCCTGGAGCAAGACCGCGTCCGGCTGTTCAAGGAAATAGGTCCGGTCGGCCAGCTCGCCGCCAAGGTCGGGGACAGCCATCTTCCCGGCAGCATCGGGGTCGGTCACACGCGCTGGGCTACCCACGGTGGCGTGACCGTGGCCAACGCGCACCCGCACCTCGATTGCACCGGCTCCATCGTCGTCGTCCACAACGGCATTATCGAGAACTACCAGCCGCTCAAGCAACGGCTCCTGGCCCAAGGGCATCGCTTTAGCTCCGACACGGACACCGAAGTCGTCGCACACCTCGTCGAGGAGGAGCTGGCGAGCGCCAATGACCACTCGCCGAGCGACTTCGCTGCCGCCGTATTTCGCGCCTTCCGGCAACTGCACGGCCTGAATGCCATCGTCGTCGGATCAACGGAAGCGGCGAGCCTGGCGCTGTTCCGACTTGGCTCGTCGCTCGCGGTGGGACTGAAGAGCGCCGCGGCGCTCGTGTCGTCCGACCTGCCGGCCCTGAGCGCCTACACGGATCGCGTGCTCTTACTCGACGACGGCGAGGGCGCCCTGCTCACGCTCGATCAGCCACCGGTCTGCCTCGACGCGCAAGGCGACACGCTCAGGCTACGGCAGCTTAACTCCCAGCGCATAGTACAGTTCAAGCAATCAGGGCAACCACAACCGCTCGACACGACGACGGCCACCGCCGACAAGGGCGCCTATCCCCACTTCATGCTCAAGGAGATTCACGAACAGGCGGAAGTCCTCGCGCGGATTGCCGCCTACCCCGCGGCCCCCATCGGCGTAGCCACCACAATGATCGAGCGTGCCTTTGGCACCTATTTCACAGCCTGCGGTACCGCCTCCTACGCCGCGCTCGAAGCGACCTATCTCTTCTCGCACCTCGCCCGCAAGCACGTGAACTTCGCCGTCGGCTCCGAGTTCTACTTTCTGGAGGACTTTCTGGTCGCCGACTCGCTGCTGGTCGCTGCCTCGCAGTCCGGCGAGACGATGGACACTATCGAGGCCGTGCGCGCGGCCAAACGCCACGACAGTCAGGTGATGGCCTTGGTCAACGTGCCGGGGTCCTCGCTCACGCGGCTCGCCGACTACTCGCTGGACCTCTACGCCGGGCCGGAAAAGGCCGTCGTGAGCACAAAGGCGTACACCGCCAAGCTGGGCGTCTTCTTGCTCCTGGCGTATACGGTCGCCGGCGATCAGGCACAGGGCCGGGCCACGTTGCAGCAGGCAAGTGAGACCCTGTCACGCTTGTTCTCCGATGGTCTGGATGAGCAGATCCGCAAGCTGGCCGGGAAGCTCGCCGACGAGGGACACCTCTTTACAATCGGACGCGACGTCAACTATCCAACCGCGCTGGAAGCCGCGCTGAAGATCAAGGAAACGTCGTATATCCATGCGGAGGGCTTTGCCGGGGGCGAGCTAAAGCACGGGGTCATCGCGCTAATCGAGGACGGCACCCCCTGTATTGTGTTTGCTGCGAATGACCGCAGCCGCGCCTCGGTGCTCTCCAACGCCATCGAGATGCGTAGCCGGGGCGCCCTGATCGTTGGCATTGGTCCGGAGCGCGAGGACATGTTCGACGAGTACGTGCATGTTCCCGACGTTGGGTACGCCTCGCCAATCGTGAGTGTTGTCCCGGCGCAGTTGCTGGCCTACTACTTGGCGGTCGAGCGCGGGCTGGACCCGGATAAGCCCCGTAACCTCGCCAAGTCCGTCACCGTTAAATAACATGCCTAGAAAGCGCAGTTGGAGGCGATAGTGAGTAGCGAGATCAACTTCTATCACAGGCAGGGCTGAACAAGCTGCACGAAGGCGAAAGCGGCGCTTTCGCAAGCCGGCGTACTGTACAAGAGCCGCGAGCTATTCCGCGAGCCACTGACCGAAGCGGAGGTGCGAGCACTCCTCGGTGAGCGGTCCCCCCGCGATGTAGTCTCCCTACGCAGCACCAAGGCGCGCGAGCTGAACTTCCGCGAGCAGCTCCCCGATGACGACACCCTGATCGAGCTGCTGGCCGCAGAGCCAAGCCTGTGGCGGCGACCGGTCATTACCATTGGCAACGAGTTGAGCGTCGGCTACAGCGCCCAGCGCATCCGGGAAATCATCGAGCAAGCCGGGTAGGTGTTCGTGTGTCGTGGGGCCCAGCCCTCTCCTGCGGTGTGAATCACAGCCCCCTACCGAGCAGTCACCACAATCTTCCCTAATTCGTAGAAGTCCCCACCGAGCGGCTCACCACTGAGTGTTATCGGCAGACGTTCCAGTGTCTCGATCCGATACAGGCCCACGATCACGCGATAGCTGCCCGGCCGGGTGTTGGGGTCTATCGGCACCGCATACGGGTCGGTAAAGAGGTCACCGCGCCGCCACGTCGGGGTGGGATGTTTGTCGGCGACGGGGCGCTGGTCCAGTTGGCCGATCTTCTGTGCCGGGTCGTCGGCCACAATATGCGTGAAGACGGTGTAGCTGCTCGCCGGCGTTGCCAGCGCTTCCCAGAACAGCGTAAACCGCACGGACTCTCCGGCCCGGTAGGTCGTCGCCGGCAGCGCGTATCCCGCCAGGGCAATGCGCTCACCGAAGCGCGGCGCCGGTTCGAGCCAGTGATCGGCTCCCGGCGTTTGCCAGGGCAATTCGTAAAGGACGAGCTGGTGACCCGTGTCTCCCGGCTTCACGACCCGCTGCACCACGCCAGCGCCAGGGTTGGCCCGGCGGAACTCCCGGTCGCCGGTACCGCTGTGGTCATCGTCGAGCAGATAGAACAGCGTAGCTCCGGTACTGGCGGCCTGATACCCGCGCCCCACCCGCTGCGCGAGCCACTCGGCGACGGGAATCCCCGGCGGCAGCGTAGCCAGCACGGGATTTGGCACATCACCCAGCAGGACACGCACACCATCGCGCGGCATACCGGCAGCGTCCGCTGTGAAGACAACGACCCGCTGACGCTCGGCTGCCGCCCGCAACCAATCCACGATCTCACGAAGGCCGTAGCCGGACTGCCGCCCCTCGACGTATCGGGCGCGGTCCGAAACCCCGGGACCGTCGTGCCAGGCCACGCTCGTCGGATCGGTAAGCAGCGACCAGTCCCAGACGACTGCCGGCGCGATACACACGCCCAGGACGATCCCGGCTGCCACACGCCGCACCGGCCAGCCAGCCGGGACCTGGGTCCGCTTGGCCAGCGCGGACACTAGCTCCGGGAGGCGTTGAGACGCGGCGGTAAGCCGGGCCAGGCTCCAGCCTACGAGTGGGAAGGCGGGCACCACAACGAACACGAGATCGGCAGTAGTCGGCGCCGGCTCGCTACCGAGCACGCCAACAGTGGAGCCGGCTGACCAGAGCAGGCACACCCCTAGCCCGCGCCACGTAGAGCCGTCGCTGGTCCGGGCCACCCGGCTCGCCGCACCTGACCGCTCTGTGTGCTCTGTGGCTAAACCGCGCCGCAGGCCCGCAGCCCCGGCCCACAGAGCTACCCCGCCCAACAGCACGACAAACGGCCAAGTCAGGTAGGCCCACGCAGCCGCGGCCAGGGACCGGACACTGGTGGTCCAGTCTGTTGCGACTGCCGCCGGCGGCTCTGGGGCAGGAGCGTCAACGATGCCGGCAAGGGGATCGGTGAAGACGACGGAAAACAGTAGTCCCGCCAACAAAAAGGCGTTTGCCAATGACCACCAGCGCCGCAGCGCCGCCGGTCGCCGAAGAGCTACAACGCCAGGCACCACAAAGAACAGCGCCAGTGCTTGCATCGAGGTGAGCAATGCCATCCCGAGGGCAAGGCCGAGCGCCCCTGACCGCCAGGTGAGCGGCCAGAGCCACACCACGGATTTCCATAGGATCGTGCGGCGCCGGCCGGTCACATCAGGCTGCTCATACCAGGTCAGGAGGCACCACAGCGCCAGGAGCGACGCGGCGGTCAGCAGCGCCGACGGCAGCGCCAGCCGGTCGTGCATAAGCGTCAGAGGGGCGCAGACATACACCAGCGCCGCGGCGCACGCCGCCGCACGGCCGAAGAGCCGCGTCGTCAGCACAAAGACGAGAGCCAGCGTAGCTGCACCGCTCCCCACGGAAAGCAACCTGGCTGCCAGCAGGCGATCCGGGTGACACGCTTCCGGCACGCCATCTGCACAACTCGATGCCAGCCAAGTCAGGGGCAGGCTGATGACGGGGGCCAGGAGCCAGCTATGCAGGGGCTGGGCGGCGGCGCGTACCGCCGCGAGCCAATCGCTCCAGTCGCGCGCCTGTTGCGCTTGGAGCGCCCAGGTAATCGGCGCGGCCTCGCCTCCCGACAACGGGAGCAGGGTGAGGCTATAGAGACGGGTGACGACGAAGAGGACAACGATGGCCAGGGCAACTGACCGCCAGGACCACACCACCTTGGCGTTCATCGGATTGTGCGGACCAAGCGGTCAGTAGTGCCGGCTGTCCGGGCGGCCGACCACAGCGCACGGCCGGCCGGGATCAGCGCGACCAGCAGCCACCAGGCCACCAGCGCACTCACGAACTCGACCCACTCCGGGCGGTCGTCCGGTCCTGCAAACCAGAGGTCCAGCTTGACGGCGTATTCGGGATGGGGGGGTACGCGGTCAGGGAATGCGTCAGCCCAGGGATAAGCGTGCAGGAAGGGATTGGCCAACGAATCGCTATCATCGGTGCCGAGTGCATCGTACAGCGCGGCGCGGAGCAGCCACCAGTGCCCGGCAAGCGGCGAGAACGCCGGCTCGGTGCGGGCGTGAGCAACGTCCACACCGAGCCCCAATTGATGACCGACAACCCCGTAGTAAGCGCTGAAGTCTATGAGGATGCCGAAGGCATTCACCCCGACGCCGGTAGTCACTCCTACCACGACGACGAGCGCCGCCAAGTAGGTGCGCGGCTTTGAATTGGCCACAGAGAGCACAGAGTTCACCGAGTGTGAAGGCGCCCCTGGTGGATACGCTCTCTCCGCCTCAAACTCTGTGCTCTCTGTGTACTCTCTGGCTTGAAAAAGGCGGAGCACTTGTTGCCAGAGCGGCAGCCAGCCCCACATGAGGAACGGGACAATCGCCACGAGATAGCGCGGCCCCCAGGACCAGTCGCCATGCCAGGCCCACCAGCGGCCGAAAAAGGCCAGCTGAGACGCGAAGAGCAGTACTGCGAGGACCGCTTGCGGTGGGTGAGCGCGCGCAAAAGCGCGCCAGCCCCACAGTCCCGCCACCGCCGCCGGACAGAACCACAGCAGTCCCTTGCCGGAGCTTGCTAAGAGCAAGCCAACCCCGGTCAGCAGCGGCGTGGTAAAGCCAACGACCGGCTCGTCACCGTAGCCGAGATCCAACACGGAGCCGAAACGGTAGTAGTTGAAGGCCAGGACAAAGCCGCCTGCGACGACGAGTGGCCCCAGGCTCGTGGCCAGTGATCGGAGGCCGGTGGCCCGCGACCGGCCACTGGACCAGAGGAGCCAGAGCGCATAAAGCGCAAACGCCGGGCACAGGATGGCCGCCGTGGGCTTGGTGATGAAGGCGAGGCCGCCACAGGCACCTGCCGCCAGCGCCCAAGCCCACGAAAGCCGCGGAGCGCGGTGCCAGCGATGCAAGCACCATGCCGCCGAGAGCAGCGCCAGGGCGAGCAGCGGCTCGCTGAAGTCGGTGCGCGCATAGGGCCACAAGAGCGAGGCACCCGCCAACGTCACCGCCCCGGCTGTCGCAACCGGCCGGGTATAGCCCAAGTCGCGGGCGAAGCGCCACCAGACGAGCACAATCCCCACGGAGACGAACGTGTTCGTCAGGCTGGCCCAGAACTGGGTCAGGCGGTCATCGGGCTGGTTGGTCAGCGTCGCCAGCGTGTGACCGAGCAGCACCAGCGGCAGCTCCACAAGGCTCTGACCAAGCCCGTACTTGGCATAGTGGCGCCCGTCGCGGCCGGCCGGCGCCTCGGGCGATGGCGGTACCGCTACCTGGCCGGCGACCACGAGCTGATGGGCCGTCCGGTACATGGCTATGCCGTCAAGAGAAGTGAGGCGGCCCGCTGCGGTCAGCAGGTAGAGCAAGATCAAGACGACGGCGAGGCGCCACTGACACGCTCGGTCTGCCCGACCCGCCGTGTGGCTGGTGGCTGGTGGCTGGTGGCCAGCTGTCGCGGTGCCCTGCCTCGGTACCGGGCCACCGGTCACGGGCCACGGGCCACTGCGCCAGCGGTGCGTGCCTGGCGCGGCGTCCGGCGTCGGCGACGAACCATCACCCATGTCCACGACAACCCGACGTTGAGGAGTATCGTCACGCTACTGATGATGAGGCCAGCTTTCCAGGTCCAGGGGTCATACCAGATTCGCACTCGTGACGCAGTGGCGGGCAGCGTGACCGTCAATGAAAGCCGGTCATCGCCTATTCCCAGGACTGCCGGGCGGTCGTCAATGGCGACGCGCCAGCCGGGGTAGGGCGTCTGGCGGAGAATCAGGGTAGCAGTGCCGTGCTCCGACACGTCAACTTCTACGTGCTCAGAGGTAAAACGGATGACTCGCGCCGACCGTTCCGCCTCGCCGCCTACCTGTACGCCGATGCGCGGAGCCGGAGCCGGGTGTCGGTACAGTGCCACCGACGCGCCGGTGCCCGATACACGCTGCCAGTCGCCGGGCGGTTGGAAATTTCGCTCCATGATGACGTAACCGATACCGTACTGCCCCAGCACAGCGAGGGCGTCGCCATTCCGCACCGCTGCGTCAGGGCTGCACAATCCGGATGGAGTTAGGATGGTGCAGCCGCGCCGCGCCAGGACAGCCAAGGTGTGGTGCGTCGTCACGGGGCCGTCGGCGCTGGCAAGCGCCTGCTGCAAGGGAGCATAGGCGCGGAGCGGTAGCAAGCCGCCGTCGTAGCCGTCGGCGCTGCTCAATCCGAAGACCAGGTGCAGATTCGGCCGTAGCTGTTCATGGTACCGGGTGTATACCGCTGCTTCCGCAGCGACACCAACCCTAGCCAACTCCGGCCGGTGCAACTCGAGCACGCGATCATCGTCGGTAATGGACAAGAGCCGCGGCGCGAGGGTGGATTGCCGCGAAAGCGGGAATGACGAGTCTGCGGCTGCGGTAGCGGCTGTTGACCCGCCGGTGCCGCTCCGGTCATTCACCAGCGATACAAGCTGCTGCGCTACCGCCGGGTTCCAAGCATAGACTTCAGCCGGCCGGCTGTGCTGATACTCCATCGGCCGCGCCGCGAACAGCAGCTCCCCGGCCACTAAGCCGAGCAGCAGCAGACGATGCCACCAGCGCGGACCGGCGGTGATAGCGTGCAGCACGAGGCCCACGGTGAGCAGCGCCACCAGGCTCCAAAGCACGACCACCCGGCCATGCGGTAGCCAGGGAATGGCAACGACGACCAGTGATCGCCAGGCGTAGAGCGCCAGCCCGCCGACCACTGCCACGAGTGCCAGCGTCAACAGGGCTGCCCGGTGGGGACCGGCGGTCCGTGGCCCGTGGCCCGTAGCCTGGACCGCGCTCCCCGACCACCGACGGAGCGCGGCGTCGGCGCCCAGCCCAGCAAGCCCGGCCAGCGCGACGGTCACGATGAAGAGCCAGCGGCCGGGCGCGCGAAAGGCGTCAAAGGCGGGCAGCCAATCATGGAGGAGCAGGTACACGGAGGTGTAGCGGCCTAGCGCGAGCGTGACGGCGAGCGCCGCGATGCCGGCCAGCACGACGGCCCGGCCCAGGCGCAGGGGGTGAGTCAACCCGGCCAGCGCGACAACCAGGGCGGCTACGCCCACGTAGCCGATTACTTCCTGGCTCGGTAGTTCCCAGAAGGTGGGCAGCAGCGATTCGAGGATGTGCGTCCGATCTACGGCGAGCGCGGTGGCCTCGTCGAGCGTCAGGCCACCTGCACGGTGGGAGAGTCCACTCAGCTCAATGGTGGGGAGGAGCTGGGCCGCGGCCAGGCCGGCAGCGTTGACGACCACCACCACCAGCACGATGAGCGGAGCAAGACCCGTGTCAATCCTGGGCGGCTGATGTGCCAGCGTGCGCCACTGACGATGCCGGAAGCGCCCGCCTGCGGGGCCACCCAGGCGCCAGGCGCCAGGCGCCAGGCGCCACCCGTCGGGCCGCCGCAGCACGACCAGCGCGACGGCCCAGATGCCCACGGTCAATAGCGAGTAGTACACCTCTTGCGTATGGCCGGCCAAGAGCTGGAGCGCGAGCAGCCAGCCGCCGAGGACGAGCCACACAACCGAGCCGCCGGCGGTGCGCTCCAGCGCCAGCAGCAGCCAGGGCAGCCACACCGCCGCCTGCACCTGATTGAGGTGGCCCACGTGCGCGCCGAGAAACCCGCTGCCGGCGAATACGCCGCCGGCGAGCAGGGCGGCAAACCGCGAGCAGCCCCAGCCCAGCCGCACGAGCAAGTACATGCCGAGCGCCCCCCACCAGAAGTGACCGATGGTGTTGGCGAGCAGGGCATCCGGAAAGCTCAACCAGGAGAAGAGCAGATTGGGCGGATAGAGCACGCCGTTCTGAATGTTGGCCAGGAAGGGGCTGCCAAAGAAGAGGTCGGGATTCCAGAGCGGGATGTCCCCGGCGGCGAGGCGGCGCGCGGCATAGGTCTTCAGCGGATAGAAATAGTTGACGAGATCGAACCCGGCGAGGACGCCGGGGTTAAACAGCGTGTTCCGAAAGAGGAGCGCGATGAAGCTACCCAAGGAGAGCAGGGCCAGCGCATCAGGTAGCCAGTGATTCGGCCGGGCTATACGTTTCATACGTCGCAGGGAGGCATCCGCACCGGAGCCGTGTGGCCGTTCGAGCGCCAGGGCTACACAAAGCAAAGGTGCTGCCGCCCTGGCCTCTCGTCAATGAACGTGGCAGCCACACCATCAACGGCCGGCCGGTGGTGCTGGTTATACCAGCTTGGCCGGATGGCGCCGCTGCTATGACCCGCGCGGCTCAACAGCGAATCCGGATCAGCCAGGGCGCGACCGTGAGCGCCTGGCCGGAGCCGGTGACGGGAGCAGCAAGCGCCTCCAGCCACGCCGCCGCCTCCGACCGCTCGGCCTGCATAATCCATCCCAGTCCGAGGCGATGCAGCGCGCTCGCCTCGTCGGCCGTCTCCGGCAGCAACTCCGGGGCGCGGGGTCGGACATCTACCACTTCGGGGTCGAGGTCGTCCGGCAGGTGGGCCAAGGTGCGCGCGTACTCGACGGCGGTCGTGAGATCGCCCAGGCAATCTGCCAAGCCCTGTGCGACGGCCTGCCGGCCCGTCCACACCCGGCCTTGTGCTATGTCGTCGAGCTGTGCGCTGTCGAAGCGCCGGCCGGTGCTGACGACCTCCTTGAAGCGGTCGTAAGTCGTGACCAACATGCGCCCTACCTGTTGGCGCTGGCGCTCGTTCCAAGGCTGAACCGTTTGGTAGAGGCTCGCACTCTGACCGCGGCTCAACTCCACGGTCGCGGCGCCGAGCCAGTCATACACGCCGCCGAGCACCGCCCGCACCACCAGCACCCCGATAGAGCCGGTGATCGTCGTCGCCTGCGTGATGATGGCGTTGCACGGCGCCGCCACGTAGTAGCCGCCCGAAGCAGCGGTCGCTCCGAGATACGCCACGACCGGCTTCAGCGTCCGCACGCGCTTCACCTCGTGGGCAATCGCGGCACAGGCGCGCTCGGATCCGCCCGGCGAATCTATCGCCAGCACGATAGCGGCGACTCGCTTGTCGACTGCCGCCTGACGCAGCGCCTGCACGACCGAGCGGCTGCCGGCGAGCGCCGGCGCGGGTATCGGCAGCGGGGGGGGGCGCCGGCCAGAGCCTTCGACAATCATCCCCGCGACGGTGAGGACGGCGATCACACGCTCCGGGCGCGGCCGAAAGGGAACGACGAGCCGCGAGGCGGCGCTCTCCCACGTGACGACCGCAACCGGCTCGTCGCCGCTGCCCAGATAGTCGCCTAGCTCATCCTCGAAAAGGGTCGCGTTGATGAGGCCCACCTCGACGGCATGCTGCAAGTCGAACGGCGCACTGTTCAGCAACCCGCGCACCCGCTCCGGCGTCATGCCCCGGTCCGCACTGAGCTTCCCGACTACGTGCGCGTAGAGATCGTCGAGGAGCCAGTCCAGGTTTTGGCGGTGCTCCGGCGACATATCACGGCGCGTCAACGAGTCACCGGCGGCCTTGTACGGCGAGACGGCGACCACCTCGAAGCGGAGACCCGCGCGGGCAAACGTGTCGCGTAGAAATGTGGCGGAGAGATGGAGACCCAAGGCGTTGAACTCGCCCGCTGGCAACGCCACAACGCGGTCGCAGGCGGTGGCAGCGAAATAGCTGGCCAGACTGACCTCGGTGAGGTAGGCGACGGTCTCCAAGCCCCGCCGCCGGGCCCGCGCAAAGATAGCCCGCAGCGCCTCCGCGCCGGCCAGCCCGAGGGACTGCTGCCGCAGGTGGAACACGACGCCCCGCACGCGCGGATCGGCGGCGAGCGCATCTACCCGGCGGCGTAGCTCGGCCAAGCTCACCGGCCGCCGGGCCAAAAACGGCAGCCGATTGAGCGGAAATGGCCGCGGCCGCGCATCGCGCTCCGCCAGCGGCCCCTCAATAGGCACCACCACGTAATCGAGCCGCGCCTTGCGCCGCTGCCTGGCGGCATTGCGCGCGGCCAGGCCATAGCGGCGCGCCGCCGTCCCTACCGCCGTCGCGCCCTTGCGTACCGTCTCAGCAGCCTTGGCGTTCCCATCGCTACCGGATTCCGCAGGCACGGCCGGCGTCGGCGTCGCGGCTGGCGTCACAGTGCCGCGCCCAGCAAGTCTCACTCTCCGCCTCCCCTCCCCCTACTTATACCAGGCGCCGGTCCTATCTTTTCTAACCGGCCGGCGGATTGCGCCGCGGGCCGGGGCGCGGTAGAATCTGCTAGTTGCTGCCGAGCGGGCGTGGTGTAGTGGTAACGCATCGGTCTCCAAAACCGAAAACGGGGGTTCGATTCCCTCCGCCCGCGCCTCATCCCCCCATATCAAGGTAAGGCCGCTGGAGCGTGCATGGAGCTTCGCTGGCTCGGAGACTCCTGCCTATATTTGCGTAGTACCCAGGCTACCGTGGTCTGTGACCCCTACCTGGGTCTGGCAGGTGCGTCCCCGCTCCAAGCGGATATCGCTACCGTGAGCGGCGGCCGCTGGCCGGCCGTACCATTGCACCCCCTGGCACCCGGCTGTCGGATGGTGCGCGGTCCCGGCGAGTTCGAGTTGCGCGGGGTATACATCACTGGACATGCGGTGCCGCAGGCCGACCGGCCCGTTCGCAATACCATGTACCTCATTGAAGCAGACGACCTCGCCATCTGCCATCTGGGCAGTCTGTGTACGCGGCCGCCGGAACGGCTCCTCCGGCCGGTCGCGGCCGTAGACGTATTGGTAGCGCCGGTGGGTGGCGCTGACGCGATGAGTACGACGGAGGCTGCCGAGCTGGTGAGCGAGCTGGAGCCACGCCTGGTGGTGCCTATGTTCTGCGCCCCCGCGGCGGAGCATGAAGCGCTCCTCGCGCGCCTCTGCCGGGAGGTGGGGATTTCCACGGTGGAACCACAGCCGGCGCTCGTGCTTGGCAGTACACCGTTGCCCACTGGTCCGGCCATCGCGGCACTGACAGTGGCAGCGCCGCGTGCAGAGCCGTAAGCTCGGTACGAGCGAGGCACGACGGTAGAACGCTCGTTCTCACAACAGAGCCGCTGCTCAGGCGGTGGCGGCCGCTCGCCGCCGGCAGCGAGAGGAGATGGGATGGCAACCAAGTACATCTTTGTGACGGGCGGGGTGGTGTCCTCCCTGGGCAAGGGCATTACGGTCGCCTCTATCGGGCGTTTGCTGAAGTCGCGGGGTGTGTCTGTTTCGATACAGAAGCTGGACCCGTACATCAACGTTGATCCGGGCACCATGAGTCCCTATCAACATGGCGAGGTGTTCGTGACCCAAGACGGCGCGGAGACGGACCTGGACCTCGGCCACTACGAGCGCTTTACGAATGAGGCACTCGGCAAGCTGAACAACGTGACCACGGGGCAGATTTATTGGTCCGTCATCGAGCGCGAGCGCCGCGGCGATTACCTCGGCGGCACCATCCAGCTAATCCCCCACATCACCGACGAGTTGAAGGCCCGCATTCGGTCGGTCGGCGAGCAGACTAGCGCCGACGTGGTCATCGTCGAGGTGGGCGGCACGGTGGGCGACATGGAAGGCTTGCCCTTCCTGGAAGCAATCCGCCAGATGCGGAACGATCTCGGCCGCCAGCACGTGCTCTACATCCACCTCACCCTTGTTCCACACCTCTCTACGACGAACGAGTTGAAGACCAAGCCGACGCAGCAATCCGTCCAAGAGCTACGCCGGATCGGCATCACCCCCGACATTATCGTCTGCCGGTCGGACCACGAGCTGCCGGACGACATCCGCGAGAAGATAGCGCTCTATAGTGGTGTCCCGGCCGCCGCGATCATCCCCCTGCCCACGGTGAGCGAGATTTACGAAGTCCCGCTCATCTTGGAGCGCGCCGGTCTCGGACGCCTCCTTGTTGACGAGCTGGCCTTACCGTCGTCCGAGCCGATGCTCTCCGACTGGAGCATGATCGTCCAGCGCCTGAAGCAAGCGCACCGGCCGGTACGCATCGCCTTGGTCGGCAAGTACGTGCAGTTGCACGATGCCTACCTCAGCGTGACAGAGGCGCTACGTCATGCCTGCGCCTTCCACCGGCTCGACCTCGACCTCAAGTGGATCAACTCGGAAGAGCTCGAAAGCACGCGGCCGGCGCGGCTGCTGGGCGATATTCAGGGCATTGTGGTGCCGGGCGGCTTTGGGCCGCGCGGCGTGCGCGGCAAGCGCATAGCGGCCCAGTTCGCCCGCACCAACCGCATCCCGTACTTGGGTCTCTGCTTGGGCCTCCAGTGCGCGGTCATCGAGTTCGCCCGCAATGTGCTCGGCTTGACCCAGGCCGATAGCACCGAGTTCGACCCCGACACGCCCGATCCCGTCATAGACTACCTGCCGGGGCAGGAGGCCGATGGAGCGAAAGGCGGGACCATGCGGCTGGGCAGCTATCCCTGCAAACTCACGCCGGGCACACACGCCGCCGCCGCCTACGAGCAAGCGCAGGTAAGCGAGCGCCACCGTCACCGCTTCGAGGTGAAGAACCGCTACCGTGAGCGGCTCGCAGCGCACGGGCTGATCGGCAGCGGCCAGTCACCAGACGGCGAGCTGGTCGAGATGATCGAGCTACGCGACCATCCGTGGTTCGTTGCTACGCAGTTCCACCCGGAGTTTGCCTCCCGCCCCAACCATCCGCATCCACTCTTCCGCGAATTCGTGCGGGCCTGCCGGGGGCAGCCACTCGACGGCACGCAGCAAGAACTACCCTTGGGGCAGACGCTGGAGTTGATGGCCACCAAATCCGCACCGTCTTGACCCTTCTGGGGCAGTGCTGGCGGGGCAGTCAATCGCACACCGGCTTCGAGGGGTCCTGGGCGCAGAGAGTCCAGGAGAGGCCGCCATACAGGTCCTCGTGTCCTGGCGCCGGACCGGGTGTCGTGTGGCCAAGGGCCGCGGCAGCAGCCGGCAGATTGCCTTCATGGACCACCACCGGCATGCCGATCTCCGCGAAGTCGTACACCTCCCAGGCATACATGTTGCGGATGCAGCCGGCCGAGATCGGTCCGGTGCGGGCGTCCGTGACGCGGCCCCGGTCGTCCTTGAGCAGGGAGTGGAAGCCGTTGAAGCGGACCGGGTCAAAGGCCACCCAGGCTTCCATATAAGTATCGAACCAAGCATTGTAGGTGAGCGGACCGCGCTTGGTGTAGACCCGATAGATACCCGGGGCCGTGGCGTAGAAATCGCTGTCGCTGCCGGGGATGCCGCGGCCCCAGGCACTCCGCATCTCGGCCACTATCCACGTGCCGAACATCAGTTGGGTCACGCCGGATTGCCGGTCGAATGCGATCCAGCGTTGCTTGCTGAGGTCGGTCGCCGGAACGCCGGCGCGCAGTGACACGGCCGGTCGGCACGATCCGATAGGTGTGAAGATGGTGCAGACCGGTCTGTCAGGCGGTGCCGCAGCAGCGACGGGTATGATGGCCCGGAGAATCGCCGAAAGCGCCAGCAAGCCCACCGCACAGGTCAGCCGGACCGCCAGTGCGCCGCGAGTCCCTCGCCGAGCGGCCGCGCTTCCCCATTGCAACACGCCAACCCCCCGGTAGCGGAGTGCCCAAAGTTGGCTCCACCACCGTTTCTTCAGCATACCGCTGGGCCGGACCACCCGTCACTCCGGGCGGCCGCCGGCCGAGGAGAGCCACTTCCCGGCCGGAGCTACAGGTGCTCGCGTAGCGCCTCGACCGCCCGTTTCGTCATGCCGCTGACCGCCAGGAGGTCGGCGTCGCTGGCTTCTCGGATGTGGGATACGGAGCCGAATTGCCGCAGCAGAGCACGTTTCCGTTTGGGGCCAATGCCGGGAACGCGATCCAGCGCCGAGACGATGGTCCGCCGCCGGCGCACGCTGCGGTGATACGTGATAGCAAAGCGATGGGCTTCATCGCGGATGCGCTGGATCAGGTAGAGCGCTTGCGAGGTGCGCGGCAGCATTAACGATTCGGCCTGGTCGGGCCGAAAGATTTCCTCCTGCTCTTTCGCCAGCCCGATGATCGGCAGCGCCGGCGCGCCGGCCGCGCGCATCGCGGCGAGGGCCGTGCTCAACTGGCCCTTACCCCCGTCCACGATGACCAACTCCGGTAGCTCCCAGCCATCAACAGCCGCCCGGTCGGTCTCGGCCGCCGGTCCGTCTTCAGCCGTGCCGATAGCAAACTCCGGCGGCTCATTGTCGTGCGGTGTCGGCGATGCTGGCGGGCGCGGCGCCTCCAGCGTCACGGTGGCACCCGGGGACCGCTCGCTCCCGGCGGAGCCTGGAGCGGTCGCCGCGCGGCGGAAGCGACGCCCGATCACCTCGGCCATCATCGCAAAGTCGTCCGGTTGGTGGACCGTCTTGATGCGGAAGCGGCGGTAGGAATCGGGCCGTGGCCGGCCTTGCTCGAAGACGACCATCGAGCCAACGGCCGCGCTCCCCTGGATGTTGGAGATGTCGTAGCACTCGATCCGCCGCGGCGGCTCCGGCAGGTCGAGCGCCACCGCCAGCTCGCGGACCGCTCCCCACGTCCGGCGCTCATCCGCCAGCCACTTGACTTTCAACTCTTCAAGCGCCGCCGCTGCATTCTCGGCCACAAGCGCAACCAGCTGGCGTTTATCGCCGCGCTGCGGCACCTCCAGCCGCACTCGCTTCCCGCGGCGGTCACTGAGCCACGCGGCGACCGCATCCGGGTCAGCGCACGGGAGCGGCAGCAAGATCACCGGCGGGACGGTCGTGGCGCGCAGGTAGTACTGCTGGAGGAAGTGCGTAAGCAGCGCCGCTTCGGCCGTGTCCTCGACGCGCTGGAGGACAAAATTCTCTCGACTGACGACCTTATCGCCACGCACCTGGAACACCTGTACACAGGCGTCCGGCGCATCCAGCGCGAAGGCGATAGCATCGAGATCACCGCGGCCCGGCGCCGTAATCCGCTGCCGCTCCAGCACGCGCTCGGCGGCGCTGAGGCGGTCGCGGATGGCCGCCGCCCGCTCGAAGGCCAACTCTTGCGCCGCCTCGGCCATCGCCGCCCGCAACTGGCGCATCACGTCGTCCTGCTTGCCGTCCAGAAAGAGCACTAGCTCATCAAGCGCTTGGCCGTACTCCTCAGGCGTGGTGGCGCCAATACAGGGGGCGAGGCAGCGCTTGATGTGATAGAGCAGGCAGGGCCGGTCCAGCCCCTTCTCCATGTCAATGTCGCAGGTGCGGAACTGAAACACCCGCTGGAGATGCGCCATCGTGGCGCGCAGCCCTTTGGCGTCGGTATATGGCCCGAAGTAGCGCGCTCCGTCGTCCCGCACCTGGCGCACGGTATAGATGCGTGGATACGGCTCGCCGAACGTGATCTTGAGATACAGGTAGCTCTTGTCGTCGCGCAGCGCAATGTTGTAGCGCGGCCGATGCTCCTTGATCAGACTCGCTTCGAGCAGCAGCGCCTCTTTCTCGGAATCGGTGACGACCAGCTCGAAGTCGGTCGTCCGCGCCACCAACTGACGCTGGCGTAGGCCTAGCGCGGCCTGATTGCCAAAATACGAGGCCAGCCGACTACGCAGCACGGCCGCCTTACCGACGTAGAGGACCTGTCCGGACCGATCCTTGAACAGGTAGACGCCAATACGCCGCGGGACAAACGGCACCCGCGCTGCCAAAGCATGCTCCGGCAGTTCCGCTGGGCCGGCTGGCGGCCGAGCGGCGGCGCTGTCAACAGTCATAGGCACACACCAGGAGCCGGCGGTACGCAAGAGGATTGTAGTAGGCAGCGAGACTTTGCTACAGCGCGCACCGGATTCGCAGCGCGTGTGTGGCCCGATTCTCATAGCCTAGCAAGAAATGGGGAACTAAAATGCACCGAAAGGCGTCTAGCTATCCAGAGCCGTGGCCATGAACGCCGCAGGTACCCGGAGGTGCGGGATGATCGGTCTTAACGTCATGAGAATAAGCGTCAAGCACGTCTGGCCGGGGGCTACCATCGTGGCCACCGTGCTCTTGGTCGCCGGCTGCGAGTTCCCGGGAGCGGAGCAGCCCGCGCCGCCGGCCACTCCCACACCAGCAGCGCGAGCCGTGCCGACGCCTGCGCCGACGCCTTCACCGACTGCCTCCTACACGGTGGAAAAGGAATGGACTACACCCTGCACCCAGGGCTCCGCCACTAGGCCTATGCGCGCGTATGCGAATACTGATGTCGTAAGATGGACGGCCGATGGCGCCCAAATACTGCTGGCCTATAACGCGGAAGTCTGGACGGTAACGTCGGATGGGACTGGACTATGGCGGCTCGCGCAGGCCTGGGGACAGCAGGAGCCCGGGGATTCCATTCCCTTTGGCTGGATGACTTCCTTTGACGTCAGCCCGGACGGCATGCAAGTCGTCTATGCCACTTGCCGGTATCCGCCGGATCTGCCAAGGGCCGCGATACTGGGTGACTATGGCCGCTGGACCTTCGACTTCGAACTTGCCGTGGTGGACCTGGACGGGCAGGCCCCGCGGCGCCTGACGCGCCATCCGGCCTTCGAAAACTATCCCGCCTGGTCGCCGGATGGTACGCGCGTCGCCTTTCTGTCCAATCGACATCGATACGCTCCGCGTTCAGAGCAATATGAGCGGGTCGGCCTCTACACCATGGCGGCGGACGGTGCGGACGTGCGGCTGCTAGTCAATAACTCGGGGTCAGTGGCCTGGCAGCCCCCGGCGTGGTCACCGGACGGACGATCAATTGCCGTGGCCGCGTGGCCCCAGGGGGAGGCAGGACACGGGCTGTATGTGGTGCATGCCGACGGTGCCAGGGTCTTGCAGCTCGCGGAGGCGCGGCTCGCGGATGCAGTGAGCGGTGGCTCGTGGTCGCCGGACGGCACGCGACTGGCCTTTGTGAAGCTTGATGGCCCCCGGGTGGCCCTCTTCACGATCGCGGCGGATGGCTCGAACGCGCGGCGGGTGACGACTGTGCCCTATTGGCTAACAAGCTACGGGACGCAGGCCTGGGTTCACACCGTGGCTTGGTCGCCGGACGGATCGAAGTTTTTGTATTCCTGCGGGCCTCGGCAGTTCTGTGCCGTGACGCTCGATGGGGACCTCGTGGGCGAGGTCCCATTGGTCGGGGATCACGCGGCCTGGTCCCCGGATGGGGGGCGCATCGCGGTGGTGGTGGCGCTGCAAGACCGCGACGAGCGGATCGTCCTGTACAGCGCCGCGCCCGACGGGAGCGACGTGAAGCCCCTCGCGCTTCGGGGCGAGGTCGCGGGCGAGGGACTCGTCGCGGCCCAGTCAGCAGAGGAAGACCTGGCCAAGAGCCGCGCGGCCTGCACCGCGGGGTTTGTCGTGCCGGCGCCGGACACCAATCCGGGCCTGGTGCGCGACTGCGACACGTTGCTGGCCGCCCGGGCGGCGCTCTTCGGTGAACTGCTGGTGAACTGGGGATCCGGTACCCCGCTGGAGAACTGGCAAGGCGTGACCGTCGCCGGTTCGCCGCCGCGGGTAACCGGGCTAGACCTACGCTATTCTGAAAGAGGATGGGACACGCGTCGGGAGGTTTTTCAGGAACGCCTTATTGGAACCATTCCGCCGGAGTTGGGGACCCTGGACCACTTGCAGGCACTGGATTTATCCTACAATGGGCTCGCTGGGCCGATCCCTCCGGAGTTGGGCGCCCTAGACCAACTGACGGAACTGTCGCTTCGCGGGAACAGGTTGACGGGTCCCATCCCGGAAGAACTCGGGCAGTTGACTAGCCTTACCGTCCTGGATCTCTCACACAACGAACTGACCGGCGAGATTCCCCGAGCGTTGAATATTCTGCAGGACCTCGAGCAGTTCTACCTGGCTAATAATGATCTGAAAGTCTGCATACCCTTCAGCCTCAAGCCCGTGCCGGACAACGATCTAGGGCACCTCGAATGGACGGTATGTAAACCAGCGTCATGAGGAATGTCTGGACCAGGCGCGGCGCGGGGTGCTGGCCGCGGGCGGGCTGGCGCTGGTGGGGGCGCTGCTGCTGGCGGGGGGCGGTGCGGGTAGGAATCGCGGCAGCAAAAACCGCGCCTGACCCGGAAACGCCAAGGGCCGGCAGCAACTACAACTCGTCCTCGGAATCGTCGAGGTAGTCGAGTACCGCCTCGCCGAGTTCGGCCCGGTCGGGTGCACCGTGGAGGAGCTGATACAGGCGCAGGGCGGCCACCACGGAGGACAGGCTCACCGTGTCGGTCTCGTCGTCCTCGAGCCGGATGGCCTGGGCAATGTCATTGGCGATCCAGGCCAGCGGATCGGCGACGAACATCATATCGAGGTTGTCTTCCAGGGTGCCGTCCAGCCCAAGCAGCCGCCGTGCTTCCTCGTCGCCGGCCAAGCTCAGGAGGTGTTGCACGATACGACCGACACGCACCTCATCCGACTCGTCGCCAGCCTCGTTCGGATCGGCCCAGTCTTCCGCCATTTCCTCGCGCATCGTTCCTCTTGTACCCCCGCCGCTCAACGGATCGGAGGCCACATCCGGCCCCTACGCCAGCCTCACCGGGGAATCTTACCAGGTAGCAGGGGAGTCGCGCCTGTGTGGCTATTGATTAGCCGCCGGCGGCCAGTGCGAGTGAGGGTGACGCCGCTCCAGCCGCCTCTTCTTGATGGGCAAACTGGATGTCGTACAGCGCACGGTAGGTGCCGTTGCGAGCCAGTAGTTCCTCGTGCCGACCGCGCTCAACGATCTCGCCCTTGTCCAGCACGATGATCTGGTCCGCGCTGCGAATGGTCGAGAGGCGGTGGGCAATCACAAAGGTGGTGCGCCCTTGCATGACGCGGGACAAGGCGTCTTGAATAAGCGCCTCCGTCTCGGTGTCAACGTCGGAGGTGGCCTCGTCGAGGATAAGAATGGCCGGGTCCTTGATGATCGCGCGGGCCAGGGCAATGCGCTGCCGCTGCCCGCGCGAGAGCATCACGCCCCCCTCACCCACGGGCGACTCGTAGCCTTGCGGCAGCTTCGCGATGAACTCGTGGGCGTGTGCCTGCTCCGCTGCAGCCTCGATTTCCGCTTGGGTGGCATCGAGCTTGCCGTAGCGGATGTTCTCGCGGACGGTGGTGCCGAAGAGGAAGGTCTCCTGGATGACCATGGCCAACGACCGGCGCACGCTCTCGAGCGTGAGGTCGCGGACATCCTGTCCGTCGAGCGCGACCCGGCCCTCTTGCGGGTCGAAGAAGCGCGGGATCAGGTTGGCAATCGTCGTCTTGCCCGACCCGGTGTGCCCTACGAGCGCGATAGTCTCGCCGGGCTGCGCTGCGATAGTGATGTCCTTGAGCACGGGCACGCCGGGGTTGTAGGCGAAGCTCACGTGCTCGAACGTCACCGCACCCTGCACGCGGTGCAGGGCGTGGGCGTCAGGCTTCTCTAGCACCTCGGTCGGCTCATCCAGGAACTGGAAGATGCGCTCGCTGGCCGCAAGCGCCTGCTGGATGCTCCGATTGACCATACTGAGTTGCTCGATTGGCTGATAGAAGGCAATCAGATACGTCACGAAGGCAGCCAGTGTGCCGAGCGTCATCGTCCCCCCGATGACAAACCAGGAGCCGGCCAGCAGGACGATGCCCATGCCGAGCATGGCGATCAATTGAATGGCCGGCGTGGCGACGGCCTGCACCTGCGCCGTGCTCATGTTGGCTTGCAAGTTCTCGCGGTTCTCGCTCTGAAAGCGCCGCCGTTGGGCGTCCTCACGCGCGAACGCCTTGCTGACGCGCACACCGGAGATGTCCTCGGCCAAGGCCGAATTCACATCGGCCATCTTCTCCTGCACCAGCCGGTAGCGCGAGCGGAGCATGTTGGCCGATACCAGTCCGGCCAGCAAAAGCAGCGGCACCGTGGCATACACGATGAGCGCCAGTTGCCAGTGGAGCAGGAGCATCAGCACGGCGTAGGCCAGCATGGTAAATAGGCGGATGGCTGATGCGACCGTACCCCCGCTAATAGACTGCTGCAAGACGCCAACGTCGTTGGTTGCCCGCGAGATGATCTCGCCCGTCCCTTGCCGCTCGTAGAAGCGCAGCGACAGGCGCTGCACGTGCTCGAAGAGCCGCTTCGCCATCTCGAAGACGAGCTGCTGCGCGGCTATCGCGAGCGCAACACGCTGCATGTACCCGAGGAAGTAGCGGAGTACCTCCAGCACGAGCAGCCCCCCGCCGATGACCCAGAGCATGGTCAGATCGCCGCTGGGGATCACCTCGTCAATCGTGTACTTGAAGCTCAACGGTATGAGCATTTGCAGGCTCGAAGCCGCAATGACCATGACCAAGGCAATGATGATCTGGCGACGGAAACCCGCCACAATCGGAGCGAGCCGCTTGGCCACCTGCCAGGGGCTGGTCTGAAACTCCGGCTTCTCCATCATGGACGTGCGACGGCGACCCGATACGGAGCCTACGCCCATGCCGCCGCCAAAGCCACGCATCATCATCGTGGCACCTCCTCGTTGTTCGCGGCCCGGCCCGCGCGGCGCCCGTTGGTGGCCTCTCCGCCGTTCGACCGCGCCCCGGCCAGCGCCGGTCGGTCGCCGTTCGCGGTCCCGGCCCCATCGTATTGGAGACGGAACTGCAAGTCGTGGATACGTCGGTAGTGCGGGCTGGTTTCGAGTAGCTCGCGATGGGTCCCGCGACTCACAATGCGACCATCCTCCAGCACCAAGATCATGTCGGCACGCTGCACCGTCGAGAGCCGGTGCGCGATGACAATGGTCGTGCGGCCCTCCATCAGGTCGTCGAGGGCGCGCTGGATCATGAAGTCCGTTTGCGTGTCCACGCTGGAGGTGGCCTCATCGAGGATGAGGATGCGGGGGTCCACCAGGAGCGCACGGGCGATGGCGAGGCGCTGGCGCTGGCCTCCCGACAAGCGGACGCCGTGCTCACCGACCAGCGTGTCGTAGCCGTCGGGCTGCTCCACAATGAACTCGTGCGCGTTGGCAGCGCTGGCGGCCCGCTCCATTTCCTCGGAGGTGGCATCCTCGCGGCCATAGCAGATGTTCTCGCGGATCGTCGCATTGAACAGGAACGTCTCCTGCATCACCATCCCCACCTGCGAGCGGAGGCTCTTGAGCTGCACGTCACGCACGTCGTGGTCGTCAGCCAGCACGGCGCCCGCGGTAACGTCATAGAAGCGCGGGATCAGGTTAATCAGCGTTGACTTGCCAGAGCCGCTCGCACCGACCAGCGCCAACGTCCGGCCAGGTTCGATGGTGAAGCCGATGTCGCGCAGGAGTGGGGGGTTCTTGCCGTAGGCGAACGAGACATCGCGAAACTCGACGCGACCGGCAAACCGCGTCAGTTCGATGGCGTCCGGCTTCTCGGTGACCTCAAGCTTCGTATCCAGGATTTCGAACACGCGCTCGCCGGAGGCGATAGCCTGCTGCGCCATCTGGTTGATGAATCCGATGAACCGCATCGGCATCCACATCATAAGCAGCAGGCTGTTGAACATGACCAGCTCACCGATGGTCATGTTGCCAGACATCACCCGGCTCGCGCCGACGACCAAGACGATGATCGTACTGAGCTGCCCCGCAAACTCCTGGCCCGGCATCACAAACGCCATCATCCGCGAGATAGTGAGACGACGATCCCTGATCTCCTGGTTGATCGCGTTGAAGCGCTCCGCCTCGTATGACTCTCTGGTGTAGGCCTTGACCAGCTTGATTCCGGAGACGTTCTCCTGGATCACCACGTTCAGGTCGGCCATCATCTCCATCATGGCGCGGTACATCGGCATCAACCCGTGCATGCGCCGCTGGTAGTAGACGACCACGGGCGTGACGAGCAGGGCCACAATGGTGAGCGGAAGGTCTATAGCGGCCAGCGCGAGGAGGTGAAATGCGACCATCACCCCAGTCGTCGTCAGCCGCGACAGCCCTTGCGTGAGGAAGAACTGGACCTGGTTGACATCGTTCGTCACGCGCGACATCAACTGGCCGCTCTGGTTGGAGTCGAAGAAGCTCATGCTCTGCGACTGCACGTGCGTATACAGGGCATTCCGCAGATCGTAGATCACCCGCTGTCCGACAAACTGCTCCAGATAGGTCTGGACCGCGGTAACACCGTTGGTGAGGACGGAAGCCGCGACGAGCAGCAGAACGTACCGCAACACGAGGCCCATGTCGCTCTGACCAATGCCGTCGTCAATGACGAGCTTGGTCAGCCACGCCGGCGCCATGCGTAAGCCGGTCATCGCCAGGATCAGCACGATGACGATGACGGTCGCCAGCCAGTACGGCCGTACAAAGCGCAAGAGACGGATCAGTGTCTTCACGTCTGCCCCTCCGTGGATGCTCCCGGCGCAGTCTCCAGCGCCGATACCGCGCCGGCGCTGCCCAATCCTGGGGAAACCGGTGGTGCTGCCCCGGCAGCGTCAATCTGCGTGGATTGCAGCGCGTGGCGCTCTCGGCCCTCATGGGGAGCGGCGGCCACCGCGCTCATGCTCGCTGCGCTTTCATCAAGCGCGTCTCGCAAGAGCCGGAACGACTCCTCTACCTGATCGAGGACGGCCGGGTCGAGGAGGCGTAGCGCAGCCTCGAGCCGCGCCCGCCGCCCCTGCTGCAGGTGATCGAGGAGGCCCTGGCCGGCCGGCGCGAGGCGGTGGAGCGACACGCGCCGGTCGGAAGGGTGTCTGAAGCGCTCGACCAACTCCTGGCGCACGAGCCGGTCGAGCGTGCGGGTCGCACTCGGCTGGGCGACGCCGAGCCGCTCGGCAATTTGTCCCACCGCCGCCTCTCCTTCGCGCCCAAGGAGATAGAGAATACGCATCTGCGCCACGGTCAGGTCCAGCCGATTCAGCGGCTCCGGCGTCGCACCGTGCAGGGCACGACTGATCTGCCGCTTGAGATCAGTGATCCGGCCGATCTGATCGTCCCGTCGCATACCGTCTAGCTATCCTATAGCCTGATGCTATCTATCATATAGCCTCCTATCATCTATTGCAACGAGGCCGGGAGGATCCAAAATGACGGCCCCCAGCCCGCCATTCCCGCGTTCGCGGGAATCCAAGCCCCCTCTTCACTACTCCCCCTCTCCACATGGTGGAGAGAGGGCCGGGGGGTGAGGCCCGTCCACGCCCCCGTGGCATTGCTTGTGTTTCCGTCCGCTAGGAACGTATGCTGGCCGGGCTATGAGCAGTGAACGTCCCCCGCTGGCGGCCGCTGCGGCAGCGGCCGAAACCCCGCCGTCCCCGGATCGTGGCCTGCCGCAGTGGCGACGACTGCTGTACGCCAACGGCAGCCTGGGTGCGACCATCAACTTTCAGACTCTCGCCTTGTGGCTGGTCTTCTTCTACGCGCCGTCGCCGGAGGCCGAGCTACCAACGCGGCTGCCCGCGGTCAACCTGCCCTGGCTGGGAACGCTGGCTCCGGTAGCGCTCGCCGGCGTGATATTGGGCATCGGGCGGCTGGTGGAAATCTTCGATGACCCACTAATCGGACACTGGAGCGACACGTTCCGCTCCCGCTGGGGACGCCGCGCGCCCTTCATTCTGATCGGCACTCCGATTATGTCAATTACCTTCGTGCTGATCTGGCTCCCACCCGATGCGGAGGCTTCCTACCTGAACGCGGTGCTGCTGTTCATCGTCCTACAAGTGCTGTTTTTCTCCACCACCGTTGCCAACGCACCCTACGAGGCTTGGCTCCCGGAGGTGGCCGTTACGTCGGACGACCGCGTTAGCCTCTCCGCCTGGAAATCGCTGTTTGGAGTGATCGGAGCGGCCCTGGCGCTGGTAGCCAGCCCCCAACTCGTACAGTGGCTGGGCTTTGCCGGCATGGCGCTCGTCCTCGGCGCCGCGACCATGCTGAGTTACTACCTGGCAGTGTTCGGAGCGACCGGCCGCCGCGAGCGCGGTCAACGCTCGAACTTGGACCTGTGGGTCGCTTTTCGTGCCACGCTGGCCAATCGGCCGTTTCTCATCTTTGCCGCCAGCCTCGTGCTGTTCAACCTCGCTCTCAACATGCTGACGCAGATGCTGCCGTATTTTGTCATCGCCATCATGGGGCAAGGCACCGAGCGGGTCAGTCTGTATATCGGCATCTTCTTGCTCGTCATGTTGGCCAGCCTGCCGGGAACGGTCGCGCTAGGGCAGCGGTGGACGAAGCGCCGGGCCTACATCGCGTGCATGGGGGTGCTGGCGCTGTACTTCCCGCTGGAGTTCTTCGCCGGCTCGCTGCCCGGCATTCCAACCGTAGTCCAGGGGCTGGTGTACATCGGCCTGGCCGGCGTGCCCATCGCCGGCCTATTCGTATTCCCGAACGCGCTGCTGGCCGACGTGATTGACTATGACGCACAGTTGACGGGTCAGCGCCGCGAAGGGATGTATTTCGGCGTGTTAGCAACGATCAATAAGCTCGCCCTCGCCCTCTCCTCGCTCATCTTCGGCGTCATATTGGGAGCGTTCGGTAACACGGCCGCCAATCCGCTCGGCATCCGGCTCATCGGGCCTGTCGCCGGAGTGGCCGTCGCGCTCGGCTTGCTCATCTTCGCGCGTGGGTATTCGCTCCCCGACCAGTTGAAAACGGCTCCGGTAGGGGCCACTTCCGACGCAGATAATGCCAGTTGAGCCATCTGCCCCATCATAAAGGCCGGATTCGACCGATTCACCTATTGACTTCTGATGCAAAGCGGCGTACACTAGCCGAAGATAGGCTGTTGTGGTGCCTATGACCCTGCGTAGCGAAGGGTTTTATCGAACCGCAGCGTCGCTGATCCGATCAAGTCTTGAGACTGTGGCAACTGCGCTATACTCCACTCGGGTGATTGGCCGGGCGGCAGCCACAAGATAAGCGCGGATAGTGGCTCCCTGATACCGACAACAGACGTAGCGATTGTCATGTGGTAGTGGCCGGCTGATATATGCCGCTCGCCACCACAAGTAGCCTAAGCCGTTCCAATGAACGTTGGCAGGTAGGGCGAATCTGTGCCTTGGCAGATGCGTGCCGGATGTGAGCAAGGGCAGCGACGGAGATGTCTAATGGAAGGTTCCACCAAGATGGAAAGGACGAGACGGTCGAATGGCAAACACACTTGAGGAGCTTGAGATTCGAGAAGGAAGTGCCCCGGCTGACTTGACGGCCGATCGGCTTATCGGTACGGGGCTAACCGAAGAAACCCTCGCGCGGCTTGCCAGGCCCAGCACCTCCGAGGAGGAGTTGCTGCAGGACCCGGCCAGTGCGGCGCTGGGTACGCCGAGAAAGCGGTGGGCCTGGGGAGAGGGAGCGCCGAGCGCCCCGGCCTCAGAGGATCTGCCCGAGACCACCGAGGCTTTGTACCTGCGGGACATCCGCCGGTACCCGCTGCTCACCCCCCAAGAGGAGGTAGACTTGGCGCTCGCCCGCGACGCGGGCCTGGAGGCGGAGCGCCAGCTAGAGGAAAGCACCTTTGAGCCGCAGTTGCAGCTTGAGATTCAGCAGGTCGTCTTGGCGGGCCGCGCAGCGCGGCGGCGCATGGTGGAGTCCAACCTCCGCCTCGTCGTCACCGTGGCCCGGAAGTACACGGGCCGGGGTCTGCCGCTCCTCGATCTGATCCAGGAAGGTAACCTGGGCCTCGAACGGGCCGTGACGAAATACAATCCCCACACCGGCTACCGCTTCTCGACCTACGCCTACTGGTGGATCCGCCAGGCGGTAAGCCGTGCCTTGGCCGATCAGGGCCGGGTGATTCGGCTACCGGTCCACGTGGTCGAGCGGCTGAGTGCCATCGGCAAGGCACAGCGGGAGCTAGAGCAGCAACTCGGGCGGCCGGCCACCGCGCCGGAGATCGCCTCGCGCCTGAATCTACCGGAGCTACAGGTGCGGGAAGCGCTGCGGGCGTCGCGGGCCACGCTCTCGCTGGAGCGTCCGCTCGGCATCGCCGACGACGGCGAGCTAGGCTTGGGCGATCTCATCGCCGATGACGCCAGCCCGCCACCGGACTCGGCGGCTATGCGTTCGCTGCTGGTGGATGAGTTGGAGCGTGCCCTCCAGTCGCTCACGCCACGCGAGCAGGTGGTCCTCAAGCTGCGCTTCGGACTGGGTAGCAACACCGCCGACCGCGAGCTTGGCCCGGCAGCGACTTTGGCCGAGATCGGCGAAGAGTTGGGCATGAGCCGCGAGCGAGTACGTCAGATCGAGGCGGAAGCGCTCGCCAAGCTGCGCTCCAACCCGCTGGTACGCAAGCTCGAAACGTACATTGACTAGCCGCCTTCCCGGCGGACCCCGTCCTCACCCCCCGGCCCCCTCTCCACCATGTGGAGAGGGGGTGTTTGCCGCCCATCATTCCCGTCGCCTCGTCCGTCATTCCCGCGAAAGCGGGAATCCACGTCCCCCTGCTCCGCAGGGGGACCATGGGGGGCCAATTGGACCTAATCTCCGGCCCCTTCCCTATCATGGAGGATGGTGGGGGGGGGTAGGTGTGCTTTCCGGTCCGGTTCACCGCTACCAACGTATCCGAAACGAGCCGGGGCGCGCCGCCGTCACTTGCACTGCGCCACTCTCGCGCACGGACTTCCACACCGCGCTCATACGCGCCGAGGCCGGCACCGTGAGCACTACCGCCGCTGCCTCTTCATCCACGATGTCCTCGGAGAGTACTTCTACGGTACAGCCTTGCCGTTCCAGACTGAGGAACAGGCTCGAAGCCGCGTCGGAGTCCAGTCCGGATAGCCGTTTGTTGCGACGATTAGGCCCGTAGAGCCAGTCCATCGCCTCCTGCCGCTCCCATCCCATCGCCGCACCCCCTCCTGCGAAGACCGATGCAGTGTCTGCCGCCCCAGGCGTCTGGATTCCGGCGAAAGCCGGCATGACGAAGCGGAGCCACCGATCACCCGATACAGGATAACTGTGCGGCACCCGCCGCTAGCCGGCGACCAAGAGCCAAAGGCCAAGAACTAGCTGTGCGGAGCCATATAGGCGCCGCGTCCTGGACAACCGGCCTCATCCGCCGCGCAGGGTTGCTCCGAGTTGCCGCTTCAATGTGCCGATGATGCGTTGGCGCGTTGGCTCGACCTCGGCATCGGTCAACGTGCGATCCGGCACCTGGAAGGTCAAGGCAAACGCGAGACTGCGCTTGCCGGCCGGCACCTGATCGCCCTGATAGACATCGAACAGCCGCACGCCCGTCAGCAGCTGACGGCTCGCGCGGCGCATGACTGCTTCGACGTGCTCGGCGGGCACCGCCTCGTCGAGGACCACCGCGAGGTCCTGCACGACCGACGGATAGCGCGCCACGCCGTCGAACTGCCGGTGGTCTCCGGCCAGCGCAATGATCCGGTCGAAGTCGAGCGCCAAGACGACGCACTGCCCGCCGAGGCCGAAAGCGCGCGTCGTATCGCGGTGCAATGCGCCCAGCACCCCCAGCACCTGGCCCTCGCGGACGGGACGCTTGCCCATCGACTCCGGGTGATGGTCGCTGATGATCGCCGCTGCCGGCCCAGCCGCGAACGCCGGGTGCTCCAGCGGAACGAAGCCGGGGCGCGGGGCGCCCAAGCGCACCAGGAACTCTTCGGCAGCGCCCTTCAGGTGGAAGAAGCCGGCCCCGGACCGGTGACCCCAACCATCTCCGGACGACCAGTTGCTGTTCGGGTGCTGCGCCACGACCGCCGTCAGCACGCGCCGCTCCTCCGGCAGGCCGGCGCCGGTGGGCAGATACACCCGCCCCAGCTCGAAGAGGCACACGTCTTCATCGGCCTGCCGCAGATTGCGGCGAGCCGTCTCGACGAGATCGGGAATAGCCGATGTGCGGAGCACGTCGCGGTCACTGCTCAACGGATTGGCGAGCATGACCGGCGCGCCAACGGCCGGGAAGACCCGCTCCTGCACCCACCTGGCGAGGTCATCACCGGCAGCTTCCGACCGTCGGGATCGTCGAGATCGCCCGGAGCTTTGCTCCTGCCGCGCTGGCGGTTTATCCAGCGCCGGGAGGCGTGCGAGGTGTTCCCGGTTGGTCAAGGTGTGGGCGATGATCTCGTCGTAGCCGGCCGCGGCGAGCATCTGACGCGCCGCTTCCTCCCAGTAGAGCGGCGCGTCGCGCTCCGGGAGCGGAGTACCGCCGGTGAGGAGCGTGCTGGGAATCGCATCGTACCCGATGATCCGCGCCACTTCCTCCACCAAGTCCGCAGGAATAGCCACGTCGGTCCGATGCATGGGCGGTGTCACCAGCCAGCCATCTTCCCCACCAGGCAGCGCCGCCACCTCGAAACCAAGCGCGTGCAGCGTTTGCGTGACCTGCTCCGGCGGATAGGTTATGCCGAGCAGGCGCTCCAAGTCGTAGGGGCGCAACTCGACAGCCGCGCGTTGGCGCGGTCGCGGAAAGGCGTCAACCGGCTCGCCCACCACCGTCCCACCGGCCAGCTCGACCATCAGCGCCGCGGCCCGCTGCGCCGCCGGCAAAGGTAGCTCCGGCGGCAACCCCTTCTCAAAGCGCCGCGAGGCCTCGGTCGGCAGCGTGAGCGCGCGGCGGGTGCGGCGGATGCTCACCGGGTCGAAGTTCGCACTCTCGATCAACACCGCCGTCGTGCCGGCGCTCACCTCGGTAGACGCTCCACCCATCACACCGGCCAGCGCCACCGGACGCGCGGCGTCGGCGATGACGAGCATCTCCAGCGTGAGGATGCGACCGGCGCCGTCGAGCGTAATCAGCTGCTCGCCGGCCTCGGCCCGCCGCACGATGATCGCCTGTCCACGCAGGGTGTCCAGATCGAAGGCATGGAGCGGCTGCCCCCATTCGAGCATGACGTAATTGGTGATGTCTACGATGTTGTTGATGGGCCGCAGCCCCGCAGCGTTCAGACGCTCCTGCATCCAACCGGGCGACTCGCCAACTGTGACGCCGCGCACCACAATGGCTACATAGCGGCTGCACAGGTCCGGGTCGGCGATCTGCACGGTGGCCGGTGGCTGCGCGGTGTCCTCGCGCCGGGCGATCTCCGCCGAGGGCGCCTGCAAGTCGGCGCCCGTGATGGCGGCTAGCTCGCGTGCGACGCCGAGCATCGAGAGGCAGTCGGCGCGCGGCCCCTTAATGTCCAGCTCCAGCACCACATCGCCCAGCGCTTCCTCCAGGGATAGGCCCACAGGGGTATCGGGTGGGAGTACCAGGATGCCGCTGGCGTCATCGCCAAGCCCTAGCTCGCGTGCCGAGCAGACCATCCCCTCGGACCGGACGCCGCGGATGCGCGAGGCCTTGAGCCGAAACTGCTTCGGCGGATCGGCGTAGTTGTCCCAGAGCTGTGCCCCCACGAGCGCGAGCGGCACCTTGGCGCCCTCGTGCAGGTTGGGCGCTCCCGTCACGATCTGTAGCGAGCGTCCCTCGCCGTAGTCCACCGTGGCGAGGAGCAAGCGGTCCGCATTGGGATGCTGCTCCAGTTGGCGCACCTCGCTCGTGTAGATGCCCTCCCAAGCGCCGCCGACGGCGTGCTGCGCCGTCACCTCCAGGCCGGCCATCGTGAGCCGGTGCGCCAGATCGCTCGCCGGTAGGTCAGTCGCTACGTATGATCGTAACCACTTCAGCGACACTAACATGCTGTTTCCTCCTGAAAAATGCCCGGCCTTGCGTGTGCTGCCAAGCCGTGGCTGAATGGGCCGTGCCTCACCCCCGGCCCCCCTCCCACAAGTGGAGAGGGAGGCCGCGAGTAGGCGCTACCTAGCGGAACTGGCGTAGGAACCGCAGATCGTTGTCGTAGAACAGGCGCAGATCGTCAATGCCGTAGAGCAGCATGGCGATACGGTCGAGACCCATGCCAAAGGCAAAACCGCTGTACTCCTCCGGGTCGTAGCCGACGTTGCGTAGCACCTGCGGATGGATCATCCCGGCGCCCAGAATCTCAATCCAGCCCGTACTGCTGCACACGCCACACCCGCTCCCATCGCAGACGTGGCACTCCATCGCCATGTCCACGCCCGGCTCCACGAAGGGGAAATAGTCGCAGCGGAATCGAGTACGCCGTTCCTGGCCGAAGATGAGCTGGATAACCTGCGTCAGGGTGCCTTTCAGATCGGCCATCGTGACCCGGCGATCCACCGCAAAACCCTCCACCTGATACAGCATCCAGCCGTGCGTCGCATCCGTCGCCTCGTAGCGGTACACCTTGCCGGGCACAATGACGCGCACCGGCGGCTCGGTCTGCTCCATCACCCGAATCTGCATCGGCGAGGTGTGCGTGCGGAGCAGCACTTCGCCCGGCTTCCCCACATTTCCGACATAGAAGGTGTCCCACATATCGCGGGCCGGGTGCTCTTCGGGCAAGTTGAGCAAGGTGAAGTTGTTGCGGTCCCACTCCACCTCCGGCCCATCCGTGGCGCGGAAGCCCAGTTGACCGAAGGCCGCTACGACCTTGGCCTTGACCTGGTTGATGACATGCACCTGGCCCATGCGTGGCCGAATACCGGGTAGCGTCACGTCGAACGCTGTCGTCTCCTCCACCGGCGCCTGCTCTGCCTCGGCGAGGGCCTGCTTGCGGGCATCATACGCACCGGTCAGGGCGGCCTTGACCGCGTTGCCTGCCGCCCCGGCGGCCGGGCGCGCCTCCGGCGGCAACTGCCCCAGCCCGCGCATGGCTTGGGCGAGGCGCCCGCGCCGCCCCAAATAGTCGATACGCCAGGCCTCCAGCGCCTGCGCGTCGCCGGCCTCAGCCAGCTCGCGCTCGGCCGCCTGTTGCAGCGCTTCCCAAATATCCTGCATCATCCACTCCTTCGTACCTCACCCCCACATACCTCCGGCAGACTCCCTCTCTCCACACGGTGGAGAGGAGGCCGGGGGGTGAGGCCCAATACACAAAAGCAAAGCCGTCGCCTCGTCCGGGACGAAGCAACGGCCGTGACCCGTCATCTCCGCGGTACCACCCGCGTTGGCTCGCTGGCCGCGCGTATGCAATGACTACGGCAGCAGCAAGCCCACTCTCGCTGGCTCCGGGACATACCTACCCCAAAGCCACTGCCCTGCTATCGGTGGGCCTCCGGGTCGGCATTACTCAGCCACCGCGCCCGGCCACCCAGGTTCCTAGGTGGCATCAGGCACATCGGCCTTTCCTCCGCCGGCTCAGAAGGGAACTTCGGAGCGACCGTTGTCGCCAGGGCCTACAGCCGCTGACCCCGGCTCTCTGCTGACTGGTAGGCCGCCCTACTCGCTTCGTCCTCGCCGTTGGCTATTCACTTCCGCTCGCACGTCGGCCAATGGGGTCTCCGCCTCACCGCTCGCCGTGCGCTGGCGTAACGCCTCAAACAAAATAATACCGGCTGCGACCCCGACGTTCAACGAGTCCAACAGCCGGCCGCTCGCCATCGGCACGGTCACCGCTTGCCCACCCGTGAACTGCACGGCCTCGGCGCTGGCGCCCTGCGCCTCACTAGAGACGACAAGCACCGCCGGCTGCTTCCAGTCAGGCTCCCAGTAGGCAACACCGCCGCGGGGATGAGCAAGCCAGCGCGCCGATACCGCAGCAAGCATCTCACCGAGCGCCGGCCACTCCACACCCTGCCGCATGGGTACCTGGAAATGCGCCCCGGCCGCTGCCCGCACGACCTTGGGACTCCACAGATCAACGCAGCCGCCCGCGGCTAGCACTTCGGTCACGCCACTGGCCGCCGCTACGCGCAGGATCGCCCCGGCGTTGCCGGGGTCGCCGATGCCGTCGAGCAGCAGCACGAGCGGCACGGCGCTCTCGTCGGGCCGGAGACGAACTTCCGGGACGACTGCGACGATGCCCGGCGGCGTCACCGTCGCGCTGACGGCACTCAGCACGGCCGGCGATACCTCGCGGACCTCCGCACCGGCGCGGCGGAGGGTGTCGAGCAAGTGGCGATGGCGACGCTGCCGTTGAGCGAAGTCTGGACGGTGGAGCACAAGCTGCGGCGTCGTGGCGCGTAGGGCTTCCGTGACGAGCCGCGTACCCTCCACCAAGAACGCGCCGGCGCGTTGACGCCCCCGGCGCGCGTGGAGGCTGAGGGCGAGGCGTATGCGTGGATTGGCGAGACTGGTAATCAAGCCGAATTAGGCAACTGCCGCCTGCGCCGCAATCTGACCGAACGCCTCGGCATCGCGCACGGCGAGATCGGCAAGCATCTTGCGGTCCACGGTGATGCCGGCCTTGCGGAGGCCGTGCATGAAGGTGCTGTAGGTCAGGCCGTGCTGTCTCGACGCGGCGTTGATACGCAGAATCCACAACCGGCGCAGGTCGCGCTTGCGCTGCCGGCGACCGCGATAGGCGTAGTCGAGGCTGTGAATCATGGCCTCGTGGGCCACCTTGTAGCGGCGGCTACGTGCCCCGTATTGGCCCTTCGTCCGCTTGAGCACCTTCTTGTGCCGGCGATGATTGGTGACGCCGCGCTTGACCCGTACCATGTCCGTATCCTGCTTTGCCTCTACAGGCCCGGTGCTAACTGCCGGCCAGTATTCTCTTAATCCGCCGGGCGTCACTCGGCGCTGCAACAGACGTCTCGCCAATCATGCGCTTGGTCCGCCCGCGCTTCTTCATGCGATGGTGGCTGACCGATCCCTTCGAGCGCATCACCTTGCCATTGCGAGTGATCCGAAACCGCTTGGCCGAGGCCTTGTGGGTTTTCATCTTGGGCATAAACGCCATCCTCAGGGGGGAAATCGCCCGGCCGGAAGTGCTCGCAAGCCGGCAAAGTAGCGAACGTAACTATAGCACTTTTCTCCGGCATCAGGCCAGAGATCGAGGCGCGAACGGACAGCCGACTAGGACAGGTAGCCCTGCGCCTTCATCAGCTCGGCGTTGAGGATGGCGGCCCCCGCAGCGCCGCGGACGGTATTGTGGCCCACCACGAGCAGCTTCCAGTCGAGGATGGGGCAGGGCCGGATACGGCCCACTGCCGTCGCCATGCCGCCGGCAGCGTCGCGGTCGAGGCGCGGCTGCGGCCGATTCTCCGCCGCTGGTACCGATAAGGGCCGCTCCGGCGCACTCGGTAGCCCCAGCTCTTGCGGTAAGCCCCGGAAGTCGTGCAGCACCTGCCGTAGCTCGTCGGCCGTCGCCGGACGACCGAGCTTGACCGAGACGGCCTCCGTGTGTCCGTCCCACACCGCCACCCGATGGCAGTGGGCGCTGATGGGCAAGTCCGCCAGCGTGATCTCCGCCCCGTTCAGCGAGCCGAGCAGCTTCAGCGGCTCCCATTCCATCTTCGGCTCCTCGCCGTCGGTGTGCGGGAGCACGTTGTCAATCACGTCAAGCGACGGCACGCCCGGATAGCCGGCGCCGGAAACCGCTTGCATCGTGGTGACGATGACCTGCTCCACCCCAAAGGCGTCAACCAGCGGCTTGAGCGCCATCACGAGCGTAATGGTCGAGCAGTTGGGGTTCGTCACGAGGCAGCCGTGGTCCCACCCCCGGCTTTTCTGCTGCGACGGCAACAAGCCGAGATGATCGGGGTTGACCTCCGGGATCAACAGCGGTACGTCCGGCTCCTGCCGGTAGGCGCTCGCGTTGCTGCTGACGACGTAGCCGGCCTCGGCAAACGCCGGCTCGACCTCGCGCGCCACGTCCGACGGCAGCGCGGAGAATACGAGCGCGCAATCGAGCGGCGGCCGGCTCTCGACCACCGTCATGTCGGCCACTCGCTCCGGAATAGGGGTCGGTAGCAGCCAATGTACCGCGTCGCCGTAACGCTTACCGGCGCTGCGCTCCGAGGCGGCGACCGCCGAGATCTCGAACCACGGATGGTCGGCGAGCAGTTGGATGAACCGCTGCCCGACGATTCCCGTGGCTGCCAGAATGCCTACCGGTATCTTTTCCACAAGCTGGCTCCTCGAGTTTGATGGTGTCTGTGTAGTGCCTCACTCCCCGGCCACCCTCACCCGGCCCTCCCCCAGGGGGAGAGAGGGAGGCCGCTCCCCGTCATTCTCGCGAAAGCGGGAATCCTGGAATATCAACACAACCGAGCGTTCAGAGTGAACGAGTCCACTAACGATTTTACTATAGCAGCGGCTCGCTCGCTTTCGCCGCCACTTCACGCTGCATGCCAGCAATGACCTCCGGCAACGCAACCGTCCCGCGATCCTGCCCGCTCCGCCGGCGCACCGCCACTTGCTGCGCCGCTGCCTCCCGGTCGCCGACGACCAGCATGTACGGAATCTTCTGGAGCTGCGCTTCACGTATCTTCGCCCCAATGCGTTGCGAGCGGCTATCCACCCGCGCCCGTAGACCGGCCTGCTCCAATGCCGCCGCCACTTCCGCTGCATAGGCATTGTGGCGGTCGGCGATGGGCAGCACGATAGCCTGCGCCGGCGCCAGCCACAGCGGGAACGCGCCCCCGTAGTGCTCGATCAGCGTGCCCAAGAACCGCTCCAGCGATCCGAGCAGGGCACGATGGACCATGAAGGGCCGGTGCTCGGCGCCGTCCTCGCCGATGTACCCCAGATCGAAGCGCTCCGGGAGGTTGAAATCCACCTGGATCGTCGTACATTGCCACGAGCGGCCGAGCGAGTCGAGCAGCCGAATATCAATCTTCGGCGCATAGAAGACAGCCTCGCCCTCGGCAACGTGGAAGTCGAGATCGTGACGTTCAAGGGCACGCCGCAGCGCACCCTCGGCCTGCTCCCACTCCTCGTCGCTGCCCATGTACTGGTCCAGATTGTTCGGATCGCGCACGGAAAGATCAATCTCGTACTCATGGAAGCCGAACGACCGCAGCAGGTGCAGACCAAGATCGAGCACGCCATTGATCTCGTCTTCGAGCTGATCGGGCCGGCAGAAGATGTGCGAGTCGTCCTGCGTAAAGCCACGCACGCGCAAGAGACCGTGCAGCACGCCGGCCCGCTCGTACCGATAGACCGTGCCCAGCTCGCAGTACCGGACCGGCAGCTCGCGATAAGAGCGCAGCCGCCGCCGATAGATCTGCACATGGAAGGGGCAGTTCATCGGCTTGAGCAGGAACTGCTGCTGATCTATTTCAATCGGCGCGTACATGGCATCCCGGAAGAACTCCAGGTGACCGGAGCTTGACCACAAATCCGCCGTGCCGATGTGCGGCGAATAGACGTACTCATAGCCCCACTTGCGATGCTCTTCCTTCCAGAAATCCTCGGACACGCTCCGCAAAATCGCGCCGTTCGGCTCCCAAAGCGGCAGGCCGCCGCCGACCTGCTCGTTGAAGAAGAACAGCCCCAAGTCGGTGCCGAGGCGCCGGTGATCGCGCCGACGCGCCTCTTCGAGTTTCCACAGGTAGTCGTCAAGCTCTTGCTGCGTGTGCCAAGCCGTCCCGTAGATACGCTGGAGTTGCGGCCGGTTTTCGTCACCTCGCCAGTAGGCCCCGGCGACGCGCAGCAGCTTGAACGACCCGATCTGCCCCGTGCGCGTGACGTGCGGGCCACCGCACAGGTCGAGAAACTTGCCCTGCTGGTAGAGCCGGACGCTGCCCGCGCCGACCCCGGCAGCGTCCGGCGAGTCGGCGACCTCGCCGCTCGCCTCGCCGGCCAGCAACGCCTCGATCAACTCCAGCTTGTAGGGCTGCCCACGCTCTCGGAACAGCTGCTTGGCCGCCTCGCCCTCGATCTCCTCGGTCGAAAAGGGCAGGTTGGCCTTAATGATCCGCCGCATCCGCCGCTCGATTTGCGCCAGGTCATCCGGCGTCAGCGGCCGGGGCAAGTCGAAGTCGTAGTAGAAGCCGTCGGCAATCGGTGGGCCAATACCAAACTTCGCGTCTGGCCAGATTTGCTGGACCGCCTCCGCCATGACATGTGCAGCGGAATGCCGCAGCGTATCCAGCGGAATCGGCCCCTCGCCCGACACCGCAGCGCCGTCGCCAGCATAATTCTTACTCATCGCGTACTCCTATCTCTGATTTCAAGATGTGGGGTGGTCCGTAGGGGCGCAGCGTGCTGCGCCCGTCCCCCTCGAAGCGGGGGGACCATAGGGGGGCCAGCCTCGCTCCCCGCCCACGCGGACACGTTCGGGAAACGTAACCGGCGCCTAACAAACGGTCGCTCCCCGGCCGCGGTGAACGGCCAGGGAAGCCCCCTCCAGCGAACGTTGCTCATTGATCGCAGCGATCATCACACCAACCTGTCGTACTACTCGTCCCTGCTCCGGTTGGGCCGGCAGCCAAACAAAAGACCCCCCGCCCTTTCGGGACGGGAGGCACAGCCTCTCGCGGTTCCACCCGAATTCGCCGCACTGCCCAGCCCGGCAGCATGGCACACTCGACGGCTGTTATCCGGAGCCACCGGGGCCGGCTTACGCAGCAGTGTCGGCCCGCTCTAGCCGAGACCGCACACCTTCAACCAACCGGCTCGGAGGTGGTCTCCCGGCCTCATGCGCTAGGGAGGCTTGCAGCCGGTGGCCTCCCCTCTCTGCCGTGCCACCGGACCAGGACGTGTCCTCGTCAACGCCTACCGTATTCGCTTCGCCCACCAGTGTAGCATACGACCCCCAGTGACCAACGAGGGTCTACGGTGCGCCTGTGGGCCGGCAACTATCAGTAGCCAGCCTCGGTATGCTGGGCAAGCCGCTGCTTCGTGAGTGTCCCTAACACCTGGGCCACGGGGTCCGCCTGTGCCTCAAGATGCTCCACTATCGCACGCTGATCGTCGAGCAACCGGTTCTGGCCTAGCTTGAACTTGCCCTCAACCCGCGTGATGTCCATCGTAAAGCCCATGATTGACTTCAAGAGGCTGACTCTGAGGTCTGGTGGCAGTATCCCCGGCCATGGCTGCGGCTTGTCAGCCTCGTAGATGGTCACCAACCGATCAACAAAGTCGGAGAGCCACTGCTCGTCATCAATGACGCGAGGCACACCATACACATGCACCACGGCGTAGTTCCATGTGGGTACAGCCGGTGATGATGAGGCATACCAACTCGGCGAAATGTAAGCGTGAGGCCCGTGGAAAATCGCGAGCGCTTCCTGTTGACCGTCGAATGCGTGCCAGTGCCGATTGGCGCGGGCGACGTGCCCCAGGAGCGCTCCCTGCGATGATTGGGACCGGTCGAGGATCAATGGCAGGTGGGTTGCAAGAAGGCTGCCCTGCACTGAACTGATGAGCGTTGCAAAACTGTTGCTGGCGATGAAATCCGCCAGTACCCGACCATCCGACACTTGGAATGCCTTGGGGACATACATGGTCTTGTCTTTCTCCCCCCATCAGACTACCGGATGAAGGTTCAGCGCCAGCGAACGAAAATCGCGGACGCGGTGAATGGTCACCAGATCGTTGTCGTGCTGATTGGGCGCGTTCTTCGCGGTGCGCGACGACACCAGCAGGTCATCGCCGTCAACCAGGAGCGCGTTGTATTGGAAGCCCTGTCCCGGACTGGGCCACATGGCAATACAGCCCGCCGGAAACCAATTCAATGCGTCCAGGCTGTACATGAGCATCAGAAACCGGCGCTCATTGCCGGCGCGCCCCTTGAGCAACCCCCGCGCCGCCATCTCTCGCCCCCACTCCAGGTCCTGCGTCCGCGTCGGCAGGCTGGTTACTGCCCAGTAGTACCCTGCCGGCTCGTCGCGAATGATATGGAAATAGCAGTTGCCGGGCAGCGGATGAAACTGGGCAAACCGCAGCTCGATCTCCTCGCCATCGTCGGCCACGTCACACACGGCGCAGAGATGCGCAGTCGTTTGCCGATCAATGCGGAGCCGGACGAACACACGGATACGGCCGTTCACGTTGACGACGTTCGGCTCCAGCCAGTGATCGCCGTGGTCCGGTGGCCGGCCCGGAAACGATGCCAGCAGATCATCGCCATCGGCCGGATATACCTCGCCCTGCGCTACATCATCGCGTAGCTCGGCACTCAGGCCGGCCGGCGTGCCGGGATACGTGAGGTACGGCGAAATCCGCCAGCGAGACCGGTCCAGCAAGTCATCAGCCGCCAAGTCGCCGGCCACGACGGCGATCCGCGACCCGGTGCGATTGAAGTTTCCGCCGGCATTGGGCGCCCCCAACGCCCAATACAAAGTGTCGTCGCGGACGGCGTGGGGCGTAAAGGTGTTCCAGAAGCGCCCCGTAAACAGTGTTACCGGCTCACTCCAGCTCGCTCCCTCATCATCGCTGGCCGTCACTACGATGTCGCCTCGGCCGGGCCGGTTGCACAGCAGATACAGCCGGTCGCGGTGAACGAAGACCAGCCCGTCGTCGAGGTCCACCGCCCCGGTCTCGTTCCACGTCTCACCCCCATCATCGCTCGTGCAGAACACCGTCCCCAGCGCTCGCTCCGGGTGGCTCGGCGCCCGACCGATCCGGGTCACCAGGGAGAAGCTGCACAGCAACCGTCCGCTGGGTAGCCGCAACAGCGCCGGCGTCGCCGTGAAGACATCGGGATCGGCAATGTGCCGCACCACCGTATAGTCCTGCGCCAGCGGCGCTGCGTGGGGAGTGCGTTCGGCGCGGCTCATGGTACTGTCGTTCATCGCTTGCCCCCGAAACATCGAATTGCTACCCGGATTCTACAGCGGGAACAGCCCTCTCGCTGTGTATCGGTCGCCGATTCCAGTAGAATATCCACCAGCAGCCGGCCAGCCGTTGCCAAACACCCGCCGGCGCCCGATTGCGAATCCTGAGCAAGGGAGTGCGTACATGACTGACACCAAGGTGCGCGTCGTCCATTACCTGAACCAGTTCTTTGCCGGGATCGGCGGCGAAGAGCAAGCCGGGCATCCGGTCGAGGTGCGACCAGGCGCGGCTGGCCCCGGCCGCGCCCTCCAGGCTCGGCTGGCCGGCCAAGGCGACATCGTGGCTACGCTGATCGGCGGCGATAGCTACGTCAACGAGCAGCGCGAGGCCGCGGAAGCGGCCCTTCGGGCGGCGCTGACCGAGTGGCGGCCGGACATACTGGTCGCCGGGCCGGCCTTCAACGCCGGGCGCTACGGCCTCGCGTGCAGCCTGGTGTGCCGAGTAGCGCACGATCTAGGCGTACCCGCCGTAACCGGCATGTACCCGGAAAACCCCGGGTTGACCGGTGAGCGCCTGCACATGGTGGCCGTGCCCACCAGCGATAGACCACTGGACATGCAAGTGGCGCTCGCGGCCATGGCTCGCCTCGCGCTGAAGATCGGTCGCGGCGAGGATTTGGGACCGGCCGCGGCGGAAGGCTACCTCCCGCGCGGACTGCGGGTGTTCAGCCAGCGGGAGGCACCCGGCTATCAGCGTGCGCTCGACATGCTCGTGGCCAAGCTGAACGGCCAGCCCTTTCAGACCGAGGTGCCGATCCAAGTGCCCGAGCGCGTGGCGCCGGCGGCACCCATCGCCGACCTGCGGAGCGCGCAGATTGCGCTCGTGAGCACCGGCGGGCTGATCCCCAAGGGCAACCCCGAACGGCAGCTCAACGGCAATCCACACCGCTACTACCGCTACTCCGTCGTAGACCGGTCTACGTTGATGCCTCACGATTGGGAAGCCTTCCACGGTGGTTACTTCAACGGGACCGCGAGCGAGAACCCGAACTACATCTGCCCCCTGCGCCATCTCCGCCACCTTGAGTCGGAGGGTGTCATCGGCGGGGTTTTCCCCGACATTTTCACCATGCCCGGCGTGGCCACGCCCGTTGACAAGTCCATGGCGTTCGGTGACCAACTCGGCACTGAGCTACGCGAAGGGGGTGCCGACGGGTGCTTCTTAGTTGCCACCTGAGGGACTTGTAATCGTTGCGGTGCAACGATGGCAAAGGAAATCGAACGGCACGGCATCCCGGTAGCCATGATCTCCGCCATTCACGGCCTCCCACTCACAACCGGCGCCAACCGGGTCATTCGCGGCGCCCGCATCGAGCACGTCTGTGGCGATCCCAACCTTGGCCCGGAAAAGGATTTCGCCTACGGGCTACGCATCGTGCAGACGGCCCTCCGCGCGTTGCAGACCGACGTGAGCGGTCCGACGCTGTTCGACCCGGACGACCTGGATGAAGTCGCAACAGAGGCAGAGGTGAGCCATGCGTCTTGAGCTAGGCACCTTCCCGGTACGCGACATCGTGTTCAGCGCCCACACGCGCTGGACCGATGGCTTGCTGGAAGTGAACCGCGATGAGTTGCTCGCCGCGGTGCGCGCCGACCCACGCATCGCTACTGTGGACCTGGAGCTGGCCCGGCCGGGCGAATCGGTACGCATCTGGCCGCTGCGCGATGTCGTCGAGCCGCGCGTCAAAGTGGCGGGCGCTGGCGTGGCCTACCCCGGGGTCTGTGGTCGGCCCATCGAGACCGTTGGCGAGGGACGCACCCACCGGCTCTCCGGTATGGGCGTCTCCGAAGTGTCGGAAGTGAACTGGCACGAGGCCGGCGGTGATTTCGTCGAGGTCTTCATAGACATGTCCGGTCCTTGGGCCGAGCGTCTCCCGCTCGCCTCGCTGCTGAACCTCTGCGTTGTCGTCGAGCCGGACCCGGCGCTCGGCAATGACGCCAAGAACGAAGCGGTACACGCGGCGGTGCTGACCGTCGCGGATCGGCTAGCGGCGACCACCAAAGACCTAGAGCCACCGGAGCGCGAGGTGTTCGAGCTACCGCCGGTGGACCCGGCGCTGCCCCGGGTGGGCTACATCTGGTGCTTGCACTCACCACAGGCGATGTCCGGCTCGCCTACGACCTGGTGTACCGCCACCTACGGACTCACGCACCTGATGCCCCCCTGGCTGCTGCATCCGAACGAAGTGCTCGACGGGGCAATCACCGGCCCCTATCGGACGGCATTTGCGACCTCCTGGACCGTCATGAACAATCCCGCGCTCCGCGAGCTGTACCGGCGACACGGTGTAGACCTCAACTTCCTCGGCGTAATCGCCTTCCGTACCGAGTGGACGACCCAACACGAGAAGCAGTTGATGGCCAACCAGGCGGCAAAGATGGCGCGCATGATGGACGCGCAGGGCGCCCTGGTCACCTGGGACGCCGGCGGCAATGAGTTCATCGAAGTGATTAGGACCGTGCAGGCGTGTGAGCGGCTGGGGATCAAGACGGTGTTCATGACCGGCGAAGACTCCTCCGCCGGTGGCGTGCCGACCTTGCTGGAGCCGCTCCCGGAGGCCGATGCCATCGTCAGCACCGGCTTCATCTACAACGACCTCACCGACCTCACGACCCTGCCGCCCGTGGAGCGCGTCATCGGCTCGGATCAGCGGATCATCGGCCGCCTGCGCGATCAGCAGGTCCCCACTGCCGGCCCATTGGAGCCGCCCCGCCGCTACGACGACCATTATGGCTTCAACCGCTACAGTGGCCTGGAGGCGTGAGCGGCGAACGGCGCTGCGGTGCCGGGAAAACGTGCCCCCGGCCCGGCCCTTCCTAGCCGCTGAATCATTGCGATGGCACAGATGACCCCGAACCGAGTAGTCGTCAAGGGCGTGCGCTATATGCTGGCGCACGTGCCCGGCCTGGTGCAGTACGGCTCCAAGCCCGTGCGTGAGTTGCCGCGAGACGCGGCGCTCCGCGAGCACTTTGGCGCGCGGCTCCGCTCCTTCGACGAGGCCGCGGCCTACCCACCGCACCAAGTGTTTCTCGGCGCCCGCCCGCCCGAGGACCTGTGGGCGCTGGAGCGGCCGTGGTGGCGCTCGCCAGACGACGCGCCGCCCGTTGGCCCGGACCGGTCCTTCCGTGGGCCGTTCGGCGAGCTACTAGAGGAAACGCCGTTCTACGGCTTCCTCAAGATCGCCGACGACTTCGATCTCGTGACGCTCTCCGAGGAGTTCGTAGCGGAGGCCCGGTCCGCCCTCGCGCATCACCCGCTCATCACGCCGGATGACCTCGCCCGACTAGGCACGGGGCAACCGTTAGCGCGTATCGAGCAGTCCACGGCGGCGCTGCCGCTGGTGTTGGGTGACGGACGCTTGGTGGGCTGCATCCGGAGTGACCACGATCAGGACACCTCGCTCGCGGCGGACGTGCTGCTGGAGAACCTCACCTGCAAGGCGACAGCCGTGCTGGCCTTGCGCGCGCTCTTGCACGCCGGCCCGGTACCGGCCGAGCAGGTGGAATACCTGATTAACTGCGGCGAGGAGGCGGTCGGCGACCGCTATCAGCGCGGTGGCGGCAACTTGGCCAAAGCCGTCGGCGAGCGATCCGGCTGCGTGCAGGCAACCGGCGCCGACGTCAAGGCGTTCTGCTGCGGCCCAGTGCATGCGCTCGTCATCGCGTCCGGGCTGGTCGCGTCCGGCCTGTTCCGCGAGGTGGCGGTCGTCGGCGGTTGCTCGCTGGCAAAGCTGGGCATGAAGTTCTTGGGCCATCTGAAGCACGACCAGCCGGTGTTGGAGGACGTGCTCGCCGGTGTCGCTATCCTCGTCGGCGCCGACGACGGGCACAGTCCGGTCTTGCGCCTCGATAGCGTCGGCAAGCATCCGGTGAGCGCCGGCGCGTCCCAGCAGGCCATCTTCCAAGCGTTGGTCGCCCAGCCGTTGCAACGGCTGGGCTGGCGCTTCGATGCGATTGACCGCTACGCCACCGAGCTACACGACCCGGAGATTACCGAGCCGGCGGGCAGTGGGGATGTGCCGTTACTCAACTATCGGCTGATCGGCGCCTTGGCAACAGTCAATGGCGAGCTAACCAGGGAGGCAATCCCCGACTTTGTGACGGCCCACGGGCTGCCCGGCTTCGCGCCGACCCAAGGACACATCGCCTCGGCCGTGCCGTATCTCGGTCACGCCATCGCCGGCTTGACCGCGGGGACATTGCAGCGGGTAATGTTCCTGGCCAAGGGTAGCCTTTTCCTCGGCCGCATGACCCAGATGGCAGATGGCCTCTCCTTTGTACTCGAGCGTAGAGCGTAGTCTGATGCACAATACGGCACAGGAGTAAGGTGACATGGCAGCAAGCGAGATTGCGTTGACGGGGAAGAAGGTGGTGGCGCTCGGCGAGCGCGACGGTGTGCCCGGCCCGTCCATCGCTGCGTGCGCCCGCGGTGCCGGTGCGGACGTGGTCCTGGAGGACACCTACTGTTTCGTCTGAACGTCCGCTGGAGCGCTTGACCTGGATGGTCAACAGAACATCAAGCGGGTAGTGGACGACCTGGGCCGCGACGAGGTGGTGGTGCTCCTCGGTACCCCGAACGCCGAAAGCAGTCAGGTCTATGGCCTTACCGTAACGGAGGGTGACCCGGCGTGGGCCGGCGCGCTGGCCGGCACCGCCCTGGGCCTGCCGGTGTATCACATCACCGAGCCGGAGATCGCCGCCCAAGTCCCGCCGGAGGTGTATGCTCAGGAGGTCGGCATCTCCGAGATGGTCCTGGACACGGATGGGATCGCCACGGCCCTCCGCGCAGTCCGCGCCGGCGACGCTACGCCCTCCTAATCCGCGGGCATAGGGGTAGGCACGGGCGCCGCATGCTGCACCCCACACGGATTCCCTAATCCGGACAGATGACTCCTGAACAACTAGCTCGGGCAAACATAGATCGGCTGCTGGAGCGGGCGGGATGGTCGGTCCAGGGCGCCGACGCCCTCAACCCATATGCCGGCAGCGGCGTGGCGGTGCGCGAGTTCCAACTGAAGCCCGGTCATGGCAGCGCTGATTACCTACTCTACGTGAACCGCAAGGCAGCGGGCGTTATTGAAGCCAAGCCCGAGGGACACACCCTTGCCGGCGTCGAAGTCCAGTCCGGGAAGTACAGCACCGGCTTGCCGGACACCCTCCCGGCCTACCGACGGCCGCTCCCGTTCCTGTACGAGAGCACCGGCGTAGAGACCCGGTTCACCAACTTGCTAGACCCGGAAGCCCGCAGCCGTGCCATCTTCTCCTTCCACACCCCCAAGACGCTGGCCGAGTGGATCGGTGAACCGGAAGGCGCCTCTACGCACCCCGATTTGGGCCAACACGCGGCGGCCGAGCTGCGCGGCGCCTACACCACGTCCCATACCCTCCGGGAAAGACTGACGGACCTGCCGTCCCTGAACACCAAGGGCCTGTGGTCGGTGCAGATACGGGCCATCAGCAACCTGGAAAAGTCGCTCGCTGCCGGCCGGCCACGGGCACTGGTGCAGATGGCCACCGGCAGCGGCAAGACCTTCATGGCCTGTAACCAGGTATACCGCCTCATCAAATACGCCGACGCGCGTCGGGTGCTCTTCTTGGTGGACCGCGCTAACCTGGGCCGCCAGACCCTGCGCGAGTTTCAGGGCTTCGCTATCCCTGACGACGGCCGCAAGTTCACCGAGCTTTACAACGTCCAGCTCTTGCAGTCCGGGCGCATTGACCCGGTGAGCCGCGTCTGCATCGCCACCATTCAGCGGGTGTATTCGCTGCTCAAGGGGGAGGAGCTAGACCCGGAATTGGAGGAGCTTTCCGGCTTTGACCGCGACGTCTTGCACCGTGAGCCGGCGCCGGTAGAGTACAACCCCGACATTCCCATCGAGACCTTCGATTTCATCATCACCGACGAGTGTCACCGCTCCATCTACAACCTGTGGCGGCAAGTGCTGGAGTACTTCGACGCTTTCCTCATCGGCCTGACCGCGACCCCCTCCAAACAGACCTTCGGCTTCTTCCAACAGAACTTGGTGATGGAATACAACCACCAGCAGGCGGTGGCCGACGGTGTTAATGTCGACTCCGATACCTACCACATCCGTACCCGGATTACCCAGCAAGGCTCCTCGGTCAAGGCCGGCTACTACCTAGACCGGCGGGACCGCTCGACCCGCAAAGTCCGCTGGGAACAGCTTGACGAGGACTTCACCTACGCGCCCAACCAATTGGACCGGGAAGTCGTGGCCGAGGACCAGATTCGGACGGTCATCCGCACCTTCCGGGACTGCCTGTTTACCGAGATTTTCCGGGGCCGAACGGAAGTACCCAAAACCATCATCTTCGCCAAGGACGACAGCCACGCCGACGACATAGTGCGTGTCGTGCGGCAGGAGTTCACCAAGGGCAACGACTTCTGTCAGAAAATCACCTACAAGACCACGGGGGCAAGGCCGGAAGACCTACTCACCGCGTTTCGCAATAGCTACAACCCGCGCATCGTCGTCACGGTGGACATGATCGCCACCGGCACCGACATCAAGCCGGTCGAAATCGTCTTCTTCATGCGCCTCGTGCGGAGCCGCAGCTTTTTCGAGCAGATGAAGGGCCGCGGCGTGCGGACTATCTCCGCTACCGAATTCCATGCCGTCACCCCCGACGCCCCCAACAAAGACCGTTTCGTCATTGTTGACGCGGTGGGCGTGACCGAGCACCAGCTATCCGATTCCTTCACCCTGGAGCGCCAGCGGACCGTCCCCTTCGACAAGCTGCTCGACCTGGTGAGCATGGGCAACCGCGAGCCGGACGTGCTCTCCTCGCTCGCCAGCCGCCTCGCCCGTCTGGAGCGGAAGTTGACCCCTCGGGAGCAGGAGTCCATCGAGGCCATCGCCCAACCGGCCTCGCTCCCGGACCTGATTGCTGGCTTGGTCACTGCTACCGACCCCGACGCGGCCCTGACGGCCGCCCGGCAGAAGACTGGACAGGAAGCCCCACCGCCGGCGGCAATCGCCCAGGCGGCACGGCAGCTATGCGAGGACGCCGCCCGACCGTTTGCCGAGAATCCCCCACTGCGCCAGCGACTGGTGGACATCCACCGCTCCTACGAGCAGACCATTGACACGGTCAGCGACGACCAGTTGCTCGCAGCCGGCTTCTCTGACGAGCGAGCCGCCAGCATGGTGCAGTCCTTCCAGGAATACATTGAGGAGCACCGGGATGAAATCACGGCCCTCCAGGTGCTGTACGAACGGCCCTACCGGCGCCGGTTGCGCTACGCCGACATCAAGCAACTGACCGACGCCCTGCAAGCGCCGCCGCGTTCCTGGACGACTGACCGGCTCTGGCAGGCCTATCAGCGGCTGGACCAGTCCCGGGTCCGCGGCTCCGGCCAGCGGCAGCTGGCGGACATCGTGTCGCTGGTGCGCTACGCCATCGGTGAGGCAGACGAGCTGGCGCCCTTCGCCGACCGGGTCCACGAGCGCTTCCAGGGTTGGCTGGCGATGCAGGAGATCGCCGGGCGGGCCTTCACCGCGGAGCAGGTGCAGTGGTTGGAAGCCATCCGCAACCACATCATCGGCAGCGTCAGTATGGAGATGAGCGACTTCCAGTTAGACCCCTTCAACCAGCGGGGTGGCCTGGGCCGTGCCTACGCCGTCTTCGGCGAGGAGCTGGCCAGCCTGCTGGAAGAGTTAAACCTGGAGTTGGTAGCGTAATCCGTCCGGGAGATGAATATGGGAATAACACACGTAACCGTTACGATTCGGAATCCGGCTGAACCGGCCAGGACATGGGAAGGACTCTTCCTGGTTGATACAGGCGCGGTTGATTGCCTCGTGCCGAGACCGCACCTGGAAGCCATCGGTCTCGCGCCCAAGGGGCAGCGGGTGTATGGCCTGGCCGACGGCAGCGAAGTCAGGATGGAGTTCACCACCGGTGACATCGAGTTCATGGGGGAAATCGTTGGGGCAACGATCGTCTGCGGAGAGGCAGACGCCGAGCCATTGCTGGGAGTAACCGCCCTGGAATCGGTGGGCATCGAAGTGGACCCACGCAATCAGAGTCTCCGGAGACTCCCATCAACACGGCTCAAGGATCTGCGGCCGCGGGTATCGTGAGCGCGGCGCTCAAGGGAAGTCACGATGAAAATACCTGGTAGTCGTCGAGAACAGCGGCAACGGCTACTCGGCGACGATCCGGCCAGCCTGCTGGAAGAGCTTAACCTGGAGTTGGCAGCGTAAGCACACTATGAATGACCGGAACCTTCCCGCCGGCTGGGTCACTACCACCCTGGATAGTTTATGCCTCCCCGTAGACAAGGTAGCTCCCAGAAAAGATGCGCCGGACCAGCCGTTCACCTACTTGGACATTACCTCCATCGATAACAAAACCTTTCGCGTTGTCTCTCCGAAAATTTATATGGGTAGAGATGCACCATCCCGTGCTAGGCAGAAGGTGCGAAGAGGCAATACCTTATTCTCGACAGTGCGGACCTACCTAAAGAACATTGCAATGGTGCCTCCTGAATTTGATGGCGAGGTTGCTTCCACGGGGTTCTGTGTATTGAATCCGGCTTGCGGTGTTGACCAAAAATTCATTTTCTATCTTGTCTTGAATGACGAATTTACCTCCAACTTGAACCCGTTGCAAAGGGGTACAAGCTATCCAGCAGTACGCAACGACGATGTACTAGCCCAAGAAATTCTCCTCCCGCCGCTCGCCGAACAGCACCGCATCGTCGCCGCAATCGAGCAGCACCTCACCCGGCTCGCCGCCGCCGTGACCGCTCTGAAGCAGGTCCAGGCCAACCTGCAACGCTACCGGACCAGCCTCCTCAAAACTGCTTGCGAAGGCAAGCTGGTCCCCACCGAGGCGGCGTTGGCCCGCGCCGAAGGCCGCGACTACGAGCACGCCGACCGTCTCTTGGCGCGCATCCTGGTCGAGCGCCGCGCCCGCTGGGCGGCCCAGCCCAAGCGCCGCGGCAAGTACAAGGAGCCGACCCCGCCCGACACGCCCGCCTTGCCGCGGCTACCGGAGGGGTGGGCATGGGCGCGTTTAGACCAGATTACATGGTCTTTAGATGGAGGAACGGCTGTTCCTGCCACCGGAAAGCCCTCAAGTAGGCTGGTTCTCCGGTCCAGTGCAGTAAGACAGGGAATCCTCAATTTGGATGACCATAGGTTCCTACCGCATGATGCGCCTCGACCAATCAATGCATTTATTTCTACTGGAGACTTGCTATTCACACGTCTAAGCGGCTCGTTGAATTACGTTGGAAATTGCGCTGTGGTAGGTGAATTACACGGTCGAAGGATGGAGTTTCCAGACAGAATATTTCGTGGCCGATGTACTGATAGCATATCCCCTCACTTCGTTCAGCTTTGCTTCGGAGAAAGGACACTACGGCAAGCTCTTGAGGCAAAGGCCAAATCAACAGCAGGACACCAGCGGATATCGTTGTCTGACCTACGACTGTTCCACGTACCTCTCCCCCCTCTAGCCGAGCAGCACCGCATCGTCGCCGAGGTCGAGCGGCGCCTGTCGATCATCCGGCAAGCCGAGGCTGCGGTGGAGGCCAGCCTGAAGCGGGCCGAGCGGCTGCGCCAGAGCATCCTGAAGCAGGCCTTCTCCGGGCAGCTTGTGCCGCAGGACCCCAACGACGAGCCAGCCGCGGTGCTGTTGGCGTGCATCCAGGCAGAGCGCGCCGCGGCCGAGGCTGCCGCTAAAGCACAACGCAAGCCGCGGCGGCGCCGACCGAGACGAACACCGGCGCGGCAGCTCAGTCTCGCGGAAGGGACGCCATGACTACCGCCTCCACCATCGGCCAGAAGCTCTGGAACTACTGCGACGTCCTGCGCGACGCCGGCCTCTCCTATGGAGACTACCTGGAGCAACTGACCTACCTCATCTTCCTCAAGATGATGCACGAGCGCAGCCAGCCGCCCTACACCTTGCTCCCCGACTACCGGCCGCCGCCCATTCCGTCAGGCCACGACTGGTCCAGCCTGCTCGCACTGGACGGCGACGAGTTGGAGACCCACTACCGCCGCACGCTGGAAACTCTGGCCCGACAGCCCGGCACTCTTGGCGTCATCTTCCGCAGGGCCAGGAACGAAATCCAGGAACCCGCGATGCTGACCCGGCTCATCAAGGACCTCATCAACAGCGAAAATTGGTCGGCCCTCAGCGCCGACGTGAAGGGCGACGCCTACGAGTCGCTGCTGGAGCGCAACGCCCAAGACGTGAAGACCGGCGCCGGGCAGTATTTCACGCCCCGCCCCGTGATTCAGGCTATCGTAGACGTGATGCGCCCCGCACCCGATACCACCATCTGCGACCCGGCCTGTGGCACCGGTGGGTTTCTGCTGGCCGCCCACGATTACATCATGCGCCACAACGAGAACCTGGACCGGGGTCAGAAGGAGCACCTGCAACGCGAGGCCTTGCACGGCTGGGACAACGTGGCCAAGACCGCCCGGCTCGGTGCCATGAACCTGTATCTACACGGCATCGGCGGAGACGAGACCAACATCATCGTTGATGACAGCCTGCGTGCCCATCCGGGCAGGCATTACGACATGGTCCTGACCAATCCGCCCTTCGGACGGAAGTCCAGCCTCACCTTTGTCAACACAGAGGGCGAATCGGAGCGAGAGAGCCTGGTAGTGGAGCGCCCCGACTTCTGGGCCACCACGAGCAACAAGCAGCTGAACTTCCTGCAGCACGTGCATACCCTGCTAGAGATGCACGGTCGGGCCGCCATCGTGGTGCCGGACAACGTCCTATTCGAAGGCGGCGCCGGAGAAACGGTGCGCCGGCGCCTACTCCACGTGTGCGAGGTGCATACCCTCCTGCGGCTGCCCACGGGGATGTTTTATTCCCAGGGAGTCAAAGCCAACGTGCTCTTCTTTGACCGTCGGCCCGCCAGCGAGACTCCCTGGACCCGGGACCTCTGGATTTACGATCTCCGCACCAACCGGCACTTCACCCTCAAGGCCAATCCGTTGGCCCGCTCCCACTTGGACGACTTTGTAGCGTGCTACAACCCCGACAACCGTCACGAGCGCCAGGAGACCGAGCACTTTCACCGCTTCAGCTACGACGATTTGCTGCAGCGGGACAAAGTGAATCTCGACATCTTCTGGCTGCGCGACGAAAGCATGGCAGACTCCGCCAGCCTGCCGCCGCCCGACCTCATCGCCGAGGAGATCGTGGAAGACCTCCGCACGGCCCTGGAGCAGCTGGAAGAGATAGTCGCCGATCTCTCACCGGCATGACGAGCACCGTCCGCCGGCGCTACGGACGACCGCTCCCCCGTCCCCCTGCGGAGCGGGGGGACCATAGGGGAGTTGGCAGCGTACTCGCTCGCCCACCAGCCACGACCTACGGCGTCGCGGGCGCCTCTGCGCGCGGCAGGAAGGGGTTCTCGGCCGGCTCTTTGCCACCGTAAAACCAGGTGAGCGGGAGCACCTTGAGCTTCTGGCTAAAACCGCCCGGCTTGGACTTGCTATCAATCAGCTCCGCGCGGGTGGGATGCTCGTCCATGGTGGTGTAGCTGTGCGCGATGAGCACCCGGTCCCGGCCGACGAACACCGACGGGTAGGACCAGCGGCCGTAGGTGGCGTCTTGGGTGATGTATTCGACCTCCCGTTCCGGGGCCGCCACGCCCGGCAGGAAGTAGTATTCGGCCGGCCGCACCGGGCGGATAGGGCCTGGCTCGACGCGCGTGGTTTCGTGAATAGATTCGACATTCTGAAAGAACTCCCAGACGCTGCCCCCGTTGCGACTGATCGCCGCCGAAATGCGCGTCCGGTTGTAGCCGCGCTTGACCTCCTCCTCCGTCTCCTGGTTCCAGACGATGAGCAGGTGCCCGGTCGCGGGGATGGAGCGAATCTGCGCGGGCGTGGTCGTCGCGGCGAGCGAGGTCGGCGCGGGGCGTGACCAGGTTTCGCCATTGTCATCCGACCAGGACTGGAACAGCCGCCCCAGCCCGGTCCGCATTACCATGAGCAGACGACCGGGGCTGACCTCAGCCACGCTCGGCTCGTTGACGTAGCTGTAAGTCGCGTTCCAGTCGTGGAGGATGACCAGCTCGCCATCCCGGTTGCGCTGCCACGTGCGGCCGTCGTCGTCGGAGTAGCAGACGTAGACGAACGAGAACCGTGGATCGAAGAAGTGCGCCGCGGTGGAGACCCACTGCCCGCCGATCAGCTTGCCGGAGAAGGGCGGCCGCACATCGCTAGGCCCGGCCCGCTGACCGAGCATGCCGTAGACGGGCACCACGATACGGCCCGACGACGTTCGGAGCAGCACGTCCTGGTAGGCGTGCGCCGGGAGGCCGGGCGGGGTCACTTGCACCGGACGTTCCCAGGTCTCGCCGCCATCCGGCGAGCGCCAGAAGACCAGGTGATGAATGCCGCGCCGGGACTCCTCCGCGTTCTGCTTCAGCGCCAACAGACCAACCCCGCGGCCCGACAGCCGCACGAGCGAGGTCCCGCTACCACCGACGGAAGCGCCGTCGGCATCGCGACGCTCGAACGGCTCCGACCAGGTGATACCCCCGTCGGACGACGTGGTGAAAGTCGTGCCCGCTGCATGGAGAATGCGGCCGTCGTCAAGCTCGGTGAAGGTCGAGGAATGGAAATACGGTGTCTCGTGGAGGGCCAACAACTCCTCCGGCCGGGTCATCGGCACGTTGCTCATCTGCTCTTACTCCTCGTGTGGACCGCGTGCTGCCGTTCTTGACTACCCCCAATAGTGGCACACGGACGCCAGGAGCGCGACCGGACCACGCTGCGAGCTACCGTGGCCTCAGGCCCACCGCCTCCGCCAGACTCCCCCTCTCCACATGGTGGAGAGGGGGCCGGGGGGTGAGGCACGACGACCCCCTACGGCAAAGCTACGGGCTGGCCGCGCCGATGCGACTCCTTGACGGCATCGAGGATCGCCGACACGGCAACCGCCGCCTCGCCGGATATCGCGGCCGGTCGTCCGACCCGCGCGGCCGCGACGAACTCCTGCACCTCGGCGATGTACATAGGGTCAAACGGATCGCCGGTGTGGTGGATGGTCGTTGGCTCACGGTAGGCGGCGACCACGTCCGACTGAACGATCAACGTGTTCAGCGGCCAATCGGCGCGCACGTTACCGCGAGTGCCATACACCTCTACGAAGTCATAGGGCTGATGCACTTCGTGCGAGCACGTCACCTGGGCCGTCACGCCGTTGGCGAAGGTGAGCATGAAAGCCGACGTGGCGTCAACGTCCGTTCCCGGCCGGTAGCGCATCGTGCTATACACCTGCGTCGCCGGCTGCCCGACGACCCACAACAGCTGATCGCTCACGTGGCTGCCCAAGAAGAGCAGTTGGCCGCCCCCGGCCTGTGGGTCGGCCAGCCAGCCGCTCAACGGCGCGCCACCTTTGCCGGCGCTGACGAACACGATGTCGCCGATAGCGCCGTCGTCAATCAACTCCTTCATCAACAACCGCACCGGCGTATAGCGCAGGCAGTATCCGACCATCAAGGTCACGCCGGCAGCCTCAGCAGCGGCAACGACCTCCCGCACCTCGCCGGCGTGGACACCGACCGGCTTTTCGATAAAGACGTGCCGCCCGGCCGCGATCACTGCATGCGACACCGATGCCAGGAGGTTGTGCGGCGTTGCGACAAGCACGCCGTCTACCGCCGCCTCGGCGAGGAGCGTCTCATGGTCTCGATAGGTGCGCTGGTAGCCGAAGTCGCGCTGCGTCTGGTCCGCCACAACGGTATCCGGGTCCGCGCAAGCCACCAGCTCGCAGTCGCCGAGGGCACAGGCTGCTACAGACAGGTGCCGTCCCTGTCGGCCGGCGCCGATGAGTCCCAGTCGGAATGGTGCTCCCATGACGGTCGCCTCCTGCCCCTCTACCCGGCTACGCCCGTACAGTCGGCTGCCGGTTTAGGCGGTGCAAGCCAGTACCTCACCGCCGCTGCTATCCCCCGGCCATCAATGTCCGGTAGTTCGCGGGGATGGCCTGCGGATTGGCCATCGAGCCAATCTCATACATGAAGACCCCAGGGTAGCCAATCGCCCGCAGCGCCGCGACCACCGCGGCCCAGTTGATCGTGCCATCGAACGGCATGATGTGCTCGTCCCGCTGTCCGTGATTGTCGTGGATGTGCAGGGTAATCAGCCGCGAGCCGAGCGTGCGGATCGCCGTCGGGTTATCACCCCCGAGGTGGCGGTGCCCGGTGTCCAGGCAGACACCCACCGCCGGGAAAGCCTCGGCATCCTCGATAAGCGCCATCAAGAGCCGCACGTCGGCACGCCACCCTGAGGGGACATTCTCAATGGCCAGTCGCACGCCCAGGTCCGCTGCGGTAGCTGCCAACTCACTCAGGCTGGCTACAAAGGCGCCGCGCCGCCGTTTGAAGTGTTCCGGCTCCTGTTCCGGCTCGGGGATGGCGATGTGATGGGTCACGAGGATGTCGCCGCCGAGCCGCGCTAAAGCGGCCAACCCTGAGCGGTACAGAGCCACCGATTCCTGCCGCTGCGACTCGTCTGGTTCGGCCAAATCGCTCCCCGGCTGGCGCTGCTCGAAGTGGGCATGGATGGAGTTGAGCGCCAAGCCGCGGCTCTCCATCCAGCCCCGTATCCGGTCGAGCAGCTCGCTATTGGTGTAGTCGAAGTTGGGATGGTAGTCCGCGATCTCGATAGCCACCAAGCCCAGTTGCTGCATGAGGTCGAGCAGCGACGGGGTGAGCGGCTGGCCGTGCGCGGCAAAGAGTGTCGAAGCGCCCGGCCGTAGCGGTGTCCGATCTCGGTTGGCTGGCCTGTTGGTCATGTTCGTTGCCCTTACAATGGCTCCCAATGCCGCGCGAGGCGCATACCGGTCGCGGCCGCTGTGCCGGCAAGCGTAGCGCACCCGCAAGCCAGCGGGTAGTGCATCACCTTAGCAGGCGCGGGACAGGAGCAAAGCATGATAGACGTGCTGGTCCAGGGCGGGAAGGTGATTGACGGGACGGGCGCCCCCTGGTTCCGTGCCGACGTCGCCATCCAAGACGGCAAGATCGCTGCCGTCGAACGGCGGCCGACGACCGAACAGGTGGATGGTCAGTTGGAGGGAGCCGCGGCCGCGACCGTGCTCGACGCCACCGGCTGCTTCATCGCCCCGGGGTTCATTGACCCGCACACCCACTCCGACCTGCCGCTTCTGGTCAACCCACCGGCGGAGAGTCAGGTACGGCAGGGTGTCACCACGGTCGTGATCGGCAACTGCGGCAGCGCCCCGGCTCCGGTGGGGCCGCTTAATGGCGCCTTCCTCAACCGCAGGATCGGCGAACGGGCCGCCGGGCAAGGCCTGCGGCGCGACTGGCGGACCTTCGGTGAATACTGCGACCGAATGCGCCGCCAAGGTGTGGCCGTCAACGTGGCGCCCCTGGCCGGCCACGCCACCCTGCGGGGTGAAGTCATGGGGATGGAGAGCCGCCCGCCTACCGCCGATGATCTGGCGGCGATGTGCCGCCTCCTGGCTGAGGCCCTGGACGACGGCGTCTTTGGCCTGTCTACCGGGCTTATATACCCGCCTAGCTCGTATGCGGACACGGACGAGATTGTCGCCTTGGCCGAGGTCGCGGCGCGGCGCGGCGGACTCTATTTCAGCCATATCCGTGGGGAAGGCGACACGCTCCTCGACGCCGTAGACGAGGCAATCGAGATCGGTCGCCGTGCGGAGCTGCCGGTACAGATCGCCCACCACAAGGCGGCCCGCCCGCCCAACTGGGGTAAGACGGCCCAAACGCTGGAGATGATGCAGGCCGCCCGTGCCGGCGGCGTAGACGTGGCCTACGACGCCTACCCCTATATCGCCAGCAGTTCGGGGCTTGGCTCGCTCCTGCCCGACTGGGCGCACGAGGGCGGCACAACGACGCTCCTCGCCCGCCTCCGCGGCCCGGTCGAGCGCGAGCGCGTCGTCGCCGGCATCCGCGAGCGTGCCGCCGGGATGGAGGGATGGCACACGATCATCGTCTCGTGGGTACCAACGGCGGCGCACAAGTCCTGGGAGGGTCAGACCATCGAGCAGATCGGCGCGTCGCTGGGCCTCAACGGGGAAGAGACGGTGGCCCACGTGCTCGACACGCTGGGCGGTGCGGCGCACATGGTCTACTTCCAACTCGACGAGGCGGACGTGCGCCGGGTGCTCGCGCACCCCTTGGGCATGATCGGCTCCGACGGCAGCGTCGCGGCGCCCTACGGACCGCTGTCTGAGGGCAAGCCGCACCCCCGCTCCTACGGGACACATCCCCGCGTCTTGGGCCGCTACGTGCGCGAGCTTGGCCTACTCACCTGGGAGGAGGCTATCCGCAAGATGACCAGCGCCCCGGCTCAACGCCTTGGCCTCGCCGCTAAGGGGATCGTCCGGCCCGGACTGGACGCCGATCTCGTCGTCTTCGATCCGGCGACGGTCAGCGACCGCGCCACTTTCGACGAGCCGCACCAATATCCGGACGGCATCGAGCACGTGCTGGTGAACGGGGAGCTTGTCGTAAGCGGTGGAAACCACCTCGGCACCCTGCCCGGCCACGTCCTCACCCGCCCGTAGGGACGCAGCATGCTGCGTCCCCAGTCCGCAAGCCACCCTAAGGCACCCCACACACCGCAAACACCGGCTCCAACGTCTCCCGCAAGCCCGCCACCTCCCATACCGCCGCCAATTCTTCCCCGTCAGACCCAATCACACGCGCCTCGAAGCGATCCGTCCCCAGCAGCCTGCTAATCACGTCCTCCGGCCCATGTAATCGGCTCGCAGGCACAACCGTAAGCTCCTTGTTGTTGGGCACAAGCCAGTCATGCGTCACCGCTGGCCCCGTCCCATAGCGCGTCCTCACCGCCACCGTCTCACCACTACTCACACGCTGGTACCAACCAATAACCACATCCCACCACGGGTCATCGCGCACTGGCAGGATGCAGCCAACACTTAGGTAAGCAATCTGAGCACCCCGACCCGAACTGTCGTCCGACGACCACATGCCAACACCAATCTCCCGTGTACCTGTGCTTGCGTAAGTCCTATCAGAAAACCTCCACCTGCCAACCGGAGTCCACGTTGCCGTCTTTGTCGGCGGCGCGTAAGCCGTAGTGGAAGACCTCTTGCCAACCGGTCTTGTTGGTGAACAGACTTCCCGCGCTGGCACCAGCGCCTCCTGCAAACCCCGCACGTCCCACGTCGCCGTCAGTGCTTTCCCGTCAGCCCTAATCACACGCGCCTCGAAGCGATCCGTCTCCTGGAGCTTTCTAACCACACCCTCCGGTCCGTGTATACCCTCCCCGCCTACCAGCCATTCCAAGTTCTCGGTCACCCCTCGCCCCGTCCCGTAGTGCATCGTCACCTTCACTGTCCGGCGACCATCCGTGGGAGTCATCCCGCTAATGACCACAAACCACAATCGGTCATAGGGATTTCCCGCAGTGCAACGAATCTGTATCCTAGCGAACTGGCGCCCGGGGCTCCCACTTAGCCCACTTGTAGCGTAGGCCCACGAACTGACACCCAGCTTACGTGTACCCGTGCTTGGGTCAGTCACATCGAACCGCTCCCACTCGCCAACCGGTGGGAGTGGCGAGCAAACCGCCCGCGCCGGCGCCAGCGCCTCCCGCAAGCCCCGCACGTCTCACGTCGCCGCCAGTTCTTCCCCATCATCTGCAACCCAGCGCGCCTCGAAGTGATCTGTCTCCTGGAGCTTACCAATCCTGCCATACGCTGGCCCCCAACCACTGGACACACTCCTCGCCCCGCTCTTGGACCAGACCTCGGTCACCGCTGGGCCCGTCCCATAGCGCGTCGTCACGTGCGTCCCCACTGGAAAATATGGAAGATCCACTCTCCCGCGCGAGGGCCACCGAATCTGCACACTCCACCAAGGGATGTCAGTCCCAAGGAAATCGCAAGAAACGCTTAACCTAGCCTGCCCACCCTCCGCAGCCAAGGCAACACCAATACTCCGGCTCCACCCGCCTGCTTCAGCCTCTTCAAAATAATCCCACCCGCCAGTAGGCACCGCAGCAGTCGGACTTGGAATCGGCACTGGATTCCGCGTCGTCGCCGTCGGCGGGGGCACTGGATTCAGTGTCGCCGTTGGCGGCACAACCGTCGGCGGCACAGCCGTCGCTGTTGGCACTGGAGATAACGTTAGCGGAGCAAAGGTCGCCAGCGGTGGAGCCGGAGTAACCGTTGGTCTTAGCCCCATCACTGGCAGCAGCATCTCACGATATTCACCAAGCAAGACCACGCCAACCACCACACCAGCGCCAAGCAAGAGCGCGCCAACTACTACCACCACCCCACCCCACAACACCCAGCGCCCAGTCACCACTCCGATCCCTCCTCCAGCCGCCTGCCCCAACTGACGTTAGCGTCACTATGCCAACCCCCTACCAAGACGCCATCGCTCTAGCCGCCAAACCGTGCTCCGAACCACCAGCAGTCACCGTAGTCGACCAAACCACACTGCCCGTCCTTACACCCTGGAGGGGCGGGCTGTCCGCACAGCACCCGACAGCCACCTTCCTCGCCCTCCCCATGCCGCCGCACTGGAGCGGGACTCCGCCGGCGCTACACCGGCACGAGCGTCATGGCCTTGTCTTTGAGGAACGGGTACGGCAGGCCGACTGTGCGGAGCCGCTCGATGATGTCCGCGGACAGCCGCGGCAGCGTCGCCACCGCCAGGTTAGCCTCTAGCTCGGCGATGTTCGCCGACCCGGGAATGATGCACGTGACCCGCGAATCGTCCAAGAGGTACAGCAACGCCAGCTGCGGCAGCGTGTAGCCCGTCTCGGCCAGCACCTCCCGCAGGACGGCCGCTGCCGGCGCGGCGTCTCCGCTACGGCGCACGCCTTGGGCGGCCAGAGCCGCCAATGAAACCAAGCGGCCAGCGAACAAGGGCGTGGCAACGACCACCGCGGTGTTGGTCCGCTCCGCCACCGGCAGGACCGTCCGCCGGGCCGCATTCATCAGCAGGTTGTAGTGGCTGGCGATCTCCACGCTGTCGAACTCGGCGTGCTGCAGACAGTGCTGGAGGTGCGGCGACCAGTGGCTCGTCACACCAATGTACTTGCATCCCCCCTGTTCGCGGATTTTGAGCAGCGCCTCGTAGGCCATGCCCTTCCCGAACACGTCGTTCCATTCCCGGCGCCGGTCCGCTGCCAGGTCTCGCCAGCCGGGAATACCGTGGATTTGCAGGGCCTGCACCGAGTCGCGCTTCAGGTGCTGCAAGGTCTGATCGAAGCCCCGCATGCAGTTGTCGTAGGAATAGTCCCGGAGGTTATCCGTGGGACCACTGAGCTTGGCTCCGAAAATGATCTCGTCGTCGGGGACATGGGCAAAGGCTTCGCCCAACAGCGCGTCGGCCTCGCCGGCGCCGTACAGCGGCGCCGTATCGAAGAAGCGAACCCCTAGCTCATATGCCCGTTGCAGCGTGGCCAAGGCCGTCGGGCGGTCTACGCCCATGTCGGTGGTGATGCGGTAACAGCCCATCCCGATTTCGGGGACCGGTTGGCGATCATAGCCGAAGGGCCGCATCTGGATCATCGTTCCCCTCCCATCACACACTGGCCACCGCCGGCCAGCCGTCACGGTATCATAACGGCATCAAGGCGACGAGGTGGAGTGATGGTGAGTAATTCGGGTGAGCAGCCTATCCGGATAGGCTTCTTTGGTTATGGCTTTATCGCCGGCGCGCACGCGCAGGCCTTGGCCGACGTGCCTGGCGTCGAGGTGACGGCCGTATGTGGACCGCGCCCGGCGCCAGCACACGAGTTTGCCGAGCGATTTGGGGTCGAGCTAGTCACGCAGGACCCCCAGGAGATGCTCGCCTCGGACATCGACGCCGTGGTGATCTGCACCCCCGACGACGCCCACTACGAACAGGTGCTGGCCGCCGCGGCCGCGGGCAAGCACCTCTTCTGTGAGAAGCCGGTCGCCATGAACCTCGCACAGGCCAGCGAGATGGTCGCAGCGTGCGAGCGGGCCAACGTGCGGACGATGACCGGCTTCCTGCTGCCCTACGCGCCCATCGCGCAGGAGTTGGTCCGGCGAGTACGAGGCGGCGAGTTTGGCGAGTTGATTAGCATTCACACCCAACGCTACAACCCCCGACTGCTCGGAGCGGCGCTAACGGCGCAATGGCGCTACGACGCCGCGCGTAGTTCGGCCGGCGTGTTGAGCGATCTTGGCTCGCACATGCTCAACTTCTCGGTGCTCATCGGCGGTCCGATCACCCATATCGCCGCCAGCCTGCGAACCGTGATTAAGGAGGTGCCCGACCCGGCTACTGGGGGAACGGTGCCGCTGACACTGGACGACGACGTGGTGCTGGCACTGCGCTTTGCGTCCGGCGTCCACGGCACCATTGCGACCAGCCGCGTGGGCCACGTTGACTCCGACAAGCCGCTAGGCCGCTCGATGATCCAGATCAATGGGACGAAAGCGGCGGTCGTCACCGATGGGCTGGAGCACGCCGAGGTCTACCGCTACGGCCACCCGACCGAGGCTATCGAACCAGACCTCGGCCCCGGCGTAGACGAGCACGCTGGGCTGCTGGCCGCGATGGGCCGGCGCGTGTTCACCGAGTTTGTCGCGGCGATCCGTACCGGCCGCGACTGCCGCCCGACTATCCGCGACGGCTGGCAGGTCCAAGCGCTCGTCGAGACGGCGGGCCGGGCCGCCAAGTCCGGCCGCTGGGAAGAAGTGCCCACGGCGCTCTAGGGTACCTTATTCAGTCGAAACTGCTGCCTGGCTGGCTACAAGCCGGTCGGATTCAGGCGACCGTAACGATGGTTGGCCGTTGAGGAAAGCGCTCTGATCGCCCTGCGGATACTCGTCTCCCCACTGCATCCAGCCCGGTCGGTACGAGCGGGCGAAAAGCTCCAGACGTGGAGTGGGGCTACAACCCTCGATAATATCGTAGAGTTGGTCGGGCTTCCTGGAGTGCTCGCGCTTCCGGCTGACCATGATATTGACCTGTCGTCTGCCGGGCGGGAGCGTTCGCATGGAGCCTCTGATCCCAAAGAGCACCATTTCGGTGACGTTCCGGAAGTAGAACCCCACACCCCGGCCATCGGGGCCGCCATCCTTCCGCACCTTGTACCAGACAAGGTTGGTCTTATACGTAAAACCCCACTGTTCCATCACCCGTAGCCCTTCGAGAATCAGCGCATTGGGTACCCAGAGGTAGAGGTGGCTCTGCGGCTGCGTAATCTCACGTACCGGCAGCCCCATGATCTCGTCCATGCTCATGGTCTGATAGCGTGCCAATCTGCGGTGCTCCGGCGCTACCTTGCCGGTGCGATTGGTAAAGCGCCAGGGTGGGTCGGCCAGCACCGTCGCAAACCGGCCATTCGCGGCCAACGAGGTGATCTCCTGGGCTACCCCCGCCGGCTTGTCTAGTCCTCGACGTACAGATGCCTCGTGATCCCGAACACTAGAATTGGACACCCTCCACCTCCTCCGCCTTCGATCCGTGGGAGCAGTCGACTCATGTGAGTCGTCGAAGCACCGTAGCTCGTTCCCCGGCCAAGCTCTTTGAAGATCTGCTGTAGCTCATCCGATCTTGTTATGATCACACCAACATCTACGGCACGTAAGTCATAGAGTAGCCTAAAGTTATTCAAATCCCGATCATAGAATGGGTCCTTATTATTCCACTCGACTTCTACTGCAACGTTGTTCTTGTAGCAATCAATGCCATGAGTCGGGCTTTCGTATGTCCGATCGTCGACTATGATCGTGGTAGCGAATCGCTTCTCTTCCCATCCCAGTTCATAGAATCTGCTGTCGAGTCTCCGAGCTATCGCAGATTTTGCACCACCAGGACGAACTATCTCACTGCGAAGTAACATGAAGTCATCAAGCACTCCAAGGATCTCAGCCCACTCTTTCGGATGAGCCCCTTTGAGCACGGCAATGGCATTGCGCCATTCGTGAATCTCGTACACATCAAGGACATTACGTGGTATCTGCGGCTCGGTGCCCACTGTGTCACTCCCGTGGGAAGCGCGCTGCGGCCAGTCGGATTGTATCAGCAAGTAGAGCGGCGGCTTGAATTGACAGCAAGCTCGCGCTACGCACGCGGCTACGCCATGCTGCCACTAATGCGTGTGCCTATTGCATAATATATGCTGCTGGCGGATGAGTCAAGTCCGGCCGGTGAGGACGGCACCGATTGCGTCGAGGATGGGGTCTTCGACCAAGCCATAGTTGTAGATAAAGAATAACGGCACGTCCGCCTCGACATAGTGGCGGGTCACGTCCGACCAGTAGCCTGGAGTTCGCCCGTCCTTCGATTCGGGCCGCAGCATCGCGCAGGGCAGTAAGTCGGGGTGAGTCGCGCGCAGCGCTGCCGCTTCGGAGCGCACCGCTGCGGCCGAAGGCGGGTTCTGCGACAGCATGCCCGCCACGTCCGGGAAGCAGCGCGCACCATGCCGGGCAGCGATGGCGGTCACTTCCTGATGGAGCGCCTCAACCTGCGCGTCACGGGCGGCGATGTACGCCGCCACGTCGGACCAGTCGGCGAGACGCGCGGCGACTGGCGCCTCGGACGGCTCCGGTGAGCGCAAGAACCGATCAAACGTCTCCCGCGCGGTCGCACGAACGCCTTCGCCGTCCACGCCGGCTTGCGCCGCGACCTGGAGACAGGCCGGACAGAAGCAGAGCGAGGCCAATTGTCGTTGCAGAGGATCGAGGTCGGCCGTGATCTTCGTGATCGCCTCGGCCCCGCAGTAGTCGAAGTCCCGGTAGTCGAGCGACTCCAGCCAGAGCGAGCGGGCGCCCGTCGCGCGGCAGACGTCCTCGGTCAAGGCCCGTGCGTAGGTCCGCACCGCTTCCTGCGCTGGACACAGCCCGAACATATACCGGCTGCCCCAGGCGTTCTCGACGGCGTATTCGGGGTGAGCGGTGCCCAGACGCTCGTTGTAGCAGTAGACGGTCCAGCTCTGTAGCTCCAGCCCGGCGCGATCCAGGGCGGCTTTGGTCTGCGCGAAAGCGTTGCCGGGACCGTCGCCTAGCTCGGACCATTGGGTTGGCTTGAGCGGTGTGTCGCCGTAGAGTGACAAGTCATTGGGAAAGTAGGAAACGTGCGGCTCGAGTATGTACATCCGCCGCCGCGAGTGGTGCGGCAGCAGGAACCGGCCATCGTGATATGCGACCGCGAGCGCGACGCCGGTCACGCCAAGCTCCTCCACCAGCCGTTGAGCAAAGTGATCCGGCCCCTCATCCACAATGTCCCACAGGTAACTGAACAGGAACACTTCGCGCCGTTGCTCCGATAGTGCGTTCGTCATGGCCACTCCTGACTATGTAGCAACAATCCGCATACTGTACCATCAAGCCGCAGGAGCAGGGGCACAGCTGCGCCGAGAGGCGCGGCACCACCGGAGGCTGGCAATGGGATTGAACGTCTTGCTGGTCAACGCCAACCGTATGAAGCCGGCCGTGGCACCTATCGGCCTCGATTATGTCGCGCAGGCGCTCGACGCCGCCGGTCACCACGTCGAGCTGCTGGACCTGTGCTTTGTGCCCGATGCTGTCAGCGCGATTGGCAAGCGGTTTGCAGCCGGTCGCCCCGGCCCCGATCTCGTCGGACTGACCGTCCGCAACACCGACGACTGCTATTTCGCCAGCCAAGAGTCCTTTCTGCCCCTCTACCACGAGGTTATCGGCGCGCTACGCCGGCACACCTCGGCGCCACTCGTGCTCGGCGGCGTGGGCTTCTCCGTCATGCCCGAGGGCGTGATGCAGCGCCTGGGGGTGCGGCTGGGCGTTGCCGGTGATGGGGAAACGGCGGCGGCCGCCTTGGCCAATGCCTTGGAGCAGGGACAGCCGCCGGATAAGGTGCCCGGACTGATCTACGCCGTTGACGAGCGTGGCCGAGCGCTGCCCTGGCCCGAGCTGGCGGCCACCGATCCTGGCCGGACCATGCGGTTGCAGCGCAACGCCCCGGCGTTTGCGCCGCTCGACGACCTGCTAGTGATGGAGCGACGCTGGATAGACCATGATCGCTACTTCCGTGAAGGTGGACAGGCCGGTATCGAGACCAAGCGGGGCTGCGCGATGCGCTGTACCTACTGCGTGGATCCGATTGCCAAGGGCCGCCGCTACCGCCTCCGGCCGGTGGATACGTTGCTGGCCGAGATCGAGGCCCTGTTATCCAACGGCGTTGATACGTTTCACCTCTGCGACGCCGAGTTCAACTTGCCGCGTCGCCACGCGCGCGCCGTATGCACGGCGCTCATCGAGCACGGCCTGCACAAGCGCGTGCGCTGGTATACCTATGCGTCGCCAATCCCCTTTGACTACGATTTGGCCGTCCTGCTGCGCCGGGCCGGTTGCGTCGGGATCAACTTCGGCGGTGACGCCGGCAATCCGACCATGCTGCAATCGCTGGGTCGCGTCTTCGGTGTACATACGCTCGTCGCCACGGCTGATGCCTGTCGCCGCGCCGGCCTCACCTTTATGTACGATCTCCTGCTAGGTGGTCCCGGTGAGACGCGCGAGACGCTGCGGGAGAGCATTGAGCTGATGAAGCGCCTGGAGCCGGATTGCGTTGGCGCGGCAATGGGCGTGCGCCTCTACCCCGGTACGGCCATCAGCCAGGACTCACTTGCTGCCGGGCAAGGCCGGCTGGACCCGTCCAACCCGCATCTGCATGGCGTGCTGACCGGTAACGATGACCTCGTCGAGCCGGTCTTCTATCTCTCGGCTGCCCTCGGCGACCATACGGTTGACCCGGACGAACAGCGGACCGCGAGCGAGGCCGAAGGGCGCCGCCTGGCCGGAGAAACCGCCGTATCCGCAGTGGACTACTTGCGAGAGCTAGTGGGTAACGATGCGCGCTTCTTCGTAGGCGGTCGCAAAGGAGAAACCGGCGCCAACTACAACTACAATGACAATAGCGAACTAGTACAGGAGATCAGGCAAGGCGCACGGGGCGCCTACTGGGACATCCTGCGTAAGCTCCGCACGGGGGCTGCCGCCGGCAGCTATTAGCCGGAGGCGTCATTGCGGCTTCCGCCGCAGTGACGAGGGAGTATGGCAGTGACGGACGGCAAACTCCCCCTCTCCACCATGTGGAGAGGGGGCCGGGGGGTGAGGCCCACAACCGAGGAAGAGCGATGATAAGCTCCACCGGCAATGCCCCACCGCCATCATCACCTTCCGGCCCCGCAACCGACCTGATGCTCACCGTCAACGAGGCGCGTGAGCGTATCCTCGCCCACTTCTCGCCCCTCCCGTCGGAGCAAGTGCCGATCCTGGATGCATTGGGTCGGGTGCTCGCCGAGGACGTGATAGCACCCAACGATGTCCCACCCTTCGACAACTCGGCCATGGACGGCTACGCGGTACGGGCCGCCGACCTCGAGGCTGCCCGCGATGATCGCCCGGTGATGCTGGCCGTGCTGGGTGAACTGCCGGCCGGCGCGACCACCGAGCAGCCGGTGACGCCAAACACGTGCTACCGCATCCTGACCGGCGCGCCGTTGCCCCCCGGCGCCGATAGCATCGTGCCCTACGAGTTGACCGATGGTGTGGCGTTCGGCGGCTGGCACGGCGCAGCGGAAGCGGCTGCCGCCGTTGCCGCGCAGCGTGCGGTGCGCGTCTTCAAGGCGGTCAAGTACGACGACAATGTGCGGCACGCCGGCGAGGACCAGCGGCAAGGAGACACGATCCTCGCGCGGGGAACGGTAATCCGCCCGGCCGAGGTGGGGGTGCTCGGTTCTCTGGGCAGGACCAGCGTCGCAGTGGTGCAGCGACCGCGTGTGGCAATTCTCTCCACCGGCGACGAGGTGGTCGAGATTGACCGGCCGCTCGCCCCCGGCCTCATTCGCAATGCCAACAGCTACTCACTGGCGGCTCTGGTCCGTTGGTATGGCGGCGAGCCACTCATGCTCGGTATCGCCGCCGATACGGTCGAGTCCCTACGCGAGCTACTGTGGCGCGGCCAGCGGGCGGACATGATCGTGACCACCGGCGGCGTCTCAATGGGTGACTACGACGTGGTCAAGAACATCCTGGCACGTGAAGGCGATGTCTCGTTCTGGTCCATTGACATGCGCCCCGGCAAGCCGGTCGCCTTCGGGACGCTGCTCGACGTGCCGTTCATCGGGCTACCGGGCAACCCGGTCTCGACGATGGTCGGCTTTGAGATTCTGGTGCGCCCGGCCCTCCTCACACTGGCCGGCCACACGCGCTTGGCCAAGACGGCCATTCGGGCCCGGGCGGCGCACCGCATCTCCAACCGCAGCGGCCGCGAGAACTATATGCGTGCCATCGTGACCCGTGACGGCGACGAGTGGGTAGCGCACCTGACGGGCGAGCAGGGATCGGGCATTCTCACCTCCATGCACCGCGCCAACGGCCTCGTCGTCGTGCCGCGGCAGACAACGCGCATCGAAAAGGGCGAGTCGGTGCAGGTCCTGATGCTCGACTGGCCCTCGATGGAATGAGGTGAGTGCGCCTCATCTCCTCCCGCCTCCGGCAAACTCCCCCTCTCCACCATGTGGAGAGGGGGCCGGGGGGTGAGGACAAGCAAAATCACCAACGGAACTCGCCCGGCCGTGGACCGGCGGCGGTCAGCGCCGCGCGGTAGCGGGCAAACTGCGGCGCGTCCGGGCGTTCTAGTAGGCCGAACATGAAGTTCTTGTAGGCCTCGACACCCGGTTGGTCGAGCGGATTGACCCCTAGCAGCCAGCCTTCGACTACGGTCGTCAACTCCAGCAGGTAGATCAGCTGGCCCACCGTGAACGGTCGCACGGTGGGTAGCGTAATGTCGAGCGTCGGGCGGCCGGCGCGGCGATAGGCAAAGGCAGTCGCCTCGATAGCCGCTTGCTGGCCGGCATGCAACATCCGCCCGGCCAAGTAGTTCAGACCGTCCGCATCGCCGGGCACCTCCTGGAGCACTACGTGTTCCTGGCTCGGCTCGGCCACGACCACGTTGGTAATCAGCTTGTCGTGGGCGCCCTCTTGGTGCTGCTGCCCGCGCGAGTGTAGCTCCCGCGAATTCACCACTGTGAGCGGCGTCGGGCCGATGCCGTCCTTACCCAGGCTCTCGGCCAGGAGTTGGTCGTACCACAGCCCCACGGCCTCCAGGCGGGGACTCCACGCCGCGAATACCGAGATCGTGCGTCCCTTCTGCCCGTACATGAGCGTATGGAGAGTGGCGAGGAGGTAGGCCGGATTGAGGTAGGGATCGCTCACCGCGCACAAATCGGCCATGTAGCGCGCTCCGGCCAGCAACTCGGCTACGTCAATGCCTACGACTGCCGCCGGCAGCAAACCGACCGCGGTCAATACCGAGTAGCGCCCCCCAACGTTGTCGGGTATCTCGAAGGATGCATAGCCGGCGGCCGTCGTCAAGTCGCGCAGTCGCCCCCGGGCAGCGTCCGTCGTTGCGACGATAGCCTGCCGTGCCTCAGCGCCCCACACGCGCTCCACTCGCTGTCGCAGGAGCCGAAACGCGAGCGCCGTTTCCAGCGTTTCTCCCGACTTGGAGATGACGTTGAGTGTGAAGTGACCGCGCGGATCGTCGCCGGGCCGGGCCGGCAGGCGGTCGAGCAGGCCGCGCAGCGCATCGGTGTCCATCCCGTTACCGGCGAAGTAGAGGCGCGGACGACCCTGGCGCTCCTCGCGCGGCAGCTCGTTGTGGTAGGGATGCCCCAGTGCCTCGAAGAGCGCCCGCGCGCCCAAATACGAGCCGCCGATCCCCAGGACCACGTGCGCGTCACCGGCTGCCGCCAGCCGATCCGCCGTCTCGACGAGGTGTGGAACATCGGCCGTCATGGCGGTGGGGAGGTCCATGAAGCCGAGGACTCCGGCCTTATGCTCGTCCCGCACACGCGCGTCAACGGCTGCCATCCGCGTGGCTGCATCGGCAAGCTCGCGCCGGCTCACACCGGCGGGCGTGCCAATCGTGTCCTCCATCACATAGCTGTAATCAAGGCGCAGCCGATGTTGCTCGCACCAGTCCGGGTCCTCATATCGCGCAGCCATCAATGCACCTCCCGCGCCGGCCAACCAACCGACCGGATGTCATATCACTCACAGCCCGCCTACATCATACCCCGCTGCGGCCAGGGTATACTGCCAGGCTGTCACCGGATGAATGTGGTAGGCGACGGCACCTCAGGAGAACGGGGATGTTCGAGTTGGATGGCAAAGTTGCGCTCGTGACCGGCGCGAGCCGGGGTATCGGCAAGGCGCTGGCGCTGGGCTTCGCCGCGGCGGGCGCCGACGTAGTGCTGGCCAGCCGCACGGCGCACGCCCTCGCAGACGTGGCCGCAAGCGTCGAGGCGCAAGGCCGGCGAGCGCTCGCTATCCCGACCGACGTTGCCGACTCAGCAGCCGTCGAAGAACTGGTAGACCGCGCCGTGCAGGAGCTTGGTCGGCTCGACATTGTGGCGAATGTCGCCGGCATGAATATCCGCGAGCCAACGGTAGACGTGCCGACCGCGCACTTCGAGCAGATCGTCAACGTCAACCTGCGCGGCACGCTGGTCGCCTGTCAGGCCGCCGGTCGCGCGATGATCGCGGCCGGACAGGGCGGCTCGATCATCAACATCGCCTCACTTACCACCCGTCAAGGTATGCCACAGCGGGCCGTGTACGGCGCGACGAAGGGCGCCGTCGGTCAGCTGACGATGGCACTGGCGGTGGAGTGGGGGCAGCACGCCATTCGGGTCAACGCCATCGCGCCGGGCTGGATCGAGACGCCGCTCACGGCACCGCTGTTCGAGGACCCGGCGTTCAAGGAGTGGGTCATCAGCCGAACCCCGCTCGGCCGACCGGGAAAACCGGAGGACCTCGTCGGCATGGCCGTCTTCCTCGCCTCGGAGGCGAGCGCGTTCATCACCGGCCAGGTGCTCTATGTAGACGGCGGCTGGACCGCAGCGTAGCGGCAGACGGCTAGCCGCCACTTGAGGACGCAACCGCCGGCCAAAGCCGGCCTGTATCCGGCTATTCACCCCAGTGAAAGCATGCGAGGCCAGCAGTGCGGTTGGCTCGCTACGGCTGCTCCGGCCCCACCGGGCGGATCATCGCGATCTCGTCGCAGTTGGCGAACTTCGGGCACTTGTAGCACTCGTACCACACCTTGATGTGCAACGAGTCGCGCTCGGCACGCTCGAAGCCGAGACGCTCGAAGAACTCCGGGACGAGCGTGAGCGTGTAGACCTGACGCAATCCCAGCTCGACGGACTCGGCCAAGCAGGCGCGGACCAGCTTGGTGCCGACGCCGCGCCCGGCCGCGGCCGGCGCCACCGCCAGCCCTCTGATCTCGGCCAAGTCTTCCCACGTGACGTGCAGGCCGCCGGCGCCCACTACCCGTGCAGTACCGCCGGCCTCCTCATAGACGGCCACATGGTATTCGCGGATCGTCTCGTATAGCTCCGCCTGAGCACGGAAGAGCATCCGGTTCTGCGCCGCGTAGAAATCAATCAGGCTCTTGATCTCCGGCACATCGCCGAGTCGAGCACGGCGCACAGCGATAGCGGCATCCACTGGCAGCGCCGCCTCCACAGCGGCATTGTGCTCTGGAGCTAGGCCGGGCGGCGCGGTGGGTGTAGGAGACTGTGCCGGCCGCCGCACAGTCTGAATGGGGATAAAGTGTGGTACTGCCACAGTAATCTACCTTCACTGCTTCAGTCGGACGTTCCGGTGCTGCACAAGAAGAGAAGGGAAAGTGATGCTACCTGATTAAACGACCATAGCACAGGGTTGGAGGCGCCGTCATTATGCTGGGTGCTCGGCCCATGCATCCACGCGGTAAGCGGGTGCGATACACTGTGCGGCGATCAACGCTCGCGGTTCTGCCGGAGCCGCCGCGGCTGCCCGGAACCCACAGCGCCGTTTGCTCTTGGCGTAGGTAGGGGCTGCTTGGGATGAAACAGAGCACCGACGCGAAAGGGCTGCCCAGCCGGGACCAGCTCGCGGCCGAGGTCGAGGCCTTGCGTAGCCGGCAAGAACGGCTTGAGCGAGCGCTCGAAATCACCCGCCTGCTCGCCGCCGAAGTGAAGCTGGATGTGCTGCTGCCGCTGGTTGCTACGAAGACCACCGAGGCGCTGGCCGCCGACCGGGCCACGATCTATCTCGTAGACCACGAACGCCAAGAGCTATGGACACGCGCTGTATCCAAGCTGGAGATTCAGGAAATCCGCTTGCCGCTCGGCACCGGCTTGGCAGGTCACGTTGCGAACACCGGCGTCACCCTGCTGATCCCCGATTGCTACCAGGATGCCCGGTTCGACAAGACGTGGGACCGGAAAACCGGCTACCGCACGCGGTCCATGCTGCTCATGCCCCTGGACAACAGCCAGGGTGATCGGTTGGGAGTATTCCAGGTCATCAACAAGATCAACGGCGCGGCTTTCGACTACCAGGACTTGACCTATCTCAAAGCCATTGCGGCCTCGGCGGCGATTGCCTTGGAGAATGCCCAGCTGTACGAGGCGCAGCGCGACTCTTTCGTGAGCCTAGTCACCGCCCTCGCCAGTACTGTGGATGCACGGGACCGGGAAACGAGCGGACATTCACGGCGCGTTGCCGCTTCATCGGAAATCCTCGCGCGGAAGCTGGGCCTGGAGGGCGATGATGTCGAGCGCATCCGCTTGGCCGGGTTGCTGCACGACTACGGCAAGATCGGCGTCCCCGATGCCGTACTCACCAAGGCCGGGCGGCCCACGGAAGAAGAGTGGGAGCAGTTGAAGGCGCATCCGCGCTTCACGCGCGACATCCTGACCAACATCAAGTTTCTACGCGGTTTTGAGGACATTCCGACGATTGCCGGGCAGCACCATGAGCGCCTGGACGGGAAGGGCTATCCCGATGGCCTCCACGATGCGGACCTGACGCTAGGTGGCCGCATTTTGGCCGTAGCCGACGTGTACGATGCCCTACGCATGAAGCGCCACTACAAGCCGTCCTTCTCTATCGAGCAAGCGCTCGCTATCATCAAGGAGGATGCCGGCCAGGCCCTCGACTTCGATGTCGTCCAGGCGCTGGAGGCGAGCATTCCGGAGATTGAGGCCGTGGTGGGCCACCTCCGTCCGGGCACCGAGGAGGAAACCGAGCGGAGTCGGGAAATGCGGGCACAGGAAGAGCGGGCGCCGACAACGGCGACCAACGGCGCGGCGACCGAACCGGTCGCCGCCGGCAAGGCGGAATCGGGCTAACAGTGGTGACACGTGTGCTGCTCCTGACGGCGGCCCGTACAGGAGCCGGGCATGTCGTAGTGGGCGAGGCCCTCGCCGAGGCTGCCAAAGCCAGGCCGGGCCAGCTCGCCGTGGACGTTCTCGACGTGCTCGCTCCCGCAAGGCCGCGGTGGAGCGACCGTCTCGCTCATCTCTACGAGCCGATCATCGTCCATGCCCCGTGGCTGTGGACGGTCATCTATGCAGCCACCAACAGCCCGCTGGGCCTGTTGGTCTACCGCGCTTTGGCCGGTCAATCATTGGTCCGCCGGGTGTTGGCCGCCGCGGAAGCGCAGCCGCCGGACGCGGTGGTTTCGGTCCACCCCCTCATGGGCCGCGCGGCGGTTGCGGCCCGTCGGCGTTCGCCGTTCCTCACCGACAAGCCCATCGTTACCGTCGTGACGGACCTCGTTGACGTGCATCGAGTCTGGGTAGCCGACGGTGTGGATCACTATGTCGCTGGCACGGAGGCGGCCGCGGCCATGCTCATGGGCTACGGCGTTGCACCGCAGCGGCTCGCCCGCCTCGGCATCCCCCTGCGCCCCCAATACGGCCGCCGGAATGTGCCGACGACACCCCCAGGCCCGCACGATCCTGCGGGAAGCAATGATGCCGACCTAACCAGTCAGACGGAGATGCGCCGGCAGCTCGACCTCGACCCGGAGCTACCGCTCGTCCTGTTCATGGGCGGCGGCGCCGGGGCGGGCAGCTTGGTCAAGCGAGTGCGGGCGGTGGCCGCGCTGGCGCAACACGCCGGGCGCGAGTTTCAGATCGTAGTCATCACCGGCAGCAATGTGCGCTCCCGGAACGCGCTGGAAGGGATCGCCTGGCCGCTCCCGGTACGGGTCTACGGGTACGTGCCGTCTACAGCCGACCTGATGACTGCCGCCGACATCATCGCCACGAAACCCGGCTCGGTCACGGTCAGCGAGGCCCTCGCCGTGGGGCGCCCCCTGGTCCTGAGCCGCCCGGCCGGAGGGCAGGAGGCCGGCAATATCCCCTACGTGGTGCAAGGGCAGGCCGGGTTCTATGCTCCCAGCCCTCAGGAGGCGGCCGATTCCATAGCCCTCCTGCTCCAACAGCCGGACCTCTGTTGGGAGATGGGGCAACGCGCAGCCCGTCTGGGGGCACCGGATGCCACACGGCGTACCCTGGACTTGATCCAAAGCCTAGTCGCGCGTCCATCTCCACCATAGCCCCAGCGAATTGGGCAGACGGCCAGCGCGGTCAACCACGCCGCGCAGGCGTGCTCCTTCGGCACCATCCGATAGAATTCAATGCAGTGGAGAACACGCAGTCAGAGGAGTCCCCGGCACAATGGGAAGCAGCAACCGGCCGCTCTTGGCGTGTACGATGGGCGATCCAGCCGGCATTGGGCCGGAGGTGCTTGTCAAGGCCTTCTTGTCCGCCCCGCTCCACGAGTGGTGCCGTCCACTGGTGATCGGCGATGTCCACTGCCTCGAGCAGGTTGTCCACAGTCTGGACGCCGCCGCTAATCTGGCAGTGCGCCCGGTGGGTGAGCCAAGCCATGGCACCTACGGTCCCGGTGTCCTCGACGTGCTCGATCTGGCCAATATCTCCTCGAACGTCCGCGCGGGTGAGCTATCCGCCGAGGCGGGGGCCGCGGCCATGGCCTACGTCCTGCGGGCGCTGGGCCTAGCGCGCGCCGGTGAGGTGGCAGCGATTGTGACGGCGCCGATCAACAAGACGGCCACCCAGCTCGCCGGCTACAAGGACATGGGCCACATGGAGCTGTTTGGCCGCGTGCTCGACGCGCCGGAGCAGGCCACCATGCTCGTCAGCGGCCAGCTACGCACCGTCCATCTCTCCACGCACTTCTCCCTACGCGAGGCCCTCGACCGCATCACGCGCGAGCGCGTCCTGAGCCGCATTCGACTGACCGATCACCACTTCCGCGCCTGGGGCCTGGCACAACCACGCATCGCCGTCTCAGCCATCAACCCCCATGGCGGCGAGGGCGGCCACCTGGGGCGCGAAGAAATCGAGGAGATCGGCCCGGCGGTCGAAGCGGCGCGCGCCGCCGGGATCGCGGCGACGGGACCACTCCCGGCCGATTCGGTGTTCGTGCGGGCCATGCGGGGTGAGTTCGACGCGGTGGTGGCGATGTTCCACGACCAGGGCCACATTCCGGTGAAAGTCCACGGCTTCGAGGAGAGCGTCAGCGTAGCGTTGGGCCTACCGATTGTCCGCACGTCCGTAGATCACGGCACCGCCTTCGACATCGCCGGCAAGGGGATTGCCGACCCGACGAGCACCATCGAGGCCATCCGCACAGCCGCCCAAATCTGCGCCGGCACATGGCTCTCCGAACCCTAAGCGCGCACTCACCACGCTCACTGCTCTTGCCCCCCGATCACTCGCAGCACTTGCAGGAACATCACCACAGTGCCAACGACGACGAGGCCCAAGACCAGGAACATGATCCCAATGAGCGGGTTGCCGGTGCCGCGTACCAGCCAAGCTACTCCCCCGCCGAGCAGCACTGCCACTGCCAGCAGCGCGAGCAGCCGCGTGCCGAGCGCCTGCCACCGCAGCATCGTCCGGAGCCGGCGGCGGCGGCGGCTGGGCGAGCGCGACACGGCGCGCGAATCATCTTTCATGGCAGAATCTAGGGTAGCGGCAATACCCCGCCGGTAAGTAGGTGGCTATGGCGAAGACAACCGCACTACTCCAGGTTCATGATCTGCATTGCGACGGCTGCGCGAGAACGGTCACACGCACGCTGTTTCAACAGCCCGGCGTCCTCGCGGTGCAACCCAACGTCGCCGAACGGACAGTCCTGATTGAGTACGAGCCGAGCGACGTCGCCACGGCAACGTTGCGCCGGACCGTCGAATCCGTGGGCTTCACCGTCGCCCCAGTGCCCTGACCACTGCCGTTGGCCCCCCTCTCCGCAGGGGGAACTGGCGCATCGTGCTGCGCCCCTACGCGGAAGCGTCTCCGACAGTCTCCCCCTCTCCACATGGTGGAGAGGGGGCCGGGGGGTGAGGCCCGCCCTCCAGCCCTGCCGCCAGCAGTTGTAGCGCGCCGGCTTTGCCTTGCGGACCGATTTCGTCGCGCGGTCCGGTGCAGGAGGGGCAACCGTCCTCGCAGCCGCAACCCTGTGCCAACTGCCGGGCCGCCTCGAAGACCGGCCGGTGGGTCTGGAAGAGCTGGCGTGCAAAGCCCACGCCGCCAGGATAGTTGTCGGCGAGAAAGATCGTCGCGCGGCCGGTAAACGGGTTCTTGATCTGGGGTACGGCGATCAAGTCGCGCAGATCGCACATCAGGAACAGCGGCGCGACGTTCACCAGCAGATTGCAGAGGCCGAGCAGTCCGCCTTGCAGTCGCTGGCTGCCGAGCTGTTTAGCGAGATTCTCGGGGACGGCCGTCCAGTAGGCGGTGGTGTGCATCTCCTGGGCGGGCAGATCAATCTTGCCCCAGCCGACGTTCTCGCCGGTCAGCATCCTGATCTTCTTGTAGATGGTGGAGGTAAACGCCAGGCGCACCTCACCGTAGCCCTGCTCCAGCGGTGCGCCGCGGTCCCGTCCCTCGTCCTGGAGGACGGCCACGTTGAAGCTCAGGTCGGCATCGGTGTAGTAGTCCACGTTGACCCGCTTGGCGTCGGCGCGCTTCTGGTCCCAGTCGAACTTGCCGACGTGGTATTGCTGCCCTTCATGCATGTAAATCGCGTCCTCATGCACGAGCATCGGCGCGCTGAAGGGATCGCATTCGCCGAGCACCTGCGGTTGCGGCGCGGTGACATCCACGATCACGACGTTCTCGCGTTGAGCCGAGCGCAGACTGACCGCTTCGGCCGGATAATCCTCGCCGGTCCAGTACCAGCTCGCGCCTTCGTGCTGGAGCACGCCCGCGTCCTCCAACTGCGCGAGCGCCCGCTCGGGGCCCTCGGCGCCGAACTGCTCGTCGTCCTCGAACGGCAGCTCAAAGGCGGCGCAGGCGAGGTGGCTCATGCGGAGGTAGAGGTTGTCGGCATTAATCAGCCCGTGCTCCGGCGAGCGTGCGAAGAAGTAGTCGGGGTGCGTGACGACAAACTGCGCCAGCGGCGAGGACGTAGCGACGAAAATGGCAGCACTGGTCGCCGCACGCCGTCCCGCGCGGCCGGACTGCTGCCGTGTGCTCGCAATCGTGCCCGGATACCCGCACAGGATAGCCGCGTCCAGGTGGCCGATGTCAATGCCTAGCTCCAGCGCATTCGTCGCCACGACGCCGCGTACCTGCCCGGAGCGCAGGCCGCGCTCGATCTCGCGGCGCTGCAAAGGACGATAGCCGCCGCGGTAGCCCCGCACCTGGTCGTCAGGCAGCTTGGAGCGGCGCCGTATAGCCGTCAGCAGGACCTCGGTGCGGACGCGCGAGCGGGCAAAGACGATAGTCTGCACGTCGTTACGTAGCAGTTGACTGGCGAGGCTCGCCGTCTCGGTGACGGCGCTCTTGCGAATGCCCAGCTGGCGGTTGACGACGGGAGGATTGTAGAAAATGAAATGGCGGCCACCGCGCGGGGCGCCATCGTTGTTAACGGTCTCGAACGGGCGGCCGGTCAGCGCCTCGGCCAGCTCCGCCGGATTGGCGATGGTCGCCGAGCAGCAGATGATCTGGGGCGTCGATTCGTAGAAGGCGCACACCCGCAGCAGCCGGCGGAGGACGTTCGCGACATGGCTGCCAAAGATACCGCGATAGTGGTGCAGCTCGTCAATGACGATGTAGCGCAGGTTCTCGAAGAGGCGCTGCCATTTCGTGTGATGCGGCAGGATACCGGTGTGGAGCATGTCCGGGTTGCTGATGACGATATGCCCGGCCAGCCGCACCGCTCGCCGGGCGCTGCTGGGCGTATCGCCGTCGTAGGTGAACGTCTTGATGTCCACCCCCAGCGTCTCGATGAGACCGTGCAGCTCGCTGTATTGGTCCTGACTGAGCGCTTTGGTCGGGAAGAGGTAGAGCGACCGGCTGGCGTCATCGTCGAGGATGGACTGGAGCACCGGCACGTTGTAGCAGAGCGTCTTCCCGGACGCCGTTGCCGTCACCACGACGACATCGCGGCCGTCCAGGATCGCCTCAACGGCAGACGCCTGATGGGTATACGGGCAGCTGATGCCGCGGCGCGCCAGCGCCGTCGTGAGCCGTGGATCGAGGCCCGCCGGCCACTCGGCATACGCTGCCTCACGCGGCGGCTCCAAGCGCCAGGCCGTCAGGTTATCGCGAAAGGAGGGCGTCTCCCCTAACCGGTCTAGTAACTGATCGAGGTTCATCGGCTGCTTCTTGGCCCGCTTCATCTCCTGACTACCTCATGTAGCCCGAGGCGGGCGGGGTCTGGAACAGAAGTTCTGCTCTGCCCGCATTGTAGCAGAGGCGCCTTCGGCGTGGCTACACTGCCCGTGTTGATCCCTCTTTCGGCAGGAGAGAGGTAGGGTATGAGGCAGAGGGGCTTGCTACGGACTCGACGGGAGGAGGCGCATCCGGGCCACGAGCACCGGCGGAATCTCCGGGAAGTTTTCCCAGCTACCGGGCCGCTCCGGTCGCGGCGGCAACTCGAAGACCGGCTCGACGAGGCCGTCGAGGGCAAAACCGGCCCGAAAGCAGGTGTCGAACAAGAGACTGATGGGCCGCTCGAAGTAGTATTGGGCCGCCGGCTGACCGAGCATAGCCACACCTTTCGCCACGGTCGGACGGATATAGGCCGAGACCTTGATCGCATACTCCGTGCTGATCTCTCCGTCCCGCTCCTCGATCTCCACCACCTTCTTCATGCGGGGGGACGCGGAGTTGAAGCACGGATGGGGAACCGAGAACACGAACCGCCCGCCAACCTTCAGGAGCCGACTCAACCCCGCCAGCAGCGGCTCGATAGCGGCCATGTCCATCAGCGCCATCGTACACACCGCAGCGTCGAAGCGTCGCTCTCCCAATGCGAGCAGTTGCTCGCGGCTCGTCGCGTCGAGCACACGATACTCGATGCGGTCGGCCTGTTTGGTGGTGCGTGCCCGCGCGTGCTCAATCATCTGCGGTGCCACGTCGGAGGCGACGACCCGTGCGCCGAGACGGGCCATGTGGCGCGCGAACTGGCCATTACCACAGGCGATATCCAGCACAAGCTCGTCCCGTTGCAACGCCAGCAGGCGCTCTTGAGCCGGCGCGATCAGCAGCCGGTGCCACTTATTGCCCTCGCCCATCCGCTCATCCCAGAACGCGGCATTGCGGTCCCAGATGTCCCGGGCCGCTTGGTTAAGGTCAGCGAACTCGCCCATGACAACTCCCTAGTAGGTGCCAGCCAGTCGCCAGCCAAGGGTGAAGGGTGACAGTATACCGTCCTCCTGCCGGCGCAGGATTGAACGGCAAGAGGGCGGGAATGACGGGCAGCATACTCCCCCTCTCCACCATGTGGAGAGGGGGCCGGGGGGTGAGGTAAACCCATCTACTTGCGGCGCGGGAGGGCCGCGGCGCGGATGTGGTTGGCGCGACGATAGTAGAGGGTCCGCACCTCCAGCTCGAACTCGCGGATGACATCCTCGCAGGTCACGTCGGGCAAGTGCGAGTACATGCAGAAGATCGCTTCCGGCCGCGTCACGTCCAACTCGATCCCCGCGCCGTACTTCTGCTTGATCGCCTCGAACTGATCGCAGTTCTCCGAGAGATGCATGACCGCGTAGTCCAGGTTCAGCCGCTTGGACAGGATCGGGTTATACGTCGCATCCGACTCGGTCAGGACGCGCCCTAGCGGGTCTACGATCCGCGCCCGGTCGCCGGGCGTGGCCGAGGCCACGAAGACTCCGAAGTCGTGCGCCCAGATTTGCAGCTGTAGTCCCCCAGGATACATCGAGGAGAAAAACACCAGTTCCGCTCCGCCCGCCGCGTTCCCCTCCGCCACATCCCGGAAGTTGAGATCGAAGCAGATCGCAAAGCCCACCCGGCCCTTGTCGGTGTCCGCGACCACCGGCTCGGTCCCCGGCGTGACACCCATCTCGATCTCGCCAATCGTCGGGTGAATCTTGTGATAGACGGCGGCTACGTCCCCACGACGGTCGAGCAGCACCTGGGAGTTAAAGATGCGGCCGTCTTCCTGGGTGTAGATCGGGACGACGATGTAGCAAGCGTGCCGCTGCGCCACCTCCGCGAAGGTCCGGACCGTGGGACCGTCGAGCGACTCGGCGATGAGCGGCAGGTGCTCCTTGCCTAGCCCATACCAGGTGATGACCTCGGTCATACAGACGAAATCGGGCCGGTCAAAACAGGCGCGCTCGACCAACTCCAGCTGGCCCGCGCGATTGGCCGCGATCTTCTCCTCCGGTGAGACGCCGGAGGTCCCGCCACGCCGAGAAACCGTTGCCACCTGCGTATACCGTGCCATGAGCTTCCTCCTCGCTCCGCCTCCAACATCACCTCAACCAATGAGTCGTGAATAGAGGGCTAAGACCATCGCTTGCCGCACCCCTACAGCCTCACTGCCCGCCATGTCAGCGCCAGCCGGATCCGGGCATCCAGGCCCTCGGGGAGCAGCGCCCGGCGTGCTCGCATGGGCCTCGCACCACGGAGCCTATTCCGCTTGTAGCCGGCGAAGCTGCTCCCGGAGTTGCCGCAGTTCGGATTCGGCCGACAAGCGACCGGTGCGCTCAACTGCAGCACGGGTTTCAGCGGCGTCGCGCTGTACGCGCAATTCTGCTGGCGTCGGCAGATACTCCCCGGCAGCCGGATCGTAGAACCGCAGTTCGCCACGCTCCCAGCACAGGTCCAGCCCCAACACCGGACTGTGTCCCCACCGCACTCCATCCGGCTCCTCATTGATCCTGATCGGCTCATATACCCCGTTGACCAACCGATCCCCGGCCAGTGCCGCATCGTGATACCGGCCGCCGGTGTGGTCAAACCGCCAGTATTCCCCCACGCCGTAGCAAGCATAGCCGGCCCGTTTGACGGTGTAGTCCCGCCGCCCGGTGCTGCGCGAGGCCACTTCCAGCACAAAGTCCGGGGGCTTGCCTACGTCGCTAATCACATAGCCGTTACGCGCTACGATGGCGTCGGGATTGACGCCGAACGCGACCACGCAATCCGGTGCCAGCCGTTCGGCGGTATTGCCGGCCTTGTGACGGAGGTAGCCCCCACCACAGACCAGCACGTCGGTACGCTGGGCGAAGTAGGCACGCAAGTAGCTGTCAAAGGCCGCGATCCTGATGTGCTGCTGCATATCGGGCGTCCGGAGTGGATCGGGGAGCGGCTCAAGGTGAGCGTACTCGCCGGGTGGTGGAGGACGGAGCGCGGTTCTGGTGGTCATCGGAGACCTCGCAAAGGTAGCCGGTTCACGCGGTGGCGATGTGGGCAGACCCAACAACGGCATTATAGCCGACCGGTGGGTGTGGGATAGCACGATTGCGCTTCCCTAGTGCGCCGCGTATCCTCACTGAACGACGAAAGGACAAGCACAACATGGCAGATACACCACGGCGCCCCAACATCCTATTGGTTACGACCGATCAGCAACGCTACGACACCCTGGGCGTCACCGGCAACCCCCACGTGCGTACCCCCCACTTGGATCAGCTGGCCGCGCGGGGCACCCTCTTTCGGCACGGCTACATTCAGAACCCGGTATGCATGCCCAGCCGCGCCTGCATGCAGACCGGCCGCTACGCCCACCAGCACGGCATGGAGCACATGGAGTCGGTCATCAGTACCACGCCGGGCCTCCCGCCCTGGGAAACGACGTTCATGGAGCGGTTGCGGGCGTCCGGGTACGCGACGGCGGCCTTCGGCAAAATTCACATGATGCCCCCCCAGGGCTTCGACGAGACGGCCCTGACGATGGGGAAAGGCTCACGCTGGACGGTCGCCGAGGGGTCGCCGCTCGGCCCCTCGCAGCTCGGCCCCGTCTATGCGGAGTGGCTCGAACGGAAGCGCCCCGGCGCCTATGAATCCATCTACGAGCAACGTCGCCAGCCCGAATATCGCCAGCAATCCACGGCCGTTGTGAACACGCTCGCCGCCGATGAATACGTGGACTACTGGATTGGGGAGAGCACCTGGCGCTACCTGGAGCGGCCGGATACCGGCACCCCGGAACAGCCCTTCTTTATCTGGTGCGGCTTCTGCGGTCCGCATGGACCGTTCGATCCGCCGGAGCCATACGCCAGTATGTACGAGCAGGACGCTATACCGATTCCGCCCCTGCTCCGGGCGCGTCAACGGAACGCCTCCGGCAGCGACCGGCGGAGCCGCTTCGACCGGGAAGGCGGCGAAGACCTGATCCGCAAGATCATCGCCTACTACTGGGGCATGGTGTCCTTTATTGACACCATGATGGGACGCATCGTGGACACCCTCACGCGCCGGGGGCTGCTGGACAACACTATCATCATCTTCACCACCGACCACGGCGAGATGCTGGGTGACTTCGGCAGTCTGGGGAAGGGCAACTTCACCGAGCAGGTCATTCGCGCTCCCTACATCGTCGTGCCGCCGGGCAGTGTGTCCGGGGTGGGAGTGCGACCGGAAGGTCCACGTCTGGTGGACAGCCTCGTGGAGCATATTGACCTCGCCCCGACAATTCTCGACTACGCCGGCCTCCCCCAGCCAGGCGAGCTACCCGGCCTCAGCCTGCGCTCCATTCTGGAATCCCCCACGCCCACCACCCGGCCACCGACCAAAGACGCCATCTTGTGCGAGTACGTGAGCAACGACCGCCGCCATCGGAGCAAGTGCCTACGTACCGAGCGCTACAAGTACGTCTACTCCGGCCGCGACAACCCTGTGGAGTTCTACGACTTGGAGCGGGACCCGCAGGAGTTGGTCAATGTGGCCGGCGACCCGGCCTATCGGGACGAAGTCCAGCAGCACGCCGAACTATTGCTAGACCGGCTGCTGACCACCGAGCAGACCGCCTGGAACCACGGCGGCATGATCCCCCCGGATCGCGACGGCTTCGACCGACCCGTCGCCACCGGTGGCTAGCGGCCAGTGGAGCGGGGGCACCGTCATTCCCGCGAAAGCGGGAATCCAGGCCCCCTCTCCCCGTGGGAGAGGGCCGGGGTGAGGGCAGCCGGGGGTAGGTCCGAGACGGAGTAGCTGACATGCCCGTACACATTGATGAAACCGATCCGCGCTATCCTGAGGCAGCGGCCCACATCCTGTACCAGCGCCAGGCCAGCATCCACGAAACCAACATCACCAGCGCCGTGCGGAGCTTCCTCACGCTCACCAAGTTGGCGTGGGATGACGAGATCGTCGAGGAGCAGTCGCCCGCGCGGGGGTCGCGTAGCGCCGTGGACCTGACCGCGCTCGATACCTTCATTGAGGTCAAGCGCCGGATCGGCACTGCCGGCGGCGGCTTCAACCCCAACCCGGACCACGTCGAGCAGCTCGACGACTACCTCGCCCAGTCCCAGGCCGCCGGCAAGGGCGTCCGCATGGGCATCCTGACCGACGGCAAGTATTGGCTGCTGCGCTGGCCCGGCGCCGGCCGCGTCCAAACCACCTATCCCTATGTCTTCACTCTGGAGAACAGGGACGGCTGGCTGGACCTCTACGAGTGGCTGCGCGACCGGGCGCTAGTCTCCAATGAGAACATCCCGCTCGACCGCAAGAGCATCGAGCAGCACTTCGGCCCCGACAGCCCGCACTACCACAAGGACATTGCCTACCTGCGCGTGCTCTACGACCGGTACGCCACGACCGAGACGATCCAGGTCAAGCGGCGGTTGTGGCGCGACCTGCTGCGGGCCGCGCTCGGTGAAGTCGCCGGCACCGGCCGGGGTCTGGACGATCTCTTCGTGCGCCATACCTATCTGACCGCCCTGATCGGCCTCGCCGTGCAAGCCTCCTTCGGCCTGGACATCGCCCAGCTGGCCGCGACTAACCCGGATGATCTGCTCAGAGGCCGGCAACTCCAGAACAAGACCGGACTGCAAGGCATCGTGGAATCGGACTTCTTCGCGTGGCCGGCGGAGGTGGGCGGGCTGCCCCTGATGCAAGCGCTCGCCCGCCGCATTGCGCGGTTCGACTGGTCCCAGGCCCCCGCCGACATCGCCGCCATCCTCTACATGACCGTCATCCCGGCGGATGAGCGCCGGCAGCTGGGCGAATACTACACGCCCAACTGGCTGGCCCGCGACATGGTGCGCGAGCTGGTGACCGCGCCGCTCGATCAGCGCGTGCTCGCCCCGGCCTGCGGCTCCGGCACCTTCCTCGTCGCGGCCGTGGCCCACTTCCTCGCCGCCGCCAACAGCGCCGGGCTGCCTGTCGGCTCCGTCTTCAGTCGGCTCCGGGAGGCCGTGACCGGCATAGACGTGCATCCGGTCGCCGTCCACCTGGCCCGCACCGCCTGGGTGCTCGCCGCCCGGCCCGCTATCGAGGCGGCGGGGCAAACCGCCCTGTCCGTCCCGGTTTACCTCGGCGACGCCTTGCAGCTCGGCTTCCGCACCGACCTGCTCGCCGAGCACGAGGTACGCATCGAGGTCAAGGACGAGCGGAAGACGGAGCTGGTCTTTCCGGTCAGCCTGGTTGAGCGCGCCGACGACTTCGATCCGCTGATGAAAGACATCGCCGACGCCATCGAGAATGGGGACGACCCGGCCCTGGCCCTGTCCGACAACGGCATCACCGACCCGGCGGAACGCAACACGCTGCTCGGGACCATCGCCGAGATGCAGCGGCTGCACGCCGAGGGCAGTGACCACATCTGGGCCTACTACACGCGCAACCTGGTGCGCCCAGTGGTCCTAGCCCGGCGCAAGGTGGACGTGGTGATCGGCAATCCGCCGTGGCTGAACTACAACAAAACCGCCAGCACGCTGCGGAGGGAGCTAGAGCAGCAGAGCAAGGACACCTACGGCATCTGGACCGGCGGCCGGTACGCGACGCATCAAGACGTGGCCGGGCTGTTCTTCACGTGCAGCACCGACCTGTATTTGAAGGGCGAGGGTGTGATCGGCATGGTGCTACCGCACAGCGCCTTGCAGTCCGGTCAGTACTCCAAGTGGCGTAGCGGCGCTTGGCAGATGGGCCGCCGTGGCCACGGCCGTAGCCGCGTCAGCAGCGTCCTGAAGGTGGACTTCCGCTACAAGCCGGCCTGGGACTTGGAAAAGCTGGAGCCGAACACCTTCTTCCCCGTCGCGGCATCGGTGGTCTTTGCCAAACGATTAGGCGCCGACAGCCTGGCGGGACCACTCGGCGGCCGAGTGGAACGCTGGCTGGGCAAGACGGGGACGGCCGACGTGCGCCGGGTACCTACCGCCATCACCGATACCTCGGAGAGCGGCCAATCACCCTACGCCAGCTACTCTCGGCAAGGCGCCATCATCATGCCGCGCTGCCTGTTCTTCGTCCACGAAACCGAAAACCCGGCCATCGTGCAGGCCGGACGGACGATCACGGTGAACCCGCGCCGGGGATCACAAGACAAGCAGCCGTGGAAGGGCCTAGACCTGACCGCCATTACGGGGCAGACCATTGAGACGCAGCACGTCTACGACGTACACTTGGGCGAGACAGTCGTCCCCTACGCCACGCTCGACCCACTGAAGGCGGTCTTGCCGGTGCGCCGCGGCGACGCCAACCTGCCAGCCCAAGACGGCGGCGGCGGTGGTGTCCACCTCGGTAGACTGGAGCGACGGATGCGGGGGCGCTGGCAAACCATTAGCGACCTCTGGGAGAAACACAGGGCTCGCGCCACTAAGCTGAACCTCCTGAGGCAGATAGACTATCTCGGCAAATTATCATCACAACTAGCATGGCAGCACAATCCCGATGACAGGCCTATTCGAGTGGTGTACAACCAATCCGGCGTACCAACGGCGGCGCTGCTATGCAACGATAGCGCCATAGTTGACAAGAAGCTCTACTGGATTACTTGTGCAAACTTAGCAGAAGCCAACTACCTACTCGCTCTTATCAACAGCAACGCTCTGTACGAAGCGGTAACACCGCTGATGAACAAGGGCCAGTTTGGTGCCCGCGATTTGGAGAAGCAGCTGTGGAAGCTGCCCATTCCGGAGTACGAGGCCACGGACGCGCTGCACATTGAGATAGCCGACGCCGGCGCCGCGGCGGCAGCGGGGGTGGCGCGCGAGCTGGCGCGGCTGCGGCAGGCGCGGTCGTGGGTGACGGTGACGATTGCGCGGCGGGAGCTCCGGAAGTGGCTGCGGTCGGCGGCGGAGGGCGCGGCGGTGGAGGCGGCGGTCGGGCGGCTGCTGGGGTGAGGCCCGTCAGCCCCGGCGGCCGCGCTGGCTGAGCGAGCCGACGGGATGGTTCGCGTCGGCCAGTGACCCATAGACATGGGGCCGCCGCATAGACGCAAGCACCGCTTGGATCGAGGCGCCCAGCGGATGCGAGCGCAGCCGGTCCAGGTGTACATCAGCCCAGATGAGGTCGCGGTCCCCGTCGTTGTAGGCGATGATCTCGCCCCATGGCGCGGTAATGGCGCTCCCATAGTTCGCGTTGCGACAGGCGACGACGTAGAGGTGGTTGTCAAAGGCGTGGCCTCGCTGCACCAGCTTCCAGCGCTCCGTGTCGAACTCGCCGGCGCGATGCACCCAACGAGTGGCGCGAAAATCGCCCATGATCGGCATGAGCATGATCTCTACGCCGCGTTGGGCGAGGATGCGACAGGTCTCGGCGGCCGAGGAATCCATGCAGATGCCCATACCCACGGTCACGCCATCGAACGTATAGACCGGGAACTCATGGCCCGCCGCCACGCCCTGTCGGGTCTCCATGAGGGCCAGATGCACCTTGCGGTAGGTGCCGATTAACTCCCCGTCGCGGCCAAGGAGCAGGGCCGTGTTGTAGACCAGCTCATCGCGTGCGCCGGCGCGTTCGAGTACCGAAAAGCAGATACCCATACGATGAGCACGGGCTACCTCCCGAAAAGCCTCCAGCCACGGCCCCGGCACCGGGACGGCCTGCGCGTGGACACCCTCGGGGCTGCGGTCCGGGCTGCCGGCGCTCAAGATCGTCTCCGGCAGGCAGACGAGATCAACACCCGCTGCGCCGGCCTGGCGGCATTGCTCGATGTAGTGGGCGATGCTTGCCGTCGCGCTCTCCCACTTGGATGGCCGACCCGAGGCAACACCCAGCCTCAGCGCCCGCGGCGGTCGCGGCGCCGTCCGCCGCAAGCGCCAGCTATGCCAACGCACCCGCCCTCGGGGCGACCACCGCAAGCCGCAGCGGACACCGAACTGCGTAGCGCCGGCCGGATACTGGAGCGCCTTGGCGTAGCGTAGGGACAAGCGACCGTCCCCATCCGCAGTGGCGCGATCCAGCAGCACCGGGTCCCAGTTTACTTCACCGCCGCTATCGTCGTACCAGAACGCCTCGACCACTAACTCATCGGTCCCACGCTCCAGACCAGCCGCCTCCGCCGCCAACTCCAGCAGCAACACATCGTCCGGTTGGGCAGCGACTGGAAAGAGCAGCTCCCAACCGCCATAACAGCCCTCGCTGCCATTGGACTCCATCCACAGCGCCGTCCGGTCGTCCTCCGACCAGAGCCGAGGCGCGATACTCTCCCGGCATATCCACGGTTGAGCGTGACCGAGCGGCAGAGCATCCCCGGCCGACGTGGCGTCGGCCGGCAGCGGATCGTGCTGCCCCGGCGCGGCACCCTCGATTGCCGGAGTGGCTGCCGGGGCGTCCGGTTGGCCGGAGGCTGTTGTTATCGGCATCGCTCTCCCTCCAGCGCAACTAGGCCGCAGCCAGGCCGAGCGTATCCAGCAGCGCGATCACGCGCCGGTTGAGCCGGTCGGCGTACTCTAGCACCTGCGGTCTAGGCGTATAGGAGGGTTGCCGGACGGTAGCATGATCGAGCACACCACGAGCCACCAGCAGGCGCTTCTCTAGCTGGTGAGAGAGTTCCAGGTTCTGGAGACTGAGGACCACCAGCGGCAGGATGACCTCGTAGATGTCCTGTGCTTGATCCAGTTGGCCGGCCTGCGCGAGACGCCAGATTCGCGCCTGGAGGTCCGCCTTGGACAGTCCGGGCATGAGGCCGCAGATTCCCTCCGCCAGCAGCTCCATGAGGTACATGCCGCCCCAGCCGATCAGCACGCCAACTTGGTCCTGAGTCGCCTCCCGCATGGCAGCGATCTTGTGCCCCAGCAACGGCTCTTCGAGCTTGACGTAGTGGAAGTTCTGATGCGCCTCATGCAGTCGCGCGCATAACGCCGGACTCATGCTCGGCCCACCCGGATTGAAGTCCTGAATCAGTACCGGCACCGCCACGGCGCCCATGATCGTGCCGCAATAGTCGAAGAGGTCGTCGTCGGTAAGCGCAAACTGCCGCGGAATGGCAAAGGAGATCAAGTCCGCACCGCAGTCGGCGTTGCGCCGGGCCACGTCCGCAGCGACACGAGCCGCGGGGTGGTTGGACTGAGCAACGACCGGCACGCGCCCCGCCGCAGCCGCGATGGCCGTCTTTACGACCCGGCAGCGCTCGTCCTCATCCAGCTTGTAGAACTCGCTCGCATATGCCGGCAGACAGATCGCCCCGAAGTCTCGGCCGGCCGCGAATTCGACGAGCCGACCGAGCGCGGCATAGTCCACCGCCTCGGTCTCCGGGTCGAACGGTGTGGGGATGATCGGCACAATCCCCTCGATCTTCTGCATGGTAGACCGTACCGCGGCCATGTGTACCGATCTCCTAGTAGCTATGGCCGGCGTACACGCGCTCGCCCCGGACCAACAGACGCTGCGAATCCTCGCCGGCGGCCAACTCGTCGGCGCTGTGATAGCCCAGCGTAATGCTCGTGCGGGTGCCCGTCGTGCGATTGAGGCCAACGGTGTGGAACAGGAGGCTGTGTGTGGCGAGCACCCCACCGGCCGGCATCTCCACCCGCACAACCTGGTCGCGCAGGCCCATCTGCTGCGCGGCCGCTTCGACATTCGGTACCCAGGGCAACAGGTGCGTGCCGGGCACGATTTGCGTGGCGCCGTTCTCGCAGCGCGATTCCTCGAGGAAGACGATGACCGAGACAATAGGCCGGCTCCACTGCGACACATCGCGGTGCAGCGGGAGGTCCCGGCGCTCGGCCAGCCGGATCGTGGCGTGATTGTGGCGGTTACGCAGCACCTCGATGTTGGGGCCTAGCAACTGCTCCAGCGGATCGAGGATGAGCGGACGGGCAGCGAGGTCTCGAAAGATCGGGGCACGGCCGAGGATATTCGAGATGCGGACGATCTTGCCAGCATGGTTGCGTACTACCGGCTCGACGGCATGGTCAATGTCGTGTTGTATGGCAGTTTTCAGGTCGGCCACCAGTTCTGCCGGCAAGGCGCCCGGTAGCTTGACGTAGCCGTTGATCCTGAAAAGCCACGTTTGCTCCGGTGTCAGTGTCATTGGGCCTCTCTCCGATATGGATGCGGCCACTGCCGAACACCCCGGCGCAGGAGGTGATTGGGCAGTGAGGCTATCCGGCCGGCAAGCTGCGCGTTTGAGGCTGGTGGTGAGAGACCGTTGCCCCGGCCTTCGTCACCTGGATGTCCAGCTGGTGCTGCTGCTCGTAGCGAGCGCCGCCGGCTAACTCTGCGACCACCATCGCGCCGAGGCGGAAGGTGCCCTCCTGCGGAAAGCCGAGCAATAGCTCGAAGGCTTTGCTCTCCTCTTCCTCGAGACACGCCTCCCAGTGCCGGCCACCTTGGACCAGACTGACCCCAGCGGGTAGCTCGTCAACCTCAACCATCACCATGGATGGCCCAACCGTCGAATACATCGAGATCTGTAGCGGCACCTGTTGCCCTAGCCCCGGCGTGTCCATGAACGACAGCGCCACACTGAACGGCAGGTTGACGGTGCCAGCCGGCGGCAACGACTCCTTCACCTGACCAGGTTGTGGGCCAGAGGTCTGCGCTTGGTCGCTGACCGCGGCGACGGCGGGAGACGAGGGCGCCGAATCGGTCTGATCGTCACCCGCCCCGCAGGCGGTCGTGAACAGCGCGAAGAGCACGACGGCCGCAATACCGCCCGGGATCGCCAGTACACGTTCTGCTCGGAGAAGCCCCGTCCACCTACAACCCGCCGGCTGCCGCCGCCCGTGTATTGCTGACATCAGGCTTCTCCTTACAGTCCCGCAGGGAAACGACATGTTCCCTCCCCTGGAGCTAGCCCCGGGGGAGGGTCAGGGAGGGGGCCAAGCAGAGCCACACCTCACCCCCGCCCTCCTCCGGCAGACTCCCCCTCTCCACATGATGTGGAGAGGGGGCCGGGGGGTGAGGCGTGCCTCTGACCCTACAACCCGCGCTCTTCGGCCTGCCGGCGGAACTTGGCCAGCACCTCGTTCGTCAGCCGCACGCCCTCGTCGAGTGCGTCCTTGATGGACGCTTCACCCTTGATGACCGGTGTGCTGACGTTCTGATGCTTCAGCGCCTCGCGCCCGCCGGGGGCAGCGATCACGAACCGGCGCTTGGTCATCTCCTGCGCCTGGAGCTTCTTGGCCGCGTCACCCTGGATGTACGCCTCGGAGTTCGTACTGCTTATCCGGACCGGCACGCGGTCGAAGCGGTTGGCGAACTTGATATTGTTCTCGTTGTTCGTCACCCACTCGATGAACATCCAGGCCTCGTCCGGATGTTCACTGAGCTTGGCGATGGGGAGCGAGTGGCAGCCACCGTAGTTCGCCACTACGCCGCCCGCATCGGGCAGCGGGTAGGAGTTGACGTGGAACTGCAAGTTCGGATCGGCCCGCCGGATCGTCTCGCCGCGCTCGGACAGCGTGGCATGCAGGTAAGTCTGATCGCCCTGGACCAGGATTTCCCAGCCCCGCCGACCCTGCCGGTATTCGTCCAGCGCCGCAAAGCCACCCTGCCCGTCCACGATCTTCTTCAGCCAGGTCAGCGCTTCAATGGCCTGCTCGTTGTTGAAGACGGCCTCGGTCTGCTCCTTGTTCATCAGCTCGCCGCCCAGCTGCCAGTACGGCACCATCCACAGGTACGGGCCGCCACTGCCCCAGAAGGGGTACCAGCCGACGTGCTCGACCGTATCGCCCGACTTCTTGAACGCCTTGAAGGCATTCTCCTCCAGCTCCGACCACGTCTTCGGGGGGCTGTCCGGGTCGATGCCGGCCTTGCGCGCGTTGTCATCGTGCGTGTACAGGATGCGCGTATCCGGCGCGTAGAGCATGGCCGTCATGGCGCCCTTGAACTCCACGTCGAGGCGCAAGGATTCCCAGACGTCGGACTTATCCACTGCCTTGCTGGTCTTGATGTAGTCCTCCAGCAGGATGGTCAGGCCGAGCACATAGTCTTCCTGCGCCCAGTAGCTACCGCTGGAGTAGACATCGGGCGGCGCACCGCCGGCCGCCTCGGTCCGGAACTTGTTGAGGTTGTAGCTTGGAATGAGGTCAAAGCTCAACCAGGGATTGGCGGCCAGGAGCGGGTCGGTGATCTCCTTGCCAACGTCTTCCCCCCAGTGGAAGCGGGAGCCCATTCCGATGCGGAGCTGGACCGGCGCCATGCCGGTTACGCCCGCGGCGCCCTGCGCGCCCTGCGCGCCCGTTGCACCCTTCGGCCCCTGCGGTCCGGCTGGCCCGGCCGGTCCGGCCTGCGGCTGACCGACGTAGCGCACCGTTGGCTCACCGCACGCGGCGGCCAAGAGACCGCCCAACGTCGCTGCGGCGCCACCGAGGTACTTTCTGCGAATTACACCTGCCATCTAGTTTCCCCTCTCTCGTGAAGTTACTTGCGACGGTCCTGTCTACACCGTCGGATGCTTGTCTATCGGACGACCACTGTAGCTCTACGCTCGCTCAGGTCCCTCCTTCTGAGTTGTATCCGCACTTACAAGGGTAGGCGCTTCAACTGGGGCTTGTACCTGATCTCACCTGACCCCCGGCCCCTTTCCTCCACGGAAGGAGAGGCATCAAGGCAACCTGCGGCCCCTTCCCTGAAGAGAGGGGGTAGGTGCGATCAACCCCAAGGCGGAATGTTGGTGCCAAAAGTAGCCTACCACAAGGTATTCTGTCAACCGGGAGAGGCGGTGGTGCCGGATTTTCCGTAGGTCCCGGGCGGCGAGCGCTCCATTAAGCGGAGCGGCCGGCTGCTCTCAGAACAGCCGGCCGCTGCAGAACGGCGGTCGAGGCGCTTCTATTCCTCAGGTTAGGTCGTCGTCGCCGTCGTGTCGGCAGGATACGCCTCGGTCCCATGCTCCGGTACATCAAGGCCCGCAAGCTCATCTTCCTCCGGGGCACGCAGCCCCATCGTGGCCTTGAGAATGCCGAACAGGATAAAGCCGGTGCCCAAGCCCCAGACGAGGACGACGCCGACATCCACGATCTGCGCGAGCAGCTGCCCAACGTCGCCGACGATCAAGCCCTTCACGTCGCCGTAGGTGCCATCGGCGAAAATACCGACCGCCAGCAGCCCCCACAGCCCGTTGGCACCGTGGACGGAGACGGCTCCTACCGGGTCGTCCACCTTGAGCACGCGCTCGACGAACGACAAGCTCAGGATGAGCACCACGGCCGCAATCGCGCCGATCACTACCGCGGCCCACGGCGCAACGTAGGCACACGGCGCTGTGATGCCGACCAGCCCGGCCAGGGCACCATTGCAGGACATCTCCAAGTCCACCTTGCCGCCGCTGCGTACCATCGTGATGTACATGGCCGCGACGGCGCCGGTAGTGCCGGCCAGGAAGGTATTCGTGGCGATCACGGCAATTCGCAGGTCACCGGCGGCGAGCGTGCTGCCGGGGTTGAACCCGAACCAGCCGAAGAACAGGATGAACGTGCCCATCAAGACGTACATCATGTTGTGGCCGCGGATGCGGTTGGGCGTGCCGTCCGCGTTGAACTTGCCAATCCGTGGTCCCACCATCCAGGCGCCGGCCAGTCCGACCAATCCACCGACGGCGTGAACCACGCCGCTGCCGGCAAAGTCCTTCACGCCGGTTCCTAGCTCTAGGCTGCCGAGCCAACCACCACCCCAGACCCAGTGGCCGTAGATCGGGTAGATGATCGCGCCGACAATGAAGCTGTAGGCGAGGTAGGCGTTGACCTTGGTGCGCTCGGCAACGGCACCAGCGACGATAGTCGCAGCAGTCGCGGCGAAGACCATCTGGAAGAACCAGCTCAGGATCGTGTCCACGTCGTAGGCGTCGCCGGTCAGGAAGAACCCGGAGTAGCCGATGATCGCGTTACCATCGTCGAGACCGGAGGCCGCTTTGGAGCCACCCCACATGAGGGCAAAACCGAACGCCCAGTACGAGAGCGAAGCCATGCAGAAATCGAGGAAACTCTTGGTGAGATAGTTGACCGTGTTCTTGGCGCGAATAAAGCCGGCGCCCAGGAAGGCGAAGCCGGCCTGCATGAAGAACACGAGGAAGGCGGCCACGAGCACCCACGAGAAGTTCGCCGCCCGCAGCGCGTCCTGGCTGCCGGGATCACCACCCGTAGGATCGCCGGCCGCGAGCGCAGCGGTCGGCGCCAACGCGAGTCCGAGGGTGCCCAGGAGCAAACCGGTCCGCGACCAACGTCGCGCTGCCGGGCGATCCTGGCTCTGAGTTTGCCGATAGTCCCTGCGGTCGTTCATCCGTCTTCCCCCTCCTTGTCCCAGCACGAGTGCAACCAACCACGAGTGCAAGGCAACCGTTCCCTTACACGGCGCTTGCGAGCTACCCAAGACCGGCGGCCACCTCCACAACCACCTAGCCTCCGATAAAGCTAGGGCTTCGCACTGCTCGCCGATGCGAAGGGTAAGCAGCGGCTAGGACCTATGGGCTTATCAGGCGAGAGCGCTGCTGAGGTTGTGGACTGACGAGAGCCCGTGGCAGCGAGTGCGACGTGGGCCGGTCCTGCGTCTACTACTTACCGCGCTTTACCGCGCTTGCGAATAATGGTCGGCGCGATGGTCCAGAGGGTTAAGAGTCCGGCGAAAGCTGCTACTCCGATGATGGCTTCTGCTGGCATCCCTGTTCCCTCCGGTTGGCTAGGTTTGCTGCTCATCTCGGCTTGAACCAGTGAGCAACGCTTCTGAGCTATAAGATACGCGAGCGGCTGTGGCCGAACGACGTGTGATGTATCCGAACCTGCTCACCGTCGTTTGTGCAAGTTGCACAAGGGGCAGGTTACACACCGGATGGGAACAGTACCCGGGCCTGAGTCTTGATCGGCTACTGCCATTGCCAGCTTACGGAGTCGCCGGCTCCACCTTCCATATAGGTAGGGCACCCGGACCGAGGCCAGGGCCCGCAGCGGATAGCTCCTTGATCTCCACGGATTCACTGCCCGCGCGCTCAACAACGGTCTGCAACTATTCTCTAGCGCCAGCGGCGACAAGAATCTGCACCATTTCAGCGGTGCCCCGCCGACGCGCTGCGGATAGGAGCGACTCGCCATTGGCCCTCCTCGCATTCACGTCCGCGCCAGCGGCGACGAGAATCTTCAGCGCCTCCGTTTTGCGCCGCCAAATCGCCGTGTACAGCAGCGACTCTCCGTTGGCCCGTCTGGCGTTCACGTCTGCGCCAGCAGCGATCAGAATTCGCACCGCCTCCGGTTTGTCCCGCCATATCGCCGTGTACAGCAGCGGATCGTTATCGTGGTCTCGCGCGTTCACGTCCGCGCCAGCGTCCACCAGAATCCTCAGCGCTTCCGTCCTGTCCCGCCAAATCGCCGTGTATAGCAGCGGATCGTTGTCGGCATCTCGCGCGTTCACATCCGCACCGGCTGCAACCAGGATTCGCACTTTTTCAGGAGAGGCCCGCCAAATCGCGGTGTACAGGAATGGATCGCCTTGGTCGTTGCTGGCATTCACCTCCGCGCCTCTGTTGACGAGAGCCTGCAACTCCTCATTGCTAGTGGTGCCCCGCCAAATCGCGCTGTAGAGTTCAGGATCACCAGTTGGATAGGGCGTCGCCCTAGGCAAGGGCGTCAGCGTGGGCCAAGGTGTGGCTGTCGGCGGCTGGGGCGTGCGCGTGGGCCGCGGTGTGGCCGCTGGATCGGGCCTAGACGTGATCCGTGGCGCCGACGTTAGAGTGTCGGTGGAGCGCAACACAGCCGCCGGGGTGTCAGTAGCGCGCGGCGCGGGGGTAGTGTCTTCGTAGAATATGACTACGGCGACGATCATTCCGACGATAATGACGGAAGTAAGCGCAAAAACCGATACATAGCGAAACAAGGCCAGTACCCCCTATGCCGGCAACGCTCCGGCTCCGCAATGTCAAGCCTCGTCACCGGGATGTGTTTCGCGGCCATCTATCGGCCTGACCTTACCTGTCATGCGTGGACGACGGCGAACAGGCTCGGACACATCATACCTTGTCCGGCAGCGGCCATTCAGGTACCCTACGGCCAGTAAGCGCTTCTTGGCGGGGGGGGCCAGCAATCCCAGCCAGTTAGTTAGAAGGAAGGCAGTCGAATGAACAGACACTGCTCGAACTGTGGCACCCAACTGGCTGAAGATGCGAAGTTCTGCATGCGATGCGGCGCCCCTGTCTCAGAGGACGCTACTCCGGTCGCGGCAAGCGCAGGCGAGAGCCGGCCGCGCCCGGATGACGCTCCTGAGGCGACAGGTGAGGATAGGAGCAAATACCGGCGTTTTCTGAAAATAGATACATCCGGCGGTTTCTTGGAAATTGTGGCCCCGATACTGATTTGGTCTGCCGCCGTAGGCGTCCTCACGTGGACCACTATCGGACTCCTTTCGCTCCGCTTTGACCTCGCTTTCATCAACCTTCCGGACTTGCTGTTCAGCATGCTCATCATTGTTGGGATAATGCTGAGTGTTGCTGCCAACTCTTACCTCGTCCACAGCTACCACGGCCGAGACGGGGCGCTTTGGCCGGCCCTGTCCTACCTTCCGGTGATATGGGCAGCCCTCCTAAGCGTAGGGCTGCTCATAATGATCTGGCAAGTGTGGACTGACTTTGCGGGCGGCCCCAACGAGCTTCGCAGGGCGATGTTCTCGCTGATCGGCATTGGGTTGTGCGGAACGTATGCCGGATACTTGTCCCTGGTAGTGATCGGACCGGATCGAATCTACCACGTGCTGCGCCGGGTGATATACGTTCTCACGGCTATCATCGCCGTGGAGATTCTGGATGCGTTATGGTGGGCGGCCGGGTACCTCTCTGGCGCAGAAATCGGGGTGCATTTCATCAGAGCCGGCTGGACCGCAGCAATCTGTGTTTTTGTGTACGCCATCATAGCCGTCTTTATGGCTCAGGTAAGAACCAGCAAGCAGCGTATCGCTGTCCTTGTCACGTACTTAGTGCTGGGGCTTACCGGATTTACAATCGCCGTATGGTCTTTATGGGACACGTTCCCCGCCGGTGCGCTCCGATTCATCCATGGAGGGATAGTCATAGTGTCCATCACTACCATTGGGCTGGTGCTGGTGCAGCATTTCCACAGGAATAAGGACACCCGCAGCCTAACGGCCGGCGGCGGGGAACACTCAGGCCAACCCAGCCCCCCTATGGTGCCCTGACAAACGTAGTGGCTGGGAGCCGGGGTTACCGGGGCTACATGCGTAGCTCGATGGTGTCGCCGTCTTCGAGCACGTAGGTCCGGCTGACGTGCTGGCCGTCGAACTTGCCGTTGCCCCAAACCTGCGCGTACTTCACCGTACCCATCCACTCGATGTGCAGGGCCGCGGCCAGCGTTTCGAGCGTGGCTCCCCGACGGAGCACGACCGGCCGGTCGTAGTCGGGTTTCTGGCTCCGAGCCTGCGTATAGACGCGCACCATGTCCAGGGCCGCGAAGAGCCAGCGGCCCAGCGCGTCCAGTCCATCACCGGCGGTCGCGCTGACTGCCAGCGTGGGAAACCGCTGACCGTACTCCGCCTGCAAGGCAGCGCCGGCTTCCCCAGCACCGGGGAGGTCCAGGTGCGTACCGACGACCCGCACCCGTTTTGGCTCGGCCGACCTCCCGACCTCATCGTCAGTGCCATCCGGCAGCCGAACGACCGGCTCCAGGCCGATGTTCGTCAGCTCCTCCAGCACCAGCTCCAGCGACTCTACCGGGTCGGACGCAAGATCGAGGACGACGAGGAGCACGTCCGCCTGTCGCACCAGCGACCGTATCCAGCCACTGGTGTGATGCATGTCAATGGGCGGCAGGTCCACCAGTTGGATATGGACATTTTCGTAGCGGTGCATCGCCGGCTGGGGTTCCAGCGTGGTGTATGGGTAGTCGGCGACGCGCGGTTTTGCCCCGGTCAACGCAGCCATAAGGTGCGACTTCCCGGCATTGGCCAGCCCGACGAGCGCGACCTGTCCCGCGCCCTCCTTGCGGACCGTATAGGGATTCCAGCGGCTCCCGGAGCGGGATTGTGTCTCGGCCTGGTCCCGGAGCTTGGACATCCGCGTGCGGAGGTCGGCCCGCAGGTGGTCGGTGCCCTTGTGCTTGGGCATGACCGCCAGCATCCGGCGCAGCCCTTTCAGCTTCTCTTCGATGGTACCGGCTTGGCGGTACTCTTCTTCTGCCTCGTAGTAGGCCGGTGTCAGATTGGCAGGCATCCCTCAGTCCCCACACGGCCGGCACTATTCCATCAGCGAGAACCGGCCTGTCAGGATTGTAGCGTCCCCGCTCTTTGGCTGCACCACTAGACCGTGCTATCAGACTCACTGGCAAGATTCAGAACTTCTTGCTTGACGCCCTCGCTCAAGTAAAACCCTGCCTCAGAGAGTCTGTCGATCCTGTCTCGGATGGAGGCGATGAGACCGTGCTCCTTAGCCCTAAGCAGTACGCCGAGGGTGCCGACGGGAATCAATCCAAGCTCCACGCAGAAGCGTCGTGCAGCCCGTTCATCCACGAGGACGAAGCGCGCGCCTACCTCGCGGGCGAGAACAAGCGCTTCACTCTCTCCCCTATCAAGGTCTCTGAGTAGGGCTCGCACGAACATCCCGTCTAAAATGGGACTCGCTGCTCAACCCAGCGTGCATCCCTGACCTGCACTACACCAGGTCTGCCGGCACCGTGGGTCACCACCTCATCATAGACCGTTGGAGGAATGAGAAGATGTCCCCATAGACGACGGAGCAGCCAGAACTCGCCGATAGCCGCCAAGGCGATTAGGGGAGCAGAGTCCGCAACTACTGATCCGGAATCAGCCAACGGTCTCGTCTAACTTGCGGAGTGACTCGAGCTCGCGGGCCAACTCGCCGGGTGCGTACCGGAAGTATGGGACTCCGGCAGCGGCCGCTTGCTCCAGGAAGTCCCACTTCGGCAGACCCAGTAACTCGGCCGCCTTACCGCCGGAAATGCGCCCAGATTGGTAGAGGCCGAGCACAGCATAGTAGGTCAGGACGGCATCCGTCGTCTGATCGCCGTCATCCAGAAATCGGCGCAATTCATCCGGTATTGTCACTTGCATCAATTGCGTCCTCGCGGTCGTCAACGAGCGGTGCCTATCAGCGACCGCACGGACCACACCTCGTCGGCCATCAGCGGATCAAGGGCCGAGGCCGGGACCGGGATCACCTTTACCGTCTCGCCAACGGCATTGAAGACCTCTAGTATGTAGCCGTCTTCACCCGCTCCCGTCGGAAGATGTTCTACTACCGTCGCCACGTCACCGCGGCGCAGTCCCTCCGCCGGCATGTCGTAAGTCAGCGCTACCTCACTATACAGTTCAAAGATCATTGCTCTCTTTGCGTGGTTCTCTGCTGAGGCCGGCTACCGGTCCGCGAGGGCCGCGACGCCGGGCAAGGTGCGCCCGCTCAAGAACTCCAGCGAGGCGCCCCCGCCGGTCGAGACGTGGGTGATCCGGCTACTCAGACCTGCCTGCTCGATGGCCGCAATGGAGTCCCCGCCGCCCACTATCGTCGTGCCGGGGCAGTGGCCGACGGCGGCGGCGAGCGCACGGGTGCCGGCGGAGAACGGCTTGATCTCGAAGAGACCCAGCGGCCCGTTCCAAATGACGGTGCGCGCCGACTCCACCGCTTGCGCGTAGTGCTGGGTCGTCTGCGGGCCGACGTCCAGGATCATGCCGTTGGCCGGCGCCTGGTCCACGGCGAAGACCTGATGCGGCGCGTCGGCCGCCGCCTCGGGCGCCACCACGACATCGGTCGGCAGCAGTAGCTCGCAGTCGCTTTGCCCGGCCCGCTGCAGTAGCTCTGCGGCGAGCGCAACCTTGTCCGGCTCGTGCCGCGAGCGACCGATCTCGTAGCCTTGGGCGCGAAGGAACGTATTGGCAACGCCACCACCGATCAGCAACTCATCCACGCGCGTCAGCAGGTGGTCAATGACCTCGATTTTGTCCGAGACCTTGGCGCCGCCGATAATCGCTGCGAACGGCCGCTCCGGCTGCTCTAGGGCGCTGCCCAGCACCTCTAGCTCGCGCTCCAGCAGGAGGCCCGCGACGGCCGGAAGCACGTGGGCAATACCCTCCGTCGAGGCATGGGCACGGTGCGCCGCGCCAAATGCGTCGTTGACGTAGATGTCACCCAGTTGGGCGAGCGCACGGGCAAAGGCCGGATCGTTCCGCTCCTCTCCGGGATGGAAGCGCACGTTCTCCAGCAGCGCCACCTCGCCCGGCCGCAAGCCGGCCACGACCGCCTCGGCCGCCGGCCCGATGCACGCGCCGCCGGTGGCGACCGCAGTGCCCAGCAGCTCGCTCAGACGGGCCGCGACGGGAGCCAAACGCAGCGCCGCGACGACGGTCCCCTTGGGCCGGCCGAGATGGGACAGCAGCACGACGCGCGCACCGGCGGCGCGGAGGGCGTTGATCGTCGGCAGCGCGGCGCGAATGCGCGTGTCGTCCGTAATCCGGGTGCCGTCGAGTGGCACATTGAAGTCCACGCGCACCAGCACCCGCTTCCCGGCTACGGCGATGTCGCGGATGGTTTGCTTGTTCACCGTGCGCCTCTGATGGCCAAACCTCCGGCTCTGTTTACCCTCCCCGGCGGCTCGTGACCACCGGAGGCTTGGCCGCTCATCATTACGCCGTCGGCATGCGGCTCGCGATCAGATTCGTGATATCGGCCACCCGGCAAGCGTAGCCCCACTCGTTGTCGTACCAGGCCGCGACCTTGACGAGATCGTCGCCCATCACCATCGTCAGCTGCGAGTCTACGATGGACGAGTGCGTGTTGCCCTTGAGGTCCATCGAAACCAGCGGTGCGTCGGTCACGTCGAGCACGCCTTCCATCCGGCCGGCGGCAGCAGCGCGCAGTGCTGCGTTGACCTCATCCACCGCCGTCGCTCGGCGCACCATGGCAATGAACTCGACGATACTCACGGTCGGCGTCGGCACCCGGTAGGCCAGGCCATCCACTATCCCCTTCACCTCGGGGAGCACGAGCGCCACCGCGCGGGCGGCGCCGGTACTCGTCGGGATGATGTTCATGGCGCCGGCGCGTAGCTCGCGGTCGGCCGCGCCTTTCGGCCCCGCCACGTCGAGCACCTGCTGGGAGTTGGTGTAGGCGTGTATGGTGGTCATCACACCCTTGCTGATCCCGAAGCTGTCCCACAGCACCTTCACCACCGGTGCCAGCCCGTTCGTCGTGCAGGACGCATTCGAGATGATGCGGTGCTGTTCGGGATCGTACCGCTCGTCATTCACGCCGAGCACCACCGTGAGGTCCTCGTCCGTCGCCGGGGCGGAGATGAGCACCTGCCCGGCGCCCGCCGTCAGGTGCTTTTCCGCCATCGCCCGCGCCGTACCCACCCCGGTCGCCTCGATGACCAGATCAATTCCAAGCTCGCCCCACGGTAGGTCGGTCCACTCACGCTCCGAGCAGCCCTTGATCTCGTGCCCGTTTACGACCAGGCCCATATCGGTCGCTTCAATCGTGCCGTCGAACGTGCCGTAGTTGCTGTCGTACTTGAGCAAGTGAGCGTTGGTGTCGCTATCGAAGAGATCATTGATGGCGACGATGTCCAGGTCGGGGTGCCGCTCGCCCAGCGCTTTGAAGGCCTGACGACCGATGCGGCCAAATCCGTTGATCGCAATACGCATCCGTTTCTCCTTCGCGACGTAACGCCGCCGGTGCTGTCTGCCCTGATGGTACCCGCCTCCCACGCCCGGAGCAACGGGGCAATCGGCACGCACGGTGCTGGTCATTCCGGCCCTTCACCCTCAGAGCGGCGGCTCACCCACCATTGGTGTACCGTGTACCCAACGTATAGCCGGTTTCCATTGCGCCGCCGCCCGCGTGTAGGATGTGCCATGCCCGGCCAGCTATTCACCCACTACTTCCTGACCGCCGGCATCAAGGCCACCGCTGAGTGGCAGTCGGCAGCCGCAGCAGTGACCGCTTTCCGCAGCGCAGTCGCCCCGGCGTATGTGCCCTTCACCGACGGACGGCAGCCACCCAACGAAGCAGTCACCGAGCAGGAGCTTATCCGGCCCATCCTGGAGGCCCTGGGATGGAACCACTATCTACCGCAGCAAGGCTCCGGCCGCAACGAGGATATCCCCGACTACCTCCTCTTCACCGACCCCGCGGCCAAGGACCGCGCCGCCGCACGACCCCGCGCTGAAGATCGGTACCAAGATGCCACGGTCGTCGAGGAGAGCAAACGCTTTGGTCTGGCTCTGGATGCCCGCGACGAGGACGCCGGCGGACAAGCCAGAACCCCCCACGGCCAGATTCTGCGCTACCTGGCGACAGCCGACATCGCCTCCGAGAGCGCCATTCGCTGGGGCATCCTGACCAACGGCGCTGTGTGGCGGCTCTACGACTACCGTGCCCGGCCGCGCGCCACCGGCTACTACGAAGCCGACCTGGCCGCAGTCATCCGCTCCGACGACGATGACGATGCGCTCCGCCTCTTCTACCTCCTATTCCAGCGCGACTCGTTCACCCGCCAAGCGGGAGCAACGACCACCTTCCTGGAAGATGCCCTCGCCGAGGGGCGCCGCTACGAGGAGCAGGTCGCCCAGGACCTCTCCGGCGTGGTGTTCGAGCGTGTGTTTCCCAACCTCGTCCAGGCGCTAGCTGACGCCGCGGAGTTAGTTGACGACGATGACGCCACATTGGAGACAGTTGAAGGTGACGACGACACAGACCTGGAGCAGGTGCGCCAGGCGGCCTTGATCTGCCTCTATCGCCTGCTTTTCGTCCTCTACGCCGAGGATCGCGGCCTGCTCCCCGTCAACGACGCGCGGTACGAAAGCTACGGCTTGCGGCAACCGGTCCGCGAGCACATTGCCCGCCGGATGGCGCAAGGCGCCGTCTTCTCGAACAGAGCCACCGGCTACTACGACAAGCTATTCAACCTGTGGCGCTTGATTGACGAGGGCGACCCGGACATCGGCCTGCCGCCGTATAACGGTGGGCTGTTCGCCACGGACACTGCCCCCCTGCTGGAGACTGTCCGCCTCCCCGACGCGCAGCTGGCCCCGATCATCTACGACCTGAGCCACACCGAGACGGACGGCCATCGCCGGTTCATCAACTACCGCGACATGTCCGTTCAGCAGCTCGGCTCGATCTACGAGCGCCTCTTGGAGCGCGAGCCGCTCCGCAACGATGACGGCCGCGTCACCATCCGGCCCAACCCCTACGCTCGCAAGGACAGCGGCAGCTTCTACACGCCCCAGGAGCTGGTTGACTTGATCGTGGAGCGCACCTTGCAGCCACTGGTGGAGGAGCGCCTGGCGCAGTTCGAGGCCACGGCGGCCGAGTTGAAGAGCGACTGCCGGTCCCAAGCCGAGCGCCTCGCCGAGTTACGCCGGCTCGATCCGGCCGCGGCGGTGCTCGATCTGAAAATCCTCGACCCGGCCATGGGCAGCGGTCACTTCCTCGTCACCGCCGTGGACTATCTCTCGGATTACATCGCCGAGCTAGTCGAGTACGTCCCGGCGGTCCCGGCGTGGCTGCACGAACCGTATGTCTCACCGCTGGTGGAGCGCGTGGAGTCAATCCGGCGGGACATCCTCAAGCGCACTGCCGAGTCCGACTGGGTCATGGACACGGCCCAGCTCACCGACCAGGCCATCATCCGGCGCATGGTGCTCAAGCGCTGCATCTACGGCGTGGACAAGAACCCCCTGGCGGTCGAGCTGGCGAAAGTGTCGCTGTGGCTCCACAGCTTTACCGTCGGCGCCCCGCTGTCCTTCCTGGACCACCACCTGCGCTGCGGCGACTCCCTGCTCGGCCTGCGCGTGTGGGATGCTGTCGGCGAGTTGAATCGTCTGGGCGGGGTGTTCGCCGGCTCGGCCATTGCCGGCGCGGAAACCGCCACCAAGACGATGCAGGAGATCGAGGCACTGTCCGACGCCGACATTGCCGAGGTCCGAGCATCGGCCCTCCTGTTCCGCGGCGTCGAGGACACGACCGAGGACCTACGCGGCCTGCTCGATTTCCTGTCCGGCCTCTCCTGGCTCACCGCCGGCATGAAGCGGAGGGAGCAGGCTGCGTTCCAAGCGCCGCTAGGCGAGGCGCTCGGCAGCACCACCGATGCCTACACACTCCTCGCCCGGGGGCCGGGCACCACTCCCCCCTCGCAACAGTTGACTGGGGTAGGTAGCGGCCAAACCGTAGGGGCGCAACATGTTGCGCCCGTCCCCCCGCCGGGCACCACTCGCCCCTCTCCCCGCGGGAGAGGGGCCGGGGGTGAGGGCCGTGCGCCCGTCCCCCCGCCCGGCGGGGGGACCACAGGGGGACCGACGTTCCAGTCCCTCTGGCACACCGCCAAGTCCACCGCCGACCGCGAGCACTTCCTCCATTGGGAAGTCGCCTTCCCCGGCGTCTGGCACCAGTGGCAGCAGACCCGGCCGCAAGGTGGCTTCGACGCCGTGATCGGCAACCCGCCCTGGGACCGCATCAAGCTCCAGGAAGTAGAGTGGTTTGCGACCCGCTCGCCCGCGCTGGCGCTCGCGCCGACCGCAGCCGCCCGGCGGCGCAGCATCGCGCGGCTACGCAAACAGGGCAGCCCCCTCGCCGCCGCGTTCGACGCCGCCAAGGAGCGCGCCGACACGCTCGGCAAACTGGTGCGCGGCTCCGGGCACTACCCCTTGCTCGGCGGCGGCGACATCAACCTCTACTCGCTGTTCGTCGAGCGCGCCATGCACCTGATCAAGCCCGACGGCCTCGTCGGCCTGCTCACGCCGTCGGGCATCTACGCCGACAAGACCGCCGCCCGCTTCTTCAAGACCGTTTCGACCAACGGCCGCGTGTCCGGCCTATTCGACTTCGAGAACCGCCGCCTTGGTACCAACCTGCCACCCTTCTTCCCCGACGTGGACGGGCGTTTCAAGTTCGTAGCCCTGATCTTCGGTGGCGAGCGGCGGCAGTTCGATGAAACCGAGTGCGCTTTCTTCCTCCACGACACCACCACCATCAACGACCAGGACCGCTGCTTCCCGCTAACAGCGGACGACTTCACTCGCGTCAACCCGAACACCGGCACCGCGCCCGTCTTCCGCACTCGGCGCGATGCCGAGATCACCCGCCGCATCTACGAGCGCCATCCCGTCCTCGTAGACCGCTCCGCCGGCCAAGAGCACTGCACCTGGCCCGTCCGATATGTGCGTATGTTCGACATGACCAACGACTCACACCTCTTCCGTACCGCCGCCCAGCTTGAAGCCGCCGGCTTCTACCCCGTCCAGGGCAACCGCTGGAAGCGAGGCGAGGAGTTGTATCTGCCGCTCTACGAGGGCAAGATGGTCCAGGCGTTCGATCATCGCGCCGCCAGCGTCGTGGTCAAACCGGAAAACCTCAACCGGCCCGCGCAACCACGAGAAGCCACGCTCGACGAGCACGCCAATCCGAATTGGCTGCCAGACCATCAGTTCAATGTGCCGGCATCTGAATGCGGCTGGACTTCGGAATCGAATTGGGTACTCGGATTCAAAGAGATCACAGCGCCCACAAATGCGAGAACCTTTATCGCCGCGCTCTTCCCGGCAGTCGGTTTCGGGAACAAAGTGCCGATTCTGAGGCCGGAAACGGCAAATCGCAACGAATGGTTACTAGCCGCTAATCTCAACGCGATGGCTTTCGACTTCGTGACGCGGCAGAAAGTACAAGGCCAGACTCTGAACCTGTTTATCATTGAGCAGCTCCCCGTCATTGCCCCCGCCGACTACGACCGGCCGTTCGGCAGCACCACCGCCCGCGAGTTGGTCCGCGACCACGTGCTGCGCCTCACTTACACCGCCCACGATCTGGCCCCGTTCGCCCGCGATCTCGGCTACGACGGCGAGCCGTTCCGCTGGGACGAGGAAAAGCGCCGCCACCTCCGCGCCCGCCTCGACGCCCTCTATTTCCACCTCTACGGCCTCACCCGCGAGGACGCCGCCTACGTCCTCAGCACCTTCCCCATCGTCCGCCACCAAGACGAGACCCGGTTCGGCACCTACCGCACCCGCGACCTCATCCTCGCCTACATGCACGCCCTCGCCGCCGGCGACACGGAGACGGTGGTGGCGGTGTAGGCCATTTGATTCTTCAGGAGTTCAGACTTAATGAACCAAGAATTCAACCCCACCGCGTTTGAGACGGAACGGAATAGCATTATTGACAAGTATCGTGAACAAGAGAGACCGAGTGAAATTCACCACTACACAAACCCAGAAGCCGCCATGAAGATAATCGAAGGGAAAAGCTTGAGGCTTTTCCATGCCTCATTCTGCAACGATCCAACCGAGCTGAATCATGGTCTCAAAAAGATGTGTGACGCCGCAAAACAGATGAATTCCGAACCTATTCAGAGTCTTATCAGAAAGGCCGACTATCAGCTGCTTTATGGTAAAGCGCAGCCGTTCATTTTCTGCCTTTCACTAGCGAAGGACAGCTTAACTCAATGGGAGATGTATTCGGGACGAAATGGCTGTTGTATCACATTTGGACCCGGACTCGATAAACTTTGCTTTAAGGGCCAGCCATCTGAAGGAACGATAGGGTCGGTTATCTATAGCACTCACAAACAAGAGGATCTCGCCAAGGAATTGTGTGAACAACTACACCGACATCTGCAATTCAAAGACCTGCCGGATTTTCGACTACAGGCTCTGATCACTTTCATAAATGCCGCTGTCTTCCTAAAGAACCCTGTCTTCGAACACGAACAGGAGTGGAGGATCGTCTACATGGGTGGACGAGCCAATCTCGATGCCATCTGCTATCTACCGGGCACGCGGTTCCTCAGACCATATGTAGAAGGTTTCCATTCGAGCCTCCCAATAAAGTCAATCACGATCGGGCCATCCGACGAAGAGGAACGCTTGAAGAGGTCCATGGAACACTTCATCAAGGTGAAGGGCGTAGACGGAGTGGAGGTCCTGGGATCGGACATCCAGCTATCGGAGTCTGGATAGGACCGCCATCTTACTGCCCGTTTTGTGGACAGGATTCGAGGCATGGGGCTGTAATTGTCGCCGAGTGGAAATAGGAACACATGTTCTGTAGAATACATCCGTCAGCACGGTGGGACTGCCACACAACAGCATAAGGATGCGATAGTATGCCGTCGGCGATTGAGTGGACGGACGAGACCTGGAACCCGGTCGCCGGCTGTACTCGCGTGTCTCCCGCGAAGACGAGGCCCAGTTCGGCACCTACCGCACCCGCGACCTCATCCTCGCCTACATGCACGCCCTCGCCGCCGGCGACACCGACACCACAGTCGCCCTGTAAAGCCAGCCTCCCCCCGTCCCCCTGCGTAGCGGGGGGACCATAGGGGGGCCAACCTCACCCCGTCCCCCTGTTATTGCGGCCGCCACCGTCATTCCCGCTTTCGCAGGAATCCACGCCACAGCGAGCCGGTCCCGGCGATGTCTACGGCAGCACACGTACTTGCAGTGCAGGCATGGTACGATGGAGGAGCCTGACGGGCGGAGGTGCAAGCATGGCCAGTATCACGATCCGTAACCTCGACGCCGAGCTTCAGCAACGACTACAACACCGGGCGGCCCGGCATGGCCGCTCGCCGGAGGAGGAAGTCTGCGACATCTTGCGGGCGGTGCTAGGGCCGGAGCCTCCGGCACCGGAGAACCTGGCCACTGCCATTCGCAAACGCTTTGCGCCTCTGGGGGGCGTAGAGCTTGACCTCCCACCGCGCGAGCCGGCGCGCGAACCGCCACGTTTCGACTGAGCATCCGCCGATGATCGTCCTCGACACCAACATCGTCTCGGAACTGATACGCCCTAGACCCAATCCCAGCGTCGTGGACTGGGTGGCCAGGCAACCTGGGACAAGCCTGTTTATCTCCGCGGTCACCGAGGCCGAGCTGCGCTACGGTGTCGAGATTCTGCCAGCCGGCCACCGTCGCGAGCGGCTCGCCGCCGAGATTGAGAGTACGCTACGGGAAGACTTCTCTAGGCGCATTCTCTCCTTCGATAGTGCAGCCGCCCGCACGTATGCCGTGATAGCGGCGGCCCGCCGCGCCGCTGGCCGGCCCATCAGTCAGGCCGACTGTCAGATCGCGGCGATTGCCCGCTCCCGAGGGGCACCGGTTGCCACCAGGAACGTAGCCGACTTTGCCGGCTGTGGGATCAAGGTAGTGAATCCCTGGGGAAAATAAAACAGCGCGGGGATGAACTGGCCTCTCACCCGCTGAACGGGATCGGGGGGCCCCAGACAATCCGCGCCGTTCCCCATTCAAGGCTCTAGCCGGCGTGTTGTCAACTGCTTAGTTAGCGCCATTGCTCCCCTTCCCTGGAGGGAAGGGGCCGGGGGTTAGGTCCAACCCGCCTCCTACCAGTTGGCCCGTGTACCTCTCATCGCTCCTCTCTAGCATGGTAGCGTTCGTAGCGAACGTGGTAGCGTGTACCGGAGCAGCTGCTCCCAGCCAGGCTGCCCACGCATAAGGGTGCGACGCCGATGACCGAGCTTCTTCAGCAAGCCTTTGCGAAAGCCGCCAAACTACCACAGACGCAGCAGGATACATTTGCCCGTTTCCTGCTCGCGGAGTTGGATTCGGAGCGGCGCTGGGACGAGTTGCTCAACCGTCCAGAGTCGGAAGACCTGCTGGCGCGGTTGGCCGACGAGGCCCTGGCGGCGCACCGCGCGGGACGAACGCAGCCTCTGGACCCGGAAGTATTGTAGGCGTGCGTTCCTATACGCAGCCGGCCGTACTCCCCGGCCCCTCATCCGGTAGACTGGTTCCACACACTTCTACCCAAGGCAAACCGATGAGCCTCAACATCAAGAACGACGAGACCTGCCGGCTGGCCCGTGAGTTGGCTCGGATCACCGGCGAGACCATGACCGGCGCGATTACGGTCGCCCTCCAGGAACGCCTGGCGCGCGAGAAACGCCAGCGCAGTGCCGAGGCCCGTGTGCAGGAGCTACTTGCAATTGGCCAACGCTGCGCCCGCCTCGTCGGCGAGGGACCAACAGCCGCCGAACACGGCGCTGTGCTCTACGACGAGCAGGGGCTACCCAAGTGATTGTTGACACATCGGCGATCCTCGCCATCCTGTTCCACGAATCCGATGCAGAACGCTATGCGCGAGCGATCACGATGGCATCGCCCTGCCGCATGTCGGTCGCCAGTTTCCTCGAAGCGGCAATCGTGGTCGAGGGACGCGGCGGAGAGGCGGCTGGACACGAGCTCGATAGGTTCTTGGCCGGGGCAAGGATTGAGCTAGTTTCGGTCACGCCCGACCATGTGGAGGCCGCGCGCCGGGCTTGGCGACGGTTCGGCAAGGGTCGTCACCCTGCGGCACTGAACTTCGGTGACTGCTTCTCTTACGCGCTGGCGGAAGCCACCAGCGAGCCACTTCTATTCAAGGGCGACGACTTCGCCCTTACCGATATCGAGGTAGCCTGAGCGATACGCTGTACCTCTTCACCCACAGTGGCGGTCCCCACATGCCCTGCAATGATGGGTGAACCGACGGGCGTGACGGGCGGCAGAATCCCCCTCTCCACATGGTGGAGAGGGGGCCGGGTGATGGGCTAAAGCCGCACCACACCTGGCACTATCCGTGCGGCTTTGGCCCGTCAGGGGGTGAGGTGCTCCCCCTCTCCCGCCCGTGCAGTAGACTAAGGCGAGCCATTCTTGGCAGACCACAAGCTCGCAACGGAGAACACACAATGCTCGACGTACTGTTGCGCGGTGGCCGGCTGGTGGACGGCAGCGGTGCGCCCTGGGTGCCCGGTGACGTTGCCATCCAAGACGACCGCATCGTCGCCGTCGGCAACCTGCCCGGCGCCACCGCCCGGCGCATCATTGACGTGGCGGGCCAGGTCATCGCCCCCGGCTTCATTGACTGCCACACGCATAGCGACTGGAGCATCCTGGCCAACCGCGCCTGCGACAGCACCGTCCGGCTGGGCGTGACCACCGAAATCCTGGGCAACTGTGGCTTCAGCCACGCCCCGCTCTCTCCCCACAACCGCGAGAGCATCAGCACCGACCTGGCCCGCTCCTCGCCGGGCACCACGGTCACCTGGAGCACGTTCGGCGAGTATCTGGACACACTGGCGGCCGGCGGCTTGGGCGGAAACGTCTCCGTGCTCGTCGGTCACGGGGCCGTCCGCAGCGCCGTGATGGGCTACGACGAGAAACCGGCCACTCTCGACGCCATCGCCCACATGGAGCGTCTGGTGGCGCAGGCGCTCGACGAGGGCGCGCTCGGCCTCTCTACCGGCCTGGAATACGTGCCGGGGCGGGCGGCCTCGGCCGAGGAGTTGACGGCGATGAGCCGCATCGTCGCCCGTACCGGGCGGGTGCATGCCTGCCACCAGCGCACCCGCAACGAGGAGTTCGAGCAGTCCGTCGCCGAGATTGTCGGCATCTGCGAGCAAGCCGGCGCCCGCCTCCAGCTGTCCCACAACTTCGCGCGGCGCGGCTCGCCGCCGGGCGCCTGGGCGCGCGTGATGGACCAGATTGACGCCGCGCGGCGGCGCGGCCTCGACGTGTCGTGCGACACGACCAGCTACGCGACCGGCATCGGCGTGATGGCGGCCGTCCTGCCGCCCTGGCTGTTCGACGAGGGTCCGGCCGTCGCCGCCGCGCGGCTCGCCGTCCCGGCCGTCCGCGAGCGCGTGAAGAACGATTGCAGCCGCTACTGGCTCCTGATCGCCGAGCACCAGTGGGACAAGCTCTGGCTGGCCCGCACCGCCAACAGCACGCACCTCTTTGGCAAGTCCTTCGTCGAGATCGGCGATCTACTCGGCCAAGACCCCATGGACTCCTACCTGGACATCCTCCACAACGAAGGTGCAGCCATTAGCGATGCCATCCTCGTTGGCGAGGAGAACAGCGAACCTCACTTGCAGGAGATGATGACCCATCCCCTCTATGCGTTCGAGGCCGACTCGTGGACGGCCAGTGCTACGGGACCGCTCGCGCCGCTCGTCAATCACCCCGCCAACTTCGGCTGGACGGCCCGTATTCTCGGAGACTATGTCCGGGATCGGGGCTGGATGCCCTTGGAAGCAGCAGTCCACAAGATGACCGCAGTCCCCGCTACCAAGTTCGGCTTCACCGACCGCGGTGTGCTGCGTCCGGGTCTGGCCGCCGATGTCGTCGTCTTCGACCCGGCCACCATCCAGGACAATGGCACCCTCGCACGGCCGGCGCAGTACCCTTCCGGCATCTCCTACGTGTTCGTCAACGGCGCTCTGACCGTCGAGCAGGGCGAGCACACCGGGGCGCGGGGCGGTCAGGTGCTACGCCCGGCCCACTAGCCGTGACGGTTACGACACTCGCCGCAGGTGCTGCGGCCGCGCACCGTCTACCCGCTCGATCAGACCGCGCGCCTCCAGGTCGAGCTTGACCGTGGTGACATACCAGTTGACGGAGGCGTTGGCAAACAGTTCGTCCGGCAGATGCGGCCGCACTGCATCCGCAAGGTCCTGAAACGGGAAACCGGCATCGTCCGCCGGCACGACCGTCAGCAAGGCAGCCTTCATCGCCTCGTACTTGGCGGCGTCTATATTCGTGCCCTGCTTGCCCGCCTCCGGGTGGATAGTCTGAAACTTCCGCGCCGCTGCTCCCATACCTACTCACCTTCTACCCGGCCACAGCCGGGAAAATGCGCCTCACCGTCCCGTCCCCCTGCATCGCGGGGGGACCATAGGGGGGCCGGCCCTCACTCTGTGCTCTCTGTGGCCAATATCACTTCCGCCCAACCCGAGCGTGAGACTCACCGACGCCGCGACACTCCAGCCCCTTCCCTTTAGGGAGGGGGTCAGGGGGTAGGTCTGCCCCCTAGGCCGTTGTCTTTCCCCCACCCCCCGTTGATATGTCCCACTGACGGGGATTGGCAGATGCAAGACCTTCCTGGAGCACCGGGCACCGCCCGGCAGGGACGTACACGTATCATCGTGTTAACTAATGACGGTGGCAACGCCACCCAGCCGAGGGCACCGGGTCATGAGCGACCCCTCGCCGCAAAGCGCGCGGCGCGGCATGGCCGTCTGAGTGCCGCCACAGGGGCACCGGGTGCTGACGTACCCCCGGCCACCACGGCCGGGGCGCCGGGTCAGTACTGTCTGAGTGCCGCCCCGAGGGCACCGGGTCATGGCCGACCCCTCGCCATAACGGCGGGGGCGCCGGGTCATGACCGTCTGAGTGCCGCACCCACCGCCACCGTACCCTCGCCGGCCGGCCTGCACCGGCTGCGCCAGGAGTGCTTGCCCCGCGTCCCTGCCAATCCCCGCACCCTGACCTACATGCACGCCCGCCAAGACACCGCCCACACCCGCACCGTGTACCGCCGCGCTACCAGGTACGCGCAATCCCGCGAAAGCAGGAATCCACCCCTCTCCACATGGTGGAGAGGGGCCGGGGGTGAGGGCCGCCATCCCTCCCCGCTGTCGAGCGGGAGGCCACTAACCACCCATCAAGTGCATCTTGCCATCCAGGTTCCGCCCCACCTGCGGTCTTGCTCCGCCGCGTGTACGGGCTTCTCACGCCAACGCCATTCACGCGCCCCGCCCATGCTTACCCGCCGAAAACCTACCCTTGTCGGGCTTCCCCCCTCTCCACATGGTGGAGAGGGGCCGGGGGTGAGGCACGCCCAACGACTGCCCGCGCTACATGCCGATAGCGGCGCGAGCACGGGCCGGCTGCTCTAGTGCCTCGAACGGCATCACCTGTGCCTGGCCCGTCTCGGCGGCCCGGAAGATGGCCTCGGTCATCTCCATGTACTTCAGGCCGTCCCAGAAGCTCGGCGATCCCCATTGCCCGGCCCGGATCGCCTCGATCCAGTCCGCCTCGGCCGTCCACTCGCGCGTCTCGCTTTGGTCAATCGGGATCGTGCTCCAGTCGGTCTCGTCGCCGCGCATACCGGAGAGGTGGTCTGCACCGAAGTTGTAGCGCAGGGCACCGTCGGCGCCATAGATTTCGACGCTGTTGCGATCGGCACCGCCACGAGCGACACTGCTGAAGAGGAACGTCGCCACGCCGCCGTTCTCCAGTTCGGCCACCGCCGTCAGCGCGTCGGGCCGATCCACGACGCTACGACCGTCACCGGCCGCGGCCGGCCGCTCCGGGATAGCGGTCAACGTCTGGGCCGTCACCCGCTTGGCGTAGCCGAGCCAGCGGTGGAGCACCTCGGAGAGCATCCCTACTTCCAGCGTGTTGAAGCCGGAGATGTGGCCGATCTGGCGCCAGTGGATGGGCGTGTCCGGGTCGAGGTAGTTGTCACTGTAGGAGCGCATGACAACGTTGTAGACCGGACCAACGCAGCCTTGGCGTAGCAGCCGACGAATGGTCGTATCTCCGTCCATGTAGTGCGGCGGCGGACAGAGCATGGTCGTGCGGTCGGAGGCCAGCGCACGCTCGTACATCGCCTTCGCATCCTGGTAGTCCATCGCCATGCGTGCCTGGCAGAACACGTGCTTGCCGGCATCGAGCGCGGCGACCGTAATCTCGCGGTGCAAGTACGGCTGGGTACCGATCACGATGGCATCGGTGTCGTCGGCCGCGACGAGGTCCTGCCAGCTGCCGTAGGTCGTCGGAATACCGAACTCGGCGGCCGCCCGTTGCGTACTCTCCGGCGTACTGTTGGCCACCGATACTAGCTCGACGCCGGCGATCTTGCTCAGACCGGGATAGTGGCGCTGCCGTACAATGCCCCCAGCGCCGACAATCCCCACGCGGACGGTGCCATCTGCCATGCTCATGTGCCTCGCTCCTCTCGCTAGTCGGTTACTCGCAGGTTAGTCAGCCGATTATAACGCTCCGTCCTCCGCCGGCAGTGCGGCCAGCTGCGCGGTTCAGCGAGTGGGGGGGAGCAGACCGGGCGTCCGGCTGACTGGGGGACCGAACGCCCGGCACTATAAAAGGAGGATGGACGTCAGTCGGGAGGCCGACTGACGAGGCAGTCCCTACTCTAGGGTGGTGATGTGACGGGGCGGCTGCGCTACGATGACAATTCCGTGACATTCGGCGGGCACCGCTGCCTCCGCGCAGACGTCACCGCTCCTACGGAATCACTGTGGGCCGAACTGTAAACTACCGGCTGTGATTTACCTCCTCCTGCATATCCTGGGCAACACGGCGTTCCTCCTATCCGTCCGCGTCGCCCGACAGCGCCAACGGCAGTACCTCCTGATCGGCGCCACCAACTACGCCACCGCATTCGTGATCGCGACGATAGTGCTGGTGCAGTCCGGTGTAGTGCCGACCTGGCCGGCGCTCGCGTTCGGTGCCGTTCAGGGCTTTCAGTACCAGACGATGTTCCTGCTGCTCTTCGTGATGTTGAGCCGCAGCAGCGTAGCAGTCGTGGTGGCGTTGCTCCGCCTGTCGGTAGCCATCCCGACATTGGCGTCCATCGTCATCTGGCAGGAATATCCCAGTATCTGGCAGACGCTGGGGCTGATCCTGGCCGCCGTAGCCGTACCCCTGCTCGGCAGTGCGCGCCGGCCACGCGAGGCCGGTGTGCGGGAGGAGCCGCACCACCCGGAAAACGCACCGCGGCACCCGCTCGTCAGGCGCGCCGGGACGGTCGGGTTTCTCGCCCTCGTGCTGCTGCTTGGGGGCACGGGACTCCTCGCCGCCAAGTCCTTCGCCGAGCTAAGTCAAGAGGAGCAGCGGCCGGCCTACAACTTCGGCACGTTTGCGACCGCGACGGCGCTTTCCGTACTCAGCTGGCCGCTGCGGCACCGCTTCACCAAACCTCTGAGCCAGCACGGCCAATACCAGGGTCAACGGCCACATGCCGCCAGGTCTGCCCTCGCACTCGGCATAGCTATCGGCATCACGAACATCGTCCAGATCGAGCTGCTCTTGCGGGCGCTTGTACAGGTCAGCGGCACCACCGCGTTCCCACTCGCGACAGCGGTGTCAACAGTGCTCACGGCCGGCGCGGGGTGGCTGTTCTGGAAGGAGCCGCTGCATGGCCGCGCGGCCGTCGGGGTCGCATGCGGCCTCCTCGCCGCCATGCTGATGAACGTGCCGTGACAGCCGTGTAGCCCTTGCCGCCGGCCGATACCCGTCGTCCTACGGCTCATCCAAGGCGCGTCTGCCGAACGTACTGAGCCACTGCGCCCAGCCCTGCGCCTTCGCTACCGGCCCGACGACGCCGCGCTGCATACCGCGGTGTGCTACGTCCTCAGCGGCCGCCGCCTTGAGCCGCACGATATGAGCGCCGTCCACCGCCTTGCTTCCCCAGCGATGGACGACAAAGGCGAGGCCGCCGAAGATGACGGCCACGATGAGCGAGCCGATCAGCGCCATGAGCGCCAAGACGACGACCGCTATTTCATACGCGACTCGCAGGGTATCCATGATCCGTTCCCTCGCCCTACTCGTCGGCCGGAGGCGGGGCCACAATCACCTCGTAGCGCCGTAAGACTTCCCGCTCGGCCGCGGTACGGGCCGCCTCGGCCTCGCGCCGCGCATTGGCGAGATGGGCACGGATCGCCGCCCTGGTCTCCTCGCCACGCCGCGGTGCCAGCAACAGGCCTAGCACCACACCAAGCAGGGCACCTCTCAGCAGTCCGCGCCAGAAGGACCCGCTAACGTACACGATCCGCTCCCCGGCGCCGACCGCCCCGACCGATGGTGGTAAGCGCCCGCACGAGCGTCAGAAAGCCGTTGGCCACCCCCGCAGCCCGCGCCAGCGGCCCAATCACAAGCTCACCGACAAGCGACGTCGTCTCCCGCACCGTGTTGGAGGTGTGTGTCAGCGAGCCGAGGACAGGACTGACCTCATCTCGTAGCGCCTTCACCATGCCCCACAGCTTGAGGACGAGCACGATCAGGGCGATATTCGCCGCCAAGGCAGCAAGCGCTACCAGGATGACGACTACGTCGCGGATGGCTTCTATTACTCCCACCTTCGCTCCTCCCAGATTCCGCGCCGGCACCTCCCGAAACGATACCAGTTTGGCGCCAGCGTAGTACCTCGTGCCGGTGCCAGGGAGAGGCTGCCCAGCATGCGCCAAGCCCGCTGCTCCAGTCCTCGCGGGCACACAGCAGACAGGGCTGACCTGGCCCGCATCCCTCCTAGCAACGACGACAGGAGTGTCCGGCTTCAGCGACTGAACAAGAAGTGCAGCACGTCGCCGTCGTTGACACCGTATGAGCGCCCTTCCTGGCGGAGTAGCCCCTGCCGGCGAGCCGCTGCCATATCACCTGCTGCGGCCAGCGCCTCGAAGGCGATCACTTCCGCCCGAATAAAGCCCCGCTCCATGTCGGTATGCACGAGTCCCGCAGCTTGCGGCGCGAGCGTACCGGTAGGCACGCTCCAGGCCCGCACCTCGTCGTCACCGATGGTGAAGAAGGTACTCAAGCCACAGACCTGATAGCTCGCCCGGATCACGCGCCCGGCGGCAAGCTCGCTGAGTCCCAGGTCTTCCATGAAGGGTTGCCGGTCAGGCTCGGCCAGAGCCGCCAGCTCCAGTTCCATTTGCGCGCAGAGCGCCAAGCCAGCGGTACCGGGACCGGCAACGCGCTCGGCAAACTCCGCATTGAGGTCAGCACTCTCTCCCAGCTGCTGCTCGCCGATGTTGAGGACGAAGAGGAGCGGTTTCGCACTGAGAAACTGGAACCCACGCAACCGTCGCCAGCTATCGTCGTCCAGGCCCAACGTCCGCAGCGGGACTTCGGCTTCGAACTGCGTCTGCAGCTGTAGCAGCGTGCTCTGCTCTTGCATCAGGCTGCGGCGCTCATCGGGCGTCGCACGGCCCAGGTCCGTCTTGAGCCGCTCCAGCCGGCGCTCCACAAGCGGCAGGTCGGCCAGCACCAGCTCCAGCTGAAGATCGGCGACGATGGCCAATGGACCGGCGAGGTGGTCAGCGGACCGGTCATCAAACACCCGCACAACCGCCACCAGCGCGTCAACGGTGCGGAGGCTGCCGATCCAGGCCGCCTCGGCGCTCCGGTCGTGCTGACCGAGGCTGGCATAGGGAAAATCCACGTACTCCACCTCAGCATAGACACGCTTGCGGTCGGGATACAGTGCGCCCAAGTGGTCGAGCCGCCGGTCCGGCACCTTGACGACGGCAGCATGCATCGCCGCGCCACCCCCGCCCAAGCGCGTCGGCTGCCGGCCCTCAGTGAGACCCTCGAGGAGCGTAGACTTGCCGCTCTGCGGGAATCCGACAATGCCCAGTCGGAGCATGATGCCTCTCGTACCCGGCGAGACCGCGTGTTTGCCGAAGTATACCGGCCATTTCGAGACTACCCGGCAGCTGGTGTCCACAGGGCAACGCGGGCCGCTCAGAGAGGCGGTCCGTTGGCGCTGCGGTGTACCGGGTGGTAAGCTGTGGTTATCGCACCGGTAGGGCTGCCCTGTGGCTCGACGGTATGACTTCTACTGTGGTGGACAGGCATGACACGCGCGAGTCGCTCGTCCGATTCCCCCCGCAACCGCGCCGAATCACCCACACCGTCCCCGGCACCGCCACCTGAGGCCGCACCGCAGCGGCCGTGGGTGTCGCTCGCCAGTGAGCGCAAAGCCGGCACTACCGACCAGAACCTCACGATTACCTGGTCGCGGCTCAACGAGATCGGGGCCAACGACGACCTCCGTGAGATGCTGGAGCACGTGCTGAACCCGGCGTGGGAGGGCGTGGGACCGGCGGAAGTGGGGGAGGTCATCGCCCAGGCGGCCATGCAGGCCGCCGTGCTGGACTATCTCGACTGGTACTTTGCCGAGCCGGCGCCACCCGGCCCCGAGGCCCTGCCAGCGGTCTACCGGGCACTGGCAGCCGCCGGCACGGCGGTCGCCAAGGCGCCGACCCCGGCCCTCGATACCCTTGGACCCGACATCTTGATGCTGCTGGAGCAAGTGCTCGGTGACATGCAGCAAGACCATCCCGTAGCGACCGCGGTGCTCCACGCGCATCTGCTCTTGGCCACGTGGATGGACGCAACGCAGCCGGCACCGGCCGACGGGCCGGACGACCCGCCCGATACGGGCCATTCGCAGGCCCAGCAGTTGGGGCTGACCGAACAGGCGGACGCGGCGACCGCCGGCCCGGAGGAGAGCCGGACCAATCTGCTCTATGCGGAAGCGCGACGGCTGCTGCGGAAGAATGCTCCCGAAGATGCGCTCGACCGCCTGCTCGCCGGTACGCTGGCCGCCCTGCAAGGTGCGCCCGTGTGGTTTGGCTGGAGCCACGAGTTCGCCGGCACGCTGCTAGAACGGCCTTTGCAAGAGGGGCTGGCGCTAGTCGCTCTGCTGCGGCGGGTGCCCTCCTGCCCCTTCCCCCTGCTCGCCCGGTTTGCCGATGAGCAGCAGCGGTGGCGCGACGTTGTCCTGACGGGGCGCTACGTGGATTTCGAGAGCCTCATCCAGCCCCACCCGGACCGCGTGATGCGCGGCCCGGCCGTGACCTCGTTCATGCACGGACTGGCGGATGATGGGCGCGAATTCGAGCCGGAAGACCTAGCACAAGGTCTCAGCCAACTGGAGACGCCAGCGCGCGAGCAAGTCTGGCTGTATCTCTACTTCAATGCGGGCTTTGTCGGCCCCAATCTGCTTGGCCAAGGGGGGGCGGCGCTACAGTTGGCGATGTTGGAGCTGGCCGACAACGGCGAGTGCTGGTCGCGCGAGATTGCCGAGGCGCTGATGGACGATCTGACCTATCACCCGCCGGCCACCGGCGGCATGCCCGACGAGAGTGACGAAGAGCTTGATGCCGGCGATTCCGACCGGCGTCAGTCGTCCGCTGCCACCCCCGACCCTGGCGAGCCGCGCGTACCCCTGGCGATCCGGTCGCAGGCCGCCACGCTGCTCGCCAAGCGCCTGCTGGACGACCCCTCCCTGTCCAACCTCCTCACCGACACCATCCGCTACGCCAGCGATACCGCCGTCGCACGCTGGCTGACCAACCGCGTCGCCGCCCGCCCAGTGTCCTAGCACCGGAGCCTGCCAGTCGCAGCCGCATAACGGGTGCAAACGCACCTAGTAAGCCGGTTGTGTAACGGCTATTCGCGGATGTAGAATGGATCTTGTGAAACAAAACGCCCGAAACCATTGCCGTTGGCGACGCCGGACGGAGAAAAGATGACGACGCAGGCGCCCGTGGACCAAGAAGATATCGAAGGCCTACAGGAGGACCAAGTTGCCTCTTGGGGCGACTATCCCCTCGACTCTATGATGATCCGAAACGAGACTCGCACGGTTTACGACGTGATACGCCGCATAGAGGAAGGGCGGTATGTTATGGACCCCGATTTCCAGCGTGACTTCATCTGGCCCGAACAGAAGCAGAGCAAGCTCATCGAATCGGTGGTGATGAGAATACCGCTTCCCGTCTTCTACCTCGCGGAAGACGAGGAGGGCCGCATGATCGTTGTCGACGGGCTGCAACGGTTATCCACCTTTCACCGCTTCTTGAGGGACGACCACCGGCTCCACCTCCCTGATAGGCGCGAGTTGCATGGCAAGAGATTCCATGACCTCGCACCCAAGCTTCAGAATCGCGTCGAGGATTGCAACCTCACCCTGTACATAATCGACTCGAAGGCGCCGAATCAGGCCAGGCTTGACATCTTCGACCGTGTGAACAGCGGCGAGCCACTAACCCGTCAGCAGATGCGTAATTGTCTGTACATGGGTCCGGGCACGCACTTCCTGAAGGAGGAGTCGCGGACCGACATCTTCAGGAAGGCAACCGGCCACAGTTTACGGACTACCAAGATGCGGGACCGCGAATTCGTCAACCGGTTCTGCGCATTCCAGATTCTGAAGCTCGACGAATACCGGGACATGGATGAGTTTCTCGCGCGTAGTTTGCGGAAGATGAACCGCGAGGAGGAGTCATTGCCAGTTCTGTCGGATCAGTTCAGAACCGCACTCGCCAACAACTTCCATTTTTTCGGCAAGCATGCATTCCGGAAACACGCGCGGGAAGATGAATACCGCAGCGTCCTCAATGCGTCCCTGTGGGATGTCATGTCCACGGGCCTTTCACGTTACTCACTCCAACGTGTCAAGGAACGCGCCGACGCTTTGAGAGATGGGTTTTATCGGCTGCTGGAAGACGACGATTTCCAGTACTCGATCACCTACGCTACCAACAGCGTGAAACAGGTGCGGTACCGTTTCAGCAAGGCCAAGGCAATGTTCGAGGACGTGTTAGGTGCTTACTCGGCTTGAATTGCGCTTCTTCAAATGCTTCGAGCTTCTGCGGCTGCCACTTGCACCGCTGACGCTACTCACGGGCCTCAACGCATCCGGTAAGTCATCGGTCCTGCAGGCGCTCGTGCTATTGCACCAGACCATGCGCGAGCACGAATGGTCAACGCGGCTGGTGCTCAACGGCGCCGGTGTACGGTTGGGCACGATGCCGGACGTGGTAGACGAGGTGTCCGGCCGGCGGAGCTTCGAGATTGGCCTGGAGGACGACGAGAACGGCTACCACTGGCTATTCGAGGGCGACCGACAGGACATGTCCATGGCGGTCCAACGTGTCTCCATCAACGGCCGCGCAACCGAGCGTCCCCAGGAGTTGCACTACCTACTGCCCCCGCATGTGCTGGAGACCGTCGCGCCGCTGACCCGTCAGCTACGAAACCTGAGCTATGTCACCGCAGAACGGATCGCGCCCCAGGAGGCCTATGCACTCGAAGACCCACATGTCGTTAGCGTCGTGGGTGCCCGCGGCGAACATGCCGTGAGCGTTCTGCATTGGGGCCGCGACGAACCGGTGCCGTCCGAGCTTGTCTTGCCGGAGGGACCCCGCACTCGGCTGCGCCAGGTGGAGCAGCGCATGCGTACACTCTTTCCGGGCTTTACCTTGGATCTGCAGCAAGTGCCGCGCACGAATACCGTCACCTTGGGGCTACGTACGTCGGATGCCACGAATTACCATAGTCCGATCCACACCGGGTTCGGGCTTACCCAGGTTTTACCCGTTGTAGTGGCCGCTCTGTCTGCGGCCAAGGGCGACATGATCTTGATCGAAAATCCCGAGGTACACCTCCATCCTGCCGGCCAAGCGTTGATGGGCCAATTCATGGCCGATGTGGCGCGCGCCGGGATACAAGTGCTTGTGGAGACGCACAGCGATCATGTGCTGAACGGCGTTCGCCGCGCAGTCAAGGACGGCCGGTTTGCTGCGGACCAAGTTGCTATCAACTTCTTCAGGACCCGGTCCGACGATTTGCCCCAAGTGTTAAGTCCGACGCTAGATGACTCCGGCAACATTGACGACTGGCCGGAAGGATTTTTCGATCAGTTCGACAAGGATGCCAATTACTTCGCAGGATGGGGCGACTATTGAAGTGGATCTGATATTGAACGATTGTTCCATCCATGGGCAGTTCCATGACGTGACGGCTTTTCGATCCGCTACCGGGCGTGTGATGGCTATTCGAGCAGTAGCAAGTCGGTTCGGCAAGCAGCTTTACTGCCATCGCAACGTCGTCAACGCGCAAGTGACGCCCGACTTGACGATGCCGCAAGCGGTTAAAGCCTTGAGCAAAGACCAGTGCAGAGCATTGATGCAGTGGCTAACCCGTTACGGCCCCTTCTGGGAAGACGCTCGGCAGCACAGCGGCGACGATTGGTTGGAATGCAAAGGTGATATCGTCACCGATACCGCCGTGGGAGAGGCGGCCTATTGCCGTTTTCAAGGGATCGACCGCGCCCTCGTGAGCATGAATCCATCGTCTTGGCTGACCTCGCCCTTGTCCGTCGAATGGCACGAGAATAGCCACACGAGGAGCGTTGACGTCTGCAACTATTGGGACGTTGACACGCTCGAGGCGGCGCTTAAAGAGACTCCCGTCATTCTCGAAAGCTGGAGAGATTTGGAGCAGGCTGCTCGGCGTCGCTGTCCGGGCCTGACCTTCTCGCCTGACAGCTTTGGTCCGCTCGATGGACACCCTTTTGGCAGAGGTGCCGCCGAACGTCTGCTGTTGCGCCTGAATATCCTGCACGACCTCACGAATTGCTTCGATGAGCACGGTAGGCGGACATCCGAGGGTCATTGGATTGTCCAGAACTACTTCACCGGCGACAAGGCACCGTTTTCCGACTCCTCGAATACGGAGAAAGCGGAATTCGAGGAAAAACTTACGTTCCCACACCCGACGCAGGCCGGAGAGTATCTATTCGCGACATGGCACGGCAAAGTGAAAACACCGCAATTACGCATTCACTTCGCACCGTGGCCGATGCGGGCGAACGCACCACTATACGTTGTGTACGTTGGGCCGAAAATCACCAAACGGTAATTGCACGGCTGAAGACTAGACCTTACCGCAAGCATCTCGCGGAATTGAGGTGCAGCGTGGAGGGCAAGCCGGTTGTGGAGCACTGACGGCTTGCCGTATACTTATCCTTGTACCCTAGAAAGTCGCCACACGGCGGCTCTGGGCCTGTAGCTCAGTTGGGAGAGCATCGCGTTCGCATCGCGGGGGTCGCCGGTTCGAGTCCGGCCAGGTCCACCTAGCTACACATAAAGTGTGAATCTTCACGCTAGCGGTCGCAGGGGGGTGAAACCTGTGCTCCACGCGCTTGGGCTCGTACTAGGAGGCCAGAGTGAAGTATCAGCGGCCGCAGACCTCGTTGCAGGCATTCAAGCCGTATTCTCGCCTCCTTGCTGCGGCACCTACCCTCGCTACAGCGCCCAGAGATGGGCGGCCCATCCCGCAACCGTCGCACCGTCCGCAGCGACATGCTCCCAGAAGTTATACACGGGCACCCCAGCGGTGCCCTCATTTGCCCGACCCTTATCCGTCACTCCCATGCAGTGATCCGGTTTGGCTAGCGGCGTCACATCACGAGATTGCATATGGCAGTGCTAACGTCGCCGCACTCAAGACTTACCCACTTTTTCTTTTGGGCATTCATCTTCTCCGGCCTCCTGCTGGTGACCAGATTGGGCTACTTGGCATGGGAGGTAATTGACTGGGACGAAAGCACCTTCATTATAATTTCTTCCCACGTGCGAGCTGGTCACCTGCCGTATTTAGAGCTTTTTGACATCAAACCACCGTTCATGTTCTTTGCTTTGGCTGGCGTAATGTCTCTCTTTGGGGAGAACCTGATCACTGTTCGTTTCTTCGGAGCCTTTTGCCTACTTGTCGCGGCGCTGGCCTGTTATGGGATCGCGGTGCGTCGCAACTCGTCTTTGGCTGCCGGTGTATCCACGGCCGTTTTTCTGGTCCTGGCCGGTTCGTATAATTTCCAGTCAACGATGACCGAACATTTGGTGGTCGCGCTGCTGCTGCCGGCCTGCTGGTTGCTGGTAGCGCATAGCCATCGGCTCGAGTCGGCCTTAATGGTTGGCCTTTTGCTGTCCCTCGCGACCCTGACGCGCACGAATATCGCCTTTGTGGTACTGGCATTGGGAGCCTACTATGCTTGGCAGCTTTTGCAACCTAGCAAGAGCGTTCCCCGATTTGCATTCTTCGCCTACTGCGCAGGCGGCTTCGTGCCGCTGCTGGTCCTACTTGCTGTCTATGCTTATGTTGGCGGCTTGGGGGATTTGTTCCTGAGCAACATCACCGTACCTCTTTCATACGCTTCATCGCAAGGAGGTCTACTGGAAGTTCTACAATCCCATATCAGAATATGGAAAGGGTCCATTGATCAATACAGGGCTATCTTCCTGCCAGCAACCTTCTTCATTGGATTCACTATATACGCAGCAATGCGGAGAATAAAATCTCTTTCTAATGATGAATTTCTATTGTTATTGGTTGTCACAGCCACTTTTTTCTCGGTCCTAATGAACGGACAACCATCTGGTCACCACCAGCTTCAGATCATTCCTCTACTGGCAGTGCTTGCACCTTACGGACTAAAGGGAACCTTTCGCAACACCAATTACATCTTTGCCGGATTGACAATTATTGCCGGGATAGTACACTTTGGTCCTGCGAGTGTTTCCGTTGTACGGGATTGGTCACGGCGTGAAGCACGTTATGATCTTCTTAATGTCGCGAAGTTGATACAGGAACATGGAGCGATTGACAAATCGGTCTACGCACCAGTTCACCATCTCGTGTACTGGTATCTTGGTCCAGGATCATTGCCATCTCGCATGGTCCACCCATCTAACTTTGCGAAAGATGATATCATGAATCCGTTAGTGGAACATGGTTATATTCCGCAAGATGAGCTGAAAAGAATATGGTCAAGTCGGTTAGGATATGTGGTTGTTGGGACGAGAAAGCCTTGGTATTTTACTGATGAAGAATATCAAGCTTTCAACGCCGTCCTGGCAAGGGATTTCGAACTATGGCAGCGGGTGGGGAGCATTGATGTTTTCAGGCGAAAAATCTGACGTCCCAGCTGCTCAAAACACGCTATCATCATTGGAATCGGGATGATGAAGCGGATCCTTGGTGCGCTCCTCGGCACCGCCGTGGTGGCTGGCTCGGCCTGGTATTGGCGGCGTCGGTCGTTGCCCCGCCACCGGGGCACGGTGCGGCTGGCCGGCATTGACAGCGAGATTGAGATTGTCCGTGATCGCTGGTCTATCCCCCATATCTTCGCCGCCAGCACCAGCGATCTTTTCTTTGGTCAGGGCTATGCCACCGCACAGGACCGCCTCTGGCAGATGGAGATCGGCCGGCGGGTGGCCTCCGGTACGCTGGCGGAGCTGGTCGGGCCGCCGGTGCTCGACGCCGACCGCCTGCTGCGGAGGCTTGGATTTCGCCGCGCGGCACTGGCCGAATACCACGACTTTGAGGCGGAGGGACAGCAGGCTCTCGAGGCCTATTGCGCCGGCGTCAACGCCTGGATCGCGGAATGTGGCGGCGGCGCCGGACGATGGCCCCTGGAGTTCACGATGTTGCGTGCTCGCCCGGCCCCGTGGACTCCCATTGACTGCCTGGCGTTTGCGAAGTACATGGCGTTCGGGCAAGCAGCGGACTGGCAGGGCAAATGGCTCCGCGGTCAGGCCGTGGCGCAGGTTGGAGCGGAACGAGCGTTGGCCGCCGAGCCGTTTGCCGGTGAGCACCCGCCGCAGTCCATCCACGTCCCGGCCGATCTCGACTATGGCGCCATTGACTACAGCCTCGGGGGGCCGCAGCAACCGCCAATGGCACGCGCAACGCCGCCGGCGGCCAGCAACGGATGGGCCGTTAGTGCAGAGCGAGCAGCCGGACACGGCGCGCTGTTGGCAAACGACCCACATCTGGCTCCCCACCTGCCAGTATCGTGGTACGAGGTCCACCTATGCGGTGCCGGATATGACGTGATCGGTGGCTCGCTCCCCCCGGCGCTAGGCGTGCTCATCGGGCGAAACCGCCGGATCGCCTGGGGGCTAACGGCGGCAATCCTGGATGCCAACGACCTCTACGTCGAGCGTTTCGACCCCGATGCACCGGCCACCTATCTGGCCGGCTCTAGCCAGCGCCAGCAGGCGGAGACCATTGAGGAGCCTATCGCCGTCAAGGGCTGGTCCGAGCCGGTCGTCGAGACGGTCCGGGTGACGCGACATGGGCCAATCATCAATCCACCGCCGACCGGTCCTGGCCAGGGAACTCCGGCGTATCACCTACAGCTCGCCCTGCGAAGCACGGTACTGGAACGGAACGGCCTGGTCACGAGCCTGCTGGCCCTCAATCGGGCCGGTTCGTGGGATGAGTTCCGCACGGCGCTTGCACAGTGGCCGGCGCCACCGCTGACCTTCGTCTACGCCGATGTAGACGGACACATCGGTCGCCAAGCCGCCGGCCATATTCCCGCGCGTGCGCGGGGTGATGGCCTGTTGCCACTGCCAGGTTGGGATGATGCCTATGCGTGGAGCGGGATGGTGCCGTTCGATGACCTCCCGTCGGAGCTTGACCCACCACGCGGCTTCACGGTGGCCGCGAATCAGGATATGTCTTGCCAATCTTCATCATCCGATACCGGCTCTGGTGGTGCCAGCGAGCGTCGTCGTGGACACAACCTGGGACACGAGTGGCTGGACCCCTATCGGGCACGCCGCATCGCACAGCTTCTCGCGGACGGCGAGGTGCTTGATCGCGAATACTGCCGCGCCATGCAGGCGGATGCCGTCTCGCTGGCCGGTCGCGCCTGGGTAAGCGCTGTGCTCGCCTTGTGCGACCGTGGCTGGGTGACACCGCAGAGCCGGCATGAGGTCCTGGCCCTGGACCTACTAGCGCAGTGGGACGGTACGATGGTCCCGGAGAGCGGTGGCGCAGCGGTCTATATGCTCTGGCGGCGCGCCTTATTGCGGGAGTTGTACGAGGCGCAGGTGGGCGATCTGGCGGCCGGCTATCTGGGGCGCGGGCCGCACCCCGTCGTAGCCAGCGCCAACACCTTTGCCTTCCGCCACTCCCGCCGCCTTATCGAGCGCCTAGAGCAGGCCGCGGCCCGGGAACGGTCGGCCGGTGACGCGCCGGATAAGGAGCTACGCCAGGCCCTGCAACGGAGCTTCTCCCCAGCCGTGAACGAGTTGCGGCAACGCTCCGGTGAGCATCCCAACGGCTGGCAGTTGGCGGCCATCCATCGGGTCACGTTCTCGCACCCCTTCGGTAGCCAGCGGATCATCGGCCGGCTATTCAACCGCGGACCGCTGCCGGTACCCGGCGACAATGACACCGTGTTCGCCTCGCCACCGGAGCCGGCCGCGCTGTACGACCGGGCCGCAGCGATTCCGTCCTACCGGCTCATCGTGGATTTCGCCCCCGGTGGCGAGACTACCGCCGCGCTCGCCGGCGGTCAGTCGGGCCATCCCCTCAGCCGGGACTACGCCAACCAAATCGGCGCGTGGCGGCGCGTTGATCCCGGCCATCCACTACTGTTGGAGCGCGCAGCTATCGAGCGCGAGGCCCGCGCCACGCTGCGGCTCCTACCGGAGCGACCAGGGGCTAGTTAGTTGGCCGCAGCGTTGTTTGCACCGGGCAGTCAGGTGCCATCCTCTTCATGACTTAGACCGACACGTCGTGCTATTGCGCGGGCGCTCAGGGCGGCCAGCACGACCTGCCCGGTGTCCAGGACGAGCACGCACCTGGTCCGGTGGCCGAAGGTCACGTCAATCACTTGGCTGCGCTCACGCGCCGTCTGTACGAGCCGCTTGATGGGAGCCGAGTCGCTCGCCGCTACCACGACGATGCGGTCCGCGGCGACAGAGTTGCCGAAGCCGACATGCACGAGGCGGCGCTTCGGCGCATCGCTATCAGGCATATGCGCGCTCGCTCTCCCGTTCAACTCCCCACGTCATGCCGGTAGTCCTGCCTGATGTGTTGCTGCACCGGGGACCGTAACCGAGGCCCTGAGGTCGCGTCAGGCGCCACCGCCGGCACCGGGCGGCAGTGGCAGCGAGACTTTGCGCCCGGTGCGAATGGCCTGGAAACCGGCCTCTACTACCTCTTGGATATCGCGTCCTCGGAGCGGGCTGGACGGCCCGGTGATCGGCTCGTCGCGCATGATCGCGCCGAGAAAAGCCTCCGGGCCAGAGCGGGCACCATCGGGCAACGGCGGCGCGGCAATCGGCTCCAGTTCGTGCATACCGCGGCGATACAATGTCAGGTCACCGCCGTATTCGACCACGAGGTTGCCCTCGGTCCCGCAGATGGCAGCGGCGCCGGGCAGCTGTCGGGCCTGAGTCCACGATCCCTCTACCAGAGCCATTGCTCGATGGTACTCCAGCAGCAGGCGGGCATTATCGTCCACGGTGATGTAATCCTGAACTAATCGTCCGGCCAGCCCCACGACCGCCGACGGCATGCCCAATACGTCGTAGACAAAACCAGTGCCGTAGCCGAGGTAGTCTGCCGAAGCACCGCCGCCGTTTAGCTCGGCATCGTAAAGCCAGGAATAGAAATACGGCGAGCAGCCAAGATCGCGCGGGCCGGTGTGCCCACCGCGGTAACGCGCTTCGTAGACCTGCCCAATGAAGCCTTGGCGCGCCAGCTTGATCGCGTGCTGGAGCGGCGGCTGCCAGCTCGATGGCCAGTTGAGGAAGAGTTTGACCCCCGCGAAGCTGGCTGCAGCTACCATCCGCTCCGCCTGTGCGAGGCTGGCGGCCATCGGTTTCTCGACGAGGACGTGCAGACCGCGCGCCGCTGCCGCTTCGACGACCTCGGCATGGCGGGCGTTTTCGGTAGTGCAGTTCACGATGTCGAGGTCTTCACGCTCGAGCATCTCATCATAGGATTCATACAATGCTTCCACACCGTATTCGGCCTCGACCCGGGCGCGTAGCTCCTCATGAGGGTCGGCAGCAGCGGCGATAGTCACGTTGGGCAACTGCTCCCAGGACCGGAGCAACCCCCAGACGTGATCATGCACCATGCCGACCACACCCACACGGTAGGTTCGTACCATCACTCTCGCTCCTCGCGCGTTATTACTGTTGCCACCTGCGGCCAGAGTGGGGAGCTGCGCAGCGGAATGCATCCGGACTGGCGGTAACCACATGGGCCGCCGGCGTGTCGCTGCCTCCGTCTCCGCCGTTAATCGGGATGAAGAGCCGGCAAGATTGCCTCCAGGGAGAGAGCTAATGGGGCACTCTAGCGCGGTCGTGCCACCATGTCAATGCTATGCTCTCGATAGAGATGCGTTACATGCTTGCGGCTGGCTAACGGAGATTGGTACAGCAGCCTTCCCAACGAGACTGAAGGGAGGAATGTAGATGCAGGGAGTACGGGACCCTGCCGTGTCCACACAATCCAATGACACGACGGGTAGTGCAAGACCAGTAGGGTATGCGCGCCGGAGGGCACTCCAGGTAGCCGGCGCTGCCCTCGCGTCGGGCATCGCGACGACCGTGGGGCCACGGCTCGTGGGGGCAGCCGCCGCAGGACAACCGGGGGTCCACTTCCCCGAGACCGGGCACACGGTCGCGCTGGACTTCGCGCAGTTCTGGCTCGACAACGGAGGGCAAAACCTGTTCGGTCTGCCGATCGCACCGGAATACGTTCAGGATGGCGTTGGCATCCAGTGGTTCGAGCGGGCACGGTTCGAGCGGTGGCCGGGCCAAGCTGGTATCGTGCTGCCCCTGCTTGCCGATGAGTATCTGGCAGTGACAGGTAGGTGGCCGGCCAATCAGCCGAGTGTCGCCGTGACCGATTTTGCCTTGACTGACCCTGGGCAGTACTTTCCCGAAAGCGGGTTTACGGTGCATGAGCCGTTTCTGAGCTTCTTCCACCAATATGGTGGCACTGCCATCTTCGGCCATCCGACCAGCGAGGAGCACCTCGTCGGCGGTGTCCCAGCGCAGTATTTTCAGCGTGCGCGCCTGGAGCTACACCAGGATGGAGTCCATCCCGCGCGACTCGGCGCCGCACTAGCGCAGCTACGTGGGTGGCGGCCGGGGACATCGCCGCGACTGCCTAGCACTGTGAACTGGCGGCAGGTACTGGCCGCTGCGAAGATTGCCAAGCCTAACTTGGACACTGTCTTGTCCGCACACAGCGATGCGATCTACGACATGGAACTGCACTCCACAGGCCCGCACGCGACTAGCGCTTGGGAACGGCTGCGGTGGCTGGCGGTGAGCATCAATCACCAGCGAGCCACCGCGTTTGTAGGAGACCGGCCGATCTTCACCGATCTGGTGTCCACCGGCCTGGCGAGAAAGGGCCTCACGCCGCTCGGTCTCTATACGATCAACTATCGCGTCTATAACGAAGTGATGGACAGCGCCACCGTTGGCCTGCCCCTGGGCCACGCCTCGTACTATCGCTTGGAGAATGTGCTTTACACTCAGTATTTCACCAATCAAGGTCATGCCATCCACTACGCCTGGTGGCACGACAACTTCGGTGCGCCAATGAGCTTTGGCTGTATCAACATGCGCCTGTCAACGTCACGGTTCTTCTGGCAATGGGCCGGGATCGGTACGCCCATCATGATCCACGAGTAGCCGGCCTAGCGGATTGGCGTCGTGACCGGCGCCATCAAGAGCACGTATCACCTCGCCGTGGGGACGGCCGCGGCGCTGGAGCTACACGGGGCGGCGTTTGGGGCCGACGAGGCGGGATTGAATCTGCCGGTGCTCGGCACGGTGCCCGCTCCGGCCTCGTCCCCTAGCACCATCTCCACACGCTGGATAGGCTGGCTGAGACGCGCAGTGCGCTAAAATTGCCCCAAAGAAGAGTGGACACACAGTCACCGTGGATACAACTCCAGTGGAGCAGACCGGCCACACGGCACCGCGGCCGCCATATCCGCGGCTCGCTGAGGCCATCTGGCTCACCGCCCTTATCCCGGTCGTACAGTTCGCCATCGGTAGCCTCTTGGTCATTCCCCTATTCATCTGGGCAATTCTGGTTGTGCTGAGTGGGCCGGCCGACGCGGCGGAACGGCTTGATCAGGCCACACCCACGTTTCTGAGCCATCCGGCAACCCTCGCGGGGGTAAGTCTTGTCTTCTGCTGGGCAATCATGCTCTACATACGCGAAAAGGCTGAAGTCCCCTTCCGGGAGTTGTTTCCCCTGCGATCAGTAGGCCTTGCGTTCTGGCCACCGGTCGTCCTGACACTGCTTGGTGTGTTCATTGTAGTGGTCCAGGTAAACAGCCTCATGAGCATGGTGCTCCCACTACCCGAATGGCTCAAGGAGATTTTCGAGACTCTCGTGGGTGGACCACTCTGGGGTGCATTGTTGGCCGTCGTCATCGTCGCACCACTCACAGAGGAGCTACTGTTCCGCGGCGTGATCTTGCGTGGCTTGCTGTTGCACTATTCGGCACCGAAGGCGATCATTGCTTCATCATTGATGTTCGGCTTGGTCCATCTCAACCCATGGCAGGCCGTCGGTGCAGTGGTGCTCGGCGGGCTGTTCGGTTGGTGGTATGTCCGCACGCGCTCACTGACTCTTTGCATCTTTGGTCACGCCTTCAATAATCTGGTCGCCGTGCTCCTATTCAGATTCGGCGATAGGGAGCCAGTGAGCGACATATTTGGTCCACCTGATTCGACGGAGCTGCTCCCGCTGTGGCTCGTTGGCGTGGGGCTCCTGTTGGCCGTCGGCGGCCTGTGGCTCACGCACCAGATACGCGACGAGCGGTTGACGACGCCAGGTCTGCATAATCAGATGTGAATAGGTGGTGCAGATCTAGCACATCATATCATTCAGCCCGCAGCAATCAGCCTAGCGCGTACGGTCGGTGGGCAATGGAGCAATGAGGCGCTCGTTTGCCGCCTATCTGCCGTGCCGCCGGACCAGGATGCACTCTTGTCAGCGGCTAGGGGATAGCCCACAGATCGCAGAGCATGCTGGCAGCTTTCCACATGTGGTGTTAGAATTAGCGTATGCGAGATCGTCTCTCGGACAGCGACCCGGATAAATGGCTCTACCAGCTCCACACTGGAGCCAAGCACCGCCTTCTCGAAGAGTATCTCAAAGGCTGGCTCTCCATCCTGACACGTGGTGGCCAGCGTCGTGTGCCTCCTGTTCGACTACTACTGGTTGATGGGTTCGCTGGTAGAGGCCGCTATGTCAGGGGCGAGGCTGGTTCGCCACTCCTTCTAGTACGTGTGGCGAACGAGTTCGTAAAGTGGGGTCTTGAGCAGCGTAATCCGCTTCGCGCTGAAATACATATCGCCTTCATTGAGCACGATCTACGCAACCACGAGGCTCTCGTTGGCGAGATTGATGCTGCACAAGCAGACCGACAAGCGCCCTGAAGTGATTCTGCGCCCGCCAATTCAGGGGGAATTCGCCACCGCAATTCATTCGCTGCTGGATGAAGCTCGTGAGAAACAAACACCAATGTTCGTGTTTGCCGATCCTTTTGGATTCGCGGGCATTCCACTGAGCGCAATGAAGGCTATCCTGGCGGTACAACGCACCGCGGTCTTCATCACGTTTATGGTGCGTGAAGCTAACCGCTTCCTCACAACTACCGACCGAGATCAAGCTTACACTGATCTCTTCGGATTACGGAGTGACCAACTGGCGTCCTTCCGTGAGCGGATCACAGATGCTCCAGATCGTGAGGCCCAGCTACGCGATCTGTACATCAATCAACTGAAGGCTAGCGCCGGTGCGCGGTTCGTCTGGCAGTTCCGAGTGTTTCCCGAAGATGGAGGGTCAACCATCTACTACATGATCCATGCGTCACAACACATTCGTGCCTTTAGGCTAATGAAGGACACCACCAAAAGACAGGGAGCACAGGGTGAGTTCACCTTCTACGGCAAGGACGACTTCGCCCGACATGCACAGCTTCCACTCTTCGGCCCCGACACAGGTGAATTGAAGAGACACATGCTAAAGAGATTCGCCGGGCAAGAGATCACGTTCAACGACCTTTGTGATGATCTATACCCCGATCCGGTCTGCTACTACTTCACTGAGCCTGACTTCCGTCAGGCCGGCAAGGCGCTATGTGGCGAAGACCGCATTAGGGTCGTTCCCGTGACCTCGAAGACCAAGCGCGGGCTAATGGGTGAAGACCTGCTAGTCTTCCCCGCTGCCGTTCAGCAGCCGCTCCTCTAAATAACGGCGAGTCGGCGAGCCAGCGGAGCTGCTTCCGCGGCCGCGGGTCGCATGGAGGGTAGCGGCATAGGCAACTCGTCCCAGGTGCGCCCGTCGAGCAGCCGCCCGCCGGCCTTGGGCGTGCGACCACCCCACTGCTTGTGGAAGTAGGCCACGCCCGCCGCCACACAGCGGTCACGTAACGCTCGGACCCAGTCGGGGTCCAGCGGACGATGGCGGGGGCCGCTCTCCCCACCGGTGATGACCCAGTGGATGCCCGTCAGGTCGAGGTCGTCGAGCGGGCCAAGCAGCGGCTCGGCGCTGATAAACCGCACAGAGGCCGGGACGCGGCGGAGATCGTCCGCGCGCCCTACCCACCGCCGGTTTTCGACGGAGACCCCGGCCCAGACGTGGTCCGGCCAGGGGAGCCGGGGTGCCAGGGCAGCCAGGCGGTGACTGCGCTTCGTGAGTACCTGGAAGATATGCCAGTGCGCCTGCGCCATCGTCGTGAAGACTTGTTGGATAAACGACTCCGGTACAGCCTCGTGGAAGAGGTCCGACATCGAGTTGACAAAGATGCGCCGCGGCCGATGCCAACGTAGGGGGATATCTAGCCGCTCCGGCCATAGGCGCAAGTCAAACCCTGCTCATAATGATGGCCGGGGATGCCCCGCCAACGCTCGGCAAAGCGCTCCGCGTAGCAGTGGGCGCAGCCCGGCGAGACCTTGCTACAACCCATCACCGGGTTCCAAGTAGCATCCGTCCACTCGATAGCGGATTGGTCGGCCATAACTCACCCGAACACAGTGTAGAATACCTGTTCTATTCCGTCAATCAGCCCTGGATAAGGCTCACCCATCATAGCTCAAAGTGCTCGTGCAGGTACTCGCGGCTCGTTTCGGCGCTCTCGACCGGCGCTCGCTCAGGTCCTTGGGGATCAACGATAAGCCAGCCGCCATCCATCAGCCTGCTCATCATAGGTAGCAAGACCTGCGTCAGATCGAGGTGGCCCTGGCCGAGCGGCACGATACCGCCGCGCTGCAGGAACTCGTCGTAGTCGTAAAGCTCGTCGCGTGTCTCCTTGAGGATAGTCAGATCAATGTCCTTGCAGAGCAGCAAGGCGATCCGCGAGGCGTACTGCCGCACCAGGACTTCGGGGCGCGTGCCGGCCACCATCAACTGGCCAACGTCCAGCGTGAGGGAGACCAGCTCCGGCTCCGTAGCCTCCATCAAAATGTGTAGCTCCTCAGCCGTCTCCAACTGCGTGCCGAGACGATTGCGGATGGAGGGCGTAAGACCAAAGTCCAGCAGCACCTCGGCAACGATGTTGAGCGCTTCGCCGAGGTACTGCAGCTTGCCCTCGGTCAAGGCAAAGGGCTGGCGGAGGTTTTGGTAGCCCGCGACAAGCACCAGCTCGCGCCGGATTGGCAGTGACAGTACCGCGTGCTCGCACTCCAACTCGGCGAGCAGCTCCGCTGTACGCCGCAGGCGTTCAAGCTCGTCTTTCAACTGCGTTTGCTCCTGCCACAGCCCCGGGATGTGACAGGCAGCAATCCGGACCTCGCGCTCTTCCCACCAGTCCCGATAGCGACCTAGCTCGTCGGTCCAGGGCAGCACGTGGCCCTCTTCGACGAGCGCGCCATCGTACCCGGCGCCGGCAACGACATCAAGGACCAGCGGCAAAAGCTCGGCACCCCAGGGCGCAAGAGTCAACGCGATGCGAGCCGTCATACTATTGTCAGGGTCACGCCGGCGCTCGCTAGGCGCGATGGTCGCCGGTACATCGTAGCTCACAGGATAGCGGCAGCACCAGGATTATCTCGGCTGCGACCCGCCGGAGCGCGGCACCGAGGTACGATGATCGTGCATGAACTAGGCTTGGCTGATGCCTTTGTAGGCCAGCAAGTCGGTGAATTCCTGCTCGGACAGGCTCAGATGCCAGGCTGCGCGTCCGGCAGTCATCCGGCCTTCACGGAACAGGCCCAGCACGATCAGCTCACGGGCACGGTCCTCAGGCGAGATGTCCATGCCCTGCAACGCCTCGTACAGCGCCGGCTCCAGCGCGACGCGCACCGCGTCCTCCTCCGCGACTGCAACCGCCACGGCGCTTGAGTCTGAGCCACCGATCGACTCACCGGCTGCGATCAGGCCGCTCGATGGAGCGGCGGCGGCTCGTGGTAGCTCCGTCGGTAGACTGTCGGGGGCACTTGCGGTAGCTACGGAATCGGCAATGCCATCGGCCGGCGGGCCATTCGGCTCGCCGCCGGTTTCTGTAGGCGTCGTCGGGAGTGCCACTTCGGTGTACAGCGGTGCGTCCGTGTCGGAGGCGGTCGTAGCGGCCATGCCGTCGGCGTGAGACCCCAGAGCGGCCTTGGGGGCTGCCGGTGTCTGCGTGGCCCCGCCCCCGGTAACAAGCGCCGGGACCACGTCGGTGTCCGTGGAAGCCGGCGTCTCCTGAACAGAGGCGGCCGCAGTGGCCACATCATCGTCCCCACTCGTGGAGTCCCCAGCCGGTAGGTCTGGCTCCTCGCCAGGTGCGACAGACACGGCTGCCCCATCAGTGTCCTGAGAAAGATCGCCAACCTTGCTCGCCAAGGTGTCTAGCACTGGATCATAGCTGTCATCTTCAGCAGCATCGTCGCCGTCGGCATTACCATCGCTCGTTGCTTCTGCCGTTGCCTCCGGCTCAACGGGCGCGTAGTCCTCGTTCGCCTCAATGGCTGCAATGGCCTGCTGCACCGGGTCAAGCTCGTCATCATCGGTGGCGTCATCGCCGGTAGTACCGTCGCTCGTTTCCTCCTCTTCTCCTGCTTCCGGCTCGACGGGTGCATACTCCTCGTTCGCTTCAATGGTTGCGATGGCCTGCTGCACCGGGTCGAGTTCGTCAACGGCAGCAGTGTCAGTGGGGACAACGTCATCCGCGAGATCAACTTCCCTGAGGTCGTCGTCGTGCGGAGCCGTAGCTGCGCTGCTCGCGGCCATGACCGCGGCCGCTTCCCGCGCGGTATCACGCAGCGCAGCAGCCGCAGGGTCCGGCGCCGGTACAACGACGCCTGTTGCCGCAGCCGGCTGCACCGTGGCTGGCTCCGCTGCGGCCGGCTGTCCGGCCACCGCCGGGTCGTTTGCCAAGTCGGCAGCCGACTGGAGGTCCCCGTGTACAGCCTCAACGTCTGCCTGAATCTGGTGCGCCAACGCCTCGCCCTCTTGAATCCCCTCGTGCAGCGCTTCTCGCACCTGTTGAATGGGATCGCCAATGTCACCGCCGATTTGGCGCAACTGGCCGATGAACCGCCCGAGCGTCCGCGCGACCTCCGGAATACGCTCCGGGCCAATAACCAACAGGGCCACGACTATGATGACGGCAAACTCCATGGGGCCGACGTCGAACACAGTGGCACTCCTCTTATGACAGGTTTCTCGATATTTCGCGTTTATAGCCAGCCGGCTATGGCGCCGGCAAGGTCGGCCTCTAGTCGGCCTCTAGGAGTATAAGGGATAACGGGCCGCTATGAACGAGGTGAGGCGCGAGTGCGTGGGCACCTGTATGCCTCGAGAGGACTCCCCTCGCCAAGAGTGAAGAAAGAAGGAGGGGGCCAAGGAGAGTACCGGCCTCCTATGGTGCCCCCACCTCGCAGGGGGACGGGCACAGCATGCTGCGACCCTACGGCTTGGCGCTACCGCTAGGATTGCCGGCCGGTGGCGACGGTAATGCCGCGGAAGTCGGCGGCGCGAGCGCGCACTTGGCGCTCCAATTCGGCGGCCACCTCTTCATGCTCCTTGAGGTAGTTCTTCGCGTTTTCGCGCCCCATACCGAGGCGCGTCTCGCCAAAGGAGTAGTGCGCGCCGGCCTTTCGCACGATCTCCATATCCACCCCAACGTCGAGCAGACCACCGAACCGCGATACTCCCTCCGAGAACATGATGTCGAACTCGCAGACGCGGAACGGCGGCGCCACCTTGTTCTTGCGGACCGTGACCTTGGCCCGCATGCCGATGCTGTCCGACCCGGACTTCAACGTTTCGGCACGGCGGATTTCCAGCCGCATGCTCGAATAGAACTTCAACGCGCGGCCACCTGGCGTCGTCTCCGGATTACCGAAGAGCACCCCGATCTTCTCTCTGATCTGGTTGATGAAGACGACGACCGCGTGGCCCTTGGAGATCGCAGCTGTGAGCTTACGCAAGGCCTGGGACATCAGACGGGCTTGCATACCCGGTAGGGAGTCGCCCATGTCCCCTTCGATCTCTGCGCGTGGCACGAGCGCCGCCACGGAGTCGACGACGACCAGGTCCACGGCGCCGCTACGCACCAGCATCTCGGTGATTTCCAGCGCCTGCTCTCCGGTATCCGGCTGCGAGACCAGCAGGTGCTCGACATCCACTCCACAGGTGCCGGCCCACACCGGGTCGAGTGCGTGCTCCGCATCAACGAAGGCAGCAACCCCGCCGGCCTGTTGCGCCGAGGCGACTGCGTTCAACGCGAGTGTCGTCTTCCCTCCGCCCTCCGGGCCGTAAATCTCGATCACACGACCACGGGGCAGACCGCCAATACCCAAGGCGATATCGAGCGAAATAATGCCGGTCGGGATGACACTGGTGTTCAACCGGGCACCGGCATCTCCCAGCCACATGATCGAGCCTTTACCGAATTGGCGTTCGATCTGGCTGATCGCTTGGTCCACTGCCTGATCCCGTTCGCTCTGCTTCTTGCCTGGTTGTTTCCCGTTCAGCTGACCGGGGCGCACCTTGGCCGTCGCGCTCTTTGCCATCGCCATCGTCCTTTCTTCCTCGCAACCTGCGGCCGGCGGCTATTTCCCTATTCTATAGAACATTTGGTCAATTGGCAAATCTCGATGGTCACTGCCGCCGCTCCGGCCCAGGCCACTGCATGGGTCGCACGGTCCCGGCGCCCAGTGCTTGCTGCGGTCTGTCGAGAGGAACGAATTGGGTGGGGGCCGGTTGCAGCGCAGCGGATGCCGGTATCCAGGCAACCGGGGCCGCAGACGGCGCACCCGCCCTGGATTCCCTACATTCACAAACGAAGTGCAACACCACCAGCGCGCTAGTGTGCCGCAGGTGCTGCTACTTCCATAAGCGCGGTGTCCGGTTGGTAGGGCGGCGCGGCATGGGCAGCGGCGCTCAACAGGTCGGCCGCCAGGTCCGCGCTCACCCGCTCCGTGTTGATAACGTAGTCGTACAGCGTCGCGTCGAGCCAGTTCACGTCTCCCACCTGCCGGTGAAACGCTTTGCGGTCGCGGTCGCTGCACCTCACCTGCACCGCGGCGCTGCGCGGGTCCGCGCCGGTAGCCTGGTACATGCGGTCAACGCGGAGGTCGAACGGCGCCACGAGGAGCGCGTGGACGACACCCGCAGCCGGACCGAGAGCGCATTGACCACCCCGTCCGACAATGACCACATGACCTTGGCTCGCCTTGTCGGCTACCGTTCTGATCGTCTCACCGATCAGCTGCTGATAGTGCTCCGCGGCCCAATAGGCGGTTGGACGAACATCGAGCGCATGCGTAGCTACCGGCCCCGTGGGTGGATAGCGCGTCTCCGGCGCCCCATGATGCTCCACATGCTCGGCATCCGGCAGCGGCACAGGCACCGTGCGCCAGAGGTCCGACGGGTGCCGCCACAGGCTCCGTCCCCGCTCATCCATCGCTGCGAGGACTGCCACGGGAATGCCGGAATGCGCCGCAGCAAGGACCAGGAGCTGCTGATCTATGAGCTGTGCCGAGAGGCGGACGGCCAGTTTCGCCGCCACCTCTTCACCCCAGGCCCCTTCCTGACGAGCAATCGTTACTACAGCCATCCTGCCATCCTCTCGCGCCAGCGGCAGGCACTTGTGTCACCGGATGTGCCCGCCATCGGCTGCCGACGCTCACGGATTATACCCACCTGACCACGCTAAGGAGAGCAATGCACGGGGCAGCGAGCGCACTGCCAGCACCACATAGACTGCGGCTTCCCCCGCAGTGACGATGCGGAGGCCAGGACTGTCATTGCGGCACAAGCCGCAATCCAGTAGCCGGGGGCTGGACTCCTGCTTGCGCGGGAATTTTGAGCGACAGACTCCCTCTCTCCATATGATAGCGAGAGGGCCGGGGGATGAGGCACTAACTGCGTTCTCTGGTTAGTCTGCCGCCGCCTCGGCAGGCAGCACCCCGATCTCAATGGAGCCGCCGACGGACCTCAAGTCCAGGTCGGCTGCGCCCTCCCCCAACGTGCCACGGTAACGCCGGTTTGGCCCTCGCTTCGTGGCCTCATCCACAGCAGTAGGCAAGTCCACGTGAATGGCACCGCCCAATGCGCCAGCCCGGATGCGTACCGACGAATCCTCGGCCAGCAAGACCTTGATCCGCCCGCCGGCGGCTCGTGCGCGGTGCGTGCCCTCGATGAGGCGTGCGCCTTCGATAGCGATGTTGCCGCCCGCCGTGCGCGCGTTGAAGCGCTCGACCTGTCCCGTGAGCCGCAGGCTGCCGCCCGCCGTCTTGCCGTCGAGCTCCTGCGCGCTGCCAGCGAAGTGGACGTTTCCACCGCTGGTGCGGAGTTTCACCTGTGCCGGCCTCCCAGTGGCCGCGATGTTGCCGCCGGCCGTGCGGGCGACGATAGGTTGACTTCCGTGCTCGTTGATTTCGATGCTACCGCCGCGCGTCTGCGCGTCGAGCGGACTATCCAAGCGCTCGGTCTCGATGTCGCCACCGACGGTCCGCGCGGCGATCTCCACCAGCCGGGCCGGCACCGTCACCTTCAACGTCGGCACGAGGTGGTCATCCGCCTCAGTGGGATAGGCCGCAATGATGGCGTCGGTGCCGCGGCGCAGGACATACCAGGTCCAATTGCGCCCCTCGGAGAGTGGCTCGACCGTCGCGATGGCTCCCGGCTGCCCCTCGGCCTCGCCGCTCGACTGTTCTGCGGTGGCAGCGGCCCAGGCGCTCGCTTCCGGGGCCGGCTCCCCGGCCTCCGCCCAAGCGGCGGCCTCGGGAGTTTCGACCGCCGGTGCGCCTTCGTCCGCACCGACCGGGGTAGCCGTCTCGTCGGTCTCGCCGGCGCTGCCGTCTGCTGCGGGCGCTTCGGCGGCCGGTTGGGCCACAATGACCAGGCCGCCGCCGGTGCTCTCCACCAGCAGCCGGCCGGCCAGCGAGATCGGTACTTGGCCATCTTCCGCAGCCAGCGGCTGCCAGCCCGACGCCAGGCGCTCCTCACGACGACGACGGCCCGACGCCGCATCCCGCCTGATACGGGGACCGACCGTCTTGGTTAAGGTGGACACGACCTTACTGACCGTCTTGTTGAGGTCTTCCACCGTGTCTTCGGAGAGGACGCGGCCAACGTTAGCCTTGATCTCCTGCACGAAGTCTTCTCCGAATGGTCGCTCTGGCGCCGGCGCCGCCTGTGCCGACTCTCGCTCGTCTCCGAGCGCTTCGAGCAAGCGCACGCCCTCATCTACGGAGACCTTCCCCTCCCGAATCAACTCCAGTACCCGCATACGCTCAGTCGCCATCGTTCAACTCCTTCGTTGCTGGCTCAACTCTCGTCGTCCAAGAACATTGAGTGATACTTGTTATACCTTAATACCAAACTGAAGATTTGTCAAGAAGCGCAGCGAGACCTTGATAATATCTACACCTCACCCCGGCCCTCTCCCCGCGGGAGAGGGCCGGGGTGAGGGCAGCCGGAGGTGAGGTCCAATACCAGCCCCCTATGGTCCCCCGCTACGCAGGGGAGGGCTAGGGAGGGGGCGAAGATCGTCGCCATGACTCCCCTGCCCTGGGAGGGAAGGGGCCAGGGGTTAGGTGAGGTAGAACTGCGACGCCCTACTGCGACTGGTCCAGAGCGGACAGCACGCGGCCGAGCGCCTCAAGCTGCTTGCCGAACTCGGCCCATTGACCGTCGCGCAAGGCTTGCTGCGCTTGCTCGTAATGCTGCCGCGCCTGGGCGGCCAGCTCGGAGACGGTCCCCTCCAGGGCTTGGCCTGCGGCCGGCGTGGCGGCCGCCCCGACACTCGGACGTAGGCCCGCCACCACCGACTGACCGAATATCTGGGCGAGAGCAGCATCGAGCGTCGGCTCCATCACGAGCCGATTGCCGGTTGCAACAACCACACGCTTAAGCTCGGGGAGGCGGCCTTGCTCGGCCTGCAAGTAGACCGGCTCGACGTAGAGCGTGGAGTTGCCCACCGGAATGACCAGCAGATTGCCACGAATGACCCTGGAGCCGCCCTGGTTCCAAAGGGTGAGCTGCGCCGAGATTTCCGGATTCTGGTCAATCCGCGCCTCGATCTGCATGGGACCGAAAATCAGGCGCTCCTTGGGGAACTTGTAGAGCAGCAGGGTGCCGTAGTTTTCGCCATCGGATCGCGCCGCCAGCCACGCGATCATGTTGTCCTTCTTTGCCGGCGTGAAGGGCAGCATAAGCAGGAACTCTTCTTCCGGCTCATCGGGCAAACGCATGATGACGTAGTACGGCTCGACGAGGACCCGCTGGTCAGCAAAGGATTCCGTTGCCACCTGCCACTGGTCCTCGCGGTTGTAGAAGACTTGCGGATCGCGCATATGGTAGGTCAGGAAAACTTCGGCCTGGACACGGAAGAGGTCCTCGGGATAGCGGATGTGCTTGCGTAGCGATTCGGGCATCTCCGTGAGGGGGCGCACCAGCCCCGGATAGATGCGCTGTTGCGTCCGCAGGAGCGGCTCGTCCGGCTCAGCGGCATAGAGAGTCACCGTCCCGTCGTAAGCATCCACCACGACCTTGACGCTGTTGCGAATGTAGTTGAACGATCTGCCCCTTCTCGGCACTCGAACACCCGGGGGAACGGTGGGCTGCGGCTCCCGAGATTCCCCGGCGGCCTGGCCATCGGTAGGTTGCAGCGCCATGTTTTCGGCGATGATCTCAGTTACCGGTTGGGCATACGGGATCCGGTCGGTGGTTGTATAGGCATCTATGATCCAGACCAGGCGCCCGTCAGCAGCGACGAGGTACGGGTCGCGGTCCAACTGGAGGAACGGCGCAATGCGACGCACGCGCTCCGGCACTTTGCGCCGCATGAGCAACAGACTATCGTCTCGCAGATGCGGACTGGTGAGGATATTCAGCTCGCGCAAGTGCCAGGCGAGCAGCAAGCGGCGGAACACCGAGCCGATCCGTATCCCGCTTTGACCTTCATAGGTCGTGTACACGTTCTCGTCGCCGCGTGGATAGTCGAATTCTTGCTCGCCGGTACGCACCGCAACGTACCGGTGGGTCTGCATGCCATAGTAGATCTCCGGGCGGCCGAGGGGCAGTACCCCCTCCGGCGGGATGTCCTTGAGCAGCAGCTGCGGTAGCCCCTCCGGCGTTACCTCGTTCACCGGACTCATCACGGCCCCATAGCCGTGTGTGAACTGCAGGTGACGATTTTGCCACGTGGCGGCCTGTGCCGGGAGCCGGTCGGGATCAAGCTCCCTGGCACCGATCATGACCTGCCGGATCGTCCCGTCAATCTCATAGCGGTCCACGTCTACATCATCAAAGCTGTAATACAGGCGGATAGCCTGAATTTGGTTATAGGTGTCGCGCAACGGGCGCGGGTCCCAGAGCCGCACGTTCGCCACCGTTTGCTGGGCCGACCCAATCTCGCTGGCCTGCACCATCTCATTCGCTGCAAACGTGCGCTCCTCAATCCGATCCAGCGCGAATCCCAGCCGCGTCAGCCGGATCGAGTTGGCGATAAAGGGGGCCTCGCGCGCCAGCTCGGCCGGGTCAACCCGCACCCGCTGGATAAAGGCCGGGAGCACCACCAGACCGATAACGAGCACCAGCGCCGTAATGACCAGCCCCCCCAGCGGGAGCACGTAGTCCACGCGGGGAATGGAAGCCAAGATCAGCACCGCCAGGAGGACGAAGGACCCGGCCATGACGCGCAGGGCGGGCAGTCGGAAGAACACATCGGTATAGCCAGCGCCGAAGAACTGATCGCGCGTCCGATAGAGCACGTCGTAGCCCTGAAACCACACGATAGCCGCCAGAATGAGCGCCAGTACGGCGAGCAGGATCATGACGTGGGCACGGGCTGACCGGCCGCGCCCCAGGAGCATAAATCGGAGATGCTGCAAGCTAGGGTCGGCGAGGTAGAGGGCGATGGCGTAGATGGCGAGCACCCCGGCTCCGACCAGGGCTACTGCGGCGAGGAGCCAGTTCACCGCCGAACGGATCACCGGCAACTGGAAGATGTAGAAGCCCAAGTCCTCGCCAAAGATCGGGTCGGACGCCCCGAACGATGTCGCGTTGAGAAAGCGCAGGGCCGCTGGCCATTGCGCCGCAGCGCCGAGACCGAGCACAATCCCGACGAGCAGACCACCCAGAAGCACCACTTGTCCGGCCAGCCGCACTAGGGGCTGTACCTGCGCCGGGCCGCCCAGCAGCTGCTCAACCGCTTCATTTTGCAGCACGCGGATCGGGAGACGTTCGACGGAGCGTAGCGCAAAGCGCAGCGCCAGCAGGACGTTGGGAAGCAGAATGATCCAGAAGAGCAGCGTGCCGGCTACGAAGAGCAGGACACGCGCGGTGAGCATCGTTTGGAAGACAAAGAGATAGCCCACACTGTCGAACCACAGCCAGTCTATGTACAGTCCGACGAGCGCACCGGCTCCGCCAATGAGCAGGGCGACCAGGGCCGCGACGGAGAACAGGACGGCTCTTCTATTCATGCCCCTGCGCCTCTCTGTAGCAGCAATTCCAGGACAGGACGGCCATCATCCATGGTACTCCATCCGTGTTAGCTGATCGTCGTCCAACCCTAGGTGATGGCCCACTTCGTGCAGCAGTGTACGCCAGACTTCCTCGGCCAGCTGTCGTTGCGAACGACAATGCGCGAGGAGCGGACGCCGAAAGATGGCGATCTGATCGGGCACGGTGAGGTGATAAATCCCGCCGCGCGTCGCCAGCGGCCACCCTCGATAGACTCCGAAGACCTTGGTCCGCGGGTCACGGCGATCTGCGTCAATGTCATCGGGCTGCGGCAACTCCTCAATGGAGATCGTCACGTTGTCGAGATGCTGCCGAATCTCTAGCGGCAGCCGCTCCATCGCGCGGTGGGCGAAGCGTGCCAAACGACCTCGGGAAGCTCGTATCCGCTGCCCCACTGCTCCCCCTAGGCACCTGCTTGTCCGGCCTGCGACCCGGTCCAGGGAAGACCGCCGCATACGCCCGCCGGTCGCCAAACGGCCACAGATCGCCGGCCAGCGGGCTACGCCGGCCTCTGGACTCGGTATCCACTGGTCGGGGCGAGAGGATTTGAACCTCCGACCTCAGCGTCCCGAACGCTGCGCGCTACCAGGCTGCGCTACGCCCCGTCGTCAGATATGCATTCTAGCGAAGGCTAGGAGGTCACGTCAATTATTCCCCATCGCGACCGACCGAGGCAGAGCGCCGGAACCGCCATGCGGTAGACTGTGCTGGGTCCACCGTGAACCGGCGCCACGAGCCGAGCGTTGCCAGCCGGCCCGTACAGGATACTCCTGAAGCGGCAGCAGGGAGGAGACGGATGCAACTAGGACGAGACGTTGAGATCACCTGGCTGGGCCACAGCACCTTCAGGCTCGTCAGCGCCACGGGCAAGGTCCTGCTCATTGATCCGTGGACGGCGGGCAATCCCGCCTGCCCCGACGAATACAAGCGTATTGACAACCTGGATGTCCTGCTCATTACCCACGCGCACGATGACCACATGGGCGACGCGGTGACCATTGCCCGCGCGGCCCAGCCGGCGCTGGTCGTGGCGATGCACGAGATTTGCCTCTATCTGGAGGGGCAGGGCGTTGACGGCTGCAGCGGCATGAACAAAGGGGGAACACAGACCTTCGAGGGCATAAGCATCACGCAGGTCCACGCCGATCATTCCAGCGGCCTGAATCGCGACGGTACGATTGTGTCCGGCGGTGAGCCTTGCGGGTATGTCATCGAGTTCGAGAACGGCTTCACCCTGTATCACGCCGGAGACACCAACGTCTTCGGCGACATGCGGCTCATTGGCCAGCTCTACCAGCCGGACGTCGCTTGCCTGCCCATTGGCGATCACTTCACGATGGGGCCACGCGAAGCCGCCCTCGCGTGTCGCTTGCTGGAGGTGCCCCGGGTGATTCCCATGCACTTTGGCACGTTTCCGATACTGACCGGCACACCGGCCGCCCTCCGCGAGCACCTCGGCGACCAATCGGGTGTGGAGGTGCTGGAGCTAACACCGGGAACGACGCTGCGCTGAGATTGCGCCTCCAACCGCCAGGGCGGCACAAACCAACTGAGGGTAAAAGCAGTGTGGCCCTAGCGTGTCACCATACGAGCCTGACCACCATGGCTACTTCACGGAAGGCCGGGAGCACACCGGCGGACGACTGGCCCACCGGGGCCGAATCCGCCCCGGCCGCGCGCTCCGAGCATGTGCCGGAGAGCACGGTTCGTCGTCTCTCCACCTATTACCGCCTCCTACAGACACTGGCTGCTCAGAACGAGGGTGAGCAAGTCCCTTCCGGGAAGATCGCCGCGCTCACCGGGTTCACGGCCGCACAAGTGCGCCGCGACCTCGCCTACTTCGGCACCTTCGGCCGCCGCGGCGTCGGCTACGAGAACCAGGAATTGCAGCGCAGTCTGGCGACGATCCTCGGCATTGACCGCGGCTGGCGCATTGCGCTGGTCGGCGTCGGGAACTTGGGCCAGGCTCTGTTGAGCTACCGTGGTTTCCCCCGCCAGGGTTTTCACGTCGCGGCTGCCTTCGACCGGGACCCACGCAAGATCGGTCAGAAAGTGCGGCGGGTGCTCATTCGGCCGATGAGTGCCCTGCCGGCTGCGGTCCGTTCCTTGAACTTGCAGATGGCCGTGATCGCCGTGCCGGCCGAGTCGGCGCAGGAGGTAGCTGCCGCCGTCGTGGCCGCCGGTATCACCGGCATTCTCAACTTCGCTCCGACGAAGCTGGAGGTCCCGGAGCACGTCCACCTGCAAAACGTTGATCTCTCCATCGAGATCGAGTATCTCTCGTACCTGCTCACGCACGAGGCGCCGGCCGATACCTAGTGGAGGAGACGGGGCGCCGTGACGGCTTTAGCGCGTACCCATACCTAGTGACCCACTCGCAGTGACAAGGAGTGGCCAGATCAAATGAGTGGCAACCAGAGCACCCGGCCCCTGCGGACCCGCATCGCCCCCTCACCGACGGGGAACTGCCACGTCGGCACGGCCCGGGCCGCGCTATTCAACGTGCTCTACACCCGGCAGCAAGAAGGCACGTTCGTGCTCCGGATCGAAGACACGGACGCGCAGCGCTCGACCGCCGAGTCGGAGCGGGGCGTGCTGGCCGGCCTGCGGTGGCTCGGCCTGACCTGGGACGAAGGACCGGACTGCGGCGGCCCCTACGGCCCATATCGGTCGAGCGAGCGCCTGTCGCTGTATCAGGAAGTAGCGGACAGTCTGCTGGCGCAGGACCTGGCCTACCCTTGCTACTGCACCCCTGAAGAGCTAGAGGCCGAGCGGCGCGCCGCCCAGAAGGCGCGCCGCCCACCCAAGTACAGCGGCCGCTGCCGCAACCTGACGGCGGCCGCGCGCCAGGCGCGGGAAGCCGCCGGGCACGCGGCGCGGATTATGTTCAAGGTGCGTGGCGGGCTGGTCGCCTACGACGATCTCGTGCTGGGCCATATCGAGGAGAATAGCGACCTCTACGGCGACACCCCCATCATGCGCTCGACCGGCTGGCCGCTCTTCAACTTCGCCGTAGTCGTGGACGATTATCACATGGCGATTAGCCACATCCTGCGCGGCCCGGAGCACGTGCCCAATACGCCCAAGCAAGTGCTCCTCTACGAAGCCCTCGGCTGGGAGCCACCGGCCTTCGGTCACGTGCCGCTCTTGCTCAACCCCGACCGCTCCAAGATCAGCAAGCGCAAGGGGGCCGTCTATATCGGAGAGTTTCGAGACCAGGGCTACCTGCCGGAAGCAATGGTGAACTTCCTCGCGCTCCTCGGCTGGCACCCGGCGAACGACAAGGAGGTGTTCACGCATGCCGAGCTACAAGAGTCCTTCTCGCTCGACCGCGTGAGCAAGTCCCCGGCGGTCTTCGACGAGACAAAACTGGAGTGGCTCAACGGCGTCTGGATGCGGTCGCTCGCGCTGGACGACCTGGTGCAGCGCGCCGCGCCGTTCCTCCGCAATGCCGGGCTGCCCATCGATTCCGCCCCGGCGGAGCGCGTCAAGGCGGCCGTGGGCCTGGAGCAGGAGCGCGTGCGGCGCCTCAGCGAGCTGCCCGACGCGACTTCATTCTTCCTGTGCGACGAGTTGGAGGACTACGATTCGAAGATTCTGGTGGCCCGGCGCCGCACCGCGGCCGAGTCGCGGGACGTGCTCGCCAGCGCCAGAGCGGCAATCACCGCGGCGGCGTGGGACGAGGCAACCCTGGAAGAAACGATCCGCGCTGCCGCCGACGATCTGGGCTGGCGGCACGGCCACCTCTTCATGATTATCCGCGGCGCCATCACCGGGCGGACCAGGACCCCGCCGCTCTTCGACACGATGCTGGTGATCGGCCGCGACCGGGTGCTGTCACGGATGGACGACGCGCTCGCCCGCCTCGACCAACTCGTGGCGGAGTCGTAGGACAGGCTATTGGCAGCCCAGGCGCCAGAGCGAACCGTGGAACGCTACGTGACTTCAGGATCGGCGCGGCTGTGGTCGGCCGCGAGTGGCCGCGGCACGCCGCTGCTCATGTTCAACGGCGGCCCCGGCTGTGACGATTACCTGCACCCGGTCGCCGCCATGATCGAGGACCTGTGCCGCGTGATCCGCTTCGAGCCACGAGGCTGCGGACGCTCCGACTGGGACGGGAGCTACGATCTCAACACCCTGCTGTCCGACGCAGAGGCCGTCCGCCGGGCGCACGATGCGGAGACGTGCATCGTCGCCGGCCACAGCTTTGGTCCGTGTGTAGCCTTGGCGTATGCGCTGCGGTATCCGTCTCGCGTGCTCGGTCTGATCGGGATCGCCGGAGGCAGCATTGTCAACGACCGGACCTGGAGCGAGGCCTTCCACAAGGCGCTGGAAGAGGTCGGCGAGGACCTTGGAGGATTAGAGTTCACAGCTGATCCAGCTGTCAACCAAGAAGGTAACCGCAACTGGCGCGAGTACATCAGGCGTCCGAGCCTCTTCCGGGACATCGCGGAGTTGGACATACCGGCCATATTCATAAACGGTGGGCAGGACATCCGACCCAACTGGCCTACCCAACAGCTGGCATCATTGGTGCCGCGGGGGCAGTACATCGAGCTACCTGACGCTCCCCACGTCATCTGGCTCACGCACCCAGACGAGCTACGAGCCGAGCTGCGGCAAGCAATCCGACATATCATCGGCACCAGTGGCTTATGAGCAGCTTATGCAACTAATGATGGGACATTGGAGGCCCGCGTCCCCACCATACGTTTAAGGTTCCAGCGGCCGAAGCGGGTGGACCGCGGAGGACCAGCCTCACCGCACAACGCCTCGGCGGTCGAGCACGAGCCGCGGCGTCGTAACCGCTTCCAGAGAAACACGCAATGCCCAGCCGTCATCCACCTCAGCGTTGGTTACGGTTTCTCGGCGTGCCGGTCCTGCTACTCGCCGTATTCGGCGGGGCACAGCGCTGCCAAGCGCCGCCAACACCGTCGCTAGAGATGCTCAAGGCACCGGCCGCCCTCGCCGTAGTGCGTGCCGTCCACCTGTCGGGCGACTACAAACAGGCCATCCGGCTCTACCAACAGGTACAGAGCCAGGCGCCGCAGTCGGAGGCGGCCATCGAGGCTCTGTACCGTGAGGGCCAGGCCGCTTTCGCCGCCGGCGATACCGCTACCGCCATCCGCAGCAGCCTCCAGCTCGTCATTCATCCGCGCGCGGGCCGCTGGCAGGCACCGGCCTTGCTGCTCTTGGGACACGCTTTCGAACGTAGCGGCGGCGAGGACGCTGCGCTAGCGGTCTACGATCAGTATGGAGCACTGGAAGATGACCTCGACGACTTCATCGCCGTGCGTAAGGCAAACCTGCTCTTCGGGCTAGGCCGAGATGACGCCGGCTGGGAAGTTCTGGCGGAGGCGCATGCGGCGCTCGACGCCATTCCCTCCCGAGTCGGGCGCGTGCGCGTGGCGCGGGCGTTCGGCCACCGCGCCGAACAAGCGAGCCGCGCGCGGGAGGCGGCTGCCGCTTTTCGGACGACTCTCGCGGACTTGCATCTGCTGGGCCTTCCTATCGCCACGCACATCCAGGCACTCTGGCGTCAGGTCGAACGGGAGGAGGCTGCCGGGCGTCGTGACCTTGCGGACGAAGCGCGTCAAGAGCTGATCCACGAATATCCGCGTTCGTTTCAGGCGTTGCAAGCCTTGCGGACCTCGGGCAACCGTTTCCCCATCAGCGACGGTGACCGCACGGCGATCTATTACGCCAACGGGTTGTGGCACGACACCATCGCGGCGGCGGACGACTTCATCGCCGGCAATCCTGTACCGGAGAGGGCGGCGCGCGCCTCCTACTACCGAGCGCTCGCCTTGCTGCGGTCCGGACAGCAGGCAACCGGTATCGCGGCACTCGATGAGATAAACTCCCGCTGGCCGAATAGTTCCTGGGCTGACCGGGCGGTATGGGCCGCCGCGACCAACTTGCTGTGGAATGCACCGGGCGAGGGCATAGAGAGGCTGGAGTGGCTGGTCGACCAACATCCCCAGTCGCAGTATCGTCCCGAAGCCCTCTACCGGCTGGGTCGCATCCTGACCGCACGTGGTCAAGAAAGTAGGGGCCGCCATCACTTGGTCGCGGCCGCCGATACCACCCCGGAGAGCTTCTACTCGCTCCGGGCGCGCGAGCTGACCGGTCGGCCTCAAACCACGCCATCCGGCCCCTTCGAAACGCAGCGAGCCATCAACCCTGACGAGCAGGAGCAGTGGCGAGCGTGGTTGATCGAGCAAAGGGGCCTGGAATTGGCCGAACAGGAGCGGCAGCGGGCCAAAGTCGCCGCTGACCCGCGGTTCCGGCGCGCGTTTGTGCTGCTCGCCGCCGGCTTCACATCCGCCGGCGAGGAGGAGTTGCGCGACTTGGCCGACGCGGTTGCCGACGAGCCGGCCGCGCTCGTACACATGGCTACAACAGCCCACACCGAGGGCCATATTCGTATCGCCATGCGGCTCGGCGAGCAAGCATTCGAAGACATGGAGGGTGTCCGGCTCCTGGAGGCACCGCGCGTGCTGCAGAAGCTCATCTATCCGCTTGGATTCGTCGGTCTGGTCGAGCCGGAGAGCCGACAGCAGGCACTCGACCCGCTCCTGCTAGCGGCGTTGATCCGCAAAGAGAGCGCCTTCGACTCCAGCGCGACTTCCTTCGCGGACGCGCGCGGCCTGACCCAGTTTATCCCTGGCACGGCGCGAGACGTGGCCGCTGCGCTAGGACTCACGACATTCCAACTGGACGACCTCTATCACCCCGACGTGGCCGTCAAGTTCGGCGCCCACTACCTCGCCGGCTTGCTCGCACGCTTCGATAACAACGCCTACATGTCGCTCGCCGGCTACAACGGCGGCCCTGGCAACGTCGCACGCTGGGCCAGGGGCGGGGCTGAAGACGACGTAGATCGGTTCGTGGACCAGATAGACTTCCCCGAGACGAGCGAGTACGTGAAGGCCGTCATCACGAGCTACACGCTCTACCGGGCAATCTATCAATAACGGGGAGACGGGAACGTCTCGCGTTGTCCGCATAGCTCTCCCACTGTGGTACTATTCACGTGCCGGTATTGCCGCGCCGGTTGCCGGCTGAGCTTGCCGCCAGACCTCACAGACATACGAGGAGAGCATGAGCCAGACGTCTCCCGCCTCCGGTCAGGATAGTGGTGCTGCTCGAAATGATCCGTACCGTCCGCGATTCCTCGGCTTCTGGATCGGAATCGTCCTGGCCTTTGTGCTAGGTGGCGGAGCAGCCGGCGTCATCGCCGACATCCTCTACCGCGACCTTGTACGTGCCGGTATCTTGCCCGCCATCCCCTTCAGCTAAACCGGGCCAGTCCCCGCAACTCTCCACAGCCTAGTGGCGGCTCGCCCGCCGCTGCGACATCCCCACCGTGCTTCGGCCTTCCGCCCGGGCAACCCGGGGGAGCAACTGCGCCCCGACGCGGCACCCACCTGGCCGAATCGCCTCCCTCCGGTTATGCCGGCACGGCTCCGGCCGGCTTTCCGTAGCTTCCCTTGACGTATTAGAACTGAAGTTCTATACTGCGTTCCAGTAGCCGCAATAGATAGTGGGAGGAAGCTGATGGAAGTCAGAGGAACGGAGTCCCTCGGTGCGCCCACTTACCACGAGATCGAGGCAAAGAGCGCCCTCAACCGCTCGCGTGGCGGGCCATTCTCCTGGAGCCTCAATCCCTACCGGGGCTGCCGCCACGCCTGCCACTACTGCTACGCCCGAACCACGCACGCCTTCTTCGACTTGCATCCGGGCAAGGACTTCGCTCGCCACATCTTTGTGAAGACCAACTTGGCCGACGTGCTGCGCCGCGAGCTAGCGCGACGGTCGTGGCGCCGCGAAAATGTTGCCATCGGGACCGCCACGGACCCGTACCAGCCAGCGGAGGGGCACTATAAGGTGACCCAGGCGTGCCTGGCAGTGTTGGCCGAGGCGCGCACACCGGCCCGTATCACGACCAAGGGCAGTCTCATCGTGCGCGACATTGACCTGCTGCAGGAGGTCCGTGACCGCGCCGGCTCGTGCAGCGTCAACATGAGTCTGACGAGCCTCGACGCAGCACTGCTACGGAAGCTGGAGCCGGGCGTTGCGTCACCGCGACAACGGCTCAGTGCGATGCGGCGGCTGGCGTATCATGGCATTCGCGTGGGCTTGGCGCTCGCGCCGATTCTGCCCGGCATCACCGACTCGCCGGCAGCGCTGGCCGATCTCGTTCGGGCGGCGGCCGACCATGGCGCCGCGTTTGTGTGGGCCGGGACGGTACATCTGGAGCCGGCGGTGCGAGACTGGCTCCTGGAGACCCTCTCGCCGACCTTCCCGGAGGTGATGGTGAGCTACCGCCGCTGGTTCGGTGCGCCCGGCAAGCCGGCGCGCGCCCGCTATTCGCCCCGCTCCATGGACGAACGCATCGAGCGGCTGGTCAGTGCCGTTGGGGCCGACTGCGGCCTGCCGCGCCCGGAAACCCGACCGCGCGTAACGGTCCTGCCCCAAGTACCGCAGCAACTCGCGCTGAATATCTAGCCGTTGACACTTCCCGGCCACTTGCGCGGGAATCCAGGGTGCGATTGATCGCGCCCCTCTTCTCGTCAGCATCCAGACCACTATTGTCCCCGTGACGAGGATAGGTAGTGACGGGGGACGGAGTGGACCTAACCCCCGGCCCCTTTCCTAGCAGGGAAGGGGAACCATGTCGGTGACCGGCCGCTGCTGCCTTCCAGGGAAAGCGATCCGCACGGCAACCTTTAGCCTCTTCCCTTCGGGGAGGGGGGTTGGGGGTAGGTCCGCCCCTGTAAAACGTCAGCAGAGCGCTAGCTGCGCGGCCGCAGTCGGTCCGCTCAGGCGGCGCGCGCCCGCACGAAGCGGTGCTCCAGCTTGCGCTGGCAGTCAATGCAGTGGGTGGCCTGCGGAACAGCCCGCAGCCGCCGCGCCGGAATCTCCTCACCGCAAAGCTGGCAGACGCCGTAACGGCCCTGTTCCAGGCGCCGCCGCGCGTCGTCCAACTCGACCAGCCGCTGCTCGACGAGGTGCCGCAACTCGACGCGGGTGCCGCGCTCCGTGGCATCCTGGGCGGCAGTTACCAGCCCTTCGAAGTCACCACGGTCCACGACTGGAGCTTCCGAGGCGTCATCGCCGCGCAGATGGTTGACCAGGGAGATCAACTCCGCCTTTCGCGTGTCCAGCGACTCTGCTGGCTTGAACGTGGGTGCCATGGGGTTACCCTCCTTGTTGAAATCTGCGACGATGCCGGTCCCATTTGCACGCGGTACCAATCTTTGGCTCCGCGCTCCGACATCGCGCCACCAGCGTTGGTTGACCGCAGCAGCAGCACCAACGCTGCCGCACGATCCTCCACGGTTACTCACCCTCGGTTGCGCTACGCGCTCGACCCCATTGCCGGCGCGCAACCAGCCTACAGGTGTATCGGAGTGTAGCCACGACCTTCATCGCTGTCTGTGATGGTGGTCACATTGGCAGTCACATCAGGATCGCCGCCGCTCACCCCGTATCGAGATATATGACCAACACGATCCTGCGGATGTTTCACGCGCCACCGTCACGCGGCAACACTCCGGCAGGGGACTACTATACGGGACGATTGTTAACTCCCGATTACAAGGACGTTACAACCGCGTTACAGATAGCGCGAAGCACAGAGGCATGAGGGCAACAGGCCACCAGCCTACCGTCCCAGGGGCTGTCCGTGGAGAAGCCGGGGACTGCGTTAGCTAGCGGAGAGGCTTACTCTTCTTCTTCGGAGTTGGACCGACCGCGTGCCCCAAACTGGTACAGGACCATCGAGATGTAGGCAAGGGCCACCAATATCCCGGCCAGCGTAGGGTTCGTCGTCAGCCAGCCCGTCTCCGGCTGGCCAAAGTCGTGTATCAACCCTGCGAGCAGGAGAGCGGCGAAGATCGCGGCGGCGGCTAAGAACCACCCGGCATAACGTCGTAACACAGCGGTACATATTAGCGGCTCCGACGAGACGAGGCAATAGCGGCCGTCGGATGGGGCGCTACGCTACAATCACGGATGTCCCGGTGGGAGCGGAGCGCCTCGGGCTGACGCTCAAGGTAGCCGGTCGCTCCCGTCGCCGGACCAAATGCGCCTCGCGTCGTAGTTTTCGGAGCACCATATATGGCCCTTCCGGCAGGAGACCTCCCCATTGTCGCGCTCGTCGGCCGGCCGAACGTCGGCAAGTCGAGCCTTTTCAACCGGCTCACCGAGGCGCCGCAGGCGGTGGTGGAGGCGGCGGCGGGCACCACCCGCGACCGGCTGTATGCGGAAGCCGACTGGGGCGGCGGCCGGTTTCTGGTCGTAGATACCGGCGGCCTGGCCTTCGAGCCTAACGACACGCTGCAAGAGCAGACCGCAAAGCAGGCGCAGGTCGCCATCGCCGAAGCGGATGCCATCATCTTCATCGTTGATGTCGTCACCGGGCCTACGCCGCTCGACATGGATGTGGCCGCGCTGCTACGCCGGACCGGAAAGCCGATCATCCTGGCGGCGAACAAGGCGGATAGTGTTGGGCGGAGCGAGGGGGCCAGCGAGTTCTACATCCTGGGCATGGGCGAGCCGTACCCCGTATCCGCCTATCACGGGATGGGAACCGGTGATCTGCTCGATGCGGTCCTCGAGGCGCTGCCGGCGGTTGAGCCACCCACTGAGGAAGACGACACGCGCCTGCGCGTCGCCATCGTCGGCCGGCCGAACGTCGGCAAATCGCTGCTCCTCAACCGGCTCCTAGGCGAAGAGCGCACGGTCGTAAGCGCCATCCCGGGCACCACGCGCGATAGCATTGACAGCATCGTCCACTACGAGGGTACAGAGTTGATCCTCGTGGACACGGCCGGGATCAGGAAACGAGCGCAGGTCGTGCCCGGCGTCGAGCACTACAGCGTGCTGCGCTCGCTGCGGGCCATTCGGCGGGCCGACGTGGCTCTGCTGCTCACGGATGCCACCGAACCCTTCACTTCCCAGGACACCCATATCGGCGGCATCATCACCGACGAAACGAAAGGCGCGGTGCTGCTCGTCAACAAGTGGGACCTCGTTGCAAAAGACCCGCACGTGATGCGCCGCTTCCAGCCCGAGGCGCAGCGGGCCTTTCGTTTCATGCCCTGGATGCCCACGCTGTTCGTCTCCGCCCTCACGGGACAGCGGGTGAATCGCATCCTCGACACGATCCTGGCAGCGGCCCGTGAGCGGGAGCGCCGCATCCCGACGGGTCAGCTCAATGAGCTGATTGGCAGAGCCACGGCAGCGCACGCGCCCCCCTCCGTGCGCGGTCAGCGCCTGAAAATCTACTACGCCACCCAGGTAGGAATGCGGCCCCCCCGGTTTGTCTTCTTTGTCAACGACCCCAGCCTGATGCATTACGGCTACCGGCGGTATCTGGAGAACTCCATCCGCCGCGAGTACGCTTTCCACGGCACGGCCATCCGCCTCACGGCCCGCCAACGGGACCGGTGACCAGTGGTCAGTGAGCGGTGGCAGCCGGACCACCCCCTCTCACCCCCGGCTCTATATCCGTCATTCCCGCTTACGCGGGAATCCAGACTCCTTCTCCCCCTGATGCGGATTGCTATACTCGCGGCATGACTCCCGTCGGTCAGTCCTACCTGCTGTTTCAACTCCAGCAGATCGATTCGCAAGGCGATGACGCGCTCCAGCGCATACAGGAGCTGGACACGAGGCTGGCGGATCGCGCCGCAGAGGCGGCCGCCGACCGTGACGCGCAGGCGCACCAGGAAGCACTGCACGACCAGCAGCGCGAGCTGCGTGACCTGGAGTTACAGTTGGGGACCGTGCAGGACAAGCTCACCACCGAAGAACGGCGTCTCTATGCTGGGCGGGGCGCTCCGCGTAGTCAGCTTCAGTCGCTCCACCAAGAGGTCGAGAGTCTCCGGGGCCGCGTCACCGAGTTGGAGGATGCGGTCTTGATAGCGATGGAGGCGGTGGAGGAAGCGGAGGCCGCCGCGGCTGCAGCGGCGCAACGCGCGGCGGCCGCCCAGGCGGCCGGGGAGCTGAATCGCGAGGCGCTGGGGCGCGACAAGGCAGACGTCGAGGCGCAGCTCCGACGGCTACAGCGCGACCGCTCCGCCATCACGGCACAACTGGCGCCGGCCTCAATCGCTCTCTTTGATCGCCTCCGCCAGCGCGCCGGTGGCCTCGCCGTCGCGGAGGTCGCCCAGGGCCGCTGCCAGGGTTGTCGGTTGACACTCCCGTCGTACACCATCCAGCAAGCCCGGCAAGCCGACCGTCTCCAGCAATGCCCCACCTGCCGGCGCGTTCTGTACATTGCGCTGTGAGCATCGCCACGTTGGGTGTAGCGAGCCGTGCCGGCGAGTCATAGCGAGGTCGGTGTCCGCCGTAGAATTGCACACCCCGGAATCCTTGCCCGAACAGGCGCCACGCCACGTATAATCTCGACGAGCGGCTAGCGGACGAGTGTGACCCCACGGCAGCCCCGCCACACCTCCTCACAAAACGAACTCAGGCGACCGGGAGACCGTCCGCATGTCTCCTCACAAGGCGTTCTCTGCGGCGCATCGCCGCCGCGCTTGGAGAGTCGAGCTACGGCCTCCTCCGCGCTTGGTGGGAACGGATGGAGAGTAGCCGCTGGTGGTCGGCTCAGTCGCACTGGCCAAATCTCATTCGGCGGCGGTGTGCCGCGGGCTGGCACACCAGGGAGGAAGGGGCGTCGCGTGGCTCCTCCGGTCAGTCGGCAAATGGGTACCGCTGAGGCAGGGGGCTACCAGTGGGGGCTGGGGCGTGCTCTGTCCCGCTATCCTCACGCTCGGACGAGTAGACGAGTAATGATGCGACCACGCACGCGAGCCGGCGCCACCCGGCCATCGGTCGAGGCCGCTGCCCCGCCGGCGGCGCAGGAGCACGTGCCCGTGCTGCGGGCTGAGGTCGTTGACCTGCTCACAACCGGGGGCAAGCGCTTTATAGATGCGACTGTAGGTGCGGGCGGGCACGCGGCCGCGCTCTTGGCCGCCATACCTGACGCCCAGCTGCTCGGCCTCGATGCCGATCCGCAAGCCTTGGCCGTAGCGGGGCAGCGGCTAGCCACCTATGGGCAGCGCGTCCGCTTGGCGCAAGGGAACTTCTCGGACCTGACGACCGTTGCTAGCGCCCACGGCTGGGAGCAGGCCAATGGTATCCTCCTGGACTTGGGGCTGTCCTCCCGGCAATTGGCCGATGACACGCGCGGGTTTTCGTTCAACAGCAGCGGACCACTTGATCTGCGCTTCGATCCTACGGACAACCGCCCCACGGCGATTGAGCTTGTCCGACAGTGGGACGCCGACGAGTTGACACGGGTCATCTGGGAGTATGGAGAAGAACGCTGGTCGCGCCGCATTGCCCGTGCGATCACCGCCGCCCGTCCGCCCACTGGCGCTTGGAGCGCCCGGGACTTCGCGCGGGTGGCGGCCGCCGCGGTGCCGCGGCGCGGCGGCAAGCGGCGGCGCCATCCGGCCACTCGCACGTTTCAAGCATTACGGATTGCCGTCAACGGCGAGCTAGACGCGCTGAAGGCGGTGTTACCGCAAGCGATCCAACTGCTAGATACCGGTGGCCGACTGGCCGTCATCAGCTATCACTCGCTTGAGGATCGGCTGGTGAAGCAAGCCTTTCGGGTCGCTGCGGGCGTCTGCCAGTGTCCCCCGGAGGTGCCGGTGTGCAGTTGTGGGGCATCTGCTGAGGTGAGACTCGTGACCCGCCGCGTCGTGCGGCCTTCTGCCGCTGAGATTAAGGAGAATGCGCGGAGTCGCTCCGCTCGTCTGCGTGTGGTCGAGCGGTTACCTATCACGACCGCAGCCAAAGGCCATGGGGAAGCACCGGAGCACCGACGGCCGGCACGGAGTAGGTAGTAATCGTGGCAGCAGCGAGCAGGTTATTTCCAATCGGTAGACAGGCGGCAGTGCGTCTGCCTTGGCCGCTCGACCTCCCACCAATCGGCCTGGTATTCGCCTCCATCGTGTGCATTGCGGTCGCGGCGCTCTTGTACTTGACGCAAGTGAGTCGGGTCGCTACTTCGGGATACGAGCTTGCTAATCTCGAGCACCGCCGGGAGCAACTGAAGCGCGGGCACCAGCAACTCCTCGTTGAGTTGGCGAGTATCCAGAGCATCGGCCAAGTTGACCAGGCCGCTGCGAGCGAGCTTGGGATGGTCCAGGCCCACACGGAGACTTTCCTGCACGCCACGACATTACCGGCAACGCTCGACATGGAGGCCGCGATCCTAGCGGAGGAACAGAATACGGGCGATACCTCCTCCACGTGGCGTCAACGCCTCGGCACCTTCCTCGCACTTGTGCAGAGCAAGCTCGACAGGACCACCAACGCGGCACCATCTGACAGCCCGGCGCCGGCGGCCGGTCTCGCGCCCACACTGAGTTAGCGCATGGTCACGGCTGCTCTACCTCCGGCACACGCTCTGGAACGATCCGCCCAGAGCTTGCCGGCCCGCATGGAGCCGGCAGCCCTGCCGCTGGGCGAGGAGTCCCCCCCGACGGAGGCGCTGCCGCCAGCGGACCCACCTATTCGACTGGCCGTGCTGCTGGCCTTCATCTTGATCTGTGTAGCACTGCTCGCTTGGCGGCTCTTCTACTGGCAGGTCCTGCAGCACGAATGGCTCCAGGAGAAGGTCGTTAGTGATCAGGTGCGCGAGCAGGTGCTCCGCCCGCGGTCGGGCGTGATCTATGACGCACGGGGGAACGTCCTCGCCGTCAGCGTGCCCGCCGACTTCGTGTCGGCTAATCTGTCCGCAGTTACCGATCCGGGGTTGACGGCCGAGCGCCTCAGCCCAATCATCGGTGTGCCCGCGGCCGAATTGCGGGCGAAGCTGACGGAAGGCACGGGGTCCTACATGCGTCTCTCCGGCAAAGTTGACGAACGCGCGCGCCGCCAAGTCCTCGCCTTGCAGCTCCCCGGCATCCAGCTAGAGCCGACCGCCCAGCGGGTTTATCCCGAAGGAACGCTCGCCGCACATCTCCTGGGGTTTGCCGACGGCGAAGGTCAAGCCTGGTACGGACTAGAAGACTATTACAGCAGCACGATTACCGGGCGTCCCGGTCTTGTGCGCGCCGAGACGGACAACGCCGGCACCGAAATAGTCTTCGGCTTCCGCGAAAGCGCCGCGCCGCAGGACGGTTACGACCTCATCCTGACCATTGATCGAACGATCCAGCACTTTGCAGAGCGCGAGCTACGGCAGACCCTGGAGCGGCACGAGGCTGAACGCGGCACCGTCATCGTGATGGAGGTTGCCACGGGTGCCATCCTCGCCATGGCAAGCTACCCAACCTTCGACCCCAACCACTACGACCGTTTCGAGCCGGAATTGTTCCGCAATCCAGCGATCTCCGAGCCGTTCGAGCCTGGCTCCACGCTCAAGCTGGTGACGGTCGCCGCTGCGATTGACTTAGGACTCGTCAATCCACACACGACTTACAACGACACCGGAGAGGTGGTCGTCGGGCCACATAAGATTCACAATTGGGATGATCGCGCACACGGCCGCACCACGGTCACGGGGCTACTGCAAAAGTCGCTGAACACAGGCGCTATTTGGGTAGCGCAGATACTAGGGCCGCAGCGATTTTACCGCTACGTCAAAGCCTTCGGCTTCGGCCGTCGCACCGGCGTAGACCTGCAAGGCGAAGCGACCGGTCGGTTGCGGAGCTTCACCGATCCGGTCTGGAGTCAGGCTGATCTCGCAGCGAACTCGTTCGGTCAGGGTATTGCCGTCACGCCGTTGCAGCTCGTCTCCGCCGTCGCCGCGCTGGCGAACCAGGGGCAGCGCATGCGCCCGTATGTTGTTCAGGCACGAGTGGACGCAAAGACCGGTGAGGTCGCCGACACTACCACTCCGGTCGTCCTACAGCAGGTCGTCAACCCCAGCACAAGCGGAACCATGCTGCAGATGATGGAGATTGCCGCCACCCAAGGGGAGACCAGCTATGCGCTCGTCCCCGGTTACCGCGTGGGAGGCAAGACCGGCACCGCGTCCATCCCCACCAACACCGGCTACGACCCGGAGCTAACAATCGCCTCGTATGTGGGAGTGGTGCCGATTGATAGACCCCGGGTTGCCATCTTTGTCAAGGTTGACCGGCCCAAAGGGGTCCCCTGGGGATCGGTCGTGGCGGCGCCGGCCTTCCGCAACATCGCCGAGGCGCTGATGGTGTACTATCGCATCGCGCCGAGCGACCCCGCCGGTCGCCAAGCCGCGAAGCTGGCCGGGGCCCTGCCGCTCCCCCCGGCCGCGCAGGATACGCGCGCGAGCAACGACGGATAACGGAACAACCCCGATGAACCAAGATTTGGATTCGGCCCAACCGGTGGCTCATCGTCCTGACTACGTGTTGCTGGGCGTTGCTATCGCGCTCCTTGCTTTCGGCCTCGTCATGGTGCTCACGAGCAGCATGGTGACCGCTTACAACGACTACGGAACCCAGTTCTACTACCTGGGTCGCCAGGGGCTTTGGAGCGTGCTCGGACTGCTCGCGATGGCGGTCACGTGGCGTGTGGACTACCGCCGTCTCGGCCCGCTGTCGCTGTGGCTGCTGGTAGGCTGCATCATCGCGCTCATTGCCGTCCTGCTCTTTGCCGAGAGCATCAATGGCGCCCAGCGGTGGTTAACCATCGGCCCCGTCAGCATCCAGCCGTCCGAACTGACCAAGCTCGGGATAATCATCTACATGGCCTACTGGCTGGCTACCAAAGAAGAGCAAGTGAAGAGCCTGGCGTATCAGTTCGTGCCGTTTGTCATCATCATTGCCACAATCGTTGTGCTGCTGCTCAAGCAGCCAGACCTCGGCTCCGCCTTCGTGATTGTCGCCACGGCGGTCGCAATATTCTTCGCTGCCGGGATGCACTTGGGCCAACTGCTGCTCTTCATCGTCTCCGGGATGGTTGGCCTCTACGCAGCGATTACCGTGTCGAGCTATCGGATGGAGCGCTTCGTGACTTTTCTGGATCCGTGGAGCGATCCGAGCGACTCGAGTTACCACATCAGCCAGATACTCAAGGCCCTCGGCACCGGTGGTGTTATGGGCACCGGCCTCGGTGTCGGACGCGGGAAGTTCAACTACTTGCCGTTCCCCCACTCGGACAGCATTCTTGCCGTCATCGGTGAGGAACTAGGACTGATCGGCACGTGCGGCGTGCTTCTGGCGTTTGCCCTCCTGGCGTACCGCGGTCTGCAAGTTGCCTGGGAGTCGCCCGACACCTTCAGCCGACTCTTGGCTACCGGTATCACGTGCGGCATCGTCTTTCAGGCGCTCGTCAGCATTGGCGTGACTACCAGCTCGCTGCCGTATACCGGGCTGACGCTCCCCTTCATCTCATTCGGCGGCTCATCCTTGCTGGTCACACTGGCGAGCACGGGCCTGTTGCTCAACATCTCGCGGCATACAGTTTCATATGGACACTACTCGCTTGCGCGTGGCGGTGTGTGGCGGAGGCAGCGGGGGACACCTGTATCCAGTGCTGGCGGTGGCAACGGCCCTCTCCCTCGCTCAACCTGAAGACCCACAGTCCGTACACGAGCAACCACTGCCGCCCCAACCTCGCCGCTGCATCTCCTCGTCTCAGGATGGGGACGCCGCTAGCGGACCGGACCAACGGAACCCGACCGCTCCCAACGACACGGCGGACATGCTCGTCTTCGCCGGCCGGACGCCCACCGACCGGGCCGTGCTAACCGGGAATCCCTGGCCGGTTGTGTGGCTTGATGTCGGGCCGCTGCGCGGAGTCAATCCGGTCCGCATGGTGTGGAATGCGCTGCGTATGCTGCGCGCGGTCGTCACGTGTCACCGTAAGCTCCGCACGTTCCGGGCACACGCCGCGCTGGTCACGGGCGGCTACGCCAGCGTGCCGGTCGTAGTGGCAGCGCGACTAGCGGGCATCCCCGTTGTCCTACACCTCTCCGATACGACGCCAGGCTGGGCGGCACGCTGGATCGCACTGCTGGCCGCGCACGTCACACTGGCGTTCGACCTCGGTGGGCGGCTGCGTACTGGAGTGCCCACAACTGTCACCGGCTACCCGCTCCGCCCGGAGTTCGAGCAGCCGTCCGCCGAACGGGGACGCGCGCAGTTCGACCTGGACCCGCATGAGCCGCTAGTGCTCGTGATGGGCGGCAGCCAAGGCGCCCGGCGCCTCAATCGGGCCGTGGGCAGCACCTTGGAGGCGCTCCTGGCTCGCACGCAGGTTGTCCATCTCTGCGGTCTGCTGGACGAGGCCGAGGTGCGGGAGCTTCGCGCGGCGCTCCCACCGCAACTCCGGCGCCGCTACATCGTCAGAGCGCATCTCCACGCCGGCATCGCGGACAGCATGGCGGCCGCGGACCTCGTTGTGTGCCGCGCCGGCGCCGCCACAATGGCCGAGTTGCCGGCAACCGGCACACCGGCCGTGCTGGTGCCGGCCGATTACGCCGGGGGGCACCAGCAGCCGAATGCGGCCTTTCTGGCCCGCCACGGCGCGGCGCTCGTGGTAGCGGACGCTGAACTTACCAGCCAGCGGCTACGAGTCGAGGTGACCGCCCTGCTTGATGATACGGAGCGCAGGCGTCGGATGGCGGCGGCCATGCAGAGCTTGGCCAAACCGGCTGCGGCGACACGGATCGCAACCGTGTTATGTGCGGTTGCCCGGCGCCAGACAACGGGCTGATAGTGCTACGCTGGGGTCGAGCGAAGGTTTGAGACATGGTGGAACGTCAGCCGCCTCGGCAGCCCGGCACGGACGAGCGCCTCCCGTCTCGCGTGCATCTCATTGGCATCGGCGGCACCGGGATGGCTGGGCTGGCCGGGCTGCTCCTGGAGCTTGGCTGCGAGGTCACGGGGTCCGACCTGGAAGAGAGCACAGCGATACGTGACCTCCGCCAGCGCGGCGTGTCCGTCGGCGTACCGCACGACGCGCGGCACCTCGCCCATCCCGAATTGGTCGTTTATTCGTCGGCAATCCCGGAGGACAACGTCGAGCGCCGGCAGGCCAGAGCCAGGGGTATTCCCGAGATCAAGCGGGCGGCCATGCTGGGACGGCTCAGTCGCAGGAAAGACACCATTGCGGTGGCTGGTACGCACGGCAAGACCACGACGACGGCAATGCTCGCCTGGATTCTGAAAGCGGCCGGACGCCAACCCGGCTGGGCCGTCGGCGGCGAGGTGCCCGATCTCGGCGGCAGCGCCCGGTGGGGAGCCGGACCGTGGTTCGCCGTCGAAGCGGACGAGTTCGACCGCTCGTTCCTGACGCTGCATCCCCGGGTGGCAGTCATCAACAACATCGAAACCGATCATCTCGACTACTACCACCATCCCGTCGCCATCTACCAAGCCTTTGCCGCATTCGCGAATCGACTGCCGGCCGACGGTCTGCTGGTCATTGGCGAGGACGCCGCGGCGCAGCGGATAGCAGAGCGGGCACCCTGCGCGGTGCAAGCGGTCGGCTTTGCCTGCGAGTGCGACTGGCGGGTCACACATTTGGTGCTCGGACCGGACAGGACGGAGTGCAGGATCCACGCCCCTGATGGAGAGGTAGTGCAGTGCCGGCTCCGTGTGCCCGGCACTCACAATGTCCGCAATGCACTGGCGGCGCTGGCGTGCGCTGCCTACGCCGGTGTACCGCTCGCTGCTGCCACCCCGGCGCTGGCGACGTTCAGTGGTGCAGCCCGGCGTTTTCAGCGCGTGGGCGCGGCCGGTGGCGTCATCGTGTACGAGGACTATGCCCATCATCCCAGCGAGATACGGGCAATCCTGGCGGCGGCGCGGCAGGTCCACCCGGCCAACCTGGGCCGGATATGGGCGATCTTCGAGCCGCACACCTACAGCCGGACCGAGGCGCTCTTCGATGACTTCGCGCAGGCCTTTGAGGGAGCCGACCGCGTGGTGCTCACCGACGTGTATTCGCCATCGGGCCGTGAGCGCGCCAGCGGCGAGCGAGATTCCGCGGCGCTCGCTGCGGCGGCGAGCCACCCTGCCGTGCAGCACGCCGCCACCCACGGTGACGCCCTAGCCTACCTCGTAGACCACCTGGTCCCCGGCGATTGCGTCGTCGTGATGGGCGCCGGTCCCATCCATCGCCTAGCCTATCGGCTCGTAGACCGGCTGCGCCAAGACACTACCCCCAGCGCATAGGCAAACAGATGGCACCATCAACAGCCACCGGCCACCGGCCACTGACCACTGACACGAGCGGCCTAGCCTTCGAGCGCAACCGGCCGCTCGCCCGCTGGAGCACCCTACGAGTGGGGGGGCCGGCCGAGTGGTCGGTGCAGGTGCGGAGCAGCGCCGAACTGGCGCGGGCCGTGACGGTCGCTACCGAGCACAACCTGCCTTGGCGCATCCTCGGCGGTGGCAGCAACGTCCTAGTGAGCGACGCCGGCGGCGGCGGCGTCGCGATCCTCAACGCCGCGCGTGGCCTGCTGGAGCAGACGATTTGCGGCGAGGAACTGCGGGTGCGCGTGGAAAGTGGAGCGCCGCTGGCAGGGCTGGCCCGGCGGCTGGCCCGCGCAGGATGGTCCGGGCTGGAGTGGGGTTGCGGCATTCCAGGCACCGTCGGCGGCGCCGTCGTCGGCAACGCGGGGGCACACGGCGGCGAGATCAAGGATGTGCTGGTGAGCGCTACCGTGCTGGACAACGGGACAGAGCGCTCAGTCGCCGTCACTGAGCTAGGGTACGGCTACCGTACCAGCGCGCTTGCCCGGTCCTCGGCGCCGCTGCCTGTATTGGAAGCAGAGTTTCGGCTGCACCGGGCGGTGGTGGAAGAATGTCTGGGGAAAATTGCCGAGTACGAACGCTGGCGGCGTGCCCACCAGCCGCGCGAGCATTCCGCCGGCTCAATGTTCAAGAACCCACCGGGCGACGCTGCGGGCCGCCTCATTGACGCCGCCGGCTTGAAGGGAGCACAGCGCGGCGGCGCCCAAATCTCGACGCGCCACGCCAACTTCTTCGTGACGCAGCCGGGCGCCACGGCCGCCGACATCGTGGCCCTGATCCGGCTCGCCCGTCGGACGGTCCAGGAGCGGTTCGGGATCGTACTCGAACTCGAAATCATACCGCTGGGCACATGGGAGCACGACCCGCGCCATGTTGACGACGCCCAACGCGCACCACCCCTCCTACCCTCGTGCGCGTCCGGCGCGTCAGATGGAGGCTCCTGCTAATGGGACCACAGGGCGGCTCAGGGTGGCGTGTTCTTGCCCACTGGCTAGGCTGGAACTGGCTCTCGGCAGCCAACCTGCTGGCTCTCTGCGGCGTCACCGCGCTGCTGCTGACCTCGCCGCAGTTCCAAGTCACGCAGGTCATCATTGCCCAGGAATGGGAGTCCAGCGCTACCCTCGCCCAGGCGCACGAGTTGTCGAACGTCGTCGGGAGGAGCATTTTCCTGCTCCACACGGGGCGGCTAGCACGGGAGATAGAGGCGCTGCCCAGCGTTCGCTCGGCGCAGGTACGGGCACGGCTGCCCGACCGGATCATCGTCGAGATCGCCAAGCGCGAGCCGGTCGCCGTGTGGCAAGCAGTCAACGGCGCCTTCCTCGTTGACCACGAAGGCCAGATCATCGGCCCGGCGACGGACGGCACACCGGATCAGCCAGTCATGGTTATTCACGAGACCAGCGGCGTCGAACGTGTCCCGGGGCAGCGTATCGAGCGCCGGATACTTCTAACGGCACGCGAGCTAGGGCGCGTACTGCCGCAGCTGGGGATTGAATCGCTGGCTATCGAGTACGGCACTCTCGGACTGACCGTGGTGGGGAGCAATGGCTGGCGAATCATCTTCGGCGAGCTGGAGCAACTCAACGCCAAGCTGGAGAACCTAGCGGCCATCCTCGACCTGCAACGCCGGCAACCGGAGTCGGTGGAAGTGATTGACCTGCGGCCGGTGGAGCGGCCCTATTACCGCCTCATTTCCACGCCAACCACGCCCGGCGCCGTGCCCACCACGCAACCCCGATAGTCCGGACAAATCGCCAAGCCTATTGGGGCAGGTGGTATACTGCGGCGGTAGCTCGACACGTGCGCAGGCAGAGAGACATGGCGACCGAGGTCAGCAGCGCAGGCGCGGCCCAACCCCACCAAGGCGAGGTGGCCGCTGCCGCACTGGCCGGCTTGCTCCACGACATTGGCGCGTTCTGGTACCGCACCGGCGAGCACGTCCCGCCGGAGGTGGTGTCAGCCGGACGCAGCAGCACGCCGGTCACCATCCACGCGCACTGGTCCGCAGCTTTCGTGGCCCGCCACGTGCTCGTCGGGTGCCAGGACGAGGTTGTGACGGCCGTCCGCGACCATCACCAGCCGCAAGACCGCCTCGGCAACCTCGTGGCGTTGGCCGCGCTCTTGGCAGCGGGCGGCGTGCGACCATCGCCGGATGGTGGAAGCGTCCAGCTTCAGTCGGTGCTGGCTGCTCTCCACTGCGCCGAAGAAACCGGTGACGCGAGCGAGGCGACCGCGACGCCAGACCGCACGCGCCGCTTTTATGTGCCGCTGCACCCGCTCGCGCCTAACCGAGCGGCACTGTTCTCGACCAACGTGCGCCTCTCCGCGCGCGACGCGGCGGCTGCGTATACGCGCTTGTGGCACGGCCTACTGGAAGAGCACGCGCTCATTCCGATGACCAACGACCTGGCCTACGCCGACTCCCTTTGGTGGCTGCTGCGGAAGTACACCTGGTGTACGCCGAGCATTGCGGCAGGGCAGGGCCGCGATACCTCGCTGTTCGACCACTTGCGCCTGACGGCAGCCCTGGCCGTCGGCCTCGTCCTGAACGGTACGTCCGACGACGAGATCACCCGTCTGCTGGCCGCACTAACCGTGGACCGCGCCGAGGAAACGCCCCAGCCACCTCCAACGGGGGACTTACCCACGTTCACCCTCGTCGCTCTCCAGGTGTCTGAGCGGGGTTGGCCGGCCGGTCAGCCCCACAACACGAGCGTTGACATCGCGCGCGCTACATCGTTCTCGCGCACCCTGCTGCGTCGCGGCGTCGTGGCGTGGCTGCGCGAGCGGTGGTCGCTGCCCCAGACGAACGTCCTATTCGAGGGCGGCGGGACCGCCTACCTGCTCGCGCCAGCGCACGTATCGGCCGACGTGGACGGCGCCCAGACGGAGTTGGCGCAACGCCTATGGCAGGAAGGCCGTTGGCGCGGCCAGGTCACACTCGCCGCCCAGCCCTTGACCGTCGCCGATCTCTGCCCCAGGGCTGTAGATTCCCGCGTTCGCGGGAATGACACGGAAGAACAAGGCCGGGATGACCCGGAGGAGCGGACCGGCCATCTCGGGACGATCTGGCGGGACGTGGGTGAGACCCTGGCCTGGCGTAGCTCGCGGCTCGGTGCGGTGGTCGAGACGGAGCATCTCGCCGCGGAGCTTTTCACGGCGCAAGGGCGGGGGGGCAACGCGCCGACGTGCCGACTGTGCTCTACCGAGCTTGCCCCGTCGGACCGGGGTGCCGGATCGGAGGAGACTTGCGACCACTGCCGCAGTCTCCGCGAGCTTGGGCGCTTGCTGCGGAATCCGGGCTTCCTCGTGCTGTCGCACTCCCAGCCCTCGGTAGACCTGCCCTCACCGGCGCCTTCACCAGGGCTGGTGGCGCCACCGCCTCCGGATACGGAACCGGTCGCGGCCGTCGTGCCCGATGCACCCGCACCCAAAGATACCGAGCAGCCCAGCGAAACCGGCTGGCAAGCAGCCCTGAGCGCCTTGGGACTGCGAGCAACGTTACTGCCGGCCACCGACGCTCCTCCCGACCACCAAGCGGAACGGCTGCTCCACGCGCTCCCGCCGCGCGGCTTGGCGACTGTGCTGCGCCTGAACGACATCGCCGGCGGCTGGGCCGAGCTACAGCAACTGGCGCGCACCGACCGGCCCCTGATAATCGGCTGGGAGGTGCTCACCGACGGTCACGCGCTGCCCGGTGGTCGGGTTGACCTCCGTTCACTGGGCCGGCGAGCACGGGGAGTGCGGACCGCCGCGTTCCTACGCAGCGACTTGGACGACGTGCTGACTCACCTCGCCGCGGGGCTGGGCCGGACGGCACTGCCGGGGCGAGTGCTGACCGTGAGCGCGCTGTTGCAGGTCTTCACCGAGCTATGGGTGCCGGCCGTGCTGAGCGGTGCGGGCGTGAGCGATAGCATCGCCGAGCGCCGCCGCCCGCGGGTCTGTGGGATCATGGCGAGCAGTGGCGGCCTTGGTTTAGTTGGTGCCTGGAACACCGTTGTCGAGCTGGCGCAACAGCTTGCACGCGACCTCGTTCAGTACGGCTGCCGCAATGCGGCCCTACATCTTTCGGCCGGTATTGTGACTGCCCAGCCGCGGATGTCCGTGTTGATGGGTGACGAGGCAGCCCTGTCCGCGCTGGGCCAAGCCAAGGGCCGGCGGCCGCCGGCCTTTGCAGACGCCAGCGCTCAGGCCAAAGACGGCATCTGCTTCCTGGGACAGACGCTAGGATGGCCGGCTTTCAACGTCGCCGCGCGCTATCGCCGCACGCTGATGCAGCGCGGCGCCGGCAGCGGCGCGGCCTTCGTACCGGCCCTGCTGACGGCGTTCACGCAGCTGCGGGCTGCCGCAACAGACTGGCCGGTCGGTGGCGAGCCGGCCGGTAGCAACGGTGCCGGGGAGCAGAGCGATTTTCCGCAGCAGGGCCGTTTGCCCATCGGTACCTGGACATGGTACACAGCCCAGGAGTTTGCCACCGCCGCGCGGGAGCTACCCGCCGACGAGGCCCGGCGGATGCTGGTCTTCCGCGAGCTGCTGCGTAATCCCCAAGAGGTGGGCTTGCCGGCGCTGATGGTGGCAACGGCGTGGGCGGCGCTGCTCTCCGGGACAGATGCCCGGTTGCAGGAGGTGTCATGGTAGCGCAATCCGGTGATAGTGCAGCTCCGACTGCCAAACAACCCCAGCGCCGGCCGGGGCGTGGCCCGCGGCCCGGACGAGGGCCGCGTCCGCCCGCGCCGCCGCTCGCGACGCCGCGCGACATCGAGGCGATCATCGTGGATGGTGACACGCAGAGAATGGTGCGGAAGGCGGAAGAAATCGGGCGCCGACTGCGGGAACCGTTGCGGGCCGCGCAGCTACGCTCGATCTACGCCGCGCTGCGCTTGATCGAGACCAAATGGCAGGGAGCCGCGGCAGAGAACTTGGATGTGGGTCAGCACCTCACGCACCTCCGGCCCAAGATCGCCTACCTGGCGGCCAAGCATCAAGCCAGTATCGGGCCGCTGCGCCCCGTGCTGGAGATGAGCATCGGTCGCGTCGAAAGCGACGGCGCTCGGCTCGTCCGCTTGGTGGACTTTGTCACCGCCATTCTGGCGTACCACCGGGCGGCTGGTGGTGAGGTGAAGGCAGCACCATCCTAGGGACGCAACATGCTATGCCCCTACTGGAGAGAGATCAGGACCGAGCGGAACGCACGCTCTAGCGAGGACACGCGGTTATGGCAAGAGATACTGGGCGAACAGCCGGACAACTGACGACGCCAGACGCGCACGATGGTGGGAGGGGTGGTGCGCGTCGGGCGTGTCAACTCTACGGTCGCGTATTGCTGCGCGGCAGTATTCGCTGCCTGACGGGGCTGCACATCGGCGCCAGAAATGACGATCCGGCCGTCGGGGGCATTGACGAAGCAGTGCTGCGCGATCCGCTGACACTGCGCCCCTACATACCCGGCTCCGCACTGCGCGGGAAGCTACGCAGCCTCAGCGAGCAGGCCGAAGGACGGGCGCCGAACTGGGAGACCGGTGGCGTCCACATCCACCTTTGCACGCGGCCGCCGGCCTGCGCGGTATGCCGGCTCTTCGGGGTGCCGAGCCAGCTGGAGACGGCGCGACCGGCGCGTCTGATCGTGCGCGACGTATACCTGAGCGAAGACAGCGCGCAACGCCTGGCGGCGCTGCGTACCGACCTCCCCTTCACGGAAGTGCGCGTCGAGGCCGCAGTTGACCGCCGCTCGGCCGCCGCCACGTCCCGCGAAATCGAGTTGGTACCGGCCAGCACCGTGTTCTCCGACATGGAGCTGGTGCTGAACGTCTACGAGCACCAGGACCTGACCGACTTCAGCACGCTGGTTCGTGCGCTGGCGCTGCTCGAAGACGACTACCTGGGCGGCGGCGGATCGCGTGGCGCCGGGAGCGTGCGCTGCGAGCAGCTGGCGGTGATCCCGCGCAGTGTAGCCAGCTACGGGCAGCCGCTGCCCGCCAGCCCCCCACAGCTCGAGGCAGCGAGCGTGCGCGACTTGCTCAAGCGCAGCGACGAGGTACTGGCGTTTCTGCGCGAGCAGATTCCCGTTCCCGAGGGCGAAACGACCGCTGACGCAGCGCCCTCGGAGCCGGCCGCAAGCGACGAAGAGCAATCTTCTCCGTAGTCCGCACGGCGACCCTTAGCCCCATCCCTGAAGGCAGGGGGGTGAGGGTAGGTGTCGTGGCCCTGCCGAGTCGGAGCCATTGCTGCATGGGTCTGTTGCCGCTATGTTCCCGACAGAGAAAGCCACCCAGCCAGCCTTGCTCGACCTGAGCAATCCGGCGCCGGCTCCCGATTCCGGCAAGCACGATAGCCAGGCCGGAAGCCGGGAGGCGCCAGGGGAGAAACACCCCCGGAACCAGCTCAACGAGCTCACCGGGCAGGAATGGGTCTACTTCACCCGCAGCGTACTCACCACGACCTACTCCTCGGCCTACGGGCATCAGCTCCGCAAGGCACACGGCGCAAACAAGCCTCCGGAACTGATGAAGGAGTTCATCGAGTTCTTCACGCGGGCCGGCGAGGTGGTCCTCGATCCGTTCGCCGGCGTCGGCGGCACCCTGATCGGCGCCAGCATCGCCGCCCCGCCGCGCCGGGCTATCGGTATCGAGATCAACCCATGCTGGGCGGAGACCTACGGGGAGGTCATCGCCGCGTCTGCCGGCGAGCTAACGGCACACCCCATGTTGGTAGGTGACTGCCGCGAGGTCTTGCGCGACCGGGAACGCTTTGCCGACGAATCGATGGACTACGTCCTCACCGACCCGCCGTACAACGTCCACCTTCCCCAGACGATGTCCAACGCCCCCCGCTACCGCGAACGGCACACCAACCGCCGCACGGACGCACGGACTACAACATGCGCTCGGATGAGGCCGGGGACCTGGCAAATCTCGGCAGCTACGCGGACTACCTATCGGCGATGCAAGCAGTCCTGCGCTTGTGCTATCGCGTGCTGCGGTCCGGGCGCTATCTCACGCTCATCATCCGCAACGCCTATCAGGACGGCGCTACACCTTTACGCACGCCGAGGTCGCGCAACGCGCCGAGGAAGCCGGGTTCGTCACCAAGGGGGAGCACGTCTGGTATCAGGCCGGCACGCGCCTACGCCCCTACGGATACCCGTTCAGCTACGTGCCCAACATCGCCCACCAGCACATCGTCACGTTTCAGAAGCCGCCGCGGCGCAGCCCGCCCGGCCGCCGGCCGCCGCACACCGCCCCAGCTCGTGAGTAGTCATGCCTAGCGGGAACTGGTCAGTCCCTACGCCTGATATGCGGTCGTTTGCTTTTCCTCGTATCCCCGTGGATAGATAGTCAGTCTATTCCTGATCTTCGTAGACGACTCGCCCATTTTTGCAAGCCCAATTTACCGAGAATCCTATGTGAGAAATCATATTCTTGCTGTTGTCCAACTGACGTTCCGCTTCAACGAGCGCTATGTTTGGATCAAGCTCATAGATGACCTTGCACCTGACCTGATTCGACGCATAGAATACAGCGAAGTAGATTTTGGAATTCCTCGTGATCCGGCTCAAGGACTCCGCTCGCTTGTCGAGCGGCTCCTTGAACATCCGATCAAGCTGGCCTCTGCCGCCTTCCTTGCAGGAAAGATACTCATACTTCTCTTCCGGGTTCCCTGGAGCATGGGCATCCGCATCGCGTTTGGAATGGATCAATTCATGCCCAAGGATATCGGCAATAATCATCTCCTTGATTAACCCGGGCTGAAGTAAATTGCTGATGCCAATTGAACGCGCCAGGTCCGCTGCCTTCAATATCAACTCGATGATTCCGCGATAGGCCGGGCGCGCCATATCAGAACAGTCTTCCTGCCAGCTCACACTCCACTTCCCTGAGCCTTATATTTGCCGCTTCAACGAAGCTCTTCTCCCTCTCGATCCCGATGAAGCGTCGGTCGAGCCTTCGACATACCATGGGACACGTGCCAACACCGGCAAACGGATCGAGCACAAGATCATTCTTGACAGAGCTTGCCTTGATCAGCCTTTCTATCAACTTCTCCGGTTTCTGGATCGTGTTAAGCGCTTCCCGACTAACCAGTTCTCCTGACTTGTAGGTCAGCTGCTTGATGTCACCCCATACATCTCCGGGATTCTTACCTTTGTTATTGAATTTGGTCTTACCGAACTTCCCGTTCGTGACGGAAGGAACCCGTTCGCACCGCAGTCTGTGCTCCAACTCGACGAGCTGGGCGACTCGTATCGCATCCAGATTGAATGCCTTAGGTCTATCTCCCTTGATAAAGTAGCATATAATATCGTAGTTATTCGTATAATTGATCCTCCCTTGAGCCAAGCGACTCGGCTGGAACCATACGATCCTGGATTGAAGCGTGAGGTACGGTCGGTAGTCAATGAAATCAAGACAGTTCGGCTTTCCGAACAGGTACAGGGCGCCTCCGTCTTTCAGTTTAGTGGAGAGGATTCTGATCAAATCAAGGTTGAACTCCTGAATGTTGCCAATCCTGTCCCACTTGTTGTTGGTGACGCCATAAGGACCATCGCAAATGACAAGATCAATAGATTCGTCGTCAACTTGCGGGAACATGTCGAAGGCATCTGCGTGGTAGATTCGGTCGACATCAAGCATCTCCGTCCTCATCTCCTACGCAAGCTCAGTGGTACTCCGACAGTTGGGAGCTCCAGCATGTGGTCAGGCCGGTTCCTTGTGCGCTTCAGTATACTGGTAGTGAGTAGTCATGCCTAGCGGGAATTGGTCAGTCCCTACATCGCCGCGCAACCCGGCCAAGATACGGGAGGAGCTGCGCCTTCTGGCGGCGCTGCTGCCGAGTTGGCGGCTGCGCGGCATGGCCTGGGGACCCGGCACGGGCACCCAGCTGGAGTTCGGGCGAGCACTACGGCAGATGCCGAGCCAAGTCGAGCCACAGGACAGTGCCCTCGTAGAACGCGACCACCTGGGCCAGGTGCGCCCATCGGCGATCAAAGAGGCGCCAAGCCTCCCTTTCCAGCGGCAGGCCGCGCAGCTGACCGACGACAACCTGCGCTGGACGGCGCGCGCCCGGTTCGGCACCTATAAGTTCTTCGGGTTCGTGGCACTGGATGCGGGCCGGATCGCCCGCTTCACTCCCGCTGGTAAGCATCTAATCCACGGTCCGCGCCCGCACGAAGTCTTTTTGCGCCAGCTGCTGAAGTGGCAGTACCCCGATCACCAGCATCGCGGGCAGCGCTATCCGCCCGACCACTTCGCGCTGTTCCCCTTTCGCGCCGTCGCGAGGCTTATCCGCGAGCTGGACGGCCTGACCAAGGAAGAGATGGGCCTCTTCTGCTTCACCATGCGCCGCACGGAGGAGGTGCCGGCCGTCGCGGAAGCCATCGCCCGCTTTCGGCAAACCTGGGGCCGGGTCCGCGGCCGCGTGAAGCGTCGACAGCTCGCGCAACAGCTTTTGTCGGCGCAACGCCAGGAGCACGCCGCCGCCGGCTTGCGCGTCGCGGCGAGCATGGATGACTACGCCGATGCCCTGGCGCGTTACCTGCGCTATACGCGGCTCTACTCCGTCCGCGGCGCTCGCCTCGTCGTTGCCAGCGGGCGCGAGGACGACGTAGACGCGCTCCTCGCCAACCCCCAAGTACCGTTCGCCGACTACAACGACCGCGAGGCTTTCTACGCCCACTACGGCGCCGCGGGCGCGCCGCGGCTGCCCTGGGAGCACCCACAGCAGCTACAACGGACCATCCACCGCTTGGAGGAGCGAGTCGCCACGCTGCAACGGCGCGAGTTCTTGCTCCGCACCGGCCAAGCGCCACGTTTCGGTGAACCGACCGGCGGCCAGGATGATCCACCAGTACCGGCACTGCCGCTGCAACCGCAGTTGATTGATTGCGGCGACGCAGCGCCGGAAACGGCGTTGGACGCATTTTGGCGCAAGATTGACGCGCTCCAGGGCGAGGCTGCGCGCCTCGAAGTGGCGATTGACGCAGTGGAGGCGCGCACCCCGGAGCGCCTCGCGGCTGCGCTGCGGCAGTACGAGCCGATTGTGGCGCGGCGCGTGATTGATCCGCCGACCTTCCTGGAGTGGAATACGTGGCGGGTGTTCGTCTCGCTCAACCACGCCCGCGAGATCAGGCCCTACTTGCAGCTCGACAGCGACTTGCAGCCACTCGGTCCGGCCGCTGGCAACGGCCCCGATTTGGTCGTCACGTTCGACGATTACCTGCTGGTCGTAGAGGTGACCCTGCGGCGCGGCGCGGACCAGCGTCAGCACGAGAGCCGCCCGGTGACGCGGCACGTGCTGGATATCCAGCGGAGGGCGCAGCCGCGGCCCGTCCTGGCGCTCTTCCTCGCACCCAGCATCCACAGCGATACCGCTACCGACTTCTTCGTCGCCCTCAAGTATCGCGTCATCGAGCGCGAGCAGATTGCCGTAATCCCGTTGCGGCTTGCCCAGTTCATCCGGATCATGCAGCCGTTTGCGTCCGACGATTCCCCGGAACCACTTGACCCCGCAACGTCCCTACGCGCGCTCTGCGAGGAGTGCATTGCTGCCGGTCTCGCGGCGGAAACCGGCGAGGAATGGCTAGAGCGCATAGATGAAGTGGTGGCCGGCTGGCGCTCGTCCCTCCGGGGTGACAATGCCGAAGACGCCACGCCGCCACCGACGCTGCGACCGCTGCCGCTGTTCGACGCTACGGCCGCGTTCCGGCACCCAGGGGGCGGCGGCGTGACCAGCGGCACGTCCCGGCGAGCCAGGCTCCAGGCGGCGAGTTGACGTTTCGCGCTATGATGCAGGGGGTAAGGCCGCAACTCTGGCCGGTCATTGGCCGTTGGTACCAGTAGAGGCAGGTATAGGTCATGTGTTCTATAATGTGGGCGGTATTCATGCCGCAGCGAGCCAACGGCCGCGCGGCGAGCGCATCCGGTAGCCGGCTTGAGGAGTAGACAACTGTGGCCGTGGCAACTGCAACCCGGAAGTCGAGCCGAAACGGTGCCATGCGAAAGGCGCGGCGCCGTACCGGGGAGCCGACGTACACGGCAGCCGACATCCAGGTGCTCGAAGGTGTGCAAGCCATTCGCCGCCGACCGGGCATGTACATCGGCTCAACCTCCACCTCCGGTCTCCTACATCTGCTCTGGGAGGCGATAGACAACGCCTGCGACGAGTACAGCGCCGGCTTCGGCAAGAGGGTCAGCGTCACGATTGACCGGGATGAGCGCGTCACGGTGTGCGATAACGCGCGCGGCATGCCGTTCGACCTGATGCAGGTGAACGGCAAGCGATTGCCGGCAGCGACGGTGCTCTTTACGGTGCCGCACTCCGGGGGCAAATTCGAGGAAGGCGTCTACAAGGCTGCCGGCGGGCTACACGGCGTCGGCGCCACGGTCATCAGCGCGCTCTCCGGCGAACTGGAGGTGACGATCTGGCGCGACGGGAAGGAATTCAAGCAGCGCTTTGTCCAGGGCGCGCCGGAGCGGCATCGAATTACCAAGGCAGCCGCCCGCAAGACCGGGACCCAACTCACCTGGCGATATGACCCGGAAATCTTCGACTCCGATGTGTCCTACCCACGCGAGCTGATCGCCAGCCGGCTCCAGGCCGCGGCCTACCTGAACCGGGGGCTGGAGATCGAATTCGAGAGTTGGGATTCGGATCGCGGCGAGATGGTCAAGGAGGTCTTCGCGTCGAAGGAAGGCCTCGCCGATTATGTCAAGGAGCTACTCCCGGCCGGCACGACGCCGGTCTTCTCCAAACCGATCTCCATTAGCAAAGAGCGCGACGGCGTGCAGGTGGAGGCTGCCCTACAGCCCAACTCCGGCTACACAACCTCGATCCTCTCCTTTGCCAATAGCGTGCGTACCCGCGACGGTGGCGTACACGAGACCGGCTTCAAGGCCGCGCTCACGCGGGTTATGAATAACTTCGCGCTCAAGTCCGGGGTGATTAAGAGCCGCGAGAAGGAGAGCTTCAAGGCCGAGGTGATCCAGCAGGGGCTGGTCGCCATCATCTCGGTCAAGCTCGAGGACCCACAGTTTCAGGGGCAGACCAAGGACCGCCTGAACAATGCGCCCGTCGAGGGTCTGGCCCGCTCCATCGTGGATGAGGGCTTGAAGGAGTGGATTGATGCCTCCTCCGACCGGGCACGGGAGTGGGCACGCCGCATCCAGGTAATGCAGAAGGCTCGTAACGAAGCGGTGCTGGCCGAGGAGCTAGCCCGTACCGGCATGCGCCGCAGCGGGGAACTGGTGGACACGAGCGTATCCAAGAAGTTCCTCCGCTGTAACACCAACGATCCCGAACGCGCCGAGCTATTCATCGTCGAGGGCGACTCAGCCGGCGGTTCGGCCTCCCAAGGGCGGTTCTCCGACTATCAGGCCGTGCTCAAGCTGAAAGGCCGGCCCCTCAACGTCGCAAAAGCGGACCTCAAGCGGATCGTCGCCAACGAGGAAATCCGCACGATCATCAACGTGCTCGGCTGCGGCACACGCCAAGCGTTCGACGTTTCGAAGCTGAAGTTTCATCGTGTCGTGATTCTCACCGATGCCGACGTTGACGGCCTGCACATCCAGTGTCTGCTTATGACGCTCTTTTTTCGCGAGTTCCCGGGGCTGATTGATCGCGGACACGTCTTCATCGGCTGTCCCCCGCTCTACTCGGTCCAGTACCGTGGGCAAACTCGCTGGCTCCTCGACGACGAAGAGCGGCGCCGGTTTCTGCGTAACAACAGAAAAGCGGAAGGCCTTGAGTTTCGTCGCTACAAGGGCTTGGGCGAGATGACCGCGAAGCAATTGCGCGCTACGACGCTAGACCCGGAGCGCAGGATGCTCAAGCGCGTCACGATGGACGATGCCGCCGTCGCCGCCAAGCTCGTCCACATCCTGATGGAAGAGAGCAACGCCGAGGGCCGCCGCTCGTTTCTGGCCCAGCACTCGCACAAGCTGGCCGACCTCGACGTGTAGGGCGGGATGCACCTACCCCCAACCCCCTCCCTGAAGGGAAGGGGCTACAGGCTGTCATGCTGACCGACTTCCCTGGCAGGAAGCGGCGGCCGGTCGCTGCCATGACTCCCCTTCCATGTGAGGGAAGGGGCCGGGGGTTAGGTCCGTCCGAATCGGGGCCGGTTAGGAGCCACAGTACATCGTCAACCGCGCCCTGCGGACGCTGCGAACAGGGCGTCGTCGCGGCGTAGCGTAGGGAGGGGGCACCATGACGCAGCAGGTTGGACTTCTGGTGACAGTTGAGCCTCGCCAACTCTTTCGCAACGAGGCCGGCGACTTTACCACCTGGCTGGAAGAGCATATCGAGGTGCTTGGCGACCGGTTGGGCTTGACCTTGAGCAACGCCGAACGGGAACAGGCAGTCGGATCGTTCAGCGTAGACCTGCGTGCGGAAGACGGCGATGGCCGCCTCGTCGTGATCGAAAACCAGCTAGAGCGGACGGATCATGACCACCTGGGCAAGGTGCTTACCTACCTAGTCAACCTGGAGGCCAAGACCGCCATCTGGGTCTCACCCGCGCCCCGACCGGAGCATATGCGTGTGGTCCAGTGGCTGAATGAGATCACCCCAGTTGACGTGGCGTTCTATCTGGTGAAAGTAGAGGCCGTTCGCATCGAAGACTCGCCGCTTGCGCCTCTGTTCACTCCCTTGGTTGGGCCCAGCGAGGAAGCCAGAGCCGTCGGCAGCAAGAAAAAGGAGCTTACCCAAGAGCGTGGCCTCTGGCACGAGTTCTGGACACAGTTGGTGGACCGCAGCCACAGCCGTACCGATCTGTTGAAGGGCGTATCTATCAACACATGGTCGGGTTGGCTCACCTTCGACACTGGTCGGCCAGGTCTACGGTACAACTTTTCTTCGGATGCCTCCGGTGCAGTGGTGAGGCTCGAAATATATCGCGGTCAAGGGAAGAAGGCAGAGAACGATTCCATCTTCGACCAGTTGCATACACAGAAGCAGGATATCCAGCGCAGATTCGGAACTGCTCTGAATTGGGACAAGGGGAGGAATAGACAAACCTGTCGAGTAGAGCAGCGGCTTGATGAGGGCGTGGTATTAGCTAACCGCGCCGCGTGGCCGGCCATCCAGGACCAGATGATTGACGCAATGATCCGGTTGGACGGAGCGCTGAGACCGCATATCGAGCAACTGGACTTATCGTAAGGGTGCCTCACCCTCGTCATTACAGCGCCGGCCGGAATCCGGTGACAGGGATTGGATTCCCGCTTGCGCGGGAATGACGGGCGGCATACTCTCCCCTCTCCACATGGTGGAGAGGGGGCCGGGGGTTGAGGCGGGCGGGATGAGGCGCAAAGAGGTCGGAGAACATGGTTGCAAGGATTGAGCGTGGCGAGAACATCCGCCAAGAGGAGTTCGGGGCACTCCTGAGCCATGCTTTTGCCCTGTACGGCCTCTCGGTCGTCACCGACCGGGCGCTGCCCGATGCCCGCGACGGCCTCAAGCCGGTGCAGCGGCGCATCCTCTACGGCATGTACTTCCGGCGCTATCTGTCCACCCGCCCGACGGTGAAGTCGGCCGAGGTTGTTGGGAACATCCTCGGTGATTACCATCCCCATGGCGATAGCTCGGTCTACGACGCCGCCGTGCGGATGGCGCAGGACTTCACCATGCGCTACCCGCTCATCGAGGGGCAGGGTAACTTCGGCTCGATCGACGGCGACGCGGCCGCGGCCTACCGCTACACCGAAATGCGCCTCACCCCCCTCGCCGAGGCACTCTTGCGGGACATCGAGAAGGAAACGGTCCCGCTGCACCCGACGTACAAGCAGGACCCGCGCGTGCTGGAGCCGGACTACCTGCCGGGCCGCTTACCGCCCGTCATCAATCCCACTGCCGGCATTGCCGTCGGACTCTCGACAAACATCCCACCACACAACCTGCGGGAGGTGGTGACCGCCTGTATCGCGCTACTCGACGACCCGGAGATGGACGTCCACCAACTCATGCGCTATATCAAAGGCCCTGACTACTCCAGCGGTGGGACGGTCCTGGGGGAAGAGGGCATCCGCGAATACCTCGCGACGGGCAAGGGGCGCGTCATTGTGCGCGGGATCGTGCGCCTGGAGGACTCGCCGCGGCAGCGGTCCCTGGTCATCACCGAGCTACCCCCTATCGGAAAGGACCGGCTGAAGACCACCATTGTCAATGCGATCAACGCCCGCAAACTGGAAGGACTTGTGCCCGACGTGCGCGACGAGTCGGACACGGAGAAAGGCATTCGGATCGTTCTCGATCTGCGGCGTGATGCGGACCCGGCCCAAGTGGTCAACCAGCTATACAAGCGCACCGACCTTCAGATCAGCCAAACGCTCCAGATGGTGTTCCTCCTGGGGGAGTCGTGGCAGGCGGCCCGCCAGCCCAAGCAGATCGGCATGGTGGAACTGCTGAACTACTGGAACGCCCATCAGCACGACGTACTCACGCGGCGCGCACAGCACGACCTCGAACGGGCACGCGAGCGGCTGCACGTCGTCGAAGGACTGATTATCGGCGCGGCCCATGCGCGGGAGATCGTGGAGATCTTCCAAAGGGCGCAGGATCGCGCGGCGGCCAAAGCGCGGATCCGGCGGCACTTCAATCTATCGGAGGTGCAAGTCAACGTCATCGCCGACATGACGCTCTCCCAGGTGACACGCCTCGATGCGGCCAAGTACGAGGAGGAGCAGCGCCAACTCCGTGAACGCATTGCGGAGCTAGAGTCGTTGCTCGCCGACGAGTCCAAACTGATCGCCCTACTCAAGGAAGAGATGCACGCGATCATTGCAGAGCATGGCGACGACCGGCGGACGGCGATTGACGCCGCCGGGCCGGTCGAGGTGGCCGAGGTGGCTCCCGTCGTGGAATCCGAGCCGCTCCACCTCGCGCTCACCCATGACGGCCGGCTGAAGGCGTTCGCGCCAACAGTCTATCGCGTGCCGGTGCGCGGTCGGACGCCGGCAGCGGCCCGTGGCGACGAAGCCGTCTCCTCCCTGGTGCCGTCCACAACGACCGACGACGTGCTCCTCTTATCGAGCCTGGGCAAAGTCTATGGGCTGCGGGCACATCAGGTTCCGGTCGGGACTCGCGTGACCAAGGGCGAGCCTGGCCGGCGACTGGTCCAGTTGGAGCCGGGCGAGCAGCTAGTCGGGATCGCCTCTCTGGGAGCACATGACCTTCATCCCTCTCATCATTCCCGCGAAAGCGAGAATCCATCACCCCGTTTTCTGGTGCTTTTCAGCCGGCAAGGCAAAGTGAAGCGCTCGCTACTGACGGAATATCAGAACGCCGACAGCCGTGGCGCCGTAGACATCAGACTTGCGCCGGGCGATGCGGTCATTGCCGCCGCCCTGGCCGGCGAGGACGACGACTGCGTGCTGCTATCGTCCGCTGGCAAGGTGCTCCGCTTCCCGCTGGCGGCAGTCCGCGCAACGGGCCGCGGTACGCGGGGCGTCGTGGGCATGGCCTTGCCGCCGGACACCCGGCTCGCCGGCGCGACCACAACCACGGCCGCAGCACGCGCCAAAGGCTCCGTCCTGCTGCTCACGAGCGCTGGCATTGCGAAAAAGGTGTCGCTACGCAGCTTCCCGCGGAAGGGCCGCGCTACCGTTGGTATCTTGGGCATGAAACTCCCACCCGGTCGTGAAGCGGCGGGGCTGGTGGTCGCAGCACCGGGGTCACATGTCATCATCAACGCCGCCAAGCAAGTAGTCCGCCTCGCTACGGACGATCTGGCGGCGCAGAGCCGCTCCGCTATCGGGACCCAAGTCCTGCCCGCTTTCGACCTGGAGACTGAGTCCGGTACGGCAATCCTGGTCCTTTCGTAGCGACGCCCATGGCTCCGCTCCATCCGTTCGCGGCCCGCACCGGCCGGCGCCCACGCAGCCAATTGGCGGTCTTGAGGCGGCGCGTGGCTCGCCAGCGGGTACAATGCTGCCGAGGATCGAGTAGTCTTGCTGCGGTAGAGTTAGAGAATCACCGACACCAAGACACCACGAACTCATTCCGAGGAGGAAGCAGAGCCACATGACCTCAGAAGAACTGTCGCCGCTCGACGAGATTGTCGAGCTTGTCGAAGACCTGGCCTTCGAAATCGCGCACAAGCTGGATTGGGTTGACCTCGTGCGGCGCAACCTGCCCCCGCTTACGCCGGCCCAAGAACGGACCCTCCGCGACATGGCCGATGCGTTCGCGGCCGGGCAAATCCTGGAGCGCGAGTTGGATGGAGACGCCCTGAGCGCGACGGACCGGCGGTTTGTATGCGAGGTCGTGCTGCGGCTGGCCGGTCAGTACACGGACGGGATCGAAGCGGGACACCAGCAGTACCTCAACCAGTGGAGCGGTGGTGGCGGCTAGTGCGTGTTCGCAATGTGCCCGCCGGCGGAGAGCCAGTTTCCTCCCCTGTGCCTCAGCACGGGGGAGGGCTAGGGAGGGGGCAACGACACTTACCCCCGGGCGGTCTGGATTCCGTTGCCGGCCTTAACCATCATGCCTATAATGGGGTTTGCTTCCCTGTCTGACATTCGGCGGGGACAGTCCGCATGGCTGGTACAGGGGAGGACCGGATGCCGAAGTATATTCACATCAACGAGAACGAGGCGTGGGCCATTGACCACACCATCCGCCACACCTACCAGGAAGGGCAGCAGAACATCGGCAAAGACTTGCTGCTCAAGGCCATGAACATTGTCCTGGAGTTCGAGGAGCAGCGGGCGCAGCCTTACGCCAGCCAGGACCTCCCCCTCGCTCTGGCCGAGGCCGAGTGCTGGGCCATTGACCACCAGATACGCTGTGACGTCACCTTAAACAACAAGCCGGTCGGCCGAAACCTGCTCCTGAAAGTATTTCGCCTCCTGACCGAGTACGCGAACGAGCGCGATTCGCGGCTCGGCGTGGACACACTCGATACCCTCGCCGAGCTGCTCAAACGCCCCCCATCAGAAGCCGATAGACCGTCCGACCAGCCCTCCGACGAACAGCTACCGGACTCCGAACCGGACGACCCGGCTGCCTCCCCCGAGCGCCCCACGTAGCGCCGCTCCCACTCGGCTCCATTTAGCTCACCGGGAAACGCCGGCGACTGCGGTCAACCGAGAGGGAGACGTTCGCAATACGCTCCAAGACCGGTAGATACACCTGCTCAACGGTGCGACGCGACAGCCGGACCTTGCGATCCACCTTGTATAACGGGGCGTTGTGTACGGTGTGACCGCCGTACAGTGCCAGCACGAGCGCCACTATCGGCTCGATAGCGCGCCGATCAGGAACCCACGCTTGCTCTAGGGCCTGGAAGGAGTCCCCTCGCCCCACTGCGCTGGCCGGAACGTCAATGCGGAGCGGATCATCGTTGGGCGCCGGTCGGACATAGCAGCTCACCATCGCCGGGCACTGCTCCAGCAGCTCCTCCGCCTCCGGCTGGAGTGGAATACCCCCTAGCTCGGTTGCTCCGAGCAGAATAGGGTGTGAATAGCCCGTCCCGGTGAGCCAGCGGTACAGCAGCTCGGGGTCGCTGGGCCGACCTTCGTCCGTGGGCAGGCCCTCTTGCTCCAGCAGGTGAGCCATGAACTGCGCGCGAGTAGTCTTGGCCACGCCCATGACGAGCAGGTCCTGCTCGCCTGACCATCGGCTCAACCGTACATAGTCCTCAAGGGTCTGCTCGACACGACCGGGCTGCGTTGCCGCCGTCCGCTCCCCGTCCAGGCCGAGGCCAAACGTGACCCCCCAGCCATACGAGGGACTGAGGTGGGTAAGCTCGGCATGCAGTGAGCCGTCGAGCAGGAGCACGCTCTCCTGCGGGCGCTCGATCCTCTGCGCCATCTCCATGGCCACCTGCGACTCCAGCCGCCGCATCATGAGGTCACGCAGGGAGGAGACATCGGTCGCGCTGCGGCGGGCATCGTAAATCTCCAGGTCCACCTCGGCAACGGTATCAGCCTCGGTCGGCCCGGCCAGAAAAGCCTGCGCCACGACGATGTAGAAACCGCTGTTCAGGGCCGCCACGTGGCCGGAGCCGTCTACGGCATAGAGCAATGAACGGTCCTGCGCCAGCGCTGGCAGCGGGTACCAGCGTTCGCGCGCTGCCGCCGCCCACTGATCCTCCGCCTCGCTCTGGGTGTCCGGGGCCAAACGCTTGGCCAGGTCCGGCCCCTTCTCCCGACACAGCTCCACAAACCGATCGAGCAGCATCGTAGACCTCCTCTGTCCATCCACGCTCCACTTGGCCATGCACGCGCTTTGACCGGGCCGGGCCTACGACCGGCCGGAGAGCAGTGCCTCCGGCTCCGGTGGCGGGAGCGTTGACGACGCCACCCCACCGGCCTCCATCACGACGTGATAGGTGAAGAGGTGCGGGTCGAACAGCGTCGAGTGACTGATCAGGAACACTTGCGGGAAATGCGAGGTAATCGTCCCGCGGGTGAGGAGATTGACCAGCGCCTGCGTGCGGTCGCGGTCGAAGCTCGACAGCGGCTCGTCGAGAAAGAGGAAACCGGGACGGGTGCCGACCTCCTGGGGTAGGGCCGCAATCGCAAATCCTAGGCGCAGTGCCAGCGAAAACTGGTCCTGCGTGCCGCCGCTGAGGAGCTTTTTCTCGGTATCACCCCGCTTGCGCTCGTCCCAGACCTGGAACCGATAGTCTTGGTCCAGCCGCGCGTGCCGATAGCGGCCGGCCGTCAACTCCGGCAGGAGTAGGCACATGTTGCGCTCGGTGCTCGGCAGGACGTTGGCAATCATCTTCCGCCGCGCCTGCGTGAGCACTTGGACCGCGTAGCGCCGGCTCTGTAGCTCCAGACGTGCCTCGCGCGCCGCTTCATCCGCTTCCGCGACGCCCGGCACCACGTAGTCGGCGGGAAGTGCGAGGTCCTCCCAGGTCCGCCGAATGTCTTGATCGCACCGTACCAGCCGCTCGCGTAGCTCAATCACCTGCGCCTCGATAGCCTCAGTCGGTGGAAGCGGCTCAGTGACGGCCGGCAGGGCATCCCGTATCTGCACAGCCCGCTGCCATACCTCCGCTACATCCGCCAGCGTGGCCCCCAAGCCGCTGGCCCGTTCAACCGCCGACGCGGCCAGCCGGTGTCCGTCTGCCAGGGCTTGCTCCTGGCGCGTAGCCGCCGCGCCGCGCCGCTGCAGAGCGTGTTGCTGCGCCGCTGCCGCTTGATCAGGATCAAGCCGAGCGATTTCTGCCTCGATCTTGCGTAACTCCTGCCGAGCGAGTGTCCCGATAGCGTCCGTTTCCGCCGGCACGGCAGCATCGAGAGCAGTAAGCTGCCGTTCGACCGTTTCCCGCAACTCCGCGTAGCGAGACCGACATCTGCTCACCTGCGCCCGCTCGCGGGGGAGCCGGGCGGCGGCGGCAGCGGTGCTGGCGCGCTCTTGCTCTGCCCGCTGCACATGGGCGCGGATCGCTTGCGCAGCCGCCCGGTGATCTCGCGCATAATCACGGCCCAGCCGCGCCGTCAGCGTCTGCCATTGATCCTCGAGGTCGGCCCGACACGCCATCAGCGACTCGCCGGCTTGTACCGCGGCCGTCTTCAGCGTCGGCTCCCGCTCCAGGCTGCTGGCTAGCTCCTCTCCTCGCCGCTGCAACTGTCCCCGCCGGCCGATCAGGTCTTGAAACCCCGCTTCGTCGACGGCGCCACGTCCGTCGTCGCCGTCGCTACCCAGCTTTGCCACCAACTCCTGCCGTTTAGTTGCCAGCTTGGCCCGGCACGCTGCTAATGCCTCGCCAGCCTGCGCCGCTGTAGCGTGCAGCGCCGGCTCCTGCTCCAGGTTGGTCGCTAGCTCCTCCTCTTGCCGTTGCAGTTGCCCTCGCTGGCCGAGCAGGTCGCGAAAGCCCGCTTCGTCTACGGCGCCACGTCCGTCGTCGTCGCCAGCACCGTCACCGCCCAACTGTGCCACCAGCGCCTGCCGCTGGGCCGCCACCTCGGCCTGACACGCCATCAGCAACTCGCCAGCCTGCACCGCCGCCGTCTTCAGCGCCGGTTCCTGTTCCAGGCTGCTCTCTAGCTCCTCCCCTTGCCGTTGCAGCTGCCCCCGCCGGCCGAGCAGGTCCCGATAGCCTGTTTCATCCACGGCACCGCGCCCGTCGTCGGCAAGGGCAGCGAGCGCATCATCTACGCTGGCGAGGCGCTGCTGTACGCCTGGGGCGGTGAGCGGCGTTGCCTCGCCCTGCTCGTACAGGGCCTCAGCCGCGGACTGCAACCGCGCGTCGAGACGGGTGGCGTTGGTTTGGCTCATCCCCGGCATCAAGCCGGCGTTAGCCGCGAGCACCGTGCTTGTCAGAAGGGCGCCTAGCCAGCCGACCACACAGACCGCGATCAGGACTAGGGGAGCACTCACCACGAGGAGCAGGACGAGGGCAACGGTCAGCACACCGGCGCTGCCGCCGGCCACATTGAGCCGCCGGCGGGCCGTGCGGATCCCAGCGCGCTGGACCGCGATTTGCGCCCAGTCCTCGAGGTTGTTCCGGAGGCCGATCAAGCGCTCGCGCTCGGCGCGGTTTCGCCGCTGCTCCTCGGCCAGCGCGACGGCCCGCTCCACCTCCGCCAACCGCTCTGCCACCTCACGCTGCTCGGCCCGCCACGCGGCGCATTCCGCTACCCGCCGCTGCGCCTCATGGTGCTCACCATTGCGCTGCGCGTACCGCTCCTCCACCTCGCGCAGGTTCCGCCGCGCCTCGGCTATCGCGATGGTCCGCTCCAGTGCTGCCAACCGCTGGACCACCTCGCGCCGCTCGGCCCGCCACGCGGCGCATTGCTCTACGCGCTGCTGCGCCTCCTGATACTCACCTTCACACTGCGCGTATCGTTCATCCACCACGCGGACTTGCCGTCGCGCCTCGGCTATCTCAATGGTCTGCTCTAGCTCTGCCAGTTGCTCGGCCACCTTGCCCTGTTCTGCCCTCCAGACATCGCACTCCGCGACTCGCCGCCGCGCCTCCCGATGCTCAACGGCGCGCCGCGTACACGTTTCCTCCGCCACGCGGATTGCCTCGACCTTACTAGCCAGGTCATAGGCCACCGCGGCCTGCGCCTCGGCCGCATCGAGTTTCGCGGCCTCCTGCTCGGTGGCTGCGAGCGTTGCGGTGGCGGCCGTAAGCTGATGTTCCGCCTCGCCCAACCGCTGGACCGTGCCGGAGAGGTCGAGCCAGGACTGGCGCTGCGTGCGGTACTCGTCAATGGCCGCGAGTCGTGCGGTGGCAGCGGCCAGATCGCGTTCGGCGGTGGCACGGTCGGCAGAGGCAGCGGCAGCGTGGTCCGCCGCCGTATCGAGGGCCGCGAGATCGTCGCGCAGCCGGGCCAGGTCTACGAGGCGTTGCTGCTCTTCCAACTGCGCTCGGAGGGCGGTCCGCTCCGCGGCCACGGCCGCCATGCCCGCGATGCCCGCGGCCCGGCGCACTTCGTCCTCGTGCTCGCGGGTAGGACGGAGCGTGCTCTCGATCTCACTCAAGCGGCCCAGGTTGAGGAGCACCGACAGCGCCCCTTCACGCTCGCGCCGGGTCAAGGTTTCCAGGCGACCGAGCGACTTTTGCACCACGAGGCACGAGTTTTGGAGCGCCTCCGCGGTGAGGCCGCCCAGCTCGGCAATGAGCCGCTCGCGCACCGGACGCACGCTGCGGACGTACTCGATATCGCCACTCTCGGCCTTCTGTACCCACAACTGAACCTCGTGGCGGAGCGTGCGTGCCGTGCGCCGCAAACGACGCTCGACGGTGAGACGGGTGCGATCCACGTCAACGTCAAGCTCCACACACGCAATCGTCGTCTCGGCGTCGTAGGTCAACGCTTCAGCCAGGTCGCCGACGAGCGGCTGGCCGTAGAGGGCGAAATGGAGGCCGTCGAAGAGCGTAGACTTGCCCGCCTCGTTCAGCCCCTCGATGAGCACGCTGCCCTGGGACGGGAAGGCGAGGTCCACCTGTGCCAGCCCCTTGTACTGGCTCAACCGGAGCCGGCGCAGTCGGATCATGCAGCCGCCTCAGGCACAGTGGCCGGTGGCTGGTGGCGAGTGGCCCCCACCCTAGCCCTCCCCCGTGCTGACCCACAGGGGAGGGAACCGCTCGTCCCCCGGCGGAGCGGGGGGACCATAGGGGGGCCAACTCTCCGGCACTCGGCCCAACTCATCACTCGTCTTCCATTCCGCCGTAATAGGCCAGAATACGCTCGCGGCAGCGCTCGACGGCCGCTCGCTCCTCGTCGGTCGTCGCTTCGAGGTCACGGATCGCGGCTTCGACTTCCTGTCGCTGGGACAGACGCACCGCATTGGCCGTCGCCACACCAAGCTCGTTGGCCAGGTGCAGGTCATCCGTGTTGATGCTGAAGAAGAAGTTGTTGAGCAGGCCAACGTCCTGGACCCGCGCGAAATCAAGCTCCATGTAGCGATCCCGGGGTAGCTCACCCTCCAGGATGAGGGTCGTCAACTGGTCGGGATGCGACGCTTCCCGCACCCGGCCGGTCACCACCTCCGTGACCGATTCGTCCGGGTCTCGCAGCCCCACTGGCGCGGCAATCAGCTCGTTGGCCCTCACGGTCACGCGCAACCGCGGCTGCGCCGGGAACGTGTGCCAGCGATGCCGAAACACCCCCCGGTGCCCCAACTCGATAGAGGCAAAACCCGGCGCGTGCCCGAACTCGCCGTAGCGCATCCGCTCGGTGGCGCCCGGCACCAGCACCTTGCGCCCCTTGATCTCCATGAAGGTGCGCCGGTGCTCGTGGCCGAGGATCAGCACGTCCGCATCCAGCTCGGCAATGGCCTGCCGCCGTACATACGGCTCCTGCGCTTCGGGGTGGCGGTGCCCTTCCGGGCTGGCGTGGGCCAGCAGCACTTTCCAGTCCGCGCGGCCCGCCTCCGGGTCGGGGTAGGCCAGATCGGCGAGGGGATCGTCTTCCGGGCCGAGCGCAGAGTTCCAGGAGACGCCGCCGAGCTGGACGGTCAGGCCGTCACGCTCGACAACGACCGACGTGACCACCTCCGAGTCGGTGCAGAAGTGGAGGCCGCCCAGGGAGGCGTAAATATCGGCGGCGTGATAGCCGCCATGCTGTCCGGTGTGGCGGGGCGTATCGTGGTTGCCACCAATGCCGACGACCGTAATGCCGGCAGCCTGCAACCGGGCCAGCTGCTGGCTGACCATCACGCGCTCCAGGTTGCGCGGATCAACCGTGTCGAACAGGTCGCCGGCGTGCAGGAAGGCCGCGGCCCGGTGCTGTACGGCGTAGCTCACGGCGCGCCGAAAGCCTTCCCGCAGCCGGCGGCGACGCTCTTCGAGCCGCGCGAACAGCATGCGCGCCGCGTATTGGCCGAGATGATTGTCGGCCGTCACAACGAGCAGCACCATGGTTAGTGGCCTGTGGTCAGTGGTCAGCGATGCCGGGGGCAGGATTAGGACATCCGTTCTCAGGCGGGGAGTATAGCAGCGCGGCCGGAGACGTGCAGGACTTCCGGGAGGCGGGCCTCACCCCCGGCCCCCTCTCCACCAAGTGGAGAGGGGGGAGTCTACTGTGCTGGATTGCGGCTTGCGCCGCAATGACGGTCCTAGCCTCCACCTCGTTACTGCGGCGCAGGCCGGGATGGTCATAGACAGTGGCACACGGCGAGTTGGTACCATGCGGAGGCCAGGTCTACCTGGTATGCATAGTGGGGAGGCAATGATGCCGGATTCTGACAGAAGTTCAGTGACAGATGATAGCCCGCGCAGTGTAGCGGCAAGACAGCTCGCTATGACTGACGGTGAACTGTTGGATGATTACATCAGCCGTGCCCGAGACTTCATCACTGACGGACGACTCGTCGAGCACCTCGATTCAGAGGAAGTGAACTACAAGCTCAAGACAGGAAAAGACCTTGCCCGCGCACGCGCCGCGGTGCTCGCCGGTGATAGCGAGTGGTACGAACTGGTGAAGCAAGGACTCGCCAACAAGCCCAACGACAACCTCACTCCTTGGCGTGCAAGGGATGCGCTCTTAAAGTGGTTCAGGGACAGGCCGGACGACGCCCTGGAAGCTCTGCAAGCACTCTGGGCAGATGACAACATACTGCCTGGTGATCGCATCTGGAATTTCTTGAAGCGGGTGGATGAAGGCCCGGAGAAGCCCAAGAATTTCACGGATACCGGAACGCGGCTACGGTTGGTCTCAGTCCTCCTGATGGCAATGGGTGCTAAGGATTACCCACCCTTCAAGATAACCGAGTTTGACAAGGCGTACAGCACTACGGGGTATCCCGAGCTTCCCCGTGGCAAGGACGAAAAGGGCGAAAAGGCGGGTCTATACGAGGCGCGGCTATATGAACATGCCCTGGGATTCCTCAATAAGCTCGTCGAGCGAAGACGTGGGCTAGACCTCGACAGGCCATGTAGTCTCCTCGAGGCCCAGTCAGTGATGTGGAAGAACGAGACCGACCCCGATCAACCCAGCCCCGAGTCGACATTGTTGCAGGCACTTGCGGAGGACTTACTGCTCGCCCCACGCTTCCTGCATCGCATCGGGGCACTGCTCGAGGACAGGCGGCAGATCATCTTCCAGGGGCCGCCGGGTACGGGGAAGACGTATGTTGCGCGGAAGCTGGCGGTGCGCCTTGCCGGGTCGCCGGAGCGGGTGCGGCTGGTCCAGTTCCATCCGTCGTATGCTTACGAGGACTTTGTGCAGGGCTTCCGGCCCACGCTCAGGAACGACCAGGCCGGCTTCATGCTCAAGGACGGGCCGCTGCTCGACATGGCGAGGCGTGCCAGGGGAAAGCCGGATGCCAAGCACTTCCTCGTCATAGACGAGATCAATCGGGGGAACCTCGCTAAGGTGTTCGGCGAGCTGTACTTTCTGCTGGAGTACCGCGACGAGCCGATGCAGCTTCAATACTCCGACAAGCTGTTCTCACTGCCCAATAATCTCTACATCATCGGCACGATGAACACCGCCGACCGCTCCATTGCCCTGGTGGACCTGGCGCTGCGCCGACGGTTCCACTTTGTGGAGTTCCACCCCGGCGAGTGGCCCGTGCAGGGGCTACTCCGGCGCTGGCTGGACCGGAATGTGCCTGGTATGGAGTGGGTCGCCGACGTGGTAGACAGCGCGAACGAGAAGCTCGGCGGCGATAGCGAGGCGGCCATTGGGCCGAGCTACTTCATGCGACCCGGCCTTACCAACAAGCACGTTGGCCTGATCTGGGAGCACAACGTCCTCCCCTACGTCGAGGAGCAACTGTACGGGCAGCGTGACCGCCTCGCCGAGTTCGATCTGAAGACGCTCCGGCGCGAGGCCGGCGGCAGCGACGAGTCGGCGGATGTCGGCGGCGAGCAGGACGAAGAGGCCGACGGTGGCGATGCGGCGGATTGACCTGCAGGAGTACGGCACGAGCGAGCCGCTGCACCTCTCCGTGGATGAGCGCGATACGCTGCGCGCGACAGTGCCGTCGCTCACCATCGAATCGGCTCCCGGGGTGGCCGGCGTCTATTGCCTGAAGCCCGGCTCCACCATCGGCGCCCTGGAGATCGGCGACCTGTCGGTAGCAATCCGTCCTAAGCTGGACATCTCGCGCGTGCTCTACCTGGCGTCTTACGCGCTGGGTGCGTTCAAGCTGCGTGAGGAGCGCTTCGACTTCGAGGGCGCGGATACCCCGGTCGAGGCGCTGGCCCTCGCGCTGGAGTCCGCCGCGCGGCGGGCGTTCGCACGCGGACTGCTGCACGGGTACCGGACGGAGGAGGAGGCGCTGCACACGGTCCGGGGGCGAATCCTCGTCGCGGAGCAGATCAGGCGCCGGTTCGGCGTACCCGTGCCGATAGAAGTGCGCTACGACGAGTTCACGGAGGACACCCTGGCCAATCGCCTGGTGAAGGCGGCGGCCGGGCTGCTCGGCCGGATGCGCATTCGCTCGCCGCGGGCGCGCGCCGGACTGCGGTGGATCGGCGCTATGCTCGGTAACGTAGCGCCGGTGCGGTTTGCCTCGAGTGACGTGCCGGCAGTCACATTCGACAGGCTGAACGCGCACTACCGCGAGGTCGTGGGTCTGGCGCGGCTGATCCTGCGGCATTGGACCTTGGAGACGGATCGCGGCGGCATCCGAGCAGCCGGCTTCCTCATGAACATGAACACGGTGTTCCAGGACTTCGTAACCCAGGCGCTGCGGGAAGAGCTACGGGCATCGGAGCACTCGCTCCGCTCCGACAAGAAACTTACCGGCCAACGGCGGATTCACCTCGATGAGGCAAGGCACGTGCGGCTGGCGCCTGACCTCACGTGGTGGGATGGTCCAACCTGCACATTCGTCGGCGACGCAAAGTACAAGAATATCACCGGCGAACGTGTCCCCAACGCCGACCTGTATCAGCTGCTCGCCTACGCCACCGCCCTCGACCTGCCGGGCGGGCTGCTGGCCTACGCGCAGGGCGAGGCGGACACGGCGACGTATCAGGTTCGCAACGCCGGTAAGCGGCTGGAGGTCGTCGCGGTTGAGCTGGGCGGCACGATTGACGAACTGCGGGCATCCGTAGACCGCGTGGCCGCGCGGGTACGCGCGCTGCGTGCCGATGCTCGCCGGCTAGCCAGCGCCGCTTGATGGCGCTCGATAGCCATCACCCCGGCCTTCTCCCAGCGGGGGAGGGTGAGTAGGACACTGACAGGAGTACTGGCCCCCCTGTGGTCCCCCCGCTGTGCGGGTGAACGGGCGCAACATGTGGCGCCCCTACGGCGTTGGCGGCGGGAGGACGGGCACGGGGTGCTGTAGCCTCTACGGTGGCCGCCCGGGGCCGCCGGGGAATGGGGCCTGCTGCTACCAGGTGTCTACGCTGAGGTCGCGGTCGGCTAGGGGGAAGTCCACGCGCACGCCACCGGCGTTATGGGACGCATGGAGCGCAATGCATAGCTCCATCGTGCGCGCCGAATGCTCCTCGTTGTTGAGGGGCTTGCCACCGTTATCCATGCAGCCAACGATGTCCTCGACGATCTTCAGCACCGGGCTGCGGTCTTGGGGCGGCAGCGGGAACGGCGCCGACACCCACTGGCGACCGTCGTCGTCGGGTGGGCGCCACAGCGTCGCGTCGCAGCCGTCATTGTGGACGACGAGCTGCCCACCGCTGCCGGCAATCACGAAGCTGATCGGCCCTTTGCTGACCCCATCCAAGAAGAAGCGCACGCCGTTCTGCATCTCGATATAGCCACCGCCGGGCGGGTCCACCTCGGCCGTCCAGCCGGTCGCGCCCTCCGGCGGCGCCTCGATACGACCGAACGCCCACGCCGGCTCCGGCTCCCCGGCCAAGAAGGACATGAGGTCGGTGTAGTGCGTGCCGCCGTGCATCAGCGACCCGACCCCGAAAGCGGTGATCGAGAGCAGGTCGCCGATGGTGCCGTCGACGATGGCAGCGCGGATGGCGTGATAGTAGGGCCGCCAACGCCGCAGATAGGCGCAGGCGAACACCACGTCGTTGTCCTGCACCGTCTTGACGATGTGATCGGCTTCGGCCATCGAGGTGGCAATGGGCTTTTCGCAGAAGATACCCTTCACGCCGCTCGCCGCGACGACGGGAGCAATCGCAGCGTGATCGTGGCCCCACGAGGTGGTGATGCTCACAATGTCGAGGTCTTCCTTCTCCAGCATCTCCTGGTAGTCGGCGTAGAGCGCCTGGACTCCCCACTTCTCGCCAAACTGCTGTAGACGCTCCGGGTCGAGGTCCGAGCCGGCCACCAGCTCGGTGCGCTCGTGGGTGGCGTAGCAGCTCGCATGGCTATAGGGCAGCAATTCGGGGGCGCGTGGTCCGGTCAGGTCGTCGTACCAGCTCCCGACGCGGGCCGTGCCAATGATCCCGGCTCGATAGACGCGCTCGCTCATAGTGCCTCCTTGTGCGCGTGGGTTCGCGTTGACTGTCGTGAGCCTACGCGAATCCCGGCCGGAAGGCAACGCTCCGCAGGGGCCGGGTGGGAGTCGGGCCTCACCCCCCGGCCCCTCATCGTCAGAATCAGGATTTGCAGGATGAAGGGATGAGCAGGATAGATTCCCGCTTGCGCGGGAATGACGGGCAGTTGGGCGCAACATGTTGCGCCCCTACGGCTTGGTTCGTGCCTACCTCAGTCAGCCGGGCCACTAGCCACTGACCGGCGACTCGTGTATCGTTCGGGCAACAGGCGGGAGTACACGACTACGCCGCGGTAGGAGAGCCATGATTATTGATTTCCACACCCACATCGGGCACTTCGGACGCTCGGCCGAGCACGTCATCAAGCATCATCGTGTCTATGGTGGCGGGAAGTCCGTGGTCCTGCCGATAGCACCGGGCGATTCGACGGCGACGGACGTTCCGGACGACAGCTGGGCGACGGAGCACGCCCTCGCCGCCTATGACGAATACGGCGACGAGATCATCCCCTTCTGCCACGTCAACCCGCTGGCGCTCGATGCCCTGGACCAGATTCGCCGGTACCACGCGACCGGCAAGGTGCGCGGGTTCGGCGAGCACAAGGTGCGGCTGCCCGTGGATCACCCGGTTTCCATGGACATCTATCGCTTGTGCGGTGAGCTAGGCTGGCCGGTGCTGCTCCACTTGCAGTACCGCGAATACAGCTACAACTTCGAGGCCTTCGAGCAGGTGCTCCAAGCGTGCCCGGAGACCGTCTTCATCGGGCACGCGACGGCCTGGTGGGCCAACGTCAGCGCCGACGCACCGAGCGACTATCGCGCCCCCGACTACGTCAGCTATCCCACCGGCCCGGTGGTGCGCGTCGGGCTGACCGACCGCTTGCTGGAGAAGTACCCCAACATCTACGGGGACATCTCGGCCGGCTCCGGGCTAGGTGCGCTCACGCGCGACCGGGAGTTCGGCCGCGACTTTGTGCGCCGGCACCGGACAAAGCTGCTCTGGGCGACCGACTGCCCCTGCCGCGACGGCAAAGGCAACTGGGGCGAGGGCCGGCAGCGCGAATGCTTTGCCGCGCAGAGTCTCCCCGTCCTCCGCGACTACTGCGTGTCGGAGGACCACTTCGCCGACATCACGTATCGCAACGCGGAGCGGGTGCTGGGGCTGTAGTTGACGGTCAGTGGTACCTGCCCCCCTACGGTCCCCCCGCTTGGCAGGGGGACGGCGTGTTACCATCCGGTTCATTCGGAGGGGTGGGGTGCGCGGCGGCGACGCCGGATTGCTCGCTCCGATGCAGTCCAGGGTGGTAGACACTCGCACATCAGAAGGAGAGGGCAACGTGAGCAAGACATATCGCGCAGCACTGGTCGGCTGTAGCCGGATGGGAGCCTTCATTGACAACGAGGTGGTGGGGACGCCGCACCACGTGCCGCCCTATTCACACGCCGCCGGCTACGAGGCCTGCGACCGGACCGATCTGGTCGCAGGCACCGATCTGCGGCCGGATGTCTTGGAGGTGTTCGGTGAGCGCTACGGAGTGGGGAAGGACCACCTCTACACCGACTACAAGGAGCTGATCGCAAAGGAGCAGCCCGACATTCTGAGCATTGCGACGCAGCCGGAGCATCGTGCCGATATCGCCATTTATGCGGCCGAGCACGGCGTCAAGGCGCTCTACTGCGAAAAGGCCCTGTGCGCCTCGCTGCCGGAAGCCGACGCCATGGTGGAGGCAGTGGAGCGGAACGGGGTGGCGCTCAACATGGGTACCAACCGGCGCTGGCACCCCGGCTTCGACGCGATGCGCGAGGTGATCGCCTCCGGAGAGTTGGGGGCGCTGAAGACGCTCATCGTCTACAGCAACGGCACCTTGTTCAACACCTCCAGCCACACGTTTGACCTGATGCAGCGGCTCAACGGTGACGCGCGAGCGACGTGGGTGCAAGGGCACCTGCCGCAAGGTGATGAGCTGATCGCCGGGGACGAGCTGCTCGAGGACCCCACTGCGGAGGGCATATTCGGCTTCGAGAACGGCGTCACCGTCTACGCGATGAACAGCCCGCGCGCGAGCGAGTATGAAGCCATCTGCGAGCGCGGCGTCTTGACCGCGCAGAACAACGGCGTGCAGTTCCGGCAGCGGCAGGTGCATGAATACGAGGTCGCGTCGCGGACGATCCGAGACCTCGGCGACGGCACATTCCCGGACTACGAGAACGCGAGCAGTACGCTGCGCTTGATCGAGGACTTGGTCGCGGCGCTGGACCGTGGCGACCCGGCGACACGCGGCGGCGTGCGCGTGGCCCGCGCCAACATGGAGCTGATCTTCGGTTTTGTCGAGTCACACCGGCGCGGTGGGGCGCGCGTATCGCTGCCGCTGGCCGATCCGGGGATTCGGCTCATTCGTCACACCCGCACCCCGCGCCAGCCGCGCTACCAGCCGTAAGCAAGCCTCACCCCCCGGCCCCCTCTCCCCCATGCGGAGAGGGGGAGTAAGGCTGTGGGCAATGGTTGGTGGCCCCTTCCTTAGCCCTCCCCCGGAGCAAGCTCCAGGGGAGGAGATGTGTCCTCTTGCGGTGCAGTGGGGGGTGCGCGCGATTGGCGCTGTGGCGAGAAGCCCGTACACGCGGTGGAGCAAGACCGCGGGTGGGGCGGTACTTGGACGGCAGGATGCACTTGGTGGGTAGTTTGTGGCCTCCCGCTCGACAGCGGGAAGGGATGGCGGGCCTCACCCTGTGCCCCGCCACCGGCCCCTCTCCACCATGTAGAGAGGGGTAGATTCCTGCTTTCGCGGGATTGCGCGTATCCGGTGGCGCGGCGGTACACGGTGCGGGTGAGTGCGGTGTCTTGGTGGGCTGGCGAGTAGATCAGGGTGCGGGGATTGGCAGGGACGCGGGGCAAGACTGCCTGGCGCAGCCGGCGCAGGCCGGCCGGCGAGGGCGCGGTGGCGATAGGCGCGGCACTCAGACGGTAATGACCCGGCGCCCTGGCCGTGGTGGCCAGGGGTGCGTCAGCACCCGGTGCCGGCTGGGTGGCACTCAGACGGTGCTGATCCGGCGCCCCGGCCGTCATGGCGAGGCGTCGGTCAGCACCCGGTGCCCTCGGCTGGGTGGCTACGCCACCGCGGTTAGTTGACACGATAGTACGTGTGCGTCCCTGCCGGGCGGTGCCCGGTGCTCCAGGAAGGTCTTGCATCTGCCAATCCCCGTCAGGAGAGCATATCGGTGGGGGGTGGGGGAAAGACAACGGCCTGGGGGTCAGGTTGCGCGGAAGGCGCTTTGGCCACAGAGCACACAGAGAGCACAAAGAGGACAGAGTGAGCAAGGGACAACGCTATAGGAGTTGAGGTAGTAGCGCCGTAGAGACGGTCCCGGGCGGCCGGGAGCCGCAGATTCCCTCCCCTGTGCATCAGCACGGGGAGGGTTAGAGAGGGGGCCAGGCAGGGTGCCGGCCCTCAACCAATCAGCTTTCCAAGGGGCTAGGCTCCGGCCTCTCAAGTATTCGCTGAAACCAGAGGATGGCAGCTTCACCGTCTTTGCGCGTGATCTCATGCACGGTACGGCTGTGGCGGATACTGTTCCGTAAGTCGGCGAGTTGTTGGAAGCGCGAGCCGAGCAACTCCTTGGTTCGGAACTTGTCCTGGAAGAGTGGCCAGAGCGCCCGGTTCGTAAACGTATCTTGAAGCTCTCTTAGGTCTGCGTACTCCAGCCTACCATCCAATGTCTCGTAATGGTCCGAATCCAGCGCCGGGTTCCTCTTCGCAGCGGCTTGGAGCCGTTCACCGATCTTCTGGACTACATGGCTCGGTAGCTTTCTCACATCACCATCCAAATACTTCCCAATGGTGCGTCATAGCTCCAACTCAATGGATTCTATTTCGGAATCAATCTTGCGGATCTGTGGTGGGAGGTCAAGACGCCCTTTCACCAGCAAGTCCTCGATAGCAGCTACGAATGTGCGGTGTCGTTCGGTGATGAATGCCTCGAAGTCGTGAGGCGTGAAGGGGTCCCGCAGGAGGATGTTGAAGGCCTTAGGCGAAATGCAGTGTGACTCCAGGATGCCGCGGATGTGGGACTCGTCGTTCTGGGCAACAAGCTCCCGCAAGTAGGTGGTGGGGAGACGCCCCCTAATGACATCACGGTTCGTCTCCTGTGTTAGCGGCGTCCGGTTTAGGATGGTGTCGATCCGGGTACCAAGGGCGTGCTCGTTGCCCCAACTCTTGGGCACGATATGATGGTCGTCCAACCCGTCGTGCTGCGGGACATTCCCCGTGATCCAATCGCGTGCGCCGCGGAGCACAAGGAGATTGAAGATTCCATTGTAGATAGATGTGCCCCGCCTAATCTCGCGCCTAAGAGCGTGTACGACACTGTAGTTGGAGGGAAGGTATCCTGATCGGGCCAGAGTAGTGTGCGGGAGGCGCACCATGGCACCAACACGCTAGGCGACGGACCTGACGGATGCCCAGTGGACGCGGCTGGCCCCCTTGGTGCCCCCACCAGGGGTTGGGCCCCCACTCCGCCACGAGCAGCGCGTGCTCATCAATGCCATGCTGTACGGCTTGCGGAGTGGCTGCCCTTGGCGCTTGCTGCCCCATGACTTCCCGCCGTGGTCGACGGTCTATCACCACTTCCGCAAGTGGCGCAACGAGGGGGTCTGGGAAGCGATCATGCACGCCTTGCGGCGCCAGGAGCGCCAGCGCCACAATCGGGCGCCAGCGCCTGGTGCCGTCATCATCGACAGCCAGTCGGTCAAGACGACGGAAAAGGGGGCCCCCGCGGCTATGATGGGGGGAAGCGGGTGACCGGGCGCCAGCGCCATCTGTTGGTGGATACCCAGAGCACGATCGTCGCGGTCGTGGTGCATCCGGCTAATATCCAGGATCGCGACGGGGCTTATGCGGTGCTGGAGCGGGCGTCGGCCCAGACCACGCGGGTGCAGCAGCTGTGGGCCGACGCGGCCTATCGGGGGGCGTTTGCGCGCTGGGTCACGGCCGCGTGGGGCTGGACCATCGCGATCGGGCGTCGCGCCCCGGACGCCGTCGGTTTCACGGTGCAACCGCGGCGCTGGGTCGTGGAACGCACCTTCGGCTGGCTGGGCCGCTGCCGGCGGTTGAGCAAAGACTATGAAGAGGGCCCGGCGACCAGTGAAACCTGGATTGCCCTGGCCATGTGCGCGCTGTTACTGCGCCGTTTGTCTTCACCTTCATAAGTATCGTACATGCTCTGAGGATTGGGATCTCTGAATGCTCTTTGGAATTCGCCAATAAGCCCTGGTTCAGCGTTGTCGTCAGTAAACCAGGCGTGAACGTCCTGGTAGTCGCGCGCACTTGTGGATTCGACTGAGCCTGAGTAACGGTTAGTGAAGACGCTGGCCCAATACCAGGAGTGAATCTTACGTTGCGCCCCAAGCCGCTGATCCGCCGGGAGCGTGCGTGCTGTAGCCTGTATTGCGGCAAAGACGGGCAAAACCGCTACATAAGGCAGGTATTGGGAGGAGATCGCACCGAACTCCTGGGAGTGGCGCAAGAGGCCAATTGCCCGCTCCAATGCGGTGACAGAACTCTCCCAGCGCTCCCTGAATTCAGCCGCGTCTTGAACCAACACATCCGCACGGAGCGAGCCGTCCGATTGTCGCACTTTCCTTTCCTGGCCAGGGAGCAGGTAGTATAAGTACTTTGGCGAACAATACGCCTGGCGAAGTATAGACATCACCTGCAGGATATAGACATCCATACGCTCGGTCTCGACGAAATCGAGCCGCGGGGCCGCGTCGCGCCAGAGTTGTTTGAGTTGCACTCCTTTGGGCTTTATAAGGGCGTTGATCAGGTCAAAGACATCGAGTCGTCTGCCACGACTATTGATCTTGGTGAAGATGTCGCAGACCCTGTCGATTTCAAGGTCCTGGTCCAACTCAACGTGGGAAATCTGATACTGCTCGGTGATCCCTCTCAGGTGCTCGCCGAACGCCTTGGCTTTCTCGGCATGGCGTTGAGCCATCTGCGCCGCGGCTCCGTCTCTGGCCTCCATCGCTTGGCACCAGTACCTCTCATAGCCCTGTACCCAGTTTCCTAGCTCCCAACCACCCGATCCAACCACTGAGAGCGGAAACATGTGCTCCTTAAACTGCCGTGCCTGATCCTCCAGGAGATTTACGCCGCGGCGGGTCCAGTCATAGACGAAGGCGGCGTCATAGGCCTCATCCATGAAACGGTCTACGCGGATGAAGTAGAGATAGCGATTCCGACGGCTGGGTGCCCGGATATCCGGCGCCGTGAAAGCGTAATACATGGCGGTAAGCCGCTGTTGCCCGTCGAGTACAATGCGGGACGGGTCGCCGTTTCCGGCGAAGCCGTAAATCGGTTCACAAGCGAGCGCATCGAAATTTTCGGGTTTGCCCTTCCAGAGGAGCAGGATGCCGATATGATAGTCGAGGAAGATTGAGCGCATGAACTCGAGGATGTCCCCGGGCTCCCACTCAAAATCACGCTGGAAGTCGGGTATCACGTACTGGCCCGCGCGCAACCAGTTGACCATGTTGGTAAGGGTCGACTGACCGAGATTTTAGGCGTCCTTCATGGCGATCCGCCTCCTGTCACGCTTTCCACCAATGCCGCTCCTGCCAACCGCGCTAAGGTGCGGTCGAAGGTGTAGAGCGGCTGCGCTCCGGCCCGTTTGGCCGCCGCGAGAATCATCAGGTCCGAGAAGTCGGCACGGCCCTGGCGGTAGGCAGAAGCCGCCTGCGTTACTGCGTCGGCAGCCTCAACGACCAGACCCTCCGTAGCGATCAACTCATCCAGTACGGTTGCAATCTCATCGCGGGGCAGCCTATAGGCCCGTTCCAGCACCCAGACGACCTCGATGGTGACCTCGCGGCAGATGAAGCCGGGTCGTTCCGAAGACAACTCCACCAGCAACGCCTGGGCCGCTTCCGCCTGTTCGGCGTCGTCACACACCAGATAACGAATGAGCACATTTGTGTCTATGGCAATCACTTGCGCTCCTCTGCATCATAGGGGCCGGCCAACCCGGTCCGGATTATGTATGAGTGTGTCCGCTTCAATGGCGATTACGCTTTACAGGCCCCGGCTTCGATGGAGCGCTCCATGTCCTCCAGGCCCACTGCCGGGCCGTCATACTTCACTACACCAAAGAGCCGACTAATGGGACGCACCGGCCTGATCCGTACTTCTCCATCTTGGATGATGTAGCGCACCCGGTCCCCGGTCTGCACGCCGAGGGCTTCCCGCACAGACTTGGGCAAGGTTATCTGCCCCTTTGCCGTGATTCCAGATTCCGTCATAGTGAACTCACGCTCCGTATCATAGCGATGTGTCTTATTTTACCAGGAGGTCAACAAGGAATCTGACCGTTCTGCAGAGTCTGGGAGTGAGGACCGGCGATGGAGGAGAGAGGTTGTTAAAGCGAGTAGCTTGTCAGCATCCCGATGCTGACAAAAAAGGATACAGTAGGAGATAGGGACGGCTGCTGTAGGGCAACCCTCGTGGTCGCCCACGCCGCCCGGCACAGCGGGGAGGACCAGAGGGCTGACAAGGGTGGGTTCTTCGGCGGGAGACAGTAAGGAGCGCACCTGCGGCGCTGGATTCCGGCGCAAGCCGGAATGAAGGCGTTGAAGATACCGGCCCGCCGTTTGGCTGCCTACCAGGAGGATACCCAGCGGTCGCGGTTCTCGGTGATGGGGACGTCTACGCGCACGCCTCCGCGGAGGTGCGACTCGTACATCGCGTAGCCGATTTCCTGCCCGATGAGCGTCGCACGCAGATTGCTTACGCCGGGCTGGCCGGTCCGGACGGATTCGGCGAGGTCCTGCACCTTGGCGATGGCGCTGCTCCAACGCTCGACGGGGGGTAGCTCCATTTCTTCATAACCGCGCGTGTGCTCGTCGGCGCGCCGCGCATGGAAGGTATGGCCGTCGCTGGGGATGCGGAGGATCCCACCTTCGCAGATCACTTCGTACTCACCGCTGGCGCCTACGCCGTTGATGTGGATGGCGGTGCCGTTGGCGAAAGTCACGTGCGCCGACTCGATAGCGGCGTCGGGCTTGAAGCGCATACTGGTCGTGTCTTCCTCGAAGGGTGACAGCGTGCCGAGGGTGGCCCGGACGCTCACCGGGTGCGGGTCACCCAATAGGTACAGCAGGCTGTCGAGGGTGTGGCCGCCACACGGGTTGCCGGCAAAGGCGATGGCCGCCCGCACCTCGCCAAGCTCCCCGCTGTCAAGGAGCGCCCGTGCCTGCTGGTAGGCCGCCCAGTTGCGGCGCATCGGGCCGAACGCCAGCTTGACGTCGTGGCGCTCGCAGGCCTCGCGGATGGCGTCCGTCTCCGTCAGCGAGCAGCAGAGCGGTTTCTCGACAAACATCCCCTTGACGCCGTGCTCGGCAGCGAAGACGATGATCTCGGCGTGGTTTTCGGGCCGGGTGGTGACGCTGATGATCTCCGGCTGCTCCTTTTCGATCAACTCGCGGAAGTCGCTGTACCCACGCGGAATGTGCCAACGCTTCTGGGCGTTCCGCAGCCGCTCCTGGTCAATGTCGCAGGCGGCGACCATCTCAGTCTCCGGGTAGTCCAGGTAGCCACCGGCGTGGCAGTAGGGCAGCAGCATGCCGCTCTTGTCCAGCTTGCCAACCACCTCGTCGTCAATAGTGCAGGCCATCCGACCGCAACCGATAATCCCCACACGATAGGTCATGGCTCTTACTCCTCTCTCACTTACCACTGCCCATGGTGGTTAAGTCGCCGCGAGGGCGGCGGGCAAGACCGCCAGCAGGCGCTCGACATCCGCTTCATCGTTGTACAGGTGACACGATACACGCAGGCGGCCATCACCACCCCACACCAACACGCCTTCTTCCGCGAGCCGGGCGGCCAGCGCACCGGAGTCGACGCCAGCCGGCACAACGCAGGTCGCATTGCCGGCCCGCTGCTCCGGCTGGTTAGGCGTGGTGACCTCCAGCCCGAGCCGGGCGAATCCGGCCAGCACCAGCCCGGTAAGCTGAACACTGTGGGCCGCCAACTGCGCGGCCGGGAAGCGACTGAGATAGGCCAGGGCGCTGTCCAGCAGGTAGGCACTCAGGTAGCTCACGTTGGCCGCCTCGAAACGGCCGGCATGAGCCGGCGCAGTCCACACGTCGGGCTGCTCGAGAGAAAGGGCATCCATACGCGAGTGCCAGCCCACAATAGGCGGCTCCAGCCCACCGAGGCGCTGCGGGTCGCGGTAGAACAGGGCGATGCCTTGGGTACCCAACAGCCACTTGTAGCAGCTGGAGACGACGACATCGGCGAGTCCCGCCTCGACCGGGACAACACCGGCGCCATGGGTGGCATCCACGAGCAGCAGCGCCCCGGCGCGATCCGCGATGTCTCGCAGCTGCGCCAAATCGTGCCGCCGGCCGGTTAGGTAGCTCACTTGGCTGGTGGCAAGCAGCCGGGTACGGGAGTCAACGGCTGCTGCCAGATCGTCCAACGTGTAGTTCCACTGCGAGCCGTCGCTCGGGCGAACAATGCGTATCTCTACACCCTGCTCCCTGAGCTTGGCCCACGGGAAGACCAAGGAAGGGAACTCGATGGCCTCGACCACGACGGTATCGCCCGGTCGCCAGTCGAGGGCTAGGGCGAGGACGTTCACCCCTTCGGTGGTGCTGGACAGGAGAGCTACGTCGGCTGCGTCTACGCCGAGTAGGCGGGCTGCACGATCCCGCGCTCGCTCGACGGTAGCGTCTTTGTCCGCCCGCCCCGGCATGCCACCGCTCTGGTCGCGGGCGAGTAGCGACAGGGCCTCGGTGTGAGCAGCCAGCCACGGCGCCTCGCCGCCGGCGGCGAGGTGAGTCACCCCTTCCAGGCCAACGAAGTCCGAACGGGGGACGAGTGCTTGGATCAACGATGCGCTCCTTGGGTCAGCCAGGGTATGATCTGTTCGGCATCATAGCACGGCACGGCAGCGCCGGTGCGTCCGTATCCATTGGTTTGGTAAAGCTGCCGGAGACACAAGCGATGCAGTCAGCAAGTGACCAGCCGCCGGTGCTGCTGCAGCGCGACGGGCCGGTCGCCCGGCTCACCATCAACCGGCCATCCGCGGGCAACCGCCTGGACAACGCTACAACACGCGCGTTGCTGGCGCACGTCGAAACGCTGGCGGCCGATCATGGGACCCGCGCGGTCATCCTCACGGCCGCCGGGGAGACATTCTCGGTCGGCGCCGACCTCAGCGCCCTGCAGGACGGAGCAGCCGATGCGGTCGGCACTTGGCTACGGTGGGGGCATCGCCTGACGGACGCTATCGCTGCGCTGCCCCAGCCCACGCTCGCCGCCATCAACGGTCTTGCCACCGGCGCCGGCTTCGAACTGGCACTGGCCACCGATCTGCGCCTGCTGGCGCGCGACGCCCGGATCGGCCTACCCCAAGTACGTCAGGGGATGATCCCGGCCTGGGGCGGCACCCAACGGCTGGCACGCCTGGTTGGGCCGAGCGTGGCGAAGGAACTGATCTATACCGGTCGCCTCGTCCGAGCCGAGGAGGCCCGGCGCCGCGGCCTCGTGAACGCCGTCCACCCCGGTCACGAGCTTTCGGCCGCCGCGCTGGCGCTCGCCCGGCAGCTAGCCGCGCTGCCTCCCGGAGCCATTGCCGGCGCGAAGGAGGCCATCAGCTCCGGGCTGGACCGGGACCACGCTACGGGCAACCAGATCGAAATGGCCGTCTTCGAGCGCCTGTCCGGCGGATTCCCATCTCCTCCTTGACCTCCGCATGATTGTATGATATACATAGTAATATCATCTTTGAGCGTTGGGTACTCAGTAGTGAAGGCCGGGGAATAGGCAGCCGGGGCAAAGGTTATGCCCGGTGGCCAGCCCGCGCTGGCGCGGGCGCCGTGCCCAGGATACCATGGAGTACCGGCGTGGGAAGTGTGAGGGCGTCATGGTAATCGAACAGCGGATCAGCCGGCTGGAAGGGGCCTACGAGCAGGTGGACCGCCGGCTTGACGAGATGCACCAGTCCATCAACGGGCTGCGGGCTGAGATGAATGGCCTGCGGGTCGAAATGCACGAGTCCATCAACGGGCTGCGAACTGAGATGAATAGCCGGCTTGAGGAGATGAACAGCCGATTCAACACGCTGTACGTGCTGATCGCCGCCTCCTGGGTGACGATCATCGGCGCGATGATCGGGCTGTACTTCAAGTAATCGCCTGATTGTCGTTCCCCGCTCCGTAGGGAACGGACGCGGCAGGCTGTAGCTCGCTACGACTTGGCCCGTAACCGCCCTTGTCCGGAATCCGCCTCAGGCTGGCGGCACGGGCCGCGCCAGGCCGATGCAGGAGATCGCCGATGCTGGAGCGGCGAGCGGTACTCCGCCGCCCGGCTTCACATACTCGTCCAGGACTGCTGCCGGATCGAGCGAGGTGTCCATCCAGATCCGAAACTCCTGACTGAGCCACGCTTCGGGTGCGCCCAGCACGATCTCCAAGGCGCGACCCAACACGGCTTGGAAGCGACTGCCGTACACGTCCGCCGGGCCGATGGTCGCGTGCCGGTAGGTTCCATCGGCGGCCAGCGCCGCGCCCAACGGCATGCGCTCCGGCGCCGGCCAGATGCCCGGCGAACCCCAGCGGCGGACCTGGCTACGCAACGCCTCGCGTTCGGCCACGCTGGCGCGGCGGAGCACCGCATCCACCAAGATCGTCTCCAGGTAGTGCATGATGGTCTGGACTTGGAATTCCACGCCGAGCAGCACGTACCAGGCGTTCCACCGGGTCAGCAGATCGAAGGGGCTGCCCTGTGCAAAGCCGGCATCGCACCACGGACTGCGGCGGCCGAAGGTGTTGCGCTGTTGAGCAGTCACCATGTGGGCCAGCCGCCCCACGGCGGCGACCGAGTGAGTGGGATGGAAGCTACGCATGGCGTCGGGCCGGCGGCGCAGGGTATCGGTAATCAGGCCGGTTGACGAGGGAGTCGTCTCATGGTCATACCAGGAGCCGAAGGGGCCGAGCCGCTCGGTGAGTGTAAACGTCGGTACGACGACGGTCCCGGTCGGACCGACCGCCTCCAGAAACCCGCCCACCACGGCCTCCGGTCCACCGACGACTTGGCCCATGCTCTTGAGTGAGCTATGGAAAAAGACGGTCTCGCCCGCGGTGATGCCCAGGGCACGCAGGCCCGCCGTTACGTCGGCACTCGTCGTCATGGGACACCCTTCAGTCGCACTGATGCACGGAGAAATAGCGGTCCACCAGCCGCAGAGACAGGGAGTAGCCGTTCGCTAGTCCTGCCGCATCCAACGGTTCTCGAAGCGGTCGCGGGGCTGCCAGCCCAGTAGCCGCTTCGCCTTCTCGTTCGAGACGTATCCGTGGGGCAGGTCGGCGCTGATCAGGAATATCTCGAACGGCCGCGGCAGGGACGGCACCTCCAGCCCCCGTCGCAAGGCCAGGGCCGCATCGTTCCAGGATACCGTGAACGAATTGATGCCCTCCCTACTCTCCTTGACGGTCGCCGGGTTGGCGAAGTGGTTGAAGTAGAAGGTCGGCACTTCCAGCCCATAGGCTTCGGCAAACGTGCGTACTACTTCTTCCCCCATGTACTTGCTGTGGAGATAGACCAGCACACCCGGCCGCATCGGGACGTCGGACCCCACGCCGGAGTTCCAGCGGTAGCCCGCGATCTGCTCCTGCATCACCATCTGCGGGCCGGTATGCACCACGCGCCGGATACACTGCGTCACCGCCGCGCGCATCACGTTGTAGGCCCCCAGACAGTTCACTTTGAAAGCCCGCTCCGACTCGGGTCGGAACACCGTGCAGTTGACAATGGCATCCGTCCCCGCGCACGCCGCGAGCACCTGGTCGTAGTCCGTCACGTCCACCTCGCGCGTCTCGTGCGGCGGACCCAAGATGGTCGGCAGCGGTGCCCCCTCCGACTGCGGCTGCCCGGCTGCAATGATGTCCGCCAGCGGCCGCAGGTCCGTCAGCCGCACCGTGTGTGTCTCGGCCAGCAGCGGCGCCGTCGCCGACGCCAGCGGCCCGCCTGCTCCGAACACCACCACCTTGCGGATCGGCCGCGATGGGACCGCCGGCAGTTTGGGTGCCGCCGGTGGGTGCTGCCAGTCCTCCGGCCACCAGGTCCGGAAGTCATGCCGCGGCGCATACCCCAACGGCGCCTCACCCGCTGCTACCAGCGGGACTCGTGTACGGGGTCCGGCCGCCGTGACGTGGTACACCCACCAGCCGGTGGCCGGCTCTTCCTCGCCCGGGGTAAAGGCCACTGCGCGCTCGACGGCTTGGACGGCATCGTCCAGGTGCAGCCAGCGCCCATCGAACGGCTGACCCGCGATGTCAGATTCGTCCACGACCTCGCCGAGGCGCAGACCGACGATCCGCAGCGGCAGCACGCGGGCGAGTTCGCGCGCGCTGCACTCGGCCAAGTAAGGCGCGAGGTGCTCCATCGTAGGGGCCGGTCGGGGCGCCCACTGCTCGGTGACGTGCCAGGCGCCGGGGTAGGCCGCGAGGAGGTCGAGGGTGCTCCCGAGCACGACCGTCTGTACGCCGGCCTCGGCAGCGGCCAGCAGGAGATGGTAGGTGCCACGGGTGGCGGCGTCGAGCCGGTCGAGGTCGCTGGCCAGTTCAGCGGGAGCGATAGGGGCGAGGTGGACGAGGGCGTCAGCGTCGGCAACGGCTTGCTGGGCAAAGGCTGGATCACGCAGATCGCCGACGAGGTGGTCCTGGGACGGGGCGCCGGCGGGGATGGGGATGGCATCCACGGTGCGGACCTGGTGGGTGGCCTGCCAGCAAGTGGCGAGCGCCTGCCCCAGTCGTCCGGCACCGCCGGTAATCATTATACGCATCTGTTCTTGCCTCCTTAGTGGATTGAGCGCAGTCGTGTTCTCCCGATTGTCGGACACACTGTAGCAGTGCCGGCGGCCCCGTTCCGCGTGCTCAATGGTGGTCTGCATCAGGATTTGCAGGAGGCAAGGATGAGCAGGATGGATGCCCGCGTGCGCGGGCATGACGGGTCTGCAAAGGTCTGCCGTGGCGGGGAGACAACTATAGGGAGGCGGAGCACCTGCTATGCTTGGGCACACATTTCGCCGGGAGGCCGGTAGCCGTGGCTGTAACACAGACATCCGCAGGCAACTCTTCCCGCTGGCAGGGCATCTTCACCATCCCGGTCACACCGTTTGATGACGATGGAGACCTCGACCTAGACTCGCTCCGGCGCCAACTGGACTTCTGCCTGGAGGCCGGCGCTCACGGCATCGTTCACCCGGTCATGGCTTCCGAGTGGTTCACGCTGACCGATCAGGAGCGTCTCCGCCTCCTACCGCTCGTCGCTGGACACATTGCCGGCCGCGTACCGTTCGTGGCCGGCGTATCCGGGGTGAGCGTGTCGGCCGCCAAGTATTTCGCCGCCGCGGCGCGTGATGCGGGCGCCGACGCCGTCATAGCGATGCCGCCGGTGCTCGCCAAGCTGCCACCCGCAGAGCTACTGCGCTACTACGAGGCAATCTCCGAGGCCGCGCAGCTGCCCGTGTGCATCCAGAACGCTCCGGCTGCTCCGATCAACCCCGATCTGGTCAGTCGCCTGGTACGCGAAGTCGCGCACGTACATTATGTCAAAGAGGAGGTTGAGCCGGCGCACCATAATATCCGGCGCCGGCTCGAAGTCGGCGACTCGAAGGTCTGGGGCGTATTCGGCGGCGCCGGTGGCCAGAACTTCATTGACGAGTTGGAGAGGGGTGCGAGCGGCACGATGCCGGCGCCCCACTTCACCGACGTGCTGAGGCAGATCTACGACCTGTACGCCGCCGGCGAGCACGCCGCTGCCCGCGAACTCCATATGCGGCTGATGCCGGGCCTCCAGCGGGAGCGGTTGAGCGGCGTGCCGTTCGATAAGGAAGTGCTCGTCAGACGAGGGGTGATACGCAGTGCTCGCAACCGCGGCGCCGGCACACCGCTCGACGCTTACGACTACAAGGAGCTGGATGCCTTGTGGCCACACCTGGAAACGCTATTCACCTGGCAATCAAGCTAGGTAATGTGCCGGACGCGCACTACTCTTGCTGCCACCGAGCGGAGTCGCTCGGTTCTGATCCTGTCGGCTTCATGTAAACCTAGGGCTGGGCCTCGGCGAGGGTGGTTGAAGCACATAGCATCATGCGCGTAGACTCTACGGCCAATCACAATGTTGCTTTCGACGCGGCGCACACTGGTGCGGTTCGGGCCGATCCTAGTAGTCATCGCGGCGGTCACGCTCTTCTACGGTGAAGCGCTCGGTTCGACTCTGACGCTGCACGCTATGCACACGGACGACGATGTCGTCTGGCAGTTCCGGCCCGATACCCTCGAGCAGTTTACATACGTCCAGGAACACGGTCATCTACCATTCTGGGTTGACCGGCGCGGTCTCGGACAGTCTCCTTTTGTCGGCTCGTATCATGGGAACTTCTACCCGCTACGCTGGCTAGCACTCCTGCTCGCGCCCCGGGCCGAAGAAGCGGCGGATTGGCTCATCTGGGGACATGCACTCGTCGCGGGCCTCGCCACGATGGCGTTAGCCCGCCACTACGGTGTGAGTCGCTGGCCGGCTGCCTTAGCCGGCATCTTCCTCGCCCTGGGCCATCTCCCGGTTCGTTGGGCGCCGTTCTCACATGCGCCGATTCACTTTGCTACTTACCCACTTGCTGTGCTGGGCACCGAGTTGATCTGGTCCGGTCGTGCGCGGCGCGGCATAGGTCTTCTCGCACTCAGCCTCGGCATCTCCGGCCTCGGGACTATCTTGTATCACCCCCACATGGTCTTCCACGTTGTGGGCATCATCGTTTTGTACCGATTCCTGACGACATCCGTAGCTCACAGGGTCCGTCTCCAACGCCTCGGGCTGTCGGCGGCCGCCGTCCTGCTGGGAATTGCGATAGCGGTACCGGTGCTCGTGCCGTTCGTCTGGGAACAGCGCGGCACGACGCGGGAAGCAGTGGCGGAAGCTGGCGCTTCCGGGATGAACCGTGCCTCGTTGGTTGGGCACGTTGACCCGCGCTCGCCGCAGATCAACGACGATGTCTACATGGGACCGCTGGCTCCGGCCCTCATTCTGGCCGGCCTGCTAGTGAGCCTGCGCCGGCGGCGCCTCGCGATACTGCCGATTCTGGTCGTACTCGCGTTACTGATAGGGTTCAAGACGCCGCTGCTAGACGTGTTACAGCATACGGTGCCCGGCTGGAGCGCGGTATCAAACGTTCAGCGTCTGTCGTTCGTGACGGTATTGCCATTGGCACTAATGGCCGGGCTAGGCCTCGATTGGTTGAGCGACGGCCGGCGGAACGGGCAGACCATGGCGATCTTTGCCGCTCTCGCCGGCTCCAGCCTGTTGCTTTGGGGACTACATATGATCGGGCGGCCATGGCTGGCGCCGGTTCCTGTGCTGTGGCTGGGGATCGTGGCGACAGCACTTCTCGCCTTTCTGCTGTACAGGATGTTTGCCCGCTGCGCTAGGGACGACTGGCATACTCTCCGACCAACGTTGGCGGTCCTTGTGACCCTCGTCGGGGCCAGCCTGTTGTACTGGTGGCTCAGCATGACGGAAACGGGGCTAGGACCGGGACTAGGACTGAGCGCCAAGGTGTGGTTAGGCCTCGTCGCGCTGGCACTCATCGCCGCAACGGCACTTATTGCCTTCCTGTCGAACAAGACGTCTCTCCGAGGCCTACCCCTCGCTGACGGCGCCAGCGCTCACCTCCCAATCATCGTCGTGGTCTTTGGCATCAGTCTGCTGGCAATGGGAGTGGAGCGCCAGATCAGGTGGCAGCCAGTACCGGACGAGCCACTATCTGAGTTCGCAGACACGCTGACGTTGGTAGCTCGCTACGATGACGTGGCCGGACGGTGGATGTCCTTCAGCATCCAAATGCACGAAAGTTATATGCCCAACGTGTTCCTGGAGGTTCCAGGTCGTTGGCTCGACACCTACGAGAGCTTTCGCCCTCCTGAGTTCTTCACCTATTGGCGCACGCTGACCGGGTCCACGCAGTACGATCAGCGACGGGAGGGCCTGGGGAGTCTGTGGTACATGCATACCCCCCAGGACCCCACACCCAACGCCAACCTCGTCAACGCAGCGGGCATTACCCGCATCCTCGGATCGTCCGACCGCGTTGCCGAGACAGAGCAACTGGAATGGTCCCTGCTCGGCGAACAGGGCATTCTCCGTGTGTACCACAACCCCCAGGCGTTCCCCATGGTCTATGGGTCTCGGCGCTGGGAGGTGGCTACCGCGGCCGATGACGCGATTGCACGGATAGCCACTACCGAGCAGGGATCATTCAGCACCCACACCGACTACGTTGACGGAGTCACTCCCGTCGCCAGCCCCGATGAGGCCCCTGTGCCGGCACGTGTCGTGCGCCGCAGCGCGGAGGAAGTGCAGGTCACGCTCGCAGCGCCCAGCCTGGCACCGGTCATCACGGTGCTGCTGGATAGCTACCACCCGGACTGGCAAGCCATTGTGGACGGAGACCGCCGCCCTGTATTGCGGGTGAATGGAGTTTTCCGCGGCGTGCTCCTCGCGCCGGGTGAAACACAAGTGACTTTCCGCTATGAGCCGCGCTGGTTTCCGTGGTTGCCGGCCATCGCCGCGGCTGTCACCATCGCTATGGTCCTGTCGCTGATGCCAATTGGCCTCATGCGGCGGGCCGCCCAGCGTGTTGCCCGCAGGGGATTGGCGCCGGTGAGCCACGTGCTACCATTCCCAGCGGACCACTGAGCGCAACGATCCCATTTCAACTGCGCGGACCAGACACAATCCGAGTCCGGGCTTGGCGATCACCCTGGAGAGAGCGGCATGGCATCAGTAACCGCACACACCGGGACGGCGTCTGCGATAACCGCGGGCAATGGTGTGTGGCCAAGCATGCAGGTCGAGCCGGAGACTTTGCCGGCTGCGGGCGATCCTGTAGATGACTTGGAAACGCCGGTCCTGGTGGTGGACCTCGACCGGATGGAAGCCAACATCCGGTTCGTTCAGGCGTACTGCGAGCGGCTAGGGGTACGCAATCGCATCCACATCAAGACGCACAAAATACCCCAGATCGCGGCGCGACAAGTGGCGGCCGGTGCAGCCGGAATCACGGTCCAGAAGCTCGGCGAGGCGGAGGTGTTCGCCGCGTCCGGTCTTGGGTTTGACGACATCTTCCTGCCCTACAACCTGCTCGGTGCCGCGAAGCTCCGCCGGCTACGCGCGTTCCTCGAACGCTACCCGGAGATCGAACTGAGTCTCACCTGCGACAGCGCGGTCGTCGCCGAGGGGCTAAACACGGTGGCGCGACATACGGGCCGCAATCTCAAGGTATGGGTGGAGTGCGACGCCGGGCTGGGCCGCGCCGGCGTAACGCAGCCCCACCAAGCGCTCGATCTGGTCCGCTCCATCGAGCAGCTCCCCGGTCTGACGTTCGGCGGCCTGATGTCGTTCACCGCCGACGCCGAGCCGAGCGTAGCGTTCATGACCGCAGCCCTCGCCGTGTTCCAGAGCGCGGGCCGGCCGGTGCCGGAAGTCACGATGGGCGGCACGCGGCAGCTACGCTGGGTAAAGCAGGTCCCAGGAGTCACCGAGCACCGGCCCGGCACCTACGTCTTTCACGACCGCCAGACCGTGCTGCAGGGCGGCTGGTCGTTCGACGATTGCGCTGGCACGGTGCGTACCACGGTGGTCAGCCGGCCAACCGCGGAGCGGGGCATCCTCGATGCCGGCTCGAAAGCAATCACGCCGGAGACCATGGGCCTCGATGGCTTGCTCGGTCACATTGTGGAATACCCGGAGGCACGCTTGTATCGGCTCTCCGAGGAGCATGGTTACGCGGACTTCTCCGCCTACCCGGAGTCCGAGCGCCCCCAAGTGGGGGGCGTGCTCGCAGTGGTTCCCAACCACATCTGCACCACGGTCAACATGTACAGCTGGGTCGTGGGAGCGCGGAACGGCCGGGTCGAGGTCGTGTGGCCGGTCGCCGCCCGTGGCCGCGTGCGCTAGCCGGGCCGCGGCAGTCGGCGTCCGGAGTGCGACACGCCGGCCGCCGGGATTACGGGCTATTGCTGGCCCCGAGCGACAGGTGGTACCATAGGCGGCGGTCAGTTATCGGTCGAGCGGGCGTGGTCTACACGTCCACGGGAGGGAGAAGGAGGCATCGAGATGGCAGGTGTAGTTCGTAGACGCTATTTGGGAGGCGCTGCCGCTGCTCTGGGTGGGCTGCTCGCCGCCGCTTGTGGGGAGCCGACCGTCCGCTATGTCGGCCAGCCGCAAGCCGGTCCGGCGGGGCCAGCGGGGCCGCAGGGAGTGAAGGGAGCGGCGGGCGCGCAGGGTGCGCAGGGTGCGCAGGGCGCCGCCGGCGCCGCCGCGAAGGCGCCCGTAACACTCGACTTCCAGCACCGCTGGAACGGCCCGGCCCGTGAGCCGATTGTGGACGAGGCCATCAAGCGCTTCGAGGAAGCGAACCCCGGCATCTTTGTTGACTTGACCATGAACCTGTCGCGTGGAGATGGCACCGACGGTGGCGTACCCATCGGGAAGATTCTGGCCGCAATTGCTGCGGGCACCCCGCCGGATAGCTTCATGATCCACGCCCGCGCTGCGATTGATTTTGCTCAACGCAACGCCCTGAGCTGGCTCGATGATTTCCTGAAGAAGGACGGGCGGAGCCTCGAGGAGCTCTATTTCCCGGCCGTCTTCCCCTATATCCAGTATCAGGGGAAGACCTTCGCGCTGCCGCAGACGGCCTCGGGTGACAACCCTTACACTTTCTATAACAAGAAGCTGCTTTCCGATAAGGGTGTGGACGCAAACGATCTCAATACCTGGCAAGGGCTGCTGGAGGCGGCCAAGACTCTCACCGATCGGCAGGGGGATAGCTTCAAGCAGATCGGGTTCAGGTATCCGGGGGCGGGATTCGAAACCTGGCACACGGCAAATGGCGGCCAACTTCTGTCCCCGGACGGCCGCAAGGTCCTCTTCAACGACGAGCTCGGTCGTGAGGCACTTACCTATATGACCGAGTCGGTCAAGCAGGTCTACGGCTCCTGGTTGAGCCTCGATGCTTTCGTCAAGGCCAATGAGGTCGAGATCTCAGCACCGGTCGACTCCCTCTTTGCCAACACCAAGCTCGCGATCTCGATGAGCGGTCCGTGGTATTGGGTGAGCGTGCCGCAGCTGGCACCCGACCTCGACATGGGCGCCCTACGCATGCCGCGCAATGCCACCAATGGCAAATCGAAGCAGACGACCTTGGCCCAAAGCGTCTGGACCTGGGCGATGGGCGCCGGGCTTAAGCACCCCGATGAGGCGTGGCTGCTCCAGCGCTGGATGTCGCAAGACGAAGGCCATCGGCATCTCATGACCACGATGGGCCGGGCCACCATGTACAAGCCGGTGGTCACGGACAAGATCTACTACGACAACAATCCTGGCTGGGACCTAGTCTTGGAAACCATCCAGAACGCAACGCCGCTGCCCATCTCGAAGGGCTGGAGCCCGGTCATTAAGGGGATCGGGGGCATGGCCGCACCTGTCCTGGAAGGCAAGAAGGGCGTGTCCGAAGTCTTAGATGAGGCGGCCAGACAGGGACAAGCTGCGGTGGACAAGGCCTACGCCCAGGCGGAAGGCTAACGAGCACACACGCAGGATCACCCGCGGCCGGGGCACGTGCCTCGGCCGCGGTCTTTTCCTACTGACATTGCGTCGGCGGAGGGATGTAGGCATGGGCTGCGACCGGCGCAGGCCGTGGCGCGTCACCAGGGTGCGCTAGGTAGGCTGCGGCAGTCGGTACCAGGGGTACGACACACCGGCCGCAGAGACTGCAGACCGTTGCTGACCCTCAGCGACAGGTGGTAACATGGGCACCTGTCAGTTGCCGATCAAGTGGGCGTGCGCTTGCACGTCCACGGAAGGCAAAAGGAGACACCGGGATGGTAAGTATCGTTCGTAGACGCTACCTGGGAGGCGCTGCTGCCGCTCTGGGCGGGCTGCTCGCCGCTGCTTGTGGGGAGCCGACCGTCCGCTACGTCGGCCAGCCGCAGGCCGGTCCGGCGGGGCCAGCGGGGCCAGCGGGAGTGAAGGGTGAGGCAGGCGCACAAGGCGCGCAGGGCGCGCAGGGCGCTGCCGGCGCCGCTGCAAAGGCGCCCGTAACACTCGACTTCCAGCACCGCTGGAACGGCCCGGCCCGTGAGCCGCTCGTGGACGAGGCCATCCAGATGTTCCAGGACAAGCACGAGAACATCCTCGTGGACCTGACCATGAACTTGACGCCGGGCGGCGAAGGTGTGGACGGCGGCGTGCCGATCGGGAAGATCATCGCCGCCATCGCTGCCGGCTCACCGCCGGACGTGTTCATGATCCACGGGCGGGCCACCGTTGATCTCGCCCGGCGGAATGCCCTCACCTGGATTGACGATTACCTGACCCGCGACAAGCGGAGCCTGGAAGAGCTGTACTTCCCCGCGATCATTCCGTTCATCCAGCTCAACGGTCGGACCTATGCGCTGCCGCAGACGGCTTCGGGCGACGACCCCTACGTCTTCTACAACGAGGACATGCTGGCAGCCAAGGGGGTGGACCCGAAGGAGTTGAATACTTGGCAGGGCCTGCTCGAATCCGCCAAGATCCTGACCGAGCCGGATGGAGACTCCTTCAAGCAGGTGGGCTTCAACTATCCGGGGACCGCCTTCTATGTCTGGCATACGGTGAACGCGGGCCGTCTGCTCGAAGCGGATGGCCGGACGGTAGCCTTCAACGACAAGCTGGGGATCGAGGCGCTCACCTATCCGACCGATGCCGTCAATCAGGCCTACGGCTCGTGGCCCAAGTTCAACGACTTCATGAAGGCCCAGCAAAAAGAGGGGCAGCCGGGACTGGACCCCATCTTCTACAACGGCAAGCTGGCCATCTTGATGAGTGGCCCCTGGCAGTGGATCAACGCTCCCAAGACTGCTCCGGGGCTGAACATGGGCTCCTCACGGATGCCCCGCAACGACAACAACGCGAACTCGAAGCAGACCACCCTGGCCCAATACACCTGGACCTGGGCGATGGGCGCCGGGCTTGCGAATCCCGATGAGGCCTGGCTGCTGGAGCGGTGGATGTCCCAGGACGATGGGCACCGGCATCTGATGACCTCCATGGGCCGCGGCACGATGTATCGGCCGGTGGCTGAAGACCCCGTGTACTACAAGGCCAATCCAGGCTGGGACCTCGTGCTGGAGACCATCAACGCCGCGACCCCCGCACCCGCCTCACTGGGCTTGGCTGCCCTGATTCGGGCTATGAACGGCGCGGATATGCATGGGCAGATACTGGATGGCAAGGCCAGCGTGAAGACAGTGCTGGATGAGGCCGCCAGAGCGTCCCAGGTGAAAGTGGACGAGGCTTTCGCCCTGGCCGAAGGCTAGGGAGCGCTCCGGCGAGATCGTCCACTAGCGGCCGGGTGGGACAGCCACCCGGCCGCTTCTTGTTGTGATGTGACCCACGGCAGCGCACCGCAGGGAGGAGTGACCGATGGTTACCGTTGAGCGTGCAAGGCTCAGTCCGGCGCAGGTCGAGTTCTACCGCAACAATGGGTACCTCACCGTCGAGAACGTGCTCAGTCCAGAGCAGCTTGCCGAGGCCCAGCGGATCGTGGACGACCTGACCGAGCAATCCCGCAGTGTCACGAGCAATACCGAGGCGTTTGCGCTGGAGGAGGGGCATAGCGCCGAGACGCCGCGCCTCGCCCGCATCAACGCGCCGAGCAAGCGCCATCCGTTCTTCGGGGAGCTGTACCGCTCGGAGGCCATTCTGGATGTGATCGAGCCGCTGCTCGGCCCGGACATTCGCCACCAAGGCGAGAAGCTCAACATGAAGACGGCCGGGGGCGGCAGCGCGGTCGAGTGGCATCAGGAGATCGCCTTCTATCCCTACACCAACGATGACGTGCTGGCCGTCGGCGTGGCGCTCGACGCCCATACGCTGGAGAACGGCTGCATGTTGATGATCCCCGGTTCCCACAAGGGGCCGGTACTGGACCATCATCAGGACGGCTACTTCATCGGCGCGATCACGCCTAGCCGCGGTGAAGCGGACCTCAGCACGGCCGTCCCGGTGGAGGTCGGCGCCGGGGGAATGACCATCCACCACACGCGGATGCTCCACGCCTCCGCGCCCAATCGCTCCGGCAAGTCGAGACGGCTGCTGATCTACACCTATGCGGCGGCTGACGCCTGGCTGCTGGCCGGCGACGCGCGGTTTGTGGACCTCGACCAGTGGAACGACTTCATGGTGCGGGGCGAGCCAACGGTGGCGCCGCGGGTGATTGCCCACGATGTCCGCATGCCGTGGCCCAAGCCGCCGCTCGAGGACGACTTCCAAGCCGGCCGGGCGATCTTTGGTCTTCAGACATTGGCCAAAGAGCGTTCGTTCGACGACCAGTAGAAGCCGCTCAATTAGGTAGTGTCTCGGTTTGAAATCTGCCGCTGCCGATATGGCCACCGCGGCCGGGTGCCGTGTCTCGCTAGTCGGTGCGCTCTTCGTGGTCTGTCGGCGGGAGTGCCTGATCTTGACGCTGCCAGCGTGAGCCGAGCACATATATCCCCGTCACGCTGGCTACGGTTGTGGTGATGGCGGCGGCGGCGATGGTATTCCCAAAAGGATTCGGGCGAGGGCAACGGGCCTTGGTGGCTACGCAGCAAGCGTTGCATAAGTTGAGCCTGCGGCTCGGGCTGTTCTAATTCGTGTATGACGCGCTCAAGATCATCAGGATTGTCAGCGCCCCACGGCCCCTCCCCATCTCGCTCGTCCGGTGGCGGAGCCTCCAGCTCTGGTGCCATCTTGGAACACTCCTACGATTGCTAAATCACGTCCGGCGATCAGCGTGATCTGAGGCCGTGACCGAGCCGCTCCCAATCGGAGGCCAATGCTGCTCCGTCTACCACTTGCGGCGGTAGGATATGCCATATCCGCCGCTTCGGGATAAATGGTCGGTGCAGGGTGTTGCCAAAGTCGAAGAGGTGCGCTGCTCCCATAACAGAATGCTTGCAATGCATTCGGCATGGGGCGGGGCGGCCGGCCGATAGGCCGGCGCAGCGCAGTGGACGGTCTGTTTATCACAGTTGGCATACAGTCTCCCCCTTGGTAGTGCTCTGATTATTGCGGGCCTATGTGGCTGAGTGACCTTGACTAGCGGCCGCTCAACTCCCAGGCTCAGGTCAACTTCAGAAACGCGCCTAGCGCGGTCAGTCCGGCCAGCATCACACCTACCAGTTTCCAGGTCATAGTGTTGATCGCGCCGTTTTTTAGATCGGAGCGCAATTGCGCTAAGTCTTCTTTGGTTGCCAAATACGGAATCTGTGCTGCCAGTGCTGCAAACTGGCCGGACAGAACTCCCTCCACTTTCGCTAGGTCAACTCTCGTTGCGTAATGTGCTTCAGGCCTGACAGGCGCCTCGGTTGTGGCCATCTCAGAAATCCTTTTCCCGAAAACCCGATTGCAAAACTCTACATCAGAAATGACGGGTGTGCAACCGCGCTGGCCTGAGCTTCTGCTGAGTGACCAAAATCGCGGACACTACCCTGGTTGGAGGCCTAGTTCTGCGAGGCGCTGCGTTGGACCTGTAGTCTATAAGTGGGGAGCGTGCATGAAGATTGCTAAGGTCGAGTCTTTTCATGTTGTTGCCGAACGCGAAGCGTATGCGGCGGACGGGACCGTGGCGCGACCTCAGACCAGCGCCACGCCCGGCGTCCGGGCGCTCGACTACAACACCGGCCGGCATCTCTGCGCCTATCCGGCGCAAGATCAGACGCTGCTGGTGCGGCTGACCTCTGATACCGGCCTCGTCGGGTGGGGTGAAGCCCACTCGCCGCCGGTCCCCGGCGTCGCCAAGGCGGTTATCGCGCACCTCTTCACGCCACTTCTGCTGGGGCAGAACCCGCTGGCTATCGAAGTGCTGTGGGATCAACTCTACGCCGCCATGCGCCTGCGCGGGCATGGTGCCGGCTTCCAGCTGGAAGCGCTCGCCGCGATTGACATTGCCCTCTGGGACCTCGTCGGCAAGGCCCTCGACCAACCGGTCTATCGCCTACTCGGAGGCCCCTTCCGCACGCGCATTCCCTGCTATACCGGGCTACCGGGCGAGACGGTGGAGGAGCGGATCGCCTATGCCAAAGCCTATGTGGCCCAGGGATTTACCGCTATGAAGACGGGTGTTGCCTTGGGCGATACACGCACCGGCCTAGCAGCGGTGGAGGCGGTGGGCAACCGAGCCACCGTACTCGTGGACGCGCACGGCGCCTACGATGCGCGCACCGCCATCCCGGCCGGCCGGGAGCTGGAGCGGATGGGCGTGGGCTGGCTGGAAGACCCACTGCCGCCCGAAGACCTCGACGGTTATGCCGCGCTGTGCGCCGCCCTGGACATGCCCATTGCCAGCGGCGAGACCGAATGTACCCGCTGGCAGTTCAATGAGAAGCTGCGCCGGCGCGGGGCCGATATTATCTTGCCCGACATCTGCCGCGCCGGCGGCATCTCGGAGGGGCGGAAGATCGCGCTGGTCGCCGATCTGTTCAACGTGCCTTGGTGCGCGCACGTCAGCATGGGATCATCTGTCCACGTAGCGGCCGCCCTGCACCTGGCCGCCGCTACGCCGAACTTTCTGATCTGTGAGTACCGCGGCCCGCTGCGGCCCAACCCGCTCGGCGACGTGCTCTTGCAGGAACCGATCCACTACGCGGACGGGCACTTGCAAGTGCCACCGGGGCCGGGCCTGGGGATTACGTTCGACGACGACGCGCTAGCGGCCCGTAGCCTCGACCCGTATACACCGGCGAGCTAAGAGTTGGCCCCCCTATGGTCCCCCCGCATAGCAGGGGGACGGCATGTTCCCCACCCCGTCGCAACGGGGAGGGTTAGGGTGGGGGCCTGGGAAGGATGTGCGGATGAAGATTGCCAACGTGGAGACGTTCCACATCGTCGCCGACCGCGACTACATGGCGGAAATGGGGTTGCGTCCGACGCGAGTCTTGGCGCGGGATCGGCAAACGGTGGGCGGCACGGTCGGGGCGCTCGACCGCAACGAGGGGCGTCATCTCTGCGCCTACCCGGCACAAGAGCAAACGCTGCTGGTGCGGCTGACCTCGGATACCGGTCTCGTCGGGTGGGGTGAGGCCCACTCGCCGCCGGTCCCCGGCGTCGCCAAGGCCGTCATTGCGGACCTCTTCGCGCCGCTGCTGCTGGGGCAGAACCCACTGGCCATCGAAGTGCTCTGGGACCATCTCTACGCCTCGATGCGGCTGCGCGGGCACGGCTCCGGGTTTATGCTCGAATCGCTGGCCGCGATTGACATTGCGCTATGGGACCTCGCGGGCAAGGCGCTCGACCAGCCGGTCTACCAGCTGCTCGGCGGTCCCTTCAACACCGCCATTCCCTGCTATAGCGGGCTGCCCGGCGACACGCTGGAGGAGCGAATCACAGCCGCCGAGCAGTACGTGGAGCAGGGATTCACGGCGCTAAAGCTCCATCTCGGACGCAACGACTGGCGCGGCGACCTTGCGACCATCGGGGCAGTCGCCGAGTCCGTCGGCGAGCGGGCTACAGTGATGGTGGACGCTCACGGCGCCTACGATACGCGCACTGCGACGCAGATCGGCCGCGCGCTGGAGCGCCTCGGCGTGGGCTGGCTGGAAGACCCGCTCCCGCCCGAAGACCTCGACGGCTACGCCGCGCTGTGCGCCGCGCTGGACCTGCCCATTGCCAGCGGCGAGACCGAATGTACGCGCTGGCAGTTTCACGAGAAGCTGCGCCGGCGCGCGGCCGACGTGATCCTGCCCGACATCTGCCGCGCCGGCGGCATCTCCGAGGGGCGCAAGATCGCGCTGGTGGCCGACCTGTTCAACGTGCCCTGGTGCGCGCACGTCAGCATGGGATCATCCATTCACGTGGCAGCCGCCCTGCATCTGGCCGCGGCATCTCCGAACTTCCTGATCTGCGAATATCGCGGTCCGGAGCGCCCGAACCCGCTCGGCGACGTGCTCTTGCAGGAACCGATCCACTACGAAGCCGGCCACTTGCACGTGCCGCCAGGACCGGGCCTGGGAATTACGTTCGACGACGACGCGCTGCGGGCACACAGCATCGACTCGTATACGCCGCCGGTGGAGTGAGGCGCGGTTGGTGGACCTCACCCCCGGCCCCCTCTCCACATATGTGGAGAGGGGGAGCCTGCACCCTCAGCGGAGCAGTCACTATGAAGATCACCGACATTGAGATCATCCCGATCTATCCCCGCATTGCCGAGCGCAACGCCGCCTATACGGCCCGCTTTCACGATATGAACCACCTCACGGTGTTCAAGGTGCATACGGATGCGGGGGTAGTGGGGTACGGCGAGTTTCGCTGTACGCCACCGTCGCGAGGTTATGTCGAGCCGCTCATCGGCCGCAGCCCGTTCGACTTCATCAACAACACCTTCAACCCCGGCTTGGGCGGCGCCCTTTATGACGCGATGGGGAAATACCTCGACGTACCGGCCTACAAGCTGATGGGGCAGAAAGTCCGAGAAGCGGTTTCGGTCGCGGCCTGGACCCGGACCGCTTCGCCGGAGCTATTCGCGGCTGAGGTACAACGCGCGGCAGCGGAAGGCTACACGATTTTCAAGATGCACACCTGCGCCTACTACGACGTGATCGAGCAGACCCAAGCCGTGCAGGAGGTCGCCCCGCCGGGGTTCAAGATTCACTACGACTTCAACTCCAACCGCACGCTCGCGGCGGCGCTGCCGATCATCCGCGAGCTAGAGCACTATCCGGTGGTGGGCTACATCGAAGACCCCTTGACAGCGCACGACCTCGACGGCTGGCGGCGCCTGCGCGAGCAAACGCGCCTCCCGATCATCATGCACAAGACCCCGGTAGGCCACTTGCAGGAGCTACTATTCGGCGTGGCGGATAGCTATATGCTCGGCGGCAGTATCGGGGAGACCCTCACCCTGGGGGCCGCCTATGGCCAGGCCAACGCGCAGGTATCCGTGCAGTTCGGCGGCGGGGGGACCCTGGCCAAGGCGTTGACGCTGCACGTGATAGCGGTGCTCCCCACGGCCACCGGCCACGCGCCCAACCTGGACGATCAGTACGAGGAGGACATCGCCACCGAGCGCATCCCCGTGATCGAGGGCTTTTCGTCGGTCCCGGAGGGGCCGGGACTAGGCGTGGAGGTGAACGAGGAGGCGCTGGCGCGTGTCGCCGCGAACAAGCCGACTGTGCCACCCAAGCACATCGGCATCATTCGTTTGCCGAACGGCCACGAACTGCACACCCCCTCGTTCTCTCACTGGATCAGCCATCCCGAGGCGGGCAGGTGGGTCAGTCAACTGACCGGGCAAGAGGAAGGAACCATCCGGGGCATCAGTATGGAGCTGTGGGAAGACGACGGGTCGGAGGAGTTCGCCCGCGCCCACGAGCGGGCCGCCCGTCGGCTGGGCACCGACCACTAGCTATGAGGAGAGGTTCGTCATGTTGAGCGAGCTGCGGCAGTTTGAGCACTACATCGCCGTTGACGGCTATTGCGCCTGGCCCAATTTGACCATCCTCGCCGACGGCTCCATCGGCGCTCTCATCTTCAACCAAGGGAGCCACGGCCGGGTCGAGGGTGACATCGAGCTATGGGTCAGCCGGGATGGCCGGCCGCCCTGGACGCAGCGGAGCACCGTCACGCAGCATCCGCCGGGCGAATCACGGTTCAACGTCGCCGGTGGCATGGGCCACGACGGCACGCTGATCGCGCTGGTCGGCGGCTGGCTGCGGCCGCAGCGGCTCCCGATCCGCACCGACAACCTGCTCGATCCGCTGGTGTGCCGCTCCACCGACGCCGGCCACACCTGGCAAGTGGCGGGGGCGATGACCGCGCCGCCCGGCGCCGGCAAGCTCATACCGTTTGGCAACGTGCGCGTGGGACAAGACGGCAGCCTCTACGTCGCCGCCTATGACTGCCGGATGAGCAGTCCGGAGATCACGTCGCGCCTCAGCTCGACCTACATCTTCCGCAGCACCGACAACGGGTATCACTGGGGCACGGCGCAGTTCATCGGGCGCGACGGGTTCACCGAAACGGATATTCTGCAGGCGCCGGACGGGCACTGGCTCGCTGCCGCGCGGACGCTGAACGACTATGGGAATCCCAGTAGTCCGCACAGCAACGCCTGGGTCACGCTCTGGCGCGGCGACCGGACCGCAACGACCTGGGAGCAGCAAAATCCTCTGACGCTGCCGTGGCAACACCCCGGGAACCTGCTCCAACTGCGGGACGGGCGGATACTCTTCACCTGCGGCAACCGGGTGCGCGGCTGCTACGGCGTGTTTGTGCGGGTCAGCGAGGATCAGGGCGCAACTTGGGCACCGCCGCTCGCCTTGGTCGGCGATCTCTCCCACGTCGGACGCGCCGACTTGGGATACCCCTCAACTGTGCAACTGGCCGATGGCACGCTGGTCACCGCCTACTACGCCATCGGCGCGGTGCATCATCAGAACTACCACATGGCCGTGTTCCGCTGGTCCACGGACGAGATCGAGCACCACCTCGCCGGCGTGCGCCGCGACCAGCAGGAATACCCGCACGGATAAGGGATAAGGCCGCGGAACCGGTATCCTTGCGTCATTCCGGTCCCGTGTGGGTATTGCGGCGCAGGCCGCAATGACGCAAGAAGGAGACAGCCACCACGATGGAATTCGATCTGATCATCCGCAACGGCACGGTGATAGACGGCTCCGGGCAGCCCGGCGTCGCGGTCGACGTGGGTATTCGCGGCGACCGCATTGCCGCGGTAGACGATCTGGCCGCGGCCACGGCGGCGCAGACACTGGACGCAAGCGGCAGGGTCGTCTCGCCCGGCTTCATTGACATCCATACGCACTCCGACTTCACGCTGCTGCTCGATCCTCAGGGCGAGGGGATGGTGCGCCAGGGCGTGACTACCAACGTGATCGGCAACTGCTCGCTCGGCTGCTATCCGGTGCGTGCGGACGGCCGCGCGGCCTTGCAAGAGACGCTGGTCTGGCTGTCGGCGGCGGACGTGGAGTGGGACTGGACGGACCTGGAGGGCTACCGCCGCCGCTTCAATTCCCAGGGCGCCGCGCTCAACGTGGCCTCCCTAGTGGGGCACACCGCCATCCGCGTGGCCGCGATGGGCTACGACCAGCGGGCACCGACGGCCGACGAGCTGGCAGAGATGCGCCGCCTGGTAGCGGAGGCGATGGATCAGGGCGCCGTCGGCATGTCGGTCGGGTTAACCTACGCGCCCAGCGGGTACGCTGAAACGGAGGAACTGGTTAGCCTGGCCGAGGTCGTAGGCCGGTACGGCGGCTTCTACGCTGCCCATCAACGAGTGGGGATGGAGCAGCAGTACGAGGCCAGGCTAGAGACGCTGGAGATCGTCCGGCGCGCCGGCTTGCCGGCCCAGATGTCCCACAACAACGTCTCGGGCAAGCATTATTGGCATCAGCTCCCCGAAATCCTCGACCTCCTGGACAGGGAGAGTGCTCGCGGCGTAGACGTGACCTTCGACGTGTACCCCTACGACGCCGGCATGAGCACCACGGACCAGGCGATGCCGGCGTGGGCGCAGGAAGGCGGCGCCACGGCGCTCCTGGAAAGGCTGCGCGACCGCGACACCCGCCGGATGATCCACGACGAGCTACGCGAAGGTCGGGGCCGCGGCCCGGAGCCTTGGGACTGGGAGGCGATCCGCGTGACCGACCTGGAGGCGCCCGGCGACCCGGCATGGTCGGGCAAGACCGTCGGCGAAGTGGCCACGATCATGGGCGTGGACCCGATTGAGGCATTGCTGGTGCTTACCGAGTGCCGGGCGGCGGCCACGTTCCACCTGCAAAGCCTGGACAACACCCGCCTGCTGATGCAGCACCCCCTCGGCATGATCGGCTCGGACGGCAACGCCGTCACCATCGGCGCTCCCTCCTTGCGCGGCCGGCCCCATCCCCGATACTTCGGCACGTTTCCGCGCTTCCTCGGCACGTTCGTGCGCGACGAAGGGCTGCTGCCGCTGCCGGAGGCCGTCCGCAAGATCACCTCGGCACCCGCGCAACGGTTGGGCTTGCAAGATCGCGGCCTGGTGGCAGCCGGCCGCGTCGCGGACATTACGGTGTTCGACCCCGAATCCATCACCGACCACGCCACGTTCGACAACCCGCTCCAATACGCCACCGGCATCAGCTCCGTGCTGGTCGCCGGCGAGTTCGTCCTGCGGCAAGGCCAGATGACTGAGGCGCTGCCGGGCAGAGCGCTGGCTAGAGGCTAGGACAGTGGCCGCCGACCGGCCCCCGCCGTACTCCTCCTCTCCACAGGGTGGAGAGGGGCCCGGGGGTGGGGTGTGGACCTGGCCATCGGCAACACGCCAGGCTCAGAACGGGAGTGTTACAGTTAGGGCCACACTGCCAGCGTAAGTCGGTAGCGCCCGTTGACCCCACCGACACCGGGCCGCTTACCGCTCGTGTACAGCGTGCATTAAGGAGAGATAACGATGACGAGTGCAAACGGAGGACGAGAATTCAGGCTGCCGGGCCTCATCTTGACCGGACCGGGCTGCCTCGGTCAGACGGGCGCGGCCACGGCGGAGCTAGGCGTCAGTCACGCGCTGGTGGTCACGGCGACTCCGTTGCGCGAGAGCGGCGCGGTTGACGAAGCGACGGCCGTGCTCAACGCCGCCGGTGTTGCGACGACCATCTTCGACGAGATCAACGCCGAGCCGACGACCGACGACGTGGAGGCGGCCGTCGCCATCTACGAGGCAGCCGGCGCCAATGGCGTCGTCGGTCTCGGTGGCGGCAGTGCGCTCGACACGGCAAAGGCGGTTGCCGTGCGGGCAAGTCACCCGGGGCCGCTGTCGCTCTATCAGGGGCAGGACCAGATTCCGCCGGGACGCGCGCCGCTGGTGGCCATCCCTACAACCGCCGGCACCGGCAGCGAAGTGACCCGCTTTACTATTCTCACCGACCGGGCGCGTGACGTGAAAATGCTCATCGGCAGCGCAACGGTCATCCCGGACGTGGCCGTAGCCGACCCGAACCTCACGCTGACCGCACCAGCTCCGGTCACGGCCTCCGCCGGCATTGACGCCCTTACCCACGCCATCGAATCGTATATCTCGCGGCGCGCCCAGCCGATTTCCAGCTCATTGGCGCTCTCGGCGATCAGCATGATCGGCGCAAGCCTGCGACAGGCATGGGCCAATGGTCAGGACTTGGCGGCGCGCCGCGCGATGATGGACGGGGCACTCGTCGCCGGAATGTCCTTCACGAACGCATCGGTCGCACTCGTACACGGGATGGCCCGGCCGCTAGGGGCGTATTTCGGCGTGCCGCACGGCTTGTCCAACGCCGTGCTCCTGCCGCACGTGATGGCCTACACCGCGCCGGAGGCAACCGCGCAGTACGCGGAGATCGCGCGGGCGCTGGGTGAGGAGGTTTCGGGGCTGTCTACGGCAGCCGCCGCCGACCGCGCCATCGTAGCCGTGCAGAGCCTGTGCAGCGATGTCGAAGTGCCGGGCCTGACGGCCCTGGGCGTCGGGCGCGACCAACTGATGCCCGTGGTCGAGGCGATGGCCAACGATGCCCTGGACAGCGGCAGCCCGGCCAACAACCCGCGGGTGCCCGAGGCCAGCGAAATCGTAGCTCTGTACGAGCAGGCGCTCTAGCGCGTGGTTGTCAATCGGCTGTGACAGCCTCACAGATTGTCATTCCCACGATGGCAGGAATCCACCTCCCGCCACTAGATTCCCGCTTGCGCGGGAATGACGGAGGCCGGGGGGAGATTGGGCCTAACCTTCCGCCGCCGCACGCATCTCGGCAGCATAGGTACGGAGTGCGGCGGCCTGCCGCCGCGGCGGTGTGCGATCCAGCAGGTCAATCAGGGCACTGCCGATGAACACCCCATCGGCGAGCCGGCCAACGGCAGCGACATGCTCCGGCCGGGAAATGCCGAAACCCACCGCCAAGGGCAGGGTGGTGAGTGCCCGGACGCGCCCGATGAACTCCGGTAGCTCATCCGAGAGGCTGCTGCGTGCGCCGGTCACGCCGAGCAGCGACACGCAGTAGATAAAGCCACGCGCGGCCGCGGCGATCATCGCCAACCGCTCCGGCGTGCTCGTGGCTGCGGCCAGATACGTCACGTCGAGATCGTGCGGCTGGCAAGCCTGACTCATCATCGGACCCTCTTCCGGCGGCAGGTCCGGCACGATAAAGCCGTCCACCCCCACGTCTGCCGACACAGCGGCGAGATTTTCCAAGCCGTAGGCCAGGAACGGGTTGTAATAGCCCATGAGGAGCAGCGGCGCCTGTACGCCGGCTTCCTGGCGCAGACGACGTGCCATATCGAGGCAGGTGGTGAGCGTGACGCCGCGCTCCAGCGCCCATTGCGACGAACGCTGGATCGTCGTCCCTTCCCCGATAGGATCGGAGAAGGGAACGCCCAACTCCACCGCATCGAATCCGCCTTCCAGGAGCGCCGGCACCAGCTCCATGGTGGCCGAGAGCGTCGGATAGCCCACGGTGAGATAGCCTTGGAGCGAGACACGACCTTCGCGGCGACTCTGCTCGAACGCTGGCGCAATACGGCTCATGCACTTACCTACAAAGGGAGATGAAGGCTGCTGCCCCCGGCTCGACACAGGCCGGTACTAGCGGCCAGTGATAGGGTAGACTACTATCCTATCCACTCCACCACGCCGGCACGAGGGCGCACGTGATTATGACAGGTCCGCTCGGACATCGCACCGGGAGACTACCGCCGTGCTATACCTGATCGTCTTCGTCGCCGGCATGACGGTGCTGGGCATCGAGCTGGCCGGCTCGCGTTTGATCGCGCCCTACTTCGGGACATCGCTCTTCATCTGGGCCAACCTCATCGGCTTTGTCCTGCTCTACCTCGCCGTGGGAAACTGGCTCGGCGGGCGCCTCGCCGACCGCTATCCGCGCCGCTCGGTGCTGTACCAACTCACTGCCTGGGCCGCCTTCTTCTGCGGCCTCATCCCGCTGCTGTCGCGCCCCATACTCAACCTCTCCGCCGAGGGTTTCGCGAGCTATTCGCTCGGTATCTTCTGGGGATCGCTGGTCGGAGTCGTGCTGCTGTTCCTGGTGCCGATAACCCTACTAGGCTGCGTCGCGCCCTTCGCCATTCGCGTGCGGGTCGAAGGCGTCCAGTCGAGTGGGAGCACGGCCGGCAGTCTCTACGCGCTCTCGACTATCGGCAGCCTGGCCGGCGCATTTCTGCCGGTGCTGGTGCTCATCCCGAACATCGGCACCACGCGCACCTTCATGCTGTTCTCGCTGACCCTGTTCGTATGCTCCCTCATCGGTCTGATCGGCGAGCGGCGGGCCGCAGGGGGCCGGCCGAACTGGCTGTCGTCGCGGCTGTGGCTCTACATACTGATGCTCGTCGTGCTCGTGGCCTTGACCGTCTGGCGGCCAGCGGTCATCCGGGCGGCAGCGTATGGCGAGCTGCTCTACGAGACGGAATCGGCCTACAACTACATCCAGGTGGTCCAGTTCGGAGACCGCGTAGACTTGGCCTTGAACGAGGGGCACGCGGTCCACTCGATCTATCATCCTGACCAACTGCTCACCGGCGGTCCGTGGGACTACTTCCTCGTAGCGCCCTATTTCGTCCCGGACAAGCAGCCCTCAGACGTGCAGAGCATGCTCATGCTCGGTTCGGCCGCCGGCACTACCCTGCGCCAATACACCACAGTCTACGGGCCGATCCCGCTGGATGGTGTCGAGATTGACCCGCGCATCATTGACGTCGGACGGCGCTTCTTCCACATGACGATGCCGAACGCGCGGATCACCGCCCAGGACGGGCGCTATTATCTGCGTACCGCCGACAAGACCTACGACGTGGTCGGGATTGACGCTTATCGGCAGCCCTACATCCCGTTCCACATGACGACCCGCGAGTTCTTCATCGAAATCCGCGACCTGCTCAACCCCGGCGGCGTGACCGCCATTAACGTCGGTCGCACGAAAACGGACCTCCGACTGGTGGATGCGCTCGCCTCGACGATGAAGCTGGTGCATCCACACGTCTTTGTCATAGACATCCCCTCGGCTATCAACAGCATCGTGGTCGGCACCGATGAGCGCGGCAGCCTACAAGCGTTCCAGGACAATCTGGCCCGGGTCGAGCATCCGATATTGAGCCAAGTCGCCGCCGTCGCGCGCGCGAACGTGCGTGAGTACAACGAGCGTCCAGAGGGAACGCCGGTCTTTACGGACGATCTCGCGCCCGTGGAGCAGGTGATTGACCAGATACTCCTCGGCTACATCGGCCAGCAATCCGACTGACCCGTCGGCCCACAGCATCCCAACCGGCATACGATCGTGGCGGCTCAGTGGTCAGTGGGTGGCGCTGGGGCTGATCCTGGCCTTCGTGGCTACGCGCGGTCTGCTCGGCGCACTTGTCAACCCCCCGTTCAACGGCCCGGACGAACGTGGTCACGTCCTCGAAATAGCCACAGTCCTGCACCTCGACGTGTCCGACGAGGACCGCGTCTCCCACCGTCAACCGCGCCCCTACTACCTCGCAGCGGCGCTCGCCATCCGACTCCTCGGCATCTCCATAGACCCCGAGCATCTCGATTGGCAAGTGCTGCTCCCGCTCCGGCTGGCCTCAGTCTTACTGGGAACACTGACCTCTGCCATCACCTACGTCACGGCTCGCTATGCCTTGCGCGGTGGCCCGGCCGCGGCACCTACGCTCGCACTGGCGGCTGCGCTCGTCGCCGGGCTGGCGCCAATTCACCAATTCACCATGGCCAGCGCGGCCAATGACCCTCTGGCGATTGTGCTGGCGGCGGTAAGTACGGCAGCAGCCGTCGTCGTCGTCGCCCGCGGCTGGTCACGCTATCGTGCCCTCGTGCTAGTTGGCGCTGCGCTGGCCGCCGTCGCAACCAAGACAACCGGCTGGGGCGCGGTCGTCGTCGCCGGCTTGATAACAGTCGAGGCCCTCCGGCGACGGGGACAAGTGGCCCGCCAGGACGGCGGCGCCGTCGCCTCTGACGGGGCCGGATCACGCGGACCTGGCGGTCAATGGTCCATCTCCGACCGCTGGCTGGTCGGCACAGGTGCGGCGAGCGTGCTGGTCGGCCTCGCCGGTCTCCTCCTTGTCGTCCGTCTGGCCCCGAAGAGCTTTTTTGTCACGCACCAACTGCCGTTTCTGCTACCCGCTGCCTGGCGCTTGCCGGTGAACTACCTGCTCGCACCGGGCGGTCTGAGCGAGACGTTTCGCACGTTTTGGGTGCAGCCAGACTACGGGGTCCCGGCGCTCCCGGCTGCGACCATCGCCGCTGCGCTGCTGGTACTCGCTGCCGTCTTGGGTGGCATGCGGCTGGCAATCGCGCGCGGGATAAGCCCCTTGCGGCGCGCGCCGGCGCTGGTGTTGATCGGCTCCGCGCTGATCCAACTGCTGCTCATCGGCTATCGCTACAGCCTGGGAGTTGAGAAAGAAATCTTGCTTGGCGGTGCGGCGCAAGCCAAGTTCATGCTCCCGGCGCTCCCGGCCATTGCGATCCTACTGGTCGTTGGTTGGGCCGGCCTGCTGCCCGTCGCCCAACGACGCTGGTTGCCAGCGCTGGTCCTCGTGGCTATGCTGGCAGTGGACGCAGCAACGCTGCTGCCGTTCCTCTGGGAACACTACCAGTGGCTCGAATTGCGCCCGGTATAGCGAACTGGGCACGGCACCTGTCGCACACAGTAGGAGCGCAGTCTGCTGGGCCGATGAAACGGCTACGTCCCTGCGACGAAAGGAGACCAAGCAGACCATGAGTACGGAGAACAGGACGGAGACGATCGGTTTCGGGATTATCGGTACGGGGATGGGCGGCAATCGCGCCAGGATGACCCTGGCAACGGAAGGTGCGGCCTTGCGAGCCGTCTGCGATCTGCGCGCGGAGACGGCGCAAGCGCGCGGTGCAGAGTGGGACTGCGACTGGACCACCTCGCCCGCGGAACTGATGGCCCGAGATGATGTGGACGTGGTCGGTGTCTTTACACCCAGCGGCACGCACGGAGACTTGGCTATTGCCGCCGCGGAGGCCGGCAAGCACGTCATTACGACCAAACCGCCGGAGGTGACGGTGGCGCGGGTCAATGCGATGGCAGCGGCCGCGCGCAAGGCCGGCGTGCTGCTCGCCGTGGACTATCAGTCGCGCTACATGGACGACATGCGGCGGGTCAAGCAGGCGCTCGACGCCGGGCGGCTGGGACGGCCGTTGCTGGCACAGCTGCGGGTCAAAGCGTACCGCACCTCGACGTACTTCACCGGCGGCTCGCCGCCCGGCTGGCGCGGGACCTGGCGTTACGATGGCGGCGGCTCGCTGGCCAATCAGAGCATCCACGAGCTGGACCTGCTCCAGTGGTTCATGGGGCCGGTGGTCTCCGTCCGGGCGCGCACGAACGTCTTCAAGCAGCCCATCGAGACTGAGGACACGTGCCAAGCCTGGCTGAACTTCGGGTCGGGGGCTTGGGGCACCATCGAAACGACGACGATCTCCTACGGGCAGGGCGAGCGGACGATTGAGGCGCAGGGGGCCAACGGATCAATCCGCCTGACCGACTGGCGCGTGCAGGAGTGGCACTTCCAAGACGAGGCGGACGATGGGAGTGAGGCGTGGCAGCCGGACTTGCCCGCCAGCCGGCCTATGAACATCATCGAGGACGTGGTTGGTGCCTTGCGTAACGGCGCGCCGCTCGCATGCCCCATCGAGGAAGGGCGGAAGTCAGTAGCGATCTTGGAGGCCATCTACGCCTCGGCGCGAGCCGGCGGTTGCACTGTCCGCGTTTGGCAGTAATCGGCCGGGAAGGAGATGAACATGGCGACGACCATGACGAAGCTGCTGACTGCCGACGATCTCCTGCGCCTGTCGGGCGAGGGTGTGCGCGGCGAACTGATCCGGGGGGTGCTACACGAGATCATGCCATCAGGATATGCACACGGCAAGATCGCAATGAAGCTCGGCTTTTTCCTGAACGCCTTCATCATCCCCCGGAAACTGGGGAGTTTGACCGGCTCGGACTCCGGCGTCTGGCTGGAACGTGACCCGGACACCGTGCGCGAGCCGGACATCGCCTACTTCTCGGTGGCGAAAATCCCGCTGGACGCTATGGATAGCGGCTACGCCGAGGTGCCTCCCGACCTGGTAGTGGAAATCGTCTCTCCTAGCGACAGCCGGCGCGAGGTTCACGACAAGGCGCGGATGTGGCTACGGTACGGCGTGGACCTAGTGTGGGTCGTGCAGCCGGACACGCGCACGGTGGACGTGTACGAGCCGGGTCGAGGGGTCGTGACGCTCGATGAGCACGACACACTCGACGGTCTAGCCGTGCTTCCCGGCTTCACTTGCGCCGTCAGCGACATCTTCGACACGTAGCATCAACGCATGTGGCCCCATGCCATCCTCCCCTTCCGTCATTCCGGCTTTCGCCAGAATCCAGCGCAGCCGGGGAGGCTTGGCGCCTAGTCCAACAAGCAGCATTGGAAAAGTATCGGCAAGTGTTGTAGAGTTTGTGGGACGGTGGAGGGTGGCTATGCTGGAGCAAGAGATTGGCGATATCCGCGAGAACCTGCAAATGGGGCGCTATCCGAACGAATCTGCCGTTCGACAAGGTATCGTCCAGCGATTGCCTGGCGCCCTGGGATGGCCGATCTACAATACGGAAGTCGTCTACCCTGAGTACACACTTGAACGTCGCCATGTAGACTATGCGCTCTGTCATCCGGCGAGCAAACCGCGCGTCTTCATCGAGGTCAAGCAAGTGGGCCAGAGCGATGGGGCGGAACGTCAGCTTTTCGAATACGCCTTCCCTCAGGGCGTTCCGCTGGCGGTGCTCACCGACGGGCGCGAATGGAGCTTTTTCCTACCTGCCGGAGCAGACAGCTATGCTGAACGGTGCGTATACATGCTCGATCTCGTCGAGCACGACGTCGCTAAGTCAGTCCAGCGATTTGAGCGCTATCTGTGTTATGAGACCGTGTGTTCCGGAGCGGCTTTCACAGCTGCTCAAGAAGACTACCGGGATGTTGACCGTGAGCGCCAAATTCATGAGGCACTCCCAAAGGCCTGGGTCAAGCTGGTTGCAGAAGAGGATGAGTTTCTTATTGAGGTGGTCGCTGAATGCGTCGAGGGTTTATGTGGACACAAGCCCGCGCCAGATACCGTTGCACGTTTTCTCAGAACCCTCCAACCCCGCTTGGGACCGCTGCCTAAGAACGTGCCGAATAGCAACGTTGGCGTCACTCTTTTCAACGAGTTCTACTCCTGCCAGACCGGGAAAGAAATCCTAGTCAAAGTTTTCGAAGCCCTAGCCGAACGCGACCCGTCATTCAACGAGAAGTTTGTAGCACTCCCAAAGCATGGTAGCAAGCGCCGTTGGCTTGATCAGTATCCCAGTAAGCTTCACCCGGGAAAGCTACACCGCGCACAAAGCAACGCCTACTCGCACAAACTCAAGTCGGGCTACTGGCTTCTTCTCCAAGTCGATCATAACCAAAGAGAGAGGATCATTAAGCAAGCCTGTGAAGTGGCCGGGATTAGCTACGGCACGGACCTCAAGATCAACAATCCACCCGTCAAGGGACGATCTCGAGCGCCAAGGGAAACGGGTGCATGAGCCACCCCTAGGCCGTGCCGCCGGGCGGCGCGGCTCGGTTAGCCAAGAGGTCGCTTTCCCACGCCACCAATCCCAGGCCGGATCAATGCTGGTCGTGGGTGAGCGCGAGGAGCCAGCCGACCGCGAGCGGCACTGCGGCGAGGGCGAGTAACCGGAAGTGCCACGTGAGCGCGGCGCGCCGGTCGGTGCGGGAGCCGAGGCGGTCAACGAGTATCGCGCTCGCTAGGAGGGCGGCCGACGACACAGCGCCCGCGCGGGTGGTTCCGGCCGCGGCGGTGGCGCGGCGCGTCCGCGCGAGTACGAGCACTTGGGCAACGAGGTACCCTCCCCAGCACACGCGGCGCGACCACCGGGGGCCGAGACGGTGCGCGAGGCCCTGTACGCCGCTGCGCCGATCCGCCGCGAGGTCGGGCAGGGTGTTGGCCAGGTGGATGCCGAGCACCAGCGGCGCACCGACCGGGTAGACCCAGCGCAGGCGGCGATCCCAGCCTCGCACGGCCGTCCAGCTCCAGATGGGTAGCAGCGGAAAGGCCACGACAAACGGCGCCCAACTCCAGTGGGTACACTTCAGGCCCAGATCGTAGGCCACGCCCGCCGCAGCGTAGACAACGGCGCTCATGCGAGCCGGCCAGGGCAGCCAGCACGTCGCGGCCAAGCCGGTAGCGAGTGTAACGACGCCGACCACTAGCGCCTGCCAGGGCTGTACCAGCCCTTGTACCAGGGGCTTCGACGGCTTGCTCCTCGCGTCGAGGTCACGGTCGCAGTAGTCGTTGAGGGCACCGATACCGGCGTTGACGAGGCAGACGGCGACCAGCAGGGCAATCAGTAATCCGAGCGGCGGTACGCCCGGCGTCGCAATGGTGGCGAAGGCAGCGCAAGCGAGGACCTTGAGCACTACGGGGAACGGATGTATGAGCCGCCCCCAGGCCAGCAGCCGGGCAGCGCGGCTACCCGATGCCATGCGCCCGCAGCGCCGCCAGCACGTCGGGCGGGCGGCCCGCGCCCGGCCACAGCCACTCCGGCCGCAACCGCATGCCAGGCACAACCCGCGACGCCATTGCACCGGTCCGGTCCGGCGCCAGGAGCTCAAACGTGCCATCCGGCTGTCGGCTGTAGACCTTGATCCGCTCGGCCTCCGGGTCCAGCAGCCAGTATTCCTGCACCCCGGCCGCCGCGTAGTCGCGCAGCTTGACGCCGCGGTCGCGCGCTACGCTGTCCAGCGACAGGACCTCCACTACGAGGTCCGCCGGCCCTTCGATGCGGGTCGGCAGCACGCGATCCAGATGCTCGGTCCGGACGAAAGAAGCGTCCGGCACGAAACGCTGTAGCCCAAGCCGCATCTCGAACTGATCGGTGAAAGCCTCACCGTTCCCCTGCTTGGCCGCCACGGCAAGCAACAGTGTGTACACCAGTCCAACAACACGATTGTGCGCCCTGCTTGCAGGCATAGCGTAGACCAACTCACCGTCTATTAGCTCGGCTTTGGTGTCGTCCGGGAGCGCGTCGAACTGCTCCCACGGTGAGCGTGTCGCTTCAGCCGGCGGCGGGTGGGTCGTTGCAACTGTCGCCATGGGGCCATGGTCCTCTCGCCAGGTAAGTATACTGACCCACGAGCGCGATAGAGCGCCGCCGTTTTCAGTGATCCACCGTGCATGTGAAGGGGAGCGTCACGTGAGCCAAGACCACGCACCAGGGGCCATCTATCTCACCGAGGAGGATGTCGTCCGGCTCCTGCCGATGACCGATGCTATCGAGGCTGTGGAGCTGGCATTTCGCCATTTAGGAGCCGGCGGCGCGGTCAACCGGCCCCGTGATCGGATTGCGTTCAGCGGCGGCGGCTTCAACTTCATGGCGGGGGCGGATCAGACGCAAGGCTATCTGGGCTACAAAGCCTACGGCGGCTTCCGCGGGCACCGCGCGGGCATGATGGTCACGCTCTACAGCACCGAGAGCGGGCGCCTGCTGGCGATCATGGCGGCGAACCGGCTGGGCCAAATCCGCACCGGCGCCGCCAGCGGGGTCGCTACGCGGCAACTGGCGCGCATCGGGCCGGCTGTAGTCGGCCAGCTTGGGACAGGCTTTCAGGGTGTGACCCAGCTTGCCGCCGTCGCCGCCGTCCGGAAGATACGAGAAGTGCGCGTCTTCAGCCGCACCGCCGAACGCCGGGAACGGTTTGCGGCAGAGATGGGGGCACAACTGGGGCTGAAGGTACGGGCAGTGGCAACTGCTGAGGCCGCCGTCAGTGGCGCGGACATCGTCAACGTCATCACCAACAGCGCCACGCCGGTGCTCCGCGGAGCGTGGCTGGCACCGGGCACGCACATCAACGCCGCCGGCTGCAACGTGATCTCCCGCCGCGAGATTGATGTCGAGACGGTACGGCGCGCCGACTTGGTCGTGGCCGATTCCGTCGAGCAAGCGCGCCGCGAAGCCGGTGATCTGCTGCCGGCGGTTGACCAGGGGGTCATCGCGTGGCAGCAGGTCCGCGAGCTGGCCGACATTGTGGCCGGCAACGTCGTCGGTCGCACCACTCCTGATGAGATTACACTGTTCGAGTCGCAGGGCGTTGCGCTCGAAGACGTTACCGCCGCCGCGGTGGTGTATCGCCGCGCTGTCGAGCGCGGTCTCGGCACGCCGCTACCCTTCTGATACAGTGAGGTAAAGGATAGGAGCTATGACCACTGAGCAAAAGACGAAACCACGTTGGGTTCAGGACCTTGAACGGCGGCTGCGCGAGCCGGTGTCGGAGGAGGAGTTGGCCCGCCGCCGAGCATATACGGCCCGCATCCGCGCAAAACGTGACCGGCTGCCGAGCATTGCCCCGGATACATCCAGCGAGTATATTCGTGCCATCCGGGACGAGGCCAGTTAGTGGACCAGTTCTCTAGTGACCAGCGGTTACTGGTGATCGACGCATCCGTTGCGGTGAAGTGGTATCTCCGAGACGAGGAGTCTCTATCGGAGGCTGACTTGCTACTTGACCACCACAAAGCCGGGTGGGTCGAACTTATAGCCCCACGCCAGATACGTGTCGAGGTTGCAAGTAGCTTTCGCCGAGCAGCATTGCGTGGCCGAATCAGCGCTCCTGAAGTGGAAGGTTTGATCGTTGACTGGCTGGGAATAGATCTCACCCTCGTAGATAATGAGTCGCTGCTGCTCGAAGCTACGCGCTTGTGGATCCGCCATGGCTGCACCTTGTTCGATGGACTGTACATTGCCTGTGCTGCTCAGACCCAGGCGCCGCTTGTGACTGCCGACGAGCATCTGCTGCGTACCATCGGAAACCGCCCAGACCTGCTACTCTCTCTGGCAAGCTACCCCGCCTTGCCGACGATGTGACCCACTCCTCCCTAGCTCTCGGTGAAATCTGTGTGCTCTGTGGCTGACAACGTTCGTACGCCTCCGAATGTCAGTTGCGGAAGATGGGGCGGTCAATCTCGTCTACGCGGTAGCCGAAGCCGGTGTCGCCAAGCGTGTCGGTCTTGAGCACACCGTCACGGCGCTGGAAGATGCGGGGATGCACGGCCTCTTCCGGTACGGAGAGCGCCGGGAAGAACTGGTGAACGTTCGCCTCGACACCGTTCAGCGCGTTGCAGCGCGCCGCGAAACCGACCGCGTGGATCAGCGACAGCCCGGGGTTGGTGAGGTCTTGAATGGTGTACGGCACCCCTTCGGCGATGGCGCGGCAGAGCACGAGCAGCGCGCCGCTCTGCCCCTTGCAGGTCTTCAGGCCGACGCCGCTCCAGCCCAGCTCCCGCGCCAGATCGTAGTCGGCCGGGCCGGTCAAGCTCTCGTCTATGATGGCCGGCTTGAGCGCCGCCACCGCGCGCATGTCCCACCGGTGCGCCTGCAAATCGCGCTCCGTCGGCTGCTCAACGTACAAGAGCACCCGGTAGACCGCCGGTGCGCGCTCCTGAAGCGTGTGCAGATAGTCCAGCACGTACTGCGGATCGGGGCATTGCTCGTTGGTGTCCATCGAGACTTGCAGATCGTCGGCTTTCCCCGTGCCGAGCCGCCGATGGACCTCCTGTGCCACGCGCACCACCTCGACAGTACGCTCGATGTCCCAGGCCAAGTCGGTTCCCAGGAGCTTGATCTTGAGGCACGTCAGGCCGTCGCGCTCCACCCAGTCGTCGAGCGACACGGGGATGCCGTCGCGGGGATCGCTGGCCTCGATCTCGCTGCGGCGGAGCTTGTCCAGCCCGCCGACGAGGTGAAACACGGGCACTTCCGGCCGGTATCGCGGCTGCAAGAAGTCGGCCGGGTAGCGACCGGCAAACGCCGGCCCTAGATGCGTACTCAGGTCGTAGGGCATGAAGTCGGCGCTATAGCCATCGTAGACGCCGATGCCGTTGGCGATAGCGAACGCATCGTGTACGGCCGCGTCAATGGACGACACGGCGTTGAGGCCGCATAGACGCGGCATTGCCTCGGCCAAGCCCATCTGCTCGCCGACCGCGCGGACAGTGCGGTGCAAGTCTTCTTCTAGGCTCATCCACAGGTCAATCGGATGGTGATAGCCCGGTGTGTCGGCGACCAGCGCGCAGAAGTCGGTGGCGACGGCCCGCATCGCCGCGTCACGCTGGTCGTGCGGCACGACCCTGCTGGGCCAGCTCCACATATCGGAGAGGAAGATGGCACCCCAACCGTCGGCCACCCGACCGCTGCGCGTCTCTACTCGCGCCCGCACGTGGAGAAAGGTGCTCTCTTCGACGATCACGCTCCCAAACTTGAGGGGTGTCCTGGCCTTGCCGGCCAGGAAGTACGGCTCGACTTCCAGCACCCGCACGTCGGATTGCAGCATCACCCGTTCCCTTTGCTCCGTATTCCGGCCCCCCTATGGTCCCCCCGCTCCGCAGGGGGACGGGGCACACCTGGAGCATCGCTCGCAGCTCGGTACCGGTCCCCCCGCTTCGCAGGGGGACGGGCGCAGCATGCTGCGCCCCTACGACTTGGCCCGTACCTAACAGACTCCAGTCTCACTGCCATGTGCCCGGAGCGGTGACCCACGAGCAGCGACGGCGCTACGCTTCCGCCAAGTAATCATGGACAATCTGCGCATAGCTCTCGGCGAAGCTCGTCTCCAGATAGTACGCGCTCACATAGGATCGTGGCACGAGTGGGGTCAGGTCGCACAACGGATTCGGCGCAAACTGGACCGTCCCGGTGCCGCGAAACGTGGCATGGACCTGCACGTCTCGCTGGGCAGAGGCGCCGTCAATCAGCTGCTTGATGGCTGGCCCCGGCCCGTCGGCGCGGGGGATGAGCTTCAGTCGCCAGGACGGCGCCGGACGCACCATCTCCTCCGGGCTACACGGCACCTCCATCGTGGACGCTATCGTCATCACGGGCCGGCCGGCCATGCACGCCGTGGTACACATCACGCGCTCGGTCTGCTCGACGGTGATGCCGGCAAAGACCTTGGGCGTGCCGTAGACCTCACGCCCGGCCGCGATACCCGCCGGCCCGGTATGGAGCACGTGGGAGCAGTACCAGCCCTGCTCGCCACGGAAGGAGCACCGCTGCTGCACAAAGGCTTCGTCGAAAGGACCGTAATGGGTGCAAAAGGGCACGGTGAGGCCACCGGCCACGCACAGCCCGTCCGGGTCCGGCTCCAGCGGCGCCGGCAGGAAGGTTGCGACGGCAGCGGGGTCCGCCTGGAAGAAGACGAACTGAAACCTCACCTGACGGTAGTAGGCCGGCAGCGGCGGGTAGAAGGGGGCATCGGCCGGGATCGTCCACCCTTCGTCGTAACCCAACGGCATCGGTAGCTCCCTTTCACAGACGATCTCTACCCACCCCCAACCCCCTCCCTGAAAGGGAGGGGGTACCGGGCAGCGTGCATACACCTTCCCCGGAGAGAAGCGGCAGCCGGTCGCCGTTCGGACTCCCCTTCCCTGGTAGGGAAGGGGTCGGGGGTAGGTCCAGGATTACGCCTTGTCCGCCGGCTCGGACGAGGTTACTTCCTCTGGCGGCCCGGCCTGCTCGCCGCTCTCGTCGAGGGGCACGCGCATGAGGCGCCAGTCGCCGGTGGGGTAGCTCATGTGCGCTCGCCCCAGGAATTGCTCGGCGTCGGCACGCGCATAATGGTAGGGGCGGTCGCTACCGGGGTTGAACCACTCCGACAGCACGGGACTCCACACCCCCCAGCCTTCCGTCGGCGGCGTGAGGAACGCCCGCACGCGCTCCATCACGACCCGCAGCTGCGCCATGGGCCCACCCGGCGGTAACAATCGTGTCACCATACTCGCTATCCTCTTCTCCTCGACCGCCAGGAACGACGGGTACCGTACTACTCGAGCGCCGACCGCACGACTTGACCGCCTTGGATCACCGCGACCGGCTCTAGCTGGCGCGTCGCCTCGCGCGTGTGCCCCAGAGAATCCATGAAGGTCACGGCCTCGTCGCGTAGCTGCCAGATCACCACGTCGGCCGGCGCACCCGTGCCGAGCGTGCCCAGCCCGTCGGCCAGGGCGACCGCTTGCGTCGGCGCCAGCGTCGCCCGCGCAAACACCTGTTCCAGGCTCAGACCGAGGAACAGGAACTTGGACAGCACGTTCGCCAGGTCGTAGACCGGCCCCGGCAACGAATAGTAGTGGAGGTCGCTGGAAATCGTATCCGGCAGGAAGCCCTGCGCCAACAACCGCTCGGCCGAGTCGAAGGAAAAGCTGCCGCTCCCGTGCCCAATATCGAACTTGACCCCCCGTTCGCGCGCCTCCAGCACCCCCGGCCGCACACGCCCGTCCGGGCCGAGCAGCCCGTCCCGAATCGCCCCCCGGAAGGAGTGGGTCACAATATCGCCGGGCCGCAGCAGCGCCAGCAGGTCTTCCAGTGGTACCGGCGTGTTCCCAATGTGGAGCATGACCGGTAGATCGGTCGCCTCAGCCACGCGAATGGCGTCGCGTAGCGGGCGCGCGCCGAGCGAGCCAACGAGGCGGTCAGTCTGGCGGATTTTGACGCCGACAATGACATCCCGATTGGCCTCGACGGTTTCGATGGCCCGGTCAACGTCGAGCAGCCGCTCGTCGGCAGACTCGCCAACCTCCTGGGAGAACATGCCGGCCAAGGCGACGTGGAGGAAGGCGTAAATCCGGGTCCGCTGCTGCTCAATGACGTAACGACGCAGGCCGGGGAACGTGCCGGCGCCGGAGGACCCGGCGTCAACGGCGGTCGTGACACCGCGCGGCAGGCAGGTCTCGTCGGCAACAATACCGTAATGGGAGACGCCCCAGTACACGTGGGTATGGAGGTCAACGAGACCGGGCGTCACGTAGCGCCCGGTCGCATCAAGCGTCTGTCGCGCCTCGCCGGGCAGGTCGGCGCCAACCGCCGCGACCCGCCCATCCTGCACCAGCACGTCGGCCGGAGCCGCGAGGTCTTGGCTGGCATCGAATACGGTCCCACCGGTGATCTGCAAGTCGTACACGCTACTTACCCTCTCGGCGGAGTATGGGGAGAAATCAGCGCATTATACCGACTGCGCGACCAGGCCTCCGGTCCTAGGCGCATCTGTTAGCACGAGGATTGTCGGTCTGTAAGGATGGACCGGGTAAATGGCCTCATCACGACCATTTCCTGCATCCTGGGAATCGTGATCCTGAGTAGACCAGGATGCCGCATGAGGCTACCGAGGGGAACGATGACTATTCGTGGTTTTGCATCACTCGATGAGCTTGTGGCCGTCCAGAATCGGCTGGCGGAGATGTACGGCTGGTCGGCGCCCCATGCGAAGCAGCATCTCGATGAGTACATCAGCCAGTTCGGCAGCAACCCGGAGTGGCTGCTCGTGGCCGAGGAAGCCGGCGCCGTGCAAGGCGCATTGCTGGCATCGGATCGCGGACGAGACGGGAGTCTCTTGATTAGCAGTTTCGGAGTGTTCCCCAAGTACCAGCGCAAGGGCGTCGGCACCGCACTGCTGGCCGAGGCCGAGCTGCGAGCACGGCAACGCGGCAAGGTCAGGCTGCTCGTGGGCGCCGCAGCCGATACGGAGCCGTTCTATCTGAAGTGCGGCTTCACACCACGGCTCTATATCGAGATCACTGGCGAAGAAAGCGCCGCCATGTTGGAATCCTTGCTCGCAGATCGCCTGGCAGCGTACAACGTCCTGTGGTCAGACATGGGCGAGCAGCTCAGCAAGGTGATCCTCGACGTACCCGGGCTAGTGCCCAAGCTAAGGCAATCGCTGGAACGGGACACCCCAGGACGTCACACCCAGCATCTCTTCACGAAAGAGTGCTAAACGGGTCGGCACTGGCGCGCTCTACGCCGCCCCATTACGCCCCTGATCGCGGATGTAGGCCAGCAGGCCACCAGCCAGCATGATATTCCGCTCCCGCGCGGAGAAGTCCGCGCGCACGGTGAACGTGCGGCCCGTGTCCTTGACCCGGACCTGCACATCGTCACGCCCGTCGCGGAGCGCCGCGTGCAGGTCGGGTAGCTCCCAGGTCTCACCTTGGGCGGCACTGTCGTAATCGGCTGCGTCGGCGAAGGTGAAGGGCGGAATGCCCTGCGAGATCAAGTTGCGGCGGTGGATACGCGCGAACGACTTGGCAAACACGGCCCGCATGCCGAGCGCTTTCGGCGCGAGCACGGCATGCTCACGAGACGATCCCTGGCCATAGGTGTGCCCACCCACGACGAACCCACCGCCGGTTTGCCGCGCTCGCTTAGGGAACGTGGGATCGAGCCGCCGGAAGACAAACGCACTCATCGCCTCGACATTCGACCGCAGCGCCATCACGATGGCGCCGTCCGGCGCCATATCGCCGGTCGAGATTTCATCTCCGACCTTGATGAGTACCTCGCCGGAGAGCGGATCAGGCAGCGGCGTCTGCGCCGGGGCCGCCTTGATATTCGGACCGCGCACCAACTCCACGTTGGCCGCCTCGTCCGGCGGCAGCGGCGGGATGATCTGGCGGTCGTCCGCGGCAGGATTGCCGTCAGCCAGGGTGATCGGTGGCTCTGCGCCTAGATCGCGGGGGTCCGTGATGACGCCGTGCAGGGCCGTGGCCGCCGCGGTTGCGGGGCTGCACAAGTAGACCTGATCGTCCTGCGTGCCGCTGCGACCGGGGAAGTTGCGGACGAAGCTCCGCACCGAAACGGCCCCCGACGGCGGCGCCTGCCCCATGCCCACGCACGGTCCACACGCCGGCTCCAGCATCCGTGCCCCCGCCAGGACCAAATCGCGGTACACGCCGCTGCGGGAGAGCGTGTCGAGGATTTGGCGCGATCCCGGCGTGACGGTCATCACCAATTCCGGGGACACCACCTCGTCTTGCAGGACCGCCGCGGCGATGGCCAGGTCCTCGTAGCCGGAGTTCACCGAGCTACCGATACAGACCTGGGCCGCCGGGGTCCCGGCTACCTCGCGCACCGGCACGACGTTGCCAGGGCTGGACGGCTTGGCGATCAGCGGCTCCAACTCGCCCAACTCGATAACCTCCGTCTCGTCGTAACTGGCACCGGGGTCGGCAGCCAGCGGTAGCCAGTGCTCCTCCCGCCCCTGGTAAACCAGCCACTCGCGGGTGCGCTCGTCGGAGGGGAAGATACCCCCGGTGGCGCCCAACTCGGCGATCATGTTGCAGATCGTGGCGCGCTGCGTGACGTTGAGCGTCCGCACGCCGTCACCATAGAACTCGCAGATGAAGCCTAGCCCGCCGCTCACGCCGCGGCGGCGGAGCAGCTCGAGGATGATGTCCTTGGCCTGGACCCAGGGAGAAAGCGCGCCGCGCAGCTCCACGCCGAGCACCTTGGGCGACGGAATCTCGAAGGGGTGTCCGGCCATGCAGACGGCCACTTCCAGCCCACCGGCGCCAATGGCGATCATGCCGAGCGACCCGGCCATCGTCGTGTGCGAGTCGGCGCCGACGAGCACCTGACCCGGCCGCGCAAACCGCTCGACGTGCAGGTAGTGGCAGATGCCGTTACCCGGCCGCGAGAGGTACATGCCGTAGCGCGCCGCGAAGTGCTGCAGGAAACGGTGATCGTCCGGGTTCTTGAAGTCCAGTTGAATAAGGTTGTGGTCAACGTACTGCACGGCCAGCGGCACCTGCACGCGGTCGAGGTTCAACTCCTCGAACTGCAAGCAGGCCATGGTGCCCGTCGCATCTTGCAGCAGCACTTGATCCACCCGCAGCGCCAACTCCTTGCCCGGTGCATATTCGCCACTCACCACATGGTCCCGCAGGATTTTCGCGGCCATCGTATCGGCCATTCTGCAACTCCTTATGTCAAGAAATGGTGTCTTTTCGGGCCTCACCCCCCGGCCCCCTCTCCACTTGTGGAGAGGGGGAGTCCGCCGGCTTCAGCGGGGAGAGGGGCCAGGCGTGCAGCGTCAGGCAGGAGCCGGAAACGGCCGTGCTCCAGGCACTGCCGAGGAATAGCAGCACGCGCGCCAGGTCGGTCGCTGCCACACACTCGGTGCGCTGTACGGCATTGACCAGCACCCGATCTGCGGACGCCGCCGCGGCCAGGCTCTGTACCCACGCGGCGCTCGGCTCCGGCGACACGCCACGATCCGACTGCGGGTCCGCGGCGGGCGGCCAGAGCACGATGATCCGCCCACCACCCGATGCACGCATCCGATTGATCGCCTCGGCGGTAAGGTAGGCCACCTCCGGCGGCACGGACGAATCGGCGGCAACAGTCCGGCCTCCTTGCGTCACGAGACCGGCCACATCGCAGACCAGCACGTCTAGCTGCGCCCATTCGACCACGATCCGCTCAATCAACGCCCAGGCCGACGCCGCATCGTCCGTGCCGCCGATGGCGGGCATGGCCCGGCCACCGTTGGAGCGGACACGGTCCACAATGCGCTTCGTGCCGTCGAGGTCCTGGCAGCTATGGACCACGACCCAGGCGCCGGATTCGGCGAACCCCTGCGCGATGGACTCGCCGGCACTGGCTTCTACACCGGCCAGCAACACGACCTGCTGCTCCAGTCCTAGTGCGACGGACCCCGTAGCCATCCCTGCTCTGCCCCGCGACCACGGCTCTGCGCCGCGAACGCGCCCAGCGTAGATCATATCAGCCGGACGAACGGACCGCGGCGCTTTTGACAGCCCCGGTAGAGTGCGGTACTATCGGGAAGACATACCCCGGTAGCTCAGTGGATAGAGCGTTGGCCTCCGGAGCCAAAAGTCGCGCGTTCGAATCGCGCCCGGGGTACCTGCCGCCAGCCGGAGCGCCTCTGCCGAGTCGTGGGGGCGCTCTTTCTTTGCCCTACGACCTACGATAGGCGGCAAAGCGCATGGCAAACGCCCGCAGTGACGCTAGCCACCTCAATGCTATCCGCCGCGCGGTCGCTACACGATTTCTACCGGCACTCGGCTATCGCGACTACCGCATCCTCTGGTTCGCCAGCCTCCTCGGCGGGGCTGCCGCGTCCGGACTGATCGTCGCGCGTGGCTGGATGGTGTTCACGCTCTCGGACTCCTCAATGCTGGTCGGCGTGACCACCTTCGCCGCGATGATTCCGCTGCTGGTCGTGCCGCCGTTTGTCGGCTTGATGGCGGACAAGCTGGACCGGCGCACACTGCTGGCCGGCACGTTTGCGCTGAACCTCGGCCACAACCTCCTCTTGGCCATCCTGGCCCTCACCGGCACCATGCAGGTCTGGCACCTCGTCGCACTGTCCCTGGTCAATGGCATAGCTCGCGCGGCGCTCATGCCGACGATGCAGGCCCTGGTGCCCAATCTGGTGCCGCGGGGGCTGATCCTCAATGCGGTGGCGCTGAACTCCGCCACGATTCACGGCTCGAAGCTGGTCGGTCCCGGGATCGTAGCACTCCTACTTACCGTCGCCGGGCCAGGCAGCGCGTTCCTCGCCTGCACCGCCTTCTACGCGCTGGGACTTGTGCAAGTCCTCCGTATCCGGACCGCTTCCACGGGCCGCCTGGACCCGGCGAAGAGCGCCCTGCACAACTTGCTCGCCGGGCTGACCCACGTCTACAACGACCGTGTGCTGCTCGCGCTGTTGGTCATAGTCGCGCTGCACTGCGCCCTCACCATGTCGTTCGAGGCCGTACTCCCGGTCCTCTCCCGCCAGCAGCTCGCGGCCGGAGGGTCCGTCTTCGGGTCGTTGATGATGGCGGTTGGCGGTGGCGCTCTCGTGAGCGTGCTCGCCCTGGCCGGAGTATCCAATCAGCGGGCACGCGGACAACTGCTGCTGTTGACCGGCTTTGCCAGCAGCCTGACGCTCCTCGCGTTAGCAGTCGCCCCCACGCTGCCGCTGGCACTGCTCGCGGCCGCCGGTATCGGGGCATCGCAGCCGGCATTCATGGCAATCACGATGGCGATGATGCAATCGCTGGTGCCGGATGCCATTCGGGGCCGCGTGACGAGCATCTATGCTTTCCACGCGGGCGGGGTGATGGCCCTCGCAAATCTCCTCAACGGCACACTGGCCGACGAGATCAGCAGCACGCTGGTGCTGTCCATCAGTGGCGCCGCCTTCCTGCTCGTGATGCTGGTCAGCTTCTCCAACACGATCCTCCGCGACACCTACGTGCGCGGCCCCGCTGCGCCGGTCCCGGCCGCCTAGCCACGGCGGTACACTGTGTCGCGTCCCGGTGCCGCAGCCGCCAGTTCGGCAATCGTGCGCCCGGCGACAGGATGCACCATGTCCGGCGCCATGTCGGCGAGGGGGATGAGCACGAAAGCGCGCTCCGCCAGCCGGGGATGCGGAACAATGAGGTCCGGCTCCGACACCACCGCCGCACCGTCGAGGAGGATGTCCAAGTCTATCGTCCGGGGTGCCCAACGCACCCCCCGCCGCCGGCCAAGCGCGTCCTCGATGCCTTGCAAGGCCGTGAGCAGATCGCGGAGGTCACGATCCGTCTGCAACGCGACCACTTGGTTGTAATAGCGCGGCTGCGGCGTCGGCGTTACCGCCGCCGTATCGTAGATGGGCGAGACGGCTACGACCTCCCCAACGGCCTGTAGCCGGTCGCGTGCAGCCGCTAGGAACGAGGGGCGATCCCCCAGGTTGCTGCCCAGCGCGACGTAGACCACCCGTGGACGCGCCGGATGACGGGCCACCGCTGCACGGATGGTGCCAGGTGCGGTGCAGCTTTGGCCCGTCAGAGCCACACCACCGCTGTCCGTTTGATCGTGCGGTCCTGGCGTCGTCATTGCTCGTACCATTGAAGGGAGCCTAGATTCCCGCTTTCGCGGGAATGACAGAGGAGACGACGGGGGGAGGCCGGCCAACGCAGCCCAACCGTCTCTATCCGCCTGCCTGGTATACTGCGCCTACAAGAGAGCCGTCTATGCCAGAGTACGAGTACCGGTGCATGCAGTGTAGGCGGCTATCAAGCCACCTGTTCCTGACCTTCTCATCCGTCAAGGAACCCAACTGCCCCCACTGCGACTCATCGGAGATGCGCCGCTTGGTGTCGCGCTTCGCCGTGATGAAGAGCGAAGAGGCGCGCTTGGAATCCCTCAGTGATCCCAGCATGTTCGCCGGTGTGGACGAGAACGACCCGCGCAGCGTGGCGCAGTGGGCACGCAAGCTCGGCAGCCAGCTCGGTGACGACCTCCCTTCGGACTACGACGAGATGGTAGACCAGATCGAAAGCGGCGAAATGCCGGACGATCTGGCCGGGGGGCCGACAGACGCCGGTCTCGATACAAGCCTCGACGACTGATCCCAGGGCCACCACACCACGCCGGGCCAGTATAACAGGGGAGGTTCTAGCCCTCCCGGCTGCCTCCGTCTAATGCCGGCTCCGATCTTCTCGGCTACACAGGCGACGGGACTGGTATACTTTCTCCGGTGCTCGACGGATGTTCGTTGAGCGCGGCGCGTGCGGACTGCCGGCAGTCTCGTAGCGCAGCCCGATACGCGCCAACTGGCGCAGATTGTATGAGGAAGGATAGTGACTGTGGCCGCAAGCCCTTATGAGGGGACCTTCATCTTGGCCCCCACCCTTGCAGAGGACGAATTAGCTACCGCCGTTGAGCAGGTGAAAACATATATCACGAGCCGCGGCGGCGAGGTCACCAACACGGATACGTGGGGGCGGCGGCGCATGTACCACGCCATCAAGGGGCATCGTGATGGCAACTACGTGCTGATAGACTTCACCGCCGACCCGGCCGCGGTCCACGATGTGGAGAGCAGCCTACTGCTCGACGACGCGGTAATCCGGTCGCTCATCGTCCGCACCGACAGGTAGGACAGCAAGGGGGAACACGATGGCCGGCTACCTCAACAAGGCGATGATTATCGGCAACCTGGGCCGCGACCCGGAGATGCGCTACACACAAGGTGGTAGCCCGGTCACGAACTTCTCGGTAGCGACGAGCCGCCGATGGACCGGCCGGGACGGCGAGCCAGGCGAAGAGACAGAGTGGCACAATATCGTCGCTTGGAGCAAGTTGGCCGAGACGTGCAACGAATACTTGAGCAAGGGCAGTTCGGTCTACGTTGAGGGCCGCATTCAGACGCGCAAGTATGAGGATCGTGAGGGTATCACGAGATACAGGACAGAAATTGTCGCCCAGCATATGCAGATGCTCGACCGCCGCCCACGGTCTGATGGCGGTAGTGGCGATGGCGGTGGTGGTGGCGATGGCAGTGGTGGTGGCAGTGGTGGTGGCGATGAATTCGGCGAAGGCGAGCCGATCAACGTGGACGATATGCCTTTCTAGGCCATGACTACCGAGACGCCACCGCCACCAATCGAGGTCGCACTGGACCCCACCGTGCTGGCCGGTATCTACGACCGGCTAGGGCACATCGAGGGCCAGCTACCGCAATTCGCCACGAAGGCCGAACTCGCTGACCTCCGGGCAGAGATGCATGGGGGCTTTGCCGCGCTGCGAGGCGAGTTCACTGACCTCCGCGCTGAGTTTGCCGACCTGCGAGCGGAGACACACACCGGCTTTGCCGAGGTGCGGGCCGATATGGAGCGTCAGCGGGCCGACTTCGAGCGCCAGCTACGGCCGAGGACGTGGACACTCGCCGGTGTGATGCTGGCCGGTTTGACGGCCCTCGCCGCGTCCCTCAAGCTGTGGGGCTGACCGGCTACACTCGGTAGCGATGATCGGTACGCAGCAGCGTTGACAGCTCTAGTCAGGGAATGGATTTGGAAGCGGTGCTCGCTAGCGTGGAGCGCCGTCCGAGAAGATAGGAGAACAGCGTGAGCCAAGAGGTGGATACGACCGCACAAGGCGCCGAGGCAACCCCGGCGCCTCCTAGACGGGCCGGTGGCCCGCCACGTGGCGGCGGGCCACGTGGCGGCGGGCCACGAGGGATGCGGTCGCGGCCCTCAATGCGTGGCGGCGGCGGCGAGCGCCGCGGTCGCCCCCGCCGGTTCGGCCGGCAGAGTCGCAAGGTCTGTTCCTTCTGCGTGGACAAGGTAGACAAGATCAACTGCCGCGACATCGGCCGACTGCGTAACTACCTCACGGATCGCGCGACGATCCAGGCCCGCCGCAAGACCGGCACGTGCTCGAAGCACCAACGGCGCCTGTCAACGGCCATCAAGCGGGCCCGGTTTCTCGCCTTGCTGCCATCCACGAGCGAGCACATCCGGGTCGCTATGCAGTACGGTCTCCGGGACGTGCCTACCCGCTGAGGGCCTGAGCTTCCTGGCGTACCGCTCCCTTCCTACACTAGCGGCAGCAGATCGGGCGCTGCCGTGTTTCGTGCATCCCGAAGCCTACGCTGACCCTGGCACAAGGCCAGGGAGCGCGTTGACCTCGGATCGGCAGGAGTAATGCGGTCGTGGCCTCATCATCGCCTCGCCGATCATCCGAGAGGGAGCGCAGCCCCGGCGGGAGCGCCGAGGGACAAGGCCGCCGGCGCCGGGGGCGTCAGACGGCCATCGGCTGGTCCGCCCACCGCGACGGTCGTCCGCTCTTCCTGGGCTGGGGCGCTCACCTCACGCGGGCACAGAAGGACCGGCTCCGGTCCCGCATCGCGCTCGTCCTCCTTATGACGGCCATCGTGACCGTTGTCGGGATGCTGTCCGGGGGCATTCTCTATGAAAATGTGTACCTGCCGCACCTGTCGGTCGTGCGCGTCGGCACCGATGCGGTCTCTCTGACGGACTACGCCGAGCGGCTCGCCTTCGAGCGCAACAGACTGCTCCTCCAAGCCCAGAACGCGCGTGCTCAGATCAAGCGCCAGCGGGCGAGGGCGGACGGCGAAGGGCAAGAGGCCATCATCAACCTGCTCCAGCAGCAGTACAACTTCTTGCTGGAGCGGGTAATTGATCTCCCGGAGCAACTGCAGGACGACCTCGTGGCGGAGCTACTGATTGACGCGGAGGCCCGGCGACGTGGTCGGATGGCGACCGAGACGGAAATAGACACGCAGATCAAGCGGATGATCGGCTACCCGCTCCCCACGGCGACGCCAGGACCGACCGCGACACCGAATTCAATTGCAACGGCCAACGCACAAGCAACAGGCACGGCCGCCGCCGGCAGTCTGAGTGAGGCAACACCGACCGTTGTGCAGACGCCGACCGCGGCAAGCACACCGGCCGCCACGGCACCCCCCGCGGCCACGGCCGCCGACGGTGGCAGCAGCGTCGGCACGGCGACTACGGTCACCGGCACTGCCGGCATTCCCAACCCCACGGCGACGCCCTCCGGTCCTACGCCCACGCCGGCGCCGACCGCCACGGCACTCCCGTTTCCCACCTACTTCGCTCGCTATCAGGAGGTCGTAGGGTCCGATACCGCGCTCATCCGGTCGGTCGCCAAGGCACGGGTGCTACGTGTCAAACTCAACGAGGCGCTCGGCGAGGTGCCGACCGCGCAGGAGCAGGTACGTGCCCGGCACATTCTCGTGGCCGACGAAGCGGCGGCACAAACAGTCGTGGAGCGGCTGGAGGCCGGCGAGGATTTCGCCGCGCTCGCCACCGAGCTATCCACGGACAACAGTACGAAAGAGGCGGGCGGTGATCTCGGCTTTTTCCCGCGCGGCATTATGGTGCCGGAGTTCGAGGCGACGGCGTTCTCGCTTACTGCCGGGGAAACTAGCCCGCCTATCGAGACGCAATTCGGCTACCACGTCATCCGCGTAGAGGAACGCGAGGAGCAGCGCGAGATACCCGACTACCAACTGCAACAAATCAGAGCCAACGCCATCAACCGCTGGCTCGACGAGCAGCTCACCACCGCGCAGATTGAGCGCCGCTTGGATGACCGCCTCATCGAATGGGCCGAGCGCCAGAGTATCCAGTAGCCAGGCCGCCGGATGCTGCACACCCCCTCTCCACCATGTGGAGATGGACCGGGGGGTGAGGCGTGGTCCAACCCACCTACCCTCGTTCGGGGTGAGGAGGCTCCGGCTCGTAGGACACCAGCCGTGAGCGCACTTCAGTGATGCCCACCGCCAGGAGCAACCGCGGAACGAGCTGGTCCACCACATCGGCCACGGTCACGGGCCGCAGATAGAAGGCCGGCATCGGTGGGATGATCCGCACGCCGAGCCGGGCCAGCTTGAGCAAGTTCTCCAGGTGGATAGCCGATAGGGGACTCTCGCGCGGCACCAGCACGAGCGGGCGCCACTCCTTCAGCGTGACTCCAGCAGCACGCAGGACGAGATTGTCCTCGATACCGGCTGCGATGCCGGCGATGGTGCCCATGCTGGACGGGACCACGATCATCCCCTGCGTCTCGACGCTTCCGCTCGCTATCGGCGCGCCCACGTCGTTGATGCTATGCCACGCCAGACTTCCCCGGCCGATCACCGGCGCTTCCCATTGGCGGATAGCGCTCGACAGATCGGAGCCAAGCTCTTCAACCCAGACTCGCCGGCCAGCCTTGGTCGCTGTGCCGATGACCGGGTAGCCCAACTCGAGCAGCAGCGCAATCACGTAGCGGGCGATCAACGCGCCGCTGCCGCCGGTGATGCCCACGACGACCGGCAGCTTTTCACTGTTCATGCGCTACTCCACCACGCGCGGACGGCCAGATCGGCCCCGGTCGCTACGAACAAGAGCACAGCAATGTAACCGTTGACGTTGAAGAAGGCCAGGTCGAGACGACTGAGATCGTTGGGACGCAACAAGGAGTGCTCATAGATCAGCAGTCCGGCGGCGCCGAGCACGCCCAGCCAGTATGGCAGGCCCAGGCCGAGCGCAAAACCCACGAGCGCCAGCAGCGCAACGGTAGCGACGTGCAAAACGCCGGAAGTCCACAGCGTCGCGCGCACACCGAACCGGGCCGGGAACGAATACAGGCCCGCCGACTGATCGAATGCGAGGTCCTGACACGCATACAGCAGGTCGAACCCGGCGATCCAGACCGCAACGGCCAAGCCGAGCACTAGCGGCGGCCACGACAACTCGCCGGTCACGCCTACCCACGCGCCGATAGGCGCCAGCCCGTCTGCTACGCCAAGGACGGCGTGTGATAGCCAGGTAAAGCGCTTGGTGTACGAGTAGACGCCGAGTACAACCACCGCCCCCGGCAGCAGCACTAAGCAGAGCGGATTGAGCTGCCAGGCGGCGATGGTGAGTATGGCGAGTGAGATGCCACTCGCCAGCCACATATCGCGCGCTTGGAGCAGGCCGCGCGGCACCGCACGGGCGGCCGTGCGCGGATTGGCAGCGTCAAGCTCACGATCAATCACCCGATTGAGCGCCATGGCCATGGTGCGCGCGGCGCCCATCGCCACGGTGATCCAGATGAACTGATGCCAGGTTGGCCAGCCCTGCGCTGCCAGCAGCATGCCGAGGTAGGCGAAGGGCAGGGCAAAGATCGTGTGCTCAAACTTGATCGCTTCCAGGAAATGGCCTACCAGAGCCGCAGGCTTCCTTAAGGAACCTGCGGCTCTGGTAGGCCAGACGCGCAGCTTGCTCACACCAGACTCCTATGTCCCGCACTGCTCCCTCGCCCCCCAAGAAAGGGCCGGGGTGAGGGCCACTGGAGAGTGAGGATCGTTTCCCTAGCTACCCGGCGCCGAGTAGGCCTTCGGGGAAAAGCTCCTCCCAACGCTGCTCCACGCGCTCGCGGACTTCCGGTGACATGACGATGTCATCGGGCCACGGGCGTGTGAACCCATCGGCCGGACCCTTGCGCGTAGCGTCAATACCCATCTTACTGCCGTAGTGCGGCAGTGGCGCCGCATGATCGAGCGCGTCGAGCGGTCCATCCACCAGGAAGGTGTCCCGGCGCGGGTCAATGTTGTTCGTCACCCGCCACGTCACTTCCGAGAGGTCCTGCACGTTCACGTCCGCGTCCACGACGATGATGTGCTTGGCGAGCATCATCTGGCCCATGCCCCACAGCGCGTAGCACACCTTCCGCGCCTGACCGGGATAGCGTTTCTCGATAGAAACGATGACCAGATTATGGAAGACACCCTCGAACGGCATATTGATGTCCACGACTTCCGGGACGACCATCTTAATCAAGGGCAGAAACAGGCGCTCGGTCGCCTTGCCTAAATAATCGTCTTCCATGGGCGGCCGCCCCACGATGATTGAGGGGTAAATGGGGTCGCGCCGGTGCGTCATGCGTGTCAGGTGCAGCACCGGATACTCGTCCGCCAGCGAGTAGTAGCCGGTGTGGTCACCGAACGGGCCTTCCACGCGCCGCTCGGCCGGATCAACGTAGCCCTCCAGCACGATCTCGGCGTGCGCCGGCACGCTATGATCCACCGTCTTGCAGCGCACCACGTCAACGGGCTTGCCGCGCAGAAAGCCCGCGAACACCATCTCGTCTATGCCGGGTGGCAGCGGCGCGGTCGCCGCATAGATCGCCGCCGGCGCGGCGCCGAGCACAACCGCCACTTCCAGCCGTTGCTGCTCGCCCTCGGCGTGCCGATAGTGCTCGGCGCCGCCCTTGTGCAGGTGCCAGTGCATACCGAGCGTCTTATCGTCGAAGACCTGGAGCCGATACATGCCGACGTTGCGCTTGCCGGTGTTCGGATCGTGCGTGAACACCAGCGGCAAGGTGATGTAGCGGCCGCCATCGTCGGGCCAGCACTTCAGGATCGGCAGCTCCGAGAGCTTGAAGTCCTCACCACGGTCCACCTCCTGGCACGGCGCGGCGGTGACCAGCCGCGGTCCGGCCGCGGCAACGCTGCGGAGCTTGTTCAGCGCCTGGAGCTTGCCGCGGAAGCCCTGGGGTGGCCCGGCGAGCGCCAAGGCCAGCAGGTCCTCGATCTGCGTGCCCAGGTCTTCCCAGCGGTCAACACCCAAGGCCCACGCCGTCCGCCGATAGGAGCCGAAGGTATTCATCACGACCGGCATGGAGCTACCCTGCACGTCGCTGAACAGCAGGGCCGGGCCGTGCAGCTTGCACACCCGGTCGGTGATCTCGGCGATCTCTAAGATCGGGTCAACCGGCGCCGTAATCCGCTGCAACTCGCCATGGTCGTCGAGGAAGTCGAGGAAGGAGCGCAGATCGTCGAATCTCACAGAGCAGATGCTAGCACATGCGCCGGTGCGCCCCGATGCTACGCTCGGTCGGAGCGAGTGCTATAATCGCCGGCCGGCTCCGAACGCTATACAGTCCCGATCCGCCGCCCTAATCCAGCAGTAAGGAGGCCACGCTGATGCCTGCTGCCACCGTGCAATGCTACTTCCGCGGCGAGTTTATACCCTTTGCGGAGGCGAAAGTTGGCGTGATGACGCACGCGCTCAACTACGGCACCGGTGTCTTCGAGGGCATCCGCGCTTACTGGAACGCGGACCGGGGGCAGCTCTATCTGCTCAAGATGCAGGAGCACTATGACCGGCTGCACCGCTCGTGCCGCATGATGCGTATCAAGCTCCCGCATGACGTGGACGAACTGTGCGAGATTACCCGGCAGCTTGTGGAGATGAACGGCTATCGCGAAGATGTCTATATCCGGCCGCTGGCCTTCCAGGACGAGGAGACCATCACGCCGCGGCTGCACGATGTCTCGGATGCCCTCACCATCTACACCAACCCGATGGGCGCCTACATTGATGTCGAGGCCGGTGTGCGGGTGGCGGTGTCGTCGTGGCGGCGCATGGATGACAACATGATCCCGCCGCGCGCGAAAGTCACCGGTCTGTACGTCAACTCGGCGCTCGCCAAGACCGAGGCCCTGGAGAACGGCTTCGACGAAGCCATCATGCTGACGCAAGCCGGCTACGTCTCCGAGGGCAGCGCGGAGAACATCTTCCTGCTCATCAAGGGGGAATGGGTGACGCCAGCGCCATCGGAAAACATCCTCATGGGCATTACCCGCGACGCCGTCATGGAGTTGGCCCGTGAAGAGCTAGGGATCGAAACGGTCGAGCGCCAGGTTGGCCGCAGCGAGCTATACGTCGCGGACGAAGTGATCTTGGTCGGCACCGGCGCTCAAATCTCGCCGGTGATCGAGATTGACCGCCGTCCGGTCGGCAGTGGCGGGATCGGCCCCGTGGCGGCGCAGCTCCAGCGGATCTACTTCGATGCCGTGCGGGGCAATAACCCGAAGTACGCCTCCTGGTCCGTGCCCGTGTACCAAGACGGTGCGCCGCCGGCGTAGGCGGCTGTAACGACTTCCGCAGACCGACCATGCCACTCTGGAGAGACCCCTGGGCACTATGGCTCGCCCTGCTCGGCCTGACGATTAATCTGGTGCTGGTACTCGGTCTGTTCGCCCGCTTGCCGCAACTGCCCGATCTGCTGCCCGTCCACTTCAACGCTTTTGGCGAACCGGACCTGATCGAGGCCAAGCACACTATCCTCCGCCTGCCAATCGTCGGCACGCTGGTATGGGCGGGCAACCTGATCTTGGCCATCCCGGCGGCCCGGCTCGACCGCATCCTAGCCCGGCTGTTGGTCGGGACGGGCGTGCTGGTGCCGGTGCTATTCGTGGTGACTGCCTTTCGCCTCATCGCCTGACGGTTCGCGGAAAGTCGCCTCGGCTTGTTCGAGCCGGAGCAACAACCGGCGCAGCCGACGCGCAAGGTAGGCCCGGAGGCCCACGGCGATGGGCGGGTCGGCCTCTGCAATGGCGATGGCTTCGAGATAGCCATTCAGTTCGTCTAGCTCCCGATGCAGCGTGACCACCCTCGGCTGAAGTGTCGCGAGGCGGGCAACCGAGCTGGCCTTGTCTTGGGAGAAATAGTGAAAGGTCGCGGTGCGAAAGCGGCGCTTGGGCAAGGGATCGCCCTGCCGCATTGCCGCAGCGACCTCGGCGGCTCGCCGCCGATTGAAGGCCGCGTCCTCCCGGACGGCGCGTAGCGACCAGCGCCGTGCCTGAGCGCGCTCCTGACGGTGCCTGACCGCCTGACCAAGGGCAACGGCCAGGTAACCAAAGGGCAGCACGCGGACCGTGCGATATACGCGACGCACGACGGACCAGGCCAGCCGGCGATCCGGGCGGACACCGCTTGGTCAGCGGGTGCGCATGACATCATCCGCTGCCGGTCGTGCGTATGACGCGGAGCAAAATGGCCAGCAAGAACGTCAGACCGCCCAGGATGAGGACTATCTCAGGAGCACGGCGGATGCCGACACCATCCTGTCGCCGTCCCGACCGGCGCGGGCGTAGCAGTCCCACCAGCCAGATCATCGCTACCGCTGCGGCCACCTTGAGGCCCAGCACGACGCCGTAGAGCAAGCTGGCCTCCGCGCCGGCCAGGCGGTCGAACGTGAGCACGCCGCCGGTCAGCACGAGAGCGCCGACGGCGATCTTCACGACATCGCGGAACTCGCGCCGCACCGCCGCCTCGAACGCGCGCCACGACGGCTCGCTGGCCTCCGACGGTGCTCCCGGCTGCGCTTCAGGCGTGTCAGCGGCGCTGCGGGCTGCCGGCCGCCATACAAGCCAAAAGAACAAGCTGCCGCCAACCCACGCTACCGCCGCGAGCAGATGCACCCACTGGAGAAGGATGCGCCACAGATCGCTGCTGTCCACGCCCGTGCCTACGCTCGGCCCACACCACAGTCTACCAGTGGAGAGTGGCAGTGGTCGGTGGCCGGAGGACCGTCCCGCGCACGCGGGAATCCACGGCCCCTCTTCAGGATAGTAGATTGGACCTAACCCCCGGCCCCTTCCCTGAGAGGGAAGGGGCGTCACGGCGTCGGCCGGCCGCCGCCGGACTCATCCTCGCTATCGCTTGGCGATGGGGAGGGCGCCGGGGACTGAGGTGCAGTGATGTCCGGGGCTAGCTCCAGGAGCCGGGCTTTGAGGTCGCGGCGCGCTAGCTGCGCGGCCGGGTCTTCTTTGCCGTCCAGCGCCCGAATGTCGGCCACCAGGCGCTCCACCTCTGCCGGCTCCGGGGCCGGAGTCGAAGCACGCCGGCTGCGGGGATCAGCCCAAGCGAGCACGCCAAGCGTCGCCAGGACGGCCGCTGCGGCCGCCGCAACGCCCACTTGCAGCGGTCGCCGGTCGCCCCACAGCACCGGCTGCTCGACGTGCGGCAGTCCCAGCAACGTGAACCGCACCGGCGTACCGGGGAGCAGGTCGGTCGCGCCGATCGCGATAAAGCTGTTGCCACCGAGGGCGGTCACACCGAACGGGCGCAAGTCATCACTTTCCACCTGCACTCCCCGCGCGGGTACGAGGACGCGGAGCTGACCGATGGGCTGCAGGATGGGGATGGTGACGGCGAGCCGTGGCCCGGCATAGGCGAGCGTGTAGCCCATCGTCAGCGGCGTCTCACCCGGCGGGAACGGTGTCGCCGGCACCAAGCCGCCATCGCCCGTCACCACCATGTCCTCGCGCCGCACTCCGGCCAGTGGCGAAACGCCGACGGCGCCGACGGGCGGCGCGATCCGCACGGGACTCGCCGTCACCGGTTGAGCAACGTAGGTCTGCGGCCCCTCATTGCTGACGATGATGGTCTGGATCAGCGATACCTCGCCCGCAGCCACGTTGACTTGGGCCAGGATGAGATTGCTACGGATCAACCGCACGTGCGCGGGATCATGGGTCACGTCGAAGACTTCGATGTCGGCAGCGCCAACGGCGATCTGACCGGCTGCCGCCGCGTTGACGTTACCGGCGGCAAGCATCACCGGCCCGACGTACTCAACCCCGCCGAACGTCACCGCCGGCTGGTAGAGGTCAGCCGGAGCAACACCCAGCCCCGCAAACTCGAAGCGCCCCGCTGAGTCGGTCACGACCGTCTTTTCGAGACGGCGGCTCCGCGTCGTTGCGTCGAGGTACCACAGCTGCACCTCGATGGCGTCCTGGGCCGCGCCGCTGATGCTATGCGTCACGTGACCGCGGATGGTCCCGCTCTCCTCCTCGGATTGGGCAACGGCCACGCGCGAGCTGCCCCAAGCGTGCAGCGCGGTCACGGCCACGCTAGAGCCGGCAGCGTGCAGGAGCCAGCGCCGCGTCCTCATCGCGCCCCTGACTCTCGCCATCCGCTACTCATCCCGCGTATCTGACGACGCCAGCCCGGCTACAGGATGCTCGGCCAAGGCCGCATCGGCGCGCGCTTCCCACCTGTCGAGTGCCTTGAGTAAGGCAAGGGCACGACGTTCGTAGCGCTGGCGTTGGCGCTGGTAGGTAGGAGCGTCGAGCGCCCCCGATTGGTAGTCCAGGGTCAGCTCGCGCAACGCCGCATAGGTCTCCTGCTGGCGGGTCAGTAGATCGGCCAACTCGGCGGTCGTCTCCGGCTCCTCCATTGGAGGCGACATGTCACTCCAACGCTGGCCGGACCGGAGCAGCGGGTACACCACATAGAGCAGCGCCACAATCCCAACGATGAGCGCGAGGGCGAGGATCATGTCTCGTTCTTCGGTCCGGAAGGCCGACGTGCCATCCGCTCAAGGGTATCCACTGCGCCGCGAGGGCAACCAGGCGGGTGCCGGCAGCCGGCGCGAGGCCACAGCCAGCGCGGGAGCAGTCGCTTCCGGCCACCAGGAGAGGAGGGCACCGGCGAGGAAGACAGGCCAAGACAGCCACAGGACAGCCACCAAAGGATTGACGAAAATGTGGAAGGTGGCAGCCAGCGGCTCACCCGTCGGCAAGGCAAACCGGCCGGCGGTCATGGCCGCCGACTTCGGCTCATCCCAGCCGCCCAGCACCACGTAGAGATCGTCGAACCAGGGGAAGACCGTGCGAATAGCAACCTGTGTCGCCGGCTCCGACTCCCACCCCTGGTAGAAGCGGCGCACGGCGGCCAATTCGGCCAGTGGCCGGCCGTCCTGTGTCGCGGCGCCCATGACGGCGGTGACGGTCCGCACGCCGGGGCCGGGCTGGGTGGCAATACCGCGATACGTCAGCACATATCGGCCGATGGTCACGGTTTCGCCGGGTTGGAGTGTCACCTGCCGCTCCAGGTTGAAGAACGTCGAGCCGATCACCCCAACCGCCAGGCCGGCGATAGCCACATGCACCAGATAGCCGCCGTAGCGCCGTCGGTGCCTCCCCAGCACGGTCAGCAGCGCAGCCGGCAGGCTGCTACGCGCCGCTCGCTGCTGGCCGCGGGTAGCGCGCCAACACTCTTGCACCACGCCGACGATGATGAAGCCGACGACGCCGAACGCACCGGTAGCCACGCTCGGAGTCTGACCGGCTATGAGGCCAGCGGCTACGGCGGCCACCACGCCGCCGAGCAGGGGGAGACGGAAGTTGCGCCACACCGTCGCTCGACCGGCGCCGCGCCATGGCACGAGCGGGCCAATGCCCATCAACACCAGGAGGGCCAGCAGCAGCGGCCCGTTGACCTGATTGAAGAACGGAGCGCCTACCGCCACGCGGACGTTGCGAACCGTTTCTGAGATGAGCGGGAAGATGGTGCCCCAGAAGGTGGCGAACGCAATACCGATGAGCAGCCAGTTGTTGGCCAGGAAGGTCGCCTCCCGCGAGTAGACCGTTTCTACCGTGGCCGACGATGCCAACCGCGGCAAACGCACGAACAGCAGCGCCAGGCTGGCGACCAACACCAGCCCCAGAAAGACGAAGAAGAAGGGGCCGATGGCGGATTGGGCAAAGGAGTGGACGGAGCTTATGACACCACTCCGCACGACGAACGTCCCGAAGATCGAAAGGGCAAAGGTGGCAATGACGAGCGAGAAGTTCCAGACCTTCAGCAGCCCTCGACGCTCCTGCACTGCCAGCGAGTGCAGCAGGGCGGTCGCCGTCAGCCAGGGCAGCAGGGCCACGTTCTCCACCGGGTCCCAGCCCCAGTACCCGCCCCAGCCCAGCACGTGGTAGGCCCACCAACCGCCGAGCAGTAGCCCCGACCCCAGGACAGCCCACCCACCGAGCACCCAGCGCCGGGCGGCCAGCACCCACTCGTTGCCGAGCCGGCCGCTGGCCAGCGCCGCGATGGCGAACGCAAACGGGATGGCCGCGCTCACGTACCCGGCCAGCAGCACGGGCGGGTGGATTAGCATGCCGTCGTCGTAGAGCAGCGGATGCAGCCCGCGCCCGTTGGCCGGCACAAACGGCAAGCGCTCGAACGGGGAGGCAACGAATGCCAGGACAAGTAGGAAAAAGGCCTCAACCACCAGCAGCGTTGCAGCCACGTAGGGCATGAGCGCCGGATGCGCGTGACGGCTCCGCATGGCGAGCACGGCCAGCACGCAGAGGACGAGCAGCCAGTAGAGGAGCGATCCGGCTTGGCCGCCGTAGAAGGCGGCCAAGATCAGGCGCAGCGGCATCTCGCGGCTGGACTGCTCGGCGACATAACGCACGCCAAAGTCGTGGCTGGCAAACGCGGCGAGGAGTATGACAGTGGCAATGAGCACCAATGCCGCGACCACCAGCACCGACCGCCGGCCACTTTCCACCAGCGACGGGATCGCGCGTCGCGCGCCGACTATGGACGCCGCTACGCCGAAGAGAGCGATGGGGAAGGCAATGAGCAGGGCAATTTGGCCTAGATCGCTCGTATGCATCGCCGATGTACGGGCGCAGTATGCTGCGCCCCTCCTAGCGGCAGCCGGTCATCGGCCGGGAAGCGGCGGTCGCTCTTCATTACTGCGCGGTCGTGGAGGCCTCGAACTTCGACGGACACTTGGCAAGCAGCATCGTCGCCTCGAACTGCTCGCCCGTATATTGCCCCTGCACGACGACCTCGATGTTGTCGTTGAACACGTCGGGGACCAGCCCTTCGTAGACGACCGGCAGGGGCGCGACATGCTGCGTCCCAGTGGCCTGATCGGTGATCGCAAAGCGGATCGGCCCGCCGCCGCTCGGATGCACAATGGTCCCCGGGGCCACGTGCCCGGCCACCCGCACCGGCTCGCCACGCCGGCTCTCCGGCAGCGCGTGTAGCTCGGCAACGGTCAGATAGTAGACGGTACTGCCGCCCAACGCCGTGCTGATGAGGTAGCCCACCCCCGCAAAGACGGCCAAGCCCCCGATCCACATCTTGCGGCGAGTGAGGAGATGGCCAACGCCCTCGCTCTCACCCCATCCCGTGCCGTGGGTGTCAACGATGCCTGCGAGCGGTTCCGTTCGTTCCATAGTCGTGAGCAATCGGCGGCGAGCGACATCCCGGTGAACTTTCCACCTCCAGGGATTATACGCGACGCCGTTGCGACAGGTCGGTAATCGGCGCCACCGTGCCTGCCGGGATGGCACGCGCCTAGCCCGTTACGGGCAACGCCAGCGCGGCAGCCGCACCAGGGGCATTCGCGGCGCCGTTCTCCCGCCCGGCCAACACCAGACGGAGGAACGCTCCTGTATATGAGGCCGTCTTGTCGGCAATCACGTCCGGCGGCCCGGCAGTGACAACTTCGCCGCCGGCGTCGCCACCCTCCGGCCCTAGGTCAATGATCCAATCGGCGCTCTTGAGCACATCGAGATGGTGCTCGATCACCAGCACCGTATTGCCGGCGTCAACGAGGCGCTGGAGCACATCGAGCAGGCGTTCGACGTCGGCGAAGTGCAGGCCGGTGGTCGGCTCGTCGAGAATATAGAGCGTCTTGCCGGTCGCTCGCCGGCTCAACTCGGTGGCGAGCTTCACCCGCTGCGCTTCGCCACCGGAGAGCGTCGTCGCAGCTTGGCCGAGGCGAATATAGCCCATCCCAACGTCGCGCAAGGTTTCGAGCCGCTTACGGATGCGCGGCACGTTGGCGAAAAAGTCCAGCGCCTCGGCAACGGTCAGGTCCAGGACTTCCGCGATTGTCTTGCCGCGGTAGCGAATCTCCAGCGCCTCGCGGTTGTAGCGTGACCCCTGGCATACCTCGCAAGGCACATACACGTCGGGAAGGAACTGCATCTCGATCCTGATGGTGCCCTGGCCCTGGCAAGCCTCGCAGCGGCCGCCCTTCACGTTGAAAGAGAACCGGCCCGGCTTGTAGCCGCGGATGCGGGCCTCGCGCGTCGCGGCGAATAGCTCCCGTATCGGCGTGAACAAGCCGGTGTACGTCGCCGGGTTGGACCGCGGCGTCCGCCCGATAGGAGCCTGATCTATGTTGATGACCTTGTCCAAGTGCTCTAAGCCTTCAATGGTCTCATGGCTGCCGGGGCGAGCGTGCGCCCGGTGTAGCTTTTGCGCCAGCGCGCGATAGAGCACGTCGTTGACGAGCGTGCTCTTGCCGGACCCGGACACGCCGGCCACGACCACCAAGCAGCCCAGCGGAACGCGCACGTCAATAGCCTTCAGATTGTGCTGCCGCGCACCGCGAATGGTGAGCGCGGCGTCCGTCGGCTGGCGGCGCTGCGCCGGCGGCGAGATGCACCGCCGCCCGGCTAGAAAAGCGCCCGTGATTGACCGCGTAGACGCGACGATGGCCGGGAGCGGTCCCGTAGCCACGATTTCGCCACCTTGCTCACCGGCGCCGGGGCCGATGTCCACCAGGTAGTCGGCCGCCCGCATGGTTGCCTCATCATGCTCAACCACGAGCACCGTGTTGCCCAGATCGCGCAGTGCCAGCAGCGTGGTGACGAGGCGCTGCTGATCGCGGGCGTGCAGGCCGATGCTCGGCTCGTCCAGCACGTAGATGACCCCCTTCAGCTGGGAGCCGATCTGCGTAGCTAGCCGGATGCGCTGCGCCTCACCGCCGGAAAGGGAGGCCGCCGCGCGATCCAAGGTCAGATAGCCAAGCCCCACGTTGGCGAGAAAGTTCAGGCGCGCCCGTAGCTCGCGCAAAATTGGCTGGGCAATCAGCGCCTGCGGCCCCGCCGCCGCCAGCGCAACGCCGTCCAGGAACGGCCGGATGTCCTCGACCATCAAGGCCGTCACCTCGGCAATGGAATAGCCATCTACCGACTTACCGGAGCCACACGATCCGTTGGGAGATACAGCGGTGCGGTTTTGGCTGGCCACGGTCACCGCCAGCGCCACTGGTTTCAGCCGCGCTCCCCGACAGGTCGGACAAGGACGACTGAACATGAACTGCTCGATCTCGCCCTTGACCTGCTCGGACTCGGTATCCCGGTAACGGCGCTCAAGCTCGCGCACAATGCCGGGGAACCGCACGCGATACGTCCGCCCACTCCCGCCGTTACGGTAGACGGACTGGACCGGAATACGCTCCCTCCCGGTGCCGTAGAACAGGACTTCGCGTTGCGCCTCCTCCAGTGTGGAAACGGGCGCATCGAGCGAGAAGCTGTAGTGCGCGGCGAGGGCGGGCAGGTACCCCCGGAAGATCAGCGACGTGGCAACAGCGCCGTCGTTGAGCGACAGTTCGGGGTTGGGGACGATGAGGTCAGGATCAACCTCCTGCGTGGTGCCGAGGCCGGTGCAGTCCGGGCAGGCGCCGTGCGGGCTATTGAATGAAAAGGTCCGTGGCTCGATCTCATCCAGCGAAATGCGGCAGTGGACGCAGGCAAAGTGCTCCGAAAAGAGCAGCTCGTCGGCCGTTCCCTGAGTGGTAACCGGGGCGACAATGACCACCCCACCGCCGAGATCAAGCGCCGTTTCGAGCGAATCGGCCAGCCGTGACCCTTGATCGCCCCGCACTACCAGGCGATCCACGACGACCTCCAGCGTGTGGCGTTTGGTCTTGGCCAGGGGAAGCAGCTCCTCATCCAGCCGATACACCGTGCCGTCAATCCGCACGCGCGCATAGCCGCTGCGGCGCGCGTCATCGAGGACCTGCCGGTGCTCACCGCGTTGGTCCCGCACGACTGGAGCCAAGAGCAGGAAACGGGTGTCCTCCGGCAGCGCTAGCACGGCATCCACCATCTGCTGGACCGTCTGACGGGTGACGACGCGGCCGCAGCTGGGGCAGTGGGGCGTCCCTACCCGCGCGAAGAGCAGGCGTAAGTAGTCGTAGATCTCCGTCACCGTGCCGACGGTAGAGCGGGGATTCCGGCTGATCCCCTTCTGGTCAATGGCGATAGCCGGCGACAGGCCCTCGATGTGGTCAACGTCGGGCTTCTCCAGTTGACCGATAAACTGCCGCGCGTAGGACGACAGCGACTCGACGTAGCGCCGCTGTCCCTCGGCAAAGATGGTGTCGAAAGCGAGGCTGGACTTACCGGAACCGGAAAGCCCGGTGAACACAATGAGTCGATTGCTCGGCAAGTCCACGTCAATGCTTTGCAGATTGTGCTCGCGTGCCCCCCGCACAATGATGGCGTCCGCTGACATCTTCGGATTCTCTCGAGCAGCCGTCTCAGGACCAGGCGAGGTAAACGGGAAACAAGGGCTGCGCGTCCCTCTCCTAGGGCGAGTGGGTTCCCGCTTTCGCGGGAATGACGAGCGGCAAGCTCTCCCTCTCCACACCTGAGGCGAGAGGGCCAGGGGTGAGGCAGAAAACCCCTACCTACCCGGCGGCGCGCAGCGAGCACCTGACTTCACCGCACAGGCCCGCATAGTCGAGGGTAGCAAAGTCAGTGGTGTTCACAGTGACGCATGGCACGGCAAGCCGCAGCGGCCGCCAGGTTGCCTCGCGCAACCCAGCCCGCAATTCCGGGAGGACAGTCGCGCCGAGGTGGCCCGGATGCCGTGCGCTCGTGGAGGCCCGCTCCCGATAGCGGGCGTTGATGACAGGAGCCTCGGCGGTGCAGTGGATCTGCACCGTGCGGGCTGCGTACCGCGCAAGCACCGCCTCGAAGCGTGGCGTGTCGTACCGGTCGCAGAAGTTGCTCTCGATCACCAGGCCCTGACCCACCTCCAAGAGACGCTCGAGGAAATGGAACAGCAGTTGAATGCTGGCCCGGCCAAGCTGCCGAGACCAATCGCGATCACCCGAGCCGATGGTGTCGTAGAGTGACTCCTTGATCCCGTCTCTGCTCAGGAACGGCAGCGCAAAGTCGCTGGCGATCCGCTTGCCGAGCGTCGTCTTGCCCGTTGCCGGCGCACCCGACACGATGAGCATCGGTGGCGATTCGGCCGCTGCCATAGTGAGGTTCACCTGCGATAGGAGTCGTTGGCGCGCGTCCGGCGACGACGTCACGCTATGAGATGTAGCGGTCGAGCGCTTCCTTCAGCCGGTCCCATTCTTCGTCCGAGGTGCCGTTGCTCGCTGCCTCGCGCAGGCAGTGAGCGATATGGTCCTCCAGCACGAGGCGGGCTACCTTATCCACTCCCGCCCGCACGGCTGCAAGCTGGATCAGGACATCGGAGCAGTTGCGGCCGTCGGCAATCATCCGCCGCACCCCGCCGACGTGGCCTTCTAAGCGCGCCAGTCGGTTCAGCAGGGCACGGGTCTGCTCCGGCGAGCCGATGTGCTCGTGTGGATGCTGCTCGTCAACCGCGCCCGATGGCCGATCTCCTCGGCGAGCCGTTCCCATAGCTTCCTCTCCCCTAGTATAGACCGCGCTCCGTGCCGGCTGTTGCGGCCCAACGGCTCGTCCGGTACCATCATTGCAGCAGATATACCCCCAGGGGGGATAGGAACATGACGGCTCAAGTAGGTACCAGCGCTCTGGCGGATGGGTCCTCCGGCTGGTTCGACAAGCTGGCTCAATACCGGGCAGTCTGGAGCAGCCCGGACTTCATCACCTCCACCGCGACGATCTTGCTCATCGCCGCCTCCTGGCTGACGAGCCTGGGGGGCATCGGCATTGGCCTCCCGGTGGACGACACATCGTGGTTGGCGGCTCTGGCGGGCAGCGAGACGGACTGGCTGCCGCCAGCGCTCGGCCTCGCCGGCGTCGCCATCGGCGGGGCCAAGATCGCCGTTGGCGCCGTCCGCGGCCTGCTGGAACGGGAGTTGAACGTAGACGAACTGGTGACTATTGCCATTGTCGCCGCCGTGGTCCTGGGCGAATACCTCTCGGCCGGACTGGTGGCCTTTATGATGCTCTTCGGCAAGGTGCTCGAAGACTTCACGGCCGAGCGCGCCGAGCTGGCGCTGGCGGGCCTCGGCGCGCTACTGCCGGCAACGGCGCGACGCAAGAGCGGTCAGGATGCCGAGGAAGAGGTCCCCCTGTCGGCCCTCCGCAAGGGCGACATCATCATTATCCGCCCCGGCGAGCGTATCCCGATTGATGGGGTGGTCATGGCCGGCCAAGCGGCGGTGGACCAGGCGGCCCTGACCGGCGAGCCAGTGCCCCAACCGCGCGGCCCCGGCGAGGAAGTGCTGGCCGGCAGCCTCGCCCACCAAGGGGCCTTGGAGGTACGCACCACCCGCGTCGGCGCGGCAACCGCCATCGGCCGCATCCGGCAGCTTGTCGCCGCCGCCGAAGAGGAGCGGGCGCCGGTTGTCCGGCGGGCCGACTACTACGCAAAGTTCTTCACCCCGGCGGTGCTGGCGCTGGCTACCGCCGTGCTACTGTTCACCTATCTCATTACAGGGGCCTGGGATTGGCTGCCAGCGGTCACGGTGCTGGTGGTGGCGTGCCCTTGCGCGCTGGTGCTCGCCACGCCGACCGCCGTGATCGCCGGCGTGGTCAACGCCGCCCGGCACGGTCTGCTTATCAAGAGCGGCGCCCGGCTGGAGGCTGCGGGCCGCGTCACCGCCGTTGCCTTCGACAAGACCGGCACCCTCACCCGCGGTCAGCCGACGGTGGTACGCACTATCGCGCGCGGCGAAAACACCGAGCATGATTTGCTGGCGCTGGCCGCCGCCGTCGAGCGGCGCTCCGAGCATCCGTTGGCACGCGCCATCCTCGCGGCGGCCGGCGCCGTTGGCGTGGAAGATCGGTTAAGCGCCGACCCCGGCTCATTTCGGGCCGTACCGGGGCGCGGCGCGGAGGCGACGGTTGGCGGGCAGCACGTGGTCATCGGTTCACTGGCTTGGATCATTGATCTCGGTATCACCGGCACCGCTGCCGACGAGTCGACATGGGACGACCTTTTGGGCCAGGGATACACGGTGCTGAGTATCGGCATTGACGGCCGGTTGGCGGGTACGCTGGCCGCGGCGGACACGCCGCGCGATGAAGCGGCAGCCATGATCGCCACCCTCCGCGAGGCCGGCATCGGCACGATCAAGCTGCTGACCGGAGACTCGCATGCGACGGCACGAGCGCTCGCCGAGCAAGTCGGCATCCCGCCGGAGGACGTACAGGCCAGCCTCTTGCCCGAGGACAAGGTGACGGCGATCAAATCGCTCCAAGCACGCGGTGAGGTCGTCGCGATGATCGGCGATGGCGTCAACGACGCGCCAGCGCTCGCAACGGCCGACGTGGCCATTGCCGTCGGCGTGGGCGGCACCGACGTCGCGCTGGAAGTCTCCGACGTGGCTCTGCTCACCGAGGACCTCAGCCAGATTGCGTCGGCACTCACACTCAGCCGCCACACGCTCTCCACCATTCGCCAGAACCTCGGTCTTGCGCTGGTCTGGAACATCGCGGCTCTGGTAGCCGCTGCACTGAGCTTTGTAGGGCCGGCAGCAGGAGCAATCATCCATAACATCGGCTCGGTAGCCGTGGTGATGAACGCCGCCCGCCTCGCTACCGCTCGTGTCACGCGCCCCTCCGGCCAACACCATTCCGGCGGCCGTCTGCCTTAGCGGGCTATACTGCACAGCATGTCGTGCGAGCCGGAGCATAGCCTCGCCAAGCACGAGGAACAACGCACCGGGCCGGCTCGCCGCCACGCACCGGGAGACGGGCATGTCACCAAGATTCAGGACGTTGCACATCAACCGCCGGGCAATTGTGTATGGCTGCTTGACGAATTTCGGCGTGTCCATTGCCGCGACCATTCTCGTCGGTCTGCTCGCAGCCGCGGCAAGCTCTGATCCGGCCAGCCTGCAAATCGCTCGCCAGTCAGCAGCCTTAGTGGCACTCCGCTTCATCCTGCTCCTGGTGGCAACGGCCGCCGGCGGTTACGTGGCGGCCCGCCGGTCGCCGCGCGCCGAGCTAACGAACGCCCTCGCCGTCGGCGTCGTGATAACGGTCTTGGCCATACTCAGCTCGGTAATCGTCGGCAGCCGGCCCGATCTCTTGGGCATCCTCGGCATCGTACTCACGATCCCGGCCGGCCTGACCGGCGGCCTTGTGCGGTTGTCCCGGTTGGAGCGGCCCACCGCAACCGGCTAGTGCCGTGACCACAGCACGCCGCCGGATCGCAGGGAGACAGGCATGTCATCAAGATTTAGGACCTTGCACCTCAACCGCCGGGCAATCTTCTACGGTTGCTTGACGGACGTCGGCGCGTCCATGGCCGCGGGGATTCCCCTCCTTCTATTCGCGGTCGCGACAAGCTCTGATCGTGCCAGCCTGGAAAGCACCATCCAATCGGCAGGCTATGTGACGGCCAGCCTCATCTTGGGCCTGGTGGCGACGGTGCTCGGCGGTTACGTAGCCGCTCGCAAGTCGCCGCGCGCCGAGCTAACAAATGCCCTCGGTGTCGGCGTCGTGATGACCCTCTTGGCCGTACTCCTCCAGGTGCTCATCCGGATTCCGCTTGACCTCTGGGGCACTCTCGGTCTCGTGCTCACGATTCCGGCAGCCGCGGCCGGTGGCCTGCTGCGGGTGTCCCAGCTGGAGCAGGCCACCGCGACGGACTAGAGTCCGCAGCCAGCCGCCGCGCCCTGGGAGACGGACATGCTGCGGAGGTTCAGGACCTTGCGCTTGAAGTACCGGGCAATCATCTATGGTTGCCTAGTGAGCTACGGCGTGTTCTTTGGCGGGACCATCTTCGTCAACATGGTCGCAGCCGCGGCAAGCGCCGATCGGGCCGGCCTGCAAGTCGCTCGTCAGTCGCCAGCCTTCATGGCCGCCCTCTTCATCCTGGGCCTGGTGGCGCCGGCTGCCGGCGGTTACTTGGCGGCTCGGATGTCACCACGCGCCGAGCTAACGCACGCCCTCGCCGTCGGTGTAGTGATAACGATCTTGGCCCTGTTCAACCCGGCGCTCTTCAGCAACCGGCCTGATCTCTTGGGCATCCTCGGCATCGTGCTGACACTCCCGGCAGCCTTCATTGGCGGCCGCCTGCGGCTATCCCGGTCGGAACGTTCCACCGCAGCCGGCTAGTGGCCGCCGCCAGCCACCGCCGTCACACTCGCGTACACTCTTTCCAGGGAGCGACTCAATTGCGGGTCGTTCAGTAGTGCCCATCCGCGGAGCGGAGCAATGCAGACTCGCCCTGGCGCCGGGCGCAACCTGGGCACGCGACCACTGCGGCTCCGCCGTAGCCGGCAAGTCGGCGCAGCCCTCCTGCTCGCCACCATGCTGTTCGTGCCGCTGGTCCAGCCCGGATGGGCAGACGATGGGTCAGCCGGCCAGGTCGAGCAGCCTGCCCTGACTAGCGGCCTGAGTGCCTTGCGCTCGACCATCCAGCAGCATGTGACCGCCGCCGGTGGACAATGGTCGGTGTCCGTGGGGGTGCCCGGCGCACCCGAGGGAACGATTGCGCTCGATGCGGACCGCCGCGTGCTCTCGGCGAGCCTGTTCAAGCTGGTCTTGCTGGTGGAGGCGCTCCGTCTGCACCGGGCCGGCGAGCTTGCTCTCGATGAGCGGCTGGTGATGACCCCCCCGGCGCTGGCCTTGCTCCAGCCGCTACCGAGCACCCTGCGGCTTGGCGAATCCATGGCGGCCACCACGGCGCTAGAGCGGATGATTACGGTAAGCAGCAACACCGGAGCCATCCTCATCGGCCAGCGCGTTGGCTGGCGGCGCTCCCAGGAAACCGTCGCGCGGCTCGGACTGCACGCGACCTCGATGGCCAGCCAGCCCACGACGACCGCCGCGGACATGCAGCGCCTCCTTAGGCTCATCGCCGGGGAACCGGCGGACCCGCAGCTACTGCATCCCGACGACGCGGCCACCATGCGTTACTTGCTGGGCCAGCAGGAGATCAATGACCGCGTACCACCCGAATTGCACCAAGCGGGTCTTATCGCCCACAAGACGGGCGATCTCCCCCGACTGCTGCACGATGCCGGCCTCATCACCGGACCGGGCGGTCCCATCGCAGTCGTGCTGATGGTGACGGATCTCACCGACCGTGATAGCGCCGTGGCCGCGATGCGCGACGTGTATCGGGCGATCTACCAGGCAGCCGCAGCGGGGGTGTTCCCGGCTGCGGTCATATCGAGCAACGCCTCTCTCGCCCCGGCTGCCCCCTTACCGACGGCGCAGCCGGCGCCCCCAGCCGCTACAGCGATCCCGGCGCCCGCACCGGCACCGCTACCGGCCATAGTAGACCCCAACGCCGCCTGCTGCGACCTGATCTGTCCCTAGATGGGAAGGGGTGGTATAGGCCAAGCCGTAGGGTCGGTCACAGCACGCTCTCGCCCTGTTCCGTTGCAAAGCCGGGGGCCATCAGGAGGGCCTAATCGGAGGCGGCTGGCAGGGCGCGGAAGTAGGTGTGGAGGACGGGCCGAAAGCCGAGCCGCGCATAGAAGCGCGCGGCGCCAGCGTTCGACGCGCTGACGTGCAAGCCCACCTCCGCGGCCCCATGCGCCGCGCACCACGCCAAGGCCTGCGCCATCAGGACCTGACCAACACCCCGACCACGATAGTCATCCCGGACGTAGAGCGATTCGACTTGCCCTGGACACAGCCACGAGTTCATCAGCGCGACGCGGATAAATCCCACTAAGTCTTGGCCAGCGTCGCAGACGAAGATCACCTTGCGCCCGGGGTCATTCCAGTACGCTTGCAACTCTTGGGCCAGCCTATTCAAAATATCCGGCGGCGGGTTGGCCCACTGCCGCGGCCAGTGCGGCTCCAGCTCACGATGAAATCGCCGCACGGCGTCCCACATGCGGAGAACAGCCACCTCGTCGGCGGCCCCGGCTCGGCGGACCATGCCCTGAGAGGACCGCAACTCCGCCTCGGGGAAATCGGCGGGTCTGTAGTAGGCGGTCAGCGCCCGATGGAAGCCCTGCTGCTCAAAGAGCCGCACGGTGGCAGTGTCGGCCGCAAGCACGTCCAGTACAACCTCATCCGCCCCGCCCTCCACGCACCACGCCAGGGCGGCCGACATCAGGGCTTGCCCTATGTCCGTGCCGCGCTGGGATGCGGCGACGACGAGAGTTTCGATGCGCGCCGGGCTGGGGTCCGGCTCCACCAACGCGGTATGCATAAACCCGACGGGCTGCGGCCCATCTTCGGCAATGAAGATCACCTGCATCGGATCGTCCCACACCGGCGCCAACAGCCGCGCATGGGTACGCTCGAACGGCTCGGTTACGGCCCAGCGCTGCGGCCACACGCGCTCCAGCGAGCGCTGGTACGCAGTGTGGTCGCTCCATACACGGATGATTGCCGGCTCGTCCCGAACGGCGGCACGGCGAATTTCTACCATCGCAAGGCCATCCTCTACAGCAGATCGGTCGCCGGTTGGGCCGGCGGCGCGTCCTGCCGCCGAGTGTAGACCAAGCTCAACGGCGGGGCAACACCCGGCCGGCCCTGGCTACTAGCCTGTCCATCAGACCAGTCGAAGTTGCACGGCAGCGTGGCTCTCACGCTATAGTGGGCTGGCACGAAGGTCAAACAGCCACGACTCCGGCCCGGCCGAGCGAGGAGGCACAAGGCGATGGCGTTACCGGCGCGGATGAAGTTCGGGATTTTCCTGGGCCCGTTCCACTGGCTGGGGGAAAATCCGACCCTGGCACTTGAGCGCGACCTGGAGCTTATTCAGTGGCTCGACTACCTGGGGTTCGATGAGGCCTGGGTTGGCGAGCATCATAGCGCCGGTTGGGAGACGATCTCCTCGCCCGAGGTGTTCATCGCCACGGCCGCCGAGCGCACGCGGCACATCAAGCTGGGCACCGGTGTCCTCAGCCTGCCCTACCACCACCCGCTGATGGCCGCGAACCGCATGGTGCTCTTGGACCATCTCACCCGCGGTCGCGTGATAATGGGCGTTGGCCCAGGGGCGCTGGTCACCGATGCCCGGATGATGGGCATTAATCCGCTCACTCAGCGCCGCCGGATGGATGAAGCGCTGCAGATCATCATGCGCCTGCTCACGACGACCGAGCCGATTACTTACGAGAGCGAGTGGTTCACGCTCCGGGATGCACTGCTGCATCTGCGACCATACACACAGCCGCACTTCCCCATCGCGGTCGCCGCCGCCCAGTCACCTTCGGGCATGGTGCTCGCCGGCAAGCATGGCTGCGCCGTGCTCTCGGTGACGATCATCCGAGGGGGTGCCTTCACCACCAAGTTGAGCGAATTCTGGGACGTCGCCGAGGAGACGGCCGCGGAGCATGGGAAGGCCGTGAACCGCGACGAGTGGCGGCTCGTGCTGCACGTGCATCTGGCCGAGAGCCGCCAGGAAGCCCTTGCACAGGCGAGAGCCGGCGCCGGGCGCTACCAGCGCGAATACTTCGAGCAGACGCTCGGCCACGACCCGGTGATTGACGGCCCGGCGGACAAGATCATTGACACGATGGTGGAGCGCGGCGCCTGGTGCGTGGGCACTCCCGATGACCTCGTCGCTGCGATCAAGCGCCTGGACGAGGCCAGCGGCGGCTACGGTGGGCTGCTCATCCAAACCACCGAGTGGTCCACACGAGAGCAGATGCTGCACAGCTATGAGCTGGTGGCTCGCTACGTGATGCCGCAGTTCCAAGGCTCGCTCGTAAACCTGCAACAGTCGCAAGCACTCTCCGCCCAATCCCGGACCGCACTGAAAGACACGCGGTCCGGTGTGCTTGCGCGGGCGCACCAAGACTACCTGGACCAACGCGACCGTCCCTAAGCCCCGGCCCCCCGCATGGGAAACACCGCGAGTGGTCGGCCATCAGGCACGTGTCGTTCCGATGAAGGGTGGGTCCGCTTTGGCGACGAACTCGTCGAGCTTCTCGACAAGTTTATCCAGCGCTGCGCGAAGGTCCTTCTGCCGGATCACCGTTTCCCAGAAGGTGTGATGAGTCCAATAGCTCACCCTGGAGTAGAGCGGGGGATCGAACGGCGGCCGCCCGTAGCGTAGCCACAGGGCGATGATCTCCTGAGTCTTCGGATTGTCCAAGTACCCGCGACCGAAGATGGACTTGCGCGGCGGAATGGCTTCTCGGATGTTGGTGTACTCATACAGCGTGTCGGGTTCGAGGAGCAGCGTGAGCAGCTCCCACGCGAGGTCCGGGTGCTCGGACTGCGCGCTGAGGTGCAGGACGGCCGAGTGGGTATGGGCCAGGGGGGCGGCCTCACGGCTGCCCGGCACCGGCGGCATCCCAACCACGAAGTCGTCCGGTGCGGGCAGCTGGGCCCGCCAGGCCTGGACGGTAGCAACCTCTTCCGGGGAGAGGGTAGGGCCTGGTGGGGGAGTGGCATCCGGGGGAGGGTCAGGATCAATACGTTGCAACACTTTCGAGCGCCGCCGCCTTCTCTCCTCGTAAGTCATCAGCGGCAGTGCCGGTACCCAAGCGTGCCCTACCGCTCCGTACTCCCACAGGTTTCTGTTGTAGGAGTAAGGCTCCATTCCACCCGATAGCACACGCGCCTGCGGCGGCTCTACGCCTTCCGGCAGCCCCGCACGGTACAGCTGCCGCAAGAACGACAGGACCTCCTCCGCTTCAACACCGAATTCGGCGCGGCCATTCCGGTACAGTGTGGCGCCGCTGCTCTGCAGCAGCCACCAGAACCATTGTGAATCGTGGCCGTTCACACCCTGGCGCACGACGCGGTGGCCTTCCACCTTGGCAGACTGTGCAGCAACAGCCAGCAAGTCTTCCCAGGTGGTCGGCAGGCGCAAGATGCCCAAGGCGCGGAGCAGCGTCCGGTTGTAGTAGAGCGTATAGACCTGGGTAAAGAGGGGCAGGCCCCACTGCTGGCGATCATACTGGCCGGCCGCCAGGGCCGGTCGCACGAAATCGGAGTGATCCGGCCACCGGCGTAGCCGGCCCTCCAGCCGTTGAGCCATGCCGTGGCGAACGACCGCCCGGCCGCGCCGGTCATCCATGTAGAAGATGTCGGGCGCCTTGCCGGCCGCGTGCGCGCCTTGCAAGATCGGTAACGGATCGTGATGGGTGTCGAACGTGACGTGGCTATCGGGGTAGCGGTCCTGGAACGCGGTGAACGCGGTCGTGCGGTACAGCTCTTGCTGGGGGGCCACCACCTTCCAGTCAGCCGTATGGTGCGTCATGTCGAATTCGGTTATCAGCGGTCCTTGCCACTGCCCGTAGAGCACGCGGATGGAGGTTAGTCCCGGGCGCGGCGTCGGGGGGCCGGCGTCCGGGGCCAGGCGAGGGCGCGGTGACTCGGCGCCGGGCCGGGGCACTGCCGCCAGGTCACAGGCCGCGGCCACCACGCCCCCTATGGCAACGACGGAGCCGATCAGGTACTGCCGGCGGGCAAAACGAATCACGCCACTTCCCTTCCATCAGAAACGCGCCAACCAGGCATATGCGGCGGTTCGATCTCGTTAGGGCTGCTAGTTTCCCCTCTCTAAAGCCCCTCGATCACAATAACAGGCATTGTACCCCTGTATCAATTGTGGACGTGACTTACCACATACTGCCGTGCATCGCGCCTTATGCCAGCAAACCTCGACGGCAGGGCACTAGCCTCCGGCACGAGCACACGCTAAGAGCGTGTACGACACTGTAGTTGGAGGGAAGGTATCCTGATCGGGCCAGAGTAGTGTGCGGGAGGCGCACCATGGCACCAACACGCTAGGCGACGGACCTGACGGATGCCCAGTGGACGCGGCTGGCCCCCTTGGTGCCCCCACCAGGGGTTGGGCCCCCACTCCGCCACGAGCAGCGCGTGCTCATCAATGCCATGCTGTACGGCTTGCGGAGTGGTTGCCCTTGGCGCTTGCTGCCCCATGACTTCCCGCCGTGGTCGACGGTCTATCACCACTTCCGCAAGTGGCGCAACGAGGGGGTCTGGGAAGCGATCATGCACGCCTTGCGGCGCCAGGAGCGCCAGCGCCACAATCGGGCGCCAGCGCCTGGTGCCGTCATCATCGACAGCCAGTCGGTCAAGACGACGGAAAAGGGGGCCCCCGCGGCTATGATGGGGGGAAGCGGGTGACCGGGCGCCAGCGCCATCTGTTGGTGGATACCCAGAGCACGATCGTCGCGGTCGTGGTGCATCCGGCTGATATCCAGGATCGCGACGGGGCTTATGCGGTGCTGGAGCGGGCGTCGGCCCAGACCACGCGGGTGCAGCAGCTGTGGGCCGACGCGGCCTATCGGGGGGCGTTTGCGCGCTGGGTCACGGCCGCGTGGGGCTGGACCATCGCGATCGGGCGTCGCGCCCCGGACGCCGTCGGTTTCACGGTGCAACCGCGGCGCTGGGTCGTGGAACGCACCTTCGGCTGGCTGGGCCGCTGCCGGCGGTTGAGCAAAGACTATGAAGAGGACCCGGCGACCAGTGAAACCTGGATTGCCCTGGCCATGTGCGCGCTGTTACTGCGCCGTTTGTCTTCACCTTCATAAGTATCGTACATGCTCTGAGGCCCGCTGTGGTGCTCCGCCACATCGCTGTCGCCATTCCGCCAGGATCGTATTCTGTCGTTTCGCTACGCTGGCTGTAGCGTCCGCAGCGGACTGCTTGCCTTCCCAGATCGGCATAAGCCCCTCACCAAACGCTCGCATCAACTCGATCCATGCCGGGTGCAGCGGGACCGCCTGAGCATACTCCAGCGCGGCAAGCGCCGAGGCTTCATAACGGTCAGGAAACTCTCTGGCGAGTGCGCGCCGCGCCGGCACCGATGATCGCACCTTCCCGGTTTCGCTGGTGAGGTACTGCCGCTGCGTGTCCCGGCTCGTCCACCAACTGAGAAAGGCCCAGGCGTCGTCTACATCAACGGCGTCCCGCGCTACAAACAGCGCCTCCTGTCCCAACAAGTACGTGGCGGCCTGCTGCGGTCCCCGCGGTGGCTCCGCAACCCCGAAGCGCCTCTGAGCGGATTGGCCGGATGGCCTTCCGTACCAGAATCCATATAACATCGCCAGCTGCTGCGCTTCCCCGAACAGGCACCAGGGGCCATGCGCTCCTGCCTGCTTCAGGTCCTCAGCACTCGGTGAGACCTTGTGCGCCAGAGCAAGGTCGGCCAGCCATCGTACTGCCGCTTGCGCTTCGGGCCGATCTACATGGCTTTCGCCGAAGTCCGCACGCACCATCCGGCCCCCGTTGCCCCAGATCCAAGGCAGGACCAGCAGCGGAAGCACTTCTTCAACGGTCCTGCCTTGGACGGGAGGCTGCACCTCGAGTGCAAAGCCAAACGTCGAGTACGCCGGCTGCCGGTTCGTCAGTCGCTGGGCTGCATTGAGGAGACGTGCCCACGTCCAAGCCGATGTGGGTGCTGTCAACCCGACCTGGTCTAGCAAGGCCTGGTTGTAGTGCAAGAGGATGGGGGCCGCTTCCGTTTGCAGACCGTAAAGGCCCTGCTGCCACCTTAGTGCCGCCACCGCGCCGGGCCAGTAGTCGGCGAGATCGTATCGGTCACGAATGACGAAGCGGTTCAAGCTAAGGACGGAGCCGGCTACAGCCAGCGGCGCGACAGCCGCGGCCTCAGCCCTGACGACACTGCCCAACCGGCCACCAGCGGCCAGGTCAGCGAGCAGCTTCCTGCTCCAGTCGCGGGGAGGCTGCCAATGCCGTCCCTCCCATTCGATATGCAGGTGGGGCTGTTGCTGCGTGAACTGTGTACCGAGGTCTTGAAGGGTCGCTTTATGGTAGCTGTACCAATCTTGCCGGACCAGGACAGTGAGTGTAAATCGTGCCTTGCGTCTAGCGGGTTGCTCAAGCTGCGGACCGCCCCGACTCCGGCTCGCCGCCGGCGGATCCCATAGCTCGCAGGCGGCAGCCAGGAGACCGCCGAGCACGCTGGCGGTACCGGCCAAATAGCCTCTGCGACTTGTCGCGTTCATCAATGCCGCCGTCTAGGCACCCTGACCGCCGGCCCGGCTTCCGGCGGGATGCACCACCTTGCCGCCGCGGTGACAGGCCTCTTCAACCATTTAACTCGACGTTAACAGATGCAACAGGCATTGCGACGGCTCTACTGTATACTTGGGGAACGCCTATGGTTGCCCTGACTGGCGCCCCCGATAGCTCACAAGCCACCGTAGAAGCGCTTGGCCCGCAGCCGGAGATCGCCGATACCAGCGCGCCGCTCGCCACTGCCGAGATTCGCTTGCAGCGCCCGCTGGTGCCCTTGCTGGCAATGCTCCTGCTCGTGCTCTCGCTCGTGGCCGGCATCTCCATCATCTATTATCTGTTCTATAGCACGCTCGGACTCTTGGCGATCACCTTCTTCTGGACCCGCAGCCTCGCCCAAAACATCACCGTTCAACGCCGCCTGCGTACCAAGTGGGCCGTCGTCGGCGATCTGATCGAAGAGGACTTCGTCATCGCCAACGAAGGGCGCCTCCCGGCGCTGTGGGTCGAGGTGCGCGACGACTCGACGATCCCGGACTTCAACCCCGGGGTCGTGGAGAGCATCGGGCCGGGAGAAGAGCGGCAGTTCCATGCCCGTACCGTCTGTCGCCGGCGCGGCTTGTATACCCTCGGGCCGGTACGCATCCTGACCGGCGACCCGTTTGGCATATTCCGCGGGTCCATCGTCTATTACCAGGTCAATAGCTTCATCGTGTACCCGCCGATTATGGAGGGGCCGGGCATTCCGCTGCCGTATGGCACCATGGGCGGTAGCTCGCGCTCCAGCCTCAAGACGTACCACGTGACGACCGACGCCGCCGGCATCCGCGACTTTGCGCCGGGCGACGGCCTGAATCGCATCCACTGGCTCTCTACCGCCCGGCGAGGGCAGCTGCAAGTCAAGGAGTTCGACCTCGAGCCTTCCGGGAACCTCTGGGTCATTCTCGACATGGACGCTGCGGTCCACATCGGCGAAGGCGACGAGTCGACCGAGGAGTACGCCGTCAAGCTCGCCGGCGCGATTGCCTATCAGGCAATCCGCGAAAACAAAGCCGTTGGTCTCATTGCGTCGAGCGACAACCCGGCCGAAGTGGAGCCGAGCAAGGGCGCGCGCCAACTGTGGCGCATCATGGAGGACCTGGCGACGGTGACCGCCGACGGCCGCGAGCCGCTCGGCTCGATTTTGCAGCAGGTGAGCCGGGCGCTGGAGCGAGGACTGAGCGTCGTGATTATTACACCGAGCACCGACCCGACTTGGTTACGTGAGCTGGCGTCGTTACGTCAACGCGCCTCCACCCCGGCCGTGATTTTGCTGGACCAAGTGTCTTTCGGCGGCACCGAACAGGCGCAGCCTATCGCCGACCAGTTAACGTCCGTGGGGATTGTCGCCAACGTGGTGATGCAGGGGCAGCCGTTCCGCACCGTGGCCGTCGGCAAGGGACAGTATGCCGAGCATCGGCGCGCGCAGGCGCAGGACGCCAGGGCGCGCGGGTTTGGAGTCGTCCCCACACGATAAGCGCGAGGCGCGGAGCGACGCAGCATGCCAACACTGCACAATCCGATTGGCTCAAGGTGGGGGAAGCCGGGCGTGGCCCAAGGTGTGTCCACACGCGGCGGGCGGCGGTGATTCGGAGACACAACCATGCTTCGAGCCGCAGCGGCCCCTACTGATCGAGCTTTAGGCGAGACGAACGCCAGCGGTACGGTGCTTCCGCCGCAGAGCGGCTGGCGGATCAACGAGGGCTGGTTTTCCGCCATTCTGCTCGTCGTGATGGTGTTGAGCACCATCTGGTCCATCCACTCCGCCGGCTGGGTGGAGGGAACACAGGTCCTCTTCGCCATGGCGCTCGCCGGCATCGTCATGGGCTTGGTCGTTGCGCGCCAAGCGTGGGGAACTTGGCAGGCACTTCTGGCCGGGGTCCTGGTCGGCAGCCTGCTCGCCTACATCGTTATCGGCGAAATCTTCCCTACCCCTCGGGAGTGGCCGAGCGGCCTCGGCACGCTTATCACCGACACCGGCACCTGGGTCCGCGCCGGTGAGACCCGCGAAGGACTAGCTCCACCGATAGTCTCGCTCCAGGGAGTCGCGACGGAGATCGGCGACTTCGCCCTACGGATCGCCACGTGGTCGGAGCTGGCCTGGTACGGGAGGCCGAGCACCGATAACGGCATCTTTCTGGTGCTCATGTCACTCCTGGCGTGGGGTCTGGGGTACATCGGCGCCTGGGGCTTATTCCGGCTGCACGACGTCGTAATAGCGTCGCTACCGACCGGAATCGCCCTCGTCACGAACGCCTCCTACACGGGTCAAGCGCAGGCGCCGTTTGCCATTTTCCTCATCAGCCTCCTCTTGCTGGCAGTCTCCATCAATCTGTACGCCCTACGCAATCGTTGGGAGAAATTCTCCGTTGACTACCCGGGAGAGCTGCTCTTCGACGTTATTGTGACCAGCTTTGCGGTCATTGTCGTGCTGGCCCTGCTCTCCATGCTTGGCCCGCGCGTCATCAACAACCCGCTATCCATCGCCTTCTGGCGCTACGTCGGCGAGCAATGGACCGAGTTGGAGAACGTCACCAACCGCCTGTTTGCCGGCATCCAAAGCCCGGGGACGAGGTTTGCTGCGGAAGGGGCACGCGGCTCGCTGGTGCTCAGCGGCCCGATCAATCTCACCCAGCGCAAGATCATGTCCGTCTTGACCGAGGAGCCGCACTACTGGCGCGGCAGCACCTATGATACCTACACCGGCCGCGCCTGGCGCAATAGCGACGCGGTGGTCCTGAACCGCACGCCGGAACAGCCCATCACCGAGGTGCCTACCATCACGGGCAAGCGCATTCAGACCGTCTTCGACATTGAGCCATCGTTGAGTACGGTGATTTACGCCCCGGTCGAACCGGTGGAGTTGAGCATTCGCTATCAGAAGCTGGCGCCGTCCGGGCAGGCTGACGTGAACGACTTCTCCGCGCTCTACTCTCGTCGCCCGGCCATGCCCTCACTCCGCTATGCCGTCGAGGCGCTGGTGCCAGAGCCAAGTGTGGCCGAGCTGCGGCAGGCCAGCACCGAGTACCCCGACTGGATCAAGAACCGCTATCTGCAGCTACCCGACGTGACTGACCGGGTGCTCTCGCTCTCCGAATCGCTGACGCGCGACCGCGAGACGGTCTTCGACAAGGCGATCTCCATCGAGCAGTTCATTCGTCGCTACCAGTACACGCTGGCTACCCCGGTCGTACCGGAAGGCTGGGATGCCGTGGACTTCTTCCTGTTCGAGTCCAAGGTCGGCTACTGCGACTACTTCGCCTCTTCGATGGTACTCCTCCTACGGTTGCAAGGTATCCCGGCACGGATGGCCACCGGCTTCGTAGCCGGCTCGTTCAACGATGACACGGGCCGCTATGAGGTCACGGAGGAGGACCTGCATTCGTGGCCGGAGGTCTATTTCCCCGCCTATGGCTGGATTGCCTTCGAGCCTTCGGGCTACCGTCCGGAGATCAATCGCGCCGAAAGCCCTACCGACTCATCCGAGGCGCTGGACGATTTTGACGAGGCGCTGGACGAAGAGCTGGATGAACTGGCGATGCTGTTGGGCCTGGAGGACCCAGGCATTACCGGGGCGGACATCGTTGCCGCCGCCACGGCCTGGCGACCCAGCCTACCCAACGTGCTCCCGGCCATCGTTCTGATCGTGGCCGTGTTCGGGCTGTATCGGCTCATACGCCTCTTGCGCGAGCGACGGATGCCCTCGCGGGAGATGGTCCGCCGGCTCTACCGGCGGATGGTGTTCCTCGGCGGGCTGTTCGGGCGCAAACGTCGCCCGGCAGAGACGCCACTGGAGTACGCCGTTGCGCTGACGCGCGAGATGCAGCGCAGTCTCGAGCAGGAGCGCAACGGCTGGCTCAAGAGCGTCATGGAGGTGCCCGACGCCGCCGCGCAGCGGATCGCAGCGTCGTATGTGCGCGCACAATACGGGCAGCGGTCACCGTCCGATACCGAGCGTACCGAGGTCGAGGATGCCTGGCGCAACCTGTGGTGGCACCTGCCCCTCCTGCTCGTCCGCGAGCGTGTACGCACGGCCCCGCGCGATGGCCGTCGTGTCACGGCCGGCACCGCGGCCAACACGCCGAAGAACGGCCGCGCAAATGGTGCCGCCACGAACGGCGCGCCGCCGAGCTAGCTATCGCTTGACCTAACCTCCGGCCGCTCGTCAGCGCAAGCGCCGTTCGACTGCGGCGGCGTGTGCCGTCAAGCCTTCGGCGCGGGCCAGTCGCGCCGCCACCGGGCCAAGCTCCGCCAGCTGACAAGCCGAGAGGGCAATCACGCTCGTGACCTTGCGGAAGTCGTCCACGGATAGCGGCGATGAGAAACGCGCGGTAGCGCCCGTGGGCATGATGTGCGAGGGGCCGGCCACGTAGTCTCCGGCGGCTTCCGGCGAGTGACGCCCCAGGAAGACGCCACCGGCATTCTTGATCGCCGACAGATGGGACCAGGCATCGGCAACAAGCAGACAGAGGTGCTCCGGGGCGTACTCGTTAGCCAACACCAAGGCACGCTCCACACTGGCGACAACGACGATGCCGCCCCGCCGTTCGAGCGACTTGCGGGCGATCTCGGCGCGCTCCAGCTGGCCAAGCTGCTCCTCCAGTGCAGCCGGCACTGCTGCCGCGAGGCGTTCGCTTGACGTGATCAGGATCGCGCTGGCGAGCAGATCGTGCTCCGCCTGCGCCAGCAGATCGGCCGCCACTTCATCGGCCGGCGCGGTGTCGTCGGCCACCACGAGAGTCTCCGTGGGGCCGGGCAGCTGGTCTATGTCCACGTCCCCGAAAACGTGCTTCTTGGCCAAGACCACAAAGATATTGCCGGGACCGAGAATCTTATCCACCTTGGGCACCGACTCGGTCCCGTAGGCCAGCGCCGCGATGGCCTGGGCGCCGCCGATCTTGAAGAGGCGGTCTACTCCGGCAATGTCCGCGGCGACGATCATCTCTGGCCGATGGCGACCATCGGGCCGCGGTGGCATAGAAAGCACCACCTCGTCTACTCCGGCCACGCGGGCCGGAACTGCGGCCATCAACACCGACGAGGGGTAGGCAGCGGTACTGAGCGGCGCGTAGATGCCGACGCGCTCCAGCGGCCGAATGATCTGCCCGAGGCCCTCGTCAACGTCGAGCCAAGTTGGGCGCCGCTGGTGCTCGTGGAAACGTCGAATTCGATCAGCAGCGAGCCGGAGATCCGCCACCAACTGCTCGTCTACCTGTTGGTAGGCGACGGCGATCTCTGCCGGCCCCGTCTCCAGATCGGCGGGAAGGGCGCCGTCGAGTCGCTCGGCGATCAGGCGGAGGGCCCTATCGCCCGCGCTGCGAACGAGGCGGACCACTCGTTCGACGAACAGCTCCGGCGACAATGCCTCATCCGCCGACGCCGGCGCTAGACCGACGGATGACAAGAGGTCGCGCAACTCCGGCGTGTCAAAGACCGCCGCCGACCGCGCAGCAACCGCCGGATCAACTTCCAGATCGCCCAGACTGGTGCGCTTGAGCACGGTGGTGGCGGCTTCCGGCCCGTCTTGGACCACCCGCAGCCGCAGCGGAGGGGATGACGTGCTAGTAGTCATGTGTCCAGACGCTCCGGCGTGTCCACAAGCACCGTTACCGGTCCGTCATTCGTCAGCGATACCTGCATCATTGCTCCGAACTCGCCCGTCTCCACCGACAGCCCACGGTTACGCAACTCCTCGGTCAGCGTATCCAGCAAGGGCGCCGCAATGCCGGGCGGCGCCGCCGCAGTGAAGTTGGGCCGGCGCCCTTTACGGCAATCGCCATAGACCGTGAACTGACTGATGAGCAGGATACTGCCGCCAACATCGAGGACGGAGCGATTGAACTTGCTCGCCTCGTCGGCGAAGATACGCAAATGGGCCACCTTCTCGGCCAGCCAGCCCGCAGCCGCCGGACTATCGCCGTGACGCACTCCGACGAGCAGCACCAGTCCCGGTCCGACCCGACCCACTTGCTCACCGGCGACCGTCACCGACGCCGCGGTGACACGTTGAACGATGGCACGCATCAGGAGTCACTCTGCACGGCGGGGATCGCCACCCGCGACGCGAGACAGCTACACACCGACGCAAGCTACTGCGGCCAACCACTAGGAACGGGCCAGTGATCGGTCACCGCGCCGTGCCTGCTCTCTACCACCGGTTGCCGCCGCCTTGGCCTCGCTCTTGGCACCGGATTTACCCTCGCCATTGGCTTTGGCCTTCTCCGGCGTACTCTTGGCGTCGGTGTCGGTCTTTTCGCTCTTCTCGGTCGGGGTAGACGCGGCGGTGTTGGACGACCGGCTATCGGTGACATACCAACCGGAGCCTTTGAAAACGATCCCGACGGGATGCAAGACGCGACGCACGGCGCTGCCACATTGCGGACACGTATCTACGGGTGGGTCGGAGAAGCGCTGCAACCGCTCAAAGCGATGGTCGCATTCGAGGCACTCATACTCATAGTTTGGCAAGTCTTCCCTCCTGAGTTCACCGGAGCCGAGCGGGAGGTCATGGCCGGTCACGCTGGGACCAATACACTCTCTGTCAACGCAGAACGGCCCGCCGTGTGGCACCCCAGCGATTTTACCATGCAGCGAACACCACCTGAGAACACGTCACGCCGCGTCCTCGACGTAGGGCATATCGAGGACGAGCACCTCGAAAGCCAGCCGGACGTTGGCGTTCCGTTCGATCTGGTCGCGCGTCTCCTCGATCCGGCGCAGGAAGGCGGCGATCTCGCTCGGCCGGAGTCGCGCGGCGAGATTGGCGAGCACCGCATGCTGATCCCAATGCGTGATCCCCTCCCCGCTACCGCTGCGGAGCAGGAGCAGGTCCCGCCACCAGGTAAGCCACTGGTCGAGGAGGGGCGCGGCGGCAGACCGGGTCGTCATATTCGCTACCGTAGCTAGGCGCTGATGCCGGTCAGCGGAGACCAGGTCGTTCACCTGATCGAGCCAGTGCTGACGCTCGGCGAGATAGTCGGGCTGCTGGGTGGCCAGTACGGCAGCGCCGGGGCACCTCCCGGACAGGCGAGCATATAGCTCGGCACGCCCCGGGTCGCGGTCCGGCCAGTCCTCCCAGGCCGCCAGGGCCGCTGCCAGGGTGCGAATGGGCACCGGCCGCAGCGTCACCGTCTGGCAGCGCGAGACGATGGTGGGCAGCAGCCTTGCTTGATCGGCAGCGGTGAGCACGAAAAGCGTGGCGGCCGGCGGCTCCTCCAGGGTCTTCAAGAAAGCGTTAGCCGCCTGCGGCGTCATCGTATCGGCGCCGCGAATAACGAAGACCTTGACGCGGCCCTCGTAGGGACGCAAAGGCGCTCGCCGCTCGACGACCTCCCGAATCTGCTCGATCAGCACACCTCGCTTGACCTCACCGAACTCGTCCACCTCCGGCTCGACGACCATGACATCGGGATAGTTGCCATGCATGATCCGGCGACACGCCGAGCAACGGTCACACGGCCCGACATCGGTCGGCGCGCTACCGTCCGGACCAAGCGGCGCCACCTGGTTGTGCGGCTTGGCTTGGTCACAGTTCACAAGCCGGGCCAGCCAGAGCGCTAGCGTCCGGCGACCGACTTGCCGCGGCCCGACAAAGAGGTAAGCGTGCGCGAGGCGTCCCGCCCGCCAGCTACCGAGCAGGAAGCGCCGCGCGGCTTCGTTGCCGATGTAGGGCAGTGCAGCGGGCTGGAGACTCATCCCGCCGTCCGCGTCCGAGGCCATTCGTGTTTCCTAGATAAGGAGAGACCAAGATACGGGAAGCCGGTGTGGGCTGGTTGAGGCGCGGAGGCGTGCCCCGTCGCCATGAACTAGGCGCCCGGATACGGACGCTCAACATCCAGGGGCCTTGGCGGGAACGACAAACAACCACGCCCAACCGCGCCCACACCTCAAACGGAGGAGCAGCGGAAGAGACACGGCACGGCTGCGGCGCTCAGGGCTTGCCGGGGCACTAGCCCGGCAGCGATCTGCGCGCCGCTCAATCGCGGTGGTCGTCTAGGGGTTAACCCCAGCTACTTTCCCGATGCCGACTGAAACAGTCACGGCAATAGACGGGTCGGTCGCCACGCGGCTGAAACGGCACCTCTGCCTCGGCACCACACTCGTCACAGATGATGGAAAACATCTGCCTGGGAGGCCGGGGCGACGATTCGTAGCCGCCACCGCCACCGCCACCGCCACCGCCACCGCCACCGCCACCGCCACCGCCACCATAACCTGCGTCGCCGCCTCCGTAACTGGAGCGCTGCTGGCGGCGCTGCGACCGACAGGGGACACACCGCTTGGGATCGTTCGTAAAACCTCTCTCCGCAAAAAACGCCTGTTCACCCGCCGAAAACACAAACTCGTTTTCACAGTCAGCACACACCAGGGTACGATCAGTAAAGCTCACCTGCTGGCCTCCTTGAAGGGTAGAACGGGACACGGCACCTACACTGGATTGGTCATTGGAGGTCGGCGCTTCGGCACTCCACCAGCGGCGAGAGGGGAACCGTAACGCACAGAACTTCGCTGACCCACTTCCGCCGCACAGTATAGCGGCCGCGGCGGCAGGCAACAAGCGCCTTTTTCAACGAGGCCACGCATTGCCACACGAGACAAACTCCAGGCAGGCCACGACTAGATCGGTTGCAAGCAGCGGTAGTGGTGGTCAACCTGTGAGTGCAAGGCGGTACAATACGAGATACCCGAGGTAGGTGAGCGCCGCCGGCTAGCATGCCACCGGGTAATGGACCCGTGCCGCAGGGCATAGGAACGGCACGCACACCATCGGGCTTTCTTTTCTGGCCCAATCAGGTTCGAACTAGCAGCCAGCAATCTGTTTGGAACTCACTCCAGCCCAAAGGGAGGCTGCCGACGCCGGTCACGTACCCCCGCGTTATAGCCGCAAGGAGCCGCACCATGCTGACGGAGTTTACCGTAACGAACTTCCGAAACCTCAAGGATGTCTCACTGCAGAACCTGGGGCGGATTACGTTGATCGCCGGGAAAAACGGAGTAGGGAAGACGGCTCTACTCGAATCCCTTTGGTTGCTCAACGGCCCGGACAATCCAGAGTTAGGCACGAGACTGAACACCTTCAGAGGACTCCCGATTACCGGCCCCGATACGATCTTTCATGACCTATTCCATAACTTCGATACCCGAAAGCATATCAGTATGACCGCGCGTGGAGATTGGGATAGCCTTACTCGTGAATTGGAGATATTTCTGCAAGACCGGAAACAACTCCAAGCCACTCGTGCCGGTATCCAGGAAGAGGCCAGTGTAGAACGCTCGACAAGGCCCCAGGCTGAGGGTGAGTTCGAGATTGTCTTCAAGTATCGGCACAACGACGCGAGCGAATATATCTCCCGAGCCTGGTGGTACAAAGCAATGTCAACTCCAGTCGGACTTGGTCCGATTGAAGTGGCTAGTGAGGGCATCCGGGGAGAGCGACAAATGGTGAAAGGACGGCCGGATTCAGTGTTCATGGCCTCTCTCCACAGAGATGATCTCCAGACTATCGCCTCAAGATTTGGTGAGCTACAGCTTAAAGGAGAAGACGCAGAAATCCTGAGACTCCTGCGTCCACTGGAACCCCGCTTGGAGAGGCTTACTCCCATCACCATCAGGAACAACCCGGTCATTCACGCGAATATCGAAGGCTCGAATAGGCCGATACCGATTCAACTGCTCGGAGAAGGATTGAACCGCATGTTCGGTCTCGCACTGGCTATGGGAACGGCAACAGGAGGGCTGCTCCTGATTGACGAGGTCGAGAACGGACTACACCACACCGTGCTTGAGGAAGTATTCGTTACGCTCCTGGAACTGGCACGAACATTCGATGTGCAGGTATTCGCCACGACACATAGCGCCGAATGCATCAGAGCCGCGCACCAGGCTCTGAAGAAAGCAGGTCAGTACGAAGCCGCGTCCTACCGGCTCCAATGCATTAACGGCGAGATCAAAGCGGTGAGCTTCGATCACGAAATGTTGGAAACGGCCATTTCCCATAGGATGGAGGTTCGATAAGTGGACGATGATCTGCACATCGAACGACCAAAGCAGGTACTCGTCGAGGGAAATGATGACGTCCGCCTCTTCGGGAAACTAGCCAAGCATTGGGGTATATCCGATATCCAGATCAATCAGTATGGAGGTAGCCCTAAATTGAGGTTGTACCTTAGAGCTTTCTTGCTACTAGATGGGGCTGAGAACATTAAATCGCTCGCCGTAGTAGCGGATGCTGACTCGGATCGGAGTCGAGCGGAAGACCGAATTCGCGGTGCCCTGGCAGCCGCGGACTTGCCAAGCCCACGTGGGCCGCTCAAAGTGCTCTCTCAAGGCAGTATGCGCGTGTGCTACTTGGTGGTTCCGCATGGGGCTAAGAGCGGCATGATCGAAGATGTCTGCCTGGACTCGGTGAAATCCGACCCGGCGATTGACTGCGTAGATGGGTACTTCGAGTGCATCAGGCAAACTAATGTGCCAGGTCCCAAGGAAGTGCGGATGGCAAAGGCACGGCTGCACGCATTCCTCGCATCAAGGGAAGAACCCCACCTGCGTTTGGGTGAAGCCGCAGACAAGGGCATCTGGGACTTCGAAGCGGATGCCTTCCGTCCGCTCAAGGACCTGCTCGAACTGTTATAGGATCAGCGCTTCGGGTGGGCGCGTGTTGAGCACGTCTTGGGGGCGGACCCAGCCGCGCTGCGCCGTCGCAATGCCGTACTCGAGAAACGCCAGGTGCTCCACCGCGTGGGCATCGGTGTTGATGGCCAACCGCACGCCGGCCTCGGCCGCTTGGCGTGCATACTCGTCGTTGAGGTCGAGGCGATCCGGATTGGCATTGATCTCCAAGGCCGTCCCGGTCTCGGCTGCCACCTCGATCACGGCATCCATGTCGAGGGCTAGCGGCTCGCGGCGCGAGAGCAGCCGGCCGGTAGGATGGCCGATGGCGTCTACGTGCGGACTGCGTATGGCCGCCAGCACGCGGTCCGTGATCCGCTCGGCGCTCTGCCCAAAGCCGCTATGTACCGAAGCCGTCACGAAATCGAAGGTGGCGAGCACCTCGTCGTCATAGTCAAGCGAGCCGTCCTGCTTTATGTCAAGCTCGATTCCCGCCAGGACGCGAAAGCCGTCGAGTCTGGCGTTGACCGCGGCGATCTCCTCACGCTGCGCCGCCACTGCCGCAACCAACATGCCGCCGGCAATCACGGACGACCGGGAATGATCGGCCATGACCACGTAGCTCAGGCCACGCTCCTGCGCCGCCCGCGCCATCGCCTCAATGGAGTGCCGGCCATCGCTCCAAATCGAATGGACGTGCAGGTCACCGCGTATGTCGGCAATGGAAACCACATCCGGCAGGATACCCGCCTGCGCGGCCTCGATCTCGCCGCGGTCCTCGCGGAGGACGGGCGGAATCTCCGGCAAGCCGAGTAAGCGGTAGAAGGCGGCCTCCGTAGGCGCCACGACCGGCTGACCTTGCTCATCAACAATAAGATCACCGTCGAGCTGCCAGCCCGCGGCGCCCGGCAGCGCCAGCAAGCGACGGCGGTGAGCGTGCGATCCGGTTGTCGCCACGAGGGCAGCGCCCCAACTCGATGGCGGGGCCACAATGACGTGGCAGGACGTACCGCTGCGCGTCGCACCGACCGCGGTGGTCGCGCCGCGCTCCTGCAGCGCAGTGATGTCCGAAAGGGCTGCAAACGCATCCAGGACCGTTGCCGCGTCCGGCGCTCCGACGAGCAGATCAATGTCGCCCACGCGCTCGGCCATCCGACGCACGCTGCCGACGATGGCGACGGGCCAGCCCGGCAGGGCCGCGGCCAGCTCCGTCCGCAGCGCTTCGGCCAACGGCCTCGCCAGCAGCAGCGGCACTCGCCGCCGGCGCTCCTTGACGACCTCGATCCCCCGCACGATGGACTGCTCGAGCCGTGGGCCGATGGCGCGGAGACTACGGAGGCGTCCTGTGGCAGCCGCGGCAGCTAGCTCATCGAGCGTCGTCACACCCAGCTCTCGATGGACGGCGGCGACTCGCCGCGGCCCAAAGCCCGGCAGCTCCAGGAGATCAAGCAGCGTAGCGGGGGTGTCGCGTTGGAGGTCGGCAAGGAAGGACGACTCGCCAGTCTCGATGAACTCTTGCATGCGGGCGGCGAGCGAGGCCCCAACTCGCGGGATGGCGGTCAGCCGACGCTCCGCTGCGACCGCCGTCACGTCCTCCTCGAGCACGTCCACCTGCCGCGCAGCTTCACGATACGCGCGGATGCGATAGGGACGCTCGCCCTTGATCTCCAGGGTGTCGGCAATCGTTTCCAGAAACCGCACCACGTCATCGTTAGTCATAGCCAACGATTATACTTTGGGGAGCGGGGTGGTGGACGGTGCAGTCCTATGAGTGCTGAACGGCTGATGTGGGTGGTGCTGGCGGTTGCCGCAATTGCCTTCCTGGCTATGGTCACCCCATCCTGCGGTGCCGCGACCGGGGACATCGAGGGCCAGGTGCTGGGGATGCCGAGCACCTCGGAGCCGCCGGTACAACTCGCCGGTGCTACCGTGCTGGTCGCCGGCAACGGGCTGGACTGCGGGCAGCGGGGCGATAACTGCATCACGCGCACCGACTCGTCCGGGCATTATCGCTTCGACGACGTGCCGGCCGGCGACTATGGCCTCTCGTTCATCCACGACGACCCGACGATTGCGAATGGCACCGCGCTCGGCAGCCAAGGGCGCGAGGTGAACGTCTCGTCGGGCAACGTGGAGACGGTCAGCGTGGTGCTGCTGCCCGAAGGCGTGCCGCCGCCGCCCGTACCGGCCGATCTGGAGCAGCGCGTGCGCGACAGCGGTGGGTTTGCCACAGGCTATGGCGGGATTATGAACAACCCGTTCTTCTGGCTCTGGATGTTCGACCGGCCGTGGGTATTTGGCTATCCCCGGCCGCCCGTCGTGACGACCAGACCGGCCGGTGGTCCCGTGACCATTGACCCGAATCAAGCGCAGGCGCCGGCTCGCGCCGGTCGCCGCTACACCACCTATGCGTCGGATGGACAGGCGGGCACCAAGCCACCGCCGGCGAAAGGGGTCGCGCGGCCCGGCGCCGCGGCTACCGGGCGTACTACAAGCTCGTCCGTCGGTGGAGCGGGCGGAGTATCCACCTCCGGGAGTAGCGCCGTCAGCAGAGGGCAAACTCGCCCCGGGCAGGGAGCAGCCACTGCTCGTCAACCTGGTACAGCGCCGCCCCGTGTGTCTTCACCCCGCACTGCACAGCCGCCGCGCGTCCAAGCACCGCGCCGCGTGACCGTGCCGCGCGTGCGCGTACCCACCCGTGGCTTTGGCGGCTTCCGCCGGTGTTGCACCTTGGGTTGCTGCGTCGGCGAGTACATTCTTACCCCGCGTCCGGAGGCACCACATGTTGATGCACCCGTGCCCTGACCAGCAGGGTGGCACCACCAGAGCTACCCTAGGATTGGGCAGACCTAGAGGGTCAGAGGAAATGGTAGGTAGGTGGCTATGAGTAGTGGAGGGTTGCTGCGCCGCGCTTGGCGCTTGGTGGCCGGGAACAAACCGGATCAGGAATCACGACCGCAGCGCCGGGAGATCATCCGCGACCGCTACGACCAGGACCATACAGACGAAGCGGCCCAGCTCATCGCGGCCATCGGCGGCGACTTTCACAGCGGCGACGTCGCGGAGGTGGAGACCGCCGACCCGGCCTTCTGGGAAGCGAACGAGTTCACCCTGAACTATGAAATTGGGGCGGTTGGTCGCGCCGAAATCCCGGATGACGCCGGACAGTTCTCGTTCACACTGGCTTTGCTCGCGCCCGATCAGAAAGCCAGCATCCTATTCATCGAGGGGGACCAGCCCCAGTCGGCGCAAGCCTATCTCGGGATTGAGCGCAGCAAGAGTCTCGCGGAGGAGCTAACCCTCTGTCGCGACGACTACTTCCAGGGCAGTGAGGCGGAGGTCAGGTATGACGTGCAAACGGACGGCCTCGGCACGTGGACGGCCTTCTCCGCCCGGCCCGAGGGCACGTTCTGGCTCGTCGAGGGTGAGTCCACGCTCGTAGCCCGCGCCGCGCTGACCCCGGTCGGCACCGCGTATAGCGACTGCTCCTTCTACTACGGTCCGTCGCTGGCCGAAGCGCCGTGGATACTACGTTTGGTCGAGATCGGTGGCTACCCGTTAGTGTTTCAGTGCGAAATACTCCCCATTGACAAAGTGAAGTTCTGGCGCCACTGACCGCCAGGTCTGTCCAAGCTGATGGAGATCAAGCCGGCAAACTTGCCAGCAGAAAAGGAGAAGCGACGTGAGTAAGACGGTTTTGCTCTGGGGCCTGGTACTGATTGTCGTCTATAACGTCCTGGCCGTGGCCGTGGACTTGGTGACGGGCCTCGGCGAGTACACCAAGCACCTCTCGGCGCTGCCGCTGGTCGTCGCTAGCTCCGCCCCCTACGTCTCGTTGGCAGCGATCATCACGCTCGTCAGCTGGGAGCTAGGTGACTGGTTCTTCAGCCACCACAATGAGGACTTGGTGTGCGAGGTCGGCGGGGAAGGATGCCGGCGCGGGCTGGCCCACGAGCTGGCCCACGACAACAACCTTGCCGCGGCCAGCTTCGTCATCGCGCCACCGGTCCTCTGGACCGGCATTCTCATCTTCTACGCCATCATCACCCGCGCGACGTAGGACCGGTAGGCATGACCGATCCGCGTATCGTGCGTATCGAATGGGGGCAGTTGGAGGGCAGGCGGCCGCGCAGCGCCGGCTGTAACGCGCGGCTGGGCGAGCACGGCATAGTCGTTCGGCCGGCCATCGCCCGGATCACTACCGACGACGGCGCCACCGGGTGGGGTACCAGCCGGATTACTCGTGAGCAAGCGGCGAAACTGGTGGGTTCGCGTCTGTCCGATGTCTTCGTCGCAGGAAAAGGGGCCAGCCGGGCCGGGCTGCCGCTGGAGTTCCCGCTTTGGGACCTGGCGGGCAAGCGAGCCGGCGAGCCGGTCTACGCGCTAGGCCGCAGCGACAGTCGGTGCCACACCCGCGGCACCGTTCCGTGTCCGCTGCTACGACACCTCGCTCTACTTCGACGACCTGCACCTCGAGTCCGAGCAAGAGGCGGCTGCATTGATCGCGGCCGAAGCGCGCGAGGGGTATGCGCGGGGGCATCGTGCCTTCAAGATCAAGGTGGGGCGCGGCGCCCGTCATATGGAACTGGCAGCGGGGCTGCGGCGGGACATCGCTGTAGTCCGAGCCGTGCGCGAGGCGGTGGGTACACAGGCACCACTGATGCTGGATGCGAACAACGGCTACAACCTCAATCTGGCCAAGCAGGTCCTTCAAGCAACTGCGGAGGCCGGTGTATTCTGGCTCGAAGAGGCGTTCCATGAAGACGAGGTGCTCTACCGGGACCTCCAAGCATGGCTCCGGGCCGAGGGTTTGCCCACGCTCATCGCCGACGGGGAGGGCCTCGCCTCACCTCGCCTGCTGGAGATGGCCCACCAGCGGCTCGTCAATGTCGTCCAATACGACATCTTCAGCTATGGCTTCACGCGCTGGCTGGAGCTAGGGCCACAACTCGACCGCTGGGGCGCCCGCACGGCGCCGCACCACTACGGAGGACACTACGGCAACTACGCCTCCGGCCACCTGGCAGCCGCCATCAGCGGATTCGCGTTTATCGAGTGGGACGAAGCAACCACGCCGGGACTCGACGGCTCCGCCTATGTCGTCAGCGACGGCTGGGTCACTGTGCCGCACGAGCCAGGCTTCGGTGTCGCGCTAGAAGAGGGCACCTTTCGTGAGGCCGTGGCCACGAACGGATTCACCGTCTCCGCTGGCGCTAGGGCCTAGTCTGCGGACACGGACTAGGGCGCCGAGGATACGCCGGGGGCCTCGTCGGCGATCCGCGACATCAGCGCAAAGGCCAACTGGCGCGGCAAGCGCTCCCGCGCCGTCAGCGTGAGGCAGCCGCGGTACGCCAGCGATGCCTCGTCGAGGCGTCCCAGCTCTTCTAGGGCCTGTCCGAGGCGGAGATAGGCCCAGGGCATGTGCCAGTCATCCGGGGAGCCGTCGACGACATACCGGCGCAGGTGTGCGACGACACCGGCCCAGTCGAGCGCTGCGAAGTGCGCCATACCGCTCAGGTAGGTGGCGGCCAACTCCGGCAGCGCCACCGGCGGCTGTGATTGCAGTTGCTCCAGCCGCGCGATGGCTTGCGCCCCCTCACCGTTAGCCAACGCGCTCAACACGCGGACGTACCCTTCCGGCTCCGACCATGCCTCGGCAGCGGCCTGCTGCTCTTGACCGGCAGAAGGCGCACCCTCCGCTGGCTCGGTTAAGGTGGTGTGGCGGCCATCAGCCACTTTGGCCTGTGCCGGATCAGTCATAGCCTGTGGCCTCCGGTGGCCGTCCCGGCGGCACAGCGCGCCAGGCGGCGCTCCAGGCGACTGAGACGGTGCAGCAACGCCGCTCCGAGCGTCCGCTGACCGGACTCGACCGACGCTAGCAGGCGCACGCCGGGGCCATCGGGCGCCTGTTGCCAGAGCCGATACGCCTGCGTGGCCAGCGCTCTCGCCCGCGCCAGATCGGGCCGCCGATGCTCATAGAGCTTGGCCAGCTCGATCAGCGCCGGCAAGCGCAGCGCCGGCTCTTCGTCCACGATGCGATGCCACACCTTTGCCGCCGCTGGCCAAGCCCGCTGGCGCTTGCATACCAGGCCCAGACGCCACAGCGTCTTCACCCGCAGGTCGCCGGGGAGCTGCTGCCGGAGCGCCGCCGCATAGAGGCGCGCGCTGCAGGCTTCTTCCCCGCGGCGCTCATGGAGACGCGCGACCGCCGCGATCTCGGCCCCTTGGCGCGGTTGCCCGGGGCGTAGCTCCAGCGGTTGGGCCAGCATCCGCGCGGCGTAGCTGCCCAGCGCGACCATCGTGAGGATGTCGTAGCGATTGTGCTCGAATACCGGGCGCAGACGGCGGGCGTCCCGCGTACGTACGAAGTCGAGGTAGATGCTCGGGATGAGCCAGCTTGGCACGTCCTCGTGGCGCCGCACGCCCAGCACGGACGACTCCAGCGAGGACAGCCTGCAATTCGGCAGTGCTTCGCGCCACAGGTGACGAGCCGCTGGGAGCAGGTCGAGATGGGTCCACGCCTCGAGCCGCGCCGCCGCGCGGCGCTGGCGGCTCATAATGAAGCGCGTCTGTAGCAGCGGCAGGTCGAAGGCCCGGCCATTGAAGGTGACCACGCCGGGAAACTCGGCAATGCGCTCGGCAACGTGCGCCATCATCGCCCGCTCTTCGCCGAACGAGCGCATGAAGTATTGCTCGATGACGAACCGCTCACCTTGAAAGAAGCCCAGCCCGACGAGGAAGGCATAGGTGCCGGTGCCGCCGGCCAACCCGGTGGTCTCGGTGTCCAGGAACACTGCGCGATGCGGCTCAAAGGAGGCCAGCGTCGCATCAGCGGTCAGGAATGCCAGGCTGGACGGTCGCACCTCGGTGAACGCCCACAGCACCTCACCACCATACTTGCCCCGTGCCGGCCGGACGTCGCGGGTACGGAAGAAGCATCCTTGCGCCGTGGTCACTTCCTCACCGGCTACAGCCTCGGCGAGGTTCAGCGGCGGGCGGCGAGACGGCTCGGCAGGAGCCTCGCGGCGCGTCCACGGTGCGCGTAGTCGCTGTGCGATGCCCGTCGCCGCCATAGTTTCAGTCTACCTGTCGGCATGGCAGCCCTGCATGACGGCGACGCCGGCTGGCGTCACGCCACCCCCTCTCCACGAATTCTCGCTATCATACGCCTGCCAACACGCGAACAATGGCCAGTCAGCGAGGAATCAAGACATGAGACTCATCTTTCTCGGAACCGGGAGTGGCACAGAGCCGGTCCCCGGCTACCGGCACGTCTCTTTTGCTGTAGAGTGGGCGGGAGGTGTCTACTGGTTCGATGCCGGGGAAGGCTGCGCGTACACCGCCCATACGTCGGGTGTGGACCTGCTGTCCGTGCGGGCAATCTTCATCAGCCACACGCACACCGACCACATCGGGGGGTTAGCCAACCTCATCTGGACCATACCCAAGCTCGGCCGCGTTGATCCCGAGAGTGCCGCCAGCCTGGTCGGTAAGACCGTGCCGCTCTACATCCCCGATCTCGATGTCTGGGAAGGCGTGCGGGCTGTCGTCAGGGGGCCGGCCAAAGACCTGGACTTGGGATTCGATCTCCAGGCCCGGCGATACGAGGACGGGGTGATCTACGACGACGGCGATCTGAGGGTCATTGCGCTGCACAACCGCCATCTCGGGGAGCCGGAAGCGGGTCAGCCGTGGCGGTCCTTCTCGTTTCGCATCGATGCCGGCGGCAAGGCGGTCGTGTTTTCGGGCGATGCCGCCGCGACGAGCGAGCTTGGTCCGCTGCTCGACGACTGCGACCTCTTCCTCATGGAGACCGGTCATCATACCGTCGAGGATGTCTGCGCCTACCTGTGCAGCAGTGGCAAGTCCTACGGGCGCCTCGCGTTCATCCATCACGGACGAGCCATCCTGGCCGATCCCGAGGGCGAGGCACAGAAGGCGCGTCGGCTACTCGGCGCAGAAGTCCTGGTTACGCGCGACGGCATGACTCTCGACGTGTAGGCGGGTAGTCACGCTCGGCGGGAATGACGGGGGCAGAGGTACCCACGCGCTACAGCGGACGGTAGAATGCCTGCACTAGCGCGGAAGGAGTGCCTCATGCCCGCATTCAAGCTGACCAAGGTCAACCACATCGGCTACCCCATCAGCGACCGGCACCGATCCCTGGCCTTCTACCGAGACCTGCTCGGACTGGAGCTGATCCCCTCGATGGTGGATGGCCAGCGGGTCATCTGGACCAGGATGGCCGACGGCTCCATGCTGCACCTCATCGAGCCGACGGACGGGGAGATGGCCGGCTATCATGCCGCCTTCGAGGTGGATGACTTCGCGGCGGCGCTGGAGATGCTGCAAGCGCACGGGTACGAGCCGGAGAGCAGCGGCGAGCGGCACGATGGACAGCGGTACGTGTTCGTGCGCGATCCCGACGGCAACCGCGTGGAGCTGACGACGCCTTCCAACCTGCGGCCAAGCAACCGAGTCGTGGACGAGTGGGGGTACACCAGCGAGGGCGAATAACGCGCTGCCGTTGAGCTGGTAGGAGGACGCGATGAGCCGCGCTCATACCTGGCTGACACGCGGGCTCGACCAATTCCGGCAGGGCACGCTGGGCAACGCTGGGCAGAATCTCTACGTCTCTCGCGCCGGCGTTCTGCAGCGCATCCATCAGTACGACCTGAACCGGAACGGCTATCTGGACCTGCTGTTCTGCAATAGCCAGGACCACCACGAGAAGGCGCCGGCCTACCTCTACCGCGATCCGCTGGGTACACCCGTCCGCAGCGAGCTACCGTCGGACGGCGCCCGGTCAGGGACCGTCGCCGACCTCAATGGCGACGGCGACGACGACCTCGTGCTGGGCATGGCGCTGAACGGCACTCGCCAGGACCTCAATGCCTTCATCTACTACGGCTCGCCGGAGGGCTGGAGCGAGCGTCGCCAGCAGATCATCCCCGCGCCGCTCTGCCTCGCCACGGCCGCCGGCGACTTCAACGGCGACGGGCGGCCTGACCTGGCCTTTCTCTGTAAGCGCGAGTGGCACGGTGCCGAGAGCTTCACGCGGCTCTTCTACCAAGGCGAGCTTGGCTTCGAGCCGAAGCGGTACGTTGATCTGCCAATCAAGGGAGATCAGCTCGCGGCAAGTGACTTGGACGGCGACGGGTACGCCGACCTGGTGGTCCGCCGCCAGGACGGTATGCTCACCGTCTTCTGGGGCGGTCCGGAGGGCCTCAATCCGGATCGCTGCACGCCGGTCCCGCTGCCAGCGGCGCAAGGTGAACCGCAAAACGAGTACGAGGAGTACGTTGGGGACGCTTCTCCGCTGGTCCAAGTCATCCACCTGGATGGGGTACCGCACCTGTTTGCTGCCCAGCCGGGGCAGGCTCTCCTCGTACCGGTGCAAGACGGACGGCGCTTCGGGCCACCGCTGACACTGACCTGTTCGCGCCCGATGGCGATTGCCGCCGGCGATGTCAACGGCGATGGTCACCCGGACCTCGTCGTGGCCTGTCGGCACACCGACGATGCCGGCGAGTGTTCCTGGGTCTACTGGGGAAGTGAGCACGGCTACAGCGACACGCGCCGCTCCCGGCTGCCCTCCAACCGGGCGTGCGACGTGGCGGTGGCCGACTTCGATGCCGACGGTTACGACGACATCGTGCTCTGTCAGAGCCGCGCGGGCGACTTCTACACGACGGACTCCCTGGTATATCGCGGGGACAGGGACGGGGTGAGCGCCGAGCCGGTGCGGCTACGCACGGAAGACCCCCGGCACGTCTTTGCCGCCCATCCTGCTGGCGGCGCGCGCCCCAACATCCTGTTCGTGAACCGCTGGGGCCGCAACGCCGTCGGCGACGTGCAACCCTCGATCTATTTCGGTGCAGCGGACGGCTTCTCGCCGCAGCGGCGCCGGGACTTGCCCGGCTTCGATACCGTCGAGTCCATTTGCTGTGACATCAACGACGACGGCTACGTGGACGTGGTACTGGCGAACTGTGCCGAGAGCGCCCAGCGCCGCGACCCAGGCTCGTATGTGCTGTTCGGTGGCCCGGAGGGCTTCGGCAGTGAGCCGGACCTACGCCTGCCCACGGTCCGCGCGCACGGTCTCGCCTGCGCCGACCTCAATCGCGATGGCTACCTCGACTTGCTCTTCGTCGGGTTCAATAATCCCGACTTGCTGATCTATTACGGCACCGCCGACGGCTTCGATCTTGCCAACCCACAGCGCATCCGCTTGGAGCACGAGGGTACGATCTACAACGATCCGCGCTGGATCTACCTGGCCGATCTGAACAACAATGGCTGGCTGGACCTGGTCGTCCCGCAGATCGCCGCAGACCGGAGCTTCATCCTGTGGGGCGGGCCGGAAGGCTTCAGTATGGACCGCTGCCAGCTCCTCTCCGTCTGGCACGGGTCCTGTGCGCGGGCCACCGACTTGAACGGCAACGGCTACCTCGACCTGATTATCGGAGGTCACGCACCCTCGCGGGATGCCCCACACGACTCTTTCGCCTATATCTACTGGAACGGTCCCGACGGCTTGCGCGAAGACCGACGCACGCTGCTCCCGGCGAACGCGATCAACGCGATGGCCGTTGCCGATTTCAACAACGACGGCCTGCTGGACCTATTCATCTGCTCCTACCACGATGGTCGCGTGCGCGACATCGACTCCTACGTCTACTGGAACCGCGCCGGTCGGGGCTTCTCGGCCCAGGACCGTACTCGCCTGTTTACCCACTCGGCATCGGGCTGCGTGGCTGCGGACTTCAACGAGAACGGCTGGATTGACCTGGCCGTAGCCAATCATAAGATAGAAGGCGATCACGTGGGCTTTTCGACGGTCTGGTGGAACGGCCCGGCCGGATTTAGCGAAGAGCGCGTGACCCACCTGCCCACGTCCGGGCCGCACGGCATGACGGCCGTCGGGCCGGGCAACATCGTGGACCGTGGACCCGAAGAGTACTACCTGTCGCGCCCGTTCAAGCTGCCGCCGGGCGCCGCCGTGACGGCCATCGGATGGGAAGCGGACGAGCCACCGAAGACCTGGGTGCGGGCCAAGCTACGCTTCGCGCCCACGGCGGCGGCGCTGGAGCAGGCGGCCTGGATTGGGCCGAGCAACGGCGCCGCGTGGTTTGTCAACGGTCAGGCGGTAGACGGAGCTACGTTTGCCGGCCAATGGGTACAATATCGGCTGGCCCTGGGCGCAGTGAACAGCGGTCGCACGCCGCGAGTGACGGAGGTGGCCGTCACCTATGCCGAGTGACGACCATGCAGGTGAGAGGAGGCTGTCATGCCGGCAATCGAGATCGTTGGCACTGGCTGGATAGATCGTCGCGACTCGGCGTTTCCCCAGGCAATACAACTGCCCACCGGCGACATCCTCTGCTCCTTCAGTGTGGGGGGCGGCGCGTTCGTCCACGGCGGCACCGACTGGGCGCGCTCCACCGACGGAGGGGAGACCTGGTCCGTCGAGGGGACAATTCTCGCACCGACCACCGACCCACACACGACAGCCGCCCTGAAACTGTCACTGGCGGCCGACGGGCAGACCGTCTTTGCCTACGGCGCCCGCAGCTACCCCGCTGCCGGTCAGGGGTTCGGGCACATTCGCAACGAACCGGTGCTCTGCCGCTCCACGGACGGCGGACGGACCTGGTCCAGACCATCTGTCGTCCCGATGCCGGCCGACTGTCCCCTGGAGATTTCTCACGGCGCGCTGCCCCTCGCATCGGGTCGGCTCCTCGCGCCAGCGGCCACGCTGCCCGCCCAAGACCGGCTCGGCGAGCAGGTGCTGGTGGCGATCTCCGACGACGGCGGGCACACCTGGCCGCGCCACGCCGTCGTGTTCGCGGACCCGCAACGGCACTACGGCTATTTCGAGCAGAAGCTCGCCGAGCTAGCACCCGGCCACCTGATCGCGACGGCTTGGACCGTGACTCTGGGCGATGTCGCGGATCAACCGGATAGCTTTGCGCTGTCACACGACAACGGGCTGACGTGGGGACCGGCACACTCGACCGGCATCTCCGGGCAGACGATGACGGCGATCCTGCTCGGCGGCGACCGGCTGCTCGTCCTGTACAACCGTCGTTACGGCGACCAGGCGATCATCATGAATCTGGTGACCTTCACCGAAACGGAATGGGCCATCCATTTCGAGGGCGTGCTGTATGACGCGCGGGCACAGCGCGAGCGGCCGGAGGACATCGAGACGGGTGTTGAGGAGCTAGGCGCCTTCGCGTTCGGATTCCCCACCGCAATCCGCCTACAAGACAGCACCTACCTCGCCACCCACTGGTGCCAGGAAGACGACCGCTGCGGCATCCGCTGGACGAAGCTGCGCCTCGCCTGGTGACCTCATCCCTCGCCGCGCTCCATCTGCTCCAGCACCCGGCACGATCCGAGAATCTCGCGGCCGGAGGTCAGCGGCTCGCGCCCTTCTCTGACCGCGTTGACGAACTCCTCGTTCTGCCGCGGCACGGCATCCTCATTCGTCTCCTCCGACAGCACGTTGCCGTCGCGGTCGGTGAAACGGCCGGCGTCATAGACCAGAAAGTCCTCCTCGGCGATCACCGTATAGCGCTGCGCGGCCGCGGGCACAATCGCGTTGTAGCTGAGGGCAAGGGTCGCCAGGCCACCGCTCGGAAACCGCAGCTGCGCCGAGACATCGAGGGGAATACCCAATGGGTTATCCGTCGGGCCAAAGTAGGCCCGCGCCTCCACCGGCGCCTCACCAAAGAGCCAGATCGCGTGGTCAACGGCATGACCGCCGTGATGCCACAAGAGATTGTCCGTCCAGCTGCGCCGTCTCCCCATCCAGTTGATGTTCTCCCGCCGGAAGAAGTGCCATTCGACGTGGACATGGGAGGGTGAGAGCGTACCGGCGACGATCCTCCGCTTCAGCTCTCTCGTTGACGCCCAATATCGCTCCGTATGGCAGATCATGAGCGTCTTGCCCCGCGCGTCGGCCAGGTCGCACAGCGCCGCGGCCTCGGCATAGGAGAGAGCCATCGGGATTTCGAGCAGCACGTGCTTGTCCGCCTCGAGCGCGGCCCGGGTCTGCTCGTAGTGAACCTGGCTCGGCGAGGTAATGAGCACAGCGTCCACCCGCGGTCGCGCGAGCGCCTCGCCGAGGTCCAAAGTGGCGAGCGGCGCGCCGCAACTGGCGGCAAACTCGCGCGTCGGCTCGATCAGCCGGCCGACAACGGAGTCGATCTCGACGCCCGCCAACTGCAGCAGCGCATCCCGGTGAACGGCGGCGATGCTCCCGTAGCCCGTGATACAGAACCTCATCAACTCACCTCCATGAGCACTTATACCCTGGTATGCTTGCGCCGAACTCATCATCCTTGGAGCGATCTGGGGCGTGAGGGCGGCGAGCACCGCCGCCAAGAGTCCGGACCGCTCCTGATGCACAGGAAGTTTGAGCCATCGCGCACCGTTCTATCAACCAACGTCCGGCGAGCCACAAGCGCCGGGCAATCATCGTCGTGCTCCGGCCTCAGTGGCCGGGAGCACGTGAACGGCGCACTACACACGGATCACAAGCCACGGGTCAGGGGAGGTAGCAATGCGGCTAGCGGACAAAGTAGCCCTCGTGACAGGCGCCGCGCGGGGTATCGGTCGTGGTATTGCCCTGCGCTTTGCAGACGAGGGCGCCCACGTCGTCGTCGCGGAACTTGACGTGGAGACAGCGCAGGCGACGGTAAGGGAGGTCGAGGCGAAGGGCAGACGCGCCTTGGCCGTGGAATGCAACGTCACGCAGGCAGCCTCCGTCCAGGCTGCGGTGGACCGGGCGCTCGACGAGTTCGGACGGATTGACATTCTGGTCAACAACGCCGGGACCGGACAGCGGGTAGTCGAGACCGTGGACCTCGACGAGGCCGAGTGGGATCGAGTCCTGGCCGTGAACATCACGGGGGTATTCATTTGCAGCAAGTACGTCGGACGCCAGATGATGCGGCAGGACAGCGGCAAGATCATCAACCTCTCGTCCATCAACGGCATCTCAGGCCCACCGCTGGTCGCGGCCTACAACGCCGCGAAGTGGGCGGTGATCGGCTTCACCAAGACTCTCGCGGTCGAGCTGGCGCCGTACCACGTCAACGTGAACGCGATCTGCCCCGGTCCGGTAGACACCGACTTCCAGAAAGCCAATATGGCGGAGCGCGCGGCGGCGATGGGTATTCCGGAAGCCGACCTGCGCGAGCGGCTGCGGCAGTCCGTGCCGCTGGGGCGCTGGACGACGCCGGAGGACATCGCGGCCGCCGCCACGTTCCTGGCATCCGACGACTCGGTCCACATGACCGGCGAGCACCTCGTCGTATCCGGCGGATTGGGCGGCGTCTCCGGGGTAGCGCCAAAGCGCAGGCGAATTGAGTAGCCCGTCACTCGCCTGTGACGTTTTGGCATAGCGAGGCGCAACCGCTCGGAGCAAGGGTAAGGGCACGCGAGACTTCCGGTGCGGCCATGTGGTTCTGTGCGTGCGACAGAAAGGTCCAGGAGCGAACATGCCGATCAAGAGCGCAGCCGAGCTATCCGCTTTGACTCGCGCCATCCTGCTGGCCGCCGGTGCGGACAAGCGCAACGCCGACCGCATGGCCGAGGCGCTGGTCGCGTCCAACCTCTGCGGGGTAGACACGCACGGCGTCTTCCACTTGCCGGGCTACGTGGAGCACATCAGGGAAGGCTACATCCGGCCGGCCGCGCGACCGGCCATCATCCGCGAGACGCCGACGAGCGCCCTCATCACCGGCAACTGGACCTTCGGCCACGTCGCCGCGAAGTATGCGGCCGAGGTAACCATCGAGAAGGCACGCACGCAGAACATCGCCGTGGCGGGGATCGTCCAGGCGCACCACATCGGGCGGCTGGGGGAGTACGTGGAGCTAGCGGCGGCGCACGGGATGATCGGGATGGTCTGGGCCGGCGGGCAATCGGAGGAAACACCGCATGCCGTCCCCTATGGCGGGCGTCAGCGCGTCCTGCACACCAACCCTTTGGCCGTCGGCTTTCCTGCCGGGGATGACCCACCGATCATGTTCGACTTCTCCACCACTGCCCTCTCCGGTGTCAAGGTCATCTTTGCACACGAGCACAACGAGTCGCTGCCTGCTGGCAGTATCGTGGATAAAGAGGGCCGGCCGACCAATGATCCGGCGGACTTCTTCGCCGGGGGCGGGCACCTTCCGTTCGGTGGGCACAAAGGCTATGCCTTGATGGTGGCGGTGGAGCTTCTGAGCCGCGTCATGACCGGCGCGGACGCGCTGGCCGACCCGGCGCGCGGCGGCCCGTTCATGCGGCACCAGGGCGTGACCATGCTGATGCTGCGCGCCGATCTCTTCCAGCCGTTGGTGGACTTCACGGCGCGAGCCGGCGAGCTAGCGGACCGGCTACGGGCCGTGCCGGCGGCGCCGGGGTTCAGCGAGGTGCTGGTGCCGGGCGACCCGGAGCAGCGCATCCGCGCGCACCGCCAGCGCGACGGCATCCCGGTCGCAGAGGATATTTGGCAGTCGCTCGTGGACGTGGCCACGTCGCTAGGGGTGCCGGTGCCGTAATCTGCTCGGAGGCGAGAGGGAGCCGCTGCGCCTCACCCCCCGGTCCCCTCTCCATCGCCGAGCGCTAGAGAGGGGGGATCAGCCGCCCTACTCCGCTTCCAGCTGGGCGACGTAGGCAGCCCCGGCCTCAGCCTGCGCGACGATATCCAAGCCTACAAGCTCATTGAACGCCGCCATGATGCGCTGCGTGATCGGGCCGGGTGCGCCGGCACCGAGCGCCTGCCCCTCGAAGCTCGTCATCGGCATGACGCAGGTGGTCGTGGAGGTGAAGAAGGCTTCGTCGGCGTTGAGCAGGTCGTATGGCTCCAGGTTGCGCTCCAGCACAGGAATACCCAAGTTGGACGCCAGCTCTAGCACACAGTTGCGCGTGACACCGCGCAAGATGTTGCGCCCCTCGGGCGAGTACAGTGTGCCGTCATGCACGAGGAACACGTTGCTCCCCACGCCCTCGGCGATGTAGCCGTCGCCATCGAGCAGCACCGCCCAGCCCTGCGGGTCAATCCGATGCGCCTGATGCTCGGCGCGGATGTAGTAGATGCGGCTGCGACTCTTTACCTTGGGGTCAACGAACTGCGCCGGCACCGCACGCTGGGACGGAATGACGCCGTGAACACCGGTCCGGTACTGCGGGCCGAGCTTCACCATCCGCCCGACTAGTGAGAAACAGTTAATCACGATGGTCGGGCGCAGGCCCTCCGGAAAGACGCTGCGGTAGATACTCAGCGGTCCCGGCGAGACATTGTGCGTAATCTGAAAGTCGAACCCATCGCTGAATTGGCCGCGGTTGGCCGCGATGGTCTCGTAGGTGGCCGCCTCCATCTCGTCTATAGTCAGGCCGCAATCTATCTCGGCGAGGCGCATGGAAGCATACAGACGCTCCACATGCTCGCGCAGCCTGAACGGTTGCTCGCGGAACGTGCGCGTCACCTCAAAGACGACATCACCATACACGAGCGCCGAGTCGAAGACCGAGATTCGCGCTTCGGACTCCGGGACCAACTCGCCGTTGAAATAGGCTAGACGCTCGCTACTCATCGGTTCATTCCTCTTCCCATGTCGAGTAGGCCCGCGGGCAGCCACGGGGCCGGGTGTATTCTACCTAAACCGCGCCGCGTTCCAAACCGGTCCGCAACGCTCCCCTCGGGGGGCGGTATGCTTTCCGTAGGCAGCCGTAGGCAGCCGTCACCATGAGGGGAGGAGCGAGCAATGGCAGACCGGGGAGCATTGCGCGGCGACGACCGCGCCTACACAGGCTATCGGCGATCCGGCATCCGGTTGCAGGAACCGGAGGACCCGCTGCTGAAGACGCCGGCGCAGCCGGCCGGCATGGCGGCCGATGAGGCGGTGCATTGGTTTGATCGCGCGCACCTCGCGATGCTCAGTGAGCAAGGCATCGTCCCTGCCGCCGCGGCGGCGCGCTGCCTGCGCGCCCTCCAGGAGCTGGCAGCCGAGGGCTGGGACGCGGTCCAGATTCACGGCGACGGACGGCATTTCGGTGAGGGGGCACTCATCCGCCGGCTCGGGATGGAGGTCGGCGGCTACATCCACGCCGGCCGCAGCTCCTGGGACTTGGCCGGCATCGCGCAGCGACTACCGATTCGCACCGGCCTGCTGGAGGTCGCCGGCGACCTCCATGACTATCGCGCGGCACTGCTCAATCTCGCCGAACAGCACGTCGAGACGGTAATGCCGTACTACACGCACGGCCAACAGGCCCAGCCGACGACCTTGGCGCATCATCTGCACGCCTTCGTGTGTGTGGCCGAGCGGGACTTCCGGCGGCTGGATCACGCCTACCGGACGGTGAACGTGAGCCAGGCCGGAGCAGCGGCGGGCACCGCCACCCGCTTCCCGGTCAATCGCGAGCGCACCGCCAGCTTGCTCGGCTTCGATACGACGGCCCGCAACACGCGGGACGCTTCGGTCAACCACGACTACATCTGGGAAAGCGCCGCGGCGGCGAGTCTGCTGGCCGCCAGTCTGGGGGCGCTCGCCGATGAGCTGATCCTGTGGTGTGGGCAGGAGTACGGCCTGATCCGCATGGCAGACCGCTGGTGCCATACGAGCAGCATTATGACGCAGAAGCGCAATCCATCGGCCGCCGAACGGGTGCAGGCTATCCGCAAACAACTGGGCGGACGCTCGCCGGTGAGCTACACCGGGCCGGAGGTGCCGACCGCACTCGGCGAGGTGCGGCGGGCGTTGCAGCTGCTCACAGGCATCGTCTCGACGCTGCACGTCAACGTGAACCTAATGCTCCAGCGCAGCAACTCGTTCTGGGGCCAGGCCGCGGACCTCGCGGCGGTCCTGGTGCAGGAGCGCGGGTTGCCCTGGCGGATGGCGCATCAAACCGTAGGCATCATGGTGCGGCTCGCCGAGGAGGAAGGAATCGGGCCGAGTGATGCCACTCCGGCGCTGCTCGATCGGGCGGCGATGTTGTTTCTGGGGCAGCCGGTGGGATTGAGTGCCGCGCAACTGGCCGCCGGACTCGACGCTGCCGCTTGCGTGCAGACGCGCACGGCAACGGGTAGTCCTGGCCCGGCGGAGATGCGCCGGCAGCTCGCGGCATCACGTCAGGCCCTTACGGCCAACCGCGACGAGACCCGGCACCGCCGCCAGCGCCTAGCCGACGCCGAGCAACGCCTGGCGGCAGCGGTGGAAGCGGCATTGGCCCGCAGCGACGACGGGTAAACGGACGCGGACGGTCGTGGCCCCAACTCTGGCCCTGTCGTGGATGGTTTTTCGTTTGGCGGCGAATTAGACCTTTCCCCCGGCCCCTTTCCTTCAGGGAAGGGGCGTCTGGGCGGTTGCCAGCCAAGACGGGTAGGCGGTTACGAAATGGGCCTGGATTGCGGCCGGCGCCGCAATGACGAGGTCCGGCCCCCGATGGTCCCCACGCTGCGGAGGGGAAGGGGAGCTATGACGGATCGGCAGCGGTCTACGGGGGCTTGAAGGGCGGCCGGTCGCTGGGTGGTGCTCCTTGCTCGGTGTATGGGTCGGCGGGCCGCGGCGGGGTGTCCTTGTACGTGGCCGCTTCATCGAGTGACTGTATCGGGGCGCTCTCCGATACCGGGGTCAGCACCGGCCGGTCCTTGAGCAGGCGCCGCAGCACGTCCAGGGCGCGACCGATGTCCAGCCCCTTGGCGCGCCGAATGAGGGTATGGAGTAGGCGGACCGCGGCAGCGAGCACCGGTGCATCGTCGGCTTGGGTGAGCTGTTGCACCTCCTCGGCGGTATACGTCCGGCCGCCCAAGTCGTGGGTCGGCATGGTGGGGTCGGTGACGGAGGTGGGCGGTGGCCCGGCGGCGGGTCCACGATGGGAGCTATCGGGACCTGCCGCCGGGGGCAAGACGTGGGATCCGTCGGCTGCCGCCGCGGTGGCGGCCACGGCGCGCGGACGATCAGAACCCGGCGCCCGGGCCGGCCTGGCCCAGGGTACGTCCTGATCCGGCGCCCTAAGGGTGGCGCGCGGACGGTCATGCCCCACCACGTCGGATGACGCGGCGAGGGGTCGGCCATGACCCGGCGCCGTTGGCGCGGGGCGAGATCGGAAGTGATCTTGCGCCCAATGCGCGGCACTCGGACGGTGCTGACCCGGCGCCCCGGCCGGCGTGGCCGGGGGTACGTCAACACCCGGTGCCCTGAGGGTGGCGCACGGACGGTCATGCCCCGCCACGCCGGATGGCGCGGCGGGAGGTCTACCATGACCCGGCGCCCTTGGCGCTGGGCGCGACCGGTCCAGGACCGGCACGCTCGGCGCGGCGCGCGGACGATCAGAACCCGGCGCCCGGGCCGCGACGGCCCGGGGTACGTCCTGATCCGGCGCCCTAAGGGTGGCGCACGGACGGTCATGCCTTGCCGCGCCGGATGACGCGGCGAGGGGTCGGCCATGACCCGGCGCCCTCGGCAAGGTGGCGACGCCACCGCTGGTGGTCGGCATGATGCCGAGACGGCTCCCATCCGGGGCTACTGAGTGTGCTCCAGACTTGTCTTGCATCCGCTAACCTCCGTCAATAGGGGCATATTGGCGGAGTGGGGGACAAGACAACGGGGGGGAGTGGAGAGTAGATTGCGGCTTGCGCCGCAATGACTAAGCGGGAATAGGCGTCGTCATTTACGTATGGGGGAGAGGGCCGGGTTGCTGGCGGCTGGCCCCCTATGGTCCCCCCACTGCGCAGGGGGACGGTCTCTTCCCTGAAGGGAAGTTGGGCTTCGCGGCGGCCCGCTCCCGGCAGACGACTTGACGGCAGTGCGGGTCTGGTGTAAGATAATAACTGACTGACCGGGCAGTCAGTTATATGAGGGAACGATGGCACCACGTCCCGATGTCAGCGCCGAACGCATCGCGCAGATCGTGGAAGCCGCGATAGCGGTATTCAGCCGGCTGGGCTTTCACAAAGCGCGCATGGACGACATCGCGCGCGAGGCCGGCGTCAGCAAAGGCACGCTGTATTGGTATTTCGAGAGCAAGGACGCCATTATCAAGGCCCTCCTCCAGCACCTGTGCGATCAGGAAGTGCAGGAGGTAACGACCATGCTCGTTGCCGAGGGATCGGCCAGTGAGCGGCTCCTCGTGCTCAGTCAGCAACTCGCCAGCAAGTTCGAGCAGCTAGAGAAGCTGATTCCTATCATCCACGAGTTCTACGCGACGGCATCCCGTGATCCGGTAGTGCAACGCATGCTGGCAGACTATTTTCAAGCCTATCGCGAGCCGCTTGCTGCGCTCATCCGGCAGGGCACCAAGCGCGGCGAGTTCCACCTGCCCGATGCGGAAGCCGCAGCCACCATTATCGAGTCCATCTTCGAAGGTTTGGCCTTGCTCTGGACGATTGATCCGCAGACAGTACGCTGGCGCGACACGTCTTCCCTGGCCATGCAGCTCTTGCTGGCCGGAATGCGCGCCGACCGAAAGGAGTAGCACATGACTACGGTGGTCCCTGATGCACCGGCACCGGCGGCTGCCACAGCGGCTCGCTTGATCGAGGTCCACAAGCGGTTTCCGCTGGGCCAGGTGGAGGTCACCGCGCTGCAAGGAGTCAGCCTCGACATCAAGGCCGGCGAATTCCTGGTCATCCTCGGGCCGAGCGGCTCCGGCAAGACCACACTGCTCAACCTGCTCGGCGGCCTCGATGTCCCGACAGCCGGGCAAGTGGCGGTTGACGGCCGAGACCTCGGCGGCCTCTCCGACCGCGAGCTGACCCGCTACCGGCGCGAGCGAGTGGGGTTCGTCTTCCAGTTCTTCAACCTCATTCCGACCCTCACGGCCGCCGAGAACATCGAGTTTGCCCTGGAGCTGGTCGAGCGCGACGCCAAGCGCGTCGCCGCGCGGACCGCAGAGCTGCTCGGCCAAGTGGGCTTGGCGGAACGCGCCGATCACTTTCCCAGCCGGCTGTCGGGTGGCGAGCAGCAGCGCGTCGCTATTGCCCGCGCGTTGGCAAAGGATCCGCCCCTGCTCTTGTGCGACGAGCCGACGGGCAACCTGGATTTCCGCACCGGCATCCGGGTGCTCACGCTCCTGCGCGAGGTGACGGCGGCGCAAGGACGCTCCTGCATCCTCGTCACGCACAACAGCGTCATCGGTGAAATGGCGGACCGGGTCGTCCGGCTGCGCGACGGGATGATCGAAGAAGAGATCGTCCACGAACGGCCCAAGGGCCCGGCGGAGATTAGGTGGTAGACCATGAAGAAACGGCAACGCCTCGTCCTCCGTGGTCTGCTGGCCCACAAGGTCCAGTTCACAGCGCTCGCCATCATCGTCCTGCTCGGCACGGCTCTGTTCGTGGCGATGGTGACGGCCTTCGACAACTTGGACGAGTCGTATCAACACACCTACGCCGAACTGCGCTTCGCCGACTACACGGTCGGCGTGCGGGGCGCGCCCCAGGAAACCGCCGCGGCCGTGCGCCGGCTCGATAACGTCGCCGCGGCCGAGGGGCGGCTGGTGCTCGATACCGGCCTGCGCCGCGAGGGCAGCCACTCCATCCACGCTCGGCTCATTGGCCTGCCCCTGGATCGCCGCCCGGCGGTCAATGATGTGCTCGTGCAGCAGGGCGCCTACTGGTCCTCGCAGGATCGCAATGTCGTGCTCGTAGAGAGCCACTTCGCAAAGTTCCACAAGCTCTCGCCGGGCGACCGCTTGACGTTCGCCACTCCCCAGGGGGAGCAGGAGCTACGTATCCAAGGCGTCGCGGCCAGCCCGGAGTATCTCATCAACGCTGCGAGCAAGCTGGACATTCTGCCGTCGGCCCGGCGCTTCGGTGTATTCTTCGTGCCGCTGCCCCAGCTCCAGGCGCTCTTCGGCCTCGACGAGCAGATCAACGACGTTGCCGTTACGGTCCGCAATCCCGCGCAGCGCGAGGCGACCATTACTGCCACGGAAGCGCTGCTCCAACCGTATGTCCCGAATCAGACGGTGCGGCAAGAGGACCAGCCCAGCAATGCCGCGCTGCAACTCGACCTGCAAGGAGGAGAAGAGCTGGCCAACATCCTCCCTACCCTCGTTCTAATCGTCGCCGCCCTCAGCATCTTCATCACCCTCAGCCGCATGGTCGAGGCGCAGCGGGAGCAGATCGGTCTCTTCATGGCCATGGGCTACAGCCGGGGGACCGTCTTGCGCCACTACCTGGCGTATGCGGCGCTCATCGCCCTCGTCGGCTCCCTGGCCGGGGTTACCTTAGGGCTATGGCTGGGGGCCGGGCTAACCGGCGTCTATGCCGACACGCTCGGTATCCCCCTCATCGAGCATAGGCTCCAGCTCCTACCACCCATCATGGCGTCGGTCGTGAGCATGGTGATCGCGCTCATCGCCGGCCTCGTCCCGGCCTGGCGCTCCGCCCGTATGCAGCCGGCGGCCGCCATGCGCCGCGACCCGCAGGTTGCGCTGGTCGCGGGAAGTATCCCCTGGGTCGAGCGGGCGCTACGGCTCGTGCTGACTCCGCCCTTGACGCTCCGCATCCCCCTCCGCTCCATCTTTCGCACGCGCGTGCGGTCGCTGTACACCGTGGCCGGGGTGAGCTTGGCGATGGTGCTCCTCCTGACCAGCACCGGCATGCTTGACACCATGACCAACATGCTTGACACGCAGTACGAGCAGGCGGAACGGTGGGACATCGCTGTCAGCCTGCGCCCAACGACCGACTCTGCCGTCCGGCAAACCGTTGCGGCGTGGCCGGAAGTGCGGTCGGTCGAGCCGACCCTGGCCGGCTTCGGCCAGCTGGACCGGGCTGGGAAGGGCGTAGACGTGCTGGTCATGGCGCTCCCAACCGACACGCGGCTACACCGCTTTCAGCTCCCGGACAACCGGAGCGCCAGCTTGGGGAATGGCCGCGCGATCCTGTCGCTCTACGCGAGCCGGGAGCTTGACGCGGCAGCCGGTGACCGGGTAACGCTGAAGACGCCAACGGGGACGGCGACGCTGACCGTAGCCGGCGTGACCCGCGAGTCGCTGGGGACCAGTGGTCTGTTCTTGGGGCTACCGGACGCCCAGCAATTAGCCGGTACCGAGGGCCTCTATAACGGCATATTGGTCGCTACCGCAGCCGGACAAACGGAGAGCCTCGCCGCGCGCCTCTACGACCTGCCGGGCGTCGAGCGCGTCAATGTGAAGGCGCATACGGTAGAAGACTGGAACGAGCTGCTGCGTTTGGCCTACACCATGACCCGGATACTGTTCATTGCGGCGCTCGTCATGGCCGGGGCGATTGTCTTCAACACCGTCACGGTCAACGTGCTGGAGCGGCAGCGCGAACTGGCGACCATGCGGACCTTGGGCCAAACCCGCGGTCGCCTGGCACTGATGATGGTGCTGGAGAACGTGCTGGTCGGCGCCGGCGCTTTGGTGCCCGGCTTCCTGCTCGGAACGGCCGTGGCCTACTACGTCACCCACAGCTTTAGCTCGGACGTGCTGACGATGACCCTCTGGATTGCCCCAAGCTCTTATGCGGCCGTGGGCAGCAGCGTGCTGCTCATCGTCGCTCTCTCGGTGCTGCCCGCCATTCGCCGCGTCAACCGGATGGACCTGGCCGAGGTCACAAAGGTCCTCATCTAGGATTCGATCACTACGTCGAGCACGGCCGGCTTGCCGGAAGCCAGGGCACGCTCCAGCGCCGGTCCGATCTCTGCCGGGTCCTCGACGCGCTGGCCGGACACGCCGAACGCCTGCGCCAGGGCGGCGAAGTCGAAGGGATGGGTGAAGTCGGTGCCCAGATAGGCGGGCTGATAGTCCGGCTCTTGCGAGAAAAGCTGCACGTAGAGGTCCAAGTTGACCTTGAGGACGTTGTAGGAGCGGTTGTTGCAGATGCAGTAGACGACGGGGATGTTCTCGACCGCCGCGGTCCACAGCGCCTGCACGGTCATCATCGCGCTCCCGTCCCCCACGATGGCCACAACCGGCCGGTCGGGCTGCGCGAGCTGGATTCCCAGCGCCATCCCCATGCCCCAACCGATGGCGCCGCCGCGCGCGGCGTAGAAGCTGCCGGGCGTATTGAACTTCTTGGCGGCGTAGACCATCCCGCCGGAGCTTACGGAATCGTTGCAGACCACCGCTTCATCCGGGAGCGCCGCAGCGATGGCGCTCATCATGGTGGCCACGCCCATCGGCTGCCGGCCGTGCTCGCTGGCCACTCGCTGCCGGAACTGCTCCGCTTGCGCGGCCGTCTCCTCCGCCAGGGTGCTGCATCTGGCAGCCGCAGCTTGGCGCTCGGCCCGGTCCATGCAAGCCCCCAGGGCCGCGCCAAGCTCGGCCAGTCCCATCTTGGTTGAGGCCAGGATGGCCAGGTGCGTCGGCTCGGAGCGACCGAGCGCATCGGCATCGCTGTCGAGGTGGATGAGCGTGGCCGCGGGCGGGAGCATCGCCCCCGGCTGATAGAAGAGGTCGCTGAACACGTGCGTACCCACTGCCAACACGACGTCGGCTGCCCGGATCGCCCGGCGAGAAGCCTGATTGCGGGGAGTGAACATACCCATAAACTGCGGATGACCCGTGGGAAAGTTGACTTGCGATCCAAGGTGCGAGTACACGCGCGCGCCCGTCTGCTCGGCCACGCGCACCGCTTCCGCCACCCCGTCGTCCTCACCAACGCGGTCGCCGACGATGAGCACCGGCCGGTCGGCGCCGGCGAGGTGCGCCGCCGCTTCGCCGATGGCGTCGCGGTCCGGCCGGGCCGCACTCCAGGCCGCGCGTGAAGGCACCAGCGCCATCTTGGCCTCGTCTTCGAGGGCGTTGCCCGAGAAGCCCACGAAGACCGGACCGGTGGGCGGCGTGCGGGCCGCGGTGAAGGCGCGGCGGAGCACCGACGGAAACTGCTCGGCGTGGGTGATCTCGACGCTCCACTTGGTGAACGGCTCGCACATCCGGGCGAGGTCGGAGCGCCCTTCCGCGAGCTTCCGCACGTCCTTGTTGGCCGCCGTGACGACGAGCGGGGTACCGCTGAAGTTGGAGTCGTTGAGCAAGCTCAAGCCGTTTGCCAAGCCGCTGTCAATGTGCAGGCTCACGAAGCCGACTTTGCCGCTGGCACGGGCGTAGCCATCGGCCATACCCACCGCGACGCCTTCCTGAACACACAGGATGTACTTCATGTCCGGGCACTCTGCAAGCGCCTCGAGGAAAGGCCCCTCGCTAGTGCCGGGGTTTCCGAAGACGTACTCCACGCCCTCGGCTTGCAGCATTCCCGTAAGCGCGTACTTCCCCTTCATCACTGGCATGTCGTTTTCTCCTCGTGCGTCCCAGACGAGTATGTGCCGCCGTCGGGCCGGCGGATCGTGCAGGGCCGGCCGCTCACCCTCCTTGATTGTAGCGCCGGTATTGGACCTAACCCCCGGCCCCTTCCCTAGCAAGGAAGGGGAGTCCGCGGGTATTCCCTCTCCCTGCAACAGAGGGCCGGGAACGAGGCACGGCTTTACGGCACGCTCGCCGGCCGCCATAATCCCGATGAGTGAACAACACCATGCGCCTCTACCGCCGCGGCACACGCTTGGCCGGACCCAGGCTCAGTATGCCGGCTAACCGGCGATACCCCGCCGGAGGTCTCAGCCTGATCGTCGGGTTGCTGGCGCTGTTGGGCGTCAGCTTGGCGCCCGTACCGGTCGTGTGGGCCGATGCCGCCCAACAGCCGATCATCACTGCCGGCGCGGTCGTCTCCCTCCAGGGTACGCCGCACCTCTGGATCACCGACGACGAGGAGACCCTGCACTGGGTAGGCGATACCCGCGCCCTGGCCGAACGGCAGGTCAACTGGGAGCATCGGTCGGAAGTCACCCTATCCGAGCTTCAAGACTTGCGGCGCGGCGATCCTTGGCTCTCGTCCGGGCTGCTGAAAGACGGCGCCCTGCTCTATCTCGTGCATTGGCCCAGCGATGACGCCGTGCCCCGGCTCCTGCACATCCAGTCGGTTGCCGACCTTGAACTGTTCGGCGTCAGTTGGCGCAACTACGGCGCCCTGGTCTATGAGCCGGCCGCTTGGGAGCGAGAATTCGGGCTGAAGGTGGCCAGCCTAAACCGTGCTGCACTCCCGCTTGTGACCGGCCCGATCCTGGCTTGGGGCGAATTCGGAGACACACCGGGCGAGTTCGACAACCCGCGGGGAATCGCGGTAGACGCGGCCGGAAACGTCTATGTCGCGGACTATCAAAATGACCGTATCCAGAAGCTCTCGACTGCCGGCCAGCCGCTTGCCCAGTGGGGGATGAGCGGCGATGGGCCGGGGGAATTCCGGGGCCCCAGAAGCATCGCCCTGGATGCCCAAGGCAACATCTACGTCGCCGACTATTGGAACCACCGGGTCCATAAGCTCTCGCCAACCGGCCAGCCGCTGGCGCAGTGGGGGAGCTACGGGCAGGCACCGGGGCAGTTCGACCATCCGACGGCGGTGGCGGTGGATACGCATGGCAACGTGTATGTCGCCGAATACTGGGCACATCGGGTGCAGAAGCTCTCCTCCACCGGCCAGCCGCTCGCGGTGTGGGGCAGCCAAGGCTCCGACCCCGGCCAGCTACTCTGGCCCCGCGACCTCGCCCTCGACTCTGCGGGCAACGTCTACGTCGCGGATAGCGGCAACAACCGCATCCGGAAGTTCTCGCCGAGCGGCCAGCCGCTCCTGCAGTGGGAGATCAACACCGACCCGCTCGACCCGCAGAGCGAGCCGGTCGCGCCGACCGCCGTCGCTACCGATGCAGCGGGGAACGTCTACGTCACCAGCGAGAAGTGGCTGGCGAAATACTCGGCTGAGGGGCAACTGCTCGCGCACCGCCAGCCGGCCCGCTACGGCCCCGGACAGTTCTACCGCCTCACCGGAGTGACCGTGGACGCGCAGGGCACGCTCTTCGTGCTCGACCGGGGGTCTAGCAGCGTCGTGCAGGTGCCTACGAGCGCCCTGCAGCCGATCACCGGCGCCTAGCCATAGGCCAGGACATCCGTAGGGGCACAGCACGCTCCGCCCGTCAAGCTCCGACCCCTATGATTCGCCCGCTCTGCAAGAGGACGTGGATTCCCGCTCTCGCTGGAATGACCGGCAAGACGACGGGGTGAGGGCTGCGGGGTAAGCGAGTGCCGGCCGGGATCACCAGTTGGTGAAGGAGCCGTCCTCCCGGTGGAGGTGGGCGCGCGCGCTGGGACGGCAGGGCAAGCGCGCGGCCGCCTCGCGGTCGAACACCACGCCCAGCCCCGGCCGCTCCGGCGGGAGCAGGTAGCCGTCTTCCCAGGTCATCTGCACCGGCACCACGTTGGTCAGCGCCGTGCCCGGCTTCTGGGGCTGCTCCATCACCCCGACGTTGTTGCTCGCTAGGTTGAGCGCCAGACAGGCGGCGGACGACACCGGTCCCAGCGGATTGTGCGTGGCCAGCTTGATGTAGTGGGTCTCGGCCCAGCCGGCGACCTTCTTGGCTTCCGTAATCCCGCCGACGATGCAGAGATCGGTGCGGGCATAATCAATCAGGTCATTCTCGATCAGCTCGCGGAACTCCCACTTGCTGGCGTACTGCTCCCCCGCGGCGAGCGGCACCGACACGTGACGGCGCAAGTGGTGGAACGAAGCCGCGTTCTCGCTGCGAATGGGGTCCTCGATAAAGAAGGGATGGTAAGGCTCAACCGCGCGGCAGAACCGGATCGTATCGGCGGGGTCCAGGCGGGTGTGGACATCGAAGCAAATCTCGATCTCCTCGCCGACGGCGTCGCGTACCGCTTCCACCATTTTGATCGACTCGCGCACCGCCCGCGCCGGCTCGAACAGATTGCCCGCAGTATTCGGGCTGAAGCGAACGAACTTCCAGCCCTGCTCCTTGGTGCGGAGACAACTCTCGACCAGCGCCTCGATGGTGCCGCCACCGTTATGCGGATAGCACACCACCCGATCACGGGCGCGGCCCCCCAGTAGCTCATACACGGGCACTCCCAACGCCTGACCCTTGATGTCCCACAGCGCGATGTCTATGGCTGACACGGCACTCGACACGACGATTCCGCCGGGGAAGAAGCCGCCGCGGAACATCCGCTGCCACAGGTGCTCCGTGCGAAACGGGTCTTCACCGAGCAGGAACGGCTTGAGGTGGGCCTCGACATAGGTGGCGATGGCGAGCATCTGCGGCGTCGCCCCGGCCTCACCCACGCCGCTGAGTCCGGCGTCCGTGTCCACGACCACGAAGAGCGCATCCCGCCCATCATGTACCGGGTAAGCGGTAACGTTCGTTATCTTCATTGCCGCTCCATTCTTCAGGTCTTGCTCCAGGCTGCCCGACGGCCGGGTGTGCATCACCATACCATCAAGCGGCCGACTCGGGGCGGGCGGGAGGACCGCGCCTCGCCCGGTCATTCCCGCGCACGCGGGAATCCACGTCCCCCTGCACAGCGGAGGGACTATAGGGAGGCCTATAGCCCACTCGGCTCCTTCCTGATCCCACCCGGCACGCACTGGCTGCACACACAGTTGACCTCAGCACGTTGACGCTCCCGCCACACCTTGTTAAGGTAGGCCGGCTTGGGACGCTGCTTCGGCGTGGATGTCCCGCGACGAGCACGTTACCGGGCGCGCCGGAACGGCTACCACCGATAGGAGTTGACGTGTGCAAATAGTGCTGCGGATCGTGGCTCTCGCTACCTTCTTCCTGGGTCTGGGCCTCCTTACCGGGAACGTTAGCGGTGAGTTGTGGCGCGGGCTGCACTTGCTGTTCGGTGTAGGTATTGTCATCCTCGCCATCCTAGTGCTCGGACCGTGGGTGCGGGGGGCTGCTACCGCCGGCATCATGGGCCGCATCGCGTGGTGGTCGCCGCTGGTCGCCATTGCGCTTGGCCTGCTCATGTCCCGGTTCGTGCCAGTGTCGTCGCTCGTAGACTTCAACCCGGAAGTCATTCGCAACGCCCACATCATTGCCGGCGTCGCGGTCGTCGGCCTCATTGAAATGGCGCTGGGCCGGATGAGGAGGGCCAGAATTGCGGCCGAGCGGAGTCAGGACAGTTCACCCGACACGCCGGACTGACCTCGTCCGACCGGGAATAGGATTGTGCTAATCTAGCGGGCAGAAGTAGATTTGGTACAGTGGCAACCATGAATGTGAACGACCCTACGTCTCCCCAAGCCTCCGCCTCCGCCCCCCTCCCACCGCTGCCCGAGTCCATCGAGCAGGTGCAGGACACGCTCGCCGGCCAGCGTTACGTGACTGACCGCGCGCTCGCCACAGCGGTCTTCCTGGCGATGCGGCTGCCCAAGCCGTTGCTCTTGGAAGGGGAAGCGGGCGTCGGCAAAACCGAGGTGGCCAAAGTGTTAGCCACCGCTACGGGAGGGCGGCTGATCCGGCTGCAATGCTACGAGGGGCTGGACATCCACCAAGCGGTCTACGAATGGAACTACAGCCGGCAAATGCTCCACATCCGGCTCCTGGAGGCGCAGGGGAGCGCGCGAGAAAGCCAGTTGGAGGACCTCTTCAGCCCCGAGTTCCTGGTGCGGCGACCGCTCTTGCAGGCGCTGGAGACGGGTGCCGACGCCGCGCCTCCGGTGCTCCTGGTGGACGAGATAGACCGGGCGGACGACGAGCTGGACGCCTTCCTGTTGGAGATGCTGGCGGACTATCAAGTCACCGTGCCGGAGATCGGCACCATACACGCCGATAAGCCGCCGCGCGTCGTTATCACGTCGAACCGCACGCGCGAGTTGCACGACGCGCTGAAGCGCCGGTGTCTCTATCACTGGATCGAGTACCCCACGTTCGAGAAAGAGCTACGCATCGTGGAAACGCGGGTACCCGACATCGCCACGACCTTGGCGCGACAGGTGACGGCGTTCGTACAGGCCCTGCGCGAGGAAGAGTTGTACAAAGTCCCGGGGATCGCCGAAACACTCGACTGGGCCGGGGCCTTGGTAGAGCTAGGCGTGCGGCGGGTCGGCTACGACGACGCCGACTCGACCCTCGGCGCCCTGGTGAAGCACCAAGAAGACATGGCCCATATCCGGGGCCAGCGGCTCAAGAGCATCGTCAACGCGGTCACGGAAAGCTGACATGCCAGAAGCGCACAACGTCAGTGGCCCGTCGCCCGTAGCCGATGGCCCGCAGAAGCCGCTGTCCACCGGCCACACATCACTGACCACGAGCATTCAGCTACATCCCTGCCTGCCACCAGAGCTATCGAGCGATGTCCTAGCACTCGAAGCGGGCAGCGCGGTGGCCGGCAGTGCGCTGGTGAAGCACCTGGTGCGCTTTGCCCGTGCGCTCCATCGGGCGGGCGTGGCGGTTGCACCGGGCCAGGTCACGAGCTTACTGCAAGCCGTCGAGCACACGGGCCTGCGGCGTCGGGACGACCTCTACCACACGGCGCAAGTGACCTTGCTAACCCAGCACCAGGACCAAGCGCGGTTCGACTTGGTATTTGCCCAGTTTTTCGGACCCCGGTTAGCCGAGGGCTACGGCACCGATCCGGGAATGCTGCCGGACTCCACCAATGGCGAAGTGGCCTCGGAGTTGAAGAAGGCCGGCGGCGACATGCACAACCCCGATCCCGACGGCGCGCCGTCCGACGGCAAGCAGCAAGAGCAGCTCCGCCGCTTGGCGGTGGAGGCGGCTGCTCAGAGCGAAGATGGCGTCAGCCAGGACGGGTCGCAGGAAGCCGCGGATGAAGTTGACGGCGTGGATCGCAGCGCGACCTATAGCGCCGCGGAAGTCTTGCGGCGGCGCGACTTCAGCGACCTCGACCGGCACGAACAGCGCATTGTCCAGCAGTTGATGACCAGATTAGGGATGCGTCTGGCGCCGCGCTTGACGCGCCGCTTGCGGCCCTCGGTGCGCGGACGCCTCGATCTACGGCGGAGCATCCGGCGCAGTCTCCGCACGAGCGGGGAGCTTGTCACTTGGAGAAAACGCGCTCGTGCGGAGAAGCCGCGCCCGCTCGTTCTCCTCTGCGACGTCAGCGGCTCCATGAGCATCTATTCGAGCATGCTGCTGCAATTCCTCCACGCTGCGCGCCAGCAGCTACCGCGGGTGGAAGCGTTTGTGTTCAGCACCCGCCTCACCAATATCACGCACCAGCTCCACCAGCGCCGTCCCCACGATGCGTTAGCGGCGGTATCGGACGTTGTCCACGACTGGTCCGGCGGTACCCGCATCGGCGATTCGCTAGGCCACTTCAACCGCCACTGGGCGCGGCGCGTGCTCGGTCGGAGCGCGCTTGTACTGCTCATCAGCGATGGCTGGGATCGTGGCGACGTGGAGCAGCTGCGGCAAGAAGTGGCCTACCTCCAGCGGGCCAGCTACCGGCTCTTCTGGCTCAATCCGCTGCTCGGGATGCCGGGCTACCGGCCCTTGACCCGTGGGCTACAAGCGGCGTTGCCCCACGTTGACGAGTTCCTGCCGGCGCACAACCTGGAAAGTCTCGACCGGCTCTGCGAGGTGATGGCAACGGTACGCGGGCGCCGCTCACCACTGCCCCTCAGGCCCGTATCATCCTAATGAAGGTCATTGGTGCGGACCCGGCCGGCGCCACGCGGTATAGTCCTACACAGCCCGCTGCGGGGCGAGCTACCCCGTAGTCGGGCGACACACCCATGAGGAGGGCTGATGCGCGACCTACTTCCTGACATCGAGCGCTGGCGCCAAGCCGGGCACAGCGTCGCCGTAGCAACCGTCGTCAACACCCAAGGATCCGCCCCGCGCCCCACCGGGAGCAAGCTGGCTGTCGCCTCTCACGGCGAGTTTGCCGGGTCGGTGAGCGGTGGCTGCGTCGAGCCGGCGGTCATTGACGTGTCGCTCGACGTGCTGCGGACAGGCCAGCCACAACTGCTCCAGTTTGGCATTACGCGCGACATGGTGTGGGATATCGGCTTGGCGTGCGGCGGCACGATTGAAGTCTTCGTCGAACCGCTCGACCCTCCGGACAGCCGCTGATGCCGTAATCCGGTCGCAGCAGCGGCCGCACTTCCCGGCCCCCATCATTGCAGCTTGCGCCACAATCCAGACCGCCAGGAGGCCACGAATGGCTCGTCATTCCGGCTTCCGCCGGAATGACGAGCGCCCCTATGGCCCCTCCGCTCCGTAGAGGGACGGATCACTATGACGCTCATAGCGGTTCTCGGTTGAGCAGGATAATCCGCTGGCTGCCACTCCTAGAAACACTGCTGGCAACGCTGCTGTTCATTGCGCTCCTGGCCGCCGGCAACGACGTTGCCCTGTCCTTGGTCGAGCAGCTCAAGGGGGAAGCGCCAGCCGCGACACCGGGGCCGGCGCCACCAGCGGCTCCTACGGCTGCACCGGCTGCGCCAACCGGGACGCCCCCGCCAGCACCGTCACCTGTTCCTACGACCGTATCGGTCACACCAACGCCGGCAGCACCAGCGCCAGCCGTCCTGCGGAACAGTGCAGAAAAGCGCTACATGTTGGAGCTTATCAATGCCGAGCGCACCCGCGCCGGCCTCAATCCCGTCGCCATCGGCAGCAACGTTGCCGCCCAGCTACACGCCGAGGCAGGGCTGGAGCATTGCTTCAGTGGACATTGGGACATTGATGGCCTGAAACCCTATATGCGCTACAGCCTGGCCGGGGGATACCAGTCCAACGGGGAAAATGTGACTGGCAGCAACTACTGCATCACCAGGTCCAACCGATACCGTCCCATTGTCAATATCAGGCAGGAGATTCGAGAGGCGATGGAGGGTTGGATGGACAGCCCCGGCCACCGCCGCAATATCCTCGACAAGTGGCACAGACAGGTCAACATCGGTCTGGCGTGGGACATCTATAACTTTAAGGCCGTTCAGCACTTCCAAGGCGACTACGTTGAGTACCAGCGGCTACCGGCCATAGAAAAGGGCGTCCTCACCATGTCGGGAACGGTGAAGAACGGCGCGCTGCTCGAGGGAGCGCGGGACCTGGGCGTCCAAATCTTCTACGACCCGCCACCGCACGCACTCACGAGAGGCCAACTCTCACGAACATACTGCTACGATCCAGGGCTAGAGATCGCCTCTTTGCGGTATCCTCTGACCGCAAATCGGTATTGGACCGAGGACGAATCCACAACAACGTACAGTACCTGCCCGAATCCCTATGAGGTTCCGGCAACCGCCCCGGCGCCACGCTCCCCCCGCGAGGCCCACACACTCTGGCAGGAGGCCTATGACGCCAGTCAGGCGCGTGCGGAGCAAGCCATCACGGTACCGTGGATTACGGCACAGGAGTGGACGGCCAGCGGCAAATTTTTCTCCATGCGAGCGGACCTGAGCAACGTTCTGGCTACGTATGGAAACGGCGTCTATACAATCGTGGTGTGGGGCAAGATCGGCGGCGAGCGCGAGGTGATCTCCCAATACTCCCTATTTCACGGCATCACGCCGCCGGATACCTATGCGGCAGCAACGCCATAGCGAGAATCACTTACCCAGGAGGGACCATGCGGCTCGAAAGTAACGCGGCCCGCGCGACGGGCGCTTGGCCCGGCAGCGGCCGGCAGATCGCCTCCTGCTGCGCGGCAGTCGGAGCACTGCTGACGGCGCTACTGCTTGCGGCGCTCCTGGTCGCGGCGCCCGCGGCCGCGCAGTCCGCCGGTGATGACTTCCCGCTGGCTGACGGTCACTTCTACACCCAGACCCGGGGCGACCACCCCGCCGGTTTCGGGTTTGCGATCCGTGATACCACCAGCTGCCCCTGCTTCAGCCAGTTCATCGCGCTCGGCGGGGTCGCGGCGCTGGGCTATCCCGCTTCCCAGCCCTATCAGGACGGTCCGTTCACCTATCAAGCCACCCAGCGGGCACTGCTGCAATGGAATCGCGTCACCGGCACCATGCACTTTGCCAACGTCTTCGACCTGCTCCATGCCGCCGGCCAGGACGAGTGGTTGGAGAGCTTCAAGCCGATTCCGCCCAGCTTCGACTGGTCCAGCGACCAGGGCCGCCCCTTCAGCGGCCCCGGTAGCATCACCGAGAATCACTTGACGACAATCTTCGCGCCCCGGCTCAGTGATACCACGGCGATGCGCGTCGCCCGGCAGGCGCTGCAAACGCGATTTCTGGCCAACCCGCATTGGCTGGACCACTACGGCTTCCCCATGGCGATCAAGGATTACGGCGGGGTGGTCGTCGTGCGTGGGCAGCGAGCCGCGTTCCAGTATTGGCGGCAGGACGTGCCGGGGGCGGCAGCGGGCACGGTGACGATTGTGCTCGGCGGGGACCTGGCCAAGGAAGCCGGCCTCGTTCCCCAGTGGGCGGCCACGCCACACCAGCCGGCGGCGCCCGGCGGCGAAATCGCACCGGTGCCAGCGCCCGCCGCGACGACGACCGCACTAGCACCGGCTCCTACGGCCGTACCGGCCATACGGCCGCAGGCAGCGGAGCCGCACGCGCCGCCGGCAGCGCAAGTACGAGCCGATTGGCTAGGCGTCAACGATGGCTATGCTGCCACCGGCTTCTTGGCCCAGAGCGGCGCGGGCTGGTCCCGGTCGGTCATCTTCTGGTCCGGCGCCGAGCGGAGCGATGGAGATTTCAGCGGTATCCGTGGCTGTCCGTGGGTCAACGCCGGGCTGAGGGCCGCGAACGTCAAAATGCTGGGGCTGCTGATCGGTACCCCCGACTTTGCGGCCACCAATCCCGCGGACGGCGTACATAGCGTGCCCGATATGGCGAAGTGGGCGCGGTTTGTCGAGGCCATTGCCCGCGAATGCGCCGGTACGATTGACCATTGGGCGATCTGGAACGAAGTGGAAATCCCCCCCTCCGGCCCAAATGCGATCTACTCGACGTTTGCCGGCTCGGCCGCGCAGTACTACCAGCTACTGAAGACGGCCTACGTCGCGGCCAAGCGGGGCAACCCCAACGCCAAGGTGATCGTCGCCCCGTACAGCTACCACCGCGACATGCAGGAAGGCGGCGAGCAACGTCTGCCGTGGTTCGAGGCGTTCATGGCGCAGGTCAAGGCCGACCCGGAGGCACCGGCGAACGGCGGCTTCTTCGACGCCCTCGCGCTCAACATCTACCGCAACCCGCACGATCTATGGGACCGGGTACACGGCGGCGGCGCGGTAGCGCTGCTACCGCCGCACCGAGTCGGCTTCGCGCAGCGGCTCGCCAACATGGGCCTCGCCGGCAAACCCATCTGGCTGGCGGAGTTCAACTCCATGCCGTTCGATGACGACAACGTGCCGGGCTGGGATCCGAAGCTCGCCAACGACGGCTTCCGTATCACGATGGACGAGCAGGCCTCCTTCGTCATCCAGGCACTGACCTTGGCCCGCTTGGCCAGCTACGAGCGTGTGCTCTTCCACTCGCTCCAGGACGATCGGTACCCGGCCCTTGGCGGCCGGTCGTTCGACGAGCTTTGGGGCCTGGTGCACTTCCACGATGATCCGAGCAACGTCGCTGCGTGGCGGCAGCGGCCGGCGTTCGCTGCCTTCCAGACGGTTGCCCGCTTCCTCGGTAACGCCACGCCACGAGGCCTAAGAGTGCTGGAGCGGGGCGATGATCCGGTGGCGCGGTGGTCCCAGTACACGCCGCGCTACACCTGGCACGTTCACGCCGGCATCTTCGAGCGTGACATCGCCGGCGGCATCCAACGCTCAACCGTGCTATGGAACGGCGCCGGCACGCCGATCACGGTGCTGCTACCCAAGGTGGGGGTCCATGGCTGGCTCGTAAGCAAGGAAGGCGCGGCGAAAATCATCCAACCCGTCACAGTTGGCGGTCAAGAGTTCTGGTCCGTCGAGCTGGAAGCCGCTTCACGCCACTTCGACCTGTTCGGCGGCGACCCGCCAGGTTATTACTACGTCGGTGGCTCGCCCCGAATCCTGGTGGAAGAGGGCGTGCCCGCCGGCTCGCCATTGACTGCCCCACGCGCAGCAAGCTAGCCTAACGGACAACGTGAACTATCGCATCCTGAACGCACATCACCTCGCCCGGTGGCAGCCGGCGCTTTTGCTGGGACTGGCCTTGCTGGTCGGTGGACTGCTGCGATTCCCCGGCCTGTACGACCGCCTGGAGCCGATTCACCGCGAATCGGAGCTTGTCATCCTGGCCTATACTCGTGCCCCGGACGACTTGCTCTGCACGGCCTTCGCGGCCATCGGCTTGTGCAGCGCCAGCGTGTCACCTACCGCACCGCAAGCGGTGGAGACCTACGGCCCCGGCGAGCGGAGCGCCGGCCCGGCGGTCACGTGGCGCCGCCTGGTCGGCGTCGGGCCGGGGGCCATCGAGCGTGGCCGGCTAGCTAGCGCCATCGCCGGGCTGGCGACCATCGTCGCCAGTTGGTGGGCTGCGCGGGTACTCGCTGGCCCCCTCGCGGGCAGTGTCGCGGCCTATGCCTACGCCATCGCGCCGCTCGCCGTCATTCCCAACCGCCTGGCTCTGCCGGTTTCGACCGCCACTCTCTGTCTCGTGCTCGCCATCGGCTACGCCGCGCTCACCTATCAGCGGCAACGTAGCCGGTCCCTCGCACTGCCGGGGTTGGTATTGCTCGCGCTCGCCGGCCTGCTGGACGGCGCCGTCGCGGCGGCGATCCCGCTGCTCCTGCTCGCCGCGCTTATGTGGCGCAGCCGGGCCGGGACGCTCGGGCGGATGCTGGCAAGTTACATGCGCTCGCGACGCGGCCTGCTGGGGCTGCTCGCGGGCCTCGCGGTGGTGGCCGCGATGGTCGGCGTGGGCTACTCGCGCCTCTTCCAGGCGGTGCTCGTCGTGCGGAACCTCGCCTGGACACTGGTATTCGATCTGCCGGTCGGCGGCTGGGTGGCCCTCGTGATCGGGGCCTACTTCGTCGCGCGACACGGCACGCCGGCAGCGAAGGCGTGCGTGGCAGCGGCAGCGCTCCTCACCGCGACGGCCGGCCTCATGGACCTGCTCGGCGGTCTTGGGTCGGCGCCGGACGTGCTGCCGGCGCTGGCGCTGTGGATTGTCGCGGCGGCGACGCTTGCCCCGCGGCTCGTTGACGGCTGGCGCCGTCTGCGCGCCAACGACGCGCCAATGACGTCGCCAGGCTCGCACAATCCTAGGGGAAGCGGTGGTGCGAGCCTGGCGCGTCAGCCGGCGTTGGCCGTCGTCGCGGTGCTAGTAACGGTCAGTCTCGTGGTCGTCCCCGCGCTGCTCCTGTCCATGCGGTGGAGCCTGGACCCGGCCAACGCCGAGGTCAGCCCGAACGAGCAGTGGGAGTACCAAGCCGGTCAGGAGAGCGGCGTCGGCTGCGCCGCCCTAGTAGACACACTCCGGACGCTATCCGCCAATCAAACACTTACGGTGGTCGGTCTCGGCAGTCGCCATAGCTGCCTCCGCATGCGGATCGTCACGGAATCTCTGTCCGTCACCTGGCAAGACGACCTGCCGCGCTCGGCGCCGCCGCCCTTTCCCGCCCCGCCCACGGGGGTACTCCTCGCCCAGGCAGAGTACCTGGGCGGTCAGCGGGTGCGTACCCTAGGCTCCCGTGCCCTGGCCCCCAGCGGCTGGGAACTGATCCTGCGTATCAGGCGCCCGCAAGGTGTGTACGGCTACGCGCTCTACCAGCCCAGCAATCCCCGGCCATAAGCGGTCGAGCATCCATGGTGGCAACGACGCGCTCGTTTGCCGCGGTAGCCGCTCCAATGTGGTAATGAGATAGGGGAGCTTGCTACAATGTGGCACGGGCGCCGAGTAACGTCGGATAAGGCGTCGTCCTTTGCCGCGGTCTCGGTCCAGTGCGAGGAGGAAAGCCCGGATGCAGAAAGATCGGCTGCTGGAACTGTATCGCCAGATGTACCTCATCCGGCGATTTGAGGAAGCCAGTGCCGAGGCATACTTCCAAGCGCAGATTCGCGGCTTTTGCCATCTCTACGTTGGCGAAGAGGCTGTAGCGGTAGGCGCCATCGCCGCCCTTCGGGACACCGATCACATCATCACCCACTACCGCGACCACGGTCACGCCTTGGCGCGCGGCATGGATCCGAACGCCGTAATGGCGGAGTTGTACGGCAAGGCCACCGGCTCAAGCCTGGGACACGGCGGTTCGATGCATCTCGCCGATACGCGGCGTAACTTCTGGGGCGGCTGGGCCATCGTCGGCGCACACCAGTTGCTCGCCACGGGCATGGCCTGGGCAGCCAAACAGCTGCAAGAAGATCGCGTGGTGTGCTGCTTCTTCGGCGACGGCTCGACCAATCAAGGCGAGTTCTTCGAAGCGCTCAATATGACCGCGCTGTGGCAGCTCCCGGTGGTGTTCATCTGCGAGAACAACGAATACGGCATGGGCACGCACCTGCGGAAGGCCTCGGCGGTGATCGACCTCTATCGCAAGGCCGAGCCGTACATGCCGAGCAAGCCTGTGGACGGGATGGACGTGCTGGCCATGCACGATACGGTCGCGGAAGCTGCCGAGCATGCCCGCTCCGGTGGCGGCCCCGTCTTCCTGGAAGCACTCTGTTATCGGTATCGCGGGCACTCCACCGCCGACCCGGAGATCTACCGCACGGAAGACGACGTGAAGCCGTGGCGGGAACGCGACCCCATCGAGGCGTTCGGCCAGCGGCTGATCGCCGGCAACGGCATCGGCGACAAGGACCTGGCGCTGATCCGCAAGCGCGTAGACCGCCAGGTGGATGAGGCCGTCAAGTTTGCCGCCGAGAGTCCCCAGCCGCCGATGGAGTCTGCATACGAATACGTCTATTCCACACCGGTACCGGGCTACGACCCGACCGACCGGCCGACCGGTGCCTTGCCGAAGCTGCATCGCAGCGGTGACGATTAGAGAGTGCAGCTTCGGCTAGTCAGGGAACGGGTGATGGCGGAGATTACCGTGCGGGAAGCACTCCACGACGCGCTCCAGGAAGAGATGGAGCGGGACCACAAGGTCTGTATCCTAGGTGAAGACATCTCCGACGACGCTTACGGCGGCACCTACTCGATCACCAGCGGCCTCTCCAAGAAATTCGGCCTCGACCGCGTGATGGACACGCCCATCGCCGAGGCCGGCATTGTGGGGATGGCCGTCGGGGGCGCAATGGGCGGCCTCCGCCCCATCGCCGAGTTGATGACGGTCAACTTCAGCCTGCTGGCCTTGGACCAGATCGTCAACCATGCAGCCAAGATTTACAGCATGTTCGGCGGGCAGATCAAGATACCCCTCGTTGTCCGCACGCCAAACGGCTTCGGCAGCCTCTCGGCCACCCACTCGCAGAACTTCGACGCCTACTTTGCCTACGTGCCCGGCCTGAAGGTCGTCGCGCCGGGTACGCCCTACGACGCAAAGGGGCTGCTCAAGAACGCCATCCGCGACGACGATCCGGTGATCTTCCTGGAGCACACCGCCGTCTACCGCGAGCGCGGGGAGGTGCCGGAGGGCGAGTTCCTCGTGCCGTTCGGTGAGGCCGAGGTCAAGCGCGAGGGAAGTGACGTGACGATTGTGGCTTGGTCGCGCATGTTGACCGAGGCGCACAAGGCGGCCGACGCGCTGGCATCAGAGGGCGTTTCGGCCGAGATCGTGGACCTCCGCACGCTGCGACCGCTGGATACTGCAACCATCGTGCGCTCCGTCGAGAAGACCACGCGGGCCGTCGTCGCCGGCGAGGACTGGCGGTCGTGCGGGATGACCGCCGAGATCGCCGCGACCATTGCGGAGGGCGCGTTCGACTTCCTCGACGCGCCGGTGCGCCGGGTGGCGATGGCCGAAGTCCCGATGCCCTATGCCTTCAATCTCGAAGCAGCTATCGTCCCCACCGCCGCCCACATCGTCGAGGCCGTGCGCGAGGTGTTACGGTAGCGCACCGTTGACCGCGAGCCGTGTTCCGGAGACTTCTCCTAAGGGCTGAGAGCGTACTATGGCCAAAACCCTGATGATGCCCAAAATGGGCTTTGACATGGAGCAGGGCAAGATTGTCCGCTGGCTCAAGCAGGAGGGTGACGCAGTCAAGCGCGGCGAGAAGGTCGCGGAGATCGAGACGGAGAAGGTCACCATCGAAGTCGAGAATTTCGACGATGGCATCCTGCATACAATCGTCGCCCAGGCGGGTGAGGAAGTCCCGGTGGGACAACCCATCGCCGTCGTCGCCCAGCCGGGCGAGGCCGTAGACCTGGCGGCGCTCAACATCACGATCAGCACGGCGCCCGCCGCAGCGCCGGCCGCCCCCGCGAGCAATGGTGCGGCGGCAGTCGAGGCGCCGGCCCCGGAGTCGCCTCCGGCAGCGCCGGCCGGTCGCGTGCGTGCCTCGCCGCTGGCGCGGCGGCTCGCAGCCGAATATGGCCTCGATCTGGCGAGTATCACCGGCAGCGGGCCGCTGGGGCGGATCGAACGCCGCGACATCGAGGCCGCGCGCGCCGCGCCACCCGTCGCACCACCGCCACCGGCTGCTCCGGCACCGATGCCGGCCCCGGCCTTGGCGGCAGCTACCGGGCCTGAGTACGAGGACATCGAGCCGAACCGGATGCGGGCCGCGATTGCCCGCGCCATGACTCTCAGCAAGCCGGGAGCACCGCACTTCTACGTGACGGTACCGATTGACATGGGCGCCACCATGGCCTTGCGGAAGCAGCTGGCAGCGCTGGCGCCGGACGAGTCCGCCCAGCCCTCACTCAACGACATGGTGATCGCCGGGGTGGCTCGCACGCTCCGCAACGTCCCCGACCTCAACGCTTGGTTCATTGACGACAAAGTGCGCCGCTTCCGTCGCGTGCATGTGGGGGTCGCCGTGTCGCTCGACGAGGGGTTGGTGGTACCCGTCGTGCATGACACCGATACCAAGTCGGTCTACCAGCTTGCCGCCGAGACGAAGGCGCTGATCGAGCGCACGCGCAGCGGCCGTAATCGGCCCGAGGACTTCGAGGGCAGCACCTTTACAATCAGCAACATGGGCGCCTTGACCCGAGACGTAGAGGAGTTCTCGGCGATCATCAACCCGCCCCAGGCAGCCATCCTGGCGGTCGCCGCTTCCATTCGTCAGCCGGTGGCGCGCGATGACCAAATCGTCATTGCCGACATCATGCGCGTCACGCTGTCGGTTGACCACCGTGTCGGCGACGGTGCGAAAGCCGTGGCGTTCCTGGTCGAGCTGAAGCGGATCATGGAGAACCCGCTGCTGCTCCTCGACTTGGACCTCCCCCGGACCCCGGCCTGATCAGGGCCGGCATACGGAGGGCGCGGCCTGTCATGTACCCTCCCCTGGTGAGCAGACTATCGGCAGCCCTGGTGACGGCACCGGAACCGCACCACACCTGGCATTAGCATGCAGTTCCGGCGCGTCAAGTGAGAAAGGAAGAGTAAGCACGGTGGCTAATACCGATCCCTACGATGTGGTCATTCTCGGCTCCGGTCCCGGCGGCTATGTCGCCGCGCTCCGGGCAGCGCAGCTGGGACTACGCACCGCGATTGTCGAGCGCGAATACGTGGGCGGCGTCTGCCTGAACGTGGGCTGCATCCCGTCGAAGGCCTTGTTGCGCGGCGCCGACATCCTCACCACGCTGAAACACGCGGACGACTTCGGCATCGTCGTGGACAATCTGCACACCGACTACGCGCGGGCGGTAGCCCGCAGTCGTCAGGTCGTCGGACGCCTCACCAAAGGCGTCGAATTCCTCCTGCGGCGGGCAAAGGTGGACCTCGTGCGCGGCGCCGGACGCCTCGCCGCCCGTGACCGCGTCATCGTGGCTACGGACGACGGCGAGCAAGAGCTAGCCGCCCGCAACGTGGTCATTGCGACCGGCGCACGGCCGCTGGTCTTCCCAGGGATGGAGATTGACGGCGAGGTGGTAATGACCTACAAGGAGGCCATCGTCGCCGAGACCTTGCCCGAATCCATGGTGATGATCGGCGGCGGGATCATCGGCTGCGAGCTTGGCTACCTCTCCCGCGCGTATGGCGCCGAGGTGACGATCCTGGAGATGCAGCCGCACCTGCTCCCCGAAATGGAGCCGACGCTGGCGGAAGCGTTGCAGCGCTCCTTCCGACGGCAGGGCATCAAGGTCGAGACCGGCTCGCGCGTCGAGTCCGTCCGGACGGTCGAGGGCCGCGCGCAGATCGTCTTCGCCCAGAACGACGAGCGCCGCGAGTTGACCGCCGACCGCGCGATTGTGGCGCTGAGTGTCCGACCCAACACGGAGAACATCGGCCTGGAAGCGGTTGGCGTGCGGCTCGACCGCGGCTGGATCACGGTTGACGAACGGATGGCCACGAACGTCCCCGGCATCTACGCCATCGGCGACGTGACCGGCAAGCTCCCGCTGGCCCACGTGGCCACGGCCATGGGTGAAGTCGCCGTCGAGGTGATTGCCGGCGAGGAACCCGAGCCGCTCAATTACGTCAACATGCCCAAGCCGGTCTATACCCATCCGCAAATCGCCAGCCTGGGCCTCACCGCGGCGCAAGCGCGCGAGCAGGGCTACGAGGTGCAGGTCGGCACGTTCCCGCTCCAGGCCTCGGGCAAGGCGCTGGCGCTCGGCGACCACAACGGCTTCGCCCAGATCGTCGCCGACGCGCAGTATGGCGAGGTCCTGGGAGCGCACCTCATCGGCCCCGAGGCGACGGAGCTGCTGGCCGAGGTCGGCGCAGTGCAGCTCCTCGAAGGCACGACGAACGAGCTAGGCCGCCTGGTCCACGCGCACCCGACGTTGAGCGAGGTGGTCAAGGAAGCCGCCCTGGCAACCGAGGGGCGCGCCATCCACATGTAGCGGGCGCACCTACCCCCAACCCCCTCCCTAAAGGGAAGGGGCCGGCCGCGGCTCGCCACGGCAGAGATGGTGCGCCCCAACCCCATCTCTAAGGAGCAGCACTGCGCCGCTCCCCCAGCCCATTTGACGGCCCTCCGGTCTAACTCACTGGAGGGCCGTCGTCAGTCGGTGATTATTGAGTGTCGTCGCTGGGGAAGGGCAACTGCACACGCTCATGGCTATGGTCGTGGACCTTGAGAACGGTATACTCGGTTCTGAGACCGGAGCGAGTGTCTGTCTGTTCTTCATATACCGTGCAGTGCAAGCGGTCGCCCTTGATAAAGCGTTCCAGTCGCCTCTCGACTCTGTCTCGGAACTGCGGATCGGCAATAGTTACGGAGATGGGTTTACTACCATCGGTGAGGTTCCATTTGGTGTTCCCTTCTAATGTGAGTCTGAGAATGGTATACCACCGCGTGGTTTTGTTTTGGGATACAATCTGGCTGGGCATACTGAGAAATTCGGACTCATCCTCGGTGACTTTCTCGGTGTGACCGTTGTAGGTGGATCGAAACTCGGTGATCCCCTCATGTTGCAGGGGGTTCTTGATGAGATCATCCATCGCATCACGGATAGGACGCTTTTCCGAAAGCTCGTGGATGGTTCTTGCGACAACGATGCTCTTCCCCTCGATAGTGATCCGAACTTCGTCGTCGGAGATTGTCTCCACTTTCTCTGCTGCCTTACCCTGCGTGTTCTTGAAGAAGTTGATGAGTCCTGCGGCATCGAAGATGAGTCTTGCGAGTGTGTAGGCGGTGGCGAGTGCAAAAGCCTCTTTGGTTGAGAAGAGGTCAACGGCGGCGGAGGTAGTTTGTTGGATGACTTGCAGGACAATATCAATGGACCCGGCTCGTCTTGCTGTGAAGTTGACGGTCACGGTCGCGCTGTCCCTGTTGATGTGCGAGTTAGCTTCGGTGAATAGATCTGCTGTGGCAATCATGGCTGGGGCCAAGTCGCGGACGTTCATTTCGCCGTTCTCGATGGCGGGGCCGGCGTATCCGATAGTAAAGGTAGCTTCGCTCATGCGTTTCCTCACTCGTGCGGCGGCGGCAGCGTTTGCTAGAGCAGGGATGCTAAGGCAGATGATGGTAAACGTCAACTCGGCCGGCACAGTCATATCCCCTTTTCCAGCAGCCGGCTAGCCATCCCGATAGTTTCCCTCTCTAAAGGGGAAGGGGCTATAATCTGCCGTACCGACTGCCACCACCGGAGGGAGTTGCGACCATGCCAGCCAGAACGTTCGATTGGCGCGACGATCCGATGGGCACGGCCGTCGCCGTCCCCGAGGTGCGGGCGCGGTTTATTCGCGCCGAGCCGGGCGAGAGGCTAGGGAACTTCCACAGCCACGAAGAATCCGGCGGTATCGAGGTGTGGGTCGTCCTGGAAGGGGCGATCCGCTTCGAGATCGAGGACGAGACGGTGATCGCCACGGCCGGTCAAGCCGTCGTGGCCTGGCCCCACGAGAAGCACCGCGTTACCTGCGTTGGCGACAAGCCGGCGGTGTACTACCTGACCGTTACACCCCACCGCTCGCCCACCCACACCCACTACGACGCGGCGGGCCGCCGACAGCCCCCAACTCCCGGCGTCGTCGCGCCGACCTGGCAGGGCGAACCGGCGCTTGGCGTCAAGTAGAGGGGTCAGGTGGTGAGGAAGGCCGGCCTCACGTCTGACACACCGGGTAGTCGCCCCGGGCCGGCACGTTGCTCGCCGGATACGGCGGGCCCAGCGTGATCCGGTCGAAGAAGCCCGCATCCGCCGCCGTCACGTTGCACCAGTAGAAGCCCAGCGCCTGGAACGTCGCTAGGTCCGGCACGTGCCGCCACTGCCCTAGTTCCGCATCGTAGGCCAAGATCCGATCATCGCCGCCATCGAAGCGCCGCGTCAGCATGTTCGGCTTGGGAAACTGGTCGTCGAGAGGAATGGCCCCCAATACCCCCACTGGGACGGTGAATTGGGTGTTCACCACCGCCCACGGGATCTGCGACACAAACGGGCTGTCAGGCGGCACCCAGCGGCGGACGATGCGCCCATCGGACTCCCGCCGGACGACAAAGTACGTCTGGCCCCAGGTCCCGTCGCGAATCACTCCTGACATCACCACGGTCATCCCATCCGCCGAGATCGAGCCAATGTCCAGTTCGAATGAGGCTTCCGGTACGTCATGCCGCTGGATTTGGAGGCGGTTTCCAGGAAGTTCGCTGACGGTAGCTTCGCTGGTCATGCCGAGGACGCCGGCAGGTGTGGCTGGCGCGCGTGGCGCTGCTGGGGCCGCCTGGGCTGCAGGAACCCCTGGTGTTGATGGCGCGGATGGCCCACCCGGCGGCCCGGTTGGCTTACTCGGCGGCCCAGGCGGCTCCACCACAGGCGGCTTAATCGTCACCGGCGCAACGGACACTTTGTGCCCCGGGTCGTCGGCAACGGCATTGTGGCTCAAATCAGCGTCGTTTATTGCGTATCCGAACTTCCCTGTGGCATCCATGATCCGTTTACCCGTCAGCTTATTGGCGCCGATGGAGATGCCGTTGTCGTCAGTGTCCCCAGCCTGCACGGTGTAGGCATAGACCACCTCCGCGCCATCGTGGCTCTCGTAGGCGGCGGTCCTGGCGGTGCCTCCTATGTCGAGCTCAAGCTCGGCTTTGCAATGAACCACATCGCTACTGCAAGTAATGCTTGTGGGAAGGCTCATATTCTCGCTAAAGGTCACGGTGACTTCGATCTTGTCGCCGGGCCCGTAGGTATCGTCATCCCCGGGGTCGGAAGTGATGGTGATGGACGAAACGGTAGGGGCAACCGCATCCACTATGAAGCTTGAACTGGCAGTCACGGCCGAGTGGGTCAGGACGGCATCGTTGCCGGCGGTGTCCCTGATGAAACCGCCGTTCAGCTCTATTGAATTGGCACTGATGGTCACCCCGTCACTGTCCAGATCGCCTTCCTGTACTACGTAGCCGAAAATGCCATAGTCTTGGGGAGAGTTGAAGAGAAGAGAAATGTCCCATCGGGCCATCTTTTCCTCGCCATCGAAGTCCAGTTTGACCTGTGGCGGCCCGGTGACACTGCCCCGAGGGTGGTCCTCGGTGAATTCGGCGACAATGATCATTTCTTCGCCTTCGGAGTAGGCCCCGTCGCTCCCGCCGGTGCTAGACGCAAGGAAAAATCTCGCTATCCTGGGCCGAATACCGTCCACCTTGTGGCCATCCTGATCAGCCAGGGCGTTGTGGGACAGGTTGGCATCGTTGTCCGCCGCATCCTTTATGGTGCCGCCGTTCAGAGTTAGCTTATTGGCATTTATGACGATTCCGTCAGAGTCCGAGTCGCCTTCTGCCACCGTGTAGCTGAAGACCACTGCGCTGTCGTCGGTGCTCTCGTACTCAGCAGTCCTATTGTTGGATCCGATGGCCAGTTCCAGTTGCGGCGAGCCAGTAATAGTTACGTTCTCGCTGAACATCACCGTCACCTGAACATCATCGCCGATGCGGTAGACGCCAGAAGCCCAATTGGACGATTGCACGATATCGCCGCCCGCGCGACCGATAGAGTAAGCACCCAAGTCGGCGTCGTTTTCGTCAGGGTCGCTCGTGATGGATATGGATGTTATCGTTGGAGGCGTGACATCGTTTTGGGCAAAAGCACGAGACAGGCCGTTGACCCAAAACAGGCCAACCAGCGTCAAGAGTGCTCCGGCTACGGAGAGCCAAAACGGTACCGGTCCGAGCGCTGACTTCCGTGTGGACATTTCGTACCTCCAATTAAAACGTGCCAGGGTTGTGCCACCCGCAAGCGGTTAAGCCGCGGTCGGTTGAGCAAACGAATATCCGCGAATCGCACACACAGACCGTCTCTACTGCGCCTTGCACAGGAAACCCCCTTGCAGGTGGGATGGTAGCTCTCTGCCAAAAGCTGCACTCCCGCTGGACCGCAAGGGGGCATGTATCACCCCACGAAGTCGCGGGCGGGACCGCGTACTCTTGGCAGAGAGCGAACTCATAGTAGCACGGCGCGGCTACCGCTTCAACGGCTACCGCTTCAAGGCAGTGCAATCAACTGCCTAGGAATGAACCGGGTCAGCCGGCGGTGAGCCGTGCGCCGACAAAGGCGCGCTGCCCACGGAGGAAGTCGGCAGCGGACAACCGGCGCCGGCCGGCGAGTTGTACCTCGTTCAGGGCGAGGAAGCCCTCGCCACACACCACCGCCGGTTGGCGGTCCCGTTCGACGACCGTGCCGGGCAGCGGCGGCGTGGCGCTGCCGGCAGCAGTAGGGAGCGCCGTGGCCGCCCACACCTTGAGCTGCTGCCCCGCCCAATAGGTGTAGGCGCCGGGCCACGGGATCATTGCCCGCACCTGACGGGCCAAGTACGCGGCCGGCTCGTCCCACAGCAACCGGCCATCGCCGCGCCGCAGGGGGCGGCAGTAGGTCGCCTGGCCGCTGTCCTGCGGCTGCGCCGTCAGCGTGCCGGCGAACCACTGCGGGATGGTGTTGACGAGTAGTGCGGCTCCCAGCGAGGACAACCGTTCCGTCAGCGTCTCGGTGGTGTCGTCGGGAGCAATCGGCTCCGCGGCCGTGGCCAGGACCGGGCCGGCATCCATCGCCTCGTTCATCAGCATCAGTGAGACGCCCGTCACCGTGTCGCCGGCGAGCAGCGCGGCACTGACCGGCGAGGCGCCGCGATGGCGGGGCAAGAGCGACGCATGCACGTTGAGCGCGCCGCGTGGTGGTATGGCCAGAACCGCCGGCGGCAGGATTTTCCCATACGCCGCTACCAGCAGCAGATCGGGCGCCACGCGCCGGAGCCACTCCACAAACCGCGGGCGGCGGACACTCACGGGCTGGACAACTTCGATACCGGCACCCGCCGCTGCTACCTTCACCGGCGGCTGCTCGAGCCGACGGCCCCGCCCGGCCGGCCGGTCCGGCTGCGTGACCACCGCTGCCAGCGTCACCAGGTCCGGCCGTTGCAGCAGGCGCTGCAAGACGACGGCGGCGAAGTCGGGTGTGCCCATGAAGACAGCCCGTGCCGGGCGGCTCGTCGGCGGTACCGGTGTCGCCGTAGTCAACATGGTCCTCTCGCCTCCGGGGACGAGGCGCGCTACGACGCGGCCGCTTGCTGATCCGGCTCGTCCGAGGGCGCTGCGCCGTCCGGGTCGTCGGTGGCTGCGGAGTGGGGGTCGGTGTCCTGCGCTGGGTCTACATAGCGGAGTTCGGTGCGGTCCTCGATCTTATCCGTGAACAGCATGCCCTCGAGGTGGTCCACCTCGTGCTGGATTGCACGCGCCACGAGGCCCTCCAGCTTGAGGCGCACAGCTTTGCCCGCGTGGTCACGCCCCTTGACGGTCACCTGCTCGCTGCGGGCGACCGGCCCGAACCACCGCGGCATGCTGAGGCAGCCTTCATCATCAGTGACCGAGCCACGCTGCCGGGTAATCTCCGGGTTGAACAGGACGTAGCGCTCGCCTTCATGCTTGATCACGATGAGCCGCAGGGGCACGCCGACCTGCGGCGCGGCCAAACCGAGACCGTCCGCGTCATGCATCGTGTCGAACATATCGTCAACCAGGCGCCGCAGCGAGGCGTCAATGCGCCGCACCTTTTTCGCCTTCTGGCGCAGCATGGGATGGCCTTCGGTCAGGATCGGTCGGATTGCCATAACGCTCGCCCTGGACGAACCAATTGGAGATCGGGTACGAGACTCTGTTGACATTGCCCAGTCATCCGGGCAACGCGGAAGATCATAGCAGGGTGGTCGGATCAGTGTCTATCGTCCAGCCCCGGGGAACGTGGGACACCAGCTCGGCCAGCCGGTGACTTGGGCCGCGCAACAGCACGTGCCAGCGCGCGCGGTCGCGCAGCCGGCGGATGTACGCCGGTGCCGGACCGATGATCTCCACCTCGTCTGCGGCGGCGGGAGCGGACTGCTCCGCGACGGCGTTTCGCAGGGTGATCGCGCAGCGCGTCGCCTCGCGCTCGGCCGTGCTGTCCAACCGATGCAGATACAGCAGTCGCCACAAGACGCCATACGGTGGATACCCCAACTCCCGCCGATCAACGCCGTCGGCCGCCATGAAGCGAGCATAGGCGGCGCGGAGGTCGGCGGGGTCCAGGGCCGCGCCGGGTCCGGTCGGCGCGCGTCGCGGGAGCAAGAAGGCGCGAAAGCAGTAGTGCTGCGGCTCGCGCGTCTGTACGAGCACACGAGCCGGCCGGGTGCTCGTGCTTTCCGCCAGGGCGGCAGCGCCCAACAGGCTGCGAAAGACCTGTTCGGCGGCACGAAAATCGGGCAGATGTAGCCCGGTATCCGCGTCAACGATCCCCACCAGCGGCGTAGCAACACGGCCCGGCATCCGCAGCAGACGCTGGGTGCCGACCAACACGGCAATGTCACCGCGGGCAAAGGCCGCCAGCACCTGCGTCGGCCCACCCGGCGGCCACTCCGAATCGGCATCCCAGCGAAAGACCGTCGTGCGCGGAAACAACGTCCGTAGCTCGGTCTCCAGCCCCTGCGTGCCCGGCCCCTGCGCCCGTAGCCGCGTCCCACCGCACTGCGGGCAGAGAGCCGGGATGTGCAGGGCCGAGCCGCAATAGTGGCACAGCAGACGCGCCCGCTGCCCGTGGACCGCCGCTGGCGTCGTGCAGCGCGGGCAACGCAGGACGTAAGCACAATCGCGGCAGCGCAGCGAATGGGCGGCCCCACGGCGCGTCAGCAGGAGGATGGCACGCTCGCCGGACGACAGCGTTGCGCCGAGCGTCCGGTGCAACGCTCGGCTTACCAGCTCCTGCCGGCCCACCGTGCGCTCGCGGCGCAGGTCAACGATCTCGACGGATCGCGGTGTGTCCTTTTCGGGAGGCTGGTCGAGCGTCCACACGCCCCGGCGCCCCTGCAAGTAGGTGGCGGCATCCGGTGTGGCGCTCCCGAGGACAACGCGAGCGCCGGTCAGCCGGCCTAGCTCGACGGCTACCGTCGAAGCGCGGTAGCGTGGCGTCGCGTCGTTCTTGTAGGCATCGTCGTGCTCTTGCTCGACGATGATAAGGCCGAGTCGCGGCAGCGGCGCGAAGAGCGCCGACCGCACGCCGGCAACGAGGTCGATGGTGCCTGCCTGGGCACGCGCCCAGTGCTCCAAGCGCTCCTTCTGCCCTTGCTGCGCGTGCCAGGTTGCTACGCGGAGATCGTCGAGTTGAAGCCGGTCGAGCGCTGGCCCGATCTGCTGGCGGTCCGGGACGAGCAAGAGCGCCTGCCGCCCAGCCTCGACACAGCCCCGAATCGGCGTCCGGTAGTGGTCGAACCGAGTCTGCGGCAGCGCGGCGTGGAGCACGCTGACCTCGTGGCTACTACCTGAAGAGGCTAGGGTGGTCCCCTCGCCGCTCGCTGGCCGGTCGAGGCTATCGTCGAGTAGCGACGGTAGAACAACCTCGTATGTGCTGACTAGCCAGCCGCGCTTGGCCCAGTGGCGGTACAGGCGGCTCGCTGCCGCACTGCCGACGACATCACAGGCTTGCTGCCACCGCACTCGGAGGCCACGGCTCAGTAGCGCAAACCAGCGACGATGTGCCTCGCCCCAGCGATTGCTTGCCTGGTCGGGGACTTGGTCAGTGACCACCAAGACCCGATCCAGCCAGGCTTCCGGGTCAGGCGGCAGCACGAGGCGCGAAGCTTTACCGCTTTCGACGTCAAGCAAGCGTTGCAGCCACGTTTCCAAGTCGGGCGGTAGCACGAGCCGGACGGCGCTGAACGCCGACGCGACGTAGGTATCGGCCAGCCAAACGGCCAGGTCCAGGTGGGTGGGGGAGACAAGCGGCGTCGGGTGCAACAGGCGCTCGACAGCGCGAAGTTCGAAGTCGGGCTGCTTCGTCACGGGCGCGGTGACGACGCCGTAGGTGGTACGCTCCCCGAACGGCACCGTCACAAGATGCCCCGGCCGAAGGCGCCCATGCAGGTGCTCCGGCACCGTGTAGGTGAAGCGCCGCGGGTCGTGCGACCCGTAAGCGGCCACGGCCACCGCGACCGCCTCGAATTCGGCTACGGCACCCGGCGGCTTTCCCTGGTCGCTCGTGGCTGTCATCGGCGTCGTGCCGTATCGGGTCGTTGCGCCTCCCCCGTCCTCGTCCCGCTTTCGCGGGAATCTCACGGGCAGACGGTTAGGCCGCCGCTGAACCGGCTAGCTCCGCGCGGTGCTCGACCAGCTTGGTCAGGGCCGCGAGCACATCATCCATATCAGACTGCGAGCCGAGCAGTAATGGCTGCGGGAGCGCGATGACCTCGTTGTGCGACGCCTGCTCCGCCACTGGACAGTGCGGCGGATCGTAGTCGTCCGCTGCCGGGTCGTACCGACTCGCGAAGGGAAAGCGGCAGCGATCAATGTGCCACAGCTCTTGCTCGTAGACCGGCAGGTAGCCCGGCGCGGAGAAGATTCCCTCGGCCTTGAGCGCGCGCAGGAACGTCGCCTTGGGCACCCCGTCGAACGCCGCGGCGTCATAGCGAATGATGTAGCCGTAGAACGCCTGGTGGACCAGCCGCGGGTCGCGGGCGAGGGGCCGCAGGCCCGGCAGGTCGGCGATACCGCGCGTGAGGTAGTCGGCGTTTCGCTGGCGGTGCGCCATCTCCGCCGGCAACCGTTCGAAGCCCGCCCGCAACACGGCCGCTTGTAGCTCGGTTAGCCGATAGTTGTTCCCGTAGCCCGGCGTCTGGCCGGGATGGCGTGCCCGGCCGACGTTGCGGAGCGACCAGCAGCGGTCGGCCAGCTCCTCGTCCGAGGTCAGGATAATGCCCCCGTCACCGGTCGAGAGCGATTTGCTGGACTGGAAGCTGAACGAGCCGAAGTCTCCCATCGAACCGGTGCCCCGCACGCTGCCATCGGGCAAGCGCCACTGGGCGCCGTGACTGTGGGCGCAATCTTCAATCACCCAAATCCGCTCATCGTCGGGGCGCGAGGTGTTATGACTGCCACACACCTCCAGCAAGGCGCCCATGTCGGCGACGGCGCAGGAGAGATGGACGGGAATGATCGCCCGCGTGCGGTCCGTAATCGCTGCCGCCGCCGCCGCGGGGTCTATACACAGGCTCTCGGGGTCAACGTCCACGAAAATCGGGACAGCGTTGATGTCCACGGCCGCACCGGCGGTGGCGACCCAGGTGAGGCCGGGCACGATCACCTCGTCTCCCGCCTGCACGCCCGCGGCTTCGAGCGCCACGCGCAGCGAGACGGTGCCGTTCATCACGCAGACCCCATGCGCTGCCGTGCAGAAGGACGCGAAATCCGCTGCGAACTGCCGCTCCATCGGCCCGTCGTCGCTCAAGTGTCCGCTGCGTAGAACCGCCGTGACCAGCTCCAGGGCACGCTCGTCGGCACGCGGCCAACGTGTCCAGGGCGCTGCGCGGACAGGATTACCGCCGTTGATGGCTAGGCTTGCCACGTACTTTGCCTCCTTGAGACGCTTCACGGACGGCACGGCGCAGCGCGCACGCGCTGTTGCTCGGCGACGATAATGGCCTTGACTTTGGCCACGGTGTCGTCGAGCCGTCCGTGGTGGTTGATGACCAGATAGTCGTACTGCGGGATGTGTGCAATCTCCGCCAGTGATCGTTCGACGCGGCGCTGTCGCTCCGCTTGGCTCTCGGTGCCGCGACCGGACAGCCGGGCGACCAGCTCATCGGTGTCCGGCGGCGCCAAAAAGATCAGGACGGCATCAGGATACTGGGCACGAATCTGCATCGCGCCCTGCACGTCGGGCTTGACCAGCACCGCCCCCCCACGCGCCAGCGCCTGCTCCACCGGCGCCCGCGGCGTGCCGTAGTAGCTGTCGAGGTAGGTTGCCCACTCCAAGAAGCCGCCCCGGTCGCGCTCGGCACAGAACTCCCCCGGCGTGATGAAGCGATAGTGCGTACCGTCAACCTCATCGGGCCGCGGCCGGCGCGTGGTCGTGTGCAACGTATAGTTGATTGCCACCTCATCCTGCTTCAGCCGCTCGATCACACTGTCCTTGCCGGCGCCCGACGGCGCGGAGATGATAAAGATGCGGCCGTGCCGGTGGCCGGCGACATGGCGGCGCAGCGCGGCCAGTCCGGCCCGTGCTGAGGCGGACGGCATCCATCGGTCAGCCTCGGGGGAACTGTCCGGCATCGGTGTTTCCTACGCCTCCGGCGGCCAGTCTCGCGCCGCGAGTCGACTGCTTCGACCCTGAGCGTACACAACGATAACGTGGCTGTTAAGTTGCGAGCGTGGTACCCTCGCTGGTGCTCACCGCGGGAACTGCAATGAATCCTCCCCTCTATCGTCTTGCGGCCGACCGAAAGGGCTGGCGCCGCTGCCCACGTTGGGGCAGCCGGCCAGCCGGGATTACGGTAGCGAGCGCATGATCGGCCTCGGCTCCGGGATCATGGGTAGCGGCGCCGGTGGCCCTGGTGCAGGGACACGAGTACCCCGCTCACTCACACTTGGCTCCGGCGAGGGTGGCTCGTGGCGGGACATCCTCCGCGTGCTAGGGTATCTCCGCCCCTACTGGCACCTTATCGCGATCAGCTATGCCTGTTGGCTCGTCTCCATCTCCATGGACATGGCCATTCCCAGGCAAATCCAGTGGGCGATTGACGACGGCATCGCCGCGGGTAACCCGGACGTGCTCACCAGGGCGCTGCTGGTCGCGACCGGGCTGTTCCTCACCAAAGCGATCATCGGCTACGGCTACTATTCGCTCTTCCACGTCTACGAGGCACGCGCCGCCCGCGACATCCGTAAGGAGGTGTATACGGCCCTGCAGCGGATGTCGTTTGCCTACTTGGATCGCGCCGACACCGGGCAGCTCATCGCCCGCGCGACCTCCGACGTTGACGCGGTGCAGCGGTTCATGGGCCACGGAACGACGGGCTTTGTCGTGGCTGCGGGGACCTACATCATCACGTTGGGAGTGATGGTCTTCTGGAACTGGCAACTGACACTGCTCGCTATCGTGACCTTACCATTGATGATCTGGGCTGGCCTCAGTTTCGGAAACGTCGCCGGTCCGCTCTATGGCCGGGTGCAGCAGCAGTACGGCACCGTCACCGGCGTCATGGCCGAAAACGCTGCCGGCGTGCGCGTCGTGAAGGCATTCGCGCAAGAGCCACGCGAGATCGCCAAGTTCCAGCAATGCATCGAGGAGCTGTTCCAGCGTGCGATCCGACTGGCGCGTGCTATGGCGCTGCGCCAGCCGCTACTCATGGCCATTGCCGGGCTAGGGGCCATCCTCGTTGTCTGGTGGGGCGGCCGGCTCGTACTTGACGGTACGGTGACCATTGGTCTCCTGATCGGCTTCCAATTCCTCCTCAACCGCCTGATTGGGCCGAGTCGCCGGTTTGGCTGGATCATCAACATGGTCGCCGGCGCCGGTGCCTCCTCCCGACGCATCTTCGAGGTGCTCGATAGGATCCCGGAGGTCAAAGACCGGGAGGACGCCCGCGAGCTAGAAGAGATCGAGGGTGAGGTACGCCTGGAGCACGTCTGGTTCGAGTTCGAGCCGGGCATGCCGGTGCTGCAAGACGTCAACCTCACAGCCAAGCCCGGGGAAGTCGTCGCCTTGGTCGGCGAGACGGGCGCCGGCAAGAGTGCCCTGACCGGGCTCATCCCCCGATTTTACGACGCCACGCGCGGCCGAGTGCTCATTGACGGACAAGACGTGCGTGACCTCACGATCAGGAGCCTGCGCCGGCACATGACCATCGCGCCCCAGGAGCCGTTCCTCTTCTCGGAGAGCGTGCGGAGCAACATCGCCTACGGTCGCCCGGACTCCGAGCTGACGGAGGTCGAGGGCGCTGCCACGCGCGCCGAGGCGCATCACTTTGCCTCGGGGCTTTCCGACGGCTACGAGACTCAAGTCGGCGACCGCGGCGCGATGCTATCCGGCGGCCAACGTCAGCGGGTGTCGTTAGCCCGTGCCATCCTCGTCGAGCCGCGCATCCTGATCCTGGACGATGCGACCTCCAGCGTGGACATGGAGACGGAATACCGTATCGAGCAGGCGCTCCAGGACGTGATGAGCCGGAAGACCACGTTCGTCATCGCCCACCGGCTCTCGACCGTCAAGCGCGCCGATCAAGTGTTGGTCATGGAGCAGGGGAAGATCGTCCAGCGCGGCAAGCACGAGGAGCTTATCCAAAAAGACGGTCCCTACCAGCGCATCTACGAGGCACAGATGCGCGACCAGGAGGAATACTCGGCCGCTCGCCAGCAGTCGGAGGCGAGCAACGGAACGCCCCCTGACGGGGTCTCCTCGAACGGGGACCCGGCACATGGCGACGGCGTGCGGAAGGAGCAAGGCTAGTCATGGGCGGCCGCTGGATGAACTTCTATGCCGACCTCCCGGACTACGATCCGAACGCCCGCCGCCTGACCGACCGCGACGTGCTGCGCCGCTTCGGCGGATTGCTGTACCCGTATCGGCGCCGGATGTTCCTCGCGTTTCTCCTCGTCATCGTCGTCTCGGGCATGATGATGGTGCAGCCCGTGCTTATCCAAGTCGCCATTGACCACGGTATCGGGACTAAGGAGCGGTCCGGCAACTTGGGCATTCTGAATGCGACGGCCCTCGCCTTTGTGGCCTCGCTGGCCGTCTTCTGGGCCGTCTCCTGCGCCCAAACGTATTTACTGTCGTGGATCGGACAGCGGGTGCTGCTCGATATTCGCAGCCGGCTGTTCACGCACTTGCAGTCGCTCTCGCTGCGCTACTACGACCGGACCGCCGTCGGTGAGGTCATCTCGCGGCAAACGTCCGATGTCAGCGCACTGAATGAAGTGCTAACACAAGGCTTGACGAGCACCATCGCCGACTTTGTCCTGCTCGTCGGGACGATTGCGATTATGACGAGCATGAACTGGAAGCTCACCCTTGTTACGTTCACGGTCCTGCCAGTGATGTACGTGATTGCCCGTCTCTTTGCCCGCTACGGCCGCAACGCCTATCGGCGGCTGCGGCTGGCCGTGGCCGACATGAATTCCAACCTCGCCGAGAACATAGTGGGGATGCGTATTGTGCAGGCATTTCGCCGCGAGGAGCGCAATTCAGCCCAGTTCGACATTGTGAACGACTATAATCTCCAGGCTACCTACGCCACCATCGGCCCCCACGCCGGCATCTTCCCCGTAACGGACCTGCTGGATGCCGCCGCCACGGTGCTATTGCTCTGGGTAGGCGGACAGTGGATTCTCGGTGATGCTGCCTCCGAGTTGACCATCGGTGTGCTGACGGCCTTCATGCTGTTCATCACCCGGTTCTTCGAGCCGATCCGGGACCTCACGACGCGGTTCGACGTGCTGCAAGCGGCCATGGCCGCGGGCGAGCGCATTTTTGGTCTGCTGGAGACCGAGATCGAGGTCGCGGATCGCGCCGACGCCGGCACGCTGCCAGCGGTGAAGGGACATATCGAGTTCGACCATGTGCGGTTCGGCTACCATCCCCAGGTACCGGTCTTCGAAGACTTGTCGTTCACCGTCAATCCTGGCGACCGCCTCGCCTTCGTCGGACGCACCGGGGCCGGCAAGAGCACGGTTATCCGCCTCCTCATGCGCTTCTACGACGTGGAGAGCGGCGCCGTGCTGATTGACGGGCACGATGTGCGCGCAGTGACCCAGAAGAGTCTGCGCCAGCAGATCGGTCTGGTGCTCCAAGAGCCGTTCCTGTTTGCCGGCACGGTCCGTGAGAACATCGCCTATGGTTGGCCGGAGGCCGCCGACGAGGACATTGTGCGAGCGAGCAAGCTCGTAGGCCTGCATCCGTTTATCGCCGGGCTACCGGACGGCTACGACTCGATTGTCGAAGAACGGGGCGGCAACGTATCGGGGGGACAGCGGCAACTCATCTCGTTGGCACGCGCCTTGCTCATTGACCCACGCATCATCATTCTCGACGAGGCCACCTCGTCGGTGGACACGGAGACGGAGCTGCTGATTCAGCGGGGCTTGGACCAGCTGATGCAGGATCGCACGGCGCTCATCATTGCCCACCGCCTCTCGACGATCAAGAATGCCACCCGGATTTTGGTGCTGGATCGTGGCCGGCTCGTGGAGCAGGGCACCCACGCAGAGCTGTTGGGCGCAGAGGGCTACTACTTCCGGCTCTACACCACCGGCTTCAGCACCAGCGAAGACGAGCCGGACTATGTCGAAGAGCCGGTCCGCATTGCCACCGCCGGCTAGAGCGCTCTCCTGCGGCAGCGGCAGTCACACTACTCCGTTGGCAGAGGAATGTCCTCTAGCGAGTAGATGTGACAAGTTCATACCAGAAACAGGACGGTACAATAGCGCGCACCTTCCCCGTTTCGACAGATCTGAAAAGCAGCCGGGCCTGCTGGACGAGCGATTCATCGTCCAAGTACCACTTCCCAGCCACACTGGTGTCGGGGACGATGTGCCGGTAGGCCTCAACCCCTCTCATAGTTGGTACTACGCTCTGCCCGGACCATCTCTGGGACCGTGGGACCGGGACCCAGCTTGACCCGGTGGGCATCCATACACCGGCCGGACTCGTGTAGTGCGGCCTTGTCTGCGGCCGATAGGGGTGCGTGCAACTCCTCTAACAACGTCACTAACCACGCCGGTCGAGACTTCTCTACCCTATCCATGCGTATGCTCCCCACACTCCGGTCTAGCATCCCCGCGACAGAGCGATCCTCGTCAGAAGAGAGGCAAACCAGCCGCTGCTATAATCGCGGCGACCGTTCTGGATCGCGGAAGCTCTTCCGGCACAGCATCGAGTAGCAGCACGCCCTTATGTGGACTAGCCAGTGGACCTTCTGACAGTCTCCATCGTCATCCCGGTGCTCAACGAGGCCGCGACGCTGCGGCGGCAGGTGCTGATCCTGCGCGCCTTTCTGAACGAGCACGTCGCCGCGGCTGCCGGCTACGAGTGCCGCATCATCGTTGCCGACAACGGCTCGACCGACGCTACGGCAGCTGATGCCCAGACCCTGGCACAAGAATATGCCGACATCGCCTACCTCTACCTGGCCCAACGCGGCCGGGGACGGGCACTCAAGCACGCCTGGCTGGCCACGGACTCCGACCTCGTGGCCTATATGGACGTGGACCTTTCCACGAATCTGCTGGCCTTCCACCCCCTGCTCGATGCGCTACGACAAGGCCATGACGTGGCGATTGGCTCTCGCCTGACGCCGGCCTCGCGCATCCGCCGCTCCTTCAGGCGAGAAGCCTTGTCGCAAGGCTACAATCTGCTGATTAAGGCGCTATTCTGGCATCATTTCTCCGACGCGCAGTGCGGCTTCAAGGCCCTGACGCGCCGGGCCGCGGATGAGCTTTTGCCGCTGATCGAGGACACCAGTTGGTTCTTCGACACCGAACTGCTGCTCCTCGCCGAGCATTTTGGTTACCGCATCGCCGAAGTGCCTGTCGAGTGGGTAGAGGACTTGGACTCGCGCGTCAGTATCGTACCTACCGCCATCGCCGACATCAGAGGCTTGTTACGCATGCGCCGCAAGCTGCGGACGCTACCGCGCCGGTAGTTCACGTCCGCCGCGCGCACCAGGAAATCGGGGTACCACCATGCCACGAAGCAAGCGCTCCGCCGCCAGCCGGCGACGGGCAGTTCGCGCCCGTGCCGTCAATACCCTGTCCCGCAGGAGCACCTCCGACCGCGGTCAGCGGCGGTGGTCCACCGCTATCCTGGCCGGCATCGGCCTCCTCGTCATCATCAGCATGACAATCGCCACCTGTGGCCTGCCGGGCGGATCGCTCCCGGCTTTCTAGCCTGTACGTTCCCCCACCACATGGAAGGAGTAAGTGACCATGATGAAGCTCGGCTATAGCACCTGGGGCATGCCCACCCTACCAGCCGACGTGGCGATCCCCTATCTCGCCAAGCTGGGATTCGAGGCGGTCGAGCTGACCGTCATCCCCGGCTGGGTAACGGAGTTGTCTACGCTCGACGCGCCGGCCCGACGCGCCATTCGCCAACTCTACGACGACTCCCAAGTAGACCTCCCGGCAATTGCGGGACACGTCCCCTTGCTCACACCTGAAGACGAGTATCGGCAGAACCTCGCGCGCCTGCAAGCGACGGTAGACCTCGCCGTGGACTTGGCCGGGGCCGACGGACCACCACCGCTGAATACCGCCACCGGCGGCGCGCCGGAGAACTGGGAGACCGACAAGGAGCTTGCCGTCGAGCGAATCGGCGAGCTTGCGCGCTACGGCGAGTCCCAGGGCGTGGTGATTGCGCTGGAGCCGCACGTTGGCCAAGGCCTGAACTCACCGGAAAAGACGCTCTGGCTCCTCGACCAGATTGACTCGCCTTGGCTGAAGGTGAACTTCGATATTAGCCACTTCAACGTCCAAGGCATGAGCATCGAGGAAACCGTCCCGCCCATGGCCCCCGTGAGCGTCCACACCCATGTCAAGGACGAGCGCGGCGTGCTGCCCGACTACGAGTTCCTGATCCCTGGCGAGGGCGAGATGGACTACACTCGGTACCTCAAGGCGATGGACGCAGCCGGCTACACCGGCTCGATCACGGTGGAAATCAGCAAGCAGGTCCAGGCCCGGCCGGACTACGATCCCTTCGCTGCCGCTCGGCAGTCGTATGAGGTGCTCAACGCCGCGTGGCAAGAAGCCGGCCTGCCGCGGCTGCGCGGCGGCTAGGCTGCCGGCAGTGCCTACCCAGGCCCATGTGGTAAGAGAGCACTCACTATGGATTCAAAGAGACTGTCTCAACACAATTCCATTTTCCTCTTTGTAATTCTTCTCTCCCTCTCAACAGCCGCCCCCGGAATCTTTCTCTCTCAGAATATCCTCCCCATGCGGATTCTGTATCTAGTGTTTCTTCTTGGCTCAACTATATTACTTTTGCTCCATATTCACTCGGACATAGTTAACAGAGCTTCGTACTTCATCGTACAGTATCGCAACAATACCGATTCATATCATCTATTACTTCTAATGATTTCTTGCTTACTCTGGAGTATATTCATCATTCTTCCAACGTGGCCGGCAGGAAAATCGAGCGCAATCCAGTTGAGCGTGTTTATGTTAATCCTATCAACCTTAGCATATCTTCATTTAATATCTGTGTTCAACTAGTAGAATGTCTCCAAGTACGTGAGTTGCTGCCGGCTTTTCCCTAGGGAATCCAAGGCATTTTCCCAGCTCTTGCCTCGAGCTTCGTAGATAACAGGGTAGATTAGAGAAAAGAGAAGCATAATAAGAAGGATGGAAATGAGAAATATGATGGTTCGATCTATCTGCATCTGTAGTCTGCGTCCTACAAAATGAAGATATGCTCGGGATGGATCGATATTGCTTCATTTTTTCCACATCATTACTATACAGAAAAGGTTAGAGTAAATCGTCCTATATATCCTGCGATCATCTCTACTTTTTGCAGAGTTGCGGATGGCTTCAAGCGTTACCCAAAACAAATCAGTCAGACTTGTGGCGAATATACAGTGTTCATTGTAGGAATTTTGGTGAACACTTCATTGACTATTGTGGCACTCATGTTCTGGGTAAATCTGCTAAGAGGATACATAGCAAATGATTCCGTAATTTTCCTCAGTGGACTGGCCATGGTGACATCCCCTCACATACTATGGTCTCTGCCGCAGACCTCCACGAACATCATTGGTCTTTGCATAGTAGTCTTTACTGTGTGGATATTTGCGAGAATTCTACAAACACAGCATTTGTCATTCACTTCTCTGCTAACATATTCTCTCATATATGGCATATTGATGCTCACAAAATCCAATTATTCTACATTATTGGTATTTCTATTGGTAGTATTATTCTATCGACATAGATGGATGAGTGTTTCTCTCTTCCTTATCCTGCATTTTATTCCACTATTGACTTGGATAGCGATTCTTCAACAAGCGGGGTTAGAATATTATAATCACGAAGTTGCGGTATATCGACAGGGAGTATGGGTATTTGAGGAATTCATATATTTTAGACCACAACAGATGTATCACTATGTAGTATCCTTCTTGGAAGGATTTGTAGCAAGTAGCATCTTCGCCTTTGGACTGCTGGTGTTAACATTTCTAGCATATGCATTATTGAAACCCAGTATCGCGGCCGGGCACAGGTGGATCGTCATGGCGACAGTTATTGGAGTTGCGATGTTCACGTTTTTGCTTCGTAGGTCGCCCCCCTTCTTGGTGTTTGATAGTTATTTCTCCGTCTTGCCCGCAGCGGCAGTCGGGCTATGGGAATTGATAGAGCAATTACAACGGAGAATGATACCGATGCAAAGACATAATGCAGGAATGATAGTGGCAGTGATAGTCGTACTTCTGAATAACTTTGTAGCGATACTAGCCTCAAATCCACAATTCAACCTGGCATCATAAGCGTATCCGTAGGTGGCGGCAGGAATGGCGGCGTGGAGTAGATACGAGGCGAAATTGAGAGCTTGTCATGTTAAGAGCCTGTACGACACCTTTGAGTGAGATAAGGGTACATTGGAGTGAAGGATCTTTGTCTGGGAGGGAGCACAAATGGCTCGGAGAGGCTACACGAGCCCCCTGACCGCTACGCAATGGGTGGCCCAGCCCCGGTGGCGGTAGCAACGGCGACAGGTGGAGCCATGGTCCATCCGTCAGGGCGGTAGCGTAGCCCCGTTGAGCCATGTTGCCCCCCCTCGGATACCAACCTTCTCGCAACCTAGTAGCAGCATGACCTCCGATATGTGCCGTACACCCTCTCAGGCCCCAAAATGTAAGGTTGGGACAGACCTGGATGTCTGCCAAGCCCCCTGTAGTAGGGAGTACTTGAGGCTCTGGCGGAATCCCCTTCTCCACATGATGTGGAGAGGGGCCGAGGGTGAAGCCCGCCCGCCTGCCACTATAATCTACGGAGCGCGGCCTACCTGCGCTCCCGTTTGCCCCCGCTCCGGGGACCTGTGACCTTAAAGACGGCGCGGGTCATCCTCGCCGCCCAGTCGTGACGTATGAAGACTGATCCACCACCGGCGGCCGCCGTCGAAGAACCGGCACCGCTGTCCCCATGGTCCCAACCGTCCGCCGATGGGAGTTCCCTCGGCCTGCGGCGGCTGCGGCGTCACCTGGCGAGGTGGTGGGCCGGCCCTACCTTCGACGCCCTGCACATGCGTGACTACCGGCTCCTGTGGCAGGGCAACGGCATCACCTCGATGGGCTTCTGGATGCAGCAGGTCGCCATCGGCTGGCTGATCCTCGACCTCACCGGCTCGCCCTTCTTCCTCGGAGTGGCCGGGTTCTGTCGGACGGCACCCATGCTCGTGCTGGCGCCTATTGCCGGCGTGCTGGCCGACCGAGTCAACCGGCGGCTCATCATCCTCACCTCGCAGATGGTCCTTTTTGTCGTTACCGCCCTCATTACGTTCCTGATCTTCAGTGACCGCATTACCGTCACGCATATCCTGATTGCGAGCACGTTCCATGGCGTTGCTATTGCGGTCCAGCTTCCGGCGCGGCAGGCGCTTATTCCCCAGGTCGTGGGGCGAGAAAAGCTGACCAACGCGCTGGCCCTGTTCTCGACCACGCAGAGCTTGAGTCGCGTCATCGGACCGAGCGTGGCCGGTGTCATCATGGGCGTGGCCGGCGTGGCCTGGTGCGTCGCCTTCCAAAGCCTGTCCTATCTCTGGGCTATCGGCAACGTGCTGCAGATGCGGACACCCGGCCCCAAGCGCATCGGCCGGGCCAGCGCCGGCGTCTTCGCCAACCTGCGGGAAGGGCTGGAGTTCTGCTTCCGCACCAAGCCGCTGCTATTTCAGTTGCTGCTGGCCGTTGCGCCGATCGTGCTGGCTATGCCCTACATGACCCTGCTGCCCGCCTTCGCACGAGATGTCTACGCCATTGGGCCGGGCGGTCTGGGACTACTGTACGCCAGCATGGGGATCGGCGCCTTGATCGGGTCCGTGCTCCTCGCCTCGCGTCGCGGTATTCGGCGCAAGCAGTTCGCTACCGTGCTGGTCGCGATAGCGAATGGGGTCTTCTTGATCGTACTCAGTGTGGCGCCGTGGCTGCCGGTGGGACTGCTGGCGCTCGCTGCCGTCGGGGCCGCCGGTTCGGCGTTCACCACGCTCAACGGCACCGTCGTCCAGGAGCTTGCGCCGGACAATCTGCGCGGCCGCGTGAGCGGCATCTACCTGCTCCTGATGGGTTTGATGCCGCTGGGAACGGTCCCGGCCGGGATCATCGCTGCTGCCTGGGGCGCGCCGGTCGCGGTGGCCCTTGGTGGCAGTCTCACCATCATCTGCACGCTCGCCATCCTGGCCGCCCGGCCGCAGCTCCGACACGCCGAGACCGGTGGTTAGTGGTCGGTGGCTAGTGGCCCCTCCCGAACACATCCGTCTCCCTGCCAAGCGGGGGGACCATAGGGGGACCAGCCCGCTCCTAGGAGAGAGGCAGCAGCAGCCGGCGTGATGCCAGCCGCCGTACACCCCCCTCTCCACATGGTGGAGAGGGGCCCGGGGGCCGAGGCAAGACACCAAACGGCAGGCCGTGCTATAGAATCCCTAGTGGAGGTATTTCAGTGACTGACCAGCCGATCTACGACTTTCATACGCACAGCTTCCTCAGCGATGGCGCCCTGTCGCCCATCGAGCTGATCCGCCGCGTCCATATTCAGGGCTACCGGTCCATCGCAATCACCGACCACGTCGGCGTTGGCGGCATCGAGCAGCTGCTCGAATCGCTGGCCGCAGACTGCGCCGAGGCAGAGCGATATTGGGACATCCGCTGCCTGCCAGGCGTTGAGCTGACCCACCTGCCGCCGGAGGTCATTGCCCCGGCGGCGGCGCGGGCACGGCGGGCGGGTGCGGCCGTGGTAGTGGTGCATGGGGAGTCCACCGCGGAGCCGGTGGTGGAGGGCACTAATCGCGCCGCCGTGGTCTGCCCGGACGTCGATATTCTGGGTCATCCGGGGCTGATCGCTGCCGAGGACGTGCAGCTCGCGCGTGAGCACGGCGTCTACCTGGAGCTTTCCGCGAAACGCGGCCACAGCCTGACGAACGGGCACGTCGCGCGGCTGGCGCGTGAACTCGGCGCGACGCTCATCGTTAATAGCGACGGGCACGTGCCTGGCGACTACCTCACATCCACTACGGCGCGGAACGTGGTCCTGGGAGCAGGGTTGCCGGAGTCCGAGCTACCCGAGCTACTCCAGCATACGCCGCGACGACTACTGCAGCGAGTTGACCAGCGGTGCGCCGCCCGCCCTAGCGCGGCGCAGGTCGCCTGAATACCTAGGTACTGGAATGACAATGAACGTATCGAGCAAGCCCAGTGACGCCGAGCACCAGCAGCAAGCAGCGCCTGACCCGGACACACCACTGACGGATCATCCGCCGGCCGACGAAACGGAGTCAATAAAGACGCTCATCCTGCCAGTCCTGCCGCTGCGGGACCAAGTCCTGTTCCCGCGCGTGGTATCGCCGCTGGTCGTGGGCCGGCAGCGCTCTCTACGCGCTATCGAGCGCGCCCTCGCCGGCGACCGCAGCATCTTGGTGCTCACCCAGCGCGATAGCGCCGAAGACGAACCGGGGCACCAAGACCTGTACGAGGTCGGCACCGAGGCCATCATCGGACGCGAGCTAAAGCTGCCGGAGGGCCGCACGAGCATTCTCGTGCAGGGACAGCGGCGCGTCAGAGTCCGTCACTTCCGCCGTCTCAGCCCGCTCATCGAGGCCGAGGTAGAACCCATCGAGGAGGATGAGGCGCCGCAGAACGAAGCGACAGCGGCCGCCGGTCAAGCCGAGCACCAGGCGGTGCTCAAGCTCTTCGAGGAGTGCGTCAAGCTCAACGACAAGTTGAGCGATGACACCTACGTGATGGCGATGAACACGGACAGCCCCGGTTGGCTCGCCGATGTCATCGTGGACGCCCTCGACTTGCCGCTCGACCAAAGCCAAGCGCTGCTGGAGACTTTCGACCCGCAGGCGCGCCTGATAGCCGTCCACACCCTGCTGGAGAAGGAGCGGGACCTCCTACAACTGGAAACGCGCTTTGAGTCTGAGCGCAGCCAGGACGCTGACGAGGGCCAGCGCGAGTTCTTTCTCCGTGAGCAGTTGAAGGCGATCCAGGAGGAGCTGGGCGAAACGGATGCCCAGGCGCGAGACAACGCCGAGCTGCGCGAGCGCATCGCCGCCGCCGGGATGCCCAAGGCGGTCGCCGAGCGCGCCGATAAAGAGCTAGGGCGGCTCCAGATGATGCCACCGGCCTCCCCGGAGACGGGCATCATCCGCACCTACCTAGACTGGCTCCTGGCAGTGCCCTGGCAGAAACGCACGACCGATCAGCTCGACATCCGCCGCGCGGCACGGCTCCTCAACGCCGAGCACTACGGCCTCAAGCGGGTCAAGGAGCGCATTCTCGAATATCTGGCGATCCGCAAACTGTCTCCGCATACTCGTAGCCCGATCATCTGCTTTGTGGGCGCGCCGGGCGTGGGCAAGACGAGCCTCGGCCAGTCCATCGCGCACGCACTGGGACGCACCTTCGTCCGGCTCTCACTGGGCGGTATTCGCGACGAGGCTGAGATACGCGGACATCGCCGGACCTATATCGGCGCGCTGCCGGGGCGGATCATCCAGGCGATGCGCCAGGCCGGCACCATGAACCCGGTCTTCATGATGGACGAAGTAGACAAGCTCGGCATGGACTTCCGGGGCGATCCCAGCTCGGCCCTGCTCGAAGTGCTCGACCCCGAGCAGAACAACACGTTCTCGGATCACTATCTCGAGGTGCCCTACGACCTGTCCCAGGTGATGTTCATTACCACCGCCAACATTCTGGACCCGGTACCCCCCGCCTTGCAGGACCGGATGGAGGTCATCGAGCTACCCGGCTACATCGAGGCCGAGAAGGTGGAAATCGCCAAGCGCTTTCTCGTGCCGCGCCAGCTGGAGGAGCACGGCCTTCAGCGCGATCAGGTACGGATTGGCGTGCCGGTCATCCGCCGCCTGATCCGCGAATACACGCGAGAAGCCGGCGTGCGAAACCTGGAACGGGAATTGGCCACGATCTGCCGCAAGATCGCGCGTAACGTCGCCGAGCAAGAAGAAGCCACGAACGGCCCCGCCAAGGCTGCCGACGAGCCGGCCAAGCAGGCCGGGCGGACATCGCAGGCCAACGGAGCGGCGCTCCGCGTCCGCACAAAGGACTTGGCGGCGCACCTCGGCCCGGCCCGCTTTCGGCAGGAACTGGCCAACAAACGCGCGCAGGTCGGCGTCGCTACGAGCGTATATTGGACCCCGGCCGGTGGCGATCTCGCGCCGGTGGAGGTGACCTTGCTCGACGGCAAGGGTAAGCTCATCCTGACCGGCCAGCTCGGCGACGTGATGCGCGAATCGGCGCAGGCAGCACTGAGCTTTGCGCGCTCGCGGCGACGCTGGCTCCAACTGGCCAAGGACTTTGCCGAGCACCGCGACATTCACATGCACCTGCCGGCAGGGGGAATCCCGAAGGATGGCCCGTCGGCCGGCATCACGATGGCCACGGCGTTGATCTCCGCCCTCACAGGACGAGAGGTGCGGGCCGACGTCGCGATGACCGGAGAGATCACGCTGCGCGGTCGCGTCCTACCCATCGGCGGCCTCAAAGAGAAAGTGCTGGCCGCCCATCGCGGCGGTATCCGTACCATTGTCCTGCCGGCACGCAACCGCAAGGACCTGTTCGACGTACCGGAGGACGTGCAGGAGGCGCTGGAGATTGTCTTCGTAGAGCACATGGAGGAAGTCCTCAACGTCGCGTTCCCCGCGTTCCCGGCGGAGGGCGCCATCATCAACGGCCCATCGTTGGCATCCTGAGCAGGCAGCATGAGCGTCGGAGTGTCGCGTCGCCGCTTCGGGCAGGTCGCCGGCCTGAGTACGGCCGCGGCGCTCGCCGGCGCGTGTACGATCACCGAGGAGCCGCCGGTGGAGCGCACCATCCCCTACACCGGCGGCAATCCCTGGGGAGTCAACACCTTCCTCCACAAGGAGGTCGAATACTGGAAGAAGGACCTCTCCTTGCGGATGATCCGCGACGCCGGCATCGGGTGGATCAAGCAGCAGTTCCCGTGGGAAGAGATTGAGCAGCCCCGCAAGGGCCAGTATTGGGACACGAAGTATAGCCAGGTCACGTGGGCAAAGTTCGATGATCTTGTCGCTCTCGCCGAGCAGCACGGCCTGAAGGTGATCGCCCGGCTGGACCGGCCGCCGGCGTGGGCACGCTCGAATCAAGAGCACCACAGTCATCCACCCGACGACTTCGACGACTTCGGCGACTTCGTAGCGACCACGGTAGACCGCTACCGCGGCCGAGTAGAACACTTTCAGATCTGGAACGAGCCGAACCTCGGTACGGAGTGGACCGGGCGCGTAGACCCGGACGCCTACGCCGAGCTGCTGCAGATCGCGTACACACGGGCCAAGTCCGCCAACCCCAACGCCGTCGTGCTCTGCGCTCCGCTGGCGATCAACCTCGAGCACGGACCGGTCAATCTGAACGAGCTGGAATACCTGGACCAGCTCTATACATCCGGCGCTCAGCCATATTTCGACATCATGCTGGCCAACGCCTACGGGATGGACCGGCCGCCGACGGAGCCACCGCGCGCCGATACGCTCAATTTCCAGCGCGTGCGCCTGCTGCGCGACGTGATGGTCCGCCACGGTGATAGCGAAAAGGCGGTGTGGTTCAATGAATACGGTTGGAACGCTTCACCGCCGACAATGCCGCCGGAGCAATTGATCTGGCGCCGGGTCACCGAGCAGCAGCAGGCGGAATGGACGGTCGAGGGGGTGCTCCACGCGCGGCGCGACTGGCCCTGGGTTGGCTCGATCATGATCTGGTACTTCCGGCAGGTCGGAGACATTACTCCGGCGCAGTCCGAGTACTACTTCCGCATGGTCGAGCCGGACTTCGCACCACGCCCGGTGTATTTCGCGGTCAAGCGGGCGGCCACGGCCCGCCGCGGCTGGTGATGCACTTGGCCGGCATAATCTGCCGGGGTTCGGTGCCCTACCAAGTCTGTACCGCCATCGCTGCATCGGATTGTGCAAACTTGGCGGTCGGGAGCACCGCTCGTCGCAATGACTGATGACATACTCGTTCCGCACAATCCGATGAACGCCAATGGGGCGCGGAACGGGCAGTCGGATGAGCTACGTCCACCACGTCCCCCGCTTACGCGGATAGGCGGCGCCGGCGCCGACAACGCCGGTCCCGCACAAGCCACGTGGCGTCGGCGGTACGGACCGGGGGTGGCAACCTTCATGCTCTGGCTGCTAGCGCTTGCCAGCACTACGGGCGGGCTACTGCTGTATCGTCTCGTTGTCGAGGACGGGATCAGCTACGGTTTGCCGGCTGCGCCGATTGAGGACCGCGCCGTGGCGCAGCTGGGCGTCAACACGCGCCTGGAGCTGGAAACACCCGAGGGCGTCACCCGATCATTGCAGCTTGCGCGGGCGGCGGGCATCCGCTGGATACGCCAGGAGTTCCTGTGGACCGACCTGGAACGGCGCAAGGGGCAATACCGCCACGAGGTGACCGGTCGCACCACCTGGGACAAGTACGACCACATCGTAGACACGGCCGTGAGCCAGGGTATAGCGATCATCGCGCGGCTAGACCGTCCCCCCGAATGGGCGCGTCCCCCCGGCAGTAGCAGCACCCACCCACCGCTGAACTACCTCGACTACGGCGACTTCGTTTACGATTTCGTCACGCGCTACCGGGGCCGGATCACCCACATCCAAATCTGGAACGAGCCGAATCTGAACCATGAATGGGGCGACCGCCCGGTTGATCCCGCTGCGTATGTCGAGTTACTACGCACCGCCTACCGGCGGGCCAAGGAAGCCGATCCCACGATCCGCGTCTTGGCGGCCGGCCTCGCGCCCACACTCGAACGCGGCGACCGGGGTCTCGACGACCTCGCCTTTCTCGAACGCATGTATGAGCATGGAGCCAAGGGCTTCTTCGACATCGCCTCGGTGATGGCCTACGGCCTCTGGACCGATGCCGACGACCATCGTATCGCGCCCGAACGCACGAACTTTCCCCGCCTGATACTCACGCGGCGTTTGATGGAAGCCTGGGGAGATGGCTCTAAGCCGATCTGGGTCTCGGAGTTCGGCTGGAACGCGCTGCCGACGACATGCCGGAAGCTCACGATAATGCCAGGTGTGGTGAGCTTCCGGCGCTGTCGCCCCGACTGGCAAGGGCACCCTTCACCGTGGGGATCGTTTTCCGTGGCCGAGCAGCGCCGCTCGACCATTCGGGCGCTGGCGCGAGCGCGGGACGAGTGGCCCTTCGTCGGCGTCATGGCACTGTGGGTGCTCCGCATTCCGGGCGCCCATCCCGACGACCCGACCGCCTTCTTCGCGCTGCTCGACGACAACTGGCAGCCGCGACCCCTGTACGCCTCGCTGCAAGCGGCGACCACCGTCGCCGCGCTCGGACCGGGCTGGCACGAGGAGGCCCACGAGGACATCCTGATCGAGGGCGCCGGACAATACACCTTCGATTCGACTGCCAGCGGACAGCGGCATTGGGAAAGCCCCATCGCCGGCACGACGCTCCGCCTCACGTTCCGCGGCACGGACGTGGTGCTGCTTGCTCCAGTAGGGCCGGGGCGTGGTATCGCCGAAGTGACTATTGACGGCGTGCCGACGTTGGCTAATTGGCTCCCCGCCGGTCCCGCCAGCCGGGCCTTGCTCGACCAATACCGGCCGGAAGCCCGATCCCAGCAGCGCATCCCCATCGCTACGGGCCTCCCGGATCGTCTACACGAGCTGGAGCTGGTCGTGACGGGTCGGCAGCATTTCGCCTCCTTGGGGCCGGCCATCGGCGTGGACGCTATCCTGATCGGCCGCACGCGCCCCCCCGGCCCGTATCTCATCACGGGCGGCGTGTGGGGTACGGCGCTCATCGCACTGCTCTGGCGAGCGCGTAGACGGTTGCGGCGCAGCCTCGCGCCATTGCTGGCCCCGCTCCTGGGCCATCCCGCAGCAGCGGATGGCGATGCCACCTGGCATGGCCTCTACGCGCCGACGGACGAACAGCCGCCGCATGGCCTGTTGCGCTGGTGGCAGAGCACCGACCGAGGACCGCTGATAATAACCTTGGCCGCCGTGACGGCCATGCTCCTGCTGCCAGGATGGCCGGCGCTGGCCTTCGCCGGGTCCCTCGGCCTGCTGGTCCTGTGGCGCCCGCGCACCGGGGTGTATCTGCTCATCCTGTTGCTGCCCTGGCACGCCTACGCCGTGCAGCTTGGGCTGGGGCGCGTAACCTTGACGGAACTACTCTGGATCACAACGGTCGCTGCCGTCGTGGCGCGAGCGGCGTGGTACGAACGCTGGCCGCGTTGGCCGGGGCCTTTCGGGGGGCCGGCCGCGTTGCTGATCGCGGCGGCAGCCGTGGCCACTATCGGCGCACAGGTGCCGACGCTGGCACTGCGCGAGCTACGAGTCGTCGTGCTAGAGCCGGCCCTGCTGCTCGTGCTCATCGTGACGCTGTTCCAGCGGCGCGGCGACCCGGCCCGGCTGGCCTGGACGCTGGTGGCCGTCGGTGTCGGCGCCGGAGCGGCAGCACTGGCCCTCGGCGCAGCCGGTCTGCGTCTTATCGAGGCAGAGGGCGTCGTGCGGCTCGCCGGCCTCTCCAGCAGCCCCAACCACCTCGCGCTCTTCCTGGGCAGACTACTCCCCCTCGCCATAGCCCTCGTACTCATCCATATCGGGAGCAGGCAAGCGGACACATCGGGGCAGCGCCACCGCAACGGTCGGCTTCTGCCGTCCTGGCGGTTAGGAGTGGCGCTTCTGAGCACCGGCATCATCGGTGCGGCACTCCTCTTCTCGTTTTCACGTGGAGCATGGCTGGCCAGCGCCGCCGGAGTGGGGGTGGTTTTGATCGGCCTGCTCGCGATCAGAGGCGGTGCCGCGCCGGGAGCCTGGCGGCGTTACGTGGCGCGAAGACTCAGGAGCGCCGCCGGACGCCGCGCACTCTTCACCGCAGTCGCGGTCCTCGTCATCGTCCTCATCCTGAGTATTGGCTTGGCGACGCGCGTGGAGCGGTTGAGCAGCATTGGAGACCCGCTTGGTGGCACGATGGCCCTGCGTCTCCAACTCTGGCAGGCCGCGCTGCGGATGGGGCTGGACCATCCGCTCTTCGGTGTCGGGCCGGACGGGTTTCTCTACGCCTATCCAGCCTACCGCGAGGGTGTCGCCTGGCGAGAGCCGTTCGTCTCGCACCCCCACAACCTGATCCTCGATTACTGGCTGCGCGGGGGTATAATGGGCGTCGCTGCACTCGGCTGGCTCCTCGCGACTTGGGGCCGCGGCGTGTGGCTGTTGATGCGGCAGGACGGCGCCGCCGTGCCCAATGCCCCGCCGAGCGGAGTACGCCATTCGCAGTTGCTTGCGCTGGGGCTGGCCGGCAGCTTCACCGACTTTGTGGTACACGGGCTAGTGGACAACTCCTACTTCCTACCGGACCTCGCCTACGTCTGCTGGGCTAGTGCGGGCTTATTGGTCGTGCTCATGCAACACACATTAGGCTCGCCGCCCACCACGCAGGCAACGGCGCCACCACCTGCCGCGCCGGAGAAGAGTGCCTAGCAATGCGTGTGCTCGTCGTCGGTGGCGCCGGTATGATTGGCTCCCACGTCTGTGAGACGCTGCTTGCCGACGACCACGAGGTCTGGTGCCTGGACAATCTGCTCACCGGCTTTCGTGCGAGCGTGGCCGCGCTGACCGACCGGCCCGGCTTTACGTTGGTCAATGCCGATGTCAGCCAGGCATTGCCCGCTACCCTGCCTCCCGTGGACTGGATTCTCCATCTGGCCAGCCCGGCCAGCCCGCTGGACTTCCGGCGTCTGAGCCTGGAGATCATGGCGGTCAACGCTCGCGGCACCGAGCACCTGCTCGCGCTCGCGCGGCAGCACGGCAGTCGGTTTCTCTTCGCCTCGACCTCGGAGGTCTACGGCGATCCCCAAGAGCACCCGCAGCGCGAGACCTACTGGGGCCATGTGAACCCCATCGGCCTCCGCGGCTGCTATGACGAGAGTAAGCGGTATGGCGAGGCGCTGACGATGGCCTATGGCCGTCGCTACGATCTGGACGTGCGGATCGTGCGGATTTTCAATACCTACGGACCACGCACGCGCCACTACGACGGCCGGGTCGTGCCCAGTTTCATTTGCAGTGCCCTCGCCGGCGAGCCGCTTGTCGTGATCGGCACCGGTGAGCAGACGCGGAGCTTCTGCTACGTCACCGACTTGGCCGCCGGCATTCTGCGCGTCATCGCGGCGTCCGAATCCGCGGCGCGCGGCGAGGTATTCAACCTCGGCAACCCGGACGAGTGGACGGTAGGCAAGTTTGCGGCGCTGGTGGTCGAGGTAGCCGGATCGCGGTCCCCAATCACGCGGCAGGCGGTCCAGGAAGCCGACCCGGTGTACCGGGACGACCCCGGCCGGCGCTGTCCAGACATCACGAAGGCCCGCACGGTGTTGGGCTGGGAACCGACGGTGCCGCTGCGCGAGGGGCTGGCGGAGACGATTGCCTGGTATCGGGCGACGCGCGGCTCCGAGTATGCCCGGCGTCCGGACCGCTAGGGCCCTCGCGTGTAGAATCCGCGCTACAGGTAGCGAGGCAACGTGAGCCTACTGGCGAGAGTGCATCGAGGCAGCCGGGACGGCACCCGGCCGGCGTTCGGCGCCGGGTCTATGCCGTGGTCCCGCCTCAAGGGTGCCGTAGGGTTACTCGCTCTCGGCAGCGCGATTGCCATTGCCCCACCTCTGCTGTCCGCCGCGGCTCTCGCCGGTATGCTCGTGCTCGTGCTGCTGCTGGTGCAACCGCTGGTTGGAGTCTTCCTACTCGCCTGGTCGGTGCCCTTCCAGTCACTCGTCGCCACGACGCTAGGGGAGTTCCGGGTCAGCGTCACGGAAGTGGTGGTCCTGCTGTACGTTGCTGCTGCGGTGCTCTCGCTGCGCCGGGCGCGCGGTGTACCGCGCCTGCTGCTGCTCCTGCCCGGTCTCGTGTTGCTCGCCGTACTTATGTTGAGTATGCTGCGCTCTCAGCAGATCGAGTCCTCGCTCGAGGAAGTCATTAAGTGGGCAGAGTTTCTCGCAGTCTACGTGGTGACGGTGGCACTCCTGCGCGTCACTCACTGGCGGTGGTGGGTAGTAGGCGGCCTCTTGGTAGCGGCCACGGCCGAGGCAGCGGTGGGGCTGGTGCAGACGCTCGGGCGCATCGGGCCGGCGCATTTCCTGGTCAACGACGTGCTGATGCGGGCGCACGGCACGTTCGGCCAGCCCAATCCGTTCGCCGGCTACCTGGTCCTGTTCTTCCCCATAGCCTTTGCGCTCTGGGCGTTCGGCGACCTGGAAGCGCGACTGCCGTGGATTCGCTCGTTTACCGGCCTGGTGGTGATCGTGCTGGGTAGCGCGCTGCTCGCTTCGCTCTCGCGCGGGGGGCTACTCGGCATGGCCGGCGCGGTGCTGCTGGTCCTGCTCCTGGGTAGCCGCGCCACGCGGCGCATCACGCTGGCCGTCGGCGCCGCCGTGCTCTCGCTCGCTATCGTCGCGGGCCTGGCGCTGCCGGGCCGAGTCACGGAACCGGCGCTCGACGCGGCCCTGGCCGCCGTCAACGTGCGCACAGTGGCAAGTACCCCGGCAACCCCGGAGAACTGGTCGGTGCTGGAGCGGCTCTCCCAATGGCACGCCGGTATCCGTATGTTCCAGGACAACTACCTGACCGGGGTCGGCGTCGGGAATTACGACTCGTTCTACCCGGAGGTTGCACTGCCGAACTGGCAGCAACCCTTGGGCCACGCGCACAATCTCTATCTGAACATCGCGGCGGAGACGGGCCTGCTCGGTCTCGGTGCCTATCTCGTGCTGGGGCTGGCCATCGTCCGCTTGGGACGGCGCGCGCTACGCAACCGGCACGACCGCGCCGTGCGGGCGCTGGCGGTGGGAATCCTGGGTAGCCTGGCGGCATACTCGATCCACAGCATCTTCGACATGCTCTTTGTTCAAGGTGTGGGTGTGCTGCTGGGCCTGCTGCTGGCCTTGTTGGAGAACGCGGCGTCCGCTCCAGAGCAAACGACCGCGCCGGTTGCCCCCTGCCTGCGGCCAGAGAGCGGGACGGCGGCCGGCCACCGTTCGGGAGCGCAGGCGTGACATCGGAAACCAAAGCGCCGGCGGACGAATCCACCAACTGGGCGCGCCGGCTGCTGAACGTCCGCACGGCTATCTCCTTCGTCATCGGGCTGGCAGTCCTGATCGTGGTCGTCCGCGCCGCCGGCGTGAATCTCGACGCTACATGGGCAAGCATCACCGGTGCCAACCCCTGGTTCTACCTGCTGGCGATTTGCTCGTATGTCTGCACCTTCCCGGTGCGGGGGCTACGCTGGCGCCGGCTGCTGGGCAACGTGGGACACCCCTACCTATCCGTGGCGCGGCTGACCGAGATTATCTACCTCTCCTGGTTTGTCAACAGTATCGCTCCACTCAAGCTCGGCGATGCGTACCGCGGCTATCTCCTCAAGCGCACCGACCGCGTGTCGTTCTCGCGCGCGATGGGCACCGTGTTCGCGGAGCGGGTCATTGACGTGCTGGTACTCATCCTCTTGCTAATCGTGAGTGGGGTGCTGGTGCTGCGGGGCCGCGTGGGCGCCGAGCTGACGCAGTTAGCATTACTCGCGGCCATCGTCATCGCCGTCCTCGTCGCCGGCGTGCTGGCCTTGCGATACGGTGGCCCGCGCGTCATCGGCTTCTTCAGCGCGCGTATCCAAGCCTACTATTCGCGCTTCCAGCACGGCGTCTTCAATTCGTTCCAGGATCTGCCCGTCGTCAGCACGCTCACCATCCTCGCGTGGCTGGCGGAGGCCGGCCGTCTGTTCTTCGTGCTTCATGCGCTCCACGTTCCGCTCACCATCGGGCCGGTCCTGTTCGTCCTGACCGCCGCCTCGCTGCTGCTCGTTGTCCCGACGCCAGGTGGCTTGGGCGCCGTCGAGACCGGCATGGTAGGCGTGCTGGCACTGTTCAGTGTTGCGCCGGAGGTGGCGCTTGGCGTGGCGCTGGTGGATCGCTCGATCAGCTTCTGGGGCTTGATCGTGACCGGGCTGCCCGTCTTCCTCATCAGCAAGCACACGAAGTAGGGGCGGTGGGCGTGCCTCACCCCCAGCCCCTCTCCATCGCCGAGCGATAGAGAGGGGAAGTCCGCCAGAGCCTCGTGTACGAGACGATGCATCGTGAAGATCGCTATTGACTACACCCCAGCCGTGCGGCAGATTGCCGGGGTCGGTCGCTACACCCGATCCCTGGTCCAGGCGCTCATCCACACCGCGCCGAGCGACAGCTACACCTTGCTGTATGCTGGGTCCTCACCCCCGTCGCTACGCGACTCCTTCGCACCACACGTGGCGCCGGGGGCGGAAGGCACGGTAGCCCTGCGGCGCTTACCCGTCCCGGAGCGCCTGTTGACCGTCCTGTGGCATCGCTGGCGCGTACCTCTCTGGGCCGATCTCTGCGCCCCCGGCAGCGCGGTGTTCTACTCGCCGAACTTCGTACTACCGCCGCTGCTGCGAGCCAAAGGTGTTGTCACGGTCCATGACCTCTCGTTTCTGCGCTATCCAGAGACGCACGACCCCGGCCTCGTCGCCTTCCTCACGGCGGCAGTGCCACGGGCCGTGCGGACGGCAGCACTGGTGCTCGCCGACTCGGAGCACACACGCCAAGACACCATCGCGCTGCTGGGCGTACCGGCGGAAAAGACTGCCGTGCTCCTCTCGGCCGCCGATCCGATCTTCAGGCCGGTGGACGACCCCGCCGCGCTCGGAGCAATGCGCCGCCGGCGCAGCATCGACCGTCCCTACGTCCTCTCGGTAGGCACGGTCCAGCCGCGCAAGAACCTGCCACGACTGATCGCCGCCGTGCGACTGCTGCGCGAGCAGACCGGCGAAGACATCTTGCTCGTCCATGCCGGTCGTCGCGGCTGGCTGTACGCCGAGGTGCAGCAGGCGGTGCAGAACCATGCGATGGCCGACTCGTTCCGGCTGATCGAGGACGCCGACGACAGCGAGCTACGTCTGCTGTACGCCGGCGCGGTCGCATTGGCCTACCCCTCACTCTACGAGGGCTTTGGCCTACCCTGTGTCGAAGCGATGGCCTGTCGCTGCCCCGTCGTGGCCTCGGAGGTGTCATCCGTACCGGAAGTGGTCGGCGACGCCGGACTGTTGGTGGAGCCAACCGATGTAGAAGCCTTAGCCGAGGCGCTGTCCCGCTGTCTCGGCGACTCGGAGCTACGCGCTACGCTCATCGAGCGCGGAACGGCACAAGCAGCGCGGTTCACCTGGGAGCGCAGTGCCGCCAAGCTACACCGCCTCCTCCACGAGGTCGGGGGCAGCTAGCATCCGGGCTACAGCAAGCCCCAGTGTGCGTCAATGTCATGCTGCGCCGCCCGGACGCGGCCGGCTTGGACATCAGCGACCTTTATCGGCACCCCCGCATGGTCCGACTCGTACAGCGCCTCGCTCACGGCCATCGCCGCCAACCCCTCGTGACCGTCCACCTCCGGCACGGTGCCGTCGCGCACAGCGCGGACGAAATCCACGATCTCTACCACCACCGGGTCCCTAGTGCCATAGGGGAAGAGAGTCTCTTTCTGCTCCGGGGTAAGCGATGTCAGGAACCGCTCCTGTAGCTCCGCGCTGCTCACGACGGTGCCATCGCGCCGGTGCAAGCCATCCTGATCCAGGGAGCCGTCGCTGCCATAGTAGTGCCGCCGCTGAAACCCCTTCCCCGGGGCGGCCTGGGTCCAGGTGAAGTTGGCCACCAACCCGCTCTCGAAGGTCAACACGGCTATCGCGGCGTCCTCAACGTCGGAGGGCGTGGGGCCACTGAGTGTCTGCGGGTCCTGGTAACGGGTCGGCTCGAAAGTCCGCACCGCGGCATAGACCGTGGCGATACGACCGAACATGTAGTGAAAGAGGTCGAACGTATGCACCTCGCCGTCGAGCACCCAGCCACCGCCGGACAGGAGGCGGTCGTGGCGCCAGGCAGTCCCGGCGATCAGGCCCAAGCTGAGACCTACCCGCTGTGAGAAGATCATCCGCGGCTCACCGATGAGGCCCGCATCGCGGATGGCCCAGCAATCCGCCCGGGCCTCCAGCCGGCGCCGGTACTGTTCGGCCACCGCCAGGACGACGGGCGACCGCTGGCACGCCCGCTCCTGCTCCTCCAAGAGCCGCCGGCTCGCGGCCATACTGACGGCGAGCGGCTTCTCCACCAGTACGTGGGCGCCAGCGTCGAAGGCCTCGACGACGAGGGTATGGTGGACGTTATGCGGCACGACCAGGTCAACCGCCGCCGGTCGGTGCTCGTCGAGCAACTGCCGGTAGTCGGTGTAGACGCGCGGCGCCTCCGGCTGGAACTCGGCAATCTCGGCAGCGGCACGGCGAGCGCGGGTCTCGTCCACGTCGCACGTCGCGCTCACCGTGATGAGGCCCGGCGCTTTCTGCGCCAGCTCGCGGTACGCACGCAGATGGGAGCCAGCCATCCCCCCACAGCCAACGACGGCGATGCCCAGCGGATCGTTGCTCGTCAATGTGCTATCTCCTTAGTGCATCAACGCGGCGCGGCCATTCTAGCAGCCACCAACAGCCGGCTACAGGGGGGCTGATCCAGCGGCCACTGCACACTCTTACTCAGGCCGTCGTGCGGTATCGTTGTCACAGCACAGCTAACGCGCGAGGGCTGATGGCGGACGAGCGATGAGAGTACTCTGGGGTCTTTTCGCCACCTCGCTGCTCGTCGGCTTGTCCGGCGCCGTCGCACCGGGACCCCTGCTCACGGCGGTGATTGGCGATGTGGCGCGCACGGGATTTTGGACAGCGCCGCTGCTGGTGCTGGGTCACGCCCTGCTGGAGCTGGTCACGGTGCTGGCCCTGGCCCGGGGGCTGGCGCGGGCGATTCGCAACCCTACGGTCCTGCGGACGATTGCAGCGCTCGGCGGCATCACCCTGCTCGTGCTAGGCGGCGATCTCGCGCGGTCCGCTTGGATTGGCGCCGTTCACCTTGACGAGGCGCAAACGGCCTCGGCGGCGGCCCTGCCTATTCTCACCGGTGTCGTCGTGAGCGTGAGCAATCCCTACTGGGTGCTGTGGTGGATAACGGTCGGCGCCGGCTACACGGCCCTGGCGCTCCGCCACGGGACCGCAGGGCTAGGGGCGTTTTACGTTGGCCACATCATGGCCGACTTCGGCTGGTACGTGCCGATAGCACTGCTCCTCAGCGCCGGACAGCAGCTCTTCGACGCCGAGGTCTATCGGTTCATCATCGGACTCGCCGGCGCGTTTCTCATGGCCATGGGCCTGTTCTTCATCGCCCTTGCTATTCGTTGGGCACGGTCAGCCCCGACCATGCCGGCAGCATGAGCAAGCGCAGCCAGCGCGCCACAGTGAGGAGGAGAGTTACACGGCCGTCAACGAGAATCAAACGGCCTCTGCCTAGCAAAGCAGAGGCCAGTGTTTACTTGGAGGAAGTGGTGCCGAGAGGCAGAATCGAACTGCCGACACCGTGATTTTCAGTCACGTGCTCTACCAACTGAGCTATCTCGGCCTAGCGCCCTGCTCGCCGCCGGGGCGCCAGAGCATAGCGACTATACAACTATATCACAGGTCCATTCCCGGCGCCGGCACCCCTGGATTCCTGCGGGCGCGGGAATGACGGATAGGGGTTATTTTCATAGCATCGAGCCGCTGATCGCTAACCACTAGCCACCGGCCACTACTAGGCTGGGAGCGCAACCTCAATGTCCCCCAGCGCGTCGGTGTCGGCACCGCGCAGGTCCCCGCGGCACTCCACTAGCCCATCATCGGCCAGGGCCAGGAGGAGGTCGGCAAGCCACCCCACGTGGTCGCGCGCAAAGTCCGCACGGAGCTGCGGGCCGAGCCGGGCCAGAGCCACCGTCTCCCCGCGTGGCAGCGCGCGCAGGCTGGCCAGGATGCGCCCTCGGTACCAGCGGCGACTGCCCTCGAACGGCTCGGCCCTTGGCGCGCTGCCGGCATCGTCATTGACACCGGCGCGGTATGCCCCGGCTGCCTCCGCCGCCTGACGCACCGGAGCTTCAGCGCCCGCACGACCGAAGAGCGGGCCTAGCTCGGTGGTTGCCAAGCGCCGCTGGCGATAGGCGCACACCTGCGCGAGCGGACAAACCCGACACGCCGGACGCGCGGCAGTACAGACGGTCGCGCCCAGGTCCATGAGCGCTTGGTTCCAGGCGTAGGCAGCCCGACGCGGCAACGCGGCCGCGGCCAGGAGCCAGCCGGTAGGCTCAGGGGGCGGCTCCGTCCGTTCGTCGTCATCAAGCCAGGAATCCAGAAAGACTCGTCCCAGCACCCGGCGGACGTTGGTGTCCAGCACTGCCACCGGCGCTTCCGCTGCGAAGCAAGCGACGGCCGCGGCGGTGTAGCGGCCGATGCCCGGCAAGGTCCGCAGGGTGGCCGGGTCGGTCGAGAGCACACCGGCGTGGTCCGCTACCACCTGCTGGGCAATCCGGTGCAGATGCACTGCCCGCCGGTTGTAGCCCAGCCCGGCCCAGTGGCGGATCACCTCGCCCCGCGAAGCCGCGGCCAGCGCAGCAATCGTGGGAAACGCAGCCAGAAACGCCGTGTATTTCGGCATTACCCGGTCCACCTGCGTTTGCTGGAGCATCATCTCGGCGACTAGGATGGCGTATGGGTCGCGCGTCTGCCGCCAGGGCAGGCGGCGGCCTTGCTCCTGGTACCAACGCAGCAAGCCGGCGTGTACGCGCCGGAGGCGCGACGGCGCGAGGCTGATGGATGGTGGCGGTTGGACGGTCATAGGCAGCACGGTAGCGGGGCCGGGATGAGTAGTAATGCGCAGCCGGCAGGCGGCACGGAAACGACGCGGACTGTGGGGCCGACCGCTCCCTGCCCCAAGGCAACGTGCAGAGACTCCCACCAAGCCAGCAGTATACGGTGCGGCTCCGCTGCACGACGGGCTGGCAACTCGCTACCGGCTGGGCCGGACGCCGGTGCAAGTAGGAGGTCGCTCGTGGTCCGTGCTGGGGCCGGCCGATCCCGACTCGCTCATTGACTCGGTCCTACCTAACGACGACGACCGGCTGCCCTACTGGGCGCAGCTCTGGCCCTCCGGGCAGGTGCTCGCCGAGGCCATTCTGACGACCGACGCCCTCGCCGGGCAGCGTGTGCTGGAGTTGGGCTGCGGTCTGGGGCTGACCGCAGCGGCGGCGCTCGTCGCCGGCGCCGATCTGCTCGCCGTGGATTGCGAGCCGGATGCGCTGGCGTTCGCCGCCTACAATGTGCGGGCGCTGGCCGGCGTCTCGCTCGTCACAAAGCTGGGCAACTGGCGTGGCCCCGACCCCTGCGCGTGGCTGGAGCCGCGCTACGACGTGGTCCTGGCGGCCGACGTGCTGTACGAGCAACGCGACGTAGCACCACTCGCCGCGCTCGTGCCCCTACTGCTGGCTTCGGGCGGCTGGCTCTGGCTGGCCGAGCCACGGCGCGAGGCCGGCGGGCGATTCGTAGCGGTGCTGCGCGAGGCGGGGTGGGACGACGCCGTCCAGTCGGTGCCGTTTGCCGGTCTGGGGCAACGGCTCGTCGTTGATCTGCACCGGCTCACTCCGCCGCGTTAGCCGTTAGCTATCAGCCGTCAGCCCTCAGGCAGTGATATACTTACGGTGGTGCATCTCTCGCTCCGGCGCTGCCGTTGCAGACAGCCTCCGGCCGGGTAACGCCGGGCAGGCACGGACGAAAGAGACGAAAGGTAACCAGCGTGAAATCGGACATCCATCCGCGCTACTATGACGACGCGAAGGTCATTTGCTCCTGCGGTAACACGTGGACAACCGGCTCGACGCGGCCGGAAATCCGGGTAGAGCTATGCTCGACGTGCCACCCCTTCTTCACGGGCCAGCAGCGCATCGTCGACTCCGCCGGTCAGGTCGAGCGCTTCCATCGCCGCTTTGGCCTCGCGGCCGAGGCGTCCGATGCCGGCGATGCTGCTACGGCCGAGGCAGCCGAAGCCACCGCCGGTTAGCACACCGACGCTCACGATAGGAGAAGGTAGGGTTGATCCGGCCCTACCTTCTTTTGACGTAGCGAGCAGTACGCCAGGAGGCACGGACGGCCCGAGGACGGCCACCGATGGAGAGCACGGCAGCACCCTCGATCCCCAACTACGGGGGGCAGGCAGTCATCGAGGGAGTGATGATGCGTAGCCGCCGCGCGATGGCGGTCGCTGTGCGTCATCCGGCCGGGCATACCGTGGTTCATGTCGAGCCGTTGCGCTCGGCACGCCACCGGAGTCGCTGGGCACGGCTGCCCCTCATCCGCGGCATGGTGCTGCTGTGGGATACGTTGGTGCTCGGCATGCGGGCGCTGGCGTTCTCCGCCAACGTGGCCGCGGCGGAGGACCTGGACCCGGACGACACTGCGCCCGCCGCAGCCTCATCCGACTGCCAGGCTTCCGAGGACCCGGCTGCCCCACCGGAAGAGCCGGCGGCGATGCCCCAAGGGGTGCTCTGGGGAACCATGGCCTTTGCCTTCACCATGGGCATCGGCCTGTTCTTCGTCTTACCGCTGCTACTGGTACGCACGGTTGACCCGCTGATCCCTTGGTCGGTGGCCAGCAACCTGATCGAGGGGTTGGTGCGGCTCGCATTCTTGCTGGGCTACATCACGTTGATCGGACTGCTCGCCGACGTGCGCCGCGTCTTCGCCTACCACGGCGCCGAGCACAAAGCGATCAACGCTTTCGAGGCCGGCGTGCCGCTCGAACGCGAGCAGGTGAGCCGCTACGGCACGGTCCATCCACGGTGCGGGACGAGCTTTCTACTCGTGGTCGTCGTGCTGTCCATTGCGATCTTCAGCCTGCTGGGCCGCCCGGCGCTGCCCGTGCGACTGGCCTCGCGGGTGCTGCTCGTACCGGTGATCGCCGGGGTGAGCTACGAGTTCCTGCGGTTTGCCGCCGCCCGCCGCCACCGGGCGGCCATTCGCGCGCTGATGGCCCCAGGCTTGCTGCTCCAGCGCCTGACCACCCGCGAACCGGACGCCAGCCAGGTGGAAGTGGCGATTGAGGCGCTGCGTCGGCTGCTAACGTATGAAGCGGACCACCCGGTCGCGGCCAGCCCGGCACCCGGCTAGTAGTCTAGCCCGAGCCACGCGCTCCCGGTCAGAGACTCACATCCTATGCGAGGTACACATGCCGCCAACGGCAGCCATGATTAATCAGCTGGACCAGCTACAGTCCCGCTACGCAGAGCTTGGGGACCTTCTCGTTGCGCCCGAAACCACCACCAACCCGAAGCTGCTGCGCGAATATGGCCAAGAGCAGAGCCGTCTGGAGCAGACGGTCTCGCTGTACCGCGACCTGCGTCGTCTGGACGAGGAACTGGATGGGGCGCGGTCGGTGCTGGCCGAGTCGGACGACCCGGAGCTATCCGAGCTGGCGAGCGACGAGATAGCGGAGCTGGAAGAGCAGGTGGAGCAGTTGACCCACGACCTGCGGCTGGCCATGCTCCCTCCCGATCCTAACGACGAGCGGGCCGTCATCGTGGAGATTAGGGCCGGCGCGGGTGGCGAGGAGGCGTCGCTGTTCGCGGCCGAGCTATACCGCATGTACGTCCGCTTTGCCGAGCGCCGGCGCTGGAAAGTTGACCTCGTGAACCTCAACGAAACCGGGATCGGGGGCCATAAAGAGGCCATCTTCCAAGTGAACGGGCGCGGTGTCTACAGCCAGCTAAAGTACGAGAGCGGCGTGCATCGGGTCCAGCGCGTACCGACGACGGAAGCCAGCGGACGCATCCATACGTCCACGACCACAGTGGCCGTGCTGCCGGTAGCGGAGGCGGTGGAGGTCGAGATTGACCCCGAGGACCTCATCTTCGAGACGTACCGCTCGTCGGGTCACGGTGGTCAGAGCGTGAATACCACCGATTCGGCGGTACGGATTACCCATCGGCCCACCGGTATGGTGGTGACCTGTCAAGACGAGCGCTCGCAACTGAAGAACCGGCTGAAGGCGCTCGCCGTGTTGCGTGCCCGCCTGCTCGATCGGCAGCGGCGCCAGCAAGCGGCGGCGCGCGGCGATGCCCGCCGCTCGCAGATCGGCAGCGGGGACCGCAACGAGAAGATACGGACCTACAACTTCCCTCAGGACCGCGTGACCGATCACCGCGTCCGCCTGACGACGAGTAACCTGCCGAGCATCCTCGACGGCGCCCTCGACAACCTCATCACCACGCTGGCGCAAGCGGACCAAGCCGAGCGCCTCGCCGCCGTCGGGTAGCGGCACACGTCCCCCTGCCAAGCGGGGGGAACATAGGCCGACAAGGGTAGGTTGTCGGTGGGCGGCCCTGGGTGGGGCGCGCGAGTGGCGGTGCCGGGGATAGCCCGCGCCCGCGGTGGTGGGCGGTGGGCGGATCGGTACCAGCCGGGCGGGATATACAGGATCGGCGGCGGCGCGCGCTAACCGATCGGTGGGCGGGGAGAGAGGGCGGGTGCAGGGAGTGACAGCGACGCGGCGCAAGACTTCCGGGAGCAGCCGGCGCACCCAGGCCGGCCAGGGGATGGTGGGTAGCGGCACGCTCGGGCCGGCCCGTACTGGACCACGGTCTGCGTGGCCCGGCACGTTCGGCATGGGCATCGGCGCGGCGCGGGACCGAGCGTGGTTCCGCGCCTTCGGCATGGGCATGGGCGTGGGCGTGGCGCGGGGTCGGGTATGACCCGGCGCCGGCGACTGCGCGGCCGCGCCACCGCACGCAGCCGGCCCGTCGGTGCCAGGGGTCCCCTGCCGGGCGTTGCCCGGTGCTTTAGGATGGTCTTGCATCTGCCACTCCCGTCAAGGGGTACATATCGGCTGGGGATGGGGAGATGACAACGGCCTAGGGGTAGGTTTTTCCGCCGTTTGGAAAAACCTACCCTTGTGCGCGGACCATAGGGGGCCGGTGTTGGACCTAACCCCCGGCCCTACAAGTCGCGGTGGCTGAACACCGCGATAGCCCCTCCTAACACCGCCGCGGTGTAAAGGACGGCCCAGATCAACATGGCCGGGGCAGTGGGCGTACTCGAAACGAAAGGCAGACCCGACCCGGCCGTTGCCGCGTTCTGCAGCAAGAGCAGCCAGGACGGTTGTAAGTAGAACGAGGCCGCCCGCCAGAGGATGTCGCTGGGCATAAGCAGGCTCACGACGATGCCCAGGTTGACCATGAGGTCAATGCGCAAAGCCGCCCCTATCTGCTCGATGAACCCGCCGATCCAGGCTGCGCCGTACAGCATAAACATGATGATGCCGTTCGTGACCGTCGAGAAGAGCGAGCTACCCAGTAGCGCGATAGCGAGCAGCAGGGCCATTTCCAGCAGGAGCAGCCCTACGGCCGGCAGCGGCAACGGCGGCACGTAGCCCGAAAATACCCACACGACGAGCAGCAGCAACCCGAAGGTTCCGGCCATGTAGAGTGTGGCGATGACCAACAAGCCCAGCCATTTGCCCACGACGATGTCGCCCCGACGCAACGGCCGGGCGGCCACCACTTGCATCAGCCCCGAGGCCACTTCGCCCGCGAGCGTACCGGCACCCAAGAACAGCGCTGCACCGCCGGCCATGAGATTGAGGCCGTAGATTCCCAGAGTCGTAATGATCGGCGGCACCAGTGTTGCGGCCTGCGGCGCCGTTTCAGTGGGCGGCCGGGCCGCCTCTTCCTGTGCAATCTCTTGAATCAGGAATCCGAACCCGAGGCCAAAGAGCGCCACGTACAGCAGACTGAGCAGGATGATGGCCAGGAAAATGCGCCGGCGAGCGGCTTCGCGGATTGTTAGCTCCGCGACGAGGATGACCGGGTGGTTCAAGGCGACACACCTTTCCCGTCAGCGGCCCCGCCGAGAGCACCGAGAAAAACCTCCTCCAGCGAGTGTTGCTCGGGAATCATTGCGAACAGCTGACGGCCCTGCGCGACGACCGCAGCGGCCACCGCCGGAGCAACTTCCGGCCCCGACGTGATGATCCGTAGCTCCTGACGTGCCGGAAGCACAAGCGGCGAACGGCCCCCTTGCGCTTTCGGCGTCGCCACCCGCTCGTCCAGGCACTCGACGGCGCCCCAAGCGCGGAGGGCCGCCACAAGCTCCGCAGTGGCGTTGTCTACCGTGAGCCGCAGCACGTGCTCACCGGCGAGCAAATCGGCCAGCGCTCCCGCGCGCACTACCCGGCCGTGGTTCACGATGGCTACACGGTCGCACACCAGCTCCACCTCGCTCAAGAGATGCGAATTTAGGAAGACCGTCGCACCCTCGTCACGGAGCCGGCTAATCAGATTACGCACGTCTCGGCGGCCCAGCGGGTCGAGCGCCGAGGTTGGCTCGTCCAGGAAGACGAGCGTCGGCCGGTGGACAATGGCTTGCGCCAGCCCGACGCGTTGCTGCATCCCCTTCGAATAGGTGCGGAGCTGCTTATCGGCCGCTTCCGTCAGCCCGACGGTGGCCAGCACCCCGGGAACCCGTTCGCGGCGCGCGGCGCTCGACAGCCCGGCGAGGCGGCCGTGGACATCCACGAACTCGCTGCCGGTCAGCCAGTCGGGAAAACGGAAGTGCTCCGGGAGGTAGCCGACATGCCGTCGTGCGGCGCGGTCGCCAACCGGCCGATCCAGGACACGCGCGCTACCACTCGTCGCGGCGGCGAGGCCGAGTAGGATTTTGAGCGCCGTCGTCTTGCCGGCGCCGTTCGGTCCGAGAAAGCCAAAGACCTCACCGTGCGCGACGCGGAGCGTGAGGTCCTCCAAGGCCACGAAGCGACGGTAGACCTTCCGCAGTCCCTCGGTTTCAATGGCCCATTCTGACTGCTCGGCCGGCCCATCGGTACGTGAAGCCATGGTCACTATTGTAGGGAGGCGGCGACGGCCAGCAACTCTTGCTCTCCGTAGCTCCCCGCCACTCCGTACACCATGCCGTCACGCTGCCACAGCACGACCCCGTGCCGCGTCTGAGCGTCCTGCACGCTGACCCCAGCCGCCCCGTCAACCGTGACGTGCCGCGAGACCGAAGCGTCCTGTGGCACGGGGATAGGTAACGTCTGCGTCCAATCGTCAATGGCCTGCAATTGGTCTACCGTGTCAGCCGGGAGGCCCGGCACACTCAACAGGAACGAGCGGAACTGCTCCAGTGTCGCACCGCCGGACACGGTCACCGTCGGGCTAGGCGACTGGCCGACTACCAGCGATACCTGCCCGGCATCGTCGCCGTAGACCAACAGCACGGCTGCCGATATGGTCAGGTGAATCGTGGAGTCGTCCAGCGCTTCCGGCACGTTGACGTCGGAGTGACCCTGTTCCGCCAGGTAGGCTAGGGCCTTGTCCCGATCTACGGTAAAGCTCACCGTAGAAGCCGCCGTCGTGTGGACCTGCGGGTCTGCCGACAGGCCGGAAGGCAGGTGCGAGGGCTGCTGGACGGTAAAGTCGACTTGCTCCGCGGCCGCGGCAACGCTGGTTGCCTGGGTTCCACTTTCCTGCATATCTTCTGGCACGTGTAAGGTGCCGAGCTGCTCCAGGCTGGCGAAGTTTGCCGCCGGGTCCTGCGGTGCGACCGTGATGAGCGCGAACTTCTGCACCCGGAACTGCCCCAGCAGCTCCGTCGCCACGGCACGGCCGGCCGGCGTCGCCAGCACGCTCCCCAGCAGTAACGCCACGACGGCCATGGCCGCGGCCAGCCGCCAGCGCTGACCGGAGCCACGCCACCGATTTCTATAGGATTGTGCGGCTCCGACCAGCGCCCGCCACGCCAGCCGGAAACGCGGCCTCGAAACTTCCATCGGCGTCTCCTTTTTCTGCCGGTCGTTGATCGCCGGTCTTGGCGAGCGCGATTGGGCACCGGCGTCCGGCCCGCCGGCAGCAGCAGCGCCAACTGCCTCGGTAAAGAGCTTACCGTTGTGACTATGACGAGCAGCGAGCGCCGCCGGCTCCGCCAACGGCCGGAGTCCCGCCTCGCTGTGCAGAGCCGTATTCACCGCCATGATCTGTCGGTCAAGCTCCGGATCGTCCGCCGCCTGCGCCAAGGCGGCGGCCAGCGCAGCCAAGTCCCCGCGGTCGAATGCCTGCACATAGCGGCACAGCACCAACTCCCGCTGCCGCTCGCGGTGCTCGGCCGGGGCCGCACTACCGATCTCCACTGGATCGTGCGGCGCTGGCCGGTCATGCATACCACTTGTATCTGGCATTGCTAGCCCTCCTCTGCCGCGCCGGTGACCGGGCCAGAACTGCACGATGGTGCCAAGTGTGGTGCAACTCTGGCGCCGTCATCTCCAGCGAACCGGTCGGCCCGGTGATAGGCCGTGGCCAAGCGGCTCAACGCACGGCTCAACCGCGTGCGCGCGGCGCCGTGTGAGATGCCCAATTCCTGCGCCAGCTCTAACCCACGCAGCCGGTAAACAAACCGCAATGTGAGGACTCGCCGGTCGGTAGAGTTCGCGAGATCGAGCAGCTCCAGCAGCCCTTGTCGGTCGGTCGTTGCCAGGTCGCTGACGCGCTCCAACAGGGTGTCGGGAGCTTGCTCTGCCCCCGAGGAAGAACCGCCGGTATCGGCAACGAGATACTGCCGCTCCCGTAACTCACGCCGCCGCCGCTCCTGGAGCACCTTGATGGCAAACCCGAGCACCCAAGCGTGAGCCGAGCGCTGCGGATCATATGCCGCCGACCGCTTCAGGACGCGCGCAATGGCCTCTTGGAGCACGTCCTCCGCGGTTGTACGGAGCGCCTCGTGGTTGAGCGGACGACCTTGCCGCACGAGAAAGCGCCACACGAGCAGCTCCACCGCGCGCTGAAGGCTTACAAAGTCGCGCTCGATGGCCGCACCCAAGACGGCACCCGGTGACGCGCCGGAGCCGCACGATTCGCTGGCTGCAGATGGTGCGGCTCCGGCGCCGTCATCGGCAGTCACTGGCGCACTGCCCACTACCTCTCGCGCCACGCGCATCTCCCGAAACCCCGCTAGGCCCTCGCAGCCGAGGCTGCCAACTCTTCCCGGCCTCATGAACTACTTGGCCGAGAAGCCCGGAGATGTTACAGGCCCGTGTAATCTCGATGACGTGACCCCGAGACCGGGCCTAATCCGCCAGCAGCACGTAGTCCCAGCCGCGCGCTGCTCCTTGGCATATGTAAAGCCGACTCTGCGTACCGGGCAAGAACCGACGTGGCAGGTTGGCGACGCTCATACGCCCTCGTTCTTCATCGCTGTCGCAGTCCGCCGCCGCCGGCACTCTCCTGTCAGTAGTAGCAATCTGGAGATACTGTCCTTCCGGCACGCTCAGACCCCCCGCGGCAATTGCTGGCGCATGCATGGTGACCGCGGCATCGGCGCCACTAGAAACCTCAACGCGCGCCGCGGCGGAGCCGGTCTGATCCGGTGTGGTCAGAGTCACGCCGCCAGGATTACCCGCTGACTCCGCCCCGTGTAGCTCAAGGCCGGCACCACTATCGGCGTTTGGTCCTCCCGACAAGGTGAGTGCCGAGGCGCTGTCGTCCACAGATATGTTGGGTTGGGTCATGCTTGCTACGGTACTGCCATCGAAGACGACATGCGCGTCCGAGACGGTGATCGGCACGTCTTCGTATTGACTGCCAGCGCCGATAGACAGCCGCGTTGTAGCGAGGCTGCCGACGTCCAGTTCCGACTGGCTCCGCGTGGCAAACCCCTGGCCACGCCAGTTCTCGGTCCAAAGGGTCAGCCGATCCTCGTTGGGGCGATAGAGAAAACCGCCAACTCCCCACCCTTCCTGGTTGGGAAATTTGCCGTCAATCCGAAACTCCAAGAACTCGTAATCGCCCTGAAAGAAGACTTTCCCCCAGAAGTGTGGAATACCGATGCGCTCTCCCGTCGACCCGAAGGGAACATTGGTAAGCTGCAAGACCGGGTCGTATGACCCAGTAACGGTATCGTATGCATAGACGACAAAATGGCCTCCCTCCGGGTGAATACCGACGCGAATACGATCATTGCCCGGCAGGTGGACGGTGTCAAAGCCGAGGCCACCGTCATCGGCGCTGGATTGCCAGCCGAAACCGGCGGCGTTCGATTGCTGCTGCAAGCCCCGCGGACCGATGCTCCAGGTTCGGTAGCCGTCGGTGAAGGCGGTCCAATTGTCGGCCCGGCGCCAGACCAGCAAGCCGCCCGTGGTGCGCTGCCGGGTACCCTCCACCACCCATTGCTCATTCTCCAGACATTCACCAACAATGTCGGGAAGAAGGTCGTGTAGCAGCTTGAAACCCGACTGGAACTTGCACGTCTGCGCCCACGCCAAAGGCGGTGGGCCAGCGGCTCCGAGCAGCATCACCACGACAGTCATAGCTACGGCCAGCCGCCAACGCCACGCCAGACAGGAATACGATATCGAAACTTCCATCCGCTTTCCCCTCCTCTGCTGGGCATTGATCACCGGTCCTACGTCTTAGCGAGCGCGGAGGCCGGTTCACTACTCCTTCTATATCCGCACGGTACTAGGAGTTGCGAACCCCAGTTGGGCACCAGGTCTGGTCCGACGGCGGCAACGAATCCCACCGCCGCGACCACGAACTCACTGTTCTGTTCATGACGAGTAGCGAACACCGGCGGCTCCGCCAACGGCCGGAGTGCCGCCTCGCTGCACAGGGCGGTATTCACCGCCAAGAACCGTCGGTCAAGCTCTGGATCTTCTACCTCTGGATCTTCTACCGCCTGCACCAATGTGTAATCTTGCCGATGTGGCCTCGAGACCGCACCTAATCTGACAGCAGCACATAGTCCCAGCCACGCGCCGCTCCTCGGCACACATAGAGCCGATGCTGCGCGCCGGCGATACTCAGGCGCCCCCGTTCCTCATCGCTGTCACAGTCCGCTGCCGGCGGCGCTGCGTCAGCGTGGGCAATCTGCAGATATTGTCCCTCCGGTACGCCCAGGCCACCTGCGGCAATTGCTGGCGCATGCATGGTAACCGCGGCGTCGGCGCCACTAGAGACCTGAACGCGCGCCGCGGCGGATCCAGTCTGATCAGGTGTGGTCAAAGTCAAGCCGCCGGGACTCTCTGTCGATTCCGACCCATACAGCGCAAGCCCGGCACCACTGTCGGCGTTTGGCCCTCCCGTCAGGGTGAGCGCCGAGATGCCGTCATCCACAGAGATGTTGGGCTGGGTCATGCTCGCTACGGTACTACCATCGAAGACGACATGCGCGTCAGAAACGGTGATCGGCACATCTTCGTATTGACTACCAGCGCCAATAGCCAGCCGCGTTGTCGCGAGGACACCGACGTCCAATTCCGATTGACTCCGCGTGGCGAATCCCTGGCCACGCCAGTTCTCAGTCCAAAGAGTCAGTCGATCCTCTTTGGAAAGATAGATAAACCCACCAACTCCCTGCCCTTCATTGTTGGGGAACTTGCCGCGAATCCGAAACTCCAAGAACTCGAAACCGCCCTGAAGGAAGATTTTACGCCAGAAGTGCGGAATACCGATGCGATGCCCTGTCGACTGGAAAGGGGTATTGGTAAGCTGCAAGACCGGGTCATATGATCCAGTAGTAGTGTTGTACACATAGATGACAAAATGCCCCCCGTCCGGGTGAATACCGATGCGAATACGATCATTGCCCGGCAGGTGGACGGTGTCAAAGCCGAGGCCACCGTCATCGTTGCTGCGCTGCCAGCCGAAACCGGCGGCGTTCGATCGCTGCTGCAAGCCCAGTGGACCGATGCTCCAGGTCCAGTAGCCATCGGTGAAGGCGGTCCAATTGTCGGCCCGGCGCCAGACCAGCAAGCCGCCGGTGGTGCGCTGCTGGGTGCCCTCCTCCGTCGCCCGTTCATTCTCCAGGCATTCACCAACAACGTCGGGAAGAAGGTCGTACAACGTCTTGAAACCCGAGCGGAACTCGCACGTTTGCGCCCGCGCCAACGGCAGCGGGACGCTGGTTCCGAGCAAGAAGGCAAGGACGGCAGCGAGTACAACGGACATGGGCATGAGTTGCGGGCGATTCATTCGAGCCCTCCCTTATGTGGGCGCTTGCGTGAGCACGTACCAGTCGCTGAGGAATGCGTAGCTCACGTCCACCCCTTGAACAAAGCACCGAGTATATCCGTCATGGTGGATGAGCAACCTGCGGAGGCCTCACTCCACTCATGGACATCAAGCAACACTCCGCGATAGAAGATGCGCGGCTGCCCGGAAGAGTCGCGGGGCCTGGCATTGTTTAGCCATTGGTCGTAACTAGCCGCACCGTGGCCCAAAGAGCCAAAGCGATCAATCCACGCCCGGATATCGGCGTTATCCTCGCGGCCACCGAGCGACACCCCACGATACGAACTAGCTGGCTGTTTTCGCGGAGAAGGTTCCGGTGAGTGCAGACATCCTTGGACCAGCCGCTGCGCCGGCGCCATCGCGGCGTGTTGCGGGGAGACGGCGTACGGTTCAGGTTCGACCGCATAGCTAAGCACGATGCCGTTGCCCAAGTGCAAGCGCAGGTCACCGCATTGATCGGATGCTACAGGCTGCTGCGGGACGGAGGCGAGCACAAGCAGCCGGTCACCGGGGCGCAGTTGCGGCGCCCGATGGGGATCCGTGTGCTGAGATACGTCTGCGCCATCATCTACTCTGATCACACGTAACGGCTCGTACCAGCCTGTAGTGTCCCAGATCGGCTTGTGCGCGCTCCCCAACTCGACAAACTGAAGCACTTGCCCCTGTATCTCCGGTCCGACAGTGAGCAGCAAAGGATAGTCAGGTTGACCATCCGGGAGCAGACCGTCCGGGCCGATGAGGTCAAACGAAAGGTGTGCTGGGAGACTTAGCTTGACGAGGCGGGGCACCGGTTGCACAGCCGGCAGATGCCCCGCGAGGCGGGCGAACTGGGCACTGAGCAGTGGCTCCGTACTGCCAAGTGCAGCCGGAGGTTGAACCACCAGCGAGCGGTGGGTGAAGGCATGATGTCCCGCAGCCAGGGCCGCCAGCACGACCACAGTGGTGGACAGCGCGATAAGCAACGGCATTTGGCCACGCCGTATGGTAGGCCAGACCGGTGGCATGGGCCACAAGCCGTGCCAATGGCCGGCAGGGCTCGTCAACGTGGCGCGCAGCGTGCCGAACAGTCCGGCCGCGCCAGCCGCGGCGAGGAGATAGATCGCCCAGGTCACCGGGTAGCGGTACCGCACGACAATGTCATTGATTGTGCCGGCAGACACGACGATGATGGCCAGAATCACGGCCACGAGCAGAGCAGACCGGCCGTAATAGCGGGTTCCGCCAAAGGCAGCCAGGGCCAGAAGCATCCAAGCGTAGGGGCCAAATCGCAGCAGGCGCGTAGCCGTGTCGAAGTTCTGCGCTGCGACACGGTTGACAGCAGCATCGTAGTCCACAACAGCCAACGCTGCTGCTCCACCAGCCAACGCATATTGGCGCTCTGACCATTCCACAAGGTTGATGGCGGTCTCGTCCCCGGTAGTAAGCAGCACCGAAAGCCGCTGTAGCGTATGTTCGAGATACCCCCATGGGTCGGTCAGCACAAAGTCTCTGGCCACCCGCATCAGCAGCGGGTCAAGCTGCGTATTCGACAGGTGAAAGCGCTTCTGCACTCGTCCATAGGGGCCTCCCCAAGCGGGTCTGGGGTGATGACTGATCGTCGCCTTGACACGGCCCAGCAAGGGGTCGCCACCACCACGCCTCACGAGCAACCGGGCCGGTGCTGCTTCGATGGGATACAGCATGTTCCGTTGCAGGGAGGTGGTCAGTCCGAACAGGCCATAGGTACAAGCATTCCACAGCATGACCGGCAGCAGGAGCACCGCGGCGCCAGCTACCGCTATGCCGGTCAGGCGGATTCGCTTACTGAAGGAGAGGGCCGCGGGTGCGAGGACCAGCACGAGCGGCAGGGGCAAGCTGACGGGACGAACGAGCGTGGCCAGCCCCATGAGGAAGCCAAACCCGGCCGCCGTCTGCCAGGGATAGCGTGCCATGTCGAATACCAAGAGACCAATCGCATAAACCAACAAGAAGGTGAAGAGGGCCTCCGTCATAACGGCATGCTCATACATCGCCAACTCGCTGTCGAGGACGGTGAGCAGCGCCGCCGCGAGGCCAACCAGCGACCCAAACAGGCGACGACCCAGGAAGTAGACGAGTAGGCTACTGGCCAGCCCCAGGCCGTGCTGGACGAATGGCACGGCAGCAGTATCCAGATCCGCTAGCCGTAGCACGCCAGCAAGAAACACCGCGTAGCCAGGAGGGTAGTGCAGCCCGGAGTCGAAGGCCTGGCCGGCGAGCAGTTGGTAGACGGCATAGCGGTAGTAGCAACATTGACTATCGGCGGTAAAAAAGGGCTCAAGCGCTAACAGCGGCCACCGAACGGTAGCACCAGCAGCGAGAATAACGAGCACGTGCAGCCACACGGCACCGCGAAACGCCCCAACGCGGTTATGCCAGTTGAACCGACTGAGGAGTAGCATACGCTGTCTAGTGCGAGGCCCTCGGCTCTGCTTGCCCACCAGGTATACACACAAGGATAGCGTCTATGGTGGACTACTGAGCAGCCTCGCTAGCCGCCACTCCCCTCCGAGACCACCAGGCTCGCCGTAGCCGGCGTTGCGGGCGAGACGCGATCCGGCCGCTGCACCAGGCGTGCCCGAAGTTCGTAGCGACCCGCTTCACGTGGAGCCGTGATCTCCACTGCAATCCGTGTTGTCGCTCCGGCCGGCAGGTCGCCAGTCAGCAGCGTCTCCCCGACGAGCGTCCAAGGGGCTTCCGTCGAACCTCGCCCTTCCACCGCGACCCCCACCGGATAGGTCGGGCTACTGCACGTCCCGTACCACCGCTGCGTACTTTGGTTGGTCACCTCCAGCAACACCGCGTTTGTCTCTCCCGGCGCCAGCGGCCCGGGCACTCCGGCCCCAAAGCGCAGTGCCCCTTGAAACTCATCATCCCGGAGCGGGTGCGGGATAGTAAGCGGCACCAGCGGGGCATCGGTCGCGGCGGTGGCGGTGGCGACCACGAACAAGCCCCGCCACCGCACTGGGCACTCGCCCGGGTGTACCTGGAGCAGCACCGGTCGCAGCCGCGTGGGGTCGAGTACGGCGGTTGCCGCTTCGCCCTTGAGAGCTTGGGAGTTCCCCACCCAGACGTACTGGATCACGTGGCGCTCCAGCGTCTCCGCGTGCAGCCACTTGCGGATCGCGGCCCGATCCTCGGCCGGTAACTCAATGGACTGCAACCCAGCGCGGGGAGCCATGTTTGCCGCCACAACCATATCCACTTCCCGCTGTATGACGGCAACACGAGCGTCCGGTGCCGAGTAGCTCGCCAGCCATTGCTCCGGTGTCGGCCTCTGGGCAAAAGCTACCTGCCTAGCCGGTAAGGGGTCTATGTCAATCGGATACGTGCGGCTTTGACCGTTGCGGAAATGGAGAATCACCTCGCGAAAGGCCGGCCTATCTGGTGAACCGCTCGTCGCGGCGGCGAGGAGCACAAGGTGATCACCACCAAGTAGCTGCGGGGGCAAAGGCCCCGGTACAGCCCGCGGCGACATTACCGCGCCACCCTCAAGCTGGAAGACAAGCAGGGGGCGGTACCACCCCGTCGTATCCCAAATAGTACCTTCAGAGTCCCTGAGCTCAACGAAGGTCACGCGCTGGCCATCCACCTCCGAACCAAGCGCGAGCAGGACGGCGTGATCGCTCTGACCATCCGGCCGGTCATCCACCGGACCCACCACATCAACAGCCTGATCGGCGACGAGAAGCAAGACCGCAGCCCGTGGCGCTGGTGCCAGTTGCGGCGTGCTGGCACGTGCAGCATCAAGCAACTCACTCAGCGGCGGCCCCGTGCTGCTGAGTGTGGCCAGCGGTTGAACCACCTGTGGGCGACGAGCGAAAGCACTGCGCCCCGCAGCCAGGCCCGCCAGCACGACCGCAGTGGCGAGCAGTGCGACAAGCAACGGTAGCTGGCCACGCCGTATTGTGGGCCAGATCGGTGATGGGAGCCAAAGGCCGCGCCAACGACCGGCGGGGGTCGTCAGCGCGGCGCGGAGCGTGCTGAACAGGACAGCTGCTCCAAGCGCGGCGAGGAGGTAGATCGCCCAGGTCACCGGGTAGCGGTACCGCACGACAACGCCGTTGATCGTGCCGGCAGACACAACGGTGATGGCCAGAAGCACGGCCACGAGCAGAGCAGATCGGCCGTAATAGCGGGTTCCGGCAAAGGCGGCCAGGGCCAGAAGCACCCAAGCGTAGGGGCCAAACCGCAACAGGCGCGTCGCCGCGTCGAAGTTCTGCGCTGTGGCACGGTCGGCAGCAGCGTCGTAGTCCTCAACACCCAACGCCGCTGCTCCACCGGCCAGCGCATATTCGCGCTGCGACCATCCCACAACCTCAGCTGCCCCTTCACTGGTAGTAAGATGCATCGCGAACTGTTGCAGCGTATGTCCGAGATATGCCCACGGGTCCGCCAACACAAAGTCTCTGGCCACTTGCGTCAGCAGCGGGTCGAGTTGTGCATTCGACAGGTGAAAACGCTCCAGCACCCGCTCATAGGGGCCCACCCAAGCCGGTGCGGGATGACGACTGATCGTCGCCTTGACACGGCCCAGCAAGGGGTCGCCACTACCACGCTTCGCCAGCAGCCGATGCGGCGCTGCCTCGATGGGATTCAGCATACTCCGCTGGAAGGAAGCGGTCAGCCCAAACTGGCCATGGGTACGCGCATTCCACAGCATTACCGGCAGCAGGATCAATGCGGCGCCGGCTACCGCTATGGTGGTCAACTGGAGCCGTTTACCGAAGGAGACGGCCGCCGGGACGAGGAGCAGCACGAGCGGTAGCGGCAGGCCGACGGGACGGACAAGCGCGGCCAACCCCAGGAGAAGCCCGAATCCGGCCGCAGTCTGCCAGGGATAGCGCGTCACCCCGAGCACCAAGAGACCGATAGCACCGACCAACAGGAAGGTGAAGAGAGCCTCAGTCATGACGGCGTGCTCATACACCGCCAGCTCCCCGTCGAGCATGGTCGCCAGCGCCGCCGCGAGGCCGACTAGCGGCCCAAACAGGCGGCGACCCAGGAAGTACACGAGCAGGCCACTGGCCAGTCCCAGGCCGTGCTGGACTAAGGTCACAGCAGCGGTATCCAGGTCTGCGACCCGTAGCACGCCAGCCAGAAACACCGCGTAGCCAGGAGGGTAGTGCAGGTCCGAGTCGAAGGGCTGGCCGGCGAGGAGCTGGTGAACGGCATAGCGGTAGTAGCAGCAGCGACTATCGGTGGTGAACAAGGGCGCCAGCGCCAACAGCGGCCAGCGGATGGCGGCACCGGCAGCGAGAATGACGAGCACGTGCAGCCATGTAGCCCTGTGGAATGCCTGGTAGACCGCTGGAAGTTGCAAGGACATGCGCTGGATCATGCGTCTGACCGCCAGGTCGGCACCGCTATGGCTCCTTCGGATTGTGCAGAACCCGGCTTTCATCGTTCGGTCGCCGGCCTGCTCTGTGCATACGAGTGGGGCGAATGCCCGGCATAGGATAGCAATAGCCGGGGACGCAGCCGGCGCCAGGCCCTGAGAGCAAGCTCCTGTCCACCGAGAACCGGCACGGCCCGCCGAGAGCCTACGCCTAGTGCAGCATCAGGATGCCCCGTGGGTATTGCGGTGGGGCATCACTCATGACTATCTGCTTCAACTACGGCGCCGGCTATGGCACACTGGCTGCACTGTTAGCAGAGGACGGATACGGAGCCAACATGGTCCTACGACTTAGGCTACTTGGTACGGGTACGCCGACCCCGCTGCTCGATCGGGCCGGCGCAAGCTCTATGATCGAGTGTGGCGATGATCGGCTGCTCTTCGACTGCGGTCCGGGGGCAGTGCGGCGGCTGCTGGAAGCCGGCGTCGCTCCCACACAGGTGACCCACCTGTTTCTCACCCACCTCCACTACGACCACTGCAATGACTACCCCTACCTGGTGCTCACCCGTTGGGATCAAGGCGCTGGTCGTATCCCCGATCTGTCGGTCTGCGGCCCCCGAGGCGTGGCGCGGATGACGCGCCTGCTCTTCGACGAGGCTGGCGTCTGGGGACCGGACCTGGAGGGCAGGACCCAGCACGGTGGGAGCCAGGCGATCTATCAGCGCCGGGGTGGCGTGCTGCCGCGGCAGCGGCCGCAACCCCTCGTCACGGAAGTCCAGAACGGGGACAATGTGCCCGGTACCGATTGGCAGGTGACGGTGGCTGAGACGCGCCACTGCCAACCTCATTTGCACTCGGTCGCTTATCGGCTGGATACGGCCGGCGGGAGCGTCGCATATAGCGGCGATACCGCACCAACGCCACGCCTAACCAAGCTGGCGCAAGGGGCCGACATGCTCCTGCACATGTGCCACTTCATCAACGGTGAAGAAGCCGATCCTCGCATGACCGAGGCCTGCTCCGGACATCTCGATGCAGCCCGGACTGCCCAAGAGGCTGGCGTGCGGACCCTAGTGCTCGTGCATCTCACGGAGCAAGTGCTCGCCCCCGGCCTCCGCGAGCGCATGTGTGCCGAGGCCGCGGCGGTGTTCGATGGGACAATCGTCGTGGGCGAGGACCTGCTCGCCGTGCCCATCAGTCCTGCGCCGCCGACACCGGCACGCTGACACCTCCCGGCACCCGCACACGACTATCGCCAGGGTAAGCGTAGCCAGCTGCATTCCTACAAACACTCATACGGCGTGGTATCCTTAGTTGGCACAATGAGCACTGCTTCTGGATCGCTGACGCACCTCGATGCTGCCGGCCGAGCACGCATGGTGGACGTGGGTACAAAGCCCGACACCCAGCGTGAGGCTGTCGCGCGGGCCGAGTTGGTGATGGAACCGGCGACACTGGAACTGATTATTGCCCAGCAGGAAGGACAAACCTCTGATCCGGCGGGCCAAGTGCTCGGGAAGGGCGACGTGCTGGCGGTGGCACAGGTGGCCGGTATCATGGCGGCCAAGAAGACTTCGGAGTTAATTCCACTCTGCCATCCGCTGCCACTGACCAGCGCCACCCTGCGCTTCGACTGGGACCGCGCACAGTCACGCTTGCTACTCGAAGCCGAGGTACGCACCACTAGCAAGACCGGAGTTGAGATGGAAGCGCTGACGGCAGTCTCGGTTGCGGGACTGACCGTCTACGATATGTGCAAAGCCGTAGACCGCGGAATGCGCTTGGAGCGCGTGCGTTTGGCTCGTAAGAGCGGGGGACGTAGTGGCCTCTATGAAAGCAGCTAGCGGCCAGGCTGACGATGCCGGAAGCACACCCCACCTGGCCGTATCATCCGCTTCCGGCGCGTCGGTAGCGCAGCTACCGAGCGATAAAGCACCGGAGCCGCACAGTCAAATGGATTTGGGTGATGTGCCTCCGGCGTCATCAATGGCTACGGCCGAGCAGCACCGCTGGGCCAAGCTCATCGGCATTATCTTCATGCCGCCGCTGATTGCCATCGGCACGCTTGTCGTGTTGAGTGCGTATCTGGTCGCCGACCCACTGGTAGCTGCCCGCACGGTACTGGTGAGTGCGCTCTTCATGGCCATTATTCCGACCGCCTACATCGGCTTCCTCATCCGGCGCCAGCGCATTCGCGGCGGCATCGAGCTGTTTTTTGCCGAAGAGCGGTTACGCCCCTATCTCGTATGCACCCTCAGCTGCGCCATCGGCGCCGTCGTGTTGATCCGGCTTTCCGCTCCGCAACACATCTGGGCGCTCGCCCTCGGCTATGTGCTGCTGGGTATCCTGATGGCAGCGATCACCCAACACTGGAAGATCAGCATGCACGCGGCCGGCAGCGCCCTGCCGACCACGGCACTGCTCAACGTGCTGGGGCCTACGGCCCTGCCGGGGATACTCATCGTGCCGCTCGTCTGCTGGGCACGGGTGCGCGCTGCCCAGCACACCATCCCCCAAGTCGCCGGCGGGGCGCTCCTCGGCAGCCTGGTCGCCTGGCTCGATTTCGCCCTCATCTTGCCCCGGCTGTAGCGCCCGGCCCCAGCCGGATGATGCAGTCGTGTGTGCGGATTAGCGGCGTTCGCCCGGCCATACACTACCGTCGCACCGCGCCCATCCCGGCAGTGCAGTACGGTATACTTATCGTGCATATATGAGGCGTTTTCCGCTTTCTAAAGCGTGTATCCGGAGCTACTATCCGGTTGCGCTTGCTAGCGCCTCTTTGGCCCCTGATCTACTCACTTCGTCGGCCTCACCACACACCGCGGCCGACCCGGCACGCAGGCATACGGAGGGTCCGTGACCGACAGCATCGGCGTCGTGCGCCCTATTCAGTTCGAGGCGGAGTTGCGCACCTCCTACCTCGAGTACGCCATGAGCGTCATCGTAGGCCGGGCGTTCCCGGATGCCCGCGATGGCCTCAAACCGGTCCAGCGGCGCATTCTCTACACCATGTGGTCCAACGGCACACGCGCCAACAGCGCCTACAGGAAGAGTGCGCGCACGGTCGGCGAGGTGTTGGGGAAGTTCCATCCTCACTCGGAAAGCGCGATCTATGACGCGATGGTGCGGATGGCCCAAGACTTCTCTCTCCGCTACCCACTGATTGACGGCCAGGGCAACTTCGGCTCCATTGACAACGATCCACCGGCCGCGATCCGGTATACCGAAGCACGCCTGACCCCGATTGCGGAAGAACTGCTGGTCGAGATCGAGAAAGAGACCGTTGACTTCGATGACAACTTCGACGGCACGGAGCAGGAGCCGCTGGCGCTTCCGGCGCGGCTGCCAAACCTGCTGCTCAATGGCGCGGAAGGTATCGCGGTGGGTATGGCGACAAAAATCCCACCGCACAACCTGAGCGAGGTGGTTGACGGCCTCATCCGGCTGATTGACGACCCCGAGACTTCCGTCGAAGAGCTACAGCGCTTGGTGCGCGGACCGGACTTCCCTACCGGCGGTCTCATCGTGGGGGTGGACGGAATCCGCGACGCCTACGCCACCGGGCGCGGCCGGGTGGTCATGCGTGCCCGCGCGACCGTGGAGGAAAGCAGCCCGGACCGCTTCCGTATCGTGATCTCCGAGGTGCCCTATCAGGTGAACAAGGCCGCCTTGCAGGAGAAGATCGCCGAACTGGTGACGCGCAAGGTCATCACCGGCATCACCGGGATGCGCGACGAGTCGGACCGCCAAGGTCTGCGGGTCGCCATTGACATCAGAAGCGGCGTGCAGCCGCAGGCGGTGCTCAATCAACTCTACAAGCATACCGCCCTGCAAAGCGCCTTCAACGTCAATATGCTCGCCCTGGTGGACGGCCAGCCGCGTGTCCTTACCCTCCGGCGAGCGTTGCGCTATTACCTCGAGTACCGGCAAGAGGTCATCACGCGCCGCACGCAGTACGACCTGCGGCGAGCCGAAACACGCGCCCACGTGCTGGAGGGGCTGACCATCGCCCTGGACCACATCGACGCGGTCATCGCCATCATCCGGGCCGCCAGCACAACCGAGGCGGCACAGCAGACCCTGATGGACCGGTTCGGACTGACCGAGACACAGGCCGACGCCATCCTCGCCCTGCAACTGCGGCGGTTGGTGGCGCTGGAGCGCCGGAAGGTCGCCGACGAGTTAGCCGACCTCCGCCGCACCATCGCCGACCTACAGGGCATCCTCGCCGACCCGGCGCGTGTCCGGGCGCTCATCCGCGAGGAGTTTCTTGCCCTCAAAGAGCGCTTCGGAGACGAACGGCGGACCACCATTCTCGTCGGAGCGAGCGAATCACTCAGCGACGCCGACCTCGTGCCCGACATGTCCGTCGCGGTAGTGGTCACGCAGCGCGGGTACGTCAAGCGGATGCCGCTGCACTACTATCGCGCGCAAAACCGCGGCGGCCGCGGCGTGATCGGCGCAACCACGCGCGACGACGATCTGGTCGCGCGCCTCTTCGTGACCCACACCCACGACTCGCTGCTCCTGTTCACCACCCACAGTCGGGTACTGCGTACCCACGTCTACGAGCTGCCGGATGCCAGCCGCACCGCCCGCGGCGCCTCCCTGGTCAACTTCGTGGCGCTGGAGCCGGAGGAGCGCATTGCTACCGTCCTACCGCTCGCAGCGTTCCACGACGATGCCTACCTGATCCAAGCGACGACGCACGGTGAGGTGAAGCGTACTCCGCTGGCGGCGTATGCGACGGCCCGCCAAGCCGGCGTGAAGACGATGGGCCTGGAACCCGGCGACGAGTTGTGTGGCGTGCTCCTCACGAGCGGTCAGGACGATGTAGTCGTCGTCACCGCGTCCGGCCGGGGCATTCGCTTTCACGAAACCGAGCTACGTAGCTCCGGACGGACCAGCGGCGGGGTGCGCGGCATCCGTCTGGCCGCCGGTGATCGGATCGTCGGCCTCGTGCGTGCAGACGAGGCCGGTGCCCTGCTCTTGGTCACGGACCAGGGCTATGGCAAGAAGACCTTGGCCCGCGAGTTCCGCCCCAAACACCGCGGCGGGCAAGGAGTGCGTGCCTTGCGAACCGACGACAAAGTAGGCCAGGTCGTCGGCTGCGCAACGGTACGGTCCGGTGATACCGAAATCCTCGCAGTGTCTGCCGATGGCCTCATGCTCCGCGTGCCCCTAGACTCGATCCGGCTCTCCGGTCGCTATAGCCAGGGCACGCGCCTCATCAACCTGAAAGCAGGTGATCGGTTGTCGTCCATCGCCATCATCTCTCAGGAAGACCTGGAGATGGCCGTGCCTCCGGAGATCAACGGCGCGAGTAACGGCGACGCATTGAACGGCGACGCAGCACCGGACAACGCTTGAGTGGGCGGGAGCCGGCCGCCGTAGGGGCGCAGCACGCTGCACCCGTCACCCTGCGGAGCGGGGGACCATAGGGGGCCGACCGATGAGTAGCCAGCGAAACGGGTCGGGGCGCTGTATCTGAATCTGCCGCCAGCCGGCCTGCTGCGCGAGCGCTACTGCTTCATCGGCCGTATACGCCCGGCGCACCGACAGCGGCCCGTCGTGCCAGGTCAACGGGCTGCGGCTGAACCGGCTGAGCACACGCACGGTAAGCAGCGCGAGCAGCGAGCGTGACGCATCGGTGACCACGACGCCGTGCCGCGCGACCGTGGCCAGCGCTGCGAGCACGGTTACCGCGTCCTGCTCATCGAAATGATGTAGCGCCGAGGCGCAGGTGACGACGTCTACGCTGCCGCGCGGGAACGGCAGCAGCCGCGCGTCGTGGCCTACCCAGCACACCGCCCCTCTGCGTGCTGTATAGCATCGTCCCAGCCGCAACACCGTGGGGTGCGTGTCGGACGCGATGACGCAGACGGGCCTGCGTCGCGGCGCGAGCATCCCGGCGAGCGCGAGTGGCAGATCGCCGGAGCCGGTCGCCACGTCGAGCACGGTACAGGGTCCGGTCGTGGGCACGAGGGACTGCACCGCGCGCAGAACCGGCCGCTGCCAGCCGAAGAGCCGATTGAGGCGCCGCATGTCGGCAAGGCTGCGGGCCAGCATGCGTGGCGAGGCAGCGGGCTGGTCCATCAGCTCGGTCAGGTCGGTCCGCCTCCGTAGCACCACCCAGTTGTCCCATCAACCGATCACGCGCCGGCCACCAAGCGGTAGCCGCGCTTCTTCACGGTCACGAGCCACCCGGCGGCCTCTGGTCCGGCAGCCGCGCTCAGACGTTGCCGGAGGCGGCTGGCCAGCACGTCAATGTTGTAGTTGCTGACCGCTCCGCCGTGCTCCGGCCAGACCAGCCGCGCAATCTCCGCCCGCCGCCGCAATTCGCCAGGCCGCTCGGCGAGCAGCGCCAGAAACGTGAACTCTTTGGGCGCCAGGGATAGCGGCTGGCCACGCACGTAGGCCTCCTGCTGGCGATGGTCGAGGAAGACCGGCGCCACTGCCACGCTTTCACTCAGCCCCGGTACGCGCAACGTGGCGCTCGGATCGTGAAATTGCAACTCGCTCGATCCGAGACGTAGCGTGTCGCCGTCCCGCAGCGGGCGGGACTCATCGGCGCTCAGGCGCTGGCCGTTCACAAACGTGCCGTTGCTGCTCCCGAGGTCACTAACGATGTAGCCGAACGACTCCCGCCGGATTTCGGCGTGCTGGCGGGAGACCAAATGATCCGGCAGGACCACATCGCACGTAGGGACGCGGCCGACGATGGTGCGGTCGTCCTGGAGGGGAAATGATTGGCCGCCAGGTTCCACAGTCAACTGCGCCGTCGGTAGTAAGGGGTCCAGCGACGCAGACACGTGTCACTCCGATGCGGCGTAGACGCGACCGTTGTTCTCTGTCACGCTGCCGGCGGTCGAGCGCTAAACACGCAGTACCTTGTCCGACGTTGGCGGCGGCTGCAACAGCACCTCAAGCTGCTTCTCGTACTGGCTCTGATCAATCTTCGCGGCGATGTAGCGTTCTTTGAGCAGGTTGATCAACATCCCCTGAAACTCGCCCTGCGAGAGCTGGCCGGCGGCGTAGCGTTGGCGCAGAATCTCCGTCGCCGCATCTCGACTCGCTGGCGATTGCGCTACCGGTGTCCGCCGCTCCTCCCGGCCGGTCGAACTCCACGCGGCGCGCTCGCGGCCCTGCTGTGCCTCCGTAAACGGCGGGCAACAGGATCGGAAGAGGGCACGCAGCACCATGACCGGGACACCAACTAGCGCGACAAACGGCGCGGCCATCGCTACACCGGCCAATCCGAGGGCGCCAAGCACAAGCACCACGACGAGGGCGGTGATAACGAGGGAGAGTACAATCCCAATCACACCGAAGAGCGCTTCGAAGGACATGCCCGCTGACATCAGCCCCGCGGCCACACCGACGACGATCAGTGACCAGCCGAGGATAGGCCTCCCGGCATGACCGTGGTCCCACCGCTCCATGTAGCGGCCCTTCATTGGCCCCCCTCTCTCGTCCCCATGCGCGGCCGCGCTTCCGAGGTAGCCGGCTGCGGTCCGAGTCCCATCGCATACTATCGTAGTTAGACCATTCTATCAGCACCCAAGTTTCCCGCGGGAAACACCATGACCTAGCCAAGGCCACCGCCGGGCATGAAATGGGGGGACGCTGGGCGTTGTTTTCACAGCGATGACGCAATCGGGTTGCATGACACTGGCAGTAGAACTTCTGTTAAACTTTCGAGCAGCACGGCAAGTCCGACCATCGAGGAGATGACCAATGGTACAACTCTTCACCCCAAGCGACAGCCCTCCCGAAGCCCCCGAGTCGACCGAGCAGCCGATCGGCTTTGTCATCGGCCGCTCCTCCCCGCAGAGCTTTGTGTTCGTCTCCGATGAGGAAACGGTGCCGCCGCGCCTGGAATATGTGGTGATCCATGGCGCCCGTGAGCAGGTGGACGAAACGTTCGAGTCCGTGGACCTGCTCGCCCAGGTGACGGGCATCCGGGCCGAGGTGTTGACCCTCGGCGAAGACCTCGACTACGCGGAAGCGCAGACGGTCGTCTCCCAGAACGCGACGCTCCCTCCGCGCGTGCAGGCCGAGGCCACCGTGCTGGGCTACCTGCAAGACGGCGTGGTCCGGCAGGCCCGGATGATGGTGCTGCCGGGCACACCCGTCCACACCGCCCCCGACTCGCTCCTCCGCGAGTTCTTCTCGCGCAATGAAGCGTCCTCGATCACCTTGGGCACGCTGATTAATCGCCGCGGCGTTGACGTGCGCCTGGACCCCAACGGGCTGTCGCGCCACCTGGCCATCATCGCCCAGACCGGCGCCGGCAAATCGTATCTCGCCGGCAAGCTGCTCGAAGACCTGCTCGGCCTCGGCGCCACCATCGTCGTCCTCGATCCCAACTCCGACTACGTACAGCTTCGCAAGACACAGGCCGACGCCGACCTGCCGTATCACCAGGCAACCAAGACCCCACACGCCGACCGTATTGCCATTCTCCGCGTCCCCGGCATCGAGGGGCGACGGTATCCCGACGAGCTTGTCGGACCCACGGAGGATTACACGATTCGATTTGCCGAGCTGGACTCCGACGACATCGCCGACGTCGCCGGCGTGCCCACGACGGCGTCGCGCATCCGTGACGCGATTACGCAATCGGCAGCGCGTCTGCGCCATGGCAACGTTGACTTTGTACCGCGGGACCTAGCCCAAGACCTGGCCGAGTTTGCCGGCGTCCCCTTGGACGAAGGCGATACCTTGCCGGAGGAGTCGTCCGATCAAGCCGCGCCCGGACACGTGGAGCCGCCCGACGGCGACGACACTGCTGCCTCCGAAGCCTGGCTGGAAGGTCTGCAAGCGCTCGGCACGGCTCCCGACCCACCGGCCGGCCGGCAGCAATATGGGAGCGGGGGAATGCCCGGTAGCGAGGACGCCGACCTCCGCCGCGACGCCCGCAACGCCATGCGGTACGTGCGCCGGCTGGAACGCTACCCAGTCTGGGGACACACCACGGTCAATATCGAGCGGCTCATCGAGCCGATGAAGACGACGGTCATTGACCTGGCCGGTACCGAGAAGGTCGTGATGGCCTACACGGCCGAATGGCTGCTCTCCCACCTCTGGGAACGCGCGCTCGGTGGTCGCTTGCGGTGGCCAGTGTTCGTGGTCTTGGAGGAGGCCCACAACCTGGTCCCTAGCGGCGGGCCACGTGACCAGCAAACGAAGGCGTCGCGGATCATCAACACCGTGGCGGCGGAAGGCAGAAAGTTCGGCGTCTACCTGATCGTGATTACGCAGCGGCCATCGAAGATCGCCGACGACACCCTCTCACAGTGCGCCTCGCAGCTCATCATGCGCCTGACGAATCCCGACGACCAAAAGGCGGTGCAGCGCGCCTCCGAGGTGGTGTCCCAGGGACTACTGGGCAACCTACCGGGCCTCAATCAGGGCGAGGTGGTCACGCTCGGACGGCTGACCCGCATCCCGGCGATGGTCAAGGTCAGCGGCCGTCAGGGCGCCGAGGGCGGGGCCGACCGCGATCTGGCGCAAGACTTCCGGGAGGCACACCGTGAGGCCACCGCACAGCAGGCGTTCGACCGCGGCACCCCCTCAGGCGGCCTACCGCGCAGCAGCCCGAAACGTATTCCGCTCTAGGGAAACGCTTTCCGGCTGCGTCACGCCACCGTAGCCGCAGCGTTGCCAGGGGTGCTCAACTCCAAGCCGTTGGTACACTCGATGGTTGGCAAGTATCGTTGATGACAACACCGGCTTGCACCACTGTCCGCCATCGGACCGTGCAAGCTGGTGTGACGGGCGAGTAGGTCATGGCTGAACGTAGTGACCGGCCGGAGGGGCGTGAAGCCACCGCCGCGCCGCTTCTCTCCGTTGTCATCCCGGTCTACAACGAGGAAAACCTGATTAGCGAGGTGCTCCGCCGGGTCCGGGCCGTCCCAATCCGCAAGCAGATCATTGTCGTAGACGACGGCTCGACCGACGGGACCGTCGGCGTGATCGAGCGGCTGCGCGACGACCCATCAGGTGAGCAGCAGCTTAATCCGGCTGGTGGGTCGGAGGAACCAGGCGACGTGCTCATCGTCCACCAGGCGATGATTAACATGGGCAAAGGCACCGCCATCAGGATTGGCCTGCGCCACGCCGTCGGCGACATCGTGCTTATCCAAGATGCCGACATGGAGTACGACCCGGACGATTACCCGGCCCTGCTCGCGCCGATCCAGCGTGGGGAGGCGGATGTCGTCTACGGGGTGCGGTTTCACCGCCCCATCAAGGGGATGCTCCGGCGGCACCGGATCGCCAACTGGGTCTTCGCTGCCATTGCCTCTGTGCTCTACGGTCGCCTCATCCGCGACGAGGCGACTGCCTACAAGGTATTCCGCCGTGAAGTTATCATGAGCTTGGACCTGCACGCCTCGCGGTTCGAGTTCTGCCCGGAGGTCACGGCGAAAATCTGCAAGCGCGGCTACCGGCTCGCGCAAGTACCCATCTCCTACACGCCGCGGACCTTCGCCGAAGGGAAGAAGATCGGCTGGCGCGACGGAGTCCACACGCTCTGGACGCTCTTCCGCTACCGCTTCTTCGATTGACGGAGCCACGAGCACGCCGTAGCGTAGCTCGCCTCCCTCTCCGTGACGTATACTCTGAGCCGTCTCCTCACACTGCTGGCAACAAGGAATGGGCAACATGGCAGCAACGACCGTTGACGTGAAAGCGCGGAGCCGCGAAGTGACGATGGGTGTTGAGCACGCCGCAGCGCGCTCGATGTTTCGAGGCACCGGCCTCAGCGAGGAAGACCTGCGGAAGCCGATTATCGGCATCGCCAATACCTGGACCGACCTCACCCCCTGCCAGCTCAACTTGCGCGACCTCGCCGAGAAGGTCAAGGAAGGCATCCGCGCGGCGGGCGGCACGCCATTCGAGTTCGGCACCATCTGCGTCACCGACGGTATCGCCATGGGTACAGAGGGCATGCGCGCCTCCCTCGTCAGCCGCGAGGTGATTGCCGACTCCATCGAGTTGGTCGTGACCGGGCATCGCCTCGACGGACTGGTCACACTGACCGGGTGTGACAAGACGCAGCCGGGCGGCCTGATGGCGCTGGCGCGACTGAACATCCCCGGCGTCTACGTGTACGGCGGCAGCATCATGCCCGGTATCTACCGGGGCAGGAAGGTCACGATCCAGGACTCGTTCGAAGCGCCCGGCCTCCATGCCAGTGGCGAGATGTCCGAGGAGGACGTAGACGAGCTGGTCGGCCGGGCATGCCCCGGCGCTGGCGCTTGCGGGGGCATGTTCACCGCGAACACGATGGCCGCGGCGGCCGAGGCGTTGGGGATGGCGCCCCCGGGCAGCGCTTCAATTCCGGCCGTTGACGCGCGGCGTCAGGTGGTGGCCTTCCAAGCCGGCGAGCGGGTGATGCAGCTCTTGCGCGAGGACACCCGGCCGCGTGACTTCCTTACTCGCGCCGCCTTCCTCAACGCCATCGCTACCGTGGAAGCGCTCGGTGGCTCGACCAACGCGGTGCTGCACCTGATGGCGATTGCATATGAAGCCGGCGTGGACCTCCGGCTGGAGGACTTCGACGAGATCAGTCACCGCACGCCGCACTTGGCCAGCCTGAAGCCGTCCGGCAAGTACGTCATGGCCGATCTGGACGTGGTTGGCGGCGTGCCGGTCGTGATGAAAGAACTGCTCGATGGCGGGATCATTGACGGCAGCACCCCCAACGTCGCCGGAGGGACGCTCGGCGACCACTTGAATCGGGTCCGTGAAGAGCCGGATCAGGACCTCACCTTCGCGCTTGACCGCCCCCTCAGCGCGACCGGCACGCTGGCCATCCTGCGCGGCAACATCGCCGCGGACGGTGCCGTCGCCAAGGTGGGCGGGGCCGCCCACAGCACCTTCACCGGACCGGCACGGGTGTTCGACGGCGAGGAAGCCTGCTTCGAGGCCGTGCTCGCCGGCGATATTCGGGAAGGCGACGTGGTGGTCATTCGCAACGAAGGGCCAAAGGGCGGTCCGGGGATGCGCGAAATGCTGGCCGTGACGGCAGCAATCCAAGGGCGTGGACTCGGCGATCACGTCGCGCTGATGACCGACGGGCGCTTCTCCGGCGCCACCCACGGTTTGATGATCGCGCACATGGCGCCGGAGGCGGCCGTGGGCGGCCCGATTGCGGTGCTGCGCGACGGGGACGTGATCGAGATTGATATTCCGAATCGCAAACTCGATGTCCGGCTCTCGGACGAGGAGCTTCAGGAACGCCTCGCTTCTTGGGAGGAGCCGACACCACGGTATCAGTCGGGGTCGCTCTCGAAGTACGCGCGTTTGGTAAGCTCGGCAGCAGTCGGCGCGGTGACCTAGTCCGAACGACACAGCGCCCTCACCCCCGCGCTACACCTGGAGCGGGCCGCAGGGTGAGGCACGAGGAAGGGATACGTGATGACTAAGCAGGTTCCTGGCAGCCCCTACGACGGACCACCGTTGAGTTGGCGCCCGGCGCCGCCGCGCCCGGCGCGCCGCCGTCGCTCGGAGCTAGCCGTTCCCGGCAGCAACCCGCACATGATGCAAGGGGCCGCGACGAGCGACGCAGACGCCGTGTTTCTTGATCTGGAGGACTCCGTCGCGCCGAGTGAAAAGGTGGCCTCGCGGGCCAGGATTGTCCAGGCGTTAAACGAGAACGACTACGGCGACAAGGCAACGGTCGTGCGGATCAACGACCTGTCCACGCAGTGGGCGGTACGCGACGTGGTAGACGTGGTTGAGGGTGCCGGTGCCAATCTCGAAGCCATTATGCTGCCGAAGACGCGCGGCCCCGAAGACGTAGCCGCCCTGGATATTATGTTGACCTCGCTCGAACAGCAGCTCGGCCTGACCCACACTATCGGGATCGAAGCGCAGATCGAGACGGCCAATGGCATCTCCAGTGTCGAGAAGATCGCCTTTGCCAGCAAGCGGTTGATCGCGCTCGTGTTTGGCCCCGGCGACTACGCCGCCTATGCCGACATGCCCGTGCTGTCCATCGGGGCGCACGATTTCGCCTACCCCGGCCACATCTACCACTTTGCGCTCCAGCGGATTGTCACGGCCGCGAAAGCAGCCGGCTTGCAGACCATTGACGGCCCGTTCGGCAAGTTCCGCGATCTGGATGGGCTGCGGAACTCGGCCCAGATGGCCCGCCAGTTGGGCTGCGATGGCAAGTGGGCCGTGCATCCGGCGCAGATTCCGGTGCTGAACGAAGTGTTCTCACCGTCCGCTGCGGAGATCGAGAAGGCCACCGCGATCCGAGAGCGCTACTTCCAGGCAACGGAGGAAGAGGGGCTGGGCGCAGTGGCGCTCGACGGCGAGGAGATGCTGGACGAGGCAAGCCGCAAGCTGGCCGAGGTCGTCCTGCAGCGCGCAGCGGATGATGGCAAGCTGTAGCGAGTGAGGCGAGTAGACCTACCCCCAACCCCCTCCCTAAAGAGAAGGGCCGCCCGCCCGTCATTCCCGCTTGCGCGGGAATCTAGACTCCCCTTCCCTGGAGGGAAGGGGACGGGTCACCGACCAAAGCCGCACGGATATTGCCAGGTGTGGTGCGGCGTTGGCCGGTCAGGGGTTAGGTCAAACCCACGACTAGGCATCCATCAGAGCCGATGAGACCTCTCGACTACCTCCACTTCCCCACGCTCCTAGCCCTCCACGACGCAATCGAGTCTCTTGATCCCGCCGCCGCACCGCACGCGGCGCTAGTCTCCTCCCAGCCGGTCCCTGACCCAGTTGCCGAGCGCCGTATCGCCATCCTGCCCGGCTCCTTCAATCCGCTGCACGAGGGACATGCAGCTTTGGCTGCCGCGGCCATCGAAACCAACGCCGCCACCGAGGTTTGGCTGGGGCTGGCGCGCGTCACGGTGGATAAGGAGCAGATCGCCGGAACGCTGCTCGAAGACCGACTCGTCGCGCTAAGGCACTTCGTTCAAGATCAGCCGCCCTACGGCGTGCTCCTGTTCAACCGCGGCCTGTACGTGGATCAGGCGCTCGCAGCCTATACCCGGTGGCCCGATCTGGACACCCTGCTGTTTCTCGTCGGCTACGACAAGATCATCCAAATCTTCGATCCGCGCTACTACGACGACCGCGACGCGGCGCTCCAGAAGCTCTTTCGCCTGGCGTCGTTCCTCGTCGCGCCAAGAGACGACGCGACGGCAGACGATCTCGCCGCGCTCCTGAGCCGGCCGGAAAACCGGCCGTTCGCAGCGCGGGTGCAGGGTCTGCCACTCCCAAGCGCGGTAGCCGCCGTCTCCTCGACCGGCTTACGCCAAGACCTCGGCACGACGGCCGGCCCTAGCCATCACCCTCTGCTCCTGGCAGAGAGCCGGGGTGAGGGACAAGGCGAGGGTGCTGTTGGGCCCGGCGTGTCATTGCCCTTGGCCATCGCCGGCATGGTCGCCGCGACCCACGCCTACGCACCGCCCTTGCCACTTGGCACCGCGTTAGTAGACCGCTACACGGTGCGCGCCGCGCTGCTCACCGCCCTATTCCAGGACCGCGATTGGGCACTGGCGCACGCCGACCTGCGCCTTCTCTTGGCGACAGCACTCGGACCAACCGAAGCCGGCAGCGCCCTCCGCGCCGCCCTCCTGCGTTCCCCCGACCCGACCACAGCACCGGGCCGACTGCGCGCCCTCATCCAAGCCGTGCAGACCAGCGCCGGCAAGTAGCGAAATCCGGCACCTCGCCGGGCAACTGTAGCTCGGCCGACTCGCCGTGGTGCGTCGTCCGCACCAGCAACCGGAAGCCAAGCTGCCGAAACAGCGCCACAAACGCCTCCACGTCCCGCACGACCAGTTCGATATGATCAATCCCCTGCACCATTGCCATCCTCCTCATCGGCGACCTGTCGTGCATAATACTCACGTAACAGCAAGTGTGGAGGGAAACACGCGGATGGCATCTCGTGTGCTGACGCTGGACCTGCCGGAAGATGTAGTCGCGCTGCTTGGCGCGCCCGGTGAAGCGGCGGCACAGGCCAAGGAGCTCCTGGTAGTAGAGCTTCTGCGCCGCGGTCGGATTGGTCAGAGCCGCGCGGCCGAGGTGCTTGGGACTACACGCTGGGGGATTCTTGAGCTTATGGGCCGCTACGACATCCCCCAAGGCCCGGAAACAGCGGAGGAACTAGAGCGGGAGCTTGAGCAAGTACGCCGAACTCTGGCTAAAGCAGGCCGTCCAGAATTAAACGCCGCTTCATTTCCTCCAGGCTAATCGGCTCCTCGCCCCGACGCGCTGCAATCACAGACAAGTCATGTAAGTCTTCTAGCAGCCGTGCTCTATAGGCAGAATGACGGCCGTGCGCCTCCCATCACCGTCAACGACATATTGCTCACGTAACGCCATCACTGCGATCCTTCATCCTGCTCTCGCTTCTCGAGCAGCCGTGTCAATGCGTGGATGGAAGCGAGGTAATAGTAGAACACCCAACTCAACCAGATAGTTGGGTCATATTGAGTTTGCTGCCGCTCGTTGTGGTGCCGTATACCAAACCGATTGGCAAGCTCAAACAAATCCCTCTCATCCTTCTTGGTCAATATGCTTTTCACCTTGGGACGTAGGAACTCTAGGACATCAGCTAAGTCTCTCACAGCATGGCGGCGGTCGTCTATTGACGAGTTACGCCCCCGGAACTTCTGGATGGCCGCCTCGACTCGCTTTTTATTCTCATCGCCCGTTGGCACTTGCGCTTCAAAGAGCTGCGCCATGCCAGGTGGTGGCAAAGGTCGAATCTCGCCCTTATCCGATAGCTCGTAGCCCTGCCCGTAGTCTCTCAGTTGCTCATTCATCACGGATCGGTACTCATCTCGTCCTTCCTGTCGATCAAATTCCTCGTAGTGCCAACCGCAGTCGCCATATGCATGGTAATGACCGCCAACTGGCCTAGATACACAGTCATAGAGGACTTCAATAACATCAAATAGATCATCTTCAGAATATTTTCCATACTTATTTTCTACTGGCCAAATTGCACGCTTACGTAACGCACGCAGAAAATACCCTTCTAAGTCAGGCCCTAACTTGCCCGGAACGTCTCCCGCATCCACGCATTCGTAACCAAAGTACTCTTGAAAATACTCCTTGTCTCTGAAATAGCGATATATTGAGAGAAACACCTCCCTGAATGGAGGAAGGTCCCAATGTGTTCTAGGATTCTTCCCGGTGCGGATGGAGTAATACCGTCTTGTCGCGCGGTGATGCTGCGTTGTCTGGTTCATGGTCTCCTCTCGGATGAACCACCCTGCCGTAAAACGTGACAAGGATAGCTTTGGCAGTAGCGAGTAAACACCGCAGCATTGGGTTGCTGACAGTAGTTTTCTAAACGTGCTACTCAGACATAAGGTTGCAGCACACCTTCTCTGCGTGCTCTGTGGCAGATTGGGCGTTCGCCGGCCTTAGTAGGCGAGGGCGGCGCCGCCACCGCGAGGGTCGTTGCCGCCCTGTAGGGTGCCGTCCGCGCCGAACATGATGAGCTGGAGGGCGCCGGGGCTGCTCCAGGGGCCGGCGCGGCGGATGCGATGGCCGCGGTGCTCCAGCTCGGCCAGCACGTCCGGGTCGAAGCGCTCCTCGACGATCAAGCCGAACGGCTCGTCCAGCGTCTCCGGGTCGGTGCCGGGGACACTGATCCAGCGCGGCGCCTCGACCGCCTCGCGCACGTTCATGCCGAAATCGAGCAGGTTGGTGATCGCCTGCACGTTCCACTGCGGCTGGTAGTCGCCGCCGGGCGTACCTCCGACGACGAACGGCCGGCCGTCGCGGCAGAGCAGGTAGCAGTTGAGCGTGTGCATCGTCTTCTTGCCACCGGCGATCACGTTCGGATGGCCCGCCTCCAACGTGAAGCCGCGACCGGCGCGGTTGTTGAGCAGCACGCCCGTCTTACCGGCCACCACGCCACAGCCGAACCCGGCAGACAGGCTATGGATGAACGAGATCGCGTTGCCCTGCCCGTCCGCAACGGCGAAGTAGCTCGTGTCGCCGCCGCGCTCCGGCAGTGCGCCCGCCGTCGGCGCGTCATTCGCGCGGTCCGGACGGATGGCCGCTCGTCGTTGGGCCGCGTATTGCGGGGAGAGCAGGTCTTCCAGCGGGTTGGTGATGAACCGCGGGTCGCCGCAGTAACGGTTGCGGTCCGCAAAGGCCAGCTTCTTGGCCTCCACCAGGAGATGCAACGTGTCGGCCGAGCCGAAGCCGAGCGAGCGTAGGTCGTCGCCGGCGATGATGTTGAGCCACTCCAACACCAGCAGCCCCTGCGATGGCGGCGTCGTCTCATACACGTCCACGCCGCGGTAGCGGGTGTGCAGCGGCTCGTAAACGTCGGTGGCCTGCTCGGCGAACTCGTCTAGCCCGAAGAGACCGCCGCCGGCGGTGGAGGCACGCACGATCTCTGCCGCGACCTCGCCGCGATAGAACGCCTCGGGACCACCGGTGGCAAAGGCCCGGATGGTCCGCGCCAGATCGGGCAGCACCCAGCGGTCGCCGGGGCGCGGTGCCACCCCGCCGGGGAAATACAGCGCCGCGCTGTCGGCAAACCGGCCCAGCTTGCCCACTGCCCCGGCGATGGACCGGCTCATGTCCTCGGAGACGGCGATGCCCCGCTCCGCGTAGGCCAGCGTCGGGGCCAGCAGGTCGGCGAGCGGCAGGGTGCCGAACTCGCGGTTGAGGGTGGCGTAGGCGTGCGGGGCGCCCGGCACGGCCGCCGCGTGCCAGCCATCGAGCGGCATCGTGCTGAGGCCCTGGCTCACGTAGTAGTCGCGGGAGGCACGCAGAGCCGCCATCCCGCTGCCGTTGATCGCGGCCAGCCGGTCACGGCGCGCATCGTAGAGCACCGCAAACGTGTCGCCGCCCAAGCCACACATCGCCGGCAGGGTCAGCCACTCCACGCCGGCGACGGCGATAGCTGCGTCGAAGGCATTGCCGCCGCGCTGGAGCACGTGCAGCCCGGCCGCCGCGGCCCGTTTCGACCGCGAGGCCACCATGCCGTTCGAGCCGTAGCTCACGCCGGGACCAGGTACGAGGCGCGCTCCACTCATCACGCTTCACTCTCCACACTTACGACCGCAGTGGCAGGTGGATGGTCCGGCCGGCTGCGGCGCTCGACTGCTCGGCAGCAAAGCACACCTCGTGAGTGTTGACCGCATCGGCCAGGTTGACGTGCGACTCGACGCCGCTACGGATGCAGTCCACGAAGTGATCTATCTCTTCCTGGAACGGATGGTGCGCGACGGCGCCGCTGTCCGGGGGAATCGTCGGAATCGTGGCAAAGTCGGTCTGGCCGGGCAGCTTGCGCGAATAGAGCTTGTTGCCGCGGATCGAGCCGTCCGGTCCGAAGAGGTCAACGTTGAACACATAGGGCATCCACTGCGCCGTGCCGGCCGATACTTTGCCGACCGTGCCGTTCGCAAACTTGACGATGGCGACCGTCGTCCTGGGCGCCGGCGTGTCCGGCTCCTCGTCGTAGGAGAAGGCGGAGACCTCGACCACGTCGCTGCCCATCAGGTAGCGGGCCATGTCCACGGCATGGCAGCCACCGGCGAGAAACGCGCTCATCGGGTGATGCCGGCGATAGCCGCCGCCGCCGGGGTACCGCGACTGGACCACGTTGTGCCAGTAGTCGGTTTGGACGAAAAACGGCTCGCCGAACGCGCCATCGGCGACCAGTGCCTTGATCGTCTCGACCAGCGGGTTCCAGCGCAGGACGAAGCTCACCACGGTCCGCACGCCGGCCGCCGCGACCGCCACTCGGATGTTTGGCAAGTCGGCCGGGTCAACTGAAACGGGTTTTTCGATGAGCACGTGCTTTCCCGCTTCCGCCGCCTGGATCGTCTCCGCGGCGTGCAGCTCCGAGGGCGTGCAGATCGAAAGGGCGTCCACGCGCGGATTGGCCAGCAGATCGGCCAGGCTGTCGTACAGCGTACAGTCGTTGGCGCTGAGACCCATCTGATCGCGTTTGCGCGCAGCGCCTTCGAGCGTCCGACTGCCGATAGCGACCACTTCGGTATGGGGATTGTTGATATAGGCGCGTAGGTGCTCCGTGGACACGTTGCCCGCGCCCTGGATAGCGACTCCAATGCGTTCTACTGCCATGTCCGGTACCTCCGAGGCCGAATGCCGTTGCGCGTACCGCGCGAGCACGGCGGGCTGCCCTGCGGACGTGTACGCGCCGATCCGGCGCGAGGGATTGTACACCAGACGCCCGGCACGACGGCGCCATCTCCTGGTTGGGCCGCGGGTGTGGCGCGACTCCCCTCCCCTGGAGCTAACTCTGGGGGAGGCTAGGGAGGGGGCCAACGCCACTGAATAGGCTCCCCATGGTCCCCCGCCGTGCAGGGAGACAGTCGCCGAATACACTCCGGACGTTGCGCCGTCAAGCCGCGATGCCCATAATCCAGGACCAACGCCGGGTTCCACCCGCTTGCGAGGAGTATGACATGAAGATCACCGACATCCTGTGCTATCCCGTCTGGGAAGGCGTGCGAAACCTCTTACTCGTCAAGGTCGAGACCGACGAAGGCTACTACGGCTGGGGCGAGTCGGGCGTGTCGGGACGCGAACTGGCGGTACAAGGCGCGGTGCAGCACTACCGCGAGTTCCTGCTCGGCCGGGACCCGCGGCGCATCGGCGCCCTCTGGCAAGAGATGTACCGCAGCCAATACTTCGAAGGCGGGCGCATCCTCACCGGCGCCATCTCCGCGATTGACATCGCCTTGTACGACCTAGTGGCCAAGAAGCTGGGCGTCCCCGTCTATCAACTCCTCGGCGGCGCCCATCGGGAGTACGTGCCGGGGTTCGTGACCACCCAGTCGCCGATGGGGCCGCAACTGGTGGAGGAGGTGCAGGCGCTCTACCAGGCCGGCTGGCAGGCGATCCGCACGATGCCCGGCCATCCCGACACCGGCGGTGACGAGGACCTCTACGAGCCGCGCGAGTCGCTGGCGCTGACCGCCGAGTGGCTGACCAAGGTGCGCGAGGGGGTCGGCTCCGGCCCGGCGCTGGGCATTGACTACCACCACCGCCTGAGCGTGGCCGAAGCGGCCTCCTTCTGCCAGCGCATGCCCCCGGCCACGCTGGACTTCCTCGAAGAGCCGATCCGCGACGAAACCCCCGCCGCCTACACCACCCTGCGCCAGATGACCGACGTGCCGTTCGCCATCGGCGAGGAGTTCCCCAGCAAGTGGGCCTTCCTGCCCTACATCGAGCAGGGGCTGACCAACTTCTCCCGCCTCGACATCTGCAACGTCGGCGGCTTCACGGAGGCGATGAAGGTCGCCGGGTGGAGCGAGGCCCACTACATTGACCTGATGCCGCACAATCCGCTCGGCCCCATCAGCACCGCCGCCAACGTCCATTTCGGCGCTGCCGTGCCGAACTATGCCTGGCTGGAAGTGCGCGCCCTCGAATTCACCTTCTCCGACGACATTTTTCCAGTGCAGCCGCAGTTGGAGGGCACCGGGTACGCGGTACCCACTGGCCCGGGGCTGGGTGTCGAGGTCAACGAGGCCGTCCTCGGCGAGCCGTTCCGCTTCTGGGAAGCCCCTCACCTCCACCGCCGCGACGGCTCCTACACCAACTGGTAGGATGAAATGCTAGGAGACTTCCGTTCCATATGAAGCCTTGCGATCAGCCGACTCGCACCGAACGCGCCGCGATAGACGCTGCCTTCGCCGGCATGGCCGACGATAAGGAGTATCTTGAGGAAGCGCGAGTCATCAGCGATGAGTTCGCACAAGCCGACTGGGAGGCGTATCGGGTCGGCGAGCGACAACACGCCGGAAAACGGCCCAGATAGAGCATGGCCCTCTGCTCATGCGCCGCTCGAATCGCCCTTCAGCCGTTGCCCTCTTGTTTGTCCCACCACGCCTCGGCAGCTTTCCGGCGGCCCGTCAAGGCAGACTCCCTGCCGTAAGCGCGGTGGCTCCCTCAACGGGGCAGCGCCGTGTTACCGTTCGACGGAGGAGATATGCTCATGGACAAGCTGGAGCTCGTTGATACTCACGTCCACTTCTACGACATGCAGCACCCGGAGCTAGTGTACGAACACTGGCAGCCAGGCGTTCCGCATCCGTCCCTGGGGTGGCAAATACAGAAGCTCGCCGAGCGGAATTACATCGCCGAGGACTATATCGCCGAGACCCGAAACGCGAACGTCACCAAGGCGGTACACGTGCAGGCCGCCATCGGCAGCCCGGACCCGGTCACGGAGACCGAATGGCTGCAGGAGGCAGCGAACCGTACGGGGTTTCCCCATGGGATCGTCGCGCACGCCGACCTGCGCGATCCCGGCGTCGAGGCGGTCCTGGAGCGTCATTGCGCGTCTCCCAACATGCGGGGCATACGGGACTTCTCCTACGGCGACTACCTCGTCGAGCCGGACTACCACCGCGGCTTTGCCCTGCTGGAGAAGTACAACTTGGTGTCAAGCATGCCAGTCGAGTGGCAGGACATGGAGCAGCTCCGCGACCTGGCGCACAAGTTTCCCAACATCATGATCGTCGTTGACCACACCGGCTCTCCCGCAGAGCGCACGGACGAGTACTTCCGGCTGTGGAAGGGTGGCGTAGCCGTCGCCGCCACCTGCGACAACATCCGCTGGAAGATCTCCGGCCTCGGCATGGCCGACAACAACTGGACCGTAGACAGCATCAGGCCCTACGTGCTCACGTCCATCGAGACGTTCGGCGTGGAACGCTGCTTCTTTGCCACCAATTGGCCGGTGGACTGGCTTTGGAGCACGTATGACGAGCTCGTGGACGCCTACACGGAGATCATCTCCGGCTTCACCCGTGACGAGCAGGCCGCGCTCTTCTCCAAGAACGCCGAGGCGCTGTACCGCATCTAACGCCGGCAGCCGGCCGTCCTATTCGGTTGACGGCCATCAAGCAACCGGACCTTGGCGAAGCCCTCAGCGGACACCATGAGGCGCGCGACATGACCAGTGAGTTAGCGCCGGCCGACTGGGTCTCAGGACGGCAGCTTGGTGAGACAGGTTACGCTCACGACTTACTTGGAAGGATCGGTTCATAGGTGAACGCCCGGACCGCCATGTATACTGGCGGCCAGGCCTGCGCTTCGTCAATGGTATGCAAGGAGACTCTGATGCTCTCTACGAACATCCACAACCCCAAACAGCTATTCCAGCAACCGATTCGGTATACGATTCCAACTTTCCAGCGCCCGTACGTCTGGTCCCATGACAATCAGTGGGAGCCGCTGTGGGACGATGTGCGAAACGTGGCCGAGAACTATCTGGAAGAGCTAGAGCGCTCGGACAACAACAGTGTAGAGGCCGAGCAAAAGACGAAGCCTCACTTTCTCGGCGCAGTCGTGCTCCAGCAAGTTCCGACTGCAGCCAAGGACATCGCCCAGAGGGAAGTCATCGACGGCCAGCAGAGGGTGACGACACTCCAACTGCTGCTAGATGCCATTCAACAGATATGCGAAGAGAAGGGGCTGAAGCCCGCTGCCACGCGTTTGTCGAAGCTCGTCACGAATGACGAAGACCTTGTCGGCAACGAGCGTCACCACGTATTTAAGCTATGGCCCACCAGAAACGATAGGGATGCGTTTAGGCACGCGATGGACAACGGGCTTGCCGTCAGCGAATTTGAGGACTCACGGATAGTTCAGGCGCACGAGTTCTTCCAGGAGCAGGTGAAGAGATGGCTCGCGGACGCCGTTTACGCAGAAAGCGACAGTATTGATGCGTTGGAGACCGCCGTAACGGCCATGCTTCAGATGGTCGTGATAGACCTAAGCCCCGATGACGATCCGAATGTCATATTCGAAACGCTGAACGCTCGTGGTACTCCGCTTGAGCAATCCGACCTCATCAAGAACTTCGTACTGTCCCGGCACTCCGGGGACGGAGATGACAATGACGGCACTTGGCAAGGCCTAGATGACAAGTGGTGGCGGCACACAGTTAGCCAGGGACGCCTACGCAGACCGCGGTTAGACATGCTCTTCAACTACTGGCTCGCAATGCGCACTGGATCGGAAGTCCTTCCGTCACGAGTGTTCGATGTGTTCCGCAGTTACACCGGTGACCAGCAGATTGATGCGGTGATGTTAGATGTCAAGCGGGATCTGGCAAGCTATCGGCGCTTCGAGACTGAGCAGCGGACTCCAGAGGAAGACCTATTCTACTACCGCATGGGCGTCATGCAGGCAGGTGTCATCACACCGGTCTTGCTCCTCTTGCTGTCAGCAGATCATAGGCCGCGCATAGGCGCCTTTCGCGCCTTAGAGAGTTTTCTCGTCCGCCGAATGATATGCCGGCAGACCACAAAGGACTACAACCGGCTGGTTCTGGATATCGCCATCAACCTCCGGACGAACGGCCTAGATAAGGCCGACAGGATTGTCGCGAGCCTCTTGCGAGAGCAGACTGCATACTCTAGGGAGTGGCCAAGCGATGAAACCATAGCCGCTTCGCTAGCGACTTCGCCGCTCTATCGCTTACTGACAAGGGGAAGATTGAGACTGGTGCTCGAAGGAATCGAGAGCCGTCTGCGCTCGTCGATGGCTGAACAGTCGGACATCCCGAGGAATCTGACGATAGAGCACCTGATGCCGCTGAGTTGGGAGGCGAATTGGCCTCTGCCAGACGGTGCTGGTGAAGAGCCCGGTAGGGAATATCGAAATCGGATCGTCCATACGATCGGCAATCTCACACTGGTGAGTCAGAAGCTCAACTCATCCTTGTCCAATGCCCCTTGGGAGCGCAAGCTTGAGGCACTGCTAGAGCACAGTGTGATGTCACTCAACAGCGAGTTGAGGAATCAGTCCCACTGGAACGAAGATACAATCCGCGACCGCAGCAGGCGCATGGCCATGTTGATATCGGAGTGCTGGCCAGGGCCAAGCTCCAATGAGTGGCCCTAGCCAACGCCATTGGGCGTCTCGCCGGTGCAGAACTCGACCGTTCCCTTGGTCTCCGCGCGCGGGCCTCGGATTCAATACCAATAGAAGAGGTCCGGGCGGTCTATAGGTACGAACCGAAGATAGTACGCCGGGGATGACTCCAAGGCGGTTACGAGTGATCTCACCCACCGCCGCCCCACGGCACGTCAACGCCGAACTCCGCCGCGATCTCCTCCAGGTCGCACCGGTGCTCGGGGCCGACCGGAATGCCGTGCGCCCGGAACGCCGCCTCGCGCTCGCCCTCGATCCCGCCGGCGTAGCTCGCTTGCTCAAAGCCTTCGAGCGGGGCCAGGTCCCGGAGGCTCGCGGTGAGGGCGTCCATCTCGCGCCCGTACTCGTCCGGGTCGGTGAAGAGGCCCACTTGGAACATGAAGGCGAACCCGCACTGGCCGGTGGCGCGGTAGCGGCGGGGGTGCTCCCGCCCGGCGGAGGACGACGTGCCCGCCATGATGCCGCCCCACGACTGGGCGATCATGCCCAGGCCGATGCACCGGAAGATCGTGCCCGGGATCCATTCGGCCAGCTCGGGCCAGCGCGGCGATATGCGCAGGTCGTACACGGGGGCGAAATCTACGACGATGGGTGGCTCGCGGCCCGCCGGGGCGCTGATCGAGACCGGCGAGCCGATGGCAGGCGTGTAGACGGGCTGACCGGGCTTCAGATTGAGCTCCCCGCCCGCCGTCACGAAGGCGCCCATCATGTGCGCCACGGGCATGCGCGAGTAGATGCCGGCGGCGCCGATGTGGCCGTGATTCTTCGTCTGCAGGACGGCCACGCCCAGCTCCTGCGCCTTCTCGATGGCCCGGAGGGTGCCGTCGTACATCGGGAAATAGCCGAGGCCGCCGTCTCCGTCCATCACGACGCTCGTCGGACCTTCCTGGAGCACCTTCACGGCGGGGTTCACGTTCAGGTCGCCGTCGCGCATCATCCGGGCATAGCGGCAGATCTGGCGGGTGCCGTGGCTGAAGACGCCCCGGAGATCGTTGCTCGTCAGCAACTCCCCCAAGAGGTCGGCCCGGTCGGCAGCAAGCCCCGCTGCCCGCGCCACGGCCGCCACGAAGCCCTGCATGTCGCCATGCGGGACGCGCACGAAGGTCTCTGGCGGCAGGTTCAGCCTGTAGACGGCCTCCGTCATTCGCGGCTCCTTGTATGCCTATCTCTACTGCGCCGGACGGCTAGGGTAGGCGTCAATGAGCCGCGCTGTTGGAGTGGCGCGGCCGATGGGCACGTTGAAGTCCCTGGGCAAGATTGGGGGTTGACACGCGCATCAGGCAGGTTCGGCCGATTCGCCGGTGTAGAACGCGGTCGTGCGCCTGGCCGCCGCATTCGCGGCTTCAGGGTCCGTGCCGGCCGCGACCGCCGCTTGCCCCCACGCCTCGCTGCTGCCGGTGATGAAGGCCTTGCCGTCCAGCGAAGTGGCAAAAGCGGCTTCGTCAGGCTTTGGCTCGTTCGGTTGCGCGAGATGGATTGCGAGGCCCAAGAGGCCCAACTCCCAGCCAACGCCGGCTGCCCCCGGACCATAGTGGTCCCAGTACTCCGAGAGGTGTGCGATGTGCGTGAGGGTCAACCGCGCGCGGCCGGCTCCGTCGTCCGAGACACGTACCTCCACCCAGCTCACGTCACCGCCGAACTCCCACGTAAGCGCGAAATGCGATAGCGGTTCGCACGCCGCAATCGCGCAGCCGGCGTTGCCTTCCAACTGATAGCGGCCGCCGGGTTCGAGCTCGCCGCTGATGGGCAGAAACCAGCGCGGAATACGCTCGCCGTTCGTCACGGCGTCCCACAGGCCCTCGACCGTCGTCGCGTAGCTGCGAGCAAGCGTGACCGCGCGAGCGGGTTGTCCATCGCGCTCCAGGGACGACACGGAGCGCTCTACCGCGCCGAGGTGACTTTCGACATCGAAGCCCATGGCTACGCCCTGCTTTTCTTATTCGGGCCGTCGAACACGCAGCCCTGGCGATGGGGCTGACCGCCGCTCAGCCGTTGCCCTCTTGGCTGTCCCGCCACACCTCGTACTCGCGCCGGCCTTCCTCACTCAGCGGGTAATACGTCTTCAAGGCGCCGCCCTGCTGGAGGCGCATCCGGCTGAAGACCTCCCATTCCTCGTGCTCTGTCGCCCGCTTGACCAGCTCGGGCGCAAGCTCTATCGGTACCACGACCGCGCCATCGTCGTCGGCGATGATGATGTCACCGGGGATCACGAGCACGCCGCCACAGCCGATGGGCACGCTGAAGTCCCAGGGCCACATGTTCACCTGACCGGCGGAGTTGGGGGTGAAGCCGCGCGTCCATAGGGGGAGCGGTGGGTCGAATTGCCGCACCTGGGGATAATCCCGAATGCAGCCGTCCACGATGACCCCCTTGCCACCTTGCGCCTGGAAGTAGGTCAAGAGCATCTCGCCAAAGCAGCCTGTCCGCATCTGGCCGCGGGCATCCACCACCATCACGTCGCCCGGCTGCACGTGCTCCAGCACGGCCCAGAGGGCGCTGCGCTGCTCCGTCTGGCCCGCCCCCAGCCCGGTCGTTTGATCTTCCCGCTTGGGCAGGAATTGGAGCGTGATGGCCGGACCGACCACCTTGGTGCCAGGGGTCCGGGCGATGGGGCCTTGCAGATAGGCGTCGCGGATACCCAGCGCACCGAGCGTGCCGGTGGCCGTCGCACTGCTCACCTGGTACAGGTCGGTAATCAGATCGGCCGGCGGGCGCTCGAAGTCCTTGTTCATCGGTTCGCTCCCTCCCTTACGTATGGGTGCTGACTTCCTACGGTGAAGCTACGGAAAGGGGATTATATCGGATGTTACCCGATTCAAGCGGCCTCCTCCGGCTCGTCGGCGTACTGGTTGTAGCCGAGGCCGCGGACGTGCGGTTCGTTGTTGAGCAGCGCACGCTGGCGGGCAAGCTCTTGCGGGTCCCAGCCCATGGCCTCGGCGACGGCCTCATCCCACAGGGCACGCACCTCACATTCGCCATCGCGGAACTGCGGTACCACCATGTCCCTGGTGCTTTCCCAGCAATCGGCTAGGATTGTTCGTTTCCGCTCATCCTTGATGTCGGGAATTCTGACGTTTCCAACTCCGGCCGGTCGGTACATGGGGAATGTGAGCTTCCGGCCCAAGTTTCGCATGAGCTGCAAACGTCCGGGTGTGGAATTGATGAACACGCCCACTGCCTTTGCTTCTTCGGGCGACAGCCCGGTGACGGGTAACCAAAAGTTGCCAACGTATTTGATGTCGCTGGCAATCGCCGTGAGACGTGCTCTGCCGCTATCCTGTGCGGCGGTTATCAAGAGGTAGCCCGCCTTTTTCAGGATTTTGTCTGCTTCAGGGTAAGTGCCCCCATTACCTCGACGCACACTATCGTCCCGTTGCTTGGGAATCATCCACTCGTCCGGTGTGCTCTGTATCGTCGTTTGAGCATCGGAACCCGTGAACTTCAGTATCGGGAAGCTGCCGCTAGTACCGGGTTCTGTGCGCTCAAAGGCGCCGCCAATATCCGTACGGCGAACCGAAAGTACGGTGGTGTTGCTTATGGCTGCAAGGTCCGGATGCTCTGCATATGCCGCAGCCGCTTCGGCCAGCTCCGGGGAGCGCCAGACGGCGGCGGTCCAGTCGCCGGCGGCCATGCGGGCGGCTGGCCAGGACGAGATTTCGCCCCAGCCGTTGTCCAACTGTCCATCATCGCATTCCAACAGGCAGTGATGGAGGTCGTGGACTTGCGCTTCATCGGACGGCATCCGGTCCAGCTGGATGAACCGGGTGGGCGGTTTGGGGCCATCGTGCCGTCTGGCCACGATGATGCTCTCGTTGATGCTCGAGTTCTGACCCAGGTTGGGTTGCCCCGGCTGATGGGAGGTGAGCACGGTATGGATGTGGTAGCGTTGCGCCAGTATGCGACGCTCATGCAGCCCGGACGGATTACTCAGGACAATGGTGGGGTGGATCACTGTCAGGATACCGTTTTCCGCATCCACGCAATGGTCTGCAAGTCCGACGAACAGAGGACCCAACGAGTTCTTGTCCACGAAACCATCAAGCTCCTGGTCCGTGCCGACGAGGGTTTTCTCCATCGCGTCGATCCGTGCGCGTAGCCGCCGCTGGGTCGCCACCGGGAACTTCTCGCCCACCTTGGCCCGGCTTGTGAACGGCGGATTCATGATGACGATGCGCGCGTCCCTGGCTGTGTCAACCGCGTCCTCCAGCTCGGCATCGTCGGACGGGTCCCAGACGGCGCGCGAACCGATGGCATCGTCAGGTAATCCCAGCGCATTGGGCCGGGGAACGATGGCGTGCTGACCCAGCAGCTCCAGTGTGCCCACGCCAATTCGCGTCGGGTCATGTCTGTCGGGGCCATAGGGCATGAGATGCAGCCCCATCTGTCTATAGCGAATGTCCTGATTGCCGGCGGTCAGCTGCGATGCCGCCAGTTGCAGCGACACGGGATTGATGTCCAGCCCCTTGATGACGTTCTCCACCCCCAGCTTCTGAAGCCGAGCGAGGCGCTGCTCATCGGCGCCCATCTCTTTCGCTCTGCGCTTCATGTCCGTCAGGACGGCTGCCAGTAGCGTACCGCTGCCGCAGGCTAAGTCAACGGTCTTGTGCTGCCGCCAGACCGCCTCGGCGGACCAGTCCGCGTCGCCGCAGGCGTCCAGAGTGAGCCGGGCCGCCAACGAGGCGGCCGGCGGCCGCGTGAAGAACGCGCCGTCCGACGCCTGGTTGCCCATGACGCGGTTGAAGAGCGGGCCGGCGTGATCCGCCCCCATATCGGCGTAGGTCTCGGCGATGCGCTCCGCTTCCGCGGTGATATGGCGGAGTGCGCGTTCCAGTCCACCGGCTTTGCCGGTCTCTTCGATTGCGTATATGGACTCCAAAGCCGGTTCCACCACCGGACGGAAGTCATACGACCTGACGTCTTGCCACTGGCGAACGACCGTCTGCACGACGTTGGTGACGTTCTTGACGGTTGCCAGGTCGCTGATGCCCGGCAGCCACCGGCCGTTGCTGATGCGCTGGTGGAGCATGGCGGCGTTCATCATCAGCAGGGCAGCGATAGTGCAACCGTCGGCCTGCCTATTGAGACTCGCCTCCCTGAGATTGTCGAGTCCGAAGTGGCGATTCAACGGCGCCACCAGATCATCACTCCGTAGGTGGTGCGCCGCCTCCTTGATGCTGGACTCCAGAATGTTTAGGTCTCTGATCACGCGGTCGTCACTCAGGCCGGATTTGGTGAGCAGGTTCAGCTTGATCGCGTTGCCGTGCTCTTCCATCCCACTCAGCCGCAGCATCCTCATAGCGGACTGTCTGGCGATCTCCTCACGGCTGCGGCGCGGCGCCCGTTGCCGACTGCTGGGCGGGAGCCGCACACCCTCGCCGTCATTGATCATCTTTTTGGCTTTGGCTTTGGACTTCTTGTAATCAACCGCGCCGCGCGTGCCGTCCGGCTTTGGCTTCTCTCTCGCGACGGAATCCTGGCGCAATTCGTGGCTGCCGTCGGAGTTCCTCTTGCCCGTGATGATATACACAGGCTCCGGCAACGTGTAAGGCGGTTGAGCTTCTCCAATACGCGGGTTGTCCGATGGCTTACGCTGTCCGTCCTGGTCCGGCTCACCGGCCTTTTGCGCCGCGCCGAGGCGCTGGAACTCGTCGAACGGCTTACGCTGTCCGTCGAGGACTCGCTCAACGGCCTGCTGCGCTTCTCCCGGCGCGCCCTCGTGCTCGGCGTACCGGATGCGCTTGCGTTCGCCATCCGCGATAGCGACGAGCGTGCGCTCACCCTCCGGCGGTGCGGGCGGGAGGTAGAAATACATCAGGTCTTCGAGCTGGTCCTCGATTCGCTGGTCGTGGGCGCGTAGGGCGAGCAGAATTTGGCCCAACTCCTGCCAGCCCTCGTCCTGGCTGCTGACGCTCAACCAGTTCTCGGGATCGACGTTCGGCGGCAGCAGTATCGGGCAGATGATATAGCCCATGTCCTTGCCGGGCGCGATCCGCATGGCGCGCCCGACGGCCTGGATCACGTCGATGGGGCTTTTCCTCGGTTCGAGAAACGCCACCGCGCTCAACGACGGAGAGTCCGTGCCCTCGCCGAAGATACCCACGTTGATAATGCCGTGCGGCTGCGCGCCGCTCGACTCTGCCAGCTTGAGCTTCGCGTTGTCGCGGGCCGCGACGTTGCTCGTCGCGTCAAGGTGCTCCAGGGTGTAATCTGCCATCGCTCGCCCGTCGGCATTTTGGGTCAGCCAGCCCTGCACCCACTCCTTTACCGTGTCGTTTTGGAGGTCCTTTGCCATGTTCTTCGACTTGTCAACGGTGTTCATAAAGGCGATGCAGGATTTGATGAGTACCTCGCGGTCTGCCGTGGTCTGTGTGGCCCCACCCATGGCGAGCGCCAGGGCCAAACCGCGCAAGTAGTGGGCCGAGGTCAATGCCTGCCGTCCCTTGCTCTCGGTGTTCAGCGCCAGCAAATTCGCCTGGTCGAACGCCTCTTTGTCGTTGACGGCCAGCGCGATGATGCGGTAGTCGGCCAGCCAGCCGTTGTGTACCGCTTCCACGTAGCTCTTGCGATACAGCTCCACGCCGAACACGGTTTCATTGTCCATCGAACGGACGATCCAATCACCGGCCCTGTCCCTGGCTGGGACCTTCCGCGTGTCGTAGATGCGCGGCGTGGCGGTCTGATAGACGCGGTAGGTTGCTGGGAAAGCGTCCCTATCGTGGCACAGCGTAAAGTCCCGCACCCGCTCGTTAGCCTCCGGCTTTTTGGTGCGGCGCAGGCCGGCGGTCCGGTGCGCCTCGTCAGCGACGAGCACCCGTGCCTGGACGCCCGCAGCCTGCAGGGCGTCGGCAACCTTGTAGCTGCTCTGGTAGGTGCCAATGATGATGCTGATTGCAGCGCCGTCCTGGCCTTGATCGATCCAGGCGGCGATCTCACCGGCATCGGTCGTGACTTTGCCCTTGACCTCCGCTGCGCTGACGTTGCTGTTGTCCACCGTAGGATCAACGGCGGTGTTGTGGATTCCCTCTTTCGAAGGGCTGTAGCCGGCGGTATCGTCGGAGCAGACGGCGAGTATTCTTAGCTCGGCCGCGGCGTTCTGCAGATACTCGCGCCTGATCTAGGCAACCAGCGCGATGGAGGGGCAAAGGACGATTGACAACTCCCCCGTCGGCGTCAGCTCTTCGACGATCCGCAGCGATATGCGGGTCTTGCCGGTACCGCAAGGGAGGATGATTTTGCCGCGCGCTTCCCCGACAGGGGTGCCGCCGCTGGCCGACTGCTCATGATCGTTGAGGCGGAGGATGCTCGCGGCGACAGCTTCATCCTGCATACAAGACTTCGACTGTTTCCTTGCTTCTCCGTTGGGATTCGGTTGGCAGTGCTCGCACTCCTCGGCCACCGCGCCGGCCTGCTGCTGCGAAAGATCAGCGCCAATGTTCACGAGCTTGACCGGCTTTTCCTGCAAGGCGAGTGCCGATGGTGCGTTGCCGCTCAAGGCGTTCGCGCCGTTGGTGACGACCCAACGCTCGGCCCAAAATGGCGCCGACGATGCGCCGACGAACGTGTTTATTTCTTGCCAAGTGATGCCGGCACCGTCTCCGCGCGCATTGAGTTGGCGGGATTTGCACTGGATGGCGATATGCTCTCCGTCGCTGCGGCGGATGGCGACCAGATCGATGCCCACGTCCTGCTTGGTGGTCCGGGGGAAGTGCGTTTCCCGCTCCGGCCATTCTGACCACAGATAGCAACATTCGACATCCCATTCCCTGATGATGGGACCAACCTTGACAGTGAGGCCTTCAAGCCATCTGCCATCGGTGCTCCGTGGACTCATCTCGGATATTGTCCGGAGCGCCGCTGCGACTACATCATGTTCGTCGCTCTGCTGCATCGCTGTCCTCCCAGCCCCTACGAACCGGTATCATAGCGTAACCCGGACGATCGCCGATCCATTCAAGACTGCTGACGGAGGGTACACATGTCCGAGACACTCAAGCTGGCCTTTGTCGGGTGCGGCGCGATCGCTCCGTATCACCTGAACGGCATTAAAGAGCATGCCCCCCGCATTCAGGTCACGGCGGCCATTGACCCCAACCGAGCGAAGGCCGAGGAGATCGCGGCCGAGACGGGCGCCCAGGTCTACGGCTCACTGGAGGAGGGGCTGGCCGACGGCGACTTCGACGCGGTGGACATCCTGACGCCCCACCACCTGCACGAGCCGCTGGCCATCCAGGCATTTGCCGCCGGCAAGCACGTCGTGCTGGAGAAGCCGATGGCGACCACGCTGGCGGCGTGTGACCGGATTTTCGCCGCCGCCAAGCAGGCCGGCACGGTGTTCATGCTCGCCGAGAACGCCCAATACTGGCCGGAGATCGTCAAGGCGCAGGAGCTGATCGAGCAGGGCGCCATCGGCGACATCATCACGGCCCGCGCGGCCTTTTTCATGCCGCTGGACCCGTATTGGTTTCAGGATGAGCAGCCCTGGCGCCTGAACCGGGAGATGACCGGCGGCGGGATCACGATAGACGGCGGCTCGCACTGGCTGCGACCGCTCCGCATGTGGCTCGGCGAGGTTGACGAGGTGGTCGCCGTGCTCGACCACCCGGTAGCGGAAATGCAGGGCGAGTCGCACGTGCGCGCGCTGATGCGCTTCCGGTCGGGGAAATTCGCCACCTACGACGCGCTGATGGTGGACTATGAGGGCGTGATGGCCCCGGAGCCGTGGTGGCGCGTCACGGGAACGCAAGGCGAGCTGCTGATCGAGGGTGGACTGAAAGGCGGCGCCCTCTATATCTACGACCGCGAGCACCCGGAGGGAACACTCGTGCAGGAGCCGCTCGGCTACCCGCAGTCCTTCGGCCCGGAGCTGGCCGACTTCGCCGCGGCTACCCTCGATGGCAAGCCGCTGGAGGCTGGCCCGGAAGAGTCACTGGGCGAGCTACGGCTGGCGCTGGCGATCTATCGCTCGGCCGAGACCCACCAATGGGAAAAGGTATGGGACTAGGCCCATACGCAGGCCAGGTGTCCTTTATGGCGCCCCCGCCATTACGGCCCTATCTGTCATTGCAGTTTGCGCCGCAATCCACCTCCCCCTGCGTAGCGAGTGGACCATAGGGGGACCAACCGCGAGAACCTCTCCATGACCAACGATCGCCAGCGCCTGCGCGCCATAACCTCCGGCCCGCTCACCGTCAACACGACCGTCGAGTTGGCCCTGCGCTATACCGTCGGGCACCTCGGCTTCCGGCCCGGCGGCAACCTCTGGCTCTTCTATGACATCCGCCAGTACACGCAGCAGCGCGCGCAGCATCTCCTCCCCGAAGACGGCCTCGTGGTAAAAGGCCCCGCCGGCACTACCTGGGCCGGCGCGATGCTGGCCGATGGCAAGGTCGTGCGGACCCTCGACACGATTCCCCAGTTGCCGGAGTTCTTGTACGGCCTCCACGTCACCTGCACGGGCCGCGCGCTACGCCCGGGCGAGGCGGTCACGATCCAGCTCAGGTCGCAGCCCGAGGGCTTTGCGCTGCCCCAGAATGCGATTGAGGCGTTTCACTTCTGGCTGGTCGAGGACCCCACCGGCGCGTTGCGCTTCGAGCACGCGCCCGGCGAGAAATACCACTACTACCGGCCGCGGGACGCGCAGCTTTCCGTCTTGCAGAGCAACCCGTTGACCATCACGGCCGGCGCGGCCACGCACATCCGCGTCCACTGCCTGTCCCTGTCCACCGGCCGCACGACCGCGCGTCTGCGCGCCGAGGACGCTTACGGCAATCCGGCCCGGCTCCCCAATCGGCCGCTGACAGGCCAAAGCTGCACGGATGGTGCCAGGTGTGGTGCAGCTTTGGGCCTGCCACTGACGGTGGCCTCGTCAGTCGAGCGGAAGACGCTGCCGCCCCTCGCCGGCTCGGGCCAGGACGTGGAGCTTGCCGTCGGCGGCGCGTTCGACACGGTGACTGTGACCAGTCAGAGCAGCTATCGGAGCCGCAGCAACCCAGTGCGAGTGAGCGATACTCCGGCACAGCCGCAGCTCTTCTGGGGCGAGCTACACGGCATGGCCTTCAATCAGCGGCCCTACCGGGAGTATTTCGAGTGGGCCAAAGAGGTCGCCTGCCTCGACTTCGCCGCCGGCGAATACTTCTCGTACAACGCCTGCGTGCAGGAAACCTGGGACACGCTCCTGCAGGTGTGGGATGCGTTCGAGCAGCCCGGCACCTTCATCTCGCTGCCGGCCGTGGAGTACGGCACGCCACCCGACATCAGCCATCGCATCGCCTTCTACCCCTCCACCCGCGGCCTGCCGCCGATCCTCTGCGAGGAGCGCAAGGCCGCCCACGACCCGAACTTGACGGCCAGATACGGCCCGGAGACGATCTTCTGCGACGACTATCGCGCGCTGTACGATATTGTCCGCCGGCACAACGGCCTGCTGCACGGCCACTTCCATACGCAATTCTATGCCGGCGAAGACCTGGCCGAGATTTACCAAAAGCAGCCCTCGGACCTCGAAGCCGAAGAACGGAAGATCAACCGGGCGCTCCAAGCCGGCCTGAAGCTGGGCATTGTCGGCGGCAGCGATACCCACGACTCCCGGCCGACCAACCCCTTTCCCGAACCGGGACCGGTGCGCCCGGCTGGCATCACGGGCGTGTGGGCCGACCGCCTGGATCGGCCGTCGCTGTTCGCAGCCCTCCGGCAGCGGCGCTGCTACGCGACGACCGGCGGGCGCATGCTCGTAGACTTCCGCGTCAATGGGCGGCTCATGGGTGCGACGGTGCGCGCGGACCGCTATCGCCTGCGGGTGGAAGCACTCGGCACCGCCGACATCAGCCGCATCGAGCTACTGGAGAACGGCGTCGTGCGGCGCTCATTCGAGCCACGCCGGCAGCACGCAATCGTCGAGGACGAGTGGCCCGCCCCGGCGGATCACCCACCAGGCGTCCACTACTGCTACGCTCGCATCTTCCAAGCCGACGGCGAGCGCGCCTGGACCAGCCCCATTTGGCTCACAGCCTCCCCGTAAGTCCGGGAACGATGATCGCTGGTGGAACTGGTACCTCTGCTGTGATAGGTTTGAGTACAGCGGAGTAATTGCAGTGCAAAGCAAGGACGGCACGCCACCGCTGGACCGGATGCCGGTTGTATCCGTAGCCGGCACGCCTTATGAGGTCGGCCTCGCCATTGGCCGCCACCGCCAGCAGCGCATCGCGGCTCGCGTCGAGGCCATGCGCAAGCGCCGGCTGTCCGTCGGCATTGACGACGCCACTGCCTACCGGTCAGCACAGCCGTACCTCGCGCTGACGGAGGGCCTGCTACCCGATCTGGTGGTCGAGCTGGCCGGCATCGCCGACGGCGCCGGCGTGCCGTTTCTGGAGCTGTTTCGCCTGAACTGCCCCGGAGCACGGCTGCCGGCCGAATCCCCCTGGCTGCGCCGGCGGCAAGCGCAACCGGCGGCCGGTGGCGGCTGCACGAGCATGGTGTCGCGCGGGCCGGACGGCGTGGTGCTGGGCCACACGGAGGACTTTGCCCCGGAATGGCGCGACGATCTCTACGTGCTGCGGATGCAGACGGGGAAGACCCGGCTGTGCGCCCTCAACTATGCCCAGACGCTGGTCGGCTGCGCGGCAGCAGTCAATGGCGCCGGGCTGGTCCAGGTGATCGATTCCCTGCACGACCGCCGGCATCCCCTCGGCATCTCCGCCCACTTCCTCGCCCGTGGCGTGCTCGCGCACGACGACATCGCCGGGGCCGTGGACTTCCTGCGGCGCACGCTACCCCGCGACGGCGGGTTCAACCACCTGCTCGTCCAGGGCACGCGGATCGTCAACGTCGAGGCCGGACCGGCGGGGTTTGCTGTGGCGGAGGTCACGACGGACACCTACGCCCACACCAACCACTACCTCAACGTCCTCGGCAAGGCACGTCCGGAGCCGGCCGCCAACTCCATCACCCGCCGGAGCCGCGCGCTGGCGCTGTTACGCCCCGCGATGACCGACCACGATATGTACGGCGCGCTCGCCGACCGCGATGGCTACCCGGATAGCATCTGCCGGGACCGGACCATCGCTGCCTTCGTCGCCGACACGCGGCAACGGGCGGTACGCATCGCCTGGGGTCAACCGGTACCCGACGGCTCCACGTTCTACCGCTACCGCGTCCCGGAGCCGGACACCGATCCGCGGCGCTAGGCGCAAGGTTGCCGATACGCCCCATCCGGGCTAGAGTAGCTATGAAGGGAGAGCGTATGAAGTTCCGTCTACCGAGCGTCCTCAAGGGCAGCGGCGTCCGCCCCGACCGGATCGAGAAGCTGAACCAACGGCTGGCGCCGGAACAGCGAGCCAAGCTCCCGCCGGGCCAGTTCGAGACCAAAGGCTGGCCGGTGCTCCACTACGGCGGCGTGCCCTCCTTTGATCCGGCGACGTGGGACTTCACCGTCTCCGGCTTAGTCGAACACCCGCTACGCCTGACCTACGATGAGTTTCGGGCGCTGCCGACCATCACGACCACGACCGATGTCCATTGCGTGACGCGCTGGAGCAAGTTCGACATGCAGTGGGAGGGCGTGCCCCTACGGGTCATTCTGGAGCGGGTCACGCCGGAGCCGACGGCCCGCTATGTCATCGCCCAGTGCGAGCAGGGCTTCACCGCCAACCTGCCCATCGAAGCCATCCTGGACGACGACGTGCTCCTCGCGCACCGGGCCGACGGAACGGACCTGACGCCGGAGCACGGCTGGCCGCTGCGGCTGCTGGTGCCCAAGCGCTACTTCTGGAAGAGCGCCAAGTGGCTACGCGGGCTGGAGTTCCGCGCCAACGACGATCCGGGTTTCTGGGAGCGCAACGGCTACAACAACAACGCCGACCCCTGGACCGAAGAGCGCTACTGGTAGACGACAGGAGCCGCGCCTCACCCCCCTCTCCACTCGTGGAGAGGGGGCTTCCGCCGCCCGTGCCGCCGTCCCCCTGCGGAGTGGGGGGACCATAGGGGGGCCTGTACCTCACTCGGCCCCCTCGGCGGGACTATCCTAGGCGCTATTTGAGACACGTCTCCTCGCCCCCTTGCTGCGAATTGGCCCACCCGGAACAGAACTTCTGATAGGTTCCCTGCTTACCCGCTGTTCTGCCTTCCCACCGTTTACCCTTGACAGCTACTTCAGCAGTGTGTATTATACACACCATGGAGGGCCGGGAAATCATACGGCGATTGAGGCGAGATGGCTGGGTGCTCAGGAATGTCAAGGGGAGTCACCACCACTTCACTCACCCCAACAAGCCCGGGGTAGTCACAGTCGCCCATTCGCGCAATGACATCCCAGTCGGTACCCTGCGCAGCATCTTCCGGCAAGCCGGATGGGATTGGAGGACACGATAAGAATGCGGTATCCAATCGTGATCCACAAGGATGAAGGCAGCAGTTACGGGGTAACCGTTCCCGATCTGCCCGGGTGCTTCTCAGGCGGCGACACCCTTGATGAGGCCTTTGACATGGCACGAGAGGCCATTGTTGGTCATATCGGAACACTGCTCATGGACGGTCAACAGGTTCCCCAACAGCGCCCCATGGCCGTCCATCAAGCTAATCCGGACTTCGCCGACGGCATCTGGGCGCTCGTTGATGTTGACCTAGCAAAACTATCCGGCAAGACCATCCGAGTCAACATCACAATGCCGGCCCGCGTGCTGGCAATAGTGGACGAAGCTGCAACTCGGACCGGAGACTCGCGCTCGGGGTTACTCACTCGCGCGGTGCTTCAGCACATTGAGCAGCAAGCAAGCACCTAGTGGTCACGCCACCTCCTGCTCACTGCCCCCCTGAGCCACAGAGCGCTGCCGGTAACGTGGGGAAAGGAGGACTGCGCCGCCCGTGCCGCCGTCCCCCTGTGGAGCGGGAGGACCATAGGGGGCCTGCACCTCACTCGGCCCCATCCCTAACCCTCCCCCGTGCTGACGCACAGGGGAGGGAAACCTGCTCTCTTTACTCTACTCTCCGGAATGCCATTCGTCGCACTAACGCCTGCCTGGGCCGCTTATTCATCCTCGAAATAGGCTTCGTCAACACGCTTGACCACGTAGCTTTGCACTTCGCTAACGCCTACGTTATGGTCAATCATTAGCTCGGCAAGTTGGTCTCCATCAATCAAGATGATCTGCTTGTCTGACCTTTCGGCAGATTCCTCTGCGCTCTGCGAGAACTCGGATGTTGTAACCAACACGCCCTTTCGTGCCCTGTGCATGTCCAGGCTGCCGGAGAACTCCCGGACGACTCGTGGTCCAACCGTCCCATCCCAGCGTTTGGCCTGGATGTAGACCAAGTCCAGGCCAAGGCGATCTTCTTTAATGATTCCATCTATCCCGCCATCACCACTCTTGCCGACCGCTGATCCGGCATCTCGGCGTGAACCGCCGTATCCCATCGCTAACAAGAGATCAACTACCAGCGTCTCAAATCTCCTGGGTGAACTCTGCTTCATCTGCTGGCGTAGCTCCTGTACCAGCTGTGTCCTGATGCGCTGAAAGGTGTCTTCAAGCGCCTCATCTGGGGTATCGCTCTCAGAAGTCGCTTCAAGTGCCTCATCTGGGGTATCACTCTCAGACGTGGTTTTGTGCTCGGACTGTTGATCCCTCTCCTTCCTAGCAGATCGGAGATAATCTCGAAACTCGGGGAACTGTCTCAGATATGTATTGTCGATCCGGGCCGGATTGCCAGCCAAGACCTCACGACCGCGCTGAGTAATGCTGGATCGCCCGCGTCCGGTGCGCTGCAGAAGAATTGCACCAGTCAAGTAATTCCTTGCCCACGATACCCGGTTGTAGAGTCGAGTCTGTCTTCCACTAGGTATCAACTCCGCCCGCTCTTCCGGTGTCAGATTAAATTTGTCGGCCAAGGCCTCAACCAGTGCAGCCTGCTGATGCTCCCGGCCATCAGCGGTGATCTGGAGTAATGGGAGCATCAACGTCTGGTAGTCAGGTATAGGCATTGTGTAACCCCACTCTTCTGTATTACGGGCGTAGCCATATGCATAATACCCCTGCCCACTATGCGAAGTCAATCTAGCTTGATAGGCACGTGGGCGGTGATCCCCGCAGCGATGCAGTCGGCCCATGCTGCGTGCAGCACGGGACTCGGATGTCCGCTCCCGCCGATCCGGAGCCGTGGGTCGTCATAGTACCCCGGGTGCGTACAGTTCACGAAGGCGATGCCCTGGTCCCGTAGAAAGCGCGTATACGGCGCTTGGTCCTCGCGGTCGCGTGGCTGACCCGCCAGGATTGCCACCAGCAGGCGGGAACCCCGGTCCCGCGTGAGACGATCCATCCGTGCCAGGAGGCGCTGCGTCACCGGCTCAATCTGCTGCTCCCGCCCCCGCAGCGTCCAGCGCAGCTGGCTCAGATGCACCAGCGAGACCAGCGCCGAGCGGTCCTCCAGCGGCCAACCTCTGATATAGAACGGCGCTCGACGGGTCAGCGCGCCTTGTGCGATGAGCACGTGCGGCGGGGCAAACCGCTCGCCGACCTGCGTGCGGAGCGTGACGACGTGCCGGTAGGCCCCGACGTTGCGCTCGCCATGAAACGCGGCAAACCCATAGATCACAAGCCCCGGTCGGAAGTCGGCCTGCCGGAAAAGCTGCTCCAGCAGCAGTAGGGACTGATAGGTGCCGTAGCCGCCGGTGCCGTAGTTGTCCACGCTGAGGCCGGGTAAGCGGGCGTCGAGGCGCCAGCCAAAGGTGTGCTCATCCGCAACCCCGTACCCTTGCGTGAACGACCCTCCGATGAGCGCAACCTGAGCTACCGCCTCCTGCGGCGCGTCAGGCGCGGCACGGGTGGCGCGGCGACCGTCGGGCCAGAAGGTCATCGGCGCATTGCCGGTATCCCAGGAGAGGTGGACCCCCAGCCGGTTTACCCAGCCCAGCGAAGGATGCTCCACCGCCACCTGCACCGGCAGCGGCAACGCGGCGATCGGCCGGATGCCGACGAGCCGCGCCGCGACCTCCCCGACCGCCAGACCGACGGCGACGGCAACGAGCAGCAGGATCAGCCGCGGGCGCCAGGTCGAGCGCATCGCTCCCTCACTGCGCTGCCTGGCGCTTACCGCGCCGACGCTGTGGCCGGCGCGGCTGTGCGGCCGGCAAATCGCGCCAAGCGGAACAGGTCAATGTCGTGCCTGGTCTTGCCGTTCAAGGCGAGGTCGGCCATGATCTCACCCACGACCGACGTCATCTTGAACCCATGCCCCGAGCAGGCCGAAGCCAGACACACTTGGGACCATTCGGGATGCCGGTCGATAATAAAGTGCTCGTCGGGCGTATTCGTGAACATACACACCTTAAACTGCATTATCGGCCCGTCGGCCAGGGGGAAATAGCGCCGCAGGAAGGCCCGCAGAAGCTCCTCGTCCTCGGCGTCGGCCGCGCGGTTCACCGTGTTCGGGTCTACGACCTCGCCCCGATGATGGTACTTGCCGATCTTGAAGCCGGGCACGCCGTACACGGGAGTGCCGTAGGCGTAGCCCTCGTCGCCCACCAGGCCCAGCACGGGAAGGCGACCGACCCGGAATAGCTCCGGCTCCTCCGGCTGGAACCAGCCCAGCACCTGCCGCTCGACCTGGAGGGGCAGACGCAGCGCTGCCAGCAGCTTGCCTACCCACGCGCCGGCCGTCAGCACCAGCCGGTCGGCGTAGTAAGTGTCGCGCGTCGTCGTGACTTGCACGCCATCGCCGTCGGGCTGCCAGGCGATGACGGCCTCTTGCCCGTGGACCTCCGCCCCGGCCGCGATAGCCTGCTCCACGTGCGCCACAATGCAGCGCTCCGGCAGCAAGAACCCGCCCAGCGGCTCGTAGAGCGCCTGCATCTCCCCCGGCAAGCGGCAGGCCGGATAGCGCCGGCCCACCTCGTCGGCCGACAGCACCTCGTGCGGGAGGTCGTGCTCGCGAGCCGCGCGCCACGCACCATCGAAGTTGAAGGTCCCCGGCGCGCCGATGTTGAGCATGCCGGTGATGTAGAGCAGCTGCTCGTCCACGGCCGCTTCGAGCGCCTGCCACAACTCGTAGGCGCGGAGGAGGAGCGGCACGTAGCGCGGATCCTCGTAGTAGGCCTGTCGGATGATGCGCGTCTGCCCGTGCGAGCTACCCAGCTCGTGCGGGATGCCGAACTGCTCCAGACCGAGCACACGCGCCCCGCGTTGGGCCAGCTGATAGGTAGCGGCACTGCCCATCCCCCCCACGCCGACCACAATCACGTCAAAGTGCCGTTTCGTCGTTGCCATCGTCTCCGCCTCACTCCCCAGCTTCCATCGCCCCCAGAGTATGCCACCTGCCCGCGCCGGAATGACGCCCGCGAGTCGCCGGCTCGGTGCGGCCGGCGAGCAACCGCGTCGCCCGCTACTCGTTCATTTGTTCGGGTGCGCCGCGCGGCGCTACCAACCGCCGGCGGTCACAGCGCACCAAGTCACACGCGGGAGGCGAAAAGATGAGAGGCGCAACCAGCATCGTCGTCGAACGACCCATTAAGGACGTGTGGGCGTTCGTCGCCAACATCGAGAACATGGATCAGTGGGTAGTTGGCGTCAGCGAGCCGCGCCTGTCCAACGGCCGGGACATGGGCGTGGGCGCCACGTTTACCAGCAAGTACAACCACGCGGGGAAGACGCACACCATTGACTATGAGGTCACGGCCTACGAGCCGCAGCGGCACTTCGCCACACGGTCCACCGAAGGGCCATTTCCCTTCGAGGGCGAGCTTGATCTGGAGCGAGTAGGTCAAGGCACCAAGGTCACCAACACCATTGATGCCGGCTCGGATGGTCTCTTCACGACCATCACGTTCGCGCTGCTCGGTCCCCTGGTCCGCATCATGATGCGGCGACAACTCCACAAGGAATTGGTCGCCCTGAAGACGACCCTGGAAGCCGGCTAACACTGGTGTATCATCATCAGGCATCATTCGTCTCCCTCTCTCCACATGTGTGGAGAGAGGCCGGGCGGCGGCTTCTAACCCCTTCCCTTTAGAGAGGGGGTTGAGGGTAGGTGAATCAGTCAGTCGGAAGGACACTTGCGATGCCCATTATTGACTGTCACGTCCATACCTGGAGTTGGTCCGGGTTTACACCGACCGAGGAAGGGCGCGACCACTGGGATCGGTGCCTCGACTGGGCGGAGAAGCTCGATGTCACGTATCTGACAAGTTGTTTGCGGTTGTCCGGGTCCAGAATCGATTCGCCCAATCCGGCCGATCTGCACACTGCAAACGCTGAGAACCAGCGAATCGTCGAGCGGAGCCGTGGCCGAGCACTGGGCCTGTGCTTCGTGAATCCACGGCACACCGAGGCCTCGTTGGCGGAGATGGAGGAGTGGATCGGCCGGCGGGGATTCGTGGGGTTGAAGCTCCACGTCGCCCTGCATTGCGATCAGCCGGAACTGGACCCACTCGTGGCCTGGTGCGCCGCTCACCGCGTCCCGGTCTGCCAGCATACTTGGGTCAAGACGATGGGTAACCTACCGGGGGAATCAACGCCCAAGATGTTCCGCGAACTGGCACAACGCCACCCCGACGCGATGATGGTGATGTACCACACGGGCGGTGATTTCGTATACGGCGCCAAGGCCGCGCGTGGCGTAGACAACATCTATTGCGACCTCGCCGGCACCGACGCGGTGGACGGAAGCGTCGAGGCGTTGGTCAATGCCGTGGGCGCCGACCGGGTGGTTTTTGGCTCGGACCTCCCTGGCCGTGCCCTGACATCGCAACTCGCCAAGGTACTGGGGGCAGCGTTGAGCGACACGGACAAGGAGAAGATTCTGTACGGCAACATGGCGCGCATTCTCGCCCAGCGCAAGGATCACGGACCGTGAGCGCAACCGGCCACACGCTGCCCCCGCTCGTTGACCTGAACTGCTACCTCGGGGAGTGGCCGTTTCGCCGCTATCCCTGCACCACCGTAGACCGCCTGCTCGCCCGCATGGATAAGCTGCGGATCGAGCGCGCCGCCGTATCCCGCCTGGAGAACGTCTTCCTCAAGGACTGCCTCGTCGGCAACCGCGAGTTGGCCGCCTTGATCGCGCCACATACTGATCGTTTCGTGCCCTTCTATACCGTCAATCCCGCCTTCCCTGGTTGGGAGGACGACCTGCGGCTCTGCCAGGAGGAACTGGGGCTGGCGCCGGGCGCCGGGGGTATCCAGCTGCACCCGAACTACCATACCTACGACCTGGACGGCAGCGCCGCTGCGGCCCTGCTCCACCGCGCGCAGGACGCCGGGCTGCCGGTGCGGGTCGCCACCGCGCTGGAAGACCCGCGCACCCAGCACTGGCTGGTACAGGTGCCGCCCGTCGGCAACGCAACGCTGGCCAGCGCCATCGCCGCCTTTCCCGCCCTTCGGTGGATCATCGCCGGAATGAGTACAACTACCATCCGCAGCCTGTGGCGCGATGTGGTGACCCACGAGCCGCTGGATGCCGTCTTCGACCTCTCGCTCGTGCAGGGACCGCTCGACGAATGCGCGCAGCTGGTGGAAAGCGTCGGCGCCGGCCGGCTGGTATTCGGCACCAACCTGCCGCTGACCATCGCCGAGTCGCCGCTGTTGGCGCTCCAATACGCCGACCTGCCGGACGCGGTGAAGGCCCAGCTTTGCCGCGACAATGCGCGGCGCTTCCTGGCGTGACGGTCACGACCGGCGGTTCAAGGCGTACTATAGGGCCGTGTACGTCATTGGCCTGACCGGAGCGATAGCCGTCGGCAAGAGCACCGTGGCGAGTCTGCTCGCCGCCAAGGGCGCTGCCGTCATTGACGGCGATCAAGTCGTCCACACGCTGTACGCCCACAACCGCGCGCTCGTTGCCCGGATTATCGAGCGTTTTGGCCCCGCCGTCCTCGCTCCCGACGGCACGCTGGATCGGGCCGCGCTGGGCCGCACGGTCTTCCCGGACCCGGCGGCGCTCGCGGACCTCGAGACGCTGGTTTATCCCTACGTGCTCGCCGAGCAAGAGCAGTTATTGGTGCAGGCACAGCGCGAGCGGCGCGCCGTCGTCGTGCTGGATGCCGTGAAGCTCGTCGAGTCCGGCGCTGGGCGACTGGTGGACGAGCTATGGATCGTCACCGCGCCCCCAGCCGCCCAGCGGCGCCGGCTACAGGACCGCGGCCTCGATGCCGCCGCCATCGCCGCCCGCCTGGCCGCCCAGCAGCCCTGGCAGGACAAGGCACGCCGGTTCCTCCGGGAGCCGCCACCGCGCCCGGTGGTCCTCCTGGACAATGGCAGCACACCGGTCGAGCTGGCGGGACAAGTGGAGCGCCTGTGGCTCGATCAGTGGTCAGTCGCCAGTGGCTAGTAGTCAGTGGCCCGGCCACTGTTGGCGAGGAAGCGCGCCGCACCTCCCTTCCCTGGCGGGAACGGGGTGGGAGGTTAGGTCCAACCGATGTCAGGCGCCGTGCCGCCGCGCCCGCGCCTCCTCCAGCGCCGGCACCACCGAGGAGGGGATGCTGGTCCCGCCCAGGACGTATTGCGGCAAGACCTCGATGCCGTGGAAGTCGCTCCCGCCGGTGGCAATGAGGCCGTGCCGCCGCGCCACCTCGCGCAGCTCGGCAACCTGCGCGGGCGTATAGTCCCCGTAATAGACCTCAAGACCATCGAGGCCGACGGCGGCGAGCCGGCGTAAGAAGGCATCGAGATCGGGGATCAGCGGCGAGAGCGGATGGGCCACGACGGCGACGCCGCCGGCCCCGTGGATCAGCTCGACCGCTTCCGTTGGCGTCAGCGTCGGACGGTCCACGTATGCCGGCCGGCCCTTCCCGATGTACCGGTCAAAGGCCTCCGCAACCGTTTCGACGTACCCGCGCTCGACCATCGCCCGGGCAATGTGGGGCCGACCGACGGATCCGCCGGCCAACTGCTCGACCCGCTCCCAGCGCAGCGGCAAGCCGAGCGTTGCCAGCTGCTCGACCATCGCGCGACCGCGGTCGGTGCGTCCCAGCCGCAGCTCGCGCAGCCGACTGACCAGACCCGGCTCGGTGATGGCCACGAAGTAGCCCAACATATGGCACTCCACCGGGTCCGGGGCCGTACTCAACTCGACACCGGGGATCACCGTCAAGGAGCCGAGTTCGGCCGCGGCGGCCGTCGCCTCGGCCACACCGTCGGTGGTGTCGTGGTCGGTGATGGCGATGGTGCGTAGGCCGTTGGCGGCGGCGGCCTCGACGAGGGCACGGGGGGTCAGCAGGCCATCGGAGGCCGTCGTGTGCAGGTGGAGGTCAACCTCCGAGACTGGGGCTGCCGGCAACGACTCAGCACGTGTGTCAGCTTGTATGGCTGTATTGTCGGGATAATTCATCGTGGCTCTACGATCAACTTGATTGCCGTCCGATCTTCGTTATTGACCCGCACGTCCACAAATGCCGGCACGCAGACAATATCCATGCCGGCCGGCGCCAGGTACCCGCGGGCGATGGCCACGGCCTTGACCGCCTGGTTGAGGGCCCCGGCGCCGATAGCCTGCACCTCGGCACGGCCAGTATCGCGGATGACCCCGGCGATTGCACCGGCCACCGCGCTCGGCTTCGACTGCGACGATACCTTCAGGACCCGCACGGACCTTTCCTACCCCTCGTAACCGCCTCACCGGCCGCACGGCAGCCCGCCGTTAGCTGCTCTACCCTGGTCTGCACGCGGTCCCCCTACAGGACACTACCAGCCGAGACCGGTGCCCGGCGGCGCTACCCCGGTGAATAATCCTGGCTAGTGTAGCCCTCGCGTCCTGGCGCTGCAATCCGCCCCGGCGCTCGCACCCGCGCTTGGACAGCGCCGGCTGGCCGCGACTGCGCTCGGCGCTGCGCTTGACTGGCCCCGCAGTGGCGCATAGGATGATGAGGCGCACCGAAGGAAGTATCCGGTGAGGTCGAAGAAAAAACGCCCGTCGCCATCGTCGGATTCCAAACACGGCTTCATGCAAATCGGCGAGCTTGCCGACCGGATGGGGGTGACTCAGCGCACCCTCCGCTACTACGAATCAATTGGATTGCTCGATCCCTCCGGCCGGATGGAAGGCGGCTTTCGCCTCTACTCGGACACGGACGTGCATCGCCTGGAGCGCATCGTCGAACTGAAGCGCCTGCTCGGTGTGTCCCTTTCGCTCATCAAGGAGATCGTCGAGGCCGAGGAGATACTCCAGCAATTGCGCGCGGAGCGACGGTCAACCGACGACCTGGTGGCCAAACAGTCCAGCCTCGAAAAGGCGATGGGGATTATCGAAGCGCAAGTCGGCCTCGTGCAGGAGCGTATGAGCGCGATGCAGCAACTCCAAGACCGCTATCAGCGCCGCCTCAAGCGCACCCGCGCCCGGCTCGCCCGCCTGGATACGCACCTCGCCGAGCGGTCGGGCCAGCCCACCGGCGCTAGGGCCTAGGAGTTGAGCCGCTTCTGCACGTACTCCACGGCGTTCCCGACTGTGCGAATGGCCTGCGAGTCCTCGTCCGGAATCTCTACGCCGTACTCGTCCTCAAAGGCCATAATCAACTCGACGAGGTCCAGCGAGTCCGCTTTGAGGTCGTCCACGAACGAGGTTTCCTCGGTAATCTGCCCGGCATCAACCTTGAGCGTGGCGGCAATGACTTCGGTGATGCGCTCAAAGGTCACGGTCGTGCCACTCATCAGAGCTAATCCTCTCTCAGGTAGTGATGGATAGGCGTTCGCCATTATACACACAGACGCGACGCTGGTCTGCGGAGAGCTACGCCGGGGCACCGGCTCCCCTGCCAGCCTCACCCCGTCCCCCTGACCACCAACCACTGGCCTCACCCCTGTCAGCCCGATAGTCCCCCGGCCGACGGCTGCAAGCTGATTGCGAACCGCTAACGGCCGCTCGCGGCCCCGATACCCACTTGCTGGCTGCCTACGCGCTGCCGCCCGGCCGCTGCGGTCGCCGCGCCGCGGAAGCCCGCTGTGTACAGCGCCTTGAACGCTTCGCGGCACACGGCGATAGTCTCGGCGATGTCGTCCGCGGTGTGCGCGAGCGTCACGTTGTTCAGGCCACCGCGCCGCAGTAGCACGCCGCGCCGGGCGCACTCGGCGAGCAGCATGAACCACGCCTCGTCCTGGCACTCGCGCGGAACGTCGAGGCGCATCGCGGCCATCGAGGCATAGCCGCTGCTGCGGAACGGCACATCGATCTCGTCGGCCGCGGCGTTCAAGCCGTCCATCAACTGCCGGCCGGTCCGCCACAGGTGACCGATCACGTCCCGCTCCCGATACTCACGCACGACAGCCGTACACGCCGCCAATGACAGCGCCTCGCCCCCGAAGGTGATGCTGATGAGCAGGCGCTCGGCAACGCTCATCACCTCGCGCCGCCCGACGACCGCGGCGAGCGGCATCCCGTTTGCCATCCCCTTGGCAAACACCGCCAGGTCCGGGACGACCCCGTGATACTCCTGGCCACCGCCCGTTGCCAGGCGAAACCCGGTGACGATCTCGTCGTAGACCAGCAGCGCGCCATGCGCGTGCGCCAAGTCCCGCACGGCCGCGAGATAGCCCGCGTCGGCTTCCGCCTCATACGGCATTCCCAAGAAGACGGCGGCCACTTTGCCCCGCTGCTGTGCCAGCAGACGCTCGACCGCAGCGGCGTCGCCGAAGGGAAACGACAGCACGTAGTCACTCAACGGCGGCGGCACTGCATCGTCGTGGCCGGCCGACCACGTATCGGGCCAGCCGCGGTAGCCGCAGTTGAGGATGACGTGCCGGCCGGTGGCGCCGCGAGCGATGCGAGCGGCGGCGGCCGTGGCCTCGCCACCACCCTTGAAGAACCGCACTTGCTCGGCGCACGGGATGACCTGCGTGAGGGCGCGGGCGGCCGTCACCTCGGCTGGCCAGAGCAGCCCGGAGATAGTGCCACGGTCCAGCTGGTCACGAACGGCCGCCGTGACCGCCGGGTAGTCGTAGCCGAGCGAGACCGGCCCGAGGCCGTTGACGTAATCGAGGTACTCGTTCCCATCCACGTCCCAGATGCGGGCGCCTTTGGCGCGGGCGGCGTAGATCGGATACTGCCCAAAGGCGTAGTTCGCCGGCCGCTTGCTGTTGGTCTGCGACCCCCCGGGGATCAACTTAACCGCCTCATCCCACAGCCGCAACGACTTCGCCAGGTCCAAACGCGCCTCAACTACGGTCATAGAGCACTCCTTTGCGCTGCCTTCCGGTAGTACCCGCCGGCCGACCGGACCCAGTCCTCAACGCACCGGGAGGCGGCTCAGACCTCCACCTGACGCAACTCGTCTTGGTTCGCCCATAGCTTGCCAATAGCGGCGAGGACGCGGTCCATATCGCTGCGTGGACCGAGAAGGAGGCGATGCTGCAACGAACACGCTTCGGTCGCGTAGATGCGCTCGGTCTCCGGGCAATCCATTTGCCTGAAGTCTACAGTCTTTGCCGAGGTCGGGATCACAGGTGGCTGCCCTTTGCTCTCGGCCGCTATCCGCCCGGCGAAGAGCGGGTGCTGGTACAACGGCTGGGTATGGCCGGTGCCGCAGGGTACGCCTTCGGCGTCGAGTGCCCGTCGGAACTGAGCGCAGGTGACGCCGTTCCAGTGCTCGGGCAGGAACTTGAAGTGCCAGAAATAGAAGCCCCAGCGCGTAACCCGCGGGTCTCTCCAGAGCGGTGCCACTCCCGGGACTTCCGCCAAGCAGTTGGCCAGATAGGTCGCATTCCGCTCGCGGACCTCCGTCTGCGCGGCCAGGCGTGTCAACTGGGCGAGGCCCATCGCCCCTTGCCATTCCGTCATGCGGAGATTGGTGGCCGGCACGAGGAACTCATCAAACCGGCGACCACGCACCCGCCCGATGTGGTGGTAGGAATAGGCACGGTCCGTCAGCGCGGCGTCATTTGTCAGGACCATGCCGCCCTCGCCGGTGGTCAGCGTCTTGCCCATCTGGAAGCTAAAGGCCCCAACGTCTCCGAGCGCGCCGGTACCAACGCCCTGCCACTGCGAGCCGTGCGAGTGGGCGCAGTCAGAGACGATAGCGAGGTCATGCCGGCGGCCGAGTACATTGAGGGCCTCCATGTCGCAGGGCATGCCGCCGTAGTCCACGGCAACGATGGCCCGGGTACGGGGTGTGATGGCCGCAGCAGCAGCCTGCGGAGCAATGGTGTAGTTGCGTGGGTCCACGTCTACGATAACGGGGACGGCATTGACCAGCAGCACCGCCGTAGCCGAAGCGACAAAGGTGGCCGCCGGCACCAAGACCTCGTCACCAGCGCCGATACCTACGGCTTTGAGCGCACATTCCAGCGCCGCCGTGCCATTCGTGACCGCGACGGCGTGCTCCGCGTCCTGGAAGCGGGCGAAAGCCGCCTCGAACTGCCCAACCTTGGAGTCGCCGTCGGCGGCGTAGCCGCCGCGCCACCAACGCCCACTGGTCAGGACTTCCTGCAGAAGCCGCTCCTCCAATGCTCCAAAGATGGGCCAGGGCTTACCCAGCGGTTCCTGCACGGCCGGATCGCCGCCATTAACGGCCAACTGAACGGACATGGTGGTCTCCTTGTCCTCCAGGCTCCGGCGACAGCGGCGCGCCCTTGTGGCCTACCGGCGCGGCCGGCGGCGGCGCTTGCGAGGTACGCTCCTACAGGCGGGCGCTCCGCTGCGCTCGCCAAGTGATTACCCGCTGGGCCACCGTCGCGACCGGCGCCACCCACAGGCGCTGTCGTCGTTCCTGAAGGAAGGTGCAAAGACGGCGTAGGTCCGCCTCCGTATGATGACGCCGCCATGAGCCAATCCCATGCATTGTCAGGATCACCCAGGCGCCGGGCTGGCGCGGTTCCACGACCTGTTGCCGGATGCGGTCTACGCTCACCATCTCGACGGGCCACGACCAGAGGTAGTGCAGGTCGCAGGTGGCCGGGTGGTTCCCCGGAAATTCACCCAGACCCCGGCCGGCGATGAAATGCCGCGCGATCACCGGAACGTAGCTCCGGCGTGTGGGGCCCTCCCCAACATGCTCGTGGTAGCAGGGGTAGCAGAAGCTTCGCCGTTGGCCCGCAGGAAGCGGCAAGACGGCCTGGAGCCGCCGCTCGGCCTCCACTACGTCGGCTTCGACATCGGCCAGACTCCACTCTTCCAGCGCCGGGCGACCCCGATTAACCTCTGTGCCCAACGCGCGTGAGCACGTGTGGCTGAGTGAGTGGTTGCCGACCTCGTGACCGGCCGCTTGCACGGCCCGCCAGGGCAGGAGCCGGGCACGCCATTCCGCCTCGGTGTCGCCACGAGGATTGACGTAGAACGTGGCGTGCAGCCCAAACTCGGCCAGGAGTGGCGCCACACAATCGAGGTGCGACGGATGGCCGTCGTCGAAGGTCAGTGACACGGCACTGGCACAACCGTCAGGCCACGGCAGCGGGGCCGGTTGCTTCATGTCTCGCTCAGTATGCAGTGAGGTTCCTATGGTGGGCCAGCCGACGGCCGAACGTGGTTGCCATCCGATGTGCTCAAGTCAAAGCCACCACACCGTAGGCTTGGCGGCACACCACCCCCGCTCGCCACACCTTAGCATCTCCCGCCGTCTCGCCCATCACTACCGCGCGTGCGGGAATCCACGTCCCCCCGCTACGCAGGGGGACCACAGGGAGGCCAAAGCACCTCCCATCACACTTGCCCCCGCATGCGCGCCGTGCTACCGTCGTCTAGTTGCCCAACCGGTCCGAGGCGGAGGGAGATATGCCGGCGCCGAATATCGTCTTGCTGATGGCCGATCAGCAGAAGGCGACCAGCTTGGGCCTATACGGGAACCCCGACGCACACACACCGGTCCTCGATGCGCTCGCTGCGCGCGGCCTGCTGGCCCAGCACTACTTTGTCCAGCACCCGCTCTGCTTTCCTTCCCGTGCCACGATCATGACTGGTCTGTACCCCCATACGCACGGGGTATTCAGCAACAGTGGGCCAATGCCGGCTGACGAGCAGGTTTTGGCCGAGCTACTCCACGATGCCGGCTATCAGACCGGAACGGTCGGGCATTTCCACAAGACCTCCGGCGGAGATCGCGGTTTCGAGTATGTCTACGACATGGGCGACGGCATCTTGGGCGCGCTGTGGCGCGAGCGCACCGCTGTAGCCCAGTCGCAGCCGCGGCGCGTGCAGCACATGGTTGCCACGACGGCGCATCCGCCCGATGAAGACCTCAACGGCCGGATGACCGAGCTAGGCTTGCAGTTCCTGGACCAAGCCGACCGCCGCCAGCCGTTCTTCTTGCAGATCGCCTGGATTGATCCGCACCCGCCGTACTTTGCGCCGGCTCCCTACGACACAATGTACGACCGCGACGCTCTGACCCTACCGCCCCAAGAGACCGGCTTTGCAGAGAAGCCACTGGCACAGTGTCAGACCGCTCAGGACATGGGAACGTTCGACGCGCCGGAGGCCGAAATCCGCGATGCCCTCGCCTACTACTACGGCATGGTGTCGCATCTCGACGCGCAGGTCGGCCGCGTCGTTGACTATCTGGAGCAGCACGGCCTCGCCGACAACACCGTGCTCGTCTACACGGCGGACCACGGCGACTACGCCGGCGAGCATGGGATGTTCGGCAAGAGCTGTACCCTCTACGACTGCCTCGTCCGCGTGCCGTTGCTGCTGGTCGGCCCGGATGACCGCGTGCCTCAGGGCCGCGTCCTCGGCGGGCTGACGCAGTCCGTGGACCTGCTGCCCACGCTGCTGGAGCTAGCCGGCGTGGCGGCGCCGGAGCACGCGCATGGGCGTTCCTGGCGACGCGCGTGGGATGGCGCGGACGATGCTCGTTTCGATACCGCCTTTGCCCAGGTCGGCGCGCAGTCGCCACAAATGGCCAACGATCCCGTGCGCGGCAACAATCTCCCGTTCGGACCGCCGGCCTCCGGCCGCCAGGTGGAGCTAACGTCAATGATCCGCACCGCCGAATGGAAGCTGGTCCATACGCCCGGACGCGAGATCAACGAGCTGTACCACCTCACCACCGACCCCTGGGAGCTGCATAACGTCTATGCTCGTGAGCGGGACGGGCCAATCGTGGCCGACCTGCTGCGTCGGCTACACGACTGGCGCCGCTGACCGATCAGGAGCGGTAAGAAGGGGGCACGCCTCACCGTGCCGCTTCCCTGCGTAGCGGGGGGACCATCGGGAGGCCACCGACCACCGAGGACAGGAGCAGAACGATGACGACCAACGCCATGCGCGAGCGCATCTTGGCTCAAGTCGAGCCGATCCTACTCGACACGTGGGGCTACCCCGTAAGCGCCTTGCCGGCAGCCGGCCTGGAGGTCGTGCCAGCCAAGCAGCCCAATGGCCCCTTGGCGGTACGCACCGACGGGGGCGGCCTCTTGCTCGCCGATCATCAGTGGCACGACGCCTGGCACGACCTCGCAGCGACGCTCACGCTGGAGCAGCTCTTTTCGATCTTCGGCGTCTTCGAGCTGGCGCGAACCACCTTGGCCGATGGGGTGAGCGTCTTCGGGCCGGTCTGGTACTTCCTGGCCGACCGCCAGGCCCTGACACCGGCACCGTCCGCGCACGTCGAGGAGTTGGAGGGGGGACCCCTGCGCGGCCTTGACCCGCTAGTCTACTGGCACTGCTCGACGGACAGCGCCAGTCGCGGCTTTGCCGTCCGGGAGGCCGGTAAAGTGACGGCGCTGGCGACGGTCTGGCAGAACCCGGACACACTCTGGGAGATCGGCGTAGATGTCCTGCCGGACGCGCAGGGTCGCGGCCACGGGCGGGCGGTGGTGTCGGCGGCGGCGGAATGGATCCTGAGCCACGCTCCGCTCGTGGTCTACACGACTGGGGCGTTCAACATCCCGTCCACCCGCACGGCGCACTCGCTTGGCCTGCGGCACATCTGGACGACCATCAAGCGGACACCCGGCCCGTTCGTCGTGCCGCCGGGTCCAATAGGCAGCCCCCGCCCCGACATCGTACCGCAAGCCTACTGGAAGGATTACCCGGAATAGGGGCGTAGCACGCTACGCCCCTGAGTCTCCTGCCCAACGCCGCAGGGGGACGCGGATTCCCGCACACGCGGGAACGACAGGCGAGACGGTGAGAATGTCGGGCGCCAGACTCCCCCTCTCCACATGGTGGAGAGGGGGCCGGGTGATAGGCCAAAGCCGCACCACACCTAGCACTATCTGTGCGGCTTTGGCCCATCCCTAGCGAGCGAGGCGGTCCTTCACCGCGCTGACGACCGCCGTATCCGTATCGTGCTCGGTGACGATGGCCGCGAACTCGTCGGCGCTCAACCCCAGCTCGGCCAGCACGCGCTGGTCCAGAGGGCAGGGATAAATGTAGTCGCCGATGGTTCCCTCGACTTTGGCGCGGGCTTTATCGGTCATGCGCGCCAGCCACGGCAGCCCCCCGATCACGAGCGAGCGCGAGCGTGGCGTCCACTCGGACACGGCCTCGGACACGTTTGCAGCCATAGTTCACCTCACCTCCGCCAGTAGCAGCTTGCCTACACAACAGAGTATAGCCGGTCGCTCTCGGCGAGCACGCGGCGAATCGTATGTGCCGGCCCATGCACGGCCAGCGGCCGGCGCACGATCCGGGCCACTTGCCCTAGGCGCTCGGCCGGGGCAGACCAGGCGGCGGCGAGGTCCGGGCACTTTCCGGCCAGCACCGCCTGAACCTGCCCCAAGAGCAGCAACTCGGCGAGCAAAGCGTAGGCATCAAGCTGTTGCAGATGCATCTCCGGCTCACTGGACCATTGTGTAGCGGCCGCGCCCGCCCAACCCTGCGCGACCGCCGGCGTGAGGCTACGGACACACCGGCCGGCCCGCTGCCAGGCACCGAGCGCGAACGTGTAGTGTACAAGTCGCCGCGCCGGGCTGTCCGGGCCAATGGCGCCCATGTCGAGGAAGGTCGCACGCCAGCGCCGGCTGCCCGACGACGCCTCGTGGGATAGGAGGACGTTGCGGGCATTTACGTCAAGCGGTCCGAGCGTGAGCCGGCTCGCCGCGACGACCACCCAGAGTGCCTCCCACTCCTCTGCAATCGTGCGCTCCTGGCCGCGTGGCGCCGGCCGCTGGCCTGTGAGCCGCTGCGCTACCTCACGTGCGGCGCGGTACTCTTGTCTTCGCGCCGCCAACCAAGCCGGCCGCCGTCGCTCGGCCGCCGCGGCCGCCGCGGCCGCGCCGGGGAACTGTCCGAACGCTGCTTCGAGCCGGAGTAGGCCCCGCCCGGCAGCCGCGACCGGCGCTCGTCGTGCTGCGGCGGAGCGGCGTTGGCTCCAGTCATCAAGCGTGGTGCCCGCACACCATTGGGTGACCAGGACATCCGGCTCGGCTGCAATCAACCCCGGCACCGGAGCGCCGCGCAGCCGCAGCTGCGCCAGCACCTGCGCCTCTAATGCCAGCCGGTCCGGAGCGGCGGTCGTTGCCTGGGGTTGGTCGGAGCGGGCGGCTAGCTTCACCGCGACCTCGCGTCCGTCGGTGAGTGTGCCCCGCCAAACGCGGCCCTCCGGGCGTCGCGGGTCGGCAGGGGAGAGGCCGGCGCTACTGAGCTTGGCCAAGGGCATCGGCAGCCTCCTCCCCCGGCCGTCGGCGCCCGGCCTAGCTCGCCTCGGCCCGCACGAGGGCAGTCGGTGCAGACGACCCCAGCGCCGCGTTGATCTCCTGGCCGAGGGTAGCCATCTCAATGGCAGCAACCGCAGCCTCGGCGCCCTTGTTGCCTTCCTTGACACCGGCGCGATCTATCGCCTGCTCGATGGTGTCCGTCGTGATGACACCGAAGATCACCGGCACGTCCGTATCCAACGCAGCCCGGGTGATGCCGGCGGCAGACTGCGCTGCGACATACTCGAAGTGCGGCGTAGACCCTCGAATGACCGTGCCGAGGCAGAGAATCACGTCGTACTTACCGGAGGCCGCGAGCCGCTTGGCGATGACCGGCAGCTCTAGCGAGCCGGGAACGCGCGCCACGTCAATGGCTTCCTCCGCGACGCCGTACCGCCGCAAGGTGCCAATCGCACCGCTAAGTAATTCCTTGGTGACGAACTCGTTGAAGCGGGCAGCGACGATACCCACGCGCAATCCCTGGCCGACAACCGAGCCTTCCCACGTCTGCCCCATCGGTGGCCTCCCTCACGCTGACCGCTGGCGATCTCTTGCGTAGCCAATGCTACCACTCCGCAGCCTGCGGCAATGTTCGGTTGGTATTTGCCGGCCATTAAAGCGCCGCTGCCCTGGATTCCCGTGAACGCGGAAATCCAGGGCAGCGGATGGTCCTACAAGGTTGGCGTTGCTAGAGTGGTGCCGGATGACTGCTGTAGGGGCAACCGTGGTGGTTGCCCTCGTCCCCCTGCGAAGCGGGGGAGCCAGGGCGAGCGGCGCTCAGACTTCGAGCAGGTGCCCCATCTTGTCGCGCTTGGTCCGCAGGTAGCGCTCGTTGTGCGGATTGCTTTGCACCGGAATGGGGATTTGCTCCACGATTTCCAGGCCGAAGCTGCCGAGGCCGGCCAGCTTCTTGGGATTGTTCGTCAGCAGCCGCATGCGCCGCACGCCCAGGTCGGCGAGGATTTGCACCCCGATTCCGTACTCGCGCAAGTCCATCGGGAACCCCAAGCGCTCGTTGGCCTCAATGGTGTCGAGACCACGGTCTTGCAACTCGTAGGCCCGCATCTTGTTGTGCAGCCCGATGCCCCGCCCCTCCTGGTCCATATAGAGCACCACGCCGCGCCCCTCTTGTTCGACTCGCTCCATGCACCAGCGCAACTCCTGACCGCAGTCGCAACGGAGCGAGTGGAAGGAATCTCCGGTAAGGCAGCGGGAGTGGACCCGGACCAGTACCGGCTCGTCCGAGTTACTGAGGTCCCCCTTGACGAGCGCGACGTGCTCCTCGCCACGAGTGATGTCTTCATAGGCGTGGGCGGTGAACTCGCCGTGCTCCGTCGGCATCGGCGTCGTCGCCACGCGCCGGACCGTAAGCTCGTGCCGCCGGCGGTGCGTGATGAGGTCGGCGATGGTGAGGATCTTCAAGTCGTGCTTGGCGGCGAAGAACTCCAGATCGGGCATCCGGGCCATCGTCCCGTCATCGTTCATGATCTCGCAGATCACCGCCGCCGGGTACAGCCCGGCCAGCCGCGCCAGATCAACCGATGCTTCGGTCTGCCCCGGCCGCACCAGCACCCCGCCATCGCGCACGCGCAACGGAAACACATGACCAGGCCGCGCCAGGTCGTCCGGTTCCGTGTGCGGATCAATCGCAGCCCGCACGGTGGTGGCGCGGTCAGCGGCGGAAATGCCGGTAGTCGTCCCTTTCCGCGCGTCAATCGAGGCAGTGAACGCCGTACCCATGCGGGAGGTGTTCACCTGCGTCATCGGTGCCAGCTTAAGCTCGTCGAGGCGCTCGCCGGTCATCGTCAGACAGACGAGGCCCCGGCCATACATGGCCATGAAGTTGATGGCCTCCGGCGTGACGTGCGTGGCCGCCAGAGCGAGGTCGCCTTCATTCTCCCGCTCTTCATCATCCACGATGATGACCATGCGGCCCCGCCGGTAATCGGCAATGGCCTCTTCAACCGTCGCAGTCGGCACGTCGTCCCTCTTTGCGGTCATCGTAGCTGGTGCTGCATCAGCGGCGTATGCATTGACACTCCGTTGCGATGGGCAAGACCGTCGTGGGCATAGCCGTCGCTATGCGAGCCGTTGGCCTGAAGGTGCGTGATGAGGTCGGCGATGGTGAGGATCTTCAAGCCGTGCTTGGCGGCGAAGACCTCCAAGTCGGGCATCCGCGCCATCGTCCCGTCGTCGTTCATGATCTCGCAGATCACCGCCGCCGGGTACAGCCCGGCCAGCCGCGCCAGATCAACCGATGCTTCGGTCTGCCCCGGCCGCACCAGCACCCCGCCATCGCGCACCCGCAACGGGAACACGTGGCCGGGGTGCGTGAAGTCCTGCGGCCGGCTCTCCGGCGCGATGAGCGCCCGGATGGTCGAGGCCCGGTCAGCAGTAGAGATGCCCGTGCTGGTGGCGTAGCGAGCGTCCACCGGATGAGTAAACGCGGTGTGCATATGACCGGCATTGACCGGCTCAATGAGCGGGACCTGTAGCTCGTCCAGCCGCTCTCCGGTCATTGGCGTACAGATGAGACCGCGGCCATGCGTGGCCATGAAGTTGATGGCCTCCGGCGTGACGTGTGTAGCCGGCAAGGCGAGATCGCCTTCATTCTCCCGCTGCTCATCATCCACAATGATAACCATCCGACCACGCCGGTAGTCGGTGAGCGCCTCTTCAATCGTCGCTGTCGGCACGCCCTTCACTCCACTTTCCCCTAGACTACCGGGGCAGCCGGGGCTTGCATCGCGCCACTCAGCTGCACTTCGAGCGCCTTTGCCACGTACTTTGCGAGGATGTCGGCCTCTAGGTTGACGCGGTCCCCGGTCGTCAGCCGGTCGAATCTGGTTACGGCCAGCGTATGCGGTATCAGCGCCACCGTGAACTGCGTCGGGCTACAATCAACGACCGTGAGACTCACGCCGTCCACGGTGACCGATCCCTTGGGCACCAGGTACGGGGCCACCTCCGCCGGCGCCGTGTACGCCACGATGAGTGAATCTCCTTCGCGCCGCTGCCAGAGCACCCGCCCGGTCCCGTCCACGTGACCCTGCACAAAGTGTCCTCCAAACCGTCCATCGGCGGCAAGGGGACGCTCCAAGTGAACCTGACTACCCACGCCCAACTCACCGAGCGTCGTCCGCCGCAGCGTTTCGGGCGAGCAGTCCACGGCGAAGGTGTTGCGCCCTCTTTCAACAACGGTCAAGCAGGTGCCGCTGACAGCAATACTCTCACCAAGACGGAGCGCCGCGAGGACAAGGCTAGCACGTATAACGAGCCGGAGGCCGTCGGCGACCTCACGGCGTGTCGTGATGATACCCGTTTCCTCGACCAGACCAGTGAACATATTCAGCCAACCTTCGTCAGGCAATAATCATATCGGAATATCGCAATCGGTAGCGCAGCCCCGGCATCATCATCAATCGGGCCACTCCGCAGTGGTGAGGTCCGCCGTGAGCTTCACGTCGTCTCCCAGGCGCTCGACACGCAGCGCCGCCGGGCGGATCGCCTCACTGAGCCGCGACACCCCGATGCCGCCGACCGGCCCCGGAGCGTCTACGCCTCCGATCAGCAGGGGCGCTACGTAGACCGTCACCCGATCTACCAGCCCTGCATCCAGGAAGGCGCTGTGTACCGTGGCACCGCCCTCGACGAGCAAGCTCATCACGCCGCGACTGCCTAGCTCGGCAGCCAGCACCGCGAGATCGAGACGTCCGTCCGCGTCGCCGGGCAGCGTGATGAGGTCCGCTCCCTGCGCTCGCAGGGCGGCCACGCGCGCGGCGGGCGCGGCCGCGGTAATGCAGAGTGTGGTCCGTCCGGGGAGCGCCGGGTCGAGCAGGTGCGAGCCCGGCGGCGTCCGCGCTTGGCCATCGAGCACCAAGCGCCACGGATGGCGCGGCTCCCGGCCTAGCTCCTCGGCCGACAGGCGCGTCGTGAGCTGCGGGTTGTCCTGGAGCACCGTGTTGACGCCGACCAGAATGGCGTCCACCTCGTCGCGCAGGCGGTGAACGTCGGCGCGGGCCGTCGAGCCGGTCAGGTAGCGCGAGGCGCCCGTGCGCGTCGCGATCTTGCCGTCGAGACTCATCGCGTACTTGGCCACAATCCAAGGGCGCTGCCCGGTCACAAGACGAGCGTAGTCGGCGTTGAGTGCCCGCGCCCCATCCCGCTCCTCGCCAACCGCGACGCGAATACCGGCGCTCCGGAGCGTCGCTACCCCCTGGCCGGATTCGCGCGGGTTAGGATCGAGCGTTGCGACATGCACGTTGGCAATCCCGGCAGCCCCAATCGCATCCGTGCAGGGCGGTGTGCGCCCCCAGAGGTGACACGGCTCCAACGTGACGTAGAGAGCGGCACCGCTTGCAGCCGCACCCGCCGCCCGCAGCGCCATGACCTCCGCGTGATCTTGACCGGCGGGCTGGGTCCAGCCGGTGCCAACGATCCGGTTGTCGCGCACCACGACGGCGCCGACTGCCGGGTTGGGACTGGTACGCCCCTTAGCGCGTCGGGCAAGAGCGAGCGCACGCTGCATAAACACCGTTCGTATACCCCGCGGTTGCTCCCGCGAAGTGTATCGGCAGTGTTACATGGCAGTCAACACCGGCAAAAGCTGCCAACGGGAGAAAGAAGCACAGTTTTGGAAACCGTTGATTTGGTTCAGCACCCCGAGAGATACATGGTATGATGATGGCCTGCCGGCGCCGGGCCGGATAAGCAGGAGGAGTCATGCTGCAGGACGTTCTATCGTTGAAGCCGCCGAACGAGATCATTGACGAGGCGGCCCGTTTCTTCACGCAACGACGGATCAAGGTCATCGGACGGTCCAAAAACTCGCTCCGCTTTGCCCTCTCGGCCGCCCACGCGGCCGAGGCCGGACAGGTGAAGGCCGTTCGCGAAGCGACGGGCCAGACCCGTGTGTCGGTAGAAACCGGTGGCCTGAGCGTCTGGCACATCGCCGAGTCGTACATCCGCGATCTCCGCAAGCAGGCGCGCAGCGGGGCGCGGTCTCGGCGCCGCCGCCGCGCCGCCGGCACGACGCGGCTTACGGGCGCATCGCTCGACTCGCTGGGCAGCGCCCTCGGCATGGAGCCACCCCGCCCACAGCGGCCGGCTGCACAGCAGCCCGCTGCCCGCCGCCCCGCACCCACGCCCGCCCCGTCCACGCCGCCGGAGCCTGACCCCGCCGTGGCGCTCGACGACCTCGTTGCACCGCCACCCCTGGCCGCGGCAGGTGATAGCGACGAGTAACGATGGGGAGGGCGTGAAGGGGGGCGGGGGTTGAGGCCGCGGCGTTGCACGCCTCAGCCGCCGCTCTCGGTTTGCCCGTCCTGCCCAACGAGCGGCACCGCGCGCACCTCGACTTTGGCCAAGCCGGTCTTGAGCTCCAGGTCAATCCGGTTGTGGGGCGAGGCCTCATAGCCCGGTGACTGGTAGACGTCGGACGAGTCGACTTGCGGGAAGGCCTGTGTATCAACCTCGATCTGCGCTAGCCCGCCGCGCGTGCGGATGCGGGCCGGCGTGTCCGCCGGAATATCAATCGTCACATCGGCCGCTCCCGCTTCAACCGTCGCCGACGTATGCCCATGAACCGGGAGCCGGAGGTGCAGCTGCGCCGCACCCAGCTCTACTTGTAGCTCCGGGACCCGGAGCTGGGTCAGATCAAGCTCTATCTGACTGACTCCGGCCTGCACTGCCATCTCCATCGGAATCTCGGGACTGAGCTGTAGGTCCCAGCGCTCGGCATTGTCATCACTGCCGAAGTCGAACCTGCCCGAACCGCTGACGACCTCAATCTCGGCCAGTTTCCCTCCCTGTTCTCGCGTGACAGTCGCCTCCCACGCCGGGGCCTCGCGGCTGCTGCCGGCAGTGAGGTCCCCGGCAATGAGTAAGGGGCTGTCCGCGGGCAGGCTCGATAGACGCAGCTTACCCGCGCCCAAGCGCAGCTCGACCTCAGCGCGCTCCACATCTGCGAGCGGCTCCTCAATACGAGGAAGCCGACCGGCAACCTCGCTGGGGGAGTGATCGCTGGTGATATTCACGGTCCAGCCCACCGGAAACCGGCCCGGATCGCTGGCGAACAGCGCGATGCCGGCGATGATGCCGATGCTGACAAGCAGCATGACCAGGACTGACGCGCGCGGAGACCGCTGCCCGATCAACAGCTCAATGCCGATTAGCACCGGAATGAGCGGCCACAGGCGTCCCACTACGTCCCAGATCGAAACCTGGATCAGCCCTGCGTTCCGCAGCAAGAGCAGCGCCCCCAGCCCGATCAGGATCAGGGGCAAGAAAATCGAGCCGAGGCGTCGGCCACCGCCGTTCAGGAGGTTGCTCATGGGTAGCTCCTACTTGAAGAGATCCTTACCCCGGCCGGTGCGACGCACAAGCAGGAACACGCCGCCAAGTACGAGGAGGACCGGCCACACGCGCCAGATGCTACCCCAGTCGAAGATGTTGAAGTTCGCCAGGAGGAAGATCACGCCAACGGCGAGCAGGATGTAGCCCGCGGCCCGCTGCCGCCGCCGGACGGCTTGCCGGTCATCGGACCACGTCGGCGACATCGGCGGGATTTCCGCGGCCGAGCGGGGCAGATCGCCGGTGGCCTCGTCGCTCAAGCCGCGCGGCTCCTCAGGCACAACGATGGCGAGGACGATGTAGGCTAGTAGTCCGCCACCGCCGCTGGCTATCGTCGCTACGACGAAGAGCAGCCGCACCAACACCGGGTCAATGTGGAAATACTCCGCCAGTCCACCCGATACGCCGGCGAGCATCCGCTCGCGGCGACTCCGAAACAACCGCCGGCTTCCCCAGGATGGATCGCCGCTAGCCATGATTCCCACCTCCCTGAGCGTGCTGTCTACCGCATATACGCAGCAGCAGTCCTGCACCACCGTCCTTCGCTAGCTTTGACTACCGAGCCGGTCACGATGTTTCGCAACGGCCCTCTTTCGTTATCCCAGCCCTCTTTCGTCATTCCCGCGAACGCGGGAATGACAGGGGTGAGGCAGATTCGCGCTTTCGCGCCAATGACCGGGAGATGTCAACCGAGGGCGCCCGGCAAGTTGACGCTGGTTCCGGGTCATTGATAGAATAACCGCAGTTGTACCTTGGCCCGGTATGGCCCCGAAAGCTGGGCTTCGGGTATTCATTGCGGCTCATTTTGCCCGCATAGCTCAGTAGAGGTAGAGCGCATTCTTGGTAAGAATGAGGTCCCGGGTTCGACTCCCGGTGTGGGCTCCTTCGCGCCGTGCGAGGCTCCAGGGCGTGGCATCCTCGCGGCCCCTTCCAGCCGACCCACTACTGGATAGGTTGCGGCGCTGCTTGTGTGTCCCGGGTGTTGGCTCGTGCTAGCGTAGGTACCAGAGAAACTGCTGGCAGTATGACACGAAGTACGTAGGGAGCAGGAGCGATCATGGCGAAGGTGAAGTTCGAGCGGACCAAGCCCCACGTGAACGTGGGCACCATCGGCCACGTGGATCACGGCAAGACCACCTTGACCGCGGCCATGACCAAGTATCTGGCCCTCACCGCCCACAGCAACACCAGCTTTGTGCCCTTCGACGAAATTGACAAGGCTCCCGAAGAGCGCACCCGTGGTATCACCATTGCCATCGCCCACGTCGAGTACGAAACCGCCGCCCGCCACTACGCGCACGTGGACTGCCCCGGCCACGCCGACTACATCAAGAACATGATTACCGGCGCGGCCCAGATGGATGGCGCCATCCTCGTCGTCAGCGCTCCCGACGGCCCGATGCCCCAGACCCGCGAGCACATCCTGCTCGCCCGCCAGGTCGAAGTCCCCTCCATCGTGGTCTATCTCAACAAGACCGACCTGATGGACGACGAAGAGCTGCTGGAGCTGGTCGAGCTGGAAGTGCGCGAGCAGTTGAGCAAGTACGACTTCCCGGGCGACGACATACCGGTGATCCGTGGCAGTGCGCTGGCCGCCCTGGACGCGGGCGACGACCCCAGCGATCCGGCCTATGCTTCCATTCAGGAGCTGATGGACGCGGTGGACGAAGCCATTCCGACGCCGGAACGGGCGGTGGATCAGCCGTTCCTGATGCCGATTGAAGACGTGTTCGGGATCAAGGGGCGCGGCACGGTGGTGACGGGACGGATCGAGCGCGGGCAGGTGCAGGTGGGTGAGACCATCGAAATCTTGGGCATGGGCCAAGCAGTGCAGTCGCGGGTGGTGACCGGGGTGGAGATGTTCCGCAAGATTCTGGACGCTGGCGAAGCGGGCGACAACGTGGGCTGTCTGCTGCGCGGTGTGGAGCGGGACGACGTGCAGCGGGGGCAGGTGCTGGCGGCGCCGGGGAGTATTGCGGCGCAAGGCCGGTTCCGGGCGAACATGTACGTGTTGAGCCGGGAAGAGGGGGGACGCCACACGCCGTTCTTCCCAGGGTATCGGCCACAGTTCTACATCCGGACGACGGACGTGACGGGAGCGATCGAGTTGCCGGCCGGCACGGAGATGGTGATGCCGGGGGACAACGTGGAGATGGGGGTGGACTTGTTGGTGCCGGTGGCGATCGAGCCGGGGGTACGGTTTGCGATCCGCGAGGGTGGCCGGACGGTCGGTGCGGGGGTCGTGACCACGCTGGAGTAGGGCCGGCCCCACGACCATAGCAGCTCGGAAGGAAAGCCCATGGCCAGAAAAGGAGACCGCGTAGTTGCCACGCTCGCGTGCGAGCAGTGCCGGGAGCGCAACTACACCACCACGAAGAATCGCCGCAATGATACCGGCCGGCTGGCCTTGAAAAAGTATTGCCGCCGTTGCCGCACCCATCAGTTGCACCGCGAGACGCGATAACCACGGTCGTGCGGTGAGGCTGAGTATAGTGGCTTTGAGGTTAGGAGCATAGATGGCGGTCAGACGCCGCAGCGCCGCCGTGCAGCAGGAGAGCAACGATTCGAAGGCAGGACGGGCTGCTCGCCGGCGCATGGCCAAGACGAAGCGCACGCGCGGCGGCGGCACGCACCGCTCCCGCCCGTCTCCATCGCTGCGCGGCTTGGCGACCTCGCCACGAGTACGCCCGAGGTTTGGCATAGTGCGCGACGCAGTGGCGGAGCTACGGCGGGTGACGTGGCCTACACCGATGCAGGTCCGCAACCTCACGCTCATGGTAGTGGCCGTGTCCGCAGTCATGGGCTTCCTGCTCGGCGGCATGGATTGGCTCTCTAGTCGTTTTGCGGCGCTCATCATTGGCCCGGCGTAGGGCAACGAGGTACGACGATGGTCACCCCGGAAGTGGCTGAAGAGACCACCACTGAGACGAAGCCTGATGACGGTCGGGAGTGGTACGTGCTCTACACCTACTCAGGCTACGAGAACAAGGTCAAAGCGAACTTGGAGCACCGCATCACCTCGATGGCTATGGAGGAAAAGGTCTTCGAGGTCGTCGTGCCGACGGAGGAGCAGGTCGAGATTCGCCAAGGCCAGCGTCGAACCGTGCAGCGCAAGCTCCTGCCCGGCTACGTCCTCGTGCATATGATCCTGGCGAACGACTCGTGGCACGTCGTGCGTCACACCCCCGGCGTCACGAGCTTTGTGGGCGCCGGGAGCACGCCCACGCCACTCCCGCAGGAAGAGGTGGATTCGATCCTCAAGCCGATGCAGGAGGATACGCCGCAGGTGCGGATCACCTTCGAGACCGGCGAGCGGGTCAAGATCATAGACGGACCGTTCACCGAGTTCCTCGGCATTGTGGATCAGGTAAGCCAGGACCGGGGCAAGCTGCGGGTGCTCGTCTCGATGTTCGGCCGAGAGACACCGGTCGAGCTTGACTTCCTCCAGGTGGAAAAGAGCTAGGTAGCTCATCGGCCGGTCAATACGGGGCACTCTGCCGAGCAAGTCCACTGTAGTCACTCGTGGTGATGCAACACAGCAGTCGCAGCAAGCGAAGTCGAGGGATGTAACGCAATGGCACGCAAGGTGAAGGCCGTCGTCAAACTACAGATTGAAGCGGGAGAGGCGCGACCGACCCCGGCGGTGGGGTCCGCGCTAGGACAGTACGGCATCAACATGATGGCCTTCTTCAAGGAATACAATGAGCGCACGTCAGATCAGGTCGGGATGATCGTCCCGGCAGAGATCACGATCTACGAAGATCGCTCATTCAGCTTTGTGACGAAGGCGCCGCCGACGGCCGGGCTAATCCGCAAGGAGCTGGCCATCGAGAAGGGGGCACAGGCGCCCGGTCGAGAGACGATAGCCACGATCACCCCGGCACAGTTGGAAGCCGTAGCCAAGATCAAGATGCCCGACCTGAACACGACGGACATCGAGGCCGCCAAGCGGATCATCGCCGGAACGGCCCGCAGCATGGGCATCGAGGTGACGAGCTAGACTACAGCCCCGCTGCAAGCCGCAGCGCCGGCCACAAGACCCAGGTAGGGAGTGAGTAATGCCCAAGAACGGTAAAAAGTACGAGCAGGCAGCGAAGCTGGTTGATGGCAGCAAGTTCTACCCCCTCGAAGAAGCGGTCGGACTGGTCAAGAAAGTGTCGTTCAGCAAGTTCGACGGGACGGTAGAAGCCCACATCCGACTGGGCATTGACCCGCGCCAATCCGATCAGCAGGTGCGGAGCACGGTAACGCTGCCGGCCGGCACCGGCCGCTCGGTGCGCGTCCTCGCGTTTGCCCAAGGCGAGAAGGTGGCCGAGGCCGAGGCCGCCGGCGCCGATTACGTCGGCGGAGCCGAGTACGCCAAGCAGATTCAGGACGGTTGGCTGGAATTCGACGCCGTGGTCGCGACGCCGGATATGATGGGGCAGGTAGGACGCCTGGGCCGTATTCTCGGGCCGCGGGGCCTAATGCCTAGTCCGCGCACCGGCACGGTCACGTTCGACCTCGCGCCGGCCATCCGCGAGATCAAGGGCGGGCGAGTCGAGTTCCGCGCTGATCGCACCGGATTGTTGCACGTACCCGTCGGCAAGGTATCCTTCAGTGAAGACGACCTCGTGACCAACCTGACCGCACTGATGGCCAACGTGAACGCCGTGCGTCCGTCGGGTGCGAAAGGTCAGTTTGTCCGCTCGATCACGCTCGCTCCGACGATGGGGCCGGGGGTGCATGTGGATGTCGGAGCAGCCATAGAGTTGGCGACAACCGCAGAGTAACGCGGCGAAACGGGCCAACCTGGAGCAAGAGCAAGCGCCAAAATAGCGAACGATCGTGACGAGACCGCAGGACCGGCGGCCGTCACGCAAGCGCCTGAGACAGCCGGTGTGCTCCGCGCACCAATCCACCCGGCAGCGCGCCGGGGGCCGGCCGAGGCCTCATAGCAAGCGACACCAACCCGTGTGCAGCGCGTTGGTGCGTGACTGAGGCACCTCCGTCGGCGATGCCGGCGGAGGCGTTTTGCGTTCTGGGTGGTGGTGGGGCATCGCCAGCTGTGTGCAATGACGCACAACGAGTAACGAGTATGGAGACAGCGAATGGTAACTGAGGCAAAACGGGCAAACGTGGCGTTCCTGGCCGATCTCATCCGGCCGGCGCAGTGCATGATCGTCACCGACTATCGTGGCCTGAACACGCCGGAGATGAACGCGCTGCGTAACGACCTGCAGAACACCACGGCCACCTATCGGGTGATCAAGAACAGGCTGATGAAGGTCGCCGCCGAGCAGACGGGGTCCGGCGCGCTGGCGCCGCTCTTGGAGGGGCCGAGCGCCGTCGTCTTCTGCCAGGACGAGTTCGGCGCAGCCGTGCGGGTGCTGCGGGACTTCATACGCGGTAATCAGAACCTCAACATCCGGGGCGGGCTGCTTGGCGGCCAGCCGCTGAACACCGATGAGGTCATGGCACTCGCCACCATGCCGGGGCGTGAGCAGCTCCAGGCCGAGCTGGTCGGCGCCCTCGCCGGCCCGCTTACGCAGCTTGCCGGACTGCTCGGTCCGCAGGGACCGGCGGGCGAGGTTATCCGCATCTTGGATGGCGCGGCCGGAGGGCTGGTACGGGTATTCGAGGCGCGCGCCGAGCAACTGGGAGGTGCAGCAGCATAGTGCAGACGGCCCCCGCCCCGGTCCCGCTCGCGCTTGCAGCATAGGCGGGCCGCATAGGACGGGAGGCGATAGAGCGGTTTGAGCAACTCAGTCGTGAAACGCAGTGAAGCTACGGTGAAAGGGGAAACAAAACATGGCTAGCGAGAAGGTCGAGCAGTTGATCGAGGAGTTGAGCAACCTCACGGTACTTGAGGTTGCGGAGCTTTCCAAGGCGCTCCAGGACAAGTGGGGCGTGAGTGCGGCCGTGCCCATGGCCGCCGCGGCACCGGCGGCGGCCGGCGCTGAGGCTGCTGAGGAGCCGGAGGAAGAAGAGCAGACCGAGTTCGACGTGATCTTGCAAGAGATCGGCCCGACAAAGGTCCCGGTCATCAAGGTCGTCCGCGAGCTGACCAGTCTCGGTCTCAAGGAGGCCAAGGCGGTCGTCGAGGCGGCACCAACTCCGGTCAAGGAGGGCCTCAGCAAGGAAGACGCTGAGGAAGCCAAAGGCAAGCTGGAAGCAGTCGGGGCCGTCGTCGAAATCAAGTAGCGCGACGCGGCGGGCCTCACCCCCGTCCCCCTCTCCACACGTGTGGAGAGGGGGAGTTTGCCGCTCGTCATTCCAACCGTCTCGTCCGTCATTGCTCTGGAAATAGCGCCTATCCGTCATTCCCGCGAACGCGGGAATCCAGCCTCTCTGTCCCGGTGGGGATGGAGCGGCGGTCTGTGGTGCATAAGGACACGTCTTGGTGAGAATCGGCTTTGTCACCGACTTGCACTATCGGGAGACAGTGCCCGGCGACTCACCGAACCCGCGGCGCGAGCTGCGCCGGGTCGGCGCCTTGCTGCGGCACTGCCTGCAACACTTCCGGGACGCCGGCGCGGAGCTTGTGCTCGTCGCCGGTGACAACGTGGATGCACCGCTCGATGACCCACGGCTCGATGCCGACCTCGTTTCGCTGCGGGAGATGCTGACCGGATCGGGCCTACCGTTCGTCATCATCCCCGGCAACCACGACCCGGCCTCCGAGGTCTTCTATCGGGTTCTGCCGCGGCCGCCGCGGGTGCTCCGCAGCGGCAATTGCGAGATCATCACGTTCTTTGATGATGCGTTCGACGACGAGACGCACTACGCCTCCCGCCGGGCCGAGGTGCTGACCGAGATGCGTCAGCTTCTGAGCAGCACGCCCTCAGGCATCGCGCATACTATCCTGCTCCAGCACTACGTCCTATACCCGGAGCAGGAGCACCATGACAGCGACTACCGCTACAACTACCTGAACGATGCCGAAATACGGGCCATCATGGAAGCGTCGCCGCGGCGGCTGCTCTCGCTCAGTGGGCACCTGCACCGCGGGCATCCGCTCGTCACGCACCGTGGCGTCACCTATTTCATCGGCGCCGCCTTGTGCGAGCACCCCTTCCCCTATTACCTACTCCACACCGACACCGACGAGATCACCGTCCAAGAGCTCCACGCCGCGTAGCCCCGCCGATGAACCTCCCGCCGCTCATGCATTGCCCTCGGCGCTGCCGCCGCTGAAGGTGAAGCGGGCCAGACGCAGCGGCGGTACGACGGCGCCACCGAACCAACCGCGGATGAACTGGCGGTCCCGGCCGATCATCGGCACTTCCTTGAAGGCGTCGAGGACACTCTGGGTGAAGCGCAGGTTCTCCACCGGCCCTACCACCTCGCCATTCTCAATGAGGAAGGTGCCGTCGCGGGTGGTACCCGTCAGCGTGACACTCAGAGGATGCACAATGTTCACGTACCAGAAGCGGGTAATCCATAGGCCGCGCTCGATGTCGGCGATCATCTCGTCGCGCGTGTGGTCCCCGACGCCCATGACGAGATGCATGGGCAGAGGGCCATACGTGTTGGGCGCCGGCAAGGCATGGCCCGTAGAGCGCACGCCGGCGCGCCGTCCCGTGACCGAGTCATAGACCGCCTCGCGGAGGGTGCCGCGATCCACGAACAGCACGCGACGCTTGGGCACCCCCTCGAAGTCGAAGGGGATAGGGATTCCGCCGCGGTCGTGACCGTCGTCCCAGATCGAGAGCTTGGGATCGAGCACCCGCTGTCCCTGTAGCTCGTTCAGGAAACTGCGCTCCTCCAAGACGGACAGTCCGCTCAGGCCGGCGTAGGCCGTGTAGTCCAGCAGCTCCGCAACGGCCGGCGGCTCCAGCACAACCTCATACTCGCCCGGTTCGATGGTGCGGGGATGGCGGCTGCGTATCGCTCGATCTACCGCTTCCGCAGCCACGGTGCCGGCGTCGAGCGCGTCCACGTCGGTGCTCGCCGTGGTAGCGTAGCCCGATGCCCCGTCGTCCATGGCGACGGCGTGCAGGTCGGCGACGGTGAACGGGTGGTAGGTGAACGTGCCCAGCGAGTTGGCCACCGCCAGCGTCACCGTCTCCGTGCTGAACGCGCCGGCAGCTTGCAGACCTGCCGCCGCGGCCGCATCGGTGATCGCCGCGACTGCCTCCGCCCGCCGCTGCGGCGTGCAGGTGGCCGTAGACTCGCGGTAGGCGTCGGTCCGCTCCCAAATCTCCGGACCAGGGAGGCCCTCGAAGTCGGGGTTTTCGGGCTGCACGCGGGCGATGGTCGCGGCACGATCCACCACCTCTTCCAGGTTCTCGGGATCGAGCTGGTTGCCCGATGCCACCCCCACCCGCTTCCCGAAGATTGCTCGCACGGTGACTTGGGCGTCTTCTTCCGCGACGTGCTGATGGATGGTGTTGTTGGCAAACCGCGTCAGCTGGCTACTCTCCGCCCAAAGCACCACCTCGGTTTGGTCGGCCGGCGAGCGCTTCAGCACGTGCTCCGCAATTGCGTGGGCTGCGCTTTCGTCGTACATATCTTGACTATCCACGCCCTAGTCGCTCATCACGCCCACACGGACGTTGCGGAAGCGTGCAGCCGCGGTACCGTGACCGACGCGGGCGACTTGCATCGGCTGGCCTTTGCCACAGTTCGGTGTGCCCCAGAGTTGCCACTCCCGACACACCGCGTCGCAGCCGCCCCAGAACTCCGGCGTGATGCCCGTATAGGTGGCGTTCTTGAACGGACGACCCAGCTTGCCGCCTTTGATCTCCCAGGCGATCTCGGTACCGAACTGGAAGTTGAGGCGCCGGTCGTCAATACTCCAGCTTTTGTTCGTCTGCAAGAAGAGGCCGTCGTCGGTGTCGGCGATCAGGTCCGCGAGCGCCCAGTCCCCAGGCTCCAGATTGATGTTGGTCATGCGGATCAGCGGAATGCGGTTCCAGCCGTCGGCGCGAGCGGTGCCGTTACTCGCCTCGCCCAAGAGCGCCGCCGTATCGCGAGACGTGAGGTAGCCGACAAAGCGCCCCTCGACGACGAGCGGCGTGCGCTGGGCCGCCACCCCCTCGTCGTCGTAGCCGAACGTGCCCAGCCCGCCGGGCGCCGTGGCGTCGGCCGTGATGTTGACCAGCTCCGACCCGTAGCGATACGTTCCCCGCTTCTCCGGGGTCAGGAAACTCGTGCCGGCAAAGCTGGCCTCCGTGCCAAACACCCGATCAAGCTCGGTAGGATGGCCACAGCTCTCATGCACTTGCAGCGCGACCTGCGTGGGATCGAGGATGATAGTTTTCGTGCCACTGGGACACGGCTCGGCGTGCAACAACTGCCCGGCCTCGGCCGCAATCCGGGGCGCATTCCCGACCAGGTCCATGCCCTCGATCAGCTCCCAGCCCGCCGTCCCAACTTGGCGACCGAAGCTGTTCGGATAGGAGCGTTTCTGCACCTCGTCCTCGGCGACGGCCGTCGCTTCGATACCGGCGCCACTCTGGACAATCGTCTGCTCGATGAGTGAGCCTTCGCTGTTGCCGTACAGCTTGTGCTCTTCCCAGGCCTCGGCGCTGGCCTCCGCCACCTTGACCGCCGGTTCCTGCTCCATGGCCTGTGAAGCAGCGAGCAGCAGCGCAATCTTGTCGTCGAGCGAGACGGCGAACGGGTCTTGCTCGACGGGTGTGCGGTAGCTGTCCCGGACCATCGGGGCCGCGGCGAGCTGGGCCGGCGCGGCCTGCACACGCGCACTGGCGCGTGCAATCGTACAGGCAAGCGCTGCGACGGCGGCCGCCTTGTCGGTCGTGAGGGTCGCGGCGCTGGCAAAACCCCAGCTACCGTCTATCAGCGCCCGCACCCCAAAGCCGGTCGTACTATGCATCGCTACGGCCTCGACTTGGCCGTTCTTCACGGCGACCGACCGCGTGCGCCTGACCACCGCCCGCACGTCCGCAAACTGGGCACCGCGCAGCGCCGCCACGTTCAACGCCCGTTCCACGACCTCTTTCACAATCTCCTCCGCTCGCAGCGCAACTCTCGGGCGCGCTCTTCGTCCGATAGGTAGAGCCACGGCTACTATGCCGCACACCCACCGGTGCCGCCATTGCGAAGAGCCAACGGGAACGCCGGCATTGCGGTGCCCGGCGAGGTGTGCTAGGTTGAGAGGTAACGGGAATGCGGCTATCAACGTTGCTGGCACGCAGCCCGGCAGACCTCTAGGAAAGAGGGAGAAGGTACAATGTGGTCCACCTCGACGGCAGTTTCACCTACCCCCACTCGCCGGCCGTCAGTCCGCTCGCAAGGCGCTCCCAGCGCAGACGGTGACCGGGACTCTGACGCAGCTATCCACAGCACGCTCGCGCGGGTACGGACGGCAACTCCTACCGATGACGAGTCCCTGGAGCGGACGATTTACCGGGCGCTGGCAGCCCAGCGCGCCGAAGTAGCGGCAGCGGGCCAGCACTTGACCCCGGAAGACGACTGGCTGACGCTCCTCTCGGCGATTGCGGTCCACGAGCACCGCCATGCGCGTGAAGCGGTAGTGAACGGCCAGTAGCTACTGATTTGCGCATAGACGTCAGCCACAACTCCATCCTCTCTCCTCAACATTCTCGCTGCTAGCCCAGGGGGACATTTCCTCCTTCCCTGCGAGAGCACATCGGTGATGGCAGCCGAGATGAACGTACCTCGGCCCCGGCTTGGTTCGACGCGCTCGGCACAGGTATCCTGACGCGACCCCTCGACCTTCGCCCAAGGAGTGTGACATCGTGACAGCGGTCGCTGGCCGCGCTGATTTGCCGTGCTTTGGCCTGGCTCGGCTCACGCCAACGGTGCCGGCCATTGCCGGGAGTGTCGGGACCTGGACCTTGACGTATCGGGTCGGCGCACACGGCATTGACGATGGCGGCGCGTTTCGCGTGGCCCTCCATACCACCTCCGACTGGAGCAGCCCGCAGTTCGACGACCCCACAGCCTCCGACTATGCCAGCGTGACCGTGGAGACGACGCACGGCGCCCGGCTGGAGGCACGTTTTGACCCCGATCTCGGCGTGCGGCCCTGGAAAAAGATCGTGCAGCTGCGCGTGCGCGATGCCGCGCTGTGGCCAGGCGATACCATCACGATCACCTTCGGCGACTGCCAGGGCGGCTCGCCCGGTACCCGTGCCCAGACCTTTGCCGGTCCGATGACGTTCCGCTGTCTGGTTGATGCCTTCGGCACCGGTGTCTACGAGCTTGTCCCGGACTCTCCGATCCTGCCGATGATCGGCGGGCCGGCCGTCACGCTCCACGTGCTCGGCCCCTCCGACGTGACTGCGGGCGAGCCGTTCGGCGTCGTGGTACGGGCAAACGACGCCTGGGGCAACGTCGCGGTGGGCTATCGCGGCACCGTCCGGCTGACGCTACCCGCCGGTGACACGCTCGAACACCAATTCGGTGTGCCCGACCTTGGAGTGCATCGGTTCGAGGGCTTGGTCGTAGACGAGCCGGGCGTTCACGCCATCGGCGCGAGCGACGCACAGCACGGACTGGATGCCCAGCCACACCCGCTGCGCTGCCACGCCGATCCGCCGAGCCGCCGAGTCCACTGGGGCGATCCGCACGGCCAGACCGAGGAAACCGTCGGCATCGGCACACTCGACGACTACTTCACCTACGCCCGTGACGCCGCCGCGCTGGACTTCGTAGGGCATCAGGGCAACGACTTCCAGATCACCGCAGGCATCTGGCAGGCTATCCGTGAGAAGGTGGCCGCCTACCACGAGCCAGGTCGGTTCGTGTCCTTCCTGGGCTATGAGTGGTCCGGCAACACCCCGGGCGGCGGCGACCATAACGTTCATTTCCTGCACGACGACGGCCCGCTACACCGTTCGAGCCACTGGCAAGTCCCCGACCGCACGGACGAAGACACCGACCGGCATCCCGTTTCCCGGCTGTACGAGCAGTTTCGAGGCCGTGAGGACGTGCTGCTGATCCCGCACGTCGGCGGCCGGCACGCCAACCTGATCGAGTTCTTCGACGACGACTTGATCCCGCTGGTCGAGATTTGCTCCGCTTGGGGCGTCTTCGAGTGGCTGACGGAGGATGCGCTGCGCCGCGGCGCCCGGATCGGCTTTGCCGGCGGCAGCGACGACCATACGGCGCGGCCCGGCTTCGCCAGTCCGCCTCCGCACCACTTCGGCATCCGCGGTGGCCTGACGGCCGCGCTGGCCTCGGCGTGTACGCGCGAGGCGCTCTGGGAGGCGCTCAAAGCCAGGCGCACCTATGCGACGACCGGGGTCCGCATCCTCCTCGATGTCACCGCCAACGATCACGCCGTTGGGTCCGCCTTCAGCACCGGCGGTCCGGTCGAGCTATCGGTGCATGTGGTCGGCACCGCCCCCCTCTGGCGCGTCGAGGCGCTGCGGTGGCCCGAGGTGATCTACAGCCATGCCATACCGGTGACGACGCCAGAGCTGCACAATCCTTTGGACGGCGGTGGTGCAGCTCTGGCGCGTCATCCCCGGCAGCCCAACGGCCGGCACCGCCTGCGCGTCGGCTGGACGGGGGCGCGGATTCGGGCACGCCATCGCCTGACCTCGTGGGACGGTCGGCTCGCCGTCGAGGGCGGCCGCCTACTGGCCGCCCAGGGCTGGGGATTCGACCATCCCGAAGACGGCGTGACTAACATCACCTCTCAGGCAGTGCAGTGGCGCTCGGAGACCGCCGGGGATTGGGACGGCGTGGTCGTCGAGATTGAGGGCACGCCGGCCACACGCCTCCACTTCGAGACCGCACCGGCGACCTTCAGCCTGCCCCTCGGCAACCTCTCCGACGGTCCATTCGTCCATGACGCGGGCGGCATCGGCCAGCACGTGCGGATCGAGCCTGACCCTGGTCCGGACGCCCCCCGCGAGGTACGTTTTCGGGTGCAGGATACCGTGCCACCGGCGAGCCGGCACCCCAACGCGGGTCACCCCTACTTCGTCCGGGTGACGCAGCAAGATGGCCACATGGCCTGGTCTAGCCCCATCTACGTCACCGCGAGCTAGTCGGTGGGGCGCGGGCCTCACCCCCCGGCCCCTCTCCATCGCCAAGCGATAGAGAGGGGGTGTCGGTCCCACACGGCCGGCTCTAGCGCAGCACCGCCGCGGCGGTGCGCTCCAGCTCGGCGAGGCTCTCCGTCTCGCCGGCCGCTTCTAGGGCTACAATCACCCGGTCGGCGCCGGCGCGGGCGTACTGCTCGATGACCCGGCGCTCTGCCGAGACTCCTACGACGGAGATCGTCAGCGCCGTGTGGTCGCGGCCCGCCGCGCGGGCAAGCCGATCCAGTGAGGCACGCCCGGCCTCGATCTCGTGCGGCGTCACGTCAATGGGAATCCAGCCATCACCCCAAGCGACAATCCGCTTGAACACGTTGCGGGCTTTGCCACCGAGCAGCACCGGCGGATGGGGTTGCTGGGCCGGCTTGGGGAAGCAGTAGAGCGGCGGGAAGTCGTAGTACCGGCCGTGAAACTCGCTCACCTCGTTGGTCCACAGTGCTTTCATGGCCAGCACCGACTCCTTGGCTTGGGTCCAGCGATGCGGGAAGTCGCTGCCCATGATCTGCGCCTGCTCGTGTCCCGATCCAACCCCAATCCCGAAGAGCAACCGCCCTCCCGAGTACCTATCCAACGTAGCGACCTGCTTGGCCAGGATCAGCGGGTCACGTTCGGGGATTACGCTGACGGCAGTGCCCAGCTTGATCTTGGTGCTCACGGCCGAGGCCCGCGCCAGGAGGATCAAGGGGTCTACGATGTCGCCCCAGAGCCGCGGCACCGGGCGCTCGGTTTTGACGGGGAGGATGTTCTGCTCCGGCGCCCACAGCGACTCGAACCCCAGCGCCTCGGCACGCTCGACCAATACGGCAATGTCAATCGTCTCGGCGGTGGGCAAGATGGCGAGACCTATACGCATGATCGCTGCTCCGGTGTGTCGCGGATGAGACTCTATAGTAACGTATGGCGCGCGCTCGGTTTCCCTCCGGGACGTGGGTGTGACCGTACCGGCCCCCTGTGGCCCCCCCGCTTTCGCAGGGGGACGGCAGGCCCCTCCCCTGTGCGTCGGCACGGGGGAGGGTTGGGAGAGGGCCAGGGCTACAGCCTGCTGCGCCCCTACTCTGTGCTCTCCGTGCTCTCTGTGGCAAACCGCACTCCGTCGGCGCAGCGAGACGGGAGCGGGAGCGGCAATGGTATGCTCACCGGAGCAGTTGCCCGGCGCGGAGACAACGGTTGAGGTGAAGAGATTGAAGATACTGGTGGTCGGTGCAGGCGGGTTGGGAACGCTGTTCGGAGCATTCCTGACGCAAGCAGGCGCGGAGGTAGCAATGCTGGTCAAGCCGGAGCACCTCGACCGGCTGCGCGCGCAGGGCAATTGCCTCAAGGTCGAGGGTGCGCGGGAGGCCGAGGTCCCGGCAACGCCTGTGACCAGCGGTGAGCAGGTGGGGGCGGTAGATTGGCTGATCTTGTCCGTCAAGACGAAGGACACCGGCGCAGCACTGGCCGCCGCGGCCGGCTGTAAGCCGGCATCCGCGCTCTCGCTGCAGAATGGGGTCGTGAAGGACGGGTGGCTCCACGACGCTTTCGGCGCCGAGGCCGTTGTCGGCGCGAGCACCACCTTTGGCGCCACCTATCTCGGCGTCGGACACGCCCGCTACACCTTTCCCGCAACGACGTGGCTGGGCGAGATCGGCGGCGGTACCTCACCGCGAGTCAACGAATTCGCGGATCTGCTCACGAGCGCCGGGCTGGCCGGTAAGGCGGTTGAGGATATTACGGCTATCGAGTGGTGGAAGCTGTGCTACCTCCTGCCCGGAGCGATGGTCGCTGCCCTGGCACGCACCGACTATGCGACGATGTTCTTTCACCCGCTGCTGGCCGAGCGGTTCTTACGCCTCACTCAGGAGCTTACCGCCGTGGCGCGGGCCGGCGGTATCGCCGTGACCGACCCACCGGGAGCGCCGTTGCCGGCCGTAGCTCTGGCCGATAGCCCCCTCGACGAGGGTTTGGCCGGGCTGCGGCAGCGGGCAGAGCGGTATCGCGCGGCCGGAATGCGCGTTGTGCCCTCCCTAGCTCAGGACGTGCTCGCACAGCGGCGCACGGAGGTAGATGTCCTGGCCGGTGAGGCGCTGCGCCGCGCCGACGAGCAGGGTATTGCCGTGCCGGTGTTGGATACGTGCTACCGGCTGCTACGCGGGCTGGAGGACAGCTTCCCGGCGAGCGGATGAGCCTCGCGGCTCCCACCTCACCCCCGGCCCTCTCTCCACATATGATGGAGAGAGGCGTTTGCCGCCAGTCTCGCCCGTCATTCCCGCGAACGCGGGAATCCACGTCCCCCTGCATAGCGGGGGACCATAGGGGGGCCGGTATTGCGCCTACCCCCCGGCTGCTTCACCGAGCGGGGCTGCCTGTTCGGCCGCTACCGTTTCCGCGACCCGAACGGCGAACTCCACCTCAGGACCGCTGTTCACGCCGACGCAGACCGAATGAGCATAGGGGAAACGCAGGTTGTAGCCGATCGCTTCTTCAGCTATATGCGCTAGGCGGTCCTGCCCCAGCGTTTTCATCAGGCAGATGCCCGTGCCGGCACGGAAGCACCGCTCGACCAGCGGCAGGTGCTCCGCCATCGTGCCGTTCTCCAGCATGATCCCGGCGCTGTTGACCGTAGTGAGGATCACCTGGATATCCGGGTGCTCGGCGCAGCGGTCCATTATCGCGCCGGTCGAGAGGTGCGTGGACAGGCCCACAGCGCGCACCTTGCCCGCCTCGCGTGCCCGCACCAGCGCTTCGAGCGCGCCTTCTCTGGCCTCAAGCTCCTCCACCGTACCCACGCCGTGCAGGAGGAGCGTGTCAATGTAGTCGGTGCCCAGCTCGTGGAGAAAGCGGTCCACGTCGGCGGCGGCGCTGGCGCGGCCCTTCTTGCTCGTCTTGGTGTTGACCACGATGTCGCCGCGGGGCAGCCCCTCGAGCGCCGCCCGCACGTGGGGATGCGTACCGTAGCCATCGGCGGTATCCCAGAAGTTGACGCCCAACTCATAGCCACGCCACAGGATGGCCGCCGACTCGGCCGGCGTCTGATTGTGGCGCAGCTTGCTCATCAGCCCGGTACCCCAGCAGAGCCGCGATACCATAATATCCGTCTGCCCGTATGCTACTCGTTCCATGATTGGCTACCCCCTCCCACGCCAGTTATACCAATTCGGCGGCTAGACCTCTGGATCAGCCACCGAGGGCACGATGGACTCGGTGTGCTCTAACCGCCAATCCCATTTCGTCATTCCGGCGGAAGCCGGAATCCAGGCGTCTGAATCAGCAGCCAGCGCACCTGTCTTGGATTCCCGCTTTCGCGGGAGTGACAGGGAAATGCCAACAGAGCCTAGTCCTTCATCAAGGCCCAGACCAGACAAGCTACCCAGCCGATGAAGGTCCAACCAATAAAGATATTCAGCACAAAGATAGACATGATGTTCTTCTTCTTACGGTATCGGGCTACTAGAGAAGGGAAGAAGTACAGACCGACTACAAGGACCAAAAACCCAAAAAAAGCAGGAAGACCAATAACCAAGGTCACAACACCAGGTAGGTGAGGGTCGCTCGCGCCAAAAGCGAACCAAACCAGAGAGAGACTTACCCAGATAGCCAATCCAACGACCGCCTAAGAGCGTGTACGACACTGTAGTTGGAGGAAAGGTATCCTGATCGGGCCAGAGTAGTGTGCGGGAGGCGCACCATGGCACCAACACGCTAGGCGACGGACCTGACGGATGCCCAGTGGACGCGGCTGGCCCCCTTGGTGCCCCCACCAGGGGTTGGGCCCCCACTCCGCCACGAGCAGCGCGTGCTCATCAATGCCATGCTGTACGGCTTGCGGAGTGGCTGCCCTTGGCGCTTGCTGCCCCATGACTTCCCGCCGTGGTCGACGGTCTATCACCACTTCCGCAAGTGGCGCAACGAGGGGGTCTGGGAAGCGATCATGCACGCCTTGCGGCGCCAGGAGCGCCAGCGCCACAATCGGGCGCCAGCGCCTGGTGCCGTCATCATCGACAGCCAGTCGGTCAAGACGACGGAAAAGGGGGCCCCCGCGGCTATGATGGGGGGAAGCGGGTGACCGGGCGCCAGCGCCATCTGTTGGTGGATACCCAGAGCACGATCGTCGCGGTCGTGGTGCATCCGGCTGATATCCAGGATCGCGACGGGGCTTATGCGGTGCTGGAGCGGGCGTCGGCCCAGACCACGCGGGTGCAGCAGCTGTGGGCCGACGCGGCCTATCGGGGGGCGTTTGCGCGCTGGGTCACGGCCGCGTGGGGCTGGACCATCGCGATCGGGCGTCGCGCCCCGGACGCCGTCGGTTTCACGGTGCAACCGCGGCGCTGGGTCGTGGAACGCACCTTCGGCTGGCTGGGCCGCTGCCGGCGGTTGAGCAAAGACTATGAAGAGGACCCGGCGACCAGTGAAACCTGGATTGCCCTGGCCATGTGCGCGCTGTTACTGCGCCGTTTGTCTTCACCTTCATAAGTATCGTACATGCTCTGAGGGTTCCCTAGTAAGCCATCCAATCGGTCTAACATCCCTTCTCCCCTTTCACTCCGGTAGATGTGTTATGGACGATCTCCCCACGGTTACGGTAGGTATCTTGGTTTCCCACCCTGACCCCTTTACGCTACTCGTTCCATGATTGGCTACCCCTCCCACGCCAGTTATACCAATTCGGCCACTAGACCTGAGGACGAGCCGCAGTCACCCCAGAGGATGTTCGGTCAGTAGCTCCCGCCAACGCGGACGACCTCACCGCGCTCCGCGGCGAGATGCGCCGCATAGGTCAACTCGAATGTCCGCAGGCCATCGGCATAATCCGATTGGATGGCTGCCGTATCGCCCGTCCGGACAGCGTGGACGAACGCTTCATTCATCAGCCGATTGGGTTCCTGCTCGACGACGTACTGCTTGGCTGACTCACCGGCAAACAGCACCTCGCTGCGGCCGGCCCCGATCTCCGCGACCACGCCACGGCCGATGATCTGGAGGCTGACGCTCCAAGTGGCCATGCTGCTAGGCCGCGCCTGTCCGCCCTCCAGCGCGCAGGTGTTCGCAATCACGCCCACCGCTCCGGACCGGAAGCGCACCGTCGCGGCGTTCACGTCGGCAATGTCCAGGTCCGGCACGTCCGTGAGCAGCACCGTGTTGGCCGCTGCGTACACGTGCTCGGCTTCGCCGGCAAAGAGGCGCATCAGGTCCACGCCGTGCGTGTGCTGCTCGATGAGCATGCCCCCCGAGCGGTCCTGCACCCGCCACCACGGCCCGCCCGGCAGGCCGCCAACGCGCATAGCCACCACTAAGCCAAGCGGCACGCCGGCCAGCGCCGCCCGCGCCTGCTGGATCGCCGAGCTATAGCGCGATTGGTAGCCGACGCTGCTGACCACCTCGGCCCCGGCGACGTGCGCGGCGATCTCCCGTCCGACAGTGCTGTTCACCGCTACCGGCTTCTCGACGAAGAACGCCTTGCCGGCGTCCAGGATGGCGTGATCAATGTCGCCATGCGCGAACGGCGGCAGCGAGACGTACACGGCATCGAGTTCCACGGCGGCGAGCATGTCCCGCACGTCGGCAAAGGTCCGCGGCGCTTGCTCCCGGACCAGGCTCGTTCCCGGAGCGTCCGGCTGACGCTCCAGCAGCTGTTCGATGGCCCAGGTACACCGCGACTCATCAATGTCGCAGAGCGCGCTAATGCGAGCCGCCGGGATATGCACCAAATCCACAAGCTCGGCCACCGTGCGGCCACCCGTTCCGACAAACCCCAGACGCACTGGGCGATCACTACTTGCCGTTGTCATTACTGTGCTCCTCAGCCAGGATAGGCCCGGTAACACGCCGGGACGGCACCATCCTATTTCGCCATCAAGGATGGTGCAAGCCGGCACCCCTCCTTATATCCGCCAGCGCTCGTTGATCGGTCGTTGGTAGGCGTCAATCCGACCGTCAATGACCTCAGCCATCCGGACCGCCTGACCCGCCGCGTTGGACTCGTAGATGGCGTTGGCAATCGCCTTGGCCCGCAGGCCGTCCGCTCCAGTCACTTCCGGCGGCCGGTCATCGCGCACGGCGGTCAGGAAATCGTACACCTCCAGCGCAAAGCCGTCGGTCAGGCCGTGGGGAAAGAGGCGTGCCCGGCCGGCCGCGCCCAGCTCCGCGAGGTATTCTTGGTGCAGGTCGGCGAGCGACAGCGCCGTGCCGTCGGCCAGTTGCACCGTCGCCGTCAAGCGCGGGCCGTGGAACACATCGCCCGGATCAACGAGCGCGCCCTCGCTGCCGTAATAGGCGACAGTATTGAGCCGGTGCCCGGGCCAGGCAGCGCCGTAGCTCCAAAGACCGGACATCCCACTGGCGAAGTTCAGCAGTGCGACGAACGTATCTTCCCGATCATCATGCACCACCGCATCGCCTTTCCGCACCGGGCGCGGCCGCCACCGCTCGACGCGGCCATAGACCTGCTCCACGTCACCAAACAGGTAGCGGATCGTGTCGCAGAAGTGGGCGCCGCTATCCAAGACTTGCCCGCCACCACCGAGCAGACGATCATCGCGCCAGACCCACGGCGGTAGCTCCGCATCCTCCGCCGTCGGGCGCTGCGGCGGGCGAGTTTCCTGCACAAAGAAGCTCTGCATCGTTCCGAGGAGCTTTCGCTCGTGAATGAGCCAGTGGGCCGTGCGTGGACCTGGCTCCCGGCGGACGTTCTCGGCGGTTGCAAGATGGCGCCCGGCGCGGGCGGCGTCAATGAGCCGGCGGGTAGCCTTGACGGTGATGCCGATGGGCTTTTCGACCTGCACGTGGAGGCCGGCCTCCAGGCAGGCGATACCGAGCCGGTGGTGCAGAAAGTGTGGGGCGCAAATGTCTGCCGCGTCACAATCGGTCGCCGCTAGCAAATCGGCTACGTCGCCAAAAACGGCTGGCGCTTGCTCCTGCCACGCCGTTGCGGCCGCGGCAACCTTCTGCGCCGCCGCGAGGTTCGCATCACAGACGGCGACCAACTCGAACAGGTCCGGCTCCGCCGCGCGGATCGCTGCATAGCCCTTCAGGTGCGCTCGCGCGATCCCGCCGCAGCCGATCAGTGCCAGCCTCACGGTCATGTGTTACTCCCATCGTCGCCAGCTTGCACGGTCCCATGTCCCAATCAGGGGTAGTGCAAGGTTCAGGGGTAGTGCAAGGTAGCATGTCAGAAGTAAATCAGCCCGCAGGGGCTACTGTCGAAACGGTGACTGACGATCTGCCGCGGAAACGAACGCACCCAGGGTTGAAAAGGGGTCGCGGCATCGCGCTTGGCGAAGCTACACGACATGGACAGCGACAGCCGCGATGAACACCTGATGCTGCGGTTGCAACCTCATGCCTCATCCCGGATGATCTGCTTGGCGAGAGAGGCGGCCTTCTCGGCTATTGTGAGTGCTCGCCGCGCGTCATCCTCAGCAAATAGCTCCCAGGGAGTGCGTCCGCCTGCTTCGTCTCCATAGTCGCTCTGAACATGCACTTCAGGGCCAAGCTGCTCCGCGCAGTAGGCAAGCTGCCGTACCTGCTCCTGCGCGACGCTCGCAAACACACCCTGTGCCAACTCTTCCCGAAGCAATGCTGCCGGATTGTGGGTGCGGCCTACAGGCCCAGGCAGCGCCAGCACCGCCTTCGCTGCATTCTCGGTGGCCAACTGGCTGTTATCAACGGACGACCGCCACCGCTGGAGGGCCACGTCTTGGCGAGCCTCGGTCAGAAATCCGGTGGCGAGCCGCAGCCGATAGCCTACCTCGTCAGGAGCGGGCACCGTCTTCAGACTCCCAGGTCAAGCGCCAAGGCCGGGGCGGTGGCCGGCGCCAGCGCCACAGATCGCCGGCCGGTCGGCGATCGCGGTAGAGGCCATGGCGCTGCATCAGACGGCGCAGCCGTGCCAGCCGCGCGGTCGCATATCCCTGCGGATCGTAAAGCACCTGCCCATCGAGCGCGATATCGAGATACAAAGAAGGCACACGCGACTCGAATTCCGCAGGGGTCTTGGCCTGGAGTGACACCCTATCGCCGGAAGTGGCGGGAAGCCACTGCCGCAAGAGGAGATGGCGGTCCAGCGGCTTGTCAGGTAACTCCTCGGCGATGACAAGCAGGTCCCAATCACTGGTCTCCATCGCCTCCCCGCGTGCCCGGGAGCCAAACAGGACTACGGCAATCAGCCGATCACCCAAGGCTTGCCGGAGCGCCGATGAAGCCTCCACGGCCACGGTACGGTCAACTGCGCTCTCCCCAATTGCCATCGTGCCGGCCATCTCAGACTCCGGGTAACATGACCTACTACCATCTCCGGTTGCGGTTGAACGCGCTTGGCTCGCTCCGGTAGCACCCGCCATACCTTAGCGTACCATTCTGAGGAGAACCTGCTGCCGGCCACTGGCCGGCCCCCTCTCCATGCTGTGGAGAGGGGGCCGGGGGTGAGGCGGGAAGGATCAATTGGCGGGCCGTGAGTGCCCTGACAGGACAGCAGGAGGTGCGGCCTAGTGCAGAGGAGGTGTGGGCTGCCGAGCAGGGACTCGAACCCCAATTACCTGATCCAGAGTCAGGCGTCTTACCATTAGACGACTCGGCAGTGGCAAGCACGTTAGTGGCGACTACCGTAAAGTATGCCGCTTCATGCTCACAGGCGCAAGCCGGAATGGCGGACGGCGAGGCTGAGGATATGGGGGTGGGACGCGGCCGATGGGCTGGTAGACTCGGATACATGGAGTGATCCGGGGCCGCTCATGCTCCCCGGAAGCTGGAGTGAGGCCGATGCCACTGGCGAGTGAAGAGCACGTACCCAAGCCGCTCACGTATGCCCTCATGTACCACGTGATCTGGGCGCTGCTGTTCGGGGCCACCGGGTTGGGGCTGGCGATCCTCTTCAAGGTCGTCGGGCACTCGTGGCAGCGGTCGTTGCTGCCGCCGGCCGGCTTGATCGCCTTCGGGTTGCTCTCTGGTTTCGGTGTGATCGCGCTATACGTGGTCCGCGTGCAGCTAATGACGGACAACGTTGAGCAGCGGACGGCCTACCGCCTCTCGCAATGGTCCAACCGCGTGGTGCTCGTCTTCGCCCCGGTCTTCCTGCTACTGTTTCGGTTTGCGCTCGAACCGCTGGCCCGCACAGTGCTGGGCGTCAGTGAATGGCCGGTGACGGCGGCCATTGCCTCGGCCGCGCTCCAAGTAGAGGTCGCTGTGTGGTGGCTCTCGCACCTGCTGAGTATGTCGCAGGTAGGTCGTGCCCGGAGACGCGCCGGGCTCTAGGCTTCCTGGGCAGACGTACCAACTGCCCGGAGCGATGCAGTGGTATCTCGGCCGCCGGTCCATGGGCAAAACGTTTAATGTACAATCAGGCTGGGCTACGGAAGAGGCCCAAGCACGAGCGGTAAGTAGGAAGTAGCGTGGATACTCCGACAGATTCGCCGGCAACGCCAGAGCCGATGCAGTTCATCGTGGCCATTGTCCAGGATGAAGATGCCGGTCTGGCGACGGATGCGCTCACGACGGCCGGATTCCGGGTCACGCGCATCAACACAATGGGCGGATTCCTCCGCAAGGGTAACGCGACACTCGCGATTGCCACCGAACCGTCAGAAGTGCAGCGCGCGCTCCTGCTGATCCGGGACAACTGCGAGCGGCGCTCCGAGTTCTTTGTACCGACTGCGCCCGGCGAGATCGGAGAGCCGTATCCACTGGAACCCATCCCGGTGCAGGTCGGCGGAGCCACGATCTTCGTGCTGGATATCGAACGGTTCGAGCGGCTCTAGCACACCGCGAACGCAGTTCACGAGCAACCAATGAAACTGATCTGGGCCATCGTGCAGAACAACGACGCCGGGCGGGCCATTGAAGCGCTCGTCGAGCAGGGCCACCGGGTCACGCGCATCAATACGGTCGGTGGGTTCTTGCGGCGCGGCAACGTGACCCTCTTGGTGGGCGTCGAGCCGGAGCAAGTGGACCCGGCAATCGAGACTCTGCGCGCCGCCTGCAAAGCACAGGAGGCCGGTGATCGGATGCCCTTGGACGGCGCTCGCGGCGTGGTGTTCGTGCTTAATGCGGAGGGATTCCTGCAAGCCTAACGCGGCATTGCACGTAATCCCCGGCCATCGCTGCCCTCACCCCGGCCCTCTCCCACGGGAAGAGGGGGCAGTTGCTAACATGGTGCCAACCGCCGCACTTAGCCTCCTCCCTAGCCTGACCTCCGAGCAATCTCCCGCTCGAACAGCTCCAGGTAGGCATCCACGGTACGCCCAGGGTTGAACAACGCCTCGATCTCCCGCCGCGGCCGCACGTAGCGTTGCCGGTGTGACAGTACACGCTCCAGACCCTCGCAAAGCGCAGCGGCGGAGCCTGGCTCCACGACCTCACCCATGCCGGTCATCTTGATGGGCTGTCGCACGCCGGGCAGGTTGCTCACTACCGCTGGCGTACCGCACAGCATTGCCTCCACTTGGACCAGCGCAAAACTCTCGGTGGAGTTGAGACTCGGCACCACGAGGACGTCACACGCGCTGTACAAGTGCGGCAACTGGCGTTGGTCATCCAACTGGCCCAGGAACTTCCAGTGAGCGCCGAGCTGCGCGATAGGCTCGCGCAGCCGCTGCCAATATGCTTGCTCGCCGAGCACGTCCTTGTATGGCCCGGCGAACAGCACCTTGGCGTGGGGGAAACGCTCCAACAAGCGCGGCACGGCCGCCACCAGATACTCCACACCCTTTTCGGAAGCGAACCGTCCCGCCATACCAATGACCGGCCGTTCATCAGCCTCCACCTCGGCCCTGAATGCGGCCACGTCTGCTGCCGGGGGCACCGGCATGACGACGGGCGGGGAAATGACCTCCAGCTTGTCTTCAAATCGCGCGAGCAAGCGCGAATTGGTCGCGTAATCGTGGGTGTAGGCGACGATTCGGTCGGCGAGGCGGCCTGCGGCGTAGTGGGCCATGAAGATGGCCTGCCCGAGGATAGCGCTGAATGGGCTGCGCGGGAGCATCAGGTCACAATGGTAGGTCAGGATGACCGGCTTGTTCTGCCGGTGGCCACGGATGGTCAGCCCTGGGGCATCCACATTGGGGAGGTGGATGCTCACTACGTCGTGCTCACGGAGCAGCACGCTGGCTGTGCGACCAAGCGCGGGCATGAGCACGCCCTTGCTTATCCGCAGGGCCACCGGTACACGCACGATACGCACGCCATCTGACCATTCCTCGCGCGGCAAGCTCGCGTCGTACTGCGACGTGAGCACGGTCACGGTATGCCCGCGCCGGGCTAGGGCCGCCGCCAGGCGCTCGACATAGATGGTGAGTCCGCTCATGTGGGGGCGGTAGTAGTACAACGCGAGCAGAATCCTCATCGAGTATGGCCTCGCTGCACCGCCGTAGCCCTCATCGGACGGTGCAGACTGAGTGCATCATTAGTAGATTTCCAAGTAACGATCTAGCTCCCACTGCGTTACCTGCTGCCGGTACTCACTGTGCTCATGCCGCTTGGCCTGCATAAACCGCTCGAAGACGTGGACGCCAAGCGCTTCTTGCGCCAGGCTGGAGGCGGCCAATGCATCGAGGGCATCGCCGAGAGAGCCGGGGAGCTGTTCAACTTGCTCCCGCTGCAACCGGAGCGGGTCGAACTCGTACAGGTTTTCCTCCAGCGGCAGCGGCGGCTCCAACTCCCGCCGAATACCGTCCAGGCCCGCGTGCAGCATCACTGCGAACGCCAGGTACGGATTGCAGCTCGGATCGGGGCAGCGTAGTTCGATGCGGCTGCTCTGGGGCCGGTTGGGGATGAGCTTGGGGACGCGGACCAGGGCGGAGCGATTGGTGTGCGCCCAGCTGACGTAGACTGGCGCTTCGTAGCCCGGCACCAGGCGCTTGTACGAGTTGACGAGCGGCGCCAGTACCGCGCAGATACCACGAGCATGCTCCAAGATACCGGCGGTGAAGTGGCGCGCGAGGTCGGAGAGACCATAAGGTCCAGCCGGGTCGGCGAAAAGGTTCTCGCCGGTATGGATGTCCGCGAGGCTCTGATGCGTGTGCATCCCCGATCCGTTGATGCCAAATCGCGGCTTGGGCATGAACGTGGCATAGAGGCCCGCCTGGCGCGCGATTGCCTTCAGCGTGTACCGGAACGTGACAGTGTGGTCGGCCGTCCGCAGCGCATTGTCGTACTGGAAGTCAATCTCGTGCTGGCCGGTGGCAACTTCGTGATGGGAAGCCTCCACCTTCATCCCCATCGCTTCCAGCGCAACCACCATGTCGCGTCGGACCTGTGCCGCGAGGTCCGTGGAGAGGTCGAAATAGCCGCCCTCATCGTGGGGCATCGTGAGCACGTCGCCCGCGTCGTCCACCTGCAGCAGAAAGAACTCTAGCTCTGGCCCGGTATTGAAGACAAAGCCCATCTCGGCCGCCGCAGCCATCGCCCGGCGCAGAACGTACCGCGGATCACCTGGGAAAGGATTACCCTCGGGCGTGTACACGTCGCAGATCAAGCGAGCGGTCTTCTCATTGCCGCTTTCCCACGGCACGATGGCGAACGTCGCCGGGTCCGGATCGAGGTACATATCGCTCTCGGCGATCCGTGCAAAGCCCTCAATGGAACTGCCGTCGAACCAGGTACCGTGATCGAACGCATCGGGCAGCCGGTGGGTCGGGATAGTCACACTCTTGACAATACCGACGATGTCGGTGAACTGGAGGTTGATAAAGCGGACCTGCTCCCGCTCGCACTGCTCCAGGACGTGCTCCTGTAGCTCGGCGCGGGAGGGCGGGACCGTCGCGTCAGTGGTCATGCTGCAACTCCTCCCAGTTTCCAGGGCGCGCGGCGCAGGATACCACACCTGACCGCCGGGTCGGCAGTATGGCCGCGGACCATGCAGTATCATGCTGGTCAGCGCGAGGCTGTCCCTCACCGCCCGCCCCGGCTCGGAAGCTACGAGACCGCACTGAGGACAGATGACCGGCAAAAACCGCACCATCATCACCGGGCCGCCGGATCCGTCGGATCGTGCGGTTTCCGCCGGGCGGCAGCGAGCGTCGAATGGTTCACTGACGTTGACCATTGAGGCCCAGAGTGGGCGAGCACGCGCCGGGCGGCTGCTCACGCCACACGGCGTCGTGCCCACACCCTGCTTCATGCCCGTCGGGACCCAGGCAACGGTCAAGTCGGTCAGTCCCGACGACCTGGGAAACGTCGGCGCAACGATGATCCTGGCCAACACGTACCACCTGCTGCTGCGCCCCGGTCCGGAGGTTGTCGCCGCGCACGGCGGCCTGCACCGCTTCATGGCCTGGCAAGGGCCGATCCTGACCGACTCGGGCGGCTTCCAGGTCTGGAGCCTGGCCCGCCTACGGCGCATTGACGACGATGGCGTGACCTTTCGCTCCCATCTCGATGGCAGCGAGCACCGGCTCACGCCGGAGCGCATCATGGAGGTCCAAGCCCAGCTAGGCGCGGACGTGGTCATGGCCTTCGACGAGTGTGTCGGCTACCCGGCCACACACGCCGAAGCCGCGGCTGCGGTACAGCGCACCAGCCGATGGTTGGAGCGCTGTCTGGCCGCTCAACCGGGACCCGAGCAGGCGCTGTTCGGCATCGTGCAGGGGAGCACCTTCACCGATCTCAGAACCGCCTCGGCCCAGGCCACTGTCGCCGCCGACTTGCCGGGGTATGCTATCGGCGGACTGTGCGTGGGCGAGTCGAAGGCGGAGTTGTGGCGCATTGTCGAGCACACGGTACCGCTCCTGCCCGTACAGCGGCCGCGCTACCTGATGGGGATTGGCTCGCCGGAGGACTTGATCGAGGCCGTCCGGCACGGCATTGACCTGTTCGACTGCGTGCTGCCGACGCGGGCCGCGCGCCACGCCGGCCTCTACACCGACGCCGGCCGTCTGAATATACGCAAAGCTCAGTTCCGTGATGATCTTGGGCCGATTGATCCGAACTGCGACTGCGCGACGTGCCGCACGTTCACGGCAAGCTATGTGCATCATCTCTTCCGCGCCAAGGAGCTGCTCGCCTACCGGCTCGCTACCGTACACAACCTGCGGTACCTCACCCGGCTCACGGAGCGTATGCGAGCCGCGATTGCCGCCGACGCCTATGAAGCGTTCCGCGACGACTTTCTGGCGACCTTTCGCACTCCAGATGCACAGGAGCGCAGCCGGCAGCAGCAACACTGGCAGGCAGTGCGGCGCTACGCGGCGATGGCACCTCCGAACGCTCGGTCCGCACCGGCCGCTGAGTGCTAAGGTGAGACGCCAGAGTGGCAGAGGACGACACACCCATGAGCACAGCTGACGACCCCCGTCTCCACAATCCGCCGGGAAGCATGGCGGTGCAGACGGGCACGTCACCGGCCACCGGTCCGGCCGAGCAGGCTCACGATGGGAGCGCAGTCGAGGTGGCCGAGGTGCTGCGCTTGGTCCTCCAGCCACACGCCCACGTCTTGGCCGGTCGGGCCGGCTTGCAGCGGCGCGTGGGCTGGGTGACGACCCTGCGCGGACTGCCGCCCATCTTCGAGTCGAGCGGCGGCGACGAGGTGGTACTAGCACCCGTGGCCACACTCGACGCCCTTCGAGCGTTGAGCACCGAGTATGACCTGAGCAAGATTGTCGTCAGTCTGCAAGAGACCGGCGTCGCGGCCGTGGTCGTGGTCAGCCGCGACGAGTGGCACTGCCCCGACGACGTAATCGCCGCTGCGGATGCCCACAACCTGCCCCTATTCCATGTCGAGACGACCCGCGCGGCGGCGGAGTTGGAGCGGACCATCGCGCGGCTCGTTGTTGACCGTCAGGCCGAGCTTAACCAGCGCGCGACCGGGATGTACCGGCAGCTGGCCGCGGTGTCCGTCGAGGGACAAGGCGTCGAGCGCATCCTGGAAGAAGCGGCGCTGCTCACGGGACGGCTGGTCTTCGTGGAAGACGCGGCGTACCACGTGCAAGCGACGGCGCCGGCGGACGCGGCGGTGCCGTCGCCGTATTCGTCCCTCGTAGATCGCCAGCGCCTGGAGGCCGAACTGCGGGCCGGCGAGTTGACCAGTTCGGCGCCGCCGGTCGTGCGCCTCGAGGCGGGCCGCAATGGCCTGGCGCGGTATACTGGCGCGATCCTCAACCGCGGCCGCCGGCGGGGCTTCGTCTCGCTGTGTGCGCCCCTCGGCGAGCTGACCGACCTGGACGAGCTAGTCGCCGGCCGGCTGGCCGCCGTGCTGGCGCTGGAGCTGGCCAAGCAGGACGCCGTGCGCCTCGCCGAGCGGCGCGACCGCGAGGCGCTATTCGACCAGCTGCTGGCCGAAGCCGACGCGCCCTCGCCGGAGTTGGAGCGGCAGCTCCAGCGCCTGGGCTTCCGCCCCGACACCTCGATTGCGGCGGTGACCGTCACCATCGAGGCGGAGACGGCCGGTGCAGCCGATGACGCGGTGCTCGATGATCGCAGCGACCGGCTCATGGACACCGTGCGGCGCGCGCTACGGGACCGCAATCAACCGGCCATCATGCGGTCCGATAGCGGACAGGTCGTGGCCTTGCTCGCGCTGCAAGCCGTACCGGCGAGAAGCTGGTCAGCACCATCCACCGGGGAATACAGCAGCGCCGACCAGCGTCGTCAGCAGACGGGACCGGGTAGCGCCAGCGCGGCGGTGAAAGCAATTTTGCAGGATGTCCATGCAGCAGCCGTCGCCAGTGGCGTTGGGCCGATCACGTCCGGCGCTGGCGAGACTCACCCCCGACTAGCCGACGCGCCGGCAGCCATCGAGGAGGCAGCGCAAGCGGCGCAGCTTGTCCGCAGTCTCTATGGGCCAGGCCAACAGGCGTGTTTGTCTGACTTGGGCCTCTACCGGCTGCTGTATCACCTGCGCGGGATGCAGGAGCTACGGGCATTCTATAACCAGACCCTAGGTCCGCTGGCGGCCTACGACAGACGCACTGGTGGCGACCTGCTCGCCACGCTCGAAGCGTATTTCGCCTCCCGCGCCAACCTCAGCGAAACGGCGCGGCGGCTCAACCTGCACCGCAACTCGCTGCTGTATCGGGTCCAGCGCATCGAAGAGACCGGCCAGGTTGACCTGCAAGACCCCGAAGCGCTGCTGGCCCTACAAGTGGCCCTGAAAGCGCGGCACCTCCTCAACGTGTAGCAGGTAAAGGGGGCCGGGGGATGAGGCCGGCCGCCAGCCGTCCGCGCGTGTTGGGCGCGTTGCGAGGGCGCTGCGCCTGCACTATCATGGCCGGTGCAATGTCACCTGCCAAACGCGCGTTGCTGGAGCACGTCCGTGCTGTGCTGGCGGAAGCGCAGTTCGACCCGACGCACGCGGGAGACATCTTCCTGCGGGCGGATGCCGAGGCGGCCCTGCAGGCGGCGCTGCCTACGGCGGTGATCGTGGTCGCGGGACCCGACGATGCCCGGCTGCCGCCGGCGCGCTTCTTGGGCGCTACCTACCGGCCCGACCTCTTGGTGAAGTCGGACACGGACCACGTCGCCGTCGGGCTGACATTGCTGCGGACCGATGCCGGGCCGCTCGCGGCGGCCCGGGCACGCGCGGTGGTGCTCTCCCAGCAGCTTCCGGTGGCCACGGTTATAGTTGACCGTCGGGTCGAGCGCACCAACCCTTTCGCCGGACCGTCCACGCAGCGGCTCCATCGGAACGATCAGGCTGTCATAGATTACTTGGGCAGCCGGCATCGGGTGGCATTCGTCATCCGGCGACAGGCACCGTTCAGCTTCGGATAAAGGAGGGGTACACGTCCCATGTTCAACCGAGCCGTCATTACCGACGAAATCTCCCAGGACTTTGATCTTGCCGTCGACATGGCCAAGCAGTTTGGCCTCGACCAACTCGAAATCCGTACCGTGTGGGAGACGCGCATTGACGCCATGTCTTCGGAGCAGCTACGCCGGATCAAGGAGACGGCCGAGCGGCACAGGTTGTCCGTGGCCGGCCTCGCCGCCCCGTTCTTGAAGTGCGAGCTGGGTGACGACGACGAATACGCCGAGCACCTACACATCCTGCGCCAGTGCATCGCCGCTGGGCGGGCGCTCGGCACGTCGCTGATCCGCGGCTTCACCTTCTGGAAGCGGGACGGGCTAGACGACCACTACCAGCAGATCCTCGATTCCTACGCCGAGCCGGCCCGCATTGCCCGCGAGGAAGGGGTTACTATCGGTATCGAGAACGAGGGTTCTTGCTACGTCGGTACCGGCGCCGAGTTGGCTCGGTTTCTCGGCGACCTGAACGAGCCGTCCGTGCGGGCCGTGTGGGACCCGGCGAATGCCTGCTGGGATGGCGGCGAGACCACGTGGGCGGACGGCTACCCGCTGGTGAAGCCGTATATCGCGCATGTACACGTCAAAGACAAGCGGCAGGTAAACCCCGACGAGAGTCCGCAAGCCGTCGTCATCGGCGACGGAGAAGTGGACATCCCCGGCCAGCTACAGGCGCTCAAAGACGATGGCTACGAGGGCTGTGTCTCGCTCGAAACGCACTACCGGGTCACGCACCGGTTGGCCGAGGATATCGCCCGCATGCCGGGCGGCAGCGCCTTCTCGGAAGGCGGCGCAGAGGGTACGCGCCGGTGCTTGGTGGCCTGGAACCGGATGATGGCGGCGCTGGCATGAGTTGGCGAGGACGGCAAGGTACCACCGACTACACGCCAATCCTATGGCACTCGGCGGCCGTGCCTCCGGCGCGTCAGCGGCATGGCAAGGAGGACCACGGATGAGTGCGCAGTTCCTGGCCGGCCGGCCGGTCGCGCGGGTGATTCGGCGCCAGACGGTCGCGGCCGCAGAGCGATTTCAAGCCCAACTGCGCCGCCCGCCGGCCTTGGTCTCGCTCCGCATCGGCGACGACCCGGCCTCCGTGTCCTACGGTCGGACGCTGGAGCGAGCCTGCGGACGCATCAGCCTCGGCTTCCATGAAATGGTGCTGCCGACCGAGCGTCCCCGTTTGACCGAGACGCTCAACGCGCTGAACATTGACCCCGGCGTTGATGCCATCGTCGTGCAGCAGCCGTTACCGGCGCCATTCTCCCTAGAGATGGTCGCGGAGGTGCTCAATCCGCAGAAGGACGTGGACGGATTGACACCGGTGAACGCAGGGCGCGTGGCCTTGGGTCAAGGCGGTTATGTGCCCTCCACACCCGCCGGTGGTATGGCAATCCTCCACCACTACGGCATCCCAATCGCCGGGGCCGAGGCCGTGGTGTTGGGGCGCAGCGCCATCGTCGGTCGGCCGATGGCACAGCTGCTGCTCCAAGAGCACGCCACCGTGACGATCTGCCACACCCGGACGCGCGACTTGGCCGCCGTCACGCGCCGCGCCGACATCCTCTGCGTGGCTGCGGGCAGAGCGGGCCTGATAACCCCGGAGATGGTGCGACCGGGCGCGGTAGTCGTGGATTTCGGCACCAACGTGGTGGATGATGGGTTGGCCGGCGACGTAGACCCAGCCGTCAGCGAGGTGGCGGCTTGGCTCACACCCGTCCCCGGCGGAACAGGGCCGGTTACCACGGCGATCCTGCTCCGCGCGACGGTGCAGGCGGCCTGCGACCGCCTCGGTGTAACACTGACCGCGCTCCCAAGCAACGGCTCAGTCACCTCATAGCGTCGTAGTGATCGGCCGCGCAGACTCCCCTGCCCTCAAGGGAAGGGGCCGGGGGTTAGGTGCGATACTGCCAGCAACACCCATGGCTCCTAATCTGCTCATCGCGCAGTCGGGCGGCCCGACCGCGGTTATCAACGCCAGTCTGGCCGGCTTCGTCAGTGCGGCTCAGGACACCGGCGGCTTCAAGCGCGTCCTCGGACTGCGACACGGCATCCTTGGCGCCTTGCCCGGCGGTGACGGCTGTCTCGACCTGACGGCGCTCGACGCGGCCCGGCTGAACGCCCTAGCCGACACACCGAGCGCGGCGCTCGGCTCCTGTCGCCGCAAGCTCAATGCCGACGACTGCGCGGCCGTTATCGAGAGGTTCCGGCGCCATAATGTCCACGCCTTTGCCTATGTCGGCGGCAACGACTCGATGCAGACGTGTCTCCAACTCGGCCAAGCGGCGAAAGACATCGGCTACGAGCTGTCCGTCATCGGCGTGCCGAAAACCATTGACAACGACCTCCCGGAGACGGATCACTGCCCAGGGTACGGGAGCGCAGCTCGTTTCTGGGCAGTCACGACCCAAGAGGTGGCCCTGGACCTGGCCGCCATGCGCGGCTACGACACCGTCGTCGTGCTGGAGTGTATGGGGCGCAACGCCGGCTGGCTGACGGCAGCCGCCGCATTAGGCCGGCCGGCCACGGGCGCGGCACCACACATCCTGCTCGTGCCGGAAGTGCCGCTCGTGCTGGACCCCGTGCTCGCCAGCGTCGAGGCCGCCATCAGCCGGCATGGCAGCGCCGTCGTCGTCACGGCCGAGACCGTCTGCACCAGCGCCGGTGAGTACCTGAACACGGCCGGCGCGGATACGGGGGAGAACACCCCCAGCCGGCAAGCGGATGCGTTTGGGCACCCGCTCGTCACGGGCACGGCCGACTCCCTCGCCAACCGCATCACCGCCGCCCTCGGAGTCAAGGCCCGCACAGCGAAACCGGGCACGTTGCAGCGCGCCGCGAGTAGTCTCGTCTCAACTGTGGACCGGGACGAAGCCTGGCAGGTCGGCGCCGCCGCGGCGCGTCTGCTGGCCGGTGAGCAAACCGGCCTGATGGTCACGCTTCAGGTGGAGCGCGATCCCGCGTATCGCTCCTGGTGCGCGGCAGTGCCGCTCGTGCGCGTTGCCGGCCTGGAGAAGAGGCTGCCGGCCTCCTTCCTGGAGGTGCAGCCGGGCGGCGTGTGCAACGTGACCACCGCCTTTGCGGGCTATGCACGGCCGCTGCTCGGCGGGCCACTGCCCGATTTCGTGTGCTTGTCGTAGGCCGCGGTCCGGCATACTGCGCCGGCGGCGCTTGACGACGCCAGGTCTGCACCACTATAGCCGCCATCGGATTGTGCAGACCTGGCACGTCACTTGGGTATCACGAGCATAGGGCAAGGAGGCCGTCATGGTCCAGAAACCGGTCGCGATTGGCACACGCACCCAACTCCTCGTGGATGACTACTTGGTCGCAGCGAGCAGCGGAGTCGTGGAGCAGCTACACCCGATGGAACAGCTCCCTATGCCCGTGCTCCAGGCGGAAGCGGCCTGGGAACGTCCCGAGATCGGCGGCCTGTGGGGTCCCGTGACGGTTCACCGCGACCCACACGACGGTTTGTTCCGCATGTGGTACGCGAGCTACGGCGCTTTCCCCGCCTTTGGCCGACAGCTGGGGCCGATGTTCCCCTGCTATGCCACCTCCCACGACGGCCTGCATTGGGAGCGCCCCAACCTGGGCCTGTTTCAGTACGAAGGCTCGACGGCGAACAACATCCTGCCGCGGACGGGCGGTAGCCCCGGACATGGGATGCTGGACTGCGCCGAGATGGCCGGGATCGAGCCGCCGGAGATGCGGTACAAGTCGGACTTCTGGGTCGGGAGGGACGACGACGGCTGGGGTGGTCATGGCGTGTCCTTCTCGTCCGACGGGCTGCACTGGTACCCCTACGAGCACAACCCGGTCATCCGGGGACGCCAGCGCGGGGATACGTCGAGTGCGGCCAAGCTCTACGACGGCACCGCGCCGGAAGGGCCGGCCGGCTTTCCGACCGCCAAGTACGCGCTCTTCCCCAAAGTCCACGTGCCCCTCGGCCCGTGGCAGCGGCGCTGCTTTGCGGTCTGCACGTCGGTAGACGACGCCGACGGCCCGCCCTTCACGACCTGGACGGAGCCGATGCTCGCCTTGGCCCCCGACCAGCTTGATGACGACATGGCCGAGGAGCGGCTCGCTGCCGCGAAGTCCATCCTCCTCTACGACCATCCCGACGACCACCGCTGCGAGTTCTATGGCGTGATGGTCTTCCGCACCGGCGACGTGTTTCTCGCCCTGATCTGGGTGTACGACGCCTCGTTCGACATCGCGCGGCTGGGCGGCGGAAACGAGTACGCCATCGTGGACGTGCAGCTGGCCGCGAGCCGGAACCTGATCCATTGGCAGCGGCTCGGCAACCGCCAGCCGGTGATTGTGCGGGGTGCGCCGGGCACGTTCGATAGCCACATGATCTTCTACCACTCCACGCCGGTGACGGTGGGTGACGAGTGGTGGGTGTACTACGTGGGCTTCAACGAGGGCCACGCCGCACGCCTGTGCTACACCGAGGCGCTGCGCGAGCAGTATTGGGCCGACGTGCGCGCCGGCAAGCGGCACTTCCCGGCAATCGGGCTAGCGAAAATGCGCCGAGACGGTTTCATCTCGCGCGATGCCGGGCCGGCCGGTGGCTCCATCACCACGCGGCCGCTCCAGCCGGGTGGAAACCAAATCGAACTCAACGCGACGGTGGCCGCGGGAGGCACCATCACGCTAGAGGTCCAGGACGAGCGGGGCCGGGCACTCCCCGGGTTCACGGCGGCCGACTGCACGCCGGTAACGGGTGATTCGCTCCGGCACCCGGTTCGGTGGGGCGACCGGGACGGGGACGACCGCTGGCGGGAGCGGCCGCTGCGGCTGCGGTTTGACTTGCGCGACGCGAGACTCTACGGCTTCCGGTTTACAGAGGGTTAGAGCTACGGCCGCACTACTGGCCCTAGGAGCGCAACGGTACGTCGCGGCCGTCGTCGAGGTCCAGGCGGTCGAACATGGTCGTGATGTCTTTGCGGTCACCGTAACCGGCAGCCTCCAGCAGCCTCCAATGACGTTGCCGACCGGCCTCGTCCTGCGGATAGCTCCTGGCCCGCTCGTTGAACGCCTTGATCTCGGCGGCGCTCCGCGGCGCACGCTCCATGAGGGCGGCAAGCACCCCGGCGTCGTCCGCATACGCGGCGACGACTGCCTCGAACTCGTCGGCCGTGACATCCAGAAACGCGAACAGCTGCTCACTGTAGCCGACCTTCGCTTTGTATTCCCCGAGGGTGCCGGCGAGATGCGCGCGCATCTTGTCAATCGTCCGCGGCAGGAACGTGATGCCCCCGAGCTTGGCGTGGGGACTGCGGGGCGGCCCTTTCGTCAAATCCATTAGCTTCTCCTTCCGAGCAGGATATTGTAGCGTGTATGCAGCACGCCTGGCCCACTCCTGACAGGGGTAAGTACGGACCAAGCCGTAGGGGGGCTGGTAGTTGACGGGCGCCGCGTAACGCCGTATGGTGGCGGCCGACCGGGATTGGGAAGGAGGCAGCATGAGTACGTTGTTCGGCAGCGGTGACTATACCTATCGCGTAGACGCTCAGTGGGGACGCAGCCCGGAGCTTCCGGCGCTGGGCCTCGTATCCGGGGTCGCCTGCGACTCTCAGGACCGGGTCTACGTCTTGCAGCGGGAGCCGCAGGCGGCCATGCTGGTGTTCTCGCCCGAGGGTCAGCTGCTCCACTCCTGGGGAGAGGACGCCTTCAGCCTCGCGCACGGTGTTTGGATCGGTCCGGACGACGCGATCTACTGCACCGACCGCAACCACACGGTCACGCACTGGAGTCTCGACGGCATGCTGCTGGCCACCTGGGGTACGGCAGATCAACCCGGACCACCGGGCCAGCCGTTCAACGAACCGGCCCGCGCGGCGCGGTCACCGCAAGGCGATGTCTTCATCGCCGACGGCTACGGGCAATATCGCGTACACGCTTTCAGTGCGGACGGGACGCTCCAGCGGTCCTGGGGAACGAAAGGGACAGGGCCGGGCGAGTTCGGCTGGCCCGTCCACAGCGTCTGGGTTGACCCCCGTGACCGGCTGCTCGTGACCGACCGCGGGAATAACCGCGTGCAGCACTTCACCCTCGCCGGGGCGTATCTGGGGGAGTGGGGTGACTTGGGTGCGCCCAACGATGTCTGCCTCGACGCCGACCAGACGGTCTACATCGCCGAAGGAGGGCCGGCAATCACGAGCCGCGGCCCCATCCGGACCACACGCGGTCCGGGCGTGACCATCATGAGCCTCGATGGAGACATCCTCGCCCAGTGGGGCGAGCGCGGCGACGCGCCGGGCCAATTTGCCGCCTCGCCGCATAGTCTGTGGGTGGACTCCCGCGGAGACATCTACGTCGGCGAGGTCACGACTCACGACCGCCTGCAAAAGTTCATCCGCCAGCGGTAATCAGCGCCGTGACTGCTGCGGTCCGATCCGGCTTGCCGCGCTGGTATCCGCTCTCCGTGCTTGGTGGCCTAGCGCAGGGAGGACATTGTGATAGAATACACAAGTTTCTGCCGCCGGGCTGCCGCGTGGTAGAGCGTGCCGTGTCCGGGGCACCTGGACCCGGCTCATCTCGCCGAGCATGGTAGGGTGCAGTGCTGATTAACTATCTCCCCATCCTTATCATGATCGTCGTAGCGACGGTCGTATCGCTGGGCGTGGTCGTGATTGCCCAGTTCCTAGGCACCCGGCGCCCCTCCACGACCAAGCTGGCACCCTATGAGTCGGGGATGACCCCGGTGGGGATGGCCTGGCGCCGGTTCCCCATCAAGTTCTACGTCACGGCGATGCTCTTCGTCATCTTCGACGTAGAGGTGATCTTCTTCTACCCTTGGGCCGTGATCCTGCGCGAGATGAAGGGCGCGGGGCTGGCAGTGTTTGCGCTCGTGGAGATGGGCATCTTTGCTGCCTTCTTGCTGTTGGGGTACCTGTATGTCCTCCGGAAAGGGGCACTGCAGTGGGACTAGACACGCCGGTTAAGTATGGTGGTCGCGGCGAGTTGCCGATGAGCGGCCAGTTCACGGGCGAGATAGGTGTGACCCTGACGACGCTGGACAAGGCGGTCGCCTGGGCACGGGCCAACTCGCTCTGGCCGCTGCTCTTCGGCTTGGCCTGTTGCGCCATTGAGATGATGGCGATGAGCGCCTCGCGCTTTGACGTCTCCCGTTTCGGGGCGGAGGTCTTCCGCGCCTCGCCGCGCCAGGCCGACTTTATGATCGTGGCCGGCCGGGTCAGCAAGAAGATGGCGCCGGTCGTGCGCCAACTCTACGACCAGATGCCGGAGCCGAAGTGGGTGCTCTCGATGGGCGCCTGCGCCTCGTGCGGCGGAATCTACAACAACTATGCGCTCGTCCAAGGCGTGGACCGCATCATTCCGGTTGACGTGTACGTGCCGGGCTGCCCGCCGCGGCCGGAAATGGTCATTGACGGGATTATCAAACTCCAGCGCAAGGTGGAGCGCCAAAAGCAGTTCGGCAAGCACGCGCATGAGTTGGCTACGGCCTAAGTCCCGGGGCAGCACCCGCCGAGCACCTTTCCCAACTCACAGGAACAGTGAATGTAGATGGCAACTGAGGCGCCGACCACGGCCGATGGCCTGGCCGTTGGTCACATGGCTCGGCTGATGGAGCAGTTCCACGGCTGCCAGCCACCGGATGTACGCTTGGCCGACGGCATTCCCACCACCATCGTGCCGCCCGACCAGCTACTCAACGTGTGCCAGTTTCTCCGTGACGATCCTGACATGCGCTACGCCTTTCTGGCCGAGCTTAACGCCGTGGACTACTTGGAGCGCGCTGATCGCTTCGATATTACCTATATCCTCCACTCGTTCGACCACAACTCCCGCCTGCGCCTGAAGGTCCGCGTCGGCGGCGAGGAGCCGACGGTGCCCTCGGTTGTGCCGCTGTGGCCGTCGGCCGCCTGGCACGAGCGTGAAGTCTTCGACCTGTTTGGTGTGCAGTTCACCGGCCATCCGGACCTGCGGCGGCTCTTCCTGCCCGAGGACTGGGAAGGTCATCCGCTGCGACGAGACGAGGCGCAAGGAGAAGAGGAAGTCTCCTTCACCGAGGAGGAGGCCGGCCGCGAGCGGGGCGGCCCCGTGCTGCATCGAACCAGTTGACCCTCGACCTCCCCTCTCCATAGCATGGATGAGGAGGCCGGGGGTGAGGCGCATAGCGACGGACGAGAGCTACAGCGATGGTAATGCTCAGCGAGACGGCCACCGACCGCGGCACGATGGTGCTGAACATGGGGCCGCAGCATCCGGCCACCCATGGCGTCCTCCGCCTGCTGCTCGAGCTTGACGGCGAGACCGTCGTGCGGGCGGAGGCGGACATCGGCTTCCTCCATACGGGCATCGAGAAGACGTGCGAAGGTCTCACCTGGCATCAGGCGATCACCGCCACCGACCGCACGGACTACCTGGCGCCGCTGTCGAACAATCTGGCGTATATTCTCGCCGTCGAGAAGCTGTTCGGAGTCACCGACCAAGTGCCTAAGCGGGCACAATACTTGCGCGTGCTGCTGACCGAGTTGACCCGTATCAGCAGCCATCTGATCTGGCTCGGCACCCACGGGCTGGACCTCGGGGCAACTACCGTCTTCCTCTACTGCTTCCGCGAGCGGGAGACGATTACCTCGATCTACGAGTTCATTTCCGGCGTGCGTATGATGACCAGCTACTGGCGCATCGGTGGGCTATGCGCCGACGTTCCCGACGGATTTGAGGAGCGGGTGCGCCACGTGCTCGACACCTTCCCGGACCGCATCAACGACTACGAGACGCTGCTGACGAGGAATCCGATCTTCCTCGACCGGACCGTAGACATGGCCCCCATCAGCAAAGAAGAGGCCATCGCCTGGGGCATGACCGGTCCCAGCCTGCGGGCTAGCGGTGTCGGCTACGATGTCCGCAAGGCGTTTCCGTACTCCTCGTATGACGATTTCGACTTCGACGTGCCGGTACGCCACAACGGCGACGTGTATGATCGCTACCTGGTGCGCGTCGCAGAGATGCGGCAGTCGTTGCGGATCATCGAGCAAGCGCTCGACGGACTGCCCGATGGCGAGATTCGGCTGGACAATCCACGCATCACGTTACCTACGCGCGAAAAGATGTACGTGAGCATGGAGTCGCTGATCCACCACTTCAAGCTGGTGACGGAAGGGCCGAAGTGTCCGCCGGGTGAGGCGTACAACGTCATCGAGTCCCCGCGCGGCGAGCTTGGCTGTTACGTCGTGTCCGACGGCACGAGCAAGCCGCAGCGAGTACGCTTCCGCACTCCGTCATTTCTGCACGCCCAGGCGCTACAGAAGATGGTCGAGAACCGACAGATCGCCGACGTGGTGGCTGCTATCGGCAGCATTGACATCGTGCTAGGCGAGATTGACCGCTAGGTTCGGTTTAAACGAGGAACAGGCGAGCGGAGAAGATGCTGTCCGAAGAAACGCGCGAGCGCATCCTTGGTTATTTGCCGCGCTACCGCACGAAGCGCGCTGCCATCCTGCCGGCCCTGTGGGCGGCCCAGGATGAGGTCGGCTGGTTGAGCACGGAGGCCTACGAAGAGGTCGGCGAGCTACTCGACATGCACCCGACCGATGTCGCAGCCATCGCCAGCTTCTACTATATGTTCCACAAGCAGCCGATGGGCAAGTACATCATCGAGGTGTGCAGTAACCTGTCGTGCGAATTGCAGGGCGCGTCGGAGATGCTGAAGCATCTGCGGCAGGAGCTAGGTATCCAAGAAGGACAGACGACCGAAGACGGGCAGTTCACCCTGCGCCACCAGGAGTGTCCTTGCTATTGCGAGTTCGCGCCCGTCATGCAGGTCAACACGGAGACCTATGGAAACCTGACCCCAGAGCGGATTAATCGCATTCTCGCCGACCTGCGGGCCGGTCGCCCCGCCCTCGACGGGGTGGTGCATGGGCCGGAGAGCGCGGCACTCGCGGCCAAGGTCCCGTTGGATGGGCATGGCGGAGAGGAGCAGGCCGAGCATGGCGACGTTTGAGCCAGTACTGCTCAAGTACGCCGACGACCCGGACCAGCACCGGATTGATACCTATCTCCGGCACGGCGGCTACCAGGCGCTGGAGAAGGCGCTCCGGGAGCATACGCCGGAGGATGTCGTCGGCTTGGTCAAGAGCGCCAACCTGCGGGGCCGTGGCGGCGCCTACTTCCCCACTGGCGTGAAGTGGAGCTTTCTGCCCGACGACGGCAATCCGCGCTTTCTCTGCGCCAACGCCGACGAGAGTGAGCCGGGGACATTCGCCAACCGGGCGATCATGGACAACGACCCTCACCAGCTTATCGAGGGCTGCCTCATCTCCGCCTATGCGTGCCAGATCAACACGGTCTACATCTACATCCGCGGCGAGTTCTCGTTCAGCTATCGTCGGCTGGAGCAAGCGCTCGCCGAGGCCCGCGAGCGGGGCTACGTCGGTCGGAACATCCTCGGCTCGGGATTCGACTGCGAGGTATGGGTGCATCGGGGCGCCGGGGCCTACATCTGCGGGGAAGAAACGGCGCTACTGGAATCGCTGGAAGGCAACCGTCCGCAGCCCCGCCTACGGCCGCCGTTCCCGGCCGTCAAGGGCGTGTTCAGCCTGCCCACGGTCATCAACAATGTGGAAACCATCTCGTGCGTCACCCACATCGTGAACTATGGCACCGAGTGGTTCGCCGGGATCGGTGCCCCGGACGCGCCCGGCCCCAAGCTCTACTGCCTCTCGGGCCACGTCAATCGCCCCGGCCTCTATGAGTTGCCGATGGGCACGCCGCTGCGCGAGCTGATCTACGTGTACGGTCAGGGGATGCGCGAAGACCGATCAGTCAAGGCCATCATCCCCGGCGGCGCTTCGGCGCAGCTCCTCACGGCCGACGACCTCGATGTGACGCTCGATCCGGGGGCCATCACCGCCAAAGGCTCGATCCTCGGGACCGGCGGCGTGATGGTGATGGACGAGACGACGTGTATCGTGCGGGCCAATCTGAACACCGTCCGCTTCTTTGCCAACGAAAGCTGCGGGAAGTGTACGCCCTGTCGGGAAGGTACGCGCTGGATGGTGGATGTCCTGGCACGGATCGAAGGCGGACGGGGACGGACGGAGGACATAGAGCTACTGCTCGACGTGTGCGACAAGATCAACGGCAAGTCCTTCTGCCTGCTGGGCGACGTGGCCACGTGGGGCTTGTCCAGCGGTATTCAGAAGTTCCGCGAAGACTACGACCGCCACGTCACCGAGCAGCGCTGCTTCGCTGCGGCCCAGCCGATGATGGCGGCGTGAGTGGTGTTTGCTGGCCATCGGGGCCGGAGCAAGGCTCCTAATCTGCGGAGATAGACGGCATGACTGCCACCGAGCAAGAGTTGATTACGCTGACGGTTGACGACCAGGAGGTGTCCGTGCCGCCAGGCACGAACTTGGTCGAGACGGCCAAGGAGCTCGGCACCGAGGTGCCGGTGTTCTGCTACCACTCGCGGCTGCCCGTCGTTGGCGCCTGCCGGATGTGCTTGGTGGCCGTCGAGCTACCACCGCGACCGGGTACGCCCCCCGACGCGCCGGCACCGCCGCCGCGCATCATGACCGGCTGCACCACGACGGTGATGCCCGGCATGAAGGTGTGGACGGACACCGAGGCCGTCCTGAAGTATCGGGAAGGGATCGTCGAGTTCCTGTTGATTAACCACCCGCTCGACTGTCCGGTCTGCGACGCGGGCGGTGAGTGCCCGCTCCAGGACAATAGCCATGACTGGGGGCCGAAAGAGAGCCGATTTGTCGAGCAGAAGCGCCTGCTCCGCAAGGTTCACGACCTCAGCCCGCTGGTTGTCCTGGACCAGGAGCGATGCATCGTCTGCTACCGCTGCACGCGCTTCATGGACGACGTGGCCGGCGAGCACGAGTTGGATTTCTTCGACCGCGGCTATAACTCCGTGCTCGGCACTCTCGATGACCGACCACTCCAATCGAAGTTCCACGGCAACATCATTGATCTCTGCCCCTGTGGTGCGCTCACCAGCGACACCTATCGGTTCCGGGCGCGACCGGGGGACCTCCAGACCACGCGGAGCGTTTGTGCGCAGTGTCCGGTGGGCTGCAACCTCAAACTAGATGCGCGCCGCAACGAGCTAGTGCGGGTGCGCGCCGCCGAGAACGCGGACATCAATGACATTTGGCTCTGCAACAAGGGCGAGTTTACGTTCGAGTTCGTCTCGACCGATCAACGGCTGCGGACCCCAATGGTCAAGCGGGACGGCGAGTTGGCCACGGTGGAGTGGGACGAGGCACTGACTGAGGTGGCCGCGAAGATCAAGAGCATCCGCGACGAGCACGGCGCGGCGGCAATCGGGGTCATCGGTGGGCGCAACATTCCCAACGAAGACGCCTTTACCCTGCGCGAATTCGCCCGCTCGGTCATCGGCACACCGCACCTCGATCACCGGATCGGCGCCCGCGCCGCCGGGCTGCCGCTCGCAGACACCCCGGCGCCTATCCCGACGCTCGCCGACGTAGACCGGGCCGGGGCGGTGCTGTTGATCGGCACTGACCTGACCAATGACCTGCCGGTGCAGTGGCTGCGGCTGCGTGCTGCGGTGACCAAACGCGGCGCCAAGTTGATCGTCGCCAACCCGCGGGCCACCGAGCCGGACCGGATTGCCTACCATCGCCTAAGGCACCGGCCCGGCGCCGAAGCCGCCCTGTTGCAAGGGCTGTTGGGCGCTGTCCTCGAACAAGAGCAGCGCGACGACGGAGCACCCGCCGGCGAGGCGGCCAGCCTGTCGCCGGACCGGGCCGCCGAGCTTACCGGCGTCACGGCCGAGACGATCCGGGCGGCCGCCGCAACGCTGGCGGCTACCAGCAATGCGCTGGTGTACGTCGGCCCGCGCTACAGCCGCCGGTCGGATCAAGACACCGTGGCCGCGGCCGCCTACAACCTCGCACTGGCTACGGGCAACGTCGGCGGCTCAGGCGGCGGCGTGACCTTCATCCCGGAGGGGGCAAACGGCCGGGGTGCCGAGCGCCTCGGTGTTGTGCCCGGCCAGGACGGACTACCAGCCGGGGAGATGATCGCGGCGGCCGCTGCCGGGACGATCAAGTGCCTCTATCTGGTTGGCGAGAACATCCTGGAAACGCATCCCGACCGCGCACAGGCCGAGCAAGCCCTGGCCAACGCCGAGCTGGTTGTCGTACACGAGTTGTTCGAGACCGCGACAGCAAAGGCTGCCGACGTGGTGCTGCCCGGCTTGAGCTTCGCCGAGCGCGACGGCACCCTGACGAACGTGGAAGGTCGTATCCAAAGGCTGGGCGTCGCGGTCGCGCCGGAGGGCAACGGCTTGGCCGACTGGCGGATCCTCGCCGACCTGTCCGGCCACTTCGATACACCGCTCGGCTATAGCTCTGCCGCCGAAATCACGCTCGAAGCCTTCGAGGACGTCATCACACCGGCGACGATGCGCCGCGCGGCCTTCCCGTCGGAGGGCGTGCTGCTGCCGGCGCCGGAGGCTGATAGCGACCCACGCTTTGCGGCGGCGCCCGCAGCGGAGCCGGCAGCGCCGGGCGAGGGCCTGCGTCTGCTGACCGATTCCGAACTGGTTGGCCACGAGACGTTGATCGAGATCACGCCGCAACTGCTGGCCACCTCGCCAGAGCCGCTCTTAGACATCAATCGCGCCGACGCCGCCCGTCTCGGCATCGGCCAAGGACAGGCCGTCAGGCTGCGGACCGAGCGCGGCGCCGTAACCCGGCAAGCACGGGTGAGCGGCCGCGTGCCAGCCGGAGTGGTCTACACGCCCGACAACCTCGATTCGCCGCGGATCAATACGCTGCTGGACTGGCAGCAAGAGGCGACCACCGTACAGCTCGAGCCGGTTGCCGCGGCGGCCGTGGCCGCCGACGCCGCTGCCGGAGTCGGAGCATGATCCCGGACGTACTCGCGACCATCATCGCCGCGGCCATCAAGAGCTTCATTGTCATCAACCTGCTCTTGGCCGCCTTCGCGTATCTCACCTGGCTAGAGCGGAAGGTGATTGGCCGGTTCCAGCGGCGGATTGGCCCGAATCGGGTCGGGCCGTTCGGCCTCTTGCAGCCCATCGCCGACGGCATCAAGCTGGCGATGAAAGAAGACATCGTCCCGGATCAGGCCAGCCGCTGGGTGCATCTCATCGCACCGCTAGGGACGCTGCTGCCGGCACTGATTATCTTCGCCGTAATCCCCATTGGCCCGTCGTTCGAGATTTTCGGGTTCCCCTTCGACTGGCATATCGGCGCGAACATCAACGTCGCCTATCTCTACGTCGCCGCCATCGCCTCCTTGGGGGTGTACGGGCTGGTGCTCGGCGGCTGGGCGTCGAACAACAAATACTCGCTCCTCGGCGGGCTGCGCGCCTCGGCGCAGATGGTCAGCTACGAGCTACCGCAGGGGTTAGCGGTGCTCTCGGTGGTGATCCTGGCCGGATCGCTGAACTTGCTCGACATTGTGCGCTTGCAGACCGAGGGGAGCTTCCCCTGGCCGATAGCGCTGTGGTTCCCGGTCGGGTTCATCGCCTTCGTGGTCTACGTCATCGCCGGCATTGCCGAAACGAATCGCTTGCCTTTCGATCTACCGGAGGCCGAGGGCGAGCTTGGCGCCGGCTACCACACCGAATACAGCGGCTTCAAGTGGTCCATGTTCTTCATGGCCGAGTACGTCAACATCATCAACGTCAGCGCCGTCGCCGCCGTGCTCTTCCTCGGTGGCTGGTGGCCGGGCTTCGGCTTTCTCGGCCCGGTGCTCGGCCCGATCTTGGCGCCGCTCTGGTTTTTGCTCAAGCTCGCGATCTTCATCTTCTTCTTCATCTGGCTGCGGGCTACGCTGCCCCGCCTCCGCTACGACCGCCTGATGAATCTCGGATGGAAAGTGATGTTTCCCATTGGGCTGGCAAACGTCATGCTGACGGCAGTGATCGTGGCGGTGTGGCCGAGTTAGCAGCGCAGCCACGGAGGACATGATGCAAGCACCACCGCGCCCGGCACGCAGAAACCCCTTCATCGAAGCAGCGCAAGACTTTGCGGCGATAGCGCGTGGTCTGGGCGTGACGCTCCGCAACCTGGGCGAGAAGCCGGTGACGCTGCAATACCCGGAGCAGCAGCCGGACCTACCGGCCCGGCATCGGGGACGCCACGTGCTGCGCCGGCACGAGAACGGCCTAGAGAAGTGCGTCGGCTGCGAGTTGTGCGCGCTGGTGTGCCCGGCGAAAGCGATCTTCGTCGAGGGTGCCGAGAATCCGCCGGATAGCCCCATCTCCATCGGCGAGCGCTACGCCAAGACCTACACCGTCAACATGATCCGCTGTATCTTCTGTGGGTTCTGTACCGAGGCCTGTCCGACGGAGGCAATCCAGCTCAAGGCGATCTTCGAGCTAGCCGACTACACGCGCGAGTCGATGATTTACACCAAGGAGACGTTGCTGGACGCAGAGCCGGTCGTTGATCCGAGCGACTCCTGGCTGCCCGGGTGAGCAGCACCTAGCCATCATAGACATTACCGCCGACGGTGGGCTGCGCTCCACCTAAGCAGAAGGCACTGAGCCGATGACCGAGTTGATCGAGAGCTTGCCGTTCGAACTGCCGACCATTGAGTTGCTCATCTTCATCGCCACGGCGGCCGTAGCCATCGCGGCGGCCGTCATGGTCGTGTTTCAGCGCAACGCGATGTACAGCGCCCTGTTCCTCGTGGCGAACTTCTTCTGCCTAGCCGTCATGTATCTCCTGCTGGGCGCGTACTTCCTCGCCGTCGTCCAGATCGCGGTCTACGCCGGCGCCATCATGGTGCTGATGCTCTTCGTCATCATGCTGCTCAACGTGGCGCGACCGGAGCCAACCGGCACCCGCCTCGCCGGGCTGAAGCTCTTCGGGGGCGTCGTGGCGTTCATCCTGCTGGCACAGATAACGCTGGTCGCCGTTCGCAGTAGCGACGTGCTGCCGGAGCCGCCACCGCCGGGCACTGCCGAGCTTACCTACTCGCTCTCCGTAGCCGACCAAAAGCTGTTGGCGGAAGCGACCGGGCCGGACGAAGTGGCCTGGACGATTACGCTCACGCTGGATGGGACTGGAGCGGCCGCTGTGGGTGCGGTACAGGTCATGGACGCCTTGGAGTCGCAGGGCTTTAGAGTGTTCCGCAGCAGCCCGCCACGCCCGGAGATCACGGCGGATCGCGCAGGCGACACGGTGCAAGTGCTGGCGCTGCGTGCGGAGGAGCCAGGCCAGGCGGTCACCACGCTGGCCGCGACGCCGGGGATCGAGGCGGTGAAGGTGCAGCCGCTCGCCGGGTCCCACACGCAGATGCTGGCCGCCGTCCTGTTCACCCGTTTCCTGTTCCCCTTCGAAGTGACTTCGATCTTGCTCTTGGCGGCGATTCTCGGCGCGGTCGTCATCGCGCGGAAGCGCGGTGAAGTCAGCCTCTCCAGGCAACAGGCAGACGTGGTACCATCTGGCGGCCAGCAAAACGGCGCTCCGGCCGCCGCGGAGGCGACCGCTGCAACAACCTCGCCGGCTGAAGTGTCCGGCAGTGTGAGGCCTACAACCTGATGGTGCCAACGAGCTACTATCTCATCGTCAGCGCGATCTTGTTCTCGCTCGGCGTGTTCGGGGTGCTGCTCCGCAAGAACACACTGACGATCTTCATGTCCATCGAGTTGATGCTAAACGCCGTCAATCTCTCGTTCGTAGCGTTCTCCCGGCAGTTTGGCCACTTCGATGGCCAGGTCTTTGTCTTCTTCGTCATGGCCGTGGCTGCGGCGGAAGTTGCGGTGGGCCTCGCGATCATCGTGGACCTATTCCGCACGCGCCAGAGCGTGGACATTGACACTATCAACCTGTTGAAGGGGTAGACAGCGTGGTGTATGCCGTTCGTGGTGACGTGCTGGCCGGCACCAGCCTAGCCTTCACTGGACTGTGCAAACCAAGCGTGGCAGGTGACATGCTAGGTCTGCACCACCTTAGCTCCCATCGGATTGTGCAGACCAAGCATGTCAGGAGACGACCATTTCTGATGCTCTCTGGCTGATCCCGGCCTTTCCCCTTGCAGGGACGCTGATTAACCTCCTGCTTGGGCACCGGCTCCCCAAGATCGTCGTATCCATCGTTGGCGTCGGCGTGGTAGCGGCAGCGTTTGTCGTGGCCGGTTTCGTCGCGCTCTCTGCGACCATGCCGCTCGTCGCCGGCGAGACCGAAACGCTCCGGCAAGAGCTATTCCCCTGGATTGTGGCCGGCAATCTCGATACGTCGGTGGCCCTTCTGCTCGACCCCCTCTCCACAGTGATGGTCCTGGTCGTGTCGGGCGTCGGGCTGCTCATCCACCTCTACTCGGTCGGCTATATGGGTCATGACCCCGGCTACCCGCGCTTCTTCACCTACCTCAATCTCTTCACCTTCTCGATGCTGCTGCTCGTCATGGCCGACAACTTCCTGGTCATGTTCGTCGGGTGGGAGCTGGTCGGAGTCTGCTCTTTCCTATTGATCGGATACTGGTTCGACCGCCCTGCAGCAGCCTCGGCCGGTAAGAAGGCCTTCATCACCAACCGCGTCGGCGACTTTGCGTTCATGGTAGGCCTCTTCCTCATCTTCACTACGTTCGGGAGCTTCGACTTCGCCACGGTGCTCGACCATCCGGAGCGGGTATTGGATGAAGGCGGCGAGCTTGTCACGGCAATCACACTGCTCCTCTTCATCGGCGCTACCGGGAAATCGGCCCAAGTGCCGCTGTACGTGTGGCTGCCCGACGCGATGGAAGGTCCCACGCCGGTGAGCGCGCTGATCCACGCCGCCACCATGGTCACGGCGGGGGTATATATGGTGGTACGGGCCTCGGCGCTGTATGCCCTGGCGCCGGTCAGCCTGACGGTGGTAGCGATTGTCGGCGCACTGACGGCGCTGTTCGCTGCCACCATCGCGCTCACTCAGACCGACATCAAGCGCGTGCTGGCCTACTCGACGGTCAGCCAACTGGGCTATATGTTCCTGGCGGCCGGAGTCGGTGCCTTCGGCGCAGCCATCTTCCACCTGATGACCCACGCCTTCTTCAAGGCACTCCTCTTTCTCGGCGCCGGGAGCGTCATCCACGCCATGCATGAAGAGCAGGACATGCGCCGCATGGGCGGCTTGCTCCGGTATCTGCCGGTGACGGGTGTGACGATGATCGTGGCGTGGCTGGCGATCATCGGCTTCCCCGGCCTCGCCGGCTTCTGGAGTAAGGACCTGATTCTGGCCCGCACCTTCGAGGGCGGCCACCTATGGCTGTGGCTTGTCGGGGTAGCCACGGCCGGCCTGACTGCCTTCTACATGTCGCGGCTCATCTTCCTCACCTTTTTCGGGTCACGACGGGCCGGGAACGGTGGGGGCACAGTGCCACACGAGTCGCCCTTGGTGATGCTGTTCGCACTGGTGGCACTGGCGCTGCTGGCGGTAGTCGGCGGCCTCGTGGGTATCCCGGGCACCGACGGCACGGCCTTCGAGCGTTACTTGCAGCCGGTGCTCGGCGGGCATGGGCCGGAGCATGGCGAGCTACCGTTCCCGCTCTCGGAGCTGGCCTTGGCGATTATCGCGATAGTTGTGGCCCTCGGTGGTGTCGCCGCCGCCGGCGCCATATACCTGCGGCAGATGCCCTCGGCCGAAGCTCTGGGGCGGCTACTCGCCCCGCTGTACCGGCTCTCGCTCAACAAGTATTGGATTGACGAGTTGTACGAGGCCACGCTGGCACATCCGGGTGCCCGGATCGCCGCCTTCCTGGCCTCGTTCGATCTGGCTGTTATAGATGGTACCGTCAACGGGACCGGGCGTCTGCTGCGCGGCAGCGCCGTGGTGCTGCGGATCGCCCAAGCCGGGTACGTGCGGGCCTATGCCGTAGCATTCCTCGTGGGCGTCATCGCAATCCTGGCCGTGTGGGCCTTCCGGTAGGACAACGTGCCACAGAGAACGAAGAGCATACAGAGCGAACACCGCTGCCAGGGCGCAGCAGCTAAAGGCGCGCCCACGACGGGTTCCCTGACGACACCAGGTCTGCACAATTCTATGGGAATCGGTGGTGCAGACCTGGCGCATCACCTGAGGATACAGCCGTGAGCGAGTGGTATCTCACCATTCTCATCTTCCTGCCGCTGGTGGGAGCAATCATCCTGCTCTTCGTGCCAGGCGCAGCACACGCCCTGCTGCGGAACGTGGCGCTAGGAGTGAGCCTCATCGTCTTTGCAGTGTCGGCGCCGCTGTGGTTCCAATACGACTTTAGCTCCGGAGCGGCGCAGTTCCAGTTCATCCAGAGTGGCGATTGGGTACCGTCGCTGGGCATCAAGTACAAGGTGGGCGTTGACGGTATCTCGCTGCTCCTCGTGCTACTCACGACCTTCCTGACACCGCTGACGATTCTCTCTACCTTTCGTGCCATAGATACACGAGTCAAAGAATTCGTCGTGCTGCTGCTGCTGCTGGAAACGGCGGTGCTCGGCACGTTCTTGGCACTCGACCTGTTCCTCTTCTACGTCTTCTGGGAAGCCGTACTCATCCCCATGTATTTCCTGATCGGCGTCTGGGGAGGGGAGCGGCGGATCTACGCGGCGATCAAGTTCTTCCTCTATACGATGGCCGGCAGCGTCCTGATGCTGGTCGCCATCCTGACCATCTACTTCCTCAGCGGCGACAGTGGGCCGCGCACCTTTGATCTGGCAACGCTGATCGCCACCGTGCGGGTAGAAAGTGGCCTACAATTGTGGCTCTTTGCAGCGTTCGCGCTCGCCTTTGCCATCAAGGTCCCGATGTTCCCGCTGCACACGTGGCTGCCCGACGCGCACGTCGAGGCGCCTACCGCCGGCAGCGCTATCCTGGCAGCCGTCCTGCTAAAGATGGGGGCCTATGGCTTCCTGAGGTTCTGCCTCCCGCTCTTCCCGGAGGCAGTCGAAGCAGCGGTGCCCCTGATGGCGTTCTTGGCGGTAGTCGGGATTGTGTACGGTGCGCTCGTCGCCACGATGCAGCGCGATGTCAAGAAGCTGGTCGCCTACTCCTCGGTCAGTCACCTCGGTTTCGTCATGCTTGGCATGTTTGCGCTGACCCCGGAGGCCCTGCAAGGCTCACTGCTCCAGATGGTGAACCACGGCCTCAGCACGGGTGCCCTCTTCCTGCTCGTCGGGATGCTGTACGAGCGGGCACACACGCGCCTCATCCAGCATTTCGGCGGCGTAGCGCGGCTCATGCCGGTCTTCGCGGCGTTCTTCCTGATCGTCATCTTCTCCTCTATCGGTTTGCCCGGCACGAACGGGTTTGTCGGTGAGTTCCTGATCTTGGTCGGCACCTTCCGCGCCGAGGCGTTGTTCTTGCAGCCGCTCGCCATCATTGCGGCCTCCGGAGTGGTGCTGGCGGCCGTGTACATGCTCTGGATGTACCAGCGGATGATGCAGGGGCCGACACGACAGCCCGCCGGTGTGCAGCTTTCCGACATCACCCGGCGCGAGATCGCCGTGCTCGTGCCTATCGTGATCTTGATCTTCTGGATTGGTCTCTATCCCAAGCCGTTCCTGGACCGGGCAGGGCCATCGCTGGACGCGGTGACCCGTAATATCCCGGTCGCGCAAGCGCAGGCTGCCTTGGGCGGCCGCTAGTCCGGCGAGCTACTTACTGACGACCGTCAAGTACGTGCCATGAACGAATTGCTCAAGCTGCCCGATGTGGACTGGTGGGCCGTTGCGCCCGTGCTGGCCATCACACTGACCGCCTGTGTGGTCATGCTGGCCGACCTCTGGCCACGGATGAGCAGCCGAGGCACGGCGGCCGCTCTCAGCATGGTCGGGCTGGTCCTGACGGCCGTGCTGTCGATCTACCTCTGGGATGCCGACCGCTCCGCATTCTGCACCGTCGAAGCAACGGCCGGTAGCTCTCCCTTTGGCTGTATGCTCATCCTGGACAACTTCGCGCTGTTCTTCAACCTCGTCTTTGTGCTCGTCGCGGTGATGACCGTGCTGATCTCCTTCACGTATATGGAGCGCGAAGACCTGGAGAACAGCGAATACTATGTACTGATCCTCTTTTCGGTAGCCGGACTGATGCTGATGGCCAGCGCCGGCGATCTGATCATGGTCTTCCTCGGGTTGGAGCTGCTGTCTCTGCCACTCTATATGCTGGCCGGTTTTTCCCGCTTGCGCCTTCAGTCGGACGAGTCGGCCGTCAAGTACGTGCTGCTGGGCGCATTCGCTTCGGGCTTTCTCCTGTACGGCATCGCCCTCATGTACGGAGCGACCAAAACGACCAACTTGGCCGGGATCGCGACGGCCGTTGGCCAGGACGGTTTCAGCACGCTGCTGTTGATCGGCATGGGCCTGCTTATCGTGGGATTGGGCTTCAAGGCTGCGCTCGTGCCGTTCCATATGTGGACACCCGATGTCTACGAGGGCGCGCCGACCCCGGTAACGGCCTATATGTCGGTCGCAGCCAAGACCGCCACCTTCGCGGCGCTGGCGCGCGTGTTCGTCGGGGCGGTACCCGAAGCGCCCGTCGAAACGGCTTGGGTGCTTGGCGGGGTGGCAGCGGCGACGATGATTGTGGGCAACATCGCGGCGCTCGTGCAGAACAACATCAAGCGCCTACTCGGATATTCCTCCATCGCCCACGCCGGCTACCTGCTCGTGGGTCTCCTGGCCGCCAGCATCGCCACCGGGGATACTCGCGGCCTCGCCATCCAGAGCCTCCTGTTCTATTCCGTCGCGTATACGTTCATGAACCTGGGCGCATTCGGTGTCGTCACCTTCCTGGGTCGTCGCGGTGAAGAGTTCGCCGCCGTCACCGACTACGCCGGCCTGGCGCGACGGCGGCCGTGGCTGGCCGCCATGATGGCCCTGTTCATGCTCTCCTTAGCCGGCGTGCCGCCAACCGTTGGCTTCGTGGGCAAGTTCTACCTCTTTGGGGCCGCGATTGATGCCGGCTACGCTTGGCTCGCCATCGTCGGCCTGCTGACAAGCGTCGTGTCTGCCTACTACTACCTCCGCGTCGTTTATGTCATGTACATGCAGGGTCCGAACGCAGAGCCGGCACCCCTCGGACACTCCGCGCTCGCGGCGACGGCCGTCGTGGTGTCCGCAGCAGCGGTGCTCCTCCTGGGCCTCGTGCCGAGCATCGTGCTGGACCTGGCCCGCGCCTCGCTGGGTGCGCTGATCCTGTAACACTGCCCGCCCGGTGCGCCCGATCCGCTCCAAGTCCCCTCCGCCCATCTTGCTACCCGCCGTTCGCTCGCGCGGCCATCCTGGCCGCGTGGTAGACTCCACGAGGGCGCTTTCTCCTTGGATTTCGCGGTGAGCATGGATGCCGGCGGCAGAGTTCTCTCGGCCTCCTGGCCGAGGCAAAGCCCTCGCATAATTTCCGAGAAGGCACCTGTATTGTGACTGCATCCACCGATCTTCCCGCGCTAGACGGACCACCACCCGTTGACGCCTCCCTACGGGGACTGGACCTACTCACGGTCGCCGACCTCACCGACCGGCAGTTACTCAACGTCCTGACCCTGGCCCGCTGGTTCAAGGCCGCCCAGCGGGCTGGCCAGCCACATCGTTTCATGGCCGGACGCTCGCTGGCCATGATCTTCGAAAAGGCCAGCCTGCGGACACGCTGTACCTTCGAGGTGAGCATGACGCAGCTCGGCGGCCATGCGATTGACCTGGCGAGCGAGCACGAGCGGCTGGGCGTGCGGGAGACCGTGCCGGACATCGCACGCAACCTGGAGCGCTGGGTTGATGTCATCATGGCGCGTGTCCACAGCCACGATACGGTCACAACGCTCGCCGAGTACGCCAGCATTCCCGTCATCAACGGCCTATCCGATCTGACCCATCCGTGCCAGGCCATCGGTGATCTGATGACCATTTACGAGCATCGGGGGACCTTGCGTGGCGTCCAGCTGGCCTTTGTCGGCGACGGGTTCAACGTAGCGCACTCGCTACTCTTCGCCGCCGGTACGCTGGGGCTACAACTTTACGTGGCGACGCCCGCCGGGTATGGGCCGCAGCCGGAGGTCGTGGAGCAAGCACGTGCCCTCGGCGCGACTACAGGTGCGGAGATCACACTTGGTCACGATCCCCGCGAAGCGGTAGCGCACGCCGACGTGATCTACACCGATGCGTGGGTGAGCATGGGGCAAGAAGAAGAGGTAGCGAGGCGGCTCCAGGTTTTCCCCCCCTTCCAGGTGAATACCGACCTGTTGACTTTGGCGGCGCCGGATGCGCTGGTGATGCACTGCTTACCCGCACACCGGGGCCAGGAAGTGACCGATGAAGTGCTGGACGGGCCACGGTCGGTCGTCTTCGATCAGGCCGAGAATCGTCTCCACGCGCAGAAGGCCGTCCTGGTCTCGCTCGCCGGAGTCACTGCCGAAGCGAAGGCCTAGGGTAGGGGTGCGGAGGTCCGTAGCGCGTGTCTGGTCGGTAGTCCCGGCCCCCGGCTGGAGCGAGCCGGAGTAAAGACGAAGGTGGGGCTACCAAGAGCGAGAGGAAGGCACCGTGCAAGACATACTCTACCTCCTGTCAAGGCTGACTCCCCTCGCTATTCTCGATATTCTTCTGGTAACGATTGTCCTGTATGCCCTCCTCTCCGTTATTCGAGGGACGCAGGCCGACCAGCTCGTGCGCGGCGTCCTGATCCTGCTCCTCGCCGGGGTAGTCATCGGCTACTTTTTCCACCTCACGATCTTCAACTGGCTGCTGGTCAACAGCTTGCCGGCGCTGCTCCTCGCCGTTCCGGTCATCTTCCAGCCCGAGCTCAGGCGTGCCCTGGAGCAGCTGGGACGCACGGGCAGTCTGGTCACTCATCCCCTAACTCATCCCTTTAGCAGCTTCCAGCCCAGCAACGACAGCTCGGCGGACAAAGTCATCAATACTATCATCGAGGCCAGCATTCGCCTATCCGAGCGCCGGCACGGTGCGCTCATGGTGATCGAGCGCTCGACCGGGCTGGAGGAGTATGTACAGACAGGCGCGGAGCTAGATGCCGAGTTGACGTCCGATCTCTTGGCGCAGGTGTTCTATCCGCGCACGCCGCTGCACGATGGCGCGGTGATTGTCCGCGGGTCACGTCTCGTCGCCGCGCGGGTCTTGCTCCCGCTATCGGACAGCAGTCAGCTTGATCCTGACGTGGGTACACGTCACCGGGCGGCGGTCGGTATCACGGAGCAGAGCGATGGGCTGTCCGTTGTCGTCTCGGAGGAGAGCGGCGCGATCTCGGTAGCGGTAAATGGGCGTTTGCTGAGAAAGCTGACCACCGAGCGCCTGCGTAGTCTGCTGCAAACGCAGCTCGCGTCGCAGCGATTTCCGGCTCCCTGGCGGCCCGTTCGCGCTGCGTAACGAGCATCCATGCATTCTGCGACGGTGAAGTCGTCGCAGCGCCCGGCGGCGACCCCGCTCACGGGGCGGTGAGCAGTGCAACAGTTTCAAGACTCTGCTACTTGGCAGACCCTCCGCGCGATTGGCTACTACGCGCGGCGGCAGGCGCGTGAGGCCCTCGGCTGGCGCTTGCTGCTTGCGCTCGTCCTCTCCGTGGCCATCTGGGCCGGCCTCACCTTGGACCGCAACCCCCAGCGTCAGGAGGTGTTTCCTAGCGAGCTTACCGTCGAGATCACCGGTCTGCCGGCGAACCTGATAGTGCTCAACGAGGTTGTCCCCATCAGAGTGCAGGTGAATGCCCCGGTGGAGAGTTACCGCCGCTTGCAGGCCGCCAGCTTTCGCGCCTCGGTTGATCTCCGTGGCGCCGATCCCGGCTTGCACCAGTTTCTGGTGAGGGTCGAGGTGTCCGATCCCCAGGTGGAGATCATCAAAGCACTTCCCAGCCACGTGGACGTGCGCCTCGAAGAGCTGGTGATGAAACGGCTACCCGTGCAGATGCGGATTCTGAACACACCCCCATTCGGCTACCGCTATGAAGACCCTATTCTGGAGCCGGAGGATGTCCGCGAAAACGGCATCACGATCAAGGGCCCACGGAGCCTCGTCGAGCGCGTCACCGAAGTGCTGGCCTCGGTACAGTTGGGGCCTGAGACAACGACAATTGATCGCATCATCCGACCAGAGCCGCTCGGCCCGTCGGGAGTCGTCGGCGGCGTGACCCTGGAGCCGGAAACCGTCACTGTTCGGGTCCCCGTTCACCAGTTATCCGGCTTCAAGACCGTTCCGATTGTGCCGCAAGTGGGTGGCCAGCCGGCGCCTGGCTATCTACTGCAGGGCATCGAGCTGACACCGCTCGCCGTCGAGGTTGTTGGCGATCCCGATTTGCTCGCCGGCATCTCAGTTATTCCTGCCACCGTCCTGGACATCAGCGGGGCCACGGAGGACATCACCGCCGAGACCACTTTGTCGCTGCCCACCGGGGTATCGCTGTCCTATGAGCAGCGCATCTTCGTCACCGTCCGTATCGTGCCGGTGCAGGGCCAAACGGCAATCACGGCAGCCTTAGCCTGGATATACCTCGGCCCCGGCCTGCGGATCAGCCTGCAACCAACGACGGTGGAGGTCACCATCAGCGGCCCGCAGCCCCAGTTGCTCCAACTGACCGGCGCCGACCTGGCCGCGACCGTGAATGCGGCCGGCCTCGGGCCGGGGATTCACACGGCATCGGTCCTGCTGGCCATTCCCGAGGGAACAACGGTGAACCAGCTACAGCCTCAGACAGCAACGCTGCTGATCGAGCCGCTACCAACGCCTATCCCGACAGCCACCGCCATCCCGACGCCCACGGCGACCTTCACTCCCACGCTGACACCGACCTTGACGCCGACCAGCACGCCAACGCCAACCGCTACGCCCACTATCACCAGCACCCCAACGGTCACCGGGACACCGCCGACATCCACTCCATCACCGTCCGGCACGCCTCCCACAGCAACGCCGCAGCCGGCTACCACACCGGCCGGCAGCCCGGCACCGCAAACACCGACACCGACGGCAAGCGGCTCGTAGGTGGGCGGGAGGGCGGACCTACCCCCAATCCCCTCCCTGAAGAGAAGGGGCTAAAGCTCGCAGTACAGACCGCTTTCCCTGGTGGGAGAGGGCTAAAGGTTGCCATGCGGACCGCTTGCCCTGAGGGGAAGCGGTTATGGGTTGCTGCCAAGATTCCCCTTCCCTGGAGGGAAGGGGTCGGGGGTTAGGTCCGCCGCGCCGCCGTATATGCCGCCTCCGCTCGCGGTGCAAGCTGCTCCCACGCAAACTGCCGCGCGATACGCCGGTGTCCGGCAGCGCCGAGGCCGGCAGCCCGGTCCGGATCGCTCAGGAGCGTCACGAGGGCAACGGCGAGGGCCTGATCGTCGCCGGGCGGCACCAGGATTCCGGTAGTGGGATGGTCAATGTAGCTGCCGTGTTCACCTACCCGTTCGGCCACTACCGGCAACCCCAGCCAGAGCAACTCTGCCAGCTTCATGGAGCATTTGGCGCGGTTAGCGACGGTATCGTCGGCCGGGATCAGCGCCACGTCGGCCGCGCGTAGCGCACCGGGCAGAGACGCCCGATCCAGCCAGCCCGCAAAGTGAACCGAGTCATCAAGTCCCAGCCGTCGAGCCTCCTCCCACAAGCGCCGTTCCTGACCGTACTTGCCGGCGCCAACGACCAGCAGCGCCGCGTCCGGGAGGTGTGCCCGGACCGCCGCCAACACATGCGCCGGACGCTCCGGTGCAAACTCGAAGAAGCGGGTATAGAGCAGGATTGTCGGCCGCCGGCCCAGTCCCAGCCGCGCACGGACGGCCCGACCGGAGGCCTCCTGCCAATCCGGGTAATCCGTTGGCGATAGGCCGTTGGGCAGATAGACCACACGATCCGCCGGTAGGCCCAGCGCAACCGTCCGGTTCCGCAGGCTTCGGCTAGCGACCGTCACGGCGCCAGCATGTTGGAGGCCCCAGCGTTCCTGCCGGTCGAACACCTCCTTTTGCCAACCGGGATAGGCGTCCTCATACTCATTCCAGCCTTCGTGGCCCTCCCAATCGTCAGCGTCCACGACCAACGCCGGGGACCGGCGTCGGAGCACGGCGCGGTGGCCCCAGAGCAGCCAGTGTGCCAGGCCGGATACTCCCTTGGGCTTGGACAGGTGGATGATGTCCGGCCGACAGGCGAGCGCAGCGCGGGCCAAGCGCAGACTGAGCAGCGCCAGCCCCGGCCCACTCCGCATGCCGGCCGCGGCGGCGCCCGGCGGCAAGGAGAGGCAGCGGACGGCGGCTTGGCCGGTACGCCACTGCCGGCCAGCCTCGGAAGGATGGTCATAGGGCGGGATCAGCACGGTAACGGCGTGTCCGCGCGCCGCCAATGCGCGTGCCAGCGGGAGAACACGTGCGCGCGTCGTGCCTTTCGGTTGCGTTCCGAACGGTGCCACAAGGACGATACGCCACGTTCGCATGTCGTGATACTAACCTGTCGTACCGGTGCCTGTGCCGTAAAAGCACAGCAGGCTGCGCCCCTACACGACACCTTCTGCCGATGTTGTGCTGTTAGGCGCGGCGCGGTTTCTACGCCAAGCGCACCGGACCGGCGGCCACAATAGCGTGCCGAGCACTACGGCGAGCGTGAGGCTGCTAACCAGGAGGCCGCGCTGAAACGGAGCCGGATGATACGTGAACTCGACCCAATGGGCGCCGGCCGGCACATAGACCCCCCGAAAGAGGTAGTTTGCTCGCAGCAAGCTGGCCGGTGCGCCGTCTACGGTGACGCGCCAGCCCGGATAGAACGTGTCGGTGAGTACGAGGATGCCCGGTCGCACAGCGTCGGTTTCTACAATGATGCGCTCCGGCTCGTCCACGACCAACGTCGCGGTCCCACTCGCGCCGCCGACCTCCTGGCCGGCGATCCCCCAGCGGGAGACGGCGTCTGCACCGCCATCCGGCGAGCTACCCTTCTCCCCACGTGGTGTCGGGTGAGACGCGGCACCCCACGAGACGAGCCGCTCCACACTGACGAACCCGGCCCGGTCCGCACCGTGCGGGCTGAGGCCCATCAGCCAGCGCACGAGCTGCTGGAGCGCCTCGGACACCGCTCTGTATGCGATTTTCAGGCCGGTGCGCCGGGGCGCATCGGGCCAGGGCGGTTGGCTCGGCGCCGTTGACAGCACGGCTTCCCGGCCCGGCGTGAACGCTTCATCCTGCAGCAGCTGCAAGGTCGGAGCACCATCGGGAGCCAGCCAAGCCGTATGCACGAGGTAGGCACGCGGCAGGGCTGTGCGGTGGGTGTACACGTTCTGGTTGGGCAGCATGGTCAACTCGAGGTAGTCGTCGTCGCTGAGCGCGATAGGCTGGAACAGCGGCCGATTGATCCCGGTCGGCGACGGCCCGATCAGGGTCAGGCCATGCAGCCGCACAACCGGCGCGTCGGCCAACAGCTCTACTTCGACGCGGCTCACGGTGATCGGACGGTTGACAGGACGTAGGTCATTGGGAAAGTGAAGGTCCATGATCGCTACGGCGGCCAGCGGCGCCCCCTCCCCCGGCAGTTGGCGCACGAGGGCCGGCCGGCCATGGGCACCGGATGCCCCGGCAAGCACTCGGGCGTCCGCAAGCTGCTCACCGGCTACCGCCGAGGCCATGGCCATGGTTCCATCGGCAGCATAGACCCGAAAACGCAGCACGGGCTGACTCGCCGGTACGTCCAGCCCGGCATGCATGGTGGTGACGAAACTGACCTGCGTGATCTGCCGCGGCTGCCCCGGCGAAAACCAATAGCGCGGCTGCCGCCTCGATAGCTCCACCACCTGCCCGACATTGAAGGGCACGGTGTTCACCTCGAGGTCAGCGAGGCTGTCGGTAACGACCGCCGTGACGCCGAGGAGTTGTAGGAGCCGCTGCGACGGTACCTCGTCAACCTGATCGCGCAAGAGGCCATCGGGGGCCAGTGGCCCGCTCGGCAGCGCCAGAGACTTGAAGTCAGCATACCGGCGCAGCGGCAGCACACCACCGTCGTAGCCGTCAATCGTGGCGATACCGTGGGCGAGCGGCAAGTTGGGCGTCAGAATATCCTGGTACTTCGTATGGACCAGGATGGACTGTAGCTCGGTGGCCGGCAGGCGGTCACGATAGGGTTCCAGCAGCACGTGCGTATCGTATGGCTCGTAGGCCGTGCTGGCGATACTCAAGAGGCGCTGCGGCCGCGGCTGTGTACGCAGATGCTGCAAGGCCGGGCGGTCGCCGGCGTAGACCTCCGCCGGGTTCGGCCGGCTGTATTCGAGACCGCGACTGGCAACGACCAGCTCGCCGACCGCCACGGCGCCGAGCAAGATCGTGAGTACGCGCCGTCTGCCCAATCCGTTGCCGTTCGAGGCGGCGGCCGCGGCAGCGAGGGCCAGGGTCACGCCGGCCAACAGCACCCAGCGCCAGACGAGGGCGCTGGGAATGGTGGCGCTGCCCAGTTGTTGCAGCGGGAACAGCGCCAGCACGACAGCGGCGCCGACGGCAGCCAAGGCGGCCAACCGGGCCAGTGCTGCGCCACGCCCCTTCTGTGCCGTGCCCCATAATCGGTCCAGACCGAGGCTCGCCAGCGCCGCGAGAGCCAGGGACCACACCATCAGCCACCGCGCCGGAACGCGGAACAAGTCGAGGCCGGGCAGATATGGGAAGAGCAGGCCGTAGACCGGCGTGTACTTGCCCAGCGCCAAGAGCAGGGCGGCGAGGGCCACTGCCCCCCACAAGCGCGTAGTGCCTTCTCCAAACCGGAGCAGCAGCCCGATACCGGCCAGCAGCAGGCCGACCACCCCGACATAGCCGATATACTCGGTGCTCGTCGGACCGGTTAGCCCATAGGCCGGCAACAGGCCGACCGGTAGCTCCGGCGGCGGCAGCGAGAACGATACCGCTTCGCCAAAAGCGAGGCCGCCGCCGCGCGTCGAGAGGCCGGTAAGCTCGCCGGTCGGGAAGAGCTGCACGCTGGCCAGGGCCGCGGCGAGAATCACGCTTACCACCAAGGCGAGCAGCGCGGTAGCCGTCGCGGCCAAGCGGCGGGCGCAACCCACCGGCCAACGTCCAAACACGCGGACTACGCGCCGCCATGGCCGGCCGCGGCCGCTGAGACCGAGCCAGGCGCCATAGGCCGCGAGCGTCACCACTGTCATGTAGGACTCTTGGCTGTGGCCGGCCAGAATCTGGGTCGCCAAGATCACCCCGGTAACCACTGTCCAGCGGCCGGAGCCGCGGCTAACCGAACGGTGGAAGGTGAAGAGCACCAGCGGGAGCCAGACAACGGCGTTGAGCTGGTTGAGATGCCCGACCTGCGCGCCGACAAACCCGCCGAAGCCGAACAGTGTGCCACCGACGGTAGCCGCCGGGTGGACGACCGCGAGGCTATGGCGCAGCCACAGATAGGCAAAAAAGCTGGCGAGGAAGAGGTGGAGGATCACCGACCAGTTCAGAGCAATGATCGGTTCCAGGAAGTAGAACAGCGCATTGAGGGGGTAGAACACCGCCGTCTGAATGTTCGCCAGGAACGGGACGCCGTAAAATAGATAGGGGTTCCAGTGCGGCAACTGGCCGCTCCGAATGACCTCGCCGGCATATGCGCGATAGGGATAGAAGTAGGTGAGCGTATCGTAGCCGGTGACGACAAACTGCCCACTCAGGAGTCGCCAGCAGAGTGCGGTCGTGATGGCCGCGAAGAGCAGCCCCGGAGCGAGCGCTACCCAGACGGACGGGATGGGAAGAGGGGACCGAAAAGGCGCGCGGCGCGAGAAGGAGGGCGGAGCTTTGACGCTATCCACGGCTTACAGTTCGTTGGTCAGCAGGATCGCTTCTGCCACTTCGCGCATTGTCTTGCGGGTATTCATGCTCAGACGCTGAATCCTGCGGAACGCATCGGCCTCTTTGAGACCTTGGGTATCCATTAGCAGGCCCTTGGCGCGCTCCACCAGCTTGCGCGTCTCCAGCGTATCGTGGAGGTCCGCGAGCGTTCGCTCCATGGTCTGGAACTCGCGGTAGCGGGCCATCGCCACCTCGATGGCGGGCGCGAGGTCCGACTCCTGAAACGGTTTGACCACGTAACCGACTACACCGGACTCTTTGGCGCGCTCCACGAGGTCTTTGTCGCTGTAGGCGGTGAGCAGCAGCACCGGGGCGATGCGCTCGCCAGTCAAGACGCGCGCGGCGTCAATGCCATCCGTCCCTGGCATCTTGATGTCCAGGATGACGAGATCGGGGCGCAGCTCGCGGGCAAGATTGATCGCGCTATCGCCCTCACTCGCCTCACCGACCACCACGTAACCGAGCGAGGAGAGCATTTCCTTGAGGTCCATGCGGATGATGGACTCGTCATCCGCGAGAACGATGCGAATCGGCATTGATTCCTCACCAGCAGGTATCGGCTAGGGGCACCGGACAGCCGGATTGCCAGACGACCTTGGTTATCTCAACATCGAGAGGCGCCAGAGCAGCCCGGTGTACCCCCCACGTGATCGGGCCTCACAGCACCGCCCTTCCATGTTATCTCGCTACTACCTGGGCCGTCAAGAAAGCAGCTTAGGAAAGTACCCTCGCTCGCTATACTGCGAGGGCAACGCATGGACAGCAAGTCATCATCTCTCGCTCGCGCCGCTGCCAGCCGCACAACCCAAGACGACCCCGGAACAGCCTCGACGGCGGGAGCACCGGCCGATAGCCCGCCGACCGGCACGCGGAAATGGGCTTCCCTCCTGATCGTCGGCGTGGCGATCTACATGGTCACGCTCGACTCCGGCGCCGTGAACGTCGCGCTCCCGACGATAGCCGCCGAGTTTGCTGCGCCGCTGGCCACGGTGCAGTGGGTGGTGCTGGGCTACCTCGTATGCATTACGGCGCTGCTACTGCCGGCCGGCCGGCTCGCCGACCTCGTGGGACGGCGCCGGGTCTTCCTGACCGGCCTCGCGCTCTTTGCAACCAGCTCGGTGCTCTGCGGCCTCGCCCCCAACCTCTGGCTACTCGTGGCGGCGCGTGTGGTGCAAGGGATCGCCGCCGCGCTGTTGCAGGCCAACATTGATCCGCTCGTGGTCACGGCGTTCCCGACGAACGAGCGCGGGCGCGCCCTCGGCATGATCGGTACCGTCGTATCAATCGGGCTACTGAGTGGTCCGGCGCTCGGCGGGGCTATTACCCAGGTGCTCGGCTGGCGGTGGATCTTCGGCATGACCGTGCCGCTCGGCCTCGCAACGGCACTGCTGGGCCGCCGGCTGCTCCCCCGGACACCGAATCAGCCGGGCCAGCGACCCGATCCCGTCGGCGCGGCGCTCCTGATCGTCACCGTGGTCTGCCTCGTGCTGGGCCTCAATCGCGGGCCGCTCGTGGGCTGGGCCGCCGCTTCCGCCGGCGGGCTGCTGGTGCTGGCCGGAGTCGCCGGCGGCGCGTTTCTGCTGGTCCAGCGCCGCGTCGCGCACCCGACGGTACAGCTCGCCCTATTCCGCAGCCGGGGAGTGACCGCCGCCGTGGGCACGGCCTGGTTGGGCTTTCTCTCGCAAGCAAACCTGCGGCTGCTCTTGCCCTTCCTGCTCCAGCGGCTACTCGGCCTGCCGGCCGGCCAGGCCGGCTTCATCCAAGCGGCCCAACCGGCAACGGTCATGTTCCTGTCGCCGCTGACCGGCTGGCTGTCGGATCGCCTCGGCTCGCGCTGGCTCGCTTCTGCCGGCATGGCTCTCCAGGTCATCGGGATGCTCGCACTCACAACGGTATCCGTCGAAGCCACGGCGTGGCAGGTCGCCGTCTTTCTCGTGCTGCTCGGCTTTGGCACCGGGCTATTCAACGCACCCAACAGCAATGCCTTGTACAAGGCTGCTCCCCGCGAGCACTACGGGCTGCTGGGCGGATTGCGGGCGCTGACGCGAAATCTGGGCTGGGTGCTCGGACAGGGGGTGGCCGGGGCGCTTTGGACGGCGACGGTCGTCGGCGTAGGCGGCGGGGTTGCCGCGGCCGCGGCCTCGACCGCCGCGATGACGGCCGGGTTTCGCGCCACCTTCTTCCTCGCGGCGGCCCTCGCTCTTATAGGATTCTTCCTGTCGGCAGTGGTCCGGCCACCCGACCCGGCGCAGCCGCCGGCCTAAGCTACGGCAGAATGCAGGCATGGTCACTGACACCGGAGCCGAGAGCGCGGCCGCCGGATATGTCCTCTCAGCGCTGCAAGCACGGCCGCTCTTGGAGGCGCGGCGCAGCCGGCAGGACATTACCACCACCTCCCTCGACCTTGGTCTCACGACGCTCGACCTGGTGCTTACCGCGGCTGGCGTCACGTTGCCGGACGGCGCCACCCTCGCGTGGGAGAGCATCGAGCGTATCCACGATGCTCCCAAGGACACGCTCGCCGCACCCTGTTTCCTCCTCGAGCAGGGGATACCGCACCAGCTACACACGTTCTCCGAGACCACGCAGCGGCCGTTGAGCCTGGTGGCGACGCGCGGTACCCCCACGCTGCTGCTCGCCGGCTTCACCATGCACCGCATCAAAGGCACCGATCCGCAGCGGGACACGCAGGCCAAGCTCCGCAGCATCGCCCCGGTTATCGGCCGCGTCCTCGATACAACCACCGGCCTCGGCTATACGGCTATCGCCGCGGCGCGCACGGCGGCGGCGGTCCTGACGGTCGAGCGCGACCCGGCCGTGCTCCGACTGGCCCGCCTCAACCCCTGGTCACGCCGGCTCTTCGAGTGCCCGAACATTACCCGGCGGCTTGGCGATGCCAGCGTCCTGATCGAAGAGTACCCGGACCGGTACTTCACGCGGATCATCCACGACCCCCCGGCATTGAGCCTGGCCGGCGAACTGTACGCCGCGTCCTTCTATCGGCACCTCTATCGCGTGCTGCGACCGGGCGGGCGGCTCTTCCACTACATCGGCAACCCCCGGAGCAGCCTGGGGCAGCGCGTGACCAAGGGCGTGCGCGGACGACTCGCGGCCGCCGGTTTCCAGCGCGTGCGGCCGCGTCCCGACGCCTTCGGTGTCGTCGCCTATAAGTAGCTCCGCCGGCGCTCGTCGCCGCCCCGTTGCCTCGGCCCGTCAGCGGGCGCTATCCTCTCACGAGGCACGCGACACAAGGAGAGCGCCATCTTGGACGAGCGCCGGTGGGGGCACCTGCACGATTGCGCCGAAACCCTGATGCTGTGGCACTCAGTGTTGAAGACGCCGATAGGCGCGGCCTTTCTACGGCTCATCACCGCCATCGCCAGCGGGCAGCAACGCCCGGCGCTCCGCAGCTACGCCGCCTTGACCGGGGCACTCGCCCATGAGAGCGCCCGGCCTTCAGGCCAGAGTATTCCGTCGCCGAGCGGCGATGCCTGGCAATCCTACGTACTGGAGCGCATGCTCGCGGACGAGAATCCCTTCACCCAAGCCCTTGCCCAGCACGGAGCCGCGGCACTCCCCGCCGGGCTGGTGCGTGTGGCAGCGTCCGACCTGCGCGGTCTGGAGGCCCTCTACCGCACCGCCGCGGAAACGGTCCGCGCTGCCGTCGCGCGTCTCGACGGCGATTCCAGCGCGGATGGAGACGCTTGCCTCCCGACGTGGCGCGAGCTGGGGCAGGGCCCGGCTACATCACCGCCGCCCATCGCCATACTGCTCGACGGCACGACCGGCTGGGACTCCCCGGAAGTGTTCCGCGCCATCGCGGAGCATATCGCTCGCGCCGGCAGCGGTCTCCTGGGCCGCTACCGCGCCTTCCGCTGGGTTCACGGCGAGCACGACACGCGCTCCCCGCTCTGTCTGCCGCTGGACTTTGGCGCACTGTGGGCCATCCCCCATCCCGACCCGATCGGCTTCGACGACCTCGTTGGCTATGCGCCGCAGTGCCGTCTCCTGCTGCAAAACACCGAGCACTTCCTCGCCGGGGCACCAGCCAACAACGTGCTGCTCTACGGCGACCGCGGGACCGGCAAGTCGGCCAGCGTCAAGGCGCTGCTCAACGCATACGGTGACCGCGGGCTACGCCTCATAGAAATCGCCAAGACCGACCTCGCTGATCTCCCGCACTTGCTGGCGGCGCTGCAGTCACGCCGGGAACGCTTCATCATCTTCGTGGACGACCTGTCCTTCGAGCACCACGAAACGCACTACAAAGACCTCAAGGTGCTGCTGGAAGGCAGCCTGGAAGCCCGGCCACCGAACGTGGCGCTCTACGCCACCTCAAACCGGCGTCACCTGGTCCAGGAACGGTTCTCGGACCGTGGCTCTCCGCGGGCGATGGTGGGCGCCGGCGGGCCGGGGCTATTCGGCGACGGCGCCGACGAGATACATGCCCAAGACACGCTGCAAGAGAAGCTCTCGATGAGTGATCGGTTCGGTCTCGCGCTGACCTATGCCACCCCCCTCCAAGCCGAGTACCTGGAGATCGTCGAAACGCTGGCGGCGCGCGCCGGGCTGACCATCCCCCAAGGGACACTGCGCCAGCGCGCCTTAGCGTGGGCCACACAGCACAACGGACGCTCAGGACGCGCAGCCCGCCAACTCGTTGACTTCCTCATTGGTGAAGCGCTGGTCAGCCGTTAGCCATCAGCGTTCAGCCGTCAGCCGTTATTGAGACAGAAGCCGCAATCCAGGGGCTGGACGGCGGCTTCCGCCGCAGCGACGACGGCTGCGGTGACGGATATGCGTAACCGCAGGGAGGTAGCGATGCGGTTTCTGTGGCTTGTTCCCGCGCTTCCGGTGCATCTCCTGGTGTTCCCGCTCGCGTTCGTGATGTTCTTTCTGGGGCTAGGCGTCGGCCTCGCCATCTTCCCGCCCCTGGGCATGTTGATCTGGGCGGTGGCGCTGGGGATCGCGGGACTGAACATCCTGTGGATATTCCGGCTATGGCGGCAGTGTCGGCGGGGGAACATGCCCGCTGACAATCTCCAAGCCCTCAAGTGGTGGCTACTCCGGTCGTGGCGGTAACGGTGGGCCTAACCCCCGGTCCCTTCCCTGGCAGGGAAGGGGAGTCATCGCGGCGACCGGCGTGATGCCAACCGCCGCACACCCCCTCTCCACATGGTGGAGAGGGGGCCGGGGGGTGAGGTCTAACCCGGCTCCCTTACCAGACCGGCCAGCGACGGCCTCCGCACATATCTGTCAGCACGACGGCAAACTGGTATCATGGCGTAGCGAATCCATCCGGTAAGAACCAGGAGAAAGACACCGCCTTATGGCACAGAACATGGAGCGTTGGCTCTTGGACCGCGACAACTTCCCCTGGGCACAGGAGCATGTGCCGCTGGAGCAGTGGTACCAGTTGGGGAAGTACTTTCCAGGGGCCGCGCTACGCCGGGACATGAAGTACGTGGACGCAGCCACGGGTGCGGTCGTAGACCAAGCGGAGCAAGCCGCGGTACCGCCGGGGCGGGTCTTCCTCTACGGCTATGATGTGGTGGGGTTCCTGGGAATCAAACTGGAAGGTCTCGATACGGGGACGGCCGGCCCGGCCCCGGCGCCCGGCGAGTAGGCGGATAGCCCGGCACCCGAGATCGGATCGCGGCCGTACTCTTTCACGTGAAACATCCGGCGCGGGCAGCACCGTGCCTGTGGTCGGATCACCGGACGAGAGGCATTGCCCATGACAGGTGACGGCGGCACGCAGCCCGCGCAGACGAACGGCAATCGGTACGCCGAGATTGTCGGTGGCGAAACCCCCAGCCCGTTCGCAGTAGTAAGCCTGCTCGTGGCGCTGGTCTGTGCCCTGCTCGCGCTGCCGACCTGGCCGGAGCTATCAGACTGGTGGTTTGTAGCGGCCCTCTTCGGGATTGCGGCCATAATCCTCGCAGCCTTTTCCTACTTGGGCCTGCCAGGACAGGACGAAGTGCAAGCTCCCTCCGACGCGGACGACACCGACGGCCCCGCCCACTGAGCACCAGCAGGAGGCGCTGATGTGGAATATCCTCCTGACCATCGTGCTTGCTGTTCATGGGATGATCCACCTGCTCGGCTTTGTAGTTCCCTGGCGACTTGCCCACGTCGAGGAATTGCCCTACAAAACTACCATCTTGGCCGGACGTCTGGATATTGGTGATACAGGCATACGCTTGCCTGGCATGCTGTGGCTCGCCGCGACCATTGGCTTTGTTGCAGCGGCCCTTGGCCTCGCGATAGAGCAACGCTGGTGGTATACGCTAGCCGTGGTTACTGCTACTCTTTCGCTCATCATCACCGTAACGAGCTGGCCAGAAGCCTCCCCCGGTACCGTGATTAGCGTGTTCCTTCTCGCCCTATTGCTTGCTGGCCCTCGCGTCGCGTGGCTTGCAAGCCGGTTCCACTCCTAACCTCAAGCTGACACCGAGCCGCAGGCGATAGAGATCGGATAGGAGACGAGACCCATGATGATCGTAACGACTGCAACAGTCCCCGGCAAGGACATCGTCCGCATACTCAATGTCGTGAAGGGGAACACCGTGCGTGCCCGCCATGTTGGCCACGACATAGTCGCCAGCCTGCGGACCATATTCGGCGGAGAGGTGGAGGAGTATTCTGCCCTGCTGGCGGAAGCGCGAGAAGAAGCGATGAGGCGGATGATCCGCGAGGCCGAAGCGCTAGGCGCCAACGCCGTGGTGAATGTCCGGCTCGGCACGTCAGCCATCCAAGGCGGTGCTGCCGAGATACTGGCTTATGGCACAGCGGTCGTCGTAGAGTAGCCGGCGCGGTGCCATGCACCTCCCGGACAAGGGCAAGGCGCGGCGGGACGCCACAGTGCGTCCCCAAAAGAGCAGAATAAGCTAATGGACGAGATTACTTCCCTCCTCCCGCTGCTGATCCCGCTCATCCTGCTCCAACTCATTCTGATTATTGTCGCCGTGAGGGACTTGGTGCGGCGGGAGAGAACGCGCGGCCCCAAATGGGTCTGGGCGGTCATCATCCTCTTCGTCAACCTCATTGGCCCAATTGTTTACCTGGCGATAGGCCGCGAAGAATGAGCGTCGTTCGCACCGAGGCCCTGCACAAGCACTACGGCGAAGTGCGCGCACTCGATGGGCTGGACCTCGCCGTCGAGCCCGGCTCTATCTACGGCTTCCTCGGGCCAAACGGTGCAGGGAAGACCACGGCAATCCGCATTCTTACCGGGCTTGCCTGGCCCACCGGCGGTCGGGCGTGGGTCATGGGCGTTGAGGTCGGCCGGGGCAAGAGCGAGACTGCGCGCAGCATCGGCTATCTACCCCAAGACCCGTCCTTCTACCCGTGGATGACCGGGCAAGGCTTCCTCGACTACGTGGGGCGGGTGTTCGGTCTCTCGGCGATGGAGCGCCATGCGCGCACCAAGGAGTTACTGGCCACCGTTGGCTTGACCGAGGCTGCCAAGCGCAAAGTAGGTGGGTATTCCGGGGGCATGCGCCAGCGGCTCGGCCTCGCACAAGCGCTGGTCAATCGCCCCAAAGTGCTGCTGCTCGACGAGCCGGTAAGCTCCCTCGATCCGGCAGGACGCAAGGAAATGCTGGACTTGATTGAGGCGCTGCAAGGTCAATGCACGGTGCTGATGTCCACGCACATCTTGGATGACGTAGAGCGGGTGTGTGACACTGTTGGCATCATCTCCGGGGGGCGGATGGTCACCCAAGAGAAGCGCGAAAATCTCCTCTCCCGCTACGCTGAACCAGCGTTCGAGGTCGAAGTCGTCAGCGGCGCAGACAAGCAGTTGCATCGCTGGACCAGAGCGTTAGACGCAAGGCCATGGATTGAGTCGACCGCGGTGCATGGACAGCGAACGCGGATCGTCGTCAGCGACGTACAGACCGCCCAGCGTGAGCTGCTTGCCTCGGCTGTGCAAGCCGGCCTGGTGATCGCACGCTACGAGATGGTCAGACCGTCGCTCGAGGACGTATTCCTGCGGCTAGTGAGAGCGGAGCACGGAGGATGATCTTCTTCACAGCCCTTCGCAAAGAACTGCTCGAACAATGGTCCTCGTATCGCCTGCTCATCGTGGCGGCAGTGTTGCTCTTCTTCGGTCTGCTCTCGCCAGTGACTGCGAAATACACGCTGGAGATCACTAAGCTCGCACTGCCGAATGGTGAGGAGGTTGCTGCCCTTCTGCCACCACCAAGCGTGAAAGAGGCGGTGGAGCAATACCTGGGGAATCTCAGTCAGTTTGGGGTCGTGATTGCGCTGCTCGTGACGATGGGTACGGTAGCGCAGGAAAAGGACAAGGGCACAGCCGCGCTGATGCTGGCTAAACCGCTGCCGCGGGGCATCTTCCTGCTGGCCAAGCTCGTCGCTATTGCGCTCACGTTCGCCGTCAGTTTCGCTCTGGCTGGAGCAGCGTGCTACTACTACACGCTTATCCTCTTCGAGGCCATGGACATCGCAGCGTGGGTAGCGCTCAATGGGCTGATGTTCCTACTTGTGCTCATCTATATCGCCTTGACGCTGCTGTGCAGCACACTGACCAAGTCGCAGGTGGCCGCTGGCGGTATGGCCTTCGGGGCGATGATCGTTCTGGCCAGTGTGAGCGCTGTGCCCGGGATCGGTGAGTATCTGCCGGGTCAGCTGATCGGCTGGGGCGCTGAACTGATGGCCGGCAGCAGCACCACGCACTGGCCGGCGCTCGGAGTCAGTATCGGGGTCATCGCCGCTGCCCTCGCCAGCGCTTGGGCCATCTTCCGACGCCAGGAGCTATGAGCTGCCGTAGATGCTGCGCGTCTACGCCCTCCGGGTTCGCGGCCTCCTCAGCCGTTGCCAGCCAGTCCTATCAACTCGCCGCTGGATTCCCGTTTTCGCGGGAATGACAGGTGAAAGGCCAGGGATGATGGGTGGGGCAGCAAACTCCCCCTCTTTATCGCTCGGCGATGGAGAGAAGCCGGGGGTGAGGACCGCTGCACTAGCCACGAGCCACTACGTTCCCGGCGCGGGCGGCGAAGTAGTCGCGGCCGCCTTGGAAGAGGGCGATCATGCGGTCGCGATGGGCGCTCTCGCGGTAGTGCCCCTGCGTTCGCACCCACTCGATAGCTGCATCGAGATGCTGCACAAAGCCGGCCGCCGCCCGGCGCGTCCGTGGGGAGGCAGTGCTGCCGGAGCTACGGCGGAAGTAGATCGGGCTGGTGTGCGCCCAGGCAAAGTGGCCAAAGGAGTCGCGGCCATCGCCGAAGCACCGCGCCGCCAGCCACACCCTCTCGCGCACGTCCACCTTCCGGCGCATAGTGCCCTCGGTGCGGCCGGACTCCCAGGCTTCGCGCGCCACCACCTCGCCGTCCGCGACGATCTCGACGCGATAGATCGGTTGGGAGGATTGCCAGCGCACTACTACGTCCACCGCGCTCTGCCGGGGTTGCAGTACGGAGCCAGGGCCGGCGCCCTCGACCGCGCAGAAAATGGCCGGGCCGTTGGTGATGAAGGTGCGCCCGGCCTGGAGCGCCTCCAGCCAAGCGCCATAGCTGAACGTCGCCGGCACGAGCCGCCCGGTGCTCGGTCCGTGGTCGTGGCCGCCCTCGCTGCCATCGTGGCCGGCGTGCGACGGGCCGGCGTTGAGCGCGAGATCGGCGGCACTGCCGTCGCCGGTAAAAGCGTAGACCCGGTTGCTGGAGCAGATGAACCAGTCGGAGCCGGTGCTGACCGGCAGCTGCAAGCCGCAGGTCAGCAGATCGTACCAGACGTCCCACTCCGGGTCCATCCAGAACGGATCGAAGAGATTGAAGGCGTCGAGCTTGCCCAATGACGCGGCGACCGGCGCCTCCATGCCCTGACCGTTGTGGCACCAGATCGCCACACCGCCTTGCCGGTGCGCTTCGTCGGCAGCGTCAATGAGCGGCGGATAGTCCGGCTCGCCCTCGGCGACCAGCACCGAACCGCGGCTCAACGGCTCGACCAGTTTTGCCAGGTTGATGAGCATGAGATGGCCGTAGCCAATCCCTCCACCCACCGAGCGGTTCGCCGGGCGGTTGTGGCGCGTTTCCTCGCCCACGTCGAGGACGGGGCCGGCGGCCAGGGTGGCTGCCGCGCCGGTGGGGCGGCCCACGATGTACTTGTTGCTGGCGTAGGGAAGCTCTCGCCGGGTGAGGACGCTGATGACCGCGACCGAGAGGTCGGCGATATGCGGATCGAGCCGACGCCGCTCGTCGGGCCGGGTCTCGTGCTCGTTGTAGTGGATATGGGTATTGCCGGCATGCCAGCCCTCCGCAGGCAGATTGACCCAGCGTTCGAGCGGCAGCTCCACCTCCAGCGTGCCGGTGCGCGGTATCTCGACAGTCCGGAGCAAGGGCCGGTACTCGGTGCCCCGCTCGACAACCACGTCGGCCGGCCCACAGAGGAGGTCGAGCGAGAAGGAGCCATCGCTATAGAAGAACGGCGGCCCACCGCCGACCTTGAGGAGCGCATCCGGTGGCGCCCGGAACTTTCCGGCGCTCTCGAGGACATGGACTCTGGCTTGCAGTGTGGCCCCGGACCGGGCGTCGTAAATATGGCCGCGCAGCGTAGGCATAGCCCTCTCCTGACCGCTGAGTCTGCACCATCCGCCAGCGGCTATGATGGTGCAGACTCAGCGTGTCATCGTCACACGGCCGGTGCGCCGGCCGGCGCTTCCGCCGGTGGCGCGGCGGCCGCTTCCGTCGCCGCCAAGCGCCGCGCCGGCCACCAGTTCCAGCGGCCGAGCAGCAGCACGATGCTCGGGACCAGCAGAGCGCGCACGACGAACGTATCGAGCAGAATACCCAGCATCACCGCAAAGCCCAGCTGCACAATGTCCCGCAGCGGGAGCGTCGCCAGGACCGAGAAGGTCCCGGCCAGAATGATGCCCGCCGAGGTGATGACCCCACCGGTCCGGCTGACGGCGCGGCGTGTCCCCTCCACCAAGCCGGCGCGCCCGACCTCCTCGCGCACGCGCGACATGATGTAGATGTTGTAGTCCACACCCAGCGCCACGAGGAAGATGAACATCCAAATACCGTTCTGGTACCCAATCCCGGCGTGGCCGAGGACGTTCTGGAAAATCACGCTGGACAGCCCCAGCGCCGCCATGAAGCTCAACAGGACGCTAATCACCAGATACGTCGGCGCCACCAGACTGCGGAGCAGCATCGCCAGAATCACCCAGATGGCGACGATGACGATGGGGCCAACCACCTGCGCGTCTCGATTGACGGAGGTGCGGGTATCGGCCTGCGTGGCCGTCTGGCCACCGACGAGCACCTCCGTGCCGGCCAGGTCGGTCGTCGCAATCACACGACGCACCACGTCTCGGAGGCGGCCGATTTGATCCAGCGCCGGCACGCTGTAGGGGTCGCTGTCGAGCACGATCTCTAGCTGCGCCGTGGTCCGATCCGGCGAGACAAAGCGTTGTCCGGCCAAGAGGATGCCGAGGACCGCCTGCTGCTCCGGGGGTAGATTGCGCGGCGGTGGGCCGCCCTGCCAGACCTCCTTGGGCAGGCCGCCGATTGCGGTCTGGAGCGCCTCGGCGCCAAGCGGTAAGGCCTCGCCGAACGGCCGCGTGGGACCACTCACCCGCAGCACCGCCGGCTCGGCGTCCAGGGCCGTTGCCAGGGCATCCAAGGCCGCCAGATTCTGGAAAATGTCGCCATCATCCATCGTGACCACGACCTGCGTCGGTGCCAGCTCGCCAGCCGGGAAGCTCCGTTGCAGCATCTCGAACCCGCGACGCGACTCCATGTTGGCCGGAAAGCCTTCCAGGAAGTTGAAGCTCGGCTTGATCGTTGGCACACCCAGGGTCGCCACAATCAAGAGCACGACCGTGGTACCGAGCACTATGCCGGGACGATTGGAAACCAACGCTGCCACGCGGTTCCAGAAGGTGCTCACCTGGCCCGACGCCTGCTGCGGATTCATGGGCCAGAACGCTGCCCGGCCGAGCAGCACGGCGAGCGCCGGGATCAGCGTCAGCCCCACCGCCAGCATGATGAAGATGGCGGCGGCTAGCATGGGGCCAAGCGCCTTGAACGAGCCGTAAGTCGCGAGCAGGAGCGCCACCATCGCCACCATCGTGGTCCCGGCACTGGAGGCGATGGCCGGCCCAACGTGGCTCATGGCGACACGCATGGCCGCCCAGCGGTTCGGCTGCCGGCCCCACTCTTCACGGTACCGCGCCACAATGAACAGCGTGAAGTCCGTGCCGGCGCCGAACATCAGCACGGACATCACCGCCGTCGTCTGACCGTTCAGGGGCAGGCCAAATCTATCCGCCAGCAGCGCCGCCACCGACTGGGCGATGAGCAGCGCCCAGCTCACGCAGACAAGCGGCAGGATGGCGAGCAGTGGCGACCGATAGATGATGAGCAGGACCACGAGCACCAGGCCCACGGTCGTCAGCGTGATCCGGAAGTCAATCGAAGTAAACACGCGCACAGCATCGGTCGAGATACCGGCCGGCCCGGTCACGGCGGCGTCCAAGGCGGTGCCGGCGATGGCTTCCGCCGCTTGCTCCCGAACCCAGTCCACTGCTGCACTGAACGACTCATCGGATGGGGAGCCAACGACCGTCAGGAAGAGCGTCATCGTCCGGTCATCGGGAGCGACGAACGTCCCCCTAGCCTGGGGCATCGAGAAGACCGAACGCACGGACGCAATCGGGGCCGGTGCGGCGTCGGAGCGCAGCACACCGTCCAGCCGCTCGATGGCCGCCAGCTCTTGCGGCGTGAAGGGCTGCGGGCCGTGAACCACGAGGATGGCCGGGATCCCCTCAGCGGCCGGGAACTTGTCGGCTACGACCTGGATGGTGCGCAGGGACTCAGCACCGGCTGCCAGAAACTCCGCCTGCTCATTGGTCGTTACCTCGCTCAACGGTGGAGCCACCACCTGAATTGCGAAGACCACGACTAACCAGAACAGGATAATGCCCGTGATACCCTTCTTTGAGGCTACGACAGCGGCGAGGATCGAGAACATACCTACACAGCCTTTCTAGCGAACGTTCGTTAGGAAGTGTAGCATAGTATGACTGCCGCCGGAAGCAGTGGGACAGCGCTGCGAGACGGGCAGTGCCAGCGGCCGCCGGCGGCGCAGCTTGAGGGAGCCGGAGGTGCCAGATGACAGGGCGACCGCGTGGACCAACCAGGCACCACCAGGAGCAACGGCAGCGCGTCTTGGATGCAGCCGTGGCCCTCTTTGCCGAGCACGGCTACGAGGCCACCGGCATGCGAGCGATTGCCGACGCGGTGGGCATCCGCCCGGCCTCCATCTACTACTATTTCCCCAGTAAGGAGGCAATACTCGAGGCCCTATTCACAGGGGCGGCCGCCGGGTCTCAGCGCGGCGTCAACCAGCTGAGTGGCAATGCCACGCTACGCGAGGTGTTGTTCACGGCCGGTCATGGGTTTCTGGAGGCCTTCGCCGAGCTACGGTCGAAGCAGTTGCTGGAGGTCTTGTTTCTGGCCGCTCACCAGCGTCCGGACTGGGGTCAGCGATACCTGACCCAACTGTCCGATCCGGCGCAGGAGGGTCTGGCGGCCGCCATTGAGCGCGTGCTGCCGGCGTCAGCGCGACAACACGTACAACCGCTATGGCTGGCCAAGCAATTCATCGGCGCGCTGTTGTCCTTTATCCTCCACGAGGAAGTCATCCGCAGGAAAGAACGGAACGATCCCGATCGTGATGGGTACCTACGCCAGCTGGTCAATATCATGGCCGACGGCGTGGAGCTGATTGCTGGGTCTGCACGATCCGATGGATCATAAGGTGGTGCAGCTCACCGCGCTACAAAGCACTATCTCCGTGCAAGGTGAGAGGTCGGCATGGCTCAACTGATCCTGATCGTCGAGGACGAGCAGGACCTGGTCAGGATGCTCGAATACAATCTCCGGCGCGAGGGCTATCAGACCCGGAGCGCCTACTCCGGGCAGGCTGCGCTCGAGCTTGTTGCCAGCGGCCCGGTTCCGGACCTGATCCTCCTCGATCTGATGCTCCCCGATATGCCGGGCACCGAGGTCGGCCGGCAGCTACGGATGGCCGAGCGGACGCGCTCCGTACTCATCGTGATGCTGACCGCCATGTCGCAGGAAACCGACCGGATCGTGGGGTTCGAGATCGGCGCCGACGACTACGTGGTCAAGCCGTTCAGTATTCGCGAGCTATTGCTGCGTATCCGCGCCATCCTGCGCCGCACCCGCGCAGCGCCAACACCACCAGCGAGCGAGATGGTGTTTGATCGCCTGCGGGTGGATAATGCCGGGCACCGGGCCTGGCTCGATGCCGAGGAGCTACGCCTGACCGCGCTGGAGTTCAAGCTGCTATCCACGTTTGTCGCTCGGCGCGGACGAGCGCAGACCCGGGACGCGCTCCTGGCCGATGTCTGGGATATTGATGCCGCCGTCACGACGCGCACGGTAGATACCCACGTCAAGCGCCTGCGCGAGAAGCTCGGACCGGCCGGCCGGTATATCGAGACGATCCGTGGTGTGGGCTATCGCTTTCGATCCCGGCCGGAGGGAGAATAGTCTTGAGCCTAGGCGTCCGAGGACGCTTGTTCGTGGTCTCCGTCGCCCTCATCCTCGTTGTCGGCCTGACCAGTGGCGCCTACCTCGAAAACCAGCTGCGCCGGCTGCTCGTGGCCAGAATCGAAGCGGAGCTGCACCGTCACGCGCTGACCGGGCGTGAGCTGTTTCGGTCGCTCCCCGATTGGTCCACGCCCTCGACGATTGACCCACTAGCCGACCGGCTTGGCCAGGCAGCCAGCGCACGAGTGACGGTGATTGCCCAAGACGGCACCGTACTCGGTGATTCTGCGCTGACCGTCGAGCAGGTCCGGCAACTCGATAACCACGGCAGCCGTCCGGAGGTGGTGGCCGCACTGGCCAACGGGCGCGGCGTAGCCCACCGGTTCAGCGCCACGCTACGCACCGACATGCTCTATGTAGCAGTGCCCTTAGCGCGAGCGGATGGGCTTGCGGTAGTACGCGCAGCTACGGCGCTCGATGAAATCGAGCCGGTCGTCAACCAGCTCCGTTTGCTGCTGGGCGTGGCCGGTCTGCTCGGGCTGGCGATTGCCGTCTTCATGAGCGGCCTCGCTTCGCACTTTCTCTCGCGCACGCTGCGGTCGCTCGTGCAGCGCGCGAGCGCCATGGCCGCGGGCGCACGCCAGCAGCGGATCGCCGTCGCCACCACCGATGAGATCGGCGGCCTGGCCGGCTCACTCAATCGCATGGCCGAAGACTTGGAGCAAGCCGTGACCACGCTTGCGACCGAGCGCGACCGCTTCGCAGCGGTACTCGAAGGGCTTGCCGACGCGATACTGGCGCTGGACGCGGAGCAGCGTATCATCCTCGTCAACCGCGCCGCGCTTACCCTACTGGACTTGACCGAGCCACCATTGGACCGGACGCTGCTAGAGACCATCCGGGTGCCGATCCTGCAAGACTTGGTCGCACAGGCACAGGGCGGCACTCCGGCAGCAACCGAATTCGACCTGCCGACAGCGACGGCGCGGCGCGTGCTCGCCAGCGTCACTCCCCAGCAGTTGACCGGCGGCAGCGTTATTGTGCTGCACGACGTGACCGAGCTGCGCCGCCTCGAAACCATCCGCCGCGATTTCGTGACGAACGTCTCGCACGAGCTTCGCACCCCCGTGAGCGTGATCCGTGCCAGTGCCGAAACTCTGCTCCTCAGCCCCCTAGAGAATGAGGCGGAGACGCGGGAGTTTCTTGAGGCGCTGCTCCGGCAAGCGGATCGCCTCGCCCGCATCGTCGCCGACCTGCTCGAGCTTGCCCAGATTGAGGCCGACCAATACCAGCTACACCTCGAACCGGTACTGATCGCACCGGCAGTGCAGCGGGCGCTGGAGGTCGTTGACCAGGACCGGAAGGCGAAAGGCCTCTCCCTGGACCTCGCCGTGGCACCGGGCCTCAGCGCCCAGGCGGATGCCAACGCGCTCGATCAGATCATCCTCAATCTACTGGACAACGCGGTGAAGTACACGCTCGCTGGCGGGCGCCTCTCCATTCGTGGGAGCGCTCAACCGGGGCACGTCCGTATCGAGGTGGCCGACAACGGTCCCGGCATCGCCCCTCATCACCGGGACCGCATCTTCGAGCGTTTCTACCGCGTTGACACCGGCCGCTCGCGGGAGCAAGGCGGCACCGGCCTCGGTCTAGCCATCGTCAAGCACCTCGCGCTCGCCATGCACGGCGACGTGGGTGTGGAGGCCGCCACACCGCGCGGCTCCATCTTCTGGGTCACGCTCCCCCTCCCGACCTAACCCCCAGCCCCGTCATTGCGGCGGAAGCCGCAGTCCAGGCCGACCGGGGGGCCACGAATGGCGCTGGCTTCCGGCTCCCGCCGGTTTGACGAGTTCCTGAGCGCGATCCATCGCTCCTAGACGAAAAATCTCCCCCCGCCCGGCGCTGCCAACCCTGTAGGGGCGTCCCCCCTTGTGGGCGTCTCGGATTGCGGCCGGTGCCGGAATGACGGGGTGGGTGAGGCCGGGGGTTGGCAAAGGAGACAGCCGGGTCAATATGGCCCCTACAGAGTGACAAGCAGCACAAGTACACATTGCGTCACCCGGACAGGAGGCCAAGACGGTGAAAATCTGCATTGACCCCGGCCATGGTGGGGCCGATCCTGGAGCCATCGGTATCGCTCCAGCCACCGCCAGCGAGCCGGCTATTACCCTGAAGGAGCGTGACTTCACGCTGGACGTGGCGTTGCTGCTGGAGGAAGAGCTGGCGCGCTGCGGCCACTCCGTACTCCTGACCCGTCGCCGCGACCGGTCGCTGAAGCTCAACGCCCGCGCAGCGCACGGCAATCGCCACGCAGCGGACCTCTTCATCAGCATTCACGCCAATGCCGCCGCGAATCCGGCGGCCGAGGGCATCGAGGTCTTCCACTTCCCCGGCTCGGCGGCTGGAGAATCCCTAGCCCACCGCATCATGCGGCGCCTCGCGGCCGCGTTCCCTGGCCACGTCAACCGCGGCGTCAAGCCGGCCGACTTCGCGGTGCTGCGCCTCACCGACATGCCGGCGGTGCTCGTCGAATGCGAGTTCCTGACCAATCCGGACCGGCTGCGGCGGTTCCTGTCGTGCCCCGGCAAACGCCAGGAGATCGCCGTGGCGATTGCCGCTGGCGTGGCCGCTCGCCCGGACGCGCCGGCGGCGGCGGAGGCGGCTGCCGAACCGGCACCAGCGAGGACGTACATCGTGCAGGCCGGCGATACTCTGAGCACCCTCGCCCGCCGTTTTGGGCTGACGGTAGACGCCATCGCCGGCGACAACGACCTCAGCAACCCCAACCTCATCCGAGTAGGGCAGGCACTCCGCATCCGCTCGGCCTAGCGCCTGCGCTTTCTTAGCGCAGCCCATGGAATTTGCCGACTATCACCTGCCACATTCGCGTTACTGTCTTGTCACCGTCCCGTCACAATGCCGCCCTACACTCATTCACTGAAGGAAGTGGCTCCAACCCAATACAGACGGAGGACATGAGGTGAAGAGACGAGACATCGGACGACTCGGAATCCTGGGTGCCACTGCGCTGGCACTCGCTGCGTGTGGCGAAACCGAAACGAGCACCGGAACGACCGCCGGCCCGGCACAGCGGGTAGCTCCTTCGGGGCCAGCCCCCATCATCGCCATTGACGGCTCCAGCACCGTCTTCCCCATCACCGAAGCCGTGGCCGAAGAGTTCCAGAAGATCAACCGCGCTCGCATCACCGTCGGCGTCTCCGGTACTGGCGGTGGCTTCAAGAAGTTCTGCGTCAACGAAACCGTCATCTCCGACGCTTCCCGGCCCATCAAGGAGAAGGAAATCACCCTCTGCGGTGAGAAGAGCATCGAGTTCATCGAGCTTCCCGTCGCTTTCGACGGCCTCGCCGTGGTGGTCAACCCCAAGAACACTTGGGTGGATCACCTCACCACCGCCGAGCTGAAGAAGATATGGGAGCCGGCAGCCCAGGGCAAGATCATGAAGTGGAGCGATATCCGCCCCGGCTTCCCCGACAAGCCCCTTACCCTCTTCGCCCCCGGTGTCGACTCCGGCACCTTCGACTACTTCACCGAAGCCATCAACGGTGAGTCCCAGGCCAGCCGCGGCGACTTCACCCCCAGCGAAGACGACAACGTCCTCGTCCAGGGGATCACCAGGGACGAAAACGCGCTCGGCTACTTCGGTTTTGCCTACTATGTCGAGAACCAAGACAAGCTCAAGGTCGTGCCGATTGACGACGGGAACGAGGACAACGGCAAAGGGGCGATTGCACCGTCCCTGCAAACCGTGGGTAACGGCACCTACCAGCCCCTCGCCCGCCCGATCTTCATCTACGTCAGCAAGACCGGCGCCGACCGACCCGAAGTGCGGGCCTTCGTGGAGTTCTACCTCAATCAGGGTCGGCCGCTGGTAGAGGAAGTAGGCTACATCCGCCTGCCCGATAGGGCCTACGACCTGGCCTTGGAGCGCTTCACGCAGCGGGTGACCGGCTCCGTGTTCTCCGGTGGCGCCGAAGTCGGTGTTACCATCGAGGAGCTCCTCAGCCGACGGTAGCAGCGCAGCATTGTATTGACATGGGGACCATAGTCGCAGCCCAGGACAGAACCCGGCGGCGGGCGGCCATGCGCGAACGGTTGCATGGCCGCAAGTCGCCGGGCGAGCGCTTAATCGAGCTTTTGCTGCGTGCCTGCGGATTTGTCTCTATCTTCACTACGGCTGGGATCGTCGCCGTCCTCATTTTCGAGACGATCGGCTTCTTCCGAGTAGTGACGTTCGCCCAGTTCTTTCTGGATACACAGTGGACCCCCCTCTTCTTGGACAAGCACTTCGGCATCTGGCCGCTCATCTCGGGCACGGTGCTCACCTCGGCTATCGCGATTGTGGTAGCGCTGCCCTTTGGTCTGCTGGCTGCCATTTACCTCAGCCAGTTTGCCGCCGACGGCGTGCGGCGGGTCGTCAAGCCGGCGCTGGAGGTACTGGCCGGCATCCCCACGATTGTCTACGGGTTCTTCGCGCTGATCTTCGTCACGCCGCTGCTACAGAACATCATCCCCGGCTTGGCCGGGTTCAACGCCCTCAGCCCCGGCATCGTCATGGGGATCATGATTATCCCGATGATCTCCTCGCTCAGTGAGGATGCCCTGTACGCCGTACCGGTCAGCCTACGTGAGGGCGCCTACGCCCTCGGCGCACAGAAGCTCCCGACGATCTTCCAAGTCATCCTGCCAACGGCGCGCTCCGGCATCGCGGCGGCCGTGACGCTGGCCACCTCACGGGCGATTGGCGAGACGATGATCGTGACCATCGCCGCGGGCCAGCAACCGCGGCTCACCTTCGATCCGCGGCTCGCCGTCGAAACCATGACGGCCTATATCGTGCAGGTGAGCTTGGGTGACACCCCGCACGGGACGCTGGAGTTCTCCACCATCTTTGTCGTCGGCGCCGTGCTCTTCGTGATGACCTTCACGATGAACATCTTTAGTCAGCGGCTCGCTCGACGGGCACGCAGGATACTCTGAGATGCAGCAAACTGAGCAACCTCTCAGCAAGACGCGCGAGCACATCTTCGTTAGCCTCTGCCTAGGGGCCATCGCCATTCCCCTGCTCGTCCTCATCGTCCTGATCGGCGACGTTGTCATTGACGGCGCGGAGCGCATCGGCTGGGACTTCCTGACCGGCTATCCGTCCCGCAAGCCGGAGATCGCCGGCATCCTGCCCGCGCTCGTGGGGAGCGTGTACGTCATCGGGCTGACGGGCATCATCGCGCTGCCCTTGGGGGTAGGAGCAGCCATCTACCTCGAAGAGTACGGCACCGACAGCTGGCTGGCCCAAATCATCGAGGTCAACATCGCCAACCTGGCCGGCGTGCCCTCGATCATCTACGGCCTGTTGGGCCTGGAGCTGTTCGTGCGCGCCTCCGGCATGGGGCGCAGCGTCATCGCCGGCGCGTGTACGATGGCCCTCTTGATCCTGCCCATCATCATCATCGCCTCGCGCGAGGCGCTGCGTACCGTGCCGTTCTCCTTGCGTGAGGGAGCACTGGCGCTCGGCGCTTCACGCTGGCAGACCATCTGGCAGGTCGTCCTGCCCATGGCCTTCCCTGGCATCCTGACCGGCTCAATCCTGGCGATGTCGCGGGCGATTGGCGAAACGGCGCCGCTGATTATGATGGGGGCGCTGACCTACATCGCCTTCTTACCGACCGGACTAGACTCGCCTTTCACCGTGCTGCCCATCCAGATTTTCAACTGGGTCTCGCGACCACAGCATGGCTTCATCGCCGACGCGGCAGCCGGCATTATGGTTCTGCTTGTGACGCTGCTGCTGTTGAATGCCCTGGCCATTTACCTCCGCAACCGCTTGCAGCGGCGCATCTACTAAGCTCGACGAGGTTTCTCCGTGGCAACAACACAACCGGCACCACCACGACCGCAGACGGCGAGCGATAGCCCCGCCGCGGACGATAGCGCAGCGAATGTGAAGTTCGAAGTGAAGAACCTCTCGGCCTGGTATGGCAATCAGAAGGTCGTCCACTCGGTTTCGATGGAGATACCGGAGCGCCAAGTCACGGCGGTGATCGGCCCCTCGGGCTGCGGGAAGTCCACCTATATCCGCTGCCTCAACCGTATGCACGAGCTTGTGCCCGGCGCCCGGGCGCGCGGCGAGGTGCTGCTCAATGGTGAGGACATCTATGGGCCGCGGGTAGACCCGGTGCGCGTGCGGCGCCAGATCGGGATGGTCTTCCAGAAGCCGAACCCATTCCCCACGATGTCCGTCTGTGACAACGTGCTGGCCGGCCTGCGTCTCACCCACACGTTGCGGCGCGGCGCGGCCGATGACGTTGCCGAATGGGCGTTGAAACAGGCGGCGCTCTGGGACGAAGTGCAGGACCAGCTCGACAAGCCCGGCGGGAGCCTCTCCGGTGGGCAGCAGCAGCGTCTCTGCATTGCCCGTTCATTGGCGGTGAACCCGGACGTGCTGCTCATGGATGAGCCGTGCTCGGCGCTTGATCCGATCGCTACCGCGCGGATCGAAGACCTTATTCATGCGCTGCGCGAGGACTACACGGTGGTTATCGTGACGCACAACATGCAGCAGGCCGCACGTGTCTCCGACCGGACGGCGTTCTTCCTGCTCGGAGATCTGATCGAGTACGGGCCGACGAATCAACTCTTCACGGCACCAACGGACGACCGCACCGAGGACTACATTACCGGCAAATTCGGCTGACCTGTCCCCCGGACAAAGGAAAGGCAGGTAGGACATGACAACCGCCACGGAAGCACGGCAGCATACCGACCGCGAATACGAGCGTGAGCTGCGCGAGCTGCGGCATCGGCTACTGCTTATGGCCGGTCAAGTCGAGCAGATGATCGCGCAGGCGGCCCGGGCGCTCGTCGAGCGCGATGTCGCGCTTGCCAGAGCAACTATCGAAGACGACTACAAGGTCAACAGCGCCGAGCTAGAGATTGACGAGCTGTGCATCCACATCCTGGCCCGGCGGCAGCCGGTGGCCTCCGATCTGCGGTTTGTCACCTTTGCGCTGAAGATGGTCACCGACCTGGAGCGGACCGGCGATCTCGCCGTCACCATCTGCAAGCGCGCCATCAACTTGAGCGCGCTGCCACAGCCGAAGCCCTACGTGGACATTCCCCAAATGGCAGGCATTGCCCAGGAGATGGTGCGGGGCGCAATTGACGCCTTTGTCAACGCCGACGTGGAGAAGGCGGAGGAAGTCATCGCCCGGGACGAAGAGGTAGACGATCTGTACGACCGCGTCTACGACGACCTCCTACCGCTGATGCGCGAAAATCCCAGCCTCATCGAGGCCTGCACGCGCGTACAGTCTGTGAATAAGGCCCTCGAACGCATTGGCGACCATGCGACTAACCTCGCGGAGCAAGTCATCTTCCTCGTCAAAGGCAGCGACATCCGGCACATCGGCAAGCGCGACGGCGAACGCAACGCCTGATTCGCCGGCCCCGCGGCCGACTGCCAAACGCTCCCCCGGCCTCACTGCCTCTCACTGCGCCGTACAGCATCAACACCGCTCATGCACGAGCCGTCCGCCCTGATACACGGCTCGCACTCGGCGCAAGGCTGCAATGTCGGTAGCGGGATCACCGTCCACGACGAGGAGATCGGCAGCCAGCCCCGGCTTCAGACAGCCGATCTCGTGGTCCAGGCCGACAGCGCGAGCAGCCACCGAGGTAGCGGCCGCGACGACCTGCAACGGGCTAAGGCCGGCCAGCACCAGAGCCTCCAAGTCCAGCTGCAAGTTGCCGAAGTAGACAGTCCCCGGCCCGGAGTCCGAGCCGGCGATGAACCGGTCGGCCAAGCCCAGATGAAGGAGCCGGCGCAGAATATCGAAGTGGGCCGCTACACGCGCTTCGGTCTCCGCCAACTCTTGCTGCTCCGCGCCCGTGAGCGCCGCCGGCCCTTCCGCGTCGCGGCGCGCTCGGAGCCGGCAGACAGTGTTATAGCCGAGAGCTTGGATGGTCGGACTCAGGAACACATCAGATTCGCCGAGCAGGTCCGCCATCTGCTGATCGAAGGCCGCCTGCGGTGGCCGGCCACCATTCCCGGGGGCTAGAAACTGCAAGTGCTCCATCACGTCAACGCCCGCAGCAACGGCCCGCTTCATCCCCTCAAGCCCGCGGCAGTGGGCCACGACCAAGCGACCGAGACCGTGGGCTTCGTCTACAAGCGCCTGTAACTCCGCCGTGCTGTACGAGGCGTGCTCCGGCAGTGTGCCGGCTGTCCCTCCACCAGTGGTCATCACCTTGATGACATCGGCGCCCTCGTGTACCAAGCGGCGCACCGAGCGACGCACGGCGTCCGGGCCATCCGCTTCCTCACCGCAAAACCAGAAGTGACCGCGAGTGCAAGCGATGGAGCGCCCGGCGACGAGCAGGCGCGGCGCCGGGAATAGGCCCAGCTGCTGACCGGCACGCAAGTCGAAAGCCACTCGCCGCCGGGCGCCGAGGTCCCGGGCCGTCGTCACACCGCCCTCCAGGTGGAGCCGCGCGTTGCGTACCCCATAGAGGAGATGCAGCCCATCGGGTTCGGCCATGACCGGCTCATAGGGCCGACCATCGGCGGGCAGCGAGAAGTGGGTGTGAGTATCAATCAGACCGGGGAGCATCGTGCCATTGGGGTAGGAGACCAACTGGCTGCCCGGCAGTGCGCCTGCTCCCTCCACGACTTGCCGGTAGCTCTCAGGTGCCGCAGCGACAGGCCCGGCCCAGGCAATACGTTTGCCTTCGACGACGACCAGTCCATCGTCTACCGGTGGTGCCCCGCTCCCATCAAGCAGCCGCGCGGCGCGGATGAGGCGGGTTGGAGAATCTGCAAGGGGCATGAATGCGTTCCCTTCTCGTGCGGTATCAGGCCAGATAGTAGCGCATTCCGCACGCCCCTGACATGCCAGACCCTCACCCGGCCCTCCGCCTCACCCCCGGCCACGCCGCTCCATGCTACACTGACACTGTGGCGCTCAATACCGGGAGGAGCACGATGACCAGGGTTCAGCACGGCAAGCAGCCGGCATCAGGGAAGCCGAGCGTGCGGAACGTGCGCCCGGAAATCGCCGCGCTCTCCCGCCGGATCGTTGCCGAAGACCGGGAAGCACTGGAAATTCTCGCTGCTTACGACCGCGGCGAAGAGCCAACCACCTCCGACCAGCAACGGCAAGCAGCATCCTCCGCACCTATGCAGGCGCTTGCTGGACCCATCAAGCAGTAATTTGGGCGACTTGGAAATCCCTAACCTACCTCAACACGGAAGAAGTAGTTCAACTCCATGCCGATGCACTTGGCTTGACGTGGGAACAAGCCACTGACCATCTACTCGGTAGTGGCATGGAGAAGCTGGAGAGCGCTGAGTGGCTGCTGCGGCTGGCGCAAGGGGAGCCGGTCGAAGATATTGCAGCAGCCGTCCGTCGCTCCCTCGTGCCCTTGGCGTAGCTAGTGGCCTGGCGACGCGGAGGATTGCCAGGCCGGAAACGCCTAGATAATCCAAGTGGGGAAGAGGGACGCGAGGCGCCCGATGAGGTTGAACATCACCACAAACCCCATCCCGACGATTAAGGCACCGCTGGCCCACTCCACCAGATGTGCCTGCCGATTGAGGCGGCGCAAGAACCCCAGCACGCGGTCGAGCGCCAGTGCGGCGATCAGGAACGGCACGCCGAGGCCCAGCGAGTAGGCGGTCAGCAACAGTGCGCCCTGCCCCACCGTCTGGGTGGTCGAGGCGTAGAGCAGGATAGCGCCGAGAATCGGCCCGATACACGGTGTCCACCCAGCGCCAAAGATACTGCCGACCAGGAAGGACGAGGTCACGCCAAACCGTCTGCTAGGCCGGAACGAGAGCCGCAACTCACGATACAGCGCGGGAATACGCAACACACCGGATACGTGGAGACCCATCACGACCAAGATGGTGCCACCAACCCAACGCAGCCAGGGGAGCTGTTCGCGGACGACAAAGCCGACCAATCCGACCGACGCTCCGAGCACAATAAAGACGGCCGAGAACCCCAACACAAACGCCAGCGCATGGGCCAATGTCTCGCTCCGCTGTCCGGCGTCCGGCTCCTTCCCGACCGACCGACCGGCCAGATGACCGATATAGGCCGGCACCAGCGGTAGCACACAGGGCGAGGCAAAGGAAAGCGCCCCGGCACCGAACGCCACGATCAGCGACAGGTTCACCGGGTCCATGGTCTCACTCGGCCGGGGGGGTGCGGCAGACGCCTCATTGCAGCAGCGCCCAGAGCAGCCGCAACGCGCTGACGCGCGACACGAGTGCCTCACGACCATCAACCGCTACTACGGGCACCGTCAATACGTATCGCGCCAGCAGCGCCGGGTCCGCCGCGATGTCCATTTCTCGAAACCGAAAACCGATGCACCGCTGCACGCGCTCGATCTGCGCCCTCGCCTCCTGGCAAAGATGGCAGTCTTCCTGGCTGTAGAGCACCACGTGGCGCCGCTGCGGCAGTTTCATATAGGTCACCTCACGCCCCGCGGCGGCCGCGCTGACCGGATACGGCGCCAGCGCCGCGGGTTAAGCCGGGACCAGCTCTTGCTTGACGAGCTTGAGGTCTTCGCCCTCGACGGTCAACTCAATCGTGTCGCCGGGCACGAAGTCACCGTCGAGCACCGCCTGAGTGAGCGCATCCTCGACGTACTTCTGCAGCAGGCCGCGCAAGGGTCGCGCCCCGTTCAGCGGACCGTAGCCGTGCTCCGCGAGGAACCGGATCACTTCCTCGTTCCACCGCAGCGTATAGCCCTTTTCCTCGGCCACACTCGCCTCGCGCCGCAGCTGGATAGCGGCGATGCGCTGCATTGCCCCGCGCGTCAGCGGGCTGAAGGGGATCACCTGATCGAGGCGGTTGAGGAACTCAGGTGGCAGCCGCCGCTTTACCGCCGCCTCGGCGTTCCGCCGGAGGTCCTCGGCGCTCGGACCCTCACCGCTCGAAGCAAAGCCCAGGGGAGTGCGATTGACCTCCTCACTGCCAAAGTTCGCGGTGAGCAGGATAACCGTGTTCTTGAAATTCACCTTCGTACCGTGGGCATCGGTGAGGTGGCCGGTATCGAGGATTTGCAGCAGCACCGTCAGGACCAAGGGATGCGCCTTGTCAATGTCGTCGAACAGGACAATCGAATACGGCCGGCGACGCACTGCTTCGGTCAATCTACCCGCTTCGTCGTAGCCGACATAGCCCGGTGGCGCACCGATCAACCGCGAAGTCGTGTGGTACTCCGAGAACTCGGACATATCCAAGCGGATGAGCGTATCCTCCGAATCGAACAGATATTGCGCCAACACCTTCGCCAACTCGGTCTTGCCCACGCCCGGTGGACCGACCAAGAGGAACGAGCCGATGGGCCGATTGGGATCGCTCAGGTGCGCCGCGCCACGCCGCAGCGAGCGGGAGATGGCATGGACCGCGTCGTTCTGCCCGACGATCTGCTGCGACAGCACTTCCTCGGCGTGGAGCAGACGATCGGCCTCGGCCTGCGAGACGCTGGCCACGGGCACACCGGTCCAGCCGGCGATGACCTCCGCCACGTCGTCGGGGCCAATCGGCGTGGCGGTGGACCGCGCCTCCTGGCGCCACTCACCGCGTAGCTGCTCGATCTGGGAGCGCAGGTCGCGCTCCTCCTGGGCGAGGCGGTTTGCCCGCTCGTATTCGTGCCAATCAATCGCGATGTCACGCTCGGTCTGCATCTGCTCCAGCATCCGCTGCTTGCGGCGTAACTCGTGCGGCGGGGTCAGCCGCTTGACCTTCGCCTTGGCCGCCGCTTCGTCTACAACGTCAATCGCCTTGTCCGGCAACACCCGGTCCATGATGTAGCGGTGGGACAGCTGCGCCGCGCTTACCAGCGCGTCGTCGTCGATGACGACACCGTGGAACGTCTCGTAGACCTCGCGCAGGCCACGCAAGATGTCCGCGGTTTCGTCCGTTGACGGCGGGACCACCTCGACGGGCTGGAAGCGACGCGCCAGCGCCCCGTTGCTCTCGATGTAGCGCCGGTACTCACGCCACGTGGTAGCGCCGATGCAGCGGATCAGGCCACGTGCGAGGGCCGGCTTGAGCAAGCTGGCCGCGTCCAGCGCCCCTACCGCCCCACCGGCACCTAGGAGCATGTGTAGCTCGTCAATGAAGACAATGACGTTCCCGGCCTTGACGATCTCGGCCAGCAGGCCCTTGAGCCGCTCCTCGAAATCGCCGCGATACTTCGTTCCGGCGACCGCGCCGGCCAGATCGAGCTGGACAATCCGCATCCCGTGGAGAGCGGCGGGCGCTTCCTTGGCGGTGATGCTACGGGCCAACCCCTCGACAAGGGCGGTCTTGCCGACGCCGGCATCTCCCACCAGCACCGGGTTGTTCTTGGTACGGCGCAGCAGCACTTGGGCCATGCGCCGTAGCTCCTGCTCCCGCCCGACCAGCGGGTCCGTGCGACCCACGCGCGCCAGTTGTGTCAGGTCGCGGCCGTAGGTACTCAGCAGGGACGCTTTGCCTTCCCGCCGCGGTCGCTGGCGCCGCCGTTTTCCCGCACCCGCACCCGTCCGCACGCGCTCGGTAAGGCCTCCCGCCTGGCGATGGAGCGCGGCGATATCCAAGCCGAGCTTGACCAAGATGCGCGTAGCGAGACTGTCGCGATCATGCAGGATGCCGAGGAGCAGGTGTTCGGTGCCGATGTACTCGGCATTCATCCGCTGGGCCTCGCGGCTCGCCACTTCAATCGTGCGGCGGGCAGCCATCGAGAGGACAATGTTCTGACTGTCGGCGGCCTGGCCAATCGTTAAGTTGGAGACAATCTCACGCACCACGACCTGCGGATCGATGCCCTGCCGCCGGAGCAGGCGGGTAGCGAGGGCTTCAGGGACCGCGGTCATCGCCAGCAGGATGTGCTCGGTGCCGATCTGATCGTGCTGGAAAAAGGCCGCCTCTTTCTTCGCCAGCGCCAACACTTGTCGGCTCATCTCCGACAGCCGACCGAGTGCATCCATCATCAGTCCTGCTCCCTGCGGCGCCAAAGCGCAGCCTCGTCACGTCCAGAGCAACCGCGCAGCACGGTAGCGCCTATGTGGTCGGTAGGAAGCACGCACTACGGCAGCAGCGGGCCGGCGCGCGCCCTACAGGAGATTATAGCGGTGACAGGGGATCGCGCGAGTAGCGACAGAAGCATCGGTGCGAGTCGGCGTGTTGCGGCCGCTACGGGCGCTGCCGCGCTTGTAACTCCACCGGGGCGGCAATCAAACAAGCGGCCGAACGAGGCTGGCGGCGGCCGCAGACTGAGGCGGATAATCTCGGCTCAACAACCGGCAACTCCTGAGGAGCGCCGTCTAGCAGCCGGAAGAGAGCGCCGGTCGTAGCGATACGTAGGCGACAATCCCCGCCGCACTCGCAGAAGAGTCGTTGTGTACGAGGAAGCGCCGGGCAGTAGCGCGTTAGCGGCTCCGGCCGCGGGTTGTGCGGCGGGCCTCGGCGGATGCTTCTTTGCGTAGCCGCCGCCGGTGCCGTGCTAACGCCTTCCGCTCTGCAATCCGATTTTTCTCGCTACGGGATACGAAGAAACGCTTGGCCTTGACCTGGCGCAAGAGTCCACTATTCTGCACGCCCTTGCCAAAGCGTTTCAGTAGGCCTTCCTGACTTTCGCCTTCACGCAGTGTGACAAACATATGACTCCTGGCTGATCCCCTTCTCCGTTCGCTCGACTTGCGCCGCTACACGCCGGAACTGTCGGCAGCGCATGGGTCGGCTCCACACGGCACCGAGCGGCGCCCCGGCGGCGGCCAGACAACACAGGAACGGCAGCCCACGCTGCAACTCCGGCTCACTATGCTATCAAAGGCCCGCCTGCTCGCGCCCGTCGCGGCGCCGCGCAACCCTCTCCCCCGGCCTTCTCCCGGGGGAGAGGGCCGGGGTGAGGCACGACCTAGTGGAGCTGGCGCGGCGGGAGGCGTTGGCGTATGGACTCCATGGCCTTGTCCACCTCGCGGCGCCCATCGCGCACGGCGAAAGTGGCATGGCCTGGATACAGGCCGTCCAGCGACAGCGCGGCCAGGCGCTCCACGCTCCGAATCGAGTCGTGGAGCGAGCAGTCCCAGATGTTCTGGAGCAGGATCGCGCCCCCGGCGAACAGGGCATCCCCGGTGAACGCAAAGACCTCATCATCCCGCCGCACGACGTAGGAGAGGTGACCGGCGGAGTGGCCGGGGGTTGCCAGTGCCTCAATGACCAGATTGCCAACCTGTACGGTGTCTCCGTCGGCAAGCTCCCGATCCACCGGACACGGCGCAAAAACGAAGTCCGGCGGATACACGCCGCCCTCGCGGGCCACATCGAGGCTGCTGCCCCGCTCATCGGCGGAGCGCAGGTATTGGGCTACCTCGGGCGAGGCGGCCACCTGTAGCCCCAGCCGCTCACGCAGCCCGGCGGCGCCGCCGGCGTGGTCTACGTGAGCGTGGGTGACGAAAAGGGCCGCAGCCCGCCGGGGATTGAGACCTTCCCGCGCGATCTGCGCGACAATCTCGTCCGTCGAACGCCCACCACCGGCGTCAATCAGTGCATATTCGTCGCCACCGTCGAGCAGATAGACGTGACAGTCGTAGTCGTCGGTCAGGCGAAAGCCCACCTGTCCACTCCCGACGAGGTACAGCCAATCAGTGATCCTCATCGCCATTGCTCCCGGAAACAGCCCTAGCACAGGCTAGTAGCTAGTAGTAGGGATTAGGGATAGGGAGGCGCAGTACTAACTACGCCCCGACAACTGCTCACTCAGTTCCAGCGCCGTGCGCTCGTATATCTCGGCGGCGGCGCTCAGGTGTGCGACCGGCACGAACTCATCGGCCGTATGCGCCTGCGTGATGGAGCCTGGACCGAGCACGATACTCGGCACCTCCCGCAGCGCCCAGAGCTTGCTCGCATCCGTACTGTACGGCACTCCCAAGAGCGCATCCGGGCGCCCGAGAGCGCGGCAGGCCGCTTGGGCAGCCTGTACGACGGCAGCATCAACCGGCGTATCGAGCGGCCAGTCCTCGGTGGTGGGCGGACTGAGTTCGAGCCGCACGTCGGGCCGCGAGCGCCGCACGTCGGCGAGGAGCGCATCAATCTCGGCGAGGGCGCTCTCCATGCCTTCACCGGGGATGGTACGCCGATCAACGTCAATCGTGCAGCGGTCCGGCACGACATTGACCCCCGTGCCGCCCTCGATGATCCCCACGCTGAGGGTAGGAGAGCCGACGAGCGGATGCTGGCGTGCGGGCAGGCGCTCCTGGAGGCCCCGCAGCGCGTACAGCACGTCGGCCATGTGGTCAATGGCGTTGACGCCGACCTCCGGGCGGGCGCTATGGGCGGCGCGGCCCAACGTCGAGACCCGCACCCGCAGACAGCCCTTGTGGGCAATCACAACGCGCAAGTCGGTCGGTTCACCAACGACCGCAGCCTCCACGCGCTCGTCGCTGTCCACGAAGTGCCTGATCCCGGTGAACTGAAGCTCCTCGTCCACCGTGGCCAGCAGCGCCACGTGCATGTTCAGTTCAGCGCGCCGTGCCAGCAGCAGCTCTAGCGCCACGAGCATGGCGGCCAGGGAGCCTTTGGTATCGCATGAGCCGCGGCCGTACAGCCGCCCGTCGCGCACTTCGGGACGCCACGCCCGCTCGCCCATCGAGTCCCCGGCCACCGTGTCCATGTGCGCCTCGAAGAGCAAGGTCTGTCGCGCCCCAGGTACCGTGAGGCGAGTCATCACGTTGTCGCGCCCCGGATGCACCGGCTGCCGTTGCACGTCCAAGCCCAGCCGCCGACAGTAATCCTCGACGAACGCCGCCATCGCGCCCTCGCCACGGCTGCCGCTGGGATAGCCGGGATTGACGCTCTCGATTGCTACGAGGTCGCTCGTCAAGCGGACCAGCTTCTCTTCCATTGCTCAGTCCTCGTCGCGGCCGGCCCCCCAATGGTCCCCCCGCTACGCAGGGGGACGGCGTGTTCCCTCCCCTGTCACAACGGGGGAGGGCTAGGGTGGGGGGCCGGCACCCCGCCAGGCTTGCAGGGCCGACCGCCGCAGGAGCCACTCCTTGTCCGACGGCGCCAGCCAGTCCAGGTGGCCGGTAATCGCGGCCACCTCCTCCCCATATTCTTCCCCGCCACGAGCACCGCCCCCGAAATCGGTGCCCCACATGACGCGCTCGCGGCCGAACGCATCGAGCGCCCGCCGCAGTAACGGATGCACGTCCGTGAAGGGGAACTCGGCGAGCGACGTGCGTCGGAAGCAGGTCGCCTTCAGATAGACGTTCGGCCGGCTCGCCAGCGCCATCACGGTCGCAAAGCGGTCGAACGCCGGCCCTTCCGCGGCCCGGATACCACCCCAATGGTCAATGACCACCTTGACCTGCGGATGCCGGCCCGCGGCCGCGCCTATCGCCAGGAGCTCGTCCGGGTTGGTCAGAAAGCCGATGGTGATGCCCAGGTCGGCACAGGCCCGCCACACCGGCTCGAAGGCCGCCTCGGCCGGCCACGCGCTCGTCCGCTGGCCATAACAGACCAGCCGAATGCCGCGGACGTTATGCTCGTTGGCCAGCTCGTGGAGCCGGCTCACGGCCGCCGGATCGTCCGCATGGACCCGCGCTGCCGGGATCACGCGGTCCGGAAAGCGACCGGTGGCGTCGAGCAGATAGCTCGGGTCTTGCAGGTAGCGCCGCGGGCCGATCGCCACCACCTGCTCCACGCCGTGACGATCCATATAGCCGAGCAGCGTCTCGACCGCGGCGTCCCACGTCTGCCCGCCGGGACCTTCGGCGCCGGACGGAAAGCGTGCCTCATCCGACGACCAGATGTGTAGGTGCGAGTCAATAAGCTGCATGGCCAACGACCTCCCCCGACGTTCGGCAGCCAGTGTAGCAGGCGCACCGCCGTCCCGGCGGAGCCTAGGCCGTCCAGTCGCGGGGGAGCTTGGCCATCGTGTGGCGGAGGGTGCCGATGCCGGTGATCGTGATTTCTACGTTGTCGCCCGCGTGTAGGCCCAGTTCCGGGGGAACGATAACACCGGTACCCGTCGAGACGACCGTGCCGACCGGGATGGGGTTGTTGAGCGTCAGGTACGCGGTTAGCTCATCGAACCGCCGCCTGATCCGGTCCGTCCCGACCGACTCGTCGAAGATGACTTGCCCCTCCCGCTCGATCACACAGCGCACGTCCAAGCTGTACGGGTCGGTCAGTTCATCACTCGTCACGAGCACCGGTCCAAGCACGGTACAGCCGTAGAAAACCTTCGATTGCGGCAGGTAGAGCGGATTCTCGCGCTCGATGTCCCACGCCGAGACGTCGTCGCAGATCGTATAACCGACGATGTCGCCGTTCGCGCCGAGCACGTAGGCCAGCTCGGCTTCCGGCACGGTAATCGCCGAGTCGGCGCGGATCGTTGCGGCCGCGTTGGGGCCGACGCAGCGCGAGTCGCCGCCCTTGGAGAAGATTTCGGGGCGCGCCGCGTCGTAGACCATATCGTAGATGCCCTTGCCGGTCTGCATGTCGCCCTCGCGGAACTCGGCGCTGCGCCGATAGGTCACGCCGCACGCCCAGATTTCCGGCGCTGCAATGGGACTGATCAGATGGGCACGGTCGGCCGCCGGTGGCACGTCGAGGTCGGCATACGAAAGGGGCCACGCCTTGGAGTCAGCGCGCTCCGCCGCGGCCAGCTCCGCGACGGATACGCCGCGGCTGATTGCTCCCTCGATGAGGTCGGTCGTCGTACCCCAGCCGACGAGCGGCACAACTTGATCCCCTTCGAGCACACCTACGCGGTTGCCCGAAACCGGCTCGCGATACCGCACCAATTTCATCGTCGTTCCCTCCCTGGTCAGGCTCCGGCCCCCCAATGGCCCCCCCGCTCCGCAGGGGGACGAGGTGTTCCCTACCCTGTCGCAACGGGGGAGGTTCAGGGTGGGGGCTAGGATACCCTGGCCGCTGCAACGTTACCGGCTGCTCCGACGGCGTGCCAGCACCGGCCAGTCGGCTCCCGTGCCGCTGCTATACTCGGCGGCGCTCCAGAGGTATCCGGCAGCGGTGCTGCTCGATGCGGGCCGGCCCCAGGGAGGTGAGGGTGTGGCTGCACGGCACGGAGCCGGCTCACGACCGCCGCGGTACCTGTTCGGCGACAGCGACGTAGCCGCGCACCGGCTGCGGGTGCTGTCCGAGGTGTTTGCCGAGTCGTCGCGGCCGTTCCTGCGCGCGGCGGCGCCTAGTGAGCCAACTCTCGCCGTGGACGTCGGCTGCGGGCCGGGATACACCACCCGCCTCGTCGCCGACGTGCTGCGGCCGCAGCGGACGGTGGGCATTGACCGCTCGGAGGCGTTCATCGCGGAGGCGCAGCGCGCCGGGGACAGCGACGTGTCGTACCTGGTCCACGACGCGGCCGCCGTCCCTTTTCCCGTCGGGCCGGCCGATCTCATCTACGCGCGGTTCGTCGCCACCCACCTGCGCGACCCGACGGCTACGATCCGCGGCTGGGCCACGCAACTCGTGCCACGCGGCCGACTCCTGTTGGACGAGACGGATTCGATCAGCACCGCCAACCGTGTGCTGTCACGCTACCTGACTATCACGACCGCACTGCTCGACCACCAAAGCAATACCCTGTACGTCGGCCCGACCTTGAGTAACGTCGCCGCGCCGGGTCTACTGAGGAGTAAGATAGATACCGTCCGGCGGCTGCGGGTCCCGGACCGGCGCGCCGCGACAATGTTTCGGCTAAACCTGGAGACGTGGCGGGACCATCCGTTCGTCGCCGACACGTATGGCGCCGACGCAATCCGCCGGCTGGCGGACGAACTAGAAGCCGAGGCGGGCGCTGCCGACGCCGCGGCCACGACCGAGTGGGGAATGAGGCAGATCGCGTTCGAGCGAGTCTGAATTAGGCGCTAACATGCCCGATCTCGCGCCAGTCCGCGCGCTGGTAGAGGAGGAAGTGGATGTCGAAGACGTACCGTGTGGTCTGCATTGGCTGCTCGCGGATGGGTAGTTGGTCTGACGACTTGCAGAGCCAACGTGACGACAACGACCCTTGGAGTACGGAGTGGGTCCCCGGCGCGGTGGCCACGGTGTGCCGCGCCATTGACCGCGTGGAGCTGGTGGCCTGCTGTGACCTGGATCGCGAGCTGGCCGAACGGATGCAACAGCGCTGGGATATTCCGGCTGCCTACACCGACTACCTGGAGATGATCGAACAGGAACGTCCTGACATCGTGGCCATCGTGACCTCCTACGGCAGCACACACGCCGCCCTCGCCGCCGGCGTTGCTGAGACGGGGCTGGTCAAGGGCATCTACTGTGAGAAGCCCATCGCTACCTCGATGGCCGAGGCGGACCGGATCATCGCCGCCTGCCGCACGCATGGCGTCGCCTACTCGTGTAGCCACGTTGCGCGGTGGAACGTGCGTTACCAGCAGGCACAGGCCTGGATTCAAGAGGGAGCCATCGGCGAGGTGCGGGCGATCACCTGTAGCGCCATGGGGACACTCCTACACCTCGGCACCCACCAGACGGACGCCTTGGCCGGGTTCGCCGGCGACGTTGACCCCGAATGGGCGTGCGGGGTTGTGGACGTGCCCGCGGACCTGCCGCAGGAGCAGTGGCCGACGATGGACCCCGGCGGCGGCGGCTACATCATGATGCGTAACGGCGTGCATCTGCTGATGGAAGGCGCGTCGCCGGGACCGCGGACGTATCAGATTTCCGGCAGCGAAGGCAAAATCCAGATTTGGAACGACCTGCACCATGTCCAGCTCTGGCGCCAGGCCTCCCAGAGCAGCCGGGTGCTGGAGCCGGGGCCGCTGCTCTCGCCGCCGACTGAGCAGAGCTTTGCCGTCGCGCAGATGGCCGAGCTAGTGCAGGTGCTCGACGAGGGCGGCACGCCGAGTTGCGACGAGGTACGGGCAGCACGGGCGCTGGAAATGGTACTGGGGCTACACCTCTCGCATCAGCAGGGCGGCGCGCGAGTGTCCTTCCCGTTAGAGAATCGGACGTTTGGTGTGGATACCAAGTAGGGCACCGGGCAGGCCGAGGAGCAGAGAGGCGAGGGGGCATGAGCGCAGCACAACGACTGGCCGGCAAGGTCAGCATCATCACGGGCGGCGCGGCCGGTATCGGCAAGGCGGTTTGCGAGCGATTCGGGCAGGAAGGCGCGTCCGTCGTCGTCGCCGACTACAACCGCGCCGGGGCGGAGGCGGTTGCTGCCGCTATCGAAACGGCGGGCGGGCAGGCAATGGCGCTCCAGGCCGATGTCACCGACAAGACCCAAGTGGATGCGATGGTGGCCAAGACCGTGCAGGCGTTTGGCCGGCTCGACGTAATCCACAACAACGCCGGCATTATCCAGGTCAAGGCGCTCCTGGACCTCACCGAAGAGGACTGGGATCGCGTCCAGGCCGTCAACTTGAAGGGCACGCTCTTTGGCATCCAGGCGGCGGCTCGCCAGATGATCGCTCAAGGCACCGGGGGCCGGATTATCTGCACCGCGTCCGCGGCGGCCCGGCGGCCCAATCCCTACTTTGCCCACTACTCGGCAAGCAAGGGCGCGGTGGTAAATCTGGTGCAGGCGTCGGCACTCGCGCTTGCGCCCCACAACATCACCGTGAACTCCGTGTGCCCCGGCATCGTCGCTACGGCGATGTGGGAGCACATTGACAAAGTAATCAGCGCGCAGGAAGGGTTGCCGGTGGGCGAGGCGATCCGTCGGCGGCTGGAGGGAGTTCCGCTCCGCCGGGTCCAAGAGCCGGAGGACGTGGCGGGGTTGGTAGCCTTTCTCGCCAGCGACGATGCCGCCTACATCACCGGTCAGGCGTACAACGTCACCGGCGGCATGGTAATGACCTAACTGCTCCGGGCAGCCTGGGGAAGGTGGCGGATGCCTGGATTGCCGCAACCGCCATCCTGTTGGATTGTCCGTTAGCTTCGCATGACCGCGACTTCTCCGACATCCCCGGCCTGGGGTTCATTCGAGCCACCTGACCACTCCAACCGAAAGCCTCCCCCGGTCGGACTATCCCTCGACCGCGTGGGGAATGTGGTCGAGGCGGAGCAGGCGCCCCCGCTCGCTGACCTCGATGGCGATGAGGTCAATGCGCCACGACTCCGGCGCGCCCGGCCGCTCCTGGCGATACGTTTCGGCGACGGTGATGAGCCGCTGCGCCTTGGTCGGGGTGATGCTCTCCTCGGGCGTGCCGGCAGCGGTCCCGCGCCGCGCGCGGACCTCGACAAAGACTAGGATGTTGTCTTGCTCCACGATGAGGTCCATCTCACCGGCACGACAGCGGTAGTTCCGCGCGATGATCTTGTATTCGTGGGTGCGGAAGTACGCCTCGGCCAGCGCCTCACCGCGGCGCCCAAGACCCCGACGATGGTCCGCCATCGTGGGGGGACGCTTACTCATCGCGTCCTAGCTCGCGGTGAGCGGCAGTCTGCTCCGGCGCCAGGGATGCTTGCTGATAGCATCCGCCGGTAGTCTGCTGGCGCTGTATTGCCCGGCGCAGCAGGGCCGTGCGGACGAAAGCCGTCCGGTGCTCCGGGGTTGTGCCGTGCTGCTCGATGGCGGTGATATGCTGCGGCGTGCCGTACCCGACGTTCCGTGCCCAGCCGTACAGCGGCCACCGCTCGTGCAACTCGCGCATCAGCCGGTCGCGGTAGACCTTGGCGACGATGGATGCCGCCGCCACCGCGCGCACGGTGGCATCCGCTCGCGGGAGCACCAGCAAGCGCGACGCTCGCGCGGCGGAGACCGGCGGTGCGACGCGGCCATCAACAACATAGGCAGGCGCCTCGATGGCCTCGATCAGCCGGCGGAAGGCCTCGCGATTGGCCCAGCCGACACCGTGCTCGTTGATCTCGGCTGTCGAGACCGTCACCGTGCGGACCGTTTGAGCCAACTCCGCAATACGCTTTGCCATCAGCTCGCGCTCCGTGCGGTTGAGAGTCTTAGAGTCCCGCAGGAGGAGCGCGTGCTCTCCTAGCTGGCGCTGCACGTCGGCCGGTAGCATCACCGCGGCCGCGACCAGTGGCCCGGCAAAAGCGCCGCGGCCGACCTCATCCAGTCCGAGCGTATCCGTGGGTAACGCGACGGTTTGGGGCAAAGCAAGCCATACCTTTGTGACGGGCGCTCTGACCGCCAGGCGACCAGCCGGAGCCGCACGATCTGCCGGATGGAGGGGAGTGCAGTCCTGCCACGTCATCGGTGTTCAGCCGAAGAGACATACAAACCGTGTATGCCGGCAGCGATTGGACCTAACCCCCGGCCCTTCCCGGCAGGGAGGGGATTGGGGGTAGGTAACGTCAGGAGGCTAGAGCGACCGGTGTCTGAGCCGGCGCGTCGCTCGACTCCGCCGCGCCGTCGTGCTGGTTCCGGGTCTCGTCCACCCCTTGCCGCAGCAGCCGCCGCAGCCCGGCGGTCAGACGCTGGCGCGTGCGCTCACCGGCGCGGCGCCCGCGCTCGGCCTCGGCTACCAGGCCACGGGAAACGCCCAGGGCGCGGGCGAGACGGGCCTGGCTGAGGCCCAGTTCTTCGCGCTTGGCCCGGATTTCCTTGACGGTAAAGAGCGGCCCTTTCACCAACTCGGCCTTGTCTTCGGGGGTGAGCGGCGGGGGGCCGGCAGCACGCATACGTTGTCGCGCCGGCACGCGGGCGAAGCCGGTGCGGTCGCTCTGCGAGCCATTGGCCAACGCTGCCCGGAGTTGCGCTGGGACCGTGCCCGGTGGCAGCAGACTACCCGTGCCGCCCAGCTTTTTTGCCTCACCGCCCCGCCCCGCCTGTGACGGGGAAGACGGTGGCGGCAGCGGTGCGGGCCGGAAGATAGCGGCCAGCGGCGACGGTGGTAGCGGCGGCACCTCCTCCGGCTGTTTCGGGTGCTTGGCAAGGTACGCCACCCGGAGCGCATGAACCGACAGCGCCCGCACGGTCGCTGCACCGTCGCCCACGGCGGCGGCGAGGTCTTCCAACTCCTTCACTATCTCGGGACCGAGCGTGCCGGCAACCGTCCGCGATCCCAGTACGCGGTCCCGCGGCTTCAGCGCTGCGCTCACGACATCCTGCGGCGCTTGCGCGCGCAGCTTTTTCAGGCCCCGAGCGATAGCACTGGCGAGGGACTCTCCGAGCTTGCCGTCGTCGCCGCCGGCGAGCCTCCGCAGCCACAGCACTTGGCGCGGCTCCACGACACAGGTCACGAGTCGACGCAGGCCCGTGCTCGTCTGGGCGGCCGCCGAATCAGGTCCGGCGCCAGTCTTGGAGCGCGGCCCGGCCGGATTCACCGCTTCCTTCCGGACCGACCAGCCATTCGACTGCACGGCCGGCACACCCTGCTGTGTCCTTGTCGCTTCCAGCACAGCGCTTTCTTGCACGGCTACCTCACTTGTTCGGTCTCACCGCAGCCCCCACGCACTCTGCGGTGTCGTCAGCACGCAGCGACACATTGGTGGAAAGTCCCAGTGATAGGGCTGCCTAATGCAGCCACCGCGAGGGGGTGGGAGCGTCAGTGGTTCTGGTGTTTCAACGGGAATGCGGACGGCAGTCCTCGCCGCCGTCGGTGCTTGCCAGGGACCGGGGAGAGGAAATCACCGCTCGCGCTGTGGCCGAGGCTCCGGGAGCGCGCCCGGCCTTTGCTGCTACACTACGCACCAGGAAAGGCAGCGCGGCAGCAGGTCTGCCGGCTGATGCCTGGAGGCCAATGAAGGACAAGCCCGCACAATCCGCTCAGGATGCCCACGCCGCGGCAGACAGCCCCTATGACCGCTGGGTTTTCTGGTGCGAGTCCAACTCGTGCCGGTTCAGCGGCGCCGCCGAATCGCGTGCGGCGTTCGTCGCGGCGCTGCGCGCGCAGGGCACCACCAACATCGCCGTCGTGCGCTCCGGCTGCCTCGGCCTCTGCGGCGCCGGTCCCAACGCGGTCACCTACCCCGAAGGCACGGTCTACCTTCACGCCGACCGGGAGCACGCCGGCCGCCTAGCGGCCAGCCTGGCCCGCGGCACTCCCGATCAGCTCCTGGCGGCGAAAGCGCCGGCTTGGTACCGCGAGCAGCTGGTAGCGCGCTTGGGGCGTATTGTGGAGCACCTCGTCAGCCGCTTGCGTGCGGATGGGGCCAGCAAGTAGCCGCACCTCGCCGGCGCTCGCCTAGCGGAATAAGTCCTGTTCAGCTTCGCGCACGAGCGCGCCCGCGCCCGGTGCTTCCTCAGCGCTCAGATAATCGTACCCGCGGATCACCGCCACCGGGACCTGCGCCACCTTCCCCATCACCAGCTCGGCGGTGGCTGCCAGCTCGTCAATGATGGCCAAGGAGGTCGCACGCAAGCTACGGCCTTGTGCATCCGTCTGCCCGTGGTAGTCGTGGAGCGGGGCAATGCCGGCAGCGCCAATCGCTATGTTGGTCTGACCGCGCCGCCAGGGTCGCCCAAAGGTATCGGAGATAATCACGGCCACCTCCACGCCGGCGGCGCCCCAAGCGGCCCGTAGCCGGTGGGCCGAGGCGTCGGGATCGCGCGGCAGCAGCGTGACGGTCGCCTCGCCAGGCACATTGGAGCGATCCACGCCGGCATTGGCGCAGATCAGGCCGTGTCGCGTCTGGCAGATGAGCACGCCGCGGTCCATACGCACGATGCGCGCCGCTTCCCGCAGCACGACCTCGATCTGCCGCGGGTCCTTGTCGTGCTCGGCGGCATAGTGCTGGGCAAAGGGGGACGGCGCGACGGTCGCAAGGTCCACGACCTGCCCTTCCGCCTTCGAGACGACCTTCTGGGTCACCACGACGACATCGCGCGGGGCAAGGCGCTCGCGCTCGCGCTCCAGTGCCGTCAGGATCAGCGCAGCAAGATCGTCACCGGGCGCTATCTCGGGCAGGCCGCCCACCCCAAAGACACGTAGCTCGTCCTGGCGCGGCATGGTCAAAATAGCCCCTCCTCCAGAGCACGGCACAGGATAGTCGGGCCGGCAGTATAGTTGACGCTAATGACCGCGAGGCCGCAGCTCGGCGCTATACCTGATCGAGGTGTTGGTTCTCGCACCGCTACCAATCCGTCACTCCGCCCGATCCACGTGGCCTATAGGATAACGCAGGAGTGAGCGGCGCCGGCCGGTCGGCACGACCACAGGTAGGACCCGGACATGAGCATCGGTAAACGTCTCGCCTTGGCGGCCGTGGTAGCGCTGGTCCTGGGCCTCGCGGCCGGCACGGCTGCATATACGCTGGAGCAATCTCCGGAGTTTTGCGCCTCGTGCCACGAGATCAAGCCGGCCTACGAGACGTGGCTCCGGTCGGGGTTCGCCGAGCATCACCCGACTTGTATCCAGTGCCACAGCGGACCAGGGATCGCGGGCGTCATCGGAGCACAGCTCCAAGGCAGCCGCGAGCTATTTGCTCACTTCACCGGCCGTTTCGAGGAGCCGATTCGTGCCGAAGTCCCCGATGGCTGGTGTATCAAGTGCCACTCACGCCCGTCGCTGCCGCCCTCGCACCACACGCCCGCCTTCCTCAAGAAAGAGTGCGCCGACTGCCACCGGCATTGAGGGAGACGCAAGCAGCCAAGACACGATAGTGTGCCGGCGCTCCGACCGCGGGCCCTCTGTGCTGCTGCTAACTCCCGCTATGCCGGGGCAGGACCTCGATGGGGTCGCCGGGAGCAACTTCACCGGTCGTCAGCACGCACGCCGTCACGCGGCTCATGCCACGGTGCTTTGCTTCCAGCACACGGGTCACGTCCCCGTCGGCAAACGCGCCCGCAATCGTCCGACAGGGGGCGGCATGGCCTGTGAGCCTGAGCACGACGCTCTCACCCAACCGCAGACGATCACCGACGCACAGTGTCCGGTAGTTCAGCCCGGCCGTGGTCACGTTCTCCCCGACGGATCCCGGCGTGATGGGGTGACCGTCCGCCTGTAGCTGCTCAATCTGCTCCAGGCCAAACAGCACGACGGCGCGGTTCCGGCCACCGTGCGAGGGAAAGTGATGGCCATCGCCGTCGAGTCCGAGCAGCCCGACGCTGGCGCCGGCGACCGGCAGCTTGGGCACGCCGCCCGGCGAGACGTTGAGTCCGACGATCCTGGCTGAGGTAGTCACTGCGTTGGCTCCTTACGAGCAAGTCTGTCTGTTGAGTTCGCCAAACCGGTCCGGCCACGGACCAAGCGTTACCTTCAACGTCAACTCGTCGTCTCCGCGGAGCACCGTCAACTCCACGATGTCCCCGACGGTTCGCTCGGCATCGAGATAGCCGCCTAAACCATCCATCGTAAGCAGGCGCCGGCCATCAATGCGGGTCACGATATCGCGGGCGCACAAGCCGGCCTTTGCTACCGGACCGCCCACTCGGACCCCTGCGATGAGGATGCCGTGCGTCACCGGAAGCTCCTGCTGGTTGGCTCGCGCCGCAGTAATCACGTTCCCGCTCAACCCCAAGAAGGGATGCTCAATGATCTCGCCGTTCTTCATGCGCTCCAGATAGCGGAGGGCGGTGTTGATCGGGACGGCATAGCCGATGCCGCCGAAGCTGGGCAAGCGGCCCTGTGAGGCGTCAATGGCCGTGTTGATGCCGACGACCTCGCCGCTCGAGTTGAGCAGCGCCCCACCGGAATTGCCAGGGTTGATCGCAGCATCGGTCTGCAGGAGCTGCCGCAGGGCACGCCGGTATTCACTACGGCCGAGGGTCCGGTCCAGCCCGCTGATAACCCCGACCGTGATGGCACGCTCCATGCCGGCCGGATTCCCGATAGCGATGGCGAGATCACCCGGTCGGACCAGCGCCGAGTCGCCCAGCGGCACCACCGGCAGCCGCTTCCCAGACACATCCACCTTGAGCACGGCCAGATCATTACCAGGATCGCGTCCTAGCACCTCCGCCGGCACGCGCTGACCACCGGCAAGCACCACCTCGATTTGGCCCCCCAGGCCCTCCACAACGTGATTGTTCGTGAGCACGTGGCCATCGGTATCAATGACTATGCCGGAGGCGGAGGAGGTGCCTTGCCTGCCCCCTCTCCTGGATGGGCCGGTAACGCTCACAATGGACGGCGCCACTGCCTCGTAGAGACGCCGCATCTGCTCCTCATCGAAGAGCGCGCTGCGGTTGTGTGCCGTACCACTATCGAACGGCGTAATCCAACGGCCGGAGATTGTCTCTCCGCCGATCAGCGGAGTACCCCCCGCTCCGAGGAAGCCGGCCTGCGCTGCGATGCCGATTAGTACCCCGACCACCATGCTGGGGACTACCACCAACCCGGCCTTGAACAAGCGACCAACCAGAGCACCCATCTTCCACCTGCCTCGCCCCCAACATGTCGGCGACTGACTACCAACGGTGCCAGCACACCTCCCACTAAACAGCATAGCATGTCCGCACGTCGGCACTGCGCGAGGAGCTATGTGAGACCACGCCCCGGATAACGATGACAGCACCTCCCCGGCGCCATGGCACTACCGCACTGCTTTTCGCCCGCATATAGTCGGTTGGAGGGGATTATCCATGCGTGTCAAGGAACGAACTGCCGAGGAGATAGCACACCTCGGCCAGGAGCTTTACGATACCCGCCTCAAAGCGCTCCTGGAGCCGGATCATAACGACGAATTCGTGGTCATCAATGTCGAGAACGGTGACTACTTCCTAGAAACGAGTGACCTGGAGGCACTCCGCGCGGCACGCACCGAGTACCCGGCGCGGGTACTCTTCCTCGCTCGCGTCGGTGCCGAGACTGCCTACCGCATCGGCTACCGAGGACGAGCATGCCACTGGTAGATAACGTCAATGCTCGTCGCGATGCAGTAGTCCCCTTGGCTATCAGCGGTCCCGCTGGCGAAGCTCGCGTTGATGCCATAGTAGATACCGGCTTCAGTGGCTTCCTGTTACTCCCTAGTGTCCTTATCGAGCGACTTGCGCTACCACCGTTGGGCACCACGAGCACAACATTGGCTGACGGCACACAGCGTCCGATGTATGTATACACGGTGGCTGTGAGTTGGCTGGATGAGGCCAGGACGGGGCCAGCCCTCGCCGGCCCAACTGGGGAGGTGCTGCTGGGAACCACGCTCCTCGCCAATAGTCGCTTGACGGTTGACTACCCGGAGCAGACAGTAGCAATCGCCTGAGGCCCGTTGAGCCAAGACGCTCGAAGACAAGCGCTTACCGGGCTACGGCTTGCTCGCGCTGGCCGGCTTGGATCGCCTCGTCGAGCAGGTCTACGATGTGCTGGGCGGAGGCCGTATGCCCCGCTTGTTGGAGGCCGGCGTTGATCTGGATCAGACAGCCGGGGTTGGCCGTCACTATCGTCTCGGCGCCGGATTCGAGGATCGCTTCGGTCTTGTCGTCCAGTATGCGCATGGACATGTCCGGTTGCAAGAGGTTGTAGATCCCGGCGCTGCCACAGCACCGATCCGCGTCGCGTAGCTCAACATACTCCAGGCCGGGAATCATCGAGAGCAACGCCCGCGGTTGCAGGCTGACCTTCTGACCGTGGACGAGATGGCAGGGATCGTCGTAGGTGATCTTGCGCTCGACGGTGCCCAGCGGCGCCGTGAGGCCGACGCGCGCCAAGAACTCGCTGATGTCCTCGACCTTTTCCGAGAACCGCTCCGCGCGCTCGGCATAGGCCGGGTCATCGGCCAAGAGCCGGTCGTATTCCTTGAGGGCAGCACCACAACCGGCGGCGTTGATGATAATGGCATCCAGGTTCCACTGCTCGAAGGCATCAACGTTCATGCGGGCAACCCGACGCGCTTCTTCCTGTGCGCCGGCATGGGCCTGGAGTGCGCCACAGCAGCGTTGCGCCTCCGGGATGACCACCTCGCAGCCATTGGCCGTCAGCACGCGCACGGTGGCCTCGTTCGTGTCGGCGAACGCCAGCGGCATGATGCAGCCGCCGATCATGCCTACGCGATAACGCCGCTCACCTTGAGCAGGGACGATCTCCCCAGGAGGGGCGCTGAAGAAGCGCCGCGATAGCTGCGGGAGCATCTGCTCCATCAGCCGCAGCCGTTGCGGTACCCACTCTTGCCGCATGATCCAGCGGACGATGGTCTGCAATCCACTGCGCTGATAGAAGCGCAGGAGCGTCCCGAGCAGCACCAGCCGGGTGGGGTAGGCAAAGAGCTGGCCGAATACGGCCCAGGTGAGCACGCGGCGCAGGCGGGTGCTCTCCTCCTGGAGAATGGTCGCGCGAGCGCCCTCCATGACCTGCCCGAAGTGGACGTTGGAGGGGCAGGCCGTCTCGCAGGCGCGGCATTGCAGACAGAGCTGGAGATGGTCGTTGACCGCTGCGGAGAAGCTCAGATCACCCTCGGCGACCGCCCGCATCAGGTACAGACGACCGCGCGGCGAGTCGGCCTCCAGACCGTTCTGCCGGTAGGTGGGGCACACGTTCAGGCACAGACCGCAGTGTACGCACTTGGTCAGCGCATCGTAGTCCGTCGCGGTGAGGAATCCCTGGAGCGCCGCCAGGGGGTCCGCTTCGCCCGCGTCATCATGGCCGGCCGGCTGTGGATGCTCTGCGACTGCCATGCCCGTATCCCCACTCCTGCTTGCTATCGGCCAAACAACCGGTCACGCTCACCAACGGAGAGTATAGCCGAGGCCAGCAGCGAGTGATATGTCGTCACCGCTATCTCGTCGCTACCGATAGCAGTAGAGCTGAACAAAGTCGTCGCCGCGATACACGACGGTACGCTCGTCCACCCGTTCAACGCCCGGCCGGCGGGCAGCCTGCTCGGCCGGCGTGTTCAGCAGGTACTCGAACCGCAGCTCCAGCGGTGGCTCGGGCCGGTAGGGCTGGAACTCGGAGACGCGCTGCAGGGCACGGGTCGCCGCTTCACGGATCAATTCCTGCGCTCGCGCCGGTGACAAACACAGCCCGCAGCCACGGGTCAGCGACTGCTTGACGGCGACGGTCTCGACAGGACCCAACGGGGCGAGCAAGGCTTGCGCTTCCTCACACGCCACGTCGTCGCCGCTCAACAGAATAGTCGGCACCCCAAAGGCACCGGCGACCGCCGCATTAAGCCCCATCTCACCAATGCGCTCCCCATTGAGCCACACATGCACAATGCTCTGGCTGGAGAGCGTGTGGTCGAGGATGCCGCGCTCAGTGCCCGCCATCGCGTGCTGCCCGATCATCAGGAAAGCATCGAAATCCTCGTCCAGCGCCCAGGCCGGCGGCACCGGACGCCCCATCAGGGCAACCGCCTCGGGGTGGAGATCGGGGAAGTACAGGCCCCCGGCACCGTGTCCATCGGCGACGACGATCTCCGTCGCGCCACCGGCCAGCAACCCCTCCACGCACGCATTCACCTCGGCGGTCAGCAGACGCCGGGCCAGATCGTATTCGCGCCCCGTCGGTTCACACTGCTGCTCTATACTCCAGACCCCACTCACGCCTTCCAGATCGGTCATCACGTATACGCGCATCGTCTACTCCTCATATCGTCACTCCGGCGGAGTCCCCCTCTCCACAAGTGGAGAGGGGCCCCGGGGTGAGGCACCGGCAAGCCGCCGCGCTTTACGGCTCGGCTCATTCTACCTGCCGACGGGGGCTAACAGCCGGCAGCTTTCAGCCCCTGGTCGGCTCTGCCACCGCTTCTAGCTGGCGACTGATGACTGATAGCTAATGGCTGATGGCTCACCGAGACTTGAACGGCTGCCTGGGAGCCGCTATCGTCTGATTGGTCTATCCACAACTGACAACATGCGGCTCTAGGAGAACGCGATGGTGAAGATTGCGGTCATACCCGGCGATGGTACCGGCCCCGAAGTTGTGCGCGAGGGGCTGAAAGTGCTGGCAGCGGTCGCGGCACAAGAAGGCTTTGCCTACGAGGTCACCGAGTTCGACTACGGTGGCGAGAGTTACTTGCAGTCCGGCAAGATCATCAGCGACGAGGAAGTGCAGGACTTGCGGGCGTTCGATGCCATCTATCTCGGCGCCGTGGGGCATCCCGACGTGCCGCCCGGCATCTTGGAGCAGGGCCTGCTGCTCAAGCTGCGCTTTGACCTCGACCAATACATCAATCTGCGGCCCGTCAAACTGTACCCCGGCGTCGAGTGCCCGCTGAAAGACAAAGGCCCGGCGGACATAGACTTCATCGTCGTGCGCGAGAACACCGAAGACCTCTACTCCGGTGGCGGTGGCTTCCTCCGCAAGGGCACTCCCCAGGAGGTCGCCACGCAGGAGATGATCGCCACGCGCTTCGGCGCGGACCGCTGCCTGCGCTATGCCTTCGAGCTGACCCGCCGGCGCCGCGCGGCCGGCAAGCCGGGGCAGCTCACCCTGATCGGCAAGACGAACGTCCTCACCTTCGCCAGCGACCTCTGGTGGCGGGCGTTCAATGAAATGGGCGACAGTGAGTTCCCCGACGTGACCCGCGACTACAACCACATTGACGCCGCCTGCATGTGGTTCGTGAAGAACCCCGAGTTCTACGACACGATTGTCGTGCCGAACATGTTCGGCGACATCATCACCGACGTTGGCGCCATGATCCAGGGCGGGTTAGGCGTGGCCGCCGGCGGCAACATCAGTCCCGATCCCGACAGCGTGAGCATGTTCGAGCCGATGGGCGGCTCGGCCCCCCGCTACACCGGCCAAAACGTCATCAATCCCATCGCGGCCATTGGGGCGATGGGCATGCTGCTCACGGTAACGGGCGATCAGCTCGGCCGGGCCGACGTTGCCGCTGCCGGCGCCCGCATCGAGCAGGCTATCACCGCCACCTGCCCCAAGATGGACTCCCAATCGGCGGGCCGGATGGGTTACGGCACCGATGCCGTCGGCGACCTCGTTTGCGACGCGCTGTAGTCCTCACCCCACCCGCCTCCCCTAGCCCCCTCCCTAGCCCTCCCCCGGAGCAAGCTCCAAGGGAGGGAATGGAACGTCCCACCGCCGCGGCGGGAGGAATATAGGGGGGCGGAGATGAGGTCAACCGCGATCTAGCAGGGCGGCGAATTCGTCGCGTACCCGCAGCTTGTCCTCGTCGGTGCCGAAGTCCAGCGAGAATAGCCCCCGGTAGCCCAGCCTACTGAGGCGGTGGAAGACGGGCGCGAAGTCAATCGTGCCCTCGCCGGGGACCAGGTGAACCTCGTGGGTGCCGGGGTTGTCGTTGAGGCGCACCTGAGCCACTCGTCCGATGCCAAAGCGGTCGAGAAAGCCGTCAATGCCCTCGGGAACCAGGTGCGCGTGGGCGACGTTGAAGGCCCAACGCACCGTCGCTGCCGGCAGCCGGTCCAGAAACCAGGCCGTCTCGTCGGCGTCACGGGGCTGGTAGTGGATTTCGGCCAAGTCCGGCTCGGCATTGTGATTCTCGAACCACAGCGCAACGCCCAACCGCGCGGCCCAGGGAACCAGGCGCTCCAGACGCCGCCGGGCCGCCTCGCGCCGTTGCTCGCGGTCACCGAAGTGGTAGCCGCCATGCACAATCACATAGCCGCAGCCGAGCCGAGCGGCCAACTCGACGTTCTGCCGCAGGTACGTCTCCACACCGTCGCCGACGACCGGCACGATTTCGGCGTTGTTTACCGCCGACGAGGTGTGGATGCCGGCTGCCAAGCGATGCTCTGAGAGGAGCTTGCGGAAGGCAGCGACGCGGGCGTCGTCCCATTGGTCCGGGCTATTGGGCGGCAAGTCGGCATTGAACTCCACCGCACCGAAGTCGTGCTCGGCAGCCCACGCCGCACTCGCTTCGAGCGGCCGGTCCCGTCCCGCAGAATACGAAAAGCGGCGCAACGTGTTCATGTCCCGATCCCTTCCGGCGGCTAGCGGCCCTGGCGGCGGACGACCCGGCCGGCGCGGGCGCCGTTGTGCTCGCCGTCGCGGACGGTGACCGTGCCGTTGACGACGACGTGCGGGATACCGGCGGCATACTGGTGAGGATCGCCGTAGGTCGCCATCTCGCGCACGGTGGCCGGGTCGAAGACCACCAGATCGGCGTCCATGCCGTAGCGGATGAAGCCTTTCCGCCGGAGGCCGAGCCGCTCTGCGGTGGCCCCACTCATCTTGTGGACGGCGCGCTCCAGCGTGAGCAGCCCGCGCTCGCGCACGTACTCCTGCAGCACGCGCGGAAAGGCGCCGTAGTTACGGGGGTGCGGCTTGCCGGCACCGAGCGGCCCGTCAACACGCAACGACGAGCCGTCGGAGCCGATCATGGACAGCGGGTGGCCGACCACGTGGTCCACGTCATCCTGATCCATGATAAAGTGCAGCATGCCGGCCTGGGCATCTTCCTCCAGCAAGATGTCGCAGAACGCCTGCACCGGCGCGACGTGTCGGTCGGCGGCGATCTCCGCGATGGTACGGCCCTCCAGGTGGCGGTTCGCGTCCGTCTGCACCGCCGTGATGTAGATGCGGTCCCATTCCCGGCCGCCCGCCTCGACATCGGCGCATACCTGCGCGCGCGTTGCCGGGTCGCGCAGGCGATCCAGTAGCTTGGTGCGCCCGCCCTCATGTGCCCAATCCGGCATGATCTGGGTCAGGCCGGCACTGCCGGCGGTATAGGGGTAGACATCGAAGCGCGAGTCGACGCCGCGCTCCTGCGCCCACACACTGAGCTGGGTCACCTGCGGCATCCGGCCCCAGTTCGGTCGGAAGGCGGCCTTGTGGTGGGCGATCTGCACGGGCACACGAGCACGCTCGGCGATCTCGATGGCCTCCGCCGTAGCCCGGAAGACCGGCGCTCCTTCGCCGCGCACGTGCGTGAAGTAGAAGGCCTCGTGCTCGTGCAGCGTTTCGGCGAGGCTGACAAGCCCCTCCGTCTCGGAGTAGTTGCTCGGCGGCGTCATCAAACCCGACGACAGGCCCAGCGCGCCGGCATCAAGCGCCTCGACCAGCAGCTCCCGCTGCCGCGCCAGCTCCTCCGGCGTGGGCGGCCGATAGGCAAATCCCATCGCCGCGATCCGCAGGGTGACGTGCCCGACGAGCGCCAGCACGTTGACCGAGGGCTGCGCTGCTCGTAACGTATCGAGGTAGCTGCCGAACGTCTCCCACGCTTCCGCCGGCTCCGGCGGGCTGCCGTCGCCGCTCTGGCCCCGAATCTCGTCGGCAAACGGCCCCACGCACGGCGCCGGGCTGGCGCCGCAGTTGCCGATCACCTCGGTCGTCACTCCCTGCCGCACCTTGCTGTGCGCCTGGGGACTGACGAGCAAGGTGCGGTCCGAGTGCGTGTGGGGATCAATGAAGCCCGGCGCGACGACATGACCGGTCGCGTCGAGCCGGTCGGCGGCCTCGACGGCGCGGAGATCGCCAATGGCCGTGATCGTACCCGCCGCGACACCGACGTCGGCACGATAGCCCGGTGCCCCAGTTCCGTCTACGACCGTCCCACCACCAACCACCAGATCAAGCATCGCTGGCCTCCTACCCGCAAACTACCGGACCATTCTAGCCGGCGGAGAGGGACCGGTCGTATCAAGACAGTCGTCATGCCGGCAGAAGCCGGAATCCAGCGCCGTAGGGAGATGGACGCGGCGTGCTGGCGCCCTCTACTCTGTAAGACCTTTGCATAACCACCCGGATGGAGTGCTAGGTGGCAGTGACTCGCCTCCCGCCAACCTGGGCGACCCGGCTCTTAGATTCCCGCTTTCGCGGGAATGACGGCTTTTTCAAAGGTCTCTGTGTGCTCTGCGGCTACAAAGCCTTCCGAGAAGGGGGGCGGGGCGGCTGACAAGCATAGGTTTTCGGCGGGCGGCCAGGGGCGGCGCGCGTGAGTGGCGTGGGCAGCCCGTGCCTGCGGTGGCAGGCGGCGGGCGGGGCGGCACCAGAGTGGCAGGATGCACCGAGTAAGTGGCGGAGCGGGATTGCGGCTGCGGGGGAGCTTGGGAGTACACAGCGCGGCTTTTCGCGGCGTTTGGGCGGGATTGCGGATAGATGAGGGTGCGGGGAGTGGCAGCGACGCGGAGCAAGACTACCTGGAACAGCCGGTTCACGCGGGCCGGCCGGAGGGCGGTGGTTATCGGCACACTTGGGCCGGCGCTCTCCGGGCCACGGGCAGCGTGGCCTGGCGACGCCATGGACGCGGCGTGGGGCCGGTTGTGGCCCAACGCCTTCGGCATCGGCGCGGTGCAGGATCGGTCGTGATCCGGCACCTGCGGCGCGGCGTGGGATCGGTTGTGATCCGACACCTTGGGCATGGGCGCGGTGCAGGATCGGTCGTGATCCGACACCTTGGGCATGAGCGCGGCACCGGACCGGTTGTGGTCCGGCGCCTTCGACTGCCCGGCTGCGCCACCGCACGCGGCCGGCACGTCGGTGCCAGTGTTCCCCTGCCGGGCGCTGCCCGGCACTCCAGGATGATCTTGCATCTGCCACTCCCCGTCAGTGGGTGCATATCGCCGGGGGTGGGGAGATGACAACGGCCCCGGGGCGGTTTTCTCGTCGCTTGGAAAATCCACCTTTGTGAGGGTGGGGAGGGAGGCCAGCTAGCCCTGGCTTGGGCCGGCGGCTTGCAGGCGACGGGCGTCCGGATCGGACGCAAACTGGGCAAAGTTCGCGTGGAAATCGCGGGCGAGGCGCTGCGCTTGGCTATCGTAGGCATCGGGGTCGTCCCAGGTCTCACGCGGGTGCATGAGCGTGTCGGGCACGCCGGGGCAGTGCGCTGGTACCTGGAACCCGAAGAGTGGCTCGGTCCAGTGCGCCGCGCCTGGCCGGTCCAGATCGCCGCTTATCGCGGCGCGCACCAGGGCACGGGTAGCGCTGATGGGTAGGCGCTCGCCGACGCCGTAGCGGCCGCCCGTCCAGCCGGTATTGACCAGATAGCAGCGCGAGCCGTGCTCTGCGAGGCGCTCGCCGAGCAGGTGGGCATAGACCGAGGGCGGCAACGGTAGGAACGGTGCGCCGAAGCAGGCGGAGAACGTCGCTTCGGGTTCCGAGCCAAGCCCGGCCTCGGTCCCGGCTAGCCGCGCCGTGTAGCCGGAGAGGAAGTGATAGAGCGCCTGGTCGGGGTTTAGCCGCGCCAGCGGCGGCAGCACACCGAAAGCGTCGGCGGTCAGGAAGAGCACGGTCGTCGGATGCCCAGCCGTCCCGGGGGTCAGCGCACCCTCGATATAGTCCACCGGGTAGGCACAACGGGTGTTCTCGGTGATCGAATCGTCGTCGTAGTCCACCTGGCGCGTGGCCGGGTCTACGACGACGTTCTCGACGACGCTGCCGAAGCGGATGGCGTGCCAAATCTGCGGCTCGTCCTCTTGCGAGAGGCGGATGCACTTGGCATAGCAGCCTCCCTCGAGGTTGAAGATGCCCTCATCGGACCAACCGTGCTCGTCGTCGCCGAGCAGGTTACGGGCCGGATCGGCGGAGAGGGTCGTCTTGCCCGTCCCCGACAGGCCGAAAAAGAGGGCACTGTCGCCGGCGTGCCCGACGTTGGCCGCGCAGTGCATGGACAGCACACCGCGCTGGGGTAGGAGATAGTTCAGCAGGGAAAACACCGATTTCTTCATCTCGCCGGCGTAGCGGGTGCCGCAAATGACCACCAGGCGGTGCTCCAGGTCCAGGACCACCGCCGCCTCCGACCGCGTGCCGTCCTCCGCAGGCACGGCCTGACAGTGAGGCGCAATGAGGACAGTTGCACCGGCGGCGCCAGGCTCGTCGCCAGTTGGCGCTTCGTCACGACGGAACAGCTGCCGGGCAAAGAGCGCCTGCCAGGCTTCCTCGGCAATCACGCGCACTGGCATCCGATAGGCCGGATGTGCGGCGACGGTGGCATCGGTGACGTACAGGGCGTCACGCTCCAGCAGATAGCTGCTCACACGCGCCGCGAGGCGAGCAAACCGCTCCGGCGGTAGCGGCTGGTTGACGTCTCCCCACCAGACTACTCCCTCGCTCGCCGCGCCGGGATAGCGCACCACGAACTTGTCATTCGGGGAGCGGCCCGTGCGCGCGCCGGTGGCGGTGACGAGCGCGCCGCTGGCGGCGAGGGTGCCCTCCCCACGCTGTAGCGCCACCTCCGCCAGCGCAGCGGGAGGCAGGTTGGGGTGGACGACGGGTGTCCGACCGCTGGCAGGCGCAGCGGCGACGTCAAGCAGACGGGCCAAAGAGTCAAGCTCTAGGGGATTAAACTGGCCGGCAGGGGCCGGCGGCCCGGCGTTACTCATCATTGCGGCGTCCTCCTCTGCCTGACGTGGCACCGGTCACGGTTCACAAGCATAGAAGCTAGTCGAGAGCACTACGGCCTGTCGTGGGCACTCGGCGGTCCGGAAAGAGACTACAAGCGCCAACGGTGGCCAGACTGCGGCGACTACCAACCGACACTTCCACGCACCGCATAGCCCGGCTCACACCCGCTTGGAGGCCGGGACATAGCCAAGACTCCCGCTAAATGAGACTACCGCTCGGTGACGGGTTGCGTCAATCGGGAAAACGCTTGCTGATACACGAACTCTTGTGTTACCGTCCTTCGGCCGGCGCACAACTTGTAGATATTCAGTATACTGTATCACCACAAGGCGCCTCTTTGCCGACTAGGTATACCATCTTCGTTATCACGCAAGGAGCCATAGAACGACGATGAGACCCATTGGTGAGCGCAGGATTGCGGTCCTAGCCGAGGGCGGCTTTGACCTACTGGAGGCGAAGACCGCCGTCGGCGTCATCCGCTATGGGCGCGATCCAGTGGTGGCGGTCGTAGATAGCCGGTACACCGGCCGGACCGCCTCCGACATCGTTGGCGTCGGGGACGACGTGCCGATGGTGGAATCGGTCGCTGCTGCGCTGGCCTACAAGCCGAATACGCTACTGCTCGGCACGGCTCCGCGTGGCGGCGTCCTGCCCGCACCGTGGCGCCGGCAGGTGGTCCACGCCATGCGCGAGGGTCTCGACGTTATCAACGGCCTGCACCACTTCCTCGAGGAGGATGAAGAACTGGCCGGCGTGGCCAGCTCCTGCGGGGTTGACCTCTGGGACGTGCGGCGCGTACCCGACGAGCACCGCGTCGCCGACACGCGGGCGCATCAGCTCGACGCGACCATCGTGCTCACGGTCGGCTCGGACTGCAACGTCGGGAAGATGTCCGCTTCCCTAGAGCTTGACGCCGCCGCGCGTCGAGCCGGCCATCGCTCCACGTTCATCGCTACGGGGCAGACCGGCATTATCATCGCCGGCTGGGGCGTCGCGATTGACCGGGTTATCAGCGATTTTGCCGCCGGGGCCTCAGAAGACCTCGTCATGCAGGGCGCCGAGCAGGGCGACATCGTGTTCGTCGAGGGGCAAGGCTCGCTGGTCCATCCGGGCTACTCCGGCGTCACGCTGTCCCTGATCCACGGGAGCGCTCCTGACGGCATGATCCTCTGCCACCAAGTCACCCGCACGACCATCCGCCGCTACACCCTCCCGGTGCCACCGCTGCGCGACCTCGTAGCCCTGCACGAGCACGCGACCGCCCACGTCAGGCCGTCGCGCGTCATCGGCATCGCCCTCAACACCTTTGGCTTGGATGAGGCAGCGGCGCAGGAGGCACTCGCGGCGGCGTCCGCCGAGACGAGGCTGCCCGCGACCGATCCCGTTCGGTACGATGCCCAACCGCTGTTAGCCGCGGTCGAGGACCTCCAAAACCGGCGCAAGCAGGATCAAGAGAAGGCCGCCGCCGGTTAGCTGCCGGCAGGTGGGTCTTGGGGCAGCCAAGCGTCATCCGGCGGGAAGATGCTGGTGCCGCGTGCCACTTCCGGCGGCTCGGCAAACCAGTCCTGCACCGTTTCGCGCCAGCGGACGAAGTGTGGCGCCTCCGTGTGCGCCTGGAAGGCCGCCTCGTCCCGATAGACCTCGTAGAGGTAGATGCAATTGGGGTCGCTGCCATCTTGGATTACGTCAAAGCGCAGGCAGCCCGGCTCGTCACGGACCGAGCCGATAGCATCGTCGAGCATGGAGTCCAGAAACGCCTCGCGATGCTCCGGCTGGATGTGGATCGGCACAATCAACACGTACATCGTCAAACCTCCTGCGTACACTCAATCGCGTTTCGAGCGGAAACCAGCCCCGCCGCCCGGCGCCATCCCCTTGCGGAGGCCGCTGCCGCCCTAGGAAGAGCCGAGCGCGGCCATCAGCGCGGCCGCCAACTCGGCTTTGGGCACTTCACCGCTGTGCGCGTAGTACACGACACCCTGCCGATCAATGATGAAGGTCGTGGGAAACGTTCGCACACCGTAGGCCCGGCCGACGGCCACCGCGGGATCGAAAGCGAGCGGGAAGGCGGCGCTAAAACGCGACGCGAAGTCTGCCATGTCCTCCGGCGAAGCACGAGAGCGCTGGTCCATGGCGAAGGGGCTGGCGTTCATACCCAAGAACGCGACGTCGCGCTCGCGGTAGTCGTCGTAGAGGGAGGCAATCACCGGCGCCATCCGCTGACAGTGCGGGCACCATGTTGCCAGGAACTCCAGCAGGACGACCGACCGGCCCCGCAGACCGGTCAGGGAGAGCGTCTCCCCCGATCCGACTCGCCACCGGACGTTGGGCGCCTTCTGGCCGACAAGGACTTCCTCGGCACCGCCCGCCGGCGGCTCGACGCTGAGCACCTGCCCGATGTGGCTGTACTCGTTGCCAGTGGCAGGGGACAGTATCTCGGTCTCGGTGGGACTATCGCGCAGGCTCAACGCGATGATGACCGCGATCACGACGACGGTTGCGCCGCCGAGCATGAGCGCCAGGTGCGGCAGACCCCGCGACTGCGGCTTGGCCGTGCGCCGATTCTGCTCCCGTCGTCTTCGTTCGCTCATAACGCCGTTGCAGTTACCTGGCCACCCACGATAGGCTGTAGGGTATGCGGTCCAACAGCGATACCGTGGGATCGCCTCGTTGAAATCATGGTAACACACGACCCCGGCCTGAGCAGCCGGCAGCGACGACGGTCGGTAAGCGCAGGCGCGGCCTTGATCGCTCGGCTGCTGCTGGGCGCGGTGTTTGTGCTCGCCGCCGGCGGTAAGCTGGCCGCGCCGGCCGAATTCGCCACCGTCGTCGAGCGCTACCAGGCCTTGCCGTCGCCGGCGGTGCTGCCCGTCGCGACGGGGCTGCCTTGGCTGGAGCTGCTACTCGGCCTCTACTTGTTGGTCGGCCTTTTTGCGCGAATCAGCGCAGCCGTGGCGCTGGCCTTGCTGGCCGTATTCGCCACAGCGCTGACCTCGGCCCTGCTGCGCGGCCTGCCGCTGACGGGCTGTGGCTGTTTCGGCAGCGTGGTCTTGCAGCAAATGCCGGTAATCGGCTGGCTGCTGGGCGGCGCCGACGCCGGACCGCAGGACCTGATCCGTGATGGTGTGCTGGCGCTCTTGGCCTTGCTGGTGCTCTTTGGCCCACCGACCCCGTTGGCGGTAGACCGCCTCCTCTTCCGCCGCTCGTCTAGGGCAGACGTCCCCTCTCCACATGGTGGGAGGGGGCCGGGGGGTGAGGCGCAGTAACCGGCCCAACCGCTAGCCGCGGCGAGTGAGTAGGCGTAGAGCGAACGTGGTCACGGCGAAGGCGACACCGAAGATGATCGCGCCACGAGTATCGAGGAGACAGCGCACCGAGCCGCTGACCTGGCCGGCGATCACCGCAAGCGCAAAGGTCTGCCGCGCCTCGACCACCGCGCCCACCAGCCATTGACTCGCGCCCTGCTCGACGGTGACACGGCCACCGGCGACGACCAATCCGCCCCCTTGATGCAATCCCACGTCACGCCCAAGCGCCACCCCGGTCGCACTCTGGCGAAACCGCAGGCGGTTGCCCAAGGCCGCGCCTACAGCGCCCCGGTCTACTGATACGTGCTCGGACGACACGGACCGCACCTGACTGCCAAGTCTCCGCAATCCGAGGGCGGCCAAGGCGTTGTAGACCTGTCGCGTCACCGCCAGCGGCCAGCCGAGCACGGGGTCGGCGGCAGCCCCGGCGCCCGCCTGCTCAGTCCGTTCCCGCACTGCCGCTCGATCATCGGTCATCATCTCGCTCCCTACACTCGTGCGGTCCCCCGCCGGGTCGTCAGTCCCTCGCTTCCATCGCGCGACGCGCTGCATCGTATACATCGCGCAAAGGCACGTTGGCCGCGCTGGCCAGCCGTTGGCAGTCCTCGTATTCGGGGGCGTGGTTGCGGTCCACTGAACCGATCTGCGCCACCTTGACGCGCACCGGTCCCCAAGGCGTCGTCACCGTCTCGATGCGCCGCCGCAGCTTCTGCCGCCGCACGTCGTACATCCGCACGCCGAGCGTGGTCGTCTCGGCGAAGATGCGATCCAGCACCGGCTGGACCGCGGCCGGGGCCGCCAGCACCGACAGCACGGTGCCCGGCCGGCCCTTCTTCATCAGCACCGGGGTCATGGTTACGTCCAGCGCGCCCTCTGCGCGGAGGCGGTCGGCGAGGTAACTGAGCCACTCCGGGTTCATGTCGTCAATATTCGTTTCCACCATGACCGCCGCATCGGCGGTCTCGCCCGGCTGCTCCGGCTCCTGATCCAGCTCCCCAATCGAGACGCGCAGCATATTGGGAATGGCGAAATCGCGTTGGCCCGCGCCATAGCCAATGCGCTCGACGCGCATCGGGGGCATGGGACCAAAGTCGGTCGCCAGGGTTGACAAGATGAGGGCACCCGTCGGCGTGAGGAACTCGCCCGCGTATGCCGAGGCGTAAATCGGTCGCCCCTTGAGTAGCTCCAACGTCGCCGGGCCGGGGACGGGCAAGATGCCGTCCCGCGAGTTCGTCGTGCCGCCGCCGACATTGATCGGCGAGACGTACAGCGCCGCAATACCCAGGTCGTGCAGGCCCGCGCACGCGCCCAAGATGTCGAGGATCGAATCCACCGCCCCGACCTCGTGGAAGTGTACGGTCGCCGGTGGCTGGCGATGCTCCAGCCCCTCCACCTCGGCCAGCCGCCAAAAGAGGCGTTTGCCGTTGGCCTTGACCGGATCGGGCAGGTCACTCCCTTCGATGATCGGGAGAATATCGTCCATATCGCGCTCGGGCTGCGGCTCGGTGACGGTGATCTGCACTTGCGTCCCAAAGAGGGCGCCCTTCTGCGCTTCGCGGACGGTCACCGAGTAGCCGCCGAGGGGTATCTTGGCCAGCGCTTCGCGTAGCGCCTGCTCCGACCAGCCGGCATCTACGAGAGCGCCCAGGATCATGTCGCCACTGGCGCCCGAAAAGCACTCGAAGTAGGCAGCGCGGGTCATGGTGCCGACTTCTCCGTTGACGCGCCCGACCGGCGCGATGCGCCGGCGTCTACGGCGATGCCGTCCTGGTGGTCGGACGTGGCCACCGCCGGTCCGCCCAAGGGGGCGGCCGGCGCGGCCAGGCGGTTAATCATCCCCGCCATCAGGCCGGCGCCAAAGCCGTTGTCAATGTTGACCACGGCAACCCCGGGAGCGCAGCTGTTGAGCATGGCCAAGAGCGCCGCCACGCCACCAAAAGAGGCGCCATAGCCAACGCTGGTAGGCACGGCAATTACCGGCTTGTCCACGAGGCCGCCTACCACGGACGGTAACGCTCCCTCCATCCCGGCCACCGCAATGACCACCGCCGCACCGTCGAGCAGGTGGCGCTGCGCCAGCAGGCGGTGGATACCGGCCACGCCCACGTCGTAGAGACGGTCCACCGGGGAACCCGTCAGCTCGGCGGTGATCGCCGCCTCTTCAGCCACCGGCATGTCGGCCGTCCCTCCGGTAGCGACGACGACGCGGCCCGGCAGCAGCGGCGGTCGCGCGCCCTCGACGATCACCAGCCGCGCTACCTCCTCATAGCGAGCAGTGGGCAGCACCTCACGCACCGCCGCAAAGACCTCGGGCACAGCGCGCGTCGCCAGCGCCGTTTGGTCCCGGCGGACCAGCCGTTGGGCAATCGCTGCGACCTGCCGCGGCGTCTTGCCGGGGCTGTAAATCACCTCCGGGAATCCGGTACGCAGCGTCCGATGGTGGTCAACGCGCGCGTAGCCGAGGTCCTCAATATCGAGCCGGCGCAACCGGCCGAGCGCCGCTTCCACGTCGAGCCGCCCGGCTGCTACCTCGGCGAGCAGGCGGCGCACTGTATCGGTGTTCACCGGCATTCCTTCGAGATCAGGCGTGTCATCGGTCCGCTACCAGGCTGGGCGTCACGCCGTCCGGCGAGCTTGCCGGCGCCGTAGCCGGGGCCTCATGGGTTAGGGATGCTGTCTTCGTGAAGGCCAAGATGAACCAGCCGACGGTGCCGGCGGTGAGGGACGCCAGGAGAATGCCCATCTTGGCAATCGGCAGCAACGCAGTGCCTCCAAACGCCAAGTTGGCGATGAAGATAGACATCGTAAACCCAATCCCGCCCAGCCAGGCCGCGCCATACAACTGTCGCCAGGTCACGCCGCGCGGCAGCGAGGCCACACCAAGACGGATGGCCAACCATGAGAAGAGGGTAATGCCCACCTGCTTGCCAACCACCAGGCCGACAATCACGCCGAGGCTCACCGAATGCGTTACGGTTGCTCCCAGGTTACCGCTCAAAACCACGCCGGCGTTGGCCAAGCCGAAGACCGGCATGATGAGGTAAGTGACCCACGGATACAAGGCGTGCTCGAGGCGCTGCATGGGCGACTCGACGTACTCGCAGGCCGATTCGAGTGCATAGACTGCCGCCCGATGTCCATCCTGCATATGGCGCTTCTGTGCCGAAACACCGGCCCGCTCGAAGCTATCGAGAAAAGCGCGGCCTTGCGTGAGAAAGTCCCTCGTATTCATGCGGATCGAGGAGGGGATCGTCAGTGCGAGGAGCACGCCGGCGACGGTGGCGTGTACGCCGGACTCCAGGAAGGCGACCCACAAGCCGAGGCCCAGCACGATGTAGGGCAGCGGGTGGCGGAAACCGGCGCGATTGGCGCCCAGCAGGAGCAGGAGAAATACCCCGCCAGCGGCGAGGTGCATCAACGAAAGCTCCGAGGTGTAGAAGACGGCAATGACCAGGACCGCGCCAATGTCGTCCACAATGGCCAACGCTACCAGGAATACCTTCAGCGACAAGGGCACCCGCCGGCCGAGCAGGGCCATGATGCCCAGCGCAAACGCGATGTCGGTCGCCATCGGGATAGCCCAGCCCCGGGCGCCCTCGGTGCCGCCATTCACAGCGATGTAGAGGCCGGCCGGCACGAGCATGCCCCCCGCGGCGGCAACGAGGGGCAGCGCGGCGCGGCGCACCGAGGCCAGCTCACCGATCAACACCTCGCGCTTGATCTCCAGACCCACGAAGAGGAAGAAGATCGCCATCAGGCCATCGTTGATCCAGTGCAGCAGGTCTTCCTCGAGGTGGAAGCCGCCGAGCACAATGGCGATTTCGGTGTGCCAGAGCTGATTGTAGAGATGGCCCCACGGTGAATTGGCCCAAAACAGAGCAATGATCGCGCTGGCCAAGAGCAGAATGCCACCGGCGGTCGAGCGTCGAGCGAACTCTTGGAAGGGGCGGAGGATCAGCCTAATGCGCGGTTGGTCAGCGGTACGCACTGTCATCATGGTGTGTGTAGTCTCTCAGCTACGCCCCAGGCCGGGCTGGTATAGGTAGGGCGGCGGCCCCGGGGCTGCGTGATGGGCTAGTAGCCAGCATCAGATAATCATCAGCTAGTCGTCCGAGATGTGAAGCCGGATCACTCACATCAAGCACTGCCTAAGCGAGCAGAGTGCGGAATGCCGGCGTCCACCATAGTAAAGGTAACACACCGCCGCCCTCCTCTGGCGGAAGGGGGACGGGAGTGAGACGCAGACAAGCGCAGCGACCTGTGAAACTTGCTCCCTCACGCGGCGGTCGAAAGAACGTAGACTAACTTCGCTAGGGGGAACGGTGATGGACACACAGAACCAAAGCTGGTTGGGCCGGCGCATCTACCGGAGCCGGCATGAGCGCATGGTTGGTGGTGTTGCCGGCGGGTTAGGGGCATACTTGGGCATAGACCCCACGCTCGTTCGCATCCTGTTCGTATTCCTGACACTGGCAGGCAGCGGCATCGGGCTTCTCGCTTACCTGATCCTGTGGATCATCGTGCCGAAAGCTCCGCTCGACGAGGTGTCTGCCGTGGACGACCTCCCCCGTTCCGCCGCCGACATCCCACCGAAGCCGCCAAGCTGGGCCGACTAAGCACTCCACACCCCCCGGCTGCCATTACTCTGATTCCCTGGAGGGAAAGGGCCGGGGGGCGGGTTCAATGCCAGTCCCCCGCTCCGCTCCTACGTGCGGCTTGTACCCCCCACTCGCATGGCTCCAACACACTCCCCTCTCAATCGCCGGGCCATAGAGAGGGGCCGGGGGTGAGGCCAGGCAACTCTCTTTGGCGCCCGGCAGGATGGCTTGCTATCATTGGTAGTTGCGCGCGGCTGCTGTTGCCGCCAATCTGCAGAAAGGAGCGTCCGCAAGTGAATCGGCATCGGAACGGATCTGTGCCCGCATTGCTGCGGGCGCTCGTCCCAAACGACACCATCCCCAGGTCTGGTCGAATACACATGTAACTATCAGGCACCACCGACCAGCGACCAGCCGTGGGGAGGCAACCAGCCCCACGGTTTTTTCGTCCTTGCCACCCATCCATCCCGCCACCGTGGGGTCTCCTCCGGGACTGCTTGCTGCGTCTCATGTCCAGGAGGCGAGCGTATGCCGTAGGGCCATATCTCTGTCGTGCTCACCAGCTGCCCCACCTCAGAGCGCAGGTGTGGCACCGCGGGCAACGCCCGCGAGGAGGATTACCCATCATGCCCTTCCCTGACCCCTTACATAGTGTGGCAACCCGAGAGTGGAAGAAAGTCAAAGAGCCGGAAGAGAAACTGCTGCTTACCGCCGCGGCCGACGTGCGCGCCAGCGGGTCCTTCGGCGAGCGGTGGCTCGTCGTCACCGATCAACGCGTGGTGGTCCTACCGGGTACCGGATCGGGTGAAGACGGCTATCTGGCCATCCCCCTCGCCGAAATCACGGAAGCCACCACGGAGTCCCTAGTCGGCGGCGGCCGCCTGGAAGTCCAGCAGCAGGGCTTGCCGCGCAGTGTGATCGAATACACCAGTTCGCAGACGCCGAAATTTGCCGAGGTCGCTCGCGGCATCCAGCAGCTCGCCAAAGGTCAGCCCCTCGCAATCACCGATGAGTTGCCCAAGCTGCGCTGCGACAAGTGCGGGCGCTTGTTGCCGGAGAAAAACGGGCTGTGTCCGAAATGCGTCCACAAAGGCGCCATGGCGCTACGCCTGGCCGGCTACCTGCGCCCGCACTGGCAGCAGACGGCACTCTTGGCCACGCTGGCCCTGACCAAGACGGGAGTGCAACTGCTGCCGCCGGTTATCCAGAAGACGATCATTGACGGCGTGCTGACGCCGCCGGTAGAGGGCGCCAATACCGGCGGGCACTACGGCGACTTCGGCTTCCTGGTGCTGATGGTCCTCGCTTTGGTTGGCGCTGGCCTTGCCACCAGCGGTGCCGATGTTGCGGCTGGCTGGTTCGCCGCATCCTTGAGCACGCGCATTACCGCCGCCGTGCGGAGCGAGCTGTATCACAGCCTGGAACGGCTGTCGCTGCTCTTCCACAGCAAGCGCGAAAAGGGCGTCCTCATGTCCGTGGTGACGCGCGACACCGATAACCTGAACTACTTCCTGATGGACGGGATACCGTACCTCCTCTCGAACGGGTTGATGCTCATCGGTATCACGTTCATCATGCTGCTCTACAGCTGGCAGCTGACGCTGATCATCTTGATTCCGGCGCCGCTGGTGGTCATCGGCGGTGCCGCCCTCTGGGGGCGCCTGCGCCCCTTGTGGGCCAAGGTGTCGCAGAGCTGGGCGCTCTTTTCCGCCCATCTCAACGAGTCGCTCGCCGGTATCCGGGTGGCGAAAGCCTTCTCCCAGGAGAACGCCGAGATTCGGCGCTTCAGCCGCAAGAACGCCGACCTGGCCGACATCACTATTCGTGAGGGGCGCCTCTGGTTCACCGCCTTCGCCGGCCTCAACTTCATCACTAGCTCCGGCGCGTTCTTGGCCTGGCTGGCCGGCGGTCGCGCCGTCATGGTCGGGGACCTCACGCTAGGGACGCTGGTGGCCTTTATCGGCTATCTCTGGCTGCTCTACGGCCCGCTCCAGTGGTTCAACCAGATTTACAACTGGATGTCGCGGGCAATGGCCGGGGCCGAGCGCGTCTTCGAGATCGTAGACCAGGAGCCGGAGCCGTATCGCGAGCCGAACGCCATCGTCCTCCCCCGGATCGAGGGCGCGGTCGAGTTTCGCGACGTGACCTTCGGGTACGATCCCAGCAAGCCGGTGCTCAAGGACATCGCCGTCAGCATAAAGCCGGGCGAGATGATCGGCTTGGTGGGTAAGTCGGGTGCCGGGAAGTCCACCTTTGCCAACCTCATCTGCCGGTTCTACGAGGCCAACCACGGTGAGGTTCTGATTGACGGCCATGACGTTCGCGCCCTCCAGCTGGAGTCGCTGCGGAGCCAGATCGGCATGGTGCTCCAGGACCAGTTCCTGTTCAACGGCACCATCGCCGACAACATCGGCTATGCCAAGCCGGAGGCGAGTCGTGCCGAGCTGATCGCGGCCGCCCGTGCCGCCAACGCCCACGAATTCATCGTGGCCAAGCCCGACGGCTACGACACGCGGGTGGGCGAGAATGGCGGTAACCTCTCCGGTGGAGAGAAACAGCGCATCGCGATTGCACGCGCCATCCTGCGCGATCCGCGCATTCTCATCCTGGACGAGGCCACCTCCAGCGTAGACACCGAAACGGAGCACCAAATCCAGCAGGCCCTGGCACGTCTGGTGCAGGGGCGCACGACCTTTGCCATTGCGCACCGCCTCTCCACGCTGCGTAATGCCAACCGTCTCATCGTCCTCGACGATGGGAAGCTCGCCGAGGTCGGCACCCACGACGAGCTACTAGCGAGCGGCGGCATCTACGCTCGCCTGGTGAAGATGCAGCAGGAGGTATCGAATATCCAGGCCGTTGCCAGCTAGAGCAGTGGCGTACTCCCCCACTCCACATGATGTGGAGTGGGGCCGGGGGGTAAGGAGCTACAAGGAAACAAGCACCATGAGCGACAGCATAGCTGTGGACCAAGACCATACGGACACACCTATCCCGGATCCGTCTCCGCCAGACACGTTGGCGATTGCCGGGGCCGCAAGCGTCGTTGACGCGACACGGGTACGCCTGTTCCAGGGACCACATGGCGTCCTGCGGGCCACGATTGACGGCGACCGCTCGGTGCTGCGGGCGAAGGTCGTATGCGCCTTCCCGTTGAGTGACCGGCACCGGTACCTGTCCATCCTCGACGGGAAAGGCAAGGAAGCCTGCCTGATCGAGTCCGTGGACCGGCTAGACGCCGCGTCGCAGCGGCTGGTCGCCGAAGAGCTGGCGCGGTTCTACCGGGTCACTGCGATCAGCCGCATTCACCGCGTGCGTCAGGAATACCGCACGTTTTATTGGGACGTTCGGACGGAACGCGGGGGACGCGACTTCGTCGTCAAGTGGGGTCCCGATACGGTGCTCTGGCTCACGCCCAAGACGGTCCAACTCGAGGACGTGGATGGAAACCGCTTCATCATCCCCGACATTGACGCGCTCGACCCACGCAGCCGCAAGTTCGTAGCGCTCATCGAGTAGGGGCCGGGGCCGGCATTGTAGGAGCGTCCCTTGGGGGTGCCCTGGCTCCGGACAGGATGCCAGAGAGGGCAACCACAGGGGGTGCCCCTACGTGCGCCCGCCCTGCTCACTCCCGCTCCAGCTCCGCTTTGAGCCACTCCAGCGTCGGAACCGGCGTGGGATCAACGCCATTGAGCAACGCCAGGTAGTACGAGGTCCAGTCGCCAAGGTGGACGGCGGTGAGCACCTCCGCGAGCCGATTAGGTCCGGCGATAGTGACAACCTCGCAAGGGACTGCCCGCTCAACGAGGATGCGGCGCGTGATGGCCGCCCGCTGGCGGATTGCCGGTGGATAGCGGGCGGATTCCAGGGACACCACCGTGAGCGGCGCGGTGTCGGCGGCCGGCAGACGGTACCCCTCGACCGCGTTGTGGTTGAGTTCGGGCAGTTCCTCGTGGAACGCCCACTGCTTGGCGTTTTCGTTGCACTGGGCTTTCCAGCGGCGGGCTACCTCCACGAGCCATCCCGCTCCGTACACAATCGGGACACGCTGCCACAACCGCCGCGCCAGTTGCTTGGCGCGATTCGTCGCTTCCGGCCTCGGGGGAGCGTACTCGGTACCGACCGACCGCACGGCGTCGAGCGCCGCCGGCAAGTCCGCACCGGCCTCGGGCGCCCAGCCGATTGCATGCAGGACCGCCAACACCGCCGTAAACGAGTAGCCCAGCGCCGCCCGTGGCTGTGCTTGCCGCGTCGGCTCCGCACCGCCTTGCCCGCCAGCGGGCAAGGGACAGGTGTATTTGACGAGCGGGATACCCGCCCGCTGCGCCAGGTCGGCAAGCTGGCCCCCGGTGGTAATCGCTATCAGCTTGGCTCCCCGCCGCTCGGCTGCCGCAAAAGCTGACAGGCTCTCGGCCGTATTGCCGGAGTGCGAGCAGGCGATGACCAGCGTCTGCGGGCCGACGTAGGCGGGCGGCTCGTAGCTACGCGCGACCTGTAGCGGCGCCGGGAGCCGGTCAAGATAGAGGCCGCGCGCCAGGTCAGCGCCAATCGCCGAGCCGCCCATACCTAGCACAACGACGTGGGCCGGCTGCCGGTAAGCTGCGGGCAGCTGCAACGCCGCCCGTGCAGTGTCCCAAGCGGCAGCACAATGGTCCGGCAGCTCCGCAATGAGGCGGCCCATCCGCTGGGGGTCCACGGTCGCGGAGGTCCCCGGATCGTCGAGATTCACCCGTACTCGCTCCCTCTCCCGTATTTCCGTCGGGGGCGCTGGATACTACCATGCTGCTGGCACGGCGCCGGATAGAGGCGGCTCGCTCGCTTCGTTATAATCGGACGATTGATGACTGTAGACATCGCGCACCTTGCTTGCGCCGTAGCCGTGCCCCAGATTGACCGCGACCTCTTGCAGTTGGCCCTGACCCATCGTTCGATCCTGAACGAGGACCCGGCCGTCACCGCAACGAACGAGCGACTGGAGTTCCTGGGCGACGCGGTGATCGGCCTGGCGGTAAGCGACCACTTGTACCAAACGTACCCGGAACGCGCCGAGGGCCAGATGACGACGCTGCGCGCGGCCGTGGTGCGCGCGACCGCGTTGGCCGGAGTAGCCCACGGTCTGCACCTCGGAGATTATCTCCGGATCAGCAAAGGGGAAGATGCCGCCGGAGGGCGCTCCAGGCCGAGCCTGTTGGCCGGTGCATTGGAGGCAATTATCGGCGCCGTGTACCTGGACCTCGGCTGGGATACGGCGCGGTCGCTCGTGGAGCGCCTACTCGTCCCGGAGCTGAAGCGGGTGCTGGCCGCCGATACCGACGCGCCCGGCAAAGACTCGAAATCGCGCTTGCAGGAGCTTGCCCAAGCGGCGCGCGGGCTGCTACCAACCTATCAGGTGGTGCATGCCCTCGGTCCGGACCATGCCAAAGAGTTCGAGGTCGAGGTACGCATCGGCGCCGAGGTGTCAATGCGGGGCACGGGACCGAGCAAGCAGCGCGCCGAGCAAGCGGCGGCCCGGCACACCCTCGAACGGTGGCAGCCGCTGGCGGACCAGACCCAACCCGATGAGTAGCGTCCGACTACAGTCCCTCACCATTCAGGGCTTCAAGAGCTTTGCCACGCGCACGCTCTTGGAGTTCGCGCCCGGCGTGACGGCCATCGTCGGCCCCAACGGGTCCGGCAAGAGCAACGTGGCCGATGCCATCCGCTGGGTGCTGGGCAGCCAAAGCCCCCGCGCCCTGCGTATCGGGAGCGCCGAGGACGTGGTGTTCGCCAGCGGCAATGGCCGCGCTCCCGTTGGGCTGGCCGACGTGCAACTCACGCTCAATAACGAGGACACCTGGCTGCCGGTCGCCTTCCGCGAGGTCGTCGTCGGCCGCCGCGCCTTCCGCTCCGGCGAGAGCGAATACATCCTGAACAAGAGCCGCGTGCGGCTCCGCGACCTCCTGGAGCTGCTGGCGCATGGCGGCCTCGGCCCGGACGGGCACGCCTTGGTGGCGCAAGGCCTGGCCGATCAGGCGCTCCGGCTGAAACCGGCCCAACGACGCGAGCTGTTCGAGGGCGCCTCGGGCGTGCGCCAGTACCATCTGCAACGCACCGAAGCCGAGCACAAGATTGCCGAGGCCCGGCGCAACGCAGCGCGCGTCGTCGACCTCGTAGCCGAGTTGAAGCCACGTGTGGCGGCGCTGCGCCGGCAAGCGCGCCGGACCGAGCAGGAGTCACGCTTGCGCGAGCAATGGCAAGCCACGCTCGGCGAGTGGCTTACGCACGAGCTTTGGGAGACCCACCGGCTACTTACCGACCTCACCACAGCCGTCACCACAGCGCAGGAAGCGCAGGCGGCCGCAGACGAGGCGGTAGCGCAAGCAGCGCAGCGCATGGCAGCCGCGCGCGATACAGCGTTGGCGCTACGGAGCGCCGGCCAGACGGCCGCCCACGCCGCCGTGGCGCGGCAAGCGCAGCAGGCGGTCATTCGGCACGAGCGCGACGTAGCCGCTGCCGAAGCGAGGCAAGAAGCGGCGCAACGCGAGGCGGCCACCCGGCAGCAGGCCGCCGCGGCCGCGGCCGCCCGTGCGGCCAATGCCGAGCAAGCGCTGCCCGGCTTGCGAACCACCGCGGCGGCAGCGCAGGAGCAAGCCAAGCGGCAGCAGGCGCAATTGACAACGCTCGTCGCCCAAACCGCCGCGGCCGAAAAGTCCGAACGGGAAGCTGCGCTGGCGGTGGAGAGCACGAAGGCCGACGAGGCGGCGGCGCTCCAGCGCCGCGCGCAAGCGGCAGAGGGACTCCGCGGCGTTGCGCGCCGCCGGGCCGGGATCACCAAGGACCAGCAGGACGCTCAGACCGAGTTAGCGCGCATTGCCGACGCGCTGACCAAGCACGGTCGGCGCCAGCAGCACACGCAACAGGCCCGCGACGAGGCGGCGACGACCCTGAGCGCCTGTCGCGGTCGACTCGCCGAAATCACCGGCCAGCGGCGCGCGGCGCAGGACGCCGTGACGCAGGGCGAGCGCGAGCTACAGCAAGCCGACCGCGCCCTGGCGACCGCGCGCACACGCCTCAACGTACTGACCGCCGTCGCAGCCGAGAGTGCCGCCGCGCCTACCGGGACTGCTGGCAGCACGGACGCGCCAGCGCTGGTCGAGCGGTTGCGCGTGCCGGCGGCCCTGGAGGTTGCCGTTGCAGCGACCCTGGGCGCCGCCTTGCGCTGGCGGCTAGTCGAAGACCTGGCAACCGCCGGCCGGCTGGCGACGGACCTCGCTACGCACGGCGGTCCACGTACCACCTTCGTATCCAAGCGCCGGCTGGCCCAGGAGCAACGGGCGGCCGCTGATCGCCCGTCGCTGACCGGGGGACGCTGGCTCGACGGGCTGGTCCAGTGCGAGCCGGAGGCGGCACCGACGCTCGCGGGGGTGCTCGGCCGGACCTACCTCGTGAAGAGCCTGGACCACGCGCTCGACTTGGTGCAGCAGGTACCCCCCGAGGCCGGCATTCGGTTCGTCACCGAGCGCGGTGAGCTTGTGGAAACGCCGGGGACCATCACGGCGGGTAGTGCGGCGCCCGATGAAGTGGCCGTGCTCACCCGCGAACGGCAGCTCCGCGAATGCAACGCTGCGGTAGCGCGCTTGACACGCGAGCACCAAGCACAGTTGGCGGTCGTGGAGGAGCGCCGCGCCAAGCTCGCAGCCATCGCGCAGTCGGAGCGTACTCAGCGGCTCGACCTGCGCCAAGCACAACGACAACGAGACCGAGCCGACACCCAGCTCCAGAAGGCGGAGCAAGCCCAAGAGCGCCTCCGGCGCGACCAACAGTGGTGGAGCAGTCTGGCGGAGCGGACCGAGCGCAGCCGAGCGGAATGCGAGTCGGACGAGGCCGAGTACACGGCGGCCAAACAGGAGGCCGAGCACGCCCTCGCCGCCGCGCAGGAGCAGACGGCCACCCGCGCCGCGCTTGACCGGCAAGCGAAGGAGGCGCTGCACCGGCAGCGGTCCACCAAAGCGACCGTGCAGACGGAAGCCGCCGTGGCCCGGCAGGCCGCGAAGACGGCGGCGGCGCAAGTGGAGGCCGCCACCCGCAGCGCATCCCGCGCCGCGCAAGAAGCTGCCGCCGAACGCGAGCGCGCCGAACGCGCCGCAGCCGCCGCACAAGCGCAGACGGTTGACCGGCATCGCGCGGCCCTCGCCGCAGCCAAGACGGAGCTTGCCGCCGCCGAACAGGCGCTGCGCGAGCATCAGCGCGCTGTCGGCGCAGCCGAGCGAGCACTCCAAGAGGCGTCGGATCATCTCTCCGCGGCCCGCGCCCACGCCACCACGCTCGCCAGCCGCGGCGAGGCGGCGGAGACACGCTTGCAGGCGCTGGAGGAGCGGCAAGCAGCGCTCCGAGAGCAAGCCGCTCGCGATTTGGGCGCTGTCCCGACGGAGCTGGCGCCGGCCCGCTCATCGCCAGCGCAGCTGCGCGAGAAAGCCGAACGGCTCCGGCGGCGCTTGCACAACCTCGGCCCGATCAACCAGATGGCGGTCGAAGAGCATGCGGCGCTGGCCGCCCGCTTGGAGCATCTGACGACCCAACTGACCGACATCGAGGCGACGGCCCGGCGGCTCGAACAGTTGCGCTCCGAAGTGGATCAGCGGCTGGCCAGCGAATTCAACCGCAACATCGAAGTCGTTGGCGAGCACTTCCGCGACTACTGCGCGCGGCTGTTGGGCGGCGAGGGCCGCCTAGTCGTGGACGATACCTCCCCGGACGGGGGCATCGAGCTTGACGTGCGGCTCCCCGGCCGGCGCCGCCAGCCGCTCGCGGCCCTCTCCGGAGGCGAGCGCGCCCTGGCCTCGGCCGCCTTGCTCTTTGCCCTACTGCGCGCCCGCCCGACGCTGTTCTGCGTCCTGGACGAGGTTGACGCTGCTCTCGACGAAACTAACGTCGTGCGGTTCTGCGAGGCGTTGGAAGAATTGGCCCAAGAGACTCAGTTCCTGGTTATTACCCACAATCGCGTTACCATGGAGCGTGCCGATGCGCTCTATGGCGTGTCGGCCACCGACGACGGAGTGTCACAGGTCATCTCGCTGCGCTCGATACGAGGGGCGCGATCAACCGACGCAATGACGCCAGCCGCGGGCTGATGACGGACCAAAGCTGCACTACCTCTCCCCCATCCGTGCAGCTTGTGGCGCGTCGCCGGCCGCTCAGGTGAGGTGATAGAGCGGGTGCCAGCCGTTAACCTAGAAGGCGTATTGGCATGGATGACTCGGATACGCACACGGCGCGGCTCCTAGCTGACCGCTACGAGCTAGAGGAGCGGATCGGCGCTGGGAGTATCACGGAGGTCTTCCGGGCGACCGACCACACCGAGCAGCGCCCCGTCGCGGTCAAGCTGCTCCGTCGTCATCTCGCCGCTTCCGAGACGGCGCGTGCCCGCTTCCGGCAACAGGCCCAACGCGCATCGCGCATCGCACACAGCCACCTCATTCCGATCTACGATCTCGGTGAAGAGCAAGGCCGCCCCTACCTCGTCGAGGAATATCTGCCCGGCGAGAGCCTCGCCGAGCACATTGAGCGCGCGGCGCCCCTGCCGCTTGATGAGGCTTTGACGCTGGCCCACGACATCGCCGCCGGAGTAGGTCACGCTCACAGCCGCGGCGTGATACACGGCAACCTCTGCCCGAGCGACATACTGTTCACAACGGATCACCGGCCCAAGGTGGGGGACTTCGGTCTCGCCGCCACCACCGCCGGGGGACGCTACCGGCCGGATGCAGCCGTTGCCCCTCCCTCGGCATATCTGGCCCCGGAGCAGCTATCTGGTGAGTCGGCCACCGTGGAGTCCGACGTCTACGCGCTCGGCGTCATCCTGTACGCGCTGCTCACCGGCCGCTCGCCGCCCCGCCGAGCAGCCTCCGACGCGCCCGATGATGAGGAAGCGCAATCTCGACCCGATCCGGTATGGGAGTTCCCCGCCGAGGTCCCACCCGACATCCGGCATTTGGTGCTCGGCGCCGTCGCAGCGGACCCACACACCCGCTATGTAGACGGGGTAGACCTAGCCGAGGCTATCGCCGAGGAGCACGAGCAGCAACGCTCTGGCTCGCAGTACGATTCGGGGGTGCAGCGCCCGGCGCCGGAAGGCGACCACGAGCCAAGAGCACGGCAACTGGCGCCGGAAGATGACTACGAGCCGAGAGCACGGCAGCCGGCGGCATTGCCAAATCGAGGGAGCGCGGGCGGGAGCGGGGCGCTAGGCACCTTGTTCCTTGCGCTGGTCTTCATCGCGTTCATCGTCGTCTTGGCCGGTGCCGGGCTGTCGTTCCTCCGGTCGCTCAATCCCACTCCCATCACCACCACGCCCTTCGAGCGGCCCACGCCCGCCGTACCGACGGTCGCGGCGCCGACCGCCACACCGCCCGCACAGCCCTCACCCGCTCCCTCGCCAACGCCGCCCCTCACCGGCAACGAAGCACTCGTGCCGCAGTTGGTCGGGCTGAATCTGGAGCAGGCCGAGCCGTGGCTGAAAGAGCGCAACCTGCCGTATACGCTCAAGGAAGAGCACTCCGATCAATACGAAGCCGGCGAGATCATCAGCCAGTTCCCGCTCGCCTTGCAGGCGTTACGCCCCGGTGAGCAGGTCGAGCTGATGGTAAGCCTGGGGCCGAGCGAGCGCGAAGTGCCCGCGGTCGTCGGCCTGCCAGTCGAAGAGGCTACCAAGGCCTTGGAAGCGCTGAAGCTCAGAGTGGCGACCGAACAAGCGTTCAGTGAGACCGCGGCGCCCGGCGTGGTGCTCACCCAGTTTCCCGAAGCCGGCACAAAGGTCCCGGCGGAAGCGACCGTGCGGCTTTTCGTGAGCCATGGCTCGCAGCCGGCCACCGTCCCTAACCTCATCGGTCAGAACTTCCACGATGCCGGCGCGGTGTTGGGTCGCCTGGGCTTAGGCGTCAGCCGCGTAGACCAGCCGGACAACACCCGTCCACCCGGCACCGTCATCTCGCAGTTCCCTCCCGGCGGCTCACCCGTGCAGCCAGGCACGACGGTCACACTGGCCGTGGCCGCCCCGTCCGGCCAGTAGACTGGCTTGCGCCTCACCCCTTGAGAGGAGCGGACCGCCTCCCCTATGGTCCCCCCGCTCCGCAGGGGGACGTGGATTCCCGCGAACGCGGGAATGGCAGGCGAGACGGCGGGAATGACGGACGGCAGACTCCCCCTCGCCACATGGTGGCGAGGGGGCCGGGGAGTGAGGCCAGCAAGGGGCAAGCACGTACTTCCACCCGGCAGGCTATGCGGCGGGAGTGGGCGTAGCAGTAGCGGGAGGTGGTGTAGTAGCGCCGGGCGTTGACGTGATAGCAGTGGGCGTTGGTGTGGCGGCGGGCGAGCGGAGGAGCTGCTGCGCTCGTACCATGAGTGGATCCCAACCCTCGGTGCGGTCGTCGGCCGTTTGTGTCACCACCACGTCCGGCGTGAGACCAACGCCTTGGATGACATGCCCGTTCGGCGTGAGCCACCGCGCCATGGTGATCCGGACTGCCGATCCGTCCATAAGCTCGTGCTCCACCTGCACGGTGCCTTTGCCAAAGGTCGTCTCGCCAACCAGGATCGCCCGGTCGTGATCGGCGAGCGCGCCGGCGACAATCTCGGCGCCGCTGGCGCTGCCCTGGTTCACGAGCACGACCAGCGGCATGTCCAGCATCCGTCCCTCGCGCTGCGTCTTATGCAGCTCCTGCTCGCCGCCGCCAAGCTGCTCGATCAGAACGACCGCATCGGCCGGCAAGAACTGGCTGGCGACCGCGACCGACGAGCGGAGATAGCCGCCGGGGTTATCGCGGAGATCGAGGACAATCCCGCGTACATCTCGCTCTCGGACGCGACGCAGCGCAGCGGTGAACTGGCGCGGTGTGTTCGCCGCGAGAATGCGTACTTTGATGATCGCCAGATCGTCACGGGCGAACCGAGTGGTCACGGACCGCACGGTGACCCGCTTGCGGACAACGGAAAGCTCCAAAATCTGCGCCTCCGGTAAGTCCGGCCGCGAGATCGTGAGCCGGACACTCGTGTCGGCCGGCCCACGGATAAGCGTGCCCACCTCGGCCATACTCAGCTCGGCGACTTCACGCCCGTCTACGCGCAGCACAATATCTCCCGTTTGCAGGCCGGCCTGCGCGGCGGGCGAGCCTTCGAACACCGTCACTATCGTGATGTGCCCATCCTTCAGGTCTATGGCGGTGCCGATCCCCTCGTAAGTGCCTTCGAGCGAGGCCTGTTGAAGACGGTGCGTTGTCGGGTCGAAGAACACGGAATAGGGGTCGTCGAGGGTCTCGAGCATGCCCCGAATGGCGCCATACAGAAGCCGCGTAGGATCCATCGGCCCAGCGACGTATTCCTGCTGGACGAGGTTCCAGACTTGCCAGAAGACGCCGAAGCGCTCGGCCATATCGTCCGGTGGCTGGGTGAGGGCATCGCGCGGATCGGGAGTTGGCGTGACCGTGCTCGGCGGTGCAACCTGCGCCTGCGCTGCCTCTTGGCTGCCGACGAAGTAACCGGCGCCGAAGGATAGGGCAACCACTAGCCCGGCGGCGAACGTGCTCAATAACCGGCGGTGTAGGCCCATGATTGGGACGATAACACAGACCGGCGGGGTGAGGGACGCGGAGTGGTGACCGCCGGCGAGCCCGCTGTACGCCCCCTATCCAGATGGTGGAGAGGCGGCCGGGCGTGAGGTTGAAGCCGCCGCTACGCGCCCGCAGCGGCGGCCGCGACCGCGCGGCTCGGCTCCGGGATGCCGGCATCCAGCCGGAGGTTCTCGGACTTGTCGGCCTCTTCCCAAGGCGCATCGAGGTCGTCGCGCCCGAAGTGGCCGTAGGCTGCCGTCGGCTCATAGATCGGCCGCCGCAGTCGCAGATCGCGGATTATCGCGCCCGGCCGCAGGTCGAAGTGCCGTCTGATGAGGTCAACGATCTTCTCGTCCGCGACGGCGCCTGTGCCAAAGGTCTCCACCATGATGGAGAGCGGGTCCGCCACACCGATGGCATAGGCCAATTGCAGCTCGAACCGGTCAGCCAGCCCGGCGGCGACGATATTCTTCGCCACGTACCGCGCGGCATAGGCCGCCGAGCGGTCCACCTTCGTCGGGTCCTTGCCGGAGAAGGCCCCGCCGCCGTGGCGCGCCATACCCCCATAGGTGTCCACGATGATCTTGCGTCCCGTGAGGCCGCAGTCGCCACGCGGCCCGCCGATCACAAAGCTACCGGTGGGGTTGACGTGAACGGTCGGCTCCGGTGTCTGCCACCAAGCGCCCAGCACGGGCCTGATGATCCGCTCGATGACCCCCTCGCGGATCGTCGCTTGACTCGCGTCCTCATCGTGCTGCGTAGAGACGACGACCGTGACCACCCGCGCGGGCCGGCCGCGCCGATACTCCACCGTCACCTGCGATTTCCCGTCGGGACCGAGAAACGGCAGCTCGCCGCTTTTGCGTACTGCGGCGAGTTGGCGACAGAGCCGATGGGACAGGGCTATCGGCACCGGCATCATCTCCGGCGTCTCGGTGCAGGCAAAGCCGATCATCATGCCCTGGTCCCCGGCGCCAACCTCGGTCTCGTCGGTGCCGCGGGTTTCCAGCGCGTCGTCCACGCCCTGCGCGATGTCCGCCGACTGCCCGGTCATATGCACGGCGATGGTGGCCGCGTCGCTCGTTCCGTATTTGCGGTCGGTGTAGCCAATGCGCCGCAAGGTATTCCGGACCAGATCGCCCACTACTTCTTCGGACGGCAGCGGCGTCGCCTCGCCACAGACGGCGATCCAATCGTGCTCATCATCGGACTTGGCCACGGCCTCGCAGGCGACACGCGCATACGGGGTCTGGCTGATGGACCAATCCAGCACGGCATCCGAAATCTGATCGCAAAGCTTATCAGGATGCCCCTCCGTGACCGACTCCGACGTGAATAGCAACTGCTCCGCCTGCATGAAGGTCGTGCTCACCGACCGTCTCCTCTCTGCAATTGATCAATGTCTACCTAGACCTAACCCCCGGCCCCTTCCCTGGAGGGAAGGGGAGTCAGCGCGGCGGCCGGGCACTGCTGCCCTCCAGGGGAAGCGGTCTGCTCCCTGCAGGGAGGGGGTTGGGGGTGGGTATGCCCTTACGTCCCCTCTTCCCACGAGGCCAAGTAGCGCTCCTGCTCCGGCGTCAGGACATCAATCTCGACGCCCATGGCTTGAAGCTTCAAGCGTGCTACTTCGCGGTCAATCTCCTCCGGCACAGTGTACACGCGCTTCTCCAACGACGCAGCGTGCGTGACCACGTATTCCGCGCACAACGCCTGATTGGCGAAGCTCATGTCCATCACGGCTGCAGGATGGCCTTCGGCAGCCGCCAGATTAATGAGTCGCCCCTCGCCCAGCAGGTGCAGGCGGCGCCTATCTGCGGTCAGGTACTCCTGCACGAACGGTCGCACTTCGCGCGTGCTGACGGCGATGCTCTCCAGAGCCGGAATATTGATCTCCACGTTGAAGTGCCCGGAGTTAGCGACGATCGCCCCGTCCTTCATGGCCGCGAAGTGGTCGGCGCCAATGACACTGCGGTTGCCGGTGACGGTGACAAAGATGTCACCGATCCGGGCCGCCTCGACCAACGGCATCACGCGGTAGCCCTCCATCAGCGCCTCCAGCGCGTGGGTCGGGTCTATCTCGGTGACGATCACGCTGGCGCCCATACCGCGAGCGCGACTGGCCACGCCGCGGCCACACCAGCCGTAGCCACAGACCACGAGGTTCTTCCCAGCGAGCAGCACGTTGGTCGCGCGGGTGATGCCGTCGAGCGTGCTCTGGCCCGTACCGTAGCGATTATCGAAAAGGTGCTTCGTGTCGGCTTCGTTGACGGCCACAATGGGGTATTGGAGCGCGCCGTCGGCCTCCATGCTCCGCAGCCGGATCACCCCGGTCGTCGTCTCCTCGGCGCCACCGATGACCTCTGCGATCAGGTCGGGCCGCTCTTTATGGAGCACGCCGACCAAATCGGCACCATCATCCATCGTGAAGTGCGGACGAGTGTCCAGCACCGCCTGAATGTGCCGATAGTAGGTCTCCTCGTCTTCTCCATTGATAGCGAAAACCGCTATCCCTTCCGCCGCCAGCGCCGCGGCCACGTCGTCTTGCGTCGAGAGCGGATTCGAGGCGCACAGGGTAATCTCTGCGCCGCCCGCCTTGAGCGCGCGCATCAGATTGGCCGTTTCCGTCGTCACGTGCAGGCAGGCGCCCAACCGCAAGCCCCGTAGCGGCTGCTCGCGGGCAAAGCGCTCGTGAATCAGCCGCAGGACCGGCATCTCCACCGCCGCCCACTCGATCCGCTTCACGCCCTGGGCTGCGAGTGCCGGGTCCTTAATATCGCTGGATACCGTTAGATCAACCATCATGCTTACTCTGCTCCTTTGTCGCGTCCGTTTGCACCATCCAGCACTCTAACGGATGGCGCAAACGGTCGTCGTCATTCATCGAAATGGGTCAGTCGCTTGAACTCACGAAAGCGTGCCCGTACCTGCTCCGGCGTCAACTCGACGAGGGCTTCGACGCTGAACTGCTCCACCGCAAACGAGGCCACGACGCTGGCATGGACCAACGCGCGTCGAATGCTGGCCATGCTCGGATGCCGCGCCAGCGCCGCACCACCGGCTTCCGGTAGCGTCATATCCACACTGGCGAGATACCCGAGAAACCCGCCGGCAAAGGAGTCACCGGCGCCGGTCGGGTCACGCGGGTCTTCGAGTGGGTAGCCCGGCAGGAAGAAGTACCCTGCGTCGCTGACCAGGACGGCGCCATACTCGCCACGCTTGACGACGACGATTCGCGGTCCCAGGTCACGGATGGCGCGCGCCGCCTTGAACACGCTGTACTCGCCCGTGTACTCGCGCGCCTCCTCGTCGTTGACCAGGACCACGTCCACGCGCCGGAGCACCTCCGTCAACGCATCGCGGCTGTGCTCGATCCAAAGGTTCATCGTATCGAGCATCGTCAGTCGCGGCTGCCGGGCCTGGTCCAGCACTTGCGCCTGGAGCACCGGATCAATGTTGGCCAAGAACACGTAGGGCGCCGATTGGTCGGCTTCCTTGAGCACCGGCCGGAACTCGGTCAGCACGTTGAGATCGGTGAACAGCGTATCTCTGGTGTTGAGGTCGTAGTGGTACCGTCCACCCCAGCGGAAGGTCTGCCCAGGGAGTCGCTCCACGCTCGCAAGGTCAATACGGCGCCGGGTCAGTAGCTCCTGATAGTGAGCGGGAAAGTCCTCGCCGACGACGCTGACAATACTGACGGACGAGTAGAGCGAGGCGGCAAGCGCGAAATAGGAGGCCGACCCACCAAGGGCCGCCTCGACCTTGCCGAACGGTGTTTCGACCGTGTCCAGCCCAATCGTGCCCGTGACGACGATACGGGGGGACTGTCGATTCCCGCTATCGCGGGAATGACGGTCGTTGGAACGACGGTCGCGGGAATGTTGGTCGGGAGGATGAGCAGCAGTCATGAGAGGTACTTGCCAACGAGCAGATCGAGACGCTGGCGCGTGTCGTCCGGGATCTTCTCCGGCTGAGTGATGATGGCGTCGCGCAGCGCCGTCGGGCAGGAACACGAGCGCTCGATGGGCAGGGCGTCCACGGTCCGCCGCACGACCTGCTTACTCGTCTCGACGTTTTTCAGCAGATTGGCCACGACCATCTCGACCGTCACCGGCTCCTCCGACTCGTGCCAGACGTCGTAGTCGGTCGAGAGGGCGAGGGTGGCGTAGCAAAGCTCCGCTTCGCGGGCCAGCTTGGCTTCCGGAATCGCCGTCATGCCGATCACGTCCACGCCCCATTGGCGGTAAATACGCGATTCGGCCTTCGTAGAGAACTGCGGCCCCTCGATACACACGTATGTGCCGCCGGCATGGACACGGGCACCCACCTCACGCGCCGCCGCCAAGAGCGCCTGGGACAGCAGCGGACAGAACGGCTCGGCAAAGCCGACGTGGACGACCAGACCGTCGCCAAAGAAGGTGGACGGGCGGCTCTTGGTGCGGTCGAAGAGCTGGTCGGGTACGACGAGATCGAGCGGGCGGATTTCCTCGCGCATACTGCCCACGGCGCCGACCGAGATGACCCACTGCACACCAAGCTGCTTGAGGGCATGGATGTTGGCGCGTACCGGCAGCTCGGAGGGCATGATGTAGTGCCCGCGACCGTGGCGAGGCAGAAAGGCCACGCCCACACCGCCGAGCTGTCCCACCGTCAGCGCGTCGCTCGGAGACCCGAACGGTGTCTCCACGACGACCTCCTGACGGTCGGTGAAGCCGGCCAGCTCATAAAAGCCACTGCCCCCGATCACTCCGACTTGCGCCTGCGGCAATGCTGCCGTCATGCTCGCTCCTGACCGCTTGGTTTATGCCACCTACCCCCCGCCCCCCTCCCTTCAGGGAAGGGGAGTCCGCACGGCGACTGTCGGTTTCCTGGCGCGTCCATTTGCCCAATCATATGCCGTCTACGTGGCGCCGGCGGCCATCGCCGCCGGCCGCACCGCGGCCAACGATGCAGCCAGCGGTGAGCGGAGCACGCCGGCCTCGGTGATGATCGCGCTGACGAGGGTATGGGGGGTCACGTCAAAGGCCGGATGGGCGGCGGCCATGCCATCGGGCGCCAGCGGCGCGCCTTGCAGGTGGGTCACTTCGTCGGGATCGCGCTCTTCAATCGGTATTGCCGCACCGTCCGGCACGTCCCAGTCCACCGTAGAGAGGGGCGCTCCGACGTAGAAGGGGATACCGTGGTGCTCGGCGAGCACGGCCAGCGCGTAGGTGCCGATCTTGTTGGCTACGTCGCCGTTCGCGGCGATCCGGTCGGCGCCGACGACGATCTTCTGAACACGGCCCCGGGCCATGAAGTGCGCCGCCATATTGTCGGTAATCAGCGTGGAATTAATACCGAGCCGCTGTAACTCCCAGGCGGTGAGCCGAGCGCCTTGGAGAAAGGGACGGGTCTCATCTACCCAGACGTGGATGTCGCGTCCCGCTTCATGCGCCGCGCGGACCACGCCCAGGGCCGTCCCGTAGGTCACCGCCGCCAACGCGCCGGCGTTGCAGTGCGTGAGCACGCCGTCGCCGTCCGCGATGAGCGCTGCGCCGTGCCGGCCCATCGCGCGGCAGGTGGCCTCATCCTCCGCTGCCAGTTGTTCGGCCGCAGCTGCCAGCCCGGCCGCCACGGCTACACCGCCCGCGCCGCGTAGCTCCTCGGCAACTGACGCGCCAGCTCTGCACCGTTCATATCCCAGCGGATGGGTGCAGAGCTGGCGGTCAACTGAACGCATCCGTTCGAGGCCCCAGAACAGGTTCACCGCCGTCGGGCGCGTGACGCCCAACTCCCGGCAAGCTGCGTCCACGGCCGCATGGACCGCCGTCTCGCCGTCGGAGGCCGCCAAGTACGCCGCCAGCGCCACGCCCATCGCTGCCGTCACGCCAATGGCCGGCGCGCCCCGCACCTGCATGGACTTGATGGCGTGGGCAACCTGGGCCACGGTGCGACACTTGACGATGGCAAGCTCTGCCGGCAAAAGCGTCTGGTCAATCAGCCAGACGCTATCGCCGTGCCACTCGACGGTCTTGATCTCCGGTTTCCCCATTGCTGGCGTCGCCCCTCCCCGCCGGGCAGCGACCTCCCACGATGAATAATATCAGTAATGGATGAGCGTGCAGATCATGTCCGCGTGGCGGCCGAGCTTCTGCCGGCCGTGCAGGAAGTCCAACTCGATCACAAAGGCGATCCCCGCGACCGTTGCCCCTAGCTCCTCGACCAGTTGGACGGCAGCCGCTGCCGTGCCGCCGGTGGCCAGGAGATCGTCGAGGATAAGCGCCCGTTGCCCAGGTTTCAGCGCGTCGCGGTGCAGCTCGACCTCGGCACTGCCGTACTCCAGGTCATATGCCACCTGCACGGTCTCGGCGGGGAGCTTGCCGGCCTTGCGTACCGGCACAAAGCCGGCGTCGAGTTGATACGCGAGCGCGCCACCGAAGATAAAACCCCGCGACTCGATAGCGACGACGGCATCAATGCTCTGCTCGCGGTAGTGCGCTGCAAAGCGATCCACGACCGCCCGCAGGGCCGCTGGTTGCTGCAACAGCGTGGTGATGTCCTTGAAGACGATGCCGGCCTGGGGAAAGTCGGGCACGTCGCGAATCAGCCTGGCCAAGTCCATGCCATCCGTATCCTTTCGGTGCAGGTAGGCGGCGCTCCTAAGTGTGCAGTACTATATGGCTTTCTTGCGATAATACCGTAGGGAGATGGATGAGTCAGGCGCAGCCGATCTCCAGCCCGCCTCGCTGACCGATACCGCCGGAGAGGGGAAGTGGTGAGGTGAATGCACAGCGAGTGAGGTTGTTGGGAAGGCGATGGGCCTGGGGACTGCTACGTCACCCCGACTTCCGCAATCTCTGGGTCGCCCAGACCGTATCGGTTGTCGGCTCGCAGTTGACCAGCGTTGCACTACCACTCACAGCGGTCCTGACCCTTAGAGCCACGCCCGTTGAGATGGGGGTACTGGGCGCAGCCGCGAACACACCCGTGCTACTCGTGGGGCTGTTCGCGGGAGTGTGGGTGGATCGCCTACGCCGGCGCCCTATCCTGATTGTCGCTGATCTCGGCCAGGGCCTGCTCTTGGCCACAATCCCGTTGGCTGCATTCTTGGGCCTACTCCGGATAGAAATGCTCTACGCCATTGCGTTCCTGGCCGGGACGTTGAAGCTCTTCTTCGATGTGGCCGTCACCTCCTACCTGCCAGTGCTGGTGCGGCGCGAGGAACTGGCCGAAGGTAACAGCAAGCTGCAACTCAGCCACTCGGCGGCGGACGTCACCGGCCCTGGTGTCGCGGGTGGGTTGGTACAGCTTATTGGGGCGCCGTTCGTGCTGCTCCTGGACGCACTCTCATTCCTCGTGTCGGCTGCTTTCCTCAGGCGTATTGGCTCGCTGGAGCCGACACCACTGCGAGCGCATCGGCAAACTGTCTGGCGAGAGATTGGTGACGGGCTGCGTCTGCTGTGGGAGCAGCCTGCGCTGCGCGCAATGACCCTAGCCACAGGCGTTGGCAGCTTGGGCAATAGCGTACAACAGACCGTGCTCGTGCTCTACATGGTCCGCGAGCTGGGAGTCACGCCGGTACTGCTAGGTGCCATCTTTGCCGTTGGTGGTGCGGCCGCCCTTGTTGGCGCTGCGCTCGCTAGCCCGGTTGGGCGCTGGCAAGGTCCAGGTCCGGCGCTAATCTGGGGACAACTGGTGATTGCAGGGGGGAGTCTGCTCCTGGCAGCGGCGGCTGGCCCGTTGGCGGTAGCCGTGCCCTTGTTACTGCTCGCGCACGCGCTACGCGGCAGCGGCATGACGCTGTTTAGCGTCAACCAGATCACCCTGCGACAGGCAATTACACCGCCCCAGTTGTTGGGTCGGGTGAATGCCACCCGTCGCGTCGTCGTCTTCGGCGTGGTTCCCGTGGGTGCGCTCCTCGGCGGTGCATTCGGCGTCAGCATTGGCCTCCGGCCGACGCTGCTCGTCGGCGCTGGCGTGGTGATGTTGGCATTCGCCCTGATTGTCTTCTCGCGCTTGCGAACGCTGCGCCAACTCCCGTCGGTGGCCAGCATGCACCACTGAGCACAAGTCCTTGACCATGAGGGTGCCGCGCTACGGATTTGGGCCGGTTGCTCCGTAGCGAACTGCTGCACTATTCCTCCGGCGGTGGCTCCAGGCCGGGCAGGGTGCGCGGCGCCGGCCAGCGGGGCGGCCCGAAACCTAGCAGCCGGGCGAATTCGCCGGCGTTGCTCACGCCGTTGTCGGCGAAGCAATTGTTGAAGAGCACGTGGGTCTGGGTCGCCGCCGCGGCCAGCTCCCGCACCTTGGGCAGCCATTCGTTCAGCTCGGCCGGACTGTAGCGGTACCTGGACTGCTCGGCTCCGTGCTGACCCGGCGAGGCCCAGGCCGCGCGGTTGCGGCCGTGCAGACGCACCATCCCCAGTGCCGGATTGGTCGCCGCGACGATTGGCGGGACGCTCGACCGAAACCCCTGTGGCTCGTCAACACAGACGTAGGTCATGCCGTGATCGGCCAGATGATCCAGCGTCTGCTGCCGGGAGCGCTCCTGCAGCCAGGAGATGTGGCGAAACTCCACGGCGAGCCGGTAGTCCGGCAGCCACTTGCGTATCTGGGTGATGTAGTCACGGTTGGCGCGACTGATGCGGAACCAGGGCGGGAACTGCAAGAGAATGGCGCCCAGCTTGCCAGCCTCGTGCAGTGGCCGGACGGCAGCCCGAAACTGCTGCCATAGTGTGCGCGTGAACCATAGCGGCATGTCGCGCGCGTAGAGACGGGGTTGGCTACGAATCCGGCCCGGTAGGTCGTCTCGCAGCGCAGGTGGCAGCGTCCGCACGTCCAGGGTATGTTGGGTCAGGGGCGCGTAGGCCTTGACGTTGAAGACGAAGCCGTCCGGTGTCCACTTGATCCACCCGGCGACGGCCCGCTCGGAAGGGAGCGCGTAGTATGTCGAGTCCACCTCGACCAGCCCGAACTGTGTGGCGTAAAAGCGGAGACGCGCCTCAGCGGTCTGCGCCGGGGCCGGGTACCAGCCGGAGCGCAGCAGCGTCGGATCGGTCCACGAGCATACCCCCACCAGCACGCCCCGGCCAGCGGGCTGCGGGCCGCGCGGCTGGTCCGCGCTCGCGTGTGGACGCGGTGCTTGGTCGTTGTCCATGTGCTGCACTCGTTCCACGCATCGGCCGCCCCACCCCGCGCCCCGCATTCTAGCAGGGCACGGGTACGCTCACTGCATAGCGACGGCGGCCGAGTTAGGCTACCGGGCGGCGGATAGCCGGCCTCTGTTATCGTCCTGCACGGCCCGCTGGGCACGATGCAGCGGTGCTTGGCCTTAGCCGCACTACCATTGGTGACGATTAGATCGTGCGGCTAGGGCCAGGCAGTGGCTCTTCAAGATGCAGCTCAACAACGCCTTCACGTTCTACGCGCAGACGATGCCCGGCTTGGAGCAGATCACCTGGCGCGAAATCCAGCACGCTAGCCCGACAGCGCGATTGATCGGCTTCCGCCGCTATCGCCGGCAGAACGGGCTGGTCCTCTTCGAGTACCGCGATGACCCGGCGAGCCTGCTGAGACTGAGAACCACCGAGGACGTGTTCTATCTCGCCGATCAGGCTAGCGCCGTGGCGCGAGACCGAGCCGGGTTGCAGTCGCTCTCGCAACGCATGGTGCAATCCCGCTACTTCGACGTGGGGCTGCAAATCCATCGGCAGGTACGTCGGGGACGCCGGCGAGGGCGCACGCAATTCAGAGTAGTATCCAGGATGCAGGGCAGCGGCCCCGCCTACCGTCGAGCGGCTATGCAGCGAGCGGTCGAACAGGGAGTGTTGAGCAGGTACAACAGGAGGTGGCGGCGCGTAGACGACGATGCCGACCTGGAGATTTGGGCCACGCTCCTGGAGCGGGAGTTCCTCTGCGGTATCCGGCTATCGGACAGGACTATGCGCCATCGGTCGTATAAGCAGGCCCACAGACCGGCCTCGCTCCGACCGACGGTAGCTGCCGCGCTGGTGTGGCTTTCCCGGCCGCAGCCCGACGACGTATTCGTGGACCCGATGTGCGGCGCCGGGACCATTCTAGCCGAGCGGGCGCTGATGGGACGGTACAAGCGGATTCTAGGCGGGGACCTGGACGGCAACGCCGTCGCTACGGGTCGCGCCAACGTCGGTCCGCTGGCAGGCGACGATATTGAGATACGCCAATGGAACGCGGAAGCGCTTCCCCTGGCCGCCCGGAGCGTTGATAAAGTGGTGGTGAATCTCCCTTTTGGCCAGCGTCATGGGTCCCATCAGCACAACCGCTCGCTCTATCGGCAAGTCTTCGCCGAGATACGCCGCGTCCTCCGGCCGGCGGCGCGACTGGTCGCCCTCACCGGCGACCAGCGCCTCATAGAGCAGGTTTTGGCTGCCGAACCGGGCTTGGCCTTGCAGGAGACATGGAAGCTGTCTCTACTCGGCATGCCGGCGAGCATCTACGTGGTAGATAAACGAGCGGCGAGGTGATGACGCGCCGGAGCTGCCGGCTCGGGAACGCCAACCTGCGGCTCTGGGCGCATCAGGGGGAACGGCACAGTGAAGATCACAGCCGCCGAGGCCGTCGGCGTCAGGGTCAACCGGCGCGGCAACTGGCTCTTCGTCCGCATCCACACCGATGAGGGCCTCGTCGGCTTGGGGGAAGCGTCCCACTCCGGCGATGACCGTCTGCTCGCCGCCGCCATTCGCCATCGCCTGGGACCGCAGCTCATCGGTCAGGATGCGACGCACGTAGCCGCCTTGAGCCGGCAACTGCCGGGAGCTACCGCCGGTCATCTCTTGCGGACCGCCGCATCGGCGCTGGAGCAGGCGCTGTGGGATCTCAACGGTCAGGCGCTCGGCGTGCCCATTCATCGTTTCTGGGGCGGGCCGGTGCGGCAGCGTATCCGGCTCTACGCCAATATCAATCGCGCGACGACGGATCGCCGGCCGGAGGGCTTCGCGGCCAACGCGCGGGCAGCGGTAGCCGAAGGCTTTCAGGGCGTGAAGCTGGCACCGTTCGACGACGTGCAGCCCCGCGACCTCGACCAGCCGGAGACATGGCGCACGATTGAACTGGGGGTAGAGCGCGTGCGGGCAGTGCGCGCAGCGGTGGGGCCGGCGGCGCTGGTGCTCGTTGATTGCCACAGCCGGCTCACGCCGGCCATCGCCGCGCGTGTGGCCCGCGAACTGGCGCCGGTTGGGCTGTTCTGGCTGGAAGACCCAGTGCCACACGATAAGATGGAGGGCTTGGTCGAGGTGCGAGCAGGCGCCGAGATGATGATTGCTAGTGGCGAGCGGTTTCACGACCGCGTCGAGTTCCGCGATATGATCGTACAGCGCGCGGCCGACGTACTGATGCCGGACATCAAGCATGTCGGCGGCTATGCCGAGATGCAGCGGGTAGCGGCGCTCGCCGAGCCGTGGCAGGTGCTCGTTGCCCCCCACAATCCCAGCGGCCCCGTCGCCACTGTGGCCAGCGTCCAGGCCTGCGCCACACTGACCAACTTCCTCATCCTCGAGTATGCCTGGGGCGAGGTTCGCCACCGCGCCAACCTGGTTGATCCCCCAGAGCGTATCGAGGACGGGTTCCTGGCGGTCCCGGATCGGCCGGGGCTTGGCGTGCGCCTCAACGGCGCGGCCGTCGCCGAGCACGCCTTCGAGCCGCTCGCCGACTGACCCTCCGGCCGGCTACCGATGACCCAACGCGAGTCAGCACCTCCCGCCGCAGCCCCCGGTCCCCTGTCGCGGAGCGACGGCGGCGAGGCCTGGCGCCTCATCTACGAGCCGCCGGGGACGGCAGCGGACCTCTTGGCGGGGAGCGAGCGCCTGCTCGCCGCGGTTGGCGCCGACGGCACACTGGCGCTGCGCTGGTACGTGACGCCGCAGCCGGCGTTGGTGCTCGGAGTGGGGCAGCCGCTCGACGACTTCGACGCCGCAGCGTGTAAGCGCGCCGGCCTGCCGACAGTACGACGCTCTTCGGGCGGCACGGCGGTCCTGACCGACGGCGGGCTGCTCAACCTCGATGTGGTGCTGCCGGCCGCGCACCGCTTGGGGCACCGGGACGTGGTGCGGGCCTATGCCTGGCTCGGCGAGGCGCTGACGCGAGCGTTAGGGCGCCTCGGCTGGGCTGCGCGCGCCATCGCACCGGACGAAGCGCGCCGCGACACCGCCGCGCTCCGCGCCGACGAGCGCCCCGGCGCGACCGCGCTCCGCCGCACCTGCTTCGGCGGCCGGTCGCCCTATGAGGTTCTGGTGGCCGGGCACAAAGTCGTGGGGCTATGCCAGGTCCGCCGCCGCGCCGGCACCCTGTATCAGGTCGGCATCCTCCTGGAATTCGACGCGGCGCGTCTGGCCGGCCTCCTGCGTGGGACAGCAGCAGCCGAGCGCGCCGCGGGCGCTACCCGGCTCGGCCGTCGCGCGGGCGGCCTCCACACACTGCCGAGGGCGCAGCCAGAGCCGGTCGCACGCCGAGATGGCGCCGCACCAGGCGCAGCGACGCGGCGCCTGCTCGGCGGTCTCGCGCCGGCGTATCGGACCTTGGCGGTGGAGATCGTCCATGGCGTGGAGCACGCCATCGCCGAGACGGCGCGGGCCAGATCAGCCGTTAGCCGTTAGCCGGCCGTAGGGTGCGGACATATCCCGCCCCTGTGTCTTAGCACGGGGAGAGTTAGGGAGGGAGTCAGAGAGTGGATGCGGCGCAAGACCGGCCCGCCTATGGCCCACCGCGCCGCAGGGGGCGGGCGCCCGCTGCCCTCAGCGGGCGTACTCGACGAAGCGCGTCTCGCGGATCACCGTCACCTTGATCTGGCCGGGGTAGTTGAGCGACTCTTCGATCTTGTTGACGATGTCCGAGGTAAGCCGATGAGCCGCGTACTCATCCACCTCTTCGGGAGTGACCATAATGCGGATTTCGCGCCCGGCCTGTAATGCGAACGACCGCTCCACCCCGGGAAACGAGCTGGCGACCTCTTCGAGTGCGGACAAGCGCCGGATGTAGTCATCGGTCGTCTCGCGGCGGGCGCCCGGACGCGAGGCCGAGATCGCATCGGCTGCTGCGACCAGAAAGGCTTCGACCGTCTGCGGTTCTTCCTCGAAGTGGTGCGCCGCAATCGTATGCACAATCTTGGGGGCAATGTTGTGGCGGCGAGCCATCTCCGCGCCAACGAGCGCATGCGAGCCTTCGGCATCTGCCGTCGCCGCCTTGCCGATGTCGTGGAGCAGTCCGCCACGACGACAAATATCTATATCTGCGTGTAACTCACCGGCCATCGTCGCGGCGAGCAGGGCGACCTCCAGCGAGTGATTGAGGACGTTTTGTCCATAGCTGGTCCGGAACTTCAGGCGGCCCAGTGTGCGGATCAACTCGTTCGGTAGCCCGTGGACGCCGGCTTCGTAGGCGGCCTTCTCGCCCTCTTGGCGAATGTGCGCGTCAACCTCGACTTTTGCCTTGGCCACCAGCTCTTCAATGCGAGTGGGGTGGATGCGACCATCGAGGATCAGCTTGGAGAGGGCATGCCGGGCGATTTCGCGGCGAATGGGATCGTAGCTGGAGAGCACGACGGCCTCGGGCGTATCGTCAATGATGAGGTCTACGCCGGTGGCCTGCTCCAGCGCCCGGATATTCCGCCCCTCCTTACCGATGATCCGTCCCTTCATCTCGTCGTTGGGGATCGGCACGACGGTTTGGGTCACTTCGACGGTTTGATCCGAAGCGTAGCGTTGGATTGCCTCCGTGATGATTCGCCGGGCGCGACTCTCGGCTTCCTCCTGCGTCTGTCGCTCGATGTCTCGTACCCGGCGCGCCGCCTCTTGGCGAATCTGCGCCTCGATGCGCTTGAGGAGCAGCTCCTTGGCCTCCTCCTGAGACAGACGGCTCAGGTGCTCCAGACTCGCCTGCTGCTGGTCAGCGGCGGCCTTCGCCTGCGCGTGCAACTGCTCGACCTTCGCATTCTCCCGAGTGATGGCGCGCTCGCGCTGATCCAGCCGCCCGGCGCGCTGCTCGATGTCCTCTTCCCACTGGTTGAGCCGTTGCTGGCGGCGCTCCAGCCGCCCTTGGCGCTCACGCCCATCCTGCTCGGCGGCTTGGCGCAACTGCGCCGCCTCGTCTCGCGCCGCCGCGAGCAGCTTTTCGCGGCGCGACTGCGCCTGGGCCAGAAGCGCGGCGGCCTCCTCGTCGGGCTGGCGGGCAGCCACCTCACGCCGCCGCTGGCCGAATACGGCGCCAACGGCGAACGCTAGGCCCGCTATCACGATGCCGATAACAGCAAAGACAACAGGTTCCACTTGCAGATCACTCCCTCTTGAGGGGTGGCCCCCATTCGGCCTATCAACGGCCAGGAGGCAGCTATTGTGCTTACTCGGAGCGAGCCGGCGATTGTGCCGTGTCCCACCGCCAGTCTGCCCCAGCGGGCTGAGGCACAACGCACCGCACGCGGGTGCTCAACATGGGGTTACGTGAGGGAGCGCGCCGGTGGAACGAGTGAAGTAGGTCCCTCGTGGGGACGGAATCCCTCGCCCTGCATAGTACCGAGGGTACGGCTTGAGCGTCAAGCCTTTGCCGGTGGGCCTCACCCCCCGGCCCCCTCTCCACATGGTGGAGAGGAGGAGTCTGCCGCCTGCTATTCCCGCTGTGCCTGCTGCCAGCACGGAGGTCGCTGCCACAGGTAGAATCGCCTCAGCTCAGGTGAGGAGAGCCAGCGTTATGACAACTGCGAGCGGCGCCGGCACGGTCTACGACGTGGCCGTCATCGGTGCCGGGCCGGCCGGGGCGCAGGCCGCGATCTCCGCTGCCCACCAGGCCCGTCACGTGCTCGTGCTCGATGCCGGGCCGATCAGCCACCTCAAAGGGCGGACCTTTTGGTCGAAGTCGGTGCAGATCGAGGATGCGCCCGTTTTTGACGGCGTTATCGGTAGCCACTTCATGCGAGCGCTGCGCGAGTGGATGGCCAGCCGCCCAGTGCGCGAGGTGACCATCGGCGGCCGCACCCGGCGCACGGGCATCGAGTACCAACCCGGCTACATGCTCAAGCTCCAGGCAGTCAACGTCGAGCCGACGCTCTTTGCGCTAGAAACGTCGGTTGCGCCGCTACGCGGAGAGCGTCCGATAAACAGCGCTCGCTTCCAGGCCCGAACCGTCGTCGTGGCCTCGGGATTTGACGACGTGTGGCCCGACATCGAGGTAGACGAGCAAGCGGAGCGACTCTATCAGCGGTACCGGACGGTGTTCCGCTTTGCGGGCAATCGGCGCGGCTGGCACGTCTGCATTCGCTGCGATGGGCATTTGCACATTGATGAGCACTTAGCCATCCTCGCACTAGGAGACATGGCCTTTGATGCCGCCCGTGGCGCACAAGACTTCACCAACAAGATCACCATTCTGACCAACGGCCGTCCCCACGACCTACCGGCGGAGGACGTGGCGACCTTGCAGGCGCAGGGTATCGAGATTGTCGAGACGCGGATCGCGGCGCACATCGGCCAGCGCACCGATCTGCTGGGGTTTCGGTTTGCCGATGGTGCCGAGCGCTACTTCGACGGCTTCCTCGTGGACGAGGGACTGATCCCCAACACGCGGTATCTCGACGGCTGGGACGTGCAGACCGACGAGGAAGGGCTGCTGATCGTCAACGACGACCGGCAGGTGCTCACGTCGGCCGGCGAGCCGGTACCGGGCCTGTTTGCCGCCGGGGACATTGTGTCGGGCGAGCGTAATCTCATTGCTACCGCCTTTGCGCTCGGCCAAGACGCCGGCTTGTCGGCCACCGACAGCCTGCGCGAGTGGTGATTCAGTGGCCGGCAGCCAGCGGCCAGTGGTCGGCTGCGGGCCGGCGGCTGCGCTCAGGGGAGGCGAGACCTGAAAACACCGGCGGCGGCTTCCCGCGCCGACGCAATCGTCGAGCATCAGCTTGGCGCTGTCCTCCGCTGCGCCCGTGATGAGATAGTCGAGGGCCTCACGCACACGCTCCACAGGATGCCGGACACCGGCTACGCGGCGCAGCCGCCGGCCGCGTTACGCAAAAGTACAGGCGCAGCATTCGACGCGCTGGTCCGAGCGCTGGAGTCCGGGGAGGTGTGCGCGCTGCGTACATTTGCCGTTGAGGTAGCGGCGGAGCGCGCCAAGCAAGGCTTCCGCTTGTCTGAGTCGCTGCGGGGGTTCGCCGCCATACGCAGCGGCATGGAGCGCGCGCTTGAGATTGCCTGGGCAGATGATCCCGCTGCCATACACGCCGGCACGCAGCGGGTGCAGCGCGTGGTTGACCTGGCCACGTTGGCGTTCGCCGACGCCTACGTGGATGCGACCATGGCCGATACGGCGCAATACTTGCAGCGTTTGCGCGAGCTTAACGCGCAGCTCACCGACGAATCGACCCACGATAAGCTGACCGGGTTGTACGACCGCGGCTATTTCGACATGGTGCTCGCACGGGAAACGCGGCGGGCGGCACGCTACAACCGCCCCCTGGCACTGGCAATGGCCGACATTGACCACTTCAAGCGGGTCAACGATACGTTCGGGCACCCGATGGGCGATCTGGCCCTTCAGCACGTGGCCGGCCTGCTACTCGGCGCGGTGCGGGCCACCGACTACGTGTGTCGCTACGGTGGTGAGGAGTTCGCCATCCTCCTCCCCGAGACCAACCTTAGCCAAGCGTTAGCGATGGCCGAGCGTACCCGTAGCAGCATCGAGGCCCGTCCCGTCAACGTAGGGACGCCGGTCTCTATGACGATCTGCCTGGGCGTGGCGGCCTATCCCGACCACGCCGCCGCCGGTCCGACGCTGGTGGCGCAGGCCGACGCGGCGCTCTACGCTGCCAAAGCGGCTGGCCGGAACCGCGTCGCTGCCGCCGAGGGGCCAGCACTACCCCTACGGAACTGAGGCTGGTGAGCAATGACGATGAGCAAATCCAAGTTCGTCGGTGTGGACGGCTGCCCTTACGGATGGTTCAGCGTCGGGCTTGACAACTGCGAGGGGTATGAAGTGAAGGCGTTCAAGACGTTCCGCAAGCTGCTGGACCACTATGCCGAGGCCCGGCTGGTGCTCGTGGATATCCCGATTGGGCTTCCGCAGGGCGGGGAAGGACGTGATTGCGACCGCGAGGCCCGGAAGCTACTCGGTCGTCCTCGTGGGTCAAGTGTCTTCCCGACACCAACTCGCCCGACGGCGGAACAGGCGGCGGAATCGCCGGGAGACTACCACGGTGCCGCCGAGACTGAGCACCGCTTTGCTGGAAAAAGGATAAGCAAACAGGCTTTCGCGATAGCGCCCAAGATTGCTGAAGTGGATTGGTTGATGCAGGATCGCGGCGCGAGCGCGCCGCCGCCGGTCAGAGAAGTCCACCCCGAGGTCTGCTTCTGGGCATTGCATAATCGGCAGCCGATGAACCCTAGTAAGAAGAAAAAGGAAGGGAGAGATAGGCGACTCAGCGTTCTTCAAGGGATTGAGCCGCGAACCAAAGATATCTACAATTGCGCGCTCAAAAAGTACCTGAGGAAGCAAGTTGCCAGGGACGACATTCTCGACGCGCTCGCGGCGGCGGTCACGGCCAAGCTGGGCTGGCCGAATGAGAATAGGCTCCGGACTCTCCCTGAGTGCCCTCCAACAGACTGCAACGACTTGCCGATGGAGATGGTATATGTGGTGCGGACCTGACAAGCGGAGGCCAATAAAGCGATGACCACAGAGCACAAGCAATCCGGCGGCCCACTTGCCGAGGTGGCCGGCCTCTTCTTCAAGCTGGGCGTGATCGGCTTTGGCGGCCCGACGGCCCACATCGCGCTCATGGAAGAAGAGGCCGTGCGCCGGCGCAAATGGATAGACCGGCAGCACTTTCTGGATGCCCTCGCGGCGACCAACCTCATCCCCGGCCCCAACTCGACCGAGATGGCCATTCACCTCGGCTACCTGCGTGCCGGACGGCTCGGTGGCTTCATCTCCGGCTTGATGTTCATCCTGCCGGCCTTTGTCATGCTGCTGGCGCTCTCCTGGGTCTACCGGGCCTACGGCACCATCCCGGAAGTTGGCGCGGTATTTGCGGGCCTGAAGCCAGTGGTCGTGGCGATTATCGTCATCGCCGCCTACCGACTGGCCGTCACTGGCATCACGGACTGGCGCCTGCTCCTGATCGGCATAGCGAGCATGGCGCTGACGCTGGCAGTACGGGGGGGAGAACTGGTCGCATTGCTCGCCGCCGGCTTGCTCGGCATCTGGCTCTATGGTCCCCCCGGAGGGAGGTTCCCAGGGTTCCCGCGCTCGCCGGCTGCGGCCGCGGGGCTGCTCCTGCTGCAAGCACCCGCGACCTCCTGGACCGCCAACCTCAGCGCCCTGCCCGCCCTGATCTGGGTCTTCCTGAAGGCTGGAGCGCTACTCTTCGGCGGCGGCTACGTCCTGATCCCGTTGATCGAGGGTGACGCAGTAGAGCAGTTCGGTTGGCTGACGCACCAGCAATTTCTCGATGGGGTAGCGCTCGGCCAGACGACGCCCGGCCCCATCGTGACCACGGCGACGTTCGTGGGCTTCATGGCGGCGAGCTGGGTCGGAGCGGTGGTTGCGACAATCGCGGTCTTCCTGCCATCGTTCGTGTTCGTGCTGTTCGGCACCGGCCCGTTCTTGGCCCGCATACAGCACAACGCCTACGCGCGCGCGTTTCTCAAGGGCGTGAGCGCGGCCGTCGTCGGGGCCATCGCCGCGGCGTCGGTACCGCTAGCCGCCGTGGCCCTGACCACCCCCTGGGCCATCGCGGTCTGTGCGGCGGCCGCAGTAGCCCTGGCACGATTCAAGATAGATGCGCTCTGGCTGATCGCCGCCGGCGCCATCGTCGGCTTCATTCTCGGCCGCTAGACCGCGCTCGCCTGGACCTCACCGCCGCTCGCTCCAAGGAGACGTGGATTCCCGCTTTCGCGGGAATGACGGACCGCAGACTCCCCCTCTCTATCGCTCGGCGATGGAGAGGGGGCCGGGGGGTGAGGCGCTGACTGCTCCCGGTGCTATACTCGGCGAGTTGGTACAGCCTGACGTAATACCGCTGTCGAGAGGAGTAGCGGATGGAACTGGAGCTAGTCGCCGGACGCATTGACGAGACGGCGGCCGATGCGATTGTCGTCAATCTGTTCGAGGGCGTCACCTCGCCCGGTGGAGCCACCGGCGCCGTAGACCAGCGCCTGGGCGGGATGATCTCCCAGGTGATCGCGGCGGGTGACATCAAGGGCAAGCTCAACGAGATGCTCGTCCTGTATCCACCACGGCCCGGCCCAACCGACCTCCCGGCCGGAGGTGGAGGCCCCTATGCCCAATCGCTGCCGGAGGCTTTGCCGGCCCAGCGGGTGCTGGTCGTCGGACTGGGCAAGCAAGACGACTTCAAGCTCGACCACGTGCGTCAGGTTGCCGCCACCGCTGCAAAGCGGGCACGCGACCTCGGCGCACGGCACGTGGCGACCATCGTCCACGGGGCCGGGATCGGTGGCTTGGCGGCCCGCGACGCGGCGCAAGCCGTGGCCGAGGGATCGCTGCTCGGCCTCTATCGGTTCCGCGAGTTCCAAAGCACGGATGAAGAGGCGAGCGAGGCCGACCGCGATGTCGAGCGCCTGACGGTAGTCGAATTCGACGAGTCCAAGCTCGCTACGCTGCGCGAGGGGCTTAGTCAGGGCGAGACCATTGCCAACGCCGTCTGCTGGGCACGTGATTTGGTCAATCGGCCGGGGAACGACCTGCCGCCACGCGCGCTCGCCGCAGCGGCGACCGCGATAGCCGGCGAGTCCGGTCTGCGCTGCACCGTGCTCGACCACGACGCCATCGAGTCCGAAGGGATGGGCGCTCTGCTGGGGGTAGCGCGCGGATCGCGCGAGCCGCCGGCGTTCATTGTCGTCGAGCACGAGCCGGAGGGCACGGCCGAGCAAGCGCCGCTCGTCCTGGTGGGGAAAGGCGTGACCTTCGATACCGGCGGCACCTCCATCAAGCCTTCTGCCGGGATGGAGGAGATGAAGATGGACATGGCCGGGGGCGCGGCGGTGCTCGGTGCCATGAGCGCCATCGGCCGCCTCGGCGTGCCGCTGCGGGTCATCGGCTTGGTCCCGGCGACGGAGAACATGCCCGGCGGCGAGGCCATCCGGCCCGGCGACATCCTGCGGGCGCTGGACGGGACGACCATCGAGGTCATCAACACCGACGCGGAAGGGCGGCTCATCCTGGCCGACGGGATCGCCTACGCCCAGCGCTATAAGCCCGAGAGTATCGTGGACCTCGCCACGCTCACCGGCGCCTGCTTGGTGGCGCTCGGCGGCCAGGTGGCCGGCTTTATGAGCAACAACACCGACCTGGCTGACGAGGTCCGGGGCGCTGCGGAGGCGGTTGGTGAGCTGGCCTGGGAGCTGCCCGTCTGGGACGACGTGTACAAGAAGGAGCTGAAGAGCAACGTGGCGGACATGAAGAACACCGGTGGCCGCTTTGGAGGGGCCATCACCGGCGCCATGTTCATCAAGCGCTTTGCCAAGGATGTTCCCTGGCTGCACCTCGACATCGCCGGCCCGGCGATGGGCGGCGAAGAGGGGCCGTACATGCCCAAAGGGGGAACCGGCTATGGGGTCCGCACGCTGGTCGAGCTAGCCCGCCAGCGCGCGGCCGCGTGACCGTGCCACGGGACATTGACCCGCCAAGTCCGGCAATCCGTACCTTTCACCCGGTCAGCCTCGTATACTGAGAGGGAGGCATCGCGCGCACCTCTGCCTCCCTAGACAGGCTCCGGACTAGCCGCTCTCCGCAGCGTAATAACGTGTCAACGCAATCTCCCGACCCCCACAGTGACTCCGGTGGCGCCGCACCCCCGGAAGACGACATGGCCGCGCCGCCGCCTCCCGGAGAGACACAGCCGCCCCCTGAAGCCGACGCTCCTGCCACGACGGTCTCGCCGCCTGAGCCGGTCTCACCCGGCGAGCCAGCCGACGACGAGACGCCAGACGCTGCGCCGCGCAGCCAGCGCGAAGTCGTCATGGACGAGCTGCGCTACTGGCGGCGAACCGCTGCGCTCGGCGTGGTGGCTGCTGCGCTCTACGCCCTGACACGCTGGGATCAGAGCCGTATTCCAACAAGCCGCCGCCGGAGGGTGGACCTAGGTTCAGCACAGACCGGGGGTACCACCGAGACGAGTGTCGCTCCCGCGCTCGCTCAGGCGCTGCAGCAGGTCCAGCGTGGCCTCCAGCGCCGCGACGGACTGGCGGTAGCCGCGTTGGCCCGGCCGGAAGGAGTGCATGTCGCGCCCTATCGAGGCACACTGCCCACCGATCAGGACCCAACCACCGACCCAACGCGCCTCCTGCTAGCCATTCTGGCCGACTCTCGACCGCGGGTGCTGGGATGGCGGGAGGTGAGCGATGGTCTGGTCGTCGTGCTCACCAACGGCTGGTCGGCGCAGCGGCTCCCCGTGGATTCGTCCCCGGCGCTCATTGCCACGAGCATGATGGCCTTTTGGCTTGGGCGATTGGACCAGCACTGGCATTGGCGTGCGCTGACGCCCGATCACAACCGCCAGCTCACCCGAATGGCACAGCGCGTCGCGTGGCGCCCCGTCCCTAGAGGGTAGGCGCGGGTATTGCACCTCACCCCCGGCCCCTTCCCTGCCAGGGAAGGGGCGTCAGCGGAGGCCGCAACCGGCCAGGAGCACACAACCGGGACAAGCCCGGTTCGTTATCACCTCGTTGGCAGTGCGCGACCACCCCTTGGCCGCGCCGTGCAAAGCCGTCGGTCACATGAACGCCACGATGAACATGTCTGCGCGCTCCCAGCCTGGTTCTGCCCGTGAGGCGGTGGCACGTCTACCGCACCTCCCCACGGAGGCGGAGCTGCTGGCGTTGGAGCAAGGCGATCCGCAACTGCGGCACCGCACTTGGGCGGCGCTACGAGCGCGGTTTATCACGTTCCTGCTGGAGCAGGCGGACCCAGCGGATGGAACGGCCGGCGTCCCTGAGTCACGCGAGCCACCGCTGGCCGCACCGGCAGCCTGACCTACTGCACCAACCGGGGCCTTATGAGGTCTGCCGCCCGGCCCTCTCCGGCTGCCCGCGCTAGGCGTCCTGGCGTTCGAGCAGTTCGATCTCGTAGCCGTCCGGGTCGTCTATGAAGGCCATCTTGTGGCCGCCGGCAAAGGTCTCGCGCCAGCCGTCGGGCCAGATTTCCAGGCCGTTCTCTTCAAGCTCCGCGCACTTCTCCGTCAGGTCGGGTACGCCGATAGCTAGGTGCATCAGGTCTTCCGGTACGTTGAGGTTGTAGTCGGCGGAGTAGGTCAGCTCCAGCGTCGGCGCGTTGCCCGGTAGCTCCAGATGGACAACTTGGTTGCCCTGCGGCGAGCGAGCGCTCCGGCTCTTCACCCGGAAACCGAGATGATCGCAGTAGAACTTGACCGAACGCTCAAGGTCGCTGACGCGGATGCGGGTGTGCAGAAAGACAGCCATATGCTCCTCCTCAGGTGAATGAAGTTGGTGCGATGCAGCGCACTAGTAGTGGATGTCTACGCTCGTCCGCTCGCGGGCCGACTGCAAGATCGCGTCGCAGATCACGGCGTTCCGGTAGCCATCCTCGAACGTCGCCCCATACGGCGCCACGTCCTTGTCATTGACAATAGCATCCAGGAGATGCGCGATCTCGTGGACGAACGTGTGCTCCCAGCCGATGATGTGTCCCTGCGGCCACCACCACTCATAGAAGGGATGGTTGGCCTCGGTGACCAGCACGTTGCGGAAGCCCTGCGCGTCGGCCGGGTCAGCGTTGGGCAAGTGTACGTCCAACTCGTTCAGCCGCTCGAGATTAAACGAGATCGAGCCGTGCTCCCCATTGATCTCGAACGTGTTGAGGTTCTTCCGGCCGGTGGCAAAGCGCGTCGCTTCGAGCGTCCCGACCGCCCCGTTCTCGAACTCGACGGCGGCCTCAAAAGCATCGTCCACGTCCACCGGCCGCCGGCCGCCGCTCTCGTCCGGGTCGTCGCGCTCGCCGATGAACGTCGCCGCGAGCGCCATCACGCGCTTCGGCTCGCCAATCAGGAAGCGGCCGATGTCAATGATGTGCGCGCCGAGGTCACCGAGCGCGCCGCTGCCGGCGAGGTCGGCGTGGTAGCGCCATTGGGCAACCGTCGGGTCCGCCCCCCACTCCTGGAGGTAGCGGGCGCGGAAGTGGTAGATGCGGCCCAACAGACCACGCTCGATGAGCAGCCGGGCCTGACGGATGGCCGGCACGAACCGATAGTTGAAGGCGCAGAGGTGCTTCACGCCGGCCTTGTTCACGGCGTCGAGCATCTGCTTGGCCTCGGCACCGGTGCGTGCCAGCGGCTTCTCGCAGAGGATGTGCTTCCCGGCTTCGGCCGCTGCGATGCACGGCTCGGCATGCACGTTATTTGGCCCGCCATTGTCGAATAGCTGGATGCGGTCGTCCTTGAGCATCTCGCGCCAGTCGGTGTAATAGCCGGCGTAGCCGAAACGCTGTGCTGCCGCCTGCACCGCCGTCTCGTTGCGCCCACAGATGGCGACTAGCTCCGGCACAGCCGGTGGTGGCCACGCCATGTACGGCAGCTTGCGGAAGCCGTTGGAGTGCGCCTTGCCCATGAACGAGTAGCCGAGCATCCCCACGCCAATCGTCGGGGCGTCGCCCGCCCCGGCGGCCGTGCCCATCGTCACAAAGCCCACCTGCTGCTCAGACATCGCGCTCCTCCTCAAGAATGCTCGCTCTGACGGCGCCGGAAGCGCAGGCTTGGGAATGCCAACCTGCGCTTTTGGCACGTCATTCCTCGCCAAAGGCGGCGTCGAAAGCCACGGCGCTCGGCGTGAAGTCAATCCGCTTCACGAACTGCGCCGCCTCCGCCGCCCCCCACTCCCGGTCCATGCCCGAGTCTTCCCACTCCACCGAGAGCGGCCCTCGGTAGCCAATGTCGTTCAACGCCCGGATGAAGTTGTCGAAGTTGATGTCCCCATGGCCCGGTGAGACGAAGTCCCAGCCGCGCCGGTGGTCCCCGAACGGCAGGTAGCTGGAGATGATGCCGGCTTTGCCATCGCGGTTGATCTTGGCGTCTTTGACGTGGACGTGATAGATACGGTCGGCGAAGTGGCGCGCAAAGATGGCGGGGTCCACCCCCTGCCAGATGAGGTGGCTGGGATCGAGATTGAAGCCGAACTCCGGCCGGTGGTCGAGCGCTTCCAGGGCGCGCTCGGCCGAGTAGAGGTCGAAGGCGATCTCCGTGGGGTGGACCTCCAAGGCGAAGCGAATGCCATGCTTGCCGAATTCGTCCATGATGGGATTCCAACGCTCGGCGAAGAGCCGATACCCGTCGGCGATCATCTGCGGTTCGGTCGGGGGGAACGAGTAGATCAGGTGCCAGATCGAAGAGCCGGTAAACCCGTTGATGACCTGCACACCGAGGTTCTTGGCGGCTTGGGGACCGGCCATCATCTGCCGGATGCCCCACTCACGGATTTGCTCCGGCTGATCGGCCAGCTCATCGGGGGCAAAGCCGTTGCTGCGGGCATCGTTCGGGTCCAGCACAAGTTGGCCTTGCAGATGCATGGAGATGGACCACACGTCGAGTCCATGCTCCGCCAGGATGGCCCGCTGCCCGGCGCAGTAGGCCGGATCGGCGGCTTGCTCGACATCGAAGTGGTCACCCCAACAGGCCAGCTCGAGGCCTTCGTAGCCCCAGCCGGCGGCCTTCTCGGCCAGCGTGGTCAGTGGGAGGTCGGCCCACTGGCCGGTAAAGAGAGTCACGGGTCGTCCCATCGTCACACCTCCGGTGCTTGCGGTTTCACGACGCTCAGGTGAGCGACTCCGCCCTGGCCCTGAGCGATCCGGCAACGCTCGTCCCAGGCGTCGCAACCGGTGCGGCCGCAACAGGAGGACGGGCAGCACGCTGCAAAGCATCCTACTCCCGGCGCAATAGTGCGTCAACTACGGTCCGTTGACGCTAGTTGCGCCCACTACAAAGCGGAGTGAGGGAACGTACTCTGCCATCTAACACGCAGTTGTCGGAATAAAGTGGCTCTGTCGCGCGAGGAAGGCTGCAACAAGCCTGGTATAATCGCGCCTGCAGAGTATCGAGAGGCGGGGAAGCGACGCGATGAGTGAGACCTCAATCCAAGACACGATCATCAAGCCACTTGCTACGGTGCCGGAGCGGTTGCTGGGCGTGCGCCGCGAGTTGAATCTGCTGCGGTACGGCCCCAGTGAGCTGCTGGTGGCCCGCCGTGGCGAGGAGGTCGTCGGTGCCGTGCGCCTCGCGCAACGGGACGACCCCGAGCTACACCACGGCCTCATTACCGATCTCACGGTCGAAGCCGGTCAGGAGGGTACCACCGGCCTCGCCGAGCGTTTGATCGAGGCGGCGGAGCAGCGGCTCCGCGCGCATGAGGTCACCAAGATTGATGCCCTCATCTTCGATGGTCAGGGCCTCGCGCTGCCCTTCTACAACCTGGGCTACTGGTCCTCGCGGCGAACGGTCGTGCTGGGTTGGGACCTCACGAACCTGGCGGACATTCCGCTGCCGGACCACGTGCGGATCGTCCAGACACCCCACCCGGACCCGGTAGAGGTCGGCCGGCTCGTCCTCAACTCATACCAGCCCTACTGGAACTGGTGGAAGGACCCGCGCAAGGACCGGAAGTGGTATCGAGTGGAGCTTCAGCCGACCGACCTCCCCGGCTTTGCCGAGCGCGCCGAGGCGCGAGTGCGGGCGGCGGTCGAAGCAGCCATCGGCAGAGCGAACGGGCCGGGCGAACCCAAACAGACGTACTTCATCGCCTATCACGACAGGGGGCCAGTGGCGCTGTGCGATGCGAAGGTGCCGACCGACGGCGAGGACGCCTTCGAGTGGGGCGTGCTGGTGCTGCGGGACTTCGGCGGCAAAGGGCTGGCCTCTGCCCTCCTCAGCCGGGCGCTGCACTGGCTGCGGGACCAGGGGCAAACGACCGCCGACCTGACCGTCACGTCCGGTCTCGACGACTACGACCCCATCGTCTATGTTGCCACCGTCGCTAATCGCGCCCAAATCCGCGGCGAGTTCCTCAATCTGGTCAAGCGCCTCTTCGACGATTGACACGGCAGCGCACGTGCTTGTGGAGAGCCAGCCGGCAGAGGGGCGTGGATTCCCACGCACACGGGAATGACCGGGATGAGGGGGGAATGACGGAAAGCGTGAATACAACAAGCCTAGCGGATCGCACGCGCCAGTTCGATGATGAACTCGGTGTCGTGCTGGGCAGCTTCAGCGCCAGTGCGTGGTGGGCGGCCCTGCGTGATGCACTCGTGGAAGTGCAGCCACTCCCGCTTGAAGGCCTCTTCGTAGGAGGCAGTGACGCGCGTTTCCGTATGCACCGGTCCGTCCTGGCCCTCTTCCATCGCTTGCAACGTGACGATGGTGGGAGCGGACCGCAGAAACGGCGAGGGGAACGTGATCGTCACCCGCTCATCGGCGCCGTAGCACGCGAACTCCTGACGAAACTCCCGCAGTTGACCCAGATCGGCCCAGGTGTAACTCACGCGCACACCATTGGGATAGCGCAGCAGCGCCGCAATGTTGTGGCCCCACACCTCAATGGCCAAGATAGCCTCAGGACGGCCGAGCAGCCCGCGCAAAGAGTAAATGTCGTGGATGCTCGATCCCATCAGCGCCCCGAAAGCGCCCCGCTGCGCGGCCGTCGCCTCCGCCCCTAGCGCTTCAGTCAGCGCGGCTTCATGCTCTCGCTGCGCCGCTTCCCGGGCCGCGGCGGGTACATCGGGCGCTCGATGAATCGGATGGTGCGCCATATAGAGGTCGTTGCTAGGGTGCATGTGCCGCGCGTCAACGAAAAATAGGCTGCCGGCAGCTTGCATGGCTTGCACGCGGCGTTGTCCGTACTGATAGCCGGGGTCATACCGTTTCATATACGCGAGCTGGGTCACAGTACCGCTACGTTCACGGGCAGCCTGGGCCGCGGTAACGAACTCTTGCGCCTCGCGTCGGGTGTAGCAGAGCGGCTTCTCGACGAGCGCGTGCTTGTCGGCAGCCAAGGCTGCGAGCGCCGGCGACACGTGCGAGCCGCTGGAGCAGATGAGGACGGCATCTATCGCCGGGCTGGCGCAAAGGTCTCGGTAGTCCGCGAAGCAGTGCTCATCAGGCACGCCGTACTTTGCCGCCACCGCCGCCAGCGTGCCCGGCGACACGTCGCAGAGGGCAGTGATCGCGAAGCGGTCGTCAAGCTCGCGGAGATACGGGAGGTGCATGATCTGAGCAATACTCCCGCAGCCGATGACACCAACGCGGATACGCCCATCGCTACTCATTGTCTCCCTCCCCTCCCAGTGGCCGCCCTAACTGCGCTTCAGCACCCGGCAACTATCTGAGCTACGAGCGCCAATGGTTCAAGACGTGAAGCTCACCGGCGATAGGTAGGCCGGAGGCACCAAGCCTCGAAATAGCTCGGACCACTTCCGGCGGACTCATGTCCCGGGTACGGTCATTATCTTCATAGATCACTAGTATGCCAGCGTGTGTAGTACCAGCCTGGTGGAGAACTGTAAAGTCCCGGGTGTCTCTTGTCAGTACGGCTAGCCCCAGGCGGGTCGCATACGCCAGGTGGACACCGTCCTCGGCTCCAACCATGTCTACGTCACGCGGGCTGACCACCTCATGTCCAGCAGCAGCGAGCCGTAGCCGGTATTCATCGCTGTCGACCGAGTCATCGAGGTAGAGCCGCAGGCTCACGGAGGTAGCCTCCCTCGATCAGCCAGCGCTTCTCCGCCTCCGCTTCCTTGATGATGAGGACCTTGTGCCGCTCATAGTAAGTGACCGCTTCCACCGCGGCGCCGACCGGCAGACCGAATTGCCGCGCCGCTTCAGCCACGTCCCAGTCCGCAGAAAGCATGGTAGAGACAAACTGCCCCACGGTCATCTTGCGGCCCTTGATGGACAGTTGCTTGCGCCAGCGGCTCGGCCGCCACTCTAGGTACTCGTACTGCTCATCCGGTGCTAGGTCGTTACTCATGAATTGCTCCCGTGCGGCTTGCTCTGTGCAGGTTAGCGATCTCCAGGAGCGCCGCGGGACCATCAACCGCTTTGCTACAAGTGTACGCTTGACGCCGCCAGGTCTGTACCACCTATTTCCAGCGGATTGTGCAAACCTGGCACATCACCATCGCTAGGAGCGACCGGCGAGGGAAGGGGCCGGGGGTAAGGTCCTACTCGTCGGCGCGGCTCATGTGCTCCGGGGCGGTGATCCCCATGAGCGCCAGGGTGTTGGCCAAGACAATGCGCGTGGCCTCGACGAGCAGCAGTCGCGCTCGCGTCAACTCCGGCTGGCCCTCGTCTACCACTCGGCACTGCTCGTAGAACGTGTGGAACTGGCGCGCAAAGTCGAGCGCGAAGTGCGCGAGGTGATGCGGCTGGAACTGGCGCGCAGCGTCCTCGACCACCTCCGGATAGCGCCAGAGCCACCGCATCAATTGCTGCTCCAGCGCAGATGTTAGCAGCGCCAGATCGGCCCCTGGCGACGCCGGGCTGCCCGTAAACCCGAGTCGCTCCGCGTGCCGCCGAATGCCGGCCAGCCTGGCGTGCGAGTATTGGATGTAATACACCGGGTTCTCCGCCGATTGTCGCGCCGCCAGCTCCAGGTCGAAGTCCATATGGCTATCCGGCGAGCGGGCGAGGAAGAAGTAACGGCAGGCGTCGGCGCCGACCTCCTGGATAACCTCCGACAGCGGCACGATGTCGCCGGTCCGTTTCTGCAAGCGAACAAGCTCGTCGCCGCGCTTGAGCGTCACCATCTGATGCACGATGATGACCAGGCGCGACGGCTCCACGCCCAGCGCTTCGGCCGCTGCTTTCATCCGGGGCACGTGCCCCTGATGATCCGCGCCCCAGATGTCAATGACCGTATCGAGGTGGCGGGTAAAGAACTTGTCGCGGTGGTAGGCAATATCGGAGACGAGGTAGCCCGGTACTCCCGTGCTGCGGACGAGCACGTTGTCCTTGTCGTCGCCGAGCGCGGACGACGTAAACCATACGGCTCCCTCGCGCTCGGCGACATAGCCCCGTGCGCGGAGCAGGTCGAGGGTGCTAGTTACGTCGTCCCGGTCGAAGAGCGTCTGCTCGTGGAACCATACGTCGAACTTGACGCCCAGCGCATCCATATCGGCGCGGTGGCCGGCAGTCATACGCTCCATCGCCAAGCGCCCTAGCTCGGCAGCGGCCGCCGCGGCGTCCTGCGCCAGCAAGGCATCGCCCAACGTATCCGCGAGCGTGATGGCCTCGTCCCGCACGTAGTCGCCGTGGTAGCCATCCGCCGGCACTTCAGCGTCCCCTCCGAAGTGCTGCGCGTAGCGAGCGTAGACGCTCTGTCCGAAGGCTTCCATCCGGCTGCCGGCATCGTTGACATAGTATTCGCGCTGGACCTCCGCGCCGGTAGCCGCCAGCAGGTTGGACAAGGCGTCACCGAGCGCCGCGGCGCGACCGCTGCCGGCGTGCAGCGGGCCGGTGGGGTTGGCACTGACGAACTCGACTTGAATACGCTGCCCCGCCTGCGCGTCGGTGTGGCCGAACCGGGCGCCGGCGGCGATAATGGCCGCAGTCTGCGCCGCGAGCCAGGTCGGATGGAGCCGGAAGTTGATGAACCCGGCGCCGGCGATGTCCACGGCGGCGACCATCTCGTCCGGCGGCAGCGCTTCCACGATAGCGGTGGCAATCCGGCGTGGCGCCATGCGCGCGGCGCGCGCGAGCCGCATCGCCAGGTTGGTCGCATAGTCGCCATGCTCCGGCCGCTGGGGCTGCTCGACCGTGAAGTCGGGCAGCGCGACCGCCGGTAACTTCCCCTCCTCCTGGGCGGCTGCCACGCCGCGACGCAAGAGCGCGGCCAGACGCTGGCGCAGCGGCGGGATGGTGGCGTTGGCGGTCGCCATCTCGAGTCTCCTTACGGCGGGCTGTCAGATCTGCGGAATGAGCACTTTACCATTGCGGGCGAGCGGCAGGCCGGCGAACGCGCAGCGGTTGCCCCAGCGGTCTATCGCGTCCCTGGCCTTGTACTCGTTGATGATCTTGTGCCTCGACCGGTTGGTGTAGTTATGGCCGGCCGTATGGAGCACCATCACGTGAACAAACAGCACGTCGCCGGGATTTGCGAGCATGGGCACGGCTTCATAGCCCTCCACTTGGTCGGCGGCTACCGTATGCCCGTCGCGCGTGGGCCACTCACCCCGTTTGTGGCTGCCGGGAATGACGGACGTGGCCCCGGCGTCAACGCGCGTTTCGTCGAGATAGATGATGGCCGCTGCCAGGTCGGACGTACTGTGACGCTCATACGGCCAGTCCTGGTGCCAACCCTGCTTATTGGTGAAACCGGGCGGATTATTCCGCACCTTGCCGTTGTGGAAGTCAATATCCGGCCCGAAGAGGTCAATGAACACATTGACGATGCGGGGATCGGTGACGTTATTGAACCAGTACTCGCTGGCGAGCGGCTGATCCATGATGCCCCGCACGTTCTTCGGGTTGTAGGGGTCAATCGGATAGCCCGGCACCGGCCCCATGAAGTCGTAGGACATGGCCTTGGGGCGATGCTCGGTGTTGGCGATGAGGTCGTGAAACTCACGGCGCATCTCATCCCTCTCGCTCGGCGAGTACATGCCCTCGATTGCCAGGTACCCGTTGTCGGTGAAGAACCGCTTTTGGTCCTCGGTGAGCACCTTTAGCTGCCTGGAGCTAGCCATCACGCTCTCCCTACACGGTCTGCGGGCCAGTGGTGTGTCCCCTGCCGTCCTGTTGGCGACGATACGTTGCGTGGTAGAGGCAGACCGAGGTCGCCACGGCCACGTTGAGCGATTCCACGTGCCCCAACAGCGGCAGTCTTAGAAGCATATCGCACTTGGCGGCCACGAGGCGACGCAGGCCCGGCCCCTCCGATCCCACCACCAGGGCCACCGGTCGCCGGTAGTCGGCTGCGTCGTAGGTCGTCAGCCCACGCGGATCGAGGCCATAGATCCAATAACCGAGCGCTTTCAGCCGGTCCAAAGCCGCGGCGATATTCGTGGCCTGCGCGATGGTAAGATGCTCCAGCGCGCCGGCCGAGGCCCGGCTGACCGTACCGCCGAGGGGCGCGCCGCGACGCTCCGGCACCACCACTCCGTCAACGGCGACGGCATCGGCCGTCCGCAGGATCGCTCCGACGTTCTGCGGGTCCTGGACCTGGTCCAGCACGAGCAGCAGCGGGGTGTGGGTGACCTGCTGCGCCGTCTGCGCTAGCTCACTCACCGTGACCACCGGGAGCGGCGCCACTTGCGCGACGGCGTTCTGGTGCCGCCGGCCCGGCACCAGCTGGGCCAACGTTTCCCGCGTCACCCAGTTCACCGGCACGTCCGCTTGCCCTGCCTGTTGGCCGAGTGTGGCGAGGCGACCGCGACCGGGCGGCTCACCCACGAGCCACACCCGGCTCGCACGGCCGGCGCGGACGGCTTCCTGGACAGGATGGATACCCCAACGCCATGGAGCTTCGGAGGGCGCAGCCGGGGCCGGCTCCGGCCCCGTCCGCCGTGCGCGGCGCTGCGGCCGTGGAGAGGTCAACGCCGTCGCCAGTGCGAGCCGTCTGGGCGGTCCTCAATGGCGATGTCCAGCTCGGCGAGGTGGTCGCGGACCGTATCGGCCAGCGTAAAGTGACGCTCCGTGCGGAGGCGTTGCCGGACCTTCACCAAGAGACCGATCAAGGGGGACGCCGCCAACTCCGCGTGTTGGTCACTCCGGCGCCAGGCGGTACGGTCGGCCCGATCTTCGAGTGTGATTCCGTCCGCCGCCAACCGATCACGGACCATGTCGGCCAGCGCATAGAGGCGCTCGCCACGCAGCGACCGGCGCACGTCGAGCAGCAGGTTCAGGAACGGCTCGGCCGCGCCAACCTGCCGGCTATCCAGCCGCGCAGCCACCGCCGTCAGGTCCACGCCGAGGACACCGGCCAACTCTTGGAGCGTTTCCTGAGCTTGGACCAGCGCGCCGGCCTGCTCAGACGGTGCAACCCCAGCGTCATCGTCGGCCACGCGGTTGATCTCCCGGGCCAAGTCGTAGAGCGCGCCGAGCGCCGCGGCGGTATTGAGGTCATCGTCCATGGCGCGCATAAAGCGCCGCCGGCTCTGCGCCGCTACCGCGTCCAGTGGATTCTCGATTCCCGTTTTCGCGGGAATGACGGGAGGATGAGACTCTCCCTCTCCACAAGTGGAGAGGGGGCCGGGGGGTGAGGCAACTGCCTCCCGTTGGATCGCGTAGACGAGCCGATCCAGCCCGCGACTCTGGGCCGCGATATGCTCCGGCGCAAAGGTCATGGGCGAACGGTAGTGGACCGCGAGCAGGTACAGCCGTAGGGCCTCGGCCGGATAGCACTCCAAGAGGCTGGCAACGGTCGTATAGTTGTTCAGCGAATGGGCCATCTTTTCGCTGCCGGCCATCAGCAGCCCGATGTGCAGCCAGTGATGCGCGAACGGCGCCTGCCCGCTGTAGGCTTCGCTCTGCGCGATTTCGTTCTCGTGGTGCGGGAAGATAAGATCAGCGCCGCCGGCGTGCAGGTCAATCTGCGGCCCGAGTAGCTCGAACACCATGCTCGTGCATTCGATGTGCCACCCCGGCCGTCCCGGCCCCCACGGGCTGTCCCAGGCCGGCTCGCCCGCTGCCGCCGCTTTCCACAGAGCGAAGTCGCGCGGATTCCGCTTTTGCTCGTCAACCTCGACCCGCCGCCCGGCTTCGACGCCCTCCTCCACACGGCCGGAAAACCGGCCATACGCCGGGAAGGCGTCCACGGCGAAGTAGACATCCCCGCCTACCACATAGGCGGCCCCGCGCTCCAGCAGGCCGGTGATGACGCGGATAATGACCTCCATGTGCTCGGTCACACGCGGGTAGTGGTCGGCGGGCTGGACGTTCAGCGCCTCCATGACCTCGAAATAGGCCGCGGTCATGCGCCGGGCATAGGCGAGCGGCTCCTCGCCGCCCTCCTGGGCACGTTCGATGATCTTGTCGTCTACGTCGGTGAAGTTTTGGACGTAGGTCAGCGGCACGTCCCGCCAGGCGAGGTAGCGCCGGAACACGTCGGCGACGACGAACAGCCGCGCGTGTCCGATGTGCGGCGGCGCCTTGGGCGTCATGCCGCACAGATACATCGTCGCCGGGGTGGATCGCGGCGCGAACAGCACCTTGCGCCGCTGCCGAGTGTCGTACAGTGCCAGGTTCACGAGCGCCCTCCTGACGACGCAAGGCGACGCGCGGAGTCCGCACAATCCGCTGGGTGCTCCGTTGGTGCGGACCCGGCGGTCAGGTCACTGCCGCAGCCATTGGTGGCCTCCGCACCGCAGGTTTCCAGCTCGCGGTCGGCAAGCGCGGCCGGATCGTGGAGCGTCCCGAGGCCAAGCGCGTCCTCGGCTTGTGGCGGCTGGGCGGTCCTTTCGAGCCGCGCGAGGCGTGTCTCCAGCTCCTGCACCTTGTTGTTGAGGCGGCGAATGATCTCCAGCTCGGGAGCGGGCTGCTGGCCGCCAGGACTGCCCAATCCGCTGGCGGTCGAGCCGGTGTAGTCCATCACTCGCTCGGAGCTACCACGTTCGGGGTCTCGCACGGCAATAACGCGAGCGGGAATGCCGACCACGGTCGTATGCGCCGCCACGTCGCGCAGCACGACGGCCCCGGCGCCGATGATCGCTCCGTCGCCCACGTTCACGGCACCCAGTATTTTCGCACCGACCCCGACCGTGACCCCATTGCCCAGCGTAGGGTGGCGCTTGCCACGCTCGAACCCGGTCCCGCCCAATGTCACCCCCTGGTACAGCATCACGTCGTCGCCAACCTCCGTCGTCTCCCCGATCACCACCCCCATGCCGTGGTCCACGAAGAAGCCGGCGCCAATCGAGGCCGCCGGGTGGATTTCGACACCGGTCAAGAAGCGGTTGAAGTGCGAGAGCAGCCGCGGCACCACCGGCACGCGCCGCCGACACAGCCAGTGCGCTACGCGGTGCAGCAGGATCGCGTGCAGGCCCGGATAGGACAGCACGACTTCGGTGAATGAAGTCGCCGCGGGATCGCGGGCAAAGATGGCCGCGAGGTCGCGGCGCAGTGTTTCCACTGGGCCAGGCCGCTGCGTATGGTCACGCTCGCTCGTGCTCACAACTACTCACTTTGGGGCTGCTCGGCTCAGCGGCCGGCGACGGCTTGCTCGGCGCCATCGGACGGCGCCGCGACCAAGCGCATCAAGAGCGCTACCGCATGGGCAGCGATGGCCTTGCCCTGGCCAACGGCGTCCAACCCTTCGTTACTGGTGGCCTTGATGTTAATCTGCGACGTACATAGCGTAAGCGCGGCCGCAAGCGCCTGACACATCGCCGGCAGGTGCGCGGCGAGGCGCGGTGCTTCCGCCACCACCGTCGCGTCGAGGTTCTTAATACGCCAACCCCGAGCACAAATCTTGTCCGCTACTGTCCGCAAAAGCTCCAGGCTCGATACTCCCCGATAGGCCGGATCGGTATTCGGAAAGAGCTGCCCAATGTCGGGCAGGCCGGCTGCGCCCAACAAGGCATCCATGATGGCGTGCGTCACCACGTCGGCGTCGGAGTGCCCGGCCAGCCCCTTGCCTTCCGGATGCTCCAGGGCCACGCCACCGAGAATAAGCCAGCGCCCCGGCACCAAGCGATGAATGTCGTAGCCCGTTCCCACGCGCATCGCCCCCGGTGGCTGTGCTACCGCGCCCACAACTCCTACTCCGGCCCAAGCCGCTGATCGGCCACGGCGCCGCCGGCCAAGCCGTCAGGATCGCCGCTCCGTTCGGTCTCGCGGCCGTTTCTGCTGGTCAAGAGCGCAGCCGCAACTTCCACGTCGGCCGGCACCGTCACCTTAATGTTAGCCGGATCGCCCGGAAAAAGGCGCACGGCAATGCCCTGACTTTCGAGCAGTACTCCTTCATCCGTGTAGTCATCCGCCGCCGCGCCGGCTCGCCGGAAGGCCGCGTCCAGGGTCGCCCGGCGGAATATCTGCGGCGTCTGGGCCGCCCAGAGCTGGCTGCGGTCAACCGTGTGCGCCACCGTATGATCCGGACGGACACGCTTGATCGTATCGCGGACGGGCACCGCCGCGATGGCCGCGACTGCGCCGGCAGCGGCAGCCAGCCCCGAGGCCACCAACGCCGGCGTCACCAGGGGCCGCGCGGCGTCGTGGATGAGCACCCACTCGGCGCCCTTGACGGCGGCCAAGCCGGCCCGCACCGAGGCCGAGCGTACCGCGCCACCCGCACAGATGGCCGAGACTTTCTGCCACCCCGCGGCCTGCACCACTTGGCGACAGCGCTCTGCCAGCGCCGCGCTCACGACCAGCGCGATCTCGTTGATCTGTGGGCAGGCCTCCAGGGCATCCACGGCATAGGCGAGCAGGGGCCGCCCCAGCAGCGGCAGGAACGTCTTGTCCACCCCACCCATCCGCCGCCCCTGGCCGGCACCGACGACGATGGCCGCGACCAACCCGTTGGTCGCCGCCGCGTCGGGCGCCTGTTTCGCTGCACACATTGCTCGTCTGCCTGGAATCTACGCGGCGAAGGCCGCCTCGAAGGCATCGCGCAAGCCGGTAGCGCCGATGAGCCGCGGCCCGTGGCCGCGCTCCAAACGTCGAGCGTCGCTGGCGGGTACGACGCAACGCCGGAAACCCATCCGTTGCGCTTCCGTCAGGCGGCGCTCGATCCGACTGACCGGTCGCAGCTCTCCCTGCAAGCCTACTTCGCCCAGGAAGGCGAGGTCGGCCGGCAGAATCTTGTCACGATAGCTGGACGCGATGGCCGCCGCCAGCCCCAGGTCGCACGCCGGCTCTGCCAGCTTCAAGCCGCCGACCGCATTGACGTACACGTCCTGATTACCCAGCGCCAGGCCGAGCCGCTTGGTCAAGACGGCGATCAGGAGATGGAGGCGGTTGAGGTCCACCCCGACTACCGTGCGGCGGGGCATCCCGAAGGCCGTCGCGGCCACGAGGGCCTGCACCTCGACGAGCAGAGCACGACTGCCCTCCAGCGGCACCGCGACCGCCGAGCCGGAGGCCGAGGCGACCCGCTGCGCGAGAAAGGCCGCCGAGGGATTGGTCACCTCGCGGAGGCCGGTCGGGGCCATCTCGAATACGCCGACCTCATCGGTCGAGCCGAAGCGGTTCTTCGTCGCTCGCAAGAGGCGATACGCATGAAAGCGCTCGCCCTCCAGGTAGAGGACGGCATCCACGATGTGCTCAAGCACGCGCGGGCCGGCGATATTGCCGTCCTTGGTGACGTGCCCGACGAGAATGGTGGCAATCTCCGTCGCCTTGGCCAGGTCCATGAGCTGGAGTGTGCATTCGCGGAGCTGCGTAATACTGCCAGGGCTGGCGGCAATCGAATCCAGGTAGGCCGTCTGGATGGAGTCGACGATAATCACCCGCGGACGCAGGCGCTCGACCTCGCGGAGCACCGCTTGCAGGTTCGTTTCGGTCAGGATATAGAGGTAGGGTGCTTTGGCCTTGATCCGGTCGCTGCGGAGGCGCAGCTGCCGAGCCGATTCCTCGCCGGAGACGTAGAGCACCGGTGCCTCGGCTGCCACCCGCGCGGCAAATTGCAACAAGAGGGTGGACTTGCCAATCCCCGGGTCGCCGCCCAGCAGGATAAGCTCGCCGGGGACGATCCCGCCGCCGAGCACGCGGTCGAACTCACCGAGACCGCTGCTGACGCGGCTCTCCGCCTCGGTCTCGATCTCCGCCAGCAGGACGGGACCGGACGAGCGTGGCCGGAAGCGGCCCGCGGCCTGGTCGGGGGCGGCCGCTTCGGTGAGGCTGTTCCACGCGCCACATTCCGGGCAGCGCCCGTGCCACTTCGGAGTGGTCGCCCCGCAATCAGCGCAGGTGAAGTGGCTTCGTTGACGGGGCACACTCCACCTCCTCGGCGGCAGGCGGCGGGTCGGCGGCACCAAGCCGCGAGTGAGGAGCACGCCGTTTTGGGGAGGGGCCTTCGCTCGGCGTCATTGTGCTAGGCGGTCGCGGCCGCCAGCTCTTCCGGCTCCGGTGCAGCCGACTCGATGGTCAAGGCTAGCTCATCCTCCACGCCATCGTGATCGGCCAGGACGCGATCCCCGGCCTTGACGTTCCCGGCCAGCAACTCCTCGGCCAACTCGTCTTCGATGTTGTTCTGGATGACGCGCCGCAGGGGACGAGCGCCGAAGTCGGGATCGAAGCCTTTGTCAACCAGCCAGTCCTTCGCCGCATCCGTAAGCTCCAGGGCAATCTCCTGCTCGTGAAGCTGCGCCACCACGCGCTTCAGCTCGATATCAATAATGGACTTGACGTTGCGGCGAGTGAGCGCCCGGAACACCACAATCGTATCTACACGGTTGAGGAACTCCGGCCGGAACGTATTCTTGACCTCGCCCAGCACCTTTTCGCGCATCCGGTCGTAGACTTCCTGCTCGTTATGCTCGTCGCTGGACAGAGTGCGGAACCCGACCTGCGCCTCGCGTTTGATCTGCTGCGCTCCGACATTGCCGGACATAATCAGGATCGTGTTACGGAAGTCTACGGTCCGGCCTCTCCCGTCGGTGAGCCGGCCATCCTCCATGATCTGTAGGAGCATGTTGAACACTTCGGGGTGGGCCTTCTCGATTTCGTCCAGCAGGATCACGGCGTAGGAACGGCGCCGGATGGCCTCCGTCAACTGCCCCCCCTCGTCGTAGCCGATGTAGCCCGGCGGGGCGCCGACCAAGCGGGCCACCGAGTGCCGCTCCATGTATTCGGACATGTCGAGGCGGATCATGGACTCTTCACTCCCGAACATGAACGTCGCGAGCGCGCGCGCCAGCAGGGTCTTGCCGACGCCCGTGGGGCCGAGGAAGATGAACGAGCCGATGGGCCGCCGCGGGTCCTTGAGGCCGGCACGCGCACGGCGCACGGCGCGGGAAACGGCCTTGATGGCCTCATCCTGGCTCACGACCGTCTCGTGCAGTGCCTCCTCCATGTGGAGCAGACGCTCGGACTCCTCTTCCTTGATGCGGGTCACGGGGATACCGGTCCACATACTGACGACCTGCGAGATCACCTCGTCGTCAACTTTGGGGCGCTCTTCCTCGCTCTCGTCCTTACGACTCTGCTCCAACCCCTGAATCTTCTCGCGCAGGGCGGCCTCTTCATCGCGCAAGGCACTCGCCCGCTCGTAGTCCTGTTTCTCGATTGAGGCGTTCTTCTCGCCAATCAGCTCATCGAGGCGCTTCATCGTCTCGCGCAAGCCTTGGGGGGCCATGGATTGCTGAATACGCACGCGGGAGCCGGACTCGTCCACCAAGTCAATGGCCTTGTCGGGCAGGAAGCGGTCCGTCACGTAGCGCCCGGCCAATTCTGCCGCCGCCTTCACCGCTTCGTCGGTGATGACGACCCGGTGATGGTCCTCATAGCGATCTTTAACGCCCCGGATGATTTCGATAGTCTCTTCAATGGTCGGTTCCTTGACATGCACCGGCTGGAAACGCCGTTCGAGGGCGGCGTCGCGCTCGATATATTTCCGGTACTCGTCCAGCGTAGTAGCGCCGATGCACTGTAGCTCGCCACGAGACAGGGACGGCTTGAGGATGTTCGCTGCATCCACCGCCCCCTCGGCGGCGCCGGCGCCGACGAGCGTGTGTAGCTCGTCAATAAAGAGCACACACTCCTGCGAGCTGCGGATTTCCTCAATAATCCGCTTCAGCCGCTCCTCGAACTCGCCGCGGTACTTCGTGCCGGCCACCAGGGCGCCCATGTCCAAGGTCAGCAGGCGCTTGTTGAGCAAGGTCTCCGGAACGTCACCGGCGATGATCCGCTGTGCTAACCCTTCGGCAATGGCAGTCTTGCCGACCCCCGGGTCGCCGATCAGGGCCGGGTTGTTCTTCGTCCGGCGACTCAGAATCTGAATGACGCGCTGAATCTCCTCCGAGCGGCCGACGACGGGGTCGAGCTTGCCCTCCCTGGCGGCCGCGGTGAGGTCAATGCCCATCTGGTCAATGGTCGGGGTCTTGGTGCGCTGCCGACCTTCCGACCTTGAGCCACTGCCACTCTGGTTGACCACCTGAATGACCTGGGTGCGTACCTTCTCCAGGTTGACGCCGAGACTTTCCAGGACGCCGGCTGCGATCCCCTCACCCTCGCGGACCAAGCCGAGTAGAAGGTGCTCGGTGCCGATGTAGTTGTGATTGAGGCGGCGCGCTTCCTCGACGGCCAACTCGATGACCTTCTTGGCGCGCGGCGTGAGGTTGACATCGCCGATGACCATGCGGTTGCCGCGGCCAATGATGAACTCTACGGCGCTACGGACTTTATTTAATTCAACGCCCAGGTTGCTGAGGACTTTCGCGGCGACACCCTCACCTTCTCGCACCAAACCGAGCAATAGGTGCTCGGTGCCAATATAGTTGTGGTTAAAGCGTTGCGCTTCTTCTTGTGCGAGAACGAGCACTTTCTTGGCGCGCTCGGTGAACTTGTCAAAGCGATCACTCATAGTAAGGCCTCACTGGCTGCGAGGAGAGCCGTAGACTATCGAAAGTATAGCATAGGCCAGCACGGCCTCTCCGGCGGGCCGCTCACGGGTCGTCTCCCCGGTGAGCGATCTGGGTGCGGCCGGGAGAGGCTGCCCATCCACCACCCATGCTAACCGAAAACTCTGTTAGTGAACATTCCCCGCCGGCCGGGGGCAGGGTTGAACCGCGCTTCATCATCGGCCCCATCTCCATATGGTGGAGGTGGGGATTCTGCCGTCCGCCCTTCCTGCCGCCTCGCCCATAGTTCCCGCTCACACGGGAATCCAAGCCTGCTCATTCTACTAGGAGGGGGCCGGATGCTACTCAGCAGTGTCGCTTCCAGTGTCGTCCTCAGCGGCTTCCTCGTCAGGCGGGGCATACGTGCCCTCGTAGCTCTCCGGGACAACCTCGCCCTGCTCGTCAAGGTGCTCGAAAGCCGGGAGCAGACGCAAGCGCCGCCGCTCGTAGTCAATGTGCAGGACGCGAAACGGCAAGGCACGGCCATCTTCGAGGAAGGCAGCATCGGCAGGATCGGTGTCGGAAGGATGGAGATACCCCTCGACTCCCTCATCCACGTGGACGAAGACCCCATAGTTCGACTGCCGCAGGACCACGCCGGTAACGTCTTCACCGGGCGGATATTGCTCTTCCACCGTCTCCCACGGGTCGTCCTCCACCCGCTTGAGGCTGAGGGCGATCCGGTGCTCCTCACGGTCAACGGAGAGCACGTACACGGAGACACTCTGACCCGGCGTGAGCACGTCGGACGGATGGTTGACGTGATCCCAAGACAACTCGGAGATATGCGCGAGACCGTCGGCGCCGCCTAAGTCAATGAACGCGCCGAAACTCGCTAGATTGCTGACGGTGCCCTCCCGGATTTGGCCGGGTTCCAACTCACCGAAAAGCTCGTCACGACGCTGCGCCCGCAGGGCCCGGTCGGCCAACCGCTCGGACAGGATCAACCGATTGCGCCGCCGGTCAACCTCGACCACCTTGACGTGAATCTTCGAGCCGACAAGCTCGGCCAGTCGCTGGACCAGTCTTTCGCGGCTCTCGGCCTGATCGCCTTCGCGTCGGAGGCTGGTCAACTGGGAAATGGGTACGAAACCCCGCAGCCCCAAGTCAACCACGACCCCACCGCGGTTGTGGTCAACGACGGGCACCTCGATGACTTCCCCGCTCCGGATCATGTCCTCCATCTGCCGCCACCGCCGCTCGCGGCGCGCACGGCGGTAGGAGAGCACGGCCGGCCCTTCGTCGTCCGGCTGGATGACCGACACGAGAATGCGGTCACCGACCTCGAGCGGGCGGCCAAGGTCCTCGGCCGGGTTACCGAGTTCGCGCGAGGGGACGACCCCCTCCGATTTGAGGCCGATGTCTACGAGCACGTCATCGCTGTCTATGTAGACGACCTCACCTTCGACGACCGCCCCTCGACGTACCTGCGACAACTCAACTGTCTGCAGGTCAAGGAGTTGGGCCATAGTCAGGCCTTCGTCCTCCTCACGGTCGGATTGGCGCTCCTGCCGCGCCAGCGCCCGTCTGTCCCGCCGCCGCTCGTCATCCATGATCCCAAGCTAATGCAAAGAAGGGTATTGCCTTGTCCAGCATAATTTGCGCCGTGGCTCCCAAGGTAACGGCAAGCTACCCCGGGTGACCTCCGAACGCCGCTCCTTCCCGGCACCGACGCCCCAGTGTTCTTCCGCTCATCCAGAGCCATATGCTCAGGAGCGATTCCCGGTGCGCCGCCTCACGTGCAAGCAAGTATACGTAGGCCTTCAGTTGAAGGCCAGTGCATTAGTGCTCGGATTCAGCACGTTGGGACGGCAGATCGGGTACTCGCGGCGTAGCAGCAAGTCCCGATTCCGCATCAAGCCTAACCCATCCAGGCACCACCGTTCACGTACACGGTCTGTCCGGTGATCGCGGCCGCGGCCTTGTCGTCGGCCAGGAACACGACCGCAGCGGCGACCTCTTCCGGTTTGCCAAACCGACCGAGCGGGATGCTCTGCGTCCGCTCGACCAGCTCCTCGGCGCTCGCGCGGCCGAGCACCATGTCCGTGCCCACGGTCGTCGGCGCAACACAGTTCACCCGCACGCCCTGCCGTACCAATTCGCGGGAAAGCGCCTTGGTCAACCCATCGAGGCCGGCCTTGGACGCTGCATAGGCAATTTGATGCGGCGTCCCCCCCGTGCGACCGGCGTTGGAGCCGATATTGATGATGCTGCCGCCACCGGAGGCTAGGATTCTGGGTACCGCGGCGCGGCAGCACAGGAACGCCCCTTTCAGGTTGACATCGAGGATCAAGTCCCAATCATCATCGCCGATCTCCGCCAGCAACCCCGGCCCGGCCACACCGGCATTATTCACGAGGATGTGCAGCCCTCCGAGCGTAACGGTGACCTCGGCCATCATGGCCTCGACGGCCGCCGTATCGCGGACATCGGCGCAGACCGCTGTGGCTCGCCGGCCCAACGCCCGGATTTCGGCGGCAACCTCCTCCGCCTCGTCGGCATGGGTACGGTAGTTGACCGCTACGTCGGCCCCGGCCCGGCCCAGGGCCAAGGCAATGGACCGTCCAATACCGAGGCTGCCCCCGGTGACCAGCGCCGCACTGTTTCCGATGCTCACCTGCCCGTCTCCCGTGCCACCGGCCACTGGCTACCCGTCACCGTTCACGCGCCCTGGCCTGCCGGTAGACCTCCAGAGTCATCGCCGCGGTGCGCTTCCAGGAGAAGGTGGCCGCCACGCTGCTACCCCCCCTACTAAGCTCTGCCCGGCGCTGCGGCGAGTCTAGCAGCGCCGTCAGCGCCCGTGTGAACACGGCGTGGTCGGTTGGATCCACGAGAGCCGCGCCGCCGCCGACTACTTCCGGGAGCGACGAGCGGTTGGACGCGAGGACCGGCGCCCCGCAGGCCATCGCTTCGAGCGGGTCCAACCCAAAGCCCTCGTACAGAGAGGGGAAGACAAAGAGCGTCGCCGCACTGTAGAGGGCACGCTTTTCCTCTTCCGTCACCCGACCCAGGAAGCGGACTCGGCCCCCCAGGCCGAGAGCGTCCGCCAGTGGCCAGAGCGGCGGGAACAGGCGCGGATTGCGCGCTGACCGTCTCCCCGGCGCGGCACCGGCGATGGCCAGCACGTGGCGCTCGCGTAGCTCCGCTGGCAGGGCATGGAACGCACGCAGGAGCGCCGGTACGTTCTTGCGCGAATCGAAGCCACCAATATAGAAGATGAAGGGCCGGTCCAGGCCGAACCGCCGCAGGAGCGCCTGCCGTTGCGTGCCGTCGGCCAGCGGCTCCATACCGGGGGCCGCCGCCAGCGGTACGACATGGATGCGCTGCGCCGCGATGCCGAGCCGCCGCACAATATCGTCCGCGGTCGCCTGCGAATCGGCGATGATCTGTGCCGCCCGGCGGGCGGCCAGCGAGATGAGTGTGTTGTAGAGGCGCACGTGCGGACGAGTGACGTACTCCGGCAAGATCAGGGGGATGAGGTCGTGGATCGTGACGACAAGCGGCCGCGGTGCCCAGAGCGGCGGTGCAAAGTACGGGATGTGTGCCACGTCGGCAGCAAGTCCGCGCGCCGCCCTCATCCAGGCCACCTGCTCCCACCAGACCTTGCGTAGGTCGGCATGGGTCAGCCAGCCCGGTAAGCCAACGTGGTGCGCGCGGGGTGCCGCCAGCGGCGCCTCGGCTCGGCGCCCCGCTGGCGGAGCCGGCAGTAACGGCACCACGTCGAGCGTTGGCGCTACCCTGGTGAGGGCCGGCAACAGATGGCGTACATACTGGCCGCTGCCCGTGTGCGGCTGCTGCAGGAATAAGCCGTTGACGGAAACGCGCATATTCAGCTTTCAGCCTGGATCGTGCCCACAAGCAGCGGCGTTGTCCGGCTGCCGCCGCACACGGCCAGGAGCCATGGACTTGACCTTCGCTGAACGAGTCTACTGGCTCGTCCGCCGCATTCCACCCGGCCGGGTGATGACGTATGGGGAGATCGCCCTGGCCTTGGGCGCTCCGCGGGCCGCCCGCGTCGTCGGGGGCGCACTGCGCCACTGTCCCGACCCGGAGGGCGTTCCCTGGCAGCGCGTGGTGAACGCCGGCGGCGGCATCAGCCCACGACACCCGGAGCACCGGGTCCACGAGCAAGCCAAGCTGCTACGGCAGGAAGGGGTCGAGATCGAGCAGGATGGGCCACTCTACGTGCTCGACCTGAAGCGTTATGTCTGGTGGCCGGACCCGGAGCACCTGACGGAACTGGAAAGGCTCTCCGCGTCATCGGCGCCGCTCCTCGCCGACGAACAACTCTTCATACACCGGCGGCCACCGCGCCGCCGCCAGCGGTAGTCCACTCACGACAGGACCGGTAGCTGCACAACTCTCGACGAGAGCCTACCGCCAAAATCCGGGGCGCAATCGGATCGATGAGTCGAGTATGACGGATAGCCAGGATCAAGCGTTTACGACGGCTGATTTCCTTGAGGACTTTGATTATCTGTGGAGGGCCTTTGCGGCAGAATATGCTTACTTCGATGAAAAAGACACCGATTGGGGACAGGTCCGGCAGCACTATCGAAAGGAGATTGAGTCTACCAGCGAGGCAGGGGCATTCATCTCCATTTTGGAGCGGACTCTCGAAGAGCTATACGATAACCATGTTCATCTCACCTACAATACTCCCACATCACCGTGCATCGTTCCCTCCCGATCAGACCTGCATGCCGAATGGCGTCAGGAAGGGGCGACGGTTCTCGCGGTACGCGAGGGGTTTCAGGCAGCTCTTAGTGGTGTCAGGCCGGGAGACGTTATACTCTCGATTAACAATGTTGCCATTGCCGAAGCCGTAGAAATACGCCTTCCGATCAGTGTCACAACCCCTACTACAGAGCTGCGTAATTGGGTACTGAACAAGGTGCTCGCCGGCAATCGGGGCGTAAGCCGAACCATTGAAGTTTCGCGCAGCGGGCGGCAGCTCTCTTTCAGGCTGGAAGCGGGGCGGTTTGACCGGCAGTATGCCGTACAACATAACTGCCGGCTCGAAACACGTTGGCTATCCCACGATTTTGGCTACATCAGTATCAATGACTCACTTGGAGATTTTTCGACTATCTTCCTGTTTGACGCTGCACTTGCAGAGCTTAGTGCGGCAAAAGGGCTGGTTCTCGATCTTCGACGTGCCGGTGGCGGGAACACCAGTGTTCTTGAGGGTGTAGCTGGGCGGCTCGTAGCATCTCGGGTGGCGTACCAGCGGACGGTCAGCCCTTCGGGTGAGGAGTTTATAAGCTACTTGGAGCCACGCGGCAACAGCCCGTACCTCCAACCTATCGTTTTGTTGGTTGGCCCTTGGACGGGCAGTGCCGGCGAAGGACTGGCCATCAGCCTGAGTGCGGTGGACAGAGCTAGCACCGTTGGGCTTAAGATGGCGGGATTGGAGGGGAGCGTATTCCACCACCGGATGCCCAGAACAGGCGTGGGATTCCAGGTTACCGGCGAGAAGATCTACAATGGTACGATCAAGAACGGCTCATTTTACTCCATCTCAAGACAAGACTATCAGCCTGACAAATTGGTTGACTTGTCAAGTCGGGTGGCCCAGGGCAGGACAGACTACGTTTTGGAAGTAGGAGTGACAGTTCTGAACGATCTCATCAAGGGTACATCCGCCTAGCCACAGGGTTGCGCCGCGCCACACGCCCGTCTCGGCACTTGAGGCCAGCGGACCGCTGCCAGCTTCCCAATGGTACGGCCGAACGGCGGCCCTCAAGTCTACGCGCCGCCCCCTCTCCGCCGGGAGCGGGGCAACCGCCGCGCCGGCAGCGGACGCCATGATAGCGATAAACATGGTAGCATCCGGCGCGTGGTGACACCTCTGCTTGTCCGGCCGTTGTGTACGTAGGAGCACGAAGGAGCATATGTGCGGCGTAGCCGGTGTCTATGAACCCTCGGGCGGGGCCGACGAGCCGACGGCCGTTGCGATGCGCGAGGCCCTGGCGCACCGCGGCCCCGACGACAAGGGGCTGTACTGCCCTCCTTCGCGTCAGGTGGCGCTCGGCTTTCGGCGCCTGAGCATCATGGACCTCTCTCCGAACGGTCGCCAGCCGATGCAAAACGAGCGGGGCGACGTGTGGGTCGCCTGCAACGGCGAAATCTACAACTATCCCGCTCTGCGCCGGGACCTCGAAGCGCGCGGCCATCGGTTCCGCTCGGATAGCGATACCGAGGTGCTGGTGCATCTCTACGAGGAGGAAGGTCCCAATCTCGTCCAGCGGCTCAACGGCATGTTTGCTTTTGCCCTGTGGGACGAGACCCGGCGCCGGCTCGTGCTGGCCCGCGACCGTTATGGCATCAAGCCGCTCTACCTGGCTCAACAGGGAGAGCGGCTGCTCTTTGCGTCGGAGGTCAAGGGGCTGCTCGCGGCGCTGCCGAACCGGCCGTCGGTGGACGCAGAGGCGTTGCTGGAGTATTTCACCTTTCAGAATATCGTCAGTGACCGCACCCTGTTCGACGGTGTGCGCTTGCTCCCCCCGGGCCACCTCATCGTGGCCGAGGCCGGCCATACGCAGGAACGGCAGTATTGGGCCTTTCGCTTTGACGGCGATGAAGCGCTGTCTTTCGAGGACTGCACGGCCGGCGTGCGCGAGCGCTTTGAGGCGGCCGTCAGTCGCCAACTGATGAGCGACGTGCCGGTCGGCAGCTACCTGAGCGGTGGCATGGACTCCGGCTCCATCTGTGCGGTGGCCAGCCGCCAGTTGATGACGCGAGCAGCCGCGCAAAACAGTGGAAGAGATGGTGAGCGGCTGCCCCATCAACCGCAGATCACGACCATCACCGGCGGCTTCTCGCTCGCGGGCGCGACCGAGGAGGAGCGCAGCTACGACGAGCGCATCCACTCCGAGCGTCTGGCAACGACGTTCGACACCGAGCATTACGAGATCGTCATTCAGCCGTCCGGATTAGCGCGCGCGCTGCCCAGCGTGGTGTGGCATCTGGAAGACCTGCGCGTCAGCTCCAGCTATCACAACTACTACGTCGCGCGGCTCGCCAGCCGTTTTGTCAAGGTCGTGCTCGCCGGGGCCGGCGGCGACGAGCTATTTGGAGGGTATCCCTGGCGCTACGCCGTGCTCGACGGTGCGACCGAGGCAGAGTTCGATGATCGCTATTTCCAATACTGGAGCCGCCTGCTGTCTCCGGAGGAGCGCCGCGGCTTCTTCACCGAGCAGTTCCAGCGGAGCGCCGGCAGTTTCGACCCCCGCGATCCCTTCCTAGCAATTACCCGCGACTACGACGCACCGGACCTGGTTGATCGCGCCCTCACCTTCGAGGCCCGGGTGTATCTGCACGGCCTGTTTGTCCTGGAAGATAAGTTGAGCATGGCCCACGGTCTGGAATCGCGTGTGCCGTTCCTCGACGACGATCTTGTCGAGTTCGCGCAACGCATTCCGGCCCACTACAAGGTCAGCAACGGCATCGGCAAGCGCGTGCTGCGTGCCGCTATGCGCGGCCTCATCCCGGATGCCACCCTCGCCCTCCCGAAGCAGGGTTTCGTCCCCCCGGAGGAAACGTGGTATCGCACCAGCATCCTGCCGTACATCCGTGAGACCATCCTGAACAAGCGCGCGCTCTCCCGCGGCTATTTCGAGCCGGCGGCCGTGCGCCGCGTCGTGGACGAGCACACCGCCAGCCAGCGTAACCACAAGCTGCTGCTATGGTCGCTGATGTGCTTCGAGTGGTGGAACCGGCTGTTCATTGACGGTGAGGCACCTGAAGACCATGCCACCCCCAACTACCGCCCCGCCGCGGTGGAGCAGGCATTCCGTAAGTAGCCTTACGGTCGTCAAGGTGTGCTTGCCGTATGATGCATGGTGAGGAGGGCAAGGCTGATGGCAGGTCGCCGCAGGACAGCCGGGCGGCGTCAGGATAGCTCACCTCTCGCCTCGCGCCGGCGGGCGCTCACCTACATGGTCGTGACCGCCGTTGGCGGTATGGCGACCGTCGCCGCCTGTAGCACCTCCGGCGGCGGGCCGGAGGCAGCGAGCAGCACCGCTGCGCTCACTCAGGGCGGAGGGGTAGCGCCGCTCTCGCCGGAGGATTTGATCCCTCGCCTCACTTCCAACGACAAGTTCTACGTCCAGAGCTACCGGGAGACGCCAACCGAGGAAGCCCGCGACCCGGAGACCTGGACGCTGACCGTTGACGGCCTGGTATCCGGCCGGCTGGAACTGACCCTCGCCGACATCCTCGCGCTGCCGGCCGTCGAGCGGCAATTCACCCTGGAGTGCATCGGCAACCCGGTCGGCGGGCAGTTGATCGGCAATGCCGTCTGGGTCGGCACGCCTTTGCACCCGCTGCTCGAACGCGCCGAGATCAAGTCTTGGGCCAAGCGCGTTGCCTTTCACAGCCTCGACGACTACGTGACCAGCATGCCGATTGAGCAGGCGCTGGCGCCCGGCGTGCTCCTCGCCTACCGGATGAACGGTGAGCCGCTGCCGCCCGATCATGGCGCGCCGCTCCGACTGCTGAACCCCGGCTACTACGGTCAGAAGTGCCCGAAATGGCTCCGGCGGATCGAGGTCATCGAGCGGGACGACCACCGCGGGACGTGGGAGCAGGAGGGCTGGTCGGATAAGGCCGCCATCACCATCAACTCCCGCATTGACGAACCGTTCGCCGGCCAGAAGCTCCCGGCAGCGGTGCTCAACGTCACCGGCGTGGCCCTCGGCGGTCTCGCCGGCGTGAGCAAAGTCGAGGTCAGCACCGATGGCGGCGTATCCTGGCAGGAAGCGACGCTCGGCCCAACCCCGTCACCGGCCGTGTGGACCATGTGGTCCTACCACTGGCGCATCCCCAAGCCTGGTAGCCACGTGCTCGTGGCGCGAGCAACCGACGGGGACGGAACCGGTCAGCCCGACGAAGATGTCGTCACCCTCGACGGACAAACCTCCCCTCACTACGTCGGCGTAGAGGTACCGTCGTAAGGCGGCGGTACGCCAACAAGTATGATATCATACTACTGTCATGCAAACTTGCCCGAAGATGGCAGTTCTGCGCCCAAAGCGGCGTTTCTGAGCATACTTTTCTTTGCAACCTGTACGCTATAGGACCTCTAGTATGATCGAGAACGCTCACGAGGCCTCCGATCTCGCACTGATGCGTTTTGCGCTGGAAGAGGCCCGTATGGCCGAGGCCAACGGCGACGTGCCAGTCGGTGCAGTGGCGGTACTGGCCGGAGCGATTGTTGCGCGGCAGCACAATCGCAAAGAGGCCTGGGCCGACCCGACCGCCCACGCCGAGCTGCTGGTGCTTCGTGAAGCCGCCGGCCGGCTGGGACGCTGGCGGCTCCCGGACGTTACCGTCTACGCGACGATGGAGCCGTGCGCGATGTGCGCTGGCGCCATGGTGCAGGCGAGAGTCGGTCGGCTGGTCTATGCCGTGCCGGACCATCGCGCCGGGGCCGCCGGCTCCGTGTTCGACATCGTGGATAACCCCCGGCTCAACCATCGGGTGGCGGTGGTTTCGGGTGTGCTGCACGACGAAGCGGCCGCGCAACTGCACCGCTTCTTCGCGCGGCTGCGTCGAGAGCCGGTCGCGGCGCTTAGTGCCAGCGGCTAGGTTGTCCCGACTGCGTCATTCCGGCGAAAGCCGGAATCCAGCGGCGGAGAGGGTGGATTCCCTGGAATGACGGGCGGCGTGGCGCTCGCCTGGTATGCTGAAAGTTACCGGCGGTTCGGCCACCGTGAGCCCAGAAGGCCGGGCTATTCCTGCGTGGTCGTGGTCCTACCGGAGAGGTGTCCGAGTGGCTTAAGGAGCTCGTCTCGAAAACGAGTAGGGCAAACACCCTCGTGGGTTCGAATCCCACCCTCTCCGCCACCAACACAGTTGTCGTGCTGCGCCGTTGAGCGCAGCCCGGAGCGGTGCCAGCGCCGGTTCTCTGGAGGCGTCCGGCGCCCGCAGCGAAAGCGAGCGTTGCCATGAAACGAGCACCACTAGCTGCCGAACTGTCCATCCCGGCGCCGGCCCCGGTGTCGCCGTCCGACTCGCTCCTGCTCTGCCGCAGTCTGCTCGGCCAAGACGGTCCCGGCGACGTACCGCCCGATGAGCGCGTGCAACAGCGCTGGCAGACGCTCATCCGCCATGCGGCCCCCGGCGAGCTTGACGGCCTCCTCGCCACCCTCGGGCGTGAAGCGGCGCTGCTGGCGGAGAATGGCGTGCCGCTGACCACGGCGCTCCGGCACGCGCAGTCCCGCGCCGCCGAGCTGTGTCTCGGTGCCCTGGACAATGCCCCAGCAGCGGCGGAGATGGAGACGCTGCTTACCCTTCAGCGCGATGTGGTCAGCGCGATAACCAAGGCGTACGAGCATCGCTACCCGCGCGAAGGCTCCACCGACACGGAAAAGCTCCTGGTCGCGCGAGTCGCCAGGCTTGCTGCCTTGCAGAAGATCAACTCGGTGGTGAACTCCAGCCTGGACCTCGGTGACACGCTCACGCAGACCGTGAACGTGGTAGCGGAGGTGACCCACGCGGACGTGTGCTCGCTCTTCCTCTACGACGAGACGTCGAACCGCCTCGTCCTGGGCGCGACGAGCGGTCTCAACCCGGCCGCGGTAGGCAGCATTTCGCTGGCGATTGGCGAGGGAGTCGCCGGGACGGCGGCGCTGGAAGGGCGGCCCGTTGCCATACAGGACGGTTGGCTGGACCCCCGCTTCAAGGTCGTCCCTGGTCTCCAGGAAGAGCCGTACCACGGCATGCTCTCGGTACCGATCATCCTCTTTACGGTCAACAAGCTGATCGGCGTGCTCACGCTCCAGGAAAAGGTGGTCAGAGAGTTCACCGAGGACGAAATTGCCTTCACCGAGACCGTCTCCGGGCAGATCGCCATTGCCATCGAGAACGCGCGCCTCTACGAGATGACCGATGAGAAGCTGCGCGAGAAGGTGACGCAGCTTTCCACCCTGCGGCACGTGACGGCCTCCCTCGTCTCCACCGTTGACCGCAGCGAAGCCCTGGACATGATCGTGCAGCACGCGATGACGCTCACGGGCGCCGATATGTCCTCGATCTTCGAGTTGGATGCGGCCTCCCAAGAACTGAAGATCGTGGCCCATCGGGGCCTGAGTGAGTCGTATTTGAACATCCGTTTGCGGGTCGGCGAGGGCGCTATCGGGCTGGCGGTGCAATCGGGCCAGCCCATCGTGATACAGGATGCCCATTCCGATCCGCGTCTCCGGACGGTAGCCAGCTGGGTCGCCGAAGAGGGCTACCGGGCGATGTGCTCCGTGCCCTTGATTAGCCACGACAACGTTCTCGGTGGCATCTCGGTCTACACCCGCGAGCAGCGCCGCTTCAGCCACGACGAAGTCGAGCTACTGGCAGCTTTCGCCAACGACGCCGCGCTGGCCATTGACAAGGCCCGTCTGTACGAGGAGATGGAGCGCCAGAACACCACGAAGTCCCTGCTCTTCCAGGAACTTAACCATCGGGTCAAGAACAACCTCCAGATGATGGCCTCGTTGATCCGCCTCCAGCTGCGCCGCGTGCGCGCCCCCGAGGTGAAGGAGACCCTCGCTCTGGCACAGTCCCGGATCGAGAGCCTGGGCGCCGTGCATGATCTACTGGCGGAGGATGACGTGGGCCTGACCACGGTGCAGGACGTAGCCAAGAAAGTGGCCGACATCGCGCTGACCACCATGGCGCAGCGGCACCAGCGCATCTCCCTCAACGTCGCGGCCGAGGGGTTTCCGCTAGGGCCAAAACACGCGACGCTCTTGGGCCTGGTGCTGAACGAGTTGGTGTGCAATGCGCTGACCCATGGCCTGGAGCAGCGAGACGAGGGCACGGTCCTGATCGAGGCCGAGGAAGATGGCGACTCGCTGCGCGTTTGTGTCGCTGACGACGGGGTAGGCTTGCCGGAGGGCTTCGACCTCGCGCAGGGCAACGGCCTGGGGCTAAACATTGTCCAGGGCCTCGTCCAGCAAATGGACGGCGACCTCCGCCTCGAGAACGCTGCGTCGGACGGACAGTCGGGCAAGCAGCCGGGAACGTGCGCGATCATCACCTTCCCGCAATTCCCGCATTGACGCGCCGCCGGGCGTCTCGGCCGCCCCGGTCCGTCATTCCCGCGAACGCGGGAATCCATGTCCATTCGTGGCCCCCCGGTCGATCCGTTCTCTTGACCACAGTGCCCTGCAACCCTATAATGCTAGTGGCTGGGCATTCACTGTGAACTGAGAGTTGCGCTCTCGGTTCTTTTTCTTTGGGTTTGTGTCTCCTGTCGTGACTCCCCTGGAATGCCCAGGAGGTATCCGATGATCAATCAGACTGTGTATTTGACGCCGGAGGGTCTGCAAAGTCTCGAAGCGCAGCGCTCCCAGCTTCTCATTCAGCGCCGAGAGATCACCAAACGTATTCAAGAAGAGCGGGAGTTCGGAGCGTTTGCCGAGGGCGGCGATTTCGACGAGGCCAAGAACGAGTTGGCCTTCGTCGAGGGCAAGATTCGGAGCATCGAGCAGCAGCTACGCAATGCCGTGGTCGTGAAGGAGCACACTACCCGGACGGTTGGCCTGGGCAGTCATGTGGTGGTGAGGCGCGCCGACGGCTCCCAAGGCACCTATACGATTGTCGGCTCGCCGGAGGCCAATCCCCGCGAGGGTAGAATCTCTAACGAGTCCCCCATTGGTCGGGCGCTGGTGGGTAAAGGGGTCGGCGACGAAGTATCCGTCCAAGTGCCGGCGGGCATGCTGTCGCTGACGGTCCTCGAGATCACCTAGCCTGGCCTCCCGATCCTACCCGGACCGCCGCGGGCCGGCTCACCGGCCCGTGCTCGCCGCCCGACACCCCTTGGCCGGCACAGATGAGCAAGGAGCACGTCTCGACACGATGAATGAGGCTGCTGCCAGCCGACAGGCCGACCAGGAACCGGCACCGTTACCTGGCGACGACGATCCCCTCATCCAAACGCGCCGCGCGAAGCTCCAACGGCTGCGCGATGCCGGCGCCGCGACGTTTCCGGCGCGCACCGGCCGGACCCACTCGCTGCAGCAAGCACTGACGATCCTGGGAGAGCAGCAAGCGGCGGACGAGCAGTTGACCTTGGCTGGCCGCGTGCTGTTGCTGCGCCCGATGGGCCGCGCGAGCTTCGCACAACTTCAGGATGCCTCCGGGCGCGTGCAGATCTACCTTCGGCGCGATACGGTCGGCACGGAGACCTACCAGCTGTTCCGCAGCACCGTAGACCTCGGGGACTTGATCGAGGTCAGCGGCTCCATGTTCCGCACCCGGACGGGTGAACCGACCTTGCAGGTCACTGCCTGGCGGATGGTGGCCAAGGCGCTGCGGCCACCACCGGAGAAGTGGCACGGGCTGACCGACGTGGAAACACGTCTCCGCCGCCGCCACGTGGACATCCTCGCGAATAGAGACACCTTCGACCTGTTGAGCCAACGCACACGGATCGTCCAGGCGGTACGGGACTTCTACCACGCCCGCGGCTACCTCGAAGTGGAGACTCCGGTTCTCCAGGCCCTGCACGGTGGCGCGGCCGCGCGCCCATTTACGACCTTCTACCAGGCGCTCGACCGCGATTTCTCTCTCCGCATTTCCCTGGAGCTGTATCTCAAGCGGCTGTTGGTCGGTGGATTCGAGCGCGTGTACGAGATTGGCCGCGTGTTCCGAAATGAGGGCCTGTCGCGCCGGCACAACCCCGAATTCACCCTCCTCGAGTCGTATGAGGCCTATGCGGACTACCATACGATGCTGGAGTTGGTCGAGCAGCTCGTGCCGACCGTGGCCCAGCAGGCACTCGGTAGGCAGACCGTCACCCACCAGGACCAGGAGATTGATCTGCGTCCACCGTGGCGGCGGATTACACTCCGCGAGGCAATCCTCGCCGAGACGGGCATTGATTACGGGCAGCACTCCGATCTGCCGTCTCTGCAAAGCGCCGTTGAAGCTGCCGGGCTGTGCGTCGAGCCACAGCCGACCTGGGCCAAACTGGTAGACCAGCTGCTGGATACGGCCGTGGCGCCCCGTCTCATCCAGCCGACCTTTGTGCTGGACTACCCACTGGAGCTATCGCCCTTCGCCAAGCTCAAGCCGGGCAGCGCCGATACGGTGGAGCGGTTCGAGGCGTTCGCTGCCGGCTTCGAACTGGCCAATGCCTTCAGCGAGCTTAACGACCCGGACGATCAATACCGCCGGTTCTTGCAGCAGGTGGACGCACGCGCTGGCGGCGATGACGAGGCGCACGTGATGGACCTCGATTTTGTCGAGGCCCTGCAGCAAGGGATGCCGCCCGCCGGGGGGTTGGGTATGGGCATAGACCGCCTCGTGATGTTCCTGCTCGGCCAAAGCACAATCCGCGAGGTGATCTTTTTCCCGATGCTACGGACCGTCGAGTAAGCCACGCCGGCCGGTAATACGCCCGCTCGCACCATGTCCGGCCACGAGTGAGGAGGGTGCAAGCTCGCGCTTCAGGTAAGGACCCCTTATGAACGACTTGCGATTCATCCGTCAGCACCCCGACCTCGTCCGACGGGCGCTCAGGAACCGGCGCGACGATTCGCCCCTCGACGCGCTCCTGGAGGCCGACAGCCAGCGGCGCACGTTGCTGGGCGAGTCCGAGGCGCTCAAAGCACAGCGCAACGAGGTCAGCCGGCAGATTGGCCGGATGCGGGATCGCCGCGCGGCGGCGCCCATGATCGCCGAGATGCGCCAGGTAGGCCGCCGCATTGCCGAGCTGGACCGCTCAGGAGCGGAGCAGCAAGCGCGCATCGCAGAGATCATGCTGGAGATGCCCAATTTGCCCCACGAGTCGGTGCCCGTAGGCGCCGACGATGACGACAACGTGATTGTCCGCACGTGGGGCACACCGCAGTCGTTCGACTTCGCGCCGCGACCACACTGGGAGCTTGGCGAATACCTCGGTATCCTGGACCTCCCACGAGCAGCCAAGCTGTCCGGCGCCATGTTCACCATGCTGCGCGGGGCCGGAGCGCGCCTGAGCCGGGCACTCATCGCCTGGATGCTGGACCTGCATGTCGAGCAGCACGGGTACACCGAGGTGGCGCCTGCACATCTGGTACGCCGCGAAGTCATGGTCGGCACCGGGCAGCTACCGCGGTTGGAAGAGGACTCCTACCGGGTTGCCGCTGACGATTTGTTCCTCATCCCCACTGCCGAGGTGCCGGTCACCAACATGCACCGCGACGAAATCCTCAGCGAGGCAGACCTGCCGCTCCACTACACCGCCTATACGCCGTGCTATCGCCGCGAAGCCGGCGCCGCCGGGAAGGATACGCGCGGGATGCTGCGGGTACACCAGTTCGACAAGGTCGAGATGGTGAAGATCGTCGCGCCGGAGCATTCTTACGACGAGCTGGAGTCGCTGCTCGTAAATGCGGAGGCGGTGCTCCAGACCCTCGACTTACCCTATCGCGTGGCCGCGCTCTGTACGGGCGCCCTCGGCGCGGCCGCAGCCAAGACCTACGATCTCGAGGTGTGGTCGCCTGGCGTGGAGCAGTGGCTCGAGGTCTCGTCGTGCAGCAACTGTGAGGAGTATCAGGCCCGGCGGATGGGCACGCGGCTGCGGCGGACCGACCGGAGCAAGCGCGGTCCACTAGAGCACGTCCACACCTTGAACGGATCGGGATTGGCCCTGCCGCGAACGATCATCGCTATCCTGGAGAACAACCAGCGACGGGACGGCAGCGTCGTAATCCCGGAGGTGCTGCGCTCCTACATGGGCGGCATGGAGCGCATCTCGGCACCGTAACGGCGCAACCTACACCCGGCCCTTACTAGCAGCGAGCGTGGGTAGCTTGGCGCCGGGCAGTCCCCGTGCGCCTCACCCGCGGCCCCGGCATTGCTCGTTTGTTGGGTGCTCAGGGCGTATACTCGGCGCAACGGTTGAGGCGCAGAACGCCCCTGCACTGGTAGACGCCGCAGAAAGGAGTTGGTGCTATGACCGAACCGATGATCTTCCGTCTTGATGAACAGGACATCCCGGAAGCCTGGTACAACATCATCGCCGATCTGCCGGCGCCTCCCCCGCCGGTGCTGCATCCCGGCACAGGGCAGCCCATCGGACCGGACGATCTGGCTCCCCTGTTCCCCATGGGGCTTATCCAACAGGAGGTGTCGGGTGACCGGTGGATCGAGATTCCTGAGCCGGTGCGCGAAGTCTATCGTCTCTATCGCCCCACGCCGCTCCACCGGGCGCGGCGCTTGGAGCGGGCGCTGGATACGCCGGCCCACATCTACTACAAGTACGAGGGTGTCAGCCCGGCCGGCTCGCACAAGCTGAATACCGCCATCGCCCAAGCCTATTTCAACAAGGCCGAGGGGACGAAGCGCCTCGCCACGGAAACCGGCGCGGGGCAATGGGGTAGCGCTTTGGCCATGGCCTGCCAGTTTGTCGGTCTCGACTGCACGGTGTACATGGTCAAGGTGTCGTATCAGCAGAAGCCCTACCGCCGCTCGATGATGCAGGTATTCGGGGCCGAGGTCATCCCCAGCCCCAGCGACCGGACCCAAGGTGGTCTCCAGGTGCTGGCACAGGACGCAGACTCACCGGGGTCGTTAGGCATTGCCATCTCGGAGGCGGTGGAGGATGCCGCTACCCACGACGATACCCACTACTCCCTCGGCTCGGTGCTCAATCACGTGCTGCTGCACCAGACCGTCATCGGCTTGGAGGCCAAGCGCCAGATGGAAATGGCCGGAGAAGAGCCGGACGAGGTGATCGGCTGCGTCGGTGGGGGAAGCAACTTCAGCGGTCTGTCCTTCCCATTCATTCAGGACAAGCTCACCGCGGGCAAACGGACCCGCATCCTGGCCGTGGAGCCGGCGGCGTGTCCCACGCTGACTCGTGGCTCCTACGCCTACGATTTCGGTGATACCGTCGGCCTGACCCCGCTCGTCAAGATGTATACCCTGGGCCATACCTTCGTGCCACCCGGCATCCACGCCGGCGGCTTGCGCTATCATGGCGACGCTCCGCTGCTCTGCCAGCTCGTCGAGCACGGTTTGGTCGAGGCGGTGGCCTACCCGCAGAACCCCGTGTTCGCCGCCGCCGTTCAGTTCGCGCAGAGCGAAGGGATTATTCCGGCGCCGGAGGCCGCTCACGCCGTCAAGGCGGCTATAGACTCGGCGCTGCAAGCGAAAGCGGAGGGCCGCTCGCGGGTGATCCTCTTCGGCTTGTCCGGTCATGGTCATTTCGACATGGGCGCGTTCGATGCCTACCTGGCCGGTGACCTGGAGGACTACGAGTACCCGGCGGAGAAGGTCCAGGCAGCCCTCACGGAGCTACCGCAGGTAGCGGGCTAGGACAGTAGCCCCACGCACCGAACCCACTGGCAAACTGTGCTGAAACGCGCTGAACCGGCCCATGTACCGTGGTCAACGGCCGAGCGAGAGCTACGGGCGTACATTGGCGCCCTCCGCAGCTTTTCGCGCAACGCTCGGTTCTACCTCTGGGTAGCCTTTCTCGGTGGCTTCACCGTCGGCGTCACGCGGATCATCTTCAACCTCTACATCCAGGCGCTCGGCTTCGACGCCGCGTTCCTGGGCCAATTGCTCGCTGTAACGACGGCCGCCGCCGGGATCACCGCGCTGCCGGCCGGCCTCCTCACCGACCGCTGGGGCACGAAGCGGGCGCTCGTCTGGGGCAGCGTGGGCGTAGGCTGCGGCGCTTTCGGCCAGATGGTGCTCACCACGCCGCTCCTGCTGCTCGTCAGCGGCGCGGTGGCCGGGGCCGGCGGCGCCATTGCCCTGGCCGCACAAGCGCCATTCCTGGCGCACAATAGCTCCCGGCGCGAGCGGACCTACCTGTTCAGCACGATGGCAGCGCTCTTCCTGGTCAGCACCATCGTCGGCAGTCTGCTCGGCGGGCACGTCCCCCTATGGCTGCAAGACTCGCGGCTGGCGCTCTCGGAGGTGTGGTCCTACCGGGCCACGCTGCTGGCTGCTGGCGTGGCTTCGGCCTTCACCCTGCCCGTACTGCTGCTGCTGCGCGAAACCTATCAACCGCCGGAGACTCGGCGCTGGACCCTGACGCGCCGCAGTGCGACGGCGCTGGCCAAGCTCATCACCACCGACGGTCTCATCCGCTTGGGCGCCGGGCTGACGATCCCCTTCCTGAACGTCTTCTTCGTGCAGGAGCTGGGAACCTCTGCGGCCTTCTACGGCACGATGAGCGCCGCATCGCTGGGGCTGCGCGTGGTGGCCACGCTGGTCGCGCCCGTCCTGGCGACGCGGCTAGGTCCGGTCCCGAGCATCGCACTGACACAGCTATCCTCCGTGCCGCTGCTGCTCCTGATCGGGTTTCCACCGGCACTGGGCTTCGCCGCCGCTGCCTATGTGATGCGTAACTCGCTGATGAACATGGCCTTTCCGGTGCGCGACAGCTTCGCCATGACGATTGTGGATCAGTCGAGTCGCGCCACGGTGACGGCGGCGCTGCTCGTGACCAACAACCTCGCGGCGGCGTTGAGCACCGCCGTCGGCGGCCAGCTCATTAGCGCCTTCGGCTACCGGCCCGGCTTCCTCGGGACAGCGCTATTCTACGTGCTCGCGGCGAGCGCGTTCGCGCTGCTCTTCCGCGGGCAGGCCGGGCGGCCGGCGCCGGAGAACGAGGAACGCACCGCCTCCCAACCTTCTCGCTGAAGGGAAGGGGCTACAGGCCATCACGCTGACCGTCTTCCTAGGGAAGGAAGCGACGGCCGGGCATCGCACTGACTCCCCTGCTCTGCCGGGGCAGGGGCCGGGGGGTAGGTGCGGAGCGCGACTCGTAGCCTTCGTCCGCCGGCAGGCCCGGCTGACCGGCGGCGGCCTTGGCAAGCTCGTCGCAGCGCTCATTCTCGGGGTCGTTGGCATGGCCCTTCACCCAGCGGAACGTAACATCGTGCTCCGCGCAGAGCGTCAGCAGCCGCGCCCAGAGGTCGGGGTTCTCGGCGCGGTCTCGCTTGTTGCGCTTCCAGTCGTTCGCACACCACTTCTCGGCCCAGCCCTTCTGCATGGCATCCACCACGTATTTCGAGTCGCTTAACAGTGTGACCCGGCAGGGCTGCTTCAGCGCCGCCAGCGCCTCAATCGCGGCCAATAGCTCCATGCGGTTGTTCGTGGTCAGCCGAAAGCCACCGGACAGCTCTCTCCGACGACTGCCGTGTATGAGCACGATGCCGTAGCCCCCAGGGCCAGGATTGTCAAAACAGGCCCCGTCGGTGTAGATCACGACGTACTTGGTCCGAGTCATGTTCGCTCGCTAAGGGTGTCGTCGTCGCCGGCCGAGCAGCACAGTTGCCACCAGAGCCACGCCGAGTACGCCCCACGCGACGCTGCTCACGGTCCGGCCGGTGGCGTAGCCCGGTGGATCATAGCTGAAGACGACCTCATGCCGGCCGACCGGCACGGCCACCGCCCGGACGAGGTAGTTCGCACGCAGCACGGGCGTGGACGTGCCATCAAGCGTCGCCGCCCAGCCAGGAAACCAGGCGTCGGCGAGCACCAGCCAGGCATCCGCTGCCGCCTCGACCGCAATTGCCACCCGCTGCGGCCGGTCGCTCGTCAGGCGCGCCGAGCCAGGAGTATCTTGACCGTCGGCCCTACCCCTGTCATTCCCGCTCTCGCGGGAATCTACCCCTTCGAGCACCACGGTCCGGCGCGGGTTGAAGCTCGGCGCGGCGACGGCTTTCCAGGCTGCTGCCGCCGAACCGACGGCGCGCGCGGCCGGAACGAGATAGGCTCGTGGCTGCGCGCGGTTGTTGATCCATACCTGCATCGAGCCGGCGTTCGGGTCGGCACTTAGCGGGCGCCAACGATGCATGTCCAGGTGCGGCTTCTTCAGCGCATCACGGGAGAGCACCAGGTACCGGACGGCCACCGCCTCCAGCATTCCTTGTGGCAGCTGATCCGGCGCAAACTGGGGTTGCGGGAGCGGTACCGGCACGGCGCGCTCGGAGTGTATCGCGGCGGAGAGCACCGCTTGGCGCACCGACAACAGGTTCTCGTAACCACCGAGTTGTGGCACGCGCGCGGCCAGCCCCCAGTTCGGCGTCAGACCGGCTCGCTGCAACGCAAACGTGGCGGCCGGCGCGTTGCCCTGCGCCGCGAGCGTGGCCAGGTTCAGCTCATACGCAGCGGCCCGCAGCTTCCAACTCACCACCCGAGCAGTACCCTCGCGGAGGCCGGGCAGCGTGGCGACCTGCACCAGTTCATCGGCGCCAGCGCCGGACGGAACCGTAGGAAAACGCGACCACATGAACAGCAGGAGCGGCGCGATGACGATGGCAAGCGCGACGGCTGGCTGCACTCGCCGCGCCCAAAACCACCACACCGCCGCCACGAGGCCCGCAAGCGGCCCCAGCACCGCAAGCTGACGGGGGTCGAGGGCACGTTGGGCTTGGGTCAGATACGCGGCAAACGTGGTCGCATAGCGCTCGGCGGTGAAGGTGCGGTTCGGATCGTCAGCCAGACGTTGGATGAGTGGTTGTCCAACCTGCTCCAGCAGGAGGTCACGTCCGAGCACGAGAGCGCCGGTACCGACGAGATGCCCGGCCACGATCAGGACCACCGCCAGCAGTGACAGCCGCGGCCACCAGCCGCGACCGTGGGGAGACACCGCGTGCGCTGCCACGCCAGACGCACGCCACGCATCGTAGCCATCCGCAGCAAGCAGCGCGGCGGCGAACACCCAGAGGATGAGCCAGCGCGTCGGATCGCGGAAGAGCGCAAAGCCGGGCACCTTGAGCAGCAGCGGGTAGAGCGGGGTGAAGCCGCCACAGGCCAGGATGAGGCCGACGCCACCGAATACCAGCAGCAGGACCGTCCGACCGGGGAAACCGATCGCTCGCCGGCGCCACACCGCATAGCCGGCGAGCGCCAGCGGCACGAAGCCGACGTAGGCAACCCACGTCGGCGAGAGCATCGGCAGCACCTCCAGCCCCGGCAGCACCAGCCCGGCGGCGAGCGCCCACGGCGGGGCGGAGCCGACCACCGCCGCTGCGACCTCCAACCCCTGCCCACGTGGCGAGAGGGCGGCCACTTCGAGCGTGGGCACGATACGGATAGCTGCCAACGGCAGGGCCGCCAGTCCCGCAGCCAGCAAGGCAACCGGCGCTATCCAGATGCGCCACACCGCCACTCGTGGCTCGTGGCTTGTGGCCGCTGACCGCTGACCGCTGAACACTGACCACTGGACTGCGGCCGTCGTGACTATGGCGTAGGCTCCGGCGCCAACGCACGCCAGCGCGACCAGCTGTGGGTGCCCGGAGAGGGTGATGAGGCCGACCGCGGCGGCGGCAAGCAGTCCGCGCAACAGGAGCGGTTGCCAAGCGACCCGGCCCGAATTTGCCGCTGCGCGGCGCAACCCATCCGCACACCAGCAGAGGAACGGTAACGCCCAGAACACGGTCCCGAAGTTCAGGAGCGCGGCGCCGCCGGCCACGGCCCCACTCAGCTGGTAGACAGCGCCAGCGATCCCGGCAGCGGTGGGCGACCGGCCCCAAGACCGAGCCAACCCGTAGGTAGCAATGCCCGCCGCCGCCGCATGGAACGCGACGGCGACCCAGTAACCGCGCGGGCCAGGCGCGACTAGCAGCGCCAGCCAGGTGGGCGGGTAGAACCAGCCGTACTCGGTGAAGGCCAGCGGAAAGCCGGTGAGCAGGTGCGGCGTCCACAGCCAAAGCTCGCCGGCCCGCAGCCCCGCAGCCAGCCAGAGGTGGGCCGGGAGATAGGCCAGGAAGACATCGGCATTGACCGAGAGCCGGTCGAAGAGCAACAGCGGCGCGTAGGTGAGGATGGCAAGGCCGATAAAGCCGCTAGCTGCCAGCACGCCCGGTCGGCCCGGTCCGCGCCACCACGACTCTCTCGGATGGTGCAGACCCGGCAAGTCATCGCGCCGCCGCCCGGTGGAGCTGGTCACAGCACGTACTCGATCTGCGCTTCAAACGGAGTGGCGAGCATCCGCCGCGGGAAGTCGAGGCGGCGCACGGTACCGTGCGCTGCCGGCCGGGTGTCCGCGAGCGCGGCCGGCTTAGTGTGCAGCGCTCGCGCCATTGCTGGCACCGCATAGGTCAGGCGGCGCAGCGGTGTCGCCACCGAGATCACCTCCCGCACCCGCAAGGCGCCGTTCTCCACGGAGACCTGGCGCCGCATTTTCACACCCGCAAGCGGCTCGCCGTCGCGTCGCGCCGGTCGAACCGTGCCTTGCATCCCGTCCGGCAGCAACGTCGGCGCAGCGTCGAGTGCCCAATGCGTTGCGTAGACCTCATCCCAGGCGTGCCAAAGGGGGCGTAACCAGCCATCCCAGAGCACGCGGGGCACCGCGCGGAACGCTCTCTGTCGCCAGCGGATGCGGGCGACGAAGAGCCACTGGCGTAGCTCTCGGCCGGGACGATTGGCCGCCAGGAACGCCCGCAAGGCCGCCCTCCTCCGGCGTCGCCGGGGCCAGCACGTCAGATTACCGGGGCTGATGGGCGCCTCCCTCGCTGGCGCAATCATGTCCTGCCAGCCGCCGGACTTGTGCCCGACGTAGAGAAAGCTACCACCGCCGACGCCACCGCCATACAGCACGTTGGCTGGCCGCTTGCGCGTCCGCAGCAGCGCCACTGTCTCAGCAGTCCGGAGACGCACCAGGCCGGCCTCCGCAAACAAACGCACCTGCGGCGCCGCGTAGCTCCCGGCAGGCACCGACTCCCCCTCTCCACCAGCAGGGAGGGGGCCGGGGGGTGAGGCGCCGCCGGGCGGGGCCAGGATCAGCGCCGCGAGCCACGAGGCGTCGGCAGCGTGGAAGTCCGGGCAGATGAAGTCGTCCCGGCCGGCCGGCTCCCTACAGGCAAGCACCATCCTCGCTAGGCGCTGCCGCCAGACGGTATACGCCTGCTCCGCGAGCGCACTCAAGGGGCCGTCCGCAAACCGTGCTGCCCCATGCAGCAGCGCGTACACGTCGAGCGGGTGACTCCCGACCTCATACGGACCGGCCCAGAACCAGCGCTTACCCTCCAGGGCTGCGCATTTCGTCCCCGCGGGCGTGTACGTCGCTACTAGGAAATCGAGGCCGCGACGGAGAGCCGCGAGCGTTGGCCCACGAACGGCGCCCGCGTCCTCGCCGAGCATCGCTAGGGCCTGCCACAGATAAGCCAGCACCCGCGCCTGGTAGTAGACCGAAACGTCCGCCGCGCCGGGATGGAGACCGAAACGCACCGGCTCCGGGTGATAGGGAAACGATCCATCGGCGTGCTGCTCCGCTAGGGACCGCTCGATGCTCGCGTGTACGGCGGTAAACCACGTCGGCTCGCCCAGCGCGCGAGCCGCGGTCGCCAGGCCCATGGCGCCCCACAGCCGTTGATTGGTGACCTCTTTCGTCACCACCGCGTCGGTGAGGTAGGTGGTCGCGTTGCGGCGCAGCGCCTGCGCAACGCGCTCCCGTAACGCGGCGTCGAGCCTGTCATCGGCATAGAGCAGCAGGGTCCCCAAGCAACGGGCGCACTCGCCACTATCAATGACGTTATTGGAGCAGTTATAGGGGTCCAGGCGGCCCGGCGCGAAGACCCACGCGCCGTGCTCCGGGTCACGCACTAGGCGTGCGACAACGCGCCGAGCGCGCTGCTGCGCCCGCTCCCAATAGCGATCCTGGCCGGTGACCCGATGGAGCGCCAAGTCAACGACGATGGAGGTGGCGGTGCGCGCCGTATGCTCGACCCCGTGGACGGCGCAGCGTGTCTCGCCACCGGGAGCCGTCTGCCGCACCCAGTAGTCGGAGACGCCCGCGAGCGCCGCCAGCCAGTCAGCACGGTCGAACGCTGGCGCGGTCACTTGCGATACACGGCCAATTGGAGCTTGCTCCACGGTTCGAGCAGCCGATGTAGCGGCCGAGTGAGGCTGTAGAGCGTCTGTACCGGATACTGTGCGTAGGAGAGCGGCGGACGCAGCGCCCGTACCCGATGCCGGGCCTCGTCCTCCGGCGGCAGTGGGAAGTGACTGGCACCACGCTCGCGGCGGAAGCCAACGTTGGCCAGCCCCCGCACCACGTCGTGCGGCGCCAACGGCACAAACGGACCGAGCGACGGATCGGTCCCCAGGACGTATTGCACGTCGCGTCTGCCCAGGAGCCAGCGGATCGGTTGCATCAACGCGAAGTACGAGCGCCGGCTGATGTGCGCGAGGATCAAGGCTCCCCCCGGACGCAGCACGCGATGAGCCTCGGTGAGCAGCCGCAGCCGCTCTGGCGGTGGCAGGTTTTCGAGGCGGAAAATGCAGGTCGCCACGTCCACGCTGGCATCCGGGAGGTCAATCCGTCCGTCGTAGTGGTGTGATTGGGCCGGGCGCGGTAACCGACGCTGTGCAAACTGGGTGGTCTGCTCGGTCAACTCAATGAAGTGAACGGCGGCGGCGGGCGCTGCCGGCATCAGATGCTCCAGATAAAGGCCGGTACACGGCAGCAGATCGAGCCACACGTGCGGATTCTCCTGCCGTTGGGCGGACTGATCCGCACCACACCTGGCATCATCCGTGCGGGTCAGTTCTGCCACCAGCGCTTCCTGACCGAACCGGGTCACGACCTCGAACTCGGAGCGGATCGGCTTATTGTATTTGGGTCCGGCGCGAATGCGGGCCTGCTGATAATCGGCGATCTGCACCAGCGTCCAGTCGCGCGGATTGGGTGACGACGGGAGACGCGGGCGCGGATGATACTGCTGCCAGTGTGTCATATGCGAAGGATCGCGCCGCGCCGGTGCCCCCGGCTGCTCGGCCGGATACCCGAAGAGCACCGTAGCCAACACCTCTACGTCCTCGGGAAGACGCAGGACCGTGTGCAGCTTAGTGCGGTCATGGATGGTGGCCTGCCAAAAACCGCCGAGGCCCAGCGCGTGTCCCTGGAGCAGCATGTTCATGATGGACGCCGACGCGCCCTGAATATGGGCAAAACTGCCTTCAGAGAAGCGTGTGTTGTAGCAGACGAAGATCAGCACCGGCGCCTGATTGGCGAACGGCACGGCATCTTCGAGCTGTTGCCGCGTCGCCTCATCGGTGACAACCACGAAGTCCCACAACTGCATATTGCACGCGGACGGTGCCCAGAGGGCCGCTTCGAGTAGCTCGTTGATGAGTGCTTCCGCCACCGGCTGGTCCGGCAACCAACTCCGAATCGTGCGCCGGGTGCGGATGGCATCGCCTACGCTCATGGGCGGACCATCCGCCCGCGCAGCGATCTCCGGTAATACAGGTGTGACAGTGGTGCTCATCGCGGCAACCCTTCTTTCGCCTGGAACGACCGCCGTCCGGCGGATGCCGAGCGACACGCGCTTGTTTTGCCGGTCGCCCTGCACCTGTCCGCCGGTCGGCTCCATCATAGCATGGCGCACCTGCCTCACCGCCCCGCAACAGAGGCACGGGGATGCTGCGGCGCTCTACGTTCCTATCGTTGGCGGCCGCGCGGCGATAGCCTCCAGCGCGCGAACGGCCGCCGCGTCGCCCCGGCGGTCGAAGACCTCGCGGTAAAGTTCCAGATGCATCTCGGCGACGCGCTGCCAGCCATGCCACCTCTCGACCCACGCCCGTGACTGAGCGCCGACGGCCGCACGTCGCTCGGCGCTCCCGGCCAGCGCTACTAACCGGCCATAGATCTCCGGCGTGGTGAGTGCGGACTGAATGGGCGGATTCTCCTCCAAGCACCACTCGTGGACCTGCGGGTTGAAGTACATGATGACGGGCCGGGCGCAGGCCATGGCTTCTACCGTCACCGTGCCGAAGCTCCCAACGACCTCGTGGAATTGGTCGAGTACGATATCGGCGGCCCGGTAGTACTCCAGCAGGCGCATCTTGTGCATCGGGTGAAGCCAGACCACGCGCCCCTCAATGCCAAGCTCACTACAGAGCTGCTGACTAGCGCGCACGTCAGTGCCCCACTTGGTGAGCACGAGGGCGGCTGCCGGCAATCCCGCCGGCTCGGCTTCGCGCACATAGCGGCCAAAGGCGCGGATCACGCGGTCGCTGCGCTTGCTGTCCGACCCATTGCTCCATTCGTGGCGGCTGGGGCAGAAAAAGATCAGCGGCTGGCTCGCCAGAGGCGCCGCACCGCTCCCTCCCAATCCTGCGGCTCTGGTGAGACACTCCCGCAACTCGCGACGCAGCTCTTCGGCGAGAGGCGTCTCGCCGGGGCAGTATTTCGTCTCGTCCACAGGATGCGGAATAAACCGATAGTGCCGCAGCCCCAGACGCTTTGCGGAGCCAAGCACGTCCGGGTTGGTGATGATGCAAGCCTCGGCCAGCCGGTAGCCGAGCGCCAGCAGCCGACCTTGCAGTGTGTTCTCGAAAGGCAGCGTCCGCATGGTCGCGTGCTCGAAGGCAATGTAGGGACGGTCCGGCGGCAGCAACCCGGCTTTGGTCACTTCTAGCCCATACAGCACGGTGAGATCGTAGTCCTGGGCCAGCGGCCGGAACGAGCGCCAACAAGTCAGCCGGGAGTAGCTCCTCGGCCGCAGCTTCTGCCCAGCCTGCGCCAAGCGCGAGTCAGTGGCCACGGCCCACATATCGGCGCGGATGGCCCGCAAACGGTCGTTCATGGCGATACCCAATTGGAGACGCCACACGGACACGTTGTCTACGGCGGCACGAATCAGCATGAGGAGCAGGAACTCCAGGCGCTCGCGTGGGGTCAGGTGACCCTGCCGCGCTAAGGAGGCATACCGTTGCGCGGTGGCGCGGGCGAAACGCCGTAGCCGTAACGTTAGAGCGGGACCAAGACCCGCCGGCTCCCCGGTAGCTAGTGCAGCGGTCCATACCCGGCCCGTGTCAAGGTACTGGCCATGCATACCGGCCTCGCGCCGGGCTTCATCATAGCCGGTGTAGCCGTATGGCTCAGGACGACCGCTCAAGTAGCGTGCCCAGTGGGGACGCGCGTAGCCGTTAGTGAAGTGTAGAGCCGGCCAATCCGGGGGATGATACAAATCAAGCTGCTCTCTAAAGTTGGCGTCCTCCCACTCGGGGTGACCAAAGACGAATTCGAAGGGGTAGTTGTAGGAGTCCGATGCAATCCCGAGGCGCCGCTGAAACTTGGCGTTGCTATAGGCATTATTGGCGATGTTGCCGACATGGGCGATCCGCGGCACGGCGGTCACGGGCGCCCTTCTCCTACCGAAGACTGGACCGGCGGCTTCTGATGCGCCAACTCTGCACAATCCGATGAGTTCTTAGACAGTGCAGACCTAGTGGGCATCGTGCCGCGCATATGAACCGCGCCACCACACTCGCCCTTGAACCACACCACTATCGGATCGGTATAGCGCACCGGGTGGGTCAGCGTGATGTCTACAAAGCCGGCATCGGTAAAACACTCCCGGACCTCGCGCCAGGTGTGGACGTGGTTCCAACGTGGGGAGTAAGCGTCGTAGGCATCGAACTGCATCGCTGCGAGGTCGTACTGGTCAGTGACCTTGGTGCCGTCGTAGACCTTGAACAAGCGGTGGAGATAGACAGCGAGCCGCGAGTGCTTGATAATCAGATACTTGCACACATGGTAGCGCTGCTCGTCAGGAAGCTGGCGGAGCACCAGCCGCAACGAATCCGTCAACAGATGCATAATGCGGTTGGTCAATTCATAGACCATGATGTACAGCACGCCACCCGGCCGTACCAGCGGTACCAGCCGCTCGAAGCTGCGCCGCGTATTCGGCGTATGATGCAAGACCCCCCAAGCCATGACGAAATCGAACGACTCGGACGGTAGCGGCAAGCTCCCGACGCTGGCTTGGACGACATGCCCAGCAGCGTATGGCTCCAGCACCCGACGGGTAGCACGACATCCGGCTGCCGTGAGGTCGAGTGCCGTCACGTGGGCGCCTAGCTCGGCGAGCGCGTAGCTCCAGCGTCCGGTACCACAGCCGGCGTCAAGGGCATCTTTGCCGGAGAACCACGTCGCGGGTAGTTGCACATCGTTAAGGAATTGCGAGACAAGGCGCGGCTCAATGTCGAGGAGGCGCGATTCGCGGGCACGGCGGTGCTCGTAGTCGAACACGCGCTGCACTTGGCGCTCGCCGCTGGTCAGCGCAGACATGGGACTGATCCTTGCTCTGGAGGGCTGGGGGGCGAGGATAACTCGCCAGTGGCTCCTACCACCGGCAACTCAATGCTACACTGCACCGCCACGACCTGGCAATATCTGGGAGAGCGCCCGGACGAGCGTCCACTCCTCATGCGCTTGATCGGTGATGATCTCAGTCCGGCCGGCGAGCAAAGTCTACAAGGTTTATGCGCGGCAAGAGGACCGTCTGTGGGAGTTGGTGCGGCGGCCGCTGCACCAGTAGCGCTGGACCGTACATGACGTCACCTTTGACATCCACGCTGGCGAAGTCGCGGGTATCATCGGCCGGAACGGCGTGGGGAAAACGACCTTGCTGCGCCTCATCTCTGGCGCAACTCCGCTTGACGCCGGCTCAATCCGGGTGGACGTCTCGCTCCAGACCATTCTGGAGCGAGACACGGGCTTCCACCCGGAGTTCACCGGCCGCGAGAACGTCTATCTAGGAGGCGCCCTGCTGGGCCTCAGCCGGCACCATTTGACGAGATCGCTGCCTTTGTTGTGCGGACCTGGTGGGCATCGTGCCGCGCATATGAACCGCGCCACCACACTCGCCGTTGATCCGTACCACTTTCGGATCAGAATAGCGCACCGGATGGGTGAGTGTGATGTCAATGAAGCCGGCCTGGGTAAACCACTCGCGCACCTCGCGCCAAGTGTGGACATGGTTCCAGCGGGGGGAGTAGGCGTCGTAGGCATCGAACTGCATCGTTGCGAGGTCGCATTGCTCAGTAGCCTTGGTTCCATCGTAGACCTTGAGCCAGCGGTGGAGATAGCCAGCGAGCCACGAGTGCTTGATAATCAGACACTTGCACAGGCGGTAGCGCTGCTCGTCAGGAAACTGACGGAGCACCAGCCGCAGCACTTCCGTCAACAGGTGCTTGGCACGGTTGGCCCATTCGTAGACCATGACATACGGCACGCCGCCCGGCCGCACCAGCGGCACCAGCCGCTCGAAGCTGCGCCGCGTATTCGGCGTATGATGCAAGACACCCCAAGCCATGACAAAATCGAATGACTCAGGTGGCAACGGCAAACTCCCGATGCCGGCTTGGACAACATGCCCCGCAGCGTATGGCTCCAGCACCCGACGAGTAGCGCGACACCCGGCCGCCGTGAGGTCGAGCGCTGTCACGCGGGCACCTAGCTCGGCGAGCGCGTAGCTCCACCGTCCGGTACCGCAGCCGGCGTCAAGGGCATCCTTGCCAGGAAACCATGTCGCCGGTAGCCGCACGTCGTCAAGGAACTGAGTGATAAGGCGCGGCTTGATGTCGAGGAGGCGCGATTCGCGGGCGCGCTGGTGCTCGTAGTCGAACGCGCGCTGCACATGGCGCTCGCCGCTCGTCAGCGTAGACATGGGACTCATCGTTGTCGTGGAGGGTTGGTGGACGATGACGACTCGCCGGTGACTCCTACTGCCTGTAACTCAATGCTATACTCCGCTGCCATGACCTGGCAATACCTGGGAGAACGCCCGGACGAGCGTCCGCTGCTCGAGAGCTTGATGGGTGTTGCCCGGCAGTTCCAAGCGTGGCGCGCCATCGAAGAACGCAAGCTGCGCTTGTACTACGTCGGCTCGACGCTTGGCTTGGCCTGGGCCGTGGTCCACCCGCTGCTGTTCGTCGGCGCGTATGATGCGCCAGGACTCCACAAACTTATGGTTATTTGAGTGGTGCCGACCTAGCGGTCATCGTGCCCCGCATATGAACCGCGCCGCCGCACTCGCCATTGATCCGCACCTCTTCCGGGTCGGTATAGCGCACCGGACTGGTGAGAGTGACGTCCACAAAGCCGGCACCGGTAAACCACCCTCGGACCTCGCGCCAAGTGTGGACATGATTCCAGCGGGGGGAGTAAGCGTCGTAGGCGTCGAATTGCATCGCTGCGAGGTCGTAATGAGCAGAGGCCTGGCTCCCGTTGTAGACCTTGAGCCAGCGCTGGAGACGGCCAGCGCGCGTCGCGTTTTTGATAATGAGATACTTGCACACGTGGTAGCGCTGCTCGTCAGGGAGCTGACGGAGCACCAACCGCAGCGCATCCGTCAACAGGTGCCTGGCACGGTTGGCCCATTCGTAGACCATGATGTACAGCACGCCGCCCGGCCGCACCAGCGGCACAAGCTGCTCAAAGCTGCGCCGAGTATTCGGCGTATGATGCAGGACCCCCCAAGCCATGACGAAATCGAATGACTCGGACGGTAGCGGTAAACTCCCGACGCTGGCTTGGACGACGTGTCCGGCGGCGTATGGCTCCAGCACCCGACGGGTAGCACGACACCCGGCCGCCGTGAGGTCAAGCGCCGTTACGTGGGTACCCAGCTCGGCGAGCGCGTAGCTCCACCGTCCGGTACCGCAACCGACGTCAAGGGCATCTTTGCCGGAAAACCATGTCGCGGGCAGTTGCACATCGTCAATAAACTGAGTGACAAGGCGTGGTTGGATGTCGAGGAGGCGCGATTTGCGCGCACGTCGGTGCTCGTAGTCGAACACACGCTGCACGTGGCGCTCACCGCTTGTCAACTTAGTAACTGGGCTCATAGTCGCCATAGAAGGGTAGGGCTCGCGTCTCACCCCTTTCCGCCTCCAGCGGCCGGGATGATGGCGGCCGGGGAATGAGGACAACTCGTCGGTGACCCCTACCACCTGCAACTCAATGCTATACTCCGCTGCCATGACCTGGCAATACCTGGGAGAACGCCCGGACGAGCGCCCGCTGCTCGCGCGCTTGCTCGGCGTTGCTCGGCTGTTCCAAGCGTGGCGGGCCATCGCAGAACGTGAGCTGCGCTTGCGCTACGTCGGCTCGACGCTCGGCTTGGCTTGGGCAGTGGTCCACCCGCTGCTGTTCGTCGGCGCGTATACCCTCATCTTTGCCTTTGTCTTCCGAGCGCGCCTCGCTCCCGATGCACCCCGCGATCAATATGCGCTATACGTCGTGCTTGGCCTCCTGCCCTGGGTGGCGGTAACGGATGTCGCCACGCGCGCGACGGAGGCGATGGCAAGCCATAGGTCGCTCGTGAAGCATGTGCGCTTTCCCTTGGAGGTGGTCCCGCTATACTCGCTGGCAGCCAGCCTGCTCTCGCTGCTCATTGGACTGCTCGTGCTCTTGCCGGTGCTGGCGTGGCGTCAGGACGGGCTGCCATGGGGCGCAGTCGGACTGCCACTGATCTTGCTGGCACAGATCGCCTTCACCATCGGGTTAGCGTGGCTGCTGGGGGCCGTGGGGGCCTTTCTCCGCGATATCAAAGAGTTGGTCCAGATTACATTCATGATCGGCATGTTCCTGACTCCGATCTTTTATGTAGAGTCCGTGCTGCCGGACCTGCTCCGCCCCATCATCTGGCTGAACCCGCTCGCGCACCTCGCCGCGCTCTACCGCGGCGCATTGCTGACCGGGATGCCATTCGGCGCCTTGCCGATTGTGGCCTTTGGCCTGGCTACCCTCGTCATCTTGGTCGGGGGGTTTGCGGTCTTTGACCGTGCGCGACGGCTGCTCGCGGATATTCTGTAGGGACACAACATGCGTAGGGCCGCAACACGTGTAAAGGCGCAACATGCTGCGCCCCAGGCGACAGCACAAGCACTGGAGCCTCCGGCACCGTCCCACCGGTCGGTGATGATCTCGGTCCAGCGGGCAAGCAAGGTCTACAAGGTCTATGCACGGCAGGAGGACCGCCTGTGGGAGTTGGTGCGGCGGCGGCCGCTGCACCAGGAGCGCTGGGCCGTACACAGCGTAACCCTTGACATCCACGCTGGCGAAGTCGTCGGTATCATCGGCCGGAACGGCGCGGGGAAAACAACCTTGCTGCGCCTCATCTCCGGCGTGGCTCCGCTCGACGCCGGCGCGATCCAAGTACACGCCTCACTCCAGACCATTCTGGAGCTGGGCACGGGCTTCCACCCGGAGTTCACCGGCCGCGAGAACGTCTATCTGGGCGGCGCCTTGCTTGGCCTCAGCCGGCGTGACCTAGCTACTCGCTTTGACGAGATCGCTGCCTTTGCAGAGCTTGGAGACTATCTGGACTTCCCGTTCAAGACCTACTCGCTGGGGATGCAGGCCCGGCTGACGTTCTCGCTGGCCATCTCGGTCGAGGCGGATATTCTGATCGTTGACGAGGCCCTCTCGGCCGGCGATAGCTACTTCCTAGCCAAATGCTTCGACCGTATTCGCGCCATATGTGAGAGTGGCAAGACGGTCCTGTTCGTGTCGCACAATCTCTCGCTCATTCAGCGCCTCTGCACCCGCGTCCTGTGGCTGGACGGTGGGCGGCTCGTCGCCGACGGCGCGCCGCTAGAGGTCTGCTCGCAGTACGAGGCTTCGGTGCGCCGACAGGAAGCCGAGCGGCTGGCGCAGGTGGCTGCCCAGTCCACGCAATCCTTCGTGGCTCAAGGTGAACTGGGGCTGAACACTCCAATTCCTGCCCAAGATCAGGCGATGCAGACTCAGCAGCACAGCGCCGAGCCTCTCGACGGTGGCCGCCGCTATGGAACCCAAGAGGTGCGGATCGAGCGATTCGAAATCGTCGGGTCGGAGGGTCGGCCAACGCACCTGCTCACCAGCAACGAACCGGCTTCCATTAGGCTCTACTATGTGAGCCACGCCGCCTACGATGATTTGGTGGCAGCAGTAGCTATCACGCGCGTGGATGGCGTGGTGGCTTGCGGCCTGACGAGCGACGAACAGGGTCTGCCTGCGTTGGACTTGCAGGGATACGGCTGTCTGGAGATTACGCTCGATCCGGTGCTGCTCGGCCCCGGCGAGTATTATCTTTCGCCACATATCTACCGTGACCACCCGCTCCCGCGGCGCGACGACGTGATGGACTATCATGACCGCCTGTATCGTGTGCGGGTAGTGCGGCGCGGCCGGGACTATGATGTGGCCATGGAGCAGCCGGCACGCTGGCGGCTCCTCCCCTGGGACGGATCGCCGCCCGCTAGTGGTGCCTAGTACCAAGTTGGCAAAGAGACGCCCCGCAGTGGTGTGGTGGAGACCGAGCGATCAGAGGCAAGATACGCTGTAGGTGCTATGACTACGAAATCCGGCGTGCCACAGGTCGCCGTCGTAGGCTCCGGCTATTGGGGGCCTAATCTAACCCGCAACTTCGCCGAGCTACCAGGCAGACCCTTGGCCGCCGTGTGCGATCTGCGGGCGGACCGCGTGCAGGCCATGCAGCAGCGCTATCCGTGGATACAACCGTTCACGTCTACGGCTGCGCTACTGGCTGCTCCCGGCATTGACGCGGTGGCCATCGCCACCCCGGCAGAAACTCACCACGCCTTGGCGCGGCAAGCACTGTTGGCCGGCAAGCACGTGCTGGTAGAAAAGCCGCTGGCGACATCGCCGGCCGAGTGCGTAGAGCTGGTAGAGCTGGCCCACCGGCAAGGCCTGACCCTGATGGTCGGGCACACTTTCCTGTATAACCCCGGTCTGCGCTATATTCGCAGCTTGATTACGAGCGGCGAGCTAGGCGACGTGCTCTACGTCACCTCGCGGCGCTTGAACCTGGGTCAGGTGCGCCAGGATGTCAACGTCGTGTGGAACTTGGCCCCCCACGACATCGCCATCATTCTGCACCTGTTAGGGCAGCGGCCCACACGAGTGACCGCGCAAGGTCTGCACCTGCTCCGCAGCACCATCGCTGACGTGGCCTTCTTGCACTTCGAGTTCGCGGCAGGACAGGGTGCCCCCGCCCACCATGCGAGCAGCTTTGGCCCGCCAGCAGCGCAGGTACACGTCAGCTGGCTCGATCCGCGCAAAGTGCGCGAGGTCGTCGTGGTCGGAACACGCAAGATGGTGGTCTTCGACGACGTGAATCTCGACCAGCAAGTGCAGGTCTACGACAAAGGCGTCGAGTGGGTTGGGCCGGATGGGAACGGCCGGCCGGCCGGGCGCTGGGATCAGTTCGAGAGCTATGGCGAGTATCAACTGTTGATGCGTAGTGGCGATCTTGTGGTGCCGCGGATCCGGCAGGCCGAGCCGTTGCGGGAGGAAGTGGCGCATTTCCTCGATTGCATTCGTCAGGGGTCCCAACCGTTGAGCGACGGCATCAATGGCTGGGAGGTCGTCAAGGTGCTGGCAGCGGCTTCCGCCAGCGTAGCCGCCGGTGGCGCCGCCAGCACGCTCGACTGGAGCGACGAGCCGCAGCTCGCAGGCGCAGCAGCAGCTCAACAAGGATCATCACGTGGCTGAATCCTCGACAGAACGGCATGCTGTGCCCCTGCGCTCCGCGCAGACGACCTTCCGGCTGTATCCAGCCGTGTACCTGGGCGCAGGCTGCACCATTGGCGATTTCGTCATCATTGGCGAGCCACCACAAGGCGCCGATCCGGGGGCGCTCACCACGTATATCGGTCCGGCAGCCACCATCCGGTCCCACACCGTCATCTATGCTGGCAACACTATTGGCAGTCGCTTTCAGACCGGCCACGGCGCGCTCCTCCGCGAGAGCAATATCATCGGCGATTCCGTCTCCGTTGGCAGCCATAGCGTGATCGAGCATCACGTAGTCATCGAGGATGGGGTCCGCATCCACTCGCAGGCCTTCGTGCCGGAATACACCATCCTCAAGGCCGGCTGTTGGATTGGTCCGCGTGTTGTGCTGACGAACGCTCCCCATCCGCGCTGCCCGGAGGTATCCCGCTGCATCAAAGGGCCAACAATCGAGCCGGGGGCGAAGATCGGCGCCAACGCTACCGTGCTGCCGGCGATCACGATTGGGCGCAACGCAGTCGTCGGCGCTGGCGCGGTGGTCACGCGGGACGTGCCACCGGAGACGGTCGTGGTCGGCAATCCCGCCCACGTTGTCAAGGGTATCAGCGCCCTAACCTGCCCCTACGATTTCATCGCCGGCCCGTATGCACACTTGGCAGACAGCGGCTAACCCCCGGCCGTTTCCCCATGCAGGAGGAAGTCAGTACGACGACCTTTAGACCCTTCAGGGAAGGGATGGAGTTAGGGTGAGGTCCGGTCTCCAGGCGCCTAGAGCAGGCTGAGTTGGACCAGGTGCTTGCGCGGGTCATCGGCGGCCTTGAGGAGCGGAAACAGGCGGTCGAACTCAGCCTTGTCAGGGCATAGCACGGCAAAACGGCGCGCCATATCGTGCAGACGGCGGAGCAGATAGTCGCGGTCCTCGTCGTCGTCATAGGCTCCGGTCGGCGCCAGTGAGCCGTCACGCCGCTGGTAGACGGTAATCTGCTGGCCGATACTCACGCCACGCGCCGCCTTGGCCAGCCGCCGGAGGCTCGGGTTCTCGAAGGTCCGTCTGGTGATGCTCTCGCGCCGCGCGAAGTCCTCTGCGCCCAGCTTCCCGGCACGAATGGTCTCAGCAGCTTGGATGTACAGTTCGCTCACGTCGTCAAGCGAGCCGTCAATGAGGGCCAGCGTCGCTTGCTCGGCAAAACGGCGCAAGTACGGCTCGTCGCGCCGACTACGCAGGCTGCTACCCGTCGTCACCAAAGCCCGGCCATAGGTGACGAGCACGTAGGTCTTCTGCTTCAGCGAGAGCATCCCCAGATAGCGGCCGTCGTGCGCCAGGCGGATACCCGACGGGAGCCGGCTCCCGATCGCATCGATCAAGGCTTCCTCCGCCGCCTCGTCCCGCACCTCCGGCGGCGGCACAAAGTAGACGCCGTCGGTATCCACTTCGATCACCTGGCAGCCGCGCTCTTCCAGCCACCCAAGGACCTGTTTGATGAGTTGCTGCCCGGTCGTGGTAATCTGCCGCGACGCCTCGTAGTCGTTGAAGTTGGCCCGGCCATAGCCGAGATAGCCGAAGAACGAGTTAATGAGGATTTTGAAGCTGCCCTGAATGGAGTCCCAATAGGTTCGGTCGGCACCGTGAGCGGAGCGCATCCGCTGTTTCGCATCGAGGCGACGGCGGGTAAGCTCGGCCAGCAGCGGCAGGAACACGCCGAGATGATCCGACCGCGGTGCGATGCGGTAGTGCAGCATGATGGCGGGATACAGGCTCTCCACGTCGCACTTGACGACCGGCCGGAAGACGCCCGTCGCCCGCACCTCGGTATAGCCCCCGGGGTAGGGTTGCGGCTGCTCCGGCTGCGGGACGCCGTAGCCGGCTGCGAGGTAGGCGCGGATCAGCAGCGCGTTGATCTTCTCGCCCGTGCCGCCACCGGCGACATCCTGAAAGGTCCGGGGGATGAGCTGCGTCTGGTAAAACTGCGTCGGTGTGACGACGGCGCTCAGGTCGCGCACGTCGCGGGCGTCGTCCAGCGCGTAGGCCCGTAGCCGTTCCGGGTCTCGCCGCCACATGTCGGCAATATCCGCGCGATCCACGTAGACACGGCCCGGCCGTTCGAGACCTAGCCCCGGGATCACCGCCTTGAGACCGTAGCTTTCCAACGCCCCGGCGGTGTCGTACTGCTGCACCTGCTGGTAGGTATCAATGATATGCCGCCCGTGGATGTGGACCCGTGTGGTTGGCAGCAGCCGGGCGCCAACCTTGTACCGATCCGTGCGTTGCCCGACCCGGATGGCCGAGTGGTCACGCCCCCACCGGAGCGGTACCCGCAGGCGCTTCGCCCGGGTCGCCAGATAGGGCAAATCGAAGTCAAAGCAATTGTGCCCCTCGATAACGTCGGGGTCCAGATCGCGCATCCGCTCGTTTAGGGCGTGTAGCAACGCCGCCTCCGAGCCGCGTTGGTCCGTGACCACTTCCTCGAAGCCACGGTTGTCGGTCAGGGCCACCATCAAGACCCGCGCCTCGGGTGCCTCGGGCTGAAGTGACGTGGTCTCGATGTCCAGCTGCAAGCGGTGAAGGTCCTCGAAGGCCATGCCCCCAAAGAGCGTCCGTCCCCGCCGCACAAGGTACTGGCTCACCAACGATGTCGGACTGACGTAGTCCACCTGCCGAGCACGCAACTCGGCCAAAGCGTGGGTCAAGTCCGCCCAGCGGGCGAACGTGACTAGGTGGTCTAGGCCACCACCGCGCCGGGCCTCAACCTGCCGCTCACCGGCGGCCAGGAGGGGCAGCGTGGCGGCGGCGACCAGCACCCAGGGACAGAACTCGTCCAGTTCAGTGAGGATGGGCACGGCTGACCGGCCTGGCCCATCACGTACCGGCCGCCGGTAGAGCGTGACGGCGCCGGGGCCGGCCGGCTCTACGGCCACAATGCCGGGGAGCGGATCGTGGCCATAGAGCAGCGCCTGCACGTCCGACGCGCCGTTGCTCTCGCCGCGAGCCGTAGTCTCAGCCATCGTGCCTACCCGTCCATATAGATCGTAGCAGCCGGCTGCGCTGCTAGACTGAACCAAGCACCGGCCGGCAAGCCGACGGCTGACCGCTGACCGCTGACGGCTGACGGCTGACGGCTGACGGCTGACGGCTGACGGCTGATGAACGCTACAAGTTACGGAAGAGCACCATGAGCATCGGTTTGACGGAGCGTGTCAAGGCCTTGGCGCAAGAGGTCGGTTTCGACCGCGCCGCAATCAGCGACGCGCAGCCGCTGCACGAGGCCGAGCGCCGGATCAAAGCCAGCATCGCCGCCGGCTATCTGGACGGCCTGCACTGGTTCACCACCGAGCGAGCACAGCGCGCCACCCACCCCACTGAGCTACTGCCAGGTGCCCGGTCCATCCTCGTCCTCAGTGCCAGCTATCTGGCACGGGTGCCCCCACCGGAGCCGGTGCCGGGGCGACCACGCGGCCGCATTGCACGCTACGCTTGGGGCGCCGACTACCACGATGTCCTGCGGGACATGGTCCGCGCGCTCGTCGAGCGGCTGCCCGCGGTGGTCGGCCGGCCGGTGCAGAGTCGGATTTTCGTGGACAGCAGCCCGCTCGCCGAACGGCCCGTCGCCCAGCGTGCGGGGCTGGGCTGGTTCGGGAAGAACACGAACATACTGCTGCCCGGCGCCGGTTCCTGGTCGTTCCTGGCGGCCGTCATCCTCGACCTCGACCTGGAGCCGGATCAACCGTTACGCAAGACCTGCGGCGCATGCACACTCTGCCTCCAGGCCTGTCCCACGCATGCCCTGCCCGCCGCCTACGTGCTCGACGGTCCCCGGTGCATCTCTTTTCTGACCATTGAGCTGCGTGCAGCCATCCCCCACGCCCTGCGACCCCAGATGGGTGCGTGGGTCTTCGGCTGCGACGACTGCCAGGAGGTGTGCCCGGTCAATCGCAAGGCGCCAACGGCTCGGCTCGCCGCGCTGCGGCCCCGCACCGTGGACGACGCCTACCCGGAGCTACTGCCGCTATTGGACCTCGACGCCCAGGGCTTCCGTACACGCTACCGCGGCACGCCGATCACGCGCCCCAAACTGTGGGGTTTCCAGCGCAACGTGTGCGTGGCCTTGGGCAACGGCGGCGATCCGGCGGCGGTACCGGTCCTCGGCCGCGTGCTGGCAGACGGCGGCCGGCACCCGCTCGTCAGGGGCCACGCCGCCTGGGCGCTCGGCCGTCTCGGTGGCAGTGCGGCACGGCGCGCGCTCACGGCCACCGTCAGTAGATCGCTCGACCGGACCGTACAGGCCGAGGTGATGGCTGCCTTGGCGATGCATTAAGGCTAGGAGCGCCGGGGCGTGTGCGCTATGATTCGGTAGAGGACGAGCAATGGAGCCTGCTGCACTGCAAGGTGGATGTGGTCAGTGAGAAGGCCCTGCACTGGTATATCCGGGAAGCCGTTCTGCACGAGGCCGTACCCCTATGAGAGACGAGAAACTGCCTCTCATCCAGATACTGGAACGTATCCAACACATTCAGGCCTATACCCAAGATGGCCGAGCAGCTTTAATGCGGTCACCGATGGCACAGGACGCCGTCATTCGCAACTTCGAGATCATTGGCGAGGCGGCTAAACGGGTTGCGCCTGAGTTGAGGCAGGCCCATCCTGCAGTGCCTTGGCAGAGGGTTGCTGGCTTTAGGGACGTGCTTATTCACGCTTACGAGAGAGTTGACCTCAGCGAGGTTTGGGACATTGTCGAGCGAGACGCGCCCACGCTCAAATGTAATATCCGGAATATCCTCGCGGCGCTTGATACGCGCTGACGCCAGCGAGTGCTGGAGGAGGCAGCGCCCCTGTGACGGCCAACCGGCTGTCTGCCGCTATTGCGCGCGGGGTAGGGGGGCCGGTGGGGGCGTGCCGGAGGCCGGAGGAGTCGAATCGTTCATGCCAGTGTCCCCCGACGGCGGGGGCGATGGTGTTATTTCCGGCGGATATGTTTCTTGCTCAATGTTGGACACCTGCTCAATGTCGGGGACAACCGGCGGATATGCCAGTCCACCGTACCCGCCGACCGCCGTGTCCTCGCTGGCCGCGACATTCAAGAACGTGGTTCGCGGCGCATCCGTGCTAAACCGCCGCGCCAGTGGCGCCCCGGACAAGGCCGCTCCCCGCAGGTCACGCGCGCCGCGACCGAGACGCAGCACGTACCCGGTTGCTGGCGCTAGCGGCAGGGTGGGCACGATCAGCAGTCTTGTCGCGTCGTTCTGCCACTCATAGCGCATCGGTACCGGCGGGTCGAACTCTAGCGCCGCCTCGACCGAGGCCGCATCCATCGAGGCACTGAAGCGCAACTCCAACTCCGGCTGGACGGTCACCCCGCGAGCGCCGTCGGGTGGTGAGGCCTCAATCACCCGGGGCGCCGCCGGATCAATCACCCCGACGAGCAACCACGCGCCTGCCAGTTGTCCGGCCATGAGGACGACCGCAACCACACTCAGTACCGCGGTTGTCAGGCGCAGCAGCGGCGTGGCAGCGAGCCGCAGCAGCGCACCCGCCGCCGCTGCGGGCCACCCACTTGAACGCTGTGGAGGAGGCGTTTCGGGGACGAACGTCACGCTGGCCAATGCACTCGCATCGCTCGGAGCAGTAATCGCCGGCACTGCGGTCGCGTCGGGGTCTGCATCAACGGGTACCAGCGCGGCGTGCGGCGCCTCGGGCAGCGACCACGATGGCGGCGAATCGGTCACGCCTCCCTCGGCGGCGACGGTAGCGACGGCCTCCGTCAGCGCCACTCCCGACTGGTACCGATCCTCGGGGCACTTCGCCAAGCCTTTCGCCAGCATGTCGTCGGCACTCGACGGCAAGCCGGGGGCCAGGTCATGCACCGACGGCGGCGGCTGGTGGAGGTGTGCCAACGCCGTGGCCATCGGGGTGTCCGCAGCGAACGGCACCCGGCCAGCGAGAATCTCGTACAGGACGACAGCGAGCGAGTAGAGATCCGAGCAGGCATTTACGGACCCGCCCTCAATCTGCTCCGGTGAGCTGTAGTGGGGGCTGCCCCAGAAATCCCCCGGCTGCGTGACCCGGATGGTGGCCTCGCGGACCTGCGCCAGACCGAAATCGGCCAGGATCAGCCGGCCCGTCTCGGTGAGCAGGATGTTGCTGGGCTTGACATCGCGGTGGAGCACGCCCTGCCGATGCGCGTAGTCGAGCGCACTCCCCATGGCCCGCGCCGTCGTGAGCGCGAGGCGCAGCCGCTCTACCGGCCCGCGGTGACCACGCAACTGGTCTGCGAGCGTGCCGCCCGTCACAAGCTCGGTGACCAGGTACGGCAGATCGTCAACTTCACCGGCATCGAAGATTTCGAGAACGTGCGGGTGGCGAAGGGAAGCCACCGACCAGGCTTCTTGCCGGAGGCGGGTGCGCGCGACCGTATCGGCTGCGACAACGGCCGGCAGAATCTTGATTGCTACCGCACGCCCCAGCATGACGTGGACGGCCCGATACACATAGGCCATGCCCCCCCGGGCCAAGAGCGCCTCAATCCGATACGCGCCAATGCGGCGGCCCGGCCGGAGGGGGCTGGCAGCCCATGGCTGCCACAGCCGGGTCTGCTGGGTGGCACTCACTGACGCATCCTCTCAAAGCGCGAGGAACAGTGTACTAGCTGCGCTCGATAACGACCATCCCCTCTTCGAGGCCATCTAGGATTTCGACCATATCGTCGCCGACGATCCCTAGCTCCACGTTGCGCGTGCGCTTGACACCATCCTCTAACGTTTCAACGTAGCGGCGGCGCCCAGTGCTATGGATCGCACGGGTCGGTACGACCAATGTATTCTCTCGATGCTGAATAGCGATCTCCAGCCGGGCGCGCATGTCCGCCTCGGCGCCCGCCTTTGGCCACTCCACTTGGAAGATCGCGCTGTTGTCGCTAATATCGGCTTGGGCGGTCGCGTATTGGGCCGGCAGCCCAACCAGCACTCCCTCCAGGACCACCCCAGGAAAATCGTTAATGGTTATCTTGGCCGTCTGCCCGAGCGCCAGCTTAGGAATATCGCTCTCCGAGAGTGTGGCCCGAATGACAAGCTCCTCCTGGTTGGAGACCTTGATGATGGGTTGGAAGGCATTGACGTTCTTGACCGGACGCACCGCGATCCGGGCGATCACCCCGTCGAAAGGAGCAAAGATCTGCGCTTTCGCAATCTGCTCCTCAACCCACGCGAGGTCCATCGCCACAACCTCGGCGTGGCGCTCCGCTTCACCGATTGCCAAGGCATGCGATTTCACGGCTTGCTGCGCCGCTCGCTCCGCCTGCCCTAGGCGTATGAGGGCGGCGTTATAGGCGCTCTCCGCTACCTGCACCCGATAGCGGGCTTGTTGGTACTCCGCGTCAGCCACCGAACCTTGCTCCAGTTGAGCGAGGCGGACCTTGGCGGCCTCCAGGGCCGCCTCGGCGCTGGGAAAGGCGGCCTCCACGGCTGCACCCGCACGCTGCCGCTGCGCTATCTGGTGCCGCAAGCGACGGATGGCGTCCTCGGATGGACCCTCCTGCGCGGCAGCAAGGCTGATCTGAGCTTGCTCGACGCCTAGCTCTGCCGCGCGGATGTCCAGCGGCTGCACCCGCCGGAGCCGCTGGAGCGCATTTCCCGCGCCCAGCACCGCTAGCTCCTGAAGCCGCATAGCCCAGGGCGTCGGGCCGCCGGCGAGCACTTTGGCCAGGCTATTCTGGGCCGCTTCCAAGGCTAGCTGCGCTAACCGGGTGCTCGCCTCGGCACGCATGCGCTCCTTCTCAGTCCGTCCCCCGCGCTCCGCCATCGCCCTATCCAGGTTGACTTGGGCCTGCTCGACCGCGAGGCGAGCCACATTGACATCCGCCTGGTCCACCGGCGGCGCGTCCTGGAGCTGGTCCAGCTTGGTACGCTGAACACCGAGCGCAATCTCCGCCGACCGGAGGGCCTCCGCGCTCGTGCCGGCCTGGACCTTGGCAAGCTGAAGCTGCGCTTCTTCCAGCTCGCGCTCCGCGGCAGCCACCACTCGCGGGTCCGGACCGGCCTGCGCGGCTGCCAACGTCGCCTGCGCGGCTGCGAGTGCAATCCGGCGAGTGGCAAGATCGTTGGTCAGCCGGTCGAGGTCGGCTTGCGCCTTCGCCACGGCGGCCTCGGCGCCCCTCATGGCAACCGCATCCGACCCCTGCTCGAACGACTCCAGCCCCGACCGCGCAAGCTCCATCCTGATGCGCGCGGCTTCGGCGTCGGCCGCTTCTCTTGCAGTATCCGTGCTGACCGTTTTGGCGCGAGCCTGCTTGAGCTGCACTTGCGCCCGCTCCACGGCCTCCAGCACCTTGAGCCGCTGGTGCTGCAACCCCTCGGTATCCAGCTCGGCCATCAAGGTCCCGGCTTTGACCTCCTCCTTGGTGTCAACGTACATCGTCGTCATTTGCCCGCTCGACAGGAAGTAGAGCGTCTGCTCCAGTGAAGGGGCCACCCGACCACTCGCCCGCAGGATTTGCGTGATCGGGCCGCGTTCCACCTTGACCGTCTTCAGCCCCGACTGCGGAGTGGGTTGTGCCTCCACCTCTCGCTGCACGGTTTCGTCGGGCGGCAGGACAACTTCGGTTTCCTGCTGCAGCACGGGCAACTCGATGTCGCACCCGGTCAGGGCAATCAGCGCGGCCAAGCACATGCCGGCCACCACGCCAACGCCCGGCGACAGGCAGCGCCCTACTCTCAGCACCGCCTTAGAGATATATCGCATCGTTTCCAACACAGTTAAACGAATCCATCCTAATGGTATCGCTTGAAGCAAGACGGCCGCAACTTATCGCCCTATCTACAGGCCGATAGTAGAGGTAGGAATGCTAAGTGATGGGAGGTAGTAGCAGCCTTCCGTATCAGGACCTCAGCCCCGCCAGGATGGCCTCCGCCAACTCCATCGTCTTAACTGCTTCGTCCAGGTTGCAGGCCGGCGGCTCCACACGCGCGCCGCTCTTGACGCAGTCCAGGAAGTAGCGGTCTTCCTCCTCGGTGCCACCCGTCGGCGGACGCGGTAGCTCGCGGCGCTCCCCGTCACAGAACACGACGGCCTTGTTGACCCCCTCCAAATACGCCGAGATGTCCCGCCCATGAATCTCGTACCGCTCCAGCCGGGCGTCACTGGTCCAGTTGAAGATCAGATTCGCCAGACAGCCGTTCTCGAACAGCACCAACGCGCCGAAGACATCTTTGTACTTGTGAAAGGCGCGGCGCACCACACTATGTACCTCCGCCACCTCGCTTTGGGCCATGGCTCGTACCACGTCTACGGAGTGGTTGATCGACTCCCACATCATGTTGTCGAGGAATGAGTCGGAATACTTGCCCCGTCGCTCGAAAGCGGTAAGGCTCTTGTGAAACTCGCCAACGAGCTGCACGACGGGGCCACGCTCCCGGACCAGCTCCTGCGCCTGCACGATCAGGGGATGCATCCGGCGATTCCAGCCGACCATCCCCTGCACACCCGTGCGCCCTGCGGCGTCAACCAGGCCGCTCGTTTCCGCGGCGCTCATGCCCGGCGGTTTTTCCAGAAACGTGTTGACTCCGTGCTCCAGGCAGGTCAGCGCCACGGCCGCGTTGAGATGCGGTGGTGGAGCAACCCAGGCAGCGTCGAGCGACTCGGTGGCGAGGAGCTCGTTGACATCGGCATAGCGACGGGCAATGCCATGCTTGTCGCCCAACGCCTCGCGGGCCGCAGGCACCGGGTCGCAGACCGCGACAAGCTCCACGTCATCAAAGGACGCCAGAATGCCCGCATGCTGGCCCCCTTTGGGACCACAGCCTACAACAGCTACCCTCAGACGAACCATTGCCATTCCTCCCTGTATCGGCTGCGGGGACCCTTCCCGCTGCTCCCACTGCCCGGATTCTCGCGCTCCGGCTCAATACTCACGCACGGCCAACCGGTCGGCCAACTCTAGCAAGGCCTCCCGCGCGGCGCTCAAGGGCAGCGGCGCGAGGGCTGCCCGCGCCCGGTCCGAGAAGTCGTCTACCAACTGCTGTGCCTGCTCTATGGCCCCCATCCGCTCGATGACCCGACGCACATCATTGAGCTGCGTAGCGGTAGGCTGGGCGGCTGCGAAGAAGCGTTGGAGGGTCGTGCGCTCCACGCCGCGCGCATGTGTGAGCGCATAGACCACCGGGTACGTCTTCTTGCGCCGCGCCAAGTCTGCGCCTACCGGCTTCCCCGTAAGCTCCGGTGTGCCCCACAGGCCCAGAATATCGTCGCAGATTTGGAACGCTATCCCCAGCGCCTCGCCATAGCGCTCCAGACTCACGACCTCCTGCGCCGTCCCGCCGCCCAGGCGCGCGCCAATGCCGGTAGCGCAACGAATGATCGCGGCCGACTTGCGGGCGATCATGTCCAGGTAGTCGGCGGTAGTGATATTCGTCCGCTCCTCGTATTCCAGGTCCAGGTGCTGCCCCTCGGTGATACGCAAGCTCGTCTCGGTGAGCAGCTGGAAGATTTCGAGCACCGTATGCGCGTCCGCGTGGCTGCGCGTCAAGTCCAGCAGCGCGCTGTAGGCAAGCACGTGCAGGCCATCACCAGCGTTGATGGCCTGCGGAGCGCCCCAGAGATACCACAGCGTCGGCCGATGGTGGCGGTACTCGTCTGCGTCCTCGATGTCGTCGTGAATGAGCGTGAAGTTGTGGAGTAGCTCCAGCGCCGCCGCCGCCGGCAGCGCCGCCTCGATCTCGCCACCGACTGCGCCACACGCCAACAGGCAGACCAACGGGCGCGTGCGCTTGCCGGTCGGCCCCTTCGCCGGGCGCAACTGCTCATCGGCCCAGCCCAGGTGGTAGCGCATCATGCCGTAATACGCTGCGGGCGCCGGGCGCGATTCGACGACGCAGCGCACGGCGTCCTCAATAAGCGGCACCAGATCCGCTGTAGCCGCCTCCAGCGCGAGCTGCTGCGCGCTCGGTACCGCGTCGGTCTCATCGCCGGTGATGGACACGCTCACGCTGGCTCCTCGCTCTCACCGGCGGCACTGCCCGCCGCCATGTCGGCGAGAGTCTCTCGCAGAAAGGCCGCAAATTCCGGGCCGATGTCCGGCCGCTCCAACGCCATGCTGACGTTCGCTTGCAGATGGCCCAGCAATTGGCCACAGTCGAAGCGGCGCCCAGTAAATTCGTACCCATACAGCGGTTGCTCTGCGAGTAAGAGCCGGAGGGCATCCGGCAACTGTATTTCGCCACCGTACCCCGGCGCTGTCTGCTCGATCAAGGGAAAGATGCGCGGTGGCAGCACGTAGCGCCCGACAATCGCCAAGGTCGAGGGGGCCTCTGCCGGGTCCGGCTTCTCTACAAGGTCAACAATCCGATGCAGCACTCCGGCGTCAGGCGGCCCCTCGCCCGAAGCGACCGGCTCAGTCGCTACGATGCCGTAGCGGCCGGTTTCGGCGCGCGGCACCCGCTGGAGCGCAATCACGCCGGCGTTGTGCGCCGTTGCCACGTCGAGCAGCTGCCGCGTGCAAGGCACTGCGCCGCAGATAACGTCGTCGGGGAGCACGACCACAAATGGCTCGTCACCGACGAGCGGCGCCGCTGCCAAAACCGCGTCCGCTAGGCCCCGTGGCTCATGCTGGCGGACGGACATGACCGTTGCCAGCTCCGTAGCCTGGCGCACTGCGTCCAGCAAATCCTGCTTCCGCTCGGCGGCCAGGGTAGCCTCCAGCAGCGGAACGGCGTCAAAGTGGTCCTCGATGGCCTGCTGGCCGCTCGCGGTCACCAGGACGACCTCATTCACGCCGGCGGCGACCACCTCTTCGATACCGACCTGAATGAGCGGGCGATCCACGACGGGGAGCAGGACCTTGGGGAGGGCTTTGGTGGCCGGGAGCATGCGCGTGCCACGCCCGGCGACCGGAAAAACTGCCCGGCGCACCTTCATCGGGGGCTACTTTCCTGGGAAGTAGGGCAGCTGACCGACCCGCACCATCCGATAGGCGCTAAGGTGACCCGGCGTGGCGATCTACCGGCGGCCAACGGCTCATCTCGGCTGAACATCTCAGGCATTATAAGCAACGCAGCGACGAGCAATCGGTAGGCGAGGCCCAAGATTCCCTACCGGACGACCAGTATTATCGCAAGTAAACAAGACCGGCCGCTCGCCGTCCTCCGACTACGCCGATCTCCGCGCTGGGAGCCGACTACCGATGTCCAACCTCGGTCGGATGCCACCGCAGCAGTGGCGTCTCTTCATCGCCTTGGAGTTGCCCGCGGCGCTACGCGCCGCCCTCACTCACGAACAGGAACGCTTGCAGGCCGCGGGACTACACGCCTCCTGGGTGCGACCGCCGGGGATGCACCTGACGCTGCACTTCCTGGGAGATACTCCCCTCACCGCGCTCGAGCGCATCGAGGCAGCGTGTGTGCCGGCGGCCGCCGGCGTACCGTCCCTCCGGCTCTCGGCACGAGGGCTGCGCTGCTTTCCGTCCGCCCGCCGGCCGCGCGTCCTTGTCACCAGCATACAGGGCGACGTACAGCAGCTGAAGCGGCTCTACCAACGGCTGAACCGGCGGCTGGGCCGCTTGGGCGTTCGCCTCGACAGTCGGTCCTACCGACCACACGTCACCATCGGTCGGTTCCGCAGACCGCTCCGCGGCGCGCCGCTCGCCGTCTTGCAACAGGCGCTCGCCGCGCCGCCGGTGTCCTACGGCGAGTTTGTCGCCGACGCGGTAGAGCTATTTCGCAGTGAGTTGCGCCCCAGCGGCGCGGTCTATACGTCGCTGGCCACGGCTGCGCTGCAAGGACGGCCGCCAGCGCGCACCTCCCAGGATGGCAGCGGTGTTGCCGAGACGTGCAGCGCACGTTGACACGCGCCGCAGCCAAGTGCTACACTAATTAGTGCTATAGATGAGTATTCGAGTATACTTACTCAACTATAGCGGCAGGTGCTCCTAGCTGTCGCCCATGCGCCGAGAGTTGCAGCGATGGGGCATAATGCGGGCGGCAGGTCGGGAGCGGACGACGGTGGCGGCCAGGAACGACGCAGTAGCAGCCCAGCGGTTAGTGTTCTACCGCCGGTTGGTGGCCGGCAACCGGCCGGAGCTTACCCAAGTATGGTTCGCGGCGGCGGTTCTGGCGCCGTACCGCACGCGACCAGGCTATAAGCTCTTTCGCAGCGATACGATGGGCATGCTGCAAGGACCGCAGTGGCGGCTCGACTTCGGTATCGCTGCCGACGACACCTTGTTGCACCTGTCCGTCGCCGCCCTACGCGATCAACTCCCGGAGCGCGAGCGCGACCACTGGCTCGGGCACCTGCACACGCCGCCGGTCAGCCGCGCCTATCTGGTGACACAGCTCACCCGCGGCGCGTGCCTGGGAGATGGGGAAATCCGCGTTTGGGAGTAGTCGAGGCCGTTGAAACTCGCGTACACTGTTCGCGTGCAGTGTCAGCGTCCGAGAGAAGGAGAAGGAAGATGGCTGAGTACGCCAATCCCGACGTCGTGGTGAGTACGGAGTGGGTTGCCGATAATCTGGATAATCCCAACGTGCGCCTCGTGGAAGTGGACGTGGATACCGAAGCCTACGGCTCCGGCCACATCCCCGGCGCCGTCGGCTGGAACTGGACCACCCAACTCGAAGCCCAGGTGCAGCGCGACATTCCCTCCCACGAAGACTGGCAGGAGTTGTTGAGCGCCTCGGGTATCAGCAGCGACACCAAGATCGTCCTCTACGGCGATAACAACAACTGGTTTGCCACCTTCGCCTACTGGCTCGCGCGCATGTTCGGCCACGAGGATGCCGTGCTCGTCAACGGCGGGCGCAAGAAGTGGGAGCTGGAAGGTCGTCCGCTCGTGACCGACGTGCCGGCAGTGGCGCGCACCGACTATCAGGCGGGGAGCCTGGACGAAGGCCGGCGGGCACTGTACGACGACGTTCGCCAGCACATTCAGCAGGCGGGCGCCGCGCTCGTAGACGTGCGCTCACCGGCCGAGTTCACCGGCGAGATCATCGCGCCGCCAGGTCTACCCGAGACGGCCCAACGCGCCGGACGCATTCCTGGCGCCACCAACGTCCCGTGGCTCTCGGCAGTCAACGAGGAGGACGGGACCTTCAAGTCGGCGGACGAGTTGCGCGAGGTCTATGATGGCAAAGGGATTACCGCCGACCGCGACATCGTAGTCTACTGCCGGATCGGCGAGCGCTCCTCGCACTCCTGGTTCGTCCTGAGCGAGCTGCTGGGCTACGACCAGGTCCGCAACTACGACGGTTCCTGGACCGAATGGGGCAATATCATCCGCGCGCCCATCGAGAAGGGCTAAACGCAGCCGGCAGCGGATAGCACAAACGGGTGGCGGCTGCCTGAGGCAGCCGCCACCTCCTGATTCTCCCTACTCATCGGGCTTGCTCCGGCCTCATTGGATCACGCGGCTGCAAGCCTGAATGCTGCAATCCTTGCTGACGGCCTGGCGAACGGCCAACCGTCGCCGCACTCTTGGCAATTCCGATCTGCCATCGGCAACGAGCCACAACCCCAAACTCGCGTAGTTTCACTCCATACCGCTACACAGGAAGGAGATGACCTTGCTCAAGACCATCAACGCCGGAGACGTGCGCTCCGCACACGTCGGCAAGACCATTGCACTCGCCGGTTGGGTACATCGCCGCCGGGACCACGGGAACCTGATCTTCATTGACCTACGAGATCGGGAAGGTCTCGTGCAGGTGGTATTCAATCCTGACGTCGCAGCGGAGGCCCATCGTGTAGCGGCGTCGCTGCGTAACGAGTGGGTGGTCCAGGTGACCGGGAGGGTCGAACGCCGGCCGGATGGCACCGAGAATCCGCAGCTCCCAACCGGCGAGGTCGAGGTCGTGTCCGAACGGGTTGCCGTGCTTGCCGAGTCCCGCACACCCCCCTTCTACGTCAATGATGAGTCCGAGGTTGACGAGCTTCTGCGGATGCAGTACCGGTATCTCGACCTACGCCGGGCCGGGATGCGGGACACGATCATCATGCGTCACCGCGTCGTCAAGTTCATTCGAGACTTCCTGAGCGCAAGAGGCTTTCTCGAGGTCGAGACTCCGATACTGATCAAGAGCACACCAGAGGGCGCGCGCGACTACCTGGTTCCCAGCCGCCTCTACCCCGGGCGTTTCTATTCCTTGCCCCAGTCTCCGCAGCAGCTTAAACAGCTGCTCATGGCAGCGGGAATCGAGAAATACTTCCAGATTGCTCGCTGCTTTAGGGATGAGGACCCGCGTGCCGACCGGCAGCCGGAGCACACGCAGCTCGACCTGGAAATGAGCTTCGTCGAAGAGGACGACGTGCTCGGCCTGATCGAAGCTCTCTATACCGAGCTTCTGACCCAGTTGTTCCCCGACAAGCGGATACTGCGTCCCTTTCCCCGGCTCACCTACGCCAAGTCCATGGCTCTGTACGGCACAGATAAGCCCGACCTGCGTTTCGGCCTGGAAATGTCCGACCTCTCCGACATCGCAGCACGGACGGAGTTTCGCGTGTTCACCACGGCTTTGGAGCAGGGCGGCATCGTCAAGGGCTTCAAGGCTCCCGGCTGCGCCTCTTACTCGAGCCGCCAGACTGACGAGCTTGTCGCCTTTGTCCGGGCGAGGGGCGCTCCGGGCCTCGTGACCATCGCCCTCACCGGAAGCGGTGACATTGACAACCTATCCGAAGAACAGGTGCGTTCCGCTGCCTCTCGCTTCTTGTCACTTGACCAGGTTAAGGAGATCGCCTACCGGATGGAGGCCGAGGTGGGCGACATGATTCTGATCATGGCGGGGCCGGCCAAGCCGACAAACCTGGTCCTGAGCCTACTGCGCCACGAAATGGGTCGCCGCCTGGGCCTCGCCGACCCAAATCTCGTTGCATTCGCATTCGTCACCAACTTCCCGCTGTTCGAATGGAACGAGGACGAGAATCGCTGGGACGCGATGCACCACGCCTTCTCCATGCCCAAGGATGGTCACGAGCGGTTCATCGAGTCGGACCCTGGCAGCGTCATCGGCCGGCTCTACGACCTCGTGGCCAACGGCGAGGAGCTTGCCAGCGGCAGCATCCGTATCCACACGCGGGAGCTTCAGGAGCGTGTCTTCAAGGTGCTTGGGTACACGAAGGAACAGGTTGCCGAGCGGTTCAATCAACTGTTGACGGCCTTCGAGTATGGGACGCCCCCGCATGGCGGCATCGCACCGGGCATTGACCGGCTGATGATGGTGCTGACCGGGCGAAATAACATCCGGGACGTGGTCGCCTTCCCCAAGACACAGAGCGGATTTGACCCTCTATTCGAGGCCCCTGGCATTGTCGATGAGTCGCAGCTACAGGAGCTTCACTTGAGGGTAGAGGTCGAAGAGAGCACCAGTCCGGTCGAGGGCTAGGTGAGGTGTTGCCACCAACCCCATTTCGTCATTCCTGGATTCCCGCGCACGCGGCAATGACGCCCCCCTCTCCCAGCGGGAGATGGCCGGGGTGAGGGCACAGGTCGCTTGTTCCCGCGCCCTCAATCCCCCGGTGACCTCCTCCCATGTTGCCGGCGCCCCTACGCCGTCTCGACCTGGATCACCTCGTCCTGCATGACACCGATGACGTGCCCATCGGGGTCGGCGAAGTGGGCAAAGGTGCCGACGCCGGGAACGGGTGTCGGCGGTCCGACGGTTTTGGCGCCGAGGCTTTTCGCCTTGCTCAGGGACGCCCGGACGTCATCCACCTGCACATAGAACGTGAGGTAGGAGGGGATGCCATTCTCGGCTTGGAAGATGCCGCCGTCAATGCCACCCTCGCCGCCAGTATGCACCAGGCCGTAGTTCATCGGGTTGTTGGTATCAATCTGCCAATCGAAGAGTGTCGCGTAGAAGCCGTGCAGCTGCTTGGCGTTTGTCGCCCCGATCTCCCAGTGAATGACCGGGTGCCCGTCGCTCGGAGGCTCCACACTATCGGCGTTCGGGTCCCAGTTCGGCGGCGGCTGAATGAGCGCGATGAGATGGCCATCCGGGTCGGTAACCTGGGCGAAGGTGCCGACGTTCGGAACGGGTGTGGGCGGTACGACGGTCTTGGCGCCGGTGCTTTCCGCCTTGCTCAGGGATGCCTGGAGGTCTTCGACCGACACGTAGAACGTGACGTATGGCGGCGTAATGTCCTTGTCCTGGAGGATGCCGCCATCAATGCCACCCTCGCCGCCGGTACGGACGACCCGGTAATCCATGAATTCCTGCTTTTCGATCTGCCAGTTGAAGAGGTCGGTGTAGAACTGCTCCAACCGCTCGGCGTCGTGAGAGCTTAACTCCCAGTGAACTACGGGGTTCGCCATGCTGATACTCCTTATCTCGTCGGTAAGATCGTGGTGTAGGGTGGGTTCTTGACAGTGCTGTGCTCTCGTCCCGGCTTCCTTGTCTCACTGCGTGAACGCGCTGCCTCCCCCTCGTCGGTGTGGTCGCGGTCGCAGCGGGCGACGGAGGGTCCAGGCCACGCTGCCCTGCCACCGCCCCGGTGAGCCAACGCCGATGTCTGCGTTCCCCGCCGCCGCTACGGCCGCTTGCCCTCTTAGAACGCATGATCTAGCCAGAGGTTGCACGGCAGCGGGCGAGAGGCGCGTCCGATGATTTAGAGGGGATAAGGACGAGGCTTCCCAAATGCTTGAAACGCCGGCGGCAGAGCGACGGTTGTGGGGGGCTGCCCCGGCGGCCGTCAGCGCGACTAGCGCCAGTCGAAGCGCCGCCCGAGGTCATCGCCGGCCAGGGCGAGAACGAGGGGCTGGCCATGCGGGCAGACCTGGACGGGGTCGTCGCCAACCAAGGCGGCCAGCCGGTCCAACAAGGTGCGCGCCGCTTCGTCGGATAACCGTGTGCCGCGGCGGACGGCGCTGCGGCACGCGATGTCAACGCAAAGCGCGCGCTCCCACGTATCCCGGTTCGACGTGGGGGTAGCTGCCGTCAGCGCGTCGCGGATGGCTGGACCGAGGCGAGGCACGCCTGAGAGCGTCGGAACGGCGCGCACGGCAAAGGCATCGGGACCGAACGGCTCGCACACGATACCTAACCCAGCCAGCGCCTCCAGGTGCGTATGCAGGGCTGGCGCTTGCGCCGCACCGACCTGGAGCACCAGAGGCTCCAATACGGTTTGCGCCGCCTGTTGTCCACCAGCGGTGGAGACGAGCTGCGCGAAGATCGCCCGCTCGTGGGCGCGGTGCTGATCCACCAGCCAGAGGCCCACCGGCCCCTCCACCACCAGGAGGGCACCGTGAATTTGGCCCACGAGCCGGGCCGCGCCGAGGTCCCGCCCTCGCACGACCCGCTCGCCCGTTGCACCGGCGTCCAGCCAGGCCGGCCGAGCCGCGTCCCCGGCGGCCGGCGTCGCCGTTACCCATCCCGGCTGTCCGTGATCGGGTGGTCGCTCGCGAAGGCGGCGGCGGCCGAGACCGGCCAGCGGCTCCGTGTGCGGACCAAGCAGGTAGCCGGCCAGCGCAGCGCCGGCGTCGGTCCTGCCCGCCTCCGGCTCAACGGCGGCGCGCGCGGCTTCGCGCAGGAGCGCCGCGGCCCCCTCGCCGTCGTGCAACCGTACCGTGGCCTTGGTCGGATGGACGTTTGCGTCGAGGGCGGCCGGAGGCACCTGGAGGTGCAAAAACAGGAGCGGATGGCGACCACGCGGCAGGAAGTCGCGGTAGCCCGCTTCGATAGCTGCGCGTAGCTGCGGATGGTTGACCAAGCGACCGTTGACGAACAGGGTCACCTCGCGTCGCGTCGCGTAGGTGCAATGCCGGCCAGCGGCTAGGCCGGTACACCGCCGGCCGGCCCTGTCCCGCCGCGGCGTCAGCCCCGTCGCCCCCGCAGCCACCGCGCCGTAAAGCTCGGTTGCCGTGGCTGCCAGATCGCTGCTGCCGCTGGTAGCCAGCGCCGGCCGACCGTGCGTGGTGAGGGTGAAGGCAACGGCCGGGTAGCCTAGCGCGTAGCGCCGGATCAAGCGGCTGATGACCGCATTTTCGGCCGGTGCCGCGACCAGGGAGGACAAACGCGCCGGTAGGTCTCGAAACAGGTGCCGGGCCGTGACGGTGGTGCCCGGCGCACGCGAGGCCGGACCGTGACGGCGCAAGCGGCCCTGCGCTACGACGATCTCGGTAGCCCGTCCGGACGCGGGGGTGCTGATGATGGTCAGGTCGGCAGCGACGGCCACGCTTGCCAGCGCCTCACCCCGAAACCCCAATGTCTGCACCGCCAGCAGATCATCGGCGGCGCCAATCTTGGAAGTGCTGTACCGCTCAATGGCCAGCCGCAAGTCGCGGCCGGCGATCCCGCACCCGTCGTCGGCGACCGTGATGCGCGAGCGCCCGCCGCCCTCCACCGTGACGGCGATACGGCGCGCGCTGGCGTCGAGCGCGTTATCCAGTAGCTCGCGCACCACGGACAACGGGCGCTCAATCACTTCACCAGCGGCAATACGCGCGGCGACGGCCGGTGGCAGCGTTTGTATCCGTGACGGCGCAACGTCCACCATGCCACTATGTCAGATCGGGAGCCCGGTTCCGAATACGACGTGGAGAGCGGTACTCACCTCACCCTAGCCCTCTCCCTACTAACCGATATTCTTCGCGTAGCGCCCCATCTCTGCGTCGTCTATGTAGTCAACACTCCGCCAAAAGGCCTTGGCCGGCTCTTCATGCTTGGTCACGAGGGCCGTGATCCGCTCGGCACCGAGCAGGCACAGGCAGCGTTCTACGGCGCCAACCAGGTCCCGCGCGATCCCCCGGCGCCGGTAGTCGGGGTCCACGGCGAGCCGATACATATTCCCGCGCCAGCCATCCCAGCCGCCGATCAGACTACCAACAAGCCGGTCGCCGTCCCAAGCCAGCAGGAAGAGGTCGGTATCGCGCTCAAGACGCTTCCTGATCGCATCGGGGTAGTCGGTAACGCTTCCCGATGTGGCGGCTCGCTCCCACAATGCCAGCACCGCTGCAATGTCCTGCACCCGACACGGCCGGAGTTCAATGCGCGGATGACGAGCGTCCATTTTCCACCTCGGGTTTCTCCCCGTGCGGGCAGCCGCTTCAGGCGGATTCCCCTCCGTGTCCTGGCCAGGGCGGATTCGTGTCAGAGGGCACGCGAGGGGCGGAGTCGTTGGCCGGCGACCCTGCTGCGCCTACCAACCGCCGGGCGCGCTCTTGCCACGCCGCGAGTACATTGAGCGCCGCCAGCGGCGTGAGAGCACCCACGTCCACCGCAAGCAACTCTTCTACCAGACCAGTCAAGGCATCGGAGGCGTCCTCCTGACCGTGCAGCGGCAGCTGCCACAGGCGCAGCGCGGCAGCATGGCCGCCGCCCGTCGTGGCCCCGTTCGTGGGACGCAGGGACACCGCTTCCAGTTCGGCCAGCAGTTGCGTGGCACGCGCAATGGTCTCCAGGGGTAGACCGGCGAGACGCGCCACCTCGATGCCGTAGCTCCGACCGGCAGCGCCGAGCAAGACACGGTGTGGGAAGATCAGCCGGCCCGCCTCCTCGACAACGTCGAAGCGCTGGTTGACCACCCTCGGCAGCATCCGTTCGAGTGCGGTCAGCTCGCGTAAGTGCGTAGCAAAGAGCGTACGCGTGCGCGTGCGCTCGTGCAGTTGCTCCACCACGGCCCGCGCCAGCGCCAGCCCGTCATACGACCCGGTGCCGCGCCCGATCTCATCTACGATGACCAGGCTGCGGGCCGTCGCGCGATGCAGTATGCGCGCCGTTTCGGTCATCTCGACCAGGAAGGTGCTAGCGCCGCCGGCGAGATCGTCGTGCGCGCCGACGCGAGTGAAGATGCGATCCACCAGCCCAATTCGGGCCTTGGTTGCCGGGATGAAGCTCCCGATCTGTGCCAGCAGCACGATCAGGCCCACTTGTCGGAGGTATGTGGACTTGCCGGCCATGTTGGGTCCGGTAAGGAGGATGATCTGCCGGTCCTCCGCAGCCAGCGTGCAGTCGTTGGGCACAAAGTCGCCGGGGGGCAGCGCCGCCTCGACGATGGGGTGCCGGCCCGCCTCGATTTCGAGCGTCTCGGCAGTCACTAAGTCCGGCCGGCAGTAGCCGCGCGCAGCGGCGATGTGGGCCAGCGCCTGCGCCACGTCGAGCACGGCGAGGGCGCGCGCCGTCCGGCGCAGCGTCGCGGCGTAGCCGGCAACTTGGCGCCGGAGATCTTCGAAGAGCTGGCGCTCCAGCGTAGCGATGCGCCCGGAAGCGGCCGCAAGCTCGGCCTCCCGCTCCTTGAGTTCCGGCGTGACAAACCGCTCGGTGTTCGTCAGCGTTTGGCGCCGTTCGTAGTCGCCGGGGACGCCGTGCGTGCGCTGCGCCGCGCGGGTCAGCTCAACGTAATATCCAAAGACGCGGTTGTACCCGACCTTGAGCGAGCGGATACCGGTGCGCTCGCGCTCGACCGCCTGTAGCTCGGCAATCCAGGTCCGCGCCGCCTCGATGGAGGCCACTACCGCGTCGAGATCGGCGCTATAGGCCGGGCGAAACACCCGCGGCAGCCCGTCGGCCGTACCACTGTCCTCACCAGGGATGCCGGGCGCATCGAGCAGCGCCCTGCCGATGAGCGTCGTGACTGCGCTGCATGGGTCGAGGCCGGCACACACGGCCGCCAGCTCACCGGCCTCGCCCGGCTCCTGCCCGTCAGTCGGCGCGTCCGGCTGCGCCAGGGCCGCTTGTACCTCGGCCGCTGCCAGCAGGCCGGCCCGCAGGCTCTGTAGCTCGCGCGGCAAGGCCGTGCCATGCTGCACGCGGACGATCAGGCGCTCCAGATCGCCGATACGCTCCAGGATCAGCCGGAGCGTGCTCCGCAGCGCCGGTGCCGCGACGAGGCGACCTACGGCGTCGAGGCGCCGGTTGAGCGCGGCGCGGTCGTCGAGCGGCGTGAGCAGCCGCTCCCGCAGCAAACGCGCCCCCATCGGCGTGACGGTGCCGTCCAGCACCTCCAGCAGGGACCGGACCCCACGCCCATCGGCCACGCCGCGACGCCGCGACGCCGGCAGCACGTCGAGATGGCGCAGCGTGGTCTCGTCCAGCGGCACGTGCCCCGGCCGGTCGAGACGCACCGGCACTTGCACCGCGGATACGAGGGCGGCGTTGGTCGTTCGCAGGTAGCTCAAGAGGCCGCCGGTGGCGGCCAGTGCCAGCGTCAGCCGGTCACAATCGAAGGCAGCGAGGGACCGGAGGTCCAATAGCTCGCATAGCTCGGTTCGGCCGGTACTCGCGTCGAACGCGGCGGCGTCCACGACGGTGAGCGAGGGTTGCCCGCCCGGCGCGGTAGCCCGCCCGGATGGACCGTGTCGGCCGGGCAAGTCGGTGCGTGGCGGGAGCAAGCACTCCGCCGGGGCCAATCTGGCGAGGGCCGCCGCGGCGGCCTCCTCGCTCCCGGATCCATGCCATTCGCCAAGGCGCAGCGCACCGGTGCTGACCTCAACGGCCGCGATGCCCCACCCCGGGCGCCGCTTGGGCGCTGCCGTGACGGCTGCCAGGTAGTTCGGTCGCGCTGCCGCCAGTAGCTCCGGCTCGGCAACCGTCCCCGGCGAGAGCACCCTCGTCACCTGGCGGTCCACCAAGCCGTGCCCGGCTTCCGAGACTTGCTCACAGATGGCAACCCGGTGTCCGCGAGCCAGCAGGCGGCGCACGTAATGCTTGAGCGCGTGGACCGGCACGCCGGCCATCGGCACCCGCCCGGAACGGCCGAACTCGCGGGAAGTCAGCGTGACGTGGGCCGCGCGGGCCAGCACCCGGGCGTCTTCATCGAAGGTCTCGAAGAAATCGCCCATTTGGAAGAGGAGCAGGGCCTCCGGGTGTCGCTCCTTGATCGAGAGATATTGACGACGCGCCGGCGTCTCCCCCGCGCTGGTACGACTCTTGGTTGCCACGACCACTCTCCACCGGAGGCAGTAGGCGGAATCAACAGGTCAACTGGCGGCGATTGTAGCACGCCCTCCCTGCGCGCCGGCGCGGTCAACTATTGACACTGCCCGCCGCCCGGTCGTAGACTCGTAGTTGGGGGATGGTGCGCTCCTCAGGTATCCCGCTTGTTTCTGTGGGTCCGTTATCCGCATACCGGCTGACTACCGACATGGAGCTTGGCCTCCGTTCTGTCTCTAGGGCAGCATCAGGGCACCGCTTGGATAGCGCCGATGAGGAGCGACCGGTCCCCTGCCAGCCTCCGTCGGCCGCTCCCTCTCCCCCTGGGAGACGGACGGGGTGAGGGCGGCCGGGAGCGTGAGAAGCGAGTAGGCGATCATGGTCAGTCTGTTTTCCCCCTCCACCGCCAAAGCCGTCAACGGCGCCAACCGTTTCTGGCAGGGCGTGTCGCGCTGGGTTGCCGGGACCGACCGACAGCTCAAGCGACTGCGGGTAACAGCCGCGGAGATCAACGCCCTGGAACCGGACATGGAGGCCTTGTCCGCCGCCGCCTTGCGCGACAAGACGGACGAGTTCCGGGACCGTTTGGCAGCCGGTGAGACGCTCCACGACCTGCTCGTGGAGGCCTTCGCCGTCGTGCGCGAGGCCGGCAAGCGCACCCTCGGTCAGCGCATGTACGACGTGCAGCTGATGGCCGGTATGGTCCTCCACAGCGGCAAGATTGCCGAGATGCGGACCGGGGAAGGGAAAACCCTGGTCGCCACGCTGCCCCTTTACCTCAATGCTCTGACCGGCAAGGGCTGCCACCTTGTCACACCGAACGACTACCTCTCCCGCATTGGCGGCGGCTGGATGGGGCCGATCTACCACGCGCTCGGCGTCTCGGTCGGGGTCATTGCCCACGAGTTCGGCGGTCGCTACGACCCGGACTACCAGGACCCGCAGCAGCATGGCGACCCCCGCCTCGACCACTGGCGCCGGGTTTCGCGGCAGGAAGCCTACGCGGCCGATGTCACCTACGGGACCAACCACGAGTTCGGCTTCGACTATCTACGCGACAACATGGTCTTGGCACTGTCACAGATGGTCCAGCGTCCGCTGTACTACGCCATCGTGGACGAGGTGGACAACATCCTCGTTGACGAGGCCCGCACACCGCTCATCATCTCCGGTCCGGCCGAAGAGCCGACCGACACCTATTACAAGTTCGCCCGTATCGTGAATACGCTGGCCGAAGATCGTGATTTCACCGTTGATCTCAAGCTGAAGGCGGTGTCGCTCACCGATGAGGGCATTGATCGCGTCGAGCGGCAGGTCGGGGTGGACAATATCTACGGCGAAGGGAACTACCACCTGGTCCACTACCTGGAGCAGGCGCTGAAGGCCATGGTGCTGTTCCAGCGCGATAGCGAGTACGTGCTGTGCCGCGACGGCCGCGTGCTCGACGGCAACCGCCGCGACGCCAACGCCGATGTCGTGATCGTGGACGAGTTCACCGGTCGGCTGATGCACGGCCGCCGCTATTCGGAGGGGCTACATCAGGCCATCGAAGCCAAGGAAGGCGTCCGCATTCAGCGCGAAAACCTGACCATGGCCACGATTACGTTCCAGAACTACTTCCGGCTCTATGAGAAGCTCGCCGGCATGACGGGCACTGCCGCGACCGAGGCCGAAGAGTTCCGCAAGATTTACAACCTCGAGGTGACACAGATCCCGACGCACCGCCCGATGGTCCGCGAGGACTTTGCCGATCAGGTCTACAAGAACGAGCCGGCCAAGTACGAGGCCATCATCCGCGAGATCAAGCTGATGCAGGACCTCGGCCGGCCGGTACTCGTCGGCACGACCTCGGTGGAGAAGTCGGAGCAGCTTGCCCTCATGCTCAACCGTCGCGGGATTAGCCACCAGGTCCTGAATGCCAAGCAGCACGAGAGTGAAGCGCTGGTCGTCGCGCAAGCGGGCAGCGAGCAGGCCGTTACCATCGCCACGAACATGGCCGGCCGCGGGACCGACATCATTCTCGGCGGCAGTCCTCCCAATGCAGCGGCGACCGAGGCGGTCCGGGCTGCCGGGGGCCTCCACATCGTCGGCACCGAGCGCCACGAGGCGCGGCGCATTGATAACCAGCTCCGTGGTCGAGCCGGCCGGCAGGGCGATTCCGGCTCGTCGCGGTTCTACCTCTCCCTCGACGACGATCTGATGCGCCGCTTTGTCGGCTCCGAGCGGATTGCCGGGATCATTGATCGCCTCGGCCTGGAAGACGATCAGCCCATCGAGCACGGCTTGGTGTCGAAATCCATCGAGACGGCGCAGACAAAGGTCGAGGGCTACAACTTCGATATTCGCAAGTACACCGTCGAGTACGATGATGTAATGAACCGGCAGCGCGAGGTGATCTACGGCCAGCGCCGGCGGCTGCTCGAAGCGGAATCCATCAGCGAGGTCATCAGCGACCTGATCGGCAACGAGCTGGACAAGCTGGTCGCGGCCTACTGCACCTCGGATCGGCAAGACGAATGGGATCGCGAGGGGTTATGGAACGCCTTCAGCACGCTGTTGGGTCTCCCGACCACCGACATGCTCTCCGACTCCGATGCCAGCCTACTCACCTCCGCGCTGGATGGGCTTACGACCGCAGACGGCAGTGATCTCGGCGCAGTAATGCGTGAGTTGACGCTGGAGGACCTCAAGGACAGCACGGAGATTAAGGAAACGCTGCGTGAGCTGGCGCTGGACCTCGCTACGGCCCGCGAGCAGGTGGTCGGCACCACGCTGATGGCACAAGTCCAGCGGCAAGTGGCGCTCCAAGTCATTGACGGCCTGTGGGTGGAGCACCTCACGGCCATCGAGGATATGAAGCAAGGCATCGGGCTGCGGGCCTACGGTCAGCGCGATCCGTTGACCGAGTACAAATCCGAAGCGTACCGCCTGTTCCAGTCGCTCGTGGAAAACGTGCAGCACAACATCGTGCGGACGCTCTTTCACCTGCCGCTCCCAGCGGGGGGCACCAACGGGGCGGCGGCACCCGACGAGGCCAATCGCCGGCCGCAACGGATGTTCACCAATAGCCCGGTCGAGCAGGTTGCCACCCAGGCGCCGGCGACCGTGCGCAGCGGCCGCCGCAAGAAGATCGGTCGCAACGCCCCTTGCCCCTGCGGCAGTGGCAAGAAATACAAGCGCTGCCACGGCCGCTGACCGCCCCCTTCTACGAGCGGGTACCCTTACCCGGGTCCTCAGAGCACCGTTGCACTCACCCCCTTGCCGCACTCAAGACAGCAAAGCCAACAACAACCACATTTCGGAGGCAGAGAGATGACAGCGAGCATGACCGACGTAGGCGCCCGGCTCCACGCGCTCGAAGACCGGCTACGGCACTTCGCGGTGCGTCTTTGACCTCGCCAGCAAGCGTGCCAAGCGCCAGCGCCTAGAAAAGCAGGCCGCCGCGCCCGACTTTTGGTCCGACGTCGGGCTGGCCCAGGCGACCATGCGCCGGCTCTCCGGCCTACGCGACGAGCTAGAGACGTGGGAGCGGCTGGACAGCGAGCACTCCGAGCTGGCCGAGTTGTACGAGTTGGCCGCAGCGGAGTCGGATCAGGAGATCATCGCCGAGATCGCCGCGGACTTGGGGCGATTGCACGAGCAGCTGGACGCCCTGGAATCTCGGCTGGCGCTCAGTGGTCCCTACGACAACCGCACGGCTATCGTGTCCGTCCATGCCGGCGCTGGGGGCACCGAGTCCCAGGACTGGGCAGAGATACTTGTGCGGATGTATCTGCGCTGGGCCGAGCAGCGCAGATACCGCGCCGACATCCTCGAACGCTCCGACGGTGAAGAGGCGGGTATCAAGAGCGCCACGCTGGCCTGCGCCGGCCGCCACGCCTACGGCTATCTGAAGGCCGAGCGCGGCGTCCATCGCCTCGTGCGTATCTCCCCCTTCGATGCCTCACGTCGCCGGCACACCTCGTTTGCGCTGGTCGAGGTTGTCCCCGAGGTGCCGAACGACCGCACTGTGGTGATTAACCCGGACGACATCGAAGTGGACACCTTCCGGTCGAGTGGAGCCGGCGGTCAGCACGTCAACAAGACTTCCTCGGCGGTGCGGATGCGACACAAGCCAACCGGCATTGTTGTCACGTGCCAGAACGAGCGGTCGCAGTTCCAGAACCGCGACGTCGCCATGCGCCTGCTGCGCGCCAAGCTGCTGGAACGCAAGCTACAAGAGCAGGAAGCCGCCCAAGCGCAGTTGCGCGGCGAGCCGGTGTCGGCGGGATGGGGCAACCAAATCCGCAGCTACGTGCTGCACCCCTACACCATGGTCAAGGACCTACGGACGAGCGTGGAGACCAGCAACGCGCAGGCCGTACTCGACGGCGATCTCGATGCCTTCATCGAGGCGTGGCTACGCAACCAAATCGGTGCCAACGCCGACACGCCGGCGCGATAGCACCCCTCCGCATATCCCCATCCCCGTGCGCGACCACGGGTCATGACGCCAGGATCAGTAGCTCGTCATGGTAAGGCAGATGCTCCACCAAGCCCTGTCCGGGGCGTGAGGCGTAGCCGCTAGGGCAGGAAATCGAGCGGGTTCACGTAGTATCCGTTACGGAGCACCTCGAAGTGCAGGTGCGGGCCCGTGGAGCGACCGGTGCCCCCGTTCCGGCCGATCACGGCGCCCTTCTGCACGAGCTGCCCCGGCCAGACGGAGAAACTCGACAGGTGGCCGTATGTCGTCACGAAGCCGTTGCGATGGTCAATTACTACTTGGTTGCCATAGAGATCGTTCCAGCCAGCATCCCTTACCACGCCTCCATCGGCAGTGTAGACCGGCACACCGTAGTCAGCGGCGATGTCAATACCGGGATGTCCGCTCACGAAATGATTCGAAATCCAGCCCTGGGCCGGCCAGCCAAACTGGCCGGTCGCGTTTCCAGGGATAGGCTCCGGGCTAGCGAGCAGCCCGCTGGGGACGAGTGGAACGCGCAGCTCTTGCCCCGGGTGGATCAGTCCATCGGCTGCCAACCCGTTCGTCCAAAGCACGGACCACATGTCCACGCCATGCCGCGCGGCGATGGCCGAGACGCTGTCGCCGGACCGCACGACATAAGTCCGCAGTTCTTGGCTTGGCTGTGACAGAGCTTCTGCCAACCGTGCCGTGCAATAGGGAGGGGTGGGATAGCCGGTCGGGGGCGCGGAGGAACGGTTGGCAGCGTCTCCCTGGAGACGGCCGGTGGCCAGTTCTCGATGACGGGGAGAGGCATGCCGAGGGTGGTCCCCGGCGCATGGGGCCGGCAGACCGTGTCGGCTACCAGCCCAGCCGCGACGGCCAGTTGGCCGGCCAAGACGGGCGTGACCTGCCCCGGCAGTATGTCGGCCAGTTCTGCCTCTTCCCACCACTGTTTCCACCACTGCAAAGCGATGCGCTGGAACCGTTGGCTGACGAATGGCCCGTAGTCCATCGGATACGACATCGGCAAGCCGTAGAGGTTGATTGCATCGGCTTGGGACCATTCTGCTACCTCGCCATTCGGCGGTTGCAAATACGCCTCGCGCAAGGCCGCGTTGGTGAGCCACCCCAGCCGTATCTCTATCGCGTGCTGTAGCGAGGTCGAGCCATCACTGGTGATCGGTGGCGGTACGCTGTGAAAGGCGGCCAGCCACTCGTCCTTGCCGGCCTGCTCCAGCAGCTCGAACGTGTTGGCGAACTGGACCTGGCCGGCACCACAGGCTTGCAGGATCACTCGCTGGAGGATTTGGTAGACGCACTGATCCCGGCCGACGAACGCCCGGCTCAAGGGATAGCCGAGCAGCGTAGGGCCGCCCCGCGCACGGACGGCGCTCCACAATGGCGCTGCACCGATCGGCGTCGTCGGCAGATCAACGATGTCGAAGCCCAGCCCCGGGTGTTCCGACGTCTGCTGAAAGTGCCGGCCGTTGGGCACTGCCACTTCGAGGTTAGCCGCCGGCGGCGGCGCGGCGAACACCGCTTGCGACAGCAGCAGCAGCCCCACGAGCACCAGCCCCCTAACACCAGCGCGCAACCGCCGCGCTCCAGCCAATGGAGCGGAGTCCGGGCGGCGAGGGCCGATCCCCGCGCAAATCACCGGCGCAAGCGAAGTAAACATCAAGAACTTCGGTGCAGCAGACAAGGTTCTTGTAGAAAGAACGGACAAGCATCTGGTGCGGCGCAGGGACACTTGGACGCGGCGGCCGGCCGCCATTATTGCCCGGCCCTGGATGGAAGGGGCCAATGCCAGGGGCCACTAGCCACTGACAGGCTTGCGCATCTGGCATGTGGTAGCGCAGCGCTACGGGGAAGATGCAGCACGCGCGCGGAAGTCGCGCAGGGCGGCGTAGGCGAGGGTAGCGGTGTTGTCGGGGCTGATGAGGCCGTAACCCCACTTCTGATCCGTCTCCGGTACGACCGAGCGGAAGTTCAGGTTCCAGAGGAAGACTGCCTGGACGTAGGGATGCTGTGTCTCCAGCATCTCTACCGCCTCAACCAGGTAGCGCGCGCGCTGTGCCTCGCTGTTGTCTAGGCAGAACTCGTGGCCGGGCGCCGGCAGGCGGCAACTCGTCCAGCCTAGCTCCGTAATCCACAGCGGCTTGTCATCACCGTAGGCGAGCAGCACGTCGCGCAGTTGCGTAAACCGCCGAAAGTAGAAGCTGGGGTGGCTCTTGAACCCCGCCGTGGCCACGGTTTGGTGGCCGAGCCAGTCCCCGGGCGGGTTGTTGTAGCCGTAGGAATGAACACCGAGCACGTCGAAATAGCGGCGGATGTCGCCATCACTAGCCCGGTAGACGTGCTCCAGAAAGACGCGGTCGTCCAGCGCTCGGCTGCGGTCGGACCCCGGTTGCTCGCCGATGCCGGTCGGAGCCAGCGCCGGGAAGACGACAATGGCTTCAGGATCAACCGCCTTGATCGCCCGGTAGGCCGCCTTCTGAATGGCAACGAACTCCGCCGGACCTTCCGGCCACAGCCGGCTTACCGCCCCCTCACCCATCAGGTTCGGCTCGTTCCACGGCTCGTAGGCGTGGACGCGGCCGCGGTAGCGCATAGCGAGCATGGTGAGGAACTGCGCCAGCTCATCGGGAATGTAGTGCGGGCGGCCCGGCCCGGCGGCGTAGTAATAGGGCGCCGCGGCCACGGAGAACAGGACCTTCAGCCCGGCAGCCTCGGCCGCCGCCACGACGCCATCAAGCGCCTGCAAACTGGCCGCGTCGTAGCGACCGGGCGCCGGCTCGAAAGCGTTCCAGCGGACCTGCTGCTTGATCCAGCCAAACTGCGCCTGCTTAGTCCAGTGGATGGCAGTGGCCTGGTGGGCAGGGAGCATCATGTCCATCTGAAACCCATACCGCAGGGGAACGGGTGGTGGCGGCTCCCTGGAGAGGGCCGGTGGCCAACTCTCGACGACGGGTAAAGGCATGCCGACGGTGGCCCCCGGCGCATGGGGATGACGGGCCACGTCGGCTACCAACTCAGCCGCGACGGTGAGCTGGCCGGCCAAGACGGGCGTGATCTCCCCCGGCCGGATACCGGCCGGCCCCGCCTCTTTCCACCACTGCAGGGCGATGCGCTGGAACCGTTGACTAACGAACGGCCCATGATCCACCGGGCGCGACATCGGCAAGCCGTAGAGGTTGACCGCATCGGCCTGGGACCAGGCCGCCACCGCGCCATTCGGTGGTTGCAGGTAGGCCTCGCGCAGGGCCGGGTTGGTGAGCCACCCGAGCCGTATCTCTATCGCGTGCTGCAACGAGGTCGAGCCATCGCCGGTGATCGGTGGCGGTACGCTGTGAAAGGCGGCCAGCCACTCGTCCTTGCCGGCCTGCTCCAGCAGCTCGAACGTGTTGGCAAACTGGACCTGGCCGGCACCACAGGCTTGCAGGATCACTCGCTGGAGGATTTGGTAGACGCATTGATCCCGGCCGACGAACGCCCGGCTCAAGGGATAGCCGAGGAGCGTTGGGCCGCCCCGCGCCCGCACAGCACTCCAAAATGGCGCTGCGCCGACCGGCGTTGTCGGCAGATCAACGATGTCGAAGCCCACGCCCGGGTAATCCGACGTCTGCTGGAAGTGCCGGCCGTTGGGCAGCGTCGCTTCGAGATTCGCTGCCGGCGGCCCCGCGGCGAACGCCGCTTCCGTCAACAGCAGCAGTCCCACGAGCACCAGCCCCCCAGCGCCAGCACGCAGCCGGCGCGGCAGCCGCCGCGCTCCATCGGTTGGAGTGCATGCCCGGTGCCGAGGGCCAACCCACGCCCAAATCACCGTCGCAAGGGAAGCAAACATCGAGAGCTTGGGTGCAGTAGACAAGGTTCCGTGTACCTACAACGAGCGAGCATCCAGTCCGGCACAGGGGCACTCGGACGCGGCGGCCGGCCGCCGCGCGGACTCCCCCTCTCCACGTGGTGGAGAGGGGCCAGGGGTGAGGCGCGGCCCAAGCCCCTACCACTCGGAGATAGTAATGTGCATAATAATGACATGGCGGTTACTAACGTTGGAGACCCGCGATCCGTCGAACCTGCCCACGTCTCGGCTTCCCAGCCCCACCGACGCGCACCACGAGCGCCGAGACGACGAGGCGCACGGGCATTTCAGTCGCTGTCAGCAGGGTTGAGCGGCCTGCTCGACCTCCTCTTCCCACCACGCTGCCCCGGCTGTAGTGTCGTCTCCAACACCTTCTGCGCGGCGTGTCGGGCCACCATCCGGCCACGCTACGACTCCGGCCCGCTCCCCAGCCGTCGCCCGGTGTTGGTGGTCCTGTGGAGCGCCGGAGCCTATTCCGGTCAGCTACGCACCGCCATCCAGCGGTTCAAGTACCGCGGGCGGACCGACCTGGCCCGGCCGCTGGCGCGGCTCCTCGCCGATACGTGGGTCGCCGGCCGCGGCGCCGCCGACGTGGTCGTACCCGTGCCGCAGCACCCGGCCCGCACTCGACAGCGTGGCTCGACACCTGCCACCCTCCTCGCTCGCGCGCTGGCTACGCAGGTCGGTCTCCCGTGCGCGGACAAGGCGCTGACCCGCGTCCGCGATACACCGCCACAAGTGGGGCTGTCGGCCCGCGCACGCTGGGTGAACGTGCAGGGCGCCTTCGGCCCTGGGCCGGACAGCACGGCGCTTCAGGGGCAGACGGTACTGCTCGTTGACGACGTGAAGACAACGGGCGCTACGCTCTGCGCCAGCGCGACCGCGTGTCGTGCTGCCGGCGCTCGCCGGGTAGTGGGGCTGGTGGTCGGTCACGAGCGCGCCTGACGGGCCGGAAGCGCAGGCATGCGTTTCTGGCGTCTTCACCTCGGCGGCGCACGTCCCGGCGGCGCCTCTCCCCGTAGGAACCCGTTGAGCACGTCGAGCAGCCAATGGAAGGCCAGCCCGGCGGCAACCGCCCTGAAGGCGGGGAACCAAGGGGAACCAAGCGGAGAGAAGCGGAGAGCGACCATACGAGCACCCAGAAGGGGAAACCGTGCAGCACTCGCCGGTGGCGCGTGCCGACCGGCCGGATCGTGGTAGTGCTGGCGAAAGAAGCGCAGCGCACCCGTCGGTCGCCAAGAGCCGGAGGCGCCCACGAACCAGATGTAGTGGTCTACATCCACCAGGACGGTGCCGATCCAGAACAGCGCCGCGTGGCGCCGGCCGATAAGCGCGGCCGCCGTGGGCAGCGCTATGGTGCTGATAGCAATGTGCTCGTGAGGCAGCATGAGCACCCGGCCGGCCAGGAGTGAGCAGTGACCAGTCTACCCGAACGGGTGGCCAAGTCGGACGGTACGCTAGCATTGCGGCTAGGAACCGGGCAGCGCCTAGGTGCGGAATGGCCTACAATGTCAGCGAACTTCAAGCGGTGAGAGGGAGGTACGGAATGCTAACGGGCATTCACCACGTGGGTTATGTCTTTGGCGAGTTGGAGCCACACGTCGCATTCTATCGGGAGCGCCTGGGGCTGGAGCCGACCGCGCACGTTGATGCGACGGAGAAGATGGGCATTGAGATCGTGGTCTATCGCCTGGGCGACGGCTCCAGCGGACTGGAGCTTATCAAGCCCACCCGCGAGGAGGGACCGTTTTGGGAGTTCCTACAGCGCACCGGCGGCGGGCTGCACCATGTCGCCTACGGGACGGATGAAGAGCTTGCCGAGGTAGCCGGTGGGCTGCCGGATCGCGGTTTCACCGTCACGACCAACGGGGCGGAAGATAGCCCCGCCGGCTGGCGCATCATCAACGTGGACCCGGCACTCAGCATGGGGCTGCTCACGCAGCTTGCCGAGCGCTAGGAAGACACCTGGCGAGCCGGAGCCGCACCACACCTGGCACCATCCGTGCGGCTCTGGCTCGCCACCTCGCCACTACGACCCCGGCAGCGTGAAGTCGCCGCCGAGAATCACGCGAATATCCACCTCCGTCGAGGCACCGGGCTCGAGGCGGATGCGCTCCGGGCCGATGCCCAGGCGCTCGGCGATAATGCGGCGGGTGTATTCCTTGCCGGAGTAGTCAACCAGCTCGGTGAAGGCTTTGGCGGCCGGAGCATTGGCCACGCCCGTGACGGGTATCCCTTGCGCTTGCAGCCAGGCCGACGTGCGGCCGGCCAGCCCGTTGGTTTGCGTTGCGTTCTGTATCTCTATATGTGCCTGCTCGCTGATGAGGCGGCCATCGCCGAAGACCTCGCGCACCAGCGCCCTCACCGCGGCCCGGTCGGGTATCTCCACCTGCGTACCGCCATTGACCGTGCTTGGCGTCGTCATCGTCTCGTCAATGACCCGATGAACCGTCTTGGACAGCTTGATGTCTTTCGCCAACAGCGCCAAGGCCAGCGCTTGCGGCAGTCCCAAGTCCGTCTTGATATGCTCGCCGAGAATGGACAGTAGCTCCGGCGCCCTGCGGAGGAGGTGCGGCTGTAGCCCGGCCCGCTTGAGAGCGAAGACTACCTGCTGCTGGCGCCGGACGCGATGGTAGTCGTTGTCGGCGTGGCGCGTGCGTGCGTACCACAGGGCCGTCTTGCCATCCATCCGCTGCAAGCCCGGGTGCAAAAAGATACGCTGGGTCCCGTACTGGTTGTCGGGAAATTGGTCGTCTTTGAGAGGACGCTCTACGTCAATGACGATACCGCCGATGAGGTCAACAATCTCCCGGAAGCCGGCCAGGCCAACCACCACGTGGTAGTGGATGGGCACGCCGAGGAACTGCGCGACGGTGTGGCGTGTGAGGTCAGTCCCACCAATCGTGTAGGCAACATTAATCCGGTTTTCACCCACGCCCGGAATCTGGATCCACAAGTCGCGCGGCAGGGAGAGCATGCCGGCGGTTTTCGTGACTGGATCAACGCTGACGACAATGAGGCTATCGGTCCGCGGCGCGAAGTCTTCCCCGGGGCGCTGATCCGTCCCCAGGACCAGGATGTTGACACGGTTCTTACCGGTCCACTGGGGCAACAGGGGCACAGCTGGCTGCGTCGTTCCCGTCTCCGGCACGGCAACCACCGCGCTCGCCAGCCGCGTTGCAGCCGGCGCGAGGGGATCCCGGTTCAATACCAGTACGGTCCCGACTATCGTACCGAGAGGCACGCCGATAAGGAGCGCAACGATCAGCAGGGAGTTGTATCGCCGCCAAAGAATCATGACCCCGCCGTTCTGCCGGCGGCGCAAGTTCGGGTAGGCGGGCACGGTCTCTCCAGCGTCGCGCTCGCGACTGCGCTCCTTAGGCACTCGACTCCCTCATCCTGGGGCTTGGGGTTGACCGACGTAGACCGATTTTGGCAGCAAGGTCACCAGCCTGGTAACGATCTTCCAGCCCATATACGGTACAGAGGCGACAGCACGCCAGCGATACACACGATTATACTCGGCACGATGTATTCCTAAACGGCACATCCGCCCAGTCGGTCGCACCGCTTGTGCCGCTCAGATCATGAAACGCCTCAACCTGCTCGGAACACCGGTTGACGATGTGACGTATGCCGAGGCGGCCGCCTACGTCAGCACGCTCATGGCGGCCGGTAAGCCGGCTGCCGTCGTCACGCCGAACCCGGAGTTCGTGGTCATCGCCCAGCGTCACGCCCCGTTTCGGGAGGCGCTCTGGCAGTCGGACCTCGCGATCCCCGACGGCGGCGGGCTGCTGCTGGCGTCCCGGCTGCTCGGTCTCCGCCTGCGCCAGCAGGTACGCGGCACCGACCTCGCCTACCAGTTGATTGACCATGCCCGCCGGGAGGGCTGGCGCGTGTTCCTATTGGGTGCCGGCCCTGGTGTTGCGCCGGCGACTGCGGCGCGCCTGCGGTCGCTCTGCCCCGGTGTGTCCATCGTCGGGACGTTCGCTGGCAACGCTGCCCCACCGGGAGACACCGACACGCGGGCGGCTGTGTCCGCTGCCGGGCGTGTGGACCTCCTGCTTGTCGCCTATGGAGCGCCGCGCCAAGAGCTGTGGATGCAGCGCAATCTGCCCAAGCTTGATGTAGGGGTGGCTATGGGTATCGGCGGTGTGCTCGACTACATGGCCGGGCGGGTGCGCCGCGCGCCGCCACTGGTGCGGAATGCCGGCTTGGAGTGGCTATTTCGGCTGGTCAGGCAGCCGTGGCGCTGGCGACGCCAGCTGGCGCTCGTCGTGTTCAGCCGGCTGGTGCTGGCAGCAGCTATGGCCCGGAAACGCCACCGGGATTCCGTAGACGGACGAACGCCACCAGAACCACCAGCGTGAGCAGCAGCCCCACGAAGGCGAAGAGCTTCTCGACCCGCACCAGCCACAGGCTGAAGGAGCCGAAGAGCGCACACAGGCCGTAGAGCAGCAAGGCGATCCGCCGCTGCGACAGGCCGCGGTGGTGGAGCCGATGCGGGAGGTGCGCGCTATCCCCTCCGCGCCACGGCGAGCGTCCGGCGCGACTGCGCTGCCATATGACCAACCCCGCATCAATGATGGGGATTCCCAGGACCAGAATAGTCGCAGCGATCTTCGCGCCGCCGATAATGGCGATGACCCCCAGCCCGTAGCCGATCATCATCGAGCCGGACGTTCCCAGGATGATGCGTGCCGGATTGAAGTTGTAGGGAATGAAGCCCAGACAGGCCCCGAGGAGCGCCGCCGGGAGCACCGCAATGCTGAACTGTCCGAGCAGCACGCTGAGGACCACGAAGACGGCGGCCGCGATAGCGCCGACGCCGGCAGCGAGGCCATCCATCGTATCCACCCAGTTGACCGTATTGAGGATGGCCACCAGCCAGAAGACGGTGACGGGCAGCACGAGCACTGTAGGCAGCACGATCTGGCTGCCGAACGGTGCCGGGCCAAGGGGGTTCGATACGGTGGCAATGGTGCTACCGAAGAGCACGGCGATGAGGGCGAGACCGATCTGCGCTACCAGTTGCGGCGCCGCCGATAGGCGCTTGCAGTCATCTATGAACGCTATCGGCAGCACGGCAACACTGCCCAAGAGCAAGCCAATGACCCGGCGCTGCTCATCGGGAAAGCGCTCGACGAGCAGAAAACTCACGCCGATCCCGGCGAGATAGGCGACCGTCAGTGCGTAGCCACCGGAGCGTGGCAGCGCCGTGCTCTGCACCTCGCCCGGCCGGGGCCGGTCCACGAGCCCCCAGCGGGTGCCCAGACGGGCAGCGAGCGGCGTGAGCGCCAGTCCCAGCACGAGCGAGGTGGCGAACACGAGGGCGAGCGGCAGCAGGGCCTCGGCGGTCACGGGCACAGCCTTCCTGACGACGCCAGCTTGCACCACCCCTGAGGGGGCAATAGGATCGTGCCAGCCGGCGCGTCGGAATTTCCTGTCCAGGCGCCCCTACGCGCGCCCGCTCTCCGCCCTGTGCGTGTCCTCATCGAGCCAGCCAAACACCGCGGCGCGTAGCTCTTCTATCGGCAGTCGGTCCAGTTGGCTCGACAGCCTAGCACACCGACGCTCCCACGCCACAAAGGGCATGATCTTGCCGGCAGCCGCCTCCGGCGACGCACAGACCCGCCGCAGACCAGGCACCTCCGGCGGCGCCAGCTGCTCCTCCGCTTGCAATAACGGTTCGGAGAGCCGCTCACCCGGCCGCGCCCCGGAGGACACGAAGGGCGGGCCGGCCTCGCCGGGACGTAACTGCTGCCAGAGGCGTGTGGCGATGTCCACAGGCGTCAGTTCGTCGGTAACGTCGGGTACCATCATCAGAGACGGGCCGGCGAGCAGCGCCGCGTGCATGAGCAGGGCGAGCGCGTGCCGGGGCGATATCCAGTAGCGCCGCATCCGCGCGTCGGTAATGGGCAACGGCCGGCCCTCGCCGATGAGCCGGACAAACGTCTCCGACGCAGCACCCCTACTGCCCAGGACGTTGACAAACCGGCAGATGATGGCGCCCGGCTTTCCCGCCGACGCAGCGGCGCGTAGCATGCCTTCGGCAATGCGCTTGGTAACCCCGTAAAGGCTCGGCGGCGCAATCGCTTTGTCCGTGGATGGGTACACGATCCGCTCGACCTGCTGTCGGACGGCGGCGCGGATCAGGTGGAACGTGCCGAGGACGTTCGTAGCAACGAACTCCACCGGGTCGTCCTCTGCCCACGGCACGTGCTTGCAGGCGGCGAGGTGAAAGATCACCTGCGGGTGCAAGCCGTCCAGCAAGGACTCGACACGCGCCGCCCGGCGAATGTCCGCGAGGACGTACCGCACGCTCGCAGCGCCGGTTGGTTGGCCGGTTGCCCGCTCGCCGAGCGCCTGCCGCAGGCCGAACAGCGACGGCTCGTGGACATCTACGAGGGTCAGCTCGGCCAGCGGGAGCGCGGAGAGAACATGCACCAGCGGCCAGCCGAGCGACCCGGCGGCGCCGGTCACGAGGACGCGGCGGCCGGCAAACCGCTCCGTCAGTCGCTGCATCTCCAGGCGTGGCGCCGGCCGCCCCGCGACGGCATCCCAGTCAATGGCTGGGGCAAGCCGGGGAGTGTCGGGCAGTTGGCCGCTCATGCCCCGTTCCCACGACCGGCGGCCAGCGCGGCCCGCATCCGCTGCCAGCATTCGCGCATCTGCACGGCTCGATTGGGGTCCGGCTCCAGCGGCTCGGTCACCAGAAAATCGGCATGCGCCGCCAGGACACGCACGACCGAGTCGAGCGCGGCGTCACCATCGCCATACCGTAACCCCTCGCCCAGCAGGCCACGGGCGTTGGAGACGTGGGCGCTGCGGATGCCCGTCGCTACCTGCGCGACATAATCGTCCAGGTTGGCCGGATGCGGGCGCGCCGCATAGGTGGCGACGACCGACCGCAGCGCCGGCCGGTCCGCCTCGGCGCCGACCTGTCCGCAAGCCGCGTTGACGTAGAGTTGCGCGTGGGAGGTATCCAGCGTGATGCCTAGCCCCTCGACGTTGGCCGTGAACCAGGCCAGGTCGCGTGGCTCGACCCCGATAGGCGTGTACACGAAGGCCGCTTCCCGCATGCGCCCTACCGGAGGGATGTTCTCGATGAGCGGCCACACCCGCTCCGCGGCGCAGGCCGTGACGAACCAACGCACGAACGGGAGCGCCGCCTCTAGCGTCTCCTCACGCACTGGTTCCGCGAGGCTCTCCGGGTCGGAGCACGGGGCAACGCAGTGGATATTGATGGCCCGCGCAGCCAGTATCCGCGCGGCGACGAGGAGCCGGTCAATCAGCTCATAGTCCGCGTCGGCAGCGCGAGTGAGGTCGAAATACGCCCCGTCGAGCGACCGGATCGGACCCTCGATCAGCGTGACTGTTTCCGCAGGAACGGCGGCCTGCTGCCAGGCATGTACCAGCCGCTCCTGCCAGTCCGCCCCACTCACGTCGCGCACGTCGAGGTACAGCTCCACCCCGTCGGGCGCCGGGTCGCGGAAGCGGTCAGCAAGCTGCGTCGGAGTCGGTCGGGCCTTCAGGAGCAAGGCCGGCCGGTTGGTGGATTGCATAGTCTGTTGCGGATGACGACTCGGCGGCACACGTGGCACACGCCAGCGAGCCGCTCAATGCCATGATACCGCCAACGCCAGCCGCCAGCGAAGCCCGGCCGGCTATCTTGGCCGACGGGCGGTGCCGACGGTATCATGGAGCCACCGCTGGCGCCTCGCGCGGAAGCGGACTACAGGCGGCCGGACACCGGCCCAAGAGTGAGGAGGTAAACCATGCGTATCGTGCGCTATCTGGCACCGGGCGGGCGCGGCCCGGCCGTAGGTATCCTGGACGGCGAGCAGATCGCCGAGATTCCGGCGACCGGGGGTGATCTTGGCCCATTACTCCTGCTAGACCACAGCGGCCTCGAGCAAGCGGCCGCGGCGGCCATGGTCCACCATGATTGCAGCGCCGTTCAGTTGCTGGCGCCAGTTGGACAGCCGGGCAAGATACTGGCCCTGGCCGCCAACTATCACCCCACCGACGCCCGGGTCCCGGTTGACCTGGACGTTGACACCCCGAAGGTGTTCATCAAGCCGAGGACCGCGCTGCTAGGGCCGGGCGATCCCATTCCCTACCACGGCGTTGTCTCGCAACTGGTCGAAGAGATCGAGCTAGGCGTGGTGATCGGCCGGCCAGGCAAGGACATCCCGGTGGAGCAGGCCATGGAGCACATCTTCGGCTACACCGTCATCAACGATGTCTCGGCCCGCGAGTTGCGCTTCCCGCCGGATCGCTCTGGGCTAGAGCGGTATGAGTTCTTCGACTGGTTGAACGGCAAGTGGCTGGACGGCTTCTGCCCCGTCGGCCCCTGGATAGTGGATCGGGACTGTCTGCCCGATATTAATAATCTGGACCTCCAAACGGTCGTGAGCGGCGAGGTGCGGACTTCGTCGAACACCAGCCGGATGATCTTCAACGTGCCGCAGATGATCGCCTACATCTCCCGCTACTGCACGCTCGAACCTGGTGACCTGATCGCCTCCGGCGTGGCGCTCGGACCGGACGGCGCCGACGAGATATTCCTGTGCGACGGTGACGTCGTCGAGGGCACAGTGGAAGGCGTCGGGACGCTGCGTAACCCGGTGCAAAGCACCGGCGGGTAGCAGTATTGCCCCAAACCCTGTAGGGGCGCAGCGTGCTGCGCCCGTCCCCCTGCGGAGCGGGGGGGCCATAGGGGGGCCGGTAGCTCCGGCTGCCCTCACCCCGGCCCTCTCCCGCGGGGAGCGGGAGCAACCACCGACCGGTCGCCGCCGCACACCCCCTCTCCACATGGTGGAGAGGGGGCCGGGGGGTGAGGCCAGCCCCCTACGCCCCCTCGTCCGGCGCCGCAAAATAGCCCAGCACCTCTGCAATCCCTTGCGCCAACGCCTTGCGCCAGCGCCAGTCCCACTGCGCGAGGCGCGACGAGAGCGTGAACGGTGCCGGCCCCTCGTCGGCGGCCGCGCCGGGGCCGGTGAGACGCACGGCCAGGCCCCGCCGCCGGCCGGCCTGCTGCACGAGCCGCGCCACGGCGGCGACGCTTGCCACCTCCGCCGCGGCGTTGTACACGTGGTGCCCGCTCGACAAGGGCCAGTCGGCCGCGGCCGCTAGCAGACGCGCGGCATCGTTTACGTGGACGAGCGCCGTCGCGCGGCGGGCCGTCTCGTGGAGCTGGAGCGGCTCGCCGCGTGCCGCTTGCAGGCAGAAAAGGTTGGGCGCCGTCATAAACGGCCGAGCGGTCTTCATCACCGGGCTGAGACCGTAGGCCAGGCCGAAACGCAAGGAGACGGTCGTCAGATCGTGCATTCCGGCATACATGGCCAGCAGGTGCTCGACGTACAGCTTGGAGAGGTGGGATAAATCCGCCTGCTCGCCGGGCGGTGTGTCCTCCGTAATCGTGCCAGCCAGGCCCGGCCCATAAAGCCGGAACGAGCTAGCGTAGACCAGGCGTGGCACCCCGTGGCGGACCATCGCGTCGAGTACCACGCGCGGGCCGCGCAGGTTGACCTCCTCCGTATACGCCGGCGACGCGGCAGCGGGATGAGCACTCGCCTGCGCGGCGAGATGCACGACACACTGGACACGCCGGCCTGCCAACAGCGCGTCAACCGCAGCGGGATCGCAGACTGACCCTTCGATCACGCGACAGCCGGACTGCTGCGCCAGGTGGGCCACTGCCGTCGCGTCGGTTGCGAAGCCGTTTTCGAGGGCCACGACCGGGGTACCGGCGGCCAAGAGCCGTTGCGCGAGCAGCGACCCGAAGTACCCCAGTCCAGTGATCGCCACAGTCATCGCGCGGTCTCTATTGCGTTGGCAGCTCGGTGCCCAAGGCAGGGATCAGGAGTTCCATACCGACGGCGATCTTCCCTGGGTCATCAATCTGGTCCCGATTAGCCTCCAGCAGGTCCGGATACCGCACCTGGAATTTCTGGGCGATAGACCAGAGCGAGTCGCCCGGCTCAACCGTGTGGACAAGCATACCGTCGGGCGCGGCCGGCGGCTCCGGCGTTGGCGTAGCAGCCACAGACGTTGGCACCGCCGTTGCTGCCGTCTGTGTGGCTACTACCAAAGGCGTGACGGTAGGCCGCACGCCGGGCGTACCTTCCGCCACCGTTGACGATGCGCCGGGGGAACCTTCCACCGTGGGCGTCACGCCAGCGGTATCTTCCGTCGCTGTCGGTGACACGTCAGGGGCACGTTTCGTCGGCGTAGGCAGCACCGGGACGGCAGTCGGCGGCACCATGGTCGGAACGAAGATCGCCAGCGGGACGGCGGTCGCGGTGGGCATGCTCGCAGCCTGGCGCACGGTGGCAGGCGCGAGGCGCGTGAAGGGTGTGACCACCGGGGCCGGGGCAGCCACGCGCTCCAAGAACGGCCGGGCACCGCCCACCAAGACGTAGGCCAGCGCGGCGACAAAGCAGACCGCGATGACGCGCAAGGCCACAAGTATGGTAGTGGCTCGCAGGTCCCGCAGCCGGCGTAGCGAATTCCTGTCGTGCAGCGGGCGCCAGCGCGGCTGCGGCGGCCGCGAGGAGTAATCGTAGGTCACGGTCTTGGTACCGTCCGGACAGTGGGCTAACCGGCGAGCGGCCGCCGCGGCGCTTTGCTACATGGGGCACCGGGCCGGGCGCCTGCGCCGGGAGATGGGCCACCCGCACTATGCGGCGAAGCTGTACACAAACAGCAGGTCATTGACATTGGTGTTCGTCGGCCCAGTCACCAGCAGATCGCCGACGTCGTTCAGATAGTGATACGAGTCGTTGTTGGCGAGGGCTGCCAGCAGGTCCAGGTTCAGGCCGTTACCTCTGTCAACGGTGCTACCGTCCACCATGCCTCCGGCGGCATCCGGATGAGCGTCGGATCCGTCCGTCGCCGCGGCGACGATTAAGGTCCGCGGCAGGCCGCGAATGGCGGCAGCAGCGGCCACCGCCAGCTCCTGATTGCGGCCACCCTTCCCATCGCCGCGCACCGTGACTGTCGTTTCGCCGCCCGCGATCATACAGGCCGGCGCCGGCAGCGGGGCGTTGCGCTGTACCAGCTCCTTGGCGATGGCGCCAGCGACCTTGGCGACCTCGCGGGCTTCCCCTTCCAGGTAGGTTGTCCAGACGAGGGTCCGGAAGCCGAGCCACTCCGCCGCCGCGCGGGCCGCCTCGGCGGCGATCTCGTTGCTGCCGACCAGGATCGCGCGCGTCCGCTCGAAGATAGCCGTATCCGTCTCCTTCGGCGTCTCGCCCACCTGCCCGGCGGCGCCGCGCTCGACGTGCCGCCACACCGAGGCCGGGACGGCGCGCTCCGCGTCGAACTGCCGCAGCACGGCCAGCGCGTCGGCGAACGTGGTCGAGTCGGGAACCGTCGGTCCGCTGGCAATGAAGTCGAGCGGATTGCCGACGACGTCCGACAGCACGAGCGTGAGCACCTGCGCCGGCGCGGCAAACTCGGCCAGACGCCCCCCTTTGGCCTGCGAAACGTGCTTGCGGACCGTATTGATCTGATTGATGGTCGCTCCAGAGCGGATGAGTACGTCACTCATCGCCTGCTTGTCGGCCAGCGACACGCCCTCGACCGGCAGCGGCAGAAGCGCCGAGCCACCGCCGGAAATCAGGCAAATGACCAGATCGTGCTCGTCCGCCGCCTGGGCCAGCTCCACAATCCGCTGGGCGCCGTCCATGGCCGCCTGGGTCGGAATGGGATGCCCGCCCTCGGTGAACCGCACGCGATCAAGCGTCCCGGCAGCCGGCGTAAGTGTGTCCTCCTTGACGTTCACGGTGCCGGCAGTGAGACGGTCGCCCAAGGCGTCGGTGACCGCCTGCGTCATCGGCTCACCGGCTTTTCCCGTGCCCACGACGAAAACCCGCCGCACTGCTCCTAGGTCATAGACGTGGTCGCCGGCGAGGAGCCGGTCCCCGTCGCGGCGCAGCACGGCCCGCACCGCCGCCCCCGGCTCGACGGCCGCGAGCGCGGCGTGCAGCACTTGGCGCGCGAGGTCCCGGGCTGCTGCGAAGGTAGGTTGTCCGGCTGTCGTCATAACGGAGCCTCCGCTCATCAGAAGGTGTGGTTGGAATCGGCCTGCGCCCAGCGCGTGCCGGGTGGCCCGCTGGCACGTCCGATTATAGCCGTCGGCGGGACCATCGCCAGCGAGTGGGCCGGCCGGATGCGTTAAGCTACACCGGCAGCACGCTTTCGTCAGCCCCTCCGGCAGTGTACTGCGAGCAAACCTTCAGGAGCATAACCATGACAGGGCCACGCCCCCAGCAACCGGCGCGTAGCGCCGCCTGGTATGGCGGCGACGATCTCGGCAGCTTCCTACACCGCGTCTTTGCAAAGGGCATGGGCTACGGCGACGACGAGCTGCGCCGGCCGGTGATCGGCATTTGCAGCACGTGGAGCGAGCTTAATCACTGCAATCGGGGCCTCCGCGACATCGCCGAGGCCGTCAAGCGCGGCGTGCTGCTGGCCGGCGGTTTGCCCTTGGAGTTCCCCACGATCTCGCTCGGTGAGTTCTTTGTCGCACCCACCAGCATGCTCCTGCGGAACCTGGCCGCGATGGACACGGAGGAGATGATCCGCGCCCAGCCGCTCGATGGCGTGGTCCTGCTCGCCGGCTGCGACAAGACCACCCCGGCGCAGCTCATGGGCGCGGCGAGTGCCAACGTGCCCGCGATCATGGTGACGACCGGTCCGATGCTCGACGGCCGCTTCGACGGGCAGGGCCTCGGTGCCTGCACGGACTGCCGCCGTTACTGGACCGAATACCGCGCCGGGACCGTCTCGGCGGAGACGATGCAAGCGCTCGAAAGCGCCCTGGCGCGCAGCGTGGGCCACTGTATGGTCATGGGCACGGCCAGCACGATGGCCGCGCTGGCCGAAGCGCTGGGGATGATGCTGCCGGGCGGCGCAGCGATCCCCGGGCCGGATAGCCGGCGCCTCCTGTTCGCCCAGCAGTCGGGGCAGCACATCGTGCGCCTCGCCACCGAGCGCGTCCGTCCGTCAGACATCATGACGGCCACCGCGTTCGAGAATGCTATTCGCGTGTTGCATGCACTGGGCGGCTCGACCAATGCGGTCGTGCATCTGGCGGCTATCGCCGGCCGGCTCGGGATTGACACCCCCCTCGACCTCTTCGACCGGCTCAGTCGAGAGACGCCCTGGCTCGCCAACCTCCGGCCGGCCGGTCAGTACCAGATGGAGCGGTTTTTCGAGGCCGGCGGTGTCCCGGTAGTGATGAAGGAGTTGGAGTCGCTGCTGCACCTCGATGCTCGCACGGTGACCGGCCGCTCCGTCGGCGAGAACCTGGCGGCCGTCACCGTGGATGAGCGGTGGCGAGACACCATTGCCGGCCGGGCGGAGCCGCTGGCGGCAGAGGGTGGCTTGGCGATCTTGCGCGGCAGCCTGGCACCCGCCGGCGCCGTCATCAAGCACGCCGCGGCCTCGCCGGAGCTTCTGACGCATCGCGGGCGCGCGGTGGTATTCACGTCACCGGACGACCTCAACCGCCGCATTGACGATCCTGAGCTGGCCGTAGCGGCGGATGATGTCCTGGTGATGCAGGGCGCAGGGCCGGTAGGCGCGCCGGGGATGCCCGAAATCGGCAACTTGCCCATCCCCCAGAAGCTCCTCGCTCAGGGCGTCCGCGATATGGTGCGTATCTCGGATGCCCGCATGAGCGGCACCTCGTTCGGGACCGTGGTGCTCCACGTTGCCCCGGAGTCGGCGGTGGGTGGTCCGCTCGCGGCGGTCCGCGACGGCGACATCATCGAACTGGACGTGCCGAACCGGCGGCTGGAGCTGCTTGTGCCGGCCGGGGAGATCGCGCGCCGCTTGCGCGAGGAATGGCAGCGCCCGCCGCCGGCCTATCGCCGTGGGTACGGCAAGCTCTTCCTCGACCACGTGCTGCAAGCGCCCGAGGGCTGCGACTTCGACTTCTTGCGCGGCCAACCGGACGATGCCGCCGCTGAGGCAGCAGCGCCCGTGACGCGGCGTTGACGAGCAATCAACCGTCAACTAACACCTGACGGCTTCCCCCGCGATTGTATTATGATGGTACCCCGCCGATCATCGGCGACAGCACGCATGAATACTGCGCCACCGCACGCAAAGCAGCGCGAGCACGGGAGCGCCCCGACCCTCGCGGCGTTGCTGGACATACTGCCGGACTCCGCCGTCACCGGACCGACTGGTGTCGCCGTAGCCGACGTGCGGTTCGACTCGCGGCAGGTGCAGCCGGGAGACCTGTTCGTCGCCATCTCCCATCCGGGCTACCAGCACGACGGGCACAACTTCGTCGCCGGTGCGCTCGACCGGGGAGCCGTGGGGGTGGTCGTCGGCCGGCCGGTCGCCGTTCCGGCCGACGTGGCGCAGGTGGTGGTCCGCAACCCGCCACGCGCCCTCGCGCTCCTGAGCGCCGCGCGGGCCGGGTGGCCGGCCGCGCGGCTCGGTATCGTCGGCGTGACCGGCACGGACGGCAAGACGACCACGACGACGCTCATCGCCGGCGCGCTCCAAGCGTTGGGGCACACCGCCGCCCACGTCTCGACGGTCAGTCTCGGTACCGGCGCCGCGGCGCAGCCCAACAAGAGCCGCCAGAGCACACCAGAGGCGCCGGAGATACAGCATCTGCTCGCCCAGGCTACGGACCACGGCGCAGACTACGCGGTGATCGAGGCAACGTCGCACGGGCTGGCGCAAGATCGGCTCTACGGCACGGAAGTGGATGTCGCGGTCTACACGAACATCACGCACGAGCATCTCGATTATCATGGCTCTATCGAGGAGTACGTGGCCGCCAAGGCGCGGCTGCTGGCGCTGCAATCACCGCCGCCAGGCGTGCCGGCGAAGCTACACCCCCACGCCAAGGCCGCCGTGCTCAACGCCGACGACGCGCACTGCGCCCACTTGCGCTCGCTGGCGCAGGTTCCGGTCACGACGTATGGCCTCCTCCGGCCGGCCGACGTACACGCCGTCAGCGCCACCTACGACGGCTTGCGCCCCTCCGTGCAGGTGCGGACTCCTTGGGGCAGCGCGCAACTCCGACCACGGGTCGTAGGACCCTTCAACGTGGCGAACGTGCTGGCGGCGCTGACGACCCTGGGGGTGTTGGGATGCCCCTTCGAGGCCGCCGTGGCCGCCCTCTGCCAAACGGCCGGGGCGCCGGGGCGCATGGAGCTTATCGAGGCCGGGCAGCCGTTCACGGTCATCGTGGACTACGCCCACACGCCCGCGAGCCTCGACCTCGTGCTGCGCGCGCTCCGGCCCTTGACGACCGGCCGGCTGATCGCCGTCTTCGGGAGCGCCGGCGAGCGCGACCGCGCGAAGCGCCCCATGATGGGCCGGATCGCTGCCACACACGCGGACTTCTTCGTCCTCACGGACGAGGACCCGCGCGGGGAAGACCGCGAGACCATCCTGGCGGAGATCGCCGCCGGCGCCGCGGCCGCCGGCGCCCGCCAAGGAACGCACTTCCTCTGCTGCCCGGATCGCCGGGGGGCTATCCGCCTCGCCTTCGAGCGGGCGGAGGCCGGCGATACGGTGCTCCTCGCCGGCAAGGGCCACGAGCAGTCCATCATCGTCAACGGCCGCCCACAGCCCTGGGACGACCGCGCCGTCGCCCGCAAGCTTCTCTCCTGACCCCCCCCCCGGCCCCCTCTCCACATGGTGGAGAGGGGGCCGGGGGGTCAGGCACAGTGGACGGACTACCGCCGGAAACGCTATCATGCACATTTACTATTGTGATTCACAGGACAGCCAGGCAGTCGGGGAGCAGTCCCGAAGCGCGGTTGGCCGCTTGGTGGTGCGCCGGGCGGGGCGCCACCAGCGGCTGGCTCGTCGCCGACGACGGTTCGCGCTGGCGGGTGCGCCACCCCGGCCGCGCCAACCATGACGCCGGGCCGGATTTCGTGGAAGCGGTCTTGGAGCCACCACAGAGGGCGGCGGTGCGCGGCGCCGTAGTCGAGCTACACCATCGGGCAAGCGATTGGCAGGCACACGGACACGATCGGAATCCACGCTACAACGCAGTCACCCTCCACCTCATCCTCGTAGAGAATCGCCCCGGCATTCCCACGCTGGCCGCCAACGGCCGCCGCATTCCCCGCGTCGTCATTGACCCGGCGCGCCTCTCGGCAGCGCCGGCACGACCGGTCCGGCGCCAGCCAGACGATGCCGGCCTGTGGGGCTACGGCTGCCGGCTACCGGGCGCGGCAGGCCGGGACCGGCAGCGGGCCGCCCACGTGATCGGCATAGCCGGCGATATTCGGCTGGCTTGGCTGACCCGCATATTCCGTCTCGACTTGGCCCGCGCCACACCGGATGGCGAGCCGGCGCTGCCGGCTACACAGATCGTCGAGCAAGTGCTCTATGAGGGGATCGCCGACGCCCTGGGGTTCAGTCAGAACCGCACTGCCATGCGCCAGCTCGCCCGCAGCGTGCCGCTGGCTGCGCTGCCACGCGCAGACCCGCCAGGCGCAGACTACCTGGATACCCTGGCCGGCGCCGCAACGACCCTGCTGACGGCCGCCAAGCTCGTACCCACTGCGCCGAGCCGGTTACCCCGGCAGCTTCCGCTGCTCGCCGGTGCCACTGAGCCACAAAGCGCCCTCGCAGCCCCGCGCAGTGTCCACACCCCTCCTTGGCAAGCCAATCGTACTCGGCCGGGCAACGCGCCTGTGCGGCGCATCGTCGCGCTGGCTGCGCTAGCGGTCTCATGGCCGCCGCGGGGGCTGGGCCAGGCTGTGCTCCGGCGCCTCGTGGCTGGTGATCGCGCTGGCTCCGGCCGGCAGCGCGCGCGCTCCTGGCAGACCCTCGCCGAATTAGTACGGCAGCCGGCGCCACCCCCCGCGGTCGTGCGGCATCTCCGTCGGCTCGGTGTCTGGTCGGATGAGGAGGTGCCCGCGGCCCTCATCGGTGCCAGCCGGGCCGCCGACATCGTGGTGAACGTCTTGCTGCCGTACAGCCTAGCCGTGGCGCGTGATGGTCCACCGGGCACCGGGCAGCGTGCCCGGCGGCTCTTCCTCGAACACCCGCTCCTGACGGAGAACTGGATCACGCGCTTGATGAGCAAGCGCACCGGCTTCCGGGCACGGACGGCGCGCGAGCAGCAGGGCCTCATCCAGCTCTACGAGCACTACAGCCACAGCCTCTTCTGTACGCAGTGTCCACTCGGTGAGATGCTTCCTACCGCTGAGGCCGGTGAGTTCGAGGACACCTGAGCAGGTGCAGCCGCCACCTATCATCAACCGGCGGCCACTGGTCACTGGTATTGGCCCCTCCCTAGCCCTCCCCCTCTCCATTCATGGTGGAGAGGGGGCCGGGGGGTGAGCTGCCTCAACTTGCGACCTATCGCAAAGCACGTATGTGTTAGCGGTTAGTAGTCATTGGCAGAGAGACACTGAATCCCGACAATCTCTTAGCCGCTACTCTGAAAACCACTATCTTCACCCCTTGTCAGCCTAGAGATAGCATGGTACGCTCTCCAAGAACACGGACATCCGTCCGGTGTAGGCCGAGTTCTCTCGGCGAGAAGCGGGGGATTGCAAGCACTTCCGGGGTGAATCGCGGCGCCGGGTATTGTGCCCGGTCCGCGTAGGGTTGCTCTTACCCGAATCCGTCAGCTTACCCCGTAGGCCTGAAAGAGCGTTTCATGCCTCCAGGTTGTCGTGCCGGCCGGCCCTTCAGGGCCGGGTATGGTGCTGCGCTGCGTAGCGGCGGCTCGCCGCTCGTGCGCCGTTGCCCTCCCGGCGCCACCACGCACGGCATGTCGCGCCGAGGAGATCGTGCGTGACAGCCAGCGGCCCAAGCGTCAGGCGCGGCGATACACGGGCCGATCTGCGGGAAGTGCCCGAAGCCGACGATTCGGTACGGCTCTATCTCCACGAAATCGGCCGCTACGCGCTCCTCACCGCTGACCAGGAGGTGGAGCTGGCCCAGCGTATGGAGCGCGGCCAGCTTGCCCAGCAAACGCTGGAGCGTTCCGACCTGGGCCAGGACGAGGGCATCGCGCTCCAGGTGCTCGTCGCGGACGGTGAAGCGGCACGTCAGCACATGATCGCCGCAAATCTCCGCCTCGTGGTGTCGGTGGCCAAGAAATACACGGGGCGCGATCTCCCGCTCCCCGACCTGATCGAGGAGGGAAACCTGGGGCTGATGCGCGCGGTCGCCAAGTTCGATCACCGGCGCGGGTTCAAGTTCTCCACTTACGCGATGTGGTGGATCAGGCAAGCGGTCACGCGGGCCATTGCCGACCAGTCGCGGCCCATCCGACTGCCCATCCACGTCGTTGACAAGGTGAACAAGCTGCGTCGGGTGATTCACCACCTCGAGCAAGAGCTGGGACGTCCGCCCACCATGCACGAAATCGGAGCCGCGGTGGACCTGCCCGGGGACAAGGTCCGGCAGCTCTTACTCGCTTCCCGGCGAACGCTCTCCCTCGAAAACCCGGTCGGAGACGATGGCAGCAGTGCGCTCAAGGACCTGATCGAGGACGTGAATTGCGACGAGCCAATCGAGGGAGCGGCGCAGTCTTTGTTGCGCGACGAAGTAGAGCACCTGCTGACCAAGCTATCGCCACGCGAGCGACACATTATCGAGTTGCGCTTCGGTGTCGGGCGGCACTCGCCACTCACCCTGCAAGAAGTGGGGCACGTGGTCGGGCTAACGCGGGAGCGCGTGCGACAAATCGCGGTCGAAGCCCTGCACAAGCTGCGGACCGCGATGCATTCCTCGCATCTGCGCGAGTACCTGGACTGACTCAGCGCCTCCCCGGCGTGGCCGCAACGTCCGCCTCCGTCGCTGGCAGTTATCTGTGCCCTCCAGCCATGCACCACACTACGCTTACGGCAACCGATAGGTTATGTACCAGAAGTGCTGACCAATGAAGACGTTCGCAGCACTCAAGCCGGGGACAGGCTCACCGAAGATTGCGATTAGGTCCTCCGCCGAGTAGTAATTCTTGATGATGACGTGCTCGCTGCCATCCCGGAGCGTTCTGCGCCGATAGGTGTTATCGTCTCCTTCCCTGCCAATAAGCTCCCCGCCGACACCAGGGACGAGCACGTTGTCGGCCAGAAACACGCTCGATTGAGGTCGTAAGGTGCGGTGAAATCCTGCGATGAAACGATCAATCCTATCTCTGGGTATGTGTGAGAACCAGAAGGTTGCCAAGCCGCCATCGAATATCTCGGCCTCGAAAGACAACGTGTAGGCATTCTCGAGGTGAAAGGTCACCGGACAGTGATAGGTCTTGCGCCGAGCAACGTTTAGCACCTCTTCCACACTATCCGTTGCGGTAATCTCTCTGGCAGCCCGGGAGACGAACTGGGTCCAGTATCCTGTGCCGCACGCGACTTCCAGCACTCGTCTGCCGCGCAGCGACTCCTGGGCCGCTCTGATGAGGAGCTTGATTTCAGCGCGTCGTGCCGGATCAGCACGATCATAGACCGCCTCAAACTTCGCCGCGCGCCGCCGGTAGTACTCCTCCATTTGACGGCCTCCTCGCTCCCTCGGTATACCAACCGACTGTGCCGGCCGCACATTCTCCAGACAGGGTAGGATATGGCGTTGCCGCCGACCCAAGCGGAGCGCGCAGCGGCAGCACGGAGTAACAGGAGGACGGAGATATGTTGCGCTTGGCCCTATTCGGTATGGCGGCGGTGGCCGCACTCTGGCGTGTACACCCGCTGCACGCCCAAGACGACGCAGATGACGCCGGCTTCGAGCCGCTGTTCAACGGCCAGGACCTCACCGGCTGGGTCCACGTAGGAGCAACGGAAGGTGCCTGGTCGGCGGCGGACGGCGTGTTGGTCTGCAACGGTCAGGGCCGGGGCTGGATTCGTCCCACCGGAGTCTACGAAGACCTTATCCTCCGCCTGGAATACAAGATCGAGCGGGACAGCAATAGCGGTGTCTTCTTGCGGACCAGCGAACAGGGCCGGCCGGCGTTCGCGGGGATGGAGATTCAGATTATTGACCACCCCGACCACACCACCGACGTGAAGGCCACCGCCGCGATTTACGACTCTGTGGCTCCGTCCCGGAACACGTCCAAACCGCTGGGTGAGTGGAACGCCCTGGAGATCACGTGTATCGGGCGCCGTGTGGCCGTCAGGCACAACGACGTGATCGTGGTGGATGCCAACCTCGATACCTACCCGGAGCTGCGGGAGCGGCTGCCGCGCGGCTATATCGGGCTGCAAAACCACGGTACGCTCGTGGCCTTCCGCAACATCGGCATCAAGGAACTGTAGGAGGCCGCGAGATAGCGCCGGCAGTAAGCCCTTGGTGCGTAGGGTTAGCTGCGTGGCGCCGCTCGCCCCACGCGCTGGCCGCTCCGCTCGCTCTCGGCGTTGACCGGCCGGCGCGGCTCGGTCCGCGGACCGGTATCGGCCGGTCGTCCGCAGTACGGACAGATGTCCCAATTGAGGTCCAGCATGTGGTCACACTGCGAGCATTTCCGCTTGAGCTGCTGGCGACAATGGGGACACAGCAGAAAGTCTGGCTCTACGCGCTGGTGGCAGGACGGACACACGTGCCGCGCGTCCATCTCCCGCAGGAGTGCCTCCTCCTCTAGCGAGCGCTCGTAGGCCTCGGCCAGGGTTTCGCGGGGGCGGAGGATGTAATAGAGCAACAGCCCGAACACGTGGAACACGAGTACCAGCGCGGTAGCAAAGATATACACATAGATGTCTTTGGAACGGGCGCGAATGTCGTAATACGTCCAAATCACCATCGCAAACCAGAACGCGACGAGATACGCGCCCATAAAGGCCAGAATGACTTGAAGAACGAACGCGATCTGGGCAATGTTCATGCTTGTGGTGGCCTTTGTTTGGCGGTGCCCAGCCCCAGGGGAGAGAAAGCACCGCCCCTTGCCAATGCCCGGGGACGGCCGGGATTCGAGGTCGCTGCGTTAGCCGGCACCCTACTTGCATACCACCATCTAGGGAGGCTGTGCAGCGCCGGGAGCAGTCTCCCGTCCTCAGGAGACTGAAACGATCCGATAGTGCGTAACGCCTCGGGGGGTCTCCACCTCAACTGTCTCTCCCGGACTGCGCCCCATGACACCCTGGCCAACCGGAGATTGAAACGAGAGCTTGCCATTACGCGGATCGGTCTCCTCCGGGCTTACAATACGAAACTGCCGGCGGCGGCGGCTACCCGGACTTTCCAGTTCTACGAGGCTGCCGACCATAACCTTGCCCGTCGGCTGCTCACCGTCTCCGAGCAACTCGGCGCGCCGGATCATCTGCTCCAGCTCCCGGATGCGTCCTTCGACCATGCCCTGCTGTTTCTTGGCATCGTCGTAGGCAGCGTTTTCCCGCAGGTCGCCGTCCGCCCGGGCTTCGGAGAGGTCACGCAGGATGCGGGGCCGCTCTTCCTCCTGCAGCCGCTCAAGCTCGGCCTGAAACTCGGTGAGCTTCTCCTCGGTGAGCAGTACGCTGTCCTCCTGATTCCCGGCTGCCCTCGCAGCACGACCTTGCCCCCGCGGTAGGCGCACGCGCCGCATCGGGTTATCCGTGAGCGTGCCGCGGTCGGAGGCAAAGGTGAAAAAGAGCTTCAAGGACGGTAGATAGGCACGAGGCGGGAGCGTGGTCGAGGACAATTGCTTCTGGAGGAAGCCCTCGATCCGGTAGGGAGTCACGGTGCTCGCCGTGGTATTGGGACCGCACCACCTCACAAACCGACGCAGTAGCGCGAGATCGTCGCGGGAGAGCTTGGACCGGGCATCGTCGCTGCGATTGAACTCCTGCCACAACTGGTCGAGCGTCGTGACATCTGTCTCTGTTACTGCTCCATCGAGCACACGAGCCTCCTTACCACAGCGCCACTGCCGGAGATACCCCCAAGCAGTTGATTCTACCCCTGCCGCTCGGAGAGGGTCAACCGGGAGCCGTGCAGCACAGCGGCCCGCTCGCCACCGACCGGCACGCCCGGCGCTGCCCACTCTGTAGGGGCGTCCCTCGTGGGCACCCTGGATTCCGGCGTCCACCGGAATGACGGAGGGCGAGGCGGCCAGGCACCGCGCGGCCCCTCCTTCCCTGCCAGGGAAGGGGCCGCGGGTTAGGTGGGGGCTACCGGCCGCCGCTCTACTCCGGCCCGCTGATGCCGAGCCGCGCGCTCTCGTAGTCCCCGACCGGTCGCGGTGTGCTATCGGGAGTGTGGCCCGGCGGCGCAGCCCACTCCAGCTCTAGCTCCAGGAGCTTCGCGGGGGTGGGGAAGCCCGTCTCGTGATCCCAGCCGGCCATCTGGTAGTATAGCTGCTTGGCCTGGGCGAATTCACCCGGCTCGATCCGCTCGCCCTTCAGGGGGCCGGTGCCGATACCCTCGAACATGCGCTTGGGGAGCGTGTCGTCCTGAGCCGTAAGTCCGGACCGGAAGTTGAAGAGACGCGCCATCGTATTCCCACGCTCGCCCACCTTGAGTAGCTCATAGAGGCTGACATCCCAGCCCGTGACGGCGGCGACATAACTGGTGAGCTGATTCAAGGACAGCTCGCCAATCGGCACGCCGACGAAGTCGCACATCCCCACCGAGTTGTAGGCGCTCCAGACGAGCTGGGCGTAGTAGAAGGCCCGGACCTTCTTCGGTCCCAGGTCCAGCCGATCCACCGGCTCGATCAGGCCGAGGGGCGTCAACGGGCTGGTGTCGTCGGCGCTAAAGCCCTCGTAGAGGGGATCGTGTGGTGCCTCCATATGGTCGGCGCCCGTCGGCGAGATCGAATACGCCAGTGCCAGCCCCTTCTTGCCGCGCGGCTCGTGCATCGGTAGCTCTTGGCCCTTGACGTGCAGCGCATACTCCTCGGTGCCGCGGCCGATCTTCTGCGACGCCCGATGCACGCCCTCGGCGAGCAGGTCGCCGAAACCCTCCCGCCGGGCGATCTGGTGGATGAGTGCCAACACCACTTCCTTGTCGCCAAACCGCAGCTCGACTCCGCCCGTGTCCTCCTTGGTGATAAGACCCCGCTCGTAGCACTCCATGGCCCAGGCAATCGCTACGCCGGTCGAAATGGAGTCGAGCACGTAGTCGTTGATGGCGGTACTGAACTGCGCGATCTTCTTCAGATCACCCACCCCCGTCAGCGTGCCGGTCGCGGCGATAGTTTCGTACTCCATGCCGCCGTGTTTGGCGGTGACACCGTACTCGGGCACCTCGACCTCGCGCTTGCACGCCACCAGGCACGAGAAGCACGTGCCCGTATTGACCAAGATCGTCTCCGCCATTTTTTGCCCGGAGATGTCGGCAAAGCCGTCGAATGTGCTGTCCTGGAAGTTGCGCGTGGGCAGGATACCGTCGGCCTGCAACGCGGGAATGCCGCGCGGTGTGCCGTAGAGGTGCATCATGTCGTGGTCGCGGTCGTAGTTCTCTCTGAACCAGGTAATCACGGCTTTGGCGCGGGCCGGCTCCTCGGGCAGCGCCCGCGCCCGACCGCGCACGGCGATGGCCTTGAGCTTCTTGGACCCCATCACGGCACCGAGGCCTGCTCGTCCGTGAAAGTGCCGGCACTGATTGACCAGCGCCGCATAGCGCACGAGGTTCTCGCCGGCAATACCGGTTTGCAGCACCCGAATGCGCTTCTCTTTCAACTCCGTCTCCAGCCCGGTCTGGACCTCTTGCGCCCCCTTGCCCCAGAGGTGCGAGGCGTCGCGCACCTCTACTTCGCCAGGCTTATCCGGCGCCTCGACGTTGTTGATCCACAGATAGACCGGCTTGGTGGCCGCGCCGTGAATAACGATCCCGTCGTACCCGGCGAACTTCAGCTCCGGCCCCCAAAAACCGCCCGCCTCAGCCTCGCCGAACCCGCCCGTGAGCGGCGACTTCGCGGCGGCGGTATAGCGATTGGCGCCCGAGACCGGGGTGCCGTTGATGACGCTCGTAGTGAAGACGAGTAAATTTTCCGGGCCGAAGGGGTCGGCGTCAGGCGGCATATCGCGTAGCAGGAAGTACGAGGCGAGCGCGCTACCGCCGAGGTAACGACGGTATATGACCTCCGGTAGCTCCTCGATCCAGGTACGCTCATCCGCCAGGTCTACGTGCAAAATCCGACCGGTGTATCCCTTAGGCATGCCTCACGACCTCCCTCACGCCAGCGGCGCCGGCCTATTGGTACGTTGCTCCGCGTGTCGGCCACGCGCCGCTTGACAGTGTACCGCTCCTGCCCGCACTGGGCCAGAGCAGGGGCGGAAGTACAAGGGCGCCCGCACAACCGGCAGCCTAACGTCTACAGAGCGTTGATACCGAGTTTACGGTACCTTAACAGTCACGGTCTACACTCTACACAATGGTGATCCAGATGCGTCTACTACGCTCGCTGCTCCCCACGATTGCGCTCGTCCTGGCCATCCTACCCGGCCCGTCCTTGGCGGCCGGCCTGGCGCCCGGCGCGTGGCCGATGCACCAGCACGACACTCGCCACACCGGCCGCGCCGCAGTATCGGGGCCGATAGACCCCCAACTGGCGTGGTATTTCTTGGCCAAGGCCTCCTTTACTGCCGGGGCGGTCATTGACGCCCAAGGCACGATCTACATCGCTTCGGACGACGGTATCATCCGCGCTCTGCACCCCGAAGGCCATGAGCTGTGGAAGCGCGAGCTGACGAAAGCCGTCGGGAGATTCAGACTGGCGATACCCGTAGATGCCACGCCGCTGCTCACCGACAGCGGCGAGCTGCTCGTCGCGGCGCGCAACGGTGTGCTGTATGCGCTTGCGACGGCGGATGGCTCCAAGATATGGTCCTACGACACTGGCGCGGACATCCGCGCCTCCCCGTCCATAGCCCCCGATGGCCGGATCGTCCTCCCCGCTGGGGCCGGTGCCCTGCTGATCTTGAATCCCGACGGCACCAAACACAAACGCCTCCGTTCCAGCGGAACCATCCGCACTGCGCCAGCGGTGGGGGCCAACGACGTGGTGTATTGGGGAGACGACAACCGGATGGCCTATGCCGGCAGCCCTGGTGGGAGCCGGCTGTGGACCAGCCAACTCGATGCGCCGATCACCGCCGGCCCAGTGGTAGCGGCCGACGGCACCGTCTACTTCGGCACAACCAAGCTGTGGGCACTCGACGGCGACAATGGCAGCGTCTTATGGAAGACCGAGCTTGGCGCGCGCGTGCTCGGTACACCGGCGCTGGGAACGGACGGCACCATCTACGCGACGGCGGAAGACGGCCGCGTCGTCGCCTATACGACCGCCGGACTGCTACGCTGGACCTACCAGACCGGTGGCACGCTACACGCCGGCCCGGTCGTGGGGGCCAACGACCTCGTGTACGTTGCCGCCGGCGACAGTCTGGTGTACGTCCTCGGGGCGGAAGGGAATGTCGTCGGCTCCTTCAAGACCTTGTCCGGCTTGCGCGCCCCGCTAGCCTTGGGCGCAGACGGTCGGCTGTACGTCGGCGGGGGGGACAAGCGGTTCTATGCCTTGCGTGAAGGCGGCCGCGACTTCGCTCAGTCGCCCCAGGACCGGCTCGGCGGCGACCTGCTGCGCGACCCGGACACCGGCAAAGTGTACGTGCTGGTTGACGGCTTGCGGAGACACATCCCGGACCCGCAGACCCAAATCCTGCTCCGTCTCACCAGGGTCTCGCAGGTAGCGACGCCGGTGGAGCTAGTGCGCTATGCCGAGGGATCACCGCTCCCGGCGGTCAACAATGGCAGTCTCCTACGCAGCGCGCACGGGCCGGTCTACGTCTTACAAGGCAACCAGCGAGTGTGGATCCCCTCGCTGGAAGCGCTGACCGCCGGGGGATACCGGTGGGAGCAGGTCCAAACCGTGTCGGACCGCCTGATGCGCTCACTCGCGCTCAACACCCAGGAAGGCTACCTGGTCAAGGGCAGCGGCGCGGAGGTGTACCTGATTGAGGGAGGCAAACGCCGCTGGATCACTACCGCCGCGGTGTTTGTGGGCCGGGGGTATCGCTGGGGCCAGGTCCATTTCGTGAGCGACAGAGACCTCGAGGCCATCCAACTCGGCGATCCGATCAGCTAGCCCTATTTCGTCATTCCGGCGGCAGGCATAGATTCCCGCGCACACGGGAATGACCGGACAATCGAAAGGAACGGCCGGCCATGTCTCTCCGTGTTCCTGTCCGCCTACTTCTGCTGCCGCGCTACCCGCTTACGCCCTCCCACCGTCTTGCGAGCGCCACGCCGCGTGCGGGCGTTCGTGCGCGTGCGCTGACCATGCACCGGCAGGTTGCGGCGGTGCCGGATACCGCGATAGCAGCCGATCTCAATGAGCCGCTGGATGTTCTGCCGGACTTCGCGGCGCAGATCGCCCTCCGTGATGACATCACGATCAATCAGCTCGCGCAGCCGCACGACCTCATCGTCGGTCAAGTCGCGCACGCGGGTCTGCGGATCAATCCCCGCTTGCTCCAAGAACTGCGCCGAGGTCGAGCGTCCGATCCCGAAAATGGCCGTCAGTCCGATCAACACCGGCCGCTCCAGCGGAATATCTACTCCAACAATGCGCGGCATCCTCGCCTCCTCGCCTGGTGGTAGTCAACAGCAAGCCGTGTGACTACACACCGGCCACTTCCTACCCCTGGCGCTGCTTGTGCCGGGGATTTGTGCAGACAATCCGAATGACGCCGTGGCGCTTCACCACCCGACACCTATCGCATCGCCGTCGTACTGATGTGCGGACTTTCATACTGCGACTCCTGGTGGTGCTATGGCCCGGCCGCCAACACTAGCGGCGAGCGCCCTCCTTACCGGTGATACGGCCGCGACCCCGGTCGTAGCGCGCCAGGGCCACCTGCACTTGGTCCCCCGCTCCTACGCGACCCGCTTGCAGACGGAACGTGGAGTCGAGGTGGGCCAATACAAGCTGACCACCCTCCAACTCGACTTCGTAGAGGTCGTTGGCAAGCGAGGCCCGCACCACACCCTTCGATTGTACCATGCGCTGCGCCCTCGGCCGGGGCACGGCACCTTCACCGGCAGGCATCGCCGTCAACCGTCGCTCCCGTCGGAGGTAGGGTCTGCCTCCATCTCCCTGAGCAGCGCCGCGGTGATGTCCTGGATAGACCCATGGCCGTCTATTTCGCGCAGGATTCCCTGCTGCTGATAGTAGGCAATGAGCGGCACCGTCGTCTGCGTGTAGGTCTCCAACCGCCGGGCAATTGTCTCCGGCCGGTCATCCACGCGCTGGTATAGCTCGCCGCCACAGCTGTCACAGACTCCCGCCTCGCGCGGCGGATGGCTGACATCGTGATAGACGGCCGTGCAGCTGCGGCATAGCCAACGCCCGGTCAGCCGCGCCTCCAGGACATTCAGGGGCACGTTCAGGTACAGGACGTGGTCAACGCGCTGCTTGCGGTCCTTGAGCGCTGCATCGAGCGCTTCCGCCTGCGGCCGGCTCCGCGGAAACCCGTCCAGGATCACCCCGGCCGCGGCCTCCGGCTCCGCGAGGTGGCTCATCACAACGGCCATGGTCACGTTGTCGGGGACGAGCAAGCCACGCTCGACGTACTGACGGACCCGCTGCCCAACCTCATCGCCACTGGCAATCGCCCGCCGGAAAAGCTCACCGCTCGCCAAGTACCACAGCTTCCGCTCCGCTGCCAACCGGTGCGCCTGCGTGCCTTTGCCCGAGCCGGGCGGGCCGAGCAGAATGACGATCCGGCCGGCCACAGCCGCGTCGTCCCTCCCACCGTCCGCGCAGCTTTGGTCGGTCGTCACGGGATGAAGCCCTCGTAGTCACGCATCATCAGCTGCGCTTCCAGCTGCTTCATAGTATCGAGAATCACGCCCACGACGATGAGCATGCCGGCGGTACTGAGCGTCAGCGTAAAGCCCGATTGGGGCGCTGCCGGACTGCTGAGGGAAAAGACCTGGCCCGCCAGATACGGGAGGATGGCCAGGATACCGAGAAACAGCGCGCCGCCGAGCGTGATATGACGCACTACGCCCGTCAGGTAGTCGGCGGTCGAACGTCCCGCGCGGATGCCGGGAATAAACCCCCCCTGCTTCTGTAGGTTTTCGGGGAGGTTCTGTTGATTGAACATCACGTCGGTGTAAAAGAACGTGAAGGCGACAACGAGCACAAAATACGCGCCCCAGTAGCCCGGACTGTTGGCGTCCAGCACGAGCAGTATCCAATCCGAGACCGTACCGAGCGGCCCCGGCACACTCTGGAGGTAGGTGGCAATGGTCCCCGGAAGGAGCATGATCGAAGTGGCGAAGATGAGCGGGATCATCCCGGCCGAGTTCACGCGCAAGGGAATGTAGGTTGAAGTTCCGCCGTAGACCCGATTGCCGCGAATGCGCTTGGCGTACTGCACTTGGATCCGCCGCTGTCCCTCGTTCATGTACACAATCGCCGCAATCATCACCAGCGCCAGTCCGGCCAGCACCGCCAACCGCGCCAGTCCCGATCCGAGGTCCACTTCACCCGCGACGGTCCGGCCAATGGTATCGGGCAGCCGTCCGACGATACCGCCGAAAATGATGATCGAGATTCCGTTACCGATGCCTTTCTCGGTAATCAATTCGCCGATCCACACCAGGAACATCGTACCGGCCGTAAGCGTGCAGATAATGGACAGCGTCGGCAGAAAGGTCTCGCGGTTGAAGAGATCGAAGTCCTGTAGCACTTGTACGGAAGTACCGGCGTTCCGTAGCAGCTGACCCTGCGCGTAGGCTTGCAGCGCCGCCAGCGGCACCGTGAGCAGCCGGGTGTATTGGGCGACTTTCAGCCGTCCGGCTTCACCTTCGCGGGCCAGCTCCCGCAACTGCGGGAAGACGGGCTGCAGCAACTGCATGATGATGGTCGCGGTGATGTAGGGGTAGACGCCCATCGCCGCGATGGAGAAGCTCGTCATGGCCCCGCCGGAGAACATATCAAGCATGCCGAGCAGTGCCTGCTGCTCGAAAATGGCCTTGACGGCGTCGGGCTGCACGCCGGGCACGGGGATGTGCGCGATCAGCCGGAATAGACCCAGCATCACCAGCGTAAACAGGAGCTTCTGGCGCAGGTCCGGGAGTCGAAAGGCGCGGATTACTGCATCGAGCATTGGCCGACCTGCCTCGCTTTAGGGCCTTCGCACCGCGGAGCTACGCTTGTCCAGTTTGACAGGCCACCGACCGCTGGCGATCCCTGGGCGCTGGCGGGAAGTACGGCTCAGTCTACGCCGAGGCGGCGGCCTGCTCTTCCGCCCCAACGAGCACCACCGTCCCACCGACCGCCTCAATCGCAGCCCGCGCGCTCGCCGAAAAGCGGTGCGCGTGGACGGTGAGTAGCTTGCCGAGCGCGCCATCGCCCAGAATCTTGAGCGGCCGATGGGCCGCCCGCTGGCGGATAAGCCCGCGCGCGGTGAGTAGCTCCAGGGTTACGTCGGTCTCTGCCGCGAAGTGCTCGTCCAGCAATCCGACATTGAGCACCTCGTAGTCAACTCGCGTGGGATTCTTGAAGCCGCGGCGCTTCGGAAGCCGCCGCGTGAGCGGTGTTTGGCCACCCTCGAAGGCCCACCGGCGGCGAAAGCCGGAGCGGGAGGCTTGCCCGTTGCTGCCCCGCCCGGCGGTCTTCACGCGCCCGGAACCATGTCCGCGGGCGACGCGGCGGCGCGCGCGGCGCGCACCGGTGGGTGGCCGTAACTTGTGGAGTTTCATTTGCACTCGTCCTCGGTCGCGCCACTGGCCGGATCGGACCACGGCTCGACCTGTACTAGGTGGCGCACATGATGCACCATGCCCCGCACCGCCGGGTTATCCGGCCGGATCACGCTCTGGCGCAGGCGGCGGAGACCCAGCGAGCGGACCGTCTCCTTCTGCCGCTTGCTATAGCCGATGCTGCTCTTCGTGTAGGTGATGCGTAGTTTGGCGCTCATGAGCGTCTTGCCTTCAGTGGATTAGCCTTCCAGGTCCGCGACCTCGATGCCACGCTTGCTGGCGACTTGCTCGGGCGTGACTAGCTCCCGCAGAGCCGACTCCGTGGCCTTGACCACGTTGATCGCGTTATCTGAACCGAGCGATTTAGTCAGTATGTCCCGGATGCCGGCGGCTTCTACGACCGCCCGCACCGCGCCCCCGGCGATCACGCCGGTACCAGGACCGGCCGGCTTGAGCATCACCCGGGCAGCGCTGAACCGCCGCTCGATGGGATGCGGAATGGTCGTGCCGTTGAGCGGCACCATGAACATATTCTTCTTGGCGCGCTCGACGCCCTTGCGGATGGCCTCGGCCGTCTCACGAGCTTTGCCGACGCCCACACCGACGTGGCCGGATTCATCGCCCACGACCATGACGGCGCTGAAGCTGAAGCGGCGTCCACCGCGGACGACCTTCGCCACGCGGTTGAGCGACACGACACGCTCGCGTAGGTTATCGAACTGATCTGGATTGATACTCGATAGGCTTCTGGTCATGTTGCTCCAACTCTCCACTGCCTCTACACGGCTACTTCGTCAGCATACGGCCGGTGTACGCCCAACGCGGCCCCCGGCGCCCCCAGCACCGTACCCACCAGCCGCGCACCTAGAACGTCAAACCGGCCTCGCGGGCCGCCTCCGCCAGCCGCTTGACGCGGCCGTGGTACAGGTAGCCCCCGCGGTCGAATACCACTGTCCCAATACCACCGGCCAGCGCACGCTCGGCAACCAGCTGGCCTACCTGAACCGCACCGTCACCCTTGCCCTGGGTCGCACCGTTGTTGCGAATGGTTGGCTCCAGGGTGCTGGCCGCTGCCAACGTGTGGCCGCGCTCGTCGTCAATCACCTGGGCATAGATATGCCGGTGGCTGCGAAAGACATTCAGCCGGGGACGCGCGGCGACGCCCGCAAGTTTGCGGCGCACCCGCCGGTGACGTCTTCTGCGCGCCTCGCCGCGCGTCTTGGGTCTAGCCATCACTCATCACCTTGTTCGCTCGGCCCTACTCGGCCGCCCGCGCGGCCTTGCCCGGCTTGCGGCGCACGTATTCGCCAGCGTAGCGGATGCCCTTACCCTTATACGGCTCCGGCGGGCGAATGCGTCGTATGCGCGCAGTGGTCTCGCCAACCAATTCCTTGTCAATGCCTTCTATCGAGAAGCGCGTGATCGAAGCAACACTAAAGGCGATGCCCGGCGGCGGGTCAAGCTCTACCGGATGCGAGAACCCCAACTGCAACACAATACCTTGGCCGGCCTCTTGCACCCGATACCCGGTGCCCACAAGCTCCAAGGTCTTCCTGAACCCGCTGGTTACTCCCTCGACCATATTCGCCACCAGGGTGCGGGAGAGGCCGTGCAGGGCACGATGTGCGCGCTGGTCACTGGCACGCCGCACGACGACCCGATCATCTTCGAGTGAGGCCTTGATGGGAGCGGCCAATTCCCGCCCCAGCGTGCCACGTGGCCCCCGGACCTCGACCGTCTGGCCGGAGATGTCCACCGTCACGTTTGCCGGGATCGGGATGGGCTGGCGACCAATACGAGACATGCGCCGACTCTCCTCACACCTACCACACGTATGCCAGGACCTCGCCACCGAGATGGCGGCGGAAGGCTTCGCGCCCGGTCATCAGGCCCCGCGACGTGGACATAATCACGATCCCCAAGCCGCCGAGCACGCGGGGGATGTCCTTGTGGCCGCGATACACCCGCCGGCTGGGCTTGCTCACCCGTTTCAGGCCCGCGAGCACCGGCTCGTTGCCGTCTATGTACTTCAGATGCACCACGATATTCCTGCGGGGCGGCTCCCCATCAAGCTCAAAATCCTCCACAAAGCCCGTCTCCTTCAGGATGCGGGCCATGGCGATCTTGAGGCGTGATGCCGGGATAGCGGTCGTCAGGTTGCCCGCCATCGAGGCATTCCGCAGCCGCGTGAGCATATCAGCCACAGGATCAGTCATCGTCATACGGCTCAGTACTCCTTACGACCGGGGCGTTCCCTACCAGCTTGACTTCTTCACGCCAGGCAACTTGCCTTCGAGCGCGTTTTCGCGGAAGCAGATGCGGCACAGGCCGAACTTACGCATGTACCCGCGCGGCCGCCCACACAAGCGGCACCGGTTGCGGTGCTGCACCGCGTACTTGGGCGGGCGCTTCCACTTCTCGATCTTGGCTTTTCTCGCCATACTCCGCTCTACCTCCGACAGTACTCGTCAGGATGAGGGCCGGGCGGTTCCGCTCCGAGCCGCTAAAACCCCAGAGGCTCCACCCCGCTGCTGCGAAACGGCATCCCGAACTGACGCAGCAACTCCCTTCCCTCCTCGTCCGTCCTCGCTGTCGTGACCACGTTCACTTCGAAGCCGCGCACCTTGTCAATTCTGTCGTAGTCAATCTCCGGAAACACCAGCTGCTCGCGCAGGCCCAGCGTATAGTTCCCCCGCCCATCGAAGGAATCCGGGGATACACCCTGAAAATCGCGGACGCGCGGCAGGGCGATGCCAATGAGCCGATCCAGAAAGTCCCACATGCGCCGGCCCCGCAACGTCACCATCGCGCCGATAGGCATGCCTTCCCGCACCTTGAAGGCCGCGACCGAGCGCTTGGCGCGCGTAATCACCGGTTTCTGCCCGGTCATCACGCCGATGTCGTTCGTCGCCGCGTCGAGCGCGCGCGCATCCTGAATTGCCTCGCCCAAGCCGATGTTGACCACGATCTTTTCCAAGGTTGGCGCTTGCATCGTGTTCTTATAGCCGAAATGCTCCACCATGTGCGGGCGAATGTCGGTTTGGTAGCGCTCCAGCAGTCTTGGTGCCATGCACGATCTCCTCGCGACCGTCGTCGTTGCCGACCACCGGTAGCCGCTGCGCTTATGCCTCCGCGGCCTCCGTGTCGGCCGGCTGCGCCGCGCCGCGTGGCCGGGACTCGACCATAGCGATCACCTCGTCGCAGCGACGACAGAAGCGCACTTTGCTGCCGTCGGCGAGAAACCGGAAGCCAACGCGCACCGGTCGGTCGCACGATTCGCAGACGACCGCGACGTTCGAGATATGCAACGGTGCCGGGAACTCGATAATACCCTGCGGAGCGCCGGGGCGCCGTGCCCGCGTATGGCGCTTGCGGATATTGATGCCCTCGACGACAACGCGCCGCTCCCGGGGGATGACGCGCTCCACCGTCCCGCGCTTCCCGCGGTCACGGCCGGACAACACTTCGATGGTATCGCTCTTGCGGATTCTTGCAGCCACGCTTCTTGCCTTCTCTGACCGGTATTCCGGAAGCCACGCCTCTCGTCGCTAGAGCACCTCGGGCGCCAGGGACACGATCCGCATAAAGCCCTTATCGCGCAGCTCCCGACCGACCGGCCCAAACACACGTGTTCCCAGCGGCACTCCTTGCGTATTGAGCAGTACGGCCGCATTGTCATCGAACTTGATGTAGGAGCCGTCCGGGCGGCGGTACTCCTTCACCACGCGCACGACCACCGCCCGCACCACGGTGCCTTTGCGCGCCGCGGGGATGGCCTGGGGCGTCGAATCTTTGACCGAGGCCACGATCTCGTCGCCGACGTGACCGTACCGACGGTTCATCCCCTTCGGCACCCGGATACACAGCACCTCTCTGGCGCCGGTGTTGTCAGCGACCCGCAGCCGAGACTCTTTCTGGATCATGCCTGCGTCTCCAGTTCCTCAGCGGCGGTCTCGGCCATCGCCACCGGCTCGGCGGCCTCCGGTTCCGCAGCACTGGGAGGCACCACCGCAGCTTCCACCGCTGCGGGCGGCCTTCCGGCACCGCGCCGCTCACCGGCCCGCGTGAGGACGGCAATCAGCCGCCAGCGCTTGCGCCGACTGAGCGGCCGCGACTCCTCGATACGGACGAGGTCACCCACGCTGCACGTGTTCTCCTCGTCGTGCGCCATGAATCGCTTCCGCCTCCGCACCACCCGTTCATAGCGCGGGTGCCGGCGGAGCGTCTGGACCTCCACCATGATGGTCTTGTCCATGCGGTCGCTCGTCACGCGCCCCTCAAACACTCTGCGCCGACCTCTTACCACGTCTACTCCTCATCACCTTGGCGTTCAACAGGCTCTAGCCCTGATGACCCCCAGCGCACTCTAGCTCTGCGCACCACCGGCACGGCTCCGCTCGCCGAGCACGGTCAGCACACGGGCCACGTCCCGCCGCACCTCCCGGATGCGGCGAAAGTTCTCTAGTTGCCGTGCTGCCATCTGCATCCGCAGATTGAATAGCTCGCGCTTGCTCTCCGCGAACTGGTCCCGCAGGTCCGCATCACTCATGGCCCGCAGCTCGCTCACGTCCATCGCTTACTCTGCGCTCTCGGTTTCTTCCAGCGTAAGAGCCGCTGCCGCCGCTTCCTCCGCTGCTGCGGCCGCCGCATCCTCGGCCGCGGCCTGTGCGGCCATCCGCTGGCCAAGCACCGCGAACTCGGCCTCGCCGGCCCGCTCGCCGACCACAAAGCGGGCGGCAATCGGGAGCTTGTGCGCGGCCCGCAGCATCGCTTCGCGGGCCAGCGCTTCCGGGACCCCGGCCAAATCGAACAACATCCGCTCCGGTTGGACGCTGGCGACCCAAAACTCGGGATTACCCTTGCCACCGCCCATGCGCGTTTCCGCCGGCTTCGCGGTGACTGACTTGTCGGGAAACACCCGGATCCAAACCTTGCCACCGCGCCGAATGTGGTGCGTGATCGCTCGGCGGGCCGCCTCGATCTGCCGGCTTGTCAGCCAGCAGGGCTCCAGCGCCTGGAGGCCATACTCCCCATACGCTACCGTGTTGCCCTTGCGGGCGCGGCCGCGGCGGCGCCCGCGGTGCTTTTTGCGGAACTTGACCCGCTTAGGCATCAACATCATCACACTCCCACTGTGGCACGGTCCGCCCCGCGCACGCGCACCCTCACTAGGCCCCGTCCGGTGCCGTCTCCGTCGCTTCGGTGGGCGGGGCAGCTTCAGGAGCCGGCCCCGCCGCCGCGGTGGGCTGCGCGGCCTCGCGGCGCCGCTGGGCCGCGGCTCTGGCACGCTCGCGCTCACGGAGCCGGTCACGGCGCTGCTCCCACGAGTCGTCATAGTCCATATCGCTGCGGCCCTCGAGCAGCTTATCGCCCCGATAAATCCAGACCTTCACGCCCACCCGCCCGGCGGTCGTCAGCGCTTCGGCGCGGCCGTAATCAATGTCGGCACGCAGGGTATGTAGCGGCACCTTGCCTTCGATCTCCGTCAGCCGGCGGGCCATATCGGCGCCACCGAGCCGTCCGCCAATGCCAATGCGAATACCCTGGGCGCCCATCCGCATGGTGCGTTGTACCGTTTGCTTCAGTGCCCGGCGAAAAGACACCCGCTTCTCCAGCTGCTCGGCGACGGCCCGCGCCACGAGAGGAGCCTCAAGCTCCGGGGTGCGGATTTCCATGATATTGACGCGGACCTTCTTCAGCGTCAGCCGCTCCAGCAGCCGGCGCGTTTCTTCCACCGCAGAGCCTTGGCGCCCGATGACGATGCCCGGCTTGGCGGTATGGATCGCGACATTCACCTCGTTGACGCTGCGCTCGATCTCGACGCGCGAGATGCCGGCCGTCGGATGCCGCTTCTCGATAAGCGCACGGATATCGAGGTCCTCGGCCAGCAGGTCCGTGTACTCTTTGCCTTCCGCAAACCACTTGGCTTCCCAATTGCGATACACACCTACCCGGAAGCCAATGGGATGCACTTTTTGACCCATGTGCTCGCTTTCCCCTCTGTAGTAATGAGCCGCAGTTGCTCAGTCCGCGCGCTAACGACCGTCGTCCACCACGACGGTGACATGGCTTGTCCGCCTCGTCACCGTGCCGAACTGCCCCCGCGCTTTGGCCCGAAAGCGTTTCGGCAGGGACGGCCCCTCGTTGGCAACGGCCTGCGCGACGTACAACTCCTCCCGGTCCATACCGTAGTTGTTCTCGGCGTTCGCTACGGCCGAGAGCAGCACTTTGCTCACCATCCGCGCCGCCCGCTTGGGTGTAAAGCGCAAGATCGCTACTGCCTCCTCGACCGGGCGGTTGCTTATCAGTCGCGTGACCAGCCGCACCTTCTGGGGCGACATCCGCACGAAGCGGGCCGTTGCTCTTGTCTGCATGCTTGTCTCACTGTGACCGGGGCACTACCTTGCGACGGTGGTGGTGCGCTCGGATCGGCTATGACCGCGGAAATTGCGCGTAGGGGCGAATTCGCCCAGTTTATGTCCAACCATCTGCTCCGTAATGTACACCGGCACGTGCCGGCGCCCATCGTGTACGGCGATGGTATGCCCGACAAACTGCGGAAAGATCGTCGAATCCCGCGACCACGTCTTGAGGATCTGCCGCTCCCCCCGGCCCCGGTTCATATTTTCGATCCGCGCCAGGAGCTTCGGATCAACATACGGCCCCTTTTTGACTGATCGCGACATAGCCCTCTCACTCCGTCTCCCAGCACGAGCGGCAACTCGTACCTACTGCTCTCGTTAGCGTGTGCGCCGGCGCATGATGAACTTATCGGTGTACTTGCGCCGCCGGGTGCGATAGCCCAACGCCGGCTTCCCCCAAGGCGTCTGCGGCTGGCCACCGATAGGCGACTTGGCCTCACCGCCACCATGCGGATGGTCGGCCGGACTCATGACGGAGCCACGCACCGCCGGTCTCCGCCCCATCCAGCGGCTACGCCCAGCCTTCCCAATGCTGACGTTCTCATGGTCAGGATTGCTGACCCGGCCAATCGTCGCCAGGCAGCGCACGTGAATGCGCCGCACCTCGCCGGAGGGCATCCGCACCACCCCATAGTTGCCCTCACGCGCCATCAGCTGCGCGGCTGCCCCGGCGCTGCGTACCAACGCACCACCGCGGCCGATGTGCAGCTCGATGTTGTGAATGTCCATACCGAACGGGATATGCGTTAGCGGGAGCGCATTGCCCGGACGGATTGCCGCGTCCGGACCGGACTCCACCGTATCACCGACACGCAAGCCGTGCGGCGCCAGGATGTACCGCTTCTCCCCGTCGCGATAGGCGACCAACCCGATCCGGCCCGAACGGTTGGGGTCGTACTCGATGGTCTGCACGCGCGCCGGAATGCCTATCTTGTCGCGCTTGAAATCAATCAGGCGATACTGCCGCTTGTGCCCGCCACCGCGGTGGCGCACCGTGATCTTGCCACGATTGTTGCGGCCCGCCCGCGACTTCTTCGGTTTGGAGAGGGGGCGATAGCGTCGTTTCGTCGTCAACTCGTCAAACGAGGCGACACTCATCCCCCGCCTTCCCGGGGACGTTGGCTTATACTGTCGTACAGGCATAACTCTTCCCTAGCGCTAGGCTGCTGCTCGCGTACACGGCCAGCGGCGATTAACCCTCGAAGACATCAATCGTCTGGCCTTCTTCCAGCGTCACAATCGCTTTCTTCCACGCCGACGTGCGGCCAAGTTTGCGCCCCCAACGACGCACTTTGCCCCGCATGTTGATCGTATTCACGGCCACGACATCCACGTCGAACGCCTGCTCCACTGCAGCCTTGATCTCCAGCTTGTTCGCGTCCAGCCGCACGTTGAACACGTACTTGTGCTGGACCGACATCTCGGTCCCTTTTTCCGTGATCCGCGGACTGACGATCACGTCCCACAGCTGCGCTTCACGCTCTACCGCCACGACCGCTTACTCCTCGGATGGCTCCGCCACCGCTGCCGTATCTGTCGCTACCGTTATCGTCGTGGCGCCGTTCGCAGCCTCCGCCGCTGCCACGGCGCGGCCGTTGGTGAGTGGAAAGCGCGCCTCCACTTGCCGCGCCGCCGCGACCGCCATCACTATCCGGTCAGCACGCAGCAGGTCCAGGACGGACACGCCGGCGGCGCCGACCGTGCGTACGTGCGGCAGGTTGCGCGCCGACAAGCGCACGTTGGGCATAGCGTCATGCAACACCAGCAAGACGGAGCGGTCCTTCGCTACCTGGAAGAGAATGTCCCGCAGGGAGCGCGTGCTGGGCGTATCCAAGCCGAGCTCGTCCAATAGAACGAGGCGTTCCTCGCGGACCACACTCGATAGCGCCGAGCGCAAGGCGATGGAACGCATCTTGCGCGGCATCTTCTGGCGGTAACTCCGCGGGTGCGGCCCGAAAACCACCCCTCCACCGCGCCAGTGCGGCGCCCGGCGGCTGCCCTGCCGCGCGCGGCCGCTCCCCTTCTGACGCCAGACCTTGCGCGTCGAGCCGCGCACGAAGCCGCGGGTCTTGGTGCTTGCCGTACCCTGGCGCCGATCCGCCAGCTGACGGACGACCGCCTGGTGCAGGACGGCCTCGTGCGGCTCAATGCCGAAAACGTCGTCTCGCAGATGGATCGGCTCAACCGGCTCACCTGCGACGGTGACAACTGCTACCTCAGGCATCTCGGTGCCTCTTACTAATCAGGAGCAAGCCCTCACGCGGACCGGGGACGGCGCCGCGTAGCAGCAGCAGGTTACGCTCCGGGTCGGCGCGCACGACCAAGAGGTTGGGCACCGTCACGCGGCTGCCACCCATCCGTCCAGGCATCCGGCGCCCCTTCTGCACGCGGCTGAGGGTCGTGCCAGAGCCAATCGAACCTGGCGCCCGCAGGCGGTCCGACTGTCCATGCGTCTGCGGCCCCCCGCGAAAACCGTGGCGCTTGACCACGCCCTGAAACCCTTTCCCCTTCGAGGTTCCCGTCACGCTCACCCGCTCACCCGGCGCAAAGATGCTCACGTCCAGCTTTTGGCCGACGGTGTACTCCGCCGGCGTCTTCACCCGCCACTCACGCAGATGGCGGAGGAACGGCAGGTCCTTGAGGTGCCCGCGCTGGGGCTGCTTCAGCTTGCGGGGCTGTGCCGCCTCGAACCCAAGCTGTATTGCGTCGTAGCCGTCGCTCACCATCGTTTTCACCTGCGTCACGTAGCAGGGGCCGGCCTCGACTACGGTCACCGGAACGGTGTGACCTTCCTCATCAAAGATCTGGGTCATGCCGATCTTGCGGCCTATCAGCCCATTGGCCATCACTTACTCCGCTTGGACCTGCCGCCGGGCACCGCTTCCCTCGGAGGCGGACACCCCGGCCGACAGTGCTACAGCTTGATCTCGATGTCTACTCCGGCCGGGAGGTTCAACCGCATCAGGGCGTCAACCGTCTTGGAAGTCGGCTCCAAGACATCAATCAGCCGCTTGTGTGTACGCATCTCGAACTGCTCGCGCGAGTCCTTGTCAATGAAGGGCGAGCGAATGACGGTGTACTTACTGATGTCCGTCGGGAGCGGTACCGGACCGGCGACATCGGAGCCGGTGCGCTGGGCGGCCTCAATGATCTGGCGAGCCGACTCGTCGAGAGTCTTATGATCGAAGGCCTTCAACCGAATGCGAATGCGTTGCCCTGGCAAGCTCTTCCTCCAATGTCACGCTGCGGCGGTGGCGGCCGTCGCTAGTCCAGCGTGGTCACGACCCCGGCCCCGACTGTCCGGCCACCCTCGCGGATCGCAAACCGCACCCCCGGCTCGATCGCCACCGGCACCAACAAGTCCACCCCCATCTCCACGTTGTCCCCCGGCATCACCATCTCCGTGCCCGCCGGCAACTCGATCGCTCCCGTCACGTCCGTCGTCCGGATGTAGAACTGTGGCCGATACCCTGGGAAGAACGGCGTGTGGCGTCCCCCCTCTTCCCGGCTCAACACGTACATGTTCGCCCGGAACCGCCCCTGCGCCGCAATGCTCCCCGGCGCCGCCAGTACCTGCCCCCGCTGCACGTCGTCTCGCTCCACGCCCCGCAGCAGGCAGCCCACGTTGTCGCCCGCTTCCCCGGCATCCAATATCTTGCGGAACATCTCCACCCCGGTCACCACCCGCGACTGCACTGCTTGGCCCATGCCCAGGATTTCGATGGTCTCACCCACCTGCACCTGCCCGCGCTCGATCCGTCCCGTCACCACCGTGCCGCGCCCCTTGATCCCGAACACGTCTTCAATCGGCATCAGGAACGGCTGATCCACCGCCCGTTCCGGCGTCGGAATGGCTTCGTCCACCGCGTCCATCAACTCCTGAATAGAAGCATAGGCCGGATCGCTGGGGTCGTCGCCCGCGTCCAGGGCGGCCAGCGCACTGCCACGGATCACCGGTATGTCGTCGCCCGGGAAGTCGTACTTGCTCAACTGCTCGCGCACTTCCAGCTCGACCAGCTCCAGCAGCTCTTCGTCGTCCATCAGGTCGGTCTTGTTCAGATAGACCACGATGGAGGGGACTTCGACCTGGCGAGCGAGCAGGATGTGCTCGCGGGTCTGGGGCATCGGGCCGTCGGGGGCGCTGACGACGAGGATGGCGCCATCCATCTGGGCCGCGCCGGTAATCATGTTCTTGATGTAGTCGGCGTGGCCGGGGCAGTCCACGTGAGCGTAGTGGCGGGCGGCGGTTTCGTACTCGACGTGGGCGATGGCAATGGTGATACCACGGGTGCGCTCTTCGGGGGCCTTGTCAATTTCGTCGAAGGGCACAAAGCTGGTGTTGCTGTGGGCGGTGAGGGCCAGATACTTGGTCATGGCCGCGGTCAAGGTGGTCTTGCCGTGATCCACGTGGCCGATGGTGCCCACGTTCACGTGGGGCTTGGTCCGCTCGAACTTCACCTTCGCCATGATCGCTCCTGCTCCCCTTACACCAGAGCCTAGCAGGCACTACTACCATAAAGCCGGCAGTAGCCCACTACCTGCGTTCACGTATGCACTTGTACCGCCGCGATGGAACCTTGGGAACTCAATTCTGGAGAGACCGCTACTAGACCGTCTCTCTGATCACCGGCTCCCGCTGAGGACACGCGCGAGGACGCTACGACGACGCGAGCGCTGCCTCAACTCGGTTGCTACGCACTGGTTCGTAGAGCGCAAACTCCATGGAGTACGTGCCACGTCCCTGCGTCAGCGAGCGTAGCGTATTCACGTACCCAAACATCGTGGCCAGAGGAACCATAGCCTTGACAACGTGCGTGCCCGCGCCGGCTTCCAAGCCTTCGACGCGACCACGCCTTGCGCTCAGGTCTCCTATAATATCACCTAGGCTCGATTCCGGCACGACAACCTCCACGTGCATAATCGGTTCCAGCATTAGCGGGGCAGCGTCGCGCACTGCTGCCCGCAACGCCATGGACCCGGCGATGCGAAACGCGATCTCCGACGAATCAACGTCGTGGTACGACCCGTCGTAGAGCGTGGCCCGCAGATCCACGAGCCGGAAGCCCTGCGGCCCGCCACTCTCCAGTGCCTCTCGCACGCCATCTTCGACCGCCGAGATGTACTCTCTGGGTATAGCTCCCCCGACGATCTTGTTGACGAACTCGAACCCGCTCCCGCGCGGGAGCGGCTCTAGCTCCAGCCAAGCGTGGCCATACTGACCACGGCCACCCGTCTGCCGGACGAACCGCCCCTCGCCCTTGGCCGGCCGCGTAATCGTCTCGGTGAATGCGACTTGCAGCTTGCCGACGTTGGCCCCGACGCGGTATTCGCGCAGCATCCGGTTGACAATCACCTCCAGGTGTAGCTCGCCCATCCCGGAGATGATCGTCTGCCCGGTCTCGTGATCGGTCCGCGTCTGGAAGGTGGGGTCTTCTTCTGACAGCCGCGCGAGCGCGATGCCCAGCCGATCCTGATCGGCGGTAGTCTTCGGCTCGATGGCTTGCGAAATGACCGGCTCCGGGAAGTTTATGGACTCCAGAATGACCGGATGGTCGGGATCGGTGAGCGTGTGGCCGGTCACCGTGCTCTTGAGGCCCACCGCCGCCGCAATGTCTCCGGCGAAGACCTCCGGTACAGCTTCCCGCTCGTTCGCGTGCATCAGGACGAGCCGGCCGAGGCGCTCGCGCTTCCCGGTGGTGGCATTGAGCAAATACGTGCCGGTGCGCAGCGTGCCGGAATACACCCGCAGGTACGTGAGCTTCCCCGCATACGGGTCGGCAACAATCTTGAACGCGATGGCCGCGAACGGCGCCGCATCGTCAACCGGGCAGACCACCTCCTCATCGTCCTCGTTTCTACCGCGGATCGGCGGCACGTCCAGAGGCGACGGGAGATAGTCAATGACCGCATCGAGCAGCAGTTGGACACCTTTGTTCCGCAGCGCTGCCCCGCAGAGCACCGGCACGAGGGTTGTGCTGATGGTCGCCTGACGCAGCGCAGCCCGCAGAGCGTCCTCCGGCAGCGTTTCGCCCTCCAAGTAGCGACCCAGCAGCTCGTCATCCGTCTCGACAATCGCCTCGACCAGTTTGTCGTGGTAGGCTCTGGCCTCGGCCTCATATTCCTCAGGAATCGGGATGACTTGACGCTTCGTTCCGAGGTCGTCACCGTGTACAACGGCCTGCATCCCCAGGAGGTCAATGACTCCTCGGAACTCCGCCTCTTGCCCTACCGGCAGCTGGATGGGGACCGGGTTCGCCCCCAGCTGGTCGCGGATCATGCCCACGCAGCGATGGAAGTCTGCACCCACACGGTCCATCTTGTTGATGAAGGCAATGCGGGGCACGCTGTAGTGGTCGGCCTGTCGCCACACCGTCTCCGACTGTGGCTCGACGCCGGCTACTCCGTCGAAGACCACCACGCCACCATCGAGCACGCGCAGCGAGCGCTCGACTTCTACCGTGAAATCCACGTGCCCCGGCGTATCAATGATATTGATCCGCTGGTCGTGCCAAACCAGCGTCGTGGCAGCGGCGGTAATGGTGATGCCCCGCCGCCGTTCCTCCTCCATCCAGTCCATTGCGGCCGCGGCATGATGGACCTCTCCCGGCCGGTGGATACGGCCGGAATAGAAGAGCACCCGCTCGGTGACGGTAGTCTTGCCAGCGTCAATATGGGCGATGATCCCGATATTGCGCGTCCGCTCCAGCGGACTTACGCGAGCCATAGTTTCTGCTCCTGGGTGGCCCGCACCGCCGACCTGCTCGCTGGCGGCACGTAGCCTTACCTTCTTCACTCTGTTGGTGTGGTGCCGGCCACAAGTGGCAACCACCTCAGACTAACGGCCGGCAAACTCCTGCGCGGTGGTTACCAGCGGTAATGGGCAAAGGCGCGATTCGCCTCCGCCATGCGATGCGTGTCTTCGCGCCGCTTCGTGGTGCCGCTGTTCCCCTGTGCCGTATCGAGCAATTCGGCAGACAGCCGCTCCACCATCGTCCGGCCAGGCCGGGCACGGGCACTCTGCAGCAGCCAGCGTATGGCGAGCGAGGTCCGGCGCTCGATACGAATCTCCATCGGCACCTGGTACGTGGCCCCGCCGACGCGCCGTGGGCGCACCTCAACCGCCGGGGTCGCATTCCGCATCGCCAGCTCGAAGACTTCCATCGCATCGTCACGCTGCTCGGCGATCCGGTCCATGGCACCGTAGAAGATCCGTTCGGCAAGGCTCTTTTTGCCCCGCGTCATGATCTTGTTGATAAACTGCGTCACGTCCACGCGGCCATACCGCGAATCCGGCGGTACGGCCCGGCGACGCACGGTCCCTCGTCGAGGCATCGTATTGTCTTCTCTCTTGCGCCTATCAGGCTAGCCCGCCGGCGCTGGCCTTCTGCTTCTTCACGCCATACTTCGACCGCCCACGATTGCGCGGTGGTCGCTTGACCGCCGAAGCTGTATCCGGCTCCACGCCGTCCGTATCGAGTGCCCCGCGGACAATGTGATAGCGCACGCCGCCGACATCCTTGATCCGACCGCCGCGGATCAGCACCACCGAGTGCTCCTGCAAGTTGTGTCCCTCACCGGGAATATAGGCGGTCACTTCCATGTTGTTCGTCAGCCGGACACGCGCTACCTTGCGGTTTGCCGAGTTCGGCTTGCGCGGCGCAGTGACCTTGACTTGCAGACAGACCCCGCGCTTCTGGGGAGCCGGTCGCTGCCGAACCATACGCCCGCGCTGGCTGTTGTAGGACCAGTGGAGCGCCGGGGACTTGACCTTCTTGCGCGGCCGCCGCCGTCCCTTGCGGATGAGCTGATGAATGGTGGGCAAGACTACTCCCTTCAGAGTCAGACGGTTACTGCGCTAGCAATGAGCGCGTGCTACGAAACCACTATAGCACTTCTCGGCGCTTCACTCCCTAGCGCTTAGGCGCGCAAAGTGCCGGAAGCACCCCCGCAGTGCCGTAGAGCCGAGTATACAGGCAGACGGCCGCGACAGTCAAAAAGGCCGGCGACCACCTCGCCCCCTCGCACCCCGACACAAAACCTACCGCTGCCAAGAGCGCAAGCCGGTGGCAGGGTGTAAGATGGTAGCGGGAGCGAGTTGGGGGCGCACCCCACATCCATGGACGATCCATCCGGTCTCGACATCACCGGCAGATTGCTGGCCGTCATCCTGCTGGTCCTGGCCAACGGCTTTTTCGTCGCCACCGAGTTCGCCTTGGTGGCCGTGCGGCGCACCCGGGTCGAGGAGCTTGCGGCGCAGGGCCATCCGCTGGCCCCGGCCGTGCTGCGGGTCGTCTCGCGCCTCGACGCCTTTCTCGCCGCCTGTCAGCTGGGGATCACGCTCGCTTCCCTCGGCCTCGGCTGGATTGGCGAACCGGCGCTCGCCGCGCTCATCGAGCCGCTGCTCCACTTCCTGCCCGACAACTGGGCATTCTTCGGCGCTCACGCCTTGGCCAGCGTCATCGCCTTTGCGATCATCACCATCCTCCACATCGTCATCGGCGAGCTGGCGCCGAAGAGTCTAGCCCTCCAGCGCCCCGACGGGACCGCCCTCGCCGTGGCCCGGCCCATCGAGTTGTTCCTGTTCCTGTTCAAGCCGGCCATCGTGGTGCTCAACGGCTTGGGCAACCTGCTCGTGCGCTCCATCGGGCTACAACCGATGCGCGAGGAAGAGCGCGTTCACTCGGTCGAGGAGCTGCGCTACCTGGTCTCGGCCAGCGGCGCGGCGGGATTGATGGGCACCGAGGCCAAGGAGATCGTCGAGCGGGCCTTCGCGTTCGACGAGGTGCCGGCGCGCTACGTCATGGTCCCCCGCACCGAAATGGCCTGTGTCCCCATCGAGGCGTCGCTCGACGACGCCCTCGCGGTCGGCGTCGAGCACCACCACACCCGCCTCCCGGTCTATGCCGGCGACCTCGATCAAATCGAGGGTATCGTGCATCTGGTCGAGGTCCTCGCGGCCACGCAAGCGGAGCCGCAACCGACCTTGCGCGACATCGTGCAGCCCGCCCTGCTGGTGCCGGAGACGATCCACGCCAGCGCCCTGCTCACCAGGATGCAGAACGAGCGGGTTCAGATCGCGATTTTGATGGAGGAATACGGGAGCACCGCCGGCCTGGTCACGCTGCACGATCTGGTCGAGCGACTGGTCGGCCCGGTGCTCGACGCGCAAGAGGTCGCGCCGGATGCCATCGAGCCATTGCCCAACGGAGAAGCGCTGATCGGGGGTCTCGCGCTCGTGCAGGACCTGAACGCGCACTTTGGCCTCCGGATCGAAGACGACGAGTTCGATACCGTCGGCGGCCTCATCCTGGCCCGGCTAGGCCGTATTCCGGCGCCCGGCGACCGGCTGCCGATTGGCCGCTACGTACTGCGCGTGGAAAGCCTCGACGGCAACCGGGTCGAGTACATCCGGCTGCTCCGGGCCGGGCGGGACCGGCGCGCTAGCTCCGAGGCGGAGACGGGCGATGCGCCGGAGGACGGAGAGTTGCACCCCTAACTCCCGGCCGGCCCCCGGGCGGGTCCATTCCCGGTCCACGGGGTAATGTGGACGAGCGTCCCCTGTGGCCCCCAGAGGCCCAACTGCTCGATGGCCTCGGGACTCATGCGGATACAGCCGTGCGACGATGGTGCTTGGCCTAGCTTGTCCAGGTCTTGATACACCTTCCTGCCATCCACATAGATATACGGGGCGCTGTGGATCAGAATATCCCCCAAGTCCTGGAACAGGTACCAGGCACTATCGGCGTAGCCGCCATAGGCAAAGAAGGTCCCCACGTAGTGCGATATGTGGCCGGTCCACGGCGGTGTGTTCGTCAATCGGCTCCCAGGCACCCCACTGCTAATAGGGTAACGCTGGGCCTCGGTTCCGCCCTCAAAGAGGAACATCGTCTGCCGATCCTGATCTATCAGGATGAACTTGCCCTGCGACGGCGGTTGGATCACATAGCTACTCGGCGGCGGCTGTGGCTGAGGTTGCTGGACCACGGCAGTGGGCGCCGGTCGTCCGTCCGGCGCCGGCACCGCTGTCGGTACGGCCGTTGGCTCGGGAACGAGGGTTGGCTTGGCGGCTGGTAGCGGACTGGCCGTGATCGGAGCGGCGCGCCCGGAGTCCTGTGAGCGGATGGCCAGCCAAGCCAAGCCGCCGACGATGAGATACAACAGGACAACCAGCCCTAGACCGACCGGGCCGCTGAGATAGCCGAGAAAGCTGCCTCGTGTCTGCGCCGGCCCCTTAGGCGCAACGGAATCGGAATCGCCGCTCATACTGATACCTGTCAGCCTACTGATACCTGTCAGCCTATGGATAAGCCGGGGTGAAGGAGAGCGCCGGGAGCACTACTCCGCGCTGACGAACTGCATCGCCGCGAGCAGGCCCTCGCGCTGCCGAGTCCAGTCGGAGTCGACCTTATCCGGCAGCAAGACAATCGCGGACATGATGCCCTCGCGGTCCATCCAGTCGCTAGGGTCACCCGTGATGGTGCGGTCTGCCCAGGTGCGGATCATGCGGAAGCCCGTAACGTCCGACAGCAGCTTGCCCATCGGGAGGGAGGCCGTGGAGGTGGCCTGACCCAACCCCTCGCCGGGGATCACCAGCCCGTTTGGTACCGACGCTTGATAAAAGATCACAACTTGCGCCTTGCGCCCCCGGGCCAGGTCGCGCAGGGCTACACTCTCCGGCTCGGAGAACGGCGCCGACCCGCCTCCGCCTGTCTTAACCCCTTCAGGTGTGTGCGGGTTGGCCGACCAGCGGATATCCCAGTTATTGCCCAGGTACACGCCGCGACTGTTCGGCCGACTGCCGGCTGCCAATCCGTCCGGGTTCAGGGCCGGCACAAAGATCGCCAGGACATCGCCCGGGACCTGCTCCGGGTTCGCCGCGAAGAAGTCGGCGGCCTGTTGCACCAGATCGCGGGTGTTGGGCGCAACGCCACCCTGCAACGCACCCACGAACACCACGGCCTTGTCACCGGTGCCAACCAGAATGGCCTCGATTTCGCGGCCGCCAGCAGATTGACCGATCGCCTCCGAAGACCGGAAAACGGTAGGCGTGGGTTGCACCACCGCTGTCGGTACCGCCGTCGGCGGTGGCGGTGGTGGCTGCGTAGGCCGCGCCGGCACCCCGCCGGTGACGCCGGCCGGAGTGGCAACGGCCGCCGCTGGGGTGGTGGCCGGTTCGACTGCCTGGGGCTGCCCCCGGCGTGTGAGCACGATGAACACGACGACGATGATCGCCACGATAACGATGGCAATCAGCCCACCGAGTACCGGCGGTCGCACGGTGGTACCACCACCAGGGCGGCCCCGCCGGGGCGGCCGGCTGCCGCGCGGGGTCGAATCAAAGCGATCAATCGGTTCAGTCGTTGACATCATGCGCCCCCATGCGCGACCTCACGCCCGTAACGCTCCCGACACTGCAATCATAACACCCGTGGCACTCACGATGGCTGCCCACGGACCGGTCATTCGATCCCGTGACCGACCTTTCCGGGTGAGTGTGCGAGGATCCGTTCAATGAGGTCGCCATACTTCTGCTCGGAATCGTCCTCCGGCGCATAGCCGATCACCTCGCGGGCGTTGGCAATGCTCCAGAAAGCCCGTGTGTTGTGCGAGATACCGTAGAACACCTGGAACGGAATACCGTACTTGTCCTCGATACGTGGCGCTTGCATTGATTTAGTGAACAGCTGCGCCAGGTCGCGCGGACTGATGTAGGCACCCAGATCGCGCTTGAGCTGTGTCGGCTGCCCCTCATAGTTCGCTTGGGCCAAGTCGCGCGGCGCCCCGATCCGTATCTGGACGACGCCGATCTCGCGCCCGTAGGCCCCCTGCGCGTAGAGAAACCCCAGATGCTCATACGTAGCCTTTGCCCAACCGTAGAACGCCACAGCCAGCGGCCGCTCCTCCGGGAGCACCACGTCCTTCTGGCCGGCATGGATCAGATTCTCGTACCAGTCGGCCGCATGGTTGGAGCTGGCCATGACCACGCGCTGCACGCCCTCTTCCAGCGAGAGCTGGTACACGCAGTAGGCCATGTCCAGGTTGGTGCGCTCGTCCCAGTACGTTGCACCGTTGGCCGTGTCCTTCCACGTCGAGCGGTTGAAGGCGAGGTGTACCACCGCGTGAACCCCTCTGAATAAAGAACGGTGCCGCTCCAAATCGGGTTCGCGGAGATCGTGCAGCACGATCCCCTCGACGCGCCGCCCCTCGCGATCCTCATCCTTTATGTCAACGAGCCGCAGCTCATAATGTTTGCGCAGGGTAGGCAAAAGCTGGGCGGCAACGTACCCACTGGCGCCCGTTACCAGCACGGTAGGCCGCGATTGATCGTTTCCGGGAGAGACCATCCTTGCCTCCTCGCCGTTGCGGGATTGTCTGCGGCGTGTGCTCGATTGTAGAGAGCATCACTACGACGGGCAAGCTGCGCTTGCTTGCAACGTCCGCAGGCGGTACGGTCAGGGGGACACGAGCGCCAGCGGTGCATGGACCGACGATGGCGCTAGGGAGGTAAGCCTCATGCAGCCAGTGATGGGAGTTGGCGAGCGCGACCGGCAAACCGGCACCTGGGAGGTCGGGCCGCTGCGTTTCGAGGCGTCGTTCCGGTACATCAGCGGGGATCGGGGGCCGAGCGTGCAGGTGATCGCCCGCCAGTCGCTCGGTGCGGCCACTGCGGGCAAGCAATTGCTGCGCTACGACTGTTTTCAGCACTATCCCCATTCCCACCTGTACCACGCCGACGGGACGGGCGGCGGCCGGGTGCTACGCGCGGATATGAGTGCCGCCGGGGCCGTGCAGGCCGCCCTGGCCGACTTGCGTACCGAGCTACCACAGACACTGCAGTCGCTGGGCTACGACGAGCTAGCCGCCAGCCTCGACGAACATGCCGCTGAGCTAGCCACTGCCGTCACCGCCCTGGGCCGGCAGCTGTCCGCGGACTCAGCCGACCTGTAGACCACCTATCCTCACCCCGGCCCTCTCCACGTGTTGTGGAGAGGGAGTAGCCTCCGGCGTGATGCCAACCGCCGCTCCTCCCCCCTCTCTACATGGTGGAGAGGGGGGAGGAGCGGCCACACTACCTCATCAAGCTCTCAACGTCCGTCGCCGGAACGCGCCCATGAACGCCGCGCGGCCGACCGGCGAGGTCGCCGACCACCTCGATCACTGCTCCCGGCAGCGCCGCGCTCACGAGGGCGCTCAGGGTGTCCACCTGGCACGGATCACATTCGCATAGCACGTGGCCGGGGCGGCGGAGCAGTTCCGGCCGCCCGGCGAGCTGCTCCAGCAGGCGCCGATACACCGCCAGCCCATCTCCTCCCCCGTCCAAGGCGGTGCGCGGCTCGTAGTCCCGTACCGAGACCGGCAGGCTCGGTAGCGCCTCGCTGCGGACATACGGCAGGTTGGCAACGATCACGGCGGCGGCCTCCGGGAGCGGCCCCAACAGATCGCCACAGCGAACCGTCACGCGCTCGGCTACCCCATGCCAGCGGGCGTTTGCAGCCGCGAGGCCGGCGGCACGAGGGTCGTTATCGAGCGCATAGACCCGGAGCGTCGGCCGCTGCACCGCGAGGCTGACCGCCATAGCCCCGGAGCCAGTGCCCACATCGGCGACGACCCGGCAGCGGCCGTCATCGGGCAGTACCGCCAGCGCCTGCTCCACGAGGCATTCGGTATCGGGCCGCGGGATGAGGACGGTAGGGCTGACGGCAAACGTCAGGCCCATGAACTCTTTGGTACCCGTCAGGTAGGCAACCGGCTCGCCGGCGGTGCGCCGCTCCAGCAGCCCGGCGAGCTGTTGCCACTGCTGCGGAGCCAGCGGCGCCTTGGGATGCGCCACGAGCACCGCCCGCGACCGGCCTAACACCGTCCGCAGCAGCACCTCGGCGTCAAGGGCCGGCGAATCGGATCGCACGACCGAGTCCGGCCGGGACAGCCTGGTGCGAGCCGCGCGCAACGCAGCCGTCACAGTCCCAGGGATGGCTCCACGACAATCGTCCATCATCACACAGCAGCAAAGCGCAGCAAAGCTGACCGCTATCGGCTAATAGCTGATAGCTGTTATCATGGCCGGCGCTACAGCACGCCGCATGAGGAGTACGCCCATGACACCGGAAGAGAACCTTGCCAGCCTCGGCATCACCCTGCCGCCGGTCGCCACGCCGATCGCCAACTACGTCCCTAGTGTACGGACCGGCAACCTGCTCTTTGTCTCCGGCAACGGTCCCAGTGACGATCTCCCCAACCGTACCGGGAAGCTCGGCGCCGACCTGACCGTCGAGCAGGGCTACGCGGTCGCACGCGATGTTGGGATCAAGCTCATCGCCTCGATCCAGGATGCGGTCGGCGACCTGAGCCGCGTCAAGCGGATCGTCAAGCTGCTCGGCATGGTCAACTCGGTGCCCGATTTCGGCGATCAACCGGCCGTCATCAACGGCTGCTCCGATCTGCTGGTCGCGGTCTTCGGCGACAAGGGAAAACATGCCCGCTCCGCCGTAGGGATGGGGGCACTGCCGGGCGACATCGCGGTCGAGATCGAGCTGATCGCCGAAGTCGAGTAGCCCCTACCGCGTGGCCACGCTGACTAGGTTGTGTTGACACTGCCCGGTCATTCCCGCTTTTGCGGGAATCCAGAGTGGGTGTGCTGTCTGCTGCCCGAGGCGCCTAGATTCCGGCTGCCGCCGAGAGGGAGACCTACTCATGCTCTGCACCCAATGCGGGCATCGGCTCGCCGATCAGGACGTCTTCTGCACACAATGCGGGACGAAGCGATCCTCAAAAACGGCGATCCGTCCCCCTGATGATCCGCCGCGTGCGGATCGTGGCGGTATGCTGCCATCGAACGTAGATTCGACGATAGAACACGTGCTGGACACTTTGCGTAACGCAAGGGGATGCACCCTCCTGATTGGCGCCGGATGCTCTCTTTCAGCCGATATTCCTTTGGCCAGCGGTTTTGTTGCTGAAATCAAGCAGAGGTATCCAGCGCACTTCTGCAGCGCTCAGAGAACAGGGAAGGCAGCGCAGCCTACATACGCCGAGTGTATGGCTCAACTCTCGCCCAGTCAGCAGCGAGACCTTATCGGTAAGTATGTTGATCGGGCACAGATTAATTGGGCCCATATCGCTATTGCACAACTCATGAAGCACGGACAGGTAGATCGGATCCTGACCACCAATTTCGATCCACTCGTGGTAAGAGCGTGTGCATTAGTTGGTGAGTTCCCAGCCGTCTACGACCTTGCTGCCTCGCAGCGTTTTGATCCTGAGAAGGTTCCAGAGAAGGCAGTGTTCTACCTGCATGGGCAACGCACGGGCTTCGTACTTGTAAACACCCAACCTGATGGGGAGGCGCAGGCCGAACGCCTTGCTCCGGTATTCGAAGATGCTGGTCGTGGACACATGTGGATCGTAGCTGGCTACAGCGGAGAAAATGATCCGGTCTTCACGACCCTGGCGCAAATCTCCAGTTTCGATTACCCCCTCTACTGGATCGGCTATAAGCGGGAAGCCCCACCGCAGCACGTTAAGGAAAAACTACTGGGCCCCAATAAGCACGCGTTCTATGTCAATAGCGGTGGCGCAGACGAGTTCTTCATTGAGATAGCCAAACGGCTAGGTTGCTTTCCTCCAGAGTTCGTGGGGCGACCCTTCTCCCATCTTGACACCTTGCTCGAGAGACTCACTCCTTTTCCATTGCCTGATCAAGCTGCCGAATATGACGTGAGGCCGCGCAGACTGATCCGCGCCGCGATCAAGCGGTACGAACCACGTGACGAAGGTGTAAAACCTGCGGATGAGGCGGTAACTCCCGAAGACACCGCTGACTTCTCAGCAGAGACGCTGCAAGCTACTACCGCACTGATGACGGGTGACTATGAGCGAGTCCTAGCACTTCAGCCAGAGAGTGGTAGGACGATGCCAGCCGAGCTTGTTGATTCTGTTTCATGGGCCTACGTAATGCAGGGCAACGAGTTGAAGGCGCAGGCCCAGCGACAGCAGGGCGAGGAAGTCGACCAATTGTTCGCCCAGGCGGGAGAGAAATACGCGGCGGCTCTGGCGATCAAGCCGGACAAGCATGAAGCACTGAACAACTGGGGCAGCGCGCTGGGGATGCAAGCCGAGCGACAGCAGGGCGAGGAAGCAGACCAACTGCTCGCCCAGGCGGGAGAAAAGTTCGCGGCCGCCCTAGAGATCAAGCCAGACATGCACGAAGCGCTGAGTAACTGGGGCAGCGCACTACTCGTGCAGAGTGCCTGCAAGACGGGGGATGAAGCGGAGCGTCTGTGGGGAGAGGCCGAGAAGAGGCTGCTTCAGGCCGAGGAGATAGCCACTGGTAGCGGCGCCTACAATCTGGCATGCGTAGCTGCCTTCCGGGGCGATGTCAATGCTTGTCGGAAGTGGCTAGAAACGACGATCAAACACGACAGTCTCCCTTCCCGAGCGCATTTAGAGTCGGACTCGGACCTCAACAGTGTCCGTGACGAGGCCTGGTTCCAGGAAATCCTAGCGAGAGCCAACTAACCCGTCCAGACAGTAACTGAGCCGAAAGAAGATAGGAGCAGCACGTCGCCGCCCAGCAGGACGAAGATCGCACCGGCCACGAGGACGGGGCTGTAGGCGAAGGTGCTCCGGCGCGAGCCACCCGTGAGGAGGATGGCCAGACCAACCAGCCCTCCCAGCAGGAAGGCGGTCAGGAGCGCGGGGAGCACCTGCGGCCACCCTAGGTACAAGCCGATCAGGGTCGCCAGCTTTACGTCACCTGGGCCTATACCGCGCCGGTAGAGCAGCACGAGCGCTCCGAAGATGATGAGCGCTGCCAGCCCCCCCAAGAGCGCGGCGCGCACGCCAAGCCCCGGCCAGAGCCACGCGAACAGCGGGCCGACGGCCAGGGCAGGGTAGGTCAGCCGATCCAAGACGAGCCGGCACTGCACGTCCACCACCGCGATCACCAGCAGCAGGGCGATGAGGCCCCCGGCCAGCGCCAATTGTAGCCCGGCCCCGAACACGGCTGCGGCGAGGCCAAAGAGCGCCGCCGTCGCCGGTGCCAACACCCACACCGGCACACCCGCCGGTTGGTCTGCGGTGGGGCAGTCGGGATGGCGCGGCCTGCGCCAGCCGGCGCGTGCCCAAGTCGTGAACGGCAGGCGCACCCCGCATGCCCCGCAGCGCCAGCCGAGCGGCGTGGTGTGGCTCTGGCCTACTAGGACGAGCGCAGTCGCGGCCACACGCACGGCCAGCCCGACCGCCGCCCCCAGCGCAGTCGCAGCGACCAGCCCCAGCATCGTTAAGAGCGAATCGAACACGGAAGACGCCACCAACGTCCGGCCTGCAAATCGCGCAGGCAGAGGCCAATCAGCCATGCTCCCCTCTCTATCGCTCGGCGATGGAGAGGAGGCCGGGTGATGGGCCAAAGCCGCACCACACCTGGCACTTTCCGTGCGGCTTTGGCCCGTCAGGAGGTGAGGCGCGGTCCAGTTCAACCCTCGGACTGCAACGCCTCGCGCACCAGGTTCAGGGCATAGAGGACGGCGCGCCGGCGCACCGTGACCGGAGACGTCGTCTCCATGCGCCGATGCTCGTCCCAGTCTCCGTCGCGCCCCAGCGCAATGGCGATCCGCTTGCCCCGGCTGCGCTCGGACAGCTGCACGTCCACTGCGGTCACTGCCAGCCCCAGTTCGGCATCCCACTGCTTCATGGCGCCCACCGCCAGTTCGCGAGCGCGCTTTTGCGCCAGCAGGTCGGCAGCTTGCTCGTCTATCGGCCCCATCGCGCCGGGGGTCAAGGCCACCGGCAGCACCGTCCCGCCACGAAAACGGTCACCCGCGGCCTCACTCAGCTCCCCGGCGACCAAGCCGCCGGTGTAGTCCTCCGCCGTCGCGATAGACAGGCCGCGCGCCCTGAGCAGGCCGGCAACGACATCCGCCAGCGCCTCATCGTCAATGCCGTAAATGCATGCTCCCAAGATGGCCCGTACCCCCGGCTCGAACTCGTCGAGCATCGCGGTGGCGGCCGCTTGATCCGGCGCCTTGGCCGTAACCCGGACGTGAATACCGTCCTGTTTGGCATAGGTCGCAATCGTCGGATTGGTCGAGCTAAGGAGCGGATGGATCATTTCCTCGACCGTGGATTCGCCGAGTCCGAGCACTTTCAGGATGCGCGTCAGGATTATCGTGCCGCCCTGTTGCTGCGCGAGCCGTGGCAGCACCTCGTTGCTCCACATGCGGTACATCTCGCTCGGCACACCGGGCATCGTCACGATCACGCGGCCGTCGCGCTCCACCCACCAGCCCGGCGCCGTTCCTACCGGGTTGTCGAGCGCCTGCGCCGCGCGAATGAGGGTCGCCTGCTTGACGTTGCGCTCCGGCATCACGATGTCGCGCCGCGCGAAGAACGCCCGTAGCTCGGCTTCTAGGTCCGGCTGTACGACCATCTCCTCGTCGAGCACGGCACTAATCGCCTCGCGGGTGAGGTCGTCTTCCGTCGGGCCGATACCACCCGTGATGACGATGAGGTCGGAGCGGTTCCAGGCCCGACGCAGATGATTGGTCAGCCGCTCCAGGTTGTCGCCAAGCTGGCTGATCCAGTAGCAGTCAATACCGAGAGCCGACAGTTCCTCTGCCAGATACGACGCATTGGTATCGGTGATGTGTCCTAAGAGCAGCTCCGTTCCCACCGACACGATCTCGGCACGCATCTTCTTCGTTCCCTTCCCACGCACTAGCCGCGGCAGTATAGCAGGGCACGCTGCGCCCGTCCCCATGCGAAGCGGGGGGGGGCCATAGGGGGGCCATAGGGGGGCCAGCAAGCGACGGCGGCTTCCCGGTGGGTACGGTACGATTAGAACCGTCAAGGACACGACCGATGGCACAGCTAGAGTCCGCGTCGCCCACCGCCACCGCTCCGACGCGCTCCGCGCCGGCGCGTCGGCGTGTGCTGTTTACCGGGCTACCGCTCTTCTACCAACTGCTGCTCGCCAACCTGATCGTCGTGCTCACCGGCGCCATCATCGGCACGTCATTGACGCGCCGGTTCGTCGAGACGGGAGCCTTCACGCCCTGGGTGCATGTCCTGATGGTCGTCGCCGCGGTATCCCTCAGCGTCATCTTCACCGCGCTCATTCTCTACGCCGCCTTCAGACCAATCCGCTCGCTGCGGCGGGCAATCCACCAGTACCGGGCCGGCGACGGCGTGCCACACGTGCGGGTCGAGCCACGCGGCGATCCCGACCTCCAAGCCGTGGTCGCGGCGCTCAACAGCCTCTGGTCGCGGCTCAGTGAGCACCAGCGCCAGCTCGAACGCACCAACGCGCGGCTGGCCGAGAAAAATCGCGAGATGCAGCGGCTGGCCGCCCAGGTGATCGCGGCCCAGGAAGAGGAGCGGCGCCGGGTAGCGCGTGAGCTACACGACGAGACGATGCAGTCGCTCGCCGCCCTCAGCGTGGGACTTGAGCACGGCCTCCAGGCGATGCCGGCGGAGGTGCCGCGCCTCCGCCAGGCTCACCATCTCGTGGCCCGCTTACAGCGGCTGGCCGAGGATACGCTCGACAATCTGCGGAACCTCGCCCTGGCACTGCGCCCGTCCGTCCTCGACGATCACGGCCTCGTCGCGGCTGTTCACTGGCTTGCTTCCACGCACGAGGAGCACCACGGCATACCGGTAGAGGTGCAAATCGAAGGTGAGCACGCCGCCGGTCGCCTCTCCCCGCCGGTAGAGACGGCGATCTTCCGCATTGTGCAGGAAGCGCTCTCCAACGTGGCCAAGCACGCCCGCGCCGCCTCCGTGCTCGTCCGGCTGCGCGTAGACGAGCGGCTCTTGACCGCCGAGGTCGCCGATGACGGTATCGGGATTGACGAGCGGCTCCTGGCACACACTCCAGCGCAGTCCGGCACGCGATCATCACCAACGGCGGCCGGCGCGCCCTTGGGCCTGTTCGGGATGCGCGAGCGCGCGGTGCTCCTCGACGGCGAGTTGGTGGTACAACGGCGCACCGATGGCCACAGCGGCACGCTCATGCGCGTGACAATCCCCCGGCCGTCGGACACCGCCGCGAGCGAGGACCCGGCCCGATGACCACGGCGGCAGCGCGCTCACCCGTCGGTGCGGCCTCAGGGCAGCCGTCACCCATTCGCGTGCTCTTGGCCGACGACCACGCTATGCTGCGCGAGGGTATCCGTCTGTCGCTCGAAGCGATGGGCGACATGGTGGTTGTGGCGGAAGCCGATGACGGCGCCAGCGCGGTCCAGCAGACGACCGAGACCTGCCCGGATGTCGTGGTGCTCGACGTGACGATGCCCCGGCTCAACGGCCTGGAGGCCCTGCGGCAGATCAAGCGCGCTCACCCCGACCTGCCCGTACTGATCTTGAGCATGCACGACAACGAGACATACGTGGTGCAAGCACTCCAAGCCGGCGCGAGCGGCTACGTGCTCAAGCGTAGCGCCGCCCGTGAGCTGGCGTCGGCCATCCGCTCCGTCCACGCCGGCGACGCCTACTTGCACCCGGGCATTGCCAAGCGCGTCATTGCGGATTATGTCCGGCGCCTCGATCCCGCCGAGGCCGCGGGACCCCTGTCCGCCCTGACCGCCCGGGAGCGCGAGGTCTTGCAGCTCGCAGCCGACGGACGGACCATCCGCCAGATCGCAGCGCGGCTGCACCTCAGCCCGAAGACGGTCGAGCACCACCGCGCCGCGGCGATGAACAAGCTGGACCTGCACAACCAGACCGACCTGGTCAAGTATGCTATCCGCATCGGCCTCACCGAGCCGTGGAGCACAAGCTAGCCCCCGCTGCTCCTCACCCCTGCCCCTCTCTACAGGTGGAGAGGGTGAGTCCGCTGGAGGTGTTCGGGCACTTTGTCAAGCATCTCTTCACTCATGCGTCTAGGTTGGCTGATGAATCCCGTACCCTCGCCGCGCTGCGTGATACACTGCTGCCCAAGCCGGTATCGGGGGAGGTGCGGGTGAGGGACGCGGAGCACTACATGGACAGGGTAGGTTGATGGCAGAGATCAACCTCACTCAGGCCGAAGCAGCCGCCCTCCTTGCGCTGGCCAAGCATCGAGTCGATACGACGGCATGGGATTACCCCACCCCTGGCGGGAAAGTCTCGATCCCGCTAGTTTCGGCCGACCGCCGGGAGAATTTCCTACTTGACCTGAGTCGAGGGAGGATCAATCTAGCCAAGGGTACCTACCAAAATCGCGGCCGGCAGGTTGTGATTCTCGCGCGGTTGGATTTCGGCGGTGCTCCACATCGCAACCCGGACGGAGAGGAAATCGGATCGCCGCACCTGCATATCTACCGCGAGGGATACGGTGACAAGTGGGCTATCCCAGTGCCAAGCGATCAGTTCACGGACTTGGCCGATCTCTGGCAGACGCTCCAAGACTTCATGCGCTTCTGTAACATAGTCGAGCCACCAATCATCCGGCAAGGACTGTTCACATGATCGCTGAAGTGCAGGCGCTTCTGGATCAGTACTGGGTATGGTTGCGGGATAAGACCACGCTCCAGCCGATAGAAGGCTGGGTTGAGATCACGACACCCTACCTTGATCGCCACAACGATTATCTTCAGATCTACGTCAAACGCCGCGACAACGGGTTCATTATCACCGACGGCGGCTATATCCTGGATGACCTTGAGCAGTCGGGCTGCAAGATCGAGGGCGCTAACCGGCAGAGTTTGCTCAAAATGACACTCAACGGTTTCGGCGTACAGGTTGAAGACGGTAGCCTCAATGTGCATGCATCACCCGACAACTTCGGCTTACGCAAGCACAATCTCGTGCAGGCGATGCTGGCCGTCAACGATCTGTTCTACTTGGCATCACCCATGGTCGCCAGCTTCTTCTACGAAGATGTCGTTGAGTGGCTCGAACTATCCGACATCCGGTACACGCCCAAGGTGAAGTTCACCGGGAAGAGCGGCTACGACCACTTGTTTGACTTCGTCATCCCGAAGTCGAAGTCACAGCCGGAGCGTGTCTTGAAAGCAATTAACCGGCCGAGTCGCGACGCTGCACAGTCAATTGCATTCTCGTGGCTCGACATTAGGGAAGTCCGCCCCCCTGAGTCACACGTCTATGCGCTGCTGAACGACTCTGAGCACCCGATCCGAGCAGGCGCGCTGGACGCGATGCGGAATTACGATGTGCAGCCGGTCCCGTGGTCCGATCGAGAGCGAGTGCGTGAGGTCCTGGCCGCGTGAACCCTCTCGCCCAACCAGGATGACGCTGCGGATAGCCGAAACAAGGAGGTGCGGGCATGAACCTGGTGATGATGGTGCTCGATACGCTGCGCTACGACGTGGTGCATCATCGGGGCATCACGCACGTCCACACGCCCAATCTCGACGCCCTGCGCCGCGATAGCGTCAGCTTCAGCGCAGCGTTCGGCGAAGGGGAACCGACCATCCCGGTGCGGCGTGCCCTCATGACCGGCATCCGCTCCTACCCCTGGCGCTACGACTACGATACGCAAGGGCTGTGGCCGCGCATCCAGGGCTGGCACAAAATCCCGCCGGAGCAGCCGACTATCGCCGAAATCCTGGTGGAGCGCGGCTACAAGACGGCGCTGATCGGGGACGTGTACCACATCTTCAAGCCCACGATGAACTTCACGCGGGGCTGGGTGAATTGGGAGTTCGTGCGGGGGCAGGAGAGCGACAACTGGCAGGGCGGCAGGCTCGACCTCATCCGCGCCGAGGCCGAGCGCTGCGTCAAGGAAGCGTTCACGCCGCAGGAACAGGCCGTCTTGATCCAGTACCTGCTCAACAAGCGGGTGTTCACCCAAGTAGACGCCCTGACCTCCGGCACCGTCTTCCGCCGCGGTATCGAGTGGCTGGAATCCAACCACGACGACGGGCCGTTTGCACTCTGGCTGGAGGCTTTCGATCCCCACGAGCCGTGGGACCCGCCGCGCGACTACGCGGATCGCTACTGCCCCGATTTCGAGGGTACGGAGTTCATCCTGCCGCCGGCAGCGGCGCAGGTCGGGACCGAGCTGGAAAAGGAGCGGACCAAGGCGCTGTACTACGGCGAGATCACCTATATGGATGAGTGGATTGGCCGACTGCTGGATACGTTGGCCGGTCTCGGACGCCTCGAAGACACCGTGGTGATGTTCACGTCCGACCACGGCACCGAGCTGCTGGATCACAACCGCTTCGGGAAGAGTGCGCCCGCCCTACACCCGTACATCACGCAGCTCAACTGGCTGGTACGCCATCCCTCCGGTATCGCTCGCGGTCAGGACTTGACGACCTTCGTCCAAGGCCACGACATTCTGCCCACCGCGCTGGACATGCTCGACATCGCCGGGCCGGAGCGGGACGACACCGCGGCGGCGCTGGCCGGCAGCAGTGTGTGGCCGCTGATTCGCGCGGCCGGGGGTGAGGCCGTACCCAGCGCGGCGGTGGCCGCGGCGCGGTCCGGTCGTGACCACGTGATTACCGGGTGGGGTCCTTACGCCAGCGTGCGGGACCGGCAGTGGAACTACATCGTGGACTGTGAGCGGCCGGACGAGGACGTCCGGCTCTTCGATATCGTCGCCGACCCCGGCGAGCACCGCAACCTCGCCGCAGACCATCCCGCAGTCGTGCGCGAGTGCCGCCGGCGGCTAGAGAACTTCCTCGGGCGGGACCTGCCTACGTCCTTCCCCGGCCAGTATGTATCGGGTGACGCCCCGGCGCGTCTCTACTACGGCTCTCGCGCCTCGCAAGCGGACCAAGAGGCCGGGTTTGTCTAGCCCGCCGGAAGGGATGCAATATCCTGTAGCGCCAACACTCGCTAACCACCGTCACGTTATGGGCGGCCTATTTCGGGCACCGCTAGGTTGCGACAAATCTTGCGGGCTAGGCGGTTTGGGATCTCACTGTGCCGAGGAATCGCCTCCACCGCGCCAGTTGTCGGGTTCCACCACAGTGTATGAGCACGTCCTTCACGCTTCAGATAGCAGCCGTGGCGACGCAGGTGACGCAGTAAGGTGCTCCGCTTCACACGACTACGACCGTCTCGCGGAGCGCATCCGGCGGCACGCCACGCAGTCCGTCCTCCCGGCGGTCTGCGAGGATCAGCGCAATCGCCTCCGCAAGACTGTCCTGCGCCTCGTCCTTGGTCATACCTTGACCGTTAGCGCCGGGAATCTCAGGACAGTACGCGATGTACCAGGCACCGTCTCGCTCAATGATGGCGGTGAATTCGTTCCGCATCTTGCAATCCTTCTTGGGCCCCTTGGTGGATCACCGACAATGATGCTGTCGGCTCGCCTGCCGAGGTGGCACGGTCGCTCTGCCCGGCACGGTCGTCACCCGCACCGAGAGTATCGCCGAGTCCCCCGGCGACGGTCAATGTCCAGCCTGGTCCGTGCAACGCGGCGGTACGATGACCGAGGGTACCCCCGGGGTGACTCGAACACCCGACCCACCGCTTAGAAGGCGGTTGCTCTTCCACTGAGCTACGGGGGCAGCAAACGAGTGCGTTTTCGATGCGCGATAGGCACGGCTACCGGCGGCGCGTGCGGTGAGCAGTTACCCACCAACCAGCCGCCGGCCCGGAGCTAACTTCCGCAGGCCTCTACAACCCCATCGCCTCGACCAAGCCCCGTACCGAGGCGGCCGTTTCGTGCAGCGCGGCGCGCTCGTCCGCCGATAGCGGAATCTCGACAATCTCCTCGATCCCCCCAGCGCCGAGCTTGACCGGCACGCCGACGTAGAGATCGTGGATACCGTACTGCCCCTGCACGTAGGCCGAGCACGGTAGGATGCGCTTGCGGTCGAGCAGGATCGCTTCCAGCATCTCGACCACGGCTGCGCTCGGTGCCTGGAACGCGCTGCCGGTCTTGAGCAAGCCCACGATCTCCGCGCCACCATCGCGCGTGCGCTGCACAATCGCGTCCAAGCGCTCCTGAGACAGGAGCTGCGTGACCGGGACGCCGCCTACCGTCGTATAGCTGACCAGGGGCACCATGTCGTCACCATGTCCCCCCAAGACGTAGGCTTGCACATCCTTCACGGAGACTTGCAACTCCCAGGCCAGGAAGGTCCGGAAACGCGCCGTGTCGAGGATGCCGGCCTGCCCGACAACACGCTCCGGGGAGAAGCCGCTGACCCTGAGCGCCAGCTGCGCCATCGCATCCAGCGGATTGTTGACCATCAAGAGCACGCAGTTGGGCGAGTATTTGGCGACCTGCTCCACGTTGTCCGTGACGATCTTCTTGTTGACTTCGAGCAGATCGTCGCGGCTCATACCCGGCTTGCGCGGGGCACCGGAGGTGAATACCACGATGTCTGAGTCGGCGGTCGGACCGTACTCGGTCGTGCCGGTGACCTGGACGTCGAAGCCGACGACCGGCCCCGCCTCGGCGAGATCGAGCGCCTTGCCTTGTGGCAGCCCGTCAACGATGTCGTACAGGACAATATCGGCCAGCCCGGTTTCCGCCAAGCGTTGAGCCGTCGTACCGCCGACATTCCCCGAGCCAATAATCGTTACCTTTTTCCGCACCAAACCGCTCCCCTTCCGGGCCACTGCCGTGGCTAATGTAGCTGGCGCTCTGCTCTCTGCCGCGGACAGCAGTCCTGTCCTGCCGGAGACGCTCGGCGCGCGCGACAGACTCCTCGCCTGCCTATTGAGGCGAGGATAGCAACGGCCTTTTGCCGCGGTCAACCGACGAGCCGCCAGCGGACCGCTGTAGAGTAGATAGTTTGCTCACTCCGCTCGGCATCGTGGCTAGATGGCGCCAACCCAGAGGCGTTTGCTCAAAGCGAGGCCTTACGCGCTGGCTCGCCTGCACCAATGTGCCAATGCAGGTGCTGCGAGTCCTGATACTCGCCAAGGTTGGTCACGACCCGGCAGCCGCCATGCTCTGCTACGACCTGCGCCGCGACCGTTTTCACAACAGCCATCAACTCAATGAGCAAAGGGTCGTCTGCGCCCTTGAGGTCGAGCAATGAGCCGATGTGTCGCTTGGGAATGACGACGATATGCACCGGCCAGTACGGACGGGTGTGGTGGAAGGCGAGCACAGCGCTGGTCTCGACCACCCTCTCCACTACTGTACGACTGTTCAACACTTCGTCGCAGTAGAAATCAGACGTTGTGGATATTGGCATGTTGCTGGTTTTTGCTGCCCGCCGAGGCGCGTGCTGTTCCGTCTACAGGCTACAGGCTCAACAGTAACATGTATCCGGGCAAACGCCGCGTATCGGCTACGACCTTCACTGTCCGCTTGATGGAGCCGAGCACAGCGTCGGAGCTAGTCTCCACAAACATAGCGCCGGCCCCGTAGCGGCATCCTCCTATGCCGCCAATGGATCGGCTAGACTTGTAGACAGGGCGGCGCACTCGTTGGTATGCTTGCGGGTCGGGCGCGAGGTTCCCGTGTGGGGATGCTCGCGCTTGTTACGTGGAAAGGATACGCTGAGGTAGCAAGGGCTGATGATTAGTCATGACGTGTTGGTTATTGGCGCCGGGCTGGCTGGCCTGCGCGCCGCCCTAGAAGCCCAGTGGCAGGGCGCCGATGTCGCGATTATCACCAAGGTCCATCCGGTCCGTAGCCACTCCAATGCGGCCCAAGGCGGTGTTAATGCGGCCCTCGAAGCCGGCGACTCCTGGGAATCACACGCCTACGATACCGTGAAGGGCAGCGACTATCTCGGCGATCAGGACGCCATCGAAATCTGTGTGCGCGAGGCCCCACAAGACATCGTCGAGCTGGAAAACATGGGGGTGATCTTCAACCGCGACGAGACGGGGCGGTTGGGCACCCGCAACTTCGGCGGCGCCTCCTTTGCTCGTACCTATTTCGTCGCCGACATCACCGGCCAGGCCATGCTCCACGTGATGTACGAGCAGCTGATGAAGGAGCAGGTGCGGGTCTACGAAGAATGGTTCCTCACCGATCTGGTGATGGAGGACGGCGCCTGCGTCGGTGTGGTGGCCCTGGAGATCCGCAGCGGTCGGCTGGAGCTGTTCCGCGCGAAAGCGGTCATCCTCTGCACCGGCGGCCTCGGCCGCGTCTTCGAGCCGAGCACGAATGCCTTGATCTGCACCGGCGACGGTATGGCGCTGGCCTACCGCGCCGGGGCGCCGCTGATGGACATGGAGATGGTGCAATACCATCCCACCACGCTCAAGTCCAATGGCGTGCTCATCACCGAGGGCGCCCGCGGTGAAGGAGCCTACCTACTCAATGCCAACGGCGACCGCTTTATGACCTACGAGCGCTATGGCGCTACCAACGCGATGGAGTTGGCGTCGCGCGACGTGGTCTCCCGCGCCGAGCAGACCGAGATTGACGAAGGGCGGGGCATTGACGGCTGCGTCCTGCTCGACTGCCGGCACTTGGGCGCGGACCTGATCCGAACCAAGCTGTACCAGATTTGGGAGTTGGCGCACGACATCGCCAACGTAGACATCGCCAAGGAGCCGGTGCCCATCCGTCCCGGGATGCACTACCAAATGGGCGGTATCAAGACCGATGTTATCGGCGCCACCTCCGTACCGGGCCTCTACGCAGCCGGAGAAACGGCCTGCATCTCCTTGCACGGGGGCAATCGCCTCGGCGCCAACTCGCTGCTCGAAACCATCGTCTTCGGCCGGCGGTCGGGCGCGGCCGCCGCCGAGTACGCTGCCGCGCGTGACTTCGCCGCCCTCAGCGAGGCAAAGCTCCGCGACGAGGACGCCCGCATTCAGCAGATCATGGATCGCCCTGCCAATGGCGAGCGGACGGCGGCGCTGCGCCTGGAAATGGGTCAGGTGATGGACCAGCACGTCGGCGTGTTCCGGGACGAAGCCGGGCTGCAGGAAGTGATGGGCGTGCTGCAAAACCTGAAGGAACGGTACACCAAGCTGCCCGTGGAGAACCGGGGCAAGGTCTTCAACCTGGACCTGGTGTTCCACCTAGAGCTGGACTTCATGCTCGATCTCGCCGAGGTGATCGCGGTCAGTGCGTTGGATCGGCACGAAAGTCGCGGCGCGCACTCCCGCACCGATTACCCCGAGCGCAACGACGACGAGTGGTTGAAGCACACGCTGGCCGCGTGGTCCGAGGGCGGCCCGCAGATGTCCTACCTGCCCGTGACCATCACACGCTGGAAGCCGGAAGCGCGTGCCTATTGAGCAACACCGGAGAGAACCGCGCCCCCGGCCACTCCCCTACCGGGAGGGGGCCGGGAGCTAGGTGTAGACGGGAGGAACCGTTGGCTATCGAAGCACGCTTGCGCGTCCGTCGCTACGACCCCGAATCCGGGGGAGAGCCGTACTACCAGGACTATGAGGCCAGTGTCCCGGAGTGGGGCACGGTGCTGGATGCGCTGATCCAGATTCGCGAAGAGCAGGACGGAACGCTGACGCTGCGCTGCTCGTGCCGTAGCGCAATCTGTGGCTCCTGCGCCATGAAGGTCAACGGCGAGTCGGCGCTGGCCTGCAAGACCAAGCTCGTGGACATCGCGCCCGATGGCGAAACCGTGACCGTCGAGCCGATGGGCAACCAGCCTATCGTCCGCGATCTCGTCGTGGACATGCAGCCGTTCTGGGACAAGGTCCACGCCGTCCAGCCCTACCTCCAGCCGGATGGCCCGCCGGAGAGCGGCCGCGAATACATCGCGCCCAACGAAGCGATGCAGCATCTCACCGGAGTGATGAACTGCATTATGTGTGGCGCGTGCGTTTCGGCATGCACCGTGCTCGAAGTGGACGACAAGTTCCTCGGCCCGGCGGCGCTCGCCAAGGCGTACCGCTTCGCCGCCGACCCACGAGACGACAAGACCCAAGAGCGCCTCGTTGACCTGTTCGATATGGACGGGGGCATGTGGGACTGCACCCACTGCTTCGAGTGCGTGCAGGTCTGCCCCAAGGGCGTCGAGCCGATGGAGCGGATCGTCAAGCTGCGCGAAATGGCGATGGATGCCGGGTTGAAAGACCACACCGGCGTCCGGCACAGCAAAGCGTTCGCCGATTCGGTCGAGCACAGTGGCTGGCTGGACGAAACCCAGTTGGCCGTCAAGTCCTTCAGCATGCTCAACGTCAAGGAACAGCTCGGCAATATGCCCGTGGCCCTCCGCATGCTCATGTCCGGGAAGATGCCCAACCCGATCCACCGCCCGATTTCCAGCGTGCGGGAAGTTCGGCGTGTATTCGATGAGACTGAGCAGCAGCACCAGCAGCAGATCGCCGAGTCCACTTCGCAGGGAGAGGCATAACAACCGATGACTGCACTGCGTTACGCCTGGTTTCCAGGCTGTGTGTCGCGCGGCGCCTGTCGCGAGTTGTACAAGTCAACGCGCGCGGTAGCCGAGCGGCTAGGTATTGAGTTGGTGGAAATGAAGGAAGGCGCTTGCACCGGCGCGGGCGTGTTGAGCGAGCGTAACCCGGAGTTGGCGCAGGCGCTCAATGCCCGCACCTTCGCCATGGCCGAGGCCTGGGACCTGCCCATCCTCACGATCTGCTCGACGTGCCAGGGGGTGATGAGCGGGATCAAGCACATTCTCGATACCGACGCCACCGCGCGGGAGCAGGCCAATCAGGCCATCGCGGCCGACGGCTATACCTACCGCGGCACCGGCCGCGTCACCCACCTGATGTGGATCATCATTGAGGAGTACGGACTGGAGCGGCTGCGCGAGCAGGTCGTCCGGCCACTGGCCGGGCTGCGCGTCGGCCCCTTCTACGGTTGCTACATCTTGCGCCCGCGCGAGGTGCTGGCATTCGACGAGCACCCCGGTCGGGGCACCTATCTGGAGCAGATTATCGAGGTGCTGGGCGCCGAGCCGGTGGATTACTATGGCAAAAGCAAGTGCTGCGGCTTCCCGATCCTGACCATGAACAAGGCGAACTCCCTGACGATGGCCGGTACGCACATCGCCGAAGCCCAAGACAAGGGCGCCGATTGCATGGTGACGCCGTGCCCGCTCTGCCACCTTAATCTCGACGCCCAACAGCCTGACGCGGCGAAGTACGTCAACCGCCGTCTCGACCTGCCGGTGCTCCATCTACCCCAGTTGATCGGTCTGGCACTCGGCATGGAGCCGGGCGAGCTAGGTCTCGGCCAGCACGTCGTGAAGACGAACGCGGTCGTTAGCAAAGTCTTCGCCGCTGCCGCCTAAGCCGGCACGCCGCCTTCCGGCTGGTCCATCTTCATAGGTCTCGGCTCCTCACCGAGCAGGAAGCTGTCCAGAATCGCGAACTCTTGAGGGCTTATTTGCCTAGAGACCTGGACGGCTTGTGCTGTAAAGAGGTGGCAAGGGAATATCAACCCAGTGAGGCCCGGTTCCCTATCAAGGTCCTGAATATCGCGTAGGGCAGTAACGCCCGGCCTGCCGGCAGACCGAAGGTAGCGGCAGAGGCCCTTGTGCGCTTGCACTACGTCATCCACCGTCTCCTCGATGCGTTGCATCTCCCTCGTCAGTGGCACTTGCCATTTGACAACGGAGCGCCCGCCGCGGGAGAGAACTTGCACTCCTGCGGCAGTCAATGGGAGCGGCCGCATAGATACAAGCTGGCTCCGCAGTTGAGCGGTTAGCCTGGGCACAAGTGCCTCATCTGCAACTCCGAAACGCTGGCACGTCAGATGGGGGACCTCGAAATGGCCACCAAAGATAGCCTGTAGTCGCAGTTGGTGCTGGCGGAGAGAGGACACTTCGTTTTCGGCAGGGCGGAAGAGCACAAAGATGTCACCAGACTGGACAAGTGGTGCTAGAGTGGGAGCGATCACCTTGCTTCATCCACGTTGAACCGGTTCCTTCATCTGCGAGGGCCTTTGGGGTGGATGAGGTGACGCACCGGCGCGTTCACGGTACCATGCGAGAGCCGCCGGTGGAGCTGCTGTAGGTAGAACTATCGCACGACGTGAGGACAGCGGACACCGAGCACGCTGGGAGGCGCAACGATGCAGCCCTTGCCGGACGATGAACGGCTGATCCCTCCCAAGACCCGGCCTGTACCCTGGAGCGAGCGTCTCCCGCAGTGGGGTGGTGGTCTCTTGCTGCTGGCCATCATGGTCGTCGCCCTGGGGGTGATTGAACGAACGGGCGTAGGACTGTGGTTCACCGGGGTCCTGACTGGCCTGGTGGTTTTCGCGTCCCTGGCAGTGTGGGCCTTGCTCATGCTGCTGGGGTTGTCTTCGAGGGTCCGGCTTGTCGGTGCCGGCATCATCTTTGTGGCCGGCCTAGCCGGGTTGGTGGCGGCCGGTTTCGCCGGCTTCCTCACCCGTCCGTGACGCTCGCCGTCCCCGCTCCCACCTTCCTGCGGCGGGCGGGAGAACCAACAATCCGGCCTACAGCGTCGGCACCAGCCGGCCGGCGATGATGCGCGCAGCGTTCTGCAGGCTCTCGGTCAACGACGGGTGGGCATGGATGCTGTCCAGCAGATATGTGTACGGGATTTCGTTGTCAATCATCACTGCCGCCTCACCAATGACACTATCGGCTTGGGCGCCCACCGCCCGCACACCCAAGATACGATCGTTACCCGGCGGGCCGACGATCAGCTTGACATAGCCGTCGAACGCCCGCATGGCATGGTAGCGGTGGTTGCGCGCATTGAGGAACTTCGCCACGCGCACGTCCCCGTACTGCTCCCGGGCCAGCGTCTCCGTCAGCCCGGCGCCGGCCAGCATCGGCATGCTAAAAATGATGAACGGGATATGCGACGAGCGGAGCGTCGAGGGCTGCTTGAGCAGGTGCTTGACGGCGAGCCGGCCTTCGGCCTCCGCGATGTGGACCAGGGCCAGATCGAGCGGCGTCTTCCGCTCGCCAACGTCACCGACCGCATAGATGTGCGGCACGCTCGTCTGCATGTTGTCGTTGACATAGATCACACCGCCCCGGCCCGGCTCAATGCCGGTCACGGGCAGGTTGAGCGTGTCCGAGCAGGCGAGCCGGCCGATGGCCACCAGCGCCCGGTCGGAGATGATCGTTGATCCGTCCTCCAGCATCGTCTTCACTCGGCCGCCGACGATGCCCACTGAGCGCGTGCGCGCTCCAAAGCGCACGTGGATTCCATTGCGCGTGAAAACGGTAGTGATGAACGCGCTGATGTCCGGGTCCTCATGGCTGAGGAGGCGGTCGGCGGTATCCAGGAGTGTAACGTGGACACCGAAAGCAGTGAAGATCGAGGCAAACTCACAGCCGATCACGCCGGCGCCGACGACCGTGAGCGAGCGGAAGGATTCATCCACGTCAACCACGTGGTCACTGGTCATAATCAGCTTGCCATCCACCTCCATGCCAGGGAGCACCCGCGGTCGTGAGCCGGTGGCAATCAAGAAGTGGGGTGCCCGAATCCGCTGGCCGTTGACCTCTAGCGTGTGCGCGTCAACGAAGCGTCCTGCGCCGTTGACTACCCGCACCTTCATCTGCTTGAGGTAGCCCAGAGTAATCTCGGTCAGTGTCACCGTTCCGGTGACCAGTTGATCGTGGATTTCGTCGAACCGGACGTCCGGTCCGGACGGGTCATAGCCGCGACCCATCTTGAGCGCAACCTGCCGATCTTTGGCCAGCTCATACATCCCCTTCGACTTGTAGGCGCCGTGGAGACCGTAGCCGAGCAGGTCCCCGCCGTTGATGAGCGTGACCGCCATGCCCTGCGAAGCTGCGTAGAGCGCCGCAGCCATGCCGGCCGGACCGGCGCCGATAATGGCGAGGTCGCAGCGCTGGTCCAATGGTCCCATTGCCCTCGTGCCTCTCGTGCAGCCAGCCGCGCCAGAACCGGTGTGGCATCTAACTATAACGCGCCGGTCGCCGTGCCCGTGCCGCCTCGGACCGGCGGTGCAGGCCCGATTATCCGGCTATCCGGCGCCGAGCAACACCGTAGCAGTATAATTACAAGGGTCACTCGGCGCGGCACGCCTCGCGAGTCTAGGCAGTCCGCCCTCCTCGCGCAGCGCCCGCGTCGCTTGTCGTCTGCACGACGGACTCAGCGCAAGCGCCGTCGTCGGACCCTGTCTCAGCCTCCGAGGGAACAACACATCATGCTACACGTACACAACATCACCATCCGCTATGGCGGACAGGAAGTGCTCAACGAGGTGACGTTCTTCGTCGGGCCGAAAGAGCGCGTCGGGCTGGTAGGCAACAATGGTGCCGGCAAGACCACCCTGCTGGAGATCATCGCGGGCCGGCGCAGTGCCGACGACGGGTTCGTCAAGCTCGATCCCCGCAACACACTCGGCTACCTGTCGCAAGAGAGCCAGTGCCGGCTCGGCATCACGCTCGAAGAAGAGATGCTCTCGGCGTTTCCAGGGGTGCTCGCGGCCCGCGCCGAGCTGGCCCGGCTCCAAGATGAAATGGATGCCGTTGCCGCGAGTGGCGATCTGGATGCGATTGATCGCTTGGTGGAGGCGATGGCTGAGACTCAGGACGAGTACGACCGGCTCGACGGCTACACGGTAGATGCGCGGGTGGGCGAGGTGCTGCACGGGCTGGGATTCGCGCAAGACGACCGCCCCCGCCTAACCGACGAGTTCAGCGGTGGCTGGCAAATGCGTATCGCCCTGGCCAAGCTCCTCGTCAGTCAGCCCCCCTTGTTGCTCCTCGATGAGCCGACCAACCATATTGACAAGGCTGCCCGCGACTGGCTCGAAGGCTACCTCGACGGCTACCGCGGCTCGCTGGTCGTGGTTTCGCACGACACGGCGCTGCTCGACAACGTGGCCAGGCGGATTATCGAGCTGGAGGACAACGTTGCCACCTCCTACACCGGCAACTACTCGGACTACCTCCGGCTGAAAGCGGAGCGGCGGCGCCATCACGAGTCCGCCTATCGGCGACAGCAGAAGCTCATCCGCCGCCAGCAAACCTACATTGAGCGATTCCGGGCCATCGCGACGCGCGCCGCACAAGTCAAGGCCCGCGAGCGGCAGCTAGAGCGCCTGGAGCGGGTCGAGCCGCCGAAGCCGGAGCCAAAGAGCATTGACTTCCGCTTCCTGGGCGGCGGGCGCGGGTCACGTGAGATCATCACCTTCAAGAATGTCACCAAGGCTTACGATGACCTCGTGGTGCTGCGCGACGTCTCCTTCACGCTGGAGCGTGCCGACCGCGTGGCCCTCGTTGGCCCCAATGGCGCCGGGAAAACGACCCTGCTCCGCCTCCTGGCCGGCGCAGAGGAGCCGACCAGCGGCGCGGTGATCCTGGGCAACGGCACGCGCGCCGGCTTCTACGCCCAGCACCAAGCCGAAGCCCTCGACCCGAACAAGACGGTCCTTGCAGAGGCGCTCGGCGCCTCGCGTACCGGCTCGACAGCAGCGGCTATGAACGTCCTGGGGCGCTTCCTGCTCGCCGACGACGCCCACAAGCAGGTGCGTAAGCTCTCCGGCGGCGAGCGCAGCCGGCTCGCCCTCGCCAAGATGCTGCTGCGACCGGCCAACCTCTTGCTGCTCGATGAGCCTACCAACCACCTGGATCGTCGGAGCACGGCGATGCTGGAGGCAGCCCTGCTGGACTACGCCGGTACCGTGGTGGTCGCCACCCACGACCTCTCGTTCCTGACTCGCGTGGCGACCAAGGTGGCGACCTTCGAGAATGGAGAAGTGACCGTGCGGCTCGCCGACCGGCCGCTCGACGGCACTGAGCCAACCCCCGCCCGGCGCCGGCGCTCGCGTGCCGCAACTGCCAAGCAGCATAAATCCAGCAGCCAGCCCGCAGCGCGTCGCGAGCCAGTTGCCGTCTCCTAGGAGCCGCCGGTGCGGCGTGCCGCAGCGTGACGTGGAGGTCGCCAATGCCGCGCAATGCGCCCCAGCCACCGGTCGCGCCGGGCCAGCCCGCGCTCTTTGACCCACCGCCCGATCCACACCAACCGCTCGCCGTGCGGATGCGGCCCCGCACGGTGGACGAATTCGCCGGCCAGGAGCACTTGCTCGGCCCCGGCAAGGCGCTGCGCCGCGCCCTAGAGCAGCGCCGCCTCGGCTCGGTCATCCTCTGGGGACCGCCCGGCACTGGCAAGACCAGCCTCGCCCAGCTCCTCGTTCGCGCGTTAGCGATTGAGGCCCACTCGCTCAGTGCGGTCACGTCCGGCGTCGCCGACCTGCGCCGCGTCCTCACCGCCGCCCGCCAGAGCCGCGCCCAAGGCCGCCGGGTGGCGCTGGTGCTCGACGAGGCCCACAAGTGGAGCCGGACTCAGCAGGAGGTCTTGCTGCCGGCCGTCGAGGATGGCCTGGTCCTGTTGATCGGGCTGACGAGCGAGAATCCCTATTTCGATCTGGTCCCGGCGCTCCGCTCGCGGGTACGCATCCTCCGGCTGGAGCCGCTGCCCGCCGAGACGATCAAGCTGCTCCTCGAACGTGCCCTGCGCGACGATGAGCGCGGCTTAGGCCGCGAGGACGTGGAGGTGGCTGCCGACGCGCTCGATCTGCTCGTCGCAACCTCCGGCGGCGATGCACGCATCGCGCTCAACGGCCTGGAGGCGGCCGTAGATATTGCGCCGACCGCCGCTGCCGGCCGCCGGCCCGTGACGGTCGAGACCGTCGAGACGGCCATCCAGCGCCGGCAGGTGCGCTACGACCAAACCGGCGACGACCACTATCAGACCATCTCCGCCTTCATCAAGAGCATTCGCGGCAGCGATCCCGATGGCGCGGTATTCTGGCTCGCCAAGATGCTCAAGGCCGGCGAGGACCCGCGCTTCATCGCCCGCCGGCTGGTGATCTCCGCTTCCGAGGACATCGGCCTCGCCGACTCCCAGGGCCTCGTGGTGGCCACGGCGGCCTATGAGGCGGTAGAGCGCGTCGGTCTGCCCGAGGCGGGCCTCATCCTGGCCCACGCCACCGTCTATCTGGCCACGGCCCCGAAGTCAAATAGCGCCGCCAAGGCCGTGTGGCAAGCGCAAGCAGCCATCGAGTCCGGGGCCAGCCTCGAAGTGCCCCTCCACCTCCGCAACGCCTCATTCAGCGGAGCGCAGCAGCTCGGCTACGGGCAAGAGTACGAGTACAGCCACGACTTTCCCAGCGACGACCCGCAGCGCTACCGGCAGCGCTACTTGCCGGAGGGCGTATCGGGACCGTTCTACCAACCGGGCCGCGACGGCGCCGAAGCGACCATCCGCGAGCGTCTAGCGCAGATCAAGCGGTGGCGTGCTTCCCCCTCTCCCCGCGGGAAAAGGCCGGGGTGAGGACCGCCGCAGGTGACGGTGGCACGGCCGGCCGGGGGGTTGCCGGTACACCGCCTAGACCGTATGCTTGCCAGCAATCTTGCCGGCGCGTGGGGTGCGTGTTCGGATAACAGAGACCGCAGCAGCACGTCCGGGGGACTGCGATCCTGGGAGGGTGTACCGATGCAGTACGTGGCGATGACCGAAGAGCAGCAGGACTTCTTGGAGACGAATGGCTATCTCATCGTGCCGGGCGTGCTGGACCAGGCAGTGATCGAACGCCTGTCCGCAACGGTAGATCGCCTCTATCAAGAGGCCGAACGTGAGGACCGGCTCAACCAAGCCGGCGCCTTCGAGCTACGCAACTGTATTGCCCACGACGATGTCTTCCTCCCGCTGCTCGACTGGCCGGAGACGGTCTCCTTGGTGCCGCGCATCCTCGGCTGGAACGTCCAACTCGACACCTCGCACGTGATCGTCCGGCCCCCACAGGCGCCGGATACGGGGGCCTCGTACAAAGCCATCGGCTGGCACCGCGACGGCGGCATTGCCGTCCGCCAGTTGCCGGAGCCGCTGCCGCGTATGCGCCTGAAGATTTGCTATGTCCTCAGCGATCTCAGCCAACCCGGCCGCGGCAATACGCGCTTTGTCCCCGGCAGCCACAAGCGCCTCGGCCGGCCCCCACAGCAGCCGGACGCGGTTGACCCCGACGGAGCCATTGAGGTCCTGGCCAATCCTGGCGATGCCGTCCTCTTCGAGAACCGCCTCTTCCACGCGGTCGGCCCCAATCTCAGCACCATCACCCGCCAGACCATCTTCATGGGCTACAGCTACCGCTGGCTCCGCCCCCTGGACTACGTGACCCAGCCCCCGGAGCTAGTCGCCAAGGTGCAGGACGACCCCATCCGGTGGCAGCTCCTCGGCGCCTGGGCCACCCACATGGCCTTCTCCCTGCCCACAGACGAAGATGTTCCCCTGCGCGCCTGGTGCGAGGAGCACGGCCTGGACGCCGAATATCCAACCCTCCAACGCCCCGCCAAGTGAACCCGGCAAGTGCATCCACCTGAAGTGGGTTCCGGTGCAGGACGGAGCGACAGGCGCAACAGCCAGAATGACCGGCGGCAGACTCTCCCTCTCTATCGCTCGGCGATGGAGAGGGGGCCGGGAGGTGAGGTGCAATCAGCCTAGTACGTCGCGCGCCCCCCGCTGATGTCGAAGACGGCGCCGGTGCTGAACGAGCACTCCTCCGAGGCAATCCACGCCACCAACGAAGCGACCTCCTCAATCTGTCCCGTGCGCTGCATCGGAATGCGGCTAATCATGTACTCCACCATCGCCTCGTCCGTCTGATCCAGGATGGCGGTCCGCACGACGGCCGGCGTGATGCAGTTGACGCGCACCTCCGTCTCCGCCAGCTCCTTGCCGAGCGCCTTGGTCAGACCGATGACCCCCGCTTTGGTGGTCGAGTAGGGCACCACCCGCGGATTGCCTTCCTTGCCGGCAATCGAGGCGATATTCACGATGCGACCATATTCCTGGGCGAGCATGTGCGGAATGACGTACCGGCAGCAGACAAACACACCGCGCAGGTTGGTGCGGTAGACGAGATCGAGGTCGTCGGCGGAAAGCTCCCACAACGGTGCGGTCGGGCCAACGATTCCAGCGTTATTCACGAGGATGTCAATGCGGCCCCAGGCGGCTACCACCTCCTCGACGGCTGCTGCGACCGCCTGCTCGTCGCCCACGTCGGCCACCGCCAGCTGCGCCGTGACCCCCTCGGCCGCCAACTCTTCGACGGCGCGGCAACCGCCAGCCTCGTCAATGTCAACCACAAATACCTTTGCGCCCTCGCTCCCCAAGCGGCGGGCGATGCCGAAGCCAATCCCGGTGGCCGCTCCGGTCACCACCGCCACCCGGTCGGTAAATCGCTGCATAGCTCACTCCTATCGTCGGTCTGCTCCCGATAGTATATGGGTAGGTTCGCCGAGTTTGGCCCCTCCCTAGCCCTCCCCCGGAGCCAGCTCCAGGGGAGGGAAGCGCCGTCCCCCTGCCGCAGCGGGGGTACCATAGGGGGGTCAGCGTCCCCCGCTGTGCAGATGCCGTCCCATTCGTGCTACAACTTCGGCGCCGGAGAGCTACTACCGACATTTCAGCATGGGAAACGAGCCATCCGCTGGCAAGGTCGTGACGGTTGACGAGGCCGTCGCGTCGGTGCAAGACGGCGACACCGTGGCCGTCGGCGGGTTCGTCGGCATCGGTCACCCGGAGGCGTTGACCGCGGGGCTGGAGGCGCGCTTTCTCCGCACCGGCCGGCCGCGCAGCCTCACCCTGATCTATGGCGCCGGTCAGGGTGACCGGGAACGGCGCGGCCTCAATCACCTGGGGCACGAGGGCCTGCTGCAGCGCGTGATCGGTGGCCACTGGGGGCTGGCCCCGCGCATCTGTGAGCTGGCCTTGGCCGGCAAGATCGAAGGCTACAACTTCCCGCAAGGGGTCATCATCCACCTCTTCCGCGACATTGCGGCCGGCAAACCGGGCACCATCACCCAAGTCGGTCTGCGGACCTTTGCCGATCCACGCTTGGAAGGTGGGCGCATCAACCGACAGGCTACCCCCACGGACCTGGTGCAGGTGATCCACCTGAACGGCGACGAGTACCTCTTCTACCCGCGCCTTGAGCTAGACGTCGGCTTGATCCGCGGCACCACGGCAGATCCCGAGGGCAATATCAGCATGGAGCGGGAAGCGGTCTATGGCGAGATGTTGAGCATTGCCCAAGCCGTGCATAACTGCGGCGGCCGCGTGATCGCGCAAGTGGAGCGGGTGAGCACCGCGCGCCTACCGCTGCGCGCCATCAAAGTGCCCGGCATCCTCGTGGATACCGTCGTTGTAGCGGAGGCCGGTGAGCACTGGCAGACGTTCGCCGAGCGGTTCAATCCCGCTTACGTGGCCGATACAAGCGCCGACCTACCAGAGCTACCCCGGCACCCCTTGGATGCCCGCAAGGTGATCGCCCGGCGGGCGGCGCTGGAGCTACGACCAGGTGACATCGTGAACCTGGGCATCGGCCTGCCGGAGGCTATCGCACCGGTCGCCGCCGAAGAAGGGATCATGGACGATCTTGTCCTGACCGTAGAAACCGGGGCGATTGGCGGCGTTCCCGCTGGCGGCTTATCGTTCGGAGCCTCGTACATGCCCACGGCGCTGATAGACGCGCCGTATATGTTCGACTTCTACGATGGCGGTGGCCTCGACATCGCCTGTCTGGGAGCGGCCCAGATTGACGCCCAGGGCAATGTCAACGTGAGCCGTTTTGGTCGCGTGATGCCCGGCGCCGGTGGCTTCGTCAACATCAGCCAGAACGCCAAGCGGGTCGTCTTCTGCGGCACGTTCACGGCTGGGGGACTAGCGGTGACGATTGACGACGGCGCCCTGCATATCCGGCACGAAGGCCGGCAGCGGAAGCTCGTCCGGCAGGTCGAGCAAGTGACTTTCAACGGCGCCTTTGCCCAGGCGGCCGGCCGGCCGGTCCTGTACATCACGGAGCGGGCCGTGTTCACCCTCACCCCCGAGGGCCTGACCCTGACCGAGCTGGCCCCCGGCGTGGACCTGGAGCGCGATGTCCTGGCACAGATGGCCTTTCGACCGCGCCTCCAGGCCCCCCTCCGGCCCATGGACCCGCGCCTCTTCCGGCCCGAGCCAATGCGCCTCGCTGCGGTATAGTGAGAAGCATGGAAAATCTCGCTCCTATGTTGCCCCTATTTGGTGCGCTCAGTGCGTTGGCAGCCGTGGTCTGGTTGTTGCTCCTACTCACGAGGGCGGTGGACATCAAACGTATTCGCCAGGTGGTGGTCATGATTTCGACACCGTTTGTGGATTGGTTGTTGCGCCGACTGACGATGGTGGCGAATGCGAAACGTATCCGGCAACTGGTGGTCAAGGATAATGATATCGCCGACGACGAAAAGCGTGGACTCAGCATTGAGAGTGTGTCTTGTGTGGTAGCTCATTGGCGCGATGACACGATTGAGTTTAAACCCAGCTTCGTCTTGCGTAACAGGTGGATAGATAGCTGGAATATTCTTGAATACAAAGGCGATTTTTCCATCACCGATTTTGCTACCACGTATCGGCTGGAACCGGCTCTTAGTACACCGCCGCTGCACCCATTGTCCGCTGCCAGCGCGAGGGAGACGAACCGATTACTGTGCCGCTTGAGAGACGGATTTCATCGGAGTTCATTGTTAATCCGAGTGCAGGCGCGGCAGCATTCGGTATCTAGCCCTATGAAACCGGGAGACAGCCATGCCTGACAACACGCTGTATTACGGCGACAACCTCGAAGTTCTCCGCGAGCACGTCCCCAATGAATCGGTAGACCTCATCTACCTCGACCCGCCCTTCAAGAGCAACCAGAGCTATAACGTGCTTTTCGCCGAACGGGACGGCTCACAATCAGCGGCGCAGATCAAAGCTTTCGAGGACACCTGGCGCTGGGATCAAGCGGCGGCCGCCTCCTATCGAGAGGTCGTGGAAGCCGGCGGCCGAGCGTCCCAGGCTCTGCAAGCCTTCCGGGATCTTCTGGGCGACAACGATATGCTGGCCTACTTGTCCATGATGGCCCCGCGCCTCGTAGAGTTGCATCGCGTCTTGAAACCGACGGGCAGCCTCTACCTCCACTGTGACTCGACTGCCAGCCACTATCTCAAGCTGCTACTGGACGCAGTGTTTGGTCCAGTCAACTTTCGCAATGAAGTCGTCTGGAAGCGTACTACCGCACATAGCAGTGCAAAGAAATATGCTCCAGTCCACGACACACTATTGTATTTCACTAAGGAGCGGAACTTTGCGTGGAACGAACCCCGGACGGACTACGATCAAGCCTATCTCGACAAATACTACCGCTTCGATGATGGTGACGGACGACTCTATTGGCGTGACAATCTCTGCGCTGCCGGGGTACGTCGCGGTCGCTCCGGACTACCCTGGCGCGGCATTGACCCTGGGGCTAAGGGGATGCATTGGAAGTTCACGATTGACAGGCTTGATGAGTTGGATGCGGAGGGACGGATATATTGGCCGAAACGAGGGACTATGCCGCAGTACAAACGCTATCGAGACGAGTTGAAAGGTAAGGCGGTGTCTGATTGGTGGGATGACATACGCCGCATCAATCCCGTTGGCGGGGAACGGCTCGGCTATCCGACGCAGAAACCGGAAGCGCTGTTGGAGCGCATCATTCTGGCGTCGTCCGACGAAGGTGCTGTCGTCCTCGACCCGTTCTGCGGTTGTGGCACTACGATTGCGGCGGCGCAGAAGCTCGGCAGACAGTGGATCGGCATTGACATTACCCATCTCGCCATCAACCTCATCCGCCACCGCCTGCACGACGCCTTTGGATCGGACGTGGCCCAAACCTACGAGGTCATTGGAGAGCCCAAGGCGCTGCCGGACGCCCAAGCCCTCGCCCAACAAGACCCCTATCAGTTCCAGTGGTGGGCTTTAGGGAAGGTAGGGGCGCGGCCGCTAGAGCAGAAGAAGGGCGCCGACCGCGGCATTGACGGCCGGCTCTACTTCCACGATGAAGGACCCAAGGGCCGGACAAAACAGATCATCTTGTCCGTGAAGGCCGGCAAGACCGGCGTGGCGCACGTCCGGGACCTCTGGGGAGTCGTCCAGCGCGAGAAGGCTGCTATCGGCGTGCTCATCTCGCTGCAAGCGCCGACACGGGCGATGCGGCAGGAGGTCGTCAGCGCCGATCCCTACCATTCACCAGGCTGGGACCAAGACTATCCAGGCTTGCAGTTGCTCACCATTGCCGACCTGTTCGCAGGCCAGGGGATTGACTATCCCCACATGAGCAACATCACCTATCAGCGGGCGCCACGCGCCGGTCCGGCCGTGAGCACGGAGCCACTGCGGCCGCAGGAGTAAGGGCCTCGTAAGACCTGACAAAGCTATTTCGTAGCGGTGTGAATCATCGCGCCCAGACAGCCAGCCGCCACACTCCCCCTCTCCACATGTGGAGAGGGGGCCGGGGGGTGAGGCCCGCCGAGCTTTAGGGAGACAAAACAGTGAATGCTACGGATCCGGTCATCCTGTCGGCAGCGCGGACGCCGTTCGGTCGCTTTGGCGGCGTGTTCCGCGACCTACCCGCCGTCGAGCTGGGCACCGTCGCCGCGGGCGCGGCCCTCGAACGCGCCCGGGTCGGGCCGGACGACGTTGATACAGCGGTGTTCGGCCAAATCTACCAGGGCGGGGCCGGGATGAACCCGGCGCGTCAGGTGGCGATGAGCGTCGGCGTACCCAACCGCGTCCCGGCGATGACGATCAACCAAGTCTGCGCCTCCGGCTTGCAGGCCGTCGCCCTGGCCGCCCAGGCAATCCGGCTCGGCGAGGCGGAGGTCGCCTTGGCTGGTGGTATGGAGAGTATGAGCCAGGTGCCCTACGTGCTGCCGGACGCGCGGTGGGGCGCGCGGCTGGGCCACGCCCGGCAGCTCGACCCCGTGCTCCACGATGGCCTCTGGGACGCCTTCCACGACTGCCACATGGCGACCACGGCCGAGGGCCTCGCCGCGGAGTACGGCATCACGCGCGCGGCGCAGGACGAATTCGCGCTGCAGAGCCAGCGACGCTATGCCGCGGCTCTCGCTGCCTGCCACTTCGCCGATGAGATCGTCCCGGTCGAAGTGCCTCAACGCCGCGGACCACCACGGCGCGTGACGGCCGACGAGCACCCGCGGTCGGATACGACGCTAGAGCGGCTCGCCCAGCTGCGGCCGGTCTTCGACGGCGGCTCCACCATCACCGCCGGGAATGCCGCTGGCATCAACGATGGCGCCACCGCACTGATCGTCGCGTCACCGACGTGGGCCGCCCAGCATGGCCACACGCCCCTAGCCACGCTCAGATCGGTGGCGGTCGTCGGCGTCGAGCCGATGCGTATGGGTATCGGGCCGGTGCCGGCCATCCGCACCGTGTTGGACCGGATGGGCCTGACCCTAGCAGACATTGACCTGCTGGAGGTGAACGAAGCCTTCGCAGCCCAAGTGCTCACCGTCGAAGCGGAACTGGACTGGGATCAAGCCAAGGTCAACGTCAACGGCGGTGCGATTGCCATTGGCCATCCGCTGGGAGCGAGCGGCGCGCGCGTGTTGGCGACGCTGATCTTCGAGCTAACTCGTCGCGATGCGGCGCGCGGCATCGCCGCCCTATGCGTCGGTGGCGGCATGGGCATTGCCGCGCTGGTAGAGCGGGCCGGCGCGCCCTAGCACCGGCGCTCCGCGAGCAGATATGCTCACTCTTGGCGCTCACTAGCCTCCGCAACGGCCGCCGGTTCATCCATAAGCACAGTCACGATCATCCGACGCAATACCGCCGAGTTCGCAGTGGCGTCGGCCGCCGCCGATTCAACGGCGCCGCGCACCCCTACCAGGTCCAGTTCTAGCACCCGAAAGAGCGTGGCGAGGTCGCTCTCCGGCTCCGCTTCAGCTACCTCGACCAGCGCGAGCAGGATGTGCTCGGTGCCGAGGTACTTGCTTTCCAATCGCTCGGCTGCGCCGACGGCACGTTCAACAAGCTGCACCGTCTCGCGCGTCCATACCGTGTCTTCTCGGCTCGGTTGGTCGCTCTTCACGAGCATGCGTGCGATGGCTTCTCTCCAGCCCTTGTCGGAATCCGAGACAAGCTCCCGACCAATCCTCGCGGCATTGCCCTGCATGGAGAGCGTTGCCATGAGCACGTGTGGGAGCGCCACCGCGCCCGTACCGTAGGTCAGGGCCCACAGACGAGCATTCTGCACCAACAGCACGGTGGTCACGGTCAGCCTGCCGGCCCACGCCGCCAGGCGTTGGCGTGTCTCCGGCGCTACCCAATCGGGAAGTGGTGGCCACACCAGTGGCTCGACCCAGGTCTCGGGCACTTCAAAATCGGTGCGCGGCGGCCACGCTGGTGGATCAGGATCCATCCAGCACGCAAGAGCCTTAGCTTGCTCCCTTACCGCCGTATGGACGTAGATGGGGACCTGTGCGCGTAGGGCGAGCGCGATGGCGTCGCTTGGACGGGCGTCAATCTCTCTGGTCTGACCGTCGCGTGTGATAACAACCGCCGCGAAGAAGGTCTCTTGTTCCAGCTTGGTGACGCGCACCTCCTGAATCGAAGCACCGAAGGCGGTCACAAGGCTCAACATGAGATCGTGACTCATTGGTCGCGGTATTGCCGGTCCGGGGAGTGTGAGGGCTATCGCCTCGGCCTCGGCCCGCCCAATAATGATGGGCAGCGTGCGGTCGCTATCCGGCTCCTTGAGCACGACCTTCTGGGAGGTGCCGTGGATGTCCATGCGAATGCTGTCCACGACCATCTCGACATACGTCATCGCTAACCTCCTCGGTCGCTCGCGTCCGCTGGGAGCATAGGGTGGCCGGTCGAACTCGGCGTAACCCTCGCTCGTCAGCTGCGCCAGCTCGCGCCGCAGCCGGCCACGCGCATGGTAGAGCCGTCCGCGGACGGTGCTCGCCGGTACAGCGAGCAGCGTGGCGATCTCGTCATACTTCAGGCCCTCAACGTAGTGTGCCACGATGGCCCGGTGCTGCTCCTGCGGTAGAGCCGAGATCGCCCGCCCGATGGCCCGCGCTAGATCGTTGGCTTCCCAGGCTGCCTCGGCGGAGGCGCCATCGCCGGTCAGATGTCGCTCGACGGTCACTGGCTTCTCCACCAGCAGCGTGTCTAGCGACTGGGTAAACCGACGCGCCGGCGCACGCCGCCACCAGAGCCGAGCACGATTGAGCGCGATGGTGTAGAGCCACGGCCGGAAGCGTTCCGGCTCGCGCAGCTCCGAGAGCCGGGTCACGGCCTGGAGCATCGTCTCCTGCGCCAGGTCTTCCGCCTCCGTCCAATTCCCGATAGCCCGCGCCAGAAGCTTGTGTACGGTAGGCCAATGCCGATCAATCAAGGCCGAGACCGAGGCAGCCTGGCCCGCGCACGCAGCGCGTACAAGCTGCCCATCGGTCGCATTGGCGGCGGCCATCATCGTCCCCTACCCGTGTAGATGACGCGCGGACGCAGATCGTCACGGCCCACCGCCGCGACGCATCCGGCGCCGGCCGGAATCCATGTCCCCCTGCGGAGCGGGGGACCATAGGGGGGCCACTCACCACTCGGAGGTCCCATCCGACTGGTACTTTGCAGACACGCCCTAGCCCGCGCGGCGCGCTACCAGCCGTAAGCAAGCCGGCGGGCCAGGCGCTCCGGCAGTCCGGCCCGCAGCATCTTCTGCTGCACCCGGTCTACCGGGTAGGGCACCCGCCGCAAGGTGATGGTGGCAGCGTCCGTATCGAGGAGCATGTAGGCGGCCTCGGGATGGCCGTCGCGCGGCTGCCCCACCGCCCCGGGATTGATAATCATCCGCTGGTCTTCGAGGTACAACGGCTCATTGGGCTGCGGCACGATGGTCTCGCAGGTCAAAGCGCGTGCCTCGGGCAAGGGCTGCCGAAAAACCAGCGGCACGTGCGTGTGACCCACCAGGCAATAGCGGCTCGCAAAGTAATCGAAGTTCAGTTGCGCCAGCCGCACGTTGGTCAGATACTCCCAGACCGGGTCCAAGGGGCTGCCATGCACAAGGGTGAAGTCCCCATGCTGCTCCTCAGTGGGCAGACTGGCGAGGAACGCACGGTCCGCCATGTTGAGCTGCTGCGCCGTCCACTGCACGGCCGTATCGGCCTCGACATTGAACGCCTCGGAGGAGTCCATCTCCCCGGCGGCAGCGAGATCATGGTTGCCGGCGATGCAGATAAACTTGCCCTCGCGTGCCCGCCGAATACAGGCCGCCGGGTCCGGGCCATACCCGACGAGGTCACCCAGACACCAGATGGCATCCACGGTCCCCATGTCGTGTAGCAACTCATCGAGAGCCTCCAAGTTCCCGTGAATGTCCGAGAGAATTGCAATAAGCATTGGTACTCAAACGCCGATTATATCATAGCCCTCCCGCCCTACCCGGCACCCGACCAGAGCATGGCCGCCAGCCACGGCCGCGCATATCGCCCTCTGCTGCAAGCAGCCCGCTGTGAATACCCAGCATGTTTCTTTATGTAAATAGTACACGACCTTACACACGCCATATTCGGCCAGCGTGAACCCTACCGGGCTGCAGATTCCGTGCCCCTTTGCGGCTCATGCCGAGGGTCTGATACATTCGGCAGAACACCTGCCGCAAGGACATTCCTAATGAGGGACAGGCTGCCCTGGTTTGCTGTTGTCGTCATCATCGGCACGGTAGTCGCGGCCCCGCCAGCGCTGGCAGGCCAGCCGGCGTCAGCCGACTGCATGTTCATCCTGGGCTTCAAGACACTCAAAGGCCTGATTGATGCGGCGGAAGGGCCGGCCACAGTCGGCAAGTGTCTGGAAAATCAGCGGTTCGACGCCCACGGCAATGCCGAGCAGCGCACGACCGGCGGGCGAATGGTCTGGCGCAAGGCCGACAATTGGACGGCTTTCACCGACAGCTACCGCACCTGGGCCAATGGACCACACGGCTTGGCAGTCCGGATCAATGGTGCTACGGCGATGATGGCCGGACCGGACAGCACCGCACTGGACACGGTCACGCTGACCCAAGGGCCACACGGCGTCCTGATCGCAGCAGATCTGACGGGGTTGCCGCCCGGCGGGCACGGCTTCCACATCCACGAGGTCGGTACCTGCTCACCGACCTTCGCGGCAGCCGGTGGACACTACAACCCCGGCGGTAAAGGACATGGCTTCCTGCATGAAGGCGGCTTTCACGCCGGTGACACGCCGAACATCTACGCCGCGGCCGACGGAACGGCCCGCGCCGATATGTTCACCGCTGCCGTGACGCTGGTGGCGGAAGCCGACCATACGCTCTTCGACGCGGACGGCTCCACGATCATCGTCCACGAGCAGCCCGACACCTACGGCGCGAGCGCCGGCGCCGGTGGCCGCGTCGCCTGCGGCGTGATTGTTCGCAATGCCATCGCGAGCTGAGACCACCCGGCACACAACTAGACGCCGGCCGTTTCCGCTAGCTCTTCCGCCCGTGTGATGAGGCGCCGTAGCTCTGCGAAGCCGCGCTCCCAGAATGCCGGGTCGCGGTAGTCCACACCCAGCGGCGTGAGCAGCGCAGCCGGCGTATCGCGCCCCCCCGACCGTAGGAGGTCGAGAAAGCGCGGTACGAACGCGCGGCCCTGCTCCCGATACAGGCTGTACAGCGCCAGCACCAGCAGCTCCGCAAAGGTGTAGGCGTAGCAGTAGAAGCGCGTGTGAATGAAGTGCGGAATGTACGACCAGCCCCAGCGATACCCCTCCGTCATTTGCACGGCATCGCCGTAATACTTGCCGTTGGCCTCGATCCAGAGGTCCGATAGTCGGTCGGACGTGAGACGGCCATCGCCGCGCGCCTCGTAGGCGGTTTGCTCGAAGCGGGTGAGCACGTTTTGCCGGAAAACGGTGGCGAAAATGTCCTCGACCTTCGCACACGTCAGCGCCAACGCCGTCGCCGGGTCTTGCTCGGAGGTCACAAGGCGGTCGAAGACGGCGATCTCACCGAACACCGACGCCGTCTCGGCCAGCGGCAGCGTGGGATGATAGTTGAGCAGCGTTTGCTCCCGCGCCAGCCAGCCATGAACGCCGTGACCGAGCTCGTGGGCGACGGTCATCACGTCGCGGAACGTGTCGGTGTAGTTGCACAGCACATACGGATGCGTTTGGGGCGACGGCGACCAGCAGAAGGCCCCGCCACGCTTGCCCGGCCGCGGCTCGGCGTCAATCCACCGCCCGTCGAAGAACCGCAGCGCGATGTCCCGAAACTGCGGATCGAAGGCCCCAAACGATTCCAGCACCATTTCCCGCGCGTCACCGAACGGGTACTGGCGGTCCACGTTGCCGACCGGCGCGTATTGGTCGTAGAGGCGCAGTTTCGGGAGTTTGAGTAGCCGGCGCTTCAGCTTGAAATACGCCTGGGCCAAGCTGTAGTTCGCCTCCGTCACCTCCATCATCGCCGCGACGGCCGCCGGTTCCACCTCGTTGGCGAGATGCCGCTGTGCCATCGCGTCCGGGTAGTCGCGCAGCCGGTCCATGTTGAGGTGATCTTGGATCAACGTATCGTAGACATACGTCAAGACCGCACCTCGCTCCTGCAAGACGGCATAGAGCGCATCGTGGGCACGGCGGCGTAGGTCGCGGTCCGGGTGGTGGAACAGCGCCAGCACCTCATCGAGGGTGTGGTCGCGCGGCCCCGTCGAGTCGCGCTCGACCGAGAATGTCAGCGACGAGGTGATCTCGGTGTGCAGCCTGGCCCAGGCCAGCGGACCGGTCAGGTCCTTCTCGTTGACAATCTGCTCTTCCGGCTCGCTCAACAGGTGCGGCCGGTATTTACGCACCTGCTCCAGATAGTGGCGATGGGTAGCGAGTTGCGGATCGTCCAGCAGTGCCTGGGCGGTCGCATCGTCCACGCGAGACCACTCCAGATCGAAGAACAACACTAGATTCTGGATTTCGGTCAGTTGCTGCTCCGTCCGCTGCTCCAAGTCGCGGTGCTCGTCCCGGCTGGTATCCGCGCTGTAGAGCAACCCGGCATACGCCTGGAGCCGGCCGCTCTGCTCATGCAGCTCTTCCAGCGCCGTAACCGCTGCCAGCAGCAGTGCGGCTGACGGTCCGCCGTCCACGTCCACCGTGCCGCGATAGGTGTCTGCAAACGCCGCGGCCTTGCTCCGCAGCCCCTCTACATCGGCAGCGATCCGCGGGTCGTCATAGGCTTCGTACAGGTCCGAGAGGTCCCAGGTGATCCCTCGGGCCACAGCATCGTTCGTCGTCGGCATCCATTCCTCCCCGGTAACTGGCATAGTCGCTCCAGAACTCTAACAACTTGCTGCCGTAGGCGTGGCTCTGGCCTCACCCCCCGGCCCCGTGCTGACGCACAGGGAAGGGAACATACCGTCCCCCTGCGGAGCGGGGGGACCATAGGGGGCCGGAGCAGGACACGACTGCTAGACTCCCCAACGCCAACGGCAGCAGAAACACGCCAGGGCTACACCGCACTATCGCCTCGGTGGCGTTCGGTGAGCCTGGTGACAAGGAGAGCACTATGGACATTCCCCTCGGCTGCTTTAGCCGTCCGTGGGCAGCCTTCGAGTTCGATGGGACCTTGGCCGGAATCGCCGCCGCCGGTTTCGACCACTTCGGCTTCCTCGGCCTCCAGCACGACCAGCCCCCGCTCAACGGCGACGGCTCCGCGGTCCCCGAGGCAGAAGCCGCCGTCCTCGCGATGTTAGCGCGGCACGGCCTCGCCCCGGCCATCCTCGTGAGCACGGTCCTCCTCGACGCGCCGCGGGAGGCGGGCTTGGCCCGCCTGCATGGCTTGGTGGACCAGGCCGTTCGCTTCAACGTGCGTGTGATCCTGGAGCAGGGCCACGGTCGGCCGGAGAACTACGACCGCTATTTTGACCTCATGCGCGCGGCCGCCCCCTACGCCGCCGAGCACGGAGTCACCATCGCCGTGAAGCCGCACGGTGGCTTCACCACGACCGGCGCCGATTGCCTGGCGGCGGTCCAGCGGGTCAATCACCCGGGGTATCGCCTCTGCTACGACCCCGGCAACTTGCTCTACTACGCCGGCGACGACCCCGTCCAGGCGCTACGGAGCTTCGCGCCCTACGTCGCTGCCATGTGCATCAAGGATGAAGTCGGTGGGCAGGGCGGCTCGGTGACGGTCTCGCCCGGCGACGGCGACGTGGACTTCCCGACTATCTTCCGCATCCTCAATGACCACGGCTACGCCGGCCCCAGCATTGTCGAGACGCTCGGGGCGGGCGGTAGCCGCGCGTCCGGCGATGCCGGCGAAGGTCAGGACACGATTGAAACGGTCAACCAGGAAGCCGTCCGCGCTTACAACTATCTCCGGAGCCTGCTAGGCTCCATGTAGCCCGGTCAGTGGTCGGTGTAGGTCACTGGCCACTGACCACCAGCCAGGGGGGAGCGTCCTGTGTCCGACAACCCACCGCACGAGCGCCGTGACGACGCCAGTTCTGCACATCGGCCCAACCGCCTGATTGACGAGACTAGCCCGTATCTCTTGCAGCACGCCTACAACCCCGTGGACTGGTACGCCTGGGGGCCGGAGGCGTTGCAGCAGGCGCGCGAGCTGGACAAGCCGATCCTGCTCTCGATTGGCTACTCGGCCTGCCACTGGTGCCACGTGATGGAGCGGGAGTCGTTCGAGGACGAGGCGACGGCGCGGCTGATGAACGACCTGTTCGTCAACATCAAAGTGGACCGCGAAGAGCGCCCCGACCTCGACTCGATTTATATGCAGGCGGTGCAGGCGCTGACGCAGCACGGCGGCTGGCCGATGACCGTCTTCCTGACGCCGGACGGCGAGCCATTCTACGGCGGAACCTATTTCCCCCCCATTGACCGCTACGGGATGCCGAGCTTTCAGCGCGTGCTGCAGAGCGTGGCTCACGCCTATCGCGAGCAGCGCAGCGCCGTTGACCGCACCGCCCAGCAGCTCACCACCCTGCTCCGGCGATCCGCGGTGGAGGTGCGTCCGCCGGATGATGACGCTGCCCTGCCGACGGCTGCCGTGCTGAATCAGGCCACCCAGATGCTCGGTGCTGCGTTCGATACCCGCTACGGTGGTTTCGGAAGCGCCCCCAAGTTTCCGCAGCCGATGAACCTGGAGTTGCTGCTGCGGCGCTCGCACCACCCGGCCAACGCGCACCTCTTACCGCTGGTGGAAAAGACGCTGGAAGGCATGGCCCGCGGTGGTATCTACGACCACCTCGGCGGCGGGTTCCATCGGTACTCGACCGACGCGCAGTGGCTCGTCCCGCACTTCGAGAAGATGCTCTACGACAACGCCCAGCTCGTATGCGTCTACCTCCACGCCTACCAGCTCACCGGCAAGGAGCTATACCGGCGCGTTGTGGAGGAGGTACTGGCCTACGTCGAGCGCGAGATGACCGACCCCGCGGGTGGGTTCTACTCGACGCAGGACGCCGACAGCGAGGGCGAAGAGGGCCTGTTCTTCGTCTGGACACCCGACGAAATCCGGCAATCCCTCTCGCCCGATGAAGCGCGGCTCTTCGAGCTGTACTACGATGTCACGCCCGACGGGAACTTCGAGGGCAAGAACATCATCCACATGCCCCGCGATGAAGACGTGGTGGCCCACTTGGCCGGAGTCTCCGTAGAGCAGTTGCGCAAAACGCTCGCGCGTGCCCGCCAGCGCCTGTGGGCAGTGCGCGAGCAGCGGGTGAAACCCGACCGCGATGAGAAAGTCCTGACTTCCTGGAACGGTCTGATGCTGCGGGCGTTTGCCGAGGCCGGCGCCGTGCTCGACCGGGACGACTATCGCCAGCGAGCGGTAGCGAACGGCGAGTTCCTCTGGGAGCAGCTGCGAAGCACCGACTCCGCCGGCCGGGTACGGCTGTTCCACTCCTGGAAGGAAGGGCGCGCCACGCTCAACGGCTATCTCGAGGACTACGCCTATCTCGCCGACGGGTATCTGGCCCTGTACGAGGCAACCTTCGACCCCGTGTGGATCACGCGCGCGCGGGCGCTCACGGACACTATGCGCGCGCTGTTTCTCGATAGCTCCGGCGGCGGCTTTTTCGACACCGCCAGCGACCACGAAACGTTGATCGCCCGGCCCAAGGACCTGCTCGACAACGCGACGCCGGCCGGCAATTCCGTGGCCGCCGAGGCGGTGATCCGCCTAGCGGCGCTCATCGGCGATTGGGACGCTGCCGAGCCGGCGCTGGCGCTCTTTCGCGCCCTGGGTAATACGATGGCCCAGCACCCTAGCGCCTTCGGCCGTCTGTTGAGCGCCCTCGACCTCTTCCTCGCACCGCCCAAAGAGGTGGCCATCGTCGCCCCACCCGGCACGACCACGGCCGACGATCTGCTCCGGCTCGTGCTGACCGCCTATCTGCCGAGTTGCGTCCTGGCGTTCCGCTCGGAGGACGACGCGGCCGCCGCCGACCTCGTGCCGCTGCTGGCCGGGCGTGCAACGATCAGCGGCAGCGCCACCGCCTACGTCTGCCAGCGGTTTACCTGTAAACTGCCGGTCACGGAGCCGAGCGCGCTCCAAGCGCAGCTCACGGCCTAGCACAGTGGTCGGTCGCACGAAAATCACGCCCGTCCGTCATTGCGGTGGAAGCCGCAATCCACGTCCCCCGCGGTAGCGGGTGAACCATAGGCTCACAGGGGTGGGTATGGGCCAAGCCGTAGGGGCGCAGCGGGGGGGGGCATAGGAGCAACTTCAGTGGCGCAACAACTGCACGGCAACCGGGTGGTCTTCACGAGCGAACGCCAGGTGCAACTAGAAGCGTTCGCCCTCGACGCGGCGCTCGGCCCCCGGGAGGCGCTCGTGCGTGGCAAATACAGCGTCATCAGTCCGGGGACGGAAGGGGCCAGCTACACCGGTCTGCAGCAGCAGATGGCCACCATGCGCGAGCATCGCCCGGCCGTTCGCACTCCCCCAGCACCGTACCCTCGGGCGACCGGATACGGTCACTTGGGCGAAGTGCTCGCCGTCGGCAGCGCAGTGGAGGGCGTGCAGGTTGGCGATACGGTCACGAGCTTTGCCAACCACGCCTCCCTCGCCAAGGTAGACACGGGCCACTTCTGCCTGCCGGTTCCCGCCGCCCTGGGCCTCGACGACCGGCGGGCCGTCTTCGTGCGGATGGCCAGCGTCGCGATTACGGCCGTCCGCAGCGCCAACGTCTCGCCCGGCGACAAGGTATTGGTGGTTGGCCTGGGCCTGGTAGGCAACTTCGCCGCGCAGCTCTTCCGGCTCACCGGCGCCGAGGTGCTGGCCAGCGACCCCATAGACGAGCGCCGCGCCATCGCCGCGCAGTGCGGCATTGCACGGACCGTGAACCCGATGGGCGACGACCTCACAGCCGCCGTGCTCGACTGGACCGCCGGACATGGCGTGGACATCGCCGTAGAAGCCATCGGGCGCTCCGAGCTGATCGCCGAGGCCGTGGAGTTGACCCGGCGCCACGGCGAGCTAATCCTGCTCGGCAGCCCCCGCGCGCACCACACCATGAACGTCACTCCGATGCTCACCCGAATCCACTTGCAGGGGATTACGCTGCGCGGCGCCCTGGAGTGGCTCTACCCCATCCCCGACACACCGGGCCTGAAGCACTCCATCACCCGCAACTACCGCCAGCTATTGGAGTGGATGGCCGCGGACCGTCTGATCGTTGACCCCCTGCGGACCCACGTGCTGCCGCCGGCGCGGTGCGCCAAGGCCTACGCCGGACTAGCCAATCAGCAGGACCGCTACCTGGGCGTCCTCTTCGACTGGACCACCAGCACCGCCGCCTAGTCCCGGCGTAGTGGCTCGGCCGCCCTCTCCTCGACTAGCTTCTTCCCAAACACCACCTCGCGGCATCGTATCTTGTGAGGGAAGCGGCGCCGCACTGCCGCCTTGCAGCCCGGCATCCCCTCGCCAGCGCCTGGTACGGAGGCCGCCCGTGAGTGACGTAGTGACCTCACCTACTGCCGATCTAGTCCGCCGTGGGCAGATGGGGGATAAGGGCGCGTTCGGGCAGTTGGTCGAGCGATTTCAGGAGGAGGCCTACGGTCTTGCCTACTACCATCTAGGCCACCGCGAAGATGCCTTGGACGTTGCTCAACAGGCATTCCTCACCGCGTATCTACACCTGGATAGCCTGACCGTCCGGCCCGCTTCGGCGGCTGGCTCGCCCGTATTGTGGCCAACGAGTGCTTGCGTTGGCGCCGCCGGCAGCGCCCGGCACTGTCTCTCGATACCCCTGTCTTAGGCGATCTTCAGGATCGCCAAGCGGTGTCCCCGGAGCGCGCAGCCGAGCACGGCGAGCTACACCGGGACCTGAACCGTGCCCTGCTGGCCTTGCCGCGACCACAGCGCCTTGCCCTCACGCTGTACTACGTGGCCGGCCTGCGCTACCGCAAGATCGCCGAGGTCGTGGAGCTACCAGTCACCACGGTTAAGGGGCGCATCCAGGAAGGGCGCAAGCGTCTGCGGAGCATCCTCGGACCTACGTATGAAAGGAGGCTTACCCCCCGGCAACCCGCTACCGCCAAGCAGCAATCAAGAGCCGCAGTAAAGGAGCAGGTCATGGCACAGCTTGAGGAGTTGGCTATCCGCTACACGAGCGCCGGTGAGCGCGCGGGCATCGTGCTGCTCAAGTCTCAACAGAGCGAACGGTATGTCGCCATCAATCTCAGCGGAGACCAGGTGAGCACCATATTGCCGCGCTTGGTCCGACCCGGCCCTCCGGGTACCGGCATGGGTATCCAAAAGCACACACCGGATGTACATATGTCCGATCTACGTCCGGCGGACGACTATCGTTTCTTCGCCGAGTTACTGAAAAGCGCCGATGTTACCGTGACCAGCGTTGACCTCAATGTCGCCGCGGGAAGCCACGAGCCACAGGCTACGGTTCGCATCCGACGCGGAACGCAAGAGAGCGCAGTGTCGGCGCCGGTCAGTCAGGCGTTGGCGCTAGCGGCCGCAACGGATGCATCAATCCGCGCCCCGGCAGCTGTCCTGGCCGTCGGCGGCCTGGCCACCGGGGGACATACTCCACCGGAACCGGCCGAGGTGGTTCGTGCCGTCGAGGCGGCCGAGGCCAGCCATCGCTTGAGCCAAGCATTGGCCGCGGCTGTCGAGGGTCGCAGTGGCACGGTCACGCTGCGCCTGATCCCGGCGGCAGACCAGGTAAGGATTGTAGATGCGGAGCGCGGTGTTCTCGATACAATCCCGGGCCTCGTCCTCAACCTCATCCACCACTTCGCAGAGACTGCCGAGAAAAACCGACCCCAAGCTGGCCACATCGCCCTGAGCGGCGTTGGGGAGTTTGCTCTGGCTATGCATCCGAGCGTTACCGAGACACGCCTCGAGCTGACCCCTCTCCCCGCCAACTGACGGCGAGTGATCATCCCGCCTGCTTCCGGCGAACGCCCCCTCTCCACATGGTGGAGAGGGGCCCCGGGGGTGAGGAGTGGAGCTTGTCGTTTCACGTGAAATGTGTTACAGGATTGCTCAACCTGTATCAGCGCACCGCTAGCTACGCTACGTCTCCCGGAGGAATGAGCCAGTGAACCTCATCGTCATCATGCTGGACAGCCTACGGCAGGACCACGTCAGCCTCTACCACCAGGGACAGGGGCCGTTCGATGATGTCGCGCCCTGTCAAACACCCAACATTGACGCCTTTGGGCAAGAGAGCCTAATCTTCGAGAATATCTACCCGGAGGCCTTCCCGACGATCCCGGTACGCACGGCGCTGCTCACCGGCCAACGCACCCTCCCCTACCGCCCCTGGCAGCCGCTGACCGCGGAGGACGTGACCGCCACCGAGCTACTGCGCGGCGAGGGCTATGTCTGTGGGCTGATCTCCGATACGTACCACTACCGGGCGCCGGGCATGAACTTTCACCGCAACTTCCACTCCTATCGCTGGATACGCGGTCAGGAGTACGACCCCTACGACTCGGGGCCGGCGCAGCGCAACCTGGACGATTACGTCAACGCACACTACCCGCCGCTCTGGCGCGAACGGGTGCATCAGTTCCTGGCCAATACGGATGCGTTCACGGAGGAGCAGCGCTGGTTTCCGGCGCAGGTCGTGGACGAGGCGCGCACGTGGCTCCGGCGTAACCGCGCCCACGACCGGCTGTTCCTCTGGATTGACAGCTTCGATCCCCACGAGCCGTGGGACCCCCCACCGCACTGGGATACCTATACCGACCCGGCGTACCGGGGGCCGCGCCTCATCCTGCCGATGGGCGGCCCGGCCGCCGATTGGGCCTCTCCGGAGCAAATCCGCCACATTCGCGGGCTGTATGCAGGTGAGGTGGCCTTCGTAGACCACTGCCTCGGTCAGCTTTTCGCCACCCTCCGCGACCTCGGCTACTACGACGATTCCATCATCCTGCTCGTCGCGGATCACGGCCATCCCTTGGCCGACCACGGCAAGTTCCTCAAGGGCACCGACCGCCTGTACAACGAGCTGCTCAAGGTCCCGTTCCTACTCCGCCTACCCGGCGGCCGCGGCGGCGGCCAGCGGATCAGCGCGCTGGCCCAGTTCCACGACGTGCTGCCCACGTTGCTGACCCTGATGGGCCGGTCCAACCTCACGTCCGACATGCACGGGCGCAGCTTCGACCGCGTGGTGCAAGGGGAGACCGCCGAGCACCGCGACCGCATGATTACGGGCTACTACGCCGGCCACGAGCGCTGCATCCGCGATGCCCATTGGAGCCTGGTGCTGCGGCCGGCAGGCGAGCCGGACGAGCTATACGACCTCACTGCCGACCGCGGCGAGCGACGCAACCTCATTGACGCACACCCGGAGATCGCCACCACACTGGCCCGGTCCTTCGGCTCCCTCTACTATCGCAGCGGCGCACCTGTAGCGACGGTCAAGGGCGTGCAAGGTGCCTACGAGGTAGCCTCCGGTAGCGTGGAGTAGCACCCGTTCAACTCAACATGTGCGACAGTCTGCGCGAATTAGCCTACTATTCGCGCGTCCCGGGAGTGGCGCCCTTGGCGACGCGCACGATAGCGTCCAGCTTTGCGCGAATCTCCGCGTCAATCTCGTCTTCAGGGACGTATTCGGCAAGCTCGTAGAAGTCCTTCTTGTTCATGAGGTTCGGCAGACCGAGCTTCCGAAAGTAGTTCTGGAACAGCGGAGTCAGGAAGTCGTCACTTACCTTGACGTCCCTGTCCCATGGCGAGCCTTTGTCCAGCGTCTTCATCGCGCTCTTAACCTCTTCGATAGCCTCGCGCATTACGTGTACGCGCCGGTCGGCCTCGGCGGGCACAAACAGGGGTCCGAGTGTGTCTCCTTCCGCCGATACCCGCGCATACCTTTCCAGAGTCGCCATGGAGCAGAAATAGTTCTCGATCTCCCGCCGTTCCCATATCAGACATTCGACCGGATCAATTGTCGGGACTCCGGGTTCGAGGCGGTCGAAGAGCGCCGCGGCTCGCAGGTGCGGAAGCGCCTCCTTGAGACCGTGGTAGTGACTCTGTACCAAGGCCAGCCGGTTTCCGACGTAATGTACGAAAGGCCGCTCAAGCACGCGGACCGCCTCGTCGTGACCCAGGCGCCAGGCAAAAGCCTGCAAGATGGAAAGGTCCGTCGAGCCTTCGAGATAGAGGACCCAGCCCGTCTGCTCGGCCTGGTAATAGTGCTCGAATCCAATCTCCCTGAGCGCCTTGCGGACCTGACTGCCGCGGTTGTCAATCCGGTGCGGCCGACCGACGAAAGCGATCACCATATCTCTGCCCGCGGCTTCGTTCAGGAGCACCTCGGAATGGCTCGCCGCGATGATCTGGCTGCGGCTCTCGGCTGCCGCCTGCACGAGCAGGCGATATATCTGGCGCTGGCGCAGAATCTCGAGGTGTACGTCCGGCTCGTCGAGCAAGAGCACGGCGCCGGGGTTGACGTACATGTACGCCAGGATAAGTAGCGTCTGCTGTAAGCCTCGGCCGCTGGAGGAGAGATCGAGCGTCACCCCTTGCTCCTGGTAGCTCATAGCGATCTCGCCGCGCTCCTCGATATAGCGCGGGGGGTCGAGTTTCGCCCCGAACAGCTCCTCAATCTGTGCGACGAGTTTTTCCCAATCATCGGGATGCTCCTGGTGAATGCGGAAGCCGAGATTGCGTAGGACCTCGGCCGTGCGACCTTCCCCGACACGCACATTCACGGCACCGTGATCGAGGCGTGTCTCCGTCGCTGCGAGACCGGACATCGGGGGAAGGAAGGCGATCCGCGTAGCCCCGGCCTCCGGCGGAATTGACATTCGCTCCGGCGTCTTGCCACCGCCTCGCCGCAGCGGACGACAGTAGAATGACTCCTCGTTCGCGAAGTCGAACTCCAGCCCGCAGGTCCATTCGCTGCCTCGGGTGATGCCACTGACGATGACGTCAATCCGGACGTTGCTCGTGCGCTGGCGGCCTTCGATCACCTGTACGTCGCGTATATGGCGCCCATGCCATAAGAGACGCGCACTTGGGACGGGGATGGCGACGAGGTCCCGTCGGTTGACGGTGACGCCCGGACGCTTCTCCGGCGTACTTCTTCCCGAGCGCTTCTCGTTCCAGCGATTCAGGCCGATATCCCAGAGCGCCAAGGCCTGCATCGCCGAGGTCTTGCCCGAGTTGTTCGGGCCGATGAACACCACGGGATTGCCTAACTCAATTTCGACCTCCTCGCCAAAGCGCTTGAAATGGCGGATAGTGAGCTTAGTAAGCATCGGACACCCTCCCAGTTGTTCGCTCCGCGCCCCTCACCAGCACCACGTAGTCTCGTTCGATCTCGCAGTGGAAGCTCTCCGGTAGCCTGGCCCAATCGCGCGCCTCTATGAGAAAGGGAATGTTGGATTCCCGAAAGGCTTCCGCCAGATCGGACAGCTTGCCTATGGGGAGCCGCTGCAAGTCCGGGCCGCGCAGCACCAGATCAAGGTCGCTGCCACCATGGCTCCTGCCGTTGACCCGGCTGCCATAGGCCCACACTTCAACGTCCGGTAGATGCTCGCGCAGCATCGCATCTATCTGCTTGCGGTGTCTCGGCTGCAAGTCCAAGCGCTCAATTATCCCATTCCTCCGCTATGACCAGGGAGAGGGCCTTGGCGTCGGGAATGAAGCGCGGCAACGACTGCAGCGTGGCCTCGGCGTAGCCTTCACCGTAACGGTGCGCTGTGTCGTTGCGGTTGTCGCAGTACTCACACCAGCGCTCGCAGGCCTCCGGGGTAATCAGGGTGTGCTTGGCGGCGTGGCGAAAGATGTCCTTGAAGGTCAGACGGTCGGCTGCGCGGTTGGAGGCAAAGTAACCGGCAATGCGCTTTTTCAGCAGACTGCCGGTTTGCTCCAGGACAAGCTCGAATTCTTTGACGGAGGCCGCACGGTAGATGTCATAGGTGAAATCGTCCGGCTCGCACTGCTGCAGCAACTCGAATGCACTTTCGAGCGTCTGGACGCAGCGGTCCAGGTACTCCGTGTTGATTTTCATCAGTAGTGCCCTCCTCGGCCAGTGCCGGTAGGTGCCGGGGCCTCCATGCTACCATGATGATGAAGGTCTTACGCTGGAGCAGACTCGCAGGAGCAATGAGGCATGACGGCAACGCCTGCGCTGACCGGAGCCGAGCGCACCGCGGCGAAAATCGGCTATCTCTCGAAAACCGACCTCTTCCAGGACCTCACCCCACCCGAGCTTGCCGAGATCGAGCGCAAGATCACCATGCACACGTGCGTGCGAGGGCGGGTGTTTTATCTCCCCGGCGAGACGGGTGAGGTGCTGTACATTCTCAAGGAGGGACGAGTCCAGCTATATCGCCTGTCGGCGGAGGGGCGCAAACTCGTGCTCGCCACCCTGGAGCCGGGTACGGTCTTCGGAGAGATGTCCATGATCGGCCAGGGGATGTACGACGCTTTTGCCGAAGCGGCCGAACCCTGCACGGTCTGCGTGATGAGTCGTCAGGACGTTGAGGCGCTGATCCGCAGCAAGCCGCAGATTGCCCTGCGTCTCCTGGAACTGGTCGCGGTGCGGATGCAAGAGTTGGAGACCCAGTTGGAAGGCATTGCCTTCCGCAGCGTGCCGGTCCGGCTCGCCACATTGCTGCTCCGGCTCGCTGGCGATAGCAAGGGCGAGGCACTTACCGCAGCGACGGTAGGCGGCCTGACTCACCAAGACCTAGCCGATATGCTCGGTGTCTACCGCGAGACGGTGACGACCGCGCTCGACAACTTCAGAAATAACGACATCATCGCCATCAGGCGCCGGCAACTCGTCCTCCGCAACGTCCCGCGGCTGCGCGAACTGGCCGCAACGAGCCGCTGAACTGGCTCCCGCGCCGGCGGCGACTGCCCCTACATTGGCGCCAGCGGCGACGTGCTCTCCGGCTCACCCTCGGCCGGCCGCAGCAAGAGAAGCGGCTGGTCGGCGTGGACCAGTTGGCCGCTCTGCGCGACGATGCGTTCCACTACCCCGCGGTGCTCGGAGCGAATCTCGTTGAAGACTTTCATCGCCTCTACCAGCGCCACAACCTGATCCACCTCGACCGGATCGCCAGCCTGGACATACGGCGGGTCTTGCGGCGTTGGCGCCGTGTAGAACATGCCGGTCAGCGGGGTACGGACGGCGAGCAGGTCTTGGTCGGCAGCGACAACGGTCGCGGCAGCGGCTCTGTCAGCGGCGGGGAGCACCGCGGCGGGAGGCGTCGCGGCGATAGACGGCGCAGCGGCGGTCGTCACCCGTCGGCGCACATACACGCGCAGCCCGCCGGTGCCCAGTTCCAGCTCCGCGAGGTCCGCGGCTTCAACGGCGGCTAGCAGGTCCCGCAGCCAGTGGAGGCGTTCGGGGAGCGGCGGGGCGGTGTCAGGGGGCATAAGCCCGGAAGACGAGGCTGGCGTTATGACCACCGAACCCGAAACTGTTGGACATGGCTACGTCCACTTGCGCAGGCCGGGCCTCGTTGGGGACGTAATTCAGGTCACACACCGGGTCCGGATACTCGTAGTTGATGGTGGGCGGTAGCATGTCGTCCAGCAGCGCCTTAATCGTGAAGACCGCTTCGATACCACCCGCGGCCCCCAGCGCGTGGCCGATCATAGACTTCGTGGAGCTCATCGGGAGCTGGTCCGCATGCTCCCCGAACAAGGTCTTGACGGCGTGCGTTTCCAAGCGGTCGTTGGCCTCGGTGCTCGTGCCGTGGGCGTTGATGTAGTCCACTTCGGATACGTCGAGGTCGGCCTTGTGCAGCGCCCGCTCCATCGCGCGACGCGCTCCGGCGCCCTCCTTCGCCGGCAGCGTGATATGGAAGGCATCGGCCGTGGCGCCGTAGCCGACTAGCTCGGCGTGGATCTGCGCGCCCCGGGCCTGGGCGTGTTCGAGGCTTTCCAGGATGATGATGCCGGCACCCTCGGCAGGCACGAATCCGTCGCGCTTGGCGTCAAAGGGCCGGGACGCCCGTTCCGGCTCGTCGTTCTGCCTGGTGAGCGCCCGGGAAGCGCAGAAGCCGGCCAGGCCAATGGGTATGATGGAGCCTTCGGTGCCACCGGTAATCATCGCCTCGGCATCGCCACGCCGAATCACCTCGTAGGCTTCCCCGATGGCATGTGCCCCGCTGGCGCAGGCGCTCACAATGCCCATATTCGGCCCACGCGCGCCAACATCTATGCTGACCTGGCCCGAGGCCATATCAGCGATCATCATCGGGACAAAAAACGGGCTCACCCGCCGGACGCCCCGCTCATCGAGCACTTTGATTTGCTCGGTCAACGTAATCAGGCCACCAATGCCGGTGCCGATGTAGACGCCCGTGAGGTCGGCCCGTTCTTCCGTGACCTCCAAGTCGGCATCGCGCAGTGCTTCCTGGGTAGCTACCAGACTGAACTGCACGAAGCGGTCGGTGCGCCGCGCGTCCTTTGCATCAATATAGTCGGTCGGATCAAAATCCCTGACTTCACCGGCAATCTGGCATGGGTAGCCGGTAGTGTCGAACGTCGAGATCGGTACGACGCCGGACCGGCCCGCGACGATCCCTTCCCAGCTGCTGGCCACGTCCAAGCCCAGCGGGGTAACTGCCCCCATCCCGGTGACTACTACTCGGCGGCGCTCGGTTTCCGCCATGTTCGCCTCTTCCCATCCAACTCGCGTTCCCGGCCGGCTGCACATCCTCGTTAGGCCGCCGAGTATAGCATAGCCTATCGGGGTATCATGCGGGTGCCGCGGCACCCGAAATAGCGACCAACGGCTGCTTTGGTCCGGGGACGCCGAGGACCCGGCAACAAGTGAGGTGTGCCGCTGTCAGACGCAAATAGAGGCGGGCACCGCGATACTCCCCGCGCAGGGTATCGCCACCCGCCCCAGGTAGATATTCCTACCGGCTAGCTCGGCTTACCGGCTGCCGCTCACGAGCCGGCGTAGACACTGACCTGACGCTGGTTGCGTCGCCGGTACTCCCACTTCACACGCCCGGACACGAGCGCGAAGAGGGTGTAGTCTCGCCCTAGCCCGACGTTGTTGCCGGGGTAGTAGCGGGTGCCGCGCTGCCGTGCCAGTACCTCGCCGGCATGCACAAGCTGCCCGTCGAACCGCTTTGCGCCGAGGCGTTTGCCGACGCTATCGCGGCCGTTCTTGGTACTCCCGATACCCTTTTTGGAGGACATCCGTTCTCCCTCTCTCGCTACCGCAAAGGACCTTGCCGCCCTGGAACTCGCCTCAACTCGCCGCGGCCTCGGTGCCGGCGCTATCGCCCGGGACAATGGAGGTGATCTTCACACGGCAATAGCGTTGACGATGACCGGTCAGGCGACGATACCGCACGCTCGACTTGTACTTGAAGACCGTGACCTTGCGACCCTTCACTTCCTCGAGCACTTCGGCGATCACGCGCGCGCCGGGCACCGTCGGCTGGCCTACCGCTACGTGGTCGCCGTCGCGCACCAAGAGCACCTGATCCAGCTCAAGCCGTTCACCGGGTGTGGCCGCTCGACGGGCGAGGTCCAGCACCTCACCCTCGCGTAAGGAGTATTGCTGCCCGTGATCCTTTACAATGGCGTACACGCCCATACTTCCTTCTGCTATGGCGTTGGGCGCCGGCTGCGCCGCGTCGCCCGCGCTAACACAAGCCGTATATCGTGACGCCGGCTTGCGAGCGGCTCACTGCCTTCGGGGATAAAGGCAGCACTCAAGGCCACCTCCGTACAGGGTCGAAGTCTAGCAAGGCAGCGGCGATTCCGTCAACCTCGCTGCTCCACGGTAGCGATACCTGCAATCCGCCACCCCCTAGTGTAGGTGGCGGATAATGCTGATTGCGCGTCCCTGCAATAGGACGTGCTGGGGGTCGGCATAGATCGGCTCCATCGTCGGATGCGCCGGTTGTAAGCGAATGCGGTCGCCCTCGTGATAGAATCGCTTCAGCGTGGCGGCGCCCTCGGCATTGGGGCCATCGGTCAAGAGCGCCACCACAATCTCGCCGTTCTGCGCGGTTTGTGTCGGCTCGACCACCACCAGGTCCCCGTCGTCAATCAGGTCTTCGATCATGGACTTGCCGCGCACGCGCAGCGCATACGTGTCCGGAGGTACCTGGTCGGCACTGAGTTGGATGACGTCGCTCCGGTCGCTGATCGCGTCAATCGGCTGACCGGCGGCGATCTGCCCGATGACGGGTACGGTACGGATGCGCGGCCGCGGCGCCGCCGGGCCATGCACCAGCCGTAGCCCCCGGCTGGTATGACGTTCGCGGACAATGTAGCCTTTCTTGGCCAGCACTGTAAGATGGTAATCAACGTGGCTTGTCGAGCCGATGCCGGCCGCAGCCCCAATCTCGCGGTTCGTCGGCGGTCGCCCATGTTCCTCGATGTATTGCTCGATGAAGCGCAGGATGCCTTGTTGCCGCTCGCTGAGAGTTTGCATTGGCTTGCCTTTCTCCTCGTTCGCTCTGCCGGCACGCCACCTAAAGCAGGAATGGCGGTACACTAGGCACTAGGCAACGCCTGCCTTTTTTCGGAGAACGCCTGTTCTATGGAGACTATAAGGGAGTGACCGGGTAGTTGTCAACTGCGAGAGAAGACGAGTACCATCAAGCACGATGAGCAGCGAAAGCAGCGGCATCGAGTGGGCCGCAGCATCGGTTTGGGGGGGCGAGCGTCGTGCAGAGTCACCCCAGGCACAGCATCACCACCTCCCGGCGGACGAAGCGGCCGGCCGGGGCGCCAGTGACCTCTTCCTAGTGATTGAGGGGGTTGGTGACGACTCGTGTCTTCTGTTTGGCGAGACGCTCGTCCAAGCACTGCGGGCCGAGCCGGAGGCCCCGCCCGCCTCGGCCTTGAGCCGTGCCTTGCGCGCGGCCTGCGTCCGCCTCGAAACCCACGCCCTCGCCCCGGCCCGTGAGCTTATCGCGCTGGGCGCCAGTGCGGTACTCATCCAAGAGCACGGCATGGTGCTCGCGCAACTGCTGCCGGCGCAGGTCTACCTCCTCCAGCAAGGGCAGGGGACGCTGCGGATGTGGCCGGACACGCCGGTCCCGGCACCGATGGGCGAGGCCTTTCGGCGCGGTCAAGCCCGGCGCTGGGACCTGGAGATCGAGCACGCGCGGGCTACCCCTCGCCTGGGCGCGACGTTGCTTATCAGCACGTCGGAGCTTGCCGCCCGGCTGCGGCCGAGCCACGTGCGGCGCGCTCTGGATCAGGACAGCGCCGAGCAAGCTGCAACCTGGTTGTGTGATCACCTGGCTCGCGGCGCACCCCACTTCGAAGCCTTGGTCGTCCGCACCACCCCGGCAGCGACGAGCGAAGCAGGCTGGTCGGAGGGACAGGAAGACCTGGGGCCGGAGTGGGAGGAAGCGGCCGGGAGTGATGCGCCGACGGCGAGACCTAGACCGGCGCGAGCAGCCGGCGGGCGGGCCGCACCGGCGGCGGCCGGTTTTTCAGCGATGGCTGCGAATGCTTGGCAGCGCCTGAACGAGGTGCTACAGGGGCGTCTGCGTATCATTCTCATCGGTCTGGCTGCGGTCATCCTCCTGATCTTTATCCTCAGCCGGTTGAGCGGCGCGGGGCCGACTCAGGAGGTGGCCACTTCACCCACGGCGGCCCCTCAGGCTCTGGCAGCAGCCGAACGGGCCGTTACCGACCTGGCCAACGTGACTGAGCGTGAGCAAGGGCAGGCCGCCGTCGTCGAGGCCCTGGCCAAGATTAGCGCCCTCGACGAGCGCTCCAGCGAGCGCGCTGCCGAGCTACGGTCGGCCGTGGAGGCGCAGAGTACCCGCATCGCTGGGCTGGAGCCGCCGCCGCCGCCCCAGCCATCCGTCCTCTCCGCCGAACAGATCAACCGCCCCACGCAGTTCTCGGTAGTCACCCGCTTCGGGGACCGTCTGTTTGTCCTGGATGCGCCGCGCGCAGTGCTGGCCGTGCGCCCCGGCGAAGGACCTGAGTTGCTGCTGGAGCGCGGCGGCAACAAGGCCGGTCAGACGGTCGGCGATCTAGCCTATCTTGTCGCCACGACCGATGGAGTCGTATCCATTGATAGTACGGGACACTACTGGTTCCTCACCGCCGACGACACGATGCGCTCCGGGCGCTTGCCGGGGTCGGCAGGGTGGCAGCGTGTCCTCGGTTTCGAAACGTACCAGGTCAATCTCTATGCTGTGGATACTGGCGCCAACCAGCTCCTGCGCTGGAAGCCAACTGCGCTCGGGACCTATGCCTTGCCGCCGGATGAATGGTTTGGCACGTCGGTACCCGCTGAGATCTCGACGGCGCTCGACCTCGCCATAGACGGCGACATCTTCGTGCTCGCCGCTAATGGTGGCATCACGCGGTACCGAACCGGTGACCCACAGCCCTTTACCTTGCAGGGCCTAGAGCGTTCACTGCAAAATCCCCAAGCGATCACGACCTCCTCGTCCACCAACTCACTCTACGTGGTGGACACGGGCAATAGTCGCATTGTGCAGCTAGCCAAGGGCGGGCAGTTCGAGCGCGAGCTAGTCGGAGTCGCCAGCCCAGACGAAACAATCCGCGACGTGTGGGTTGACGAGGCCGGCGACCGCATTTTCGTACTCACGGAGCAGCGGTTGAGCGAGTACGTCCTACCCCCCGAGGGCGGGCCGACCGTGACGCTCACGCCGGTTGAGCCGCCAGCGGCACAGGGCAGTTAGCGCCGGAAGCCGGTTCCCTCCCCTGTGCGTCAGCACGGGGGAGGGCTAGGGAGGGGGCCAGGAAGGGCAGGCCTGCCTATGGTCCCCCCTCTGCAGCTCAGGCCTCGGGGTCTGGCCCCCCGGCCGGCGGCTGCTGCCGCCAGCGGAGCGCACGCCAGCCGATGAACACCACAACGACCAGCACGAGCACGACCAGCGTACCGTTTTCGTAGGGCTTCATATAGTCCCGGATGTCTGCCCAGTTCTCGCCGAGCACGCGGCCGACGTAGGTCAGAAACAGGCTCCACAGCGTCGTGCCGAGGGTGGTATAGAGCAGAAACCGGCCGGCGCTCATCCGCGTATAGCCGGCCGGGACGGAGATGATACTGCGGATAATCGGAATGAGCCGCCCGAAAAAGATGACCGCCTCACCGTAGCGCTCGAACCATGCTGCCCCGCGGTCGAGGTCCTGCTCGGAGATGAAGACGTATTTCCCGTAGGCTGCTACCAGCCGCCGCACGCCGGCCTCGCGCGCCACGTACCCGATAGCGTAGAGCACCACCGCCCCAATGAGCGAGCCGGCGGTCCCCGCCGCCACGGCGCCCCAGAAGTTCAGCTCACCCTTGGCCGACAGCGCCCCGGCGAACGGCAACACCATCTCGGAGGGAATTGGTGGGAAGATGTTTTCGATTGCCATCACGAGGACGATGCCGGGATAGCCGATGGTGGCAATCAACTCTTCGATCCAGCCCCCAATCTGCTCCATGAGGTGCGTCATACCGCGTCCTCCCTTCGTGTTTCTGCCCTGGTCGGCGTGTCCTACGCCTGTGCAGCGTTACCCCGTGGACAATGCGCCAAGGAAACGCGGAGCAGGCTAGTGGATAGCCCGTCAATCGCTGCGTGTCGCGCCGGCGAGAGCAACCGGCAACCGCCGCACACACAAAAAAGGGCCTGCCGAGCGGCAGACCGAAGCGGCAACCAAGTCACCGTTGGGAGCGGGCAAAGGGACTCGAACCCTCGATCTCAACCTTGGGAAGGTCGCGTGTTACCAACTACACCATGCCCGCAGAGGCCGACTGAAGGCATCGTATCACGGCCGCGCCGCGCCGTCAAGCGGCCCATCCCGCCGGCCGGGGCATGGGGGCGGCGATACGGAACGTTGTGTACCCTTCACAGCAGAGTGCGGCCCGCGGCGCGCAGCGCGAGGAGTTTTCGTTTGGCCTTGTCGCTCTGCGGACTGGCACGGCGCCGGACTACGGGTACGGGTGCGCTGGCGGGGCTGGTGTCTGGGCACCAGGTAACGCTAGAATCATTAACCTCAGTGGAATTCAAGTTCCATGACAACCACTACGTCCAGCCGGCCACATCCTCACCTTCAGCGGCTCGTGGCTTATGTCGTCCAAGAACTGAGCGACGTCGAAGGCTCGACAGCCCGTATCCGCTTGGCAAAGCTGCTGTATTTGTTTGACGTCGAATATTATCGAGTTCACGGCCATCCTTTCACACGCCTCCGGTGGCGGTTTCTGCACTACGGGCCATACGACACTGCTCTGGCGCCATATCTCGGTAGCGATGAAGTCACGACGGCCTCCGGCCACAAAGCTTACGTGGCGCGAGGGAGCTATGAGGACGTTTCGGTGGACGACACCCTCACCCTATCTGATCGCATGATCTTAGACCGCATTGTGCAGCAATGGGGGCTGGAGGACCTGCCGGTGCTACTCGATTACGTGTACTTTGGGACGGAGCCTATGGAAAACGTGGCGCGGGGAGAGGTGCTGGATTTCTCGCGAGTAGCGAGAGCCACCCCAAAGTATCCAGAGCCGCAACGGGAGCCGCACCGCCTATCAGGTGAGGTACTCGCGGGCTTGCGGCGACGGCTCACTCGTCGGCGCGAAGCACGCCGGGCCGGAGTTCGACCGGCGCGTGCTCCGCGTGACCCTGTATACGAGGAGGGAATGCGCTTCCTCAATGCTGAAGATCAGGTGCCGCAGGCTCACCGACTCCTCGACGGCCGAGCAGTAGCGATCACGCCGGAGGCGGCGAAAACGATCCGTGAGCAGGCAGAGTAGGGCGGGCGCGTGATCGAACTCCTGGACAGCTTCTATGTGCAGCAGCCAAGGCCACTAGCGCATTCTCAATGTGAACCTGGCCGCATCTGTGACACCGCCGCCGTTTATCTACTCGAATCGGCACGGATTCCGGTCCTGGAGGCACAATACGACAGTGCCGGAATGGTGCAAGGATACACCATTAGACATGCAGGCCCTCGATATTTCCCTGAGCGTCAAGGGGTCTACCCGGTCCAGGAGATCGGTCAGCGCTCCGACGAAGTAGCAGTTGTCCGTCGTCATAAATGGCGACCGGCCGTTGTAGTGTCCTCACCATCCGATTCCTGGCAGGATCGCCCACGCCAGCACGATGAATGCTTTGTCGTTGCCCCTCTGTATGGCTTCGAGGCGAGAGCCATGAAACGACCCTACTCACAAATCTTCATTGATCGAGTGAAGGCCTACGCTTATAATCAACTCTTCTACATGCCCCCGGATACCCGGTATGGGATTCAGGAGAGCTTCGTGCGGTTTGACCGGTTGCAAGTGGTCCACGAGCGTTGGCTGGTACCGCGCAATGTAGTGCTTGATACGGACTTCCTGGACGCCTTACAGAGCTGGCTTCAGGCTTATCTTGGCGGTGATCTCATGGCACTGAATGATGTCTTATCCCTCTACCGGGAGGAAAAGCTGTCTGCGCTGGGAATGACACGCCGAGGCTCCGACACGTAGATGCGGTGCGTTCGGTTCCACGCTTCTTTGACTGAGCGCCATCGCCCGGTTAGGCTTAGAGCCGGCGGGCGGGCGGCGGCTTTTGCACCGGCGACGAGGCACAAACGACTAGCGACCAAGGAGCAGGCCAGAACCATGGACCTTCAGCCGAGCCGCGTAGGCGCCGTGGACCGTGACGGGCAGCCGTATGACCGTAGCGATCCGGCCGGCTACGGCACGTCCGTCACCAAGCCCGAGGGCTACGATGCCTTCTGGCAAGAGACGTGGGATCGGCTCCAGGATATTCCGCTGGAGCCGGAAGTGCGGCTCGTGCCGCTGCGCTCTACCGACGAGGTCGTTGTCTACGAGGGCTTCTACACGAGCTGGGATGGGCTGCGGATCGCCTGCTGGTATTGCGTGCCGCGCCGCAGCGCCGGCCAGCGGAATCCGGCCATCGCCATCATGCCGGGGTACGTCAGTGAGCCGCAGCTAGGGACGGGGAAGGAATGGGCGCGGGAAGGCTATGCCTGCGTGGTGGTTGCCCCGCGCGGGAAGCTGCGGTCGAACAGCGTCTTCAATCCCGGTTACCCCGGCCTGCTCACGCATAACCTGACCGATTACCAAACCTACGGCTACCGCGGCTTCTACTGCGATGCCTGGCGCGCGATTGACTTGCTCCTCAGCCGCCCCGAGGTGGACCCGGAGCGCGTCGCTGTTACCGGCGGCAGTCAAGGCGGGGCACTGACCATCGTCACGGCTGCCTGGCATCCCGCCATCCGGGCGGCCTGCCCCGGCGCCCCCTACCTCTGCGGAATGCGCGAGGCCATTGATCTCACGCACACCTATCCGTATGAGGAGCTTAACGACTACCTCCGGACCTATCCGGACCGCCGCGCGGCGGTCCTGCGGACGCTCGATTTCTACGACGGAATCAATATGGCGGCGCGCATCCGTTGCCCGACGCTCATGAACATCGGGCTGGCCGATCCCGTCTGTCCGCCGGAAACGGGCTACGCCGTCTTCGCGGCGATTGGCGCGGAGGTAAAGGAGCTACACGCCTACCCGGGCGAGGGACATGGCGCCGGCGGCGCGCAGCACGCCCCGCACGTCCGCGAGTGGATGCGCCAACATCTTCAGACCACCGCCTAACGCCCGACTGCCCGATCCATACTCCTGCATGGGCGACAAGGAAGACTCGAAGGGGATGTAATGCAGGTACCTACGCTGCCTCACCAACCGGAGCCGGCGGACTTTGATGCCTTCTGGGGCACTGTGGCGACCGAGCTGGCGAATACGGAGCCGGCTCCCGAAGTCGAGCTACTGCCGCTGCGGTCGTCCGCGGAGGCGCTGGTATACGGCGTGCGCTTCACCAGTATTGGCCCCTACCGCCTGTTTGCGTACTACGTCCAGCCCCCACGGCCCGCGGCCGGCGCGGGACCACGTGGCGTCGAAGTGCAGCTGGCCGGCCACGGTAGTGTCGTGCATGTGCCCGTGGGTGACCTGGACCACCGCTGGCCCGAGCAGCGGGCCGTGCTGACCCTATGTCATCGCGGCCAACGTCTCAGCGACCGGCCCTATGCAGCAGCCTATCCCGGCCTGCTCACGGACGGCATCGAGTCACCGGAAGCCTACGCCTATCGAGGCATCGTGGCCGACGCTTGCCGCGCAGTGGACTTTGTCCTGAGCCGTCCGCCCGAGGAGGTAGACCACAGCGCCATCACGGTCACGGGCAACGACCTATCCCTCTTCGTAGCCGCCCTGCGTGGCCAGGAGGTGTCTAGTGTGCGCGCCGCGCCGTCCTTGTTCTACCGCCTGGCCGACGTGCTCCCCACGACCAATAACTACCCACTCGAAGAGTTCAACGACTACCTGCGAACCTACCCGGAGCGCGCGGCGGACGTGGCCCGCACGCTGGGCTACTTCGATCCCCTCGCTGCAGCGCGCCGCGCGGCCTGCCCCGTCCAGGTCGGTGGCGATGGGTTCCTCGCCCCCCTGCGAGCAGCGTTAGGCGCCAACCTCGCGCCCCCCTCTTGACGGACGGCGGCGCCGCGTGATGTAGCCGGTCTCCCTGCGCAGCGGGGTGGCCATCGGTCAGGATGGCGTGGCCCAGGTATGCCCAGCCCGTCCCTTGCAGAACGGGGGGCCATAGGGGGGCGGTAACGCACCTCGCCCCTGCGTAGCGTTGGGAGGGGGCGTACCACGCGGCCACCTCAACTTCAATGCGACCCGGATTAACACTGTAGGGGCACAGCATGTCATATGCTGTGCCCCTACGCTTCAGGCGCCCGCCCGCGCTGTCTTCACGCAAGGCTGGGAGTAAGTCCCAACCTCCTACTCGTACTTCCTGCCGAACTGCTCCAGCATCACGTTGATCTCGCGCGCCGCCTCCGCCACGGCGTCCTTCACCCCGATCGGCTCCTTGTGGACTGCATCCATGAGGCCGCGAATGCGCCCGTAGTGCGCGGGGAAGTCGGGATGGTACGGCCGGAATGTATAGTTGAGCGCGTCCACGAAGGTCTGGAACTGCGGCACGTCCTTGAGCACCTGGCTGTACGCCGCCGTCTCCAGCACCGACCTGCGTGGCGGCAGGAACATGGTGACCGCTGCGTAATGCGCTGCCGGCTCCGTGCTGGTCAGCCAGCGCATCACCTGCCAAGCCGCTTGCTGCCGGGTGGAGTCGGTCTTGAGCATGACCAGGTTCTGGCCGAAGGTCCCGATGAACGGCTGCCGCTTCGTCGGCGACGATCTTGGTGCCGGTGCCACCGCCGAAGGGTTCTACCGAGAGGATGGTGGGCGTACCTCGCGCGTTCCACCAGTTGGCCAGGTCCGCCCCGCCGGAAGCCGAGCCTTAAAAACAGGCAGGTACCGGCGAGATCGCCGATACCTGCCGCAGTTGTGTGCTTGCCAAGCGACCACACCCCGGAAGGGGTGCAGTAGCCTGTTCCTACAGGGTGTTCGTGCCCAGCCCAGCGTTCGTGAACACCTCTTGGGCACGGCGCGAGAAGTCGCCCGAGGACATCTCGTTGGCCTCGTGCTTGGTCCAGTCGTCCTTGATCGTGTTCCACGCATCCGAGTATTCCTCGTACTTCAGCATCCCGCAGAAGCTCGGATACTCGGTCAGGGCGTTTTGCAGCGGCGCGCTACTCGCGACGCTATCCACTCCGGTAATGGTCTCGAAGTCCCTCTGGGCCACGTCGGAGTACGTCTCGTCGAGGTACGGCGCCACGATATGCTGGTTCGACGGTGGCATCAGGCCGCCGTTCTTCGGATCCTTCAGCAGCCACATGAAGAACGTCCAGGCTCCCTCCTGCTCCTCCGTCGTAATCTCCTTGGCGACGTGCATGTTGTGTGGCCACACACGACCGGAGATATTCTTGCCGGGGAACAGCGTGTTGCCGTTCGTGTCCCAGCCGGAGAACGGCAGTGTTGCCAGGCCGGCCTCGACTCCAGTTGCTTTCGCGTCCCGCAGCACGTTGTGCGGACAGCAGGTGTAGTACATCGCGACCTTGCCCGCCGGGAAGCCCTTGCCGATGCCACCAATCGCCTTCGAGAACTCCGAATCCATGATCAGCCGGTGCTTGTGCCGGAGATCCTGCCAGAATTGGTTGCCCTGGATGAACAGCTCGTGATCCATGGTCGGCTTCACGGCCACGTCATCCCACGACGAGTGGCCATACCAGGTACCCCGGTTCCAGTGGTAGCCGTGGCCGTTGCCCATCGCGGCGGCATCGTCGCCCAAGGCCTGATTCAGCTTCTGGAGCGTCTCCAGGTACGTCTCCATCGTCCAAGTCTGGTCCGTAACGTCCGTCGGCGGGTGCGGCAACCCCGCCTTGTCGAAGAGGCCCTTGTTGTACGGGAACGAATCGGACGACTGCGACAGCGGGAAACCGAACATCCGGCCGGCGTAGCTGTATTGCTCCACCGACCAGCGCAGGAAAGTCTCCGTGGGGACGACCTTCTCCCGCTTGAAGAGATCGGTCAACTCCAGGATGCCGCCACCGCGCGCCAGGTCCAGCCACACGCCCCAGTCATTCTGGACCATGTGCGCGGGCACACCAGCGGAGGCACGGACGATGAACGCTTCCTTGCGCGAGGTCTTGATTGGGCTGTGCTCGAATACGATATGCGGGTACTCCTCGCTCATCCGGTTGTACACGAGGAAGTCCCACTCGTAGTTCACGGTCCCGGGGAAGTGCGAGTTGAGGTACGTGAGCTTCACCGGCACCTTCTGCGTCTCGACGACCTTCTCGACGACCTTCTCGACGGTGATTACCTTCTCCTGCACGACCACTTGCGTCTGGCCGGCGGACCCGGCGGCCCCCGTCTGGCCGGCGGCCCCGGCTGAACCAGTCGCACCGCGCGCGCCGGCTGGCCCGGCCGCTCCCGCCGGCCCCTGCACGTAGCGGACTTCGATCTCACCACAGGCAGCGGCCAATAGACCACCCAACGCGGCTGCCGCGCCTCCCAGATACCGTCTACGGATTACACCTGCCATCGGCGTACCTCCTACCTCCCAGTGCTCGCTCCCCCTATGGGAGCGGCTTGTGCGCTCGCCCAATGATGCAGCGCCCGGCGAGCAAGCGGACGCACAGCCCTTGCCGCGAACTGAGGGCCGCAAGGGCAACGCGCCTAGCATACCGCGCGTAGCGGATTGTTGGCAAGTCAAGGCCTGCGGCCGACCGGGTACAGGCGCGGCGAGCGCCCGCCGCCACCGCTAGGTCCAGCCCGGCGTGCGGATGGTGTCCGCAATCGCCAGCGCCTTGCGTGTTTCCGTCTCCGTCAGCGCGGGCACCTCGGCCGCGGCTGCGTTTGCTTCGATCTGCTCCCGGTTCTTGGCGCCGGCAATCACACACGACACGCCGGGGTGATCCAACACGAAGCGCAGCGCTGCCTGTGCCATCGTCCGGCCCGTCCCGGCAGCGAGGAAGTCGAGCTGCGGTAGCTTCTGCAGCGCATCCACCGACTCCGGCAACTGGAAGCGGTCGTAGCGCACGTCTTCCTCCGGCACGACCGCCGCCCGTGCCCCGACGTACTTCCCGGTGAGCATCCCCTTGGCCAACGGCACGCGGATCAGCGTCCCGATCCGCTCTTCCCGACACCAGTGCAGCAAGGCATCCGCCTCGCGCTCCAGCAGGTTGTAGCCGATCTGAAGCACGTCAATCGGGCCGAGCGTGCGGAGCTGCCGGATCGCCGCGTGGTCGTTGGTAGAGATGCCGTACCAGCGGACCTTGCCCTGCTCGCGCAGCGTCGCCAACGCCTCCATCACGGCGGGCATCGCCGGCGCGGCGGGGATCGCATGCAGCTGATACAAGTCTATGTGGTCCATCTGGAGGCGGCGCAGGCTGCCCTCACACGCCTCGATGATGCGCTGCCGCGCCGTGGCGGCCGTAAGCGGGCTACCGGCCGAGCCGACATTGGGGTCCAGCTTTGTGAAGGGACTTACTTTCGTCGCCACGATCCAGCGGTCGCGTCGCCCAGCCAGCGCCTTGCCGGTGACGATCTCGCTGTGGCCGGCCCCGTAGGACTCCGCCGTGTCAATCAGGTTGACGCCCAGCGCTTCACCGCGGTGGATCAGCGCCACCGCTTCGCGGTCATCCGTCCCCGTCCAGCCGAGCATGCGCCCATCGGACTGCTGGCGCATCCCGGAGAGCGGAAAGGCGCCCAGCCCGATGGCCGAGACCTGTAGGCCGGTCGTACCGAACGTGCGATATTCCATCAGCAACCTCCTTGCCCCCGCTCTCGGCTCGCTCATGTGAGCCGGACGCCGCTCACTCCCCTATTCTGGCACTCCAAGCCCAGCGTCTGCCAGCCCTTGGTGACCGGGTAGGAGAGTTGCCGCCGGAAGTTGCCAGATTGTATAAGAGCCAGAACCTATGCCCATCCAGAAGCTCCAACGACAGCCGAGACGGTGGCAGACTGAGGCGCTCGCTGCGTGGTCTTCAGGATTCCGGGGAGTAGTGAGTGTCGTCACTGGTGCAGGCAAAACCTTCTTTGCAATGCAGTGCATGCTTGCCGTATGGGAGCGGCAGCCGGACATCAAAGTTCTGATCATCGTACCTACAGTCGCACTGATGGATCAGTGGCGCGCGGCACTTCAAGACGAATTAGGAGTCAGTGACACTGACGTTGGTCTCGTCGGTGGTGGTATGCGTCGAATCGAGCGTTCCTCGATAACTGTTGCCGTGCTCGACAGCGCCCGTGAGCTTGCATCTGAGCTTACGAGCGAGGGTCAGTGGTTCCTCGTCGTAGACGAATGCCACCGGGTCGCATCTCCTGTCAACCGAAAGGTCCTGAGGGGCAGCTACGTCGCCACGTTAGGATTGTCGGCAACACCTGAGCGTCAATACGACGATCTGTTCGAGGCAGTTGTCGTGCCCAGCCTCGGCCCGATTGTGTTCCGATATGAGTATCAAGATGCTTCAGTTGATGACGTAATCTCCGACTTCGAGCTTTGGAACATCCGGGTTCCGCCAAGCTCGTCCGAGCAAATGAAGCTCAACAAGGATAATCGTGCAATATCCATGGAGATTAAACAGCTGCAAGCGCTCGGAGACAGGACCTCACCCTACCTCCGCAACCTACTCTTGAGACGGAGTAGGCATAGCCAACGGGTCCGCTCTAGGATTGTTGCCGCCATTCAATTCGTGGAGCGTTTCAAGGGCCACCGGGGACTTGTCTTTCACGAGTCGATACAATCTGCGAACGAGATTGCTGCTACTCTCACTCGGCGAGGACATAGAGCGCGAGCATATCACTCACAGCTTGAGTTTCCGACCCGGTATCAGAACCTGCTGCTCTACGTCAGAGGTCAGATTGACGTCCTCGTGGCGTGTAGGGCCCTTGATGAAGGCCTAGATGTGCCGCGGACTGAGTTCGGTATCATAAGCGCGTCAACGTCATCCGTCCGGCAGCGCATCCAACGGCTAGGCAGGGTATTGCGTCCCCACCCGAAGAAAAAGACAGCGACAGTCGTTACCATGTACGTCCTGCCGAGTGAAGCAGAGGCTCTGCACTCGGAGTCCGAAAGACTTGAAGGCATCGCTGGCGTGCGTTGGTTTGAGGCAGCATGAGACCATTCCTAGTCGAGAGTCCGGCGAGGATCTTTAAACCGCAGGTGCCCGAGATAGAGCGCGATTTTGAGGCCCAGGTTCTCCGAGTAGCTAGCGAAATAATGCCGGGCTTCACCGCAGCAAGCTGGAAGCCCCTCATCAGGGATCGGCATGGCCGCGGGGCGGCAAAGCCGGACCTCGCTATGATTGCTCGCGATCTCGAGAGTTGGTATGTGATTGAAGTGGAGTTGGCTGTGCATTCAGTCCCAGGACACATCGCTCCGCAGCTTGAGACTCTTGGTAACGGTGTGTACGACAGTTCGCTTCTGCCTTCTCTGCAGAGAGCCTTCCCTTCTGAGAGCGCTGATGCTCTCACTCGGATGGTTCGCCGGGAGCCTGGCTTGCTGTGTATCGCCGACCAGTACACAGAGAGGATTGGGCGAACGTGTAGAGACACGGGATTCGAGCTTGTCGTCCTGGAGCCTTATTTCGGCACCTTGGGAGGATGGGCGGTACTTGTAGAGAAGATACCCAGCGAGCTAACCAGCGTGATTACCCCAGGCGCTTACGCTTTGAGGCGCGCAGACCGGCTTGGTGATAGCATTGTGCTGATGCTGCCTAGGGATTTTCCGGCTTCCTTCTACAAGATTCGCGTCCCCATTGCACTGGGTAGTGATGAATACAGATTCGTCCAGGTCCAGCGATTCGATGACGGGCCTGGTATAATCGTCCCGCTCATGTTGGTACCTGAGCACGCCACGGCCAGAGTTGAAGTCGTAGACCCGTCCAGGCAGATCGTACAACTCGTCTTAGACAACTAGATCTCTCTCAAGGAGAGTCCGGTGAGTGCTACCGAGCAGCGAAGCATCGAAATTCGTCCGGACTCGGGTGTTTACGGAACATTCCGCCGAATCTCCTATCGCTCCTGGTCGGCGATCGCTGAGTTCATTGACAACTCTACACAGAACTACTTCGAGCACAAGCAAAACATTTCCGAAGCAACGGGTACCAATCCTACACTCGAGATCGACATTTTTTATGATTCCAGAGCAAAGACCCTGGCAATCATTGACAACGCCAACGGCATGAACTGGGAAGAGCTAGAGCGAGCCATCCAGCTCAACTGCCCACCTGCCAACATGAGTGGCCGGTCCGAGTTCGGGATGGGCCTGAAAATGGCAGCCTGTTGGTTTGGGAGCCGCTGGCGCGTAGTCACAAAAAGACTCGGAGAGAGCATCGAATATGAAGCTCTTGTGGATGTCGCGAAGTTGGAAGTAGATAAACCAGATTCGATCATCGTTACCCAGCGAATGTTGATGGATCCCTCGGAGCACTATACGAGGATAGAGGTAGAAGGTCTCTATAGAACATTCCGAGGAAGAGCTCTTTCCAGCATAAAAGAGAATATAGCGAGTATGTATAGGAGAGATATTGATTCTGGGGACATCATCATTAGGTGGAAAGGAGAGCCCTTTGAGTGGGAGAAGGATCCTGTTTTCGAGGAAGAAACGCCTGACGGAGATCGTATCCGTTGGGAGAAGGATGTGCAATTCGATGTAGATGGTTACGAGGTGAACGGAAAAGTCTGGATCAGAATTCCAGGTACAGCAAGACGGGCTGGGATGCATTTGTTCAGAAGGGATCGCCTAGTAGTCGGCGGTCCTGGTCAGGGTTACAAACCTGCTGCGATATTTGCTGCCCCTAACTCTTTTCAGGCGCAGCGGCTTGTAGGCGAGCTTAATCTTGATAATTGGCCAATCACCCAGACGAAGGATGCGTTCGATTGGGATGGCGAGTTGGAGAACGGCTTCGTAGATAAGCTACGGGAAGCCGTGTCAGAGTATGTCCGGAAGGCTCGCGATATTAAGTCCGACTCATCTACTCCAACGACTTCGGCAGATGGGCAACTCGTGGGAGATAATACCAGAGAATCACTAAGCGGGAGCGATGTGGACTCAACTCTTGCCATAGTAGAAACAGGGCCTCCTCCACCATCAACTCTACCTAAAGAGGAATTGGAGCGGGTAGAGCGAGCAGCCGAAAGCTCTGGAGAACCGACGTATATCCGACTGGGGAGCGAGGGTGTTCCGACCCTGAAGGTTTTTTGGCTTGACGATTTGCCTTCATCAAGTATCCATGCCTATTTCGATAAGCCGACCGATGATGAGTTGATTTTATATATCAACCTTAATCATCCTTTCGTGGAACGTGCGATTAGTAGGGATCCAGCAAAGCTCGAGCTATACTCTCTCACCTTGTATGCAGACGTGCTAGTTGAGAGTGGTATACTTGAATACGGTAAAAACGTCCCCGCTCACACGTTCAGGGATCTCAAGGATAAATGGCTGCGCGTGATAAATTCCAACTCATAGAGGCACTCATATCAAGACTTGGTCTTGCGGTGTCTAGCAGATTGCGGGCGATTAACTCGACTACCTTCACATTCACGGCATTGCCAAGTGCCTTGTAGGCTTTGTTCCGTGTCTCAGGAAGATACTCCAGGTCGTCCATACTCTGTAGCCGCTTGCACTCCTTCGGAGTCATATAGCGCTCTTCCCATCCAACTATAGGCACCTGAGTCGACGTCATCGCGATCAACGATGGAGCCGTGGTCGGCCGCTTGACACGAAGCCCTGATGCCCGCACCTGGAGCACGTAGCGCCGAATAACACGCTCCTCTCCCTGACAATTCCACTCTAGCTTCTGGAAGCTAGGCGGGAAGTCTACGATCTTGGGAATCCACCTATCTATCCATTCCTTGTGCTCCGCATACAAATCGCGATTCTGTCGGATGAACTGTATTTTCCACTTCGGGAACGTCTCGTCCTCCGTCCGCGCATAGCTCGGTAGTCCCTCGTACAGTTGCTGCCGAGTCCAGCCGATCAGCGGCCGGCCGTGAGAGCCGGCTGTCTGCTGAAGGTCCCGCACCGTCGAGGCATGGGGAGTCTTATCTTCATATGGGTACGTGGCGCCGAACTCCATTGACCAAATCGGGAACGAAGGCAGCTTCGCGTCCTGTGGGAATCTGTCCAAGAATTCCTGCCAGACTGAAATGCACCGCTTCACCTGATCGGGAATGGGTTGAGCATCGGTTGGATTCTCGTCTAACACATCGCGCACCGACGGCACTGGCCTGGGATTCGGCGGCTCTGGCCAAGTGAAGCTGCCCAGTCCCCCAAGTTGGCCCACGATGTAGAGCCGGTCTCGAATCTGCGGAATTCCGAATTGGTGGGGGGAGTATCTCCGCACGTCCAACTCGTATCCCTCTGCTTCAATCGCGGAGCGGATGGTTACCCACGTCTCTCCGTTGCCGTGACGCTCCAGATGAGGAACATTCTCAAGAATCAAGTACCGAGGCTGCCGCTCGCGAACGATACGAACCATGTCGCGGAATAGCGTGCCGTCAACCGGGTCCCAGAACCCATTCTGGTATCCAGCTTTCGAGAACGGTTGGCAGGGGAAGCCAGCGCACAGGATGTCGTGATCCGGGACACTGTGCGTCTCTACAGCCCGAATGTCGCCACACGGCAGCATATTGAAGTTACGCAAATACACCTGGCGTAGAGTCTCGTCAACCTCGGAAGCAAAGACGCACTCATGACCAAGCCGGCGTAAAGCCAGATGAAACCCTCCAAGTCCCGCGAAGAGGTCAATGAATCTCATTCCGTCATGGCCTCTTGCTCGTTCCGGTCGGTATCAGGATACACGAAACGCTTCACCCGCAAAGCTGCCTGTGCTGGCTCGCGGATAATATCACCCTCCCATAATCGCATGACTCTCCACCCGGCTTGGGTCAACCGCTGCGTAACTTCCGAGTCACGCCTCCTGTTGTACCCGATCTTCGCGATCCAGTATTCCGGGTTGGCACGCCTACGCAGCGCACTTTGTAGGCCCTCCCAGTCCCGGCCGTGCCAGAAGTCCCCGTCACAGAAGATCGCGACTCTGGCCTTGGGAAAGATGATATCCGGACGCCCAATCAGGTGATCCGTCTTCAGTCTGAACCTGAGACCAATCCGATGAAGCTCTCTTCTCAGCGCAAGCTCCGGACTGGTGTTGCTACGCCTATTCGCTCGTTTAGCGCGAGTTTGAGCCGCAGAGGAGCTTGTGAACCCCCTGTACGACGGTGACTTCCGTTGCTTCCGCTCGGTCGTGGCCACTGTTTGAGTAAGATACCGCCCGGCACGTTGTTACGCAATCCTAAGCGGCATCCACCGGCGGGCGAGGGCCAGCCCAGTCTAACCCGCCCACACCCCCTCGAACAGACGGGTGAAGTCTCCAAAGGATACGGTGTTGTCCATATTCTGGCATTCCAAGGCCAGCGGTGACGTGCGGCGGTCGGTGTACGTCCACCGCGGCGGGTGGGTGAAGTGCCAGCGCCGCAGGGAACGGTAGTACGGCGCGAGCAGCGCATCGGTCCGGGCATTGCGCGAGCCGCTCGGATAGGCAAAGTGTACCGGCACCGCGCCGAGCGCCTCGCTGTACATGGCATGCGAGCGTTCTATTTCAGCCACGACCCCGGCGTCACCCACCGCCGCATGCACCTCGGCGAGCCGCGGATGCGTGGCGGTGTGGGCGCCGACCTCCCACCCGTCGTCCAGCAGCTTCGCCGCCTGCTGCCAGGTGAGGCCGGGCTTGGCCACCGCGCCCTCGGTCGAGGTGGCCACCGCCACCGGCTGCCCCTCCGTGGCCGCCGCCAGGGCGCTAATCAGGTAGCAGGTAGCCGTCAGCCCGTACTCACGGAGGATCGGCCAGGCAATCGTGTAGGTATCCAGCCAGCCGTTGTCGAAGTGGAGCACGGCGGCCCGCCGGGGGATGGCGGCGCCCTGCTCCAGCCAATCCACCAGGCGGGTAGTGGAGATCACCTGCCAGCCCTCGGAGACCAAGTAGGCGAACTGCCGCCGCAACGCCGCCGCACCGATTATCCCGGTGGCCCGCTCCCCCGACGGCGCTCCCAACTCGTGATGGTCGTCGGGGTACACGTGATGGTAGACAAGTATCGGCACCCGCTGGCTCATCCCGGTCACCTCCGCGTTGCCAACCCGGTCCTACAGCCGCAGGTAGTCGGCCGAGGCTGCGAACAGCTCGTCCGTCATCAGCCGCACCTCGTCCAGGCTGCACTGCGTCGTCGTCAGCGGGTCGAGCGCAATGGCCTGATACACCGCCTCGCGGTCACCGTTCAAGATCGCAGCGACCGCCAGTTCCTGCACGTTGACGTTCGTCCGATTGATCGCCGCACACTGCGCCGGCAGATCACCGATAGCACAGGGATGCAAGCCGGCACTGTCCGCGAGAATTGGCACCTCCACGTTGCAGCCGGCCGGCAAGTTGGAAATCAGCCCCTCGTTGGGCACGTTGCCATTGAACCGAAAGGGGGTGTTCGTTTCGATGGCGTGCAGGATGAACGAGCAGTATTCATGCGTGCGCTGGAACGGCAGCGGCTGGGCGCTCCGAAGCTCCCCTCGAATCTCGTCGAAGTGCTCCGCCCGACGCGCGGCGTCACCGCCGGGCACCTCGACTGCCTTGCTCCCGCCACCGGCCGGCGTAAAGCGTTCGCGCAACTCGGCGGTGCGCCGGAACCAGGGCGTGTACTCGGACATGTGCCGGCTCGACTCGGTGACAAAATACGCGAAGTGCCGCAGCACCTCGAAACGCACCCGGTCCTGCGCGTAGACCACCGCGTCCTCCAGTTTCTCCCGCAGCAACGGATACAGGTCCTCGCCTCGATAGGTGCCGCGGCGCAGTTGCAAAAACCAGGCCTGATGATTGATGCCGGCCACCCAATAGGCCAGGTCCTCATACGGCAGGCCCATGTACCGCGCAAGCTGCCCGGCCGTACCTTGGACGCTGTGGCACAGCCCGACCGCCGGGATACTCGTCGCCTCGCCAATCGCCCACATGTTGATGTTCATCGGGTTGGTGTAGTTCAGCAGGAGCGCCTGCGGGCACAGCGTCTCCATGTCGCGGGCGATATCCACCAGTACCGGCGTGGTCCGGAGCGCGCGGAAGACACCGCCCGGACCAATCGTGTCGGCAACGGTTTGGTAGACACCGTACTGCTGCGGTATTGCGACGTCGCGCTCGCGTAGCTCCCGGCCACCGACGTCAATCGAGGTGATAACGTAGTCGGCCCCGTCGAGCGCCTGCCGGCGGTCCTCGGTGACTTCGATCTGCGTGGGCAGGCACTGCTCCCGGACCATGCGCTGCGCGAGTTGCCCCATCACGTTGAGGCTCTCGGCGTCAATGTCCATCAGGGCGATGGTGCCGGCGGCTAGCTCCGGCCACGATAGGATGTCTATGGTGAGCCGCCGGGCAAAGACGACGCTGCCGGCGCCGATGAGTGCAATCTTGGGCATGATCTCCTCCTGCTAAACGGCTACGCCTCCGCCGGACCAAGCTCCTCGGCCACATCTAAGGCGCCGTTGACCAGCGCCGGCTCGACCTCCGGGCCGAACGGCCCCGGCCGCAGGTACTCGTAGAACGAAGTCGCCGGCTCGTAGCCGCCCTCGGTGATGATGCTGGCAGCGCACAAATAGCCCACGTACCCGTTGGCGTAGCCCATCGCCAGCACCATATCACCCCGCGCCGGGTCGACCAGCCCGCGCTCGACCAGCCCGCGCTCGATCGAAAGGCCGATCTCCAGCGTCGTTTCACCGGGCAAGGCCACGATCCAGTGCCGCCCAACGCGCAGCACCTGCACCTCCGCCATCTCGGCCTCCGGCAGCCGCTCCCCACGCGCGAGACGGTCCAGCAGCGTTTCCGCCCAGAACCCCTTTGGCCCGGATAAGGCCGCCCGCAGTTCGGCCGCGTCGGGGACGTGGCTATACGGCAGACACACCATCCGCCGTCCCATGGCGATCTGGCTCACCGGCGCCGCGACGATGCGCTCGGCGACCTGCACGACCTCGCTACCGAGCATCCGACCCAACACGGTCAGCTCGTGCTGCGTACCGGAGCGGAAGCCGCCATCGGGCGCAAGCAGGTGGGGCCGGAGATTCCCGAAGCACGCCGGCAGGAACATCGCCGGTGGGCCGGCGCCCCCTCCGTTGGCGCTATACATGGCGGCAGCCGTGCGCCGCGCCGCCGCCGGATACTCGCCGCTGTAGAGATAGCTCTCGTCGCGCAGCACGCCGGCGTGAGTAGCGTAGGAAAACAGGATGGCGACCGGATCGGCCGACGGCAACGGCGTGCCGCCGAGCGTGCCCGGCGGCGCCGGCGCGTCCGCCGGGTCCAGGCGCAGCACGCGGACGCGGCGATCCGCCAACCCCACCGGGTTGGCGCGCATCACCGTGCCCGCAGCGGTACGCACCCGCCGGTTGACGGTGAAGTCGACTTGGCCGGTGCCGACACCAAGCGTGACGGGCGCCAGCCGCCGGCTCGCGGCGATGATCGCCTCCGCGATAGTCCGCTCCATCCAGTTCAGGTACTCGCCGTCAACCTGCTCCGCCGCAAAAGGCGTCACCAGCGGCGCCGAGTGCGAGTGCGAGTACGTGATCATGATGTTCTCGCCAGGCACGCCGCTGGCCCGCGCCGCGACCCGTATCCGCTCGGCCGATTCCGACTCGAAGCCGCACAGGTCCGCGGCGACAATGGCCGCGCGCGTGGTCCCGTCGTCCAGGACGAGCGCCTGCGCCTCCACCTCGTCGAGCGTGCCCGTGGCCGGCCCCTGCCTGGACCCATAGCCCTCCAGGAGCAGGGGCCGGTCCGGCGTGATCGTCACCGGCGCGATGCCGGCCTGTAGCTGCGTTGCGTCTGCCATGCTGTTCCTCCCGGTCGGCCCTTCCTACCCTACGGCCTCGACTCGCTCGACCTGCCCGGACCGCCACGAGCGATAACACGCCTCGACCACCGCCAGGTCCCGCAGCCCCTCTGTACCCGTGCTGGTGGCTCGTTGCTCACCGCTCACCGCACGCAGGAAGTCGGCAATGCTCATGTTGTAGCTATGGTCATAGCCATCATCGGGGATGACCACCTGCCGACCACCGGGCAGGTCGCCGCGGTGCAGTATCAGGCCGCCCTGCGCCGAGATGATGTCGAGGCTGCCACGGGTGCCGTAGGCGGAGCCGACCGCCCCCCGATCGGGCGTCCGCGTCGCCCAGCAATACAGCGCCTCACCCAGCAGCCCGGACTCGAAGCGGAGCACCACCACGGCCGTATCCTCGGCACGCCAATCCTCACGCACCGTCCCGGCCAGCGCCGACACGTGCGTCACCTCGCCGGCCACCGGCGCCGCCAGCACCCGCAGCATGGCGAAATAGTGCGGCCCCTGGTCCAGCAGCATCCCGCCACCGGCCTGCGCCGCGTCTTGGCGCCAGCCGCGCACCATCCAGCGCTCTTCCAGATACCCGATCCGGTGCGCGCGCACCACGGCCGGCGTGCCGATCTCGCCGGCCGCGATCATGTCGCGTGCTCGCACCACCGGCTCCTGCACCCGTAGCTGCTCATTCACACACAGGATCACCCCGGCACGCTCGGCCGCGGCGAGCATCCGCCGCCCGTCGTCGAGCGTCGTCGCCATCGGCTTCTCGACCAGCACGTGCTTGCCCGCGCCGGCGGCCGCGACGGCCGGCTCCGCGTGATACGGGTGCGGCGTGCAGATGTCTACCGCCTCCACCCGCGGATCGGCCAGCAGGTCGTCGAGCGCCGTATAGACGCGACAGTCAGCGCCGGACCGCCGGGCGTGGCCGGCCAGCTTCTCCGCTCGCTCCGGCACCGCATCGCACGTAGCGACGACCTCCCCGAGCTTCTGCAAGGCCGGATAAGCGCGTTCGACGCGCTCCGTAGCGACCGTCCCACACCCAATCAACCCAACCCGCACGCGCTCCACCATAAGGCACTCCTCATCGCCGACCGGCGTAGGTACGGTCCAAGCCGTAGGGGCGCAGCGTGCTGCGCCCGTCCCCCTGCGAAGCGGGGGGGCCATAGGGGGGCCGGTACCCCATTCGGCCCCCACTCCGCCCCTGCGCCCATGCTAACGGCACCGTGACCACGTGTCCAGGCGCCGCCGGCACGCGGCTGAGGCTATGCCTCGGCGGGAACCCACCATCTGGCGAGCGCAATGGTATCCTCACCCTGGACATGCCCGGCAAGCTGCGGTCTGCCGGCACTCCGATACACGCCGATGTCCTGGGAATTGTTGTGCAACAGAAACTCTCATCACCCAGCAAAGCACGCGGTCCTAGCCCCTCCAAGCCGACCTTGCCGTTACCGCCCCGCTTCCTCACGGTCGCCGACTTCCCAGGAACCAGCGTCCAGGCGGAGGAGTATTCGCGCCTCATCGGCGCCTGGGGCGAGGCCGCCGCGCTGATCGGCCGCCGCTGGGAGGAGCTTGGCCTCACCCTCCTCGGTAAGCGCCTCCCCTGGTCCGTACCGCTCGGCGCGGGCCGCACCGCCACCATCACCCACCTCATCAGCGTCGATTCGGGGCCTGACGCCGGCCCGGCCCTCCACACGGCCGGCGTGTCGGCCCCGGACCTCTTGCTGCTCGGCACCCTGGGGCGCAGCGGCCGGCCGGTTGTTCAGGCCGCCGATTTCAAAGTGTCGCTCGATACGGCCAATCCAGAGCAGGTTTCGGCAGCGCGTCTGGCCGGAAACCTGCCGCGCATCGCCAGCGAAGTGCCGGACGTCGCCGCGTCCATCCTCGCCCAAGCCCCCTCCGCTGCCTACCGTGAGACACTGACCCGTCTGATGGCCGGGAACGTAGGGAGCACGCTCGTTCCGGAAGGTATCTTCATCGCGCCGGACAGCGCCTTCAATCGCTGGCTCCACAAGCTCCTCACCAATGTCCGCCCCGGTCTACGGCTCCCTCGTCTGCCTCGCGGTGCCCCGGCCACGCGGTCCCGCGGCAGCGGCTTTCAGTTCTCGGCGCATCTCGAACCGGTAGCGCCAGCGACCATGCTGGAGGCGCTTGAGGGCTGGTCCGAGGGCGGGCGGCTGGCGGCGCTCGATGGGCGGCGCTTGGCCGCGGAAGAGCTGACGGTGGCCGAGCGCTACTGGCGGCTGGGCGCCGGCCTCTACGGTGCGCTGCGTACCCTGTACCGCCCGGTCCTCGCCCAGCTCCCGGTGGATTGGGACCCCACGCCGGCGCTCGACCGGCTCGTGCGCCGCGTGCGGCCCCCCGACGCCGCGGCCCTCCTCAGCGCGCTGGCCCGGGCCGTCGAGCAGCGCCGGCCACAATGGGCACACGAGCAGGAAGTCTTGCGCTGTCCCGTCGGCTTCCGCGCCTGGCTCCGCCGTGCCGAGCAAGCCGGCTTCGAGGTCGAAACCGGCGAGTTTGCCGGCATCGTGCGCCGCAAGCACGGCTCCCTGGCGGCCAGCCACCGGCAGCGCGTCACCGCCGCGGCCCTTCAACTGCACGCCCAAAGGCAGACCAACCCGCAGGTGCTCACGGCGCTGGAAGCACGTAGCAGCGAGTGGCGCGCGGCCACCGACGAAGACATCGCGGCGGCCCTAGCCCAGCTACAGGAAGAAGAAGCGGAGGAATGAGCACCCGTCCCCCTGCATAGCGGGAGGACCATAGGGGGGCCGTCCCCCTACGGCGCGGGGGCCAGCCGCTGCACCAGCGGCTTGAGCGCGATCAGCGCAATCAATGCCGGCAGGAGCGTCTCGGCAGACCGCGCGGTGTTTTCGAGGAGCGGAACCAGCCAGCCCAGCAATGCCGTCTCGCCGCCGACCAGCCCCAGCAGGGCTAAGAACGGCGCTGCCCAAGCCGAGCCGGCGGCGCCCACGAGCCAATCTACTGCCGCCACCAACAGCACCGCCGGGTCTCCGCTACCTACGAGCAGCGCCGGCAGGACCGCCAGCCCAGCAGCCAACGGCCACCACTGCGCCACCCGGTTATGCTGTGCCGGCGGCAGCGGCGCCTCTTGCGCCGGCAGCGCGCCGAGAATCCCCGGCAGCAGGTCCGGTGTCTGCTGCTGCTCCGGACCGGTCCACAACGCCTGCTCGACGCTCAACCAGCGTGCCCACTCCCGTTTGCAGTCCGGGCATTGCCGGACGTGGCGCGGCGGCGCAGTCTCACCGGCCGCAGCCGCCCGCGCGGCCAGGCCCGGCAAGCGTCGGCGGGTGAGCGCACAGATCAAGGCACCCAAGCGCATCGCATCGTGCTCCCGTCTAGCATCGTCGGTCGGTCCAGCCGGACTTGCGCCCGCGTGGGCGGCTCGTCCTCGGGACCGGCGGACACATCAACCGCCGGCCGCCCCGGCCACTGGTGTTCGAGCCGCTGCTTAAGCTCCGCCTTGGCCCGGAAGAGATGCGTCTTGACCGTCCCCAGCGGCAACTCAAGTATCTCTGCGATCTCGTCGTAGGACAGCTCGCGCAAATAATACAGCACCAAGACCGCCCGGTAACGCTCTGGCAGCAGGTCTACTTGCTGCCAGAGCCACTCCCGTAGCTCCCCCGCCTCAGCCGTGCGGACCGGATCGCCTTCCCGGGCCGGCAGCGCAGCCGCCACCGCTTCACCGTCCGCCACGCGCGGCCCCTGCCGCCGCAGCGCGTCCTGCCGGTTCAGACTGAGGTTGTAGACAATCCGGTACAGCCAGGTACCAAAGCGCGACTGACCGCGAAACCGCGGCAGCGCCTGCCAGGCCCGGATGAACGCCTCTTGGGCCATATCGTTGGCCTCGTCAGGATTCCGCAAGAGGCGCAAGGCGAGGGCGTATGCCGTCCCCTGATACGCTTGCACCAGTACCGCAAAGGCTTGCTGGTCCCCGCCCTGGCTACGCCGGACCAGCGCGGCCTCATCCGCCCCCGGCGCAACCGCCGCTACCCTGTCCGAGCCTCCGTCTTGCTGCGCCACCGCTATCTCCACCTCGGTTCTGCTGCGCGGCCCCCGCGGCCGCTCCACTCTCTGTCCCTTAGACCGCCCACCCACCAAAAGGTTTCAACCAACCTCACCCCCCATTGTACCCTCCACCCGCCGACCCTTTAGGGGCATCCTTTGTGGGCACCCAGCACTACCAACGAAGGGCGGCAATAGGGGAATCGGGATGATAGGTTGGAAGCTTATTGGCGCGATGATTTGGCTAATGCCTCGACAGCCTGCGCCCGTCGTTCATACCAGGAAGCCGGCCGTTCCTCCGGGGTGAGCGTGGGACCAGGATCACCCCACCGCGAGTTCCATTGCGATGGACAGTCAGGCGTCGGGCAACGGCGGACACTCACTCCGGTCATCGTGCCATAGGTCTGACCACAGTAGAGACAGTGCATCCGATGGCAGCCCCGCTCCAGCCAACCAAGGTTGACTTGGCCGTGATAATTTACGTAGCCTGCTTCTGAAGAGTCCATCCTTCCTCCTTGCATCTAGCTCGCGATCTCCGCCAGCGTGGGCCACAGCCCACGATGGCCAATCGGTCCTCGCTCCGCTAAGGCTAACGGGATCGGATAACACCCTACAGGACTAGGCATTACGTACTACCCTAACTACGCTACGAGCAGGCATATCCCACCGTTTGTGTCGCCGCATCGAGCTTGGTTGCAAGGTCTAGTGCTTTCTCAATCCTCCTCTCGGTGGAGTAAGCACTGGCAAGTTCCAAGAACCGAATAGCTTCCTTATAAGTGCTATCCCACTCTACCCAACGAGTGAATTGTGTTTCGCAGCCCTGATGCTCTAACTTTGCTTCCCGTACCCGCTGAAGCTCTTCGCTCACCATTTTCACGGCAAGGTCAGCTTTTTCGACATCTATCGTTACAGTGTCAATGAAAAGCATTGCTTGAAAGCCAGCGAACACCAATGCAGTGAGCAGACACAACGCGGCGAGCGTTTTCAAGAACCACATGAAGGCGCTCCTTCAGGACAAGATAGTGGCTAACTACCAGAAAGCCTCAACGTCCGCAGCATCTCAGTGTGACAGTAAGCACTTGCGGGTTAACGAGCCTCACAGATTCGGGGCCAGAGCCGCCTGTTTAGCCGCCTCGCCGCCGTGCCCCTGCCACCAATCGTCAGCTGCTCGTTTGTATTGGGCATACTTCCTCGTCATCCCTTGTCCTGGCCGTTTCCGTCGGAGGTCGCTGCCTATCCGGCCGAGCGCAGTCTGCGGTAGCCAGCGGGTACCGCAGACATACACCGGCCGCCAGTGTTCATTGAGTGGTTCCTCGACCGCGCGGTCGCCGCCGATGGCCTCCACCATGGAGTTGGTGGTATAGCCCAGTTCTTCAACCGCGGCGTTGACCACCGGCAAGGGAACGTGCGTTCGCTCCAGTTCCGCTTCCGAACCAGCTATGTCCATACCACCCTCTTTCCCGCGCACATCGCCCTGGCCCCGGCGCGGCGCCGGATTGCAAACTGAGACACTACCGCACCATCCCAACACATGCCCCAAGAGAGCGTGAGGCCACAATCCCTAATGGACGTGTCGTTGGGTGCGGCGCTGGTGCTACTGATTGTGAACACGACACACACCGTTCATTGGCTACTCAGGGCTGTAGCTCCCCCAGGTTCGGACATAGAACGTCCAAGCGCGCTACACCTCTGCCGGCCGCAAAATGTTAACGAGTGTACTCCACTAAGTCAACGCCTCCCACCGGCATTCTCCACACGCGCCGGTGTGCCGGGCCTATCCCAATCGCGTGCTCCCGGCCCCGGCCCCGTCATTGCGGCGCAAGCATGCCCCGTACCCCGATACGGGGCCGCAATCCAGCCCCCTCTCCCCACCGGCGAGTCCCAGGGTGAGTGCCGCCACGCCCCCCGTCAAAGGGTGAGGCCCAAGACAACCATCCTGCTCATCCTTGCATCCTGAAAATCCTGATGCAGACCAGCATCGGACCCTCCATCCACCAAACACAATACCCCCTCTCCACATGGTGGAGAGGGGGCCAGGGGGTGAGGTATGGGCGTGCGGCGTGCGGATTAGTCGCCGCTCGTCTCGATAGTAATGCGGCGCGGGCGCTGGGCACGCGCCTTCGGCAGCGTCAGCTGCAAGATGCCCTGCTCCAGCTTGGCCTTCACCTCGCTCCCCTCTACCTCGCCGGGCAGCCGCCAGGCAAAGCGAAACTCGCGCGGCTGGATACCCTGCCAGATGGCAGCCGCCTTCTCCGGCACCTCCCACGCGCTCTTGCCGCTGATCGAGATCACGTCGCCCTGCAGCGAGATGTCGAGCTTGTCGGCCTGCACGCCGGGCACGGCGAGCCGCTGGAGATCGTCATTCGCGACGGCGCAGCAGCCAGCGAGACACCCGTCACTCCGGTGAGAGCGGCAGTCTAGCAGCGGCATGTGACTCGCGCGGCTGCCTCACTCGTCCTCTCCTGGCCCTCACCCCAGCCCTCTCCCAGTGGGAGAGGGGGCGGCCGATCCTTTCCCCTGGTGGGCGTGTGCTAGAGTGTGCGTAAGGGGGCCGGAAGATGCTCAGGGGGGCGTTGCTGCTGGTAGACGTGCAGAACGACTTCTGTCCGGGTGGGGCGTTGGCGGTGGGCAGTGGCGACGAGGTGGTGGCGCCGTTGAACGAGTACATTGCCCGCTTCACGGCTGCCGGGCTGCCGGTCTTGGCCTCGCGGGACTGGCATCCCGAACAGACGGTGCATTTCCAGGCGGGCGGTGGCCTCTGGCCGCCACATTGCGTGCAGGATACGCCGGGGGCGGCGTTTCACGCCGACTTGCAACTGCCGGACGACGCGATCATCGTGACGAAAGGCGACGATCCGACCGAGGACGCCTACTCGGCCTTTCAGGGCCGCGCGGCGCGGGGGGCCGGGGCGGCGGAGGCGTTGCGGGAGCTTGGCGTCGGGCACCTGTACGTGGGCGGGCTGGCGACGGACTACTGCGTGCGCTCGACGGTGCTCGACGGGCTGCGGGCCGGCTTTGGTGCGACGGTGCTGCTCGACGCCATCCGCGGCGTGAACGTGGCGGCGGGGGATGCGGAGCGGGCGATTGCGGAGATGGTGGAGGCGGGGGCGGCGGTAACGACGCTGGGGCGGTTGAGGCTGTCCGAGTAGCCGGGTGGATGAGTGGGCTAATGACGGGAAGCAACGGCGAGCGTGAGGCTGGTGGGGCACCGCGCACCGGCCCGGAGCGGGTGATCGTGTACACGAAGCGGGGGTGTGGCTGGTGCTACGAGGTGCTCAGTCTGCTCGATAGTCGCGGGATCGTGTATGAGGAGCGCGAGGTATACAGCAATCGGTGGTACTTCGACGAGATGGTGGAGAAGTCGGGGCAGTGGCTGGCACCGGTCGTCGAGATAGACGGACATCTCCTAATTGATACCGACGCTTACGAGGTAGGGCGCTACTTGGCGCAGTTGGCCGACCGGCCGGCGGCGGAGTAGGGTCGGCCCCCCTTTGGTCCCCCCGCGTGGCAGGGGGACGGCGGCCGGGTCGCCGCGAAGTGCTTGATAAATATGCAGTATTGTAGTATGCTATATACGTGCTGGAGACGAACAGACGGCGGATACAGCGGCGGCTAGAGCGGGAAGGTTGGTACTTGGCACGACACGGCGCCAATCATGACCTGTACGAGCATCCTGAGCGCCAGGTCGTGATTGCACTGCCCCGTCATCGGACCGTATCTAGCGGCGTAGCCCACGCTATTGCGCGGGCCGCAGGCTGGAGGAAGTAGGAGAGAGCGATGCTGCGCTATCCGGCACTCCTTGATGGTGAAGAGGGCACCTATGGCGTGGTCTTTCCCGACCTGCCGGGCTGTGTCGCGATGGGCCACACCGTCAATGAGGCACTGCTCCATGCGGAAGAGGTACTGCGGGATTATGTGGCTGCAATGGAAAAGCGCGGCTGGGAGATTGCCGCTCCGAGCGCATTTGCCGATGTGGACGCACCGCCGGGGAATATCCTCGTCTTCGTACCCTTAGTACGCCGGCCGGCTGTCGCCTGGCTCGCGCGGCGCATCGCGCAGTTGGCGTGAACAGGCTCTCGTATGGCTTGGAGTGGACTGTGCCATGTATTGAGGAGTGCGCGCCGGCTCCTGGCCGGCATGGGCCATCCAGGCCTCGGAACTCCAAGTGGGACGCTCCCGGCGTGCCGGTTGCGGGTGCTGACCGTCGTACTGCTGTTGCTGGCCGGCGTTGTAACGCAGGCGTGTGGCGAGACGGCGGCGCCGGCAACGGTGTCTACGCAACCGACTGCTGAGGTCGCGGCTGCACCGACTGCTGTGCCGCCGGCGCCCCCGGCGCGGCCGTTGCCGCCGGCGCTCTCGGTTGACACGCGGACGCTGGTTGCTACGCGGCTCCAGGTGCCGGCGCAGTTTCAGCGGGGGCCGTTTGCCCGGCCGCGCGAGCTACAACTGGTCTCCGGTTTTCGGATCAGCGTCTTTGCGGCCGACCTGCCCGGTGTGCGGACGATGGCCGTGGCGCCGAACGGGGACCTGTACGCCACGCTGCCGGCGCGAGGGCGGATTGTCGCATTGCCCGACCGCGACGGCGACGGGGTGGTGAATAGCGTAGAGACGGTGGCTTCCGGTCTCGATTGCCCCTACGGCATGGTCTTTCACGAGGGCGGGCTGTACGTGGCGCTGTCCGGGCAGGTCGTGCGCTACGCCTATGTGCCCGGCGAGCTGGCGGTAGGGTCACCGGAGGTGATCGTGGACGGGCTGCCCGATTCGGGGTGCCAACCCCACCATTATCGCGGGCTGGCGATTGACGGCGCCGGGATGCTGTACGTGTCCTTAGGCTCGACGTGCAACGTATGCATCGAGCGGGACGGGCGGCGCGGCGGGGTGATGCAGTACCGGCCGGATGGGACGGGCGAGCGGCAGTACGCCACAGGGCTGCGTAATCCGGTTGGTCTGACGATCAACCCCGCGACCGGCGAGCTGTGGACGGTGGTGAACGAGCGGGATCTGCTCGGCGACGACATTCCGCCCGACATGGTGACGAGCGTGCAGGAGGGCGCGCACTACGGCTGGCCGTTCTGCTATCAGGGCGGGGACGGCGCTTGGGTGGTGGACGACCGGGTGCCGGCGCGGAACCCGTCCTGCGCCGAGCTGACGGCTCCGACGGTGCCGGTGCAGGCACATTCGGCGCCGCTGGGGCTGGCGTTCTACGACGGGGAGCAGTTTCCGGCGGCCTACCGGGGCGATCTGTTCGTGGGCTACCACGGCTCATGGAACCGGAGCGAGGCCACCGGGTACAAGGTCGTCCGAATCAGGTTCATCAACGGTCAGGCGCAGCCACCGCTCGACTTCGCGCGTGGCTGGCTGACCGGGCCGCGCGGCCCGGCCGATGCTTGGGGCCGCCCCGTCGAGCCGGTGGTTGGTGGCGACGGCAGCCTGTACGTCACCGATGACCGCACCAACGCGATCTACCGGATCAGCTACGTGGGGTAGTGCCTCTTGGCCTCGCTTGCCAGCGTTATGAGTACGACCACTAATCTGCTTACCTAGTGGTTGCTCGTGCGTTGCGGTATTGACTTGACGCTGGCGAAAAGGGTTGAGGGTCGGCGGCCGGGGCCGGGGAGGGAACTGCATGGGCCGTTGGTGCGGTGTGCTGTGGGGGTTGGGCCTGCTCCTGCTTCTGGCCGCCTGCACGGAGTCGCCACACCCTCTTGATGTGGCCCGTGATACTGTGCGTGCCAAGCTCCCCATCGGGATGCCGATTGAGGAAGCAGTGGCCTTGGTGGATGAGGCTTGGCACCATGCCGAGTGTCCGTACAGTGAGTACGGGGAGTCTGCATATCACCTCTTCTTTTTCGGCTCGCGCGACTTCGGTGGGGCAGAGGTGGTTATAGTAAAGGCAAAGGGGCCTCATGATGACCAGGTAGTAGCCTGGATCGGCACTGTAGGTGATTCAAGACGGGGTATGATCTATGACTGCATTGAGCCGGACCGCTCCTAGTGCTGCTGTGCCTGCCAAGGTACCCCGCGATACTGGTGTGGCAAGGGATGGAACGTGATGGCCCGTAGCTGGCCCCTATTATTGGCATTTATGGTACCGTCGGTGATCGCTTGTGCTACTTTGTTCATTTGGATCGCATTGATCGATTCTGCTCCGGCCACCGGGATCTTTTCTGCAACGCTCACTCCTGAGCGGGAGCGCTCTGACACCCTCGCCCGTGAGGCGCTGAGGCGGGTGCAAGATCGGCTGCATCCTCCTATGGGAGACCTCCCGCAGAGGAGGCCAAAGCAAAGGATCGGCTTGCGTGAGGCGGAAACGTTGCTGGGGGACTTCTGGCATCATGCCCTGTGTGATTTCAGCCCGACGAACCGGACGCATTTGTTTTTCTACGGCTCCCGTAAGCTCGACGAGACCGGCATCGTCGTCCTGGTGACTACCGGGCCGGCCGATGACCAGGTGGTGAATTTTGTGACCGGAGAGGATAACGACCGCCTGTTCCTGTATGACGACTGCTCCGATCTCGACCTCTCCGTCACCAAGCGCGAGCGGGACTAGCGCGTTATCCGGCTCAAGTAGAGCGGTGGGATGGCCTGACGTGCTCCCAGCTAGCCTATCGCCGGCAGGAGCCGGCCCCTATGAGGTGATCTCGCAACGGGTCTACCGCCTGCTGCGGGAGGTCGGGGTGAAGCGGTTGTCTTGTGCCCCCATTCGGATTGTGGATTGAGGGGGTCATGCCATCGCGTCAGCCGCTGATTACCCTGTTGACCGACTTTGGTAGCCGGGATAGCTACGTGGGTGTGCTGAAGGGCGTGATCGCCGGTATCTGTCCCGAGGCTGCTGTCGTGGGCCTGACCCACGCGGTGCCGCCACAGGACATCCGGGCCGGCGCGTTTCAGCTGCTCGTGGCTTGTCCGTACTTTCCGGCCGGCAGTGTGCATCTCGCGGTTGTGGACCCCGGTGTGGGTACGGACCGCCCGCTGATCGCGGTCGAGGCCGGCGGGCACTCCTTCGTCGGGCCGGATAACGGGCTGTTGCGCTGGATTGTGGAGTGGCTGGCTGCGGACAGCTGGCGAGCGGTGCAGCTGACGGAGCCGCGCTATTGGCTGGGGCCGGCGAGTGAGGTCAGCCACACCTTTCACGGGCGCGACATCATGGCGCCGGTCGCCGCCCACCTCGCGGCCGGCGTGGCGCTGGAGCGGCTCGGCAGGCCCGTCGGCGCGCTGGCGGGTACACCCTTGCCGCGGCCGACGCGGGATGGGGACCGCCTGCAGGGCGAAATCCTGCACGTGGACCACTTCGGGAACGCTATCACCAACATTCGCCGGGAGCAGCTCGCGGCGCCGGGCGGGGTGTTGAGGGTGGATATAGGTACTCATACGCTATCCGGTCCGGTCGAGAGCTATGCCGGAGTTGCCGTTGGTGAGCCGCTGGTGATCTGGGGCAGCGCCGGCTTCCTCGAGTTGGCCGTGCGCGAGGGGAGCGCGGCTGACTCCTTGGGTATCAGTGCTGGTGATCCGGTGTTCGTGCGGGCGGGTTAGGGGATGGACCTAACCCCCGGCCTCTTCCCTCCAGGGAAGGGGAGTCCGGCGGCCGGCCGCCGCTGCGTTCCGGGGAAGGCGGTCCGCACCCCCCGCACAGCGGGGGGGACGGTGGGGCCTCATCCGCTGGCGGGCCAAAGCCGCACGGATAGTGCCAGGTGTGGTACGGATTTGGCCTCACCCCCCGGCCCCCTCTCCACCAAGTGGAGAGGGGGGGCAGTGCGCGGGAATGACGGGCGAGACGGCGGGAATGACGGGTGCCCGGGGTGTGTCAGTGGGGTAGTGCGCCGTATAATGCTGCTGGTATTCCCGTTCGCCGGGGAGGGAATGACTGGTGCAGGCGGTTCCACTCAGCTTTTTCCACGTGCTCGTGATGCTCAGTGCCGGCGGGCTGCTGACCAGCCTGGCGGTGCATCTCCGCACGCCGTTGGCGCGTGGGTACCTGCTCTTCAACGGGGCGGTGCTGCTGGTGTTCCTGGCGCTCGGCCTGTGGCTGCGGCTGGCCTTGCCGCTGCCGTCCCTGCTGCCCTATGACGCGCGCGCGCCGTGGGTGGCGTATGAGCCGGTGCTGTGGCTGCTCTTCGCGGCGCTGCTGGTCGCTCACCTGCTGCTGGTTCGTGCCGAGCGAGCGCGGCTGGCCACGCGGGTCGGGCTGGTGGCCGGTGGGGTGGGGTTGGCCAGCCTGGCGATCGGGGTGGCCGCGTATCTGCCGCCCGTGGCGACGCCGGGTGTGCTCTTTCTCCTGGCTCTGCTGGCTACGGGGGCGAGCACGCTGGTGCTGGGGAGCGTGTGGAGCGGGTGGATGCTGGGCCACTGGTATCTGGTGACGCCGCAGCTCTCGCCGCGGCCATTGCTGCTCATCAATGCCGGCCTCGCGGCCGCGCTGGGTGTGCAAGCGCTCCTGGCACTGAGCATGGCCGGGGTAGCCTTGGTCATGGCGCCCGCGGAGACCGGCCCGGCAGCATTGCTGGATCGCTATAGCTGGTGGTTCGGGCTGCGGGTCGGTATCGGCGTGGTGTTTCCGCTGGTCCTGAGCTGGATGATCTGGCGGACGGCACGCACGCGCTCGATGATGGCGGCCACGGGCCTACTCTATATCGCGACGGGAGCCGTGGTGAGCGGCGAGATCATCGCCCGCGTGCTGTATTTCATCGCTCGCGTGCCGGTATGAGTAGCGCAACCGGGCCGCAGGGCAATCCCGAAACGACCGTGACTGACGATGGTGGGCCGCTCTCGGCCGAGACCTGCCGGGCCATCGCGGCAGCCTTGGCGGCGGAGCTGGTGATCGCGCCCTACAAGTATCGCGGTCGGCCGGTGTATGAGGTCCGCCTGGCGCTGCCCGCCGATGCCACTGGTGTGCGCTTGGTGCTGTGGCCGGAGCTGTGCCGCGCCGACGTGTATGTTGGCGACAACCCGATTGTCTTCAAGCGCATCGAGCAGGTGGCCATTTACCCAGGGTTGGAGGTGATTTTCTGGCGACACCGGCCACGCGCCTTCCTGCTGGTGGCCCAAAACGGCAAGGTTGCCACGGCCTCCTGACGACTGGAGGGCGGTCGCCGCGTTCGTTGCGCGTGGTGGCGGTTGCGGCCGCGACTCGACCGCCGGTACACTGAGTTAATCCACTGTGGTCCGGTCTCTGGACCGGTGCTGGGCACATGGAAAGGAGCGTGCAGATGAGCCAATCGGCCAGTACGTTTGTCGGTAGCTCTCCCAGTGTCGCCCTGGATCCCACCAGCGAAGAGAAGATCATCGGTGAAGGCTTCACCTTCGAGGATGTCTTGCTCGTGCCCGGTCGCTCGGACGTGCTGCCGGCGGATGCCGATGTCGGCACGTTCCTGACCCCGCGCATTCGCTTGCAGGTTCCTATCGTGTCGGCGGCGATGGATACCGTCAGTGAAGCCCGCTTGGCGATTGCACTCGCGCGTGAGGGCGGGATTGGTGTCATCCATCGCAACCTGCCCGTGGCGGCGCAGGCCGCCGAGGTGGACAAGGTCAAGCGCTCGGAGGCCGGCATGATCGTCGAGCCGGTCACGCTTGGCCCCCGTGACCTCGTGGGCGATGCCCTCGCCGTTATGGCGAAGTATCACATCTCCGGTGTGCCCATCACCGACAATGGTCGTTTGGTCGGTATTCTGACCAACCGCGACCTGCGCTTTCAGGACGACTTGGATCAAGAAATCCGGGCGCTGATGACCCCGATGCCGCTCATCACGGCGTCCGTCGGTATCACGCTCGACGAGGCGCGGGCCATCTTGCACCGCCACCGGATCGAGAAGCTGCCGATTGTGGACGTGGACGGGATGCTCAAGGGCCTGATTACGGTCAAAGACATAGACAAGAAACTCCGTTTTCCGCATGCGACGAAGGATCAGCGCGGCCGGTTGCGCGTCGCCGCTGCGGTTGGTGTTGCCGAAGCGGGGCTGGAACGCGCGGAAGCCTTGGTCGAGGCTGGCGTGGATGCGCTCGTGGTGGACGTTGCCCACGGCCATACTGCCGGGGTTATGGCGATGGTGCGGGCGTTGAAGCGCCGCTACGGCGACCTCGACGTAATTGCCGGTAACGCCGCGACGGTGGAGGCGACGCGGGACTTGATCGCGGCCGGGGCGGATGCCGTCAAGGTCGGTATCGGCGCCAGCGCCATCTGCACGACGCGCGTCGTGTCGGCTGCCGGTGTACCGCAACTGACGGCGATCATGGAGTGTGCTCAGGCGGCCGGAGAGACGGGCACCCCGCTGATCGCCGATGGCGGTGTCCAATACAGCGGCGACCTGGCGAAGGCTATCGCCGCCGGCGCGGATAGTGTGATGCTCGGCTCCCTGCTCGCCGGTGTCGAGGAGTCGCCTGGCGATTTGGTGCTCTTCCAAGGCGAGCACTTCAAAGAGTATCGCGGTATGGGGTCGGTCGGCGCGATGCAGACGCGCGGCTTTGCGCGTGACCGCTACTCGCAGAACGGCGTGGTGAAGACGGTGCCCGAGGGCATTGAGGGCCGGGTGCGTTATCGGGGCAAGCTGTCCGAGGTCGTCTATCAACTCGTGGGGGGCCTGCGGGCAGGTATGCACTACGCCGGGGTACGGACCATACCGGAGATGAAGGCACAGACGCGCTTCATCCGCATCAGTCCGGCGGCGCTCCGGGAGAGCCACCCCCACGATGTCGTCATCACACGCGAAGCCCCAAATTACGCAGTCAAGACGTAGCTACAGACTGAAGCCGCGTTCTCTCGGTGGTGGGGAGGGGGCGGGGCTGCCGCGCCGTCGTCCCGGGAGGCGGAGACGGCGGTACCTTCCGTTTCTGCGGTGGCTTGGGGGGCACGCAGAGTATACTGAGACAGCACCGATACCCGGAGTATCGTAGCATTGTCCTAAGCCCTCTTGGGGGTAGCTGGCGCGAGGGACCATGTCCACGACGGCATTTGCCGGTACCGACGCAGCGGAAGACATTGGCACGGGCCGTGTGGGCCTGCGTGTGCGCTTGGTGACGAGCGCGGTGATCTTGGTGCTCCTAGCTGTGGGCGGCACCGGGACGGTCAGTTGGTTTATTGCCGACCAGAAGCTGGTGCAGACGGCCAGCGACCGGCTCCGTGACGCCGCCATCACGTTTGCGTTCCTGTACGAGCAGCGTATCGAAGCCGCGCGTAGCGCCGGTCAGCAGATCGCGGAGGAGGTCGCGCTCGCCGTCCAGCAGCACGAGCTTGACACCGCCGCATCCACCGAGGACAGGGTGCCGATTGATCAGAAGCGGGCGGCGATCACCCTGATCCTGGAGCCGATTCGCGATCTCCACCCGCACTATAGCCTCGCGGTGACCGATACCAATGGGCGCGTCGTCGCCCGTTCGGCACCGGCCGGAGCAAGTCTCCCAACTACAACCCTGTTTCACTTGCCCGGTGTCCCCCACGCCCTCCAGGGCGAGAGGCCGCCCCCGGCGATTGTCTATCAGACCGATGGCCTGGGCAACACCTGTACGCTGGCCATGTCATTAGCTATCCCCATCTTGGGCGTAGAGCAGGACCTACTCGGTGCGGTGTACATGGCGTATCCGCTCGACCAAGCCTTTGCCGAGCAAATCAAAGACGACATTGGCTTGGACTTGAGTATCTATTGCTTGGACAGGCTCGCCGCCACGACCTTTCCGGGCTTGCAGCAGGCGCTGGGGCAGTCGGCCGACGTGCGCGTGCGCGATGGGGTCTTGGGTCAGGGCAAGTCGAGTGAGCGCCTGATCCGGGTATTCGAAGCGAATATGCTCACGCTTTACGAACCGCTGCTCACGCTGTTGGGCAAGCGCATCGGCATGTATGCAGTCGGCGTGCCGGCACACACGCTGGCCGATGACCGAGAGTCGTTGCTCCGCGTCTTCTTGCCGGTGATTGGCTCCATTGCCTTGGCCGCTATTGCGGTCGGTTACGCGGTAGCGATGCGCCTGACCCGCCCGCTGCGCCGCCTGACCAAGGCCGCCGAGCAGATCAGTCAGGGCGATCTGCAGACGCCGATCGCCAGCACCGGTGACGATGAGGTGGCGCTCCTGGCGCGGCGGATGGAAGAGATGCGCCGCAGCTTGCAGCAAACCTACGAAAACCTGACCGAGTTGAACAAGCTCAAGGACGAATATCTCTTCAGCGTGGCGCACGAGGTGCGGACACCGCTTGCGGCGCTGCTCGCCACCGTCGAAATCCTGGCGAGCGACTACGAACTGATGACGCCGGCCGAGCTGCGGTCAGCGGTCGAGCGCATCTCGCGTAGCTCGGTGCGGTTGGGCACGCTGGTGGACAACGTGCTGGACGCCGGCAGCATCCGCGCGGGACGCTTCGATATTTATGTCACGCCGACCCGTCTCGACGTGGTGTGCGGGCAGGCGGTAGCGACGGTCCGTCCGCTGCTCGAAGAGCGGGGGCAGCGCGTCGTGCGCGACCTCCCGGACACGTTACCGCCACTGTTGGCTGACCGCAATCGCCTCGTCCAGGTGCTGACCAACCTGCTCACCAATGCCATCAAGTATGCGCCTGCCGGCGACGACATTGTGGTCGAGGCCACCTGGCAGGGCGAGATGACGACGCCGGGTCGGGTGCGTATTGCCGTCACCGACCACGGCGCCGGCATCCCGCTTCCCGATCAGGCGACGGTCTTCGAGCGCTATTTCCGCTCCGCCACGACGCCCCAGGGATCGCCGGGCACGGGACTAGGACTATCTATCGCCAAGGCTATCGTCGAGGCTCATGGTGGTCGCATTGGCTTGACGAGTGACGAGGGTGTAGGAACGACCGTGTGGTTCACCATCCCCGTCGCCAGCGTCCCGGCCGAAGCGCCGCCGCTGCGCGAACGCGAGGCAGTCTTACGATGAGTGTGCTCGTCGTTGACGATGACCGCGACCTGGTGGATGTCATCACCTACATCTTGCGCCGCGACGGCATCGAGGTAACGTCCGCCTTCGACGGCCAGCAAGCCTGGGAGCGCTTCCAGAGCGAGGCGCCGGAGCTAGTGGTGTTGGACATCACGATGCCCGGCATGGATGGGGTGGATCTGCTGCGCCGTGTGCGGGAAGAGTCGACGGTGCCGGTGGTGATGCTGACGGCCCGCCAGGACGAGCCGAGCATTGTGGAGGCGCTCGACCTCGGCGCCGACGACTACATCACCAAGCCCTTCAGTCCGCGTCAGCTCGTGGCCCGCATCCGCGCGGTGCTCCGCCGTGCCAGCACGTATCAGCCGGCGAGCGCCGGGTCCGACCGCGAACTGCGCTGTGGTGACTTGGTGCTCGACGCCCATCTGCGGAGTATCACGCGCGGCGATACGCAACTGCGCCTGACGCCGCTGGAGTACCGCATTCTGCACTACCTGATGATTAACCGTGGTCACGTGCTGGCAAGTTCTGCCATCGTGGAGCAGGTCTGGGGTTATGATGGCACCGGCAATGAGGACCTAGTGAAGGTCCACGTCCATCGGCTGCGGCAGAAGCTGGAGCCGGACCCAGGGAAGCCAGTCTACCTACGCACTGTCCCCGGTGTGGGGTACCGCTTGGAAGAGCCGGCCGCAGAGTCAGCCGACAAGGCAGCGGCACGCGAGCCGCAGTGATTCCGGCCGGTTCGCGTGGCTCCGCCGCGCCAGCAACGGCGCACCGCCGCCCAGCGTTCTACTAGCAGGTGGCTTGGCGCGGCGGCAGGGTGGGAAACTCCGTCGCCTGAGCGGCAGTGGGCACCCGCGCCCAGAGGAGAGAAGTGGCATGGTCGCGCCGGAGATAGCGCCCCCGGAGCTTGCCCCGGACATCGAGCGCCGGTCGCGCCTCATTCCGCGGTATCGCGTGCTCCTCCACAATGACGACTTCAACGAGATGGGCTACGTGGTCCGCGCCCTACAGAAGTCGGTGCCGTCGTTGAGCAGAGAGGCGGCAGAGGCCATTATGCTCGAGGCGCACGAGCAGGGTGTAGCCACCGTCATCGTCTGCCTCCTGGAGCTGGCCGAGCTGTATCGGGACCGCTTGCAGAGCTTCAAGCTGACCAGCACGATCGAGCGGGAGTAGCATTCTGCCAGCTATGCTGCGGCTACGCCGCTCGTTTGCTGCGCTGCGTCGTCGCCCAGAGATTCGCCGGCTCTTTGCCATCCTAGCCTACTCCTTGCTGGCGCTGCTGCTCCTCGTAGTCGGCCGAACACTCCCCAAGGACCCCCTGGCGAGTATCCGGGCAGCGCTCTTTGCGCCGGACTTCGAGGCTGTACACGTGCGGGTCGTCCTCGATCAGGAGGAGCGTAACCCCGACCCCACCGGCAGCACCGCGCCATACGGTACTGACGTGTCGCGCCTGATAACCCTGAGCGAAAGCGAGCTTCTGGCGCGGAGAGCCGAGCTTATCCGTTACATCTGGGGTATTGGGGGATTGCCACGGCAACCCCCCACGTTGATTACAGAGAATATCACCGATGCCGACTTTCGCAGCTTGGATAATCTCAAACGGATTGATCAAATTACGATAGTGATGGCTTATGGTGTCAACTCGATCATCTATCTCTTCCATCCTGAGCGGGGTAATCGTAAGCTCATGATCTACCACCAGGGCCATCGCGGCGGGTTTCTCTTGGGCAAAGAAACGATTGCCTATTTCCTCGGGAAGGGCTACTCGGTCGCCGCGTTTGCCATGCCGCTGCTCGGTAGGAACAACCGGCCGGTCGTTGAGCTACCGCGGTTCGGCAGACTGCGGCTGCACACGCACGATCATCTGCGTTACCTGGATGCCGCCACGTTTTCGTCGCTCCGCTTCTTCCTCGAACCGGTCGCCATTCTGCTGAATTACGTCGAGCAAGAGCATGACTTTCAGTCGGTCTCGATGACGGGAGTCTCCGGTGGGGGCTGGACCACGACGCTATGTGCAGCCGTGGATCCCCGCATCATCCACAGCTATCCGGTTGCCGGCACATTACCGGTCTACCTTAGCGCGGAGGTGGAAATTGGGGATTATGAAGAGGCGCTACCGGATTTCTACCGCATTGCCAACTATCCGGAGCTGTATATCCTCGGCTCCTATGGCGAAGGTCGCCACCAGGTGCAAATACTGAACTACTACGACCCGTGCTGCTTTGGCGGCGTCGGCTACCGCACTTATGAGGCGGTAGTGATCCAGGCGCTGGCGGCGTTGGGACCGGGCAGGTTCGAGGTTTATCTGGACAACAGTCATGGCGGCCACGCGATCTCCGAGACGGCGCGCCTGGTGATCTACGGGAAGGATAACGGGCACTAGCGCGCGGACTGCTGCCGCTGTCTGAATACCTCGTAGAGCACGACGCCCGTCGCTACCGCTAGGTTGAGCGAGTCGACGCGGCCGACCATGGGGAGGCACAGCAGGTCGTCGCACGCCGCCGCCTGGCCGGCCGATAGCCCTTCCCGCTCGCTGCCCATGAGCAGGACGAGCGGGGCGTCGTAGGAGACGGCGTCATAGTCGCGCGTTGCGTTGACCGCGGTGCCGGCAAGCCGGTAGCCGTGTGCCTGCTTCCAGGCGCATAGCTCGGCAAACGTCGTGCGTACCAAGCGTTGGGTACAGATGGCGCCCATGCTCGCCCGCACGGCCGCCGGATGATGCGGGTCGGTGGCGTCGCCGAGGAGGATCAGCCCGGCCCCGCCAACCGCGTCGAGTGTTCGCAGGATGGTGCCGACGTTGCCGGGGTCCTGGGGAGCATCGAGCGCGACCCAGCACAGTTCGTCCCCCGGCCGCACGGCGGCGAGGGGATGCCAACGCTGGCGCACCACCGCCGCGAGGCCCTGCGGGTGCTGGCGCGTCGAGAGGCTCTGCATCACCGTGGCCGTGACCTCCAGCCTAGGCACGTCGGGGTTCACCTGCCGGGCAAGCAGGCCGTGAGCAAAGTCGCTGGTCAACAGCTCCGGGGCGACGATCAGCGACGCGATCTCGCTGCCACTCCGAATGGCCTCGGCCACGAGCCGAATGCCCTCGACGAAGAAGAGGCCGCTGCGGCTGCGCTCCCTGCGCGTGGCGAGCTTGCGGACCTGCATGATCCGCGGATTACGAGGGCTGGCGATCAGAGCACGTGCGGGCTGCTGCGGCATTGCTGGTCCCTGACGGTGGCCTCCACCCCTGACAAGGGCAGGTTTTTTCCAGCAAGCGGTGAGCTGGACCTAGCCCCCGGCCCCGTCCCTGGCAGGGAAGGGGAGTCCACGCGGCGACCGGTAGCCCCCTCCCTAACCCTCCCCCGTTGCGACAGGGGAGGGAAGCGCCCGTCCCCCTGCACAGCGGGGGGCCGAGTCACCGCTGCTGGCGTGGGTGTTGGAGCGCGTCGGGGTTGACGACGTGCTGGGGCCGGCCCTCGATATAGGCCAGCACGTTGTCCACCGGCAGCCGGACCTGATTGGCCGAGCCTACGTCGGTCACCCAGGCGATGTGCGGTGCCAGGATCACGTTGTCGCGGGTGAGCAGGGGATGGTTGGGCGGGAGCGGCTCCTGCCAATACACGTCGAGGCCTGCCACGGCCAACGGTCCGTGGTCGAGGGCGTCGAGGAGCGCCTGCTCGTCAATCAACGCCGCGCGAGCCGTGTTCACGAGCAGGGCGCCGGGGCGTAGCAGCGCCAGCTCCCGCGCCCCGATGATGTTGGCCGTGCGCTCGGTGGCCCGGAGGTGCAGGGACAGCACGTGCGCTGTGCTGAGTAGCTCGTCGAACGGCACAAGCTCGGCGCCACAGGCGGCGGCCCGGTCGGGATCGTGGGTCAGGCTCCAGGCGATCACGCGCATGCCCAGTGCGGCGCCCATGCGGGCCACCTGCTGACCGATGAGGCCGAGGCCGACGAGGCCGAGCGTCTTGCCGCGCAGCTCCCAGCCTTGCTCGTGATACCAGGTGCCGGCGCGCACCTTGCGGTCGGTGAGGGGCAGGCGGCGGGCCGCGGCAAACATCAGGGCGATGGTCAGCTCGGCGACGGATTGCGTCGTAGCGCCGGGGGCGTTGCAGGCCAGGACACCGTGCTCCGTCGCGGCCGGCAGGTCCACCTGGTCGGTGCCGGTACCGACGATGGCGATCAGCTTGAGATTGGGCAAGCGGGCCAGCAACGCGGCATCGAACACGGTATAGGCGCGCACGGTGACGGCAACGTCGGCGTCCGCCAAGCGCGCTACCAACTCCTCGCGGTCCGCTGCTTGCGTATCGTGGAGCGCGACATCGCCGGCCGCTTGCAGCCGCGCCACCTCGTCGGGATAGTCGGTATAGGCGGGGGGATAGTCGTCGGGGATGACGATTTTCATGGGGTCGAACCTCCTCTCGCTATGGTCGCATTATAGCCGCTGTGGTCTAGTTGATACTGTATCCATCATAAACATTGACAGTTGGAGTATAAGATGATAGGATAGGAGTGTCACCGGAATGGTAGGTGACGGGAACCGATAGGCAGGCCAGTGGCGGTCTGCACTGTGAACCGTAGGAGGTAGAGGACGATGGAGAACATCACGCGACACAATCCCTTTGGTACCGGGCGGCCACTGAGCGAGATGGTGGACCGGCTTTTCCGTGACAGCGTCGTGTTTCCGCGGTTTATGGATGGCGACGAGCGGATGACGGCGGCCGGGGTGCCGAGCCTCTACGAGACCGAGGAGGGCTACGAGTTGTACGTCGCCGTGCCCGGCGCGCAGGCCGACAAGCTCGACATCTCGCTGCAGGGCGACGTGATCTCGGTCAGTGGCAAGAGCGAGTGGGAGGTGCCGGAGAAGGCGGCTGCCATCTGGCAGGGTATCCAGCCGCGCGAGTTTCGCTTTGCCTGGCGTCTGCCCGGCGAGGTGGAGGGGAGCGAGGTCAAGGCCAAGCTGGAGCAGGGCATCCTGCGGCTGACGCTGCCGAAGGCGCGTGCCCAGCGGCCGCGCCGCATTACTATCGAGACGACCGGCAGCTAACCCGCACACCTCACTCCCATACCTCACCCCCTGGGCCCCTCTCCACCATGTGAGACCTTTGCATAACGAGGGCTCCTGGTGCTGACCGCGCCCCTCGGCCCGCCGGAGGTTGTCGGCGATGCCCTTGCACCACAACTCCGTCGTATTGCGCGCCAAGCCCAGATACCGCCCCCGTCGGTAGTGATACAGTCGCTTCAGCGTCCCGAAGACTTGCTCCACCGGCGCCCGCACCCGCGCGATCAAGCGATTGCGCTGTCGTTGCCAATACGGCAAGCGGGCCTGGTACTGGTGGGCACGGTGCATGATCCGATCCTTGATCCCCCGGGTCTTCAGCCGGGCGCGGCGCTGCTTGGACTCATAGGCCCGGTCCGCGTACACCGCCACCTCGTCACCCATGATCAGCGCCTCCGCCACCGTGCTCTCGGCGATCTTGGCCGCCGCTAGCCCGCGGTTGGTCAGTTGCTGGCGGAAGCGACTGATCGTGGCGTAGTGCGGGGACTCATCAGCCAGACCCAGCCCCGCGAACCGCCGGAACGACAGGCGATCGCACAGCGCCGCCGCCATCTCGGGATCCGAGGTGGCGTACCACTGTTGGAGCAGCAGGACCTTGACCATCATCAGGGGCGGATAGCTCGGCCGGCCGGTGGGGGCGGCGTAGATGTCCTGCACTACGGCGCCGAGCCGAGCCCAGTCGAACAGCGCGTCCAAGCGCTCCAAGCGCTCCAAGCGCGGGTTGCGCCCGATCCGCGGAGGTAGGTCGGCCTTGATCGGCAGGTGGTTCCCGAGCTTGCGTTGCATGATTCCCCCTCGTGCGGCGTGACGGTTGGCGCCTCATTTACCAGCCTGCGGCCCCATTACGCAAAGGTCTCCATGTGGAGAGGGGGCCGGGGGTGAGGCCCGGGGGTGAGGCCCGCCCCCCAAGGCCGTTGTCTTTCCCCCGTCCCCCGCCGATATGCTCTCCTGACGGGGATTGGCAGATGCAAGAACTTCCTGGAGCACCGGGCACCGCCCGGCAGGGACGCACCGGCACCAGCGTGCCGGCCACCCGTGGTGGCGTAGCCACCCAGCCGAGGGCACCGGGTCATGGCCGACCTCCCGCCGCCCAGCGCGCGGCGGGGCATGGCCGTCTGAGTGCCGCCTCAGGGGCACCGGGTGCTGACGTACCCCTGGCCACTACGGCCAGGGCGCCGGGTCAGCACTGTCTGAGTGCCGTGCCGAGGGCGCCGGGTCATGGCCGACCCCTCGCCGCGCTGAGTGCGGCGAGGCATGACCGTCCGTGCGCCACCCATAGGGCACCGGGGGCTGACGTACCCCTGGCCACCACGGCCAGGGCGCCGGGTCAGCACCGTCTGAGTGCCGTGCCGCCCGCGCCGGACCACGACCGGTCCCGCGCCCGGCACCCAAAGGCGCCGGGTCATGGCCGACCCCTCGCCGCGCTGTCGAGCGCGGTGGGGCATGACCGTCTGCGCGCCACCATCAGGGCACCGGGTCATGACGAACCCCTGGCCAGCACGGCCGGGGCGCCGGGTTATGACCGTCTGAGTGCCGTGGCTATCGCCACCGCAGCCTTGCCGGCCGGCCTGCGCCGGCTGTGCCAGGGAGTCTTGCCCCGCGTCCCTGCCAATCCCCGCACCCTGATCTACCCGCGCTCCCACTCCACCGCCGCGTCATTCCCGCGCCAACGGAAATCCGGGCATGTGCCCACCAACGCCGTAGGGGCGCAACATGTTGCGCCCGTCCCCCCGCCTCGCGGGGGGACCACAGGGGGGCCAAATGGTAGGCCCTCCCGGCCTGCGAGCGCTGGAGCCGCGGCCACCACCCACCAAGTGCATCCTGCCACCCAAGTACCGCCCTACCCGCGGTCTTGCTCCACCGCAGGCACGGGCCTCCTCCTCCGGCACCCCTCCCGCGCCCCGCCGGAAGACGGCACATCCCCTCCCCTGGAGCTTGCTCCGGGGGAGGGCTAGGGAGGGGGCCACTACCTATTGTCCGCCCGGCCCCTCTCCGCATGGTGGAGAGGGGCCGGGGTGCGGCTCAACATCCCGTCCCCCTGCACAGCGGGGGGACCATAGGGGGGCCAACCCTACTCCCCCTCGCCACATGGTGGAGAGGGGGCCGGGGGGTGAGGCCCACCGCCCACCCTCACGGGCAGATCGGCGTGAACAGCAAGCGCGGCTCCCAGTAGGCCAGCGACGGATCCGTTGGGCCACCGCCCCGGCGCGGCCCCCCTCCCGCCGTCTCGTAACGGCCGACGATGCCATACAGCGCCACCCATTCCCTGGCCCGGAGCCGGTTGCACTCCCACTCCGCTTCCCGCCGCGCGAGCAGCTTGAAGCGCTGCGGGTCGGCGAGGGCCGCCCGGACCGGCTGCGGCCATTGCCCGTAGCGGGTGGACGACACGTGCAGATACGCCACGTCGAGCCGCTCGATGGCCGCCGCGTCGAGCGTCCTCATTGCGGCTGCATAGTCGCCCGTATCACCGTTGATGAAGTGCGGCGCCAGCGTAGACGGCGCCAAGCGACCGGCCAGCGTCGTCACCCACCGCGGGTTGTCGCTGAGAATCCGGACCGTCGGGGGGACCAGTTCGATCACGCGCGCTGCCAGCTGCACCTGCGCCGGGCGCAAGGGGGGCGCTGTCGCTTGCAGCCCCTCCGGCGACCATAACGAAATAGCAAAGCTGATCCCCATATAGGTCGAGCCGAGCACAAAGACGCCCAGCAGCCCGTAGGCCAAGCGGTTCCAGCGCAGCCCCCGGGTCAGCTCCACGGCGGTCAGCGCACAGAGCAGCAGCCACAGGTAACCCGCCGTCCGGCTGAACGCGGCGATAGCGGCGTCGTCCCGCTCATACTGAACCACCAGCGGCAGGACGAACCCGATCACCGCCGTTGCCAGCAGCCACGACTTCAACGGCGTCGGCCGGTGCCAGCACCACCACACCACCACCGGCAGCAGCAGCAACGGCAAGCCGTACTCGGCCAGCACCAGCTCCCACCACCACCCGCCATCGAGTTGCGCCCCGTCCCCGGTGAGCTGCGGCCAGCCCGGCGGGCTACGCCAGCCGAGACTACTGCCGAGCGGCAAATCGCGCGCTCGCAGCAATAGGTCCGTGATGGCCCCGCCGGACAGCGACCCGAGAACCAGCGTCGCCAGCAGCAGCGCGCTATCGCGCCTCACCGCCCACCAGGCCCCGTCGCCGCTCGCCGGCGGCGCCTCTAGCCGACGCAGCCGGCCGACAAGCAGCCGCCCGGCGCGTAGCCCGACGACGGCCGCCGTGCCCGCGAGCAGGAGCACGAAGTCGCTCGTCGCGGCCAACGCCGCTGCCCCGCCGACGAGCGCCAGCAGACCCGCCGCCAGCCACCACGCCCGCGGCTGGCGCTGCTGCCGCTGCACACTGAGCCAGCCGTGGCAATAGGCGATCAGACACACCAGCCCCAGGGCGGCCGGGTGCTCGTGGACGATAACCGCAAAGCTCTTGAACAGCTCGCCCACGACCATCGGCTCGGCCTGCATGCCGGTCAGCGGCCCCTCGGCGTGCGTCAGCCAATAGGGAATCCGCTCGGCAAACCACCCCGGCACCCAGCCGCCGCCGAAGAAGACGAAAAACGCCCCCACTACCGCCAGGTTCATCGTGGCTCCGGCGCGGCGCAGGAGGGCCGCTATCCCCCAGAAGACCGCCAGCGCGACCACCAGGGTGAGGACATCAATGGACCACCACACGGGCAGTCCGCTGAGGTGGTGTACGGCCGCAGCCAGCAGCGCAAAGCCGTAGTGATACGCCGCCGGCCAGTCGGGCCAGAACGGCAGCCGCGGCGGGAAGTTACCCTCGGCGATGGTCGCGATCAGCGGCCAGTGCTGCAATTCCTCGTCGTAGAGCAGCGTCGCAAAGGCTCCGGCTCCCACCGCCACCGTGACCGCCAGCCCCGCAATCAGCCAGATGAGCGTGTCGGCGGCGTCTACTGGCGCGCTACGCTCTTCGTCGGCCGCGTCGTCGGGCGTGGCCGCCCGCCGCCGCCACCACCACCAAACGACCGCAGCAATCGCGAGCAGACCGCTACTCAGGCCGGCTGCCCACCCGGCCGGCACGATGAAGGCCAGCGCGTTTGCCGCAACCAGGCCCAGCGCGAGACCTGCCGCCGGCGCCATGCCCCACGCCACGTCGGCCGCACCCAGGCGCCAGCCCCACCGGGCCGCAGCCCAGCCGACGACGACCAGCCCGGCAATCCAGAGCACCGCTATGAGCATTCGTCCACCTGCTAGGCCAAAGCTGCCCGATCTTATCGTTCCAAACGCGGTGCAGCGTTGGCCAGCCACCACTCAGGATAGTACCGCTGCCGCGCCGGCACCGCACAATCCACCGGCCATCGCTGGCGACCCTCCGGCGCTGCCACTCTGACCACTGACCACTGACCACTAGCCACCGACCACTGGTGTAGGCTGCGGCCGGCCTACAGCATGTAGTAGAGGTCGGAAGAGGTGGTCGGGTACGCCAGCAGCATCTCTTTCAGCGCCGTCGCGGTCATCCCGGCTTGCATCGCCACCGCGAACACGTTGATCACCTCGTCAGCGTGCGGACCGAGCAGATGGGCGCCCAAGATACGGTCAGTCTCCTCCTCGACCAACACCTTGTAGCCGTAGCACGGCTGGGCGAGGCGGGTGGCGGTGGCCCACCCCGCGGCGTCGGCGTAGTTCGTACTGAAACGCAGTCCCTGGGCGCGAGCCTCCTCTTCGCCCAACCCGACGCCGGCAAGCGGCGGATTGGTGAACGCCGCCGTGGGGATCACCCCATAGTTCGGTGTCGCGTGGTTGCCCTTGAGCAGGTTGGCACTCACCACGTCGGCATCCACGCCTCCCGACGGGGTCAGTGGTGGCCCGGGGCTACCGGCGGCGTCACCCGCGGCGTACACGGCCGGGTTGGAAACGCTCTGGAGGTACTCATTGACCCGCACACCGCGGCGGTCGAACGCGACGTGCGCCTCCTCGAGACCCATATCGTCCACGTTGGGCACGCGCCCAGCGCCATGCACCACCAGGTCTACTTCGAACGTGCGCGGCCCGGCGGGCGTAGTAGCTGCCACGGTGAGCCTGCCGCCCTGCTCCGCAATGCCGGAGACGGCAGTATCCAGTTGGATGTCGAGGCCCTGTGACCGCAGGTAGGTGGTGAGCTGATCCGCAAGGTCTTCGTCGAAGCCCCGCAGCAGGTGCCCGCTGCGGTGCAGCACCGTCACCTGAGCACCGGCCGCTGCGGCGACGCCGGCGAACTCCAGCGAAATGTAGCCGCCGCCGATGAACAGCACGCGCGCCGGCAGCACTTCGAGGTCGAAAAAGTCGTCACTAATGGTGATGTGCTCTTCACCGCCAAGCCCCAAGGGCATGGGCTTGGCGCCGGTGGCGATCACTACGTGGCGGCCCTCCAACTCCTCATCACCCACCTGGAGCACAGTGGGGCCCACAAACCGCGCGTGACCGTCAAAGCAGGCGATGCCGGCTTGCTCGAATCCCGCCCGCCGCGCCGCCGGCCGCGGTGTGGTGAAGCTATCCTTGAATTGGATCAGCGCCGGCCAATCAATGCGGACTCCCCCTGGCTCGATCCCCTTGCCCGTCATGCGCCGCGCCCAGTCCACCGCGTCGGCCGCACCGACGAGCACCTTCTTGGGATCACAGCCCCGCAAGGCGCACGTACCCCCATACGGGTGGTCATCCACCAGCGCCACCTCCCAACCGGCTTGGCGGCACCCCGTTGCAACCGGTGCGCCAGCGACGCCGGTTCCGATGACGACAAGATCGAATTGCTGTGTCATACCCCACTCTCTCTGTATAGGCAGCGATATGCCTGGATGCTGCTACCATTGCATGGTCGCGGCCCATGACGCACCAGCTTGCACCACCCTAGTCTGCGGCAGCATCGGATTGTGCAAGCGGGCGTCGTCACTCTGGCAATAGGCTACCACCAAACCACTCATCACCGGCTTGGGACAAGTGGGCCGGGGACGCTACAATTCGAGAGGTGAGCGTCACGTGACCGGCACGACCGGGCTGGCGCCACCCGCGGCACTCAACAAGACGACGGAGACGATATAGCGTGCAACGCACTCTACGCATGTTCAGCTGGGATGAGCCGGCCAAGTGTCCCCAGTGCGGGGCACCGACCACCACCCGCGAAGCCGGGTGAAGCGGTGGCTCGTTTGCAGCACTCTGCCCGGACTGCCGCCGCAAGAGCCAGTCGGAATCGTTCTTGACGGTGCAGTTCTGCCAGGGTGGGTGATGCAACGAGGACGGCGCCCGTGAGGCGCTTCCCGCCGTAGTCAAAGCCTTGCGTCAGGAAGGCATAGCGGACAACGTGTCCGTCGTGCCCGTATCCTGCATGGGCGTGTGCGACATGGGTCCGGTGTGTCGTATTGTCCAGCAAGATCGTCTACAAAGTAGGGTCACGGCCTCGCGGGCACCCGGCTTTGCCGCGCGACTGGCCCGTATGATTCGCGTCGGCAACCTTCCAGGCCGCAAGCGTCGCCGTCGCAGGTAAGGACGACCGTTCCACCGGCCGACCCAACACCGTACCGCAGCAACGAGGGTGATATGCGTATAGCACTCGACGCGATGGGCGGCGATCACGCCCCCGGCGAGATAGTGCGCGGCGCCGTGCTGGCCGCCCGTAGGCATGGCGACGACGGCCTCCACGTCGTCCTCGTCGGGCAGGAAGCCGTCGTAGAGCCGGAACTGCAAGCAGCAGCCGCCGCCGCTGGCGAGCTGCCCATCACGGTCGTCCCTGCGCCGGACGTGATCGCCATGGACGCCCATGCCGCCCACGCCGCCCGCCGCCAGCGGCAGTCCTCCGTGCATGTCGGCCTGCGCCTCGTCCGCGATGGCGAGGCCGACGCTTTCCTATCGGCCGGCAACAGCGGCGCCACGATGGCGACCGCCATGCTGACGCTGCGCCCGCTCCCCGGAGTGGATCGACCCGCGATAGGCGCGGTGTTTCCGCTGCCGAGCGGGCAGACGATCATTGTGGACGTGGGCGCCAATGCCGACTGCCAGCCCCACCACCTTGTTGACTTTGCCTACCTCGGCGCCGCCTACATGGAGAGCGTGTTTGGCATGCAGTGCCCCCGCGTGGGCCTCCTCAGCAATGGTGAGGAAGCGAGCAAGGGCAATCGGCTGGTCCAGGAAACCTACCCCCTGCTCACCGCAAGCGGCCTGAACTTCGTCGGCAATGTCGAGGGGCGGGACGCGACCTCCGGCGCTGCCGATGTCGTCGTCTGCGACGGGTTTGTCGGCAACGTCGTTCTGAAGCTCGCCGAGGGCATGGTCGCCCTCATTTTCGGTCTGGTCCGCGGCGCCGTCCGCAGCCGCTTCCACTACAAGCTCGCCGGAATGGTGTTGCGACCGGCGTTGCGTCGCGCGGCGCGCCCCTTCGACTACCGACGGATTGGCGGGGCGCCCCTCCTGGGTGTGCGCGGCCTAGTCTTCATCTCGCACGGTCGCTCCGACGCAGCGACGATTGCCAGCGGCCTGCGGTCAGCCCACGCGGCCGCCCAGCGCGGCCTACTCGATCACCTGACCGCCCAACTCGCCACCCGCCCACCCCGGTCAGCAAGCACCCCAGCGGAGTCCACATCGTGATGCTACGCTCGCTCTGCACAATCCGATGCTCCGCACCACCATATCCTGCGGAGCATCGGATTGTGCAGACCTGGCAGGGCAGAACGAGTAGGCAGAGGGCCTATCTCAATGACACGCTGGTCTCGTAGGTGGCCGCTCCTCCTCTGGCTGCTGGCCGGGCTGGTCATCGCCCTACAGATCGCCCCCCGTCTGGGCGACGGCTCCCCGCTGAACCGGTATGGCGGTAGCGACACCGTGCTGCTGAATGGCGTGCGTGTGGATTGGGAGTGGATTGATACGGCCCAATCTGCACTGTTGGCAGAAGGCGATAAGCGCTGGCGTATTCGCGGTGGTGGCTTCCTTCTTACCCAGAGCGCGTCGCGGTTTCTCCCCGGACTGGTTGTCTCGTGGCTGACGCTCTGGACTAGGGACTTGTGGCGAGCAGCGGTGGTGGCCACCTGGCTCTGCTGGCTCATTGCCGCCGGTGCCATGTATGCCTTATGTCGGGCTCTCATTCCGGACCCCGAACGTGGTCGGGTCATCGGGATCGTAGCCGCTGGCTTCGTGGTCTTCAGCCCCGGCTTCACTGCCTATTTGAATAACGTTGAAACACAACCCTTCAGCTATGCAGCGGTGGTGGTAGCACTATTAGCCATGCACCGCAGTGCGGTGTTCCGCCGACTCTCTTCGTGTGCAGATGTCCCGGGTAATCTCTACCGCCAGTTGGTTCTACTCGTCGTTGTTCTCTTCGTCGCCGACGCCACGGAGAACGTGGGACTACCTTTGATAGGGTTGATGTGGCTGTTCTATGTAAGCCTCAATGGTGGAGCCAGTGACCTACCCTTGATATCCCGCGCCCGCCGAGCCACACTGGTGACTGCAGGGTTCATTGGGCTTCAGGCGTGCTGGTGGCTCGTGGTGCATGCCGTGGTGTTAGGGCAGGTCGCGTCGCACAATCAACCCAGCCGGCTGATCGCTGACTTTGTTGCTCGCGCTGGGGACTGGCAGTGGCTAGTAAGCTATGCCCAAGTCCCAATCGAGGACATTACCGTGGCCCATGCCGCGCTGGTGGTCTTCCTGTTCGTGCCCGGCTTGGCTTTTCTGCCGCGACACGCTGCGCTCTGGGTGCTGACCTGGGTCGTGATCATTGTGCTCGGAATCACCGTCACACGCAGTCTGCCGCGTACAGCGTACTTTACCTATCCGGGTATGTATCTGGCGGCAGCGGCGGCAGCGGAAGGCCTGGGGCGCCTCGCCGTCGTGCGCTGGGAGCTGTGGCAACCCAAGCTGACGCGCTGGCTCATCCCGGTGGCCGTCGTTGGCATCAAGGCGTGGGTGGTGCTTGGCGACTTGCGCGGGGACCTGACGCAGATACAAAGATGGTTTTCCGGGTGATACTGTCCCGTCGCAGTTTCCGACCGTGGGCCACCGCCCTGGCAATCGGCGTGCTGGCCGCCATGGTGGGAACCCAACCGGATGTTACTCTGTGGGAGCAGCCGGCCTCAACGCCCGTGCTCACTTGCGTCCGACAGGCGCTCGGCTGGATGTGGGCCGCCTATGTGGCGCTGCTGGTGGGACGAGCCGCTGTCGCCTTCATGCAGAACCGCGCGAGACTTGGTGCCTCTGCCGGCCCGATCTCAGCACTCCTCGTTGCCGTGCGGCAGAGCAAGGTCACCCAGGGACCGCTCCCCTTGAGTCAAGTCGTTGATCGTGCCGTCCTCGTCACTGGACTGACCTTTCCACGCTTCCTGCACGACTTGCCGTCAGGAACCGCCATGGCTTTCTGGCTGGTAGTGTTGCTGACTTGCGGCTACCTCGCTCTCGATGGTATGTTGGCACCTCGCCGCCAACGATGGTACTGGTGGGGTACCGCCCTCGCCGTTGCCCTGTGGGGATTCGGGAGCATCCTCTCCCCTTCAGGCTTCTGGTACCCCGATTGAACTCAGCGAGAAAGCAGTTACCCGCTGTCCTTCACCTGTGGAGCGGAGATGCCAGAAGAGGAATATGTCAGTTGCTTATTGAGCGCAAATCCGTATCCCCTCCTGCAGTGCTGCCACCACTACTGTTGCTGTTCGCGCTGTCAACGGTCTTCCTGTTTGGCAACGACCGGAGCCGCTTCTATCGGGGGGCCCACCATGTCAGCCTGTCGTCGCAAAGCATGGCACTCGCCGCTAACCTTTCTCCAGACCATCATTTTCTGATGTTCTTTCGCCAGACCCTGGGTGTGAATGGTACCCAGGGATACGAACCATACAATCGCTTTCCAATTGGCACCTACGCACTGATCAAACTATCCACTCTCCCTTTTGCAGATAGCCTAGCGAAGCAAATCTACGCTGCTAGGATCCTGATGTTATCATGCTTCGCCGCGACTGCGGTGTTGGCCTACTACGCCCTTTGCCGGCTCGTTTCCAACCGATGGGTTGCCCTGGCCGCAACACTCCTGGCGTTCTCCTCGACCTATTGTCTGTATTACAACGATGTGATCTCTACTGAAGTCATGAGTCTTTTCGGAGTACTACTGACATTCCATGGCATGGTGGTTTTTGTCCAAGATAGACGCTTCCTCCAGCTGCTTTTCAAGACATGTCTTGCGTTGCTGCTTGGGTGGCACGTCTATTCTCTTCTATTTCCTTTTATCGTTTGTGGTTTTGTCGGTGAGCTAATCCGTAGGAACTCTTGCACTCCCAGTATCTCCTCCACTATTACCGCTCTGTTCCGTGCTCGCCATCCGATACTTGGTGTTATCGCTTTGCTTGTCAGCGTATCTCTCATAATCCTTAACTTCGATATTCAATATCATGACATTTACGGCGCGAATTTACTAACGTACTTCTTCCTGATCCTTATATTTCTTCTTCCCTTCTTCGCTTGTTATTTTGTAGTGAGAGAGTTGATCAGAGGAAGACTTAGGCGCTCGGTATATGTACTGACCTCCAGCCGGCATTTGCTACTCGGATACGTTGCTTTATTGTTCGGTATGTTGGTACTAGCATTTAACTTTAGTAATGAATACTTTGCCTTGGAAGGAGAAGCTGTATTGAACGAGTTACCAACTTTCCAGTCTATGCTGTGGCGACTAGGACTAGCCCCACCAGATCATTACACCGATGTGAGCAGCCGCCTAAATTGGTTGCCTTACTTACAAGGGCAACTCTCCCGTATCGGTGTGGCTTCAATCCCGTTCTTTCTACCCGGCTATGTGAATGTATTCGAGGTTGGCTATGGACAAGCATCAAACGGGATACTGAGCGCTATCGTGGGGGCTGGCGTGTTCGGTGCAGGCCTGATCGGATTGGTTTTCGCTCGCCACAAAATCCTGCTGGCAACTCTTTTACTTTCTGGCTTGACTTGGGGCCTGATGATGCGCCACTCCAGCTATGTCCACGACTTCGAGAGCCTCTTCTATATCGGTATTCCGCTCACCTGCTTTGCGCTTTTTCTGTTATCTATACGCGGGATATTAAGTGACCGTGTTCTGGCCGGCCTAGCCGTCGCCTCACTGATCATCTTTACTCTTTCTAGCTACCAAATGGGTCGCATCGGCCACGACTCTGCAGCAACCAAATTCCAGGAAGCGCTGCTCGCCGACTTCGATTCCATCCGTAGAATAACCGTGGGGGGGGGGGGGGGGGAGCGCGTCCTTGTTCTGTTGTCGGAACGCAATACTCCATTTTCTTGGGGACATCTCGCAGTGAACTACTATCTCGCAGGAAGCATTATTGGGTACGAGAGGGACGGCTACGAGCTGGCCGACTACGATTTCATTATCACCTCCGAGCGCGAGGAGGGCAACTCCCTCCTCACCCCGGATAATCGGTACGTATTCCTTTACGACATCGCCGTTCACACGGGAGGTTAGACGCGCTCCAGCCCTCGCCTACCCGGCTCAACGAGCATGGCCAACCAGCGTGAGATTGGTCACGTGCTCGGCTAGCTCCGCCGCACTGAGCCGACCGCTGGGATCGGGATGCGGCGGAATGACCATCGCCCGTCGTGCCGGGTCAGTGTCAATAATCTTCAGTTCCAGGTCCTCACTCAGGCGTAGCCCCATCTCCATCAAGGTGCCGGCGGCATCGCGGTTGATCTTGGCCTTGTAGTCCGGGGCCTTCCAGTACGCCGGTGCTGCCGTGAGCCACCCCGGATAGCAGGAGCACGGCGTACACACGATGGCGTGATGGATCAAGCCGGTATTGTCATACACCTCCAACGCGATGTCCTCGCTGTACGCGACCCCCAGCTCCATGAGCGCTGCGCGAGGGTCCGCCAGCAGCCGCGCTCTGTACGCGGGATCGGTCCAGGCTTTGACTACGACCTGCGCTGCCGGGTCTGCTGCCGTCTGCTGCATCATCCCGTGCCTCCTCTCTGTGTATCCTGTGGGCGAAAACCCTTCCGGAGCGTGCGGCCCACTGGCCACCCCACTCAGAAGTAGATGCGGGTGAGCGTCTCGGCGACCATCCCGGGCCGCTCCTGGCCTTCTACTTCCATGGCCTGCTGGTACGTCAGTTGTAGGGCCTGCGGCTGCCCATCCGGCCCCTTGCCGGGATTGATGGTCTCCACGTCGAGCAGCTTGGTGCGTAGCCGAATACGCTGCCCTACCGGCACCGGCCCCGGAAAACGCACCCGATTAAGTCCATAGTTGATAGTCATACGGCAGGGCAGATTGATCCGTACTCCACCACGCTCGCGGCTCAGTCGCGTGACCAGGGAGAGGGTGAAGTAGCCGTGAGCAATGGTACCGCCATACATTGTCTGACGCGCCCGCTCGGGGTCCACGTGGATGTACTGGTGGTCACTGGTGAGATCAGCAAAGGTGTTCACTTGCTCCTGGGTGACGGTGAGCCACGGGCTGACGCCCAGCTCCTGCCCTATGAGCGCTTGGACTGCGGCGATTGACGACGCCATCCCTCCACCTCCTCACATAAGCCACAGAGCGCACCGCGTAGGGGCTACAGCGTGCGGCGCCACGTCAAGCAAACGCCTGCTCCCCCGTGATATCCCGCCCTACCGCCAGCGTGTGTACCTCGTGCGTGCCCTCGTAGGTATACACCGTTTCCAAGTTGACGACATGGCGCATCACGCCATAGTGGAGGCGAATGCCATTGGCGCCCAGCATGGATCGCGCCGTCCGCGCTACGTCCAGCGCCATCGCCACGTTCGCCCGCTTGCCAAAGCTCACCTGCTGGTGCCGGAGGCGGCCGGCCGCTTTGAGCCGGCCCAGCTGCACGGCGAGTAGCTGGCCTTGGGTGATACCCGTCAGCATGTCCACGAGCTTCTGCTGGGTCAGTTGGAACGCCGCGATGGGCTTGCCGAACTGTACCCGCTTCTTGGTGTAGGCCAGCGCCGTCTCGTAGCAGGCCATCGCCGCACCCACGACACCGAAAATGATCCCGAACCGTGCCTCGGTGAGACAGCGCAAGGCCGCGCCCAACCCCACCGCGCCCGGCAGCAGTGCGTCGGCCGGCACCCGGCAGTCGGTGAAGGTCAGCTCCGAGACCGTCGCGGCGCGCAACGAGAGCCGGTCCTCGATGTCACGAGCGGAGAAACCGGGCCGATCACGCTCGACGAGAAACCCGCGAATGCCCTCCGGTGTGCGGCCCCACACCACCGCGACATCCGCCAGCGAGCCGTTACCGATCCACGTCTTCGTGCCGTTGAGCACCCAGCCGTTGCCATCAGGCGTCGCCGTCAGTTCCATCGCGCTAGGGTCCGAGCCATGCTCTGGCTCGGTAAGGCCGAAACAGCCAATCAGCGCCCCTCGCACCATCTCCGGCAGGTAGCGCCGTTGCTGCGACTCGGAGCCGTAAGTGTAAATCGGGAACATGCACAACGCGCTCTGAATGGAGAGGAAACTGCGGAGGCCGCTATCGCCACGCTCCAGCTCCTGGCAAGCCAGCCCGTATGCCATCGGAGTCAGGCCCGCCCCGTCCTTCCCGTAAGTGGGTAGCGTGCCGCCGAGCAACCCCAGTTCGGCAAACCGAGGGATCAGCTCGGTCGGAAAGCGCCGCGCCTCGAAACAAGCCGGGATCAGCGGCAGCGCTTCGTCTTCCACGAACCGTCGGACCCGCTGCTGGAGCTGGCGAGCGTCGTCGGGTAGCTCGATGTCCAGATAGTTCAGCATGTCGGTCAACCCGTCTCGCTGACGAAAAGATAAGCCACAGCGTACTGCACCCTACTCTGTGCTCTCTAACGTGCCCTGTGGCAAAAGAATGCTATCCGTCCGAGGTGGGCCGGAACTTGGGCAAGGCTATCTCCGGCGTCACGTCGTCGTAGACCACCTCGACGGGCAATCCGACGCGCACATGCTGCGGATCGGGAGTCACGTCCACGAGATTGCTCATCATCCGCACGCCCTCGTCCAGTTCGATCAGGGCCACGACGTAGGGAGTGTCTGCTCGAAAGGCGGGGGTGGAGTGGTAGTGGACAATCGTGAAGGCATGCACCACACCTCGCCCGCTCACTGGCATCCACGCCAGGTCCCGGCCGAAACAGGCCGGGCAGTGCATCCGTGGATAGAACACGTACCTCCGGCACGCGCTACACCGCTGAATGCTCATCGCATGTGCCTTGACGCTGTCCCAGAAGGGCTGCGTCACCGGATCGGGCCGCGGCAGCGGCTTGCTGTAACCGTTGTCCGTCATCGTGTCCCGTTCTCCACTCCGCTCGCCGGCAGCGGTCATACACCTAAGATCGCCGTACCGGTTGCCGATAGCACCCCGCCGGTGCCGTGGACGAGCGCCAGTTGCGCGTCGTGTACCTGTCGCGCCGGTGATCGCTTGGTCTGCACCACATTGGATTGCATAGGATCGTGCAGACCAAGTGTGTCAGCTTGGCCGGCGGCAGCGTAGTCGCCCCGCAGCTGACGAACCGCCTCGATCACCGTGAAGATGCCGAACATCCCCGGATGGGTGTACGACAGCCCGCCGCCCTGGGTATTCAGCGGGAAGTCGCCACCGGGCGCGGTGCGCTGCCCGGAGACGAAGGCTCCCCCCTCGCCCTTCCGGCAAAAGCCCAAGTCCTCCAGGGAAAGCAGCACGGTATAGGTGAAGCTGTCGTAGATTTCGGCCACGTCAATGTCGTCGTGGCGGACGCCGGCCATGGCCAAGGCGCGGGCGCCGGATACCTGCCCCGGCCCCGCTGTCAGATCGGGCATCTGGCTGATGATCGCGTGGTCGTGGTGCTCGCCAAACCCCAGCACGGTGACCGGCGTCTTCAGCGTATCTCTCGCCCGTTCCTTGCTCGTCAGAACCACCGCGCCGCCGGCGTCGGTCACCAGACAGCAGTCCAGCAGGTGGAGCGGCCAGCTAATCCAGCGGCTCGCCAGCACGTCGGCGATGGTCAGCGGCTCGCGCATCAGGGCCTTCGGGTTCAGCGCCGCCCATTGGCGCGTCGCTACCGCGATCTCGGCCAGCTGCTCGTGCGTCGTGCCGTAGAGGTGCATGTGGCGCGCGCAGGCCATCGCGTAGGCGCCCAGTGGTCGCGGCAGCCCCCACGGCTCCTCGAACTGCGCGACATTCTGGCCGTACAGGTCGGGCGGCGGACCACTCTGACGGGAGCGCCCGCTCTGGCCATGGCTGATGAGCGCCACGCGGCAGAGTCCGTTGGCGATGGCGCTCACGGCATGGCCGATGTGGATGACAAACGATGAGCCGCCGACGTTTGTCCCATCGGTGTACGTCGGCCGAATACCGAGATATTCGCCGAGTTCGATGGTCGACAGGCCGGCCGTGAACAGCCCGTCCACCTCATCCTTCTCGATACCGGCGTCCGCGAGGGCGTTCTGTGCCGCCTCGGCGTGAAGCTGAAGCGCCGTCTTGTGCGGTACGACGCCGATCTCGTCGGACTCGTCCACGCCGACGATGGCTACTTTTCCGGTCAGTGCGTCCATAACTGTCGCTGCTCCGGGGAGTGCGGTCAGTCCAGCTCCCAGAACTGAATCCCAGGTGCTACGTCATCGCCGCCCTCGGGAATCTGGTCGAGCAGGCTGAACGCTCCCCCAATCGCCGGCGGCGGTTGCAGGTCGCGGGCCAGCGTCGTCGGCGCCAAGTCGCGCAGTTCTTCCGGCTCCCAGCGCCGCGAGCGCCGTAGCCCGCGGACGAAGCGTGGCTGCGCCAGCAGCGCCACCTCGTAGCCGAAGCTGCCGAAGACCTGGCCGTTGACCGCTTGGGCCGCATCGCTGGCCAGATACACCACCAGCGGCGCCACGTTGTCGGGGTCACGCTCCGTCCCGGCAGCCATTTCACTCGGCCACTTCCCCGTCTGCTCGAATTGCTGCTGGGCGCGCGGCGTCGTGTCAATCATCCGGGTGTCGGCGAACGGCATGATCGCGTTGGCGGTCACGTTGTAGCGGGTCAGCGCGTTGGCGCAGGACCAGATCAAACCCAGAATCCCGGCCTTGGCCGCGCCATAGTTGGGCTGTCCCGGTGCGCCGAGCGCCGAAGTCGAAGAGAAGGCGATGATGCGACCGGAGCGCTGCTGGCGAAACTGCTGCGTCGCCGGGTGAATGACGTTGTATGCGCCCTTGAGATGCACGGTCGTCACGCTGTCCCACTCGTCCTCGGTGAGGTTGAAGATCATCCGATCACGCAGGATACCCGCCGTATGTACCACAATATCAATCCTGCCGAACCGGTCCACGCAGTCCTGGACCATCTGCCGGCCTTGGGCGTGGTCCGTGACCGAGCCGGTATTGGCGACGGCCGCACCACCGGCAGCGCTGATCTCCGCAACGACTTGCTTGGCCGGGCCACGGTCGGCGCCCTCGCCCGTGAGTGAAGCGCCGATGTCGTTGACTACCACGTTCGCCCCGGCTCGCGCCATCGCCAGCGCGATGCCCCGCCCGATACCCCGTCCGCCGCCCGTGACCAAAGCCGTCTTGCCTTCAAGCATGCCCATTGTGTCTCGCTCGTTTCCTCTCTGCTAGGGAAGGGACCAACGGTCGCCGCGCCGACTCCCCTTCCCTGGCAGGGAAGGGGCCGGGGGTTAGGTCCAAACCGCCTCCCCATGTCCCTTATACCCCATCAGCCCTCGCGCTTCCCAGCTGCACAATGCCTTGCCCGGCCCACGTAGCCACCGCCTCCGGCGGGCACCCCAGGAGGTCAACCAGCACGGCCTCGGTGTGCTGGCCGAGCAACGGCGGCGGTCGCGGCGGCGATTCCGGGCCAGCGCCGCAGTCGCTCGGCCGGCCGTAGCGCCAGGGCAGCGCCGTGGTAGGCACCGGGCCGATGGGATGGTCCAGCTCACGCACTAGCCCGCGCGCCTGCACTTGCGGGTGCGTTGCCACGCGGTCCATCGTATTGATGGGGCCACAGGGCACGCCCTCCCGCTCTAACCGCGCCAGCCACTCGTCGGCCGGCTGCGTCTTGAACAAGGCTTCCAGCTCCGGCAAGAGCTGGTCGCGGTGGCGCACCCGGTCGCCGTTCGTCGCAAAGCGCGGATCGGCGGCGAGGTGCGGCAGCGCGACGGCGCGGCAGAAATGCTGCCAAAGCTGGTCGTTGTTCACCGCTATGGTGATCTCGAACGTCGCCGTCTCGAAGACCTGGTAGGGCACGATATAGGGCAGCGCATTCCCCATCCGCCCCGGCAGCCTCCCGGAGAGCAGCGTGCCGACGAGGTGATACCCGAGCAGGGAGACCTGCCCCTCCAGCAACCCCACGTCAATATATTGCGCCGCCGGCTCACTACCCGCGTGCGCTGCTCGCTCCCGCGCGAGCAGCGCCCCGAGCAGGGCGGCCAGGGCGTTGGTCCCGGCGAGAATGTCCGTTTCCGCGACGCCGGCCTTCACCGGCGCTCCGTCCGGGTGGCCGGTGACACTCATCATCCCGGCCTCGCCTTGCATAATCAGATCGTAGCCCGGTTTCCAGGCATCCGGCCCGTCCTGACCGTAGGCCGAGATCGAGCAATACACCACGTCGGGCCGTACCGCGCGCACCGCTTCATAGCCCACGCCCAGCCGGTCCGCGACCCCGGGGCGAAAGTTCTCGATCACAATATCCGCCTGCGCGGCCAGTTGGAGACAGAGCCGCAGCCCCGTCGCATCCTTCAGGTCGAGCGCCACGCTACGCTTGTTGCGGTTCATCGAGAGAAAGTAGGAGCTTTCGCCACCGTAGAAGGGGGGGCCCCAGTGACGGGCTTCATCGCCGGTCTCCGGTCGCTCGATCTTGATAACATCGGCGCCCAAGTCACCGAGCAGCATGGTGCAGTACGGTCCGACCAAGGCGCGGGTAAGGTCGAGCACCCGGTAGCCGGCGAGAGGCAGCGCCGCAGCAAGCGGCCGTTGCGAAGAAAGACTCATAATGTGGCTCTACCTTATACTATCCCGCACCGCAGCGAGCGCCGGTCCGCAGCGCGAAAATGCCCGGCGATAGTGCCACCAGGACCAATGCCCAGTTGACATTGCACACGGCGGCGGAAAGGGCTACGGTAGACACGTTGATTGTAGTTCTACCCCAAGGATTCCGATGAGTCTCAACATCAAAAACAAAGAGGCCTGTCGCCTAGCCGGCGAGTTGGCGCGTCTTACCGGCGAGACAATGACCGGCGCCATCACGGTCGCGCTCAAGGAGCGTCTGGAGCGCGAGAGACGCGAGCGCACAACAAGGGAGACTGAATGCTCAACCCAGCGCAGGTAGCATCACAGATCCGGTTCGCCCTCTCGGAACTGCCAGCCCATAACGCGCATCACACGTTCGAAGAGATCTGTCGATATCTGACAAGGCAGTTCATTTGCTCGAACGTCCTGCCCGCTACCGGGCCAGTGTCGGCCGGGGGCGATCAAGGTCGCGACTTTGAGACGTTTCGAACGTACCTACGGAACGAACTGGGTCCGCATGGAGGATTCTTGGGCCTCGTTAGTGAGGGCACCATTGCATTCGTATGCACCACACAAGCCCAAAACATAGTCGCGAAAGTGGCCCAGGACATCGATACGATTTGTGCATCGGGTCATCCAGTCCAGGAGATAAAGGCATTCTCCCTACACTCAGTAACCGTGTCTGCTCGGCACAGACTGGCATCCCAAACCCAAAGGTCACACGACGTTTGTCTCGAGCTCTTCGATGGTCAGGCGATCGCGGAACAGCTTGCTACACCTGAGGGTTTCTGGATAGCGGAGCAGTTCCTTGCTCTGCCCGCAGACCTTCGCCCATCACAGCAACGCGACGACGAAGGTCTCTCAGCCCGGTACGTCGAGCTGCGTAGCAGATGGCGCGAAAAGCTAACTCCCGATCCTACGCTTGGCGACCTTATTGATTTGAAGGCCGGCCTCCGTGAAGCAACCTTCAAGCAGGAAGCACGGAGCGATTTGCCGTTCTGGCTTGGGATCATCAGGGAGATGCTGGCGGACTCCGCCCTAGCGGCTCCTGTTCAGCAACGCGCGCGATATGAACTCGTCGTCGCAACGCTCCGCGGCTTGGGTGCCCTCCGGCCCGTCGATGAAGTCGCGCGCGAGTACCTACACGCATCATTATCCGAAAGCGAACCAGTGCGCCTTGATGACGCAAGCGTGTTGCTCATGTACGTGAACGGAGCAGCACAGCGCGGTGTCACAGCGATCACCGCCAGTGAACTTGCGAAATGGCATGCCGGCCTACGACAACGGGTAGAACGCCTCATCGCTGGTGCTTCGCCCAACCGGCGAGCCAGATTGCTGTTCGTACTCGGCTACCTCGGTCTCCACCCTACCCTTACGGAGGAAGGACTGCCGAGTGTTCCGACGGAACCGCCGGAAAGAGGTGGATCGGATCGGAATACGCCACCAACCACAATTCCTGCTGGCGTAATGAAGCCGAACGGTGTCTTCGGCGACGTGCCTCTAGTGATGTCAGCATGGACCCAACTGGCAGAGGGTCTTGAGCAAACACCCCTGTTTCCGGTCGATAGCTTATCTGAACAACTGCGAGCGCTCACACCGGCGTTGTGCGACCAACCCGGTTGGAGAGTGCTCGTGGATCTGGTGGATAGAGCCGTTGCCCGGGTTTCTGGCAGAAGCGCAGTGGCGACTGTTGCCCGGGATCGTGCAATGGCGCTCCTGCGGGCCGGTCGTCGCTTGGAAGCCCTTTCCGAATTCCACCAGGTGAAGATCGACTGGTGGTCTGGAGACACGATCCGCGGGTCGCTGCTGGCGATGCTAATGATCTCCCGCCTCTACCTTGAATTGCGGCTGCCGGCAGCCGCAAAGGCCTACGGCCTGGCGGTCGTGTTCTCAGCCACCCCGAGCGCTGATGAAGACGTTGCTGATCTCTTGCCCGCTGGCCTGTTGATGGCGGCTCAGGCCGACTTCGCAGCGGGGGCTTGGTGCGGCGCAACCGAACTGTTCGAGTTAGGGTTGAAGGCGCAGCACCACTTTATCGAAGGCGGCCTTGACTTTGAGGATCACGAGGCGGTGCAAGGCGCCATTCTACACCTGACGTACATAAATGCTTGTGCCCGGGAATTTGACCCAACTCTTGCGGCGACCGTAGCGGCTGCGGGAAGTCGAGCTGGTGTTCAGGAGTTCATTGAAGATGTGCTCGAAAGGGGTCAGGCACCAGATAGGGACCGCTGGGCTTCTTTCGGCAGTGACGACCTCGCGGGCCCGCCATTCTCGGATCTCGGGGAGACGCGATGCATTCGATTCGCTGCCATCGGATCGGATTGGCACCTTAAGGCACCCAACGACGTTGAGTCCGTCCGAGCAGCCGAACGTTTCGCTGCAGCTGCCCAAGTGATGCTCGCAGAGTTGGCCCGCGAAGATCTCTGCATCGTGCCGACGCGAATCACGGTGCTCATTCAGAAGAGATTGCACGCGATTCAGAACCGCGGCGAGACGGTCGAGGCACTCCCCAGTAACGATGGCCGGCTCTGGAAGGTGCGGCTGGCGCCGGCCGCGACTCCGGGCAGTGCCGACCCGGACGAGGTCAACACGGAGTTGCTAGCGGTGCTCACACGTATCCTTCTTGAAGTATCGCTGCTCCCACAAGCCGAATTCATGGCCATCATGGAGCGTGCGTTTCAGCGCGGATTGGGGCATAAGCTCTCGCCAGCCCGCCCTTAGAGCATGTACGATACTTATGAAGGTGAAGACAAACGGCGCAGTAACAGCGCGCACATGGCCAGGGCAATCCAGGTTTCACTGGTCGCCGGGTCCTCTTCATAGTCTTTGCTCAACCGCCGGCAGCGGCCCAGCCAGCCGAAGGTGCGTTCCACGACCCAGCGCCGCGGTTGCACCGTGAAACCGACGGCGTCCGGGGCGCGACGCCCGATCGCGATGGTCCAGCCCCACGCGGCCGTGACCCAGCGCGCAAACGCCCCCCGATAGGCCGCGTCGGCCCACAGCTGCTGCACCCGCGTGGTCTGGGCCGACGCCCGCTCCAGCACCGCATAAGCCCCGTCGCGATCCTGGATATCAGCCGGATGCACCACGACCGCGACGATCGTGCTCTGGGTATCCACCAACAGATGGCGCTGGCGCCCGGTCACCCGCTTCCCCCCATCATAGCCGCGGGGGCCCCCTTTTCCGTCGTCTTGACCGACTGGCTGTCGATGATGACGGCACCAGGCGCTGGCGCCCGATTGTGGCGCTGGCGCTCCTGGCGCCGCAAGGCGTGCATGATCGCTTCCCAGACCCCCTCGTTGCGCCACTTGCGGAAGTGGTGATAGACCGTCGACCACGGCGGGAAGTCATGGGGCAGCAAGCGCCAAGGGCAGCCACTCCGCAAGCCGTACAGCATGGCATTGATGAGCACGCGCTGCTCGTGGCGGAGTGGGGGCCCAACCCCTGGTGGGGGCACCAAGGGGGCCAGCCGCGTCCACTGGGCATCCGTCAGGTCCGTCGCCTAGCGTGTTGGTGCCATGGTGCGCCTCCCGCACACTACTCTGGCCCGATCAGGATACCTTCCCTCCAACTACAGTGTCGTACACGCTCTTAGGCGCGAGATTAGTGGCCGCTGCGGTCTCGGACGAGCAATATGGCGAGACAGGGCGCGGCCGTCTCAGTGCTCCGTGGGATTGTCTTGCAGGACCATACACGGCCCATGATGACCTCCGCTGGCAGGAGGGTCCAGGCCCTACCTTCTCAAGCGACCTGGCCAAAGAGATGCTCCGGAACCGCTACCGCACGTGCGCGAGCACCCTTCGAAACACGGTCCCGGCGTTGCGAGGGTCGGCACAGTTTATCGGCACTGTAAAGGCGCTCCGCGCAGCAGGCTGGTTGGACTGGCACATACTGACAGCCATCCTAAATGTCGTGCTGAATTACCGCCACTCTTGGACAGCCCGGGATTTACGACAGCCTGGCGCGCGGGCGGAGATGGTACGCGCTGCGTTCGAACCAGAGCAAGACTCCTCCCGGTTGGCTCCAGCAGAACTCTTTACGCCCCACGCGATGCAGCAGGCGAGGCAAATGGGGATGTTGGCGCTGTTGCAACGCTGGGGATTGGAGTGTCGCCAAGAGACTCCCGACTTCGCGGCGGTTGAGCGGTTGCTTGCGGCCCGATACGGATATTGGGATGACGATGTAGCCCATGACGATCCGTTTCCAGACGCCGTCTGAGCGGACCCGACTACGATTCCACCCTGTATGGAAGTCCAGCGGCTTGCTGGGCGTTCCGCCGCTCGGCTTAGGCACCTGGGACAGTCACCCAAGGGTGCATACGGGCGCGCGTGTTGTGATCGATCCGCCATCCCTCGATCAACACCTGTGCCTCCACTGGAGGCTCAAACTGCGCCACGGTTTGATGCAATTGCTCCCTCAACTGCGGACCGGCATCAGTCACGCAGCGTTGGTGGTGAGTTTGGGCCCGTCGTTGCGGCGGATACACCGATTCATAGCCTATGCCCAAGCACCCGGTAGCCGGCGAGAGGCTGCGCCGCAACGAGCGGCTGTGACGTGCCAGGTCTGCACCACTTATATCCAGTTGATTGTGCAGACCTGGCGGCGTCATGCGAAGAGAGACTCATGTCGTTGCTCTACCTTATACTATCCCGCACCGCAGCGAGCGCCGGTCCGCAGAGGCCGTCTTGCAGCCGACATAGCGAGTGGAGGTTGAGGTGATCGTCGGAGTACCCGCGGAGACGTATCCAGGCGAACGGCGCGTGGCACTGATACCGGCGATGGTGCCGGCCTTAGCCAAGGCCGGGTTGGAAACGCTCGTGGAGCCAGGCGCCGGGGCGCAGGCCGGCTACCCCGATTCTGCCTTCGAGGCGCAGGGAGCGCGACTCGCGCCGGACAGGACCGCCCTATTCTCCTCGGCCGACGTGCTCGTGTACGTGCATGGGCCGGACACCGGCTGCGCCGACCTGGAGCTGCTGCGCGGCGGTCAGGTCGTGATCGGGCTGCTTAACCCGCTGGGGGCACCGGAGGCAGCCCGCGCGCTGGCGGAAAAGGGCGTCATCGCCTTTGCCCTGGAGTTGGTCCCGCGTATTAGCCGCGCCCAGCCGATGGACGCCCTCTCGTCCATGGCCACCATCGCGGGCTATAAGGCTGCGCTCCTGGCCGCCGGGTCCCTGCCGAAGATGTATCCCATGATGATTACCGCCGCCGGGACCGTCACGCCGGCGCGGGTCTTCGTGGTGGGGGCCGGCGTCGCCGGTCTCCAGGCTATCGTCACCTCGCGCCGCCTCGGAGCGGTCGTGCATGCCTACGACATCCGCCCGGTGGTGAAAGAGCAGGTCGAAAGCCTGGGCGCCAGGTTTGTAGAGCTTGGCCTGGAGACCGAGGGAGCCGAGGGGTCAGGGGGATACGCCCGCGCCATGGACGAGGATTTCTATCGTCGCCAGCGCGAGGTGATGGCGCAAGTGGTAGCCGAGAGCGACGTGGTCATCACCACGGCCGCGGTCCCCGGCAGGAAGGCGCCGACGCTCATCACCGCAGAGATGGTCTCGCGGATGCGTCCGGGGTCTATCGTGGTGGACTTGGCCGCCGAAGGCGGCGGCAACTGTGAGCTGACCCGGCCGCGAGAGACGGTGGAGGTCAATGGCGTCACCATTGCGGGACCGGTGAACCTCCCGTCCGCCATCCCCTACCACGCCAGCCAGATGTATGCCAACAATACCGCCGCCTTCCTCGGCAACCTGTTTGAGGGCGGCCAACTCCGACTGAACCTGGAAGACCCGATCATTCACGACACCCTCCTCACCCACGAGGGCGAGGTCCGCAACCCCCGGGTGCGTGAGTTGCTGGGAATGCCCGCCGCGAACGCGCACACCGCTGAAGGGAGTAGCTCCTAATGGAAGAGCTGGACATCTTCGTCAAGGCGCTGACCATCTTCGTGCTGGCGCTCTTTGTGGGCTTCGAGGTCATCCGCAAGGTCCCGCCCCTGCTGCACACACCACTCATGTCCGGGGCCAACGCCATCTCCGGCATCACCCTGGTCGGCACCCTGGTAACGGCTGGCCAGCAGCTTACCCTTTTCACCACCATTCTGGGGGTGGTCGCCGTAGCGATGGCGACCGCGAACGTGGTGGGCGGCTTCCTCGTGACCCACCGCATGCTAGGGATGTTCCGCGGACGGAAGGCGTAGCATGGCGCAAGCATTCATAGACCTCTTCTACCTGCTCGCCGCGGCCCTCTTCATCCTCGGCTTGCGGGACATGTCCCACCCGCGCCGGGCCGTGCGGGGCAACCTGTTCGGCTCGGCAGGCATGCTCGTGGCCATCGTAGTCACCTTGCTGGATCAGCGCATCGTCAGCTTCGAGATCATCATTGTGGGGCTGGTATCGGGCGCGCTGATCGGCGCGATCATGGCCTATCGCGTCCCCATGACCGGCGTCCCCCAGGTCGTCGCCATCTTCAACGGCTTTGGCGGTGGCGCCTCGGCCCTGGCCGTCGGCGCTGCGCTGGAAGAAGCGCTCAAGGGCGGATTTGTCGAGGAAATATCGGTCCAGTTCACCATATCCTCCGTCGGCGCCGGGCTGATCGGCGGTGTGGCCTTGACGGGGAGCGCTATCGCCTTCGGCAAGCTCCAGGGCCTCATCACGGAGCGTCCCATCCTCCTACCCGGCCGGCACGCGATCAACGTGGCGTTAGCATTGATCTGCTTGGGCCTGAGCGTCTGGCTGATCCTGGACCCGACCTCCTCGGTGCCGTTCTGGCTCCTAGTGCCCGCGGCCGCCGTGCTCGGCATCTTCCTCGTGCTCCCCATCGGCGGCGCCGACATGCCGGTGGTGATCGCCCTGCTCAACTCGTACTCCGGACTGGCCGCCGCGGGGCACGGGTGGGTGCTCAACAACAGCGTGCTCATCATCGCCGGCTCCCTCGTCGGCACCGCCGGGTTCATTCTCACCGTCCTGATGTGCCGGGCGATGAACCGCTCGCTGACCAACGTGATCTTCGCCGGCGTGGGCGCGGAGGTAGCCACCACGACCGAGACCGAGGACATCTACGCCGGGCGGGTGAAGTCGGCGTCGCCGGACGACGTGGCGCTGCTCATGGACGGCAGCCGGCGCGTGGTCATCGTCCCCGGCTACGGGATGGCCGCTGCCCAGGCCCAATACGTCGTCGGCGACCTCGTGGCGCTACTGGAGGGCCGGGGCGTGGAGGTGGAGTTCGCCATTCACCCGGTCGCCGGGCGCATGCCGGGCCACATGAACGTCTTGCTGGCCGAGGCGGACGTGCCCTACGAGAAGCTGAAGGAGATGGACGAGGTCAACTCCACCTTCCAGCAAACCGACGTGGCGCTGGTCATCGGCGCCAACGACGTGGTCAACCCCATGGCCCGCGAGGCAGACCCCTCGCTGCCCATTGCCGGCATGCCCATCATCAACGTGGACGAAGCGCAGTCCGTGATCGTGGTCAAGCGCAGCCTCAGCCCCGGATTTGCCGGCATCCCCAACCCCCTCTTTGTCGCCGACAACACCCTCATGCTCTTCGGCGACGGCCGGGACATGATCCAAGCCCTCGTAGCCGCGCTAAAGGAGTTCTAGGGGCCGGTATTGCACCTGACCCCGCGCGGCCCTCACCCGCTGGGAGAAGGGGCCTGGATTCCCGTTTGCGCGGGAATAACCGGCAGTAGACTCCCCCGCTCCGCATGGTGGAGAGGGGGCCGGGGGGTGAGGTACCGGCGCCTAGCCGAGGTACTGCTCCAGCCGCTCCAACGCCTCGCTCAACACGTCCATGCTGGTGGCATAGCTGAGGCGGAGGTTGCCCTCGCCGTAGAAATCTGCCCCTGGCACGGTGGCGATATGCGCTTCGGTGAGCAGTCGGTCCGCAAAGTCCAGCGATGCCTCGCCGGCCGGCAGGCGGGGATACGCATAGAAGGCGCCCTCGGGCCAGGCGCATTCGAATCCGATCCGCTGCAGGCCGTTGATGAAATACTCGCGGCGCTTGGCGAACTCGCCGACCATCTCCTGTATGCAGTCCTGCGGACCGGTCAGGGCCTCAACGGCCGTCCACTGCGAGACGGAGGCCGTCTGCGTGGTGCTCTGCCCCATCAACGCGGCCATCGCGCCGATGATCTCGGCCGGGCCGGCAGCATAGCCCACCCGCCACCCGGTCATCGCATACGTTTTACTGACCGTGTTGACCTCGATGGTCCAGCGCTTCACTTCCTCGTCGAGCGCTGCCGGCACCACGTGGGTCGCATCGCCGTACAGGAAGTGCTCGTAAGTTTCGTCGCCGATCAGATAGATGCCCCGCTCGACCGCCAGCTCGGCCACGGCCCGCACCTCGGCCGGGTCCATGACGACCCCGGTCGGGTTATTCGGGCTGTTCAGGAAGATCGCGCGTGTGCGCGAGGTGATGTGCGGCTCCAGGTCGGCCCGGCGGACCCGGTGATCGCTGCCTAGCTCGACCAGCACGGGCTTGCCCTCCGCGAGCTTGACCTGCTCCACGAACGTCTGCCAGACCGGGATCGGCACCAGCACCTCGTCTCCGGGGTCGCAGATCGCCATGCAGATGTTGTAGAGCACTTGCTTGGCTCCGACGGCGACTACCACCTCGGAAGGCTGATAGTCCAGACCGTTTTCACGCCGAAACTTCTCGCAGATCGCGCTCCTCAGTTCTGGGATACCGCTGGCCGGCGTGTACCTCGTCTTGCCGTCGCGGATGGCGCGACGCGCGGCCTCCTTGAGGTGCTCCGGTGTCTCGAAGTCCGGCTCGCCCAACGTCAGGTTGAGGACCTTGTGCCCCTGCTGCTGGATAGCGGCAGCCTTGGCCGCCATCGCCATCGTCGGCGACGGAGCCATGTCCCGAATGCGTCGAGCGACGTGCGGCGCGGAAGTAGCCGGTGCTGCTGTGGACATTGGTCGAGAGCCTTTCGATAGCGGTGAAATGGATCAGCCGAAGCCAATCACCAGGAGTCTACCCATGCGCCCCGGCGAGCGTCAACGCCACGCGCGCCACCACAAGCGGCAGCGGATTGTGCGCGTCTAGCGGCCAGATGCCGCGTGCTCTTGGACGGCCTCGCCGTCCAAGGCAAATTCGCCGGTTCCATCCTCCCCGGCGTCCAAGCATTGCTGACGCACGGGACACCAGCCGCGGCAGATGGGATGGGAGTGCGGGTCCCATGCGCGCGGCGGGAGCGCCTCCCCGTCCAGAGCCTGCAGAATGGCGCCGCCACGCTCCGTTACGAAGCGCTCTACCTGTTCCGGGGGCAAGAGCGGTACGCGCCGCTTATACACCTCGTTGGGCGCCAGGTACACGATCCCCAATTGCTGAATATCGTAAGCTACGCGCTCCCCGGTCACGAGGTCCTGACCGTCCTGCACCAGCCACCGATACAGATTGAGCTGCCAGACGTGTTCCTCACGGACCTTTCTCGGGAGCGCCTTGACGGTCTTGTAGTCCACGATGAGCCGGCGGCGCAGATCAATCTCATCCGGCTGACCGGTCAGCTCAACCTCTGGTGCGGCGCTACGCCGAAAGCGCCGCTCGGCGATGATCTCCTCCTCATCCCCCTGCTGCGCTGCGATGCCGGCGTGCATCAGCGTACCGCGCAGGCGGGGATAGAGTTGGTGCGGATACGCCGTGTAGTCAACTAACATCTCCAGCGCAGACTGACGTGTGCAGCCGGTCAGCCGCGTGGCGGACAGCACGATGCCCTCGCGGCCGGCATCGGTTTGAGCAAGCGCCTGCAGCAGCGGATAGGCGAACTGGCAGCGCCGGCCGCGCGGCGGTGAAACGGCGCGGGAACAACTCAAGCACTCTCCGAACTCGACCGGATCGTGCTCTACTTCGCAGCGAAATCGCGCTAACGGCACAATGCTGTCGCCTCATTGTGCGGAGGCGGCCTCCTCCCCGCACGTAGCCACCGGCAAGCATAGCACGGCCCCCGTGGCTCTGTGGGTGCAACGCGCCAAGCTCCGGCGCCCACGCGGAGCGGCGCCCTATGGTCACGTTTGACGGCTGACTCGAAAGCAGGCTAAGATGCAGGCAGGGTCGCCTCCGGGTGAGTACTAGGGAAAGTAACGCAGGGGGAACACACATGAGTGAAGCCGGCAGCACCACACAGTCAGGTGGATTCTTCGGTAAGTTGCTCGCGCCGTTTCGCGAGTTCCGGGATCGCGAGCGGCAGCGCCAAAACCGGGAGCAAGCCGAAATCCGCCGCCGCCTCGACGCCTACATCCGCGAGGTCGAGGAAGACTACGCCAACGCGGAACAGATCGAACCCAAGCCCTATAAGGAGCTAACCTCCGGTGAAGTGCGTCAAGGGACAACTGCGTCCTACGAACACGTGCAGAGCACCGGCACGATCCGGCTCCATATGCTCCTGCCGCCGGACCAGATGGATCGTGCCCAACTCGTCCAAGCGCTGGCTCGCCCGATGGATGAGGAGCTGCCCGATCTCTACGATGTCAAGCCGCACGAGGGCCGCTCCAAGGAGCACGGCTACATCATCTTGGGTCCGGCCGAGCAATTCTTGTACACCCGCGGCGAGAACTGGCGTCTCTATGTCGAGCTTACCTACAGCATGGCCTTCCATGGCGGCCGGGCGACAATCAACCGCCGGTTCTATGTGCTCGACATTGTGCTGTAGTAGCTGTCGAAGTCTCGTCGGTTGCCACTGATGTCTACCGGGCACGATCTGCTCACACTCCCCCTCGCCGCGGCTGCCCAACTGCTCGCGCGCCGTCAGGTCTCGCCCGTCGAACTGGTCGAAGCAGCGCTCGACCGCTCCGCTGCCGTGCAGCCGCACCTCAACTGCTACCTCGATCTTTACGCCGATCAGGCACTGGCAGCGGCCCGTCGCGCCGAGGCGGCGTTCGCAGCCGGCCAGGCCCTCGGCCCCCTGCACGGCATCCCCTATGCGCCCAAGGACATCTTCACCGAGCCGGGCGTCCGCTGCACGGCCGGTTCGCGCATCCTAGCCGCTTGGATTCCCCGCAGTGAAGCGACGGTGTTGGCGCGCCTACGGGCCGCCGGCGCCATCAGGATCGGCCGGACAAATCTGCACGAATTCGCCTATGGGATCACCAACGTCAACCCGCACTACGGCCCCGTCCACAACCCCTGGCAGCACGACCACGTGACCGGCGGCTCCAGCGGCGGCTCGGCCGCTGCCGTTGCCGCCGGCGCAGCCGGCTTTTCGCTGGGCACCGACACCGGCGGGTCGGTACGCCTGCCCGCCGCCCTCTGCGGGATCGTGGGCCTGAAACCGACGTATGGCCGTGTCTCGCGGACCGGGCTGCTGCCCTTGGCGTGGTCGCTGGACCACGTCGGGCCGATGACCCGCACCGTCGCCGATGCCGCCGTGGTGCTGGAGGCCATCGCCGGCCACGATCCCTCCGACGCCACCTCGTCACGGACGCCCGTGCCGGCCTATGTCGCCGGGCTGGATGGCAACCTGAGCGGGCTACGCTTAGGCGTGCCCCAGGATGACGGTTGGGACGAGGTGAACCCGGAAATCCGCGACCTGGTCCAAGCAGCCGTCTCCACGCTGCGTAGCCTCGGGCCGAGCGTCGAGCCGGTGTCGCTGCCGGCCCTCGATGATTTCGGCCTCGCCTTCGACCCGATCATTCGCTCCGAAGCCACCACCGTTCACCTCAAGTGGCTGCGCTCGCGCTCCGACGAATACGGAGACGACGTGCGCGAGCGCCTGGAGTTGGGCTTGGCGTTCCCCGCGACCGCCTACCTTACCGCCCAGCGCGCGCGCACGGTCATCGGCGAGCGCATGCGCGCCGTGTGGGAGCGCGTAGACCTCCTCGCACTCCCCGCGGTCCCGGTGCCGGCCCCCAGAATTGACGAGAGCATGGTGCGCGTGCAGCCCGAAGCGCCGCCCACGGACGTGCGGCGCGTCCTCACCCGCCTCACCAACCCCTTCAACCTGCTCGGCCTCCCGGCGATCTCAGTGCCGTGCGGCCTCACGAGCCACGGCTTACCCGCCGGTCTCCAGCTTGTCGGGCTACCCTTCACCGAGCAGCGCCTGCTGCAAGCCGCCCACGCCTACGAACAAGCCACCGCCGACACCCTGAGCCGGCACCATCCGCTGCCGTCCTAGGCCGGTCGGGCAGGGATCATCGCGCCGAGCGCCGCACCCAGTGACCTTGGAGTTGATGGAGGAAGTAGCATGAGCCAACAAGAGATTCCTAGTCGATGGCAAGTTACTCGGGGCCGAAGGAGAGTCTATACCTTTGCCGTGCTGTTCAGTGGTTGTAGTCATGCCCTAAAATCGGCGAGAGGGGGAAGAGTGGGGTATTTCTATGACTGCATGTTCAGCATGGTGGGTGCGGCCTTTGCTGTGGAAGCCTATCTCAACCATCTCGGGCAGGATAGGTTTGGCGGGAAGGAATGGGGGGAGAAAATGGAACGAGGCATGAATCCAGAATCCAAAATACGGGTATTGGCCAAGCTAATAGACTACAATCTTGACTTCAGCAGGCGCCCATGTCAGACATTTGCGGAGATATTCAATTATCGAAATCTAATTGCTCATGCCAGAACCGAATCCCTTACCTTCGAGGAGGGACAGGTATACGATTTTATCGAGGGTCCAACTGAACCTGAGACCAAGTGGGAACAAAAGACAACACTGGAAACGGCAGAACGATTCTACGAGGACGCCTGGGAGTTGGTACGGCAGTTGCACAAGGCGGCTGGACCTTCGGATCCCGACCTCCAGCTCTTGGATTCGGGCGGATGGAGCAACTGGACCAGCACCGCCGTAGCAGAAGGTGAGTAGAGCACATAATCACCACTTCTTGGCCTACGCCGGAGCGACGGGCGTAGCGTGCCGTAGCTCCCTAGTCTGTGCGCTCTGTAGCCAAAAAAGAGCGTCGGACGCGGCTAGACCCACTCGACGGCTGAGGCCGGCAGCCATGTCTCCCGGTCGTCGCGCAGGCGCACCAGGTACCAACCGGGGCGCTCCTCGACGATGGCAAGCTCCACGCCAGCGTGGAGGGGTGCATGGAAGCTCGGCGCGTAGCCCACCGGGTCCGGCCCCTTACGGCCCACGACCTGCTCGGCCACAATGACCCCCTCGCTCGCACGCCGGCTACCCACCTCGTCCACGATCACTGAGCCGAAGCACAGCGCAGCGACCACGGCGAGCATCGCCACGGGCAGCCGCAGCGAGGACCGCACCAGCTTGAAGAGCTTCAGCGCGGCCAGTAGCCAGATCAGATCGAAGGCAAGCACAAAGACGGCCAGACGCGGCAGAACGGGCAAGCTGTTGTGCCAAGCGAGGACCGTGTCCAGCACTCTGCGCTGGGGCGGTACGGAGATGCTGTCGCGCACCTGACCGCGTGCAAAGGCCAGGTTGCCTTGCAGGTTCCGGCCCCCCGGCGTCAGGCGCTCGGCGCGCCGGTAGTTCAGGATGGCGCGCCCCACGTCCCCCTTGAGCAAATGGGCGTTCGCCAGGTTATAGAACAGCTTGCCGTTGCGGATGTTGCCCGCGCTGACGATCTTCTCGAATCGGATGATGCTCTCCTGGTAGAGCAGCTTGGCTGCTGCCGGGTCCTCCGACGCCATCCGCGTCGCTTGCCTGAACCGATCGTTCGCCTGCTCCAACAGTGCTCGCAGCGCCTCGGGTCCCAACGTCGGCTCGGCAGCGAGGCCGGCGGCCGGCAGCAGCGCGATCACGACCGCGATGAGCACCGCCTTCAGCCGCTGCATGGTTCAATCCCTCCGCGTGGCGAGCGGCAGTTCACAGACCCCTAGCCCCTAGCCACCGGTCAATGGCGCCGAGAAGTCGCTCCGCCTCATCGCACAGGCCCCCGGCAGCCCCCAGCCCAAGGCCGGCAAACCGCGCCGCGTCACACCGCTCCAGCAGCTCCCGCACCGCCGTGGCCTGTGGCACGCCCCGCGCCCGCAGCAGCCGCTCCGCGTCGGCGGGGGTCAGTCCGGCGGCCGGAACGTCGAACGTCGCCGCCAGGTAGCCATGGACGGCGCGGCTCGTGCGGGTAGCCTCCGTGGAGGTATCGCTATGCATCGCGCATAGCTCTCGCCGCGCCTCGCGTAGTGCCCGGCGCCGCCGCCGGGCGGCGGTGTCGGCACCCGACCGCCGGCGCGCGACCTGTACGGCAGCGAGGCCGAGGTAGATCGCCATTGGTCCTAGCAGCGCGGCCAGCCACGCCGGGTGGCGCAGCCGGTCCGGCAGCCCGACGCCCTGATCCGTCAGTATCCCGGCGTCCTCGTAGTTATGGGCAATTCCCTCCACGCGCGTCTCCACCTCGGTGCCCGCGGGCGCACCAACGGCGTCCGCTGCGGTAACTTCGCGCGTCGCGCGCACGACCAGCGGGATGGGAGCACTCCGCACCGTCCGGTACTCGCCCTCGTCCACGTCAAAATAGCTCAGGTCGAGCGGCGGGATTGCCGTTACCCGGTCGTTGAGGGCACGCACGGTCTGCGTGAACACGGCGCTGCCGTCCTGTACAACCGGCGGCGCCAGCGCCTCCGACACCTTGAAGTCTTCGACGAGACTTTGCTGTGTGTGCAAGGCCGGCGCGGGGATATTGCCGAGCGGCTCCGGGCCACGAATGCGGATGGTGAGTGTGATCGGATCGCCGACGTTGACCTCGGTCGGTGCCGCCGCCGTCTCGATGCTATAGGCGCCGACCAGGCCCGTGAAGCTGGTCGGGCGCGGCTCCGGCAGGGGCAGCACCTTCAGGTTCAACTCATTGGAGGGGACCACCAGCTTGCGCGTCACCTCGCGGCTGAACGGTGAGTTCCGGAGAAACGAGCTTCCGGAGAAGAAATCGTCGAAGATGCTGCGGCTCGGCGTCTGGCCCGTCACGACGTTTAGCTCCACGGCCGCCGGACCGATCCGAAACTGCCCCGTCTCCTGCGGAATCAGCACCTTCTCCAGTGTCAGCGTCGTGAACTGCTCCCCATTCAGGGTGCCCTGCCCTCTCCGCGCCAGGGCCTGGCCCCCGAGGAAGGGCACCGCCACATACTCCCCACTGAGCAGGCCTTGCCGTGCATCGGCCGGCGGCGCCGGGTCGCCGGCCGCGAACGCGCCGGCCAACGGCATGGATAGCGCAAACCCCTGCACGCTCTGCCGCAGGTACCAGGTCAGCCGGAGCCGCACCGACTCACCGACGTATACCTGCTCCTTTTCCAACTCCAGTCTGAGCTTGAAGTCTTGGTGCTCGGTCGGCTGGCCAACGGTGATGGCAACCGGCTGCGTCCGGTACGTCCGGCCGTCTATCGTCAACGTCGCTGCGGGAATGGTGTGCTGGCCGGGCGAGAGCGCCGTCAGTCGGTACTGGAAGTAATACTGCTCGATGACAGTCTCGGTCGTGCGACCGTTGATGACGGAAATCGAGCGCGACGACACATCGCGGCCACCCTCATACGCCACCTCGAAGGCGTCGAGCGCCGGGAACTGCGGCTCGACCTGCGGCGTCGCTCCCTCGACAATCACCCGATAGGCAAAACTCTCGCCGGCATAGACCCGGTCGGTTTCGACCGCCGCCCGCACGGTGATCGGCTCCGCGCCGGAGGCCGGGACGGTCAGTGCCAACAGGAGCAGCACGGTTGCCCCGGCTGCTACTGTCGCTACGATGGCGGTCAGTCGTCGCATCGCTCCGCTCACCAGTTCTTCTCTACCGGCGGCGTGCGCGGCAGCGTTCCGTGTTGCAGCTGCTCGCGCGCCGCCCGGTCCCGCCGTTCTTTATCCAAGATTTGCGCCGCCGTGGCATCCTGCGGGGTGGGCGCCGGTTGCTCTTGCTGCCCCGGCGCCGGCTGTGCGCCGGCCTCCGACCCCTCGGGCTGCACCGCAGGAGGAGGACTTTGCTGACCTGACGCACCAGACTTGTCCTGCTGCTGGGATTGCTCCTGCGGAACGCCGGCCGCTCCTGAGTCGCTGGGATCGCGTAGCGCCCGCAGTGCGGCTGCGATGTCCTCGGCTGCGGCGCGCTGGTGGCTGGCAGCCGACCGCAGCTCCTGCCCCTCTAGCCGGTCCGCAGCCTGCCCTTGCTGGCTCTGAGCGTCTTGCAGTTTCTGGTGCGCTTCCTGGCGGCGCTCGTCGCCGGCCTCCGGCACTCTGGACGGCGACGGCGTTCCCGACGGTTGCGCTGACCCCGCTTGCTCGTCGAGCTGTTGCGCGGCAGCGGCGGTGTCCGCGGTGATCTGCTGCTGCTCCTGCCGGAGTTGCCGCAACGCCTCCGACAACGCGCTTTCCGGCGGTGAGTCGTTCGCCAGCTGCCCAGACCTGGCAGCGGCGTCCTCCTGTCGCTGCTGCCAGCCCCTGAGGTGCTCGGCCAGTTCATTCTCCGCTCGCTGCTCCTGCTGTTGGTCCTTGAGTTGGTCGAGGATGTCCTTGATGGCGAGCCGAACCACCTCGATGTTGCGAGCGGCCTCTTGGTCGTGCGGAGTAAGCTCCAGCGCCCCCTGGTAAAACGCCACGCTTGCTTGCAGCGCGGAGAGTGCCTGCTGCAGGTCGCTCTCGCGCTGCGCCATGCCCTGCTGGAACTTACTATTGCCGAGGTTGTACCGGGCCGCGGCCACAAGCTCCAAACCTCGCGCGGTCCGGTCTACCTGCCGGAAGAGCCGCTCCGCCTCGCCGTAGTCGCCCAAAGCATAGTGAGCGACGCCTTGGTTGTAGACCACCTCCGGCGAATCCGGAAGCTGATCCGCCGCCGCGGTGTAGGCCTCCAGCGCCGCCGCGTAGTCCTGTTGGTCGAAGAGCGCATTGCCCCGGCCGACCTCAACCCCCGGCCCGGCCGAGGGCAGGCTTGGGGGAACACACGCACTCAACGCGGCGCCCCATAGCACGATGAGCAAGACGAGGGCGCTAGGCCGTTTTACGTTCACGGATCAGTGTCTCTCCTACCAAGAGCGCCAGGGCCAGCAACAGAAAGACTTGGTACCGTTCGTCGTAGCGAATCACCGCTTGCGACTCAAGCTCGCGCCGCTCCGCCTCTTTGACAAACTGCTCGTACACCTGGTCCAGGTTGATATTGCCGGTGGCGACGTTGAGATATTTCCCGTCGTCCGACGCGAGGGCGATCTTGCGTAACGTCTCGCCGTCCAGCTTGCTCCGCACCTCCTCGCCCCTGTAGGTCAGGAAGGTCCGCCGGCCGGCCGCGTCGGTAACGGGAATCCGTCTGCCGTCGTCCTCGTCACCGAGACCGATGGCGATGATGCGGACCCCCGCCGCGCCGGCCTGCTCGGCGGCCTGGACGGGGAAACTCTCGTGGTCTTCTCCGTCGGTGATGAGGATGATGTCCTTGAACCCGCGCTCGCTGTCGTCGAACACCTCGTTCAGGGCAACGCGAATGGCATCGCCTATGAGCGTGCCGCCGCGGGAGACGCTCTCCGGCGCGAGGTCTCGCAGCGCCAGGCGCATGAAGCTGTAGTCCAACGTGAGCGGGCTTTTCACGACGGCCGTACCGGCGAACGCCACCAGCCCCACACGGTCCCCTTCCAAGATGTCCAGCACGTCCGCAATGGCCAGCTTGGCCCGCTCTAGGCGGTTGGGAGCGAGGTCCTCGGCCAGCATGCTGCGCGATACGTCTACGACGAACACAACGTCGCGCCCCAAGCGTTGTAGCTGCTCCGGCTGGGGATTCCACCGCGGCCGCGCCAAAGCGACGGCAATCAGCCCCAGCGCCAGCAGGACCAGCGCCGCCTTGGCAATCTGGCGTGGCCGGCTGACCGAGACGTTCAGCACGGGGAGTAGCCCCGGCTCTCGGATAAACGTCCGCAGCGCCAAGCTCTTGCGGTGGAAGCCGTAGGCGTAGAGCGCCGCCAGCGCCGGGAGCAGCCACAAGGCGTGCAGCCATTCGTAGCTGTGCATCAGGGCGCTCTCCGTAGCCACGTGTTGCTCAGGACGATCTCGGACAGCAGCAAGAGGCCCGCCGCCAGCGCGTAGGGCAGGAATTCTTCGTCGTGCTGGGAAAGCTCCAGCGTCTCAATCTCCGTCTTCTCCAGCCGGTCAATCTCTCGATAGACATTCCGCAGCGCGTCGCCGTCGGCCGCCACGAAGTACCGCCCGCCGGAAACCTCGGCGACGGTCCGCAAGGTCGCCTCGTCCATCCCGCCGGTCGGCACCCGCACGGCGCCCAACGGGGTCTGCACGGTGATGAACTCTTCGCCGCCACCGATCCCGATGGCATAAATCTTGACCCCCCAGTCACGGGCCAGCGCCGCGGCCTGGCCGGGCGTCATGTCACCGGCGTTGTTGCGCCCGTCGGTAAGCAGGATGATCGCCTTGCTCTTGATCTTGAAGGCACCGGCGTTGCCGCTCTCCGCCCAGCGAGCGATGTCTTCCTCGGCCCGTTTGAGACGCGCGGCAGCCAGCGCTAGCGCATCGCCGATGGCCGTCCCGTCTTCCGCCTCGAATTGGACAATCTTGGTACCGCGCACAAACTGCACCAAGGCGTCGTGCGCGCGCACCAGCGGCGCAGCCGTATCGGCAAAGCGGGCAAAGGCGATCATCCCGATGAGGTCGTGTGGCCGGCCGGGCAGGTCATCGCCGTTGCCGACGACGAACTCGGTAAACACCCGCTTGACCACCTCCAGCCGGTTTAGGCGCTCACCCTCGAAATCCATCTCCGCGCGCATGCTGCTGGAGCGATCTACGACCATCTCCAGCGCGATGCCCTCCGTAGACACGCGCGTTTCGGACCGGCTCGTCTGCGGTCGAGCGATGGCGACGATGAGCAAGGCGAGCGCAGCCAAGCGCAGCACTAGCAGCAGCGGTCGCGCCCGCAAACGCACGCTGCGCCGCAGGCTGCCGACGCGCCGCAGCGACGAGAACCGCACGGTAGCCGTGCGCCCCCGTCGCAGATAGAACCACGCCACCAATGGCAGCAGCGTAAGCAGCAGAAACGCTTGGGGCGCCGCAAAACGCACAGCCACGTCTCCTATTCAGGCCGCAGCCTCGACCACGACCTGTCGTTCCTCGGTCTTGGTCCGCTCGATGAACGTCCGGGCCGTATCGAACGTCTGTTGGACCTCCCCAGTCGTCGGGGTAAGCTCGGCGAACTTCACCTGATCGCAGTGCGCGAGAAAATCGCCGAGTGTGTCCGCCTGCGCCGTCGTGAACACGGCCGACCGCCGGGCCTCGCGTAGAAACTCCTCCGTCGTCCGTTCGGGCGCGTGGAGCACAAACCGATCCTCGATGTATTGGCGCAGAATCTGTGAAACCTCCCGGTAAAACGCCTTGACCTCTCCCCGTTCAACGAGGTTCCGCTCGGCCAGCCGCTCCAGCCTGGCACACGCCAGCTCGTGCGCCGTGTAGCGCAGCGCCTCCACCGGCCGTTGCCGGCGCCGCCGGACGTAGAGCGCTCCCAGCGCACCCAAGGCGAGCACGGCGCCGCCGGCTGCGATCCACAGCCACGTACGCGCGGAGGATGGCAACGCGACGACCGACTTGATCGGCCCCACGGTCAGCTCGCTGCGTTGGTCGTCCAGCAGCGACGTCACCTCCACCGGGATGCGCTCGGTGGTGAGCGTGAAAGAGTCCGGCGATGCGCTGGCGCCGCGGCCGGCATGGGCACGAACACTGAAGGTCAGCGGCGGAATCTCATAGCTCCCCGACAGGAACGGATGCAGCTTGTACTCGCGCGTCGTTACGTGTCGGCCCTGATCGTCGAGCGCGGCCGGCACCGACGTGTAGTCGCCGATGGACCAGCCGCGAAGCTGCTGACCGAGCTGCGGCTCGTCCAGCGTATAGCCCTCGTGCAGCACGGTAACGACCACGAGGCGCAGGTGCTCGGCGATGGTGATGGTGTCCTTGTCGAGGCGGGCCCGGACCGTGAGCGGCCCGCGCTCAAGCGAGCGGTCCACAGCGAATGCCGGCGTCTCCGCCGCACTCGTCTCGCCGACTTCACAGCCGACGACGAACAGGGCAAGGATGACGAGCACCCCCACTACGACCGGCGCAGGTACGGACCATGTCGCAGGGGCGCAGCGCGCTGCGCCCGTCCCCCTGCCGAGCGGGGGGGCCATAGGGGGGGCGGTACCGCACCTACCCGCAACCATTGCGCCGTTCCATTCAACCTACCGTCGTCGTTCCCGCGTGTGGAAAAATCGCACCAGGTCCTGCACATACGAGGTGCCGGTGGAGAGGGCGATGGAGTCGGCCCCAATCCGTCGCAGGTCGCTGTGCAGTTGCTGGGCCTCCCGCTGGGCGCCGGCCCGGTACTCGTCGCGCACGCGCGCGCTGCGGGTATCTATCAGGAGCGTTTCACCCGTCTCCGCGTCCTCCAGCTCGATCAGCCCGACGTCCGGCAGCTCTCGCTCGCGGTGGTCCTCGATGGTCACGGCGATCAGGTCGTGGCGGCGGCTGACCCGCCGCAGCGGCCGGTGAAAGTCCGTGGCGATGAAGTCCGAAACCAGGAACACCACCGCCCGTCTCTTGAGCACCTTGGCCAGGTAGTCCAAGGCGCCGGGGATGTCCGTCTGGGCTGCGCGCGGCTCGAAGCTGAGTAGCTCGCGGATCACCCGCAGGACGTGGCGGATACCCTTCTTCGGCGGGATATACAGCTCGATCTGCGCGGTGAAGATGAGCAGCCCCACCCGGTCGTTGTTCTTGGTGGCTGCAAAGGCCAGCACGGCGCACACCTCGGCCGCCAGCTCGTTCTTGAGCCGCCCGACCGAGCCGAACCGGCCGGAGGAGCTGAGGTCAACGACCAGCATGACGGTAAGCTCCCGTTCCTCCACGAACTGCTTGACGAACGGAGCGCCGGCGCGAGCCGTCACGTTCCAGTCAATGGTGCGTACCTCGTCGCCGGGCTGGTACTCGCGCACCTCCGCGAACTCCATACCCCGGCCCTTGAACGCACTCTCGTACTCGCCGGCAAAGACCTCATTGACCACGCGGCCCGTGAGCATCCGGAGATGCTGGACCTGTCGCATCAGCTCGTTGGGGATCATGGGGTCTCCTGACCGCCAGGTCTGCACCACCGAATGTCAGCGGTGGTGCAGACCTGGCGCGTCACCGGCCTACGGTACGAGCACATGGTCGAATATCTGCTTGACCAAGTCGTCGGAGGTCCGTTCTTCCGCCTCGGCCTCGTAGCTCGGGATGAGCCGGTGCCGCAGCACGTCCGGCCCGATGGTTTTCACGTCCTGGGGAGTGACGTAGCCGCGCCCCTGCAGGAACGCATACGCCTTGGCCCCGAGGGTGAGCGCGATGGTGGCCCGCGGCGAGGCACCATATTCGATCAGGTGGGCCAGGTCGAGCCGGTACTCGCCCGGCGTCCGAGTGGCTTGGACGATGTCTACGATATAGTCCTTGATCTTGTCGTCTACGTAGATCTCGTCCACCACCATCCGCGCCTGCAAGATGTCCTCCGGCCGCACCACCGGCTCCACGTCCGTCCTGGGCTGCGTCGAGGCCATGCGATCCAGTATCCGGCGCTCCTCCTGTTTTGAGGGATACGTCACCTTGAGCTTGAGCATGAAGCGGTCCACTTGGGCCTCGGGCAGCGGGTAGGTGCCTTCCTGCTCGATTGGATTCTGGGTGGCGAGCACGAGGAACGGCTCCGCGAGCGCGTAGGACTCGTCACCAAGCGTGACCTGCTTTTCCTGCATCGCTTCCAGGAGGGCGCTCTGGACCTTGGGCGGGGCGCGGTTGATCTCGTCCGCGAGGACGATATGGGCAAAGATCGGCCCCTTCTTCGGCGTGAAGGAGCCGTCCCGCGGGTTATAGATCAGCGTCCCGATGAGGTCGGCCGGAAGCAGGTCCGGAGTGAACTGAATCCGCTGAAACTGCGCTTGGATGGCCTGCGACAGGGTGGTCACCGTCAGGGTCTTAGCCAGCCCCGGTACCCCTTCCAGCAGCACGTGTCCGCCGGTGAGCAGGCCGACGAGCAGGCGCTCGATCATGTACTGCTGCCCGACAATCACCTCCTCCAGCGCGAACGTGAGCGTTCGCAGGAAGTGACTGTGCTCTTCGACTGCTCTCCCGATCTGCTTTACGTCAACGGCCATCACGTCCGACCTCCACGGCAACCACCCCCGGTTCCGATTTTAAACGACTCACATCACCTACACCATACCCGGAAACCACCGGCCCGGACCTCATACCCGAAAGGAGTAGATACGGGCCAAGCCGTAGGGGCGCAGCATGCTGCAACCGTCCCCCTGCGGAGCGGGGGGGCCATAGGGGGGCCTTCATTGGAGCAGCTAGTCGTGGTCCCCATACCCCATCGCCCACCCGCCTCCGGTAGCCTCTCCCTCTCCACACATGTGGAGAGGGCCGGGGTGAGGAGAGAGCCGGCCGCGACCGGCAGTACGGCTAGGGACCATTGTGCGGCGTGGAGGTTCCGGGGTGGTTGCGAGCAGATTACAGCCTCGCAACCGGCAGTCCGAGGCGCAGCGTGGGGCACGGTAGAGGACAAAGCAAACGACCCGGCGGATTGCTCCGACGGGCCGTGCTCCAGTGGTATCCCCGGAGGGATTCGAACCCCCGACCTCTTGGTTCGTAGCCAAGCGCTCTGTCCAGCTGAGCTACGGGGACAGCCGCAGGCGCCTCACGAAACCTACCGACGAGACACCCTCCACCAGGATATTGTAGTGAACTTGCTCACCAGCGGTCAACTACGCTTGTCGTGGAGTTGGACCGCGTCTCACCTCTTGGCCCCTTCCCCTCATAAGGGTAGGTTTTTCCAAGCGATTGGGAAACCGCCTCATGCTTGTGCTCTAGCAGCAGCCCGGAGGCGAGCGGGGGTGAGGTCACATCCACCTGTCAGGGTTTAGGGCGAGGGAGCCAGCACCACGTACTGCTCGGGGACATAGCCGACTCGGCCCTCCGGGTCGCGCACTTGGAGCCATCCCGCGCCGCTCGCGCCCGGTGCTCCCATACTGCTCACCCCGGCTGCAAGCACTTGGAGCTTGGCCCCTTCACTCCACGCCACCCACTTGTTCGACCAGTCCGGTTGGCGCCGCAGGTACACACCCTGGCCGCCGGTGTTGGCAACCGCGACCCACACTCCCGTTGGCGCCCCGCTCGCGTCTTGCGCCGGGATAGTCTCCCCTAGCGGCTGCGTCTCAGCCCCCTCGCCCGCGCCGGACCCCGGCCCGGTAGCGGCCGGCTGCACTTGGGCCGGCGCCTCGGTGCCGCTGCGCTGCTGACGCTCCACCAACAAGGCGGCCGTCACCAAGACCCCGATAACCACTGCCACCACCAGCAGGGTCCGCACTACGGCCCCACCGGGCCAACGGACGCGGCTGAGTACCAGGAACGGCCCACACAGCAGGAGATAGAACGGCAGCCACCAACGCATCGCGGCCGGACGCGGGCCGGCTCGTGGACGCGAGTACATGGCGCTAGGCCGGCTATCGGATAGGGCCGGAAGTGCTGCTCCGGACCAGGCCAGCGAATCTGCGCTCGCTCGGTGCCGGCGGGCGGGCTTCCGCCGAGGCCGGCGGGACGCGGGCCGGCCGAGAATCGCGCCAGCAATCGCCTCAGGGCCGGCCGGGCCATCACCAAGCGCCATGCCGGCTGCTTCCCACTCGCCTAACGAGGTTATGTGCCACCCCCGACCGTCCGGCCTGACACGCCCGGCAGAAGCGTTCGCCGGCCAGAGCTTCCCCAACGTAGGACGAGCAGCGGTGTAGTCGGCCCATGTGTCACTGAACCCAGCGGCGGTCGGCAGGTCGGCGTCGAGTGCCACCGGCCGGTGCTCGACATCCACAATGGCCGGCTCATCCAGCAGACGACTCGGCGTGTATGGCCGCTGGCGAGGACGCATTGCTACCAAGGAGGCCTCCTTACAACTGCCGAACGTCCGCACGAGGGAGTACGCGAGAGGAGAGCGCCTTCTGCTACCGGGGCAGAGGTAATGCGTCGGGACGACGAGCCAATCGCCCCGACGGACCGTGAGCGGGCACAGAATCCGGTCTAGCCGGTCGGCTCGACGTAGCGCGCGGGCACGAAGCCTTCACGGCCCACCGGGTCACGCACCGGCACCCACGCCTCGCTGCTGCCCGGCTGGGCGCCGGTTCCCGCTACCTCCGGGCCACGCACCTGGAGCCGTGTGCCTTCCAGCCAGGCGATATTGCCGTGGTGTCCCCACGCCCCTTGCTCCTTGGTCTCGCCCGCTGCGGCCGGCCACCGCGCCGCCCACTCCGGGCGGGGGCGCAAGAAGACACCGGTGCCGTCGGTCCCGGCCACGACAACAAACTGCCCCGCTGCTACCATGCGCCGGAGATACCGCGCGGGCAGGAAGCCTTCCCGACCGACCGGGTCGCGCACCGGCACCCACGCCTCGCTACTGCCCGGCTGGGCGCCGGTTCCCCCTACCTCCGGGCCACGCACCTGGAGCCGCGTGCCTTCCAGCCACGCGACCCAGCCGTGATGCCCCCACGCTCCTTGCTCCTTGGTCTCGCCCGCTGCGGCTGGCCACCGTGCTGCCCACTCCGGTCGGGGACGTAAGAACGCACCGCTGCCGTTGGTCCCGGTCACGACTACAAACTGCGCGTTTGCCTGTCCGGGGGCGCCAGCCGCCGGCGCCGCGGTCGGAACGGCCAGCGCCGTCGCCTCGACACGCCGGAGATACCGTGCGGGCAGGAAGCCTTCCCGACCGACCGGGTCACGCACCGGCACCCACGCCTCGCTACTGCCCGGCTGGGCGCCGGTTCCCCCTACCTCCGGGCCACGCACCTGAAGCCGCGTGCCCTCCCGCCAAGCGATATTGCCGTGATGGGGATAGGCCCCCTCGCGTTGGGTAGCGCCCGGCTCCGCGCGCCACCGCGCGGCCCACTCCGGCTCCGGGCGGAGGAAGACGCCCGTCCCACCGGAGTTGGCTACGATCACCCAATCAGTGGCCGGGGCCTCGGCTACTGCCGGACTGGCTGCCGGCTGGGCCACCGGGGCCGACGAGGTGACGACCGTCGGTAGAACGGCGGGCGTCGTCACTACCGTCTCCGCCACAGCGGTCACTGCCGGTTGAGCGGCAGTCTCCACTACCGGCGCCTGGGCAGCAGCCGGGGGCGCTACGACCGCCGGTGCGGCCGGCGCTTGCGTCTGCTGTTGGGCCGCAGTGTTCGCTGCCGGCGCCTCGGCCGCAGCCGGTGGCGCTCCCGCCACCGTTGTGGCCGGCGCCTCCGTCCGCTGTTGGGCCGGGGGCACGACGACTTGACCTACACCGGACTCCGCTGCCGGACTGCGGAAAAACAGCCCGTCGTTGACCACCAGCAGCACCGCAACGACCACAATGCCTGCCAAGACGCCGACGGCCAGCAAATAGCGCAACGCCGCCATACGGCGCCTAAAGCCCCACACCGGCACTCTTGATGGTAAGAGCAGACGGGCTATCGCCGCGAAGACCAAACCCACCAGCAGAAACGGCCCTACCACCACCATGTACAGCAGCCAGCGCCAGTCCACTCGTCTGCGCGGGCTATGCCCGCCTTCACCCCCGGCGCTATCAGCAATCCATTGTCCGAGTTCTTCGTCCGAGTACCACTGCTTGCCTGCGTCAGCCCCGTTCCCCTCCGTAGGGGCCGGCCGAGGAAGGGGCGTGTCTGTGCCCGATGCTTCATCTCCACCGGCGCCGTCCGCCTCGCCCGCGGCATGCGACGGCGCTTCGACGAAGGCGCCCAGCAACGTGCTGCCGCGCAGCCCAGCGTCCTCACCGTCCGTATCATCCGGTGCAGCGTCCGGCGCGTCGGCCGGCGGAGTTTGCACGTCCTTCTTCAGAACATGACCGTTGGATCGATTCCGCGGTTCAGCCGCAACCATAATCTTGACGCTCCTTAGAACGTGAGAACGTGCCCTCCGTTACCGAGCAAGACACCGCTGGACGGCGATGTCTGCCGGATTAAACGGGTTGCCGGAAGGCGGAGTAGCGGCAGCGGCAAGGGTGACGCGCCAGCCTGCACCGCATCGGCAACGCCTGCCACCGGCTGCGCCGCTACAATGGGGGAGACCGATGTCCAGGGCACGTTGGCAAGGAGTGAACCTCGCCGGCTGGTTGTCGCAGTCTTCGCTTGCACCCGCGCATATCGCGTCCTTCGTGAGCGAAGCCGACATCCGGCGGATTGCCACGTGGCAGTTCAACCACGTGCGTGCTCCCGTCGCAGCGCAGTTCCTGTGGAACGCGGAGCGGGCGGCGCTGCGCGAGCCTGGCGTGGCGGCGGTAGATCAGCTTGTGGACTGGTGTGAGCGGGCCGGCTTGCAGTGCTTCATTGCGCTGCACCTCAGCGGTGATACGGGCCCGGCGGATCACCTCAGCGCACTACACCGGGAGGACGACCGGCAACAGCTCATCGCGCTCTGGGGTGCAGTCGCCGCCCGTTACGCCAGCCGACCGGAGACCCACCTGGCGTATGATCTGGTTCACCGGCCGACTGGGATCACCGCAGCTTCCTGGAACCGGACTGCCCGCGCCATCACGGAGGCCATCCGCGCGGTGGACACCCGGCACACCCTAGTAGTCAGCGGCGCGGACGGCGGCCACCCCGCCGGGTTTGACTCCTTGCGCCCGACGCGCGACCCCAACACCCTGTACGCCTGTCACTTCTACGAGCCAGTGCTTTTCACTCACCAGCAGCTAGCGACCACAGAGCACGGCGACGCCTACCGTGAGGCTGTGCCTTATCCCGGCAGCGCCCCGACGCCGGCGGCGTATCCGGACGGCGCCCTTGGTGAGCATCTGCGCGCCGAGGTGGGCCGGCGCTGGGACCGCGCTGCGTTGGCGGCGGCGCTCGATCCGGTCCTGGCGTTTCAAGAGATCTACGACCGGCCGATCTATGTCGCTTCCTTTGGCGCCTCGTGTCGCGCGTCGCGGCGCAGCCAACTGACGTGGCTGCGCTCCGTGCTGACACTCTTCAAGGCACACGACCTCAGCTGGTCATACTGGACCTACAAGGGGCTGGGGTTCGGCCTCATAGACCCCTGGGGCGACCCCGCCGCGGCGACGGCCGACGATCCGACCGCTGGCCTGGACTACGAGCACCTGACTCTCTTGCAGAGCACGTAGCCGCGCCCATAGCGACTGGCCGGAGGGTGAGGCCCCGCCCGCCCCACAACCCTACGAACTGCCGGGGACGGTCAGGCGACGGTAGAGCCGCAGCGCCACCTGCCAGACGCGATAGAGCCGGGGGTGAGGTACATAATCGTAGGCGCCCAGCCAGCGCACATAGCGCCCGCCAAACCCCTGCTTGAACCGATACACCCCCCACAGCGGGGCATCTTCCCGTAACTCGCTCGGCGCGCCCCACATATCGTAGGTATCGCAGCCATGCTCGCGTGCCCACTGCATCGCTCGCCATTGCAACAGGTGATTTGGCTGAACGCGGCGGTGGCGCGCGCCGGAGGCGCCATAGAGAAACCAGGCCCGGCGGCCGTACCGACACACAACAAGGCCGGCCACCGTCTCGCCGGCCACGTCCGCCAAGAGCAGCACCGCTCCCTGCTCCTGGCGCAAGTGCTCCCACAGGACCCGGTAGTAATCAAGCGGCCGGATGACAAAATGATCGCGGGCGGCCGTCTCCTCATACAGGCAGTAGAAGGTCGCGAGGTCGTCCGTGTCACCCTCGCGGACTTGCACCCCTCGTCTCTGCGCCAGCCGCACGTTGTAGCGCCATTTCGAGTGCATCCGCGCCAATAGCTCATCCTCGCTGCCACGCAGGTCCACGAGCATGGTCGCCGGCAGCTGCACCTGCTCCTCGGCCGGAAGGAACCCGGCGGCCTCTAGCTCGTGGCCTACGGCGCTGTTATCCGCCTCGACGTCGGGATCGAGCTTGAGCCACAGCACGCGATGGTCCCGCGCCCAGGCTGCAAGCGCCCGTGCCATGTCGCCCACGCCCTGACCGGTCCACTCGGCGAGGATCGGCCCTTTCGGGACGTAGCCGATGCCGAGGCCCGGCACAGGCAAGGGGCGGCGTAGGACCAAGGCAGTCCCGACCAGGCGTCCGGCGCGACGAAACGCCAGCCGATGCGGCGTCCAGCCCAGTTGCTCGCGGGCCGCTGCCCACGCCGCCCCTTGCAGCAGATGCGCGCCGGGCAGGCCGAGGACCAGGTCGTCCCACTCGTGCGCGGGGACCGTCTCGGTCACCAGGTCGGCTTGCTGCTGCGGATGTGCCACCTGTGTTCCCGTGTGGAGGGCAATGGTGCCGAGCGCGAGCGGACGGGCGGTAACCTGCGCAAAGCCGGCTGCTTGGAAGCGGCGTTGGAACTGGCGACGGCTGAGAAACGCTTGCACCGAGGCCGGCAAGTAGCGATAGGCCGCCCCGTAACCCGCTACCGCTGCCCCCACGAGCGGCACGACGTGCCGGAAATAGTACCGAAAGAGCGTCCGGAAAACGGGCATTGTCGGCGAGGTAATCTCCAGGGAGGCCAGCCGACCTTCAGGGCGCAGGACGCGATGAAACTCGGCCAATGCCCCGTCCAAGTCGGCTAAGTTCCGCACCGTAAAGGCGGTGACGAGGGCATCGCAGGCATCCGCTCGCAAAGGCAGCGCTAGCGCGTCTCCTTGCACGGGGAGCACAACCACCGCCGGCCGGCCGGCCTGACGCGCTGCTCGCCGTTGCAGCTTGGCACGCGCCACGCCGAGCATCTCCGCGGCAAAGTCCAGCGCCACGATCCGGCCACCGCCCGGCATGGCGTCGGCCACCGCCAGGCTGAGATCACCGGTCCCGGCACCCACGTCGAGCACCGTCCGGGTTTCCGGCCCGATGACCGCCGCCGCTGCGATCTTGCGCCAAGCAGCGTCGCGCCCCAGCGTCATCAACCGGTTCATCAGGTCGTACCGCTGGGCGATGGCGTCAAACAGTGTACGCACGTACTGCGCCCGCGCCTGTCCGGTCGGGAGGTCGTCGGCCGGCACAGCCTCGGTAGGACCACGGCCGGTCGTCATCTGCTCCAACTCACTGCTGAAGTCGTGGGGTCACACGCCACTGTCTCGCGCTGCACCCCCTCTCTACAAGTGGAGAGGGGGCCGGGGGGTGAGGCGCCTAGGACTGTCTGCTCAGGGCGTAGCGCACCAGCTCGGCCAGCGCTGTCCCATGTTGGCTCGCCGGTAGCCCCTCCAGACAGCGTGTAGCCGCGTCACCAAACCGGAATGCGACTGCGCGGGCGCGCTCAATGGCCTCGGACTCCCGTATCTCAGCCACAAACTGCCGGACGCGGTGCTCGTCAGTCGGCGTTCCGTCGGTCATCAGGATGTCCACGAGCGGGTGCTGCGGCTGCGCCTCGAGGAAATAGATGATCGGCAGCGTCATCGTGCCTTGGAGTAGGTCACTGCCCACTGGCTTGCCGAGCACTTCTTCGGTGCTCGTCAAATCCAAAATGTCGTCAATGATCTGGAAGGCCACGCCTAGCTCCAGGCCATACTGCCGCATACGGGAGACCACCGCCTCGTCGGCCCCGTCCAGCATTGCGCCTGTCTGGCAGCACATCGCCAGCAACGAGGCCGTCTTGCTGCGTACCTTCGCCAAGTAGGTGTCCTCCAAGCGGTGCAGCTGTTCGGTGACCCCGGACGTCCGCTCGGAAGCAGGATCACCGTTGAGGCTCAGGGGCAGCATCTCTCCCTGGCACAGCTCCATCACCGCCCACGCGAAGATGCCCATAATCGCCGGGCTATCCAGGCTCGCTACGAATTCGGCGGCCTTGGCAAACAGGTAGTCGCCGGTCAGCACGGCCAACGAGTTGCCAAAGACCGTATTGACCGTGGCTCGGCCGCGGCGGGCCGCACTCTCGTCGAGGATATCGTCATGCACCAGAGTTGCCGTGTGCAGCAGCTCTGCCGCGACGGCCAGCCGCTCACGTCGGTCCAGCGGTGTGCCGTTGAAGCCGGAGGTGAGCAGGACCAATGCGGGACGTAGGCGCTTTCCCCCCGGCCCGAGGATCAGCCGCAGCGTCTGGCCCAAGATCGGATGGTCCACGTCCGAGACGGCGTTGAGCCGACCCTCGACGCCATCAAGCTCTGACAACACCGGGCTGAAGGGCGTGGAGGTAACAGATGCGGCTCTGGCGTCGTCAACGTCAGTAGTCACGCTGTTGTTGTCCTCTGACCCGTGCGTCCGGCACCACCGAACAAGCGCTCTGCGTTCGCGGTAACGAGGGCCGCACACGCTGCCGTGGTCATGCCCCGCACGGTCGCCAGGGTCTCGACCGTCGCCGGCAGGTACGCCGGCTCGTTACGCCGGCCCCGCCACGGCTGCGGAGGCAAGTACGGGCAATCCGTCTCGACGAGGAGCCGCTCGGCCGGCACTACGGCGGCAGCCGCCCGCAGCGTGTCGGCGCGGCGATAAGTCAGTGGCCCGGCAAACGAGAGTAGCAATCCGGCAGCTACCGCCCGCTCCACGTCGCTCGACTCCCCGGCAAACGCATGCAGCACGCCGCCGGCCCTCAGCCGACGCCCTTCAACTGCCGCCAGCGCGTCCGCAATCGCCGCGCGACTATGGATGATGACGGGCAAGTCCAGGTCCTCTGCGAGATCAAGCATCGCTGCAAAGGCTTCTTGCTGTCGCGCCCGCGGCGCCAGATTACGGTAGTAGTCTAGCCCGGTTTCCCCGATAGCGACCACGCCCGGCTCGGCAGCCAAATCGCGAATTGCCGCAACACCGGCCGCGTCCGCTTGCTCGGCGTCGTGGGGATGAATACCGACGGCTGCGTGCAACCGCCCCGGATAGCGTTGGGCCAGGGTCATCGCCCGGTGACTCGAAGCGAGATTATAGCCCACCACCACTAGCTGCGACACCGCTTTCGACCGCGCGCGCGCCAGCACTCGGTCCAGATCGGAGGCAAAGGCCGGGGCGTTGAGATGGGCGTGTGTATCGAAGAGCATCGGAAGCGATGATAGCAGAGGGGGCCGGGGCAGTAGGGAGCCGGGTTAGCCACAGAGCACACAGCGTAGAGGGTTACAGCACGCTGCACCCGCCCCCCCCCGCCCCCCCCCCGCACCGCCGCCACTCGTCACTCCTCCTGATGCAGCCGGCGATAGACCTCGCGGCGCGACTGCCCCGTCTCGGCGACAAGCTGCGCGAGGGCCTGCCGGCGGTCGCCCAGCTCATCGCACAACGCGGCGAAGCGCTGGACCAGCAGCGCGTCGTCGCGGCGCAGTAGCTCCGGCTCCACCGAAGGGACCGTCGGCGGCCCATCACCACTGCCTTGCAGCACTAGGACGAACTCGCCACGCGGTGGCTTGAGTGCGAACTGCGCCGCGACCGCGGCGGCCGGCCCGCGGACGATCTCCTCGTGGAGCTTGGTCAGCTCGCGGCCCACGACGAACTGCTGCGCTCCGGCAACGGCCGCGATGTCGGCGAGCGCCGCTTGGAGCCGGTGCGGCGTCTCGAAGAACACGGTGACACCCGGGAAAGCCGCATAGCGCTCGATGAGGTCGCGGCGAGCCTTACGCTTGCGGGGCAGGAAGCCCAGGAAGTGAACCGGCCCGGCGCCGCAGCCGGCCACGGAGAGAATGACGCTTAACGCCGAGGGGCCGGGCAGGGGCACAACCACGTGGCCGGCGGCGTCCGCGGCGGTGACCAGTTCGGCGCCAGGATCGCTGATACCGGGCGTGCCAGCATCGCTGACCAGCGCGACATCGCCCTGAGCCAGCAAGGCCAGGATACGCGGCAACTGCCGGTGCCGGTTATGCTCGTGATAACTGATGAGCGACGTGGCGATCTCGTAGTGGCGCAGCAGCTTGGCCGTATGGCGGGTGTCCTCGGCGGCGATGTGACCGACCGAGCGCAACACCTCCAAGGCACGCAGCGTGATGTCGCCCAGATTGCCGATGGGCGTTGCGACGACAAACAGACGGCTCATGAAGCTACGCGATCATTGCCTCACGCCATCGCGGAGGCTATAGCTCTGGTCCGAGCCACAGTGAGTGTGGCTAGCTCCGGAGGCCGCACCTCTGCCGGGAGCGGTTCATTCTCGGCAGCCATGTGCTCCAGCACCAGACCGATAGCTTCGGCTGCCATTGCCAAGGCTTCCTGACGATCCGCCCCTTCTGTAATGCAGCCAGGAAGTAGCGGCACAGTCACGGTAAACGCTCCTGATTCCTCGTCCGCCTCCAGCACAACGGTATACGTCCGGTGTAGGGGCTCGTTCACTTGGACACGGGCAAGTGCTGCCGGCCCTCCGGCTGGCGGATCATCCAAACCCGCTGCTGCGAGCGTAGCCAAGTGTTCGGGCAGCGCCGCCTGAGCACGCTTCAGGGCGAAGCTGCGAGATGGCGCCGTCAGGCGATCCGAGCCATAGGGCGGCAGGATGGCCGTCCAGGGGCCACCATGCCCTGAGCTTGGTATGAGGACGACGGTTACTTGGCGCATATGGTTCTCCATACACATGATACACCGCTGTCTCCCACGGCTAGAGGAGCGCCCGGAACTCGTCGGCTGTCATGTCAGCCTGCTTGAGAATCGTGTTGAGCACACGCGGTGAAAGCGTCCGGCCAGCGTGCAGAGGTACCGTTACTCGGCGCCCGGGCTTCTCTGGATGGTTAAGCTGCCGGTGGCTTCCCCGTGTGCGTACAACCTCCCAGCCACCACGACGCAGTGCTCGCAAGCACTCGCTGCCGGCGATACGAGGAAGACGAGGCATGAGGCACTACCGCCCCCAATCGCGGAGGTAGAGGAAGTCGCGGTCTATCGTGCGCTGCGAGACCTTGGCGATCAGGGGCAGCTGGCGCTTGAACTGCGAGCCTTGCACCAGGCGCTGCACCCGCCGGACAAAGGCCGGATCAAGGCCCTCCGCAATCAGCTCGCCGGCCGAGTACCGCTCGTCTATCAGCAGATACAGCAACTGGTCCACCTGTTCGTAGGTGAAGCCCAACTCGCTCTCGTCCGACTGCCCTTCCCAGAGATCGGCGCTGGGCGGCTTGTCGAGAATGGCCTGGGGCACACCGAGCGCAGTCGCCAGTTGGCGCACTTGCGTTTTGTACAGGTCGCCGATGGGGTTCAGAGCACTGGCCATGTCGCCCCAAAGCGTGCCGTAGCCCAGCAACAGCTCCGTTTTGTTGCTGGTGCCGACGACGAGGGCCTCAAACGCCTCGGACTGGTCGTAGACGGCGATCATGCGCGCCCGCGCCATGACGTTGCCACGGCGCTTGGGGGTCATTTCCTCTTCCCAATCGGTATAGGCTTCGACCATCGGCGTAATCTCGAAGATGCGGTAGTCAATGTCGAGCGCTTCAACCACACGATGCGCGTCACCGAGACTGGCCGGATTGCTGGTGCGGTAGGGCAGCATGATCGCTCGCACGCGGTCCGGTCCCAGCGCGGTGACTGCCAAGTAGGCCGTCAACGCCGAATCAATGCCCCCGGACAGCGCCACCACCACGCGCTCGTACCCGACCTTGGCAATCTCTTCCCGGATGAACCCGTGCAGCAGGCGCGTCGTCAACTCGACGTTGAGGCGCATCCCCTGATCCGCACGCGCTGCCAGCGCCGGCGGTACGGTGAAGGTGCTCGGAGCGGCTTCGTCGGTGCTGGTGGTCATGGTAGATCGTAGTGGGAACGGTAGATACGGGCTAGCTCACGATAGGTCAAGTCGAGGCGCTCATCGCGTAACAGAGGCAGGCGGCTGCGCTGCCGGCGCAGCGGCACCGGCGAGAGCTTGGCAGTAACCAGGCATTCCTCATAGTACGGTCCGTGGGCGAGGCGCTGCCCGTCCGGCCCGAACACACTCGATCCGCCGAAGAAACTGATCCCGTCCTCGTAGCCGACGCGATTACAGTGGACAACGTAGCAGGTCAAGAACTGCGAGTAGAACTCTCCGATACGCTCATAGGCCAGCGCACTATCGAGATCGGGCGATGACTCCGACGTACCGCGGCCAGGCGAGCTGGAGATGCCGATCAAGACCTCAGCGCCGTCATAGGAGGCGATAACGGCCGCGGCCGGGTGCCACAGGTCCTCGCAAATCAAGATCGCGGCGCGTCCGCAGCGACTGTCGAAGGCACGCATGCGGTCGCCGGCCCCGAAGAAGCGGCCGTCGTCAAAGATGCCGTAGGTCGCCGGATAGACCTTGCGGTGGACGTGCCTGATCCGGCCGCCTTCCAAATAGGCGGCAGCGATGTAGAACTGCTGGCGCTCGGACTCCTCGGCAAAGCCGACAATCATCGGCAGATCGTGGCTCGCTGCCAGCAGCGGCTCCCAGGACGGGTCATCGCACCGCCACGCCACGTCCGGGACAAGGTCTTTGACATAATAGCCGGTCAGCGACAGCTCCGGGAAAATGAGCAGGTCCACCCCGGCGTCACGCGCCTGCTCGATGTAGGCCAGGTGCATCTCGACGTTGGCCGCCACGTCACCGAGGCGTGGTGAGACCTGCGCCAGCCCGAGCTTGCAGTGCGGCTGGCGCCGGGGAGACACGAGAGATGTGGACTGCCGTCGGCTCTCCGTCACAGTGCTGTCCGTCTCCAGGTGAATTGTATCGCGCCAGGGGGGTATCCGGCTCCCTTCCCCACCTCACCCACCGGTTGAGGATACCGTCCCAGCCATCAACGCCGCTCGCCGATGGGCTGCGCCGGGATACCCCCGACGACCTGGTAGGGTGCCACGTCGCGCGTCACCACGGCGCGCACGGCTACCACGGCACCCCGGCCGATGGTGACACCGGGCAGCACAACCACGTCGCTGTAGAGCATGACGTCGTCCTCGATGGTAACGGGCGCCGTCCGGATTGGCGCCGCTAGCACGGGCACAGCGCGCTGCGCCGTATCGTGGCCATGGGTGTAGATCTGCGTCCGCCGGCCGATATGGACACCGGCGCCAATGCAGATCGGTGCGGAGCAATCGAGGTGGCAGTCGGACAGCACCACGCTGCCCTCTCCCAGCTCGAAGCTCGTCGCGCCCGCGACCGGCTCATCAATACCGAGGCGTACGTGATCGCGTATCTCGCAGCCGGCGTGGAGCCGGAGGCGCAAGTTGCTCGTGAAGTAGAAGCCCTCGTGCAGCGTCACACTGCCGCCAACGGTACAACCGGGTCGCTGGCGCAGCGCGGCGGCCCGCACGCGGCGCAACGTGTGCCAGTAGGGGCGGAGCCGGTGCAGATCGGGCAACGCACAGAGCCAGCGGCAGAGCGCGAGGTTGCCGGGCAAGCTAGGAAAGCGAGGCATGATTGTGTAGGTTTGCAGTTATATCAAGTCGGCAGAGAGACACTCCGACGAACACGCACTACCTTCACGAACGGTTGATCCGAGCAGCTAACTCATAGGTCCATTTCAGCACACGCGCGGCCCGCTCATCCCACGTGTAGCGCCGCACTACCACGGCCGCCGCCGCGGCCAGACGCCGGCCGCGTGCCGGGTCCTTCAGGATAGCGGCGATACCGGCGGCGAGTGCCGGCGGTGAGTCAGCAGGCACCAGCCAGGCGGTCTTGTCGTGCTCCAGTACTTCACGCAAGGCCGGCAGGTCGGAGGAGACAATCGGCCGCTCCGCCGCCATGTATTCGAACAGCTTCAGCGGCGACGTATACGTGTGGGCAATCGGTACCGAGCCGCTGTTCGGCAGCACAAGCACGTCGGCGGCAGCCAGATAGGTGGGCACCTGCGTCGGCGGCACGTAGCCGGCGAGACACACCCGCTCGGTGAGGCCCTCCCGGCGGAGCCAGGCGGCGAAGCGTGTCCGGTCCGCCGGCGTCCCGCCGACGATCACCACATGCGCCGACGCCGGCAGTCGTGCCGCGGCGCGGGCCAGCGTGTCCACCCCTTTCCAGTTGTACAGGTGGCCGGCGTAGAGCACAATCTGCCGATCCACCGGGAGGTCGAGCCGCCGGCGGGCCTCCGCCGTGGAGAGCGCTGGCGTGAACCGCTCCAAGTCCACGCCGTCGGGCGCGACGAGCACTGGCGGTGCGGCGCGACCACCCGACCCGGCCAGCTCGCGGGCCAAGCCGTGCGAGATGGACACCACTCCGTCCAGGCGCGGCAGCAGACGATGCAGCGCCCGGCGGGCTAGGCGGCCTTGCGGGAGGTCATGCACCTCCCAGATGACCAACCGCGGCCGGCGCGGACCGACGACGATCGGCCATAGCAGTGGCCAGTCGCGCGAGTACACCAGCGGACCGGTACCTAGCTCACGACGCGCATAAGCCGTAGCGGCCAGCGCAAAGCTCGCCGTTTGGACGGCAAACGCTGCCGGATTGAGCGGCGTCCTCGCCAGAGCCGGGAGATCAATCGTGACGAGCTTCACCGGGTCGAGGCACGGCAGCGCCACGAGTGCCGGGGGACGCCGGATGCCATAGAAGGCCGCCGGATCACCAACGTCCCGTAGCTCGTCCAAGTTCGCGCGTCGCGGGTAGATCAGGCGCACCGCGGCACCGCGCGCCGCAAAGGCATCGCACATCTGGAAAATCTGATAGACGTGCGCCTTCTCGCTGGGGATACGCACATTGGCCAGGTAGAGCAGACGGCCGGGATCAGACATTGGCTTTCATTGCGTGCAGGGTTCAGGCGGGCACCCCATCAGATAGTGCGTGTCTGTCTCACCGGTGACCACGAATCCCAGCCGCTCATAGAGCCGCCGCGCTGGGTTCACTTTCAAGACTTGCAAGCGTACCGGGAGGCAGTCACGCCTTGCGGACGCCAGGATGTCTTCGATGATACGGGTGCCGATACCTCGATTCTGGAACGGTGGCAGGATTTCGATGTTGGCGAGAAAAAGACCACCCTCCTCGCGCTCTAGGCACAATACACCAACGTCGCGGCCGTCGAGCTGCACAACCTGCCACTGCGCTGGATCGAACAATGCCCCGAAGCGAGCTTGTTGGTCGGCCTCATTCCAACCCCAAGTCTGGGCGATATACTCCCTCAGGGTAGTGGTCTTAACCTTGTAGATGAAGTCGTAGTCGCCAGCGGTCGCGGGACGCAATGCGTAGCGCATTACTGTCCCTTACTGAAGCCGCGACCTACGGCCGGATTCACGCTCGGCCTCCCCCGGCACTGTCACCAGCGCGTGAAACGAGGTCGCAAATAGCGGGTCGTCAGCGCCGTCGTCGAGCCGAGCCAGCGGCTGCACAAGCGCCTTGAGCGCGAGAAGCATCGGCAGTACCAGCCAGGCCCGCGTGCGCTTCATGTGCCGCAGGGCGTGCCAAAGCAAGTAGTCGAGCAGCACGAGAACCCCGCCGTTCGTGCCCATCTCCACGATATCAAAGCCCGCCGCCGTGAGCATACGGGGGAAGCTCTGCCCGGTCCAGCGCCAGTAGTCGGCAGCGGCGTGCTCCATCTGTAGGAACGGTACTGCGACGTAGGCGCGTCCACCGGGGCGCAACGCCCGGCGCGCCTCGGCCAACACGACCTCCGGCCGCTCCACATGCTCCAGAACGGCGACCAGCAGCACCCAGTCGGCGCAGCCGTCGGCGACCGGCAGACGATGGCCGTCTCCCCGCAGGTGACTGGCGCGCCCGGACAGGTCGAGACCGTAGTAGCGCGCGGTCGGTGGGAGGGCGAACTTGTCGCGGAAGGCACCGCAACCGATGTCGAGCACGACCCCGTCCAGCCCGGCCAAGAACCGCTCGTTGAAACACCTCGACCGGTCATACTGCCGCGGCCACAGCGCCCGCCTTGCCCAGCTACGCATATAGATGTTCTCCGCAGATACAGGGCAAGGCTCGCCTCATCCCCCGGCCGGTGCCCAGCCACCCTGCATGGCCGTGCGTGTCCAGAGGTCAATCAGCCGCTCCAGGAGCGCCTCCGGCTGGAAGCGATCCCGCACGTGGTCGTGGGCACGGCGTCCCATCGTCCGCGCTAGCCGGCTGCTGTCCAGTACGACATTGAGGCGGTCCGCCAGCGCAGCGTCGCTCCGGATGGGGACGATGAAGCCGGACAGCGCCTCCTGAATGACATCCTCCGCACCGGCCACGTCGGTTGCCACCGCCGGGCGTTGCGCCGCTGCCGCTTCCAGCAAGACTAAGGCCGTTCCTTCGTAGAGCGAAGAAAGCGCCAAGACATCACAGGCGCTGAAGTAGGCCACCACCGCCTGATGGTCCACCGCGCCCGCGAAGTGTACGTGGTCGCCGAGCCGCAGCTTCCCGGCGTAGGCGCGTAGCGCCTGCTCCTGCGGCCCCTGCCCGACCAGCACAAACCGGGTCTGCGGTCGCTCCTTGACCACCCGCGCGGCGGCTTTCAGCAGCGTCTTCCCGTCCTTCTGCGGCACCAGCCGCGCTACCCATAACACCAAACGAGTGAAGCGCCCTGCCAGCAGCGCGTCCCGCAGCAACCGGCCATTGGGGCTGACGAACCGGGTCAGGTCAACCGGCACGGGCGCCACCGTCACCCGCTCCGGGGCAAGGCCGTAGCCGCACAGCTTGCGGTGCTCGCGCGTGGTGCCAACGCGCACCGTATCGGCGCGGCGGACGAGCCAATGCGCCAGGAGGTGCAGCGCGAGGTTGATCGGCCGCTCTAGCAGCCAGTACGGATTGTCCAAGATGTCGAAGTGAATCTGGAGGTTGAACGGCAGTCCGTGTCGTCGCGCGAGCAGCCAGCCGACCAAGCCGGTGAGGAACGGGTCCTGCGCCGTAATTACGTCAATCGGCGTGGTGCGTAGTAGCTCCTTGCCCAGACGATAGGCCACCGCCGGATAGCGCCACCGCTGCGAAACGGCGAAGGGGTACGACCATAGCCGCGGTCCTAGCTCCAAGCGGTCGTTGGGGCACCGGAGCGCGGCCCCGGCGTGCGAACGCACCAGCACGTGCAGTCCGTCCAGGCGCTCCGCGTATTGGCGGTGCCGCGTCAGCGTATCACCGATGCCGACCCGGTCTTCGCTCGGCGGTGCGGCGAATTGCTGGTCGAGGCTCAATGACAGCACCGCCGGCCCCCGGCTTGTAGCCGTCACGGCCCGCTCCCGGCCGCCGGTCGGTGTGCCTCGCCGGCCAGCAGCGGCGCCAACCCGGCTGCAAAGTGGCGGGTCGTCAGGCCGGCCTCGATGGCCGCTCGTCCGGCTTGGCCTACGCGGCGCGCCAACTGCCGGTCGTCGAGCAAGCGCCGGAGCGCCGACGCGAGTGCAGCCGCATCGCCGGGTGGCACCGTCAATGCCTCGCGTCCCGGCACGATATAGTCGGCAAGCGCCCGCCGCTCGCTCACGACGGCAGCGCGACCTGTCGCCATGGCATCCAACAGTACCAGCGTACCGGAGCAGTCGGAGCCGTGCGGCCAGCCGTCGCCGTGGGTGGGGACGGCGATGCACGCCGCTGCGCGATACAGCTCCCGCAGCTTGGCCGGGGGGTGGTCCAGCAGCAACTCGACGTTGGCCGGGAGTCGCTGAGACGCTGGTGCCGCACCACCTTGACTTTTACCGGCAGCCATCAGCCCGGCGACGTTGGCCCGGCTGGCAACAATCCGTAGCGGCACATCGAGCCGAGTCACCGCGCTGACCAGCGTGCCGTAGTCGCGCCCAGGATCGCGTCCGGCGGCCAGAATGAAGGACTGCTGTTCGGTCGGCCGGTCGTCGCCGGACGGTACTGCCGTGTGGAAGCGCGCATCTACCCCCGACCGTACCACCGGCAGCTCCCGGTGCGGTCGCCCGAGGCGCCTGGCGAGGTCGTCCACCTGGGCCTGTGCCACACAGACAATGCCGTCGGCGCCGCCCAATGCCCAGCGGAGCACGTGCTGCAACGGCGTCCGCCGACGCAACAGCGTCGAGAGGGTCATGTTGAGCCAGAGCATCCGCGGCCGCTGCCAGCGCCGGAGACGCTTCACGAGGAGCAACGGCCAACCGGCAATGAGCAGCGCCGCATCCGCCTGACGCAACTGGCGCCAGGTACGAAGTTGTAGCGCGTCCGGGCCGAGCCGCCCGATCTGCTGGGCCGCCCACCGCCCCACCGCCGGGTACGTCGGCTCCCACACCGCCGCCTGCACGCCGAACGCGGCGAGGTGGTTGTAGCCGAAGAGCAGCGTATCGGGCTGCTGCCCGGCACGCCACTGCTCAAGCAGCGGCAGCTTGCGCTGTGAGAAGACGTAGAGCACGCGCATCGAGCAATCAGCCTTCAGCTTTCAGCCTCGCCTGTTGTGCTGCACACATACTCCGTGCTCTCTGTGTTCTCTGTGGCTGAAGAACCCTGCCCGGCGATCACGCTGTACCGCCGGGCAGCCACTGCGGATAGGCTGCTGCGAGCTGGGCGCGAAACTGCTCGAAGGCGGCATCGCTCGCGCTCTCGTAGGGTGGGAGTAGCCGCAGCGGGAAGTCCGGCTGGTGGAGCTTGCTGAAGAACTTGTCATAAGCGCCGTCCATGTGCGCCGCAGCGCCAACGGCCTGGTGCAACACAGCGCCCACTTCCCGCAGCTCCCCCATCATGCGCCGGAGCGCGGGCACGTCCTGGGCGACCCCGGCCGCGTAGTACCGGCGCATCCGGGCCAGGTTGGCGGTGGAGCTTGAGGCCAGCAACCCACAAGGCCCGATCAGGCTGCCGGCACCAAAGCCGAACTCGGTGAAGAAGTGGCGAACCTGCGGTACCAGCGTGAGCAGGCCGACCACTGTCCGCAACTCGCCTGCGCCGTACTTGGTGGCAACGAGATTGGGGTGCTCGGCGGCCAGCGGGACATACTCCTCCGCGGTGAGTACCCGTCCCGCCCGCGGCAGGTTGTAGTGGAGGAAGCGCAGCTCGGAAAACCGGCCACAGACCTCCCGGAAGAACGTGTGTAGCTCGCGATCGCTGAGACTTCCCCAGCTGGGGAGCGAGATTTGGAAGACCTCAAACCCCAGCGCAGCGGCGCGCTCGATCCGCTCGATAATCGTGGTAAGGGACAGGCTAATCACCCCGACCATGGGGCGCACGTCCGGCGCTCGCGTCTCCTCGTGAAACACGCGCGTAATCTCGTCGAACTGCCGGTCGCTGACCGCGTAGCCCTCGCCGGCGGTTCCGAAGACGTACAGGTCTTTTATGCCCTGCCCAATCAGCCCGCGCACCCCAGCGCGAAAGAGGTCTTCGTCCAAGGACCAGTCCGCGCGCCAGGGCACACAGGCGGTGCCCAGGATCGTGCGCGGGTAGCGGACCTCCGGTTCCGTTTGGGTGGTAGTCTCTGTCTGTCTCATGGCTCTTCCCTGCTGACTCCTATCTCGTCACTGCGGCGGAAGCCGCAGTCCACCCCCCGGCCACTGGATTCCGGCGGAGGCCGGAATGACGCCGGGGTCACCCTGCATCGAGGCGTGACCGCAGGTACACTCTAGGATGCTATCACCCCAGGGGCTGTGCCGGAGGGGTGCTGGCGACTCCAATGAGGTGAGATATGGTTACGGAATTGGCGCTCAAAGGCCCCATGATCCGCACGGAGCTGCCAGGCCCGCGCGGACGAGCGCTGCTGGCCCTGTCCGAGCAGTACGAGCCGCACTCGATGACCGACCAAGTGCCGCTCGTCTGGCAGCGTGCCGAGCGCGTCTGGGTAGAGGATGCCGACGATAACATCTTCCTCGACTTTACCTCTGGTGTGGTGGTCGCCAACGCCGGTCACTCGCACCCGCGGCTGGTGGCTGCCATGCGCGAGCAGGCCGACCAGGTAGTCAACTGCTACGACTTTCCGAGTGAGTGGCGCGTGCGGCTCGCGCAAAAGCTGGTCGAGATTACGCCGCCCAACCTGGACAAGGCCGTCATCTTGACGACGGGCGCCGAGACGACGGAAGCCGCGATCAAAATGGCGCGGCTGGCGACGGGGCGCTACGAGATCATCTCCTTCCACGGCGGGTTTCACGGCCGGACGTTCGGCGCCATGACCATCGGCGGGCGCCGGCAAGGCGCCGGCACGCGCGGCTACGGTCCCTTCCTGCCGGGCGTCGTCTTTGCGCCGTTCCCCTACTGCTATCGGTGCCCGTTCGGTAGCACGCCGGACTCGTGCCGGCTGCACGGGACCGACTATCTCGATTGGCTCATCGAGACGGAGACCGAGGGCCGGGTCGCTGCGGTCATCACCGAGACCTACCAAGGCGCCGCCGGTTCGGTGATGGCGCCCGCTGGCTGGTTCCCGAAGCTGGCGCAATGGTGCCGCGACCGCGACATCCTGCTCATCATTGACGAGGTGCAGGCGTCGTTCGGTCGGACCGGCAAGCTGTTCGGATACGAGCACTACGATGTCGTGCCCAACATCCTCTGCCTGGGCAAAGGCATTTCCAGCTCCGTTCCGCTCTCTGCCGTCGTGGCCGAGTCCCGGATTATGGATGCGCTGAGTCCCGGCTCGATGGGCAGCACGCACGGTGGCAATGCGTTCTGCTCGCGAGTGGCGCTGGAAAACATCGAGGTCATCATCGGCGAGCAGCTTTCGGAGAACGCAGCGGCGCTGGGTGGACTATTCGACCGGCGATTACAGCAGATGGTCGAGCGGTGGGACTGCGTCGGCGAGGCACGGGGTCTCGGTTTGGCTTGGGGACTGGAGATCGTCCGCGATTCTGACGACGCCAAGTCTGCACGATCAGATGGAGATAGGTGGTGCAGACCTGGCACGTCACCGACCTCGTGCGAGCCGGCGCCGGATACCACGCGAGCGATCATCGAGGCAGCCTACCGGCGCGGCCTGCTCCTGATCGCGCCGATTGGCTTCTACGGCAACGTCATCCGCATCTCACCGCCGTTAGTTATCACGGAAGAGGAAGTGACGGTCGGGCTGGACCTGCTCGAGGCGGCCATCGCCGAGGTGGCGGGCTAGGGGCGTAGTCCACCAGAGCGGCGGACGCGCCAGAGTTGCCCGGCACCTTCCGGGCCCAAATAACCTCAGCGCAGCATGCCACATGTCGTAAGGAAATCGGCCCCCGTTAACAGCGGCACTCCGTACCTTGGAACACGCCATGAGTGAGTCGCGGCCGAGTATCTCGGCCTTCTTTCCCTGCTATAACGACGGTGGCACCATCGCCTCGATGGTCATCGAGATGATGCGGGTACTCCGCGAGCTGACCGACGACTATGAGGTCATCGTCGTCGAGAACGGCAGCACCGACTACACCAACGACATCCTCGACGAGCTGGAAACACTCTACGCGGCCGGCGCCGACGCCGGAGCTACGCGATTGGATGAGCGGCTGTGGCGTAGCTCCGTCACGGCGGACGGACGGCTGCGGATCATGCGCTACAAACAGCCCCTGGGGTACGGCGGGGCACTGCGCGTCGGCTTCGCGTCGGGCACGAAGGAGCTTATCTTTTATACCGATGGTGACGCGCAATATGACGTGCGGGAGCTGCGCGTGCTGGCTCCGCGCATGGTAGACGGGGTGGATTTGGTGATGGGGAACAAGATCACCCGCCACGATCCCCTCCACCGCATCATCATCGGGCGGCTCTATCATCATCTGGTCCGGCTGCTTTTCAGCCTGCGTATCCACGACACCGACTGCGACTTCCGACTGATGCGCCGGTCCATCTTCGACCGCGTGACCTTGACGCAGGACAGCGGGGTCATTTGCCTGGAACTGATGCGTCGGGTGCAAGACGCCGGCTTCTCCACCGTCGAAGTGCCGGTCCACCACTATCACCGCGCCTACGGCGTCTCGCAGTTCTTCAACTTCCGCCGCCTCTACGCGGTCGGCATCGGTATCCTCGTGCTGTGGTGGCGGCTGGTCATCCAGGGCGAGGGCAAGCGAGCGGCTCCGCAGCCCTCGGTCCCCACTCCAATCGTAGAGAGCGGGAAGCGGCCGGCGGCGGATACCGGCGGCGCGAAAGAGGGCACCGGGGAGCGATGACCGTTTAGGAGCTTATGGAGAACACGGACCTGGCGCACCACTTCGCCGGACGGCGCGTGCTCGTCACCGGGGGCCTCGGCTTTATCGGCAGCAATCTGGCGCGGCGGCTTGTCAGCCTCGGGGCGCAGGTGGTGCTTGTAGACGCCATGATCCCGCATCACGGCGGGAACTACTTCAACGTGGATGATGCGCGCGACCGGCTCACCATTGTCGAAGCGGACATCCGCGATCAACCCCGCCTGAGCTTACTGGTGCGCGAGCAGGACGTGATCTTCAACTTGGCCGGACAGGTGGCCCACATAGACAGCATGAACGACCCTTTCATGGACTTGGAGATCAACTGTCGAGCACAGCTGGCGCTCATGGAGGCCTGCCGTTGGCACAACCCCGCGGTCAAGGTGGTATACGCCAGCACCCGGCAGGTCTATGGCCGGCCGGAATACGTGCCTGCCGATGAACACCATCCCACCCGGCCGACGGATGTGAACGGGATCAACAAGATCGCCGGTGAGCGCTACCATATCCTCTATCACGAGGTCTACGGCATTCGCGCTACCTCGCTCCGGCTGACGAATACCTATGGGCCGAGGCAGGCGCTCCGGCTCGGACCGAGGCAGGCCTTTATTCCCTACTGGCTGCGGCTCGCCATCGAGGATCAGGAGATCGAAGTATGGGGTGACGGTCGTCAACTGCGTGACTTGACCTACGTTGATGACGTAGTGGAGGCGTTCCTCCTCGCCGCTATCAGCGATGCCGCCGATGGCGAAGTTTTCAACGTCGGGGGACAGCAGCCGATCAGTCTACGCGACTTGGCCGAGTTGATCGTGCGGGTGGCCGGCAGTGGTCGGGTAGTCTACCGCGCGTTTCCGGACGAACGGAAGCGCATTGACGTAGGGAGCATCTACCTCGAGTCCGGCAAGATCGCGCGGGCGCTCGGCTGGCAGCCACGGGTGGACGTAGCCGAGGGGGTGCGCCGCACGATTGCTTATTTCCGGGAGTATCGGGCGCAGTACCTGACCCCCGACGCTGCACAACCGTAGACCCAATCGGAGCGAGCCGGGGGGATGAAGAGCGCGACGCCAGCGTCCCAGAGCAGACAACAAGGACAAGGCGAGTGAAGCGCGAAATCCCGTTCTTCTTGACCAAGCCGCAATACCTCACCATCAAGGATGAGCTGGATGCGGCCGTGCAGCGCGTCTTGGATACGAGCTTCTTCGTGCTCGGACAGGAGCTTACAGCGTTCGAGGCGGCCTGGGCGGACTATTTGGGCGTCGCGCGGGCCGTCGGCGTCGGCTCCGGCACCGAGGCCATTCACCTGGCGCTCCGGGTGCTCGACATCGGGCCGGGCGACGAGGTGCTGACCGTCTCGCACACCGCCGTGGCGACGACCGTGGCGATCTCTTCCACGGGAGCAACCCCGGTCTTCGTAGACATTGACCCGCACACGTACACGATGGATTGCGCGGACCTGGAGCGGCGGATTACGCCGCGCAGCAAGGCCATCGTCCCCGTCCACCTCTACGGCCACCCGGCGGGCATGGACCGCATCCTTCCGCTGGCCGAGAGTCACAGCCTGGTAGTGGTGGAGGACGCGGCGCAGGCGCACGGGGCGGCCTATCGCGGCCGGCGCTGCGGCACACTCGGTGCAGCAGGCGCCTTCAGCTTCTACCCCACGAAGAATCTCGGCGCTTATGGCGATGGCGGCGCGGTAGTCACGAACGACGTGGCGCTGGCGGAGCGGCTGGTGCTGCTGCGTAACTACGGCTGGAGTGAGCGCTACTACAGCGCGATCAAGGGCTACAACTCCCGCCTCGACGAGTTGCAGGCAGCCGTCCTGGGAGCAAAGTTGCCCTATCTGGATCGCTGGAATGCCCGCCGTCGCCGATTGGCTGCGCTCTATACAGCAGCACTGGCCGGTGACACGCTCGGTGGCACCGGGGCGAGCACGATCCAGGTGCCTACCGAGGCCGCGTGGGCAACGCACGCCTACCACCTCTACGTCGTGCGCCTACCGGAGCGCGACCGGGTGCAGGCCAGGCTGCGCGAGCGTGGCATCGCCACACAGGTACACTACCCGGTGCCGGTGCATTTGCAGGAGGCGTATCGGGACCTCGGCTACACTCCCGGCAGTCTTCCACACACCGAGCAAGCGGCTGCGGAAATCTTGTCGCTACCGCTGTACCCGGAGTTGACCGACGACGACGTGCAGTACGTTGCTGCGGCGCTCCGCGAAACCCTTGCCGGCTGCTAGTGCGGAGCGGGAAGCTGACGACTGGTAGCTCATAACTGATAGCCACCCATGAACCGCGACGAGTACGCGCGCCTCTACCGGCTCGAAGACCGGCTCTGGTGGTTCGTGGGCATGCGCCGGATCGCCGCGGTGCTCCTCGCGCCCGCCCTCACCGGTAGCACGCTCCGCATCCTCGACGCCGGCTGCGGCACCGGCGGTGCCTTGCGCTGGCTCGCGCCGTATGGCCGGGTGTGGGGCGTGGAACGCTCGCCGGATGCGCTCGCCTACTGCCGGCAGCGCCGGCTGACGCGCGTCTGTCAGGGCTCCCTCCTAGCGCTGCCGTATCCCGACGCTGCCTTTGATCTCGTCACCAGCTTCGACGTGCTCTATCATCGCGACGTGCCTGACGATGTGGCGGCGCTACGGGAGTTACGTCGAGTGGTGCGCCCGGGCGGCTGGGGACTGGTGCGCGTGCCGGCTATGCCGGCGCTGTGGAGCGCGCACGACGAGGCAGTACACGCTCGACAGCGCTACTGGCTTGGTGAGTTACGGGCCAAGGCCGAGCAGGCCCAATGGGAAGTGGTCCGCGGCACCTACACCAACACCCTGCTGCTTCCGGTTGCGGCGGCTGCCCGCTGGGCAAAGGTGGTCCGCCGGGAAGCCGGCGGCCACACCGGAGAGTCGGAAGTGCAGGAGGCGCCCGGTGTCGTCAACGCGGCGCTGACCGCAATCTTGTGGCTGGAAGCGCAGTGGCTACGGTGGGCCGACCTGCCGCTGGGTCTGTCCGCCCTCGTACTGCTGCGGGCGCGCTGACCGCACCGCCGGGCAGGGCCGCCGGCTGCCCCTAAAGCTGATAGGGCTGGAAGGTGGCGGCCAGTCGTTCGGGAATGGTGCCGGTGATGACGGTGCCTTGAACCTCGTACTGCTCGTCCTCGACCGTGCCCGAGGTGTGGAAGAGCTGGACCAGTCTACCCAGCCGATACGGGATGCGGACCCGCAATTGGACCTGGTCCTCGGCGACGATGGTGGCTTGGACCGCTTGGAGCAAGTCGTCGAGACCGTCACCGTGAGCCGCGCTGATGGGCACCGGGTTGGGTAGCTCCATGAATTGATCGCCTGACCCATCCCCCTTCGCACCGGCAGCGGATTGTGCGGCATGGGTAGTCAGGGAGCGCCGAGCGGCGGGCGGGAGCAGGTCCAGCTTGTTGAGCGCCGTAATCATCGGCTTGGCGGAGATGTGGAGCGCGTTCAGCGTGTGGCCCACGGTAGCGATCTGCTCGCGCATATTGGGATGCGTTGCGTCCACGACGTGGACCAAGATGTCGGCCTCGTCCACCTCTTCCAGCGTGGCCCGGAACGCGGCGATGACGTTGGTGGGCAGCCGTTGGATGAACCCAACCGTGTCGGTCAGCAAGATAGCTTGTCCGCCCGGCAACTGCACCCGCCGCGTCGTTGGATCGAGGGTGGCAAAGAGCTTGTCTTCCCGGAGCACGTCGGCGTTGGTGAGAGCGTGCAGCAAGGTAGATTTGCCGGCGTTGGTGTAGCCGACGAGGGCGACAATCGGCGGGCCGCCGGCCTTGCGCCGGGACCGATACAGCCCGCGCTGAGAGCTGATGGCCGCGATCTTTTTCTTCAGCTCGGCAATGCGCCGATCAATACTGCGCCGGTCCGTTTCCAGCTGAGTTTCACCGGGGCCGCGAGTAGCGATGCGGCCGCCGCGCGCGCCGCCGGTGCCGGCCTCGGCACCACCGAGCCGGGACCACTCCTCCCAAATCTGGCTCAGGCGGGGGCGCAGGTACTCTAGCTGCGCCAACTCGACTTGGAGTTGACCCTCCCGCGTCTGGGCACGTTGGGCAAAGATATCCAGAATGAGCGCCGTCCGGTCCACCACCCGGCGCCGCAGACGCTCGCCGAGGTTCCGCTGCTGGGTCGGGCTGAGGTTGAGATCGAAGATGGCGAGGTCAGCCTGCTCCGCAGACAGGAATTCACCCAACTCGGCCACTTTACCGGGGCCGATGTAGGTCGCCGGATGCGGCCGGTTGAGCCGCTGCACGAGCGTTCCCACGACCTCCGCGCCAGCGGTGTTGGCCAGCAGGGCTAGCTCGGCGAGCGAGTCTTCCAGCGGCAGCACGGCAGCGCCGGGAGTGTCCGTGTTCGGCTCTCTGGCGCCGTGACGTACCTCGACGCCGACCAGAATGGCGCGCTCGGGGCGGGTGCGGAACGTTGCCGGGTCAAGTGCTTGCTGCGCCAACCGGCTATTGAGGCGGTCCATGGCCGCCTGTGCCCAGCGAGTAGCCATACCGTCTGCAAACCTTCCGACCTACAAGATAACCGGCGCGGACCGGCCTCGGCCTAGTGTACCACCGCCGCGAACCGTCCCATGCCCGCTGCCCCTGACCATCAGTCAAGCCGCGTCGCCGGGAGGAAGACTATCGTCGGAGGCGCGCCCTCTCGCCTCCAGCTGGTTGCAAGCTAGGGTGGTGCAGATCGAGCGGTCGGCTATACCCTGGGTACCATGCTGCTACGACTCGCCTCGCTCCCGCGGCGCAGCCTCCCGGCGATGGCCATACTGGTAGTGATCGCGCTGGTGGGCATGACGCTGGTGACCCGTGTGCCGGGCTGGCTCGCCGTGCTGCTGGTTCTCGTGCTGCTGGTCGTGGTAAGCGCCGGTTTCGACCTCATCTTGCGGGACGCTGGCCGGGACCGGCCGGCCTGGGACCAATTCATCTTGCCCAATCTGCTCATCGTCGGGGCAGCGATGTTCCTGCGGCTGGTGGCATCGGGAGGATGGGGCATAGCTATCGGGCTAGCCCTCTTCGGTGTCCTCCTCGTCCTGATCGTCTGGGCGGAGCAGCACTATTGGCTCAATACCACCGATCACCAGTGGTCTACGCTGGCACTGGTCGTCATCGGCTATATCGTCGTCTTCGTGCTCTACACCGCCATCTACCAGATAAAGGTACGCACGCTATTCAACGCGCCGGCCATCGTCGCCATTACGTTTCTGATTACGGTGCGCCTCATCCGTCTGAAGGACGACCTGCTGCCGTATCTAAGGCTGGCGCCCTATGCTGCTCTTGCGGCGCTGGTGGTCGGCGAGGTGACATGGGCGCTCAACTACTGGCCGCTCAACGGCTTGTTCGGCGGCGCGTTCCTGTTGACCGTGCTGTACTTCCTGGTACAGGTGCTCGTTCAGCACCTCGCCGGCCGCCTCACGCCGCGTACCCTCGTCGAGCATGGGGCCATCAGCCTATTCGCTGCCGCGCTGATCCTCTGGCGCGGGCTGTAGTGTAGACTAGCCACGCAGGACGGCTTTGTGGAACGGCGCATACTCAGGTGGTCAGGCGGCATAATTGCCAGATTTTCTGTAGAATCTACGGGGGACGGTTTGGTTGCCGCCTTGGAGATCAGCCCCAGCTATCGCAGCCAGATGCGGCGCTCAGGATGGGCAGACGCTTGAATTCTTTCAGGATCCTCGATCAGCCATCCCGGCTCACGGCCGCGGCGATGTCTATCCACCGCTAACGTGAGAAGTTAGTAATGCCATTCCCACCAGTCCAACGAGTGCTGTACAGCAAGAACCCGCTTGAGCGGGTTATATGCCAGCTTCGGTTCCCCCCTATCTTGCGCGTTGGAACCGAGCCGCCAGCACAGTTTCAGGAGGGTGTCAGGGACGAATATCCTGTATATGATATTTCTGATGAGGATTCCCAAGTTCCCAAGGAGGCAGCACAATTTCTAGCTCGTGTAGGGGTTTCAATATCGGCTGGTAACCAAGTGCATCGCTTTAAAACGGCTGATGAGGGTCGTGTTCTATCACTTTCGCAAGATTTCTTGGCCTTGAGTGAGAAGGATTACAGGCGATGGGAGGACTTCGAGAATTACCTACGGAAAGCCGAGAAAGTGCTAAGGGATATCTATGCACCGTCTTTCTACACTCGGGTTGGACTGCGCTATCAGGATGTGATCCGCCGCCGCATGCTTGGTATTTCACATATAGATTGGCAGGAACTTCTGAATCCTGCGTTACTAGGGGAGTTGGCTGACGAAAGGTTCAGTGGTCAGGTTCATGACCGCCAATGTCAGGTAGAGATTAAGCTGATCTCTACGGAAGGTCTGGTACATATCCGTCATGGACTCATCCTTGATGCCGGAGAACAATGCTACCTCATTGACGCCGACTTCTTCACAGAAGAGAGGAGAGACACAGATGGTGCCATCGCTGATCTCTTGGCGTTCAACCGACTCGCCCGATCTCTTTTCCGGTGGGCCATCACAGACACCCTCCATCAAGCGATGGGGCCAGAACTCTTGGCTGAGTCTGACTGAGGACGGCATTGACGACAATCCCTGGCTCCCCCTCCCCACCGGGTCCGATGATGTGACTAGTGTCAGCATTGTCGTAACCGGCCAGCGTGCTCAGTGGGCCTTGCTTGGTTTACGCCTCTTCTCTCATCTCCCGAACGAGGAAGCCCTGACAGAGGCTCTGGAAGCTATCAAGGACATTTACGATTTCCACCTAGAGCCAGAACAAAAGAACCTCCTGCCAAGTGGTCCCAGCGAGAGCTTCATTGGGAAGATAACGTCCAGAGAAACCATACCACCCCTGGTGGTTGCAGAAGAATAGCCGAGCGAGGCTGTCTTGGCATTCGCCTACTGTGCCCCTGCAAATGGAAATGTGCTGCTTCAGGGTGAGATATTGCAGGGCATATTCGAAATCCGTCCCGATCTGTCGCGCGGCGAGTCGCTTCCTCTTGACCCAGCGGAGCTAGCGTTTCGAAGATATGACTATCCGCATTGTATTGTAGTTACCAACGACTGTGATCTTTTCCAAGAGCACGAGGCACTCAACAATCCTGATTCTAGATATGAAGTCAAGCGCCTCTTGCATATCATCATTTGTCCTCTGTGGACAGTAGATCAGAGAACTAATGCCGGGATTTCCAATAGCTCCCATTTCAGGAAAGCGAGGAGCAATAACGATCTGCGATACCACTGTTTCCCTGAAGCACCTGTGCCCAACAGCGAATATCTTCCTGAGTTACTTGCTGACTTCAAGGCTGTTGTCGGCCTGCCGGTAGACTACGTGTATGCGCTTCTGAGCCATCCCGACGTCAAGAGGCTTGCCCAAGTTCCTACCCCCTACATGCAACACTTTATGCAGCGATTCTACTTCTGGCAATCCCGTATAGCCCTGCCGGAGGAGTAAGGGCCGGTAGCGGAGCCGCCTACCCGAAGAGGCCGCCGCCGGGCATACCATGGAGGCCGCGGGGCGTCCGGCCGCGGGCAAGGTCGCGCATCATCCGCCGCATCTGCCGGAACTGGTTCAGGAGTTGGTTGACCTCGCGGACAGTGGTGCCACTGCCGAGGGCAATACGGCGGCGGCGCGAGCCGTTGATGATCTGCGGCTGCTGGCGCTCCTGTGGCGTCATCGAATAGATAATCGCCTCGACGCGGCGGAACTGGCCTTCGTCGAGCGCCTCGGCCATGCCGGGCTGGTTGGCGAGGCCGCTAAAGCCGGGCACCATCTCCAAGAGTTGCGACATTGATCCCATCCCGCGCACCTTCTGCATCTGGTCCAGAAAATCCTCCAGGTTGAAAGTGGCGGTGCGCATCTTCTTTTCGAGCGCCGCGGCTTCCTCCTCGTCAAACGTCTCCTGGGCACGCTCGATCAAGGACACCATGTCGCCCATGCCCAGGATGCGCGAGGCCAGCCGGTCGGGATGGAACGGTTCGAGCGGTTCGATCCGCTCGCCTACGCCGATGAACTTGATCGGGATGCCCGTCACCGACCGGATGGAGAGCGCGGCGCCGCCGCGAGCATCGCCGTCCATCTGCGTGAGGATGAGACCGGTCAGACTCACTTGCTCGTGGAATTGCTGGGCGACGTTGACCGCTTCCTGGCCCGTCATCGCGTTGGCGACCAGAAGCACGTCGCGCGGCCGGACCGCCGCGCTCATCGCGGTCAGCTCCTGCATCAGCTCCGTGTTGATTTGCAGGCGGCCGGCCGTGTCAATGATCGCAGCCGTGTGACCTTCCTGGCGGCCCCAGGCGACAGCACGGGTGGCAATGTCTACAGGGTTCGCCTGCGTGCCCTCTTCGTAGACGGGGATGTCCACTTGCCGGCCGAGGGAGAGTAGCTGCTCGACGGCGGCGGGACGATACACGTCGGCAGCGACAAGATAGGGCCGCTGCCCGGAGCGCCGCAGCATTAGGGCGAGCTTAGCGGCGGAGGTGGTCTTGCCGGAGCCTTGCAGTCCCACGAGCATGAGCGGCGTCAGTGGCGTCCCGGAGAGGTCGAGCGGCACGCTCTCCCCGCCCAGCACTTCCACCAGCACTTCATTTACGATCTTGAGCACCTGCTGGGCCGGAGTCAGGCTGTCCAGTACGTCAGCAGCCAGGGCCTGCTCGCGTACCCGGTTGGTGAAGGTACGCGCCACGCGGAAGTTGACATCGGCTTCGAGCAACGCCAAGCGTACCTCGCGCAACGCCTGGTCTACGTCCGCCTCGTGCAGCCGTCCCTTGCTCCGCAAGCCGCGGAACACGCCCTGTAGTCGCTCGGTTAGCGCTTCAAACACGGCAATGGTCCTTTTCTGCGCCGCACCCCGCCCTGCATGCCATTGTAGCGCGTGCGCGGTAGGGGGATGATGCAGGCTCGTCACCAGCTCCAGGCGTCAGGTGTGCTGCGGCCGCGGCACTTCAGTCGCGCTGGAAGAGGGCGCCGACAAAGCGGTGCGGATCGAAGGGGGCTAGGGCATCGAGGTGCTCACCCGTGCCGACGAACTTGACCGGCACGCCAAGCTCTTCGCTCACCGCCAAGACCACGCCACCTTTGGCGGTGCTGTCGAGCTTCGTGAGGACGACCCCGGTCACGCCGATGGTCTCGGTGAAGGTCTTGGCCTGAATAATGGCGTTCTGCCCGGTCACGGCATCGAGCACGAGCAGCGTTTCGTGTGGCGCGCCGGCCTCTTGGCGGGCGATGGTGCGGCGCACCTTACCCAGCTCGGCCATCAGGTTGACCTTGGTGTGCAGACGACCCGCCGTATCCACGATCACGCAGTCGGCATCGCGCGACCGGGCGGCGGCCAGGGCGTCGAAGACGACGGCACCAGGATCGGCGCCGGCTTGGTGGGCAATGACCTGACAGCCGGTGCGCTCACCCCAAATCTTGAGCTGGTCAATCGCCCCGGCGCGGAACGTGTCCCCGGCGGCCAGCAGGCACTGTCGTCCGGTGTGCCGTTGCAGCCAGGTGGCCAGCTTGGCGATTGTGGTGGTCTTCCCGACGCCGTTCACGCCAACGACCAAGATTACCGAGAGATCGTCGGCGGGCAGGGCCAGCGCCGGTGTCCGGCCATGTTCGCACACTCCGCTTGGGTCTACGGTGGTGCAGCCGTGGCAGCCGGGAGCGCCGCTCGATACCAATTGCTGGACCAGTTGCGCTTTCAGCGCATCTTCCGCCGGTCCGGCGTCGGTGATGCCCTGGTCGCGTACCGTCCGTTGCAGGGTCTCGGTCAGGCGTGCGGTGGTCATCGCGCCCACGTCGGACGCGATCAGCAGTTCCTCCAGCTCGTCCCAGAAGTCGGTATCGAGCCGGCGGCTATCATGAAAGAGTTGGCGGATAGCGCCAAACAGGCCGCCGCGCGTCGGTGCCAACGCCTCGCTGTAGTCGGTATCCGGCGCCTCAGCCGGTACGTCCGCTGACGCCGGGCCCTGCGTGCCTTTCGAGGGGGGCTGCGCCGCATGTCGGCGGAATGGGTTCCAACTCACAGTGATTCCTTTCCGCGTTCGTTTTTCATCGCCGTTCGTTTCAGGGTTAAGGGCTTAGTCACAGTCGGTGGAGCACCGCTGACCTTCGATGAATCCGTCACGTAGTATCGCAGATTTACGGAGAGGCGCTGGCCAATGTCTGCTGTCCGCAGTCTTGACGCCGCAAGAAGCTCGCTTTTGGCCCCGGGCGAGATGGGTGCTCTGACTGAGCGGATTCCGCGTCGTCACATGCTCAAGTTTCTCGGTGCGTTGCCCTTTACCCCGCCGGCACCGCCCACTGCGAAGCCACAACCACGATCGCTTGCCCCGATCATCTCCCGCGCTCCCCGTGTGCTTCCGGAAGTGGCGGTGAGTATTGACGATGGCTGGAATCCCTACTGGGTAACCCAGGCGCTGAATATCCTCGACGCATTCAACGTCAAGGCAACCCTTTTCCCGACGGGAGCCGTGGTCCGCGAACACCCCGATCTATGGCAGCGGGCGTATGCATCGGGTCACGAGCTTGGCAATCACACCTTCACCCACCGCCCGCTACCACAGCTTACAAATCAAGAGATCTTGGCCGAGATTGACCAAACGCAGGCCTCCGTGCGAGACGCGACCGGATCGCCCACGCCAATGCAGTTGCTGCGACCGCCCGGCATGCGCGGATTCACTACGCCGGGTGGAGACCGACGGATCAGACAAGTGGTCGCCGAACGTCAACTGCGGATTACTTTATGGGACAGTGTCAGTAACGCCGCGCTTAGGCCCGGACGCGAAGACCCGGAAGAGGTCTTGGCCGAAGTTGCCCGGTATGTGCGCCGCGGCTCTATTGTGCTGCTGCACTTCATTCGTGACGACATTCACGCTTTGCCATTAATCCTGACGCATCTGCGACGGAGCTATCAACTTGTGACCATCTCGCAACTGCTGGCGCACGTCTACCAGGACAACGCGGATGAGCCACTGAATCGTGGACAAGGCGCTGAAGCAAAGATCGCCAAATGACAGCCGCTTACGGTGGCGCCTCGGCCGGATAGACCTCCACTTCGGCGAGCGAGGTGAACTCCGGGTGTCCGTGGTTGGATAGGATGCGTAGCATCACCCATATCCCCCGGGTCTCGGGAAAGGTGAACCGCAACGGTGCCGGTACCGGGTCTTCGCGGCGGCGGGTGGCGTCACGGAGGAGCCGCTCCGCTTCCTCCCGTGGAAAGGTCGCTTGCAGGACGGACCGGTAACCGGAGTCGGGACCGGTGACCGAGATAAGCAGTTCGAAGTCGCGGGGCCACGATTCCGGTGGCGAATCCGGGCGCACGCGCAGGATGAGCTTCCCCATTGACGAGTTCAGCGCGGCCCTGAACACCAGCTCCGCCGGAAACTCGGCCTTCTCCGAGCGCCAGTCCGCGACATTGGCCTGCCAGAACGAATCGATGAGCGCCGGCGGACCGTGTCCGTCCTGCGAGGGAACGTTGGCGCCGATGTAGCTCCCCCCGTACACCGACAGGAGGACGTTGGTGCCCTCCAGCGAGGTAAAGCCGCCGCGCAACCCGACCGCAATCCGCGCGGCCTCCTCGGCGGTCAGCGGTGTCTTAGCAGCGTAGCCAGCGACGATCCAAGCCGGTACTACGACGATCGCAACGATAAACGTGCCGATGAGCCAGTTGCGTAGCGCGGCGCGCGAGGACCGCCATTGCCAGAAGGGCCGGTTCTCTTTCTTGGCTGCCGCAGCGAAGCGGCGTAGCTCCGCGGCGCACTCGTCACAGTAGCGCGCGTCCGGTGGGTCCGGCTCCGGCACGTTCCGGCGCCAAGGTCGGCGCCGCTCGGGCGGGGGACGCTCTGCCGGGGGTACCTCGTGCAAACAGAGGTCGCAGTAGGGCATGCGGCACCGGCTACAGCGCTGCTCGGTAATGCGGTGCGGATGGTTGTAGCACCGCTGCTGTTCGAGGACGCCGCCACGTAGCATCAGAGATCACGCAGAGGGAGCGGTAAACGGGGGCCGGTGGCGACGCCGGAAGCGCACCACCGATTTTCGTAAGACCGTGCGCTTGCGGTACGCCATAGCGCCTGATTGAGCCGGTTACTGAGCGCAAAGGGTTGCCCTCAGTATACCAGTGGGCGGCCGGGGGCCTCGCGATGCCCGCTCAGTGCCGGCTCGCAGCGCCCTCACCTGCGCTCTGGGCTGCTACCATGAGCAAAGGTGCCCGGCCGGCCCCTTGCTGCACTGGGGCCGGCACTGCCTGAGTGTGCCCGATTTTGCTTACGAGGAGGCCACCATCAACGAGCCAGCGCTGGAGACCATAGACAGCTTCATTGTTGAGCAAGCCATTGACTCGTCGCGGCCGGGCTGGAAGACGCGCCTGCCGCGGCCGCCGGCCCTCAGCTTTGACGCCGCAAGAAGCTACTACTGGGACCTCGACACCAACCTCGGCGCTATCGCCATCCGGCTCCTGGCAGACGCGGCGCCGGCGCATGTTGCCAGTACGCTCTATCTCACCCGGCTGGGGTTCTACGACGGCCTGACCTTCCATCGCGTCATCAGCGATTTCATGGCGCAAGGGGGCTGTCCGCTGGGGACGGGGACCGGCGGCCCCGGCTACCAGTACGATGGGGAGTTCGATCCCGGCGCCAAGCACGACCGTCCCGGCCTCCTCAGCATGGCCAATGCCGGGCCGGGTACCGAAGGCAGCCAGTTCTTCCTGACCTTCGTCCCTACGCCCTGGCTCGACGGCCAGCACACTATCTTCGGTGAGGTTGTCGGGGGCATGGACACGGTGCGCGCATTGGAGCTGTGTGGCTCCCAGAGCGGCCAGCCGCGCCAACGTCTGGAGATCAGGAAAGCCGGTATCCGGGTCGAGTAGGTCCTGGATTCGATGCCTACTTGGTGGCTGCCGGTGAAACCCCGATCTACTGCCCCGTCGGTCATGCACGGGGAGCCAATGTCGAGCTACTTCCGCTAGAGCGGCCATAGAGCGGCTACCCAAGGCGACAACCTGAAGCGGGGAGATACCAGTGGTGAGCCTAACCAAACGATGGGTTCCGCTGCTCGCAGCTTTAGGGCTGACATTCTTGCTTACTGCCTGCAATGGGGAGACCGGCTCCGACACGGCGCCTGTGGCCACCGTCCCACCATCGCAAACCGGGCAGCCGGCAGCGCCTGCGCCGCCGCGACCAACTGCTGCGCCCCCACCTAGCCCGGCGATCCAACGAGATCAGCCGGCGCCCACGCAGCCGGTCCAGCCAACCGCTACGTCTCTACCCGCCACACCAACTGCTGCACCGCTGCCGCCAACCGCGACAATCCCACCGACAGCGACCGCAGCGGCCACGTTACCGCCAACCACTACTCCCCGGCCGACAGCCACGGTGCTGGCTCCCACACCACCACCGCCGACCGAGACAATCCCACCGACGGCGACCGCAACAGCCACGTTACCGCCAACCACCACTCCCCGGCCGACGGCCACGGCGCTACCTCCTACACCACCACCGCCGACCGAGACGCCAGCACCCATAGCGCTGACGATTGTCGCCTACGCTGTGCCGCCCGGTTCGCGGCCCCATGATGTCGCACCCGCGCCCGACGGGCGGGTTTGGTACACGGCGCAAGGCTCCGGGGAGCTAGGAGTGCTCGACCCTGCCACGGGCAACACACACCATATTCCGCTCGGACCTGGCTCGGCGCCCCACGGTGTCATCGTCGGGCCGGATGGCGCACCCTGGATTACCGACGGCGGGCTGAATGCCATCGTGCGCGTGGACCCAGCCTCAGAACGGGTGCAGCGCTTCTCCTTACCGGCCGGAACAGGCTATGCCAACCTCAACACCGCCACGTTCGACCGCCAGGGACTGCTGTGGTTCACCGGCCAAAGCGGGGTCTACGGGCGCCTCAACCCGGCTACCGGGGAGTTGGCCGTCTTCCAGGCGCCGCGGGGCCGTGGACCCTACGGCATCGCCAGCACTCCCGACGGGCAGGTCTACTACGCCTCCCTGGCCGGCAGTTACGTCGGCCGGATTGACCTAGAGACAGGCCAGGCTACCGTCCTCAATCCCCCCACGTCCGGCCAGGGCGCGCGGCGCGTGTGGTCCGACTCACAGGGGCGCATCTGGGTCAGTGAATGGAACGCCGGCCAGGTCGCCGTGTACGAGCCGGGCACGGGGCGCTGGCAGGAGTGGCGTCTGCCCGGCGAGCGGCCGCGGGCCTACGCCGTGTACGTGGATGAGCAAGACATCGTATGGTTGAGCGACTTTGGTGGCAACGCGCTGGTCCGTTTCGACCCGGCTACCGAGGAATTCCGCGTCTTCCCCCTCCCGAGCAGCCCCGGCAACGTGCGCCAAATCCTGGGCCGCCCCGGCGAAGTCTGGGGCGCCGAGTCCGCCGCCGACATGCTCGTCGTCATCCGCACCTCGGCCGCGCCGTGAGGCCGCGTGGGAAACCAGATGACGCCCGCGCCAAGCCATTGACGATAGCGGCACAGCCGCCTAGACTAGAGGGGGCACGCTCGGTCTGCGCCACCTTAGCCGTCACCGGATTGTGCAGACCAACGCGCCGGAGCCGCCCGTGCCGATGGGCGTATAGTGGTGCGGCACCGGTGCCGTTGCGGTCAGGAGTGCAGTTGTGGCAGAGCTAACACCGTCGTTGATTGCCGAGCTGGAGCGGATTGTCGGCCCGGCCAATGTGTTCTGGCGGGACAACGAGCTGATCTCGTACTCCTACGACGGCTCGATTGATCGCGGCCAGCCCGAGGCCGTGGTGCTCCCCGGCAGCGCCGACGACGTGGTCGCCATTGTCAAAGCGGCACAGCGCTACGATCTGCCTATCGTCGCGCGCGGTGCGGGCACGGGCCTGTCCGGCGGCGCCATCGCGCACAAAGGGATCGTACTCGGCTTCTCCCGGATGCGGCGCATCCTGGAGGTTGATACCGATAATATGCGGGCGACGGTCGAGCCGGGGCTGGTCAACCTCGACCTGTCGAAGGCCATTGCGAGCCGCGGCTTTTACTACGCGCCCGATCCGTCGAGCCAGGCGGCCTGCACGCTCGGCGGCAACGTCGCCGAGAACTCCGGCGGCCCCCACTGCCTCGCCTACGGTGTGACGACCAACCACGTGATCGGGCTGGAGGTCGTCCTGCCGAACGCCCAGGTAGTGCATCTCGGCGGCGCCAGCGTGGCCGGAGAGAACGCGGGCTACGACCTCACCGGCGCCTTTGTCGGCTCGGAAGGTACGCTCGGCATTGTCACGAAGATCACGTTGCGCCTGATGCGCTTGCCCGAGGCCGTCCGCACGCTGTTGGCGATCTTCCCGACGATTGATGACGCCAGCCGCACGGTCTCGGCGATCATCGCGGCCGGCATTATCCCCGCTGCCCTGGAGATGATGGATGCACTGACTATCCGGGCACTCCAGCGGGCCGGGCACCAGGGCCTGCCCGCGGACGCCGGGGCGGTGCTGCTGATCGAGCTGGAGGGGCTGGACGAGGGCATGGCGGAGCTAGCCGAGGTCGTGGATGGCACCTGCCGCGAGCACAACGCACGCGACGTCCACGGGGCAACGACGGCCGAGGAGCGGACCAACCTGTGGAAGGCGCGCAAAGGAGCGCTCGGTGCGCTGGGGCAGCTCGCTCCCAACTACTACCTGCAAGACGGCGTCATTCCACGCACGCTCCTGCCGGAAGTGCTGCAAGCGGTCCAGGTCGCCAGCGAGAAGTACGATCTGCCCATCGCGAACGTCGCCCACGCCGGAGACGGCAATCTGCACCCCTGCATCGTGTTCGACGAGCGCATCCCCGGGCAGACCGAGAAGGTCATTGCAGCAGGCGCCGACATCTTGTGGAAGTGCGTGCAGGTCGGCGGCACACTGTCCGGCGAGCACGGGGTCGGGCTGGAGAAGCAGGCGTACATGTCGTGGATGTTCGGCCCGGCCGACTTCACGGCCATGCGCCGGCTGAAGCAGGCCTTCGACCCGGACGGACGCCTCAACCCGGGCAAGGTCTTCCCCACGGAGGAGCAGATGGCCGCAGCCGAAGCGTGGGTGCAGCGCGAGGACGGCGCCACCGACGCGCCAGCGGACCAGGAAGACCTGGTGCGGCGGGAAGCGGCAGCGACGGCGGCCCTCGCCGCGGCCACGACCTTGACGGCGAAGTCGCCGGCGCCAGTGCCGGTGACCGGGCCGGTTGCAGCGCCGTATCCCACCGGAAGCAACGGAGCGCAGAACCGGTCCGGCCAGGTGCCTACCGCATGACCGCCCCCCTCGGCGCGCAGCACGCTACGCTGGCCGCGCAGCTCCGCACTCTGGGACGTCTCGACGTTGCCGAGGCGCAGTTGACTTCCCTCGCCATTGACGGCCGGCAACCGGCGTTGGCCCTCAGTCCCGATTCGCCCGACGCGGTTGCCGCTGCCGTGGGCATGGCGGCCGAGCATGGCGCCGCCGTGTCCCCATACGGGAACGGGACCAAGGTGGGCTTGGGCAACCCGCCGCAACGCTACGACGTGGCGCTGCGGCTCCATACGCTGGATCAGGTACTCGAATACGAACCGGCCGACCTGACGGTGACGGTGCAGGCCGGCATTCGCCTCAGCGCGGTGCAGCGCCAGCTGGCCACAGCCGGCCAATTCCTGGCGCTCGACCCGCCCCACGCCGCCGAGGCCACCATCGGCGGCATCCTGGCGACGAACGCGAGCGGCCCCAGCCGTCTACTGTACGGCAGCGCCCGCGACCTGGTGTTGGGGATGCGCTTTGCCACCGCCGACGGTGAGGTGGCCAAGACCGGCGGCAAGGTCGTCAAGAACGTCGTCGGCTACGACCTGAACAAGATGCACATCGGCGCACTCGGTACGCTGGGCGTGCTGCTCGAAGTGACGTTCAAGGTCACGCCGCTGCCCCGCCAAGAGCGGACGCTGTGGGTGCGCTTTGCCGGGTTAGCGGAGGCGCACGGCTTCAGCGGGCGGCTCTATCGGTCCCAGCTCGCACCGCGGGCCGTCGAGCTGCTGGATGCGGCCGCGGCGCAGCAGTGTGGCATGCCGGGCGATGAGTCGTGGCTGGTGCTCTTCCACGCCGCCGGCTCACCGGCGACCGTTGCGCGCCAGGTCAGCGACGCCGAGCAGTGGGCACGCGCCGATGGAGCTACCGGCTGTGGGCAACTGGACGGCGACGCCCACGCGGACCTCTGGACAGCCGTCCGCGCCCTGCCGGGCAAGTCTGTGCCGGACGGCGTGCGGCTCAAGGTCGCCACCCTGCCGACCGAGATCGTCGCCGTCTGGAGCGTCTTGGAGCGGGCGGCGCGCTCGGCCGATGCCACCCTCACGCGGCTGGCCCACGCCGGCAGCGGCATCACCTACGGGCTGTTCGGCGCCAAGACCGGGCACGGCCTGGACCTGGCCGCGGCCGCGACCATCGTGACGGCCGCGCAGAGCGTCGTGCTGCCCAGCGGCGGTAGCGTCGTGGTCGAATCGTGTCCGGTGGCGCTCAAGCGGCACCTCGACGTGTGGGGTCCGACGCGCGACGACTTCCCGATCATGCAAGCGCTCAAGGCCCAGTTCGACCCCCAGGGCCTTTTCAATCCGGGCCGCTTCCTGGGCCGGCTGTGACCGGGCGTTGGCGGGCGGCGCCATGACACGGACCGCAGGCCCAGCGCCAGCCACCGGTGATTCGCTGGAGCGGACTCTGCGTACCCTGCCCAAGGCCGAGCTACACCTGCACCTCGAGGGCACCATCCGGCCGCGCACGGTGCAGGAGCTAGCCGCCAAGTACGAGCCACGGTCGCCACTCACCGCACCAGACTGGCACGAACGGTACTGGACCTTCACGGATCTCGCGGGCTTTGTGAAGCAGATGCGGCAGGTGTCGCTCACCTGTCTGCGGAACCCGGACGACTACTACCGCCTCGCCGCCGAGTGCTTTGCCGACCTGGCAGCGCAGCACGTGTGCTACGCCGAGGTGATGTTCGGCTTCCGGGGACCGGAAGCGCCGTACCCCATTCCGTATCCCGATCTGGTCGCTGCTATCGAACAGGCGCGGCGGGAAGCGGAAGCCCGCTCGACGCTGCGTATCGGCTTACTGCCGTCCCTCATCCGCACGCAGCCGGACAGCGCCGTACCGCTGTTACGACAGGCCCTGGCGGCGCGAGAGCGGGGAGCGGCCATCGTGGGCATTGACCTGGTGGGAGACGAGGCGGCCGGACAAGACTTCGCGGCGCTCGCTCCGGCCTACCGCCTGGCCGGCGAGGCCGGGCTGGGGCTGAGTGCCCATGCGGGTGAAGCGGCGGGACCGGAAAGCTGCTGGGGGGCGCTCCGCTTGCTCGGCGCCCGGCGGCTCGGCCACGCCACTCGTGCCGGGGCCGACCCCGCGCTCGTCGCGCGGCTGCGGTCCGAGCGGATCACCCTCACCATGTGCCCGACCAGCAATCTACGAACCAGCGCGGTCTCCACCCTGGCCGACCATCCGATTCGGGCATTTCATCGGCAGGGGCTGGCCGTGACGGTCAACTCGGACGACCCCACGCACTTCGGAGCGACGCTGACCGACGAATATCTCCTGCTGGCGCGGCGTCTGGGCTTCTCGTTAGCCGACTTACGGCAGCTGACGCTGAACGCGGTCGAGGGTGCCTTTCAACCGGCCGCCGTGCGTGCGGCGCTGTGTGCCGAGGTGGAGCGGGCCTGGTCGGCGGCGCTCCCGGAGTAGCCGCAGCGCAGGTGGCGTCCGGCCGCGGCCATGGCGAGCGCCGCCGCCGATCTACGACAAGGAGCGCCGCCCCGGGCGGCTCGCCATTGGTGCTGCGCCACAGGTTCGTGAGCCATCGGCGTGCTCGGTAGAGGACCAGGCCGGTGGTGGGCAGCGCAAACACGATGTAGATAATCAGCTCCACCCCTTGACCGTCGCTCCAAGGCGACACGAGGTCGGCCCCGGTCTGCCAGATTGCGAACGACGCCAAGAGGATTAGTAGATACTTCAGCGCGGAGTACCACGGCGCCCGGCCGCGCAGCAGGCCCACGCTGGCGAGGATCGTGCCGAGCAGGCCGCCACCGATGCCGGCGAGGAGCAGCGGCGTTGCCAGCCCCCAGAGCGGGTAGACCAAGACGAGTGTGGGCAGCGATCCTAAGTTGAACATCCACTACTCCCCACTCGGCCGCTCACCTATGGTAGCCCCACCGAGCTTGCCCTTGCCTCGCGCTCCGTACTCCGTGTACGTTTCTGCGGTGATGATAGATGATTCGGCCGCTTCGGTGCATCGGCCGGCCAGGCCCTCCGGCGCTCCGCTACCGCAGATCGGACACGGAGCCGTCACGGCGCAGCGGCGTAGCATGCTAGACTTGTGAATCGGTTCACAAGCGTTGACGGGGTAGCGAGACACATGCTAGCATCGCAGCACTTACCGAATGAGCCGCGAGGGTTGAGTAGCACGCACTCACGGATAGAGCAACCCCGCGTTTCCCTTCTCCGCCGCTTCTGGCTTGCCGGGGCATACTGCAAGTCAACTCTATGGGAAAATGACGAGTAGCATGACGACTGTTCGTGGCAACTCCTATGTACGAACCGCTCTCTTGGCCGTGGTGGTCCCGGGGTTACTCCTCTTGGGGGGCTGTGCGCCCGACGTACCCCAAACGACCCTCGTCCCCAGCGGCCCGAATGCCCGGCTGATCAATGATCTGTTCGGCCCGATCTTCTGGATGGCCACCGGCGTCTTCGTGGTCGTCGAGGGTCTCCTGCTGTTTGCCGTCTTCCGCTACCGTCAGCGGGCCGGTGACGACCGTGTGCCGGCGCAGGTGCATGGGAACACCCCTCTGGAAATAGGCTGGACGATTGCCCCGACGATCCTGGTGATCGCCATTGTTGCCATGACCTTCAACACCCAGCGGCAACTGGTCGAGGCCCGGGAGACACCCACCATGACCATCGAGGTGATCGGTCACCAATGGTGGTGGGAGTTCCGCTACCCGGACGAGGGGATCGTGACCGCCAACGAGCTGCACATTCCCGTTGGCGAGGTCGTGGCGCTGGATGTCTCGTCGGTGGACGTGATCCACAGTTTCTGGGTGCCCAAGCTGGCAGGCAAGGTGGATGCCGTACCCGGTCACGTCAACGAGATGTGGATACGGGCAGACGAGGCGGGCATCTACTTAGGTCAGTGCGCCGAGCTGTGTGGCATCCAACACGCGCTGATGCGCTTCCGGGTCTTCGCCCAGTCTCCCGCCGACTACGAGGCCTGGGTCACGCAGCAAGAGACCGCGCCTGGCGAGCCGCAGACCGAGTTGGAGCAGCGCGGCGCGGAGGTGTTTGCTACCGGGGCCTGCATCGGCTGCCACGTCATCGAGGGCACGCCGGGCACCGGCGTGACAGGGCCGGACCTCACTCACTTCGGCAGTCGGACGACGCTCGGCGCCGGGATACTCAAGAACACACCGGGTAACCTCTATAAGTGGCTCAAGGATACGCAGAGCGTCAAGAGGGGCAACCTGATGCCCAACGTGGAAATGACTGACGAGGACGCTCGCGCGCTCGTCGCCTACCTGCACAGCCTGAAGTAGTGATACTGCCTAGGCCGCATGATCCGAGCGAGAGCGATGGTAGTGCGGGCCTGGCAATCGGGAGATGGTCGGAGGTAGCTGATGGTAACAACGGCAGCCGCTCCACCAGTCCAGGCGCCGGAGCAAGTCGAAGCTGCATCGGCAGCCATGCCGGGCTGGATGAGTTGGCTCACGACGGTTGACCACAAGCGCATCGGCATTCTGTACACCGTCACGGGAGTGCTCTTCTTCTTCGTCGGCGGGATCGAAGCGCTCTTCATGCGGACACAGCTCGCCCTGCCGGCGAACACGCTCCTCAACGGTGACTGGTTCAACCAGATCCTCACCATGCACGGCACCACGATGGTGTTCATGGCGGTCATGCCGATCAACGTCGGGTTGGGCAACTACATCATCCCCATCATGCTCGGCGCGCACGATATGGCCTACCCGCGCCTCAATGCCATGAGCTACTGGCTTTTCCTTTTCGGCAGCCTGCTCATGATGGGCAGCTTCCTCAGCGGCGGCGCGCCCGACGCCGGCTGGTTCGGCTACGCGCCGCTGACCGAAGCCCTGTATGCGACGACGCATGGGGTTGACTTTTGGTTAATGGGACTGCTTATCCTGGGCGTCGGGTCAATGGCCGGTGCCTTCAACTTTATCGTCACCATCGTCAAGCTGCGGGCACCGGGGTTGACGTTCAACCGGATGCCGATGTTCATATGGATGACCCTGATTACCTCATTCCTCGTGATCTTCGCCTTTCCGAGCATCACCGCCGCGCTGATCCTCCTGCTCTTCGACCGCTACATCGGTACGAGCTTCTACATGGTCGAGCAGGGCGGTGACCCCTTGCTCTGGCAGCACCTGTTCTGGTTCTTCGGGCATCCCGAGGTGTACATCATGATCCTGCCACCCATGGGGATCATCTCGGACATTCTGCCCACGTTCTCCCGCAAGCCGCTCTTCGGTTACCCGGTCGTCGTGTATTCCGGCTTGGCTATCGGCTTCCTCGGCTTCAGCGTGTGGGCACACCACATGTTCGCAGTCGGCATGGGGCCACTCGCCAACGCCGCGTTCGCCACCACTAGCATGTTCATCGCCGTGCCCACCGGGGTGAAAATCTTCAACTGGATTGCCACGCTGTGGGGAGGCGCCCTGCGGCTCACGTCCGCTATGCTCTTTGCCATCGGCTTCGTGGCCATGTTCATCATCGGCGGCATCAGCGGGATAGCCCTAGCCGCGCCACCATTGGACTTCCAGGCCACCGACACCTACTTTGTCGTGGCCCACTTCCACTACGTGCTCTTTGGTGGCAGCATCTTCGGGATTTTCGCGGGCATCTACTACTGGTATCCCAAGATGACTGGACGCCTACTCAGCGAGCGGCTCGGCAAGTGGCACTTCTGGATCATGATGCTCGGCTTCAACATCACCTTCTTCCCACAGCACTACCTCGGGCTGGCCGGGATGCCGCGCCGGATTTACACCTATCCAACAGGCATGGGCTTCGACGACTGGAACATGGTCTCTACCGTCGGTGCCTATCTGCTGGGTAGCTCGTTCCTGCTGTTCATCTGGAACGTGATCGTGACCTCCCGTCGAGGCGAGCGGTCGTCGGCCGATCCGTGGCAGGGCTATAGCCTGGAGTGGGCCACGTCCTCACCGCCCACGGACCACAACTTCGTCGTCGTCCCGACGGTGCATAGCCGGCATCCGATGTGGGATCAGCGTAACCTTGTCGCCCTCGTCGCCGGCCGCGGCGGCGACGGCAGCCTAACGGAGGCGAACGGCGACGGTCACGGCAACGGACGGGGCAACGGCGAGTCGGCAGCACACGGGGAGATGACCGCGGCGGGCGCTCACGCCATCGAAGAGCACCATGGCGGTGCCCACGAGCTCAATCTCCCCGGACCGACCGCGTTCCCGCTCATCCTAGCGTTGGGCGTCGCGCTCATGGGCGCCGGGCTGATCTACCATATTCTCCTCAGCATCGTCGGATTGGCGTTCTTCGCGGTCGGTCTGATCGGCTTCATCTGGCGCACGACCCAGGACTAAGCGAGATACAAGATCGCTCCCATCCCCGGCCCCGGTCATAACGGGGGCCGGCTGCCTTACCCAGTAGGGGAGAGGGCGGGGATGGGAGCCATAACGGGGAGCGAGGCACATGGAAGAGGCGGTTGCACGTCTCGATAATCGCAAGCTCGGGGTGTGGGCCTTCATCGGCTCGGAATCGCTGTTTTTCGCCGCCCTGATCGCCATGTACATGGTGTATCGGGGCCGCACCGGGCCGCCATCCCATGAGGCCCTCGATATCAACTTCACGGCCATCCTGGCCTTCATCCTGCTGATGAGCAGCTTGACCATGGTCCTGGCCCTGAAGGCGATCCGTGAAGGCAACCAGGGCGGGCTGCGCTTCTGGCTTGGGGCGACAATCTTCCTGGGGCTATGCTTCTTGGGCGGGCAGGTCTACGAGTTCTATGAGCTAGTACATCATGAGCACGTGACACTCACCAACAGCCTGTTCGGGGCGAGCTTCTTCACCCTCACCGGCTTTCACGGGACCCACGTGGCGGTCGGCGCGATCTGGCTCGGCGCGGTATTGGCCAGAGCCTATACGGGTGGGTTTACGCCGCAGAACTACATCGCCGTGGAGATTGCCGGTCTCTACTGGCACTTTGTTGACCTGGTGTGGGTCGTGATCTTCACCCTGATCTACCTGATCTAGCCGGGAAGGCATACGGGCCGGCGCGGAGAGCTACAGTGCGGAGCGAAGTCTATGAGTGAAGCATTAGAGGCCAGCAAGGCAACCACCCCTAGCACTCCTGAGGAAGAGCACGCCGAGCACGAGGCGCATCCCAACTATGTTGGTATTGCGATTGTCCTCGCTGTTATCACTGGGATTGAGGTCGCGGTGCCGCAGTTCCTCGACATAGAGCGGTCGCTCATGGTGACCAGTCTCTTGATTTTGATGTTCCTCAAGGGCGCCGGCGTGGCGCTCTATTACATGCATCTGCGGTTCGATAGCCGCATCTTCTCCAGCTTGTTCGTCTGGCCGCTGATCGTCGCCACTGCGATGCTCATCGTCTTTCTCATCATCTTCCGCCCGGTGCTCATCCCCGGTTGAGCAGTGAACTGGCTAGCCGCCTGGACGCTTGACCCCGGCCTCATCCTGGGGCTGGTGGTACTGCTCGAGGCCTACGTTATCGGGATCGGGCCAGTGCGCCGCCGCTATCGGCTCGGAGCGCCGGCCACCAAGCGGCAGATCATCTGGTTCGCTCTGGGCTACCTCACGCTCGTTGCGGCGCTCGTGTCCCCGCTGCACGCGCTAGGCGAGACCTACCTGTTCAGCGCGCACATGGTCCAGCACGTACTGATTACCCTGGTAGTGCCGCCCCTGCTGCTCTTGGGCACCCCTGGCTGGCTCCTGTCGCCGCTCCTGCGTATCCCGTTGGTCGAGACGCTCGCGCGTAGGGTGACCGCCCCGGTTTTCGCGTTCCTGGCGTTCAACGGGGCGTTTGCGCTGTGGCACGTGCCCTCGTTCTACGACGCGGCGCTGAACCAGGAGCTGCTGCATACGCTAGAGCACGGCAGCTTCTTTGGCGCAGCGGTGCTGATGTGGTGGCCAATCCTCAGCCCCATGTCCGAACTGCCGCGGCTCCCGCTGCCCTTCCAGGCCTTCTACCTGTTCCTGCTCTCCATCCCGCAAAAGATCGTCGGGGCGCTCATCACGTTTGCCGGCGAGGTGCTGTATCCCACGTATGAGATCGCGCCGCGGGTGACGGGGCTGTCGGCGCTGGCCGATCAGCAGCTCGGCGGCATCATCATGTGGGTGCCGGGGGGCCTGATTATCTTCGGGGCCTTCACGACGCTGTTCTTCCTGTGGATGGGGCCGTCCGACCCAGGCCCGACGCTCGTGGTCCCGGCGGCGGACGCTCCGGGGCGGCGGAACGGTCACGCCAACCCCGACATGCTCTCCACGCCACCAGCGCCCCCAGCCCCCACGCCGTGACGGTAGCCAGCCATTACCCCCGGCCTCGCCGCTCTATCCCCGCGTGTGCCAGGGGAACACCGTGCCTAGCTGGCAGTGGCCTATCCGATCCCCGTCAGCCAGAGGAACACGGCGAGCGCGACCAGCCCCACGATCATCACCCCAGCCAGCTTCCACGTCAACCGGCGTAGCTCCTGGGCTTGAGCCGCGTCGCGTTTGCCGATTTGCTGTGTGAGCGACTCGGTAGCGGCCAGCGCGGCTTGGTTGTTCGCGGCCAGCGTCTGTTCAATGCCCGCCTGCGCTTCCTGGACCGCCGCGACTTCCGCTGGCAGCGACTCCAGCTTGGCGAGGGAGGTTTGCACCTGCGTGCTGGCGCGGTCGTGTTGCTCGGCCGCTTCTGCTGCCTTTTGGAGCAGGGTCCGCTCGCTGCCCGCCTGTGCTTCCTGGATGGCGGCGATGTCCGCGGGCAGTGCTTCCAGCTTGGCTAAGGACGTTTGCAGCGAGTCTGCTTTGCCGTCCAGCTCCTGGATCGCCGGCTCGATGGGCAACGTCTCTAGCCGGGTCGCAACCTGGTTCAGCGGCTCCGTGACGGCCCGGATTTCCCCGGCCAGCCGCTGGGTCAGCTCCGTCCCCGACGCGGTGATTTCCCCGGCCAGCCGCTCGGCGACGGCCGGTAGGTCCAGCGCCTGCAACTGTGCCAGCACCCGCGCTACCGCGGGCATCACGTCGTTCAGTGTCGTCACCACGTCCTGCGCGGCTTGCGTTGCCTGCTTGCTGTCGGCGCGCGCCGTCTCCAGGGCCTCGGCGGCGGTCTTCAGCCGCTCCAACTCTGCTACCAGCACGTTGGCGGCGGTCTCGGCGTTCAGTACGCTCTCGGCGGCGTTCGTCATGGCACGTCCACCTCCCCGATTAGTCGCTCTCGTTCACCGCTAATGGCAGGTTGCGCGCCAGCCGCGTGAGCCGTCGCAGGGCGGCTGCCACCACGACTGCTTGCACGCTTGTAACGGCGCCGGCCGCCGAGGCCAGGATGGCCCGGCCGTATTCCGCCGTCGGTCGGCGTGCCACCAGGATCGCGGCGGCGCGGCCTGCCGTCGCGTCGTCCCGCGCTTGGGCCACCTCGGCCAGCGCGTCCACCTCCAGCTCGGTCCGGTTTTCCCGCCACGGCTGCGCGCACAGCAGGGCCAACTCGCCCAGCACCGCCTGCTCCGTCATCGCCTCGCACACGGCCCTCGCCCGCACCGACAGTGCCCGTAGACCCAGGTGCTCGGGCGCCGACTCCAGCACCCGCCGCACAGCGCCTACCAGCCGCCGCCGCCGGTCCGCCGTGTCGGCTTTGGCCAGCAGCGCCGCGATATCCTCGCTCCCTTTGTCCTTCCCCGGCCATTTCGCCAGGTAGTCGGCGAACTCCGACCACTCTAGGTAGTCCAGGATGCCTCTGCGGAACCCATCGCTGCCCTTGCACTTGAAGTCTTGGCACAGTTCCGCCATGTTCTTGAGGGACTCCTTGCGCCGGGCGACGAGGTGGCGGTAAGTAAAGCGGATCAGCGTCTCCACCGCCTGCTTCGTCGGGTCCTCCGCTTCCAGTATGACTTTGCACTCATCTTCTGCCTCGGCTCTCGTCCTTGTCCGCAACACGTGCTCCACTAGACGCCGGTGTAGCTGCGCGCGTGTCGGCTTGGTGACTTCGATGTCGAAACACCGCCGGTGATAGTCAATGGTGTAGTCGGTCACGACTCCCAGCACGCCCAGTTTGTGCAGGAGCTTTTCCTTCCTCTCCTGGTCATCGTCGCCTCGCCAGGACACCGCTACTCCCGCCGTTTCCGACACGCCTAGCTCCGCGATGGTGTCCTGGAGATACTTGTTCAGCAATGACATCATATCCTTCACGTCGGCGGCGATGCCCGGGTAGTTTTTCAGGATGAACCACAGTTGGCTAAGAGCGTCGCCTCCCCACACGTTCCGCAGTTGTCGACCCGCCTGCTCGTGGTCGGAGTTGGCAATGATACGCTGGGCCAGGTCCCAGCCTTGGTCGGAGTAGAGCAGCCGGCAGTGGGCCGGCTGCCGATCCCGGCCGGCACGACCGGCCTCCTGGTAGAATGTTTCAATCGAGCCGGGCATGTCTTGGTGCAGTGTGTAGCGCACGTCCGGCTTGTCAATGCCCATGCCGAAGGACTTCGTGGCCACGATTTCGCTGGCGGCGCCGCTGGTGAAGTCTTCCTGTACCTGGCGCTTATGGTCGTTCCACTGCTTGTCGTTGCCGACGAATTCTCGCGGCTTCCGGCCGCTGAAGTAGTAGTCCTTGATTCCCAGCCGGGCGGCTACCTTCGCCACGCCGCCGGTGCCGTCGACCGTGCGGACGAAGACAATGCCCGCCGGCTCGCCGCAGCCGTGGATTTCCGCCCGGGCGTGTGCCAGCCGTTGTAGGCGGTTGCGGTCTGTTACTTTGTCCACCTCATAGGACAGTTCCTTGCGGTCAAAGCTGTCCGGCCTGATTTCCGCTGCGGTGTCTTGGATGCGTAGCTCCTTCCGCATATCAGCCAGCACATCGTAGGATGCTGTGCCCGTGAACGCCGCTAGCGCCGGCGACTGCCTTGCCTGGTCCAGGTTCCGGCGCAGGTTGTCGGCAAGGTGAAGGTACGATGTGCGGAAGTCGTGACCCCATTCGGAGACGCAGTGGGCTTCATCAATGACGGCCAGCGGCGTGCCGTAGCTTGCCGCTGCGTGCCGTAGCTCCTCGCGGAACTTGCGGATCTGCAGACGCTCCGGCGTGATGTACAAGAACCATAGGCGTCCCTCTTCTAGCCTACGTAGCGTGACGGCCTTTTGCCCGGGGGTGAACGTAGAGTTCAGCGCCTTAATGCGGTCAATGCCATACTCCCGCAGGTTCTTGACCTGGTCTTGCATCAGCGAGTTGATGGGGTCCACCACGACGGTAGTGCCGTTGAGCAGCAGGCCGGCCAGTTGGTAGATGAGCGATTTGCCCGCGCCGGTGGGTAGCAGCGTGATGGTGTCCTGGCGACGCAGCAAGCGGGTGATAGCCGGCAACTGCCCGTCGAGCAGTTCTCTCTTGCCGAAGATGAGCCGGAGCAGGTAGCGCAGGCTGGCCTCCCACCCGTTGTCCTCCGCTGTGTATCGGATAGGCGGAGCGTGCAGCAGGCGCAGGTTGTTTCGGTCGCCGTGCGCCGGGCGTATGCGGATGGTCCGTTCCCGCAGGTTGTCGGGGAGCATCGATTCCACCGCTCCCGCTTGATCGGGAGCCAGGAATACGGCGTGGTCAATGACCAGGTCGTATTCGTAGTTGTAGCTTTCCCTGTCGGAGTAGTAGTGCAGATCGAGGTCCGGCGGCGGCGCCTCGGTGGGCGCCATCCGGTGTACGGCGTCCCATAGCTGCATCAACTGCTGCAGGGCCTCGCCGCCGGCGTTGAGGTCCTCATCAATCAGCAGGACCTTCAGGGACTTGTCCGCCGCATACTGGACGTGGAGCACGTGCAGCAGCGCCCGCATGGCGCGGTGGATGGCGGCGGGCTTGATGACCAGCTCCAGCGCGGCGGCGTGGGCTGCCGACTCCACCACCAGCTCGCCCATCGTCCGTTGCGTGCCGTCGTCGCGTAGCTGCGTGGCTTGGTCGGACGGCAGTTGGTCCAGCAGGTGAGCGAAGGGATTGACCTGTTTCCGTTCCAGCTTGTCAATCTCAGTATTGGTGATGCGTAGCACTCGCCATCCGCCCTTGTTGAGCAGTCGGTCCCGCCTGCGGTCCTGTCGTCGTTGTGCGGGTTCCCGATGATCGGGGCCGTCCACTTCCACCACGAGGCGGACGTTGCCGTAGACGAGAGCGAAGTCTACTCTTCTGTCACGGTCGCCTTCTAGGTTGCTCTGCTGACTTACCATCAGTCGTTCGTGGTTCACCAAGTCGTAGATCAGCGCCTGGCGGCGCAGCCACGGCGCGGCTGCCGGTTTCAGAGCACGTCGTGCGGCTTGGTAAAGGCGGTCCTCGTGAGGGCTGCTGATTCCGGCTAGGTCGTCAGCGAGGCGGTCCATGGGGCGGTCGGCGGCATCGTAGGGAAGCAGCCACAGCGACTCGGCAGCTTCTAGCAACTCACGCAGGTTGCGAACACTGATCGGTCTTACCAGACGGCGGCCGACCTGCCGTTTGTCTGTGGAGGAGCCGGTCTCCACGTGGATGGCGGCGGCGGTGTCCAGGTGCCGGCGCTCCCAGAGGTGTTCCACGATGGTGGGGTTGCCGCGGCTGATGACTTTATCGAGGACGGCGTGCATCGGCGTCGCATCCGGGGCGCGCTGGTGTCGTAGCCGGGGTGGCGTCATGACTACGGCGTCGGCGTGCTTTCGCAATAGATCGCGCAGCCGGCGGTTGAACACTGCGTCCTTACGGAGGCTGTCATCCCACAGCCGGAGTCGCGCCGACGCGGTAACTCTCTGCTCGCTGAAATCCGGCATCCTGTGCAACCCCTCGCCGCGGCTGCGTGTGCGTGCCGGCAAGCCCGCTAGTAGCGGCTCTCTTTGGTGGTGAGCGGGCACCAGCGCGTGGTCATCAGGTAGTCCACGAGGATGGCTTGTGCCGCTGGCGTATCGAGCCGATAGAGCGCTTCGATGGCTTTGCCGCGCACGTAGCGGTCGTCGTCCTCCAGCACACTCTTTAGGGCCGGGATAGCCTCCTCGGCGTGCTTGCCGATGCGTAGCAGGGCCAGGGTGACGTTGCGCCGCACTTCGGCGTCCTCGTGCTGCAAGGTCTCGGCGAGCGCTGGCACGGCCTCCGGCCCCTGCTGGCTGGTCGTGCCGAGGGCCTGGGCCGCCTGCTGCTGGACGATGAGGGAGTCGTCCCGCAGCGCCGCGGTGAGGGCGGGGACCGCTTCCCGCGCTGCGAGGCCCATTTCGCCGAGTACGTTCACCGAAACTGCGCGCACCCACCACTGCGGATGACCGGCCGCTTCGATGAGCGCCGGTACCGCGGGCGCGCCGACGGCGCTCAAGGCATAGCCCACGTTGCGGCGGCGGGCCTCCACCGCGCTCTCGTCCGCGAGCCGCCCATACTGGCTCAGTCTCGCGCCGGCCGGTCCATTGGTGGATCGAGCAATTCCTTCTTTGCCCATCAACGCGCCGATGAGCGCCGGCACCGCGGGCGCGCCGATCTCCCCCAGCATGTACGCAGCGTTGAAGCTCTCGACTTCCGAGTCACCGACCACGGCCGCGACAAGCTCCTCGATAGACGCCGCGTGCCCGTTGCTCCCGTTGTGATTGGCACCGTTAGCCCGACCCTGGTGCCACTGCCAGATATGCTGCCAGAGCGCTGGCGTGGTGGCGTCGGCGCCAGGCTCCCACTCGGCCTGGGCGCTGTCCCAGCTAGGTGCCGTCGGCTCCTCGATCCGCGTAAAGAGGAACTTATTCATGTAACGGTTGTGGGTGCTGGTATTCGCCGAGCCGCGGTGCCAGATGTCGTAATTGGCAATCACCACCGCGCCGGCTTCAACCGTGAGCGCAAGCTCGCGCTCCGACCCGTCGGGGGGCAGGGTGTTGTAGAACTGGCTGCCCGGCACGACGACCGTCGGCCCCATGTCGAACGTCGTGGTTTGAGGATAGTAGAACGCCAAGAGCCAGCGGGTACGATGACCGCGGCGCGAGAAGCCGTCCTTGTGGAGCCTTTGGGCGGGGTTGCCCGGCGCGTTGTAGTGGCAGTGCCGATGGGGGTGCATGTAGTAGTTCGGCCCGACGATACTGGTCAGGGCGCCAACGACCGCCGGATCGTGCCAGGGTTTGAGCGTGTCCGGAATCCTGGCCGGCAGGTTGTTGCCGGGGTTGAACTCCTTCTCCCACACATGTTCCGTCTGCTCGAAGAGGTGGCGATGAAAGTCGTCCGGCAAATCCGGCTTGACGACGACGTAGCCGTCCGTGATGAACTGCTGCACTTGTTGATCGGTAAGCAACGTAGTCATAGCTGGCCCCCTTTGCGGTTGGGCGGATTATAGCAACGCTCGTCGCGCCCCACCCCTTGGTCAGTGGTCGGTGCAGCGGGGAGGCTGCCGGCCGTCATTTCGGCGCAAGCCAGTCGCTGCGGGCTGCCGGGCCGCTATACTCGGTATGGCCCGCTCGAATGAGGCAATCTCGCGGGTACGGAGGAAGTATGCGACTTGGTCTAGTGACGTACAACATCGCCAAGGATTGGGACCTCCCCACCATCCTCGAGCGCAGTCCCCGGCTGGGATATGAGGGTGTTGAGCTACGGACTACGCACCTGCACGGCGTCGAGGACACGCTTTCGTCGAGCGAACGCGCCGAGGTGCGCCGCCGCTTTGCGGACTCTCCCCTGGAGTTGGTGGGGCTGGGGACGACCTTCGAGTACCATGCGCTCGATCCCGCCGTCGTGCGCGAAAACGTCGAAGGGACAAAGCGCTACGCGCAGTTGGCGGCCGACGTCGGCGCCAGCGGGATCAAAGTCCGGCCGAACGGCCATCAAGAAGAGGCCGGCGTACCCCGCGAGCGCACCCTGGACCAGATCGGGAACGCGCTACGCGAGTGCGGTCCCGCGGCGGCGGACTGCGGGGTCACCATCCGCCTGGAAATGCACGGCACCGTAGCCGACGCCCGCGACATTCGCCGGATCATGGACACCGCGGACCATCCGAGCGTGCGGGTCTGCTGGAACTCCAATCCCGTGGACGTGAAAGACGGCTCAGTGGCCCACGACTTCGCGTTGATGCAGGACCTCATCGCCCTGGTCCACATTCACGACCTGACCGACGAAGGGTACCCTTGGCCAGAGCTGTTCAGCTTGTTGCGCGGGCGCGGCTACGAGGGGTTCTGCCTCGCGGAAATCCAGGAAAGCAGCGATCCTGAGCGCGTCCTGACCTACTTCCGCTCGCTTTACCGGGCCTATGGCGGCTGATCTCGACCGCGCCGTGTCCACCCAGTCAACCGGAGGCCGGTGGCGGCTCGCTGCGGTCGGTCTGCTGGTCTGGCTGCTCGCCGCCTGCGGCGGCAGTGACGGTGGTTGCGCGAATACCGGCGGCCCCCCGGCCGACCACACGGTCAAGATGACGATGCTCGACACGATGAAGTTCGTCCCCGATAGCTTCACGGTCAAGGCCGGGCAGACCGTGTGCGTGGAGCTGACGAACATGGGTGTGCTAATCCATGACTTTGTCATCCGTGACGGGGAAAAGGACAGGGTAGAGCTGAGCGGGGGTAAGCAAGGCTTGGCCTTGTTCACGGCGCCGACGGTTCCTGGCGAGTACGAGTTCGCCTGCATAGTGCCGGGACACCAAGAAGCCGGGATGAAGGGGGTCATGCGTGTCGTCACCTAGTGGCGCCGGTCCGGTGAGCGCTGCCCCGGAGCCTGCAGGCCGGACGCCGGGGCGCTTTCGGTGGCTCGTCGTCGCCACCGTCGTTGCGACCTACCTCCTGATCGTGCTGGGCGCCGTGGTGCGCGTGACCGGCTCCGGGCTGGGCTGCCCGGACTGGCCGCTCTGCTATGGGCGCCTCTTTCCGCCGCTCGAATTCGCGCCGCTGCTCGAATACACGCACCGGCTCGTGGGCGCCGTCGTTTCGGCGCTGATCGTGGCCGTTGTGGTCGGTGTCTGGCTGCGCTTCCGCCACCGGCGGCGGCTGGTGGTGCTCGCCGGTGGCGTAGTGGCGCTGCTGGTCATCCAGATCGGCTTGGGGGCTGTGACGGTCCTCACGGAGCTGTCCCCGCTGGTGGTGCTCATCCACCTCGGACTGGCGATGTTGGTGTTGGGCGCCCTGGTCATGCTCGCGGTATACACGGGCAGCTCTGACCGGCCAGAGCCAACGACCGGCGATAGTCGGAGCCTGGAGCAATGGCTGGGGTTCCGCACACTGGTCCTCGCCACCGCGGCGGCCATCTACGCCTTGGTGCTGACCGGCGCTGCCGTTCGGGCCACGGGCGCTACTTGGTCCTGCATCGGGTGGCCCGACTGCAACGGAGTGCTGCTCCCGCTGGGGGTAGACCCGCTCGTTGATACCCACCTGCTGCATCGGTTTACCGCGTACACCATCGCCGTGCTGGCGGTCCTCGCGGTCGTGCGGGCACGGTCGTGGCGGCGCCGGTTTCCGGCGGTGTGGTGGGGGGCACTGGCGCTGGTCGCTGGCGTCGTTGCTCAGGGTGCAATCGGGGTTTGGGGAGTTACGGCCGGGTTCGTGCCGCTGGTGCAGGCCCTCCACGTCGCCGGAGCGTCGGCAGCCTGGACCGCGGCCGTGGCCCTGGCCGCGCTGGTGACACGCTCGCCCCCACCAGCTGTCAGGGTTGGCGTTGCATCGGCTCCGCGGCCGGCCGACGCCCCGCCGTCGCCCACTCCGGCCGGAGTTGATGACTCGCCGGACGCGCACCGGCCGCCGGCAGACGAGGCGGTGCCGGCCGGGCGTGCGGATCGCCGGTCGCTGGCCGGATTCCTCCAACTGACCAAGCCGCGGATCATCCTGCTCCTACTTGCGCCGACGCTCTGCGCGATGATCGTCGCCGCCGACGGGTGGCCTTCGCCGCTCCTCGTCACCGCGACGTTGCTGGGCGGTGCCCTGGCGGCCGGGGCTGCGAACTCCTTCAACCACTACCTGGACCGCGACATTGACGCGATCATGCGGCGTACCGCGAACCGTGCATTGCCGGCGGGCGTCCTCCAGCCGCGGCAGGCGGTGTGGTTTGGCCTGGTGTTGGCCGTGCTGTCGTTCGTGGTGCTGACCGTGTTTGCGAACCTGCTGGCGGCGCTGCTGGCACAGGCAGCCATCGTATTCTATATCTTCGTCTATACGCGCTGGCTCAAACGGTCGTCGCCCAGCAACATTGTCATCGGGGGCGCCGCCGGGGCTGTGCCGCCCCTGGTAGGGTGGGCCGCGGTGACCGACAGCATCGGGCTGCTCGCGCTGTACCTGTTTGCCATCATCTTCTACTGGACACCGCCGCACTTCTGGGCGCTCTCGCTGCTCATCAAGGACGACTACGCCCGCGCGCGTATCCCCATGCTGCCGGTCGTGCGCGGCGGTGCCGAGACGCGGCGGCAGATCGTGCTGTATTCCCTGCTCATGGTGGCGATCACGCTGCTGCTGGTTCCATTCCAGCTGGCTGGCATGTTCTATCTGGCGAGCGCCGTCCTGCTCGGGGGCCTGTTCGTCTTCTATGCCGTGCGCCTGCTGCGCGAGGCCTCGGCGGTGGCGGCCCGGCTCCTGTTCAAGTATTCGGTGGTCTACCTCTATCTGATCCTGGCGGCTATCGTGGTAGACCAGAAGTTCATCGGCGTTTAGCGAGCGGCCCCGATGCTCGCAAAGAACCAAATCCGGGCGGTGCATCCGGGCGAGATATTGCGTGACGAGCTTGACGAGCTAGGTATGTCGGCCAGCGCGTTAGCCGAGGCATTGGCCGTTCCGCCCAACTGGATTACGGCAATCTTGCGGGGCGAGCGCGGCATCACTGCCGACATGGCGCTACGCTTGTCGCGGTATTTCGGTACGACACCGCAGCTATGGCTGAACCTCCAGCAGTCTTTCGAGCTGCGAGTGAGCGGTAGGTCTGCCGGGGACCTCTCGTGACGTGAAGACTACGACTAGGCGCGTCCTGGGCGGTGTCGGGCTGGGGCTGGCGGCGGCCGCGCTGGCCGGGTGCGGCGCGGCCGCGGAGGAGCTGCCGCGCTACGGCGCGGCGCCGTCCTTTGCGCTGACCGACCAGCACGGGCAGCCGTTCGGCAGCGCGGATATTGGCCAGCGGGCAACCTTGGTCAGCTTCGTCTTTACGACCTGTACGGAGTGGTGCCCTGTCCTCAGTCCCAAGCTGCGCGAGGCGCAGGAGCAACTCCGCGCACACGGCTTGCTCGGTAGCAAGGTGCTGCTACTCTCTATCACCGTAGACCCGCAGCAGGATACCCCCAACAAGCTGGCGGCCTATGCCCGGCGCTACGCGGCCGATCCGAGCCACTGGCGCTTCCTGACGGGGCCGCCCGAGGAGATACAACGTGTGGTCGTCGGCGGTTTTCGGGTAGGGTTGTTGCGTCCGGCGCCAACGGCTCGCGACAGTGCCGCGGTGCCGCTGACGATCGCCCACAGCAACCGCTTCGTGGTCGTGGACGGGGCCGGGCAAATCCGCAGCTATCTTCGTGGTGAGGAGGTCACACCTGCCGAGATCGTGCGTACCATTCGGCAGGTCGTTGCGTAAGCGGTCCCACCAATCGTCATTCCGTCTTTCGCCGGAGTCCAGTGGGCGGGGGACGTAGATTCCCGCTTTCGCGGGAATGACGGCTGGGACGGGAATGACAGGGAGAGATGCTCCTATCCTGGGAGTGAAAGGAAGCGAGGCAAGGTGATGAGCAAGTTGCAAGTGGCGCTGATCGGCTGTGGTGGCCGCGGTCGTGGGTATCTCCGGGAGCTAACCGATTTTGAAGACACCGACGTGGTAGCGGTATGTGATCTGGTGGCGGCGATCCGGAAACCGGTCGCGGCCGAGTTTGCGGTACCGCGCCAGTATGAGTCCATCGAGGACATGTTGGACTCGGAGACACTCGACGCCGTATTCGTAGCGACCCCGGCGCACCTGAACGCCAAGTGCGCGCTGCCCTGCCTGGAGCGCGGGGTCAATACGCTGCTGGAGAAGCCCCCGGGGTTGAGCGTGGCCGAGACGACGGGGCTACGCGACGCGGCACGGCGCACGGGCGCGAAGGGGATGGTCGGCTGGCAGCGCCGCTTCAATCCCTTCATCCGGCAAGCGCGGCGGATGATCGAGGAGCGCGGCCCAATCGTGCAGCTGGTCGGTGAGTTCCACAAGAGCATCACCGGGCTGGAGACCGCGGGGCGCTGGCCGGAGCAGGTCATGGACAACATGCTGCTGGAGAGTCCCATCCATGCCATAGATGTCACGCGAGCGATGGCCGGTGGCGAGGTCGTCGAGGTGCATAGCGTGGTCCAGCGACGCCTTTCGCGCTACAAGGACGTTCATGCTGCACTCGTGCTCTTCGACAACGGCTGCGTACTACAGGTGAGTGCCGCTTACTCGGGCGGCAGCCGCTTGGAGCGTTATGAGATTCACGGACGCGACATCTCGGCGTACCTGGAGGGTGTCTCGGGCGGGACAGCCGTCTACGACGGCCAGACGCAGGAACTGGCCGGAGAAGGACCGGCGGCCACCGTCGCGCAGAACCGCTTCTTCCTCGACTGCGTCAAGGAAGATCGTCCGGTGACGCTGCCCGCGGCCAACCTCGACGAGGCGGTCAAGACCATGGAGCTTGCCGAGCGCATTCTGGCCGGCCTGCGCTCGTAGCAGCCGTTCCTCACCCCCCGGCCCCCTCTCCACATGGTGGAGAGGGGGCCGGGGGGTGAGACAGGAAGGGGCTGGGGGTTAGGTCGCGGTCCTAGCGGTAGAGATCGCGCACCGCCACGGGCTGACCACCGCCGCCGGCCGAACGGTAGGCGGCGTCCAGCAGTTCGACTACCCGCAGGCCTACCTCGCCCGGTGAGCGATTCGGCGCCCGGCCGAGGATCACGTCCACCAGATTCCCGGCGGTGGCAAAGCGCGGATACGACTCGTCACCTTCCAGGGGGCCGTAGCGTCGCTCCGTGCCGTCGTGCTTGCGTACCGTCAGCATCCCCTGCACTTGTTCCAGCAGCAGGTAGCCGTTCGCGCAGTAGACGCGAATATCGAGCTGGCCGGCATCGCCCACCCCAATGTTGCCGGTGCTGCCGAACACCCCGACCGCGCCATCATCGAACTGCACGGCCATGGCATCCACTAGGTCAACGGGCACGTCGTAGTTGTTCATAAACGCGGTGACGCTCCGGGCGCGCAGTCCGGTAACGTAGAAGAGCGATCCGGCGGAGTGCGTGATCTGCAAGTGCGCCTGCCCGCCACCGGAGCGCTGCGCGTCGGCATAGACATTGCCGGGACCGGTCACGGGGAACTGGAAAATCGGACGATAGGCCTCCGGGTTGGAGCGGTAATACTCCACGACCATCGAAGCGAACAGGCAGGAGGTGTGCTGGATGGGGCCAAGCTCCCCGGACGCGAGCACGTCGCGGGCAGTGCGCGTGATGTCGGTGAAGTGCCAGGGATAGCCGACGATGATCTCCCGCTCTCGGGCCGCCGCGAGGTCGAGCAGGGCGCGACCGTCCTGGGCCGTCAGGACCATGGGCTTTTCGAGCATGATATGCAGCCCGGCTTCGAGGCACTGCCGGGTGACGGCGTAGTGCGCGGCGTGGTAGACGGCGACGACGGCCCCGTCAAGCGCCTCGTTGGCCAGCAGCTCGCCAACGTCGTCGTAGGTCCGGTCAATGCCGTAACGCTCGGCGGCGGCGGCGAGGGCCTCCGGGTTGCGGTCGCAGAGGGCGACAAGCTCGGCATCGGGGTGCTGGATCATGCCGGGAATGTGCGTATAGGTAGACCACCACCCCGTTCCGATGACCGCTACGCGCGCCTTCTCTGCCATATCGCACCCACCTACATCCGCTCACGAGCGGAGCCGTTCGTGTGGTGCTGAGTATACCTACTCCCCAGCCCGGCCCTCGCTCCGGCCCCCCCGCTTCGCAGGGGGACGAGGGCAACCACCAGGGTTGCCCCTACAGCGGCCGGGTTTAGCCCTCCTGCTCGCCAGCGTGCGCGACGACGGTGATCGCTACCTTGGTTGCCACGGCAACCGCTCGGTAGAGCGGTCACCTGTCCTTGTAGACGCCGACAAGCTGCTCCGCTTGCTCCTGCGACAGGCCGTGGAGGTCAAAGCGGAGGCTGACGCTGGCAAAGTCGGCGAGGTTATCGGGGTGTCGTGCCCCCTCGATGGCGACCTCGGCCCGTTGCAACGGGAGGCCGTCCTCCGCGGCGCGGCCCTCGACTAGGAGCGCTCCACAAGCCGAGACGCCAGCCAGGAACGACTCCGCCGGGGTCAGCGCCTCAGCCGGACCACCGGCGTGCCCGGCGTGGTCAATCACAAAGTGGTTAGTACGGGCGCTGTTCAGCGCTCGTCCGGGGATGCCGGTCGTCACCGACCGCACCCGATTGATCTGCATTCCGGTACTCATCGCGCGCTCCCTCCTCACGATCGGCTTGCTAGTGTGCCCGGCGTAGCTCGTCTCGCCAGTGTCACTGCCGCGTGCTCTTCGTCAGCCAACGGTACAAATACTTTGTGATGAACACGTGGCCAAGACTGGAAACTGCTCCCGTTATGCCAAACATCGAGGTTATGACTATGAAGTCTGCCGTTTCAGCCTGTCCGGGAAAGGTAGCGGCCAAGAATACCAAGCCGATAATGGCACCGATCAAGCATCCGACGACGACAGCGGTGACGAGCGCCATCAGTTACTCCCTGGCCCGGAGGTCGCCTCGTCGCCCGCTCAACGGCGCCGGCCCTTTCGCAGCCAACGGGGCAAGCGCTCTGTGATGAGCAGATGACCGAGACTAGCAAGCGCTCCCGTGCCCCCAAACATCAAGGCTGTGCCAACAAAAGCGGTCACTGGGTTAACCACGTACATGACCGTGACCTGGAATATGAAGCCGATAACGGCGCCGATCACGAACCCTATGCCGGCAGCGGTTAGCAGCGCCATCGGCTACTCTCCGGCCCGGCGGCTGCCTCGGCATCCGCGAGATTCCCGCCTGCGCGGGAATGACGGATCCGGGTTGTATTCATCGCAATGACCGGGCAGTGCCAATAGCGGTATGGTCGCAGCCCAGTCTATCGCAAGGAGGCCGGGCTGTCAGCGCGGGAGGTCCGCGCGGCGCGGGTGCCGGGACCGGCCTACATTGCCCCGTTGGCCGTTCCGAGGCGGCGCGGTACACTGCGACCGGTGTGTTTGCTACGGGTCTCACCCTCGGTTGCCGCCGAGGTGGGCGGCGCCAGAGGGAAGCAACTTAGGGAGGACGATGATGCCGCGGGAGTATCGGGTCGGTCTGATCGGCTGCGGCCGGATGGGCGCGACCATTGACGATGAAGTGCGGGACCATCCCCACAGCGACTTGTGGATTCCCTTCTCGCACGCCGCGGGCTACACAGCGGTCGAGCGGACCAGCTTGGTCGCGGTAGCCGACGCGATCTCGGAGAAGGCCGAGGCAATCCGGCAGCGTTATGGAGCGCAGCGCGCCTACACCGATTACCGCGAGATGATCGAGCGGGAGCAGCCGGACATCGTCAGCGTGGCGACCCGCCCGGCCACCCACCGCGAGATCGTCGTCTTTGCTGTCGAGCACGGCGTCAAGGGGATCTACTGCGAAAAGCCCCTCTGCTGCTCGATGGCCGAGGCCGACGACATCGTCGCTGCGTGCGAGCAACACGGCGTGAAGTTCAACTACGGTGCCCAGCGCCGGTACATGTCGTTGTATCACCGGCTGCGTGAGCTGGTTACCGGTGGTGAGATCGGCGAGGTGCGCGGGATTACCGCCCATACCGCCCCCAGCTCGGCGCAGTGGGGCTTGACGCACACCTCCGACATGCTGCTGCTGCTGGCGGGCGATCCTACCATCGAGCTGGTGCAGAGCACCGTTGACCTCGGCGGCGTGGAGTTCTCCGGCAACCACCTCGCCACGGACCCGCGGGTAAGCTCCGCCTACGTGGGCTTCAGCAACGGTATACATGGCTACGTCGTCACCGGACTCGGAACGGAGTTCGAGGTGATCGGCACCAAAGGTGCGGTGCGGACACTCAACAACGGCGCCCAGGTCCAACTGCGCCGCGCAGATGACCGGCACGGCGTCCTGGCAGAGGCGCCGTTTCCCGACACGCCGCGTATCAGCGGGACGGTGAAAGGCATCGAGGACATCGTTGAGGCGCTGGATACCGGACGCGAGACACAGGGCCATGTCCGCCTGGCTCACCGCAGCCAAGAGATGATCCTGGGTTTCGTGGAATCTCACCGCCAGGACGGACGCCGCATCCCCCTGCCCTTGGCCAACCGGGAGCTATACGTCGGCCGGCCCGATTGGTAAGGAGCCGCCCCCGGAGCTTGCGCTGGGGTATACTCAGGCCGGGCCGCGGAATGCCGGGCGGGGGAGGAGGCACGATGGCAAAGCGGGTACGTCGGCCGTTGAGTGTCCTCATCAAGCCGGCTTCGAGCCGCTGCAATCTACGCTGTACGTACTGCTTCTACCTCGAGAAGCAGGAAATCTACCCCTGGAAGGATCACCCGGCCCTCACCATCGAGACGTTCCGCACGTTCTGCGAGCAGTACGCCGCCGTCAGCCCAATGCTGGCCTTCAACTGGCAAGGCGGCGAGCCGACGTTGATGGGGTTGGATTTCTTCCGCGAGGCCGTAGCCGTCCAGCGGGAGGTGGCGGGCGCGGCGAGCAATGGCCGCACGGTGCCGATCACGAATGCCTTGCAGACGAACGGGACGCTGCTCAACGAGGATTGGGTGCAGTTCCTCCACGACAACAACTTTCTCGTCGGGATCAGCGTTGACGGCCCGGCGGAGTGGCACGACACCTACCGCTACGACACGCGCGGACGCGCCACGCACGGCAAAGTGCTGCACGCGCTCGACCTGCTCCGCGCCCGCGACGTGCCGTTCAATATCCTGACGGTCGTATCGCAGAGCAACGTCGAGCGACCGCGCGAACTGCTGCGCTACCTCGTGGACAATGATCTCTACGATCTCCAGTTCATTCCCTGCATGGAGCGGCTGCCTGACGAGCATCCCCACGTCGGCGCGCTCACCGACTATTCGATCACGCCGGAGCAGTACGGTCGCTTTCTCACCGACGTATTCGACGAGTGGGTGAAGATCGGCTACCACAAGCTGCGGATCCGCTATTTCGACAACATCATCCAAATGGCGCTCGGTATGCCGGCCGAGATGTGCCAGCTGGCCGTAAGCTGCGGTTACCTCGTGCTGGAGCACAACGGCGACATCTACCCGTGCGACTTCTTCGTGGAGTCGGAGTGGAAGCTCGGCAACGTGCATGAGTACACGATTGCCGACATGGTGTCCGGGTCGCTGTTCCGTCAGTTCAACGGCATGAAGCCCGAGGTCAACGAGGAATGCACGCGCTGCCAATGGCGACCGCTCTGCCACGGCGAGTGTCCGCGCTACCGGATCAACGGCGGCGGCAGCCACAACGAACTGACCTACTTCTGCTCGTCCTACAAGCAGTTCTTCTCCGCAACGTGGTCGCGGATGGCGCGCGTGGCCGATGAGGTCGGGCGCGTGCGGGCATTGGAGCAAGGTATCCCGCTCCCGGCGCCGCAGCCGGCCCCGGCCGCTGCCACGGCCGCAGCGCCGACGCAGCACCACGTCGGACGCGGCGCGATCCGCCCACAGCCGGTCATGGGACAGCCGGCGGGCGGCGGCCTGGCGAGGGTTGGGCGCAACGATCCGTGTCCGTGCGGGAGCGGCAAGAAGTACAAGCGCTGCCACGGCCGCAGCTAACGGCGAGCGCAGTCCTCACCCCCCGGTACCCGCTCGGAAGGCTCTTTTGCCACAGAGAGTAAGGAGTAGGGTCGCGGCGTGCTCGCCCGTTCCCTGGCGAGGAGGGGGTGGCACTGGGTGGGCCTCACCCCCGGCCCCTCTCCACCATGGTGGAGAGGGGGAGTCAGGCGGACCTACCCCCTGGCCCCCTCCCTGGTAGGGAAGGGGAATGTGGGGGACGGCCCTCACCCCCCGGCTCTCTCTCGGAAGGCTTTTTAGCCACAGAGCATACAGAGTGGCCCCCCTATGGTCCCCCCGCGTTGCGGGGGGACGTGGATTGCGGCGCATGCCGCAACGACGAGGCGGTGGGTAGGCGTGGGAGGTGCGCGGGAGTGGTGGCGTGGGAAGCCCGTACACGCGGCGGAGCAAGACCGCGGGTGGGACGGTACCTGGATGGCAGGATGCACTTGATGGGTTGAGCAGGGTGATCGGTACAGGGAAGTGTGGGCATACGCAGCGCGGGTTGCCGGTGCGTAGCCCCCCGGTGGTCCCCCCGTTGCTACGGGGGGACGGGGATTCCCGCTTTCGCGGTTGTGCGCGGTGTCTAGCTGGGAGTGCGGGTAGGTCAGGGTGCGGGGATTGGCAGGGGTGCGGGGCAAGATTACCTGGCGCAGCCGGCGCTGGCCGGCTGGCAGGGCGACGGTGGCGTTCGCCACGGCGCTCAGACGATGCTGACCCGGCGCCCCGGCCGTGGTGGCCAGGGGTACGTCAGCACCCGGCGCCCTAAGGGTGGCGCGCGGACGGTCATGCCTCACCGCATCGGATGACGCGGCGAGGGGTCGGCCATGACCCGGCGCCCTTTGGTGCCGGGCGTCGGACCGGGCGTGGTCCGGCGCGGGCGGCACGGCACTCAGACAGTGCTGACCCGGCGCCTCGGCCGTGATGGCCGGGGGTACGTCAGCACCCGGTGCCCTGGGGGTGGCGCACGGACGGTCATGCCTCACCGCACACAGGGCGGCAAGGGGTCGGCCATGACCCGGCGCCGTTTGCACCGGGCGGAACCGGTCGGGGACCGGCACGCTCGGCGCGGCACTCGGACGGTACTGACCCGGCGCCTCGGCCGTGATGGCCGGGGGTACGTCAGCACCCGGTGCCCTAGGGGTGGCGCGCGGACGGCCATGCCGCGCCGCATCGAATGACGCGGTGCGGGGTCGGTCATGACCCGGCGCCCTCGGCTGGGTGGCGTTGCCACCGTCGTTCGTTGACACGATGATACTTCGTGTGCGTCCCTGCCGGGCGGTGCCCGGTGCTCCAGGAAGGACTTGCAACTGCCAATCCCCGTCAGGGGGACATATCGGCGGGAGGTGGGGGAAAGACAACGGCCTCGGGGGCTGGCCTCACCCCCCGGCCCCCTCTCCACCATGTGGAGAGGGGGAGTGCAGCGGGTGGGCCTGGCCCCCCTATGGTCCCCCGCAATGCGGGGGGACGGTAGCTCGGCAACGGGTCGGTGCAGCCCAACCATGGGCTGCCACTCACTGCTTCCATTGGCCCTCAGACAAGTATGCGTGCAGTTGGGGCCAATCAATCACACCGGCGGGCGCTAGACTGTCCACGCCCAATGCCGAGATAAGCGCTTGTCTTGCCGCCGCCCGTGCCTCGGTAAGCCCGTTCTGTGCGTGTCTACCCATAACAGACATGATGGCGGCAGACATGCCAGACCAGCCGGTAATCTCTTCCCAGAATAGCGGGCCGACCAGCATCAAGTGGGAACCCTTGTGTTTCTCTTCGGATTCACCGTAGCAGATTCCCTCAATACACCTGACATCACGGATGGACGCGCCCTGGTGCAGCCGTCTCACCGCACTCTGAAAGTCCAACACCATCTTTCTTCGTTGACTGGAGTTTCCCCAGTTCGGGCCCGACTTAATCTGCACAATCGTCACACTGCGATTTTCAGACCAATATTCTAGGTCAATGTTCTCGGCACCTGATTTTGCCCACCCTTTGCATGTCTGCACACAGCAATGGCGCAATCCTCAATCATGCCGCCGAACATAGTTTCCTCGCTCGAACTCAAAAAGGCTTCGAGCACAGCTGTTGCTAACTGCTCAGGGTGGTCCATGGCCCGGAGCCGATAGAGAAAGGGGTTCTTTCGCGCCAGGTAGTGGAACGGACGGCGCTGAAAGTCTTGGAGCCGCTGTTCTATCTTGGCCGTGAAGTTTCCCACCAGGCCGTCAAGCTCCGCCTCCGCTAGCGGCCACCATGGTGGTTTGGCTTCCATAAACTCTCCTACGCATGACCGCGCAATACTCCGCACTGGTGTCTATGCCAATACCCACGCGGCGCAGCTTTTGCGCGGCTACCAGGGTCGTGCCGGAGCCGGCAAACGGGTCCAGGACGGTATCGCCCTCGTCGGTAAACAGCTTGATGAACCAGGCGGGTAGCTGCTCCGGGAAACAGGCCGGATGGCCGCGATAGCCGCACTCGGTCGCCATGTGTAGCACGTTCGTCGGGTAGGCCCGGTCGCGCCCGACCCAATTCTCGACCCTCTTGCCAAAGCCGTTATCGTGCCGGCTCTCATCTCTCAGTGTATCGGTGGCGGAAAGCCGCCGGAGACGGGAGTCCTTCCACTGCCCCATCGGTACCATGACCGCTTCCTGCCGCATCTTGAAGTCCTTGCTGAGGGTGAAGTGCAGCAGGCGCTCCCAGGCATCCCGAAAGCGGTTGGGCCATTTGCCGGGGTAGGCGTTCTTCTTGTGCCAGCAGTATTCATCCACCCAGCGCCAGCCTTGTTTGCGGAGGGCCAGGATAAGCTCCAGCACATAGGGATGGCGCTCCCCATTCACAGCACGCTCTTTGATGTTCAGCACGAACGACCCGGTGGGGCACAGGCTATCCCGAATGGCCTCGGCGCGGGGAAGAAACCACTCGACGTAGCGGTCGGGGTGCAACCCCCCGTAGTTCTTCCGGCGTTGGTCCGCGTAGGGCGGCGACGTGACCACCAGGTCTACCGTCTGCCGTCCAACGGCGTGCGGAATTACCTCCAGGCAATCGCCGTGCAGGATGCGGCTGGCCAAGGCCGCATCGTCCGGGGGTATCCGTGCCGCCTCGAGGGGAGGCACGGCTGAGAGAGAGTGTTGGACGGATGCTGCGCTCGCCATGACAACACCCTTACTCGCGGAGCCGGGTAGCCACCAAATGTCGTGTAGCCGGTACTATAGTAACGATTACGGGATAATTGTCCAACCGCGGCAACGCCCGGCCCGGGCACCCCCTGGAAGCGTGGGCAGCAGACACTCCTCGCGCGCTGGACTGGCGGGCGCCGACCACGTATACTGCTCGGAGAGTACGCACGGTGAGGAGGTGCAGCGGGAGGACAACCGAGCAGTCTTGGAGGCTGTGCTCGTTTGACGAGCGAGCGTCGTCCACTGCTGCCCGCGCGCGCCGGCGGTAGTGGGTAAAGAGCGGCTTTTGCCGAAAAGTTCTGTCTTTGCGCGACGACAACCCGGTGAAGGAGAAAGATACATGGCTAGTGTTACGCTTGACCGCCTGACGAAGCGGTTCGGTCAGATCGTGGCGGTCAACAATGTCACGTTGGAGGTACGCGACCGCGAGTTCCTCGTGCTGGTCGGCCCCTCGGGCTGTGGCAAGTCCACCACATTGCGGCTGATCGCGGGTCTGGAAGAGGTGACGGACGGCAACGTCTTCATCGGTGAGCGCCTGGTCAACGATGTTGCGCCGAAGGACCGCGACATCGCGATGGTCTTCCAGAGCTATGCGCTGTATCCGCACATGAGCGTGTACGACAACCTCGCGTTCGGCCTGAAGCTGCGGCGCACGCCCAAGCGCGAGATTGACCGGCGCGTGCAGGACGCAGCGGAGCTCCTGGGTATCGGCCAGTTGCTCACCCGGAAGCCCAAGCAACTCTCCGGTGGTCAGCGGCAGCGCGTGGCGCTGGGGCGGGCCATCGTGCGCGAGCCGAAGGTCTTCCTGATGGACGAGCCGCTCTCCAACCTGGATGCCAAGCTGCGCGTGTCCATGCGGGCGGAGCTAATCAAGCTCCACCAGCGGCTCCAGACCACGATGATCTACGTGACCCACGACCAGACCGAAGCGATGACGATGGGCACCCGGATCGCCGTGCTGCGCGACGGGCTGCTGCAACAGCTTGATACGCCGCAGCAGGTGTACGATCACCCGTCGAACATGTTCGTGGCCGGATTCATCGGCAGCCCCTCGATGAACTTCGTCGAGGCGCGGCTGACGGGCGATCCGGACGACATCTGGGTTGACGCGGGTAGCTTCAAGGTGCAGGTACCGCCGCAGCATCGCCAGGTGCTCGTGCCGCACCTGGACAAGGAGGTCTTCTTCGGTGTCCGGCCCGAAGACCTGTTCGACCCGAAGTACTCCCCACCCGACATCACCGAAAACAGTTCAATCAAGGCCCAGGTAGACGTTACGGAGCTACTCGGCTCGCTGATCTACCTCTACCTGCTGGTCGGCGACCAACAGTTGGTCGCGGTCGTAGACCCCCGGACCGAGTTCAAGACCGGGGACGACGTGATGATGACGATGGACATGCACAAGATGCACATCTTCGACCGGCACAGCCAGGAGGCCTACCTGTAGCTTCGGCGTATCCGGTCCGCAGCCGAGGAGTGAGCGTGTGGGGGACGACCGCGTGGTCGTCCCCCACACTGTATTTTGCGCCGGGTGAGAGTTGACGGGTCCTACGGCGAGGGGGGGGAATGGCACGAGGAAGCGTGCGGAATTGGGGTTGCCGCCTGGAAACGGACCTGGTGCTCCGTGGCTGGCGCGCCGCCGTGCTGGAAAACGAGCTACTCCGCGTCACGGTGCTGCTGGACAAGGGCAGCAACATCTACGAATTCCTCTATAAACCGCGGGACGTGGACTTCATGTGGCGCACGCCGCAGGGCCTGCGCCGACCACCGACCGTGCCGACGACCCGCGCCGACGGGGGCTTTCTGGAGTATTACGAGGGGGCGTGGCAGGAGATCATGCCCAGTGGCGGCCCCCCGTGTACCTGGGGCGGGTCGCAGTTCGGCCAGCACGACGAAACGCCGCAACTCAGCTGGGACGCCACCGTGGTCGAGGATCGGCCCGATACGGTTGCTATCCGCTGCTCCGTCCAAACGGTGCGCTCGCCGTTCCTGCTGGAGAAGACGTTGCGCTTGGTCAGCGGCAAGCCGGTGCTGTTCATTGACGAGCGCCTGACCAACTACGGCGCCGAAACCTGGCCCTACATGTGGGGGCATCATCCGGCGCTTGGCGAGCCGTTCCTCGACGAGACGTGCCGCCTCGATTGCGCTGCCCAAACGGTCATCGTCCACGAACCGCCGCTCACTCCCACGCCCAGGCTCCCGGCCGGCCGGCGCTTCGCGTGGCCCCACGTCGAGGATACCGCCGGTCGCGCCGTAGACCTGAGCGCCTTCCCGCCGAAGTCGCTGGGTCACACCGACCTCGCCTACCTGACAGACCTCACGGACGGGTGGTATGCCGTCACCAACACGAGCAAGCGGGTCGGATTTGGCATGGCCTGGGACCCGGCGGTCTTCCGGCACATCTGGTACTGGCAGGCCTTCGGGGGCAACTCCGGCCACCCCTGGTTTGCCGACACCTACAACGTCGGCATCGAGCCGTGGACCACTATTCCGGGGTCCGGCCTCGCCGCGGCGGTCGAGCAAGGCGCGGCGTATGAGCTGGAACCCGGCCAAAGTCAGACCGTCCGCCTGCTGGCCGTGGCCTACGAGGGTCTGGAGCGCGTCGGTGGTATCTCGCTCGCCACCGGCGACGTTGCCTAGCTCCCTTGGGCAGTGGGGCTGGTCATCCGTCGGCGGGAAATGCCCCGACCTCTATAATCCAGGGAGAGCACCGCAGAGCGCCGGCGTCCGGGAGGAGAGGACCATGACTGCTGAAGAGACCGGCACGCAAGAACAGGCCCCGGCCGGTGGGCGCGACCCTTGGGTGCGCGTCACGCTTGAAGCGCCCCGTCCCTTGCCGCTGCCGAGCGATACGCGCCAGCATTTGCTGAACGCGAAACGCGAGGTGCTGCTGGCGCTCCGCAGCCTGGTGGACTCGGCTATCGAGCGTGCCGAGGCGCAGGCGGAAGGCCGCGACAGCCGCCGCCGCTCCCGCATCGAGATTGACGAGGGGTAGGCGGCCAGGGTCAATCAGGCAGTAGGCGTGGAACTGCCCGGCTTCGGGGGCGGCCGCCTGCTTCGGAGTAGCGGCCGCGACTCGCGTTCCGAGGCCTCGACTTCGGAGGCCAAGTCTGGAAGCCCCAGTCTGCGAAGCATGTCGCTGCCACCCCACAAGCGAGCTTCATCTATATCTATAGACGATCGCAAGACGCCCTCAAGTTCCTCAATTCGATTGAGTTGGCGAGCCAAGCGAGTCGCTCGCCCAAGCATCTCGACCGTGATACGCTGCTCCAGGTATCTTTTGGCAAGCTCGAAGGCTGCAGCAGACTCCCCTACCTCTTCCCGTAACTCGACCGCAGCAGCGAGCACAGGCGGATTCCAGTCTTCAGTAGGAATGCTATCCACAAGTTTCTTGAGAACGTCAGTACGACCAAGCTGTTGTGCTATTCTTGCGGCAATCTCAAGTGCTTCCTCTTGCGCCTCACCGCCCAAATGCTCATTATCTACCAGTGGTAGCGCGATTCCAAGACTCCTTTTGTCATCACCTGCATCTTCCAGCATGTCAGCGAATCTCAGTTGTTCCTCCGCGGTGAGGTCCTTTCTCTCCCATAGCGTATTTATCAGCGAAAGAATTCTGTCTTTGTCCTCACCCCTCCTAGTGGATAATCTCCTGAAATACCCACGCTCATCCAAGTAGCTTCTCCCAAGCATGCTTTGGGTCTCAACGTCTCCTGGAACCAGGTCGAGTAGCTTCCAGCCATGCTTTCTCATCTGCTCCTTCTGCTTCACCAAGTCAAAAAAGCGCATCGCTGTGCGGTAGGCATCCGGATGGGGATAGAGCGTAGCAAGCTCGAGAATGCGATCCTGTGACTCTCTCTCCGGATCAACGAGCAATTTGGATGTAGCATCATTAATTGCATCCTGAATACCCAAACTTGCTAGCTCTATATTGAGTCCATAGAAGAGACGAACATAGCCAGTAACTAAATCCTCATCTTTCTCAGGATTATCAATGGCAATGAATTCCTGTTGCTCCAGAGCTGGGCAGGAGAACAGAAAGAAGAGTTTCTCGTTTTCCACATCGAATAATTCGGCGCAGCGCTCCTGGAAATCCAGTAGATCATCAGGCTTTGGCACGCGCGATACAACCACTTTTACGTCTACTGACTTTCCGAGTGCCTTGGCCACCTCGCTTCGCTTGATAAGCTGTTTGATGTGGTGGGTGACCTTGATGCTCTCCGAACTCAGAGAGGAAAGCATCACTACTTCGTCTGCGAGCTGCTGTGTGCAAAGGCCGGCTATCTCGGATATACCAGTGCGCGAATCGACGATGACGAAATCTGGTTGTAGCTCCTGCTCAATACGGCTTAGGAAATGCTGGAAGAAGGCAACACCTTCGCGCTCCTCGGAGAATATCCGGCTCCAATCGAGGCTATCTAGCTTCCTCGAATAGTCTTCTGAAAGATAGTCACCTGCCGGAATAAGCCAGAGTGGTGCAACCTTCCCAGACGACTCGACAGCAATCTCAACACTGATCTTCTGCACGCTTCCCGGATCAGCACCTGTATCCTGATACGCCAGAATGTAGTCGAGCAAGCCTCTTTTCGGCTGAGGCAGCCCTACAGCATGGAATTTGGAGTCCATACCAGGCGCTTCAAGATCGAAGTCCACCATCACTGTTCTCTGCCCGAGCTTCGCTAGGTAAACAGCAAAGTTCGCCGCAGCGAGCGTGCGGCCAACACCACCCTTGTACGAATAGAAAGTAATGGTTCTCATGCCGCAACTCCTGTAGTTACCCCCCAAGGACCAAGTTCCCGCACGACATTACCTGCATTCAAGTAGCTAGAACGCCGCGGCCAAGGCACGTTCTCTAGGATGGCAAGTACCGGCTGAGGGCTTGTGCGCGGGCGCACCGCGTCGATCTTCGCCAACTCCTGCTTGACATCGCCGGGTATGAACGGGTGGCTGCTAATTGCCTGCCTCAGCGTGGCAAAACCCTCGACAAGAGCACGCACATCAGCCGCCCCTTGAACGGTGTCACCGCCGCGGAAATACAGGTGCGTAAGCGCCTTCTCCAGCACCGCGGGGGCACCGTGGTGGAAGTGTGCGAGGGCGGCGAGGTAGGCACCGGCGTCCTCCGGTGAGAGGTCGCAGAGTGTCTCGTAAGCAAGATGCGCGACCGGCTCTACCTTCAGCCAGTGGAAGAGTGCGGGCAGGAAGCGGTCATGCGCCGGATCATCGCCGGGGAAGCTACGGATAGCGGCGATCCCTACGGTTGCGAAGTCTCCCGATGGATCATCCCGTTGGGCGATGCCGGTTACAAGCTGCTGGAGGGCCTCGACACTCGCCAGGTTGACGGCGAGATAGGCGGCGTTCTCGAACTGCTCGGCAGTAATCCACTCGGATTCTCCGATAACTGCCACCAAAGCTGCTTCGATGATCTGCCGGGCTGCCGGATGTCCCTGGTAGTGGACCACAACCTCACGGCACGAACGCTCGTGAGTACGAGGAGCCACGGTGCCCATAGCGATATGCTTTTGGATCCACGCTTGGGCCGTATCGGGTGTCACTCGATGATCTCCATGCGGTCAATCGCATCGGTGTTGTCGAGCCTGGAAACGTACTGCCTTGCTCCACCTGCGGTAAGGTCGCCTGGGATGAAGGTGTCGTAGTACATTCCATCCACGGGAGCCGGGTCATGGACCATCATAGCCTCGCGTGGATCGTGATCGGGTTCGCTAGCGCGCACGTTGGGAGTCGAGCCTAGGTGACCAAGGCCGATATCAAAGCGGAATCCAGGCCCACTGTATGCACCTCCCAGTGCCAGCTTCTGGGCGTAGTCGGCAAAGGTTGAGCATTCGTTCACTTCGCGCGTTGTCGAAAACCACAGAGGATACCCACGCCGGCGTAAGCGACCATTGAGATTAAGCACGTCATTCAGGAAAGTGGGTAGGTTTTCTGCACTTAATGTCTCAAGTATGGCCATAATCTTGCGAAGCTCCGTGGAGATACGGTTGCGGCCCGTTTGTGTTTCGACATCTATAAACCTTCTCGAGTAGTTGGAGAGGAAGGCCATTGCTCCGACTACATGCACAAGGTTGGAGTCTGGCGAGCCGCCACTACCCTGGCAGATGTACCGCTCCGCGACATCAGCGAACCTCCTTCCTAGCTCCATGTTGTCTTCCGTATCTTGGATGGATTCAGCAAGGGCCGCCAAGAACTCCCTGGCGGTTGGGTCGTCAATAGTAGCAGCAACCCTCTCGATGACGACTCCCTGGCCAGTCCCGGCAAACTTCCCTTGGATTTCCGCAATAATGGCATCTGCCATTCCCCATAGCACCTCAGTCGTTCTTGTTTGACGGTGATGCGCCGATTGTACCAGGTGTGTATGCAGTCGTTAGCGCCGCCGCGTGTTGAGGCTGACGATGCGGCCGGGGATGTAGCGCCACTGCACAGAGGGCCAGTCCGACACCCAGCGCTGGACCCGCTCGCTCGCCTGCGCCGCTGCCCGCACGTCCTCCTCGGCAGCGGTGGCGGGTAGCTCCAGCCGCTCTCGCACCTTGCCATCAACCTGGACGACGACGGTCACAAGCTCGTCGCGGACCAACTTCTCGTCCCACGTCGGCCACGGCTGCTCGTGGACGCTGCCCGGCTGGCCAATGCGCTGCCACAGCTCCGCGGTGACGTGCGGCGCCGCGGGCGCCAGCAATACCAAGAGCGTGCGGATCGCTTCGTCCCAGGTGCGCGTCTGCCACGTACCCGCGCGATAGCGTTCGCCCAACTCATTGGCGAATTCCATGAGCGCCGCGACCATCGTATTGAACTTGAAGGCCTCGATGTCCTCGGTCACGCGGCGGATGGTCTTGTGCAGCTGCCTGGCTAGCTCCGGGTCGGCGGGCCGGCGGGCGACGGCCGTGCCATCGCCGTTGGCGGCGGGGGTAACGGTTTGCAGGATCATGTCCCAGATGCGTCCCAGGAAGCGCCGCTGACCGTTGATCCCCTGTTCGCTCCAGTCCACGTCCTGCTCGAATGGCGCCATGAATAGCTCGTACAGGCGCAGGCTGTCGGCACCGTAGCGCTCAACCATTTCGTCGGGCGTGATGACGTTGCCACGCGATTTCGACATGCGCCGTCCGTCCGGGGCATGCACCTGACCCTGGTTCAGCAGCTTGTAAAACGGCTCGTTCCCCGGCACCCCCAGCTTTGCATCGCGCATCACCTTGTACCAGAAGCGAGCGTAGAGCAAGTGCATGACGGCGTGCTCGGCGCCGCCGACGTACAGATCCACCGGCATCCAAAACCGCGCTCGCGTGGGGTCGAAAGGCCCCTGATGATAGTCCGGGCCGGTGAAGCGCAGCTGATACCACGATGAGCAGGCAAACCCCCCCATCGTGTCGGTCTCGCGCTGTGCCGCGCCGCCACATTGCGGGCAATCCACGTTGACCCAGTCGGTTGCGCGGACCAGCGGGGAGCGACCGTCGCCGCCAGGGGCAATGTCGTCCAGCTTGGGCAGTAGCACCGGCAGCTCGTCCTCCGGCACGGGCACTTCGCCGCAGCTCGGGCAGTGGATGATCGGGATGGGGCCACCCCAATAGCGCTGGCGCGAGATCAGCCAGTCGCGCATCCGGTAGTTGACCGCCCGCTGGCCCCAGCCGCGCGCTTCGACGGCATCGGAGATGGACTCGATACCGTCCTGCGCTTGGTTGGCGAGGCGTTGGTCCAGCGCCTCGACGGTGAAGCCCCACTCCGCGGCCAGTTCCGCCCGCTCCGCCGGCGGCAGCTTGGGCCAGTTGGCGCGGGTGAAGGTGCCATCGAACGAGCCGGAATTGACCATCTCGCCGGGGCCGACATACGCCTTCGTCAGCGGCTGGCCGTCCCAGCCCGGCGGCGCGATCACTACTTTGATGTCCAGCCCGAACTCCTGCGCGAACTCGAAGTCCCGCTGGTCGTGGGCCGGTACGCCCATCACCATGCCGGTGCCGTAGGTGGCGAGCACGTAGTCGGCAACCCAGATCGGTACCTGCTCGCCGTTCAGGGGATTCGTCGCGTAGGCACCGGTGAAGATGCCGTTCTTCTCCCGTTCGGTCGCGGTACGCTCGATCTCGGACTGCCGCTTGGCGTGCTCGACATAGGCCTCGACCGCGGCGCGGCGCTCCGGCGTGGTCAGCCGCTGGACCAACTCGTGCTCGGGGGCGAGCACCATAAAGGTCACCCCGAAGACCGTATCCGGCCGGGTCGTGAACACCGGCATCTCGACGCGCTCGGTGCCACCATCGGCCGTCGGCGCGTCCACGGTGAAGACGATGTCGGTGCCGGTACTGCGGCCGATCCAGTTTTCCTGCATCAGCTTGATGCGCGAGGGCCAGTCAATCTCGCTCAGGTCCGCGAGCAGCTGCTCGGCGTAGGCCGTGATCTTGAAGAACCAGGCCGGAATCTGCTTCTTGGTCACCCCGGGGTGGTCGCGCCAGCAGAACAACTCACCATCGTCGCCGGTCTGAACCTCCTGATTGGACATGGTGGTTTGGCAGAAGGGGCACCACCACTGCCAATTGGTATCGCGATAGGCGAGGCCACGCTTGTGGAGCAGCAAGAAGAACCACTGGGTCCACCGGTAATACTCTGGCAGACTACTGTCAATCTCGCGGTCCCAGTCGAACGAGATACCGACCAGCCGCATCTGGCGTTTATAGTTGTCGGTGTAGCGGTCGGTCAGCGCCCGCGGCGACTCGCGCACTTCGATGGCTTTGTTCTCGGTCGGCTCACCGAACGCATCCCAACCCATCGGGTGCAGTACCGTATAGCCGCGCATACGCATGAAGCGGCTGTACGTATCGGTAGGGATATAGTTGCGACAGTGGCCGACGGACAGACCGTCGCCGGAGGGATAGGGGAAGAAGTCGAGGGCGTAGAACTTGGGCTTGTCGGGGTCCTCGCGCGTGCGGTAGAGACCTTCTTCTTCCCACCGCTGCTGCCATGCGGCCTCGAAGTCTTGTGGGATGTAGGACCCAGCGACACTCACCTCACTAGCCTCTGCCTCTGACGACGCCAAAGCTGCACCACCTACTTCCATCGGATTGTGCAGCTTTGGCGTATCATCCACGGTGGTCATCCTCGACTCCTCCTACCTGCTCGCTCCCTACGATCAACCGTGCCAACTAGATTATAGGATAGGCGCACATGATGACACGCGCGGTCGGCACAAACCTCTGCCCGCGGAGCATAAGGCGGTGCCGACCGCGCGGTCAGGAGCCGGATCGCATGCACGCTGCCGGCGGCGCACGCGGCGCACTATGAAAGACTTGGATCGCGGCGCAGTGCTCGTGGGCCTGGCTAGCTGGAGTGCCGTGGCCTTGCTCCTTGGTCTCAGCCTCCTCGGCTCGCCATCGCGCGCGGCGCTGCTCGGCTGGCTCGGCATAGCGCTCGGCTCCGGGCTAGCCATGCTCGCTTGGTGGTGGGTGCTCGGCAGGCTCTTGGCACGCCTGAGCCGGGCGCCCGAATCAGCTCCCACCGCCTTGAAGTCCATTGGATTGCGCGGAGCGAGCCGGCAGTGGTCGTCCGCCGGCGCGAGCCGCCTGGCCGCCTGGACCTTCGCACCGCTCGCCGCCGGCTGGCTGGTCGCGCTGGTCGCCTTAAGCTCCCCGGAGTTTCACCACAACCTTATCCACAGCACGACCATACAACGCCGCTTCATCTTCCTACTGGCAGCGCCCACGCTGCTCGCGCAGGTCTTCGTGCTGCTCCGGGCGTACTCCGGCGGCAGCACCGGCACCGGGGCAGCACCCAGCGCAGGGTGGTCAGTGGCTACCGGAGGCCGGTGGTCCTGGTGGCCGGCCGTCGTGGCGGGACTCCTCGGCCTAGGTCCCGCCATCCCCCACCTGGCGCCCGGCTACCTGTGGACACCAGACGCTCCCTTCCACCTCGTCAACACGCTCGACCTGCGCGACGGCTGGCTCGCCGGTGATCCGCTCCCCTGGTGGAGCGCCAAGGCATTTCTCGGCTTTGGTCTGCCTACGCTGGCGTATTACCCGCCCTTGACCTATGCCCTTGCTGCCGCCACAACGTTTCTCCCCGGCGTTGATGCGGCAGCTGGGTTGCAGCTGACCTTGGCCCTTGCCGGAGTAGCCGCGGCTATCGGCACCTACGGTTTCGTCAACGCTGCGCTGCACTCGCCGGCCGCCGGCGTGCTTGCCGCCATGGTGTACGTCTATGCCCCGTATCGCTACATCACGATCTACCAGCGGGCGGCCTTGCCGGAGCACGTCGCCCTAGCGGCCCTACCCTGGCTGCTCTGGGCGGTCCACGAGCTGGTGAGCCGACCATCGGGGGCACGGCTGGTGGCGACTGCGGTGGCCGCGGCGACAATTCTGGCCACCCATAACATCAGTGCGCTATTCGCCTTGCCGTTGGCCGGAGCGTATGGCGTTGGCCTGATCCTGACCGGTCACAGCCCCCGCCGGCTGCTGCCGTTGGCGGGTGGCCTGGCCTTGGGCCTCGCGCTTGGGAGCGCGGTGTGGCTGCCGGCGCTGGCTGATCGCGGCGCTGCGACGACGCACGTGGCGCTGGCCGTGGATTACCGGACGCAGTTCGTCGCCCTCCGTGACGCCTTGAATGGCAACTTCACCTACAAGTTCTACCTGGGCTACCGCCCGTCCGCATGGCAGATTCTCCTCCTTGCCGGAGCACTGGCCTGGCTGGTGACGGGGCCACGCAGCCGCGGCGCCGTGGCCTTGTGGCTACTCTTTGCGCTGGTAGCCCTTGGACTGCTACTCGATGTCTCCGCGCCGCTCTGGCCCCACATTCCCTTGCTCCCATTCGTGCAGCTTCCCTGGCGCTTGCTCGGACCGTTTTCTCTGCTGGTTGCCTGTGCCGCCGGCACCTGGGCAGCGCGTTTTCGGCCCCCGGCGGCCTGGCTGCTCGTCGTGATGCTCGCTGCCGTGACGATAGGTAGCACGTGGGAGGTGTGGCGCTGGGGCTGGGGGACACAGCGAGATCCAACGCCGATGGTCGAGGGGCGCAGTGAGATTCCACCCTTCGCCGAGTACAATCCGATTAGTCTACGGCGATGGGTGCCACGCTTCCGGCCACCGCCCGGCCATCCGTACCGTGAGGGCCTGTGGTCCGGGCTGCCGCTGCGAGTGGCGCGCGGTGAGGCGCGGATAGCGGTACACTCGGATCGGCCGCGCGACATCCGCGCCGACGTGTCGGCGACCACCGACGCAGTGTTGTGGGCACACCGTCTCCTGTATGCCGGTTGGCGCGTCACCGTAGACGGTCACCCGGTCGCCGTTTGGGCGTTGGATGAGTGGGGAATCATCGTGTTCGATGTGCCGGCTGGCACGCATGAGCTAAGGGTGTTCCTGGAGCCTACACCGGCGCGACAGCTGGGCCGCTGGCTATCGCTCGCAGCCCTGCTCACGTGCGGAGCAGGGCTGGTGATAGGTCGTTTTGCACAATCCGATGCTCGTGCCAGCGTAACGTGACGCAGGATGAGCAGGTAGTTATGAGCAAGGCGCTGATCGTGGGGGCGGCCGTGATCGTGCTCGGTATTGGCACCATGCTGGCCGTCGCCGGCGTGCGCTGGAGCCAAGAGCCGGCCGAAGTCGCCGACCATGCAGCGCCTTTCGTGGCGACCTTCGAACTGCGGTTTGCACACCCCACGCTCGTCGGACAGTCATTCGAAGCGCGCCAGAATAACCTGTCGCGCCTTGACGTGATCTTGGCCGCCGACCCCGATCGTCCTGCCCCTGACGGTCTTCTGATCTTGCATCTGCGCCCCGATACCCCCGGCGCGGATGTCCGCGCCAGCGAGGACATTCGGACGGTCGAGATTCCTGTGCGCGAGCTTGGCCTGTCGCGCCATCCCGTACTGGACCTGCGACCGGGGCAGCCGGCCGAGCAGTGGACCTCGCTGCGGTTTGCGCCCATCCCCAATTCACGCTTGCAGCGCTACGTCTGGCTGCTCGAATACTTGCCTGGTCCGGCGGGCGGGCGGCTCCAACTCCTGACACACTTCAACAACGGCTACCGCGATGGCGCGCTCTACCTGGACGGAGCGTTTATAAACGGCAATGCGTTGTTCCGCCTGGTCTTCAGCGGCACGAACCGGGATCGTCTCTGGGTTACGCGGGACAACCTCCTGGTCCATGCGCGGCCCGACCGGGAGCCGGCTGCCGTACTCTACGCACTCACGGTGGCGCTAGGTGTGCTGGCGGTAGGTGTGCTCGTAGCACTGTGGCCGCTGTCCCGGCAGTCAGCAGGACCTACCGGGGACGCCGCGACACCCGACACGGGAACCAAGCGCCGCTAATGTGCGCTACACTTGAGGCATACGCTCCTCGGACAGCGAACGATGATGGTCACGACACAGGCACCTCCCGCCGCACCACCTACGCCACAACCCCGGACGGCAGCCAGCGCTGCGCTCGCCTGGCTGGGGGCTGGCTCTTGGACGGAAGCGGCCTACTTCGCGCTACCGGACACGAACTACATCGTGGAGCTGTCCGAGGGGCGTTTACTGGTACATGAGATGCCAGGCTTAGAACACCAGGAGATCGTGAAGAACCTAGCTTTTGCTATGGAAACGATCATCAGGCAGTGGAGGGTAGGGCGCATGTTCTTTGCGCCGATGCCCATAAGGCTCTGGGAGGGGAAAATCCGCGAGCCTGATCTGGTCTACTACGCTGCCGGCCACGAGGGCCGCTACCACGTGCAGTACGCCGACCCGCCCGATCTGGCGATTGAGGTGCTTTCGCCGAGCACGCGACGCATTGACCGGGAGGAGAAAGCTGCCGAGTATGCCGAGGCCGGCGTGACGGAGTATTGGATCGTTGATCCTGAGGGGCGCTCAATCGAGGTGCTGACCGGCGCTGGGCCGGAGGGGTACACGTCGCGCCGGCAGTTTGGGCCGGGTGATGAAGTCACCTCGGCGGTCTTGCCCGGCTTAGTGGTGTCGGTAGCAGAGTTGCTTCCCACCGAATCGCCGCTGAATTGAGCTAGACTCCAGGCGTCAGTTCTTCGGACAGCGAACGATGATGGTCACGACACAGGCACCTCCCGCCGCTCCACCTACACTACACCCCCGGACGGCAGCCAGCGCCGCGCTCGCCTGGCTGGGGGCTGGCTCTTGGACGGAAGCGGCCTATTTTGCGCTACCGGACACGAACTACATCGTGGAGCTGTCCGAGGGGCGTTTACTGGTACATGAGATGCCAAACCTTGAACATCAGCGGATTGTCGACGAGTTGGGTTTTGCTATCAATCTCCTCATTCGGGCACACGCTGGCGGTCGTAAGTTCTCTTCACCGACGCCGATCCGATTGTGGGAGGGTAAAATCCGAGAGCCTGATCTGGTCTACTACGCCGCCGGTCACGAGGACCGCTTCCACGTGCAGTACGCCGACCCGCCCGATCTGGCGATTGAGGTGCTCTCGCCGAGCACGCGGCGCATTGACCGGGAGGAGAAAGCTGCCGAGTATGCCGAGGCCGGCGTGACGGAGTATTGGATCGTTGATCCTGAGGGGCGCTCAATCGAGGTGCTGACCGGCGCTAGGTCGGAGGAGTACACGTCGCGCCGGCAGTTTGGGCCGGGTGATGAGGTCACTTCGACGGTCTTGCCCGGCTTAGTGGTGTCGGTAGCAGTGCTACTCCCTGTCGAATCGCCGCTGAATTGAGCTAGACTCCAGGCGAAGTTGAGGCAGGAACGAGTAATGACCGGCAGGCACACACCGTCGCCAGCGCCGGTCAGTACCGTGCTCGACAGTTGGCCCGCTCCTGTGGTTGACGGGCGTGGCTGCGCTTGGCTACGCTACAGGGGGGCACGCTGCCATTCCCTTGGCCCGGTCGTTACGGGTGTGGGCAGTTGCCCCTCGCTGCGGCCGGCCGGATGGAACGGCAATGATGGCCGTGCAGCTTGACCCGGCGTTCGTTGCCATTCTGGCCTGTCCACAGTGTGGAGCGGCGGTGGCACAAGTTGAGGGGCAACTTGCCTGTCGGAACCCGCAGTGTAGCCGGCGTTATCCGATTGAAGACGGAATTCCGGTGATGCTCAGTGCAGCGGCCGAGGCGCCCGCGAGTGCGTCGAGCGGCCAGGAGAGACCATGAACGACGTAGCGGCAGCCTTCAAACTTATCCGCAACTGGCGCCGCTACGAGGCCGTCATGCATCCGCGCACCATCCGCTTTCTCTGGCATTGGCTGCGCGGCTCGACGCACTTGCCCTATCCCCCGCTCAAGCTCCACCTGGAGCCGACCAGTCTGTGCAACCTCAAATGTCCCATGTGCCCCCAGTCCATCGGGGCGAACAAGGTCAACGGGTTCATGGACATGGACGTGTACCGGCATATCCTGGAGCAGGTGCGTGGGCACGTGCTGGAGGTCAACCTCTTCTTCCGCGGCGAGCCGATGATGCACAAAAGCCTGGGCGAGATGACCACGCTGGCCCACGAGGCCGGGATCGCCGTCCACGTCAACACGAATGCGACGACGCTGCGGGCCAAGCAGACGGCCGCGCTGCTCGATTCCAAGCTCGACAAGCTGACGGTGAGCTTCGATGGGGCGGACAAAGAAACCTATGAGCGGATGCGCGTGGGCGCCAAGTTCGAGCTGACGCTCAAGAACGTCCGCGAGTTCCTGTTGGAGAAGCAGCGGCGCAAGGTGCGCTACCCGTACACGGTCATGCAGGTGATCCTGCCCTACGATCCCACGGCCGCGCGTCCGGAGACGCCGGCGGGGATGCAGGAACTGTTCTCCGGCTTGCCGGTGGACGAGTACGACACGCGCTGGGCACACGGTTGGGCCGGCACAATGATGGAGAACCCGGTGGCCCAACCGGAGCAGTACGGCCCCAACTACCACCCCTGCAACTGGCTGTGGAAGTCCATGGCTATCTACTGGAACGGCGAGGTGGTTTCTTGCTGCGCCGACTTCGCCGGCGAGCAGGTGGTCGGCAACTTGCTGGAGCAGTCGCTGATGGAGGTGTGGAACGGTCCGGAGCTGGTCAAGCTGCGCCGTTTGCAGGTGGAGGGCCGCTACCAGGAGGCCTCGCTGTGCTCCGGCTGCGATGCCCTCTGGCAGCAGGACTCGGCCTCCTGGAAGGTCTTCGACGGGATTGGCGCGGCCGCAGACCGGATTGCGCCGAGCAAGGCCACCTGGCGCCGCGAGACCGTCCCGCCCAGCCCGGCGGTGGTCAGTGCCGAACGCACGATCACGCCGAATGAGGCCCCGTTCTCCGAGCCAATGCCCAGCCTCAACGGTGACACGCTTGCCCCGCACGATCCGGTGAAACCGTCGTCCGGCTCGAACGGCAACAACTCCTAGCTGAAGGAACGAACAACTGAAGGTCTGCCTCGTTTCCAACCTCTTCCCCCCGGACATTGGCGGTCCGGCGACCTACGTGCCCAAGCTCGCGGCCAGTCTGTCCGAGCGCGGCCATCAAGTGCGGATTGTGGCCGGGGCACCACCGGACTACCGGTTTGACGCCAGCGATGAGTGGTCGTCGCTGACTACCAGGGTATCGCGCGGCTTACCTCTGCCCCAGCGCATGGCCCGTTTTCTCGTCGCCGTGCTACGGGTCGTCAGGTCGGCCGACGTGCTGTACGTGAACGGGCTGGCCGGCCCGGAAATGGCTGCCATCGTGGCCGGACGGCTGCTCGGCCGACCGGTGGTGCTGAAGATCGTGGGGGACAACGCCTGGGAGTTGGCGCTGCGGCGCGGCTGGACGACGGCCGGTATTGACGAGTTTCAACGCCTGCCGGTCGGTCCACACGTGCGCCTCGTCCGCGGTCTCGTGCGGCAGTTCGCTCGACTGGTGACCAAACTGATCGTTCCCAGTGACTACCTGAAACGCCTCGTGATCGGCTGGGGCGTCTCGCCCGGCAACGTCGTAGTCATCAGAAACGCGCTCGCAGTTGACGACCTCCCCTCTTCCCGCGGGAGAGGGGCCGAGGGTGAGGGCAAACGCGAGGCCCGCGCCCGCTTGGCGCTCGGTACGGGCCGCGTAGTGATTGCCTGCGCGCGCCTGTACCCGTGGAAGAACCTGGAGTTTCTCATTCGCCTGGTGCCGGACCTGCCACCCGACGTGACCCTGGTGATTGTCGGCGACGGACCGGAGCGCGAGCAGCTGGAGCGGGAGGCCGTCGCCGCCGGCGTTCCGGAACGGGTCTGCTTCACCGGCAGCGTCTCGCAGGCCACCGTCCAGCAGTATCTCCAGGCAGCCGACGTATTCACGCTGCACACGCGCTACGAGGGGCTGTCACACGTCATGCTGGAGGCGATGCATGCCGGCACGCCGATTGTGGCCTCGGACGTTGGCGGCAACGCCGAGGTAATCGAGTCCGGTCGCAACGGCCTCTTGGTGCCGCTGGACGACCGCACGACGACGCTCGCTACGCTGCGCCGCCTGCTCGGCGATCCGACCGAGGGAGCGCAGCTGGCCGCGGCTGCCCAAGTAGACGTGCGGGCCTATCGTTGGGACGTACTGCTGGATCGGACCATCGCCACCCTCGCCAGCGTGGTAGCCTCTCCGCAGGAGTGACCTTTGTGGAAGAACCGGGACGGATCGTCATTATTACTGTGACGCCCCGGCGCCGTGGGCCGGAGATGATCTAGTCATGCAGATCACCTACGATGCCGAGGCGGACGCACTCGACATCTTGCTGCACGAGAACGTAGCTGCCGTCGAAGGTGTAGATGTAGCGCCGGGTGTCATCGCAGCCCTCGATGCCGCTGGCCGCCTCGTGGCCTTGGAAATCATCGGGGCACACGCGGCACTAGGGGATGCTGTGCTTGCCGACAGCGTGCCTATCGAGCAGCTGGCGCTCGGCAAGGCGGCGCCCGCACCGCGGGTCGCTGTGGGTGTGCGGTCGAAATGAACCTCTGCCGGGAGTCTCGTGAGGCGCTACCGTGGGATAACCCGGAAAGCAGATGAACCTCCTCTTTGTCACCCAGAGCTACGACGCCGATAGCACGATCCTCGGTGTCACTGCGGATTGGGTTCACGCTTTGGCGCGGCGAGTGCGCTCCGTGCATGTCCTCGCCCAGCAGGCCGGGAGACGGCCACCCAATGCGCCCGCCAACGTGACCGTCCACTCACTCGGCAAAGAACGGGGAGCCGCGCGTCATCGCCAACTCGGGCGCTTGCTCGCAACATTGGGGCATGTCCTGCTCAACGCCCCGCCGGCCGAGCGGGCCACGGCGATCTTTGTCCATATGGTGCCGCGCTACGCGGCGCTCGCGGCGCCACTGGCAAAACTCTGTCGCGTGCCGCTCATGCTGTGGTACGCGCAGGGTGGCGTCAGCCGTGACCTGCACATTGCCCATCGCCTCGTTGACCGCGTAGTCAGCGCGTCGCGCCGGAGCTATCCTCTGGACGCCGACCGGCTGGTTGTCGTGGGACACGGCATTGACACCGACCGCTATGCACCAGCGCAGTCACGCCGCCGGCACGATGACGGCCCCTTGCTCCTCAGTGTCGGACGCCTCTCGCCGGCCAAGGACCACGAGACGACCATCGAGGCGCTGGCTGTGCTGCACGCTCACGCCGGCACGGCTGCGCCGCCGATCCTCCGCATCTGCGGAGCACCGCTCTATCCATCCGACGAAGCCTACGCCGAGCGTCTGCGTCGCCGCGTGGACGAGTTAGGGCTTGAGCAGGCGGTGCAGTTTGCCGGGAACGTGCCCTACGCGGCGATGCCGGCCGAGTACCGACGCACGGCGGTGTGCCTCCACACCAGCCGCACGGGCAGCCTGGACAAAGCGGCGCTGGAGCCGCTGGCCTGCGGGGTGCCGGTCGTGACCAGCAATCCAGCCGTACAGCACGAGCTTTCTGCCTGGGGCAAGCGCCTGTCCTTCCCGGCGGGCGATGCACCCCGGCTCGCCGAGCGAGTGCAAGGCGTGCTGTCCTGGACGGAGGGTGAGCGGGCAGCAACGGCGGCGAGCATGCGCCAACTGGTGGTGCAGCGGCACAGCCTGGAGCGGTGGGCGGACCGGGTAGTCGCGCTGCTCGGCTCGCTGGGACGGTAGATAGGGGTCATGTCGTAGGGCGCAACATGTTGCGCCGGTCCCCCTGTATAGCGGGGGACTGGCCCCCTCTCCGGCGCCTGCGGCGACCACCTAGCTCCACGCAAAGCTGAAGAGCTTGGCCGCCCGCAGCTTGAAGTGCAGCACCACCGGAGCGCCCTCGGCGGTGCCAAGGTCCGCCTCGCCATGCCAGCGCACTGTCTGCGCGAGCGAGTCCCCGTAGAGCGGGTCGCAGTCCGCCACCGACCGCCCCGGCTGCCCGTGGATACCCACCCACACGCCACCGCCGCCCCGCGCCTGGAAGTTCACCCGCAGCTCGCGCCCCCGGGGTTGCACCGGGAACGTCCAGAACTCGCCCTCTTCGTCGGCGACGACCGCGCCGAGACGGTCGCGGGGCCACCAGGCCCAGCCGGTACGGCAGGCCGCGACCACGTGGGGCCAGCGCGGGTACTTATGGGGATAGGACGTGCCGGAATACAGCAACCCCACGCGCTCGTCACTCAACGGGACGAGGCCGGTGCCGGCACCCAGAAACTCCGAGTCCCACTCCTGTGGCGTCCCGGGGTTGATGACCGCGCCCCCCGGCACCTCGTTCCACACGATCCCATCGGCGCTGGCGTACAGCCGAATGCGCGAAATCTGGTTCCAGCGCTCGTAGAACATCGGGAACATCAGGTGGATGCTCGGCTCGCCGGGATACGACGTGCGGGCGTTGGTGTAGATGTCGTTCGAGGGAGATTCGTCTATGCGGGGCCACAACAGCGGCTCGACCGGCGGCCAACGGCGAAAGTCGGCCGTCTCGCTGCGCCCCACCCATCGCCGGCCCTGCAGGTACATGCGGGTATACAGCACGTAGCGCCCCAGCCAGGCGTCGTAGTACGCCGTCGTGATGGTATCGGTGAAGTGGGTGAAGAGCGGCTCCGGGAGCAGCGTCCAGTCTATGCCGTCCGGTGACACGGCGCCGTAGACACAGGTGAACTTGCCCGGTCGCAGCCGCACGTCCTGATAGCGTGGATGGAGCGCCCGGTACTCGGCCCAGCGACGCTCGAACTCGTCCGCCGGCACGTGCGCCATAAAGACCAACTTGTAGCGCTCGCCGGCCGGGGCGCTGGGGTCCTTGAAGACCGTGAAGCCATCGAAATTGTGCTGTCCGCGCTCCGGGGGAACGCCGAAGAAGGCGTTGTTCCGGGTGTTCCCGGCAATCTCATAGCGGCCGAACGTCGGGAGCCGCCAGGTGAAACCGTCGTCGGACTCGGCGTAGTACCCGTGCTTACCCACCCAGTACCAGAGGCGATACCGCCCGCCCTCATGGAGCAGCGCGTTGATGCCGATGTCCTGGTCGAGCGGCCCGATCTTCTGCGCCGGCTGCGCCTCCAAGCGGATGCCGCGCGGTTGGCGCACCGAGCGGGGGCTGGCCAGCATGGCGGCGGCATCTGCTGCCGGCGGCGACTCCGCTCCCGGCTTGGTGGGCAGCGGCTCGTCGTCCGACGCCAACCATTCCAGATCGCCGGCGTCAATATGGCGAAAGTCGGTAAAGAGGTAGGTCTGCTGATCGGACAAGAGCCGCCATTCTATACTCGTAGCCATGATCCCTCCCGTGCGGCTATGGTAGCGCAGACTGAGCGGCGAGCTTGCCGGCGCTCCAGTGCTCGACTAGCATAGGCCATGCACGACGGCGCAGAGCACCGGGGGTAAGTGGAAGGAGACGAATCTTCATGGCAGAGCCAACTCGCCTCGCGCTGATCGGCTGCGGGGGCAACATGACCAACGCGCACCTCCCGCGCCTGCTCGACCAGGATGAGGTCAGCATTGTCGCGTTGGTAGACCCGTTCACCGCGACCACGCAGGCGCTACGGGAACGGCACCCCGCGCTCGCTCCAGCGGCCACGTTCGCCGACTACGAGCAGATGCTCGACGCCGTGCAGCCCGATGGGGTGGTCATCTCCTCGCCCCACGCGCTCCACCATCCCCAGATCATCGCCGCGCTCCGCGCCGGGGCACACGTGCTGGTCGAGAAGCCGATGGTCAACGCCGCTGACGAGGCGGCCGAGGTCATCGCCACGCGCGACGAAACGGGCAAGATCGTCATGGTCTCGTACCAGCGGCGCTTCGAGCCGAGTGTCCAGCAGATGAAGCAGGTCATCAGCACCGGCGGCATCGGCGCGGTGGAGTTTGTCACGGCCCAGCTACACCAGGCGTGGTACACGAACAATTTGGGCCGTATTCGGCGCACCGGGGCATCGTGGCGGGTATTACAGCAGCTGTCGGGTGGCGGCCAGCTCAACGACTCCGGGAGCCACCTCGTTGACGTTGTGCTGCATCTCGTGGGACTGCGACCAACACGAGTCGCTGCGCAGCAACAGTACTTCACACTGGAAGTGGACGTGAACTCGGCGATCATGGCCGAGTTCGAGGGCGGCGTGATCGCGACCATCGCCATCGGCGGCAACGTCCACGGCGGCGGGACGGACCTCACCATCGCCGGCAGCGAGGGCACGCTGCACTACCGGACCGTCGGGCAAGCGCCGCGCCAGCCGTGGGTAGAGTGGCGGCGCGCCGATCAGGCCGAGCCGCTCGCTCTCCCCACGCCACCGCCACCGACCAGCCCCGACCACCACTTCATTGACGTTATCCGCGGCCGGACGGCGCTGGCCGGCGCGACGGCGGAAGACGGCCGGCGCGTCGTACAGTTCTCCGCAGCAGTCTGGCGCTCGGCCGAGACCGGGGCGCCGGCAGCGGTCGCCGGCTAGGCCGGGGGCGGACGGACGTTCGCCTCTGCTGGCAGCCCTTAGTTGTGGGGGGTGCCGCAGGGGCCACCGCCAGTCGCCGTCGCCACCTGGAATGGGCTGCTGTCGAAGCGATAGAGGGGCTTGTAGCTGCGGGCAATCTCTTCCGACGACGCGCCGACGTAGTGGCAGATGAAGGAGCGGCGGAAGCGATTGGGGCTGCGGTTTGGCTCCGAACCGTGGATTAAGTTGCCGCCGAAGAACAGGACATCGCCGGCGTCGAGATCAACGGGCACGGGTTGCAATCCCTCGGGTACCGGCACGAATTCTTTGGTGAACGAGATGGTGGGATCGGCCTCCTCCGGGCAGAAGAGGTCCATGGCATGACTGCCTGGAACCACGAAAAGGCCACCGTTCTCGCGGTCAGCGGGATCAACGGCGAGCCAGGCTGCCAGGCACGTGTCCGGATAGGCTTTCAGATAGAAGTTGTCCTGGTGGAGCGCCTGGCCCCGCGCTCCTGGCGGCTTCCAGTAGAACATGCTCTGCGCTGCGATGGGTGCCTCCCCCAACAGCGCGCGCAGATGCGGCTCCCAGCGGGGGCTGAGGAGGTAGCGGAGTGCCGTCCGGTTGACGCGGTGGGGTTGCATCATGCGTGGGTACAGCAAGAGCGGATCGGACGTCTCGGCTGGGGACAAGGCTTGAAAACAACCGGGTATCTCACCCTGCGCGTGTAGCTCGTCGCAGGTAGTAATGAGCGTTTGCAACTCGGCCGCATCGAAGAGGCCCGGCACGACGGCATAGCCATCGCGGGCGAACGCCGTGATCTGCTGCGGGCTGAAGGTGGCTGCCGCAAGATCAACTGTCATTGGACCCCACTATCCGACGAGCCAACGTACCGGCCTTGCGACCCAGCACATAGGCGGCTTGTCCAGTATTGGTGACACGCTGCGTCGGCACTGCCGCAGCCCGCGTCGGATTGCTTTGACGGAGCGGTCGGGACGGCTGTACGGCTAGGCCGGCTCCCCGCTGCGCCACGATGATACCCATGAGTATGGCGCCACCGCCAGCTACCAGGCTGGCCGTCAGCGGCTCGCCCAAGATGAGCACACTCAACAGCACGCCCAGCGGCGCCACCAGATACTGGAAGTGCGCGATGCGGGTGGCGGGCAGCCGACTTAGCGCAAAGTACCAGAGCGCAAAGTTGAACGCGGTGCTCCCCAGGCCCAGGTAGACGAGGAGCAGGTGGGTGGAGCGACTGGCAGCGAACAGGGGCCGAAAGCCTGGGCCGACCAGGAGCACCAGCGGCACCAGGGCGAGGGCGGCCCAGCAGCACGCCACGGCGGTGATTGCCACGGCATCACGCCCGGCCACCGTGCGACGCGCCACCAGTATGGCAACCGCGATGGCGAGGCTACAGGTGAGGGCGAGGATGACCCCACGCCAGTCGGCAGTGGCGAGGAGCAGCCACCACGAGCCGCTCTCTGCACCGGTGTCCTGACCCAACGCAACCACACCGACACCAACGCAGGCCAGCAGTGATCCACCAAGCAGATACCCCGGCCGCGCCGCGTGACCGAGCAACGCCGCGCCGAGCGCGATCCACAGCGGCCCGATACCGGTCAACAGCGCCGCTACGGAGCCGGGCAGGAACACCTGGGACGACACGGAGAGGGACGACGTGACGCCAAAGGCCAGCGTGCCGAGGAGCAGCAGCTTGCCGGGCTGTGCGCGTAGCTCGTCGCGCATGCGGGACAGGCCCGCGCGGACGCCGCCCAGGCGCATACACGTCAGTGCCGCGAGGGCCAGCCCGGCCACGGTGGCCCGCGCCCACACGATGATAAACGGCTCCACCTTGACGAGGGCCAGCTCACTGCCGGGGTAGAGCGACGCCCAGCCCCAGCAGGAGCAGATCGCGGCTAGATACGCCCAGCGTATGCGTCCCATAGAGGCCGTTGGGCAGCGTGTGTGTGGTTAATCGTGCTCAGGGATGTTACACGAGCTACGGGGAGTCGGCACCTCTCCGGGAGTTGCTACCGGGGTTGGGTCTATGGCTATAATTGTTCTTTGGAGAGGCGAGGTGCAGGGAGCCGTTCGGCTCCGGGCCGTGCCAGCGGCCGTAGCGTGCTTGTGCCGATCCTGCCGCCGGGGTGGCGAAATGGCAGACGCGGCTGACTCAAAATCAGTTGCCCGATGAGGGCGTGGGGGTTCGAATCCCTTCCCCGGCACCACTACTAGCCGTGAGCACGGCTACTCCCAACCTCCTCCCTGGAGGGAAGGGGTTGAAGGTCGCCCCGTTAGCTCCACCGCCCTGGCCCTAAATCGCTCTGGCCTCCATGTCCCTACGGATGCCCTAGCCAGCGGGTACAACGCCGCTACAGCTAGCGGCTGTCGAGCAGGAGCAGGTCGCGGACGTCCAAGCGGGGGCGCACGACAGCCGAAAACCGGTCGAGTATCTGGTCAGGCCGCAAGTCGGAGGTATCGAGGCGCACCTTACGCCGCACCCATGAGGCAGTATAGGCCGCCTCGAACTGCTGCTGCACGGCCTCGACGTCGGCCGGCGGCACGACGGAATGGCGGTGCGGCGCCGCTGCCATGCGGGCGCGGATCACCTCGGGACGCGCGGTGAGCAGCGCCAGCACGGTATCGGCCGGGAAATCCGGCTCAATCTGGCGTTCGTAGGTCACCTCCAGGCCTGGGTAATAGTAGCGCGGGCCATAGATCGCCTCTTCGATGTGGAAACCGACCAGGATAATGTCGTCGTAGCGGTGCAGCAACCGCACGTGGTACTGGACCTGAAAACGCTGGTAGCGTTCCTTGATCGCCCCTGGGAGGGCGAGCATAGCCTCCTGCTCTTCCTCGCTGACGTGCTGGGCGTCGGGAATGGTGAAGTGGTCGTCCATGTGGAAGTTGCGCCCCCGCTCTAAGCCCCAGGCCTGGAGCGTATTGGCGAGGGTGGTCTTGCCGGCATACTCGCACCCAACCAGGATCAGTCGCATCGTCTCCTCCCGCAGGACCGGGCATTCGTGCTCCGCTCGTCGTAGACGACAGGATAGCCGGTGCGCCCCCGGCCAGCCACCCCCATCAGGCTTAGCCCCCTCCCCAGCCCCCCCCCCGGACTGAGCTACCAGGGGAGGAGAGTACCGTCCCCCTGCGGAGCGGGGGGCCTTATTGGACCAGCTAGTCGTGACCCCCATAACTCATCTCCCACCCGCCTCACTCCTGCCCATCGAAGCCAATCATGCTCGTGGGGGTAATCCGCAGCAGCACGAATTGCAGCTTCCGCAGTACGTCCGCGGCGTAAGTGGCGCCCTCGGTGGCACCGAGGTAGTGTCGGGACAGCGCCCGCACTATCTCCGGGATGTCCTCCTGCGTCAGCGCCGCGGTCCCGTTCACCAGGAGCCACCGCTGCGGGGATTCGTTGAGGGCGATACAGAGCGCCACGTGCGGATTGCGCCGCACGTTCCGCGCCTTGACGGAGGTCGCTTCCACCGCGACAACCACTTGGTCGTCGTCCACCAGGTGCCACACCGGCGTCATGTGCGGAGTACCGTCCGGGCGCAAGGTGGAGATAATCGAGATGTGCGGCTCCCGCAGAATGGTCTCGTTCTCCCGTTGACTCAGCCTTCCCATGCCGCTGCTCCCTTCCACCACAGATTTGCTCGCCAGCGCTCCCACGGACATACTACCGCCGCAGCGTCGAGGGAGGTAAGCCATGGGACCGGCAAGCACCGACAGATTGCGCTTAGAAGCAGGGACACGTCTCCTATTCATCGACATGGATACGGTCGAGACGGCCCACAACATCGTCCGGCGAGTGATGACCGCAACCAAGCATCCCGACAACCCCCTGCTGCCCTTGGGTGATATCCACGAGTGGGATTCGGCGCAAGCAGCACCCTGGGCGTCGCGCTCCGTCATCTACGACGAGGAAGACAAGCTCTTCAAGTGTTGGTATCACGGGACCGACCTGAGCACGGAGCGTTGGTGGGCAACCGGGTATGCGTGCAGTGAGGATGGCATTCACTGGACGAAACCGCGTCTGGGTCTACACGAGTACAACGGCAGTAAGGACAACAACATCTGCTTCCAGGGCTGGGGGCCGGTCATCAAGGAGCGGCCCGGGGGCGATCCGGCCCAACGCTACAAAGTGATCCTCAAGGGGCCGACGCGGCAGGACCCAATTCGAGCAGCCTATTCCGCGGATGGTATCCACTGGCAGGAAAGTGCCGGGATCGCCTTGCCGGCATGGCAAGGACGCGCACCGGATATCGTCGTCTTGCTGCGCGATGACCAGGACCCCAATCCGCAACGCCGGTACAAGATCGTCTGGCAAACCAGCCATCCATCAGATAAGCCGGGGCCGGAGCTTGTGCGTACGAAGTGCCTGGGCTACGGGCCGGACATCGAGCATTTGGTCGCCAGCCCGGCGAATCCCATCCTGCATCCCAACGACGGCCTCGAACACGAGAACCACTTCCTGCTGATGGCACCATATGCCGGCCAATACATCATGCTCTACGAGTATGGCTGGTATCTGCCGAACGGGACCGGGAATTTCGGCAGTTATTGCGCCGACATCCGGCTGGCGGTGAGCCGCGATGGCGAACACTACACACGCCTCCAGCCGCACCAAATAGTGATCCCTCGCGGACCACGGGGCACCTGGGATGATGGCATGCTGGTGATCTCGGACAAGCTCGTTGCCAAAGACGACACGCTCTATCTCTACTACTGCGGCCAGGGCGAGGAGTGGACCGGCTGGCCAGCCTCGAACGAGCCGGCGGCCTTTCGGTACGACTCCGCAGGCGCTGTGCGGCTGTCCCGGATGGGGCTGGCGACGCTGCGCCGCGATGGTTTCGTTGGTTTGGAGACGACGGATCGCGAGACACCGGGACACCTGACGACCGCTCCTATGGCCGTCGCGGAGCGGGGAGTGGCGCTCACCGCCAACGTGAGTGCGACTCAGCAGCGCCGCAGCTGGGTCGCGGTCGAAGTGCTGGACGCAGCGAGCAACGAGCCACTCCCCGGCTTTGGCCGCGAGGATTGTGTTCCCATTGACCGGGATGGCGTGCAGATAGCGGTCCACTGGCGAGAGCGGCACCTCGCCGAGTTGAGCGGCTCCCGGGTCAAGCTGCGGTGCTGGCTCTACGGGGCTGCCAGGCTGTTTGCGCTCTACGGTACTTAGCCCGGGGCGATCAGCACTCAGAGGCCAGCTTGACCCGGCGGCAAGGGCCGAGGGGCCGGGGCCAAGTTCCTCCATGAGGATAGTCGTAAGACCCCCGGGCGCTCTTCGGGTGCAGCAGCGGGCCGGCGCGGTGCGAAACGGCTAGGATAGGAGAGCCGCGGCGGGAGCGGCAGCGCCGCGGTAACCCAGCGCTGCGACGTACTCGTCATAAGTCGCCGCCCGGCAGCAGGGCCGGAGCGAGATTGATCGGCCAGATCGGGAGTAGCCATGATCGAAGTGCAAAACGGTCACCCCCATCCGTGGACCCGCGAAGCGGTGTTGTTTCCGTTCGACGAGGCCAGCATCCCATTCACGTCGGGGCTACGGCTGCATATGGTGAGCGCCAAGGCCCAAGGGCGCGAGGCGTTGGTCGTGCTGCCGGGGCCGGCGGGCACACCCGATGACATGCGAGTCCGGTTCTATGGGGCGGTGATTCCCAGCGGCGACGAGCTACGCATGTGGTACATGGGCGCTGGCAGCCGCGGCGGGTACCGGGCGGACCGCCTCTGTTACGCGGTCAGCCGCGACGGCGTGCATTGGGAGAAACCGGCACTCGGCCTGGTGGAGTACAACGGGAGCACGCAGAACAACCTCGTTGACCTGAGGAACGGCGCATGCGATCTGCTCTCCGTGCCCGTGCTCTACGACCCGGACGACCCGGACCCGCAGCGGCGGTACAAGATCGCCTTCGAGTGCCGCGAGTACGAGAAGCTCTTGTCCGTGGCCTTCAGTCCCGACGGCCTGCGCTGGACCGAGTCGCCGCACAATCCGGTCGGGCCGATGCTCGAGATGAGCGGCGTAATCCGGTTCAACGACTGCTACTACATCAACGGGCACGGTGGCTTTCACTTCGGCACGGACCGCGAGCTGGTGACCTGCGCTTCCTACGACTTCGAGCACTGGACCGAGGCCACCGCGCGCGGCTTTCAGCGCGACCGGCTGCCGCTGCTCGATATGGCCGGCATCACGACCAGCCGGAACGCCGGCGAGCAAGTCCACTTGGGCGCCGGCCTGTGGGACCGGGGCAACGTGATTCTCGGCGTCTACGACAGCTGGCACGGCCACCTGTCCGGCGACCGCGGGATGTTGACGATGGACCTGGGCTTGGTCATCAGCCACAACGCGCTGCACTACCATGAGCCGTTCCCCGACTTCCGGCTCGTCCCGGCCACCGAAGAGCAGGGTGGCGCCGGCGCGCTGTTCCCGCAGGAGGGGCTGCCGCCGATCATCGGCGGGCCGGCGCTCAGTCACGGACAGGGGATGTGTAACTGGGGCGATGAGACGCTACTGTGGTACAGCGTCTGGATTACCGGCGGGGTGCGTCTGGCGCGCTGGAAGCGCGACCGGCTAGGCTGCTTTCGCGCCTTTCAGCCCGAAGAGTTGAACCGGCGGCCGCCGGCGCGCTGGGAACGCGCCACTCGCCACTGCATCACCTGTCCGATACAGGTCAGCGACACGCCAGCGCGGGTGTATGCCAACGTGGCCGGGGTATGGGAGCATAGCGAGGTCACGGTGGAAGTGCTGGACGAGCAGTTCCGGCCGCTGCCCGGCTATTCCGGCGCGGCCTGCGTTCCCTTGCGGGAACCGGGAATACGACAGTCCGTAGTGTGGAAGGATCGGCATTCGGTAGGCGAGATTGACGGCCCGTTTCGGCTGCGGGTGAGCTTCAACGGGCTGCGGCGCGACGACGCCCGGCTCTACGCGCTTTACGTCGCGTAAGGTGGGTACCGGCCCCCTATGGTCCCCCCGTTGCACACGGGGACGTGGATTCGCGCTTGCGCGGGGATGACCGGGCCGGAGCGGCTGCGAGGAGGACGGAATGGCTGACCGCCCCAAGAACGTGCTGTTGCTCTGGACCGACCAGCAGCGGGCCGATACGGTCGGGCCGAGCAAGGACCCGCGGCTCCAGATGCCGAATCTGGAGCGGCTCGCGCAGCGCGGCGCGCACTTCCAACACGCCTACTGCGCCCAGCCGGTCTGTAGCCCCGCGCGGGCCACGGTGATGACCGGCGTGTACCCGCACACGCACGGCGTCGTGGACAACAACATCGTGCCCGACCCCGGCGTCCCGATGATTACCGAGCTACTGCGGCCGGCCGGCTACGTCACGGGCTACAACGGCAAGTGGCACTTGGGTAATGAGCTACAGGCGCAACGCGGCTTCGACCATTGGGTGAGCACCGAGGAAGGCTACGCCCGCAGTCACGCCGAGGAAGGTTATAGCTCCTACCACCAGTTCCTGGAGGATCGTGGATACACGCCCACCGATCCGCACCAGGACGGCCTAACCTTCGGTCGCCACACCGCCGCGGCGCTCCCGGAGGAGGTCGGGAAACCTGCCTTTCAGACCGCCGCGGCCCTCCGCTTCCTGGCGGCTCACCGCGACCGGCCCTTCTTCCTGTCGGTGAACTATCTGGAGCCGCACGCGCCCTTCGACGGGCCGCTGAACGGCTTCTACAAAGCCGAAGACGTGGGGCTGCCCGACACGTGGTACGGCGAGATGGAGGCGAGCGTGCCGCTGCGGTATCGGCGCCTGCGCGCCGCCTACGCGGGAGACTACATGGCTGGCCATCCCCACTGGGTCAAGTCGAACGACGAGTGGGGCTGGAAGGAGCTGAAGGCCCGCTACTGGGGCTTGTGTACGTTGGTGGACAGATACGTCGGCCGTATCCTCGACCGCCTTGAGGAACTTGGCCTCGCGGACGACACGATTGTCGTCTACACCTCCGATCACGGCCACATGATGGGTGAGCACCGGCTGTTGAACAAGAGCGTGCTCTACGAGCCGTCGGCGCAAATCCCGTTCATCATCCGCGTGCCCGGCTTGCCGCCACAGCAACTGGCCACGCCGGTCGGACACGTGGACTTGGCCCCGACCTTGCTCGACCTGCTCGGTCGGCCGTTGCCCGACCACCTGCAAGGGACTAGCCTTGTGCCGTTGCTCCGGGACGGTGACGCCGTCCCGGAGGAAGGCCAGACGATCATCGAGTGGAACGGGAGCCTCCAAGACGATGCGCTGCCGACAACGCCCGGCCCGCACGCGCCGCTGGCAGCCGGGGCGGTGGACCCGGATCGCTCGGAGGTACGAACCATCCGCCGCGGCCCCTGGAAGCTGAACGTCCACGCCAGCGGCGAGCATGAGCTGTATGATCTCCAGACGGACCCGGTGGAGCGGCATAATGCCTTCGCCGATGCCGAGAACGCAGCGGTCGTCCGCGATCTGGATCGCCGCCTGCGCCAGTGGCAGCACGAGACGGCCGATCCGCTGACATTGCCAGCACTCACGTAGGAACGGCCGAGGCCAGTGTGAAGGCCGGACCTACCCCCGGCGGTAACAGGTGGAGAGCGATGCTGATTATTGACGGCGACTACCCAATGGCCTATGGCGGCGTGGACCTCGACCGCGACCTGACCCGGCCCATTGAGGAGGTACGTAGCGCGACGGAGCGGCGGAGCCTGATTGACGGCTGGCCCGACGAGGAGACCATGGCGTCGCTGCCGGAGATGCGGAAGGGCCGGATCGCTGCGGCGCTGGTCAAGATCGTGGCGCGGATCCGCCGGCCGCGGAGCATGATCTGGGGCTACCGCACCGGCCACGGCGCCTACGCCGCCGCGCAGGCACAACTCGCGTACTATCACGTGCTCGAGTCGGTCGGCGAGGGCCGCATCCTGACCACCAGCAGCCAGTTCGCGGCCCACGTGCAGGAGTGGGCTGCGGCAACGGGTGACACGCCAGGGCTGCACGATCAAATGGGGGACAAGGTGGTGCAGCCCTGGCGGTCAGAGTACGAGGGGCTGCCCGTCGGCTTCATCATCGGCATGGAGGGCGCGGACCCCATTCTGTGGCCGGAGCAGGTCCACGAGTGGTGGGAGGCCGGCCTGCGGGCCATCAACCTCTCCCACTACGGTATCAGCACCTACTCCCACGGCACCGGCACCGGCACGGAGGGAGGGCTATTCCCACCGGCCAAGGACCTGCTGCGCGAGATGGAAGCCCTCGGCATCATACTGGACATAACGCACGTGTCCGACCGGTCGGTCCGGGAGGCGCTAGACCTCTTCGGCGGCCCGGTGATGGCCAGCCACCAGAACTGCCGCGCCATTACGCCGGGCGAGCGGCAGCAGCCCGACGACATCCTCCGGCAGGTGATCGCGCGCGACGGGGTGATCGGTCACTCGATGGACACGTGGATGCTCTACCGGGGCGGCACCGACTGGGCCAACATCCCTTCCCGGCGGGAGGTTTTCCCGCGGGAGGCAGTGACCTTGGACGACCTGGTGGATCACATTGACCACGTTAGCCAGCTTGCCGGCAACGCTTGCCACAGCGCCATCGGCGGCGATACGGACGGCCAGGGTGGGCGGGACGGCGCGCCCTACGAGATTGATACCGTGGCCGACTACCAGAAGCTCGCCGCCGTCCTGGACCGGCGGGGCTATACCCAAGAAGACATCGAGCGCATCATGTTCCGCAACTGGCAGCGGTTCTACGAGGAGTCGCTTCCGCAGTAGGAGACGCCGGAGAGCGTTCATCGTCCGTCGCTCCTCACTCCCGCCTCCCGCCTCCCGCCGAAAATCTACCCCGCCAGTGCGTTGGAGGACCGGTGGGTGCTGTTATCTTAGGGGAGCCCGTTTCCGGCCGCTGCGTATACGACGCACATGAGAGGAAGTCCGATGGGGATTTACGAGGAACTTGGCCTGCGCCCGGTGATTAATGGCTACGCGACAGTGACCCGCCTCGGCGGCTCGCTCATGCCCCCGCCGGTGGTGGAAGCGATGATCGAAGCCTCACGGCAGTTCGTCGAACTGGAAGACCTGCAAGCGGCGGTGGGCCGGCGCATTGCCGAGCTAACCCGTAACGAGGCGGCCTACATCTCCAGCGGCGCCGCCGCCGGCCTGACGCTGGCAACGGCCGCCTGCGTCGCCGGCACCGACCCGGACCTCATTGCGGCCCTGCCGCACCCGCAACGGGTGCCCGGCGCGCGCTGCGAGGTCATCTTCCAGCGTTGCCAGCGCAGTGGCTACGATTACGCCGTGCGCCAGGTGGGCGTGGACATGGTCGAGATCGGCCCGGAGCAGTCCTCGCCGGCCGACTTCCCATCGGTACGCCGCGAGTTGGAGCACGCGCTGTCGGAGCGCACGGCCGCGGTGCTGTACTTCGCACGTGGAGAGGACCACAGCGGCGGGCTGCCACTGGCGGAAGTGGTCGCGGCGGCCCACGCGCGCGGCGTGCCGGTTATCGTTGACGCCGCAGCCCAGCTACCGCCGGTGGAAAACCTCTGGCGCTTCACGCAGGAAGGCGCCGACCTCGTGATCTTCAGCGGGGGGAAAGGCCTCTGCGGACCGCAGGCCACGGGGCTGGTGCTCGGACGGCCCGACCTGATTAAGGCCTGTGCCGTGCAAGGCAACCCCAACCAGGCCATCGGCCGCCCGATGAAGGTGGGGAAAGAAGAGTTGTGCGGCTGCTTGGCCGCCGTCGAGTGGTACGTAGGCTTGGACCACGCAGCCATGACGGACCGTTTCGAGGCGCAGGTCGCTACCGTCGTCGAGCGGCTCGCCGGGCAGCCGGGGGTCATGGGGCGAGTCGAGATGCCCAGCGAGGCGGGGCAACCGCTGCCACGGGCACTGCTGCGCTTCGACGCGGCGGTGCTAGGGCAGAGCCGCGACCAGATTGTGGATCAACTAAATAACGGCGAGCCGGCTATTGAACTGTCGCCCGAGGGGGACGATGGCGTATACGTCAACCCCCAAACGCTGATGGAGGGCGAGGAGGTGGTGATTGCGGACCGCCTCGCAGAGATTCTGGGCTAGGCGCTGGATTGGGGCGTGCTCTGCCGGAGCTGCTGCTCGAACCGCAGCACCCCCTTCAAGGCGGTCATCGCGCCGTAGAGCATTTGTAGGTGGCCGACGAGCGCCGTGTAGCGGTCGTGGCTAGCCTCATAGAGGGGCGGAAACGAGCCGACCACACCGGCCATGATGATGATGTCTCGCTGCAGCCGCGCGAACTGCTCACTCGCACTAGAACGGTCAGCAAAATCCGAGCGCATTCCGTCCAACTCCACGCTCAGGGTCTCGATGCTTTCCAGCAGCAGGACCGTCCTTTCGCGATCCGGCGTGGAGCCGCTGACCACGTTGTCGTGCTTGAGCATGGCGGCGAAGCTACGCAGCCGCTGTCGTGCCTCGTCGTAGGTCAGGGGCGGCGTCGGCGACGGCCTGGCGGCCCCGAGGACGCGGGTCGGCGCGGGTACGGCTGCTACCGGCAACGCCGGGGCGACTCCGCCCTCGCCGCCGACGGGCACCACGGCTTGCGATTGGCCATTTGCGCCTAGCCCTTGGACGAGACTGACCAGAAAAAACGCCGCCAGTATCCCGAGTCCCCAGAGAGCGATGACCCGCAACTGCCGAAGCATCCTCCTCCTCGCCTAGGCCGGTGGCAGGTCTTCGCGCAGTCCCGACATGATGGCTTCCGCCAGCTCCATCGTCTTGATGGCCTCGTCGAGGTTGGCGGCGGGCAGCGAGACCGGGCGGTCCTCTTTGATGCAATCCAGAAAGTAGCGGATGTCCTCGCGCCGCCCGCCCGTGCCCAGCTCGCGTAACTCGTGCTGCTCCCCATCGCAGAATACCGTTCCCTGGCTGATGCCTTCGAGGTACGCCGAGATGTCGCGCCCATGAATCTCGTAGCGTTGCAAGCGCGAATCGGTTGTGTAGTTGGAGATCAGGTGTCCGAGACAGCCGTTCTCGAAGAGGATCAGGGCGCCATGCACGTCCTTGTACGGTGAGCAGGCGCGGCGCACCACGCTGTGTACCTCCACTACCTCGGAGCCGGCAAACACCCGCAGCAGGTCAATCGAGTGGATCGGCGACTCCATCAGCATGTTGTCCAGGAGGATTTCGGGAAAGACCGTCCGCCCCGGTGAGGTGGCCAGGGCGCCGCGACCGGCAAAGCTGCTCATGCTCTTGTGGAACTCGCCGACGACTTGGACGACCGGGCCACGCTCTTTGACCAGCGCCAGCGCTTGATTGACGAGTGGGTGGAAGCGATAGCTCCAGCTCACCATCGCCTTCGCGCCCGTCCGGGTGGCAGCGGCGCGTAACGCTTGCGTCTCGGCTACGCTCAACCCCGGCGGCTTCGTCACCTCGGTATTGACGCCGCGCTCCAGGCAGCGCAGCGCCACCGGGGCGTTGAGGTGGGCCGGAGTTATGACAAATGCGGCATCGAGGGTCTCGTTATCGAGTAGCTCGTCCACGTCAGCATAACGACGGGACACGCCGAACTCGTCGCCGGCGCCGTCGCGCGCGGCCGGCACTGGATCGCAAACGGCAACCAGCTCTACGTCGTCAAAGGTCTGCAATTGCGCCATGTATCCCCGGCGCCCATTCGGTCCGCAGCCGACAACTGCCACTCGCAGGCGCGACATCGTTCGCTCCCTTACCCTTCGGCCTCGACCTGCGCAATCATCGCCTGTAGCTCGGTAGCGTTAATGCGCATGGCATCTACGTGCGTGCCACCAGGGGGCGCGAAGTGTGTCGCCAGCGCGAGCACCGCGTCGCAGCGGTAGTCCCGTAGCTGGCGGAGGATCGGCACGTAGTCCACGTCGCCCGTGGCCAGCGAGCGGTACTCGAACTTCAGGTTCGGGCCGTCAAAGACGTGGACGTTCTTGAGGTGGAATGAATGGAGATAGGGCCGTACGTTGTGGAAACCGGCGGTCTCGACGTGGCGCTCGCCGGAGTTGAAGTTGTCCGAGGGGGTCCACATCACTTTGACGCGCTGCGAGCCGAGCCGTTCGGCGACCCGGCGGAAGTTGGTGGTGGTGTTCGTGTAGATCCACGGCTCCTGCGAGAACACGAGGTCCACCTTGTAGTATTCTGCCGCCTCGACCGCTGGCGATAGCGCCTTGACGAGCTTCTCCATATCAATGTCGGCGATGACGCCGCCGCCGGTAAGCCAGCGCATCGGCCACGTGGGCTTGCCTGCCGAGTATTCGCCGGGCCAGGCAAAGGAGTGGAGATTGACCGCACCGATATCCAGCCGGGCCGCGACTTGCATGGTCCGCACCAGGTCGTCGAGATGCTGCCGGTAGACGGGGTGATCGTGCGGATTGTCCAGCCCTAGCTCGGTTAGGTGTAGCTGCTTGAAGGGAATCTCCGGGCTGATGACGGAAATCTTCAGCCCGTATCGCGCGACCTGGGCGGCGATCTGATCCCACTCTGCGTCGGACAGCGCGGCCATGCGCGCCACACCCGGCAGCCGATTGAACCAGACGGACTCCACGCCGACGTCTTGCGCGATGGTGAGCATGTCGTCAAACGAATCCAGCCCCAGCTCCATCAGCCGCATCCCGATCTTGAAGCGGTAGCCGTCCCGACCGTCGTTAGCCATAGTGCTCCTCGTCGTCCTGTGCAGCGCAATGGGACTGACTGCGCTGGCCCCCTCCCTCGCCCTCCCCCGTGGCTTGCCGCGGGGGAGGGAACGCGCCACAGCGCCGGCCGGAATCCACGTCTCCCTGCGAAGCGGGGGGCCATAGGGGGCCGGTATTGCACCTAACCCCCGGCCCCTTCCCTGGAGGGAAGGGTTGAGGGTTGGGTGTCGTGGCCCCCGGCCGGCCGGTACGTTGCAGGTAGGCCCAAGGGTACCAGACGCTCAGAGGGGCCAAGCCCGGACCAGCGCTTCGATGAGCCGGCCGCAGTTGAGCATGCCGCCCAGGTGCGCGACCTCGTAGCCGTGGGTGTTCTCGGTGGGGAAGCCCACGCAGGCGCTGCGGGGCACTGCTCCCGTCCGGCGGGCCAGCGCCGCATCCGACCCAAAGGAGGCCAGCACCGCCTCTTGGACCTCGATACCCCGGTCGCGTGCAGCGCCCACGATGTTGGTCGTCAGAGCTACGTCGTATGGTCCGCGGCCGTCGGCCCAGATGACCACGGGCCGCGCATCGTTGCGGAGATCGTATTCGGGCATCACCGGGGCCACCTCGACGGCTACCAGCGTATTGCCCGGTAGCTGGCGCGAGCCGTACACCGCTGCGCCGCTCTCGACTTCTTCCCCGCTCGTCAGCAGGAAGTAGACGTCCTGTGGCGGCGGATCAGCCGCGAGCGACTCGGCGAGCAGGAGCAACAGGGCAATCGCGCCCTTATCGTCCAGCGCATGGGCGCCAACGTAGTCTTGCAGCACGCGGGGCGACTTGCGTGCCCGCTCCAGCGCGATGCGCGAGCCGACGTGGACGCCGAGGGCGTGTAGCTCCTCCCTGGTGAGCTTGGCGTCTATCACGGCATCGGACCACCGCGCAGCGCGATGACCGGACTTGACCTGCTGGATGGACGACTCTTCCGAGACATGCACGGCGCCAAAGCCGAGGAAGGCCGGCACAATGCTCCCGTCGTCGGCCAAGATGTCTACCGGCCCTTCACCGACCTTGTAGGGGTGGAGGCCGCCCACGCGATACACGGTGAGCCGGCCATTGGGAGCAATGCGCTTGACGATGAGCGCGATCTCGTCCTTGTGCGCCGTGAGTTGGAGCGGTTGGTCGTGGGTACGCCCCGGCAGCAATGCCACCGTGTTGCCGGCCGCGTCCTGCCACACCCGCGCGGCAATGGGCGCGAGGCGCCGGGTGATGATCGCGTCCAGCTCCCGTTCGACACCGGACGGTGCATGGGCCGCGCAGACCGCATTGAGCAGGTCGAGCAGCGGCTGTGCCTCGCGGGGCCAGTCGTGGCACTCTGCACCGGCGAGGCCCGCTTGCTTGGTCGCGTCGGTGGTCATGGGGACTTCTCCGGCGGCTATCGGTTAGAGCAAGCTGTCAACAGTCATGGGCGCACACTCAGGGCCGGCGGCACGCACGAGGATTGTAGTTGGCAGTAGGACTTTGCCGCAGCGCGCACCGGGTTCGCAACGAGTGTGACGACCGAGTCATACGGCCTGTGCGAGAAGTGGGGAACTATAATGCACCGGGCTGCGTCAAGCTATCCGCAGTTGTGGGCATGAACGCCGCAGGTGCGCGGAGGAGTGCAATGACCGGGCGTAAGTTCGTGGCAACCAGCCTCAAGCACGTCTGGGCGGGGGCCGTCATCGTGGCCACCATGCTTGTGGTCGGCGGCTGCGCGCTCCCGGGGACGGAGCCCCCCGCCCCGCCGGCCACGCCCACGCCAGCGGCCAGCCCCGCCGTCACCAGGCTGCCACCAGCCACGTTCACAGCGGTGGCGTCGAAGGAAGTCGGCCCTGCCGCCACTCGTGTGGCGGCCCCGGCGGCACGCGCGGTGGCGACACCATCACCGGGCTCCAGCCCAGAAGCGGCTCGGCTCGCTCCTGCGGCTACACCGGTAATCCCCGGGTCGCTAGCGGCGCGAGCGGTGGCTACCGCGCGAGCGGAGGCCACGGAACTAGCGGAATTGTCGGCAACGGTGCAGGCACGGGCAACTGTCGAGGCATCCGGAACAGGGTATGCTCACAGGCACAGCGCTTGCACCACTGGCCTTGATCCGATGCGCCAGTATGCGAGTAATGACGTGGCGAAGTGGACCGCCGATGGCGCCCACATCCTCTTTACCTACAACCGGGCCATTTGGGCCGTCACGCCGGATGGCTCGCGACTGTGGCGGCTCGCACAGGCACCGAGGCAGCCGGTGTCCATGTCCGACTTTCTCGACTATTCCCCTCCTTGGACCGCAACGTTTGACGTCACCCCCGACGGCAAGCACGTCGTCTATGCCACCTGCGAGTATGTGCCGGATCTGCCAAGGTCCGCACTAGTCGGTGAAGCGGCCGCCCTTCGCTTCGACTACGAACTCGCCGCGGTAGGGCTGCATGGGAATGCCGCGCGGCGCCTGACGCGCCATGCCGATTTCGACAACTACCCCGCGTGGTCGCCGGATGGCACGCGCGTCGCCTTTGTCTCGAACCGAGATGTTTCGAGCCTATGGAAAGGTCGGTGGGTCGGCCTCTACATCATGGCGGCGGACGGTGCGGACGTGCGGCGCCTGGCCCCTGGCTTGGAGGCACTGGCCTGGCAGCCCCCGGCGTGGTCGCCGGACGGACAATCTATCGCCGTGGCGGTGGAGAGTTGGGATCTAAAGGAGGAAAGGAAGGAAGGGCACGCCCTGTATGTGGTGCCGGCCGACGGCGCGGGGTTCGTGCGGCTGTCGGAGGCCGTGAGCGGGGGGGCGTGGTCGCCGGACGGCACGCGGCTGGCCTTTGCCAAACCGGAGGGCGCCGAGGTGGCCCTCTACACAATCGCAGCGGATGGCGCGGACGCGCGGCGGGTGACGACTGCCCCTGAGTGGCAACCAGGGTACGGGGGCCCTGATCCGAGGGCGGCCTGGATTCACACCATAGCCTGGTCTCCCGACGGAACGAAGCTCCTGTATTGGTGCGGAGACTACCAGTTCTGCGTCGTGACGCGCGACGGAGAGCCCGTGCGTAGGATCCGGTTGGATGGGGGCCGGGCGGCCTGGCCCCCGGATTGGGAGCGCATCGCGGTGACCAGCTTGCCGGAGCCTCGCGTCTACAACGGAATCGTCCTGTACAGCGCGGCTCCCGATGGCAGCGACCGGCAGACCCTCGCCTGGCGGGGTGTAGGCCTCGTCGCGGCCCAAGCAAAGGACGAGGACGTGGCGACCAGCCGCTCGGCCTGCACTGCGGGGTTTGTCGTCCCGGCACCGGCTACCAATCCGGGCCTGGTACGCGACTGTGAAACGCTGCTGGCCGCCAGGGCAGCGCTCTTTGGTGGACGGCTGGTGAACTGGGGGTCGGGAACCCCGCTGGCGCGCTGGGAGGGCGTGACCGTGGCCGGCGCGCCGCCGCGCGTCACCGGGTTGGACCTGCGCGATAGATACCTGGGGTTTAGCTTACGTGAAACTCGTGGCGGGATGTCCATCGGCTCCCCTGGCCACGGTGGCACGATTCCGCCAACATTGGGGGCCCTGGAACGTCTGCAGCACCTGGACCTGTCCGGCAACACGCTCACCGGGCCGATCCCGCCGGAGTTGGAGAACCTGACCCACCTCAAGGAGTTGCGGCTCCACAACTATGGACACCTGACGGGCTGCATCCCGGCGGGCCTCCGGCCCGTGCCGGATAACGACTTGGCGGAACTGGGCCTGCCGGACTGCGAGGCAGGGGCATGAAAGGGCGGCTGGCCGCGCCGGCACCGCAGCGCTGGGGTTCGATCTGGCCAACCTGGCCATCCCCGGGTTTCCCAACAATGACGACATCACGCTGTTCATGGACGAGGTGACTCCGCAGTTTGCCTGACGTGGGGACATAACGGAGCAGGGGTGGAGGTACAACATGGCCGGGAAGCAGGAGCCGATCAGGATTGGGCTCGTCGGGGCTGGAGACAACACGCGCTACAAGCACATCCCCGGGCTGCTGGCGCAGGACGGAGTGGAACTGGTCGCCGTCGCTAATCGCCGGCGCGCATCATCGGAGCGGGTAGCCAGAGACTACGACGTCGCGCGCGTATGCGACCATTGGCGCCAAGTCGTTGAAGCGGACGACCTCGATGCCATCGTGATCGGCACCTGGCCCTATCTGCACTGCCCGGTCACGCTGGCGGCGCTCGCTGCCGGCAAGCACGTGCTCACCGAGGCGCGCATGGCGATGAACCTGGCGGAAGCGGAAATGATGCTGGCGGCGTCCCGTCAAGCGCCCCACCTCGTGACCCAAATCGTCCCCGGCGGCGGGTCGCTCCACAAAGACGCCACCATCCGGCGGCTCATTGCCGACGGCTATCTCGGTGACATCGTGGCCGTCGAGGTCAAGCAGTCGAGCGGCTTCATTGACCGCGAGGCGCCGCTGCACTGGCGACACAACACGGAGTATTCCGGTCTCAACATAAGCTCTATGGGCATCATGTATGAGGATGTCATGTTCTGGCTGGGTCCGGTGGTACACCTCTCGGCGCTGGGCCGGACGTTTGTGTCCATGCGTACTGACGAGCACGGCGTGCGGCGGGCCATCAGCATTCCCGATCATCTCGACATCATCGGGGAGATGGCGTGCGGCGCGCAGCTCCACATGCAGTTCTCGGCGGTCACCGGGCACGGCACATCGGAGATCACGATTCACGGCACCGAGGCGACCTTGCGGGTCGAGGGCGGCCGACTGCTCGGCGGCACACGCGATGATGAGGAGCTGCGGCCCATTGCCCTCCCGCCCGCCAGGCCGCGGCCGGCAGCGTCACATCCACCCGGCTGGCACGTGGAAGAGGAGTTCATCAAGGCGATCCGCGGCGAGGGTGCCATCAGCCGCACGCGGTTCGAGGACGGCGTACAGTACATGGCGTTCACCGAGGCCGTCCACCGCAGCATGCGCGAAGGGCGCACGGTAGCGGTGTGACGCGCGGCGATCCCGGTCGGGAGAGGATGGATACGGCGCATATGGCGGTGAACATGACCGGCGGCCAGGCGCTGGTGCAGGCGCTCTACCGGGAAGGGGTGCGGGTGATCTTCGGCTTGCCCGGCATGCAGCAGTATCACGCCGTTGACGCGGTACACCAAGAGTCGAGAATCCGCTACATCTCGACGCGCCATGAGCAAGCCACCACCTACATGGCCGACGGCTACGCTCGCGTCAGCGGCCGGGTCGGCACGGCGATGGTCGTGCCGGGGCCGGGGCTATTCAACGCTGCGGCGGGCATCGCCACCGCCTATGCGGTCTCCTCGCCCCTGCTGATCGTGACCGGTGATGCCGCCAGCGCCACACTGCCCATAGGATCGCCCAGCGCCAGCACGCCGGGAGCGCACGACCAGCCGAGTGCCAGCAGCGATCAGATGGACTTCTTGCGGCCGATTACCAAGTGGGCGGCGCGAGCGCGCCACCCGGCCGACATTCCGGCCATCGTCCACGAGGCCTTCCGCCAGCTGCACACCGGCCGGGCACGGCCCGTCGAGATCGAGGTTGCGCCGGAGGTGCTGGCCGCGGAGACAGAGATCGAATTGTTAGCGCCGGAGAGCTATGAGCGTCCCGGCGGCGCGTGTGAGCAGGTCGAGCGGGCCGCGCGCATACTGGCCGCGGCGCGGCAGCCCGTTGTCTGGGCCGGCGGAGGCGCCATCTCGGCGGGAGCCTCAGCCGTCCTGCAACGGCTGGCGGAGCACCTCCAGGCCCCGGTGGTCACGTCACCGAACGGCAAGGGGGCCATCTCGGACTGGCATCCGCTCTCGTTGGGGCTGGCGGAGCTGCGCTACGAGCCGCTGCGGAAGTGGCTCGCCGACTGCGATGTGATCCTCGCCGTCGGGACCAGAACCGGTTTTGCCGACCGTCTCCATACCCAGCAGGTCATCCGCATTGACATTGACCAAGCGGAAATCGAGCGTCAGCGCCACCACACGCTCGGCATCGTGGGAGACGCCCGGCGCACCTTGGAGGCACTGTATCGCCTGGTCGCGGCGGCGCCAGGTGCAACGGGTGGCTCAGAGCCGGTGTCGTCAACGGTGCGGGCGCTGAACGCCGCTCGTTTTGCCCCCGAGGACCAGCTGGAGCCACAACACTCGTTTATGACCGCTATCCGGTCGGTGCTGCCCGACGACGCCATTCTGGTGCAGGGCATGAATCAGATGGGCTACTACAGCCGGAATTACTATCCCGTATACGCACCTGGGACGTATCTCACCGCCTCGTCCTACGGCACATTGGGCAGCGCCTATCCGCTGGCGCTCGGTGCAAAGGTGGCGGCGCCGGAGCAGGCGGTCGTGGCGCTGTCGGGGGACGGCGGCTTCCTCTACAACTCGCAGGAGCTGGCCACGGCCGTTCAATATGGGATCAATGCCGTGGCTATCGTCTTCAACGATAACGCCTACGGCAACGTGCTGCGTGCCCAGATTGAGCAGTTCGACGGGCACATTCTGGGCACGCAGCTGCACAATCCGGATTTCGTGCAGCTGGCGAACGTGTACGGCGCGCGCGGCGTGCGGGTACACGACGCCAACCGGTTAGCAGCGGCACTGCGCGAGGCGTTGGCTATCGAAGCGCCGACCCTCATCGAGGTTCCCGTCGGAATGATGGAGCGGCGGTATTAGGCTGCATGAACGTTTCGCGCCCTTCCCGCGGCCGTCCGTCATTGCGGCGGAAGCCGCAATCCAGACCCCGGCCTCCAGCCTCCGCCGTTCCGGCGGACGGCGAAGTGCGCCCGGTGTCGGCTCCCTTCAGCCTGGAATCGGCCTACGGGTCCGTGCAACCCTTCGGGAAGCCCGAGGACTTCGACGCAGTTTCCCGCACGGCCAAGGACGCCAAGGTGTGGAGAGACCGCGCGGATGGGGTAGACCGGGCAGTCGGAGGTGTCGTGCGCTACTGCTGTCGGTGACAAAGAGAGCGAGGACGACGTGCAACTGGTCGAGAACGACTACTGGTGGAAGACCCTGATCCTGGACTGTCCGGCGGACGCGACTGGCCTCACTGCGCGGGTGCGAGTGCGCCAACCGCAGGGGTACGTTCAGGAAATGACCGTGGAAGACGTAGAACTACGCGATGGGCAAGCGCACGTCCCGATCCTGTATCCCCTGGTAGACGAGGGGCGGTACGACGCGAAGCCGGGAGTCTGGGAAGGCGCCTGGCTGATGGGCGAATATCGCTTCGATGTGCAACTTTCGGCCGACGGCAGGACGCTCGCCGCCGAGTCGCTGACCCTCGATCCGCACAGCTTCTTCCCTTCCGACCGCATGGTGATCGCCGTTGACGCACGACCGCAGATCATCGAGTGCGCGCCGCGCCAAGCGCTGTTTCAGGACGAGGACACGGTCTCGTTCGCCTTCCGCATCCGCCGCCAGCGCGTCACTAGGTGCCACGTCGAGGTGGATGTCACGCGCCGCGCCGGCGCCGCGCCGCTGGCCGGTCCGTGGCACTACACCCTCACCCACGATCTCCAGGAGCAATCCTTCCCTACTGCCGGCTGGGATACGGGCGAGTATTGGATTCGTATCCGCCCGCTGGTGGATGGTCGGCCGGTTGGACCGTACTGCGTGCGCAAGTTCTGGAAGCAGGTGTGCGAAGCGCCACCGAAGCCGGCGGTGCTCGAGCTGGCCGGCTATCCCGAGGTGCTGGTAGACGACTACTGTTTCGAGGAGGTCAACGGCATTCAGTTCGTGCCCGACGCGCTGGAGAAGCACCCCGACCGGCCGCTGGTCTCGCCCACGGAGCCGCACGAGGAGGAGATGCTCTCTCTCAACTCACTGACCTGGAACGACAGCACCGCCCAGTATGAAGCCACCTATCACAACAGCGGGGGGCGTATCGAGCGCCAGGACACACACGAAGAGCGGCTGCACCTCAAGATGCTGCTCATCAGTGAAGACGGCGAGCACTGGCACAAGCCCACCCTCGGCCTGGTGGACTACGACGGTTCAACGGCCAATAACATCCTGCGCGACGACCGGGACAATCCCTCGGCAGCGGAACGGGAGAAAGCACACGACATCGAGCATGCCGAGTTCCGCTTTTACGACCCGGAGCGCGACGGCCCGGTCAACCTCGATAACGTCTTTGTCGCCTCCGGAAAGCAGCACTTTCCGTTCGGCTGCAAGAGCATCGAGGGCCAGAACACTACCGATGACGACGCCTTTCGCCCCCGCGGCGGGGAGTTCTGGCCATTCGAGCAGCGCGGTGACCTCTATCTCGTGCTGACCAGAGAGCCGATTCTCTATCTGGGCATCGGCATGGACCTGATGCACACGAGTGAAACGATCCGCTGCCATGTCGAAGGGCCTAGCAACGACTCGGACCGCAAGCGGCTGTACTTCTATTTCCGGCCGGCCTCGCCGGCCTACCCGCCGCATGGCGCTCCCTGTGACAACATGCACCTCGGTCTACGGTGCCTGGCCGTCATGTGGACCGATGACGGGATCACGTATCACCGCCGGTTCGTCCTGGCACCCGACGACTACGACCGCCGGGGGACGCAGTTCTACGCGATGGGCCTGCTGCAACGGTTCGGCACGTTGGGCGACGCGCCAGGACGACCGCTCCTGAACAAGGGCCTGCACAAGATCAATCAGGCCTTTCCGCAGCGCAATCTCTACCTCGGATCGGTGCTCGTCCACTGGGGGATCGAGCAAACGCAGGAGCCGGAGCTGATCTGGACCCGCGACCTCCTACACTTCAAGCGATTCACGACGCACCGGCACAGTCTGGTCGAGTCCAGCGGCCCCGGCACCTACAACTGCGGCATGATCCGCGACCGCTATATGTACAGCGAATGCGCCGGGCAGTGGTGGTACCACTACACCGCCATCAATACGCGGCACAACGGGTATGGGATCATGTCCCGGTGGTCGGACCTGGCGCAGCTCCAGCGGGAGCGCCCCAATCATGCCGACGCGCCCTATTTCACGACGTGGGAAGGGTACTGGGCGGACGGCAAGCAGACCAAGTACCTGCCGGCTATCGCACGGTGCCAGCCCTATCGCGTGGCCCATGCCGAGCCGCGCGACGTGCGCGGCGACCTCACCACGCGCCCCATCAAAGTGGACGGCAACGAGCTACGGCTCAATGCCGCGACCGAACGCGGCGGCTCCATTCGCATTGAGCTAACGGACGAGGTGGGACAACCGCTAGGGCCGGACCCGGTGACGTTCGAGGGTGACACGGTGGATACCGTGATCGCCGATCTGAGCCGCTGGCGCGGTCAGCTGATCCGGCTGCGCCTCATGCTCGACCGCGCGCGCCTCTACGCCTTCCATCTGGCCTCACCCCCCGGCCCCCTCCCCATCGCCGAGCGATAGAGAGGGGGAGTCTGCTGCGGTGCAAACGTCACTCCCGCGAGCGCATAGAGCGCATGGCAGCGTGCGAACTCGGTGCCGTTGTCGAAGGTGGCCGTCTGGCACCACGGGGCCGGTAAGGACCTAGGCGATGAGCGTGGCCGCTTTCCCTGGGGGCCGGACCGCGAGCGGCAGGCACGAGTGGCGTTCGTGCATCGTCAGCACCGCTTGGCCGGAGGTGCGGAACAGTAGCAGATCGGCTTCCCAATGCCCCGGGGGCTGGCGGCCCATGGCCCCGGCCGGCCGTTTGACCAGCGGGCGCTAGAGTTGGATCAGGGCTGCCGGACTGCGACGACGACGGCCCCGTTGCCACTTACCACGGGGCCGGTAGTGGCGCCAGGCACAGCCCCACTTCGTTCCTGAATCCAGGAGCCTCTCCACTAGCCATTGACAGCGAGGGGGGCAGAGCTACGGCCTGCCGCACCCCCTACTCTGTGCCCTGTGGCTAATCGGGCCGCGGCGCTGCCACGTAGTCCACGAAGACGGGGCTGGTCCAGGCCATCTCCATATCGGTCTGCACGATCCGCGCCCAATAGGGATTGATCCCCGGCCGTGGCGCCGGGTCGGTGAAGGTGAGTTCCGTCGTCTCCGGGCCGCCTGGTGCCGGGGCTAACGACACCACGATCTTGCGACTCAGCTGGCCGAGGTGCGGCGCCGGGTCTACATCACCGCTGTCCGGGTGCTTTTGCAGCGGTGGCATCGTCAGGTGTATCTCCTTCTGACCGGTTGCCAGCTCCCGCAGGCTACAGCCGAAGGTCACGTTCTCGGCTGGCGCGTAGGACATGCGGCCGGGGTCCTCGTCTCCATGCCCACCAAAGTAGGGGCGGCTGATGAGCGAGGTGTTCACCACCAGCCGTAGCTCGGCGTCGTCCGCTGCGTCGGCGAGGTCGAGGACGACCCCGCTGCGGTAGCCACAGGTCACGGAGGACCAGCGCAGCGCGGTATCCGTGCGGTCGAACACGCGCGAGCGTGGGCTGTCGAACCGGAGCGGCTCGACGGACGCGATGGTGGCACCGCCGACCTGCAAGTGGCCATCCCAGATCACCCCGGAGTAGCTCGTCTTCCGGCTGGCACCCTCCCAAAGCACCCGCACGCGGTTGCTGCTGGCGCCGGCGCCTACAGGGTGACTATAGATCCGCTCCAAGCCGCGGAACAACTCGACGCGCTCTAACGGCGCTGTGCCGGTCACTGCCAGCGAGATCGTGGGCCGGGTCGAGGTGCTGTGGTCCGCGCCCATCATCTGGCCGTCGGCCTCCAGCTGTAACACCATGCGCGCCCCGGTCGTCGCGTAGCAGCGCCGCGCGCGCAGCGCCTCGTGGACGGCTTCCAGCGTCAGCTCCGGCGCGTACAGCCCGGTCAGTCCCCCCTGGGCATAGCGCCGCTCCTGCCAGCCCGGCGTGTCCGCGCCGGGCCGCCCGTCGTGACTGTCGCTCCCGCCGACAAAGCCCATGCGGTAGCCGTGGCGCAGCGACTCCTCCAAAAACCATTCGAACGTGCCGTGATCCGAGGTGATCTCCAGCGCCGGCTCCAAGGTCGGCTCATGGTGGGTGAGGTCGGCATGGCTGCCACCGACGTGGGGCGTGATGACGACATCCTGTCCCCGGTACGCCCGGTAGACATCGAGGATATGGGGCAGATCGGCGTCTACGTCCGACAGATCCGTCAGCCCTTTGTGGCTGTTCCGGCGAATCGGCTGGCTGTGCCGCCGAAAGTAGACGTTGTGATGGCCTCCCTCGCTCGGCACGGCCGACCACTCGAACCCCGGCAAGGGCACGAAGCGCCCCGGCTGATCGAAGTCGCGCTCGGCCTGCTGCTGCACCGCCCAATCGTCATTCGAGAGAATGTGATCGTTGCGTTGGTAGCCCACGAAGTCAATACCGGCCACGTCGCGGGCGTAGCGAAAGAAGTCCGGGATTTTCGCTGCGAGCGCGATCTGCCCACCGTGCGGGTCGCCCCAGTAGAGCGCATGCGGCGTGGCCTGCTCCGTGCAGACGATGGGATTGCTCTCGGCCCGCAGTCCCGCTGCGCCATCTACGGCAGCCAGTCGGTACCGGCCCGGCGCGGACACGGTGCAGCCCTCGAACCGCCGCACGCCGCCGTCTTCAGCGGCAAACGTGTACCGCTGTGTTGGACACACGATCCCTGGCGGCGCCGGCAACTCTATGCTGCCCCGATACGCGGCGGCCGGGTTGCCCCACTGGTCCTCGGCGCGTACCAGCAGGGAAAATGGCGTCCCGGCAGTGACCGTCGAAGGAGCAATGACCACTAGCTTGACCGCCGCCCCACCGACGATGGAGAGCGAGGGCGGCGCGGCCAGCGTGACGAACCCGCCGTCGCCCTCCGCGTCGACGGCCACCCAGAAATACCGCTTGGCCTCGAGGAACGTCTGCGCCCGCGTACCGGGACTGCCCCCGGTGCGGTCGCCGTAGGTCACCACCAGCCGCTCGCCGGGGTTGAGCGCGCGGCCGTGGATAACCAACAGGACCGACGTCACCTGCTCGACCATGATGGAGACTCGCGCCGCGCCTGGCGCTTGCACGGTCATGTAGTCCGCGGCTGTGGGGTCGTGGAATTGGGGATACGCCCAGTCCGTATCGCACTCCGTAAACACGCGGATGCGACCACCGGAGGGGATCCCCCGCTCGCCGACAATGTACGTCAGCCGCTGGGTCGTGTAGCTGCCCGCCACCACCTCACCGGCCGGGTCGAGCACTGCCTGCCCGTAGGCTTGTCGCTGTACGTCCGCCGTGCCAGCTTGCAACATCTCGATCTCCGGTTCGGCGTTGTGTCTACCGGCGAGACATGCACCGCTTAGACTGCGGCGGAAGCCGCAATCCAGGCCGCCGGGCCATCGCGCCGTAGCACTAGGAGGAGATGGCCACGGTCTGCCCGCTCTTGGACGCAGCCTGTCCGGCAAAGACGGCATCCATGCAGACCAGAACGTCTTCGGTGTCCACGATAGCCGGCCGGCCGGCCTCGATACTCTCGATCCACTCCGCAAACACGCTGATCTCCGGCTCCGTCGTCTTTATCTCGGTCGTGCCGTCCTCCGTAATCAGCACGCCGCGATTGTTCGCCGGAATCTCGATCTTACCCTCCGTGCCCAGAATACTGAGCCAGCAGTCATAGATGGCCAGGAGGTGCGTGTCAATGATGGCGGTGACGCCGTTCTCCAGCCGGTAGAGGTGCCGGCTCACGTCGTAGAAGTGCGGATTCTCCGGCCGCGAGTGATTGGCTTCGTAGCCGACCACCTCCAGGTAGCGCAGGCCGGTAATCCAGCGCACCTCGTCGAGGCCATGCACGGCGGCGTAGCCCATCGGCCCACCGATCCGCCGCTCGTCGAACATCCACGCCGGGCGTGGCGGCTGTCGCTCTTGCTCGTAGGCCCGTCGGCTATGGAGGGCCACGACCTGACCGATGGCGCCTTCTTGGACCAGTCTGCGGGCCGCGCGGCGCACCGGGTCACCGCGTAGGGTGAGCAGCATGGACAACCGCTGGCCGGGGTGCCGCTTGAGAGCCGCCTTCACCTGCTCCAGCTGCTCCGGTTGGCTGACGAGCGGCTTGTCCGCTACGACGTGGAGACCGTGCTCCAGCCCCGCGATGAGCGCCGCGCCCTGCACGTCCGGCACGGTGCTAGCCGCCAGTACGTCGAGTTGCTCGTTCGCCAGCATATCTTCCAGGTTGTGATAGGTCGGGAGCCTGAGGTCGGCAAGCAGCGTCACCCGATCCGCCGACAATTCTTCCGTCAGCTCGGGACGGTGGCAGACGGCCACGAGTTCAACCGCCGCCGTTTCGGCAGCGCGCAGATAGTGTGGCCAATGGGTGAACGGCTCCAGTCCGACAAGCCCTACACGCAACGACATGCTGTACCCCTCCACAAGATGATTGGCAGGTTCCGGCTCACCGCATTGTGCGCGTGAGCATAGCATGGACCGTCCGGTTCACCGCCCGCGCCGGCGCCATAGGGGCGTCCTTGTGGGCGCCCTGGTGTCGGCCACGACTCCGGACGGCGTGGTACGCTACCCCCGGAGCCACCTCCCCGGAAGCGAGGTGTGTCCTGCGGCTCTCCTCCCCTACTCCGTGTGCTCTGTGTACTCTGTGTACTCTGTGTACTCTGTGTACTCTGTGTACTCTGTGTACTCTGTGTACTCTGTGTACTCTGTGTACTCTGTGTACTCTGTGTACTCTGTGTACTCTGTGAACTCTGTGGCTAAAAGACCCTACCTTGTCAGGAGGTCAGAGGCCGATGAAATTCCGCTTCGGAGTCACTCTCCCTGGGCTACCGACCGCCGAGGAATGGGCCGGCTGGGCGCGGCAAGCAGAAGACCTCGGCTACGACATTGTCCTCATCCCCGACCACTTCGGCGAGCAGTTGGCGCCGCTCCCGGCCCTGATGTCGGCCGCGTACGCCACCACAAACCTGCGCGTCGGTCCGCTGGTGCTCGGCAACGACTACCGCCACCCGGTCATGGTCGCCAAGGAAGCCGCCACACTGGACGTGCTCTCGAACGGGCGGTTCGAGCTGGGTCTGGGCGCCGGCTGGATGCTCTCCGACTACCAGCGCTCCGGCATGCAATTCGACCGGCCAGGCATCAGAGTGAGCCGGCTGGAAGAGAGCATCGCCGTGATTAAGGGCCTCCTCGGGCCTGGCCCCTTCTCGTTCGAGGGAACGTACTATCGCATCTCCGACCTCGACGGGTACCCGAAGCCGGTGCAGCAGCCGAAGCTGCCGATCCTCGTGGGCGGCGGTGGCCGGCGGATGCTGAAGATCGCCGCGCGCGAGGCGGACATCATTGCGCTGCACCCCAGTCTGCGCCGGTCCCGCAACGGCGCTCCGATGCTCCGGCAGGCGGCCTGGGACTCTACGCCGGAAGCCTTCGACGAGAAGATCGGGTGGCTGCGCGACTCCCTGGGAGACCGCCTGGACCAGACCGAGCTGAACAGCGTGCTCTATCTCCCGTTTGTGACCCAGGACACGGATACGGCCGCGCGCGCGGCCGCCAAGCAACTCGGTGTCTCGCCCGCAGCAGCGCGTGAGTGCCCGCTGGTGGTGATCGGCACCGCCAGCGAGATCGCCGACCAGCTCCAGCAGCGGCGCGAACGCTACGGCATCTCATACTATTTGGTGAAGCAGCCCTGGATGGAGGAGTTCGCGCCGGTCGTAGCCCGGCTCGCGGGGAAATAGATTCGCCCACAGAGTTGGAGGGATGGGGGCAGAGCACCATGAAGTTCACCGTAGGCGTCAACGTCGGTGGCCCGCATTACGACCCGGTGCGTATGGGGGCTATCGCCCGCCAGGCCGATGCGCTGGGCTTCGACAGCGTGGGAGCGGCCGAACGACTCATCATGCCGCGGGTCATCAAGTCGCAGTATCCGCGCGGCAGCGGGGCAATCCCCGGTGTTGGCTCCGCCCAGAACACGCTCGAAGTCCTGTCCGTCATCAGTTTTCTGGCCGGCCAGACCGCCCGGATACGGCTGATGCCCTTCGTGGTCATGCCGTACCGCAATCCCTTGCTCGCCGCGAAGATGCTGGCCACGATTGACGTGCTCTCCAACGGCCGGCTGGACATCCTGCTCGGTGTAGGCTGGAACCGCGAGGAGGCCCGTGCGCTGATGGTGCCTACCCCGTTCGACAAGCGCGGTGCCGTCACCAACGAGTACCTGCGCGCCTTCGTCACGCTCTGGAATGAGGAGTACCCGGAGTTCCAGGGGAAGTACCTGCAATTCTCCGACGTTGAATTCGCGCCCAAGCCGGTGCAGCGACCCCATCCGCCATTCTGGATCGGCGGCGAGAGTCCGGCGGCTATCCGCCGCGCCGCGACGCTCGGTGACGGTTGGTCGCCCGGCGCGAGCAACCCGCAGTTTCCGCTGGATACAACCGAGCAGTTCAAGCGGGCCGTGGACAGCCTGCACCGGCGGGCCGCAGCGGCCGGCCGCGATCCTGGCACGATAGCCATCCGGTTCGGCAGCATCTCCTGGACAGGCGGCCAGCCCGCGACCGGTCCCGACGGGCAGCGCGCGCCCTTTACCGGCAGCGCCGAGCAGATCGCTGCGGACGTGGAGGAGCAGGCCAAGCTCGGCGTGACCCATATGAGCGTCAGCACGCCGGCCGAGAACCTGGAGCTGGAACTGGAGTTGATGACGAGCTTTGCCGAGCAAGTGCAGCCGCTCGCCGGCGATTAGTCCCGGCGAGCAGGCCGACCATAGGGGTGCCGGTATTGGACCTAACCCCCGGCCCCTTCCCTGAAGGGAGGGGGTTGGGGGTAGGTCCGGGCTGGGTGAGAGGAGACAACCATGGCTCTGATCGAGATTGGCTCACAGAAGCAGCTGTTCCTCGACGACTACCTGATCGAGAGCATGACCCAAGCCAAGCAAGGCGTCAATCCCGCCTTCAAGGTCGCGCACAATCCCATCATCCGGTCCGAGCGCCCGTGGGAGGGCAACCATGTCATGCTGTCCTCGGTGGTGTTCGACGATGAGGACCAGACCTTCAAGATGTGGTACACCGCCCGCAACCTGAAGGCTGATCCCCAAATGCGCCCCGGCGGCGCCTCGGGGATCGTGATTGGGGGCGAGGACGCCCCGCCCGTGACGTGCCTGGCCACCTCCGAGGACGGCATCCACTGGGAGCGGCCGGTGCTGGGGCTGGTGGAGTTTGCCGGGTCCAAGGAGAACAACATCGTCCCACCCGGAGTCGTCGAGGCCCCGACGTTCCTGGACCAGCACGAGTGCGACCCGGCGAAGCGGTACAAGGCCCTGAAGTGGACCATGGACACGACCAAGCCGATGCAGTCCAACCTCTACTACTCGCCCGACGGTTTCGCGTGGACGCCCTACGCCGGCAATCCGGTCATAGACACCACGCCCGTCGTCGGCCGCTGGGGTCCGACCTCCTTCATGGGCTGGGACCCCATTCGCGAGACCTACGCGGCGTATGTGGAGAATAGTCACCACATGCGGACGCTCTTCGGCAAGCGGCTCATCGGCCGCGCCGAAAGTCCCGACATGATCCACTGGACCGAGCCTGAGACGGTCCTGCTTCCCGACGCGGAGGACTTTCCCGATACGGAGTTCTATCGGCTGGTGGTCATCCCCTACGCCGGGCTGTATGTCGGGCTGCTCTGGATTTTCCGTACCACCAACCTGACGCACCACCCGGAGGTCATCGTCAGCCGCGACGGATTCCACTGGGAGCGGCGCTACCGGGAGCCGTTCATTGTCCGGGGCGGCCGTCGCGAAGATTTCGATTCCAACAGCATTTACGTGTGGCACGCCCTCGCACATGACGACCGCGCGCTCCTCTACTACAGCGGCACCAACCACCGCGCCGCCCAGCAGATGCGAGACTTGGGTGATGACGCGACTTCGGCCGTGGGACTGGCGGTCTGTCCCCTGGACGGATTCGTGTCGGTGGATAGCGGCAAGGGCTGGGCGACTCCCGCCGGGGAGAGGGCCGACTTGGGCCAACTGCATCAGGAAGCCCTGTTGCGCGTGTCGCACAGCCCCGAGGCGTTTGGCCAGCTGGTCACACGCTCCTTCGGCTTCACCGGGTCGCGGCTGCATCTCAACTGCGCGACCACGCCGGTCGCGGCCGGTCCCGGGCCGGCCGAAGTCCGGGTGGAGGTGCTCACGTCCAACCACCGCAAGATCGAGGGCTTCACGTTCGATGACACTGACCCGATCACCCAGTCGGGACAGGACCACGTCGTCTCCTGGAACGGCAACGCCGATGTGAGCCGCCTGATGGGCCGGCCGATCAAGCTGCGCTTCTACTTCAAGAACGCGAAGCTGTACTCCTTCCAGTTCAGGACGACCCCCTAAGTCTGCACCACCGTCTCCCACCGGAGGCATCGGATTGTGCAGCCCTAGCGGGTCGGAGCAGCACCCCCATCGGACCGATGTTTGCGGCGCGAGGTCCTACGGGATGGCCAACGGAGGACCGCACACCGGGCAACGGGACAAGGAGGGGAAACCGATGAGACCAATCGAGTTGGAGCACGGCTACGCGGGCGATGTTGCGGTCAGCGCCGGGACCGTGTGGGTGGCCTGGGCAACCTGCGAGACCGACGAGCTGAGCCTCTTCTCGGAGGTCAACCGCGTCTGGCCGCTCCGCCCTGGGCTGGATGCCACCGCGTGGCGCGAGTACCCGCCGGCCATGATGGCCGTCTACGTATCGCGGCTCTCTCCGGCGGGTGAGCCGGCTGCCCCGCAGCAACTCGCCGCCGGTCGCTCCTACATTCAAGGCCCCATCCTGGCCGCCACCGACGGTCAGGAGCCTTGGGTGGTCTGGTGTGAGCAGCGCGACGGCGGCTACGCGCTCGTGGCCTGGCGGCGCGGCCGGCAGCATACCGTCGCCACGTCGCCCCGGCCGCTGTTGCAACCGGCTGCGGTAGCCGACCGCACCGGGCGGCTGTGCGTGGCCTGGCAGGCGTGGGCGCGACCGGATACACCGGCATTTGCCCTCTCCGCGCAGTGGCTGGATGCGGACGGCACCCCCGTCGGCGCCCCCGGTGACGCCGCTGCGGAGTTGATCTCGCCGCCGGACAGCTCCGGCACGTCATCGGACTGGAGTCCCGCGCTGGCCGCCTTGCCCGACGGGAGCGTCTGGTGCGCGTGGGAGCGCTGGCAGGGTGGCGCCTCTCACATTCTGCTGCGCCGAGCGACGGCGCCGGGCTGCTGGGACGAGCCGCTGGCCGCCTCCACGGCCGGCGGTCTCGACCTGGAACCGTCGCTGGCCGTAGACCCCGACGGCCTGCTGTGGGTCGCCTGGTCCCGCAGCACCCCCTGGGGCTGCACTGACCACAGCCTCGCCCGTGCGCGGTCGGTCCACGTGCAGGTGGTGGACCCACGAACGGGCCGCTGGGCACTATCTGCCGGCTATGACGAGACCGGAGCCGTGCCCTTGCCCCTCGCGCCGCTGCAAGTGGGAGAGACGCAGCAGACGTTCGAGCAGTTCGTCGTGCCGATGGCCCCGCGGCTCCTGGCCGGCGAGCAAGGGCTACGAGTGCTCTACCGCAGCCTGCATACCAAGGGCAACAGTGTCTTCGGCTGGGACCTGAGCGCGATAACCCACACCGGAGAGTCCTGGAGCGCGCCGGAGCGTCTCTCTACGGGTGTCGGCTTTCCCGATACGCAGTATGGGGTCGCCGAGGACGGAGCCGCCGGTCTCTGGCTCGGCTACCACGCCTGCGATCTGCCGGAGCTGCGGGATGGTGGTGCAGCACCGGACCGGCCACCACAGATCGCCCGCTACCACAAGCACGCCGTCACGAACAGCCGTTTCCTGGTAGAGCGGGTTCAGCCCAAAGCCGGCAGTGCCAAGGTGAGTCAGGTACGCCAACGGCCGGTTGTTATACCCGCTGCGGAGTCGGCGCCGCCAGCGGCCGCGCCCGTGCCACTGACCGCCAGGTCTGCACCACCTTATCCTGCCGGAGGCATCGGATCGTGCAGACCTGGCGGTCACCGTGATCTCGACATGCACGGGCGCCGCTATCATCTGCTCTTCGGCGACCTCCACCGGCACAGCCTCTACTCCAAGTGCCAGGCGGCCAACGATGGCGCGTTGCTCGACCATTGGCGCTGGGCGGTGGAGGTAGCGCAGCTGGACTTCTATGCCCTCACCGACCACCTGGACTTTCTGAGTCAGGAGGAGTGGCAGCACACGCGCGCTGCCACCGCGCTCATGGCGGGCAATGCCGGTATCTTCCCCTTGTACGGCTTTGAATGGACCATCAATTCGGCGGGTGGACACGCCAACTTCTTCTACCTGGACCCGGCTATTGCGAGTGACCTGCGGGTAGCCTGCCTGACCTCGCCGCGGATAAACGATGTCTGGGACAAGCTCGACGCCTGGCTGCCGGCCGGCTCGGTGCTGGCCATCCGCCACCATCTCGAGCAGCATAGAGGGCCGGCGGCCATCGAGAGCTTTGCACCTCGCCATGAGCCGGTGATCGAGGTGATACAGTCGCGCGGGGTGGCCATCGGGCTGGCCGAGCGGTTCTGGCGGGCTGGGTGCCGGGCCGGCGTGGTGGGCGCCAGCGATCACAGCTTCCCCGGCGCACCCTTCCCCTTCTGCCTGACCGGGGTGTGGGCCGAGGAGCAAAGCCGCGCCGGGGTCTTCGCGGCGCTACGGCAGCGGCGCACCTTCGCCACCAACGGCCCCAAGATACGCCTCTTCCTCTCGTCCGGCGATATGCCGATGGGGTCGGCCGGTTCCGTCAGCGGTCCTCCTGAGCTACGAGTGGATGTGCGCGGCACGACGACGGTAGACCGGGTGGAGTTCTATCGAAACGGCCGTCTGGCCCACGTCGAGCCGGTCGAGCGGCAGGAATCCGTCGTCGCGTTCCAGGACGCAGCGGCCCGGCGTGGCGCGACCGCCTACTACCACGTCCGGGTGACCCAGCAGCCGGAGCAGCGTGCCCAACGCCCGGACGAAGGCATCGCCTACAGCAGCCCCGTCTGGCTGGAGATCATCTAACCACGGCTGGTGGCTGCCAGGCTTACGGGAGGAAGTACGAGCCAAGTCGGAGGGTGCAGCGGGCTGCACCCTCCCCTGCGAAGCCTGAATTCCGAACATTCCCCAAACGCACATGATAACTGGACACAGCACCGGCCATGCGCCGCGTGGGGGGCATGAACTGAGGGGGAGCCAAGTGGTATCTCATGGCACCCAAAACCCGCCACGGAGGTGCCGCATGACCCACCCCCGCCGCTGGCTGGCCAAACCGGTCTGCGCCGTCCTGGAAGAGGGGGCCTGCACCCAACCCGCCCAGGCCACGGCACTGGCCCGCCTGGGGCTGACCACCGCCCGCAACGAAAGCCAGCAAGTCACCATCCGCCGCTGGCTCAACGATCCCCGCGTGACCTACGCCACCGCCTATGCCCCCCTGGTGCGCCAGATGCTCGCTCCCTGGTCCACGCGGGTGCTGACCCTGAGAGAAGGCCACCCCGCTCAAGGATCGCCTGGTGCGCTTTCAATTCGCCCTGGCCTATCACGGCCGGGCAGTGCCGCTCAGTTGGCGGGTGTATGCCGCCCACGGGCTGCCGGCGGGCACCTCCTGGCACGACCTGTTCCAGCAGTTGCTGGCTGAGACCCAGGCGGTGCTGCCGCCAGGGCGCCGGGTGCTGGTGGTGCTGGATCGGGGCTTCGTCAGCCCGCGGGTGTGGGATGCCGTCCGGGCGCAGGACTGGCATCCCGTGCTGCGGATGCATATCGAAGCGAGCTACCGCGACGACAAGAGCCAGGGCTGGCAGTGGGAACAGAGTCGGATCACCAACCTGGGGCCAGGCGGGGTGAGGCCCGTCACTAACTCAGCCGGAAGTGGCTGCCGGCGATATGCCGCGTGCCTCCAAAGTTGTTGCCGTCGTCCTCCATGTAGTAGTAGGCGGTGAAGATGCCGCCATCGTCAAGCTCCGTCGCCACCGGGTAGCCCAGGTCCCAGTCGCTGGCATCGGCGCGGATGACCGCCTCAGCCGACCAGGTAGCGCCCTCGTCCTCGCTGACGATCAGCCCCATCCCGAACGGCGGGCAGCGTCGGTCGAAGACAACGACGATCCGCCCATCACGTAGCCTTAGCGGCCACGGCGCCCGGTAGCGCGGGCCGCTGCGACGTGCGCCCGACCAGGCGTATCTGCGCGTGAGCGCGGCCCAGGGCGACTGTCCCCACGTGACGAGGGGCTGCGGCTCGCTCCAGCTATAGCCCCCGTCGTCGGAGTAGCACATCTGAATACCGTGGCGAATACCCCCGATCTGGTTCATATAGCACTGCAACCGGCCGCTCGGCAGCGGGACGAGGGCGCCATACGTGGGGCGTCCCCGCCCGGTCATGTCTCGCGTTACTTCCGCTATGTAGCTCCACGAGAGACCGTTGTCGTCGGTGCCGTAGATTCCCAGCCCGGAATTGAGCGATACCGGCAGCCCGGTGTCGCTCGCGTCGCCGCCTATACTGGCCACCGCTAGCTGCGTCCCGTCATCGAACTTGGCCAGCGGCCCGCCATCTATGTGGACGTAGCTCATCCCGTCCGGTGGACTCACGCGCGTCGGCACCTGCTCCCACGTGTGACCCCGGTCGCCGGAGCGCCAGGCAAAGCACTCGAAGGTACCCTTGCCTTCCTTGTTCTTCCGGCCCGTCAGCGCCCGGCCGAAGTAGATCACCGCGTCCGGGCTGCTCAGATCAACCGTCTCGCGGGCCAGACTCAGGTCGTCGGCCCGCCACAGCAGTTCGCGTAGCTCGTCCCACGGGCGGTTGTAGTTCCAGACCACCACGTCATTGTCGCTTGGCCAGGTCCGGGCATGGTCGAGCGAACGCTGGAGCACGATCTGGCAGCGGCGCTTGTAGCCAATATCGTCCCAGCCGTGCCTGATGTCGTGGAGGGTGCGGTAGGTAGACTGGGCACGGTGATGCATGACGGCGATCTCGCCGTTGCCGAAATTGTAGATGCCGCATTGACGCGGATGACCACAGTAGCGATCTTTGCTGTAGCACAGCTTGCTGTGGTGGATGTCGGTCAGCGTGGGGACGGCTCGGGCCATGATCGCTCCTTCTCTCCGATGATTGGCTACCGGAACAGGCAATGCCTGACTGGAATCACTCTCCCTCGTGCTCCCGCAGCAGCCGCTCGACGAATTCCTTCCCGTCCATTTCAATGAGCCAGGTTGTCGTCCCCCCGTTGATACTGAACAGGGTGTAGCCATCGTAGCACCGGGCAGGGTCATGCTGGGTCACCCCGGCTGTACGCGCTTGGTCCGGCTACAGTGTTGCCATCTATTGCTCCTGGGGGATCACCACCCCGCCATCCGGGAGCACCACCCGGCAGGAGAAGGTAAAGGCCCCCCAACTCAGGCCCGCATCTGGCCGATCCAGGTTCAGGACCAGCGTGTTCTGCCCCTGGCGCAACTGGATGGGGACCGCCCGGTAGCGGTACGTCGGATGCTTGCCCAAGTCCTGGACTGGCCCATCGTTGAGGCGCAGTTGCAGCCGGTCATCCCAGCTCAGATGCACCGTCGCGGGTGTGTCCTCCTCCACCTCCAACCCGGTCACCGCTGTCGCATTGGCGGGCCACGTCCGGTTGCAGTCGAAGCTCTGCACGTTGAACACGTGGGAGAAGTCCAGGAAGCCGTGGAACGCCTGACCCCGGAGGCCCTCCGGGAGCGCTGCTGCCGGTTGCCTCAGCGCCGCCGCACCGTCATACAGCGACCAGGTGCCATCGTCGGGACTGGCCAGGATGGCATCCGGTCCCTCGGCCCCAATCTGTTTCAGCAGATCGTATTTCCCCCGCGGCACCTCCCGCTGCTCCCGCCCCCGCCCGTACTCTAAGTCCGCAAAGGGTGGCATCTTCACGAAGGGGCGGTGTGGCTCGGTCTGATACCAGTACGTGGTCATGCAGTAGTTGTGCGCCCCGCTGCCCCACCGCATGTGCAGCGACCGCTCGAAGGGCACCAAGTCATGCACGTAGAACCGGTAGCCGCTCAACACATGCCGCGCCAGCGCCGGCCCGTGGTCTTGGTGTTCCCAGTAGGGGAAGCCAGCGTACAGGTTGGTGTCGGGAATGTGCCGGACTCCGCCATGCCCGGTGTCAAAGCTGTCCTCACCGCCGGCCTGCCGGAGATAGTGGGGCACGATGCCATCTTCGCCGGTGGCTTCGCCGTCAAGGTAGAGGTTCTCGGAACCGGAATGTGTCCAGCGCATCCCATCTTCACGGAGGCGGACACCCAGGGAATAGCCCAGCAGATAGCCGCGCCCCACCGCATCCAGTGTGAAAAAGTCGTCCGCCCAGGCGGGAGCGGGGTTCTCGCGGCGCCAGCCGGCATGAAAGCGCAGCTCCTCGTCGAACGTGTCGGTCAGATACTTGTGCCAGTCAACGGTGTACACGAAGGGCATCGGCAGGGGGTGTAGATCAGTCGCTTCGATCTCGATGCGGGCCGAGTGGGCAAAGGGCATGGGAAAGTAGCAGGCATGCCCCCGCTCATCCTTCGCGGAGAGGAAGAAGGTATTGATGGGATAGTAGGCCACGTCGTGATGGATGCCGAAGAAATCACCGGCGGGCGCTTCCACGCTGGGCTGGTCTTCGCCATCCCAGTAGATACGCAGGAGGTAGTTGCGATAGAACTGCCCTTGGTGGTGGGCGCGAAAGGCCGCAAAGATATGTCGGATGCAACCGGGGCCTTCGAGGTCGGCGATCACGCGGCGCTCGCCTGGCTCCAGGCGCGGATTGCCCAGCACCCGCTCAGGGCGGTAGCGCTCGGGCAGGTTCAGGCGGCTTTCGATAGAGAATCCGCGGTACATCGTTGCGCTCCTCCCCGGTGATGATCCAGCAACGTGCTGCGTGAGCATAGCACGTGGACAGGGAGCTGATCCTGGGGGCGAAAATCGAAAACACGCGGGCCTTCCACACTGCCGTGCCCCCCGCCGCCGTGATCTCGAACAGCCGCCCCACCCTCTCCGACGCCTGACGGGCTTTATTGAGTCCGGGAGTGTCCATCTTTGGGCCGCCAATTGGAGCCGCAATGCCTCGATCCTACCACGCCGGCGCGTGCCGAGAATACCGGTGCGTGCTTCTATGCAATCAAGTACACTTGCCGCATAGCATCTTTCCGGTCCGAGGTAGCATGGAGATGGCCGAATTCGAGCATTTGTTCACGCCAATCACCATCGGCAACGTCCGCTTGAAGAATCGTATTTATAGCAGTGGCCATATCCCGGCCTACGCCGAGGGCGGGTATCCTGGCCAACGCTACCGGGACTATCACGTCGAGAAGGCCAAAGGTGGGGTTGGGCTGACGATCTTTGGTGGCTCGACCAGCATCATCGCCAATTCACCGGCAACCGCGTGGTCCATCCTGGCGAACCGCGACGACCGCATCATCCCCTACTACCAAAAGCTGGCCGCTGCGGTGCATACGCACGGCGCCAAGATCATGACCCAGCTGACGCATCTGGGCCGGCGCTCCGGGTCGGATGCGGAGCAATGGCTGCCCCTCGTTGCCCCGTCGCAGATTCCCGAGCCATATCACCGCGAAATCCCCCATACGCTGGAAGAGCATCAGATTCGGGACATCATCCGCGCATTCGGCCAGGCGGTGCGGCGCTGCCAAGCGGGCGGGGTGGATGGCGTAGAGCTTTCGGCGGCGCACAACCACCTCATTGATTGTTTCTGGTCCCCGCAGACCAACCAGCGCACCGATCAGTGGGGCGGCTCGCTCGAAAACCGCCTGCGGTTCAGCCTGGAAGTGCTCGCGGAAATCCGCGCGGTGGTCGGGCGCGACTACGTCGTCGGCATGCGTATCACCGGCGATGAGCTTCGCGCTCGTGGATTGACGCTCGATGAGATGAAAGAGATCGCCCAACGGTTGGCGGCGACCGGCCTCGTGGACTTTTTCAGCATCATTGGCGGCTCGGCGGAGAACTGGGTGAACGTCGCCGCAGCCATCCCCAACATGATGTTTCCCCCCAAGCCCTACGTTGCTCTGGCCGCTGCGATCAAGGAGGTGGTCAGCCTCCCCATTCTCCATGCCGGAAAGATCACGGACCCCATCATGGCCGAGCAGGTCCTGGCTGCCGGCTGGGTGGACCTGGTGGGCATGACCCGGGCGATGATCGCCGACCCGCACCTGCCGCACAAAGCGCGAGCGGGGCGGCTGGCCGACCTTCGCCCCTGTGTCGGCGCGAATACGTGCATTGACCGGATGTACTTTGGCAAACCGATCACCTGTCTTCACAATCCCGTCATCGGCCGCGAGCGGGAGCTGGCCGAGTGGCAACCGGCAGCAACGAAGAAGAAGGTCCTCGTAATCGGCGGGGGCCCGGGTGGTCTGGAAGCCGCGCGGATGGCCGCGTTGCGGGGGCACGAAGTGATTCTCTACGAGCGGACCGACCGGCTCGGTGGTCAGGTCCTGCTCAGTGCCAACGCCCCCAAGCGCGAATCCATGGCGGACATCACCGGCTGGCTGGTGGCGCAGCTCCGGAAGGTGGAGTTGGAGCTCCGCCTCGGCAGCGCAGCCAGCGTCGAGACGGTGTTGGCCGCGCAGCCGGATGCGGTCATCGTGGCCACGGGCAGCCGTCCCTATCGGCCCCAGCTACCCGGATTCGCTGCGCCGCACGTGGTCGGCAGCTGGGAGGTGCTGTCCGGCGCGGTCGAGACTGGGCAGCGAGTGTTGATCGTGGACGATGACGCCATCCCTGAGATCGGCCCAAGCGTCGCGGACTACTTGGCGGAGCGCGGCCGACAGGTCGAGGTCGTCACGCGGCTGCGCTACGTGGGCGAAGGGTTGGGCGACACCACGTTCCCGGTGGTGTACCAGCGGCTATTCAAAGCCGGCGTGGTCGCGACGCCGCACGTCCGGCCGCTGTCTATTGACGGCCATCGCGTGACGCTGCAACACGTGTATTCACGGCACAAGGAGACCCGCGAGGACGTGGATACGGTCGTCCTGGCGATGGGGCATCGCTCGGTAGACGACCTGTATCATGCACTTAAGGGTCGCGTGCCGGAGCTACACCTTATCGGCGATGCGATGGCCCCCCGTGGCGTGCATGCCGCCATGCTGGAAGGCACACGGGCCGCGCGTGTACTCTGATCCCGGCCGGCAGACCCTCGACTTGGGTCACTGGCAGCACTGTATCCGGTCAGCAGAAGCATCCCGTCACCAGGAAGAAGGAGGGTTGTGATGGCAAAGCCGATCCTGACACAGCTGCAAGAAGGCGTCGTGCTCGGCGACGGCGGCTATATTGTGGCGCTGGAGCAACGGGGTTACGTGGTCGCCGGGGCATTTACCCCGGAGCTTGCCGTCGAGCACCCCAATGCCATCCGCTCCATGCACGAAGAGATGCTCAACGCGGGAGCCGAGGCCCTCCAGGTCATGGCCTTCTACGGCAGCCGGGAGAAGCTCCGCACCGTGGGCCAAGCCGACCGCACGTTCGAGATTAACCAGGCCGCGACTCGTATCGCTCAGGAGGTGGCCGGTGAGACGGCCCTGGTCGCCGGCGATCTGAGCGCAACCTGGAAGTGGGAGCCGGACAACCACTCGGTCCAATCGCTGGTCGCCGGCATGTTCGATGAGCAGATCGAGGCCCAGGACGGCGTTGACTTTTTCATTGGCGAGACGTTCTGGCACTTCGGCGAGGCGCTGCTCTGCCTGGAGCGACTCAAGGCTAAGACCACGGTACCGGCGATGATTACCCTGTCGTTCCGCGGCTCGAATGTGCTCGACGACGGCGTGACCGCAGCGGAGGCCACCCGCCGGCTGCACGATGCCGGCGCCGACATCGTGGGGACGAACTGCATGCGTGACCCGGAGCGGAGCTATCCGATCATTGAGGAGATGCGCGCCGCCAGCGACGGATTTCTGGCCGCGCAACCGGTCGGTTTCCGCTGTAGCTGGGAGGTTCCCTACTTCACGGGGACGCCGGCCTTCCCCGACAAACTGGAGCCGACGCAGCTTACGCGCTACGAGATGGGCGAGTTCGCCGGCAGAGCGAAAGCGCTGGGCGTGAACTACGTCGGCGGCTGCTGTGGGGTAATAGGAAGCCACATCCGCGAGATGGCCCGGGCGCTCGGCAAGCATACCGCGGAGCCGGTCTGGCAGCCCGATCCGGATGCGCCGATGAGCGAAACCGAGCAGCACTGGGAGCAGCGCGGCGCAGGAGCGGTGGACTAGCCGCCGCTGAATCGTCTGGGCCGCGGCTACAAGCGGAAGAAGCTGCCGGCGATGTGGCGCGTACCTCCGAGGTTGTTGCCGTCGTCCTCCGTGAAGTAGTAGCTCGTGAAGATCCGTCCGTCATCGAGCTGGACGGCGTGTGGATAGCCGAGGTCCCACGTACTCGCGTCGGCGCGGAGCACCGCCTCGGCCGACCACGTTGCTCCGTCGTCTTCGCTGACGATAATCCCGATCCCGGACGGTGACTTGCGCCGCGCGAACAGCACCACGATCCGGCCATCACGCAGGCGCAGCGGCCATGGCGAGCGATAGTGGACGCCGGGCCATTGCCGGCCGGGCCGACGGTGGGCCAGCCACGGCGACCACCCCCAGACCACCAGCGGCCGAACGTCGCTCCAGCTATAGCCGCCATCGTCGGAGTAGTTCATCAGGATGGCATTGCGCGGACCACCAATGTTGAGCATGTAGCACTGCAACCGACCGCTCGACAGCCGAAGCAGATTCTCGTAGACGGGAGTGCCGTAGCCGGTCGGATCGGCCGTGACCTCGGCCAGGAAATTCCAGCTCAACCCGTTGTTGTCGGTGCCGTAGACGGCGACCACGCTGTCGGGCACCATGACGTTCCGCTTGTTGGGTACCCCGGCGCTCCAGATTTCGCCGACGTTCCGATTATCGAGCGTGGCCGCGACCATCAGCGTCCCGTCGTCGAACCGCACCGGTGGATAGCCGTCAACATGCACGTAGTTGAAGCCGGGTGGCGGCGTGATCCGCGTGGGCACGGTCTCCCACGTATGGCCGCGATCTCCCGACCGAAACGCAAAGCATTCTAGGGCCGGGCGACCGTCGGTCCCCTTGGGTCCGGTCGCCGGGCGAGCGAAGTAGACCAGGGAGTCGGGGCTAGAGAGGTCAATCTCGTCGCGGGGCAGGCCCGGGTCGTCCGCTTGCCAGAGGGCCGCCCGCTTCGCTTCCAGGGGGAGCGAGTCGTCCCAGATGACGACATCGTGCTCGCGCGGCCAGGTCTGGCCGTGGTCGAACGAGCGTTGGAGGAGAATCTTAGCGCGGCCCTTGTAGCCGAACTGTCCATGCTGGATGTCGTCGGGCGTGCGATAGGCGGACGGGGCGTGGTGGTGGACAGCGATCAACTCGCCATTGCCGAAGTACCGGATGGGACACTGGCGGGGATGGGCACACATCCGGTCCTGGCTGTAGCACAGCCTGATGTGCTGCACGTCGGCCAAGACCGGCTCGGTACGGCTCATCGCCGATCCCCCTTCCGGTAACGCGCTTGCTCACACCAGAGGGGCTGGGTCGAAACCGGCCCCTCTCTCGGTAGCAAGGACCCAAGGGAGCAACAGAGCCACCCCCCGTTGCCCGTGGACAATGAGGGGCGGCTGCGGATAAGCGCCAAGTGTTAGCCCTTGTAGGTCGCTTTGAACTTCTCCAGATCGACGTTGATCTCCCGCACCACCGCGTCGAGGCTGTCTTTCATCGACACGTTGGGGGTCTTGAAGGTCTCGCCTACGGCTGCCCCAAGCGCCCGATAGTGTTTACCGAGGTTCGGGTGCCAGGGACGGAAGCCGTAGTTCAAGACGGCATCAACGAACGTCTGGAACTGCGGGACCGATGCCTGGAGCGCCTTCCACTTCTGGTTGTCGAAGATGGACCTACGCGCCGGCAGGAACGCGATACTCGCCACGTAGTGCGCGTTCTGCTCCGTTGACGTTAACCAGCGTGTAAGCTCCCAGGCCGCCTCTTGGCGCTCCGGGGTTGTCTTGTAGATCAGCCAGTTCCGCCCAAAGTTAGCGGCAAAGGCCTGCTTCTTCGTGGGTGACGGCGTGACGTACATGTTCTGCAAGCCACCGATGTCCTCCGCCCAGGTCTTGATCCGCAGGGCGCTCGTCTCGTAGAACAAGCTGATCTGGCCCTTGCGGAAACTAGGGCGGTCAACGCCTCTGGCCTCGAAGACATCGCGGTGCGGCACGTGGACCCGATGCTTGTGGATCAAATCGTGGATGTATTGGCCGGCCTCCACCCCTTCAGGACTGTTGAAATGCACCTTTGTGAAGTCGTCGTTGTAGCTCCTGCCACCGTTCTGCAACAACAGGTTCCAGAAATTCGCCTGGTTGGATACGCCACCAATCGCCCACTTATTGGTCTCGTCACCCTTGCCGTGCGTGGTCTGGAGCTTCTTGAGGTACTCTACCAGGTCGTCCCAGGTGTACCCCAGCTTCAGCGGTTGCAGGCCGGACTCCTTCAAGTGCGCCAGGTTGGTGTAGGGCAGGTCGGCATTGGTGTACCAGGGGAGGCTCCAGAACTTGCCTTGCCAAGAGCTGGTCGCCAGCAGGAATGGGAAGTAGTCCGCGAGCGAGTCGGCATACTGCTTGTCCGACCTGATGAAGTCGTTCATGTCCACGAGCATGCCGGCCTGACCAAACAGGCCGGAATCCCAGTACGCTGGATCGTAGAAGTCCGGCTGCTGGTTGGCCGCGTAGGCGGTGATGATCTTGTCCGGTGTGCCCTTCCCGCCGATCTCCGCATAGACGTGGCTGCCGGTCTGGTTCCACTGCTCGAACAACTGCTTCATACCGATAATCCGCTCACCGGTGTCGGCCTCGCCTCGCCAGCCATACCAGGTTCCCCACAGCGTGACGGTCACGGGCTGCTTGGCCGCCGCACCGGCCGCGCCTTGGGCACCCTTGGCGCCTTGGGCGCCGGCCGCACCCTTTGCCCCCTGTGGTCCAGCTGGTCCGGCCGGCCCCGCTTGTGGCTGGCCCACATAGCGCACGGTCGGCTCGCCACACGCTGCGGCGAGCAGGCCACCGAGTACGGCGACGCCCCTGCCGAGCGACTGTCTCCTACTGATGCGTGCCATAGCTCGTCCTCCTTAAGGTGCTACAGGCATTTGCCCCGCGTCTTGCGTGGGCCGCAGACGTTGCACCGGCTTACCGGCACCCGATATCCCGCCGGCCACTAGCACTGCCGACGGCGCCGCCATTCTATTGGTCACTTGCCGGGCGTGTCAAGTGGCCGCCGAGCGGCGACGGCTGCTGTAGGGGCGCAGCCTAATCTAGTTCTATCCCCCTGCGAAGCGAGGGGACTGTGCGGCATAGACGACCTGGACGAGGAGGTGAGTCCGTCCCCCCGCCACGCGGGGGGACCATAGGGGGCCGGGGTGCGACTGCGGCGTTGGCTACCCGCCGAGTGTCGCCCAGTCTTTGTCCACCAGCGCTTGGAGCGTGCTCTGAGTGTCGGCCAGCCAGGCTTGCACGCCGATCTCGCCCTTCATAATCGGGGAGATGTCGCGTCCCGTGCGATTGATCTGGTTGCCGGAGGGAATGCCGGGATAACGCCAGCCATAGGGCGCCATATCCACGAAACCCTTCATCTGCTCGTCGGTCTTCAGGTAATCCTGAAGCTCCTTGGACTCCAGCGCGCCCCGGCTCACCGGGATCGAGGTGGCGCGAATGCACGCCTGGGCCTGCGGATGAGGCGAGTTCATCCACATGCACACCTGCGCCGCGGCCTCCTGCTTCTTCGGATCGGTGCCGGCGCCCTTGAAGACGGCCATATTGTGCCCGCCGTTCTGCGCGAACACCTCTTTCTTGCCCGGATGCACCGGCGTATGGAGCACACCGAAGTCGGGCGCGTTGTTTGCCCGCATCGTAGGAATGCGGAATGGCCCCTGGTGCTCGAACGCGATGTTGTTCTTGGCCTCGCGGTACAGCTCCCCGGCGCCGTCGGGCGGGCTGTACCCACCCTTGAGGATGCTCTGCAGATAGTCAATCGTCTCCACCGATTCTGGCCGATCAATCGTGATCTTCCGCCCGTCGTCGGTAATCACACGGGCGCCCAGCGTACCCAGGAACCAGAACCAGCGTGTCCAGCGGAACGAAAACGCGAAGTCAATCCCGGGTTGCTGCTGCATTCTAGCGAGGTCTTCCTTGAAACCGTTCCAATCGTATTGCCCCTGGCCGCTGCCGTCCCACTGCGGGAAGGACACCCCGGCCTGTTGGAGCCGCCCCTTGTTGTAGATCAGGCCGGCATTGTTCGTGTACACGGGCATGCCGGCCAGCTTGCCACCCCACATGCTGCTTTCGAGCATCCGCGGGAAGATGTCCGCCCGCTGCGCTGCCCACTCCTTATCGGTCTTGAGGAGCTGATCCAAGTCAGCCGTGGCGCCGCTGGCAAAGATGTTGACCGAGTCGAAGTAGCTCAGGAAGGCCACGTCCGGCGGCGTGCCGCCCGCGGACATCGTCTTGTACTTGTCCAGCCTTGTGCTGCCCCGGCCTCCCGACTCCAAGTCAACGCGGATATTGAGCTTGTTGGTCTCGTTGAACTCCTCCAGGTTGGCAACCCGCGCCGCTCCTTCGGGATGCGTCTCCGGCAAGTTCGACAGGTAGAAGAGGAAGATTGGCGCCTCGGCCGCCTTCCCGGCTGCGCCCTGCGCTCCCTGCGCGCCTTGGGCGCCCGCCGCACCCTTCGCCCCCTGTGGGCCGGCCGGACCGGCCGGCCCCGCTTGTGGCTGGCCGACATACCGCACGGTCGGCTCGCCACACGCCGCGGCGAGCAAGCCACCGAGTACGGCGGCGCCCCCGCCGAGCGACTGTCTTCTACTGATGCGTGCCATAGTGCATCCTCCTTGTGATTGCAGTGGTCTGCTGCGTGCCTTTCGTGGACCGCAAGCGTTGCACCGGCTTACCGCCGCTCAGGAACCCACCGAGCAGTAACTCTGCCGACGGCACCACAATTCTATGGTTCAGTTGTCAGGCGTGTCAAACGGCAGCCAGGAATCCCTGGACTGGGCGGTCTACTACCGAGGGCCGGCGACGCGCTGCGGCTAAACGCAGCCGGGGAACTCCTCGCCGGCGACGAGCAGATAGTGTCGGTTGCCGTGGACTTTGTTATCGCGCAGATGCACGCGATCGGGACTCTGGTAATAAGCGTTCGTCCAGCGGGGGTCGTCATTCGTGAAGTCGCCCCATCTCGATCCGGCGTCGGAGTAATGCATGGCCCAGCCCCGGCGATGGCTGCCGGTCTCATTCGGCCCGGTAGAGTGCATGGTCCAGCGGTCGTGGAAAGCAGCATCGCCCGGTCGTAGCGTTACCAGTACCGCTTCGGCCAGTTCGTCTGCCGTAAGCTCCTCGGCCACGCCGATGTCGAACCGGACCTGGCCATAGTCGGCGGTCAGCGGAACATAATGGAAACAACCGTTCTCAACCGTCACCTCTTCCAACGCGATCCAGCAGGTGACGCTCCGCCGGTCGAACTGGAAGAAGCCGTCTTGATGGAACCGGTTCGCGCCATCAAATGGCCCGCCACTGTTGTAGGGCGGCTTGTTGTACAGATGATCGAACCAGAGCTTGAGATTGGGACTGAGCAGCTCACTGAGTACCTTGACGATGTTCGGGTGCGCCGCGAACCGGCGGAATACCTCATCATTGTCGGCTAAGTGGTCAATCGTGCGGCCGAGCCGGTCCCACGGGTTGTCCGAAGCCATTGCTGCTGCTACCGCGGCCGCGTCCACCGGGCGCTGGCGGATGGGATAGACCCGGTCCCCGCGCCGGGCGTAGCGGTCGCCTATCCGCACCTCCGGCAAATCGGCGAACGCCGTTGACTTTGCAGTCCCGTCCATGCCGTCCTGGCGATGCCGGGCTTCGAGTTTGGCGCGCTCGGCCCCGTCACGCTGCATATACGCATCGAGGTCTCGGACGATTTCGTCGGCCCGCTGGCGGAGCGTCTCGACCTCGGCGGGCGAGAGCACGTTGCGGACGACCGTAAAGCCGTTTTCCCGGAAGTAAGCGTCCTTGACCGCGTTCAACTCCATGGGTTCCTCCCCTGAGCCGCCGGTGCTCGGTTAAGCGCCGCTAGCATCCTACCACCAGCAGAGATAGCTGCTAACCGGCTAGTGCTCACCGACTACTGATGACCGAAAACTGAAGAGTCCCGGTCACGGTTAGCCGCAAGCCAGGACTCTTTTACACCGCTGCTTGTCGTGTCCCTAGGAGCGCCCGCTACAGCCTGGAGATCAACTCCTGGTCTTTATCAACCAGGACCTGCAGCTCACGCTGGGTTTCTGTCAGCCAGGCCTGGATCCCCATCTCTCCCTTCATAATGGGGCTGCAGTCTCGCCCGACGGAGTTGATCGTGCGGGACGAGGGAATGCCAGGTAGGCGCCAGCCATAGGGGGCCAGGTCAACAAACCCTTTGAGCTGCTCGTCGGTCCTCAGGTATTCCTTGAGCTTCGGGTGTTCCAGACCCTTCTTACTGACCGGGATGGTCGTCGCCAGGATCATGTGGTTCACCTGGGCATCCGGCTCGCTTAACCACAGCGCCACCTGGGCCGCGGCGTGGCGGCGCTCCAGCGGGATGTCCTTGAACACGACGCTGTTCCAGCCGCCGTTCTGCGCGAAGACTTCCCGCTTGACCGGATGCACTGGTGTATGGAGCACCCCGAAATCCGGCGCGTTGTTTGCCCGCATCGTAGGAATGCGGAACGGTCCCTGGTGCTCGTAGGCGATGTCGTTCTTGGCCTCGCGGTACAGCTCCCCGGCGCCGTCGGGCGGGCTGAGGCCGGCGTCCAAGATACTCTTCAGGTACTCCAGCGTCTCGACGGACTCCGGGGTGTCCAGCGTCACCTTGCGGCCGTCGTCGGTAATGGGGCGCGCCCCGGTGGTGCCCAGGAACCAGAGCCACCGCGTCCATCGCCACGCGAAAGCCCACATAATCCCGGCCTGCTGCTGCATTTTGGTCAAGTCCACTTTGAAGTCGTCCCAAGTGTATTGACCCTGGCCACCGCCATCCCACGGTGGGAACGGTACCCCGGCCTGCTGCAAACGCCCCTTGTTGTAGATGATCGAGGCGTTGTTGGTGGACGAGGGCATGCCCTGGAGCTTGCCCGCCGTGGAGGCAGTTTCCCGGATGTGGGGGAACAGGTCGTTTTTCTGGACGATGTAGCGCTTTTCCGTCTTCAGCTCCGAGTCGAAGTCAATGGTCAGCCCCGGGACGTAGAATTCGGCGCTCGACCAGTAGGCCAGCACGTAGAAGTCCGGTGGCGCACCGCCCGCCACCATCGTCTTGACCTTGTCTTCCGAGACCCGGCCTTCGCCTTGGGCGGCAGCCTCGGAGTTACTGAAGTCCACGATGATGTTGAGCTCTTCGCTCATGGTTTCGTTGAAGAGCTTGAGCGTATCCAAGCGCGCCGCACCTGAAGGATGATTGGCGCCGATGCCGCTCCAGAAGCTGACCGTGGTCGGTATCTTGGCAGCCGCGCCGGCTGCGCCCTGCGCACCCTGCGCGCCTTGGGCACCCGCCGCACCCTTCGCCCCCTGGGGGCCGGCCGGGCCGGCCGGCCCCGCTTGTGGCTGGCCGACATACCGCACGGTCGGCTCGCCACACGCCGCGGCGAGCAGGCCGCCGAGCACCGCTGCCGAGCCACCTAAGTATCTCCTGCGGATCATTTGCGCTACCTCCATGCCAATCCACCCCACTCCGGGGGAGGCTAAGGCTCACAGACCGAGCTTCCCGCGCCGCACCCGTGAGCCGGCGGATGCGAGAGTATCCCCACCCCTCGGCGAGGACGCGGCTATTCTACAACCATAATGAAGGGCAAGCAAGTCATACATCTTTCTACCGCATGTATTTCCAGCAACAAGAAACGGACAATGCCACGCGTTGGCTCACAATGCTCCCTCACTAAGCTGCTACAGTCCCTACCTGACCAACCGGCCGCTACGGAGGTGGAGCATGGCGTTACAACTGGTGGCCCCCGATGATCCGCGGTTGAGCTGGCACGGGCATATCTCCTTGCAGCGCACCGCCGACTGGGTGATGCCCTGGCGCATCCCCCACCGGGAGCAGGCGCTGTTCCCGCCCGATGCGTTTGCCGCGTCCGACCAGCAGTCGCGGGCGGCGATGCCGGCCGGTGTGCGCCTCGCCTTTCGTAGCGATACGACCCTCGTTGCCGGACGGATCGTGGCGCAGCCGGAGTCCAGCCCCCTCGACCTCTCCTGCGATCGAAAGGTCTACGGCTCGGTGGCGCTCACCGGCCAAGAGCGCTTTCGCTTTGCGGACCTGCCGCCCGGTGAGAAGCTGATCGAGTTGTGGCTGCCGCAGCACGGCGAGTTCCGGCTGCGGTCACTTGAGCTGAGTGCCGGGTCAAGCGTGACGCCCTATGCCGACCCTCGGCCGCGCTGGGTGACTTACGGGAGCTCCATTACGCACTGCCGGACGGCCGCGCGGCCTACCGAGACGTGGCCCGCGCTTGTCGCCAGAGCCAGCGACCTGAACCTGACCTGCCTGGGGTACGGCGGCAACTGCCATCTGGAGCCGATGGTGGCCCGCATGATCCGGGACCGGCCCACCGACCTCCTATCCATGAAGGTCGGCATCAATGTCCATAACGCCGGTAGCCTGAGCGCCCGCACCTTTCGCCCGGCGATCATCGGGTTTGTCCGGATCGTCCGCGAGCGGCACCCGGACGTGCCCTTTGCCGTTGTTTCACCCATCTACGCCGCCTGGCGCGAAACCCAGCCGAACGAGGTCGGATACACCATCGCTGCGATGCGCGAGGAGGTCGCCGCTGCCGTCGCCGTCCTCCAAGCGCACGGGGACCGCCACCTCCGCTACGTGGACGGGCTGGAAATCTTCGGCCCGCAGCACGCGCATCTGCTCCCCGATGACCTGCATCCCAGCGCCGAGGGCTACAGGGTGCTCGCTCGCAACTTTCTGCGCGCCGTAATGCCGCAGCTCTTGACTAACTGAGGCTGTCGGCTTCAAGGAAGACGCAGCTCACCCCCGCCTCCCTATGACCCCCCGGTTCGCAGGAGGACGGTCTCTTCCCTCCCCTGGAGCGTGCTCCGGGGGAGGGTTAGGGAGGGGGCCAGGGGAGGTTTTAGTGCGGACCGTGCAGGCGGCGCGTGTCGGTGGTAGGATGCACCGACAGGCAAAGGAGACCGCTAGGTATGGCCTACACCCTGATCCGAAACGGTACGCTCATTGACGGTACCGGCGCACCGCCGGTCGAGCGCGCCGCCGTGCTGCTCCACGACAACCGCATTCACGCCGTCGGTACACCCGACACGATTCCCGTCCCGGACGACACGATCACGGAGCTTGACGCCGCCGGTGGCTACATCCTCCCTGGCTTCATTGACGCGCATGTCCATCTGGTGACTGAAGGCGCCAGCATGGAGAAGCTGTTGAGCACGCCCTTCTCCCTTCACTTCTATCTGATGGTGGAGCGCCTGCGCCGCACGGTCGAGGCCGGAGTGACCAGCGTGCGCGACGCGGCTGGCGCCGATCTCGGCGTCAAGCAGGCGGTCGAGACGGGGCTGGTCGTGGGGCCGCGGCTCCAGATCGCCATCACGATGCTCTCGCCCACCGGGGGGCACGGTGACGGCTGGCTGCCGTCCGGCCTGGAGTTGCGGTATCCGGCCTATCCGGGGCGACCGGCCGGACTGTGTAATGGGGTGGAGGAGGTGCGCGCCAAGGTGCGGGAAGTCCTGCGCGCTGGCGCCGACGTGGTGAAGGTCGCCACGACCGGTGGCGTGTACAGCCCCACGACCCAGCCGACGCATACGAAGTTCGCGCCTGAAGAGCTGGCGGTGATCGCGCAGGAGGCCGCCTACTGCGACGGCACCAAGGTGATGGCCCATGCCCACGGGGCGGATGGCATCAAGAACGCGGTGCGTGCCGGCTTTCACTCCATCGAGCACGGGACCTACGTAGACGACGAGGCCATCGAGCTGATGCTGGAGCGCGGCACGTTCCTCGTCCCGACTCTGGCGGTTCACTTGGCAACGCTGGAGGCGGCCGAGAGCACCGAGAAGCCGGCCGAATGGGCCATCCGCAAGGGCCGCGAAATCACCGATATCCACCGCGAAAATATCGCCCGGGCTTACAAAGCGGGCGTGCGTATTGCGATGGGCACGGACACGGCGATTGCCCGGCACGGCACCAACCTCCGCGAGCTAGGGCTGATGTGCGAGGTGGGGATGACGCCGATGGAGGCCATCGTGGCCACAACCAAGATCGCCGCCGAGTGTTTGGGCTGGGAGGATAGCGTCGGCACAGTGGAAGCGGGCAAGCTCGCCGATATTGTCATCACCAAGACCGATCCGCTGGCCGACATCCGCTCGCTGGAGCAGGTCGAGAACATCGCCGTGGTCATCAAGGACGGCCGGATCGTCAAGGATCGGCGGGGCAGCGCGGCTTAGGTAGGGGGCCGGGGGGAGGTGAGGAGCGACTTTCCTCCCCCGGAGAAAGCTCCAAGGTTTGGGGGACGAGATGATGGAACAAGCTGAGACCGTTGGGCACGTAGTCGAGCCGGAAAAGCGTGTGCCGCTGGCCTACGATGTGGATGTCGCGGTGGTAGGGGCCGGTCTTTCGGGTCTGTATTCCGCCATCGCGGCGGGGCGCCAAGGGGTTAAGACGCTCCTGATTGATCGCTTTGCCAGCCTGGGCGGCAACCTCGGGCCAGCGATGATCGTCGCTGGCAGTGTCTATGGGGAGGCCGGCGTCACTCTGCCCGGTGGCCTGGCCGGTATCCCGCAGGAGCTGGTCGCCCGGATGGAGGCGCTGCGGGGCAGCCCACGCTCCGACTATGCCGACCAGTCGAACATCATCTCCTACCTCGGCACAAAGATGTGTGAAGATGCGGGTGTGGAGTTGCTATTGGGTGTGTGGGCGGCCGATCCGATTATCGAAAACGGCCGGATGACGGGCTTGTTCGTCGAGGGGAAGTCGGGGCGCGCAGCCGTGCAGGCCAAGGTCGTCATAGACGCTTCCGCCGACGCGGACGTTGCCCGGCGCGCTGGCGTGCCCGTCATCACCGACTTCCCGCCTGATCCGGCGTTGGCACCGCTGGTCCGACCTACCTACCTCCGGCCCGAGTACGAGGTGTGGAATGACACGGCCATTCTCTACGTGATGGCGGACGTGGACCTTGAGCGGTTTGAGGCATTCTGCGCCGGCCCGGTGACGTTGAGCGCAGCGGACCGGGCGTGGGTGGAAGCGGCCGATACCTTCCCCGACCCGATGGTGCCGCTCTTCAGGAAAGCGTGGGAAAGCGGCGAGTACCGCTTCCACAAGACGGTGGAGCCGACCGTCCATATCAGCATCCCGAACATCGCCGCGGACACTTCCGCATCGAGACTACTCAGCGCCCGTGTGAACATGAGTGGGACGATCCGCCGGGACGACATGAAGCAACACTCGCGGCTGGAAGCAGCCATCCGCGTGCATGTGTTCGAGACAGTGCAGTTCTTCCGCCGCAATGTTCCCGGCTTTGAGAACGCCTACTTGCTGTTCGTCGCCCCGTACTTGGGAGCGCGAGGCGGACCGCATATTGACGGTGAATACACGCTGACGCCGCAAGACGCCTTCACCGGCAAGAAGTTCGACGACGTGCTGTATGTGAACACGCACGCCGCGCAACCGCACTCTGGCGGGGAGCTGTCCGGGTTTGACACGCCGTACCGTACACTGCTGCCGAAGGGCTTGGATGGCCTCCTCGTCACCGGTCGGGCCTCGGCGTACCTCCGGCGCGGCCACGATCCGGGTGCGACGCGGGCGCGACCCGCGCTGCAGCAGATGGGCGAAGCCGCCGGCGTGGCCGCCGCTATTGCCGTGCAGGATGGCGTAGCGCCACGCCACATTGCAATCAAGAAGCTCCAGCGATACCTGTTGAGCCAGGGCTTCTATTTGGGCGATGCAACGCGACTGGCCGCACTGGGCTTGCAGTAAGCCTCAGTCCGTACCCGGTGCGGGTCTTCTCCCCTCACCCCGGCCCTCTCCCAGGGGGGACCATAGGGGGGCGGAACACGACAGGCGTAGCATGCTACGCCCCTCCAAGCACTCATTCCGCCTGTTTTTCCGGTTTACCCACCCCCCTCACCCTGGCCGGGAGAGGGAGTAATCGCCGGCGTGATGCCAACCGCCGTACTCCCCCTCTCCACTTGTGGAGAGGGGGCCGGGGGGTGAGGATTAGAGTGGGGGGGTCAGGGGGTGCGGCTACTCGCACCTACTCTGTGTGCTCTGTGGCTGAGAGAGCTTGCCGTTCCCAGTGACCATAGGCGCGGGTCTCCGCAGCCGACAGGGTGTGACCGGGGCGCCCATTCCAGTGACCGACTTGGACGCGCTGCATCGTGTTCCGATAGCGCTCGGTCATATTGGTGGGCTGCTCCTCCATGTACTCGCGTTCCGCAGCGCGCGCCGCCGCTTCCGACGGCAGCGCCGGTAGCTCCACCGCTGCCGTCGTGATCTGGTCGCAGCCCCACTTGTACGCGACCACCTCGCCTTTGCTGATAATCAGGTTGTTGCCCACGTTTGCTTGCACCACCGGCACGCCGTTCTCCCGCGCCCGTGCCGTGACGATGGCATTCTGGGACCGTTTCCTGGTGCCATACGACGGAATCAGCAGACAGCGTGCGCCATCCAGCACCAGGGTCCGGGCGATCTTCGGGTTGGCCCGGTCATTGCAGATGAGCATGCCCATCCGCCCCAACGGCGTATCGAAGGCCCGGATCTGCCGCCCAATCCGGTCGAAGTACCAGGAGGAGTGTGCCCCTTCCGCTAGCTGGGTCTTGTGGTAGTGTCCGCAGATGTCGCCATCCTGACCAATGAAGATGGACGTGTTGTAGACCTCGTCGCTAATCCGCTCCGCAAAACCGAAACAGAGACAGGTGCGGAGCTCCCGAGCAAGCCGTTGGAAGCGCCGGACAAAGGGACCGTCTATCGGCTCCGCGATCTCGAGCATGGCGGGCCCTCGCTCGGGATTCCGGATGACATCCATCGCCACATAGCCTTCCAAGATACCCTCGGGGGCGACTATGAGATCGGCCTGCTCCCGCGCTGCCGTGCGGAAGTAGGTCTCCAGCTTCTCAGCGTTGTAGTCCTTGTCCCACTTCTTGGGCTTGAGTGAGATAGCCGTCACCGTAATCGTCGTATACATCGTTTCCCCCACACCGACTGCAGAATCCGGACCCCCCCGACTGATCGCCCTCGCCAGCCGGCCCCTTACCGGCAGCGGGCGAACTTTTGGAGGCGCGTGCCTTCGAGCACTTCGCTGACGTACAGGTCGCCCCGCGAGTCCGTCCACGCCCCGTGCGGTGCCCAGAACTCCCCTGGTGTGTGGCTGCGCTCCCCGCCCAAGCGCGCCAGGACATTCCCCTCGAGGTCAATGATACTCACGCGCCCCTGTAGCTCCGGCACGTACATGATCCCCTGGTCATCCACGTACAGATCGCAGGGCTGGAGAAATCCGGCCCACTCATCGAGGTATTCGGCGTCCGGCGTGAATATCTGGATGCGGTGGTTCTCGCGGTCCGCGACGTACACGCGCTCGTCGGTAGCCCAGATGCTATGTGGTAGATCGAACTGGCCCGGCCCGGTGCCCGGCTCTCCCCAGGAACGGATATGCGTGCCGTCCGCCGCGAAGCGATGGGCGCGATTCTGGCCGTAGCCGTCGGAGACGTAGATGTCGCCGGATGGTGCCCGGACCGCGTCCGTCGGCTTGTTGAAGGGTTGCCCGTCCGTGCTGCCCTGATCGTAGTTGCCCAGGGTGAGCAGGACTTCGCCGTCGGCAGTGAGCTTGTAGACCATATGGTGCAGGTTGTCCGTGGCATACATCGTCCCATCCGGCTCGACGAACAGTCCGTGGGCGTATTCGAGATACTCTGGTGCCCGCTCGAACGATGTCACTAGGCTGCCGTCGCGCTCGAAGATAATCAGCGGATGCTCCCCGCGGTGAAAGACATAGACTCGATCCTGAGCATCCACAGCGACACCGGCGACCTCGTGGAGGTTCCATCCGGCGGGTAGCTGGGGCCAGTCCGGGACGAATTCGTAGGTGTAGTCTCCACTCCCAATCGTCATCGCGCGTATCCTTTCGGCTCGATTTGACCTAACCACCCGCTCTGTCCACCTCACCCCCGCCCGCCGCCGGCAGACTCCCCCTCTCTACATGGTGGGGAGGGGGCCGGGGGGTGAGGCCTCGCTACCTCATTGGCGCATAGTATACGCCGCCGTTGGCCGATCAGGTCCGCCTCAGAGTTTGCCAATCGCTTCCAGCACGGGCCAGAAGTCGAGTTGCTCGACCGCATGCTTCCGGTAGACGCCGACTACGTCGGCCCCGTTGGCCCGCGCGCACCGTGCTGCCGCCAGCATCAGGTCCGGCTCTTGGAAGCTGCCGGGATGATAGCAGGATAGCTCTACCACCAACGACATCTGCCCCTTGACGATGTCGGCGGCCTGCGCGGTCTGCCGGGCGAGGGCCGCCAAGTCGTTGTTGGTCCGGAACCAGAGGTGGAATTCGTCAATAAGCCCCTGCTCTACCCAGGCTGGCCAGTCCTGCAGTACCTTCAGGTACTCGTCCGGCTCCGCGGCGATGATCGTCGTCGTAAACCGGGCGGATGGAAACGCGGCCTTGACCTTGCTCCCCAGTTCCTGCAAGAACAGGGTGACGTAATCCGCCCGGAACTGAAGCCATAGCGGATCGTCGTTGGGCAGCGCAAAGGCATCCTTCCCGTGCTGCGCTCGGAACTCTTCGACGACGCGGTCCTCGTAGCCGTAGGGGACGACGCCGTTCGCATCCTCGTTGCCGAGCACAAACTCCACCTGGATACCGTCGCCCCGCGACGCGGCCAAGGTCGCCAGGAACAGGTCCGCCTGATGGCTGCGGACCTCGGGAAACGCTGGGCTAAGGCAGAGCCGTTCACCAGGCTCCAAGTCGGCATGCTTGTCCCTGGTGTAGCTCCGGTATTCCGGGTGCTCACGCGCAAAGTCGCTGATCTCCGGCTCGGCAGCGCGCGGGTGGCTCCAGATAGGCCGGTGCTGGTCCATGATCGCGCGGGACTCCGGGGCCGTCACCGGTGGGCGCATGAACGGCAAAGACCATTCGTAGCTGATACGGCGGTTGCCGTAGGTAGGGAATGCCGTGTAGCCGAGATAGGGGTGGACGGCGATGCCTTTGGCGTGAGCGACTTCCACCACGTAGGCGGATGTGGCGCCGATCAGGCGCGTCACCCCGACGCTCGCGCACCTTTCGACATAACCTACGGCTTCATCGTCTTCCACGCTGCCCCAGAGGGGTAATTGGCGTCCCATCATGCAGTACCTTCTCCCATACAGCGATCAATCCGGGGCGCCGGGTTGAGTCGCTGCCGATTCTCTGCCTCGCAAGTAGAATGCCAGCGCCGCCTGACTCAGCCCGGTGAACGTCTGCGGCTGCTCCGCGAGCAAGCGGCGGAGTTCCGAGATGGGAAGCCAGCGGTGGCCGGAGGCCAGGTCGCCGCGCTCCGTGAGCAAGCCGGCGGCTCGACAGCGGAAGAAGAAGCCGATTGAGTCGATGGGACCGTGGAGCGTTTGATAGACGAACGCCGGCCGCAGGCATTCGTACTCGGCATCCCTGGCGTCGCTTTGTCGTGCCGCAGACCACACCAGGCGCCCGGTGCTGTCCAGAATCTCCGTTACCCGCAGGCCGGTTTCCTCGCGGATCTCGCGGGCCAGCCCCTCCAGGATTGGCTCGTACTCATCGAGCGTGCCGCCGGGTAGCTCCAGGGTGCCCCCGTCATCCAGCCGGTCCCGCACCTGCACGAGGACCTCAGTGCCCTGCGCGGTCTCCCGCTCGATGATGGCCCGGCTGTTGACGTACATCCCTGACCTCTAGCGGCGCTCCGTGCCCTAGTCAACGGTCAGAAGCGCGGCACGCCTTCCCGCAACGCGGTGACCAGACCGTACACCTCGTCCTCGCTATTGAAGCCGGCAATCGAGACACGCATCCCGAGCTTGCCGGGATCCATCGGCGCGGTGAGCCACTGGAACTTGACGATGGTGTTGTGCTGCTCATAGATGTAGGCCACCAGGCCGCGCAAGGCGGTGGCGTCGTACCCGTCGAAGGTGAGGGTCGTGATGCCGGCGGATTGGCCCGATGCGGTGGGGGTGAGGATGCGTACTCGCTCCAGCCCCGCAACCTGCTCGCGGAATAGCTTGGTGAGGCGCTGCGCGTGTACCGCTATCGTGTCCAGCCCAATCGCCGACAGGTTCTCCACGGCCCGCCCCAAGCCAATAATCAGCGCCGCGTTGTGCGTACCCCCCTCGGCCCGCCGCGCCGCGCTCGGCGGCGCGGCGGCGGTGCCCGGCGGCGCCCAGGGGTCGGCCTCGGAGAGGAACGTCGGTAGGAACGTGGGCAGCCGGTCAGGTGCTACCCAGACAAACCCCACGCCCACTGGTCCCAAGAGCCACTTGTGTCCCGATCCGACGAGGAAGTCGCACCCCAGCGATGGCACGTCCACCGGGAATTGCCCTAGCGACTGCGCGGCATCCACGACCACCGGAATCCCGCGCTCGTGCGCGAGTGCCGCCGCCTCGACGACCGGCAGCAGCCGTCCGTCCGGCGAGGCCAGATGGCTGATGCAGAACAGCTTTGTACGCTCCGTCAGCGCGGCGGCAAGACGTTCCAGTAACACGGTATCGCCGCAGTCCGCCGGCACGACCATGGTGCTGACGCCGCGCTGGTCCCGGAGCGCCCAGGCGTTACGAACGACGCTGACGTGCTCCAAGTTGGTGATGACAATCTCATCGCCCTCGCGCCAGCGTAGGTTGTGTAGCACGCGCAGCATCGCCTGTGAGGTACTGGGCGTGATGGCTAGCACGTCCGGCCGGACGTGCAGCATCGTCGCCAGAGCAGCGCGCGCCCGCGCTTCCTTCTCGGCCCGCTCGGCCGCGACCGCCGGGACGCCGTGAAACTCCGCTTCTCTGGCCATCTCGTCATGGACGGTGCGGAGCACCGACTCCGGTGTGGGACTATGGCCGCCGGTTTGCAGATAGGCCACGTGCCGGGTGATGGGCAGCTGGTCCCGGAGGCCGGCGAGGGTCAGTGCAGCGCCGCTGGATGACATTGACGACTCCTTCGGTGGCTCATTGTACCGAGACCACCGGCCAACGCTACCCGCCTCGTGTAGCCCTCACCCCGGCCCCGGCGCCCGATGGCGTTCTCCACTCCGCCTTTCTGCCGGGGCGCGTGTGGATCATAGAAGAACGTCCCGATCCCGAGCAATGGTCGATGGCACGCGATCCAGACTTGTAGCGATGTCCCAGAGCGAGTACCCCTGGGCGTGTAGAGAGGCCAGTTCACACCGTTCTGCACTACCAAGCTGCGTGTAGTGGCTTCCCATGGCAATGTTGGCAATGTCTTACTCTGGTGTTGCACTTCGCTTGTGAAACCAGGGAATCCAGGCTCCCTCTTCCGCTAGAGAAGGCCGGGGTGTGGGCAACTGGACGTGAGATGCAGCTCTGGCGGTTAGGAGGGGGGCAGCGGCTGTATACTGTGCCGTGATTGGTCCCGACGGCCTCTGACAGTGACCTGGAAGCGGAGGTAGGACAAATGGCCGAGGAACTGACCGAATTCAGGGTCTCGAACGACGCCAGTGATGACGCCGCGGAGCTTCGGCGGAGGATCGCCGAGGACGGGTATCTCTTCTTCAGGAAGCTGCAAGACCCGGGCCAGCTACACCAATTGCGCTTGGAGATGCTGGGGGTGATCCGGGACGGCGGCTGGCTGCAAGCCGGCACCGACTTGGCCGACGGCATCGCCGATCTTTCACGGCGGTGTGCCGAAGGGGATATCGCCTACACGGACGTGTACCACGAGGTCTACAAGCTGGAGTCGTTTCACCGGGCCGGGCACTGGCCGGCGGTGCTAGAGAAGATAGAGCAGATCACCGGCGGGTCGGTGCTGCCCCATCCCCAAAAGATCGCGCGCCTCTGGTTTCCGCAGTACACGGAGCACACGACCCCGGCGCACCAAGACTTCGTGCATTTTCAGGGATCATACGAAACCTACACTTGCTGGACACCCGTTGGTGACTGCCCCATCGAGCTAGGCGGTCTCGCGGTCGTGCCCGGTTCCCACAAACAAAACTCCGTCTTGGAGCACCACTTCTCGTTGGGTGCCGGCAGCCTGACGGTTGACACCGATCAACAGGCGGGGCCATGGGCGACGACGAACTACGAAATGGGCGACAGCTTGATCTTCCATAGCCTGTTGCTGCACCAGGCGCTGCCCAACGTGACGGCCGACCGGCTGCGCGTCTCGCTCGACAATCGGTATCAGGCCCGCGGCCTGCCGATTGCGGAGCACATGCTCCAGCCGCACCTGGCCGGCTTCCACGCTCTCACCTGGGAAGAGGTCTATGCCGACTGGCAATCGGCAGACTTGCAATACTACTGGCAAGACGTGGACATGCCGACCATCCCGCGGGACATGAGCTACGCGGAAAAGGGCTTCACCGAGGCGCTGGCGCTGGCCGAGCAGGGAGACGAGCGCGCACACCTGGCCCTGCGCCGGGCTATCGAGCGCGACCCGGACTCGGAGCAGGCGCAAGCGGCCGCCGCCGTGCTCGCGGCGCTCTAAGCGACCGTAGAGACTCCCCTTCCCTGGCAGGGAAGGGCCGGGGGGAGAGGGGCAATACTGGCCCCCCCCGCTCCGCAGGGGGACATGGATTCCCGCGTGCGCGGGAATGGCGGACATAAGGGCCGGGGGGCCATGAATGACGTCCCTACCCGAACTCCTCAGCTATTCTCGACGCGCAGCACGACGTTGGTGGCTGCTAGCTCCCACGTTTCGTTGAACACGGTCGGCCGGGGCCGGGGGCTTGGGTACACGGGTGGTTGGTTCTCGGGGTCCAGCAGCTCATCGCGGTCGCGGCCGCGCGGCTGGTCCAGCCATTTCCGCTCGCTCTCGGCCGCCGCTACTTCCCGACGCAGAATGAACTCCACGTGGTCAAAGTGGCTGAACGCCGCCTGCGCCAGGAAGACGCGCGTCACGTCGCGGCCATCCCAGGTCTCCAGGTCGGGCAACAGGACGGGGCCGGTGCATACCTGGAACTCGCTATCCGCTGCGTTGATATTGATGAGGTTGATGGGATACTCGACCGCAATCGTCAGGCCGCGCGCTGCGTCGCGGTAGGCGGACCGGGCGTTCAGCAGGTCGTTGGCCAGAGTAGCGTCCACAACCTGGCGGGCCGTTGTCAGCTCGGAGACGCATCGATGGGAGCGGAGCGTGATGTCGTGTCCCTGGTAAGCGTCACTGAGCAGCTTCGTGGAGACCGCCTCCTGCTCGTTGCTCGGCTGCCTCGCAATGTGTAGCCGGGCGTTCCGGCTGAAGGCCATGCGCCACTCCGCACTCGGCACCTGAAACAGGTTACGGGAAGCAATCGTGTATTCGGTGGGGCACGGCGCTCCGAGAAAGAGGTCCGTGGTGTGGCCGCTCGCCTCGTCGCGCACCGTGCATCTGGCCTCGATATTGAATCTGACGTGATAGACCTGGCCAGGTCGGCCCACAAACCCGCCGGCATACCGGAAGTAGGCATCCGGTTGCCTGGGATGCGCCTTCCAAGTGAACGTAGAGCGCGGAAAGTCAATCATTGCAACCTCCTACGGGTTGGACCTAACCCCCGGCTTCCCTCACCCCAGCCCTCTCCCGCTGGGATAGGGAGCAGCCGCCGGCCCGTCTCCAGCGGACTTCCCCTCTCTATCGCTCGGCGGTGGCGAGGGGGCCAGGGGTGTGAAGCATCGCCACAGCCTAGTACAGACTTTCCTTGGTCGTTATGTTGCACCACCGCATAGCCAGGAGATAGTCCAGCAGCGCCGCGCGGGCGGCCGGAGTGCCGATCCGGTAGAGCGCGTGTACGGCGTGCCCGCGCGTGTACCGGTTTTCGTCCTCGAATACGCCTTGCAGCGCCGGGACGGCGGCCTGCGCGTGCTGGCCGATCCGCGCCAGCGCGAGCGATGCCGCGTTGCGCACCCCGGCATTGTCTTGTTCCAGTACTTGGGCCAAGGCGGTAACGGCCTTCGACCCCGCTTGGCTGGTGGTACCGAGAGCCTCGGCAGCCGCCGGCCGTACCTTATCGGAGCTATCGTCTTGGAGCGCCTCGATCAATGCCGGGATCGCGTCTTCGGCTGCCAGCCCAGTGTCACCCAGCGACTGCACCGCGATCTCCCGCACCCACCACTGCGGATGCTTGGTGGCTTCGATGAGCGCCGGAACGGCCGCTGCGCCCATGGCGCTCAACGCATAGCTCGCATTGCGGCGCACCAGCTCCGGCCGGGTCACGTTGCCCAGCTTTGCGGTTTGCGTATCTGTGAGCGTCTCCTCATCCTGACCCGGCAACGCCTCGATCAGGGCGGACGCTGCCGGCGCTCCGATCTGCCCAAGCGCGTAGGCAGCGTCAATCGCCACCATTTCCGACTCGTCGCTGAGGGCCGCAATGAGGTCGGCGATGGATTCCCTGGACTGCGGACCGTGACCGTTCGGCGCTCCGTTGACCCGGCCGGAGTGCCACGCCCACTGACTTGCGCGTAGCCCGTGATGCGGCTCGTCACTCGGCAGCGACCACTCCGCTTGCTCACTGTCCCAGCTAGGACAGGTCGGCTCCTCGATGCGGTCGAAGAGGAACTTCATCATGTACCGCTTTTTGTCGCTGCGGTTTGCCGTGGCACCGTGCCAGATGTCATATTCGGCGATTGCGACCGTACCCGCTTCGACGACCAGGGCCACCTCCGCAGCAGGATCGTCGGTGGGACGGGTGTTGTAGATATAGCTGCCGGGCAGCACGGCCGTCGGCCCCATCTCCAGGGTAGTCTCTTGGGGGTAGTACAGGGCGAATATCCGGCGCGTGCGGTGGCCCTTGTGCATCCCCGCGTCTTTGTGCAGGTTTTGGGCGGGGGTGCCCGGCGCGTTGTAGTGGCAGTGGCGGTGCGGCCACATGAAGTAGCTCGGTCCTAGCACGCTGGTCAGCGCGCCGCTGACCACGGGATCATCGAAAATGTTGCGGAGCGCCGGAATGCGGGGCAGCAGATTGTTGCCCGGATTGAATTCCGTCTCGAACACGCTTTCGGTCTGCCGGAAGATCGCTTGGTGGAACTCGTCGGGCAGGTTCGGCTTGACGAGGACATAGCCGGTGCGGATGAAGTCCTGCATCTGCCGGTCGGTGAGCTTCTGAAGGCCCATGGTGTATCTCCTCTTGAGCCGATAGCGACTACGCTCTCGTGATGGTATCTGGGCGGCAGCGAGCAACCTGACTATAGCAACGATAGCGCCTTTATCCTCACCTCCCATTCATTCCGGCGTCGGCCGGAAGTCAGTGGCTGAGGGGTACGCCCTATGACCCCCCGCTCCGCGAGGGGACGTGGATTCCCGCGTGCGCGGGAATGACTGTCACGACAAAGGGATAGGTGTTCGGCACACTCCCCCGGCTCTAGGCCTCCAGGTTGAGCCAGGCGACCTCTTCGGGCGTGAGGGATACGGACAGTCCGAGCGCCGTCGTGCGGGTCTCTTCGATGGTGTGCGGCCCGACGAGGGCAAACGTGGGGAAGGGCTGGGCGAGGACGTAGGCCACGGCGATCTGGGTGGCAGCCACGCCTTTGCGCCGCCCAAGCTCCTGTGCTCGCTCGTACCGTTGCCAGTTGCCATCGCTGTACCAGGTGCGTGCAACGAGGTCGTTGGAGCGGTCATCCGGGTGGTAGCGCCCGGTGAAAAAGCCCATGGCCTGGCTCGACCACGCGAAGAGCGGGAACTGATGCTCGGTGTACCACGCTTTCGACGCCGGATCGGTGGCGGTGACACAGTTGAAGTAGGGCACCTCGTTCCACACGGCTAGCGTGAAGTTCGGGCTGCTGGCGCTAAACCCGGCCAAGCCGTTGCGCGCCGCATACGCATTGGCCTCCGCCAGGCGGGCCGGCGTCCAGTTCGAGCCACCAAACGCCCAGACACGCCCAGCCGCCCGGTGGCGGTTGAACATGTCAATAAACTCCCCGACAGGCACCGCTGGGTTGTCGCGGTGCAGGAAGTAGAGGTCTACGTAGTCGGTCTGCAAACGCTCCAGGCTGATCGGTAGCTCGTGGTCGATCATCTCCGGGGTCACGCTGGCGGAATGGCCGCCTTTCGTGACCACCACCACCTGCTCGCGGATGTTGCGCTGGCGAATCCAGTTGCCGAGCGCCGGCTCCGAGTACCCGCCGCGATAGCTAAACGCGGTGTCAAAGCAGTTGCCGCCAAGCTCGAAGAAGTGGTCGAGCATGGCGTTGGCGAGCGCTTGCCGGTCCGGGTGGTAGATCATCGTGCCCATGACCAGACGCGAAACGTCCTGCTCAATACCTGCCACGCGGCCATACCGCATCGCTGTCGCCGGTGGCACGATGGGGCGGTACCGCAGCGGCTGCTTGGAGACCGTCTGCCGGAGGGCCGCCTCGTCCTGTTCCTCGTCAAAGACGAGGCCGATGGACTCGCGCCAGCGATCCAGCGCAGCCTGCTGGCCCAGACTGTCCTCCCAGGTCATGCATGGGCTGGGCGCCTGACGGGCGGCGAGATGCGCCGCCACCGTATCCACCTCGGTGACATAGAGGGGCTGCTCGGCGTGGACGAGGATCGTTTCGGGCTGCTCGCCGGTCCTGGTGACGATGATCTCGTTGTCGCGCTCCTGCGGGAACCACGGGTTGGGCACTTCGAGCTGCCCCTCGCTGCCCCACACGCGGACAGCGCGGTCCGGCGCACACTGGTTGCCGCAGGTGAGGCTGGCGACGATGTTGCCGGGGAAACACAGCGCGGCCGTGGCAACCTGGTCCACCCGACTCTCGGCGCCAATCCAGGCACAGCCCTTGACCTCCAGCGGCTCCGCGACTTCTTGTCCGAGGGCCGCGCCGGCGATCAGGCGAGCCATGGACATGGTGTAGCAGCCGAGGTCCATCATGCTGCCGCCGGCGGCGCCGTTCTGCAGGCGGATATTGTCCAGGTTGAGGCCCATGTTGCCGGCGAAGCTGACTTGGATTAGGCGCACCTCGCCCACCGCGCCGGCCTTGATAAGCTCGACCAACTTGGCGGTCTGGGGATGGCAGCGGTACATGAAGGCTTCGAGCAGAAACACGTCGTGGTAGCGCGCGGCCTCGACGAGCGCCATCGCCTGGCCTAGGTTGGTGGCCAACGGCTTCTCACAGAGAATGTGCTTGCCGGCCTGCGCCGCCTTGATGCTCCACTCGGCATGGAGATGGTTGGGCAGGGCGTTGTAGACCACGTCTACGTCCGGGTCGGCGAGCAGGGCATCGTAGCTCCCGTAGCGCCGCGGCACGTCGAACTCGGCGCCGAACGCAGCGGCCGTCTCCTGTCGGCGGCTACCGACGGCGAGTAGCTCGCCGGTGCGTGACTGGTGGATGGCGGCTGCAAGCGTGCGGGCAATCTTGCCGGTGCTGATGATGCCCCAGCGTAGGGGCGTGTTGGCCATCACGGTGTCCTCCACGTGCTTCGGATGTGTAGCTCGTGCATCCGGTGGGTTACGTCCGCGACAGAGTCTACGCTTTCAGCCGTCAGCCGTCAGCCGTGAGCTTCCAGCTTGCAGCGGTGCCGGCCTGACGGCTAATCCCGCGAGGTCGCGCTTAGGATGCGGCAGCTGCCGTCGTCGTCGCGGGCCTCGTAGAACAGGTGGGCGCGGCCGTCGCCGAGGCCGATGACGCACGGCTCCGACACCATCTTGCTGTCCCACGCGCCGCTGGCGCCCAGCTCCACACAGATGCCGTCGTCTTTCACCCAGTCCAGCCCATCGTGCGACGTGGCGCTGAACACGCCTCCGGCGATCTCGTCGGTCCAGCCGGAGTAGTACATCCGGTAGGTGCCGTCACCGAGCCGGATCACCTCCGGCGCGTAGACGGCCATCGTCTCGCGGGGCGTCTCTTGGGCAATGCGGACGCCCGGCTCTCGCTCGAAGTGCAGCCCGTCGTCGGAGACGGCGCTGATGATCTCATTGCCCGCGTCAAGTCCGCTTACCAGCGGAAACGTGTACTTGTGGTAGTAGAGCCGGAACCGCGGGGCCGACGCGCCCTGGTCCGCCGGCTCGATATACAGACAGCGGGGCGTGCCGTAGGACCAGCGGTCGTCGCCAATGCGGACGCCCGGCTCGACCGTGAACGCCAGTCCGTCGTCCGACACCGCGCTCAGAATCACCGTCGGCCGGTCGGGCGACCGGGCCTCGAAGTACATCCGGAAACGTCCGTCCGGCAAGGGGATGACATCGGGACATAGGGTCCACAGGGCGGCGTGGGGTGGGAACACGTCTACGCACACGCCGGGGTCCTTCACCCAGGTCACGGCGTCCGCGGAGGAGGCGCTGAGGATATACCCGATGGACTCTGGCACCGCCCGGCCGGGGCCAAGCCCGGTGTAGTACAGGCGATAACCCCCACCGGGCAGCCGAATGACGTTGGGTGTGAGCACCCGCTCCGAGTCCAGCGGGGTGTCCAGGTCAATGGCAATCCAGGGGTCTTTGGACCATACGGTACCGGGATCGGTAGCCTCGAAATGCACGGCCTCGCTGCCGGCGAACGCGGTGGGCATTGCCCTGCTCCTTCTTGCGCTTAGGCCCCGGCACAGTCTTGTGCCCGGTGATCCGCCAGGTGACACACCAGGACTACACAATCCGATGAGAGCTAAGGTGGTACAGACCTGGCGGTCAAGACACCCGTAGCGGTGGCAGCGACCGCGATGGGGTCACAGATGAAGCGGGTGCCGCCGATATTGGCCGTGCCGAGCAGCACCCACTGCTCTTCCCACCGGACGAGCCGGCTCGCGTAGGGCTGGACCGGCGCGTCCGTGGGCAGGACCTCGCCAGTGCCGTGCAGGTGGAACGGCCCCAGCGGCGAATCCCCGACCATAGAGAAGTTGGCGTTGCGAAAACGGTGGCCGGGAAACCGGCGCGTGAACGCCGGGAGCAGGCGGTCGGTCGAGGTGCAGAAGAGCAGATAGTAACGCCCGCCGATCCGGTACACCTGCGGGACCTCAAGCTCGGTGGCGATGGGGTCCACGTGCAGCGGCGGCTCCACCTGCCATGTCCGCATGTCCCGGCTGCTCGCCAGGCCGACCGTGCCCCGGCGGTGGCGGTCCGGGGATTTGCTGCGGGCGCACACGTACTGATACACGCGGTCCCCGGCGATGAACAGGAACGGGTCGCGCCATTGGCTGTACGCCTTGTGGACGGGACCGAGCCGTTCGTAGTACCGTGGGTCGCGCTCGTTGACCGGATTGCGCGCGTACTTGGTCCAGGTATACAGGTCGTCGGAGACGGCCAGCCCGACGCGATGGACCTTGCGCGTGGGCGGATTTTCGTTCCGGCGCAGGGCGCTGTAGGCCATCCAGAAGCGCCCGTTCCATTCGAGCACGGAGCCGGTGGAGAGGGTCTGGCTGTCCCAGGACTCGCCGGTGCCGCGCTCCAAGGCGAGGCCAACGTACTCCCAATGCACCAGGTCACGACTGACGGTGTGGCCGATATCCCAATGCCAGTCGGCATCGGGCGGCGGCGAGGTGCAGAAGAAGCAGTGGGCGACGCCATCGTTGACGGCAAACCAAGCATCGCCAATGGTAGAGCCGGGGAGGCTGAACATACGATCCGCAGTCAGCTTACCGCATCTTGGTCTACCGCGAGTATGCCATCCACCCCGGGAGCGATACGCACCATGAGCTATCCTTCTGATGCGACGATATCGGGCAAACCGTCGAGGAGCTTACAGCCAAGGGTGTCAGCTTTCGGACACCCATCGCAGACCAAGGCTGGGGACTGGTCACCACCTTCGAGCTACTCGGGGGTAACCAAGTGATGCTCTATCAGCCCAAGCATCCGCAGCCTTGAGCCGATACGGGAGGTGGTTATGACGCTACCGGGTGAGATGACAGTCGAGCGCATTATCGAGCACCTAACACTGGATGGCTACTGCATCATCCCCGAGGTGATCCCCTACGCCAAGGTGGGGGCGATCCACGATAGTCTCGCGGAGACGGCGCTCGCACAGGGCCGCTTGCACGGGCTGGACGTGAAGATCGCCCAGCAGCCGCCGCCGCACCCGCTCGCCGGAGACCCCAACACCTATGGCTACGGACCCACCTATGGCTTACTCAGCCTAAACCAGTCGTTCGCTCCCTACCTGGCTGACGACCGTATCGTGGGGACGTTGAAAACCTTCTGGGGACCCTATGTACGGATTACCTGGATCAAGGGCGAGTTTACAACTCCGAGCTTCCAGCGCAGCGGCTGGCACGCGGACCAGCCCTTTAACCAGAAGGGGACTCTGCGGGTGTTCGCTCCCTACGGCGATGCGGTCATCCACCTCAGCTCGGTCTGGATGCTCTCGGACTTCACCGAGGCGAACGGCGGCACGCTGGTGGTACCGGGCAGCCACCGGGCGAGCAACAACCCTACCGGTGGAAACGATATTGATGTCATGAGTCCCTACCCGACGGAGCAGCAGGCTACCGGGAAGGCGGGGGATGTGCTGTTGTTCGACAGCCGCACGTGGCACGCGGCCGGGGCCAACACCACCGACCAACCGCGACTGGGCCTCGCCGTGCGCTACGCGCCCTGGTGGTTCAACCTCGACTATCTGATGCCGCCCGATTCGCCCGAAAAGCAGCGATTGGCGGAGGAAGTTGGCCGGCCGGTAGAGGAACTCAGCGGTGGAGAGGCGACGCTTACTCCCGACATCTTCGAGGCGCTTCCCGAGCAGGTCAAGCCGCTGCTGAGGCACTGGGTACGCTAGCAGTCCACGAGCCCGCTACGTGAGGCGGACGCCTCCATCCTCCCATCCGCCAATGGTCTCAGCCCTCGCTCGGGATTCCTTGCCGGTAGTTCAAACACTTTTGACTATCTCGCCTCAGTTATGTAGTTTAGTGGCATCCTCACTGGAATGAAAGGAGGAGTGAGGGGTTCTGCGCCCGCCGCTCGCCGGGCGCACTGTAATAGGCAAGCCAGCTTTCCGCTTTTGGGTCCTGCCCAGAGCGGAAGAGAGGTAGTAGGAGAAAAGCAATGGGACTCAGGACAGGGAAGCGACTCACGCGGCGCACTTCTATGCTCACACTGGCCGGGGCCGCCGGCGCGGTACTGGCCGCCTGTGGTGAGGTCGAGGTTCGCTATGTCCAGGGGCCGGCCGGCCCGGCCGGGCCATCTGGTCAGCAAGGTGCGCGCGGTGCCGTCGGCGGAGCCGGCACCAAGGGTGCGGCCGGGTCCGCTGGGCAGACCATCGTGGTCGAGAAGGAAAAGCCGATCATCGTCGAGAAGATCGTGGAAGTGCCGGCGCAGGCCAAGCCAATACAGATCCTCAGAGCTTGGACCGTGTGGTGGGGCTGGCACGGCCCGGGGGCCAATGGTGAGCGCGCCGTGCCGCTCAAAGAGCTGGTGGATATGTGGAACGAGCGTGGCACCAACACCCCCGTGATCCTGGAGCCACTCCCGGCCACAACCGAGGCCATGAAGCAGGCTGGGAGCGGAGGCGGAATCTGGGAGGCGAAGGTCATCGCCGCCACCGCGGCCGGCCAGCAGCCCGACTTCGTAGACCCCAACCTCCACCAGTCCCACGAGTTTGGCGACATTGGCATCGCGGTAGACCTGGAACCCATGGTCAAGCAGGACAAGGAGTATGCGGCGACGCTCGATGACTTCTTCCCGTACCTGCTGGAGACGAGCTACTGGAAAGGCCAGTTGTGGAGCCTGCCCCAGACCTCGGACGCCGACCTCCCGTACACCAACCTGGACCACGTGGGGCAAGCGGGGTTGCAGCCGCTGAAGCAGGGCTACACCTGGGACGACTTGGTGGAGTACTGCAAGACGCTCCAGACCTTCCATGGACCGGGCGAAGAAACCAACAAGTGGGCCTTCGCGCATGCCTACAACTGGGTGAATCTCTGGAACCTACTCAAGCAGAACGGCGGGGACGTCTACAACGAGGACTACACGAAAGTCACGCTCAACAGCCCCGAGGGGATCGAGACGATCCAGTGGATGATGGACCTGGTCCATACGCACAAAATCCACACGCCGCACCCCGAGTGGTTCGAGGCCAAGGGGATACCCCGGCCGAGCTTCCGCAAGGGCCAAATCACCATGTTCTACGAGACGAGCGCCAGACGGGTGATTACGTGGGCGCAGGACATCGGGGGCTTGGACAAGATGTACGTCAGTCCACCTCCGACCAAGAAGCAGGCCTTTACGATTGCGTTCGGCCGCCAGTTCACGCAGTTCAAGACGGAACCGGGGCGTGAGGAGGCCGGCTGGAACTTCCTGCGCTGGCTGACTTCGACTGACGGGCTGGCTCACTACTCGGCGGGGACCATGTTCATGCCGGCACGTAAGTCCATCTTGACGCATCCGAAGTGGCAAGCCGTCATGAAGATCGCCCCGCAGTACCAGACCTTCTTGGACCAACAGGAGTTCGGCTTCCGGCCGTTCCATCCGACGCTCAACAAGGCGTCCCGGCCCTACAACGCAGCGATGCAGGAGACTTGGAAGAATCCGAACGCCGCGCCAAAGACGCTCTTCGACGAGGCGGCGCGGCAGATGACCGTGCTGCTCGAGGACTTCCGCGCGCGAGGCGGCTAGCTCACCCGGCCCGTCGCACCAGCTTACATGGCGCTTCCCTTGCCCCTCACCGGATGGGCGGGGGAAGCACCCGTTTTCTTCAGTCGCGCCTCATCCCCCGGTGCCCGCTCCACCACGTAGAGCGGGGGAATCTGCCGCTCGTCAATCCTGCCGTCTCGCCCGACGTTCCCTTGCGAAGCGGGGGGCCATAGAGGGGCCACTCACACCCGGCCACTGATCCGCGTGGCTATGAGCACCGGAATATGATAAAGAGGGTTGCAGCAGCACACGCTGCTGCGCCTTTTCGATATCTCACATACTTTTGACTATCTCTCTTCGATTATGTACCTTAGCGACATCCTCACTGGAATGAAAGGAGGAGTGAGGGGTTCTGCGCCCGCCGCTCGCCGGGCGCACTGTAATAGGCAAGCCAGCTTTCCGCTTTTGGGTCCTGCCCAGAGCGGAAGAGAGGTAGTAGGAGAAAAGCAATGGGACTCAGGACAGGGAAGCGACTCACGCGGCGCACTTCTATGCTCACACTGGCCGGGGCCGCCGGCGCGGTACTGGCCGCCTGTGGTGAGGTCGAGGTTCGCTATGTCCAGGGGCCAGCCGGCCCGGCCGGGCCGGCCGGTCAGCAAGGTGTGCGCGGTGCCGTCGGCGGAGCCGGCACCCAGGGTGCGGCCGGGTCCGCTGGGCAAGCCATCGTGGTCGAGAAGGAAAAGCCGATCATCGTCGAGAAGATCGTGGAGGTGCCGGCGCAGGCCAAGCCAACGCAGATCCTCCGATTTTGGACCGTGTGGTGGGGCTGGCACGGCCCGGGGGCCAACGGTGAGCGCTCCAAGCCGTGGAAAGAGTTGGTGGACATGTGGAACGCTCGCGGCACCAGCACCCCCGTGGTACTGGAGGCGAACCCGCCCACTACTGAGGCCCAGGCGAAGATGCGGGCGGTTGGTGGCACAAGCGGGGTCTGGCAAGCGAAGATCATCGCCGCCACCGCGGCCGGCCTGCAGCCCGACTTCGTAGACCCCAACCTCAACCAGTCCCAGGAGTTTGGCGCAGGTGGCATCGCGGTGGACCTGGCACCCTTCATCAAGCAGGACAAGGAGTACGCTGCAACGCTCAATGACTTCCTCCCGTACCTGCTGGAGACGAGCTACTGGAAAGGCCAGTTGTGGAGCCTGCCCATCACCTCGGAGGCCGACCTGCCGTACACCAACCTGGACCACGTGCAGCAAGCGGGGTTGCAGCCGCTGAAGCAGGGCTACACCTGGGACGACTTGGTGGAGTACTGCAAGACGCTCCAGACCTTCCATGGACCGGGCGAAGAAACCAACAAGTGGGCCTTCGCGCATGCCTACAACTGGCACAATTTCTGGAACCTGCTCAAACAGAATGGCGGGGACGTCTACAACGAGGACTACACGAAACTCACGCTCAACAGCCCCGAGGGGATCGAGACGATCCAGTGGCTGATGGACCTGGTCCATAAGCACAAAGTCCACGATCAGCACCCCGAGTGGTTCGAGGCCAAGGGGATGAACCGGCCCGACTTCCGCAAGGGCCAAATCACCCTGTTCTACGAGACGGCCGCCAAGCGGGTGATTACGTGGGCAGAGGCTATTGGGGGCCTGGACAAGATGTACGTCAGTCCGCCTCCGACCAAAAAGCAGGCCTTTACGATTGCGGGCGGCCGCCAGTTCACGCAGTTCAAGACGGAACCGGGGCGTGAGGAGGCCGGCTGGAACTTCCTGCGCTGGCTGACTTCGACGGAAGGGCTGGCCCACTACTCCGCGGGCACCATATTCATGCCGGCGCGCAAGTCCATCTTGACGCATCCGAAGTGGCTCGCCGTCATGAAGCTGGCCCCGCAGTTCCAGACCTTCTTGGACCAGCAGGAATTCGGCTTCCGGCCGTTCCATCCGACGCTCAATAAGGCTTCCCAGCACATGGGAGCAGCGATTAACGAGACCTGGAAGAATCCGAACGCCGCGCCAAAGACGCTCTTCGACGAGGCGGCGCGGCGGATGACCGTGCTGCTCGAGGACTTCCGCGCGGGAGGCGGCTAGCTCACCCGGCCCGTCGTTTCGGCTTTCATGGCGCTTCCCTTGCCCCTCACCGGATGGGCGGGGGAAGCGCCCGTTTTCTTCCCCCGTCTGTCGTGGGCCGTGCCTCACCCCCCGGCCCCCTCCTGACTGGGGTAGGTACACCTCTCCACACGAAAACCTACTCTGGCCCCCTCCCTAACCCTCCCCCGGAGCGAGCTCCAGGGGAGGGGGTAGACCGTCTCCCTGCGTAGCAGGGGGACCGTAGGGGGGCCACTCACCACTAGCCACTAGCCACTGGCCACTGACCCGCGTGGCTGTGAGCACCGGAATATGATAAAGAGGGTTGCGGCAGCACGCGCCGCGTCGCAGTGGAGAGGACGTTCACCATGGATTTGCAGACCGCCCTGCGCTACATGAAGATCAACGGCTGGTGTCTCCTCGAAGGGATTATTCCGGCCGACAAGGTGGATGCGGTGCGGGAGAGCGTGGAGGCAGCCGTCGCCGCGCACCAGAGCGCGACGGCCCCCGATGGTATCGGCCACGTGCCCGGGCTGATCCGCTTCGACCAATCCTTCGCGCCGTACTTGGCTGCCTCTCGCTTGCTGGGCCTGGTGGAAGCCTTGCTCGGCGAGCACGTCCGCATCTCCTTTACCACTGCTCAGATCAACTTTCCAGGCAATAACCGCGAGGGCTGGCACGCGGACTGGCCCTTCAACCAGGGTACGGCCGGTCACGTCGCCGCGCCCTATCCCGACGTGGTGATGCACGTCACCACGCTCTGGCTGCTCTCGCCGTTCACCAAGGAGAATGGCGGTACCTTTATCGTCCCCGGGAGCCATCGCGCCAACAACAATCCATCGGGCGACAACGGTATTGACCCCTCGCAGCCCTTCCCCACGGAGATGCAAGTGACGGGACCGGCCGGGAGCGTGCTGGTGTTCGATAGTCGTCTCTGGCACGCCATCGCGCCCAACCGCACGCAACGGCCGCGGACCACTATCGCGGTGCGCTACGCGCCCTGGTGGCTCAACCTGGACGTGCTGCGGCCCGGCACCGTAGAGCGCGCCCGCATGGTAGACGAGACGGGCAAGCGCGAGAACCTCCAGCCACCGCTGAGTACACAGGTCTACAAGACGCTGCCCGCGGCGGTCAAACCGCTGTTTCGGCATGCGGTGGAGAGGTAGGAATGACCGTGAGCGGTGTGCTGGGTAACTGGGAGCGCGTCGAGCGGGTCGTGGCGTATGGCCTCGTCCGGGCGGGCGCGATACCCGTCTATGGCGCAGGCCGCAGACGGCAGTCTCCTGATTGTGTTCACGCAGCAGACGCCTGAGCAGGAAGCGGCCGGGTGCGGCGACCTACTGCTGATTCGATCACGTGACGGGGGCAAGAACTGGCGGCAACCCGAGGTGATCTATCGTAGCCAAGCCGGGGAGCCACGGGCGGTTGGCACTCTGTCGCGCTTGGCCGCGGGCCGGTTGATCGCCCCGTTCGCCGTGCTGAACGCCGCGGCGACCACCAGCGAGATCGGGTTGTTGCAGTCGGATGACGACGGCCGGACCTGGTCGGTTAGCGAGCCACGAGTTGAGAGTCCTTTACGCTGGCTGGCGCCGACCGGCCACGTTGTGGAGCAGGCCGACGGCACGCTGGTGATGTCCGTGCATGGCGCCGACTCCGCTGCCGCGCTGCGGGAAACTGTTCACGGCTGCGGCCTGTTGCGCTCGGACGACGGCGGCAAGACGTGGGGGCGGTACACCTGGATCGTCCGCGGAAACTGCCCGATCAGCGGGGCCTGGCCGGAGAGCCGGTACAGCTTCGAAGCACCGGCGGCCCAACCGCTGACCACCACGTCCGACGGTCGGTGGCTGGCGGTGGTGACGGCTCGACGGCTGGGTGACGGCCCCGGCGCCCCGCAGGTGCTGTGCCGGCTTTGGAGCGAGGACGCGGGCCAAAGCTGGAGCAAGCCCGACCAGCTGATCGTGGGGGCGTGGGCCGGTTTGGCTGCCGTGGGCGAGCACACCATCGTCTGCCCCTTTGCCGCCTGAGCCGCCTGGGGGGATATGCGGATCGTCTTCAGCGACGACGGGTTGGCGAGCTTTCACCAGCAGCTGGAGCTGATGACGTGGGGCTGGATGAAGGGGATGAACGCCCGCATGGAGGAGGCCCCGCTGCCGCCCACGGTCCCGTTCATGGGCGACAACTGGCCTTACGAGTTCTTCGGCTTTCCGAGCACGTGGGCAGTGGACGAGGACCGCGTAGCGGTGGCCCTGAGCCGCACACGAGCACACTCCGGCTACTGGCACGGCGCCGAGAAGGCAATCGTGGCAGAGGGGCCGGAGCAAACGGAACGGATAGACGTGATCTTCTATGAGCGTCCGGCGGCGGCGCGCGCCCGGGGACCGATCAAGGATACTGCGCCGCCGGCGACGGGACGCTGGGTGCTGGCCGAGCGGTGGGAGCTACCCTACATTACGATGGCGGCGGAGCTACCCAACGGCGACCTGGTGACCCAAGAATATGGCGATGACAGGCGGCCCAGACGCTTTCTGCGCTCCAGCGACAGCGGGCGCACCTGGCAGCCACACCGGCACGCCAGAACAATCGGCAATGACGTTGACCACTACCGGGTGGTACTGGGGGTGCTGCGGTCGGGCCGGTGGCTGGGAGCCGTCGTGCGGGAGATGAGCGCATTCAGCTACGCCGAACCGCGCCGAGCGGTCCAGCGCGGCGGATACCCGGTCTTCGGCGTAGGCGGCTGCCACTACGATCTGGAGTTCCGGGTTTACTACTCGGATGATGAGGGCCGGACCTGGCAGGGCGGCGACCAAGTCGTGCGGAAGCCGTTGGCCTGGGCGGTACCCTACGGCCGGTTTCTGGAGCTGCCGGACGGGGAGGTGCTGCTGACGGGCTATGGAGTCGAGCAGGAGGAGGCCGTTGACTACTACGGCTCATCCGCAGTTCTTTTCCGCTCGCAGGACGCGGGCCGGACCTGGGGCGAGATGTCGGTCATTATGCCCGGCGGATCGCATGCCCGCAGCGACGAGCCGCAACCGAATCCCCGGCATAACGAAGTAGCCGTGCAGCCGCTGCCGGACGGCACGCTGCTGGCCGCCTCGCGGACCGAATTCTTCGCTCAGGGGCCGCGCGGGGGCATCCTACCCTATATGTGCCGTTCCATCAGCACCGATGGCGGCCAGACCTGGAGCCATCCCGAACCGAAGCTGGGCAGCACCCAGGGTCAAGGGCAGCTGCTGGCGCTGCCCGGCGGCGGCGTGGCCTTCATTTCCCGGACCACCTCGTGGCAGAACGCGGGCGTCTATATCAGCTACGACCTGGGGCGCACGTTTCGGTACGCCCTCACCTCGACCTATGCGGTGACGAGCGCGTTTGTCCGCGGCACTGACGAACTGGTCGTGCTGTCCTACAAATGGGGTGCCGGTTGCACACCTTACGGCGCGGCGTACCGCTGGATCGAGACCGGCCAATAGATGCAGGTGTAGGCCCCACCCCCGGCCCCTCTCGACGTGGTGGCTGAATTCCAGACATAGCAACGCCAGGCCTCCAGCGTGCTGGTGGACTGGGGCGACGGGATGCGCCAGGTGGAGAGTGCAGGTAAGTGATGATGCAGGGGCACTGCCCGGCCGTGATGGGCCAGGGCGACCTGCAAGCGTACCAGGTGTCCTTGAAGGGGTGGCATCGACGATGAGGGTCAGCACCCATGTAAACCAGGGAGCGAGCACCTGACGTATCAGGGGGCATGGGTGGCGTCGGTCACGCGGGGATCGCTGAGCCAGCGGCGAGGAGTAGGGGCCAAAGCCGGCAAGGTGTGGCCGTACCAGGCGTGGAGCAGGGCGTAGACTGGCGATGGGGGGCCAAGCGGTACCACGTGGCACGTCCCTCCCTTCACCAATCGGCCTCTGGTCGCACCTCCTGTCTAGCCATTATGGGTGTTTAGGAAATGGTTCGAAACTGAGCCACCATGTAAAGAGAGGGGTGAGGGTGGCCGCGGCTAGACCGGCATAGTGCGCTTGGTATGGCCTCGCCCGATCTTGGCGACCTCCGAATCGCCGCGGGGATTGCCGATCATCACCCCTTGCTGCAACCGGCTGACTACGTCGTCGCGCGAGACGGCATTGTGGAAGAACAGCCCGGCCTGGGTGCAGGCCGTGAACACGCGCACCCGCACCGCCTCCAGGTCATCGGGGTAGGGAGGGTCAACGTAGCCGGCATACCCGTGCGACCAAGCCATGTCCCGAGAACCCCACTCGGCAAAGCCGATGCCCGGCACCCGCGCGCTCCGTTCGGCGTTCCGTAGCGCACGCCGGTTCTCGATCTTCACCCCCAGCATCAACTCGCCGTTCGGGTTGAGGGGCCACACGTCGGCGCGTTGCAGATACTCCTCGACCGACAGGCCCCATATCGCGGCCGCGTCTTCCTCGCCGGCGTTGCCGTGCCCGCGCCGGCCCTCGGCGAGGCCCGTACCTGACTCACCAGGCCCGCACGATTCGATGAGGCTATGGTGGTGCGGGCCTGGCGGGTCACCCACGCCAATGGTGTGAAAGGGGTAGCGACAGGCCTCGACAAAGGCCTTGATCGCTTCCGGCGATTCGGCGTGGCAGAGATTGATCCCGGTCACGCCCCGCGCCAGAACCTGCTTGAACATCCAGGCGTTGGCCCTGATCTCCTCGGCGCTGACGCCTTCGGCCGGCACTTCCGCCACTACGGCCGGTATGCGGTGTCCGCTCTTGGTCGGCCCCCCGTCCACCAGCCCGCGCATGAACTGATCGAGTGCCCTGATGTCGAACGGGGCGTGCTCCATATCCACCTTGATGTAGTCGGCCCAGGTCCGGGCCATAGCCCGGCCGCCCTCGTAGGAAACGTCTTTGGCCAGGATGTTGTACACCGGCTGCCCCTGGTCCAGCAGCTCGATCATCTTATTGAAGCGCTGGTGATGCGCCAGGTCTGCACCACCGATTTCCATAGGATTGTGCAGACCTGGCGTCGTCAGGGACATCTCTTCACCTCTCCAATCGCATTCCGCGCTGCGGGTGTAGCATACCACTATCCGAGTAGCCACATGCTATGCTGATGCAACACGTTGCCGGAGCGCCACCGGGGGAGAAGCGCAACGATGTACCGTGGGTTTTCCATCGAAAGCCGCCTGAACCTGCCCGAGCGCTACCGCCCTGAGCGGGTGCTGGGCAATCCGCGCCTGGAGCCAGGCGAGCGCCGCGTGATCGCCGACCTCGAAGGCCCCGGCTGCATCCGGCACATCTTTGCCGCCTTCCGCGCCCACCACCAAGGGCAGTTCTATCGCAACTACCTCCTGCGTATCTACTGGGATGGCGAAGACCAGCCCAGCGTGGAAGCGCCCGCCGGTGATTTCTTCGGCATCCATCACGACGTGGCCTACTACCCCATCAATACCTTCTTCATCTCCGCGAAAGATGAGCGGGGGCACGCCTGCTACTTCCCGATGCCGTTCGCCCGCTCGGCTCGCATCGAGATCGAGGCGACGGATTTGCACCCACCGCCGATGCCCTTCGTCTACACCATAGATTGGCACAAGTACCTGACCGATTCGTTCGACGAGGAGCTGCGCTTTCACGCGGCCTGGCGTCGGGAAAACCCCGCGCCGGCCTGGGCGGACGACTTCTTCACGCTGGATGCGGTTGGGCGCGGCTATCTGCTGGGCTGGTCCTTGGGCGTCCGCCTCCGCAAAGACGGCATGCGCTGGACGCATTCCGGCTCCGAGAACTTCTACCTCGACGGCGAGGCCACCGGCGAGGATGGCATCGTCCCGCACTATCTCCGGCAGGCCGGCGGCGAGAACACCTTCGACGCCGGGCATGGTGGGGTCCGCCACATTCCCGACACCAACCTGTACGCCGGCTTCCCCTACTGGGAGCACCAGGACCATGGGCCGGCGCTGGCGCGGCACGTGCTGAGCGGCTATCGGTTCTATGTACATGATCTGGTGCCCTTCAACACGTCGCTGCACATGCGGTGGGGTAGCCAGCCGCACAACTACTGCATGACCACGTACTGGTACCAGACGGAGCCACATCGCCAATTCGTGAAGATGCCGGCCTTCGCGGACCTCGAATACGGCCGCGGGCTGACACAGCGTGAGGTACCGCGCGGGAAGTACGATCTGCTGAAACAGATTGGGGCCGAGGGGCCGGATGCGATCCTGGCCAGTCCCGACGACGGTACGTGGTCGCTGTATCGCGCGCAGCCGGCAGCGGCCCTGCCCGAGGGTATCCGGCGACAGGCGTTCCACGGCTTCCTGGACTTCTCTCACGTGTTCAACGTGCAGAGTCTCGGCTCCAACCAGACCTGGCCCTGCAATGCGACGGCAGTGACCACGCTGGAGGTGGACGGTGACACGCCAGCCACCATGCACCTGAGCTGGGATGACCGGATGCAGCTGCGGCTCAACGATGGGCCGGTCCAGGACTTGGGCAAGCACCCGACCTACCGCTACCGGGCCGTCCCCGTCAGGCTGCGTCAAGGGCAGAACACGGTGGCCCTGAACCTGGACCGGCCGGATGAAGGGTTGAGCTGGGGAGCGTTCACCTTCTCCTGCCGGGTGGTGCTCCCCGATGGCCGGGTCGTCATTCCCCGGGCACCGTAAGTCGCCGGGGGCGAGCGGAGCGGTGAGTCTCGCTGCCCGGCCTCACCCCCCTCACAAGGGTAGGTAAACCGGAAAACGGGCGGAATACGTGCTTGGATGGGTGGAGCGTGCTACGTTCGTCGGGGGCTGCCCCCCTATGGCCCCCCCGCTGCGCAGGGGGACGGTCGCTTCCCTCCCCTGAGCGCTCTTGGGGAGGGCTAGGGCGGGGACCGGTCAATGATTGAGGATTGGCGCGCGAATAGGTAGATGGGTATTATAGCTGCGGCGTCTACTCGCTCGCAGGGCGCCAGTGGACACAAGCAATGCGAGCGATAGCCCCCCTCGGGGGGAGAACCGGTAGGAGGGAATGCCCATGGCAAGCGTAATCCGCAGACGGTATCTGGGAGGCGCGGCGGCCGCGTTGGGCGGTCTGCTCGCGGCAGCCTGTGGTGAAGTGGAGGTCCGCTACGTGCAGGGGCCGGCGGGGCCGGCCGGTCCCGGCGGCGCGCAGGGTGAGCGCGGCTCGACCGGGGCCGCCGGGACCGCCGGGGCGTCCGGGGCGGCCGGGCAGACGCAGACCATCGTCCAGGAGAAGGTCGTCACCGTCGAGGTCGAGAAGCCGGTCATCGTCGAGAAGGTAGTGGATAGGCCGGTCGTCGTCGAGAAGCAGGTAGTGGTGGAGAAACCGGCCGAGCGCATCGTGCCGAAGAAGCTCGAGTTTTGGGCCGTTGACTACGCTGACGGTAGCGCCTTGAACTATGGCCGGAAGGCGATGCACGACAACGTCAGGCGCTGGAACGAACAGAGCAATGACAGCTTCGTCAGCCTCAACCCGCGGCCGAGCGGCCATCACATGGAGAAGCTGATCGCTAGCTATGCCGCGGGCACGCAGCCCCAGCTCACCCTCTGGCCCTCCTGGCACGCTGGGCTGTTTGCCATCGCCGGCATCCTGGTGGACGTGCAGGATCGCTTCATCAAGGCGGACAAGAACTTCGCCGCCCAGCTGGACGACTTCTACGAGCCGGTGTTGCAGTCCATGTACTTCCGGGGCAAGCTGTTCTCGCTGGAAATCGCCCCCAACGCGGACCTGCCCTATACCAACCTCAACCTGGTCCGGGAAGCGGGGCTGGAGCCGCTCGAGCTGGGCTACACCTGGGATGACCTGGCGGACTACTGCGTGACGATGCAGGGTGCTCTGGGACCGGGGAGAGAGTCCAACAAGTGGGCCATTGCCCATATGCGTAACGCGGCCGTGTTTGCCAACCTGTTCAAGCAGGCCGGCGGCGAGATGTACAACGGGGACTACACCAAGGTGGGCTACAACAGTCCGGAGGGGCTGGATGCGGCTCAGTTCATCCACGATCTGCATCACAAGTACCAGGTACACCGGCCACACGGGGATTACTTCAAGGAGGCTGGCAAGCCAAACTCCGACTTCCGCAAGGGCGAGATTGGCATGTACTACGAGACCAGCCGCTACCGAATCCTGACCTTTGCCGAGGCCATCGGCGGCATGGAGAACATGTACGTGTCGCCACCGCCCAAGCGGAAGGATCCGTTCGTGATCTCGTTCGGCCGGGGCGTGCAGATGGTGAAAAACCCGCCGGAAATCGAAGATGCCAGCTGGGAAGTCCACAAGTTCATGGTGGCTGCCGATCAGGCGGCGCACTATTCGGCCATCGAGTACTTCCTGCCCAACCGCCGATCCACCCGCGAGACTCCGGAGTACCAGGCAGCGCTGGAGAACGCGCCGCCGTTCCAGGTCTTCCTGGATGCCCTCGATAACTACTCCTTCCGCCCGGCCCATCCCGCCTACTTCGAACACTACGTCGCCACTGCATCGCTGCTGGACGATATCGGCAAGACGCCGAACCTCAACCTCAAGGACGCCGTCGCCGAGACGGCCCGCAAGCTCGACCTGCTGCTGGAGAAGTTCAACCGGGAGCAGGCAGACAGGCTGTAGGCAGCGCCTTTCGCATGCACCTCACTCCCGGCCCTCTCTCCATGCCTATGAGATTGGAGAGGGGGCCGGTCTGCTATAGGTGGACCGAGGTGCTGTGCGGAATCGCCACGACGACGCCGACCAACACGGCAACCGGGAGGTGATTGCTGATGAAACGCACCACACCGCCATTGACCGACGTGCGCCACATCAAGCTGTGCTACAGCCAAGACCGGTACTGTGGCCATCCGCGCCAGTCGCCGGTCCGCAACTTCGGCAATGGCGAGATCGCGGTGGCGCATTTCCATGCGCCGGCCACCTACGAGACCCGCGAGAACATCGGGCACGGCCACCACAACTATATGGGGCGGTCCCAGGTGCTGTTCCAGCGGTCGCTGGACCATGGCGAGACGTGGCTGCCGGAGAACGACGTAGTCATCTGGGATCACGCGCGCCCGCTGGACGAGCGGCGAGCGATCCTCCATCGCGCCGACGAGCCGGGGGTAGCGCGAGAGGAGATAGACCTCACCAGCCCCGATGCGGCGGTCGCCTTCCCGCGCCATGCGACCGGCCCGGACGATCCCGAAGGGCGTCCCTCGCTCGAGTGCTTTGCTGTCCGCTCCGGCGACCGCGGGCGCACCTGGGAGACGGTACCGACGCGCCTCTCGCCGCCGCCCGGCTTCAACTTCGTCTCCGTAGACGGGGACGCGCCTATCCAGTTTCCGGACGGCACGCTCGTAGTGCCGGCGTGGCTGGACAACCGCAACAGCGGGAGTGACACCCGGGACTACTACAACGCCATCACGGGGCTGTACGGCTCGGACGACAACGGCCTCAGCTGGACGTACCTGGCGCAGATAGGCAACGAGCCACCGGCCAGAGGCCGGCACGGCTACGCCAACCTGATCCTGCTGCCCAGCGGGCGGTTGCAATGCTACTTCAACCGCATTGACAATGGTCTCCGGAACACGATCGAGCTGACCTGCTCCGACGATGGGGGGTATAGCTGGAGCGCGCCACAGCCGATTGTCGCCTGGGGCCAATCCCCTTGGGTGGACCGCCGCCGGCCGGGCGTGGGCGGCGGCGGCTGGCTCTATCGCTCGCCCTGGCCGCTCCGCCTGCGCGATGGGCGGATCGTGGTGCTCTTTGCGCGGCGGAAAGCGCCGCCGGGGATTGGCCTGCTGGTCAGCGAGGACGAGGGGGCCACCTGGTCGGCGGAGGCGATTGTGCGCGACGACGGGAGCGGCGGGGACCTCGGCTACCCGGTGGCGACCCAACTGGACGATGGGCGCATCTTCACCGCCTACTACTTCATGGAAGACGACGGCAACAACTTTGGGGGCACCCGGCACATCGCCGGCAGCTTCTTCCGGCTGGCATAGTAGCGACCTCACCCGGTCAGGGTCCGGCCCCCCTATGGCCCCCCGCTCCGCAGGGGGACGGGCTAGGGAGGGGCCAGGATTGACATGGGTAGGTTTTTGTGAAGGGAGGCGGACCTACCCCCAACCCCCTCCCTTCAGGGAAGGGGCCAAAGGTCGCCGTGCGGATCGTCTTCCCTGGAGGGAAGGGGCCGGGGGTTAGGTCCAGAGAAGGAGGAACATCGTGCAAGAGTTGAAGGTTTGCCTCTACGATGCCGGCACCGGCGTCCGGCTCGGAAGCGTCGTTGCGGACCGCGTCTACGATCTCGAACGGTGCGGCGCGACCGGCCGCGAGGCCCAGAGCACCGCCTTGGCGGACTTTCTCGCCGGCGGTAGCGCCGCCCTGGCCGCAGCGAGGCAGGCGCTGGCCGGAGTGTTGCAAGCGGGCAGCACGGAGGGGGCAAGCGGCTCGCCGCTCGCGTACCGGCTAGAAGACGTGAGCCTGCGGGCGCCCATCGCGCCGAGCACCAAAGTGATCTGTATGGGCCGGACCTTCGAGAGCCACGTGGTCATCGGTGGGCTGGAGCCGCATCCCAAGCCAACTCCGTTCTACAAGCTCACGCAGGTAGTGGTCGGGCCGGATGAATACGTCGTGCTACCCAAGCACCACTATCCCGAGCCGGTGGTCTACGGGACCGAGCTGACGGTGGTAATCGGCAAGGAGGGCCGGAGCATCTCCGAGGACCGGGCGGCAGAGCACATCTGGGGGTACACCGTCCTCAACGATGTCACCATGCGGGGCGCCTACCAGACGGTCGCCAAGTCGTTCGATACCAGCGCCCCGGTGGGGCCGTGGATTGTGCCGCAAGACCAGATCGGTGATCCGCACAACCTCCAACTCACCTTCCGACTGAACGGCGAGCAGGTGCAAGCAGGTAGCACGCGGGACCTGCGGTTCACCGTCCCGGCGATGGTGGCCGAGTCCTCGAAGTGGGTGACGCTCCGGCCGGGAGACATAATTGCGACCGGCGACGTGGGCGCTACGGTCCCGCTCCGGCCGGGTGACCTGATGGAGGCGGACGTGGAGGGAATCGGGGTATTACGCAATCCGGTCCGGTTGGAGGAGTAGCCGGCGTGATAAAGCGCCACACCCGGAGAGCGCAGCGTTGACGGAGGAAGCAGCACCGTCACCGGAGGCGCTTGGCTTCAGCGCGGAGCGGCTGGGTCGAGCGTATGCGCTCGTCGAGGGTCTAGTCACGGAGAACGCCGCGGTGGGGGCGGCGATGCTGGTCGGCCGCCGTGACCGGTCGTTGGCGCCCCGCGCGTTCGGCCGAATGGGTGCTCCCGACGCGGCGCCGGTCCGGCCGGATACGATCTTCGCGGTCGCTTCCTGCACCAAGCCCATCGTCGCGGCGGCGGTTTGCCTGCTGGTAGAGCGGGGCCTCGTCGGACTGGACCAGCCCCTGTGCGAGCTTATCCCGGAGCTGTCGCCGAACCTGCAGGAGGCCCGGCTGTCGCAGCTAATGACTCACACGTCGGGACTGGGCGGGCTGGTCCGCAATCGCGAGCTACGCCGAACGCGCCAGCCGCTCCAGCGGTGGCTCGATGCGCTGTACCAGACGACCTTGGAGGCGCCACCGGGCACGCGGGTACGCTATACAAGCGCCGGGGCGGCCCTGCTCGGTGACGTGGTGTGCCGGGTGAGCGGGATGGAGCTGCGCGACTTTCTGGCGCGAGAGTTTTTCCGGCCGCTAGGGATGCACGACAGCTTCCACGGCCGCCGCGACGAGGACCCCAGCCGTATCTGTCCCAGTCTGCTGCCGACTCCGGCGCTGGCCGCCGAGCCAAACTGGAACAGCGACTTCCACCATCGCTTGGGGACGTATTGGGGCGGGCTGTACACTACTGTCACCGACTACAGCCGCTTCCTCCGCATGCTGCTCAACGGAGGGGCATATAGTGGGGGCCACATCTTCAGTCCGGCCACCGTGCGGGTGATGACCGAGGACCGGATCAAGCGCATGCCCGGCCTCAGCGCGGCGGGCCGGCTGACCTATGCCAAGAGCCTGGGGTGGCTGTTGCGCGATAACGGTAGCTGGCCGTTCATGGGGAGCCTGGTCTCGCCACGGGCCTTTGGCCACTACGGAGTCACCGGCTGCGGGGGCTGGGCGGACCCGGAGACCGGGGTCGTCTGCGCCATCTTTACCAACAAGTCGCATACCGCCGGCGGCGGTATCATGTACGAACTTGGCACGATCTCCAATGCCGTCGCCGCGTCGCTGGTCGAGTGAGGAGGCAGTCCGGTGGACCGTGCAGTCGTCACGCTGGCCGATGTACAGCACACCAAGCTGTGCTACAGCAAGGACCGGATGTGCGCGCATCCGCGGCAGTGCCCTATCCACAACTACGGCGATGGCCACATCACGGTCATCCACCACCATGCGCCGAGCGCCTATCGGGTCCGCAACGACATCGGGCACGGACAGTTCGGCTACAAGGGACGCGCCAAGATTCTGTTGCAGCGGTCCTTCGACCATGGCGAGACGTGGCCTACCGAGCACGAGGTGGTGATCTGGGACGACTCGCTGCCACTGGAGGAGAAGCGCGCCATTTTGCGGCAGGCCGACGATCCTACGCTGCCGCGGGAAGAGATTGATCTCAGTAGCCCGGACTCGTCCGTCTATTTCGCCCGCCCGGCGACCGGACCTGAGAGAGCGGACGGACGGCCAGCCGTAGAGTGCTACGCATTTCGGTCCGGTGACCGGGGCCACACCTGGGAGACGGTGCCCACACGAGTCAATCCGCCAACCGGGTTGGGCTACGTGCATATAGATGCCGGCCCGTGGGTACAGTTCGGTGATGGCACGCAGCTGGTCGTGGCGAGTATCGGCAGCGACGAGGGCAACACGGCACTGGGCATCTACGGCACGGACAACAACGGCCTCTCGTGGGACTACGTGGCGGAAGTGGCCAGGGATCCAACCGGACGGGGGCGTCCCACCTACGCCGTGCTGCTACTGCTGCCGAGCGGCCGGCTCCAGTGCTACATGCTCAACATCCAGGGTATTCGCAACGCCATCCAGATGAGCTACTCCGATGACGGGGGCTATAGCTGGAGCGAACCAAAGCCAATTGTCGCCTGGGGGCAGTCGCCCTGGGCCGCGCTCACGCGCAAACACATCTGGTCCGGCGCCCGGCGACAGGGGGTACACTATCGGTCGCCGTGGCCGCTGCGCCTGCGCGACGGCCGGATCGTGGTGATCTTCGGCCGGCGCCAACCGCCCTTCGGGATGGGGCTGATCGTCAGTGAAGATGACGGGGCCACGTGGTCGGCGGAGGCCGTCATCCGCGCCGACGCCAGCAATTGGGACCTCGGCTATCCAGTGGCGACGGAGCTAGACGACGGGCGCATCTTCACCGCCTACTACTTCATGGAGGACGACGGGAACAACTTTGGAGGCACGCGCCATATCGCCGGGAGCCACTTCCGGCTGGGATAGTGACCGGCCTCACCCGCTGATGGGCCCTCTCCACCATGTAGAGAGGGGGGCGTGGGATGAACCTACCCCCTAGCCCCCTCCCTGGCAGGGAAGGGGAACTGTGGGGGACGCCGGGGTGAGGGACGCCTCCGGAATTCCGCTGGCGCGGGAATGACGGGGGAGGGAAGACCACAAGCGGAGAGGGAAGCCACAAGCGGAATTGGAGAGAGGAGTGTAGCGATGGGACAGCCTACGTTTGCAGGGGTTTGGCCGATCATGCCCACGCCGCTGAATGCCGACGGGACGATTGACGAGGCCGGAACGCGCCGGGTCGTCAACTTCCTCGTCGAGGGGGGAATGGACGGTCTGTGGATGTTCGGCACGCGCGGCGAGGGGCCGAACCTGCTGCCCCAGTATCATCGGCGCGAGCTTGAGGTGGCGATGGAGGCGTCCAACGGGCGCATTCCGATTGTGACCGGCTGCGGGGCACCCGGTACCGAGCACACCATCGAGAGCATCCGCGTGGCCGAGTCGGTCGGTGTAGACATGGTACACGTCACCGAGCCGTACTACTTCAAGATGAAAGAGCAAGAAATGGCGGCGCACTACCGGGCGGTAGCGGATGCTGTCAAAGTCCCGCTGGTGATCTACTTCCACGACACCAAGTACCCCAACGTGCGGCCCGGGGTGTGCCCGCCGATCATCAAAGAGCTGGCGGCGCGCGACAACGTGGTGGGGATCAAGGTGTCTACCGGCGACCAGCGAATTATGCAGTCCATTGCGTGGGAGACGCAGGAAGTGACCGACAACTTCGGCGTGATGGTGACGGACGGGCAGATGTTCGTGGCAGGGATGCTGGTCGGGTGCGCGGGGACCACGCCGCCGGAGGCCGCCTTTGCACCCAAGATGTACGCCGAGATGTATCGGCTGACGCAGCAGGGCGAATGGGACAAGGCCCTGGAGATTCAGAAGAAGATCATCCCGCTCTCGGACGCCATTACCGGGTATGGCCCGCCATCGGGCAAGGCGCTGTACGCGGCGATGGGGCTGTGCCAAGAGCACGTGAGCATGCCCTTGCAGCGCATGCCGGAGCCGGCTCGCCAGAAGCTGCTGGACCTGTTCGAGGCCGGGAACTACGCCTAGCGCGTCGTTCCGTTGGCAGAGGGAAGCGGCCGAGGGGTCGGCCGTGCCTCACCCCCCGGCCCCCTCTCCACCATATGGAGAGGGGGAGTGTGGCGGCTGGGATCGGCCCCCCTATGGCCCCCCCGCAGAGCGGGGGGACGGTACATTCTCTCCCCTGGTAGCTCAATCCGGGGAGGGCCAAGGCCGGGGGTTGGGTGCAATACCGGCCCCTCGGTTGCAGAGCGAAGTATCGCCGGAGGGAGGCATCGTGGAGTACCGTCGGTTTGGGCGGACGGGATTACCGGTTTCGGTGGCCGGGCTAGGCACCGGCGGGCCGAGCAACTTGGGCCAGAATACGGGCGTCGCGGAGGCCGACGCTATTCGCGTGGTCCATCGAGCGCTCGACATGGGCATCAACCTGATAGATACGGCCGCTTCCTATAAGGATAGCGAGGCGGTCCTCGGCCGGGCGCTGCGCGACGTGCCCCGGGACAGCTACGTGCTGGCCAGCAAGTTCATGGCGAATGACCAGCAGCAGGGCACGCCGTTCCCCTTAGAGGTGCTGGAGGAGTCGCTCCACGAGAGCCTGCGCCGGCTCGGCGTGGAGTATCTCGACGTGTTCCAGTTTCACGGGGTTCAGGCCCGCCTCTACGACCAGGTGATGGAGCGCTTCCTGCCGGAGGCCCGGCGCTGGCAGCAGCAGGGCAAGTTCCGGTTTCTGGGGCTTACCGAGAACTTCCGCAGCGATGGCACGCACAAGATGTTGCAGCAGGCCCTGACTGATGACCATTTCGATACGATGATGGTCGGCTACAATCTGCTCGCACCCGGCGCCGAGCGCGTCGTGCTCCCACAAGCGCAGCGTAACGACGTCGGAGTGATGGTGATGTTCGCCGTGCGCCGGGTACTCTCGCAGCCGGCCTACCTGACGGAGACGATCCAGGGTCTCAAGGCGCGCGGGGTAGTAGATCAGGACGCCGTGCCCGACGACCAGCCGCTGGACTGGCTGCTCCACGATCACGTCGAGTCGGTGCCGAGCGCCGCCTACAAGTTTGTCGCCGACCACCCGGCCATTTCGACGGTGCTGACCGGGACGGGCAACATGGCCCACCTGGAGGCCAACGTGCGGTCACTGGTGGGGCCGCCCCTGCCGCCGGCGGACCGGACGCGGCTGCTCCATATCTTTGGCCGCGTCGAAGAGAGCATCGGCAACTAGGAACCGCGCGGATGAGGAAGCGACACCAGCCAGCTATCGGGGCATGACCAGGTAGCGGAAGTGAAACGGCCGGAGCCCTCACTGAGAGAGGGTCCGGCCGACAGGACTAGGGGGGTTGGGCGGTCCCGACCGGATTCGAACCGGCGATCTCCACCTTGACAGGGTGGCGTGTTGGGCCACTACACTACAGGACCTTGTACGAACAGCCGACTATTGGTAATGATGCCTGGTATCCCTGCCGGCGTCAAGTGCCCGGAGTACGTTGGCACCAAACACCATCAGCTCTCGGCCGGAGATGCGTAACGGGCCTCGATCCGCGCTACCTGCTCGACGCAAGCCTGGTCTTCGGCATCGTCGCCCGGTGGCGTCGCAAACCAGGCATCCAGCATCTCGCGTGCGATGACCGGCGGCGTAGCCCGCAGGCTCATGACCAGGACGTTGGCATGGTTCCAGATGCGCGCACCGCGGGCGGTCTCGGCATCATGGCACAGGGCGGCGCGAATTCCGGGCACCTTGTTTGCGGCGATGGACACGCCCGTTCCGGTCCAGCAGAAGAGCACACCCTGCTCCGCCTCGCCGGCGGCCACGGCTGCGCCGACATCCTGCCCAACCTGCGGCCAAGGGTCACTGCGCCCCTCCAGCGGGCCGAACAGCTTGACGTCGTGCCCGCGTTGGCGGAGGTCCTCCACAACGGCGTCGGTGAGCTGCGTAGACTCGTCACTCCCAACCGCAATACGCATCGGATACTCCTCTCTCGCAGCCGGGCGGGGGACAGCACGCCCCAGCCGCCCCAGCGAGGGTTGACAGCGCGTAGCGCGCTAACTTCGCAGCCACCACCACAGCACAATGACCACGACGATGACCACCAGGAATATCGCTGCCCCGCCGCCGATACCAGCACCGCCACCAACGCTGACCATGTCGCGCTCCTCCCTTTGGATTACTGAGTTGTGAATGAGGGGTAGCCTGCGGCCCGGCCCGCTATGCCCGCGCACGCGGGAATCCACGCCACCCACGGATCGGTAAATTCAGTGTAGCACGGCCCCGAACCGGCGGGCGCTATACTAGCCGACGGTAGATTGCGGCTGCGCTATCCGGACGGCCGCGACGGCCCACATAGTCTGAGCAGCCCGCGAGGAGACGCACGATGTCAACGGGAGCCACAGCGCCCGCGACCGATCCGGGCGCCCTAACCCAGCCGCCGCTGGCCGCGATGGCGGCGGCGGCGCAGCGCATTCGGCGCGATATCGTCGAGATGACGACGGCTGCCGGGTCGGGGCACCCCTCCAGCTCGCTCTCCGCGGTCGAGATCATGACGGCGCTCTACTTCGGTGGCCTACTGCGCCACGACGCGGCGCGCCCGGAGTGGCCGGAGCGCGACCGCTTCATTCTCAGCAAGGGCCACGCGGCGCCGATCCTCTACGCGATGTTAGCCGAGCGGGGGTATTTCGGCGTGGACCGGCTAGCGAGCCTGCGGCGCCTCGGCAGCCCGCTCGAAGGACATCCCAACATGCGCCGTCTGCCCGGCGTCGAGGCCTCCACCGGCTCATTGGGCCAGGGGTTGTCCATTGGGCTAGGCCACGCGCTGGCCGGCCGGGTTGACGGGCGAGACTACCGGGTGTACGTGCTGCTCGGTGATGGAGAGGTCCAGGAGGGACAGGTCTGGGAAGCGGCGATGGCGGCGGCCCAATACCGGGTCGCCTCGCTCACCGCCATCGTGGACCACAACAAGGCGCAGCAGACGGACCTCGTGGAGCGCGTGCTCGACTACCGGCCGCTCACCGCCAAGTGGGAAGCCTTCCAGTGGCACGTGCAAGAGGTGGACGGCCACGATCAAGCCGCGGTGTGGCAGGCCCTGGCCGCAGCGCGTGATGTGGCCGGCCGGCCACAGGTGATTGTCGCCCACACCGTCAAGGGGAAAGGGATTCCGTGGGTGGAGCGGGACTTCACCTATCACGGCAAGGCACTGCCCGCGGACGAGGCCGAGCGGGCGCTGGCGCTCTTCGCGGCCGATGGCAATGAGGGCGCCGGCTAGCCGCGGCGCCGGGCGTCACGAGACCTACTTCAGTTTCCGGGCGGCTTAGACCTAACCCCCGGCCCCTTCCCTGGCAGGGAAGGGGAGTCCGCGCGGGTGGGCCTCACCTCCCGGGCCCCTCTCCACCATTATGGAGAGGGGGAGTAGGGCTGGCCCCCCTATGGTCCCCCCGCTACGCAGGGGGACGGTGTGGTTAGGTAGGGAGCGAGCCTGGCACGTACTCCTCGATCACTTGGTCGGCGGGAAGCGGCGGGTCGTCCATGTACTTGGCCGCTTCATCAAGTAACTGATACAGCTCCGACGGGGAGTCCGCCGCGAGGGCCTGCTGCGTCTTGAGCAGGCGCTGCAACACGTCGGCGGCGTGGCAGATGGCGGCGATCTGTCGGAACAGTACGGCGCCTTGCCGTCGCCGGACCGCGGCGCCGCGCCGCCGGTTGGGGGGGCGTGACAGGGTGGGACCCAGGGCCAGGACCCGCCGAATGAGGACCTGGAGTAGGTGGACCTCGGCTTCGAGCACCGGCGCGGTGTCCGCCGGTTCCAGGGCCTGCATTTCAGCGGCGGTGAACAATCGGTCGTACAAGGTTTCCTCCTGGGCGGTGGAATGGGTGACGGAGGCTGGCGGTAACCCGACGGCGAGGGGTACACGACGGGAGCAGTCGTGACCGGATACCGGCGGGGGCGAGACGTGGGAGCGATCGGGGACCGACGCGGCGGCGAGGGCGGAGCCGGAGCGGTTGTGATCCGGCACCAGGTGCGCGGCACTCAGACGGTCATGACGCGGTGCCCTGGCCGTGGTGGCGAGGGGTACGTCAGGACCCGGTGCCTGCTGAACGGCACTCAGACGATCATGACCCGGCGCCCCCGCCGTGGTGGCGAGGGGTACGTCAGGACCCGGTGCCCCTGAGGCGGCACTCAGACGGCCATGCCCCGCCGCGCGCGGTGCGGCGGGAGGTCTGTCATGACCCGGTGCCCTCTGCTGGGGGGCTGTGCCACTGCTGTCGGCCGGCGTGATGCCGAGACTGCTCCCAGCTGGTGCTCGCTGTGCGCCAGACTTGTCTCGCATACGTCAGCCTCCGTTCAATGGGGGCATATTGGCGGGGAGGGGTGGGGGACAACGGGGGGTTGGGTTGGAGACCTAACCCCCGGCCCCTTCCCTCCAGGGAAGGGGAGCGATGGCCGTGCTGGTCCGATGGCGGCGCCGGTCCGCTGCTCCACAGGAAAACCTAGCCCTGTGAGGGCCGGGGATTTCGGCGGGCGGGTGCTGGCCCCCCTATGGTCCCCCCGCACAGCGGGGGGACGAGGATGTCAGCGGGTGGGTGCGGCTGCCAAGTCGCCGCGGCCGCGCTGGCTCTCGACGTTGTGGACGTGGACGTGGGCGCCGGCCGGGATGTCGGCTGAGGCTACGCCGATGACCTCGCCGTACTTGTAGACCGGCGCGCCGGCAGCCAGGGATACGAGCGCGAGCTTGTGACCAAAGGCAATCGGCTCCTGGGCGCAGACGGTCACCGCGCCCGACGCGCGCGCGGCAGTGATCGTCTGCCCCGCGTCCAAATCCACCAAGGCGGTGGCGACGTTATCGCTGGGATGCAGCACGAGCACATGCTGTGGCACGGCACTTGACCTCCGCCGGCATCGGTTCGACAGTCCACAGTGTAGCGTCTCCGGGCCGTTACCGGTCAGTACGCAGTGAACGGCACCAGCGAGGGCGATTGCGGATTGCTACACACTGTCCTACAATGGCTGCCTATCCGTGTGCCGCTCAAATGCATCCAAACGTCAATACCGCCGCCGCTGAGGAGGCAGAATTGCAAAGCGGCCTGTGGTCTCGTGCAACATCCATCGTCTCCCGGAGCGTTGCAGAGCCGCGCCGTATTAGAACTTGCGTTCGAGGAAGGATGATGACAGCCCCTCTCCGCATCCTAGCATTCGCGCTATTCTGCGCGGGAGTGGTGGCCCTACTGGCCATCCCGGGTGTGGCCGCGCAAGCGACGACCGACTACGACACTGACAATGATGGTCTGATCGAGGTCAACAGCCTGGAGCGGCTGAATGCTATCCGCTGGGACCTGAATGGTGACGGCACGGCGGACAACCCTACTGCCTCCACCGACCCCGACGACGCCAACGCTGCCACCCAAGAGGACGCCTACGCGGCGGCCTTCCCCAACGCCGCCGCGGGCATGGGCTGCCCTACCACGCCTTACGACCACGACGGGAACGACCGCACCTTCCAGGTTACCGGCTGCATCGGCTACGAGCTGACGGGGAACCTGAACTTCAACGGCAGCCAGTGGGCTAGCGGCCGGGGCGACGGTAAGGGCTGGGAGCCTATCGGCATCTACACGGGCACCGGTGGAAGTCCCTATGGCTCGCCGTTCACCGCCATCTTCGACGGCAACGACAATACGATCTCCAACCTGTACATCAACCGCCCCGATGAATCGGGCGTGGGCTTGTTCGGGAATGTCGGTGGTTACCAAAGCCGTCCTACCGCGATTCGCAACGTGCAGCTGCATATTGTCAGCGTGAGGGGTGCAGACGCAGTCGGCGCACTGGTCGGGTATATCAACTACAACTACTCCGGCGGCATGATCTGCAACAGCGAGGACAAGGCCGTGATCTGCAACAGCTCGGTCACCGGCGGCACCGTCACTGGGGTCATTGTGGGCACTGGGTACCAGAGAACCGGCGGGCGGGACATCGGCGGGCTGGCGGGGTCGAGTTCTGGTCCGATCAGCAACAGCTCTGCCGCCGTCACCGTCACCGGCCGGCATGAGGTCGGTGGGCTGGTCGGGCAAAGCCTCGATCCGATCACGAACAGCCACGCCAGCGGAGACGTCTCCGGCGAGGACGACGTTGGTGGGTTGGTGGGACGGAACAACGACGATATCATCCGCAGCTATGCCACCGGCGACGTGACCGGTACGGGTGATGACGGGGCATACAGGGCATCATCGGTCGGTGGACTGGTGGGGACGCACTGGTATGACCACAGCACCATCAGCGACAGCTATGCCACCGGCAACGTGACCGGCACCACCTTCGTCGGCGGGCTGGTCGGGCTCGCCTGGGATGGCAACATCCAGACCAGTTACGCCACCGGCAACGTGACCGGTGAAAAATACACAGATAGCAACGGCTACCTGACCTGGAGCGGCCGGATTGGCGGGCTGGTCGGGTCGAACCGCGGTGCGACGATCAGCACCAGCTTTGCCAGCGGCGACGTGACCGGCATGCATCACGTCGGCGGGTTGGTCGGGGAGAACATCGGTCAGACTATCCGCGCCACCTATGCCCACGGCGACGTAACCGCTACCGGGCCAGGGGAGGGGTCGAGCTGTAAGTCGGACAGCGACCCGGGTTGTCGAATCGGTGGGCTGGTCGGGACGAACATCAACGGCGGCGCGATCATCGCCAGCTATGCGATCGGTCAACTCATTGTCGAGCCATACCATAACCGAGTCGGTGGGTTGGCCGGGGAAAGCCCAACGGAGAGGCTCTGGGGGACTGTAGGCTACGTCGAGCCAGGCTCGATCACCGCCAGCTACTGGGATACCGAGACCCAGGCCGAGCCACCCGATCCGCAGCCCGACCCCCCTATCAATCGGTTGACGGCGAGCGTCGGTACCGACGACGAGAACAATACCCGCGTCCTTGAAGGTCCGGACCGCACTGCCGATCCGCCGCGGTACTTCGGGGAAACGGAGCAGGACGGGGTCAGCGGTAAGACTACCAGCGAGCTGCAGACGCCGACGGACTACACGGGCATTTACGACACGTGGGACAACGACCCGGACCTGGACCTGGACAATGCCGACGGGGACAATGACCACGCGACGGGGAAGGACGCCCCGTGGTACTTCGGGGAAAATGACGAGTACCCGGTGCTGAAGATTGACGTGGATCGCGACGGCGACGTTGACCAGGACGACTACGACGACCAGCAGCCGGGACCGCCGAACCAACGGCCGACGGTGAGCATCGGCATCCCGGTGACGCAGCCGGTGGATGGCGGCACGCGGGTGACGCCGACGGTGACCGCCAACGACCCGGATGGCTCGATTTCATCTTATGCGTGGAGCGCCACCGGTGGCACATTTGCGAATGACAATGTCGCTACCAGGAATGCGACCTGGATCGCGCCCGAAGAGCAGGCCAACGAGCAGACCTATCGCCTCACGCTGCGAGTGACGGACGACGGCGGGGCTACGGCGTCCGCCACGGTGGACATCAGGGTCCGGGCGGCCAATATGCTGCCGACGGTCAGCATCCAACCGGTAACGCAGGAAGTGGCTGGTGGCGCGAACGTCACCTTCAACGCGACCGCTGAAGACCCCGACCCCGACGGCTCGATAGCGTCCTACGACTGGAACGCCCCCACTAACGGCGGCACGTTTGTGGACGACACGATCGAGGATGCGACGTGGACCGCGCCGGCCGAGCAGGAGAACGCGCAGGCGATCAGGCTCACGCTGACGGTGACGGACGACCGCGGTGGGACGACCACGACCAACACAACCGTCACCGTGCAGGCGACCAACAAGAAGCCGACGGTCACGATCCATACGGGGACGCAGACGGTCGGCGAAAACGCCGTCGTCACGCTGTCGGCAACGGCTGAAGACCCCGACCCCGACGGCTCGGTAGCGTCCTACGCCTGGACTGCCAATCCCAACGTGGGCAGGTTTGGCAATGACGCTGTCGAGGACACCACGTGGACTGCGCCGACCAAGACGGACAGCGAGCAGCAGATCACGCTCACGCTGACCGCCACGGACAACGAGGGCGGAACCGGCTCGGGTAGTGTCATCATCAAGGTTAGTGCCAACAACCAACCCACTGCTTCCATCACCACTGAGGAGCAGGAAGTAGGCGGGGGCGATGTCGTCACCCTCCAAGCGACGGCCACCGACGACGACGACACCACGTTGACGTATGCGTGGACGGCCAACCCAAATGTTGGCGTTTTCTCCGACGCGGCGATACTGGAGCCGAGTTGGACCGCGCCGGCGAAGGAGATCGACGAACAGGAGGTCACGCTGACCCTGTCCGTTTCGGATGGCACCTCGACCTCGACGGCGCAGGTCACAATCACGGTGCTCGCCAACAACGCGCCAGAGGCCGCGATTCAGACCGCCGGGCAGGAAGTGGTCGGGGGCGCTGAGGTCAACCTCCAGGCAACGGCCGATGATGATGACACTAACGATACGCTGACGTATGCGTGGACGGCCGATGACGGTGACGCCAACACCGCGGACGATGGGACCTTCTCTGACCCGGCGGTGCTCCAGCCAGATTGGACGGCACCGGCAAAGACGAATGCCGACCGGCCAATCCGCCTGACGCTGACCGTGTCAGACGGATTGACGACCCACACTGTTTCGGTGGTCATCACGGTCAAGGCCAACGTCGCGCCGCAGGCGACCATTAACACGGTGGCCCACGAAGTGGAAGGGGGTGATGAGGTCGTCCTCCAAGCAACGGCCACCGACGACGATGACGATGACAACACGTTGACGTATCAGTGGAGTGCTGACGACGGCACCTTCTCCGACGCGGCGGTGCTCGGGCCTACTTGGACCGCACCAGACAGGGCAAACGCGGCTCAGACCATCGCACTCACGCTGATGGTCACTGATCCTGGTGGATTGACCGGCACGGATACGGTCACCATCACCGTCGACTCCAACGAGTCACCGACGGCGAGAATCCACACGGGCTTCCAACTGGTAGACGGCGGTGATGAGATCACCCTCGATGCCACGGCCAGCGACCCGGATCAGGACGACACGCTGACGATTGCGTGGACGGCAACCGGCGGTACGTTCGAAGACGCGGCTATCGAGGACGCGAAATGGACGGCGCCAGCCACGAAGAACACGGCGCAGTCGGTCAGGCTCACGCTGACGGTGAGCGATCCTGACGGCTTGTCGGCCATCGCAACCGTCAACTTCACGGTGCGGGCCAACAGGGCGCCGGGAGTGACGATTGACACCGGGTCGCAGACGGTGGAGGGTGACGCCACGGTCAACTTGGCGGCGACCGTTGACGATCAAGACACCGGCGACACACACACGTATCAGTGGCACGCCGATGGGGGCACGTTCTCCGACAATGACGTCGAGGATCCCACGTGGACCGCGCCGGCGGCGCAAAACGTGCCGCGGTCCTACACGTTGACCCTGATCGTCACGGACAGCGGTGACCTGACCGGTAGCGATGCGATCACGATAACCGTTGACGACTCGGGGCAAGACACCAACACTGCGCCGTCGGTGACAATCGACACTGCGGCGGACACCGTAGCCGGCGGAGCCGAGGTCAGCCTGACAGCGACCGCGAGTGATACGGAGGACGCAAGCGACGCGCTCACGTATGCGTGGACAGGCCAGGGCATCTTCGCCGACGCCGCTGCGAAAGATACGACGTGGACCGCGCCGACACGATCGAGCGCCGCTCAGTCAATCCTGCTTACGCTGACAGTGACGGATAGCGGGGGTCTGAAAGCCGTTGATACCGTCGTCATCACGGTCCGCGCCAATTCGTTACCGCAGGTGGAGATCACCAGCGAGTTCCAGCAACCCGTAGACGGTAACGAGGTGGTCCAACTCACAGCTACGGCCTCGGATCCGGATAACGATGACCTGACATACCGTTGGACAGCAGATGACGGGGACTTCCCTGACGATGAGGTGCTTGAGCCTACTTGGACGGCGCCGGATGCGAAGAGCACCGAGCAGTCCTACACGCTTACGCTCACCGTGACGGACAGTGGTGGTCTGGAGGTTGGTGACGCCATCACGGTCATTGTGCGTGCCAACCAGTCACCGACCGTCGAGATTAGCACCGCTGCGACGACGGTAGACGGGGGAGCAACGGTTGACCTGGCAGCAACGGCAAGCGACCCGGATGACGAGGACGACGACCTGAAGTATCGGTGGACTGCTGACCCCAACTACAGAGATTTCTCTGATCCCAATGCGCTCACTACAACTTGGACCGCGCTGCCAACGCCGAACACGTCGCTGACAATCAACCTCACGCTGACGGTGACCGACCCCGACGGCTTGGAGGCCACTGACAACGTCACTATCACAGTGCGCGGCTCCACAACGGCGCCGCCACCACCACCGCCTCGACCGCAGGAGCCAGATCGCGACGACGACGGAGACGGTGGTGGCGGTGGTGGCGGCGGTGGCGGTGGCGGCGGTGGCGGTAGTGACGGTGGCGGTGGCGGCGGTGGTGGCGGGTCGGGCACGTCGGAGTACCCGAAGCTGATCGGCGAGAACGGCTCCGCGAAGGCCTGGGAGCTGGCCAACAACAGCGTGCTGCTCCAGATCCACAATCCCGATGATCCGGACAACCCGCGGGAGGTGACGTTCGGCATCGGCTCGATTAACACGGAAGGCACGGAGATCGTGCCGGTGGGGTACGTGCGCGACGACAGCTTGGGGCAGACGTATGCCGTGCTGCGGCGGGAGTCGGATGGCGAGATCGTGCGCCGCTGGATAGCGCCCGACAGCCCCTTGGCGCTCATCGTCCCCTGGGACGACGTGAACAGCAAGTACACCTTCCCGGTGTTGGTGATCGTGACGATCCCGCTGGACGAAAAGCGCCCGCATCCGAACCAGCTCGTGCGGCGGTTCGATGGCGGGGATGACCGCATCTTGTCCTACGATGCGGACCTGCTGCAGTGGCGGCACGTGCCGGACGAGGCCACCTTCCAGGTGCTGGAGTTCTATTGGTGCGACGTGACGGCGGCGGATGTGGGCTTCTTCGACCGGATCCATATCGGGATAGCCCACCCCACCACCACCGTGCCGGCCCGGGACGACTACCCCAGCTGCCGGCCATAGAGCGGTGGTCAGTGGCTCGTGACCAGTGGGACGAGGGATGCTGGAGGAGTGACCTGCTATTGCCAATGTTAAGCGAACGAGAACGCTCGCGCCGGGAGGTCGGGCGATGACAACGCCCCTCCGCCTCCTGGCTATTGTCCTGCTCTGCGCGGCAACCGTGGCCCTACCGAACATTCCGGGCGTGGCCGCTCAACAGACCACGAACGACTACGACAGTGACGATAACGGCCTGATCGAGGTCGGAAATCTGGCGCAACTGAACGCCATTCACTGGGACTTGGACGGTGACGGCGCGGCGGACAATAGCGCCAACGATGACGACTATGACGACGCCTTTCCCGACGCCGCTGCGGGCATGGGCTGCCCTAGTAGCGGCTGTATTGGGTACGAGTTGACGGCGGACTTGGACTTCGACACGGACGACGACGGCGAAGCGGATTCGGGCGACGATTACTGGAACAGTGGCAACGGTTGGCTGCCCATCGCAGACGATGCCAGTGTCCCTTTCAACGCCATCTTCGATGGCAATCGCCTGCACGGCCACACGATCTCCAACCTGTACATCAACCGCCCGGGCACCACGGGCCTGGGCCTCTTCGGGTACACCGGCTCTAGTGCCACGATTCGCAACGTGGAGCTGGTCGATGTCAGTCTGACCGGCCATGACGATGTCGGCGGGCTGGTGGGGTCCAACGACGGCGGCACCATCAGCAACAGCGACGTGAGCGGCTCGATCTCGGGCGGCCATCAAGTCGGCGGGCTGGCGGGCAATAACCAGTCCGGCGGGAGCATTGAGAACAGCCAGGCCAGCGGCACCGTCTTGGGCTATCGCAACGCCGGCGGGTTGGTCGGAGCGAATTACGACACCATCAGCAACAGCCATGCCACGGCCGCCGTGACCAGCGAGTTTCCGAGCACCATCGAACAGGCCGGCGGGCTGGTCGGGTTGAACCAAGATGGCACGATCAGCAACAGCTATGCCACCGGCACGGTCGAGGGAAATCAAGATATTGGCGGGTTGGTGGGGAAGAACGACAGCGGCACCATCGAAGAGAATAGCTACGCCACAGGCGACGTGACCGGCCGGGATGCGACCACGAGCACGAGCGAACGGGTCGGCGGGCTGGTCGGGTTGAACGAACGTGGCACCATCAGCAACAGCTACGCCACCGGAAGGGTCGAGGGCCATCAGGATACTGGCGGGCTGGTAGGCAAGAACGACCTTGGCTCCATCAGCGATAGCTATGCCGAGGGGGACGTGACCGGCCGGGATGCAAACGCGAGCACGAGCGAACGGATCGGCGGCCTGGTCGGGTTGAGCACGGGCGGCAGCGCCTCCATCAGTGGCAGCCACGCCACCGGGACGGTCGAAGGACATACGGACGTCGGTGGGCTGGTGGGATGGAACACAAGCGGCGCCGAGATCACCGTCAGCTACGCGACCACCAGCGGAAAAGTCTCCGGCGAGCAACAGGTTGGCGGGCTAGTGGGGCTGAACAACGGCACCGTCATCTACAGCTATGCCACCGGCCGAGTGGAAGGCCGGACCGACGTCGGCGGACTGGTTGGCAAGAACGACGATGGTTCCGTTGGCGCCAGCTATGCCACGGGCACTGTCGCGGCGGCTCTTGGCAGCGGAGTCGGCGGGCTGGTCGGGACAAACAGCGGTAGCGGTACGGTCAGCGCCACCTATGCCACCGGGAGAGTGCAAGGCCGGACCGGTGTGGGCGGGTTGGTAGGGAAGAACAGCGCCACGATCACCGCCGGCTATGCCATCGGTCGGGTCTCGGGCCAGACTGACACCGGTGGGTTGGTCGGGGAGGACGATAGTGGCACCATCAGCGACAGCTATTGGAATACCGCTACCGCCGGCGTGAAGGTGAGCGTCGGTAGCGACGACGAGGACGGTAACGGAGAGATTGACGGCACTGAAACGGAGACGACCGGCGCGACCGGCAAGACCACCAGCGACCTGCAATCGCCCACCAAAGACGACCCCTACGCGGCAGGGAGCATTTACGAAAACTGGGACCTGAACGTGGATAACACCGGCGGCATGGATGACCCTTGGTACTTCGGTACTGCGTCGGACTACCCGGTACTGAGGACCGGCATTGATTTGAATGGCGACGGCACTGTGAATGTGGATGATCTCAAAGCGCAGCAACCGCCCTCGCCGCCGTCTCCACCACCGGCGCCAACGCCATCAACGTCTTCATCGTCGAGTAGCGATGATGACGACGATGATGACAGTGATGAGCCGGACGAAACGGATCCGCCAGCGGAGCAGCCACCGCTCATTGGCCAAAGCAGCTCGACCTCAGCATATGAGCTAGCCGACAACCGGGTGCTGCTCCGCATCCACAACCCCGACGACCCGGACAACCCCATCGGGGTCGAGGTTGGGATCGGCTCGATAAACGCGGCAGGTACAGAGATCGTGCCGGTGGGGTACGTGCGCGATGACAGCTTGGGGCAGACGTATGCCGTGCTCCGGCGGGAGTTTGACGGCAAGATCGTGCGCCGCTGGATAGCACCTGACAGCCCCTTGGCGCTCATCGTCCCCTGGGACATCGTGAACAGCCAATACACCTTCCCGGTGGCGGTGATCGTGACGATCCCGCTGGACGAAAGGTGGCCGCATCCGAACCAGCTCGCACGGCGGTTCGATGGCGGCGATGACCGCATCTTGTCCTACGATGCCAACCTGCTGCAGTGGCGGCACGTGCCGGACCTGGCCACCTTCCAGTCGCTGGGCTTCTACTGGTGCGACGTGACGGCGGCGGATACCGCCTTCTTCGAGCGGATCAACCTCGGAACACCCTACCCGGTCAGCAGTGCGCCGGCCCGGTCGGACTATCCTAGCTGCCGGCCGTAGCGCAGTGGCCGGTGGTGTTGGCCCTCTCCCCGGCCCTCTCCCAGGGGGCGAGGGAGTGGGCGCCGGTGGCGGCGGGGGGTAGGGGCAAGACCTACGCGACCGGGCGCTGGATCCGCTCCATGGTCTTCTCGTACTGCTCGGCCATCTTCGGTCCTTGGAGGTGCATGTACTCCTGCTCGTAGGACCGGGCCGCCGTTTGTGAGGGCGGCGTTGGTACCTCGACGACCGCAGTGGTGATTTGGTCTACACCCCACTTGTAGGCAGCGACTTCACCTTTGCTAATGAGTAGGTTCATGCCGACGTTCGCTTCGACAATGGGTAGGCCATTCTCGCGGGCGCGGGCCAAGACAGCCTCATTCTGTTGCTTGCTTCGCGACCCATACGAGACGATCAGGAGCAGCTGGGCGCCATCCAGCGCGAGCGTGCGGGCGATCATCGGGTTCCAGCGGTCATTGCAGATGAGCATGCCGGCGCGACCAAGCGGGGTGTCGAAGGCCCTGATCTGCCGGCCAATCCGGTTGAACTCCCAGGAGTCATGGGTGCCTTCCGCCAGCTGCGTCTTGTGATACCGACCGCGAATGACGCCCTCCTGGTCAATGAACACCACGCTGTTATAGACCTCGTCGTCAATACGCTCGGCAAAGCCGAAGCAGAGGCAGGTCCGCAGCTCCTGCGCCAACACCTGGAAGCGTCGGATATACGGCCCGTCGAGCGGTTCAGCGATGTCGAGCATGGCCGGGGCCTTCTCCGGATGCTCGATCACGTCCATGACCACGTAGCCTTCGAAGACGCCCTCGGTGGCGACGATCAGATCGGGCTGCTCCTGCGCCGCCGCCCGGAAGAGCGCCTCCAGTTTGTCGGCGTTGTAGTCCTTATCCCACTTCTTCGGCTTGAGCGAGATTGCTGTGGCCTTGATTGGCGTAAACACCGCAGTCTCCTTTCTGCTACCGCTATGTCAAGCTCCGTTGATTATACGCCGCGGGCCTCACCCCCCGGCCCGCTCTCCATCGCGGAGCGATAGAGAGCGGGGAGTGCGGGCGGGGCAGAGGGCGCTTCGCCAGCCAGCAGGCTCCGGCCCCCCTATGGTCCTCCCGCTGCGCGGGGGGACGGGCGCAACATGTTGCGCCCCTACGGCTTGGCACGTACCTACCCCGGTCAGGGTCCGGGGGCAACACGGTAGCAGCTACAATCAGAGCCAGCGCGTGCAGATACTTGGGTGAGAGGGAGGCCGTATGTCGGACAACGATACTGCGCTCACGGCGGAGGACCTGCAGGAAATGGTTCGTATGCTGGACTTGATACCAATACCGGAACATCTCCTGCCCCAGGTGCTCGACGCCGTGCGCGAGCAGCGGGCTACCGTCCGGCGCTTTGCCGAGTCGGGGATTGACGTGGACGAGACGTTCACGGCACAGCCGTACCGTCTCGAGGAGGAGACGCCGTGACTGCCAACGGCAACGACCTAGCCTGGCTGACCATCAGCGAAGCACGGTCGCTCATTGCGCGCCGGCAGGTATCGCCGGTGGAGCTGATGCAGGCCGTGCTGGGGCAGATCAAGCGGCTGGAGCCAACGCTCAACTGCTTCATCACCCGGCGCGACGAGCAAGCGCTGGCCGCAGCGCAGGCAGCGGAGGCGACCCTCGCCGCCGGGGACGAGGTCGGTCCGCTGCACGGCATCCCCATCGCCGTCAAGGACAATATCGAGACGGCCGGGATTCGCTCTACCGCCGGCTCCAAAATCCTCGCCGACTACGTGCCCCGCGAGGACGCGCCCGCCTGGGCACGGCTGCAAGCGGCCGGCGCGATCATGCTGGGTAAGACCAACCTCCACGAGTTTGGCTTCGGCACCACGACGATCAATCCGCACTACGGCCCCACGCGCAACCCCTGGAACTCGGACCATGTGCCCGGCGGGTCGTCGGGCGGCTCGGCCGCGGCGGTGGCGGCCGGCATGGCGCTGGGCGCGCTCGGCACCGACGCCGGTGGGTCGGTGCGGATTCCAGGCGCCCTGTGCGGCATCGTGGGGTTGAAGCAGACGCACGGCCGGGTGCCGATACGCGGGGCGATGCGTGGGGGCAATCCCACGCGGGATCATATCGGGCCGCTCACGCGCACGGTCGAGGATGCGGCGGTGCTGCTCGCAGTGATGTCCGGCCACGATCCGCGCGACCCCACCTCGCACGCCGTCGCGCCGCCGCCGGAGACGCTGCGTGCCGGGACGGACTTGCGCGGGCTACGGATCGGCGTGCCACGCGACTACTACTTTGCGCTCGTTGACGGACCGGTCGAGGCGGCGGTGCGCGCGGCCATCGCGCAACTGGGGGCGCTTGGCGCGACGGTGCAGGAGGTGCGGCTGCCCGACCACGACGTGCTGATGGACGGCGTAGACGCCATTCGTGCCGAAGCGCTGGTGGACCATGAGCACTGGCTGCGGACGCGGCTGGCGGATTACGGCGATGAGACACAGCTGCGCCTGCTGCCGCTGCAATTCATCCTCGCCAGCGATCACGCCAAGGCGCTGCGCGCGCGGCGACTGCTGCTGGAGCGCTATACGGCCGTGTGGCGCGAGGTGGACCTGCTCGCGGCGCCGACGGTGGCGGTGGCGGCGCCGAACATTGCCGCCGTCCATGCCAAGTCCATCATGGTCAACGGGAATCCGCACGGCTCCGGGATGCTCTCGCAGATCACGCGGCCCTGCAACTACACGGGGTTGCCGGCCATATCCGTGCCGTGCGGCTTTGTGGACGGGCTGCCGGTCGGCCTGATGCTGGTGGGGCGGCCGTTCGACGAGCGGACCTTGCTCCAAGCGGCCCACGCTTACGAGCAGAGCACCTCCTGGCACGAACAGCGCGCGCCAGTGTAAGGGGCACACGCCTCACCCCCCGGCCCCCTCTGCACAGGAAAACCTACCCTTGTGAGGTACCGGCCCCCCTATGGTCCCCCCGCTTCGCAGGGGGACGGGCGCAACATGTTGCGCCCCTACGGCTCTGGATTGCGGCTTCCGCCGCAATGACGGGATGTGTGAGGGTGCAACCAGTGGTAGGTGCTACGCTGAAGCCCGGTTCTGGCACGGAGGGAGGAGGCTATGGCACGTCCTAGGATCGTCGTGGTGTTTGGCCCGCGGTCGTTGAGCCGGCACTGGAGTAGCGCGGCTGCGGAGGTGCTGGATTCGTTTGCCGAGCACGTCGCGGTCCACCTCGGGGCCGATCTGACGTCGGACAAGCGTGCAGCGCAGGTGGATGCGGCGCTCGCCGATGCCGACGGGCTGCTGCTGTGCGGCTGGGGCAATCAAGGCATTGGTTACCTGTCCGCCGAGCGGCTCGCCAACGCGCCGCGGCTGCGCTACATCGGCTCCACCTGTCACTATCGGCAGGCCGAGCTCTGCGACGTGAGCGCGGCGCTGGCGCGGGGCATCGCCCTCAGCGAAACGGCGCCCGTCATGTCGCCGTGGGTGGCAGAGTACGAGCTGGCGCTGGGGCTGGCCGCGCTCCGCAACCTCCCCCAGGAGCATCAGATTGTCGGCGCCAACGGCTGGGTCAATTGGGAGGACTTCCCGGAGCGGCCCGAAACACCGGACCGGCTGCAAGGCCGGCGGGTAGGGCTGGCCGGGTTCGGCGAGATTCATCGCCATCTGGCGCGGATGCTCGCGCCGTTCGATACCGACTGGGAAGCGTTCGATCCGTATGTGCCGGCCGAGCGGATGGCGGCCACGGGGGGCCGCAAGGCCACCGATCTCGTCGCCATGGCTGCGCGCAGCGAGGTCTTCTTTGTCGCCATCCCGCCAACCCCGGAGACGATAGAGATCATCAACCGGGACGTGATCTTTGCGCTGCCGCACGAGGCGGTGTTCGTGCTGGTATCGCGGATGGCGGTGGTGGAGCAAGCGCCGCTGCTGGAGCGGCTGACGGCCGGCGAGCTGCGGGCCGCCATTGACGTGTATAGCCCGGAGCCACCGCCACCGGACAGCCCGCTCCGCACGTTGCCCAACGTGGTCCACACGCCGCACCGGGGCGGCCACACGTATGGCGCGCACCGGGGCGTCTTCCTCGGGCAGTGCCAAGACGCGCGCCGGCACTTCGCGGGCGAACCGCTGCGCTACCCCTTGCGACCGGAGCTGGTGGCTATCTTTGAGGGGTGAGGTGTTCGGCCCCCCTATGGTTCCCCCGCTGCGCAGGGGGACGGGTGATCAGACCGCCGCCTCGCCGCGAGGTGGTGCGCTGAACCATCAGTGCATGGGGGCAAACGGCGGCCGAGGGGGCGCGGCTGGTGCTCTAGCGGCGAGTGGGAGCGGCAGGCTCTACGCTGACGGCCTCACCTCCCCCGAATTCCTGCCCTTTGGGCGTCCGTCAGGCCGTGCGCAGCCAATGCAAGCTCCGTATTTGTCTAGCCTCCCGAGCCACCCTGGACCTGCACTCCACAGTTCGCGAAAGCCCCGAGCAAGGCGGCCATGGCCGCTTGTTCGCTGCCGGCTGTACCCGACTGGATCAATGTGCGCAGGTCGAGTGCTTCGACAGCTGTCCGGATGCATCCGGAGCTCTCTGCGCTCAGGGGGGCGGAGGCCTGCACGACGACTGTGAGGAAGTAGCGGAGCAGCGTTTCGTCCTGCAGACAGCCAAGCACCTTGGTCCGTTCTTCGGGTGATGCTTTCTCCGGCGAGGCGAAGAGCTGCAGCAGGCGCTCCACGTCTGCCACACCGGCGAGACAGGTCAACTCCGACTCTGAGAATGAAGACGCCATCGCCAGCGGATCAGTTACGGGTAGGGGCCAGAGTGCCACCGCCTGCGCAGCCACCGTGGGCTCGGCGGTTGAGGTGGGTACTGGCGTCGCGGCCGGCTCAGACGTAGCAATTGGTGCCTGCGTCGCGGTCGGCTCAGACGTAGCAGTCGGTGCCAACGTAGCGGTCGGCTCGGGGGTCGCGGTGGGCATCGGTGTGGCAGTCGGCTCCGGGGTCGAGGTGGGTCTCGGTGTAGCGGTCGGCTCCGGTGACGGTCTAACGGTTGCCGTCGGCACCTCCGTCGCCTTTGTGGACGGGGTGTCGGCCGGGGCCGGGGTGGCCTCGTTGATATCACATGCTGCGAGTGTCAGCAGTGCAACTAACGCCACGATGCAGATCAGTTTCGATTTCACTGTCTTCCTTCCTTGCTTACTGGAATTGGCGAGTCTAAGTCATGGGATGCACTGTCGTCAAGGTGCAGCACTGCCACATTCTCCACTCTCATCAGCAAGGCTGGCAACATGGCAATCAGGGACAGGAATCCGGCGATCATGAAGAGGTTCTGGAACACGGTCACTCCAGCTTCGATCAGCGGGGCGCCGGTTGCCTCATAGGTCGTGCCAATCGTCACGTGGGCAGTCAAGCTGTAGAAGCGCTCTATACCCCAAGCCGATAAGGCCGCCAGTCCCAACGCCATCCCCACCATTCGGGATGCGGTGACCAATGAGGTCGCGGTTCCCCAATAGTGACTGGGTGCCGCACTCAGCGCGCTGATGCCAATGGGCGGGATCACTAGACCGAATCCCAAGCCGGCTACAACTAACGGTGCCGTGAGCCAAGGCTCCTCCACTTCTACCTCCCAGCCACTCATGAACAGCAGGCCCGTTCCGATGAATGCAAGGCCGGTTAGGCACACCGTTCGCACGCCTATCCGGCGAAGAAGGTAGCCTCCGACCACTGCACCCACCGGAATTGCAGCGGTCAGACGCACCAAGCGCAATGCACTCTCCCAGGCTTGCTTCTGCATGACAGTGCCAGCCATGAGGGGCACGCCGACCAGAGCAATGATCAAGGCCACTCCTACCAGGAATTGAGTAATGTTGGAGAACAAGAATGCCCGCGAACGGTACAGGAAGGAGGCCAGCAGGGGCTGCACCGCGCGTCGCTCCACCAGGACCAATACGACGACCAGGAAGACACCGAGGACTAGCATGAAGTATGGGGAGAGAGACTCTCCCGAGAAAATAGCTCTCTGGGACAGCGCAATGGTGAGCATGGTGAGCGCCCCGGTCAGCGCCAGTGCCCCGAAATAGTCCATCTTGGCCCCGGGATTGGCGCGATTGGGAAGCAGCGCCAGCAGTGCGATCAGAATGAAGCTCTGGGGTATATCCAGCCAGAATATCCACCGCCAACCAATCCACTCGATAATGGCCCCACCATACAATGGTCCTAGTACGGAGCCAGCTTCGGCCGAAGCGGCCACCAGTCCCAGTGCAACACCTCGTTTGGGTGGTGCCACAGCTCCCACAGCCATTGCGAGACCGATAGGAACCGTAGCACCACCGCCAATGGCTTGGATCACTCTGGCAGACACGGCCCAAGGGAAGTTTGGCGCGACCGCCACCAATGCCGACCCGATGGAGAACACTACCAGGGCCGCTTGGAACATCCTAACGCGGCCGAAAACGTCGGACAGGCGCCCCGCCAAGGGCATGGCCACGGTGTAGCTGACCAGATACCCGGTTACAATCCACGACGCTCTATCCAGGTCCGATAGTGGAACCTCCAAGTCCACCATGACGCTGGGTAGCGCGGCGACCACCACGGTCTGGTCCAGAGCGGTCGAGAATACGCCCAGGCACAGGATACTCAGTACGACCCACTCGGAAGCAGCCAGGGAGAGGAAGCGGTTCCTGACGATGCTCACGAACCGGACCCTACGTCCGGGAGTTGAATTTCGATGGGCACATCAATGCCCTCTATGGTCAGTAGACGCACGGTCTCTGGGGCGTCATCCTTGTGGATTTGGCCCTTGATCCTTATCTGCCGCAGTGTGTACTCGGCTTCGTCAATCCACAGGGTCACGGCTGCTTCATGACCGGGGTCCACCGTCGCGATGAGGGCCGCCAATTCCTCGGAAGCAATGGTCCCCGCAATTCGCACGGTCTGGATTCCCAGTACCGACTCCCGGCCGGTCATTGCTACATCATTGATCTTGGGAAGCAGATCACGCAACGCCATGCCCAATCCACCAAAGCTGAACGGGAGCTGATCGAGGGACAAGGGAGCCCACGGTGCGTCTTTGGAGAGCTTTACGAACGCTTGGTCACCAACTGCGACGATTTCGATCTGCACGAACCCAAAACCCGGTGCTACCACGTCCGCTACCATCCTGAAGCTGTCGGGGGCCTTCACTTCTGCTTCCATGCGCTTGAACGTCGTCCCGAAGAATTTGGCCCCCGATTCCATCTCGTCTACCAACTTGAACTTTGCTGTCGACATAGCAGCCAGTTTCTCCCCCGCCATCGAAAGCAGAACGTCTACATCAGGGGTTGGCGTAGGAGTCGGCGCAGACTCGGTTTCACAGGCGGCGGTCAGGAATAGGCTGGCCAGCACCAAAACGGCGACCGACAGGCCCTGGCGAAGTCTCTTGGGCAAGTTCATCCCATCAACTCCTTGACTTGGGAGTCAGTGGGGAGGTGGCAAGATCACGGGAACGGCCCTTGTTGTACGTTTGATCGAGCACACATGCTGGGCCACGCCAACACCGAGCGACCACGCCCCCAACTGAGAAGGACTACAAGGCCCAACTGTACTCCCGATCGCCGTGGAAGTGCCACCCCCAGGCCTTCCGTATGGAAGGGTCTCTGACAGGGGTACTTCTTGCAGTCGCAGCCTGCAATCGATCACTGCGCTTGCCCAGGACATGAGCACGTTCCTGCGCCCGCCAGATGGCGGAGGTTACCCCACAGGCTGCGGGCCGGACACCGCCGCCATCCTCGACCGGCGAGTCATCTGCGACCTGCTCGGCTTTGATGAGGCGACCTACGTGGCGGTGCGGCGGTTGGCCGCGAAATGGTGCGAGTGAGGTGGACCTAACCCCCGGCCCCTTCCCTGAAGGAAGGGGAGTCCATGCGGCGGCCTTCACCCCCGGCCCCTCTCCACCAAGTAGAGAGGGGGGATTCCCGCGTGCGCGGAAATGATGTGTTTGGCCCCCCTATGGTCCCCCCGCTGCGCAGGGGGACGGGCGCAACATGTTGCGCCCCTACGGCTTAACTCGTACCTACCCCAGTCAGAGGAGCGAGCCGGGGTGAGAGCTACCCGGCCGCCGCACCTGGTATCATCGAACGGATGTTCCCATCCTGACGCCGCGTGCGTGACGAGAGGGCCGCCCCGATGCCGCGCCAGACGGAGCCGAGCGCCAACAATGCCTTGGGCAATTTGCTGCAGCCCATGCTGCCCGGCAGCGAGGTGCTCTCCGAGCATATTCGCGTCATCGCGGACCGCCCCAGCTTGCAGCCCGACCTGCTCATCACCGATCCCGGCCGCGCCCCGGTCGTCATCGAGGCCGAGTACCTGCCCGCCGCCAACGTCGAAGCGGAGGCACAGGACCGCCTCGGCCTGCCCCTGACCGTCCATCCACGTCCCATCGAGGCGGCCATTGCCCTGCGCTATCCCGCCGAAGTGGGTGATGCCGCCGACCTCCGCGCTGCCCTCGCCGCCGCCGGCCTCGAATACTGCGTCTTCACTGAAGAGGCCGCCGGCGTGCAGCGCTTTCCGGCCAGCGGGTGGTTGGAAGGGGCGGTTGAGGACCTGGCGGACTTGGCGCGCCTGGTGTCCGTGCCGCAGCGGGCGGTGGATGCGGCTACCGACACGCTGCAAGACGGCATTGACGCCGCGGCCAAGCTCCTCGACGCGGTAGACGCCGGCCGGCCCGGCATCACGCGCGAGATGGCGCGCTTGCTCGGCATGGAGAACGTGCCCCAGACGCGCCGGATGGCCTGCGCCATCATCGCCAACGCGCTGGTCTTCCACGAGCGCATCGCCGGCATGCACGACCAGGTTCAGCCCCTCCAACTGGTGTGCGGCGACGCCATCGCCAACCCGCAGGGCGAGGTGCTCACCGCCTGGACCGACATCCTCCGGATCAACTACTGGCCCATTTTCGCCATCGCCAAAGACCTACTCTCCCACCTCCCGGCCGGTGACGCGGCCGACATCCTGCGCCGCCTGCGCGAGACTGCCCAAGCGATCAGTGCCACCGGCGTGGACCAGGCCCACGACCTGACTGGCCGCATCTTCCAGCGCTTGATTGCCGACCGCAAGTACCTGGCCACGTTCTACACGCTGCCGGCCTCGGCCGCGCTGTTGGCGCGGCTGGCCGTCGCCAAGCTGGACGGCGTGGATTGGGCCGACGCCGCGGCCATCGGCACGCTGCGTGTCGCCGACTTTGCCTGCGGCACCGGCGCCCTGCTGTCGGCGGTGTACGAGCGGCTGGCCGCCCGGCACGAACGCGCGGGCGGCGACCCGGCGACCTTGCATCGGGTGATGATGGAAGAGGTGCTGTACGGCTGCGACGTGATGCCCTCGGCCATCCACATCACCGGCGCTACCATCTCCGGGGTACAGCCGGCCGTTGATTTCGGCAACTCGCGCCTTTACACCTTTCCCTACGGCCGGCAGGACGACGGCAGCGTGAAGATCGGCTCGCTGGAGCTACTGCACGCCTCGCAAGCCTTGACGCTGTTCAACATGAGCGACCCGGCCCTCCGCACCAGCAGCGCTGGCGAGGAGACGGCGGCGCAGGTCAATGTCGAGATACGCGACATTGGTTTTGATCTGGTGATTATGAATCCGCCGTTCACCAGCAACACCAAGCACCGGGATGCCGGTGCGGGGGTACTGAACGCCGCGTTTGCCGCCTTCGATACTTCCGATGATGACCAGGCCGACATGGCAGATCGGTTGAAGCAACTGGCTAGGGACACATGCTATCACGGTCACGCCGGACTGGCTTCTGTGTTTGCCGCGCTTGCCGACAAGAAAATCCGCCCCAACGGCGTTATCGCGCTAGTGCTGCCCTTCACTGTAATCAGCGGAGCGTCTTGGGCTAAATTCAGAAAACTGATTACCACAAAGTACACTGATATCACAGTCGTAAGCATCGCCGCCAATGGCTATGACATGTCGTTTTCCTCCGATACCGGTATTGCGGAGTGCCTGGTGGCCGGTCGCAGGATTGCGCCGGATGAGAAACCCAACGATCGAGGAACTTTTATCTCCCTACGGCGCAAGCCAGCTGATTTCGCACATGCGCTGGAGCTCTCCAAGGGCATAGTGTCCAGCACAGCGGTTCGACACCTTGAAGATGGGCCATATGGTGGCATTCCTATCTATTGCGGCGACGAACTCGCAGGAGAGGTATTGGATACTCCTATTGATAAACATGAGAACGGATGGAGCGCTGCCCGCATTCTCGACGCCTCAGTAGCCCAAGTTGCCCATTTGCTGTCTACAGGTACGCTGTGGCTGCCCGCAGAACCGAATGCTCAAGAGTTGCCCATTGCCGAAATGCAGAAAGTGGGAGCATTGGGTGTACACGACTCAATGTTGATACTAGACACTCATAAAGGACCATTTATCAGGATACCGGCAAGCTCCACCGATACCTATCCGGCGTTGTGGAATCATGATGCTAATTCTGAGAGATTCATGCTATGCACTCCAGACCTAGCGTTGCAGGTGAAACCTGGAATGGAGTCTGAGGTGCCCAGAGTATGGAAGACTGCCAGCCGTACCCACATCAGCCGAGGATTTCGTTTCAACTCGCAGCCACTAGCGGTAGCCTTCACTGAGCAAGCGAGTGCGGGTGGTCGGGCTTGGCCAAGTGTGAAGTTAGGCGTCGATAGATTCGATTATGCCTTTACATTGTGGGGAAACAGCACACTAGGTATGTTGTGCTACTGGTGGCACTCGAATCGGCAAGTTGCGGGTCGGGGTGACATCACCCGGCTTACCGTACCGTCGCTCCCCGTGCTCGACTTCCGCGCCTTCAGCGATGAGCAGCTACGCCAGGCCGAGACCATCTTCGACGAGTTCCGCGCCCTTCAGCTCCAGCCCGCCTACCTCGCCGACGCTGACCCGAACCGCGCGCTGCTCGACCGGCGCGTGATCTGCGACCTGCTCGGCTTCGATGAGGCGACCTACGTGGCGGTGCGGCGGCTGACAGCGAAATGGTGCGCCGAGCCATCGGTGCATGGGGGCAAACGGCGGCCGCGATGGGCTAAACTAATCGTATAGCCCATCGCCAAACAAGGCAGTTCAGAACGGACGTCATGAGCATCATCCAGCAGCTCCAAGATGATATCGTCAACCCGGAAGTCAGCCTAGCAGCTATTTTGCGCCGAGCCAAAATACTGGCCTACCGGCTGCGACACGATGAACTCAAGAAATGGGTAGATAACGAGTTGAATGGCTATCCTGGTGAGGACAGTATCCCACGCTATCGAAGATATCAAACACACAGCTACGGTGATTTCTTCGGCTCCCTTGGGACACATGTGACGAACGCACCAATTCCGACGATTAGTCTACCCGATTCTTTAAAGGGATTTGCAAAAGAAATTTCCATGGATGGAGGAGTTGGTTCTCTTGAAGGTATGATGCATAGTCCAGATATTAGAAAATATGGAGCAATAAAGTTCGCATGGCCACCTGACGCAATTGCCTTTGCTGCACAAACCACAATATACAAAGACATGAATCTGGTTAGTGCATGGAAATGGCTTGGTTCTAACCATATTACACAGATACTGGAGACAGTAAGAAATAGGCTACTTCGTTTTGTTCTTGAACTTCAGGATAGCTTCCCGGAACTGACAGAATCGGATGATAAGATTAGAGAAATACCACAGGAAAGAACTACGGTTATATTCAACACTCATATACATGGCAATCAGAACGTTGTTGCAGCTGGCACCAACATCACGCAGGATGTTCGACAAGTGGTGCGTAGCAATGACATCGGTTCGCTCCTGAGTTATCTGAAGAGCGTCGGAGTATCCGAAGAAGACGCACAAGAACTGAAGGAGGCAGTTGAGGAAGATGGTCCTAGGGAAAAAGCAGCTGGCTTTGGCCCAAGAGTTCGTGACTGGCTAGCAAAGAAAGCGCCAGAATGGGTTCTGAACGCCGCTACGGTCAACACAGTGACAATAGCCTTTAAGGCCTTGGAACAACACTATGGTTGGCTGACATGACGACGACGGGGGGTGGAGTGACTGGCCCCCCTATGGTTCCCCCGCTGCGGCGGGGGGACGGGGCATGCCGCCTCGTTTGCCCGACTTGCTACGCTCTACGCCCAGGCGGTGGTGGCCGGGACGAGCCTGCCGTGAGTCGGGTCCACCGCAAGGCGCAGCCCTTCCAGCGTGTAGGCCCCCAACAGGGCGCGGGCGCCATTCTCTCCGAAGACGACCAGTGTCGCCTCCGTGCGTCCGTCGATGGTGGCCATAGCCCGCCCGATGTCGTACTCCACGGCACGCCCATCAGCCAGCACGAGGCTGATCTTGTCGATGGGCGACACCCCCAGGTCCTGCAGCAGCTTGGCGGGCACGATAGTGTAGCTGGCACCGGTGTCCACCATCGCCTCTATCTCCAGCGACCGTTGGCCGTCCATGCTGTCCAGCCGGATGGGCCAGTTGAAAACGCCCAAGTCCTGCGCCTCCTTTGTGTGACGGTCTCGACGGAACCCCTCTACACCACGACACTATACCATAGGTGATTATTGCCGGTGCGTGAGGATTAGCGGCCGAGGACTTCGGGGTTGACGCACCATTGGGGGCGCTGGCCGCGGAGGACGGCCAGCACACCGGCGCTGACGTGCTCGGAGGTGCGGCGGAGCGCTTCTTCGGTCTGCGTGGCGGAGTGCGGGGTGAGGATGACGTTTTCCAGGGCCAGCAGCGGATGGTCTGCCGGTGGCGGCTCCTGCTCCAGCACGTCTAGTCCGGCGCCCGCAAGCTGGCCGGCGCGGAGGGCGGCGGCCAACGCCAACTCGTCAACGACGCCCCCGCGCGACGTGTTGATGAGGTAGGCGCTCGGCTTCATCGCCGCCAGCTCGTCCGCGCCGAGCAAGCCCACCGTCGCTGCCGTCAGGGGCGTATGGACGCTGACCACGTCGGCCGGCCGCAGCAGTGCCGGCAAGTCGGAGACCAGCTCGATGCCGAGCGCGGCCGCGCGGGGAGCATCTAAGTAGGGATCGAAGCCGACGATACGCATGTCGAAGGCGGCACGGGCCATCTGCGCCAGACGCACCCCGATACGACCGCAGCCGACAATGCCGAGGGTCCGGCCGACAAGCTCGACGCCGCGCAGGGTGTGCCGCGCGCCATAATCTCCGCGCCGGAGCAAGCGGTCGCCCGCCACAATCGTTTTGGAGAGGGCAATCATGAGGCCGAGGGCGTGCTGCGCGACCGACTCGCTATTGGCTTCGGGCGTATACACCACCGGGATACCGCGTGCGGTGGCCGCCGCCACGTCCACATTGTCATACCCGACGCCGTGGCGGCCGACGACCCGCAGCCGAGGAGCGGCGGCAATCATATCGGCCGTGAGCCGGGTGGCCCGCAGCACGATCACGGTGGCGTCCGCGAGCAGCGGCCGCACCGTTTCCTGGCTGGGGTCGGGCGCGACAACCACCGTGCCGGCGGCACTCAAGAGCGCTACGCCGCGGTCGTGGATCGGCTCGACGACAAGGACGTGGGCTAGATCGGACACGTGCGGTCACCTCGTAGCAAGCTGGTGGTCATCATGCAACTGCCCACTGGATGAGCACCCCCAAGTGCTCTGCCGGTCGCGCGGCTAGCGCCGCGTGGATACCCAACGCCGCGTCGGCCGGCACGCGATGGCTAATCAGCCCTTCGGTGTGGAGCCGGCCCTGCCGGAGCAACTCGACTGCGAGGCGGTAGTTCTCCAGGGTGGTCCAGCGGTCGCTGTAGTTGCGCGCCTGGGTGACGGCGCTGGCGTGAGCGCCGATCAGCACGACAGCCTTTTTATGGATGTCCGTGTACGGGTCAATGTCCACCCGGCCGCGCGGGCTACCGACGAGCACCACGCGGCCCCGCAGCGCGGCTGACCGCAGCGCGTCGTTGATGACGGGCGGGTGGCCGGTCGCCTCGATCACTACGTCGGCGCCCTCGCCGTCCGTGGCGTCGTAGATGGCCGCTATGGCGTCCTCGCGCTCGGCGTTGACGACGTGTGTCGCGCCGTGCCGTTGGGCAACGGCCAGCCTTTGATCCCAAAGGTCAACGGCGATGAGCGTCCCGGCGCCATTCGCCAGGGCGACCTGTCCGGCCAACTGCCCGATGAGGCCTTGACCGAACACCGCCACGCGCTCGCCGAGCCTGATCTCCGCGTGCCGTACACCGACCATGGGGATGGCAAAGAGACGCGCGAGGGCCGCTTGCTCGAACGTCACGCCATCGGGGATCAAGATAAGGCTGGGTTCTCGATGGGGCTTGGCGGGGTCCTGGCCGGTTTCGCGCACGACGGCCCAGTCGGAGTGGCCGACCGCGCAGCCGACGCGGTCACCCGGCTTGACCGCGGTGACGGCGCTGCCCACGGCTTCGACCGCACCGGCAAAGGCATAGCCGGGGCGAGACGGCACTCCCGACATCGGCCGGGGCTGACCGGCCTGGGTAGACGAGAGGGAGTAGGTGATGTGCGTGCCGCTGTAGACCGCGATTTCGGTGCCGGCGCTCACCGCGCTCGCTACGGCGCGGAGCAACACCTGGTCGGGCTGTAGCTCGGAGGGCCGGGGTAGGGGGAACCGCTCCCAAACCGCTTGGCGGACCTCCGGGAAGTAGATGCGGCGTCCTTCGGTTGGTGGCATCATCGCAGTCACCTTCTTACCTCACTCCTGGCCGACCTCACCCCGGCCCTCTCCACCAAGTGGAGAGGGGGAGTTCGCGCACGCGGAAATGACGATCCTTAGCTGACGGCTGATAGCTGATGGTTGTTCAGCTTGCCTTGAAGGGCAGGCTGACGCGCGCGCCGCGCTCGGCAGCGAGATACGCGGCATAGATCACTTCGACACAATCGCGACCCAACTCGCCATCCGACAGCGGCGGCCGATTGTCCCGCGTCGCAGCCACGAAATCGGCCAGTTCGTGCGGAAAACCGCGCACCCAGTCCTCGTCGGGGCTGGGATACGTCCATCCGGCGCTGGTCTGAATCTTCTCGGTGATGTACTCGTCGCCCCAGACCGTGCCGTCGGGGGCATAGGCCTCGCACATATTGTTCGGCGTCATGTTGCACTTGATACGCCCGTGCGCCAGCGTCAGCTCCAGATAGTTCACAATACCGCCGAGGATGTTGTCGGAGGCAATGAAGACGCCGCGCGAGCCGTCCTCGAAATGGATGATCGTGGTGGACCAATTCTCCACGTCTACCCAGTCGGTGACGAGCCACGACCCCTCGCCACGCGGGACGCCGCCGATGTCCGTGAGCGTAGCGACCTCGGCCGTCACTGCAGCAGCGCGAATGGGCCGCCCCTGCCGTAGCTGCCCTTCCCAGCGCTTGAGCTGCAACGCGGCGCCAATCGGATGCACGCCGAGACGCAAGAGTGCCCCGCCGCCGCTGGTGGCCCAGCGCTTGGCGTAGTCCGCGTGCGAGCCGTTGTGGCTCTCTTCGCCCCGTAGCTCCATGATCGGTGAGCTGCTGACCTGGACGAGACGGCGGGCCTTTTCGAGCACTGGCGAATAGACCCAATCTTCACCGTAGCAGAGCTGGACCCCACTGGCGGCGCACGCGGCCAGCATTTCATCGGCGTCGGCGAGCGTCTCGCGCAACATGACCTCGCGGGGCGTCTTGGAAACCTGCTCTGCCGCCTCGCCGCGCCCAAAGTAGCCCGTGAGCGGCTTCTCGCAGTAGATATGCTTGCCGGCCTGGGCCGCCGCGACGGTCATCGGGTGGTGGAGATGGTTGGGCACGCAGAGATCAACGGCGTCCACGTCCGCACGCTCCAACAACTGACGATAGTCGGCGTAGGTGTCCTGAATGCCGAATTCGCTGGCGAACGCCTCGCGCGGCCCCTCCGTGCGCGCAGCAACGCCGACGATTTGGGCGGCGTCCGGCCCGAGGCTCCGCAGGGCGGTAGCGTGCAAGCGCGCGATGAATCCGGCGCCAATCATGCCAATACGAACGACCACGAATCTACCTCCTCGGCCAGATTGTTATACACGACGGCAAGAGTTTACCGTACCGGCCTCACCCTCTGACGGGCCAAAGCCGCACGGATAGTGCCAGGTGTGGTGCGGCTTTGGCTCATCACCCAGCCCCCTCTCCACCATGTAGAGAGGGGGAGTTGCTACCTGGCTGGTCAGACTCCGGCCCCCCTATGGTCCCCCCGCTCAACAGGGGGACGGTGCATTCCCTGCCCTGGTAGCTCAATCCGGGGAGACCGGGTACGACTAAGCCGGTATCATTCTCGGTGTGCTCGGTGGCCAATTGGACCAGCGCAGGAGGTGGATTGTGAGCGCAGGCCGGAAGCTCACCTTCGTTGAAGCTGCCGACGTCGAGACGCAGCGCTTCGCGTGGGGCAGTCTCAACTGGCTGTCGGAACCGCGCGTGACCGCCGCGGAACGGTTTAGCGCCGGCGTGGTCAGGCTGGAACCGGGCCAAGGGCACGCTCGACATAATCACCCCGACAGCGAGGAGATTCTCTACATCATCAAGGGTACCGGCGAGCAGATGGTGGAGGTACACGGCGAGCCGGTGACGCGGGAGGTGGGGACGGGGGTGCTGGTTCACATCCCCACCGGCGCCTATCACTCGACGGTCAATACGGGTGAGGGGGAACTGCTGCTGTTGGCCGTGTACGCGCCCTTCGGCCCGGAGGCCTTCCTGCGTGCGCTGCCCGAATGCACGGTCGAGCCGCCACAGCACGAGCCGGTGGGGCCGTAGGCAATGGCTGCGAGAGACGGTGGGCCGCTCTCGCTTAGTCGGATTGCAGGCGGCGGAGCTGGGCGCGGAGGTGCTCTACCAGGGCCTCGGCTTCTTGCAGATCGCGGAGATAGTCACCGGCTGCCGGGTCGTAGAAACGTAGTTGGCCGGTATCCCAGTGTAGCTCCAGCCCCAGCACTGGGCTGTGGCCGCGGATCACCCCGTCCGCGCCAGTGTTCAGTGGGAGTGGCTCGTACCGGCCGTTGGCCAGGCGGTCGCCGCTGAGTGGCCGGTCGTGGTATTGGCCCCCGCTGCGGTCGAACCGCCAGTATTCGGCCACACCGTACTCGGCATAGATGGCGCGCTTGGCGGTGTAGTCCAGCCGCCCCGTGCTCTCGGAGGCCACTTCCAGCACGAACTCCGGTGGTTTGCCGACCTCGCTAATCACGTAGCCGTTGCGAGCAAAGATCGCGTCTGGGTCCACGCCGAACGCGACCACGCAATCGGGCTTGACCCAGCGGGCGGGGTTGCGGGTGTCGTAGCAGAGATAGCCGTCGCTCGCGACCAGCGCGTCGGGCCGCCGGTGGAAGTAGTTGTCGAGGATCAAGTACGCCCGGGTGACGTAGGGGGACTGTTGCATGGCATCGGGAGCCTTGGGCGGGGTGGGTAGCGGCACAACATGCGCGTACTTGCCGGGAGATGGAGGCGTGAGGGTGGTTGTGGCAGTCATTGGCGGCCTCGCAGCGGGCACGGTCACAACGTCAGGCTACTCGGTGGCACACTATAGCACGGGCCGGCGATGGCTCTCCGATCAACAGTCACCGCACCATCCCTGGAACGACATGGCATCCGTGTCAATCCGCCTTGTCTCTCTTTGCAAGAAGTCTTAGACGGCTCCACAGACGGCTCGGTGCCTCTGACAGTCGGCGTCTGTAACGAGACAGTCGATTCTCATGCCGATGACGCAGCCACTCCCATCGCCTGTAAAACTCCGCCTTCTTCTCCGTTATCCTCTTTTCTCGATCGGGATCGCGCACCGGTAATTCCAGATAGCCATTACGATAGTATGTTCCTTCTATCTTTTTCTGCTCTACCTCTTGTTCGCCAAACCACATTTCTACCATCCTATTCCGATTCACCCTTGGCCCTCTGGAGAACATTTCAACCCGCATATCGCTAACACGGAAATACTTTAGATCTGCGATCAGGTGATCATCAGTACGTGGTGATAGATGAATCGTTGGCTTTTCTACCTTCAGACGGACAGGATATCCCAAATTTCGATGCTCTTCTAACTCCTCGACATCAACTTCATCTTCCAAAGTCATTAACAGGAACCAAACACCACAAGGGTTGGATTCCTGATAGTAATGACTAGGAAACTCCCAGCCAAGAACGATGGAAGGTGTGTGCCTCGGGAAGTTTGGCACAACCTCGCTACGCTCTAGATTATGTCGGAATTTGTTATCCGCAGCTATAATCTCTACTTCATCCACGAACTTGTGCAAGAAGTACCGTTTTGCGATGCTCTTCCATTGCTCTCGTATGAAGCGTTCTCCATCGTTAGTTAGCTCATACTTTTCGACACTCTTTGTCTCGCCGACGAGAGATAGATACTCTCTATTCTCAAGACTGCGGCAATACTTCCTGTATCTCGCAGACACAAGCAGGTTGCTTGGCATAACGTCCGGGAAAGACGGATACATATGAGCATCACCAATCTTGTGGGCCTTCAACAGTATGTCTCCGTAGGTCTCTTGCTTGCCGCAACTTTTCGGATACTCGTTTAACTTAGCGTAAAACTCGTTGGCGTCCAAATACACCTCCACCTCGTCCGACCCGTCCAACCTTTCCAACGGGAGATTGAACCGAAACTTCTGCAAGGCTTTCAATATGTCCCACTCGCCATCGCTCAGACCGTACCGTTTATCTCTGTATTGGCGATAGGCAAGAATTGCTGCAACGCCTGTGGCGGCTGCGCCCCATCCAGCTAATCCTTGTCTGATGAACCAGGTCAATACTGCGCCCCCGGCTGCCAATAGACAGCCCAGTACAGAGCCTCCGACTTCGATTAGCCAGTCCATGCTGCATCTACTCCGTGACAACGCTGGGCTGCGGTGGGCCGTTGGCGGTGTGTCAGCCGGCGTAGCGTTTGCCGGTGATGGATGGCTCGGCGGCGAGGTGGCGGCGGATGGTGGCGACGGTTTCGGAGTCGAGGTCGAGGGCGGTACAGACGGCCTGGTCCAGGGCCTGGCGAGTAGGACATTCGTTCATCTGGGGTAAGGATAGCAGGAGGTCGGCGGCGTGTGCAGCGTAGGCGGCGGGCAGGACATTGGTGCGGCGGGGAGTGGTCAGGTGTTGGGTGGAGGGGGTATCTTCCACAGTACCGGCTCGGGGTCCGGCACAGGCATGACAACGGCAAAGACGACGGCACTGCTCATCTGCGACGTAGCGCTTGTTGACGTGGTCCAGGGCCGCGTACACGGCCCGCGCGCGGTGGTCATCGAGGACGGGCTGATACGCGATATCCTCGATGGCGCGCCAGCGTGGTCCGGGCCAAGCCTCGACGGGAGCGGGCGTTATCTGGCGCCGGGGTTGATTGACGCGCACGTGCATTGCTTTCTCAATGCGAGCGGCACGCCGCGGTTGGACTACCTGGCGGCGAGCGACGAGCAACTCCTCGCCGTTGGCCGGCACAACCTCGGCGTGGCGATCCGGGCCGGGATCACGACCGTGCGCGACGTGGGCGCACCCGATGCCCTGATGACACAGTTGCAAGCCGAGGTCGCGGCGGGGCACGTCGTCGGGCCACACCTGGTCAGCAGCGGGGCAGCGCTCTGCCGCCCGCAGGGTCATTGCCACTTCTTCGGCGGTGAGGTGGCCTCGCCGGCCGAGGTACGGGCGCGGATCGAGCAGCAGATCGCGGGGGGTGCCCAGTGGGTCAAGCTGATGGCCTCGGGTGGGGGGCTGACGCCGGGTACGCAGCCGCACCGCGCCGAGCTATCCGTGGAGATGATGCGGGCAGCGCGCGAGGTCGCACATGCCAACGGGATCAAGGTCACGGCCCATTGCCACGCCACGGCGGCTATCGAGCGGGTCGTTGAAGCCGGCTTGGACATGATCGAGCACGCGAGCTTCCTCGATCCGCAAGGTCGCACACGGGTAGACATAGACTTGGCATGCCGCATGCGCGATAGCGGCATCGCCGTCTGCCCGACGGTCTACGGTGGCTTCCTGACGGCGCGGCACTTCCGGCAGGTCGGGGAGGCAGCGAACCCCGACGACCCGACGGCCATCGAGCGGCTGGAGGCGCGCCTGACGAACGTCGGCCCCTTGCACCGCCTGGGCCTGAGCATCGTGGGCGGCACCGACTGCGGCGCGACCCACACGCCGTTCGACGTGCTGCTCGATGAGATCACGGCGTTCACGTCGCAGGGCCTCTCGAATGCCGAGGCGTTACGCACGGTGACTAGCGACGGCGCCGAGCAGCTGGGGCTTTCCCGGCGCGGTCGGGTCGCGGCGGGATACGAAGCCGATCTGGCGCTGCTGGCCGCTGACCCCTTGGCCGATCTGGAGGCACTGCGCCGGCCGCTCGCCGTGCTGAAAGCGGGTGAGGTCGTGTCCGAGGCAGGAGATCGGACCTACCCCTGACCGGCCAAAGCCGCACGGATGGTGCCAGGTGTGGTGCGGCTTTGGCCGGTCACCCAACCCCCTCCCTAAAGGGAAGGGGCGACCGGTCGCCGGGGGGCGGGCCTCACCCCCCGGCCCCCTCTCCACACATGTGGAGAGGGGGCCGGGGTATTCCCATATGCGTGGGAATGACGGGGGTAGGTGTGGAAATGACAGGGAGTGAGGCCGGTATGGCAAGGGCGGTAGAAGTAGGGGAAAGCACGTGAGGATCACGGAGGTCAGGACGCACACGCTCGCTATCCCGCACCACCACCCCTACGTCTGGTCGCCCGGCGCGCCGGAGGGCACGAACAACGTGCTGGTCGAGGTGCATACGGACGAGGGCATAGTCGGCTACGGGGACGCCTGCGGCTCGCGGTCGGCCGTGGCGACGGCTGCGGCGATCCACGGGGTGGAGCATCTCCTCCTCGGCGCAGACCCGTTCCGCATCGAGCATCTGCTGGAGCAGATGCTGCGGCGCGGGGCCTGGAGCAACCAGCGCCGGTTCGCGCATCAGGCGTTTGCCGGCGTCGAGATGGCGCTCTGGGACATCTGCGGCAAGGCGCTCAACCAGCCGGTCTACAACCTGCTAGGCGGGAAGGTACGCGACGAGATTCCTTGGTTCGGCTTTCTGCAAGGGGATAAGCCGGCGGAACTCGCCGCCGACGCGCAACGGTACGTCGCGCGCGGCTTTGATGTCCTGTACATGAAGGTCGGGGTAGACGAGCAGCGCGACTACGCCGCCGTGCATGCGGTGCGCACGGCGGTGGGTGAGGGGCCACGCCTGCGGATTGATGCGAACGAGGCGTGGGACCGGCTCACCGCAGTACGGATGATCCGGTTGCTGGCCCCCTTGGGCCTCGATTGGGTCGAGCAACCGCTGGTCTTCTACGATCTCGACGGGGCGGTGTCTCTGCGCCAGCAGGTAGACGTGCCTATCGCGCTCGACCAAGCGGTGTTCACCGACTATGACGTGCTCGAAGTCATCCGACGCCAGGCGAGCGACGTGATCGTGCTGGGCTTCCACGAAACCGGCGGGCTGCTGCCGCTCAAGAAGGCGGCCGCCGTCGCTGCTGCGGGTGGGCTGGCGCTCAACCGCCATGGCGTGATCGGCGAATCGGGCATCTCTACCCTGGCGGCTTTGCAGGTCCTGGCTACTATTCCCAACCTCACCGACGGCCACCAGGTGATGCACGAGCTATTCGTCGAAGACGTGCTGGTGGAGGGGTTGATAGACATGGAGGGCGGCACAACGGCGGTGCCCGACCGCCCCGGCCTCGGTATCGAGATCAACTGGGATAACGTCGCACGCTTTGCGCGGCTATTCGAGCAAATCGGCCAGTATCCGCTGTGAGGGCCAAGGTGAGGTATCTGCCGCCCCTGATCGCGCTTGTCGTTGGACTGCCCCTGGGCTTGGAACTGCCGGACATTGACCAGCGGATCGGCTTCCTGCTACACCGTTCGATCATCACCCACGGCCCGCTCCTTCCCCTTATCCTCTTCATCTGGGTGTCGAGTAGTCAATCGCTGCCGCGGCGTTGGTTTGCGATGAGTGTAAGCCTCGGATTTGCCGTGCATTTCGCCTTCGATCTGTTCCCACAGGCCTGGTCTGGCTACGCGCTGATAGCGCTACCCGGCCTCGGCTGGACCCCGGCGCCATTCTCCTGGATATGGATAGCGCTCAACGCCCTCATCTGCACGTACCTGGCGGCCAAACTGGTTCGTAGCAGCCTCGAAACCGGCCTGCTTGGCTTGGGACTCATCGGTAGCTTCGTCTATGCGGCCAGGACCGAGGACGCCTTGTGGGGACCGATAGCGGCGGTCACGGCCGCGACCGCCGTTGCGGCGACGCTGGCTCTGCGCCGCGATAGGCCCACAGCGTAACGGGCAGAAACCCCGCAGAACCGCTCCCTGGCCATCGTCTCTTGCTCGCGGCCACAGCCGCAATGGGGTGGTCGGGCGGGGAATAGCGTTGACACATATGGAGCACGCCGGCACCGGCGTGGTAGGAATGTGGCTAACTTTGCGCGCGCCGGCGACGGAGTTGTTGCCGGAGCCGCTCGTTTTCCAACCGGATAGCATCCAGCTCCGCCTCAGCAGCCTGGCGGGCAGCCCGTTCCGCCAGCCGCTCGACCTGCTCAACAGCAGCTTGGGCCTCGGCCGCCTCCCGCGCCGCCCGCTCTGCCTCCCGTGTGTCCCACACCTCCCGCCAACTCTCCAGGTAGGTGTCCGTGGCCGGGTCGTAGAACCGCGGCCAGCCATGATCCCAGCACAGACTCAGCTTCAACAGGTCACTATAGCCCTTCAGCAGGCCATCCGGCGCCGTGGTCAGCTCGATAGGCTGGTATGCCCCATCTACCAGCCGGTCTCCGGCCAGCTTCACCCCGTGATACTCACTGTCCTTACTCGGATCGAAGCGCCAGTATTCCGGGACGCCAATGCGGGCGTAGATGTCCCGCTTCCGACCTACGTCCTCCCGTCCAGTGCTCGACGAGCCGATCTCCAGCACCCAATCCGGCGGCTTGCCCACTTCCCAGGGCAGGTAGAGCTTGCGCGGCCGGATGGCTAGGGCATCCACCCCGAAGGCCAGGTACACGTCCGGGGAGACACGGACATTGAGGTTGCGCGGGTCGTAGCAGATGATCGTGTTGCTGCTGAGGAAGGTATCGGGGCGCTGGCCGAAGTCGGTGAACCGACTGGCGAGGACGCCGAGCACATGCTGGATGGGCTGTTCTTGATCCATCGCTTCGGGTTTGAGGACCAGTTCATTGGGATCGAAGTCGAGGCGGGCGTAGTCAATGCTGCCCTGGCGCTGGTAGGGCAGCATCGTGATGGCGGGAGCGGGCGCCGTAGTGGTCATGGTGGGTCGAAAGGGCAGGTTGCGGGTGTAGAGGGATTATAGTACACGCGCCGCGTGCCGCCCCGCCGGGAGGCGCGGCCGGCCGCGCCTCCCGGCGGCCCTCATCCTCAATCCATCTCTCAGGGGGAGAGGCAGCGGGGGGGGTGAGGCGAGAGCATTGCCTAGTGACCCTGGGGGCCGTATGCTTTCCAGCAACGGAGAGGAGGCCGCGCCATGCCTACACCAGCCCGGGTGGTCGTGCTACCACAAGATGAGTCCACGCTGCGCTTGATGGACATTCAACTGCCCGACCCCAGTCCATATCAGGTCGTGGTGCAGCAGTTCGCAACCGGACTGTGCCACTCGCAGCTGCACCAAATCCACAGCCCCAACCCGCGGGATAGTGCTCAACTCATCGGACACGAGTCCACCGGGGTTGTGCTGGCCACGGGAGCGCAGGTCAAGCACGTCAAGGAAGGCGACCGTGTGATGACGACGTGGCTGCCGCGGGACCTCGCCAATGCCGACCATACGCCGGAGCGGACGTGGTACACGTTGCCCGACGGCACGGTGGCGACGACCGGACGGACATTTATGTTCACCTTTGGCGACAACGTCATCGCGGACGAGCAATACGTCGTGCCGCTACCGGACGACGTGCCCACGGATGTCACGGCCATCATCGGCTGCCCGGTGATGACGGGCGCGGGCGCCGTTCGCAACACCGCCGGGGTGCAGGCGGGCCAGAGTGTCGCCATCTTCGGAGTCGGCGGCGTAGGACTGGCGGCGATTGCCGCTGCGGCGGTCATTGGGGCTAGGCCGATCATCGCGGTGGACGTGGCGGAGGAAAAGCTCGCGTTCGCCAAGCGTTTCGGCGCCACAATCGGCGTGAATGCCGCGGCTGGCGACCCCGTAGAGCGGATACACGACCTCACGGACGGCGGCGTGGACTTCGCTTTCGATTGCATCGGCGCCACTGTGACGGTGCAGCAAACACTGGCCGCGACCAAGTACGGGGTTTGGGGCGGTGCCCGCGGCGGCACCGCCGTCTTGGTGGGCCTGCCGGTGGAGCCGGTGGGCCTGGACATGGGGGAAGTACTCTTCGGACAGCGGACGTACCTCGGCTCGGTGGGCGGCTCCAGCGTCCCGGACCGTGACTTTCCACTGTTCCTGGAGTGGTTCCGAGACGGCCATCTGGACCTCACGGCCCTCGTGACGCAGCGCTATCAGTTGGAGGAGATCAACGAGGGGTTCGCGGCGCTGGCCCGCGGCGAAATCCTGGGGCGGGCCATTATCGAGCTATAGGGGGCGGTATTGGACCTAACCCCTGACAGGCCCAAGCCGCACGGGGATAGTGCCAGGTGTGGTGCGGCTTTGGCCTGTCACCCGGCCCCTTCCCTGGTAGGGAAGGGGAGTCCGCCTGGCAACCGATAGCCTTTGTGTGTTAGGAAGTGGTAGTCACCGGTGGCCTCCCTGAGAGGGGATGGACAGGATGGCACTGTATGCGGTGGATGAGTGGCGCTAGGCGGGTGTTGACGTTGCGGCGGGGCACCTGGGGCGGACCAGGGTCACGGTGGTGGGGCCGCGCGGGGGTGAGCGCGGCGGTGGGGGTCGTGGTGCTGGTCGCTGCGGCCGTGGGGGTTGCGGCGGGCGTCGTGTTTCCGTCGCGGGCTGGGGCTGCCGGCCTGCTGTCGGACGCCTTCGGCCCAAGTCGGACGAGTACCGTGGTAGGCCCGTGTGAGGTGTACGGCTGGCATGAGCTTCGTGACCGTCGACTCGAATTCTGGCCGGAGAATCGCTGGGTTGATCGCGTCCCGACCTGGCGTGGTGATGGCCGGGAGATTGTCTTTGCCGACGAAAACGCCGTGTATGCGGTGTCGGTGGACGGCACCCGACTGTGGCGTCCGATCCGCGAGGATACCGCCGTTTTTTATGTGGGTGGCCGGTCGCGGTACGTCCTGAAGGGCTTCGCGTCGCTCGACGTGTCCAACGTGGACGGCGCGCTGGTGTATGCGACGTGTTGGTCCTACTCTCCGGATGGCAGCGATCCAGAAATTGCGCGCTGCGCAGGTCCGGGCCCTGTCCCGCAAGATTGCTTCCAGAAGCCACCGGACTCCGGGCCACCGCACTCCGGGGAAGTCCGCTTGGCCTTTCCGTCCGGCGACGTGGACTTCGATATTGGCGACGACCTTTATGAACTCACGGTGGTGCGACCGGACGAGGGCACCGTCACCCGCCTCTATCTGGGGAACTTTCCGACCTGGTCGCCGGATGGCCAGCGCATCGCCTTCGTTTCGGCGCACCGATTTGGCGACAAGTCTAACGTACATATTATAGCGGCCGATGGCACCGACCTGCGCACCATCTACCTGCCACCGGGCAAGCACGCCGAGTTTCCGCCGCGGTGGTCGCCGGACGGCTCGCGCCTGGCCTTTCTGGTGATTGAAGTGTCCCAAGACGGTGCCACTTACGCCATCTACACGGTCGGGGCCGACGGTACCGGGCTGGAGCGGCTGGCGGAGGCCCGCAGCAACCCGGCGTGGTCGCCGGACGGCACGCGCCTGGCGTTTGCCCAAGCCAACGGCGACCGGCTGCACCTGTACACGATGGCCGCGGATGGGACGCAGGTGCGGCAGATCACGGCCGCGCCCGGCGCCGTGACGCAACCTGAAGTGGCGTGGGTGCCGGGTCTCGCTTGGTCGCCGGACGGCACGCGGCTTCTGTATCGCTGTTTTGTGTTGGTCTGCGTCGTGGGCCTGGACGGCCAGATGGTAGGCGAGTTCCCGGATCCGTACCTCGGCGCCCAGATCCCGGCGTGGTCGGCCGACGGGCGGCGGATTGCGCTCTACAACGCAGCGGATACTGGCCGTGACAAGATCGTGCTGGCCAGCATTGCGCCCGACGGATCGGACGGGCGGGTGCTGGTGCGCGCGGGCGCCGACGGGGGGCTGGTCGCCGACCAGGCATGGAGGCGTCGCGGTCGCTGATCCTGGGTGGCAATCAACTGACGGGCTGCATCCCCGTCGGCCTCCGGCGCGTGCAATACCACGATCTGGCCGAACTCGGTCTGCCGGACTGCGAGGCGGGGGCATGAGGGTGGACGCTTTCCCTGACAGGGTAGGGGTAGGATGGCTCTGTATGCGGTGGATCAGTGGCGCTAGGCGGATGTTGACGTTGCAGTGGGCCGGCCCGGCCGCACTAGGGTCGTGCCGGTGGCGCCGCGCGGGCGTGCGCGCCGGGGTGGTTGTTGTGGCACTAATCGCTGTGGTTGTGGGAGTTGCTCTGAAGGTCGTTGATCCGTCGCGGGCCGGGGCTGCCGGCCTGCGGTCGAACGCCTCCCATCCCAGCCGGGACTCTAAGATGTGGGTGCCGGACCCGTGCGATATCTACGGCTCGCATGCGCCCGTCGACCATCTCCTGGACGATTTTGCTGGGCAGGTGAATCGCTGGCCTGATCGCGTCCCGATCTGGCGCGGCGATGGCACGGAGATCGTCTTTGCCGACGGCAACGCCGTGTACGCGGCCTCGGTGCATGGGACCAAGCTATGGCGGCCGGCCCGGGAAGACACCGCCTCTTTCTATGTTGATGGCCGGTGGCGGTACGTCCGAGAGGGCATCGTGTCGTTTGACGTCTCCCGCGTGGACGGCGCGCTGGTGTATGCGACGTGTTGGTCCTATAAGCCAATTGGCAGCGAGGCGAAGGCAAAGAAGGCGCGCATCGGCGGTCGCCTGGCCTATCCGGCCGGCAGTTTGCACTTCGACATTGGCGACGACCTCTATGAGATCACGGTGGTACGGCCGGACGAGGGTACCGCCACTCGTCTCCACCTGGGGAACTTTCCGACGTGGTCGCCGGACGGCCGACGCATCGCGTTCGTTTCGTCGTACTGGTGGCGGACGCGTGTCGGCCTAGGCCGACTACGCGAACAGCCCCGCGTGCAGATCATGGCGGCCGATGGCACCGGGCTGCAGAGCATTTTTCTGCCCGCGGGTAAGCACGCCGAGTTTCCGCCGCGGTGGTCGCCGGACGGTACGCGCCTGGCCTTTCTGGTGGGTGAAGAGGCCCCAGACGGTGCCACGTTCGCCATCTACACGGTTGGGGCCGACGGGACCGGGCTCACGCGGCTGGCGGAGGCCCGCAGCAACCCGGCATGGTCGCCGGACGGCACGCGCCTGGCGTTTGTCCAGGCCCACCGCGACGGGGGCCTGGACGTGTACACGATGGCTGCGGATGGGACGGACGTCCGGCAGATCACCGCCACGCCCGTCGGCGCGCTGGGATCCGAGTTTCGGTGGGTGCGCGTGATCGCCTGGTCGCCCGACGGCGCGCGGCTGCTGTATGGGTGTGCCAATGGAGTCTGCGTCGTGGATCTGGATGGCCAGGCGGTGGGCGGGATGCGGGCACTGGTCGCACCCTGGTCGGCCGACGGGCGGCGGATTGCGTTCTACAGCCCGGCGCATGGTGACCGTGGCGTCGTCGTGCTGGCCAGCGGCGCGCCCGACGGGTCGGACTGGCGGGCGCTGGTGCGCGCGGGCGCGGACGGGAGGCTGGTGGCCGACCAGGCGGAGAACATCCTGTTCCCGGGCCCGGTGGCGACGCGGGCAGCGTGTAGTGCGGGGGTGGTGGTGCCGATGCCAGCGCAGCACCCCGGCTTAGTGGCCGACTGTGAGATGTTGGTCGCCCTCCGCGCGGAGTTGTTCGGCTGGGCCGGCACGAACTGGACGACGAACACCCCCTTGGCCGAATGGGAAGGGGTGATGGTGGGCGGTGCCCCGGCCCGGGTACGGGAGTTAGTGCTCGGAAATGGGGCGATCGGCACGTTCGACCACGGTGGGCGGCTGCCGGCGGGGATGGCGGAGTTGGCCTTCCTCGAGCGGCTGGAGCTCTCCCAGAATGGGCTCACGGGGACGATTCCGGCGGAGTGGGGGGCATTGGCGCGGCTGCGGTGGCTCGAGCTGTCGGTAAACAAGCTGACCGGCGCGATCCCGCCGGAGTTGGCCCAACTCCGGCACCTCAGGTCGTTGGGACTCGCCGTCAATCAGTTGACCGGCGCGATCCCGCCGGAGTTGGCCCAACTCCGGCACCTCAGGTCGTTGGGACTCGCCGTCAATCAGTTGACCGGCGCGATCCCGCCGGAGTTGGCCCAACTCGGGAACCTAGAGGTGTTGAATTTTGAAAGCAATGACCTGAGCGGCGCAATCCCGGCCGCGCTGGGGCAACTCCAGAGCCTCCGGTGGTTATACCTCGCCGACAATGGCCTGAGCGGCGCCATTCCGGCGGAGTTGAGCCAACTCAAGAACCTGGAGCAGCTATGGCTTGCCGACAATCAGCTGACCGGCTGCATCCCGATGGGCCTCAGGGGTGTTAAAGACAATGATCTGGTGCAACTCGGTCTATCGGACTGCGAGGCGGGGACATGAGCATACTCTGGCGCCGCTGGCACTGGAGCGCCCGCCGGGTCGCCGCACTGGCGTCGGGGCGGCGGGGGACGCTGGCCGTGGGCGGGCTGCTGCTGGTTTAGTGGGCTAGTGCTCTGGCCCACGCCCTGTCCCTCCCGCGGAGCAAGCTCCAGGGGAGGAGGCCTACGCCGCGCCTCTATACAGCACCGCCGCAACCTACTCCTCGTCACCGACTAAGCGATAGCCCCGCCGCGGCACCGTCTGCACCCATGCCCGGCGACCACCGGCAGCGGCGAGCTTGCGGCGGAGCCGACTGACGGTGGACTCGATGCTGGCATCGCTGACTATGCCCTGATACTCCGGCCAGACGGCCTGTGCCAGGCGTTCTTTCGAGCAGACTTGCCCAGCGCGTTGCCACAATACGCGGAGCAGCGCGTACTCCTTTGGGGCCAAGGCGACGCGGCAAGCGCCTACGTAGACCTCGGCGGTCATGTCATCGAAACGGAGCCGGTCGGGGTGACTCACCAAGTCCGCACGATCCAATGAGGGAATAGGCGGTGCAGACTTGGTGGTCAGAGGCGTGTGCGACTGGCCCGCTGGCCTGCTGACGAATCGAAACCGGAGATCGGCAAAGCGTAGCTCGTCGCCGGCGTGTAGCCGGGTGGCGGGGTTGGCGAGCACCCGCCGACCGTTGACGAACGTGCCGTTGAGGCTGCCGGCGTCGCGCACATGGTACTGCTGGCCATCGCTGGTGATGGTCGCGTGTTGCCGAGATATACGCGGGTCATCGAGGACGACCTCGCAATCGGCCGCGCGGCCGATAGTCGTGTGCCTGGCCCGGAGTGAAATGGCCGACTGCTTGTCGTCGGAGAGGGGAAGGAGGTAGGCGACCTCACCGCCATCGTTACGCGCCTCCCCCGCTCGCGCTTGGCTCTTACTCATGCTCATCACCGGCAGGAGCAAGCGGGGCCGGCGGCCGCTATGACACGGCACGGGCCGGCGTCAATGGCACCGGGCAGCGCGATCAGACGTATGAGAGGCCGTACCACAGCGCAGGAAACGGAAGCGCCTGGTCCAGCTGCGCTGCGAGCGCGGACGATCCGACCGGCTCGACGGCTTCACCCTTGTGGCTAGCCAAAACTGCACCTCCTTGAAGGCCATCGGATTGTGCAGTTTTGGCCTGCCAATCGTGCGAGCCGAACAGGTACAGCGCCAAGTCGCCGCGACCCTTCACTGTAATGCTCTCTCCGCCCCTGGCGATGGTGAAGCGGTCATCCGCGGCGTGGAAGGCAAGCTGCCGCGCCGTCTCGGCGCCCAGCCGCTCGGCCAGCAAGGGGCGCAGCCGCTCCATGAACTGCACGAAGTTGATAACCAGCAGCGTGCCGGAGGTGGGCGCCGGCTCGGCGGGTACGGCCGCTCCGCCGAGCAAGCTGGCGAGCACCGTGTCCGCGCGGAGCACGTGAACACGTAGCGCGATGTTGCGTTCACTCGCCAGTTGGCCCAGCGCACAGACGAGCGCCGCGCGGTCGCCGGCGAATTCGGCGACGACCCTGGGATCGTCCTCCGTGGTGCCCGGTCGCGGGGTCTGGAGCAGAAGATAGGCCACCGGGTCGGCACCACGGTAGATAAGGTGGAACTCCGTAGGTCGGTTCATGACGTACTTGCAGCCGTAGGCCATCTCCCAGTCTTCCCGCCAACGCACAAATCGGATCGCTTCTACGGCGTAGAGGTCCTGGAGCAGCGGGATATGCTCGCCGGTGACCGCTGCTACCCGGATGCCGGTGGTGGTGGCCTGCAAGCGCGGCGCGGCGGCCGACGTGACGGTGAACTCCTGGCCCTGACCTACCCGACGGCTGCCCGCACGCAGATAGAGGCCCCGGCCACCGGAGATCAGCATGAGGTCTACACCATCGGCCCGCGCCTTGGCGACAGTATCGGCAAACGCCGCCGAGGCGTAGCCCCGCTCACGATAGTCCGAAAGGGTAGCTACTCCACCGATACAGCACACCTGGATGGAGCAGCCGAGCAGAGAAGCCGGGCGCTCGATCATGCCCACGTGCGAGACGACTTTGCCGTCCGCGGCAACCACGCGCAGATTGTGGCGGTTGGCCTCGTTGAAGAGTTGGGGGTACTGCTCGAACATCCCTGGACGGAAGACCGTCTCGACAACAGTGTTGAGCTGCTCCCACTCGCTGCTATGGAGGGATCGCGGACCGTCCATCTTCGTTAGGCGTCGTCCGCCGGCTTGGCCAGCGTCATGCCCATGACGCCCTGATCGCGTTCTTGCAGCGGGCTGGCCGCAATCACCGTGCTGCCGTTGTTCTTCCCCAACCGCTCCTCGAACAGGCGGGTGCAGTCGAGAGCGGTGGTGCGCTTGATGCAGCCGGCGATGTACTTCGCCCAGGCAATGAGGATCGTATCGCGGTACTTGGTCGCCGTGGTCAACTCCCACTCCTCGATAGAGGTGGCCGCGTTGCGCTGCTGATGGGGGTCGTTCTGGAACTTGCTGGAGCAGATAGAAAGCGCCTCCATGAGCGGCCGGCGCTCGGACGTGCGCTCCAGGTACGACCGGGTGAGCGCCTCGGCACGGGCGGCGTCCACGTCCTCCACGGCCGCGATCAACCGGCCCAGAGATTCGCTGACGGTGAAGCCGTCGGCCCAAGTCTTGTGCTCGCGCCAGTCACCGAGGTAGACCTCGCTGGTGGGGTCCTGGGGGAACTGGTTGTTGACCTTGATGACGTCGTTGATGAAGAGGCCCTGGAAGTACGGCGCCTTGGCCTGGTGCGGGTGGTCGTAGTTCCGTAGCCAGAAGCTGACCACGTTGCTGTAGTCGTAGGCGTGGCCGGACTGGAAGAAGCTGCGCCGGCTCCAGACGTCGTCAACGACATGCTTGGCAAAGGCTGCGGTGATCGTGTCCGAAATCTGAATCAGCGCTTTCCCCTGGCGCAGCAGCGCGGTGATGTGCTCCGTTACCTCGCTTGCTCCGGCGTGCAGAATGAGGTCTACAAAAGCATCGCGCTCCGCGTCGGTCATCGGCTGGTCATTCCGCTGCTTGAGCGTGTAGAGGTCCTGGCGGAAGTTCATGCCCAGGGTCTGCGTCGAGAGGTCGAAGAGCGTGTAGAGCCGCGGCATCGTCGCGATGTCCGGCACCACGCAGTAGAGCAGCGCGGCGGCGTGCTCCCAGCCGATCACCTCGGCGAGATGGACGAGCGCCCGCGCCCGCAGGGCCTTGTGACCGATGTTCTGCATCTTGCGCCCGCCGAGCAGCGTCTCCTGGAGGTCAATGATTCCGCAGAAGAGCAGCTGCGACTCGAGCTGGCGGCGCACGGCCGGGTCCGGCTCGGCGTGTAGCCCCAGCGAAAGCTGATAGGCAGTCTGCTTATCGCCTTCCATGATGCTGGCGGCGAACCGATTGAGCCGGTCGGGGATCGTGCCGTCCACGATAGGGGTATGGTCCGTCTGGAACCACTGTTTGGGGGCGGTCCAGGTGGGACCGTCAAAGCGGTCCCGGCCGTCCGGCGTGCGACCGCCAGGCTGGTCGCCACAGTGCTTGTCGTCGCGGGCATAGTGACCGGGGAACTCGCAGAGCAGCTGATCCCACACGTCGAGGCCCTGGGGCATGTACCAGACAGCCTGTGCCATCGAGAGCATCTGGTGGTCGCGTGGCAGGTACGGCACCATCCGGTGCGAGGCCCGCAGGCCCAGCACGCAGTGGTCGTAGTTCACGCCCATGAACTCGCCCTGCGGGTTGACCATGACGTGGGAGGGCACCGTGAGGAACGGCGCCGCAGCATTGAGGGCGTCGCGGACGAGGGTCGCTGGCCGCTGGCCATCCCGGAGGAGCTGTAGAAAGCGGTCGGTTGTCAGGGAGTAGTTCGCCTCCACCAACGCCTCCTGAAACTGCCCGACTGCTCCCGCCTCTAACTCGCCAAGCATGATCCCGAACTCCTTCGCCGCCGGTAACTACTGGCTCATCGGCATCAGTCTACACACTGCGCGGAGAAGATGACACGCTCACCGGCCCTCACCCCGGCCCTCTCTACCATGTGGAGAGGGAGCAGCCGGCCGGCCTCCACCATACCCCCCTCTCCACGTGGTGGAGAGGGGGCCGGGGGGTGAGGTACACTGCGCCGCCCTCAGGCGAGCAGGTCGCGCAGCGCCGCCTCCGCCGTGGGAAAGCGGAAGGTGAAGCCCAGGCCCAGCAGCCGCTGCGGCACCTGGCGCTGACCGTCGAGGAGTAGCGTGGATAGCTCACCCAAGACGAGCCGCAGGGCAAAGCCGGGCGTCGGCATGAAGGACGGCCGCCGCAGGACACGACCCAGCACCCGACCGAACTCGGCATTGGTCAGCGTCTCCGGCGCGGCGAGGTTGAACGGGCCGCTCGCGTCCTCGTGCTCGATCAGCCAGCGAATGGCGCGCACCTCGTCGGCATGGTGAATCCAGGGAAACCCCTGGCGTCCGCTGCCGAGCGGCCCGCCGGAGAAGAGCCGGAAGGGGAGCATCATGCGCGGCAGGGCGCCGCCGTCGCGGCTGAGGACGATGCCGGTGCGGATGATTACCCGACGCACACCCAGCCGCTCGACCTCCTCCGTCGAGGTCTCCCAAGGCACGCACACCTGGGCGAGGAAATCGTCGCCGGCAGCCGAATCTTCGGTAATCGTCTCGTCACCACGCGGGCCGTAGTAGCCGACGGCGGAAGCCTGGATGACGACCTGGGGCCTGGTCGTCGCGCCGGCCACAGCCTGCACCACGGCCGCGCCCGCTTGCTGGCGGCTGGCGGCGATACGCCGCTTCCGCGCTGCCGTCCACCGTCCGGCGGCGATGCTCTCGCCGGCCAGGTTGACGATGGCAGTGGCACCGTCGGCCAGGTCCTGCCAGCCCTCGGCGGTGCGGCCGTCCCAGCCGGCTGCTCGCACTCCCGCGGGCAGGCCGCTAACCCGACCGGGCGTCCGGCTCAAGATAATGACCTCGTGCTCGGCAGCGGCCAGCTCCGCCGCCAGCGCGCGACCGATGAGGCCTGATCCGCCGGTAATGATCGTTCGCATGTCCTCTCTCCTTCCTTATCCTGTCGCTGCACATGAAAGGTGCCATGGTAGCCGAAGATCGGAGTGCGTAGCAGATGGGCAATCGTTACCTCCTCGTAGGTTGCTGTGCTACGTCGCTGTCTACGTCTGCCGCGGCAGTAGGTGGGCGAGTGGGCCGCTGGCCGACCACCATCCGGCGCAGCCGGTCGAGCAACCGGCGGATCGGCTTTCCGACCACTGCCGTCTGTACCGCCGCGGCGACCGGTCCCAGGCGGAGAAGCTCTCCGCGATAGCGCACGGTGAAGCTGTCGTCCCGGCGCTCGAAGGCCACCGCCTCGACTTGGGGCAGCCCTGCCAGGGCCGCCATCGTCCGCTGCGCTCAGATGGTCTCGCAGACCAAGCCGGAGACATGCACCCGGAGGGCGCGCCGGTCACTGCCCAACGGGCGGTCCTGCAGGGCCGTTGTCTCCGGGTTAATGAGCGTCTTGCGCCAATGTGGCATCTGCCTGCTCCTTTCTGTCCGCACCTGCTACACCGCTCCCGCTCGTAGGTAGCGAACTGTGGGCCAACGTACTACCGGCGGCCTCAGCCCAAGAGATCGCTCAATGCCGCCTCGGCAGTGGGAAACCGGAATGAGAACCCCAACTCTTGCAACCGCGCCGAGACCGCGTGCTGCCCTTCCAGCAGAATAGTGGCCTCCTCCCCCAAGAGGAGGCGTAGCACAAAGGCCGGGACGGTCACAAAGGCGGGCCGGCCGAGCGCCTGCCCAAGGGCACGGCTCATGCTGGCATTGGTCGTGCGCTGCGGCGCTACCAAGTTGAAGGCTCCAGTCGCCACCTCGTGCTCGATGAGCCAGCGGACGGCAGCGACGTGATCGGCGATATGGATCCAGGGCTGCCCCTGACGACCGTTACCCAGCGGGCCTCCGAGCCACAGCCGGTAGGGCAGCACGATGTAGGGCAGCAGCCCGCCGGTCCGGCTCAAGACGTGTCCGGTGCGAATAATCACCCGCCGCACACCGAGCGCGTCCAACGGATCGGCGGTGGCCTCCCAGGCGATACAGACCTGCGCTAGGAAATCATCGCCCGACTCCGCAGCTTCGTCAATGGCCTCATCGCCGCGCGGACCGTAGAAGCCGACGCCCGACGCTTGCACGACCACCCGGGGCCGCTTACCGGCATCCTCGACGGCCTGGGTCACGGCTGCGCCGGAGTGTACGCGGCTATCGAGAATCTGCCGCTTGCGAGCAGCCGTCCATGGCCAGGGGACGATACGTGTACCTGTGAGATTGACAATAGTATCGCTCTCGTCAACGTACTCCTGCCAGCCCTCGGGCGTGCGACCATCCCAGCGGACGGTGCGGGCGCCGGGAGGCAAGCCCCGCACCCGCTCCGGCCGGCGACTCAAGATAATGACCTCGTGTCCGTCTGAGGTCAGGTCCTCGGTGAGGGCGCGACCGATCAGGCCGGACCCACCCGCGATAATCGTCCACATGCCTCCGGCTCCCTCCTTGTGTCTTGCTCACACTGCCGACCACTCTCCAGTCGTAGGCCCTCAGCCGGCCTGAATAGCCGCGTTCACACCGGCCGCTACCACCGGTTCCTGCCGCTTGGACGGCGAGGGTCGGCGGGTCGGGCGCGAACGGCGCTCCGGTGCGCCGGGAATGCGGTCGAGCGCGCCACGCGGCGAGAACTCCGTTGCAAACAGGAACTGTGCCACCTCCGCGAGGACAACGCGCACCCCCACCGCCAACGACGAGCGCAGAATGCGGCGCACGCGCCGGTCGCTGCCCCAGAAGAGGCGCTTCAGTGCGCGCGGACGCAGGTGGAACAAGCCCTCGGTGAGCTTGACGCCGGCAAAGAGCAGCCACGGAGCGAGTTGCGGTATTGCGATGACCTGGTTACGGTAGGTCCAGCGGGACATATCGGTCTGGATGATGTCGTGCGGATCGGTGGCGCGACCGTCGGCAGTCCAAAAGTGGGGCGTCAGATAGACGGCGTTGAGAATGTCGGAGTCGAGCTGGCACAACTGGCGAAACTTGGTGAGCAGTGTGCCGACGGTCTCGTCTTCCAGCCCGTAGATGATGTTGGTCAGGCTGATGATCTTGTGCTGGCGCAGCAGCCGGACGGCCTCACGAGAGACGGCGAAGGGATTGTTCTTACGAATGGCGGTGGCTACCGCGTCATTGAGTGTTTCCACGCCCATCACCACGTAGTCCACGCCGGCGGCCTTGTAGAGAGGGAGAATATCGGCATCGCGCACAACGTCGGCCGCGGTCATGTTGATGTTGAGCGATAGCCCGAGATCGGCAGCGATGAGCCGCTGCAAGACTTCAATTACCACCTCGCGACTGGCGGCGAAGTTCTCGTCCGCCAGCCAGACGATCTTCACGCCGTATTGCTCGGCCAGCGTGCGTAGCTCGGCGACGAAGTTCTGCGGACTGCGGTGGCGCCACTGCTTCCAGAACATCCACTGGCCGCAGTAGGTACAGGTGAGCGGGCAGCCCCGGCTGAACTGCATCCCGGCCGAGCGACCGACTCCGAACAGCGTGTAGCGCGGCCAATCCACCAACTCCCAGCCGGGACGGTAGGCATCCAAGCACCGGATCGGCCGGCGCGAGCGATTCGTGCGGATAGTATGACCGTCGCGCCAGGTGATGCCGTCCACCTGCTCCAGGCTCGTGCCCTGCTCCCACGCGGCGAGCAAGTCCACGCAGGTGGCTTCGCCTTCGCCACGGACCACGACATCGAGGGCGGAGCACGCTTGGAGCGAGTACACGGCGGCATACGACGGGAACACGCCGCCATAGACGATATGCACGTCGGGAAGCCGGCGCCTGATCGCCAGCGCCGTCGCCAGCGAGGTCGCGTGCGCGGCCGTCGAGCCGGTGTGGCCCAGCAGCACGCAGTCCGGTCGGAAGCTCGCTACCTCATCGGCGAGGCGACGGTCATCCCAGCCGTAGGCGTCGTTGTCAATCAGCCGTACCGCGTGACCGGCATCGAGCAACGGCCCGCCGATGAACACCAACCCCAGGGGAATCTGGTACCCGAGGCCCACGCGATTGGCAATAAAGCGTCGCGCGGGAGTGATGAGGACGGCTCGCAATGGCATGGTTCCCTCCCCCTCTACGCTACAAGCAGCCCCGGTTCAGCGCGGACATCCCACGCTGCATACAGCCCCCAATACCGATGCAGTACGCCGGCACGGGCGCGCTAGGACGTGTCCTGGCGTAAGTCGGCCAGGAGGCGGAGCACCCGCGTGCGAATCGGACGCAGCAGGGGCACGGTCGCCAGCCCAATGACCCGCGCGATCAACTCGACCGTATGCTCGATGAGACGGTAGGTACGCACGTGCTGCGGCGAACTGTCGTGCAGCCAGAACAGGATGATGCCCATGTGGTAGAGCCACAGCAGGTTGGGCAGCTCGGCTTGCAGGTCGTCGGGAACGCGGGTCCGGGAGCCGGTGAGCACTGCGGCAAGCAGGGCCGTGCTCGCCTGCCGGACCGGGTGCGACTCGGGGCTGAAGGGACTGAGCGGGCTGCTGGGGTCGGCGGCGCTCTTGAACAGGATGCCGGAGAAGCGATGATACGGCTCCGAGGTCTTGATCTTGGCGCGCATCACACCCAGTAGCCGCGCTCGCAAGTCGGTTTCTTGGGCGAGCACCGGCCGGGACGCGGTGACGTGCTCGTCGAGCGTGAGCGCATAGAACCCTTGGATCAGGTGCTCCTTGGAGCGGAAGTAGTAGTAGATGTTGCCGGGGGCGACGCCGGCCTCTTGAGCAATGAGGCGCATGGTGGTCTCTTCGTAGCCGCGCTCACGGAAGAGATCGAGGGCCGTGCGGAGGATCAGCGCCCGCGTCTGCTCGCCCTTCGTCGTGCGGCCCGGCTCCGCTACGTTTGTTGGCATGGCTACTTCTCCTGCACAGGGCACCGATCAGGCGCCGTCGTGCCTTGCTCGGAATATAGAACTCGTTCTAAAATCATTGGTCACGTTCAATATACGCCGCTCCGAGGCCCTTGTCAAGGGGGTTTTGGGGACGAGTCCAAAATTGGTGCCAGGAGGCTGCGCTGAACATGGGCCGGCGGTAGTGTGGTGGGAACTAGGCCGCTGAAACTCGCGCGCGCTGGGGCCGGTCTACGCTAGTGAAGGATTGTGCAACAGCCAGGGGGAGGAGGGACCGGTGTCAACTGCTCTGTCGGGCCGCGCCGCCGCCTGGACGGGGACCGGCCTGAGCACGGTGCTGTGGCTGGTGCCGTTCGGCAGCGTGGCGCTGCTGCCGGTACGCCCCTACGCCACCGTCGTCCACGAGGTCTGGCACGCGCTGGTGGCCCTGCTGACCGGCGGACAGGTAGCCGGTATCCAGCTTGAGGCCGGCGGGTTTGGTGGCGGCGCGGCGCTGATCGCCGGGGGATGGTCGCTGGCTATCGCCGCTGCGGGCTACTTGGGGAGTGCCGTCACCGGCGCGCTGTGGCTACGCAGCTTGGGGAGGCCGGGCCTGCTGCGCGGGGTGCTGGTAGCGCACGCCGTCTTGCTCCCGGTCGTAGCCATCGTGTGGTCCCGCAGCGATTTTGACGCGGTGCTGGCCTTGCTCGGCCTGGCGGCCCTAGCCGCAGTTGCAGCGAAGTGGCTGGGGCGGCGGAGTCTCCAGGTCGTCTGCGCGCTGCTGGCTCTCCAACTGTGCTTGGCCGCACTCGGTGACCTGCGGACGCTCTTTGCCCTCACCACCGCGACGGAGGTACACAACGATGCCCAGCTGGCGGCGAGCATCACGCCGATCCCGGCCGTCGTCTGGGCCGTGGTTTGGGGGATCATCGGTCTGCTCGCCGTATTCTGGGGCTTGCGGGGCGCGTTGGGTCTTCCCAGCCTGGCGTCCGTGCGGCGCCGGTTCGGGCGGCGCGCGGCCGCGACTTAGCGAGCAGCACCTGAGGGCTGGCTGCGAGCAGTGGGGCCCGGCGGCCCGGTGCCCTGCCGTTGCGGTCGGGGTCGGCTTCCCCAATATGGACTGATACGCACACCCGACTGCGCTCTGCATCCCGCCGGGTCGGCACCACAGCCCCAGCGGGGTATTTCGGTCCGGCGAGGGGTCCACACAATCCTATGTCCGTCAAGTCAGCGGCTCAACACGGCCCTACCCTGGGCGGGCTGCTTGCCGACGTTGGTGGCTTCGCCCGGCACGTGCTCGGCCGGCCGCTCAGGCCATATCAACTGAAGGTGGCTCGCGCCATCGTGGCTGACGTACTGGCGCGCCAACGCCACCGTATCCAAAGCGGGGGGTTGTGGACGGTGATGATGGCGCGGCAGATGGGCAAGAACGAGGTCAGCGCGGTCATCGAGGCCTATCTGCTGACGCGCCACGCGCAGCACGGCGGGACGATCATCAAAGCGGCGCCGACCTGGCAGCCCCAGGGCGTGACGAGCTTCACGCGGCTGCGCGAGCTGCTCGACAACTCCCTGCATCGCGGGCAGGGTATCCGGCAGGACCACCAGGCGCTGACCCTGGGCCGGGCCAGGGCCACCTTCTATTCGGCACAACCGAGTGCCCATGTGGTCGGCGCGACCGCTTCGCTGCTACTAGAGGTGGATGAGGCGCAGGACGTTGATCGGGAGAAGTTTCAGCGCGAGTTCCTGCCGATGGCGGCGGCTCACAATACGGTCGTGGTGCTGTACGGCACGGCCTGGACCGACGACACGCTGCTCGAACAGGAGCGGCAACACAACCTGGCGGCCCAGCGGGCCGGCGGCGAGCAGCGCCACTTCGAGTATCCCTGGACGTTTGGGGCTGCGGTCATGCCGGCCTACCGCCAATTCGTCGAGCACGAGATCGAGCGCTTGGGCGCCCAACACCCGATCATCCGCACGCAATACCTCTTGCAGACTGTCGCCGACCGGAGTGCCCTCTTCAGCCCCGAGCAACGCTTGCTCTTGCAGGGTACGCACGCTCGCCAGACCGCACCGGACGACGGCGAGGAGTACGTCGCTGCGATAGATGTCGCCGGCGCCGCTACCGGGGCGGTGCCCGGCACAGGCCTCACCGCCGACAGTGACCAGGCATCGGAGAGGCGAGACAGCACGGTCGTCGGTATAGCCGCCGTCACCCGCACCGACGACGAGGTGCGGCTACGGCTGGTCGAGGTCTACTGGTGGACCAACCGGCCGCTGCACGAGCAGTACGCGCGGCTGGCGCACCTGTTGGGCGAGGTGTGGCACTGCCGGCGGGTGGTCGTGGATGCGACGGGGCTGGGGGCCGACCTCGCTACGCGCCTGCGCCGGGCGCTAGGGACGGCCGTGGTCGAGCCGTTTGTGTTCACGGCAGCGACGAAATCGCGTCTCGGCTACGACCTGCTCGCTGCGGTCAACGCCGCGCGTCTGTTGGTCTGGCAGCCGGACCATTCGGCCGAGCAGGCGGAACTGTGGCGGCAGGTAGGGGCAGCGCGCATGCTGCCACGCGCGAGCGGCCAGCTGACCTTCTTCGTCCCCGATCACCAAGGCCACGACGATTTCGTCACGATGCTGGCGCTGCTGGTGCGCGCCGGGGCCGGCCTGGAGCCACCGATCACGACCACCTATGCGCTGCCGGCGACGACTTGGTACGGGGACGAGAACGAGCGGTACTGAGGCCGGCCTCACCCCCCGGCCCCCTCTCCACGTGTGGAGAGGGGGTGTGCGGCGCTCGTCCCGTCATTCCGGCCCCCCTATGGTTCCCCCGCTGCGCAGGGGGACGGTCTATTCCCTCCCCTGGAGCTGGCTCCGGGGGAGGGTCAGGGTGGTGGCCAATCCACCTGATTAAGTTGGCAACGTTCATCGCAGCAAGCGCCGTACCAGCGCTGGCAGCTCTTGCGCCGAGCCGTAGCCATAGGTTACGCCGATGGCGAGCAGGTCGTTCCGGTGCGCCGCCGCAATGTCCATCCGCCGGTCGCCGATCATGATGGCCGGTCGGTCGGGCAGCTGCGTCAGGAGGCCCCGCACCATCCCCGGCTTGGTGTCCGTCTCGACTTGGCGGTGCCGCACCGCCGCAAAGAACGGCGCCAGGTCGTAAGCTCGGAGCACCGTCTCTACATACTCCCGCCGGCCGTTCGTACACAGCGCCAGCCGCCCCACGGCGGCGCGCAGCTCGGTGAGTACCGCGTGAACGTGGGGATAGAGCCGCCCGGCCTCGGCGATGAGGCGCAGCTCGGCACCGTCTACCGCCGCGACAAACGCAGTAGCGACTGCCGGTGGACATAATGTCCGTAGCCAAGCGTAGAAGTCGGCAGAAGGGCAGCCGATGAACCGCACAATGTCTGCGTCGTCCGGGGTTGGCAGCCCGAATCGGCGGCACGCCTACTGTACCGCGCCAACCGTCGAGAGGTCGGCGCGGTTCTCCGGCGCGGCGATACTCACGTATTCCGTGACAATCATCCCAATGCGACGGAAGTGTGAGTCGGTGGTTAAGACGCGCAGACCATGCTCCATAGCCGATGCCGCAATCCAGAGGTCGTGCGTAGGTACCGGCCGGCCTACGTCATACAGCGCACGGTAAATGACCGCGAAACGTTCGGCCGTCTCTAAACCCATAGAGATGATTCGTACACGCGGGGATGCGATGAACTCGCGTAACTCTCGCCGATTTTGCTCCTCCCGATTGCCGCGGGCAAACCCGCTCAACAACTCGCCTAGCACAATGGTATTCAGACCGATGAACGAAGCCTCGCGTAATGCCGCGATGATCTGCGGCTGCCCACGCTTGAACGCCGAGTACGCCGAGGTATCTAGGAGGATTCTCACGACCAGAGTTCGGGGTCGAGGTGACGCATGGATTTGAGCGCTTGATCCAGCGCGTCGGCTTCCGCCGGCGGCCATGTGCCGGCAAGGTGGTCCAAATCGGTGGAGCGTGCTCGCGCCTCAGCACCACCAGTAGACGGGGGCACTGTGTCCAACCCAATCGCCTCACGCAGAAGCTGGAGCACGGTGCGATTGAGGCTCAAACGGCGCCGTTGAGCCTCAGCGCGCAGATGAGTATCGAGTGAGGCGTCTACACCCCGAATTGTGAGTTGCTTGTCCATATCGCCACCAGAGAATGCATGCGCTCCAAACGCATTATAGCAAGGGTCGAGACCGGAAAGGTCAAGCGGGCGTTAGGCTTGGGCGCTGAACTTCTGAGCGGCAGAGGGGCATCCGTTGGGGACTAGAGGTGTCCGCTGATAGCGAAAGTCCACACGATCCAGCCCAGCGCCGCCAAGACCGGCAAGAAGACACGGTCCAACGATAAGACCGAGAAGAAAGATAAGCAGCGACCACTCGAAACCGAGGCGATCCGATAGAGCTACAGCAAGGAAGAGTGCAGTGGCAGAGACACCCACACCCAGGAGCCAGCGCCACAACGTTGACAGTCTACGCCTGGACGGAGTTTCGGTCATCTGCTCTTACTTCGTGTGTTAGCACTGCATCTCTCTAACGACCCCACCCGTAATATAGGCACAGTGCTCACCTAGGCTAACACGCACCAGCATCTGATCTGTGGCCCACACCTGTCATCCACGTGTGGGCAGCCTGCCCTGGATTCCCGCTTGCGCGGGAATGACCGGGGAGTGTCGAATGACTGGGAAACGTCAACAGCGCGGAGCCTATTCCCACTCGATGGTGGAGGGGGGTTTGGAGGTGATGTCGTAGACGACGCGGTTGACGCCGGGTACCTCGTTGACAATGCGCGTGGCGACCCGGCCGAGCAGGTCGTGGGGCAGGGGCGCCCAGTCGGCGGTCATGTAGTCGCTGGTGAGGATGGCCCGCAGGGCGATGAGATGTCCGTAGGTGCGGAAGTCGCCCATGACGCCGGTGCTCTGCAGCGGGGTCAGCACGGCGAACGCCTGGCCGAGCCGCCGGTACCAGCCGGCCGCCCGGATTTCCTCGATGAAGATCGCATCCGCCTGCTGGAGCGTGGCCACGCGCTCGGCGGTCACGGCGCCGACGACGCGCACGGCCAGCCCCGGGCCGGGGAACGGGTGGCGCCAGACTAGCTCCTCCGGCAAGCCCAATTCGGTGCCCACGGCGCGTCCTTCATCCTTGAAGAGATAGCGCAGCGGCTCGATCAACTGGAACTGCAAGTTGGTCGGCAACCCACCGACGTTGTGGTGCGTCTTGATGCGCGCGGCGGCCTCGCCGCCCCCACTCTCTCCCTGGGCCGTGCGGGTATGAGCATCGTCACCGCCGCTCTCGATCACGTCGGGATAGAGCGTGCCTTGGGCAAGGAACTCGACGGTGTCCAGGTGACCTACGGAAACCGCACATTCCGATGCCCCGGTTAAGGTGGTGCGGTTTCCGTAGGTCAGGTTGCCGGCGACCCGCTCGAAGACGCGGATGAACCGTTCGCCGATGATCCGGCGTTTGCTCTCCGGGTCGGTGACACCGTGCAGATGCCGCAGGAACTCATCCGCCGCGTTCGCCACCACTAGCTCGAACCCCAAGTGGCGCTGAAAGGTCTCCACGACGTCCGCGGCCTCGTTCTGGCGCAACAGGCCGTTGTCTACGAAGATGCAGGTCAGCTGATCGCCGATAGCGCGGTGTACGAGCGCCGCCGTCACCGCCGAGTCCACGCCACCGGAGAGGCCGCAGACGACCCGGCCGTGGCCCACGCGCTGGCGAATTTGCTCGGTCGCTTCGGCGATGAACGAGCCGGTGGTCCAGCCGCCCGCAGCACCACACAGGCCGTAGCAGAAGTTCTCGATAAGCTGCTGTCCTTGCGGCGTATGGACGACCTCGGGGTGAAATTGCAGTCCTACACGGCCCTGGCCATCGGCCATCGCCGCTGCGGGTGAGTTGGCGGACCGCGCCAGCACACGGAATCCGGGGGGTAACTCTTCAACATGGTCGCCGTGGCTCATCCATACGGGTAGCTCGGCGGGCAGCCCGCGGAAGAGCCGACCGGCTACGTCGGCACCGCCTTCCTCCGCTGCCTCCACGTGAATGGTGGCCGCGCCATACTCCCGCCGCGGCGCCGGGGCGACCTTGCCGCCAAGCTGGTGGGCCAGCAGCTGCATGCCGTAGCAGATGCCCAGAATCGGCACGTCGAGGTCGAATACCGGCGGCGGTATCGTCGGGGCCTCGGCCTCATACACGCTGGCCGGGCCGCCGGAGAGGATTATCCCGATGGGCCGCAGCGCCCGAATGGTTTCCGCCGCGGCATTCCACGGCAGCAACTCGGCGTACACCCGCGCCTCGCGCACGCGCCGACAGATCAAGCGACTGTATTGCGAGCCGAAATCCAGCACCACGATGGTCTCGCGGTCAGGATGCAGCGATGGCGTTCCCATCTTCGACTGTTCCCTTTCGACCTGGAGCAATGGGGCTTGGGAGGCGTGCGGGCCTCACCCCCGGCCGCCGGATTCCGGCCCCCCTATCATCCCCCCGCTCCACAGGGGGACATGACAACCACCAGGGGTGAGGCGAGATGCGGGCTGGTCACTCCACCGGCTCGGACACGTGCATCAGGACAAACCGCCACTGCGCTGCCCGGCGGCGGAGTACGCCACTCCAGCGGGTGCAGCCCGCAAACGGCGCGCCGCCGGCCGTGCCGGCCCACCACACCTCGTCGGCAAACCAGGCCGTGTCACTGGCCACGTGCAGGCACAGCCGCTGCGATTCCAAGCGATTGTCCCGTAGCTCGCGGCTGACTTTCGCCAGGACAGCGACGGCGGCGGCCCGGCCAACGTCGAACTCATCCGCCTCGGTGCCGATCTTGACCACCGGCTGACAAGGTCCATCCAGATCAAAGAACGGCGCGAGCGGTGTGCCGGCCTCTAACGCAGCGTAATAGCGCCGCACTACGGCCTCAACGGCTTGAGAATCAGCGGACAAGTTCATGGCAATCCAGTCTACGCTACCGGCGGGAGCGATACGCTATCAGCCGTCAGCCTTCGACCCGTAGGCGAATCCCGCCCACCGTTTCAAGCTGACGGCTAATGGCTCTTCCACTGTATCCTGCCTGGCGATGAGCGCAGCCGCACTCCTACCGTCCGTATGCCTTGTGCTCCTGGTGCTCTGCTTTGGCCAGGCCGCGCTCTTGAGCGGCCGGGGGCACCGCTGGCGGGAAGCGTTGCTGGCCGGAGCCGTCGTCTGGGGCGTCCTCGTCGCCGCCTTCACGGAAGGGCTGAGTCTGTTCGGCCTGCTTACCTGGCCGTGGCTGGTGGCGCTCTGGGGCTTAACCACCGCTGCGGCGTTGAGCGTGCTCCTGCTCGCGTGGGCCGGTGCTTCGGTCGGAGGTGGGTTAGACCTAACCCCCGGCCCCTTCCCTAAAGAGAAGGAGAGTCGGCGTAGCGACCGGCAGCCTCTTCCCCGGAGGGAGGCTGCTGCCGTGCGACTCTCCCTCTCCACGTGGTGGAGAGGGGGCCGGGGGGTGAGGCCCGGTCGCCTTCCCGAGCGTATGGTCGTGCTTGCGATGTGCGGCTTGGGGGCTATTGTGGTGATAGCCGGCCTCACGGCTATCGTAGCACCCCCGAACACCTACGACTCGATGACCTACCACTTACCTCGCGTGATGCACTGGATCCAAAACCAGAGCGTCGCGCACTACCCGACGCACATTCCGCGACAGCTCCACTTTCCCCCCGGGGCCGAATTCATCCTCATGCACATACACATCCTGGCCGGCAATGACCGGCTGCTCAACCTGGTGCAGTGGCTCGGCATGGTAGGGAGCATGGTCGGCGTGTCGCTGCTGGCGCAGCGGCTCGGTGCGGCCGGAGCAGGGCAGGTGTTGGCGAGCGTGATCGCGGCCACGCTGCCGATGGGGATGCTGCAAGGCTCCAGCACGCAAAACGACTACGTGGTCACCTTTTGGCTGGTCTGTCTGGCCTACTTCATCCTGGCAGCGATCCGTAGCCCCGGCTGGGGGGTATCGGCAGCGGTCGGTGCAAGCCTGGGTCTGGCGCTCTTGACAAAGGCCACGGCCTACCTCTTCGCCGCGCCGCTGGTGGTGTGGCTGCTGGTCGGCTACGGACGATCCCTACGCTGGCGCTGCTACCGACACGTCCTCCTGATTGCCGTCGTTGCCCTCGCCCTCAATCTCGGCCACTGGCTGCGGAACACCAACCTCTACGGCGCACCACTGGTCCGGCAGGACGGAGCGAGCACGTCGTCCTATACCAACGAGGTCATCGGCGTGGCGGCGCTGTTCTCCAACGTCATCAGAAACGCCAGCCTACACGCCAGCGTGCCCGTCGGCTCCGAGCAAGTCCGAGCGCAGATCGGTCAGCAGTTAGCGCAGTGGATAGACCGGGCGCACGCGCTCATCGGGATAGACGCGAGCGACCCGCGCACCACCTGGCAGCAGGTGACGACACCAGAGATTCAGCAGTTCCGACTCGAACCGTTTCACATGCACGAGGACATTGCCAGCAATCCGCTCCACTTGCTCCTGATCCTGTACACCCTCGTCGCGATCTGCGCGCGCGGCGCGCTCAAAAGGGCGCCGGTGCTGCTCTACGCGGGGGGGCTGGTGGCCGGTTTCCTGCTCTTCTGCCTCGTGCTCAAGTGGCAACCATGGCACAGCCGACTACACCTACCGCTCTTCGTCCTCTGGGCGCCGGCCGTGAGCATCGCGCTGTCGCGGGGCTGGCCGCGCCGAATCGGTCATGGCGCGGCGGCGGTGCTGCTGGTCGCGGCGTTGGTGCTGATCGGCTACAACGAAACTCGCCCACTCTATGGGCCACGCTCCATCTTCTCCACCGAGCGCGCGGATCAATACTTCGCCACCAGGCCGTTCGGTGCGGACTATCGCGCTGCCATCCGCTATCTCAACACGCAGCCATACCGCCACATCGGTCTGATCTTGGGGGCGAACGCCTGGGAGTATCCCTTCTGGGCGCTTGTAGAGGGCGAGGCCGGCGACAGCCCGCGGCTGGAGCACGTGCTGGTGAGCAACGTCTCCGGTCGTCTCGCCACGCAGCGCCAGCAGCCCGCAGCCATTATCTGCGTATCGTGTACGGAGGCGCAGGTGGAGCGGGTGACGGCCGGTTACCGGGCGCTGCATCGGTTCGGGATCGTGACCGTGCTTGACCGGAGTGCCGTCGTGGGAGGCAGGTTGGACCGCGCCTCACCCCCGGCCCCCTCGCCGCCAGTGGCTAGTGGTCAGTGGAGCGGGGGGGATTCCCGCTTTCGCGGGAATGACGGGGCCGGGGCGGGCTGACCAGGATCAGGGGGTCACGAGGCTGGCTACGGCTTGACCGGCGAGGGCCGCGCTGGCCGTGAGACCAAGCCAGTAGATGCTCGAGGTCACTCGTCCCAGTGGTAGTCCTACCGGCCGGGAGCGACCGTCGCTCGTACTGAGCGAGCGCACGCGCTGGTGCCGCCACCGTGCCCAGATAAGCGCCCCGGCACAGCCGGCGGCAATCACCAAACGAATCGCGGCCTGCAACTCCATTGCGTCTCCCCGTGCGATGTTGTGAAGTGGATGTGGCGGAGACATCAGCGTTGGCCCGTGCCGTCGGCAGCACGGGGCACCACCGTGTACCGCAGAGTGGATGCAGTGCCAAGAACGAGTCGTGCAGAGAGGCAGTCGCAGCGGCAGGACGCGAGTTAGAGGACCTCACCCCCGGCCCCTTCCCTGACAGGGAAGGGGCCGGGGGTGAGGTCCGGGCCGCTAGGCTGTGAGGCTGCCCTTGGTGCTCGGCACTTGGGCCGCGCGGCGCGGATCAAGCTGTGTGGCCATGTCCAGCGCGCGGGCCAATGCCTTGAAGACCGCCTCCAGCCGGTGGTGGTCATTCCGTCCGGCCAACACGCGCACGTGGAGCGCGAAGCGCCCGGTTTGAGCCAGCGATTCCAGGAAATGCCGCCACAGATCGGATTCGATGCTGCCGGTGGCTGGGCCGCGTAGCCCCAGGTCGCACACTGCATAGCCCCGTCCACTGAGGTCCACGGCAACCTGGGCGAGCGCCTCGTCAAGCGGAACGAGCGCATCGGCCATGCGTCTGATACCCAGGTGCGCTCCAAGCGCCTCCTGGAAGGCTTGACCGAGTGTGAGGGCCACGTCCTCGACAGTGTGATGGGCGTCAACTTCCAAATCGCCACGCGCATGTACAGTCAGGTCGAACAGGCCATGTCGGCCAAGCTGCGCCAGCATGTGATCGAGAAACGGCAAGCCCGTCTCCGCTGTCACCGCGCCGCGCCCGTCGAGGCACAGTGCGACCCGGACATCGGTTTCGGCAGTTGTGCGGTGGACCGCTGCGGTCCGCGCTCCCTGATCGTCCATGTAGCTCTTACCTGCTCGATACCTCTACCGAGGACCTAACCCCCGGCCCCTTCCCTAGAGGGAAGGGGAGTCATGGCGGCGACCGGTCGGCACGACGGCCTCTAGCCCCCTCTCTGCAAGGGAGGAGGTTGGGGGATAGGTCCACCTCTCCACACGAAAGCCTACTCTTGCCCCCGTTCCCGTCCCGCCGTCAGCCGGTACACATGAATCATACGCTGGATGACGGTGTATTGGGAAAGCACCGCGAGAATGATCAGACTGACTACCGGGATGGGGCTGGGCAGCAAGAGGCCCACGCCGAGCACAACCATCCGCTCCGGGCGCTGGAACCAGCCGACCTTACACTCCAGCCCCAGCCCCTCGGCGCGAGCGCGGGCGTAGCTCACCATCAGGGAGCCGAGCAGCGAGAGGTAGCAGAGGACGGCGCCTAGCCAGTCGCCGGTGCGGGAGAACCACACCAGCAAGCCGCAGAACAGCAGGGCCTCGGAATAGCGGTCCAGCGTCGAATCGAAGAACGCGCCGAAGCGCGTCTCGCGGCCGGCGACCCGCGCCAAGGCACCGTCGAAGAGGTCGAAGGCACTGGCGACGAGCACGGCGAGACCACCGGGCACGAGCCAGCCGAGCGCCAGGATGGCCCCGGCTCCGGCATTGAGGAGCAGGCCGGCGACGGTCAGGTGGTTGGGAGAGACACCCCAGCGGGCCAGCGGGCCGACGGCTTGCTCCGCTGCCGCGCGGGTCCGCCGTTGGATTGTCTGCCGCCACCCGGTCATGTAGCCCGTTACCCTGGTGCCGTCACGCGGTGTCCGACGTGATCGGCAAGGCCGTGTGTGGCAGGAGACGGCGCGGCTGCTGCCGTTCGATGGTTTCCGCGTAGAAGTCGAGCAGCTGCCGCGCGACGATGGGCCAGCCGTACCCTTGCGCTCGCGCCAGCGCCCGCCGCCCCATCTCCTCGCGCAACGCCGGGTCGCTGAACAAGCGGACAATGGCTACGGCCAGCGCAGCCGGACTCTGCGGTGGCACCAGTAGCCCCTCAAAGCCGTGGCGCAAGACGGACCGATACCCGTCAATGTCGGAGGCAATGACCGGTTTGCCGGCCGCCATGGCCTCCAGCAGGACAATGCCCTGACTTTCCCGACCGAGCGCCGGAGACACGAAGAGGTCGCAAATCTGGTAGTAGCGGAGCTTGTCTTCCGTCGAGACAAAGCCCTTGAAGACGACATCGCGCAGGCCAAGCTCCGCGACGACCTGCCGATACTCCCGCATGTCCTCTTCGTCGAAGGCGCCCACCACGATCAGGCGTAGCTCCGGGAAGTGGTGCCGCACATAGGGCAGCGCCCGCAGCAGGTAGACCAGCCCCTTCCGTTTTTCCAACCGGCCTACAAAGAGCATCGTGAGTTTTCCGTCGTTCAACTCCGGGAAGAGCGGCCGCTGCACGCGAAACGCATCTACGTCAACACCGTTCGGGATTATTCGATAGTCCCCGGGGAAGTAGTGGCTCACGAAGTCCCGCGCGGCATTGGAGACGCAAATACGGCCGTGGATACGCCGGATGTAGCGTTTCAGGAGGGGGCGACCATAGTAATATCCGAAATACTTCTGGCGACTGGCGTGGAACGTGCCTACGTTGACCGCGTGCGAGCGTCGCAGCACGGTGGGCGTTAGGGCCGGCACCAGCGGCTCGTGCAGATGGATGACGTCGAAGTTCTCGGCCTCGAGGATACGCTTGACGGCGCGCGACAGGTTCAGTGAGAGGGTAATGCGGGCAATGGACTGGTTTGCCGGAACACCGATGATGCGCTTGCCGACGCGATACACATGCTGCATCCGCTCCTCAACGTCGTCATGGGAGGAGGGCGCCAGAATACGCACCTCGTGCCCGGCCCGCTCGAAGTAGTGGTTCAGGTACGAGATATGCTCCGTGACTGCGCCCGGATAGGGGTAGTCATACGGCGACACGAGTGCAATCTTCATCGCTCGCTTGGTTAGACCTGGCCGGCTATCCCCGCGTTTCACGGTGTTCCTTGCCGCGCAACTCGATTTGTCAACCCTCTCATTTGTCGCCCCTCTCGCTCGTGTGCGTCCACCATATGGTGATGCTGGACGCGCTCATGTCAACCAACGCGGCCGGGCGACGGCAGGGAGGAGATGGTTGCCGCCGCGCCCTGCCCCCGGATTCTCCGGGCAGGCCCCCCCTCGGCCGGCCAACAACATCCGTCGCCTGGTTCCGGAGCAGTCGCTACGCTCTCAGAACTCGCCGGCTGGACCGCGACCCGAAGGACCCGGTACACGCTCCGCGTGGGCTGGCAGGGGCCAGACCGGGTGAAAGAGCACCCATTGCGTCGGGTCTCGTCTGATCGCAGCCTCAAGCGACGCGGCGACGCTCTGCATGATAGCAAGGATACGCTGTTCGGCGCCGCCCGTTGCCGGTACGTGGATGGGCTGCTCCGCCCACGCAGCGTACCGGCCGCCCGGACGGCGATGCACGTAGCAGGGGACAATCGGTGCTCCCGTACGTAGATGGAGTACCGCCGGCGCTACCGGTAGCCGGGTCTCGCGGCCGAAGAACCGGACCGGGACCCCGCTGCCCTGCCGATCCCAGTCGTTGATGAGGGTGACAATCCCTCCCTGCCGCAAGGTCCGGAGCGCCGGCCGCAACGCCGCCTCGGCCGGTACTAAGGTCAGGCCGTAGCGCGCCCGCAGGGCCGAGACGTACCGGAAGAGACGCGGCGGCCGGAGCTGCTCGACGGGAACAAGGGCACGGTGTCCACGCAAGGCCAGCACTTGTCCCACCACGTCGAGGTTGCCGATATGACCACTGACGATGAGTACGCCCCGTCCGGCCGCATGCGCCTGCCGGAGATGCTCATAGCCCGACACCTCGATACGTTGGAGCAGCGTGGCAGCCGGCAGCCGCCCGAGCTGCAAGAGGTCCACGTAGTTCAGCGCCTGGTGGGTGAGGGCACCGCGGGCTGCGGCCCGCACGCCGGGGTCCGCAGCCGGGCGTGCGTGGACAACCGCCTGGTTTGCCATAGCCACGCGGAAGCCGCCGGTGCCGGCGCCGGCCAGGAGCGACGCAAAGGCCCGGGCAGCGGCATACGCGAGCGATCTGGGCAGCCACGGGGCAACGGTCATACCCAGGCGGAAGAGCGTTGTCGCTATCACGGCCGCCTACTCATGCTCCCGGTACACTAGGACAACGCACGCGGAGGAGGCTGTCCGCCAACCTGCCGGCGCCAGAGTATACCGTGCCAGGAAAGGCCGATAATCGCGCTGGGCGTAGAGGCGCATAGACGGGAGCGCGTAGCCGCGGCGCTGGGGAGGAGAGACTGCTGATGTCCGGCATCGCTGCACCGGCCTCCCGGCGCTTGCTCATCGTGACCGTGCATGACGTAGCACCGCCGTTTGCAGCCGGTGTGCGCCGGTTGCTGGACGAGCTGGATCGGCGAGCCATTCGACCGCGCGTGCTCAAAGTAGTGCCTTGCTATGCAGGCCGCTGGCCGCTGGCCGACGACGATGACCTGTGTCGCCTGCTGCGGACCGAGGTGGCTGCCGGTAGCGAGATTGTGGCGCACGGCTGGACCCATCGGGCACAGGGCGCCTTGCGTGGTTCGCTGGGGACACGTTGGCGCGGCGCTTGGCTGGCCGGAGGGGCGGCGGAATTCCTGAGTCTGCCGGCCGCGGCCGCCCACGATGCGGCCCGGTCCGCCCGACACACGCTCGCCGATACGCTGGGAGTAGAGCCGCTGGGATTTTGTGCCCCGGCTTGGCTGCTCAACAAGGAGGGGCGCGCCGCCATCACGGCCGCCGGGTACCACTTTCTGCTGGAGCAGACAATGGTGCGCGACCTACGGACTGGCCAAGCCATCGCTACCCCCTGGCAGGGCTATATGGGCGTCGGCGGCTTCCACGAATGGCTGGTGCAGCTGGGGAACGGGGCTGTGGCGGTGGGCGCCCGGCTCGCGGGCGGTGGCCTTTCCCGCTGCCCGGTGGTCAAGGTCTTCCTGCACCCCCAACGCCTGGAGGACAGCCCGGCACTGGAGCGGGTGCTGGACGGCCTGACAACGCTGGCGGCGCAGCGGGAGGTTGTGACGGCGAGCCAGCTCGTCTCGCTCCGGCAACAGGAGCGGACCTCCCGGCCACCGCTCCCGAGCGGCACTACGCCGCCGGCAGAGCAGCCGTTGCCACTCGTCTCCGTCATCGTGCCGGCCCTCAACGAGCAGTCCTACATCGCGCAGGCGCTCCGCTCGGTGGCACGGCAGCGCTATCCACTGGATCGAGTGGATAGCGTGGTCGTGGACAACGGCTCGCGTGACGCTACCGCCGCCGTCGTGCAGGAGGTGGCGCGGCGCTGGGACGCCGCGCCGGGCACCATGCCCCGCGTGCAACTGACACAGGAGCCGCGCCGCGGCACGGCACGGGCGAAGAACCGGGGTGCAGCGGTCGCGCGCGGCGACGTGCTCGTCTTCCTGGATGCCGATTCCACGCTGGGACCCGCAGTGGTGCCGGAGGTGGCCGCGGCGTGGAGCGACGGGGCGCGTGGCGGCAGTATTCCGGTCCTGGCGGCCTCGGACGATCTCTGGGAGCGAGGCTTTTCCCGCGTGCTGGAGTTCGGCAAACGGCTCCTGAACATCCATTGCCAGATGTTCTACGTGGACCGCCGCCTCTTCCGCATGCTGGGCGGCTTCAATCACGATCTGCACCTTGCCGAAGACCTGGATTTGATGCGCCGCGCCGCAGTGTCCCTACGATCCGGCGAGGGCCGACTCCAACGCATTGGCGGCACGCGCCTCCGGCACCGAAACAATACCGGCGCTCACATTCGCACCTCGCCACGGCGGCTGCGTGCCCTCCCTTGGCGGCTGGGGATGATCTGGATGTTCGTGCGCTGGTCACTGGCCTTTCTGGGGGTTGGACGGCGTTGGTATGAAGCCGGCGGTCCGGCGCCGGAGACCGTGCCCGCAGCGATCCAGCTGACCCGCCGGGCGGCCCACACGGGGCTACGCCTGGTGCTCTTCACTGCCGGAACGCACGCACCGGGGCAGCCGGCCGGACTGCTCTGGATATGGTGGCTATGGGAACGGGTCTATACCCGCTGGTACCACCTGCGCCCCGTGCGCCCCGAGGGAATCTTTCAATACGATCTGGGGCCCTATACCGGCTCTCAACCACTGACGCTGCCGGACGGCACCCGGATTGCGCGGGGCGATACGATCGGCCGGCTGCACTTCCACAATGCCGTGCTCGCCCAGCCGCGCAGTACGTCGGCGCACCGCTGGGCCTGGCAAGTGATAGAAGCACTGCGCGGCGATCTGGCCGTGCTGGCCCAGCAGGCGGCGGCCGGGGACTTGGACCGGCCCGGTCATCCCGTGAAGGCGCTCACGGGAACGACCCTCTTCTTTCGGGGCGCCCGGCGGCTGGGATTTGCGGTCTGGGCACGGCCGCAGAACTGGCATCGGGAGCTGGACCGGCTCTACCTGCTCGGTCTGTTGGCCCTCTACCGCCCGGATGGTGCCGCGCGCCTACACCAGGAGACTGCCAGCACTGCCGCCGGCAACTCCGCTGATGCGGCGCCAGCGCGGCAGCGTGGCCCCTCCCTAGAGCTAGGCGACGTCTGGATGAGCCGGGCGGCCCTCCTGGCCCGCTACCTGCCCAAGGGTGGCGACACCTAAGCTCCAGCGATCCTCACCACCCGGCGGCCCTCACCCCAGCCCTCTCCCGCGGGGAGAGGGCGCTTCCACCGTAGGGGCATAACATGCTGTAGCCCTGTCCCCCGTCATTGCGGCGCAAGCCGCAATCCAGACTGACCGGGGTGCCACGAATGGCCCTGGACTCCCTAGATTCACAAACGAAGTGCAACACCAGAGTAAGGTGTTGCCATGGGCCGCCACTACATGCAGCTTGGTATTGAAGACCGGTGTGAACTGGCCCGACTACACGCCCAGGGGTACTCGCTCCGGCAAATCGCTGCAACTCTGGATCGCGCGCCATCGACCATTGCTCGCGAGTTGAAACGCAATACCGCCCGGCAGCAGGGCGATCGCCCGCGGTATGCCCAGGAGCAGGCCCGCGCCCGCCGCTGGAGCGGTGCCCGCCTCGACCGGGATGCCGCCCGGCGGGAGCAGGTCCTCACGCGCCTCAAACAAGGCTGGTCGCCGGAACAGATCGCGGGCCGGCTGCGACGGGACGCCGGCCGGTCCGTGCTTTCCCACGAGACCATCTATCGCTTCATCTACGCCCAGACCACCCGCACGAAGCCGGACCGGGCCTGGCGCCACTTCCTGCCCCGTGCCAAGTGGCGACGGGGCCGCCGGCGGCGGCGCGGGAGTCCGGCTTCCCTGATCCAGCTCCGCCGCCCGCTCGCCGAACGGCCGGCCAGCGCTACCGACCGCCAGACCCCGGGCCATTGGGAAGCCGATCTGATGCTCTTCCACACCTATGGCCAAGCGGTGCTGACCGTGCATGAACGCCACTCCCGGCTGCTCCTCGCCATCCGACCGCCAGGCAAAGCCGCCACGCCGATCGCCCAGGCCCTCGCCCGGCTGCTGGGGCCCTTGCCCGCCCCCTGGCGGCAGACGGTCACCTTCGACAATGGCACCGAGTTCGCTCACCATCACGAACTCCATACCCGTGGCATCAAGACCTTCTGCTGTGACACCCATGCGCCCTGGCAGAAAGGCGGGGTGGAAAACGCCATCGGGCGCCTCCGCCGCGGGCTGCCCCGCAAAACCGACCTCGCGACGGTCTCGCCGGAGCGGTTTACGCAGTTGGTGCAGTTGTACAATAACACGCCCCGTAAGTGTCTGGACTACCAGACGCCCGCGGAAGTGTTCTGGCAGGAAGTGTTGCACTTCAAATGTGAATCCACCCTCCCGCTTCCGCCGGAATGACGAGCGCCTGTCAGGGGAGAGGGCCGAGCGGTCGTCATGTCGCTGGCACAGCCGGCACAGGCCACATGCGGCGGAACATATACCACTGATCCGGGTGGAGGCGAATGATCTGCTCCATCGACTCCACGATGCGCTGCATATTGCGCCGCAGATCACCGTCACGGTCGCCGGTCGTCTCACAGCGGATCGGCGGCGCCACCATGATCGTGTAGGTGTCGTCGGGATTGCGCCAGCAGCCGCCAGCCAGGACCAAGGCATCGGTCTTCATGGCCAGCGCCGCGGCGCCGCCCGGCCACCGAGTATCACGGCCGAAGAGGCGTACCGGCACACCGCCTTCCTGTTGGTGGACCGGCCGATCAATAACGAGCGCCACGACTTCATTGCGCCGCAGCGCCCGGAGCACCTGCCGGGCAGCGTTTTCCAGGGGGATGGTGGCCACTCCGTAAGTGGCGCGCGTCTCCCTTATCAGCGCATCTAAGCGTGCCGACTGAAAGGTCTCCGCGACAGCCGACACCGGATGATGCACGGCGACAGACGCCCCGGCAATGTCCCAGTTACCGAAGTGCGCGGTGACGAGGATGCTGCCCCGGCCGTGCGCCAGCGTGGCCTCGACGTGTTCCCAGCCGATCACCTGACTGACCTTTGTCAGCACGTCGGCCGAGGTGAGCAGTGGGAGCCGGAGGAACTCCACCAGATACTTCGCATAGTTGTGAAAGCATTGCCGCGCCACTGCCCGTACCTGCCGGTCGTTCGGAGGCCGGCCGAGCACCTGGGCGGCATTTTCAATCGTAGAGCGGCTCTTCTCTCGCCACAGGCGGAACACCAGCTCCCCCGCCAGCACGGCGAGACGATAACGGGTGGGGCCAGGCAGCATGGCCGCGAGGCGCTGGGCCAAGCGCATTCCCCAGTATTGCCACATGGTACTTGCCTCGATGTGCGCCAGAGCCAGCGATACGCAACGGAACGCAGCCGGCCACAGGCACAGCAATGCCGATATTGCCCCAAGGGTAGCAAAGCCGCCGAGTGACGGGCGGCAGCGTGCAGCGCCGCTAGTACACGCTATAATCCCTGTGGACAGCGCCGGACCTGGCTGAAAGCAGGCTCGCTGCCGCGTAGCCGTGCGATGTGACTAGCAGCGTACCGAGCAAACAAGACTGAGAGGTTAGTGGATGCGTACTGCGGAGCAGGCCAACGCCACAGCGCAAGTCGCCCGGGGATTGGAAGGTGTGCTAGCGGCAGCTACACACATCGCTGAGGTTGATGGCGCCAACGGGCGGCTGACCTTGCGAGGCTACGATATTCGCGAGCTGATCGGCCGGGTCACGTTCGAAGAAGTCGCGTATCTGCTGTGGCATGGCCAGCTTCCCAACCGCCAGGAATACGCCGCGCTCCGTGACGAAATGAACCGCGCCCGTGAGCTGCCATCGGCGACTATCGCCGCGCTGCGCGAGCTAGCCCCGCACACCAGCGGGATGCACATGCTGCGGATGGCGGCCGCCATGTTGTCGCTCGACGACGCGGACGTGGACAGTCTGGACATCAATGCAAATCTGCGGCGCGCCGCGCGGTTGCAGGCGCAGATTCCAGCGCTCATCGCCCACACCTGGCGCCTCAAGAACGGCCAAGAGCCGGTTTCCGCCAAGCCCGAGCATGGACTGGCCGCGGGCTTTCTCTACATGCTCGAAGGAGAAGAGCCGTCGCAAGCGCGCGTTGACGCCTTCGATGCCTATCTGGGCGTGATTGCCGAGCACGGTCTCAACGCCTCCACCTTCACCGGCCGGGTGGTCATCTCGACGAACTCGGACATGGTGTCTGCCTTAACCGCGGCCATTTGTGCATTGAAAGGACCGGCACACGGCGGCGTGCCCGGCCCCGTGCTCAACATGCTCGAAGAAATCGGTGCCCCCGATCAGGCCGAGCCGTGGGTGCGGGCCGAGTTAGCGGCGGGGCACCGGATCATGGGGTTTGGGCATCGGGTCTACAAGGTGCGCGATCCGCGTGCCGCGGTGCTCACCGCAGCCGTGGAGCGGATGGCCGCTGTAACCGGAGAGCGCACCCTGCTCGAGTTGACGCAAGCGGTCGAGCAGACTACGGTCAAGGTGCTGGCCGAGGTGAAACCGGGCCGAGACCTCTACGCCAACGTGGAGCTGTACGCCGGATTGATCTTGCACACCGTGGGGATTCCTTCCGAAATCTTCACCCCGATGTTCGCCATCGGCCGGACTGCCGGCTGGACCGCGCATATGGTCGAGCAGCTCGACGGCAATCGGCTGATGCGGCCCCTCTCGGTGTACGTAGGCCCCTATGACCGCAAGTGGCAGCCGATGGACGAGCACAACTGAGCGGCCGGGGGACAGACTCGTTGCCTCACCTCCCCGGCCCCCTCTCCACATGATGGCGAGGGGGTGTCCGTTGCCTGTCATTCCCGCTTGCGCGGGAATCCAGGCTCCCTATCGCTCCGGAGCAATGAACCGATATGACGATCTCCGATCAACCTGACGATGGCACGCCGCTGATTCGGAGCATCCTGGCCGGTCCGCTGGATAACAACGTCCTGTTGGTAGCGGACCGCACGGCACGGGTAGCAATGGTGATTGATCCGGCGCTGGACGCTACCACGCCGGTCCTGGAAGCTGCCCGCGTAGCTCAGGTCGAGATCGTCCTGATCGTCAATACACACGGGCATTGGGATCACGTGGCGGACAATGCGCCACTGGCCCAAGCCACCGGAGCGCCAATCGCGATCCATGCGGCCGACGCCGCGCAGCTCGCCCAGCCGGCGAGTGCGATGGGACCGCTGCCGTGGGATATTCCGCCGAGCTACGCCGACCGCGTACTGACGGAGGGCGATACTGTGCAGGTCGGCGCGACCACCTGCACCGTGCTGCACACGCCCGGCCACACGCCGGGGGGCATCTGCCTCTATAGCGCCGCTTGGTCGTTGCTGATTAGTGGCGATACGCTCTTTGCCGGGTCCTACGGTCGCTACGACCTGCCTGGCGGCGATCCCGTCGCACTGCGAGAAAGCCTCGCACGCTTGGCGGAGCTACCGGCAGCGACGCAGGTCTATCCGGGCCACGGTGGTACGACCACCATCGGCGCCGAGGGCTGGCTGCCGCTGCCAACGAGGTAGCGCCGGCCTCATTGCACCTCACCCCCTCCGCTCTGTGCGCTCTGTGTGCTCTGTGGCTTACCATACAAGTGCCTGAGGAGGGATACGGATGAATGCGGGGGCACAACGGGTACGCGAGCTACTAGCGGCGCCGGGAATTATCGTCTTGCCAGGATCATACGACGCCGTCTCCGCCCGGCTGATGGAGCACGCCGGCTTCGACATCGTCTTTACGTCTGGATATAGCCTGGCCGCCTCGACGCTGGGGATGCCGGACATCGGTCTGCTGACCGCTTCGGAAGTGCTGGATCGGGTACGCAACATCGCTACCGCCGTATCCATTCCGGTCATTGCGGACATGGATACGGGCTACGGCAATCCCCTCAACGTCGTGCGGACGGTGCGGGAATGCGTCGCGGCCGGCGTTGCCGGGATCATCCTGGAGGACCAGGAGTGGCCGAAGAAGTGCGGCCATATGGAAGGCAAGCGGGTCATTCCCCGCGAGGAGCACGTCCAGAAGATACGCGCGGCCGTGGCGGCGCGCGGCGACTCCGGGCTGGTGCTCATCGGCCGCACCGATGCCCGCGCCGTTGTCGGCTTGGACGACGCCATCGAGCGGGGGAAGGCGTATCGCGATGCCGGCGCCGATATTGTCTTTGTCGAGGCGCCGCAATCGCTGGAGGAATTGCAGGCCATCGCGCGGGCTATCCCGGATGCGCCGCTGTTCGCCAACATGATCGAGGGCGGCGTCACTCCCGTGCTGACGGCCACCGAGCTAGAAGAACTGGGGTTCAAGATGGTGGTCTTCCCGCTCTCGCCACTCTACGCCGCCGCGGCCGCCGTGCAGGAGGTGGCAAAGCGCCTCAAGACGACCGGCACCACTGCCGGCAGCACGCTGCTCCCGTTCGGCGCCTTCAACGAGATCGTGGACGTGCCGGGCTGGCGCGAGCTAGAGCAGGAATACGTGACCTAACCGTCCTCGGAGAGGCAGCGTATCGGCGCCTCACTCCGGTCAGAATCCGGCCCTCCTATGGCCTCCCCGCTCCGCAGGGGGACGAGGGCGCCCTGGATTCCCGCATTCGCGGGAATGACGATCTGTGGGTGGACTGTCCCCTCACCCACTGGGCGAGGGAGCCGCCGCCGCTAGCCGGTTCAGCCAGTAGTGGTAGAGGTCGCGGAGCGTTTCGGCCAGGGTGTAGCGGGGCTGCCAGCCGGTCAGCGCGCGGAAGCGGGTGGCGTCGCACACGATACGGGTCACGCTGCCGGGCTGCTGCCGGGCCGGGTCCGGGCACACTTCCACCTGATCGGCCAGGCCACTGGCCGACAGCAGCATGTCCAGCAGGGCACCGATCCGCACACCCTGGCCAGAGCCGAGATTGTAGACCGCGCCGCGCTCGCCACGTGCGAGGGCTAGGACGTAGGCCCGCACCATATCGCGCACGTCGGTAAAGTCCACCACCGGCGTGAGGTTGCCGACCATGACCCGCGGCGGCCGTTGGCCTAGCTCTATCGCGGCCAACTGGCGTGCAAAGGCCGAGGCGACGAACGAATCCGACTGGCCTGGGCCGGTGTGGTTGAACGGCCGCACGCGCACGACACGGCACTGCCGGCTCACCGCGAAATGGTAGCCCAGCATGTCCTGGGCCACCTTACTCACGCCATAGAGGTCCAGCGGCGCCAACTCGGCCGACTCATCCGTGAGTTGGGATCCCGGTGGGCCGGTGCCATACTCCTTGCACGAGCCGACGACCAAGACGCTGGCCCGATTGCCGGCAGCCACGACTCCCTCGAGTACGTGCAGCTGGCCGTGGACATTCGCCGCCAGGATACCGGTGGGATCGGCGTGGGCGGTTGCCGGATTGCTCCATCCGGCGAGGTGATACACCGCATCGGGCTGCGCTTCCTGCACCGCCGCGATGACCGCCGCCCGATCAGTGATGTCGGCCGTAAGGAGCCGCACCGGGCCCGGTAACGGTGGGCCGACAGGCGACGTGCGCGGTCGGTCCAGCCCCCAGACCTCGTTCCGCGCATCCTGGAGGCAATACGCAGCCAGATGCCGCCCGACAAAGCCGCGGACGCCGGTAATCAGGATTCGCATTGTTGCTGGCTGCTGGCCTCAGCCCCGGCCGCTCCCTGGGGTAGGTGGACGGGTGGGGACACGGGTGCGGGCTATTATCGCCGCAGCGCCCGGTGCCATGCAAGCCGGGCCAGAGCCGCGGGCAGCCGGCACGACGACGCCAACGCAGCACAGTCCGCTGGACATTCGTGGCAGTTCAGGGCCGGATCACCGTGCCGTCAACGCGCCGGACGGGCGCCCAGGAGCCGTTGAGGGGGTGCTCCGGGAACGGGAAGCGCCGCGCCAGCGCCTCGTCAACGTCCACACCCAGTCCCGGCCGGTCGCCGGGCCACATGCAGCCGTCGCGGATTTCGGGACAGCCTGGAAACACCTCCTGGGTGTTCGCGCCAAAGACGTGCTGCTCCTGGATACCGAAGTTCCAGACCGCCACGTCCAACTGGAGATTGGCGGCGTGACCCACCGGAGACACGTCTCCCGGCCCGTGCCAGGCGGTACGCACGCCAAAGAACTCGCACATCGCCGCCAGCTTGCGGGCCATGGAGAGACCGCCAATCGTCGAGACGTGGACGCGAATGAAATCTATGAGGCGGTCGCGGATGAGCGGCACGTACTCCGCCTGATTGACAAACAACTCCCCCATGGCAATCGGCGTGCTGCACTGGGCGCGGATCATGCGGAAATACTCGTTGTCCTCCGGCGCAAGGGCGTCTTCGAGGAAGAAGAGCTTGTACTGCTCCAACTCCTTCGCCAAGCCGACCGCCTGGATGGGCGGGATACGCTCGTGAACGTCGTGCAGCAACTCGACCTCGTCGCCGAGCTGCTCGCGTAGGTACGCAAACATCTTCGGCACCATCTGGCAGTAGGGCGTCGGCTCCCACGCACCTGCTGCGTTTGACGTGCCAGGTCTGCACCACCTGTTTCCAGCGGATTGTGCAGACCTGGCGCCGTCACTCCCGACGGCACCGTAGGTGGAGAGGCCGGGGACGGCGACCTGGCAGCGGACGTAGCGGTAGCCTTGCTCCATATACGCGCGCGCCTGGTCCGTCACTTCCTGAAAGTCGCGGCCGGAGGCGTGGGCATAGAGCGGCGCCCGGTCGCGGCACTTGCCGCCGAGTAGCTGGTACACCGGCATGCCGGCCCGCTTTCCTTTGATGTCCCAGAGCGCCTGGTCCACCCCGGAGAGGGCATTGTTCAGGACGGGACCGCTGCGCCAGTAGCTACTGAGGTAGCCGGTCTGATAGATGTCCTCGATGTCAGCGGGATTGCGGCCCAGCAGAAACGGCCGGAGATAGTCCTGCACGGCCGCAACGACGGCGAGGGGGCGCTGGGTGAACGTCGCGCAGCCCAGGCCGTACAGCCCCGGCTCATTCGTCTCGACCTTGACGACCACCAGCCGGATACCGTCCGGCGCCGTGCAGATCGCCTTGACATCGGTAATCCGTAGATCGGGTAATCCGCCTCGTACTCCGTGCTCGGCCATCAGTCCCACTCCTTTGCGGTGCAATCGGCGGCGGTGGCAGCGCCGGTATCACAGGAGACGGAAGAAGCTGGCGGCGATATGGCGCGTGCCGCCGAAGCCGTTGCCATCGTTCTCCATGAAATAGTAGGCGGTGAAGATGCGGCCGTCGTCCAGCTGCGTTGCCACCGGGTATCCCAGGTCCCAGTCGCTGGCATCGGCGCGAATGACGCCCTCGGCGGACCACGTGGCGCCATCGTCTTCGCTCACGATCAGGCCGATGCCAAACGGCGGATGCCGACGGCCGAAGATGACCACGATCCGCCCGTCGCGCAGGCGCAGGGGCCAGGGGGAGCGGTAGAGTAGGCCCCCGCGCCCCGCCCCGGGCCAGGCGTGGCGCCGACTGAGCGCGGCCCAGGGGGATTGTCCCCAGACGACCAGCGGCTGTGGCGTGCTCCAGCTATAGCCGCCATCGTCGGAAGCAGTCACTTCGATGGAGTGGCGCAATCCGCCAATACGGTTGAAGTAGCACTGGAGCCGGCCGTTGGGCAGCAGGAGCAGGTTGGCGTAGCCGGGCCGTCCCCGCCCCGTCGGCTCGCTGACTACCTCGGCGAGGTACTGCCAACTGAGGCCCTGGTCATCGGAGCCGTAGAGGGCCACGAAGGCCGCGTCAAAGGCGTGACGGCCGCCGGTGTTGCGGTCGTCTACCCAGGCCGGCACCACCAGTGTGTCATCGGCAAAGCGGATGGGCGCAGCGCCGTCAATAGCGACGTAGCTGTAGCCGGGGGGCGGCGAGACCGGCGTGGGCACCGTTTCCCAGTTGCGACCACGGTCGGCGGAGCGGAAGGCAAAGCATTCGAGGGCGGGCTGCCCGCGGTCGTCCTTCGGGCCGGTGATCTGCCGCGCAAACGAGACCATCGCGTCGGGGTCGGTGATGGCGATGGTCTCGCGCGCTACCCCAGACTCGTCGGCGCGGGCCATGATCGCCCGCCGCTCCGCCAAGGAGCGGCTGTAATCGCCAATGACCACCTCGTCCTCCGTGTGCCAGGTCTCGCCGTGGTCGAGGGTGCGTTGCAGCAGGATTTTGGCGCGGGTGAAGTAGCCGGTGGCGTAGGAGTGGCTGACGTCGTCGTGGGTCGCGTAGCGAGCGGGCGCGTGGTGGTGGCCGACGACGATCTCACCGTCGCCATAGTTGCGAAACGGCAGCTGCCGCGGATGGCCGCAGTAGTGGTCCGGCCGATAGCAGAGCTTGGTATGGCGCAGGTCGGCGATGGACGGGGCCGCGCGGCGTGTCATCGTTCTCCTCCACGTCATGTCGGGGAAGCCCCGTACCGGGAGCAGCGATCAGCCCTCGGCGGCGGGAGAGCCGGCCGGCGCGCTCGCGGCGGCGAATCCGAACAGGCGGGACGGGGTCTCCCAGAGAATCTGTCGCCGCTCGTCGGGGGTCAGGGGTAGCTCCTGCTCGACGTAGCGCAGGGCCGCGGCCAGCGGGACGAGGCGGGCGGTACGGGGATAGCCGGTGCCCCAGAGCATCCGCGTCGCTCCGAAACGGTCGGCCAGCAAGCGCACGAATGGCCACGTGTCCGCCCACGGGAAGGCTTGTTGACTGGCAATCTGATAGTCTCCGATCTTGGCATAGACATGCGGGTAGTCGGCGAGGCGCAATACCGGGTCGAAACTAGGATAAGGGGGCGCCTCGGTCACGTCGGGCTTGCCGATGTGGTCTACGATCACCCGCACCTGCGGATGGCGCTCGATCATGCGGGCCAACGCCGGGGCGTGCTGCGGCAGCATGTGGAACTGGAGGGCCGCTCCAGTAGCGGCGGCCGCGGCCCAAAGGTCGTCGTGCTCCGGCGCGTCCACCCACCAGGCGCCGCGCGGCTCGCGGTCGTAGTAGAGCGGGTGAAAGCGGAAGCCGGCCAGCCCTTGGGCCATCCATCGCTCCAGGTCACGAGCGTTGGCGGGACTTTCCGGGTCCACGAGACCGATAGCCTGAAACCGGCCGGGGTACCGTTCCAGGCACTCGACCATATAGGTATTGTCCCAGCCGAACGCGCTGCTCTGTACCAAGACGCAGTGGGCGACGTGGTACTCCGCCATATCCTGCAGCAGCCACTCTACCGGCGCCGCGGCGTCGGGTGGGGACAGCTTGGCATCGGCGGCGGGCCGGTGGCCCGGCGCGTCGTCCAACGGCCACACGTGGACGTGGGCATCTATGGCCTTGCGCTCCGCACGGTCTTGCACCATAGCTGGCTCCATCATACTTGCTCGGCAACAGCGACGAAAAGCGACGCGACTCGTGGGTGTTGAACCGGGACAGTTGGATGGTATACCGGGATTGCGAGTTCGTCACCCGGCCGGCTGTCTATGCCAGCACCTCGTTCACCAGCGACAGGCCCACTTCAAGTCTGCGCGGCCAGTCGGGTGCGAGATGGCGGATAGGATTGGTGCATACTCGGAAGATGCAAACGGCCTCGCGCAGGTTGAGCGCTCGTTCTTCCCAGCCGAAACGCTCCAGCGCGGCGGAGCGCATGAGGCGATGATAGGCACCACTAGCCTGCGCTTCGGATTCGCGCCCGAAATGAGCCGACCAACGCATATGGGCCAGGAAGTTGCCCACGTCGAGCAGAGGGTCGCCCAGCCCGGCTTCCTCGAAGTCCACCAGCGCCAACCTGCCATCGGGGATACGGATCAGCTGGTCGTCGTAGAAGTCGTTGTGGGCAACGCCTGAAGGCTGCCACGCTTTGACGAACGGGTCCAGCGCGGCGGTCGCTCGCTTGAGGGTGAGGCGCGGCCCCTCGCGGTCCCGGAGTACCTGCCGGAAGACGCGCCTGGCCCGGCGGTACGCTCCTAGGAGATTGAAGGGGCGGCACCCGTTTGCCGCGTAGGGCGTGTCCCAAAGCCGTGCCAAATTATCAAGGATTGGCTCCGGGTCTAGCGGATGACCCTTGCGGATGAGTTTTCGTACATTTTTGCCCGGTATCTCGGATAGCCATACGACGCCGCCCTCGGTCCAGCAGCCCGCCAGGCGGGGCAGCGCGAATCCCGACTGCGCCACCAGCTCCGCCGCAGCCATCAGTCGGGATACCCGCTCGGGCCGCATGACCCGGACGTAGAAGCGCACCCGGCCTAGCCGATGGCGCAGTACGGCGTGCCCGCTAGGTCTGTAGCGCACAACGTCCACGCGCACGCGCTGCACCGGAGCCGCGAAGACATACCGGTTGAGCAACCTGGATGCCGCTATGGCGGAGGCGGCATCGGCCAGCCCCGGGAGGTAGGGGTCCTCCGGATAGCGGAACAGTCGCGCCGACTGGCCACGCACAAGCTCAATAGCGAACGGGTCCTGCGTTACAAACTCATCCCATGGCCACTCGGCCACGCCGGTCACGATGGCGCGCCGGCCGGGGTTGTAACTGAGCTGTCGCAGGCGCAGGCGTTGCGGCCGCACCTCGGGCTGGCCGAACCGGGAGCAGTAGGCGCGCCAGACCCACTCGCCATCAAAGAGGCAGGAGAACTCCTGCAAGCCCCGGTCCTCCGGCAAGGCCACTTGTGGGAACAGGGGCGGTGCAGTGAGCACGTCCGGCACGTTACTCCCGTTTCACGCTACTACGACCACCGTCCACTCCGCGCTTAGTCACTATCGTCGTCAGTGTCGTCGGTGTCGGTGTCAGTGTCGGTGTCGGTGTCGGTGTCGGTGTCGTCGGTCGACGTAGCGGTTGCCGTGGCCGTCTGGTCGCCGGTCGACGTGGCCGTCGCAGTAGAGGTGTCGGTATCAGTGTCGTCGTTATCGTCATCGTCGTTATCGCCATCGTCGTTGTCAACATGGCCGGGTGAGCGAGAAAACAGTGCCGCCTTGCTTTCCGGGGACGCCGGATGCGACCGCGGCTCTGGGGGTGGTGGTGGCGTGGTTGCCGCGAGTGGGGAAAACTGAAGACCGGCATCCGGGGAGGACAACGCAGGCGACGACGACGTGGCTGCGGCGAGGGTGGCAAGCTGAAGACCGGTGACCGCGAAACCAAAGCGGGCGCTCCAAACCGGGCGCTCCAGCACAAAGGCGCCATAGTTGCCGGTGTCTATCCCGAACAGCTCGACATCGCGGATGGACTGGATGTGGTATAGCCGCGGCTCCGCCCATTTGGTCTCCCACTTGACCAGATAGATCGGGTCGCCGTCCTTGAGCAAGCCGGCGGACAGCCAGGGATCGCCGCCCGGCAGAGTACGCAGCTGCTCCAGGCTCACCTCTACGCGGTTATTCCAGTTGATATGACGCCCGGCCAGAGCGCGCGTATCACCGCCCCAATGCAAGACGCCTTGGGCGTCAGCGAACCAGAGATGCGGGGTGCCCTGGAGTGCGACCACCGTACCGGGAGCGAACGCGCCCCGTGCCTGTACCGCAGACACCGGAGCAAGCATGCTGCCGAGTAGGGCGGCGACGACCACTGCGCTGAACCATGACCGTATGCTCTGCATGGGGAACCTCCTTCGCGGCGGCAGACTCGCGGCGGCAGAACTACCACAACATACCACAGTATCAAGTGATTTTCAATATAGTCCCTTTAGGGAGAATATCGCTGCTACTCCACATAATTCGTATCCACGTATAGGTGAATACCAGCCATTTGTATAGGTAACTTCCGGGTATTTGTTCGCGCGACGATTACATGATGATTGCATCTAATCTGGCCGTCAATCAACTGCCAATTCTGCGCGCCAGGCGCACGCCTGGCGGCCGCGCATGGGTCAGCGCCGGAGGGCGCTGATCTGCGCCTCGTAGTCGAAGGGGAAGGCCCGTGCCTGCGCCAGCCGGAGGGCCTCGTCACGCGCGGCTAACGCTCGTTCGACAACCTCGTCAGGGTAGCCGAACTCGACCCGGTGCTGCTCGAACTCGTCTTCATCGAGCACTTCCGGCACGCCGTCCCGGTGGCAGCGAATGTCAATGTCCAGGTCAACCCAGCGGAGCGTCTTTCCGTCGAAGCTGGCTGGCAGCGCCACGTTGCAATACCACAGCACCTTAAACCACAGCGGATCAGTAGTGTCATCGGGGAAGTGCCAGACGTTGTACCAGCGATCCTCGAAGTACAACTCCACGGCGCGGGTGGTCTTCCCGCTCTCAACCCAGCGGCTACGGTCCGGCACGTACACCGGCCTACCACCAGGCACAACGGAGCGCAGCAGGGACCCGGCGTGATCGAGCAACTCGCTCCCCCAGGCGGCCTGGATGGTACCGTCGTACTTGCTTTTCTCGACACGTATGGTCCGTGGCACTATCTGCTCCCTTTCGCATCGTTATGCGTGCGCTCTGACGGCCGCGACAAAGACACCTATCATACCTGATGCTTGCCGGGAGCGCTGCCACGCGCTCAATGTCGTCATGCTCTGAAGACAACGCCCATCCGTCATTGCAGCGGCAGCCGCAATCCAGTGGCCGGGGGTGGCCCCCCTATGGCCCCCCCGCTGCACAGGGGGATGTAGATTCCCACCTGCGCGGGAATGACGGATGGAGTCTATTTCAGAGCAATGATGGGGTGAAGGAAACAACGCACCACACTCCCCGGCTACGGGGACATGATACGCTTACCGGCCAGTAGTCGTAAACCGGTGCCGGACCCCGGCTATCCTCACCCCGGCCCTCTCCCGCTGGGAGAGGATGAGCAGAGCCCACCGGCCGCGGGAGACGGGAGTATACCAGCCATGACAGCAGACGAGTTGGAGCGCAAAACACTGCGCATCCAGGCGGTGGTCGAGGAGCATACGCTCCAGGAGCACGGCATGGTGCCGATGCTCGTCCGCTCCACGGACTACCAACTGCCCACCGCGGAGGACTACCGTGGTATGGCTCCGCATCGCGCCTTGAAGGGGAAGACCGAAGCCGAGCTAGGCCTGCCGCCGATGCACGTCTGGCGAGCCTGGGAGAACACCTCCGCCAATACCGGCTACTACCTCGGGGCGACGTCGTACCGCTATCGCTGTACCAGCGACCCCGACGTGCTGGCGATCTGCCACCGCACGTTGGCCGCCCTGAAACACATCTACGATATGGGCGCCGCGTTCGACGAGCCGGGGTTCTTGACCAAGCCGTATGGTGGTGTCGCCACCACGCAGTCCTCCGACGATCAGCTCCAGTGCGTGACCGTGGGCTTGGCTGCCTACCGCCATATCGCGGGGCCGGAGGACACCCGCACCATTGACGAGATGTTCATCGGCTTCGCCGACTATGCAATTCGTCAAGGGTATTGGCCGAAGCCGGGCGGGTACTTCGCGCACACGTTCGATCCGGGCGGCTGGGATTGGACCAAGGGCGACTGGGAGCACGCGGTGATCTACGCACCCGTGCTCTATCACGCCTGGCTCGCCACCGGTGAGCCGCGGTACCTCGACGAGATTCAGCGCTGGTATCGCGCCTGCGAAAATGACACGAAATGGCTGGGTGGTGTCAGCGGCTCGCCGTGGGGTGCCCCCGGGCGCATGCTGTATCTGCCGAGCCTGATGATGGAGATTGACCCCTGGCACCGCGACCGGTGGCGCCGCTTCATGGCCAACGCCTTCGGGGTGGTCAAAGATGCTGTGCTCCCCGACGGCACCGCCTACTCGTCCGGCAGACGCGACCCCCAGACGGGGAAGCTCATCCCGGTGGATCGCGGCTGGGGTGGGGGCCCTACTCGCACCGGACGCAGCGCCGTCTACGGCTGGGGCTGCGTCAACGCGCAGCGCTGGTTGCCGGGCGAAGACTTGGTGGGGGTGGCACGTACCATCCTGGAGCAACTCGATCTCGATACCTTCCGCTTCATCATGCCCTTAGACCCGGCGCAAGAACTGCCCCCGGACTGGCGGATCGAGGGCGAACTGCTCGACCACGACTCGCTGGTAAGCTGGCTGTGGATGTACTGGGAAGGGCGCTTTCGTGGCTACTGGTAGGTCGGCCGGGGGCGGACATGCAAACGCTGAAGATCGGGTCAGGTGAGGGCTGGTGCTTCGTCGGGGGCCGCTGGCAGGACGGGCCAGCGGCGTACACGGTGCCGCCCGACGTGTTCTCGCTGCGAATGGCCATCCATACGGCCGCGGCCTATGGCGACGTCGCGGTCGAGTGCGACTTCCAGGCCGGTAACGCCGCCACCGGCGCCGGTGACGCCGGCATCATTCTTCGCGCTCAGAACGCGCGCCACCACTACTGGGTGCATACCCCGTGGGTAGGCCAAACCACGCGGGCAAAGCACTTCTGGCTGGCGATCTCCAAGATGGACGCCTCCGGTTGGGCGCGGAACCTCGCGCTGCAAGTGGTGCCCGGCGTGCCGGCAGAGACACATCGTTGGTACCGCTTGCAGGTCGAGGCGCAGGGGTCGCAAATCCGTACCTGGGTTGACGGCATGCCCGGGCCGGCCGTGACCGACGATAGCTACGGCGCCGGTGACACCGCCGGTGACACGCCAGGTCTGCACACTCCGAATGGGACTAAGGTGGTGCAGACCTGGCGGTCAGGCTGCGTCGGGATGGCCGGGTATGGCGAGTTCCGCTGTAAGGAGCTACGGGTGGCGGCGGACCAGGCGGCGCTGCCCCTGGACTGGTCGTCGGACCCGCCGCAGATCGCCTGGTTCAAGCTACTGCCGGACTTCCGGGGGGTCACGGACCGGCAGAAACCACACAACTTGCGACGGCTGCCGGGCGGAACGCTAGTGCTGACTTTCGACGACCGCGAGGTCAACTACACCACGCGGTCGCACGACCACGGCGCGACCTGGGACACGCCGCAGGTGATCCCGGCGGACCGCGTCGGCGCCCTGCACGTCACGCGCGAGGGCCGGTTGTGGGCGTGTGATCTCGTCGAGGGCGTGTTTCGACGGAGTGAATCAATCGACGCCGGTCGGACGTGGGGGCCGGCGGAGGAGTACCCGTTGACCGAACCGTGGCCCGATGATCCGCTGCTAGGGCCGAACTTCTACGGGCAGGGCATCTACGAAGCACCCGACGGCACGCTGGTCGTGTTCTTGCACGGGAGCTTGGCCGAGAGTCACGAGCACGATCTCTTTACGTGGGGGTCCTACAAGGCGCAAGTCTGCTCGATACGCTCCACCGACGGGGGCAAAACCTGGTCGGCGCCGGTGAACGTGGACGGGGTCCGTAAACAGGGCGGCCAGCGCGGGGTGCTGCCCGGCTGCCTGGACCTGATCGAGCCGGTCGCGTCGTTTACGGCGGACGGGCGGCTGCTGGCGTACTGCCGGCCGATCTACAGCCCGACGATGTGGCAGGCGACCTCCAACGACGACGCGCAGACGTGGGACGCCGTCGCTATCGGTCCGTTTCCCGGCTACTCGGCCGGGATGATCTGCACGTCTAGTGGGGCGTTGCTGGTCGCGCACCGCTTCCCGAATACCACCATCCATACCAGCCTGGACGGCGGGCGCTCGTGGGACGCCGGTACCGCCGTGGATTGGCCGGTGTGGGCGAGCGGCAAGTTTGTCGAGGTGGCCCCGGACGTGGTGCTGTTCGTCTACCGGGACGATCATATCCGGTTCATGCGGGGCCAGTTCATTCGCATCACGGAGCACGGCCTGAAGCCGCTGCCGCGCGACTGGCGGCCGGAAGTGGGCTGATCCTCACCCCCCGGCCCCCTCTCCACCAAGTGGAGAGGGGGTGTGCGGTGCAGGCGAGGTCCGGGTACTGCACCTAACCCCCGGCCCCTTCCCTCCAGGGCAGGGGAGTCAGCATGGTGCCCGGCAGCCTCTTCCCTGAAGGGGGTAGGTCCGGGGTGAGGGCCGGGCGGCGAGGCGGCCGCACGGCGAGGCAGGAGGCAGAAGCTCATGTGTGGCCGGTACACCATTACAGCCGATGCTCACCAACTGGCCCTGCGATTCGGCGCGGAGCCGACCGCTGCCGGGGTCGCGGCCCGGTACAACGCCGCGCCGACGCAGCAGCTGCCCGTGATCGTCGGTGCGGAGCCGACCGCTATCCAGCTGCTCACCTGGGGCTTGGTCCCGGCGTGGGCACGGGACAAGACCGGCGGGACACGCCTCATCAATGCCCGCCTGGAAACCGCGGCCGTGCGGCCGAGCTTCCGTGACGCTTGGCGGCAACGGCGCTGTCTCGTCCTCGCCGACGGCTTCTACGAATGGCAGCGCACCGCGCGCGGCAAGGTGCCGATGCGGATTACGCTCAAGAGTAACGAGCCGTTTGCCTTTGCCGGCTTGTGGGAGGAATGGCGTGGCGCCGATGACGAAGCCAGGTCTGCACAATCTGCCGGAAATAGGTGGGGCAGACCGGACACGTCAGATGGTCCGGCCTTGCGTACCTTCACCATCCTCACCACCACGCCCAACGACCTCATGGCGCCCATCCACAAGCGGATGCCGGTGATCCTGCGCCCGGAGCAGGAGGCGGCCTGGCTCAATACGGAGTCGGACCGGGATTGGCAGCGCGTCCTGGGACCGTTCCCGTCCGGCCCGATGACCGCCTACCCGGTGTCATCGCGGGTGAACTCGCCCCGCTACGACGATCCCTCCCTGATCGAGCCGCTGGCCGCTACCGAACGGCCACTGCCGCTGGGGCTGTAGCGGCACGGCCTACGCGGGCGGTCCGCTCAGGGTCATGGTTGGCCCCGTGCGAGTGGTAATATAGGGAGGACTAGGCTGACGTGTCCCCGTTATTGCTATGGAAATAACGCCCATCCGTCATTCCCGCTTGCGGGGGAATCTACCCCGATCAGGCTCCGGCCCCCCTATGGTCCCCCGCTGCGGCAGGGGGACATGGATTGCGGCTTTCGCCGCAATGACGGGGGGGCCGCAATGACGGATGGGTGTTATTTTCGTGCCAATGACGCAAGGGTGTTGGGGGCGCAGCATGCTGCGCCCCTACACGGCGTCGCTGTGCCGACTTGGCACTGCTTGTGCAGGTGATAGTCAAGGTGTCCTATCTCGCCCTCGACGTGGGAGACCGACGTATCGGCGTGGCCGGCGCGGACCCGGAAGGGATCGTCGTCACGCCGCTGACCACCTTTACCCGGCGGTCCGACCGGCAGGTCGTGGCTGCCATCACCGCGCTGGCCGCCGACCGGGGAGCGGAGACCATTGTGGTGGGGCTGCCCTATACGCCGCAGGGCGAGATCGGGGAGCAAGCGCAACGAGTACAGGACTTCGCGCGCCGCTTGGAGCAGGTGCCCGGCCTCACCGTCGTCTATTGGGACGAGCGGTACTCGACGCTGGAGGCCAGGGACCGGCTGCGCGAGACGGGCGGGCGCCGGCGGCGGCGCGGTCGGCCGGCACGCATCGCCGAGCGCGAGCGCTTGGATGCGGCCGCAGCCGCCGTGATCCTGCAAGACTATTTGGATGCCCTGACCGCTGCCGGGCCAGCGTGTCACCAGCATGAGGCCGTCACCAGGGCCTGCTAGCGACGTTCCATGCGTATCGTTGTCTTGTTCCTGGCGCTGTTAGCCAGCACTGTTGTGGGCGTCGTCCTGCTCTTCAGCATGACCGGAGGGCCAGAGACGCCGGCGGTTGAACAGGCGCCGGCCGGCCAACCGGACGACACGGCGGTCGTACCCTTCCTGATCCACGAGGGCCAATCTACGGAGGAGATCGCGCAGGCGCTCGAACGCGCCGGACTGGTCAACAACCCGCTGGTCTTCCGGGTGATGGCCCGGCTGCGGGGGGTGGACGGCAAGCTCCAGGCCGGCGAGTACCAGCTCCGGCGCAATATGAGCGTTGACGAGCTGCTGGTCGTGCTCCAACATGCGCCGGTGAAGGAGATGACGATCACCTTCATCGAAGGGTGGCGTATCGAGGAGTTTGCCGCGGAGCTACAGCGTCGGCAACTGCTCGACGGAGCGGCATTTCTGGCGCTGGCCCAAGGAGGGACCGCCGTCTACCCATGGCTGCGCTCGCGCCCCGACGGCGCATCGCTGGAGGGCTATCTCTTTCCCAGCACCTACCGGCTCACCGCGGAGACAACGCCGCAAGAGCTTCTTGATAGGCTGCTGCAGGAGTTCGGGGAGGTGCTTACGCCGGTGATGCGGGAGCAAATCCGAAGCCAAGGGCGCACCGTCCACGAGGTCGTAACGCTCGCCTCGATAGTAGAGCGTGAGGCGATGCTGGCCGGTGAGCGCCAGCGGATTGCCGGCGTTTACGTCAACCGCCTGCGCGAGGGCATCGGCCTGTACGCCGATCCCACCGTCCAATACGCGCTCGGCTACCAGCCGGATACCGACACGTGGTGGAAACGCCCCCTGCTATTCCAAGACCTGGAGATCGACTCACCGTACAATACCTACCGGTATGCCAAGCTGCCGCCGGGGCCGATTTGTAATCCTGGTCTCGCCTCGTTGCAGGCAGCCATAGACCCGGAGGCACACGAGTTCTTTTACTTTGTGGCGAACGACGTGGCCGGCGACGGCTCGCACGTGTTCGCCCGTACCCTGGCGGAGCACGAGCAGAACCGCCAGCGATACCAGCGCCAGTCGTGATGAACCGATGTGGGCCTCACCCCCCGGCCCCCTCTCCACAGGTGGAGAGGGGGAGTCCGGCATAGCGGGACGGGGGTGAGGGCACCGCCAAGGTAAGGAGAGTGCGCCGTGTCAACCGCTGACCGCGTGGGCCGACTACGGGAGAAACTCCGCGAAGAAGGCTGCGACGCGGTACTGATTACGCAAGCCGACAACCGCCGGTACGTGACCGGCTTCACGGGCACGGCCGGAGCCGTCCTCATCACCGCCAGCGCGGCGCGGCTGCTGACCGACTTCCGCTACATCGAGCAGGCTACCCAGCAAGCGCCGGAGCTCGAGGTGGTCAAGGTCCAGCGGCTGCACGAGGAGCTTGCGGACCAGGTGGATGAGCTGGGGCTGTCGAGCCTGGCCTTCGAGTCCGAGGACATGACCGTCAAGCAGCACACTGAGCTATCCGAGGCCCTGAGCGAGGCCGGCAGCCAGGTAGAATTGCGGCCGGTGACGGACTGGGTCGAGGCCTCACGAGCCGCCAAAGACGCCAGTGAAATCGCTACGCTACGGCGCGTGGTGCTCATCGGCGACCGGACTATCGAGGCCGTGGCGCCCACGATGCGCCCTGGCATGACGGAGCGCGAGGTCGCCTGGCAGCTCGAGGTCGGCATGCGCGAGCGCGGAGCGGACGGCCTGTCGTTCGACATTATCGTGGCGGCCGGACCGAACGGGGCTATGCCGCACCATCACCCCAGCGACTGGCCGCTCCAAGCCGGTGAGCCTATCGTCATTGACATGGGCGCCCGCCTGGACGGGTATTGCTCGGACCTGACGCGCACGTTCGTCTTGGGCGAGCCGGACGAGCGCTTCTGGGAGGTCTACACGACCGTCTTGCGAGCGCAGCAGACATGCGAGAGGGGCCTCAAAGCCGGGTTGAGCGGCGTCGAGGCCGACGCGCTGGCGCGTGAGGTCATCGAGGCAGCGGGATACGGCGATCAGTTCGGGCATGGCACCGGGCACGGTGTCGGACTGGCGATCCATGAGGCGCCGCGCCTCTCGCCAATCGCCTCAGACGATCCGTTTCCGGAAGGCTGTGTCGTCACGGTGGAGCCGGGGATTTATCTGCCCGATTGGGGAGGCGTGCGGATCGAAGATATGGTCGTAGTGGGTGCGGACAGCATCGAAGTGCTCACTAGCGCCCATAAGCAGCCGAACGTGCCGCTGGTCTAGTATGACCGCGCCTACGAGGAGCAGACCGTTGGGTTGCAGCATGCTGTGCCCGCACAAGACCGAGGAAGGAGCAGCAAGACGTGATCACTGCCGGCGAGCTACGGCGAGGCGTCGCCATCGAGCTTGATGGCCGCCCGCTGGCCATCCTGGACTACCAGCACATTAAGATGGGACGCGGCGGAGCACTGGTGCGGCTCCGGCTGCGTGACCTCCGCGAAGGACACATCACTGACCGGACGTTCCCGGCCAGTGAGCGCTTTACGCGCATTCGTGTCGAGCTGCGGCCCGTGCAGTATCTCTACACGGACGGCGACCTGTTCCATTTCATGGACACGTCCACCTACGACCAGATTGCGCTGTCGCCCGCGGCGGTGGGCGAGGCGACCAAATACATCAAGGAGGGGATGACGCTCGACCTCAACGTCGCTGCCGACGAGGCCATCGGTATCGAGCTACCGCCCAACGTCGAACTGCGCGTGGCCGAATCGGAGCCGGGCCTCCGCGGTGACACGGCGAGCGGGGTAACGAAGCCGGCTACGCTGGAGACGGGGGCCGTGGTCCAAGTGCCGCTCTTTGTTGAACCGGGCGAGCTTATCCGCGTAGATACGCGCACCGGTAGCTACCTGGAGCGGGTGAGGGAGTAGCTTTGGCAAGCCGCAACAGAGAAGCCAACGACGGCCGGCGGAGATCGCACCGGCGCCGGCGCTTGTCACGTGACGCGGGTCAACGCCTGGTCGCGGCGCTGCACCGCGACCTACCGGCGGTCGTAGACCTGCTGGAAGGCACGGCGGTCGAGGAGCTGCGTATCGAGCAGGACGAGACGGTCTTCGCCATCAAGCGGCCGCTGGTGACTGCCGCACCGCCGGAGACATCCACCGCCGAATCCGACGCAGAAATCGCCGAAGCGGCCACCTCCGACGCAGCCACGGAGCAAGAACTGCCACCACCGGCAGCGGCGCCGGCGGACGACACGCCGACGCCCGCTGAGAACTGGACGATGATCGCGCCGTGCGTCGGCATCTTCCGCGCCGGCAGCCGTGCGGACACGGCACCACGGACCGAGGTTGGCGCCACCGTGCAAGCGGGGGAGGTGCTCGGCTACGTCGAAGCAATGGGCGTGATGAACGACGTGGAGGCCAGCTGCGCCGGACGTGTCAGCGAGATTGCGGTCGAGGACGGCCAGCCGGTCGAGTACGGACAACCACTGTTCGTGCTCCGGGCCGAGGACGAGACGGAGCCGGCCCCGCCAGCCGAGTAAGTCCTGCTACGGGCATGATTGCAGCGCAAACGGTGACAGGCCAAAGCCGCACGGAAAGTGCCAGGTGTGGTGCGGCTTTGACCTATCAGCGTGTGCTCGTGGGCCGGCCCGGCGCCCTCGGCGACACGCTGCTCGTCGCCCCGGCGCTGGCACGCCTGCGCCAGTCCTGCCCCCACGCACAGCTAACGTATTGGGGCAACGAACGGGCCGCCCAACTCTTGCGCCAGATGGGCCTCGTGGACCGAGTCGTTTCGTTCGAGCACCTCGCGCTGGCTCCCCTCTTCATCGGTGCCGGCGGCGTGCGCGCCCCGGAGACGGCCAGCCGCATCGGAAAGCTGCTCGACCGTCCCGAGGCGGCCATCCTTTGGCTGCGGCGGAGCGACGGCGTGCGGCAGGCGCTCGCCGCGCTGGGCTGCACCACGATGGTCAGCACACCGTCGCTGCCGCCGGGTACACGCACGGACGGCAGCACCGAGCCGGGTGCGGCACCGCCCCACGTGGCCGCTTACCTCGTGCAGACCCTCGACGGCTGGCTTGGGCGGCGTCCGGGCAGCACGTTGTCTCTGCCGCGGCTGGCACCGACGGCGGACGCGCAGGCGTGGGTGAGCAACCTCTGGCAGCAGTTGGGCCTCCCCGACGACCAACCGGTTGTTGCGCTGCATCCGGGCAGCGGCGGCACCCGCAAGAACTGGCCGGCGGAGCGTTTTGCGTCCGTCGCCGCGCTGCTGGCGGCACGGGACGTGGCCACGCTCCTGATCGCGGGGCCGGCGGACGCCACGGCAGCGGCCAAGGTGACGGCGCTGGCCGGAGCATCCGTCCGCCGGGCGCCACCGGCAACGCTCGACCGGATCGCGGCGCTGCTCGACCGCTGCCGCGCCTACCTGGGAAACGACTCCGGCATCACCCACCTGGCAGCGCTCACCGGGACGCCGACCGTGGCCGTCTTCGGCCCTACCGACCCCGCGGTATGGCGGCCGCTGGGGCAGCGTACCCGTGTTGTGCGCGCCGCCGGCCAAGGCGGCACGCACTGGCCAGAGGTCGCGGAAGTGGCCGAGACGGTGTTCCGGGCGCTGGATAGCGGCGCCTCACCCCCTAGCCCCCTCTCCACCATGTAGAGAAGGGGAGTGTGGCGGCGGATTCCGCATGGAGGGGCATACCTATCCCAGTCAGGAAGAGGCTACCGGCCGCCGCGCGGACTTCCCTTCCCTGGAGAGAAGGGGCCGGGGGGTAGGTCCGAATAGTAAGACTAGCATCGCTGCGGATGGCACGGATCGCTGGTACCATGGCCGGACGGACGCCCGGTGGGGGAGTGAGAGGAGGATGGTGCGATGGCCGCTGTAGCTACGCGCGTGCTCACGCCGGATCAGATCGCCGCGTTCAATCGTGACGGCTTTATCGTGCTCCCGGACGTGTTGAGCGACGATCTGCTGGCAAGGCTGCGGTCCAACCTCGACGACCTACTGCGAAACGGTGTCGCCACGGCGGCAGAGAACCGCGACTTCTCAATCGAGAGGGTGGATGGGGCCACGTCCATCCGCAAGATCAACAACTACATCCGCTACGGCGAGGTGTGGTGGGAGTTGACCGCGCATCCGACGATCTTGGGGGCGATCCGCGATCTGATCGGCGCGGAGGTGCGGTTGCACCACACCAAGCTGATGGTCAAACCGCCTTACGAAGGCTCGGCCAAGGAGTGGCATCAGGACCTGGCCAGCTACGCGCCGCGCGACGAGCATCCCCGCCTCATCGCGCAGGGGCGAGCAGTGACGCCTGAGGACGCGCCGCTCATCGCGGCTCAGACGTATCTGGACGACTCCACACCGGAGAACGGCTGCCTGCAATTCATCCCGGGCAGCCATACGTGGGGCTTGCTGGACGCCGCGACACTCTCGCGCGACGAGCCGCTACCCGGCGTGCCCGTCGTCGAGGCGCCGGCGCGGGCCGGGAGCGTCGCGCTCTTCCACTGCATGATCCTGCACTACTCGGCGCCGAACCTCTCGCCGCACCCACGACGCGGCCCGATCGCCCAGTACATGCCGGGGCCGGAGGACGTGCGCGTGCCGCTGACGGACAACTCCGCCAGAGTAGCCGGCCACGGCCACCGGTTCTAATCGCCGACCTGCGGTCGGCGCCTCACCCCCCGGCCCCCTCTCCACCATGTAGAGAGGGGGAGGCTGCCGCCTGTCATTCGTGGCCCCCCCGGTCGGTCTGCTACCCGTCCGTGGGCCAGTTGGCGATGAAGGACTCCGTCTCGACGCTGGCGGGAAGCTCGTTGAAGTAGTAGTACATCGGACTGGACTGGAAGGCCGGCTCGAATAGCTCGTGATCGGCCTGGAGATCGGCATCGAGGTGCTTGAATCGGCTCCACAGGGTTTCGATCTCCGCGACGGAGAAGCGGTCGGCAAACTCTTGGCCCCAGTTCAGACTGATCGGGTGCGGTCCGTAGGCCCGCGAGCGCGCGTCCTCGGTGATTTCGGCGTCGGGGATTTTCAGGACCCGCAGGTGGATCACCGCCTTGCACAGGTAGATCGTCAGCACCGTCTTGCCGCTCGCGCCGGCGCCCGGTTGGAGCGCCTCCAAACTGGCGCGGTAGGCCGCTGCGTCGCGGGTGATGACCGCGCGTAGGGCGGCCTCCGTGAGGTCCTGCAGGCGGGCGCTGCGCCGATCCATGCTCTCGAACCGCTCCCGCGCCCAGGGCGCCAGGCCCTCGGCGAAGCCAAGCTCCGGGTAGTGCCCAAAGATGGCGTGGCCGCCGTGGAGCGTGCGGCGCAGCTTGGTAGTGTAGTCGCTACCCCAGTGGATCAGGAAGTTGCTATAGATCACGCCGTCCCCGGCCCGCAGCTCGACCGGGACACCGCCGGTCACCGCTTTCATTCTGTCCGCCGACAACTCGGCGTTTTCCTGCGCGGTATTCAGGCGTCGGTGACTGCCCGGGATCACCCACAGCACGTTGTCATCGTACAGGGGCACGTTCCACTGGGTATACCGGGGACCGTTCTCCAGGAAGTCCGCCTGGAGCGCCTCCAACGGAGCCATGTCTATCGGATGCACGTCGCGGTGCCAACCAGTGCCTCCGGGATGGTCGCGCACCGGGCTACACATCATCATCATCTGCATCACGTTCGGTTCGGGATTACAGAGGAGCTGGTTGCAAATGTCGAGAGTCCGGTCCGCAACCCAGAAGTCCTCGACGACGTTGGCGGTCTCCTCATCAATCAGTCCCGGTCGCTCCATCATCACGCGGGGCTGCCGGGCCGTTTCCCACTGGCCGCCGGGGGGGTCGCCGGGCTGCCGCTCGCGTGCCCAGACGACCTTCTGCCGCTCCAGGATGGTCTCGCAGCTGGCGCGCATGGTGTCGAGCTTGTCCGGCGGAATGATCCCGGGGATGACAAGATACCCTTGGTCCATGAACAGGTCTCGGTCTACGCGCATCTCCGTACCCTCCCTCGCCGGTCGCTCATCGGAATGTCTAGGCCTACTCGCAGTAACGCCCCTCTGCAACTCCCACACTCAGCCGGGGACTACCAAGTCGACTGCCCCGAGGCTGATAGCAAGGTGTGAAGCGGGTTATCGGAGCTTACGGCCGATGTGCGAGGCTTGTCAATCGGCGCGCTCTGCGTGGGGGAGAGGGCTGTTGTCGCCGGCGGTGCTCCGCTGAGTACGGTCCTACCCTGGCTGCATTCGCTGAAGGGGGAGCCCTCTTGTATTCTGATGCTGGTCATATACCGGCCGGGCAGCATGGAGGGTGAGTATGAAAACAGTTCGGGACGTGCTGTGGCTCTGGGGCACTACAGTGAATGCTCTGGAATACTATGGCTTTAGTCCCTCCAAACTATCGGTCGGCGAGGGGCTGGACATCCTGGGACTACCCAGAGCGATGATGTGTGGCAACTTGCCGCCGACGGAAGAGGAGTACGCCGGCGTCGCTCACTGCCGCGAAATGCTGTGGGAGATGAGCTTCGAGGCGGGGTTCTCGTTCGAGCGGCCACTGGCACCCATCGTGAAGCTGCACCAAGACCACTCGAACGTCACCGGCGTGCTCTTGGACGACTTCAGCACGGCGGAGATCAGCCGGGGGGCGACGCCCGACGTGCTCGCGCGGATGCGCCGCGCCATGCCGGCCGCGCTACAGCTCTGGGCCGTCACCTACTCGATGAGTCTGGATATACCCAATCTGGCCGAGTATCTCCAGCACTTGGACGGAATCAGCTTTTGGGTATGGCACGGCCGCGACCTGCCCACCTTGGCCGCACAGGTCGAGCAATGCCACGCCCTGAGCGGCGGCAAGCCGCTGATCCTGGGTCTCTACTTCTACAACTTTGGCCAGTCCCAGCCACTCACCAACGAGGAGATGCGCGGGCAGCTGGAGATGGGCCTGGAGCTGGTGCGCGCCGGTCGCTGTCGCGGGCTTTGCTTCCTGGCCTCCTCGATCATGGACGTCGGCTTGGAGGCCGTCGAGTGGACCCGGCAGTGGATTGCCGAGCACGGCGACGATCCCCTGTAACATAATGCACTGCGCCGGGTGGTCACAGCGGCTCGGACCGGCTGTGCCCGGTGACGTGCTCGTTTGCACCACCTTAATTCCGGGACTAGGATGGTGTCAACGGGTGCCGGCAGGAGCACGGAAAGCTCTGCCGCATGATGGAGGTGCTGCGTGAGTGTTGAGCGTCTACGCGGACTATGGCGTGGGAATCGGCCGGTCAGTGCGGCTTGGCTCTCCACGACCGATGGCCTGATCGCCGAGACGATGGCCCACAGCGGGTTCGACGTGCTGGTGCTCGATATGCAGCACGGCATGACGATTGGGCCGGATCGGGCCGCGGCCTGGCTGCAAGCCGTCGGGAACGCCGAGGTGGCGGCCCTCGTGCGCGTCCCTTGGAATGAGCCTGTCCACATCCAATATATCCTCGACGCCGGGGCCGACGGCGTAATCGTGCCGTTGATCGCCTCACCCGCCGACGCGGCCAAAGCTGCCGGGTCCTGTCGCTATCCACCGCTGGGATTCCGCAGCTGGGGGCCTAACCGCGCCCGTTTTCGAGCTACCGGCGATTACCGCGTCTGGGCGAACGAGCAAGTGGTGTGTATTGCGCTGGTCGAGCACATTGACGCCGTGAACCAAATCGAGGCGATTGTCGAGACGCCGGGTCTCGACGGCGTGTTCATCGGGCCGAACGACCTGGGCTTCAGCATGGGTCAAATCCCAGGGGAGCACGACGAGCAGCACGCCGCCGCCTGCCAGCGGGTCGCCGACGTAGCGCGGGCGGCGAACAAGGTGGCGGGGATCTACAGCGGTGCGGACCCGGAAGATGCGCTACGCTACATGGCTCAGGGGTTCAATTTCTGCCCGATTGCCAGCGACGTAGGGCTAGTCCGCGATGGCGCCGCCGCGGCCATCGAGCGCTTCCGGCAAGGCTGAGGCTGGCAGCCTCGACGCCGGACCACCTTGCCCACCCCACGCGACTTGTGTCCTGGCCCTCAAACGTGATACGCCTCGACCACCTTGCCGAACATGGCAGCGATGTCGTCGAGGTCCTGGTCCGTGTACTTGATGGGGAAGCTCCAGCGGATGGTGCGCTCCAGATGGGTCCTGGCGTTGGTCAGGCGAGCAAGATCGGCCTCACGGTTGTCGAGGAAGAGGTGACTATGGGGAACGAGATAGTACATGAGCGAATGGCTGAAGGTCGGCAATCCTTCCGCCTGGAGTACTCTGGAGAGGTCGTCGTGACCCACTCGGAAGCGATCTAGCTCGAACTGGACGTGGTATAGCCAGTACACGTGGCCACCCGGCCGCGGTACAACCGGCGGGCAGACCCCGTCAAGGCGGGCCAGCTTCGCCGAGAGCTTGTCGGCTAGCTCAATGCGCCGCCGGTTCTGTTCCGGCAAGAGTCGGAGTTGCGCCAGTCCGACGGCCGCCTCCATGTTGCCCCAGCGGAAGTTGTAGCCCGGCCGTACATGCACCCGCCCATTGGGCGGATCGGGCCGCGCACCGCGCTCCACGCCGAACTCACGCATCCGGTCAATAACCAGCTTGTCGTCGGAGAGCGCCATGCCGCCATGGTCGGTGCAGAGCAGCTTGCTGTCGTCAAAGGTGAAGCAGCCGACGTCTCCGATGCTACCGGCCCGTCGCCCCTTGTATTCGGCGAAGATCGCCTGGCAAACGTCCTCGATGACGATGAGGCCATGCCGGCGGGCGAGCGCCACGATGGGGTCCATGTCGCACACTTGGCCGTAGAAATGCACGGCGATGATGGCCTTCGTGCGTGGGCTAATCACCTGGGCCACGTGCTCGGCCGTGATTAGCCCCGTGTCCAGGTCCACGTCGGGGAAAACCGGCGTGGCGCCCTGGTGTACCACCCCGGAGAGCGATCCGTAATCGGTGATGGGGCTGACGATCACCTCGTCGCCAGGCCCCAGATCGAGGGCGCCGATGACCGAGTGCAGCACGGAGGTGCAGCTGGACTGCGCCACACCGTAGCGCAGGTTGTGGGCAGCCGCGAACTCCTGCTCGAATTGGCTGATGAAGTCGGCGGTAAACCCGCTGTCCAGCACCTGTTTGACAAGATCGTAGGCTTCGGGGGCGATGATGCGCGGCGCGCGCTGGGGGAGCGGATTGTCCGGGCCGCGCACCGGCGTACCGCCGTTCAGCGCGAGGGCTGCCTCCGTGCGGGGTGCCGTTGCCGTCGCTATCATGCTTCCTCCCTTCGCAAGACCACCGGCAGTCCTTGCGTACTCACGCGCCAAGACCAGCGGCCTAGTATGCGCCAAGCCAGTGATACCAGGCCACCGGCTCAGGCAAGCGCCGCAGCACCGCTACTCGGTGCAGAGCCGCAGGCGTGCCCAGCGGACACCGACGGCAGCATCGTCGCCAGCGTAGAAGGCCACCAAGACATCGCCATCGGGCAGGAGCACGGCGCGGGGATGGCCAAAGCGCCAGGCGAGCATGTCCCCCCATAGCTCGCGCTGATCGCGCGGCGTTCCCGTCCCGGACTCGGTCCCGGCCGGGCTGGCATACACCACAAGATCGCGGGTGCGGTCCCAGGTGCGGCCGAAGTCCCGGCTGACGGCGGCACGGATTGCGGGTGGGTGGCGCCGGTGGGCATAGACCGCCACCAACCGATCGCCGCCGACGGGCAGCGGTTGGCAATGCTGGCCGGGCAGACCGGTCCCGACGGGCTGCGTCCAGGAGCGGCCGTCCGGGGCACCCCAGGCAATGTGGATGTCTCGATCCTCGCCGGCGGTCGCGTTGTGGGTCCAGAACATCGCAACGAGCCGGCCGGTGTCGGGATGTCGTCCGAGGCGCTGGTCCCAGTAGTAGAGCGCAGCGTCGGGATGGACGGCCACGGTGACGTACTCCGGCCAGGTCGCACCTTCATCGGAGGAGAGGCGCAGGCGGGCGCCGGGCCGGGGGGTAGTCCGGTCGTCGTAGGCTTTCCAGTGCTCATAGGGTTGGGCCAGCACGCCGTCGGGCAGCGCCAGGACGGACGAGGAGCAGGGCGAGGCCGCGGCGTGCGGCGCGGTAGGCACCGCCCGGCGGTGGCCCCAGGTGCAACCGCCATCGGTGGAGGTGGTATGGAACACGCGCATCGGCAGCAGCCCCTGGGTCTGCGGGCTGATCCACGGTAGCTCGGGGCACGAACGATCCACCCACAAGCTCGTGCCGGTGAGCACACCGGGAGTCAATTCCGCAATCGCGAGGCACTTGACCTCGCCTGGAGTACCGTCCCACGCTCCGAGACCAACGCCATCGTGGCGCTGCTCCCAGGTCTCCCCCTGATCGGTACTGGCATACACGCAGACGTGCCCATCCAACGAATCGCGGGTACTGCCGCGCCGAAAGGCGACGAGCACGGTGCCATCGTGGAGGAGGCTTATCGTCGTGTGGGCGCAGACGCGACCGTGGGGCGGCCCCGCTGCCGCATCGTACACGTGGCCTGATCCGATGACGCGCATCAGCAACTCTCCTTCTCCGGACAGCGCCGGCTCCATTCAAGACAACGAGGACTCCGGCGCCGCTCGAAACTCGCGCTCGTTGTCTACACTAAGAGTAGTGTCCTCATCGCCGTTTGTCTCAGCCGGCTGCCGCCCTGGTGTGCTGTAGGCTATCTTCTGCCAGGCCGCGAGGAGGTAGGACATGGCGACGATGGACGAGTTGCGAGCGTGCGTGCGGCGGAGCTTCCCGGAGCTTGACGTAATCGAGGACGCCGATCTGCGCGACAAAGTGGTGGAGGCGTGGGCCTTTGCGCTCTCGCAAACGGAGTTCACCGCTATCGAGCAAATACGCGGCTCCGGCAAACCGACGACACCACGCTTGAAGCAGGGCACGCAGACCGAGCATCTGCGCGGCGTCGCCCGCATTGCGCTTGCCATGGCCGATTCGTTAGAGCAGGTCGTCGGACCGGTGGGGATCAATCGCGATCTGCTGGTTGCCTGCGCGCTGTGCCACGACGTCGGCAAACCGTTCGAGTTCAGCCCACGCAACCAAGCCCGCTGGCAGGCCGATCCCGCCGCCGTGGGCTATCCCTCCATTCGGCACCCGCCTTACGGCGTACACGTGGCCCTCACCGTCGGCCTGCCGGAAGCGGTCGCGCATACTGCGGGCGCCCATTCCGGCGAGGGCGAGCGAGTCGAGCGGAGCCTGGAGAACACCATCGTCCACCTCGCCGATCACGCCTTCTGGACGATCCTCGGCCGGGCCGGGGCACTGACCGAAGCAGAGTAGCGGGGAGGTGAGGCGCCTCACCGCCAATCAGAGCGATGCAAGCCTTCCGGTTGCGCCTCGCCCACACGTTCATCAACCGGGATTTTGCCCTGTTCATGGGGGGCAGCTTTGTCTCGGCGATGGGCATGTGGTTCCGCGTCGTCACCGTGAGCTGGGTGGCTTTCGAGCTGACCGGATCGGCCTTCTACCTCGGTGTGCTGACGTTCGCGCAGCTGGCGCCGATTTTCTTCTTCGGACTGCTCGGCGGCGTGCTCGCCGACCGCTTGGACCGCCGGCGGCTGATGCTCACGGTGAGCACCGCCGTCACGCTCATCAACACGCTCCTGGCGGCACTCGGCGCGGGCGGTTGGCTCAACCCGGTCGTCATTCTGGCGCTGGTGGCCATACTCGGCCTGTGCGACGCCGTGATGTTTCCGACGTGGCAAGCCGTCATCAAGGACCTAGTACCGACCCAGCGTCTGCGTGCAGCGGTCGCCGTCAGCTCAGTGCGCTTCAACCTATCGCGTGTCCTGGCGCCGGCGTTAGCCGGCGGTCTGTTGAGCATCGCCGGGCCGGCGGTGTGCCTGGCCGTGAGTGCCGGTAGCTCGCTCGGCATCATTCTCGTGACCTTGGCTATCCGGCCGCGCAAGCTCACCACGAGCCGGCCCGTGTCGTGGTGGGCAGCCATCGGTCAGGGCCTCGACTACACCCGGCGTGAGGTGGACGTGCGCCGGCTGCTGCTCGTGACCGGCGGGTTCGGCCTGCTGGTGCTGCCACACCAAGCCTTCTTACCCGCCTATACCGAGCGGCAGCTCGGCTTGGGCCCCGATGGTCTCGGCACGCTGCTGACAGCCGTGGGGGTCGGCGGAATCGTCGGCGCGCTGATTACGGGCAGCAAGTACACCAACAACCGTGAGTATCGGGCGATGGGCGCCTTCACCATTGTGACCGGACTGGGGCTGCTGATCCTGGGGTTCATCCCGACACTCCCGGCCGCCCTGCTGGGGCTGGCCATCGTCGGTCTCGGCTCTATCGGCTTCTTGACCGCCGCGCAGTCCACGATCCAACTGATCGTTCCCGACCGACTGGTCGGCCGCGTGATGAGCGTGTACGTGGCCTTGGCTGCCGGGGCCATGCCCCTGGGAAGCCTGGCGCTGGGGAGCGTCGCCGAGCAGGGTGATACACGGATCGTCATGGTCATCGGCGGCGCGAGCGCCCTGCTCCTCTGCCTGCCGCTCCTCCTACGACGGCCGCCACCGGAACGACGGTGACAGCCGCCGGGCCTATCATCGGAGGGCGACCGGGCCGGCTCGTGGCTTGACCACAGCAGTAGCGCGGCCTAGACTAGCGAGCCAAGGCGACTAACGAGGAAGGGAGGCACAGGCCGCAGGATTACCGACCGGAAGCACGCACAAGGGGGAGAGAAAGATGGCCGTGACCGCAGACGAGCAAGTCTATGATGTCCAGGTGGAGTTCACCGTTCCCGAGTGGCACAATCGTTTCTGGGCCATTCCGGTCCTGGGTATCGTCGTCAAGATCATTCTCCTGATCCCGCACATGCTTATCCTTGGCATCCTGGGGTACGTCGTCGGATTGCTCTTCCTCGTCACCTGGATACCGGTTTTGTTTGGCGGTCGTTATCCGTCCTGGGGGTATGAGCTGATCGGTGGCTATATGCGGTGGAATACCAACGCCAACGCTTACCTCTGCGGCCTGACGGACCGGTACCCGCCGTTCCGCTTCGGGAAGGCCGCCGAGGGCGAGGAGCCGTATGAGGTTGACGTGGACTTCAACGTTCCCGAGGAGCACAACCTCTTCTGGGCCATTCCGGTCATCGGTATCCTCGCGAAGCTCATCATCCTGATCCCGCACCTGATCCTCATTTACGTGCTCGCCATCGTAGTCACAGTGCTCGGTCTTGTCACCTGGATTCCCGTGCTGCTCAATGGCCACTATCCCTCCTGGGGCTACGAGATCATCGGCGGATTCTTGCGCTACTACGCACGGGTGGGCGCCTATACCTATGGCCTGACCGACCAATACCCGCCCTTCCGGCTGGGCCGGTAGGAGGTAGTGGTGAGGGGCAAGCAGTGTCCGGCCCCTCTATGGCCCCCCCGCTCCGCGGGGAGACGGGCGTAGCATGCTGCGCCCCGACTGCTTGGCCGGCACCTGCCCCTGCCAGGGTGAGGGCGCGTGGTCCCGCTACACCGTGAAGTGCTCTACGTTCATCGTTAGGGAGAGAGGTGGCAGATGACACGACTAGCAGTGGGAATCGTCGGCTGCGGGGGCCGGGCGCGCGGGCATATGCAGGCGTTGCACCAGTTTGACGACGTCGCGATGGTCGCCGTGTGCGACCCTATCGCCGCCGCACGCGACGCGGCCGGAGACGAGTTCGGCGTGGCTCACCGCTACGCCAGCGTGGCGGACATGCTCGCCAGGGAAAGCCTCGACGCTGCGTTCGTCGCTACCCCGCCGCACATCAACGCCCAGGCCGCCTTGCCCTGTCTGGAGCACGGCGTGAATACGCTGGTGGAGAAGCCGCCGGGGATGAACGTCGCCGAGGCGCGAGCATTGCGCGACGCCGCCGAGCGTTCGGGCGCCAAGGGCATCGTAGGATTTCAGCGCCGGTTCAACTCGGTGCTGGTCCAGGCACGCCGGATGGTCGAGGCCCGCGGGCCGATTGTGCAGCTTGTCGGCGAGTTCCACAAGAGCATGAGCCGGATCGAGGCCGGCGGGACGTTTCCGCCTTCCGTCCTAGAGAGCATCTTGCTCGAAACACCCATCCACTCCATTGACCTGCTGCTTGCGCTGGCCGGCTCGGACGTGGCCGAGGTGCATAGCGTCAGGCGCCGCTCCCTCCACCGCTACGTTGATGTCTACGCCGCGCAAATCGTCTTCGAGAACGGCTGCGTGGCTCATCTCGTCGCCAACTACACCACCGACGCACGGCTGCAACGCTACGAAATCCACGGTCGAGACATCTCGGCGTATCTGGAAGGCATCTCGGAAGGCGTCGTCTTCTGCGACGGCGAGCGCCACACGCTGACCCTCGGCGGGAAGAACGATACGGCGGACCAAGCGCGCTTCTTCCTCGACTGCATCAAGGAGGACCGGCCTGTCACGCTTCCGGCCGCCACGCTCGACGAAGAAGCGATACGGCGGACCAAGCGCGCTTCTTCCTCGACTGCATCAAGGAGGAAGACGATGCAGCTGGCCGAAGCGATCCTCGCCGGCCGCGAGCTGGAGGGCGCGGCGTCCTGAGTGGGAGAGGCACGCGCACCTCACCCCCGGCCCCCTCTCCATCGCCGAGCGATAGAGAGGGGGAGTCTGCTCTGCAGAGGGGCGAGGGGGCCAAGGGCAGTGTCCGGCCCTCCTATGGTCCCCCCGCTCCGCAGGGGGACGGGCGCAGCATGCTGCGCCCCTACGGCTTGGCCCATATCCACCCCTGTCGGAGTGAGGGCGCGTGGTCCCGCTACACCATGAAGTGCTCGACGTTGATCGTTAGGGAGAGGGGTGGCAGATGACACGACTGGCAGTAGGAATCGTCGGCTGCGGGGGCCGGGCGCGCGGACACATGCAGGCGTTGCAGCAGTTCGACGACATCGCAATGGTCGCCGTGTGCGACCCCATCCCCGCCGCACGCGACGCGGCCGGTGACGAGTTCGGCGTGGCGCACCGCTACGCCAGCGTGGCGGACCTGCTCGCCAGGGAGAACCTCGACGCTGCGTTCGTCGCTACCCCGCCCCACATCAACGCCCAGGCCGCCCTGCCTTGTCTGGAGCACGGCGTCAACACGCTGGTGGAGAAGCCGCCGGGGATGAACGTTGCCGAGGCGCGAGCATTGCGCGACGCCGCCGAGCGGTCGGGCGCCAAGGGCATAGTAGGATTTCAGCGCCGGTTCAACGCGGTCTTGGTCGAAGCACGCCGGCTGGTCGAGGCTCGCGGGCCGATTGTGCAGCTTGTCGGCGAGTTTCACCAGAGCATGAGCCGGACCGAGGCCGGCGGCACGTTTCCGCCCGTCGTCCTGGAGAACATTCTGCTCGAAACGCCCATCCACGCCATTGACCTGCTGCTTGCGCTGGCCGGCTCGGACGTGGCCGAGGTGCATAGTGTCGTGCGCCGCGCTCTCCACCGCTACAAGGATGTCTACGCCGCGCAAATCGTCTTCGAGAACGGCTGCGTAGCCCATCTCATCGCCAACTACACTACCGATGCGCGGCTGCAACGCTACGAAATCCACGGTCGCGACATCTCGGCCTATTTGGAAGGTATCTCGGAAGGCGTCGTCTTCAGCGACAGCGAGCGCCACACGCTGACCCTCGGTGGGAAGAACGACACGGTGGACCAAGCGCGCTTCTTCCTCGACTGCATCAAGGAGGATCGGCCCGTCACGCTCCCGGCCGCCACGCTCGATGAAGGCATCAAGACGATGCAGCTGGCCGAAGCGATCCTCGCCGGTCGAGAGCTGGAGGGCGCGGCGTCCTAACGTGTATCGTAGCGGCCTGAAGGGGAGAGGCACGCACCTCACCCCCCGGCCCCCTCTCCACATGAGTGGAGAGGGGGAGTCACTTACGCATGAACGACGACGCGGCGCTCGTCGCGCCGGCGCAGAGCGGCGACCGGTCGGCGTTTAACCGGCTGGTCGCGCGGTACCAAGACCGCGTCTACGGCCTCTGCTTGCGCCTGACCGGCGACCCGGATACCGCCGATGACGCGGCGCAAGAGACCTTCATCGCAGCGTACCGGCACCTGCAGGACTTCCGCGGCGGCTCGTTTCCGGCGTGGCTGATGCGTATCGCCACGCGCCGGTGCTACGACGTGCATCGCCGGCGCCGACGACGCCCCTCCGTCTCGCTGGATCGGCCGGGCCGCCCCAACGACGAGACGGAAGGACCGGCGGCCACGCTGCCCGATCCGCAGCCTGGCCCGGAGGCAGCGGCCGAGGGGCGCGAACTGGCGGCCGTGCTGCAAGCGGGGCTGCTCACGCTCCCACCGGACCAACGAACGGCGCTCACCATGTGCGACGTACACGGCTACGACTACCAAACCATCGCCGACAGTACCCAAGTGCCGCTGGGCACAGTACGGTCGCGGATTAATCGTGGCCGGCGGCGGCTGCGCGAGTATCTGGCCGGGCGGCGGGAACTCTTGCCGCAGCCGTACCGTCATGCTTTCAGTGAAAAGGCCTCCCTGGAGTCGGCCGATGTCTAGGTTGGACCTAACCCCTGACAGGCCAAAGCCGCACGGAAAGTGCCAGGTGTGGTGCGGCTTTGACCTGTCACCCGGCCCCTTCCCTTCAGGGAAGGGGAGTAAGTGCGGCGCCGGTTGGCCTCTTCCACGTAGGGAGGGGGTTGGGGGTAGGTGTGTAGCAGCGGGGGTGCGACCGTGAGTACCCGTCAGTCGCCGCCGGCTGCCGGCCACGACTGGGCTGCCGAACTGCTGGCGGCGCTCTTGGATGGTGAGCTGGACGAGACGACCGCGGCCGCGGTCACGGCACACGTGCAGGAGTGCGCGGAGTGTAGCCGCGATTGGGCCGAGCTGCGGGCCACCAAGCAGCTGCTGGCAGCGCTGCCGGCAGCGAGGGCGCCGCGCTCCTATGCAATCCTCGCAGACGATCTCGCCGAACCGGGCCGCGCCGGGGCGACCTTCTGGCCGCGCCTGCTTGGACTGACCTGGCGGCTATCCGGCGCGCTCGCCGTGGTGATTATCCTGATCGGCACTATGCAGTTGGCCGGCATCAACCTGGGCGGGGAGGCAGAAACCCAATACATCCAAGCGGAGCCGCAAGCGGCGCCGGCCAGACCACCGGGGGAGCTTGGCGCAACGGAGCCTCCTGCCGCCCAGCACGCGGCTGCACCGGCCGGGCCGCGCGGCGAGCGCGCCGCAGCGGGTGCGGCCGGTGCGGCCGGTGCGGCCGGTGCGGCCGGTCAGACCATTGTGGTCGAGAAGGAGAGGCCGGTCGTCGTCGAGAAGGTGGTGGAGAGGGTCGTCACCGTCGAGAAGGTCGTCGAGAAGGTTGTGGCCGTCGAGAAGATTGTAGGAAAGCAAGTGGTGGCGGCCGATGCGGCGCGGGCGCCGGCCCCGACCGCCACTCGCACCGCCACGCCAACTCCCAGCCCCACGGCAACGGCAACTACACCGCCGACGGCGACTCCCGCGATCCCTACAGCAGTACCGACCCCGGCGCCAGCAGCCCGGACCGCGGCTCCACAACGGGAGCCGGCCGGTCCGACGTTCACCCCGGGGGTGCTGTGGCTCATCGGCGGTGCCGTGGTGGTCGTCGTGGCCGGGGCGGCCTGGCTGGGAGAACGCTGGGTGCGCAGGCACCAGGGGTGACGGGTTTCACCCAATGGCCCCCCTATGTTCCCCCCGCGCCGCAGGGGGACGGGCCGGTTGCGGCGCGACCGCCGAGCACCAGGCCGGGGGTGAGAGCTACGGGACTTAGGCTGCTGCCGGCTGCTCGACCGGCGTGGGCGTGGACGGCACGATGAGGTGCTCGACGGCCCAGGTAAGCTCGTCGTCCGCGACATCCACGCGGACCCGATCACCGGTGGTGTAATCGCCGGCGAGCACGGCGCGGGCCATCGTGTTCTCAATCTCCCGCTGAATGAGCCGGCGCAACGGCCGCGCGCCGTAGGCCTCATCGTAGCCACGGTCCAGGAGCCAGTCGCGGGCCGCCGCCGTCAGCGTCAGTTCGATATCGCGCTCAACTAACCGCTCGCGTAGGTCGGACAGCATCTTGTCCACGACCGCCCGGAGCTGCGGCCGCGTGAGGCGGTGGAAGACGATTGTTTCGTCAATCCGGTTCAGGAACTCGGGACGGAAGGTGCGCCGCAGCGAGTCCATGATCCGGTCGCGCAGCTGCCGCTCGGCCTGATCGGCGGCGCCGTCGCCGCCAAAGAAGCCCACCGGCCCGGCCCGCAGCGTGAGGTCGCTCGTGCCCACGTTCGAGGTCATAATGATGACCGTGTTGCGGAAGTCCACGACATGACCCTGCCCGTCCGTGAGCCGCCCGTCTTCAAGAATCTGGAGCAGCGCATTGAAGACTTCGGGATGCGCCTTCTCCACCTCGTCGAACAGAATGACCTGGTAGGGCCGGCGCCGGACGGCTTCGGTCAATTGACCACCGCGGTCGTAACCCACGTAGCCCGGCGGCGCGCCGAACAGCCGGGAGACGTTGTGACCTTCCATGTACTCCGACATGTCGAGGCGCAGCAGCGCGTCCTCGTCGTCGAAGAGGTAGGCCGCGAGGCTCTTGGCCAGCTCCGTCTTGCCGACGCCCGTTGGGCCGAGGAAGAGGAAGGACCCAATGGGCCGGCGGGGGTCCGCTAACCCCGAACGCGAGCGCCGGATGGCATCGGAGACGGCCACGACGGCCTCCTCCTGCCCGACCAGGCGCTCGTGCAGCGCCGCCTCCAAGTGCAGCAGCTTCTCGGCGTCCTCGGTGTAGATGTTGGTGACGGGCACACCGGTCCACTTGGCGATCACTTCCGCCACGTCGTTAGCCGATACCGACACGGTTGCACGCTGCGCCGGGTCCGGCTGCTTGTCGGCCAACGCCTCTTCCAGTGCCAACCGCTCCTGACGCAGCTGCATTGCACGCTCGTAGTCACGCTCCACGGCCGCCTGCTCTTCCTCCTCGCCGATCCGCCGGGCGCGAGCGATCTGCTGCGCGACCTCCGGGTCGCGCGTCGAGGCCCGCAGACGGACCTTCGCAGCGGCTTCGTCCATCACGTCAATGGCCTTATCGGGGAGGTAGCGGGCGCTGATGTAGCGGTCGGCCAGCTTAACGGCTACCGCCAGCGCTTCATCGGCGATGCGGAGCTGATGGTGCTCCTCGTACTTCGGCCGCAAGCCCTCCAGAATCTTGATCGCCGTCTCCTGGTCGGGCGGGCCGACGTACACCGGCTGGAAGCGCCGTTCGAGGGCCGGGTCCTGCTCGATATGCTGCCGGTATTCGTCCGGGGTGGTGGCGCCAATGGCCCGCAACTGCCCGCGGGCCAGCGCCGGCTTGAGCAAGTTCCCGGCGTCAATGGCGCCCTCGCCGCCGCCGGTGCCTACCAGGGTATGTACCTCGTCAATGAACAGAATGACCGTGCCCTTGGCATCCTGGACCTCTTGGATGACGCCTTTGATGCGCTCCTCGAACTCGCCGCGGAACTTGGAGCCGGCCAGCAGTGCCCCGATGTCGAGCGCCAGCACCCGCTTGCCCAGCAGCGGCTCCGGGACGGTCTCCGCAGCAATGCGCTGCGCCAGCCCCTCGGCGATAGCGGTCTTCCCCACACCGGGCGGGCCGATCAGGACGGGGTTGTTCTTCGTGCGCCGGCTGAGGACCTCCATCAAGCGCGTGACTTCCTCGTCACGACCGATCACCGGGTCGAGCCGGTTGTTCTGTGCCAGCTGAGTCAGGTCAACGGTGTACTGCGCGAGCAGCCGGGCTTGGTTCTCGGCCGTGGGGCTATCCATCGGGCGCGAGCCACGCACGTCCTTCAGCGCCTTGGCGACGCGGTCGGGGGTCAGACCGGCCGTAGCGACCAGCCGCGCCCCGGCTCCACCTTCGGCCAAGGCCGACACCAGTAGGTGCTCGGCACCAACGAACGCATCGCCGCGCTGACCGGCGGCGGCCAGGGCGGCATCCATGACTCGCTTGGTCCGCGGACCGAGGTATATCTGCGTGCCGCCCGGCACGCGCGGCTGCTGGGCCAGCACGCCGCGCACACGCTGGGCCAACGCCCGCCCATCGAGGTCTAGCTCTTTCAGGGTTTCGGGGATGACGCCTTGCGGCGCTTCCAAGAGCACCACCAACAGGTGCTCCGGCTCGAACGTGGTGTGTCCGAACTCGGCGAGCAGGCCCTGACCACGCATGAGGGCTTCCTGGGCTGCATGGGTGAAGCGATCGAGGGGTAACATAATTGTAAATCCTTGAGTGTTGTCGTAGCAAATATAGTGTAGTGTAATAGCTCAAGTATGTCAAGATGGCGCGTTGACAGCCCGGACGAGACGTGGGTAGAATTGCGCCGGAGCAACCTCCTCCCTAGGCCCGTCTCTCGCTCATCGGCAGCGGCGGATGCGGCGCCGGGGCCTCGCAGGCACACTCCTAATCCCCTACCGCGTGCTGGATAATACGTATGCGTAGTGACGAGATTCGCCGGCGCTTTGTCACCTATTTCGAGCGTCAAGGACACCTGGCCCTGCCGAGCGCCTCGCTCATTCCCCACGACGATCCGAGCGTGCTATTCACCTCGGCCGGGATGCAGCAGTTCGCGCCCTACTTCGTCGGCGCCGCGGCGCCGCCGGCGTCCCGCCTCGTGACGGTCCAACGCTGCGTGCGGACGGACGACATCGAGGATGTCGGTGACGATACGCACCACACCTTCTTCGAGATGCTGGGACACTTCTCCTTTGGTGACTACTTCAAGCGGGAAGCCATCGCCTTCGCTTTCGAGTTTGTGACCAAGGAGTTGGGACTCCCGGCCGACCGTCTATGGGCGACGATCTTTGCCGGAGAGCCTGGCATTCCCCGCGATGACGAGGCGGAAGCAGCGTGGCAGGCAGTGGGTATTCCGGCCAGCCGTATCCGGTCGTTCGGGTTCGATGAGAACTGGTGGGACCTAGAGACCGGTCCGTGTGGGCCAGACTCGGAGGTCTTTCTTGATCTCGGCCCAGAGGCTGGCTGTGGCCTCCCTGTCGACCAGTGCGGACCGAACCACTGTAATCGTTTCCTCGAGTTCTGGAACGCGGTCTTCAACCAGTACAACAAAGCTGCCGATGGCAGCCTTACACCGCTCGAACGGACCGGCATAGACACCGGCGCCGGTTTCGAGCGCATCGTGGCCCTGCTCCAAGACAAACCGTCGGCCTACGAGACCGATCTCTTCGTGCCGCTGATCGCCGCGGCGGCGGCGCAGACCGGGGTGGCTTACGGCGAGGCGGTGCCGCTGCCAGACGCGCACGATGGTGGGAGGGGTGGCGCGCGTCTGGCACGGCAGCCGGATACGGACCTCTCGCTCCGTATTATTGCCGAGCACCTCCGCGCCGCAACCTTCCTGGTGGCTGATGGCGCGCTGCCCTCCAGCGAGGGACATGGTTATGTCGTGCGCCGGCTGATCCGCCGCGCCGTCCGGCACAGCCGCCTGCTCGGCAGCGAAGCGCCCATCAGCGGCCCGGTCGTCGCGGCCACCATCGACCGCATGGCGGAGCACTACCCCCACCTGGCCCAGAAACGCGCCCTTATCGAGCGGGCAACTGCCGACGAGGAGGCGCAGTTCGGGCGCACCCTCGACGCCGGCACGCAGCTGCTGGAATCCGAGGTGGCCACGCTGAAGGCGAAGGGAGGCACCACCCTGCCGGGCGATACGGCCTTTCGGCTCTACGACACGTTCGGCTTCCCGCTCCCGCTGACCGAGGAGATCGCCGCCGCACAAGGCGTACAGGTGGATACGGACGGCTTCGAGCAGCGCATGGCCGCGCAGCGCGAGCGCAGCCGGGCGGCGCAGCAGTTCGAGCAGTGGCGCGGCATCACGCTGCCGGCGGTCGAGGTCGCGGTCGAGGGCTACACCGGGACCGAGGTGGACGGCGCCGAGGTGCTCTGGATCGGGCAGGTGGCGTCGCCAGATGATGCAGACTCGGTGCGTCAGGACGATGAGCCGGTGGCCGTAGCCGAATCCGGCACCGCGGCGATGATTGTTCTCGACCGCACGCCCTTCTACGCCGAGGGGGGCGGGCAGGTAGCGGATAGCGGGACGATCACCGGCCCGCACGGACGCTTCACCGTGCAGGACGTACAGCGACCGGCCGGCGAGGTCATTGTGCATATTGGGGAAGTCGCCGAGGGCCAGCTGGCAGTCGGCGAGCGGGTCAGCGCCCACGTTGACCGCGAGCGGCGGGCGGCTACCGCTCGTCACCACAGCGCGACCCACCTCCTGCACGCCGCGCTGCGGGCGGTGCTGGGTGAGCACGTCCAGCAGTCCGGCTCCTTGGTCGCGCCGGAGCGGCTCCGCTTCGACTTCTCCCACCGTGGGCCACTCAGCCCCGACGAGCAGCGCGAGATCGAGCGCCGGGTCAACGCGGCGATTCGCGCCAACGTGGCCGTGGAGCCGACGGTCATGCCGCTGCAAGAGGCATTGACGAGCGGAGCGCTCGCGTTCTTCGACGAGCGCTATGGCGAGCAGGCGCGGGTAGTCCGCATCGGCGATCTCAGCCGCGAACTCTGCGGCGGGACCCACGTCGCGCAAACGGGCGCCATCGGCTCCTTCATGCTGACAGCGGAAGGCAGCATCGGCTCCGGCCTGCGCCGCATCGAGGCGGTGACGGGTGCTGCCGCCGAGGCGCTGGCGGCCGACACCCGCACCACGCTGGAGACGCTGAATCACACGCTGGGCGTCCCTGCGGCCGAGGTGGTCGGTCGCGTGGAGCAGCTGCAAGCGGAGTTGGCGGAAGCGCGCCGCCAGCTGGCGGCGGCCAGCAGTCAATCCGACCAAAGCACGCTGGAAAGCGTTCTGCAGGAGGCCGTCGCAGTCAATGGCGCTCACGTCTTGGCAACCGAGGTCGCGGTAGCCGATATGCGCGCGCTGCGGGAAACAGGCGATTGGCTCCGCGACCGACTCCCCGGCCCGGCGGCGCTCATTCTCGGCACCACTCGGCCCAAACGACCGCAGCTGCTGGTGACTGTGCCGCGCGAACTGGTGAACGACGGTCTCAATGCGGGCGCTTTGCTGCGCGAGGTGGCGGCGGCCATGGGGGCAAAGGGGGGCGGGCGGCCGGACATGGCCCAGGGCGGCGGCGGCGATCCCTCGCGCCTGGCGGCGGCGCTGGCTCACGGCCGCGAGCGGGCAACCGCGATCTTGGGCGGTGGTGACACACCCGATCCGCAGAAGGTGGTGCGGGCCGAGCGGTCGGGTGGCGCCTCGTGAGTAGCCGGGGGGGCAGTCAGCCTCAAGTGGCGCAATCCCAGTACCACCAGAGCACCCGGGCCGCAGGCGCCCAGCACCACACTCCCGGACTGCGGCAGTGACAATGTGGTTGCGGCTATCGTGCGGCGCGGGCGGGCGATCCATACGGGCAGCTTTTCCCTGGGCACAGCCGGCTGGACCCGCCGCACCGCTAACCGGCTACGTTGTACGATTGACAAGGCCTTGCAGCTGCGGCACGCGGCGGTAGCGGCGGTGTAACCCAAGCGGTCAGAGCACACACCATGGCAGCGGACGAGCACTCGCCATCCACCACGGACTCCGGTGCGTCGTGGCGCTTCGTGCCGGTGGATTCAGCCGACGATTCGGCGGACCTGCTCCGCCGAATCGCAGCCGAGCAAGCGCCGCGGGTCTGCCTGGTCGCCGTCGGGCCGGTCCCGGCCTTGCACAGTCCGACCGTGCTCCGGGCGCTGCGGAGTCGAGCCGCCGCCGGGCAGATTACGCTGGGCCTCTCTACCCGCGACCAAGGACTCCTCGGGATGGCGCAGGCAGCCGGTTGGGAAACGCCGTCCATTGACGCGGCCGAACTGGAGGCGGCGAGCACTACGAGCACTACCGATCGCCGCCAGCGCAGCAGCAGGAGGCCAAGCAGACCACCGCGCCGAGCAGCAGAGCCATCACCACCGCAGCAGGAACGACCGCGCACCGCAGCAGAAGCGTTGGCGGCCATCGCCGCCGGCTCGTCCGCGCGTCTACGCAGCGCCCGGACGGGGAGACGGCCGCAGGAAGCCACCCGGCCAGCACGGCGGCCCAAAGAAGTCAACCAGACACCGAGTCAGCCGCAGGAAGCCGCCCAGACGGCGCGGCGGCCGCAGGAAGCCACGCGGCCAGCATGGGATAGCTACCGCCGCGCTGCAGTCGACACTACCGCCGCGCCGGTCGAGCGCGATGATCCCCGGCCGGCGTCGGCGTCACGGATCACGTGGCGGCCCGTCTTGGTTGCCGTCCTCACGGTCGTGCTGCTAGTCGCCGGTGTGCTCTTTGGCCTCCCTAACGCTCGCGTGACGCTCCAGACGGTGCCGGTGACCTTTATGTCCGACATGACTCTGATTGCCGATGCGCGGGTGCGCGGGATAGGTGTCGCAGACGGCAAGCTGCCGGCACGGGTCGTGTCCGTGGAAGCATCCCAGAGCCTAGAAATTCCCACGACGGGCCAGGAGGCCGTGCCGGACCGAAAGGCCACCGGCGAGGTGTTCTTTACGAACAAGCTCAGTAGCCGGGTTGTCGTGCCGCAAGGAACGGTTGTGCAGGCCGGCAACGTCAGCTTTGTGACGACCGGCGAGGTCGTCATCCCCGGCAGTGTCACGACCGGATCGCAGCAGAGCTTTGGGGTTGGCCGCGCCAAGATCGAGGCGGTGACCGGCGGCACGGCCGGGAACGTCGCTCCGGAAGCGATCAAGGCCGTTGCCGGGCCATTGAGTGAGAGCCTGGTGGCACGGAACGACGAACCGACGCAAGGCGGCACCGACCGCGAAGTACGCTTCGTCACGGCCGGAGATCGCCAGCAACTCTACAACACGCTGCTGGCTACGCTGCGGGAGAAGGTCGAAGCGCGCCTGAGCGAGCGCGAGCGCACCGGCGAATCGCTCGTCGTGTGGCCCGAACCCAACCCGGCCGTCACCGAGGAGGACTACGAGCCGGCGGAGGTCCGCGCCGAGGCCAACTCCGTGCGCCTCCGCATGAAAGTGCGCTATAGCGCCACGCAGTTCCGCGGGGACGACGTGAACCAACTGGTCAACGAAAAACTCGCCGCACACGTGGACAGCATTGCGCCCGGGTGGGTCGTGGTCAAAGAGACATTGCAGGTCTCGCCGCCGGTGGTAGAGCGCGTGGAGTCGGGCGGCGCAGTCCACATGCAGATTCAGGCCCGAGGACACCGCGAGCCGAACGTGGACGTAGGGCAAATCCGTAGCGATCTGGCCGGACGAACGCGAGCCGAGGCGCAGGCCTATCTGGACGCCCGGCCCGGCTTTGCCAGCCGCGAGCTTACCGTCTGGCCCAACTGGCTCGATAGCCTGCCACGGCTGCCTTTCCGCATCACCGTCGAGAAGCAACGGCTGGGAGTAGAAGGCGCCTAGGGCGCGCCTAGTAGCCTGGCCCCCTCCCCAGCCCTCCCCCGGAGCAAACTCCAGGGGAGGGAACGTACCTTCCCTCTGCGGAGCGGAGGCCGTAGTAAGGCCACTCACCACTCGCTACTGACCACTCGGAGGTCCCAGCCGACCGGTACTTTGCAGGTACTTCCTAAGTCCTAGTGCCACAAGAAATCCAGCCAGCGGGCGAACTGGCGCCAGAGCCAGCGGCGCGGGGGCGGCTCTTCGCGCGCCAGCACGTCGGCGATGACGAGAGTCTGGGGCTGCTCCGGCACTTCACCGGCAGCAAGCGCCAAGGCCAAGGGACGCAGCATCGTCTCCGGCGCGGTCCGAATAAGCGAACCGTCGCGCCGCGCTATCGCTTCCAGGAACGTATCGAGCGCCCGCATCGGGTCGAAGGGGTAGCGCCGGACGCCCGCTGCCGTCGTCACGCTCAACGCAGCGGGCGTGATCGTGATCGTGACCGACGGCGCCTCCACGACCAGCTCCCAGGCCGTCGTGAGGCTCATCGTCCCGGTGACTACGCCGGCAACCCCACCCTGCAGGTGCAGCGCCGGATTGCGGCTCCGGGACGGCGCCGGCTCTACCGCGCGCACCCGGCCCGCCAACAACTCCCAGGTATCGAGTAGCTCCGGGGGCGGGGGCGGCGGAGGATCGGACGAACGGGCGCCGCGGGCCGGATTGATCTCGTTGCTGGGGAGGCGATACCGCCCGGCCAACTTGGTGATTGGGCGGGTGGCGAGCAGTGTCCGGGCGGGCGGCACGTCAGGCTCGTACCGCACCGCATAGTCCAGCGCGCAGGAGGTACCGGATTGCTCGATCTGCCGCACCAGGCGGCGGCCCCCGGGAATCGTCGCCGCTAACGGCGGCGCCAAGAAGACGTGCAGACCACGCTGTACGGCATCGCCGGCGATGAGGGGATGATAGCTTGCGGGGGACGCCACGATCAGCGCGTCCAGGTCCTCGTGCAGCAAGACCAACTCAAAGCGCGTATAGACCCGCGCCCGGCCCATATGACCGGCGGCCGCCGCGGCTCGGTGGTTGACATCGCACACTGCCCGCACGGCCACGTCGCCGCGTCTGAGCAGGTGCGTAAGGTAGAGTTGGCCGCGCCGACCGGTGCCGACAATCGCCACGCGCAGAGTCATAGCTCTCGTATCTCGGCGGCAGAGCGTCCGGGGGGGGGGTTACATCCGTCTCCGGCGGCCCTCGATGGCGAGCAAAGACAAGCCCCTGACCGTCGGCCGACAGTCAGGGGCAATGTTGGTGAGCCCGGGACTGTACACAGTACCACCTTTGAGTTCGTAGTGGCCCTCTGAGTTCCAAAGCCCCCGACTCCGCTACCACCCCCGCTCATTGTAGGGGGGCAGAGGAGGTGAGGCAACGTGGCCTATACCCACAATACTCCTGGCACTTGCCTCCCTCCGTACTCGACGACCAAGCGTCAAGTGTGCCCGGCAGACTTCCGGTAGGCAGGACCGGTGGAGCAGGCTCACACCGACCCGGGGCAAATGCCGTTTCGTCCCCCCGCCCATATCGGTCTGTCGGATCAGGGCCCGTATCGGCACCACTAGGGGGATGGTTAGGCACGCCTGCAGCCGACGAATAGTTGAACCGGATTGAAGCAATTGCCAGGAGAAGCGGCTTGAATTTTCGGTTCGCATCTCCTTGATTGGGCACATGGGGCCAGTTGACACCCTAGCGCGCCGAACCTATGCTCGACCCATACCCGCTCGGGTACTACCATGACCCGTGTGGAGTTGAGCGATCACGAGAGGGGGCCGTCATGTACGTGGGAACGCAGTTTCGAGCGCGCCACGAAACGGACATCAGGCAGCTGGCGCAACTGGGTGTGGAGCACGTCGACGTAACACCCGAAGAGCACTGGACCGAGTGGACGGTCGACCTGCTTGCATCGATTCGGGAGCAGTATGCGAAGTATGGGATTACCATGGAGTCCATGCACGTCCCCCTCGGTTCAAGAGCTGCGTTCCATAACGGCATGCCTCATGTGTTCCTGGGCCCCAGCGATGAGCGGGAGCGGGAGCTAGACGGTCTCTGCGCGATCATCCGCATGGCGTCGGAGGTTGGTCTTCGGGCGCTCCTCTACAACATCACCATCCTGGGACACCTGCGCACCGGGCCGCGGTCCGGCAGAGGCGGCGCAACACTGTCGTCCTTCAACTACGCTGACCTGGACCAGTCCTTGCCGGAGTTTGCGGGCGGCGCGGCGGACGCGGACACTATGTGGGAGCGGATCGAGTACTTCTTGGCACGTGTCGTTCCCGTGGCGAGCGAGTACAAGGTGCAGCTGGCGTGCCACCCGCAGGACCCCGGCATCAAGGACTACGAGTACCGGGGTGTGGCGCGGGTCATGGGCACGGTGGAAGGGCTCAAGAAGCTCGTCGCGATGCACGAGAATCCCTATCACGGCCTCAACTTCTGCCAGGGTACCGTCTCAGAGATGCTCGAAAGGCCGGGTGAGGAGATCTATGACGTGATCCGCTACTTCGGCAGCCGCAAGAAGCTCTTCAGCGTGCATTTCCGCAACATCAAGGGCGCAGTCTTGGACTTCGTGGAAGTCTTCCCTGATGAGGGCGACGTGGACATGCTGCGGGCCGTTCGCACCTATAAGGAGGTTGGCTACCCGTACATGCTCATGCCGGACCATGTCCCAGGTATCGACGGGGATGAGGCGCGGCAGGTGGGGTTCGCATACTGCTACGGGTACATCCACGCCATGATCCAGGCGGCGAATGAAGTGACGATGAACTGATGGGCACTGCGAACCGCAATGGTCAAGGGCCCAGGATCAAGCCACACTATCGCCGTGCGGGGCTAGCGGTTCCAGCGCGGAGAGCGCCGCATCCTCCTCACCATATGTGGCGCTCTCGTTCGACGAAAGAGGGACCGCGTCCGACTACAGGCCCAGAACGAACTCTAGCGTGAAGGTTTTCGATTTTGTCCAGTTTGGTGGACCCTTGACAGGCCGGTACCTTTCGAGAATGGCCGCCCGTTCACGATCAAATATCACGGCCCATTCGGGGCGGTACTCCACTATCTCGATGTGCGACCCGTCGGTACCCAGCGGAGTCCAGAAGTTCGAGTCACTCCTTGTCCACTCCAAGCACCCGCGCCGCGGTCCCGCCCATTATCAGCGCCAAGTTATCTCCGCTCAGGCCCGCGGACGGCGCGAAGTGGCGTTCGAGCCAGTCGCGGGACTGCCGGTAGGTACAGAAGCGGTTTTGGAAGGGCATGTCGGTGCCGTACATGAGTTGGCATGGGCCAATCCGCTCAACCATCGCCTCCATCGTCGGCCATACCTCGCGGTAGGGATAATCGAAGATGTCGCCGATGCGAACGGGAAAGCACACTTCCAGGCTCAGGTTCGGGTTCTCGAACGGCTCCCATATCTGGTCGGGCAGGGTGATGCGGTCGCCATCGAGGTGGACGCGCCATGGGAAGCCGTGTGTGATGCTGCACGGCATGTGGGTGTGGCGTTCCATGAGGCGCATGAGAATGCGGAGCTCGCCGAGGTAGCTCTGCCGCCCATAGGGGTCGGGATGCGCCTCGCTGGCGCGGACAGGGCCGGTGCTCAAGGTGAAGAAGACAGGCACGCCAAGCGTCGAGACGGCCTCCCAGAACGGGGCGTACGGTCCTCTGTCCCACGCCTCATCGCTCACGCTGTACCCCGCGGAGCTGAACTTGATCGCGTGCAGGCCAAGGTCTCCGATGGCTGCGGTGACGCCGGCAATCACCGAGTCGACATCGGTGTGAATCTGCCGCTCGTCGAGCAGCGCCATCGACAGTATACGGTCGGGGTATCGCCGTACGCACTCGGCCTGATACTCGTTGCTGCGCCCCAGCATGGCGTTCGTGTGGAGCAGGACCTTATCAATGCCGGCGTAGTCCATCTCCCCGATGAGGCTCTCCGGCGTGAACTCCAGATTGCGCAGGTTGGGCGGGTAGAAGTGCTTCGTGTAGGTCTCATCCCGGTAGTCCCACAGGACGCGGCCCGCGGCACGATCGATACGAAAGTTCACGTCAGGCAATTCATCGAGGTCTCCCCTGGTCGGATCAAGAACGTCGGACGGGCCTTCAACGCGATCACGAAGGCGAAATGCGGGCTGGTGGTGACCCGCCTGCGCCTGCTGTACGGCAAGTAGGTGCTCCCGTGAGTCGGCGTACCCGCGAGGGCTGTCGGCGGGCTCGAAACAGTATGCGTGCGAGTCGATAATCATGCGTTGGGTATCCCGTGTGCGGCAAACATGGTACCACTCCTATGCTCTACTCGCGTGATCCATTGCAGCGACATTAGCCGGGCCCAAGACCTGTGCGACAAGGAGCATGACCTGGTTGCTCAGTGGCGAACATACACGATCAACAAGGGCATGATGGATGACTGGCTGAAGGTCTTGCGCGAGGACATCGTACCGCTGTGTCGGAGCATGGACACTGGCGTCGAGTCGGCGTGGGTGAACGACGAGGGGACACAGTTCACCTGGATCCGGACGTTCGAGGACGCCGACGACATCGAGCGGAAGGAAGCCGCCATGTTGCCGGAGCGAGTGGTGGGACGAGAACGTCACATTCGTCCATGGGAAAGGAAGGGGACAATGTTCGAAGGATTCATGGACGATAGAATCGTTGCCAACGGCGTCGGCATCAACCTGAGGTACGCGGGCAAGGGAGGGTAGGGAAAGCCGTCGGAACGCTAATGCCCGCCTCTACTCCTGCGGTCCTGCCGAAGGCCCTGTTCCTCCCGCTGCGGATGAAGGGGGAACGACTCATTGCCGCCTTGCCGGGAGCGATAAGCCGAGCGGGGTCCATTGCCACTTTGGGGTTGGTGGACCACAGTCACTCTGCCGGTAGGTACTGGCAACCCGTTGGCTGCTGCGACCCGCAGGGGCAGACCAGGTCCAGGTGCAACCAGGCACCGTCACCGGGGTGGCCCAGCGGCTCAACAATCCTTCGGGCGGAGGCGCAGGAACAAACAAACCTTGGAGCTATTGGAGAAGCGGGAGGCGCCAAAACGCTGTCAATTCTACCTAAAGCACACATAAAACGGCCATGGTAGCGCATGCGGGATTCGAACCCGCGATCTCCACCTTGAGAGGGTGGTGTCCTAGGCCACTAGACGAATGCGCCCCGCTCCGCCGGAGCCACCTGCGCCGGGCAGTAGCCCCTGCGTGCCAATATGGTACCATCATTAGTGCCTCTTGGCAATACCCCGCCAGTAGCCGGTGAGAGCACGGTAGCTTAGAGTTGAGGAGTTGCATGGCATCGGTCGTCAAGAAACGTCGCCGCAAAATCAGGCGACATAAGTTCCGCAAGCGCCTGCGTCGTATGCGGCACAAGAACAAGTAGGCACACTCGCGCGTCCCTCGTTTTCACGCTCACCTCAATAGCGCCAGGGGCCATACCATTGTGCCTGTGGCCCGCTTTCAAGAGTAAGGCGCCGGTGCATGCCGCCAGAGGGTTGCATCCAGCCGGTCACCCCGCTAGCATGAGAGACGGAGGCTCCGAGCCACGATGCTCAGATTGCTGTTTATCCTGGCGGCGCTCGTGATGGTGGCAATGGTCTTCGCACCGATGCGGCGTCACATCCTCCGCCGCCTCGACATCACGGCGACGATTCTGCTCATCGTGCTGCCGCTCATGGCCGCCGGGCGCCTCCTCTACACCGTGCAGCAAGGTGGGTGGGAGCAACGCGATGACATCGCGTTCGTCGTGCTCCTCGTCAGCGCCCTGATCGCCTTGTGGATCGGGCTGTGGTGGCTCACGAACACCCTGGAGCGGCGGCGGCCGACCCGTGGTGGCGGGCTGCCGCTTTTCCCGGGGCGCATAGCGCAACGGTGGCTGGGACTACCGGCAGTGCCGGCGGTGCCGACGGCCGAAGTCGAGAGCAAGGGCCTCGGCTTGGCACGGTTCACCGGACGGCTATGGGGACGCACGCGCACCCGCCGCGGCCCTCGTCAAAGCCAGAGAAAGCCGGTCAACAGCCCGGCGGCTCAATCGGCCGCCAAACCAGCAGCTACGCCGGCCGCCACGCCGGCGGCTGCCGCTGACGCCGCCCCGGCCCCGGCCAGTCGCAGCGCCCGGGCCACAGCCAAGCCACGGCAGCAGTCGGCAGCTACCAGACGGTCAACCACCAGACGCCGCTCCCCGCGGCGGCGAGCGGCATCGTCTTCGAAAATGGACAACGCGGCCATGACCTTGGGGCGAATCGGAGGGAACTTGTTCGGAAAGGCCGAGAAGGCGACCCGTCCCAAGTCCGCGTCGTCCCGCCGGCGGCGCAAGTAGGCCGCGCCGTCGTGCTCCGGGCACCGTATACTGAGGCCACCAGCACCAGGAGAGTGAGCTATGGCCAAGCAGTACCGCGCCGCCGTCATCGGCCTGGGGCGCATGGGCAGCACCTTCGACGACGAGAAAAGCGCGTGGGATCGCTCGCCGCGGCCCCACGCCCACACGCCCTGCTATCGGGCCGGCGGCGTGGAGGTGCTCGCTGGCGCCGACCCGCATGAGGGGCAACGCGAGGCGTACCGCCGGAAATGGGGCGTCGAGTCGCTCTACGCCGACTACCGGGAGATGCTGGAGCGGGAGCAACCACACATCCTGAGTATCTGCACGACCGCCAAGCCACGGGCGCGCATCCTGCTCGATGCCGTGGAGATCGGCGCCCCACGCGGCCTCAAGGCGATCTGGGCCGAGAAACCGATCTCCATCTCGCTGGCCGAGGCGGACGATATGGTCGCAGCATGCCAGCGAGCGGGTATCGCGCTCGCCATCGGCTGTACCCGCGCTTGGAGTCCCATGTACAACCGGATGCGCGAGCTGATTGACGAGGGGGAGTTGGGCGATCTGCTCCAGGTGATCGGATTCGGGCAAGCCGGCGTCTCCCACAACGGGAGCCATCTGCTGACCACGGTCAATCGGCTCGCCAAAGGGCGCGTGCAGTGGGTGTTCGGGCACATGGAGAGCGACGAAGCAGCGGCCGGCGACGTAGACCTGCAGGGGAACGGCTACCTGCATTATGACAATGGCGTGCAGGGCTTCGTGCGTATGACCGCGTGCGGCGGGGCAAACTGGGAGATCGAGGTCATCGGCACGCAGGGGATGCTGCGTGCCATCGCCGACGCGCAGCAGGTCCAGTTTTACAAGACAGTCGAATCCAGCCTGGAAGGGCGCCGGGCGGAGCCGGCCCAGCACATCTTCCCCCTGCCGGCCGCCAGCCACAGCAGCAACACCCGCACGGTGCTCGATCTCATCACGTGCATCGAGACGGGCAAGGAGCCGAATTGCAGTGGCGACGACGGGCGGCACGCGCTGGAGGTTGCGATTGCTATGCGCGAGTCGCATCGGCGCGGCGGGACGCGCGTGGAGCTCCCGCTGTCCGACCGCTCATTGCACATCCGCTCTTCCGAAACACTCAGCGGAGACGAGCCGGCCATCGTGCGGCGGGCACGTGCGGCCGCACAGACGGCCGGATGACACCACGAGCTACAAGCATAGTCGAGCGAAAGGAGGTCTGGCGGAGTAGAACGTAAGGCGGAGCAGCGTTCGTCTGATCCAGCGTCTCTCACGACAACAGACAACAGCGGAGTGAACCAAGGAGGACCTATGGTAGCTGTGATACGACGGAAGTATTTGGGCGGTGCCGCAGCCACACTGGGCGGGCTGCTGGCCGCGGCGTGCGGTGAGCCGACCGTGCGCTACGTAGGCCAGCCCCAGGCGGGGCCAGCGGGACCAGCGGGACCACAAGGGCAAAAGGGTGAGGCCGGCGCCCAAGGCGCACAGGGCGCGCAGGGCGCAGCGGGCATTGCCGCCAAGAAACCGCCGGAGGTCCAGGTCTGGCACTGGGCCGGACCCCAGCACCGCTTCAGCCTCGCCAACACAGCTGTTGTCGAAGACTTCAAAGCGCGCAACGAGCGGGCGGCCCTCGTCGATATTCAGACGGCGGGCGACGGTCGCGCCAACATGACGAAGATCAAGTCGTTCCTGGCGGCCGATACACCGCCGAACGCCTGGACCCCGTGGCAGGTGGAGGCCGCGGACCTGTTCTCGTTGGGGGCCATCATTGATCTGGATCAAGCCCTCCGCACTAACCAGGATTGGGCGACGGTCAAGCCCAATATGATCCCGTTCCTGCTCAACGGCGTGCTGTGGAAAGGGCAGCAGACGTTGATGCCGATGTTCCCCGATCCCCACGGCCTGGGCTACAACACCCACATCCTCAAGGAGGTGGGGCTGGAATTTCCGAAGGACGGCTATACCTGGGCAGACTTCATCTCGCTCGGACAGAAGGCCTATATCCCCGAGCAGCGGCGCCTCGTGGACTTCTACTACGATGGGCACCGCATGCTCTGGTGGATGGGCAGCAACGGTGGCTTCCCGATTGACGAAACCCGCACCAAGCTCCAGTGGGATAGCGCGATTGCCCGCGAAACGCTGGAGTTCGCGCATGAGCATGCCAAGCGCACGCGGCTCTTCATTGCCGGCTCGGAGTTCCACAAGGACAACTCGGAGCCGTACAACCATCCGAACGTGAACTTCAACAAGGGCGGGCGCCTGTCGAATATCATCAATCCCGGCACGGTCACACCGCCGCGCTATCCTGATATTGACCCCGGCGATGGCAGTGGCATCCGCGTGACGCACTACCCGCTCGGTCCGAGCAACACCGCGAAGACGCCGCTCACACCGGGCAACGTGTTCGGTATTGTGGTGTTCAAGGTGCAGGACGAAGAGGCGCAGCAGCTCTCGGCGGACCTGGCCGCCTGGTCGGTGCGCGAGGACGTGCAACTGTTGGTCACGAGGGCCTCCGGACATCCGCCCTCCAACCTGGCAGCCGCGCGCAACCCCGGGATCAGCGCGGCGCTCAAGAACAACTCGATCCTGAACAAGCTCAACGATCTGGCCCAGTACGATCAGCCGACGCCGAACCCGCCGAGCTACTTGAAGATTCTCGGCATCGTCAAGGAGCAGCTCACGAAGGTGGACAAGGGTGAAGCGACGCCAGGGGATGCGCTTATGGAGGCACAGCGCCTGACCCAGCCGTTGCTCGACGCGGATCTCAGCAAGTAGGGCAGCAACTGACACGCTCACGACCTGCTGGGTCGTTGTGTAGAGCACCAAGCGCCTCCCGGCCATGGCTGGGAGGCGCTTCATTTATGGTGGCCAGCAGGCCCCCTGCTCCTGTCACTCCCGTGCAAGTGGGAATCTCGCAGGCAGTCGGGTGGCCAGGATTCCCGCTGGCGCGGGAATGACAGGCCGGGGCGGCCGGGCCGCCCCTGTTTGCAGCTTTCGCGGCTGGTAGTTATCCTTGATGGCACTACGGACCATTGGTACGGTCGAGCGAAAGGAGGGCCGTCAGTGTAGCGCGTAATGCCGAGGGGCATTCGCGTGCAATCCATCTCTCATCTGTCATTTCTCACGACACCGAACAACAGCGGAGTGAACTAAGGAGGATCCATGGTAGCTGTGATACGGCGGAAGTATTTGGGCGGTGCCGCAGCCACGCTCGGTGGACTGCTGGCCGCGGCGTGCGGTGAGGCGACCGTGCGCTATGTGGGCCAGCCACAGGCCGGACCAGCAGGACCGGCGGGACCAGCGGGAGTCAAGGGTGAGACCGGTTCCCAAGGCGCCCAAGGCGCGCAGGGCGCAGCGGGCAAGGCAGCCAAGAAGCCGCCGGTGGTGCAGTTCTGGCACTGGGCTGGACCTGAGCACCGCTTCAGCCTCGCCAACACGGCGGTCGTCGAAGACTTCAAGGCCCGCAACGAGGGGACTGAGTTCGTCGAGATTCAGCAGGGCGGCGACGGTCGTGCCAGAATGGCCAAGATCAAGTCGTTCATAGCGGCGGGTACGCCACCGAACCTCTGGACGCCGTGGCAGGTGGAGGCCGCGGACCTCTGGGGTGCAGGTGCGCTGGTGGACCTCAACACCGCACTGCGCACGAACACGGACTGGGCCAAAACCAAGCCCGAGATGATCAAGTTTCTGATGGATGGGGTCCAGTGGAAGGGGAATCAGACCCTGATGCCGATGTTCCCCGACCCCCACGGCCTGGGCTATAACACGAACATCTTGAAGGAAGAGGGGATTCCCTTCCCGAAGGAAGGCTACACGTGGGCTGACTTCGACGAGATCGGGAAGGCGACGGTCATCCCCGATAAGCGCGCGCTCTGGGACATGCGCTACAGCTTGTACTGGCTAGCGGTCGTCATTGGGCCCACGAATGCGGCATTCCCCCGCGACGCTTCCCAGGCGAACTGGAAAGTTGACACACCCGACATGCTCGAGGCGCTCGAGTACGTGTACAACCACCACACGCGGTTGGGCTATGCTCAGACGGATACAGGGAGGGAAGGGAAGTACTACTTCAACAACAAGGCGAAGGTCACCAACGGTATCAACCCCGGGACCGTGACGCCGCCACGCTATCCCGACGTGGACCCTGGCGATGGCAGCGTCATCAAGGTGACGCACTACCCGCACGGGCCGAAAAACGGCAAGAAGCAGATCACGACGCCGGGCAATTGCTTTGGCTGCGTGGTGTTCAAGGTGGCGGATCAGGAGGCGCAAGAGTTATCCGCTGATCTGGCCGCGTGGTCGGTGCGCGAGGACGTGCAGCTGCTGGTCTCGGCAGCCTCCGGACATCCACCCGCCAACCTGGAGGCTGCGCGCAATCCGGGGATCAACAAGGCCCTGCGGGACAACCCCATTCTCAAGCAACTCAACCACTTGGCGCAGTACGATGTTCCCACGCCGGCCTCACCCAACATGCGCAAGCTCCTCTTTGAGGTCGGTGGCGAGGTGTTCAAGCGCCTAGAGAACGGCGAGCTGACCCCCAAGGAGGCCCTCGCCGAATCACAGCGGCTCACGGCGCCGATCTATGAGGAGGACCTCAAGAAGGGCTAAGACCAACCGGCAACACGCTCACGACCTTCCGGGTCGTTGTGCAGAGCACCAAGCGCCTCCCGGCCATGGCCGGGAGGCGCTTCGCTTATGGTGGCCAGCAGGACCCCTCCTCCCATCATTGCTCTGAAAACAGGTTGTCCGGCGTCCTGGAATGACGGTGCTGGCTCCCGCCGCAGTGACGGGGGCCGGGGATAGGTTGCGGCTTTCGCGGCTTGTAGCTATGCTTGAGGCACCACAGGCCGCAGATATGGTCGAGCGAAAGGAGGACTGTCGGAGTAGGTGCTGCTCCAAGTAGGGAGCAATACCGAGCAGCAGAGCAGCGTTCGAGTGGAATCCATTTCTCGTCTCTCACGACACGGGAGTGGACCAAGGAGGACCTATGGTAGCTGTGATACGACGGAAGTATTTGGGTGGCGCCGCAGTCGCGCTTGGCGGACTGCTGGCCGCGGCGTGCGGTGAGGCGACCGTGCGCTATGTGGGCCAGCCCCAGGCGGGGCCAGCGGGGCCAGCGGGACCACAAGGGCAAAAGGGTGAGTCCGGCGCCCAAGGCGCGCAGGGCGCGCAGGGCGCAGCGGGCAAGGCGGCCGAGCCACCGCCGAGGCTCACCTTCACGATGAGCCACGCACCACCACATCGCTTCGGTCTGGCGAACGTCGCGATCGTCGAGGACTTCAAGAAGCGGCACCCCAAGGGCGCTCTCACCGAGATTCCGGCCGAAGATAACGGCCGCGTCAACACGGAGAAGATCAAGACACTGCTGGCCGCAGATACGCCACCGAACATCTGGACGTCGTGGCAGGTGCCGGCCACGGAACTCTTCGCCACGGGTGCGACGATAGACCTCAACACCGCGCTGCGCACGAACGCGGAGTGGGCCAAGACCAAGGAAGAGATGATCCAGTTCCTGATGGTCGGGTCATCGTGGAAAGGGCAGCAGGTCCTGATGCCGACGTACCCCGACCCCCATACCTTGGGCTACAACTCGGCCATCCTGAGGGAGGAGGGGGTTTCCCTCCCAAAGGATGGCTACACGTGGGATGACTTCGACGAGATCGGGAAGGCGACCGTCAAGCGCGACGAGCGCGTTCTCTTCGCCATGCGCTACAGCTTGTACTGGCTGAGTATCGTCTGGGGGCCTACGAATGGGGCGTCCCCTCTCGACGCCAGCCGGACGAAGCTGAATTTCGACACACCCGAAATGCTGGAGGCGCTCGAGTACACGTACGACCACGAGAAGCGCACGGGCTATGCCCACAAGGATCTCAAGACGTACCACTTCAACCTGAAGAAGCGCGTGACCGAGGTCATCAACCCCGGGACCGTGACGCCGCCGCGCTATCCCGACGTGGACCCCGGTGACGGCAGCGTCATCAAGCTGGTTCACTACCCGCACGGGCCGAATAACACCCAGAAGCAGATCACGACGCCGGGCAATGTGTTCGGCACCATGGTGTTCAAGGTGCGGGACAAAGCGGCGGAGCAGCTATCGGCGGACCTGGCCGCGTGGTCGGTGCGGGAGGACGTGCAACTCCTGGTCTCGGCAGCCTCCGGACACCCGCCCGCCAACCTGGCGGCCGCGCGCAATCCGGCGATCAACGCGGCGCTGAAGAACAACCCGCTCCTCCAACGGCTCAACTACCTGACGCAGTTCGACGTTCCCACGCCGAACTCGCCGAGCATGGCCAAGATACTCTTCACCATTGGTGGTGAGGTGTTCAAGCGCCTGGAGGAGGGTGAGCTGAACCCGAAGAGTGCATTGCAGGAAGCGCAGCGCTTGACGCAGCCGCTCTGGGAAGAGGACCTCCAGAAGGGCTAAACCCGGACGGCAGCACGCTCGCGCCCTCGTGTCGGTAGCGAATAGTACGAAGCGTCTCGCTGGACAGCGGCGGGGCGCTTCGTTTGCTTGTTCGTGGGTTGATCGCGCACAGTAAGGGGAGCCGCGCCGGAGTCCGCCTGCGGCGGGTGTGGCCCGGCCGCGCCGTACACACCAGCGAGGGAGGCAGTAATGCCGGACATGATGTGGCAGACGGCCAAGCACGAAGGGGTGGGCAATATCGTCCTAGAGCAAGTGTCCATCCCCGAGGTGGGGCCGGGGGACGTGCTTACCCGGACCAAGGTGAGCCTCATCAGCCGCGGCTCGGAGCTGTGGCGCCGTTACGTGTATGAGGAGGCCCTGCCGCCGAGCATGATGGGCTACTCGACCACCGGGATTGTCGAGCGGATCGGTGCCGACGTGAGCGACTTCTCGCCCGGCGATTGGGTGGTGGTAGGCGCGCCGCACGCCGAATACTCGCTCGCCTCCGGCTTGCCGGGCAACCCTCCGGAAGTGCGCCGGCTGCACCCGGACGTCTCGCCCGCAGAGGGTACCTTCCACCCGCTCTGCACCAGCGCCGCCTCGTGGACCAAGTGCGCCCAGATCACGCCGGAGGATCGGGTGGTCGTCTTGGGGCAGGGGATTGTCGGCAACCTGGTGATGCAGTTCGCTCGCCGGTACCAACCATCCCAACTCATCGCGGTGGACGCGCTCGATCTGCGCCTCCGTATCGCGCAGGAAGTCGGCGTCCCGGAGGTGGTCCATGCCGGTGAGGAAGACCCGGTGGCGGCCGTCCAGCGGTTGACGGGCGGCGAGGGCGCGACCATCGTCATGGACTGCGTGGGCGGTCGCGCCGGGGTGCAGTCGTTTTCGCAGGCACAGGACATGCTGGCGCGCGGCGGCCTGCTCCAACTCATCGGCCTCTACCACGGCGCGCCGTTGCAGCTGGAGGCCGGGAAGATCATGGGCAACCGCTTGCTCGGCGGCATCCTGCCGGGGACGGATCGTGCGGAGGACGCGCGCGTGGCGATGGCCGCGCTGGCGGCGGGCGAGGTGCGCGCCAAGCCGCTGATTACCCATCGCTTTGCGGGGAAGCAGGTCAAGGAAGGCTACGACTTCCTCTACGAACACCCCGATCAGGCACTGGGGCTGCTGTTCGAGTGGTAAGAGGAGCGGCCAGTCGTGGCCGCTCACCGGCCTCTGGACTGCGGCTTTCGCCGCAGTGACGAGACGGGAGCCAGCACCATCATTCCAAGCCGCCGGACAACACCGTAGAAGGAGCGCAGAGATGCCCGACCTGATGTGGCGGACGGCGAAGCACGAGGGCGTAGGTAACGTCGTTCTGGAGCAGGTGCCCATTCCCGAACCGGGTCACAGCGAGGTCGTGGCCCGCACCCAGGTCAGTCTCATTAGCCGCGGCTCCGAGATGGGCGGGCGCTACCTCCGCGAGGGTTTCGTTGACCCGCGACGGATGGGCTACTCCACAACGGGGGTTATCCACCGCGTCGGCGCCGGGGTGAGCGAGTTTGCGGCCGGCGACCGGGTAGTCGTGACCGCGCCGCACGCCGAATACACGCTCCAGAAGCTGGACGACTCCGGCCGCCCGTGGGTCTTTCATCTGCACCCTGACCTGTCGTTCGAGCATGGCACCTTTCACCCGCTCGCAACGAGCAGCGCGGGGTGGACGCGCGCTGCCGGGATCACGCCGGAGGATCGGGTCGTCGTGCTGGGGCAAGGGATTGTCGGCAACCTGGTGATGCAGTTCGCCCGCCGGTATCGGCCCGCCCAGCTCATTGCGGTGGACGCGCTCGATCTGCGCCTCCACATCGCGCAGGAAGTCGGCGCCTCGGAAGTGGTCAACGCGAGCGAGGAAGACCCGGTGGCAGCCATCCAGCGGCTGACCGGCGGCGGGGCAACCATCGTCATGGACTGTGTAGGCGGGCGTGCCGGGCTGCGGTCCTTCGTGCAGGCGCAGGACATGGTTGCCGACGGCGGTCTGATCCAACTCATCGGCCTCTACCACGAGCACCCGCTGGACCTGGACGCCTCGAAGATCATGGGGAAACGGCTGATCGGCAGCTATCCACCATCTACGAACCGGGCGGAGATCGGGCAAGAGGCGATGGCGGCGCTGGCCGCGGGAGAAGTGCGCGTAGAGCCGCTGATTACGCACCGTTTCGAGGGCCGGCAAGCGAAGGAGGCCTTCGATCTCCTCCACGAGCACATGGATCAGGCGCTCGGCGTACTGCTCGCCTGGCAGTAGCGGTCTACGGTCGTCGGAGCGAACGGCCGCTCGCCCGTATCTCCGGACTAACTCCTCAGGAGCCTGAAGCAGCCATGAGTAGAACCTTTCGTCTCTGGGCCACCGGCTGTGCTCACGTGGGCACCGACCTCAGCGAGGGCGGTCGGGAGAGTCTTGCGGAGGCTATTCGCCAGTCGGAACAGGGTGGCAGTGAGGGGGGGCCGCCCTTCGACTGGGATATTGCGCTGCATCTCGGCGACCTCTCGGGGAGCCAAACACCGCCGGAAGACGAGGAAGGGCAGGAAGTAGTGCGGCAATTCGCCGCTTCACGCCGGCATCCTCGGGAGCACTTCTACAATCTGGTCGGCAACCACGACGCCAGCGGGGCCGATGAGCCGTGCCAGTGGTGGTTTCGCAAGTGGGTGGACCCGACCGGCGAACACCCGGAGTACTCCGGCGTGCATGCGGAGCGCCGGCCTTACTCCATCGAGGGCACGTGGGAGCGGTATGCGTTCCGCGTGGGTAATCTCCTGTTCTTGATGATGGGGGATCGCAACGACGGCGGGCCGCCGGTCGGTCGGGGGCCTCGCGGGGGCTATCCGGCCGGTGCAGTGACCGGCGCGACGCTCGCATGGTGGCAACGCCTCGTCGAAGAAGATCCGGACGCGCTCATCATCTCGGCACACCACCACATGCTCAAAGAGACGACCGTGGCCTCGGGGCGGTTGGAAGGGATGCGCCAGGATGAGCAGGGGCAGTGGGGATCGTATTACCACGGCTACTTTGCCGATGGCGCGCCGGAAGGCGCCTCCTACCTTTATTTCGTGGACGAGCAGCCGGATGCACAGGCGTTCGAGGGCTATCTCGCGGCGCACCCCGGCGCGACAGCACTCTGGCTAGGTGGACATACGCACACCAATCCCGATGATCGCAAGGGCGGGCGGTCGCACATCGAGCGCAAGTGGGATACCCACTTCATCAACGTCGCGGCCCTGAGCCGCTATCATGGCTATTGCAACGTACCCATGAGCCGCCTGCTGACCTTCACCGAAGGGAGCGACCGGGTGCGCGTGCAGTGTTATCTGCACACGTCGGACTACGCGCCGCAGGGATGGTATGCGCCGGCCGAGCGCACCTTGCACCTGGCCAGGGCCTTCCAGCCGTGAGCGTCGTCCGTGACAGGCAGGAGCCGCGGTGAAGGACGCCACCACATACGTCCTGTCACGCATGACCACCGATGCCAAACGCCGACAAACCACCGGTAGCAGGTATCCTTGAGGGCCGCCGCGCCGCGCGGCACGAGCGGGGCCAATCCCTGGGCTGGCGAGCGCGGAAAGGGCTACGAGTATCCGAGCGCGGCGCTCCAGCAGCGGCAATCACACTCCGCGGACAACATCGAGGAGGAGCACTATGGGGGCAAAGTATCGGGTGGCGATCATCGGCACCGGGCGCATGGGCGGGTTGATGGAGGACGAGTTCCCGCCAGGGAGCCAGTTCCACAAGCCCTATGGCCACTTCAGCGCCTACCAGTCCATCGAGGAGACGGAAGTCGTCGCCGTCGCCAATCGCGGCGAGGAGCGCCTGAAGCGGTTCGAGCAGCGGTTCGGCATCACCAACACGTATCTCGATTATCGGGAAATGATCGAGACCGAAAAGCCCGACATCGTGAGCGTGACCACCCCGTCGGTACACCGTGCCGAGCCGATCATCTTCTGCGCGGAGCACGGAGTGCGAGGAATCTATTCGGAGAAGGGACTGTGCGCGTCGCTGGCCGAAGCCGACCGCATCCGCGAGGCGGTCACGGCGAACAACGTGGCCTTCAACTGGGGAGCCATGCGCCGTCACCACGACGGCTACAAGCAGCTGCGCGCCGCGATTGCGGACGGGGCCATCGGCGATCTGCTCTACGGGGTTATGTACAGTCGGACCGACATCATCAAACACCATCCGCATACGCTGGACCTGGTGGCCATGATGCTGGGCGATCCGACGCCGGTCTGGGTCGAAGGACGGCTGGCCGAGCCGGGCGAGGGCGACACACCCGGCTCCAAGCCGTACCCGGAGTACGATGCAGCGGGGCACCGCTACCTCCCACCGGCCGGAGAAGAGCTGGCCGATCCTATTGTCGGCTTCTTCCGGGTCGGCTACGCCGATGGGACGGAGGGGATATTCGTGCCCCGGCCCGGCAGCTTCGACGTGGACGTGCATGGCACCGGGGGGCGGGCTTATGCGTGGGACAACGGCGAAGAGTTCATCGTCCGGGCCGCGACCAAGGGCGGCTCCGGGGTCTCGACGCAGGTGCTCCGGCCCGAGGGAGAAAGCCCGACGGCGAGTACGATTCGCAACATCATCCAGGAACTGGAGACGGGTGAGCGTACCAGCGGGAACATTGACGTGACGATGCAGTCCGTGGAAGTACAGTTCGGGATTGCCCATTCGCACCTGCAAGGTGGCGCGCGGGTGAACCTGCCGGTCGCGGACCGCAGTCTGTATATCCCGGGTGGATGAGTCTCGGCCCCCCTATGGTCCCCCCGCTGTGCAGGGGGACGCGGATTCCCGCTTTCGCGGGAATGACGGATAGGGGGTGATTTTCAGAGCAATGACGGGGCCAGCGGTGAGGCCGGGCGCTGGCGGGGCGTAGATCGAGAAAACCGGAGGTGAGCACGATGGCAGAGAATGCTGGAACGCTGCGGGTCGCGATGGTCGGGGTTCACCGCAGCTTGGCACGCACGCCGGCCCATCACAACTGGGCGACGGCGTTCGACGCCGTGCCGGAGACGAGCATTGCGGCCGTCTTCGACCTGGGGGCAGAGACGCGCGCCGAGTTTCTCGCGTGCTGGGGCAGTGCGATACCGGCTTACGACGACTACCAGCGCATGTTGGCGGAGGTGCAGCCGGATCTGGTGTGCATCGCGACGCACCAGAGGATGCACGCGGACCAGATCGAGCAGGCGATTGAAGCCGGCGTACGCGGTATTCTGTGCGACAAGCCGCTGGCAACGAGCCTGGACGAGATGGACCGGATCGTGGCGGCCGGTAAGGGCCAGGGCGTGCCGTTGGCCTTCGGTCTCGACCGACGCTGGACACCGGCCTATCGCTACCTGCGGCAGGTACTGGCAGAGGGGGTTATCGGCACCGTCACGAGCGTGCTGGCGTATGGCTTGCCGAACCTCATCAACCACGGCTGCCATTGGTACGACGTGATGCTCGCGCTGGCCGGCGACCCGGAGCCAACGTGGGTGAGCGGCGAAGCCGCTGACGTATCCGGCGAACCAGCCGACTCGCGCGCGCGCATGGACCCGACCGGGAACGGCCGAGTGGGGCTGTCCAACGGCGTCCACGGCTACGTGAGCGAGCATGGCGCCGCCGGGGGACTGTCGTTCGAGGTGCTGGGCGAGAACGGGCGGCTGCTGATCCTCGATGACGCGCGGACCGTGTACTTGCTCAACGTCGAGACGGGCGCGCAACTGGACGCCAAGCCAACGCACCAGCCGCAGCCGCTCGACCTACCGGCGCCCTCGGACGGTTGGACGACGGGGCCGGCGGCCGTGCAAGACCTCGTTCAAGCGGTGAATACGGGCAGTAACACCGCCTGCGACCTAGACGAGGCCCGGCGGGCCACGGAGATCGGGTTTGCACTGCACGCCTCATCGGCAGCAGCCGGCGCGCGAGTGGATGTGCCCGTCGCGGATCGCTCGATGCGTATCGAGTCGTATCCTTGGGGCAACGAGTAGTGCGCCAAGTGACGCGCCAGAACTGCACAGTCCTATGAATGGCGGTGGTGCAACTCTGTCGTCGTCAAGTGAGGAAGACCGATGACAACAGCGGCCGGTGATGCGCTGCGGGCATCGTCAATTCCGCAGCCAGCCAACACGCCGGGCAAGACCGACTGGTTCGTCCATGATCGTTTCGGCCTGTTCATTCACTGGGGCATCTATGCGATGGCGGCCCGCCACGAGTGGGTGAAACAGCGCGAGCAGATCACCGACGCGGACTACCAGCCGTACTTCGACCACTTCGACCCCGACCTCTACGACCCCGTTGAGTGGGCCGACGCCGCCAAGAGCGCCGGGATGCGGTACGCGGTCATCACGAGCAAGCACCACGACGGCTTCTGCCTGTGGGACAGCCAATTCACCGACTACAAAGCCCCGAATACCCCGGCCGGGCGCGATCTACTCCGGCCGTGGGTCGAAGCGTTCCGGGACGCGGGGCTGAAGATCGGCTTCTACCACTCGCTGATTGATTGGCACCACCCGGAGTTCACGGTGGACGGGGTACACCCCCAAGCGAACGACCTCGCCTTTCGCGCGGCCAACACGCAGCGCGACATGACCAAGTACGTCGAGTACCTGCACAACCAAGTGCGTGAGCTAGTAACGCTATTCCACCCACTCGACATCCTGTGGCTGGACTTCTCCTACTCGCAGCGCGATTGGGGTTGGAGCAAGGGCAAAGGGAAGGACGACTGGCAGAGCGAACGGCTGATTCGGATGGTACGCGAGATTCAGCCGGACATTCTCATCAACAACCGTTCCGAAATCGAGCAGGACTTCCGCACTCCTGAGCAGTTCGTGCCGCGCGGATGGCTGCACGAGGACGGGAAACCGGTGATCTGGGAGGCCTGCCAGACGCTGAACGGCTCCTGGGGCTACGACCGCGACAACCTGGACTGGAAGGACCCGGACCTGCTCATCCGCATGATCGTTGATGCCGTGTCGAAGGGCGGCAATATGCTGCTCAACGTCGGTCCGACCGGGCGCGGTGAGTTCGATCCGCGGGCGCTCGATACGCTGGCCGACATCGGCGAGTGGATGCGGCTGCATGGGCGCGCCATCTACGGCTGCACGCAGGCGCCCTTCAGCACGCCGCCGGATTGCCGGTATACCTACAACCCGGCGACCAACCGCCTCTACCTGCACGTCTTCGCTTGGCCGCTCAAGTACCTCTATCTGGATGGCCTGCGGCAGCGCGTGGCCTATGCCCAGCTGCTGAACGATGCGTCGGAGATTCGCAGACTTGACGCGCCGCAGCACCACGATAGCCTGGACATCGGCGCCGATACGCTGGTGTTAGAGCTTCCGATCCAGCCGCCGGACGTAGAGGTGCCGGTGATCGAACTGTTCCTGAAGGAGTAGGGTGCTGACCGCGCTTACGTGCTACAGACCGGGTAGTCGGCCCGCGCCGGCACGCCAGCGGACGGGTAGGGCGGCCCAATCGTGATCCGCTCGAAATAGGCCGCATCCGCCGACGTCACGTCACACCAGTAGAACCCTAGTGCTTGGAACGTCCCTAAGTCCGGGATGTGCCGCCACTGCCGTAGCCCGGCATCGTAGGCGAAAATACGGTCATCGCCACCGTCGAACCGCCGTACCAACTGGTTCGGTCGCGGGTACAGATCATCCAAGGGGATCGCCACGACCACCCCGGTCGGGAAGTTATACTCGGCGTTCACCACTGCCCAGGGTATCGAGTAGACCAGCGGGTCATTGGGCGCAATCCACCGCCGCACGATCGCGCTGTCCACTTCCCGGCGCACGACCGCATAGGTCTGCCCCAAGCCCTCATCGCGCACGAACCCGACAACGACAAGTTGCCGGCCATCCGTGGACAGCCAGCCGGCACCGATGGTGACTTCCTCGGAGGCATCCGGCTGCTCGTGGTTGTGGATGCGGAGCAGCACCCGATCAACAGTCACCGCATACGCCGTCGCGTACCCACTGTCGCCAATCAGCCGCGGGAACGGCGCGGGCGAGGGTTTGGGCGAGGCCTCCAGCTTGTCGTCCCTCCTCGACGAGGCTGACGAGGACGAACCGGTATCCGTTTTGGGCTGTGGCGTTTGGAGGCATGCAAACGCAAACGTCTTACAATGCGCCGTCGCCGGCGAACTGGTTATCGCCAGCACGATGGATACGAAGGCCACGATCAAGACGACGCCGACCGCGGTGCGTCTGTGGGCAAACATCCATGTCGCTCCTGATCCCGGACTCCCCATTGTCACAGGGTATCCCGCCATTAATTAGGATACCCTCTGTAAGGCATCGCATGCCTGACCTGCTGCAGCTGGGTGCATGAACGCCGTGGAAGCCGACTCCACCTCATTATCGCATCGCCCGATAACCCTCGACAACTTGCCACCGTCAGCCGACTCCCCTAGACTCCGGGCGGACTTACCACCCAAGTCGGAATCGAGCGGCGCAGACAGCAGGGGTGAACGGCGGTTTGCCCTGGTGGGAGAGGAGCAGGAGAGGCAATGTCAGAGATGATGTGGCGAGCGGCGAAGGGTGAAGGCATAGGTAACGTCTTCCTAGAACAGGTACCGATTCCCGAACCAGGCCACCAGGAGGTACTGACGCGCACCCAAGTCAGCCTCATCAGCCGCGGCTCGGAGCTATGGCGGCGGTACGTGATGGAGCACCCGGTCAGCCCCAACGCGATGGGGTATTCCACCACCGGGATCATTGAGAAGGTCGGCGAGGGCGTGACAAACTTTGCCCCCGGCGATAACGTCGTGGTGAGCGCACCACACGCCGAATACTCGCTACGCCCGGTCGCCGAGGATGACCCGCATCCCCAAGTGCATCATCTGCACCCGGCTATCTCGTTCGAGGAGGGTCCTTTCCATCCCCTCTCGACAAGTAGCGCCGGATGGGCGCAGGCGCTCGAAATTACCGCAGAAGATCGTGTTGCCGTGCTGGGGCAGGGTCTCGTGGGCAACCTCGTCATGCAGTTTGCCAAGCGCTACGGGCCGGCCCAGCTGATCGCCGTGGATGCGCTCGAGCTGCGCTGTCGCCTCGCCAAAGAGGTGGGAGCGCCGGAGGTCGTGAACGCGAGCGAGGAGGACCCGGTCGAGGCGGTGAGACGCCTGACGGGCGGCGAGGGTGCCTCCATCGTCGTGGACTGCGTGGGCGGGGCCGCGGGCATCAAGTCGTTCGAGCAAGCGCAGAAGATGGTCGGCCGCGGCGGTCTCATTCAGGTCAACGGCAAGTACCAGAACGCACCACTGCCGCTCGACGTAGACAGCTATCAGGGCAAGCGCGTGATCGTCAGCTACCCACCGAGTACGGACCGCGCGGAGATCGGGCGGATCGCGATGGCGGCCTTGGCGAACGGTGAGGTGCGCGTAAAACCGCTCATCACGCACCGTTTCGATGGCCAGCAGTTGAAGGAAGGCTACGACTTCCTCTACGAGCATCCCGATCAGGCCATGGGTGTCTTGTTCCTCTGGCAGTAGGTCGGGGAGACGGTCACGACGCCTCACCCCCCTATGGCCCCCCGCTTCGCAGGGGGACGGGCGGCCGGGGGTGAGGTGTGGGGAACTACAGGAGAGGTGAGCAAAGATGCCAGATAAGAGTGCGACGCATCGGGTAGCGATCATCGGCTGTGGCCGCCTCGGCCAGCAATACGCCCAAGCCTACTCGACATACCCGGATACCGAGATCGTCGCTATCGCCGAGCACAACGCCGAGCGGCGCCGGGCCGTCGGCGAGCGGTTCGGCATCACGGCCCTGTATCCCGATGTCCATGCTCTGCTCGCGGACGTGGTCCCGGACATTGCGGCGGTCGTCACGCCGACCAAGTTCTACAAAGAGGCCGTCATCGCCTGTGCCGAAGCCGGCGTGAAGGGCATCTCCACCGACAAGCCCGTCGCCGCAGTGCTGGCCGACGCCGATACGATGGTGGAGGTGTGCCGGGAGCGCGGCGTCGTCTACGCCGGTGGCAACCTGCAACGGGCGATGTCCGAGGTGCAGGAAGTCGCGCGGCGCATCCACGCCAGCCAGTACGGCCCGATCATCGGCGCCAGCGTACATGGCTGGGGTAGTGGTGAGATCTCGGGCGGCGGCTGTCAGCACGTCGCGGTGCTGCGCCTGTTGGCGGACGCGGAAGTGGATGAGGTGATCGCGTGGGGCACGCCCGCGGAAGCACTCGCCGGCGATACGGACGAGGGACTCATCATTAATGGCCGGTTCCACTTGACCAACGGCCTCGACTGCCCGGTGTTCGGAATGGAAACCCCGTACCGGGGCGTAGAGGTGTGGGGCGAAGATACGCTCATTCGCTGGAACTGGGGGCCGCCGGAGATTTACCAAGGCTACGACGATGACGGCGCGCGCCGGCGGATCGAGCCGCACTACGCGCCGTATCGCTGGAGCGAGTTCGGCTACCTCACGTCGTCCATCCGGTCGTTTCTGGCCGCGGTGGAGACGGGCAGCGAGCTGGCCATATCGGGCCACGACCTCCGGCAGGTGTTGGAGGTGGCAATCGCCGCGAAAGTCTCGGCGCAGCGCGGGAGCGTCCCGATCAAGCTCCCGCTCGCAGACCGCTCGTTGAGTCTCTATCCGCGCCGGTATCGCTGGTTGGGCGGCGACGCCGACGGCCTGCCGCAGTCAGTGGATGAGGCTGGGGGCCGCTGAGACGCGCCCGGTCCGCACCGCAGCGCGTACCACTGATCGCGTACTACCGACATAGAAGGAGCAGCCTTTGAGCTCTGCGGCACACGACTCGTATGTCCGGTTCGTGGGGGTCGGAGATGTCAATCTCCAGCACCGTGCTGACCCGGCCGAGGCCTTCAGTCGTGTCGCAGCCGAGCTGGCCGACGCCGACATCCTGTACGGCAACCTGGAGGGACCGTTAGCGGGAACCGACGACCCGCGGCCAATTCCCCATAAGCGCGGCTGGGTGCATTCGGACCCACGGATGGTAGCGGGGCTACAGGCCGCGGGATTCGCGTTCATGTCCTGCGCCAACAACGTGACCTATCCACCCAGCGCGGCCCTGCGGTCGTTGGCGGTCCTGGACGCTCACGGTATCCCGCACGCCGGCGCGGGGCGTACTCTAGCCGAAGCTCGCCGGGCGGCCATTGTCGAGCGGTGCGACCTGCGCTTTGGTCTGCTCTCCTATACGTCGGTGTTCTGGCCGCACGGGCACGCCGCTGGTCCAGATTCGCCCGGAGTAGCCACGGTCAGAGCCACCACGTCCTATGAGCCGGGAGCACGTGTGCTGGAGATGCCCGGCGCAGCGCCCATCGTTCGCACGACCCCCGACCCGGACGATTTAGCGGCCCTGATCCAGGACATCGCGGAGCTGCGGCCAGCAGTGGACTTGCTGGTCGTCGCTATGCATTGGGGTATCTCCGGGAGTACCGCATTGGCCGACTACCAGCGCACAGTCGGGCACGCCGCGGTGGATGCCGGGGCTGATCTCGTGCTCGGCGCCCACCCCCACGTACCGCAAGGGATCGAGGTTCGTAACCGACCGGACCGTCCGACGCCGGGCATCATCTGCTACAGCTTGGGGAACTTCACGTTTGACTGGCCAGCTATGGGTGGACGCGCCGACGGCCTGCTGGTGCGGTGCCTGCTCGACCGAGAGCAGCGGACACCGGCCTACGTCAGCTACGTGCCGGTCGGTCGGAACGACGCCGGGCAACCGGGGTTGCTGTCTCCGGAGACACCTCCCGGCCAAGACGTGGCGCAGGCAGTAACGGCCCTCTCCCAACCGCTCGGCACCTCTTTCCAATTCGACCCGGCAGCGAACGACATGGTTATCTGGTCTGCGGATAGTAACTCATATTGAATTGCTGGCGGGCGGAGAGCCGCGGGGAGCCAAAGAGCTGGATTCGGCCGCCTCGCCGTCTAGCTAGAACCGCACACTTGTCGCTCTAGCCGAAAGTCGGCTTGACGACCATTAGGTAAAGAGACCCGATGGGCAGAATGATGGCGAGGACGCCCCAGAAATACCACTTGTGGAGCGTGGAATAGAACTGGGGCGGCAGGGAGTCTGCGTTGCCGGGCGGGGCGGAGAGTACCGCCATGCGGTGTTGAAGGCCGAGAAGAGCCCCAACCCAGATGATTCCGGACATCGTAAACAGTGCTACAGCGACAGTTATCCAGTTTACGTCGCGAAGCAGCAGCACTCCGCCCCAGCGTGCGTAGGCCATAGCTAAACCGTTGAGCAGTACCAGCAGCACGCCGGGCAGGGTGAACAGAAGATCGGCGCGGATGACAGCCTTGGCCGAGAAATGTATGACGCTGGGGCTGCGCGTACGCTCTGCCATCAGCATCCAGACGCCAGTGACGATAATGTTCCCCAGAAAGATGACCGCTCCAGCGATGTGTAGGAACAGGTGCCACTTATGTGGGTATAGCGGCAAGGACACCGCCACCGCCGCGATGGCTAAGAGCCCGTAGCCTATCCACTCATTTCGATGAACGAACGTCATGAACAATGGTGCGTAGGAGCATCCGACCTCTGCTGGGCAGTCATGGCCTACTCGCCTCCTGCCGTAGCCCCTCGCAGCTCACATTGTACAGCATACGCGAGCGCCCAAGTCAGGCCACTGCGGTCCCCACAAGCCGCGGAAACCAAAAGGTGGCACTACCGGTCTGCACTGCAGCGGTGCTAGTATGAGTTCCGGCGCGCCCGCCGATCACCCCCGCATGCAGCGCCGCAGGGGCGCAGCATGCTGCGCCCCTACTGACCAAGGATGAGGGCAGCTGATGGTCCTACGGGTAGGGATAGATACGGGCGGCACCTTTACCGACCTGATCGGTGTGGTGCAGAACGAGCAGTCGGAAGTCTCCGGCCGGCTCATCGTCACCAAACGGCCCTCGACACCGCGCCACCCCGAGGCCGGGGTGTTCGAGACGCTGGCCGGCTCCGGCATCAGCCCTAGCGACATCGGCTCGCTGATCCTGGGGAGCACGATGGCGATCAACATGCTCCACACCCGGAGCGGCGCCAGAGTGCTCTATCTCACCACGCAGGGCTTCGAGGACGTGCTCTTCATCCAGCGGATCAATCGCCGGTTTCACTACGACCTGGACTGGGTGAAGCCGGCGCCGTTTGCCGAGCGCCGCGACTGCCTGGGCGTGCGCGAGCGGATCACCAAGGACGGCGACGTCCTCATCCCGTTAGACGAGCAGGAGCTGGCCCGCCTCCGCGCGGTCGTGACGGAGCGCCTCGCTGAGGGCGCCGCAGACGACCGACCGGCGGCTATCGCCATCAACCTGCTGTTCTCCTACGTCAACCCGCGGCACGAACAGGAGCTGGCGGCGTTCTTGCAGCGCGAGCTGCCGGACGTACCCGTATCCCTGTCGCACGCCGTCGCGCCGATCTGGCGGGAGTACGAGCGCGGCAGCACTACCGTCGCCGATGCCTACATCAAGCCGCACGTGGCCGCCTTTGCCGGTAACCTGGATCGGGGCTTTCGAGAGCGCGGTTTGGAGGCACCCTGGGCCTTGATGAAGTCAAACGGCGGCACGATGCTCCCGGCAGCCGCGCCCCAACAAGCCGTCCAATTGCTGCTCTCCGGGTTGGCCGGGGGAATCATTGCCGGACGCTATTTCGGGGACTTGGTGGGGATGGCGGGCCAAAGCCGCACGGATGGCGCGTCAAAGGTCATCACCTTCGACATGGGGGGCACGAGCACCGACGTTGGGCTAGTCATTGACGGCGAGTACGGCTACACCACGGAGTATCAGGTCGAATGGGGCATTCCGGTCGCGGCGCCCTTCATTGACATCACCACCATCGGCGCCGGTGGCGGCTCGCTCGCCTGGGTGGATAAGGGCGGCTTTCTCAAGGTCGGCCCACAGAGCGCCGGGGCCGATCCTGGCCCGGCGTGCTACGACGCCGGCGGGGCTGACGCCACCGTAACCGACGCAAATCTGGTGCTGGGGCGGCTCAATCCCGACTACTTCCTGGCCGGCACGATGGCGTTGAACCGGGACCGGGCCAGCAAGGCTGTCGCCAATATGGGCCGGCAGGTGGGCCTAGGGCTGGTGGCGGGCCAGAGCCGCACGGATGGTGCCAGGTGTGGTGCGGCTCTGGCCCGCCAAGACGACGCCGCGCTGGCCATCGTGCAGCTGGCGAACGAGAACATGGCGAACGCGCTGCGGCTGCTGACGGTCGAGCGGGGCATTGACCCCCGCGAGTTCGATCTGGTGGCCTTTGGTGGCGCCGGCCCGCTGCATGCCGTGGCGCTGGCCGAGGCGGTGGGGATACGCCGGGTGATCGTGCCACCGCACGCCGGGCTGACCTCCGCCTTGGGCACGCTGCTCGCCGACCTGCGGGTAGACCGGTCCTGGACGCACGCCTATCGCTCCAACGACCTGGACGTCGCGCGGATCAACGAGCGCTTTGACGAGCTGACGGAATCCGCCTTGCAGGACCTGCGCGCCGAGGGCTTTGCCGGCGCGCCCACGATTGCCCGCTCAATCAGTATGCGGTACCTGGGGCAGAACTACGAGCAGGACGTACCGGTGCCGCCCGGTCCCATTGGGGACGAGAGCATCGCCGCCGTGATGCAGCGGTTCCACCAGCAACACGAGGCCTTCTACGGCTACAGCATCGCCGGCGAGATCATGGAGTTGATCCATTTCAACGTGAGCGTGATTGGCGCAACGCCCAACGTGACCCTCCCGCGCTGGCCGACCCGGTCGGACGGCGGAGGGACACCCACTCCCCGGTCACACCGGGAGGTACACTTCGCAGAGTCCGGCCGGGTGCGCTGCCCGATTTACCGGCGCACGGACCTGCCGGCCGGCGCGGCGCTGACGGGACCGGCGATCATTGAGGACGCGGACTCCACGACGCTGCTGCCAACCAGACGGCAGCTGACCGTCACGGAGCACGGATTGCTGCTGATCGAGCTGTAGCGCCGGCGGGATGAGGCTAGGTGTGGCCGGCAGAGGGTCGGGGTGAGGGTGGCGAGGGGGACGGGCGCAGCGCGCTGCGCCCATACGATGAGGAAGATGGTGAGTTGTGATGGCAGCTACGCAGAGCGTAGATGACGCGGCAGCTGTGGCGTCGTCGCAGGTCACGCAGAGCGTGATCCACAATCGTCTGGTGATGATCTGTCGGGAGATGGGCATTGCCATGATGAAGACCTCCTACTCCACCATCTTCAATGAGGGCCTCGACTTCTCCTGCGTCATCTTCAATCGCGACGGGGAGATGATCGCGCAAGCCGAGTTTTGCCCGGCGCAGCTCGGAGCGATTCTCTTTACCGTGCGCTGGGCCATTGACGAATACGGCTTGGAGAACTTCGAGCCGGACGACGTGCTGATCCACAACGATCCCTACCGGGGCGGCTGCCACATGCCGGAGCACACCATCATCAAGCCGGTGTACTACGCTGGCGAGCTGTTCGGGTTCGTCGCCAACATCGGGCACGTGGCGGAGATCGGGGGGATGGCGCCCGGCTCCTTCGCCGCGACGGCCACCGAGGTCTACCAGGAGGGGCTACGGCTGCCGCTGGTCAAGATCATGCGCCGCGGCGAGTACGTGCAGGACATCTGGAAGATCATCCTGGCCAACCACCGCACGCCACGGCATACCTGGGGCGACTTTCACGCCATGATCGGGTCGCTGCACATCGCGGAGCGCCGGCTGCACGAGCTACTGGATCAGTACGGGGTGCCCGTCATCAACGAGGCTTGTACCGCGCTGATGGATCACGCCGAGCGGTGGATGCGGGAAGAGATTCGGCAGATACCCAACGGCGAGTACTCCTTTGAGGACTGCGTGGAGGACGATGGCGCTACGAATAACCCCACCTGGATTCGGGTGACTATGGTCGTCCGCGACGACGAGATTATCGCCGACTTCAGCGAATCCGACCCGCAGGCGAAGGGCATCGTGAACGCGACCTACGGCGTGACGGCCTCGGCTACGTATAATGCGCTCTTCCACGTGACCGACAACGAGATTCCCCACAACTCCGGCTGCTACCGGCCAATCAAGATCATCGCGCCGCCGGGGACGGTGATGAACGTGCAGCATCCGGCGCCCTCGGTCGGGGGAAACACGGAAACGCACCCGCGCATCGTGGACATCATCCTGGGCGCGTTGAGCCAGGTGATACCGGAGCGAGTGGCCGCTGCCGAGGGCGGGACCTCGTGCAACTTCCTGTTCGGGGGACACCACCCGGAGACAGATCAATACTACGTCGTGTACAGCTTCGAGGGCGGCGGGTGGGGCGCAAGGCACTACAAAGACGGCAACAACGTCGTCGTCGTGCCCAACGGCAACTGCCGGAATACGCCGGTGGAAGTGTTCGAAACGCGCTATCCTTGGCGCACGCACTCCTATGCACTGGTGCCGGACTCGGCTGGCCCGGGGGAGTTCCGCGGCGGGTTGGGCGCCCGGCGGCTGCTGGAGGTGGTCGCGCCGGCGGAGATCACGGTCAGCGCGGTGTTCGAGCGCATGCAGGTCAACCCGTGGGGGCTGCTGGGCGGGGGCAAGGCCACGAACTCGGCCATCTTGGTGCAGAAGCGGGGCGACGACCGCTTTCGCACCTTTTCCGAGGTCTACGGCACAGTCAGCGCGGCCAAGTTTGCCAACTGTGTGGTCGGACCGGGCGACCGGATTCTGATTCAGTCGCCGGGCGGGGGCGGCTATGGGCCACCGTCGAGCCGCGACCCGCAGTTGGTGTTAGACGACGTGGAGCAGGGGTTCATCTCCGAGCAGGCAGCGCGGGAGGTGTACCAGGTGGCCGTAGCACACAGCGGCCACCGGCATGCCGTCAACGAGCCGGAGACCGCCAGGCTGAGAGAGCAGTAGGGAGACCGCAGTGGGCTACTGGGAAGACCTTGAGCTGGTGTGGTGGGATACCAACGTCGTCAATTGCTCATTCTGTGGCCAGATGATTCCCAAGCGACGCTGGGTTTCCGAGATTGATGGGCGAGAGCAAGGCTTCTGCTCCCTGGACTGCGAGCAGCTTTACGTAAATTACTGGCTGCCGAAGCACGGGCACACGGTCCCGGGCAGGCGGCCGGGGGCGGGGTAGGGGCGGGTCTCACCCCCCGGGGGCCTCTCCACCAAGTGGAGAGGGGGTGTAACGGAGGCGGGCAGTCGCGGTTAGCGTTATTGCAACTGTTTGCGTAGTTGACCGAGGAGTGCAGTACCAATACCACCGAGGACGGCAGCAAACGCCTGCGTGGAGGTCACGGTCTCTACACGAGCGAGTTGCTGATCCGTAAGCCAATGCCATCCCGTTGGGGCGAAATAGTGCCAGAGCACGATGGCCACCACAATAATCAGGATGCCTGCTGCCACCGACACGAGCAGCAACGCAACGACGTTGACCCTGTCACGGAGCTTTTCCTGACGACGGAAGGTGCTTTCAAGCTCTCGCGTATGGAGTAGGCGCTCCTCCTGCTGTGTTGCACGATCCTGAGCCGGTACATCTTCCGGCGTGACCGGCGGCACCAGCCGCTCACTCATGCCTCCGAACTCGCGTGCTCACGACGATAGTACCGCTCGTACTCGCGACGGTAGTACCGCTCAATCAGAGCATCGGGAATGATGGCGTCGCGTCCCCACTTGCGCCAGGTGGTATCCCAGGGCGTACCCGGGGCATGGGTCAGTGAGGATAGCTGCAAGCCGGTCAACGGCCCATATTGCTCCCAGACCTGATCAATAATCTGCTGCTCTTTGCTGTCGTAGTCTTCATCCGGCGTGCCATCAATGAGCAGCGGGATCGGATCGCCACCATACTCACGGATGCTGCGGTACAACTCGCGGACCACCGGGCCGTAGCGCCAGGCTTCAATCGGTTGGCGGACCAGCGGACGACTATAGACCCCCAACATCCACGCATGGCAGTAGTAGACGAGCTTCAGCACTTGCATGGGCGTAATCGCCCGCTCCGCCTCGTGCGCCCGGCGGATCAACTCATTCGCCACGCTGCGGGCGTCGTGGGGCATCGTACCGCCTCCTCCCTGCACTAGCACCGCTACTGTATCAACCTCCGTATCGCAGATGACTCGGAAACGCTTAGATAATGAGTTTAGCATTGGGGGGGCGGCGCTTGCCGCCGTGGACGGATGGCTCGGCGCACCATTTGGCGGCGAGGCGGCGGACGGCTACGTAGGTGGCTGCGTCGAAGCCGAGCAGGTCGCAGATGACGCGGCGGTCGAGGAGGGCGCGGTGGGGGTCGGCGTCGGCGAGGTAGGCGGGCTGGAGCCGGAGGGCGCGGAACTCGTCGAAGATCGTCTCGGCGCGGCGTAGCTGCTCGGCGCTGAGGGTGTTGAAGTCGAGCACGGGCAAGGATTCAGATGAGCGTATTGTCTTCCGCCCTCGTCCGCTTTGCTGACGATTGGCATGCCACCAAAACAACAGTAGACCAAACGTGGAATTGCACCACAAGGCAAATGCGTAATCGAATCGAGCATCAGGAAAGATTACGTTAGGCCATGCAACACCGCCCAGACTTTCCTGCTCAGTGATCGCGGCAGTTAGAGGTTGGGAATTGAACCTGAAGTCCCGGTTAATATGGGCACGACTGGCTGTAGCCCAAACCTTGGCAGCTTTCGACTCCATCCCATTCCTAGCGTGCAATTGCGAATCTGGTAGGCAGATCAGCCGCGTTTCTTTCTTGGCATCGTGGTTCCAAAGACAGGGATAGGTAGCCGTCGGGCTTTGCTTTGCTTTGGCAAAAGGAGCACGCGGTGGAGGGCCGCTGATATCGAGATGGTACAAGCCAAGTTCACCCACGACGCCTAGCGGTGCCATTCCCAGTTCCATCGCGGATGGATTGCCAGGCAGCCACAGTTTGGAGCGAGACAAGGTATAGGCAGTTTGAGCAAGAGAGTAGTCAGACAATCGCACCCCACCCCACATCTCCCCGTCAGCATAGCGCGGAGCCATAATCATTTCGCCTACTAACTCATCTCCTATCATTAGGGGCGTGCCACCGTAGGGACCATCATCAATCCGTCTGATGTAATCACAGTCTCCTATTTGCTTCGCTATTGAGCTAGCGTGGGCAAATCCTTGCGGCCGGCGGCTTAGAGAGGTGAAGTGCGCCCGTTGGCACGACGTGTTCGTCGTCCCAACCGCCGTCTTGCGGGCGATGACCAGACATTCAGCCATACCCGTGTCCGCAGAAAAGGACAAATGATCGTTGTCTGAAGCAGCAATGCTCAAGACGGTCAAATCAGTGTAATCATCTGCCAGCATTTTCCGGAAGCCTTGCCAGGACAAACCGGCGGCGGCAGATAAGGGCAGCACCAAGGCCATTACCCCACCAGGCTTAAGTTTGCGGTGCGCTAGAGCTGCAAACGCCGATGCAATCCCGGCATTTCCGTGATAGCAAGTCTCCTTTTTAAGCACACCCATTCGCTTACTCATATCTCTTTGGTCCGCATTACTAGCATCGAAAGCAGCGAAAGCAGGGTTAAATATACTAATATGTGCTCCTTCATGGCCTGTATTCCTGGTAAAGGGCGGATTCATGATGACTAAGTCGAAGCGCCTGTCGCGTATCTCGACATTGACCTGCGCCGCCGTCTCCTCGCCGGCACTGCCGGTGCGGAGGGCCGGGTCGCTCATGTTGAACAGCGTCAAGGCTTGCGAGGCGTGCAGTAGCTCCAGCGAGCCGATCTTCACGCTGCCGTCGTCCTGCCGGCCGTAGGGAAAGGTGTAGAGGCGCGAATTGCCGAAATCCACGTCCGGCCGCACGCCGGAGAGGGTGGCGCCGGTGATGTGGATGGCCGACGGCATTACGTCGCAGCCGTACAGCACCTCTTCCATCATCACGCGATGCAGCGCCGCCGGGTCGCCGCCGGCGCGCTCGTGCCGGGCGGCCAGCCGCTCGTACACCGCGGACAGCAGGGCGCCGGTGCCGCAGGCAAGGTCGGCGACGCGCAGCTTGCCGATGGAGGCGGGGTCGGCCCAATCCACGCCGTCCAGCTTGGCGACGGCCAGCCGCGCCAACAGCGCGGCCGACGCGGGCAGCGTGTAGAAGGTGGCCAGGTACTTGCGGTCGGCAATCAAGCGCTGGAAGATGCGGCCGGTCAGGTCGTGGGCCTGGTCTACGCCGGTGGCGCTGATCGCCTGGGCAGTCTCGCGCAGGCGGCGCAGGATGGTGGCCGCATCACCGGCCGGGAGCTGGGAGAGCAGGTCCTTGGCGATGGCAAAAATGGGCCAGTAGTTGATCTTCAGGATGGCGGTCCAGGCGTTCAGGACGGCGTTCTGCGGGTTGGCGATGGCGTCGCCGCAGACTAGCTGGAGTGGCTGGACCTGGTCGTGCATGCCGGCGATGCGCTCGTGGAACACCAGGGCGTTGGCGATGATGGCGCAGGCCATGCGGCGCGTCTGGGGCACGTTCTCCATACCGAGCAGGTGGGCCATGGCTTGCGTGATGTGCGGGCGGCCGTCGTCTACGGCGTCCAGCAGCTTGGCCGCGGCGTCAATGCCGTCTTGCAGCGTGTCGGTGGCCGCATCCACCGCCCGCTGCGGCACGGAGACCAGGCGCACGAGGTCGGCCAGGTCTTCAACGGCTCCTTCCAGCCAGCCGGAGGCCGGGAACCGCTGCACGCCGGCGGCCTCTTCGGTGAAGACGCAGTAGGCGAGGCGGGCAGCGGTGAGGGCGGCGCGGAGATCGGCGGCGTCACCGACTGCCGCGGGATAGCGGAGGGCAATGGCCGCCTCGATGGGGCGCGCGTGGACGGTCACGGGCAAGCCGAGGCGTGCGCGGGCCTCCGCTTCGACGTTGGCGGCGGGCAGGTATTCGGCTTCGATGACGACCGGCGCGCGGCCAGGGTCGGTGATGAGCAGGTCGGGCTGCAAGCCGGGGCTACCCTCGATGACGCGGGTGTTCTCGAACAGGACGCGGCTGCCGGGCAGCATGGGCTGCAGCAGGAGGCCCAAGGCATTGTTGGCGTTCGGCTCGGTCTGGCGCGGCATCGGGGCGGCCCTCTCGTCGTCGCTCCGGGGCAGCCGTCGGGCGGCGGCCCAGGGGAACATCCGTTCGAGGATACCAGAGGCGGGGGAGCGGCGGGGCGCGGGCCTCACCCCCCTACTCCCCTCTCCACCATGTGGCGAGGGGAGTAGGGCTGTGGGCAGTGGCCAGTGGTTGGTGACCCCCTCCCTAACCCTCCCCCGGAGCAAGCTCCAGGGGAGGGGCCGTCGCCTGGCGGAGGGGGGTGCGCGGGAGGGATGCTGGAGGGAGAAGCCCGTGGCCGCGGTGGAGCAAGACCGCGGGTGGGGCGATACTTGGATGGCAGGATGCACTTGGTGGGTGGGTTGTGGTTTGGACCTAACCCCTGACAGGCCAAAGCCGCACGGATAGTGCCAGGTGTGGTGCAGCTTTGACCTGTCACCCGGCCCCTTCCCTGGCAGGGAAGGGGAGTCTGCGCGGCGATGGGCAGCGGGCCGGGGGCTGGATTGCGGCTTGCGCCGCAATGACGAGGCGGTGGACACTACCTGGCCCCCCTGTAGTCCCCCCGCTGCGCAGGGGGACGGGAAAGCTCGGGAATACTTGGTGCGGGTGTGGGCAGTGTCTCGGTGGGAGCGCGGGTAGGTGAGGGTGCGGGGATTGGCAGGGACGCGGGGCAAGCCTTCCTGGCGCAGCCGGCGCTGGCCGGCCGGCAAGGCGACGGTGGCGTTCGCCATGGCACGCAGACGATGCTGACCCGGCGCCCCAGCCGTAATGGCCGGGGGTACATCAGCACCCGGTGCCCTGGGGGTGGCGCGCGGACGGTCATGCCCCGCCACGTCGGATGACGCGGCGAGGGGTCGGCCATGACCCGGCGCCCTTTGGTGCCGGGCGTCGGACCGGGCGTGGTCCGGCGCTGACGGCACGGCGCTCAGACGATGCTGACCCGGCGCCCCAGCCGTGGTGGCCAGGGGTACGTCAGCACCCGGTGCCCTGGGGGTGGCGCACGGACGGTCATGCCCCGCCACGTCGGATGACGCGGCGAGGGGTCGGCCATGACCCGGCGCCCTCGGCTGGGTGGCGTTGCCACCGTCGTTGGTTGACACGATGATACGTGTGCGTCCCTGCCGGGCGGTGCCCGGTGCTCCAGGAAGGTCTTGCATCTGCCAATCCCCGTCAGTGGGGGCATATCGGTGGAGGTGGGGGAAAGACAACGGCCTTGGGGGCGGGGGCGGCGGGCCTCACCCCCCGGGCCCGGTCCTCACCCCCGGCCCCCTCTCCACTTGGTGGAGAGGGGGCGTGCGACGACCGTCATTCGCGCGCATGCGGGAATCCGGGCCTCCCTGCGGCGCGGGTTCCGGTATACTAGCGGCTAACCCGCTGCCTCGGTTATACCCCCTCTCCCGCTGGGTGAGGGCTGCCGGGGAGTGAGGAGATCGCTATGACAGCAGAAGCCATCGCTGCCGAACAGCCCGCGGTCGCCAGGGACGACCTGCTTGAGCTCAAGATCGAGTTGCAGCACAACCTCCAGGAGACAGAGGCCCGGTTACACCGCGAGCTCCAACATTATGCGACCAAAGCGGACCTCAAGGACACTGAACTGCGGCTCGGGGCCGAAATCAGTGGCATCAGAGCCGACCTCAAAGACACCGAGCTACGGATCAAGACCGATCTCCAGGACCTCAGGGCTGACATCAAGGATATGGAGCTGCGGCTGCTGCTCCGGCTCGGCGGCTTGATTGTCGCCGCGGTCACCATTGCGGTTGCTGTCCAGAAGCTCACCTAAGCGCCTCACCCCCGGCCCCCTCTCCACCATGTGGCGAGGGGGAGTAGGGTTGGCTCTCCTATGGCCCCCCCGCTACGCGGGGGGACGGGCGCAGCATGCTGCGCCCCTACACAAAAAACCTGCCCCTGTCGGCCCTCACCCCGGCCCTCTCCCACAGGGAGAGGGGGTGGATTCGCGCGTGCGCGGGAATGACGAATCCGGGGCATTTCCAGGGCAACGGGGCGGGGTTAGGGGCTGGCGCGGAAGCTGAAGAGGTGGGCGTCGCGGAGGGTGAAGGCGAGGCGGATGCGCTGGCCGGTTAGCTCGGCCAGACGGCGCTCGCCGGGCCAGCGGAGAGGGGCCGGGCCGATCAGGTGGCGGGAGGGGACGTTGCCGATAAACTCGGCCCGGTCGGGTCCGGCAAAGCCGGCAATAGGCTGTCCCGTCTCGTCGAGCACCTCGACGAACAGGGCGCCGCCGCCGTCAAGGGGGTAGCCGTCGAGGTGGCGGGTGGTGGAGGCGTTCAGGAGGAGGTCGCCGCCGGGCCAGGTCAGCGGCTTGGTGAGCAGCTTGCCGTCCTGCACGCCCGCGGACAAGGAGACGAAACGGTCTTCCGTGATGGTGGCCATGCCGATAACGCCATATTGGATTGGCCCTTGCTTGACGTGCGTATGCGCCCCGGTGCGCCCGCCGAAGTAGAACCGGAGCTGGTTGCCGACCGGGATGGGTGGCGCGGAAGAGCTGCTGGACCAGCCCTGATTCCAGTAGTAGGTCGGGCCGATGAACGCCGCGCGGGGGACGGGCCAGTGCCACTGCCGGAGGTCGTGGCTCCAGCCGAGGACGATGTCAATGAAGTCGGGGATACCGTTGTAGCGCCAGAGCAGTCCCAGGTAGAGATCGGCGTAGGGAAAGGCGGTCATACCGTAGTACTCGACCTCCGGGCCATCCACCAGGTCCGGCTTGAGCAGTACATCGAACGGGGGAAAGCGCCGAAAGTCGGTGCTGCTGGTGATGCCGACGGACCGGGCACCATACCGCTGGCGGCCGTGATGCGGCTTCAGCAGCAGCACGTATTGACCGTTCACCTTGTGAAACAGGATGTTCTGCACGTCACCAACCGGCGCCAGGAGCGGGTCCGGCAGGGGGGTCCAGCGGTAGCCGTCGCGGCTGGTGGCGCCGCGGATCGCGCCGCCCTTTTGCCAGATCAGCTTGAACGGCGCGGCGGGGTCGTCAGGCTCGTGCATGACACTCGGATGCACGATGCCGGTCATGACGATGTTGTTGTCGCGGCTGCCCTGATATTCGACGGTGCCGACGACGGGCCGGTGCCAGCGCAGGCCGTCCGCGCTCTCGGCCACGCACACGAGCGACGGTTGGCCCGGATTGAACGTCGAGTAGTACATCCGGTAGGCGCCGTCGAGGCGAAATGCGGTGCCGTAGAAGATGAGGTCGGTGCCCTCCCAGGGCATGTCGGGGCGCAGGAGCGGCTCGGGATACACCTCGGCGGGATACCAGCGGCGCTGCAAGCGTTGCTGGTCGGCAACCCAGGTGTCGTCCAGAAACAGCTGGCTCTTGGTCAGGTCGGGCTGGGTGTTCATGGTGGCACCGAATCTCGCTCTTTGTGCTCCGGGGTCTAGCGCTAGTGCCGGTGGAACTCGCCCACGACGGTGATGCCGATGCGGACGGCGGGCTTGTCGCCGAGCACACGGATGTAGTGGAAGGTGTTCTTGGGCGCCAGGACGAAATCACCGGCGCGGGCGATGACCGGCTCGTCGTAGCCTTCCATTTCCCAGGAGATTTCCCCCTCCATCACGACCCACCACTCGTCATGGAGATGGTAATGACGGTCATTGGGCGTGCCGGGCGCCTGGTAGATGACCGCTGCCTGCATCTCATCGGTGAGCGTCAGGAGTGTTGACCAAGGTGGTGGCCCCATGCGGGCCTTGATGGCCTCGAGCCGGGCATGCAGCTGCCCGGTGTTGAGGATTGCCGAACGGGGCTTGGTCGGCGGACGGCTCTTGGGGGGCGACGATACTGCGTTCATACGTGCTACCTCTCTTGTGACGGGGTGTGGGACGGTTGGTGGTGTCAACGACGATCTTCATGGGCGGGACTATGCCTGTTCTGAGCGTGCGCTGCACTATTATCACAGACTACCCACACGGATGTCATCCGGCCGGCAACGCACCACCGCACCCGCAGAGCACCGCGCCGGGGTGGAGCGTGTAGACTGAAGCGCGCTGCCCGGTGGACTGCCGACAGTGGCGCCGCCAGCGGCACAAGGCTGCACGAGGAGGCAAGATCGTGACCGACACCGATGCTCTATCCGTCGAAGTGGGGATGATCTCTTCGCCCCACCCGCATGCGCCCATGCACGTCAAGACCCTGGAAACGCTCCCGGAGGTCACGGCGATTCACCTGTGCGGAGTTGCCGACGAGGATACCGACGCGCTCGGCGAGGGCGCGACCAAGGTGCAATCCGTGACGACGAGCGTTGACGAGCTGCTGGCGCGACCGGAAGTAGGCGCACTTGTGGTCTGTTTACGCAACGACCTCTGCCCCGACATCCTGCACGCGGCGGTCGAGGCCGGCAAGCCAGTGCTGTTCGAGAAGCCCGGGGCGCTCACCGCCGCCGACCTGCGGGCCGTCGCGGACCGGGCGCACGAGCGGGGCCTGACGATGGGCACGTTCTTTCAGAACCGCTGGAACCCGGCGATGCGCGATGCGGTCGAGGTCTGCCGCAGCGGCGCGCTCGGCCGGATCATGGCCGTCGAGGCGCGGATGGTGACATCGCAGGTGCGCTACCGCAACCCAGGGCATTGGCTCTTCCGCAAGGACACCGCCGGGACGGGCATTCTGTCGTGGCTGGGGTGTCACTACCTGGACTTACTCTGCTATTTCCTGGACGACCGGGTGGTCGAGGTCGCGGCGTTGGTCGGCCAGCAGAATCCGGAGCAGATCGAGGTCGAAGACACGGCCTGCCTGGCGCTGCGGTTCTCCAGCGGGGTGCTGGGCACCCTGCACGCGGGCTATCACCTGATCGGGAGCGCAGCCGGGTACTCCGGCGCCGCCTACGACACCTTCATGGGCTTTCGCGGTACGGACGGCTACCTGCGTCTGCCGCGCGAAATGGACGGCTTCACCGTCCACAGCCTGGCGCCCGGCTGGGAGGGCAAGGGCAAGCAGGACCGCGTCTTCGAACCGGCGCAATCGCCAGCCTATGGCGGAGTCAGCGGCGAGGAGTTTCTGCGCGAGTTCTTGCAAGCGTCGCGCACTGGCGCGCCCGGCCCGGCGCCGATTGACGCGGCGGTCCACGTGCTCGAAATCATCGAAGCGGCCATCGAGTCGTCCAACACCGGCCGGACGGTGCGTATCGGGTAACGGTAAGGGCACTCCTCACCCCCCGGCCCCCTCTCCATCGCCGAGCGATAGGGAGGGGAGTCTGCATGGGCTGGGCAGAGGTGAGGCGTGAAGGGAGCGAATTTGAAGATGTGGGTGGTTTGCTCCGCTCCGAGTTGTCGAAACGCTGATACGTCGATGGTGCGAGTGAAGGAGTGAAACTGATGCTTAGAGGATTGCTACATGCCCTCGCCGCTGCAGTGATCGTGGGAGGAGGTCTGTGGTTTCTTCTCTGGTTTGTGATAGGTGGTCATGAGGGGCGTCGCTCTTGGGCTCTAGCCAATGAAGCGCGAGCGCAGGTTCACGTTGGGATGACGCTGTCGGAGGCCGAAGCGCTGCTGAGTGATGCCTGGCATCATGCCGCGTGTGAATCTAGACACCGTAGTTACGACCCAGAGCGGGGCCAATGGCACATTTTCTTTTTCGGCTCACGCGATCTTGATGAGGCCGGCAATGTACACTTGCAGGGTAGGGGGCCAATGGATGATCAGATCGTGAGTTCTGTGGGAAGAACGGAGGGCTACCTGCTCATGAGTCATTGGGATTGTTGTCTGAAGAGATCAGGACTTCAAGTTGAAGCAGCTGCCTGCAGTATTTAGCCATTGCCTCACAGCCAAACCTGCTGTTGCACCTTTGCCATCGCCGTTGGATGAACGTGATGGCTGTCTAGGAGGTGCCATCACCGACGATTGGCTCCTTTTCTTAGGCGTCTATTGAGGGAGTGAAGACCGATGCCAGTACGCTGGTGCCTGCCGCCACTCGCCGGGCTGTTGCTGACGGCCTGTAGCCTGCTGCCATCACCCGATCGACCGGCGGTGCCATGGCAGCGCATTGCTGCTCCGCCGGGACAGTACCTATCGGTCGCCTGGCTGCCTAGCGACTGGCTCGTGGTGCATTACGAACCCGTACCTCGGAAGTGGAAATATGAACTGTACCGACTGCGGCCAGACGGGACCGCGTTTGCTCAATTACCCTTGGGGGAGGACCCGGTCTGCCGGCTCACGCGCTACGCTGAGCCCCATGCGCTCCCCGACTGGCGGCTGGGCTTCCAGAAACTCTGTCTGGATGATCCGCGGGTCCAGCCCGTCCATGGCAACTACGACAGCAGCCATCTGATGGCCTATGACCTGCGCACCGGCGAGATGGAAACCTTGCTGGCCGAGCCGATCCCGGCCGCGAATGGATTAGCTTGGGTCACCTGGAACCCGACATTGACGCGCGGAATGTTCGGAAAGGACAGCGGGCTCTGCAATAGCATCGCTTGGATGACCCGCACCACGATCAGCGCCCCACGCATCACCATTCAGGATGGCCGGTGGCCGCGGCGGCAGTGGCGGGTCGAACGGAACCTAGAGATTGATCGGCGCGATCACTGCCTGAGCGATGGGAAGGTGGGTTGGCCGGCGTGGTCGCCCGGTGGGCAGTTGATTGCCTTCTTCGCCTCACCGCAAGCGATCGGGGTGGATGGGCATGCGCGGGCGTCGGTGCCGTGGAACCTGTATCTGATGGATCCGGAGGCGCAGCAGCCGCACAAGGTGCTGGCAGACATCAAGTACGCGAGTGGCCTGGCTTGGTCGCCCGATAGTCAGTGGCTGGCGTTCGTAGGCGGGCTGCCCCGGCGCGGGGACCACCTGTGGCTGTTTAATCCCCAGACAACTACCCTCCACCGAGTGGCCAAGAGCGGAGCTTGGTACTGGTACGGAGTGGCCTGGTCGCCCGAAGGGCAGCAGCTCGTGGCTGTGCGTGAGCGCAAAGAGAGCGAGGAGAGGCAGTCCGAACTGGTGCTATTCGACGTAAGCGCTCTGGTGGCCGCACCCTAGCCGCTACACCGCCACAACTACAGCCTCCAGTCCCTGAGCCGCAGCGAGGGGGCGCCTCGCTCCACTGGCACGGTCGGCACCTGCCAGCGTCACGTATTACCTGCACCAGGATCACCTGGGCACGACCAGCTTGCAGACCACGGCCACGGGGGCGTGGGCTGGGGCCAGCCAGCTTCCACGCCCCGTTCGGGGAGCCGTGGTACCGCCTGGGCGCACTGGCGACGGATCGGCGCTATACCGGCCAGCGCAGTCTGGAGGGCAGCCTGGGGTCGCTGTATCACTACCAGGCCCGCTGGTACTCGCCGGTGCTGGGGCGGTTCCTGTCGCCCGATCCGATTGTGCCGGAGCCGGGCAGTCCGCAGAGCCTGAGACGCTATGCCTATTCGCTGAACAACCCTCTCCGCTACACTAAGTCCAGCGGCTACGCTTGCATCGGAAGGCTGCTATCGTGATCACTTGGCTTCCGATCAACTGTGGTACGGCTGGTAGCGACGGGACTGAGCGCCTGTACGACACCATTGAGTGAGGGCAGGCGATCGGTGCGTCTCTCCACGTTAGGCTGGAGGGAGGCGACAGGAGCTAGCGGGATGGACCTGGCAGGGAAGGTAGCGGTCGTGACGGGCGGCGGGCGCGGGATCGGGCGGGCTACGGCGTTGGCGCTCGCCGGCGCGGGGGCCGGCGTTTGCGTCTGCGCTCGAACGGCCGAGGAGATCGAGGCGGTAGCGGATGAAGTACGACGGCTGGGCCGCCCGTCACTCGCCGTGCCCTGCGACGTCTCCGCTGCAGCGCAGGTGCAAACGCTCGCGGACCGGACCATCGCGACGCTGGGCCGCGCCGACATCCTGGTCAACAACGCCGGCGGCGGTCAAGAGAAAAGCAGGGTCGGCGCAGACGACGCGGACCGCTGGCGTCATACCGTCGAGGTCAATCTCATCGGTCTCTATCTGGTCACACGCGCGTTTCTGCCTCACATCATCGCCGGCGGCGGCGGCAAGATCATCAACATCGGATCGGGAATGGGGCACGCGCCGGTCCCCGGCAACTCCTCCTATGCCGTCGCGAAAGCGGGGGTGTGGATGTTCACGCAAGTGCTGGCGCGGGAGGTCTGGGAGCAGGGTGTGGAGGTCAACGAGATTGTCCCCGGCCCGGTGGCCACGCGGCTGACGGCTGGCCAGATGCGCGTCGGTGGGCCGCCGCCCTTCGACCCTAGCGAGCGGGTCAAGCCACCCGCAGAGGTGGCCGACCTGGCGCTCTGGCTGGCCACGCGGCCGCCGGGTGGTCCGACCGCGCAATCATTCAGCCTCGCCCGCCGACCGCTGTAACCGGCGCTCCGACGCAGCGCGGCACGCGGCCAGGAAATCGCGGTTGGAGACGCTAAAGCCGTGCTGCTGCTCCACTTCGCGCACCGCAAGCTCCGTGGCCTGTAGCCTGTCCAGGGTATCCGGGAACTCTACGCCCGTGGTGGCATCGCGCAGGAGGATGGTGTTGTATCCGTGGTCCTTCATGGCCCGAATGCCGTAGTCCTTGCCCAGCACACACCAGTTCGTTGCGAATCCGATATAGAGTAGGTGCAGGATGCGGTGGTCTTGCAAAAGCACGTGGAGCTGTGCCCCGGTCGCAACCACGGCCTCACCGTCCGGCACCTCGATGTGCGGCGACATCTCCAACCGGTCTGCCCAATGCAACGGGCGCCCCGGCGCTTGATCGCGGGGGTTCCGATAGACGGCATACGGTCCGGTGCGGCTGCGAAAGGCCTCCGGCGGCCACTCCGGCGGCGTTGCGGGCGCCGTCCCGGAGGCGGACCGGTAGCGCTGCACTTGGGGATACTGCTCGGCCACCCGTACAGAGGGCGCGTGGACAATGGTCAGGCCCGCCTGCCGCGCCGCCGCCAGGACCGGCACGATAGCAGCGGCGGTCACCTGCTCCGCCCGCTCGCGCCAGGACTCGATGAAATGCGTGTTCCATATATCCACCAGCACCAGGGCCGTCTCCGCCACCGGCAGCGGCATGGCGACCTCTCGCCGGCAGAAGTGCTCCTCCCGGCACGCTACGCCGGCCGGCGTGCTGTCCGGGAAGTACCGTACCGTCAAATCCAGCATCGTCACCATCATCTCCTCGGCGGGAGGCGGGTCTTACCTAACCCCCGGCCCCTTCCCTGCCAGGGAAGGGGAGTCCGTGCGGCGCCTCCGGTGTGCTCCCATTATTCCCGATGAGCGGTGCGCGGTACAGTGAGGTGGCGGACGGCAGTGGGATGCGGATGGCGCACGCGGGCTACCGGTAACGTACACTCTTTGACGGTGCGCGTCAGACGCGGTTGAGGGGGTGAGCCGATGGGCAGAGCAACACCGCTGGGCTACGTAGCGGAGTCGGCGCGGCAGGTGCCGGTCGCCTACGACGTGGATGTCGCGGTTGTCGGTGGCGGTCTCTCCGGGATGTTTGCCGCGATTGCTGCCGGACGGCAGGGGGTGCGGACCCTCGTGCTCGACCGCTTTGGCAGCCTCGGTGGCAACCTCGGTCCGGCGATGATCGTTGGCGGCAGCGTCGCCGGCGAGGCGCCGGTCACCTTGCCGGGCGGGCTGCAAGGCATCCCCAAGGAAGTGAATGACCAGATGGAGGCGCTCCGCTCGGAGACCGGCCACAAATATGCCGACATTCCCAATATCATCTCTCACCTCGCGGCCCAAAAGGCTCTCGCTGCCGGCGTCGAGATTCTGGTGCCGGTGTGGGTAGGCGACCCCATCATCGAAGAGCAGCGCGTCACCGGGATATTCGTAGAGGGCAAGTCGGGGCGGGTCGCCGTGAAAGCCAAAGTGGTCATTGACGCCTCGGCTGACGCAGACGTGTGCCGGCGGTCGGGAGTGCCGGTCATCACCGATATGCCGCCCGATCCCACGATGGCCCCGCTGATCCGGCCGCAGCACCTACGCCCCGAATACACTCCCTGGAACGACACCGCCATCTTCTATCTGCTCGCCAACGTGGAGTTCGACCGCTACGAGGCGTTCCAAGACAGCGACGTTACCCTCAGCGCCGAGGACCAGGCCTGGCTCGAGGAGCGGCAGCAGTTCCCGTTTGCCCGCCAGCCGTTCGAAGACGCCATGATCCCGCTGCTGCGGTGCGCCTGGGAGCGGGGCGAATACTACTACCAGAAGACGGTTGATACCCACGTCCACATCAACACGCCCAACTTCTGGATGTGGCCCTCCGAGAACGGCTTGGTCGGGAGCCGGATCAACATGGGCGGCGCCATCCGCCGCGACGACATGCACCAGCATGCGCGGCTGGAGACGGCGATCAGGATGCATGTCTTCGAGACGGCACAGTTCTTCCGTCGCTACGTCCCGGGGTTCGAGCAAGCCTATCTCCTGCTGGTAGCACCGTACTTCGGCGCGCGCGGCGGACCGCACATTGACGGCGAGCACACGCTTACGCCGCAAGACGTGTACACGGGCCGGAAGTTCGACGACGTGCTGTACCGCAACACGCACGCCGGGCAAGCACACGCTGGCGGGGAGCCGTCGGGGTTCGACACGCCGTATCGGTCGCTGCTCCCCAAGGGCCTGGACGGTCTCCTGGTCACGGGCCGGGCGTCGGCGTACATCCGGCGCGGTCACGACCCTGGGGCCACGCGGGCGCGCCCGGCGCTGATGCAGCTCGGCGAGGCCGCGGGGGTGGCGGCGGCGCTGGCGGTCCAGGATGGGGTGGCGCCGCGCGATCTCGATGTCAAGAAGCTCCAGCAACACCTATTGCAGCAAGGCTTCTACCTCGGCGAACCGGCGCGGCTGGCGGCACTGGGGCTAACCCCGGCGTGAGCGGCGGACGGACCACCTTCAACGAGGAGGACCCATGTTTGACGGCTTCACGCGAGCCAGGATCGCAGCGAACGGCGTGTCCATCAACGTCCGACATGGTGGGAGCGGGCCGCCCATATTACTGCTCCACGGCTATCCGCAGACCCACGTGATGTGGCACAAAGTCGCGCCCACGCTGGCCCGGCACTACACGGTGGTGGCGCCCGACCTGCGCGGCTACGGCGACAGCGACAAGCCACCGGCCGCCGAAGGTGACCTGAGCGTCTATTGCAAGCGCACGACGGCACAGGACCAGGTGGCAGTGATGGAGGCGCTCGGATTCGAATCGTTCCACGTCGTCGGCCACGACCGCGGCGCGCGGGTGGCCCAGCGCATGGCGCTGGACCATCCAGAGCGGGTCAGGAGCTTCACTTCGCTCGACGTGGTCCCGTCGCAAGCGGCCTTCGACCACATGGACAGCCAGCTGGCCTTTGCCTGGTTTCACTGGCACCTGATGCGCCAGCCGGCGCCGCTGCCGGAAACGCTGATCGGCAACAGCGCCCAGGTCTATCTCGACTTCTTGCTGGAACGCTGGTGTGCCACCGACGGCGCGATTACCGCGGAGGCGTATGCCGAATATCTGCGCTGCTTCGATAATCCCGAAACGATCCGGGCGACCTGCCTCGATTACCGGGGGGTTGAGCTCGATCTGCGGCACGACGAAGCGGATCGGGGCCGCAAGCTCAGCTGCCCGATGCTGGTGCTCTGGGGCGGCAACATGGCCAAGCGGCCGGGCTGGCAAACGGGCGCCAGCCTGGACATGCTCACCGTCTGGCGAGAGCGTGCCCACGATGTACGTGGCAGGGCGCTCGACTGCGGTCATTTCTTGCCCGAGGAACGGCCGGAAGAGACCGGAGCCGAGATTCTGTCGTTCCTCACCACCGTGGCGGGCTGATCTGGTGACGAGGGCACCCTGTGGATTGCCGCGGGCGCGGGAATGACCGGGCCGGGGGCAGCCGGTTACTTGAAGAATAGGGCGATGAGCGCGGCGATGACTGTCACCCACGAGGCGATCATCAGCATGACGAGCGTGTTGTAGCGGTTGTTCAGCTCGCCGAACCGGCCGTTCATTTCCTCAAATCGGCTGTCCATCCGGCTGCCCATCTCTACAAACCGGCTGTCCATCCGGTTGTTCATCTCCTCAAACCGGGTGTTCATCTCGGCCCGCAACCCCTCGATGGACCGGTTCGTCTCGTCGAGCCGGGTGTTCATATCGTCGAGCCGGCGGTCTACTTGCTCGTAGGCGCCTTCCAGCCGGCTGATCCGCTCTTGTACGATATTTTGGACGACCATGGCGCTGCCTCGCTCTTGCTCCATAGTAGCCGAGGTGCGGCTCTCGCGCCAGCCTCCGGTCCGTCATTGCGGCCCCGTAGAGCGCAAGTGTGGAGCAGACGCTATACTGAGCGCACATTCCGGCAGCAAGGGAGGAAACGATGCGACTGGCGATCTTCGAGAATGCCGCTGACATAGGGCAAGGCAATCTGCGGCTGGGCATAGTGGATGGCGAGCAGATACACGATGCGACCGACGCCGTGCCAGGGCTGACGGCAGCCGATCTCGGCAGCCAGGGCTTGGGGCCGGTGATTGAGGCGTGGGAGCAGGTGGAATCGGCCTTGCAAGAGGTCGCAGCGGGCGGGGGCGGTATGTCCCTGGGCGACGTGCAGCTACGCGCACCACTACATCCGACCACGATCATCTGCTGCGCCGGTAACTACATGGAAGGCGAGGACCGACCGAAACGGCCGCTGAACGGCTTCATGAAGTCGCCGCAGGCGGTGATCGGTCCCGACGATACGGTCAATCTGCCGCCCCACGACTGCTCGATCTTCCACCACGAAGCCGAGCTAGGGATAGTCGTCGGGCGCCCGGCGTTCCGCATCACCGAGACGGAGGCGGCGAGCCACGTGTTCGGCTACACCGCGTTCATTGATGTCTCCGGCCGCCAGTGGCCGCCGACGAACGACGGGGCCAGCTTTCTGGGCAAGTCGTTCCACACGTTCGCGCCGCTTGGCCCGGTCGTCGTCACCGCCGATGAAGTGGGCGATCCGCAGAGTCTGAGTGTGAAGCTGTGGGTCAATGACGACCTGCGCCAGGACTACAACACCGACGATATGGAGCATCCGGTGCCGGCGGTGCTGGCCTGGGGCGCCGGGGTCGTGCCGCTCCTGCCGGGCGACGTGCTTGCCTGTGGCACCAACCACCATGGTCTTAGCCCGCTTCAGGAAGGGGACATCTGCAGGATCGCAATCGAGAAGATCGGCGAGTTCTCGGTGAATGTGCGCGATCCGCTGGGCCGTTCCTGGCCCTGGCCGGAATAGCTGACAGCGGTCAGCCGTCAGCAGGGTGCCGTCCGCCGGCCGGTTCCGGCCTCCGGCGGACTCCCCCGCTCACCGCCCGTCCCAGCCGCTCTGCTCGTAGAGCTGCCAGATCGTTTGCAGCGACTTCAGGCCCTCGCGGCCGTCCGTGAGCGGGGTCTGGCCGCGCTTGATGCAATCGAGGAAGTGGTTGATCTCGCCGAGCGTGGCCCAGCCGGGTGGCGTCTCGCCGGGACCAGGAGGCGGGAAGATCTCCTCGCGCTCCCGGCCTCTGACCACCTCTATCGTCGTGTAGTTACTCACGAGCAGCGCCTCGGGGCAATGGATGTGGATGCCGTTCAGCACGGTGTGGCGCATGCCCCAGCTACAGTCGTAGGAAGCCAGCACACCGTCGGGAAACTCCAGGACGGCATGCGCCGTACCCTCCCCTTCGAGCCAGTCAGTGCCGCGCCGCGTACCGACCATCGCCACCTTGATCGGCAGCGCATCCAGGCACCACTGGATGAGATCAATGTAGTGGCAGCCGTGGCTGAAGAGCACCCCGCCACCGAGCTGATCGCGCCGCGCCGCCCAGTGCCCGATACGGTCACTGTGGTCAAGAAAGCCCTGGGTCCAGGCACTGACCTTGAAGGGTGGGCCGTAGCTCCCCGCAACGAGCAGCTCCTTGAGCCGCGCCGGCGCGGGACGATACCGCATCGTGTACGCGACCATCAGGCGCCGGTCAACCTCGTCGGCCACCCGGATCATCTCCCGGCACTCCGCCTCCGTCATCGCCATCGGCTTCTCGACCATAACGTGCTTCCCGGCCCGCAGCGCGGCGATAGTCTGGGGGGCGTGGAGGTGGTGGGGGGTGCAGATGGTGACCGCGTCTACGTCGTCGAGGCCCGCCGTCCAGTCGGTGATGGCGCGGCAGCCCACCTCGTCGGCCAGCTGCCGCGCACGATCTCCGTCCACATCGGCGACCCACGCGAGCGAGCAGCGTGGGGCCGCCAAGTTGGTCCCGTGCGCGTGCGAGCTGCCCATGCCGCCACTGCCTACAATGCCGAGCTTCAACATCCCTGTCCTCCGGTTGCCTTTCTGCGTCATGTCGCGTAGCCGGCGGCGGCACAGCGGGCCGAGCGCCGTCCGGCGCCGCTGCCAGTATGCGGCGGCGGCTAGGTGGTGTCCACTGACCTACCCCCCGGCCCCCTCCCTGAAGGGAAGGGGAGTCATGGGCACACGCCAGGAGCCGGCGGGCACTTCCCTGGCGTGTTGCGGTTCCGGTTGACGGTATCGCTTGGGGCAATCACCTCGTCCGCGATTTGGCTCGAGTCTTATGGCCCGTGCGAGAAGTGGGGAACTAATATGCACCGGGAGGCGTCTAGCTATCCGGGGTTGTGGGCACGAACGCGGCAGGTGCGGGGAGGTATGAAATGATCGGGCCTAAGCTCGTGACAACAAGCGTCAAGCACGTCTGGGCGGGGGTTGTCATCATCGCCGCCGTGCTCGTGGTCGCCGGCTGCAAGCTCCCGGGTGCGGAGCACACTGCGCTGCCGGCCACTTCCACGCCAGCGGCCAGTCCCGCCGGGACCGGACTGCCACCAGCCACGGTCACGACGGTGCAATCCAAGGACATCGGAGCTTCGGCCGGTCGCGGGGCTACGCCAGCGGCACGCGCGGTGGCGACTCCATCACCAGTTGCCAGCCCGGAGGTGCGGGCGGTGGAAACGGTATTGGCAGCTGTTACCGTTGGGCCAGTGCATGTTCAAAGGAGTTCTACTTGTACCGATGGCCTTGAGCCGATGCACCGATATGCGAGTGATCATGTTGCAAGGTGGACAGCGGATGGTACCCACATATTGCTGACGTATAACTCGGAGGTCTGGGCGGTGACGCCGGATGGGTCCCGACTATGGAGGCTTGCACAAGCCTGGGGACAGACCGAGCCCGGAACCGAGTTTACCTTTGGTTGGATGACGTCGTTCGATGTCACACGGGACGGCAAGCACGTCGTCTATGCCACGTGCCGGTATCTGCCGGATGTACCAAGGGCCGCATTGATGGGTGAAGCAGGCCCGTTTCGCTTCGACTACGAAATCGCCGTGGTGGGGCTGGATGGGAAGACACCGCGGCGTCTGACGCGCCATAATGACTTCGATAACTATCCCGCCTGGTCGCCGGATGGCACGCGCGTCGCCTTTGTGTCGAATCGAGACGTTCCAGATATTGAGAAGATTTGGCGGGCTGGCCTCTACACGATGGCGGCGGACGGTGCGGACGTGCGGCGCTTGGCCGCTGGCTTGGAGGGAGTGGCCTGGCAGCCCCCGGCGTGGTCACCGGACGGACGATCACTTGCCGTGGCCGGAGTGGAGCCGGGGGATGCACACGGGCTATATCTGGTGCATACCGACGGCGCCGGGTTCGTGCGGCTCGCGGATGCCATCAGCGGTGGGGCGTGGTCGCCGGACGGCGCGCGGCTGGCCTTTGCCAAGCCCGAGGGCGCCGGGGTGGCCCTCTACACGATCGCGGTGGATGGCGCGGACGCGCAGCGGGTGACGACGGTGCGTGGTTGGGAACTAAGCTCCGGACCGGATCTGAGGTGGGCCTGGATTCCCACCGTGGCCTGGTCACCAGACGGAGCAAAGCTCTTGTATTCGTGCGGATCGCGCCAATTCTGTGTCGTGACGCTCGACGGAGAGCAAGTGGGCGAACCCTGTCAGGGTATGGCCCGTGGCCCCGTCTGCTACTCGCGCGACGGGAGGCAGCGCGTGGGTACCTCCTTAGTCGGAGACCACGCGGTGTGGTCGCCGGATGGGCAGCGCATCGCGGTGGCGGCGACGCAAGACCGCGCCACGGGGCTCATCCTGTACAGCGCCGCGCCCGACGGCAGCGACGCGGAAGCCCTCGCGCGCGGCGGCGGCGTGGGACTCGTCGCGTCCCAGGCAGCGGAGGAGGCCCTGGCGACGAGTCGCGCAGCCTGCGCTGCGGGGTTTGTCGTGCCGGCGCCGGAGGCCAATCCGGGCCTGGTGCGCGACTGCGAAACGCTACTGGCGGCCCGGGCGGCACTCTTCGGTCGGCTGCTGGTGAACTGGGGATCGGGCACCTCGCTGGAGCGCTGGACGGGCGTGACCGTGGCCGGCACGCCGCCGCGGGTAATCGGGTTGGACTTGCGCTATGTCGAAAGGCGGTTCACGCGTCGCAACTCTGTCGTCCAAGAACGCCTCAGGGGCACCATACCGCCGGCACTGGGGGCTTTGGAACGCCTGCAGCGCCTAAACCTGGCCGGCAACGCTCTCTCGGGGCCAATCCCGCCGGAGTTGGGCGCATTGAGCCACCTGACAGAACTGCGGCTCGGCCTGAATCGGTTGACCGGCTGCATCCCCGTTGACCTCCGGCGTGTTGAGCGCCACGATCTTGAGGAACTCGGCCTGCCGGACTGCGAGGCAGCGTCATGAGGCACGGCTGGCCCCGCCGTGGCCGTGGCGCTGCTGACTGGGGGGTGCCGCTCCACACGGAATCCTCTCCTGACCCCCTCACTCGCCCTCATAAGGGTAGGTATTTCGTTGGGAAGTGGTTTGGACCTAACCCCTGACAGGCCAAAGCCGCACGGATAGTGCCAGGTGTGGTGCGGCTTTGACCTGTCACCCGGCCCCTTCTCTGGCAGGGAAGGGGGCCGCGCGGCGACCGGGGGCTATGAATGGCCCTGGATTGCGGCTTCCGCCGCAATGACGGGGTCCGGGAAGCGGTATGTAGCTGCACAAATGAACACCTCCCCCAGTCAGCGGCCCCTTCCCGATTAGGGAGGGCGTTGGGAGTAGGCCCACCTCTCCGCAGGAAAAACCTACCCTTGTCAGCCTCCCTAGCCCTCCCCCGGATTGAGCTACCAGGGGAGGGGAGGTATGGTACAGTCCGGCGAGTCTCGTGTCACCGGCGCCTAGCGCTGGCAGCGTGGGGCTACGGGGACGCAGGAGGCTTGGAGTGGGAGAGCAGGGCAGGGCGGCAGCACTCGTGAAGCGATTCGGTGTGGCGCCGATCATCAACGCCGGAGGGCCGAATACGCTGCACGCCGGCAGTCGCCCGCGCGACGTTGTGCTGGCGGCGATGGTGGAGGCCGCCGGGCTGTTTTTCAGGATGGATGAGCTGGTCATTCGGGCCGGGGAGATGATCGCGGCGGCGGTCGGCGCCGAGGCCGCCACGGTGACCGCCGGCGCGGGGAGCGGTCTGACGTTGCAGACGGCGGCGGCGATCACCCGCGGCGATCCAGAGAAGATAGCTCGCTTGCCCGACACACGAGGAATGGCCAACGAGCTTATCATCCAGCGCCGCCATCGCTTCGTCTACGACCACTTGTACCTCATCCCTGGCGCCAGATTTGTCGAGGTGGGCGACGAGACCGGCTGCGATCCGGACGACCTAGAGGGAGCGATCACGGACAAGACCGTAGGCCTCATCCACCTGGAATCGTCCTTCAAGCAGGGGGGCAGCGTTCCCCTCCCGACGCTGGCTAAGATTGCCCATCGCCACGATCTGCCAGTGCTGTGCGACGCTGCCTCGCGGCTCCCGCCGCGGGCCAATCTGGCCAAATTCCTTGATGAAGGCGCCGACTTGGTGAGCTTCAGTGGCGGCAAGGCGGTGCGCGGGCCGCAGAGCACCGGCATGCTGCTGGGCAAGAAACACTGGGTCGAGTGGGCCAAGCTCAACAACGCGCCCAATGCGACGGTCGGGCGCGCCATGAAGGTGTCGCGCGAGGAGATCGTCGGCCTCGTGGCTGCCGTCGAGGCGTTCGTCGCCGTAGATGAGGCCGCGGAGATGGCGCAGTACCGGGAACAGATGCAAATGATCGTGGGCCGGATTACGGACATCCCCGGTCTGCGGGCCGTTGTCGAGCACAACTTCGACCATGTGCTCCCACACGCCGTTGCCTACCTGGCCCCAGCATGGCGTGGGCCGAGCCGCGAAACAGTCCATGCCCGGCTGCTCGCCGGTACGCCCCGTATCTACGTCTCGATATTCGGGGAATCGGATGAGATCTACGTGGACCCGCTGAACATCCAGCCGGGCGAGCTAGAGATCGTGGCGCAGCGTTTCGAGGAGGAGCTACGCGCCGCGGCTGCGGAGGGATAACACAGGTCTCTATTCATGCGATAATGCGATTACTCCTAGCCCAGGAGGAGGTGAGGAGGGCGATGACAACCGAAGCGCGACGCTATCGTGACCGCATCAGCCAAGACCCGCAGGTCATGGTGGGGAAGCCGGTGGTGAAAGGCACCCGTATTCCCGTGGAACTGGTGCTCGCCAAGCTCGCCCAGAATCCTTCGCTGGGTGAGCTGTTTACCGACTACCCCCGGCTCACGCTAGAGGATGTCAAGGCGTGCCTGGACTATGCCAGCGCCCTCGTCGAGCGCCACCCACGAGCTACAGCGGATACATCGAAGGAAACACTGCTTCCCACGGTATGAAGTTTCTCCTTGACGAAAGTGCCGAGCTTCGCCTCTCATTCCTCCTTCAGCGAGAAGGTCACGACGTCAAAGCGGTTGCCCACGACTATCCGCACGGGCTTCCCGATGATGACGTGCTTGCGCTGGCACGAGACGAACAGCGTATTCTGATCACCAACGACCGCGACTTCGGCGAGCTAGTGTTCCGTCACCGGCTCGCTCACAGCGGAGTAATCTTCTTCCGGATGCGTGACCAGGCTACCACCACGAAGCTCGCCCGGATGCAAACCTTGCTTCAGGACTATGCCGATCAGCTTGACCAGTTCGTCGTTGTCACTGACCGCCAAGTGCGTGTTCGGCGCACACGGGGTCAGTGAGAATGATGCCGACAGGGCTCAAACTCGGGGCGCTACCACCCGGGGTTGAGGGTGGTGCGGGTAGCGAGGACGCCGTGACCGTCGGAGAGGACCACGCCGTCGCGCAGCACCCAGCGGGTTTGACTGAGCGCGGCGATGTCGCCGCTCACGTCGCCGTCAACGACGAGCACGTCGGCGAGATGGCCGGGCGCGAGCAGCCCGATCAGACCGTCCAGACCGATGGCTGCGGCCGAGCGGCCGGTGATGGTGTGGACGGCCATCTCCGGGGACAAGCCGGCATGCGCGGTGACTACGGCGACCGTGCGGGGGAACTCTTCTATCTGTTTGATCGGCGCGCTGGCGTCGCTATTGAAGACGATCCGTACTCCCAGATCGTGCTTCTTCCGCACGATCTCACACTGCTCGCGGAGGCGGGCCGGCAGGTCAGACTCCGGCGTGCCGGGCGTGACGCCGCGGGCGGTGTTGCCGAGGGTGATGCTGATGTAGGTACCGTGGTCCACGAACTGCTTGGCCACCTCCGGCTCAAACCGCGAGCCGCCCTCGGGAGTGTTCCAGCTACAGTGCTCGATCATGTCCACGCCGGCCGCCATACAGTTGAGGTGCCCGGCGGCGCAGTGGGAGTGGGCGGTGGTCAAGCGCCCGGAACGCCCGGCCTCGGAGGGGGTACCGAGGCGCCGGGCCTCGCGCACGATGGCCTCGAGCTTCTCCGCATCGTACTGAGGCTGGGCCGTATTGGTCCCGACGGTCATCCCGCCACCAGTCGCCATGATCTTGATGAAGTCCACGCCCTCACGGATCAACATGCGCGTCGCGCGGATCACGTCGTCGCGCGAGTCGGCTTCCAGGCCACACCACCACAGATGCCCTCCGGTCGTGGTGATGGGCATGCCACTGGCCAGCAGCCGCGGCCCGCTGATAAAGCGACTGGCGATCAAGTCGCGGATCCGGAGGGTCACGAAACCGGGCGCACCGCAGTCCCGCAGCGTCGTGGTACCGCCGGAGAGCGCCGCTTGCGCCGCCTGGATGACGCGGCCACCCAGCAGCGTCAGATCGTCGGTGCGTGTCTGCTCGATGATTTCGGGTACGGCAGCCGCTTTCCGCGTGTTGAAGGCGAGATGCACGTGCGTATCAATGATGCCGGGGAGGACAGTGCCGTCGCGGGCGTCGAGCTGCTGCTCAACCGGCACCGCCGGGACTTCGGGGGCATCGTCCGGGCCAACGAAGGTGATTACGCCGTCCTCGATCACGACGGCGGCATTGCGTACCGCTGGCTGGCCGCTGCCGTCAATCAGACAGCCGGCCCGGATCACTCGTGGTGTCTGGCCTAACATCTCCTGTTCCTCTCCTCCCGAGGGTAGGTCCACACGGCAGCGGGGAGTGCCGGGCCGCCGCTGCGGTGAGCAGGGTAAGCGTATCAGGGCCGGGTGAGTGGTGAGATGGTATAGATTCAGTGGCTCCAACCCCGGTCGCGCCGCTGCACACTCGCGCAGGAGAGGAGAGCACGATGGCCACGTATCCGTCCCGACGGCGACTCGGCGTCCGCAAGGTCGCGGTGCAGGAGGTCGAGCATCTGCGGGTCCACTACGATCCGACGCTCTACATGTACGGCCCCAACCGTGGAGGCATCTGGAACTTTGGCGACGGTGAGCTGGCCGTGGCGTACCTGGCGGGACCGGTGGATTACCAAGTCCCGCCGGCGCCGCTCCGCACAGGCCGGCACGCCTACCCGATCACCGAGCGCGGGGCCAAGGCCGGCGGCGTGCTGCTCAGTCGCTCCTTCGACTACGGGCGGACCTGGCCCGATAGTGAGCGCGCCTGGATTTGGCACAACGACCGGACGCTGGAAGAGATCCTCGACTGGCTGCGCCCGGTCGCGCCGGAGGAGCGCGAGCAGATTGACCTCACCGACCCCGACGCGATCATTCATTTCTGCCACGGCGAGTATTTGCAGTTTCCCTTCGGTGGCCGCGTGCTCAACGCCTCGCCACGCGATCCGGGCATCAACTTTCACTTGGGTCGCCGAGAGCATCCCCCGTCCTTTTCCCTCCGCAGCCGGGACCGCGGCCGCACTTGGGAGCGCCACGCCACGCTGATCGAGGGGCCATCGTGGGCACCCGACGGCGGATTTCTCTGTGTGAACCTGGGTCACGTCCAATTCGACAACGGCGTGTTGGGTATTGTGGGCAGCACCTACCACCGGAACACCGTCTGTTTCTACGTCAGCTACGACCACGGTCTGAACTGGCAGTACGTGAGCGAGGTCGCCAGCGCCCGGCGGGCGCCCGACCACACATACGGCTACAGCTACGTGGGGGTACACGGGCTGCCCGACGATCGGTTAATGTGCGTCATGCACCAGCTTCCCGAAGGCTGGCCGCACGTGGCGTTTTCGGAAGACGACGGCATGAGCTGGTCGGTGCCACGCGCGATTGTCAGTCCCGGCACGTACAACCTACCCCTGACCGGCCCGCTCCCCGACCGGGCGCCTGGGGACCGCAGCGGCCCGCGGTACCGGTCGCCGCGGGGCCTGGTGCTACGCGACGGGCGCATTCTCGTCTTGTTTGCCCGCCGCGAGTATCCGGCGCGCGGGGGGCGCGGTATTCTCGGCGTAGTCAGCGACGATCTGGGCGAGACCTGGAGCGAGGAGTTTGTGGTGCGCGGTGACGCCTACACGTGGGACTTGGGCTACGAGGTGTTCACCGAGCTGCCGGACGGGCGGATCTTCACCGCCTACTGGATTACTTCGCGGGATGGCGAGCCGGTCCCGGAGTCGGCGTGCGTGCGGTATATCGCTGGAAGCTTCTTCCGGCTGGAGTAGCGATCAGGGTTTAGCCGGCGGCAGTGGGGGCTTTTGCACAATGAGCAACTCGCGATGCTCGTTCGTCTCAATACCTCGCGGAGTCGAGTACTGGCTGATGAGTTGATCTACCTGCCGCCAGTGTATCTCGATGTCAAAGTCTTCCGGCCAGGGAGATGCCTTGAGGTCAAAGATCAAGCTCTCTACATCGCGAAAGTAGCAGCGCACATCATACTCCCCGCGGGCGAGCACAGCACAGCCTGCCTGCCGCAAGGAATCGCTCAAAATGTCGCTATCTTGAAACACGACGCCTTTGTCTCGCGCAACGCTGCGCCAGTACGCACCGTTCGATCCCCAGCCAAAGACTGTGAAGATGTTCTGACTGTTCCGGTCGCCAACTCGTTGCTCTATATACAGGCCGCCGGGACGCAGAACACGCACGACCTGTTCGGCAAAGCCGGTGGCATGCCGGTTCAATACGATGTCAAACGAGGCTTCCGGAAACTGTAAAGCCTCGGAGCGCATCCGGCGGTAGGAGACCGTCCCTGTCAGGGATTCGGGCGTGTTCTCGTGAGCTACCTGGAGCATGGTATTGCTCATATCAATGCCTACACCCACGCCAAAGTACGGGGCGAGCGACAGGAACACTCGCCGCCACCGGTACCGATGTCAAGGACGCGATCCGTGGGCTTCAGATAGCGCCGCACGACCTCCACATAATCCCAAGGCACAGGATCACAATCCAGGCGGACCAGCGAGAAATCCCAGCCCCGCATATCTGGTACAGAGGCAGCAATACATTTCAACTCCTCATAGCGCACAACGATCCTCCTTCACTGACCACCTCTCAAGGCCACATCTCGACTCTAGCCGCCGCGTCCGGGTTACGCTAGTCTCTATCGGCTCGCTTTTCCCATCGGCTGGGACTACCAGGCACTCCTGTTGGTAGTACTCGTGCGCCGCTGCAACGTCGTCATGCACTGTTAGCTCGGAGGAAATCCTGTGATGGCCGGCTCATTGGAGGGGAAGACAACGCTGGTCACGGGCGGCGGCTCCGGCCTCGGCCGCGCGACGGCGCTGGCGTTTGCCCGAGCCGGCGCTAGGGTTGTCGTGGCCGACGTGGATACCGAGGGCGGCGCGGAAACGGTCCGGCGAGTCGTGGCGGCCGGGGGTGAGGCGCTCTTTGTCTGGACGGACGTCGCGCAGGCTGCCGAGGTCGAGACGCTGGTCCACAAGACCGTTGCCGCCTATGGCCGGCTAGACTGTGCCTTCAATAATGCCGGCGTTTCGACACCGCAGGCCGGTGGGGGCGGCCTCATCCACGAACACCCGGAAGAAACCTGGGATCGGGTAATCAGCATCAACCTCAAGGGGGTATGGTTATGCTTGAAGTACGAGATTAGCCAGATGCGCCGGCAAGGGGGTGGCGCCATCGTCAACACGGCCTCGATCTATGGCTTGGTCGGCTCCGGCCGGGGTGGTAGCGCCTATGCGGCCAGCAAGCATGGGGTGGTGGGCTTGACCAAGGCGGCTGCGCTGGAGAACGCGCAGCAGGGTATTCGGGTCAATGCGGTGTGCCCCGGCTTTATCGAGACGCCGATGGTCGAACAGATTTTTGCCCAGCGGCCGGAGCAGGAGCAGCAGGTGCTCGCTGCTCATCCGCTGGGACGGCTGGGCCAGCCGAACGAGGTCGCGGAGACGGTCGTATGGCTCTGCTCCGCTGCCGCCTCATTCGTCACCGGGCATGCGCTGCCCGTAGACGGCGGCTACGTCGCGCAGTAGCGAGAGGAGGACGAACAGTGCAACTGGGGACTGTCTTTCCACAAACCGAGCTTGGCGCCGATCCGGTCGTGATCCGCGACTACGCTCAGGCCGTAGAAGGCTTGGGCTACCACCATCTCGTGGCCTACGAGCACGTGATTGGCGCGCATCCGGACCGCCTCACCCACGGCTGGCGGATGTACACGCACCAAGACCAGTTCCACGAGCCGCTGATACTCTTTGCCTACCTGGCGGCGGTCACCCGGCGGCTCGAATTCGTGACCGGCATCCTGATCTTGCCGATGCGGCAGACGGCGCTGGTCGCCAAGCAGGCCGCGGAGCTTGACGTGTTGAGCGGCGGTCGCCTGCGGCTGGGGGTGGGGATCGGACGCAACCGGGTCGAGTATGAGGTGATGAACGCGAGCTTCCGGGACCGCGGCCGGCGCAGCACGGAGCAGGTGCAGGTGCTGCGCGCCCTGTGGACGCAGGAGCTGGTGACGTTCGAGGGGCGGTGGCACAGGATCAGCAACGCCGGTATCAACCCCTTGCCGGTGCAGCGGCCGATCCCCATTTGGTTCGGCGGCGGGGCCGACCCGGTGCTGCGCCGGATTGCACGGCTGGGCGACGGGTGGTTTCCGCAATTCCATCCGGGCCAGGACGCGGAGGAGTCGGTAGCGCGCTTGCACCGGTATGCGCGAGCGGCCGGACGCGATCCTGCGGAGATCGGCATCGAAGGGTCGGTGACCTTTGCCGGGGGGAATGAGGACGAATGGCAGGTCCGCGCTGCGTGGTGGCAGACGCTCGGCGCGTCCTACTTGATGGTGAACACGATGGGAGCGGGCCTGAGCACCGCGGACGAGCATATCGCCGCCCTGCGCCGTTGCCGGGAGGCACTGGCCGATCTTGCCGCATCCCCGTCTGCCTAAAATGGATCCCCCCTCGCTACCTAAAGAAGTCCACCAGGCCAAGTCGAGTGGGTACTTGAGGCACTAGACGTGGGTTGGAAGCTGTCCATAGCCAGCCACGAATTTCACGAAAGCATAAACCGCGGCTGGTATTCACGAGCGTATCGCGCAATGGACTTCGCGGACAACAGGTGTCGCGAGGCGCATCGCTGAGGAGGTTAGCGATTGTTCGTGAAAGATCTCATTGAGTACCTGAAGGGCTATCCCCCTACATAACTGTTGCAACCTCCTTACAGGGTGCTGATGGCCTCAGGCTACTCAACATAGAAGACCTGCACCAGCGCACCGTCAGGATACTCAAGAAGGCGGATAGAAACGAATCCTCTCATGCCAAACATATCGGTGGAGAGGGACGTTCTCCAGATACGCTAGGAGGGAAGAATGGAGCGTCGCACTAGGATCGAGTTCGATGTTGCAGAAGCTCTGATGGCTACGTGGGTGTGTACCGCTGTCACACTCGTCATCCTTGCCGGTACTGCGGGCTTTGCCTCTTGGTACCAGTGGCCACTGTTCGCAACGGCTCTGGCGATAACGGCCGTTGTCGTGTTCTTTTCAGTGGTGATGCTTTGGCGCATGTGCAAGTGCATCGAGTTCGTCACAGAAGACCAGAGCTAAACGCTAGATAGCTCCGCACTAGCCCGCATCAGTTTGACCGCTGGTGCGGGCACCATGCTTGGCGATTGCCAGGCAGTTGCACAGCACTATTCTATATCGAGAAGGGCAGGAGGCTAACACGGTGAAGCTCGAATCGAAGGAATTGCTCAGGCGCCTCGGAGCCGGCGAGTCGGTCGAGGCGGTCTGCACTGCCAGTGACCTGTCTCGCGCGGAGCTCGATGCCTGGTGGCAGGAGGAGACGCGCGCGCGTGTTCCCGGCCAGAGCGGCAGTCAGCGGGCGGCGGTCAACGGGGTGGTCAGGATTGACCGCAATCGCTGGGGTATCCCGCACGTCTCCGCCGACACCGACGAGGACCTGTTCTTCGGCTTCGGCTACGCGATGGCGCAGGATCGCCTCTTCCAGCTCGACTACCTACGGCGCAAGGCAGTGGGGCGGCTCTCCGAAATCCTCGGCCCCGACGGGTTGGGCCTGGACACCGTTGCCCGCACCCTCGATATTCGCCGGATTGCGGAAGCCGAATGGCGGCAGACGCCCGACGAAACCCGGCGGCTGGTAACGGCCTTTTCCCACGGCGTCAACGCGGTCATTGCAGCGAGCGGGGACCAGCTGCCCATCGAGTTCGATCTGCTGGACTACACGCCCGAACCGTGGTCGCCGCTGGACTGCCTCGCCATTGCCGGTGAGTTCCGCGCCTACCTGACGGTGCGCCTGCCGGTGATCTTCATTCCGGAACTGGGCAAGCGCACCCTCAGGGAGGGCACGCTCTACCGCGCGTTCCTGGAGGGCGAGGCCGACGACGAGAGTATCCTGCCGCCAGGCTCGTATCCGTCGGCGCCGATGGGGACGCAGCCCGTCGGGGCGGCGGTCGGCGACCCAGAAGAGGGATTAGGCAGCAACAACTGGGTCATCGCCGGGTCGCGGTCCACGACCGGCAAGCCGATGGTGGCGAGTGATCCGCACATCGCCTTCGCCGCGGTGTCGTGCTGGTACGAGGTGACGCTGGCCGGCGGCTCGTTCAACGTGACCGGCATGGCCTACGCCGGGATGCCGGCGGTGATGTTCGGGCGCAACGAGCGGGTGGCTTGGGGTATCACGAACAACATCTGCTCGCAACGCGACCTGTACCAGGAACGCACGGACCCGGCGCACCCCGGCGCCTTCCTCTACGACGGCCGGTGGGAACCGGTACGGGAGCGGGTCGAGGAGATCAAGGTGCGGGGCGGCGAACCGGTCCGGAAGACCATCCGCTCGTCGCGCAATGGCCCCATCGTGGACGAGCTGCTCCCCGCACCGGCCCGCGCGAACGGCCCGGTGTCGCTGCGCTGGCTGGGCACAACCTACTGCGGTTGGCTGACGGCGCTGCTAGCGATGGATCGAGCCAAAACGGTCGCCGGGCTGCGGGAGGCCGTCCGGGGCTGGCGCGTGCCGACGTGGAGCCTGGTGTTGGCAGACGACGCAGGACACATTGGCTACCAGGCTGTCGGCCAGATTCCCGTCCGCACCGTCGAGGAACGGGGCTACCGCCCCGGCTGGGACCCGGCCCACCAGTGGCAGGGCTTGGTGCCATGGGAGGGCATGCCGCAGCTGAGCGACCCGGAGCGGGGGTGGATTGCTTCGGCGAACAACCGGACCGCTCCCGACGACTTCCCTTATCCCCTGTTCGGTCGCTGGGCGAGCGGCTACCGCGCCCGCCGCGTGCGCCAGCTGCTCGAAGCGCAAGCCACGCACTCTCGTGACGACTTCGCGCGGATGCACCAGGACGCGCTCTCGCTGCGTGCCGTGGCCAGCATGCCGGCGCTCTTGCAGGTCCTTGCCAGTAGCTCTGACCCGCGTATCCAAGCGGCAGCGGAGCACCTGGCAGCGTGGGACTGCCGGATGGAGACGGATCGCATTGGGGCGGCGATCTTCGACGTGTTCTTCGGCCACTGGAGCCAGCGCGTAGCCGCGGAGCGGTTCCCGGTCGAGACGGCTGCGCTCGTTGCCGGGGCCGTCGCCGGCCTGGCTACGGCGCTCCTCGCAGCCGACGAGTGCGGCTGGTTTGCGGACGGCCAGCGCGAACCAGCGATTGTGGCCGCCCTGGCGGCGGCGCTCGACGAGCTTACCGGCCGCCTCGGCCCGGACATGACGGAGTGGGGCTGGGGGCAGCTACACAAGATTCACCTGCGCCACGTGCTCACGCAGCGCGGCGACCTCGGCACGCTGCTCGACCGCGGCGGCCGGCCGGTGCGTGGCAACGGCACGACCGTCTGCAATACGGGCTTCGATCCCAACTGGGGCGCGGCGATGGGCGCCAACTACCGCCTGATTTCCGATCTGAGCACCGATCCGCCCGGCCTGTGGGCCGTTGACGCGCAAGGGCAATCGGGACACCCCGGCAGCCCGCACTACGGCGACCAGCTCACGGAATGGCTCAACGGCCGCTATCACTACCTGCCCCTGGACGGAGCCGCCGCCGCGCAGGAGGCGGTGAGCACGCTCACGCTCACGCCAGGGGACTAGAGGCACAGCAACGATCAACTGGGGCTAGGACGGACATAGCGACCGCGCGAGAACCTCGCGCTTGACTTCGGCATAGGCGCGGTTAACCTCTCGCTCGATCTCTTCAGGAGGCACGTCCTTGAACGCCGCGCCGATTCGATCCAGGATGCTGAAGCGCTCGCGGCGATCCGCATCAATGCGTTCCCGGCGCTCACGCCGAGAGACGGTTGCTGTCACGATACCCACCTTATGCCGACCACGACGCCGGTACACCGGCACGCCATCCTGCTCAACTCCTAAACCCTCACGCCCTTTGTCGGCGCTTACTTGGTCTTATCTCTGTTGTCTCTAGGTGGCGGCCGGTAGTTGGATGTGCCGCGCGGCGGCTTCCGCTCATGCAGCGGCCTGCCCAGTAGGCCCACAGCCACGGGGTCAGGCTATCGTGGTCGAGCCGCTGAGTCTCGGCGGGGCAGGGAGCCCACAAGAGACAACCCTACGGCGCTGGGTTCCGGCTTGCGCCGGAATGACGCCCCCCGACCGACCGGAGCCGGCAGCGGCTGCGCCGCGGCTACCGGCATGGTGAACCAGGCAGACCGGTACAATAGGTGGCCCGGCCGGGATGCTGCACTGCACCGATGCCGGGCCGACTCCCGTCTACCTGAAGAGCATCCATGGGCCGCGAACGCTGGGCATTTCTGGCTGCCGCCTTCTCTAGCCTCGGCTGGGCCTCGATGTATCCGGCCGCAAAGCTCGCGCTGGTCGAGGTCGAGCCGCTGCACATCGTCTGGGCACGAGCCGCCGTCGCCGGGCTGGCGCTGGCGCTAATCACAATTGTCTCGAAACGTGGTCTGCGGAGCGGCTTGGCGCAGCTGCGTGCCGAGGGTAGGACGCGGCCGTGGGGCTGGCTGCTGCTTGGGCTGATGAACTTTGTCGGCACCTCGCTGCTGGTGCTGTCAGCCCAGCGGTTCCTCGCGGCGTCAGTGAACGGCCTGCTCAACAATACGTCACCGCTGTGGCTGGCCCTGGCGGCGGCACTGCTCGGTCGTGCCGTACACCCGAGCCGGCTGCTCACGGGATCGCTTATCGCGCTCGTCGGCGTGGGCCTCGTCGTGATCGGCGCCGACACTGCGGCGAGCAGCGGTCCTTGGTGGCAAGCATTTGCAACGGCCGACTTGCGCGGGGTCGGTCTCTCGCTGGCCGGCAGCGTGCTCATCGCGATAGCGACTATCGTCGCGCGGCGGGTGATGCCCGGCCGAGACGCCGTGGCCGCCACGTCACTGGCGTGTCTTTGGGCAGCGCTGGTGCTCACGCCGCTCGTGTTTGCGTTTGCCGGCGGCTTCGCGCTCTTGGGCAGCGTCTCCCCCGGCACACTGCTCCTGCTCTTACACATGGGGTTGTCCAGTACGGCGTTCAACTTCAGCCTCTGGTTCTACGCACTCAGCGTCCTCCCGGTGACGCAGGTCGCCCATCTCCAATACCTCATTGCGCCGTTGGGCGTGGCACTGAGCGTCATCTTCCTGCACGAGCCGCTGACGTTGACCCTCATGGTCGGGGGGACGGCCATTTTGGCCGGCATCATCATTGCCCAGCGCGGCGCCGAGCCGGTGCCGGCGGCGATAGCTCAAGAGCGGAGAAAGTAAGGAGATAGGGGCCAGAGGCACATCCCCTCCCCTGGTAGCTCAGTCCGGGGGAGGGGGCCCAGGGATGGAGTGAGGTGCAATACCGGCCCCCCTATGGTCCCCCCGCTTCGCAGGGGGACAGTACATTCCCTCCCTGGTAGCTCATTCCGGCGGAAGTCGGAAGACAGCGCCATTCGTGGCTCCCCGGTCGGTCTGGATTGCGGCTTGCGCCGGAATGACGGAAGCCGGGGCACGAGGCGGGTTGGGGCCAGGTATTGTGGCGCCGTTGGAGGGGTGAAGGGCGCTCGTGAGCGCTTGGCTCCGGTGATAGAACCGGGGCACGCGGACCAACAGGCGGGTGACAACCTCGTAGTTGGTGCTCCCACTGGCCGCCGCTACGTCTTCGGCGGTGATGGCCGCCGCCCCCTGCTGCCCGATGAGGACTGCCGCATCGCCTTCCTGTATGCCGCGACTATCGCGGCAGTCCACAACGAGCTGATCCATGCACACGCGCCCTACAATCGGACACACCCGGCCACCGAGCAGCACTGCGCCGCGGTTGGAGAGGGCGACGCTCAGGCCGTCGCCATAGCCGGCGGCGAGGGTCGCAAGGCAGGTGGCCTCGGTCGTGTGGTAGGTGCCGCCATAACTCACCGGCGTGCCGGCCGGCACGTGGCGCAGCCGGATGACGCGCGTCTGGAGGGTGAGCACGGGGCGGAGTGCCGACGCGAGGGATGACGCGCCGGAAGCGTGCCACCGCTCTCCATTTATTAACTGTGCGCCGGCGGCGGCGGCACGAGCGTCGGTCGTGTGCAGGCCGTAGAGCGCCGCACCGACGCGCACCTGATCCAGATGCGCCGCCGGGAGGGCCAAGGTCGCGGCGCTGTTGGCGGCATGGAGCACGGCCGGGGCGATACCGGCCGCCCGCAGCCGGCCAACGACATCCAGAAAATCGGCCAGCTGCTGCCGCGTAACGGTCAGATCGTCCACGTCGGCTGTAGCGAAGTGGGTATAGAGGCCTTCGATTGCCAGCCCGGCGATAGCCTTCACGAGCGTCGTGACGGCGACCGCCTCATCCGTCAGGAGACCAAAGCGGTTCATGCCCGTATCAACCTTGACGTGTACGGGCAGCACCCGCCCGGCGGCGCGCGCCGCGTGCGCGAGGGCCTGGGCCATAGTCAGGTTATGGACGGTCGGCGTGAGTCGCAGGGCCACGCAGCGCCGCGCGCCGGAAGGCAGCACCGGTCCCATCACCAGGATCGGTGCGGTGATGCCCGCGCGGCGTAGCTCGACGGCTTCGTCCAGGCGCCCTACCGCCAGGCCGTCCGCGCCGGCTGCCAGCGCCGCCGCCGCAACCGGCACGGCGCCGTGTCCGTAGGCGTTGGCCTTGACGACGGCGACAAGCCGGACGCGCGGCCCGATGTGGGAGCGCAGCACCCGGACGTTGGCGGCGAGCGCATCCAGGTTGACTTCCGCCCAGATGAGCGCCTCCGGGTCCAGGCCGGGACGGTCCGGCACCCCCGCTGCGCCGGCGATAGTCGGCGCCGGCGCACGCAGCGCTCCCGTCCGGGGCCTCAACTCTGCCGCGTTCTGCACCACAGGATTACCGGTCTCCGGGCTAGGTTCTGTTGATACTTGCGCTAGAAGGTGGTTCCCCCAAATCCTTGCGTCATGCCGGCGGAAGCCGGCATCAAGGCGCGTGGGACAGTAGCCAGCGCACGCGCCCTGGCTTCCCGCTTTCGCGGGAATGACCGGGAAATGCCAACAGCGCCTAGCGCGTCAACGCTAGGGGTTACTGGCGCAACGGGTTGGCGGCTCTAGCGGCCTCGCAGGTGGCAGATGGCGGCCGGTAACTGCGGGAGCAAGTCGCTCGCCGCCGCACCCGCCACACCGAATTGCGCGCGCACGCGCTCGCCGGCGATGCCGTGCAGCCACACGCCGAGCCGCGCGGCTGCGTGCGGCGTCACGCCCTGCGCCAGTAGCCCGACGATGGTCCCGGCCAGCACGTCGCCGGTGCCGGCGGTGGCCAACGCCGGATTGGCAAAGGGGAGGACCGTCACCAGGCCATCCGGGGTGGCCACAACGGTCGGTGCGCCCTTCAAGACCACGATCTGCTGCCAGCGTTGCGCGGCCTCCCGTGCGATAGGGACACGCCGCGCCTGCACTGCGGCCACCGAGCACCCCACGAGCCGGGCCATCTCGCCAGGATGGGGAGTCAGGATGCAGCGGCCGGGCACCAGGTCCGACCAGATGGCCATACCGGCGAGCGCGTTGAGGGCGTCGGCATCCACAACGACCGCTTGAGGTTGCTCGCGCTGTACCATCAGCCCCCGCACAACGGTCGCCACAAACTCGTCTACGCCAGGCGCCCGGCCCAGCCCCGGCCCGATCAGTACCGCATCGTAGCTCTCGGCAGCGGCAAGCAGGGGAGCGGCCGCCGATGGGCCGAGGTAGCCGGTAGTGCCGTCGGGGAGCGGCCAGTAGGTGGCATCAAGGAGGGTGGCCCCGACAATCGGCTGAATACTGGCCGCCAAGCCCAGGCTCACGAGGCCGGCGCCAACGCGGCCGGCAGCGCGCGCGGCCAACCCCGGCGCTCCCGTGTACTGCACGCACCCACCAACCACAAGCGCCTTCCCGAACGTCCCCTTGTGGCTGGCCGCCGGGCGCGGCGGCAGCTGCGCTGCGAGCGCCGGGGCCGTCGCGAGCAACGTGCTGACAGGAACGGCCACCAGCATCTCGGCCGACAACTCCAAATCCACGCTCCGTATCCGGCCGACCAGACCGGCAGCAGGAGGCAGATAGAGGCCCAGCTTCGGCGGCCCGGTGGAGATGGTCGTATCGGCGGCAAATGCCACGGGATCGGCCTGTCCGCTGTCGCTGTCAATGCCGCTGGGTACGTCCACGGCGACGGTGCGCGGCCACGTGTCCCGGCGTGCCTGCCGGACGGCGGCGAGCACTTCCTGGGCCGGCCCGCGCAAGGGCGGGGAGGCACCGATGCCCAGGATCGCATCAACGACCACGCCGGCCTCCCGCAGCCACGCGGCTAGCCGGTTGCGGCCGGTATCGGTCGTGCCGGGCTGGACGATAGCGCCAGCGGCCTGTGCGGCTGCGACGAGGGGATCATCGCCACGGTCACGCACCAGATAGATGCGCGTCGCCCGCGCATACGGCGCCAAGGCGCGCGCGACGATCAGACCGTCGCCGCCATTATTCCCGGAGCCGATGAGGTAGAGCAGAGTCTCATCGGCGAGGGTGCGCCGCCGGGACGGCGCAGCGGAGCGTGCCGTCCCGGCGGCGCAGGAGCCGAGCCAGCGTCGCAGGACCCGCGCTACGCCCAAGCCGGCGGTCTCCATCAGCGCTGCCGGCGTGACGCCCCGTGCAAAGGCTGCCTGCTCCAGGGCACGCATCTCGGCGACGCTGACCAAGCGTTGGCTGGTCGGTGGCAAGGCGTCAGTTGACATAGTTGCTGCTTTCAGCCGCAGTCTGGCTTCCCGGCCGACGGATTCCAGCCCCCCTATGGGCCCCCCGCTTCGCAGGGGGACGTGGATTCCCGCGCACGCGGGAATGACGGTGCATGCTCCGCTTACCGCGCTGCCACCATCGCCACCGCGTAGGCACGCGCATGGGTGAGCGAGATGGCCCACTCCAAGAGACCAAGCGCCTGCGCGCGTGCTGCGGCGCGACCGTGCAAGGCGACGGTCGGCTTGCCGCGGTGATCGGGCACCACTTCCATGTCGCGCCAAGCCAGGCCGCGAATGCCGGTCCCCAACGCCTTGGCGACCGCTTCCTTGGCCGCGAACCGGGCGGCAAGCTCCGGTACGCGCGCCCGACAGTACGCCAGCTCGCCCGGAGTGTAGACGCGCTCCAGAAACCGCTGGCCGCGGCGCGCGATCACCCCCTCGATACGGTCAATCTCGATCATGTCCACGCCTACGGTCAGCATAGTCCTGCCTTCGGCTTGATTTGCGAACGGTGCCGGCCCTGGCCGCCGGGGAGGTGCCTCAGTCAATGACCAGTCGCACGTTACGCACCGCGCTGCGATAGCTCCAGCCGGCAGCCAGCACTTCGAGCCGCTCGATGTGCGCGGGTCGCGGCACGAGGTGGAGCAGATTGACCTCGTAGGAGGACCATTCACCGGCCCGGACCTGCGTAGCCGCACGTACCGGCAGGTCGTCGCGATTGTGGATAAAAAACCCATGCACCCACACAGTGTTCGTGCGATTGATGTCCTCATATATGACCCGCAGCATCAGCGGATATTCCGTACCGGCAAAGCCTCCCCCCGACAGGGAGTGGCTATCTACACGCACCTCGGCAGACAGCAAGACGGAAGCGGTGTCCGAGAGGTCACGGCCGACGGCCTGCCGAATGATCGTCTCGCCGTGTCCTTCACCGACACGCTCGAAGGAGACCTTGCCTTGACCGGCCTCGATTTCCCACGAGACTTGACCGGGCGGCTCTCGCTCGGAGAGGTCGAGCACCGTCCAGTGGCTTGGCCGCCCCGGCTGGCCGGCTAGCCCCGGCACCCCGTCTTGCAGGCTGCCGTTCCTCAGCACGTCGCGCGGGATCGGCAACGGACCGACCGGAGCAGCGCCGGCCGGTATCCAGACACGTTGACTGGTACCCACCGTCAGGCTGGCGCCGGCAGCGTGGGCGATGGCCTTTCCTACCCGTACCAGCACGGTACTTTCATCGGGGGTCACTTCCAGGGAGTAGCTACCATCTTGCAGGACCACCAGGCCCGAGGGAGTTTGCACCTCGAAACTCCCTTGGAGCGTCTCATACGGCGGTTCATCGGGTGCTACACCGACGTGGACACGCCCACTTTCCAGGCGCAAGACGACGGTGCGATCAACGGGGCCGAACCGCCCGCGGCGCAGCTGCGCTACCTGGAGCGTGGTGTCGGGGTAGAGGAGGACCGTGCTGAAGTCGAAGAGGCGCATGAAGACCCGCGAGCCGGCGCTTGTGCGGACAGTGTCGCCTTCATCTAGGATGGAGACTTCCGGCAGTTCGACCCATTCGGCGTGGTCAGCCCGCTGAATGAAGCCGACGCCCTCGACTCGTTGGCCGAACCCTTGATTAATGACAATGGCATTGCCGATGTACCACCGGACGGCGTACCAGCCACCGAGGACAACCCCCAGGAATAACACGGTCGCCAGGAGCAGCAAGCGCCAGGCGAGCCGCTCCGCTTGCCAAGGCGCGCCGGTGAAATCGCTGACAACCGGCAGGGCGCGTGCGAGCGGCGTCTCAACCGCCGACGTAAGCTCTGCCCCCGGCCCACCCGCCGGAGAAGCAGCAGCACCGCGTCCAACCACCACCGGCCTCCAGATATGCTCGTCAGGGTAGGGTATCGGCTGGGACGTGAGTCGGGCACTATCAGCGGCCCCTTGGCCGGAGCCGCCAGCATGGATTGTAACGAGCGAGCGCTGTTATCCGGGCTATGAGCGCGGGATAATCAGCCCGCTCGGCCGCGCCTCGTGACCTGGCATTCCCGGCACGCCGGGCACGGTCGGGGCAGCGGCGGCCTCGGATCCGGGCGTCCACAACCCCGCCAGCGCGCCCTGGCCCTGCTGCCGCTGGAACTCGGCCGGGTCCACACCGAGGGCGCGCGCCACACTCCGTTGCGTGAGACGCAGGGCCCAAGGATGCTCCTCGGGCGGCGCGCCATCAGGCTCCAACGCCAGCGCGGCGGCGAGCGCCAGTTGCGCTGGCCAGCGCCGGTCATGGCGCACGAAATGGTAGGCCATCTCCTCCAGGCGCCGCCGCCAGCGCACCCCTTGCTCATTATGGAACTCACTCGTCACAACCTGGCGCAGCGCCGCCGATAGGCGATCACGCTCCGCTTCCGGGGGTAGTGAGAGGGTGCTCGTCTCCTGCTCCCGGAAGACGGTCGCGATCGGACTCACGACATCTTCGGGCAGGTGCCAGCCCCGCATTTCCGGCTCGTCGAACACCTCCGGTGACCGATCGAGCAGGTCCGGCCGAAAGCGCACCTCCGTGGCTTGCAGATAGTCGTAGACCGGCGGAAGCGGTGGCTCCTCCGGGCCAGCGAGGTAGCGGCCATAGACGGCATAGTCGGCCGGAACGCCGCGTTGCTGGGCGATGGCCGCTTGCGCGGCGCTTGTGAGTAGGTGCAGCGCATAGGGCACCGGCACCTCAGTGACGAGGAAGGTGCCGCGCGCCTCCATTTCCGAGCGCGTCCGGGCAACTTCCTGATCGAACTCGGCCCGAGACTGGCGCGTAATCGTGAAGGACTGCAACCGTCCGCTGTCATAGACGACGCCGTTGGCCGCTGAACGCCCGGAGCCGGGGATATCCAGCGCCAGCCAGAGTAAGCGTGCCCCGTCCGGGTCACAGGAACTGAGGAACGCCGGCCCGGTAGCCACCGGCGCGCCGGCCGCGCCGGCTGCTTCATCGCGCGGGGCAGAATCAGCGTGAATACCGGCTTGTTTGAGGCGGTGTAGCGCCCGCCGGGCACCCCGGCGCACCTCACGGGGCCGCTCTCCCGCGGCCAAGGCGTTGGCCAGGCGGGCAGCGGCCGGTAGCCGCACCGCGCCCAGCGACTCAGCGGCCGCGCCGGCGAGCGGCCACGGTGGCGCCGCCGTCAGCACCTCGATGAGGGAGAGCGCCGCGTCCGGGTCGTCCTGGGCCAAGGATCGGAGGCTGGGGGGCAGCGACGCCGGCCCGGCACGGGCCAACGCCGTGCGGGCGTCATCAGGCGAGAGGCCGGCCAAGACCACCGCCGAGCCACTACGACGCGCGGCCTTGGTGGAGGCACGGGGCGGACTGCCCCGGCGGCCGCGTGACCGTCTCCGCGCTACTGATCGAGCGATGCTGTGTCCTCCTCTACGCCGCGCTCCCGTTTACGCCGACGCTTGCGGATCACTTCCACCATCGGCGTCGGCTCCAAGGCTTCTACGACGCGGTGCGCCTTGGAACTGGCAGCGGCTTTCTTCGGCCGGCGCCGTTCGCGGCGCTGCGGGGTTCTTCTAGGCATTTCCTGCACCTCCCGAAGGGCCGCCAGCGGAGTATCGCTGGCCTTCGTGCCGAGGACGGGATTCGAACCCGTATGGCCCCTACGGGCCGAGGGATTTTAAGTCCCTTGCGTCTGCCAGTTCCGCCACCTCGGCCAATCTGGCTCAGGCGGGCGGAACCGCCAGGCGGCGACGAGCCAGCCTATTGTACCAATTTTGCTCCCGCGCGAGGTGAGCAAGGCCGTGCCTGACCCCGCAGCACTTCTACTCCGGCCCTCTCCACGTGGGGAGAGGGCCGGAGTAGAAGTGTCATGTTCATGTATGGTGCCCAGGGCGCGATCAATCGCGCCCCTACACGGCGGCCAGCGGGAGCCTAGTGGCTTGAATTTCCGCTTGCGCGGGAATAACGGATGGGCCTTATTTTCATAGCATTGACAGGCGGTAGACTCGCCCTTTCCCGGCACTTGTTCTGAGGAAACGCCGCGGCAGGTTGAGTGCTGGCGGCCATCCCGACTATAATGTGGCTGCCGCTTGTGAACTATTTCGCAAACCTGCCGCGCGGCTGATCTGCTTGGGGAGGAAAGCGTGGCCAACACCAACGACCAGGAAAGCCTGGAGCGCAAGCTGTACGACAGCCGAATCTGGCGCTCGATCTTCCGCTACGGGTATCCCATAGACCGCCGCAACCGGATCATGACGGTTGCGAAGAATGTCTTCCTCCACCTCCACCCGAACTTCGTGCCGCGAGGCGCCGTCAAGCTCACGTATACGTGGTGCCTCGGTGGCCTGTCGTTCATGATGTTCCTCATCCTTACCGTGACGGGTGTTCTGCTGATGTTCTACTACGTCCCCTCGGTGGAGCGGGCCTACCAGGACATCAAGGACCTGGAGACGGTCATCGTCTTTGGCATGCTCATGCGCAACATGCACCGCTGGGCAGCGCACGGGATGGTGATTACGGTGGTCCTGCACATGTGTCGCGTCTTCTACACCGGTTCGTACAAACCGCCGCGGGAGTTCAACTGGGTGGTGGGGGTGATCCTCTTTTTCCTCACGGTGCTGTTGAGCTTCACCGGCTACCTGCTGCCCTGGGACCAGCTCGCCTTCTGGGCGGTGACGGTGGGCACGACGATTGGCGGAGCAGCGCCCATCGTCGGCGATCAGGTCAACCTGCTCCTGCTCGGCGACGCCCAAATTGGCGGCAATACGCTCATCCGCTGGTATACCCTCCACGTCATCGCGTTGCCGCTCTTGCTGGCAGTGTTCCTGGCGGTACACTTCTGGCGCGTGCGTCAAGATGGCGGTCTTTCGCAGCCTCTCTAGGCTCGGTAGTGGTGCGTTGATAATTCCGCCTAGCCCCAACCCACGTCAGAGACGCTTACCGGATCATACGGAGAATTAGGTAAACGGGTGAAACACACCAGCACCGGCGCAGCGTTGCCGGCCCCCAGTGGGGAGAGGGGTAAGTTGACCATCAACCGTTGTGGAGAAGAGCTATGAGTGGACCGCGCCCGCTCACTGTGAGCACCGCAAACGACAAGTCTCCCTGGATCGGGACGACTCCGCCCGGGGAAGACACGGCGATTGCGGTAGGCGATGAGGTGGTGTTCTGTACGCAGTGCAAGAATCCACACCACGCCAGCGCGTGGGAGGCGAACAACAACACCTGCCTCACCCCCGATTGCGGCCGGGAAGCGCCACTCCGCCGCCGCGCCCGGCGCCCGGCGGCAGCCGCCGCCGCGACGGAGGCCGCACCGGCTCCGGCCACAACGGCAGCACCCGCCGCGGCTCCGGCAGCGACGCCGGCCGCGGCCGCGCGGGCGGCCCGTCCGGCAGCACGGCGGGCCGCCGGTGCCCCTTCTTCGGCCGCCGCGCTCCGTTCAGCGGCGCGGCGCGCGCAGGTCAACGTGACGGTCTGGCCGCACCTGCTGATGCCGGAGTTTTTGGCGACCGCTCTGCTGACGGTCGGCCTGATCGTGATGTCCTGGTTCATCAATGCCCCGCTCGAAGAGCACTCCAACCCCAATCGCACGCCGAACCCATCGAAGGCGCCCTGGTACTTCATGAACCTGCAAGAGTTACTCCTGCACATGCACCCGGGGCTGGCGGGCGTGATCGTGCCGACGATCATCCTGATTATGCTGGCGGCGATTCCCTACATTGACGTGAACTCCGAGGAGAGCGGGCGCTGGTTTACCTCGCCCGTCGGGCGGAAAATCACGATTGTGATTGCGATCTATACTGCCATCGTCACCGCCAGCTTGGTGGTATTCGACAACTACATCGGCGTCCGGAAGCTGACGGCGGCCATTAACCCGGAGCTACGCACCGGCATGGTGCCCGAGGTCATCATTCCTACCTTGGTCATGTTCGTCTTCTCCTACGCCATATGGTTTATCATCCGCCCGTTCAAACCGACGATACGTGAGGTCATGATCGCCTATTTCACCGGCTTCATAGTGGCCTGGATGGTGCTCACCTTCATCGGTACCGCGATGCGCGGGCCGGACATGGAGCTTTTCTGGCCGTGGGCGTTACCACCACGCCAGGCCTAACGCCGGGAAGCAGCTCACCTCGGTACGAGGTACGGGAGAAAAGTTGATGGCAACAGCAGCGGCAGCCCAGCGGCCCGGGGCAGCGACCGTGCCACGTCGCGGCGTGCTGGCTATATTCGGCCTCGGCACCGTGGGCCTCCTGACTCTGCAAGCGCTCGTCGCTTTTGTCGTGTTCTTCTGGCCCCGCAAGCGCGGCGCCTTCGGCAGCGTCATCCCGATGGGCAACGTTGAAGACTACGCGGTCGGCTCCATCACCTACAAGATTGACGGGAAGTTCTATCTTGTGCGGTTAGCCCAAGGCTTCATCGCCTTGTTCCAGAAGTGCCCCCACCTTGGCTGCACCGTCCCCTGGAAAGAGAGCTTCACGTTTGCTTACGAGGGGCAAGATGTTACGGGGTGGTTCCGGTGCCCGTGTCACGGCTCGACGTACCTGCCCAACGGGCAGATCATCGCCGGGCCGGCGCCGCGACCACTTGACTACATGGCCATCAGGATTGACAATGGCAAGGTTCTCGTGGATACGGGAGAAATCCAGCAGCGCTCGAAGCACGATACAGAGCACGTCACGCCGGTCTAGGGGTAACACAGTGGCGGTGCCATGAGGCCGCCGCCCAACTTCTCGATGAAGGAGCATTAGGTGCTCACATTCGTCATCGTCGCAGTGGCAATTATCTTTCCCGTGGCCGTGATCCTCGATTCCTGGCGCCGCCGGCGGGTGGCAGTGCCGGAAACAGGGAGTGAGCAGGAAGTTGACCAGCCCCTGACGCAGGGCAACGGCCGCAAGCTCCTGTTCGGAGTCCTCCTCATCGTAGAAACCTTTCTGCTGATGATCGCCTATGCGGCCAACGAGCCGGGCCGGCAGGAGGCCGCCGCCGCCCAACAGCACGAGTTTCTGGTCGAGCGCGGGGCGCACTCCTACGTCAGCCTCTGCATGAGCTGTCACGGCCTGGAGGGACGGGGCTTCTTGGAAGGTGAACCCGGGGTCTACATCGGGCGGCCCCTCAATACCGGGGCGTTCCAGATCGAAGACACGCCCGACACGGCCGAAGCCTTCCAGGAGACGCAAGCGCTCCTCTACAGGACGATCCAGAACGGACGAGAAGATACCCCGATGGTGGGTTGGGGCTTGGAGAACGGCGGGCCGCTCAACTATGAGATGATCAACGAGCTGGTGGCGCTCATCATGAGTGGCGAGTGGGAGCTAGTACAACACTTCGCCGAAGAAGAGCAGCTGGCGACGCCGACGGCACAGCCCACCGAGAGTGAGGAAGAGCTGGGCAAGGTGCTCGTCGTCTCCGTCTGCGGCGCCTGTCACTCCATCAGCGGTACCGATGCAGTCGGCGTCGCAGCCCCGGCGCTCGACGGCATTGCCAGCCGCCAGATTGCCGGTGTGCTGCCCTTCAGCCGCGACAACGTGGTGCAGTGGGTGCAAAACCCGCCCGGGATCAAGAAAGGCTCGCAGATGCCGCCCTATCCGCTGCCCGAGGAACGCCTGCGCGCCATCGCCGTCTACCTCGAAACCCTGAAGTAGGGGCGGGCGGGCGCCCGGATTCGCACCGCGGGAGCGGCTGTGCCGCTCCCACCCTTGGCTCCACGGCAACCTCATGCCTGAGGACACACCCTATCTGACGGTGGCCATCGCCGCGTTCAACGAGGAGCGCCGCCTCCCCCAAGCACTCGACCGCGCCCTCGCTCTGCTCGCTACCGGGCCGCAGACCTTTGAGGTCGTCGTTTGCGATGACGGCTCGACCGACCGCACGGCCGAGCTGGTACGGAGCTATGCCCACCGGAGCGTGCGGCTCGTCCAATTGCACCCGAACCGGGGGAAAGGGGCCGCGGTACGGACAGCGATCTTGGCGTCGCGCGGCGAGTACGTGCTGTTCTCGGATGCCGACTTCTCCACCCCCATCACCGAGCTACCGCGCGTATTGCAACCGCTCGAAGCCGGCCAGGCCGAGATCACGATTGGCTCCCGGCGCCAAGCCGACGGGTCGGACATGCGCGCGAGCCAGCCGCGCTACCGGCGAGCGTTCGGCAAGCTCTTCCACGCTATGGCCACCCTGGTCGCCAGCCGCGGCATCGGCGATACCCAAGCCGGCTTCAAGGCCCTCCGTGGCGACATCGCCCGCGAGCTGTTTGCGCGCATGAAGCTCAAGAGCATCGTCTTCGACGTGGAGCTGCTCTACCTCGCCCAACAGAGCGGCTACCGGGTGCGCGAGGTGCCCGTCCGGTGGACGAACGCCGGTGGCTCACGGATGCGCGTGACGCTCTCCCACGCCGCGCGGGTCCTGTGGGACTTGCTCCGCATCCGCTGGCTGCATCGCGGCGAGCGCCGGATACCGGCCGGGCCGCCCTCCTGACAAGGGTGGGGCCACACTATGGCCCCCCCCCGCTTCGCAGGGAGACGGGCCTACGGCATGCCATAGGCCGCTACTCTATGCTCTCCGTGGCCAAAAAGGCTTCCGGGAGGGGTGTGCAGCACGCTGCCTGCCGCAAAGTTACTATTTGACTCAGAGCCGAACCATCCTTAGACTGACACTAACACCCGGCCGAGGGTCAGTGACTCCCTGGTTTGCCGCCGCTCCGGCGACCGCCGGCCAAGGCATCGGCAGGTCCCGGGTGAGGCATACCCATCGTAGAAAGGGGATGATACCGTGGTGAGCACACAGGAAGCGTCCGCGCCGGCAATGCGTACGGTATCCATGACGATTAACGGCACCACCCGCACGGCCGCGGTTGAGCCGCGCACCCTCCTCGTTCACTACTTGCGGGATGCGTTGGGCTTGACCGGAACCCACATCGGCTGCGATACCAGCCAATGTGGCGCCTGCGTCGTGCTGATGAACGGCAAGACGGTGAAGTCCTGTACCGTCTTTGCGGTGCAGGCCGACGGGGCAGAGGTCACGACCATCGAGGGGCTGGCAGCGACGGCTCCCCAGGAGGGTCTCCATCCCTTGCAGGAAGGCTTCTGGGAGGAGCATGGTCTGCAATGCGGCTTCTGCACTCCCGGCATGATTATCTCCGCCTACGAAATCCTGCAGCGCCATTCCGACCCCAGCGAGGAAGAGATTCGCGAGGGTCTCGAAGGCAACCTGTGCCGTTGCACCGGCTACCACAACATTGTCAAGGCCGTCCAGCACGCCGCTCGTCAGTCACAGTCGGCGGGCTAGGACCGCCGTAGCCCTACTGCCGGGGAGTGAGCTGCCGGGGCGACAGGCCTGGCGGCTTGCAATCTCCCCAGAGTTAATTGAGTGCGAGGCATCCGACAAAGGGTGAGAGGAGGGCAACCATGGCCGTCAGTCGTCTATTTGGAGCCTCGGTCCGGCGGCGCGAAGATCCTCGTCTGATTACCGGCCAAGCCACCTACTGCGATGACATCCAGCTTGCGAACATGGCCTATGCGGTGATCGTCCGCAGTCCCTATGCCCATGCCCGCATCACCAGCATAGATACCAGCGCAGCGGCCGCCCATCCGGGGGTCATCGCCGTCTATGCCGGCAGCGACTTGGAGGGCCGCGTGGGCAGCATCCCGTGTGCATGGCTCATTCCCGACTCCGACCTCGTCGTGCCCGACCACCCGCCGCTGGCCATAGACCGCGTGCGCTACGTGGGCGACGGCGTGGCAGTCGTCATCGCCGAAGATCGCGCGGCGGCCGCCGATGCGGCTGACATGGTGGAAGTCGAATACGAAGAGCTGCCGGCCATCGTGGATCAGGAAAAGGCCACGCAAGATGGCGCGCCGCAGCTTCACGACGATGTGCCGGCCAACACCGCCTTCCGCTGGGTGATGGCCGGCGAGGGGACCGACGCAGCGTTCGAGGAGGCCGAAGTCACCGTCAGCCATCGGTTCCACAACCAGCGCCTCATCCCGAACTCGATGGAGGCGCGGGCGGCCGTCGCGCAGTGGGACGCCGGCGCAGAAGAAATGACGATTTGGCTCACCACCCAGAACCCGCACATCCATCGCGTCCTCATGTCCGGGGTGCTCGGTATCCCGGAGCACAAGCTGCGGATCGTCGCCCCGGAGATCGGTGGCGGCTTCGGCAGCAAAATCCACCACTACCCCGATGAGGCCATCGTCGGCTTCGCCGCCAAGGAGCTGAACCGGCCGGTCAAGTGGTCCGAGACCCGCAGCGAGAACTATCTCGCCACGACCCACGGCCGCGACCACATCCAAGACGTCGAGATAGCGGCGACAAAAGACGGGATGATTACCGGCCTGCGGGCGAAGGTCTGGGCCAACCTCGGCGCGTATCTCTCCACGGCAGCGCCGGGCGTTCCCACGATCTTGCACGCCCTGATGTACTCCGGCGCCTACAAGATTCCCAATATCTCCGCTGACGTGCTGGGAGTGGTCACCAATACCACGCCGGTGGACGCCTACCGCGGCGCCGGCCGACCGGAAGCGACGTTCCTGGTGGAGCGCATGGTTGACCTGCTCGCTGCGGAGCTGGAGATGGACCCGGTGGCCATCCGGCGGAAGAACTTCATCGGCGCCGACGAGTTCCCGTATACCGTCGCGACGGGGATCACCTACGATAGCGGCGACTACGATACCGCCTTGGACATGGCCCTGGAGATGGTGGACTACGACGGCTTCCGCCAAGAGCAGGCGGCGGCCCGCGAACAAGGTCGCTATCTAGGTATCGGCCTCACCACCTATTCCGAGATTTGCGGTCTCGGCCCCTCGGAAGTCGCTGGCGCCGTGGGCTTCCAAGGCGGGCTGTGGGAGAGCGCGACGGTGCGCGTCCACCCTACGGCCAAAGTGAGCGCCTTCACCGGCGGCAATCCGCACGGTCAGGGTGAGGAAACCACCTTTGCCCAGATCGTCGCCGACGAATTCGGCATCCCGATCGAGGACGTGGAGGTCGTCTACGGCGATACCAGCAAGATTGCGATGGGCTGGGGCACCTACGGCAGCCGCACGACGGCCGTCGGGGGCACGGCGATGGCGCTGGCGGCGCGGAAGGTCACGGAGAAGGCCCGCCGCATTGCCGCCCATCTCCTGGAAGCCGACCCGGAAGACGTCGAGTTTGCCGATGGCAAGTTCTTCGTCCGCGGTGCGCCGGAGAGCGCGCAGAAGACCTTCGGCGACGTGGCGCTGCAAGCGTACCTGGCCTGGAACCTGCCGGACGACATCGAGCCGGCGCTGGAAGAGAACAGCTTCTACGACCCCTCCAACTTCACGTACCCCTTCGGCACGCACATCGCCGTGGTGGAGGTGGACGGTGACACCGGAGAGGTGGACCTGCAACGGTACATCGCCGTAGACGACTGCGGCAACGTCATCAATCCCATGATCGTAGACGGGCAGGTCCACGGTGGTGTCGTGCAGGGGGTCGCGCAGGCGCTCTACGAGCAGGCCGTGTACGACCAGGAGACCGGTCAGCTGCTCACCGGCTCGCTGATGGACTATGCCGTGCCCAAGGCCGGGATGGTCCCGTCTATCGAGACGGATCGCACGACCACGCCGTCGCCGGTGAACGTCCTCGGCGTCAAGGGGGTCGGGGAAACCGGCACCATTGCCGCCGGCTCGGCCGTCATCAACGCCGTCGTAGACGCGCTGGCGCCATTCGGCGTGCGCCACATTGATATGCCGGCTACCCCGGAGAAGGTGTGGCGCCTGATCGCCGAGGCGAGCAAGAGCAAGGGCGGCTGGCGCAGCTGGCTCAGGCCGTGGCGCTAGCGGTCCGAGGGGAGCGTTGAGGAACACAAGAGACTCCGCTCCGCCGGTCCCGGCCCGCATGGCATGGGAAGGGCGGACGGGAACGGTCAACCGGAGGCCATAGGAAGCGCGGAATCTTCGGAAGGAGGCAACCGAGATGATCCCAAGTGCATTTGCATACGAAACACCGTCCACCGTCGAGGAGGCCGTAGCGCTGCTCGCCGAGCACGGCGACGAGGCGAAGATACTGGCCGGAGGGCATAGCCTCATTCCGTTGATGAAACTGCGCCTGGCCGTCCCGGAGGTGCTCATAGACATCGGGAATATCGAGGGTCTATCCGGCATCAGCACCGACAACGGTCGGGTCATGGTTGGGGCCGGCACCACCCACAGCACCCTGGAGGACTCGGAGACGCTGGGTATGGCGTGCCCGCTGCTCCAGCAGACGGCCGCCATTATCGGCGACCGCCAAGTGCGTAACCTCGGCACGATCGGGGGCAGCCTGGCGCACGGCGACCCGGCCGCGGACCTCCCGGCCGCAGTGCTGGCGCTGGAAGCCGAGTTGACGGCCGTGAGTGCGAACGGCAGCCGCACCATCGCCGCCGACAGCTTCTTTACCGGCCCGCTCATGACCGCGCTCGGCGACGACGAGCTGCTGACGACGATTACCGTGCCGGCCACGTCCGGCCAGAGCGGCGCTGCCTACGTCAAGAATGCCCATCCGGCATCGGGGTACGCGATCTGTGGCGTCGCCGCCATTGTGACCGTCGGCGCTGATGGCAAGTGCGAGCGGGCGCGGATCGGGATTACCGGCGCCGGGGGCACCCCGATGCGGGCCATGGCCGTCGAGGCCGCGCTGACCGGCCAGGAGCTAACCGCCGACAACATTGGCGCCGCCACCGACCAGGCCGCCGAGGGCCTCGATCTCAACGACGATCTGTTCGCGTCCGCCGAGTATCGCGGCCACCTCGTCCGCGTCTATACGCGGCGCGCCGTGGAGCAAGCGGCGGCACAGGCGGGGAGCTAGTAGCTCCGGCACGCGCGACCTGCCGGACACTCATTTCCCGGCTCATTGCGCTCGGAGCACGAGTAGCAGAGCACTAAACTGCATCAGCGAAACTCCGGTACGGCGGGGTGAGCCGCCGGCTCCCCCGCTCTACGATCCAGCGGACACCAGGAGGCTGCGACTATGACGACCGCAACACCGATCCTGCCCAAGTTCGTTGGGGCGCCCATCCGCCGGCGCGAGGACCCGCGACTGATCCAGGGTGGGGCCACCTATGTTGACGACGTGCGGATTCCTGGCGCGCTGCACGCGGCGTTTGTGCGGAGCGCGGAGGCGCACGCCCGCCTGACGCGCGTGGATACCGCCGCGGCCGAGGCGGCCCCCGGCGTGGTAGCCGTGCTCACGGCGGCCGATCTCGACGGCGCTGTCGAAAACAACATCGCCGCCTTTGCGGCCGTGGAGGGCATGACGGAGACGGGGCTGCCGTTGCTCGCCACGGACACCGTGCGGTGCGTTGGTGAGGCCATCGCGTGTGTAGTAGCCGAGGACCCGTACCAGGCCCGCGACGCGGTTGATCTCGTCGAGGTGGACTACGAGCCGCTGCCGGTAGTCATGGACATCGAGCAGGCAATTGAAACGGGCAGTCCGCTGGTCCACGAATCCATGGACAGCAACGTCTCTTTTCGCACCGTCGCCGAGCAGGGAGATATTGAGGCCGCCATTGCGCGGGCCGACCGGGTTGTGAAGCTCCGCCTGGTCAACCAGCGCCTGTTGCCGCTGTTCATGGAGCCGCGCTGCCTGGCAGCCGACTACAATGCGGCCGCCGGACAGCTCACCATCTGGGCAACGAGCCAGTTTCCCCACCTGCTGCGTACCCAGTTCTCCAAGCTCTTGGGCATCCCCGAGCACAATCTGCGGTTGATCGTGCCGGAGGTGGGCGGTGGGTTTGGAGCGAAAGCCAACTTCTATCCCGACGAAGTGCTCACCGGGCACTTGGCCGTGCGCTTCGGTCGGCCCGTGAAGTGGGTCGAGGACCGGAGCGAGGATTTCCTCACGTGTGTCCATGGGCGGGATCAGATTGACTATATCGAGGCACCCGTCAGCAACGACGGCAAGCTGCTGGGCTTACGCTTGCAGGTACTTGCCGATCTGGGCGCCTACCAACACGCCACCACCCCGGCCATCCCGGGGCTGACGGCCGGGATGGGCAACGGCTGTTACGACTTCCAGGATTATCACGCCGAGGTCCTCGGGATCTACACGCATAAGATGGCTACCGCTGCCTATCGCGGCGCGGGCCGCCCCGAAGCAACCTACCTCATCGAGCGTACGATGGACGCCATCGCTGCCGAGCTGAACCTCGACCCGGCCGAAGTACGGCGCCGCAACTTCATCCAGCCCGACCAGTTCCCCTACACCACCCCGCCCGGCAACGAATACGACAGCGGCGACTACGATGCCTCGCTGGATCGGGCACTAGAGATGATTGACTACGACGCCTTCCGGCGTGAGCAGGCCGCGGCCCGCGAGCAGGGCCGCTATCTGGGGCTGGGCTTATCCTCCTACGTCGAGATTTGCGGGTTTGGCCCCTCGAAGGACCTGGCCGGCATGGGCGGCTGGGAGAGCGCCACCGTGCGCGTGGACCCCAATGGGAACGTGACGGTGCTCACGGGCACGTCGCCGCATGGCCAGGGGCAGGAGACTACCTTTGCCCAAATGGTCGCCGATCAGCTGGGCGTGTCGCTCGACGACATCGTGGTGCTGCACGGAGATACCGGCCAAGTCCAGTATGGCGTCGGGACCTTCGGCAGCCGCGGTATGGCCGTTGGCGGGCCAGCGGTCCACTTTGCGACCGAGAAGGTGCGTGACAAGGTACTCAAGATCGCGGCCCACCTGCTGGAAGCGGCCCCCGAAGACGTGGACCTGGCCGGTGGCGAGGCGCAAGTCCGCGGCGCTCCGGGCCGTAGCATCGCCTTTGCCGACGTGGCCGCCGCCGCGATCACCCATGTTGACATGCCCGAGGGGATGGACCCGGGCCTAGAGTTTACGCACTTCTATGATCCGCCCGGGTACACCTTTCCGTTCGGCACCCATGCCTGTATCGTCGAAGTGGATGCGGAGACCGGCCGGGTGGAGATCAAGCGCTACGTGGCAGTGGACGACTGCGGTACGGCCATCAACCCCAAGCTGGTAGACGGGCAGGTACACGGTGGACTGGCTCAGGGGATCGCGCAGGCGCTCTATGAGGAGATCGTGTTCGATTCCGAGACCGGTCAGCTGCTCACCGGGTCGTTGATGGACTACGCGGCGCCGAAGGCCGCGATGCTCCCCAGCTTCGAGACTGACCGGACGGTGACCCCCACCCCGAATAACATCCTGGGGGCCAAAGGGGTCGGCGAGGCCGGGACCATCGGCTCCACCCCGGCCGTGGTCAACGCCGTCATTGACGCGGTGCGACCACTCGGCGTGACCCACCTCGACATGCCACTCAAGCCGGAGCGTATCTGGCAAGCGATCCAGCACGCCAGCGCCTAATCGGCGCCAGTCGCACGGTCCTCGCTCTCACCCTGGCTCTCTCTCCCTGGGAGAAGGGGGCTGGATTCCCGCCGGAACGCAGTCAATTGCTCGCGCTCTCTTGCGATCAACTCTTGTGGGGTAATGTTCTGGTGTTCAGCGAGGCGGTCGATTTGCTTCGCAGGACTGGACTGGTAGCGGCCTAAGTCGCCCGAACGCAACGTGAAGATCTGTGCTCGGTGCGAAAGCCGGTGCGTTATTTGTCCCAGATAAAGCATGACCAGGCCGGTAGCCCGGATTGGATCGTGACCAACGCCGGCTGCGGCGACGAGGGCGAGGCGCGTCTGAGACAGAACCACCATCTCGCGCGCTAGGTGCAGGATGTTTGCATCGTTGGTGATGAAGCCATCCACGTCGCCGCGGCGGTTGAGTGCGTCGAGAACCTGCCAATCATCGTAGTGCTGGATGAGACTGGCGTCGTAGTCGGCAAGCCGCGTGAGCCGGAGGTGTTCGGGCCACGGCAGATCCGTTATCTGCCAGGGGAAATTGTGATCCAGAACGAAGTGGGCATCCAACGGTACCTTGTCGCTTGGCTACGCAGCCTGACCGACAAGTGACTGCTCAAGATCAATCGCTTGCCGCAGGGCGTGGGGAGAGGCCTCCGGGTACATCGCCCTTATCTGCTCCGTCCTATAGCCGCCCTTGTGCAGCGTGTAGACGGTTGCGGACATGATCCGTGTTCCCAGCAGGTGCGGCTCACCGTGTAACTTGCCAGGGATAATCCGCAGGAGCGGACGAGGCGCCAATAAGTTCGGGCCAGTGTGGTAGGGGGCTACCAAGTCGAGCATTTCCGGCCACCCCGCCTGAAGTCCAGGTGTTGCTCGCACAACCCTCTCATCATCCTTCAAGAATAACGCTCCATCTCGTGAGACAAGTACCAACTGCTGCAACCGTTCACGAGGCAGACCTTGACTGTCAAGCTCCCGGAGGACCTGTCGGATACGCTGCATACTGGTCTTCCGTGGCTGTGCGTCGCCCTTAACGCGGCGAAGCCAATCAATGGCCCGGAGGGCCAGCAAATCGGCCCATGACCAGAGCCGCACCCTGGGATGAGGGGAAATGGAGGGACGATAGAGGTCGGTACGTGCCCAATAATGGAGCGTACTCTGGGGCACACCCGAGAGCGCTGCAGCGCGTGGAGCGTCGTAGACACCGCGTCCCACTTCGACATAGCCATACGAGCGTTCCATCATGCTGCACCCTGCCCGTGAGTAATCCCGGCGACAGTGTAGCACCGCAGCGGCCCGTTGGCACGGTCTAGCCCGGCATCCGTTGCGGGGTGCCGGGTGCGGGTTAGCGGAAGCTGCGGCGGGGGAAGACCGGCCAGACGGCTTCGACTTGGCCGTTACGCACGCCGTAAAGCTCGTCGTGGAGGAAGACGGTCATGTCGCCGTAGCCGGCGTAGATCTCGATCTTGTCGCCGAAGCGGAGGGTGCCATTCGGCGCGTCCAGACTAATCGTGCCGTGCTCGGCCGACAGCCCGATGCCCATTACTCCGGCGAGGTCGCGTGGCTGCGGATCGGTTATCGGCCGCCCCAGGGCCTTGAAGCCGGCGTCTACGATGATCCGCTGCGGGTCCGGACGGCTCACGACGGTAGCCAGCAACGACAACCCGATGGGGTGGTCTATCCACTTGCTGTATTCCATGTCGCAGAAGATGCCACCACCGGCCTGCACCTCGGTAATCCCCGGCAGCGTCGCCGTGATCTGATAGGTATGGGTCCCGCCACAGCTCACGATCTCGCAGGGCAGGCCGGCGGCCCGACACTGCTCCGCCGTCGCCACCAGCTCTCCTACCGCCGCTGCAATCGCTTGCCGCTTGGCCGCCGGATCGGGAATATCGGCGGCGTGGCCCTCCCAGCCCATCAGCCCACGAAGCGTCAGGCCGGGTAGCGCATGCACTTGGTGGGCCAGGGCCAGGGCCGGGGCCCGCGGCAGCACACCGGAGCGATCCATGCCCACATTAAGCTCCAGGACTACGTTGATCTTGACACCGCCGGCTTGCGCCGCCGCGTCCATGGCCAGCGCCTGCTCCGCGCTGTCTATGGCGACGATGACGGTGGTGCCGCTTCGTACCAGCGCGACGAGGCGCTCCAGCTTGCGCCGGCCGACAAGCTGGTTGGCGATGAGAATGTTGTCAATACCCCCGGCTGCCATGGCCTCGGCATCGCCCAACTTGGCGCAGGTGACGCCAATGGCGCCCGCTGCAAGCTCCTGCTGGGCAATCCCGGGCACCTTCACCCCCTTGGTGTGCGGCCGCCAGTTAACGCCGTACTGGGCGAAGTAGGCGGCCATGCGGCGAATGTTGCCCTCCATGACATTGAGGTCAACGAGCAGGGCCGGGGTGTCCAGCTCCTGCACGGGCTGACCGATCAGATCCGTCTGCGCTGTCATCGTCACTCCTTGTCCTGAGTTTGTCGGGTTGAGCGTACCACAGACGTACCAAGCGTCCCCCGGTAGAGCTACCGCCGGGCGAGCAGCACGGGTATGGGAAGCGGGGCAAAGCAGCAGCAGTCCCGCCTTCAGGCGGCGCGGGCCCAAGGGTGACGGTGGGGCCGGTCGGCCGGCCCGCGAATGGGTCGGCCAGCCGGGTCATGTCATGGGCAGTGAAAGTCGGTGCGGAACGGTGGGGGAATGCGCCACCGCGACGGCGTGCAGTCACGCCACCTGGGCTACGGCTGGCAACGCCGCGAACGGGGACGGGGACGGCCCGGCTCGACATAACGCGGCGCCGGCTCGCCGGCGCCGCGTACACGTCTTCCAGCTTGTAGGTGCCTAGCTAACGTTTCAGGCCGGAGTGGTACTACGCGAGTGCCTTCTGGACAATCGCATCGCCGGCTTCCGAGGCTCGCTTGGCCGTATCGGGCATGCTCCACTTGCCGCTGAACCCCTCCTGGAGGATCGGCAGGATGACGTCGTACCAGGCCCGCCAGTGCTCCCACACGGCGTAGCCGCGTGCCCACTGATCCGGCAGTGTTTCGAGAATCTCCGTGGTGACCTTCATGTCCAGCTCTGGGAACTCGTTCAGATATGTCGGTGAGTTGGCGGCCTTCTTGTTGACGGGGAAGGCAGCACCGGTCTCGGCATTCACCAACTGCGCCTCTTCACCGCTCAGGAAGGTCACGAAGTCAACGGCAGCCCCGAACGCGCCCCGTTTCTCTGCCGTTGTGGTCACCACGCCGGGGATGTTGTTGAAGTTGGTGACGCGGTTCTTGGTGCCCTCCCAGCGCGGGGTGGGCATGACCTGCATCTTGAAGGCGCCCTTGATGGTCTTGAACGAACCCTTGGGGCTGCTATTGCCGGCCATGGCGAAGTTGCCCTTGTTGAAGCTGAGGTCGCGGTTGAGCCGCTTGCGCTCGCCGTCGAACATCTGGGGGTGTACCGCGTACTTGTGAATGGTGTCATAGGCCCACTGGAACACCTCAAGCTGCTGTTCGTGGTGGAACAAAGTCTTGAACGGTGAACGCTCCCACACGTCGGCGCCGTTGGCGTAGACCATGGGCCAGGTGAGGGCGGGGGCGGGGCCGGCGTGGTAGATGCCCCACTTCTTGTTGTCGGCATCGGTGAGCTTGGTCGCTGCTTCGAAGACATCGGCGGTGGTCCACGTGTCGTCGGGGGGGCTGAGGCTGGCGTTGTTGAACATGTCCGCGTTGTAGACCCACGTGTTGACATTCAGATGCCACGGGATGCCGTACACCTTGCCGGCGACTTCCGAGTGCATCGGTGAGTAGTAATGGTCATCTTTCTGCCACTTCCTCACCTTAAGCTCGGCCGTGAGGTCCGCAACCAAGCCGCGCTTCACCCAGCCCTCCAGGTAGTAGGCAGCCATGCCCTGAATGACATCCGGGAGGGTGTCGGAGGCAGCCCAGGTGGTCAGCGCCTGCTGGTAGTTCCGATCTTGTCCGACAATCGGGTAGGTATCGAGGACGACGTGCGGGTACATGGGCTTGAAGAGCGCCTCGGCACCCTTGACCGTCTGGGTGCGGGGGTGCTCCGGCGCGCGCAGCCAGTAGTGAGCGACCTCGAGGTTGACCGGCTCGGTGGTCTTCCCCGCTGCGCCCTGGACTCCCTGTGCGCCTTGGGCACCGGTCGCACCCTGCGGCCCCTGCGGCCCCTGCGGCCCCGCTGGTCCGGCCTGAGGCTGGCCCACGTACCGGACGGTCGGCTCGCCGCAGGCTGCGAGTACCGTGCCGCCGGCCAGCGCGGCCAGGGTCAGTGCCGACGTTCGGCGCGTGAAGCTTCTGCTTGCCAGGGGTTTCATCTCCCCGTCTCCTTCCCGTTCGGGCTGCCTGTGTCCATCAACATATCCACTGTCACTCCAAGGTGGGCAGCCCCAAACATACCCTATCATAGCATCACCTGGCCGGCCAGTGCGATACACCCTCGCGCCGCCATATCGCGCGGCAGACCCCGGCAGCGGCCCCTCCCTCAGGCGTCGCGCCAGAGTTGGCCGCGGTGCTTGACGCGCTCCAGGCGGCGCGGGTCGAAGGGTGCCGGGGGCGGGTAGCCGTGGGGCTGTGGCGGTTGGGCATCCGGGCCGAGGAGCGCTTGGATGGACGGGTTGGTGTAGTAGGCGGTGTACGTCAACTCGACCAGCGTGCGGAACGGCTCGGGATGCGCCGCCTCGATGGCGCGCAAGACGGCGACACGCGCAGCGGCTGACAACGCCGCGAACGGGGACGTGGGACTAGCACCGCTCAACGGTCCATCAGCGTGGGACTGGGCCCTCACGTCCACGGCCGCCAAGACCGTGAGGACGTTCGTCTGCAACGGCGGCTGCGCGTGGAGGTAGCCGTCCACGGCGGCGGCCCCGCCGGACTCACCGGCGCCGGGAAGCTCGCCCTCAGGTGGCACAAGCTCGTTCTGAATCGCCGTGAGGGTAGCTCGCTGCGCTGCGGTCAGCACGTGATAGCCGTCGGCTTGGCCAGTCATGAGGCCACCTCGGAGAAGTTGTTGGCGAGCCAATCGGCGGTGCGGAGCGCCAAGGCTTGGATGGTACTGGTCGGATTGATCGGCGCACAGGTCACAAATAGGCTTCCGTCTACAATGAAGAGATTGGGAACGTCGTGTGTGCGCCCCCAACGATCCGTGACGGAGTGCTGGGGGTCATCACCCATCCGCGCGGTGCCCATCAGATGCCAGCCGGAGTTACGCAGCGGCGACTGGGTGAACACCGTGTGCGCCCCCGCGGCTTCGAAGACTTCGCTCGCTCGCGCAACGCCGAAGTCGAGCGCACGGCGACTATTCTCGCTCAAGGTGTACTCGATCCGCGGTGCCGCGATACCGTGTCCGTCCCGCAGCACCGGGTCCAGCGCAACCCGGTTATGTAGCTCTGGCAGGTCTTCCACCATCACGGCCACGGTGAGGGCATGCCCAAAACGCTCGCGCCAGGTCCGGTGATGATCGGCACCCCAGGGCAGGAGCTGGCCCGTGAAGGAGCCGAGCGCCGTGCCCAGCGGCCCAACGTCGCGGGCGAACTGCAATTGCAGGCCGCGCACGAAGCCGCGACTGCGGTCGGTCTCGTAGAACTCCTGGCAGTGGAGGAGCAGCCCGTCCGGTCCCCGGTAGCCGTTGATACGCTCCGGGAACACCCCGCTCACAAACGCTACCGGATGGAACATCAGGTTGCGGCCTACCAGCCCGCTGCCGTTGGCTAGGCCATTCGGGAAACGGGTCGAGGTCGAGTTGAGGAGCAGGCGTGGCGTGCCTACCCCGTTGCCGGCGAGCACCACCACCCGCGCCGCTTGGCGGTGCTCGTAGCCACCCCGGTCGTAGAACACGACGCCATTCGCGCGACCGTCTGCGTCTACGGTAATCTCCCGCACGCGCGCATGGGTCACGAGGCGTACTCCCTGGGCGAGGGTGGCCGGCCAGTAGGTGACGTGGGCACTGGACATGGCGCCGATAGGGCAGCCCATGTCACAAGGGCCGCAGTTGTTACACACGCTGCGGCCGTCACCGTGTGGCACGGTAATCAGCGCACAGTCCGACGGCCACCAATGCCAGCCCAGCTTCTCCAGCCCACGGACGTAGACCTCGCCGGCGCGGTCGAGGCCGAGCGGCGGCGACTGCCGGGGTTGGCGGGGCGGATTCGCGGGATCGCCGCTCAAGCCCGTGACCCCGATCATCGCGTCGTTCTGCTCGTAGTACGGCTCCAGGTCCCAGTAGGTCAGGGGCCAGTCGGCGGCGACGCCATCGAGGCTGTGGACGCGGAAGTCCGAGGGGCGAAAGCGGGGAAAGTGCCCGCTCCAGTGGATGGTGCTGCCGCCGACGGCATTGAACATGAGCGGGACAATCGGCGTCCGGTCCACGTTGATGGGATAGTCTTCCGGGCGCTGGCGTACATTCGGGTCCTTGGCAAAATCGGTGGCCCGGTGGTGCTCCCAATCGGGCCGGGTGTGGGGATACGATTGCGGATCAACCCAGCCGCCTTGCTCCAGGCAGACGACGGATAGCCCGGCCTGCGACAACGACCACGCCACCGCCGCACCCGACGCCCCCGCACCGACGATGAGAACATCCGCTACGCCATCCTGCGCCGACAACGCCGTCCTCCTCCCGGCTCAACCACCACGAGCCGGACCGTTCGCTCGCGTACAAGCATAACCGGCGAATGCCCGGCCAGGCCACCACGCCGCTGCTGGCGCTAGACTCCGTTTGCCGTGAGCAGGCTCCGGCGGTACACTCTGAATTGCCAGCGCCGCAGCAGTCCCTATGGTTCATGGCTCAATGCGGCGGACAAGCATTCGCTCTCAATCATTCTCGATACTAAGGTTCGAGTGCTTGTGGTATGCACAGCAGCGTATGTGTACTCTCGGAGGGTCGTGCAATGCCCCCGGCGGCTCACGACAACCTCCGAACTAACCTGATGCGTATGGAGGGCTGTGGCCATGATTGAAGCGGATACCCAAATTGCCGACCGCCTCTGGGAATTCACGCGCATGGAGCGACAGTACCGCGAGGTCGGCGAGCAAGCAATGCAGAGCACCAACGATCTGCTCCGCTTCATCGAAGAACGCAAGAGCAGACAGCGCTCGCTCCCCAAAGTGCGCCCGACGGATCGCGCAGCCTACGTGCAGCGGGCCTGCGACGTCGTGCTGGCCCTGGACCAACTCACGCCGCGCATTCGCTACGTGCAGGCCGGCGCGCTCTATGCGGCCAATGCCCTCAGTGGCGAGGCCCTGCGTGCGTTGGCCGACGAGGGCAGCGTCTCGTCGGAGAACTTCCAGGAACTGTTCGACTTGGCCGGGGAGGCCCTGCGCCTTTACGACGAGGTGACCTTCACCCGCCCGGTGGCCGGGCCGGCCGTCGAATTGTATCTGGAGCTTGCCGCAATCTGGGCCGCGAGCGATGGCTGGCACTACAGTGAATTCGTGGAGGAGTTCGCCGACGCCGCGAACCCCGAATCGGATCTGATGCGCTGGCAGAGGTTTCTCCCGCCGGTACGGGTTGCGCCGCTCGCGGCGCGCATGCGCGTGCTGTTTCTGGCCGAAGTATTGCGCCGGGCCGGCACGGGGGATGCGGAAGCGTGGTCACGGGCGCAAGATAGCTACGAGCAGGCCGGGAACGACATCGAAGCGGCCGTGGATGGGGCCAGCGATCAAGAGATCGCGGACGGTTGGGACGTCCTCCTGGACCGCGTGCGTGCGGACGGTGAGAGGCAAACGGTCACCCTCACGCCCTTTGCCGTTGATATGGTGCTGGCGCAAGCCTACGACAGTTTCGAGCCGGAACCCGATGAGCCACCGGCAACGTCGGAAGCGCTCGTCCGGCTGCTCAACCAGCATGAGGTGGGTGTCGATCTCCCCGGCGACCTGTGGCTGGGAGAGCGGGAAGCGCGGATCAACGAAGCCTATCGGCAGCGGCGGCAGGAAGAGGAGCTGGAAGCCTACCTGGAGCACGGGCGGATTAGCGTGGAGCAGGCGCTGTCACTGGCGCCCTCGATTGACGCCGTGCGCCGGCGCGTCCGCGCCTGTCGGTCGCTACGCTTCCTGGCGCTGACAGTAAGCAGCCTGGGGCTGAGGGCTAGGAATATCCATCCGGCCGGCCCCCCTCCGGCAGGAGTACACCCGCGCATGGCCGCAATGAGCCTGGAAGACCTGGAGGCCATCGGCGGCGACTCCGTGCGGTTTTTCTCGCTGGAAGTGCAAGCGCAGGAGCGGCAGCAGCGCATGGTGCCCGACTTTCTGATCGGTGGGCTGGAGAAGGCGATCTTCGTCTGGTTGGAGTTGCGGGCGCGACGGCAAGCGCAGACCGAGATCATCCCGGTCCAGGAGTTCACGGCAGCCGCAAGCGAGGAATTGGAGCGCCTGCTGCTGCGGCCGCTCGTCGGCGAGGAGGATTTCGTCACGCTCCACGGACACGTCTACTACGTCGTCCAAGTGGCGGAGCATAGTGGCGTACAAGGGCGCAACGAACTGGACGAGTTCCTCTCCACACCCGGCACGCTCGACCCGCTGCGCGCCTACCACGCCCGCGGCAGCGGCGAGTGGAATGAGCGCGTGCGCCGACTGCTGGCCATGCTGGCCCGGAACGAGACGCCAACCGGCCAGCTAACCACCGCGGACGGTCCTGCCTTGCCCCCGCTACGCACGAGCGAGCTGAAGCGTCGCCGTCGCTTTCAACGGGCTACCTAGGCCGCTCGCTAATCGCTATCGGACATCAGTTTTCCTCCCGAGGCCCAGTCATCGCGCTGGACCTCCTGGAAGACCACCGAGGTCCCGGCACGCGGCGCATTCAGGTGCTCCACAATGGCCTGCGTGATCGCCTCCGCACACGCACGCTTCTGATCCACTGTGCGACCGGCCAGGAGCTGCACTGTCACGTGGGGCATTCGCTCACCTCTCGCAGCGTCGTTCTTGCGTGACCGTCAGCATACGGGCGGGCAGTGCAGCCCGTCAAATCGCCGTCGATGCACCTGGCTGGCAAGCACCGGGGATAGGCACATACAAGCGTGGCAAGGGCCGCCCTGTTGCCCGCTGCCGTGCCCGGTGTTACGCTCTGCATACCATGAGCACACCGCATCCCCCGGCCCTGACAGGGGTAGGTCGGCAACGGATAGAACGCCTATGACCGATACCGTAGAGCAGGACACCACAAAGACGGATAGCGCCAATCATCGTCCGAGCCGCGCGCAGCAAGTCGCACGCCTGCGGGCGCTCAAAGCTGCGGCGCTGGATGGCGGCGGCGCGGCACGGATCGAGCGCCAGCATAAGGCTGGCAAGCTGACGGCCCGCGAACGGCTGGACCTGCTGCTCGACCCGGGCACCTTCGAGGAGCTGGGGACGCTCGTCCGCCACCGCTCGTCAGCGTTTGGCGTAGACGGCAACCGTCCCCTCGGCGATGGGGTCATTACCGGCTACGGCCGGATTGACGGGCGGCCGGTGGCGGTGTTCTCCCAAGACTTCACGGTCTTCGGCGGGTCATTGTCGGAGCCGCACGCGGAGAAAATCTGCCGCGTCATGGACCTGGCCACCCGGAACGGCATGCCGATTATTGGCCTGAACGACAGCGGCGGGGCGCGTATCCAGGAAGGGGTTGCCAGTCTCGGCGGCTACGCCGACATCTTTGTCCGCAATACGCTGGCCTCCGGGGTCGTGCCGCAAATCTCTGCGATCATGGGGCCGTGCGCGGGCGGAGCCGTCTACTCGCCGGCGATCACCGACTTCTGCCTGATGGTGGACGGCACGAGCTACATGTTCGTGACCGGCCCGGACGTAATCAAAGCGGTCACGCACGAGGAGGTGACCTTCGAGGACTTGGGTGGCGGGCTGGTGCATAACGCGACGAGCGGCGTTGCCCACTTCCTAGCGGCATCGGAGCCGGACTGTCTGCACCTCACCCGCCGGCTGTTCAGCTTCCTGCCCTCGAACAACCTGGACGACCCGCCCGTCGTCTCCACCGGCGATTCGCCGCAGCGGATGGACCGCGAGCTGGATACCATCGTGCCGGAGCAGCCCAATCGGCCCTACGACATGCGGGCCGTGATCCGGCACATCGTGGACGATGGCGACTTTCTGGAGGTGCAGGAGCGCTGGGCGCAGAACATCGTGACCGGCTTCGCCCGGATGAACGGGCGCTCGGTGGGGATCGTGGCGCAGCAACCGACCGTGCTGGCAGGCGTGCTGGACATTGATAGCTCGACCAAGGGGGCGCGGTTCGTGCGCTTCTGCGACTGCTTCAACATCCCGCTGGTGACGTTTGTGGACGTGCCGGGGTTTCTGCCCGGCGTGGCACAGGAGCACGGCGGGATCATCCGACAGGGGGCCAAGCTGCTCTACGCCTACTGCGAGGCGACGGTGCCCAAGGTGACGGTGATTACGCGCAAAGCCTACGGCGGCGCCTACGACGTGATGAGCAGCCAGCACGTGCGCGCCGACTTCAACTTCGCCTGGCCGAGCGCCGAGATCGCCGTCATGGGGGCGGAAGGCGCCGTGGACATCATCTTCCGACAGGAGTTAGCGCAGGCCGCGGACCCGGCGGCGCGGCGTCAGGAGCTGATCGCGCAGTACGAGGGGCAGTTTGCCAACCCATACAGCGCCGCCGAACGGGGCTACGTTGACGACGTAATCGAGCCGCACGAGACGCGCCCACGCCTGATCGCCGCGCTCGACGTGCTCCAAAACAAGCGCGATACCAACCCGCCGAAAAAGCACGGCAACATCCCGCTGTAAGCTGTGCGCGCCGACAACGCAGGACGAATAGCCTGGTCCACGGCAACTCCAACCGGGAGCGTAGCGTTACAATAAGTGTCAGGCCACAAGGATTGACCATGGGCACAGCTACCATCTACCAGCCTACGCTCCCCCTAGGAATAGTAGGGAAGTTCCCCTCCACTCGCTATCAGGGCAGCAAGGCCAAGCTCGCCAACTGGATTTGGGAGCAAGTCTCGGACTTCGATTTCCTTACCTGCTTGGATGCCTTCGGCGGCACCGGCGCCATTGGCTATCGCCTAAAGCAGGAAGGGAAACAGGTAACATACAATGACTACCTCCGTTTCAACTACCATATAGGTTTAGCTCTCATTGAGAATAGTCACACTCAACTCAATCCTGAGGAAGTGGAGTGGATTCTTCAGAGACACCAAGGAATCGCATATCATTCATTCGTCGAGAAAACTTTCGCTGGAATCTACTTTACTGACGAAGAGAACACCTGGATTGATCAAACTATCGCCAATATCCACCAACTCGATGATCCGTATAAGTTTGCTATTGCTTTCTCCTCCCTGTGCCAATCGTGCATAGTGAAACGACCGTATAATCTCTTTCACCGAAAGAATCTCTATATCCGATTAGCAAATGTAGAGCGTTCTTTCGGAAACAAGACCTCATGGGACAAGCCGTTTGACGAGTGGTTCCGTATTTTTGTGCAGGAAGCGAACGGGGCCGTCTTCGACAACGGTCAGCGGAATGTTTCGCTGAATATGGATGCCGCCGAAGCTCCAAACGAGTACGACCTCGTCTATATTGATACACCTTATATATCCAAAACCGGATCATCAGTTGACTACCACTGGTACTATCACTTCTTGGAGGGATTGGCAGTGTATTATATTTGGGGCGAGATGATAGAATATGGCTCCAAGCACCTTCGGCTGAAGGCACGTCAAAGTGAATGGGTCAATAAAAGAAAAATCCACGATGCTTTCGATAGCGTGTTCAGGAGACACAAGGATAGCATCATCGTCGTTTCCTATCGAAGTGACGGCATACCCTCCGAGAGAGAGCTTCTTCACCTACTCCGGAGATACAAGCGCCACGTTACTGTTCAGCACTATGGAAAATACCAATATGTGTTATCCACCAACAATAAGTCGAGAGAGATCCTTCTGATTGGAACATAGCTCCCGTGCGAAACTCGAATAAGAAAGCAGTGGGGAAATGAACGCAGAGGAATTCAGGGAAGCTCTCGCCGGGCACTTCGACAGATTCACAGGTGCCTTAGCTACAGACACCGGCGACTGGGTAGTAAAAGGGTTCATTGACGTGTATCGTCGCATTTATACAATCTCAATAGATACAAAAGTAGTTTCCAAGATTATCGAGCTGATGCTATTTCCTGTTATCTCTCTGTTTGCCGAGGAGCACGGGTTCAGATTAATACTGAGCAAACATCAAAACCACTATCCTGATATCAGCTTCCTTGCTCCAGACGACAGCAAATTTGCACTTGATCTGAAGAGCACATATCGGAAGACCAAGCATTCCGTGAACGGCTTCACCCTGGGATCATTTACCGGCTACTTTCGACAACGCGCATCCAAGAAGAACATTACTTTCCCATACGAACAATATAGTGGTCATTTCATCCTTGGTACCATTTACAGTCGTGTGGATGGCGCGATTGACGAACGCCGTGCTTACACAATTGACGATCTCCAGAGTATTGTATCCGTAATCGGGGATTTTACTTTCTTGCTACAAGAGAAGTGGCGAATTGCCGGTGAGCGCCCCGGGAGCGGAAATACCAGAAACATCGGCTCAATCAGAACTATTCGGGGCCTGGTGGATGGCGATGGCCCATTCACACCTCATGGCCCAGATGTGTTCGATGATTATTGGATGAACTACCTAACAACAGATATGGCACGAGCCATCGACTCCTCGGTCCCGTATCGAAACCTCGACGAATACTGGCAATGGCGTGATCGGGCCAAACGAAGACCCTAATCTGCGTCGCAGGAGTAACCGTGCCATGTTCCGTAAGGTGCTGATTGCCAATCGGGGAGAGATCGCGGTGCGGGTGATTCGCGCCTGCCGCGAGCTGGGTATCAGCCCCATCGCCGTCTACTCCGACGCCGACCGCACGGCGCTCCACGTCCGGCTGGCCGACGAGGCCTACAGCATCGGGCCGGCGCCGGCCACGGAGAGCTACCTCCGTAGCGCCAACATCCTCGCCGCGGCCAAGACGGCCGGCGTCGAGGCCATCCACCCCGGCTACGGGTTCCTCTCCGAGAGCGCGGCCTTTGCCCGGGAGTGCGAGGCGGCGGGGCTGGTGTTCATCGGGCCGCCCCCGGACGTGCTGGCGGCGATGGGAGACAAGGTGGCAGCGCGCCGCTTGGCGGCCGCGGCCGGCGTACCGACCGTGCCGGGCACGGCCGATCCGTTGCCCGACAATCCCACTGCCGCGGCCGAGGTCGCGGCGCACATCGGCTATCCGCTGCTCTTGAAGGCCGCCGGTGGTGGTGGCGGGAAGGGGATGCGTGCCGTTGCGACGCCGGACGAGCTGCCGGCGGCGCTGGAGCGCGCGCGTGGCGAAGCGACGGCAGCGTTTGGCGATAGCCGGGTGTACGCCGAACGGCAGGTGCAACGGCCCCGACACATCGAGGTGCAGATTCTCGCCGATACGCACGGCAATGTGCGCCATCTCAGCGAGCGCGATTGCAGCTTGCAACGGCGCTTCCAGAAGCTGATCGAGGAAAGCCCGGCACCCGGTCTCCCCGCTGCGACCCGGCAGGCGCTCTGGGCGGCAGCCGTGCGGCTGGCGCGGGCGGCCGGCTATGTCGGTGCCGGAACGGTCGAGTTTCTGGTGGAGACGGCGGCGGCGCCGGATAGCCCTCCGCACGGCGATGGTGCCGCTCCGGCGCGTCAGGAGAGCAGCTTCTACTTCCTCGAAGTCAATGCCCGGCTGCAAGTCGAGCACCCGGTCACGGAGGTCGTGCTCGGTGTAGACCTAGTACAGGAGCAAATCCGCATCGCCGCCGGCGAGCGCCTCGCGCCGCAAAGCGATACGGTGCCTGCCGGCGCCGCTATCGAGGCGCGAATCAACGCCGAGGACCCCGACGCCGGCTTTGTGCCGTCGGTTGGGATAGTACGTATCCTGCGCGAACCGTCCGGGCCGTGGGTACGTGTGGACAGCGGCTGTTTTCTGGGCCAAGAGGTGACCACCTACTACGACGCGCTGCTCGCAAAGGTCATCGCGTGGGGACCGGACCGCGAGACGGCACGGGTGCGCCTCCACCGGGCGTTGGAGGAGTACCGCTTGGCCGGCGTGGCGACGACTATCCCGTTCCTACGCGACGTGCTGGCGGACGCAGACTTTGTCGCCGCGCGCCTCAGCACGTCTTTCCTCGACGAGTACCGGCAACGACGTGTCACGCCGGGCACCGCCGACGGCGTGGCGGACGTGCCGGGTATCGCTGCCGTTGGCGCGGCGCTGCACACGCTCCAGGAGCACAGCCAACAAGCACCGGCGACGGCCACGACGCCAACCGGCTCGCGGTGGCAGGCGGCGGCGCGGCGCGCGGCGCTGCGGGGGTGACGTGGCCCCCTCCCTCGCCCTCCCCCGTGCTGACGCACAGGGGAGGGGAGCCGCGTCTCACTCCCAGGCGCCGGCCGCCCTGGATTCCCACTTTCGCGGGAATGACCGGGAAATGTCAACACAACCTAGCCACGTTGGCTATCATCAGGTCATGCAATTTACGGTCGAAATCGGCAACCGGCAGTGGGAGATCGAGGTCGAGCCGGGCGCGCCGCCGGCGGTGCGGGTGGACGGCGAGGCGGTGCCCGCTAGGCTGCACGCGGTAGGCCCGGATCGGGCGGGTGCTGCCGGTCACTACACGCTGCTGGTGGGCGGCCGGGCCTACGAGCTTGCCATCACGCCACTGTCCGATGGGGAATTGGCGGTGGCGGTGGACAGCCACCTGGCCATCGTGCGGATCGAGGACCCGCTGACCGCTGCGCTCCGGGTGGCCGGCACACGCTCAACGACCACGCAAGGCGAGCAGACCATCCGGGCGCCAATGCCGGGGCGGGTGGTGTCCGTGGCGGTGGAGACCGGGCAAGAGGTAGCCGCCGGCGCAGAGCTGGTGGTCCTCGAAGCGATGAAGATGGAGAGCAGTATCACGGCTCCCCACGACGGCAGCGTCGAGCGGGTGGCCGTGCAACCGGGCCAGACGGTCTCCCGCGACGATGAGCTCGTCGTGCTGACCGCCAAGCCGGCACCGGCTTGATCCTTCTTTAATACGTACTACGGCCCCGCTCCGCATAGCGCCGGCCCCTATAATTAGGGTCAGCAGACTCTTGCCACGATGATGACGCCAGAAGCGCCGGGGGGCGCTGGCGTATACTAGGGGGAAGCCGGCTCTCCGCGCGGAGTCGGTTTCTGACTGGACAATCCCCACCCACCACGTTCTACGGTAGCTGAGGCCGGGGACATCGCCCCACTATCCCGGCGTACTGCGCGTCCTCCCCCGGCCCGGTCTGCCTGCGTCTGACGGCACGGTTAACAGTGATACACCAGGACTACACAATCGGATGGAAAGCGATGGTGTAGTCCTGATGGTCAAGAGAGAGCAGCATGAACGAGATAAACGCCGCTGCCGGCACCGACAACCAGCGCAAGCGAGCGACAGGAGCGACAGCAACACCATCTGCCCCAGAGGGGAACGCTAACCAGCCGCCGCGACCGACCCGGCGGCGGCGCACTCGGCGGCGCCGCGGCCGTAGCGCAAGCACGGGCACCGGGCCGAGCGGCACAGCCGAGCAGCCGGTCGAGGCGGCGCCACCCGCCCGGCCGGCTACGGCGGCCACGGTGTCCCAACCGGCGGCCGCGCCCCGTTCGCTCACCTGGGACCCCGAGGTCGAGCTGACCGCCGACCTGCGGGACGTGCCCACGGACAAGCTCGCCACCCGCATCCGGCACGTGCTGGATCAAGTCTCCAGGGAGGTGACGCTCATCGTCTGGATTCACGACCGCCCCGACGCTACGCCGGTGCTCCCGGTCATCTACCAGGAGCTACGCGCCGCCGGCTACTACTCCGATACGACGCGGTTGCCACAGGGCGGTCAGCGGATGCGGATAAGTCGGCGCCGCTGGCGCCAGGCTTCCGCGCCACCGAGCCAAGACAACACCGCCAAGCAAGCGCCGCCACCGACTTCATCCTGATGGCGGCCCCTTGCTCAGGAGGCTTGCCGGCGCAGAGCGGTTGGGGTACCCTTGGCTGTGGCGGGTTCTCACGCCTGACCCTCTGACCGGGCACCTGCGCTGTCCGGCACACGCGAGGGCAAAGGGGATTGGTGTCCTCGAGCATACGGTGATTGTTGGAGCGCTTCTCACCGGGGTAGCTCCGGTGGCGCAGGGGCCGGGGTGCTCTCCAGAGAAGAGGTTTCAGCGATGACCAAGCAAAAGCACCTCAAGCAACGTATCCGCGCCCGGATGGCGCAGACCGGGGAACGCTACACTACCGCTCGCCGGCACATCGTCGGCGCCTCCGCGGACAGCGCCTCTGACATTTCACCTCCTTCACCAGGCCGGCTGCACTTTCCGGGCATCCACCCGGAGACGACCGCCCTGCGTATCCTGCTGGCGAATGCGGGCGTGCGGGCGCCCCATACCGGCGAGTATTTCAGCGAGCCGATGGTGTTCGGCATCGGCGGGGGGATTGGTGCGGGCGTCTTCAGCTTCTTCTACGAGAGCCACGACTTTGCGAGCTTCTACATCGCCGGACGCCACCTCTGGCAGGATAACCGCACCTACCTGGACCAGGCCGCGCAGCGGTTCGGCGTGACGCCCACGTTCAAGGAAACCGGCGGAGCCAAGACGGCCGCCAAGCAGCTGGCCGACGCGCTGGCGCTGGGTGGTCCGGTACTGACCTGGGTGGCGAGCGCCCACCTGCCGTACCGCGGGATGCCCGACTTCTGGAGTGGCGGCGACTACCACGTCGTGACCGTCTATCGCCTCGACGAGACTCACGCGCTGCTCGGCGATCTGCTGGACGAACCAGTCGAGATTACGGCCGCGGAACTGGCGGCATCCCGCGCGCGCATCAAGAAACAGAAGCACCGGATCATGACCGTAGCGCCTGGGCAGCAGTTCGATCTGCGGGCGGCTGTGCATGCGGGGATACGGGCTTGCTACGAGGGGCTGGCACAGCAGCGCATCAAGAACTTCACGCTCGACGCCTTCAAGACGTGGGCCGCGAACACCCACGGCAGCCGGGGCAAGCAGAGCTGGGCACGCCTCTTCCCGCCCGGCCACCGCCTCTGGTTCGCTCTCACTTGGGTATACGACTGTATCAAGCACCAGCACACCGGCGGCGGGCTGCTGCGACCGCTGTATGCCGACTTCTTTGCCGAAGCTGCCGACGCGCTGCACGACGACGCGCTGCGCCAGCTCGCCGCACGCTACGCCGAGCTAGGGCAGGGCTGGAGCGACTTGGCGAGCGCCGCGTTGCCCGACGACGTGCCAGCGTGCCGCGAGGCCAAGGCGCTCATGGCCCGGAAAGAAGCATTGCTGCTGACCGAGGGCGCCGCCGCAACCGACGAGATCACACGCATCTGGACCCGCCTCGACGAGTTACAGGAGGCGGCACGCGCCGACTTCCCCCTCACGGCCACGGAGTGTACGCACTTGCTATCCGATCTCCAGCAGCGCATCCGCCGGGTCTATGATCTGGAGTGCGCCGCGCACGAGGCGCTAGGGGCGCACAGCGATACATAGAGCACCGGCTACCAGCGCGGAAGGTGGTGGTCACTTGGCATCGCTGTAGCGTTTCAGTGCCCTGGCGCCAACGCTCATACGCCTGCCAAGTGCTCCCCTAGTGCTCCATCTCTATGTCGCCAGCATCTTCCACTACTCTCAGTAACAGCCTAGCCTAGGCGACTTCCGAGGAATGTCCTCGTTTCTGTACATACCACTCATCAGATTTCCTCTAAGTCGTCAAGATGATAGGTTATATCTTCTTCATCAGTTGAGTAACGAATACGCTCCGTCTTCGTAATGTGTAACCTGTAGCGCTGACTCGGAATCTGTACAGGACGAACATTGCTAATCAGATCATCACTCTCGTATTTTCCAGTTATAGATTGTCCTCCTTTGATTACCAGAGTAAACGTCTTAGATCGTCTATCCACCGCATCAAAGTGTCCTTCTATAGTAAGACTCGTGACATTCTCATCACCAGTCTCTTCTATCACTTGATACAATCTCTCTAGTTCTGCACGCTGGGCAAGCACTTGTGATCGGACATCAGATCCTCGGCGCCAATGAATGTTGACACCAAATCCGGATTCGGCTGTAACCTTTGACCAATCATGCATCGCGAGAATAGGGCCACGACCCAGATAGCGTGCGAAGGATCGCACTTCATCGGGAGACTTTGCCCTAGTCAAGGCGAACAGTTCCGCGATAGCTTCATCTAAGAAGCTCTCCCCGATCAGCAAGCGATCATTAGGAACAGTAAATACTATACCCAGAGATCCTGGATATGCGTATCCAAAATCTAAAGACGTGGCTCTTCTCACATCAATACTTATGTGCTTCGTTAGCTTTGGAATACCTGATTTCTTGGCGGCATAGGTGGTTGAAATCGCTGTCTGTAAATCAAGGAACCCTTTCGCAATATCAGAAAATGGTGGCCTATCTCCCTCAAATATAATGCGGTAGTCGAATACTTCTATGTATTGATAGTTCAGCTCAGAAAGTAGTTCTTTTTCAAGTTTGCGATGTCTCTTCTCAAGAGACACAAGTGTTGCCTGGAGGGATAGTGAAGTCGGATCTCCTGCGATCTCCTGGTGAAGGCGTGCAATTAGAACACCGGTCTTCTGTAGCTGTTCTAGCAAGTGGATGACAGCACTCATGCTACGCCTCCTAGAACACGAACAACCGCAATGCCCTTCGGCTCCCTACTCCCAACTGCGTAGCCCCAGGTCTCTTGCCAATAAGTATATCGCTCCATTCCCTTATCATAATCCGGATGGCCCTGCGGATACAGAGCAAAATAGTAGGCATCACACCTGAGAGCCGTGTAGCCCTCCGTGACCAACCATCGAATGGCTCTCTCCTGATTTGGTGTCAACGCATTGCCAACAGAACACACTGAAAAATCAACATCTTCAGGGTCTATCTTCGCAGTTAGAAAGCTACCATTTACCCAGACGTCGCACTTAAGGCCGCAACTGCGTATCATTGATACCGCTTGCTCAAAGTTAGTCATCAAGCGATCCCGTGTACTCGATAAAGGAAATCCCTCAACACACAGTCGTCGCAGTTCCTCTAATCTGAGGATATGCATGCTCGGAACTAGCAGTGGAGGGAACTCATCCTTCTGTGACGGTACACCACCTGTCATGGCACGACATGATACATCCGCCTAGAATTCAGGTCAAACTGCCGGCTCCTGATAAAAAACCACGTGCATCAATGGAATCCTCACCCACATCACACGACATAATCTCTCCGCAGACGCAGACCGATGAGCACCGACAACCCTCACGCCACGACAGTCCCGCTGCTCGCCGAGATCGCCGACTGGGCGCCGCAGAAGATTGATGATCTGCCGTTCTACGTAGGGCTGGGACGAGAGTCGGGCGGCCCGGTGCTGGAACTGGCCTGCGGCACCGGCCGTGTGCTGCTGGCTATCGCCAGAGCAGGCGTGCCGGTCACCGGGTTGGAGGTCTCGCCAGCCATGCTCGACCGCTGCCGGGACAAGCTGCGAGCGGAACCAGCGGCAGTGCAGGGGAGAGTGACGCTGGTCGAAGGAGATATGACCACCTTCGCATTGGGCCAGACCTTCGCTCTCGTCATCGCGCCGTGGCACGCCTTCTCGTATCTAGCAACCGTCGCAGACCAGCTCGCGTGCTTGCACTGCATCCACCGTCATGTGCGGGACGATGGCCAGTTTGTCCTCGACCTACGCAACCCCGGCCTTGGCGACTTGGCTACCGCGGGTGAGGGTGAGGAGCATACCGTGGAGCCACCATTCCCACTACCCAATGGGCGTCATGTAGAGATTCGCGGTCGGGATAGGGACCACGACCTCGCCCAGCAGATAGAGCACGTTGAACGCAGCTACCACGTCACCCATCCCGATGGCCGGCATGAGCGTCTCACTCAGCAGTTCCCGTACCGCTACCTCTTCCGCTACGAGGCCGAGCATCTACTGGCGCGCTGTGGCTTCGCCGTCGAGCACCTCTACGCTGGCTATCGGTACGAGGAGTTCGGTTCAGTCTATCCCGGCGAATTGCTGTTCTTCTGCCGCAAAGCCCCTAGATAGGGAGGCGTCTGACTGGGGCGACAGTCTCACGGCAGGCCACGCCAACACCGGACAAGGCATCAGGGGTGCCAGCCGGCCTCAGCCACCTGCCGCCAGCAGCGCCCGCTGTGGTACTTCCGGCAGCTCTATTGGGGCGAACACTGCGACCGGGTAGAGATAGCCGTCAGGCTCCGACTGGTCCTCATCAATGACGCGGAGCATGTGATGTGCTTCCGCATCCGGGTCCGACAGCGTGCGGTACACCTTGCCCACGATGAGGCTCGCCGGATTGCCGTCATTGTTGATGCAGATCACATAGTCACTCATCGTAGCTCCACCGGCCCTCACCTCGGCCCCCCGCTCCGCAGGGGGACGGCACGTTCCCTGCTCTGTGCGTCACTACTGTGCGTCGCGGAGGCGTGGCTCGATGGCGCGGCGCAGGGCCTCGGCGGTGGCATCCACGACAATCGGGGGGTTGGCGAAGGAGCACCGGAGCTGCTTGCCGTGGTAGACGACGTGGGTTTGGGTCGTGAACTCTTCCCACAAATCGCCGTTGTGGTAGCGCACCGTGTACTCCGGGTCTTTGAGCTGATTGCCGGTCAGGATTGCCACTACGTCCTCGTCCGGCCGCACCGGCACATCGGTCCCCTCGTGGATGAGGCGCCGGATACCCGCCAAGGTGGTCGCGGACGCCGGCTCACAACCGATACCGTCCGAGCCGATCACCGCCTTGGCATCGGCGATGGCTTGCTCATCCACTTCGGTACACCAGCCGTCGCTCCAGTCCACCGCACGGCGCGCCTTCTTCCAGCTCACCGGCGAGCCGATCTTAATCGCCGTGGCTAACGTGCGCGGATGCACGCTCACCATCCGTTCGGGCTGCTCGTCTCCTTGGTGATCGTGGAAGTAGCGGTAGAGCGGGGCCGCGCCTTCCGCCTGGACGATGGTGATGTGCGGGCGCTTGTCGAGGAGGCCCAGGTCGTCCAGCTCGCGCAGCGCCTTGCCGTAAGAGGAGCTGTTACCCAGGTTGCCGCCAGGCACCACAATACGGTCGGGCGCCTGCCAGTCGCACTGCTCCAACAACTCGAGTATCACCGACTTCTGGCCCTCAAGGCGGAACGGATTGACCGAGTTGAGGATATAGATGCCGAGCTGGGGCGCAATCTCCATGAGCAGCGACTGAGCATCGTCAAAGTCACCGCGCAATTGCAGGGTGAGGGCGCCAAAGTCGAGCGCCTGCGACAGTTTGCCAAAGCTGATTTGGCCCTCGGGCACGAGCACGATGGCCAACATGCCGGCGCGTGACGCATAGGCCGCGAGGGAAGCACTCGTATTGCCGGTGCTCGCGCAGGCCACCGCCCGCATCCCCAGCCGCCGCGCCTGTGTGACGCCCGCGGCCATCCCGTAGTCCTTGAACGAGCCAGTGGGATTGAACCCCAGGTGCTTGAACCGCAGGCGCCCAACACCAGCATAGGCGGAGCTGCGGGGAGCATCCAAGAGCGGAGTGTCGCCTTCGGGATAGGTGACCAGCTCCGAGAGCCGCCGCCAGAACGGCAGCAGCTCGCGATAGCGCCAGACCCCACTGCGATCTACCGGGCGCAGCGAACCCCGGCGCCGACGCCACCGGCGCCGCAACTGCTCGACGGTCAGCGTGGGACGAGGATAGACGACATCGAGTAAGTCACCGCAATCGGGACAGCGATAGATCACGGTATCGAGGCCCTGCAAGGCGCCGCAGTTGATACACCGCAGCCCTTTGGCCGGCGCCCACGGCGCACCGCCGAGCGTCGTGGCGGTGGCACGCGGCTGCCGCTCGTTCAGCGTCGCCGGCCCCACGCGCGGTGTTTGCGTGACCATTGGTGGACCTCGCTCCCCAAGACGGCCGCACTGCTGCCCCCACGGCCAACCGGCTCCCCGGCACTCCCATTATAGCCCGCTCGCTCCTAGCCGCTGGGCTTCCGTCCCCGGCAGATTGCGTATTGAGCACCAGGGTCATGGCCGTCAGGCCGAGATAGCGCTCGACATAATAGTATGCACGGCTCGTCGGTTGGGCCAGGTCCGACAGGGGTGAGGGCCGGTTAGTCACTGTTCTGAAAATAGGTTGTCCGGCGGCCTGGGATGACGGTGCTGGCTCTCGTCTCGTCACTGCGGCTTCCGCCGCGATGACGGCCGTCATGTTCATGCCCTGCGGTGGCCTTGACAAGGCCATGGTGTTTCCCGCGCACGCAGGAATCTCGCGTGTAGCCGTGTATCCCGGGTGGCGTAGATTCCCGCGCACGCGGGAATGACGGATGGGTAGGGCAGGGGGAGGAGCAAGCCGGCAGGGGAGAGAGTAGCTAGACATAAATGGTGGTTCTCGTCGTAGACATAATTGACAGGAACGAGTTTACATAATGATATACGCGGTGACTCGCTACCATCCGTTGCTCCGTGGCCATCGGCAGCGCGCCGGGCTTGTCGCGGCGGCGTGGGCGGGAGCAAGGGTCAGGCGTGACGTGTCGGTGAAGCGTGCGTAGCCACCACGCACGAAGTTGTGTCGTCGTCCTCAGGAATGGTGATCCCTGCACCCGCCTCTCCCCAGCCGCCCCAACGCCTCTGACTACCCTAACCACTGCCCGGACTGTGCTCGGTGCCGCTCACCGCGACCGCGACATTCACTAGCGATAACCGCCAGAGCCGCGCTCACCGCTCCCTGCCCTAGCAGCGTCGCGGTGGGCGGCGGTAGATTCCCGCTTTCGCGGGAATGACGGGTCACGAAGGATGACAGGCCACGAGGATGACGGGCCGCGGGAAGGACGGAGGGGCCAACGGAGATATTTTGTGAAAGCTAATTAGCCTTAGCTTTACCGTTTCTATCACGTGGGCATAGGCGCAGCATGCTGCGCCCCTACGTGCCCTCCGATGGTGGCCGGGCTGGCGCAGTCAGGCATTATAGGTGCGGCCGCAGCGGATAGCGCGCGCTGCCGGTAGATTGATCCAGCCGGAGATGAAGCAAGGTGCCGCCATCAATGCCTAGCTCTCAACGCGACAGCCCCAGGATCCGACTCGCCGGCGCAATCGGACCGTGGTCCCACGACTTCACTGCCCTACTGGCCCGGCCGGCGTTCCGACGCCTGTGGCTCTCCACCTGTGCCTCGAGCTTCACGCTCTGGACGGAGGTGATCGTCACCGGCTGGGTTGCGCTCCAGCTCACCGGCTCACCCTGGCTGGTGGCCGTCACCGGCGTCGGTCGCGCCGCGGCGATGCCCCTGATCGGACCGTTGAGTGGCGCCTTGGCCGACCGGTTGGATCGCGTGCTCTTGGTGCGTATTGCCGAGGGGGGCAATCTCGCCGCCCTCGCCCTGCTGGCCGGGACGCTCCTCACCGGCCACGGGTCCTATTGGCTTCTGCTGCTTGTCACGCTCTGGTTCGGTGTCAGCACGGCACTGGCTTGGCCGTCGCGCCGTGCCCTGCTGATGGACCTCGCCGGTTCCGAGCACTTGCTCCCCGCGGTCGTGCTGGATCGGGTGACCCAGTCGGTCGCGCGGGTACTCGGCCCACTACTCGCCGGTGTTCTGTTGGCGCTGTGGGCGGATGGCGCTTATGCAGCGCTGGTGCTGTTCCCCGCCCTGTCACTGCTCGCGTTGGGCCGGTTGGCTGCGGTGCGTATGGCCGGTGAAGTAACCCACGCCCCGGTCTGGCGCCAGCTACGCGAGGGATGGGCCTACGTCCGCGGCGAACCGATCATCTGGGCCGTGCTCCTGATGACCGTTGCCATGAACGGCTTCGTCTTCCAGGCCAAATTCCTCTACCCGGTGTTCGCAGAGGACGTGCTCCGCGTCGGGCCGGTCGAGCTGGGGTGGATGGGCGCTGCGAACGGTATCGGCGCTCCCCTGATGCTGTTGCTCTTGCCGCGTCTGAACCGCGAGCGGTCGTATGGGTGGACCCTTGTGCTCGGTGCGGGCCTGGCCTCGCTGTCCCTAGCGGCATTTGCCAGCACCACGAGCCTGCCCCTGGCCATCGCGCTCCTGACGCTTAGTGGCCTGGGACAGGCCGGGTTCGCAGTGATGCAATCCATGCTGATCCTCAGTCGCGCCGAGCCGGCGCTCCGGGGTCGGGCCATGGGGCTGCTGGTGCTGGCAACGGGCAGCACGCCGCTCGGCTCGCTGGGGGCCGGCGCCGTGGCCGAGCGCTGGGGTGCGCCGCTGGCTATCGGGACCGGCGCCGTGCTGTGTGCGATACTCGTGGCGGCGATTGCCTGGCGCTCGCCGCAGCTCCTACGGCCCCGACCCGCAACCCCGGCAGCGGCAGCGGCGGGCTAACGCTGGCATAGGAGGTGACTATGGCGCTCGAACACCTCGTCGTCCATAAGAGCAGCGACTACCTCTGTGCGTTTCCCGACATCATCCGCCTGCACAATGGCGATGCCGTCTCCATCGAGGCCAGCGGGCCGGATGCCCAACATCAGAACTGGTCGTACTTCATTGATAGCGCGCCGCTGCAGCGCCATCAGCACCACGCATCCTTCCTTTGCCAAAGCCAAGGAGCTAGTCCCGACTGGACTCCCGCTTTCGCGGGAGTGACGGGACTGAGACCTCTGCTGCTCCCTACCACCCGCAGACCCGTCATTGCGGCTTGCGGCGCAAGCCAGGGGCCCCAACGCGCCACCGTCATCCCATCCCATCGTCACTCTCCACCCTCATCAGGGGTGAGACCAAGCGCCCAATCCACCGCCCGGTCAAAGAGGCGAGCCGCCCTGCTAGTGCTCCAATGAAACGTGTCGTGATGCCCGAACCAGAAGACGGTCCTGGCCTTAGCAGGTTGCCCATTGACCAACTCAGCGCCCACCTCTACTACCATCAGCGCCGCGTCGCCACCGATTACATGCCTGGCCAGCACATGGACCCCGGGGCCGCTGGGCGGGTAAGCCACACTGAGCGTATCCGGCCGGAGCACCACCCGGAGTTGCTGGCCCTCAGGTAACCTCGCCATGATCGGATGCTCCCGGTCAACAATCCGAATGTTGACTTGCTCCGGGCGTGTCCCTCCCCCACGCGCCAACTGGGTCGCCTCTAGTAGCTGCGGCTCCCAGAAGATCACCGGCGTCGTCGTCTGAGCATAGCGCGCCGCTATATCTAGCTCGCGGATACTCGAGTTCATCAAGAGCAAATCGTGGCTCCCGGTGACCTGCACCGGGTCATGCGGATTATCGTCGTAGGTTCCAATCACGTCAACCGTCGCGCCCCGCGCCGCCAGGTGCGCCACGATAGCCTCGTCACCCGGCTCCAGCGCCGCGGGGTGATCCACCAGCAGCGCAATCCGGGTAGCCGGCAGCAGCGGCGCCGATTCGTCTAGTACCAGGAAGTTCGGGAGCAGCAGCCGCAGCGTCTCTGGATCGCTCAGGTGGTGCAGCCGCTGGGCATTGGCATCCAGTGAATCCGCGATCCGTTGCATTGCTGATTCCCACTGTGTCGCCAGCACCGCCGAATCCTGCTGCGGCAGCCAGCGGGTCGCTTCCGCGACGATGGCCGGCTGCAACTCGGCGCCGAGCGCGGCGAGACGACCCCGCACGGACTCGGTGGCCAGCGCTCCGGCGAGATGTCGCTCGACCTGTGCAGCGAAGTAGGCTTGATACTGGGGGTTCGTCATGAGGCTGGCCAAGATCGGTATGAGTGGGCCATTCGCGCCACTATCAATCACTACTTGGCTGAAAGAAACGTCCTCGGTGGCATCAATTCCGTGGGCCAAGCCAAAGGTCGTCTCGGCATCCCACACGAACAGTCGCCACCGAGTATCAGGACCATATTGCATCCGTGCTACATACCAGTTGCCGCCGCCCCAGTCGGTGTCTCCGGCCCACAGCTCAAGGATGATGAAGGAGGTGAAGTTCTCGATATCGAGTTGCCGTACGGCTTGCTCATACTGGGCTTCATCGCTCAAGTCCGTACCAGTGATCCAGTCCACAAACGCAGCCCACGCTTCGTGCTCCCCATAGCGGCGAACTACATCCCAGTAGTCATAGCCAAAGTGTGTAGCCAGGAAGTCTTCATCAATGCGCTCGGTGAGGTTGTACAGTCCCCAGTATTCCCCGTTCAGGTACAGCGCTACCCAGCGCCCGCGCGCCGCCACCTGGCCCATCGCCCCGTGCAACTCTCGCACCAGCTGGTCCCGCACGTACACTGCCTCAGCCCCATACCCCAACCAACTGTCGTTGTACCCGGCCCGCAGCACCAGCCGATCATACGTCTGCCCTGGTGCTGCCCCAAACAGCGGATACGCCAGCTCGCGCGGCCCATACTTCCCCCGGAAGTACAGCCGGAACGACTTCTTGGCCGTCCACCGGCTCCCACCCCCGTGGATACGTAGCCCCGCCCCCACACCGAAGCCCAACTCTCCTTCTGGCGAGAGCCACTCCACTGTCACCGGCCGCTCCCACTCCCGGCCGCGCTCCAACGCGTTGGTGTAGATTCCCGTCTCCTCGTCCCACAGGTGGGCCGGCTCAGTCACCAGCGATAGCACCGGCAGGCCAGTACCATCACCCAGCAGGTACATCGCCGTAGTCACTACACTCATAGGTACCCTGTCGCGCAGCGCCACGGCCCGCAGCACCGTCGTCTCCGTCACCGCCAAGGGTGCCGTGTACGCTTGCCCATCCACCGTCGGATCGGACCCATCCAGCGTGTAGTACACCACGCTCCCCGCCACCGGCGCCGCCAGATGTACGGTCACCGGACCGGCGAAGCGCCCACTGCCCGGCATGACTATCACTTGCGGCGCGCCCGGCGCCGCCCGCGGGATGGTCGTATTCGCCGCGCCGGGCGTCGGGTTTGGGAAGGACACCCACTGGTCGGACACTGTCCCCAGCCGCCCCAGTGAGACATCCGTCTCCTGATCATCAAACATCACCTCGTCCACCACCTGCCCGTCTGGATCGAACAAGCCCACGTACTCCCCGCCGCGGCTCAACCGGAAACTCGTGTGCCAGCCCTCCGGCCCCACCCGGTCGGCCCCGGACGCCCACACCACCAGAAAGGCCCCGGGCGCCAGCGTGGCGGCCGGCAAGGCCCACTTGGCGGGCTGGTCGGGGTCGTCGGTGAGGGTGTAGCCGGCGAGGGAGACGGGCACCGTCGTGGGGTTGTGCAGCTCGATCCAGTCGGCGTAGCGGCCCCGGTCGTCGGACACCGTGCGCGTATTTGCCGCCTGGACCTCGGTGATGAGGATGCCTGACATGGCGGCCTGCGCTACCGGCGCGCCGATAGTCAGGCTGACCAACAGCAGTCCCACTAGCAAGGCGCACCTCTCTAACAACAAGGAAAGCGTGCCGCGCCCCACAGCTGTTTCAGGATTCGTAGTCATCTACCGCAGTCATCCTCGCTGCAGCACCACTATACCTGCCCCGTCCCTGTCCAAATAAGTGATACTAGCGACACCTCAGATACCCTCGCTACCGGAACCAGTCGTAGTTAAGGCCGAGCGAGCGGTCTTCGAGCGGCAGGTCTACTCTGACGCCCCCCTGTGCGGAAGACTGCTTGAGCGCGATCTCGACCTCCAGCGCAACGGCAACGCGGCGGCCGGAGTTCTTCGGCTCGTCGAGCCGGCCCTCCATGCAGGCGATCACGTCATCGAGCGAGTAGATTGCGCCGTAAGGGGGCACGAAGTTCGGCTCCGGCCAGGGCATCTCGACCCGCCGGTTGGGCGCCAGCCCTGCTACGTGCTGCCACAGCCGCCACCCCTGCTCGTAGCTGTAGGTGATCTCGCCCTCGGAACCGGTGATACGAACGCCCGGCGCGCCCGTTCGGTAGTGAACCACCTGGCCATCGGCGGTCACCATCATCCCCTGGCCGCTGAACTCATCGCTGCCGCTTTCCCGGCGTGGCTCGTCGCCAATGCCAACGACCCACGCCGGTGCGCTATCAATGAAGTACGACCAGTTCTGATGCTGGGCGCCCGGCCCGCTGGTCTCGATGGAGACGACCTCGCCAATGGTGCCGCTCGTGACCAGCGCCTTGGCCGTGGCGAAGGAGGGATGCGTGGTGCTGATGGCGCCGCAGCTCAAGGCTACACCCGCGTCGGCGCACATCTTGACCATCCGGTCGGCCTGCTCCAGGGTATGGACCATCGGCTTCTCGGTAAAGATACCTTTCGCACCGTACTCGACCGCGAGGCAGGTGAGGTCGGCACGCATCTTGGTGTTGGTGGCGACGGCAACGATGTCCAGCCGCTCCTTGGCCAGCATCTCGGCCGCGTCGGTGTAGACGGCCTCGATACCGTAGCGCTGGGTGAAGGCCGTCAGGCGCTTGCCGTCACGGTCCGCCCCCGCGACAAGCTCGACCTCGGGACGGTCCCACAGCGCCTCAGAGTAGGAGCTGGGCAACCCCTCGTTCCCCGGATGCTCGTGGTGGCGTATGCTGCGGTGGACATCAAGCCCCGGCGTGGGCCGGTCTACGTCGTCTACGTCGAATCGGTCGGGGATACGCGCTGCCATATCGTACAGCATCCCCATCCAGCCGAGACCGATCACGCCGGCACGATACTTCGCCATGGGGACCTCCTTTTCGCCGCCGGTCATGGGGGCCATCCCAGCTCGAGGGCGATCTACGGGCGCTCGAGGTCGTTCAGTATGACGGCTAAGGCCGCCTCGGATACCTTGTGACCGCGATGCGTCTCGTCCGAGAACACGGAAAACGATCCGTTGCCTACCCTTTGCGCCGTCCTTGCGACTTGCTCTTCATAGAGCCTATATTCAACGCCGCCGAAGCAGCACGAATCATATCGGTTGAGCACCTGGATTTGCCGGCGCATACCCCCGTAGGTGCCGAGGACATAAAGCTCCGGATAGTTGGCCAGCGCATAGAGGCCCGGGTGGGTCTGTTCATAGTCTCCCCCGGGGGAAATGTAGAGTGGCAAAGTGCCGGCCACGGGATAGCTGCGTGCGATGCGCGGATCCAAGGCCGCAGCCAGCGTAGTGGTCCAGCCACCTCCGGAGAGGCCCACCATGGCCACCATGTCGTAAGCGTACTCCTCCACCGCGTAGTTCAAGAACACTGTGACCGGCTCGACGAAAAACTTCAATGGTGAGAAGACGTCGGACTCGAGGACCCTAAGATCATTATGTTGCCGTAACGTTATGCTCCCGTCTGGGGTCTCAATAACCAGTTGACCGTTCATGCCCAGGAGCGGCATGGCAAATGCCGCGACCGCATAGCCGTGCCGGAGGAAGAAGCGAATCGTGTTTACGCCGCGGAAGAAGTCGCCGCCATGTCCTTGATGATAGATCAGCAACTGGCCATTCGAGCTGCGGGGATGGAAGAGGTAGATGATGGATCTAGCCCCGAACTCCATTCGAACTTCAACCCGCTCCGCTACGCCGGCCAGATTGGTGAGGCCAGCGTATCTGGAATCAGCGATACCTTTGGTAACGGAATGGGGTGTCTGTGCAGCAGGAAATCCCGCTTCTCCCCAGAGGAACCTGATCAGTCGCTGGCGCTTTGCGGCCAACTCCTGGGCGCTGGTGCGGTCGAGAAAGAATAAGGCAAACGCGAGGGTAATGAGAGCATTGCGGGGCTTACCGATGCTCACCCAGTGGTCATAGCTGTTCTCGCCGTGGCCCAGCGCGCCCAACCAGTCAATCCACGCCCGGAGGTCAGCGTTGTCTTCGCGGTCACCGAGCGCTACCCCGCGATAGGACCGCGGCGGCTCCCAAGCGAACGACTCGGTGTTCAGGCGCACTTGCAGGCCCTGTGGCCCATTGGCCCAGGTGCGGTAGCCATCGGTGAAAGCGGTGAAGTTGTCCTGCTTGCGCCAGACCAATAAGCCGCCGGTGGTCCGCTGCTCGGCGTTCCCATTCGCGGCAAGGCGCTGGTTTTCCAGGCAAGCGCCGACCTTCTCCGGCCCTTCCGCCTCGTCAATAGCAGCCTTGAGCATGGCAAAGCCCAGGATAAACTCGCAGTTGGCCGTAGCCCCCACCGACGCTGGCGTCAGCACGAACAGCACCGTCACCAGCAGCACCCACCACCAGCGCTTCATCACTGCTCCTATCTCTCTGCAAGCATCAGGTTCATCCACACGACTAAACGCAGCCGGCCGGCATCCGTCATCAGGCGGCGTATCCACAGCGCTGCGTATCTTTTCCGACGGAGTTAATCCCGGCTAGCTTGATCCTGGGCGGACGCGCTGTTCGTAGGCCATCAGATGAGCGGCAACCTCGTCGCCGGGGAGATCGCGTTCGCGGAACGCCCGCACCGTAGCGAGCGCCGTGGCCGCCGACTCACCACGATGCTTGATGAGGTAGGCTGATAGGGCCGTACCGGCCCCTCCATAGCCCGACCCTCAGTGGAGGAGGACTTTATCGTCGTCGGTGACGGCCGCGTGGACAGCCTCGACAGCGCGATCCAGCGCCTCCAGATCGTCGGACACGCCGGGCGAATGGACGGCACTCATGCCGAGCGTGGCAATCGTGTCGTAGTCCGGGGTGGTCTGCGTGACCGAGACAATCCGCCGGATACCTGCACCGGCAACATAGGCCAGCTCGTCGGGATTGTCCGGCAGCCCCGAGACCGCGATGGAATCCGGGTCGAACCACTTGAACAAGCGTGGTGGCGCGTGTGCCGATGGCGTGCTCACCATCTTCGTTTCTCCCTTCCAAACTTACGGCAGATGGGGCGGAGTATGCAGAGAATAGTACTGTATTCCGGTTCGGCGTGCTCCACGCATCCCTGCGGAAAGGGATGGAGTAAGGGAGGTAGAAAAGTCGCTCAGAATCAGAGCGTATTCTGGTTACGTTCCCTTCTCGGCGACGATTGAGCTAGGCCCCGGTGCTAGACGACTTCCAGGTAGTTCAGGTCCGGCAACTCCGGGAACGGGGCGTGCGGCTCGGTCTGGTACCAGAATGCGGTGGAGGCGATGTCGTCCTGCAGAGGCAGATAGCGCCCCTTTCCGGCAAGCGGCTGGCGCCAGCCGAGCGCTTGGATCGTCACGCGCAGGTCTCGCTTGAACCGAATGGGGTCGAGCACGTGCCAGCGATACAGCCCGAAACGCTGCTGGGTCCGGCTCACGCCCTCCGGGGCGATCACTTGGGGCAGCCCTAGAAACGGCGTGGTGAACACCCCGTACTCCCCGGCCGGGAAATGGAATCCCCAAGCGCCGCCAAAGTAGTCCTCGGTGCCGGTGCCACAGATCGTAGGCCACGCCTTGTCGCCATCGAGGTAGAACTTGATCTCGCCTTCGCCCCACCAGCCGGTATTGTTGACCCCCCAAGCAACGTAGGTGCCAACATAGTGTCCTTGGCCCGCCACGCCATCCAGCAGCGTATGGACTTCCTGATAGGGCAAGGGATTGTTCCGTCGCCACTGCGCGTGGAAATAGGCCCGGTCAGCCGGCACTTCAGTCAGCGTGTAGTTGATCTGATAGAAGAAGTTGCGCACCTCGTCGGGGCTGAGGTTTTCGATGGTGATGCGGGCATGACGGCGAAACGGCATCTCCCAGTAGCTATTGAAGCCTCCGGCCGGGTTGACCGAGATCGGCAGTGAGTTCACGTTGCAGCGCTCGCCCCAGCCACTACAGAAGAAGTCCCCCAACGGCACCTCGACCGACGGGCTGTCCTCGTGATCCCAATAGCAGCGCAGGATGAGCTGCCGCCACGCCTGCGGCTTGACCGTCATCCACAACTGCTGGATAGCGCCCGGCCCCTCGACGTTGGCCAGCTCGACCACGCTGTTTTCGGGTAGATGGATGCAGGGCGAGACTTTCCAGCCTTGCCCCAACTCACGCGCGGCCACGGCGCCCGTTCCCTCGGTCGCCATGCCCCCTTGCCCTTTGCCGCCGGTGGGGTTCTCGGCGCTGATCGAGCGGGTCTCGGCGTTGGAGAGTCGCGCGAGACTGCCGAGGTGCAGCCCCAAACCATTAAACGTGATGCTCATGCTTCCTGACCTCCGCGAGGCGAGGCCGCCTCTCTACAAGCAGACTTACGCCACTACTTATGTCAATGCGATACCCTAGCTGATCGGGTTGCCGGCACGTACCGCCGGGGCCGGCGATCAGCAGCCCAGGTATTCTATCCTACTCCGTTACCCGTTCTCTGACCAGAGGGGAAGCCCGTGGAGTGCCCTACTCGCCGGAGCGATAGTGCTTGACACCGGGATAAGGAAGACACTATGGTAACAATTGTCAAGTACGTGATGTTAATTACTCGATATTGCTCCGGCGATTGGAGCGGTGGTGGTGCGCCACATTTCCTCTGAATGGTGTGACCACTACACGAGGAGCTTCCCAACCATGACCACGACACCCGCTGACCCATGCGCCGACGACGAGCTACAACGCTACGACGTAGTCCCCCGCAAGGCCCACCAATACGCGATGATTGCACTGATCGCGGCGGGGTACGTTGCCGGAGCAACAGTCGGCGCCTGGCTGCTCTTCGTCGCCGCGGTATGCATGGTGCTGGGTCGGTTCTGGCGACCGTTCGACCCTTTCCGCGTGCTCACCACCGCCGTCCTGCAACCGGCCGGGCTGCTGCCGCGGCGGATGATGCACGAGGACCGCGAGACACGGCGGATTGCCCGCGTGCTGGGAGGCATTGTCTTCGCCCTCAGTGGGGGGCTACTCCTGTTGCTCCCCGGTCTCAGCTGGCTGGCTTGGACCTTGACGGGACTGGTGGGCGTGATGATCCTGCTCGACGCGGTCTTCGACCTCTGCGCGCTGTGCTTCCTCGTCCACCACTATGAGCGCTTGACCGGCAATAGCCGGGTACCATCCCGTCCGGCCTGAGGGAGAAGCATGCCCCTCGACCGATTGCTTGTCGTGATCCTGGCCATAGCCTTGGTCGTGCTCGCTGGCCTCATCGTGCGCTGGTGGACACACCGGGCCGCTGCGGCCGTCCGCGCGCAGCTCGCCCCACTCCCCCACCCCGCCACCGGGACAACCGCTCCGGTCACGCTGCTGAACTTCAGTAGCCCCCACTGCGGCACCTGCCATCGCGTCCAAAAGCCGGTGGTGGACAAGGTCAGCGCCCAGTTCGCCGACCAGGTGACGGTCGTAGAGGTGGATGCACTGGCGCAGGCGGACCTGGCCCGGGCCTACCGCGTGCTCACCGTCCCGAGCACGGTCATCCTCACCGGCAGCCAGGTGCAGGACGTGAACTACGGCCTCGCCTCCGCCGAGACTCTCGACCGGCAGCTCCGCGCCGCCCTCACGGTGGTCGGGTAGCAGATTCTGGTCTTCATTAAACTCGCTGAGGCCACCCCTAGGGATGGCCTCGCGCCCTGCCCCCGAAGTGACAGGGGGGATTGCCTACATCATAGGCAGAACGGAGCAGAACCGTCAAAGGGACTATTGGCTTCCGGGCCAGACCAGGGAATGGGCCGTGAAGCTAGACGACGGCGGAGGCGCCACCGTCAATGTTGACGGAGGTGCCGGTGATGTAGGCGGCACGGTCGGACACGAGGAACGCCACCAGGTCGGCGACCTCTTCAGCTTCGCCGATGCGGCCCAGCGGCACGTTCCAGCCCACTGCCTCGTACAGCTCCTCCACCGGCCGGCCGGCGGCTTGGGCCTGGCGAATGATCTGCATGCTCTTGATGGACCCAATGCAGACCGTATTCACGCGGATACCGTCGCGGCCGAACTCTTTGGACGCCGCCTTGGTCAGGGCAATGCCGGCGGCTCGACTCACGCTCGTTGGTACCGATTCTGCCGGTGGCGCTTTCCCACCCGGCGTCGTCATGTTGACGATAGCCCCGCCGCCAACTCGACGCATCGAGGGCACGACGAGCCGGGTCAGCCGGATAGCCGCCATCAGCTTGAGGTCAAGGTCCTCCTGCCAGTACGCATCGTCGGCGACCAGGAGTGATTGCGCCGCCGAGCGACCGGCGTTGTTGACGAGGATGTCAATGTCCCCGAAACGCTCAATGGTGGTGCTCACCAGCCGTTCGAGGTCGCCGGGCACCGTGACGTCGGCCGATACCGCTAGTATGTCCTGGCCCGTCGCAGCCTTGATCTCCTGCCGCGCTTGATCCAGCGGCTCTTGGCGCCGCGCGCAGATGGCGACCTTCGCTTGCTCCGCGGCCAGGCGCTCGGCAATCGCCCGGCCTAGACCCTCACTCCCACCCGTGATGAGGGCTACCTTCCCCGCCAATCCTAGCTCCAGTGCCATCGTCCGCTCTCCTTTCGTCTCGTTGTACCGCTCTACTGCGGAGGCACCTGCATCCCGGCCCGCTGCCGCTGGGCAAAGGTGAAGTAACGTGCTTTCTGTCCGCTAGGGTACCAGCAAGCAGCTTCGCCGGTCGGTCGGAATCCAGGGTACCCACAAGGGGCGCCTCCACGATTACCCAGTGCTCACGAGGTCCTTATATGCCTGGCCGCCCTGCAAGATCATATGCAAGCGGGATTGGTCTTGCAGGAGCGCGATGTCTGCGAGCGGATCGCCGTCCACGACCAGCAGATCGGCGAGCCTGCCGGGCACCAGCGACCCGGTGCTATCGTCCACGCGCAAGGCTTTGGCCGCGCCGCTGGTTGCGGCGACGATGGTCGCCAGCGGCGAGAGGCCCCCCTCCACCATCAGTTGTAGCTCGATGGCGTTCAACCCGTGCGGGTAGAACGGTGTGCCGGCATCGGTGCCTAACGCCAGCGAGACTCCGGCCTCGATGGCCATCTTGAGGCTCTGCGCGTGGGCGGCGCTGGTGACATGGAACTTCTCCACCACGTAGTCGGGGAGGGCGGCCTCGTCACCATGCTGCCGGACCTGATAGCTCGGGGTGAGCGTGGGCACGAGGACGGTCCCCGCTTCCCGCATGAGCTGCACCGCCTCCTCATCCAACATGGTCCCATGCTCAATGGTGTCCACCCCGGCGCGAATGGCGATCTTGGCGCCTTCCGCCCCGTGAACGTGGGCCGCGACCGGCTTTTTCATCTTGTGGGCCTCGGCGATCAGGGTCTGGGCCTCCTCCGCGCTATATTCCGGAACATCGGGCGCCAATTGGGGGTCCATTACCCCGCCGGTCGCACAGAACTTAATCAGGTCTGCACCGACCTTGACCTGCTCTCGCACCGCCCGCAGGATTTCGGCCGGCCCGTCCGCGATACGACCGGCGGTGCCGTCAACGCGCGACACGCCCGGCGGGAGTACGTCAACGTGACCACTCGTGGCGGTAATTATCCGGCCGGAGGCGAGAATCCGCGGGCCGGGGACGAGGCCGGCATTGACCGCGTCCCGCAGCGAAAGAGCTAGGCGGCCCGGCGCACCGACATCGCGGACGGTGGTGAAGCCGGCGTCCAAGAGGGAGCGAGCCGACACGGTCGCCTTGATGGCCATGTATTCGGACGTCTGTTTCAGGAACACCGACTCGAAGTCCGGCTCACCGGCCAGCATGAAATGCACGTGAGCGTCCATCAGGCCGGGCATGATGGTTCGGCCTCCTACGTCGAGCACCTGAGCATCAAGCGGCAGGCGAGCCAGCGCGCCGGCCTCAGTGATGCGCCCATCGTCGTCGATCACGACGCTCGCGTTGGGAATTGGGTCACGCCCCGTACCGTCAATGAGCAAACCGCCAGTGAGTACCTTCATCTCCGGCCCTCCTCGTAACCTGCACCGATCTTGCAGTGGAGCATCATAGCAAGGTTTGCCTACCGGACAGCCTCCGGCGCGGCCTCAGCCCGCATCCGCGGGCCAGAGCGCCGGGCTGTCCAGATACGCGCGGATTGCCGCCGGGTCGCGCAGGAGCGAGAGTACATACTGCTGGAGCCGCGCACCGCCCGCGCCATACCCGTAGTACGTCTGCCATTGGTGGGGCACTTGGGCCAGGTAGAGATGGAAGTACCAGTTGAACGTGCTGATGCCGTCGGCCCCGTCAGCGTAGAGGCGCAGGGCTAGCTCGCAGATCTCCCGCTTGTATCGTTGGAGCTTCGGCTCATCGGTGGGATTGATCGGCCCCTGGAACGGTCCGGCCTCGCCCAGCCAGGCGGGCAACGGGAACAGTGTCGGGTAGATGACGACGTTCGTGTCTTGGGCCAGGGAGGCAAACTCGTCGGTGTGCGGCAAGCCGGGCCAGCGTGGCCAGAAGAGGGTGGGGCACACGTAGTCCACCAGTCCTAATTCGATCCACGTGCGTACATCCAGGCCCAGGTCCCGGCACGACGGGTTGGAGTGTAGCGAGCCGACGCCGGGAAACGCCGCTTCGCTCGGTGGCGTTTCCAGCGCTGCCCCCACGCGCACGCCCAAAAGCATCCGCGCCCGGCCCTTGCGCCGGGCGGTCTCGTCGAGCATTGCGCGCGTTTCGGCCACCAGACGGGTCAGGATGGCATAGTTGTGCCGCGGGTCGGAGATCATGCGATACCAGCGGCGGAAGTCGAACTCAATACCGTCAATGTCGTAGCGGTCGGCAACCTCGGTGAAGATCGTCAGGCGATGCGCGAAGACTGCCGGGATCGCCGGATCGAGGCAGCCGGCCCACTGCTTTGGCGGCGCGTCACCGGAAGACGGCTGTGCCACAGGATCGAGCGGGATGCGCCATTCGGGGTGGGCGCGACCGAAGTCGGAGAGTCGGTAGGTGTGACCGTACCAATCCTCCGCATTCATCCGATAGTCGGCAACCACGGGGACGGAGCGTTGCCGGCACGCCTCGATGGTGACGGTCAGCAGGTCCGTGCCAGCCGCGCGGACCTTGCCCATAAAAGCCGCTTGCGCCTCCGCGTTGGCCACGGCCTGTTCCCGCTCCGGCCAGGCTTGCTTGGCAACCTCGACGAGGTGCTTGTCGAACATGTTGTCGACGGCGGTTGGGTAGAGCAGTGCTTCCGGCAACCCGACATCCTGGGCAAAGACGCCCGGCTGTGCGGCCAGGATGGCGTCGAGCGTCTGCCGATACGTGTCTATGGTGCCGGTGGCACCCATCCCGAGGATGATGTTATTGAGGTCGTTGTTGAAAACCGTGCCCAGGTGCTTATTGTCCGGCAACGTTGTGGTCATGCATCACCTCGTCATCAGCACCGGGAAGTGTGCCACGATCATGCCAGGTAGTATGATGCTTGGCATTGGAGGGAGCAACCATGAAGGTCGCTGACATCGAAGTACACGAAATCGGCCTCGAATACCAGGATGCGCTGGCCTACGAGTTCAGCCACTACTACCACATATCGGGGCGCACCGTCTATGTCGTCCATACCGATACCGGGCTGGTAGGGCTGGGCGAAGGAGATATGACCGAGCCACAAGAGGTCTTGGACCGCTATATCGGGTCCAACCCCTTTGACTGGATCGGTGACGAGACCTCCCTCGGCCTCGGTACGGCAATGTACGACCTGATGGGCAAGGCCGCCGGTGTCCCCGTATACAAGCTGTTCGGACAGCGGTACCGCGCTTGGGTGCCGGTGTCGAGCTGGACGGTGTCCACGCACCCGGAGCGGATGGCCGCAGCAGTCGTGTACTATGCGGCCCGCGGGTATACGTGGCTGAAGTTCCACCTCTCGCCGTGGGAGAACGTCATCGCGCAGACCGAGGCGATGCAGCAAGTCGCCCCGGAGGGGTTCCAGGTCCATTACGACTTCACCATGCAGGGAACCGACGACCACATGGTCGCGCTACTCGACAAGCTAGCCGAGTTTCCCATCGCCGGCTGTTTCGAGGACCCCTTGCCCTCGGAGGATATTCCCGGGTACATGGCCCTGCGCCAGCGTTCGCGGCTGCCCGTCGTCTTGCACCACACACCACTGCGGGCCACCTACGAGGTGCTGATGGGCGCTGCCGACGCTTATATGCTCGGCCATTCGAAGATTGGCGATGCGATGCGCCGGGCGGGCCTCTTTGCCGCCGGCAACCTCCCGTTCATGCTGCAGAATGTCGGCGGCGCCATCACGCGGGCGATGACCGTCCATATGATGGCGGCCTTTCCTTCCGCTACGCTCCACACGATTAGCTGTACCGAGACGTGGAAGAGAGACGTGGTGCAGGAGCGGCTAGAGCCGATCAATGGGCTGGTGCGCGTACCGGAAGCGCCGGGCTTGGGGTTGACGCTGGACCGCGCGGAGCTGGAGCGGCTGAAGCGCCTGCCACGCCAGGAGCCACAGCGGTGGATCATCAAGTCCCGCTTCGAGAACGGCACCAAGCTCTACGGTCTGGTTGATCCTCGAAATCGCATGTTCCTGGTCCGACCAGACATCAGCCGCCTGCTGCCCATGCGCTACGGGGAGCCGATCACAACGGAGTATTGGGACGACGACGGCACGCCGGAGTACGCCGCGATGATCGGGCGGCTCGACAAGGAAGGCGTGGTGCTGGAGGCGTAGTTTCTTGTGTCGGGAAGCGATGAATCGCTGACCTTGTCGCAGACAATGGTACTATCTCTGCCAATCCGCATGCGACACGATCTCGGCGGGATGCTCCGGAGGAGGCACGAACGATGAAGGTGTTACTGCGCGAACGCGATCTCTCCGATGACTACATCCGCTTTGCAGCACAGGTCGGCTGCGATGGCTTCGATATTCACCAGGAGCACAACGTGCCCGGCGTTGCCGAGCGCGGCTACGCCGACGAGCAGGGGGTCCGGGCGTTGCTGGAGAAGCTGCGGCGACACGGGCTAGGCGTCTATCGGGTAGCCCCACCCACACCCGAGAACTACCTGCTCGGCCGGCCCGGCGGCGATGAGGAGGTGGATAACCTGTGCCGCACGCTCGAAGCATTGGGCAAGGCCGGCGTCCCCTTCATGTCCATGCCGCTGCATCTCGACAATCCGGGCTATCGCGGCGCCGTGCGGGGCGTACACGCTGGCGGCTATACCATGCACGCTTTCGATATGGCGGTGATGCGGCAAAGCCTGGAGACCAAGCCGCCGGAGCTGATGGTGGACGTGGAGGCGCACTTCGAGCGCAGCGTGCGCCTGTACGAGCGGCTCGTCCCGATTGCGGAGGCGCTTGACATCCGGCTGATCCTGCACCCCTCCGATCCACCGCTCCCGGAGGCGGAGTTCTCGCCGCGGCGCTGGTCGCAGATTCTCGATGCGGTGCCGAGTACGCACAGCGGCCTGCTCTACTGTATCGGCACTCGCTACGAATCGGGCACCAACATCGTCGAAAATATCCGCGCCTTCGGTCGGCGGGGAAAGATTTTCCACACCCACTTCCGCAACGTGCGCGGCACCATCCCCACCCACGGCGGCTACGAGGAAGTCGCGTTGCACGACGGTGACATGAATATGTTCCGGATACTGCTCACACTCCGAGACATCGGCTTCACCGGGGGCTTGCAGCTCGACCACATGCCCGCCTACGACGGCGACAACCCCTTCCAGGGCATGGCTTCCGCCTACGCCGTCGGGTATGCGAAGGCACTGCTGGCCGCCCTCGAAGTCGCCACCGCCATCAAGCCGGGCGGGCAATTCTCAGTCAACAATCTGCACTGAGCGAAAGGAGCCTACGCTATGAACGCGCAGCCGAGGCACTATCGGGCCGGCATCATCGGGTTGAGCGGGATCGCCGCGAACCGGCAGGGAATAGAGTCGCACCCGGCCCTGGGGAGCCTGCAAGGGGGCAGCCATGCCGCCGCCTACCATCTGGTGTCCCGGACGGATGTCGTCGCCGTCTGTGAGCTACGCACGGAACTGTTCGATACCTTTCGCAGCACTTGGGGCGACGTCTGGCCGGATGTCCGCACCTACACGGACTACCGCAAGATGATGGCGCAGGAGAATCTCGACCTGCTCTCGGTGGTCACCTCCGACCACTTACACGCGGATATGGTCGTTGACGCGGCTGCTGCCGGGGTGCCTGGCATCTTTTGCGAAAAGCCCATCGCCACCACTCTGGCGGATGCCGACCGGATGATCGCCGCCTGCGAGCAGCACAGCACGGTGCTGTCTATTGACCACACGCGGCGGTTCCGGGGACTGTGGTACGAGGTGCGGGAGATGGTGCGGAGCGAAACGGTAGGCCACTTGCGGGCCATCGTCATGACCATGGGCTACCCACGCTCGATGTTGTTCCGCAACGGGACGCATATGATTGACATGTTGAGCTTCCTGAGCGACTCCGAGCCGGAGTGGGTGATCGCCGAGCTGGATGACGGCTTCGATGACTACGGCCCCGTGTATGCCGGGGACGGCGGCACCGATCCGCGGACCGATCCGGGCGGGTACATGCTGCTGCGATTTCGCAATGGGGTACGCGCCCAAGTCACCATGCCGCAGACCGAAGCCGGCTCGATCTTCGGCTTTCATCTCATCTGCGAGCGCGGGAGCATCTTCGTCCACGATAAGGGAGCCGAACTCTGGGAGCCGGGCGCCGATGCCCTCACTGTCGAACGGCAGGTGCTGGCGCCGCCGGGGTACGGCTTTGCGGGTCAGCGAGCGGGAATCGAGGAGCTGGTGGAGCACATAGCGGCCCGCGAGGCCGGGCGCGAGCCACCGGCGCCACTGCTCTCACCGGGCAGCGCCGGCCGGCAGACACTGGAAATCCTGCTGGGTACCTTGCGCTCGCACCACGAAGGCAACGCCAAGATTACGTTTCCCTTAGCCGGCGACGCCTGAGGCCGGCGCGAGCGCCTGTACGATAGGTACTCAGTCCCCAACGGGAGATTCAACCGAAGAAGGAGCATGCAGTATGAACACTCCAGGACAGCCGGGCCGCTATCGCGCCGCCATCATCGGACTCAGCGGGATTGCCGCGAACCGGCAGGGAATGGAGTCGCACCCGGCCTTGGGTAACGTGCAGGTAGGCAGCCACGCCGCCGCTTACCAGCTCGTACCCGAGACGGAAGTCGTCGCCATCTGTGAGCTACGCACGGAGCTATTCGATACCTTTCGCAGCACCTGGGGCGACATCTGGCCCAACGTCCACGCCTACACGGACTACCGCGAGATGCTGGCGCAGGAGCACCTCGACCTGCTCTCGGTGGCCACCTCCGACCACGTGCATGCGAATATGGTCGTTGACGCGGCCGCCGCCGGGGTGCGCGGGATTTTCTGCGAAAAGCCCATCGCCACCACGCTGGCCGACGCCGACCGGATGATCGCCGCCTGCGAGCAGCACGGCGTCGCGCTCTCCATTGACCACACGCGGCGGTTCAAGGGGCTGTGGCATGAGGTACGGGACTTGGTGCGGAGCGAAAGGCTGGGGCGCTTGCGGAGCATCACCATGACGATGGCGTACCCCCGCGCGATGCTGTTCCGCAACGCCACCCATACGATTGACATGCTGGGGTTCCTGAGCGGCTCCGAGCCGGAGTGGGTAGTCGCCGAGCTGGACGACGGCTTCGAGGACTACGGCCCGGTCTACGCCGGCGACGGGGGACACGACCCGCGGACCGATCCGGGCGGGTATGCGCTGCTGCGGTTTCGCAGCGGGGTGCGTGCCCAGATCATCATGCCGCAGACCAAAGTCGGCACGATTTCAGGCTTTGAGCTTATCTGCGACCGTGGGCGCATCCACGTCGGCGATCACGGGGCCGAGGTCTGGGAGCCAAGTGCGGACGAATCGGCGGCCTACCAGCGGATGCTGCCGACAGCGCCCTACAACTTCGACGGTCAGCGCTCCGGTATTGAGGAGCTTGTGCAGCACGTGGCGGCGCGTGACGCCGGGCGCGAGCCACCGGCACCATTGGTCTCGCCGGGGAGCGCCGGCCGGCAGACGCTGGAGATCATCCTAGGCACCCTGCGCTCCCATCACGCCGGCAATGCCAAGATCGAGTTTCCCTTAGCCGGCGACATCTAGGCGCTCTTGACCTTGCCCGGTCACTCCCGCACCACTAACCTGCCATTCCCGCGCAAGTGGGAATCCAGGGCCGGGCCGCGGCTGTGCCGATGTTCGCCGCACGCCACCACTCGATGCTCATGGACGAGAGGTAGTCCCGCTCAGGCTATGGAAAGGCAAGCACCATGCAGCAAACCGGCACCCTAGCAGCAACGGCACCTGATGGGCTGTTGTCTGCCGACGAGTTTATGGAGCTGCCGCTCAACCTTAAGCTCTACGAGCTAGTTTGCGGCGTGCTGGTGGAGGTGCCCATAACCGGCTACGAGCACGGCGAGATCGAGAGCAACATTATTCGCCTACTGGTCCAGCATATCCGGCCACGTGGATTAGGGCAGATCACTCCAGGCGACGTGATGTTCCGGCTGGAGCGGAACCCGATACGCTACGGCAGACCGACGTGTCCTTCGTTCAGACCGACCGGCTACCACCGCGCGAGCAGCGACGCTCGTATAGCCCGGTCGTACCCGACCTCGCCGTGGAAATCCGCTCACCGAGCAACACGGCTCGGGAGTTGGCCGCAAAAGTCGCCGACTACCTGCGGACCGGCGTGCGACTCGTCTGGGTCGTTGATCTCGATACCCAAACGGTGACCGTCTATACACCGGCGGCCGTGCCGATAACGCTCTCGGTACACGACGAAATCACCAGCGGTGAGGTGCTCCCGGAGTTTCGGTGCCCGGTCGCTGCCTTCTTCGAGCGCGTGTGAAGCATCCTCAGCGCCAGAAGACCCAGCAAGCTAGCTCTTCGTCTTCGCATCGGATTAGTACGTCAGCAGGAGGCGGTCGGCAACTACCTCTTTCTCAAGGGTATCCCCAGCCATTTGGAAGCGACGTAACATTGAACGTCCACAGTTGACAAAGACTTCACGCTCAAATAGTCCGTCAGGTATTGGTACTTGACACAAATATGTTCCGGACCTCTTCATTCCATCAATGCTCAGTGCAACAGATACGCCACGATCCTTGCATCTTCGAATGGCCCCAAATAAGCGCTCAAGACGAAACGACTGTGCTCCATACAAGATGCTCTGAGTTTCAGTATAGGGAGGGTCACAATAAATCAGGTCTCCCGCACAGGCCCTATCCATCACAGATTCGAACTCAGCATTCAGAAATACCGTATGCTTGGTCCTCCGGTACCAAACTGTCACTCTCTTGGCAAAGGCTCCCGGATTGATCGGATTATGCACTCCACAGGGTGTACTCATATAGCCATCGCGCTGCCTGAATCGTACAACGCCGCCATAACAGGAACGCGACAGAAATAGCAAGTCTGACGCATTGGGTGCAGAGTTATACCTAGCCTTGATCTTCTCGTAGACATCTCGGCGGTCGCCGGCCATGAATTGCTGCCACCTCTCGGAGTACCACCGGTTGAGCATATCCGGGTCTGAGGCAAGCGCCCGCCAAATATCCATGAGTGGCTGGAGAATGTCGGATGCAATACCGTGAGCTGGCATGAGGGTGCCTAGGACTGCACCGCTGCCCAGGAAAGGCTCATAGTAGGTACCGAACTTTTCCGGGAAATAGTCAATGATCTCGTGGGCAAAGCGCTGCTTATTCCCAACCCACTTGAGGAGTTGGAGCTTGAACGGCGGAGTCCTGCCACGTCCGGCACTCCGCATCCTCGGATCATCCTCAAGCAAGCTCAACTGTCTGACTGTCATCCCAAGCCTCGGTTTCTCATCCTCTCACGGGTACGAGACATCATATTTCCAGGATTCACTCCCGACGGGTGACCAATATATCACATTGATATGCATTACCGCAACGCTGCCGCCGACTTCAGGGCCGCATCGAAGGAACACGCCAGCGCTAAGAATATCCCGATACTGACGATACATCACTTTATCCTAAATTGGGATGTAGCGCAAGTGTGCGTAGAGTCCCTGTACAGACCGACCAGCGGCAACGACGCCATTCACCGCTCCCGGCATCCGCCTTCACACTAACTCAACGAGTCCGATGGATCAGGAAACTCGCCGCAGACAGCAACCGGCCCTTCGCAAGCTCCTGCGGCAGTTGCGCAAGGAAGCAGGGCTGCGCCAGCAAGACCTCGCAATCCGTCTCGGCCGGCCACAGTCCTTTGTAAGCAAGTATGAGATAGGAGACCGCCGTCTGGATGTGCTTGAGCTACGCCAAGTATGTATAGCAATGGGTGTGCCACTCACCACCTTTATCAAGCGCCTGGAGCAGTTCTTGACGGGAGACGATGAGTGAAGCCAGACCGCAGATTCACGCAACTTGATAAGCGATTCTGGGCAAACGTCCGCAGCATTAGCGAAAAACTCGGCTATACAGCCCGGCGCACCAAGAAGATCAAGGTCTATGACTTAGAAGAGATCCGTCGTGGCATGCACTCTCTCGGTCTACAAAGCAGCCACATCTCCCATCCTGATGGTAAACCAACCGAGCTAGGTGCCAAGCTCCACGAGTATTTTCGCTACCGCGCAGACGTGATCAACACCTTTGTCAGGCCTCACCTCATGGACGCTCGTCGTGCCCGGAGCACGTTTACCGAGCTGTACGCACAACTGCAACCCACATGCCCTATTCCAAAGAATAAGCAAAAGGGAGAAAAAGCCGGCCCAGCATATCTGACAGCTATTGTAAATATGCTTATCGAGGCTAATTCCAATGGGCTACCCTGTGACTACGATCCCAAGCGACTGACTACTTTCACTGACAAGGGCATGCCGGTGCGGACGTTAGCTCGGCGTGTAGACGGCTGCTTTCCTGGCGCAGTCAACCCCATCGCGATATGGGAGATCAAGGAATACTACTACACAACGACATTTGGAAGTCGGGTGGCTGACGGTATATACGAAACACTTCTCGATGGCCTGGAATTGGAGGATTTACGGGATCACGAAGGCGTTTCCGTACAACATCTTTTGATTATTGATGCCTATGAGACGTGGTGGAACCTAGGTCGGTCCTACCTGTGTAGAATAATAGACATGCTCCATATGGGATACGTTGACGAAGTTCTATTCGGGTACGAGGTTGTCGAACGACTGCCGCAGATTGTCAGGGGATGGGTCGCCGCACTGGAAGCGGATCGCTGATGATCGAGCGCATTGATCGGGAGCGGCTGCCGGCCGCCAGGGCTATCGTGGACTACGCCGTGCGGCGGGTCAGCGAGGACGGCCTCTTCCATCCTGAGGAGTCGATCTGGGCCGAGAGCGGCGTCTACCGCGCCCAACACGCGGGGGCCCTGGCGGTCGCAGGAACGCTCCTCGACGACGACCGCCGCATCAAGGCTGCCAGACGCCTGCTCTACCGGATGCTGGATGTCCGCATTGACAAGCTCTGGGGGATGGACTGGTGGTGGGACCATCCCCTGGCGGCCCAGCCTCCCGCCGACTGGGAGGCGCAGAACCAGGTTATCCATGAGGGCGACGCGGCGCCGACCAACCTCTTCAACCTGGGCCTCTACTACCGGGTAACCGGCGACGAGGCCGTTGTCGAGCCGGCCAGGGTTCCCCGGCCCCTTCCCTTTAGGGAGGGGGTTGGGGGTAAGTGTGCTTATCCACCACGCAGAGTCAGGACGGGTCTTTGAGGCCGCTGCCGGTGAGGCACGCGACTACCGTTTCGTCGGGGCCAACGACCCCCTCGCGGGCCAATGCTGCGAGGCCAGCCAGCGGCACGGCTGCCGTCGGCTCGACATCCAGCCCTTCGAGCGTTGCGAGCAGAACGCGATGGGCGAGGATGGCCTCGTCGTCCACGGCGACGGCACTCCCGGCGCTCTCGCGTAGGATGCCGAGGATGTGGCGGCCGCGAGGCGGCGCCACCACCTCGATCCCGCCGGCCACCGTCGGCTGGCGGTCAATGGGCGTGATGGCAACGGCGCTGCCTTGTTGGTAGGCCGTCACGAGCGGCGCGCAGCCGGTGGACTGCGCCACGTGCATCCGGGGAGAGGACTGCACCCAGCCCCACGATCGCCACTCCTGGCAGCCGCGCCACAGCCCGACGAAGAGCGAGCCACCACCGACCGGCAGGATGACGTGGTCCGGCGCTTGGTAGTCAAAGGACTCCAGCACCTCGTAAGCTGCCGTCTTCATCCCTTCAGTGAAGTAGGGATTGAGGTTGTGCGCCGCATAGTAGCTGGCACCGTCACTGACCGCATCGAGCGCTGCCGCGGTGACATCGGCGCGGGTGCCCTCGATGCGCCGCACGTTCGCGCCGGAGCGCTCAATGGGCCGCACTTTGGCGGTCGGAGCCGCTGCCGGGACAAATATATCGCAGGCAATACCGGCTCGCGCACTGTAGGCAGCGATAGACGCGCCAGCATTGCCGGAGGAATCCTCGACTATCCGGCTGACGCCCCATTCGGCAGCTTTCGCCACCACCACCGCGGCGCCACGGTCCTTGAACGATCCGGTGGGCGAGACGTACTCCAGCTTGGCGTAGACACGGCGTAGGCCATGGCGCTCGCCCCAGCGCGGCAAAGAGACGAGCGGCGTGTCGCCCTCGCCAAGCGTTACCGGCGCGGTGGTAGCGTGGAGGTGACACGCTGGGTCTGCACCACCTTGGCTTTCATTGGATTGTGCAGGCCCAGCGGTCAGCGGCAAGAAGTGAGCGTAGCGCCAGAGGCCGGTGGCCTGGCGCCTTTGCTCCAGGGCCGCTGCCCGATCCGTCGTGAGCACGGCGGACCACTCGTAGTCCACGGTGAGTAGGCCACCACAAACGCACGCCCAGAGCGGCTCGGTGTCGGCGTAGGTCGCGCCGCACGACGTACAGCGCAGCATCACGGTCGGGTGAGCAAGAGCACGCTCGCTTGGTGAGTCCATCGTGACACTCCCATTTTCGTCATTGCAATGGCGGTACCGGTTCTCGCTTTCGCGGGAATGACGACCCGGCCCGGTAAATTCCTCCCTACTCCGTGCGCTCGGTGTTCTCTGTGGCGGCCAGTGCCGTCAGACCAGCGGCGGCGCGCAGATAGAGGTTGCGAGCCGGGAAGGAAATCTCGATACCCACCTCGTCATAGCGCTGCTTGACCGCCTTGATGAAGCGGTGCTGGAGCAGCCGGCTCGTCGGCCAATCCTTGGCCCGCATGATAACGACGTAGTTGATGTTGGAATCGGCAAACGCAGTGTAGCGCATGATCGGCTCGAAGTCGGTCGCTGCCCCTGGCGTATCGCGGACCAGCCGGTTGGCCACCTCCAGCGTAACCTGCTCGACCTGCTCCAGATCGCTGTCGTAGGCAACGCCATTGCGAACGTATACCGCCACCTCATCGTTCGGCATCTGGTAGTTCGTCATGATGCTCTCGGCCAGCTTGCCGTTCGGGATAATGAGCAGGTTGTTGGCGAACAAGCGCAGTTTTGTCGTCCGCCAGCCCACGTCCTCGACAAACCCCCGCTGGCCACTATCCAACTCGACCATATCGCCCACGCGGACAGTGCCATCAATGAAAATGCTGAGGCCAGCCAGGAGGTTGGCGAGGGTGTTCTGAGCCGCGAAGGCCACCGCGATACCGCCGATGCCCAGACCGGCCAGCAAGGGCGCCACCGGGACACCCACTTGCTCCAGGATCACCAGCGCGCCGACGACCACAATGGCGCCCGTACACGCCCGCTGCACCTGGGGCACGACGGATTGCAGCACCCGCAGCTGATCGGGTGTCTGTACCCGCTGCTCCAACTGCTCCGTGAACACACTCACAAAACTGCGCGCCATCCGCACCACAGCGATGAGCGCCAGCCCCAGGACTACGGCCCCCAGCCACACCACCGGGCGCTGATCGTCGGCAGCCCAGAGCGAGAGGTTGGCGAGCGCCAGGTAGGCGCCACCCACCACAATCATCAACGGTACCACGACGCGGATGTCATCCAGGAATCGGATCGCTGCCTGCCGCCTGAGCTTCTCGCTCTCGGACGACCGGAGCCGGCGGCTCACGATCCGTCGCAGCCACCACACGCCCCCGGCGAGGAGCAGCGCGAGCGCCGCGATGCCCAGCGATCCGGCCGCTCGCGTAGTCAGGAACGCGCTGACCGTCTCCCACCCCATCGCTCCACCTCTCCCGATGATCTTACGGCCCCGGACAGCGCCAATCAACACGACCCGGAGGGACGCGGTGGCTAGGAGGACACAAGGGCAAGCCTACGTTGCGCCGGTGCTGAGGGTGTGGCCAGCTTTGTTCGGGCAATCAACGCCGGTGAGAGGTAGAGCAACTCCGTAGTGACATCGGTGCGGCCCAGCAAGGTGGCCTGCGATGAGCGGCCGGCGACAAGCTCGAGGCGCGTGAGGTTGAGACTCGGCGGTAGCTCCTGGCCATACACTTTCTCGCCACAGCGCCCGTCAAAACTGAGCGCATAGGGCACTCGGCGCGTATTCAGCATAGCTAGCGCGGCGAGAAATTCATCCAGATCGGTGCCTTGGCAATAGCGCGAATCACGAGACCCACTCACTCCCTGGTACGGAGGGTCCAAATACAGGAAGTCACCCGGCTCCAGGTGTCCGAATACTTCCGTGTACGAGACCGCTTCGATCTCAGCGCAGTCGCGGAGCAGCGCCGAGGCGGCGAGAATATGCGCTTGCATCACCTGGGGACGAGCGCCGAGACGCCGGTTATCGGGAGATTGGTTGAACTCCCCGGCGGCATTGAACCGCACGGCGGCTTTGACGCAACGCGCCAACAGATAATAAAACCGTTCTGGATCGCCCGACTCGTTGAACGCTCGCCGAGCCGCGTAGTAGGCCCCGGCCGGATCGTCCAGTTGGCCGCGCCACAGGCGCTCATACGCAGCGGCCAGCTCCTGCGGGTGGTGGATAATGCGGTGCCAAAGCTCTGCCAACGGCACCAGGCTGTCGTTGATGAGGTAACGACGAGCGCGACCTTGCGCCGCTGCCGCCAGCGTGACGGCAGCGGACCCGGCAAACGGCTCGACCAGACGCTCGATGCGCGCCGGGAAGTAACGCAGAATACGCGCGGCCAGCCGGCGCTTGCTGCCCTGATAAGGAATGGGGCGAGGGACGACTGGGGGCATCACATTTATCCTAAGGTCTGTTGGTGTTTCTCGGTCATTTCCACTTGCACGGGAATCCGACTAGGCCTCCCGCAGGTATGATACTCGGTGTCATGGCGGTACGAATTGCCGCCGGGAGGCACCAGCGATGCAACCACCGGATGCCTCTCCTCTCGTCCAGACGGCTTGGCTGGCCGACCACCTCGATCACCCCGACGTGCGGGTGGTTGATGTCCGTTGGCGTGCTCAGTACGAGGCCGGTCACGGGATCAGTGCCGACGACAAAGCCGGCTACTTGGCCGGCCATATCCCCGGGGCAGCCTTTGTCGGCATGGTGCGCGACCTCGCCGACCCACAGAGCAACGTGCCCGACCGCCTCGTGTCACCAGCGCCGTTCGCGCAGGTGATGGAACGCCTCGGGATCGGCGACCGCACCCTCGTCGTGGCCTACGACGACATGGTGCTGCCCCTGTCGGCAGCCCGGCTGTGGTGGGCACTAGCCTACTATGGCCATGCGCGCGTGCGGGTCCTCGACGGCGGCCTGCGCCGCTGGCGTGCGGAGGGCCGCCCCCTGTCCACGGAGGTACCGGTGCCTCCGCCGGCCACGTTCACCCCGCGACCGCAGCCGGATTGGCTCGCCACGAAGGCCACCGTAGTCGCAGCACTCGATCAACCCAACGTAGCCATCGTTGACTGTCTGGCACCGGATCAGTACCACAGCAGCGCGGTACACCCGTGGGGTGATCGGCCGGGTCACATCCCCGGCGCCGTCAACGTCCCCTACCTGGCGAACGCCGATCCCGCCCTGGCAACGGCACCCACCGCCGAACGCGACCGCTTGCTGGCAACCGAGCAGGCGTTGACGTATCTGCCAACGGACGACTTGGCGTCACTCTACGCTGCCGCGGGCGTAACCCCGGACCGTGAAGTGATCGCCTACTGCGGTCGCGGGTTTGCAGCGGCCAGTGGTCTCCTTGCCCTCAAGCTGCTCGGCTACGAGCGCGTCCGGCTCTACGACGGCTCCTGGGCCGAGTGGAGCGCGGGCCCGGCCCTGCCGGTCACCGCCGGGCAGTGAGTGGCCGTCTCCCTAGCCCCGGAAGAGGAAGACGAAGACCGCCAAGGCCACGACCGGCACGGCGATGACCAGCGCCACGAGTGCAGCGGCGATCCAGCCCAACCCCAAGGAAGTGCCGAGCCAATCGAGCAACCCGAAAAAGGCCAGGGCCGCCACGACCAGGACCCCCTGCACCACCAAGCCCTCTTGGGCCTCGCGCCCTACGCGGCGGCGCAGCCGGAAGAGCCAGCCCCGCAGGCCGGTCGCCACGAACGTCGGGTCGCTCGGTGACAGCGACGGCAACTCATGGCCCTGCAACACTGCCAGCACGTAGTCCACCGACCGCTCGGTGCCGCGGTCGAAGACCACCGTGTAGTGGTACCGCGTCGTGATCCGGCCCTCGTAGGGCACGTCATCAGTCTCAAGCGCTACCAAATCCCCGAGGATCTCCAGGTCCGCCGCGCTGCTGTCCCGGAGGAAGTGCAGCTCAATCGTGGTTTGCGCCGGCAAGTGCCGAAAGCTAAAAAAGCTGATATTCGTCAGACTGATGGCAAGGCCCTCAACGTCGGGCACCAGCCGCGCCAGGTCCTCGCCGGGCACCAAGGCCCGCACCTGAAGCCGCCGGGCTTGGTCCTCGCTCAAGTCCAGCATGCCGGGAAGCTGCACCGGGGTACGTCGTAGCTCGGTCACATTCACCATCCAGCACCTCCCGGTCGCTATCCACAGACCTGCCAGGAGGTTTTTCCTCGCGTCATCCGATTAAATCCTCACCCCCCGGCCCCCTCTCCACATGGTGGAGAGGGGGCGCCGCCGGAGGCGGGAAAATAGCCCAGAGGCCAACACCGGACCTATTCACTCTAGGCAGCCTAGGCAGCCGGTACACCGCCCGTCAACCGACTGTCAGTCAGGCTGCGTCCCAGCGCTCCCAAGGCGTAGCCGCAAGGGCAGCAACAAAGGCCGGCTCGGGTCTCGATGAGCAACGGACCATAGATTTTACAGTAAGGAGAGTGGGTCTGGTCTGCGGCTTTCGCCGCAGTGACGCGGTGGGTGCCAGTGGTCGGAATGACGGGCGGCTAACGGTCCCCGGCGACTACCTGCTCGGCGCGTTCGATGAAACGGATCAGGCGTACACGAAGCGCAACGACATCGGTGGGAGGCCTGGTCAGACGCACTCGATCCGGACCGTGATGTCCACTCCAGAGCAAGCGCAAGATCAGGAAGGCCCACCGTGTCGCCAAGAGACGGTCCCATACCATGAGGCGCGCCTCAAAGTCATCATCCCCTGCTGGCCGGCAGTAGCTGTTACGGAGCCAGGCATGCTGCGCTGTGCTGAAGCTTGACAGCGCCGCGTGCCAGCGCAGGTCGGCCAAGTCGAGGGCCGGGTCGCCCCACCCGCTGTATTCCCAATCTACCCAGCGGAGACAGCCATCGTCGCTCCACACCGCGTTCGCCAGGTTCGGGTCCACGCGGCACAGGCACAGCGGCACGCTCTCGCGCCCGGGGTTCGCGGCGGTGGCGGCGACGAATTCCGCGCAACCGTTCACCAGCCGAGCGAGCCGATCATACAGGTCTCGTCCCTGCGGATCGGTGGCCACCAGCCAGGGTCCGTACTCGGCTAGGAAGCCGTGAAGCTCGTCGAGGTACGGTGCGAAGTCAAACCAGTGGAACCAACCGTCGAATAGCTCAACGTGCTCGAAGTCCCCCGGGTGGATGGTGTGCAAGCGTTGGATACTGGCGATGAGCGCGGCAAGCTGCTGGGCCGTGAGCGGTGGGACAAGCGGCTCGCCGGGCAGCCAGCGATAGACAACCACCGGGTAAGGCAGGATGGTGCAGCTCTCGTCCAACCAGAGTGGCTGCGGCGCGATGTCCAGGCCGGCTGCTTGCAGCAGGCGCAGGGCACCGTACTCTCGCGCCGCCCGCCGGCGCTCATCGGCAACACACAGCTTACAGGCGTACCACTGACCGCCAGCCTCCACGCAGTACAGAGCATTGTTGGCCCCACCAGTCACCCGGCGCACCGTCACGCCGCCCTCAGTCCAGATATGCACCTCAGCAGCATGGGCGGCGGCAACGGCGGGCAACCAATCCGGCGCTGTGCTCATGCCTGGCCTCCGTAGGGGTGGCGCTCGTGCCGCCTCTCTCTACCCAAGCGAACGAATCGGGCAGCCACCAGGTTAGCCCCTACGCAGCACCCAGTATCATAAGCTGCCGTTTGGCGGAGAGTGATCTGTCGAAAGGCCAACGTGATGGCGGCGGCGCGGCGATTCGCACGACCGAGGAACTCAGTCAACTATGAACCTCTGGCACCACCCTGACTTCCGCAAGTTTTGGGCCGGCCGAACGATCTCCCTCTTCGGCTCAGAGATCACAATGCTCGCACTGCCGCTGACCGCCATTTTGACCCTTGATGCGACACCGGCGCAGCTGGGCATCCTCACGGCGGCGGCGACCCTACCGTCACTCCTGGTCAGCCTACCCGCCGGTGCTTGGGTTGACCGTCTGCGCCGACGGCCGGTGCTCATCGGGGCCGACTGGGGGCGGGCACTGCTCCTGGGTTCGATCCCACTGGCCGCGGCACTCGGTCTCCTACGCATCGAATACCTGTATCTCGTCGCCGCGCTTGCCAGCGCCCTGACCGTGTTCTTCAACGTGGCCGCCGACTCGTATCTGCCAGCCCTCATACCACGCAGGCAGCTGGTAGAAGGCAACAGCAAGCTCGCGGCGAGCGAGTCGCTGGCGCAAATCGCCGGTCCGGGCGTTGGTGGAGTATTGGTGCAGCTCATTAGCGCACCCTTGACGATCCTGGTGGATGCCGGCTCGTTCTTGGCGTCGGCGCTGTGCCTCCGACTCATCCGCACAGTCGAGCCGGCCCAACCCGCAGGCAATCAGGAACAGCGTATCTGGCGCGAGATCGGCGAGGGGCTGCGCCTGCTGACGAGAGAGCCGGTGCTGCGGGCCTTCGCTGGCTGCTCCGGCACCCTCAACGGCTTCGGCGGCATCGGCGATGCGCTCTTCCGGCTCTATGCCCTGCGCCACCTGGCGATATCACCGGCACTGCTCGGCACGATCTACGCGCTGGGCAGCGTTGCTTGGTTGTTTGGCGCAGTGCTGGTCAACCGTGTGACTCTGCGGCTAGGCCAGGGGCCAACGATGCTGATGGGAGCACTCCTGATCGGCGTGGCGAACTTGCTGGTCCCGCTGGCCGGCGTCCTGCTGGGGGCCGCACTGCCGCTGCTGGTCTGCCGGTCCTTGCTCCTGGGGATTGCCAATCCCCTCTACAACGTCACCAGCACCAGCATGCAGCAAGCGCTGACACCGCCGCGGCTGCTTGGGCGCGTCAACGCGAGCATGGAGTTCATCGGCGTGGGCACGTTGCCGCTGGGGGCGCTGGTCGGCGGTATCCTTGCCGAGGCGCTCGGCGTGGGGAATGCGCTGCTGATCGGTGCCCTTGGCGGGCTGCTCGCGGTGCTCTGGCCGTTGCTCTCGCCGGTACGCAGTCTCCGGTAACCGCGCCTCACCCCCCGGCCCCCTCTCCATCGCCGAGCGATAGAGAGGGGGGTGCGGCGGAAGCCGGTTGCTGTAGGGGCAACCCTTGTGGTTACCCCCCACTTCCCTACCTGTGGCACTTGTATGGCAGTTGTTTTGTTATGTCAACTCTATGAGATCTCGCCACGTCTTGAACACGGAGCGCTAGCCATCTTGCCGCAGTTTACTCTTGGGAGGGGTTGTTCCACTTGCAAGCAGCTGGCGATGAGCCGCATCAATGGTAGCGAGCACCTGACCAGTGAGCGGCGTTAGCGCCGCACTCATGTCCAGAGTGGTAAGCTCCCACGCCACATTCGGCTTGTCCGACTCGGCCTGCTCCCACCAACGGAGCACCGCCGCTTCCGGCACCCGCTTGTCTCTGGCCCGATTGCGCTGGACCACCACTTCACGTGACGCCCAACAGTAGAAGTCCAGGAAGATGACGCCACGGCTGGCGGCGAACCGGCGGAGCTTCTGCATTGCTCCCGCTTCTTCCGACGAGATGACCAGGCCACTGATAATGACGCTATAGCGGCTACGAAGATAGTTCTCAGCAAGCATGACGAGATTGCGATACACGAGCGCCTTGTCCGGCTCGCCAGGGACGATCTCCCAGTTGAAGAGGTCGGTATCAATGGCCGCGACACGCTGGTCGGCCGTAGTCTGCACTGACTTCGCGAGGGTGGTTTTCCCCACACCGGCCGGCCCACGCAGGACCATCAGGAACTGAGGATGTGTTTGCGTATCACTCATGGTGCCGCTCGCGTAGGACAGACGTGGAGGGTGATAGGGTGCTCCGGCGGTAACGACACCGCACCGCGCGATGGCTCACGCGAGGTCGAAGAAGGCGACGACGGGGCAGCAGAAGTCGGGGAGCACGGCGCCACCGGTAATCTCGGCGCCGGCGGGCAGAATCACCGGCGCCGCATCCGGTGTATGGATCGTCACAGTCTCCGTCTCAGGATCAACTATCCATACCAGCCGAACGCCTACCCGCAGGTACTCCGTAACCTTTCCCCGCATCTCTGCTGCCGTATTGCTTGGCGAGAGGATTTCTACGGCCAGCTCAGGAATGAACTGGGCATATGAGCGCCGCTGATCGCGTGCCGGAAGACGATCCGTCCGCACAAACGCGACATCAGGGCGGCGCAGCGTATCCGGCTCCTGCTGCAGACAGAACATCGCACCGCCCCCCGTGATCCGCCCTAACCGTCGGGGCCAAACGTGCTGGTCAAGCAGGCGGAAGATATTCGCCTCGACTTCGGCGTGTTCATAACCGGTCACAGCTACCTCCGCGAGCACACCGCGCACCAACTCGTAGCGCTTCAGATCGAGCGGCAACGCCATGAACTCGTCGGCGGTGTACAGTCCATCAGCATCCACCGGCAGCACTACCGGCGAAACTGCCATCCTCGTGCCTTGCATCACGATCACTCCTCGGTCTACGCTGGCGCTGATGACCACACCGGCTCACACCCTATTGTATCGCAGCAACGCGCTCACGCTCGTGCCCTGAAGTGTCTGGCGTCTTTCCTCGCGATCTCGAAGGCATTCTTGCCGCGCTTGTTCAATACCATCGGGTTAGCGCCCGCTTCCAGCAGCGACTCGGCGGCGGCGACCCGGCCCTCGTACATTGCCCGATGGAGGGGCGTGCGGCCCTTCTTGTCCTGGGTGTTCAAGTCGGCACCGTGACCAGCGAGCAGACGGACCATCGCGGCCCGGTCCTGCTCCACGGCCAGCGGCAGAGGGGTCCGCCAGGCTTCGTTCAGCGCGTTGACGGCGGCTCCCTTTTCCACCAGCAGCTCCGCGCACTCCATTGCTCCGGCCCGCGCCGCCCAATGCAGCGGCGTCATGCCGTAATCTTCAGTGGCACCCACGACGGCGAGGTCCTCGTCAATGAGTTCCTGCAGCCGGTCGGTATCGTTGAGGGCACACGCCGAGTAGACATCGTAGTAGGCTCCGTCTGCGATGATTAACCGCGCGACCTCACGCTTTCCGTCGGCCCGCCACACCTGTTTTCCCCAATGACTAGGCACGGCGGCTTCCTGCAGGGAGGTCGTACCCCGCTCTCCGTTTCCTTTGATCGGCAACTCGTGGTGAACGCCGACGCCGTAGCGGATCAAGAGCTTGGCAAGCTCCGCGTATCCACCCCAGGCGGTCCAATACATGAGGGAGAGGTTGTCGGGCCAGCCGGTGTGCGGCTTGCGTACCGAGACACCAGTCGCGTCCGCCGCACCCGCCTCGAACACGGCCTGGAGAGTATCGGTCATACCGCCCCACGACGCCTCGTGCAGGACGTTGTACTCGATCGCCTCGATTTCGAGCGGCACGCCCCGGTCGAGGAGGAGCTGTACGGCCGGGCCGCACCCCTTCATGCCGATCACGACCTGGAGCAGCTGTGCGCCGATGCGGTCGAGCACCGACGGCTCATCGGCCAGAATCTTCTCCATCCGCTCGACATCCGGGGCGCCGGACCATCGCTTCGGCGCCCGGCCCAGAGCCGCGGTAATGAGCTGCTCCTCGGCAGGTGTAAGCTCCAAATGCTCTTCGTTGCGGCGAAACCAGTTATTTCGGAATAGCTTGACCGCGTCTGTGGTATCCATGTGATCCCCTCGATCTCACCGCTGGTCCGGCCCTCACCATCATATAGAGCGGCACTGGCACCACACCCTCTCCCATACGGATGGTGTAGAGTCAGCGCGGCAGTGGCACCAGCCGGCGGGCCGGACGACACGTGTTACCGTCTCACCTGGAGACAACCACTATGCCTGGACGTGTGCTCCTGACCTACCACCCCGCCTATACGGGTCGCGGCTTCTCGCCACTGCCGCGTGCTTGGGAACGCTATGGCACGGCACGGCAGTTCTTCACCGCTTGCGGCTTCGACCCGCTCCTGCCGGAGCTTCAGCAAGAGGCCGCGCCTCTCGACGCACTCCTCACGGTCCACGATTCCGACTACCTCGACCGGCTGCAAGCGGCGGATCGCCGTGGTCACGGGACGTTGGACGGCACCTCCACCCCGGCCTGGCGCGGCGTCTGGCAGCGGGCACGCGTGGCCGTCGGCGGATCGCTGGCATGCGTAGATGCTATCGCGATGGCTGGAGCAGCCCACGCTTTCAATCCCGGTGGTGGGCTGCACCACGCGCACCGAGACCGTACCAGCGGCTTCTGCCCATTGAACGATGTAGTGATCGCGGTCCGACACGCCCAACGGCGCTACGGCTGGCACCGTATTGCCATCATTGACATTGACGGTCATCACGGGGACGGGACGCAAGAGCTACTCTATGGCGAGGACGTGCTCACGGTATCGTTGCACCGCTACGATGGACGTTTCTTTCCAGGCAGCGGGCACTACGATGAGCTGGGCTGGGGTCAAGGACTGGGCAGCAAGGTGAACATCCCGCTTCCCCGCGGCACGAGCGACGCTACCTACTGTCACGTCTTCGACGCGCTTGTGCCGCCGCTCGTCCAGGCCTACCGTCCACAGGCGATCATCTTGCAGTTCGGGGTGGATGGCCACCACCAAGACGCGATGGTGCGGCTGGGATTGACGTTGCGTACCTTCGCGCATATCGCCCGCAGCATCCACCAACTGGCGCACCACTTCTGCGACGGACGGCTGGTGATCGTCGGCGGTGGCGGCTACAACCCCACGGTCGTGGCCCGCTGTTGGGCCACGCTCCTGCTGGCATTGCTGGAGGCGCCGGCGGCCATTCGAGCCAAGGCCACCGCCCTGATCGGTACGGACAAACCACCGGAAGCGAGTGGCCTTGCGGCCGGCGGCGCTGCCCGCCTCATCGCCGCAGTGCAAACACGGGCCTTTCCGTTCTACAATTTAAGGACGGCGCCGGTCAGCGCGCTTGTCGAGGACCCCAAGCCAGTACAGCCTACCGCCCCCTGAGCATCGTGAGGTACAGATGAGCGATGAACCGCCGGAGCGTATCTACGAGCCTACCGATCGGCTGCGTCGGCATATCTACCGGATGTCGTTTCGCAAGCAGGTGGCCCTGTTCATAGTGCTGGGCCTAGCCTTCGGCATACTGGGCTTCATTTACGTCCTGATTATGGTCCAGCTTCTGTTCTAGCGGGCACGTGGGGAACGATCGCGACACCCGGTACGCGGCTGCACGGCTCTTGACCGGATCGCGGCCAGTGCATACACATAAACCTGGAGAATAGTGAGATGCGGGCCTGGCGTTGTCACCTGCGCCATCTGTGGTGGCTCCGCGACCGCCGGTATCGGCGCTGGCGTCTGGAGACCTTCGGTATCTACGCACCGTCGCTGCCGCACGAGCGTCCTTGGTGGCGGGTCAATCCGGCGGCGCTGCGCGCGTTCGTGCGGCAACTCCCCGGCTACCTCGGCTGGGCACGGCGCATGCACCTGCTCGGCCGCGCTGGCCCCGACGCGCTCTGGAGCAACCGCCTGCGGTCGGGAGACCTGGCCCGTTGGCGTGCGTGGCAGTCGCAGCAGCAAGTCGAGGAGTAAGCGCCAGCACGCACAGTGAATACGCAGTTTAGCACCCAACCCGGTCGGCGGCGCGGCGGTCACATCCCATCAGCAGGATACCTCCACCGTAAGCCTGGCCACTCCAATCGTGCTGCCTGAGCACCTGATACACTCCGTGACATGCGCGTGCTGTGGGCAGACCAGTGAGCAGCTTGCGTCGGTTGAGCCTGCTGGGTCGCGCGCTGGTGCTAGGGCTGCTTCTGGTTGGGCTGACAAGCGGCGTGCCGGCGGCGCAAGCTGCCTCCCCCGGTGTCCTCATCACCGAGGTCCAGGCGGCGAATACGCGCACGGTAGCCGACGACCAGGGTGGCTACTCCGACTGGATCGAACTGCACAATCCCACGACCACGCCCGTCTCCCTCCTCGGCTACACCCTCACCGATGACCCCACTGAGCCGACCAAGTGGTCCCTCCCCGTCACGACACTGACGCCAGGCGCCTTTCTGGTGATCTGGGCCTCCGGCTTAGACCAGGTGACAGCGGAAGGCTGGCACACCAGCTTCCGGTTGAGCCGCGGCGGGGAGTATGTGGGCCTGTTCGACCCAGACGGGCAAGTGGTAGACGAGGTGACCTTCGGCCCGCAGTTAGCGGATGTCTCCCTGGGGCGACTGGGCACGGTGTTCGACCGCTGGGTGTCCTTTCCCACGCCGACGCCCGGCGCGGCGAATACGACCCGCCACCGCCGGCGGGCGCCACCAGACGCGCCACCGGTAGAGGTTACGCCGGATAGCGGACGCTATGCTGGCCCGGTGACGGTGCAGCTCTACACACCGGAGCCGGGGAGCATCGTGTACTACACGCTGGACGGGACCGATCCGACGGTAGGAGGCCAGGAGTACACGGCACCCCTGGAACTGACGGAGACGACGGTGCTGCGGGCAGTGGCCCTGGACGACGTTGTGCCGGTAAGTGCCGTGACCACGGCGACGTACTTGATGGGGGAGAGCACCGGTCTGCCGGTGCTGTCGCTGGTAACGGATCCGGCGCATCTGTGGGACGAGGCGAAGGGGATCTACGTCAACCCGCAGGAGCGGGGGCAGAGTTGGGAGCGGCCGGTGACGGTGGAGTGGCTATCGCCGGAGGGGGAGCCGGGCTTCAGTGTGGGAGCCGGGCTACGCATCCACGGGGGTGGGAGCCGGAGGGAATCTACCAAGCGGTCATTCCGGCTGTACTTCCGGGGAGAGTATGGGCCGCGCGAGCTGGCATATCCGCTGTTTGGGGTTGAGCCTGGACAGACGTATGACCGGCTGGTACTGCGGGCAGGGGCCGATGACAGTTGGCAATGTCGCGGCGGGTCGCGGTGTGTGGAAGAGGCGGTGTACGTGCGGGATCAGGTGGTCCGGGACCTGCACGGGGCAATGGGCCAGGTAGCAGCGCGGGGACGCTGGGTGGAGGTGTACCTGAATGGGGCCTACTGGGGACTGTACAACCTCACTGAGCGGATTGACGAAGCCTTCTTGTCCACACACTTCGGCCACGACGACTGGGACCTGGTGGAAGCTGCCACCGAGGGGCACCCGGACGAGCACATAGCGTGGGAGGAGCTCGCGGACCGGCTGACCAGTACGGACTTGAGCACGGTGGCCGAATACGAGCAAGCCCTGCAGCAGCTCGACATCGAGAACTTCACTTCCTTCATCATCCTCTGGCTGTGGGCCGGGGGGCCTCATTGGGATGGCGGCGACTGGTATGCCGCACGGATGCGCGGTAGGCCTGACGCCCGTTGGCAGATGTTCATGTGGGACACCGAATCGGCCTTTGACTTGGGTCAGGAAACCGATGCCACCGAGGAAGCTACCTTCAGTCCGGTAGTGATTAGCAGTGCCATGCAGAGTTTCCTGGCCAGCCTCCTCGCGAGTCCCCAGTATCAAGCCTACTTCACCGCCCAGGCCGAGCGCCATCTCACCGGGGCCCTAGCCACCGAGTCCGTGCGGGGCCGTCTCGCCGCGCTCGGCGCCGAGCTGCGCCCGGCCATGGCGGCGGAGGCGGCCCGCTGGCTGCCCGATCAAGAGCCGGCGGCGGCAGTAGCACAATGGGAGGCGGCGCTGCAACGGGTCTCGGATGGGCTGGACGCCAACGCACAACGCCTGCGCCACCTCAGCGATCCAGAGACACTGCGGCCACTGCTCCCGCAGCTCCCGGCGCCGGATGCCCCGGCGCCGCTGCCGCTGCTGCCGCCGGACACCCGGATTGCCTTCCTGGTGGGACAGCCCACAGAGTTGATGAAAGGTGATGCTGCCGTCGTGGCACATCTGGAGGCGCGGGGCGCCACGGTCACCGTGCTCGGAACCGCCGATGGCAATGCGCCTGACCCGGTGGAGGTCGCCGCGAGCCACGAACTGCTCTTGATAAGCTCCACTATCCAGGATCTCGACACAGCGGCGCGCTATGCCCAAACCACTACGCCGCTAATCTTCTGGGGGCCACGGCTACTGGCAGCGACACAATTGACTCCCCGGGGTAGCACGCGCGATCACGAAACCTACATTCGGATTGTAGACACTGACCATCCGATCACTGCGGGGCTACCCGCTGACCAGCATCTCTTTGCGGTGCGACGACCTGATACGTTCAGTATCGCCTGGCCACAAAAAGGGCCAGGGGTACAAGCACTGGCGATGCATCGGTTTGGTGGTGACTATGCGATCTTGGCAGCGGAGGCGGGCGCCGAGCTGGTGCATGGGCAACCGGCACAGGCCAGGACCGTCTTCTTGTTCTGGCATGACACCACATTTCACCGGAGCACGGGCGATGTGGTCCAGCTCTTTGACCGGGCGGTGGATTGGGCGCTCGGTCTCCCCTCCGGCGATGGCGCTTGAGCGAGCGATAAACGCCTGCCACGCGCCGGCGCTGCTCCGCGGCTGCATACTGCTAGACTTGGGCCGATGCAAGCAATTGTGATTGGCGCTGGTCGCGGCCAGCGCCTCATGCCCCTGACTGCCGAGCAGCCAAAGTGCTTTGCGCCGGTAGCGGGTCGGCGTATCCTGGACTGGATTTTGGAGGCGCTGGCTGCCGGGGGCTTCGGGCCACGCCGGACCGCCTTTGTCGGTGGCTATCAGCTGCCCCACATCCGCGCAGCCTACCCCGAGTTCACCTATTACGAGAACGTGGACTGGCCACGGAACAACATCCTCGCCTCGCTCTTCTACGCCGAACCGGCCATGACCGACGGCTTCGTCTGTACCTACGCCGACATCCTCTATCGCTCGCACGCCGTAGAACGGCTGATGCGCAGTCGCGCCGACATTACATTAGTGGTAGATACTGACTGGCGCCGGCGGTATCGGCGTCGCTCGCAGCACCCGGAATCCGACGCCGAGAAAGTGCTGGCGCAAGGCGACCGTATCACCAGCGTGAGTCGCCTCATCCCAGCGGCAGCAGCGAGTGGCGAGTACATCGGCGTCGCTAAGTTCAGCCCGCGCGGCGCCCACCTGCTACGCGAGCACTACCATCGGGTCGTAGCCGACTACGGCGACCAGCCTTTTCAGGGCGCCGCCTCTGTGCAGACCGCCTACCTGATCCACCTCCTGCAAGAGATGCTGGAGCAGGGCGTAGCGATACACAAAGTGGACACACACGGCGATTACTACGAGATTGACACCACCGAGGATTACGAGATCGTGTGCGCGGAATGGCGATGATGGCACGCCAGGTCGGCACGAGCGGGCAGCTCTTTCCTACCGGCGTCGTGGGCAGTATGCCCCGGCCACAATTCTTGCGCGACTTGCTCGATCCGCGCGCCGAAGGGCACACCCCAGCAGACGTGTATGCGCGACGACTCGACGCCGCAACGCAATACATCATCGCTATGCAGGAGGCCGCCGGCCTCGACCTGATCTCCGATGGCGAATGGCGGCGCCGGTCGTATTTCGGCGTGATCGCCGAGATCATGCACGGCTTCGAGGCCTACGTCGTAGACGACGAGCTAGGCAAGGCACGTCCCTTCCATATGGTGGTCGAGCCAATGACTCCGCGCCGACCCGGCCGCATTGCGGAAGAGGCCCGCTTTCTCGTCCGGCATACCGACCGGATGACGAAGGTCTGCCTGCCATCACCCTACCTGCTGGGGCAACGGCTGTGGGAGCCGGAGCGGTCCCGCCGCGCCTACCCTACGCGGGAAGCGTTCATGCAGGCGCTGGTACCGGTCCTCAGGCACGAGCTGGAGGCCGTGGCCCGGACCGGGGTAACCGTCGTGCAGTTCGATGACGCGAGCTTGTGTGCGTTAGCTGATCCGGCCAGACGCGCGAGCTACGCGGACCCAAGCTACGAGATTGACCACTGTGTGGACCTGCTCAACGCGGTTATCACCGGCGTGCGCGGTGTCACCGTCGCAATTCACCTGTGCCGCGGCAATGCCGGCCGGCTGGGCTGGAAAGCTGCGGGCGGCTACGAGACGCTGGTCCCGGCGATGCAACGACTCAACGTAGATCAGTACGTCTTGGAATACTCGATCCCGGTGGCCGGGGACATGAGCGTCCTGCGTAACCTACCGGATGATCGGACCATCGGGTTAGGCTGCGTAGATGTGCGCGGTGAGCAGATCGAGACGGCGGAGACGATTGCTGCCCGCGCCGAGGAAGCACTGCGCTATGTGGATGCCGAGCGGCTCTGGCTCAACCCCGACTGCGGGTTTGCCCCCGGCTCTGCGGCCAACATCCCGATAGACGAAGCCTACGTCAAGCTCCAACGCGAAGTCGCGGCCGCTGCCCTACTCCGCGAGCGCCACGGCTCATAAAGTGAGTGTGAATAGATTATCCTGTCCATGTAAGCAAAAAGTGCCCTTGCTGAGAACATCTCTGCCTAGCAAGTACAAGTCATTCGCACGGAGGCCAGGCATGGCGACCGCCAGAATGGTGACCGGCGGCAAGGGGGCCGGTAGCACGACCTTAATCAAGTATCGTCCACATATGATTACCTGCCCGTTCGCAATCTTGATCTCGACTGAAGAAAGTGGATTGAGTCTCAGCCGCTGGACCGTATCCAAAGCAACCACGGTCGCAGTAGCGCCTGTATCAACGATTGCAGTTCCCGGGATAAACGCCGGGAGTGTTTGTCTAGCAGTTCGCAATGCCTGCTCAACAGCATCGGGAAGAGCTATCTCTACATCTAAGATCGGCCCTTGAGGGGTGATGGCTTGGGAGAACGTAGCAGCAGGAGGCACCCTGCTTACCTCAGTGTTGCCCGCAGGCTCATAATCATCAAGGGGGCATCCTCAGCCACTACCTGCTTGACCAAGAACTGTGAAAGTCCAAACCGCGCATACCCGGCTTCAGCAGCCGCAACATCGTTTTCGAAGATGCCAACTACTTCGCTACCCTTGATAAGAGCGTGCTTGCCAGCATGATCTTGGAGCAACTCAACCCGGTGCCGCTCGAACGTCCGCAGCTCGGTAGCGAGTGCTGCGATGGTGGAATCCAGCACCTCTTGCTCGCGCGCAATACTGCCGGTTTGTGCATTCATCAGATACGCCTCCCTTGGAGTCTAGTCTAACCGACCCGGTGGCCTAATCACAGGGATTGTCGAGCGCGGCGGATCATCGCGTTCAAAGATGAGCACTTGGCGGCGAGGGCCGCGCGAGCTGCTCGGCGGCGAGGAGCGCCGCGTCAATGCCTCGCGTCAGCGCGGTGAGATACGTTTCGTCGTGAAAGCCCGGCCGCCACGGGACGAATAGCTCGTCGCTGATAGCCACCAGCGCCCCGGCGCGCACGCCACGCACCTGCGCTACGGCAAAGATGGCCGCCGCTTCCATCTCCACCACCGCTATACCGGCCTCCTGATGCCGCTTGATGGCCCCAGTCGTCTCCCGGAACGGTGCATCAGTCGTCCACGTTGATCCGCGCACCGGATTGGCGCCGCACGCTGCCGCACTTTGCATCAGGAGGTCGCTGATCTCGGCGTCGGCACACGTTGGGACACCGGCCGGGAGGTAGTGGTAGGACGTGCCTTCCTCGCGCACCGCGTCGGTCACGACGACGGTGCTGCCTAGCGGGAGACTGGCCCGGAGGCTCCCAGCCGACCCAACGACCAGGGCCGTCTGCACGCCGCGGACAAACGCTCCTTCCAGCACCAGGGTGGCAGTCGGCGCTCCGGCCGGCAGTCGCACCACGGCTATCGGGCACCCCTCATCCGGGGTCTTCTCGATAGCAGTACCCCCTACAACGGCGGTGCCATCTTGACGGGCCGCTGGCGGTGTGACCCCGGTGCGGGCGGCCAAATGCTGGTAGGACACACCTTGGAAGGTGGCGACCAACACCGGCGGCAGGGCCAACGACGCCGGCGTGATCCCCTCGCGCTTGCACCGGTCCGCGAGCAGCATCTCCGGGGTGATATGCGGCGGCGAAGGATCATACGGCCACGGCATCAACGGGCACTCCAGTCTTGCTCAGACTTCGTAGGCGGTCCAGGTGCCGAGGCAGCCGTGGCCGCGGCGCACGTGCAGCACGCCGGCGTCCGGATCGGCGACATAGCCGGCGGTGGAGTGCATGCCCTCCCCGCCGTGACGACAGATGCCGGCCGGGTCGCCTTCATGGTCCGCCAGGATCGTCTTCATGGTGTCCACGGTGATCCGGCCCCAGTGCTCCTGCACGAGCACACGGATACGGTCGAGGCGCGGGCAGGAATCGGCCAGCGAGTTGGTCTCGAACGGTGCAAACTGCGACGTGACGTAGTGGTTGGTGTGTAAGCGGGCATTGGGATGCTCGTCGGTGTAGACGGCGATCCCCTCCGGCCGCGCCTCGATGTCCCCAATACTCCCCTGCCCATCGCACAGCACGACATTGCCTGCCGAGCAGACCCGGTGGTCACGATAGAGCTGCACGCAATCGGCCACCGTGCGCTGCTCCAGGGTGAGACGCTTGAGTGGATAGTGCGGCAGCCCCGGCTGCCAGGGCGCATCGTAGAGCGCATTGGCAAAGTGCGCGACACCGTACTCGTTCAGCCCGGCGTAGCCGAGCTGTCCGGCAAACGTGACCATCACCGCCCGCGGCCGGCCATCGGTGGGCTGGACGTGCAGCACGATGGTCACGTCGGCATATTCGGGTGCGAGGTCTTGGTTCTGCCCGGCCAGCGTGCGGCCGTCGGCAGTGGCCGCGCCGGTCAAAGCAAAGGCCGTGCAGCCACCGTCCGCGGGGGCGTGCGCGGCTTCGGCGCGGGCCTGGCAGAGCACCGCCTCCTCGAAGGAGATGCCCGCGCCGTCGGCCAAGCCGCGCACCTCCTCGACCAACGCCGGACTGAGCGCTTCCAGCCGCGGGACGAACTGCATGGCGTTGCGGCAGAGCGTATCTCTGGGTAGCCCCGTGAGGCGCTCGATCCAGCGCAGGTACCGCGCGACCAGCGGAGCGGCCTGTTCACCATGTTGCCGCCCTAGCTCATAGCTAGTCCCACGAACGGTCACGACGGGGAAGGTATGAGTCCGGTTCATTAGCTCAGTCTCTAGCAGTGTGACGGACGGACCGTGTGCTCACCCGGCCCCGGATGCTCCTGGACACTACCGATGATCGAGAAACTGGCGGTAGCGGCGATGGTAGTAGAGAAGCGGCGGTACCTCCGGCTGCAGCAACTCCGCCGCCGCGACTGCACCGACAAAGATGGTATGCGTACCTTGCGGGTACCGCGCGACCACGCGACAGTCGAGGTACCCCAGACTACCTTGCAGAATGGGCGCTCCGGTCGCCGCCTGCCGATACGCTACATCGGCAAAGCGGTCCGCGTCGCGCTCCGGGTAGCGGCCGGCAAACAGGTTGGAAAGCTCCTCTTGACTCGCACTGAGCACATTGACGGCGAAGACGCCACTTGCCTCGACAAGCCCGTAGGTGTGCGCGGAACGGTCGGCGCAGAAGAGCACCAACGGCGGCTCCACCGTCAGCGACGAGAACGAATTCACGGTCATGCCGTGGATCTCGCCATCGTGGCAGGTCGTCACCACCGTGACACCGGTGGCCCAGTGGCTCATCACGTCCCGGAACGCACCACCCGACACCGCCATCACTCGCCCTCCCTCGGCCGAACCGCTCTATTGCAGCCGGCAACGTTACGGCGAGAGTATAGCCCGCTGGACCAGTAGCTGCCGGACAACCCAGCCTGGTCAGTGGCTAGTGGTCGGTGGTCAGTGAAGCGGGGAAGTGCGGCGGCGGCCGGCACAATCAACGTCGAGTGCGGGTCTCTACTATGTTTTTGTCAATGTGACCAAAGACAACTGGCCCAAGACCGGCCTCCCGCAGGGGGTTTTGCCAGATTGACCAAGACGCTGTATGCTCCCGGCATGACCTCCTTCGGCTCGCTCCTCCGCTCGCACCGGCAACGGGCTCAGTTATCGCTGCCGGCCCTAGGGCGGCAGGTGAGGCTCGACTTCAGCTACCTGAGCAGGCTGGAGCGCGGTCAGCGGGAGCCACCCCGCCGGGCCGCCATCCTGGCGCTGGCAACGGCCCTGGAACTCACCGGTGAGGAGACCGACACGCTCCTGGTAGCTGGCGGTCAGCTGCCACAAGCGCTGACCCAGCTCGGCCCCTTGGACAGTACCGTCAGCCAACTCACGGCCATCCTCACCGACCCTACTATCTCCGCCGCCGACCGCCAGCGGTTCCGGCAGATCGTCGCGCTCCTGGCTGCTCAGTGGCGTGGTGGTTGAGCAGAAACCGTCCCCCAGCTCGGCCCGGCGGCAGTGGATCCACTGCCGCCGGTTCGTATTCGGTGCGAATGCCGTGCTATCCTATTGTTGCACAGGAATTGTGATGCTATGGATCGCAACGTTGGCGATATTTTGTGCATCATCTGGTACACTCGGAGTGCGACGGCAGGCAGGGTGCTTGCCCACCGTCGCCGCGAGCGGGTAGCTATGTCACAACGGCATCGTGCCCTGGGTATGCTTGTGGCGCATAGGTCGCGTGTGGTGGCTCATGCCATGTCATCAGCGCATAGCATGAGCGGCGGCAGGAGGACGGGGCCATGATCTGGGACTTCCCTACCCGTCTTCGGGAGCACCCACTGCTGTACGACTGGAGCGCCGATGGCCAGAAGCTCTACGGCTGGCTGCGGCGGCGGGTGTGCCGTGGCGAGGTGGGCTCTCCCCATGAGGCGCGCGAGTATCACGCGGAGGGCTTTCTGACCGCCTATGCTACGGCGGACCTGCTGATGGCCCAGGCCCTACCCGTGAGCCGGAATACGATCACAAAACTGATCGCTGACATGCGGCAGCGCCGGGTGCTTGCCACGCGCAACGTCGGTCATGGGCACGTCTTCCTGCTGGGTGAGTGGGAAGAGCGGCCCAGCCGCCTCGGGGACGCCCAACCGCTCTATTGGGAGGCGTTCTACCTGGATGGACTGCTAGCTCTGCCGCAGCGCCGGCAGCCGGGAGATACTGAGGGAGGTGCCGAGCGCCGATGACCGGCTAGAGTTGCCCGGCCCGATGGGATTAAGGCAGCGCGGTCCGGCCGGTCGAGAAGCTACCCACCCTTGTCACAGCTACTACGCATCATCGCACGACGAGGAGCCGTTTCATGGAACTAGAGTCCCACACACTTCAACTGATGGGCGTCTACCGCTCGATCTACAACCGCTTGGTGCGGCCCGATGTCACCCTGCCCGTCCGCGACTACTTCCTCACCCGCTGGGCGCCACAGCTGGGGGGCGATCTGTCGCTACTCATCATCCAGCTGCGCCGCCTCTGTCTCACGCAGGACGGCCAGTCCGTTGAACTGTCCGCGGCAAAACTCGCCAGCCTCGTCGGTATTTCGGAGCGCACCCTGCGGCGCCACTTGGCCGACCCGCGCCTGGCTCCCTTCATCCAACGTCAGCATCAGTGGCGCTACAATCCGTCCGTCGGCCACGGTGTTCAGACGCACAACCGCTATATCGTGGCGCTCGACGACCCGCTCACCGAAGAAGACGAACAGCTGGCCATGGCGCTGGCTCAAGATACGGACCGCCCGCCGCGCGCCGAAGAACTGAGCGGCCTCCCCGTCTCGCTCGGAACGACCCGGAGCGCCGCGGCCACCAAGCCATCCACGCGCTCGTCCCGCAAAGCGGCGGCCGTGCCGGCACCGCCTACCACGGTGGCCGCTCATTCCCAGAGTGACCACGGAGCGCCGGCAACTGGTCAGAAAACAATGCATGAACCCTTAGCCGGACAACCTGACCGGCAGGAAATGTCAGCCGGTCAATATGACCATCTTAGCCCAACGACCAGATTGGAGCAGCAACCGGCAACCAATGAGCCGGTCAAACTGGCCGACACGATTCGACGAATCGGATTCGATAGAGAATCGATTGTGAGCAACGCGCAACAGGTTGCATCTGTGCAGAAACGCAAGCGCGGTCCCGTTGATCTGCTTGCTGAACGCCTCGACTGGCGTGAGCAGGTAGAACACGCCGAGGGAGTGCTGGGCGAAACCGGTGCCTCACGGGGATTTTATGTCAAGGTCCTCCGTGCCCTGGAAGCGCAGGATGCCATGAATATCTGGGAACGCGCGCTCGGCCTAGCCCGCGAGCAGGACGCCGCCAGCATCCGCCGGTCGCGCGGCGCGCTGTTCAACACACTTGTGCGCCGGCTCGCCGCCGAAGCCGGGGTGACCATCTGAGCCGATGGCCGGACCGGCGCCTGGACCTTGGCAGAAAGTGGCAATGGGACGGCACCAGAAGCAACTGGAGTAAGCCTGGTATTATGTGCTCGCTTGAGCCTCTTTCACTCCCTGGTCCCAGCCCCATCGAGTGAAAGAGATAGGCGGTCCGCCGATGACGGGTGATGGTGCGGCGTAGAGCACACCACTCCCCTACTTGAAGGTTACGCATGATGCTTAGTACGAAACAGCTCGACCGTATCCGCACGCGGGCGCAGCAGCCGGCCTTTGCTGCGGCGATGCGGCGGTTGTACGCCGACGTGGCCTGGACGTTCGAGCGGCCCCTGTACTTGCCCGAACGCCCGGCCGGCTACTACCATGAATTCTTCTGTCCGGATCATGCCGTCCAACTCGAATACGACCCGGTTAGCCCCCATAGGCATCGCTGTCCGGTTGACGGTGCGTGGTTCTCCGGTGATCCGTATGACGCGGCGTGGCTCTGGTCCTTGAACCACGACCTGACCGAGACGGCGTTTCGGCTCGCCCTGTTGTGGCAGATCGCGGGCGCCGCCGAGCACCGGGACAAGGCGAGGGATATTCTGCTCGGGTATGCCGAGCGGTATGCCGACTTCGAGCACGAGAACGGTCGGCCGGTGAAGGGCAAGGTCACGTTCAGCGCCCTGGACGAGAGCGTCTGGATCATTCCGCTGGCCTGGGCCACCTGGTTCTTACGCGAGACGCTCTCGGCCGCCGACATCGCGACCATCCGGGAGCGGCTGCTCATCCCCGCAGCGGAGCACCTACGTATCAACCGGCTGAACCGGATTCACAACATCGAGAATTGGCTGAACGCGGCGATTGGCACCATCGGTATTGTGACCGACCGTGCAGACCTGACCGAGTGGGCGCTCTCCGGTCCCGTGGGGTTCCACAATCAGGTGACGCAGGGGATACTGGCCGATGGGGTATGGTACGAAGGCTCGGCGAGTTACCACTTCTATTCGCTGGCTCCCCTACTCTGGCATGCGCGGGCGAGTGAAGGAACCGAGACCGATCTGCGGCCGGTCCCACAGATCCGCGCGATGCTGTCGGCTCCGTTCCAGTGGGCCTACCCTGATCTGACGCTGCCGGCGTTCAACGATTGCTGGTACCACAGCAGCCTGCTCGACGAGTGCGGTCACGGTATCCCCTCATCGGCCGGCTTCTACGAGGTCGCCGCCGCCTGGTACGACGACCCGGTTTACCGGGCCGTGCTCCAGCGCACCTACCGGGAGCGGCCCCGCGATACGGTCGAGGCGTTGCTCTACGGTCTCGACCCACTGCCGGCCGACGACGTGCCCGTTCCGGTGAGTGTCCACCTGCCACCCTCGGGCTACGCCGTGCTGCGCCACTGGGGAGCGCACGAGGACGAGCAGCCCTATCTCCTCCTGAAGTACGGGCGGCACGGCGGCACGCATGGGCATCCCGACAAGCTCACCATGCTGCTCGTGCTCGATGACCAGCGGTTGTCCCCCGATCTCGGTACGCCCGGCTACGGCATCGGTCTGAACGACACCTGGTATCGGCATACCCTGAGCCATAACACGGTCCTGCTGGATCAGACGGCCCAGCCGCCGGGCCGCGGTGAGTTGCGGTGCTTCCGTGCCCCGGAGTCTGGCCCCTTTGGCATTGCCGATGCCGCCGTCGCCTGGGGCGAGCCGGGCCTCTATAGCGATGCCCGGCTGCGGCGGATATTCTTGGTGGGGCAAGGCTACTTTCTCGATCTCTTCCTCGTGGAGCGGGAGGAGTCGGGGGACATTGACTGGGTGCATCACAATCGCGGCGTGTTGACCAGCTCCTTCGCCAGCCAGCCCTTGGCGCCGGATACCGAGGCGAACGAAGGTTATGTACACCTCGCCGATGCTTCCCAGTGGGCCGGCACCGGCGCCGCCACGCTGACCTTCGCCGGGGACGGTGCTGGGCTACGGCTGCATTTCAGCGGTGGGCCACCGACTCAGGTCATTACCGCGCACGGTCCGGATAATCCGGCGTCGGAAACCATGCCCGTGGTCATTCGCCGACGCAGCGCCCAGCGCACCTGCTTCGCGGCCCTCTTCCATCCCTACCGGGCACGGCCCACCGTCGAGCGAGTGACCTGGTTCCCAGCGCCAGACCCACATGCGACTCCGCTGGCTTGCCTGGTGGAGCGTGCTAGCACCCGCGACCTGTGGCTGCTGGCGGCCGATGCGGAGACGCAGCTCGCGGAGCTACCTCCGGCCGACCACGTCTTCACCTATCCCGTCGGGGCCGATGCCTAGTGGCCCGGTCACTAATGGCTGACGGCTGACCGCTGATAGCTCTGCCAAAGGAGCGCTGCATGCGTATTGACAAGCTGGACGTGTACTACGTCTCGATGCCGCTCATCTATCCTTGGCGGACGGCCTACGGCGTAGACTACGACATCCATTCGGTGCTGGTGAGGGCCACGAGCGGCGAGCATGAGGGGTGGTCCGAGTCCACGCCCTTCTTTGCCCCCACGTACTTGCCGGAGAGCGCCGGCTCCGTCTACTACCTCGTCACTGAGGTCTTCGGCCCTCATATCATCGGCCGTGACTACGAGACGGCTGCCGACCTGAACCGGCGCCTCGACGTGTTCAAGGGCAACAGCTTCGCTAAGGCCGCTATCGAAATCTGCTGGTGGACATTGGAAGTCGCTCGGACGGGGACGCCGCTGCACCGTCTGCTGGGTGGTGAGACGCGCGAGGTGGTTGCCGGCGCCGACTTCGGTATTCAGGACTCGCTTGACATGCTGCTCGGCAATATCCAGCGGGCCGTGGATGCTGGCTTTCCGCGGATCAAGCTCAAAGTCGCCAAGGGCTGGGACCTCGACGTGCTGCGTACTGTACGCGCCACGTTTCCCAAGACGACCTTCCACATAGACTGCAACGCCGGCTATACGCTCGACGACCTGCCGTTCTTCAAGGCCATTGATGGGCTAGGACTGGCGTTCATCGAGCAGCCGCTGCACTACGCCGACGTGCTCGACCACGCGGAGCTGGCCCGGCAGATCGAGACGCCGGTCTGCCTCGATGAGACGATCACCAGCGTCAAGGCAGCGGAGCAAGCAATCCAGGTGGGCGCGTGCCGGTATATCAATATCAAGCCGGGCCGCACCGGCGGGTTGTCGAACTCGCTGGCGGTCCACGACCTGGCGCAGGAGGCCGGCATCCCCGTGTGGGTTGGGGGCATGTTGGAGAGCGCCGTCGGTGCCGCGTTCTGTATTGAGCTGGCTACGCTGCCCAACTTCACCTATCCCGGCGACGTGTTCCCCTCATCCCGCTTCTACGAGCGAGACCTAGCCACACCGCCGCTGGAGTTGACGCCGCAGCTGACCTTCCAACCGCATACCGGGCGCTTGCCTACCCCCGACCCGGAGCAACTCGCCAAGCTGACGGTCCGGCACCAATCCGTGGTGCCCCCGGCCTAATCGGTGGCCAGTGGTCAGTAGGCCTCTGTGGAGTCTTCGATCATCTTGCCGTCGGACATATGGATGATGCGGTTGGTGCGCTCGGACACGCCGGGATCGTGGGTGACGATGATGAACGTCTGGCTGCGTTGCTCGTTCATCTTTTGCATCACTTCGATGATCCCGGCTGCCGTGTGCGTGTCCAGTTCGCCGGTCGGTTCGTCGGCGAGCACGATGGCGGGATTGCTGACGAGCGCACGAGCGATGGCGACGCGCTGCTGCTGACCGCCGGATAGCTCGGTGGGCTTGTGGCTCAGACGGTCTTCGAGGCTGACCGCCGCGAGGGCCTCCCGCGCTCGCTCGCGGCGGTACCGGTTGGACACGTTGGCGTAGCGCAACGGCAGGGAAACGTTCTCTTCGGCGGTGAGGATGGGCACGAGGTTGTGCTGCTGAAAGACAAACCCGACCTTCTCGCGGCGGATGCGGGGCAACTGGCGCCGCGGCACCTGCGTGACATCAGTGCCGTCAATGATGACCTGGCCGCTCGTCGGTCGGTCGAGACACCCGATCATGTTCAGCAGCGTTGACTTCCCCGATCCTGAGCGCCCCATGATGCTCATGAACTCGCCGCGATGGATCGTGAGGTTCATGCCGTCCAAGGCGTGAATGGTCTCCCCGCCCATGTGGTAGTCACGGCGGAGATCGCGCAGCACGACGATGGCGTCGCCTGGCACGGGGGCCGCGTCGCGCTCGGCGCCGTTATCGGCCGGCGGCGCTGCGCCCGGGCGCAGCCACGATGGGATTCTCATGCCTCTTCTCCTGGGCTGGGTCCGTTGAAGGTTCCCGGTTATGTCCGCGCAAGCGAAGCTCAGTTGTCGTCTTTCGGCTCGGGCGGCGGTTCGGCGGCAACGAAGTCTACCTTGGTGGTCATACCGGGTCGCAGCCCCGGCACGTCCTCGCTGAGTGCCACCGTCGCCGTATACATCGTATCGCCACCTGAGACGGTCTCCCCTAGCGGATCAATCCGCGCGATACTGCCTGTCAAGGAGTGCTCCAGCGCATAGATAAGCACCTCGACCGGCTGGCCGGCCGCCACTCGCGCCACGCCGTTTTCGTCCAGGTCTCGTGTCTCGATCACTAGGCGCGACATATCAACCAGCGTGATTACCTCCGTACCGGCGCCCACGCGCTCGCCCTCGCGCAGGGAGAGTGTGGCCACGGTCCCGCCGAACGGCGCCCTGAGGGTGGTGTTCTCCAGCGCTTGTCTCGCTCCAGCGAGCGCCGTTTCGGCACGGGCTAGCGCCGCTTCCGCCTCTTGGAGCGCGGCCGCCGTCGGCGGTGCCTGCTGCAGTGCCAACTGTGCCTCCGCTTGGGCCAAGCTCTGTCGGGAGGCGACGATTTCGTAGGGCCGGGTGGCTTGCAGACGGTCGAGGCTGGCCTGCGCCTGATCCACGGCGGCTTGGGCTGTGGCAAGGTCGCTGTCCGAGGCGCCTGCAAAGAGCTTCTGGCGTTGGGCCGCGGCCTGGCGGACTGCCTGGCGAGCAACTTCCAGGTCGGTTGCGTTGGGCTGGAGGAGCCTCTGGCGCTGGGATTCAGCTTGGAACACGGCCTGGCGAGCGGCTTCCAGGTCGGCGACGCTGGGCTGGAGGAGCTTCTGGCGTTGGGCCGCGGCTTGGCGCACGGCTTGGCGAGCGGCTTCCAGGTCGGCGACGCTCGGTTGCAGCAAGCGGTCCAGGTTGGCTTGCGCCTGGACCAAGCCGGCCTCGGCCTGCGCGATCTCGGTTTCGAGGGCAGCGCCGACTTTGGCGAGCGTGGCGCGGGCCTGCTCGACGGACGCCTCGGCCGTCCGGATGTCGTAGATCTTGGGGTCGGTGAGCTTCACCAGTTGGGTCTTGGCTTGCTCGACGGCGATCTGCGCTTGGCGCACGGCCCACGGTGTGGCCCCGCTGCGAGCCTTGGCCAGGTTGTTCTGCGCGATTTGGACGGCAAGCTTGGCCGTTTGTATGTCGGCGTCGGCCGCCGCGATCTGCGAGCTTCTGACTCCGCGCATGCCGGCGGTCACATCGCGGGCGGCGCGGGCGCGGTCGAGGCCAACGAGGGCCTGCTGGACGGCAAGCTCGGCGGCCCGCACGTCTTCCGCGCTTGTCGAGCCGTCGCGGAGCTGGGCCAGCGCGTTCTCTGCCGTATCAATGCCGGCCTGGGCCGCGGCGATGTCGGTAGCGGTCGGCCCGGCCTGGAGCTGCTCCAACCGGGTCAGCGCCGACTCCAGGCCGGCCTGCGCGCTCACGAGGTCGCCTCCCTGCGCTGCCTGGCGCGCCGCCGCGAGGCGAATCTCCGCTTGGCGCACTTGGGACTCCGCGACCCGCAGGTCTTCGGCGCGTGGGCCGTCTTCGAGGGCGGCGAGGCGGGCTTGGGCGGTGGCGAGGGTGGCGTCGGTGATAGCCAGGTCTTCGGCGCGTGGGCCGTCTTCGAGAACGGCGAGGCGAGCTTTGGCGGTAGCGAGAGCGGCGTCGGCAGCAGCCAAGTCGGTGGCGGTGGGGCCGTCTTCGAGGGCGGCGAGACGGGCTTTGGCGGTAGCAAGAGCCGCATCGGCGATGATGACGTCTGACTCCGCTGGCCCTTGCGTGAGGGCGGTGAGGCGGGCCTGGGCGGACTGAAGCTGGGCGAGGGCGGTCTGCTCATCCGCTGCCGTCGCGGCTTCGATCTGGGCCAGCCGGGCTCGGGCAGCCGCCACGGCAGCCTTGAGGGAAGCGATGTCCTCCGGGCGCGGCCCGGTGCGTAGCTGTTCGAGGGCGGCGTGCCGGGCCTGCACGTCGTTTTCGGCCGAGCGCAATTGCAGCTCGGCGTCGGCCGCATCGAGTGTGGCCAGGCTGGTGCCCGGCTGCACCAACGACCCTAGCTCAACCGGAACCTTCGTCACGGTACCGCCGACGCCAAAGCTGAGTTTGGCCTCCTTGGCGGCGACCACAATGCCTTCGGTGGTCAGTGGTTCCGGTTCGGCGGTCGGCTTTGCCCCGGGGCCGGTCTCTTCCCCGCCGGTGAACAGCGGATCACCGGCGCGTTGGGACCTGATGTTCAAGCTGATGCCCCCATCTTCTCCCCTGGTAAGCAGAGTACCGGCCAACCCAATCGCCACGCTCACGATGATGAGCAGGACGATCCCGATAATGATCCGACGCATGGAGTCTCCCCTTCCGTAGTTGAGGTCTTGGTCAGCAGGTTAGGTGCTACGGAGCGCCTGCACCGGGTCGAGCCGCGACGCGCTCCAAGCGGGGTACAGGCCGGCCACCCCACCGATGGCCACCGCGAACGTCATGGTGAGGCCCACCAGGCGCGGGGTGATGACAAAGAGCGCCGCGCCGGAGAGGGTCTCAAAAAGGACGGCGTTGAGTATTTGGGCGAGGATGGAGCCGAGCACGATGCCGAAAATGCCACCGAGCAACCCCATCATCGCCGCTTCGAGGAGGTATTCCCCCACGATAGCGCCATCGCTGGCCCCGACCGCTTTCTTCAGCCCGATCTCGCGGGTGCGCTCCCGCACCGACATAATCATCGTGTTCACGACCGATAGACCGCCGACAATCGCGGCGAGCAGCGAGCCGCTGAGCACGATGGCTTGGAAGATCGCCATGGCTTGGCGTATATCGGCGATTTGCCGCTCCGGCGATTCAGCGGTAATGCCAGGCACCTGCTTGGTGATCCGCTCGGCCACCTCTTCGGTAATCTGCGGACTCTCCGGGATGACGGCGATGCTGCCGACTACCCAGAGCGGAATACGCTGCACCCGGCGCACCGTTTCGAACGGCACCACGGCAAAGTTATCGGGAAAGGTCTGCGTGCTCTCCATGACGCCGACCACCGTGAGCTTCTTCTTCAGCCAAATGATGGTATCGCCGACCCCTACCTGCTTGTTGGCGGCGATGTTCGATCCGAGCACCGTCTTATAGGTGTCGCCACGCTCCAACCAGCGACCGTCTTGGAGGCGGACACCCTTGAAGAAGATGGTGTCGTGTTGCGGTGCAATGCCGAATACGGTGTTGGGGGGGCCGAAGGTGATACCCGGACTCTCTTCATCTTCGTCTTCAACCAGCGTGCTCCCCAGGCTGCGGACAACGGCCCGCACGCCGTCAACGCGCTCGATGCGGCGGACGGTCGTCAGGTTGATCTGCTTCTTGGATTCAACATCAATGGTGTTACCGACGATGCGGACGGCGCCGTCAATCTGCCGACTGAAGTTCTCGGTCATCCCGCCCATGACCGTCAGCGCAAACGTCCCGATGACGATGCCGAAGATCGTCAAGCCGCTCCGTACTTTGCGCCGCGCGATGTTGCGGATCGCCTCGCCCATGCCGTGTCCTCTTCTTGCCGCTGCCTAACCCTAAGACAGCCGCGCTCGCGCGTCGGTTTCAGCGCGCGGCGCAGGCTGTGGATCGCTGCCCATGGGATGTTCTTGGCCCCAAGGGGTAAGGATGTTACACCGGCCCTCGTGATTGATCACTCCTAGCAAGCCACTCTCGCTTAACGTGCCGAGGGCTGCGTAGCTCTTGCAGGGACTGGGATGCTCGTTGCCGGGAACTTTTTCTCCGTCTAGGGCGTCTTCATCTCGTTGTCGCCCGCCGCTGGGAGGGCGCCGTGAGGTATGGCGTGAGAAACGGTGGCCGGGTTGAGGAATTCATCAATTACTTCACGCCCCACTACGCGCCTCCGGAGGAAGGCGCCTTCGCGATCCACACCGAAGGCGCCCAATCTCCTTTCCGACGCAACTGGTTGCTGCGCGTGGGACTCCAGGCGCGCGCCATCGAGACAGGAGCGCGAAAGGACGCTTCGCTGGTGTTTGTGATCGATGTCTCCGGCTCAATGGCACGAGAGAACCGACTTGGGCTGGTCAAGAGGGCGCTGCGCTTGCTCGTCAAACAGATGCGTCCCGATGACGAGGTCGGGATCGTGGTCTTTTCGACGCAAGGGCAAGTAGTCCTGCACCCGACCAGTGGCGCGGACAAGAGGAGAATCCGGCAGGCGATCGCGGCGCTGCGGCCCGGTGGTTCTACTAATGCGGAGGAGGGGTTGCGCTTAGGCTACGAGATGGCGGAGGAGCTCCAACAGCGCGGACGCATCGTGCGCGTGCTGTTGCTCTCCGATGGGGTAGCCAACGTCGGCCGCACGAGGTCAGGCGCTCTTCTGGGCCAGGTACGACGCGCTGTTGAGCAAGGCGTTACGCTTTCCACCATCGGCGTCGGCATGGGCAACTTTAACGACGTACTCCTAGAGCGGCTGGCCAATGATGGGAATGGCAACTATGCCTACGTCGACACGTACAGCCACGCCCGGCGTATCTTTGATGAGCAGTTAACAGGGCTGCTGCAGGTGATCGCCAAGGATGCCAAGGTGCAGGTGGACTTCAACCCCGAGGTAGTCAGTCACTACCGGCTGCTGGGCTACGAAAACCGGCGGATAGCCGACCAAGACTTCCGCAACAACCAGGTAGATGCTGGCGAGGTGGGCGCCGGCCACGCCGTGACGGCGCTGTACGAGTTGAAGTTCCATCCGGAGGCGGCTGGCCGGGTTGCCAATGTCTCCCTCCGCTACGAGGATCCGAACACCGGCGATATTCATGAGCTAGGGCGCAACGTGGACCGAAAGGTGTTCAGCCCGGCGTGGGAGGAAGCGTCGCCTTACTTCCAACTGCAGGCGATCGTCGCGCAGTACGCCGAGATCCTGCGCGGGAGTTATTGGGCGCGGGGCGGCAGCCTGATGCAGGTGCGGGACATGGCGCACCGCGTGGGTGCATTGCTACCGGGAGACACGGATGTGATGGAGTTCGTCCAACTGGTGACTCAAGCAGCGCGCACCGCTCCTGAATAGATGCGGTAGGTGCGCTAGCACTTGTGCGTGTAGGGCGTTGCACTGCTCAATGTGCGATCTAGCGAAACGGACGCTTCGGGTACAGAACCACGATGACCACCCACGGCGCAGGAGGGCACCCGGTCTTTGTTATACTGCCGCCCGAAAGCCAGTGGCTCCGGGGAGGGGCAGCGCGCCTCATCCCCGGCGGCCCGCGTCCCGTCCTGCATCCAGTGGGAGCGGGGCAGTTCAAAGGATAATCGGATGAGCGTATCTATGCGTCAGCTTTACGCCGCAGCGGATGAACGCTTGCGGCAAGATGAACCGGTTGCCGTGACCACCGTCGTCGCTACCCGCGGCTCGACCCCACAGAAGGCCGGCGCCAACATGCTCATCTTCGCCGATGGCGCGATGCTGGGCACGATTGGCGGCGGGTGCGTCGAGGCCGACGTGTGGGCGGAGGCGATGCGCTTGCTCCGCAACCGTACCTCCGGCTTGCGGGAGTTCGTGCTCGCCGACGACCCGGACGATCCCGGCGGCGACGTGTGCGGCGGGACGATGGAGGTCTTCATTGACGTGATGACTCCAGAGGCAGAAGCCGCGGCGTCGTGATGGCTACCCCTTCCTATGCAGGCCGGATGGCCGCCCTGCTGGATGAAGAACGGCCGTTTGCCCTCGTGACGGTGATACGGGTGCGCGAGGTCGCGGGCTATGTCCCCGGTCAAAAGCTCCTCGTCCCCGACTCCGGCGCGGTCGAGGGCGACCTGCCCCCCGGCGCCGTGCGGGAGGCTATCGCCGCCGCGGCGCAGGCGGCCATCGCCGGCGAGCACATCCGGCTGGCCCGGTTCACCCCCGATGGCGCTCCTCTGCCCGCGCGCGGTGGCAGTCTGCGCCAGGCCGAGCAGCGGGAAGGGGCCGTGGTCGAGGTTTCCATCCAGCCCCAATTACCGCAAGAGCACCTCATCATCGCCGGCGCCGGCCATATCGGCGAGCCGCTCGCGCAGATCGCCAAGGTGCTCGGTTACCGGGTCACGGTCATTGATGATCGCGCGCACTTCGCCAACCGCGAGCGCTTTCCGGACGCGGACAGCGTGATCGCCGCGGATTTCGCCGAGACGATGGCGCAGCTGCGGCTCCATATGCGGACCTATATCGTGCTGGTCACGCGCGGACATGAGCACGACGAGGCCATCCTGGAGCATATCATCGGCTCGCCGGCCCCGTACATCGGCATGATCGGGAGCAAACGGCGCGTGCTGGTCGTCTTTGAGCGGCTGGTGGCCGAAGGTGTTCCCGACGAGAAGCTGCATCGGGTGTATGCCCCTATCGGGCTGGACATCGGCGCGCGTTGGCCGGAAGAGATCGCCTTGGCGATCATGGCCGAGATCGTGAACCTGCGGCGGGGGGGCCGGGCACCTTCGTTGGCCCTCCGAGACCGGTGAACCGGTGGCCAGTGACCTGAGATTCCTGACCACTAACCACTAACCACTAACCACGAAAGAGGCCGACATGCAACAGCAAGCGCCAGCCCGGACCGGAGCCGTGTTCCCGCTCAATCCCGCGCGGGAATACCCCACGCTCGTCCGCGGCGAGGGCATCCACGTCTATGACCAAGACGGCAAGGAATACATTGACGCTATCGCCGGCATCGCCGTGGCGCTCGTGGGCCACGGCGAGCCGCGCGTGGCGCAGACCATCGGTCGGCAGGCCGGCACCCTGACGTACTGCATCTCCAACATTTTCAGCAATCAGCCGGCAGAGGATTTGGCCCGGCGGCTGGGCGCGCTCACGCCGGGTACGTTGCAGCACTTCCTGTTCACCTCGGGCGGCTCCGAGGCGACGGAAGTAGCCATCAAACTGGCGCGCCAATACTATCTCGCCCGCGGCCAGGAGCGGCACCTGGTTATTGGGCGTTGGCAGAGCTACCATGGTGCTACCTTGGGTGCGCTCTCCGCCACCGGTCACCGCGGACGGCGGGCAAAGTTCGAGCCGTTGCTGCTGGACTTCCCGCACATCGAGCCGAACTACTGTTATCGCTGTCCGTTCGGCAAGACCTATCCCGACTGCGCGCTGGAGTGCGCTACGGCGCTGGAGGCCGCGATCCAAGCGGCCGGGCCGGAACGGGTTGCGGCCTTCATTGCCGAGCCGATTGTGGGCGCGGCGGCCGGTGCGACCGTACCGCCGCCGGAGTATTTCCCCATCATCCGCGAAATCTGCGACCGCTACGACGTGCTCTTTATCGCCGACGAGGTGATCACCGGATTTGGTCGTACCGGGAAGACCTTTGGGATGGAGCACTGGTCGGTGACGCCCGATCTGATGACCATGGCGAAGGGTATCAGCGGCGGCTACGCCCCCCTCGGCGCCGTGGCGGTGTCCGATCGCGTGTGGTCGGTCTTCGCCGAGCAGCAAGTGACCTTCGACCACATCTTCACCTACGCCGCAAATCCTCTGTCGGCTACCGTCGGATCCGCGGTGCTCGACATTTTGGTGGAGGACGATCTGGTGCAGCGGTCGGCGACGCGCGGGGAGTATCTCTTCGCGCAGGCCGAGCGCTGGCGCCGACATGCTCTTGTCGGCGATATTCGCGGTCGCGGCTTGCTGCTGGGCGTGGAGCTTGTCGCTGACCGCGCGACCAAGGAGCCGTTCCCGCCCGAGGTAGGCGCCAGCGCTCGCCTGGCAGCCCACTGTTTCGAGCGTGGCCTGGTGATCTATCCGGGGAGTGGCTGTGTGGATGGGGTGCGTGGTGACCACTTCTTGCTCTGTCCGCCGCTGGTCGTCACCGAAGCACAGATTGACCGCATCGTCGAACTGCTCGACCAAGCGCTCGCGGCCACGACACGCGAACTGGCCGCAGCCTGAGTAGTGGTCAGTGGAGTGGTGGTGAGGTCACTCCCCGTCGGATTGCGGCCGGCGCCGCAAGACGGTCGGTTGCTCGCCGTGTTAGCTGAGGCGCGAGCGCTCGTCTCCTTGAGCCGTCAGCAGGCGGGTGTGCCATTCCAACTGCTGGCGTAGCCGCTGATTGTCTTCCTCCAGCTCTGATACCCGCCGCTGGGTGGGGGCCGCGTGTTTCCGCTCGGCCTTAAGCTCGAATTCCAGGCGGCGGCGCTTACCGCCGGCGAATTTGTCAATGGCCGTGGTGATTATGCCGGTAACGCAGCCAATCGTGACGACTGTGACGACTGCGGTCCAAAATCCATGCTGCCCCCTCGGCCTAACCCTCATAAGGGTAAGGTTTTTCCACTGGGACGCAAGCTCTTCGGCACCTACCCCCCGGCCTCTTCTCTCCAGGGAAAGGGAGGCCGCGCAGCGCCCGGCCTGCCGCTCCTGCTCGGCACAACGGCCAGGCCCGGTTGCCCGTTCTAGCCTGGAGAGTTTGGGCTATGGAACGCGATCTCTTTCTGATCTACTTGCTGGCTGTCGTCGTCTTGTTCAGCCTTGCCTATCTCGCCCTCCGGCTGCGGCGGCAGGCCAAGGCGATAGCCACGCGGCGCCAGGCGCGGATCAATGCCGGTGCGGCACGGCGCCGGTGACGGGTGCGGTGCCGCTTACCCCGACTGCTCTCACCCCGGCCCTCTCCCCATGGGGAGAGGGCCGGGGTCAGCCGGAGGCCGGGGAGGGCCTCCACTACGTCTGAAGCTGCTCTAGTTTGGACCAAGCGGTTTAGCGATACTTCCAGGTAATGCGCCCCTTGGTGAGGTCATATTCCGATAGCTCAATACGGACCCGATCCCCAACGAGGACCCGGATATAGTGCTTACGCATCTTCCCGCCAATATGCGCCATCACGCGATGACCGCCGTCCAGTTCTACCCGGAAGACGGCATTGGGCAGCGTCTCTCTGACCATTCCATCAACCTCCAGCGCTCCCTTACTTGGCACTCACACCCTCCTTCATCCGGCGACCGACCTTTTGCGCGACATCTCTAGCATAGCAGCGGACTAGAGGCGCTTCAACTGAGATGTCGTGGTCTCACCCCTGGCAGCCTCACCCCCCGTCCCCCTCTCCACCATGTGGAGAGGGGGAGTCTGTTGTCAGCATCAGGATTTGTGGCATTAGGGGTTAGCCTGTCTCGACGGTGACGGTTGGGGGATGGGCGAGGTCTTGGTAGCGCGCGTGGAGGTCGGCGTCTTGGGCGTTGCCGCGGTGGATCAGGACGCGGTACCGGAAGGTCAGCCGGGCACTGTTTTGGAGCAGCAAATCGCCGCGCTGCGCCGGGTCGCGCGTGTAGTCGCGGAGGCCGAACGGGTTGGCCGTCATCAGGCCATAGTTGCGGACGTGCCAGTGCGTCGGATGGCGGGGGTTGTCGGGGTGGTCCATCAGGCAGACGCCGAGCGTGTGGCCGGTGACCGGGCCGGAGTAGTCGCACCACTGCGCCCGCTTGCCCCACGTCTCCGCCTCTTGGATGCCACCGGCGGCGTTCTCGATGCGCCCCGCCTCCTTGGCGTCCATGCTGGTCGCTAACCGCACGGAGATGAGGCCCCCCTCCTTCGTGTCACCAAAGATCACTGCGCCGGCACTGGCGTGGAACGAGAGCGCCGCGTCGAGCAGCCGCTCGTCGTCGGACGTGTGGTAGACGGTCACGGTGCGCTGCTCGGTCAGCACGACCGCGCCCGCAGTATCAAGCCAGTCCAGCGACTGCGTAAAGCTCCCCTGTACCGGGCCGGAGGTCAGCCGCTCGAAGCCTTGGTGGCGCATCGTGGCGTGCCCGGCGACCTCACTCCAGTTGTTGGTGTCGTTGACATCGCCATGCGCGAAATAGAGGCCCCGGTGGTGCGGATGGTCGTTCGTTTCACCCGGCACGTCCGGCTCCATCGGGAAACCGCGCGTCACGAGCGCACCACCCGGCCCGACGACGGGATGGAAGTAGGGCCGGGCCGGCACCTCGGCGTAGTGGTAAGAGGTGAAACGGTCGCCGGCGACCGCGATGTCCAAGTGAGTTCCGTTCCGGTCGGTCAGTGTCACGACGGCTGAGGCCGACGGCGCGGAACGGTCGCCGGCGGTGACGACGGTGTAGCGGCGGGCCTCGCCGACCGGGAGGTCGTCGAGCAGCCAGGCCAGCTGCACCTGTCCCGGCTCGGCCGCCGGCTCCACCTGACAAGGTGTCAGCCGGCCGCGGTCATCGCGGAGGGCCACCGCACCCTCGGTCGCGGCGGCCGGTAGCGTTGCCAGCACGGGGCAGTTGCGCCGCCGATGAAAGCCGGCCTGTACGACGACAGTGGTTGCAGTCATAGGTGTGTACCTCACGGACAAGCTCAGAATCGGAGCGCGCTTCCCTCTCTCCGCACTGTGGAGAGGACCGGGGTGATGGTGGGCGCAGCATGCTGCACCCCTACACCTCGCCTGCCTGCTGTGGACTCCCCCTCTCTATCGCTCGGTGATGGAGAGGGGGTACGGGGCGAGCCTGCTTAGGCGCAGTCGGGGTGCTCGTCGCCCCAGCGACCGAACGGCACGTCATTTTGCCCGTCTTGGTTGATCTGGGACATCCGCTCGCGGGTATCCAGCCACATCTGGGTCCACCGTTCGGGGTCGCGTAGCTCCGTCTCGGGGTTGGCGCGGCTCCGCGCGACAAAGCCGGGGAACAGGTGTCGCCCGGTCGGCTCGCCCGTGGGGTTGTAGCGGAGGTCGAAGCTCCAGCGGACCTCCTCGCTGACGTTGGGCAGCGAAGAATGGACCATCCGCTTGTGCAAGAAGACCACGCTCCCGCGGTCCAGGGGGATCGGCTTGGCTATATCGGCCGCGAAGAGCTTCTCCGGAATCTGGCGGCCTGCCGCCGGCGTGAGCTTGTTGCCCATATAGTTCAGGCAATGCGTGAGTAGGTCACCCCTGTGGCTGCCGGGTACGACCCGCAGCGGGCCTTTTTCAATCGGGGCATCAAGCAGCGGGAACCATACGGTGAGCATCTTGGTGTCGTCGGCCTCCGGCGTCACCACGCCATGATCCTGGTGCCAGGCCGTCATGCCGATGACCGCGTCCCCGTGCTCGTTCTTGGGGAGGTACTGTTCGGGTGGCTTGATCCGCACATGCTGGACCGGATTCGAGTAGATCTCCGGGCCGATGAGCGATTCGATGACGTCCAGCAGCGGCTCGTAGACGAAGGCGTTGAACACCGCCCGGCCGGTCCAGAACGGCGTGTCGCACTTGACGCCGCTAAACGGCAGGGAGAAGTCGTAGAACTGCTGATGATTCTTGCCGGTCTCGGCAGAGATGCGCGTGATGCGCTCACTGAAGGGCAGTTCTTCGTAGCGCGAGGCGATGTCGCCCTGCTTGTGGAGGTGGTCGGCTAGTTTATCGAGGACTCCGTGATACTCCTGAATGACCGGATCGAGGACGGCCTTGGGTTCCAGCAGGTCCTCGACGACGAGATATCCCTGTTCGTTGAAGCTGTCAACCTGCGCTTGTGTCAGCGATCCCATTCCTACTCCTCCGTCATGACACCAGGCGGCATGACAAGGACTGCCGCCTCCAGTCGAAAGATGATGGTACACCATTCCGGCCGTCAGGTCACGTGCCTTGGCGGCGTGGGCGGCAGCGGCTTGCACCTACCCCGCTACGGCAGCTGCATAGGCCCGCTGCATGTACGCGAGGCTATCGCGGGCCACGTTCTCCGGACCGGGACTGAAGTCGAACGCCTCGACCGACATCCAGCCATCGTACCCGATCTCGTGCAAGGCGCCGAAGATCTCGACGAAGTCGGTGTCACCGGCGCCGGGGCCACCGCTATTGGCGTCGTTGGCCTGGCAATAGGCCGTGTACCCCTCCGTGGTGCGGACAATCTCGGCCAGGCTCTGCTGCTGCGCTTGCGACTGGGCGGCGAGACTCCGCCCGTCGAGAATGAGACGGAGATGGGGATGGTTGACTTCCGCGATAATGCTGATCGCCTCGTCCGTCGTGCGAACAAAGTTCGACAGCGGCGGCGGGAGCGGTTCGAGGCAGATCGTGACGCCGGTATCCGCCGCGGCCGGCAGCGCCGCTTGCAGCACCTCGATGAACGAGCGTCGGCCATCCTCGGTGCTCACGCCCGCGGGCAGATTGCGCTGCTGCGGCGACCCGAACACCATGAACTGACCGTCAACGTCGGCGCAGCAGTCCACGAGCGCGCGCAGATAGTCCGCCGTGCGCCGGCGCACGGCCGCATCGGGGGAGGTGGGGTGCAGACCCTCCGTCCGCGCGAGCAGGAAGTGCAGGCCGGTGATGTCCACGCCTACGTCGGCTGCCAGCCGGCGGATGGCGGCGCGCTGCCCGGTCGTGACGTCGGTGATCCGCGGCGCCAGGGTGAAAGCCGCCACCTCAATGCCCTCGTAGCCAACTTCGCGCAAGAAATGGAACTGTCGCTCCAGCGGCCAGTCTTCAAGGAGCTCGTTACAGCAGGCAAATTTCATGGCATGACCTCGTGCGTGTGATTCGGCTCCTGCAGCGAGCCGTCGGCGGGGCTTGGCTCCGTATCCACCAGCGGCTGGGCGAAATGGATCTGACGGGCGATCTCCTGGAATCCTAGCTTCCGATATAAGTAATCACCAATGCCATTCTGCACCAGGGTCTCGATGCGTGCGAGCCGCAGGCCCTGCCGCCGGAAGTAGGCCAGCGCGTACTCGATCAGCTGCGTACCTAGTCCCAGTCCACGGTAGCCGCGCGCAACGCCGATATTGGGGATGCGGCCCGTGCTCGTTCGCTGGGATACCGCGGTAGTAATGTAGCCGATCACCTGCCCGTCCAATTCGGCCACAAAGCACGTTGCGGCCTGCTCGCGCACCTCGGCGCCGACCGCCGTACTCTTGATAGTTTGCCAGGAGAGCGGCCGGAGCGGGCCGAACCGCTGCTCGATGACTTCATCAATGGATACGCCCCGGAACGCCTCGGCCGTGATGGCCTCCACCGCGGCCTGATCCGCCGGCCGCAGGCCGCGAATTTCGACCCGCGCCAGATCGGCTGCCGACACGTCGGCGGCCTGTGCGGTGCTACCTGCGCTGTCCTGTGACTCAGCCATCGTCTGTACGTCTTTGCCTGGTTTTCACCTAACCCCCGTCCCCTTCCCTCCAGGGCAGGGGAGTCAGTGCAGCGCCCGGTAGTCCCTTCCCTTCAGGGAGAGGGGGTTGGGGGTAGGTCCTGCTCACGCTGCGGGCATTCTACCAGGCCGGCCGGAGGTGGGTGGGCGTGCTACACTCGCTGGTGCATGGAGAGTGGACCCGACCTGACCGGGGCGCTATCCCCGGATCGCGAGTTAGCCCGCCACGCCGCGTTTGCCCTCTATACGCTGCTGTGGCTTGAAGCGACCGAGGCCATACCGCGTCGGCTCGGCGCCGCCGATCAGCGCCGCCGGCCCGATGTCGCTGACATGGCCGGGCCGGAAGTCTTGGCCGAGACGCTGCGCGCGGTGGTGGCGCGCTGGCCGCGGCTGTTTCCGTATTTCACTGCGCCGGGCGCCGGCGACACCGTGGCCGGGTTTGCTCCCGAAGCCTGGCGCCAGCTCTTGGGGTGGATGCGTGCCCAACCCTTGGCCGGCACCGATCCGCAGGCGCTCTATGAGATCGGTCTGATGGTGCTCGGGGTCGCCTTCCCAGCCGTAGACATCGCCACGATCCGCGATCTCCCGGTCAGCCGGCGCACCCGTGTGGTGGAGTGGCCCAACGCCGCCGGCTACCCGACGCTCCTGCTGGCGACGTTTCACCCCGACTGGTTCGCGGCCGACCGGGTACGCCTCTATGTGCAGGGCAATGAGGCCACGGTACTCGCTGCTTGGGCGCTCACCCTGCTGAACGGCAGTCCGGACTGGCCGGCGGCGATGCTGACCACGGTGGCTGAGGCGACTGCCGAGACGTCTGACCCGCAAGCCGGAGAGTGGCTGCTGCACTACCGTCTCCACGATAGCCTCGACGACCGGCTCACGCGCCTGCCGGCGGGACGGGTGGTGGACATCTGAGGAGTCCGGTAGCTCCTGACGCGGAGCAGTGCCCGGCGCACGGGGAGATAGACAATGATGCAAATACTGACCGACACGCTTCAGGATTTACACGCTATCGCTGCTCATTTCCCAATCGCGCTCCTGGTTGTGAGCGCCGGGGTGAGTGTTGCAATACGCATCAAGTCCAGTGTCCACCTCAACATACCTCCTGGCTTTTGCTGTGGGCCGGCACACTAGGAGCGCTCATTGCTAGTGTAACCGGAGTCATCTCTCATTTTCCTTATGAAGAAACCGATCTACACGGGGTTATTGAAGTGCATCAAATGTGGAGCTTTGCCGTGACCGCGTTCTTCATCGCACTGACAATCTGGCGCTGGATTTCTCGCAGGAAAGGAGCGGATGCTGGCACAACGCCTCTTTATCTGGCCGTCGTTTTGATTGGCATAGTCGGATTGGTTTTATCCGGGATGACCGGGGGAGATTTGGTCTATGACTATGGAGTAAATGTCAGGGGCGTGAATCCGCTGCTAGGCCGGTAATGAGGCGTCCCCGCTACCCTCGGGGATAGCGGGGATAGCCCTGTCGGCTTCTACCTAAGCCAATGACCAGTGCCGGCATCGGTCCGGCCGGTCTTATTCTTTGGGCCAGCCGGCGGGGATTTCGTTGGCAGCGAGGGCGGCCTGAATGGACTCGGCGGCCTCGGCGGTCACCCAGCCTTTCCAAGTGTCGACATTGCTGTTCAGCCACCAGAGGGCGGCGTCATTGGCGTCGGCATCCGGGTTTTCGCTTTGCCAGGCGGCGACAGCCTTATAGGTGCTGATGTTGAAGCCCCACGCGCGCAGCATTTCTACCACGTCGGCAGCCCTAGTCGGGAGTTCAGGATGCACGGCAATCAGGATGGTAGCGTCTTCGTAGGCGCACGCCTTGGTCGTGAACCAGCATTCGTCACTATAGTCGGGTTCTTTGAGCCGGACCAGGTCCAGGACCAGGGCCGGGTCGTTGGTACCCCACTGGTAGCCAAGCCACGGCTCCTTCTTCTCGTAAGCGCCGTAGAGGTCGGCGTTCGCCGCCGCGCCGTCGCCCGGATTAATCACATGCACGTGGCCTGCTAGGTCGTAGCCATCGATCTGCTTGGCGTTGACATCCTCGCAGGCCCAGCCGATGACGCAGGACACCAGGCGCGCTTTTCCGCCCGTTTCCGCGGTCGCAAACAGTTTCTTGAACTTGTCGTCCTTCAGGTCTTCAACGCTGTCCAGATCGGGATATTGCTCCTGGAGATATTTCGGGATGACGAAAGCCGACTGCCAATCTTTGCCCAGGCTCAAGCCTACGGAAACCACTTCGCCTGCCGCCTGTGCTTCCATCCAGGATTCGTCCTGGTTAGGCAGCCAGATTTCCATGGTGACGTGGCTGTCGCCCCGGCGCAGGCCCTGGAACAGCGGCAGCGTGGCGCCGAAAACCACCTCGGTGGGATAGCCGTAGCCCTTTTCGACGATGTACTGCGCGATGCGGTTCTGGACCTGGGCGCTGCTCCAGTTCAGGTCGCTGAAAATGATGGTCTCTTTGGGGGCTGGCGCAGGCGTCACCTCGACGACAACTTCTCTTATCACCTCGACGGTCTCCGGCTCGGAGTCCGCGCAGGCAACGATGGGGATTGTAGCGAGCAACACCGCCATCAGTGCGAATAGTCTGTACATGGTATCTCCCTAACTCAGGACAGGTCACGCAACTCCGCAGCTACGATGGATAAGTGTATCAGCGCCGATTAACGCTGTCAAAAAAAAGGGGTGCAACAAGTCGCCCATGTTGCTACTGCTGGAGGGGGTAGGTGATGGTCGTTTGCTGCTAGCCGACGTTCAGGGCTTCCTGTCGCTTGCGGGCCACCGACTGGGTGAGGCGGTCCATGATGATGGCGAGGAATACGATGGCCAGCCCGGCGATTGCTCCGTTGCCCGGCTGGTTCTTTTGCAGCGCCCGCAGCACGTTATCGCCCAGGCCGCCGGCAGCGACCATGCTGGCGATGGTCACCATGGCCAGCGCCATCAGCGTCGTCTGGTTGATGCCGGCCATGATGGTGGGCAAGGCCATCGGAATCTGAACTTTGGTGAGTACCTGCAGTGGCGATGCCCCGAAAGACCGGGCGGCTTCAACCGTTTCGGAGGGCACCTGCCGGATTCCCAGGTTGGTCAGCCGGATGACCGGGGGGACGGCGTAGATGATGGTGGCGAAGATTCCGGCCGGTTTCCCCAAGCCAAAGAAGAGGATTCCCGGGAGCAGGTAGACAAAACTGGGCATGGTCTGCATGCCGTCTAGGAATGGGCGCATCAGGTTGTTGGCCAGTTGGCTGCGGGCGGCCAACACACCCAAGGGCAGGCCGATGGCCACCGCAATCGCCACCGCCACCACCATGAGCGCAATCGTGCCTATGGTGTTTTCCCAAAGGTCCATGAAGCCGACGAAGAGCAGCGCAAAGGACGTGAAGGCCAAGAGTTGCCACCGTCCCACCGCAAAGGAAAGCAGGGCGAGAGCCACCACGATGGCGGGCCAGGGTACCCACTTCAGGCCGTTCTCGATGCGAACCAGCGCATAGGTGACGGCCGTGCTCAGGCTCTCGAACAGCCAGTTCCCCTCGCGCGTCAGCCACGTGACCGCATCGTCAATGGCGCCGCCCGTGACCTCGCGGACCGTTTTCTCCAGTGTGACGGTGCCACCACCGGAAGTTTGGACTGTAGAGCTAGACACAGTGGTTGGGAACTCCATCTCGGTGCCCCACAGCAACAGGCTGGCTAGCAGCACAATGACAACTACCGCCAACCCGGCCAGCAGACGGTGGAGAGTCCGGTTGGTGCCGAGCGTACTGCGCGGTGATGGGGTTGCCGTACCGGATTGCGCGTTTTCGGCCTGGGCCATGTTAGCTCTCCTCACTGCCTGCCGACAGACCGGTCAGCAGGGCGCCCCGGCGAATCTCGCCCAATAGCCCCCCGTTATCGGCAACCACTGCGATCGGATATTCGGTCTGCGCCGCGAGCGGGATGATCTCTTCGATATAGGTGTCGGGGTTCGTGGTCATCGCCGGGGTGATCCGTGCGTCTTCCAGCGATCCCTGGCGCTGGGCGGCGAGGGCCTTGGCCTGGTCCTCCGTGAGAAACCCCCGCAAGGTGCAGTCGCGCCCGATCAGGAACGCCGCATCAACGCCGTGACTCTGCATGGTGTGCAGCGCCACGCGGGGACCCTGTCGTTCGTACACGACCACGCCAGGCTCCCGCATGATGGCCTTTGCCTGGATGACCTTGGCCCTGGACACGTCCTGGACAAACTCGGTCACGTAGTCGTCGGTCGGCAGTGTGACAATCTCCTCTGGCGAGCCTTCCTGAATAATCTGCCCGTCCCGCATGATGGCAATGCGGTCGCCCAGCTTCAGGGCTTCGTTCAGGTCGTGCGTGATGAAGACGATGGTTTTGCGAAGCTCCGTCTGCAGCGAGAGCAGCTCGTCCTGCATCTCTCTGCGGATGAGAGGGTCGAGGCCGCTGAACGGCTCGTCCATGAGCAGCACTTTGGGATTTACCGCCAGCGCCCTCGCGATCCCGACGCGCTGCTGCATGCCACCGCTCATCTCCCGGGGGTAGTAGTTTTCCCAGCCCTTGAGTCCCACCGTCTCGATGGCCTCTGCCGCCACCCGGTGCCGCGCCGCCTTGTCCAGGCCTTGTATCTCAAGGCCATAGGCCACGTTGTCCAGCACTCGGCGGTGCGGCAGCAGGCCAAAGTGCTGGAAGACCATCGCGATCTTCTGACGGCGAAACTGGGTGAGCTGGGCGGACGAGTAGGTGCGGATGTCTTCGCCGTCGAAGTAGACCTGCCCCTTGGTGGCTTCGGTGAGCCGGATGAGGCAGCGCACTAGCGTTGACTTGCCGCTGCCGGACAGCCCCATGACAACGAAGATCTGCCCCGTGTCCACGCTGAAGGACACGTCCCGCAGACCCACTACCAATCCCAGCTCCGCTTGAATCTCAGTGCGGCTCTTGGCAGCGTACTCCGGCTGCAGCGCGCGCTCCGGCTTATCACCGAATACTTTCCAAAGTCCTGCGACCTTTATCTGGGCAACCATATCGCTCCATGCCGACGGATGGTGAGCTTACGTCAACGTATCTGGCCCTAGTTATACCAGCCGGAGCTGAAAGTCGGGCCATTGTGCTTCGTCACCTTCATACCAGCCGGAGCCGAAAATCAGCCCGCCGTGCTTGATTACCCAGGAATGTTTGACATCCTGCCTGCCGGTCCTGGGGTTGAAGAAGACATAGTCTACCCACAGGCCATCCTCGGTCGCACCGAGCATCACGTCGCCGAACCGGTAGCCGGTCACGTCCACGCCCAGATCACCATTCAAATCCCGGCCCAGCAGGGCTTGGTTGGCATGGGTGACCACGTTGCCATCGAGATTGACAATAAAGATGTACCATTCCCCTTTTGCGCTTTCCGGGGAGTTGTAGTATTTGAGGGTGGCCTCCCGGCCCTCTTTGTCATAACGCTCCAACGCCTGCTGCACCAGGTCTACCGTGAATTGCTCCCGATCCACCAAGTCAACGCTATGGTCATCGGAAGAGGAGAAAAAGGTGATGATTACGATAACCAGCGCGACAGCGGTTAGCACCGTTGCCAATCCGCCGAGTAGCCAAACGTTACGCATTGCCGCCTCTGCCGCCGTAGAGCAGTCTGGAGCCGTTCCCTAAGGCGCACCGGGTACCCGCCGCTATTAATACCAACCGGAGTTGGCGATTACCTCGTCGTAGCTTACCACCCAGGAATTAAACATTCCTGGGTGCCGGTGGTGGAGTTCCGGAAGATATAGGCCACCCGGCGCTCGGCTTCGATCTCGAAAGACCACTTCCACTATGCTGTGGGTGGAGGCTAGTAGGATGAAGGAGGCCAGCGCCGGCAGTCACCGGAAGGGCAACTCCATCCTACCCTTCCCCGCTACCAACGTGGGCTTCATTCCGCACTCGGCGGTAGGCCGGTGCAGGCGGTTTTGGCAACGGGGAGCATGTTGGGTATGGCGCCTCTCCAGCGTGCCAACTCTGGTGGGCCTAAGAGGACTGTACGCAATACCACGTTTGAATTGGTGATGTCACTGTAGGTGCCCAAGTCCCACGCCTCCGTCATTGCACCCGGAAATTATAGGCGGTCGGAGGAGGTGGGGCGATACGACCTATACCCACGGCACATCTAACCCGCGAGGTGGGAGGCTCTGATGTCAGAATTTGGTCGAGCGAATCGGAAAAGCTCCTACTAGCTCCGATTTGCCGAGTATCTGAGTTCGCCTAACCTGCTGCCAATAGCTGTGCTAACGGCTATATTGGTGCGGACAGCATTGGCACGGGTTCAGCAATTGGGACGTCCTCGCTTCCAACCTCGCCCCTACCCTTGTCGGTGTAACATAGCAGGTGGTACAACCATCGGGGGAAGGTCGGAGTGTCCCGGGAAGGACTCCTGTGAGTAGGCTGTTGCGTCATTTCGGAGCACTGGCGGCCGGGTTTATAGCGGCTGTTGCCGTGGCTTGCTCGTTTACGGGAGAGCCGACCGGACCGGGCGAGAACGCACCGACGGTTTCAGTCACACAGACCGCGGCGGCTGCGCCGACCCTAACCGGAACGCCGGAGCCGCCGCCAGTGCTCACTCCGAGCCAGCCGGAGCTGACGGCGGCGCAGGCGACCACTCCCGCGACGGGCTACGACTCCACCGAGAACATGTACCGGCTCTTCTCGGGCCGTGACCACATCCCTGACGACACGCACGCCGCCATCTCACTCGCCGTCGCCAACAACGACAAGTCCATGGTCCCGCTGATGATTGAGATGCTCCGCTTCTTCGGGAACCGGGAGTTGCTGATAGAGACCAACACGGCTCTCTCGGCGATAACGGGCCAGGAGTTCAGTCGGGACTCGGATTCCTGGAACGAGTGGATGGAGTGGCTGGGTAAGAATGCTGACGAGTACCGTCCCCCCGACGGGTACGTGCAGTGGAAGAGCGCGCTCATGAGCCTGATTGACTCCAGGTTCGGTGAGTTCTTGGCTCCGGCAGCGCAGGGCTCGCGGATAAACGTCTTCGAGATCGCGTGGGGAGGCGTCCGTCCCGACGGGATCCCGGACCTTCAGAACGCCCCGGTCGTTTCGGCGGACGAGCAGGACTACCTGCGGCCGAGCGACCGGGTCTTCGGCGTATCCATCAACAGAGAGCACCGGGCGTACCCGCTCCGCATCGTGAACGCCCACGAGATGGTCAACGACGTGTTGGGGGGCGAGCCGATCGCCCTGGCCTACTGAACGCTCTGCGGTACCGGAATCGTGTATTCCGCCAAGATCAACGGAGAGCCAACCACCTTTGGCACGTCGGGGATGCTGTACCGCAGCAACAAGGTCATGTACGACCGGCTGACCAACTCGCTCTGGAACCAGCTCTCAGGCGAGCCTGTCATCGGGCCGTTGTGGGATTCGGGGATAAAGCTCGACTTCTTCCCGGTCATGCTCACGACGTGGGAGGAGTGGCTGGAGCTTCATCCCGACACGACGGTGCTGGACCAGGAGACGGGCCTGTATCACGCCGGATTCTACGTGCCGGAGGAGGACCCGCGGGCGATCTACTACGCCTACTTCAACGCGCCCGAGACGATGTTCCCGGTCCCTGACCGGGACGACCGGCTTGAAACAAAGGATGTCGTGCTAGGGGTCCAGTTGAACGACAGCTACAAGGCTTACTCCTCCGCAGTGCTGCGGGAGCACCGCATCGTTAACGATGTGGTGGGAGGCGAGGAAATATTGGTGCTGGGGTCGGCCGCAAGCGAGGGCGCGAGGGCCTACTACCGCGGCGGTAGGTCGTTCAAGCTGGTGCCGAGCGACGGCGGCGGTCACCTCGGCATCCCGTCCGTGATAGCGGACGCCGACGGGGGGACATGGCAGGTGACCGAGGAGTTTCTGGTCAACACGGCAGGCGAGTCGGAGAAGCTCGCGCGGATACCCACGCACATGTCGTTCTGGTTCGGATGGTTCCAGTTCCACCCGGACACGGAGTTGTACACGGGGCCCTGACCGGGGGGCCACCTCGAACGCGTTGCGCCGTAGTCGCATGGCGCTCCGACACCTCTCCCCACCCGCTTGGCCACTCCCTGATACCCTGCATCTTGAGCGGACACGTTCGCTCAATAACGACAGCCATCAGGCTGGACCAGCAGCCCGACCAAGTCTACTCGAGGACTAACCATCTTCCGGGAACAGCACCACCCGCACGTAGCGGTCTCCAGTGAAGTAGCGCTGCGCTGCGGCCGAGACTTGTTCCAGAGTCAACGCCTCCAATCGCTCATCGAAGCTGACAATTTCCGTGAATGACTCGCCCCGCTGCGCCGCAGCCTGGATCTGCCGGAGCCAGAAGCCGTTTCTCGCAACTGTTCCTGTCGAGAGGTCCGCAGAAGCTCCTTAACCGTGTCCAGGTATTTCTGCTCACCCCCGGCGCGCAGCCAATTCACTTCCGCCAAGACCTCCGCCAAGAGCTCTTCGGTGCGGGTGGGATCGCTGCCGAAAATGATTGAGACCTGGTACTCGTGATCTGGAAGACTGGAGCCAGTTGCGTTTACGCTGATGCTATAGGTGCCGCCTAGCTGTTCCCGCACTCGCTCGCGCAGACGGATCCCGAGCATCTCGCCGGCCACGGTCAGTACCAGCGCCTCCTGGCGGCTCCACTCCATATCTCCGGCAAACACCAACACGGTGTTGCTACGCGGTTCGATGCCGCTGCGGACGACGTGATCCTCCAACTCCATCGGCGGATCAATCCCGACGTCCTGCCACTGCTCGGCGCGCTCGGTGATCGGCAAGCTAGCCAGATAGGTGGCGGTCAACGAGCGCAGGTCTTCCCAGTCGAACGCGCCCACAAATACGAAGGTTGAATCGCCCAAGTCTGCAAACCGGTCGGCATATACCGCTTCCGCGCGCTCCAGGCTCAATTCCTCCACCAGTTCGACGGTAAGGGGGCGCGCGCGAAAGTGGTTCTGGTTCAACACGGTGTTCACGGTGTCGAAGAGAACTGCGTCCGGCTGGGCGGCGCGAATTTCAGCGATGTTGCGCAGGCGAGCCTCGTACCTTGCGAAGTAGGCCGGATCCAGTCGAGGCGCGGTTGCATACAGCGTAATGAGTTGGAACAGGGTCTCCATGTCATCCGGTGAGGCGCTGCCTCGAAAGCCTTCGAACAGTTCTGTGATATAAGGGGACACGGAAACCCTCTTGCCGGCCAGCAGCTTGTCCAGGGTCACACTGTCGTGCGGGCCGACGCCACTTCCGGAAACCAACTGTGCGGCGTAGACGGCGGACACATGGTCCTCGTCCGTGACCAACGAGTGCCCGCCAGGACTGAAGGCCCTGAATACCACTTCGTCATTTCGGAAGTCGGTCTGCTTGGCGAACACGGTAATGCCGTTGGATAGTGTCCACCTGAGAGCGTCGATAGACTCTATGCGCTCTTCCTCGGTGATGCTCCCCGGAGTCGGAATTGTCGCCAGCAACGGGACATCGTCGAGGTCCTCTGCGTAGGGCTCTACCACCAGGGTGCTGGCGCCCTGGAGTTGTGCCAGCGTCGCCGCGGCCAAATCGCTATCTGAGCTAGAGTCAGTCGCTTCGGCTCGCACGACCAAAAGCGCCGTATCCTCGAGTTGGGTCCAGGACGCTGCCAGGTCTTCGAACTCCGCCAGGGCGATTTGCGGAAGCAGCTGCTGGTACAACTCCCACTCAGCCTCGATGCCGGGCACCGGTGTTTCGCTGAGAAAGTGGTCTACGTACTCGTCGACCAGAGTTGCCGACGACGTTTGGCCCCGTTGCTTGTACAAGCTCTCCACCGACCTCAACAGGTTGCTCTTCTCTCGGGCCAGTTCGGTGTCCGTAAAGCCATGCTGTCGAATGCGCTGCATTTCCTCCAGCACAGCGGCCAAACCGCGCTCAACGCCACCCGGCTCCACCCAAGCGGAGAACGTCATGATGTCCAGGGACTCCACATACGATGAACGTCCACTGCCAGTCTGTAGGAAGGGGGGATCGGCGACCTGGGCGCGCTCGAACAGTCGCGCGTTCAGCATCATGAAGGCAAGCCTTTCCACGACCCAGCGCCGAAATGCCGCTACGTCTTGTCCGATATCGGGGGCAAGCTTGCGGACCAGGACGAACTGGGTACCAGGCGACTCGGGGTCGGTGAACACTTCGATGCGCGGCGAGTCGTGGCCGGGAATATCGAAGCGCGGCCTATTGGTGGGAGGCGCGACGGCGGCACGTGCCTGGGACGCCTCGCCCTCGGGAGGCGGCGAAAAATGCTGCTTCACCTTGGATTCGATCAATGCAGTATCGAAGTCACCCACCGCAACGATGGCCATGAGGTCGGGCCTGTACCAACGCTCATAGTACTCCCTCAGGCGCTCGACCGGCGCGGTCTCGATGATCTCGGGCAGGCCAATAGGACTTCGGTCGGTGTAGCGCGAGGAGCCGAAGAGCAGTTGGAGCAAGTTATCTTGCAAGCGCGAGCTGAAGCCCTGTCCTAGGCGCCACTCTTCCAGCACCACGTCACGCTCTAGCTCCACCTCGACCGGGTCGAAGGTCACTGCGTAGGCCCAGTCACTGAGAATCTGAAAGGCGGTCTCGGTAATCTCGGGATCGTCGGTCGGAATCTCCAGCCAGTATCTGGTGTAGTCGAAGCCGGTTCCGGCGTTCAGGTCGGCGCCAAAGGTACTGCCGATGGACTCAAGGTATTCGACGATCTCCTGTTTGGCGAAGCGCTCGGTCCCATTGAACGCCATGTGCTCGACGAAGTGCGCCAGCCCGCGCTGATTCTCCTCCTCAAGGACCGAGCCGGCCTTGACTACGAGCGCTATTTGGGCACGGTCACGCGGCTCTTCATTGTGTCTGATGTAGTAGCTGAGGCCGCTGGAAAGGGTACCGCGAGTCACTGATGGATCAAAGACGAGAGGGGCATCGGGGTCAGCTACAGACGCGACCGTAGCAGTGGAAGCTGGGCTTGCAGTGGGCGTGGGTGGTACTGGCGTGGCGGTAGCCGTAGGCTCCGGACTTGGGGTGGGTGTGGGCGGCACTGGCGTGGCTGTGGCCGTAGGCTCCGAAGTTGAGGTGGGCGTGGGTGGCACCGGTGTGGCGGTGGCCGTAGGGTCCGGACTTGGGGTGGACGTGGGCGGCACCGGCGTGGCGGTGGCTGTGGGGTCCGGACTTGGGATGGACGTGGGCGGCACTCGCGTGGCGGTGGCTGTGGGTTCCGGAGTTGGGGTGGGCGAGGGTTCGAAATCGCACCCTACCAACGCCACTAGCATCAGCGTGATGCAGATAACGGTTAACGCTGACTTCAGACTTGCACTCATCTATCTCGTCTCTCGGCGTTCATCATACCGTCGTTGACCGTCCCTAGATCGTTGTACCACCTGCTATGTTAGCAGGCTACAAGCATAGGAACAGGATCGGCAGGCAGGAAGGTCTCGGCGCCGGCGGCCTGTAGCCCGGTGAGCTGTGAGGCCAGCCGCGTGCCCTACGGCTACGTCAGGGTGCTAGTGCCAGACGGGGTGAAGCAGCGACCGAAGCTGGAGGTGGCCGAGTTGGCAGCCGGGCTGGAGCGTGTCACGGCGGAGGCACTCCGAAACCCGGTACTGTCTACCGTCCCCTCAGGTGGACCTGGGGGGACTCGAACCCCCGACCTACTGAATGCCATTCAGTCGCGCTCCCAACTGCGCCACAGGCCCGTGTATGGGCAAGTATAGCCTAGGATCAGAGGCGCGGCCACGTGTCACCAGCAAGTCCCCGGGATCGTAAAGGTCGGAGACCACCGTGCCGCTCGGCAAGGGCAGCGGCGGCCCTGGTGCGCGATCCGTGGATCGTGTTTCTCGACGAGGCCACCAGTTGGCTCGACGCGAGCAGCCAGGCCCAGGTTATGCAGGGGATCGAGAGCCTCGCCACCACCCGCATCGTGATTGCCCACCGGCTAGCCACCATCCGCAAAGCGGAGCGGATCCACGTGCTGCACGCCGGGCGCGTGGTCCAAGAGGGTACGTTCGACGAACTGTTCGAGGCCGAGGGCTGGTTCCGTACTCTGGTGCAGCGACAAATGACGTGAGCCGGCTGACACTCGCGAGCGCCGCATTGAGATATACTGACCAATAAGCGGAGGAACAAGAAGCGTGACCTAATCCAGGAATCACTCACAAGCGAAAGGTGATGAAAGGAGATATCCCCCTATGCCCCGATTCTTTCGCACACAACCCGAGGACAACAGCATAGGTCATTTAGTCGTGCAAGAGCAATCCACGGATTGTGTTGAGGTCTTCTACATTCCGTCAAAGGAACGCCTTAGGCAATCAGGTATCGCACACGTTAGCGCTACTGAAAACCGCGTAAAGATTCTCAAAGTTGATGGTAGCAACCGGAGCTTGACGATTTTTCCAATCAACACAAGAAGCGGCGGCGATTTCCTAGAGCAGAAGTACAGCCAAATCGAACGGATTACGATCACGGAATCATACATGCCCTTTGTTCCTCTAACGCAGGAAGAAGTTATGGAGGTGTTAGAAGATCTACCAAGATGCTTCGTCAAGGATTACGACTATGGATTGGGATTGACGATATCCTATCGATTTATAGTCGACGCAGTGGAAAAACTCTCCGAATGCACCGAGATAGTGATTTCAGAACAAAACCATACTGGCATTGATGAAAGGAAGAATATCTTCTATATTTCGAACAATGACCTGGAAAAGATTCGAAAGTCTATAAATAGAGTCACTGATACCAGCCAGACAGCTGCGAGGTCCGTTAACTTCGGAAAAACCTATAATTTCTTTGCGGAGAAGATCGGGCAACCAAAAATCTTTGTTCAAGTTGGGCGAAGCCCGTTGCGAAGAATAATCACAAACTTAGCATCATCTGGAGAATACCCACTTTCGCAAGATGAACAGGATGCAGTTCTCAGTGTGATTTCCAGGAACACCAAGTCGATTGCAGAGACTAAACCAGACAAGCTCGCGAGTCTCCAGAGGGATATAGACCTCGTTACTCTTGATACTTTGATCGAGCGCTATGAGGAAATGATCAAAGCAAAACTTCCTGAAGAAAGATGGCAGATGTTCTTTAACGAGGATCCATTTATCCTGAGTATGGCGTTCGGTTACCCTGTCATCAAAGTCCGTAAACATGCATCAGTTGGCGGGCGCAGAATTTCGGGTACAGGTGAGAAGATCGCCGACTTTCTATTCAAGAATAGCATGACCAAAAATTCCGCGATTGTCGAAATCAAGACACCTCGCACGAAACTCCTCAACGCGAGGCCGTACCGCAGCGATGTCTACACGCCGTCAGGCGATCTAGTTGGTGCGATCAACCAGGCACTTGAGCAGAAGTATCAGTTTGAAAAAGGAATAGCACAAATCAAGGAGAACAGCGGAATGTACGACATTGAATCGTATTCGGTTCATTGTTGCCTTATCATCGGCACCATGCCGAGTGACAAGAATCGGCTGAGGTCATTCGAGCTTTTCCGTAGGAATTCCAAGAATGTCGAAATTACCACATATGATGAACTCTTGAAAAAGCTGAAGCAACTCAGGGATTTTTTGACATCCCCGGAGGTCGAGCCGGCCAACTAGCCTCAGTCAATCGAGCCGTCACTTTGAGATCGTTACGGCACCAGGCCAGTGACTGAGGGCATAGCCGGGCCGTATCTGTAGCCGTCATCGCCTCCGTATGCCCGGCGCCTATCGCAGTATCTTGTAAACCTTGTAGGCACACCGAGACACGGTCGAGAAGGTATTTGCCGACGTCCAGGTCCTCGAGGACTGCCAGCGTTCGCCGCTCCTTGTTTCACCGGCGCTCTGCCGGTCAGTTTCGCGCTGCAATAGGATGAGGAGGGACTTGAAGCCACCCGCAAATGGCACGCTGGCTATGGTCACTTATTGTGTCGCGGGAGGGTCAACGCGGACCGTGATGATGTCGGTGTCATGATACTGCTGATGCTTTACGGACGAGGCGTGGCTCCGCAGCAGCCGGAGCGCGATTTCATGCTCTGCCGGAGTTTCCGTGTCGTGCTGCTGAATCTGTCGGACTTGGTCCTCGATATTCTCTTCGTTCCCGCTGCCGATGAACTCCAAGTCCGCCACCGGGCCATCGCTGGATGCCACAACGACCAATCGCCGTTCATCCCGGGCAGCGTCGTCTGCTTCCAGGTCCAACTCTAGGTCCAGCGGGGCTAACGTCAGGAGAGTCTCTTCCGCAACTGCGCTCAACCGTTCCTGCATCGCCGTATCCCAGCCTCTGCGAGTGGCGAACTTGGCGATAAACTCATTGAGGTCCGGCAAGGCGTCAATGTGGAGCTGTGACTGAAAACGCATCCGCCGCGGATTTGTGAACTCCAAATAGAGGATCATCACCATTGCCGCAAATCCGCCGGTGGTGACGCCGCTTTTGAGCAGCGTTCCCCATACCGGGCCAAGGTTCGGCAGGTCGAACAGTCCAAACTGGAAAGCCGCACCAATCCAGAAGCACATCCCCGCAACGACAACTTTCTCTTTGTTCTGTTCGGTCTGGATAACTGTCTGTGCGCCGTCAACAAACAGCGTTCCGGTCACCAGGATCAGGTAGCCCGGACACCTTGGGCAGAAACGCCAGCGCGATGAACATGCCGCCGATGCAGTATCCGACTCTGCGTGAAGCGACGCCGGTGATCTGCGTGAACGAAACGATGCCCGGATTGATGATGTGGGTACCGCGCCGGTGATGCTGGCAAGCAGATTGGTCACGCCGGCGCCCGCCAGCGCTCCCTGCACCTCCCGAAAGTCCACAGCCCGATCCTGACGCCATGAGACCCGCTGCATGGCGATGGCTGCTCCGTTCGTCTGAATGGAGATGATCACGCCGAGGAACAAAAACGCCGGCAGGAGTGTCCAGAAGGGGAGGCCGAAGTCGAGGCCTAGACCCGGCCACTCACTTGGCAGCCCCACCCAGGGTGCCCGCAGCATCGGCTCGATGTCGTAGATGCCGAGCGCGGTGGCAACTACGCAGCCAACGACGATGCCGACCACCGGCCCCCAGAGACGCAATACTGCCGAGCCGCGGAGGGTGAGCGCGGCGACGACGACCAAGGTCGCCAGCGCGGTCAGAGGCGCTGCCACCGGCTCAACCTCCGCTGCCCGGTCCAACAGACCGAAAACAACGGAAGCCAGCGTGATGGACAGTATCATCATCACCGTGCCGCCCACGGTTGGCGTGACGATGCGCCGCAGAATGAACAGCCACTTGGAGATTGCGAGCTGGGTTACCGCGGTGACGAGGACCAGCGTCGTCAGCGTTGCCGGCCCCCCGTCCACCACCGCTGTGATGCAGAAGGGGATGGAGAAAGCAGCCGTAAACATGGGCAGCACGGCGCCGGCGCCAACCGTGCCCAGCCGCCGTACCTGCAGCAACGTGGACACGCCGACGACCAGGAGCGAGGCGAAGACCATCCACACCAGGTAGGAGTCGCCCCGGCCCGATGCTTGCGCCACGATCACCGGCGTTACCAGCAGGGTGGCGGAGGCGATCAGGCTGAACTGCAAGCCGTACCCGAGCGCGACCAGGAAAGGCGGTTTTTCGTGCGCCTCGTAGCGGGGGTGCTGAGAAGCTGTTGCCGCCAAAATCGTCTCCCAGCCCCGATTGGGTGGTAGGCATCAAGGCACCGCACACAATACCACAACCGAGCTTGTGGTCGGCCTCCGAGCGCCGGGTGCCGCAGGCTATAGTACTGTGCGACGCACACCCTGGAGAGCAGCCGAGAAGACGCCTACTCATCACGCACCGGAAACAGGAACGTCAATGGCACGCTGGCAAGCCGTGTTCTTCGACCTCGATGGCACCATGTACGATTGGCGGTCTTGCTGGGAGCAGAGCACCCGCCGGACAATAGCCGAGCATCTGGGGCGATTCCCCGCCAGCGATGACCAGGACTTGGATGCGGCTGTGGCAACCTTCAGCCACTACAATCGGGTCCTCTTTGCCGAACTCGACCGTGGTCGCCTGGATATACACACGGCGCGGCGTCTCCGCTACATGCTGACGGCAGCAGCGCATGGTTGGGACACGTCCGATCGGGCCGTCGAGTCTTTCCTTGAGCGGCACGTTGCACATATCACAGCCATGACGAAGCCTTGGCCGGGCCTCAGGCCAACGCTGCGCGCGCTGATAGAGCAGCACGGCCTGCCCCTCGGAGTCATCACAAACGGGCCTCCCGATCAGCAGCGCGAAAAGTTGCGCGTCCTGGCTGTTGAATCCTATTTCGAGCCGGCAGCCATCATCGTGTCCGGCGAGTATGACTATGCCAAGCCCAATCCGCGTATCTTCCGCGCGGCCCTCACCGCCCTGCGCGTTTCGCCAGCGGAAGCCTTGTATGTGGGGGATGCCTGGGAGAACGATGTGATCGGAGGATTAGGGGCCGGGTTGGATGTAGCATGGTTCAACCCCGCTGGTGAAGAGCGCCCCACGGATTTGCCACCGTCGCGGGGTACACTGTACGAGGTTACCCGTCTGGAGGAGCTCCTGGCGCTCGATGGTCTGGCCGATGCCACGTAGGGACGGCCGGCCGTTCTCCCCGGCGAGTCTTCCTCTTCGGCCGGCCGGCGTGGGGATGCTTGATCTCACCGGCCAGGCTATTTCCCGCGTACTCTATGTGGTCTGTGACCAAGGGTTCTGTGACCAAGGGTAAGGAGGTACCAACCGATGCAACGTGCGACGACCGACGTGCTCTACTTCGAGATCGGGGCGGACAATGCGCCGACGATGCGGGTGCAGCCGGGCGAAGAGTTCGAGGTGCAGACCCAGATGAACGGGGGGCCGTGGCTCGACGACCATCCCGACGGCGAGGCCTTGCGCCGCAGGCTGCGGGGAGGCAATCCGTCGAGCGGGTGTATTTATGTCGAGGGGGCGCAGCCTGGTGACATGCTCTCCGTGCATATCGGGGAGTTCGACATTGACCCGATTGGCTTCACGCGCTTCCGCGGCGCCAACGGTGCGATGCCGGCGTGGCTGGGCGGCAGCGGCATCGGCGAGCATGCCAAGATCGTGCGGATCAAGGACGGTTTCATCGAGTGGAGCGACGGTCTGCGCTTCCCGACCGCGCCGATGCTCGGCTTTGTCGGTGTTGCCCCGGAATATGAGCGCTACACACACAGCTGGGCCGGCTACTGGGGCGGCAACATGGACGTGCAGGAGGTCACGACCGGCTGCACCGTGCAGCTTCCAGTGTATGTGCCGGGGGCACTGCTCCACCTTGGTGACATGCACGCGCGGCAGGGCGACGGCGAAATCTGCGGTGCCGGGGGGATCGAGTCGAGCGCCCTTGTGCGCCTCCGCTGCGAAGCTCAGGCTAAGCCCGTGGCAATGTCCGGGCCACGCCTGGAAAACGCGACACACATCATGACTGTCGCCTGTGCCCGCCCGGCGGAGGACGCCTTCCGCACTGCGCTGGAAGCGATGATCTTGTGGCTGGAAGAGGGCTACGGATTCGACCGCGGCGAAGCGTATCTGTTTCTTGGGCAGGTGCTTGAAGCGCGCGTGACGGCGTTCGTCAACCCGACGTTCTCCTACATCGCCAAAGTCCCCAAGCAGTACCTCCCGCCGCCGATACAGGCATAGGGCCGGGGGTGAGGCGTGGCCGCTAGCGCAGGAAATTGAGCGGGTTGACGAAGTACCCGTTGCGGATGACCTCGAAGTGCAGGTGCGGGCCGGTGGAGTTCCCGGTGCTCCCGTTGTGGCCGATCATGGACCCCTTCGCCACGAGCTGCCCCTGCCCGAAGAAGAAACGCGACAGATGACTGTAGGTCGTCACAAAGCCGTTGCGATGGTCAATCACCACTTGGTTGCCGTAGCCACCGTTCCAGCCGGCCCTCCACACCACGCCCCCATCGGCGGCGTAGATCGGTGCCCCATGGGCGGCAGCGATGTCAATGCCGGGATGCCCTGGCCTGTAACTATCCGTTCTCCGGCCCCGCGCCGGCCAGCGGAGCCGCCCGCTCGCATATCCGGGGATAAGCTCCGGGATGGGGAGTTGGCCGCCAGGTACGAAGAAATATGTCCCGACTACGAGCTTGGCACCCGGTTGCAGCTTGTTCGCGGTGACGATGACCTCCGGGTCCACCTCGAACCGCTTGGCAATAGATTCGAGCGTGTCACCATCCTTAACCGTGCGCCCGGCGCCCGGCACGGGCGGAATGCGGAGCTCTTGCCCGGGTCGGATGGTTTGATCCACTTCCAACTCGTTTGTCCAGAGTAAGGGCCACATCTCCATGCCGTAGCGCGCGGCGATGACCGAGACGTTCTCGCCGGGCTGCACGATATGGATCCGCGGTTTGTCGCTTGGCTGGAACACCCGCACCCGGTATTCGGGAAGGGCGAGGCTATCGGCCGGGCTATCGGCAGCGGTGAGCAGCGGTTGATCTAGCGGTAGATTGGACGCTCGCTCCAGCGTCGCCGCCGGCGGCTGGATACTGCCTAAGCTCACCACTAGGAGCACAATGGTCAGCACGGTGAGGTGAGGGCCAAAGCGGAGCAACTGCTCCGACTGTCCGGCGAGCGGCGTTTGAGGGTCAGGCGCTCGCGCCCGCGCGCGGACAGGTCGCGGGGTCCTGGTCAGTAGCTCCGACAAGCCTTACCCCTGATACGGAATCCACGGCCCTCAACCACCGCGTTGTGCGGACTGCTTCATCGGCGCAGTCCCCTGAGGGCTAAGGCCGGGCGGGTCAGGCCGGCTCGTGCAGGTGCTCTCGATGCGGCCGGCACACTGAGCGATGCTACCACGCCTACACTCGGCTGTCGAAGGTCGTAAGGGCCTAGCAGTCTATGTTCTGGCCTGGTTACTGCCGGGGGCCACGGTCGCCATATCGGCTACAATCCATGTAGTGGTGGCCGGTGTCATCCGTTTCCGACTACGAGTCTCCCCCCTCTCTACACACCCCAACTCCGGTGAAAGGTGAAGCGCCATCCATGAGTAACGTCACTGACATGTCCAGTCGGCCGATGCAGACCCCGGCCGGCCCCGGTCCCCGCTCCGAGGGCGCAGCGCCGGACGCCGGGGAGGAGTTCGTCCCGCTCCCCCGCCGCCAGGTCATTCTCACGATGGCCGGGGTGATGCTGGGGATGTTTCTGGCGGCGCTGGACCAGACGGTGGTGAGCACGGCCCTGCCGCGCATCGTCGCCGACCTCGGTGGCCTCGACCGCTTCACGTGGATTGCGACCGCGTACTTGGTGGCCTCGACGACAGCCGTGCCCATTGTCGGCCGGCTGACCGACATCTATGGTCGGAAGTATTTCTATATCGCGGGCATTGTCGTCTTTCTGGTTGGCTCGGTGCTCGCCGGTCTGAGCCAGACGATGAACCAGTTGATTGCCTTCCGCGCCATCCAGGGCCTAGGCGGTGGCGTCATCTTTGCCAACGCCTTCGTCTCCATCGCCGACTTGTTCCCACCCGCGGAGCGGGGAAAATACCAGGGCTTGGTCGCCGCCGTGTTTGGCGTCGCCTCCGTGGTCGGACCAACGCTCGGCGGCTTTCTGACCGATACCCTGTCCTGGCATTGGATTTTCTATATCAATCTGCCGCTGGGCATTCCGATTATTGCGCTGTTCATCATCTACTTCCCGAATACGCGCCGAGATACTGGCAAGCGCCAGATTGATTACCTGGGCATGGTGCTGCTGATCGCGACCGTTGTGCCACTGCTCATCGGCCTGTCCTGGGGGACGACGGAGTACGGTTGGGCCTCGGTGCAGTTCTTCGGTTTCCTGGCCTTTGCCCTCGTGGCGGGGACGCTGTTCGCCGTGGTGGAGCGGCGTGTCGCGGAGCCGATCATGCCCTTCTCGATCTACCACAATCGCACCGTCACGCTGGCGCTGCTCGCCATCTTCCTGACGGGATTCGGGATGTTTGGCGGCATCATCTTCGTTCCGCTGTTCTTCCAAGGCGTGCTCGGCGCGTCGGCAACCAATAGCGGTGCCTTCTTGACCCCGATGATGCTCGGGATGGTCGTTGGGGCCGCGGTTTCTGGACAGACTCTGTCCCGGCTGGGCGGACACTATCGCCTCCAAGGGTTGATCGGAACCGCGATCATGGGAGCCGGGATCGTGCTCGCCTCGCGCATGACCGTTGATACCGGCTACGTGCAGGCCGTGGTCAATATCGTCGTGATCGGTCTGGGGCTAGGCATCACGTTCCCGGGCTTCACCATTGCCGTGCAGAACGCCGTGCCCTATCGCATCGTCGGCGTGGCTACGTCAGCGACCCAGTTCTACCGCTCTATCGGCGGCACGCTGGGCCTCGCCGTGCTCGGCTCGGTGATGACCAACCGCTACGGTGCCGCCCTCGCTAACGCAATGCCTCAACAGGTAGCCGGCGCCGTGCCGCCGGAGCTGCTCGGTCGGCTGCAGGAAAGTCCGCAAATGCTGGTTGATCCGAGCGCCACAGCCGCGCTCGCGGGCGCGTTCTCACGACTGGGGCCAAATGGCGCGGCCTTGCTCGAGCAAGTGCTCACCGGTGTGCGTAGCGCGCTCGTGGCGGCGATCTCCGATGTGTTCCTGGTCAGCGCCGGCGTCACCGCGCTCGCGTTTGTCGCCACGCTGTTCCTGAAAGAGGTGCCGCTGCGCGGCCGGGGCAGCGCCCCGGCCCCGGCAGACGCGCTGTAGCCTCCCCCTGACAAGAGTGGGTGAACCGGCAAGACGGGCGCTGGCCTCCCCAATGGCCTCCCCGCTGCGCCGGGGGACGGCGTGTTCCCTCCCCTGTGCATCAGCACGGGGGAGGGCTAAGGAGGGGGCCAGGTGAGGCGGCCAGGGGGCCTGCTCGCAGCAAACGTCCCGGCTTCCTTACCCTGGCTCTTGGGCGAAGCACAGCACGTGTCCGTTGCAGTCCTTGATATGGAAGTCCCGCAGACCCCAGGGCTGCGTAATCGGTCCGGCCGCGTACTCCGGGAGCATCTCCACGCCCTGTGCTCGGTAATGGCGGTACAGGTCGTCTATGTGTACGCAATGGATGTAGGTGTAGCCCGCTATCGCCGGCTCTGGGCCACGCCAGAGCCGGGACGTGAAGCGGAGACCTACGAGCCGCCCCTTGGGCCCTCCGGAGACACGAGCGTGGCCGCCAGCGCTCAGGTCAATGAGGTCAATCGTAAATCCCAGCACGTCACGATACCACTCAGCAGTCGCCACCACGTCCCGGACTTCGAGGACGGGCTGGATGCCGTAGAACCGATAGTCCTCTGGTGTGTTGGTCCGGTCACTCATGTCTTGCCCTCTTCCGGCGTAGGCACTTCCGCTGTCGCACGAGGCCACGCGCCGCCACGCTACGCGGCGGCAGAGGCCTGCGCGCCCGCGGTCACGCGGCCGATGGCAGCCAGGGCGAAATCAACGTCAGCGGCCGTGATGCCGTAGTGGGTGACGAAGCGCGGCCGCTGGCTGGCCCCCACCAGCACTCCCTCCGCGGCTAGGCGGGCGCTGAACTCGTCGCCGCTGAACCGGGCCGGATCGAGGTCGGCAAAGACAAGGTTGGTTGGCACGTCGGACGGATTGATGGACAGGCCCGGCAGTGCGGCAAGTCCCTCCGCCAAGCGCCTGGCATTGGCGTGATCCTCCGCCAGCCGGTCAATCATCCGGTCGAGCGCCACAATACCGGCAGCCGCGATCACCCCGGACTGGCGCATCGTGCCGCCGACCAGCTTGCGGACGCCGCGGGCGCGCTCGACAAAGTCCGTATCACCACACAGCAATGATCCTACCGGGCACGAGAGACCTTTCGAGAGGCAGAACGAGACCGAGTCCACGTCGGCAACGAGGTCGCTGGCCGGCACATCCAGCGCGACGGCAGCATTGAAAAGGCGGGCGCCGTCCACGTGGACGCGCAGCCCGTACACGTGCGCGACCGCGCTTGCGCTCCCGACCGCCTCCGGGTCGAGTGGGGAGCCGTTCTGCTGATTGTGCGTGTTCTCCAGACAGAGTAGCGTCGGGCGGCCACCGTCGGCCTCGCGCACGGTACGGATGGCCGCCCGCACGTCAGCGGGGTCCATCCGCCCGCGCTCGGTGGGCACCTCATAGGGCTTGACCCCGCCGTACACGGCGATACCGGCCGCTGCTTTGAGCGAAGGGTGACAGTAAGCCCCCACGATCATGGTATCGCCAGGCTCCGTCTGGGTGAGTGCGCCGACGAGATTGCCCATCGTCCCGCTCGATACCAGGACGGCCGCGTCCTTGCCGAGCCGCTCGGCCGCCAGCGCCTCCAACCGCTTGACAGTGGGGTCCTCGCCATGGCCGTCGTCGCCCACCTCGGCGCAGGCCATCGCCTCGCGCATCGCAGGCGTTGGGTGGGTCACGGTGTCGCTACGTAGGTCAACTACACGAGCCGGCATTGGTCGGTTGCTCCCTTCCTCACCCGGCCCGCCGGCAACGGCGGGCCGGGTGTCTGGGCTGGCGCGTTCCGCGCCACCACGGCGTTCGGCCGATTGTACCGCTCCTAGCCGTCAGCCGTCAGCTTACAGCCATCAGCGAGGGTAATCGTCATTGCGGCGAAAGTCGCAACCCGGCGGCGGGGAGGCTCGATTCCTGCTCTGACGGGAATGACGGCGGGGGAGGCGAGAATCACGGCTAGGAGTACAGGAGCGCGGAGCTACGCGACGCGCTGTAGCTTGTTGACGTAGTCGTGTCCTGCCGTCGGTGGTGGCAGCAGCCGACCGTCCTTTCGGTACAGCGCGACCACCTCTTCGACTATGGCGCACAACTCCTCGAACACCGCCTTTTCGTCAGTCCCATGGCAGCCGCCGTAGATCAATCCGGGAGCGCTTCCCACGTAGCACTGGTCCTCATTGGACCATTCGACAAGTTTGACGTACTTTGCACTATCCTTCATCGCTTGGATTCCTCTATCGCGATTTGTACGGCTCGGACCTGATAGCTCTTCGCGTCCTTCCCCGGATTGCCCGAGATCGTAATGGGTCTGGATACATTAGGATGAACGAAGTTTCGATGGCTACCTCGTCCGCCTCGATTGATGAACCCGGCTTTTCCAGTTCAGTGACCAACTCCCGTATCTTTGGTGGCACGGGCACGTTTCCTGAAGCCGTCGCAAAAGGCCCCTCACATCATTTTGCGATGGTTAGACTGCCTGATTGACTCCACTAGGCATACTACACCCGGAGTGGTTGTGCAATCGGACGCCTCGCCAAGCAGGAGCGGCCAATGGCTGTAAGCTGATAGCTAACCACCGCGTCAGGTATGGTTGCGCGTACACGCTCCCGGCGGCGAGCTGTACGGTGCGGAGGCGGCCGCCGAGTGCGTCACCTTGGAGGTGAGAGATGAGTTTACGCATCACGGATGTCGAGGTCATCCCGTTGCAGGTACCTTTTGCTCCCCGCCATGCTCCCCACATGCAGCGACTGGGCGGCGACTGGTCACTGGTCGATGTATGGCGGGTGACCACCGATTCCGGTCACGTGGGCTACGGAGAGACCATTGCCGAGTACACGTGGGGACGCAGCTCGGCGGAGCTGGCGGCGGAGGTCCGGGGACGCAACCCCTTCGACTTACTGTGGGACAACTCCTATGGTGCCGGTCTCCAGATGGCGCTCTGGGACGTGGCCGGCAAAGCGGCCGGGGTGCCGTGCTCCCGTCTCCTGGGGCCTACCGTCCGGGAAGCGGCGCCGCTTTCGTGGTGGTGCCTGGACATGGCCCCCGACGAGTGGGCCACCGAGGCCCAGCTTGCCGTGAGCCGCGGCTATACCTCGATCAAGCTCAAAGGGCGGTCCTGGCGCGATGTCCTGACCCAGATCGAGGCAGTCACGCAGGTAGCGCCGACGCTCGACATTGATCTCGATTACAACAGTACGTTGGCCAATGCCGGGACCGCGGTGCTGCACCTCCGCGAATTGGAGCAGTTCTCCAACGTCAAGATCGTGGAGACGCCGATTCCGCAGGGAGACGTGGCCGGCAATCGTCAAATCCGCTCCCAGATCAGGTTCCCCATCGCCATGCACTTCGGCAGCCCGCCCATTATGACGGCCTTGGCTGACGACGTGTGCGACGGCTTTGTCATCGGCGGTGGTGTGAAGAGCGTCCTCGATCAGGCCACCATCGCCGCCCAAGCCAACAAGCCGTTCTGGCTCCAGTTGGTCGGCACCGGGCTGACGACGGCCTGGGCGATGCAGCTTGGCGCCGTCTGCACCCACGCGCAATGGCCGGCCGTCACCTGTATGCACATCTACAGCGATGATCTGCTCGCCGAGCCGTTGCAGGTCGTGGCGGGCTACGTGCGCGTGTCCCAGGAGCCGGGGTTGGGCGTCGAGGTGGACGAAGACGCCTTGGCGAAGTACCGGCTGGACAGCTCCGACCAGGCCAAGCCGCGCTCCCGGCAGCTCTATGTCATGACTTGGGCCTCGGCGGACGGCATGCCCGACCACACCGGCATGGTGGCCGGCGACGAGAGCGACCTGCACCGTGAGGTCGAGCATGGCAACCTGCCCCGCTTCGTGTCCGGCTCGCGTTTCGAACAGCGTGCCGACGACGGCAGCACCGAGTTCGACCGCTGCTACCGCGCCGCAACCGGTCGCGTGGCGTTCGGGTAGCCCCGATCTCCCAGGGTTTCAACGTGCCACAAGCAACATAAGGAGGCATAGCGATGGTAGTAGCAACAGTGGAGCGCCCGGCGATTGCCGGCGGCACGCCGGTGCGGACGGCGCCGCTGGCCTCGATCGGTGATGCCAGCGGGCGGGACCTGGGCGATGAAGAGCTGGCCCAGCTTACCGAGGTGATCCGTTCCGGATCGCTCAACCGGAACAACGGGACCAAAGTCGAGGCGCTGGAGGTGGCCTGGGCCGAGCGGCACGGTGTCCGCTTTGCCACGGCCGCGACTTCCGGCACGGCCGCCATCCACGTGGCCCTGGGCGCGCTCCCCTTGGAGCCGGGCGATGAGGTCATCACCACCCCGATCACCGACTGGGGTACGGTGGGGCCAATCCTGGCGCAGAACTGTGTGCCCGTTTTCGCCGACATTGACCCGCGCACCTATTGCCTCGATCCTGCGCGGGCGGCGGCGGCGATCACGCCGCGCACCCGCGCGATCATCGCGGTGCATCTGATGGGCCAGCCGTGCGATATGGACGCCTTCCTCGACCTGGCCCGGCGGCACAACCTCTATCTGATCGAAGACTGCGCGCAGGCGCACTTTGCGACCTGGCGGGGCCGGACGGTTGGCTCCATTGGAGACATCGGCTGCTTTTCCTTGCAGCAGTCCAAGGTCATCACGACCGGCGACGGGGGCATGACGACCACCGACGACCCGGAGTTGGGGATGGGCTTGGCGTTCTTCCAGGATAAGGGCTGGTCGCGCGGTCGGGTGGTACAGGGCATGCGCGTCTACAAACGCTTCGGCCTGAACTATCGCATGACGGAGCTGCAAGGGGCGGTGGCGCTGGCCCAACTGGCCAAGGGCGACCGCCTGGCCGCTCACCGCCGGCAGATCGCTGCCCGCATCACCGCCGGCATCGCCGACGTGCCCGGGGTCCATCCGCCCTACGTCGCTCCGCAAGCCGTCTCGTCCTATTGGCATTACATGCCGACGATTGACCCCGACGTCTTGGGCATCGGCGGCGCCGAGTTCGCCAGAGCCTTAAGTGCCGAAGGGATCGGTACCGGTGCCGGGTACGCGGCGGCGCTCTACTTGCAGGACATGTTCCAGCGCAAGCAGGTGTTTGGCACCAGCCACTTCCCCTTCGACTACGGCGACCGGCACCTGGATGACGTGGACTACTCGCCCGGCCTGTGTCCGGTGTCCGAGAAGCTGGCCGATAGCACCCGCAGCAACAGCATGCGTCTGCCGTGCCACGAGGGTATCACCGAGGCCGACGCGGACGACATGGTGACGGCTATCGCCAAGGTCGCACACTACTTCGCCGGGCGGTAGGAGGCGGTAGGCCTCACCCCCTGACAGGTCAAAGCCGCACCACACCTGGCACTATCCGTGCGGCTTTGGCCCATCACCCGGCCCCCTCTCCACCATGTGGAGCGGGGGAGTCCATTATCCTCCTAGCAGCGCGCCGCTGCGGCGGAGCGTAGCGACCTCCTCGGCGGTCAGTCCCAGCAGTTCGTGCAGCACGGTCTCGGCGTCCGCGCCATAGGCCGGGGCGGGGCCGCGCAGTGAATCGTCGTAGCCGCTGGCCTTGATCGGGTTGCCGGGGACCGGCATTCGCCCCACGCCCGGCTGCTCAAGCTCCTGAATCATCCGCCGTGCCAGCAGGTGCTCGTCCTGGAGCAGGTCGCTGATACGCGCGACGCGCGACGCGGGGATGCCGGCCGCCTCTAGCACGGCGAGCCACGCGGCGGTCGTGCGCTGTCGAAAGGTGCCGGAGAGTGTGTCCGTCAGCGCCTGCACGTGGGTGGTGCGGAGCGCGTTGGTGGCGTAGTCGGGGTGGTCGAGCAGGTCCGGGCGCTCGATGGCCGTACACAAACGCTGCCACAGCGCCTCGTTGCCCGCGGCGACGACGACCTCGCCGTCGGAGGTGGGGAAGGAGGCGAACGGCGTGATCGCGGGGTGCCGGCTGCCCAGCGGCTGCGGGTCCTCGCCGGTGGCCCAGGCCCGAGCCAGGGCGTTTTCGACGACCGTCACCGCCGCGTCCTGCATCGCCAGGTCGAGATAGCAGCCCTGCCCCGACTGAGCGCGGCGATACAGCGCACTGACGATGCCGATGACCGCGTAGAGTGCCGGAATCAGATCGCCGACCGACGCGCCCACGCGCACCGGCGGGCCGCCTTCCGGCCCGGTCAGCCCCATCAACCCGGACGCTGCCTGGATGATGACGTCGTAGGCGCCGTGCGACGACCGGGGACCAAACTGCCCGAAGCCCGAGAGGCTGCAATAGACGAGCCGGGGATTGCGGGCGCTGAGGGTAGCGTAGCCGAGGCCCAGCCGGTCCAGCGTACCCGGCCGAAAGTTTTCCAGCAACACGTCGGCCTGCTCCGTCAGCCGCCGCGCCAGGTCGAGACCTTGGGGCTGCTTCAGATCGAGCGCCAGCCCTGCTTTGCCCTGGTTGACGCCGATGAAGTACAGCGAGTGCTCGCCGGCGAACGGGCCGAAGCCGCGGGCCTCATCGCCGCCGGGTGGCTCGATCTTGATGACCCGAGCGCCCAACTGCGCTAGGAGCATGGCCGCGAAGGGACCGGCCAAGACCCGCGAGAAGTCGAGCACCACGACGCCATCAAGCAGCCGGGCCATGTCGCGAGCAGTATAGTCGTTGCGGCGCTGCCGCCACAGGGTAGGGGCCGACCTCACCGCGCGTAGGGACGCCTCTACGCGGCTCGCTCGCGGGCCATTTCCGCGCCGTAGGCGATGCAGGCGAGCACGTCGGCCTCTTCCAAACCCGGATATACCGGTCTATGATCTGCTGCACGGTTTGCCCGCTCGCTAGGAAGTCCAGCACCAAGGAGACCCAGACCCGATGGTTGCGGATACAGGGCTTGCCAAAGCAGACCTGGGGATCAATGGAGATGCGGGCCAGCAACTCGGCTCTGGTCATAGCGGGCCTCCTGCTGTCGCCATAGGGCAGAAGCCGGCCTCCCTCCCCTCGCTATCGCTTGGCGATGGAGAGGGGGCCGGGGGATGGGCCAAAGCCGCACCACACCTGGCACTATCCGTGCGGCTTTGGCCCGTCAGGGGATGAGGTGTGCGGTCAACTGCTTGCGGTGCTATAGGGCGAGGCTCTCGTCGAGGAGGACCTGCGCCTCGCGCTGCGCCTGCTCCAGCGCCTCGCGCGGCCCCGCTTCACCGGCCCACACCCGGCGCAGTTGCGTGGTCAGGATGCCGTAGCACGGCCAGTACTTCGGGTAGTTGGGGTAGGGATCGAAGAAGGGATTAACCTCGATGAACGGCCAGTACTCCGCGTCGCCGGAGAACTCATTGATGTAGTCCTGTGACTCCGTCACCGCCCGCGAGGCCAGCGGCACGTTCGTCTCCCGCGCAAAGATGAACTGGCCATCACGTCCCGCGCCCCACATGGCGGCCAACGCCGCGGCGTGCTGGGCCTTTTCGTCCTCATGCTTGTAGACGTTGAAGGCATAGGCGGCGCCGGTGGTATAGGGCGTGCCGGCCGTGTTCTTCGGGCCAATGGGGAACTTCGTCGTGGCGAAGGAAATGTTGTCCTTCTTGTAGAGCGTCAGGCGAGCCGGCACCGCAAATTGAAAGACCACCTGCTGCTGCGGCAGTAGCTCCTTGTAGCCGCCGCCACCGGACCCATCGTGGGGCTTCTGCAGATTCTTCTGCACCAGGCCCAGCTCCCATTCGAGCGCTTCGAGGCCCTCAGGCGAGGTGAGCGTCACCTTCGTCACCTCGTCATTGGTGAACTTACCGCCGTTGCTGCCGAACCACATCATCCAGTGGGCCGTGACCCACGCGCTGTTGTAGCCCCAGATGTCGGGCGGCTTGGCCGCCTGCTGTGCCATGCCTAGGAACTCGTCGAACGTCCAGCCTTCTTTGGGCGCCCCCAGACCGGCCGCCTGGAGTAGTGCCGGGCTGTAGTACATGTTGAAGTAGCTGTTGTAGATCGGGATGCCGTAGAGGAAATCCTTCCACGTGTTCGACTTCAGGAGCTGCGGATAGATCGTCTGGCGGATTTCGCCCCATTCCTTCTCCGCCTTCAGCTCCTCGTCAATGTTCACCAAGCCCCCGGTGGTGTTGAGGTCACTCCCGTTGAAGTTGTAGGAAACGGAGATGTTCGGCGGGGCGCCGGCCGCAATGGCCGTCTTGAACTTGTCCAAGCTGACGGCTTGGGAGTTCTGGCCGATGAGCACCTTGTAGCGGCCCTCGGTCTGCTCCTCCCAGGCCTGCACCACGGCCGTAATGCCGATCTGCTCGGGGTGCGAGGGCCGGGACTTGTTCCAATACTCCACGACTACCGGGGTCCAACCGGCCGACCCGGCGGCGCCTGTCGCCCCCTGTGCTCCGGTCTGACCGGCCTGCCCGGTTGCCCCGGCTGGCCCGGCTGGCCCACGGGCCTCTTCGGGGGAACCGACTACGCGCACCGTCGGTTCACCACAGGCGGCGAGCACCACCCCCGCTGCCCCAGCCAACATAGCTAACGACGTCCGCCGCGTCACCGCGCTGCTCGTTTGCGCCATGGCAAACCTCCTTAAGTACCGATAGTCGGCACCGCTCGTGCCTGACGAGGCCGCCTCTTCTCTAGCGAGGATCGGCGGCTACAACAGTGTCTATAGTAGCGTTGCCTACCGATTTATGCCAGCAGCAGCGCCAAGTCGTTAGGGACGCGATGAATCGCGCCCAGGCGCTCGTCATTCCGGCAGAGGCCGGAATCCAGGGCCATTCGTGGCCTCCCGGTCAGTCTGGACTGCGGCGCAAGCCGCAAGGACGATTACGCTCGCTGACGGCACCTACCGTGAGGGAATGTACATCGTGCGGTTGCTTACGGGAAACCCGATACGGCGGCCGTCTTCCAGGTGCGATTGAGCCAGCGCAAACAGAATCTCGGTCCCGCGGTGAGCACGCTCAATGTTCCCGGACGTTGCCTCGGGCGTGTCCGCTGCGATGGCCGCGACCAGCTCACGAATGGCAATGACCGTATCGCTCTCGTCCTCGAACGCTGGGAAGGGCGCTGGCTCCGAGCGGAAGATGCCCGCATCGGCAATCCGGCGGGCCTCGTAGCTGCTGTTGTTGTCCGAGGCGTGCGCCAGCCCGGTGGTGCCGACGAGCGTGAATTGGTACCAGCGCCCGCCGTTGGCCCAGATCGTGGCGTCGGTGCCGTCGGTAAAGCGAATGTAGGCGGCGGCGAGCCGTGGATCGCTCCCGCTGACACTCTGGCCGCACCAGCGGTTGGCTACCGTATCGTAGTAGCCGTCGGTTTGCTTCCCATCCGGCCCGGTTTCGGTGTGAATATAGCCCTGGGCAAACTCCGGCTCAGGATCGCCCAGCAGATGCATGGCCGTATCCACCATATGGCTTTGGCCGTGCATCAGGCCGCCCATGCCGCAGTTGATAATCACGCCGCGCGCCTCACCCAGCGCACCGGTGGCGCCCATTTCGCGCATCTTGCAGTAGCCTGGCCGGTACCGGCGTCCAGGCCCATAGTTGAACGCGACCCGGTGCTGCCGGCAGGCCGCGCGCATAGCGTCCGCCTCGGCCAGCGAGCCACACAGCGCTTTCTCCACGTAGATGCCGCGGGCGCCGTGCTCGGCGGCGAAAACGGTGACTTCCGCGTGCAGCCCGGCCCAGGTAGTGACGCTCACCAGATCGGGCTGCTCGTGCTCGATCATCCGGCGGTAGTCGGTGTAACGTCCCGGGATGTCGTAGCGATCGCAGAACCGGTGCAGCTTATCTTCCAGTGGATCGGCCGCCGCGACCACCACGCAGCCGGGCACTGCCTGGTAGGCGCTGGCATGGCCCCACGGCTTGAGCCAGGCGCGGTCGCCGGGGCCACGCTCGTCGTCAATCGGCCCGGCTTTCCGCCCGGCGCCTACGATCACCGCTCGATATTCGCGTGTCACGGTTGCCTCCTCCGGTTGAGCTACTCGCTTGCCACCGCGATTATGCGGTAATTCTCTTCTCGCAGCACAGTCGGCGCCAGCCTCACCCCCCGGCCCGGTCATTCCCGCTTTCGCGGGAATCCAGGCACCCTCTCCCCGCGGGAGAGGGCCGGGGTGAGGGCCGCCGCCCACAAGGGACGCTCCTACGGCAGCGTCAGCACCTCGCGCAGCCGCCGCACGACGGTCGTCACCTCGTCGGAGGTGTCCAGGTTGAACGGATTGAGCAGGAGACTGCCGTGGGGGGCCAGGCCCTGCCCGACCGCGATGATCGGATCGCCGGCGGCCAGCGCGTTGACCGCCGCGATGGCCGTGATGCCGAGCCGGGCTTCGTCCAAGTCCAAGCGCACGCTCGGAAACCGCTCCTCCGGCCCGTCGAGTGCGGTCACCGTGACGTGGCGCAAGCCGGCCAAGTCGCTCGCCAGGCGGCGCGCTCTTTCTACCAGGCGCTGCCGCTCGGCGTCGTGATCTTGGGCCAGATAGCGTTGCAGCGCCGTGACGAGACCGACGACCTCCTCGCGTCCCACTTTCGCCACCCGCCCGATCCCTTGGCCGGGCGGGCCGGCCACCACGCCCTGCTCCAGCAGGTGCCGCCAGGTCCACGTCTCCGGGAGCACGTCCATATCTTGATGCTGCAACGCCACCGAGCGGATGAGGTCGGCCCGGCCGGCCAGAATGCCGGAAGCCTGCGGCCCGCGCAGTGCCTTGCCGCCGGAGAATGTCACCAAGTCGGCGCCCTCGGCGATGAACCGCCGCAGGTTTTCCGGTGGCGGCAGCGCGGCGGCGGCGTCTACGAGCACGGGCACGTCGTGGTCATGGGCGATCTGCGCGACGGTGTCCAGCGGCAGCGCGTCGAGTGCCGCCATCACCGGCCACAGCACGCACGCGGTGCGGCGGGTGATCGCGGCGGCAAGCTCCCACGGCTCGGTCGGCCGCGGCGTAGGATGGCCCAGGCCGCCTACCTCCACCAGCCGGACGCCCACGGTGCGTACCGCGTGGTCGTAGCTGTTGCGGTGTACGCGCTGCACGACCACTTCGTTCTTCAGGCCGCGTGTGTCCGGCAGGCGGTCCATCGCCGTGGGGTCCAGTCCGGCCACGCACGCCGCCGTGCCCAGCAGCAGCCCCGCCGCCGCCCCGGTGGTGACGTAGCCGTCCTCAGCGCCGGTCGCCGTGGCGATGACCCGCCCGGCGGCCAGTTGCAAGTCTTCGATCCGCACGAAGCTGTGGGACGCGGCGGCCATGGCGGCGTGTACTTCCGGCGGCATCCGCGAGCCGCCGAGCCGGGTGAGTGTCCCGGCTGCATTGATGACCGTACACACCCCGAGGTCGTCGTAGACAGTGCTCATGGTCGTCTCCTGCAAGCCCGCCATGCCTCGCCCCGCTTATCTCCACCTGTAGGAGCGTGAGGTGCCTATATCATGGTCCAAGCGACGGGTCTATGAGTGATGAGTAGTGTTCTCGATTCAGTTCGAAGAAGGCTCGCCGTTCATCCTGACAGAAGGTAAGCAGGTCATTGTAGTGGTTGCGGAGGATGGACGCTATTTCTGTCGTTGAACAATTGCCGCAGCGAATCCAAATGACTTGTGGTGGATACCCAAACACGGAGCTAAGTTGTCGGAAGTCGGAGTCCTTTGAAGCGATCACGAAATCGTGGTCTCTAGCGTATGCCCAGACCGTGATATCATCGGCAGATTCAAGCCCAATGTCTCTAGTGTGGATGGAGCCAGGATAGAGGTCTCGCAACATCTCCTTCAGTCGTGGAGATAGGTTCTGGTCAAACAATAGCCTCATACCGGAGGGAGGGATACCAACCGAGGCTCCCGGGCGGCCGCGAATGCCAAGCACGCCCGAATGTCCTCTGGCCTCAAGTCAGGAAAATCGGCCAGGATTTCGTCCTCGGACATGCCCGACTCCAGGTACTCCAGGACATCGTAGACTGTGAGGCGCAGGCCACGAATACACGGCTGTCCCCCGCGCTTACCTGGCTCGACGGTGATAATGTTGCTGTAGTCCGGTGACATGCTAGCTTCCCCAGATGGTCACCACTATACATCATATAGTTGGTGACCATCATACCGGTCCTGCTACCGGCAACTGCCCTCACCCCGGTCCCTTCTCCACACATACGGAGAGGGGCCGGGGGGTGAGGCCCGCCGCCACTTAGCGTGCCGTGACGGTGATCTGCTGCACGCCGTTATTGCCGTAGCCCAGGCGGTTCCAGGGCATGTCGAGGGGCTGCACGTTGCCCGCTGCGTCCGTCGCGCGGACGAGCAGCGTGGCGGCGCCGGCGGCGCGCGGTGTCCAGTCCAGCGACCACTCGCACCAGGCCCACCGTCCAGGCGCCGCCGTCAGCGCGGCATCCTGCCAGCTTGTGCCGCCATCCGTGCTGACGGCCACGCCGCTCACCTCGCCCTCGCCGGACCAGGCGTACCCGCGCACGGTGACGGGGGCGCCGGCCGTCACCGTGTCGCCGTCGGCCGGTTGCGCGAAGGTTGCTTTCACGCGCATCGTCCTGACCGGGGTGGACTCCTGCCCGGGCACCTCATAGATGTACTTTGTCTTTTGGAAGAACCCGGCATACGGCTGGTCGAGTACCTGTAGCTTCGCCAACCACTTCACCGAGGCCATCCCGTACCAGCCGGGCACGATCAGACGCGCCGGGAACCCATGCTCGTGGGGCAAGGGTTGACCGTCCATCTCATAGGCGAGGAGCGTATCGGGATCGAGCGCTTTGGGGAGCGGTAGACTGCGCTCGAAGGGAATCTCCTGGCCTAACGACTTCTCGTGGCCGCGATCTGTTCCCTCGCCGAGCACCTCTTGTGCCTCGGACCGCAGACCGGCCTCATGCAACACGGTCGCCAGCGAGACACCGCGCCACTCGGCGGTACTGACGGCGCCGCAGCCGAACTGAATGCCGTCGGCCGGCGGGTCCAGGACACTGCGGTTGTTGCCGGCGCATTCCAGGGTGGCGATCACGGTATGGGGCGGCAGCGCCTGTAGCTCCTCCAGCGTCAGGGTGAGCGGCCGTTCGACCGCGCCCTCGACGGACAGCTGCCAGTCCTGGGCCGCCAGCACCGGCGTTGGCAGAAAATGGCTGCGTGTGTAGAAGGCGCCGGATGGCGTTTGCCAGCCTACTTGCGTCGTCAGGGGGGTCTCACAGCCCTCCGGATGTCCGGGGACCGGTACTCGTTGGGGGGTAGCAGTAGCACTCACCGGTTCTTCGTCCTTTCTGCATGCTGGTGCCCGTGACTATACCGGGGCTGCCCCGGCCGCACCACTGATTGCACCGGGCCGGCACGGCGCACAAGCTGGCACCATTGTAGCGCCCGTCCGGTAGTCTTCCCTGGCGGCCGCCGGTTAATGTTGGCTGACTAGCGGCACTGCGGGAACGCTACCGGGCATAGCTGCGCCAGCGCCAGTGACGGCAGAGGCGCATGATCTCGCATGGCAGGGAGGCCGGATGAAGATTTCCGATATTGAGGTGATTGAGTTCCGCACCTGGAAGACGGGGCATGGCACCCGTTGGGGCTACGGCGTGGAGGGCAAGCGCCGACCAGCCACGAATGCCATTACCAAGATCAGCACCGACGACGGCGCCGCCGGCTACGCGCTCGGCGGGAACCGGGCCGTGATCGAGCGGCTCGTCAAGCCATTACTGCTGGGCGAGAACCCTCTGGACCGCGAGAAGCTCTGGAACTGGCTGGACCAGTTGACCAGCCGGGGGCCGAAGCTGGCCGAGCGCGACATGGGGCTGGTGGACTGTGCGCTCTGGGACTTGGCGGGACGAGTGACCGGGTTGCCGATCAACAAACTGCTCGGCGGCGCGCGCGACAAGGTAAAGGCCTATGCAAGCACGGCGCCTAACCTCGGCCCCCCGGAGGTCTATGTCGAGCACGCGCTTGCCTGCCAGCAGCGCGGCTACAAGGCGTACAAGATTCACGCCTATATCTGCTGGAATCCGCACACCGGACAACCGGCTCCCCAGTTACCTGGTTTTCCACGGGAGGACCTAGAGGTCTGTCGGGCCGTCCGCGAGGCGGTGGGCGACGATATGGTCCTGATGCTCGATCCCTACGGTGTGTACACGCTGGAAGAGGCGTTGTGGGTGGGGCGAGAGCTGGAGAAGCTGAACTTCTACTGGCTGGAGCATCCGATGATCGAGACGCGGATGGAGCCGTATCGCCGCCTCGCACGGGAGCTATCCATCGCGATCTGCTCGCCCGAGCATGCGCCCGGCGGCCTGTTCAGCCGGGCCGAGTGGCTGTTGCAGGGGGCGGCCGATATGCTGCGGACCGACATCTACTACGGCGGCATTACCGGCTGCTGGAAGCTGATCAACGTCTGTCAGGCGTTCGGTCTGCAATGCGAGTTGCACATGAGTGGCTGGGCACACGCCCAGCTGCTAGGGGCCGCGCCGGCATCCACCTGCGAGTATTACGAGCGGGGGCTACTCAGCCCTGGCAAAGACGACCCCCAAGCCGTATCCTATCTGCGAGGCATTCCCGACCCACTGGACGACGATGGCAATGTGGTGATTTCCCAGCAACCGGGCTTGGGGTTGGACATAGACTGGGACTACATCACGGAGCACCGGATCAGGTAGCGGGTCGGCTCTGTTCCCTCCCCCCTCCCGACGGGTGATGGTGGGGGAGGGCATACCCACCTCACCCCCGGAGGGAGACGATAGGATGCTGACAGACGAGCAGGTCAAGTTCTACCACGAAAACGGCTACTTGGGTCTTGAGAACGTGGTGCCGATGGCCCAGATCGAGGAAGCGCGTCGCGTCGTTGATGAGCTGGTCGAGCAGTCGCGCACCATCACCTCGCACACCGCTGTCTACGATCTCGAGCCGGAGCACACGGCAGCGCGCCCACTCCTCCGCCGCATCAAGGCTCCGACCAACGTACACCCGTTCTTCGATCAGCTGATGCGCTCCGACGCCATTCTCGACTGCCTCGAGCCGCTGATTGGCCCGAACATGCGCTTTCAGGGCGATAAGCTCAATATGAAGACGGCGGCGATTGGTAGTCCGGTCGAGTGGCACCAGGACGTGGCCTTCTATCCCCACACGAATGACGACATGCTTGCCGTCGGCGTGGCGCTCGACGATTGCACGCTGGAGAACGGCTGCTTGCTCGTCATTCCAGGCTCGCACCGTGGCCCCACCCTGGACCACCACCAGGATGGCTACTTCGTCGGTGCGATCTCACCCAGCCGCGAGGACGTAGACCTCGCGCAGGCGGTCCCGGTCGAGGTGCGAGCCGGCGGCATTTCTATTCACCACGTCGCCGCGCTGCACGGGTCGGCGCCGAACACCTCGTCACGGCCGCGTCGCCTGTTGCTGTATCAGTACGCGGCCGCCGATGCCTGGCCGCTGAGTGGCGTACCCGACCACGCTGCGTTCGATAGCAAGATGGTGCGTGGCGAGCCGACCAGGGAGTACCGCCAGCTCGCGCATACCGCGGTGCGTATCCCCTCACCGCAGCCGCCGCGCGTCGGCTCGATCTTCGAGCTGCAAACCCAACTCAAAGAGACGGTATTCGCCAGCCGCAAGTGAGACCGCGACTAGCGCCGCCTTCTACTTCCGCTGGCCACTCCCTGGCTCTCATCGCAGGAAATCTGTCAGTGTGGACAGCCTGCGGATGATTCGGCCCGGTTTCACGTTGGCTGTCTCAGGGAGGCCGGTACCGTCGCTATCAACCCAGATTGAGAAGATGCCCAGTCTCTGCGGCGTGGCCACCTCCCACTCGAGGTTGTCGCCTACCATCCATGACTCGGAAGGAGACGTGTCCAGCTGCTTGATGACGTGCAGGTACACACGTTCGTCAGGCTTGCCGACTCCGAACTCTTCCTCAATCAGGATATAGTCGAAGCAGGACTCCAAACCGAACCGTTGGATCTTGCCCCGTTGCATGGCGGATGTCCCGTTCGTGACCAGAGCCATGCGGATGCCCTTTGCCCGGACGTAGGTCAGCGTCTCGATAGCTCCGGGGAAGGGTCTGATCTCTACCTCACGCTGCACCGAATACGCATGGGCGATTTCATCGGCCAGCGCCGGAGCCGCATGACCCAGCAGTTCGAAGGTACCCCTGACCACCTCCCTGCGGGCGAGTGGGAGGTCTAAGCGACCTCTGCGATGACGCTCGGGATCCCCCCAGTACCATTCCCGATACTCATCGAGGGCTTCCATGAACCGCTCGATGTCTAGTCCAGCCGTGCCGCCAGCAAACTCTGCGACCACTGAGCGCCACACTCGATCGGCACTGCCGTCGTACTCCAGGATGGTGTCGTCCAAGTCGAACAATATCGCCCTTGGTCTAGGCTCACTCATCGGTGCGGCGCACCTCCTCGGTCCGGATGCGGACGGCTTGGATATACCTGGGACGCCGTTTCCCAAAGTATCTCCCGTCCCCGCCCGGTACTGCTGGACAGCTAACGCTAACCGGTATGGCGCTACCCTGCCCGCTTGCCGGGCCAGGACCAGTGGATTAGGTCGTCGCTCCAGGCCAGTGCCAGGCTCGACTCTCCGTGTGTCTCCTGCTCCCGCACTCCTTCTTCCGTCGAGCCGTGGTAGAACAGCACGTACTTACCCACACCCGGCTCTGCCCGCAGGTCCAGCACGTGCCCGGCCGAGAGGCGCCCCCGTGCCCACGGCCAGTCTTTGCTCTGTCCCAGCGTCCATATGCCCAAGTCGCGCCACTGCAGGAGGTTTGCGGAGCGCTTGATCCCGACACCGTTGCGCGGGGCATGGATCAGCACGTACTCGTCGGCCTCCCGGTCCACGAGCACGCAGACGTTCTCGCCGGCGACCACCTTGTCGTAGTAGGTCCAGGTCTCGAAATCGTAGGTATAGGACAAGCCCATGCCGTTCTGCTTGAAGCCGCACCACCACTTGTGGGGATGATCCTTGTCGGGGAAGAAATAGGCATCAATCATGCGCCCCATTTCGCTGACGGGCACGTGGGGGCCTTTGACGCGCAGCAGTTCCGGCTCGCCCCAGTGCTCCAGGTCCTCGCTGGCCATCTTGAAGATGCGGGCGTTCTGGTTCGCGTGCGGATCGTCTACCGGGCGGGGGTACGTCTGGGTCCCGAGCAGCCACTGGTCGCCGTAGCGAATGACGTTGCCGGGGCTGGAGTAGTTGAGATTGAGGTCGCGTGGCGTAAAGAGCTGCGGCTCGGTCCAGGTGACGAGATCGGTGCTTTTGGTGACGGCAAGCTGATAGTAGACCCGCCGCCCGGGCTCGCGCCGAACCTGGCCGTAGAACACGCGGAAGACGCCCTCGTGGTAGTGCCCGGCCGGGTCGCGGTGGCCGATGTGGCGATTGCCCCACAGAAAGACGGGGTGGGGAATGGCGTCCCAGTCAATAGCAGTCTTGGGTTGCTTGGCTTTTGCCTGTGTCATCGGTGTTCTCCCTTATAGATGTAGGCACGGCGCTAGCCTGCCTGCCTACCGGGCCAGGACCAGTGGAGGAGGTCATCGCTCCAGGCTACGGCCAGGCTCGCCTCGCCGTGTATCTCCTGCTCACGCACGCCTTCTTCAGTATCGCCATGGTAAAACAACACATACTTCCCCACGCTCGGCTCTCCGCGCAGGTCCAAAACGTGACCAGCCGTTAGGCGCCCTTGCGCCCACTGCCACTCCTTACTCCGAGATCGCGCCAGGCTCTGGCCGAGCGTCCACACCCCGAGATCGCGCCAGTTGAGCAAGTCCTTCGAGCGCTTGATACCGATGCCATTGCGGGGAGCGTGGATCAAGACGTACTCATCGGCCTCGCGGTCGATGAGTACACAGGCATTCTCGCCAGCCGGAACCTTGTCGTAGTAGGTCCACGTCTCGAAGTCGTAGGTGTACGACATCCCCGCACCGCTCTGCTTGAAGAAGCACCACCACTTAAGCGGGTGGTCCTTGTCCGGCACAAAGCAGGGGTCGATCATGCGACCCATCTCGCTGACGGGGACCTCGGGACCTTTGACACGCAGCAGCTCTGGCTCGCCCCACTGTTCCAGATCATCGCTGGCCATCTTGAAGATGCGCGCGTTCTGGTTAGCTACCGGCTCATCTACCGAAGGGGGGTAGGTTGCCGCGCAGAGCAGCCACTGGTCGCCATAGCGAATGATATTGCCGGGACCGCAGTAGTTGAGATTGAGGTCCTCTGGCGTAAATGGCTCAGGCTCGGTCCAAGTGACGAGATCGGTGCTCTTCGTCACGGCAAGCTGACAGTAGTAGCGCTCCCCCGGTTCTCGCCGCACGTGGCTGTAGAACACTCGAAAGACACCCTCGTGATAGTGCCCAGCAGGGTCGCGATGGGCGACATGCCGATTGCCCCACACGAAGACGGGGTGTGGGATCGCGTCCCAGTCAATGGCAGTCTTGGGTTTCTTGCCTCTTGCCTTCGCCAACATGATTCTCCCCGATTCTAGGGATAGGCACGACGCCAGCAGTGCTGATTTGTTTCGAGCCGCGGGAAACCGGCTGCGCCGCTATGATAGGGAGAACCCGGCGCATCGGCAACAGGCGGCCGGGCGCCGGCGTAACCGCTGCGAGCACTATGGAGGTATCCACCATGCCTACCCTCGACGACATGATCCGTGATCCCTACGCTGCCCTGGGCGTCAGGAAGGTCATCAACGCGACCTGCCACACGACGCGGGTCGGCGGCACGCTGATTCCCGATGAGGTACTGGACGCGATGCGGGCCGCCGCCAAGTGGCACGTGGACATGGACGAGCTGCAACAGGCGGCCGGCCGTGTCATCGCCCACTACACCCATGCCGAGAGCGGCTACATCGTTTCGGGGTGCGCCGCGGCGCTGTTGGTGGGCACGGCCGCGATCCTCACGGGCACCGATCCGGTCAAGATTCAGCAGCTCCCCCACCTCGCCGGCACCGGCATGAAGGACCGCGTTATCGCCCAGCGCTTTCCGCGCCAAACCGCACCGGACGGCCGCGAGTACATCCACTACGGCTACGCGCACGCGCTGAAGACGACCGGGGTGCAATTCGATGAAGTGGGGAACGGTGGCCCGGCCGCACGGAACGAGTTGGCGGCCGCCTTCGGGCCGCAGACGGCGCTCCTGTATTGGGGCACCGGGCAGCTACCGGGGGAGCTGACGGTGAAGGAGGTCGTGGAGGTGGCGGACGCCCACCAGGTACCGGTGCTCGTGGACAACTCCAATCACCTGCCGCCCAAGGAGAACCTGTGGCGCTACATCGAGGACGGAGCCGCGCTGGTGGCCTTCTCCGGCGGCAAAGGGCTACAAGGGCCGCAAGGGTCGGGTATTCTGGCCGGCCGCGCCGACTTGATGGCGGCGGTCACCATGCAGGCGTCGCCAACGCAGGGGATCGGCCGCGTGTGCAAGGTGAGCAAGGAAGAGGTGGTCGCGCAGGTGGCGGCGCTTATCTGGTGGGCCGAGCAGGATGACGAGGCGCGCCTGGCCGGGCATCACCGCAAGACGCAAAAGCTCGTAAACCTGTCTCAGGGACTCAAGGGCGCGAGCGCAGAGTTGCACTTCCCGGACCGCATTGGGCGGCCGTTCGCTTCCATGCACCTCGTCGTGCAGCCGGAGAGCGGTCACACAATGGAGGCCGTGATCGAGCAGCTGCACGCCGGTGAGCCGCCGGTAGCGGTCAAAGGCGGTGACGATCCGGCGCACCCGGCGGCCATACGCTTCGACGTGCGCGTGTGTGAAGACTGGGAGATCGAGGCCATCGGCCGGCGGCTGCATGAAATCTTCGGCTCGTAGGGGGCGATGGGCAGAGCGGATTGGACTTGCTCTTGAGTGCAAGGGTTCTTGCATACTTGGTGCCAACCAGTATACTGGTGCTAGGCAACGCATGTCCGTGTGGCAACGCATGTCCGTGTGGAAAGGTCCGTGTGGAAAGGAAGGATGCAAGGAGCGGAGACCACGGACAACCAGTCGTGTTCGGTGTACACAACCGGTTAGGAGGAAGTTGTTATGGCGCGTGTGATCCGCAGACGGTATCTCGGTGGCGCAGCCGTGGCACTGGGGGGCGTACTCGCAGCTGCCTGTGGCGAAGTCGAGATTCGCTACGTCCAAGGCCCCGCCGGCCCCGCCGGGCCTGCTGGCGCGCAGGGGGCACAGGGCTCCGCTGGCTCCGCTGGCTCCAAGGGGGCGTCCGGTGCCGCCGGTCAGACCATTGTGGTCGAAAAGGAGAAGCCGGTCATCGTCGAGAAGGAAGTGGTGAGGGAGGTCGTCGTCGAGAAGCCGGTCGTCGTCGAGAAGGTGGTCACCATCGAGAAGGTGGTGGAGGTCCCGGTCGTTTCGACTGGCCCGAAGCACATCACGTTCGATACCGACTGGGGGGAGGGTACGCGGGCCGAGGTAATCAAGCGGGCGATGGCGTTCTACAACTCGATGCACCCCGAGGTCACCGTGGACGTGCGGATTGACGCCGGCGCGGAGCAGGCCAAGAGTGGCTCGGTGTTTGCGCGGACGGCGGTGCTGATCGCGGCCGACGACATGGGCGACCTGTTCCTGTGGGCGGGCTACGTCTTCGTGTACTGGGCGAAGCGGGGGCTGTTTGCGGACCTGACGCCCTTCATGAAGCAGTGGGGCCGCACGAGAGACCAGTACATCGGCGCGCCGCAGCACCAGATCTGGCCGTATCCCAACGGCAAGATCTGGGGGCTGCCCTTCCAGGGTGGTACGAGCGACTGGATGTACAACAAATCGGTGCTCGACCGGCACGGGATCGAACCGGACGACACTTGGACCTTTGACGACATGCTTGATGTGGCCAAGCAGGTTCAGGACCCGGAGAGAGGTCTGTGGGGTTTTGAAAGCCCGGAATTCCACAATATACTGCTCACGATGTACAACATCGGTGGGGAGAAGGGGACCAACAACGGGGAGCAGTACCTCTTCGACACGCCGGTGGGGCATCAGGCGATGCAGTTCTGGGAAGACATCGTCCACAAGCAGCGGTTGGCGCCGCGGCCGCAGGACACCCAGACCGCGGATGGGAAGAGCCAGGGCTGGAGCCGGTGGAAGGGGAACTACGTGTTCTGGCTTGGTTACCCCAGCGCGGCAGCCCGGAGGCGCATGACCGAAAACAACTTCGAGGCGCAGATGATGTGGGCGCCGAAGTGGCCGGCGAACGGGCTACGGGCCGTGTGGGGGGGCGACCAGCCGCACATGGTGACCAAGTTTGCCGGCGCGCGCGGCGTGCTGGCGGAAACGGCCGAGCTGGCGAACGTCCTGTCGGGCCCGGAGGTCTCCCAGATCGTCGTGGAGCACGGCAACACGGCGCCGATTTGGAAGGCGACCTTCGACTCGGACGCGAACTTGGATTCGAAGCAGTGGCGCCGTGACATCATCATGGACGGGTTCAACTACCGCTTTGGCGACCAGGCGCAGGAGTTCTGGTACCCGATGTTGCGGGCGTGGGAGCCGCTGTTCTTTGAGGTGTTTGAAGGCAAGATCTCGGGGCTGGCGGCAATGGCGGAGGCCAACCGCCTCTGCGATGTGATCGTCAGCCTGAAGACGCTGCACCCGACGTCGGACGTGTTGCAGGCGAAGCTGGGATAGCAGACCGAAGCTGCATCTCGGGGCCGGTGCCAGCATCCTGGCACCGGCCCCTTAATGTTTTTCTGCGCGGGAGAAGGAGCCGGGGGCGAGGAGCAGAGCGGATTGGACTTGCTCTCAGCCCACGAGTTGTTGCATACTTGACGCCAGCCAGTATACTGGTGCTACACAACGCATATGAGTGCGAAAGGGAAGGAGGCGACGAGCGGAGACCACGGATGACCTGATCCCACGTGTGTCCCCAGCGGCAAGGGTGGAGACTGCCGGATGGGGTCACGTCCAGTCGTGTTCGGTGTGTACACAACCTGTTAGGAGGAAGTTGTTATGGCGCGTGTGATCCGCAGACGGTATCTCGGTGGCGCAGCCGCAGCGCTGGGGGGCGTACTCGCAGCTGCTTGTGGTGAAGTCGAGATTCGCTACGTCCAAGGCCCGGCGGGCCCGGCGGGCGCCGCTGGCGCGCAGGGTGTGCAGGGTTCCTCTGGCGCCGCTGGCGCCAAGGGGGCGTCCGGGGCCGCCGGTCAGACCATTGTGGTCGAGAAGGAGAAGCCGGTCGTTGTCGAGAAGGTGGTCGAGAAGGTGGTCACCGTCGAGAAGCCGGTTATCGTCGAGAAGGTAGTCACCGTCGAGAAGGTGGTGGAGGTCCCCGCCGCTTCGAGTGGCCCGAAGGACATCACCTTCGACACCGACTGGGGGCCGTCCGGCCCGCGGGCTGAGGTGATCAAGCGGGCGATGGTGCTCTACAACGAGATGCACCCCGAAGTCAACGTTGACGTGCGGATTGACGCCGGCCGCGAGCAGGCCAAGAGTGGCTCGGTGTTCGCGCGGACGGCGGTGTTGATCGCGGCCGACGACATGGGCGACCTGTTCCTGTGGGCCGGTTACGTCTTCGTCTACTGGGCGAAGCGCGGTCTCTTTGCCGACCTGACCCCCTTCATGAAGCAGTGGGGCCGCTCGATTGACGAGTACATCGGCGTGCCGCAGCACGAGATCTGGCCGTATCCCAACGGCAAGGTCTGGGGGCTGCCGTTCCAGGGTGGTACGGGCGACTGGATGTACAACAAGTCGGTGCTCGACCGGCACGGCATCGAGCCGAACGACAGCTGGACCTATGACGACGTGATCGAGGCGGCCAAGCAGGTCCAGGACCCCGAGAACGGTCTCTGGGGCTTTACTACCCCGAGTTGGGGCACGGCGCTCACCACGATGTACAACATCGGCGGTGAGAAGGGGGCCGACAACGGCGAGAAGTACCTCTTCGATACGCCGGTGGGGCACCAAGCGATCCAGTTCTGGGAAGACATGATCCACAAGCACCGGGTGGCGCCGCGGCCGCAGGACACCCGGACCGAGGACAACAAGAGCAAGGGCTGGAGCCCGTGGAAGGGGAACTACGTGTTCTGGACGGGCTATCCCAGCGCGGCGGTCCAGAAGTCTATGACCGATTCGAACTTCGAGGCGCAGATCATGTGGGCGCCGAAGTGGCCAGCAAACGGGCTGCGGGCAGTGAGTTCGTTCGACCAGGCGCACATGGTCACCAAGTTCGCCGGCGCCCGCGGCGTGCTGGCGGAAACGGCCGATTTGGCGCACCACCTATCCGGAGCGGAGGTCGCCAAGATCGTCGTGGAGCACGGCAACACCTCGCCGATTTGGCGAGCGGTTTTCGACTCGGACGAGAACTTGGACTCGTCGCGGTGGAACCGGCACATCATTATGGATGGGTTCAACTACCGCTACGGCAACCAGGCGCAGGAGTTCTGGTACCCGATGTACCGGGCGTGGAATCCGATCTTCGCAAAGGTCTGGAGTGGCGAGGTCTCGGGGCTGTCGGCAGCGGCGGAGGCCAACCGCCTCGCCGACGTGATTGTCAGCCTGAAGACGCTCCACCCGACGGCCGACGTGTTGCAGGCCAAGCTGGGATAGCGGACCGAAGCTGCATCGCGGGGCTGGTGCCAGCATCCTGGCACCGGCCCCTTTGTTTTTCTGCGCGGGAGAGGGGGAGTCTGCCGCCCATCATTCCCGCGTTCGCGGGAATCCATGGCCCCCTGAGGAGCGGGGGCCATAGGAGGGCCAGGCCCCCGGTCGTGGTCGTACCGGGTATTGTCGAAAATAGCTGAGGAGAAGAGCAGGTGAGGGCCGAGGCGACAGCCGGTGCTCGGCGCAGCACGCGGGCGGCAGCACGCACCTGGCGGCAGTGGCTAGGGGTGTGGGCGCTGTGGACCTTGCTCGCGGCGTTGGGCGGGATCGCCGGCGGGTCCGTGACCTGGTCCTGGGCTACCGAGGTACTCGCGCGTGGCTTCGTGACTGCGGGCCGAACCGCCGACGTGGCCGCGGCGCTGGCGCTGGCCGGGCTGGTGGCCGGCGCCGCGGCCGGAGTCGTCGGCGGGCTGGGCGAATGGCTCCTCCTCCGCCGCTGGGTGGCTCGTGCCGGCCGGTGGATCGTGGTCACGGCCCTCGGCCGGGCCATCGGCTGGTCCTTGGCGCTGACCGTTGGCTGGCTGTGGAGCGAGCTAGTCGTCGGTAGCACGGGCAGCGGTGCGGCCGGCATCCTGGGACTGGACGTGGGCGGCCTGGTCGGCGGCAGCGTCGTCGGCTTGAGCCAGTGGCTCGTGTTGCGCCGCTGGGTACCGCGTAGCTCGCTCTGGATAGCCGCATCGGCGGTCGGCGGCGCGGCGGGTATCGGCCTGAGCCAATACGTCGCCCAAGCCGCCGCCGGGGATGTCGTATCGGGAGGCGTAGCCTGGGTGAGCGCAGTCGGTGTGGCCGCGGCCGGTGTCGGGGCCGTGACCGGAGTGGCCCTGGTGCTGCTGCTCGCGCCGCCGCAAGGTCACGTCCGGCAGCCTGCCACACGGCGGCCGGATCAGCTGCGCCGCGCCGCGCCTGCCGTGGTCACGGTGCTGCTGGTGAGCATCGGGTTGGCGGTGCCCATCTGGTACTACGCCGCCGTGGTGCAATCCGCAGCCATCCGGCCGGCGCCCGACCGCCTTTCCCAGACGCGCTTGGAGGCGGCCGTCGCGACAGCCGGCTCCAAGGTAGTCATCGCCGGCGGCTTGGTCCTCGAGGTCAGTGGCGGGAGCAAAAATCTGGAGCCGAGCGCGGCGGTAGACATCTACGATACGGCGACCGGTACGTGGACGTCCGCAGAGCTGTCTCGCTCGCGCAGCATGCTCGCTGCGGCCGGGGTCGGGAGCACCGCGCTCTTCGCCGGCGGCCATGACGGCAGCGTAGACAGCGCGGTGATAGACATTTACGATGGCGCTACCGATACCTGGAGCACGGCGAAACTGTCCGAGTTACGTACCGGGGTCGTCGCGACCACCGTGGGGACCAAAGTCCTCTTCGCCGGGGGCTGCCTCAACGATAGCTGCTCCCGCCTGTCTAAGGTCGTAGACATCTACGATACGGCGACCGGTGCCTGGACGACCGCCACCCTTTCCGAGGGCCGCGACAATCTGGCGGCCACGCGGATCGGCAGTAAGGTCTTCCTCGCCTACGGCCCCGGCGCCGTCGTCGAGATTTACGACGATAGCACCGGCGCGTGGAGCACCGCCCCCCTCTCGCTGGAGCGAGTAGGCCTGGTCGCCACCAGCGTCGGCTCCAAGGCGTTCTTCGCCGGGGGGCAGATCGGCAAGTATCGCGCCGACAGTGGCCGCGTAGACATCTACGACGCCAGCACCGATACGTGGAGCACCGCCAAACTGTCTCGCACCGGCGGCGCCCACCTGGCGGCGGGTACGATCGGGACTAAAGCCTTCTTTGCCGACGGTCCCAGCGGGATAGTGGAAATCTACGACGATAGTACCGGCACGTGGGACACCGCTATCCTCTCCCAGCAGCGGCACGGGCTGGCCATGACCATAGTGGGCACGAAAGCCTTTTTTGCCGGTGGCCATGATCTCAGCCACTATAGCGACGTCGTAGACGTGTACGACGCCAGCACCGGCGACTGGACGACGACCACCTTGTCGGAGGGGCGGCTCATGCCGGTGGCGGGTAGCGCCGGCACCGCCGTCGTGGTCGCCGGGGGCAATGCGGACAGAAATATCAGCGGCGTGGTGGACACGTTCGATACCGCTACGGATGCCTGGACCGATGCCGGCTCGAACCTCCGGCGTCTCCTCCGCGACCTCCAAGGCCGCTGAGTACCCTCTGGCCTCACCCCCCGGCCCCCTCTCCACCATGGTGGAGAGGGGGTGTGCGGCGGAGGCGGGCGGAGGTGAGGCGGTCGCCCTGACTACTCGGGGAAGCTGTTGCTGCCGGGCGGCGCGTGCCAGAGGTCCGGCGCAGCCGGGTGCAGCGCCGCGGCCCAGGCGTCGAGCACGTTCCGATCCGTCTGATGGCGCGCCACTGCCCGCTCGACCGCCGCGCCCGACCAGCCGGCCCGGACCAAGGCGTCCAGCTCGTCGCGCACGGCCACGCAGGACGGATCGGCCGCCCGGTCGTGTAGCTCTTGCGGGTCGTCGTCCAGGTTGAACAGCACGGGAGCCGCATACCCGTGGTAGCGCACGAGCTTCCACGGGCCGCGCCGGATCATCCGGCTGGGCGGGAAGCCGGAGACGTGCATGCTCTCCGCGTAGACGGCCGGCTGCCACCCGGCCGGTGGTCCGTGCCCCTCCAGCAACGGAGTGAGCACCCGGCCGGTGGTATGGGGCAGGGCCGGCCCTCTACCGAGTGCCGCAAACGTCGGCGCCAGGTCGATGAGGCTAACCGGATCGTTCACCGTTGTCCCGCTCGCAAACCGCTCCGGCCAGGACGCGATCAGCGGTACCCCGACCGAGCCTTCGTAGAGCGTGCTCTTGTGCCACAGCCCCAGCTCGCCCAGCATGTCGCCATGATCGGAGGTGTAGAAGACGGCCGTTTGCTCGCGGAGTCCCGTCTCGTCGAGCGCGGCCACGATCTGTCCTATCGCCTCGTCAACCATCGTCACCATGCCGTAGTAGCCGGCCCGCGCCGCCCGTTGCTGGTCGGGTGTGGCCTCGTCGAACCCCTTGTCCCGTCGCCACATCCGCACGGCCGGATGCTGCGCCGCGCGCTCTCCGGCCGGCACGGTCGGCGAGACGACCCGGTCCACGTACTCGTCGTAGAGCAAACGGGGCGCAATATAGGGGGCGTGTGGCAAGATCAGGCCCACTACGAGACAGAACGGCCGGTCGGACCCCTGCGCGGCGCGGTCGCGCACGAAGCGGGCGGCGGCCGCGGCCACGTCACGGTCGTAGGCTTGGAAGCCGGTGCGGCCCGGCCCGACAGACTCCAGGCTGCTCCGGCTCTGACCTTGCGAGGAATAGGGGATGTCCCCCAGCGTGCGGTGAGGATACCCGTCCGTCGGCCCGCTGACATCGCCCATCACGCGCTCGGTGAAACCGTGGCGCTGGTCCGGCCCCTTGAAATGCATGCGGCCGGACAAGACCGTGTCATAGCCGGCAATCGCCAGGGCGTGCGCGAAGGTCGGGATGCCGGAGGCAAAGGTGCAGCTGTTCGACCACACCTGGATCGCGGAACAGCTCTGGCCGGTGAGGAAGGTGGCCCGTGACGGCACGCAGAGCGGTGATCCGGCGTAGGTCTGCGCGAACCGCACACCCGCCGCCGCCAGCCGGTCGAGGTGCGGCGTGCGGATGATCGGATCGCCGGCACAGCCCAGCACCCGCGGATTGTGCTGATCGGACATCACGACGACGAGGTTGGGACGCTCTTGCTCCGGCATGGCCGGTGTACTCCTTAGCTGTCGGCTATCAGCCTGAGGCCGCCACTCCCGCGTAAGCGGGAGTCTCCGGCTGATCTTACCGCAGGACTGCTCCTGGTAGCATGTCCACCGACGAACGTACCGGACAGAAAGGAGCGGCCATGATCGAAGTGCTGAACGGCGTCCCGAATCCGCGTGTCGAGGAGGCCGTCCTGTTCGCCTTCGACGACGTGAGCATCCCGTTCACGGCCGGATTACGGCGGCATCTGATTGGAAGCAAGCAGCGCGGTCGTAACCCGGTGGTTGTGCCGCCCGGCCCACCGGGTAGCCCGGACGATTCGCGGACTCGCTTCTATGGCACGGTCATTCCCGTCGGCGATACGCTGCGGATGTGGTACATCGCCGAAAACAACCTCGACGGGCCGCGCGAGTATCGCGTCTGCTATGCCGAGAGCCGCGACGGCGTACATTGGGAGCGGCCGGCCTTGGGGCTGATCGAATACAACGGCAGCACCGCGAACAATCTCGTTGATCTGCTCGGTGGTGCGAGCGGAATCGTCGCGCTCCCGATGCTGTACGAGCCGGACGACCCCGATCCGAACCGCCGGTACAAGGTGGCTTTCGAGTGCGGGCAGTACGCCGGGCAGCTATCCGTCGCCTACAGTGCCGATGGCCTGCGGTGGACGGAGTCGCCGAACAATCCCGTCGGCGGCTACATGGAGATGACCGGCATCATCCGGCACAATGGCTGCTACTACGTGAACGGCCACGGTGGCGCGCATTTCAGTGTCGCGCGCAACCTGGTCACCTACGCCTCCTATGACTTCGAGCACTGGACCCAGGCGTCCTGCCTCGGCTTCTATCGGGACCGCTTGCCCATCCTGGCGATGCAGGACATCGCTTCGCGGGGCGTGGCCGGGGAGCAGGTTCACTTGGGCGCCGGTCTCTGGGACCGTGGCAACGTGATCCTGGGGGTCTACGATGCCTGGCACGGTCCACCGAGCGGAGATCGCATGCAGGTCACGATGGACCTGGGGCTGGTTATCAGCCACGACGCGCTCCACTACCGCGAGCCGATCCCCGAGTTTCGCCTGGTACCGGCGCTGGAGGAGCAGGCGGGATCGGGCACGCTCAAGCCGGAGGCGGGCCTACCACCGCTGACGCTCTTGCCGTCACTCAGTCACGGTCAGGGCATGCTCAACTGGGGTGACGAGACGATGCTCTGGTACGAGGCGTGGGTAGACGGCGGTGTTCGGCTCGCGCGCTGGGAGCGCGATCGGCTGGGATTCCTGCGCGCGTTCAATCCCGAGGAGCACGGGTGGGGCCTACGGGCCACCGATGACCGCCACTGCATTACCTGTCCGCTGCGGGTAGATGAGGGGGCCGCGCGGGTCTATGCGAACGTGGATCGGGTGTGGGAGCACAGCGAGCTGATCGTCGAGGTGCTGGATGAGCAGTTCCGGCCGCTGCCGGGCTACTCCGGCGAGGCCTGCGTGCCGCTGCGGGAGCCGGGGCTACGGCAGCCCATCGTGTGGAAGGGGCGGGACAGCGTGAGCGAGATCGCCGGCCCGTTCCGGCTGCGGGTGACGTTCGGCGGGCTGCGGCCGGAAGACGCCCGGCTCCACGCCCTCTACGTCAGCGAATAGCTATCAGCCGGCCGTCGTCAACTGTGGGCCGTCATTGCGGCGCAAGCCGCAATCCACGCCGCCCTACCCAGTGGGGGAGTGCTGTGGTCGCGCTACGCTGATTGCACTGCTATAATATTCATTCTATCCTAGTAGTAACGCTCGTGAGGTTCTCCTTTCGACCGGGGAATGCTGCCGCTGCGTAACATACCCTTGCCGCAGCGACTGGCGACGACAGAAGGACGACCACCATGACCGAGCTCCCCATCGGTGGGTTCCACGAACAAAATGCCAATTCCATCATCGCCGACTGGCTCAACGATGCCGGACGCGACTGGCACGCCTCCGCTGAACGCACCCATACCCTGATCGGCAGCAACGCCAGGCCAGACATCATCATCCGCCAAGGCGACCGGATGCCCGTGATCCTGGAGTGCGAATTCGGGAATCCTGCCGTTAGTGATGCAACCGGCCGGCTCGGACAGACCTTGATAGGCGAAACCCGGCCCTTCACTGAGGTTATCGCCGTAGGCATCAGCGAGACTTGCCAGGACGATACCCCACAGGGCTTTCGCCAGCGCCTCGACGACAATGAGCAAGTGTTCACCGTCCAGCTGGTCACGGTGAGCGCCGGCGTCTGGCCCCGGGCATCGCTCCCGGCTACCCCGGCCGACTTGGCCGCTCACTGCGAATACGCCCAAGTACCGCAGGCCGTCATTGACCGACAGAGCGAAAACATTGCCCAGCAAATCGTATCCGCCGGCCAGAAGCTCCACGAGAGCATTCGGCTCACCGGACGGCGCCAACACGACACGCTGATAAGGCTGCGCGACATCGTTGGCTGTGAACAGGACACCGAGGCCACCTGTACCGCGTGTGCCATCTGGCTCATCGCCATTGACCTGCAGAACGACTTGGCCACGCATAGCAGCGCGTTACAGGACGCTGGACTGCCAACCACACAAGAACTGAGAGACGCTGCCAACGGCATCCTCCGTCCCGCCGATCTACTTGCTGCCTGGCAGATCATCAAACGGGTTGACTACCTGCCGGTCGTGGACCTGGCTATCACTAGCTTGCAGGCCGGCACCATGGGCTATGGCCTCACCGACGTACTGCTCCTGCTGGAGCAGCTCAGTGCAGACCTGAATGGTCTGCACGCCAAGCACATCTACAACTTTGCCGGCGAGCTATGGCAACGGCTGGTCGGCGACCGTGAAGAACGCGCCGCGCACTACACCAAACCGGAAGTTGCCGAGCTGCTGGCGACCTTGTCCGCTCAACGGTTCCAGGACCGGAGCAGCGAGCAGATCGCCAAGCTGGACCTATGGGACGCGGCCTGTGGCACCGGCACGCTCATCGGCGCCGGCGAGCGCGCGCTACGCCGGCTGTATGCCCTGCAAGGGGGCCGCGACCCGGAGCTGCACCGCCAGCGGATGCAAGAGCATGTCATGGCGCTCGATGTCAACGGCATTGCCGGCACGCTCACCGCCAAGCGCCTGACTGATCTGAACGTGACGCAAGACTACGCCAAGAGCAAAATCGCCATCGTCACCCATGAAGCCGGCAGCTTGTTTTTGCTGAACCCCGTGGGGGTCACTGGGATTGCGGACCACCTGGGCTACGGCGGTGTCGCCGCCACGCCCGGCCTCGACAACGACGACCTCGGCATTTTCCATATCGCGTATGGGAGTGTTGACTGGGCGCTGATGAATCCGCCCTACAGCCGTCCACACGGCGGACGACGGCAAGCAACGACCGGACTAGCCCCACTGCGCCGTGCGGCTGCCAAAGCCGGGTACACGATGTCGAATGGTCAAGCCGGCTTGGCCAGCGATTTCGGCAACATGTCCCATCTCCGAATGGCGCCGGGCGGCACGTTTGCCCACGTGCTGCCGCTCACGGCCGCCCATGCGAAAACCTGGCACAACTGGCGTTTCCAAATGGAAAAGGACTTCGAACACATCGTCGCCATCGCCAATGTCGGCAGCGACCTCGAGAGTATGAGCGCCGATACCGCCATGAACGAAATGCTGGTCGTTGCAACCAAGCGCCAGGAGCGGCCGCTCACTTGGGAACCGACCAGTATTCTCTGCGTCAACCTCAACACTGCGCCGGCCTCGTTGTCGCAGGGTTACGCGATAGCGCAGGAAATCGCCGGCATCGCCGCCGACCGGGATCAAGGGACGTTGCAGTGTGGCAGCTACATCAGAACCGCCACGCCTACTGCCGGCTTCCCTTGGTTCGCCGTCGGCACCGGCAACCCCGAGTTGACGGCCGTCGTCGCCGCGCTCATGCGGGGCAACTGCTATGACCCATTGACCCTGACCCAAACGCCGCTCGCGCTGGACGGCACGGCCCTGGGCGACCTGGCCGCAACCGGTCCCACGCACCACCTCATCGGACACCTGAAAGGTAATGAAGCCATCGGCGCGTTCGAGTGGACGCCGTTGGATCTTCACAACAGCACAGCGGCTCAGAAGTCCATGTGGAGCGCAGATGCGAAACGTCAAACAACGATCATGAGTGAGCCGACGCATGCCGGCACGGTGGTGGACCAGGATTTGGCTGAGAGAATGGCCTTGGAACGCAGCAGTTGGTTTATAAGTCGCAACTTGCGCTGGACGTCGCAAGCCATTGCTATTGCAAAAACCCGGCAACGAGTGCATGGCGGCAGAGCATGGAACGCCCTCCAAGACCTGTCGGACGACATAGGGCAGTGTCTAGCCCTCTATTTCAACTCCACCTTCGGCGCCATCGTCCGCACGGCCTACGGACAGTCCACCCAATCGGGCCGTGCCACAATCCAAGTCGGCGCCATCGGCGGGCTACCGTGCCCCGACTTCGCGGCAGACACGCTGGACGCGCAGCACGCCCGCGACGTTGCCGCCCAATACTTCGACGCGCTGGCCGTGATGGAGCTTCAACCCTTCGCCTACTGCTTCCGTGACAGCAATCGGCATCAGATTGATTTGGTCGTCGCAGAGATGCTCGGCCTAGACCCGGCGGACAATGCAGTCCACGAGATGCTTGGGCACTACCGGCTGCTCTTCTCCAGCGAACCCAATGTGAACGGGCGGCAGAGGTCAATCGTCAAGGCGCTGGAGCAGTACCGAGAAGCACCGCACGTCGCCCAAACGACGTTGCTCTGACTGAGCGCACCGGCGGCGATACGCCGGATGACCTTGCGCCAACGGCCCTCGTTAGGGGGGAGGTGCATGGCAGGAGGGAGATCATGCGAACTGCGACTCTTGATACGAACCTGCTACTGGAATACTGGAAAGAGCAACCCAAAGCGGCCGTTGTGGAGAGGTTGCTTGATCTTGCTCAAAACGGCCATTTGGATTTGGCGGTGACTTCACGCATCAGCGCAGACATTCCGCAGCCGCCACTGTCTGAACGCATCAACGACCTGCCCGAACTCGATATTGCAACTATTGGTTCAGTATTTCGTCTCGACTTCTCATTTCTGGATGGTGAAGATGTGCTGGCAGGCGGGACACGCATGGAGAGCTTCATAGCCGTTGCTGACCGGATTACGGAGGACTTCCTTCGACGATCCCATAAACCACCCGACGTTCGGGACTGGGATCATCTGCACGGACACTATCTAGCTGACAGGGATGCCTTCCTCACGTGGGACAAGCGAATCCTCGACGTTGCCCCTGAATTGCAAGATGAGTTGGGCATTGTGGTAATGAAGCCCGAGGACTACCTGAGCACCTGGGTTAAACCCGAGGCCGACTGAACCAGAGGCGCCGGGAATGGGGGGCCGGGTGGTCAGTTGCGCTCCTCCGGCGGTACGTCGGCGTAGTCCTGCGGGTCGTAGCCAATGGCACGGCGCCCGTGCTCCAGGTCATAGAGCGGCCAGTTGCTGTCGGAAACGCCGAACACGACCGCAAACGGCACCTCTGACTGATCGAGCGGCGCGACGATGGCTCGCTCGAACACACGCGCCGCGTCGCCGTGGCTGAGATGGTGAGGATGCTCCGGCTGGTCGCGCTCCAACCTGAAGTTGCCAATCCGCACCGCGACAAATTCCAATCCGTGCTGGCTCGCATATATGTAGCCCAGGCCCTCGCCGAACACCTTGCTGAGGGAGTAGAGAGTTTCCGGTCGCGGGAGCATATCCATCGTGCGCTGCACCGCTTTGGGATACGGACTGAGTAGCCCGGCGCGGCTGGCGTAGGCCAGGCGGCGCACCCCGTTCTGCCGCGCCGCCTCGAAGACGTTGTACGTGCCGATGAGGTTATCGTGCAGTACCTCCTCCCAAATGTAGGACATGCCGGCGAGGTGGATAATCGCGTCCATCCCCTCGCTCGCCTTACGGACGACCTCGTAGTCGGCCACGTCACCTACGGTGGCGCGTGCCAAGTGCGGCATGGGCGCGCGATCCAGCCCATGTAGCTCGTAACGGTCGTGCAGCGCCTTGACCAGGGTTGTTCCAACCTTGCCCGCGGCGCCGGTAATCAAGACGCGCATCCGTTGCCTCCTCGCCCCGTCATTCCCGCCTCGTCACTGCGGCGGAAGCCGCAGTCCACGTGCCCCTTTGGTACTATGCGCTCTCGTCCCAGCTGGCGATGTACTCGTCTACGCCTAAGTTCGCTGGCATCTCATTGGACACGTACCGAGACTCACTACCTTGGAAGCCGGGTGTGGGGTGCGTGGTAGCGTCCTGGAGTCTGGCGTCGAGTGGCGCAAAACGCTGCCACAGCAGCTCCGTCTCCTCCGGCGAGAACCGCCGGGCGAGGTCCTCCAAGAGATAAAGGCTGACCCGTTGGTCGCCGACCGCTGTGGCCCGGTCATTGTGTGGCAGGCTAGCGATCTCCGGCCGTTTGAGGGCACGGATCTGCGCGGCCTTCTTTGACAGGAGCACCACCGCGACCATCCGCCCCACCTCGCCGGGATGCAGCAGCGCCAACGTCTCGCGGAAGGTGGCCGCGTCCTTCGCCAGCATAGCGCGGAACAGGGTCTCGATACGGTCACGCTCCTGCGCGTGCAGCGCCGCAAAGCGCTCGAACTGCGCTCGCGTACCAGGCGACAGGTGCTTCATGAAGCCCAAGTCCCAGTAGAAGTGCGTGTCGTAGGGGTATAGTGCCCCACCGAACGAGCGATAGCCGAGATGGATGGTGCGCCGGAGCTTAGTGCTGTAGTCGCTCGGCCAGTGCAGGATCAGGTTGCTGTACACCACACCGTCGCCCGCCTTTAGCTGCACCTGCACACTGCCCGGCAAGGGCGCCCGCGGGTTCTCGGTCAGCAGCCGCTCCTCTTCCGCCGTGTTCGCGCGCCGGTGGCTGCCGGGCACCACCCACAGCACGTCATCGTCGTAGAGGGGGATGTTCCACTGGACGTAGCCCGGTGCATTGGCCAACATGTCCGCTTGCAGGCCCCGTAGCGGTGCCAGCCGGTCGGGAACCACATCCCGGTGCCAGGGATCGGGGCCGTGGTCGGTCGCCGCGTTACACATGAGAAACATGCCAACGGGCGCAGCCTCCGGCGCCTGCATGAGCTGGCGGCTGACGCCCAGCGTGTGCTCATGCAGGTTGAACTCGACCGTATCGGCGGTGGCTGCGTCCACGACGGCGTGGAGCACGATCCGGGGCTGTTTGGACTTGTAGTCCATCGCCACCGGCACGTCCCAGTCCAGCTCGCCGGACCAGATTCGGTGCTGCCGCTCGACGATGGTTTCGTAGCTGGCCCGCAGGCTATCCAGCTGCTCCGGAGGGACGACCTGAGGCAGGATGATGAAGCCGTCGTCGAGCAGTTGCTGCGGATTTACCTGCATCGGTCCGTCCTGTTCCCTCTCCCCCGGCCCCGTCATTCCCGCGTGCGCGGGAATCCACGTCCCCCTGCTGCTGCGGGGGACCATAGGGGCCCCGGAGCCGGCCGCCCCTGCCCACGCTGAGGATACCATCGCGCTGCCCCTCGGTCTCGATGGCGCGTCGCACGTCCGATGGCACTCAATAGTGCCGGCTGGCGCTATACTGGCGGGCGTCGAGCGCATGCGCCGGCCGCCATCCCGCGCTGTAGGAGAACAATGGCAACCAAGCGGCCCAAGAACATCCTCTTTATCTGGACCGACCAGCAACGGCCCGATACTATCGGCGCCTACGGCAATCCCCATGTCCACACGCCCCATCTCGACCGCCTCGTGGAGCAGAGTATCTGCTTCGAGCAGGCGTATTGCGCGCAGCCCGTGTGTGCGCCGGCCCGCGCGACCGCGCTGACCGGCCTCTACCCGCACACGCACGGGGTTGTGTCGAACGGTATCCCGCTCGACCCGGCCGTTCCGGTCATTGCCGAGCTACTCCGGCCGGCCGGTCTGGTCAGCGGTCACATCGGCATGTGGCACCTGGCACACAAGGCAGAGCCGCTGCGGCCCCAACGCGGGTTCGAGTGGTTCTGGGTAAGCACCGAGGACCAGTACACCGCCAGCCACGCGGCGGAGGGCTATAGCTCCTATCACGACTTCCTCCTGGCACAGGGCTACACGCCGGCCGACCCCCACCGCGACGGGACGATCTTCGCCCGCACGACGACGACGCGCTTGCCCGAGGAGGTCACCAAGCCCGCCTTCCAAGCCGCCGAGGCGGTCCGGTTTCTGGATACGTATGGCGATGCGCCGTTCTTGCTCGTCGTCGGTATCCACGAGCCGCATCCTCCGTGCTACAGCCCCTTCGACGACCTCTACCGGCCGGAGGACATGACTCTGCCGGAGTCGTGGTACCTCCCGCTGGACCCGCGCGCCGCCCGGCACTGCCATACCGTGCGCCGGATCTACGCAGAGGAGGGCTTCAAGACGCTCCTCGCCAACGATGAGTGGGGCTGGAAGGAGGCCAAGGCGCGCTATTGGGGGCTGTGTAAGCTGGTGGATCGCAGTGTGGGCAAGGTGCTACGGCGCTTGGACGACTTGGGCCTTGCCGACGATACCATCGTGGTCTACACCGCCGATCACGGCCACCTGCTCGGTGAGCACCGGATGTGGAACAAGGGCGTGCCCTATGAGCCGTCGGTACAGGTACCGCTCCTGCTGCGCGTGCCGGGGCTGGCACCGCGACGCATCACCACGCCGGTGGGCCTCGTCCGGCTGATGCCGACGCTGCTGGAGTTGATGGGACAGCCCATCCCGGCCCACGTCCAGGGCACGAGTCTAGTGCCGCTGCTCACCGACGGCGACACCGCGCCGGACGAGGAAGCGGTCTTCATCGAGTGGAACGGGCCGTGGAGAGGCGGCGGCGTCTACTCCGACGTGGCGGTGCGGACGATCCGGCAGGGGCGCTGGAAGCTCAATGTCTCTGCCAACGGCGACTGCGAGCTGTACGATCTGCAAGACGACCCGGAGGAGCTGCGTAACGCTATCGCAGATCGGGGGCGAGCGCAGACCGTCGGCCGGCTGTTCGACCGCTTACGGGCGTGGCAGCGGGAGACGGACGATCCGGTAGTGCTGCCACACCCCCTAGGACACTGACGATATGAACGACCCGCACCTGACGAGCCAAAGCCGCACGGATAGTGCCAGGTGTGGTGCGGCTTTGGCTCGTCATCGCCCGCGCTACCATTTCCTGCCCCCGTCGGGGTGGATGAACGACCCCAACGGCCTCATCCAATGGGAGGGGCGCTACCACCTGTTCTACCAGTATTCCCCCGAGTTCGGTGACGTGCCTCCCTCGCACCGCACTGCCACCCTCAAACACTGGGGCCACGCCGTCAGTGACGATCTCGTGCATTGGGAGCACTGGCCCGTGGCCCTGACGCCCACGCCCGGTGGCCCCGACAAAGACGGCTGCTATTCCGGTTGCGCGGTGGACAACGACGGCGTACCGACCCTCGTCTATACCGGCGTGTTCCCCCAGTGCGCCTGCATCGCAACCAGTACGGACGGGCTGGTGACTTGGACGAATCATCCGGCCAACCCGGTGGTCGCCGCGCCACCGGCTGGTCTCGCGGTGCCCGGCTTCCGCGATCACTCGGTATGGCCGGAAGCCGACGGCTGGCATCAGGTTATCGGCAGCGGTATCCGCGGCGTCGGCGGCACGGCCCTGCACTACACGTCGCCCGACCTGATCCACTGGAGCTATCGCGGGCAACTGCTCACCGGCGACGCGGAGCTTACCAACGCGATGTGGGAATGCCCCGACTTCTTCCCGCTGGGTGACCAGCACGTGCTGATGGTGTCCGCGCATCCCGGTGCCACCGCCGTCGTCTATTGCGTCGGCCCGTATGCCGCTGGCACCTACGACGGCGTGTATCGGGGCCGAGTGGACCTGGGCACCTGTTTCTATGCGCCGCAATCTATGCATGACGATGGCGACGCCAGAGCCGCACCACAGATTCCCATAGGATTGTGCGGCTCTGGCACGCCGCAGGGGCGGCGGCTGATGTGGGGCTGGCTCCGCGAGGGCCGACCATCGGCCGCCCAGCAGGCCGCCGGCTGGTCAGGAGTGCTGTCCTTGCCGCGCGTGCTCGATCTCGATGCTGCGGGACGGCTGCGGTCGGCGCCGGCCCCGGAGCTGACGGCGCTGCGCCGCCGGCACCACACGTTCGCCGCGCTCGACCTCAATGGCAATCGGTCGCACCCGCTGCCGGGCGTCACCGGCGCGGCTCTGGAAATAGTCGCCGAGTTCGCCCCCAGTGCGACGGGTAAGGTCGGCCTCGGCGTGTCCTGCTCGCCCGACGGCGCCGAGCAAACGCAGATTACCTATAACTTTGCGAACGACCGCCTAGAGCTGGATTGCCAGCAGTCCAGTCTTGATCTCACGACGGACCGCGGCGTGAGTGGCGGGCCGCTCTTCCGCGACGCCAACGCTCCCCTGCGTCTGCACGTGTTCCTCGATGGATCGGTAATCGAAGTCTTTGCGAACGGCCGGGCGGCAGCCGCACGAGTCTATCCCACCCGGCCCGACAGCGTGGGTGTCACCGTGTTCGGCTGCGAGCCGCGCGGGAGCGAGTGCTACGACGTCCCGGCAGACCTGCGGCTCACCTCGCTGGAGGCCTGGGAAATGAGCGCCATCTGGGACGGCACCGAGACCATCCTGGAGCGGCTCTAGGTTAGCGGAGGCCGGCAGCCCACTGGTCCTAGATTCCCGCGTGCGAGGGAATGACCGGGCGGATTAGCACAGCCTTGCTACCAGCGCGAGAGCGGGTGAGCGCGGTCGGCGAGCGGCAGGGGCACCCGCCCGCCCGTGCGGTGCGCGTCGTAAATCGCGTGGATCATCTCCAGCGACCAGCGCCCATCGTGACTGCTGCTCAACGGCTTCCGGTCCTCGGAGATGGCTGCGAGCAGATCGCGCACGATGTAATGGTTGCCCGTGAGCTGGCCACCGCCGCCCGCCGGCGCACCGGGCGGTGGCGGCAACGGCGCCACCTCGACCTGCTCCCAGCGGGCATCACCCGATTCGTCCACGAGTGGGCCGGAATACGGCCGCGGATAGCGGTGCAGGGTACGGACCCGCAGGCTCAGAATGCCCTCGCTGCCGCAGATGTCGAAACCAAAGGCCGGTGACCCTTCATCATCGGCGAAGTTGGTGCCGGCGTAGCTTTCGTAGGTGGCGATCACGCCGTTGGGGAAGCCATACGCTGCCCAAAGTCCGTTGCCGGCGATCAGCCCGATCTCACCCGCGCCCTCCTGAACATCGGCGGCGGTGGCGTCGCGCCCGTCCTGAGTGACGCGGGCTTGGCACCACTCGGGGTCGGCGTCGGTCATAAAGCGCATCTGGTCGAAGATGTGGGTGCCGAGGACCATCGTGTCCTGCCCGCCACCCCGCGGGTCCATCTTCCCATAGCCCCGTATCAGCCGCAGCCGGCCGATGGCGCCATCGTGCAGGAGCTTGCGGGCGTAGACGTGGTAGGGAGAGACGCGATTCTGGTGTGCGATGGCGATTTTCACACCCTTGGCGTCCGCCGCGGCCAGCATGCGGTCCGCCTCTTCGAGCGACTTGGCGATGGGCTTTTCGGAGTAGATGTGCGCGCCCACCTCGATTGCTGCCAGCCAGAGGTCCTGATGCACGTCCAGCCACGACGTTGCGACCGCGACCAGATTGGGGCGCTCTTGCTCCAGCAGCTCGTAGGGATCGGCGTAGGTCCGTGTGGCGCCGCACCGGGCCGCCGCGGCGGCCCGGCCCTCGGGATCGGGGTCGGACAGCGCCACGATGTCTACGTTCGGAAAGCCGGTGAAGGCCATGTCGAGACTGTGGCCGTAGTTTCCGCGGCCGGTGTGGCCCAGGACGGCGGCGCGATACTGCGGTGCGGTGCTCATCGGTTGCAACCTCTCGTCGGCTTGCAAAAGCTACACCGAGCTTACCAGCTAGGGCAGCATTGGGGCATCTCGTGGCCCTCATCCCAGGCCCCCTCTCCACCATGTGGAGAGGGGGAGTCTGACGCTCGTCATGCCCGCCGGCCCTCGTCATTGCGGCGCAAGCGGGAATCCAGACGCCCTCTCCCCGCGGGAGAGGGCCGGGGTGAGGGCTATCAGGCGGCGCGGGACGGGCGTAGCGTGCTACGCCCCTACGGCGCGGCCTGGCCAGAGTAGGCTACACTAGGGCGGCCGTGTGCGTGCTGGGAGGGGGGTGTGCTCGGTGAAGATCGGCGTTGTCGGTGGGGGTATCTTCGGTATCGCGGCGGCGCTGGCGCTGCGCGAGCGCGACCACGCGGTTACCGTCTTTGACCAGGGGCCGGTGCCTCATCCGCACGCTTCTTCCACCGACGTAGCCAAGGCGATTCGCCGGACGTCGTATGCCGGCGCCAACGAAACGTATGTCGAGCTGGTCGAGCGGGCTGCCCACCAGTGGCGGAGTTGGCAGACGCGCTTTGGCACGACGGTCTACCACCGGACGGGCGGCCTCACCATCCTGCCGAGCTTCGCTCCCGGCAGTCCCATGTACGAGAGCTGGCGCTTCCTCCAAGCGCGTGGCGCCACCGATGCCGAAGTGCTCTCGGCGCCGGAGATTCGCGCTCGCTTTCCGCAGTTCACCGTGCGGGACGATGAGGTCGGCTTCTATGACGGGTGGCGGGGCTATTTGGAGAGCGGTCGCGCGGTCGCCCAGCTCGCCCGGCTGGTGCGGGCGGAGGGGGTACAAATCCACGACGAGACGCCGGTGCTGCGCGTCGAGGAAGGTGCTGAGGGCGGCCGAGTGGTCGTCGAGCATGGCGCTCATGCCTTCGACCGCGTTGTCGTCGCCGCCGGTGCCTGGGTTGGCCGCTTGCTGCCCCCAATTGGCCGCCACGTGGAGGTCACGCGCCAGCAGATGGTCTTTATCGAGGTCGAGAACCCCAGCCGCTTCGCCGGCGGAACGATGCCAGTATGGAGTATTGAACCCGATACGGCCGGCTGGTACGGCTTCCCCCTACTCCGTGAGGGCTACGTCAAAGTGTCCAAAGACCCGCGCGGGGAGATCGTAGACCCGGACGTTGACCGCAGTAGCACACCGGAGTTTGTCGAGCAGGCCATGGCTTTCCTGCACGAGCGCATTCCGGAAATGGCCGCCGGGAAGGTGGTGGGTAGCCGCTCCTGCCTCTACGCCAATACGCCGGACGACCATTTCGTGATTGATTGGCTGCCGGGGTCGCAGCGCATTCTGGTGGCCGGTGGCGGCAGCGGCCACGGCTTCAAGTTCGGCGGCTCCATCGGAGCAGTCATCGCCGATGCCGTCGAAGACAAAGACAACCCGTTGGGCCGGCTGTTCCGCATTGGCGAGCGGCTGCGAGCAACCGACCGGCGGCAACCGGGCATGACGCGCGGCTTTGCCCAGCCCCTTTCCACCTCACCCCCTTCCCTTCAGTGATGGAGGTCAGGAGACGATGATGCCATCCGATACGACCGCGAGACGCCTATATGACCAGGCCATCATCATTGATGGTCTCAACGTCAGTAGCTGGGACAGCCCGGCGGTGTTCCGGAGCTTGCACGCCGGCGGCGTGACCGCCATCAACGCGACGATTGTGACCTGGGAGAACTACCCCGAGACGATGGACACCATCGCCGCCTGGCTCCGGCGCTTTGGCGACGCCAGAAGCGCACAATCCGATGAGAGCCAAGATGGTGCGCTTCCGGCACGCCACGACTACGACGACGTGCTCACCCAGGTGAAGACCGTTGCGGACATCCGGCAGGCCAAGCGGGATGGCAAGGTGGGCATTATCCTGGGATTTCAGAATGCCACGCCCATCGAGAACGACCTGGACCGCCTCGCCGTCTTCCACGCGCTTGGCGTGCGGATCATCCAGGTCACGTTTCACGAGCGCAACCTGCTGGGGAACGGCTGCTATGAGCCTCGGGACGACGGGTTGAGCCACTTCGGCGTGGACGCCGTCCGGGAAATGAACCTCTTGGGCATCCTCGTTGACCTGTCGCACTGCGGCAACCGCACCACGCTGGACGCCATCGAGCAGTCGGCGCGGCCGGTCGCGTGTACCCACGCCAATGCCCGTTCCTATTTCGACGTGCCGCGCAACAAGACGGACGAGGCGCTCAAGCTGATGGCTGCGCGCGGCGGCGTGGTGGGCGCGACGGCAATTGCCGGATTTCTACGCACCGGCTGGAAGTCCACGCTCGACGACTACGTGGATGCGATTGACCATCTGGTCGAGATGCTCGGCATTGACCACGTGGCCATCGGGACGGATTTCACGCAGGACCAGCCGGTGTCCTTCTGGCGCTACATCAGCTCGCAGCAGGGAACGAAGTATCCCTCGGTGTGGGCGAATACCACTCGTCGCCCGGAGGTCAACCAGCCAGGCCTCTACCCGCGCGACTTGGAGACGCCGGACAAGCTACCCAACCTCGCCGCGGCGCTGCTCAGGCGGGGCTACAACTCAACTGATACCGCCAAGCTCCTCGGCGAGAACTGGCTGCGTCTCTTCGAGACCGTGTGGTCCGACTAGGCGCTTTGAAATGGGAATTATACGCCTGACTTGACGGCAGCCGATGCGTCGTCTTAGTGCGAGCTTCCTGCCGAGTCTGACTGCTCGGCGACTTGCACACTATAGGGTAGAGACTCCATAAGTCGCTCCATGAAACTCCAATCCGGCTCGCCGGCATCCGTTACCGGAAGCCGGATACTTGCCTCCACCATTCTCGCAAGTTGCCATTTCCGTCCATAGTTGAAACGATATTTTTCTCGGCGAATCAAGGTGCATAAGAAGATTGCCGATAACGTCGTCATCTCAAAACGCGGATATAGCACATTCACATCATCTGACGCCCAATATGGCACCGGCTGGTAGAACGCTTCCGCTACTGAACCGTTGTAATTTACAGAAATCGTGTTGCCCTTATGATTCGGGGTTACATCCACAAACTGCCGATACCCATTATTCGTTTTAATTGCACCAATGAACGGCGTGGCTCCTTCATTCATGTTTGCCTTTGTCAGACGTTGACCCCTCTTAATCTCGAAAATGTCAGTGAGTCGAAACTCTTTCCAGCTACCTATACTCAACGAAAGATTGCACCTACCGACACTCTCCCTGTTGGGGAACTCAAGTGCTACATCATTCACCCATGCTGGAAGATCGGTAAAGGCAGGCACTAGAATATCATCGAATGTCTTGTTAGCTTCTCGCCCATAAGTGGCATATCTGAACCTGTTCCTGGATATGGCTAAACAGTAAAAGACCTTTTCATTGAATGTCATGGCTGACTTCGGAGAGAGAACCTTGATATTCTGTGCCGTATAGAATGCCTCTGGTTGCACAAATGCGGATAGCAGGGTCCCACCGAGTGTTACAGTGATTAGCCCCGCAGCATAAGGTTCCACTTCCGGAACAGGTTCAACTCTAGCATCCACCCCCAAATCTGAAGACGAGCGAGAAACAAAATGTATACCACTAGGGCTTTCGGTCATTTTGTTCTTGTCGAGTTGATTGCCGTACTCGATCTGAAACAACTGATCTATTGGAGTCAAGTTATCCATATTTCACCTGGAACGCTACATACTCCCGTAATGCCGACTCAAAGTCTTCCTTCCGGATTGTCGAATAGTCCGTCTCCATATAGGCTTCGGCACACCATTCGTCTGCGGCGGCTACGGCTTGCAAAACACTGTGACCCGGTTCACTCTCTCGATTTACGAAGGAACTAAGCCAGTGTCCCTTGATCTCGTTCCATCGGCCTTGGTCCACTCTGCCGATATGCTTAGTTTTTCTGAACCCATCATCCTTGAAGTAACCGAAAAACACTTTGTAGTCCGGTGGATGTGGATGGTGCGCCTGGAAGACCATGATGCAGGTTATCACGCCGACCGGGTAGAAGAGGTCGTTGGGCATCGAGAACACGCCCAGCAATTGGTGCTTGGCGATCAAGCGTTCACGGATACGCACCGTTGCTTTTCTCGTAGAGGTAGCACAGCTCATCTGTACAATGGCGGCGCAGCGGCCTCCGGGCTGGAGGCACGACAGCGCTCCTTCGATGAACTCTAGCTGTCCGTCCTCACCAACGTCATATGGAGGATTTAAGAAGGCCACAGTCGGTTTCAGTGCCTTGACGATCTTGACGTTGGCAGGGGAGAAGGAGTCCCCTTGATAAATGTGAGCCTTGCCATCCCCGCTCATCATCATGTTTGAGCATGCATAGGTGAACATATCGGTGCGGTTTTCCATGCCAACTAACTGGTTTTGCTTTATGTAGACTAGCTTGTCCGCGTCATTTCCAGCCAGCCTCGCCATTTGCTTCATGGACGAGATCAGAAAGCCACCGGTCCCGCAGCAACTGTCATAGACAATATCGTTTACATTCAGATTGACAACCTCGCCCACGAACTCTGTAATGTGCTGTGGTGTAAGAACCAATCCTGTCTTCTTGTCCGTGCCCGCATACCGTATGAACTCTCGATAAAAACGACCCAATACGTCGTATCCCCATGCACCTAGTGCGAACAGAGGCAAGATAGACTGCTCCAGCCGCTCGGTCAGGTCTCGTAAAACGTAGTTAGGTTCTTCTTCGGAAGACTTCTTCTTTTTGATCTTTGGCGTTTTCGCGATAGGATAGTTTGTGATTTTCTTATACTCGCCCATCATGGAATGGGCCCGCCCTGTGTCGATGGCGTTATCCTCAAGCACATTACGAATAGCTGTCATGATAGCTGTGGCAAACCGCTGTGGCATCGGGCACAACTGTTTGGTAGCCGCAATCGACTTGTACGATTGCTTAAAAGCCTGGTTTTGAAGGGCGAGCAAGAGAGCACTTACAAGTGTGCAGCGTTCGTGTTCAACAATTGAGTACGCATTGAGCTCCTCATTGAGAACAATTGCGGTTCTCGTTATCTCCATGCTTTCTATGCGCTGTGCCTGCTCGATGCCACGGAAGAGCTCGATGTACGAGAAGATGGTTAAGAGTTTGGAATCTTTATTCGTGACACAGCTATAGTCTCGCTTTTGATAAAAGGAAGAAACTTGTACCTCAGCTTTGCTGGTGCCACTTACCGCAATGGAAAGAACGTTGTATGCTTGTGATAGGAATGAAGAATAATGAAGGGCACCATCAACCGCATAACCAGAAGGATCATCACGGCATGTACTTTCATGGAAATGTACGTCGGCCTTACACTCGACAACGATAATGTCATCTGGGAGTGCAGGAAAACTAATTACGAATTCAGGGAAACCAACCTTGCCGGTTCTATTTTTTGATGCATTAGCGAGACATTGCTTGGCCTTGGGAATAGTAGTCTTCTGTTCTTCGAATTTCATCACGCCGTGAAGCGGATCGCACTTAAAGTGATTGCGAACAAGGTCTTCTGTAATCCTCTCGTTAGGCATGAGAAGCAAGAATCTCCCGGTCTTGAGCCGCTGGCCGACCTAGGGGGCCGCCCTCCGTTGAGGCAGCCACTCCGGGTCATCCCGAAAGTGGAGCGCATTGGGCTGTAGTGACATCTTCCGGCCCGCTTGATGCTACTAGCCGCACGGCCGCCCGTCAAGGATAGGCCGATGGTCCCTTGCCTCGGCAGTGCGGCGGAGGCCGCAATGACGCTCTCCGGCTGCCGGCTGCCGGCTGAAAGCTGGTGGCTGATAGCTCATAGCTATTCTCAGCCCCGGCTTGGCTCGCTCATCTCGGCACGAGCCTTGCGGGACAGCGCGGCGAGGTGCCCGTCGTTGGCGAGGCGCTGCTCCAGGTGCCGCATGCGGGCCGGACCGGCGGTCCGCACCATCACCTCGCCGTAGGCCCGCTCGACCCAGAAGCGGGCTGAGGCGGCGATGTCCTCGCGCAGCGCATCCAAGTCTTCCTCGGCGTGGCGTTGCTGCATGTTGATCGTGAACATGCGCCGGCGCGTGCTGCCACCCCACGAGCCGTGCTTGAGGCAGTGATTGAAGACGACCAGATCGCCCGGCTCGCTCTCCAGGGGGAAGGCCGGTACGCCGCTCCCGGGTACGCCCCACCAGTCCTCGACCGTGCTCTCTTCCCGCGTGCGGCGCGAGACTTCCTCCAGGGCCTCGGCAAACGCATCCCCAACGCGATGGCTGCCGGGGACGACCCGCAGGCAGCCGGTGTCGCGGGTGACCGGGTCCAAGTAGAGGGCCATCTTGAGTGAGATGTACTTCTTGGCGCGATAGCCGTCGGAGTGCCAACGGGTGTCGCCGACGTAGTAGTTGCCGTCGCTGCCGGTGTAGTTGAAGTCGGCGCCAAGCAGGGCACTCCCGATCCCTTCGATGCGCGGATCGTCGAGCAGGCCACAGAGATACTCGTGCTGGTCTATGAACGGCACGAGTGCGGAGCGCTGCTTATGGTCGTGGGGCTGCCCATCGTGCCCCCCGCCGTGCGCGGCCCAGACTTCCTCGAAAGCGGCGGTAATCGCGTCGGCCTCCTGGGCCAAGAGGCCGGGGAACTGGAGAAATCCAAAGGTGTCGAAGAAGTGCAACTGCTGCGCGGTGAGATTCATCGGATCGTCCCTCCTCGGTATCCCAAGAGCACGCCTTTACCGGGCGGCCACTCCCACGCTCAGGTCATCACGAGGCCACCGCAGACGTTGTACGATTGGCCCGTTATGTAGCCGGCATCTTCGCTGGCGAGGAAGGCTACGAGGCCAACTACGTCGCTCGCCACCTCGGGCCGGCCCAAGGGAATGGTCGCCGTGCGCCGCTGCCAAGCCTCGCCGGTCTCCCAGCCCTCGATGGCGCTCCACTCCTTGTCCAGGGAACGCCAGAACGGCGTATCCACGATCCCGGGGCAGATGGCGTTCACGGTAATGCCGTGCGGCGCGAGGTCCAGCGCGGCGCACATGGTCAGTTGGATCACGGAGGCTTTGCTCACGTTGTAGTGCGCCGTGTAGGGGTTGCCGCGCCGGCCGGCGATGCTGGCGGTGGACAGAATCCGGCCACCATCACCCTGCGCGATCATCTGTCGCGCGGCGGCTTGGATGCCAAAGAAGACCCCCTTGACGTTCACCGCCTGCATCCGGTCCCATTCCGCCTCGGTAATCTCCAGCAGTCGCTTGGCCTGCCCGAAGCCGGCATTGTTCATGATGATGTCGAGCCGCCCGTGCGCCTCGACCGTCCGGCCGACCAGCTCGTCTACCTGCGCTTTCGATGTCACGTCCACGGGGAGTGGCGTGGCCCGGCCGCCGGCTTGCCGGATGCTGTCGGCGACCTCCTCCGCCCTGGAGAGATCGAGGTCGGCGACCACGACGATGGCGCCTTCCTCACCGAACCGTTCGCACATGGCCCGACCCATCCCCGACGCGCCGCCGGTGATAATCGTGACCCTGTTCTCCAGCCGTTGCGCTGCGCTCATGCTTCAGGCCCCCGTCCGCTTCCTGCCGAAATCCTCTCGCCGCCAGCGCCGCCGCCGAGTATAGCAGCCGTCGGCTATCGGCTATCGGCCGTCGGCCGTCGGCCGGGGTGTGGCTACCCCAGGGTACAATACCCGGTGCTAACGGGCGGAGAGGGAGCGACCGAATGGAGGGCGGCGAGCAGACGACAACGGTGCGCTTGGCAAATGGCGAAGCACTCACGATCCGCGTGCTGGAGCCACCGCTCGGCGACTACGCGGAGCGCATCGAGTACTGGTGGCGGGACATCCGCGAGCCGCTGGTGGCCGGTGACTTGGCCGAGACGAGCCTGGACCGCTTTATCGTCGGTGAGCTACAGGGTGAGTACGTCGGCAGCATGACCTACGCCACCGCGCGTCAGCGCAGCGAGGTGGCGGTGCTCGGCATGGTCTGGACACGGCCGGATCAGCGCCGTAAGGGCATTGCGACGCAGCTGCTCCGGCAGACTATCGCCGACTTCCGGGCGCTCGGCGGGATGGCTATGTACCTCTGTACGACCAATCCCAACGCCTACGCGCTCTACCATAAGCAAGGCTTTCGACCGCTCATCGGCGACGGCATGCGCTACCTCGCGCCAGGCTGCGAGGACTTCGACCGGACCTACTTCGCGCACGACGGCCCGGCCTCCGTCCGTCCGGGCATGTGGGGTGACCTCGCCCCGGTGTCGTCCCTCTACAATCAACCCCAGCCCGACTGGTTCATCAAGGACTATCCCCGCCGCGTCTTCCGCGACATACGCTACGAAGGGCATTACCGGCGGGTTTGGCTACCGACGCAGGAGCGGCAAGGCACGGTGCTGGTGCTGGAGAACCGCCGCCAGCGCGTGGTCGGCATCGCTAGCACCGTGGCGGTTGATAGTTATGTCGAGCACCATACCCACATACTGGATTGCTGGGCCTGCCCCGCCTACCTCGCGCAGCTCCCCGAGCTACTGTTGACCGTCGTGGAGCGGGCACGCGCCGCCGGCGCCGAGGTGCTCCAGGCGTACCTGGCGGAAAGTGACCGCGCCAAGCAGGAAGCCTTCCAGGAGGCCGGCTTCCGTGAGGAGGCCCGGCTGCGCGACCGCCTCCGGGTTGATGCGGCGCCGGCGGCGCGCCAGGACCTGCTCGTCTACCACCTTTCGCTGGATAGACGCGCGTCGCCGGCACACCCCGCGTCGGGATTTTACGGCGCTCGTCCGGCTTTCCAGTCGCGGCGCTGACGTGCCAGCTACCTCACCCCCGCCATGGTCCCACTGACAAGGGGTTGGGCCTACCCCCCTGACAGGCCAAAGCCGCACGGATAGTGCCAGGTGTGGTGCGGCTTTGACCTGTCACCCGGCCCCTTCCCTGCGAGGGAAGGGGAGTCCGCGCGGCGGCCGGCCGCTGTGGTCCCCAGGGATAGGTTTTCGGCGAGCGGCTGCGGGGGTGCGCGGCAGCGGTGGCATGGGAAGCCCGTACACGCGGTGGAGCAAGACCGCGGGCGGGGCGGTACCTGGATGGCAGGATGCACGTGGTGGGTAGTTTGTGGCCTCCCGCTCGACAGCGGGAAGATATGGCGGCCCTCACCCCCGGCCCCTCTCCACATGGTGGAGAGGGGTGGATTCCTGCTTTCGCGGGATTGCGCGTACCTGGGAGTGTGGGAAAACGCAGCGCGGGTGTGGGCGGTGTCTCGGTGGGCTGGTGAGTAGATCAGGGTGCGGGGATTGGCAGGGACGCGGGGCAAGCCCTCCTGGCGCAACCGGCGCAGGCCGGCCGGCACAGGTGCGGTGGCGATGGGTGCGGCACTCAGACGGTGCTGACCCGGCGCCCCGGCCGTGGTGGCCAGGGGTACGTCAGCACCCGGTGCCGGCAATTCCGCACTCAGACGGTCATGCCCCGCCGCACGCTGCGCGGCGAGGGGTCGGCCATGACCCGGTGCGCGTAAGGCGGCACTCAGACAGTACTGACCCGGCGCCCCGGCCGTAATGGCGAGGGGTACGTCAGCACCCGGTGCCCCTGAGTCGGCACTCAGGCGGCCATGCCCCGCCGCACGCTGCGCGACGGGAGGTCTGTCATGACCCGGTGCCCTCGGCTGGGTGGCGTTGCCACCGCTGTTCACTAGCATGATGGTGCGAGTGGGTCCCTGCCGGGCGGTGCCCGGTGCTCCAGGATGGACTTGCATCTGCCAATCCCCGTCAGTGGTGCATATAGGACCGGGGTGGGGAGATGACAACGGTCTTGGGGGCAATTTCCTCGTCGCTCGGGAAAACCAACCCTTTGGAACCTATGGCTCCCCGCTCTGCTGACCACTAGCCACTGACGACGCGGCGAGTCCGCGCCGTGCTCGACATTGCAGGCACGGTGCTTTAGAGTAATTGGCAATCATGGTGTGTCACCCGGCACGCCACCTTTCAGGAGGTTGCCCCCATGTTTGTGTATGTCGGCACCTATACCGGGCCAGGAGAGGGTGAAGGTATCTACGTCTATCGGCTCGATCCCTCGTCCGGCGCATTGACCCAAGTTCAGACCGTCACCGAGGTGGACAATCCCTCGTTCCTGATGCTGCACCCCCGACTTCCCTTGCTGTTTGCCGTCAGCGAGTCCGGGCGTGGCGATGAGCGCACCGGCGGTAACATCGCCGCGTTCGCCGTTGATCGGACGACGGGCACCCTGACCGCGCTGAATAGCCAGCAAACGGGCGGCACGGGCGCCTGCCACCTCAGTATGGATGCAACGGAGCGGTACGTCCTGGTCGCCAACTACGGCAGCGGGCACGTGACGGTGCTGCCGCTGCAAGATGACGGGCGGCTGGGCGCGGCGACGGACGTGGTGCTGCATGAAGGGCGGGGGCCGAACGAGGACCGCCAGCGGGGACCGCACGCGCACTTCATCACGCAGGACCCCGGCGGTAACTACGTCCTCGCCTGTGACCTCGGGATAGACCGCGTGATGGTGTATCGCCTGGACACGACCGCCGGGAAGTTCATCCCGAACGATCTGCCCTATGCCCAACTCAGCTCCGGCGCCGGGCCGCGCCACCTGGCGTTCCACCCCAGCGCGCGCTACGTCTACGTCATCAACGAGCTGGACTCAACGATGTCGGCGTTTGCGTATGACGCTGCTCGTGGGGCCTTGGAGATCGTGCAGACCGTCTCGACGCTGCCCGACGACTTCAGCGGCGAGAATAGCTGCGCGCAGATCGTCATGGCCCCGTCCGGGAAGTTCGTCTACGGCTCCAATCGCGGGCACCACAGCATCGCCATCTTCGCGATCAACGAGGCGACGGGTTGCCTGACCCTGGTCGGGCACGAGTCCTCGCAGGGCGAGACTCCGCGCAACTTCAACCTCGACTCCACCGGCAGCCTGCTCCTGGCGGCCAACCAGGACACGGATACCATCGTGGCCTTCCGCGCCGATGCGGCGACCGGGAAGCTCCAAGCGACCGGACAGGTGACGGAGGTTCCCGCACCGGTCTGCATTGTGTACGGCGGCGCGTGAGCCGGGACCTAACCCCCTGACGGGCCAAAGCCGCACGGATGGTGCCAGGTGTGGTGCGGCTCTGGCCGGTCACCCGGCCCTTTCCCTACGAGGGAGTGGGCAGGATGGGACTCGATGCGGTGTGTCAATCGCGTTAGGAGGATGTTGCCGTTGCCGTGGGCCGGCCGGGGCGCACCAGGGTCATGGCGGTGGCGCCGCGCGGGGGTGCGTGCGGCGGTGGGGTTCGTGGCGCTGGTCGTGCTGGCCGTGGGGGTGGCGGTGGGCGTCATTGGTCCGTCTTGGGCCGGGGCTACCGGCCTGCGGTCAGACGCCTTCCGCCCCAGCCAGACGAGTGTCTCGGAGCTTCCGTGTGATCGGTACGGCCAGTATGGGCTTGGCGCCGGTGGCCTGGAAGGGGTTTCCGAGCCGGGGAAGCGGATGAACCGCTGGGTTGATCGGAGCCCGGTCGTGCGCAGTGATGGCCGGGAGATCGTCTTTGCCGACGGGGACGCCGTGTACGCGGCCTCCGTGCATGGGACCCAGCTGTGGCGGCCGGTGCGGGAGGATGACGCCTTCTATATTGGTAGTGGTCATGGCCGGTCGCGGTACGGCCTGGAGGGCATCGTGTCGTTCGACGTCTCCCGGGTAGACGGCGCGCTGGTGTATGCGACGTGCTGGTCTTATCAGCCGGACGGCGGCGATCCGGAGATTGCACGCTGCACCAATATTTCACCTGCTATTTTTGCTGGTGGGGCTGATGGTGTGCGACACGCTGGTGATGAATGCCGCAAGAACCCACCACGCCGCGAAGTCCGCTTGGCCTATCCGCCCGGCGATGTGTACTTCGATATTGGCGACGACCTCTATGAGGTCACGGTGGTGCGGCCGGACGCGGGCACCGCCACCCGCCTGGCCTTGGGGAACTTTCCGACCTGGTCGCCGGATGGCCGGCGCATCGCCTTCGTTTCGGCGTACTGGGGGACCGGTACCGGTCCAGCCCGACGCCGCGACAAGTCTGGCGTGCATATCATGGCGGCCGATGGCACCGACCTGCGGAGCGTCTTCCTGCTAGCGGGTAGGCCTGCCGAGTTTCCGCCGCGATGGTCGCCGGACGGCACGCGCCTGGCCTTTCTGGTGCTTGAATACGACACCTACGCCATCTACACGGTCGGGGCCGACGGGACCGGGCTCACCCGCCTGGCGTCGCACGCCCGTAGCAACCCGGCGTGGTCGCCGGACGGCACGCGCCTGGCGTTTGTCCAAGCCAACGAAGACCGGATGCACCTGTACACGATGGCCGCGGATGGAACGGACGTGCGGCAGATCACGGCCGCGCCCGTCGGCTCGTTGGCATCCTGGTATGACCGGGCGTGGGCCCCCGCCTGGTCGCCCGCCGGCTCGCGGCTGCTGTATGGATGTGGCAATGGGATCTGCGTTGTGGATCTGGACGGCCAGGCGGTGGGCGGGGTGAGCGGACTGCTGACGGCGTGGTCGGCCGACGGGCAGCGGCTGGCGCTCTACAACCCGGCGCATGGTGACCGTGACGACGTCGTGCTAGCCAGCAGCGCTCCTGACGGGTCGGACTGGCGGGTGTTAGTGCGCGAAGGCGCAGACGGGGGGCTAGTGGCCGACCAGGCGGAAAACTTCCTGTTCCCAGGCCCGGTGGCGACGCGGGCGGCCTGTCGCGCGGGGGTGGTGGTACCGGCGCCAGCGCAGCACCCGGGCTTGGTGGCCGACTGCGAGGTGTTGGTGGCCCTGCGCGCGGAACTGTTCGGCCGGGCCGCGACGAACTGGACGACGAACACCCCCTTGGGCGAGTGGGAAGGGGTGGTGGTGGGCGGCGCGCCGGCCCGGGTGCGGGAGCTGGTACTCGCAGACGGGGCGATCGGCACGTTCGACCATGGCGGGCGGCTGCCGCCGGCGCTAGCGGAGCTGGACCACCTGGAGCGGCTGGAGCTGTCTAAGAACGGGCTCACGGGGACGATTCCGGCGGCATGGGGAGCGCTATCGCGGCTGCGGTGGCTCGACCTGAGGGAAAACAAGCTGACCGGTACGATCCCGGCGGAGTTGGGCCAGCTCGGCAACCTGGAGCGGCTGAACCTCAACAACAATGACCTGACCGGCGCGATCCCGGCGGAGTTGGGCAACCTCGCCCAGTTGAAGGGCATGACCCTCGCCGGCAACTCGTTGTCAGGCGCCATCCCACCGGCACTGGGCCAACTCCGGAACCTGGAGGGATTGAATTTCAACAACAATGACCTGAGCGGCACGATCCCGGCGGCGCTGGGCCAAAGTGGGAACCTCCGGTGGTTATATCTCGCCGACAATGACCTGAGCGGCACGATCCCGGCGGCGCTGGGCCAACCCCGGAACCTTGAGCAGCTATGGCTCGCCGACAATCAGCTGACCGGGGAGATTCCGGCGGTGCTGGACCGGCTCCAGAGCCTTTTCCGGTTGTTGCTCGCCGGCAACCAGCTGACGGGATGCATCCCGGCGGGTCTCAAGCGCGTGCGGGATAACGATCTAGCGCAGCTCAACCTGCCGGACTGCGAGGCGGGGGCATGAGGGCTGGCGGGTGGCGCGGTGACCGTAGTGCGCGGCTGGGCAGGGGAGTCGTGCCTTGGCGGGGCGCTGGTGGTGGGTAGACCTCACGCCCTGACGGGCCAAAGCCGCACGGATAGTGCCAGGTGTGGTGCGGCTTTGGCCTGTCACCCGGCCCCTTCCCTGGTAGGGAAGGGGAGTCCGTGCGGCGACCGATAGCCTTTGTATGTCAGGAAGTGGTAGTCACTGACCTCTTCCCTGCCGGGGCAGGGGTGGGATGGTCGTGTATGCGGTGGATCAATCGCGTTAGGCGGATGTTGACGTTGCCGTGGGCCAATCGGGGCGTACCAGGGTCCCGCCGGTGGCGCTGCGCGGGCGTTATAGCGGCGGTGGGGGTCGTGGCGCTGGTCGTGCTGGCCGTGGGCGTTGCGGCGGACGTCGTGCTTCCGTCGCGGGCCGGGGCGGAAGGCCTTGGGTCGAACGACTTCAGCCCCGTTCGGGACGTGGTCTCGGCGCTTCCGTGTGATCGGTACGGCCGGTATGGGACTGGCCCCGGTGGCCTGGAAGGGATTTCCGAGCCGGAGCAGCGGATGAACCGCTGGGTGGATCGGATCCCGATCCCGCGCAGCGAGGGCCGGGAGATCGTCTTTGCCGACGGGAACGCCGTGTACGCGGCGGCGGTGCAGGGGACCCAGCTAGGGCGTCTGGTCCGAGAGAATACCGCCTTCTATATGAGGACTAGTATGAGGACTAGTGACGCCGGCCGCTTCCTCCAGCCCTTGCGCTGGAGGAAGCGGCACCTCGGTGTCTCGACGGCCAACGTTGATGGTCGCCGGTCACGGTACGGCTTGGAGGGCATCGTGTCGTTCGACGTCTCCCGCGTGGACGGCGCGCTGGTGTATGCGACGTGCTCGTCCTATCAGCCGGACGGCGGCGATCCGGAGATTGCGGCCTGCCTCACCCCTGCGCACCTGATGGATCAAGCCGGTCGTGATTATTGCTTCAAGAACTCATCGCGCAGGGAAGTCCGCCTGGCCTATCCGAGCGGCGACGTGCTATTTGATATTGGCGACGAACTCTATGAGATCAAGGTGGTGCGGCCGGAGGTGGGCACCGGTACCCGCCTGGCGGTGGGGAACTACCCGACGTGGTCGCCGGATGGCCAGCGCATCGCCTTCGTTTCGACGTACTGGCACACGGTAAGGCCCGCCGGCGGTGACCCACCCACCGGCATGGAAAGAGCATTCGCCTTCGCGTCGACATTCTGGCGCATGGTGACGGGCGCCGGCGGTAACCCACCGTCCCGCGTGACCCGCGTGGATAGCGTGGCTCGCGTGCAGATCAAGGCTCGCGTGCAGATCATGGCGGCCGATGGCACGGACCAGCGCAGCATTGAGCTACCACCGGACCGGTACGCCGACTTTCCGCCACGGTGGTCGCCGGACGGCTCGCGCCTGGCCTTTCTGGTGGGTGAATACGAGCGCCAAGGCAGAGACACGTTAGCCATCTACACGGTGCGGGCCGACGGGACCGGGCTGCAGCGGCTGGCGGCGGCCCGCAGCAATCCGGCGTGGTCGCCGGACGGTACGCGCCTGGCGTTTGTCCAAGCCCAGCTCGACGGGAGCATACTCCGCCTTTACACGATGGCTGCGGATGGGACGGACGTGCGGCAGATCACAGCTGCGCCCAGCGGCTCTCGGTGGGCGTGGACCCTCGCCTGGTCGCCGGACGGCACGCGACTGCTGTATTGGTGCTTGGAGGCGACCTGCGTTGTGGGCCTGGACGGTCAGTTGGTGGGGAAGTTCCCGCACTTCGCCACCGAGCTCCCGGCGTGGTCGGCCGACGGGCGGCGGATTGCACTCTACAACGCGGCGCATGGTGACCGGGACGACGTCGTGCTGGCCAGCGTCGCGCCCGACGGGTCGGACTGGCGGGCGTTGGTGCATGCGGGCGCGGACGGGGGGCTGGTAGCCGACCCGGCGGGAGATTTCCTGCTACCGGTGGCGGGGCCGGCGGTGTGTCGTGCGGGCGTGGTGGTGCCGGCGCCGGCGCAGCATCCGGGCCTGGTGGCCGACTGCGAGGTGTTGGTCGCACTCCGGGCGGCGCTGCTCGGCCGGGCCGCGCGGCACTGGCAGACGAACAGGCCCTTGGCCGAGTGGGCAGGGGTGGAGGTGGGCGGGGCGCCGGTCCGGGTGCGGGCGCTCAAGCTCAGAGCCGAGACAATCGGCTGGTCCGACCATGGCGAGGGGCTGCTGCCGAGGATCGCGGAGTTGACCGCCCTGGAGCGGCTGGAGCTCGTCAACAACGGGCTCACGGGGGCGATTCCAGGTGTATGGGAGGCGTTATCGCGGCTGCGGTGGCTCGACCTGTCGGGGAACCAACTGACCGGGACGATCCCGGCGGAATTGGGTCAACTTGAGCACCTAGGGAGATTGCATCTCGCCAACAATCAGCTGACCGGGACGATCCCGGCGGAGTTGGGCCAACTTGAGCACCTAGGGAGTTTGCATCTCGCCAACAATCAGTTGACCGGGACGATCCCGGCGGCGTTGGGCCAACTTGAGCACCTAAGGGAGTTGTATCTCCACAACAATCAGTTGACCGGGACGATCCCGGCGGCGTTGGGCCAGCTCCGGAATCTGGCGTATTTGGTTCTCTCCAACAATCAGTTGACCGGGACGATCCCGGCGGCGTTGGGCCAGCTCCGGAATCTGGCGTATTTGGTTCTCTCCAACAATCAGTTGACCGGGACGATCCCGGCGGCGTTGGGCCAACTCCAGAGCCTCAGGGAGTTGGGGCTCGCCTACAACCAACTGACGGGATGTATCCCGGTGGGTCTCAAGCTCGTGCTGGGTTACGATCTGGCGAAGCTCAGGCTGCCGGACTGCGAGGCGGGGGCATGAGCATACTCTGGCGCCGCCGGCTCCGTAGCGCCCGCCGGGGCGCCGCACTGGCGTCGTGGCGGCGGAAGCCGCAATCTAGTGGCCATGGCTGGACTGCGGCTTCCGCCGCAGTGATGGTTGAGATGGCTGGAGAGGAGTAGGCTGCATGTTAGACCCATCACCTCCCTACAGCGTTGCCATTGTGGTGGATGCTTCGGCTTCTGAGCTGGAACGGTTCGCCGCCGCCGAGCTATCGCATTATGTAAAGCGGTTATTCGGAGCGGCCACCCACGTGTCGGCACGGCCGACCGGCGGCGACAATGCTGTGATCCTGCTCGGCACGCCGGAGACCCTGCGCTACACCGGCTTCATGTTCCGGGAGATGGGTGAGCAGAGCTTCAGCGTGTCCCGCAGCTCCTGGGCGGGGTATCCGGCGCTGCTCCTCGTCGGTGGGAGTGCCCGTGCCGTCATGTGGGCCGTCTACGATCTGGTGGAGCGCTGGGGCGTCCGCTACCTGTTGCAGGGCGATGTGCTCCCCGAAACCCCGGGTGCCTTCTGGCAGCCGGCTGGGGCGACCGAGCACGAACCGGCACTGCCTATTCGCCAGTGGCGGATCATCAACGACTTCGCCTGTGGGCCGGAATCGTGGGGCGTGGCCGACTATCGCCCGGTGATAGACCAGCTGGCCAAGCTGAAGTTCAATCGGTTGCACTTCTCCCTGTGGCCCTGGCAGCCGTTCGTACACTACGCGCACAAGGGTATCTCCCGTCGTTCGGCGTGCCTCTGGTTCGACTACCACTACCCCATCACCGACGACATGATCGGGCGCGAGCTATTTGGCGATGAGGAGGAGTTCTGGAACCCCGATATTCCTCGCGGCGCGAGCTACGCCGACATGCTGGCTGCGGGCCAGCAGCACGTCCGCAACCTGATGGACTATGGCCATCAGCGCGGCATGGAGTGCGTCCTCAGCACCAACCTGACCGAGTTCATGCCGGAGTTCGCCCCGCTGCTGCCGGGTGCTCAGACGGTGCATCAGCTTGCCGGGCTTACCATTGTCCCCGGCACCGACACGCCGGTAGACGATCCGCAGTTGACCGAGCTAGCCAGCGTGGTGCTGCAAGCCACCGTCAACACCTATCCCGAGGCGGACGCCATCGCGCTTGGTATGACGGAGCACCGGCAGTGGATCGGCCAGTATGAGGCTGCTTGGCAAGCGCTGGACCGCCGCTACGGGATCGAGAGCGTGCAGTCGCTCGACGCAGTGCTGGCGGCGGCACGCCAGCGCACGGGCTACGCGGGCGGAGCGGAGCGACCGCTCGATGAAGTCAAAGGCGACATCATCTCGCTCTACTTCTACAACCGGCTGCTGCGCGAGCTACCCGTTCTGGAGCACACGAGTCGCCCCGATATGCGCTTCATCTTCAATGGTGTGGCGGAAGAGCTGTTTCCGGTCCTGCCCCGGCTCCTGCCGGCCGGTTGGGAGCTGATGAACAACGTGGACTATACGCCGGCCCGCATCCTCACCCGCCGCGAGGTGCTCCGGCACACGCCCGACCCCGACATCCCGGCGACCCTCATCCACACGCTGCACGACGACAACGTTGGTGTCTTACCGCAGTTGGCTACCGGCTCCTTGCACGAGCTAACCCAAGACATGTACCGCCACGGCTGGGCGGGCTTCTCGACGCGCTACTGGCTCGTCGGCGACCATGACCCGTGCATTGCCTATCTCGCCAAGTCGGCTTGGGAGCGAGACACGACACCGGAGACGGTCTACCGGGACCAGATCACGGCCCTGTGGGGTGAAGACTGCGTAGACGACATGCTGACGGTATTTCGGGAGCTGGAAGCGGCCACGGTCACGCTGGAGTGGCACGGCATGGGACTGACCTTCCCGGTGCCCGGCATGATGATGAAGCATTGGACGCCCGGCGATTTCCCGGCGGAGCTGGTGGAGGTGCGTGAGCGCTATCAAGTGGCGCTCCGGGCGGCGCGGCGGGTCGCGGCCGCGTCATCACCACGCGGCCAGGACGATGCGGACTACTGGGTAGGCCGGTTCGAGTTCGGCATTGCCTATCTGGAGGCGCTGGAAGCGGTCGGCAGCGCAGCGAATGCCGAGCACGAGCAGCGACCCACGGACGCCCGCCGCGCGGCGGAAACGGCCCTCGCCGCCGCGCGCCGCGCCTTGGAGGCCTATGCCCGCGTCGCACGCGACCAATCGGACCGCGGCGCCATTGCGACGATGAACGAATACGTCTTCCGGCCGCTGCGAGCGAAGGTGGAGGCGCTACAAGCGGTGTAGTGGCTGGAGATGGGATACATGGACAACCGGCTGACCCGTACCGGCGCGGTGTTCTCGCCGTGTGGCCGGTATCGCTACAAACTCTGGCGGGTGTGGGACCCCGACCTGCCGTTGGGTTGCGTCATGTTCCTGATGCTCAACCCGTCCACGGCCACGGACGCCGAGGATGACCCGACGATCCGCCGCTGCATCGGCTATGCCCGTTCCTGGGGCTATGGCGGGCTGTACGTCGGCAACCTGTTTGCCTATCGTGCGACAGACCCCACTGCTTTGCAGCGCGTGGACCACCCCGTTGGTCCGGACAACGACCGGGCGCTCCGGGAAATGGTAGCGCAGTGCGGGCTGGTGGTGGCGGCGTGGGGCAACTACGGGGCCAGGTATGGCCGGCGCGTGCAGGAAGTCTTGGGCCTAGTGGAGCAACCGCTCTACTGTCTCCGGCCGTTGCGCTCCGGCCACCCGGCGCACCCGCTCCTTCAGCGCAAGGACATCCGGCCTCCCTTGCCACCGCTGGACGTTGACCGGCTTATCCCAACGTAGCGGAGACGCCGAGGCGGGCGGCGAGCGCGTTGAAGTCGGCGATGTCGCCGGCGTGCATCGGGATGCCCTCGCGTCGCCGGCGCTCGGCCAAGAGCCATTCGATCTCGCCCGGCACATAGACGCGCTCGTGGCCCGGCGCCGGCGTGCCATTACGAATCTCGTGGATGCGCTCGTCAATCTCCGCTTGGAAGTCGGACAAGCGCACGAAGTGCTCCACGTTGATGGCCATGAGGAAGTGGCCGGGGCGGTCGGTATCGAGGTCGGGGAGGTCGCTGTCGCGTGATAGACCGCTGGAAACCAGGAATCCGCCCAGCACACTCATCACCAGCGAGAGCGCGGAGCCTTTCGGCCCCAGCGGGAGCACCATGGCGGCTTGCGCCGCGTCCTCCGTCGGCTGCCCGGCGGCATCGAGCGCCCAGCCGGGGGGCAACGGCTTGCCGTCGCGTTGCGCCAGCCCGATCTTCCCGAACGCCACGACGCCGGTCGCCATGTCGAGCACAATCGGCGGTGCTTCACCCGCGGGGATGGCCCAGGACAAGGGATGATTGGCCAGCAGCGGCGTGATGCTGCCAAAGGCGGCCATATTGCCGCGGCGCACCCGCCGCCCGGAGGTGGCAAACCCGATCATGCCGGCGGCCGCTGCCTGCATCGCGTAATAGCCCAGCGCGCCGGCGTGGCTGCTCCGGCGCACCCCGACGAGGCCGATCCCGCTCTGCCGGGCTTTCACCAGCGCCAGTGCCATCGCTTGCTTGGCCGCTACCTGACCGATCCCGACGTTGCCGTCGGCGATAGCCATTGCCGGTGTCTCGCGCACGATGCTCAGGCCCTTGGCCGGGTCCATACTGCCGGCCTCCATCTCCCCGATGTACCTGATGATCGCGCGGGTGCCATGTGAATGGACGCCGCGCAAGTCGGCCTCCACTTGGATGGAGGTCAAGGTGTGGGCCGCGTCCTCCGGTACGTTGGCGGCCTGCAGGACCTCTACCCAGAAAGAATGCAACTCATCAGCCGTGACGGTAATGGTGGCTGGCTCCGCGCTCGGCTCGGACTGCGTGCTCATGGTCGGTTGGCTCCTTGTGACACACCGGTCTCTGCGTGCTGGTCAAGTGTCGCTGATACGCTGCCAAGGAGCAAGCAGGTTGGCTTGAGACGGCCGGCCTCGTATCCTCTAGTGTACTAGCTCAGTGCCGCGCAGCGACCGTGCGGCCGAGCGGAAGCGAGCCGGCGAAGGAGGAGGACGATGGCCGAACGGTTTGAGGGCAAGGTTGCGGTTGTTACCGGAGCGGGCGCCGGCATCGGACGCGCCACCGCAGAGGCCTTTGCCGCCGAGGGTGCGGCCGTCGTGGCCGCCGACTGGGATGAGCCGGCGGCGCGCGCGGTGGTGGTGGCAATAGCCGCCGCTGGCGGTCAGGCGCTGGCCGTCCACGCCGACGTTTCGCAAGACGGCGACGCCGCCCGGATTGCGGCCGCGGCGCAAGAGGCCTTTGGCGGCATTGACATCTTGTTCAACAATGCCGCTATCCAGACCTATGGCTCGGTGTGGGAGTTGCCCGAGGAAGCCTGGGACCGCACCATCGGGATCAACCTGAAGAGCATTTTCCTCGTCTCGCGCCACTGCATTCCCGTGATGATGGAGCGCGGCGGTGGCTCGATCATCAACACCGCGTCCGTCCAAGGGTTAGCGAGCCAGCGCAATGTGGCCGCTTACGCGGCGGCCAAGGGTGGCGTGATCTCGCTCACGCGCAACATGGCCCTGGACCTGGGCGGCCACAACATCCGGGTGAACTCCGTCTGCCCCGGAGCGATTGACACGCCGCTCCTCCGTTGGGCCAGCGATCTCTTTGGCGGCGAGGCCGAGGATACGGAGGATATGGGCGCGATGCACGCGCTTGGCCGGGTGGGGCAGCCGGAGGAAGTGGCCAAGATCGTCCTCTTCCTGGCGTCGGACGACGCCTCGTTCTGCACCGGCGGCGCCTATCTTGTTGACGGCGGTTTGCTGGCCCCCTTCAACGGCTTCAGCGCCACTGATGAGCCAACGTTGCCGCCGGGCGCACTGCACCGCCAGTCCGCTGCCTCGCGGCGGTCATGACGACGCCAGGCTACGCCCAGGGAGCGCCGGCGAGGCCATACGCGGCGTCAATCAGCTCCACGGCGCGTAGACAGTCTCGCGGTGTCGCTATCGGTGGATCGCCGCGGCGGAACCGCTCGATGGTCTCGGACAGCAAGGCATCGTAGCCGGCCAGGGCTTCGGCCGACGTGGCTAGCTCCTCCTCGCCCGTCGCGCGGGCGATGATAGCGCCGGCCCGATCAAACCGGAGGATCGCCTCGCTCCCCGCAATCCGCAGCTCCATGTCCGTTCCCTCGGTCGGGTAGGTGTAGCCGGTTTCGAGCGTGCCGACGATGCCGCTGGCCGAACGGAGCGTGACGGCAGCGTAGTCCTCGATGGCGGCGTCGTGCCCGCGAAAGCTGATGGTGGCCGCCGTGACCTCCGCTGCCTCGCCGGTCAGACTGAGAAAGACATCGAACGGATGCGGCCCTAGGTTGCGGAGGCAGCCCCCCCCGCTGATGGCCGGGTCGAGCATCCACGGGCTGTCGTATTGGGGATAGCGGTTGAGCGTAGGCCGGATGATGCGGAAGTGCAGATACACCGGCGTGCCGAAAGCGCCCTCCGCGAACATGGCCTTGGCGCGGGCGTAGATCGGGCCGAGCCGGTTTGGCAGCGCGACCGCAACGTACAGGCCCTCGCGCTCGATCCGCTCTACGACCGGGCGCACCTCTTCGGCGTGGCGACCCATCGGCTTTTCCGTCATGAAGGGCAGCCGGTAATCGAGGCAGAGCCGGTGCAAGGCCGGCATGGTCGCATGCGTGCCTAGGCTGAGGGCGAAGTCGGGCTGCTCCGTCTCGATCATTTGCCGTGCATCGGTATATGCGGTAGCGCCAACGATGCGCGCCCGGTCCGCAGCCACCGCGGGCTTGTCGTCGTGGACACCGACGACCTCGACCGCCGGCATCCGGGCGAACAGGCGTAGATAGGCCGCGTCGAAGGCGCCATGCCAGTGACCGGCGCCCAGCACAACGATCCGCAGTGCCATCTTCGTGTCTCCTCCCGGCGTGGTCGTGCGGCAGCAGGTGCCGGGGCCGCATATAGTCTACCTGGCCGGCTGCTCCCGCTGGCGAACGCTGGCGCCACGGCCCCACTGCCGGGCCGCTGTACGCAGTGCCTACGACGGCCCAGTAACCGCAGTTGGGGAGGCGGCGTTGCTCGGTCTCGGCTCCGGGGACGGGCCGTGCCCGAGGCCTACCCGTTACGGATATGGGAATGGTGGAGGCACCACATGAAGAGATACGTGGCTTTTCTCCGTGGCATGAATCTTGGCCGTCGCCGTATCAAGAACGGCGAGCTTTGCGCGTGTTTTGCGGATATGGGGTTCTCCTCTGTCGCGGCGTTCCTCGCCAGCGGGAACGTTATCTTCGACGCAGCGCTTGATGATCCTGCCGGTGTGAGTGCTCGAATCGAAAGCGGGCTTCGGCAAGCACTGCACTACGACGTACCCACGTTCCTACGCAGTGCTGACGAGGTCAGGGCCATCATACGGTATCAACCGTTTACGGCTGCCCAGCTCAAGCGCTCCAAGGGCAAACCACAGGTAGCGCTGCTCTCTAAGCACCCCACTCCGATGGCTGAGAGAGCCGTTCTGGAGTTGAGCACGGCCGAAGACCGTCTCGACATTCATGGTTGGGAGCTTTTCTGGCTCCCAAGCGGTGGGATGAGGGAAACCGAGCTTGATCTGAAGCGGATTGCGGCGGAGCTTGGTCCCATGACGATCCGCACCCGGAACACCCTGGAGCGCTTAGTCGCCAAGTATCTCAACTAGGTCCAGGCGCGAGTGAGGAAGAGCCGAAGGTGGAGATTATGCATTTGGAATGCATAATTGCAACCTGTGTCCTCCTGCCTCACCCCCCTCGCTCCGCAGGGGGACATGGATTCCCGCGCAAGCGGGGATGACGGGGCTAGGGCCAGGAGTGAGGTGCCCTACCCCTCATCCTTCTTGATCTGCTGGCTCAGGTAAAGCTCCACGCCAACCTGCTCGATTGTCTCCAGCTGGGTCTCGAACCAGTCTACGTGGGTCTCCTCGTCGCGGACCATCTCCTCGAGTATGTTCCGCGTCGTGTAATCCTGCACCTCGGCACACAGGGCAATGGCCTCGGTGAGCGTAGCGACGGCGTGCTGCTCCAGCGCTAGGTCCAACTGAAGGTTCTCCGGTACTGTCTCGCCGACCCGCACGCGGCCCAGCCGCTGGAGGTTGGGCACACCTTCGAGGTAGAGGATGTGGTCAATCAGCTGCTCTGTATCCTTCATCTCATCCAAGCTGATAGTGCGGATCTGGTGTGCCAGACGCTCATAGCCCCAGTTCTGGCACATTCTGGCCTGGACGAAGTACTGGTTAATCGCGGTTAACTCGTTGGTAAGGATCGTGTTCAGTGCTTCGACAACGCCTGTTTTTGCTTTCACAGTTGTCTCCTTCCCCTAGATATAACCAGTATACGGGAGGAAGGAGCAATTAGTCTAGCCGGAGTCTCTATATTTCGCCGATGTTATGATTGGTATTTTGGTGAAACTTACCACCGTAATCAAGTGAGACGCAGCCACCATATCAACGCTGGCTAACTACCGTCAGACGGAGCCGGATTGGGCGAGGCGAGGCGTAGGCGGCGCGAGGGGGCCGGCGAGTGAGGGCAGTAGGCTGGCACCGTTGCCGCTGGTTGGGGCGATCAGGTCGTCAATATCCCGGAGACACCGGCCGCAGGCCGCTTCGTCGTCGAGTCCGAGAGCGGCAATCGCTGTGGCACTGGCCCTGCCATTCTGACCGATTGCCCGCTGGATGTCGGCCTCGGTCAGGCCCTTGCACAAACACACATACACGGCCAATACCTCCTCGCGGCAGTTGGTATAGACGAAGCAGTGGCATTAGGGATAGCATACATATACGCCGCGCGGCAATAGAAGATGTGTCCGTAGCCTCGCCGAATAGTCGCCGTGCGTCTCCCCGGCGCGCCCGCACGCCGGCAGCCACTCGGGGGACGACCACCGGCCATCCGTTTGCTTGTCCGTCGGATGATGTAAGCCATACCTTCTTCCTGGAATTCGCCTTGACGCATCTTAGAAAGTTATGATAAACATATCTGCGGAGTTCGTCAACCAAAATATCGAAGCGTGACCCCCCGAAACGGGGCTGTCCATAAGGAGACAGTTGGTGATGGCAGGAGTGATCCGCAGACAGTACCTGGGTGGAGCCGCCGCCGCGGTCGGCGGGTTGCTGGCAGTGGCGTGCGGCGAACCCGAGGTGCGCTACGTCGAGAAGCAAGTCGAGAAGGTCGTAGAGCAGCGAGTCGAGGTGCCCCGCTCCCCTGGCGCGCTCGTCGTGTATTCGGGCCGCAGTGAGAGTCTGGTGGGTCCGATCATCGGCCAGTTCAAGGAAGCGACCGGGATTGACGTTGCGGTGAAATACGGGAGCACCTCGCAGATAGCGGCGACGCTGCTGGAGGAGGGCAAGAACACCCCCGCCGACGTGTTCTTCGCCCAGGACCCTGGTGGGCTGGGCGCGGTCGCCAATGAAGGGATACTGAGCGGGCTGCCAGCCGAGATTACCGACCTTGTTCCCGCTTGGGCGCGATCGCCCGAGGGGAAGTGGGTGGGGCTGTCGGGTCGCGCGCGAACGGTCGTCTACAACACCAAGACTCTCTCGGAGGCCGATTTGCCCGACTCCGTCGCCGGGTTTACGGACTCGCAGTGGAAGGGGCGGGTAGGCTGGGCGCCCACCAATGGCTCCTTCCAAGCGATGGTCACGGCGATGCGGGTGCTGTGGGGGGAAACGCAGACGGGCGAGTGGCTGCAAGGGATGCAGGCCAATGACCCCAAGATGTACCCCAAAAACACGCCCCAAGTCGCGGCTGCTGCTGCGGGCGAGATTGACGTCGGTTTGGTCAACCACTACTATCTGCACCGCTTCCTGCAGGAGGAAGGCGACTCCTTCCCCGCTCGCAACTATCACCCGCGGGCCGGTGGCCCGGACAGCCTGGTCATGGTCGCGGGGGCCGGCATTCCGAGCACGGCCAAGAACCGCGAGAACGCCGAAAAGTTCCTGAAGTTCATGCTCTCGAAGGTTGGCCAACAGTACTTTGCCGGGCAGACGTTCGAGTATCCTTTGGTGGAAGGGGTGAAGACCAACCGGCTTCTCACGCCGCTGGAAGAGATCAAGCGGCCGAACATAGACATGGTATCCCTGGCCGACCTGCGGGGAACCCAGGAGTTGCTGAGGGGTCTCGGCATCCTGCAATAGTGACGCGCCAGGTTTGCATAGTCCGATGGGGGTATGGTGGCGCAGACCTGGCGGTCGAGGGTTCCTCGTAGGGCGTTCAGCGATGCAGGTCTGTAGTCGTCAACTGGTGCTCGACGCCGGTCGCAACACCGGCTTGCACAATCCGATAGGAGGCCAGGGAGTGCAAGCTGGTGTGTCCGGGAGTGAGCACGCGCGACTGGGAAAGCGCTCCCGTCGGATCGCGTCGCCGCCCCTCGTTGTGCTGCTGCCGGCGCTGCTCGTGGGGCTGGCCATGCTCCTGCCCTTGGTGTACCTCATCATCCGCAGTGCCGGCGCCAGCGAGGAAGCGTGGGCGCTGCTCTTGCGCCCCCAAACGGCCGCCACCTTGGGACGCACCGTCCTGCTGGTGGTAACAGTGACCGCCAGCTCCGTAGCGATAGCCGTGCCAATCGCCTGGCTTACCGTCCGGACGGACCTCCCTCTGCGGCGGCTGTGGTCGGTGCTCACGATGCTGCCGCTGGTGATTCCCAGTTTTGTGGGCGCGTTCCTGTTCGTCTCCGCGTTGGGGCCGAAGGGTCTCCTGCAACAACTGCTGGCCGGGCCGTTCGGTGTGGACCGGCTGCCGGAGATTTACGGGCTGCCCGGCGCGACCTTGACCCTGGCGCTGTTGAGCTATCCATATGTCCTCCTCACGGTGCGGGGCGCGCTGCGTAACCTGGACCCGGTCCTGGATGAGGCGGCCCGCAGCCTGGGGTATGGGAACCGGGCCATCCTCTTTCGCGTCACGTTGCCCCAGTTGCGCCCGGCCCTTGCCGCCGGGTCGCTGTTGGTGGGCCTGTACACATTGAGCGATTTCGGCGCCGTCTCGCTGATGCGATACCCGACAATCACCTGGATCATCTTTCAGCAGTACGAATCAGCCTTCGACCGTACCATCGCCGCCCTCCTCTCGCTGGTGCTGGTGGCGATGGCATTAGCCATCCTGCTCGTGGAAGGGTATGCGCGCGGCCGCGGCCGCTACTATCGGTCCGGGGCCGGCGCGTCGCGCCGCTCCAAGGCTATCCAGCTGGGTCGCTGGAAGTGGCTGGCGTTGCCGCTGGTGGCTGGCGTGTCGCTGGTGGCGGTGGGCGTGCCCAGTGCTATTCTGGCCTACTGGCTGGTCAGAGGCGTTGGCGCTGGCGAGCCGCTCTTGATTCTGTGGAGCGCCACGCGCAATTCCCTGCTCGTATCGGGGATGGCGGCGCTCGTCGCCGCTGCCTGCTCAATCCCGCTTGCCGTACACGTGGTCCGCTACCCGGGGAAGCTGAGTCAGGCGTTGGAGCGTAGTAGCTTCACCGGCTATGCGCTACCGGGAATTGTCGTAGCCCTGGCGCTGGTGTTCTTCGGCGCCACCTACGCGCGGCCGGTGTATCAGACGGTCTGGCTCTTGGTGTTTGCGTATGTGGTGCTATTCTTCCCGGCGGCGTTGGGCGCGACGCGCGCCGCCCTGCTGCAAGTCAGTCCCCGGCTGGAAGAGGCGGCCCGTGGCCTCGGACGTAATTCCTTCCAGGTCATGCAGACCATCACCGTGCCGCTGATCGGCCCCGGCGTGTTGATGGGCGCGGCCCTGGTCTTCCTCGTCACGATGAAAGAGCTACCCGCGACGCTGATTCTCGGACCGCTGGGCTTCAAGACACTCTCCACTGCCGTCTGGTCGGCGGCTTCCGAAGCCTTCTTTGCCCAAGCGGCCGCCCCGGCGCTGGCGCTGATCTTGATCTCCTCGGTCCCAATGGCCTTTCTGGTGATGCGCGAGCGCAGCCTGGCGCCAGCCGGAGCAGGGAGGCCGCCGGCATGAGCCAAGCCCTGGTAACGCCAGTCGTCCGGTGTAGCGGTGTGACGAAGCGCTACGGCCCTCTGGCGGCGGTGGAGGACCTGAGCTTTACGCTGCAACCGGGCGAGATTCTGTCCATCCTCGGTCCCAGCGGCAGTGGCAAAACCACGGTCCTACGGCTTATCGCCGGTTTCGAGAGTCCCGACCGGGGCGAGATTCAGATTCAGGGGCGGGTGGTGTCCGGGCCGGCGGTGCATGTCCCGCCGAACCGCCGGAACGTGGGGATGGTGTTTCAGGAGTACGCGCTGTTCCCCCATCTGACCGTTGCCCAAAATGTCTCCTTCGGACTACGGCGGATGTCACGCCAGGAACGCGGGCGGCGGCTGGCGGAGGTCTTGGCCTTGGCTAGGCTTGGCGGATTAGAGGACCGCTATCCCCACGAGTTATCCGGGGGACAGCAGCAGCGGGTGGCGCTGGCCCGGACGATTGCCCCGCGCCCCATCACGGTGCTGCTGGACGAGCCGTTCAGTAACCTGGACGCAGGCATGCGCCGGCGGCTGCGCCAGGAAGTCGCCGATATTCTCCGGGCGCACACCATTGCGACGGTGTTCGTCACCCATGACCGGGAGGAGGCCTTTGCAATGGCCGACCGTATCGGGGTGATGAACGACGGACACCTGGAGCAGCTGGATACCCCGGACCGCATCTACCACGCGCCCGCAACCCCCTTTGTGGCCCAGCTGGCCGGTATGTGTGACTTCCTCCAGGGCGAGGTGCGCGACGGCGTGGTCGTCACGGAGGTCGGAAACGTGCCCTATGCCAGCAACAACGGGCCGCTCCCGGAAGCCTCCCCGGTTGACCTGCTGGTCCACCCCGACGACTTTCGGGTACTGCCCCAACCTGAGGGCACGGCAGTCATCCACACGCGGGAGTTTCGCGGGGGGGAGACGATTCTCGTGGTGCGGCTGCCGTCCGGGGCCACCGTGCGCTGCCGGCAGCGGGCCTCGACCACCCTAGCCCCTGGGACGACGGTTACACTGGTCCCGGATCAGGCCCGGGCCTTTGTGGCCTTCCCGCAAGCGGAGCGCCAGCCGTAAGCCGGCACAATCGGGGTGGTGCTCCTGCCCAAAGGTTACCCCGGCTGTCCCACGGGTGGCCGGGCGTTCATCGCGCATCGGCCACCCGTTCGCGGATCGCGGTAGCAACTTCGTCGGGATGTGTGTGGTGCATGAAGTGGCCGCCACCCTCGATACTGACGAGGCGTGCATCCTGTACGGCGTCGCGATACATCTCCGAGGTTGCCAGCGACTGAATGTCGTCCGCCCCGTGAATGATCAGCGTCGGAGCGTCGATTGCTGTCAGCGCGGCCGTGTAGTCGTGTCGCTGTCCCATGCTGAAGTACTGTGCTCGGGCCATCCACACTCCCGCGGCTCCTTCGGCAGCTACGGCGGTGGGCGGGAGCGGTCCGACGGCTGCCTCCCAATAACGCACCAATTCGCGGTCGAGCGCCTCAAGGTCGGCCTCGCGCTTGGAAAACGCTGCCCCAAGATCAAGATAGCGCTCCAGCCATGCATCGTACTCCGCGTGCTGGCTCTCCGGGAGCCGCGTGCGAATTCCGTCGAATAAGCCACCGTGCGGCGCTGGCATCACGAGCAAGGCCGCCGGCGCGATCAGGACGAGTGCGCTCACATGCTGTGGCCGCTCCGCCGCATAGAGTGCAGCGAGAAACCCGCCGTAGGAGTGCCCCACGATGATTAGCTTGTCGTCCCCGAGGATGCGGCGGATGCGCTCGATGTCGGCAAGCTGTTCGCGCATCCCGAGCGCTCCAACCAATGTTTGGATGTTCTCCCAGGTGTTGTTGGAGTCGAAACCACGGATTGGCCGCGTCGAGTCGCCGGTGCCGCGTTGGGCATAGTAGTGAACGCGGTACGCATCGCTGAGGCGGTCGAACGCCGGAATCGGCCCCTGTGGTGGAACACCCGGCCCACCGTGGATATAGAGCACGTTGCGTCCGTCGCCGCGTGCGAAGTGGTTCAGCTTGATGCCCTCTGCCACGTGCCAGGGGCCTTCTTGGTCATAGCTCACCGGTTCGAGACCCGGATGACTACTGAGTTTGCCTGGCTTATACAGCGGCTGGCTCATAAACCACCACGCGCCCCCGGCGAGCGTGGCGCCCAGAACGACGATGATTCCACCGATCCACAACAGCTTCTTTTTCACGTTTTTATCCTTCAATCCTGGGGCTGAACGAACTGCTCCGGCGCTTGCTGCTCGCGGGATGCCAGCGTCCTTGCGTTTCATGGCCATGCCTCTGGCAACACTGTGTCGAGCCAGCGGATCTCTGCGGCGATCCCGTGAATGATGCGCTCGAACAGCAATCTTGCGCCGTGGTCGAGCGAGTCGCGTTGACTCTCGAATACCCGCTCCAGCCGCCGTTGCTCCGCCGCGAGAAAGTGCCGGCGCTTCGTCAGCAACGTGTCGACCTTGTGCTTCGACAGCAGATGTACGCCACAGAGCGCGAGATTGAACCGCGGATCATGCTCGCGGGTCGTTGACAAGCCGATCTCCACCTCGTGCTCCAAGACCTTCTGTCCTTCGGTGGTCAGCGTGAACAGGCGCCCCTGCGGGCCTTGCCCGCTCTTTTTGTTGTCGGGGGCGGAAGTGGCGAATCCACGCTGCTCGATCTTCTTGAGCCGCGCGTAGATTGATGACGTCCCGATGCCGGCCCACGCTCGGTAGCCACGCTGCTCGACCAGCCGGTTGATCGTGTAGCCGCTGATCCCTGGCGACTCCGACAGCAACAGGAGCAACGCCTCATCGACATGTGAGAGGGAGATATTATTCATCGCTGGAATATAGCAGTAATGGACTATTTGTGCCAGTACACTTGGATCAAGCCGCTCCACGCCAATCAGGGTATGAATTAGTATTGACGACTATATATTATTCGTTTATACTAATCTTCGTACATTGGATGAGCTATTCACGCTGTCCATGATGCCATCGGTCCTCTGCCTGGAAAGGGAGCGAAACATGGAGGTCGTACAGGTCCAGCGCTTGTACCGGCGCCGGCAGTCCCATGAGGCGGTGCTCGTGCTCAAAGGCTGCCAGAGCGGCGATGAGATCAGCCTGACTATCCCCGCGTGCCAGGCTGCGCCGTTGGCCTTGGGGGCGCACGGGCTGCACGAGCGCTGTGGGCTGTATCAGTTGTTCGTGGCGGGTGTAAAAGCCCTCGGCGGCGCATTTAGCTCGGTGCTGCTCAGTCTTGACCAAGCGGAGGGTGCCAGTGCCTCGCTCATGCTGGTCGAGGGCGTCAAGAGCCGCTGGATTCGGGGTGATGTTGTCGAGAGCGTCGCCTTGGCGTTGCACCTCGGCCTACCGCTCTACGTGGCTCATAGTAAGGTGCCCCCAATTGATGATGCGACGGCGGCGGACGACAGTACCGGGGTGCAGATCCCGCCGGTTTTCCATGAAGTCATCAACGACCTCATGGTCGAGGACCCACCTGAGCAGCACCGCGGGGATGGCAGGAGCGCCGACGCAGAGCCGGTCTAGGGAGGCCGCTGACTGCAATCGGAATAGTTCCGGCGGGATACGGGTGTACCGGAACGGCCGAAGCACCTAATGCTAGGGCGTTTGGCTCCTCGATACCCCCAGCATTACGTACTTTCACTTGGGCCTGGTTCAAGCTGCCGCAACCAGCATCTCGAAGGGTCCCGGCCAAATCAAGTAGTTCGCGCAACCCAATCGCTCTAGCCCGGGAATGGGACCAGCGACTAGGCAGTGGCGAAGCTGCATCCAGAGCTGCTCTGGCCCGTCAATTGGGCGTTTCGAGGGCTCACGTCACTCAAGTCCTCAGTCTCCTGCACCTCGCCCCTGAAGCACAGGCGATGATCCTGGCGCTCGGCGACCTCATCAAGGGACGGCGGCTCGGCATTCATACTCTGCGGTCGTTGACACGCCTGCCAGCGGAGGAACATTTCAACTGGATCGAGGCAATTGCAAGGTGAAGCGGCTTGCATGATCGGTTCGCATCTTCTTGGGTGGGCTGGAGCGTACTGTACTGCGAACTTTTCGCCGGGAGGTCTCGATTTAGGGAGAGCGCCAGGCGACCTCAGGGCACGCATCCGACACCAACAACGGCGGCACCCTTGACCATCCGTAGCTGAAGCGACCGGCGCCTCGGCGACCGCAAACGACAACATCGGTGAGGCCAACCTTAACGTCCGCATCACCTACACGGCTCCCAACGATGTGGTCGGCGAGCACTTCATCAGTGCGCGTGTACGTTCGTCGGCGGCCGGACGATCAGGTACCTGCACCATCTCGGTCGAGAAGGCGGGAGAGAATGCGGTTGGTGGTCATTGGGTAACCCACTTGGTCGTCTCAAACTAGCGGCGTTCATTTGCTGCTGGCTTAGCGTCCCTGAACACGGTTATGGCAGACCCCTTACGCTCCAAGAGTTGAAGTGCGGCTTCGAACGGCTGATGGTCGGCAGTCATGGCGATTAGTAGGAACCCATAGCCGAAAAGCATTGTGGTGACCTGCTGCGCCAGATAGTCCAAGAAAGTCGCGAAGGCCAAGTCATCTGCCGCTGTATTGATTGACAACACCCCGCCACGAAAGGAAGGTTCTTTGAGGGCGCTGGGATCGCTACAGCAGAAACACGCTAAGGTGTCCGTACCAGTCCACTCCATGTGGCAAGGTCGCCAGTTTGTCGGCGAAAGTTACTCGTTTTGGGGGCTTGTACCCGGCCCCCTCGGTCTCTTCCCTGGCACTGGCGATCATGTTCTGGATCTCAGCAGGAGTGACTTGGCCCCGGCTCAGGTGGGCCATGGCATCCTGGAAGTCCCGTTCAACGCGATTGACGGCTCCGGCGAGGGCTTTGGGAGTCTCTTCGTACGCTGCATGTGCTGTGGCAACGATCTGAGCAGCACACTCCAAAACGACCCGCACATGGATGGCCAAGGAGTGCAAATTGACCCTTTTGTCCGCCATCAACGCGGCCGCCACATGGAGTTGTGCCTTCCGAAGGAGAAGGCCACAGGAATTGCGGACAAACACCTCAGGATTGTCATCAGTGGGTCGCCCGAAGATGTGTGGGAACCCTTCGCCAAAGTCTGCTGCTGACAGTACCTGGTCAATCATTTGGTGGGAATCACGCAAGTAGCCGGTCATGCTCTTACGATAGTCTTTCACGGTTGGAGCCTCCAGGTAGATGGCTGCAAAGGTCAATCCGCAAGAACTGTATCCCTACGCTATTGGACGCGCAATGGGACATAACGGCCACCGCCAACGGCACCAGGCAGATAGATCTGTCTGGACCGCTCCCAGCAACTGGGGCTAGACCGTCGACGGCTACCAGGTCTAGGTCTCCACTGACGGCACAACCTTCACGACCCTGGGGACCGACACCGACTATGAGCACACGGACCTCTCTCCAAGCACAACGCGGTACTATCGGGTCTTGGCCAGGAGCGGAACGGACATCGGAGACCCCGCCAACATCGACTCGGCCACCGCGGACGCGCTTGCGGTGAGCTTCGAGCAAGTCGCCTACACGGCCGCCGATGGGAGCAACGTCACCGTCAAGCTGGCCCTCAACACCAACCCCGACAGCGCCCTGACGGTGCCGATCACCACGACAGTCTAGGGCGGCGCGACGAGCGCCGCCTACTCCGGCGTCCCGACCAACGCCACCTTCGCCACTACAGATACCGAGAAGACCTTCACTTTCACCGCGGCCAGCGACATGGTGGACGACGATACGCCCGCGGTTACCCCCTGGTGCTGACCTGCGACAACCAGGCTAACAAGATCATCATCCTGGACGCGATCGGCAACATCAGTCAGGCGGGTGAACGGGACTTCTGGACCGTGGATCTGGACCCGTACCGTGTATACATCATCAAGGTCCTGGGCGCAGACTCCGGATCCAATGTCCTTGACGTGAACACTTACACAGGGAACCTCACGCTGGCGGACCCGGACCTTGGTGCGGCTATGGAACGCGGCCCTGCGCCGGCATCGGGACTGGACGGCCACGCGGGAAGCGCAACAAGCGTATCGGCGCCGGCTGCCGCTGATCGAACCGCTCGTCGGCATCTTGAAGAACCAACTGGGGCCCCAGCAATTCACGTTGCGGGGGCTGGTGAACGTGGTGGCGGAGCGGACCATGTTGGCCACGGCCTTCAATCTGCGGACCCTGTGGCGGGTATGACGCACCCACATCCCCCTGCGCTGGACGCCGTGCCCAGCACGGCCCCCCAACTGCTGACCACGACGGCGGCCGCAACACCCCGCTCCCTCCACTCCGCTGAGTTCCTTCGCCCAGACACCACCAGGTGACCCCACCGACTGGTGCGCCCGCTCAATACAGCCGCCCTCCGTTCTGAGCCGGCAAGCTCCCCTACCAAGCGCAACTCCCTTCTGAGACAGGGACACACATGCCCTCCCTTATAGGCCCTGACGTCGGCCTCGCCCCCTTGCCGGTTTCAGGCAGTCCCCTCGCTCGCGCTTGGCGATGGCGAGGGGGCCGGGGTCAGGAAAACCGAGCCTACGTCTGACACACGGGGTAGTCCGCCCGCGCTGGCACGTCGCTGGCCGGATACGGCGGCCCCAGCGTGATCCGCCCGAAGAAGCCCGCCGCCGCCGCCGTCACGTTGCACCAGTAGAAGCCCGGTGCTTGGAACGTCGCCGGGTCCGGCACGTGCCGCCACTGCCCCACCTCGGCATCGTAGGCCAAGATGCGGTCATCGCCCCCGTCGAAGCGCCGCGTCAGCATGTTCGGCCACGGATACTGGTCGTCCAACGGGATCGCCAAGATCACTCCCACCGGGGAGGTGTACTGCGTGTTCACGAGCGCCCAAGGCACCGCATAGACCAAGGGGCTGTCGGGCGCGATCCAGCGCCGCACGACCAGGCCATCGCCCTCGCACCGCACCACGGCATAGGTCTGGCCCAGATCGCCGTCACGCACGAACCCGATGGTGATGATCCGCTGGCCATCTCGGCTGATCCAGCCGATGCCGACCTCGATCTCGACGCCCGGCTGATCGCGACGTTGGAGCACTAGGAGATCGCCGGCTAGCTCGACAGCCGTGGCAGCGGCGGTAGCGCCAATGATCGGGGAGCGCGGCGGGGCAGGCGGTGGCGATGGTGAACGGCGACCGCCGCCACCGCTGCCACCCCCGTCACCGCTTCCGGTGTTGGGTCCCTCGTAGGCCTCGGCATCGGCGGCCAGGATCGTCAGGTCTTCTCCGGCGTCGCTCTGGATTCCGTAGAGTATGCGTCCGCGGAACACGGCGTCGACAACAGAGACGGTGATGTCGCCGTCGCCGCTCGGTGTGACGGTAACGACGCCGCTCTCCAGGCTTCCGCCGGCGACGGTCACGATCTCATGGGAAAGCGTGCCGCCCTCGGCCGCAAGCTGGACCGTCATGGGGAACGGCGATCCCTGGGCGATCTTGACTGCGACTCCGTAGTCCCTTTTTCCAGTTCCGCCGTGAAGGTGAAGGGCGACCCCGGGTTGTCCACCAGCCGCACGTCGGACAGGCTTTCCAAACCATCGAACAGTCCATCGGGCAACGCGGTCAACCGGTTGCGGCTCAAAGCCAGGGTGTCCAGGCCGTCGAGGCCGTCGAACACCTCCGCCGGCAGCTCGCTTATCTGGTTGAAGCCAAGATAAAGAGCTAGAAGGCTGTCGAGGTCGTCGAATACGTCCGACGGCAACGTCGTGACCTTGTTCTTGTGCAGGTTCAGCGTAACCAGGTTGCCGAGGTCTTCGAACACGTTCTCGTGCAGCGCGCTCAACCCGTTGCCCTTCAACTCCAATAGTTCCAGGTTGGTCAGGCCGTCGAACCGTTCCTCCTCAAGCGCGGCCAACTGGTGAAGGTCAGCTTCAGAGTTTGGAGACTGGCGAGTCCCTTGAAGACGTCCGCGGGCAGCGTGGTTATCTGGTTGTCCTCCAGATCCAAATACGTCACGCCGCTGAGTCCGACGAAGTCCCCGGACTTGAGAGCCGTCACGTTCATCTCGGACAGCGTCAGCTCGCCCGTTATCCCAGCCAGGTCCGAGGCGGTGACGACGCTTACGGGCAGCTTCCAAGCGCTCAGGTTTCCCAGCCGCCCACGAGGTTTGCTCTGACGAACTCGAGGTTCAGCGCCACCCCTAAGCCGGGGTGGTCCGAGACACGCACATGACCATCGCGGAACTCAATCGGCCGGTCGAGACACGCCTGGTATTTCGGAATCTGCCCAACGCTGTGCTCTAGCCGGTAGAAGTTCGGGACGGTCAGCATTGCGTGAGCGCCGGCGACGATCTGGACCGGACCGAGCGCGTTGTGAGGACTGATCGGGACGTAGTAGGCTTCCGCCATCGCTGCAATCCGGCACAGCTCGCTGATCCCGCCGGTCCAGCAGACATCGGGCATGATGAAGTCAGCTAATCGCTGCTCGAAGATCGGCACGAAGTCGAAGCGCGTATACAGACGCTCGCCCACGCAGATGGGCACATTGACCTGCTCGCGCACCGAGCGGAGCGCCTGTGTGCTCTCGGGTGGGAGTGGCTCCTCAAACCAACCAATCTTGTACGGCTCCAGGCGCTTACACAGCCGCACGGCAGTGGGCACGTTGTAGTGACCGTGTGCGTCAATGAGGATTTCGATCTTTGGCCCTACCGCTTGCCGCACCGCGGCGACCAACGAGGCTCCGTACTCTTCTCCCTCTGCGGAAATCTGGCCATCCAGATAGGCCGTATGGTATGAACGCATCTCCTTGAAGGGATCGAACTTGAGGGCAGTGTGTCCGCTGGCAACGGTGCGCTTGGCGGCCGCGGCGTAGTCCTCGGGCGTCTGGCAGCCACCAAACCAGCCATTTGCATAGAGCGAGACGGCGTCGCGGACCTTGCCGCCAAGCAGCTGGTAGACCGGACGATTGAGCAGCTGGCCCTGAATGTCCCAGAGGGCGATGTCAATGGCGCTGGCTGCGGCGGTTGGCAGGCCACGCGATCCCAAGTAGGTGAAGCGCCGATAGATTTTGTGCCAGATGCGGTTGAGCGCGTCCGGGTCCTCGCCGATGAGCACCTCGGACAGGAGATGCACCGTGTTTCCAGTGATGAGACTGCCGCCGCCGGGATAGTTGGTGCATTCGCCGGTACCGGTGAGGCCACCGTCGGTCTCGACCTGTACGAAGGTCCACGTGCGGCCGAACTTTGCCTGCTGGCCAGACGGATCAACGACATACACCTTGAGACCGGTGATCTTCATTGCGTGTCTCCTCTGCCCGGTTGTCCCGGCTCCGGCCCGGTATGACTAGGTTCCCGTTGCCTCCCGGATAAGGAGCCGATCCTTTTGGCTCCGGCGTATCCGTCGCTCCAAATCCACCGGGTCCCAGTGCGCCAACAGCGCGCTCCGCAACTCCTCGCGCAGGCCCTGATACGCCGGGTCATTCCCCAGGTCGTGGAACTCCCCCGGATCGCGTGCCACGTCGTACAGCTCCACCGGATCGTCCAGGCTGTAGTTCAGCTTGTATTGTCCCCGCCGCAGCATCGCCATCGGTCGTGCTACCCCGTGCGCCAGGGACTCCGAGAAGGCCTCGTCTTTCCAGTCCGCCGCGTCGTCTCTGGCCAGCGCGAGCAGACTGTCCCCATCCAGTGCGCCCTCCGAGGACGCACCCGCTGCCTCGACGATGGTCGCTACCAGGTCCACCAGCGAGACTGCCCCGTTGACCCGCCGGCCGGCCGGTAGCTGCCCCGGCCAAGCCAGCTGGAGCGGCACGCGCACCGATTGCTCGTAGAAGTTGGACTTGCGCCACATCCCGTGCTCGCCGGCCAGTTCGCCGTGATCGCTGAAGTACGCGACCAGGGTGTTCTCCCGCTGCCCGGTGGCCTCCAGTATGTCGAGCAGCCGGCCGACCTTCTCGTCGAGGTAGGTAATCAGGCCGTAGTAACCCACGCGGGCGCGCCGCACAAGCTCCTCGGGAAACTCGGCGAGGCCAAAGGCTCGCCGCATCCGCTGATAGACCGGATGCTGGTTGTCGAGGTGGCCCGGCGGGATCGTTGGCATATCCACCGCCGCTGCGGGGTAGAGGTCCCAGAACCGCTGCGGGACGACAAAGGGGAAATGGGGAGCGATGAAGGAGACGTTGAGCGCCCAAGGTTGTCGGTGGCGATCCGGATCGCGCAGGTAGTCGAGCGCAGCGGCCTCGACTTGGTCGTCTACCTCAATCTCCTCGGTGGTGCCCGGCCTCGCCTGCTCCACGACGCCCCACGGGCGGCGGGCGCCGGTCGTGCCCTGGGACCAGTCCCGGATGGGATGACCTCGCTCGGCGTGCAGATCGCGGGCCAGCTGCGCCCGGAAGCCGTGCAACTGATCCGGGCCGGAGAAATGCTGTTTGCCGGACAGGACAACATCGTACCCGACGGCCCGGAGCCGGTGTGCCCAGGTGACCGCATCGGAGGCGAGGGGCGTGGCGTTATCCCAAGCGCCGATATGGTGGACGTACCGCCCGGCCATGAAGGACATGCGGGAAGGGGTGCAGAGCGGCGAATTGCAGTAGGCGTTTTGGAAGACGACGCCATCGGCGGCGAGGCGATCCAGGTTGGGGGTCTGAACCAGAGGATGACCATAGGGGCCGCTGAACATGGGCGCGTGCTCATCGGACATGATGAGCAGCAGATTGGGCCGCTCGGTCGTCGCTGCCATGCGCCTCGCTCCCTTCCGGTCTATCCGCAGGCTCAACGAGCAGGTTTTGCCCCAGCCCGCGCTGGCGGCAAGTACACGGTCTCGGGCGGCAAGGGCACCCACTGTCGCGGCTTGCCGAGGTACACCGGTGCTCGCTTGCGCTCTTCGGGATTGGCCAGGTGTGTCGGCCCCCAGTATACGCGCGGCTGAAGCTGCCGCCGCCCGCCGATGACGCGGGCTTTTTCGGGCCGAGGAGGTGCTGAGAGAGGCTCTAGGCGGTAGGTGTGTTCGACCTCCGTTTTCCAGCAGACGAGCCGCTCGCTTGTCGTCGTGATCTTCCGGCCCGTAGTGAGGTCGTGAATCTGCGTCTCACTCCAAGGGCTGACGACTTGGCATGGGCCGCCGACCTCGCTGTGGGCCACGATGTACGGGATCACACCCTGGCGATATTCGCTGGTGACGAGGAAGGCACCCACAGCGCGCATATGGGCAAAGGCGCCCGTCCACTCCCGTGGTACGGCCGGGAACACTCTGATGCGACCATTGTAGCTCTGGAGTAGCATCTCGTTGACTGCGCCGGCGTAAGCCCACAGCGCGTGACCGTAGGCTAGGCCGTCGTCTCGCTGCTGTGGATGGAGGGCATAGCCGTTGAAGAAGGTCCCGTTGTGCTTGAGATGCGGGGAAATGCCCAGATCGTACAGGTATGCGCGCGCCGTGTCGCCCAATCCCAGGCGCGCTGCGACGGCTGCCAACCACATCCAGTTGGTGTTATCCCCAACCGTCGGTACGTCGAATGGAAAGAAAGGCACGCCGCGATTGCTCCGTGCCACCGCGCCTTCGAACGTGCGTCTTGCCCGTGCGTAGTCATCGGGGGAACTATCCAATCCCAGATCGCCAACAGGATAGATGGGCGCCAGCAGGCTCACGTGAGCAAGAGGCAGGTCGGGCGATGCACCCTCGTAATCCAGCAAGACCTCATCATTCCGGGGATACCTCGCCAGGTGATTGGCGATCTCCCCCCAGGCGGCGCGTAGATCGTGGTCCACGTCCAGCAGCTCGGCTGCTTCGACGGCGGCCGAGAGCGCTACCTTGATGAACGCCAGATCAATCGTGGGGTCGCGTATCCAGAGATCGCCTTGCTCCGGCGAGTGCGACGGATAGATATGGTAGGTGCCGGCGTCGTCGCGCCGGAGGTACCCCCGATAGAACTCCACCACTCCCTTCAGGACCGGGTAGCCCACCTCCTGCAACCAGGAGCGATCCTGCGAGTAGCGGTAGAACTCCCAGAAGATGAAGGCGTGCCAGGCGGACATACCCATCCAGTAGCGCGGCCACAAGTGAGCATGGTCAATCATGTTAGGGGTCGTAAGCACGGGAACGCGCACCCCGTCCACTCCATAGGTTTGACGTGTCCGTGCCCGTAGCTCGTCCAGGCCCGAGGAGTACAGACGCCAGTACGGCTCGCCCAGCTCTAGGTGGTTGCTGGCAAAGACCGGCCACGTGTACTGCTGGATATTGATGTCGCCGTGATAATTGCCGTGCAGCTGTTGCCAGTCATTGAGATACCACGGCGTCTGGATGGGGGGTGGGTAGCGTCCGCGGCTGCAAGCGGCGTGATGATAGATGGCGTGATGCCAGAGGTGGCAGAGAAACTCGTCGCTAAACGAGACAAACGACCGCTGCCAGAAGTCGCTCCACCACCGCTGATGCTCCCGCGCCAGTCCGTCGTAGCCGGCCACCTCAGCCGCGGCCACAAGCTCCCGCGCGGCTCCCAGCGGATCATCGCTTTCATGGGAGGTCACAACGCTCGCCAGTACCGTGACCTCGGGCACGTCCGGTTCGTCGAGGGTGGCTACCCATCCCGTGTCGTCCCGCTCGGTGTGATAGCCAGTCCCGATAATCCGTACCGCGAGCACGTAACGCACGCCCTCCGGGAACGGATAATCCACCCAGAAGCACTGCCCATCACATCCGAAGACAGGATCGCCGAGCGTCGGATCGGGATGCCGATGGAGGGTGACGCTGCGAAATTGCGGCTCGTCGTAGATGTATTCGGACCGCCGAGCGCGGGGTGAGTCGTAGCCGGAGACCGGCAACTCCCGGAACCGCACCAGGAGTACATTGCGCGTGGCGTGGACAAATGAGGTCGTCCGCGTTCGCATATAGCGCTTCTCAAGGTCGGTCGTCAGTTGGGCACGGTGGAGGGAGAGCCGCGATTCGTACCCGCGTAAGACCATGCGCCCGGCCGGACTATGGGGACGGCCCCGCTCGTCAGTATCCAGGTAGAGGTGATCGGTGATCTCCGGCACACGCAACGACAGCACACCACAGGGCTTGAAGTTGGGCGGCTGGGTGCGGTCGCCGGCAATGGCCTGCTCACGCGCGCGCAGGTCGCGCAATCCTTCCCAATCTTCCTGCTCGATCAGGCGCAATACCTCGGCGTGCGTGGTCCACGCATAGTCCCGGTACGGCGAGCGTAAGTCCCATACGTCAGTCTTCGTGATGCCCCAGGAGAAGCCGCCGGCACCACCCGGCTGCCAGGCGACCGCGCAGAGATCACCGTTGCCGAGCGGCAGCCCCGCAGTCCAGTCTCGGAGCGGCATCTGGGCAATCAACTCATAGGCCGATAGATAGGAGGCATAGTCAACCGCAAAGTCCGCACCGGGAAACTCGGTCGTCATGAGTTATTCCGCCTACACCGGATCAGTGCTCGGTACTCGGTCCGCAGCGCCTCTTGTGCCGGTTGCTGCAAGCCGACTGCTCAATAGTGCGTCACTGCCTGCTGCATCGTTTCGAGTGCCCGCCGCAGCTGGTCGCGCTCGCGTCGCAGTTCCCGTAGCTCGTTGATGTGCGCGTCGGGGTCCTGCAACGCTTGGTAAATCACCCGCCCTTCAGCCTGCCGCGGCAGCGGCAACTCCATTGCATGGGCAATGGTGACCGGCACATCCGGCGTCCACACGTGGCGCACCTCGGCACCTTGCTTGATCCCCGGACCAGCCATGATGAGCACCCCCGCCACTGTGCCATCGCCGCGACTGTAGGTTGGCAAACCGACGTGCGTAGAGCGGGCACGATCCGGGCCAAGTGGCTCTACTATCGGCGCCGCATCACTACGCTGCGCCTGCAAGAGCAGTTGAAAGCCCTCCGCCCAGTACCCAGGGGCTGAGACCACGTACAGGTCTCCCATCCGGTCGGTGCCCAGACCGAGGACCGCGGCGTCCGCGCGGCGCAAGACCATCGTGATCGGCCGCTTGCCGGTAACCGGATCGCGGATGTCATGGAGCACGTCAATCACTTCGTCGCAGACCTGCTCGTAGTCCTCGGGCGCTACGATTCCCTGCGGATCGCGCCCTTTGAGATTGACATAGATGAAGCCGGCGGAGAGGTGCGCGCGCGTCCGGCTCCAGTCTATCGCGAGCTGCCCGGTGTCCGGGTCGGTGTGCAGGGCGATAAGCCCCCGCTGATGCAAGAGGTTGTTGACATGGACCATCGAGTGAATTGCGATCTGACCGTGGTCCGAGGCCACGACGACCAGCACATCCTCGCCAGCTTGCGCCACGATGTCACCTAGCATCCGGTCACAAGCCTGGTAGCCACGTAGAACCAGCGCCTCGTACTTGGCCGCCTCTTGTGGATGTGCAGCCGCATAGTCGGGGTCGAGGAAATAGCCGCCATAGCTGTGCTCCAGCCAGTCGGGGACGTGGCTTTGCATGAAGAAGAGGTCCCAGGGCCGGTGCTCCATCAAGTAACAGGTTGCACGGGCGAGCCAATCCATCTGGTACTCGCTGCTCGTCAGCACCGTCTCTTCATCCACCCACCCCAGGCTTTCCTCCTGCCAATCGGGATGCGCGACAAACGGACCGATGGCTTCATGCAGCTCGGCGCCGAGCTCCTCCGGGTGTGTAAATCCGGCGGTGGGATAGACCTCACTACAATACAGGCGGAAGCCGCGCGGCTCGCTCGACGCAGCCATCAGCTTGAACCGAAAGGTGCCCTCTCGCGCTCCCGTCGGTGTATCGAACGTCTCAGTAACCCACTCGCTCCACTCCCCAAGTCCGGTTGTGGCAACGGGAACCGTTCCTTCATCGGCGCGAGTGATAGTGGCTTGGTCATACGTGCGGTCGGTCGCCGCAGTGAGGAGCACCTCATAACGCCGTTCCGCATGCTCCATGACAAAGCTGCGGTAGCCACGGTGCGTGCTGCGCTGGCCACGGAAAGAGAGCGTTGTGTGCAGCGGCGGGAGCGCAGAGGCGGTTGCCCCGGCTGCCGCCTCATCAGCGTGCTCCAGCGCAACGATCTCACTGAGGGGATAGCTCTCGGTCGTGAAGCACCGGCTGGGACTGATGAGATGCAGGTTGGTGGCTCGCCAGGCGACCGAATGGCCATCCACAACCCAGCCATCGCGGATCGTGGGCGGCCACGTCGCCGGGTACTTCATGAGAATCGAGCGCTTGCCAATGCGCTCGGCTGCGTCCCACAGATGCTCGGCCAGGTGCGCCGTCGAGACAAATGCGTCGTGGATACGGTCCGGAGGTTCGCCGACGACACGAAACTGATTGCCTGTGGCCCCGTGGACACGAGGGAACGCGCCCGTTGCCAGACAGGCCCAGTTGTTCCCAGTATTCGGGGGCATCGCGGGCCACAGCTCGGCGAAGACCCCACGCTCGATCAGACGAGCTAGGTGCGGCAGCTTGCCAGCGGCAGCCCACTGCTTGATCTTGCGCGGCAGAGCAGCATCCAGCCCGACAAAGACGAGCTTTTGTGGCGGCACGACCAGTCACCCTCCTGCGGTGGGTTGTTGCCTACCGAGTGCCCTCGTCTCTGCCCATGGCAATTGCAGCCCTCGACCCTGTCTACATGCCTAGTGGAGCAAGGGAGCCGCTGCCTCAGACAGATACAGACGGGGCAGGGCGAGGAGCAGCACAGCTGACCCGCACAGTGCTCATGCTAGAGGTACTTCTGGATGATTGTGTCCACCTTGGGCTTGGTGGCCTCGAGCGCCTGCCGCGCCGTCTCCTTGCCAGCCAAGACCGGTGCGTAGGCCTTGCGAATGGCAGCCTTGGCTGCGCTCCAGAAGGGGCCACGCGGTGCCGGTTGAGCCACCTTCAGGGTTTCTATGGAGGCTGCCCGGTTCTTGGGGGGATGCGAGCCTACCCAATCGGCCGACTCGGCTACCCCTCTGTAGGCAGGAATCTGGGCACCGAACCCCATCAGGGCACGCTGACCGGCCTCCCCGGCGAGGAAGCTGATGAAATCGAACCCTTCGGGGATATTCGGCGCTCCCTGCATCACCGCAAAGCCACCGGTAGTACTCCCGGAGGCGAATCCGGCTTTGCCCGCCGGCAGCTTGTGAATATCGAACTCGAACTTCGCTCGTGTACGCATGTCTTGCACCTGCACGGCGCTCATGAACATCGCGTCTCGACCGGCGTAGAAGAACCGGACCGAGCTTAACTCGCCTCGATCTGCTGCTGTCGGTGCCAGCCGATGCTTGGTGTACAGCTCCGCGTACCATTGCAGCGCATCCACGGCAGCAGGATCAACCATCATCATGGTTGGATCAACGTCGTTGTCGAAGAGCTGGCCTCCCCAGCTCCGGATCATCGGCAGCAGATGAAACTCCCACCACTCGGTCAGCCCAATACCGAAGATACGCTCGGCCGAACCTTCATCCCCCCGCGTCACGCGACGAGCCGTTTCCAACATCTCGTCCCAGGTCCAGGTATCTTTGGGCAAGCTCTCTCCAGCCGAGTTGAAATGGGCAACGTTGGACCAGATCATCCCGGTCAAGGCAATCCACGGTAGCCCATACAGCTTGCCTTTCCACTCGTAGGCCTGGACGGTACTGTCGTAGAAGGCCGTGAGGTCATACTTCGTCTGGCTGACGTAACTGTCTATCGCCGCAATTGCACCGCCCGGCACACGAGAAAGCACGGCGGCCTCGCCTGACCGGATGACGTTCGGCGGCGTGCCGGCCGCGATCTGCGTGGCGAGCTTCTTCGCGAAGCCCGGCTGGGTGACCTCCAGCTCGACGCGGACCGCCTGCTGCTGGTCATGGTAGAGGTCAATGGCGCTCTGGAACAGCTCGGCCAGGTCTTGACGCCCGCCTGTCCCCCAGGTGATCGTCACCGGCACCACCCCGGCTTTGCCAGCGGCGCCCTGCACACCTTGCGCGCCCTTGGCGCCCGTTTCACCCTGCGGACCCTGCGGACCCACCGGGCCCGGCGGCCCGGCCTGTGGTTTGCCGACGTAGCGCACCGTCGGCTCGCCACAGGCGGCTGCCAGTACCCCTCCTAGCGTGGCTGCTGTACCTCCGAGGTACCCTCTGCGACTGATGCGTGTCATCTTTTCTGCCTCCTCACTGACACCACTCGCCACCGTCCCGTGCTCAAGCCATTGTGCGGCATTCTCCTGTCGCACCACCCCCTTCAAGTGCTGCAACCAACCCATGCGGAGTGCGACTGCCGCCACGTGGGAATGCCAATTGAGCCCAAGTGCGAGGCTGTGGTCGGGGTGATCCAGCCACATGGTAGCCGCGCCTGCTGCCTGTGTCAATAATCACGCATGTGATTTCATTGACCGATAAAAGTGCGGAACCGCGATTCCAGGAGCAGCGAGGCAGAAATCGGTCCTGATCTGTTCGGTTCGCTGGATGGAGCGGCGAGTCGCGAGTAACACAGGGCACTAGACGTATGGAGCTAGTCCTGATCCCAGCCCGCCTGCTTGCGCTTGCCGGCGATGCCCCCTTGGGAGGTGGCGTTGCCTCACCCACTCCGCCCTCCTATAATTACCGGGCGCAATGACGGAGTCGCGGGACTTGGGCACTTACAGGGGCGCCACCAATTCAAACGTGGTAATGCGTACAGTCCCCTTAGGCCCACAACGACGAGCGATCGGTGGTCAGCTTGGGATGAGTGTGGTGCTCGCCCTGCTCTCGGCTGATTGCTGTACTGTCTTCCGGGGATGTAGCTCAGTTGGGAGAGCGCCTGCTTTGCAAGCAGGAGGGCAGGGGTTCGAGTCCCATCATCTCCACCGCCCTGGCCCTCTTTGCCTCCGAGGAATTGCGGGCACAATCATCCTACCGCCAGCGAGGATAGAGACCGCTGGCGCATCTCAACCCTCAACAGGGAGCCAAGCCCTTCCGGGCAGGGGCGTCCGTCTGGCCTCAACGACGGACTGACTTTCCGCTTCTCTACAATCAGACTGTTGATCCGCCGGGTTACGCTAGCGTGTTACCGAACGCTCTTATGGTCCGAACACCGTGTCCGTTTTGCCGGAAACACCCAGGTTCTGGACACGCAGATCATCCAACGGCGCGGTCTCGGCCTCGTTGAAGGGGACTGCGGCGAAGAAGTGCGCCAGGTACTCGGCCAAGGCGTCCTGTTCAGTACCTGGGGCGGCGAAGTCGGTGCGGCCGGGGCCCACCAATACCGGCCCATCTATGCGGCCGTTGCCGTTGGTGTCCGGAAAATCCGGGTGCGGCGGGTTGGGCTGCCCGTCTTCGCCGGCGAGGTCAACGCGACCCGCGCCGGAGACAGGGAATGGGTAGCCGTCGCCGCCGTTCGCCAGAAAGTTCAACGTGACCATCTTGATCCGTCGCTCCGGGTCGCCGACCACGACGCCACGCTCGATGACACGATCGGTTACGCCACCACTATCGTCCACAATCGCCAGGGAGCGGACACGCTGGCCGGATGGTGCTACGGGGTCGAAGCTGAAGCGCATGCCCGCAACCTGCGGAAACCGGCCGACCGTCACGTGCCCGACGCCGTCGAAGCCAATCGCGTGCTCCATGATCGCGGCAAGCTGCCGCGCGGTCAGTGTCACGATGGCGAGACCGTTCTTGAGAGAGACCGCCACCTCCGCGTCAACCTGCCGGGCAAGCCACAAGTTGGCGTCCGCGGTCAGATTGCCCAGGTTGGTTTCCTGGGTGCGTACAGCGCCGCGAAGACCCGCGAGATAGACGCTCGTCTTGCCGACGATGTTGCCGTCGCGGGCTTGCAGCACGCCGCGCAAGGATGCGGCGATGCGGCTCACTGCCGGGACGGGTCGCCCGGCGAATGCCTGTGCCCCCTGCTTGTCCGTCGCGTACACCCCGCTGACGAACGGATCAACAGTCTCCGGCAGCACGACCCCCTGCTCGTCGAAGGCGACCACCAGGCGGCCAAGATACTTGTAGTCGCCTTCGGTGTTGACCAGCAGCAACGGCTCGCCCCTGGAGGATTCGAAGCGGAGCGGATACGTGTCGGCAGCCTCGTCGCCGTCGCGCAGCCGGTCGTTCTCATCGGCCAGCAGCGTATTGGATCCCCCGGCGACGATGATGTCAACGTCTACCAGTTTGGTCGCCAACGCCTTCTCGATTGCGATTTGCTGCATGTGTGCCAATAGGATGACCTTGTTGATGCCCTGCCCAACGAGTGTGTCCACGGCCTGCTGGATGATCGCGGCCAGCCCGTCAATGTCGGTCCCGACCGCCGGCGCGACGGTGATGCCGCCGATGCCGGTGATTCTGGCCAAGTTCGGCGTCGTAGCCCCCACCACGCCGATCCGCTGGCCATCAACGATGATGACGGCGCTCTTCGCCAGGCTGCCGGCCACGAGCACCACCTCTTGGCCATCCGGGACCACCAGGTCGCGCAGGTTGCCATCGCCAGCGAACCCCAAGTTGCTCGATAGGTAAGGAAACATGGCCCCGGGATAGGTCCTGCCGTCGCGGACTTCACTGCCAATGGTCGCGGCGAACGCGCCGGTGCCGCGGTCCAGCTCGTGGTTTCCCAACGCGGACGCCTGGAAGCCCATGGCATTGAGGAAAGCAATATCCCCCCGCCCATTCCCGGACACACCGAGCACCGCGTCATTCGCAGCGTCGCCGGCCGCGAAGTAACGTGGCCCGGGCACGTAGTTGTCGCCCGAGCTGAGGATCACGGTATTGTTGCGAAATTGCCTGCGAAAGGCGTCCAAGATCGCCGAGAAGTTCTCGACGTTGCCCAGTGCCCCCACGGTGCTGTCCATATCCGCGCCATGGAGCAGTTGCAACGTGAAGCGCGACTCGCCGAGCTGCCGCATGTCGGCCTCAAGCTCGCCGAGGCGCTCCATGGTCAGCCGGTGCCGAGCATCCGCCGCGCGTTCGAGGGCGCCGACCTTGGTCTCCAAGCGGTCCAGCCGCGCTGTCAGCTCGCGCGTCGTATCGTCGAGTTGCTCCCCGTCCAAGACATGCTGCGCTTCCACCGCACCGTCGAGGCCCGTCAAGTCCTGTTCCAGCTGGGCAACAGCCTGCCCGACCGCGCTTACTTCCTCGGCCAGCGACTGTGTCCGGCTCAATGTAGCCCGTGATGACTCTTCAGTCCCCTGTGCTCTCCGAGTGAGGCCCGCTAGGCCCTCTCGGAGGGCGTCCACGTCCTGTTGCAGCGCGTTGAGTGTCGCTCGTATCTCGGTCAGTTCGTGCGTCGTATCGTCGGCGCAGGAGATCAAGACCAGGAAGACAACGACGGTCAATCCAAGCAACCAACTACGTCTATGCGACACTGATTCTTCTCCGCAAGTGCTAGTCTTAGCGGCGATAGTGCTGGATTGGCAAGAAAAAGACGCGGATACGTAGTCGCTTCTACAGTCTCTCGATGATATTGCGGATCGTGATACCGGACATGCTTGCATCCCCGTCTGCCAGGTGACTCCATCGTACCACGATGTTGCACGACGAGAGTGCCGGTAGCCAGTCTTGGTGGGTTCCGCTTGCCGGTGGTGGAGGACGCGGAGATTGGCTCGGCTAGACGGATTGCACCGCTATCCGGCGCGGCGCGTGGTACACTTAGTAAGGTAGTTCGCTGTAGATCAGGTGACGGGGCGTTGGAGTAGCGGCCTAACTCATCACCCTTTCAAGGTGAAGATCACGGGTTCGAATCCCGTACGCCCTACCGATACGGTGATGTACTTCATCGGCGAAGGCTCATCGTGGTGGTGCTGCAAGCGCTAGGCCATCGTCCGAAGTGGCGCCGCGCCGATCCGCTCGGTGGCGCGGACCCGACAATCACCGGCTTCAGCGCAATCGCAGACTCGCCGGGGCTGAATGACCGGCCCTCCCGGATCCGCTCACGCGGCGTGACCCCATTGGCAGGAGCAAGCCTCCCGTCTCAGCAGGCCGAAGTCTTGAAGTATTCGGTTTTACTTCACATTACCGGCGGGCGTGATATTCGGATACGTCCGCCGCGAATGGTTACTATTGAGTGCGTTTCCAACGCCTGCTGATGTCGTGTGATGATCTCGGCCATCAGTTGGATGCGCTGCTCCGCCGGCACATCCGGCAGGCGAATCAGTCCTGCGTGCGAAACGTCATGCAGATAGATCAACTCCGCGAAGTCCGCATCAATCGTAGTCAGGACTCGGTCTTCGGCCTCTGCAAGTTCCAAGAGCGCCCGATCCCCTGGGTCGGCACCAAGCTCCCGGGCCTCAAGTACATCGTGTCCCGCGCGGCGGAGCCAGTCCGCCAAACGGCGGCCAGCAACCGATCTACGAGAAATCTCACGACTCAGTAGCCAGCACTGGGGCCAACGTATCTCTGGCGATGACCGCGTGCGCGTAGGCGGTGCAGGCACGGATGTCATCTGGTTCCAGATCGGGATAGTCGTCCAAGATGGCCTCCGGCGTCATCCCCTGGGTCAGCAAACTCAGTATCAGCTCCACGGACACGCGCATGTCGCGGACAATGGGCTCCGCCAAAGACGTCCGGCCGAGCGGTGATGCGCTTGAGGAGCTCGGGATTGGTCGTCATGTCTCTCCCCTTCTCTGGCCCTTGACTCCTTTGCTACCGAATAGGATAGCAGGTGTATATTGGGTGGCAGAGTGCCTCCGGCTGGATGTGTTTGTTTGAGACCATCTGTATACCGCCCTCCGCGGGCGGGCCACCGCGCCTCCGTTGCGGAGGAACTTTCAGACGTTTCCCTAGCGGAGTTCCTTTGAGGCCGTCCGAGGGCCGGACTTCGATCCCCGGCGGCGGGTGCGAGGCCCGCCCCTACGGAAGCGCCTGGAGGATCTTGTACCAATGACGGGCAAGCATAGAGTTGTCCAGAGGCTCCCTAGAAGACGAGCGTCGCCTCGGCGACCCCGGTCAGTTGGCCTAGCTGGTTCGCGCCGGTTATCTCTATGTCCACGTAGCGCTTGCCGTGGTGCTCTCGCTTGGCTGTGACGGTGCCGCGGTAGGTGTTGGTGTCGCCGGGTCGGAAGTTCTTGATGGCCTTGAAGAGGAGGCGGCCTCCGCCGTAGAGAGTGCCGTCGGGGGCCCATCGCTCCAGCATCGCGTCGAGGTAGCCCATGATAGTGATGCCGCCGACTCCGTGCATGGCGCCCCAGGGGAAGCGGCCGGGCTCGTGGCTCGCCTCGCTCGACTGGCTGCTCATCTCGTCCTCAGGGACCGCAGCTCTGTCGACCTCGGTCTTGGGGGGCGAGTGAATGGTGAAGGGGTGGACCGCACCGCCGACCTCGATGGTCTCGAAGGTGATGGTCTCCACCGCCTCGTCCGGGCTCGTCTCCTGGAACGGCGGCGGCTCGAGGTCCGGGCCGGGCCGTCGCGCCGCGGCGCCGGAGCCCGGCCGAGGCCGGTCGCGCTTGCGGAACTCGAAGATGGACGTGTGGTCGATCTCGGCCAGCTTCTCGCCCCGGCCGTTGTGGGGCTCGAGCCTGAGCGTGACGAACTTGTTGCCGCGCCGCTCGTACTTCTCCAGCACGGTTGCGACGCTGGTGACGGTGTCACCCAGCCGGATGGGGGCGAACCAGCGTCCCTCGCACTTGGCGAACGGGGTCGCCGAGGCGGTGATGATCTTCATCCCGTTGTTCTCGGCGACGCCTCCCCTGTTCTTGGGGGCGAGGGAGAAGATCTGGGTCGGCATGGCGAACGGGGGCGCGTCCGAGTAGTGGTCCGGGTTCATGCTGCGCGAGGTGGAGGCGTGGAGGACGATGGAGTCCAGAGTCACCTCTTTGGCGATGGGCTGCGCCCGCTGACCGACCTCGACCGCTTCGTAGTCCCACGTCTTCGTTTCGGTCAGGGCCATGGCGTCCTCCCGCGGTCGATGTCTGGTGTCCTGCCCTGCAGGTTTTATTGGGGCCCCCGGCTTCCCCCGGATCTTCGCCTTCCTGGCCAGAAACAAAAAGACATGCCCGAGGGACATCGTCAGACGCCCGGCGAGGGGCTTCGCTCCTCTGCACCTGTCTGCCGCTTAGGCGGGCACCCCGTTTTTTAGAGCAGCCTCTGGGTTTGGGTGCCGGTTATACCGCCTTAGTCCGAGCATGCCAGAGCCCCTCATAATTGTTCGAGTGAATCCCTGAATCAGGATACTGGTTTGGGTCAGATGCTAGACTGACTGCGGAGACGATGTCAACTGCCGAGAGCGACATATCCCCTCCCCTTTCCCCGCCGGCGCCCGCGGACGGCACCGCCGACGCCCTCAAGGGGCTGGTTGTCGTGGAGCACGCGGAGGGGATCGCGGGCCCGGTCTGCGGGAAGCTGATGGCGGGGTTCGGCGCCGAGGTGATCAAGGTCGAGCCGCCCTCCGGTGACGTGTCCCGAACGCTGGGCCCCTTCCGGGACGACGTCCCCAACCCCGAGGCGAGCGGCCTGTTCCTCTATCTGAACGCCGGCAAGAAGAGCGTCGTGGTCGACGCCGACAACCCATCGCACCGGCGCCGGCTGCGGGAGCTGATCGACCGGGCCGACGTGCTGATCGACGGCCCGCCGGGCCTCGAAACAGCAGGGCTGGGGTACCGATCTGCCCTGTCCGACCTGCCCGTACAGGCGGGCGACCAAGCAGGCCGACAGGCAGGCGGCGAGCTGTTGCGGGCGAACCCCGGCCTCGTAGTGGTATCAATCACCCCGTTCGGGCTCTCCGGCCCGTACCGGGACTTCGCGGCGACCAACCTCGTCGTCCACGCGCTGAGCGGTGAACTCGGGTTGGCCGGCAGCAGGCATCTCCCGCCGCTCAAGAAGGGCGGCAACCTGGCCGACTACCACGCCGGCTGCCACGGCTTCATCGGGGCGGTCGCGGCGCTCCTCGCCCGCGACTGGCTCGGAGGGCAGCACATCGACGTCTCGCAACTGGAGAGCCTGACGTCGATTCTCGGCGCCACCATGAACGGCTGGCTCTACGACGAGCAGGTGTCGCAGAGGGGCGACGCGGATCCGTGGAGCCTGAGGACGGCGGCACGAAGGGGGGAGGATGGGACTCACTGGGAGCCCAGCGGCGTATGGAAAGCGAGGGACGGGTACGTCCTGGCCTACGGGAGGTCGTCCGCCGACTGGACGGGTGCCATCCGCGAGATGGCGGGGGACCTGCCGGATCTCGCGTCGCCCCGCTTCACGACGGAGGAGGGCCGCGGCGAGCATGCCGAGGAGCTGACCCGTCTGTTCGGCCGTTGGGTATCCGAGCACACCAAGGAGGAGGTGTACCGGCTGGCCCAGCGTTACGGTCACGCCTACGGCTACGTCGCGACAGCGCGGGACCTGCTGGAGTCGCCGCAGCTGAGGCACCGGCGCTTCTTCGTCCGGGTGCGGCACCCCATCGCGGGCAGTGTGACGATGCCGGGCGCGCCGTTCAGGATGTCGAGGACGCCGTTCGTCTCGCGCCGCGCGCCGCTGTTGGGGGAGCACGGCGGCTCCTCCCTGCCCCCTCGCGGCGAGCGGATGGGCCGCGGTGACGGCCACGAGGAAGGCCGCCTGCCGTTGGAGGGTCTGAGGGTGGTCGACTTCACCCACATTTGGGCGGGGCCGTACTGCACCCGCATCCTTGCCGACCTGGGGGCGGAGGTCATCAAGGTCGAGCCGCCGCGCCGCGGCGACGGCGGACGCGGCAAGGGTGTCGGACGCTACCATGCCTATAGCCGGAACAAGCTGGCGATCGCGATTGATCTCCGCACCGACGAGGGCCGACATCACATCCGCAAGCTCATCTCCATGTCGGACGTGGTGGCGGAGAACTTCAGCGTGGGCGTCACCAGGCGGCTGGGCGTGGACTACGAGGACTGCCGGGCGATCACGCCGAGCATCGTCTATGTCGCGCTGCCCGCGTTCGGGAGGACAGGGCCGGAGTCCGGGTTCGTGGGCATGGGCGCCACGCAGGAGGCGATGTCGGGACTGCTTGGCATCAGCGGTTACCCGGGGGCGGTGCCGAGCCCGACGGGGGTGAAGTACGGAGACCCCAACGGCGGCCTGCTCGGAGCCGTCGCCGTGCTCGCCGCCATCCACCACCGGGCCGCGACCGGGGAGGGACAGCTGATCGACCTATCGCAGCGAGAGGCCAACATCTTTACCCTTCCCGAGCCGGTCCTGGACTACGTGATGAATGGCCGGACCGCCGAGGCCGGCGGCGGCAAACGCCCCGACCGCGCCCCGACGGGGTGCTACCCGTGCAAGGACGACGAGTGGGCCGCCATCGACGTCGAGACGGACCGGCAGTTCCGGGCGCTCTGCGCGGTGGTGGGGCTACCAGGCTTGGCGGCCGACAGTCGGTTCGCAACACCGGCGGAGCGGAAGCGAAACAAGGGTGAGTTCGACGGGATCCTCGGGTCCTGGACGCGGGAGCGAAGCGCCGCGTCGGCCATGTGTCTGCTCCAGGACGCGGGGGTGCCCGCGGGGGCCGTGCTCACCAACAAGCAGGTCGCTGAGAACGAGCACTTCCGGGCCAGGGGCTTCTTCCAGCGGGACGCCGAGGCGCGCGTCCACCTTGCCGCCCCGTGGAGGTTCTCAACAGTGGCGTTGGGCGTGAGGCGCTTCGCGCCCGAGCTAGGCCAGGACAACCTACATGTGCTCCGAGACATCCTCGGCGTGCCGGAGGCCGACATCCGAGCCATGGAGCGAAAGGGGGTCATCAAGGGGCTGATCCCCTTTCGCCTCCCGATAGACAGCGTGGCCTAGATGGGCGGGGGACTCAAGGGCATTGGCTGCTTGGTCGGTGTAGTCCTGCTCCACCGTACCTGCCTTCCGGTCGTCTGCCGGACACGTTTCACGCTTGCTCGGCAATTGCGGGGGTAGGTTCTAGGAGCTTTGTGGGGATTGCCCAAGTTGCCTGACTCCTTCCGAACTCCTACAATCACCGGGGGCGGCATCGGAGTGGGGGACTTTGGCACTCACAGGGCCACTCTTAACTCAAACGTGGTACTGTGTACAGTCCCGTTAGGCCTAACCACTTCCGGCCTACGTGTATTGTAGGCAGTACTCGAAATCTCCAGTGGTGCCAACGGTTTCGTTTGCTCCCGCGTCTCAGCCCAAAGGACTGCTGGGCTGCTTTCCAGATGCTCATCTCCCCACCCACTCCTTAGCAGCCCTGACTCGCAGGCCCCTGTTATCAGGGAATCATGGTTGTGATACCCTACGGCATAACCCTACGGCATAGAGTAGGTTTCCTCAACTGGTCCTTGTTAAGGGCTATCCATATGTCTAAGGAGTTGTTTCGGTATGGGCTTTCTTGTTGACAGGTGGCGCCGTATCGGCACGCGATTGTACCTGGCCTTGGGCTTTGCGGTTCTTCTGACCCTGGGTTCCAGCGCGGTAGGCGTCTATTACTTTGAGCAGAGCGGGGACCTGAACTACCGGGTCCGGACCGAGGCCGTGCCAGTGCTGGAGGCGACGTGGACTGCTGCCCGTGAGGCGGAGCAGTTGCGGATTGTGGGTCTGGGAATGCTAGCAGCACCCGAGTCCGGCTTTGCGGGCTTCCAGCCGGATGCCGTTGCCGAGGCCCTAGAGCGACTGGGGAGCGCGTTGGGCGCGGTCAGCGGCGTACAGGCGCTGGCGTCGGATGCGCGTGCGGTGAACGATGCCGCCCACGACCTTGCTGTCGTCATTGACAATCTGGCCGTGAACCGGGAGGCCCTGTCGGACGCCAACGCGGCTGCGGCTGGTTTACGGGCACGCTTGGCTGGACTCTCGCCCGATGACGAATCGTCTGTGGCGGCCTTGTCGGTGCTGAAACAAGCGTTGCAGGCCGCCGACGAGGCAGTCTTGGAGCAGTTGTGGGACGAGTACGCCAAGCTGCATGCGGCCGGCGTGGACCCGGCCGTGGCGGCTCTGGCGGGCGATCAGGGAGTGTTCACTGTCCGCGGCCAGCAGCTGGCGTTGTGGGCCAGCGTTGCTAACTTAACCGCGGCCTTCGATGATGCCACTGTGTCCCTGGATGATTCCGTATCGGGCCTGCTAGCGTCGTCCCGCGCTCAGTCGGCGGATACGCTGGGATTAGCCGTCAGCAGTTTTGACCAGGGACGCCTCCTGTTGACGTTCATCAGCGTCGTCAGCGTCGTCGCGGCTACGTTGGCAGCCTGGCTGTGGGTAGGCAACGGCATGGTGCGGCGGCTTTCCCGCTTGTCGGAACGGATGCGGAAGATGGCCGACGGGGACCTGGAAACGCCGGTGCCGGAGGCGGGGCGAGACGAGATTGGGGAATTGGTTGATGCGTTGGAGGTGTTCCGCCAGCAAGCGCTAGAGGTCCAGCGCCTGAACTTGGTCGAGAAGCTCTACGGGGAGTTGCGTGAGGCGAATGCGGAGCTACAGCGGATGCAGTCTCGGCTGGTAGCGCAGGAGAAATTGGCGGCTTTGGGCGAGTTGGTGTCCGGCGTGGCCCACGAGATTAGCAACCCGTTGAATTTCGTCAACAATTTCTCTGAGGGTTCGCTCGAGCTGTACAGTGAGCTGACCGAGATGTTGGATGCTTACCGGGATAAGATGTCGGAGGATGACATGGTTCTCCTGGATGACATCAATCAGGAGTTGACCGATAGTATGAAACGTGTGCTTTCCAACGGGGGACGCGCGTTGGCAATCGTGGAGCGGATGCGTGGGCTGGGCGTTGTGGGCGGCGAGCCGGTTTTGACGGATTTGAACTCCGTGTTACGGCAGGCGGCGCAGTCGGGGTGCAACGCTTTTGGCGCGGAGTGGAAGGATTTCTCGGTGGAGCCGGTCTTTGACCTGGACCCATCCCTGGGTGACGTGCCGTTGGTGGAGCGGGACTTCGATGAAGCGGTGCTGAACCTGGTGTCCAATGCTTGCTACGCGATGCGGCTGAAGCAGGAGAATTCGGGCGAAAGTTACGAGCCGGTGCTGACCGTATCGAGCCGTGTGGTGGACGACAATGTGGTAGAGGTGCGGGTGCGGGACAACGGTCCCGGCATTGCGGATGACGTAGTTGGCCGTATATTCAACCCGTTCTTCTCGACGCGCGACGGCGCCTTGGGGGCGGGATTGGGCTTGCCGATCGCTGCTGACGTGGCCCGGCGGTTGGGGGGTGATCTGTCGGTGGATACTGTGTATGGGGAGTATGCAGAGTTCACGTTGAGCCTGCCGGCAGCGACGGCCACTGCGCTGGAAACTGAGGCAGTCGGTTAGTAGGCCGGTCTACCGGGCTACTCCGGTTTTGCACCAAGCAACTATCTCAGCGTCTCCGTAGTATCAGGTAGGCGAAGGCACCGACGACAACCACGCAGACGACGCCCAGGATGATGATCAGGGTGGTGCGTTGGCGGGGAGTGGAAGCGATCCCGGTCAGGGCATTGCGGATGCGGGGTACGGCGTCGCCGATGATGGGGATTGTGGGCCGTTCCAAGTCGCTTGGGGTAACTTGCGGCCCGGCAGCAATGGGTGGTGTTGGCGTTGGAGCCGGAGTCGCGGTTGATGTGCTGGTACGCGTCGCGGCGGGGGTACTGGTAGGCGTCTGAGTCGGGGTATTGGTGGGTATCGGCGTTGGGGTGACGGTCGGGGTGGCGGTGGGGGTACTGGTAGGCGTCTGAGTCGGGGTATTGGTGGGTATCGGCGTTGGGGTGACGGTCGGGGTAGCGGTGGGGGTGCTGGTAGGCGTCTGAGTCGGGGTACTGGTGGGTATCGGCGTTGGGGTGACGGTGGGAGTGGCGGTGGGGGTGCTGGTAGGCGTCTGAGTCGGGGTGCTGGTGGGCGCCGGGGTCGGCGTGACCGTCGGGGGAGCAATCGGCGCACTCGTGGGTCTTGGACTGGGTGTGGCTGTCGGGCTGGGGATAGGCGTCTTGGTGGCGGTCGGCTTGGCGGTCGGACGAGGTGTACGAGTCGGTGCAACTGTCGGCGGCGGTGTGGCAGTCGGCAGCGGCGTGACTGTCGGACTGGGAGTCGCAGTAGGCGTGGGCGTCGCTGTCGGGGTCGCCGTCGGACGGCGTGTACGGGTTGGTGGAGGCCGAGGTGTTCGTGTCGGGGTAGCCGCTGGTGGTGGCGGCTCAGTTGGCCTCGGTGTGGCGGTCGCAGTGGGTGTGGTGGTCGGACCGGAGATAATTTCCGTCGGCTCACTATCTAGGCTCTCGGGGTTGCCGTTGTCGTCGGTGAAGGTCACCTGAACCTTCAATCGGCTCCCCGCATCGGCTGCGGTTACGTCGTAGTAGTCATTGGTTGCCCCGGCGATTTCCGTCTCGCTGCCGCCCGACGACACCCGCAGCCATTGGTAGCGGTACATCACATTCGTCAAGCCATCCGTGTCGTTGATGTCGCCGGTGTTGGCCCTCAGCCGCTGGCCAATCTGCGCCGTGCCGCTGATCGTCGGCATCCCCGTTGCCGGGTTGGCGACGTCATTGTCTATCACATTAACCGTCGTCTTCCACGACTGTTCGTCCTCCTCGTCCACCTGGTAATCGGGAAAGAGCCGATTGATTTCAACCCGGATCGTCCGATCCGCCGTGAGCGCTTTATCATCGGGTACCCGATAACTCATGTCACGTGTCTCAACGTCGCCGCGAAATACAAAGGCGATCAATTCGTCAACAATTAGGCCATTCTGTGCATCATTCCACGAATCAAATACCAGAACACCACCCTCGATCTTGGAGCCTGCCTTTCCCTTCGGGGCGATGGCCACCGTTATCCTCAGCCGCTCGCCTTCCCGCACCATCGGCGACGGCGCGACGCTCACCAGGCTCACCACCGGCTTAGAAGTCGGCGTCTCTTGGCCAGCCACCTGGTGGCCCGGCGGAAATATGAGAGCGGTAAAGGCTACGCAGAAAGCAAGGATGATTCTCTTGTCGTAAGAGCATCTCCGAAAACTCAACAATTGAAGTATCATACTGGCCTGAAGCGAGTTGTAGATTCCGTTTGCTTGTAAGTGTTGGGCCTGCTCACCTCGGCCCCCGGCGGCTGTTCTTGCGCGTTGACTGCCGACGATTTTATCTCTATTGCCATAGCGTTGCCAGCTATGGGTACGCCTTGCGGTCTGGCTCTAGTAGCACCAGCGCACCGCGTACCGCGGAGTGGTGCCGTCTCCGTCGGACTTACGGCTGAGGTGATATGATTAACTCGGATACAGTCCCCGTTAGGCCTACCGCTCACCGTACACTCCTGATCGGAGCCGCGTGCTGATCGCTGAGGGCTGACAGTGACACATGATCGCCGTTGAGGCCCCGCCGTACCTCGCCGGAGTCGGACGCTACACCTACGAGCGCCGCCGCACGCGCTGCGTGATGGTCGGTGATATCGGTGTGGGTGGCGAGCACCCCATTCGTGTGCAATCTATGACCACGCCGGCCACGCAAGACGTGGCGGCGACGGTCGCGCAGACGATCCGCTTGGTCGCAGCCGGTTGCGAAATCGTCCGTGTCACCGTCCCCACGGTCGCGGACGCACGTGCGCTGCGGGCTATCCGCGCCGAGCTGCACCGATGCGGCGTCCGCGTCCCGCTCGTCGCCGACATCCACTTCAGTCCGGCAGCAGCCCTTGAATCAGCACAGCACGTCGAGAAGGTCCGCGTCAATCCGGGCAACTTCGCCGATAGCAAGCGCTTTGCCGTCCGCGAGTACACCGACCGGCAATACGCCGCGGAGCTAGAGCGGGTTGCCGAGCGCTTTGCGCCCCTCGTGCGCCGATGTCGGGAGCTTGGCGTGGCCATGCGTATTGGCACCAACCACGGCTCACTCTCGGACCGGGTGCTGAACCGTTACGGTGACACGCCGCTCGGCATGGTCGAGTCGGCGCTGGAGTTCGTGTGTATCTGCGAGGATCACGGCTACAACGATGTGATCTTCTCGATGAAAGCGTCCAATCCGAAGGTCATGATCCAAGCCTATCGACTCTTGGCCGCCCGGTTGGACGCTCGGGGGACCCCGTACCCCTTCCACCTCGGCGTCACCGAGGCGGGCAAGGACGAGGATGGACGGATCAAGTCGTCCATCGGGACGGGAAGCCTGCTCGATGACGGTATTGGCGATACGGTGCGCGTCTCGCTGACCGAGGAGCCGGAAGCCGAAATCCCGGTCGCGCAGGCGCTGGTCCGGCCCTATAACGCCTGGCAGGAGCGCGCACACACGGCGCGACGCCAAGCCGCGGCAGCGCCACCCCCGGCCACCGAGCCGGCATCCGTACCTGGTGTGGCACTCCCCGATAGCCGCGATCCCTACAGCTATACCCGCCGTGCATCGGAGGCGACCGTTGTTGGCGACGTGGCGTGGGGTGACCAGTCGCCCGTGCGGGTAGTCCATCGGTATGCCGGGCCGCTGGCGGCGGTACCGCGTGTCGAGCGACGGGTGCGCTGGGCGCGCCGCGCCGACGGCTGGGTGCAGCCCCGGCCCGATGCCGTCTCCGTGCAGGTCACGAGCGCGGCCGACCTCGCGGCGCTCCGAGCGCTCCATAAGAGCGCTCACGGCGATCTTCCCGCCACGCAGACCGTGCTGCCCAGCTTACCGCTCGTCGTGCAGGCCGATCCGGCAGCGCCTTGGTTCGGCGAGGTGGTCGCACTTGCGGATGCGGTAAGTCTCCGCATCACGCCGGCGCTGCTTGATCGGGATGGGCGGGTGCTGCTGGCCGGGGCCTGCCGGCTGGCGGCGCGCCACGCCACGCCGGTTGTGCTCGCGCCGCGCGGTGTGGCGGCTCCGTCGCGTGACGACCTCGCCTGGAGCGCGTCCTTACCGACCGCCGCGACGGCCCTCGTGGATATATCCCTCACTGCCGTTGCAGTCGCTGCGGACGCCGGTCTCGCCGACACGATCCTGTCGCTGGGACCGGCCGATCCCGCGTTGCTGGTGCGGGCGGGGCGGTTGCTGGCAGCGCGGCTCGCGGCAGCCGGCCAGTCCACGCCACTCCACTTCGTCACGCGCATCGGCAGCGATGAGCAGGGCCTGTTGTTCGCCGCGGCGGCGCTCGGCTCGCTGCTCTCCGACGGGCTGGGCGATAGCATCGAGGTCGTCGGTCCGCCCGGCGCCGACGACGGTGCGGCTGTGCAGCAGGCGTTCAACATCCTCCAAGGCGCCGGCGTGCGGCTCACCAAGACGGAATACGTCGCGTGTCCTTCCTGCGGCCGGACGCTCTTCGACTTACAGACGACGACGGACCGCATTCAGCAGGACACCGGGCATCTCCGCGGGGTCAAGATCGCCGTGATGGGCTGTATTGTCAATGGGCCGGGGGAAATGGCCGATGCCGATTTCGGCTATGTTGGCGGCGCGCCCGGCAAGGTCAACCTCTATGTCGGCAAGGAGCTTGTCGAGCGCCACGTGCCCGAGGCGGAGGCGAGCAAGCGGCTTATTGAGTTGATTCGCCAGCACGGTCGTTGGGCAGAGGCCCCGGCCTTGTAGGTACCGAGAATCAAATGCGCTCGCGGAGGCGTCTGGAGGAGCAGAACGCCTTCGCGAGCACAGCGTGCCCAGCGTAGTCAGCGCGGCAGTGGGGGGTGATCCCGCGTCAAACTACGCTGGTGACACTGTGACTACAGTATACGTCCCCCGGTCGCGGCCGCGGTTACGTTGCCGTTACAACCTCGTTACGGCTTGTTGCGCCTCACCCCCCGGCCCCCTCTCCACATGGTGGAGAGGGGGTGTCTGCCGCTCGTCATTCCCGCCGTCTCGCTCGTCATGGCGGCCGAAGCCGCCATCCCGGACTCCGCTCCTTGACTCGACCGCCTCCAGGTTGCATAGTGCCTACCGCAACATCGGGGGGCGCGGCAAGTGTGCCCGGCAAGCCGCCGGGAGTGGCTGCCGTGCCATTGCCGATTGCAATGAGGTGTTCGCGCCACAGCGAGGCGCGATTCAGGGGGATGATCATGGGACGCTTGATTGGTGGCATCGTCATTGTCATTGTCGGTGTGGTGGCACTATTTGGAACCCTCACCAACGTAGGCTTTGATCTCATCGCCGTACTCGTCTTGCTGGCTGTCATTATCGTCGGGGCGGCGTTGGCCTATTGGGGCTGGAGCTATGTTGCCGGGCGCCAGCGGACACTCCCCGTCATTGAGCGGATGGCCAAAGAGGGGGCCATCGTTGATACCCCGGCCGCCGCCGAGGAGACCGGCCTCTCGGTCGAGCAGGTACGTAAGCACGTCCAGTACGCCAAGATGAAGGGGTATATCGAGCGCAATATCGAGGTCAAGTAGGGGGATGACTGGAGCTACCCCTCGGCCCCTTCCCTGGCCGGTAAGGGGGTCCGCACGGCGAGCAGCCGGCAGGAGGTTAGCGAGCCGGCGTCGGTGCGACCGTCACCGGAGTCGGTAGCGGGGGTGTCGCAGTGACTACCGGTTGCGCTTGTCCGCTAGGTGGTGTAGCCGTTGCCGCAGTGCCGGGAGAGGCGTCGGTCGGCGTGGGTGTTGGCTCTGCACCGATGAGCCACTTTTCCCGCCACGGGACGAATTTACTCACGAACGTGTCCATGGTAGTAGGGCTGTCTGCTTCGAAGATGGCCCGGGTGACCGTCACTTGCATCCCCTCCGCAGCCCACTCCACTTGCTTGCGCTCGCCCAGCGGCAGGCTGGGGTCCGGCACGTCCGGCAGCGGCTTCTCCGGCTCTTGACGATTGCTAATGTCAACCTCCTCCAGCCGCACCTGCCGTCCGGTGCGTGTCCCATACACTCGGTAGATCAACGTGCCGCTCACCGGATCAACCGCGGATTGCAGCAGTACCGGATGCCCGGTATCGTTGCGAAAACGGAGGTTTACCCCAGGATCGTAGACCGCTGCATCGAGGCCGGGTGGTGTACCATCCTGCTCGTAGTAGCTCACCCGATAGGAATGCTGATTACGCTCGACAATCGGTAGACCGGCCCAGAACGCCGCGCGAAACACGGTGGTCGAGACTTGGCACACGCCGCCGCCAATACCGGGCACCGTCGCATCCCCTTTGATAATCAGGCTTTCGAGATAGCCGGCTGCTTTCGTGATCGGGCCGATCTCCCGCAGGAATGAGAAGTCGTAGCCCGGTGGGATGACCACGCCATTCAGGTTGCGTGCGGCCACCTGGATATTATTCGCGCGCTCCTGGGGCGAGCCTAGGAAGGTGGAACGCCCATCGCCTAGCAGGTCCTGGAACGCGAGTATATCGGTGTCCTTGCCGCTGAACGTCGGCTCTGCGACCCGCACGGGCAGGCTGACTTCGCGCTGATCTGCGGACAAGGACGCCGCCAGGATGCGCTCTAGCGCAGTGTCTCGATCCACAATGAGTCCGGGCTTGCCAGGGCGCAACACCCGCAAGCTGGTGGCGCTCTGCCGCAGCAGGCGGGCATCCTGCGGCAGATCGTCAATCTGTTGGGCAATGGTGGCGATAAACGCGGCCACCTTGGCTTTGGTGAGTGCCGGCACCAACGCTGCCGGGGCGTCGCTTGCGGTGCTCTGAAAGCCCAGCCAGTGCCTCAGCCGCTCCGGCCCAATGGTCCACGCTTGCGCCTCGTGGCGGACGGTCAACGGCCCGCTGAGGATATTATTTGTCAGCGCGGTGGCAGCTTGCAGCTCGGTGTCGCCGAGCGCCGGCTGCACGGGTACGACGGCCAACTCGATACGCTGGTGGACCGTTGGATAGGGCGAGGAGTTCTTGATGCGCTGTATCGTCTCCTCGACCGCCAGCTGTTGGCCGGTCGTGGGAGCCACCGAGACAACCCGGTCGCCCTGCAAGGTGAGAGCGGCGTCTACCGGCGCCCGGTCAACCTCGGCGGCGATGGACTGCACATACGCCCGCAGAACCTCGCCATCAAACGACACCCGGAGCGGTAGTGTCTCCGGACGCAGACGGAGTTGAAAGGGCACTACAAGGCGGTCGAGCAACCCCCCGCTGCGCCCCAGCCCGAGGGCGTCGCTGGCCATTTGCGCCGTGCTAATGTGCATCCCGAGCTGGGCAGCCGTCGGATGCCACTCCCTCCCCAGGCCGGATAGCGTGAAGGGGGTTTCTACATAGGTGGTCAGCCGGGCTTGCATGAGCGAGGCCACCTCCGACTGACTCAAGCCCTGGAGATCAATCTCCGCGAAGTGGACCCCTGGGAAGACCTGCTGGCGGTGACGTAGGTGGTAGCCCACGGATAGGGCTATGACGATAAGGGCAGCCAGTAGCAGGCTGCCCAGGATACCGGTAAGCGCGCCAAAGCGTCGCGTCAGGACTAGCAAAGCAGACACCTACAGTGGAAGAGCTTGCGGAGGTTGCTGAGGACGGGCCAAGCGCTGGGGTAGCAATGCCTACCTTTCCCCTGGTGAGCACCTAGTCGAGCCGCGCTGTCCCATCAGATAGTCTACTGATCCACTCCTGGGCGGTCAACGCACGCGGCCCAACGGGCCGCGCCCCATGGCTCGTACCTGGCTACCGTACCGGCCGCGCGCATACCCGGTCTGTAATGGAGACTCCCAAGCGCGTTGGCGCTTGCGCCGCGTCGGTAGCGCTCTGTACGGATGCTCGATGACATGGTGTGTCCACAGTGCCGGAGCCGGCGCACTGCCCCAGCAGCAGCTTTGACACTCCAGCATAGTAGCGCTGGATGATGCGGTGCTTCCTGTGCCGTTATGGAACGATGATCGCCGGCAGAAATGCGGCCGGGTGCCGCTGGCGTTAGCTGCTATTCTATGGCTTGAGGCGCTTCTCTACTCTGGCAAGGCAGCCTCCACACTACCGGGTAACCCCCTTGTTCCTCGCACTCTTGCATCCCGAAGAGCATTCCAGTATACTCGTGTGCATGCCGGATCTGACCAAGTTGACACGATCACGGGTGCCGATAGCGCATAGACAGACGGTGGCAAGGTGTCACGTACCCCTAGAACGAATCACGACCTGCGCGGTTACCAGCGGTGTACTATCGCCGATGTATTCCAAAACCGGACCGGTGTGGCGTGGTTGCCCGGTCCCGTCGGGTTGAGTTGTCGAGCGAGGCGATCACGTGAAGGTGGTTAGCGCTCCGCAAAACCCGCTCGTGGGGCTGTCCCGGAGCCGGACACTGGGCCGCTCTGATCGCCGAGGTCAGGGTTGGCATCAACTTGCCGGTAGCTTTGGCCGCCGGTTGTTCGCTCTGCGGCCGCCGGAGCAGGCCGCCCTTGGTGCTTTGCCCGGTCTGCCGCTCCAGATTCGTGCTGGGAACAGCCCTTCTGTGCCGCTGTGGGTGCGGTTGCTGCTGGTTGTTGCGCTGATCGGTCTGTGGTACGGCTTCCAGCGCACCGTCCCCCTTCCCTTCACGGGTGCCGGTCTCCGAACCACACTCAGTGCGGCGGCCAGCGCTGTCGGTGTGACCGGGCCTGGTGATGGTGGTGGGACGGCGACCCCTCCGAAAACCCACTCGGCGCCGGATCGGATACTGCTGCCGCCGCCTGGACCTGATCTGCCGGTCGGGCCGGCGAAGATCATCCGGATTAGTAGCAAGGATTTCGCGGTCGGTGTTTGTACCCACGTGCTCACGGTAGAGCAGGCGCTCTCCGGGGCCGGGATCGCGCTTGGAGCCTTGGATCGCGTCGAGCCGGCGCTCACGGCGCCGATAGCAGATGCAACCGACATTCGGGTAATCCGTGTCCGCCAGTCTCAGGAACACCACCAAGAGGCTGTGCCCTTCGAGTACGTCCGCCGAAACGACCCCACTCTGCCGCTGGGTCTGCGGCGCCATATGCAGTCTGGATCGCCAGGTGTCCTCATCCGTCGGATAGAGACACGCACCGAGGATGGTGAGGTTGTGTCCAGGAAGGTAGCTGAAGATCTCATGGTGGACATGCCCCGTGAGGATGTGATGCATTACGGTACCTTGAAACTCTCCGGGCCGATGGCAAGCCTGACAGACGCTACCCGCCTCGTGCCCGGCTACGGCGCAGTGGCCTCGGACACCCTCTCGGTAAGCCGTATCCTGCATGTAGTGGCCACCGGGTACGAGGCTGGTCCCCGGAGCACCGGAAAGCAGCCGGGTCATCAGTGGTATGGGGTCACGTCAATAGGTTGGCAGGCCAAGCCGGGCATTATCGCCGTTGACCCGCACTTCATTCCGTATAAAACGCGCCTTTACGTTCCCGGGTACGGCTTTGGTATTGCCGGAGATACCGGGTCTGCTATCGTCGGCCACCGGATTGATCTGTTCTACGGCACCGAGCAAGAGGCCGTGCGTTGGGGCCGGCGCAACCTCCGGGTGTATATCCTAGAATAGCCATTCGTGACAGCCGACTACTCCTGCCATCCACACGCATCTCGTGACTAGACGCACCGCGGAGCCACGCCGCCGCAAGCGCCAGCCGTCTTCGGCGGCCTCGGATTCCTATCGTCGGCGCCCCCTTGCGCTGGCGGACGCCGACCTGAGTGACCCGGACACCATCGGCGCGCTCCTCTCGCAGTACGGCATCTGGCTCGACCGCGAGCAGAGTCAGCACCTGCTCGCGGAGCGCGGCATTCTCGACCGTATTGTCGCGGCCGCGGCGCTGCGCCCCACTGACCGGGTGCTGGAGATCGGCGCCGGCATCGGGACGCTCACCCGCGAGCTTGCCGCCCGCGCCGGGGAAGTCATCGCGGTCGAGATTGATGAGCGCTTGGTAGAGGTGTTGGCGGCCACCTGCCCGGCAGGCAACCTGCGCATCATCCATCAGGACATCCTGACGCTCGACATCGAGCGGTACTTTGGGGCACAGCCCTACCGGCTCGTTGCGAACCTGCCCTATAGCGTAGCGACGCCGGCGATCTTGCAGCTGCTGGCGGCGAGGTATCCCCCGGAAGATATGCTGGTCATGGTCCAGCGCGAAGTAGGCGAGCGCTTGGCAGCTCGACCGGGTCAGATGAGTCTGCTGTCTGTCAAGGCCCAGCTCGTTGCTGCCGTCGAGCTTGTTGCCCACGTACCGCCCGCGGCGTTTTTCCCGCCGCCCAAGGTCGCTGGTGCGGTGGTCCACCTGGTACCGCGACGGACGCCGCCGGCGCCGCTCCGGCCCACCGCAGCGCGTTTCTGGCAGACGGTCGAGGCCGGCTTTGCCAACCGGCGCAAACAACTGCACAATTCCTTAGGCTCCCTCGGTGTGGGGGTAGAGCGCATCCACGCGGCTCTGGCGTCGGCCGGCATTGACCCGGCGCAGCGGGCGCAGACGCTCACGCTGGACGACTGGAACCGGCTCTCCGCCGCCCTCTGGGGGTGAGCCGGGGCGCAGTTGTCGTAGCGTCGCCGCAATGGTACAACCGAACGTCGCGTGCGGGCCGCAGCCGAGCGGTGCAACATCCGCGCGAGTAGCCCAGCGGAAAGGTAAGGAGCACAGATGAGCGAGCCATGTATTGTCCGTCCTAGCGAGCAGGAGCCGGTTGACCGCGGTGCCGGCCTCGAATCGTATCCGTTGCTTGGTGCCCGTACCGGTGCTGCGGGCATCAGCAACGGCATCACCATTTTCGAGCCTGGCGCGGCGGTGCCGCTGCACACGCACAACGTCGAAGAGTCGATCACTATGCTGGAAGGCGAAGCGGTGTGCGAGGTGGACGGGAAACAGTACACCGTGCGACCCTACGACACGGTCTACGCCCCCGCTGGGACGGTACATTGTTTTCGCAACGAGAGCGGCGAGATGATGCGCTTCCTCTGGTGCTACGGCGGCACCCGCGTCACCCGCACCTTCCTCGCCACCGGGGAAACGGTGGCGCACCTATCCGAGGAAGACCGCCTCAGCATCAGCGGCGAGTAACCACGGCGCAGCACCGCGCCCGGTGCCCATGAGCAACGCGCTTGCTGCGTGCTCGGTGGTCTCGCCAGCCTTACTTACGGCGTGCTGGTCGGCCGCCGGAACAGCGCGTCGGCGTCAACGTCCTGGGTGGTGGTTGGGGTCGCCTCATCGCGGTCGAAGCGGATGATCCGCAAGCCGACCAGCAGGAACAGCACAAAGAAGAGTAAGGCTGCTGCATACGAGCACCACACCAGGCTCATTTGGAGCGCCAGCACCATCCCCAGCGCCGAGCCGAGCACGAGACAGCCGCCAAGCGTGCCCCACAGCAACGGCACAACCGATTCCTGGCCCGTCGCGCCGGCGAGCCGGACCACACCGGGCAAGGCAATGTGGGACGCAAAGCCGACCGGAACCACGAGCGCCAACGCGACTGCCAGTTGCACCGGCGCCGCTTGACCGACGAGCGACGTTGCCAACAGCGGCAATACCTCCCGGCTCGTCACGAGGAGCAGGCCGGCGACCAGCGCAGCCCAGCCGATGAGTAAGCGTGCCGCGGCCAGCCGGATACGCTGGGTCACGGCTGCCGCCAGGGCGCCGCCCAACAGGAGGCTTCCCACCCCGAGCGTGCTGGCCGCTCCTGTGCCTCCCAGGAGCGGTGCCAGCCGGTGCAGCAGTGGTGGGCCGGCCAGCGCCGCACCGAGCGCCGCACAGCCGACAAAGAGCACCAGACGCCACGGCGTGCTCTCGCTGAGGTCGTCGCCTAGCGGCTGCGCTGACGGTGGGCTGTCGAGGGCCGGTGGCGCGGGCGACTCGCGGAGAACGCTGAAGGCGATGCCGAGCACGATGCCGACGGCTACAAGCACGATGACATAGTGCCCCGGTACGCGCTTACTGAATTCGTAGAAGAAGGGGTAGTCGTCGGTGGCCGGTCGCACGTTGAAGGGCGCGGCAGCCGAGACCGCCGTGTGGTCAATGGCGTAGACGCCTAGTGGTGACGAGCCTTCCAGAAAGGGCATGAAGAGCACGGCGTAGATGGGACGCTCGGCAAGAGCCTGCGTGAGCACATCCACGTCGCCCGCGTCGTGCGAGATTCTGCGAATGACGAGCACCGGCTGCATGATTGAGCTGCCGTCGTCGGCAGTATTGTCGGTGCGTACCAGCGCTACCATATGCCGTACCGCTTCGAGGGGTGTTTCTCCCTGGGCGAGGAAGATCGCAAAGGCGGTGCCAAAGGCCCGAAAGAGGTCGCGCTCGTCCGTCAACTGGACCACCAAGCGCCCCTCGGGCTGGAGGTGATTGAGGTAGGACGAGAACGCCTCGGTGGTGAGCAGGGAGGCGCCCGCCACGGCGCGCCCGCCCAGTTGCGCGGCGCCAGCGCTGGGCACAACCACGTAAACGACATCGTATCGGGACTGTGACGCCTGTAGATACGTGCGCGGGTCCTGCGCTACGAGGCGTACCTGCGTTCGGCCCCCGCTCAACGGCGGCAGCTGACGTAGCGCGTCGGCTCGTCCAGGATCACTCTCCAGGACGGTAATCTCGTTTGCGCCGCCGAGCACTGCGAACATCGCTGCTTGGATGGCTCCCGCCCCTAGTGCCAATACGCGGTCGTGGCTCCCCGGGAGGGCGAAGGGCGCAAACCCAATGTGGTCCCGGAGCTGCTCGGCGGCCGACAGGTCTTGGTCGGGGAGGATCGAGACCGGCGCGACGGCGTCTTCATACAGCCACTGCTGGCGCGCATTGCCCGGCGACTGCGTGACGTCGGTCCGCGCGAAGGCGTTCCACGTCGAGGTGGTGGCCCGCTCCGCACCTTCCCTAGCCTGCACCCGCTGGAAGAGCGCCTTCGACACACCGACATCCCCGGGATGGAACGCGAGGCTGTCCGGAGCGACCAGGGCGATACCCCCCAGCAACACGGCCACCAAGCTGGCCCCCCCGACCAGGGCGACGCGGGGAGGCATCGCCGGCGCCGGGTCGTCGTCCGGACTGCGCCGCGTGGCTGCCTCGCGCACGGCGAGGACCAAGAGGGTGATAGCGGCAATGCCCGGAAAGCCGCTAGCCAGCGCAATCCCCCCCGACCAGTTCAAGACGTTCAGCGACGGAGCATAGCCGAGCGCGGCGATACCGGCGCCGAGCAGGTAGCCACTGATGATGAAACCAGCCAGTAGGGCGCCGCGGCGGAGGATCATGCTCACCGCGCCGCCAAGCGCCGTAAAGGGCGCCAGAAAGCCGAGTCCCAGCACCAGCAGCGAGACGGAGGGGAAGCCCGTTACGGCACTGCCGGCGAAGGTGAGGAGCGCCACGCTCGCAGCGGCGCTCGCCGCCGCCCACGACGCGGTCCACCACGGCGCGCTCCAGACGTAGCGGCGGCCCAGGAGTCCGCCGATACCCAGCCCCAGCGTGACGAGACTGACCAAGGGGAACACCAGCCACGCCGGATACAGATACGAGTACAGCCGGACGAGTGTCAACTCTAGCCAGACGGTCGTGGCGCCCAGGAAGGCGGCCGCCAGGAAACCCAGCCAGCGTTCTGCCGGTGTCAACGGGAGGGTACGCATGGAGGCACAGTATATCGGCACGAGGCGCGTCGTACCTTTGCTGACCGGGAGCGGCTAGAGATGAGTACCGGCAGGAGCGTCTTCCTGTCTACAGTGGAACTGGCGGCCAGAGAGAGGCGCGGAGTGCTATCCGCTACTCGTGGGCATGGCTCTCGCTCCAGCCGTCGAGCAACTGCTGGGCATAGGTGGGGCTGAGGCCCCCACGGTCGTGGATTTCGTTGCGTCCGGAGACCCGCGCCAGAATGCGCGGAAAGTCGTCGTGGGGAATGTCGCTGCCGTCGCCGAGCCAGTCGAGGAACTGCCGCCGGCAGTTGATGGGAAAGCGCGCCATCATCGCCATGTAGTCGTCGGGCGCGGCCGCCACCGCCTCATGCTCCTGCGTCTCCAGGGCAGTGCGTGCCTCTGCCAAGAACTCGTCAACTTTCATCGCTTCCTCCCCTGCGGCTTGGCTGACCGGGCCAATACACCAACGGCATGGTACCAGCGGCGCCTGTGCCGGTCAGCCTTCGGAAGATACCGCCGCCGCTCCTACGTTCTTTGCCTTGTCCGGCCGCTGCCCGCTCGCGCGGCTACGCGCCGGGGCTGGACCTATTACGTAGCACATCCAGATGTTCGAGCGCCAGGCCCGTGCCGAGCGCGACGCAGTCCAACGGTTGCTCGGCCACGTGGCACGGTACACCGGTATGGAAGGTGACAAACCGGTCCAACTGCCGGAGTAGGGCGCCACCACCGGTGAGCACAATCCCTTTGTCAATGATATCGGCCGCTAGCTCGGGAGGGGTCCGCTCCAGGACGGTCCTGATGGCAAGTACGATCTGCATGAGGGTTTCGCGCATCGCCTCGGTGATCTCCTCCGAGCTAATCGTGGCGGTGCGCGGGAGTCCGGAGACAATGTCGCGGCCGCGAATGTCGAAGCGCTGAGTCACTTGCAGGGGCAGCGCACTGCCGACCGCAATCTTGGCCTCTTCCGTAGTGCGGTCGCCGACGAGGAGATTGTGCCTGCGTCGGACATAGGTTGCAATGTCCTCGTCTAGCTGGGAGCCACCGATCCGTTCGGCATGCATCACCACCACGTCGTTGAGCGAGATCACCGCCACCTCGGTCGTGCCGCCGCCAATGTCCACGATTAGGTTGCCGCTCGGAGCCGAGATGGGGAGGCCGGCGCCGATGGCAGCCGCGAGTGGCTCTTGGATCGAATAGGCCGGCGCGCGCGCGCCGGCTGCCAGCGCTGCCTCATCCACGGCCCGTAGCTCGACGCCGGTTGCGCCGGCCGGAACCGCCATCATCACGACTGGCTTCAGCAAGCGGAAGCGGCCACAGACCTTTTCGATGAAGTAGCGCAGCATCGCCTCGGTGACGAAATAGTCGGCAATAACGCCATGCTGTAGCGGACGGACTATCTCCAAGGATTCGGCGGAGCGTCCCAGCATCTGCAACGCCTCGTCGCCGACCGCTTCCACGCGCCGGTCGCCGGGCGAGACCGCAACGACCGACGGTTCGTTCACGACAATGCCGCGGCCGCGCAGGTATACGAGGACGTTGGTTGTCCCGAGGTCAATACCGATCTGGCGAGCGAACATGATTTGGTCGTAACGCTGCTGCTGTGCTGTGTAGGGTGATGAGCGTCGTGATGGTGGTGGGAGGTCTCCGGCACTATGTCCGGCGGCGCAGCAGCCAGGCTAGGCAACGGCCTCCAACTCTGCTCCCAGGCTGACAAGGCGTTCGGGAAGCTGCTCGTAGCCGCGCCTGATGTGACCGGCTCCCTCCACGACGGTCGTGCCTTCGGCGGCGAGGCCGGCGAGCACGAGGGCAATGCCGCAGCGGAGGTCGAGCGCCGCAACGGTCGTGCCGCGGAGTCGTATCGGGCCGTGGACATGCGCCGTAACCTGCGATTCTACGTCAATTCTGGCTCCTAGCTTGGCCACCTCGGCCGCGTAGAGCAGCCGGTTCTCGAAGACTCGCTCGTGAATGACACTGGTGCCCTGTGCTTGCGTCATCAGCACGGCGAACGGCGCTTGCATGTCCGTCGGAAAGCCGGGGTAGTGGATAGCCTGAATCTCGGTAGCCCGCAGCGGGCGTCGCCAGCGCACTTCCAAGCGGTCCTCGTATTCCAGGACCTCGACACCACACTCGCGTAGCTTGTAAGTCACCGCGTCCAGATGCTCCGGGATCACGTCGCGGATACCCACGTCGCCACCGCTGATTGCCGCGGCAATCGCAAACATGCCCGCTTCCAGGCGGTCGGGGATGACCCGTGACCGAGCACTGTAGAGCGATGCTCCCCCCAGCACCTCGATCTTGGGCGTCCCGGCGCCATGAATCATCGCACCCATCCGGGTCAGGTGCTCCGCGAGCGCTACGACCTCCGGCTCGCACGCCGCATGTTTGATGATGGTTGTGCCCTCGGCAAGACAGGCGGCCATCATCAGATTTTCCGTCCCGGTGACGCTAGGGTAATCGAGGTAGATCGCGGCGCTTTGCAAGCCGCGGGTCTGAGCCACGTAGGCACCATCTTGCTGGACGATCTCGGCGCCCATGGCCGCGAGGCCACGCACGTCCACGTTGACGGGGCGCTCGCCGATATTGCAGCCACCGGGCTGAGACAGCGCCGCAGTGCCGGTGCGGGCGAGGAGTGGTCCCAGACAGAGAAACGAGGTGCGGACGCTCTGCGCTAACGGTGTTGGCAGCGCCGCGCTGGTCAGCGTGTCCGCGACGATGGTCATGCGATGGGCCGCCGGCTCCCACTCCACCGTGGCGCCCAACGACCGCAGCAGTGCTGCCTGCGTGTGTACGTCCTCAATATCGGGTACGCCTTCGAGGATGATCGGCTCCCTGGTCAGTAGGGCCGAGGTCATCATCGGCAACGCTGCGTTCTTGGCGCCTCTGACGCGGATTTCGCCCCGGAGGCGTCGTCCTCCGCGCACCACGAAACGCCCGCCACGTGAGGGGGTCTCGTCCTGGCCGTTGTTCGGAGCGGGCGGTGCGCCCGCCAACCGCCGCATGAAGCCTGGAGCCACGACTTGTCGCGCCACGTGTCACACCTTCCGACTGTTGGCCGCTTGCCGGCGCAACGACAGCCTGCTTGCATTGTGCCCGGTGTCGTTACGGCGATGCAAGCCAGTGTGCCTGTTTGCGCCTCACCCTCGGCCCCCTTTCCACCATGCGGAGTGGAGGTATGCGGCAGCAGCCGGCCGTCAACTACGCCCTCTCCCCGCGGGAGAGGGCCGGGGAGAGGGTTGGGGGTAAGCGCTAGGGTTAGCTGAGGTCGCGCCGGCTAGCCCGACTGTCCCGCTCGGTGGTCTTGAGGCGTGCCACTGATCGTCGTAGCGCCGCCTCTGCGCGTATCAGATCGGTGTCCGGATCGCGCTCGCGGAGGCGTTGTCGCGCGCGATTGCCGGCGGCTTCCGCGCGCGCTACATCTACTTCCTCGGCCCACTCTGCCGAGTTCACCAGAGCGATGACGTGCGTTTGGTCGGCCTCCAGGAAGCCGCCACCGACGGCGAGTATGCGCTCGGAATCGCCCTGACGGATGTGCAGGGTCCCGGGCACCAGCAGGGTCAGGAGGGGCGCGTGGCGGGGCAAGATACCCAGCTGGCCGACGGCGCTGGGCGCCACGACCATATCCACCTCGCCGTCAAAGACGTTGCGCTCCGCTGCCACGACTGCGAGTTGTGTAGTGGCCACGGTTGCCTACTCCTCGTCGCTACCGAGCTCGCGGCCCTTCTCGAGGGCCTCGTCAATGGTCCCAACCATGCGGAATGCTTGCTCCGGCAGGTGATCGTGCTGCCCGTCGAGGATCTCGCGGAACCCGCGCACGGTCTCAGCGACGGGTACGAACCGCCCCGGCTGGCCGGTAAAGACCTCCGCAACGAACATCGGTTGGCAGAAAAACTGCTCGATGCGGCGAGCGCGGTGAACCACGATACGGTCCTCGTCCGATAGCTCCTCGACGCCGAGAATGGCGATGATGTCTTGGAGGTCCTTGTAGCGCTGGAGTAGCTGCTGCACGCCGCGGGCGACATCGTAGTGCTCCTGACCGACGACTGCCGGATCGAGTAGCCGCGAGGTCGAGGCCAGCGGGTCCATCGCCGGGAAGATAGCGCGCTCGAAGATCGAGCGTTCCAGCACCACGTTCGCGTCGAGGTGTGCAAAGGTGGTCACCGGCGCCGGGTCGCTGTAGTCGTCGGCCGGCACGAAGATTGCTTGGATCGAGGTAATCGAGCCACTATTCGTCGAGGCAATGCGTTCCTGCAACTCACCCATCTCGGTGCCGAGCGTCGGCTGATAGCCTACGGCCGACGGCATCCGCCCGAGGAGCGCCGACACCTCGGACCCCGCCTGCGTGAACCGGAAGATGTTGTCAATGAAGAGCAGCAGGTCCTGTCCTTCCTCGTCGCGGAAGTATTCGGCCATTGCCAGGCCCGACAGCCCCACCCGCAGCCGCACCCCCGGCGGCTCGTTCATCTGTCCATATACCAGGACCGTCTTGTCGATCACCCCGCGCTCCTGCATCTCGCGGTACATGTCGTTGCCTTCGCGGCTCCGCTCGCCCACGCCGCAGAAGACCGAGTAGCCGTCATGCTCGGCGGCGGCATTGCGGATCAGCTCCTGCATGGTGATGGTCTTGCCTACGCCGGCTCCACCGAAGAGGCCGGTTTTCCCCCCACGGGTGAAGGGGGCAATCAGATCAACCACCTTAATGCCCGTCTCGAACATCTCGCGCTGGACAGTCTGATCTTCGAACGAGGGGGGCGGCCGGTGGATGGGATAGCGTTGCTCGACGGTGACCGGGTCGCCCTCGTCTATCACGTCGCCGAGGACGTTGAAGATGCGGCCGAGCGTGGGCGGGCCGACTGGCACCGTAATGGGCGAGCCGGTATCCACGACCTCAGCGCCACGACCCAGCCCGTCGGTGGAGTCCATGGCCACGCAGCGGACCCAGTTGTTCCCGAGGTGCTGCTCTACCTCAAGCACCAGGTTGGATGGCTCATCGCCGGCGCCGTTCGTCGTAGATTGTTTAATCTCCAGCGCGTTGAACACCGCCGGAAGCTGCTCCGCCGGGAACTCGCAGTCAACGACGGCGCCAATGACCTGGACGACCTTGCCGGTGGCTCCGGTAGTTGCCGCAGTCATAATCTTGCCCTCTCCTCAATAGCTACTAGCTCGCGTTCGTCGTTCGTCATCGCTGGCCGGCTCATGCCGTGAGCATCCCCGAGGTGACGTCAATCATCTCCCGGGTGATCGCTGCCTGCCGCGCCTTGTTGTAGTTCAGTTGGAGATCGTGGAGCAGCTCGGTGGCGTTCTCCGTCGCGTTACGCATCGCCACCATGCGGGCACTCAACTCGCTGGCCAGGGATTCCAAAATGGTCTCGTAGACCACGACCCCGACATAGCGGGGCAACAGCTGGGCCAAGACTTCCGGCGCCGACGGCTCGTAGATCAGCGAAATATCGCGCCGGGACCGCTCTGCCGCGCCGTCGTCCGTGTCCGCTGTCTCGGCTTGCGGTGGCGCAATCGGCAGGAGCGTGTAGTCCGTCGGCTCCTGTCGCAGCATCGAGACGAACCGCGGATAGAGGAAGCGAACTTCGTCGTAGGTGCGCTCCAGATAGCTCTCGATAGCGAAGCGAGCGATACCGGCGGTATCTTCCAGCGTCGGCTGATAGCCGATGTCGTGGAACTGCGAGACGATCTGCACCGGCTCACCGCTCAGGCGCTGGGGGCCTTTGCGCCCAATGGTCACGACATCCAGCTCGCGCCCTTGTGCCCGCGCTTCCCGCGCCAGCTGGAGGGTGCGGCGCACGAGGTTGCTGTTCAGCGCGCCACATAGCCCGCGGTCGGTGGTGTACACGATGAGGACACTGCGTTGGATAGGGCGCTGCTCCAGCAAGGGGTGGGGGACGGAGTCCTCGTCGCCACTGATCTGCCCGGTCAACCCGGTCAGCAACTCCCGTATCTTCTCCGCATAGGGCCGCGTCGCCGCAACCCGCTGCTGGGCACGGCGCAGCCGCGATGCTGCGACCAACTCCATCGCGCGGGTGATCTGGCTCGTGTTGCGAGTGGATCGAATACGACGGCGGATATCGCGCAGCGTTGCCACAGTTGACGACCTCGTTGCCTAGGTATAGGTACTTTGCCCCTCCCCCGGCGGGTGCGGGGGGAGGGCGAGCGTAGATCGGCTCCGTTACCCTTTTAGCCGGCCGCTACCGGTTCCGGCGCTTCCTCGGCTGCGGACTTCCAGATATTCTCGGTGAACTGCGCGAGCGCTTCACGGAGCGCCTGCTCCGTGGTCTCACTGATGTCCAGGTCGTTGCGGATGGCCTCGCCGACTGCCGACTGACTGGTGCGCATGTATTGGATGAACTCTTGCTCGAAGCGGCCGACTTCCTCCACGGGCACCGAGTCGAGGTAGCCGTTGACCCCGGCGAAGATAGACATCGCCTGCTCTTCGAACGGTATCGGGGCGTACTGGCCCTGCTTGAGTAACTCGGTCAGCCGATAGCCCCGGTTCAACTCGCGTTGGGTGGCCCGATCGAGATCGGAGCCGAACTGCGCGAAGGCGGCTAGGTCGCGGAAGCGGGCCAGGTCCAGACGCAGGCTGCCCGCCACAGATTTCATGGCCCGTGTTTGGGCATCCCCGCCGACGCGGGAGACGGACAAGCCTACACTAATGGCCGGACGGGTGCCGCCCATGAACAGGTCGGTTTCGAGAAAGATCTGTCCGTCCGTAATGGAGATCACGTTGGTCGGGATATACGTGGTCACGTCGCCCAGCTGCGTCTCGATCACGGGCAAGGCCGTCAGCGAGCCACCGCCGTACTCCGGCGACAGCTTGGCGGCCCGTTCCAAGAGGCGGGAGTGCAGATAGAACACGTCGCCAGGGTACGCTTCGCGGCCCGGTGGACGGCGCAAGAGCAACGATACCTGGCGGTAGGCCCAAGCGTGCTTCGTGAGGTCGTCGTAGGCGATAAAGGCATCGCGGCCACTGTCGCGGAAATACTCTCCCATCGAACAGCCGCTATACGGCGCGAGATACTGCAGCGGCGCCGGGTCCGCTGCGGACGCGACGACGATGATAGTGTGGTCCATCGCACCGTGCTCTTCCAAGGTATTCACGAGCTGGGCGATCTGGCTTTCTTTTTGGCCGATGGCCACGTAGATGCAGACGACGCCGGTCTCGCGTTGGTTGATGATCGTGTCCACGATGATGGCAGTCTTCCCGGTACCGCGATCACCGATGATAAGCTCGCGCTGGCCGCGACCAATCGGGATCATCGAGTCGACGGCCTTGATGCCAGTCTGGACGGGGGTATTCACCGATTCGCGGCGAATGACGCCCGGCGCGATCAACTCCACCCGCCGCGTTTCGGTCTCCCCCAGCGGCCCTTTGCCGTCTACCGGCTCACCGATTGCATTGACGACGCGACCAAGCAGCGCCTCACCGACCGGCACCTCGGCGATGCGCCCGGTCGTCTGCACCTCGTCGCCTTCCTTGATGTGGCTGTAAGGACCGAGGATGATGGCACCGACGGCGTCCTCTTCGAGGTTGAGGGCCATGCCCGTGGTGTCGCCGGGAAAAGCCAGCAGCTCCCCGGCGAGGGCCTGCGACAAGCCGTAGACCCGGGCGATACCGTCGCCGACCTCGACCACCGTACCGACGTTCGCCGTCTGTACCGGGTGATCGAAGGCTTGGATTTGGTCTTGTAGAACCTTGACGATCTCTTCAGAGCGAATACCCATTGGCTCCCTCTTCTTGTGTGTGTCCCCCGGCGTAGCAAGGTTGCAGCGGCTAGGAACCGGCCGCCAACTGCTCGCGCAACACTTCCAACTGACCACGCACACTGAAGTCTTGGATGAGGTCGTTGTGCCGGATCATCAGCCCCCCGATAATATCCGGGTTCACCTGCTCCGTCATGACCACCTGCCGGCCGTCGCGTTCGAGCCGCTGCCGCACGGCCCCGCGCAGGTCGTCGGTCAGCGGTACGGCGGTGGTGATCGTGTAGCGCTCGATCCCTTCCGCCACGTCCGCCAGTTCCAGGAACCAGCGCTGCACGTCGGCGACCAGGCCGATGCGCCGCCGCCGTATGAGCAGCTGCACCAGGTTCATCGCTTCGGCGGTCAAGGTGCCCCCGAAGATGCTATCCACCAGCTCCAGTTTGCGCGTCAGGCCGACCCGTGGAGCCTGGAGGATGGCCAGGAGTGATTCATCCTGGAACACCTCCGCTATAGCGGCGAGGTCTTGCCGCCAGCGTGCCCAGCTCCCGGCCTGCCGCGCGATTTGGGCGGCTGCCTGGGCATAGCGCTTGCCCGCGCTCCCGGCCGGCATCTACGCCCGTCCCTCCCGGCGCCTGCCGCCCGGCGTCACGCAGACGGCGTGCTGAGTCATCGGCTCTCTACCTCGGCTAGGACTTCCTCAACCAGGCGGCGCTGCTCGGAGCTATCGAGATTGCGCCGGATCACTTGGCTCGCGGCGTCAATGGCCAGATCGGCCACCTCGCGCCGTAGCTCGGCGATGGCATGGTCGCGCTCCCGCTGGATGGCTTCACGGGCACGCTGGAGCGCCCGTTCCTGCTCCTCTTCGGCCTGCCGGCGCGCCTCCGCACGGATGCGCTCGGCTACGCTCGAGGCCTCATCGAGAATGGCGCGCGACTCGTCGCGGACTTGCTCCAACTGACGCTGATATTCGGCGCGGTCCTGCGCCGCTGCTTCGCGTAGCTGCCGAGCCTCGTCCAAGTCGGTGCGGATCCGCTCCCGCCGCTCGTCCAATATCCGCAAGATCGGGCGGTACAGAATGCGGTGGAGCAGGAACAAGAGGATCAGAAAGTTAAATACTTGGAAGAGCAGCAGTTGCCAATTTACCCCCAACGCTTCAAACATCCATGCACCTCAAGACGCATGTGCTACCGCACGCCGGCCTTCGATAGGTCGCTCGCCGGGCACAGCAACACGACCGGATACCACCCGGCAACGCTGCCCGCTGCGGCGCGTGTACGTGCTCCCGGGCCTAGCGTGTCCAGGGAGCGCCGCCGCCCACCGTGCAGTCACTGGAGGACGACCAAGCGCCGGCGAACGACTAGACGACGAGAGCCAACACAAGCGCGACCACGAACGCATAGATCGCCACGGCCTCAGCCAGGCCGAGACCGATAATCATTGCGCCCCGGACCGCATTCTCCGCGTCGGGATTGCGCCCGATAGCGGAGAAGGCCGCGCTTGCACCAATGCCAATCGCGATTCCTGGCCCCATACCACCGAGGCCGATTGCCAGCCCAGCGGCGAGTTTGGAAACATCCCCTTCCATCTTCGTCTGCCTCCATCCGTAGCGTACTATGCTTGGATCACTAATGGGTTGCTGGTTCGTCCGCTCCGTCATGAGCAGCGTCACCGTGCCCATGACCCTCCGGCACCGTCACGGCCAGCGCCGTGAACACCAAGGTCAGCATCGAAAAGATGACTGCTTGGATCAGGCCGAACAACACCTCCAAGAGCATGAAGAGGACGGCCACGACGGGAAAGGCCATCACCGTGAGGAGCATCTCCCCGCCGAAGATATTACCGAAGAGACGGAACGAGAGCGAAACCGGCACGAAGCACTCGATCACGACTTTGACGGGCGTGAGAAAGATCGGTGTGGCGATCTCCTTAGCGTAGCCAAGCACGCCATGCACGCGGATACCCGAAGCGTGGATCATGATGAATGCGATCATGGCCATCGCCAGGGTCGTGTTCATATCCGCGTTGGCAGCCCGGAAGAGCGGTATGGGAGCTGCATGCTCGCCCTCTTCCGCTGCCGACGCCGGCGCGTCGAGCGGAGCGGCGTGCGCGGTGGGCACCAAGTCCTCAAGCGAGAGCGCCGCATGCGCCTCCGGTGGCTGGATGGTGATGCTGTTGACACCCGGGAGCAGGGCCATCCAGTTCGCGGCGACGATGAAGATGAAGAGCGTCGCAAAGAGCGGGAAGATGGTCCGCGCGTAGGCCGGAGCGGTCCCGGTGCAAAGGCCCATCAGGAACTCCAGGATCGCCTCCCAGAGGTTCTGCAGGCCCCCGGGGACCAGCGCAACGTTGCGCGTGCCGGCCCATGCCAATATCAGCAGTATGGCCATCACGATCCAGGTAGTGAAGAGCGAGTTGGTGATGGTGAATCCGGCGATTTCGAAGATACCCTCGCCAGCGAGGCTGGCGTGAAAATTCTCCATCTCCCTACCCTGCCGCACGCAAAGTTCTTACTGCCTGCTCCGTAACCCGGCTTACCGCTGTACCTGTAGCCGATACAGGAGGTAAATCAGGTAGAGACTGCAACCTAGCCCAACCAATATCCCCAGGATCAAGAAGAGCGCCCGACTACCAACCCACTCGTCAATGAGATGGCCCAGCCAAGCGCCACCCAGCAACAGACAGGCAACCGTAAACCCGAATTGCGCTGCTAGTCCGAGTACCTGCCAGCCGCTTCCCATTGCCTACCGCTGTCTTTATCACCAGGCAGCAAAGAGCAGCGCGAAGTATAGCAGATCGGCCACCGGGTTTCAGGGTGCGCGAGCGGCCGCTCCTCTCCTTGTGAAGGTTTTCACAAGGGCAGAGTATAGCCGGCGGCCATGGGGATTGACCACCTCACGACCGGCCACACACCGCACCCGTCTGCCTTGGGCGTCAACTCCGATCCAGCAGTGCTCCCGCCTGGGCGACCACCTTCCGGAACGCCGCCGCGTGCTCCCGGATGATCTCCGGGCGGTAGTGCTTGAACCAAGGAATCGAATACACTCGCTCTGGCAGGGAATCGGTCTTCGGCAGGGTATCCGCACCCTGGCGCACGTCCCGGTCGGCGTGAGCGATGCGCGTTGGTGTGCCGTGACCGTACACGTCCGCCTCATTCAGGACGGGATGCCGGTGCAGCAGCAGGTTTGCCCCGGGGCTGGTACCTGCCCCTTCGGCGCGGACGGCAGCGCAGAAGTCCTCCACGCTCAACCCGCCCAACTCCTCCGGCACGTACAGGCCGTGTGGCGCGTACCAACCGCCCATGGTGCTGTCCGAGTCCGGCGAGGGGCGGTGCGCTTGCAGGCCTGGTGCCCCTTCCAGCAGGTCCCAGAAGTAGTTCATCGCCCGCTGGATTTCCTCCATGCGCTCCTGGTAGTGCTTCAGCTGCACCCGACCGACCGCCGATGACAGCTGGTTCATGCGATACTTGAACCCGCCCAGCGGGAGACCGGCTAGCTCACGTAGCTCCGGATGCTCGATCTGTCGCGTGCGCTCGTAGTGTCCAAACGCGATGGCCCGCTCGTAGATTTCCTGGTCGTCGGTAATCAGCATCCCAGCCTCGCCGATGGCCAGCGCCTTGCCCGACATGCAGGACATGGCGCCCACGTGGCCGAGGGTGCCCACAAGCTGTCCTTTGTACCGGGCGCCGTGGGCATGCGACACGTCCTCGATCACCTTGATGCCCCGCGCGTTGGCCATCTCCATGATGGGGTCCATGTCCGTCGGATACCCCATGTAATGCACCACCATAATGACTTTCGTCTGCGGGGTAATCTTCCGCTCGACATCATCGGGATCGAGCGTCAGCGTCGCCGGGTCCATGTCGGCGAAGACGATGGTGGCGCCGAGGTTCATGGCCTGTAGCACGGACGCCCAGAAGGTCATGCTCTGGCAGATGATCTCGTCGCCCACGCCCAGCCCGCACCCGAACATCGCCGTGTGCAGTGAGGCCGTGCCGGTGTTGTGGCCGAGCGCATACTTCACGCTGTGCCATTCGGCGAAGTCGCGCTCGAACTCCACGGTCACGTCCGTGCCGGACATGGCGCCGCGGCGCAGAACGTCCAGCGCCGCCGTCTCGTCCTCCTCCGTGATGATCGGCCACTTGAAAATGTCCCCGGGGTCGGTCCGCACTGCCGGTGCTCCGCCCAAGATTGCGAGCTTCTCCATGGTTGCTGTCTCCCTACCAGGTCTTGCTAGACCGTTACCGTTGGTGGTATCGCTCCGGGTGCCACCGGCGCCGCGTCGCGGTCGGCGTCGGCCAGCCAGCGCCGCATGTTCGCCAGCACCGCGTTGATTGCGCTGACATCCCCGGCGCCGCTGACCGGTGTGTGTGAGCCTTCGTACATGAAGGGGCCGCGGAAACCGTCGGCCACGAGCGCGCCGAAGATGGCCGGGAAGTCGAGCTGCCCTTCACCAGGGTCCAGATAGCGGCGCCGGCCTTCTGCGGTGAACGGCTGACCATCGTAGTCGCGCACATGCACGTCCATAACCATTGACCGCTCTTTCCGCGCTGCCGCCATTGGGTTGTGCGGAAGAAGTGCGTCGTCGCCCGCCAGGTCGGCAAACGCGCCACTCACACCCCGCTCCACGCAGTTGTGCCAACCCAGGAACTCCAGATCAAGAGTGACGGCACAGCCGGCGGGGAGGCCTCCAAAGTGTGTCAGGGCACTACGCACGTTGTCTACCGGGTTGTGTACCGTGCAGGGGATTGTCTCCAGCCCCACCGCCATGCCGGCGTCTTGGACACGCGGCAACAACGGCTCCAAGGCATCGAAGTTCCGCGCCAGGTTTCGGTCGCTTTCGGGACGGTCCCATAGGTGCAGGGTAACCAGTTGGGCGCCGACTTGCTGTGCCAGCCAGAGCGCCTCCAGAAAGCGGCGCTGTCCATCGGCTACCTGCGCCGGGTCAGGACTGCCAAAGGCGGTCCCCAGGTTCTTCTCGGCATGGACCACCCGGATCGGCCGGCCGCAGCCTCGGAAGGCCCGCGCCGCCCGCTCCAGGTCCTCGTGGAACCCGCGATAGAACAGCACTTCGACCGCGTCGGCCTCGATGTCGGAGAGGTAGCCGGCGATCACCACCGGGTCGCCGCCGTTGGGATAGCGTGCCAGCGAGCCGGTGGATACACCCACGAGCGCTTCCTCGCCCGATGCGCGGCTATCCATAGCTTGTCTCCTGCTGCTCCACTCGCCAGGGTACCAGGCGGTGCCGCCGGCCAACGGCTAAGATCGAGCCGCGCTCAGGTCACCGTGGCCAGCGGCACTTCGACTCCACCGTGTTGCGCCGAGTGCCAGGCGGCCTCTTGGAAGGCGACCGGCTCTAGTAGCTCGGCCGGGTTGAGCGGCGCTCTGCCGCTCCGGAAGGCGGCGACCACCTGCCTGAGTAGCTCGCGATAGAGGTACCTATCCGTTCCGCCGACGGCCGTACACACCGCCTGCCGCTCGCCGAACGCGGTGAACCCGAACCCGTGCGCGCCGCTGCGGGTGCCGCGAACGGTGCCGACCCGGCCGTCCGACCACTGCCCAATCGCCACGTCCGTACTATCGTTGCCGGTCATTCGCACGGTGACACACCCCGTACCCAGTAGCTGGAAAAGCATCTCGACCGCGTGTACCCCGTAGTGGAACAGCCCGGGGTTGCGGGAATGCCGGATCGCCGGACCGTGCGTAGCAGCGCCGACAAGGGCGCCGATCTCGTCGGCGCGGGCTGCGATGGCTACCACCTCTGGCGCATAGCGCAGCGATGAGGCCGACCAGAGGAGGCTCTTGTGCCGTTCGGCCGCCGCTAGGAGACTACGGGCATCGTCCAGGGAGCAGGTGAACGGTTTGTCCACGAACAGCGGTACGCCCGCCTCAATGAAGGGCCAGGCCCGCTCCCGGTGGACCGTCCCATCGTGGGAGGTAATCAGGACGGCGTCAACCCGTCCCAGCAGATCGGTCGGCTCGTCCACCAGCGGCACCCCGTAGCTGTGTAGCTGCCGGCTGAAGCGCACGATATTCTCCGGCTCCGCAACCGACGTGCCGGGGCAGGCGGCAACGACGCGAGCACCGTCTACCCAGTGATCCGGGGCCACGTCAACGTGATTGAGTCGCTGGGTAAAGGTCACCGAGTGAATGCCGTCGCAGTCCACCACTCCCAGGCGCAGCGTCATCGTTCCTGCTCCATTGGTCCTCCCAGCATGGTTGTGGCCCCTGCTCTCCTCCAGTGCCATCAACTTGCGGTTCCGGCAAAGGGGCAGCGGTCACGCACGATTGTACCCGTGATCTTGAGACGCCGGGTGGACAGCTTGCGTGCAGCCGTGTGATAGATAGCTCCTGCGATGTCCCTTCAGCCACCGCGCCCGCCCGCCGGGCAGAGCAGCCTGTGGCGAAACGGCGACTTTCTCAAGCTGTGGTCCGCCCAGACCGTCTCCATCACTGGCTCGCTGCTGGGCGCCCTCCAACTCACAGCGATCCTGGCGCTGGCGGCCACGCCGTTGCAGCTGTCGCTGCTGACCGCCGCCGGCGTGTTACCGGCGCTGCTATGCGGGCTCCTTGTAGGGGCGTGGGTAGACCGTTTGCGCCGGCGCCCGGTGCTCATCGCCGCCGATCTGCTCCGGGCCGCACTGCTCGGCTCCATCCCAGGCGCCTGGTTTGCCGGCGCTTTGCGTATCGAGCAGCTGTACCTGATCGCTTTCCTCCACGGCCTCCTGACCATCTTCTTCGATGTGGCCTACCGTTCCTATCTCCCCTCTCTGGTTCGTCGCGAGCAGCTGGTGGCGGCCAACAGCCGCTTGTCGGCCAGCGCGTCCGTCGCCGAGGTCGGAGCCTTCAGTTTGGGCGGCTGGATAGCGCAGCTCTCCTCCGCCATTATCGTCGCGGCGGTGGACGCCGTGACGTTTCTCGTCTCTGCCCTGCTGCTGACCTCCATTCGCACATCCGAGCCGGCCCCGGCGCCCTCCACTGCACAAGCCAGCCTGCGCCGTGAGATCGTCGCGGGCCTCCGGCTGGTCCTCGGCAACCCGATCCTACGGGCTATCGGTGCGAGCAGGGCTATCGGCATGGGCCTCGGCGGGGGCATCATCGGGACGCTCGTTGTGCTCTACGGCATCGAGACGCTGGGCTTCGCGCCCGGTGTGCTGGGAACCATCTTTGCTATCGGTGGCGCGACCTCCATCCTGGGCGCATTGAGCGCCAGCAAGCTGACTCACCGGTTTGGCCTAGGCAAAACGTTGGCTATCGGCTTCCTGTTGTACGGCCTCTCGTCGTTCCTGATCCCGCTGGCCCGCGGACCGTTGCTGCTGGCTGGGGCGTTGTTGGCAGCGCAACAGCTGGCCGACTCCGCGCTGGCGGTCTACGAGATCAACGAAGTCAGCCTCCGCCAGGGGATTACTGCACAGCGGATGTTGGGGCGGGTGAACGCCAGCCTGGAAGTCGTCGAGCTTGGCTCGCGGCTGGTCGGGTCACTGCTGGCCGGAGTGCTGGCCGAGGCGGTAGGCCTCAGAGGGGCGCTGGCTGTGGGGGCGGGCCTGATGGCGGGTGGGGGACTGTGGCTGATGCTGTCCCCGGTCCGGCACGTGAGGTCCGTCCCGCCCGCCGAGACAGTCCCCACGGCATAAAGCCCGCCGCCAGCGGCCGGGGCCTCCATACGATGGCATGGCAAAGCGCCGCCGGCGTGGACGCAGTCCCCTTTCCCGGATCAACGCAGGGCTTGAAACCTTTTGGCTTGCGGCCGGTCTAATGGGGCAGTGTATGGCGGTCGCAGGCGCGGCTGGCAACTGAACCGAGGTTGGCCGGGAGACTCTAGGAATGTCTGTAGTAGAAGTACGTGAGCTACGCAAAGCCTATGGCCCCATCGTGGCCGTGGACGGTATTTCGTTCTCGGTGGCAGAAAACGAGATCTTTGGCCTGGTAGGGCCGAACGGTGCGGGCAAGACTACGACCATCGAGTGTCTGGAGGGCTTGCGGACTTGGGAGGCGGGCGAGGTCAGCGTGCTGGGCCTTGACCCCGGAGCCGCCGGGACGGACCTGCGGCGCCGCATCGGCGTCCAGCTTCAAGAATCCAGCCTGTTCGACCGGATCAGGGTGCAGGAAGCCCTGGACCTGTTTGCGTCCTTCTACCCGCAGCCCATTGATTGGCGTCCCCTCATCGCCCAGCTGGGCTTAGGTGAACGGCTCAAGGCGCCCTTTGTCAAGCTGTCCGGGGGGCAGAAACAGCGGCTCTTCATCGCGCTGGCCCTGGTGAACGACCCGGAGCTGGTGTTTCTCGACGAGCTATCCACGGGCCTCGACCCGCAGGCCCGCCGGACGATGTGGGACCTCGTGCGGTCCCTGCGCGACCAAGGCAAGACCGTCTTCCTCTCCACGCACTTCATGGAGGAAGCCGAGCGGCTTTGCGACCGGGTGGCCATCATGGACCATGGCAAGATAGTGGCCCTCGACACCCCGGAGAACCTCATCAGCGGCCTCGGTGTCGCAACGCGGGTCGTGTTCACTTCCGAGGATGCGATAGACACCGGACAACTAGAGTCGTTGGAGCACGTCTCGCGGGTTGAGACCAGCGGTGACCGGATTATCGTCCACGGACAGGGAGACCGGCTGGTCAGTGATGTCGTGCGGGCAGTGGAGGAGCACGGCTGGCGTTTCCGGGACCTGCGGAGTGAGCAGCCTACGTTGGACGATGTGTTTCTCACCCTGACCGGCAGAGATATACGCGCATAAGAGGTGCTATATGCGAGGAGTATCCCAACTGATCGTAGTGCAGCTCAAGCTCTTCTACCGCGAGCCGGCGGCCTTCTTCTTCACACTGGTATTTCCCGTGCTCTTACTACTGGTGTTTGGCTCACTCTTCGGCGGCCAGGTAATAGAGGATTTGCCGGGTAACTTCAAGGTCGTGGACGCCATGGTGCCGGCCTATACCGCCTTGATTATCGGCAGCTCGGCGTTCATGGGAATACCGACCAACACCGCGTCTGCCAGAGAGACAAAGGTCCTCCGACGTTTCCGGGCCACGCCGATCAGTCCGCTTACGTATCTCACCGCTGAAGTGGTCGTGTCCTTTGCGATGACTCTGGTGGGCATGGCGCTTTTGATCCTAGTCGGGATCATAGTATACGATCTGCGTTTCGGGGGATTCTGGCTCAGTGTGCTCGGCGGGTTCGCGTTGTGTACCGGTGCCTTCTTTGCCGTTGGCTACGTGGTGGCAAGCGTTTCACCGACAGCAAGGGTGGCGAGCGTCGTGGGGATGGTGCTCTTCTTCCCACAGATATTTCTCTCCGGCGTGACGTATCCTACGCAGTTGATGCCTGAGCTGATGCGCCGGATCAGCCAGGCGCTCCCCATGACCTACGCCGTGGAACTGCTGCAAGGGCTATGGTTCGGCTTTGCGTGGAGTGAGCAGTGGGATTCGGTGGCGATTCTCGGCGGGCTGCTCGTGGTCGGCACAGCCCTGGCAGTGAAGACCTTCCGCTGGGAGTAGGTATCAGGTCCATCCTCACCGGAGTGCCCCGATTTGGGTCTCATGGTCGAACGGAAACGCCCCCGCACGTGCAAGCCGGAGCGCCTCATCGCGAGCGGCTAATGCGCGCTCGACTACCTCATCGGAATAGCCCAACTCGACCCGGTGCTGCTCGAACTCATCTTCATCCAGCACTTCCAGCGAGCCATCCAAGTAGCAGCGAATATCAATGTCCAGATCAACCCAGCGGATCGTTTCGCCGTCGAAACTGGCGGGCATCGCCACGTTGGCATACCAGAGATTGGGAGCAACGATGTACTCGCGTAAGTGCCAGACGTTGTACCAACGATTCTCAAAGTAGAAGTGTAGGGCAGTGCTGCCGCTCTTCACCCAGCGTTCTTTCCTCGTCACGTAGACCGGGGTGCCCGCAGGCACTTTGACGCGGAGCACCGAGCCGACGTGGTCGAGCAACTGACCATCACAGAAGCGCTGGACGGTGCCGTCGTACTTGGTTTTCTCGATGCGTATCGTCCGAGGTGCCACCAACGCCTCTCCATCCGGCTTACTCGGCGCTTACGGGGAAGGTGGCGGCCCGACGGGTATGCCGGGCAGCGCCACGCGCACGCGGTAGACACTGGTCTGTGCAGTGAGGAACAGCGTCTTCCGGTCGGAGTCACCGAATGCCACGTTGCACGGCTGCTCGGGGGTGATGATGCGCCCCAGGAGCGTCGCGTCGGGCGCATACACCCAGGTCCCGCCCGGCCCGGTGCAATAGAGGTGGCCCTCTACGTCCACCTTCATGCCGTCGGGGGCGCCCTCATCCGGCGATTGCAGGTCGGCAAAGATGCGACCGTCAGCCAGCGTGCCATCCGGCTGCACGGCAAAGACGCGCACGTGCCGGCGGACCGAATCGTCTATATACAGCAGCCGCTCGTCTGGTGAGAAGGCTAACCCGTTCGGCAGCGCGAAGTCGTCTACCAGCAAGGTCAGCCGGCCGCCGGTATCGAGACGATACACGCCCCGGAACGGTAGCTCCTGCGCCGCCCCGGCCTCCGCTATTCCCCTGGGCACCAGGTCCGGCATCACCGCCCCGAGGCCGGCCGGTGGATCGGTGAAATAGATACTCCCGTCCGACTTCACCACCACGTCATTGGGGCTGTTGAGGCGCTTGCCCTGGTACCGATCCGCGAGCGTGGTGACAGCACCGTCGCGCGCTACCCGGCTGACGCGGCGCCCCTGGTGCTCGCAGCGGATGAGGCCCCCTTGCTCGTCGAGGGTCAGGCCGTTGGCCTTGCCGCTCGGCGTTTGGAACGTGGTCACTTCCGGCCCTTCCGGTAGTTGACGCCAGCGCACGGTGCGGTTGGCCGGAATATCGCTGAAGAGCAGCGCACCGTCCCGCCAGACCGGGCCTTCGGTGAAGGAGAAGCCGCCGGCGACCCGCTCGATAGTGCTGTCCGCAGGCACCAGACGATGGAAGGCCGGATGATGCACTTCAAATGGCTTGCTCACAGGACCACCTCCAGTCTCCCCTCCGTCATACTCATCCCCTTTCGCGCGGCCGGCAAGCGCCGCGGTGTTACTAGATGAGCATGGCTCCCGGTGCCGGGGCCTCCGGGAGCACCTTAGTGCCCGGCGGCACGATCTCGTCTATCGCCGCCAGGTCTGCGGCAGTGACTTCCACCGCCAGCGCCCCCAGATTGTCGTGCAATTGCCCCACGGTGCGCGGTCCGATGAGCGCAGTGGTGACACCGGGCTGTGCCAGCAGCCAGGCCAGCGCCAGCTGACTGAGCGTGATGCCCTTGTCCGCTGCCAGCGGCTCCAGCCGTTCCAGTACATCGAATGCCCGTGCCTCGTCCGCGGCGCCGACCATCGTGCCTCGGATGGCCAAGCGGGACTCGGGTGGTGGCGGTTGGTCGCGGCGGTACCGGCCGCTGAGCCACCCGCCACCCAGCGGTCCGTAGACGATGGCCGCGATGCCATAGGTCCGGCAAAACGGCAATACCTCGGCCTCGAGCGCGCGGTCGAACAGGCTGTAGGATGCTTGCTCCGAGACGATGGGCGCAATGCGGAGCCGGTCGCTGGCCCACAGGGCCTCGCAGAGCCGCCAGGCCACGGAGTTGGAGGTGCCGAAGTAGTGGACTTTGCCCTGTCGCTGCAAGTCGTCCAGGGCGCGGAGGGTCTCCTCCAGCGGCGTGGTAAGGTCACGGGAGTGCAGTTGGTAGAGGTCAATGTGGTCGGTCCCGAGCCGGCGCAGACTGGCCTCTACTTGGGCCATGATGTGGTAGCGGGAGCCGCCCGAATCGTTCGGCCCGTGGCCCATCGGGGCGCTGACCTTGGTCGCCAGCACCACCGCGTCGCGCCGGCCCTTGATGCCCCGGCCCAGGTACTCCTCGGATCGTCCTAGGGCGTAGGCATTGGCGGTGTCGAAGAAGTTGATGCCGCCATCGAGGGCAGCGTGGACCAGGCGGGCGGACTCGTCCTCATTCAGCCGTATCCCGAAGTAGGCGCAGCCCACACAGAAGGGAGCTACCTTGACTCCGGCGCGCCCCAGACTGCGGTACTCCATTCCACCCGCCGGCCTTACTCCGGCAGCTGCTCCCACTGCACAAGCTCGACGGTGTGACCTTCGGGGTCCGTCAGCCACGCGCCACTGAACCGCTGGCCCTTCTCCGGCACGTCGTTTGATGCCACCGGCTTGTCCACGGTATGCCCTGAGGCCTCGACGTGGGCGCAGATCTCCCGGATGTTATTGACGGAGATTCCGATGTGGTCCAGCTCCCCTTGTGGTCCCGGCGGGTCGTCGGTATGCACGAGCTGGAGACCGGGGTACCAGACCTTCTCCGGGTTGTCGGGATCGCCCGCGATATTGCGCCGGGGCAGTCCCATGACCCGCTCGTAGAAGTCCATGAGGAGCTTTATATCACGACACCGGATCGCCGCATGGTGATGCTCTCCGGCCTCCGGCCTGACCTGCGCCCGGAAGCCATCGCTGTGCTCGCCACTCATCGCTCTGCTCCTCCTCTACCCAGTCCTCAGTCGGTTGCCACCGCTACCGGCTCACCGTGCTGGATACTATCCAGCAGCGCCTCGCACACCTGCATGGCCTGATAGGCGTCTCGCAGCGTGGGTGAATCCGGGATACCGGTCTGCACGGCCCGAGCAAAGGCCTCCATCTGCCCCCAGTAGCCGCCCCGGCGCTCCGCGTTATCGCGTGTGGCCGGATGCCAATAGTGACCCGGGATACCGGGTACCGGCTGATAGCCGCTCTCTGCCGTGTGGTGCTCGAAATGCAGGGTATGGAGGTTTTCCAGCCGCACGTGTGCCCTGGCATCCCCCTCGGCCTCCAGCTTACAGGTCCAGTTCGGGGTATTGCCCGTCAGCGTCAGCGTCCCGGTCGCGCCGCTCCGAAAATGAGCCACCGCCGCAATGGCAAATCGCCCCTCCGCTCCCATCGAGAGGTCCGCAAACACCGTTTCGATCTCGCCGCCGATAAACCGCGCCAAGTCCACTGCATGCGTGGACTGGAAGATCATATACGTCCAGCCGGCGCGGTAGTCGCCGGTATCGTGCCACATTGGGCCGGGCATGAAGTAGCGGCTCTCCAGAAACAGCAGACGGCCGAAAGCCGGCGTTTGCATCAGCTCCCGGAGCTTCACCACGCCTGGCGCGTGGCGCATGTTGTGGCCGACCTGGGTGACAACCCCTTGCGCTTCCGCCAGCTCCACCAGCTCGCGGGCCTGTTCGGTGCGGGGTGCCGGCGGTTTTTCCATCATCAGCGGCAACCCGGCCGCCAGCACCTCTTTGCCGCAGGCATAGTGCATCGCCGGCGGCCCTACTACCATCACCGCGTCCAGGTCCTCCACCTCGAGCATGCGGGCCAGGCTCGTGTACCACCTCCTGGCGCCGTAGAACCGCGCATTGCGCTCGGCCAGGTCGGCTTGCAGATCACAGCAAGCTACCAGGTCGAGCACCGGGATCGTGGCGAAATTGGGATACCAGGCCGCACTGGCCTGCCGGCCACATCCTACAAAACCGATCCGCACCGGTGCATCAGCCATACCAGCATCACTCTCCGACCAAGTATGCGCCCGATTGCGCCGCCGGCAATCAACTCCTGTGCCGCTCAGGCCTCATATGCGCGCAACGTCGCGGCGGCGATCTCGTCCCAGTCGAACCGTCGCACCGAGGCCAGCGCGGCCGACGCTGCTGCTGCGAGGTCAAGCTCCCTGGCCTCCAGCATGGCGGCATACAGCGGGTCCTCGGCGGTGGGATCGAACAGTCTCCCCGCTGCCGGCAGCACCGTCGCCGGCAGACACCCGAGCGCGGGAGCAATGACCGGTTTGCCCCAGGAGAGCGCCAGGATCAGCGAGCCGGAAGTCATTGTATCCGCGAACGGCAAGGTTATGACATCGGCCGCCCGCATGATGAGCGCAATGTCCTCGCTCGGCGCCCGGTCGTAGGCGCGGAGGACGATCCGCGAATGCTGCGCTGCCCGCCGGCGGATGGCCTCCAGATATTCCGGCTGACGGGCGTTCCCACCGGCGATCAGCAGCCACGAGTCGTCACCTGGTAGGCGCCCAAAGCTCTCCATCAGGCGCTCCAACCCCTTGTAGGGCAGGAGGCCGCCAAAAAACCCGTAGGCGAAAGCAGCGGAGGGCACGCCGAGGGCGCCGCGAGCTTGCTCGCGCGTCATCGTGTCGGGATAAATCCCGATGAAGTGAGGGTGCGGGATGACAAAGAGATTCCGGGTACGCTGGAAAATCGTCCGCACGTTGCTCGCGGCGACGTCGCAATGCGCGATCACCGCCGTTGCCAGCCGGCAGATCTCCAGGCGGCACTCGTGGTCAATCGCTTGGTGGCGACGATTGTGCGGGTAGATGTTGTGGGCGGTCCAAACCAGCTTGTAGCCTAGCTCGCGTGCTAGCTCCATGGAGCGCACGAAGGCGCGCATCTGCTGCCGCATGATGCCGGCATCGTCGTCATAGTAGTCATGGTGTGGCCAGTGGTGGTGCAGCACATCGAGGTGCCCCCGGTTCCGGTACAAGAACGCCTCGCTGAAGTCGTTGACGAACGTAACCTCGACGCCCAGCCGCTCCAATCCCTCGGCCAGGATGGCGCCGTAGGGATTGTTGCGTGAATGGTCACGTGGCAGCCGTGGCACCTGGTGGTAGTAGAGCCCGACGCGCACGTTGCCTCCTCCGTCGCTATCGTTCGGGTGAGCACGGGTGTCCTGCCTACCTCACCCCCTGGCCCCGTCCCCGTCATTCCCGCGAAAGCGGGCATCCAGCGGCGGGGCTGGAGGTGCCGCGTAAGCCCTGAGTGTGCCCCTCTCCTCACGACTCGGTAAGGCGTATGGCGCTCCCGCGGCACCGCACTGCGATCAGGCCACTTGCACCAAGCGCCCGCTACGGCCGGACTCGTACACCGCCTCGACGACGCGCATGGCAGCGATGCCGTCGCTGGCCGTGATTGCCGGTGTACGCTCCTCGGCAATGGTCACGGCGAAATCTTCCAGGACGGCATAGTGGGTGCTCTGCTCGAGTTCGTAGACCGTCTCACCCTGCTGGGTGGCGACGGTGAGTGTGCCACGGGAGAACTTCTCGTGCAGCGGTGTAGAGATGATCGTGCCCTCGGTGCCCTGAATCTCCAGCAGCGAGTTGCGATACTCGTCCGGGTCGCCGGTGCTCCAATAGCTGGTGACGACGGCGTGTGCCCCATTGGCCAGGCGTAGCAGGGAGGAGGCAGAGTCTTCGACGGCGTAGCGGGCCGCGAGGGTGTCTACGAAGGCGGCGGCAGCCGTGATATCGCCGAAGAGAAAACGCAGTAGGTCAATGCAGTGCGAGGCGTTGTCCATATAGCAGCCGCCGCCGGCTTGGGCCCGATCGTGCCGCCAGCGCGCCGGAACGTCGGGGCTACGGCCGGAGAAGTTGGCCCGCACCGCCGTCACCTGTCCAATCGTACCCTCCGCCAGCAGTTGCTTGATCTTGCGGTGCCGCGCGTTGAAGCGCTGGTAGAAACACATCATGAAGCGGATACCGGCGCGCTCGCAGGCAGCACGCATCTGCTCGCCCTCACCCGAGCTGAGTGCCATGGGCTTCTCGCAGAGGATGTGCTTGCCCTGCGCTGCCGCGGCCAGCGTGTCCGGCAGGTGGCGCCCTACCGGCGTGGCGATGTAGATGACCTGAATGTCAGGGTCGGCAACGATGTCCTCGACGCTTCCGTAGACTCGTGGCACATCATGCCGGCGGGCGAACGCCGCGGCAGCCGAGCGGTCGCGGCGCATGATCGCCACCAGCTCCGCGTGTGGCGCCGCGCGCATCGCCGGGGCCATCACCCGTTCGGCGATGTCGCCGGCGCCGATGATCCCCCAGCGAATGACGGGTACTGTACTGGTCATCGCCCGTTCTCCTCTCCATCCGGACCAAGGCTGGCGGAACACTGCGCCAGGTAGAAAGCTACCTCGGTCCGACCCGCTACACCTGCTGCTGCACAGTCTACCGGGCGCGCCTCGCCGTCGCGCACTGGTTCCGGGGACACGTGAACCTCGTGGTGGTGGTCCCCCTGGCAGGACTCGAACCTGCGACACACGGTTTAGGAAACCGCTGCTCTATCCAGCTGAGCTACAGGGAGTTGATTGAGAGCGGGGCTACTGTGCTTGCGACATAGACGGCTGTCAATGGGGGGACTGCCGTCATCGTTCCCCGTGGTAGTTGAGTATATCAGTGCTTCCCTTTTCGGCAGTGGCGGTTACTACAGTACGTGTGTGAATCGGCAGCATTCTTGGCCCCAGTGCTACAACAAGGCTACAACAAGGCTACAATAAGCACCGCCATGCCAACACTGGACATCCGCTATTACATCAGGGTCTGGGACTGGCGGCTGGTGGCCTTCATCCTCTTGTTCCTGGGTCTGCCCAACGTCTACCAGCTCTACCGTGTCCGCCTCATCGGGAACGAGTTGCCGGATCCTGGGAGCCTGGCCATCGTCTCGCAATGGCAGTTCGTGGGACTGGTCGTGGAGGTCTTTCAAGAAGCCACCGTCTTGGCGATCTTCTTTTTCCTCGGCTCCCAAATCCGTAGCCTGAAGACGATTCAACTTGACCGGACGAAAAGCGTCTTCACCTTCATCTTCGTGGCTGCGCTGGTGTTCTCGGTAGGTGTGTTCTTGTTCCGCGACGCGTTCATCACCCTCATCGGGACATCGCCGGAGATTCAGGAGCAGACGCGCGCCTTTCTGGGGATCAGCATCTTTAGCATTCCGTTTACGCTGCTGGCCGCCGCAATCGTTGTGCTGTTCGAGGCCCTCGGTTTGCGGTGGCTGGTGGGCATCATGGCGCTGGTCAATATCGCGTTGCGCTTCGCCTTTGACAGCTTATTCTTCGGCGGTCATGGATTCTCGCTCCAGGCGGGCGTCGAGGGGGTGGGCTGGGCAACGTTGCTGGCCAGCGTCGCGCTGTTCGTGGTTGGGCTGGTGCTCTTGCTGCACACCAAGAACATCGGGCTTGCAGCACTCGTAACCCGTCCGTCCTTTACCGACATGCGCGAATACTTGCGGGTGGGCTTGGGGAGCGGGGCGGATAGTCTCATTCGCAACGTCGCGTACTTCTTCATGATTATCAGGATCGTGAACACGATCGGTGCGACGGAGATCGGTGGCTACTACGTCGCCATACAGATTATTTGGAGCTTCATGCTCGTGCCGGTGCTGGCCTTTGCGGACTCCGCGAAAGCCTTGGTCGCCAACTCGTTCGGCAATCTCGAGCGCGTCAAGACGCTCTGGTACACGGCCATGATTACTACAGCCGGCATGATGGTCCTATGGATTGCAGTAGTGCCTGCCTTCCCCAGCGTTGCCAGAGCACTGACCGACGACGCAGAGACTGTCAAATGGGCTACTACCGCATTCGGTATCTTGTTCGTTCCATACGTGCTCTTTTCGTTCAACACCGTGACGGATAGCTTCTTCTATGGCCTCGGACAGACAAAGTATCTCGCTTACCAAGCCTTCCTCACCAACGGCTCGGTCTACTTTGCCGCGTTCCTGCTTTACATATCGGGAGTATGGGAGGTGACCTTCGAAGGAGTCATGGTGTTGTTCTCGCTCGGCATTCTCGTTGACTCTTTCTTGACGCTGTATTTTCTCATCAAGATGCTGTACGTAGACCCGGTCAGAAGACGGACAGCGGCCGCCTCGCTTCACCCGTAAAGGAGCGCTGGGCCTTTTCTTTATGAAGGCTTGGGATAGGGCCTGCTAATACGGAGGGGGTGGGGGCCGGGGCAGTGGGACCCCATTACATTAACTCGGCGAGAGTCTTGTGTGCCGCCTAGCGTGAGCGTGCCTCCCGCGTGGTGCGACGGATGCTGCCCGGCCAGGGGAGCAAGTCGCGCAAGAGCACCAGCCCTACGACCCAGCCACCACCATCACTGTCCCACTACTTCCTGCTCTCCCATCTGGAGGAGGAGGGCCGGTGCGACTCGACGGCGTGCCGGTGGGGATCTGCGAGGTGCTGGGGCTGGAGCTGGACGAGCCGAAGCTGGCCGCCTTTGCCGGCACCCTCAATGCGCTGGACTTCCCGGTGCAGCTCCTAGTGCGCCAGCACCCCCCCGGACCTGGCGCGTCTGTGCGCAGACCTGCAGGCAACTCAACCGCAGCAGCTGCGCCAGGAGGCCCAGGCGGCGGCCGAATCGCTGCGCCAGTTGCTCACCACCCTGGAGACCCGGGACGGCATCCTGGACCGGCGCTTCTATGCCAGCTGCCAGCGGGAGCGCGCCGACGAGCTGTGCGCCCTGCTGACCCGGGCCGGGCTCGCGGCCCACCCGCTGCGGGGCCGTACCCTGCGGCTGTTGCTGCTGGCGGCTGCACTGGGCGGCTCGCCAGCAGCGATCGACTAGGCTGCCCCGGTGGAGGTCGAGGTCAACCGCCGCGGCCTCCGGGTTGGCACGCACCTCACGCGGTCACTGCAGCGGGGCCGCTGGCCCCGCACCCTGGCGCCCGGGTTTCTCCAGCACCTCATGGCCGCCGGCGTGCCTATGGACCTCTCCCTGCATCTCGCCCCCATCCCGGCGGAGCAGGCCGCCCGCACCCTGGAGTGGCAGAAGGTGCGCTTCGAGTCGGCCCAGTCCCTGTCACTCCGCCGAGGCCGGACCCTCTCCCCCGAGGCGGAGATTGCTCTGGAGGACGTCACCAAGCTGCGGGACCAGGTGCAGCGCGGCCGGGAGCAACTGTTCCATGCGTCGCTCTCCATCACCCTGCACGCCAAGGACCCCCAGTCATTGCAGGACCTGACCCAACGGGCGCGCGCCCACTTCGCCGCCACCCTGGGGAAGTTGGACCTGCTGACCTGCCGCCAGCGCGACGGGTTGCGCTCCACCCTGCCCCTGGCCCTCAATGCCGTGGCCGGGTGGCGGACCCTGGACACCTCGTCGCTGGCCCGGCTGTTCCCCTTCGCACCCCTGGCCTGGATACGCGCAGCGGCACGCTCTACGGGATCGACCTGCGGGCCTGCTCGCCGGTGGTCTACGACCCCTTCGACGGTACGCACCTCAATGCCAATACTGCCGTCCTGGCCCGGTCCGGGCGGGCAAGTCGTTTGCCACCAAGCTGGGGGTCCTGCGGGGTATCTGCCGGGGCGTGGTCGCCCACATCATCGACCCCGAGGGCGAGTACGCCGACCTGGCCCGCGCAGCCGGCGGGCGCGTCCTCGCTCCCGGCGTGCCGGGGGAAGGGATGAATTCCTTCGTCATCGAGCGGGGGGACTCCGAGGAGCTGCTGCAGCGCATCGGCAGCCTGCGGCGGCTCCTCGAGGTGATGGTGGGGGAGCGGCTGGACGCCGAGCGCCGGGCCGCCCTGGATCATGCCCTGGCTGCCTATTACGCCGCACCCCGGGCGCGCACCGGCTTTCGCGACTTCTACCGCTACCTGCAAGACGACGGGGCCGACGACCTCACCGGACTGCTGCGGCCCTTCGCCACGGGCAGTCTGCGGCACCTGCTCTCCGACGAGGGGGACGACCTGCTGACCAACGAGGCGCTCATCACCGTCTTTGACCTGCGGTTGCTGGAGCCGGCCCTGCGCCCGGCCGCCGCGATGGTTTGCACCGAAACGGTCTGGGCCGCCGCCGCCCAGGACCCCAGGCCGAGGCTGCTGGTGGTGGACGAAGTGTGGTCGATCATGCAGCACCCGGAGGGGGCCGCGTTCATGGTCACCATGGCCAAGCGGGCCCGCAAGCATCAGCTGGGGTTACAATTCATCACCCAGGACGTGCAGGACCTGCTCGCCGAGGACCCCTCCCAACTCATTTCGGGCCATTCCGGTCGGGCCCTGCTGCAGAACGCCGCCTTCAAGCTACTCCTGCAACAGGACGCCGCGGCCATCGGCACCGTGGGGGACGCCTTCGATCTGCCCCCGGACCTGCAGCGCTGGCTGCTGGCGTGCCCCCGCGGCGACGGGCTGCTCATCGCCCGCGGTGAGCGCTTCCCGCTCCGCATTGAGGCCACGCCTGCGGAACACCGGGTCATCGAGTGGCGGCCCGGCACGCACCGGTCCCGCCAGGATACCCCGCCGTCCCCCGACTAGGAGGCAGCGCCCATGAACCGGTATCCGCTGCATTGGCTGTTGGGCCGCGCTGGTGACCGGAATCCCCCGGTGCTCCTAGCCGTGGTGCCACCCCACACCGGCGAGCGCACGCTCCTCGGCGTGGAGAACCTGCTCCAGTCCATTGCGGTGCCCGAACCCTTTGCCCTGGAGATCGCTGGCGACGCCGACGGCGTGACGTTCCTGGCCCGCTGTCAGGAGGACGCGGTGGTGCGCCAGCAACTGGGGGGCCCACTATCCCCAGGCCCGTATCCAGCCGGCCCCACCGCCCGCGGACCCCCTGCGCCTCGCCACCGGGGAGCAGGCCTGGCGGATGACCCTCCGCGCCAGTGGCCCCGACTACGTACCCCTATGCACCTTTCGGGACGACGACCTGCTGCGCCGGCACCACCTCTACGTGGCCCGCACCCGCATGGGCAAGTCCACCCTCATGCAGCACCTGATCGCGCACAAGCTGCAGGAGAAGGCCGCCGGCCGGGACAGCGACGCCATCGTCGTCGTGGGCCCCCACGCCGACCTGGTGAACGCGCTGCTGGGACAGGTTCCCGCCGCCCTGATTGACCAGGTGCGCCTGATCGATCTGGCCGAGGAGGCCCACGCCCCGGGGATCAACCTGCTCGATACGCGGATCTTCGCGGACCGAGACCGCACCGCCGACTCGGTGGTACGGGTGGCCAAAGGCCTCTGGGACCAATGGGGTCCGCGGATGCAGTCCATCCTGGAACACGCCGGCGCTGGAGTGTCGCCCCCCGGGACCCCAACGGTCCCGCGTCTCTTGGCGCAACGTCGCCGGCTCCGCCAGCCGGCAGTTACTCCGGCACCTTGAGCACACCGCTGCGGTGTATTGGTTCGGCGCCGTGCTGTCCGAGCAGGCCCGGTCCCGGGGCTGGGAGCTGGTCCAGCTCGACCCACCCCGCCGGGCGTCGCGGTACCTCCGGCATCACGACCGGCTGCACTCGGTCCGGCTCGACGCCTTCGGTCTCCTCCAAGGGGCCGGCACGATCTGGCCCTTCCTCCTGGAATGGGAGCGCCGGGTGGTGCGGCCCACCACCATGGCCGCGCGCTTGACCCCCTACCGGCGCTACTACGCCTCCCCCCGGCCGACCGACGACCACGGTCGCCCGCCCGCCGTGCTGGTCGCGTTCGACGACGAGCTGGCAGCCACCCCCTTCCTGCGGGTGGCGCGGGAGGCCTTGGCCCGCGAGCGGGTCCACGTGCCCCTGTGGGTCACCCATCGGCGGGCCCTGGCACAGGTGGGGCCGCTGGGGCCGGCCTGGTCCCCGCCGCCGGGTGGGGAGCCCGCCGCGGCCTTCCCCGGGGCACTGCCCCGGGGGGCAGCGGGTCGTGCCACGAGGGGGGCTGGCGGCGAAGCGAGGGAGTGCTTGGATGGTGACGAACTCCTGGTCACCTTGCTGGCGGAAGGTGGCGAGGAGCGGTGAGGGCGCCTGACAAGTGTACCAGGGCAGCGCAGGACTAACTGCGGTGGCGGGCAGGGAACAGGTGCTGCTCCCTGCCCAGTCGTGGGCGGCCCCTCTCGCCGGTGTTCAATTGTCCTGGCGCGGCTCGCGGCTCAACGACAACGTGGGTCCGGCTGCCGTTGCATTGCCCGACGGCTCCCTACTCCCAGCCGTCGGGAGCAACTGCCGTAGCAGGCCCAGTTCCTCGGCAAGACTGAGCAGGGCCAGGAGATGCCCCGCATCCGGCCGCGTCCCGGGCCGCCAGCGCCGCAGCAGGCGGGCATCCACCCCCAGCCGGCGGGCCAGTCCCCGCCAGGACAAACCGGCGGCGTCCTTCAGCCGTTCTAGGCGTTGGGGGAGTCTAGGGGATTCCGCCGGGGACCGCCGGTAGACCCATTGCTGGCGGCCCATAATCCTAGCCCGCCCGGCGCCAGGCTGCGGGGTAGCGGAGTGGTCGCTGGTCCTGCGTCGCATGTCGCCACTCCGCGGTGCTATGTCCTCCAGGGCGGTTCAACCCGGTCCTCTGCCAGCAGCAGCTCCAGACCGCCGGGCACCCGCCGGACCCGCCGGACCAGTGCCAGCATCGCCCCGCCGCCCGGCTCCGTGCCCTGCCGCCAGCGCAGCACCTGCCGGCTGTCCACGCCGAGACAGACCGCCAACCCCTCCCAGGAGAGGCCCGTGGCCTCCTTCAGGAGCGCGAGCCGCGCGGGGAAGTCCGCCGGCAGCAGGGCGTACCCGGGCTGAAACAACGCCTTGGGGCGCCGGTGCGCCATGCTCACTGGTTGTCCTCCACGATGAAGAGGTCGTCGAACGGGGGATCGCCCAGGGCGCCTAGCAGGCGCCGCCGCAGCTGGGGCGAAGGGCAGGGCGTGCCGGCAATCAACTGGGACAGATAACCCGAGGTGATCCCCAGCTGCCGGGCCAACTCATTCTGCGACAGGTTGTGCCGGTTGAGGTGGGCCCACAGGGCCAAGGCGCTCAACCGCACCTTCTGGAGGCGGCTTTTACCGGCCATCAGCCGGCTCCTTCCCGGCGCGGCCCTCGGCGGGGGTGCCCGGCCGGTCCCGCCCAGCCGCGGATCTGGTGTCCTGCTCACGCAAGGAGGCCAGATCCGCCCGCGCGATCATCCGCGCCAGAATGCGCAGGCCCCGCTCGCGGCGCTCTTCCTGTTCCCTGGTAAGCCGTAACTCCCTACTCACGTGTCCTCCTCGGATGGTGAACCCGCGTCAACTGGCCGTGGTGCCGCACGGCATCGATCGTCGAAGTGCCGGGACTTGCACATCCGTTCAGTGTTACAATACTCTATCAGTACCGTAACACTGAGGCAATGGTCTCCACCGCAGAGGCGTCCGTTTCCTTGGCGAATACTTGCTATAATATGGCAGCAAGACGACACTCGCCGGTCGCCGGCAGCTGTTTGCATGAATGCAACGAAAGCAATACACTGGATGGAGCGATGAACGGCAACGTCGACGACCAGAACCTGGCGCTGGGGCCGCTGCTGAGACGGCTGCGGGGCAAGACCAGCCTGCGGGCGGTGCATCGCCTCACCGGCATCTCCTACCCCTACCTCTCCCAGATCGAACAGGGGCAACGTCAGCCGGGCCCCCGCCTGCTCCAGCGGCTGGCCGCCCTCTATGGTGTCCCGGTCCACGACCTGCTGAAACGGGCTGGGCATCTCGAGGACGAGGGGGAGGCACCGCCGGTGGATGAGACGCAGGAGGTAGAGCGGGCTTACCAGTATGTCCTCGACGATCCGCAGTTCCGGCTCGGGACCAGACCCCGGGGGCCCCTCGCCGCGGAGTCCAAGCGCTTCATCGTCGAAATGTATGAGCACTTCACCGGGAAACGGTTGCTCCCATGAGCCGCGATCAACTGACCGAATTCTGCCACTGGTACATGCGCGACGCCGACGCGGCAGGGATGCGCCGTCCCACTGTCTTGGCCCGCGCTTTCGTGGACTTCTTCGGCCTCGCCGGCTTTCCCCGCGCCCGGCGACTCTGACCGGGCTGCTCCGCCGGGCCGATATCGGCATGACTGTCGGCGCCCACCTTCCCGACAGCCTCTGGGGGCTGCACGTCAGCACGGGAGACGGTGGCTACCTGATCCAGTACCAGGCTTCGGAATGGCCCGGCGCCCAGGAGCACACCATTCTCCACGCGACCTACGAGATTCTCCGGGAGCGGCTCCACGACCTCTATCCCCACACTGGATTACCGCGGGGCAAGCGGCTGTGCCGCGAGGCCGATATCTTCGCCGCCGCGGTCCTGATGCAGCCGGCGCCGTTTGCGTGCTTCGCCCAGCGCACCGGGTTCGACGTGGTGGCCCTGCAACGGCTGTATCAACGCTCCTACGCCTCGCTGGCCCTGCGGCTCGCCGAGGTGATGCGCCACCAGCCACTACTGACAGTGCTATACGAGCGCCAAGCGCACGGGTCGCCCCACCGGTCGGAACCGGCGCCGGTGACGGAGGTCTTGCGCGCCACCGTGGTCGCCCCGCCCCCCGGGTTCAACCGCAGCACGCCGCGGTCGAGCTGGCGCGGTCGCCTGCCCCGGCGGGGCCGGCCGCCGGCGCGTGGCTCGGTGGTCATGCGAGTCGCGCAAACGGGCCAGCCCATCTACGTTGAACGGGTCAACGGCTGCGCCCTGGCCTACCCCGATGACCTCACCGTCGCCGCCAGACCCGTCACGTGGCAGGGTAAGCTGGCCAAAGTGGTCCTCGTCGCGGTACCGTACCGAGACCGCTCCGTGCTCTTGCCCCAACTGGGCCAGGCCTCCTTTCTGCGCCTCCCAACGGCCTACGAAGTGGTCTGAGCATGGTCAAGGGTGACAGGCATTGAGCTGGAATGTAGGCAAGAAAGTGCCTGGCTGGGCCAGGTGGTCACCTCTGCCTGGCTTGTCATTCGGCAGAGACAGTTGGCAAAGGTAGTAGTCGTAGGGCCCCAACGCCCCAGATAACATGAGCAGGTCACAGCTAGTTGCGAAAGGCACAGGAGAATGACAGCGAAGAACAACGAGCCAATGAGGGTGGCGATCTACGCGCGTGTTTCTTCCGAGCGGCAAGCCGAAAAGGAGCTTTCCATACCTGCCCAGTTAAAGGCTCTCAAGAGGTACGCTCTTGGCCGGGGGTGGGACGTGGTGGCTGAGTATGTCGACGAGGCTGAGAGTGCGAGATCGGCCAATCGGCCAGCTTTCATGGACATGATTGCGGCTGCCAAGAACAGGGTGAAGCCCTTTGACTCGATTCTGGTTTGGAAGCTGTCGAGATTTGCGAGGAACCGCGAGGATTCGGTCATATACAAGTCGTTGCTGAAACGCCGGAAGATTTCGGTTGTTTCCATGAACGAGCAGGTCGATGAGAGCCCAGCCGGGTCATTGCTGGAGGGCATTATCGAGGTCATCGACGAGTTCTATTCAGCTAACCTCTCCCAGGACACCATGAGGGGTATGAAGGAGAATGCGGCTCGGGGTTACCGCAACGGCGGGACGGCACCATTCGGATACAAACATGTATCCGCTACCAATGGTGCTGCTACCAAGTCGAAGCTGGTCCCGAATGAGTTGGAAGCCCCGGTCGTGACCAAGGTGTTCGACCTGGCTGTCCATGGACAGGGTGCGAGGGAGATAGCGAAAACGCTTAATGCCGAAGGATTGAGGACGCGCACCGGCAAGCATTTTGCAGCCACGGGCATTAACGGCATGCTCAGGAATGAGGCCTACATCGGGACGATAGTCTGGAATAGACGCGGCATGGTTTCTGGTCGTCGGCAGAAGAAGGATGACTCGGAGGTCATCTGTGTACCTGACAGTCACACCCCGATCGTGGACAAGAACGTGTTCGCGCAGGTTCAGGCGCTCGTGGCCTCCAGGCGCCCACCAGTGAGAAACCCGATGACGGTCTCAAGCCGGTACCTCCTAAGCGGGCTTGCCCACTGTAGGCGGTGCGGCGCCAGCGCAATCGGTACGAATGGTAAATCCGGCAAGTACCTCTATTACAGTTGCAGCAGCAGAGTGAGGAAGGGTGTGTCGGTCTGTCATGCCCCGGCCATGAATGCCAAGAAGCTAGAAGGGTTCGTTCTCGACCGGGTTAAGGAGAACATCCTGACCGAGACGAACCTCCGGCAGTTGGTGAAGTTGACCAACGAGGAATTGCGGGCGAACAGGCGCCGGGCGGCAGAGCAAATCCAGAGTCTGGATCGGCGGTCTCGTTCCGTCGAGCAGAAGCTGTCACACCTGTATGCCGCCCTTGAGAGCGGCAAGGTGGACATTGACGACTTAGCACCACGGCTCAGGCAACTACGAGCCGAGCAGCGGCAATTGCATGAGCGGAGAGATGTAGCGCTGGAATCCGTGAGCGAGGCCGGCGAGAGACCGCTTGGCGCTCTCGTAACGGAGAATTATGCCGCCAGCCTGAGAAGGCTGCTGCAAGGCTCATCATTCGTCGAGTGCAAAATGTTTCTCGTGACGTTCATTGCGAGGATAGAGTTCGACCGACGGCAGGTGGGCATTGAGTACGCATTGCCGGTTCCAGTGCGACATGGGTTAACCGGAACGGCCGAAGTACCTAATGCTAGGGCGTTTGGCTCCTCGAGCAGGACTCGAACCTGCAACCTAGCGGTTAACAGCCGCTCGCTCTACCAATTGAGCTATCGAGGATTGCGGATACCTAGAGTATACCAAGCCAGGGCCGAACGCTCACGGTCTCGCCGTGGCACCGCACGGTTGGACTGCCGGCAGCGGACTCGCTCGACGGATCGGGCTATCGGTGAACTTATGCGGTAGGTATCCAGTATGGTACCTGTGACCATACCTGTCCTGTCAGCTTGATCCAATGCTCGTGCCCCACCGCTTCGACTAGCGCCGTCCTTTCCATGTTTCCTGAAGAAGACATGAGGTACACTTTCACCCCTTGACTCCTGAGTTCTCCTACCAAGTCTACGAACTCGCTCCGGCTATAGTTAGTCATCAGCACGAGGATGGTGTTCTCCGGTTCGCGTCTACAGTCGCTCTTGCTTTGACTGATGATGTCATCGCTTTCTTCTACCCGCCATCCGATCCTTTGGAGCGCCGCGGTCGGTTGATTCCCGTCGATGAACACCGTGGACTGTTGTACGAACGCCTTGAACCGGCGAGAGGATGTGGCTGGGAAGCGTAGGTCAAGCTCCTGCCGCACCGATGCATTGGCGTTGGGTAGGAAATCGGATAGGAATAAGGAGGGGCGTGATAGGTGCTCGAAGTCCCAGAACACGAGCAGGCGGGTGCGGTCCTCGACAGCCTTGGGTATTCCCTTCAGCTTGATCCAATGCTTGTCCCCTAGTGCTTTGACGAGGGCCGTCCTTTCCGTAGCTTCTGAAGACATGAGGTACACGTTCACCCCGTTACTCTTGAGTTCTCGCACCAAGTCGGCAAACTCATCTCGGCCAGGATGAGTCAGTAGCACGAGGATGGTGTTCTCCGGTTCGTGTCCGCAGTCACTCTTGCTTTGACTGATGATTTCGTCGCTCAGGTCCTCAGTGTCTTCCCACACCCTCCACCCAAGCCTCTGTAGTTCGGCGGTCGGTTGGTACCCATGGATAAACACCGTGGACTGCTGAGCAAATGCCTTGAACTGGCGAAGAGATGTAGCTGAGAAGCGGCGGTCGAGTTCCTGACGCACCGACGCATTGGCGTCATCTAGAAAATTGGGTAGAGCAAAGACGTGGGGTGATAGGTACTGTAAGTCCCAGAACACCAGCAAGTGGGTGCGGCTCTTGGATGCTTTGGCCATCTTCTCCCTCCTACGGAAAAACTGGGCGGATAGCCCATGTTGAGTGGCCACGGAATAGATGGCCGCCAGTGAATCGGCGTCCGGAGTGGTGGCGCCGGTTTCCCAGCGAGACAGCGTATTGGCAGGAACACCTAGGATGGCCGCCAGCTTCTTTTGGCTGAGGCCGACATGTTGTCTGACTTGTGCGATGCTCCCCGGGTCGAACTTGAAGCGGCTAGGCTTGACGGGTGCCATCGTGATACTCCTCACTAGTTAACTGGTTAGCGTTCAGCATACACTACATTTCTGTTGTATTGCAAACAGTTCTGTAGATTACTCCCTAGTCCCCGCTGCTGCTGAGATGGTATTCCCGATCCCGGTGTATGATGGCCGGCAACGCAACGGCTGAGAGGAGGCCACCGATGCCTGTCGTGTACGGCGGCGACCGTCCCAAATACCGGACCAACCCCGGCGCGGTCCAGCATTATCTGGTCAGTAAGTCCGTCGGTGCGTCGGCGGTCTCGATCTGGACCTCGGAGTGGCAGCCGGGCGGTGGTCCCACGACCAAGCACACGCATCCGCACGAGGAAGTCTTTCTGTTCCTGGCGGGCACCGGCGAGGGCGAGGTTGGTGACGAGAAAGTCACCGTCCGCCCCGGCGTGGCGGTCATCATTCCGGCGCATACCGTCCACTGGTTCCGCAACACCGGCACCACCCCGATGCGCCAAGTGGTCGTGCTGGCGGCGCCCGATTACGACGGTCCTACCGGCCCGGCGACCGTAGTAGACGACCCGCGCCCGCTCGTCTGCCTCGATCCCTAGCGTCTGCCGTCCGGCGCCCCGAGCAAGCGCCGCGCCGCCACCTACGCCGGGCTGTCGTCCGCCGCGGCGGCCAGTTGGCGGGCCGTCTTCCGGCACGTGGCGGCCTTGAGCACCATGTCGCGCGTAGCATTCTGTAGGCTGGCCCAGGCACCCCAATCGGGCTGGCCGCGCCGCCGTCCGGCTTCGCGGCGGCTGAGTTTTTGCAGCTCGTTCGTGGCCCGATGGACGATGAGCGCCAGGGCGAGGACAGCCGCTGCCGGCTCCTGCTCGCGTGCAATGGCCCGCACGTGACCGTCAATGTCCGGGGGGATGGTGGCTGGGCTGGACTGTGTCATGGTACCTGCTTTCCTTGTCCGCGCCGGCTGCCCGCGCAAGCGGGAGCGACCGGGAAGTGTCAACAGTGCCTAGTCGAGCGGCTGCCGCCCGCCGAACCCGGCGTCAAGCTCGTGCCAGTAGGAGATGGTCTCCTCGCCGACACGCCAGCAGAGATAGACTTCCCGCCCTTCCCGCAGCGACCGGAAATCAACCAAGCCCATTTCTAGGTCTTTGACCTCGCAGCCGAGGTCCTGCAGCGTCTCGACGGTTTGCTGGGCCTGGCGCAGGGCGCGCGCGGCTGCTTCCTGCGCTTGCCGCAACGTGTCCGCCCGCTGGCCGTTCCCCCGCACGGTTTGCACGGCGTCCGCGAGCTGCCGTTCGGCCGCGAGGTAATCCTGACGTTGTTGCTGGGTGCGAGCCATCAGCTCCCGAACACGGGGTAGCAGGGCGAGGGCTGCTTCGAGCGTAAACAGACGCGGCATAGTAGAGCCATCTTAGCACAGCAGCTTGGCCGCTCCGGAGACGGCTGCACGTGGAGTGGAGGCCGGTGGGCGTGGGCGAATGCACAGCGCCAACGTTATCCTTTGGCGGCCGGTTTCCGAGGCGCTCCGGGTGGTGCGGCCGCGCGGTAGGAACCGTGGGGCGTGTGTTCCGTTTGTATTTTTGTGGTAACATGGCGGCGCCCACCTCACTGCTTATACAGTTAGGGTAGTCGCTGGCTGGTCAGTGCCGACCGCCGCGATCGCAGTTGGCACTCACCGGAAGTCTCGACAGGAGTATGTAGCCAGTGGCCACACCGCATCGCGCATTCAAGGCCGTCTGCTTCGGGGGGGGCTGCGGTGCAGCCCAGGTCATGCAGGGGCTAGTCGAGTACACGGATGGCGTGACGGGCGTGATCGCTGTGACCGATTCCGGCCGCAGCACCGGCGCCGTGCGGAATACCCTCCGAGTACCGGCACCCGGCGACCTGCGTAACGCGATGGTGACCCTTTCGCGTGCTGACCCTCTCCTACGAGACCTATTTCAGCACCGGATCATCAGCCAGCGCCTCAACGAGTTCAACGGGGTGGCGTTCGGCAACCTGTTTATCGGCGCCTTGGCGCAGATGACCGGGAGCTTTGAGCGGGCGGTGCTGGAAACGAACCGAATTCTGCAATCGGCCGGGCATATCTTGCCGGTCACCCTCACGAACACGCATCTCTGCGCCGAGTTGGTAGACGGTACCTTGCGATATGAGGAAGTTAGTGTGCGAGGGCTGGACAAGCCCTCGATCCAGCGCGTCTTCCTCCGCGATGAGGAAGCCGAGGTCTATCCCGGTGTGGTCGAGGCGCTCCACGAAGCCGATCTGATTACGTTCGGGCCGGGCAGCCTTTTCACCACCGTGATCGCCTCGCTGCTGGTGAAGGGCGTCCGCGAGGCCATCGCCGAGGCCCGGGAGCGCGGGGCGCGCACCGTGTATATCTGCAATACCACTACCCAGCCCGGCCAGACTGACGGTCTCACGGCCTACGATCACGTAGCCGAGGTGGCCTCGTATCTCGGAGCCGAGTTGCTCGACTACGCGCTCATCAATACCGGTGTACCTTCCGAGTCCACCCTGGAGCGGTTCCGGCGTAACGGTCTCTTACTGCTGGCAATTACGCCCGAGGAAGTGCGGAAGATCACCGAGTTGGGTGTCCAGGTGGTTGCCGGAAGCATGATCGAGCAGCGCAACCAGGAATACGTCTTGTGGAATAAGCAAGACGCCATCCGTCACGATCCGGCGGCGGTCGCCCGTGAGCTGGTGGAGGTCTTCAATCAACCGCGTTCTCAGGCCGTGCCCGCGGGTGAGCGGTCTGCGGAAGAGGTACCGCAGGCGGCAGCGGTGGCCCATGCCTGGAACCGCGCGTAGCGAGTCGTTTGCTCGGCCAGAACGCCGGATGAGCCGGTTACTGCCGCGGCAAGTACCTCGTGATGATCCGCTGTTGGCGCTCCCGGCCCCGGTCGGACGGTAATCCCGGCGTATAAGGACAATCAATGGCGGGACTCCCCTTGCACATGGCCCCGACAGCCCCGGCTCCGATGGAGTATCGCCACGTTGGCCGCTCCGAGCTAGTGGCCTCGGCGATTGGCTTCGGCTGCCGCCCCCTCGGCGGCGCGTTCGGACCGGTCAGTGAGGCTGACGCCATCGCCACCATCCGGCAGGCGATGACCGTGGGCATCAACTGTTTCGACACCGCGCCGCGCTATGGCTTCGGGCGCGCCGATGAGCTATTGGGGCAGGCACTCGGCCGCTGGCGCCAGGAAGTCACCGTCATCACCAGGGTCGGGTATACGTGGGACCCCGGCGACCCGGAGCGGACCGCCCGCCATGATGGCAGCCGTGCCGCGGTCCTCGACGGTGTGGGGGGGCTGCACGCCAGCTTGCGCCGGCTCGGCACCGATTATGTAGACCTGCTCCTCGTGGATGTTCTCGTGACGACGCCAGACCTGCACAATCAGATGGAAATAGGTGGTGCAGCTCTGGCACGTCATACGCGGACGCCCATCGAGGAGACGCTGGCCGCGTTGGTCGGCGCACGGGATCAGGGCAAGGTGCGCCATATTGGGGTCGCCAACTTCAAGGCCGAGCAGGTGCTGGCCGGCTTGCCGCACGCTCCGCTGATCGTCAACGAGGTTGACTATCACCTCTTCGACCGGCGTTGGGAGCAGGAAGTCTTCGAGACGTGCCGCATGTTCGGTATCGGAGTGCTGGCCTCCGCCACGCTGGCCTCCGGCCTGCTCACCGGGGCGCTTACTGCGGAGATGACCTGCGCCGAGACGGACCCGCGCCGCAGCGAGGCCTCCTCCCCGGACTTGTTTGCCCCGGAGAGCTTCACGCAGAACCTCGCCCTCGTCGAGCGTCTGCGTAGCCTCGCCCGTCGCCACCGCGCTAGCGTCGCCCAACTGGCGCTCGCGTGGGTGCTCCACCAGCCGGCGGTGAGCGTGGCGCTCGTCGGCATGTCTCATCCGAGCGAGGTCATAGACAACGCTGGCGCGCTCAACGTCCGCCTAACCCCGGACGACCTCGCGGAGATCGAGACGATCATGGCGGCCGCCGCCGGCGTCCCCGATACCTTGCCGGCATAGCTGCCGGCGCTCGGCTTTCCGCAAGTGCTCCCTGGACCTCACCCCGGCCCTCTCTACCATGTGGAGAGGGCCGGGTGAGGTCCAATCCACCCATCTACTCTGTGCTCTCTAGGTTCTCTGTGGCTGAAAAAGCCTCCCGCCGCGGGCCGATCGTGCCAACGTCTATGGGGAGAAAGCCGAGCGCCAGCGCCGGTGACTCCGGGCGGAGCCGGTAGTCGCCGTGCTCGCGGTCCACGAAGAGCGGATCACCGGTCAGCGAGCTTGTCTCGAACCCCCAGCGCCGCCACTCGGCAAGACTGTAGACCTTGGTATCCACTGCCGCCGAATCCCGGCCGCGCCCCACTCGGGTCTCGATCGTGTATGGTCTGCCGGCCGGGTCGAAGAAGAGATTGTGATCGGACTGCCCAATCACTCGATCTAGGGGCAGCTCGCCTACGCGGTCATACAGCAGATACATGTGTCCCGCGGCATTCGCCCGGTAGACGATGTTCCGTGTAAAGCGATTGCCCAGCGTGAAGCCGTACATCTGGGGAGCATAGCCGTGGAACGCGCTGTAGCGAATGCCATAGTTGCAGTCCACGACCAGGTTGTTCTCGATGACGTTGTTTTTGCCCATATTGACGGCAATCGCATAGCCGCAGCGCACCAGGATATTCCCGTACACGAAGCAGTTACTTGTGAAGTTGTCCAGATAGATGCCGTGGACTCCGTCGGGGTTGGGCACCAGGCTGCAATCCGAGTCCACGACACACCCCCGCACGTCGGTAATCAGGTTGTGGCGAATGAGGTGTCCGGACCGCTCGGCCCCCTTTTCGGTGTGCCCGGCGGGGTCCTCCATCCAGCTGTTGATGGCGGCGGTGTCACTGATCTCCAGGGCCACGTGGCGGATTGCGTTGTATTCCACGATATTGCGACCGAACCCGCTGTTGCCCAGGTTGATGGCGTTATGGGGTAGGTGCTCGATCCGATTGTGCCCGACCACGTTGCCCTGGCTGAGTCCCAGGAAGACCCCGGTGCTGTAGTGATCGAAGACTCCGCAATGGTGAATGTAGTTGTCCTCGATCCGGTTAAACAGGGGGTGCCGCGGCACCGGATTGAAGTATTTGCTACCTAGGAGGCAGATGCCGTTGTGGCCGGCATGGCTGATCTCGTTGTTGGTGATGACGTTCCGGGCGTTGTAGTCCTCCAGGTAGATGGCGTTGCCGCCGACGGCAGCAAAGTGATTGTCCTCGATGCGGCAGTGCTCCGCGCCCCGCAGGTGCAGGGCCTCGCCGCAATAGGACCGGCCGGGAAGCGGGAACATCGCCCCGTAACCCTCCAGTCCCTCGCGGTGCATATTGTCGCCGGTGGTCGTCTCCGTGAAGGTGAAGCCGACGATGTTGACCCAGGCGGCCCCGTACAGTTTCACCAGGCAGTCCAGCACCGGCATGACTACCGCGCCGTCGGTGCCGGTGGGCGGCCAGAAGTACAATGTCCCCTCTGCGGAGTCGAGACACCATTCGCCCGGCTGGTCTAGCTCTTCCAGCACGTTCTCCACCACGAAACGGTCATTGCGGAAGAAGGGGACGGGCAGGAAGTTGGGATAGCGGTCGAACTGCCGCCCGGTCTGCGCCACCGTAATGACCCGGGCCTCCCAGTCTATGGACTTGATCGGGAGGGTGTAGCTGCCGTACTTGCCGGCGCAGACATAGACTTCCGCTTCGGTGGGCTTTTCCCAGCGACGCTCGAAGGTGCCGGGCCGGTACCGAAAGGCGAGCGCACTGCGCTCATCGAACGATCCAGGAAGCACGCCATAAGTGAGAGTGCTGCCCTCCTCGGCCGGACCTTCCATGAAGGCCCAGCCACCGTAGAGAGGATCGTCGGGGTCACGGTTGGGCCAGCGTGCCCTGACTTGGCGCTTGCCATCGAAGAACAGCTGCCTGAACCGCGACTTGTTGCCTCTGCCGGCGGGGAACGTGGCTTGGATGATCTTGCCTTTGTACGGACGCCAGCCGTCAATTTCGACGCCACCGCTGATGATGGGCCGCTCGCCCGGATAGGCTGCGTAGGTAATGGGACACTCGTAGGTGCCGCTGTCCTCGGCGCGCAGGACGAGGGGTTGCGCGAGGTAATACTTGCCCCCACGCACGAGGACGGTGATCGGCTGTGCCAACCCGTCACGGCCCTTCCGCTCCCGTATGGCGTCGCGAGCTTTGGTCAGCGTGGCGAAGGGGCCATCGGACCGGTCAGCGACCGGAGCCGCTCGCGTGCCCGACCAAGCGTCGTTGCCGTCGGTTGCGACATAGAGTGTGAGCGGCTCCACCTGCTGGTCCTTCCTCGGGGCGCGGTAGGATTCGGGCGAGAAAACGCTCGGCAGTGCCAGTGCTGGTACGATAGCATAGGCCAGAGATCCGGAGGCCTCTCGGCACCGCCGGGACCGCTCCCCGCACGATCCTGGGTGGGTGTCTCACCGGGACTAAAGCTACTGCCCAATTAGGGAGGCAGCGGGAGAGGAGCGTTGGCATGAAGTTGGGCCTGCACTACGAGATGGCGCGACCGGAGCTGAACGATCACCTCCTGCTCCAAGAGACGATGGAGCAGATCATCCGCGCCGATCAGGTCGGCTTCGATTACGTGTGGCTCGTAGAGCACCATTTTATGACCGGCTTTTCGGGGTCCGCGTGCCCGGAGATCGTGTACGGCGCCCTGAGCCAACGCACCGAGCGCATCCGGCTGGGCCTGGGCGTCATCGTGTTGCCCTACCATCACCCCATCCGGGTAGCCGAGCGGGTCGCCACCCTCGACCACTTGGCCGGGGGCCGGGTGGACTTTGGTACCGGCCGCTCCGGTGCCTACGAGCTGACCGGCATGGGCATAGACCCCAGCCGGAGCCGCGAGATGTGGGACGAGTCGCTGACGATGGTCCCGCGGATTTGGGCGGCGGACTGGTTCGAGTGGGAAGGCAGGTTCTGGAGCGTCCCGCCGCGGCAGGTGCTGCCGAAGCCCTACCAAAAGCCCCATCCGCCGATCTGGGTTGCTGCCCTGCAAGCGGCGACCTATGAGCTGGCAGCGCAGAAGGGCATCGGTGTCCTGGCGATGGGAGCCAGCGATCCCTCTGTCCTAGAGCCGCACATCACGGCCTATCACGATACCGTCCGTAAGGCTACGCCGGTTGGCGACTGCATCAACGCGCAGTGGGCCAGTCAGACTATCGGCATCTGCACCGAAGACAATCGCGAAGGCCGCGAGTTGGGCACCTTGTCAATCAAGAACTTCTTCGGACCCGACCGGCCGTATGCCAAAGGCGTGGAGGACATCTACAGCCGGTTGTTGCAGCAGTGGGGCGGCGTACCCGACCATCTCAAGGAGGATTTCATCCGGACCGGGCAGCCGCCGGGCGGTGAGGGGCAGTCGGCGGAGGTCACGAACTTTATCGCGCACAAGGTCTGGGAAAAAGTAGATGCCGATACGCTCTGCGACCGGGCGGTGATTATCGCCGGCGACCCGGACAGCTGTATCGCGGCGCTCAAGAAGCACGAGGCCGCGGGCGCCGATCAAGTGCTGATCTCGATGCAGACCGACACCGTACCGCACGAGGTCGTGATGAAGTCCATCGAGCTATTCGGGAAGTACGTGATCCCGGAGTTTGCGGACTCCTGAGTACACGGCCAGATCGCCAGCAGCGGGTGTATCATAGCGCCGGCCGGAATAGAGCGGCGGAGGGCACTGGTTGGACCTAACTCCCGGCCCCTTCCCTTTAGGGAGGGGGTTGGGGGTAGGTGCGAACTGATCGGTACGGAATTGGAGGCATACATGGCACTGACGCAAGCCGAGGTAGCGCAATTTCACGAGCAGGGGTTTCTCATCGTGGAGGACCTCCTCACGCCGGACGAGGTAGCCGCCATGCGCGCGCGGACGGAGGCGATTGCTCGCCCCGATTCGCCGGAGCAGTCTCGCGTCTTACGGCAGGTCGAGCCGGCCGTGGCCCGCGGCGAGAAGGAAGCGGACGACTACGAGTTCTCGTTGCGGAAGATGGCGGGGCTGGCCCTGAGCCGCGATGCGGTCTTCGAGGCGCACGCCCGCCGGCCGCGGATCGTGGAGATCGTCACGGCGCTGCTCGGTCCGAACCTGGTCCTATACCAGGATCAGCTCTTCATGAAGCCGCCGCGCGTCGGCTCGCGGCAGCCCTATCACCAGGACCAGCCCGCCGGGTTCGAGATTGATCCTCCCCAGCACATGGTCAGCTGTTGGACGGCGTTGGACGACTCGACCGAGGAGAATGGCTGTCTGTGGTACTTGCCCGGCTCGCACAAACTCGGTGCCCTGAGCCGCGAGGAGCGCGTCGAGTACGAGGCGCGGGCACAGCGCGGGGAACTGGCCGACGCGGTGCCGCTCGTGGTGCCCGCGGGTGGCTGTGGCTTTCACCACGGCTGGCTCCTCCATGCCAGCGGCATCAACCTGTCCGACAAGCGCCGGCGCGGCTATGCCACGCACTACGTTCGCTCCGAATGCCGCTATGTCGGCCCACCTCCCAAACCGACCCGCCTCGTCGAGCTAGGCTCGGACTTCCTCCAGGTCGCCGGTCAGCGGTTCCCAGGCCATATCTAGAATATGTAGAATCAGTGTATCAAGGAGAATGATGACTAAGAGGGTGTGTGAAAAGGTTAGTCATGTCGGTTGTAGTCGCCTGAGCATGAGTTGAATCATCGCCAGGTAAATCCACGCTTCCGCGCTGGCCGGCATGGCTGCGTAGTCCTTGCTCAACCGCCGGGAGCGACCCAACCACCCAAAGGTGCGCGCCACTACCCACCGACGTGGCCGCAGCTCAAACCGCTGGTGACCGCGCGGCCGCCGGACAATCGCCAGTTCCCACCCCGTCCGGGCCTGCACTCAGGTCACCAACCGGCCCGCGTACCCGGCATCTCCCCAGATCAGGCGCAAGCGGGGCAGCGGTCCCCGCAGTTTGGCCAGCACCAGTTTGGCCCCGTCGCGGTCTTGGATATCCGCCGGATGCACCACCACCGCCACCAGTCGGCCCAGCGTATCGACCACGATATGGCGCTGGCGCCCCGTCACGCGCTGGCCCGCGTCATCGCCCCGCGGCCCCCTTTTCCCGTCGTCTTGACCGCTTGGCTAGCGATGATCGCCGCACTCGGGGTGGAATCACGATCTGTGCGCTGACGTACCAGGGGCCGGAGCGCTTCGTGGACCCGTGCCCAGGTGCCGTCCTGACGCCAGGTGCGGAAATACCACCAGACGGTCCCCCACGGCGGGAGGTCGTGGGGCAGCGCTCGCCAGGTGCAGCCGTTGCGGAGCACATCCAGGATCCCGTTGAGCACCGCCCGCCGGTCCACGCTCCGCGGCCGGCCCCCCGGCTTGGCAGGGGGCCGCAACGGGGCGAGGACCCGCCACTGGGCCGCGTTCAGGTCACTGGGGTATGGTCTCCTAGTCATGTCCCGTAGGGTATGCTAAATCTCCACTTCTCACACAGGCTCTAAGATATGTAGATCACCACACCCACCAATTTGACAAGCCCCTCCCCCCACTGTACGGTGTGGCTGCTGCTCTTGCCGTTACGCGTAGAGCGGCACGGGCAGGTGCGTCTGACCGCTCGCCGGGCGCTGCGTCACTGGGCGAGCGCACGAGCCGTTCCCACATGGGGAGCGAGTTGCCAGGAGGTAGGCCGATGGCAAGCGTAATCCGTAGACGGTATCTGGGTGGTGGAGTAGCCGTGTTGGGCGGTTTGCTCGCGGCGGCTTGTGGTGAAGTGGAGGTCCGCTACGTGCAGGGGCCGGCAGGTCCGGCCGGCAGGTCCGGCGCCCAGGGTGATCGCGGTGCTGCCGGCGCCGCCGGCGCCAAGGGTGCGGCCGGGGCCGCCGGGCAGACCATCGTGGTCGAGAAGGAGAAGCCGGTCGTCGTCGAGAAGGTCGTCGAGGTCGAGGCCAAGGCCAAGCCACGCCAGAAGGTCGTCCTGTGGAGCGCCTTCTGGCGTGGTCAACGGATGGTAGGCGAGAACAGTGAGCGCAGCACCGGCTGGGTGAGCCTGGCCAACCAGTGGAACGCCATGGACACCGACGTCACCCTCGCGCTGGAACCACGGGGCGGGGGCACAGGTGCTGACATTGTCGCCGCCTACGCGGCGGGCAGCCAGCCCGACCTGATGCACACTGCCTACTGGAGCATGAATGGCTACGGCCTGGCTGGCATGGCGGTCGAGCTTCAAGAGGCGTTCATCAAGCAGGACAAGGAATATGCTGACACGATGGACGACTTCTATCCGCACCTGCTGGAGTCGAGCATGTGGCAGGGCAAGGTCTGGAGCCTGCCGCAGGAAACCAACGGTGACTTGCCCTACACCAACCTGGCGATGGTGCGAGAGGCGGGCCTGGAGCCGCTGCAGTTGGGTTACACCTGGGATGATCTGGTGGAGTATTGCAAGCAGCTCCAGTTCAGCGTGGGTCCGGGCAAAGAGTCGGGCATCTGGGCGATAGACGGGCTGTCGGGCACGGCTTCGCAGTTCTTCAATCTGCTCAAGCAGGCCGGGGGCGAGGCCTACAACAAAGAGCAGAACAAGATCCTTTTCGACAGCCCGGAAGGAATTGAGGCCGTGCAGTATGTCTCGGACCTGGTGCATAAGCACCAGGTGCATGTGCCGGACAGGGATTTCTTCGAGGCCACGGGTACTCAGTACCCGCGCTTTCGCAATGGCAATCTGGCCATGCACTACGAGACGAGCGCGTACCGCTTGGTCTTGTGGGCGCGGAGCATCGGGGGCTTGGAGAACATGTACGTTTCCCCATCGCCGACGAAGAAGGAGCCGTTCATCGCCACCTTTGGCCAGAACATGGTCATGTTCAACACTACCCCCACCCGGCAAGAAGCGGCCTGGCAGGTGATGCGCTGGCTGACCAGCACCGAGCCGGCAGCGCATTACGCAGCGGCCACGATGTTCCTGCCGCCCCGCAAGTCCGTGGTGCAGACAGCGGAATACAGCCAGGTGCTCAAGGACGTGCCCCAGTTCCAGAAATTCGTGGATGCGCTCGACTACGCCTTCCGGCCGGCTCATCCCGAGTTCCCCAAGCACTACGGTCGCATTACCGAGCTGATGAGTGCGGTCCGCAAGCAACCGATTGGGGTGAAGGACGCGGTGGAGCAGGCCGCGCGTGAGATCAATGCGATGCTGGAGCAGTTCAACCAGAAGTACGGGTAGCGGATCTGGAAGGGCCAGGTGTCGGTGAAGGACACCCTGGACTTGGTAGTTCTTCCGCCTCTGGCGGATCAGTGGTCAGTTTTCAGCTAAGGACTTATCCCCCGGCCCCTTCCCTTCAGGGAGGGGGTTTAGGGGTAGGTCTACTGACCACTGACAACTAACACAAGGGGGTCTTCCCTATGAAGGCAGCCGTGATCGGCTGTGGCGGTGCGGGCAGTGGCCACGCCCGCCGGGCCAAAGATCTGGGCCTTGACGTCGTGGGCTTCTGCGACGAGATCGAGGCCAAAGCGGCCAAGCTGCGGGATGAGCTTGGTGGCAGCTATGCGACCACCGATGCCGGGCAGATCATGCGTGACGACAGCGTTGATCTCGTTGTGGTCGCGACCCATCATGATGCACACCACCCGCTGGCACTGGCGGCAGCGCAGGCCGGCAAGCACCTGGTCGTAGAGAAGCCGATGTGCGTCACGCGCGAGCAGGCGGTAGACCTGGCCGAAGCAGTAGAGAAGGCCGGGGTGAAGTTGGTTGTCAACTGCAAGTTCCGCATAGCGCCCACCGTGCAGAAGGCCCGCGAGCTGATCCCGCAGCCGCGGTTGAGCCACGGTCAGCTTGCCATGGACAACTATGCGCTGCGACCGCCAGGTGGGAGCAGCTGGCTGTGGGACAAGGATGATGGCGGCGGGTTGCTCATCAGTACGGCGGTGCATACGGTCGACCTCCTCGCCTACCTCATGGACAGCACTGCCGATCGGGTCTATGCCGAAGGACGCGTGTTTGACTCCAGGAACAAAGGCCCGATGGGTTATCCCGACGGTCTGGTGGGGACGATCCTGTGGAAGAATGGCGCGCTCTCGACGGTGATTAGTACCGATCAGGGCAACAACCCGTTCGTTTCCAAGTGGTTCCACGAGATGTGGGATGGGGAGCGCAGCGCTGTGTTCTCTAAGCACACCGGCCGTGTGGACTTCGGAGGCTGCGACATTGACTACCTGGAGACATCGGAGTTACCCGCAGACGAGCAGCGCACAGCATCCATGATGCTGAACCTGCTCGAAGCGATCGAGACGGACGGCGATACGTTGTGCAATGTCCACGACGGGGTATGCACGGTGTCGCTGTGCAATGCCCTTGATGAGGCGGCGCGCACCGGACAGCCCCAGACCGTGCCGCTCTCCTGATCGCCGGCCGGTACGCGGGGGCCGATCATGACCCGACTTCCCAGCATGCACGAAGTATCCTATCGTGGACTACTGCGCGGCGGAACGGTTGACCTTGAGCCGCCGCTGGCCCGCCAAAGAGAGCGACCAAGCCGCTAACGAGCAGCAACACCTGACGTGCCAGGCTCGCACAATCAAATGGAAATCGGTGGTGCGAGCCTGGCGTCGTCACCGCTGCATAAGACGGCTCGGTGCCCGGCTGGGCCAGCAAGGGTGGCAAGAGCGGCCGCCCCTGGGTAGGCCCTCGTGCCGGTCGTGCAGCTAATGAAACGGCCAGCAGGCCATTCGCGTGGGGACAGTGACGTTTATGAGCGAGCTTGTGATCCTCGGGTCCGGCGGTGCGTTTGCTACAGCCACGCGCAGCAACCCCTCTGTCGCCTTGCTGCACCGCTCGTCTACGTATCTCTTCGACTGCGGCGAGCCGGTCGCGGCGTCGTTGTATCGCCACGGCATCTCGGTCACGAGCGTGCGAAGTATCTTTGTCTCGCATCTGCACATGGATCACCTTGGGGGCCTGCCGCAGCTCATTAATGCCATCCGATTGATGAGCCGTAACGTTGATCCCTCCCGAGGCGCGGGCTTGCCCTGGTCTATGCACGTCAAGTCTCCCTGGCACCTCCGCAATCTCCGCTTTCCCCGGTCGCCCGATGGGACAACCATTGACACAACGCTGCCGAGCGAGATCAGGCTGCATCTCCCCGCATCCGCGATCACACCCTTTCAGGAGTTTCTGGCCGCCTGTGTGTTGGGACCAGAGCGACTGCGCTTCGAGCTAGCTTGGTTGCCCATTCGCCTCGGAGAGATCCATGTTGAGCCGGGACTGAAGGTGACAGCTACGCGCGCCACCCAGCTACCCCAAGAATGTTTCTCCTTTTTGATTGAGTTGGAGGGCCGCAGAATCATCTACTCAGGGGACCTCGGTGGCTTAGATGACTTGCGGCCCATCATTGCCGGGACGGATCTCCTGTTGCTGGAAACGTCGCACTTACGGCCGGCGGCAGTCGCGTCCTTCCTCCGCGAGACGCAGCCGCAGCAGACGGTACTCGTCCACGTGCATCCTGGAATGGAGGATCGGGCGGTCGCACTGGTGCGGGAGGTGGCCGAACTCAACGTGAGTGTGGCATATGATGGGCTGCGAATCGCGCTGTAGGCGCGGCACCGGTTGCACCGCGATGGAGGCTCACGATGTCTGGTCCCCAGCCGATCACGTTGGTACCGATAGGCTACGTGTACTCACCGATTGACGACCGCGAGGCCATGCCCAACGACGGGGTGCCGGCCAAGATCGAGCTGCTGCCCGAGTTTGCGGACGGCCTCGGCGACGTCGAGTCGAATAGCCATCTCATCATCCTGGGCTGGTTCCACCAGGCGCACCGCCATCGCCTCACCGTCACCGGCAAAAGTGGCCGGCCGGGTCGGGACCAGCGCGGCGTGTTTGGCCTGCGGTCGAGCACGCGGCCAAATCCAGTGGCCCTCAACATCGCGCGGCTGGTGCATCGCGCCGGCACCGTGCTCTCCCTGGAGCGCTTGGACATGATTGACGGCACGCCGGTGGTGGATATCAAGCGTTATTCGCCCGGCTGGGATGACGTGTTCGCCGCGCGCACGTCCCGGCAGTTGCGGCCTTTACCGCCGCCGGACGCCGAGCTGGTCGAGGTACTCCTCAACGAGGTCGAGCACTTTCACGGCGCCACTCCGGCCGGGGCGCGCCGCGCCGTCCGCCTCATTGCCGACCTGTGCAGTCGGTGGGGTATCCACCCCACCGACCCCGCGCTGACCGTGACCATCCCGATGCGTCAGGCTGCTGCGGTGGACGGCAGCGTCGCGGATAGCTTGCAGGCGCTCACGCGGGCGACGTTCGGCTCCGGCCGGCTGCGCGTATGCGGTGGGGCGGCCGTGGTGCTGCGGTGGCGCGAGCATACGGTCGCAGCGATGGCCACCACTACGGAGCCACCAGCCGACTACGCGGCACTGGCGGCGATACCGCTGGCCGAGCTATGGACGCTGGAAGAAGCTTAGGGGTAGTACAGCGTGTTTCCTGGTATGGCTGCCTTCCTGTTACAAAGTGATAATCCCCGTTTCATCTCATGTCTAGGTGTTAGGTGCGCCATGACGCGCCGCTAAAACTGAAACTGTGCTACGATCCAAGCTGTAGCCCCGATACGCTGGACGCTGGACCGCCACATGGCCAATCAAGCGATCCCAAGTATCGAGGCGACGCAGAGTCAGGACATTAGTGGAGCAACCTCCTGATAGCGGTTAGGCAAGCTGCGCAGGAAGCTGCTCTACGACAGTCAAGGGCTGGATAGGGTATTATAGGCGACGGCAGCACGAAGCTCTCAGCCGCTCGCTTCGTTCTTTGCCACCAGTCCAGTTTCACTGGACGCTCCTTTCCGGGGGCGAGATGTTTGCCCGCCAGAGCAATGAGGCATCTCGCCCCCTCGTGTTTCCCAGCGACCACCTCAACGGTCAGTATGGGCATCATTAGGCGCCTCACCTGGTTTGGCGGGATAGGCATAGTCCAGGATTTGTGCGAATGTTGCTTGCCAGGACTTTCTCTTCGGCTCTGTCCAAGTTGGCCCAAACCGTTCGAGGTCCTTCATCAGATCCAGCACTAGCGCGTGCAGGTTATAGGTGTCTTGGATCGCGGGCACGGTGCTTTCTGGCTCACTCGGGGACGCTGGAGGCTCGGTCGTTTGTTGGACGGTTTCTGCTTTCTGCTGCTTAGTCGGGGCTGCTGTTCGCTTCCCAGCGGGCCGATTGCGCGCCCGCTTCGCAATGGTCGGTGGGATGGGCAGATCCATGAATTTGGCAGCGTTGACGAAAAAGCTGAAGGCCTTGCGCTGAGTTGATGCAGATGTGCCCAACGCCTTAATTTTGTCGTCCACCATTTGCGGGGTCATCCTGGCGATGTCATCAACCAGTTCAGCCCCATAGACTGCGCGGAAGATGTCTCGCAGGCGTTGCTTCTGTTCCTCGATGTTGGTTGCTGCTGTCAGTTCCTCAAGTGCCTGCGTTGGCCTATGATCGCCATCCAGGAGTCCAAGCCATTGCAGGGCCAGCATTAGCTGTCTGCCCGTACTTCCGGAGAACTTTGATTCCCACACACTCCGGTCCAGTTGAGTGGGCAAGACGACCATATCGCTCAACCAGGCCAGACAATTTTCGAAGGTTGGCCAACTCACGTAGGCAGGGAGTGGCGCCCCTGTTTTCCCAGCGGCGGTCATGGTGTTTCTCCTTTCTCTGATACCGATCATGATTATAAGCCAGGAATCAAGCCAATGTCAACACCTAACGCCAAGAACCAGAATCACGGTGGAATCACAGAGGTCACGATCAGGGATAACCGAGTGCGTTAAGCAATTCGATGGTAAACACCAGAGACGATTGTCCGGCAGCCAGAATCATTTCGGCGGCGATCACCTACTTGACAAAGGAACTCCTTAGCACAAGCATGCTGATTCCAGGCCGAAGCGTGACCAGCCAGGTAAGCACCACTTGGATCGGTCATCAAGAGTATGCCCACGGGGATAAATGCATTGGCCAATCACGGCACACCAACCCGCTGGTACAGCGCGACGCGACAAGTGTTACGGGGAGGCCCTTACTAGGCTAGGTCCGGCCGGCAGCCCAGTGTACGCCGTTGGCCAGGATGGTGTGCAGCTCCGGTTGGAAGTAGACCGGGTACGTCTCGTGGCCGGGCTGGAAGTAGAAGATGCGGCCGGCGCCGCGCCGCCAGCAGCAGCCGGAGCGGAAGACCTCGCCGCCGCCCAGGAACGACGAGATAAATACCAGCTCATCCGGCGGCGGAATGACAAACCACTCGGCGTACATCTCGTCCTGGGGAATAACCACGTACTGCGGTATGCCGGCGGCGATAGGGTGGCTCGGCTCGGCCACGTAGAGATGCGCCGGCTGGCCGTCCTCGCGCCACCCGCCCAGGTCGCACGAGGTACCCATCAGGGCCTTGAAGGCCCGCGAGTGGTGCGAGGAGTGCAATGGCATGAAGCCCATCCCCCGTGCGGTCACGTGGCGGACGATGCGCGCGACCGATTCGTCGGTCACGTCTCTGTGGCGGCCGTGTCCCCACCAGACCAGCACGTCGGTTGCGGCGAGCGCGGCCTCGCTGAGACCCTGCTCGGGATCGTTGATCTCGGCCGTCTGTGCCACGATGCCATCCCGCTCATTCAAGGCGGCGGCGATAGTCCCGTTCATCCCATCGGGATAGACGGCTGCTGGCTCGGTGCGCTCGGACCAGACCAGTACGCGGATTGGATCCGTAGACGGCATTCCTACCTCCCTCACGGTACGCTCCCGCAGTGCTCTTGCGACCAAGCCTCGCGCCAGCGATAGCGCTGCGTGGAGCCGGGTAGTGAATTTCCTACCGGCCATCATTGTACCCAACGGTGTGTGTCGGGGTACTAGGGCCAGACGGCGATGATGGCGCCCATGATCGGTAGTCCTACCAGGTAGTAGCCGTTGTTGATGAGCCAGAGCCGCAGCGGCCGGGCCTCGAATGCGCCCCAAGTGGCGCTGGCGGTGGCAATGAACACGACTGCCCAGAGACCCAAGACGATTCCGTCGAGTATGCTGCTCGCACCGCTCAACGCGGCGAGTACCGCCAGCACGTAGGCGCTGATGAGCGAGGCGGCGATGGCAATCGAGAATGCCTGGACCTGATTCGCTTGCGCGGAGATTTCGTCGGCGGTCTTACCGATGGCCGCCAGCCAGGCGTTAGAGAAGAGCACCGGCGAGTACCACACCGCCCCCAGGGCCATGGGTACGATGGCGGCGACGACGACGGCGAGGTAGTTCACTTCCAGCGTCCACATAGCGTTCCCCTCCCTGCTCTACCGACAGGTGCAGGCCGCGGCCTACCCCTCAGCGGGTGAAACGAGCGGCGGTACGTCGCGGCGCCGGGAACGCCTAGCCGTGCTTGTCGCGGAGCAGTTGCGCGCCCTGACACATGGCCTTGAGCTTGAGATAGGCCTCGTCGAAATCCATCGGATTGCTGCTCGACGGGGCAAAGCCGCAGTCCGTGTTTAGTGTGATCCGCTCCTTGGGCACGTAGTCCATGGCGGCCTCGACGCGGGCGACGACCTCTTCAGGCGTTTCGACGTGTGTGTCGGTATGGTCAATGACCCCCAGCCCCAGAATCTTGTGCTCCGGGAAGTCCTTCAGCACCTCGATCCCTTCCGCATCGGGTGTGGCGAACTCCATTGCAAAGCGATCCACGTTCATCTCGCCGAGCGCACCGATAATCAAGTCGTATGGCCCGCGGGAACCGTGCCGCCGGTTGTAGTGCGCGTGGCAGAGATGCACGCTGAGGAAGACGCCCTTGATGCCCTCCGTCGCGCCGTTTACGCCCGCCACCGACATCGCGATCTCGTGGTTGACATCGGTAATCCCCTCGCGCTCGCGGTAGCGTGGGTCTACGAGCAGGGCCAGCCAGGGGTCGTCGAGCTGGACGGCCTGGACACCCAGCGCGATCAACGCCTGAATCTCCTGGCGGATAATGGGCACGCACGCCTCCATAAAGTCTTCCCAGGTCGGATAGGCTGCCGTGGAATGCTCCGGACTCCACATGCGCCGCGCGACGGTATACGGCGAGGGCAGCGACACGTTGAGCCGCGCGTGCGCGTGATCCTTCAGAAAGGTGGCGGCTGCGGTCGTGATCGGCTGCCGCGGCCGCAGCTCTGCGGTGACTGCCGGATAGGTCAGTGCGGAAACCGAGGAGGAGCTGGCAAGGATGAGATCGGTTGTGAAGCCATGCACGGCCTCGGTGAACACCTTGACGTAGCTCTCGCGTCGCCACTCGCCGTCCGAGATGAAGTCGAGGCCGGCCCGCTCCTGCATCCGAATGGCCGCTGGGATTGCGGTATCGAGCAGGGCATCCGCATCCGCTTCGCTGATCCGCCCCTCCTTCCGCTCCTCGATAAGCTCCCGTATCCACACCGGCCGTGGCAGGCTGCCTACCACCATCGTTGGGAAGAGGTAATCGGTGGGCAGAGTAACCATCGTCTTGCTCCCTTCGATCTCCGAGATAGGAAAGAGTGCGCGTAGGGTTGTTCGTCGCTGGTGGCTAGATCATGCACTAGGGTATCGCTTTGCGCGGCGCAAGGCGAGTGACTGGTTGGCGCGGGCAGCGAAGGCGCGGTATGGTCACACTGCCGGTGGCTCGCGCTCCGCGCTCCATTGCGCGTGACGAGCGCCGAGCGGATGCCGGTCCTGGCTGCTGCATAGTGTACTACTCCTCCAGGCGCCAGGGTCACTGGTCAATTCAGCTTCGATACACGGCAGTAAGGGAGGGTACGATGCGATCACTCGCGGCATTGGTGGCGCGCTGGCAATGGATTGGCGCCGAGCCGACACACGGCTCACAGGCCTCGACCCGCGCCGGGGATGCTGCCAAGCACGCGGCTATCAGCGACATAGCAGACGAGTTGGCGCAGGCACTGGCTAGTGGGCAGACCTCCGCTACGGCGCTCGCGGCGCTGGTCGGCTCGCTGCGCGAACGCTCGCAGGCGGCACAATCGGAAGCTGCCCGGGCAGCACTCGCGGCCCAGGACGCCGCCGACGTCCCGACCGCCGAGTGGCTTGGGCAGTCGGCGGCCTATGCTTGGTGTGCGACCGACCTCGAACCGTTCGCCGCGGCCGGGGAGTAGCTTCCCGCGTGCGCAAGATTGACGGCGGCTGCGCCGGGTTAAGGGTCGGAAGGCTTTCCGATCTGCCGGAAGGAGGGAAGCGTGGGAAAACGACTCCAGGACAAGGTCGTGATCGTTACCGGCGCCGGGGCGATTGGGCCGGGCTGGGGGAATGGCAAGGCCACGGCCGTGTTGTTCGCACGGGAAGGGGCCAAGGTCTTTGCCGTTGATCTGAACCTGGCAGCGGCGGAAGAGACGAAGAAGATCATTGACGCCGAGGGGGGCAGTTGTACCACGCATCAGACCGACGTCTCGCAGTCGGCGGACGTTGTGGGCCTGGTCGATCGCTGCCTAGCCACCTATGGGCGCATTGACGTGCTCCACAACAACGTCGGTATCGTCGAGGTCGGTGGCTGCGTCGAGGCCAGCGAGGAAAGCTGGGATCGGGTCAACGCCGTGAACCTCAAGAGCATCTTCTTGACCTGCAAGTACGTGCTGCCGCAGATGGTGCGGCAGGGCAGTGGCGCTATCGTGAATATCTCCTCCATCACGGGAATCCGCTGGTTGGGCGTGCCGTATGTGTCGTACAGCGCGACCAAGGCGGCGATTACCCAGCTGACGCAGAGCATCGCGATGCAGTACGCCAAGCAGGGTATTCGCGCGAATTCTATCCTGCCCGGCCTGATGAACACGCCCATGGTGGCCCAATCGCTGGCCGACGCCTATGCGGACGGGGACGTAGAGGAGATGCTGGCCATCCGCGACAGTCAATGCCCCACCGGTAAGATGGGCGATGCGTGGGACGTGGCTTATGCCGCGCTCTTTCTCGCCTCGGACGAAGCGAAATACATTACGGGCACGCAGCTGGTCGTGGACGGTGGGCTGACCTGCAAGAGCGCGTGAACATGTAGGCGGCCGGCTGCTGCGGTTAGGTGTAGGTCTGCTCGGCGATACCGGCGCCGAGGAAGCTGTAGCCGCTCTGCCGCTCCGCCGGCTCGGAGCCGTCATTACCCCGGAGTGCCCGCAGCCCCACCCGCGTCGCCACTTCGTCGTGATTATTTCGGATGGCCCGGAACCGCTGCTCGATGCGGGTGCGGGCATCGAGACAGAACAGGTGGGCTAAATCACGCGCTTCGGGCCGCTCGCGCTCCCCAAAGCTCTCGGCGTATGAGCAGACGGTTGCCATCATAAAGAGATCAATGCCAATCTCGGTGAAGCGCACGATACCGGCTTGGCGCCGCGCGAAGTCGTTGATGAGGTCCAGCGTGGCTTGCTGGAACGAGGCGGCATCACCGTCTGCGGCGAAGCGACTGCGCCGCCGGACATACTCCGGCAGTGTCCGCATCAGCTGCTGAAAAAGCACCCGCGCCAACCGCTTGCTGGTGGTCTCGATGTAGCGTAGATGCGCTGCCAGCTGCGGCGCGGCCAGCCGGTTCACGGATGTCGTCTGCGGCATCACTTGCCGCAGGTACCAGGGCAGATAGTGTTTTCCCAAGTTACCGACAATGACTGGAAAGCCGTCCTGCGTGTTGAGCAGCCACCGCAAGGCCAGTTTGATGTGCGGGGCCATGACCTCGCGCGAGATAAAGAGCTTCATAATCTCGCTGGCTCCCTCGACAATCACGTAGAGCCGCCCGTCGCGCAGCAGGCGCTCCATCGGGAAGGGGGTTTCCCCCGCGCGCTGGCGCAGTGAGGCGGCCTTTTCGTAGCCCCGGCCTCCCCGGAGCGCCATCGCATGGTCCAGAATCTGCTGGAGGTACAGGGAGCTTACGAGCTTGGCGACGGCGCTCTCCACCCGGAAGTCAACGTCGTGGCGCTCGGCATAGGCCGCCACGAAGCTCACGACCGCTTCGGAGGCGAAGAGGTGCGTGGCGATGTGCGCCAGCTTGTGCGTATTGAGCTCGTGTCTGCCGATCTGATCGCCAAGCTGCTGCCGCGCAGCCGCCCAGCTCAGCGTTGGCTCGTAGACCTGCTTGGCCATGCCGAGACACATGGCGGCGACGCTGATCCGGCCGGTGTTGAGCGTCGTGAGCGCGATCTTGAGGCCCTCGCCGATCTGCCCGATGATGTTCTCTGCGGGTATGCGGACATCGGTCAGCCGGAGGTAGGCGTTCTCGAGGCCCCGAAATCCCATGAACTCGCAGCGCTGCACCACCTCAACGCCGGCTGTCTTCATGGGTACAATGAAGGCGGTAATCCGCCCGTCCACTTTTGCCATCAGGGTCATGTAATCGGCTATAGTGCCGTTCGAGCACCAGAGCTTTTCGCCGTTGATACGGTAGTACGGTCCGTCGTCGTGCGCTTCGAGCACCGCGGTCGTCGTCATGTTGGCCGGATCGGAGCCGGCCGCCGGCTCGGTGAGGGCAAACGCCGAGACCTTACCCTGGGCCAGCAGCGGCAAGTACCGACGGCGTTGCGCCTCGGAGCCGAACAGGATGAGGGCCTGGGCGACGCCGACGGATTGGTGGGCCGAGAGGATCAGGCCCAAGGCCGGGCTAACGCTGGCCACCAACTGCAAGACGCGGTTGTAGTTCGTCAGCGACAGTCCTTGCCCGCCATACTCCTTCGGAATCTTGAGACCGAAGCAGCCTAGCTGTGCCAGACCGTCGAGAACTTCCCGGGGAATGTTCCCAGTGCGTTCGATAGCGTCGGGGTCCACGTGGTCGTGCAGAAACTGCGCGACGTTGGCGCAGACGGCATCACCGCGGCGCTTGTCTGCCTCCGCTTGCCTGGGAAACGGAAAGACCAGTTCGAAATTGGGTTGCCCGTCGAACAGGGTCCCGACAAAGCTGGGATGCACGATGTCATCACGCGCAGCCTCGATCTCTCGGATACTCGTAATCAGGTCAAATCCGGGCATTCATCCCTCCTTGCTGCGCGCCACGCATGGTCGTTACCGTCCTGAACGGGCGGTGAGGATAGTTCACGTCTTGGCATACCTATTCTTGTGATGGTATGAGTGTGGAGCCGGTCATCCCAGCCGATTGAAGGAGCACGCCATGTCCATGACCATCGTTGGGCAGCGTACACTGCGGAAGGTCCTCGAGCAGAAGGCCCGGACCCTGCCGGACAAGACGTTCCTCATCTTCGAGGACCCTCAGGAGCAGTCCCTGACGACGCCAGGTCTGCACAATCAAATGGAAATCGGTGGTGCAGACCTGGCACGTCACAGCTATACCTATCGGCAATTCGACCGGATCGTCAACCGGACCGCCAACGGATTGCTCGACCTTGGCGTGACCAAAGGCGACCGGGTCAACCTGCACCTCACCAACTGTCCGGAGTTTCTCTTCTTCTGGTTCGCCATCGCCAAGATCGGCGCCGTCATGGTGCCGACCAACCCGCTTTCACCGCTCGACGAGCTGACCTACCCGGTCAAGCACTCGGAGAGCAAAGTATCCGTGACCCAACCCGATCTCCTGCCGACCGTCGTCGCGCTCCGTGAGCGGTGTCCGACCATCGGTCAGATTATCCTGACCGGCTCGACCGAGGCCGCGCCCGGCGTGCTGCCCTTCGATCAGTTTGTGGCGGGCCGGTCCGACCGGCTGGCTCCGATCCCGGTGGACCCCCTGGATGAGGCGGCTATTCTGTACACGTCCGGTACCACCAGCCTCCCGAAGGGGGTACTGGTCACGCACGCCAACTACATCTACCTGAGCGAGGTGGTCTCCAAGCTCACCCGCCTCGGTCCCGAGGACCGGCATTTCATCACGTTACCGCTCTTCCACGCCAACGCCCAATACTACTCGTTTATGACCTCGCTCAACGTGGGCGGCAGCGTGGCGCTCATGCCCCGGTTCAGCGCCTCCCGGTTCATGGTGCAAGCTGCCCGCTACGGCGTCACGATCACCAGTCTCTTTGCTGCCCCCATGCGGATGATCTTGGCCCAGCCACCGGCCCCGACCGACCGGGACAACCGGTTTCGGATGGTGTTTTTCGCCCAGAACATCACGGAAGCCCAGCTGGCGGAATGGGAGGAGCGCTATGAAGCGCCGCTGCTACAGATCTACGGCATGACGGAGACGATGGGGCAGCCTCTCACCAATCCGCTCGACGACACCAGGGACAACATGAGCATCGGCCGGGTGACCTTGGGCTACGAGTGCCGCGTCGTGGATGAGCAAGGGTGCGATGTCCCCGTGGACACTCCGGGGCAACTGCTGGTGAAGGGTATCCCTGGTGTGACGATCACCAAGGGCTACTTCAAGAACCCCGCGACGACGGCCGAAACGATCCGCGACGGGTGGCTCTGGACCGGCGACGTCGTCGCCGTGAACGAGGAGGGCTACTTCCGGTTCGTGGACCGCGCCAAGGACATGATTAAGCGCGCCGGCGAGAATATCGCGGCCGGCGAAGTGGAGGCCGTCATCAATCAGCACCCGGCGGTCGCGGACGTGGCGGTGATCGGCGTGCCGGACCCCATGCGCGACGAGGCGATCAAGGCCTGCATCATCCTGCAGAAAGGCAGGACCACCACGGCCGATGAGATCATCGCGTTTTGCGCGGAGCGGCTTTCCAAGTTCCGCGTGCCCGAGTTCGTGGAGTTTCGGAGCGAGTTCCCCCGCACCTCGGTCGGCAAAATCCAAAAGCACCTCCTCCGCCAGGAGTCGGAGGCGCCGGGGTAGACGAGGGGGGTACGGGTTAAGCCGTAGGAGCGCAACATGTTGCGCCCGTCCCCCCGCACAGCGGGGGGACCATAGGGGGCCCAGGGTGAGGGGATGCTCAGGCTAGAGTGTTGATATTGTCGGTCATTAGGTTGACAGACCCGCAAGTTGTGTACACTGGGTAACAGTAACTTCCCCTATCGCTTCGCCGGTAGGGTCGAGGCCCCGCATGTCGGGGCCTCTGTCTTTCCAAGACGGCTCACAATTGATTGGGGATTATATCGCAAACTTGACAACGGCTGATTAGTCCACTGCGGGCGGCTCGCTACCGCCCCAGGGCACCACCCGACAGACACGCTAAGGTGTCGGGGCAGAAGGAGATGTGAGATGGAGAAGCTACCAACTGTCGATAAGGACGGCAAAACCGATCCGCCGGAATTCGCTGCGTCAAACCTTAGCGAGAAACGGCGCCGCGACCCCCGTTTGACCCAGCTCCCTCCCGCCGGCCTGACCGCCGCCGAGTGCCGCGACATGATCAGGCATAATCGCCAGGAGAACCGGCGCAGACTCCGCTTCGCTGCCCAGCATGACGCCGCGGCCTTGACGCTGCGCCGGCCGCACGCCATTCGCCGCCGCCGGGAACTGGCCCAGAGCTACCGGGACTTTGTGGCCGGTCCGGGCACCGACAATGTGCTCGTCTGGCAGCGATGGCTTGGCCTGATCACCTAGGAGGCACGATGAGCCAGGCCACCCCAGCGTCAAGTTTGCGATATAACTCCCACATAGATACACAGGATGGACAAGATAGGGAGACGGACGCCCCGTCTTGCCAAGCGCCATGGCCCGGCGTCTGGATACCGGAGCATCTAGGCTTCTGGCTGGTCTATGACCTGTCCCAAGTAAGCCACTGTGGCGCGTGCTTCACTCTCCGTCAACGGGTTCTTGCTTTTTCTCACCTTTTCTTCAGAGTTGTGCGCGAAACTGTTTCTCCGCTCACGCATAAGATCCAGATGATCCAACTGTTTTCCGTTGATATGGCCTTTCGTAGCAGCCATCTCCATCAAGGGGTATAGGTCTAGCTCCTGAGAACTGGTCGGCTTCCGTGGGTTTCCTAGCACGTCCCTCAGTTTACTCTCCAGGATAGCCATGGCCTCTCTATAGGCAGCGAGCGGTTCCCCATTACGAATATGGCGCCAGGCGTCGTTCATGACCTCGGGGGTAGCGGCAGCTAACTGCTTCTGGAGCGTTTCATTATCAGCACGAAGTTTTTCCTGCGACCGCTTATGTTGGGCTTGGGCGTTTTTCAAATCTTGCCGAAGACCACTGATTTGAGACTCAGCTTTATCGCGTTCCTCTTGGCGTGCCAGTAACGTTCCGCCCATTGCCCGCTCTTGGGCGTTAGCCAACGCTCGCTCAAGCTCCTGGGCGTGTTTGGCATTGGTGTCAGCCAACGCTCGCTCAAGTTCCTGGGCGTGTTTGGCATTGGTGTCAGCCAACGCTTGCTCAAGTACCTCGAGTTGAGGTGCTGTTCGTGCTTGAACAAACGGTGGCTCGGTGTCGGGTGCGGTGCTGGGCTTGATCTTCTCGGCGATGGCTTCAAGCATGGCCCGGTACGTGCAGTTGCCACGGCACGTCAGGCCAATACTCCCATCATCTCTTTTCCATACGCTGAGGTCGTTGCTCTGCGACTGGTGCTTGCGGACGGGGCAGCGGGTGACGTAGCGGCCGGGCAGCCGCGGGTGCGGATTGGTCCGCGGATTGCTCTTGACCCAGGCTTCCACGTCAGCCCAGTCCAAGTTGATGTACTGCCGGCTCGTGTGTTGCTCGTTTGTCATCTAGCCCTCCGTGTTGACCTCGATGGTGCGAACGGTGCCTGGCGCGGCAGCGGCGTCCCGCGCCAAGTTATACAAGTCTATTTATCTACATCCCTGCCGGCCAATTTTGTAGGGTATTCCTGATGGGTGTGCCGGATTGCGGTTTGGTCCGCAATGACGGTGCGGAAGAAGGGAGGCGTCCGGCGCCGGCCGTAATCCAAGAAGCGTTCAGGGTATGTATATGGCAACATCACGGTAAAGTAGCATGACCTTGCCGCACCGTACCACAGGTGGATTGTCACCATTGAGCCGGACCGGAGCGCACCTGTTCCTATCTGGTCCGAAATAGGTATCCTCAGCACCTGACCCCGTTCAGCCGAGCCGACGCGGTAAAGGAGATACGTGATGGAGACGCGCACGCTGGGCAGGACCGGCCTGCCGGTCTCGGCGCTGTGTTTTGGGACCTGGGAGATCGGCGGCCTCTCCTGGGGGCCTATTGCGGCCGAGGATGCCGTGACGTTACTGCGCCAGGCGCTCGACTTGGGGATTACGACCTACGACTGCTCGGATGCCTACGGCAACGGTCGCTCGGAGGTGTTGCTGGGAGCGGCCTTCGAGCGTCATCGGCACGACGTTATCTATATCACCAAGGCCGGCTACATCCCCGGCATTGACGGTGCCCAGACGGTGCTGCACTGGCAATACCAGAATCACTCCCCGGACTACCTGAAAATAGCCTGTGACATGAGCTTGCGTCGGCTCCACACCGACTACATTGACGTGTACCTGCTCCATGACACTCCGGAGCACGTCTTGGAGCAACCGGAGCCGTTCGAGGCGCTGCGCGAGCTGCAACAGGCCGGGAAAATCCGCTCGTGGGGCGTCTCGCACAGCGCGAGCGGGGCCGCGACGGCCATCCGCGAGCAGGGCGTTGAGGTCGTCGAGTTCCCGTTCAGCCTGCTCGATCAGAGTCCCCTCGACCTGCTGTTCCCGCTGGCCGAGCAGCACGGCACGGGCCTCCTGCCGCGCTCGCCCTTCGGCGGCGGCTATCTCCTGGACTCGGTCGTGGCCGCGGCGCGTGTCGGCCGTGAGCCGTTCAAGCAGCACGACCGCCGGCGCGCCACCTCGGCCGAGCAGCTGCAAGACATTGTGCAGAAAGCCGACGCCTTGAGCTTTCTCGTCGGCGACGAGGCGGTGCCCTCCTTAGCGGCCGCGGCGATGCAGTTTGTCCTGTCGTTCGAGGCGGTCGGGTCAATGGTCACGGGCATCATGGGGTCGGAAGAGCTAGCCGCGAACGCCGCGGCGTGTACCCCGTCCGCTCTGACCCCCGCGCTCGTGCAGCGCGCCCGCCAGCTCTACGCCGCCGGCTTTGCCGGCTCCTGAAGTTGGCTTGGCAAACGTCTGCACCTGGCAACCAGTGCGACCACCAGGACTGCACACTCCGCTGTTGATGGAATGCTGATTTGTGCATGTTCCAAAACATATGGTACAATCGGGAGAACTCGTGGTGAGGGAAGCGCCGGTGGCCCGCTGGCCTAGCGGTGTCCGGCGGATACCGCGCTGTGCGTTTGCGGTCTGGTGCGAGTGCAACCGCACGCACAAAAGGGAGGAGCACGATGACGGCAGTTGAGACGCCGGCTGCGCCAACGGCGGCTTGGCGTGAACGAGTGGACAGCCACCTGGAGCGGCTGAGTACGCATCTGGAGCGGCTGAGTGCGCATCTGGAGCGGTTGGGGACGCATGTGGCACAGTTGGATACGCGCCTGGAGCGGCTGAGTACGCATGTGGCACAGCTGGATACACGCCTGGTCCGTGTCGAGGCCACGCTGCCGCACTTGGCAACGAAGGCCGACGTGGCGAACGCGATCAATGCACTGACCTGGCGGCTGGCGGCCATCGTGATCGCCGGTCTGGCAGCACTGGCGGCGTTCCTCAAGCTGACCGGCGGTTGACGGGACACCCTCGCTGCGTTTCTGGCGCTCGACTGCTAACGTCCGGTTGGCAACAATGCCGGTAGCTCGGCGCTGGCGGCACATCCACCCGCTCGACAGCCGCCTTGATCCGGCGCCGGCCGGTATCGGCTTGCCAGCCAACGCGGACTCGGCCGGCCGGATCGCAGCGAGCGTCGCCATGGTGGCGGGGAGTGATTCTGGTATTGCCAGTGCAGCACCGTCTGGGCGCCGTCAATACGGAGTTGTCGTAGAGGGTGGTGTTCTCACCGGCTTGGCGGTGCAGACCGGGTATGACGGAGGGAGCCGATGACTACGATGACAGCGCTCGACGAGCTACGCCAGCGCGTAGAGGATGAGTACCGCCGCCGCACGCCGCGGTCGCGTGTACTGCACGAGCGCGCCCAAGCCTGGCTGCCCGGCGGCGATACGCGCACCGGCACGCTGTTTGCGCCCTACCCCACCTACATGGACCGGGGCGCGGGCAACTACCTCTACGACGTGGACGGCAACCGGCTGCTCGACTTCACGAACAATGCCACCTCCCTCATCCACGGCCACGCCCACCCCGCACTGGTTCGGGCCATCCAACAACAAGCCGCCCGTGGCACCGGCTGGCACGCCCCGCACGAGTCGCAGGCGCGGCTCGCCCGGCTGCTGTGCGAGCGGGTGCCTTCCCTGGAGCGCGTGCGTTTTTGCAACTCCGGTACCGAGGCCAACATGAACGCCATCAAGGCCGCGCGCGCGTTCACGGGCCGCGACCGGATCGTCAAGATGGACAGCGCCTATCACGGGAGCTACGAGGGTGTCGAGTTCGACGGTGCGGTGGATAGCTCCAATGGCGCCGTGCCTACTGCTCGACCGTCGCCGACTTCCCGTGGTGTGCCGCGCAGCATGGCCGAAAACGTGCTCACGATCCCCTTCGACGACTGCGACGCCGCCCGCCGGCTCGTTACGCAGCATCGGCACGAGCTCGCGGCCGTATTGGTCAATCCAATCGTGACTCGTGGTGGGCTGCACTTGCCCTCGCCGGGCTACCTCGCGTGCTTGCGCGAGGTGACGCGCGACAACGACGTGCTGCTCATCTTCGACGAGGTGATTACGCTGCGTATCGCTCGCGGCGGCGCCCAGGATTACTATGGGGTGGTGCCGGACCTCACAGCGATGGGCAAGATCGTCGGTGGCGGGCTGCCGGTGGGTGCTTTCGGGGGCCGCGCCGACATTATGGACCTGTTTGCCGCTGGCGATCCACCGGTGGTTCCCCACGCCGGTACCTTCAACGGCAATCCGCTCACGATGGCGGCCGGGCTGATCTCCCTGGAACTACTCACTCCCGACGCCTTTGCCCGGCTTGCCACACTCGGCGACTACCTCCGTGACCGGCTCGTTGCTGTGGTCGCCGACTGTGACTTGGCGTTCGAGGTGAGCGCCATCGCCTCCCTGGTGTCGCTCGGTTTGCCCCAGCAGCAAGCCGCCGATCCAACCGCCGCGGCCGGCGCCAAAGAGATACTGCGGCTGATCTACCTGGCGTTACTCAATCGCGGCATCAAAGCCACCGGGATTCTGGCGGTCTCGACGATCATGGGTGAGGCGGAGATTGACCTGCTGGCCAGCGAGCTGCGTGCCGTATTGGCCGAGTGCCGGCCGGCGATTGCGTCCGCAGCGCCAGCGCTCCTGCGGGCAGCGGCGCAGCCGGTTTGAGGGGTAGGAGCATATGGCGATCCAGACCGTCAGCGGACCTATTGCCCCGGAGACGCTCGGCGTCACCCTGATGCACGAGCACACCCTCTGCGATCTCTGGGCAGCCGGTGGCAGCACCGCCTACACCGGCATCCTCGACGACGAGGAGCTGCAAGCGGAAGAGCTGGCACGGTACCGCGAGGCCGGCGGCAATGCTGTGGTGGACGTGACGACGGGTGGGGCCGGCCGCAACCCGGCGGGCATGCGGCGGCTGGCCGAAGCCACCGGTCTGCACCTCATCATGGGTGCGGGCTGGTACCGCGAGCGGGTCTATCCCCGCGAAATCTACGAGTTGAGCACCAATCAGCTCGCCGACCGGATCATCCGTGAGTTTACCGACGGCGCCGACGGTACCGGGGTCAAGCCGGGGATTATCGGTGAGCTAGGCACGGAGCGCTTTCATATCACGCCGGCCGAGGAGCGCGTGTTTCGGGCCGGAGCGCGGGCGCAGCGGGCGACCGGCGCCGCCATCACGACCCATACCACCCATTTCGGTGAACTCGCGTTGGAGCAGGTGGCGCTGTTGCACGAGGAGGGCGTGCCGTCCGACCGGATCATCGTCGGTCACGTGGGGGAGCGCCGCGACATTCGCCTCGAGCAAGCCATCGCCGCGACCGGCGTCTACGTGCAGGTAGATCACGTCGGCTGGCCGTCCGGCGCCGGCATGCAGCCGGAGCACCAGCGCGTCCGCACCGTTGCGGACTTGGTCCGGGCCGGGCACCTCGACCGGCTGCTGATCTCGATGGATATTTGCCGGACCACCCTGTTGCACTGGCACGGCGGGCATGGCTACGATTACTTGCTACGCGAGTTTGTGCCCCTGCTGCACGCCGAGGGCCTGACCGAGGCCGATGTCAGGACAATCCTGGTGGAGAACCCGCGCCGGGTGCTGTCCTTCTGATTGGCCCCCACCCTCGCCCTCCCCCGTCGCGACGGGAACGTTACCCAAACTGGTCATCATATGTAAATAGTACACCCTTGACACAATCCGTCTGAAATGTTACCTTGCCGGTAACTCAGTGCCAATGAGTTGTACTGGTGGCGTGGGGTTGTGTACTCCATGTCTCCCCACTTAGCAAGCAGAGAAGGCGAGGGAACATGACTGCAATAGAGAGCATAGAGGACATCGTTAGCCGAAAAGAAGATATAAATTTTGGCTGGACGGACGTGGAAGACGAAGATCGAGAGAACCTTGCGGCTTTTGTGACTATAGAGATACGTGAGAAAGAGTATTACATAGAGCTACTATGTGACTCGGCTGACAGGCCGCCTCTTGGAGAATACAGCGCACATGTGGAGGGCAATCCAATAGAGGGCAGCTACGAGGGTTTGCTAAGAGCTAAGTCTGAAGTAGAGAGGATGATACTTGCGAAATACCCAAGTGCTCGCACGGCTAAACAAAGTCCAATGAGTAGACTCCGATAGGTGCTCTATTCTACAACGAAAAAGGGAGTGGCTTAAGCCACTCCCTTTGCTTTGTGTGCGTTCGGCTTATTGCGCTTGCGCGGCTCTCAGTACCTCAATGGCTTGCGCCCGTCGTTCCTGTTCAGTCTCCGGCCGTTCCTCTGCGGTAAGAGCAGGGCCGTCATCACCCCATTTCACGTCACGCTGCGATAGACAGTCAGGCGTCGTGCAGCGGCGAACGCCCACTGAGGTCATCGTGCCATAGGTTTCGCCGCAGTAGAGGCAGTGCATCCGATAGATGCCTTGCTCCGGCCAGGCGCCTCGCTTCGGCCGATCCAGCCAACCCAGGTTGACTTGACCTCGCCAGTTTACGTAGCCTTTTTCGTGTGATTCCATGCCTGCTCTCTCTTACACTTGGCTTGCCGAAACATCGCATCCGCGACGCGCTCCATGCTGTCAGAGATTGGCTCAATCCAGTCTGTAGCGTCTGGCTCTGGCTTGCGTTCGGGCTGCGCTCTTGTGGGCTGTCTCTTATCCATACAGCCATTCTAGCGTTCCTCGCCGCTGCCAGTCAAGGTGCGGTAGGGTAGGCGCTTACCTTCCATGTTGTCTGCTAAGTCTTCAATGCGTTTGGCGGTGCCTTCGGTGCGAGAATTGAAGCGCCCGTCAAACTCTCTCAGGTAGCGGTGCATGTGCTTGTCACTCCAAAAGTGGTGCGTTCCCTTGTAGCCACGCTTGAGAAGCGCCCAGTAGCTTTCGATACCGTTCGTGTGAACGTCACCGCGAACGTATTCCTTTTTTCTGTGGTTGACGGTATCGTGCTCTTTCACGTTGGCGCCAATGTAGACGCTGGCTTGATCCGTGTAGAGAGTAGCGTCTGGCGCCACATTCTTGTGCAACCAACCTTGAACGGATCGTGTGTCTTGGCCGGGCGCAACGGCTGACTGTACACGGCCAGTCTCACGCTCTTTCACGCCAAGCACGGGTAGCTGACTGTTTCTGCCGCGTTTTTTGTCCAGGTGACGCCAACGGTCATGACCGCCGATGCCGGTTTCGTCTGTCTCTACTGTGCCGCTCAGTTGGAGAACGTCGTCTGCAAACGTGTCACGTATGCGATGGCTCAGGTGCCAGGCAGCCTTCCTTGAAATGCCAAGTTTGCGCCCCAGATCGGCACTGCTTATGCCCTTCTTAGAAGTGGTGAGCAAGTAAAGCGCAAGCGCCCATTGTTGATAGCCTAGCTTGCTTGAGTGCATGATGCTGCCCGTCTTCACTGAGAAGTAGTGACGGCACTCACGGCAGCGGTACGGCATCTCAGGATGTTTCGCGTCTGTCTGAATGTTCATGCTCTGACAAAGCGGGCAGACTATCCCGTCTGGCCAACGACGGCTGACAAACCACGCCTCAGCCGCGTCGTCGTCTGGGAACCTACGAAAGAAGGTCAGGATGTCCATGTCGTCTGTGTCAGCGTTCATGCCTTCCTCCCTTGTGGTAGACTGTAGCGGCGGCAGTTTGAGCGTACCGGAGAGGTACTGATGTCAGAAGTTGAGCCGATGACAGACAAGGAACGCCAAGAGTGTGCAGATGTCGTGCAAAGCGCGGTTAGAGAAGTCTTTAGGATAAAGAAGGAACTCCAAAGGCTTGCTGATGCAACTCCTCAATCCGAGCGCCATCAACTAGATCAAGAGGTTGCAGAACTTCGAGAACGTGCTCTATGGGAAGTAGTGTCTTCGTTCCCATCGTTGGCAGCCCTTGTATACGATCTGAACTACCGCCTTCGTGAGTTGGAGTAGCTTTGGTCATGTCTTTGCCTTTCTTCCTTTGTGAGAACGTATTCTGGGTGGCGTTGGGCGCACTAGCAGCCGTAGGTACTGCAATTGCAGTCACACTGCATTATCACGGCAGGAAACTGCGCACTGTGACAGCTGTGCTTTTTTCTCCTGTAGTGCGTTTAGGTGCCGTTTTTATCTCTGCTCTCGACTTTATAAAGAGACGTGTTAGTCGCTGGTTGTGGTGTGTCTACTTGAGACTGTGTAGGTCAGGAATAAGGAACGAAAAGAAGATCATGGCTGCCCACATTCAAGCCATGTATCATGATGCTTATTTTCAGAGGTATTATTCCTTGATAGATGGAGACAAGGGCGGTGGTGAGAATGACGTTCCGTATAAGCAGGTTCAAGAGTTTGCTATCGGAAGATGGGACGCACTGGTGGACGTGCTTTCCTATCTGCAACCTGAAGAATATCCTCCTGAAAGATGGGACGATCCAGACAACAACCCTACACGCCATAACTACATACAGGTAGGAGGGTTGAATCTTGCCATCGTATGGGAGTGGCACATCAACGAAACCAACAACTGGAAGTACCTATTGCGGCGCGATAAGAAATGGGGGAGAGAACAACGCATATATTTCAGGAAAGACGAGTAGGTAACTCTTTTTCGCAATCAAGTGCAACCAGCCGGCCTCCCAATTCGTTATCGCTGCGACTGATTTAGCGCGAGCGCCAGTGGAACGCAGCGCCCGCTCGCTGGTGTGGTAGACTTGGCTTATGTGTGAGAGCTTGCCGAAACTCGACAAAGCCATCAGGACGGCCCACAGCCTTGATCCTGACTTAGCTGAGGCTCTGGTTGAAGTAAGTGCGGCTCTGACAGACATCCGCAAACGACTTGACCGTCTTGAACGACGGGATTTTCCTTCCTCCGACGTATGCGACCGTTGAGCTTGTTTATCAGCTTGGTGAGTGCTGGCAGTCCTTCCTGTTTCACGTTACCTCCTTATGGGAGGGAACTCGCCCAAACGCTTGCTTTTGGCTAGTTTGGGTAACGTTCCCGTCGCGACGGGGGCCATCACGACTGTAGATGCACGATCCGAAAGGAGCCGATGTGATGGTAAACGAGCAGTCGGCGGCTCCGGCAAAGCAGGAAAAGCTCCAAGCCTACCGCGCCGCCCAACGCCGGGGTGTCGCGTGGCTGCTCCGGCAGCTCCACGACGACGGATCGCTCGGCAAGCCTGAGCAGGGCTACCACTTCTACCGCGCACCCTGGACCTTCGCCGTGACCGGCGAGATGGCCGCGGCCAGCGCCGTCTGCGGCTGGATCAGGCGCCATATGCTCACCTCCGACGGCCGGATCGAGGGGCCGTATCGTCTCTTCGATGATGCGTATGCCTACCGCAACTCCGCCTTGATCGTCGGCGCGCACATGGCGCTGCAATACGATCTGAGCTATGGGCTACTGCCCGATCTCCTTTCCTGGCGCGACCCGCGTTCGGGCGGTTTCGCCAACGACCGCCTCGCCGACGGCAGCAAGAGCGACTACATGGACCTGCCCTACACGTGCGGGCCGGGGTTTGCCTGCCTCCAGACCGGCGCCCTCGAACCGGCGCGGGGCGTGTACCGGTACTTGCATGCCCTCCATGAAGCGCAGGAGGAGCTACCCCAGCGCTTCTACTACGCCTGGTCACGCGCCGCACAAGCTCCCATCCGCGAGTTCCCCGCGGAGCAGCGGAAGGCCTATCTCGTGGAAAATCAGGCCGACCGGCCGCAGCGCTGGACCATTGGGGGTATTGCGGCGGGCTTTCTGTGCCGGCTCTACTTGGTCGAGCCGCGCGATAAGTACCTCGCCCTCGCCCGCCGGTACCAGGCGTTCTCGATGAGTGCGACCGAGCACCAGTTCAAGTATCCGCAGGTGTGCAAGAGTAGCTGGGGCAGTGCGCTGCTGTACCAGATCACCGGCGAAGAGGCGTACCTGCACTGGACCTACCGCATGGGCGACTGGTACGTGCGGACCCAGCAACCGGAAGGACACTGGCACTGGCCCCGCTATAAGACCCTGGGATCGCAAATCGAAGTGACCCTCGAGTTCGTCATGCACCTGGACACCCTCATCGCCGGCCTCGCGTCACGGCCGTAGCTGGCGGGCCTTGCCACAGAGCACACGGAGTAGACTCGATGAAGCTCCACTACTATCCCGAGACCGACTCGTCACTCCGGCGGAAGCCGGGTTGGGCCGCGCCTCACCCCCCGGCCCCTCACCGCGGGAGAGGGCCGGGGTGAGGGGCCGGGTCGCATCGTAGGGGCGTGATTGATCGCGCCCCTACGACCAAGACCGAAGAGGTCTCCTGATGCTGGTTCTCGTCACAGGCGCCACGGGACGTATCGGCTCTCACCTGACACGTGTACTGGTCCGGGCCGGGCATACGGTGCGTGCCCTCGTCGTGCCCGGTGACCCGCGAGCCGCGGCGCTTGACCTTCCCGGCGTCGAGCGGGTCGTTGGAAGACTGGAGTCGCCGGAAGCCGTGACGGCAGCGTCGCGCGGCGTCGCGGCGGTGTATCACCTGGGCGGGGCGCTGACCTCGCGCGGGAACACGGACGAGGAATTCTTCGAATACAACGTCCGGGGCACCTTCAACCTCCTGATGGCAGTGCGCGACCAGGCACCGCGCCTGCGGCGCTTCGTCTACGCCAGCAGCGACGCAGTGTACTTTCGCGGCGGGACCCACGGCGCGTGCTATCTGCCCATAGACGAGGCGCATCCGCGGATACCGGGGACGATCTACGGCGCCAGCAAGGTGTGCGCCGAGGAGCTGTGCCTGTCCTTCTGGCGCGGCTACGCTATTCCGGTCACGATCCTGCGGTTTGGGGCCACCGCGGATGCGTGCGAGCTGGTCACTCCCACGAGCACGTTTGCCCGCTGGCTCTTCCTGCGCGCCGCCACCGGCCAGTTGGCACGTGCATCCAGCCTCACGCCGGAGGAAGCCGAGTCGTTGGCAATCCTCCGGGGCCTCGACAACGGCACCGAGCAGTTGGTCGTGCTGGCCGACCGCGCTGGCCGGCCGGAAGTGCGGCAGTGGGCGGATGCCCGTGACATCGCAGCGGGCTGCATGCAGGTGTTGGACGCGCCCGCTGCCGTCGGGGAAGCGTTCAACCTCAGTGGTGCAGCGCCCTTCTCCCTCGATGAGTTGGTGCGATACATCGCCGCCGAGCTTGGCCTGGGCTACGTGCGAGCGTGCCTACCGATAGCCCGCGCTGCCTGGTACCACAGTTCCGCAAAAGCGCGGGCCGCGTGGGGCTATAACCCCCGCCGGACCGTCTTCGACATGGTTGACGAGGCCGTTGCCGCGCTGTAGCCCACGCGTGGCCCCCACCCTCGCCCTCTGACAGGCGTAGGTTTTTGTAGGGGTGTGATTCATCGCACCCAGGCGCTCGTCATTCCCGCGAAAGCGGGAATCCAGGGCCATTCGTCGCCCCCCGTCGTCGCGCTGACGCCCCTTCCCTGCCAGGGAAGGGGCCGGGGGTTAGGTCCAACTCGCCACCCCCCGCCGCAGTGGGGGGGCCATAGGGGACCGTTTACGCTACAATCCAGCCCAGCTATGGCTACGCCGCGCGTCGCTGACCGCACGCAGCATTTCACCGAGTCGGTCATCCGCGAGATGAGCCGGCTCATCGCCTTCTACCATCCCGACGACGGCATCAATCTGGCGCAAGGGTTTCCCGACTTTCCGGCGCCCGACGAGATCAAGGAAGCCGCCATTGCCGCCATTCGCGGCGATGTCAACCAGTACAGTGTGACCTGGGGTGCGCCAGCGTTGCGGGCTGCCGTCGCCGACAAGCTGGCCCGCACGACGGGGCTGGTCGTTGATCCTGACCGCGAAGTCACCGTGACCTGCGGCGCGACGGAGGCCATGATCGCCACGCTCCTGGCGACGGTCAATCCGGGTGACGAGGTCGTCATCTTCCAGCCGTTCTACGAGAACTACTGGCCGGATACTGTGCTCGCCGGCGCCAGCCCCCGCTTTGTCACCCTCCACGAACCCGATTGGCACATTGACCCCGACGAGTTGAGTGCCGCGTTTGGCGAGCATACCCGCGCGGTCGTTATCAACACGCCTAATAACCCTACCGGCAAGGTGTTCAGCCGCGCCGAGTTGGAGCTGATCGGGCGGCTGTGCGAGCGCCGGAACGCGCTGGCCATCACCGACGAGATCTACGAGCACCTGGTCTACGAGGGGCAGCACGTGTACCTGGCGGCGCTGCCAGGCTTACGCGAGCGCACAGTGACCATCAGTGGCATCGGCAAGTCGTACAGCGTGACGGGCTGGCGGGTGGGGTATGCGGTGGCGCCGCCGCCCCTGACCGACGCCATCCGCAAGGTCCACGACTTCCTGACCGTCGGGGCGCCAGCTCCCTTGCAGGCCGCAGCGGTCGCCGCGCTCGGTCTGCCCGATTCGTACTACCGCGCCTATCTGACGGAGTATCGCCAGCGACGCGATTACTTGGTGGCCGCCCTGCGGGCGGCGGGGTTTGGGTGCCAGCCACCGGCCGGTGCCTACTACATCATGGCCGACATCAGTCGGTTCGATTTTGCGGATGATGTCACCCTGGCCCAATATCTGGTGCGCGAGCGGGGGCTGGCCGTCGTGCCGGGCACGAGCTTCTACCCACCTCCATCGCCCGACCGGCCCGACTACCGGCGCCCAGGGCGTCAGCGCGTGCGCTTCTCGTTCCCCAAGCGCATGGAAACCCTCCGCCGGGCCGCTGCGCGGCTAGCCAACCTCCCCCAGCGCCCGGCGTAGGCCGGAATGGCAGGGGGAGAGGCTGGCGGGACGCCCGCGCTCCGGGCCGCTTGCATCCTGTCAGCGGCACGCTCTCTCGTCGAGTGTACGTTGCTGGGATGCCAACGGACCGGCTGTTCAATCGGTGCCGAAAAGCATTGCCGCATTAGCTTTCAGTTTAGTGATGTGATCCTGTTTCTCCGAATAGGAGCTAATTTCCCGACGGTAACGATGGTATTCTGTGTCAGGTTCTCCACGGTAAGAGAGCCAGTTGAAACTCCCCCAGGCACAGAATAGGTTATCGCAAATGATGAATTTCTCGTGGGTATCTATGCACTTGACCATCAGATTATCCATTAGTCCCTCTGGAATCTGCTTCCTCAGATCTGAGAGAACACTGTTCCCAACTTCCCTGTCGCGGACTGATTCAGTATCGGAGTTGTTCACACCTATCCCCCAGGCGATCCGCACCTTTACCCCCCTCTTTATCGCATCGACTAGCATCTGACGAACCTGATCGTCAAATGCATCAGGTTTTATCCATGGGGACACCAGCGTAAGTTCCGACAAAGACCTTTCGATGGCTTCGAGTAGTATATTTCGGTGCCCTTCAGCTGGGATTAGAAAAAATCTGCCGCTCTCCAGCGCGTTTATCTTACTATTCAATTCGTCATTACGTTTCTGGTATCCTCTAACTGCTTTCTTAAGTCTTCTTATCTCAGTTTTCTCCCCACGACGTCGGGGCGCCGTTGGGCGCCGACTCGGTTGCCCATGCACGCGCCTACGGAGAACAAGATAGCCCACAGGGATATGGGTGATTTGCTCTTGGTCTTTGAGGACGGTTCCCTGGATTGCTTTCACAACACGACGGAACAGCGCCTTGAACATAGCTCCCCCCACTAGCAGATGCAAACGGTGCGCTCTACCCAACCGAGCTACCCGTCCGGCCGCGCTAGTCTAGCACACTCTCTGCGGGACTCACCCCTCGTCATTGCGGCGCAAGCCGCAATCCAGGCCCCATCTCCCCCTGGGAGAGGGCCGGGGTGAGGGAATTGTCAGCATCAGGATTATCAGGATGCAAGGATGGGTAGGATAAGTGCCCGATCAATCCTGTCAATCCTCTAATCCCGTAAATCCTGATGCTGACCTCTAGCCACTGGTCCGGCGCTAGCTAGGGATGATGGACAAGGTGAGGTGCGCGGGGCGATGCCAAGGCGGGGCGTAGAGCCAGCTAGTAGGCAGCCATGATGATCTGCATACCGGCACGCATCCGCACTCGCCAGTGGGCCTCAAGCTCTGCGGTCCACTCGGAATCCAGTGCTTTCACCGTCTCGCAGATGCTGTCCAGCCACAGTTCGTAGAGCCTCGGAAGCACGTTGCGCTTGGCCCGGCTGTGTGCTTCGCCAAGCTGGTTCACCAATACTCTCATCTCCGGGTCGGATACGTCCCGTGCCACCATCAGATACACCGAATCGCGGAGTAGCTTGCGTTGCCTTTCGAAGTCCGTCTGGGCAAAGTGTGATGCGATATCCGGCGAGGAGTGCAGGAAGACGTTATAGAACGTATCCGCAAAGTCACCCGTTGCCTCGCATCTTTGGAAGCTGAGATATACCTCGTCACCAGCAAAGCCGCCAGGCGTTCGCATGGTGGAGTTGTCATCCAACTCCCTAAAAAAGTCAACACGGCAGCGCAATTGGCCGGTGAGGTGCAGTTTATGGGGTACCTGTGGGTGGATGATGATGAGGTCCGGCGCCGACACATCGCGCTCATCACCCGTCTCAAGGTTCACAAAGCGCACGCTGCCCTCGAATACGTGCAGCACGCCCCACCGTCCGGGGGCGAGGGTGTGCTCCTGCTGCAGAGCGGCCGGAACCGTGTCTTCCGTCAAGTTGAGTGAGCCACTGCTAGGAGCCAGTCCCGGTGGCAGCCGGTCGCTTGCCATTGCACTCTCCTATACAAACCGAGTTGCGATCATGCCGATAGTTCCAGTCTAGCACGGTCTCTGATCTGTCTTGCCTCTCCCGTAGGGGCGTCCCTGGTGGGCGCCCTGGATTCCCGCTGGTGCGGGAATGACGGAAGGGAAAAATAGACTCCCCCTCTCTATCGCTTGGCGATGGAGAGGGGCCGGGGGGTGAGGCCGCTAGGTAGGGATGATGGGCAGGGTGAGGTGCGAGGGGTATTCGCTATCGTGGTGGATGGTCTGGGTGGCCGGCACTAGCTCGGCGTCCATGCCCGGCCGGTGTCCGGTGTTGGGGTTGCGGTCGAAGCGGGGAAAGTTGCTGCTGGATACCTCTACCCGGATGCAATGCCCGGCCTTGAAGACGTTGCTGGTATCCCAGAGGTCAATCTCGTAACAGTACACCTGCCCCGGCCGGATCAGCGTCGGCTGCTCCAGCGATTCGCGGTAGCGCGCGCGACACAGCCCCTCGCAGAGGATGATGGCCTTGCCGTCCGGGTGGACATCTACGAGCGTGCCCGTGAAGTCCGTATCGGGCGCGCTGGACGCGGCGTAGAGAGTGAGCGTCACCGGCCCGGTCACCTCGACCGGCGCGGCCAGCGGCGCTGACGTGTAGACGAGCACGTCGTCGCGGCGCTCCACCGCCCGCCGATCCCACGGGCCGCTGTCGTCGAGGAACAAGATCGGGCCGCCCACCGTCGGGACCGGATCGGCCGGATCGTAGACGTACTCGTCGGCCGGCTCATCGCCCGGCGTCGTCGTGGTAGTGAGGGTGCCTGACGACACCAGACGCGCACCACCTATTTCCATTTGATTGTGCGCGTCTGGCACGTCACCATTGCCGGCCAGGGAGTTGGCCCCGCCGCGGCTGTGCAGGTAGTACCGGGTGTATTGGGTACGGGCGAGCGGCCACTCGTGCTCGTGGCGCCAGACGTTTGCGCCCATCACGAAGAGCCGGATCGGCGGCTCGTCGTCAATCCCGTTCTCCACGTCCTTCATGCGCCGGTCGTACCAGCGCAGGTGCTCCTCGGTAATGTCCATGGCCGCTTGGCCGCCGAAGCCGATGGCCCCGAACGGCTCCGCCGAGCCGATGTTCTGGTGACTCCAGGGGCCGACCAGCAGCTTGGTCTGCCTCCTCGCCGCCGCGGAGCGGGCGTGCTGCGACCACCCGCGATAGAGCTTGAACCCTTCATGCACCAGGTTGTCGTACCAGCCGGTGATGAAATAGGCCGGTGTCTCGACCTCGCCGTAACGGTCGCGCAGGCTGTAGCTCCGCCAGAACTCGTCGAACGTGGAGTGCTCGATGACCTGCCGATAGAAGGGCAAGTCTACGATGTCGTCCAGCGCCGAGACGAGGGGGAGGCGCCGGTAGAGCTGTTCAGAGTTCATCAGGCGGCGAGTGCCCCACTGCATCGTGCGGCCGGCCATGTTGATGAAGTTGAGCGCGATGTGAAGCTGGAGAGCGCCGTCTACGTAGAAGTGGCCGAAGTTGTCCTGCTGACCGGCAATCGGCACCAGCGCCCGCAGGTAGCGGCTGCGGAGCGTCGCCGGGAGGGTTTGCGTAAAGCCGAGGTAGGAGACGCCGAACATCCCGATGGTACCGTCGCACCAGGGCTGGGCACCGAGCCATTCGTGGGTGTCGTACCCGTCCTCCGTCTCGTGGATATACGGCTCCCAGGCGCCGTCGGAGTCGTGCCGCCCGCGGCAGTCTTGCATGGCGACGGCATAGCCGCGCTCGATAAACGGCACTGCCCAGGCCAGGTAGCGATCCCACTGATTGTCGTAGATCGTGCGGAGCAGGAGCGTCGGAAAGGGGCCGGGCGCGTTGGGGAGGTATATGTCGGTGGAGAGCAGCACCCCGTCGCGCATCGGCACCTTGACATCGAGGCGCACCCGGAACGGCTGTACCGGTTGTGCCGTATCGAGTTTACTCATCGCATGGTCACCTCAGCTCCCCGCCCCCGCCATCTCCACACCCACGCGAATCCGCCCTACTCCCCCTCTCCACTTAGTGGAGAGGGGGCCGGGGGGTGAGGAATGCCCCAACCCCCCGTTGTCTTTCCCCCACCCCCGCCCAATATGACCTAACGTTGGGAAGTGGCAGATGCAAGACTATCCTGGAGCACCGGGCAGCGCCCGGAAGGGAAGCACTCGCACCGTCGTGCCGGCCGCCCGCGGTGGCGCGGCCGCGCACCCCATGGCGCCGGGTCATGACCATCCCCTCGCCACGCCGGTGAGGCTGCCGGGTCATGACCGTCCGTGCGCCGTGCCGCCAGCGCCGGACCACGACCGGTCCCGCGCTCGGCACACAAGGGCGCCGGGTCATGAGCGACCCCCCGTCGCGCCGTCGAGCGCAGTGGGGCATGACCGTCCGCGCGCCACCCCACAGGCGCCGGGCCATGACGTACCCCTCGCCACGCCGGCGAGGGCGCCGGGTCATGGCCGTCCGTGCGCCGCGCCGAGCGTACCGGTCCCTGACCGGTCTCGCCCCGCGCAAAGGGCGCCGGGTCATGAGCGACCCCTCGCCGCGCCGTCCAGTGCAGCGAGGCATGACCGTCCGTGCGCCACCCCACAGGCGCCGGGCCATGACGTACCCCTCGCCACCGCGGCGGGGGCGCCGGGTCACGGCCGTCCGTGCGCCGCGCAGTTGGTGCCGGACCACTATTGGTCCCACCACGCGCCTATGGCGCCGCCGCGTCACGCACCGGCGCGCGCCGGCACGTATGTGCCTATCGCCGCCGCTCCGTTGCCGGCCCGCGTGAGCCGGCTGCTCCGGATACGTCTCACTGCTACTCCCCACACCCTTATCTCCCCGCAATCCCGCCAATTCGCCCAGAGAAACCGCGCCGCGTACTCCCACGCTGCCACCTATCCTCAATCCCGCCGAAACGCTGCACACCACCACCCTGCGAACTTCCAAGCACCCACCTACCCGCGCTTCCGCTTCACTACCCATCAAGTGCATCCTGCCATCCAGGTTCCGCCCCGCCCGCGGTCTTGCTCCACTGCGTGTACGGGCTTCCTCCTCCGGCCCTCCTCCCGCGCCCCGCCCCCGCCCGTCCACCGAAACCCATCCCTGTCAGCAGACGTACTCCCCCTCTCCACTTGGTGGAGAAGGGGCCGGGGGTGAGGCCCGCCGCCCGCCCCGCCGCCCTCGACCCCCTCACCCGACCTCACCCCGTATGGCCCGGATCGCCTCCAGCGCGGAGGGGTTTTCGAGCGAGGAGATGTCGCCGGGGTCCTCCGCCAGGTAGGTGGCGCGGATCACGCGGCGCATGATCTTGTTGCTGCGCGTGCGTGGCAGTTCGGCGACGAAGTGGACCGCGGCCGGCCGGAGCGGTTTGCCCAGTTGGGCGGTCACGGTGTCCGCGACCGACGCGCCCGAACTGCGCCGCCCAGTGCCATCCGCTTGTGCAGTCCGGGCGTCGTCACCGGCGACCGTCGTCCCGGCGGTGGCCGCCGGCTCGCGCTTCGGCACGGCGAAGACGACCACACGTTCGCCTTTGATCTCGTCGGGCACTCCGATGGCCGCGGCCTCGGCGACGAGGGGATGCGCGACTGCGGCCGACTCGACCTCGGCCGGGCCAACCCGCTTGCCGGCGACGTTGAGCGTATCGTCGGAGCGGCCGTGAATGTACCACGAGCCGTCGTCCTCGATCAGCGCCCAATCGCCGTGTGCCCACACGTCGGGCCAGCGCGACCAATACGTCTCCAAGTAGCGCTCGCGGTCCCGCCAGAAACCGTTGGTCATCCCGACCCACGGCGCCCGTAGCACCAGCTCGCCGACCCGTCCGCGGACGGGCTGCCCGGCCTCATCCACGACGTCGGCGGCCATCCCGGGCACCGGCCCGGCAAAGGCGCACGGCTGCTGTGGCTCGACCGTCGTCGCGGCGACGATGCCGCCGGAGATTTCCGTGCCGCCCGAATAGTTGATGAGCGGGCAGCGCTCCCCGCCGACCTGCCGGAAGTACCACCACCACGGCTCCGGGTTCCACGGCTCGCCCGACGCAGCGAGGGCACGTAAGCCGGAGAGATCGTGTCGTGTTGGCCCGTCGGGGTCGGCGCGCATCAAGGCCCGCACACCGGTCGGGGCTAGGCCCAGGGTCGTAATCCGCTGCCGCGCCGCCGTAGCCCAGAGGCGGTCGGGCGCCGGCCAATCCGGTGCGCCGTCGTAGAGGAAGACCGTCGCGCCGAGCAGCAGGGTGCCGGCGATGAGCCACGGTCCCATCATCCAGCCGAGGTCGGTGTACCACCACACGCGGTCGTCGGCTTGGATGTCGAAGCAGTGGGCCATGTCCTGCGCGGCCTTGATCGGAAAGCCGGCGTGGACGTGTACCGCCCCCTTCGGCCGTCCGGTGGTGCCCGATGTATAGATCAGCATGTACGGCTCGTTGGCCTCGGTTTCCACAGCGGGCAGCGTGTCCGGTTGCTGCGCTACCAGGTCGTGCCACCAGACATCCCGGGCCGGCTGCCAGGGTAGGTCCTCTACCCCCGCCCGCTGCACTACCAGTAGCCGCTCGACGCTCGGGGCGGCGCGGGCAGCCGCGTCGGCAACCTCCTTGAGCGGCACCACGCGACCGCGCCGGAAGAAGCCGTCGGCGGTAATCAGCAGGCGCGCCGTGCAGTCATTCAGACGCGAGGCGACGGCCGGGGCCGCATAGCCGGAGAAGATGGGCGTATAGATTGCCCCGATGCGCGAGCAGGCAAGGGTAGCAATCGCGCACTCCAGGGTCATGGGGAGGAAGATGCCTACGCGGTCCCCGCGGCGGATGCCGAGCGCCCGCAGCGCCGCGGCCGCGCGGCTCACCTCGACCAGCAGCTGTTGGTAGGTGAGGGTGCGGGTCGTCCCTTCTTCACCCTCCCAGACGAGGGCGGGACGGCCGGCAGCCGGGCCGTGGGCGTGGCGATCCACGGCGTTGCTGACGTAGTTGAAGCGACCGCCGGGAAACCAGTGGGCAAACGGCAGACCGCCAGAGAGGTCCAGCACGCGGTCCGGCTGGCGAAACCAGGACAAGCCGAGGTCGCGGATCACCGCCTCCCAGAACCAGGCCGGGTCGGCGGCCGCCCGCTCGCGCAGCGCATCTACCGTGTCTAGTCCCAGATGGCGCATGAAACGCAGGAGACGGCTGCGCCGTAGCTGCGCGGAGCTAGGCCGCCACGCCGGGCCGGCCACCGGGTCGTTGCTGCTTGGTGAGCGATGCACTGATCCAGCGGTGACTGCCATGTCTACGGAACTCCTGCTCCAGCCCGACGATGCCTAGTAGTGCGCCTGCCGAAAGGTCTCGAAACGCTCGGCAATCCGCGCCTCGGTGGCATCTCCATCGTAGATGACCAAGCGCGCTGCGATCTCCAAGTCATCGCCCCGGTTGATCGCCACGCGCTCCCGTGCAAACGGGTTCACGTTCAGCGTTCCGTATTTGCTCACGTGCCAGGGGTGTCCGGCAGCCGAGGGATACGGGAACACGGCGACGCCGGCCCGTCGTCCGCTGGGAACGGTACCCGCCACCGCCACCCAATCCGAGCATTGATCGTTGACCGCCTCGCTCCCCGTGCGCCCGGCGGCATCGTGTACGGTGCCGCCGTCAATCACGCGCAAGCCCTCGGCAAGCCGTATCCCCAGATAGGCGTGGCGGGTAGGACCGATACTGAAGTCCCACTCGGTAGGCCGCAGGTGTGAGCGGATGTCCAGGTAGTGAGCGTCCTGCCCGGTGCGGATGTCGAGTGTCCTCGTCTCGATGGCGATGGTACGCCGCGGTCCCGCGCCCCACTCTTCGGGGCCTTGCCACTCCAGGGTTTGGGTGATCCGTAGGTGGTGGGCGGCAAGCTCCGTGCTCTCCAGGCCCACACTGATGATGCGGCCGGGTGCCCGGCCCTGGAAGGTCTCGCCCACGTAGAAGTTGTAGGTCGCGTCCTCAAAGGCGTCGGTAGCGTAGGGAAGCCGGCAATAGACGTGATCGGCGCCGATCCAGACCGACTGATGGTGCGGATGGTCTATCGGTCCGTCGGTCGTGACCGCTACACCGGCCGGAGTGTAGAGGGGATAGAGATAGGCGCGGAACGGCCCTTGATTCAGCGCGGTGATCCATTGTCCCCGCCACCGCACCAGGACACGCCGCGCCTTGGCGAACGCCCCGAGGGGCAGTGGGATCGACTCTTCCGTGACCTCGAACGACGACATTGCGGTTGGCCTCCCTCACCAGCCCACCCGAGTAGCGCGTGCTGTCACCTTCCGGAGAGCCTACGCAGGAGCAAGCGGCGCTGTCAAACCGCGCCGGATAGAAGGGGGTGTGTGGTGGTCGTTGGCAGTGCTCACCCTCTCCCTGTGGGAGAGGGCCGGGGAGAGGGCAGCCGGGGGCACACTAGGTAAGAGGGGCTGCTATGCGGTAGTATGTGACACGTCAGGCGCACTGGACCGGGTCAAGTCCGGCAAAGGGGGATGAAGCTATGGTAATCCGGCAGTGGGGTGGGGCGCTTGGCCGGCGTAACGCGCTGGCCGCCATGGTGGGCACAGTGGCGCTGGTCGCGTGCAACGGCGACGGTGGCGACGAGGCTATGGAGGGCGAGTGCGTCGAGGTCCCGGCTACCGTCACGACCGCGACCGTTGCGCTGACCAACGGCGCCTCGTTCACCTTCGAGATGAACCGCGCGGTGGCTCCGAATTCCGTCCAGAACTTCATTGACAAAGCGCGCTGCGGCGCGCTCACCGGCACGATCTTTCATCGCGTGGAAGACTGGGTGATCCAGGGCGGCGACCCGGTGACCAAAGGAGAGCGCGGCAAGGACTACTATATCCTGGGTGCCGATCAGCCCGAAGGCGATCTCCCGGCCGCCGGTCGCGGTGGCGGGAAGATGCCGACGGAGACAAGCGATCAGCCGTTCGAGGCCGGCGCGGTAGGCTTTGCACGCGGCGCCGACCCGAACCTCACGAACGACAGTCAGTTCTTCGTGCTCACACAGGCGGCCCGCCATCTCGACGGCGGCTACACCTATATCGGCAAGGTCACTGCGGGGCTGGAGGTCGTGCGCGCTATCCAAATCGGCGATAAGATCGCTGGCGTGACGTTCCAGTAGCGACACCGTGGCCTCTACCCCCCGGCCCCCCTCTCCACCATGTGGAGAGGGGGCCGGGGGGTAGAGGCGGGCGGGAGCCGTAGGGGCGCAGCATGCTGCGCCCACCCTCTGCGGAGCGATAAGGCCCCTTCCCTATTAGATAAGGGGTTGGGGGTAGGCACCCTCCGGCATGGCCGGCAAGCAATCGGAGTGAGTGGTGATGGGTGCGGATGAGCGGGACCAGGTAGCCACGGCCTCCGGTCTGCCGGTGGCGCCGGTGTACCACCCGTCCGAATTGGGAGACGAGCCGGCGGTGGAGCGTCTCGGCGAACCGGGCGCGTTCCCCTTCACGCGCGGTATCTACCCCGCGATGTATCGTCGGCGCCTCTGGACCATGCGCCAGTATGCCGGCTATGCCGATGCGACCGAATCCAATCGGCGCTACCGCTACATGTTGGCGCAGGGGCAAACGGGCCTGTCGGTGGCCTTCGATCTGCCGACCCAGCTCGGTTACGATCCCGACCATGCCCTCGCTGTGGGCGAAGTCGGGCGGGTTGGTGTCTCCATTGCCAGCGCCGACGATATGGCTGCGCTGTTTCGGGACATTCCGCTCGATCAGGTCAGCACCTCGATGACCATCAACGCCACCGCTGCCGTGCTCTTGGTCTTCTATATCGTCGCGGCCGAGGAGCAAGGTGTCCCCGCGGACAAGCTGGCCGGCACGCTCCAAAACGACATTTTCAAGGAATATATCGCCCGTGGGACGTATATCTACCCGCCGGAGCCGTCGCTCAGGCTCGTCACCGACACCATTGAGTATTGCGTCCACCACCTACCGCACTGGAATCCCATCTCGATCAGCGGCTACCACCTACGGGAGGCCGGCGCGACGGCCGTGCAGGAGCTGGCCTTCACGCTGGCGAACGGCATCGGGTACGTGCGCGCGGCTATGGAGCGCGGCCTGAGCGCCGACCGTGTGGGGCGGCAAGTGTCGTTTTTCTTTTCCTGTGACCGCGATTTCTTCGAGGAAGTCGCCAAGTTCCGTGCCGCCCGGCGTCTGTGGGCAACGATCATGCGCGACGACCTGGGCGCCGTGGAGCCACGCGCCGCCATGTTGCGCTTCCATACGCAGACTGCGGGTAGCTCGCTGACGGCGCAGCAGCCGCGGGTGAACACGGTGCGTACCACGGTGCAGGCATTGGCGGCGGTGCTGGGGGGCACGCAATCCCTGCACTGCAACGCCTGGGACGAGGCGCTGGCCCTCCCGACGGAGGAGAGCGCCCGGCTGGCGCTACGCACCCAGCAGGTGCTGGCCCACGAAACCGGCGTCACCGCGACCGTTGACCCACTCGCCGGCTCGTACTACGTGGAGTCGCTGACCGACCAACTGGAAGCCAGGGCCGGTGACGAGTTGGTCCGGATCGAGCGGCTGGGCGGGGCTACTGCGGCGGTGCGGAGTGGACACTATACTCGCGCTATCGAGGAGAGCGCGTATCGCTCCCAGCAGGCGGTCGAGCAGGGCCAGCGCGTCGTTGTCGGCGTGAACAAGTACCGCGATGATACCCCGGCGCCAAGCGGCGAGCTGCTGCACGTTGATCCGGCGGTCCGCGACCGACAGAGCGCCCGCCTGGCCGACTTGCGCCGCCGGCGCGATCAACAGCAGGTTACGGCGGCACTGGAGCAAATCCGCACGACGGCCGCGGGCAATGGCAACTTGGTGACGGCGTTGCTGGTCGGCGCGCGGGCGCGAGCGACGCTGGGCGAGATGTGCGACGTGCTGCGCGGCGTGTTTGGAGAGCACCAGCCGTAGACGGGGTGGGGCGCGCCCCTACGACACCGCCTGGACTGTGTACGATGCCTACGCAAGCGCGCATCGAGACGATCAGGCGCGTGGTCGCCCGGAGACAACGCGGGCTGGCGGTCGTGCTGGAGGACATCCACGACCCCCACAACGCCGAGGCCGTCCTACGCACCTGCGATGCCGTTGGCGTGCAGGATTCGTATTTTATCTTTGAGCGGGAGGAATACTACGATCCGAAACGGATCGGGAAACAGTCTTCGGGGTCCGCGAACAAGTGGGTGGACTGCCACATCTTTCATTCGACGGCAGCGTGCATCGCACAACTCCGGGCACGCCGGTACGAGAGCGTAGTAGCCGTGGTGGATGGCGCTGATGAATGGATCCATGCCAGCGATTTCACGGGACAGCGCCTCGCACTGTGGTTTGGCAACGAGCACTCCGGCCTCTCGCCGACGGCCATCGCGGCGGCTGATCGCCGCGTCTCGATCCCGATGCGCGGCATGGTGCGGAGCCTCAACGTCTCCGTCACCGCCGCGATCTTCCTCTATGAGGTCGCTCGCCAGCGCCGAGCAAACGCGGCCGCATACCGGTTGCTGCCGGGCGAAGTAGAGCAGCTATGCAAAGCCTTCCTGAAGCGTTAGGCACAGCGCCGCCCTGGCCGGCCAAAACTGCACCGCAATTGATACGATAGGATCGTGCAGTTTTTGCCAGCCACTGGTGCCGTCCTGGACCACATCGGCATTGCGGTGCGGGACCTCGCAGCGGCCAGTCGGACATACTCGGCCCTGCTCCCCGGCGCGTTCTGCGTCGGCCCGGCCCACGAGGTTCCGGCTCAGGGAGTGCGCGTCAGCTTTCTGACCGGCGCGGGTGCCAAGCTCGAGCTATTGGAGCCGCTGAACGACGACGGGCCGCTCGTGCGGTTCCTGGCACGCCGCGGCGAGGGGCTGCACCACGTCTGTTTCGCCGTGGCCTCCATCGAAGCCGAGCTAGCGCGTATGGCGTCCGATGGCGTCGCACTGGTAGATCGGACACCACGGCCGGGGCATGGCGGCCGGGTGGCGTTCGTCCATCCGCGCGCGGGCCACGGCGTCTTGCTTGAGCTATTGGAGCGCGATGATGAGCCAGCGTAGGGGGCTGACAGGGCTAGCTTTTCCGGCGGGAGGTGGGCTGGGCTGGGCCTCACCCCCCGGCCCCCTCTCCACAAGTGGAGAGGGGGAGTCTGCCGCCCGTCATTCTCGCCGCCTCGCCTGTCATTCCCGCGAAAGTGGGAATCCAGGGCCCCTCGTGACGAGCTTGATGCCCTCGCCGAGCAGATTCGGCGCGCATATGTCTCACGCTGGGGTAACGCTACGGCTTGATCGGCTACGGTGAAGGGAGCGATGTATGCTAACGCGCTGATGGGCGCAGTGGCAGTGATCTTCGATGATGCTGGCCACGTGTTGCTGGTGAAGCAAACCTATGGGGATTGCAACTGGGCCTTGCCCGGTGGGTATACGGAACCGCATGAGAGCATCGTGGAGACGGCGGTACGCGAAGTGCTGGAAGAGACCGGCCTACAGGTGGTCGCAGACCGGTTGAACGGTATCTACTATGGCCGGCAACGTGACTTCCATCACTTCGTGTTTCTGTGCCGCACGGTGGGAGCGGCGGCAGAGCCACGTCCCTCCTCATCCGAGGTCGTAGCCTGCACATACTGGCCTCCTGAGGCGCTGCCGCACCCGATGAGTGATCCCACCAGGCGCTTTGTCCGGGACGCCGTAGCAGTGGAAAGCACCCCAGCGCTCCCCGTGGTCGTTACCTCTAGTGGCTGGCTGGAGCGAGTCGAGACTTCCCGCCGCCGCCTTGTTGCCCTGGCAGTAGTGTTCAGTGCTGACGGCCAGGTGCTGCTCGTCAAGCAGACCTATGGGGGACGCTATTGGGCCTATCCGGGTGGCTTTGTCGAGGCTCAGGAGTCGCTCACCGCGGCGGCGGTTCGGGAGACCCTGGAGGAAACCGGCCTGCGTGTGGTTGCAGAGCGCCTGTGTGGGATGTACTACTCGGTGGAGCTTGACTCGCATATCTTCGTCTTGATTTGTCGCCAAAGAGACGGTAGTGGCCCACCTATGCCCTGCTCACCGGAGGTGTCGGCCTGCGGATACTGGTCCCCGGACGCCTTACCGGAACCGATGCGCGACGCCGGCATCCGATTCATGCGCGATGCTGTATCCGGCTACCCATGTGCATTGCCGGTGACGATCCAGCCTGGTCGCTGGTTGGAAGCGGAGATACCCCAGGACTGCACCATCTGACGAGAGGCCAAGGTGAAGTGCTAGGTCGCCACAATTGGCGGTCGGTAGGCCGATAATGGATGATCTTGCCCAGCGTGTGCTCGCCGGCGACCGCTCGGCCCTGGCACGGATTATGACGCTGCTGGAGCGGGATGACCCGACCGGCATCTCCGTCTGGCAAGTGCTCTATCCGCGCACCGGCCTCGCGCAACGCATTGGCCTGACCGGGCCGCCCGGCGTGGGCAAGAGCACCCTGGTCAGCCAGCTTGCCCGGCACTATCGCCAGCACGATCAAACGGCCGGAATCGTTGCCGTGGACCCGACTAGCCCGCTCACCGGCGGGGCGCTCCTCGGTGACCGCGTGCGGATGGGTCAACTGGCCACGGACCCCGGCGTATTCGTGCGGAGCATGGCGAGTCGCGGCCAGCCGGGCGGGCTGGCCGCCCAGACGGCCGCGGTCGCCGACGTACTCGATGCGGCCGGTATGGACCGAGTGCTCATCGAAACGGTCGGGGTCGGCCAGGAGGCATTGGCGGTCGTGGGTGCGGCGCATACGACCGTGCTGGTCGGTGCGCCCGGCCAGGGCGACGAGGTGCAGGCGATGAAGGCAGGACTCTTAGAGTTGGCCGATGTCCTTGTCGTCAACCAAGCGGATCGCGACGGCGCTCCCGTGCTGGCGGCCGCCTGGCGCTGGATGATTGAAGACGGTAGCAGCCACTCACGCGAGACTGGCTGGCAGCCACCCGTTATCGAGACCGTGGCGACGACGGGACAGGGGGTGCCCGCGCTGGCAGCGGCCCTCGATCGGCACCGCGCCTGGCTCGCGGATGGCGGGGGCTGGGAGCGCCGCGCCGAGCGCATCGCTGGCGAGCGGGTGCTGCGTGCCCTCGCTCACCACCTCCTGGAGACCGCGCGCCATCGGGCGGCCGATAGCGGCGTCTGGGATCAACTGGTTGCCGACGTGGCTGCGCGACGGCTTGATCCGGCCACCGCCGCCGCGCGGCTCGCCGCTACGGCTTTCGACAACGAGCGGCCAGCCAACCCGGCCGGATAGCGAATCGGCCGTACCGCCCGGCCGGACTCGCGTGCAGCCGGCTCAGACGATGGTCTCGCTGTCGAGCAGCGCCTCGGCTTTGGCACGGTCGTCTGCGGTCATGATGACGGTCGCGTAGTCGCCATGACGATTCAAGAGGTGTAGGCTTTGGATGTTCACGGCCGCATCTCTGAACCGCGCCGCGACCTTGGCCAGGGCGCCCGGTTCGTCGCGGAGCTTGACGATCAGCGCGTCGTCGGTGACGGCTCGGTAGCCCGCATTCATCAGCACGTGCAGGGCGCGGTCGCACTCTTCCGTCGTGAGGATGACGAGGCCGCTATCACCTCGACCCTCGGTGTTGATCGATTCCAGGTTGATGTCTTCTTTAGCCAGTACCTCGGTGATGTTGGCCAGGACCCCGACCTCGTCCTGCGCCGTGATGATGATTCGCTTCATGGAAAGAGCCTCCTCGGATTGCTCGTGCCTGCCGTTACTGCACGCATTCGGCGACGATCTCGTCTACCATCTCCCGCGTCACCTGGGGCATGGTGATGATGTGGGCAATGTCCCCATAGGGAGCAATCTGCCACTTACGGACCACCTCCGGCGACGGTTTGGGGAACACAACCGTGACCGAATGCTCATTGCGCCAGGCCGGAATACCCCGCTCGTTGAAGCGCTCGACGGCATACTGCGCCATCGCCAGCATCTCCGCCACGATCTCGCGATACCCGTCCCACCCGTGCTTCCGCAGCGCGTACCAGAGCATGAGTGGCGTCAGCGCGTTGCGTGACCCCATCAGGGTGGTATCCAGTACCCCCACATACTCGATTGACCGGGCGATGCGTGCCACGTAGTCACGCTTGGTCAGGACGACGCCGCACGGTAGTGGGCAGCCGATCAGCTTGTGACCGCTGATAGCCATGCTGTCGAACCCGGCATCGAACCCATAGGGTTGCGGATGCTCCACGAACGGGAGGATCATGCCACTCAGCGCCGCGTCGCCATGAATGTAGTAGCTCGTTACCGCCAAGTCATCGAGGATGTCCCGCACCTTACGAACGTCGTCCACGGCCCCCTTCATGGTGGTGCCGATATTCGCCATGAAGATGACCGGCACGTCCCGGTTTATGCGTATTGTCTCGTAGAGATCGAGGTAGTCCACCTCCCCGTTGTCCTGGCTCTTGAGCATGATGTTGCGTGCCTTCAGCACGCGCAGGAGCTTGACAACGCTGTAATGCGTATCCTGGGAAAAGTAGACCATGCCGTCCGGGAGAAGCTCGCGACCCATGTACAGCCCGTACATGTTGCCCTCGGTCCCGCCGGAGGTGACGTAGCCCCACGCTTGCGCCGGGCCCAGGTGCAGCAAGTCGGCGAACTGGGCGATCACCTCGCGCTCTAGCGCGTGGGTGTTGAGGCGAAAATTGCTGTCGTCAAAGGGATCGCCGACGTTGTTGACGCAATAGTTGAAGAAGGGAGTTAGCTCCGAGTAATCGAAGTTCAGGTTGCAAGGGTAGCCTGCAAAGCTCTGCGACAATACGTCTATATTGCCTAACAGGGAGTCGAGGCGTTCTTTGGTCTCCGCACCGATCTCGCTCATGGCATGTGGACCCTCAAGCGTATTCTATAGGGCTATATACCATATCACCCCACGCACCGCGCGGTGACGTCTGCCGCACGCTATGGCTGCATCACCATTACGCCCGCTTGGTAGACCGCTGCGACGGCGTGTAGTGCCTGCATGTCCTCGATGGGATTGCCCCTGACGACCAGCAGATCGGCGAGCTTGCCTGGTTCGATAGTGCCGATACGGTCGCCCCAGCCGATGGCATGCGCCGGTACCGCCGTCAGCATCTCGATCACGTCGAGCGGTGGAAAGCCTCCGTAGGCCACGAGGGCTTGGGCCAGATACGACAGGTCGTGGAAATCCTCGAACATGCCGTAGACCGAGTCCGTGGCAAAGCAGACTTGCACACCCAGATCACGCATGCGCTGGATCAGCCGCCAGCGCACCTTCATCGTCTCCAGCCGGGCGACGGTCACGGGACGGGAACTGCCGGCCAACTCCTTATCCTGATGGAACACCTCCCAGGGCGGGCCGGCGGCGATGCTGGCCACCAGCCCCTGTTCGGCCATGCTCTCGACTACCGCCTCGTCGAACGCGAGTGTCTCGCCGTCCAGGTCCAGCCACGCGCAGTGCTCGATGGTGTCTATCCCGGCCTCGACCGCTCGCCGGATGCCCTCGGTGCCCAGCGCGTGGGTGGCGACGTGCCGCCCTAAGCGGTGCGCGTCCTCGACGATGGCGCGTAGCTCGGCGGTGGAATACTGCGCCCGCCCGATCACGCTGCCGGGCGTACCGCGGCCGCCGGTGGCACAGACCTTGATGAAGTCCACGCCCTCCTTGACGAGCCGCCGCACTGCCCGGCGCACCTCCGTCACGCTGTCGGCCTCGTAGCCCAAGCGCCAGATGTGCCCGGCGGTGGTCGTGATCGGCGGGCCGCTGGCGAGGATGCGCGGACCGGCAATAATCCGGTCCTCCACGGCGTCCCGTAGCTCTTGGGCGTGGTGTCCGCGCGCAGCGCAGTCGCGGACGGTCGTTACCCCGGCGGCAAGCACGCCTTGCGCTGCCTGCACGCCTTGGAGCAGCGCCCGGCCATCCGTCACGGGCACGGCGGGGAGAGGCGTATCCAAGCCGCGCCGCAGGGTGAGATGCACGTGGGCGTCAATCAGGCCGGGGAGCAGCGTCGCGTCCCCATAGTCCACCTGCGGAATCGCCGGATCATCCGGTGGCCGCACCTGCGCTGCCGGGCCAACGGCTACGATCCGTCCGTCCTCCACCTGCACCGCCGCATCCTCGATAACGCCGTTGTCCACGCCGGTCAGCAAGCGAGCGGCGCGGAGGTAGAGTGTGCTCATAGACTACTCCTGACTACATCTATTCCCCGGCCCCGTGCCCGTCATTGCGGCGCAAGCCGCAATGACGGGCGCTTGGGCGCAGCATGCTGCGCCCCTACGGCTCGCCTCTGACAGGCACACCGTAGCAATCGCTACACGCGGTTGCGGTCGGCGACCTCGCGGACAATCGCGGCGGCCTGCACGCAGTCCTCCGGTTGGTACTTCTCGCAGAACGTACTCCACCGGAGCCACCTATCCAGGTAGGCGCGTGCGTTGGGGCAGGTCGCGCTGTTGTACGTATACGTGCGCGAGGCCGGGGGTATTGAGTAGGGATACACCTGCTGCGCCGCCTTCTCTTGGAGGAACGTGCAGGCGGCCGGCATCAGATAGTACCGCGCGGTGCCAATGCCGGGGATGCCGGCCGCCGCGCACTGCTCGCCGAACTCGTCGGCGGTGCAGCGGAATGCCGTGGGATCAATGCTGAAGCCCACCATCCAGGCCGAGTACACGTCCACGTAATCGGGGATGGGCAGGGGGGTGATCCCCGGTATCATGGCTAAGTGCTCGGTCAGCAGTCGCGCCATGCGGTCAACGTGGGCGACCTGCTCGCGGATGATTTCGAGTTGCGCGAGCGTGATGGCCGCGGTACAGGTGGGCATGCGTAGGGCCGTACCCTCGGCAGTGTGCATGCGACCGAAGCCGGGCCTGTTCTCCGCGCCCCGGCTGTGACCGAGGAAGCGTGCTCGTTCGGCGAGCGCGTCATCGTTGGTGACGAGGCAGCCGCCCACATCGGACCCCAGCGTTTTCTCCGAGTCGAAGGAGAAGCCCGCGGCGTGGCCCAACGTGCCGGCCAAGCGCCCCTTGTACTCACCGAATACCGCCTGGCACACGTCCTCGATGACCACCAGATTGTGCCGGGTGGCCAGTTCGTTGATTGGGTCCATATCACAGATGATCCCGGTCTTGTGTACCGCCAGGATCGCCCGCGTGCGGTCGGTAATCAGCGGTGCGATGGTATCGGCGCTGATGTTCACCGTGCCAGGCTCGACATCGGCGAACACGGGGATATAGTGCTCCTTGATGAGGCCCATGATCGTCCCGTAATCCGTCACCGGACTGACGATCACCTCGTCGCCGGGCGCGAAGTCCAACGCCATGGCGAGGAGGTAGAGGGCCGGCGTGCAGCCGGGCGTAGCAATGCAGTGCTCGACGCCCATTTCCTCCGCAAACCGCCGCTCGAAGCGGCTGGTCATGTCCGAGCTAAGGCCGCTCTCGACGACCTCGTGCAGGTACTGCATCGCGTTCGGCCCCATGGTACGCGGGAAGGTGGTCGGGAGCTTCCCGGTCAGCCCCTCGAAGGCCGCAGCGCCGTACTGTGCGCGCTCGATTACGGTCATTGATACTCCTCCTCATCCCTGGGCACCCGGCTCATGCGGGGACGACACGGACCTGGCGGCTGCTCGCAAGGTCGAGATCGGCGAGCAGCTTGCCGTTCCGGCGGTAGGTCGCGTGCGGACGACCGTCCACCTCGATAGCGCGCGTGGACGGCGGCAGGCTGATGGTCACGGTGCGAGAGTGTACCCCCGGCGGTAGCTCTGCTGCGCTGATCCGATAGCGGTCCGCCTCGGTCGTGATGCGGGTGTGTCGGCGGGTATAGCGATAGTCCAGCGGCGCTTCCACCGGTGCCAGCCACACGTCGTCGCCACCCTCCGCAACCACCGTGGCAATCCGCTCGCGGAACTGGTCCGCCGAGCAATCCTTATTGGGGTGGACCGGCACTTCCAGCGGGCAGTGCAGGTAGTCAATGATCCACCCCTGGTCGCGTTGCGCGTGCCGGATATTGCGGAAGGGGTCGAACTCCGAGAAGAACGGTCCGTAGCCCTGGTGGTGGAGAAAGGTCCGGTTCATCCACAGCAGGTCCTCGTCATCGGGCCGGTTGAGCGCGTCGGTAATGCTCATAGCGCCGAGGTAGCCGAACCGCCGGCAGCCGGTCAGCACACCCTCGTTCATATTCACGTTACTGCCCGGGGCGCAGTAGACCGTGACCGGCTGGCCGGCGGCTTCCTCCAACACTGCCTTGGCCTTCCCTAGCTCCAGGTCAACGGTGTCGGCATTGACCGCGCCATGGGACCAGGAGTGATTGCCCACGCCCCAGCCACGCTCCACCATCTCGCGCAGCTCGGCGGCGATCATCTGTTTCATGCCGTTGTAGCTGGAGTTCCCTACCCGCCGAATTTCGCCGATCTGTCCGACGACGACCTCCAGGTGTCCCGGCACGTCGTACTCGGCCAGGATGGGAATGGTGAAGCGATGCAAGTCGCTCAGGGCCTCATCGAAGGTGATGGAGTAGACCCAGCGCTTGTCGCCGCGCCAGGGACAGACGGAGATGCCGTGCTCGGATGATGACGCCAGAAGCGCACCACACCTGGCACCATCGTGCGCTTCTGGCGCGTCAGGACCGGTCATTGATGCCTCCTGCGCTGGCGGAGATGTCGCTCAGGGCCTCGCTTGCCCCGGCAGCCCTCCCCCCGCGGGAGAGGGCCGGGGTGAGGGCTGCCGGGGCAAGGCTAGCTGCGCCTAGCCCGTGTGCTGTCGCGCCGCGGCGACGGCGGCACACGCAGCCATGTATTGCTCGAAGCCTGCGGTATCGCCGATCTTGAACTGGAACTCCTTCAAGGCCGTCTGCGTCACCAGCCGCGCCTCCCAGGTTTCGGGATACTCGACCGCCAGCGTCGCTTCGCGGATGAGAAAGATTTTGTAGCCGTAGCCCAGCATCTCGACGGTCGCGGCGGCGGAGTGCATGATGCACATATTCGTGGCAAAGCCTGTGTAGACCAGGTTCTTGATCCCCTGGCGGCGACAGATGCGGTCGAGCTGCCGTCCGGTGACAATGACCTGATCGCCGGCTTCCGGCTTGCAGGAGGCGGCAATCCGCATGTGCCCCCAGCCGTCCCACTCCTGGTAGCCGCGTCCGTGGGTCCGCTCGGCCCGTTCCCTTTGCCAGCCCGGATTGGCGGCCCGCACAGCACCGTTCTGCGAGCGCGCGGCGCCGGGTAACTCGTCGTCACCGAGTAGGTAGCGGTGCGAGTCGTACTGTCGAGCGATGTTGTATGGCTCCACGTGGAAGATCGGCAGTCCGGCGGCGCGCGAGGCGTCAATGGCGGGGCGAATGTAACGCTCGCAGATGCGGATGGACTCGGCCTGCGTCTCCGGGAGGCCCATGTCTACGAGATAGCGGTCGGGGACCGGTGGGCCGTTGACATCACCGACGCTCCAGAGGTGTAGGGCCACAAAGCCCGTCTCCTGGGGGTCGAGGTCGTAAGGGCGTTCGACCCAACCAGCTTGGGGCAGGCTCGGTGTCTCCCAGTGGGTGCCGCGCAGGTGGAGCGCCACCGTGGTCAGCGTTGCCATACCGCCGTCCTCTATACCGGGCGAGGATGCCTGGCACTATAGCAGACCGAGACGGTATAGAAATATCCGCCGTTCCTCCATTGCTGCGTCCGCCTGATGCTCCTCTCTTGCCATCAGTAGGCGCGCGCGACAATGGCACGGCGATGGGCGGGCTGGCCACACCAAGCACAGGGGCCTGGGTCATCCGGCAGCCGGGCAAACTCGCCGTTGGTGCGCTCGACCGGAAAGCAGCGCACGGTGGCACGGGTGTTCTGCTGCATGTCCTGCGCGCACGTCATGTCCTCGCACCAGCGGGCGAAGGCGTAACCCTGTGTCAACGCTGCTGCCAGTGCTGCTCGGTCATCCACGGGCTCGGTGCGCTGTTCGCGGAAAGCGTGAGCACGCGCCCGCAGCGCCGCTTGGGCCTCGTCGAGCAGCGCCTGCGCGGCAGCGGTGAGGCCGGAGAGAGGGATGGAACGCTTCCGGCTGTCGTGCCGGGTAGCGGCAATGGCCTGGGCCTGTGCCACGTCGCGTGGACCAATCTCCAGCCGCAGCGGGACGCCGCGGCGCTCCCATTCGAAGTATTTGGCGCCGGGACGCACGCCCGTCCGCTCGTCCAGCGCAACACGCAGGCCCGCATTGTGCAGCGCGGCTTCTGCTGTTCGGGCAGCGTCGAGTGCGGTGCGCGCGCTCGCCTCGTTGCGGCCGAGAATAGGCACGATGGCGACCTGGACCGGCGCCAGTACGGGCGGGAAGACGCAGCCGATGTCGTCGCCGTGGGTCATGATGACACCGCCGATCAGGCGGGTGGACACGCCCCAGGACGTGGCGTAGACAGGGTGGGCTTCACCGTCCTCCGCCTGGTAGGTGACATCGAAAGCGCGCGCAAAGTTATCGCCAAGATCGTGGGAGGTGCCGGCCTGCAGGGCGCGGCCGTCCTGCATCATCGGCTCAATGGTGAAGGTAGCGTCGGCACCGGCAAAGCGCTCGTGGGGCGGCTTCTCTCCTGGCAAAGGGGCAAGTGCCAGTACCTCTTCGGCGAAGTCCGTGTAGACGCCTAGCATGGTGAGGGCAAAAGCACGAGCATCCTCCGGCGTGGCGTGGGCGGTGTGGCCTTCCTGCCAAAGGAATTCGGTCGTGCGTAGGAACGCGCGCGGACGCTTCTCCCAGCGCACAACGTTGCTCCACTGGTTGAGGAGCAGAGGCAGATCGCGGTGGGAGTGAATCCAGCGTTTGTAGGAGGCCCAGATGATGGTCTCCGAGGTGGGGCGGACGACCAATGGCTCCTCGAGTTGGTCACCGCCGGCGTGAGTCACTACCGCCAGTTCGGGCGAGAAGCCCTCGATGTGCTCGGCCTCGCGGTGGATGAAGGACTCGGGGATGAACAGCGGGAAGTAGGCGTTGCGGATGCCGATGGACTTGAAGCGGTCGTCGAGCAGGCGCTGGATGGCCTCCCAGATGGCGTAGCCGTTAGGGCGGAGGATGATGCAGCCGCGTACCGGCGCGGACTCGGCTAGCTCCGCAGCGGCGATGACATCCTGGTACCAGGCGGAGAAGTCGGTAGCGCGAGGGGTGATCTTCGCCAGCTCCTGAACGGGTGCGGGCTGCTGGAATGGCTGGTTCATAGTTTATCTGCGGTTCCTTTAGCCCGATACGTCCTTCCTGACCCATGGCGAAGGGTAAGACTATCACCGTCCCTCCGCCGGATCAAGCCGCTCAGTGGCCGATGCCGGGTGGAGGCGCCGCCTGGGCCGAACTCCGGTACCGGCTGGCTACTCGCTCATCTCCGCTTGCGCGAGGAACTCTTTGGGTAGCAGCTTGCTGGCATAGTGAATGTCTATGGCTATTAGCCGGTCATCACCGTCGAAGTGGAGATACAGCGGAGAGACCAGACCTTGAAAGTCGGGTGGCTCCCAGTATTCCGAGTAGGCTATGGGTGATTCGCCAAGCTCCGACGGCTCCGAGTCGGATTTGAAGTAGAGCGCGACGGCATCGGCATCAGGATCGTAGGTCGCTCGCACAAGCCGGTGCCCCTGCTTGATGCGCTCTTCGAGCACTGAACTCATCGTACCGGGAGTCCTTTCTTGGCTGCTCTCCTAGCATCCATCTTTATGATCGTCACAATTCTATCTTCTACGACTGCTACATACATTCTCGCCTGCACATTGTAATATACGGACTGACTGCTTCCTTGATAGTTGACCACAGCGGTTATGCCGTGCCGGACAGTAGCTCGGAGTTGATCCCCGGTGAAGCCGCCTTGCCGCAACTTGTCAATAGCATGGTTTGTTAGTCTGAGGGTCTTGCCTGTGGTTGTCAAGAGCGGTCCTTCCTGGGCAAGCTCCTGTCTAAAGCTAGTGTACGGATCGTTGGAATCTTCGGGAGCACCATCCGGCTCAATCGGCGAGCGGATTGGGCGGCCGTTCCCCTGGTCAGTTGGTTTCTCAGGCCCTATGCTCATGTTCTGCGCGCGTCCATAGCGCCGCTACCTTGGTGCCGCCCCGTTCGCGCTGGGTGGAGGGAGGGCGACGCCGCGATCCTCGGCGACGATACGCAGCCCTTCGAGCAAGCGCGTCAGCGTGCGCTCGCCGGCGCGCCGGCCGCGCTCGGCCTCGGCGAGCAGGCCACGCGATACCCCGACGGCGCGGGCGGCCTCGGCTTGCGTCATCCCCAGGAGCTTGCGTACCGAGCGCACCCGCTCCGGGGATAGCACCCCGTTCCGCTCCGGTAGCGCCGCTTCGGTGGCCGGAGCCGCCGTTTCCAGGCCCAGCGGGCCGCGCAGATGCTGGCCAGTGAACGACTGCGGTATGCCGGCTACGTCCTCCGGGGTGCCGGTGGCAATGACCCGGCCGCCGTCCAGGCCGCCCTCGGGGCCTAGGTCAATCAGGTGGTCGGCCGTCTTGATGACATCCATATTGTGCTCGATGACGACCACGGTGTTGCCGTGCTCGACGAGTCGTTGCAGCACGTCGAGTAGCTTCTGAATATCGGCGAAGTGCAGCCCGGTGGTCGGCTCGTCGAGCACGTAGAGCGTGCGCCCCGTCGCCGGCCGGCATAGCTCCTTGGCCAGCTTGACCCGTTGGGCCTCGCCACCGGAGAGCGTGGTGGCCGGTTGCCCCAGCTGCATGTAGCCCAAGCCCACGTCCACGAGCGTTCGGAGCACCTTGTAGGCGGCTGGGATGTTGGCAAAGTGCTCCACGGCCTCGTCAACCGTCATGGCCAGCACATCGGCAATCGTCTTGCCCTTGTAGGTCACCTGCAAGGTCTCGCGGTTGAACCGCTTGCCCTTGCAGACTTCGCATGGCACGTACACGTCGGCGAGAAACTGCATCTCGATCTTCTTCAGACCGTCGCCCTTGCAAGCCTCGCAGCGCCCGCCCTTGACGTTGAAGGAGAACCGGCCGGGCTTGTAACCGCGGATGCGCGCTTCGGGCGTCTTGGCGAAGACGGCGCGAATGCCGTCGAAGACGCCGGTGTAGGTCGCCGGGTTGGACCGCGGCGTCCGGCCGATGGGGTCCTGCGTGATGGCGATGACCTTGTCCAGATGTTCCAGACCCTCGATATGGTCGTGCCGGCCCGGCCGGACCTGTGTCCGCATCAGCTGGCGCGAGAGAGCCTTGTAGAGGATTTCGTTGACGAGCGTGGACTTGCCGGAGCCGGAGACTCCCGTCACGCAGACGAGCAGGCCCAGCGGCAGGCGCACGGTGATCTTCCGCAGGTTGTGCTCGCGGGCGCCATCTATCGTGAGCCAAGTGTCGTTCGCCGGTCGCCGCGTGGTCGGGACGGCGATCTCCAGGTCGCCGGCCAGGTAGCGGCCGGTGAGTGAGGCTGGGGACGCGGCGATGGTGGCGGGTGCGCCGGCCGCCACGATCTCACCCCCACGGACGCCGGCGCCGGGGCCGAAGTCAATGACGTGGTTGGCGGCCAGCATCGTCTCCAGATCGTGCTCGACGACGACGACGGTGTTGCCCAGATCGCGTAGCTCTTCGAGGGTACGGAGGAGCCGGCCGTTGTCTCGTTGGTGGAGGCCGATACTCGGCTCGTCAAGGATGTAGAGCACGCCGACGAGACCGCAGCCGATCTGGCTCGCCAGCCGAATGCGTTGCGCTTCACCGCCGGACAGCGAGGGGGCCGGCCGGTCGAGCGTCAGGTAGTACAGGCCGACGTTGAGTAGAAACCGCAGCCGCCCGCAGATTTCGCGCAGCAGGTCGTCGGCGATTAGCCGGTCACGCTCGTTCAGCTCGACATGCTCGAAGAAGTGCCGGGCCTCCGCAATGGACATGTGCTCTACGTCAACGATGGAGCGTCCGCCTACCGTCACGGCCGCGGCGGCGGCTTGCAGCTTCGTGCCGTGGCACGTCGGGCACGGCTGCCGACTCATGTACTGCATATACCGCTGGCGGGCATACTCGGAATCCGTTTGCGCCAGGCGACGTTTGAGGCGCGGGATGGCCCCTTCCCACTTCGTCATGAACGTACCGTGTGACCCGCCACGGCCCTGCCACTTAATGCCGACTCGTTGCCCCTTGGCGCCCCACAGCAGCACCTGTCTCTGCTCCTCCGTCAGTGCCGCAAAGGGTGCTGCCATGTCAATGCCAAAATGAGCGCAGACCTGCGTCATGGAGCGCTTCAGCCACGAGTTGCGTGCGCCGGGCGCCAGCCGGTCATCCCAGGGGGCAATGGCGCCCTCGTGCAGCGACTTGCGGTGGTCGGGCACCACCAGCCCCGGGTCAATCTCGGTCCGGGTGCCCAATCCGAGGCAGTCGGGGCAGGCGCCTTGGGGGCTATTGAAGCTGAACATCTGCGGCGAGAGATCCTCAAAGCTGAGACCGCACCGCAGACAGGCGTTCCGCTCCGAAAAGAGAATGTCGCCGGGGCGCGGGGCCAGCTTCGGGGCGCGGGCTGCGCCTCCAGACCCGTGCTCCACTTGTGGCGTGGGGGAGTCCTGGCGCGCCGGGGCGGCGGCTCCTTCCCCTTCGAGGATGGCGGCCATCACCGCGCCGTCGCCGTGAGCCAGCGCCGTCTCGACGGAGTCGGTGAGGCGCGAGCGCTCGGCGCCTAGCTCCTCGGGGTCGTCGGTTGGCTCCAGGCGTAGCCGATCCACGACGATCTCGATTTCGTGCTTCTTCCTCTTGTTGAGCTTGATCGGCTCGTCGAGGCGGTGAACCTCGCCGTTGACCCGCACGCGCGCAAAGCCCTCGCGCCGGGCCGCCTCGAATGTCTCCTGGTATTCGCCTTTGCGGAAGCGTGCGACCGGCGCCAGGATCAGGAGTGAGCACGGCCGTGGTCGTGCCATGATCCGCTCGACGATTTGCTCTGCGGTCTGGCCGCCCACCCGGTCGCCGCACGAGGGGCAGTGGGGGAGGCCAACGCGAGCGTAGAGCACGCGTAGATAGTCGTGAATCTCGGTGACCGTGCCGACGGTAGAGCGCGGATTGCGGGAGGCCGTCTTCTGCTCGATGGAGATAGCCGGCGAGAGACCGCCGATGTAGTCCACTTTGGGCTTCTGGTTCTGGCCCAGGAATTGCCGCGCGTAGCTGGACAGCGATTCCACGTAGCGCCGCTGTCCCTCCGCGTACAGCGTGTCGAACGCCAGGCTCGACTTGCCGGAGCCGCTGACGCCCGTCAGGACGACAAGCTGATCGCGCGGTATCTCGACGGTGATGTTCTTGAGGTTGTGTTCACGAGCGCCACGAATGATGATCTTCTCTGGTCGCATCGCCTCGGCTGCACTTTCTCTGAGGATGCTCACCGGCAAAGCGGCCGCAGTCCGCCGGCCGAACAGTCGTTCTAAACAGTCTGGCAGTGACAACGGAGCAGGCGGGATCGGGTTGCTGCGCCTCCCCCGGCGGAGCGGGTTGGAGGTAGGTGTGCTCATCCACGCAAGAGCCTACCCTTGTCAGGTAGGATATACCGTTGATGCCGTTAGCACCGAGGCATAGCGCTCCCCGTGTCTCTCCCTGAGCCTAAGCACCACACTGCCACCATCGCAGGCACACGCCTGCACTACGTCGTTGCTGGCGCCGGGCCGACATGGCTGCTCGTCCACGGCATGATGGGGTCGTGGCGCAACTTCGCCGCTTGGTGGCCCCTACTCACCGCCCATTTTCGCGTGGTCGCGCCTGATCTGCCTGGCTGCGGCCGGTCCTCCGAGCTGACCGGTCCGCACATGGTCGCAGCCAACGCCGACGTGCTCTGCACCCTTATGCGGCAACTGGCGGTCGAGCCGGTTGGTGTCGCTGCCCTCGGCCTCGGTGCTGCCCCGGCCATCGCCGCGCTCGGCGCCGGGCTACCGGCTCAACGTCTGGTGGTCTATGCGCCGGTATACGGTCCGACCACCGTGCGGATGCGCTTTCGCCTGCTCGCTCGCCTGGCCCAACAGCGCCGGGTGACGGCCGGCCTGGCCTGGCTATCGCGGCAGGAGCGTGTGCTGACCTTGCTGCGGCGGTGGCTGGGGCAGGAGGGGGTAGGCCCCGATGAAGCGAGCGGTGCTGCTGGTGTCCGGCAGGCCTCGGTACGCGCTGCAGTGGAGCTGGCCCACGATGCTGTCACGCGCGATCAGCGGAGCCAGCTCGCCCGGCTGGCGATCCCGACCCTCGCATTGGCAGCGCCCGACGATCCGCTACTCCCCGCCGCCGCGTCGTTTGCCCTGCCCCACCTGATGCCCCGCGCGGAAGCCGTATTGCTGCCACCGGCACGCCACGGCTGGCCGCCACACGTTGTTGCGGCGCAACTCGCGGCCATCGCGCGGTTCTTGGACCTCCCTGACACGACCGTTGCCGATTAGGTGGCCGCCGCTATCCGGGTGGGGAGGGTGCGTCGCGGTAGAAGCCCTGCACATCCCGAGGGAGCAGGCGGGCAATGCTCTGCATCACTACCGTCCGCGCCCACTGATCGCGCCCGGCGCGGGTGACTTCCTGCGGCAGCGTGAGGTCCAGCGGCGTGCCCACTGTCGCCGTCAGCGCCCAGCCGTGCTCGGGCCGTTCCGCTACGCCCACCGGCACGATGGCAGCCCCGGCGCGGGTGGCCAGCAGGAGGAGCTCGCCGGTTCCGGGCAGCGCCTCGCGCAATACCGGGCTGCCGGCCCCTTCCGGGAGCAGACCGACAATGTGCAACCGCTCGTCGTCGCTACGCAGCGCGCGCAGTGTTGCCCGCAGCGCCGTAGCGCGGTCGGTCGTTGCCTCCGGCGCCGCCGGCAACGTGATGAGGCCGTAGCCCTGCGCTACGCGGCCGATCACCCACCGGATGAGGGCACCCGGCACCGGGAGCGGGCCGTAGCGCGTGCCGCGCGTCTCGGCCGTGATGAGCCAGTGTACCTCGGCGTGCCGGCCGCGCCGTTGCCGCACCGCCTGGCTTACCAGGAGCGTGCTCCAGTAGGTCCACAGCCCCGGCCGCTCGTAATGGTTCATCACCAGCAGGAGCGGCCCACTCGTGGGCAGATGCTCCAGTCCTGCGACCTGAGGTTGGAGGGGCAGCGTCCGCAGCGCCCGCGCACCCTCGGCGGCAAACGAGCGTTGTCTGCCGAGGACGAGGAGGTCCAGGCCCAGGGCCAGCGCCTGCCAGCGTGGAAACGGATAGTGTGCGAGGGGCGCGGCCATGAGAAGTGTTACCGGCTGCGATCTTCCTACCGGCTCCGTCGGCCGCGCAGGTAGAGGGCGGTGCTCATCGTGGCGTTGACGGCCCAGTGGGCCGCGATGGCGCCGACCAGCGACCCGGTTTGCGCGCGGACGAAGCTGAATACGGCTCCACCGACACCGGTTGCGGCCATCCCGCCCAGGATCAGCAGCCAGCGGGGGAGCAGTGCCCCTTGACCGACGATACCGGTGTTGGCGCGCGTGACCGCGAAGTGAGCCAGCCCAAAGGCAACGTTCGACCAGATCGCGCCGCGCCACGGCCCCAAGTGGGCTGCCAAGCGCGGCTCCAACGCGCCACGCCAGGCGGCCTCCTCGGGCAGCGCGGTGAGGAAGGGTATCTCCACGAGCACCAGCCGCAGCCACTTCCACACGGTCAGATTGGTGTACGTGGGGTGTTCTACCGGCCGCGCCAGGACGACCGGACGCAGGAAGAAGAAGATCGGGATGACAGCCATCAGGAGGCCCCAAATGGTCCCCTTGCCCCATTCGACGGCGAGGCGTTTGGTCAGGCCGGGTACTGTGCCTGACGGCGCCGGAGCTGCACCACCGCTGTTCATAGGACTGTGCAGTCCTGGCGCGTCACTTGACGGGGCGCTGTTCGCTGGTCCGAGCACGTAGGCCAGGGTGTGGCGGCGGTCGAGGAGCAGCGCGGCCAGGAAGCCCAGCAGTAGCCCGGTGGTTTGTCCGACGCCCGACGGCGTTGGCGCCTCGGACCGCGTGCTACGTTGCTGTAGGAAGAGGCCGTTGGCGTGGGCCAGCAGATAGGCGGCGAGCGCCAACGTCTTCAGCCACTCGCCGGCCGGGGCCGTGCTGCCATTATTCCCGTCGCCCGCGGTAGGTGCCATCACCGTAGATGCCCCTACTGACCGCATTTATAGCTGAAGCATCGGTAACGGCTTGCGGCCGGGGCGTTGGCCGCTCGCGGCCAGCGGGGCCGCCTGCGGCAGGCCCTCATTCAGACTGCCCGACCGATAGCCTTGCAGGTCGAGCGTGACGTAGCGAAACCCGATTTCTCGTAGCGCGCCGACGACCTGCTCATGGATGCCGTCGCTAAAGAAGCGCGGCATGTCCACGGGCGGCACCTCGATGCGGGCCACCTCGTCGTGGTGGCGCACGCGCATCTGGCGGAAGCCGTGCCGCAGTAGGACCATCTCCGCGCGGTCAATCTGCTCCAGCTTTTCCTTCGTCACGCGCGAGCCATACGGGATGCGCGACGATAGGCAGGCGAACGCCGGCTTGTCCCAAGTAGGCAGCCCTAGCTCGTAGGACAGGGCGCGGATTTCGGGCTTGCCCAGCTCCGCTTCCAGCAGCGGCGCTCGCACGCCTAGCTCGCGTGCAGCCTGCATCCCCGGCCGGAAGTCGCCCACGTCGTCGAGGTTGGCTCCGTTGGCGACGTGCGCCAGACCATCCTGCTCGGCCATGGGCCAGATGGTCGTATACAGCTCCTCTTTGCAGTAGTAGCAGCGATTGGCCGGGTTGCTGGCGTAATCTTCGTTCGCCAACTCGGAGGTCTCCACGAGGAGGTGTCTGATCCCTAGCTCGGCCGCGAGCTCCTGGGTCGCGGCCAGCTCGCGCGCCGGCAAGCTCTCGGAGACCGCCGTCACCGCAACGGCGCGATCTCCTAGCTCGTCGTGGCAGACCTTGAGGAGCAGGGTGCTGTCCACGCCGGCCGACCACGCGACCAAGACGCTGCCTAGCTCACGCACGATGCTCCGCAGGTGCGCGTATTTCGCTGCGACATCGGGCGCAAGCTGGCGGTCCGGTGTCTCTATCGTCATAGCCATGTGCGCCGCCCCTCGTCTTCCGACCCGACCGGAAGCGGTGTGGCCTCCCTCTCGTTAGGGGTAAGGTCTACAGCCATTCTAGCAGAGGATGGTGGGGGTCAATCGGCGACGATCCGCAGCGGCTCGGGGATGATCTCGTCGTCTTCGATGCGGTAGGCGTTGATTTCCGGCGTCTGGGGCTGGCGTAGCGACACGATGAGGTGGTAGATGCCGGGCCAGCGGCGGGCGTGGCCTACGTCGGTCACCGAGGGATAAGCCGGTGAGCGGGGGTGCGAGTGGTAAATGCCCATCTCCCAGCCGTGCTCCTCCAGCGTGAACACGTGCAGCAGGTCGCGGGGATCAACTTCGAACCGGATCGTCGCCTGCCGGGCGACGTTGCGTGCCCGATGGACGTGAGCGACCCGGAGGCCGCCGGTTGCCGTATCGGCGCCGAGCAGCCCGCAGGCCTCCTCCGGCTCGCGCTCGCGGGCGTGGGCGAGGATGTCGTCCAGCAAGCGTTGTGGTAGCTCGATCACGATGTAGCTCAGACCTCGATGGTCTCGTCGGTCAGGATGTTGAGCAGCCGTTCCGTGTCAATGCTCCCACCGCTGACGACACAGACGGTACGCCCCCGCCGCTCGGCGGGCGTGGCCAGCGCAGCCGCTACGGAAAGTGCCCCCGCCCCCTCGACAATCAGCTTGTTCTTGAGCGCCAGGACCTTGATCGCCGCCTTGACCGTTTCCTCCGAGATCACCATGACCTCATCAACCACCTGGCGCAGCACGGGATACATCTCGTCGAAGACCAGCGGTGCCCCGCAGCCGTCGCAGATGGTCGGTTGAGCGTCCACCCACATGGGCCGACTCTCGGCAATGCTGGCATGCAGCGGGGCGATGTTAGTCGGCTGCACGCCAACGATCCGCACGGAGGGATTCAGCGCCTTTATCAGGCCGCCAATGCCGGCAATCATGCCGCCACCGCTGACCGGCACGTAGACCGACTCGACCTCGGGGTAGTCGGCCATGATCTCCCGGCCGATGGTGGCGTTACCGGCGATCATCCACGGGTTGTCAATCGGATTGATGAAGCTGTACGGCTCCTGCTGCCAGCGTGCCTCCAGCAGGTAGCCCATGAGATCGTCCGACGGCACCAGGACCGTATCCACGCCGTAGCCTTGGAGGGCCGCGATCTTGCCGGCCGGTGCCGTGTCGAGCAGCAGGGTACGCGCGGGGACGCCGAAATGCCGGGCCGAGTAGCCCAGTGCTTGCGCGGTATTGCCGGAGCTGATCGTGCTCAGGCCGCGCTGCCGCTCATCCAGTGTTAGCGCTGCCGCCCAATTGAACACGCCGCGCAGCTTGAAGGAGCCAATCGGCTGGAATATCTCCGGCTTGAGCAGGATGCCGGTCTTCTCCTTGCCGCTGTAGAAGGGGACGAGCGGGGTATGAACGACCACCTCGCCGATCCGCTCGGCAGCCGCATCCACTGCGGCGACAGTGGGCGGTTCGACAATCGGGCCGCCCCATCCGGTCGGCCGGCTGGCTAGGTCTTTCATCCGGTTGCTCTTCACGGTGGGTTTTGTAGTGGGCTGTGTGAGGAACGCCGTAGGGGGCAACATGTTGCCCCCACAATCGCCCACACCTCACGGCAGTTAGCGGCTGGCGACCGGCACGGCTGCGGGGGCCGGGACGGCCGCGCCGTTCGTGGCGGCGCCGGCGGCTACGGTTTCGGTCTCCTTGCGTGGGGGCGGCACGCCGCAGAACTCCTCGTAGTCAATCAGCTCGTTGATCGTGGGCGTGTTCCCGCAGACCGGGCACCCCGGATCGCGCCGCGTGCGTAGTGTCCGGAACTCTACGGCCAGCGCGTCGAAGAGCAGCAGTCGGCCGATCAAGGGGTCGCCGATACCGAGGATCAGCTTGATCGTCTCTAGCGCCTGCATGCTCCCCACAATGCCCGGCAGCACGCCCAAGACGCCGGCCTCGGCGCAGCTGGGTACCGCTCCTGGCGGCGGTGGTGCCGGGTAGAGGCAGCGGTAGCAGCCGTCACCGGGCATGTAGATGCTGACCAGCCCCTCGAACTGGTTGATTCCGCCGTCCACCAGCGGCTTCTTCAGGAAGTACGCGGCATCGTTGGCCAGATAGCGTGTGGGGAAGTTGTCGCACCCGTTCACGATGATGTCGTAGTCCGCGAAAATCTCCAGCGCGTTGTCGGCGTGCAGCGGCACGTCGTGCGCGATGACCTGAACGTCGGGGTTCAGCGCCGTGAGCGTTTCCCGGGCCGAGTCGACCTTGGGCCGGCCCACATCCTTTTCCTGGTGGAGAATCTGCCGCTGCAAGTTCGAGAGGTCCACCTCGTCGAAGTCCACAATCCCCAGCGTACCCACGCCGGCGGCAGCCAAGTAGAACGCCGTCGGCGAGCCGAGGCCGCCGGCGCCGATGAGCAGCACTTTGGCGTTGAGCAGCTTGCGCTGCCCCACCGGTCCCACCTCCGGCAGCAGCAGGTGGCGGCTGTAGCGCCGGACCTGCGTCGGGGTGAACGGCGTGCCAATCGCGCCGCCGGCCAGCGCCGGAATGAGACTCACCTCATCGCCGGGCCGTAGCGGCGTATCTTGCCCCTGGAGGTCTTCGATCTCCTCTTTGTTCACGTAGATGTTGATGTAGCGGTGGAGCTGCCCGCTGTCGTCGTGCAACCGCTGATCCAGCTCGGGATAGCGTTGCGTCAGCTCGGCGAGCAATTCCGCGACGGTGGCGCTCCCTAGCTCAAGATATGCCTGATTTGCGGTCACCGACCGGAACGGTGTCGGTATGTAGACCGTGACGCTCATCGTGCGTCCTCCTTTGTGACCCGATCTGTATACGCTTCTTAGTGTAGCCGCTGCCGTTGATGGATAGCACCCTCGTTACGGAGCGAGGCTGAGATACCGCTCGCCGGTGTCGGGTAGGATCGTGACGACCATCTTCCCGGCACCGAGCCGACGAGCGACGGTACAGGCCGCGTGGACGTTGGCGCCGGCCGAAATCCCCACCAACAACCCCTCTTCCCGCGCTAGCCGCTCCATCATTGCGATGGCGTCATCGTCGCTGACGGGGATGATCTCGTCCAACAGTGTGCGGTCCAGCACGCCGGGCACGAAGCTCGCGCCAATACCCTGGATGGCGTGGGGTCGCGGCCGGCCGCCGGCCAGTACCGGCGAGCGCTCCGGCTCGACTGCCACGAGGAGCACGTGCGGGTTTGCCTCGCGCAGGACCTGTCCCACCCCGGTGATCGTACCGCCGGTGCCCACGCCAACCACAAAGGCGTCAACCTGCCCTCCCGTCGCGGCCACGATCTCCGGCCCGGTGGTGCGGGCGTGGATCTCGGGATTGGCCGGATTCTCGAACTGCTGGGGCATGAAATAGCCCTGCTCGCGCACCAGCTGCTCCGCCGCAAAGACGGCGCCCGTCATACCTTCGAGCGCCGGCGTGAGCACGAATTCGGCGCCCAGCCGTCGCAGCAGCTTGCGCCGCTCCAGGCTCATATCCTCGGGCATGGTCAGCACCAGCCGGTAGCCCTTGACCGCCGCCACCAAGGCCAGACCAATGCCGGTGTTGCCACTGGTCGGCTCGACAATCGTGTCGCCCGGCTTCAGCCGTCCCTCCTGCTCCGCGACTTCGATCATCGCTTGGGCAATGCGGTCCTTCACGCTACCGCCGGGATTGCGACTCTCCAGCTTGCCGAGGACCTGTGCTGTTCCCTCGCCGGGCACGCGCCGCAACTGCACGAGCGGGGTGTGGCCGATCAGGTCCAGGATGCTCTCCGCCAACTGTGCTTCACTCACTAGCGCACTCCATATGTTGTACCGTTCTGAGGACGCCGTCTGGCTAGATGTAGTACCGCGACTGGGCGCTGAGAACACGCTGTCGGTTGAGCAAGTCCTCGATGGTCGTCTCTTCCAGGATACGCTCCATCTCCTGGCGTACACGCTGCCACAGCTCCCGCTGCACCCGCACGCTCGGTAATGAAGCGGCCATTTCGTTGTTTGGCGGCGCCGGTCCCAACAGCTCACCCTCGAGAGCCAGCAACACCTCCGCCAAGCGGATGTCGCGCGGCGGACGCTGGAGCTGATGGCCGCCGCGTGGTCCGCGGGTGCTGTTCACGAGACCGGCCTTCCGCATGACCGACAGCAACTGGTCGAGGTACGACTGGGGGATCTCCTGCCGGGCGGCGATGGTTTCGCACCGCACCGGGCCTTGCCCGGCGCGCTCGGCAAGGTCGAGCAGCGCCCGCAAGCCATAATCGCTCTTCAGCGAGACACGCATACCAACCTCAGCCCAAGGAATGGGGCGTTGCCGCTGGTAGACTCTGACGAGGCTCGTACCAGTGCCACACCCTCCTCCATACACCTAATGTTGAGTTGAATACTAAGAATTATAGAAAGGCGCCCTCGGGATCGTCAACGTCGCGCGGCAGCGACGGTCCGGAGCGCAGCAGACTCTGGTCAAGACTGTGGCAGTGGCCGGTGGCATGGTTGCTCCTGGCCGGTAGCCTTGTCTTGCCGCTAGCCGCCTGCGAGCGGGACCCGGCGGTGGGGCCGGACGTGCCCCTGCCCGTCGTCCTCGCCGTGCCCACCGAGGCGGCGACGCCGGCACCCACGCTCCCACCTGCTAGTCCCGCGATCCCCACCTTCCGGCCCGCCGTGGTCGCCACGTCAACGGCTACGCCAACGGCGACGCACACCGTTACCGTAACCCCGTCCGCAACCCCGGAGCCATCGCCTACGCCGCAGCCCACGGCGGTGTTCTCCGCCGAGCGGGCGATGGCCCACGTCATGGCCTTGGCGAGCGAGATTGGCCCGCGCGTTGCCGGAGAGGAAGGCGCAGAACTGGCAGCGGACTACCTCGCCGAGCAGTTTGAGTCCTACGGCTACGAAGTCCATCGCCAAATCTTCGAATATACCTTGTTCGATGATCATGGCAGCAAGCTGGAGCTGCTTTCGGACGGTGCGAGCATCGCCGGCCGTGCCCTGGACTACTCGCCGGCCGGCAAGGTGGAAGGTCAGGTGATCTCGGCCGGTCTCGGCCGCCCCGAGGACTTCCCGGCTGATGGCCTCCAGGGCGGTATTGCCCTCATCCGCCGGGGCGGCGGGATTAGGTTCAGCGAGAAAGTCTTGGCGGCGGCTAAGGCCGGGGCGAGCGCGGTCATTATCTATAACGACCGCGCCGGGCCGTTCCGCGGCGATCTCGGAGAGCTGATGCCCGTGCCGGTGTTGGGCCTCGATGGTCAATCGGGCCAACACCTTGTTGAGCAGGCATCGCGCGGCCCCGTGTCGGTACGGGTGACCGTCGGGGCGGAGATCGTCGAGCGGGTCACGACCAATGTGATCGCCGAGCGTCCCGGCCTGGGCGCGCGGGCGCTGCTGATCGGGGGACACTACGACTCTGTGAAGGACAGCCCCGGCGGCAACGATAACGCCACCGGGACGGCGGTGGTCCTCGAGCTTGCTCGCGTGCTCTCGACTTATGCGCTCCCCGAAGACCTGACCCTATACTTCGTCGCCTTTGGCGCCGAGGAGGACGGCTTGCATGGGAGCCGGTACTTCGTAGACCGGCTGGACACGCAGCAGCGACAGTCATTCATCGCCATGCTCAACTACGACATGATTGGGGTCGGTGACGCACTCGGCGTGGGGGGTAATGCCGAGCTTGCGGACCTGGCCGCCCGGCTCGCGCAGCAGCAGGGATGGACAGCACAACGATTGGGAGTGGAGATAGAGCACCGCAGCGATCATGCCCCGTTCGTCGCTGCCGGGGTTCCGGCGCTCGTCTTCCATGCTCCGCGCGACCTGCACTACCACACGGAGAACGATACCCCCGACCGTGTTCAGCCGGGCCATCTGGCGCAGTTTGGTCGGCTGGGCCTTGCAGTGGTCCAGCGGCTCGTGGCCGAGTGAGGGGGAGAGCAATGCCTGGCTCGCACGAGCGGGGTGACGCGCAACGCTTCGCGGCCATGTGCGCGCCTGTTCGGGCCAGGGTCCAGGCGGGCGCGCCGGTCAATCGGGCGCGGGAATGGGCACTGGCGCTCGTCGCGCGCCTAGGGCCGGGACCGCGCCCCCCGCCCGGTCCCATCGCCAGTACGACGCCGCGCGTGCTGCTCATCCGCCCCGATCACCTAGGGGATGTGCTCTGCACCTCGCCGGCAGTGCAATGGATTCATTCCGTGTGCCCCTGGGCAACGATCACCTACATGGCCGGGCCGTGGTCGGCCGAGGTGGCTGTCCGGCTGCCCGGCGTATTGAGAGTCTGGTCCTACCCGTTTCCGGGCTTCGCACGATCCGGCCCACCCGGCCCGCTGGCTCGGATCACCCCCTATGTCCGACTGTGGTGGCTGGCTCGCCGGGTGCGCGCGGCGCGGTTTGATCTGGCCGTCAATCTCCGCCCGGACTTCTGGTGGGGGGCGGCCCTGATGTATCTGGCCCGTATTCCCCGCCGCCTCGGCTACCTCACGCCGGGCACGGCGTCGTTCCTGACGGATGGCTTGCCGCCGCCGTCGTTGACCGTCGGCTCTGCGCCATCCGACAGCGGCCAAGATGGCCAAGAAATGGTGCGTCACCAGCACGTCGTGGCGCACAACCTGGACCTGGCGGAGATCACCCTAGCAGAGCTTGGACATGGGTATCTCGACCGGCAGTCGCCGCCGGTGACGCTGGAGCCGACTGCGGAGGACCGCGCTGAGGCCTTCCGAATCTGGGCGCTGCACCGGCTCGATTTCCCGCGCCCGGGTGCGGAGTGGATCATCCCGCCGGTGATCGCCGTGGCGCCGGGCGCGGGCAGCCCCGCCAAAGTCTGGGCGCCGGAGCGATGGGCGTTGGTCATTGACCATCTTGCCGGCCGCTATGGCGTGCGGTGTCTCGTGACCGGTACCGCCGCAGAGAAGCCCTTGGCCGAGCGCCTCGTGGCGGCACTGTCCACGCCGGCGGCCGTCGTTGCCGGGGAGACCTCGGTGGGCGTCTTGGCGACCCTCCTCCAACAGTGCCGCCTCGCTATCGGCCCCGATAACGGCATGCTGCACCTGGCTGCGGCGATGGGTGTGCCCACTGTGCGCCTCTTCGGCCCCGCCGATCCGGTGCTTTTCGGTCCGTATGAGCCGGCGGCGGATCGCCAAGCGCACGCCGTCGTGCAGACGCCGCGGGCCTGCGCCGCGTGTGGCTACCTCGACCTGCCACCGCCACAGCAGGCGATGTATCCCTGCATGGCGGACATCACTGCCGAGGAAGTCATCGCCGCGGCACTGCAAGTGTGGGCGGCGACGGAAGGTGACGCGCCAAGGCGGCGAGGCCGCGCTACCGCGGACTGAAGGTGTCGGCTTGTGACCGTGAAACGCACGCCGGCGAGCACACAGCGCCTCCTGGGACGCCTGGCCCGCACGGCGAGCGAGGCGCTCCTGGCGCGCCTGTTCGGGGTGCTGGGACTGCTCGCGCAATGGCGGCGACCTGCTCACAGCCGCCAGCCGGCGGCACAGCGCATCTTGCTGCTGCGGTTCGGGCTGCTGGGCGATGCGGTGCTCTGGATTCCCGCCTTGCGCGCCGCGCGGCGTCTGTTTCCTACGGCACGCCTGGAGGCCGTCGTCTCCACCTATCAATACGCCGTCCTCAGCCGCTTCACGTATGTTGACCACTTCATCGTGCGGGACACTGGCCACTTCACCCGGCCAGCGGCCTGGCTCCGGCCAACGACGTGGCGGTCCTTTGCCGCGTTGGTGCGCCTACTCCGGCGACGACGCTACGATGTGGTCCTGAGCTGCTACGGGCGGATGGGTGCGCGCCTCGCGCTGTTGAGTGGCGCTCCGCTGCGGTACGGCTACCGCGATGAAGCCGATCCGCGCGTCCTCACGCACGCCCTGCCCGGCGGCCGGTATCAGGAGCCGCTGCACGAGGCGGCCTACAGCGTGCGCGTCGTCGCAGCCGCAGCGTCGGCTGCTCAACAGGGCAGCGCGGATGACATGCCAGCGGATGACCTATCGCTAACATTTCCGCTGGCGGCCGCCGAACGGCAGCGAGCCGCCGACCTGCTCGCCGGCGTGCCACGCGGGGCACCACTCGTCGCCATCCACCCGGGGGCGGCGAATGGCGCCGCCAAGCGCTGGCTCCCGGAGTGCTGGGCACAGGTTGCCGATACATTGGCCGGCGAGGGGGCGCAGATCGCGCTCCTAGGCAGCGCGGACGAGCGCCCGTTGGTCGAGCGCATCGTCGCGTCCATGCGCCACCCGGCGCTGCGGCTGGACGGAGCCACCCGGACCCCCGGCGAGCTGGCGGCGGTGCTCGCGCGGTGTCACATCGTGGCGGCCGGTGACACGGGGCCGCTGCATCTCGCCGTTGCACTCGGCCGGCCGGTGGTCGCCATCCACGGTCCGACCGATCCCCAACTGACGGGGCCGGTCCCCGGCGCACGCGCACACGTGCTGCGGACCGCGATCCCATGCAGCCCGTGCTACAACCTCCGCGTGCCGGCCGACTGCCCGTTGGGGCATACGCTGTGCATGCGCCTCCTGCCGGCAGAGCAGGTCGTGACAGCCATCAGGGCGATGCTTGGGCCTCACCCCCCGGCCCCCTCTCCACCATGTGGAGAGGGGGTGTGTGGTGGTGGCTGAGGTGTGGCTGCCCAAAGCGCTTGGCGCGTTGGTTTCGATGGGTGGTCCCGGCTAGTATGATTAAGCGCTGGCGAATCTGCCGTTAGCATCGCGGTGCTGCTGAAGTACACGCTCGGCCTCGCCAAGAGCGCGAGGCCAGGAGCAAAGGAGGCGAGGACACATGCGAGGGGTTGTTGTTCCTGAGGCACGTCGTGTAGCCGTGCGCGAGTTCTCCGAACCTGAACCCGGACCCGGCGAGATTGTGGTGCGCGTCAGGATGGCGGCCATCTGCGGGTCCGACCTGCACTGGTACCGCGAGTTTACGCCGGGGCGTACCGGCCCGAACCAGATTGTTGGACACGAATCGGTCGGTGAGGTGGCTGCCGTCGGCTCCGGCGTGTTCCTCCCCCGCGTCGGTGACCGGGTGGCGCTCTACCACATCAGCGGCTGCGGCGAGTGCCCGGCGTGTCGGGCGCGGCGCCCCAAGGAATGCTGGCAGGGTGTCGAGCGGATCCCGCAAGGCGCCGATGCCGACTACCAGCGGATGAAGTCGTGGAATGCACTGCCGCTGCCGGACGCCTTCTCCTGGGAAGAGGGCACCGTGCTCGCCTGCAATTATGGCACCGGCTATGCTGCGTTGAAGCGCGGTGGCGTCTCCGGCCGCACGACCTTGGCGGTGTTCGGCCTCGGCCCGGTGGGACTCTGCACGGTGCAAGCCGGGTGTGCGCTCGGTGCGCGCGTCATCGCGGTTGATGTCGTGCCGGAGCGGTTGGACTTAGCCCGCCGGATGGGTGCCAGCGAGGTCGTCAATGGCAGCGAGCAGGACGTGGTCATGGTGCTGCGCGACCTTGCCGGGGGCCGCGGCGTGGATGCAGCCATTGACACCAGCGGCAACGCCGTAGCGCAGACGAACGCCATTGACGCCGCGCGGCCGTGCGGTACGGTCGTGTTTGTCGGGATCAAGCCCGAGGCGACCGTCGAGATCAAGGTGTTCGAGCAGGCCGTGCTGAAACAGCTCACCCTGGCCGGATCGTGGATCTATGACATTGACGAGTGGCCGGAAATGCTCGCGTTCGTCCAGCAGCACCAACTACCGGTGCGGGATATTACCGGGCCGACCTATGCGCTCGACGACGCCTCCGAGGCCTTTGCCGTCGCCGATGCCGGCAAGAGCGGCAAGGTCCTCCTCGCCGTGAGTTAGGGCGTGTCTGCAAAGTACCAGTCGGCAGGGAGCCTCCGAGTGACCAGGGGTCAGTGGTCCCCCCTATGGTCCCCCCGCTACGCAGGGGGACGGCACGTTCCTTCCCCTGTGTGTCAGTAAGGGTGAGGGAGGGGGCCGAGGAGGGTCCCGGCCCTAGCGCCGGGCGTCCCAGGTATTCCAGTAGGTCCGGTCGCGTCCGGGTAGGCGCTTGGCGGGCCGAAAATCCGTGCCGCGGAAGTAGGCGACCGGAATCAAGGCCACCTGCGTCACGCTGTCGGGTATGCCCAGGATCGCTGCCGCCTCACGCTCGTAGACGAGGTGGAGCGTCGTCCACGCTGTCCCGAGGCCACGCGCCCGGAGCGCGAGCATGAGCGACCAGGTAGCGGGGAGGATCGAGCCGTAGAGGGAGGCTTGGGCGGACACACCCGCCTGCTCGGCGCGCCCTTCGATACAGGGGATCACCAGTACCGGCACTTCGTGCATGTGCTCGGACAGGTAGGTGGCGGAGGCGCGGACCCGCGGCGCTTGGGCGATCCGCGGGTCGTTCGCGGCGGTCTCCGGCGGGGGCTGCGTCCGGTTGCTGGCAGCATAGGCCCGGAATGACCGGCGATAGAGATCGGCCACCGCGCGGCGCTTGGCCGGCTCGGTGATCACGACGAAGTGCCAGCCCTGTCGGTTGGACCCCGAGGGCGCCTGGAGCGCGATCTCGATACAGCGCTCCAGCACCTCCGGCTCGACGGGGCGCTCCAGGTCCAGACGCTTACGCACCGCGCGGGTCGTTGTCAGCAGGTGGTCAACGGTAGCTAGGTCCATAGGCATGCCTCCGCTCCCTCCGTCCGCCACGGTCCGCTGCGTGGCCGGACACGTGCTCAACGGTCGTAGCGCTACAGTGTATACACTCGTTGTGCGAGTAGTTGCGTCAAGGATAGGCAATCATGGCGAAGGTAACGAAACAGCGCGTGCTCATCCTCTGCACCGGCAACTCTGCGCGGTCACAGCTGGCCGAGGGGTGGCTGCGGACTCTGGGCGGTGAGCGGTTCGCGGTGTTCAGCGCCGGCACCGATCCGAAACTGGCGGTGCATCCGCTGGCGCTACAAGTGATGAGCGAGGCGGGCATTGATCTGACCGCCCACCGGCCCAAGGACGTGCGCCGGTTTCCCGGTCAGTCGTTCGACTGCATCATCACCGTCTGCGACAACGCCCGCGACACCTGCCCCACCTTCCCCGGGGCGCAGCGGCAGCTGCATTGGTCCCTGCCGGACCCGGCCGACGTAGCGGAGCCGCAGCGGGAAGCGGCCTTCCGACGGACCAGCGCCGAGATTCGCCGGCGCATCCGGCACTTCATCGCCGACCGGGCGGCAGCATAGCCGGCGACCTGTCGAGCCTGCACCATATTGATACCAAGCGCTCTATATGACGTATTGATCTGTGTGTATGCATTCCGAGGAAGTTTTGGTTGAAGAGTGAGAAGAGTGCGGAAATGAGCGAAAATTCGTCGGGAGATCAGAGAGGAGAGGGAATAATTATTGAGTATTGGTTTGGCGAAAAGATAAGACGGCAGATTAGGAATCGTGGATGGGGTGATCCTGATGAACATGATCTTTTGTTGTTAGAGGAAGTCATCGCCAAGCCGGATAGGATTGAGGAAACTAGAGACTGGCGAGAAGGCAGGGGTAGCCCTGCTACCGGCTACGTTCGTGCCGACGGCCACTATGTTATCATCAACGACGATACTGGTGAGATTGTTCAGGTCAGTAATACCTACGACCCGGATTGGAAGGGGCCGTGGGAACAGTGACACACTAGGATGGCTCCACTGACGGTCAGAAGGCCCTAGAGGAACATCAAGTTGACACGTGAAGAAGCCCTGAAGGAACAATACCGCTCCAGAGGGCGGATGGTGGGAGGCGAACTGCTCCTGCGACAACCCGAGGCGCTGAGGTTCATTGAGGATTGTAGCGCCAGGGGATTGACCATTCTGGGCATGGACTTCTTCGAGGAGCGAGGAGCCTATCTCGTTGCCCACACGAATGCGGCAGATTATTCTGCCCTCAGCAGGCACCCTCACGCTGTCGAGCGGATAGCCGACAAGGCGCGGGTACTCATCAAGGATGGCCTGCCCGGCATACCGGGCGTGGTTGAACGTACCGACTGGGTGACGTTTGTTCTGGCCGAGGAGACGGCGGTTACACAGCGTCGTCCCAAGGTACGTTCACATACCGGTGACAGGCCGGTTATCGCGCCTGCTGCAAGATAGCCTGGGCTTGGCTGGCTTGCCAGTCGGCCAGGAAACGCTCCAGCCCGATGTCCGTCAGCGGGTGCTTCATCATCTGCTCCAGCACCGCGAACGGCAGCGTGACGACGTGGGCGCCACACTTGGCCGCGCGAACGACGTGCATGGGCGCTCGTAGGCTGGCTGCGAGGACTTGGGTCTCGATGCCCTGCACGCGGAATATCTGGGTCAGGTCGCTGACGACCTCCATGCCATCGTGCGAGATGTCGTCGAGGCGTCCCAGGAAAGGGCTGACGTAGGTTGCGCCGGCCAGGGCTGCGAGCAAGCCCTGATTCGGAGAGAAGATCAGGGTGGCGTTAATCGTGACGGGGTCGGGACGATCCGTGAGCGCCTTGATAGCGGTCAGGCCCTCGGGAATGGTGGGGATTTTCACCACCACGTTCGGATGCCAGGTGCGGATGTCTTCACCCTGTTCGATCATCCCCTCGGCGTCGGTAGCCGTGACCTCGGCGCTGACCGGCCCATCTACGATGTCGCAGATTTCGAGCACCCGGTCGCGGAAGCTGACGCCCTCTTTGGCGACCAGCGAGGGGTTGGTCGTGATGCCATGCACGACACCCCAGCGGACGCCTTGCCGAATCTCGTCCATGTTAGCCGTGTCCAGAAAGATTCGCATGGTCCTCTCCTCTCATCCACGGTCTTTCCCACTTGCCAGCGAGTAGAGTCCGCTCCAGAAAAACATCGTCGCGGTATCCATATCACACCTTAGCGCGAGTGCGTACAGAAGGCAAGTCATGGGGGTACGGCAGCCAAGAGGTCGCGACCGTTTGCCCTGTGGCTGTCTCCGCCGCTGACGGCGTGTGCTACCATCGAGCGACCGCCGCTGAACGTGAGATTGGAGCAATGAGCGCAGCCCTCCTGTGGATCCGTGGACCGTCAGTGCTGGTGCATCACCCTCTATCCTCATGTGGAGAGGGGGCCGGGAGGTGAGGCGTAGCGCCATTCCGCTCCTCGCCGCCGTGCTCGTGGCGCTCGCGGTCTTCCCGGCGCCAGTGGTAGCCGCGCCGCCGGTCGGTAGGGCGGACGTTAGCTTCAGGCCGGCGTCCGTGGCGACAGCGGTCGGCGGTCTGGTTACTGTCGAGGTGGTCGTAGAAGCTGCCGCTGGGATCGAGGGCGCTCAGGTGGTGATTGTCTATGATCCGGCGTACCTGGATGTCGTGTCGGCGCAGCCTACCGGACCGCTAACCCATCACCTCAGGACTGAAAACGACGCGGCAGCCGGACGGCTCTTCTATGCCGCCGGTGCGTTGGGTGGCCGTTTCCCCAGCGGTGTCTTCCCACTGACGCGGCTGACCTTTCGACTGAAAGCAGCGCCCGCTGGCCCACTGGCGGTCTCGATCCCTCGCGAAAGTCGTCATCGGACCATTATCGCCGCCGCCGGTACCAACGCACTCCACGCGGCCCGGCCATTGACCGTGACGGTGGGTGCAATGCAGACCGTGACGGTGGGCACAGGGCAATGTCAAGTCTTCCCGGTGGAAGGCGCGGCGCCGATGTTCGAGCAGTTTTACACCGAGCACGACGGGATACGGCTCTTGGGGCGTTCGCTGGGTGCCGCCGGTGTCTTGAACGGTCTACCGTTCCAGTTGTTCGAGAAGGGACGCCTCGAGGACCATAGTGCCAATCCCGCGCTGCCCCCGGCGTGGCGCTTCCAGTACGGCCTACTGGTAGATGAGTTGATGCAAGCCGGCGTACCGCTGCCAATCGGCGGCGATACGTCCACGTTCACGTATGCGGGCCTACGTGCGCGAGCGGCGCCGGAGGAGCGGATCGCGCCGCCCGCCGGCTTCACTGGTTTGACGGCGGTGTTCTCCGACGGATCGGTGTTCATCCCCTTTGCCGCCGACCTGTCGTCGGTCCCGGGTCACGTGGTCACGCCGCGGTTTTGGGCCTACATCAATCGGCAAGACCTTTTCCCCGGCGGCTGGCTGCACGATGTCGGACTCCCGATCACCGAGCCGCTGGAGGCGCTAGTGGACAAAGGCCCGGATAAAGGCCGGCGGATCATCATTCAGGCGTTCCAGCGCACCATCCTGACCGACGATCCGCTCAACCCACCCCAATGGCAGATCGAGCGGGCCAATGTCGGTACCGATTATGCCTGTGCCTTCCCGGGGCGACGGGGCGGCTAAGATTCCGTATCGGCAGGTCCGCCGCAGGCGCGACTAGCGGATTCATGGATGGCGGCAACACTACTACTTGGTATAAGTCGGTGAGGAGGGGATCACGATGAAGATTACGGCGATTGACATTGCGGTCGTAGACGTGCCCTACATTGCTCCGGTCCGTGCGGTGGCCTGGGCCAACCCACCCTTCGTCGTGGTGCAGGTCCGCACCGACGACGGCCTGGTAGGGCTGGGCGAGGCTTGGGGCGTTGCGAAGTCCGCGGTGGAGCAGATGGCCGAGACGTTCCTGGGCACCGACCCGCTGACGCTGCCCTTGCAGACCTGCGACCGCCCCTTTCAGTCGGCCCTCTACGACCTGGCCGGGCAAGCGTTGGGCGTACCCGTCTGGCGCTTGATCGGGGACCAGCACCGTGAGCGCGTGCCGGTTGCCTACTGGTCCTGCCACATGCCCCCGGAGGCGACGGCGCGAGAGGCCGAGCAGGCGGTTGCCAAAGGCTTTCGGGTACACAAGCTCAAGGCGCGCTCCTGGGACGTAGTGCGCCAAGCCGAACTGATTACCAAGGCCGTCGGCCCCGACTATCCGATCCTGCCCGATCCCAACACCGAGTTTCGTGACGTTGCCACGGCGGTCAGACTGGGCCGACAGCTGGAGCCGTATAACATCGAATGCTTCGAGGACCCGGTGCTCAAGCATGACCTCGGCTGGTACCGCCTGCTGCGCCAGAAGCTCGATATCCCGCAAGCTCTCCATCTGAGTAACCCCAACGATGTCCTCCAGGCAGTCCGGGGCGGGGCGGTGGACCGCTTCAATCTGAGCGGGAACGTTGCCACCATCCTCGCTTGTCATGCTATCGCCGAGGCCGCGCAGATACCGGTGTGGCACCAGATCGCCGGCCTGTCGCTCGGCATTCAGGCCACTTTCGCCGTCCACGTCGGCTGCACGCTCAAGCAGGCCACGCTGGCTTCCGACGAGTTGCCGTTCATCCATGAAAACGACCTGATAGGTGGCGCCTTGCCGGCGGAGCAGGGCCATTTCCAGGTGCCGGCCGGACCGGGCCTCGGGGTGGAGCTCGACACAGCGGCGCTCCAACACTACCGGATTGACTGAACCGGCGGGGCCTCAACCCATGGCCCCCGCTCCATGCGCGAGGAAGGAAGTCCGGCGGAAGCGGGCGGAAGCGGGCGGGAGTGAGGCAGTGAGCACCGCGTTATACTGAGGCCCCGGACCAGGGCAGCCGCCCACGGGTAGCCGGCCATTCCGTCCACCGAGAGAGGATTATGCAGCAAACTACTGGCGCCAACGCAGTCGCACGTGCCCTCGCCGAGGCGGGGGTACAATGGGTGTTTTCGCTCTCCGGCAATCAGATTTTGGACCTGTACGATGCGCTGCTCGATACTGAGATCAAGCTGATCCATACGCGCCATGAGGCCGCGGCAGGACACATGGCCGACGCTTGGGGCCGCCTGACCGGCCAGCCCGGCGTTTTCCTGGTGACGGCTGGACCGGGGCATGCCAACGGCGCTGTGGCGGCCGGAGTCGCCGTGGCGGCCGAGTCGCCATTGCTGTGGCTGAGTGGCAGCAGCCCCCTCGCGCAAGAAGGACGGGGCGCCTTTCAGGAGCAAGACCAAGTCGGTCTCGCGGCGCCGGTTTGTAAGGCCGCTTGGCGTGCCAGCGACCCCCACGCACTACCGCAGTTGATTGCCGCTGCTCTGGACCTGGCTGCTGCCGACCCACCGGGCCCGGTGCATGTCACCATCCCCACCGATATTCAAGCCGCAACGATAGCCGGGGAGGCGGGCGCAGCCGCCGGCCCTCCCCAGGAAGGGTTGCTCGCGGAGGCCGATGAGGCTGCGGGTATTGAGGCGATTGTGGCGCTGCTTGCGGACGCCGCCCGGCCGCTGGTGCTCGCTCGTCCCTCCCTGGACCGCGGGCAAGCCCGGCGCGACCTCGATACCTTTCTGGAGTTGACGGGGATTCCCGGCGTTATCGTCGAAAGCCCGCGCGGTCTCAACGATCCGGCGCAGCCGGGCGTGATCGGGGCGCTCCGACGCGCCGACGCCGTGCTGCTGCTCGGTCCTGCCGACTTCTCGGTGGGATTCGTGTCTCCCGAGACGCTGGCTCCCAACTGCCGCGTGGCCCAGATTGCCAGCCCGGACGAGCCGGTGGTCGCCGCGGCTAGCGTCGTCCTACGCACGGGCGCGCGGCGCGGATTGGAGCAGCTCACCGCCGCTGCCGCCGCCCGCACCTGGCAGCGCCGCTCCTGGTGGCAATCCAGCCTGCCGGACGATCCCCGCGACGGTCATCAGCCTCCCTCCGGGGAGGGCATCCATGCGCTGGAGGTCTGTCACGCGGTACTGGCGCGCCTCGGGCCGGGAGACTGTGTGATTTCGGATGGTGGAGAGTTCGGCCAGTGGGCACGCCTGGCAACGGCCAGCGCCAGAGCGGCGGGGGCGACGGTCCTGCTCAATGGCAAGCATGGCTCCATCGGTACGGCCGTGCCCTTCGCGCTCGCGGCCAAGCTCGCTCGGCCGGCGGCCCGCGTCGTCGCCTTCTCCGGCGACGGCGGTTTCGGCTATCACGCTCTGGAGTTGGATACGGCGGTGCGTTACCGTCTACCGGTGTTGATCGTCGTCGGCAACGACGCTCGCTGGGGTTCCGAATGGCACCAGCAGATTGACCGCTACGGCGAGGACCGGATTTTCGAGACCGCACTGCTTCCCACGCGCTACGACCGGCTCGCTACGGCGCTCGGCGCCGCCGGAGAGCACGTCGAGACGGCAGCCGCGTTCCCGGCCGCAGTGGACCGCGCCTACGAGGCGCTCGCGGCTGGCCGGCCCTACCTGCTCGACGTGCGTATCGTCTCCCTCCCCGGCCCAGCCCCCTCGCCGTAGCGCCAAGCCGCCCTACCCCGGATCGAGCTACCAGGGGTAGGATATGCCCCCTGCCGACTGGTACTTTGCAGACACGCCCTCGTATGGCCTCACGAGACTAGCTCCGGTCCCTGCCGCCCCTCGCTCCGCGCTATGTAGGCCCAGTCCAGCACCGTGATGCGGCCGTCGCGGTCGAAGTCGGCCGTAGTGGTGTAGCCGGCCTCGCCGGCAAAGCGACCGAAGTGCGAGCGTAGCGCCGCGGCGTCTTGGGCATCAATGCGGTCATTGCCATCCAAGTCGCCGTCGCTGACGGCTCCGAAGCGCACGGTACGGGAGGAGGCCCGGCGCAGACGCACGCCGCGCTGCTCGCGGCTCAGGCCGCCGGCGGGCTTGACGTTGACATCGAACGTCTCGTCACTCACGCTGCCGAGCGAGACCGAAAAGCGCCCGTGGTCATCCGTCTCCGTTGTGACCGTGAACCGCGCCGACCTGCTGGCCGGATCGCTGCCAGGGGCATAGAAGCGCACCGTGACAGCGGTCCGGTAGCTGGGATGCGGCGGGGAGGCCCGGTGATCCCAGCGTAGCTCACCCACCAACATAGCCGCCGGCTGGAGGGCTGGCGCTGGCCGGCTACCTGTGGGCGGTGCAGGTGGTAAGACCGGAGCAGGCTTGGTCGTGGCGGTAGCAGTGGCCGTGGGAGTGTTTGTTGCGGTGGCGGTGTTGGTTGCAGTCGCGGTGGGTGAATGGATGGGGGTGTTGGTAGGCGTGGGAGTGATCGTAGGGGTCGGCGTAATCGTAGGGGTCGTGGCGATCACCGTCTGGGCGGCGGTGAGGACCTGCAGCTTGCCAGCGCCCCACGGCTCGCTCCACGGCGTCGCGGCGCCCATGTGCGCCGCGGTGTATTCGTCGCGCTGCGCCGTATTCCGGAGCAACGCTGCTACCTCTTCCGGTGTCAGCAGCGGATTGGCTTGCAGCAGGAGCGCGATAGCGCCAGTCACGTGCGCGGCGGCCAGACTCGTGCCTTGACGCATCACCTGATGGATACTGGCGTAGGGCGCCACCGGGTTTGGCGTCGGGACCCGGATCGCCCGCGCCCCAATGATCGGCTCGCCCGGCGCGGTGAGATCGGGTTTTTCTCGCCCGTCGCGCGTCGGCCCCCGCGAGCTGAAGTGTGCTACACCGCCAAGCACTGGTGTGGGCGTTGAGGCGTTGATGAGACTCTGCGTACACGACGGCGTGGCCGTTGCGGTGGGGCTGGCCGTGCTGGCCGTGCTGGCCGTGCTGGTCGCGGTGGGAGTGATGCCGGCCGCCAGGGTTGGTGTGGGCGTGGGGAGGGCATCGCAAGGCCACGTCAGGCGCGTGGTGTAGGCGGCCACGGTTATGGCGCGGGCGGCGTTGGCCGGCTCGGTCAGCGTCCGCAGGGCATCTTTTCCGCCCGTCGTGCCACCGAGTCCGGTCCTGTAAAACGCTAGCTCACCCGCCGTTGTCCAGGCGTCCCAACGTACCGTGCCGCTCCCGCTGACGCGACGTAGCTCGCCAAGCCAAGCGCCACTGGCGCCGCCGGAAGGCCGGGAGACGGTCAGCGACAGGTGGTTCAGCGTCGTGTGGACCGGGTGCGGCGCAGCGGCGGCGTCCACGGTGAACGTCGTGGTGGCACTACCGTCCGGCACAGCTACGGCGCCCGTCTGCTCGCCCGGCGAGACGGTAGCGACCGGATCGGTGCCCCCCTCCTTGAAGAGACTGAACTTCCACTGCTCCGTGGCCGGATACCACAACGAGAACTTGCCTTCACCTTCGGCGGTGAGCTGGAAGGCAAACTTGGACGGAGTGGCAGCGGCCACCGTGCCGGAGGCGTGCTTGCCGGCAGCGCCGGCGTTGCCCGCTGCCACGACGAAGATCACGCCGGGGCCGGACAGCCGGTCAAGCTCCTGCTCGACGGAGTCCGTGCCATCGTGCGGGCCGTAGTCGAAGCCGAACGCATTGGCAATGACCACCGGCCTCCTCAGCGCCTTCGCTTTCTCGATGGTCCAGTTCCAGGCCCGCATGATGCTTGTCGAGGTGAGGTCCGAGCGGATGACCAGCAGTTCGGCGTCGGGCGCCACGCCCCGGAACGTGCGGCTCCCATGCGAATGGCCGGTACCGGCTGCGACCGACGTGATGTGGGTGCCGTGTCCGCAGCCGGCCGCGAAGTCACACGTCGCGCCGGGGAAGGTATCGTCGGGCAGGCGAGCACCAGTCCCGCTATCAACGACCTCGCCCGGTAGCTGGCCGGCCGTTAGCCAGCCGTTGATGTCGCTGGCAGCCCATTCGCGCCCGGCTGTCGAGACGGTGCCTGTAGTGGCACACGGCGTATAGTCGGCGACGCTACAGGTCTGGTCGAGCAGGTGCAGGATACGGGTCGTGCCGTCGGCATTGCGGAGGTCGGGGTGGCTCCAGTCTACACCAGTGTCTACGACCGCGACCAGGACCCCGTGGCCGGTGAGCGGCTGTGACGAGGGGCCGGATAGTTCCCAGGCTTCCACGGCACCAATCGCCGGCACACTCGCGTCCACTACGGGTCGGTAGGGGCGCGACGCCTCGACGTAGGAGACACCGGGCAGGGCCGCGAGACGCTCCAGGTCGCTTGCCGCGATGCGTGCGACATGCGGGGAGCCGGAGCCGGCTCGTGCGGCTACCATGGCTCCCATCTGCCGTAGCGCAGCTGCCACCGTAGCGTCACCGTGTACGAGGACCCACAGCCGGTCGCTGTTCCGCTCACGACCTACTGGCGAATCGGACGCCGATAGTGCTCCTTTTGCTGCCCGGACCGCAGCAACGCGAGGAGCAGCGATGATGTCGCGGAACGACGGATCCAGTTTCCGATAGTGCGCCGGCTGCTTCGAAGGCAACCGGGTGGGAGTAGCAGTAGTGCTTGCAGTCGGTGAGGCCGTCGAGAGCGGTGAGGGGGTGCTAGTGGCAGTCGGGGAAGCCGTTGGGAGCGGTGATGGAGTGCTGGTAGCGGTAGGCGAGGCGGTTGGGGATGGAGACGAGGTGCTAGTGGCGGTAGGCGAGACGGTTGGGGTCGGAGAAGGGGTGTCAGTGAGGGGCGGGGAGGTGGTTGGGAGTGGAGGCGAGGTGCTGGTGGCGGTAGGCGAAGCCGTCGGCAGTGGGGAAGGTGTATCGGTAGTGGTAGGCGAGGAAGTTGGAGATGGTGAGGTGATGCCGGTGACGGTGGGGGAGGTGGTTGGAGAAGGAGACGGGGTGCTAGTGAAGGTAGACGAGGCCATTGGGAGGGGTGATGGCGCGCTGGTGACGGTGGGGGAGGCAGTTGGGAGTAGGGAGGGGGTACTGGTGAAGGTCGGCGAAGCTGTCGGAAGAGGTGATGGGGTGTTGGTGACGGTCGGCGTGGCCGTGCCAACGCTGGTGCTGGTTGCGGTCTGGGTCTGCGTAGGTGTGGCAGTAGGCGCCTCGTCTGCCCACACCTGAGGTACCCAGCGGACCAAGGCGAGCACGAAGCCGATGCCGAGTGCGAATGCCACAACGAGCGCGGAGGTCCTCGGGCGCGCAGTGTCAGGGGAGCCTACGGACATCGGGAGGCGTCAGCCGCTTGCCTCCGGCTGCGCCGACGCCGCGGCGGTGTGGTCAGCAAGCTACGTGCTACCTGGTCCAGTTCCGCCGGTATCGGCATGGGCAGCTCGCGCGGTGGACAACCGACGGGGCGCGGCAACTGGTCCTGAAGTTCTGCGGTCAGCACTGGCTCCCTTTCCACTTGGTGTTTGACTAGGTTGGACGAAGGCGTTGGCAGCGGTCAGGTCAGTTTCAGGAACGCCGCGAGTTCCCCCAGTCCTATGTTCTGTCCTCAGTCTAACCGATGTGTGAAATATGTCAAGGAATTGCGTCGGCTGTTATGGAAAAATATCCACTACCTAGCCCACTCTTTCTCGGAGTGGTCAGATCCAACGCCGCAGCTTGAATAGCGCCAGCATCCCACCGACCACCACGATCATCAGGGCGCCCGCGAACACCGCGGCCCAGGGGTGGCGGGCAAAGGGCAAGCCGGCGATGTTCATGCCGTAAATCCCCGAAATGACCGCCAGGGGCAGCATGATGGTGGAGATGATCGTCAGGGCGCGGACGACCTCGTTGGTGCGCTGGGTGGCCAGGCTTTCGCTCGTCGCGGCCAGACCGTCAATCACCTCCTGATAGTCCGCCAGAATATCGGCGGCGCGCTCTAGGTGATCCAGAATGTTGCCCCAGTAGAGGTCGAGCGCCGGTGGTAGCTGCGGAATTTCCTCGCCTTCGAGACGGGCCATCACGGGCAGCATGGGCCGCAGCATCCGGCGCAAGGCGATGATGTCCCGGCGGACGAGCGAAATCTCGTAGACGAGCAGGCGGGAGGGCTGCTCGAACAGCTTGGCCTCAATCGTATCCAGCCGGCCACCGACCTTGTTGAAGATGGGAAAGAGATAGTCGCCTAGCTGATCCAGCAGACGGTACAGGGCGTGTGCCGGACTACGACCGAGCAGGGCGAGCGTGCCCGCCGGGTCCGCTAGGGCTTGATCGAATTGCCGCGCCATGGGCTTGAGGTGACCGTCGTGGACCGTCACCAAGTAGTCGGTGCCCAGAAAGACGTGTACCTCGGACGGGGTGGATACTTGCGCTTGGCGGTCGTAGACGGGGAAGTGCAGCACCAGGAGGAGGTACTCGTCATGCACGTCCAGTTTCGGGCGCTGGGAGCGCGTCGTCAGGTCTTCGATGTCGAGGGGGTGGAAGCCGAAGCGGCTACGCAGCCAGGCCAGCGCCGGACCGTCCGGCTGGCGGATATCAACCCAGACGACCGACCCATGCTTGATCACCTGCACGACAGCCGGCCGCGGCCCGGCCACGCGGGCACCGGCCGGCGACCACGTAGCCGGGCCGCCATGCTGTGCCGGCGCGGAAGGAGCCGGCGGCGTGGACCGCAGAGGCGCTGCCATAGCCACTGTCCGGTTGTCGAGGACTGGGAGGTTCTGCTGGTGTCATTGCCGTAATTGTGGGTCTCCGTCGGCCGGCCAACGCCGTGAGACCTCCCCGGAAGTGTACCGCAAGGGACGCGGCTTTGTCCGTCGTAACCGCTGAGGGGTGTTGGTTGGCAACGGCTGGCCGGCCTGCTTGCGCGTGTCCACCGAGGCGGTTACACTTTGCACTCGCAGCAAAGACACACTGTAAGGATTACGATGGCTATTGTGGTGCAGAAGTACGGCGGCTCCTCGGTGGCCGCTGCCGACTGCATCCAACGGGTTGCCCAGCGCATCGCCGAGACCGCCCAGGCCGGCCATCAAGTCGTTGGCGTGGTCTCCGCCATGGGTGATACCACCGACGACCTAATTGCCCTGGCGCGGCAGGTCAGCGCCGAGCCGAGTGACCGCGAGCTTGATCTGCTGCTCTCTACCGGCGAGGTCATCTCCTGCACGCTGATGGCTATGGCGCTGCGGCGCCTGGGTCGGCCGGCCGTCGCGCTGACCGGTCCCCAAGCTGGTATCCGGACGGATGCGGCCTTTCGGCAGGCCCAGATTGTCGAGATCAATCCCGAGCGGATGCTGCGCGAGCTGGAGCAGGGCACTATCCCTATTGTCGCCGGCTTCCAGGGGATGACGGACGATATGGATGTCACGACCCTTGGTCGTGGTGGGTCGGATACTACCGCCGTCGCCGTCGCCGTGGCCCTTAGCGCCGAGTATTGCGAAATCAATACGGATGTCGAGGGGGTGTATACCGCCGACCCACGGCTCGTACCGAGCGCGCGCAAGCTCGACGTGATCCGCTCGGATGAAATGCTCGAATTGGCGCGCCACGGCGCTCGCGTGATGCACCCACGCGCGGTAGAGTTGGGGGACGTGTATGGTATGCCTATTGTGGTGCGGTCAAGTTTTTCTGCCGAACCGGGAACGCTGATTAGTCGAGGTGACGATATGGCGCTCGAAGCTCGCCAGCGTGTGCGAGGGATTGCCCACGATGCGGATGTTGGCCGGGTGACACTGGCTGCCGTGCCCGACCGGCCGGGGATCGCGTATGCGGTCTTCGATGCACTCGCGCAAGCGGCGATCAACGTGGACATCATCGTGCAGGACGTGGACCGCGAGAAGGAATCGAATCTGTCCTTTACGGTCGGTCGTGATGATCTGGAAAAGGCTGTCGCTATCGTGCGCCCGGTGGCCGCGGAAGTCGGCGCGCAGGACGTACACGCTTCCGCCGACCTCGCCAAGATCAGCATTGTGGGGTCGGGCTTGTCCCTCGGACCGGGGTATGCCGCCCGCATGTTCGGGGCACTGGCCGAAGCCGATGTCAACATCACGAGTATCACGACCAGCGAAATCCGTATTACCTGTCTGATTCCCGAAGCCGACGTTCCCCGCGCCGCGCGTTCCTTACACGCCGCCTTCGACTTGGACGAGGAGTCACTGGCGAGCGCCGCAAGCTGAACACGGCGACTAGATGCCCCGGCGCGTTGCAGTCACAGGGCAGCAGGGACTAGAATGGCACGGTAGCCGCCGATGGCGGTGTTAGCTCTGCCGCTGGTGGTAGAGGGGCAGTGCCCGGGCACTGAGGGACAACGATGGTCGAGATGATCGTTGACAGCATCCGTATGGACATCCACGGCACGGCCCGGATGGTAGTGCTCCGGGAGCCGGATAGCGACCGCATTCTGCCTATTATCATCGGCCCGGCGGAGGCGGAGGCCATCTACATCAGGCTCCAGAAGGCTGAGGTGCCACGGCCACTCACCCACGACTTGCTCGTCAATGCGATTGCGGCCCTCAATGGCGAGATCATCCACGTGCTCATCAACGATCTGCTCGCCGAGACCTTTTACGCTCGCATTGTCTTGGACGTTGACGGGCGCCACGTCGAGCTTGATGCCCGGTCGAGCGACGCGATAGCCGTAGCCGTGCGGGCAGAGGTGCCGATCTACGTCGCCGACTCGGTGCTGGAGCGTGTCGGTAGCGACGCGCGCGATGCCGAGTCCGAAGAAGCGGAGCGGGGCGAGGGCAAGCAGGTCGAGCAGGACGAACGGCTCGATGTCTTCCGCGACTTCATCGAGCAGCTCGACATTGACGATCTAGACAAGTCCGAGCGTTAGCTCCTCGCGGCGCCCTGGCCAGCGTCTCGCTCTCGCCGGCTTGTAGCCTTGGACAGTACCCTACTGCTGGCTCGCCTACCGGCAATCGTGCGCGCAATGACCACGCCCGGCTACCGATTCGGGAGAAACAGCGGTAGAATAGAAGCGCGAGCGTGTCTGATGCTGGGGTCGGACGCGGCCAAGCACGGCTAGGGAGGTGAGAATCCCATGACTGAACAGGCGACTTCCTCGGGGAATGGGCAGGTGGCTGATAGCGCGACTGGGAGCTGGACCCTTAAGAAGGGGTTGGCCCAGATGCTCAAGGGCGGGGTCATCATGGACGTGGTGACGGCGGAGCACGCCCGCATTGCTGAAGAAGCTGGCGCCGTCGCCGTGATGGCGCTAGAGCGGGTACCGTCCGACATTCGCGCCCACGGGGGGGTCGCGCGGATGAGCGATCCGGAGTTGATTACCCAGATTCAGGAGGCCGTCACCATCCCCGTGATGGCGAAGGCCCGGATCGGCCATTTTGTCGAGGCGCAGGTCCTTGAGGCAATCGGCATTGACTACATTGACGAGTCGGAAGTGCTCACCCCGGCGGACGAGTCGCACCACATCAACAAGCACGCTTTCAAGGTGCCGTTCGTGTGCGGCGCGCGCGACCTCGGTGAGGCGCTACGGCGTATTGGTGAAGGGGCGGCCATGATTCGTACGAAGGGCGAGGCCGGCAGCGGCAACATCGTCGAGGCTGTGCGTCACGCTCGGATGGTGCTCGGAGCTATCCGCCGTATTCATGGCCTCTCTGCCGACGAGCTGATGGCCGAGGCCAAGCAGCTTGGGGCGCCCTACGGGCTGGTCGAGGAAATCAATCGTACCGGCCGCCTGCCGGTGGTCAACTTCGCTGCCGGCGGGGTCGCAACCCCGGCGGACGCCGGCCTGATGATGCAGCTGGGGGTGGACGGTATTTTCGTCGGCTCGGGGATTTTCAAGTCGGAAGCACCGGACCAGATGGCCCGTGCGATTGTGCAGGCGACCACGCACTATAACAATCCCGAGATTCTGGCTGACGTGTCCAAGGGTCTAGGCAAGGCCATGCCCGGCATCGAGCTAGGGACCCTGGAGCCGGAAGAATTGCTGGCCAAGCGGGGCTGGTAGGCGGTGCTCCAGGAAACCTACCCCCAACCCCCTCCCTGAAGGGAAGGGGCCAATGGTCGCCGTGCGGACTCCCCGGCCCTGGAGGGCAGGGGCCGGGGCCTAGGTGCAATACCGGCTCCCCTCTGGCCCCCCCGCTCCGCAGGGGGACGTGGATTCCGGGGGGCGTCATGCATGACGGCCCTTTGAGCGGTGGTGATGACTGAGCGAGACAACACTACTATCGGCGTGCTGGCCCTCCAAGGCGACTTTGCGGAACACGTCGCTGCACTCTCCCGTCTGGGCGTGACGGTGCGCGAGGTGCGCTTGCCCGAACATCTGGAAGGCCTCGATGGCCTGATTATTCCCGGCGGTGAGAGCACGACCATTGGCAAGCTGGCCGTGCGTTGGGGCCTGGTGGCGCCGCTGCAAGAGTTGCTGGCTGCCAATTGGCCGGTCTGGGGCACGTGCGCCGGCCTCATCTTTCTGGCGCGCGACGTGGTCGGAGCGTTACCCGACCAGGTGTTCCTGGAAGCGATGGACATTCGCGTCCAGCGCAACGCCTTTGGCCGCCAGCGCGAGAGCTTCGAGATTGATCTGAACCTGCCCGCGATTGGGCAGCCATCGTTCCGCGCCGTGTTTATTCGCGCGCCGCTGATCGAAGCGGTAGGGCCGGCGGCCGAGGTGCTGGCGCGCTTACCGGACGGGCGTATTGTGGCGGCGCGGCAGGAGCACCTCCTCGCCACCGCCTTCCATCCCGAGCTTACCGACGACCTGCGGATGCACGACTATTTCGTGTCCATCGCCCGCGAGGCCCGCCAGCAGCGGCGAGGAGAGTAATCCGGGGCCAACGGTCGCGGTGCGGACTTCCCCTACCCTACCAGGGAGGGGCCCGGGGGGTTAGGTGCAATACTGCCCCTGCTTCGCAGGAGGACATGGATTCCCGCGTGCGCGGGAATGACGGGCGATAGCAGCGCCCTAGGCCGACTCGGCTTTCTTCCGCTCTGCATCTTCGCATTCGGCGCGCACGCGGCGCAGGCCACCGATCAAACGAAGGAGGGTCTGCTGGCCGGCTCGCCGCCCGCGCTCGGCATCGGCGACAAGGCCCCGCGAGACGCCGAGCGACTGCGCCGCTGCTGCCTGCGAGAGGCCCAACGATTGGCGTAGGGTGCGGAGCAGAGGAGACGAGAGCTCGCCGGCCTCCAGCGCCGCCGCCACGTCCGGCGCCAATGGTTGTAGCTGGGGCTGTTTCGCTTGCGCCGAGCGGCGCGATGTGCCGGTGCGGCGGCTCTGCTTGGCAGCGCCTTTCTTGCGTGGCGCCGCTTTGGCCGACTGCGCGGTTGCCCCCGCGGTACCAGCCGCCTTTGCCTCAGCCGGCGCGGCGGTGGCTGTCGAGGCCTTGGCTCGCCGGCGGGTAGATGTTGTCCGTCGCTTCCTGGTTGAGGCCCGCTTGATACCGCCGGAGAGAGACGCTGCCTCCATGGCCGCTGCGATGGCGGTCGTCCCGACTACCGCTGGCGCCTCGTCCCCAGCGATCTCCGCCAACTGCTGCACGAGGCCACGATCTACGGTGAACGCGACGAGCCGGCCGCCATCCGCGTCGCCCGATTCGCTTGCGCTCGGACTGTTTGGTGGCAGCCCCTTACTCTGGAGACTCGGGATTCCATCGGCCACGGCGCGCGCCAGGACCTCGCCAATCGCCCCCGGCGTTTCTGCTCCGGACTGCCCTTGCAGCCAAGTAAGCAGCGTAGAGTCGACTCGGCATATGACGACGCGCCGCAGGCCCAACCGCCCGAAACTCAGCTTGTCCGAATCACCCCCTGCCGCGCCGGGTACCGTGGATGTTGCCGGGGATTGCCCACCCATAGACTTCTTCCTCAAACGCTAGGTAGTAGCGGTGGTGCCGCTCCTCCGACCCACCATCACCTCATCCTGGCGCATGATGGGCTGGCCGGCGCAGTCTGCGCGCAACCGGTGCCATTGTAGCACGTGACGGCTACTCGGTGCCGCCTCGCCGTCTGTCGTTGGCATGGGAATGATGAGACAGGGGCCTAGACCGTCATTCCCGGCCGCAGGACGGGCTAAATATATAGAAGTGTTTCCCCTTTGAGCGCGCGCTCGGCGAGGGCGAGCACCTTGAGCAAGTAGGAATCTACGGCGGGGATGAACGACCACGCCGTCAATTCGTGCTGCGCCGCGAGCCAGCGGCCGTTCTCGCCGGCGGCGAGGCCGGGCAGGATCAGTGATTCGGTCATGCCCGTCAAGAGCGCCCGGCCGGCGGCGACCGGGAGATGCGCCAGCCCCATCACCTCGTCGGGGCAGGGGCGATAGTCGGAGAGTGGCCGCTCGTCGTGCAAGAAGTACGTATCCTGAAACTCGCGGTCAATGATGGTCCCGGTGGCGGTCACTTGGCGCGTGACGGCTATGCGGATGCCCAGGCGGATCAGCTGCTCCGGTTGCGCTTCGACCCCTAGCTCCTCGGCCAGCTCCCGCAAGCCCTCGGCCAGCGTTTCGCCAGGGCGGTAGTGCCCGGCGGCGCTGATGTCCCAGCGGCCGGGCCACGTGTCCTTGCCCATAGAGCGTTGTTGCAGCAGTACGGCTGGCCGGTCGGTCGCGTCGTGGGCAATAATCCAGCAATCGAAGCACCAATGCCAATCGCCATCGCGGTGGACGGCGCCCCGCGGCTTCTGCCCCAGCAGCATCCCACCCTCGTCGTAGATCGGCAGCAGCTCGCCGGGATCGTCCGCCGGCTGATTCACAACCACGCAGCAACTCCTTGACATGCCATGCTGCACTCCGCGCAATGGCTGCGGCGATTCTGTGGCATCAGTCCCGCTTCGCCATTGGGCAGCTATGTCAGGGACACGACCCAGCGGACGATGACTACGACGCCAACGACCGTCGAGGCCAGCAGGAACAGGATAACCGCGCTCAGGAACCCCTGGAGCAGCACCCTGAGTATCCACTGCACCCGCGTGTGTGGGGCCTCCCTCGGGAGCGGTGCATACCCTGTTCGGCCTCGCATCCGCTTGATCTTGCGCCTAGTCCGCTCGGCCCGCTCCTGCTCCAGGCCGGCAAAGTATTGCGGCAGACCGCGCTCCTCGAGCACGCGGCGCACCGCCAACGGGTAGCGGGCAATCTGTCGGAAGCGAGCCGCCGAGGGAAACGAGTAGTACAGGACCTCGGGCCGGTCCTGGGGATGACGCGACAGGTAGACCTTGATCGCCTCGTCGAACTCCGGACGCCGGCGCCCGGAGAGAAAGAGGTACTTCCCCGCCTCGTGAGCTTCGCCGAGGTCCAAAAGTAGCTGTCCGTAGCGCTCGTAGAGGGGCGAGTCGTAGCTGCCCGATCCGATGTTGCCACGCAGCAGCTCCTTGGCACGCCAGACCTGCCCTCGCTGCACGGCTGCGTTTACCCTCTCGTACAGTTCCCTCGCCATAGTGTGCCTACTACGGTATTCGTGCCTGGATACGCTTGAGTACTATACAGTTGCCGATCCGGCGGAAGCCGGAATCCGGGGCACCCACAAGAGGTGTCCCTACGGGGTTGGCGGTGCCGGGGCGGCGGCCGCCGCAGGGGCAACCCTTGTGGGTGCCCACGTCCCCCTGTGCTGCGCTGGCACCTCCGCTACATCCACATAGAACATATACAGTAAAGTGCTCAACGTTCACTAGCTGTCATCCAAGTTGCGGCAGTACACGGCGCCAGGGGCTACGGAGAGGCACTGAGCACCGCACTCCGGGGATGCTGCAACGACCGTCCGGCGAAGGGAAGCAACGCAACGTGGACGCCGAGGGTTTCTTTGCCAAGCTCGTGGCTCAACAGCACTATCAAGGCGGCTTGGCGCACGAGCAGGGGGGGCGCTGGGCCGAGGCGCTGGTGGCCTACCGCGCAGCGTGTGAGGGCGATCCGCAAGTCAGTCTCTACTGGCTGGCGCGAGGGACCGCAGCGCAGCGCCAGCGGCAGTGGGCCGAGGCGGCGCAAGCCTACCGGGAGGCGCTGGCGCTGGCGCCGGCCGATCCGGTCGTCCTATACAACCAGGCGCTGCTGTTTCTGGCTCAGGGGCAACGCCAGCCGGCGCGCCGCAATCTCGAAGCCGTGCTGCGCCTGAAGGGTGAACGGCTCGGTGATCGGGCTGCCCTCGTCCATGCGCGCCTCGGCGATCTGGCCCTGCAGGACGAGGACTACCTCGTGGCGGAGGCGCATTTGCGCCAGGCACTGGTACGTAAGCCGGACGATCCCTACGCCACGGCCGCGCTCCAAGCTCTGCCGCGGCTGCGCGAATTCGCGGCGCCCTATGACCAGGATGGCCGGTTGCCGGCGAAGATCGGTATCTACGCCTATTGCGGCGCGCTGTTGTTGGGCTTGCCCGGAGACGACGGCATCAACATCCCGGCGGGCCGCACCGGCCGGCTCGACGGGCACGCGGAGGTCGCAGCGGTGTTGCGGCGGCTCGCCGACACCGTGCTGGCCCTCCGGTGTCGCTTCGACGCGCTGGTGCCGCTCGATGAACCGGCCTGGCCGCTCACGCTGGCCCTCGCGCACACGCTCGGTACCCCCGTCGTCCAGTGGCCGCAGAGCCTCCAAGGGGGCACGGTGCTGGCGCTGGCGGTGACGGTAACGGAGACGGGCGAAAGCGATCATGCTGCTCGCGCCGCGCAGGAGCACAGCGACGCGGCGTTGCTGGTCTCGCTCGGACTGCACGGACGACCCTGGCAGGTGCGCCCGCAGCCGCACGTGCTTTGTGTGCCCACCGCCGTCACGCTCCCGTGGGCGGCGGACGCGGCCGCAACGGCGCCTGACGACCAGGTGCTGGGACGGACCCTGGCCGACCTGATCGCTCGGCAGCCGTCCGACGAGACGGCCGGCCGCCAGCGCGAGTGGTACCGCGAGCACCGCCGGCTGCGCTTCGCCCTCGAACGCTTTCGCGGTACGTGATGAGGCGCGGGCCTCACCCCCGTCCCCCTCTCCACCATGTGGAGAGGGGGCGTCTGCCGCTCGTCATGCCCGTTGTCTCGCCTGTCACACTTGCCGTCTCGTCCGTCATTCCCGCGTGCGCGGGAATCTACCCGGCCGCTGGGTTCCGGCGACCCTCTGGCCCCCCCGCTTCGCAGGTGGATGGGCACAGTATGCTGTGCCCCGACGGCTTGGCCTGTACCTACCCCAGTCAGGCTCCGCAGGGGACGGTCTATTCCCTGCACGGCATCGGCACGCGCCGACGATCCCGCTTCCTGGTATACTGGAGCTTGTATTTGCAGCGCGTTGATAGCATTTCCGCATCCTTGGTGCTCAGTGGCTGGTGACCAGGGTCCGGGCTACGGGCGCACGCTGCCCCGGTCAGGGCGAGCAGTCGGCTCGCTGCGGGAAAGACAGAGTGCCGGGTGAAAGTGTGAGTAGATGGTAAAGCGCACCTATCAGCCGAAAGTTCGTCGCCGTCGCCGGGTCCACGGCTTCCGCAAGCGCATGCGTAAGCTCGCCGGGCGGCGCGTATTGCAGGCGCGGCGGCTCAAAGGCCGGCATAAGCTCACGGTCTAGCACGGCGCCAAGCGGGTGTGGGCACTCGACCCTTACGCTGACCGCCACCCGATCCGGTAACTCCCCGCTGCGAGGAGGCACTGTCCGGCAACAACCTGGCGTGCCGGAGCCGCGCGATCCGATGAACAGCTGTGGTGCGGCTCGGCCACCGCCACGCGAGCCGGGCAGGCTGTCCGGTACCGAGATCAGGGTCGTTCGCCGGCGCGGCCTTACCCGCCGGGTCAGGCTCCTGCGGCTCTACGCGCTGCGTACCACGCGCGGTCAGACGCGGCTGGCGCTGACCGCCTCCGGCCGGCTCGGGACGGCCGTCGTTCGGAACCGCCTGCGCCGCCGTCTCCGGGAGATTGTGCGCCTCACGCTACCGGCGGTGCCGGACAGCTGGGACCTGCTGCTCATTGCGCATCGTGAGGCGACCACGGCGAGCTTCTGGGACTTGCAAGCGGACATCCACCGGCTGTGGCGGCGAGCCGGCCTGACCTCCGACCGACCGCCGCTGGGACCACAAGGCTTGCGAAGTCTCCAAGCCCGGGCCGCCCAATGGTATGCTCGGAGAAGCCAACAGGCGCCTGGATCGAGATGACCGATACGTCAACGGTAGCTGCGCCGAGTGGGCGGCGCGTGCCGCAGCGGGAGCCGTCGGAGGCGGCTGCCGGGGGGGAGGGCACCGCTGCCTGTGAGGAGACCCACGCGCCGCCTGGGATCGTACGATTTCTGCGCTGGCTGGTCCTGGGCGGCATTCGGCAGTATCAGCTCCTGGTTTCCCCGCTCCTCCCCAACACCTGTCGCTTTGCTCCGACCTGCTCGGACTATGCCCACGAGGCCATCGTCCGTCATGGTATACTGCGCGGAGTGTGGCTGGCCCTCCGTCGGATTCTGCGTTGTCATCCTTTTCACCCTGGCGGTTACGACCCGGCCCCCTGAGCTACTGGATCAGAGGGGTGGACGGCGTCGGTCACAGCCAGCGTACCCGCTCCGGCTTCCCGCGTGCGCGGGAATGACCGGGAAATATCAACAGCGCCCTGCCCTGGCGATTGCCCCAGTAAGGATTGCCGGCACGATCTGACTGCCAGGACTGCACAATCGGATAGAAATAGGTGGTGTGGACCTGACGCCGTCAGTGGCGCAGTCCTGATGTGTCGTTTGCGACCTATCCCTGGAGGTCTCTAGTTTTGGACAGAACGGAACTCTGGAACACCTTCCTGGTTGCCCCTCTTGTCAACGGCTTGGGGTCTATTGCCGAGCTAATTGGCAGCGCCGGCCTCTCCATCATCATCTTCACGATCTTGATTCGCCTCGTCCTGTTGCCGCTGTCGCTCAAAGGCACCCGGTCCATGAAGGCGATGCAGGCGATGCAGCCGAAGGTTGCCGCGCTCAAGAAGAAGTACGGCGACGACAAGCAGAAGGTCCAAGAAGAGACGATGAAGCTCTACCGGGAGGAAGGGGTCAACCCGCTCGGTGGCTGCCTCCCGTTGCTGCTCCAGATGCCCTTCTTCTTTGCCTTCTACCACGCGCTGATTAATTTGGGTAATCGCGACGAGTTGAAGAAGCTGGTTGACGAGGAGAAAGTCGGGAGATTCTTCGATCTCTTCCAGGAAAGATTTCTCTGGGCCCCAAACCTGTCCGAGCCGGATGTGCTGGCGCCGGAATTAACCGGTCTGGGCTTTCCCTTACCCTTCCTGCTGCCCCTGCTCGCCGGTGGCACTCAATGGGTGCAGCAGCGGATGATGACCACGCCGTCCAGTGATCCTCAACAGCGGCTCCAGCAGCAGATGATGATGTTCATGCCCTTGATGATTATCGTCATTGGCGTCAACTTCGGTGCCGGCCTGGCGCTGTATTGGGTCGTGCAGAACGTCTTCGGCATTGTCCAGCAGTACTTCATTACCGGCTGGGGGGCGCTCTGGCCGAAAGAGTCGGAGGCCGGTACCGGATCGGGGTCCGGCACCGGCACGAGCACCGCCATCGCAGCCGGCCGTGATGGGCCTGATGGGCCGGCTACGCCGGCGGGACCGCGCAGCCTCCTCGACGTGGACTGGTGGGCCGGCCTGCGCCGATTGCTCGGGATCGCGGAGCCGGAAGTCGCTGAAGACCGGGATGGACCAAGCGAGAGGTCGCAAGAAAGACGACGATCCTCTCGTCGCCGTGGGGGGAGGCGGGCGCGTGGAAAGCGTTGAGGAAACGGCGCGCACGGTGCATGAAGCCGTGCGGCGAGCGTTGCAGAAGCTGGGCAAAGCGGAAGACGAGGTGGACGTGACCGTGGTGTCACGCGGTAGCCCGCCGCAGATACTCGCGTTTGGCGCCGAACCGGCGCAGGTGCGGGTAGCGGTCAAAGAGGTCAAGACGGAGATACCGGAGCCGGCGCCGGAGGCAGAGCAGCCGGCGCTACCACCGGCACCGGCTGATGACGCGGAAGACGCCGCAGCCGACGCCGATCTCCAGGGCACGCGCGATGCCGAGTTTGCCCAGACGATGCTGGCCGAGTTGTTGGATCGCATGGGGTTGACGCTCGACATCCAGGTGCGCTTGATTGACCCGGTCACACTGAACGCGGTCGGTCCGGGCGTCGCGGAGCTGATCGGCCGGCGTGGCACCACGCTGCACGCGCTCCAGTTCGTGTTGAGCATAATGGTGAACAAACAGCTGGGGCGGCGCATCCGGCTCGTTGTGGACGCCGATGGCTATCGGCAGCGCCGGGAGAACCTGCTCGAAAGCATGGCGGAGCGGCTGGCGCAGCGCGTGCGAGTGACTGGCCAGCAGATGGTCCTCGAACCGATGCCGCCGAACGAGCGACGGATTGTCCATTTGGCGCTCGTGGACGATCCTGAGGTAACGACCGAGAGCGAAGGAGCGGGCGACGACCGCCGCGTCGCAATCAAGCCGCGCTGACGTGCCCGGTCTGCACGGTTCAATGGGTATACGGCGGGGCGTTCCTGAAGGATCACCACTGCAAGCCGGCGCCGCCTCCGGCCCGGAATTCGTTGCCGTAGGCCATGTGGCCCGCGACCGCACGCCGTCCGGCTACCGCTTGGGTGGGACGGCGGCCTACGCTGCCTGCACGGCTGCGCGGCTTGGTCTGCGCGCGGCGCTCGTCACGCGCGCGGCCCCTTTTGCTCCCCTCGACGCGCTGGCTGCCGAGGTCACTGTCTACGATGCCGGTTCGCCGTGCTCTACCACGTTCGAGAACGTCTACGAGGACGGTCAACGGCGCCAGTACCTCCATGCACGGGCGCAGTCCATCACCGCCGGAGACATCCCGGCGGCCCTGCGGCAAGCGCCCATGATGCTGTTCGGACCGGTCGCCCAGGAAATGCAGCCCGACCTGCTCGACTGTGCGAGCAGCGCGACGGTACGCGCGGTGGTGCCGCAAGGCTGGCTGCGGACCTGGGGCACGGACGGCTTGGTCCGGCCCGCGCCGTGGCGTGAGGCCGATTCCATACGCGGACGTTGCAACGTGCTGGTGCTCAGTGTGGATGATCTGGCTGTTCGGAGCCGCACGGATGGTGGGAGGGGTGGTGTGGCCCCGGCCAGCCATCCGCGAGGTATTCCACAGTCGCTGGCGGCGTGGCAGCGGCTCGCGCCGTTCGTCGTCATTACGCGGGGACGCGAGGGGGCCGATGTCTATGCCGACGCGCGGTTGGCCCATCGCGCCCGTGCCTACCGGGCCGACGAGGTTGATCCTACGGGGGCCGGCGATGTCTTCGCGGCGTCTTTTGTCATTGGCCTCCAGCAACGCGGCGATCCCGTCTGGGCCGCGGACTTCGCGTGCGCTGCGGCCGCGTTTGCCGTCGAGGCGCCCGGTCTCAGCGGGATTGCGACGAGGCCGCAGGTTTTGGAGCGAATGGCAGCCGACGACCGCGTATAGTGAGGCGAGGTCGAGCGATCCAGTACACTTGGCGGCGGATACTCGCGCTGTGCAAGGAGCAGCCCCATGCAGAAGTCAATCATGGCAACCGGGTGTATGCCGCGCACTATGTCGTTGCCGGAGCAGTTTGAGCTAGCGGCCGAAGCCGATTTTAACGGGATCGAGATTGCCCTGAGCCAGGAGGGCTTTTTCTCTTTCGATGGGCCGGCAGCCGACACCGCCGCGGTCGCCGCGCTCGCCGCGCGCACCATCCCGGTCTCCGGCATGTTGGCCGGGCCGATGTGGCAGGTCTCGCCGACGGCCAACGATCCCTCCGAGCGAGCCGAGGCGGCCCGCCTGGTCCGCCAGAGCATTGCGATAGCGCCCGACCTCGGCGTGGCCGCACTGCTCTTGGTGCCGGGGACCTGCAAGGAGGACGTGCCATACGAGATCGCCTGGGACCGCGCGCAAGCGTTCATTCGTGACCTGCTCCCCGACTGCGAGCGGCACGGTGTCACGCTGGCCGTGGAGAACGTGTGGAACAAGATGCTCTACACGCCGATGGAGATGCGCCTCTTTCTCGACCAGATCAACAGCCCCTACGCCGCCTGCTACTTCGATGCGGGCAACTGCGCCGCGTTCGGGTGGCCCCAGCACTGGGTAAGCTGCCTCGGCGAGCGCATCAAGCGCGTCCACGTCAAGGGGTTCCGTTCGAGCGCCGGGTGCAGCTCCAGTGGCTTTGTGCGGCTACTCGAAGGGGACATTGACTGGCCGGCGGTGTTTGCCGGCTTACGTGCTATTGACTACGACGGCTGGGTCACGGTGGAAATCGGCCCCTACCAACTTGACCCGCGCAAGCACGTCTTCGATCTGTCGTCCGATCTGGATGTGCTCCTGCGGCTCTAGCGCGAGCGCCAGCGAGGAGGCAGGTGTCGTGGGATCGGAACCGCGGCGTGCAACCAGGCAGGAAGCGGAGGCGGTTGACGCCGTCTACCAACAAGTGACTGCGCTCCTCAACGAGCTACAGGCCGCTCGCCAGCAGGTTGAGCATACCGAGTTGTTGTCCGTGCTCGACGGATTGGTCGACCGTCAGCTTGTGTTGGAAGGCGAGCTGCGCGCAGCCATCCAGCGGTACTGCGGCCACGGCTACGGCGGCGCGGAGCCGTATTAGCGATCAGCTATCAGCCACCGGCCCTCACACCCCCGGCCCACCTTAGCGGATGACGAGGCCGATGCCGAGGAGGACGATGGCGCCGCCGGCCAGCGCGACCGGCGTGGGGTATTCGGCGAGGAAGAGGGCGCTCAGGAGCACGCCGCCAAACACTTCTCCCGTCGCAATCAGGTTGACGGCCGTCGCCGGGACGCGCCGCAGCGCCGCGTTGTAGAGCGTGTGGCCGATCCCCAGCGGTCCGATCCCGAGGAACGCCACGGCGCCCAGCGCCGGTAGGTGATAGCTGCTGCCGGGTGCGGCCCAGAGCGCCAGCGGCGTTAGCCAGAGCGCCCCCCAGCCGTAGACCCCGGCGGCGTAGTCGTAGAGCGGGTAGCGCCCGCGTACCGACCGCCCGGCGACCGAGTACACGGCGAACGCCAGCGCCGAGCCAATAGCCAGCGCGTCACCGAGCAGCGCGCGGGGACGGATGTCCGGCTCGACGCCAGCGAGCACGGCCGCGCCGATCACCCCTAGCGCCACACCCAGCCACCGCGACGGCGTGAGACCCTCCTTCAGCACGACCCGCGAGAGAAGCGCAATGAAGACGGGCGCGGTGTAGACCAGCGCCAAGGTGTGCGCAACGGTGGTGAACGATAGCGACGCGATGTAGAAGAAGAAGTGCAGCGCGATGGTGAGGCCGTAGATGGCAAACCGTCTGCTTGCCAGCGGTTGCCAGCGCACCCGATGGCGGCTGACGGTGGCGATGACCAGCACCGTCAGCGTGGCCAAGAAAAGGCGCCACCAGGCGATTTCCAAGGAGGAGATCGTATCGGCGACCCGGGTCAGGACCGGACTCGTGGAGAACAGGAGCACCGCGGACGCTGCGAGCGCATACCCGCGCTGCCTGGTCTGCCCTTCGTCCGGTGCAGGAGCAATCGGCTGACGTGCCATTGGCCGTTAGGGTACTTTAACGGCTGGCCGCGAGCTTTGTATACCGGGGAGCAGCCCGGCGCAACGGTTACCCCTGAAGACGCCCGTTGGTGCCACCTTGACCTTCGTCGGACTGGGCGAACGGGCGCGTCACCACCGCCGCCGGCACGTCGGACGCGGCCACCGCCGGGGGCAGCGCAGCGGCGCCGGTGCGGTAGGCCGGCAGTGAGCGAACGCTGTATTCGCTGCCGCCGGTCATCGACTCCAGCAAGGCGCCTACCGTATCCAGCGAGGTCAGGCACGGTACCTGATGCTCGGCGGCGGCTCGCCGGATTTCGAAGCCGTCTTGCAGCACCGGTCGGCCGCCGGTGACGGTGTTGACGACCAGATGGACACGGCCGGCCCGGATCAGGTTGATGATCGTCTGATCGCCGTCAGTCAACTTCCCCACCGCGGTCACGTCGTACCCCAGTCGCCGCGCCAACGCTGCTGTCCCTGCCGTCGCATACAGGCGGTAGCCGGCGTCGCCCAAGGCGCGGATGATCGGCTCGGCCTCGGCCTTGTCGCGGTCGGCGATGGAGAGGAGTACGCCACCTTCCGGCGGGAGGGAGACGCCGGCGGCTATCATGGCCTTGCGTAACGCTGGCGCAAAGGCGCTGTCCACGCCCATCACTTCGCCGGTGGACTTCATCTCCGGCCCCAGGAACGTGTCTACACCGACCAGCTTGGCCATCGAGAACACCGGCGCCTTGACTGCCACCAGTGGCCGTGCCGGCCACAGCCCGGTGCCAAAGCCGAGATCGGCTAGGCGCCGGCCGAGCATGACTTGGGTTGCCAAGCGGACCATCGGCACGCCGGTCACTTTGCTCAGGAACGGCACCGTCCGCGAGCTGCGCGGGTTGACCTCCAGCACGTACACCTCGCCTTGGTGCAGCACGTATTGGATGTTGATGAGGCCGCGTGCCTCCAAGCCGGCGCAGATGCGGGTTGTGTAGTCGAAGATGCGCTCGATGTCCGGCGCAGTGAGATGGATGGGCGGATAGACGGCAAAGCTGTCTCCGGAATGCACGCCGGCCCGCTCGATGTGCTCCATGATGCCGGGGATCAAGGCGTCGGTGCCGTCGCAGATCGCATCAACCTCGACCTCACGGCCCTGGAGGTACTTGTCAATCAAGACCGGGTAGCGCTGGTCCTGCGCGAGCAGGGCCGTGACGAAGCGCCGCAGGTCGTCGGGCGTGTTGACAATCTCCATCGCCCGGCCACCCAACACGTAGGAGGGCCGTAACAACACGGGATAGCCGATCAAGTTGGCTACCGACAGGGCATCCTCAACCGACGACACGCCGGAACCGGGGGGCTGGGGAATACCGAGCCTATCCAGGAACAGCTCGAACTTCTTGCGATCCTCGGCGAGGTCAATGGTGGTCACGGACGAGCCGAGGATTTCGACGGGCGCAGCGTGCTGTGCCCCAACGTTGGCCTTGGCCAGCGGCTCGGCGAGATTGATGGCCGTCTGACCGCCGAACTGCACCACCACCGGCGGCCAGCCTTCGTTGGCCAGGATTTCCTGCACGCTCTCCTCGTCGAGACTTTCGAAGTAGAGCCGGTCGGAGGTGTCGAAGTCGGTACTGACGGTCTCCGGGTTGGAGTTCAGCATGATGCTCCGCACCCCGGCGTCCTGGAGAGCCCAGGCCGAATGCACCGAGCAGTAGTCGAACTCGATACCCTGGCCAATGCGGATGGGGCCGGACCCGATCACCGCCGAGGACCGCGTGGCCTGCACGGCCTTGACCAGCCCCTTGTCGAGCGGGCTATGCGCGTCACCGCTCTGGCCGGCGGGCGGTACCGCTTCGTTTTCCAGCTCGTAGGTGCTGTAGAAGTACGGCGTCTGGGCGGCGAACTCGGCCGCGCACGTGTCTACCATCTTGAAGACGGGCCGAATGCCCCACTCCTGGCGCTGTGCCCGCACCTGTTCGGGCAGGCGGTCGGCCAAGGTGCCGAGGTGCGCGTCGGAGAACCCGAGGCGCTTCGTCTCCCAGAGCAAGGCGGGAGTCAGGTCCTCGGCGAGCAGGCGCCGCTCCATCCGATAGATGCGCTCCAAGCCGCGGAGAAACCAACGGTCAATCGCCGTGCGCTCCGCCAACTCGTCTACGCTGACCTCGCGGCGCAGCGCCGCCATGAGCGCCCAGAGCCGCAGGTCGTGCGGCTGCTCGATATGGCGCCAGATGTCCGCCATGCCCGGATCGTCGCCGTCTCCCGGCGGGCCGTGCTGCTGCCAGGAAGGCGCTTCCCAGAGCAGGGCATGCCCGCCCATTTCGAGCGCGCGTACCGCTTTCTGGATGGCGGCCTCGAAGGTGCGGTCTATCGCCATCACCTCGCCGGTGGCCTTCATCTGCGTGCCGAGAATCCGGTCGCCGGCGGGGAACTTGTCGAATGGCCAGCGCGGAATCTTGACCACGATGTAGTCCAGCGCCGGCTCGAAGGCTGCCGTCGTCTGGCCGGTGACGGCATTGGGTATCTGGTCGAGCGTCTTGCCGACCGCGATTTTCGCCGCTACCCGCGCAATCGGATAGCCCGTGGCCTTGGAGGCCAGCGCCGAGGAGCGCGAGACGCGCGGATTGACCTCGATCACCCGGTAGGCGAACGCATGGGGATTCAGCGCAAACTGGATGTTGCAGCCGCCCTCGATGCCCAACGCCCGGATGATCTTGAGCGAGGCCGAGCGGAGCATCTGGTATTCCTTGTCGGAGAGCGTCTGGCTCGGCGCGACCACGATGGAGTCGCCGGTATGCACCCCCATCGGGTCGAAGTTCTCCATGTTGCAGACGGTGATGCAGTTGTCTGCGCCGTCGCGCATCACCTCATACTCGATCTCTTTCCAGCCGATCAGCGACCGTTCGACCAGCACCTGCCCAATCGGGCTGGCGTGCAGGCCCCGCTCGACGACGGTGGTGAAGTCGTCCCAGCCGTGTGCTACCCCACCGCCGGTGCCGCCGAGCGTGTAGGCCGGCCGGATGATGAGCGGAAAGCCGATCTGCCTGGCAAATGCCTCGGCCTCGCGTACCGAGGTAACGATCACGCTTTCCGGTACCGGCTCGCCGATCTCCTGCATCAACCCGCGGAACAGATCACGGTCTTCGGCGCGTCGGATGGTATCCAGCGGGGTGCCGAGCAGACGTACCCCATACCGATCCAGCACGCCGGCTGCGGCGAGGTCCACGGCCAGGTTGAGTCCGGTCTGCCCGCCGAGCGTGGGGAGCAGACCGTCGGGTCGCTCCTGCGCGATGATGCGCTCTACGACCGGCACCGTCAGCGGCTCGATATACACGGTGTCGGCGATGTCCTCGTCGGTCATGATCGTAGCCGGGTTCGAGTTGACCAGCACCGAGGTGACGCCCTCCTCGCGCATAGCCTTGCAGGCTTGTGTGCCGGCATAGTCGAACTCGGCGGCCTGTCCGATCACAATCGGGCCGGAGCCGAGGATGAGCACCTTTTGCGGGCGGTAGCAGTCTTCAGTCATGGTTCCAGCTTTCGGCTTATCGCTGCTCCATCAAATCCATGAATTCGTTGAACAGGTATTGGTTGTCCTGCGGGCCGGGCGAGGCCTCCGGATGGTACTGCACGGAGAAGATCGGTAGCTCGCGGTGCCGCAGCCCTTCGGCGGACCCGTCGTTGAGGTTGACGTGGCTGACGGAGAAGCCGCTGTCCAGAGGCAAGGAGTCGCTGTCCACTTGGAAGCCGTGATTCTGCGACGTGATGTGGACTCGTCCGGTGCGCTTGTCGAGCACGGGATGGTTGACGCCACGATGCCCGAATTTCAGCCGGCTGGTGGTGGCCCCCGCAGCGAGGCCCAAGAGTTGGTGGCCCAGGCAGACGCCGATGAGTGGTAGCCGGTCGCGCACGACCGGTCCTTGGGGGCCGATCAGCGTCCGCAGGGTCTCGATGGTGGCTTCGACGGCCTCCGGATCGCCCGGGCCGTTGCCGACCAACACGCCATCCGGTTCGAGCGCCATGATCGCCTCAGCCGTCGTCGCATAGGGCACGAGCACCGGCGCCAAGCCGCGCCGCGCCAACGACCGGGGCAGATTGTTCTTGATCCCGCAGTCCACCAGCACGACCCGGTACTGCTTCGTCGCCCGGCGTGGCTCCGGCCACCCGTCCCACGAGGTATCGGCGAACGTCGCTGCCTCTGGGATCGTGACCTGTCCCACCAAGTCTTGCTCGGAGAGCGGAATGACTCGTTGCGCCGCCGCGACGAGTGCCGCACCGGCTTCACTCGCGCCGGGCGTTGCGCCCCGTAGCCAGGCGGCGGGATCGCGTCGCGCTGCCGTGGCGAGGTGCTCATCGGCCGGGACCAGCTGCGCGCGCCGGGCGCCGTAGGTCCGCAGATGACGGGTCAGCGCCCGCGTATCGAACCCCTCGACCAGCGGGATGCGCTCGGCTGCCAGGTATGCGGCTAGTCCGCCCTCGGCCCGCCAATGGCTCGGCGCCGGACAGTACTCGCGTACGATCAGGCCCGCCAACCACGGCTGCCGCGACTCAGCGTCACCATCGGTCACGCCGTAGTTGTTGATGAGCGGATAGGTCAACATGACAAGCTGACCGCGATAGGAAGGATCGGTACAGGTTTCCTGGTAGCCGGTCATGGCCGTGGTGAAGACCAGCTCCCCAGCCGCCGCGAGGGGGCTCTCGCTTTCACGGGAGCGACGGGACGAGGAGGGGCTGCCAGCGTCGGTTGGGACGCCGTAGCCGAAGGCAGTATAGCCGCCTTCGAGCGCCAAGATGTAGGGCATGTCCCCGGCTTGACCAGGGACCTGTGCCTCTGGCTGCTCGTTCCGCACCGCATTGGACTCCATTGGATTGTGCGGAACGAGCATGCCATCTGAGGTGCCGGTCACGATGCCACCTCCGTCGCCAGCCGGTAGACCAGCTTGCCACCGACGAAGGTGTGCGTCACCTGACTGGGCAGGAACACCCCGTCGAGGGGCGTATTGCGACCCAGCGAACGGAAGCGGCTCGTGTCTACGCACCACTCGCGCTCCGGGTCGAATATGGTCACGTCGGCAGCAGCGCCGACCGCCAGCGATCCGCCGGCCAGCCCGAAGATTTGGGCCGGGCCGCTCGTCAGCGCTTCGATGGCCCGCGCTAACTGTAGCTGCTCGGCCTGGACCAGGCTCATGATGCTCCCCAGCGCCGTCTCGAACACCGAGATTCCAAAGGCCGCCTGATCGTATTCGCACTCCTTGTCGGCGGTGGTGTGAGGGGCGTGGTCGGTCGCAATGACATCAATCGTCCCGTCGCACAGCCCGGCAATGAGCGTGTCTACGTCTTCGCGGGGCCGCAATGGCGGATTGACTTTCGTGCGCGTGTCGTAGGGAGGCAAGCTCGCCGTGGCCGACCACCAGTGCCCGGCCACCAAGTCGTCGGTCAGCGTCAGATGGTGCGGCGTCACCTCGGCGGTGACGTGGACACTTTGCGCTTTTGCCCGGCGGATCAAGTCCACGCTGCCGGCGCTGCTGACGTGGGCCACATGCACGTGTGCTCCCGTGACCTTGGCCAGAGCAATGTCGCGGGCGACGATGACCTCTTCCGCCGTCCCCGGCCAGCCCGGCAGGCCGAGCCGCGCGCTTATCGGCCCCTCATGCATGACGCCGTGATGCGAGAGCGCCGGGTCCTCGGCGTGCTGGATGATGGGGCGGCGGACGAGCAAGCTGTACTCCAGCGCCCGGCGCATTACGCCGCTGTTGGTGAGGCACGCGCCGTCGTCGGAGAACCCGACGGCGCCGGCTTCGGTCAGCTCGGCCATCTCGACTAGCTCGCGGCCGGCCTGCTCGCGGGTAATGGCCGCGATAGGATGCACGCGCACGACGCCCTGCGCCGCCACCGTGCGGGCGAGCGCTTCGAGGACCGGCGCCGTGTCCAGCACCGGAAGCGTGTTGGGCATACAGCAGACCGTCGTGAAGCCGCCGGCGGCAGCGGCAGCGGTGCCCGTGGCAATCGTCTCTTTGGCCTCGTACCCCGGCTCGCGCAGGTGGCAGTGGAGGTCAATGAAGCCCGGACAGACGATCTGCCCAGTGGCCTCGATGACCTCGGCCTCGTCGGCGTTGAGATTGGGGCCGATGGCGGTGACCAAGCCGTCGCGCAGGAGCACATCGCCGACTTGGTCGAGCGATTGAGCGGGGTCAATGACCCTTCCACCACGAATCAGTACAGGGCGCAGCGCGGTACTCACCCGACCGGACCTCCTTGTCCCCCGGCCAGCAGGTACAGGAGCGCCATCCGCACCGCGAGGCCGTTCTGGACCTGCTCCTCGATGACCGATTGCTGGCCCTGCGCGACCTCGGGCGTGATCTCGACCCCCTCGTTCATCGGCCCCGGATGCATGACTAACGCATGGCGTCTGGCCATCTTGAGGCGTTCGGTGGTGAGACCGTAACGCTGGCTGTACTCGCGCAGCGTCGGTAGCAGCCCGGCCGTCTGCCGTTCCTTCTGGAGGCGCAGCGCCATAACTACGTCGGCATCGGCGAGCGCCGCGTCCAAGTCGTAGGTGATATGCACCTGGCCTCGTGGTTCGCCGGTTGTGGCTACCTGGGGCGCTTGCAACCACGTCACCGCCGTAGCAACAGCCGCCGCCGGCTGCCCGGCGTCCGCCGTGGTGGCAGCATGGTCACCAACGGGGCGGTTGGGTGGCTGAACGGAGCGGCCGTTGGCGCCGACGCCGTTGTGTCCGCCTAGCGCGTCACTGGCGGGCGCGGCGCGGGCTAGGTGGGGCTGGCGCTCCGTCTGCCCGGTGACGGCCGCGACGAGATCGTGCGGCACGAGTGTTGGCGGACCACACAGGGTCACGTCCGCACCCATCCGCGTAAATCCCCACAGGTTGGAGCGCGCCACGCGGCTATGCAGGATGTCGCCGACGATCACCAGCTTCAGGCCGGCTAAGTCGCCGAGGTGGCGGCGTACCGTGAACAGGTCGAGGAGCGCCTGCGTCGGGTGCGCGTGCCACCCATCGCCGGCATTGATGACCCGCGCTGCAATGTGCTGGCTCACCAGGTAGGGCGCGCCGGAGGACCGATGTCTGATGACGACCATATCGGCGCCCAGGGCTTGCAGGGTCCGCGACGTGTCTACGAGCGATTCGCCTTTGTCTACGCTCGATCCCGAGGCCGTCACGTTGACAACGTCGGCGCTCAGGTTCTTGGCTGCTAGCTCGAACGAGACGCGCGTGCGGGTACTGGATTCATAGAAGCAGTTGACGATGGTCGTGCCGCGCAGCGCGGGCACCCGCTTGATGGGCCGCGCTAATACGTCGCTCATTGCCTCGGCCGTGTCGAGCACTGCGCCGATCTCATCGGCGGTGAAGTCGTCTAGATCGAGAACATGCTTACGTCGCAATGTCATCGCCTCGCTCCTTCCTGGCTCAGGCCCACTCCGGCTCATCCCCACTCCGCTACGGCTCCACCGGATCGCGCCGTCCCGGTCGCAGCATCACCGCGTCCCGTCCGTCGGTCTCCAGCAGGTGTACGTCCACACTCTCATCGCGGGCCGTCGGCAAGTTCTTGCCCACGTAGTCCGCCCGCAGCGGTAGCTCGCGGTGTCCACGATCAACCAGCACGGCCAGTTGAATCCATTTGGGGCGCCCATAGGCGAGGAGCGCGTCGAGGGCGGCGCGCACGCTGCGTCCCGTGTAGAGGACGTCGTCAACGAGGACAACCTGCCGCCCGCTGACGTTGACGGGCAGGGTCGAGCGGCGCATTGCCCGCCGGCCGCCCCGCAGGTCGAGGTCGTCCCGGTAGAGGGTCACGTCCAGCTCGCCGACCGGCACCCGGACGCCCTCTACCGTCTCGATGTGCTGCGCCAGGCGGCGCGCGAGCGGCACACCGCGGCTGACCACGCCGACAAGCACGAGATCGTCGGCGCCGCGGTGTCGCTCCAGGATTTCATGGGCAATCCTGACCAGCGCGCGCCGCACGTCCTCGGCATACAAGATCACCTTGCCGCCGCGCTGCGTGGCAGCCGGTACGCCGTTCGGTTGCGCTTGCCCCTCAGTCATCATCGTCGTTCAGCGCCTCGTCGCCTGGGCACGCGATCCTTGGCCGCTCGCCTCCGGCGCACCTCCCCGGCTGGTGTGCAAGGCCACGCTGAGGCGAGAGAACGGAGCGCCGCGGCCAATGGCGATAGCCGCTTGATGAACGGAGTGCAGACGCGGCGAGAGACGCGCCGCACGCAGCGGAACCATGGCTATGCTCCTTGCCGCCTCACAGGGTCGGCTTAAAGGTGCGAGGGTGCGAGCGACCGGGCCGGTTTGACCCCGGTCTGCCCCAACCATAGCGCAGCACCCGGCGCGGCCGCAAGGCCGGTAGCGCGGCGCGGCGGCTGGACTGCCGTCTCGCCTGGCTCCCTGCCCGCCTCGTCACTGCGGCGCAAGCCGCAGTCCAGGTACCCATCCTTGCGGCGGCTGGTATGGCGGCTCATAATGCTCTAGCGGAGGAGAGCGCATGGAAGTATTCACAATGGTTGCCGTGATCGTTGTTGCTGGGGTTGCCGGCACGATATATCGCAATTATGTCAAGATGAGATTAGCAGAGCGTAAGCAGCAGACGGCCAGTCTACCGGCGGACGTACAAGAGCGGCTGGCACGTCTTGAGATGCGGCTCGCCGAGATGAGCGAGGAGCAGCGGCAGCTGCGGTCCGAGCTGGAATGGCAGGGGAAGCTGCTGCAGCAATCCTCGGAGAAGTGACCGTCCGGCCTCACCCCCGGCTCCCGCTCCACTATCACTATGTGGAGAGGAGGTGTGCAGCGGCCGCCGGCCGCTTGGCACACGAGCGAAACCGGCGGCATAGCCGCCAGGTCAAAGGGGCGAGGCCGCGTGGCCTACTGCCTCGCTGCGCCCATCGTTTCTCCGACCGGCTGACTATCGCCGCATTGCAAAGTATGGAGGAGTCGTGTGGAGTTCCTAGCATTTCTTGTCGCAGTGATCGTCTTGGGGATCTTTGGGTATTTGGGGCGGCTGACCATACTGACCGTGCAACGGTGGCTGCTGGCGAGACGGGAGTCACCGCAGCTACCGAATGGTCTCGCCGACCGGCTGCTGCGGGTCGAGCGACGGCTCGGCGATATAGAAGATGAGCAGCGGCAGCTGCGTACTGAGGTAGACTGGCAGGGGAAGCTGTTGCGGCGGCCGGATGCAGAGTGATACGGTGCCGCGCGCTGACGCCAGTGGGCTGCGTCAGCCACGACTCGCCGGTGAAGGAGGCTGCACTATGGCGACGACCACCACCGCACGCATCGTTCGGGTGAAGGCCCAGCCGATCACCGCCGAGAACTTCGCTCCCTATGGCCGGCTGGTCACGGTTGAACGGGGCGGCTTGAGCCTGCAGGAGGGACACTTCACGGCCCGTCTCATGACGGTAGAGCGGGTTCCGCAGCGCCTCAACCGCATCAATCGCCACCTCGACCACACGCAGCTGTTCATCCCGCTGGGCGGTGCGCCGTTTGCGGTGTTCGTGGCTCCGCCCGATGAGCCGGCGGACGGCTTTGACCCGCGCAAGATCGCCGCCTTCACGACCAACGGGCAGACGGCCGTTATCTTCCACGTCGGCACGTGGCACATCGAGCCGCGCGCCCTCCAAGGGGATACCTGCCAGCTCGTCAACGTCCAGAGCAACGTATCGCCGCAGAACACTGAGCTTATTGCGGTTGAAGACGAGCTAGGCGTGACGGTCGAGCTGGCAGTGTAGCGGCGCCGTTCATCACCCCCCGGCCCCATCGCCACTTGTGGAAGGGGTGAGGCCGCAAGGGGCGAGAAGGGTGCGGCCGGCCGAGTTGGAGTTGTAATAGGTATGGCCTCAGCAAGGGGATCCGACCGGTCGACTGGAATACTGACTATCCAGGAGGAAGAGCATCGTTTCAAGGTGCTCTGGAATCAGCGCTTACTGCTGGGCTACAACAAGGGCTGCCTCCGGTACGGGGACTTCTATAAATCCAAGCCGGATATTCACCCGGTCCACTCCCCTAGCGGGCGACCCCTCACGACGACCGGCGCGCACCGCTACAACCATCATCGCTCGCTCTGGATTGGCCACGCGCGGGTCAACGGCGTCAACGTCTTTCACGACAACAATCCGCAGCGACCTAATCTGGGCCATATCGTGCTGGAATCCGCGACGCCGGAGGTGCTCGACGACGGCGCTGCCGTGGCGCTACGCACGCGCAATCGGTGGGTGCGCCATGACGGGCCGACGCTGCTCACCGAGCGACGCGACGTGATTGTCCGCGCTGCCCAGCACGCGGGGCACGCGCACGCCATTGACCTGACCTCGGAATTGGTAGCGAGTGCCGGACCGATCACCCTCGAACGGGACACCCATGCGTACCTTGGCTTGCGCGTAGCGGACAGCATGGACGAGGAAGACGGCGGTCAACTGCTCAATAGCAACGGGCAGCACGGCGAGGCAGGCTGCATGGGGCAGGTTGCCGCCTGGTGCGACTACAGCGGTGAGGTGGCCGGCGCAGCCGTCGGGGTGACGATCATGCACCACCCCGAAAATCCTCCGATGGCCTTCTTCGCTCGCGCCTACGGTGCGCTCTTCTCCAACCCGACCCTCCTGACCGAGCGACACATCGCCGCCGGTGACCGCTTGGTGCAACGCTGGCGGATTCTGCTCCACGAGGGCGATGCTCGGTCGTTCGACCTCGCCGCCGCCTATCGAGCGTACCTGGCAGTTGCTCCGACGCATCGGTGAGGGTGGCCGACTCCCCCTCTCCACTTTGTGGGGAGGGGGCCGGGGGATGAGGCGCAGCTTCCCTAATCGTCGAACAGGGCGCTGACCGACTCGCCGATATGGATGCGGCGGATGGCCTCGGCCAGGAGCGGCGCTACCGAGAGGACGCTGAACGAGGTCGTGCCTTTGAGCTTGTCCTGGCTGGGTACGGTGTCGGTGATGACAATGCCCTCGAACACCGAAGACTCCAGTCGCTCGACGGCGCCGGCCGCCAGTACGGCGTGGACCGCGCCGGCGAAGATGCGCCGGGCGCCGTGCTCGCGCAGCAGATTGGCGGCGCTGACCAATGAGCCACCGGTACCGATGATGTCGTCGAAGAGAATGGCATCTTTTCCCCCGACGTCGCCGATCACGTTCAGGGCGCGGACCGTGCGTTCGTCGAGCCGCTCCTTGTCAATGATGGCCAGCGGCAAGTCGAGCCGGCGGGCGTAGCGCCGAACCAGCTTGGCGCGGCCTACGTCCGTTGCCACGGCGACGACTTGGCTCATGTCCAGACCCTGTTCGCGGAACGCCGCCGCAACGAGCGGGAGCGCCGTCAGGTTGTCGCAGGGACAGGACATGAAGCCCTGAATCTGCGCCGCGTGGAGGTCAATCGTCAACACCCGGTCGGCGCCGGCGGCGAGGAGCAGATCGGCCACGAGGCGGGCGGTGATGGCGATGCGGGGTTGGTCTTTCCAATCAGACTGCTGATAGGGGTAAATCGGGAGCACTGCCGTAACCCGCTGGGCCGAGGCGCCCTTGCAGGCGTCAATCAGCATCAGCAGTTCCATCAAATGGTCGTTGACGGGTGCGGTGGACGACTGCACCACGAAAACGTCGGCTTCGCGGACATTCTCCCGCACCTGCACGTAAGTGCAGCCATTGTAGTACTTCGTCGTGAACGATTCGCTCAACGGCCGGCCTAACTCGGCACAGATGGCCTGGCCGAGGTCGCGCCCGGCCGCCCCGGCGATGATGCGGATACGATCACCTGCGGTTGCTGCCATGTTCTCCCTCTAGCTTCGGTCTCAGCAAAGCAGGTGTTACCGGCGCAACTCTGCTGCACCCGGGACCGGGCCGGGCAACCGCTCAAGCGGAGGCCGCACAAGGCGTCCTCCGACCCCATCGCCCGCTATCCAGTCCTCGCGAGCGGCCCCTTGGGGACGCAAGACACTGCCACTCGTACAACGGCCGAGATAGTATGGCAGGTGCGTTCCATGGCCGGCTACCGGCTACGATGTGCGGCGATGAGGCGGCTGGCAGTGGCCGTCTCAGCAGGCGCTCGCTGCATAGGCTACCCTTGTGTCATCCAGCCCGATGACCGCGCAGCGGGCCGCTTGCCCGGCTCGTTGACAACGCCTGGAGCGTAGGGATAGGTTGGCACTCGTACAGGATCGCCCAGTTGCGCCGCCGCGCCGTATCGCCGGGTGGCTCTTTCTGCTCCTGCTGTGTGTCTATCTGCTTTCCCTCGGCGGCAGCACTGCGTACTCTGCCGACGGCCATTTCGGCTTTGAGATGGCGAAGTCCCTGCTGCTCGACCCCTCCCATAGCTACTTTCACCGCTTCCGCACGGCCTTCATCCGCTGGGGCATGCTGTCGCCGGTGCTGGCCCAGCCGCTCGTGCTGACTGGCGAACTGGTCGCCCAGCGGGCGCCGCAGCGCGACGAGCTGGTCGTCAATGGGCATCACTACCGTTTGGAGGTGTGGCCGGTGGTTGGGCCGCCCGACGGCGGCAGCCGGCAGCAGTCGTTCGAGGTGGCGCTGCCCCAAGCAGTCAACGTCTCCGAAGTCCACCTGATCTCGTTTCTGTCCAATGCCGCGGCAGTGCCGGACGGCGCAGCGGTCGCGTCCGTGCGGCTCGCGGGAGCGGAGCAACGGATAGCAGAGCTGGCGCTCCAGGCCGGTCGCGATACCGCCGAGTGGTCCTGGGAGCGTGTGGACGTGCGCCGGCGCGTGGCGCATGCTCAGGCGCCAATGGCGGGGCAGTGGATCGGACAACCGTTGGGCCGCTACTACTACGCGGTGCTCCCTGTGTCCCCGGCCTTGTCCCGCACCGGCCTGAGTGTGGCCTTCACTGGCAGCGTCGGCACCTTGCACGTGATGAGCCTGGCGGTGCGCGATGCGACGACTGGAGCGGTCATTGATGTCCGCAACGGTGAACGGATTTGGTCGCAGCGTCAGAACCGAGACGTCTTTCTCCGTCTCGCCTATGCGGTGCTGCCGGCGCTGGCGACCGCCGCCGCCGGGGTGCTGGTATATGCCCTCGTGCGGGCGCTTGGCTACGCGGCCCCGGTAGCCGTCTTGACGGCATTGGGCTATGGCCTAGGGACGATGGCGTGGCCCTACGCGAAACTGGACTTCACCGAACCCCCCGCGACGACCTTTGTCTTGCTGGCCACCTTGCTGCTGACCTTGGCCTTGCGCCGTTCTCCCGCCCATCATTCCCGCGCAAGCGGGAATCCACCGCTGCTCCTGTCGTCGCCGGTCCTGCTTGCAGGGCTGGCCGGGGTGAGCTGCATCGCCGCCATCGCCACCAAGTACGTCACGGCGTGTTTCGTTCCCCTGCTGCTCCTGCATGGACTACTACTCGCTACGGGGCTGCCGAGCGGTCGGCGCCTCGGCGCGGCCGTTCGGCTGCTCGGCGCGTTCCTACTCCCGATCCTCGCGCTGGGTATCGTTGCTCTTGCCGCCTCGGTTGTCGTTGCCGGCGGCCCGCCGGTGCTCCTGACGGAGTTCTTTGGCGGACTGCAACGCGGCTGGTTGAACCTGCCCGCCTGGATAGGTTTTCGCGGTCTGGTCTTCAGCCCGGGCAAGAGTCTGTTCCTCTACTCGCCGTTCCTGATCCTCGGTCTGGCGAGTATCCCGCTGTTCGTCCGGCGGCACGGCTGGCGCGGTGCCCTCTACGTCGTCGTGCCGGTGCTCTTCATCGCCATCTACAGCCTCAAGCGCGTCTGGGACGGCGGCGGCTGGGGGCCGCGGTACATGGTCCCGATGGTGCCGTTTCTCGCCATCGTCGCGGCGCCGCTGCTGGCCGCGGCGTGGCGGCGCGTGCCACGGCTGCTGCTGTCCTTTCTCCTGCTGGCGGCGCTCGTACAGGTGCTCGGTGTGGCCAAGGACTTCAATCTGTTTGCCTCGATGTACCGCCAACACCTGTATCCGCAGCTACCGGACGCGGGGGCGTCGCTGGGCGGGCGAGACTACCTGGAATTCCTGGACGGGCCGGGCTTGCGCCGGGCGCCGCAAACTCCGTTCGAGGCGCGGACCGATACGCCGGCCCGCGATATTGGGTACCTCTACGGGGTTGATCGACTCGACATGCAGATCGCCTTCCGCGAGCGGCGCACAACCTGGCTCTCGCTCTATACCGTTGATTTCGACCGCCAGCGCCGGCGGCAGACGGTTGTGCTCCGTGATAGCCGTGGCGAGCGGCGCTACCGCCAGCACGATTCGTTCGAGGATGGTGTGTGGTTAGGCTGGCAGGTGGAAGGCAGCCCGGAACGGCCGGTCGAGATCACCGTCATCCAGGAAGGGCACGACGTTGCGGTGCTGTCGGCCCTCACCTTTGACCCGTTGCCGGTGGACGGTCGGTGGACCGACGTGCCCAAGACTGACCATGCGACTCAGGGGCGCTGGCGCGAACGCTACGGCCGCGAGGGGTTTGTGCTCTTTGCCTGGCGGGGCGACCGCTCGGACGCGGTGCAGCTTCCACCCTACATCGCGGGGTACAGCGGTGGCGAGCGCGTCAATATCGTCACGACCGAGGAGAGCGTAGCGGAGGCCGCGCTGCTCTACGCGCCACCGTTCAGCCCCTTGTTCAGCCATGCCTGGCTGTTGAGCGCGGATGCGGTACGGATCATCTGGCCCGGCCGTCTGTACCTGCTCCAGCGAGTGCTGGCCGCGCCCCCATGGCGATGGTGGGGACTGAACCTGCAACTTTCGCACCCCGAGTTCGGGCTCGGCCTGAACCTTTGGCCGGCCCGACTCTACGGCGACTACGGCTCGCACGATAGGCTGCTTGCTGCCATGGTTGCCCTGTTGGTCGTTATCGAAGGGGGGCTGGTCTTGGCGGCACTCGGCCTCCTACGCGCGCTGCGAGGGGCGGCGTCACCGGTGCATGGCTGGCGTGGGTGGCTACATGGCTGGCCGCCCTGGGTCACCGTATGCGGTTTGACGCTAGCGCTGACGGCTTACAATGTCGCCCAGTTCCGGTGGGGATAGACGGCGAGGCCGTGTGCCTACTCTGTGCTCTCTGTGGCCAAAGAGTCGGAAGCGGCACCCTTAAGGCGCCGGGTTCCGCCGTACATCGAGATTGATCTGACGTGACTCGGAGCATCACGCTCGCTGCCCGCCGGCCTGTCGCGGCTACTACGGCCGCCGGCCTCGTCTTCTGTATCCTGCTTGCCGCCTATGCGCTGACCGGCGGTGGCGAGGGGTACAGCGTGGACGGCCGGTTCGGCTACGAGATGGCACGCTCTATCGCCTTCGACCCGGATCGGAGCTATCTCGGAGAGTTCCGGCGGAACTTTGCTCGCTGGGGCATCGTGATGCCGTTGCTAGGTCAGCCGCTCCTCCGGCTTGGTCATGCGGTTGGCGTGGTCGCGCCACCGCGCGACGGCCTCTACCTCGACGGCCAACTGCACGTGCTCCGCGAGTGGCCCCCCTTGCCCCTCAACGGCACCACCGCGCCGATTCGGGTTGAACTTCCCCAGCCGGTGTCGGTGACACGCCTACGGGTTGTCTCCTACCTCGCTTTGGGCACCCACATTGCTCAAGCTACGACCGTCGCCGAGGTCCTACTGGATGATGGGGCGGGCCGCGCTACCCGGGTACCGGTGCGTGCCGGACTGCACACCGCCGAGTGGGCCTATGACCGGCCGGGCGAGGCCGCGCGCACGCTGCATCGCCGTGCTCCGCTGGTCGGCCACTGGGACGGCGTGCCGGAGGCCAATCTTTATGGCGCCACGATCCCTGTCGAACCGGCCGTGCCGACGGTGCGCGTAGAAGTCCATCCGGCCGCGCTGCCCAGCGCCAATGACGCGGTGCTGTTCGTGCGCGTCGTGGCGCTCGAGGATGGCCGGAGCGGCGAATGGGTCACTGTATCCGGGGGGCCGCGCTTGGGTAGTGCCGATCAGACCCCCGCCTTTTTCGAGCGCCTGGGCTACTCGCTGCTGAACGGCTTTGCGACCGCGACGACGGCCGTGCTGCTGTTGGCGCTGGTCATGTTGCTGGGCTACAGCGTCGGGGCGGCGGTCTGTGTTGCGCTGGGCTTTGGACTGGGGACGCTTGCCTGGCCCTACGCAACATACGACTTCTCCGAGCCGACGGCCGCCGTCTTCCTGGTAGCGGGAACAACGGCCGTCTATGCCGCGCGTCGCTGCCCGCAGTGGGCACTCGGGCTGGGGGTCGCCGCTGGCGCCGCGTTCGTCTTGGCCGTGGGGGCGAAATACACGGCGGCGATCATTATTCCGCTGATCGTGCTGCAAGCCGTGTGGCTCGGATTACGACCGGCCGCAGCGCCACACGAGCGGCGCGTGGCGCTGGCGCTCGTGCTTACGCTGGGGCTGCTGGGCCTGCTCGGGCTGATCGCGATGGTTGCCGTGGCCGGGCGTGTGCCTATTGTCCTAGGTGAGTGGCTCGGCGGACTGCAACGCGGCTGGCTCAGTCTGCCCATCCGGATCGGGCTGCGGGGGCTGTTCTTCAGCCCTGGCAAGAGCCTCTTTCTCTACGCCCCGGTGCTGGTCCTGGCGGTGCTGGGGATGCCCGCGTTCTGGCGCCGCCACCGGACGGAGGGGCTGCTCTTTCTCGTGGCGCCGTGGATATTTATCCTGGTGTATAGCATGAAAAGTGTCTGGCACGGCGGCGGTTGGGGGCCACGCTACCTCGTGATGATCGTGCCCTTCCTGGCTATGACGGTAGCGCCGGTTGTCCAGTCCCTCGTGAACCGCGGCGGCTCACGCCTGACCGGTCGCCTGCTCCGTGCCGGCTGCGGCCTGCTGCTGGCGCTTTCGTGCGCCGTACAGGTCGTGGGGGTCACCAAGCATCCCAACCTGTACCCGATTATGTTCCGCGACCACATCTTGCCGCAGCTCGACGAGCACGGCACTGCCTATGGTGGACGTGACTATTGGGAGGTGTTGGGGGGGCCGGGGCTGGTGCGCGCGCTGCGTGACCCGGAGTCTGGCGAGCGCCGCCTGGGATACGCCTACAGCGAACCGCCCGACGCACCCGTTCCACGCACTGCATCGGATGGCAACGTCGTGTTGAGCACGCAGTCACCCCTGAGCATCAGCGTTGCGGTTGCCGAGCCGATGACGTTTCGGCTCTCACTGTACGCGGTGGATTGGGACCGGCGCGACCGACGGCAGAGCATTCTCGTCAAGGATGCCCGCGGCTGGCGACAGAGCCAATTGGACCGCGACTTCAGCGCGGGGGTATGGCTGCGGTATCCGGTCGAGGCGACCCCGCTGAAGCCGGTGGAAATCTACGTGCAGAGCGCCGGGCCGGATACGGCGGTCCTCTCCGCGCTCGCCTTCGACCCACACGATGGCAGCGATTGGGATGAGGCGCCCGTGTTCGACACTCAACCGCCCGCGCAGTGGTCGGACCGCTATGGTCATGACGGCTACGTCTTGCTCGGCTGGAACGAAGATCGGAGCGACCGGGCCAAGCTGCCAGCCTACGTCGCGCATCACGGAGGTGGAGATCGGGTCAATCTGGACACGCGCGAGCTAGACATTGCCGAGACGCCACTCCTGTACGGCTTGCCGTTTACGCCTCTGCTCGGCCATCTTTGGTTTCTAGGTGCCGATGCGGTGGGAGTAGTCTTCCCGGACCACCCGGACCTGCTGGAGCGAGCGCTGGCCTCCCCGCCGTGGCGGTGGTGGGGCCTGACCGTGCAACCGCCGCATCCTGAGCACGGCATGGGCCTCGATCTGTGGCCGGCGCGGCTCTACGACCATTTCGCCTCGCATCCGCCAGTGCTAGGGATCGGCGCAGCCGTCGTGCTCCTGCTGTGGGCCGTGCTCATCATTGGTACGGCCCGCCTGCTGACCTTGCTCCGGCCTGGGGGCAGCGGTCGTCCGACGGGCCAACGCCGCACCACACCTGGCACTATCCGTGCGGCTTTGGCTCGTCATTGGCTCGCCGGCTTCACGTCCTTGTGCTTGCTCCTCGTCCTCGTGCTCTATGCCGTCGCGGCGGTGCGGACCTAGCGGGGCCGTTTGGGCTCACCCCCCGCCCCCTTTCCTTCAAGACAGGAGGGTCAGCGCGGTAGTCTCTCGCAGGGGCCTCAGGCGGATGGCGCCTCGTGCTCTACTGCCTGAGTGATCTCGTCGAGCCAGACTACCATCTCGGCGGTGATGTCGTTCTTGAGCACTTCGCTTCCTGGAAGAGACCAGTAGCCTGCCTCGGCTTGCGCCGCGATGAGGTTGTCGCCCACTCGGACGGCCATCTCCCGATACTTACGCTCGCCTGTCAGCGTATAGAGCACCGCCGCCGCCCAGCCTACCTTCCCCGCACGCAGTAGCCGGAACAGATAGTCACTCGCCCCTTCTGCGAAGCGCATGTACTCTTTGGCCAGCTCCAGCCACTCACCTTCCCCCGTCGCTTGGTACAGCCGCGCCAGGAAGCCCCCGGCGATGCCCGGATGGAAGAAGAACTGGTCCCGCTCCGCATCGCGGCTCATCACGTAGCGGATTTCATCATCGGGGTTGGGGTTGGGGTTGGTGTGCAGCCCATCGGCGCGGCTGTAGACCGAGTAGAGCTGCTGCGGATAGTTGGGTTGGGCTGCCATGAGCGTTTGCATCCAGCGGCCGACCCCACGCGCTACGTCCAGCCGGCCGGTGTAGAGCGCCGCCTGCCCCGCTCCGCTGACGACCCAGAGGTCCTGCTTGGTGTGGGCGTCACGCCCGGTGGGGCTGGAGTAGAACCCGCCGCTCTCCGCGTCCCGGAAGTCTAGGAGGAAGTCCATGCCACGCTGGGAGAGGTCGAACTGCCCGAGGCGGTGCGCCCCGATAATGACCCAGGAGTTGTAGTAGATGTAGGCGTACTCGGCGTGCAGATCGGCGTACTTGCTCCCCGGCCGGGGTCGCGGCCCGAAGTCACCGTCTGCGGTCATGCCGTGCTGGCGAATCCAAGCGCACAGCCGGTTTGCCGCGTTGGTCTTGCCACAGACTTGGAAGGCGGCCGGCACCTTGTAGTACTCGATTGCTCCGAGCGCGGGGTTGCCAAAACTGCCATCGGGGTGCTGTTGCGCCAGCAAGTGAGCACAGCCGCGGTCTCGTGCCTCGCGAAAACGCTTCATCGCCGCCGCCTTTCCGCCTCATCATCCCGGCTATTGCGCTTGGCGCTGGCGCATCCGCAGGAGATCTTCGTTCGTCAGAAACGGCTCATACACCGCAACGAATTGATCGAGCGTTTCCGCCACCGTCGCCGCGGTCGTATCGAGCACGATCCGCTTCTGAACCAGCGACGCCGCTACCTCTTCCTCGAACCGCCGGAGCACGTACTCGACATCTTGCTCCCGAACAACCTGGTGTGGGTGTGGATTCTCGCGCATCCGCTGGCGGATCGTTGCCGGGGAGGCCTTGAGCAGCACCAGCACCACGTCCGGCGCGAGGTCCAGGATGCGCCGCTCCATCTTGCGGGCCATCTCCGACCGTTGACCGGCCGGGCTACGAACCGGGGCGCTGCTCTGCTCACCGCCGTAGCCGTAGTAGAGTGGGGCGTAGACGGCCTCCTCGATAAAGGGAGCCATCAGGTTGTGGTCGGGCTTGGTGTAGAAGTTCGGCGAGATGTGATACTCGATCATGAACCGCTGGAACATCTCCTTGGCCTGCGGATGCAGCCTCAGCAGCGACTCCTGCGCCTCCGGCGTCAGCTCCGTCGAGGGAATGGTGTGATGGTCGTGGAAGTGGGCGGTGGCCCCGATGGTCCGCTCCGCCCATGCCATGATCTGCGCTGCCTGCGTGGTTTTTCCCGCGTATTCGCAGCCTGTCATCAAGAGATACATGGTTGCCTCTTCTCCTCACGAGTGTTCACAATGCTGTCGCCGGTATCGTCCTGTCGGGCGGCCAGCGCCGACGCACGTGACGGGCGCTATTGTAGCGATGATTGGGGTTTGGGGATAGGCTATCGGCTGCGTGGTCGGTTCCGGGAGTGACCGGACAAGCATAGAGACACGGGAGAAATATGGAGGGCGTATGCCACGGATGCAGCACTCGATCATCTCCAAGCGGGACGGCTGGTACACTGCCTTTCCGCAACTCTACCACTTTCCCGACGGCCGCCTCGCAGTCGGCGTTCCGGCCTCGCCATTCTCGGATCACTTCGCAGTTGATCGCCGCGTGGAGTTTGTCGTGGTCGAATCCCGGGACGGGGGCGCGACCTGGACCGCGACCGACGACTCGACTATTCCCTACAACTGGCCCGGAACGAACCCCCGGGAGTGCTATGATCGCTTTGCCGACACCATGCCCGACGGCTCGTTTTTTTGCGCCGGGTCGGTGGGCTGGGAGATTTGGCCGGTTGAACGCAGCGCTGAGGCCAAGGCCCAAGGGTTGCTGGTCAGGCCCCATCAGCTAGACGACGACGTGGTCGTCGTGGGTGGCCATAAGCTGTTCACGCAGCGGTCCACTGACGGTGGGCAAACCTGGTCGCGCCGCGAGTGGGTCATTCCCGGCTTCAGCACCTTCCAAACGCATCAGGTCCACCAGGAGGCGCTCTTCGCCGATGGCACCATCCTCTTCTCGGTCTATGGCCCGGACGCCGGTGGTAACCGGAGCGCAACCTACGTGTGGTGCTCGACCGATGGGGGGCAGACATTCCGGCTGCACCCGATGGGCAGCCACGCGGATGGCATCCACACCGGCGAAACGACCTTCTTGGAGATCGCTCCGGGGCGCCTGACGGCGCTCTCCCGCACCGAACCCGATCCCGGTTACCTGGTGCAGCGGTGGTCGGATGACGGCGGGATAACCTGGTCCTATCCGGTGCGGTGCGACTTCTGGGGCTACCCGGCACATCTCCTGCGGCTGCGCGATGGGCGGGTGCTCTGCGCCTACGGGTATCGTCGGGAGCCGATGGGGGTGCGTGCGGTACTGAGCGAGGATGACGGGAATACCTGGGACACCGCCAACAGCATCGTCTTGCGCGATGACGGCGGCACTGCAAACCGGATGAGAGCGGATCGGTCAAGCGCGGGCGGGGATGTGGGCTATCCGGTGTCTACGCAACTGGCCGATGGCAGCATCCTGACCGTGTACTACATCACGCTGGCGGACGGGATCACCCACGCCGCTGCCACGCGCTGGGAGCTACCCTAGCGCGGGGGCGGAGTACCAGCTATGGGCATGCTCGTGGGGGTAGACATCGGGGGGACGTTCACCGATGTCCTGACGTTCGATGAGCGTCGTCGTCGGCTCCAGGTCGTGAAAGTTGCCACGACCGTCGGCGACCAGTCGCGCGGGCTGATCGCGGCCCTCGATACGCTCCGGACTTCCTACCCGAATATCGCGCTGGTGACCCACGGCACGACCGTTGCGACCAACGCCATCCTGGAGCGGAAGGGGAGCCGGTGTGGATTGATCGCCACGCGCGGTTTCCGGGACATCCTCGAGCTACGACGCCGCGACCGGCCGCACCTCTACGGCTTGACCGGCTCCTACGAACCGTTGATCCCGCGGGACTTGCGGTGCGAGGTCACTGAGCGCATCTCCGCCGAAGGGGCGGTCCTCACGCCCTTGGCCGAGGCCGAGGTCATCGCCGTGGGTGAGCGGCTGGCTGCTGAAGGGGTGGCGGCTATCGTCATCAGCTTCATGAACTCCTATGCCAACCCCACCCACGAGTTGCAAGCCAAAGCCATCTTGGAAGAGCGCTGGCCGGACCTCTACGTCACTGCCTCGGCCGAGGTGCTCCCCGTGTTCCGGGAGTTCGAGCGCACCAGTACCGCCGCGGTCAACGCCTACGTCCAGCCGACCATCAGCGGCTATTTGGCCCGGCTGCAAGCGCGCTTGAGCAGTCACGGCTCCCTTGGCGAGCTGTTCATCATGCAGTCCAACGGTGGGGTAATGTCGGCGGCGGCGGCCCAACGCTACCCGGTGCATACGGTCCTCTCTGGCCCGGCTGCGGGCGTGATTGCAGCGGCCAATCTCGCCGGCCAGAGCGGCGTTGCCAACCTCATCACCTACGACATGGGCGGGACCAGTCTCGATGTGTCGCTGGTCGCAGGTGGCCGGCCGCTGACGACTAGCGGGATGGAGCTGGAGTTCGGTATCCCGATCATGGTGTCAATGGTTGACATCCATACCGTCGGCGCGGGTGGGGGGAGCATCGCTCGCGTTGATCCCGGCGGCACCCAACCGACGTTCACCGACGCACAGCTTGTGCTGGGCAGGATCAACCCCCGCTACCCTATCGGTGGCGCCTCCGACCTAGCGTTTGACGTGCCCCGGGCTAGGGCGGCGATTGCCGAGCGGATCGGTGGGCCGCTCAAGCTCTCACCGGAAGCGGCTGCACAGGCCATCATCACCGTCGCCACAAACCGGATCGCGGGGAGCCTGCGGCGTGTCTCGGTTGATCGCGGGCACGATCCGCGCGACTTTGCCCTGTTCGCCTCCGGGGGTGCCGGGCCGCTGCTGGTCAGTGCGCTCCTCCGCGAGCTGGGGGCGGCGCAGGCGTTGGTCCCCTACGCGCCCGGCATCGCTTCGGCGTGGGGCTGTGCTATCGCGGACCGCCAGCACGACTTTGTGACGATGCTGAACCGGCGGCTCGCAGACTTGGACCTGGACGAGGTTGCACGGTGCTTTGCCGAGCACGAGGCGGAGGGCCGGGCGCTGCTCCAACAAGAGCCGCTCCCGCTGGTCCGGACGCGCATTGTGCGGGAAGCCGAGCTGTCGTATGAGGGGCAGACCCACATGGTACGCACGCCGCTGCCGGCCGGTGCGCTGACGCACGAGCGGATTGCGGCCAGCTTTCGCCGCGCCTACCTGCAACGCTACGGTCAGACTGAGGAGTCCTTTGCCGGCTTGGGCCGGCTGCTGGAACGTATCCCTATCCGGCTCCTGAACCTGCGGACGGCGGTGATCGGTGTGCGGCCGAGCCTGGCGCTCAAAGACTTCTTGCCGCGACCGACGACCACGCTGGACGAGGCCTACAAGGGAACGCGGCCCGTCTACGTGGCTGGCCGGTTTGTCGAGTGCCCGACTTACGAGCGTGCCCAGCTCCCCTGGGGCGTACAGGTGGCTGGGCCGGCGATTATCGAGCAACCGGATACGACCACCTGGCTGGAGCCTGGGATCGCGGCCACGGTGGATGAGGCGGGGAATCTCCTGCTGGAGGTGGCGTGAGGCATGGCAGTTGATCCGATCACTCTGGCAGTTCTGCAGGGCAGTCTGGAACAGATTGCCGACGAGATGGATGCCACCCTGGAACGGATGGCGTTTTCCCCGGTCATCTCCGACGGTTGGGATCGCGCCAGCGGGATTTACCACCCGGACAACGGTGAGGTCATCATCCAGGGGCCACGTGGCCTCCCGAACTTCATCTATGTGATGGAGTTCACCGTCCGCTCCGTGATCGAATGGGTCACGGACATCGCCCCCGGCGATGTCTATATCGTGAACGACCCCTACCTGGGGGGTACCCATCTGATGGACGTGAAGATGGTGAAGCCCTTCTTCTATCGCGGCCAGTTGACCGCCTTCCTGGCGACGAGTGGGCACTGGCCGGACATCGGCGGACGGGTACCCGGCGGCTTCTCGACCCAGGCCACCGAGGTCTACCAGGAAGGGCTGCGCCTCCCTCCGGTGCGGATCATGGACCGAGGCAGGCTCAATCGGGACGTGCTCGACATCATCCTGCGGAACGTGCGTGTGGCCACCGAACGGCAGGGAGACATCATCGCCAAGATCACGGCCCTCAACGTCGGTACCGATAGGCTGACCGCCCTCCTCGACCGCTACGGCAAGGAAACGGTGTTCGAGGCCATTGCCGAGATGAAGGCGCGTTCGGAGCAGCTGATGCGCTCCCATATCGAGACTATCCCCGACGGCACCTATGCGTTCACCGACCATATTGATAGCGACGGTATCGAGTGGACGCCGCTCGCCATTCACCTGGAGATGGCCGTCAAGGGTAGCGACGTACATCTCGACTTCTCCCAGAGCAGCCCGCCCTGCCGCGGGCCTCTGAACAGTGTGCGGAGCACGACGATGGCGGGGGTGTATATCGCCATCAAGCATATCTTCCCCGACGTACCCATCAATGCCGGCTGTTTTACGCCCTTTACCTTCGACCTACCGGAGACGACCTTCCTCAATGCCCAGCCGCCGCGTCCCGTGGCCGGCTGCGCCTCGGAGGTCTGCCAGCGCATTATTGACGTGGTGTTCGGCGCCCTCAGCCAGGCGATCCCCGAACGCTGCTATGCGGCGCCGATGGGTACCGTGACCAATCTCTCGGTCGGGGGCGACGATCCGGAGCATGGCCCCTATGTCTTCTACTCGTTCATCGGCGGCGGGTACGGTGGCAACTACCTCACCGATGGCCTGACGAATGGGAACCCCACTATTGCCCTCGCCCGCACCCAGGCACTGGAGATTTTCGAGGCGCGCTACCCGGTCCTGTTCACGCGCTATACGATCCGTGAGGGATCGGCCGGGGCCGGCCAGCGACGCGGCGGCTTTGGCGTCATCTTCGAGTTTCAGCTCCTCCGGGGACCGGCCGCCGGGTCGCTCTTGGGGGAGCGGGGGCGCTTCGCCCCCTTCGGTATCCTGGGCGGCGGAGCGGCCGAGCGCGCCAAGCACACCTTCGTGTTGCAGGGCGAGGAGCATCGTCCGGACCACATCACCAAAGACGAGAACGTACCGATGCAGCCCGGTGACAGCTTGCGCCTGGAGACGCCCGGGGGTGGCGGCTACGGCAACCCCCTCGACCGACCACCGGAGCGGGTCGCTCAAGACGTTCGGCGCGGCTACTACGACCGCGATACCGCCAGGCGAGACTACGGCGTCGTCATTCAGGCCGGCGGCTGGGAGGTGGACGTGGCGGCCACGGCACGGCTACGGGCCGCGCTGCGCGCCTGACAGCTCGCGTCCTAGCCAGCTAAAGTTTCGGCCATGGCCCTCTTCTCCTCCGCTCGGGAGCGGCGCCTCTGGCTGTGGACACTGGCCGTCGTGGTGGCGATCTACTCCACGCTCGGCATCAGCCGGACACTGGCCGAGTACCTGCGCGAGCATGGTCTGCTGGAGGCGGCCTCGTTCGTCCTCTTCCTCCTCGGCATGCTCCTCGTGGGGGCGACCATCGTCACGCAGGGGGTGAAGGCGCGGCCGGGTGGGGCAGAGATCGCCGTTGCGCTGGGTGTCACGGCTGCCTACCTGATGGTGTTCCTCCGGATGGCGGTTCTGGAGGAGCGCACGCACCTGATCGAGTATGGTGTGTTAGGTGTCTTCATCCATGAAGCGCTTGCCGAGCGCGTGAGCCAGGGGCGCCGCGTCCCGCTGCCGCCCCTGCTCGCCATCCTGGCGACGGCGGTGCTGGGCCTGCTCGACGAGGGCATCCAGGCTTTTCTGCCCAGCCGCGTCTTCGACCCCCAAGACATCCTGTTCAACGTGCTCGCGGGTACCATGGCGGTCGCTGCGAGCGTTGCGCTGGCGTGGGCGCGGCGGTGGACGAGGCCCGGCAAGAGCAGCGGCGGGAATGACGAGAGGGAAGGAAGCCAATGACCTTTACCCAGCCGGACGCCAGCTATTCGCCGTCGCTCAATCACCGCTACCTGATGGATGCGCTCACGCCCGCACTGGCCTACGACGGCGGCGACGTGAGCGCCTGGCAGAGCCGGCTCCGGCGCAAGGTCAAATCGCTGCTCGGCATGCCCTCCGGCGACCGGGTAGCGCTCGACGTGTACTCCCTCTGGCGGCGGCAGCATCCGCTCGGCACCATCGAGAAGATCGTCTTTCGGGCCGAGCCGTATGCGGACGTGATGGCGTATGTCTGCTTGCCCAAGTCTGCGACACCGCCTTACACCTGGTTCATCTGCGTCCAGGGCCACACGACCGGAGCGCATGTTTCCATCGCCGTTGACCGCGCCGATAACAGCGTGCCCATCGCGGTCGAGGGTGATCGTGACTTCGGGCTGGGCTGCATGGCGCGCGGCATCGCCGCACTCTGCATCGAGCAGCGGTCCTTCGGCGAGCGCCGTGAGCAGCACCAGGAGCGCGTCTCGACCCATGGCTGTCACGACGCCACCATGCACGCGCTGATGCTCGGACGCACGCTGCTCGGCGAGCGGGTGTTCGACGTTGACCGCGGCCTCGATTATCTGGAGACCCGCGACGACGTTGACTGGTCGCGGGTCGGCATCATGGGCAACTCCGGTGGCGGCACCACGAGCCTCTTCTCCGCGGCGGTGCTGCCGCGGCTCCGGTACGCGATGCCCTCGTGTTACTTCTGTACCTTCCGCGATTCCGTGATGTCCATCTACCACTGCGCCGACAACTACGTGCCGGGGCTGCTGCAGTACGCGGAGATGGCAGACGTGATGGGCCTGTTCGCACCGCGCCCTGTAGTGCTCGTCGCCGGAGAGCACGACAACATTTTCCCTATCGCGGCCACCCGGCGCGCCTTTGCCGACCTACAGAAGGTCTACGCCGCAGCGGGCGCGGCCGACCGCTGCCACTTGGTCGTCGGTCCCGAGGGCCACCGATTCTACGCCGACGCCGCGTGGCCGGTGATGCTCCGAGAGCTGCAACGAGCCGGATAGTTGGGCCGCGCCTCACCCCCCGGCCCCCTCTCCACCATGGTGGAAAGGGGGAGTACGGCGGAGGCCGGGAGGGGCCGGGGTAGGTTTGCGTATAGAGAGGCGTGTCCATGAAGATCACGAGCGTCGAAACCTTCGTTGTGGATGCCGGTTGGCGCCCCTGGCTCTTCGTGAAAGTGGCCACCGACGAGGGGGTGGTGGGTTACGGCGAGTGTAGTGATTGCTGGTCGCCGCAGCCACACGGCATCGTCGGCACCATCAAGGACCTGACGCCCCTGCTGCTCGGCCAGGACCCGCGCCCCTACGAGCGGCGGGTCTGGGACCTGCTCTATAGCACGCGGCAAAGCCCCGGCGGCATCGCTGCGAAGGCGATTGCCGGTATCGAGTGCGCCCTCGTAGACATCAAGGCCAAGTCGCTCGGTATCTCGGTGGTCGAGTTGTTCGGCGGCCCGATGCGCGAGCGCATCCGCCTCTACTGGTCTCACTGCGGCACGACCAGAGCGCGCTACGCCGAGTACGTCGGTGCGCCGCCGATCAACACGCTGGCCGACATTGCGGAGCTAGGGCGGGAGGTCGTGCAGCGCGGATTTACCGCCCTCAAGACGAACGTGGTCATCCCGCGTGAGCAGTCGCAAGCGGGGTTCGGCGAGCTGGCCGGCCTCGGCAGCGAGGTGCGCGGCACGGATCAGATCGTCACCACGCCGCTGCTGCGGCATATCGAACGGCTCATCGGCACCTTCCGCGACGCCGTCGGTCCCGACGTGGACATCAACCTCGATCTCAACTTTCTCTTCAAGCCCGAGAGTGCCACGCGGATTGCCCAGGTGGTGGAACCGTTTGCGCTGCTGTGGCTGGAAGTGGATATGTACGATCCTGCCGGTATCCGACAGATCAAAGAGGCGACGACAACCAAGATTTGCACCGGCGAGAACCTGTTCCACCCGCGAGAATACTTGCCGTACTTCGAGCAACGCGCGGCAGACGTGTTCATGGTAGACGTGCCGTGGAACGGCTTTAGCCAGGCGAAAAAGGTCGGTAATCTGGCAGAGCTATTTCAGTTCAACGTTGCCCCCCACAACTACTACAGTCACCTGGCAACGTTCGTCGGCGCGAGCCTGTGCGCCGTACTGCCCAACGTCCGCATCATGGAAGTAGACGTGGACGACGTGCCGTGGAAGGACGAGCTCGTCACCAACCGGCCGGAGATCGTCAACGGCGCCATGACGGTGCCCACCGGCCCCGGCTGGGGCACGGACCTCAACGAAGACGTGGCCAGAGCGCACCCCTGGAGTAAGTAACCGACAAGCAGGCGCAATGAGCTTGTAGGGCGTCGTTTCCACAGCGGCTCCAATCCAGGACCGATTGTGGCGTGGCCGTTCATTGGAGGCTTGCGCTGGAGTAACGGCGAGGCGTTATTTACAATTGCGGCGGAAGCTGTAAGCTAGTGGATGGGGTATGGACTGTGGCCTTCGCCGCAGTGACGAGACGCACGGCCGCCGCGACGAGGTTGACGAATGGCATGGGCCACGAAGGGACGGACGCCGTCCGGAGGCCCCGGCGGCAGGATGGAGAGCGAAACTCCGAGGGCGGGCGGAAGGCCCCCCCACTGCCCGGCCTGGTGCGCCGGGCGGCAGCTCTGTTATCGCTTCTCGGCGCTGTGCTCGCGGTGTTCCTGTTCGGCGGCGGGGGTGTGGCCCACACCCAGACGCCGCAGGTGCTGGTGAGTAACCTCGGGCAGACCACCCAAACGGCAGCCGGCGTGGTCGAGGGCGGTACGGCGCAGGGGTTCCGCATCGGCACCAACGCCGCCGGTTACACCGTGACCAGCATCGAGCTTCTGCTCGACGTTGGGACCGGCGCCTTTCCCCCGGTGGCCCTTCACAGCGGCTCACCAGCGGGAAGCACGGTGGCCGATTTCACCGTCTCGTCACAGTCACGCACAACAGGCCTCACCGTCTACACGTACATACCGACCACATCCGTCACGCTCGACGGGAATACCGACTACTGGGTGGTGGTCAGCTATGCAGCCTTTGGGCAGCTTTGGGGCGTCGCTTGGATAGGCGAGGACGACACCCCCGCCCCGGGCTGGAGCATCCCCTACAGGGGTCAATACTATCATCCGGATCGCGGCCTCGAGGACTATGGCGACGATCTCGCCAACCAGATGCGTGTCAACGGCACCATCAACAGCGATGGCAATGGAGGCGGAGGTGGGAGCAGCAGCAAGAAGAGCAGCAGTGGCGGCAGCAGCCGGGCACCGTCGCCGCCGCCCGCCCCAACTCGCTCGCCGATCATCGGCAGCACCGCCGCCGCGACGGCCATGGAGCTGGCCGGCGATCTCTTGGTCATCCAGCGTCACGATGAGCCGGGCGTCGAGGTCGAGGTGGGCATCGGCTGGATCAGCCAGGACGGCCAGACGATCATCGCCATCGGGTTCGTGCGCGATGGTGATCTAGGGCAGACCTATGCCGTGGTGCGGCGCGAGGGCGATGGCCAGGTCGTGCGGCGCTGGATCGCGCCCGACAGCCCGCTGGTGTACGCGGTGCCGTGGGCGCTCGTGAACACGCAGTACACCTTCCCGGTGCAGGTGATCTTAGCGATCCCGCTGGACGAGCAGTATCCGTGGCCGAACATGCTGGCGCGGCGCTTCGACGGTGGGGATGACCGCATCTTTGGCTACGATGCCGGGCTGCAACAGTGGCGACATGTACCGGACCCGGCGACGCTCCAGGCGCTGGGCTTCTACTGGTGCAACGTGACGGCAGCCGATGTGGGCTTCTTCGAGCGGATTACGGAGGGGCCGCCGTATCCGGCCAGCGACGTCCCGGCCCGCGCCGACTACCCGGTGTGTCAGCCGTAGAGCTTCGCAGAACCTCACCCCCCGCCCCCTCTCCACCATGTGGAGAGGGGGTTTTGCCGCTCGCCATTTTCATGCCCTGCGGTGGCCGTTGCTACGCCCCGGCGACCGGCAAGTGGTTTAATCGCTCTTACCGGGCCGCTGCCACGTAGCGCCGCTGTCCCGGCACGGCGCGTGGGTCACGATGTGCCCTCGCCCCCCTTTCTGGCATAGAGGGGGGACGCGCACCGCTCCCGCTGGGAGAGAAGGGACGAACGACCATGCTGCTAGTGAAGGACGGATCGGCGCGAGCCACGATTGTCACCGGCAATAGTCCGACCGCTGCGGAGGCTGCGGCCGCGCGGGAGCTTCAGACGTACCTCTGGAAGCTGGCGACCGCCGCCGGGCAGGCGGCGGAGAAGCTGCCAATCGAGACGCAAGCGGCGGCGCCGCCGGGCGCGGTGATCTACGTCGGTCGCAGCGCAGCCGTGACGCGGTTGGGCGTGTCCGTTGACGACCTGGAGATGGCGCATAGCTTCACGATCCGGACCCACGGCGACAGTCTCGTGCTGTGCGGGAAAGGTGACTTGGGTACCGAGTACGCCGTGTACACCTTCCTGGAGCGCTACTGTGGGGTGCGTTGGCTATGGCCGGGGGAGACGGGAGAATGTATCCCGCTCCGGCGCACCATCGAGATTGGTGCGATCTGCGACCGGGAGGACCCGGACTTCACGCTGCGAGTACTCGGCTCCATGGCGCCGCTGCCCGAAGGGACGCCGGAGCCGCTGTGGAAGAAGCGCAACAAGGTCCTGACGGTCAGCGGCTACGTGCCCGGCCACAATTGGGCCAAGCTGGTGCCCCCGGACAAGTACGGGCCGACCCATCCCGAGTATTTCGCCTTGGTGAATGGGAGCAGGGAGCAGGATTGGAACGCCTACGATGGTCAGCACGGCTATCAGCTCTGCACCACCAACCCCGAGGTTGTGCGGCTCTCGATAGACCACGTGCGCCGGTTCTTCGACGAGCATCCCGACGTGGACATCTACAGCATTGATGCCAACGACGGGGCCGGATGGTGCGAATGCCCCAACTGCCAGGCGCTCGACACCGGCAAGGTCCGCACCATTCCGTCGAGCGGTGGCGCCGAGGACGGATCGGAAGCGCGGCCGGTCGTCACCGACCGGATTTACACCTTTGTCAACCAGATTGCGGCGGCCGTCAAGCAGACGCATCCCGACAAGTACGTGCTGCACCTCGCCTACTCGGACTACATCGAGCCGCCGGAGCGAGTCCGGCCGCTCGATAACGTGGTGGTGCAGATCACTCTCAACTGCGAGTGTCACTACGACCCCACATATAAAGAGGACCAGTGGCGGCTGATCCGCGCGTGGTCGCACGTGACGCCCAATCTGATGCTGTACGAGTATTTCAACCACACCTGGAAGCTCCAGCTGCCGCGGGCGATACCGCGCGCCGTCGGGGCCGCCATTCCGTACTATCGGCGGTGCGGGGCGCGGTTCTTCTCCGCGCAGGCCTCGGACGATTTCGGCAACGAAGGGCTGACCCTGTATCTCGCCGCCAAGCTGCTGTGGGATAGCAGCCTCGATGTAGACGAGCTGGTCGCCGACTATTGCGAGCACGTCTTTGCTGAGGGCGCCGCGCTGGGGCGGCGGTACTTTGCCCGGCTGGAGGCGCTGTGGGACGCGGCGCTAGCCGAGCTAGGCCCGCGCTGGGGCGGCAATCCCCACGTCTACCTGACGATGCTCACGCCGGAGACCATTGCCGAGCTGAAGGGCTATCTCACCGCCGCCCTCCAACTGGCGCAGTCCACGGCGGCGCAAGAGCGCATCCGGTTCTTCCTGGATGGATGGCGGTTCTACGAGGCCGAGGTGGTCGCCTTCCGCCACCTCCGGGACCTGGCCGAGCAAGGCATCATTACCTACCCGGTCGGCGCACCGTCGTGGCGTGGCACGGTGTCGGACCTGACCGCACTCGATATGCCGGAGGCGGAAGCGCGGCGCCGCATCGCCGCGACGATCCGCGCCTGGGAGGAGCGCGACCGGGCGGCGGAGCGGCTCGACGGTCGGTTTATCATTGACGTAGAGCGCATGCGCGCCTGGAACTGCATTGATTGGCGCTTTCATCCAGTGGCGCACCTGCAGCGGGCGCTCCAAAGTTGACAACCGGGTAGACCGGGCCTACTATCGGCAACCGTATCGGCGATTCCGCCGTATTTCCATACTGGCCGGCAAGCGAGGCAACCATGACCGACCGCACGTTCCGCGACGTTTTGGATGAGTTGGCCGCCAGCGCGCAGAGCAACGTGGCGCAAGGCCAGAGCTTCGAGCGTTTGGTCAAGGCGTTCTTGGAGCGGGACAAGGCGCAGTCGGAGCGCTTTCGCCGCGTTTGGCACTGGACCGACTGGCCCGGCAACGCTGGCCGGCACGACATCGGCATTGACCTCGTTGCCGAGGAGCGCGACAGCGGTCAGCTGGTGGCGATCCAGTGCAAGTTCTATACCTCCGGTCACCGGTTGATCCGGGAAGAGGCCAACAAGTTCCTCGGCGCCTATGGGACAACGCAATTCGCCAGCGGCATCATCGTCTCCACCTCCGACGACTGGACCGACAACGCCGAAGATGCGCTCAGAGACCGGGACAAGCCGGTCCTCCGCTGGGGGCCGGACGTGTTCGAGCACTCCTCCATAGACTGGCGGACTTTCGACCTCGACCGCCCGGCCGATATGGAGCGGCGGCCGACCAAGACGCTGCGCGATTACCAGCACACCGCCCTCAATAAGACTGTCGCCCGCTTCCGGGAGCATGACCGCGGCAAGCTGATTATGGCTTGCGGCTCCGGCAAAACCTTCACCGCCCTGCGTATCGCCGAGCATGTGGCCGGCGTCGGCGGCACTGTCCTGTTCCTCACGCCGTCCATTTCGTTGCTCTCCCAGTCCCTCATTGACTGGGCCAACGACGCCGACTTACCACTCAAAACCCTCGCCGTCTGCTCCGATATCAGAGCCGGGCGCCGCAGCCGCGACGACGAGGACATCTCGCCTTACGATCTGATCGAGCGGCCGTCCACGGACCCGGAGCGGCTGGTAGAGCGGTTCAATAGCGCCAACCGCGCCGGGCGCATGACGGCGATTTTCTCCACCTACCAATCTCTGGACGTGGTGGCAAGGGCACAGCGCGAATTCGGCCTCCCGGCATTCGATCTCATTGTCTGTGACGAGGCGCACCGCACGACCGGCGTGAGCCTGGCTGTCCGGAATGAGTCGGGCTTCCAGCGCATTCACGATAACGAGTTCATCGCCGGACGCAAGCGCCTCTATATGACGGCAACGCCGCGCATCTACGGCGACCGGGCCAAGCGCAAGGCCAGCGAAAGCCAGCTCACTGTCGCGTCCATGGACGACGAGAGCCAGTACGGACCGGAGTTCCACCGGCTCGGCTTTGGTCAGGCCATCGAGCTGGGCATCCTCTCGCCATACAAGGTCATCATCTTCAACGTGGACCAAGAGCAGGTCGGCCTGGACCTCAACGAGCTGCTGTCCGATGCTACGAGCGATGTCAATATGGACAACGGCGCCCGCATGGTGGGGTGCTGGAACGGCCTCGGCAAGCGGGCCGCCCCCGGCGTTGACTTCAGTGCGGACCCGCAGCCGGCCAAGCGGGCGGTTGCCTTCAGCAGCAGGATCAAGCAGTCCAAGGATTTCGCGGAGTATTTTCCGGCGGTGATTGACCGCTGTATCAGCGCCGCCGGCGACAACGCCGAAAACCGCCTGCGTTGCCAGGTAGAGCACGTTGACGGCACGCAAAACGCGCTCTACCGCGCCGAGCGCCTGGCCTGGCTGCGGAGGGAACCGCAGGAGGGCGTATGTAACATCCTGACCAATGCCCGCTGCCTGACCGAGGGCGTGGACGTGCCGGCGTTGGATGCCATCCTGTTCCTGCATCCGCGCAAATCGGACACTGACGTGGTGCAGGCCGTGGGCCGGGTGATGCGCCAAGCGGCGGGCAAGCGGTGCGGCTATATCATCCTGCCCATCGCACAGGCGCCCGGCGCCACGGCGCAGGAAACGGTCAGCAGCAGTGACTACAAGGCCGTCTGGCAGGTTATCAATGCCATCAGTGCCCACGACGACCGCTTCGAGGCCCAAATCAACCAGTTGGCCTTGACCGTTGGTCACGCGGCGCCGCCGCCATACGGTAAAGGCCAGGACATCGGCAGGGACGGCGGCTCCGATCCCGACAGCGAGGAGGAGCTTATCCAAGGCACGCTTCTGATCGCCGGCTCCTCGGAGCTGCGGGACGCTATCCTGGCCAAAATCGTGGACAAGTACGCCGATCCCGGCTATTGGGAGAAATGGGCCACGAACATCCGCGACATTGCCGCGCGGCACGAGGCCCGCATCCGGGCGCTGCTCAACGACCCTGACGCCGCAGTGCGCCCGCTCTTCGACCGCTTCCTTACCGGCATCCGGCACAACCTGAACGACGGCATCACCGAGGATGAAGCCATCGGGATGCTGTCGCAGCACCTCGTCACCAAGCCGGTGTTCGACGCGCTGTTCGAGGATTACGCCTTCGCCGCGCAAAACCCGGTGTCCCAGGCGATGCAGCGCACACTCGACAGCCTGGAGCAGCGCGGCCTGGAGAAGGAAACCGCCGGCCTGGAGAGCTTCTACCGAGACGTGCGCCTCCGTGCCCGGGGCGTCAACGATGCCGCCGGTAAACAGGAGATCATCAAGGAGTTGTACCAGCGGTTTTTCAGACTGGCGCTGCCGGACACGGCGGCAAATCTCGGCATCGTCTATACGCCGACCGAGGTGGTGGACTATATCGTCCGCAGCGTCCAGGACGTGCTGAACCGGGAGTTCGGCGTGTCCATCAGCGACGAGGGCGTCCACGTGCTGGACCCGTTCGTCGGTACCGGCACGTTCATCACGCGCCTCATGCAGAGCGGCCTCATCAGGCCGGAAGACTTGCAGCGGAAGTACAAGACTGAGCTTCACGCCAACGACATGCTGCTGCTGGCCTACTACATCGCCGCCATTAACATCGAGGCCACCTACCACGACCTCGCCGACGCGACGGAATATACGCCGTTCAACGGCATCACCCTCACCGATACGCTCCAGGCGGCCGAGCAAGACCCGCCGATGGTCGAAACCCTGTTTCCGCGCAACGACGCGCGCATCAAGCGGCAAAAGCGACTAGACATCCGCGTATTCATCGGCAATCCACCCTGGTCGGCAACCAACAACCGCCCGTATCCGACTATAGAAGACCGAGTGAAAGAATCCTACGCGGCAAGGTCCAACACGAAGCACCTATCGGCTTTGTACGACCCTTATGTCAAAGCCATCCGTCAGGCCTCCGACCGGGTACAGGACAACGCAAAGGGGGGCATCGTCGCGTTCGTGACCAACGGTGGATTTATCGACTCCAATGCTTTCGACGGCTTCCGCCAGGCCGTCGCCGAGGAGTTTCACTCCATCTATTGTTTCAACCTGCGGGGTGACCAAAGAACTGCCGGCGAAAAGTCCAAGCAGGAGGGCGGCAAGGTATTCGGCTCCGGCAGTCGCGCCCGCGTGGCCGTCCTGCTGTTGGTGAAAAAGCCTGGAGATTCCCCGGGCGCAACAATCTACTACCGCGACATCGGCGACTACCTGAAGCGCGAGCAGAAGCTGGAAGTCTTGGCCGCTTCCAGACTGAAAAATACGGAATGGGAGACTGTTGTGCCCAACGCTGCTGGCGACTGGATTGACCAGCGGAGCGATACCTTCCAAACACTCCGGCTGCTCGCGTGTGATAAAGGTACCCACAGCAGCAGCGAACTGGCGCCCATTTTCAACCGGCAGACGCTGGGGTTGCAGACTGGACGCGACGCTTGGTGCTACAACTCATCGGAAGAGAAGCTGAAGAGAAAAATCTGGGAGAGCGTGTCTTTCTACAATGACCAGGTAACGGCATTCCTGGAGATCAAACCTACTGGCTTGGCTGTAGAGCGGAAGGCAAGAGCAAAAGAGTTCGTCACGAAAAACCCACAGCGGTTCCACTGGAGGGAGGAGGTCTACCGAGACCTGGCTAATGGAACAGAATATGCTGTCAATAATGCGGATTTTATCATCGGTTCCTACCGCCCATTTTTCAAACAAAGGCTGTATTTCAACCGACAGCTAAACTGTAGAGTAAGGGATTTCTCGAAGATTTACCCCTGCCCGGACGCCGACAACCTCGGCTTCAGTATCGTAAGCCAAGGCTCAAACAACCCGTTCCACGTGCTGATAACCGACATCATCCCGGACAGCGAGCTAACGTCACACACCGTTTATTTTCCACGCTGGCGCTATGTCCCCGGCTGCAGTGCCGGCGCCGCCCCCCGGCAAAGGGCGCTGGGTCTCGACAAAGATAGCCCGGAACTGAAGCGGGTCAGCAATATCAACTCCGATGCGCTGGATGAGTTCAGGGCGCATTACCGTGACCTAGCCATTACCGAGGACGACCTGTTCTACTACACCTACGGGGTGCTCCACTCGCCGCAGTGGCGGGAAGCCTTTGCCAACGACCTGCAAAAGTCGCACGCGCGTATCCCGATGGCGGCCTCCGGGGACGATTTCCGGGCCTTTGTCGCGGCCGGCCGCCAGCTGGCCGACCTGCACGTCAACTACGAGACGGTGGAGCCGTGGCCGCTGGAGGAGATTCATGCGGCCGGCTGGATTGCGGCTTCCGCCGCAATGACGGGTGAGGACGGGGAAGGCGGGGCCGGCGTGACGGCGGCGGCCGGCGTGACGGCGGCGGCCGGCGCGTATCGCGTCGAGAAGATGACCTACGCCGGGCGGCGCCCGCACCTGGATACGTCGCGCATCATCTACAATGCCGGCATCACGCTGGCCGGGATACCGGAGGCGGCGCACGACTACCGGCTCGGCTCCCGCTCGGCGCTGGACTGGCTGATTGACCGCTATCAGGTGCGAACCCACAAAGCCAGCGGCATCGTCAACGATCCGAACGACTGGTGCATGGAGCAGGGACAGCCGCGTTACATCCTCGACCTGGTGAAGCGCGTGACGACCGTCAGCGTCCGCACGGTGGAGATCGTGCGGTCTTTGCCGATGGTTTGAGGCCCGTCATGCCGGCAGTGCGACGGCCCCCCTATGGCCCCCGCTACGCAGGGGGCCGGTGGGTTGCGCTCGCCGGCGGGGCGCGTGGGTGGCGTTGGAGAGGGAAGCCCGTGCCCGCGGTGGCAGGCGGCGGGCGGGTCGGCACTGGCGGGGCAGGATGCACGGGGTAGGTAAGGGTGCGGGGAGTGGCAGCGACGCGGCGCAAGACATCCTGGAGCAGCCGGCTGGCGTGAGCCGGCACGAGGGCGGTGGTCGGCGGCACCGACCGGTCGGCGCTGGCCGGGCCAGCGTGGCCTGGCGGCACCATGGGCGAGGGCAAGGACAAGGGCGTGGCACCGGGCAAGCTGTGGCCCGATGCCTTGGGCAAGGGCGTGGGCACGGCGCGGGACCGGACGTGGTCCCACGCCTGGGGCGACGGCACGGCCGCGCCACCGCACGCGGCCGGCCCGTCGGTGCCAGGGTTCCTCTGCCGGGCGCTGCCCGGCGCTCCAGGATGGTCTTGCATCTGCCACTCCCGTCAATAGGTGCATATCGGCCGGGGGTGGGGAGATGACAACGGTCTGGGGGCGATTTTCTCGGCGCTTGGAAAATTGCCCTATTGAGGGGCTAGGGAGGGGGCTGGAATGACGAGGAGGTTGATATGTCCGTAGCCCATGATTTTGCGTTCCAGCGCTGGGTTGATCGGACCTATGCGCGGCAGCAGCGTCCGTTGGACTTCCGAGCGCAGACGGTGGCGGAGTGGCAGACGTGGCGGGCGCGTCTCCGAGAGAAGATCGAGGAGCTTGCCGGCATGACACCACCGCCGCCGCCCTGCGATCTCGCCCCGACGGTCGTGGAGCGCACGGAGCTGGCGGATGATGGCCTGATCCGCGAGAAGGTGGTCTATCAATCCGAGCCGGAAGTCTGGGTGCCGGCCTGGCTGCTGCGGCCCCGCGACCCGCCGGCTGCCCGGCTGCCCGCGGTGCTGGCGCTGCACGGTCACGGTGGGCGGTGGGGCAAAGGGCAGGTCGCCGGGGTGGAGGAGGAGCACGAGGTCGTTCGTGAGCACATCGTCAGCTACAACTACGACTACGGCCGGCAGTTTGCGCGGCGGGGCTACGTTGTGCTCTGCCCCGACGCGCGGGTCTTTGGCGAGCGTGCTATCGGCCGGTGGTCCCCGTCCGACCCGCGGCTCGGCTATGATCCGTGTGATCGCGCCGGGAACCAAGCGGCCCTCTTGGGGTTTAGCCTGCTCGCGCTGACCGTCTGGGACGACCGCCGCGGCATTGACTATCTCCAAAGCCGCCCGGACGTGGACCCGGCGCGCATCGGCGTGGCCGGCCTCTCGCTGGGTGGCACGCGCACGACTTTCGTGAGTGCCCTCGATGATCGCTTGCAGGCGACCGTGATTAGCGGGTATCTCAATACCTTCAAGGTGTACGCTCTCGACCGGGGTCTTTGCGGCGGCCAATACGTGCCGGGGCTGCTGCGCTGGGCGGAGCTACCCGACGTGACGGCCTTGATCGCCCCGCGTGCCCTGCTGATCGAGGCCGGTATCCAGGATGACACCTTTCCTATTGCGGCCAGCCGTGCGGCGCACCGGACCTTGGCGCGGGCCTATCGGCTCCTAGGCGTTGAAGATCAGCTGTGGCGAGACGAGTTCGACGCCGGCCATCGCTGGAGCGGTCGACTCGCCTATGAGTTTATGGACCGCTACCTGAAGGAGTAGGCGCTACCGGGACTCTATCGGCGCAGAGAAGATGACCATAACCATCCGCGGCACGGTCTATGACACCGCTACCGGCGGCGGGGTCGGCGGTGTGCCGGTCTCCAACGGCGAGGCGGTGGTCCGGACCGATAGCGCAGGCCGATACACCCTGCCCGTCGAACCGGCGATCCATCGCTTCATCACCGTCACGGTGCCGGATCGCTACCGACCGCGGGGCGCCTTTTTCCACCCCCTCCGCTCAGGCCGATCTCCCCCCGACGACGTTGACTTCCCGCTCATCCTGGCGCCGGAGCGTGCCAGCCGCGATTTTTCCGTGGCGCATATCAGTGACACGCACGTGACCGTCGAGGCCGAGGATCGGCAGCAAGTCGCGGCGCTGGTGGCAGCCGGGCCGCCGCCCGCGGACGATACCCAGACAGCCTTGCGCTGGAAGCTCTACACGGCGTCTCCCTGGCATGAGTACCCGTCGGGGGCGCAGGTGGCGGACGACCTGCGGCGCGTGACAGCGGCGGCTGCGCCCGATCTGGTCATCGCTACCGGCGACCTGACCAACGTCGGCACTCTGTCCCAGCTACGCAGCTATCGGGCGGCCACCGAGTCGGTGCCGATGCCGGTGTTCTCGGTGTTTGGCGGGCACGACGGGAACGAGGAGCGTATCGAGGTGCAGGCCGGGTGTACCTATACCCGGCACTACGAAACCGTCCTCGGCCCGGCCTACTACAGCTTCGACTGGGGTGGCCGGCACTTCATCGTCTACGCGACCGAGGACCGGTTCTTTTCGCCGGCGGACCAGCAGCGCAAGGAGCGTTGGCTCTGGGCCGATCTCGCCGCCCAGCCACCCGGGCAAGAAATCGTGCTGGTGCAGCACACGCCGCCGCCGGCAGCGATGCTCGACCGCTTACGCCGTTACGCGCTGCGGCTCGCGCTGCACGGCCACGCGCATACCAGCAAGGTCTGGTCCTACGGGCAGACCGTCGTGCTGGGGACGCCGACGCTCTGCTTCGGCGGCATTGATGGCCGGCCGCGGGGCTTTCGCCTCGTCTGCTTCACCGACCAAGGGGTACGCGCGCACCTGGTCCCGCTGCCGTCGGCGGAGCGGCTGCCCGCCGCTACGGCGCCGGCCGAGATCGCGCTCGGCAACGCCGCGCAGCCGCTGCGGCGCCGTTGGCAGTGGCAGGTGCCGGGGGGCATCCACCGGGCGGCACCCGTGTGTCACGGCCCGAACCTGCTGGTCAGCCAGCAAGATGAAGCCTATCCCGGCCGGAGCGGGGTGGCTTGCCTGGAGCTTGCCACGGGGCGGCTACGCTGGCGGGTCCGCACCGATGCGGTCGTCAAGAATAGCGTTGCCGTTGCGTCCCCGACCGCACACCGCCAGTGTAAAGACGAGGAGGGGCGCTGCGTCGCCGTCTCGGTGACCGGCCAGGTCTCGGCGTTCTCTCTCGGTGGGAGCGAGCTGCTCTGGCAGGAGGCGGTACCGGGCTACCCGGGCCAGGCCGTCTGCGCGTCGCCGGTCGTTGCCGACGGCGTGGTCTATCTGGCGGCGACCGACAGCTGCGCGGCCTACGATCTGGCAACGGGCCGGCGCTTGTGGCACACGGCTTTGGAGCAAGGCACCGGACGATCCTACGCCGGGCCGCAGCTCTACGCTGATCTCCTCATCGTCCTGATTCCGAGCCAGGGCTTCCTCGCCTTGCGTCGAGACGACGGCGCCATCGCCTGGCAGCGCCCGTTTCCCGTCAAGTATTACTGCGCCGGTCCGGTCGTTGTCGGCGACCGCTTGGTCTGTGCGGGCGATGGCGGGGACCTGGCCGTCTTGGCGGCGCGCTCCGGAGAGACGATCTGGGAGCGTCCCGGCCTCCTCGGCGGCTACGCCGCGGGACTCGCGGCCGATACCGCACATATCTACGTCACCACGGCCGCGGGGGAGGTGCAGAGCTATGCGCTGCGCTCCGGTCACCGGCGCTGGCGCTTCCAAGCCGGCGAGGCGCTCTTGGCCATGACCTGCTACCGGCGTCAGGGACCCTCGCTGCTGGCGGCCCCGGTGCGCTGGCGCGATTACGTCGTCGTGGGCGGCTTGGACGGCTGGCTCTATCTCTTGGACGAGGCCTCGGGCGCGTGCGTCGGCCGCGCCGCGTTCGGCTCGCCGATCAGTGCGGCGCCCTGTCCGACGGAGGCGGGACTCTGTGTTGGGACCTATGACGGCCGGCTGTTCCTCTATGCGGAATAGGGGCGTCCGCGCCGCGCTGCCGGTTGCTACCGGTACACGACACAGGTACAATGTGGCGGGCCGGGCACCGGCGAGTGATCCGACTCGCCGGCCGGCGAGGTCAGAGCGCCGGAGCGGGAGCGGCCCGCAAATGTTGCTCGGCTATACTACAGGCGAGGAGGGGCCTGCCGGGGCGCACTGCTGGTGAGTTTGGCAACGTTCATACACAGCGGTGCTGCTAGGCGGGTGAAGTGATTGTGCGCGAGTTTGACTATTACGCCCCCGAGACACTTGCTGAGGCGACTGCTCTGCTGACGGAACACGGTGCGGAGGCCAGGATCATCGCGGGGGGGACGGACCTTATCATCTTTATGAACGATAAGGTCCTGGCTCCTCAGGTTGTGATAGACATTACGCGCATCCCGGACGTGACCGGGCTGTGCTTTGATCCCGAAACCGGCCTGCGTATCGGCGCCGCGACGAAGTACCGGTCCATCGAGCTATCAGCGCAGGTCAAGCAGCACTACCCCTACCTACAGCAGGGTGCCGAGGAAGTTGGCTCCGTCCAAATCCGCAACTTGGGCACCCCCGGCGGCAACGTCGCCACGGCGTCACCGGCCGGAGACTTCCTGACCCCGTTGCTGGCGGGCGCCGCTACGGCGCGGCTGGCTAGCAGCCGGGGCGAGCGGGCGGTCCCGCTCGATGAGTTCTTCCTGGGGCCGCGCCAGACCGTGCTGGCTACCGACGAAATCATCGTTGAGCTTCAGCTCCCGGCCCCGCCACCGCGCACGAGTGGGCTGTATATCAAGCACTGCGAGCGTCGGCAGATGGACCTCGCGTTTGTGGGAGTCGCGGTTTCCGTGACCCTCGCAGCCGACGATGGTGTGGTGCAGGACGCGCGGATTGCGCTCGGTGCCGTCGCCCCGACCCCCCGGCGGGCCACCGCTGCCGAGGAGGCGGTGCGCGGCAAGTCGCTCGACGAGGCCACGCTGGCCGCCGCCGGGCGCTTGGCCGCTGAGGCGACAAACCCGATTTCCGACGTGCGCTCCTCGGCGGAGTACCGGCGCACCATGACCGACGTGTTGACCCAGCGGGCGCTGCGCCAGGCCGCGGCGCAGGCTGCGGCTGCCTAGTGAGGGCCGTCTCCGGCGCAAGGAGTGTAGGAGTGAAGCGACAAATCACGCTCGACATCAATGACCAGCCGTATGAGTTGACGGTCGAGAATCGCACCCGTCTGCTCGATGCCGTCCGCTATGCGGCCGGACTGACCGGCACGAAAGAGGGCTGCTCCACCGGCGACTGCGGCGCCTGCACGGTGCTCATGGATGGTGCGCCGATTACCTCGTGCCTGACCTTGGCCGTCGCCGCAGAGGGCAAGAAGCTCACCACCATTGAGGGTATCGGCGCCGCTGGCACCTTGCACCCGGTACAGGAGAGCTTCATGGAGCTAGGTGGTCTCCAGTGCGGTATCTGCACGCCCGGCATGATCCTCTCGTCGGTTGCGCTGTTGGAGGTCAACCCTCAGCCGACGGCGGACGAGACGCGCTGGAGCTTGGCCGGCAATCTCTGCCGCTGCACGGGCTACGACAAGATCATCAAAGCGGTGTTGAAGGCTGCCGAAGTGCAGGAGACGGCAGCGAGCGGCTAGGAAGTTCTCGAAACGTAACGGAGGGCGACATTCGTAACGCCCCATTCACCGGCATGGAGCGGAAGGAGCAAAGGACATGGCTCAGGTACGAGACCGGCAGAGCGTCGCGACGAACGGGGAGACCAACGGGTTCAAGGTCGTTGGCCAGAGCACCACGCGGGTAGATGCGCTGGAGAAAGTGACCGGCCGCGCCCTGTACGCTGCTGACGTGTCGCCGCCGGGGATGCTGTGGGGTGTCTTCCTCCGCAGCCCACACCCGCATGCGCTCATCAAGAAGATTGATACGAGCAAGGCCGAGCGGCTCCCGGGAGTCCTGGCCGTGGTTACACAAGAGTCGCTCTCCACTGACCAGGCGCTCGTTGTCGAGGAGGAGATGCACGCCACCCGCCGGGTGCAAACGCTCTTTGCTCAGGACAAGGTGCATTACGAGGGTGAGAAGGTCGCTGCTATCGCCGCGATGACCAAGGAGATCGCGGAAGAGGCGGCAGATCTGATCGAAGTGGAGTACGAACCGCTGCAAGGATCGGGGCACGTGCTCGACTCGATCAAGGAAGCCATGCCGGTGATTAACGAGGGCACCGGGTTGCTCGACGCGCCGGCCGATAACCCCTGGGGTGTGACGAAGCTCAATAATGTCGCCGGCGAGCACCATAGCGTAGAAGGCGACGTGGAGGCCGGGTTCGCGGAATCCGACCGCGTCTATACGCACACCTTCTACATCCCCCGCGCTCACCAGACCTACATCGAGCCGCAGGTGACGGTGGCCGACGTAGACGTGGGCGGGAAAGTGACCGTGTGGACGAGCACGCAAGGGCCGTTCGGCGTCCGCAGTAACCTCGCCAACTCGCTCCGCATCCCCACCAACAAGATCAACGTCCACGGGATGACGATTGGTGGTGGGTTCGGCGCTAAGTTTGGTGGTATCGTGGACACCTATACCGTGCTGCTGGCGCAGAAATCGCGCCGGCCAGTGAAGATGGTGTATTCGCGGCACGAGGAGTTCGTGGACGGGCGGCCCGCCCCTGGCGCCCACATCACGATCAAGACCGGTGTCAAGAACGACGGCACGATTGTAGCGCGCCAGGCGTGGGCACTGTGGGATACCGGCGTCGGCCAGGGCGGCGGCTACGCCACGATGCGGACGAAGGGTGTCTATAACGTCGAGCATTTCAAGTTCGACGCCTTCGACGTAAACACCTGCAAGCCGGCACCGGGGGCCTACCGGGCGCCGGGCGCTCCGCAGGCGACTTTTGCCGGTGAGACGCAGTTGAACATCATTGCGGAAGACCTGGGCATTGATCCGGTCGAAATCCGCCTCCTGAATATGCGCGAGGGCGAGCAGATCGCCTTCAAGGAGACGCTCCAGGCGGTTGCGGATGCAGCGGGCTGGGCTGACCGCGCGCCGGGGCCGAACGAGGGCTGGGGCGTGGCCGTCGGCGAGTGGACCAACGGCGCCGGGCCGGGTACGGCCGTGGTATCCGTGCATGACGACGGTTCGGCCCACGTGTTCTCCGGCCTGATGGACATTACCGGCACGGATACGGCGATGGCGCAGATCGCCGCCGAAGTGCTCACGGTGCCCTACGACGACGTGACGACCGTGCGCGGCGATACGGACTCGGCGCCGTTCGCCACCGGCAGTGGCGGCTCGGTCGTGACGTTCAGCATGGGGAATGCGGTCAAGCGGGCGGCCGAGGACGCCAAGCAGCGGCTCCTCGAGCTGGCTGCCGAGCATCTGGAAGCGCCGCTGGAGCTACTCGAGCTGCGCGATGGCGCCGTCTTCGTCAGCGAGAAGCCCGACGAGTCCGTGTCCGTCGCACAGCTGGCGCAGTTTGCGCTCCGCGAGCGCGGTGGCCCGGTCATGGGCAAAGGCACCTTCGCCAGCCAGCCGAGCGCGACGACCACGGCGGCCCAGATCGGTAAGGTCGAGGTGGACCCCGAGACCGGCAAGGTCTGGATCCGCGAACTGTACAACTCGCTTGATGCGGGCAAGGCGATCAACCCGATGGCCTCGGAAGGCCAGATGGAAGGCGGGCTGGTGCAAGGCTTTGCGTGGGGCTTGATGGAGGCCATGCAGTATGACCAGGATGGCCACAACCTCAACCCGGGCCTGCTGGACTACCGTCTGCCGACCACCGTGGACTTCCCCGACATCGCCAGCGTGATCGTCGAGGAGCCGACCAAGAACGGACCTTACGGTGTGAAGGGGATCGGCGAGCCACCTATCGCGCCCGGACCGGCGGCGCTCGCCAGCGCGGTCGCTGATGCCACCGGCCAGTGGATCACGGAGCTACCACTCGTACCGGAGCGCGTCTATCGCGCCACCCACGAGTCCTAGAGCTATCCTGGCGCCGAGCAGCATGGTCGTGACGAAGGGCCGGGCGTCGTGAGGCGCCTGGCTCTTTCGATAGCTTAGGGGTTGGACCTAACCCCCGGCCCCTTCCCTCCAGGGAAGGGGAGTCACTGATGCGGCCGGCAGTCTCTTCCCTGGAGGGAGGGGGTAGGTCCGCCTGGAGACCAAGCATGAAGATTGAGGTGCATTTCTTCGGCGACACGAAACGGTTCTTGCCGGCCGCTGGCATCGGCCGGAGAGCCACTGTCGAGATTCCCGCGGGCAGCAACGTGGACGCGCTCTGCGATCACCTAGGCATGGGCGATGAAGCCGTAGTCATCATGGTCAACGACGTGCAGCACCATCGCGGGACGGTCCTCAATGCCGGCGATGCGGTGACGTTCCTCCCCTCTCTCGTCGGTGGCGAGCCAGCCGTGCATAGTTAACTCTCAGCCGTTGACCGCCGACTTGGGCCGCTATCCGCTACGAGACCCCATGCCCCGGGAAGCGCCCCCTGACAAGGCTTGGACCTGCCCCCCGGCCCTTTCCCTGCTACGGAAGGGAAGTCCGCGCGCGGCCGCCGCTTCTATTTTGGCGAAGTGCTACTGGATATCCCTAGCTCTGAAGTGTCCTCGCTCAAGCAATGCGCTCCGCAACTGGTCGCGTTCGTCGGCGAGTGATGATTCTTCAGATGATTCTTCAAGAGCCTTAAACGCATGATCTATCACACTGTAACCGAAATTGTCCCCTGATGATCCCCGAACCAAGAGTCTGAGTATCTGCAACGCTTGGACAGATGTAGGTCGAGAGGAGGCCTTTTCCGCGACTGCCGATGCCCAATCGAGGTTACCTTCAGCTTTCTGGCATGTCTCCAGAGTCAGTCGCTCCCACTCCTCGGATTCGATTGTCGACACTTCCACCCACCACCCGAATCCTCGCAGTGCCTCCACTCCGGTTGTCATTCGGAGGGTCTGCTCCCACAGTGAGATGCCACGCCGTACATGCTCTGGATTCGTATCCTCGGGTCGGGTCATTCTTGCGGCTGCTTCACCGCACTCTGATATGTATTCGGGGCCGAGATTAGCTAGATCTCGAACGCACGATGCTGGGTCGTAGCCTGGAATGTCCCAGAATACTCCCAGTAAGAACCCTTGCATTGCGCGCTCTGACTTCCGACGCACTGCGTCGAGAATGAGGCGGCGGAAATGTCTGAGCATCCATTTGCTCGCACGGCCCCACTGAAGCCAGAGATCAATGGTCATCTGAGCGAGACCGGGCGGTGCCTTGCTCCCTAGCAATAGATCAAGGTTTTCCTCAAACCACTGAGAACAGACTGCCTGGAGGAAGGGGATTCTAGGGGCTAGGATTGCGCGATGATCTTCTCCGTCCCTTCCTTCAAGTCCTAAGCATTCGGTCAGGAGTGCCAGCGCGTCCTGTGGAACAACTCCAGAACGCTTGTACTCGTACTCGATAAGGGAAAGGATGGCATCTACTGCCCGTGTGCAGGGACGGTTAATGGCAGAAGTAAGAGGATCACTTTCTTCGCTGAATGAAGAAGGTGTTTCTCTATCTCGAGCTTCTTCGATAACAATCGCCCATGCCTGCTTAGTAGCGATTGCATCCAAAGGAAGATGCTGCCTTGCAAGCGCATTAATCAAGTCTATCCCAGCCCGATCAGTCTCACTCCAGTCAGTATCGGCATCAAAGTAGTCGTGCCCCAAGGGTTCCACAGGCCAAGGGTGAGTTCTGACAAAAACGATGGCTTCTATGATTAGACTCGCAGTGTCTCTTAGTTCCTCGATGCCAACTACTAGCCCCCTAAAGAAGTGTGCGATATAGGTAGGGTGCTTAAGTCTCGCCACCATCTCTACGGGTGAGTTTGTCCATCGTCGCGGATTCCTCCCTGCGATCTTCTCTAACTGGCGCCCAATACCGCGGGGACTACGCATTTCCCAGGAATCGGCCTCGTTGGGTCTCCAGGCCGCTATCAGGTCCGCCGCCTCCTCAGGTGCCATGGATTCGAGGTCAGCTTCATCAAACGGAGAGTTCGGTCCGGACCTAACCGTAGGTCTTGGAGGTGGACGTAGCCAACTATCTCGTTCAACACGACCATGCGCCGCGCTTAGGATGGCCTGCGCGTTCCTCCAAGAGCCAGCTACTTCAGTTGGCAGCACCACCGACCAATACCAAAGCCGGATGAGATCATCTGGCACTCGATCTTGTCGAGTAATGGTTCCCAACGAAACTGGGTCGGGAGGCGAGCCAAGCGCCTCTTGCCACAGGCTGACCGTGGAGCCTAGTCCACATCGGTCATTGATCGAGTCAACCAACAGTACATCGTCAGTAGTCGGACGCCGTGTCTGGATCGCTTGGGCAATGAACTCTATAGACTCCTGACACTCGGTGTCCTTCGCATTAGTTCTCAGCCACGCCTGGATGCGGTTTCCTACCTCTTCTGGTAGCCCCTTTATCTCATCCAGTAGATCCACAAGTTCCCAATCTAGAGTCAGGGCTTTGCGTATTGCCTGTATAAGTGCATTGAGGGGCATCCAAGATGATTCGTAATCGTAAGTCATATCATCACTTACCGAGGTGATAGATTCAGAATCATTAATGTAGAATGGAAGCTCACTCTCCATCCGAGCACGCAGCTTATGTTTAAGGATGCGTATGCGGTTTATGCAGTTATCGGAGTTAAGGCCCTCGACTAACGCCTTGAGAACACCTTCCTCAAAGTGCTGGCCGAGTGGCGCGGCGGGATTCAATAGTAGGTCAGCAAACGTTGCGACGTGTGGATGAGATGATTCGATACGTGCTAAGGCGAGAGATGCCAAGTTGCATATGTCTGGTGCGTTTTGTTTGCGTGTCAGACAGAGAATAAGTGTCTCGTGACCGTATTCTCCTGCTTGAAAGGCCGCGTCAGCTAACGAGGAAATACCCCGCTCCGTCGAAGACCAACGGTTCCAGGCTCTCCCAAGCCAATCCGCGATATATCGGCCGTAGCGGGCACGGAGGCGGCTGATCATCATGGCAGCAAGCCATCGTTCGCCTTCACTCTCAGGGGGATCCAGGATCCCGTGGTCCATCATTAGATCGAGCCATGCAGGACTGTTCACGCATGAAGCGAAAAAGCTCTGATCATGTGGAGTGATTAGGTGTGTACGGAGGGTCGCAACATCCGTACTTGATGGTTGGTCGAGTGCAGCAAGGTGCTGTATCTGTTCCATTCGGGAGTCTACTGAAAAGAGACTAGAGAGGGCATCAATAGTACGTCGGAAATATGGCTCAACGTAATCAACGGTAATGAGTTCTGCATTGGCTGATGTGTGAACCATCTTCTGAATAGCTTCTATCAGCCGCTGGTACTCGGTGAAGGCATTAACATTGCGTGTCAGCGGGGTCAGACCGGTCCTGAACTTGATAATGTCACGTAGTCCCTCTGCATGGACATTGTCCCGACTATGGAGGTCGTCAAGTTCGCTGATCGACTCAAGCAAGTCTTCAAGCGCTTGCTGTTCATCCATTCCTGTCAGACCACGAGCTTGCTTATACCGAGTGGCGGCATCAACAACCTCGCGGGATAGAAGTCTCCATGGCCGATCGGTAGACTCAGCCTCTGCCGAGCCGGCCGCACGAGGAACCTCGATCAGCGCTTCTCGAATGCAGTATGCAATGACTTCACCGATTCTCGGAGCGGAAGGAAATGAGGCAATAAGCATCTCCGCGGTCTTCAAGAATTGAGCAGCACGAGCTCCGTGATTCCCGAAGTCCCTCGCTAGTCTGTCGAGGATGGACGATTCCATTGGGGGCCTCTGACCCGGGATATTCATGGCAGGGAATACCTCAACTGCTAACCGGGCGTACCCGGTTGGTTCGTGCTGTCCGCGGAGAGGGGGTAGAGCAGCGCCGGCTCAGGCGGCGGCTCTGCGCCAGAGGTGGTAGCCGGTGGCGCCGAGGAGCGGGATGTCCAGCGCGTTGATAAACGGCCACATCATCGTGTGCGTGTCGCTCGCTGCGCCGGCCGGCTCATTGTCCAGGAAAAAGCCGAAGAACAGCCAGTTCCAGAAGAACCAGACGGTCACGACGATGGAGACGTAGAAGAGCAGGTTGACTTCTAGGTATTCGCGGGTGATGGAGCCGTCGGCCCCGTTCGCGTCCAGCGCGCGCTTGCGGAGGGTGTTCACGACCAGCACGATGATGATGGCGGCCGCTTGCAGCCAATCCACGGGCACCCAGAGCGAGCTACCGGCGCCGTCGGACCAGATCAGCGTGGCCAAGAGGCTCACGGCAACCAGGACCGCCACCCCGACGACATAGAGTCCGAGCAGACGGTGGAGTATGAGTATGTGCATACAACACCTCCCCGCTATGGCTGAGGGGTAGCCCGGCAGTGGGAGTCCGGACATGCTGCCCCGGCGGAAGGCGGCGAAGCCGAGGATGAGGTCGGTGGCAGGGGTGGGACTTGAACCCACAACCGGCGGCTTATGAGTCCGCTGCTCTGCCGTTTGAGCTACCCTGCCGCGCCCTATCAGTATAGCAGGTGCTATCGCAGGCAAGCGGACAGCCTGGTAGTCGGATCGGCAGGTTGCTGGCGAGGCGCCGCCAGGTGTCTGCCGTTAGAACATAAGGTCGTATCGCGCGACCATAGCACAGCAACGGAGAGCAAGATGGGTAAACCGGTCGTACACTTCGAAGTCTTGGGTAAGGACGGGGATAAGCTCCAGCAGTTCTACGGCGATCTCTTCGAGTGGAAGATCACCGCCGACAATCCGATGAACTACGGTCTCGTAGATACGCAGTCCGATGAGGGCATTTCCGGCGGTGTGGGGGAGAACCCTGAAGGGGCCGGTGTCACCTTCTTTGTGCAGGTGGAAGACTTGCAGGACTCGCTGGACAAGGTAGAACGCTTGGGCGGCCGGACAATCATGCCGCCCACCGACCTGGGGATGGTCGAGCTGGCTTTCTTCGCCGATCCCGAGGGCAATCGTATCGGGTTGATCAAGGGCTAGGAGCATCCACCGAGGACACCGGGAGCGCAGCGGGGCTGCGGCCCACGTTCCTCCAGTGGAGCGCGCAACACCTGTCTACCTCCATGGCGGCCCGGTCGTTGTAGCGGATAACTGGCAAAGGGGCCGGGAGGTCACGAAAGCGACCTTGCGGGGGCAGCCGCATACGGCGGCTGCCCCCGCCCTGTTGTAGGGGGTATGTATATGACGAGCGTCGCGGCGCTGGTGCCCAACTGCGAATCCTGCGCGTACACCAGCGGGGAGCGACGTGCGCCGGGCGGCCGGGTATACGAGAACGAGCACTGGCTGGTTGAGCACGTCGGTAGCCCGTGGGTGACTGGTACGATGGTAGTCAAGACCAAGGTGCATCGGGAGGCGCTATGGGAGTTGACACCCGATGAAGCCGGCTCCCTCGGCCCCACGTTGCAGTTGGTATCGCGGGCGCTCGTCGCGGCGCTGGGCGCGGAGCGGGTCTGGCTGCTCATGATGATGGATGGTAGTCCCCCTTACCACGTTCACATGCTGTTGCTGCCCCGCTACCCGGAAGGCGAGTTGCCGGCGGAAACGGCGGCGGCGTTGGCCGACGCTCAACACCTGGTCCAGCAGGCCACTGACCGTCTGGACCAGGTTGACACGGAGGCGCTGAGTGTTCGCGTCCGCATGGCGCTGTTACAGGGGGACTTCGACCACGCCAAGGCAGTGCAGGCCGCCGGCAAGGTCCGCGACTACCTCGCAGTACACTAGCGTCTGCTGCCGGTAGAGGGAGGAAGGAGCCGCTGACGGATGAAGGACCCGCTACAGCCGGTTGACCTGCGCCAGAGCGTCCGCCGCGGCCTCGCGCATGTCTGCGCGAGCGTGGATCGCCAGCGCGACTGCCGACCGTACTTCCGCTTCAACCTCAAGGAGCCGCCCGTCTGGGCGCAGCACGAAGCCGCAGACACACCACATACGGTCGGCCGGTTTCTGCACGCGCTGGACGTATGTGCCGAAATCACCGGACTGCCCGACGACCCGGAGCTATTGAACGGGCTGCGCGCGCAGCTGTTCGCAGGCTGCGACCACGGCGACGGCTTTGGCTGGGACGACATGGGCGACCCACCGCTCGCGTTTATGCACCACCAGCGCGAGGTGTTGCTGGGCCTGCTTGCACTCTGGCGCCTCGACCAAGATCCACGCGTTAAGCGATATGCTCAGGCACTGGTCACCGCGATGGAGCAGGCTACTCGGGTGCTGGGAACCTATCCGGGACGGAGGCTGGGACCCCTGGGCTGGCAGGAGCCGGACCAAAGACCTACCTCGACCTCCGGCCGGGCGATCAGTGCGCTGCTGGCCTTCACCCGCACCTTCGACGACCCACGCGGTAGTGTACTTGCAGAGCGGTTTGCCCGGCACGTGCTGGCCGTCAGCTTCGATGGGCATGGCGTCTTGACCGCCGCCGCGGGAGCGCATATCCACTCGATCACCGGTACCGTGGCCTCGCTTGTAGAGCTAGGGCTTGTGACAGGCCAGCGTGAGCTTATCGAGCGTGCCCGTGCGATCTTTGACGTTGGCCTCCTGCCATATTGCACCCGGACCGGCTGGGTCAAGGAGAGCACGACCGCCATCTATGGGCGGGGAGAGGCCAACTGCACCGCGGACATGATCGAGGCCGCCTGCCTGCTCGGCAGCGCTGGCTACCCCTCCTACTATGAGGACGCCGAGCGTATGCTACGCAACCACCTGCTCGCATCGCAGCTAGATGATCTCTCCTGGGTGGTGGAGAACACGGGCCTGGCGAACACCGCGCAGCGGGCCTACGAGGGACTCCGGCGACGCGCCCAAGGAGCGTTCTGTTTCGGCGAGCCGAATGGCTTCCACTCGTACAACTCCGACCTGACCGGCGCCGCGCTCCAGGGCATCGCGGCGGCGTGGCGACACATCGTGACCCGGCAAGATGATCGGCAGCTGCGCGTCAATCTGCTGCTCTCGCGCGAGCACGCCGCGGCGCGGATTATCAGCCGGCTTCCGCAAGCGGGCAGCGTAGTAGTCGAGACCAAACGCCCCCTAGAGCTGCACGTCCGCATCCCGCCGTGGTGCGAGCGACAGTCGCTTGCTGTCACGGTCAACGGCCACGCTGCCGGCGTCACGCTGGCGGACGACTATCTGAAGGTGGGGAGCCTGGTAGCGGGTAGTCGGGTCGAAGTGACCTTCGCGCAGCCGGAGTTCGTGACGCAGGAGCGTGCCCTCGGCTACACGCAGCCCTATCGCGTGCAGTGGATCGGCAACACGGTGGCCGCGATGTCGGGGGCCGGGGGCCCGACACCCCTCTATCCACCCTTAGACCCCGCCGAGTGACGGGTGTTAGCGTCTGCACCTACCGAGCGATCACGCCGGCTGGCTCGCAGTGCCGCGGCCAGCCGGTACAGCTCGGCAAGCTCAGGCAGGTCGGGCCAACTCGTGCGTAGTCGCCGCACCGCTTCCTCCACCGGCACACACGCCACCTCGATGACCTGCTCGCCGTCGGGGGGATTGGTCGGGGAGCCAACGAGCGCAGCCTCGCCGTAGCTGACGACCCGGTAGGATTCCGGGTGCGGTAGGTGGGGACGATGCGGCGCTGGTGCCGAGGACCAGCAGTGCCAGGCGCCAAAAGGCTCAAATGTCAAGAGTTGGGCGCCGGCTTCCTCCATCAACTCGCGGCGGGCCGCGTCCAGATACGTCTCATCCGGTTCCAGCGTCCCGCCCGTAATGTCCCAAACCTCCCGCTGGCGGTGCAGCATGCGGATGAGCAGGCATTGTGCCCCGATGAACGAGACGGCGTAGACATTGCTGATCAGGTTCGCGGGCGGTGGTGCAGCGCGTAGCTCGAACTGCCAGCGCTGCTTCTCTCCCGTTCTTACCTGAGCGAGGTAGGGGTAGTCCTCGGTGCTGATCGCTTTGCTCATTGTTCTGCTACCGGCGGCGTTGTTGCGTCGTCCGGCCCTGTGACCGGCAGCCCCCCGGAAGTAGCGTTCGGTACGTAGGGGTCGCCGCGGCTGTGCCTGCAAGGGTTGTAGCACGCCACACGGCGGCAGTAGACGCCCCTATCCCCTACAGGACGGCGCGCCAGGTCAGCTTTGACTCTCCGTAGAGACGCTGCTACACTGCGAGCGGTCGGTTAGGGGGGGCCAGCCTCGCGTGTGTTCACATGTTACCGGTTGTTTGTTTGTTACAGCGGCTACCTGGGGAGAGGTATAGAGAGCAATGAACGCGATAAACTGGCGAGGAACACTGGCGGAGGTCGTGGGGACTTTCGGGTTCGTGACCATCGTGGCTGGAGCGATTGTCGCTGCGGATCAAGCCAACTTAGGAGCGGTGGGGCTGGTTGCCATTGCCCTAGCGCATGCGCTAGGGCTTGCAGCCATGGTCACTATCTTTGGACACATCTCCGGAGGGCAGTTCAACCCGGCGGTGACGATTGGGCTACTGGTGGGCCGTCAGATCGGCATTAACGAAGCCATCTCCTACATTGTAGGGCAGTTAATCGGAGCTATCCTTGCCGGTCTCTTCCTCTTGCTGACGTACACCATCATGGGTGGTGCTGCACTTAGTGCTGCCGAGGCTACCAACATCGGTACACCGGCAATCGGGCCGTCGATGGGTGTTTGGGGCGCGGTGTTGCTCGAAGCCGGCATGACCTTCTTGCTGGTCCTGGCGGTATATGGCTCCGCCGTTGACGGGCGAGCGCCGAAGCTGGGCGGACTTATCATCGGTTTCACCCTTGGTGCCTGCATCCTGCTCGGCGGCTCGCTGACGGGTGGCTCCCTCAACCCGGCCCGCAGCCTTGGCTCCACTCTGGCCTCCATGTCCTGGGACAACTGGTGGGTCTACTGGGTCGGGCCGATCATCGGCGGTGCCATCGGCGGCCTGCTCTACGGCAACCTCTTCCTCTCCAACGACGACGACTAGGCGGGTCTGCTCCTGACCTATTAGTAGGGGCGCAACATGTTGCGCCCCTACGCCTGCCTACACCATGGTCTCCTTACCTCTGGAAGCGCTCGTCGCCGGCGATGGGGCCGATGATTGCCTCCGGAGCCTGTACCTCACGGAGGAACGCAACGAAGGCCGCATGTAGCTCGCGTGCCACCTCCGGGTAGGTGTCGTAGACGTTGTGCTTTTGGCGCGGGTCGTTGGTGGTGTCGAAGAGGCGCGGTGCGGCCCCCGGCCCGTAGAGCATGGCCCACCCCGGCCGCTGAATCATCGTGCGTAGCCCGGCTTGGGCGCTGCCCGGCCCGACCGGAGTCGCCAGGCTGGTCGTCGAGATACACACCTCGCGCACGTGCTCGGCGTCGCTACGCAGCACCGGCAACAAGGACCGACCGTGCCGGGCGCCGGGGGCGGCCACGCCACAGAGGTCGAGGATCGTCGGCATGAGATCGGCCGCTTGTGCATACGCTGAGATCACCTGTCCCCCGGGGATGCCTGGAATACGCATCAGCAGCGGAACGTGATTGAGTACCTCGTAGAGCGGGAACGTGCCCTTGCCGATCCAACCGTGCTCTCCCAGCACAAAGCCGTGGTCGGCGAGGAAGAAGATGGCAGTATTCTCCCGTAGTCCGAGATCGTCTACCGCTTGCAGCAGCTTCCCTACCCAGCGGTCCACCATCGTCACCTCGGCGGCGTACAGCGCGCGGCAGTGGTGCAGCTCGGCGTCGGAGAGCACGTCGGTCGAGCCGTAGCGCGGATAGATGACCTCTTCGCCGGTGTACCCGGGATCGTAGAGGTCCACGTAGCGCGCCGGCGGGTCCCATGGCTCGTGCGGATCGAACGTGTCAATGTGGAGGAAGAAACGGTCGCGGCCGGCATTTTCTTCGAGCCAGCGGATGGCGGTGCCGAACGTCTGCGGCGCGAAGTAATCCTCTTCACTGCGCCGGTCGGCTACGTTGCGGAGGTACTGCCCTACGACCGATCCGTCGGGATAGCGCGGATTCGTGCGTAGCTTCTCCGGCGCGCAGGGCAACTCGACATGCACAGGCGCCGTCCGGTAGCGGTCGCCCTCCTGCCCGCGAGTCCAGTGCCAGGCGGTGTAGCCGCGGTCGTAGTGATAGCCGTCGCGGAGCAGATTGGGCGTATCGAGGATGAACATTGAGGTATAGCCAGCGTCGCCGAGCACCTGCGCCAGCACGATCTCGTGCGCTGGCAGCGGTTCCCAGCCGCGCGTGTAGGTACACACAAAGCGGCCGGTCAGCAGCTCGTAGCGGTTCGGTACCGTCGCGTAGGAGCCGGCGTGGGCACGCTCGAAGAGTGCCCCTTCGGTGGCGAGCCGGTCGAGGTGGGGGGTATGCATCCGAAAGTACGGCGCGACGGGCGGCCCACCATTCGGGTTTCGCTCGCGCCATCGCTCCTGATAGACGCGCACGTGGTCGGCGCGCAGACTATCCGAGACAATCAGGATAATGTTCATGTGGGCCTCCCTCGCGCTCAGTATGCCGGGTAGGGGCGTCTCTGGTGGGTGCCCCGGACCGGCCGGGGGGCCGGAGAGGGCAACCACAAGGGTTGCCTCTACAACTGGCTCCAGTGGACTCCCCCTCTCTACTTGGTGGAGAGGAGGCCGGGGGGTGAGGCAAGCCGGTGGTCAGCCGGCAGCGGCCGGTGAGCGCGGCGGGGGGATTGGGCGCCCCTCCTCGACATCAATGAGGTCTACCCAATGCGTGATGTCCGTGCGCAGCGGCGCGCGCCGCTGCACGGCCGCTACGGCATCGGCATAAGCCGGCCGTGAGAGGTCGGGTTCGATGGTCATGAACGCCGCGTTCCAGGACTCAACGGCCTCCGTGGTCTTGTCGGCCAGCTTTGCCTGCACAAAGGCCGCGAACTGCTCATCATCTGCTGCTTGGCGCACGGCGCCGGCGACCTCCTCGGCGTTGGTACCGAGAAAGTCGAACACCCGGCGGTCCATGGGGCAGTCGTAGATGTACTCGCCGAGGGTGCCGGCCAGATGGGCGCGCGCTTTGTCTACCGAGCGGCCGATCATCATAAGGCCGGCGATCTGCTCCCGGCCGCTTCGCGGATACGCTTTTGTTAGGTCCATGCCATTCCTCCTTGCGGTGTCCGGGCCGGCAAAGGCCGCTTGTACCAATAGCGCTTTGCCCCCGCGAGGCGGACCTCGCAGGGAAACCAGAGAAAAGCGCAGTGCCTCTTCCCGGCGCGCTTATCGGGTGCGGGAAGGAGCACTAGCGCTGCTTCTCCGCCATGCGCGGGAGGGAGGCGGCGACCGCTGCTGCCGAGGAGCGTAAGGACTCAACTCCTGCGCCGGACGCGACGCTTCTCCGGCGGCATCACCTTGAACCGGATCACTTCCTTCACCGGATGCTGGGGATAGCGCAGGCGCATGCCTAGCTCTTTCGAGGCGAGCGTCAAGCGCCGCTTGATGGCGCGAGTCGATTCGCCGCTTTCTAGGGGCAAATCAATGGTTACACCCACCTTGTACTTTTGGAGAAAGCTCTTATAGGGGGTGAGATCAATGCGGTTGGTACGCTGCTGGGGGCTGCGGATCTTGACTTTCTCTGCCTTGTCAAATAGTGGCATGTCTCTTCGCTCCTCCTGTCTGTAAGTCTGATGCAAGCATAGTATATACCTCACTGAGCCAAGCGCGCAACATCTATAAGCCCTACGCTTACTGCAAATCCGCTGTGTCTTCTACGACATGCAACGAACCGGGAGGCAGCAACAGCTTAACTCGAAAAGATCATGTGTGCCGGGCACACTCTACGGCGCACATGATCGCTTCTATACTGGCGCCTGACGGACCCGGCATCAAGCGTCGAGCGCCTGCCTGTAGCCACTTCACCGGCGGACCGAGCAGTGCTGCTTGGCCGGCCCTATGCTGCCGTTGCCAAGCGCACCTCCCGACTGCCTTGCTCCAATGAGTGCAGTGCTGCCTCCTGGAAGGCCACCGCCTCCAGCATGTCGGCCGGCGCAAGCGGCGCTTTGCCGCTTTGGAACGCGGCGACGATGCGCTTCAGCAGCTCGTGGTAGATGTCCGTCGTGCCGATGGCAGTCGTCGCGACCTGCTTCTCGCCATAGACGGTCACGCCATAGGGCGCAGCGCCGCGCCGCAGACCGCGGAAGACACCGAAGCGTCCATCGGCCCACTGCCCCACGGCAACGTCCCCGTCGGCGTTGGAGGTCAGGCGCACCGTCTCGCAGCCACGGCCCATCAGCTCGTACATCATCTGTACCGCGTGGACCCCGTAGTGGAAGAGACCCGGGTTACCCGGTGCGAGGGAAGCTGGACCATGCACGTTCACACCGGTCACTGGGCCGATCTCGTCGGCGCTGGCTCGGAGGGCCTGCACTTGGGGGGCAAACCGCAGCGATGAAGACGACCACAGGAGCAGGCCGCGCTGTTCTGCCTCCGTCAGCAGCGTCCGGGCATCGGCCACCGAGCAGGCGAACGGCTTGTCCACGAACAGCGGCAGACCGGCTTCGATGAACGGCCGGGCGCGCTCCACATGCACACTGCCCTGCAAGGACTCGATCAGGACGGCATCTACTTGGCCGATCAGGTCGGTTGCCGCCTCGACGATGGTGACGCCATACTCCCGCAACTGCCGCGTGAAGCCGGGGATGCGCTCCGGGGACATCTCGGAGGTGCCGGGATAGGCCGCGACGATCTCGGCGCCGTCAACCCATTGGTCCTCCCCAACGTCAAGGTGGTTGAGGCGCTGCGTAAACGCGACACAGTGACTCGTGTCACAGTCCACCAAGCCGATACGGATTGTCATGTACGTTACTCCTCTCGTTTATGGACTAAAGCCAAGCCTATCCGGGCGCTGCTAGGACGCGACCGTCACCGCCCTGCCTTGCTGGGCCGACTGCCAGATGGCGGCGGACAGCTTCGCTACACGTAGCCCGTCTTCCGCCGTGGCCGCGACCGGCTCCCGACCACGGATCGCCGCCAGGAAGTTCGCGTCGGGCGTGGTTTCCGCGGGCGGCGTGGGCAACGGTGTCGGCCCTTCGTCGCCTTGCCGACGCCATTCCAGCCACGGGCGCTGGTCCGGTTGTCCGATCATGCGGTAGTAGAGCGTCCCTTTGCTCCCGTGGAACGCGATGTCCTCCCAAACGTGCGCTTGTATACCCGGTGAGTTTCCGACAATGGCCAGCGTGGCAATCGCCCCACCCTGGAACTGCACGACAATCGCGGAGTTCACGTCAACGTCGAGCTTCAGCGTCTGTTGCAGCGCAAACACCCGCTCCGGTACCAGCCCCGTCACGTGGAGCAAGATGTCAACGAGGTGGCTCCCCGAGTCGTTGAGCTGACCACCGCCCGACAACTCCGGCTTGACGCGCCAGGGCAGCTCTCGCTGGAACATGACCGTGTGCCACGGCTGGTCCTGCTCCGCCGTGATGAACTGAATGTCGCCCAGACCGCCATCGTCAATGAGTTGCTTGATCTGCCGAAAGGTGGCCTCGCCGTGGCGCTGATAGGCAATCGCAACGACTTTCCCGGTCGCGTCGCGCGTAGCGATCACCTCCTCGGCCTCGGCGACCGTGTTCACCATCGGCTTTTCGACGAGCACGTGGGCGCCGGCGTGCAGTGAGTCGATGATGTGGCGGTGGTGGAAGGAGTGCGGCGTGCCGATCACCACGGCCTCCGGCTGCACGTCGGCGAGCATTTGCGCGTGGTTGGCGAACGTCGGTACCTCGGCCAGCGTGGGGTCGGCCTCCCGCGCCCGATTCCGGGCCGCTTCGACGGGATCGGTGAAGGCGACCAGCGTGGCGTCGTCGTGCTGTAGCATCAGGCGCAGATGGCGTCCCACCATGATGCCACCGCAGCCGATGAGCGCGACACGAATGGGATCGGGCATCAACACACCTCCAAGCGCCGCAGGCCAAGACCGCCAGGCATTCTAAAGGGTAACACCGCAGCGATCAATGCTCGCCCATCGTCTCCCTGATGAGCGGGAGTCTGGATTCTCGCGTTCGCGGGAACGATGGATGACAGGCTCCCCTCTTCACATCATGTGGAGCGAAGGCCGCAGGTGAAGTCCGGGATAGACCCATGCACTCCGCCGCGCCGGCTAGCTGGGACCGGCGGAGAGGGCAAAGCGGAGGATCGCCGGGAGGCCCGTGGTGAGGGCGGACCACGCGGCGCCGCGGTCTGCGCTCACGTAGATCGCTCCGTCCATCGTGCCCAGGTAGAGACGGTCGGGCACCTGGGGATCGGCGGAGAGGGCGGGAGCGCTGGGGAGTGGATCGGGTAGCCCTCCTTGCAGCTCCTGCCACGACTGCCCGCTGTCCGTAGTCCGGCAGACGACACCGCCGGTCTCCGCTGCAGGGATACCGAAGAAGCCGCGCGCCGTGTGGGTGACGACGGTGTAGGCAACGCGATCATCGGCGCAGTCTACGGCAATCGGGCGGGCGTACCGGTGTGGGAGGCCGGCGTTGCACTCACGGAAGCGCGTGCCGTCGTCCTCGCTGCGATAGATGCCGGCCGGTGTCGCGGCCCAGACCACCTCCGGCTGCGATGGCGCAATCGCCAGGCCGTGGATGTCGGGGTTGATGCCCTCGCCTACCAGTGACCACGACCGGCCGCTATCCTCGGTGCGTACCAAGCCGCCGACCTCAATGCCGGCCAGCAGGCGACTGCGGTCCTGCGGATGCGCGGCAAACCACATGACGTGCGGCGTGTGCGGTGGCAGGGGATAGGTCCAGGTATCGTAGCCGGGGATGCTCCGCAGGGTGCCTGGCTCGACCCACGACCCCCCGGCGTCGTCGCTGACGTGTACGGCCGCCGGATCAGTTCCGGCGTAGAACGTAGTGCCGTCGGCCGAGCTGGCCAGCGCCGTGACTTGACGTGAGGCTAGTCCCTCATTGGCCGCCGACCAGGTACGGCCGCTGTCTCCGCTACGTATGACGCCGCTGTCGTGCTGAGGGCCGAGCGGCGTCCGCATCGGCAGGCCGTAGTCCGGGGTGAGCGCCGCGCAGATGTGACCGTTATTCACCGCCAGCGATTCGACACTGTGGGCAGGTCCCAGGCAGGACACGGTACCCGTTGCGCCGTCTACCCTGACAATGCCTTCGGTCGTACCACAGTAGATAGAGACGGATCCACTCTCGGACATCGCATACCTCCCGTCATTCCGGCGCCGGTCGAAATCCGGCGCCGTGGGGGCGCAGCATGCTGCGCCCGTCCCCCTACGGAGCCGGAGCTAACCCGACGACTTCTCCGGCCGGAAGGGATAAATCCAGTTGGCGAAGGAGCGAGGATTGCGCGACTGCACCCACAGGCGCCCCTGCCCGTGGAAGCGCATCAGGAGCTGGTCCGAGAAGAGGAATGACCGGATGCGCCGGGCCTTGGTCAACTCGTACTCCAGCGTTGGCTCCCAAGCGACGGCATGGCCGTTGTCCACCACGTAGGCGCCGTTGACCGCCACCTCCTCGATGTCACCATAGCTGTTGAAGAACAACGTGCCGGTGCCCGCGGCGCGCAGGATAAAGAGACCTTCGTTGAAGAGGCCGCGCAGCCCCTGAAAGTCCGAGTTGCACTCCACGTCGGGGGTAGAGGCGAGGTAGGCGCCCCGCTCCAGGTAAAGCTCGCCATGGTCGAGCACGTAGGGGACGATGTCGCCCGGCTGGCCGGGTGCCAGACCGAGCAGGCCGGCGCCGCCCTCGGCCGCGTAGGTATTCTGGAAGAAGCTCTCTCCGGAGAGCACCCTACGCTTCAAGCCGGAGAAGACGCCCCCGCGCGTCGAGGTGGTGACGTCTAGATTGTCGCTCATCCACACCATCGCCCCGGCCTCAGTTACCACCTGCTCACCGGGTTGCAACTGCGCCTCCAGTACGCTGTAGCTCGGCTGGCATTGGATTCTGTACTGCATGTCACTCTTACCTCTCTGGCAGCATCGGACCCAGCGTTTTCCCGAATTCGTCCGGATTGTGGCTTTGGACGAAGATCGTACCCCGTCCGGAGAAGTTGAGTACCAGCCCCTCACCCGCCAGCCACGACTGAATCCAGCTACTACCGGCCTTACTGACGCTGTAGTCGAGGCTGTCCTCGAAGGCGACCACGTGCCCGGTGTCCACGGTCAGACTGCCGTCAAGCTCTATCTTGTTGATGCGTCCGAACGACGTGACCAGGAGCGGCCCCTGCCCCGAGACGGCCAGGAACGACAGCGATTCGCCCGACAACATGCCGCGAAAGCCCTGGAACTGGGTATCGAGCGACAGGTCGGCCGAGGAGCCGAGATAGCTGCCGCCGGCGCACAGCCACTGACTCGCTCCGTCGCTCTCGATCACGGCCACCTCGCCTTGCAGGGTCGGCGCGAGGCCGACTTCGCCCGGTTGGTGGTCCAGGATCGAATAGGTCGAGAAGAAGAAGCTCTCGGCGGCCAGCATGCGCTTGAGGCCGCCAAAGAGGCCGCCGGCTCCTTTCTGGCGGGTCGTCACGTCAATGTCAATGTTGTCCGAGGCGCGGAACAGCGCGCCGGCCTCGGATACGAACTGCTCGCCGGGGCCAAGGCCCACCAGTGCCCAGCTAAATGCTCCCTTATCCATCACTTGGATATCCACTGGCCGTTCCTTTCGCGCGGGAGATTGCGCCTCGCCTTCCGGCGCCGCTAACCCCTTGGCATCCCTGTTGTGCTCTCCGTGGTGTGTCGCCGGGCCACGACTACTTCCTGCCAAAGGGGGTCAGCCATCCGGCGACATCGCTCATGGTGCGGGTCTGGAGATAGAGCTTGCCGGCGCCGGAAAACCGCATCACCAACCCCTCGCCGGACAAGACGGTGCTCTTCAAGTTGCCCATGCCGCTAATGGAGTATGAGAGACCCGGCTCCCACGCCACGACGTAGCCGGTATCCACCAGGAAGGTCCCGTTGATTTCCTTTTCCAGCACGGCGCCGAACGAGTTGTAGAAGACTTCGCCGTGCCCGGTACATTCGATGAAGAACCCGCCCTCGCCGGAGAACAGACCGCGCAGTCCGGCAAAGCGCGTCTTCAGCTCGACACCCGGCGTACAGGCCATGAACGAGCCGGCGGTCAGGATGAACGAGTCGCCGTGGAGGGAGCGTTGCTGCACGGCCCCCGGCACAGTCGGCGAAAAGGTGACACTGCCGCTGCTGGGATGGTGGTACTCGCCGACGAACAGCGATTCGTTAGCCACCAGCCGGCGAATCGCGGCCCGCAGGAACCCGCCCATCAGCTGGCCCTGGACCTCAATCCCCTCGCTCATCCACGCCATCGCGCCGCCCTCGGCGATGAACGAGTCACCGGGCGCGAGGTCCACGGTCAACTGTCCGTAGTCCGGGTTTCCTTCGATGCGATACTCCATCCTGCAAGGCCCTTTCCGCATAGTAGACGAGGCAAGCGAGGCCACTGCCGGACGAATGGCCGTCCACTCCGATCCTCCGGCCGAGGGAGCCGTGTCCAGCTTACCGGCACTGGCCGCCCTACGATACGTGCTGTGCGGTCCGGTGTCAATGGACGCGTGGTACCTGTTCGGGGACCCTCCTGGTGATACCAGCCTCGGCCCGCTGGGGTTCCTTTTCGGCGGCCCGGCACGGATTGCCGGCGTTGGCGGTCAAGATGGCTCTAGCAGAAACAGTTCCCGCAAGCCGCCTTTCAACTCTACCCTCTCGAGCACGTCGAAACGCCGGCGCAACTCGGCTTCCCAGTTCCTAGCGGTATAGTCGGCATAGTCCTCTTGTTTGTTTTGTAAGAGCCTCTGGAACATTTCGTCATCGCGTCCGACGAACTCCAGAATAACTGTGGCGTTCAGGTTGTGCAGCCAGTCGATAAACAGTGCCAGTGGAATGTTTGCCGTGACGCGCATATGATGCACCAGCGCCAGGCAGAGCACCATATCGGGCCGGCGCCGGTCATCAAGAGCCGCTCGCTCTCGCCCCGCCCAACCCTGCCCCGGCGAGAGGTTCGCCAGGTCCATCACCAAAGGGATGATGTTATTCGGGCCGGCGGCCCGGGCTTCGCGGTAGAGGATTTCGCTCGCATCCTGGTCGCCATCTATGGCAACGACCGTGCCCGAGCGCTCGGCGGCGATACGAGAGAAGACGCCGGTGTTTGCGCCCAGGTCCCAGGTCAGGGCCGGACGACGCGCTGCAACATGCCGCAGCACAAAATCCTTTTTCCGCTCAAAGTCCGCCGCGTCGTAGGAATGGCTCTCGGCGTACTGCGACCAGTCCGAATGCAGCGGCGTATAGGACAGTCTCTCAATGAGCCGCTGCAGGCTGTCCAGCAGCGCGAACAGCGCTATCCGGGGCTGCCGGCGAGCGCGCGCCCGCGTCGGCTGTCCGGCACGCTCCCGTCGGCGCAGGCCGCGCTCGGCCCTGGCTGGGAACCAGATATGCGACGGGACGCCGCGCTTGAACCGCCGCAATCCGTAGAAATACCGGACCGCTTCCTCCGGCGGGATCCCCTCCAGGCGCGAGCGGAGTAGCGGCTGGAACGGGATGCCCAGGTGTGCCGTCAACAGCAGCGGCGTCAGAAAAGCAGAGCAGAACTGGCGATAACCGCGCCAGTATTCGCCAGCCTCCCAAGGAATGAACGACGGTATGTCAATGAACACTGGCCGCGTGCCGGCCCACTGCACATTGAACGGCGTGGCGTCCTTGAGCAACCATCCGTTCCTGGCGCCCGTCTCTAATAAATGCAATTGTAGCAAGGCCGCATCCTTGAGCATGGAGAACGGCCACTCGTAGGGCCAAGTGACGAAATCCACGGGCTCGTGCTCGGCGGCGGCGCTCCAGCCCGCTGCCAGGACATGCTTGGCGTCGGGGCTTGCCCGGTCGAGCAGTCTGGTCGGCACTACCTGGCCCCCGGCGGCCAACGCCTCGAAAAAGGGCTCACCCAGCAGCTTTTCCAGCACCGCAGCGGCGGCTTGGTCCAGTCCACGGAGGATGCGCTCATCACCAGCTTCACGGAACACCCGGTACACTCGCCCCGCCGGGTCCTTGAATGACCCACCGTCAGACCTCAGGTTAGCGGTCATCGGCCTGGTCATCGGCGCCACTCGCAACTTCCCCCAGTTCAGCCTTTTTATTCCGCCGGAAAACCCACTGTTTCAAGCGGCCAAGAGAAGCCCGGGCAATGTAGCCGCCGGCGGCCAGAACGCCCACGGTAGTGACGATGAAACCGGCCGAGCCGGGGTCAACATAGGCGAGGAGCAGGATCATCCTCACCGCATTGAAACCAATCACGCCGGGGTGGCTATCGGTGGCGTGGGCGAATGCCGCCATTGCGGGGGGGCTTTTCCCCATTGTCCCTTTTCTAGTCATACAGGAACTCCTTATAGCTGCGGTTAGTGTCGTAGCGAATAGCGGATTCTCGCGGCGTCTTGAGCGCACTTTGGCCGCCGGATAGACAGCGCAGGATGGCATGAACGCCATCCAAAGTGGTCATATATTCTTTGCTCAGAGTTTCATCAAAGTAGGCGGTGCAGGCATCGGGTGGGTACACGCCGCCGAGAACGCCCAATCTGTCCTGGACGACAAACGTCGGATTGTCTTCAAATGACATCCCCCTTGATAACCAGGGGCCATGGTCTCCATATACATACAAAATGGCATCGGGATCATTGTTTTTCACGTGCTCGAGGATCACTTCTAGCTGTCGGGTCGCATCTCTGTCGAGCCTCTGAGAGTACTGCCTGACCGCCGCGTTGCGCTGTGCCCGGTCATCGTAGCGGAAGCTACCGTCTGTGTGCCCCGGCACGTTATTGACATGGGCCATCAGGAATTGAGGTCTCTCGTTCGCGGTCACACTCTTGAAATACTCGAAATACTCGGCAAGAGAGCGCCACCCAGCTTCTCTCGAGAATGCGCAGTATCCCCAAAACGCAATCGGCCGTATCGCGGCGTCCAACAGACTGCAGACACCAGTCTCACTATGTTTGGTGTAGTGGTCGATATAGGGGCCTTTGTAGCGTCCCAAAAACGCAGAGTGGGAATAATACGAACTGGTTTCGTAGCCATTATTCCGCAGTATACCGAGCAATGGACTCGGCTGCATGCCCGAAAATAGATTAAGGGAGTACTCGGGGCTTGATTTGACAAACATCTCTTTATCAAGCGCAAGAATCGCGTTGAGACTGGCTACTGTGTGGGTATCTTCAGAGAAGAAATTGGGAAAGCGGCGGAAATTGGCCTCAAACAGGTCGTGAAACGGCGAGGTATCAAGACCAAAATGCTTCCTGAGCAGTGACCTCGGAACGAGTGACTCGAAGGATATGAAATACACATTGGGTTTCTCGCGGAATGAAACGTGTCGAATGTTAGACATATCGACTTCCACCGGCGTGGTGGAATCGTGACGTTCCAGGAAGTGTCCACCGAGAACGATGCCGAGTCCGATCAGCGGCACCGCTGAGAGCGCGACCCCTCCCCAGCGCTGTTGATCAATGACCCGGAAGGAGACGAACAAGACAAATAGGGCTGCGACACAGACCGTAATCAGATCGAGCCGGTTCTCGGCAGTGTAGAGGTCTGTGTGAATGATGTACGCCGTGGCGCCGCTTGCCAGGACAACCAGCGACAAAATGGCGTTCGCTATGAGCTTGGAGCGCCGTAGAAGAAACAGCGAGCCGACGAGAAGAGGGACGTTTACGGCGGCGCCAAGAACCAGGATGGCCTTGACGTCATAGGCGGAAAACGTGTTGGGAGACTCGGTGTAGGTCAGCGCGAAGGCAAGCCCGACCAGGAGCATCGCGAACGCGAACTTGCAGAGAGTGGGGGGAGGGGAGAGCTTTCTCAGCCTGATATGTTCGCTACCCTGTCTAAGATGGTGTGTAAAAAAGGTTAGTCATGTCGGTTGGAGCCGCCGGAGCCTGTCACACAGGCTCTGAGGGAATTAGAACCAAGTCTCAACCGGTCCTGGCTTCGATAAGCACAGCAAGCAACCCTTCAAGATTGTGGAAGATAGCACAAATAGGTCGGCCGTTGCCAGGTATGCGAAGGAGTTGTTCACGCGGCTCAACGGGTCAACGAGTTCCGCGCTGCCCAAATCACTGGTCAGCGCGATCAGTCTCCGCGCCTGCTGCATTGGTCGCGCCGCGTAGCCTCCTCTTCGGGCCGTCCGGGGACGGTTAGCCCGCGACTTCTGCGACGGCTTCGCGCAGCGTGGTCGTCACCTCGTCAAGTTCGGATTCGCGGATGACGAGCGGCGGTGCCAGCATCACGATGTCCTCGCGGAAGCGCGTGAAGAGGCCTCGCTGGCGGCAGGCGCGGATCACTTTGGCCCCCAGCTGGCCAGCCGGTGCCGCAACGCCGGGCTGAAACTCGACCGCGGCCATCATGCCTAGCCCGCGGACCTCTTTCACGGCGGGGTGGTCTGCCAGCGGCGCGAGGCCGGCTTGGAGCCGTTCCCCTAGCGCGGCTGCCTGCTCGACTAGCCCTTCCCCTTCGATGATGTCCAGGTTGGCGAGGCCGACGGCGCAGCAGGTGGCGTGACCGGAGTAGGTGAAGGCGTGCATGAACTTGGTCGTGGCCGGTTGCTCATAGAGCACTTGCCGGATGCGGTCGGAGATGATGACGCCGCCGAGGGGCATGTAGCCGGAGGTAATGCCCTTGGCGAATGACACCATGTCGGCCTCGACGCCCCAGTGCTCCAGCGCGAACCACCGTCCGGTCCGGCCGAACCCGGTGATGACCTCATCGGCGATGAGCAGAACGTCGTACTTGCTGCAGATGTCGCGGACGCGCGGCCAGTAGTCCGCGGGTGGTGGGATCACGCCACCCGCGCCTTGCACCGGCTCGCCGATGAACGCCGCTACCGTGTCCGGCCCCTCGGCCACGATCTGCGCTTCCAGCGCGTCGGGATCGAGGTTGGGGATGTGGCTGAAGCCCGGCGGCTGGGGGCCGAAGTGCTTCCAGAATACCGGTAGTCCGGTGGCCGCGCCAGCGCCCATCGTAACACCGTGGTAGCCCAATGCGCGCGCGAGAATCTTGCGCTTCTCCGGCTTGCCTTGCATGCTCCAGAAGAACCAGGCGGCCTTGAAGGCCGTTTCGTTGGACTCTGCGCCGCCGGTGGTGAAGAAGACCGTATTCAGCGTTGGGCCGGCGAGACGGGCCACCCGCGCCGCCAGCTCAATAGCCGGTGGGTTCGATGAACCGACGTAGGCGCTCATGAAGGCCAGATCGGTCATCTGCCGCTGGGCCGCGTCGGCCAACTCGCGCCGGCCGTGTCCGACGTTGACGTTCCACAGGCCCGATAAGCCGTCAATGTAGCGTTGCCCGTCCACGGTCCAGAGCAGGGCGCCCTCGCCACGAGCAAAGATGAGCGGATCGGCATGGTCCGCCGGGTGGTGCTGGGGGTGTAGGAGATGAGCTTGGTCCAAGGTGCGGAGATCAACGGCTGTAGCGGTCATCTATTCCTCCGAGCGCGGCATGGGTCCCAGGCAACGTGTCGCGCTTCACTATGCCATGTGGAGAGGGCTGAGGCTGCGGGCCGGTGCCCCACGCGAGCGGATGGAGCCGGCCAGGGTGGCTCAGTCGCTCACCCGGAACGAGTAGAGCTTGGCTTTGCGTAGGCGGAAGTCCAGACGGACGTCGGCGTGCGCGAGGGCTCGAATGTCGCGGCCGTCTTGCCACCGCACGGGGATGGCGATACCGTCTGCCCTGATCGGCTGGCAATCGTCGGGGGAAAACCCCTCGACGCAGGTGCCGTCGCGCTTGACGAAGCCCACTCGTAGCTCGCCGTCGGGTGCGACCTCTGCATTCACGTGCAAGCGCCGGCCGGCGAAGCCCAGCGGACGGGTCAGCAGGCGGCCCGCCTCGGCGCCGGCGTTGATCGAGGCAAAGCCGTCCAAGCGCAGTTTGGCGAGACCGGTGTGCGCTTTTGTCGCGGACATATACCCGCGGTTCGCCGCATAGTACAGCCAGAGTTCGTCTCCGACCGGCAGCATCGAGGTGATCTTCATTTGGTGGCCGTCCCAGGACTCGCTGTCGAGGTCCATCGCTATGAAGGGCTGGCCGGCACCTACGCGCGTCCAGTATTTGCCATCGCGGCTGCAATCCAGCTCCACACCCATGCAGTGATTGACGGTCGGGTGCTCCGGCTCGTAGATCCAGCGCACGCCGATATACATGCCTTCGTAGGGGAACGCCGTGTGACCATAAATCTGGTGGTCCGGATTGCGGGCCGCAAAGGTCGGGTGTGGACGTGTCCAGTGCTCCAGATCGTCGCTCTCCATCATCCCGCGGCAGCGGATCGTGCCAGGCAGGACAAACTTGACGTCGCCGATGTATTTGTGGCGGTACGGGTCCCACCAGAAACGCGAGGTATCCCCGATACCGGTCTGCGGATAAAATCGGCCGTAGAGATACGGCAGGATTGGCTTGGAGAACGCGCCGTCGCACGTCCAATGGATGCCGTCGGGTGACGTATGCAAGTGGTAGGCTTCGGGAATGACCAACCCGTCCACGCCCCGCTGCCCTTGCCGGCGTAAGCTCACCACCGCCATGCCCTTGAACCGCTTCCGGGGGTCCTCCTCTTCAGGCTCGTAGAATACGCCGTGCATCGGACCGTAGGGCAGCACGACGTTCTCTTCCTCGATACCCTCGATCTGGTACAAAGACAGCCGGGGACGCTCCCAGTGGATGCCATCGTCCGATACCGCATAGCTCATACCGCACCGGATTTCGTTCCCCTGCCCCCAGTCGTGCCAGTTGGCGATTGACCAGTACCACATGCGGAAGTATGGAGACTCGTCGAAGGGGAGCACTTTCAGCACGAATGCATGCGCGTTGCCAGCGGCCTCAAGGATGGGATTGCCGGCATAGCGCACCGGATTGTGTACCTCTCTGGTCACGTTCGAGACCCTGGCGATCAGGGCGTTGTCCACGAAAAGCTGGCGCTCCGGGCCGATCTTTGCCGCGACGATGTCCATGTCCAGCGGAAACATGAGGCGCTCGTTCGCCAGTTGTCGCCAGACCGGCAGCACGTCCCGCTCATCGAGCGGCTCGGCCGGGAGGCCGCCGGTGGGGTCCGCAGGGTTGGCAGTAGTCATGGTGCAAACTCCCTTGCTGTGCCTCGGCATTGTACCCGGTCTCCGCCCGGGTACCGGGCCGTTGACGGCATGAAACGGTTCACCGCGGCGGTGGCTGCCCGACCGGGCGCTCCGTCGCGGGCGGGACGTAGGCGCGCAGTCGCAGGAGATTCAGCAGCGCCGGGGCAATCTGCTGCGCCGACACGTCCACGTATTCGGGTAGCTCTTCGTCGGTTGCATAGCGAGCCAGCGCGTGCAGCAGCTCGGTGACCGGAACGGTTGCCGAACTGCTGCTGGTAGCGGGCAGATAGCCCAACACCCGCAGCAATTCCACCGTTTGGCGGTGCGTGGCCGGTGATAGCGAGCTGTGCGGCCGGTGGTCGTGCGGCGCGGCCCGCTCGCGGTGTAGGACCAGTAGACGGTGGAGCGCGGTGATCGGCGCCGGGTGGTCGTCTACGCGCAGGTCAATGGCTCGATCGTTCCGCCCTTCGGGGCCGCCCTGTGCCCGGACCACGAGCAGCGCCGCGGACTGCTGCCCCCGGCGGTCGCCGCCAGCGGCTTGGGCTGCCGCGAGCGCGGCCACCAGCCACTCGGCGAGGTCATCGTCGCCACGGTCGCGCGCGTGCTCGAACGTCTCGGCCAGCGCCGCGAGCACGTCGGCGCTCGCCAGCATGTTGCCCTGGCAGGTATAGCCCTCGCCGGCACGAGCGCCGGCCCAGGGGAAACACTTTGCGCCGGTGTAGTTTGCGGCGCGACCATGCCGATCAACGATGCCGATTTGCCGCCAGGCCCGCCTGGGGTCGGCGGCAGTAGTCTGCGCCAGTACGTCCTCCGGCGTTCGGTCTTGCGCCAGTAGCTCCAGGCTGGCGGGACCGTAACCGACGTTGACGCGCGATTGGGTAGCGACGGCGCCGACACCGGCTCGCGCCCACGGCACTACGGCGCCGACGGCGAGGTACTTCGACTGGGTGGCGACACCCCACGATTGCGTGCCCGGATCGTAGGCGGCAATCGAGAACGTCGCGTGCAGTACCGGTGGCATCACGGACTCCCTACTCCTCTGCTCTCCTGGTGCGCCCCTCTCCACACGTGGAGAGGGGCCGGGGGTGAGGACGGCCATCACGACCCGCCGATTGCCTCCTGCACCTGCGTGAGCACGGTGTCGCGGGCCGCTCCGGCCCCGGACAGTAGCTCTGTGAGCGCCGCGTCCGTGGTAGCCACGAAGTCTTGGTCGCGGATGTACGCCAGATTGATACGCACGTTGAGTGCGGCGCTCTGCAACGCCGCCTCGGTCAACGCCGCGGCGACGCCGGCATCGCTGACGAGGTTGGGGTTGCCATACTCGGCGGCCGTCGCTGCGAGGTCCAGCGCCCGGCGAGCCGCCCGTGCCGTCTCCAGGGGCACCGCCGCTGCGCCGCGGAGGGCCGCTTGCAGCGCGCCGCGCCGCTCCCGCCGCTGGCTGCCGGTGGCGCGGGGAAGCCGCATGGCCGCTGCTACTTCGCCATAGGCGCGGGCGTCGTCGTCGGCTGCCTGCAAGAGGGTCTTCCTCAGGCGCTCGCTCTCGGCCAGCAGCGGCTCGATATGTGGCCAGGACTCCTGGTAGCGTGCTCGCCCCAGCGTGAAGCGAGACACCATGCTCAACAGAGCCGCCGCCAGCGCTCCGGCCAGTGCCGCGGCGCCACCGCCGCCGGGGATGGACGCATCCGAGGCCAGGGCATCCAGATAGTGCGCGAGCGAGGTCTCGCCGGCGGGGAGCGAGTCGTTGCTTGCGTTGGTACCGGCTTGGCTCATTGGTCACCTCGTATTGGGCTGCGGTATGCGCGCGGCCGACTGCACGTTACGCTCCATGATACTGCGGCCGGCCTGTGCGCGGCCCGGTCTCAGCGGAGCTGTGCCTCACCCCCCGGCCCCCTCTCCACCATGTAGAGAGGGGGAGTGGCCCTACCCTCCGGCCCCTCCCTGAAGGGAAGGGGCCGGAGGTAGGCCGGAAGGGGATGCACTCAGTTAGTGCCGTAGACGACGTGCATGTTGATGGTAAAATCTACGCACAGGCGATGGTGCCGATTGTGCTCCTGCCATCGTGCCTCGCGGATCACTCTAGCGGTGAGCAGACCACAGGACTATGGGCGCTATTCTCGTCACCGGCGCAGCCGGCTTTATCGGTAGCCATGTGGTCGAGGCCCTGCTTGCGCGTGGCGATTGGGTGGTCGGTGTAGACAACTTCGACCCCTTCTACTCCGAGGCTCGCAAGCGCCGCAATCTTGCCGCTGCCGTAACCCATCCGCACTTTCGGCTGGTCGAGCACGACGTCCGTGACGGCGCCGGGTTGGCCGCATGCTGGGAACGGGCACTGCCCCCGGAAGCACCGGCGATCAGCGTAGTGGCCCATCTCGCGGCGCGGGCCGGGCCGCGCTCCTCGCTCGGTCAGGAACCGCTCTACCAGGACATCAACGTGCGGGGCACGGTCGAAGTCCTGGAGTGCGCCCGGCGGTTTGGGGTCCGGCAGCTCGTGCTCACCTCCACGTCATCGGTCTACGGCAACAGTCCGTGCAGTCCGTTTCGAGAAGACGACCCCGCCGACCGTCCCCTCTCCCCCTACGCCGCTACCAAGCGGGCGACGGAAGTGATTGCGCATGCGTACTACCACGTCTACGGCTTGCCGGTGACGATCCTGCGGCCCTTCAGCGTCTATGGGCCACGGGGCAGACCGGATATGACGCCGGCGCTCTTTGTCGTACCGGTCTGGCGCGGCGAGCCGCTCGTGCAGTTCGGTGACGGCTCCGCCGGCCGCAACTACACCTACATTGACGACATTGTGGCCGGGTTCTTGGCGGCGGTGGATCGGCCACTGGGGTATGAGATCATCAACCTCGCCAACTCCCAGGAAGTGACCTTGGCCGCGTACTTCCGCGTGCTGGGCGAGCTGCTAGAGCGGCCACTGCGGATCGAGCAGCGCCCCATGCCGGCGAGCGACCCGGAGCGTACCCGCGCGGACATCAGCAAGGCTCGCCGGCTGCTCGGATACGAGCCGCGCACGTCCTTCCCGACCGGCCTCGGGCGCTACCTCGACTGGTTTCGCGCCGAGCTACAAGCGGTGCCCGACTTCCTCGCGCAGATGATCCCGCCGGCCTGACGGCTTGCTCCACCCTCCGACCAACCGGGCGTGGGCTGGGTAGTACAATGCTCCTGCCACTGTCGAAACATAGGTCAGCCGTCGCTTTGCCGCGGTGCGTACCGAGCGAGTGCCTTGGGCCGCAACGCTGGCTGAGGAGAAGGAAGCCATGGGCCAGGACCGGCACGCGCAACGGCCGGCGACCGAAGCTGCGAGCCGCGAGACGTCGCTAGCGGCCGGGGGCGCCGCCGCGGCGCATCGTGGTGATCGCCCGGTCCTGAAGCCGGAGCTTCAAGTCCTGACGCCGGCGGTGCGTAGCGTGCTGGCGCTGGCGCTGGCGCTCGTGATCGCGGTGCTCATCCTGTTCGCACTCGCCGAGCTGCGTGGCGTACTCGTCACGCTGCTGGTGGGCATTATCCTGGCGGAGGCGCTGCGTCCGTCTCTGCGGACGTTGGAGGGGTGGGGCCTGCCCCGATTTGCCGCGCTGATCGTGGTGCTGCTCGCCCTACTGAGCGTATTCGGGCTGCTGATCGTACTCGTGCTGCCCCCAGCCATCGTCCAGATTAGTCAGCTCATTGCGGCCATGCCGGATTATCGCTTGCGTTTGCAGAGCCTCTGGGCGATTGCCGAGATGCAGACCGATCTCCGCGCCGACCTCCTCGACCTGGCCTTGGAAGGGGCACGCGCAGTGGGGAGCCAGCTACTTACGCGGGTCCCCGGCCTCGTTGGTCAGCTCATCTCGGTGCCCTTGGCGCTGTTCTCGGCAGTCTTTGCCGCCGTCACCGGCATCCTGCTCGCCGTGTTCTGGTTGAGTGCCACCCAGCAGCTGGACCGCACCCTGGTGGAGCGGCTGGAGCCGGCACAGCGCCGGCGAGTCCGGCGGATCAGCCGGGCGATGCGCGAGCGTATCGGTGGCTGGGCGCGGGGCCAGTCCATCATGATGGTGGCTATCGGGGGTGCCTCGTTCCTGGTACTGCTCGTGTTGGACGTGAGCTTTCCGATTCCGCTCGCGATCTGGGCGGGTCTCACCGAGTTTATTCCGCTGCTTGGCCCGGTGCTGGGCGCAGTGCCGGCGATCTTGGTGGCACTGGTCGATTCTCCGACCAAGGCGCTGTTGGTGGCGCTGGCCTATCTCCTCATTCAGCAGGTCGAAGGCAACTTTCTGGTGCCGAAGGTGATGGAGCGCGTCGTAGGCCTGCACCCTTTTCTCGTGCTGGCGTCGGTGCTGATGGGTGGCGCGCTGCTCGGTATTCTGGGCGTGCTGCTGGCGGTACCCGTTGCTGCTATCGCCGATGCGCTGGTGACGGAGCTAATCTTCGAGCCGGCCGGGCTGAATGAGCCATCCGACGAGGGAGAGTCGCACGGCAACGGGGACGAGGCCGGGCCGCCGGCGACGAGCCGCTGGCGACGAGCGCTGAGGTTCCTGAAGCTGGGATCAGGGAGTGAGGGGTGACACCACTTGTGGCGATGCCCGCCGCGCACCACTGACGACGCCAGGTCTGCACAATCAGTTGGAAATCGGTGGTGCAGACCTGGCGCGTCACCCTTAGCCCCCAGCGGATTGTGCAGACCTGGCGGTCAGGAGGAATGATGTCCACGACCTATCGCGCGGCGGTCATCGGCTGTGGTGGCATGGGTGCCTGTCACGCCAGAGCCTACAAACAGGTCGAGCTAGTCGAGCTACTGGCAGCGGTGGACCCGATAGCGGCGGCGCGGGACCAGTTCCGGCAGACCGTCGGCGTACCGCAGGTATTTGCAACGACCGAGGAGATGCTGGCCGCGGTGCAGCCGGACCTCGTGAGTGTCTGCACCTGGCACCCGCTCCATCCGGCCCCGACGGTTGCTGCGGCGCGCGCCGGCGTCAAGGGGGTCATCTGCGAGAAGCCGATGGCGATTAGCCTAGGCGCGGCCGACGAAATGCTGTCCGCCTGCGCGGAGCACGGCACGAAGCTGGTGATCGGCCACCAGCGGCGCTTCACTCGTGGCTGGGAACAGGGCCGCGCGCTCGTCCAAGCCGGGGCGATTGGTGAGCCGGTCTGGGTCAATGCCCGCATCGCTGAGGGATTGCTCAACTGGGGAACCCACGCGATTGACGGAATACGTTTTGTGCTCGACGATCCTGATGCGGAGTGGGTGATGGGCGCGGTAGAGCGCAACACCGACCGCTACGAGCGCGATACGCTGATCGAGGATTCCTGTATGGGCCTGGTCAATTTCGTCGGTGGCGTCCAAGCCTTTATCGAGTCCGACCTGCGCCGGGACGGTGCGACCGCTGGCGCTTTTCAGCTCCGCGGCACCGCCGGACTGCTCGACGTGGCCGAGTCGCACGTGCGGCTGTTCAATGTCACTACCGGGGGCTGGCGCGACGTGCCGCTAGGAGATGATGCCGGGGTGTATCCGGCCATCGGCGACCAGACGCACGTCGCCCAAGTGCAAGAGTTGTTGACCTGGATCGAGGGTGGCCCCGAGCATCGTGGCGCCGGCCGCCAGGCGCGCGCCACCGTCGAAATTATGATGGCGCTCTACCAGTCGGCGCGCGAACACCAGGTCGTGCGGCTGCCCCTTTCAGAGCCGGGTAATCCGTTAGAGCTAATGGTGGCGGAAGGGAAGCTGCCCGTGCGGGTTCCGGGGCGCTACGACATCCGCGATCCCCAGCGCCGTGCCCGGCAGCGCGCGCAGCGGAGCTGACTGCTCCCGGGGGCGTGCTGAGGAGGGAGCTAACTCCTACCTTAGTGCTCTCCGGAGGGAACAGCCAGCGGCCCACCAACCATTGACCTCACTCGGAGTAGTTGGCGCTGAGCGGTGCGAAGCCAAACTGGGCAAAATGCCGATCAAAGGTGAAGGCTTGCCTGATCTGGAGTCGTTCCATTACTGCGAAGCTCAGAGCATCAATCAGCGAGAAGCCCTTGTCGTCATACTGGGTGATGATTGCTCGTGCTCTTTGCTCGTCCATTTCTCGTACACGGATGATAGCGGCTGGTCCGCTATCAATCATTTCTAGGACCTCGGCAGCGATCCTACGGCCGAGCCGGGCCAGAATCAGGGTGTGCGTCTCGGCAACGACAAAGTTTGTGGTGGTGAGTGACCAGCGATCACGGGCAAGACATGCGGCAATGATGATGGCACGACTATGCTCATTGTCCCGCGCGTCGGCTAGTGCGTAATAGGCTGAGGTGTCAACGAAGACACGGCGATCACCGCTAGCCGACAGTACCATTAGACCCGCTTCTGCATGAAGGCGTCTGCGAGATACTTGTGCTTGTTGGCGGAGACATCAGTGGCGCCTGCGGATGTGCCGATGCCCACGATCTTCCAGAAGGGGTCTTCCATCGTGAAAGGCCGCCCCTGGTGCTCGGCGGGACGTTGAGGCTCCATGCGATAGCGCCGGCCATCGCGCTCGACGACAATGGCTGTCTGCTCTCGTGTCAGCTCATCGAGGATACTCGTGAGGTTGACAACGAACTCGTTAAAGGGAATAACGCGCAGTTTCTGTGCCATTGGTGTGCAATTAACCTCCCGCAGCAGCACTATAGCACGGTACAGCGGGATGGTGGTCGCAAGGTGAACGGCCCGGCCAGGCGGGCCGTTCACCTTGGCCCGCTCTGATGGCTGAGAGCTATTCGCTGAACGCTAATTCAGCAAGTATTCGCGCAGCGTAGAGCGGTCAACGCGCCGGCGCAGCCGCTTGAGGGCGCGGTCCTCGGCCTGCCGGGCGGCCTCGCGCGAGATACCGAGTGCTCTCCCGATCTCGCCCAGCGACCGGGGCACGCCGTCGTCGAAGCCAAAGCGGGCACGCATCACTTCTTGCTCGCGCGGGGTGAGTAGCTCGAAGAGGTGATCCACGTCGGCCCGGAGCGCCATATGAGTTGCAGCGGCGCTCGGGTCCGCACTCTCGCCGTCCACCACCGTATCGCCAAGCTCCTCGCTCGCGTCGTCGTGGACGTGCAGGTTCAAGGAGATGGGCGGCTGGCTCGTCCGACGCAGCCGCCGGACGTCTTCCGGCGTGCGGTCCAACGCCGCAGCGATTTCTTCCACCGTGGGGGCGCGACCAAGCTGCTGCTCCAACGTCGCGTGCATCTCCTCTACCTTCCAGGCCAGCTGTACGGCGTGGACCGGCATACGGATGGTCCGGCTGGTATTGGAAAGGCCGCGCTGGATAGCCTGGCGAATCCACCACACGGCATACGTGCTAAACCGGACTCCGCGCAGGTAGTCGAACCGATCCACGGCCTGCATGAGTCCGATATTGCCTTCCTGGACGAGATCGCCCATCGGCAGACCGGCGGTGCGGAACTTGGCCGCGACGTGCATCACCAGCCGGAGGTTGGAGGCGATCATCTGCTGTCGTGCCTGCTTGCCGGCCTCGACGAGGGCCGTGAGCGCGTCGCGTTCGGCGGGACCGTGCTTGCTCGCGGCCAAGCGCTCCTCGGCCTCCCGACCGTCGGACATGGCCTTCCCGAGGCGCTGCTCTTCCGACTTGGGCAAACCGCGCGAGTCGCCGGTGTCGTGGAGATAGAGCGCGACGGAGTCGAGGAGGTCTTCCGGTTGCGGCGCGGGACGTTCGGTTGCCGTGGAGGGTGCGGTCGCAAGGGTGGGAGACATGGTGCCTGTTACTCCTTTGCACTACCTGCGTCGGTCCGGCGTCGTTGCCTCGGCGGTACGTCGTGCCGCCTGCGGACCGTCCGTCGTGCCGCCTGCGGACCGTCCGTCGTCACCTGTAGCCTGCACCAGAGTACCCGATACACCTGAAGGGCCGGCATGCCTCGGCTGGTGGTTGTGGGGAGGTCAACTAGAGAGCATCTGGAGTTTTACAGTCCCATTGCTGAGAGGGCCGGCAGCAGCGTGGAGCAGGGCAGCGGTGTTACCGGCCCGTAGGTAGCATGGAAGGTTCGTGTCCACAAAGACGGGATTACCGTCCGTCGTCACCGTACAACTCCTCACGGCGCAGGGAGAATCGTTTGGGCCAGGGGCCGCAGTCGTGAATGGGCAGGTCCAACGGCGCACGCGGTGATCTAGTCACCGGCGGTTCGTCAATCTTCAGCACGATGCGGTGCTTGCCCGGAGGAATATCCGGTGGTAGGTGGATGGTCAGCGTACCATCCGGGGTGACGGTGGCCTGGGTTTCGATAGTACGCATGTTTCTTCCTCCCTACACGGTAACGATAGCGGTTCACTACGGTCTTTGTCTCACCCTGGCGTGCAGGGCTGGGCAGCAGCGGCTACCGCCGGCCGCCGGCGAGCTGCGTGGCTTCGGGGAGGCGGCGCAGCGTGAGCATCGCCACCGTACCGAGGGCCGGGCCGATGGCGAGCATGACGAAGGCGGCGGGCCAACCGGCAGCCGCGACGACGAGCGGCACCAGCTGGATCGAGGCCATCGTGAGCAGAAAGCCAACCGAGGTCTGGATTGTCAGCGCCGTGCCGGTGTACTCCGGGGGACTGAGTTCGGTGATTGAGGCGGAGAACTGGGCCGAGTCGGCGACAACGGAGAGTCCCCAGACTAGCAGGATGGCGGTGAGCAGCGGGAGAGGCGCGGCGTGAAAGACTGCGGCCAGTACGGCCATGCTGCCGCTCACGATCATCGCGGCGCTCGTCGTCGCCGTGCGGCCGACGCGGTCGGCGCCGGCGCCGGCCACCAGGCACCCGATCCCACCGCTGCCGACCACCGCAAAGGCCAGCAAGGTCGCGAGGGTGGTCGAGCCGCCGCCGGTAGTCACTCTTTCCGCCAGGAAGATCGGCACCCATGTCCACATCGCGTACAGCTCCCATTGGTGGCCGAGGTAGCCGAAGTTGGCTAATCGCAGACCCCGCCGGGTGAAGATGGAGAGTGCAAAGCGCGGATTGAAGCGGGCGCCGGCGCTGGCAAACGGCCCTTCCCGAACCAGGAGCGCGACGATCAGCCCGCCCACGATGGCCAACGCCGACGAAACCAGGATCACGTTGGCCCAGGAGAACGTCTGAGCGCCAGGGCTGCACCATCCGATTGGGGCCAAGAGGGTGCAGACCTGGCTTGTCATCGTCAGCGACCGCACGAGATGCGGGGCAGCCGACCCGATGGTCAGCGCGCCCACGACGAGGCCGATGGCGAGGCCGCGGTGCCGCCGAGTCCAGGTGGCGGCCAGCTTCATGCCGGGCGGGTAGACGCCGGCGAGGCAGAAGCCGGTCAGGAAGCGCAGCACAATCCCGGACGGTAGCCCGGTGGCGAGGAAGGCGAAGCCGGCGTTAGCCGCCGCGCCTAGCAACGCGCTGATGACGAAGAGGCGCCGGCTGCTGACAATATCCGGCAGATTGAGGACGCCACTGAGGGCGGTGCCGACGACGAAGCCGATCTGCACGGCCATGGTGAGCCAGGCGGCGCTCGCCACCGAGAGGCCCCAGGCGTCCTGCAAGGCCGGCGACACGGCCGAAGCGCTGAACCACAGCGACATGCCCAGCACTTCGGCCAGCGCGAGCAGCCCCAGGTTACGCCACTGAGCGCGGCTCCCTTCGAGGTCGTCGTGGGGCCTCACCCCCCGGCCCCCTCTCCACCATGTGGAGAGGGGGAGTCTGCCGCCCGTCATCCCTGCCGCCCCGGCCCGGTCATTCCCGCGAAAGCGGGAATCCAGGCGCCATCTCCCGGCGGGAGAGAGCCGTTCAACACGGAAAACTACCCCTATCGGCTACGCTGCCTGCTGCGCGGGCGGCTGGAGCAGCTCCAGGGGGCTGCCGTCGGGGTCGCGGAGGTAGACCGCGTAGCCACCCTTGTTGACGCCGGCCGTGATCTCGACCGGCGGCGAGACGAAGGTCGTGCCGGCGGCGCGCAGCTGCTCGTAGAGCGCCGGCAAATCCTCGACCACAAAGCAGAGGTGCCCGACGCCGGGGTTGTTCGTCCGCAAGGGTGTGGCTTGGCCCGGGTGGCTCTGATACTCGATAAGCTCCAGGATGTGGCCGTCCGGCACGTCGAGCTGCAAGTAGACGATATGGAGCCGCACGTTCGGAAAGCCGGTGATCGTGCTCAGGTACGTATCCGTTGTGCGGCGATCCACCACCACCTGCATCCCGAGCAGGTCGCGGTAGAAGGCCAGCGACCGCTCCATGTCGCTGACGGTAAAGCTCGTGTGGTGAAAGCCCCGTACAACCATCCTGACGCTCCTTTGCTGCGCTACATAGACCGGGCAGCCGCCCCTCGGCCGGCAGCGACCCGGCCACCTTATGATACGTTGCGCCCGCGACAGAGGAGCCAGAGTCCGAGGCCGGCAGCGAGCGGTAGGAGCCATACGGCCAGCAGGTCCGCCGGGAGGGCCGGCGGCGTCGGCTCGTCGGTGGGATCGAGGCGCAGCCAGTAGATGCGGTCCTTCTTGGCGAGGAAGTCGGCCCGGTCCGGCCGGATAGCGAGTGATTGCAGGTACCAGTTCAGGTAGGCCGGCGCGCGCCGCCGAAAATGCTCGTACAGCGCGGTTAGCTCGTCGTCGTCGACCCGCTGTGCCAGCACTGCCTCGGTGCCACGGGCGGATTGCACCGTGACATGGGGATTGGCGGTGATGTTGCGGTACCAGTCGGCTCTGGCGCCCCAAGCGCTGGTGATATATCGCCTACCGCCGAGCGTGTGGTACTCCAGCATAGCGCGGCGCGGCAGGCCGCTTTTGCGGCCGGTGGTGGTCAGGAGCAGGAAAGAACGGCCGATCAGCGGCGCGAGTCCCAAGCGCCAGAGGACAATCGGCCAGCGAAACATGAGCTTGCGCCACCCGCTCCGCGGGTAAGCCATGATGCCGCGTTCTTGCGGCCGGAAGGTTATGCTCATAGCTCCTGATCTATCCATCTGAGCTTCCGCTCTGTCTCAGCATATCGTTCCCATACGTGCAACTCGGTCCGGCTGACGCGAACGATCTTTGCCATGCGCGTGGCGCGGGTCCTGAATGCTGGATGGCGAAGAGAGCGGCGGATGAAACTGGCTACTTCATACTGCTCCACCGCAAGGTAGACCAAGCAATAGTTGTCGTGGCAGAGCGAATGATCATAGAATCCACGGTCACGGGTAAAGAAGGTCGTTGAGGATAGCTGGTGCAGGAGCGAAATAATATCCTCGTCACTCATACCTTGGCGGCCAATACCCTGACCAATCTGACGTACCCGGATTCGCCAGCCACGTAATAATTGCCGCTGGCTTTCAGGAATATTCTCGTCTAGGATGTTCACGAGCCGGCTAGGTCCAGAACTGATTCGGGTATTTGGGCGATGAGCGCCTTGCGTGCTAGCCGAGTGGCCTCGGCAATGGCCTCCTCGGTCAAGGCGCCGCGCCACTCGGCGATAATGTCTTCCCAAGCCATGCCCATGGCTACCTGTTCCAGCACATCGGCAACCAGGATGCGTGTACCGCGAAAGGTGGGCTGGCCGTGGCAGATAGCAGGGTCGGCAACGATGTAGCGTCCTAGAGTTGTGGTCTGCACTGTGCTTCCCCCTCTATTCGCTCGAGGATGTTCACGAGTTGGCAATGTCCGGACCTGATTCAAGTAGCGTGAGCTTGGATATTCAGGCGCCTTCTTCGTTGTGTTCGTTCTCGAAGTCATCAATGCTGGGCGTGATGACTTCGATGAAGCGGCGGAGCGTTTCAGCCAGCGTGTCGGCAAAGGAGCCGTCGAGCGCACTGCCGCGACGCGATACGAGAATCTCTCTGTTTCCAACTCTCTGATTATCGTAGATATGCATAGATGTGATCCTACTTCCCAAGTCCTCAATTTCACTCCCCCAGTATCCGAATCCCAGATCAGCCCGCCATATGTCCGGGGACTCCTCATTCTCGGAGTACAGGTGAATCCGGTAGTTCATGCCCCGGTTGCCCCAAGGCGGCCGCGAATACCACAAGCGGTAGTAGCGGCGGTCGGGGTCTTCACCTGCCCACCTGCTTTGCCTGTCCGGCTTGATATCATCCGGCAAGCTGCTCACGACTCGTTCTGAAACGTCTCTGAGAAACCTCGTAACGTCATCGTTTCTGTTCCGCGCAAACGTCTGAGCCAGTGAACCGGGCCGTCGAGCGATGGGTCTGTTTTCGTTTGGCGAGTCGCCGATCCCGATGACGTACTCGTCTACTCCGGGCACAGGGATGATCGTATTCGCTTGTATGTACAATGAATCGGTTTTCGCGTCCTGGTACGGCGTAAGCTTGATGCAAGTTATCAGGTCTTCTCCCAGGGCTTTCTCGTTCAGCCAGAGAGCGGCAGAGGTTACTTCTGCCGCGAACCGGTGACTTGCCAGGATGATGCGCTGGTCTTTGTTCAGAATATCGAGGTCGTCTGCGCCAAGGTGTTGCAGCAGCTTGTTTAGAGCTTCTGATTCGGACACCTCTTCATGATCGGCAAGCATACGGATGATGTCTTCTGCGCCGGCGCGGTGGAGATAGCTCGCGTACTTGATTGCCTGCCAGTGGGCGTCTGCGCCCGTGTCGTCGCGCTTCAGTTCGATGACCACCAGCTTCCCATCCGCATCCACCGCTAACAGGTCAAGCCGCTCATCCGTCCTGTCGAAACCGCTGAACTCCTTCCCGATTATCAGCAAATCCTCACCCAGAATACCGGGGTTGGCGGCTATCCACTCCTGGATGTCCCGCCGCTCTTGCAATCCCAATTGGGCGAAGTTGACCTCTTCGATCCGCTCGGATTCTCGGCTATCGGGGTTGATTCTGAATAACTGCGGTTCAGCGCTCATGTGCTTCTTCTCCTGTGCCGGTAGGACTACGCGGAGGTAGGGGGTAGTACGCAGCCGGCCGGGCCGCACGCGGCGGCCTCGGCGGCGCGCTCGCGGGCCAGCTGCTCTTGCTGCCACGCATAGTCAATCGGCTCGCGAAACCGCTCCGGGTAGAGCAGTGCCCAGATTTGCTTGCGGATCACGAAGTTGTCCGGGTCGTAGCGCAGCGCCCGGCGCCAGGCAGCCGCGGCCGCCTCGATGGCGCCGCGGTTCCGCAGCTCCAAGCCGAGCTGCCAGGCGGTCTCGATCAGCTCGCGCCGCAGCGCCGCGGTTTCGTCGGGAGGTGCAGCTGCACGCTCTGCATCCGCCGGGAGCGACTCGCCGCGGAGCAGGCGGGCGACAACGGCGCGGTCGTCGTCGTGCTCACAACTGAAGCCGCCCAGCTTGCGATAGCGGACGATCCGGTCGGCGTCGATGAAGATGCCATTGGGAACGGCGCCGAAGTCGTAGGCCAACGCCAGCCGGTTCTCGGCATCCACGACCGTCGGAAACGTGGCGCCGGCCCGCTCTACCCACGGCCGCGCGGCCGCCACCCCGCCAGCGTCCATCGCCACGCTGACCAGTTCGAAGCCGTCACCGAGCGCGGCGTGCTGCTGCGCGTAGAACTGCTGCCACCCGGGCAGCTGGGCGCGGCACGCTCACCAGGAGGCCCAGAAGAACAGCAGCACCGGCTTGCCGGCGAGACTCCGCAGCGACAGCGTGCCGCCGTCCGTGCGTGGGAGCGTCCAATCCGGCGCCCGTTGTCCTACCTGGGGACCGGTGGCCAGGGCAGTAACCGTCGCCATTTCCAAGCTCCTTTCATCGTGGCCCGATAGCATGCGGCACAGAGCACCATGGGGCAGCCGAGGCAGCCTCTGGTCCTACTCCGGCGCTCTGCGGTGCTCAGGATTCTAGCGGATAGGGCCTGGATTGCGGCGAAAGCCGCAATGACGGTGCCGGCTCCCGCCTCGTCGTTGACTATGCTGTGCTGGCGCCTGCGGTAGCGAGGTCGCGCCAGCGGGTGAGGCCGTCGGTAGCCCGCAAGCCCCCATGATGGCGCAAGTGCAGCAGCCACGGCACCAAGCCCTCGACGGGGTGAAAGTAGAGCAGGTGCAGCGCCTTGGCGGACTTGCTGCCCGACCGTCCGGCTGCCGGTGGCCCGTAGTAGGCAGTGGGAAGCTGAAAGAGCGTGTGGCACTGCACGCTGGTCGCGCCGCGTAGCCCATACTCCACCGCGATGCGCCCGGACGACACGTCGCCGGTGCCGGACAGCTCCGGCATGGTGTCAAGCCAGCCCTCGGGACGTGCCCGGCGGCGGGCAGTGTCGAGGACGGTGAGGTTGCGGTGGCTCAAGTCCGGACCGCCGTAGGCCGCGCCGACGGTATCGCCAGCGCGGCGCCGGGGGTCGAAGAGGCGGTTGGCATAGGTGATGTAGTCGGCGCGATGAGGGGGCGGCGCCACGGCCAACTCGCGGAGCATGGCAACCTGGAAATCATCGTCGAAGAGGGTGTTCATCACCTTCATGCCCACGGTCACGTCCGCCGGGTCCGGCAGCGCTTCCTTGACCAGCTGGGGTACCACGCGCAGCCAGTCGAGCGTCTGGGCTTGCTGACCTGCCAGGTCGGAGCCGGCGAGCGTGGGGCTGAAGTCCTTTTCCAAGATCAGCGGACCGGCCGCGCCCGCAGCGTGCCAGGCCGCGGCCAGCTCGCGTGTCGTGTAGCGATACTCCGCTGTCCGATACCCGGCCTCGTCCGGGCCGGGTAGGTGGTACTTGCACGAGGACGCGACGACCATCCCGGCGTCGTTTCCCACCCGTATGGCCGCCTGCACCAGCTCCAGGTACGCCGCGAAAGGCTCCGACCAGCCGCGCCCCTTCCAGGTGACGTTCCAGCCGAGCCGGGCGACGCGCCGGCCGGCCAGCGGCTCAATGGTCATGTGCGTTTCCGGCATAGCCCAGGCGGCCATCGCCTGCTCACCACCTTCATCTTGCGCGATCACCGTTTTCAGCACGACAAAGCCCAGGCCGGCAGCCGCGTCGGTCTCGACTTGGCGCCAGTTGAGGGAAAGCTGCCCGGAGGCTTTGCCAATCGGGCTGCGCGTGGAACGCCCGGCGTACTGGCCGGTTATGTCGAGTTGATAGGTGCTCCGCAGATACGCCGGCAGGTCGGTCTCGACCAGGGCGGCGCCGCGTTGCCAGTCGGCTACGAGGTGCTGCGCTTGCGCCGACGGTAGCTGCGGCGCGGCCGGCAGCACAAAAGGTGGTTCGGTGGGCTGCGTGAGCGTGGCTGTTGCGATCATCTCCCGGCTACCCTACCGAGTGGGCGCAGCAGTGGCAAGGTAGAGCCAGGGGCGGAGCGCGCGAGTGGCGTTGGCGTGGGCAGCCCGTGCCCGCGGTGGCAGGCGGCGGGCGGATCGGTACCAGCATGGCAGCATGCACCAGATAGGTAGTGGAGTGGGATTGCGGGTAGGTGAGAGCGAGGGGAGTGGCAGGGACGCGGGGCAAGACTACCTGGAGTAGCCGGCTCGCGTGAGCCGGCCAGGGGGCGGTGGTCAGCGGCACACTCGGGCCGGCGTTCGCCGGGCCACAGCGAGTGTGGCCTGGCGACGCCATGGACGTGGCGCGGGGGCCGTCGTGACCCGGCGCCTTCGGCAGCGGCGCGGCACTGGACCGGGTATGGTCCGGCGCCTTGGGCATGGGCATGGGCATGGGCGTGGCGCGGGGCCGACTATGGCCCGGCGCCGGCGACTGCACGGCCGCGCCACCGCACGCGGCCGGCACAGCGGTGCCAGTGTTCCCCGGCCGGGCAGCGCCCGGCGCTCCAGGATGGTCTTGCATCTGCCACTCCCGTCAGTGGGTGCATATCGGCCGAGGGTGGGGTAATGACAACGGTCTAGGGACGGTTTTCTCGTCGCTTGGAAGAAACCTACCCCTGTGAGGGGGCGGGGTGGTAGGCCAAGCGGTGGGGTGTTGCCTCCCGTCCGCTAAGATAACGTCGCTAGGTGGCGGCTGGGACAAGGGGGCCGAGAAGATGGAGTTTCGGTTCATCCGACACAGCGATGGCCGCGTCTTCCACTTCGACCCGGTTGCTGGCACCATAGGCGCCTGGGTCACGGACCCGGCCGACATCCAAGGCAACATCTTGCAAGGCGCCGATAACCCCTACGGCGGCGGCGGGCCGGAAGTTATCCAGGCACATCTGGACGCAGCGATTGAGGCTGCCTTGGGGGTCACTAGCGCCGCGCCGGCAGTGGAGCAGCCGCTGACCGACGCCTGGCGCTTGCTCCACAAGCAAGAGCCAACCTATGCCTTCGCCGATGCCATACGTGTCTTGGAAATCACCCTGCGCCAAGCCCTGGGACAGCCATTGAGGTTGAACAATGGCCAACTCCCAACCCTACGCGACCTGACGGAGATGGCAGTTAGTAAAGGCCGCATCAGCACAGAGCAGTGGCATCGTCTGAACCGCTTGCGCATGCAGAGAAACCACGTCATGCATGAGATGCTCCAGTTGAAGGAGCCGCGAGCGCGAGCCGAGTTGGAGTATCTGGAGCAGATCGTAGGGCAGCTACGTCCCTAGGTGATCTGGTGCTTGTGCGTCGGGACGGTGTGTAGCCCATGTCCCTCTGCTAGGATGCCCCGCGATGAGCGTGACGAGCGTGGCGATACTGTGCCGGTCGTGGGTGCGGAGCGTGTTGCTGCCGGTGCTGGTGGTGGCCTTCTGCGGCGCCTGCACGGTCGGGCCGCTGGGGCCGCAGTCCGAGTCGTTCGCTACACCCGATCATACGGTCAAGCCGGCCGGGCCGCCGCTCCCGCTGCCCTCACCGACGGAGCCGCCGGCAACGCCGGTTCCACCGACCGTGGCCCCGCCCACGATGACCGCTGTGCCGCCGACGGCTACCGCGCTCCAGCCCTCGCCCACGGCACGACCGGCGACCGCAACGGTGCCGCCGGTGCCAAGTCCCCCTCCACCTACGCCGATGGCCCCCCCGCCCCCGCCAACACAGCCGGCGCCGACTGCGACTGTGCCGCTGCCGACGGCCACTCCTGAGCCGGCTCCTACGCTTGTCCGGCTGGTGCGCCCGGCGCCCGGGCAGTATGGACTGGCCGCGGTCGCATCGGGATTCAGACGACCGCTCTACCTCACCGCGGCGCCGGGCGATACCGATGGGCGGCTCTTTGTCGTGGAGCAGGACGGGACCATCATCACCGTGCGTGACGGTCGGCGCCAGGAGCCGCCGTTCCTGGACATCCGAGGCCGGGTACACGCCCGCGCCAATGAGCAGGGGCTGTTGAGCATGGCCTTTGATCCCGACTTTGCCGCCAATGGCACGTTCTACGTCTACTACACCGACTCCCGCGGCGATACGGTCGTCGCGCGCTATCGGCTGGCGCCGGATAACCCGGCGGTGGCCGATCCCGGTAGCGAAGAGATTATCCTCCGGGTGGACCAGCCCTTCTCCAACCACAATGGCGGCTTGGTGCTGTTCGGTCCCGACGGCTACCTCTATGTCGGCCTCGGCGATGGCGGATCCGGCGGCGACCCACAGGGTCATGGGCAGGACCCGCGCACGCTGCTCGGTACCATCCTCCGCGTTGACGTGCGCCGCAGCTCCACCTATGTCGTTCCGCCGGACAATCCCTTTGTCGGGCAGTCTGACCGCCGCTCGGAGATTTGGGCCTATGGGCTGCGTAACCCCTGGCGCTTCTCGTTCGACCGTCTTACCGGCGACCTATACATCGCCGACGTGGGCCAGAACGCCTGGGAAGAGGTCAGTTTTCAGCCGGCGAGCAGCAAGGGTGGCGAGAACTACGGCTGGAAGGTGTACGAGGGCTCGGCGCTGTTCCAAGGCCCGCCGCGCGCGGGGCTGACGCCGCCGATCAGCGAGTACGGCCGTCAGGAAGGCTGCTCGGTGACCGGCGGCTACGTCTACCGGGGCCGGCAGCTACCCGCGCTCGTCGGCAACTACCTCTTTGGCGACTTCTGCACCGGGTTCGTCTGGGCGCTGACACCGCAGGCCGATGGCGCATGGGTCCGTACCCTGCTGTTCGACTCCAGCGCCCAAATCACCTCCTTCGGCGAGGATGCCAACGGCGAGGTGTACGTCGTGGACCGTCGGGGTACGATCTACCGTGTCACGGCAGCGGGATAGGGTGAGCGTGTATAACAGGAGCGCGGTGCGCCTTCGGTGCCGCGGCACAGAGCGACGGGGTGGGATTTAAAAGGGAGTGATGATGGCTACGCAGGTGAGCGGCGACGGGGATCGCGCGGTGTTGTCCGAGCTGGAAGGGCTAGTGCGGGAGACCTACACGCTGTGGGACGAGGAGTGGGTGGGCTTCTCCTGGCGCAACTACACCTACGACCATGTTCAGCGTGTGCGGGCGTTGGCGCGTACTATCGGTGCGGAGGAAGGCGCCGACGACCGCGTGCTGAACTTTGCCGGCTTATTGCACGACATCACCAAGGCGTATGACGGCGAGATCATCACCGACCAGCAGGGCAACCGCGTGCTAGACGAGAACGGCTTCTGGCAGAACGAAACCTTGGCGCCGGCCCGCGAGAACGTCGTGACGGAGGTCTATGATCGGCTGGACTTGGCCGGGCAGCTCCACAATGTCTCCGGCGCCCATATGGCCGATTGGCTGCTCTCGGAGCGGGGGTATCCTGGGCAGTTTCGGGGCGCGGTAGGAGCGGCCATCGAGGCCCACTTGCAGGCAGACGAACGCGCGACCGTAGAGGGGCGGTCGTTATATGATGCCGACACGATTGATGCGAACATCGGCATGCCCGCGTTCTACCGCAACATTCAGATCGGGATGCGCCGCCAGGACGTGACATTCGCCGGCCGCGGCGAGTCCTTCCCCGCATGGCTGCGGGCCAACCTGGCCGACCACCTGCACGAGTACCTCACGGACCGTGTCGCTACCTGGATTGACGGGAAGCGCAAGGACTTCATCCCGAAGATGACCACGGAGACGGGCCGGCGAGTGGCAGAAGAGCGCATCGGCCGCCTCACGCAGGTTCTCGCCGAACTGCACCGTGAGCTTGACGACCTCGAAACCGCCTTGGCGCACGGTGGCACGGCTGTGGTGCGCTACTTCATGGAGAATCGCAGCAACCCGGCGCTGTCGGAGCAGCTGGAGCTACTGTCCGAGCAGTGGCTGCTACGCACCCACCCGGCGGCCGAGGACGCTGGTACAGGCGCCGCCAGCTTCCTCGTGGCGCTGCGGGACGAGGTCGAGGGCCGCGTCTGATCGCGCCTCGCCCCCCGGCTCGCACCTAACCCCCGGCCCCTGCCCTCCAGGGCAGGGGAGTCCGCGCGGCGAACCTTTGCCCCCTCCCTAGCCCTCCCCCGCGCTGACGCACAGGGGAGGGGAACACCGTCCCCCTGCGGAGCGGGGGGACCATAGGGGGGCCGGAGCCTGACCGGGGGAGGGCGTAGTACCAGCGTGTTGCCCGCTGCTAGGGTAGGGGCCGGGGGGTGAGGCGAGGTAAGGCGCTCATCTCCAAAGCAAATGGCCCCTCTCCGAAGAGAGAGGGGCCACGGTGTTGTCTCTGCCGCGATACCGTGCCGCGGAGCGGCTCGGCTGGACGGTTAGCGCCGGTAGGCTGCGTCGGGCGACCCCTGCAGCGCCTGGTCCACTGCGATGTCCGCTTGCTGCGCGAACTCTCGCACTGACAGCTTGCCCGACCACAGTTCCCGTACCGGGGCACGGTGCGCGTTGATCCACGGCAGCGTGTGCGGGAACGGCGGATAGCTCCACACCATGTGCTGGAAGCTCTCCAGCACCCGGTCCACGTGCTCCGGTGGCTGCCGCAGGAAGTGCTCTTTGCTGTGTACGATGGACTTCTTGGACGGGATACCGCCCGGCAACTCTTCGGACAGGATTTGCCCCATCTCGTCCCCGGCCATGAAGAACAAGAAGTGGGTCACCTCATCCACCACATCGTGCCGCTCCGCTGCACTGAGGACCATGTGCGGCTGGTCGAACACACCGGCGATCTTCTTGCCGGTCCGCTCAAGCGTCGGCAATGTGGCGATGTCAAGCTCGAAGCTGTTGTTCTCCAGGGTGCTCTTGTAGCGGCCCCAGGGCACGCCACTGCCGGGACCAAAGGCGACAACGCCGCCTTCCTTGCTCAACTTCTCGCGCCACTCGTCGTACTTCGGCGCAACCCCATGCTTGAAGATGAGATCGTGGTACCACTCCAGCATCGCCAGGCCGTTGGGGGTGTCGAACCCGGACTTCGTGAAGTCCTCGTTGAGGATGGGGGCGTCCCACAGGAGATAGGTGTGCCAGAAGGGGACATCGCCGAAATGGACGCCCCAGATATTCTCTTCCTTCCGCGTCACCGTCTTGGCGATCTCCGGGATATCCTCCCACGTCCAGTCTTCCGGTGGGTAAGGCGCCTGGAAGCGGTCGAAGATCGTCTTGTTGAACTGCCAGTACTGGACGTTCCACTGGAAGGGCATCCCGATCTGTTTGCCCTGATAGAAGGCCGTCCAGGGAGCGTAGTAGTGGTCTTCGATGTTGTAGCCGAGCTTCTTGACGGCGGCGGTGACGTCGAGGAACGCCCCGCGGGAAGCCCACAGCTCGACGGCATACATCTCCCACAGCGTGATGTCGCCTTCGGTACCAGCGGCCATGGAGATGACGACCTGCGGGAGGTTGTCGTCCATGCCGGGCACAAATAGTGGCTCGATCTTCCACTCGGGATGCATCTGCTCCCAAATCTTCAGGGCACGGTCAATCGCCGCGGCGCGCTTGGGCGAGACCCAGTCGGTGTGGAACCCGATGGTCTTCGGCCCCTTGGTCATGGCCGGTTGGGCCGGAGCCTGGGTCTGAGCCGCTGGCTTCGGCTGGGCTGCCGGTTGCGTCTCGCCGCCGCCAGCATCTTCCGACTCGCCGCACGCGGCTGCAAGCAAGCCACCGAGTACAACTGCGCTGCCACCGAGGCACCTACGCCGAGTTATCTCTGTCATGTTCCCTATCCTCCTTACCGGAGTACACTCACCTCAGTCGGTCTCAATTACTGACCGGGGCTTCCTACTGCTCCCAGCCGGGAGCGGCCACACGAACACTCCTCTCCTTTCTATACCCCATATCCGCCGGCCGGTCGGCCAGACAAGTAGCTACTGCACAAGGTAACTGATGGCGTAGCTGCTGTCAACCGTGCCGCCCTGGGGAGGGAGGCCGCGCCTCCCATCATGCCGGCGCAGGCCGGAATTCAGCGGCGCAAGCGCTCCGCCTCCAAAGCAAATGGCCCCTCTCCGCAAGGAGAGGGGCCACAATGTTGTCTCGGCCGCGATACCGTGCCGCAGCGCGGCATGGCTGCACTATGAACTATGAGCGCCGGTAGGCTGCGTCGGGCGCGCCCTGGAGCGCCTGGTCCACTGCGACGTCCGCCTGCTGCGCGAACGCACGCGGTGACAGCTTGCCCGACCACAGTTCCCGTACCAGGAAACGGTGCGCGTTGATCCACGGCAGCGTGTGCGGGAACGGCGGATAGGCCGGTACCATATTCGTGAAGCTCTCCAACACCCGCTCCACGTTCTCCGGTGGTGTCCGCAGGAAGTGCTCCTTGCTATGCACGATGGACTTCTTCGAGGGGATACCGCCCGGCAGCTCTTCGGACAGGATTTGCCCCATCTCGTCTCCGGCCATGAAGAACAGGAAGTGGGACACCTCGTCTACCACATCGTGCCGCTCTGCTGCACTGAGGACCATGTGCGGCTGGTCGAACACGCCGGAGATCTTCTTGCCGGTCCGCTTCAGCACCGGCAGGGTGGCGACGTCAAGCTCGAAGCTATCGTTCTCCAGGGTGCTCTTGTAGCGGCCCCAGGGCACGCCACTGCCGTTACCAAAGGCGACGATGCCGCCTTCCTTGCTCAACTTCTCGCGCCACTCGTCGTACTTTGGCGCGACCCCATGCTTGAAGATGAGATCGTGATACCACTCCAGCATCGCCAGGCCGTTGGGGGTATCGAACCCGGACTTCGAGAAGTCCTCGTTGAGGACTGGGGCGTCCCACAGGAGATAGGTGCTCCAGAAGGGGGTATCGCCGAAATTGACGCCCCAGATATTCTCTTCCTTCCGCGTCACCGTCTTGGCGATCTCCGGGATATCCTCCCACGTCCAGTCTTCGGGTGGGTAGGGCGCCTGGAAGCGGTCGAAGATCGTCTTGTTGAACTGCCAGTACTGGACGTTCCACTGGAAGGGCATCCCGATCTGCTTGCCCTGATAGAAGGCCGTCCAGGGTGCGTAGTAGTGGTCCTCGATGTTGTAGCCGTTTTTCTTGACGGCGGCGGTGACGTCGAGGAACGCCCCGCGGGAAGCCCACAGCTCGACGGCATACATCTCCCACAGCGTGATGTCGCCTTCGGTGCCAGCAGCCATGGAGATGACGACCTGCGAGAGGTTGTCGTCCTGGCCGGGTACAAAGAGCCCCTGGATCTTCCACTCGGGATGCATCTGCTCCCAGATCTTCAGGGCACGGTCAATTGATGCTTTGCGCTTCGGCGAGACCCAGTCGGTGTGGAACCCGATGGTCTTCGGCCCCTTGGTCATGGCCGGTTGGGCCGGAGCCTGGGTCTGAGCCGCTGGCTTCGGCTGGGCTGCCGGTTGCGTCTCGCCGCCACTGCTGCTTTCCTCGCCGCACGCGGCTGCGAGCAAGCCACCGAGTACAACTGCACTGCCACCGAGGTACTTACGCCGAGTTACCTCTGCCATGTTCCCTATCCTCCCTATCGGAGTACACTCACCTCAGTCGGTCTCAGTTACTGAATGGGGATTCCTGCTGCTCCCAGTCGAGAGCGGCCGCACGAGCACGCCTCCCCTTTCTACCCCCATACCCGACGGCCGGTCGTCCAGACAAATCGCTACCGGACAAGGTAACTGATGATGTGGTTGCTGTCAACCGCCGCTCCGCAGGGGCCGGGGCGCCGCTCCGCAGGGGCCGGGGCCGGTCAGCAGACTTTACTAAACCCGGCCGGGAAACTCCTGTCCGGCGACAAGCAGATAGCGGCGATTGCCGTGGACGGCGCCGTTGCGGATATGGACGCCATCGGGGCTTTGGTAGTGGTGGCTCTCAAAGCCCGGATCGTTGGCAAAGTCACCGTACCGTGACGCGGCGTCGCAGTAGTGCATGGCCCAGCCGCGGCGATGCCGGCCGGTCTCGTTTGGTCCCGTCGAGTGCATCGTCCAGCGGTCGTGGAAGGCGGCGTCGCCCGGCTTGAGCGTCACCAGCACTGTCTGCCTAAGCTCCGCTGCCGTAAGCTCCTCCGCCACACCCTCATCGAACCGCACCTGGCCATAGTCGGCCGTGATCGGGACGTAGTGGAAGCAGCCGTTCTCCACGGTCACTTCATCGAGAGCGATCCAGCAGGTCACGCTGCGGCGGTCGTACTGGAAGAAGCCGTCCTGATGGAAGCGGTTGGCGCCCCCATACACCCCGGAGTCGTTGTACGGCGGCTTGTTGTACAGGTGGTCGAACCACAGCTTGAGATTGGGCGCGAGTAGCTCTTGGAGCACTTTCACCACGTTGGGGTGGGCGGCAAACCGCCGGAATACCGCATCGTTGTCGGCCAGATGGTTGATCGTGCCGCCGAAATGGTTCCAGGGGTTATCGGAGGCCTTCGCCGCGGCCGCGGCGGCCTCGTCAACCGGATGCTGGCGCGCCGGGTACACCCGGTCGCCGCGACGAGCGTAGCGCCCGACGATCTGCTCCTGCGGCATCTCGACGTAGTCTTGTGATCGTGCTTCAGCGACATGATCCTCTTGGCGGTGTAACTCCGCCAACCGCTGGCGCTCGGCAGTGTCGTGCTGTTGGTAGTCGTCAATCTCGCGGATGAGATCATCCGCGCGCTGGCGCAGCGCCGCCACCTCGTCGGCCGCGAGGAGGTTCCGCACCACCATGAAGCCACTCTCCCGGAAATCCGCGTGTTTCACTTCGGACAGTTCCATGTTCCCCTCCTAACTTCCGACCTGGGTCCTTCGCACACGGTTAGGCAAGAGCAATCATCACCGGTGGGGCATGTGTGAGTGCCATCCTACCACACCGACGACTCCTCAGCGTCGGCCGCGCACGGTTAGGGTGAAGCCGCCTCGCCCGCTGCCGTCAGCGCGCGCGGGAGGCCGTTGCGATAAGCGTCGGCGACGGCCTCCAGTGATACGTCGAGGTAGGGTGCCAGGCGGAACCGGCGGCCGCCGGTTGTCCCCAGCGGCGCGAGCGGCACGTCCGACGCGGCGGCCAGGGCGGCGAGATCGTCCCACTGCTCGGCCGGGAGCGAAACGACGATCCGTGCCTGCGATTCGCCGAAGAGCACAGCATCGGCGCGTAGCTCCTCCCCGTCTACCGGACAGGTGGCGTCGAGGCCGATGTCCGGTCCGTCGGCCGGCAGGCAGCACTCGGCCAGCGCGACCGCCAACCCGCCATCGGAGCAGTCGTGGGCCGAGTGCAGGAGGCCACGCGCTATCGCCGCGCGGACGACGGCCTGCACTGCGGCCTCGCGGTCCAGGTCAACCTCCGGCGGACACCCCGCTACCGTGTCGTGAATGGTTGCCAGATACTCGCTGGCACCAAGCTCATTGCGCGTCGCGCCGATCAACGCGACGAGGTCGCCGCTGCGCCGGAATGGTGCCGGACAATGGCGGCTTACGTCGTCGAGCAGTCCGAGCATCCCGACGATAGGAGTAGGGTAGACGGCCTCATCGTCCGTCTCGTTGTACAGGCTCACGTTACCGCTGATTACCGGTGTGCCCAATGCTTCGCAGGCTTGCGCCATGCCCTCGATGACTTGCTGCAATTGGTAGTAGATGTGTGGTTTTTCGGGGTTGCCGAAGTTGAGGCAGTTCGTGATCGCCAGTGGTCGAGCGCCGGTGCAGGAGACGTTGCGTGCTGCTTCGATCACGGCGGCCCGGCCACCCCGCAGCGGATCGAGGTAGCAATAGCGGCCGTTGCCGTCGGTGCAGACGGCTAACCCCCGCTGCGAAGCGCGTAAGCGCAGCACGGCCGCGTCGCCCCCCGGCGCCTGTACGGTTGCCGCTTGCACCATATGGTCGTACTGCCGGTAGACGGACTGCTTGCTGGCGATGTTGGGCGCTGCGAGGAGGGAGAGGAAGGTAGCGTTCAGATCGTCCGGAATAGGCACGGTGCCGAGGTCGAACGCCTGCAAGCGGGCCAGCTCAGGAGAAGGCACGCCCTCGCGCCGGTACAGCGGCGGGTTGGTCAGGAAAAAGGTAGGTAGGTCGGCCACAACCTCGGTGCCGTCACGCACGACCAGATGGCCGTCACCGGTGACTCGTCCGATCAGCGCCGAGTGCAACCCCCAGCGGTCGAAGAGCTGCTGGATGCGTTGGGCTGCACCGGGACGGACAATCACCACCATGCGCTCCTGGCTCTCGGAGAGCATGACCTCATAGGGGGTCATGCCGGTCTCGCGCCGGGGCACCTGCGCGATGTCCAGCTCGATACCGCCGTTGCTCCGGGAGGCTGCCTCGACCGACGAGCTGGTCAGCCCGGCAGCGCCGAGGTCCTGGATGCCGACAACGTCCGGGTCCTGGGCTGCTTCCAGGCAGGCTTCGATCAGTAGCTTTTCCAGGAAGGGGTTGCCGACCTGCACGACGCCGCGATGCGATGCTTCGGGGTCTTCCACCGAGGCGAAGGTGGCGCCATGAATACCGTCGCGTCCGGTGTCGGCGCCGACCATGAGCACGAGGTTGCCGGCTTCGCCGGTGCGGGCGCGGACGAGCTCGTCTACCGGTGCTACCCCGACGCACATCGCGTTGACGAGCGGATTGGCGCTGTAGCTTGGTCCGAAGACGACTTCACCACCGACCGTTGGCAGACCGAGGCAGTTGCCGTACCAGCCGATACCACCCACCACGCCCTCGAACAGGTGGCGGTTGCGGGCGGTGGTTGGCGGCCCGAAGCGCAGGGAATCGAGTGCCGCGATGGGCCGTGCGCCCATGGTGAAGATGTCGCGCACGATGCCACCGACGCCCGTGGCTGCCCCTTGGAACGGCTCGACGGCGCTGGGATGATTGTGGCTCTCGATCTTCATCACGACGGCGAGGCCATCGCCGATGGCCACCGCACCGGCGTTTTCCTCGCCGGCCCGGATCAGCACGTACTCGCCATCGTGGGGGAATCGGCCCAGCAGCGGCTTGGAGTTCTTATAGCCGCAGTGCTCGCTCCACATCGCCCCGGCGATGCCTAGCTCAAGGGGATTGGGTTCGTGCTCCAGGGTTTGCACCATGCGCCGGTATTCGGCGCGGGTAAGCGCCACCTCGCGCAACTGGGCATCGGTGATCGGTGCGGTGGTCGTGTCAGTCATCGTCGGCTGTCAAGCTGCCTCCAGTGGCGCCCAGCGCAACGGTAACAGATTGAGGTACACGAATAGCCCTTCGCGGTCGAGAAGCTGGAACAGATACTCGTCAACCTCTCTCGGCACGTCCACCTCTTCGTCGGCAAGATAGACACGCAAGCAGACCCCGGCTACCGGCTCTATTGTCTCCAGAGGCTTGAACTGTGCCTCCGGGTGGATCATGCTGAAGATCATCTGTAAGTTGCTAAGATGTTCCTGCACCCGCGGGTCATCCAAGCGTGTAGGTATGATCGGGTGCGGTTCGGACGGTGGCGGACCAATGAAGATACGGTTTGGGTTCATGTCGTCGCCTCTTCGACAAGGCCTACGAGCCTTCGTGCATAACTCAGAATCTGACGTGCGTTACGCTCACCGACCCTAGCGGAGTCATAGTCTGCCAGGTGTCGGATTCTGATTGCCGTACTCAGGGCTTCTCGCAAGGCGGATGGATAGAGTTTACGTCGGCCGACGAGCATACCGCTGAAGCGGCTCTGCACGTACTTGTGTGCCCAGCGCTCCCGGAGCGGCTCGCCGGCTTGCAGCAGCGCTGCAATTGCTGCCTGAAACAGCGCGTAGTAGGCACCGCGCGCACAGGAATTGTAGCGGCCCGCCGCAAAGTCGGCTTCCGCCGACGCGAGGCTTTCGCGGGCCTTTGCCGCGTAGCCGGCGGTAACTTCGCTCCAGCGCATCCCCCCAGTCACGATACCGGCCTGGAGACGTGCATCACGCGGCTGCGACCAGCGCGTGTACGGCGGACCGCCACAACGGCAGACCGTCGCTGCCACCGAGCAGCGCTTCGCTGCACCGTTCCGGGTGGGGCATCAGGCCGACGACGTTGCGCTGCTCGTTGCAGATGCCGGCAATGTTCGCCAACGCTCCGTTGGGGTTCGCCGCCGCGGTGACGTAGCCTTGGGAGTCGCAGTAGCGGAAAACAATCTGGCCGCGGCGCTCGAGGCCCGCGAGCGTTCCGGGATCGGCGTAGTAGTTGCCTTCGCCGTGGGCAATGGGCATCCGCACGATCTGCTCGGACCGATACTCGCTGGTGAACGGCGTGTCGGCCTGCTCGACGCGCATGTGGACCCACTCGCAGCGAAACTGCAACGATTGGTTGCGGAGCATGGCCCCCGGCAGCAGGCCGGCTTCGAGCAGGATTTGGAACCCGTTGCAGATGCCGAGCACCAACCCACCCCCGGCGGCGAACGCACCGATTGCCGGCATGACCGGTGCGAAGCGGGCGATGGCACCCGCGCGCAGGTAGTCGCCGTAGGCAAAGCCGCCGGGCAAGATAATGCAGTCGAAGCCGCCCAGGTCGGTGTGCTCGTGCCAGACGTATTCGACCGGCTGTTCGAGCACGTCACGCACGACATAGAACACGTCGGCATCGCAGTTCGATCCTGGAAACACCACCACGCCGAACTTCATCATCGGTTCCTTTGCCGGGTACGGCCCATCATCCACCATCCTGCGGAGCGGGCGCGAGGCGCGTCAGCTCCAGCGTGTAGTCCTCGATCAGGGGATTCGCCAGCAGCCGCTCGCACATCGCCGTAACTTGGCGCTGGGCCGCAGCTTCGTCGTCGGTATCGAGTGTGAGCACCAGGTACTTGCCCACGCGCACGCTCTCGACGGCGGCAAACCCCAACTGGTGCAGTCCCCCGCGTACCGCGAGGCCCTGTGGGTCGTTGATACCGGGCTTCGGTGTCACCCGGATATGCGCTTGCAGCATGGCTGTCACCTCAGTCCAGGAGCACGATCATCGCTGCGGCGGTTAAGCCGGCCTGACGCATGATGCGTTCCTGGAGACCTCGCTTGAGATGCCCTGGATGGACGGGGGCCGGATATGCTCTTACGCGACGTCGCGGCCCGTCAGGCGGCGGAGCGCATCGGCATATTTCTCTTGGGTCCGCGCGACGACCTCGGGCGGTAGCGGTGGGGCCGGTGGCGCTTTGTCCCAGCCGGTGGCGCTGAGGTAGTCGCGGACGTACTGTTTGTCGTAGCTGGGCGGGTTGCTGCCCGGTTGGTAGGTCTCGGTATCCCAGAAGCGTGATGAGTCCGGTGTCAGCAGCTCGTCAATCAAGATCAGCTGGCCCTCCGCGCTGCCGTTGTCCTTGATGATGCCAAACTCCATCTTCGTGTCGGCGATGATGATGCCGCGCTGCCGCGCTTGCTCCGTCGCGGCCGAGTAGACCGCGAGCGTCGCGTCGCGCAGCTGGGCCGCGAGCGGGCGGCCCACCATGGTTTCCACCTGCTCGAAGGTCAACGGCTCGTCATGCCCGGTTTCGGCCTTGGTGGTTGGCGTGAAGATCGGCTCCGGGAGCTGCTGGGCCTCGATCAACCCCGCCGGCAGACGAATACCGCAGACGGTCCCCGACTTTTGGTACTCGGCCCAGCCCGAGCCGGTGATGTAGCCACGCGCGACGCACTCGACGTCAATCCGCTCGGCGCGCCGCACCACCATGCTGCGACCGGTGAGTTGGGCGGCGTGTACCTGTAGCTCCGCCGGATAGTCGTCCACGTCCGTTGTCAGCACGTGGTTGGGCAGGAGGTCCTTGGTCTGCTCGAACCAGTAGGCGGAGAGCTGGTTGAGCACCTTGCCCTTACCGGGGATCGCCGTCGGCAGCACCACGTCGAAAGCGGAGATGCGGTCACTGACGACGATCAGCAGTTGGTCGCCCAGATCGTACATATCGCGTACCTTGCCGCGTGTGAGTAGCGGTACGCCCGGCAAACTCGATTCCTGCATCGTTCGCAGCCTCCTCAAGCAGTGGTTGGTGGTCAGTGTTCAGTAGGGTCTCATCCGAACCTCACCCCGTCCGCCTTCGTCCGACTCCCCCTCTCCGGCGGAAGAGGGGCCAGGGGGTGAGGTGCCTATCACGACGGCAACCCGACGCGCTGAAACGCTGTATCAATGTGGGCAAAGGCGAAGCGCATCGGCATATTTCTCCTGGGTTCGAGCGACGACCTCGGACGGCAGCGGTGGAGCTGGTGGCTCTTTGTCCCAGCCAGTTGAGTCGAGGTAGTCACGGACGTACTGTTTGTCGTAGCTGGGTGGGTTGCTGCCTGGTTCATAGGTCTCAGTATCCCAGAACCGCGATGAGTCCGGAGTCAGCAGCTCGTCAATCAAGATCAACTCGCCCTCGTCGGCACCATTATCCCTGATGATGCCGAACTCCATCTTGGTGTCGGCGATGATAATGCCGCGCTGTCGCGCTTGCTCCGCGGCGGCCGAGTAGACCGCGAGGGTGGCGTCGCGCAGTTGGGCCGCGAGCGGGCGCCCAACCAGAGTTTCCACCTGCTCGAAGGTCAACGGCTCATCGTGCCCGGTTTCAGCCTTGGTAGTGGGCGTGAAGATCGGCTCCGGGAGCTGCTGGGCCTCGATCAACCCCGCCGGCAGACGAATACCGCAGACGGTCCCCGACTTTTGGTACTCGGCCCAGCCCGATCCGGTGATGTAGCCCCGCGCGACGCACTCAATGTCAATCCGCTCGGCGCGCCGCACCAACATACTGCGGCCGGCAAGCTGGGCGGCGTGTGCCCGCAACTCCGACGGATAGGCGTCCACATCCGTTGTTAGCACGTGATTGGGGAGGATGTTCTGCGTCTGCTCGAACCAGTAGGTAGAGAGTTGGTTGAGCACCTTGCCCTTACCAGGGATGGCCGTTGGCAGCACCACATCGAAGGCAGAGATGCGATCAGTGACGACGATCAATAGACGGTCGTCCAGATCGTACATATCGCGCACTTTTCCGCGCGTGAGCAGCGACACACCCGGCAAACTCGATTCCTGCATCGTTAGCAGCCTCCTATTGAGTAGCTGGTGGAGACGGGTGACAGTCTGGCGCCCTTCAACTACCCGTGCTTCCACACCGGACCAGTACGTGTCCAGCAGGGCTGCCCGTTTGTGGGGGTCTGACGTGCCCAACACCTGCCGAATGTCGCTGAGCGGCATATCGAGACGTCGCAGCAGCCGAATGAGCTGTGCCTCCCGCGCCTGGGACATGCTGTAGTAGCGGTACCCGGACTCGGGATCAACGTACGCTGGTCGCATAAGACCCATCTGGTCGTAGAGGCGCAGCGCCTTGAGCGAGAGGCGACTGAGCTGCGAGAAGCGCCCGATGGGCAAAAGGTCGGCCCACTCCATCGCCCTATCCTCCATGCAGTCGAGTGTAAGGCCTTCCCAAAGGGCAGAGTCAAGCACCCCCTCCGTAGGGAAGGGGCAACCGAGCAGTCAGTCTAGCTCGGCGAGCATTTGTAGCGCGCGTTGCCCCACGCGATCGATGATCGCCTCGCAAATCTCGCGGCCGACCTCTTGCGAGGCGTGGTCGCGTGGGTCGAGGCCGCCTACACCCCAGAGCTTCTCGTTCCGGTCCGCAGGGAGCTGGCTCATATCCACCAGGTCCGGGCGCAGGTACCACAGCAACGAGGTCTCCCATTTGGCGGCGTGGTCGCCGGTGTAATCCAGGTCCGTGACCGTCTCGTAATCGGCCATCGCCCAGATGTTGAGTGGACCGCGGCTGGAGCGCATCACGACCTCGGCCTCTTCCTTGCCCTTACCGGGGATCGCCGTCGGCAGCACCACGTCGAAAGCGGAGACGCGGTCACTGACGACGATCAGCAGTTGGTCGCCCAGATCGTACATATCGCGTACCTTGCCGCGTGTGAGTAGCGGTACGCCCGGCAAACTCGATTCCTGCATCGTTCGCAGCCTCCTCAAGCAGTGGTTGGTGGTCAGTGTTCAGTAGGGTCTCATCCGAACCTCACCCCGGCCCCTCTCCACACACGTGGAGAGGGAGGAGTCGATGGAGACGGGCGAGGGTAAGTCGCCCATCACGATAGCAGCCCGACGCGCTGAAATGCCGTGTCAATATGGGCAAAGTGATAGCTCTCGTCGAACAGCGCAGCCACCTCCTCCGGCGATAGTAACCGGCGGACAGCCTCGTCTCCGAGCAGCAACGCTTGGAAGCTGGCCTGCTGCTCCCAGGCGGCCATCGCGTGGCGCTGCACGATCTCGTAGGCCTCGGTACGGGTCATCCCCGCCTCGATCAGGGCCAGCAGCACGCGCTGGGAATGGAGCAGGCCGTGCGTGAGGTCGAGGTTCTGGCGCATGCGCTCTGGCAGCACGCGCAGTCCATCCATCACGCCGGTGAACAGGCGTAGCATGTAGTCGAGCGCGCAGCAGGCGTCGGGCAGGATCACCCGCTCGACCGACGAGTTGGAGATGTCGCGCTCGTGCCACAAGGCGACGTTCTCCAGCCCCGCCACCGCGTAGCCACGAAGCACCCGCGCCAGGCCGCACACCCGCTCGCAGCGGGCCGGATTGCGCTTGTGCGGCATGGCTGACGACCCCTGCCGCCCTTTCTCGAACGGCTCTTCCGCCTCCATCACTTCGGTACGCTGGAGATGCCTGATCTCGGTCGCCATCTTGTCCAGCGAGGCGCCCACGATGGCAATGGTGCAGACGAACTCGGCGTGGCGGTCACGCTGCACGATCTGGTTGGAGACCGCCGCGGCCGTGAGGCCCAGCGACTCGCAGGCGTGAGCTTCGACCGAGGGGGGCACGTTCGCATGGGTGCCGACCGCTCCGGAAATCTTGCCCACGGCCACCGCCCGCCGCGCTGCTTGCAGCCGGGCCAGGTTGCGGCGCATCTCCTCGACCCAGATCAGCAGCTTGAACCCGAAGGTCGTCGGCTCGGCGTGGACGCCGTGCGTGCGGCCGATGGTTGGCGTGTCCTTGTAGTCCAGCGCCTGCCGCTCCAGGATGGCGATGAGCCGTTGGACATCCTCGATGAGTAGGTCGCTGGCCCGCACCAGTTGGAGCGCCAGCCCGGTGTCCACCACGTCGGAAGACGTCAGGCCGTGATGCACCCACCGCGACTCCGGCCCTAGGCTCTCGCCAAGTGCTTGCACGAACGAGGCGGTGTCGTGGTCGGTCACTTTCTCGATCTCGGCCACGCGCTCCAGGGTAAACGTACCCTGTCTGATCTTGGCCATATCGTCCGGGGGGATCATCCCTTGCTCCGTCCAGCCCTCGCAGGCGGCGATCTCGACATCCTTCCAGGCGTCCATCTTGGCCTGATCGGACCAGATCGCGCCCATCTCCTTGGACGTATACCGTTCGATCATCGTCTGTCTGTCCTCATCTTGGGAGCATCCGTCAAAGGGCGGATTGTGCCCCTACTGCTTGGTTGTCCTGATCGGGGATATCCAGAAACGCTGCATCACTCTCGTTTTCGATTGCGCTCTCTTGTTGGAGCGGGTCGTGCCCGGTGGTCCGGTAGACCTCGGTGCGTTCGCGCGTTATCGCGATAGCCTGCTCGGATACGTCCGCTCCGACGAATGAGCAGCCTTGCTTGAGCGCGGCAATCGCTGCCGAGCCGCTACCCACGAACGGATCGCACACGACAAAGCCAGGCTCGACACTGCCGCACAGCATTGCCGCGAACACTTCGACCGGCTTCTGGGTGGGATAGGTGGCGCGGTGGATACGTCGGAAGCGCCATACGTCGGGGATGTCCCGGCGCGAGAGCTTGCGATGTCCCTTCGTGGCAAAGAGGACGTACTCGTGGCGCCGACGGAAATAGTGCCCCATTCCAATCACTATTTTATCCCAGGTGATGAGATTCTTCACGTCGAAGACCTCTCTCACGATGGGGCCGAGCGTGAGCAGCGAATAGCTGTCGAACATGATGTAGAGGTGGCGATTATTGCGGAGGACGCGCTTGCATTCCGTCAGAAAGTGCCGGTAGGTGTCGGGATCGTCGTGAAATTCCTGGAACCACTTCTGCTTCGCAGTGTCGCTCTTGCTTCCGTAGTGCCCAACGATCCTCCCGTGACCGAACTGCAAGTGCCGGTTCATGCCGCTGTAGGCCGGATCGGTGACGATGATGTCCACGGAAGCGTCGGCGAGTGAGCGTAGGAAGTCCAGGCAGTCCATCCGCTCCAAGCGCACAGTCTGTTGGCGATGGGTACGCTCGCTGAACTCAGCCCCGACCAGCCGCGCCATGCTCCTGCTAGACCTCCAATAACGCGAAGTCCCGGCAAGTTAAACGGCTGTATTAGCGTGCGGCTGCGGTTAGGAGCGCGGCCGGGCCAGGCCGGCCTTGTACTCGGCGAAAGCGTCGCACAGGCGCTCGTCCTTCAGGGAGAGAATCTGGACCGCGAACAGGGCAGCGTTACGGGCGCCATGGCTACCCACGGCCATACAGGCGACCGGGACCCCGGCCGGCATCTGCACGATGGCGTAGAGCGAGTCGAGGCCGCGTAGCTCGCTGCCCGGCAGTGGCACCCCGATCACCGGCAGGGTGGTCAGGGAGGCGACCACGCCCGGCAAGTGGGCGGCCATGCCGGCGGCGGCGATGATGACCTCGATACCGCGGTCGCGGGCCGTGGTAGCAAACTCGTGGGTCGCATCGGGGTTGCGGTGTGCGGAGATCACCCGGAACTCGTACTCGACCCCGAACTCGGTGAGCAGCGCGCGTGCGTCCTCCAGATACGACTCGTCCGACGTGCTCCCGATCACAATGGCTACTTGCGGCATTGGCTGTCCTCCTCACGACGCAGTACGTGATGCTAGGCGCTGTTGATGTTGCCCGGTCATTCCCGCGCAGGCGGGAATCCAGGGTGGGTATGCCGGCTGCTACCCCAAGAAGCGCCTGGATTCCGGCGGAAGCCGGATTGACGCAACGGAGTTGGCGACACCACCTTGCTCCCTAACGGATTGTGCAGACCAACCGGTTCAGCGGCTCCCATCAGGTCGCTGTGGTGGTGGCGATCTCGCGGGCGCCAATATCCCGGCGATAGTAGCGGCCCGCAAACTGCACCCGCTCGACGTTGCGGTAGGCTACGTCGCGGGCCGCCGCCAGGGTTGGCCCTGTCCCGACGACGGTGAACACCCGACCGCCGGCTGTGCTGATGGCGCCGTCGGCGGTTGTAGTCGTGCCGGCGTGAAACAGCAGCGCCTCGTCGCCCCACGAGTCCAGCCCGCCGACAAGCTCGCCGTCGCGCGCCGCCTCCGGGTAGCCGGCCGAGGCGAGTGCAACCCCGCACGCGGCTCCATCGTGCCACTCAATGGGTACCGTGTCCAGCCGGCCGGCCATAGCGGCCAAGGCGATCTCGACAAAGTCGCTCTTAAGCAGCGGCAGGAGCACCTGTGCTTCCGGGTCGCCCCAACGGGCGTTGAACTCGATGACTTGGGGACCATCGGCGGTGAACATCAGGCCGGCGTAGAGCACCCCGCGATACGGCCGGCCGGCAGCGGCCAGCGCCTCGACGGTTGGCTGCAGAATGCGTTGCCGCACGTCCTCCAGCACGGCCGGCGGCACGAGATTTGTCGGTGCGTAGGCGCCCATGCCGCCCGTATTCGGACCGCGGTCGCCCTCGCCGATACGCTTATAGTCGCGGGCCGCGCCGCAGGGCCACGCCCGCTCGCCATCGCAGATGGCAAAGACGGATGCCTCTGGTCCGACGAGGCACTCTTCGATCAGGATGCGGTCGCCGGCCGCGCCGAAGACCCGTGTTTCCAGCATCGCCGCCACGGCTGCATGGGCCGCAGCGCGATCGGCCGCTACGATGGCCCCTTTACCGCGCGCCAAGCCGTCCGCCTTCACGACGACGGGATAGTCGCGCCCCGGCGCATCGAGATAGCGGTGGGCTGCGCCGGCTTGGTCGAAGACCCGGTACGGCGCGGTCGGAATGCTGTGCTGGGACATCAGTTCTTTGGCGAAGACTTTGCTCGCCTCGATCTGTGCCGCCGCCGCCGTTGGACCGAACGCCGGCACGCCGGCCGCCTCGCAGGCGTCAATCAGCCCCATGGCGATCGGATCATCCGGCCCGACGATCACCAAGTCCGCGCCCGTTGCCCGCGCCCAACGGGCAAAAGCCGCTCCGTCTAGTGGGTCCTGGGCGACGGTACGACCGAGCGTCTCCATGCCGGGGTTACCTGGCGCCGCGATCAACTCCGATACCAGCGTGCTCTGGCTCACCTTCCAAGCGATCGCGTGCTCGCGAGCGCCGCTGCCAGCGACCACTACCTTCATACGTCTCGCTCCTTATCGAGTAGTGTACCGGCGGCACAGGGCGCTGTCGTCTCGCTGCCGTAACGTTTTCCGGTCCGCTATGCTCTCGCCATGCTTCGCCGCGTAGTGTATGCGCTCCTGGCCGCCTCCGTCGTGGCCGCTATCGTGGTCCTCACCGTAGTCATCACCCTGCGCGTGCGGTCTGGGGGCGGCGACGCGAGCACTCCAGGCGAGGCCAGCAGCCCAGAGGATGCTGGCCCGACGGTGCGGGTCACGCGGGTCGTTGACGGGGATACGGTGGATGTGTGCTGCCCGGAAGCACGGGTGCGGCTGCTCGGGATTGACACGCCGGAGCGCGGCGAGTGGCTGTTCCAGGAGGCCACCGCGCTGACCGCCCGGTTGACCACCGGGCAGCCGGTGCGGATGGAGCGCTGCGAGGAGGAGGCCGACCAGTATGGCCGGTTGCTCCGAAACCTGTTCGTCGGCGAGCGCCACGTTAACCGGGAGCTGGTCGCCGCCGGTCTGGCGCGGGCATATATTTTCTCTCTCCGCCTCAACCCCTGCTACGCCGGCGACCTACTCGCCGCCGAAGGCGTCGCCCAGCGGCAGCGCATCGGCCTCTGGGAGCGCGGCGTCGGATGACCGGTCGGTCCTCGTGAACGTGGCCAACCTGCTGAGGTAGCGTTTTTGGCCCCGTCCCGCCTCTGGTGCCCCCCCCTCTCTATCGCTCGGTGATGGAGAGGGGGCCGGGGAGTGAGGACCGTTGCCCTACCCCGCCGGAATCAGTACGACCTTGCCCTCGCTCTTGGCCCGCGCTGCGGCAAACCCGTCTGCCCATTGGGTGAGGGGGAGCACGGCGGTAATCAGGGGGGCGGTCTGCACTTTGCCCGCCGCCATCAAGTCGAGTGCCCGCGGCCAGGCCGTCGGCACTTGGCCAAAGCTGCCGAACAGCCGCAGCTCCTTGATGATGGCCGCGTCCATGTCCACCTGTACCGACTTCCCGTAGAGGCCGATTTGCAGCAGCGTCCCGCCGGGCTGTGCCAGCCGCACGCACTGGTCGAAGGAGGGCGCGGCGCCCGCGCATTCGATTACCAGCGGCGCGCCTTGTCCATCAGTCAGGTCGGCGATGATGCCGTCCACGTCGTCGCGTGTGATGTCGTGGACGTGCGGGATGCCGACCTGCCGGCCCAAGGCGAGACGGCGCTCGTCGGCGCTCGTGCCGAGCAGGACGACCTCGGCGCCGGCGGCTTGGGCGATCTGGGCCGCGACCAGCCCCATCGGCCCAGGCCCGGACACGACGGCCACGTCACCGGGTGTGGGTGGCGCATAGTCGAGAATGCCGTGGGCGCAGCAGGCGACCGGCTCCGTCATGGCGGCAGCAAGCGTGTCGAGGTTTTCCGGCAGCGGGAGCACGCGATGGGCCGGCACCTTGACGTACTCGGCAAAGGCGCCGTTGACGTGTGTGCCGATAGAGCGGCGCTGGGTGCAGAGATTCGGTCGCCCGGCGCGGCACCGTTCGCAGGTACCACAGATCGAGAAGAACGGCTGCGTCGTCACCCGGTCGCCGACACTGACTTGGTGGACCCCTGCCCCTATCGCCGCCACGTGTCCGGCCGTCTCGTGGCCCAAGACGACCGGGGGCACCGAGGCGTACTCGTCGGCCTCGATGTGCAGATCGGTCCCGCAGATACCGCACCCGGCAACGGAGATGACTAATTCGCCGGGACCGGGCACCGGGTCGGGAAGGGTCCGGAGTGCAAGGTGGCCTGGACCGCGGGCAGTCTTGACGAGCGCTTGCATTGTCGCTCTCCTCCCATCAACCGCAGCCCCGGTCGAATCATGGGCGGCGGCGTGGTCAGCGTGTGTCGAATCGTCGTCCGTCCGGCGTAATCACGGCCAGGGGATGCAACTCGTTGTTCGGTGAGAGCCGCGCTTCCAGCTTGACCTCCTGCCGGCGCAGGGCGCCCTCAATCGTGCGAGCATCCTCCTCCGCTGCAAAGAAGCGCACGACCTGGCGCTCCGTATCTCCAGTCTGCGTCGGTAGTTCCACGGCCAGATCAACGTAGGAGCCGCGCAGCAGCTCCGCCGGGTCCACGGCCACGGCGTCCACGGTCACGATAGGGTAACGCTCCAAGCGCGCCTCGGTCAGGTAGGCAAGCGTGACCATGACGGCGAGACCGGCGAGGACGACGAGGAGCGGAACGATTCGCCAGCGGTCGTACAGCCGCAGCCAGTCCATTGGTGCGTTGCCGGCTACCGTTCCGGCGTTGGGTGCTGCCGGTGCCGGTGTCATGTCCGTGCTCCTCATTCTGCTGCATCCGCGGCGCTCCGACCCGCACCTCGCCGGCCGAACGGCAGCCACCCTCGTCCAACTGTGCTGAAGAGCAGGATGACGCCCACGCTCAGGAAGGTCAGCCCGCGCAGCAGCAGGCTCACCTGCTGGACATAGGCGACGATCAAGAGCAGCAGGCTCAGGGCGATCACCAATGCCCAGATTACACGGGCGGCGCGCCCCGCCGCCGCCTCGGCCTGCTGTGCGAGCAGGACCACGATCCAGACGGCGCTCAGGACGGTCAGGCCCCATTGCGCGAGGGCTACGAACAACCCCTCCAGCACGTCCGGCTCGACGGCGGCGATGAGCCGCGCCACGGGCAGCCAGAGCACCCAAGCGACGGTGCCCGCGGCCAGCGGGGCGCCGGCGGTCAGCAGCCACGAGCGCTGCGGCTGGCTTGCAGTGACATTCCCGGTCCGCAGCAGGGGTACACGGTTGAGGAGGTACCAGGTCACCGCAACCGTGAGCAGCCCGGCGAGAAGGATGCCGGCATCCGCAAGCGGCTGCACCGTGGCCTCGACGATCCTCGCCTCAGTGCGTACCTGTCCGACGCCGGCAAAGGCGCCGGCGATGGCGTAGAGCAGCATGACCCAGCGCAGCGTGTACCAGAGCGGCCCCACTGCCTCGTGGCGCTGCTGGAGGCGCAGCAGCCAGAGGACCATCACGATGGCGGTCACCGTTGCGGTCAGCCACCACGTACCTTCGTAGATCAGGAGCGGGACGATTTCCTCCTCGACGGCGATCAAGCGATCCCAGAGGTTGAACCAGAGCAAGGCCACGCTGACGGCTACGACGTATATCTGGGCGAGCAGCCAGGTGCGGGTCGGCGTCTGCCAGAGGCGCCAGGCGCAGATACCGATGGCGGCGACGGCGGCCACCACCCCGACCAGTGTCCCTTCGAGCACCGGGCCGGGATACTCGCTCGCGATGATAATCAGTCCGCAGCCCAGCCCCAGGCCACTGAGGAGGGCGAAGAGCGGGGTCCAGTAACCGCGCGTGCGGAGTGCAAGCGTCAGCCCCATCGCGTAGAGGACCCAGTAGTTCAAGCCAAAGTTGCCCCATTGCCCGGCGACCAGTTCGTCGTGCAACCACAAGACGCCCAAGCCGGCCGCAGTGACCCAGCCGGCCGTCGCCAGGAAGGTGCTCCGCCGCAGCTCGAGGTAGATAAGCGTAGGCACGAGGGCGACCAGCAGCAGTTCGATCCAGTCGCGGATGGATTGCTGGGTGTGCTGCGAGATCACCGCCGCGAAGCCGAGCAAGCTGGCCGCCACAATGGCGTCCACAAACTGACCGGCGATGTGCCGCCAGCCCGGACGCTCGACGCGCGGCGCGGCGTAGGCCGCCAGCGCACCAGGTATGGCCACTAGGACTAGCCGCAGCCAGTAGGCGAGGGCGCCCCAGTTGGCAGCGACGACGAGGAGCAGCCCAATCGCGAGCAGGCCCAGCCCCGCGCCCAGCACAATCGTCGGGAGGGGGATGCGTGTCGCCGCCTCCGATGGCTCGTCAGCGGCGGCGAAGCCGTAGCGCGTGCCCAGGGCGGCGCGCTGCGAACGGGTAATCAGTCCGTCGGCTACCCACCGCTCGGATTCGGCGCTCAACCACTCGGCCGGCGGGCCACTGGACGGCATGGCGTCGGCCATCAACTCTGCTCCTCACTCCCGCCAGTCTCCTGCAGCCACCCAATCCTAATCCTACGCCAATCCAGCGCGAGGCCGAGGCCTAAGGTGGCCCACGCTAACCCTGCTACCCCTGCTCGATGGCCTGCTTGAGCGCTTGGAGGAACTGCGCGGCGGGTGCCCCATCCACAATGCAATGGTCGAAGGACAGGCTCAGGGTCACCATATACCGTACCGCGATCTCGCCATCCACGACAACCGGCCGCGGCACGATCCGTCCCACGCCGAGAATGGCCGACTGCGGGGGATTGATGATGGGGGTAAAGCCGTCTACGTCGAGGGTTCCCAGGTTGGTGATCGTGAAGGTGCCGTTGAGCAGCTCATCCGGGCTGAGGCGATTGGTGCGTGCTCGGTCTGCGAGGTCGGCCGTCTCACCGGCCAAGTCGGTGAGCGACTTGGTGTTCGCGGCGCGCACGACCGGAACGATGAGGCCGCTGTCGAGCGCAACGGCTACGCCGATGTTGATTTCCTCCCAGCAGTGAATCTCCTCGCCCACCATGCTGGCGTTGAGCAGTGGATGGTCGGCGAGTGTGCGGGCGAGGTGCCAGACGAGCAGGTCATTGTACGTCGGGCGAGGGCCGTTCGCGGCCGCGGCTTCCTGGACCAGGCTTGTGCGGCGGTCACGCAGCGCCGTGGCGTCGGCCTCGGTGAAGATCGTCAGCTGGGCCATGTCCCGCAGACTGGCGCTCATCCGCTCCCCAATGACCTGGCGGATACCGCTGACCGGAATGACCTGCTTGGCGGTCAGCCGGGTCGCCTCGGATGCTGCCGGAGCCGCTGGCGCTGCCGCACTCGCTTCGGCCGCAGCACGGACATCGCTCTCCACGATCCGACCCCGCGGACCGGTGCCGGTGACGGTGCTGAGGTCCACCTGAAGCTCTCGTGCCAAGCGGCGGGCAACCGGCGAGGCCATGACGCGCCCGCCGGCCGCGGCCGGCGGTGCCGGCCGGTCGGGGCGCTGGGGTCGTACTCGGGGCGGCGGGCGCCTGGTGGTCTGGGTGGTGGCGACTGCCTGACTGGCGGCCGTGCCGCGTTCGGCGTCCGCCTTGGCGGCCTCGACGGCGGCCGCGAGGTCGGCGTCGGTGTCTTCAGGCGCGGCAATAATGGCGAGCAAGCCGATCACTTTGACCGCATCGCCCGCTTGGGCTTGGACGTGCGTCAACCGACCGGTTGCCGGCGCCTCGACTTCGGCATTGATCTTGTCGGTCTCGATCTCCAGGATAGCTTCATCCGCTTCGACGGCATCGCCCTCCTGCTTGAGCCAGCGCGTGATCTTGCCTTCGGTCATGGTCAGACCGAGCTGCGGCATCTTCAGTGGAACAGACACCTGGCTCCTCCTCTAATGAGCATTGTTTCGGGCGCGGAAAAGCGCGCACCTCGCTGCAATCATCACTCGTGGGCGGCTGCTCCGGCCTCGTCCGTTAGCTGACGGTGCGGTAGATGGCGTCGAGGATCTGATCGGGACTGGGAATGGACGCGGCCTCCAGGTTGGCGCTGAAGGGAATATGGACGTTCGGGTTGGCGACGCGCAGCACCGGGCCATCGAGATAGTCGAAGACGTTCTCCTGCACCTGCGCGACCAGCTCGGCGCCAAATCCGCAGCGCTCGGCGGCTTCGTGGACGATCACGACGTTGTGTGTTTTCTGGACCGATTGCAAGATTGTCTCTAGGTCGAGGGGGACGAGCGTGCGGGGGTCAATGACCTCGACCTCGATTCCTTCGGCGGCCGCTGCCTCGGCAGCCTCCAAGGCCATGCCGACGCACCGTTGCAGCGCAACGACCGTCACGTCGCTACCCTCGCGGCGGACGGCGGCCTGCCCGAAGGGGATCGTGTAGTCGTCGTCGGGAACCTCGCCGGTCTCGGCGTATTGCACCTTGTTCTCGACGACGAGCACCGGATTATCGTCGCGGATGGCCGTCTTCAGCAGGCCCTTGGCGTCGGCCGGAGTGGAGGGAAGCACCACCTTGATGCCGGGCACGTGGCAGAACCACGATTCCAGGTAAGCCGAGTGCTGCGCCGCGTTCCCGCGACCGGCGCCGGCCATCGTGCGGATCACGAGCGGGAGCCGGGCCTTGCCGCCGAACATGTATTTCATCTTGGCCGCCTGGTTGACCAACTGATCCATGGCAATAGTCAGGAAGGTCATGTACATGATCTCGGCGACCGGTCGCGCGCCGACCGCCGCGGCGCCGACCGCGGCGCCGGCAATCGCCGCCTCGGAGATCGGCGTGCCGATGACCCGCTCGCGCCCGAACTGGTCATACAGGCCCTCGGTGACCCCGTAGGCCGAGTCTTTCACGTCCTCGCCGAGGACAAACACCCGGTCGTCCCGGAGCATCTCTTCTCGCAGTGCCGCATTGAGCGCCTTGCTCGTCGAAAGCGTTGCCATCGTGTTTACTCCTTGGCCGGCTCGGGGCTGCGTGATCGGCAGCCGACTACTCCTCCGTAAAAATGTCCGTGAAGATCAGCGACTCGTCGGGAAGCGGGCTTTCCTCAGCGTACTGCAGGGCGTCTTCCACTTCCTCCCGCGCGGCGGTGTCAACCAACTCCGCTTCCGCGTCGGTCATAATCCCGGCGGCGGCGAGACGCTCCTGGAAGCGTCTGATCGGGTCGTGGACGTACTGTGCTCTGACCTCCTCGCGGGTGCGGTAGACCTCCTGATCGCCGACGAAATGGCCCTCCCAGCGGTAGGTCTTGCACTCGACCAGCGAGGGCCCCTCACCCCGGCGTGCCCGCGCAACGGCGTCCTTGATCGTGCGGTAGACGGTGATGACATCCTGGCCGTCAATGATGTGGCCGGGGATGTTGTAGGCGATAGCGCGGGTGGCAATGTCCTTGACCGACGTATCCTCCGTCACGCGCTGGAACTGCGCGAACTGGTTGTTTTCACAAATGAACACCACGGGCAACTTTAGCACGGCGGCGAGGTTGATGGCTTCGTGGAACGCGCCTTGGTTGGCGCCGCCGTCGCCGAAGAAGCTCGCGGTCACGCGGTCGCTGCCCAGCTGCCGACTGCCGAGCGCCGCGCCGGTGGCGATGGGCAAGCCGGCGCCGACGATCCCATTGGCGCCGAGCACGCCGAGGTCGAGGTCGGCGATATGCATGGAGCCGCCCTTCCCCTTGCAATAGCCGGTGGCCTTGCCCATCAGCTCGGCCATCATCCCCCGCATCTCCATGCCCTTGGCGAGACAGTGGCCGTGACCGCGATGCGTGCTCGTGATGAGGTCGTCGTCCCGCAGCGCGGCGCAGACTCCGGTTGCCACCGCCTCCTGGCCCACGTATAGGTGGACGCTGCCGTACAGGCGCGCCTCCATGAACAGCCCCTTCAGACGCTCTTCGAAGCGGCGAATACGGACCATCATGCGATACATGGCGACGAGCTGATCTTGGTCCAGCCCGGCCAGATCAACGGTAGTCGTCGCCATCGGTGCCTCTGCAACTCCGACCATTGGATGACACTCCCCTCTGCCGACAAGCCTGTGCTGCCGGTGACTCTGCGTAGCGTGAGCGTGGAATCTCCTGGCAGGTGACTATCGCACACTGACACGACTAGGGCAACCGACGGGGCAAAGCTGCCGGTGTCGGGCGTTCCCAGGTATCAGCTTTGGACCCGCCGCCTTTGGCCAGCGAGGTACCAATGCGTTGGCAGTCGGAGCAACTTGCCCGGTCGCCACGGCTGCCACACTGAAAAGCGGTACAATCGGTTTCAGCCAACCATGAGGAGGAGCGAGCGATGGCAGGTGGGCAAGCCGTACACGAGCAACCGACGTTGCAGGGGCAGGTCGCGCTCATCACGGGCGCCGGGGGCGGCATCGGCCGCGCGACTGCCTTGCGTCTGGCGCAGGCCGGCGCGCGGATCGCGGCGGTTGACTTGAACCTAGCCGCCGCGCAAGCGACTGCCGCGGCCGTGTCCGCAGCGGGTGGGGAGGCGTGGGCCGCGGCGGCCGAGGTGACGGATGCTGCTGCTGCCGAGCAGACGGCGGCGGCGGTCGTAGCGCACTGGGGACGGCTCGACGCGCTGGTGAACGCCGCCGGTATCCTCCGGACCGGTACGGCGCTGGAGACTACTCCGGACGACTGGCGTCTCGTGCTGGAGATCAACCTAACAGGCTCGTTCCTGTGGTCGCGTGCCGTCCTGCCGCACCTGCTGCGCTCCGGCGGAGCCATCGTGAACCTGTCGTCACTCGCCGGCCGCACGAAATCCATCCTCGCGGCGCCCAGTTACGCCGCCTCGAAAGCCGGCGTGATCGGCATGACGATGACGATGGCGGCACACCATGCCAAGGAGGGGATACGGATCAACTGCGTAGCGCCCGGCCCCACCGAGACGACGATGATTACCGCGCTGCCACCGGAGCAGTACGATCAGGTCATGGCAGCGCTGCCGACGGGCCGCCTGGCCACACCGGCGGAGATCGCGGAGGTGATCCACTTCTTGTTGAGCGACGCCGCCAGCTTCATCACGGGCCAGTGCATTGACGTGAACGGCGGCCTCTTCATGGGGTGATTGACCCGTTGGGTGACCCCAGCCGCGGGCCGGGTGTGCTCGGCGCTAGGTCGGGGTAGGGGTGACTGTCGGGTGGGTGGTGCTGCCCGGTGATGGTGGCGGCCGGTCGGCGGCGAGGGCTTCCCCGCCGACTGGTGGGAGCTGTTGAATAAAAGGTAGCGCTTCGTCGAAAGAGCCGACCGGGACGATCTGCACGGTGCGGGCGACCTGGCGCGCTTCATCAGCGTTGTCCGTTGGCACCAGGAAGTACGCTGCGCCTGCTTTCTCTGCTGCGCGGACCTTGTACGGGACGCCGCCGACGCCTCTGATCCGTCCGTCAGTGGCCAGCGCACCGGTACCGGCGATGCGGTGTCCGCTGGTGAGGTCGCCGGGAGTCAAGGTGTTGTAGAGCGCCAAGGCAAACATCAGCCCGGCCGATGGCCCGCCCAGCTCTTCGGATCGTATCTTCAGCTCCCGTGGAAAGGAGTATTTGACTTTGTAGGTGACGACCACGACGCCCATCAGGGCGCGGCCTTGCTGCTCAGGAGACTCGGCCAGCGTCGTCGTGAGCGATAGAGTGGCGTCGCCGCGGCGCACCTCAAGTGGCAGCCGATCACCGGGACGGTGCGCGCGGATCACGGCGATCAGGTCGTCCTTCGTGCTCACCGCCCGCCCGCCGGCCATCGTGACCACATCGTTGACCGCCAGGATGCCCTGCGCGGGGCTGTCGGCCCGGACATCGCGGATCAGTGCCCCTTGGCCGTCTACGTCCACCTCGAAACCGGCAGCGCGGAAGGCCACCACCCGCGCCGCCATTTTGCTGTTGTCCATCATCGTGTCCAGCAGCTTCCGGTATTCCTTGCGGGACAGATGCTGTGGCCGGGCCTGCTCGCGCGGTATGAGGCCGGCCTGCGGATCCGCTTGGGCATACAGCCACTCCGCCACGCTGGCCGGGTTGCTATAGATCGAGGTGAGATAGAGCGCCCCCTCGGTCTCCTGTGGGGGCGGCTCGACCAGTGTGTTGGTATCGGTCACGGGGCCGGGCAGCAGCATTTGGTACGGCGTGGGTATCCAGAAGCACGCCGAGGCGAGCAGCGCAACGATATTCAGGGCCAGCGCCGCGAGGATTACGCGCGGGCGGTCCGCCAGCCAATGTGCCGCGCGCCGCACTCTTGAGCCTCGCATGTCGGAGCAACCTTCTCCATACTATTGTGACATCTCCCGCTGTGTGTTGGGGGTTGATCCCCGTCGTTGCGGCGCAAGCCGCAGTGACGAGGCGGGAGCCGGTACCGTCACTCTGCTCTCCAACGCCTGGATTACCGCGTGCGCGGAAATGACGGGGTGACGGCACGGGAGTGACCGAGCATCGTCGCCGCAGCCTAGTCGTCGCTGCGTGGGGCCGCGTTGGCGCGACTGGGGCGAGGCCGCTGGGAAGCGCGGCGCAGGCGGCTCCGGCGCGTGGGCCGCGTCGCCGGTCGCGCGGGCTTGCTGCGGTCCTTGGCGGCATTGCTCTGGTGCAGCGGTGGCTGCGCGCGGTGCATCGGTAGCGATGAGCGACCCAAGGTCCTGTAGACGGCGGTGCCGGAAGCCTCGGTTGGGTCCGTATGCTCGGCGCCGCCCCCACTCCGTCCCAACGCTCGATAGGTTGCGCCACTGGCCAGCGCATTACTGTCGGACCTGGGAGTTCCGAGTGACGACCAACGTCTTGCCGACAGTTGGAGCGGTCGCCCCAAGCTGGAGGCGACCGGTTCGATAGTCGCTGTGTCTGTGCCCAGTGCTCGATAGCTCGCGCTGCGGGTGAGACGCGAGGCCTTGCGGCCACCGCTGTGTGCAGTGGGTTGCAGCTCGGTCTCCGCGCTGCGGCGGGACCGTCTGACGCTCCCGTTGACACTGCCGTTGCTGCTCGGCGCGTCGCTGCCGCTGCGCGTCGCCGGCTTGCGTGCTGTGGTCGAGGTGCGGTTGGCGGAACGTTTCGTCGCACTCGTGCCGTTGGCAAGCCGCTGGCTGCGCGTGCGGCGTCGCGGCCCCGGCCCGGTGGAGGATGCCTCGCTGTGCTGGCGGCGTCTGGTCAGACGCGGCTGCGCCGGGGTGGTAGCTTCGCTGTTCTGCATGCGGCGAGCCGAGCGACGCCGCACCAGCCGTGTGCGGGCTGATCGGTGGGAGCGCTGGCGGTGGGACCGGGCCGTTGCTTCGGGGGCGCCGGCAGTGGCCGGATCGCTCGGCGTATCTCCGGCGGCGGGCGCCGCGTCGGTAGCGGCCGGGCCGTTGGTCGTGATAGTAGGCCGCTCGGCGTTGTTGCCCGGCATGTAGTCTGCTCCTCGCCCTCGCTGGATTACGGTACCGACAGCTGGCTCCACCAGCGGCGCCTGTCGCAGCTAGGCCGCGCACCCGTGCGGCTCGCGCTGGCCGCAGCGACATGGTGGGGTTGGCGCACCATGTCTGGCCGATTGCGGCGCCCGTGGCGCCCGTAGGGTGGCCTGATGCTGTGATCTGCGCGGACAGCCGCGCATCACGCTGTCGGCGACGAGTTACTCATCGCGTGAGATGCCCAGGTGCTCGCGCGTTCCTCGGAGCGACAGATGGCTGAAGAACGGCGAGATCGGGCGATGTATTTTTGGAGTTGCTTTTAGTGAGGTAGACCGCAGAGTAGTAGGCCTCACTATACCGTTATGTACTCGGCTACCGCAACCTGGATTGCCTGCGGCTGCCACCGGCTTAGGGATACTCGCCGTCACACTACTCGCAGCATGAATAATACACGATGGTTGTCGCGCTTTCGAGTCTTGTGGCCGTCGAGTACCGCTCGACGAGACCGGGGACCGCTGTTAAGTGTTAAGATTGAGAGCGAGATTGGCTGCAAGGAGGAGCGGCATGAGCGTCGAGGTGGGACAAGCGGCCCCGGATTTTGAACTGGCGGCAGCCGGAGGCGCCGCGGTCAAGCTCTCCGACTACCGTGGTGATCGTAACGTGCTCCTGGCCTTCTACCCCAAGGACGACACCGGCGGTTGCACCATCGAGATGACCACGTTTCAGCGAGAATACGCCCAATTCCAGGCCTTGGGGGCCGAAATCCTCGGTATCAGCGCCGACTCGGTTGATTCCCACGATCAGTGGTGCGACAAGCTTGGCGGCCTGTCGTATCCGCTCTTAGCCGATACGCAGCTCGCGGTCATCGAGCAGTACGATGTCCTCAGCCCGCAGGGACCGGTGGCCCGGCGGGCGCTCTTTGTCGTGGATCGCGAGGGGACGGTGCGCTGGAAGAACGAGAGCTATGACGTGCGTGACCCCGCCCAGTACCAGGCGCTCTTGGACGCGCTCGCAGCGGTACAAGAGTAACGCTTGTCCATGGGCGCTCACCGCGCGGGCCAGAGCCTCCTGACCCATGGCTGCTACTGAATCGCCGTCCGCAGCCGAGGCGCCGCCGGCGAGCGCGGCCAAGAGTATCGCGGTCATTATCCCTTCCTGGAATGGCGCGTACCTCTTACCAAGCTGCCTCGACGCTGTAGTGCGTCAGACCCGCCGCCCGGAGCAAGTCATCGTTGTGGATGATGGCTCCACCGACGACACGGTGACGTTGCTGCGCCGCGACTATCCATGGGCGCTACCCCTGGTGCTGGCCGAAAACGGCGGCTTTGCGCGCGCTGTCAATGCCGGGCTGCGCGCCGCCCGCGGCGACATCGCGGTGCTCTTGAACAACGACGCCGAGCCGGAGCCGGACTGGCTGGCGGCGCTCTGTGCGCCGCTGTTGGCTGACTTGGACGGTACCCTGGCGTCCTGCGCCTCGAAAATCCTGCTGGCAGACCGTCCCGACATGTTCCACTCGGCCGGCGACGGGTATGGGCGCAATGGTGTGCCGAGCAATCGCGGGGTCTGGACCAACGATGATGGCCGCTTCGACCGGCGGGAGTGGGTGTTTGGTCCCTGCGCCGCCGCTGCCGCCTACCGTCGTGAGGTGGTGCTTGCCGCCGGCAGCTTCGACGAATGGCTCGGCATGTACTGTGAGGACGTGGACTTAGCTTGGCGCTTGCAGCTACGCGGCTACCGCTGCCTATACGTCCCGCAAGCGCGAGTACGCCATCGGCTCTCGGCGACCGGCGGTGGGTCGCTGGCGAGCTACTATTGCGGCCGGAACTTTCTACTGGTGGCGGCGATGAACTTGCCGGGTCCGTTCCTGCGGCGCTACTGGTGGCGCGTGCTCGCGGCACAACTGAAGATTGCAGCGGAGGCGCTATGGCATAGCCGCGAGCCGGCAGCGCGGGCGCGACTACGGGGGCAGTGGGCCGGGCTAAGGGCGCTCCCGGCGGCGTGGCACCGCCGGCGCCGGCGTCAGGCCGAGCGTCGCGCCTCGCTCACCGCGCTGGACGCCCTCCTGACGTAGCCTCGTGCGCCGCTGGCTTGGCCGCAATTCCAGGGAGGCGTATACTGGCCAAGTTGGCCCTTGTCCGCGAGAAGAAGAGAGTCGCACGCATGACCACACGGATAGCGCACGCGACGGCCGCGGACGGAACGGAAGAGGCCACGCTCCGGCAGCAGCTTGAGGAAGCCCGCGCGCATCAAGCTGCGACGAGCGCGACCATCCGCATTATCAGCCGCTCGCCTACCGATCTCCAGGCCGTGCTGGATGCTATTGCGACTCAGGCGGCCCGGCTGTGTCACGCGCGTCTGGCATCCGTCTCCCGTGTTGAAGGCGAGGGCCTGCGCCTGGCGGCGTATCACGGGGCACTGCCGGTGTCCCGGGCCGGTGAGTCCGGGTCAATGGCACGGACGCCGGTTGATCGCACATCAGTTAATGGCCGCGCGGTCGTAGATCGCCGCACGCTCCACATCCATGACCTCGCGGCCGAGTCGGAAGACGAGTTCCCCACCGCGAAGGCGCTCCAAAAGCAGGATGGCACGCGCACCATCCTGGTGACCCCCCTGCTACACGAGGATTCCGCCATCGGCACGATTTCGGTGCGCCGGCGGCGCGTTCGACCCTTCACGGCGCCGGAGGTTGCGCTGCTGGAGACGTTTGCGGACCAGGCGGTGATCGCGATAGAGCACGCTCGCCTGTTTCAAGAGTTGAAGGAGCGCACCGCTGCACTGGCGCGCTCGAATGGGGAGCTTGAGCAGTTCGCGTATGTGGCTTCCCACGACCTGCAAGAGCCGCTGCGGGTAGTCGGCAGCTACGTCCAGCTCCTCGCGCGGCGCTATGAAGGCCAGCTCGACGACCGAGCCGACCGGTACATCAACCGCAGCGTGGCAGCGGTAGAGCGCATGCGTACCCTCATCAACGATCTGCTCGCCTACTCGCGGGTCGGCACACGCGGTCGTGACATGGTGCTGACCAAGACGGCCAATGTCTTGAACCACGTGCTTGAAGGGCTGGCGGTCACCATTCGGGAGACCGCGGCTGAGATCACCTGGGCCCCGCTCCCCACGGTGCGGGCGGACGCTACGCAGTTGGGACAACTCCTCCAGAACCTACTCGGTAATGCGCTGAAGTACCGGGGCGAGCGCCCGCCGCGCATCCATATCGCCGTGGAGCGGCAAGGGCAGCGCTGGCAGTTCGCCGTGCGCGATAATGGGATCGGCATTGACCCGGAGTACGCGGAGCGCATCTTTCTCGTCTTTCAGCGCCTGCATACGCGGGACGAATACCCGGGAACCGGCATCGGATTGGCCATCTGCCAGAAGATCGTCGAGCGTCACGGGGGGCAGCTCTTGGTCGATTCGCAGGTCGGACAGGGAGCAACCTTCTCCTTCACGCTCCCGGCGGTGGAGGAGGACGAGGTATGAGTGCAAGCGTGCCGGGGGCACCCATCGAGATGCTGCTGGTCGAGGACAATCCGGACGACGTGGACCTGACTATTGAGGCCCTGGAGGACGCCAAGATCGCAAACCGCCTGCACGTGGTCAGCGACGGCGTGGCCGCCTTGGCATTTCTGAACCGCGAGGGCGAATATGTCCGGGCGCCCCGGCCCGACCTCATCCTGCTGGATCTGAACCTGCCCAAGAAGGGCGGGCGCGAGGTACTGGCGGAGATCAAGAACGACCCGAAGCTGCGGTGTATTCCGGTGGTTGTCCTGACGACCTCATCGGCCGACGAAGACATCCTACGGGCCTACGATCTGCACGCGAACTGCTATATCACCAAGCCCGTGGACTTCGAGCAGTTTTCGCGCGTGATCCACGCGATTGAGGATTTCTGGCTTACCGTGGTGAAGCTGCCTAGAACCGGCTGCATCCAATAGCCGGCAGATGGAGTGACATATGACGAACACCCCGCCCACCATCAACGTACTCTTGGTGGAAGACAACCCCGACGACGTGGACCTCATCAAGGAGAGCCTCGGCGATTCGACAGAGGCACACTTCGAGGTCCATAACGAAGGCCGACTGATGCGTGCCCAGCACCAGTTTGCGATCCGTGAGTTCGACATCGTGCTGCTGGACTTGGGCCTGCCGGACAGTAGCGGGCTACGCACGTTGGAGACGGTCCTGGAGTGGGAGGTTGGTCTCCCGATCGTGGTGCTGACCGGGCTGGCCGAGGACATCATCGGCGCGCAAGCGGTCGAGCTTGGCGCACATGCCTATTTGGTGAAGCGACTGGAGAGCTTCAACGCGCTACCTGGCAACCTCATCGAGGCCGTAGAGCTGCACCGTGCCCAGCACGCCGAGTCTTCGGGTGGGCTGATGGGGTTGATCCGGCGGCTCTTTGGCGGCTAGGCTGCCGCGCATTTCAACTCCCTGATCCCTGGCCGCGCCTCACCCCCCGGCCCCTCTCCATCGCTGGGCGATAGAGGGTCCCTGCTGCCCGGTCATTCACGCCATCTCGCGCGTCATTCCTGCGTCAGCGGGAATCAGCCTCCTCACCCGGTCGGTCATCTCTCCCGTGATGGGCTGAGACAATATCGGCCCAGCAGGCATCTATGTCTATAGGGAGGGTGATGGCTACCACCGACGCATCCGACGGTCACTTGGTCCGCCAAGCGCGTGCGGGTCGCGCGGACGCGCTGGCCGTGCTCATCAGTCGGCACTGGTCCGTCGTCCACAAACTGCTCGCGCGTGCCACCGGCAACTGGATCGAGGCCGAAGACCTGGCCCAGGAAACCGTGCTCCAGGCGGCCACCCGGCTGTCGGACCTGCAAGAGCCGGAGCGGTTTGGTCCGTGGCTCTACACCATCGCGCTCAACCGGGCTAGGCTCTGGTGGCGCCGCCGCCGGACCAGCCGTGTGCCGCAGTCGCTGGAGGCGCTGCTGGCGAGCGCCCCGGCGGCGATTGAGCCGCACTTGGCCGGCGAGAACGCCTCGCCTGAGGCTGCCTGGGAAGCGGCTGATCTGGGCCGGACCATCGGCCGGGCACTCTCGGCGCTGCCCAAACCGCAGCAACAGGCCATCCTGGCGCACTACGTCGAGGGCCTGACGTATGGCGAGATCGCGAGCACGTTGAACGTGCCGGCGAGTACGGTCCGCAGTCGCTTGCAGCACGCCCGCGAGCGGCTGCGGCGCGAGCTGGCCCCGCTCGTAGCCGAGGGCTACGCGGAGTTTGCTCGACCACCCTACGCGCCGAGCAGTCGCAGGAGAGCAAGGAGGCTGGCGATGACGTATGTAGAGATGACGGTAGACAGCGTGCGTATTGCCGGTGGCGGGCGGCCCGGGGTCCGTCATGAGCCAGCCGCGCGTGCCGTCGTGCTCAAGCGGGTGGATTCGCCGGCTGCCGGTGCAGGCGTGCCCGCCAAGCCGGACAAGCGGTATCTAGCGGTCGTGGTCGCTGCTTACGAGCTGGATGTCATCGCTGTGGCCCGGCAGCCAGCGACGCCGCGCCCCCTGACCCATCGGCTCATGCTTGAGCTGACGACTGTCGGTGGCGCTACGATTCAGGAAGTGCGACTCACCGAAGTCCAAGACGACATGCTCTCCGGCGCCATTGTCCTCAAACTGGGCCGGCGCACCAAACAGGTTGAGGCTCGTCCCACCGATGCCATCGTCCTCGCGCTCCAAGCAGAGGTGCCGATCTATGCCCATACGGCAGTGTTAGAGCAGGCCGGAATTACTGCGCCGGATTCCTGGGAAGAACGGCTGCGACACACCCGCGCGGCCCTGGAACGGGTGCTTGGGGATAGCCCGCACAAGCTCCGGAAAACGGCCGACAAGGTGTGGATGCGGGAGACGGTGCGGCTCGCCGAGCGGGCTGTCGCGCTGGCCGAGCGCTTGGGGCATCGGCGGCTGGGCACCGGCCACGTCCTGCTCGCGATGGTAGATCTGGCCGAGTCCGAACCGGATCACGACCTCGCCAGTCTCTTCAAGGAGGATGGCGTAGACATCGCTATGGTCCGTCAGGCGGTCGAGGCGGCCGTCGAGAACGAGTTGGACTTGCTCGAGATTGCCCGTGCGGCTGACGTGACCTAGCCGTGAGCGGTCAGCATTCAGCCGTCAGCCGTTAGCTTGCAACGGTGGCGGTAGCCTACCATGGGCTGATAGCTGATAGCTGATAGCTGATAGCTGATAGCTGATAGCTAGCGGCTCGATTGGTGGATTTGTGTCTTTTCTGTCGCAGAGCAAGCCGTTCCGGCAGCACCTCCGGGAAAGCAGCCGCCTAATCCGGCTGGCGGTGCGCCTGGCGGTGCGCTCCAGCCCCCGGCTGGCACTCGGCATTCTGCTGTTGCTGGTGGTGCAGTCGTTGCTGTCGCCGCTCCAATTGGTGTTGTCGCGGGTGGTGATTGACCGCGCGGCGCTGGACCTCGGTCTACTCACTACCGCCGCCGGGCTAGTGGCCCAATGGCCGCTCGCGATCTGGATTCTCCTGGCGGCGGCGGGCGTTGCCGTCGGGCAGCTGATCCAGCCCTTTGCCTCCACGTTCCAGAGCATGGCCGGCGACCGGCTGACCGGCTACGTCACGGAGCAGTTGATCCGCACCGCTAATCGCTGGCACGGCATTGCCCGCTTCGAAGACCCGGCCCTTGCCGATGACCTGGAACGCGCCCGGGGTCCGGCCAGCAATTCCGGCATGAGCATCATGGTCTATGGGGCCGAGCTGGTCGTGGCGCTGTTCACGGCGGCGGGGCTGGCGGTGGTTCTGCTGGCATTGAATCCCGTCGTGCCGGTGCTGCTGGTCGTCGCCATACTCCCACTTATGGCGCGGGAGTGGGAGTACCAGTATCACACCACGCGGACGCTCTATGACCAGACCCCGGAGACCCGTCGGCTCATGTACGCCCGTGACATGCTGCTGCTGCCGGAGCCGGCCAAGGATGTGCGCCTCTACGACCTAGGCCCCTTTTTCCGCACGCAATACGACACCATCTTCGCGGGCGTTGCAGCAACCATCAATCGTCTGCGGCGACAATTGATGACCTCGGTCGTCCTCACCAACGTGCTCGCCGCGGCGGCGGTTGGCGCGGTGTATGTGTACATCGTCTGGCTAGTGGCGACGGGTCAGCGAACGCCCGGCGACCTGGTGCTGTACGGCGGCGCAGCCACCATGTTCCAACAGCGCCTCACCGCGATTGGCTACAACCTTGGCTTTCTGCCGCGGATGCTCAGGTACCTCCCCAGCCTCTTTCGTGTGCTGGAAGCGCCGCCCGACCTGCCGGTCCCCGCGTCCCCGCGCCCCGTGCCACCGTCCATCCGGGCCGGCATCACCTTCGAGCAGGTCGCGTTCACCTACCCCGGCCAGTCCGAGCCGGTGCTGCGCGACCTCTCATTGCACCTCGGGCGGCACGAGTCGGTGGCGCTGGTGGGCCGCAATGGCGCCGGCAAGACCACGCTCGTCAAGCTGCTGCTCCGCCTCTACGATCCGACGGCGGGGCGTATCCTGCTCGACGGCGTTGACCTGCGGGAGTTCGACCCGGCCGAACTGCGCCGGCGGATGGGAGTGATCTTCCAGGACTTCGTGCGCTACGAGCTGACCGCTGGGGAGAACATCGGCCTGGGACAGGTCGAGGCCCGGCAAGACGCGGCCCGGCTGCACGCTGCGGCCGCGCAGGCCGGCGCTGACACGGTGATCGCGGCGCTCCCGAACGGCCTGGCGACGCAGCTTGGCCGCCAGTTTGGCGGTCGCGAGCTATCCGGCGGTGAATGGCAGAAGCTGGCCTTGGCGCGGGCCTTCGTGCGCGATTGCTCGCTCTTGGTGCTGGACGAGCCGACGGCGGCGCTCGACGTGCAGACCGAGTACGAGGTGTACCAGCGCTTTCAGGAGCTGACCCGCGACCGCACCACCTTGCTCATCAGCCATCGCTTCTCGACGGTGCGGATGGCCGACCGCATTCTCTACCTGGCCGACGGTCGTATCCAGGAGGCCGGGACGCACGCGGATCTCATGGTCCAGGACGGTGAGTATGCGCGGCTCTACCGGCTGCAAGCCGCCCAATACCTCGGCCAGGACGGGACGGAGCCGACCGCATGAACGTACTGGCGGCGCTGCGGCGCCTGGGCCGGAGGCTGCGAGCACTGTGTGGCCTGCCCGCGGTGCTGCGCCTGTATGGGCGCGGGCTGGCGTTGCCAATGAGGTCTGCACCGCTCGCCGGGGGCACCTTTCTTGTGCTCTTAGCAGTCCTATCGTTGTTGCCGGTACTCCAGCTCTGGCTGGCCAAGCTGCTGCTGGACGCCATTGCAGCCGGGACGACTGGCGATCAGGGGGCCGTCGGCGACGCCGTGACCCTGGCTGTCGTCTACGCGCTCACGCTCGTCGTACCGGCTGGCCTGCGACCCGTGCATGCGGCACTGTGGTCGTGGCTGCAGGACCGCTCGGTAGTGGAAGTGGACCGCCGGCTGATGCAGGCCGGTGCCAGGCTCGTGGACCTGTATCGCATCGAGCGCCCGGCCTTCCACGACGAAGTGCTGATGGCGCGAAGGGGATCAATGTTGGCCGCGGTGGTGCTCACGATGCTGCAACAGATCGTCGGCACCTTGCTGACACTGGTGGGGTTATTGATCCTGCTCGGCCAGCTCCATCCCCTCCTGCCCCTCGCGCTGGTCGTCGTGAGCTTGCCGCATCTCTTCGCCGAGCTGCGCGTCGGCATCTTGCAGTACCAAGCGCTGCAGGATCAGTCTCGCCCGGCTCGCGAGATGGACTACTGCGCTCGCGTCACCACTGAGCCAGCGGCAGCCAAAGAAGTGCGGGTCTTCGGGTTGGGCGACTTCTTCTGGCAACGCTTCCGCGAGCGTTTTGCGGTGGCGCTGGCCGAGGTGAATCGCATCCGGCTCGCGGGCCTGCGTTTCTCGACCGTGTTCAGCGGCCTTTATGCGCTGGCCTTGGCCGGCGGCTTCTGGTACGTAGTGGCGCAGGCGCGCGCTGGCCAGCTGACGCTGGGCGACGTCGTCCTTTATCTCGGCGCCGTGCAGCAAGTCCAAGGCCTCACCTACTACTTCATGCGCGGACTCGCCTTTCAGCACGAGCTATGGCTGCACCTCCGCACGGTCTTCGGTTTTCTGGATAGCGCCGGTCCGGCGATTACGCTCGCGCCACCGGGGCAGGGTCACACCGCCCCGGTCAGCTTCCAAAGCGGCATCGAGTTGCGTCAGGTCGGTTTCCGCTATCCCGAGAGCACCCGGACCGTGCTCGCTGACGTGAGCGCCGTGCTGCCGGCCGGGCAGGTGACGGCGCTGGTTGGGGCGAATGGCGCGGGCAAGAGCACGCTCGTCAAGCTGCTCACGCGCATGTATGACCCGGATACGGGCGCGGTCCTGCTCGACGGGGTGCCGCTCCCGGCGTATGACCTTGCTGCACTGCGCCAGCGGGTTGCGGTCGTCCACCAGGACTTTGCCCAGTTCTCATTGACCTTCCGCGAGAACATCGCCGTCGGCGCTTACGCGACCGGCGGAGGCGACGGCCGCGTCGAGCAAGCGGCGCAGTGGGCGGGGGCCGACGAGATCGCGGCCAAGCTCCCCAATGGCTACGACACGCCGCTGACCAGGAAGTTCGAGGGCGGTGTAGAGCTGTCGGGCGGTGAGTGGCAGAAGGTCGCGTTGGCACGGGGTTTTGTGCGCGACGCGGCGCTGGTGATCCTCGATGAGCCGACGGCGGCGCTGGATGCCGAGGCGGAGTACCGGCTCTTCGAGCAATTCCGGGAGCTGGTCGTCGGCAAGACGGCGCTGCTCATCAGCCATCGGTTCTCGACGGTGCGGATGGCCGATCACATCATCGTGCTGGAGGAGGGCCAGGCCATCGAGGCCGGCAGCCACGATGCGCTCGTCGCGCAAGGCGGACGCTACGCCACGCTGTACGAGATGCAGGCCGGGCGCTATCGCTAGCACAGCGCCACCGACACGCGCCGTTAGTGCATAATCCAGGCATGGCTGAGAATATCGTTGTCCCCAAAGATCGGCTCGCTGCTTTCTGCCAGCGCCACCACATCCGGCGGCTGTCTCTGTTCGGTTCGGTCATACGGGATGATTTTGGCCCCGACAGCGACGTGGACGTGCTGGTGGAGTTTGCGCCTGGCCAAGTACCGGGCTTCTTTCGCCTGTTCGACATGGAGGCAGAGTTGTCCTCCCTGCTCAATGGGCGCAAGGTTGATCTCCGTACCGCTCAAGACTTGAGCCGCTACTTCCGGGACGAGGTACTTGCAGAGGCGGAAGTACACTATCCACAGGAATGACGGCGCACTATGGTCCCCCCGCTCCGCAGTGGGACGACCTCTTCCCTCCCCCGTCGCAACGGGGAGGGTTCGAGAGGCGGACACGCCTTTCCGCGACTCCTGGCTATACTGATGGCTGATAACTGACAGCTAATCGCTCAAAAAGTGAGGTGAAGCAGATGAACCTACTGGACCTGACCGGGCGCGTGGCCGTCGTGACCGGCGCCGCCAAAGGCATCGGCCGCGGGTGCGCCGAAGTGCTGGCGGCGGCCGGGGCGCACGTCGTGGTCGCCGACATTGATAGCGCGAACGGCGAGTCGACTGCCGCCGCGATCAACGACCAAGGTGGATCGGCGCTGTTCGTCCACACCGACGTGCGGAGCCGCGCAGCCGTCGAGTCGACCGTGACCACGGCCGTGGAGCGTTGGGGGCGGCTCGACGTGCTGGTGAACAACGCCGGCTGGCACAACAGCAAGGGCCTCTTGGACTGCACCGAGGAAGACTGGGACTCCATCCTCGAGTTGAACCTAAAGAGCGTGTTCCTCTGCTCGAAGGCAGCGTTCCCGGCCCTGAAGGAAACCCGCGGCGCCATCATCAGTATCGGCTCGATGGTCGGCCTCATCGGGCAGAAGGACTCGGTCGCCTATACCGCCTCGAAGGGCGCGATCATCTCGATGACGCGCTCGCTGGCCCTGGACGTAGCGCCCTACGGCATCCGCGCCAACTGCATCTGCCCCGGCGTAGTGGACACCCCACTGCTGCAAGAGTACCTCGCTATGCAGCCCAACCCCGAGCAGCGCCGGCAGGAGTTCGCGGCGCTGCACCCGCTGGAGCGGATCGGCACCCCGACCGACATCGCGCGCGCCGTGCTCTTCCTCGCCAGCGGCGCCGCCGCGTTCATCACCGGCACGATCCTGCCGGTAGAAGGCGGCGTGACACTCGACTACTAGGACGGCCCCCTATGGTCCCCCCGCTGCGGCAGGGGGACGGTGTATTCCCTCCCCTGTCGCAGCGGGGGGAGGGTTAGGGTGGGGGCCAACGCCCGTCACAACCCATTGAACGCTATTATGGTGCAGCCCGAATAGCCAGAGCCGTAAGCGAGGAGACGCTGAAGTGAACACATCGGGTCGTGGCTGGAGCGGCGCCCCGCAGCACTCCAAACCGGCCGCAGAATACGACATCCGCTACGGGAGCAATCTGCTGCGCCGAGAGAGCGCCCGCTGGCCGCGGTACGTCGTCGTGTCCACGCCCCGGGCCTACCGAGCCGCGCAACCGCATCTGGCTCAACCGCCGGCGGGCATTGGCTACGCCGAGTTGCTGGATTGGGATGACTTGCAGGCGTTGAGCGACGCCTTCCCGGCCGCTGCCGACTTGGTGGTCGGCCTAGGCGGTGGTCGCGCCCTCGATGCATCTAAGTACGTCGCGCTCACCAAGGACCTACCGCTAATCTTGGTACCAACCGTCGTCTCGACGGGCGCGATTATCCACAGCACGGTGGCCAAGTGGTCCGGGCGAATGCTCATCGGCCCCGGTGACCGGTGGCCCTGGGTAGACCCGGAGCGCGTGCTTGTGGACTACGACCTCGTGCTGGCCGCAGCACCGTACCTGAATACGGCCGGCCTGGGAGACGTGCTCTGTGGCTATGCCGGGATCGCCGAATGGCGGTGCAATGCCCGGCTGGGAGTCGGGCCACCCACCGACGACGCGGCCATTTCCACCGTCCTGGCCTTCCACGACGAGTTAGCGCACGGCTTCCCGGCAACGCTCGACGCGGCTGGCGACCTCACGCCAGCGAGCGTCCGCTTCATCATGGATGCTCTCTTGGGACGCGAGATTCATCGGCTGCCACCCGCCGCCGCGCCCGGTGGCGACCACGACTTTGTGTTTGCGCTGGAGCTTGCCAACGACAAAGGGTGGATTCATGGCGAAGTCGTCGCGTTAGGCGCCATCATTATCGCCTGGCAGTGTGACGCGCCAGGTTCACCCCACCATACACCCATCGGATTGGGTGAACCTGGCGTCGTCAGTGGAGAGCACCCGGAGGAGCTGATTGCGCGCCTCGACGCCTGCCGCGTGCGGCGCCGCCCGACCGCCATGGGCATCAGCCGCGAGGAGCTATGGCGCGGGCTGGCCTATACCCCCACCTACATGGGCGACACAGCCAACGGACGCGACACCAACTCGATCATGCGCCATGAGCCGGTCACCGGAGCACAGTTCGCCGCCCTCTGGCAGTTCCTGGAGGGCAGCTAGCCGGGCCTCACCCCCCGGCACGTGCTAACGAAGGAGCACCACGATGGCACCGTCACCAGACCCACCAACCTTTGACCTGCCCAGCCCCGCTGCTCCCCGCGGGCCCCTCCCGCGCCAGGTGCCGCCGGGAATAGTGCCGCTGCTCGCCGTGGAAGGGACGGCCTACGACTGCGGGCGGGAGTATGGCGAGCTTGTCCGCGAGTGCTATCCCTTCCATACCAACTACCGCGAGCGCCGCGCGTGGTGGACGGAGCTGGCTCCCGCAGTGCAGGCGCAGTACGAGCGTCGGGCGCCGCACCTGTTCGACCTCTTTCAGGGGCTGAGTGACGGGATCGGACCGGCCACCGCACCGGCGCCCTCTGCTGCCCCAACACCAGCCCCGGAGGGCTGTACCTCCTTTGGCGTATCCGGCAGCGTCACGCTCGACGGCGAGCCGTTCTCCGGGCAGACCAAAGACACGCAGACCCAGAGCGCGTACCGCTACGTCGTGCTGCGGATGCGGATCAAAGACGCGCCGACCATCCTGGTGCTCGCCTATCCGGGCGAGGTCCTCGGCTACGGCATGTGGTCCACCGGCATGAGCATCTTTCGCAACTCGCTCTATTCCCAAGCCGGCGCCGAGCAGGGGCTGCCGATGGACACCTGGGGCCTGCTCATGCTCGCCGGGTCATCGGTGCATGACGGCCTGGACTTGGCCCGGCGCTTCGGCGTCGCCAGCTCCGGGAACTGCCTGATTAGCGATCCGCAAGGCGAGAGCCTGTCCGTCGAGTTCAACGTCGGGGGCGTGAGCGCCGTACCGGCCCGCGAGGGCATTGCCACGCACGGCAACCACGCCGAGGGCGCGGAGACCCGGCCGTTCGCCGCCTACGTCGGCAAGGAGGGCCGGAGCGAAGAGGAGAACTCCCGCTACCGGATGCACGGTTTCTGGCACCTGCTCAACGCGGAGTCCGGCCGGCTGACACCCCAGCGTGCGTTCGCCGCCCTCGCCGACCACACCTACTACCCCCAGGGCACCTGCCGCCACTGGGTAGACGGCAAGCCGGGCATGGAAACCACCGCCGCAGTCGTCGTCGAGCCAACCAAGGGGCTACTCCACGTCGTGCGCGGGCAACCCTGCGCCAACTGGCCGGTAACGTACACCTTATGAGACCATAGGCCTAGCCGGGCCAACAAAGGAGACGACACGATGACCAGGGAAGAGCCACTGGGCTACGTAGCAGAGCCACAGAAGCAGGTACCCATTGCCTACGATGTAGACGTGGCCGTGGTGGGCGGCGGTCTCTCCGGCATATTCTCGGCCATCGCCGCCGGGCGGCTGGGGGTGAAGACTCTGCTCCTGGATCGCTTTGCCAGCCTGGGCGGCAACCTCGGCCCGGCGATGATCGTCGGGGGCAGTGTCGCTGGCGAGGCCCCCGTCACCTTGCCCGGCGGGCTGGCCGGCATCCCCCAGGAGCTGAACGACCGGATGGAGGCGCTCCGCGTCGAAACCGGCCACCGGTACGCCGATACGACCAATATCATCTCCCACCTCGCAGCCCAGATGGCCCTCGACGCCGGCGTCGAGATTCTCGTGCCGGTGTGGGTAGGCGACCCTATCATTGAAGAGAATCGCGTCACCGGTCTCTTTGTGGAGGGCAAGTCGGGCCGCGTCGCCGTCAAAGCCAAGGTCGTTATTGACGCTTCTGCCGACGCGGACGTGTGCCGCCGCGCCGGGGTACCGGTGATTACCGATATGCCCCCCGATCCATCGTGGCCGCCGGTCATGAGCAAGCAGTTCCTGCGGCCCGAGTTCGTCCCCTGGAACGACACCGCCATCTACTTCGTGATGGCCGACGTGGACTTTGAGCGCTTTGAGCAATTCCTCGCCAGCGACGTCACCCTGAGCGCGGAGGACGAGGCTTGGCTGGCCGAGCGGCAGCAGTTCCCGTTTGCGCGGCAAGCGTTCGAGGACCCGATGATCCCGCTGCTACGGCAAGCGTGGGAGCGCGGTGAGTTCTACTACCTGAAGACCGTCGAGCCGCACGTCCACATCAATACACCGAACCTGTGGAAGGGACCGTATGACAATGGGCTGGTCGGCAGCCGGATCAATATGGGCGGCGCCATTCGCCGGGACGACATGAAGCAGCACGCCCGGCTGGAAACGGCGATCCGCATGCACGTCTTCGAGACCGTGCAGTTCTTCCGCAAGTACGTGCCTGGATTCGAGCGCGCCTACTTACTGATTGTTGCCCCCTACTTCGGCTCGCGGGGCGGGCCACACATTGACGGCGAGTACACGATCACGCCGGAGGACACCTTCAACGGCGCGAAGTTCGACGACGTGCTCTATCGCAATACGCACGCCGCGCAGCCCCAGTACGGTGGCGAAGCGTCAGGCTTCGATACACCCTATCGGTCACTGCTGCCGAAAGGCATGGACGGCCTGCTCGCCACCGGCCGGGCCTCGGCCTACATCCGGCGTGGCCACGACCCCGGGGCCACCCGGGCACGGCCGGCGCTGATGCAGCTCGGCGAGGCCGCCGGCGTCGCTGCCGCCATGGCCGTGCAGGACAGCGTCGCGCCCCGCGACCTTGAGGTCAAGAAGCTCCAGCGGCACCTGCTGCAACAGGGTTTCTATCTCGGCGAGCCGGCGCGGCTCGCGCAACTGGGCCTCGCCGATTCCTGAGCATGTGTAGTATGTAGAGGGCGTAGCATGCTACGCCCTCACGGCACTGGATTCCGGCCTACGCCGGAATGACGGGAGATGTCCCCAGCCTCGCCAGCGCACTCCCCGCGCTCCACTTGTGGAGCGCGGGCCGGGGGGTGAGGCCCAACAGACCCGATAGGGAGGGAGCAGCCATGATCGAGCGGATCGAACCCCTCGGAAGACTGATCGCCGAGTGCCCGTTCCCCGGCGAAACCCGCGCCGACGACGTGTGGCCGGCGCATCCGAATGCCATTCAGGTCAGCGAGGACCGCTTTCTGGTGGTCTACGCCACGCGCAGCTACCGCGGCGGTGACGACGACCTCAGTATCGTCTATCAACTGCGGGCCGGGGCGCTCGATGGGCCGGTCCTGGCCGAGCGGATGGTCGCCTCCACCCGCAACGACTGGGAGCCATTCGGAGACGGCGCCCACTACGTGCTCCAGAATGGTCACCCCGCCGCCTTTGGCGTGCCGCGCGGCGCCCTCATCGGCGGCAAACTGGCCCCGCACGCCAACCTCTTTGTCATCAAATGGCACTATCTGGCCCGCTATCTCGATCCCGACACCGGCATCCTGGTCTCGAACCACGACACTCCGGGCTTGGCGGAGCGCACCATCCGCGTCGGCTGGACGCAACTCCGCCTCAACGACGCCGCGGATGACCTGGAGATCGTCGCACCGGCACAGCAGCTACGGCAGGTCGGCTACGAGACCGGCGAAGCCTTCTGCAGCGCCCCGATCACCAACATGAACAACACCTTCACCCATGCCATCCCCTTCAATGACGACTGCACCGAATGGCTCGACTTTCATCATATGGACGGGGTGATCGCCGCGATCAAGTACCGCTATAACCCGGAGCGCGGGCTGTACGAGTGGGTGGATATCGGTCCGCTGCTCGGCGGCGACATCGGCGTCGGCGAGGCCAGCGTCGCGCGCTATGGCGACGACTGGGTCATCGCCGCCCGGCCGTCCGTAGACCCGACCACACCCGGCTCGCCGGCGGTCTGGATGCGGACACCCGACCCGTTCAGCGAGCCACCGGCGATCTTCCGTCCGCCGTCACCCCTGATTAAGCAGCCGCTCACCGCCTACACGATGGGCGACGGGCAGCTGCGGCTGTTCACCGGCGACGAGACGATCTCGCCCTATAACTACCCCCGCAACCCGCTGTACCTCTGGGACATTGACCCCGACAACGGGTTTACCGCGTCCAACCGGCGCGTGGTGTTCGATACGTTCGAGTTCGGCATCCCTATTCCGCCGGAGGGCCTGCCCCGCTGCGATTTCGGGCACCTCTTCCCGCACACCGGCGGATCGGTACAGCTTGTCGCTCACCGCCTGCTGGGCAGCTATCTGAACGATGCCCGCGTGCGCGGTCGCGCCATCACCGCCGCCGAGAAGGAGCCGGCCGGCATCTACTACGACGCCATCCACTACACCGAGTCCCACCCCAATCCCTGGCACTTCGCCTGAAATTCGGCCCAGAGCGCGGAGGCCACCACACCTACCATCAACCTCCTCCCTCTGAAGGAAAAGGCTAACGGTCGCCCTACTGACCATCATCCAGGGAAGGAAGTGGCGGTCAGTCGTCGCCAAGACTCCCCTTTCCTACGAGGGAAGGGGCCGGGGGTTAGGTGCAACCCACTCCACTCCCGGACAGCGCCAGCAGGCGCCCAAAACCGGGTGCTTGGGCCAGCACGCCCGCTACCTGCAAGGCATACCAGATCGTCACCTGATTGGCGGTCAGCACCGGCTTGCCTAGCTCGACTTCCAGCCCCGCAATGTGCTGTGTCGTGGTCAGCGCCGTATCCGGCACCAACACTGCGTCGGCCGCCGGATCGTCGCCGCTGGCGATAAAGCGATACACATCAGCGGCCGGCAGCTCGGTGACCGCGTCCCCGGTTGGCAGATTCAGGGCGCTCTGGGCCACGACGGCGACGCCGTGCCGCCGGAGATACGCGGCGAAGAGCGCGACGGTGGCGGCCGGGTAGGTACCGGCGACTGCAACTCGCTTCACGCCGAGCGCTCGGACGGCCGCGCCGAACGCCTGAGTCGTGTTGATCGCCGGAACGCCAGCCGCAGCGGCCATCTCCGCCGCTTGCTGCTCCGGACCGGCCGCATGACCAAAACTGCCGCTGGTGCAGGCGTAGACCACCACATCAGGGCAATGCGGTCGCAGCCGCTCTATACCCGGTCGCAGGTCTTCCAGGCGCCCGCCGTACTGCGCCAACGCGACGGGATCGTGGTCATCCACGCTCTCGACCACGGCAAAGTGCGCCTCGACCGGGCTACTCACAGCCGCTAGAAGCGGGAGATAGTCGTCCCGCATGTCCTGGCAGGGAAAGATGATCCCCAGGCGTACACGTTGCGTCATCGCCGCCTCCCTTGTGCCCCCGTCACTCCCGGCGGCGCAAGGTCAGCCGCTCGCCAACCGATCCGGCGCTCCATACGTCGTTGCAAGCGTCGGCAAACTCGGCCAGCCCTTCCTCGATAGTCGCAAACACCGTCCCGGGGAGATGGCCAATGGGAGATAACAGGTAGTTGTTCCGGCCGTAGAATACGGCGAGGTCAATGAGCCGCCCGTAGCGCCGGCATTGCTCCCGCAGCGGCGGCGGCAGCGGCATCGCCGGGGGGATTTGGAAGTAGATGAGGTCACCGGGCAGCGGGAAGATTGTCGCGTTCTCCAGCGCCGGCTCCGGCGAGACAAAAGGCGTCAGCAGCGTGTACACCTCGTTGTTGGCGTACTTGGCATGGAACGCCGGCCCCTCCAGCGGAAGCGAATCCCAGACCGCTTGGGTCGTTTCCGGGGCCTCGTCCGTCAGCAACCGCGCCACGGCGACGACCGACCGCTTGGTGAGACCAACCTCAATATACTGGGGCATAAACGCTGCTCCTTCCCTGGCCACGCCTGGGTGTGCCCCTATCCCTCTCTGGCCAAGCACACCCCGCCACAGGCAAAGTCAGCCTACACCATAGCGGATTGACAGTGCGAGACACGGCCACTATCGTTACCACCATCCTAGCGGCAGCACTCACCTCCCCCAACCTCCTTCCTATAGGGAAGGACTAGCCGCTCCTCGCCCCGCCTGCCTCCGGCGGACTCCCCCTCTCCCTCCGCGAGAGGGCCGGGGTGAGGGTAGCCGGGGGGAGTGAGGCAAGGCACGAAAGAGAGAGGCACGATGAGCAACATGGCCGGCGTCTGGCACACCCGCGGGTTTGAGGCCTTCCGGCAAGGCACGTTCGGGAATGCCGGCCAGAATACCTACGTCTCTCGCGCCGGTGTGCTCCAGCGCATCCACCTGTTCGATTGCAACAAAGACGGCTACGTGGACTTGCTCTTTTGCAATGCCCAAGCGCACCTCGAATCGCCACCGGCCTATGTCTACGCGGATGTCTTGAACGACCCGCAGCGGACCGAGCTATTAGCGGAGGGCGCCGGCACCGGCGTTGTGGCCGATCTCGATGGCGATGGCTACGCCGATCTGGTCATCGGCAACGAGAAGAGTGGCGAGCCGGGGCACCTCAACGCCTTCATCTACTACGGCGCCGCCGCAGGCCTCAGCGAACGGTATCGCTTACTGCTCCCCGCGCACCGCTGCACCTCGGCCACCTGCGGCGACTTCAACGGCGACGGCCGGCCGGACTTGGCCTTCGTCGCCGACAGCAAGGTCCGGCTCTACTACCAGTCGGAGCTGGCCTTCGAGGCCAAAATATACACCGACCTGGACCTCCCGGCCGCGGCCCCCTCCCCGGCCGGCGCCGGCCAGCTGGGCGCCGCGGACCTCGACGGCGATGGCTACGCCGACCTCTACGTACACGCCCCGGGCGGCCCGCCGCGGATCTACTGGGGCGGCGCCGACGGGATCAACCCGGAGCGCTACAGCGAGGTCCTGGTAGGCGACGAGTCCGACACTACCATCGAGGCGGACTTGGCGAACGTGTCCGAAGAAGAACGGGTGAGTGCCGCTGGCCCCTTGGCCCAGATTATTGACCTCGGCGGGACGCCGCACCTGTTCGTGCCCTTTGCCAACCGGACGTTGCTGGTGCCGGTCGGTGCGGACCGCACCTGTGGCGCCCCGTTGAGCTTCGGCTGCCGCGGCTCCCTGTCCGTCGCCAGCGGCGACCTCAACGGCAACGGGTGTACCGACCTCGTGTTTGTCGGCCGCGACCGCAACGAGGACGGTGAGTGCTCCTGGGTCTATTGGGGCGGGCCGGACGGGTTTGCCGAGGCGCGGCGGACCGCGCTGCCGACGGATCACGCCTGCGACGTGGCCGTCGGCGACTTGGGCGGCGAGCAGTCGGGGTGCGCCGATGTCGTCGTCTGCCAGAAGCAGAGCGCGGAGAGCTATTCCACGGACTCGCTGGTCTATCGCGGTGGGGCCGAAGGAATTGATCCCGATCCGGTGCGGTTGGCTACGCACGGGGCACGGCGCGTGTTCATTGCCAAGACGGCGGAGGCGCCACACCCGCAGGTCATCTTCATCAATCAGGTCGCCCGGACCGCCACCAACGACGTGGACTCGGACCTCTATTACGGCGGTCCCGACGGCTTCTCCCCGGACCGGGTCACGAAGCTATGGGGGCGGGGGGCCACGTCGGGCCTCATCTGTGATCTCGATGACAACGGTTGGCCCGACGTCATCATTGCCAATAGCGCCGAGAACGCGATCCACCTCGACCCCGGCTCCTTCATCTTTCGGGGCGGTCCCGACGGCTACAGGCATCAGCCCGATACGGTCATCCCCACCCGCTACGGTTGGGGCGTGGCGACCGCCGACCTCAATCGCAACGGGTACCTCGATCTGGTGCTCTCCCGGTTCCACGACGCCACCATCGAGATATACTACGGCACGGCGAACGGCCTGGACCTGGAGCATCCCGAACAGCTCTACGTGCTCGATGGACCGGACGACTACATTCCGCCCCGTCGCGTCTTCCTGGCCGATCTCAACCAGAACGGCTGGCTCGACATGGTCGTCGGGCGTGGTGGCACGAACCGCGCGGTCATCCTGTGGGGCGGTCCGGACGGCTTCGACCCGGACCGACGCCAGGTCCTGCCCGTCTCCACCTTCTCCGGCTTCCCCATCGCGCGGGACCTGACCGGCAACGGCTACCCCGATCTGATTATCGGCGGCGGCAAGCCCACCGTCGGCGCCCCCCACGATGCCTATACCCACATCTTCTGGAACGGCCCCGCCGGCCTGCGCGCCGACCGCCAGGCCCAGCTGCCCGCGAATGCCGCGTCCGGGATCGCCGTCGCCGACTTCAATAATGACGGCTACCCCGATATTTTCACGTGTAGCTATCAGGCCGTGAACGACCGGGACATCGACTCCTACATCTATTGGGGCGGCCCCGGCGGCTCGTTCTCCGCGAAGAACCGCGCCCGCCTGCGGACCCACTCCGCGTCAGGTTGCATCGCCGCCGACTTCAATGAAGACGGCTACATTGACATCGCGGTAGCCAACCACAAGAGCTTCGGCGATCACGTCGGCGACTCGTTCGTGCTCTGGAACGGGCCGGACGGCATAGACGACCGCCACCCCACCCGGCTCCCGACCGCCGGCCCCCACGGGATGCTCCAAGTGCAGCCCGGCAACATCCTCGACGGCAGCGAGCGAGAATACTACACGTCGGCGCCCTTCGAGTTACCCGCCGGCGCAGCGATGACCCGGATCGGCTGGGAGGCGGAGCTTGGGCCGAAGACGTGGGTGGGAGCGCAGCTCCGCTCGGCGCCTACCGTAGATGTACTAGAGCAGGCTGAGTGGATTGGCCCGGACAACGGAGCCGACTGGTTCACGAACGATCAGCAGACTGGCGACGCGGCAGCAGCCGGACAGTGGGTGCAATACCGGCTGGCGCTCGGCGCCGTGAACAGCGGCAGCACGCCCCGCGTCACCGAGGTGCGCGTCCACTATTCGTAAGCGACCGGCCGGAGGGTAGGGCAGTCTGTGTGGCGGCCAGCCACCGCCCCGGTGAAGACCTGTAGCCCCTTCCATTCAGGGAGGGGGTTGGGGGTAGGTATGATCTGCGGCTGAACGCCATCAATACCCGCGGCGTAGGTCGCAGATGTAGGCCAAGGGGCGGCCCTTGAGGAACCGTTGCAGGTTGGCCTTGAGTGCCTGGCGGCGGCCCTCGTAGAGCCAGGGGCTGAGTCCCGAAGAGTGGGGCGACAGGATCAGGTTATCCAACTCCCACAGCGGGCTGTCGGTCGGCAGCGGCTCGATCTCCGTGGCGTCTATGCCGGCCCCGGCCAAGTGACCGGATTGCAGCGCAGCCGCGAGCGCATGCTCGTCCACGATCCCGCCGCGCGAGATCACGACCAGAAATGCGCCGCGCTTCATCAGGCTAATCTGGCGCTCATCAATCAGCCCACGGCTTTCGTAGGTCAGCGGTGCGGTAATGACCAGCCAGTCGGACAGGCTACAGAGCTTATCGAGTTGGTCCAGCCCCCAGACCGCCCGCACACCGGCAGGAACGTCCGTCGGCGTCGGGTCCACGGCATACACCTGCATCCCAAAGCCGAGCGCCCGCTGCGTGATGGCGCGGCCGAGGCCCCCCAGCCCCAGCAGTCCGAGTACGCCACCGTTCAGCTCGACAAAGCTGTGGCCATACTTGTCCGGGTCCCAGCGCTTGGCCTGCTGATCGTCGTGCATCTCGCCGAGGCGATGGGCGAGCGAGAGCATCACCGCCAGCACGTGATCCGCCATGACGTTCGTGTGCGGGCCCGGCGAGTTGGTGAAAACCACGTCGGATTCCACCATCTCCGGGATCATCGCTACCGGGTCAAGGCCCATCCCCGGCGCGTGGACCCACTTGAGCTGCCGGGCCGCTAGAAACGCCTCCCGAGATGGCGCCCCCATAAAGGCATCGGCATCCACAATCTCGCGCTCGGCCTCCTCCGGCGTATAGGCAGTGACGAAGGTGACCTCGGGGTGAAGTGACCGTAGCTCCTCAATGAAAGGGGCACCGAGATGGTACGTCCCAAATACAACTTTCATGTGCGATCATCCTCCTGAAGCGCTCAGGAACGCTCCTCAATGTAGATGTCCGTGCCTAGCCGCTGTTGCAGTATACGTGACCGGCCGCGCCTCACCATCCGGCCACCTGGTGGCGATGGGGTGTGTAGCGGAGGCGAACGAAAGCCGTAGGGACGCAGCACGCTACGCCTGTCCCCCTGCGAAGCGTGGGGCCATAGGGCGGCCGCTCCCAGCGCACCGGTGCTATGCTGACTACACCCGGCGCTCGCTTCCCACTGCCAAGAGGCATCGCGTAGCGGCGGCGCCGGCAACACCCCTGATTGATCCTGACTGTTATGGGAACGCAGCCGGCGCCAGCCGGGTCGTCGGAGCGTATCGGACCGCTGCTCGGCCGGTACGTGGCGCTGCTGCGTCCGCACCAGTGGGTCAAGAACCTCGCCATCTTCCCCCCGGTCGTGTTCTCGTTCGGCCTGTTCGATCCGGCAATTCTGGCTGCCGCCGGCCTCGGCTTTGTCTCCCTGTGCTTGACCTCCGGTTCCGTCTATGCGCTCAACGATGTCTGCGATGCCGAGAGCGACGCGCGCCATCCGCGCAAGCGGCTGCGGCCGGTAGCGGCAGGCGTCATACCCAAGGGGCTGGCCCTGGCCCTCTCAGCCGCACTCGCACTCGTCGGGCTGGTGGTCGCGTACAGCGTGAACTCGTGGCTGGCAGCCGTCGTCGCAATCTACTGGTGTACCATCCTCCTCTACTCGCTCGTACTGAAGCGGGTAGCGCTCCTGGATGTGATGACCATTGGCATCGGATTTGTCCTGCGGGTAATCGCCGGCGCGGTCGTCAGCCTGACTCCGCCCTCGAATTGGCTGCTGCTCGTCGCCTTGTTTCTGGCTCTCCTGCTGGCGCTGGGCAAGCGGCGTCAAGAGCTACGAGTGCAAGCTCATATCAACGGCACCTCGCGCCCCGTGCTCCGCGACTACGACCTCCAGATGGTCAATCAGGTGCTCGCGGTCCTCGCCGGCTTGGTCATCATGTCCTACAGCCTCTTTACCGTCTCGGAGTACGCGCAGGCGCGCTTTCACTCGAGCTTCCTGATCTACACCGTTCCCTTTGTCATCTATGCGGTATTCCGCTACCTCCACCTGATGCATCGGGGAGCGCAGGTCGAAGACCCGTCACTGCTCTTTCTGAAAGATCGGCCGCTGCTGATCTCGGCGGTGCTCTGGATCATCGCCAGCGGCCTGGCAATCCACTGGTCGGAGCTGTGGCCGCCGGCGTAGTGCGCCTCCCTAGCGAGCGCAGCGGCCCGGCCGGCGGGCAGCGGCGCTGCTAACCGCCGCGCACGGGACACCGTCTATAGCGTCAGTACCCGGTCTCGGCGTGTGCGATGGGCGGTCGGCAGACACGTATCAGTACAGCCGGTATCATTGAACGACGTTGGGGCGCTGCCGATGAGATGATCGCGGATGAAGCAAGGAAACAACCGGCGCGCACCACTTCGGAGCACGAGGCCGACACGAGTAGCGCCATGAGTGCAGGACTGGACCCACAGACGCGCATTATGGTGACTGGCGGGAGCGGCTTCCTCGGCCATCATATTGTGGCGGAGCTGGCGCATCGCGGCTACCGGCACGTCACTGTGCCGCGCAGCCGCGACTACGATCTACGCACCCCGGACGGCGGCCAGCGCGCCTATGCCGACCTCCGGCCGCAGATCGTCATTCATCTGGCCGCGCTGGCCGGCGGCATCGGGGTCAATCGGGCCAATCCCGCGACCTTCTTCTACGACAATCTCATGATGGGCAGCCTCGTGCTGGAGCACGCGCGGCAGGCCGCGGTCGAGAAGTTTGTCGCCATTGGTACCATCTGCTCGTACCCCAAGTACACACCGGTCCCCTTCCGGGAGGAAGACTTGTGGAAGGGCTACCCGGAAGAGACCAATGCCCCGTATGGCCTAGCGAAGAAGATGCTCCTGGTGCAAGCGCAAGCCTACCGCGAGCAGTACGGCTTCAACACCATCTATCTCATGCCGACCAATCTGTACGGCCCGCACGACGATTTCGACCCCGAAACGTCCCATGCCCACGCCGCCCTGATCCGCAAATACACCGAAGCGAAGGAAGAGGGCCGCGACGAGGTTGTCACCTGGGGTACAGGCCGCGCGACACGCGAATATCTCTACGTGGCCGACGCTGCCCGCGGCATCGTGACGGCCATGGAGCGCTACGACGGGCCGGACCCGGTCAATCTCGGCACCGGACACGAGATTTCCATTCGGGAGCTGACCGAGCTGATCGCCAGCATGGTCGGCTTCCAGGGCCGCATCACCTGGGATACCTCCAAGCCCGACGGCCAGCCGCGCCGCTGCCTGGATACCAGCCGCGCCCGCGAGCTGTTCGGCTGGGAGGCAACGACTCCGCTGGAAACCGGGCTACGCCAGACGATTGCCTGGTATCAACAGGCGCGGCAAGGCACCTAGCCCCCAACTCCCTCCCTCAAGGAAAGGGCTAGACGCCGGCCCAATGACTCCCCTGCCCTGGAGGGAAGGGGCCGGGGGGTAGGTCCGGGGCGGAGTGAAAACAGGGTGCGAATCGTACTCACCGGTGGCGCCGGCTTCATTGGCTCGCACGTAGCCGCGGCGCTCCTGGCCCAAGACCCGGCGCTTGATCTCGCCGTCATTGACAATCTCTCCACCGGCAACCGGGCACGCCTGGGCACAATGCCGGTGGCCTTTCACCGGCGCGACGTGCGCGAGTCGCTGGACGATCTCCTTGCCGATACCCAGGTCGTCGTACATCTCGCCGCCTCCGCCGGGGTGCCACGCTCGGTGGCTGATCCCCTCGCCGATGCCCAGGCCAACATCGCCGGGACGGTGGCCCTGCTCGAGTCGTGTCGCCGTGCCGGCGTGCGCCGCGTCGTCTACGCTTCCTCCGCCGCCATCTACGGTGTGCCGGACCGGGTGCCTATCCGCGAGGACGCTCCGACGCACCCTCTGTCGCCGTATGGCCTTTCCAAGCTCACCGGCGAGCAATACGTCCTGATGTACGCTGACCTCTTTGGTCTGGATACCTGCGCTCTCCGCTTCTTCAACGTCTACGGGCCGGGCCAGCGACCGGATAGCTCGTATTCCGGCGTCATCACCCTCTTCACCGAACGCTTGATCCAGCACCGGCCACTCCGCATCGAGGGAGACGGCAAGCAGACCAAGGACTTCATCCATGTACACGACATTGCTCGTGCCGTCGGATTAGCGGCCCTAGCACCGGGGGCCAACGGCGCCTACAACATCGCGTCCGGGGGGCCAACCAGCATCCTGGGCCTGGCCCAGACGATGATCCGGGTCTCCGGCCGGACGGTGCCGATTGAGTTTCACCCACCGCGACCGGGTGACGTGCGCCAAAGCGTGGCAGCGGTGCAAAGAGCGGCCCAAGGCTTGGGCTTCCGAGCGCAGGTGGGCCTCGAGGCGGGACTACGCGCCCTGTGGCGGCAGATGGAAGCTGCCGGGGAGTGAGGGGGCAGGTCAACCCCCTCACCATCGGAGTCACTCTCCTTGACAGTCACCGCTCGTGACCGTATAGTTTCTTTAACCGGCGGAAGTGGCTCAGTGGTAGAGCATCTCCTTGCCAAGGAGAGGGTCACGGGTTCGAATCCCGTCTTCCGCTCCGTCTCCCTAGAGCGAGAGCTTCCATGCAGTTCTCGCTTTTTTGCTGCCCCCAGCAAGCAATACACCACACTCCGACGATGACTACCGCCCCACGCTGCCAGCCGCGACCACCGGCATTACACGCGGCCTATGCTAGAATGGAGCGGATGTTCCCCAATCCGAGGCAGAGCGTGTGAAAGTCACAACTGAGCGACCTGAAGACGGTGTGCGTGCCCTCCTCATTGAGTTACCGGCAGAACGTCTCAGCCGCGAGCTTGATACCGCCTGGCGGCGGTTGAGCCGATCAGCCAGCATCCCCGGTTTTCGCCCCGGCAAGGCGCCACGCGCCATCGTACAGCGCCACGTGGGCGCCGCCACAATTGAGCGCGAAGCTCTCCAGACCCTCCTGCCGGCTGCCTATGAGGACGCCGTGAGCGAGGCGGATATCCAGCCCATTGACCAGCCGGACTTCGATATCGTGGAGATGGACCGGGGCAAGCCGTTCATATTCCGTGCCACCGTGCCGATTCGCCCGGAGGTAGAGCTAGGGCCGTACCGCGACGTCCGGGTGCCCTTCCAGCCACCGGAGCCTGATGCCGATCAGGTCGAGCGCGTGCTTGCCCAGCTACAGGAAGGTCAGGCGCAATGGGAGCCGGCGCTGGATAGCACCGCGCAGTTCGGCGATCAGATTGTTGCCGACATCCGCGTTGCGTGGCCCGATGGCCGGGAGACGGACGACACCGGTCTCCGCATTATCATCGGTGGCAACAGCTATCTGGAGGGTTTTGACGATCAGGTCACCGGCATGTCCGTTGGCGATGAGCGTGACTTCGCGCTTACGGCACCCGAGGAGCAGCCGGACGGCACAACCGCGGAGCGGACGACCCGGTATCGCGTGCGGGTCAAGGAAGTATGGTCCAGGCAGCTACCCTCCCTCGACGATGAGTTTGCCCGCTCGGTCTCCGAGCACGATTCGCTGGAGACGTTGCGTGCGACCGTCCAGGAAACGGTGGCACGCGAAACCGAGCGCCGAGCACTCCTGGAGTACGAGAGCAATGTCCTGTCGGCGGCCGTAGAGGGCACGACGTTCGAGATTCCCGCCCGTCTGCTGGAGGCGGAAACACAGCGCTTGGCCACCGAGCGGACAAATGTATTCCGGCAGCAGGGAGTGACCGTCGAGCGCTTTCTCGAGCTAACGAACCGCACCATGGAGCAGTGGCAAGCGGAAGTCGCAGAGGCGGCGGCCCAGCAGCTCCAGGGTCGCTTGGTGCTGGAAGCGGTAGCCGAGCGGGAGCGGATCAGGCCCACGGCACGACAGATCGCCGCCGCAATTGAGGCGGAAGTCGAGCAGGCGGTGGCTACCGATGCGCGCACCGGGCGGCAGGTGCGGAGCGTCTTGGGCACCGCCGATGGCCGGAGCCGGATACGCACTGGCCTCCAGCGTCAGCACGCGCTCGATTGGCTCGTGCGGAACGCGCGCGGTGATATACCAGGGACGGCGAACGAGGCAGAAACGACCGACGACGAGCCGGCGGACGAAAGCAGCGCCTAGCCCTTCATGAGACTGGCGGGATACAGTGCTGCTGTGCCACGAACTACTAGGCTGGAGACGGAAACTGTCCTCCGCAGCAGTACCGGCGGAGGCGAAGAAACGGAGCGATCCATGCAGCCACCGGAGTTGATCGTCCCCTATGTCATCGAAACAACCCCCCGCGGCGAGCGCGGCATGGACATCTGGTCCCGCTTGCTCCGCGAGCGCATCATCTTCATCGGCACCCCCATTGACGATGTAGTCGCCAACTCGGTCGTCGCCCAACTCCTACTCCTCAAGACCGAAGACCCCGACAAAGAGATTCAGCTCTTCATCAACTCCCCCGGCGGGTCTATCTATGCCGGACTAGCCATCTACGACACCATGCAGTACATCCAGCAGGAGTCCAGCTTGCGACTGCGGACCACCTGCTTTGGGGCAGCGGCCAGCTTTGGGGCGGTGCTGCTGATGGCCGGCAGCAAGGGAGGGCGCTATGCCCTGCCCAACTCGACGGTGATCATCCACCAGCCGACCAGTCCGGGGCGGGGCGGCCAAGCCTCGGACATCGAGATCGAAGCGCGGGAAATCCTGCGGCTGCGGAGTCGGTTGAACGACATCATGGCCTACCACACGGGACAACCGGTAGACAAGGTTGCCAAGGACGTGGACCGAGACTTCTTCATGACGGCGCAGCAGGCGCTGGAGTATGGGATCATTGACGAGGTGGTTGGCCTGCCGGCGCTGGCGCCGGCGTCAACCGACTCCTAGCTGCGCGAGACACGCCAACGGCCGCCGAAGGCCGGGCAAGCCCGCCGAGAGACCCTTGTCGGAGCTATAGAACTCGATCCTGAGAGGTACTATGGCGAGCCAACGCGGTAGTCGGGGGCAAGTCCGCTGCTCATTCTGCAGCAGCAGTCAAGAGCAGGCCCGTCGTCTCTTCAAGAGTCCCAATGGCGTCTACATCTGCGACAATTGCATTGATATATGTCGCCAGATTATGGAGGAAGAAGGGGAGCATCCCGCGAGCCAAACGGACCTCGCCGGTCTACACATCCCCATTCCCAAGCGCATTTTCGAGCAGCTTTCTCAGTACGTCATCGGCCAGGAGCACGCCAAGAAGGTGCTCTCGGTCGCAGTCTACAACCATTACAAGCGTATCCGGGCCGCCACGGATTTCGACGACGTTGAGCTGGCCAAGAGCAACATCCTGCTCGTCGGGCCAACCGGCTGTGGCAAGTCCCACCTCGCCCGGACGCTCGCCCGCATCCTCGACGTGCCCTTCTGCATCGCCGACGCCACCGCCCTCACCGAGGCTGGCTACGTCGGTGAGGATGTCGAAAACATCCTGCTGCGCCTGATCCAGGCTGCCGACTACGATGTCGCGCGCGCCGAACGCGGCATCGTCTTCATTGACGAGGTGGATAAGATCGCCCGCAAAGCCGACAACCCCTCGATTACGCGCGACGTCTCCGGCGAAGGGGTGCAGCAGGCCCTACTCAAGATCATGGAAGGCACCGTCGCCAACGTCCCACCGCAGGGCGGCCGAAAGCACCCCCATCAGGACTTCATTCAGATTGACACGACCAACGTGCTCTTTATCTGCGGTGGCGCATTCGAGGGGCTGGACCGCATCATCGGCAGCCGCATCGGCAGCCGCCGCTCGATCGGCTTCCAGACGGTCTCCGGCAGCAGAGACGAGAACGACCCGCTGCTCTTGCGCGAGCTAACCGCCGCCGACCTATTGAAATACGGGCTGATTCCCGAGTTTGTGGGGCGCTTGCCGGTCGCGGTCAGCGTCGAGCCACTATCCAGCCACGATCTTGTCCGCATTCTGACGGAACCCAAGGATGCACTCGTGCGGCAGTTCGAGCGCATTCTTGCTCTTGATGAGGTGGACTTGGAACTGACCGCGGAGGCGCTCCAAGCAGTAGCCAAGCGGTCACTCAGCTACCAGACCGGTGCCCGTGCCCTCCGTACCGTGATCGAGGAAGTGCTACTCGAAGTGATGTATGAGATTCCCTCACGGACGGACGTCGCCAAGTGCATTGTGAACGCCGACTGCGTGCTGAACCAAGCGTCACCGCTCCTCATCAGCCGCACCGACCTCGAAGGCAAAGCCTCCGCCTGAGCGGCGCCGCACCCCCGGCCTTCGTCATTCCCGCGAACGCGGGAATCCAAGCTCCCTCTCCACATGGTGGAGAGGGCCGGGGTGAGGGTAGCCGCAGCGAGCACTTCCAGCCCCTTCCCTTCAGAGAGGGGGTTGGGGGGTAGGTATCGGCCCTCATCACTCCTCCTCGTCTACGGCCGTGACGCGCACGCTCCTCACGCCGGCTACCTTCTCACAGAGCTGCTGTGCCCTCCGTTGCTGCTCCGCGTCCTCGAACTGCCCCCGGATATGGACGGTACCCGTGTCCGGATCGGCGGCCATGTCCCTAATCCGCGCAGACTCCAGATCGCCCTCCGTCTGCAGCACCGTGCGTACCGCCACAGTCATTGCCAGCGCCGGTGGGAGCGGGGACAAGCGCCGGAGCAACCACGCCGCCGTGCCTTCCCAGGCTACGTCTATGGCAACACCGGAGAGAATCCACAGCGGAAACGCCGCCAGTAGGATTATGGTGATGTTAAGTTGCTGCGTGGCCGCCAGCCGCTGGGCAATCATCCAGACGACCACCGGTACGACCAGGATGGGAATGGCAGACTGCAACCCGAACCGCATTTGCTGGGTTGGCCCTAGCGACAAAATCAAGACGTAGCCGTGGCGAGCAGCGTACCGACGCAGCCAGCCCAGCAGCACGCCGAGCGCCACTATGGGCAGCAGCCACGGCCCGACGGTGCGGATGTAGCCGACCGCCACGTCCCACAGCGCAGTCAGCGGCGCCGCGACGTTTGACCGCATCAGGTCGCCGCAGGCACCGAGCAGCGCGTTGAAGGCCAGCACGGCCAGCGGCACGCCGAGCAGGATCAAGGCCGCCAGCCCGCCCGCAAGGGCCGTGCGCGACGTACCAGCTTCGCGGGCGATCAGGCTGTCGCGGAAGACGCGCTCCCCCGACACCGCACCAAAGGCATTGAGGTTCGGGACGATGGGCATACCCATGGGCATCATCCATCAGCTACATCAGCGACCGCTATCGAGCACCGCCGGCGCCGCAGCCGGCCGCTGCAACGCCCGTCGTGGGTTCACCCTCCACGCCAGGCAGGCCCAGCGACCGCGCTCGCAGCGCAGCGCACCGATCTCACCATGCCCCAAGCGGTACGCCGGTGCGCTCAACGCGGTCGCGGCGAGCGGCGCCAGCCGGGCCACGGCAAAGCGCGCGATCATACTGTGCGTCACCACGCCAACCGAACCGTGCGGATGCTGCTCCTGCATCGTCTCCAGGGCACCGACAATCCGCGCCTCGGCCTGGCGAAGCGATTCGCCGCCGGGGAACGGCACGTCCACCTCGCCGCCATACCAGCGCGCCAGAATGGCGTCGTGGTCTCGCCACATACTACGGTCGCCCCGGCCATCGAATGTACCGACGTCAATCTCCCGCACGTCAGCGCAGACCGTAGCCTCGCAGCCGAGCGCCGTGCTCAGGATGGCGGCGGTCTCTGCGGCGCGCCGCAGGGGGCTGGTATACAGCGCAGCCAGCGGCTTCCCCTGCAACCATCCGGCCGCCTCGGCGGACTGGCGCCGGCCACGCTCCGTCAGCCCGGCATCGTAAGCGTGGCCATTGGACAAGACGGAGCGCACGTTGGCATGGCTCTCGCCGTGCCGCAGGAGGTAGATGGTCGTGCCGTCGTCCTGATCCATCGCGTCGCTACGTCAGCGCCTACACAGTCGTCTCGCCAAGTCTAAAGCACACCGCAACGCGCCGGCCCTCGCTCCGCTAGAGTCTTGCACGATTGTATCAATTAAGGATACTCTGCCTAGTCCCCGGGCTCCCCACTCCCCGGCCGAATACTGTTAGCCCCTCGGCGCTGCTAGACTATTCGTGGATGGTACATGCGGACGACTTCGCGCCGGATGCTGCCCTACGAGGGATGACGATGGAGCAACTACCCGTCTACTTGGACCACGCCGCCACCACGCCGGTACACCCGGACGTGCTGGCCGCCATGCTGCCCTATTGGCGTGCAGCGCCGGGAAACCCGTCGAGCATCTACGGCTGGGGACGCGAGGCTCGCCATGCCCTCGATTCCGCCCGCGATACCGTGGCGCAGGTCCTGAACTGCCGGCCGCGCGAGGTGATCTTCACCAGCGGCGGCACCGAAGCGGACAACGCGGCCTTGCAGGGAGCGGCCTTTGCCAACTTCGACCGCGGCAACCACCTGATTACCTGCGCCATCGAGCATCACGCCATCCTGCACACGTGCGAGTTCCTGGAGCAGTTCGGCTTCGAGACCACGGTACTACCCGTAGACCGGTACGGGCAGGTAGACCCCGGCGCCGTCGCAGCGGCCATCCGGCCGGAGACTGTCCTCGTCTCGATCATGTACGCCAACAACGAAGTCGGCACGATCCAACCCATCCGCGACATTGCCCGCGTTGCCCACGAGCGCGGCGTGCTCGTCCACACTGACGCGGTGCAAGCGGGCGGCGTCCTCTCGCTCGACGTAAACTCCCTGGGCGTGGACCTGCTCTCGCTGGCCGGGCACAAGTTCTACGGCCCCAAGGGCACGGGAGTCCTCTACGTGCGCGAGGGCACCGAGTGGCAGCCGCAGCAACAAGGGGGCAGCCAGGAGCGCAACCAACGCGCCGGCACCGAGAACACGGCGGGGATCGTGGGTCTAGCGAAGGCGCTCGATCTCGCCCACGCGCAGCTCGCTGCCCGGCGCGCGCACGATCAGCACCTCCGGGACCGGCTGATCTCTGGCTTCCTGACGGACATTCCGGATGCCAGACTCACCGGACACCCGACCAATCGCCTACCCAACAGCGCCAGCTTTTGCTTTCACAACGTCGAAGGCGAGAGTATCCTGCTGGGCCTCGATGTCAAGAGCATCTATGCTTCGAGCGGCTCTGCCTGCACCTCCGGGTCGCTGGAGCTATCGCACGTCCTGGAGGCGCTCGGTCTGCCGGCCGAGTGGGCGCGCGGATCGCTGCGCCTGACAGTGGGGCTGGACAACACCGAAGCCCAGATTGATTACGTGCTCCGAGAGTTGCCGGCGTTGATCGAGACTCTGCGCGCGATGGCCCCGCCGACAACACCCTTGGCAGCAGCATCGTGAGCTCGCCACCGACGCAAGCGACCCAAGTCTGCTCGCGCCATGGCGACCGCGAGACATTACTGATGTGCGGCCGCTGCGGCCAACCCTACTGCACCGACTGTCTGATCCATACGCCCGCCGGGCAGCGCTGTCACCAATGCGCGGGGGTCAGTCGCCACGCCGCCGGACAAGCAACCTGGACAGCCGTGTGGCAGACGGTCGCTATTACGGCGGCCGCCAGCGCCGGCACGCTCATCTTCAGCGGGTGGCCGTTCATCCTGCTGCTCGCGGCCGTCGCCGGTTTCGCTGGCGCCACCCGCTGGGCACCGCTCGTCAACTACCGCACGCGCACCCGCACCCTGGCGATCATGGCCCTGAGCTTCTTTGGCGGCACCGTCCTCGGCCCGCTCATCTTTGCGCTGGGCTGGATGCTCATGCAGGGTGCTTTCGCCCCCGGCACCGCCCTCGCTTTTGCCCTCGGCAACCCCTTGCTACTGCTCTTCACTGCCCTCGCCGCCGGCATCGCCTGGTGGCGTCTGCGATAACCCGGCCACAGAGTCCGCAAGCCACTACAGGTACCGTCATTCCCGCGCACGCGGGAATCCACGTCCCCCTGCGACGCGGGGGACCATAGGGGGCAATCAGTGGCTAGTGGCATTAGCCCCTTCCCTTCAGGGAGGGGGTTGGGGGTAGGTGCGCCGCCGCCTGGGCATCTTTCGGATTGCGCGGACCCGGCCCGCTATCGGCTGCCGGGAGAATCACCGTGAAACTGGTGCCCTCCTCGGCGCTGCTCGTGGCCGTGATCTCACCCTCGTGGGCCGCGACGATCTCCTGAGCGATCGCCAACCCCAGGCCCGTGCCATCCACCTCTTGAGCGCGAGACTTCTCGACGCGATAGAACCGCTCGAAAATATGGGGCAAATCCGTGGCCGGAATCACGCTGTCAGTGTTGTGGACCGTCACCCAGACCATCGGCTGCGCGGCCGCGCGGCCATTCCCCATCGTCCGCCGGCCCCGCACTGCCCGGGCATCCATCGGACTGTCCAGCCTCGGCGTGTCATCGGTCACCACGACGAATGCGCCGTTCACCGCCGGCATGGCGGGGTCCTGCCGGGGCGCCGGCCGGCCGGTGCCGGCGCTGATGGTGATGGTCGCCCCCCCCGGCGCGTACTTGGCAGCGTTCTCGGCCAGGTTTGCCAAGAGCCGCTCCAAGAGGCGCGCGTCGCCCTGCCATGTATAAGCGGCTTCGGTGTCAAAGTCCAGCACCAGCTTCTGTCCGGCCTCTTCGGTGAGCGGGGCAATGCGGGCCGCCGTCACGGAGAGCAGCTCCGTGAGGTCCACCGCCTCGCGCTTTATCGGCAGCTGCCCACCTTCGATCTTGGAGAGGTACAGCAGCGCCTCGACCAGCCGGCGCATCCGCTCGGCCTCATCGTGGATGATGCGCCCCGCTTCCGCGCTTGCCGCCGGGTCGCGCACTTCACCCTCGACCAACGCCTGCGCCCAGCCTTGCAGCGAGGTCAGGGGGGTACGCAGCTCGTGCGAGGCGTTGGCGAGGAAGGCCCGCAGCGCCCGGTTGGAGCGAGCTACCTCCCGCGCCATCCGGTTGAACGCCCGCGCCAGCTCGGCTACCTCGTCGTGGCCGCGCACCGGGATGGATTGCTCGTAATCGCCCTGCGCCATCGCCCGGCTCGCCTCGGTGATCTGGCGCAAGGGGCGGGCAATCGAGCGCGAGAGCCAGAGCGCGGCCACAGCGGAGACGGCGAGTGCAATCAGGGCGGCAAACACCAGACTGGGCAACAAGGCCCGCCAGGCCGTCGCCAGACTGGCTTCCGGCACGACCACCGCGATGTGCCGGATAGCGGCGCCGGCCGGCGCCGGCCGGTCCGCATCTCCAGCCCCTCGTCCGCGTGGAGCCACCGGAGGGACCTGGGCAGCAATGAACAGGTGCGGCTGTTCGAGCGGCTGCACCTCCCCCACCCACGCAACGATCGGCATGGGGGGAGACCGCCCGCCGGACCGTCTATCTGCCACCACCTGTTGCGGCGACACTTCTAGCCGCACGCCTTGCAGACTCTCGTCACCTTCGGGACCGACATCCACCAACACTCGATTGGTGTCATCGAGCAGCAGAATATGCACGTCGTAGAGCTGCGAGAGAATTGACATGAAGTCGGCAATGTCGGACGATGATGCCTCCCGCCACGTCAGCATCCGCATCTGACCGGCGGCAATAATCGCTATATCCGTCAACCGGTTAACGGCCTGCTGCCGCTGAGCACGCTGGACCAAGCCGAAGGCTCCGACCGCCGCCGTGCCCAGCGCCACGATGATGACGACCGCAAAGGCGGCTTGGAGCTTGGAGCGCAGCGTCAGCAGCCTGAACCCCTGACGACGACGGTTCTGCACAATCGAATAGAGATCGGTGGTGCAGGCCTGGCACGTCGCCAGCCAACGTCTCATCACGTCACCTACCCGCTTGCTCCAGGTGGAGCGGTCCCCCCAGCCAACATGCTCCTACGCTCCGGCGCCGGCCCGACGAGTTTATAGCCCACGCCCCGCACCGTCTCGATGTGGGCGGTGCTGCCGGCGATCTTGCTCCGCAGCCAGGTCACGTGTACGTCTACCGTGCGGCTCTCGCCAAAGTAATCGTAGCCCCAGACGCCACTGAGCAGCATCTCGCGCGTCAGGACCACGCCAACCTGCCGAGCCAACGCCAGCAGCAGATCGAACTCCTTCATGCGGAGCTTGATCTCCGCGCTGGCGACGGTGACTTCGCGCCGGGCCGGGTCAATGCGGAGGTCGCCGACCTCGACGACGGCCGTTGTCGGCCCCGTTTGGCTCGTCCGGCGCAGCACCGCCTTCACCCGCGCGACCAGCTCGCGGGGATTGAACGGTTTGGTCACATAGTCATCGGCGCCAAGCTCCAGACCGACGATCTTGTCTACGTCGTCCGCGCGAGCCGTCAGCATGATGATCGGCACGTCGCTGTCCCTCCGCACCCGCCGGCAGACCTCCCAGCCGTCCACATGCGGCATCATGAGGTCGAGAATCAGCAAGTCCAGACTGAGACGATTAATCTTGGCCAACGCCTCTTGTCCATTGCTGGCCGTCTCCACCCCGAAACCTTCGTTACCGAGATAGAGCTTGATGAGCTGCACGATATGGCGCTCGTCGTCGGCAACTAAGATCGTGCCGTGCGAAGGCGCCGGCGAGGGCGACACACTCTGTTCGTTCATCGTCGTCTCCCACCGCTACCGGTCCAGCTACCGTCCACGTAGCCGTCTCTGCTGGCCACAACGCGCCTCTATAGTACCCGTTGCGCCATCCGCATACTATCTTATCCGGTAGGGGCTAACCTGGGGTTAAATCACCGCTATCTTTCGCCTCGGCTCCGCCGGGTTTCCCGTCATTCCGGCGCCGGAGTGGATTCGCGCGTTCGCGTGGATGGGAGACGCGGCCGGCGACAGCACCAGACCACGTTCACACGATCAGCAGTCACTACCTCGCACTCTTCGAAGTGCGGCGCGGCCAGCCGCGGCAGGGGCAACGTGCGCGGACCTACGACAAAGAATTGCCCGCGCGGACGCAACTGGGCGGCCGCGGCGGCGACAAACCGCTCTGCTGGCGTGGTCCGATAGACGCCGCCCTCGTGCAGCGGCGGGTTGCTCACGATAACGTCAAACGTGCGCCGACCAACCGCCCGCAAGCCATCGCTCAGTTGCACGGTCGCGTTGGCCACACAGTTGCGGTGCAGGTTGCGTTTCGCGAGCGCGACGGTCTGCACGCGGTTGTCCAGCAGAACGACCGCGCCCTGTGGTGCGAGGCGGGCCGCCACAATCCCCAGCAGTCCGGCGCCGCATCCGAGGTCCGCCACCTCGTCTGCCGGACCGATCTCCATCGTCTCGGCCAGGAGACGGGAGGCCGTATCGAACCGGCGGCGTGAAAACACCCCGGCCTGCGTCTCCAAGCTGATCGTGAGGCCCCGTACCGTCTCTTGCAGCACCACCGTTTCCGGCTCGCCCTCGTCGGACACGCTGGCCGGCGGCCCCGGGCCACGAACGGCTCGGTAGAGCCGGTGGCCGCTGCGAATAGCCAGCAGTTCTACGCTGCCAAACCGTTCGGCCGCGTAGCGCGCAAACGTCTCCCCGCCCTGGCGCCGATGCGCTTGGAAGAACAGCGCACCGTCCGGCCGGAGTGCTCGATGCGCGGTGGCGATGTCCGTACGCACGCGCTCGTTGCCGAGATAGTGGGGCGCCAGCAGCAAGGCAGTGTCGTAGGAGCCGCCGTCTGCGGCCGGGATTGTGTCGGCCAAGCGTACCTCGAACGCCGCCACAGCGCCCTGGCGGGTCGGCTTGTGCCGTTGCAGCTCATCCACCAAGTCCACCGTCGGGCGCAACGACACCACTTGCCGCGGCGCCGGCAACCCGTCGGCTACGGTACCGGAAACGAGCAGGAGTGGTGTCTCCAGATCGTCGTAGCCCAGCTCAAGCACCCGGTCCGTCGCCGCCAGCTCGAGACCGCGCCGCAGCAGGCGCTGGTCAAAGCGGAGCGCCCGCCCGCGCCGCCTGGAGTGCCCAGCGCGTGACCTAGCCTCCGAACCATCCGGCCGCTCGCGACGCTGCATTGCTTCAGTATGCCGCGTGACAAAACCCTCGGCAGCAGCGCCGATGATCAATTGCTACATCGCCCTTGCTACAATCCGCTCGCAGAACGCTTGCTGCCAAACGTAAGAAAGGACTACCGATGACCGCACGCATTCGTCCTACGCTGCACGGATCTCAGCTCCGCGGCGATCCCCTCACGTTCGTCGAAAAGGCACAACTCGCGGCCAAGCACGGCTATGCTGCCGTAGACTTCTCCTTCGATGAAGCCGAGGTGTATGAGCAAAACGGCGGCTCTGTACCCGAGCTACTCACCAGTGTGGGCGTCGAGGCCGGCACCATCGGCGGCCTGGTGGGGTTCTCCCTGCTCGAGGCCGGGGAAGACCTCGAGACGACGCTGGTGGACCTCCCGGCGCGCGCCCGCCAGGCGGTCACATGGGGCGGCACGGCCACTGGCCTGGGCATACCTATGCGAACCAACCTGCCGCGCGACACGGCCTGGCCGCTGGCGGTGGAGCGGCTGCGGCGCCTCGACGAAACCGTGCGCGACACCGGCCTGCGCTTGGGCTTGGAGTTTCTCGGCGTGCGTACCCTGCACCCGGACCGCGGCCCTTTCTTCATCCACAATCTGGCGGCCGCCCTGGATTTGCTCGAAGCGGCCCAGGTCGAGGCCAGCGGGCTGACCGTCGACTCGTACCATTGCCACGCCTCTGGCGCGACCTTCAAGCAGCTGCGTCAGGCTCCGGCCGAGCGCATCACCCTCCTCCACATCAACGACGCGAAGCCGGTGCCGCTGGAGGACCTGGACGACCAGGACCGGTTGATGCCCGGCGAAGGGGTCATTGACCTGGCTGGATGGCTCCAAGCCATCGCCTCAACCGGCTTTGACGGCACTATCGCCTTGGAGGTGCTCGGTCCTCGCCTCGCCGACCTCGACCCCGATGCGTGCGCGCAGCAGGGTATCGCCTCCCTGCGCTCCGTGTTTGCGGAAGCCGGCCTTCCGCCATCCTGAGCAGCGGATGAGCACATCCGCTCCTGGCTCCCCATGGTCCCACCGCTTGGCAGAGGGACATGGATTCCCGCGCAGGCGGGAATGACCGAGCAGCAGACTCCCCCTCTCCACATGGTGGAGAGGGGGCCGGGGGGTGAGGCACAGACGGTCTTGGATTAAGCAAGTGGGCCTGGACTGGGGGAGGTCCAGGCCCTACTCGTGGGAGGGATAGGGTCGCCTCTTCGAGGCGTGTCCTTCTACCCTATCGTGTCTGCTCCGGCTTCGTTGCCGGCGGAGTCCCGACGACTGCCGTTGCCGTCGAAATCGCAGACGACGCGGTGTGAAGCGGATGTCGGCGCGGAAGACTACTCACTGTCTCGTTCCTGCTCGGTGGCTGCATTGCCACTCGGCCTCCCCGTCGGCACCGACTGCCCTCCATCCGGCTCAGAACTTGCGTCGTGCTCACTGGTACTATTCTCCCGCACCAACATTAAGCGCCGTGCAAGAACGGGTAAGCATCTCGTTTGCATCCGGTTAAGCGTCGGTTAACGACAATCAGGACACATTGGCCCTACGGTCGCCCGCTTGGCAGGGGGGGCTTCCTGCATCCGCGGGAATGACGGGCGCCAGACTCCCCCGTCCCCACATGGTGGAGGGGGCAGGGGGTGAGGCACAGCCCGCTCAGTCGCCAGCGTCATCCACGACAGCCGGCTCGGCAGCGCGACGACGGTCCAGCCAGTGGAACCGCACGATCATGTAGACCGCCGCCAGTGCAAAGAGGGTCCCGACAAGCTCGGCCCAGATCGGCCCGCCCAGTTGGAGAGCCGCGAGGACGGCAGCATTGAACAGTGCATGGCCAACCACGGCTATTGCCCACCAGATACGCCGTCCGGTCAGCACCGTCTGCATCACCACAACGGCGGCACCGATATGAAAGGTCACGGCGGCAACACGCTCCCATACCACCAGCGCGGTATCCCACCACCGCAAAGCATAGAGCGCGTCGAGCTGGGCTCCCATTGTGACCCGTTCCTGCACGCTCTGAGTTTGCGCCATCAAGTTATCGCCCAGTTGGAGCAGGACGATACCCCAGATGGTGGAGCCTCCGACGAGCAGTATCGCCTCGATACCGCCGTGGCCGGCGCCAAACATGACCGCATTGCGCCAACCGCGGGCGGCGGTGGCGAAACGCTGGAGCATCAGCCACCGTGCCGTCTCCTCGAAGAGGCCCGCCGTCAATGAGAGGACCAGGAGATTGATCCAGAATACCGCCGGTGAGTCGGTGGCGAGACGCACGAGCGGAGTGAGTAGGAGTGAGAGGACGTACAGGAAAGGGAGCCGGGCCAGTTGCGACGCGATGAACGTGAGCGCGCCCCAGCCCCAGGTCCGCCAGGACACGGCGAGACGCTGACGCAGCCACCAGCCAAGCGCCAGCGGTCCGAGAATGACAACGGCAGCCTGCACGTTCAACAAGGTCAGGGGCGACATCACATCCTCCCAGGGCCGCGGCGCTGCCTAGCAGTCCAGGCACAACAGTCGGCCGCTACGGCAGCTCGACCATCACTTTACACGCCTCCAGCTCACGTCGCGTGAGCAGCGTCAAGGTGTCCTGCAAGTCCTCCAGAGCGATCCGGTGAGTGACGAGGCTCGTGATGTGGGGGTGAGTACGCAGGTACTCCAGGCATTCGGGGAACCGCCCCCGGTTGAGGCGGGAGGCAGTCAGACGTAATCCGAACCGCATAGCAGTAAACGTTGGCAACTCGACGGTGCCGTCATAAAGGCCCAGCAGCACGTAGCGGCCGGCCGGCCCAAACCAGCGCAGCCCGGCCTCGATGGTTTCCGGCGCCCCTACGGCCTCAATCACCACGTCGGCGCCTAGTCCGGCGGTAAAGGCCTTGATGCGCTCATCGGGATCGTCGGTCAGCGTGTTGACCACCGCTGCCGCGCCCAGCGCCTGCGCCCGTTCCAGGCGGCTGGGGATGCGATCAACAACCAGGGCCGCCGCGCCCCGCTCCACCGTGAACGCCAGGCAGGCCAGTCCAATCGGCCCCGCACCGATAATGACTACGCGGTCGTCAGCCTGCACGTCACCGTTGGCCACCGCCTCTGCGCCGATGGAGAGCGGTTCGACGAGTGCTGCCGTAGCGAGGTCCACGCCGGACGGTAGGCGATAGAGCTGTTGAGGGCTGATGTAGGCTTGCTCGGCGAAGCCCCCGTCGGTGTGGACGCCGGTGACGGCGAGGTCGGGACAGAGGTTGGGATACCCGCGGCGACAGGTGCGGCACCGCTGACAGGAGACATACGGATTGACGACTACCCGCTCCCCCACCCTGACGCCGGTCACCTCCGCGCCGACGGCCGCGACCGTGCCAGCGATTTCGTGTCCCATCACGCGCGGGTAGGTGAGGAAGGGATTGTGTCCGCCGAAAGCGTGAATATCGGTACCACAGATGCCGGCCGCACTCGTCGCGATGGCGACTTTGTCCGCCGGCAAGGGGCGGTCCAGCCGTTTGATCTCGATAGTGCCCGGCTCAGTGAGGACTGCCGCCTTCATACTATCCACCCCCGGATCGTCTTGAGCGAGGTCGCCGGTTGGTGTTCGAGCACCGGTCCCCCGGCATCCCAGCCGTTGCTGGGCTGCTACGAACACCATATCAGCATATGTTCAATAATCTACAACACTGCCCTTGAGTATGCCACGAAACGATCATAGGCCCCTCCGAGCGCTGGCCGGGATGACGGGGAAGCGGTCGGTGGGCAGAGATGGCGGCATTTCGGCAGATTAGCAGAAGAAAACGGTGTGCAGCGCATAGATATGACTATTCCGTGCTTATAGACAACATTTTATCACCGAAAAAGTGCTATTATCGCGCTGACAAATGCCATTTATCCCAGAAAAAGGTGAGGTGCGGTTTTCTGGTATACTCTCTCCGAGCTACTTGCACTATGCGCCGTCCCGTGTGTGGCTACTGGTCAGCGCATACCTGTGACTGTTCTTTCGGAAAGACGCACGCCAGCCGCAGAAAGGTGACGCTGCATGTCCTTCCAAATCCGTGGCGGTGACTTGGTCATGACCCTCGATACGGAGACGGCAGCCACGGGATTTGGTTGGCAGCAGCAGCCGGCGGAGCCGGCGACCGCCGTACCGCGCTTCAAGCTCGCCGGCACGCCGGCAGAAGTCACCGGCATCGTCGTGGCGAACAGCACGCTGACGGTGGTGCTGCGCGGCGACGGGGTAGAGGGCAAGTGGCACCTCCGCCCCGGTCACGAGGCCATTACCTCCGTGATCGAAGTCGAGGGCGCAACGAGCGATGTCGGCGTTGAGGTGTGGCTCCCCTTCCCTATGTTAGCCACCATCCATCACCTGACCGGGCAGAACTGGAGCGCTCGGATTGACGCTTCCTGCCCCATTGGCGCGGCGTCCGGCGTTGCGCTGGGGAGCACCCGCTCGACGCACCAGCTCGCTGCTGTCGAGGCCGAGGACTTTGCCATCACCGTCATCGGCTTGTCCGAGTACACGCGCTGCCTCCCCGGTACACACGCTGCGATCTGGAGCACCGGCGTGTATCGGGATACGCAGGGGCTTTGGTTGGGCATCGAGTGTGTGAACGGCGTACCGACGGAGCTGTCTGCTCAACGAGACCTTACCGCGGTGATTGATCGCTACTGTGGCAGCCTACAAGAGCGGATTGGCGTGCTCCCTCGCGCGCAGGATGCCTCCGTACCGGCCTGGCTCGACGAGGTCAAGGTCCTGGTCTCCCTTGACCTCTGGCGGGAGACGGGCGAAATCGCCCATACCTTCGACCACGTGGTGGCCCTGTGCAAGGACCTGGCCGATCTGGGCGTGCCGGGTGGTGTGGTCATCAGCCTGCAAGGTTTCCAGGGACCCTGCGGCTCGCGCTATCCCGTCTTCGAGCCGGCCGCGGAGCTAGGTGGCAGTGCCGGCCTGCGTGCGGTCGCCGAGGCGGTCCACGCCGGCGGCCACCGGCTCATGATGCATGGCAACGTCTGGGGCATGGACCCATATAGCGAGAGCTTTACGGCCCTTGAGCACCTCGCGCTGCCGTATGATCGGCTGTATGAGCGCCTGCCCGGCGGACAGGTGGGACCGTATGACGGCTGGCCGGGCGCGTTTCCCGCCATCCCGACCGGGTACGACTCCGGCTTTACAGAGCTACAGGCGCAGGCGCAGACGGACTCGTGGGTGACGTTCGAGACCCTGCCGCTGCCCGAGGAGATGGAGGCCTTTCTCACCATTGCCGGTGTCCGAGACTTTTCGTCCGGTGTGCTGCGGGCAGTCGTCAACGGCCGGAAGGTGCAGTGCAGCCCCGGCGCCTTTGCCCACGAGGACCGGGCGCGCTTTCGCTTCCGCTTCCGATTCGCACCGGAAACTAACGTGGTCCAGCTCAAGTTCGCGGAGGGTATCCCCGATCTGTCGCGGGCGACCTATCGGCTCAACGGCTCCGTCAAGGGCGGCCGCGTGTGGAGCCATCCTCTCGTGCGCGCCGACATCACGCATCCCGGGTGGATCGCCGTCACGCGCAACAATCTGGGCCGGGTGGCAAAAGAATATGGCATTGACATTCTGTACGTGGATGATCTTGAGATTACCCGCCCGGCCGAACGGGCCGTCTTCGACGCACTCCGCGAGGACCTCCCCGGCGTGGTCTTCGCCGGCATGGCCTCGGCCGAACCTGGATACGATGTCTTCCGCCTCACGAGCACCACCGACGCGGGACTACCGCCCAGCGATACGCCCTACGGGGTGAGTGACTTCGCCAAGCGGGTTCACGAGCGGTTTACTCGCCTGATGTATCCGGGTCACTATTTTGTCCCGTTGCATCCCCCGGTGGTGTCCGAAGATGGCAGTCAAGAGGGCGACGCGGCCGAGGAGCCAGCCAGTCCCGCAGCTGCGGAGCACTCGACTCCTGAGCACGTCGAGCGGCTGCTGGTGGAAGGGCCGCGCTGGGGCCTCTTCCCCGCCGTGTGCCTCAACTACCGCGACTACGGGCTGGACGAGGGCGCCAAGCAGGTCATCCTCAACGCCACCCAGGCCTAGGACCGCCGATAGGACCGGCCGGCTGCCACTGCGATAGTCAACACGCACGGCATTGGTTAGCGCACGGCACGGCTAGCCACTTCGAGATTGTCAAACCGGGCCTCCACATTGGCTGCGGAATCAGAGACCACCTCGATACCGATCCATACCCCGCCTTCCGGTGAGAACGTCATCCGGTCGGCCCCGGACGGAAGATCGGGTATAGCGCTAAGGGCCCACTCCTCATTGAGGTATACGTTAAGTTCGCGCCCGCAGAAGAGCCTTACGCGGTTCGTCCAGTGGCCCGGGATGACCCCGTCGTAGTACCAGTAAGTGTCCGTTGCCTCACCGTCAATCCATCGGTCCAAAGTAAAGCGCGCGCGTGACGGATCGATCCGTAGGCGATACTCCTCCCCATAGTCGGGGTTCACGCGGCACCCCAAGACGATCACTGCATCATCGGTCCCCCTGGCCAGCCGGGCGTCAATGCCTAGTTCCACGTCGGTATGGATTCCTGGCAACCCGACACGGGCCAGCGTACCTTTCGCCGGCTTCGTCAGTCTGATCACATATTCGCCGTCTTCATAGCCAGCATAGAAACGACCCGGGTCCGGAGACGATTGAGGGAGGCTCCCCACAGCGGGTATATCGAACGAGTCGCTGAGAAACGGATGGCGTGGTGGCTTAGGCCGTCCCAGCTTTTCCTCCAACTCAGCAATCGGAATATCGGATATGTCCACTCGGACTCGGCGCTCTGCTTCTTCAAGTCCGTAAGCTGATCTATGGCTACGCACTATTTGGAAGACAACCTGCACCCCGGTCCCACTGCGCTCGTTGCCTACCGCATCCGGTCCTATGTACTGCCTAACCGTACTGGCAGTGCTCCGGCGCTCTGTTAGCCAAAGTCTGCCGTCGGGTGCCCTGCGTCTGCGATAGCCACTACCGACCCACTGGAGTGCGAGGTCCTCGGCCTCGGCAGCCGCAAGGGCAACATAGGCCCCCTCCGTACCGAGGGTCGAGTCCGCCTCGGCAGTCATCCTCGCTTCAATGGCCGCGATAAGCTCGCGCTGCCGCTGCGTGGGAGGCGGGACCTCTCGGTAGTCCGGTCCGCATACCCGGTAGCTGATGGTCACATCCCGCCAGGAAAACTGCTGTGGTTGCAAGCCGCTACAGTTCTTATCGATCAGCAGGTTCCGCTCATCCTTCCAGGTCATCTTCAGGCCAGCAGAACTGCCGCTATACGTGAGGACTCTTTCTGGCCTCTCCGGCCGCAAGAGTCCCATGGCAATCAGGCTGATACGAGTAGTATGGGAGCTAGCGGCGCCACCGCACAGGCGGGATGTCGCGCGTGCCGTGTATCGCCCACGGGGCGAGGACACCTCGACCATCGGCTCCGTGTCGCCGCAGCCGTCACCCGCAATCAAGAAACCCAAAACTAGGACTGGGATCAGCAGGATTAGGTAGCCCGCGACCAGTATTGCACCTAATCAAGCCGACCAAGCTGACAGCCGCCATACTCGCGTAGCGCAGATAGCGTACGGCAGCACCACCACCTTGAATCCGCGCAGGCGCAGAGCCACGCGCATGTTCGGGCCAGACGCCGTGCCGGAGCACTGCCCACAGGGCTGCACCGGAGATCGTCGCGTGCATAGCCCAACCTGAGACATCACTGACCAATCCCCAGTACCCGGTCCAATCGAGCAACATCTTGCTGCCGCCCACAACCAGCGCGGCCAGCAGCCACCACCAAGCACGGGCGACCCAGCGCCGCAGGAGAAGCCACTGCGCCAGACCGCTCGCCACCCAGACAAGCGGCTCGGCCCGGAACTCGAGGCCCATGGCACCCGCCACTCCCCAGCCGGCCGCCTGACCAAACACCGTCGCCGGTATCCACCAACGAGCCTCCCGGATCCAGCGCCGTAGGAGGAACCACTGCCCAGTTCCAATCCCTAGCGCGATCAATATGACACTATGTGTACCATGGCCCCCTGGAGTAAGCCATGTGAGTGCTGCAACCGCATCTTCGAACCAGTCAGAACTGCCACCATAGGGCAGGAGCAGCGCCAACCTCAGCACCCACGTCCCTATCCAGCCGGCGCCGAGGCCGAAAGCCGTGAGTAAGCACCAGAGTGCCCAGACTCCGAGCCAGCCCTGCCAGGTCCGTGGTGTCGGCGGAGGCCGATTGCCAGGGCTGCCCGCGTCAGTCGTCACCACTGCGTCTCCGTGTGTGGGTGCGCCCTGGGGCCGGCGCGCTGGACTAGGAGTCCTACCCCGGCTGCCACTGCGACCACTCCATGATGCGACGGACGGCGCCCGGCGCGCCGAGTCGCGCGTAGAGGTCCTCGGCCCACTGGTAGGTGGTCGGGCGTGGTCCGATGAAGATCAGCTCGGCCGGCCACAGCAGCCCGGCCACCTGCGGCAAGTCGGTCACGCGCAGGGCAAAGAGCATCTCGATAGCCTCGCCCGTCCCGTCGGGGTTGGAGGGGCCGTCTTGCGTTGCCGGTGGCCCGTCGAGACAGACTGCTTGGAGGTCACCGTGCAGCAGGGCGGCGTAGAGAGCGACGGCCGCCATCCCTCCCTGCCCCGCGATAGCCAGCCGGCGGCCGTCAATGCCGGGCAGCTCGGCCACCGCTTGCAGCGCACGCAGCGCATCGTAGACCTGTAACGAAGCGATGGTCCGGCCGGTAAGCATGGCCGCCCGGCGCAGATGCCAGTCGAGCGACGGACTCCAGCCCGTGTCGCCGGTGCCCCGCGGCTCCACGCAGACCCGCGCCCAACGGCGGTCGAGGCCGGCGATCTCTTGCAGCGCGTAGCTCTCCCGCCGCACGTCGTGTGGCGAGCGCAGCACCACCAAGGCCGGCGCCGGTTGCTCACCCTCCTGTGCCGGTGACCACATACCTCGCAGACGCCAGCCCTCCTCGCTCGTGAAGGCGAAGCGTCCACCATTGGCGTTGCCGTCGGCCCGCTCGTACTCGACCTCCACATCGAGCGGGACCGGCCGGGTCGGGAAGTGGCTGAAGGTATGCGCCCGTAGGTAGTCCACCGTCTCGGCCCGCGTGGCCTGTAGCTCGTCCGCCGTAGCAATTGTCGGCGGTGGCGCCGGAACGACGAAGTATTCCTGCACGGTCGTCACCCGCTCGTCGGCCGGTATACCGTCGCGGTAGACGCGCAGGGTCTCGGCGCTCTCCTGAGCCGCCGGCCGCTCGTCAATGTCACCAACCTCCGCTTCCGGCACCTCCTTGCCTTGCAGGTGATGCAGAAACCAGGAGAAGATGGCGCGCCGCGAACGCTCGTGGTAGGAGTGACCACCCGGCGTCTCGACCAACCGCAGCTGCTCCCCGGCGCCCAGATGGTCGTAGACCTGCTTGGTAGCTGCATGGACCTCACGAATGGACCGGATATGGAAGATGCCGTCACGGTCGGCGGAGGCAATCAGCAGCGGCCGCGGCGCGATCAGCGCACCCACGTCGGCCAACTCCCAGCGCTGCACGTTGACCGGGAACATGCAGTCGCAGTGGCCGTCAACGGTGCGCTCGGCGACGTGCGAGGCAAACGTGGCAGTGCCACAGACCGGCGCCGCCACCCGCACGCGCTCATCGGCCGCCGGCACCCACCAGCTTCCGGCGCCCCCGCCCGACAAGCCCGTCACGCCGAGCTTGGTGCCGTCCACCTCCGGCAGTGCCTCAAGCAGGTCGAGCGCCCGCACACCGTTCCATAGCTCCACCCCGGCCGGCGTGTACCCACGGCTGAACCAATTGAACCAACCGCGGAGGTAGGTCCCATGGTGGTGACCTTCGATTTCCCCGCGCTGAATGGTCTCGGCGATCAGGCAGACGAAGCCGAGTTGCGCGAACTTGCGCGGATGTGCCTGGTAGTGGATTTTCTGCTGCTGGGAATGACCGCAGAGATAGAGCACGCCGGGCGCCGGTGCGGATAGATCGTCCGGTAGATAAAGGTTGGCAGTGACGTAGAGCTGCGGCAGGCTCTCGTAGGCGAGGGTCCGAATGCGGTAGCCCTCCCGCTGCGTCTCGCTAGTGACCCGCACGTTCAGCGGCGGTCGTTCTGTCAGCGCCATGTACGCACTGACGCCCATCATGTCGTAATACTGCGCCAAGCGGCGCTGCCGCTCCGCCGGCCACTGCGCCACTGGTGGCAGAGACCGCAGCGAGGCCGCCTGCATCCGCCGGGCCTCCCGACTCAGGTACTCGCGCATATTCATCGAACGCCCTCCTTCCAAGCTCCAAGCTAACCTACTAACGCCCCCTAGAGAAGCTCTGGCTCTCCTACTGTGCTCCCCTTCCCTGGAGGGAAGGGGGCGGGGGTTAGGTCACCGGCCTCACCCGCTGCGCCGCCAGTCCACTAGCCCGTGACCACCCGGCGCGGCAATCCGCACCGGCGGGGAGCCGTCCAGCCGAAGTATGTAAAGGCCACCTCCCGCGCCGACAAACAGCGTGCTTCCATCCGGCGACCACACCGCAGCGGGGTCATCCTCCACCAAGCGAGCGAGGCGGCGCAAACCGGCGCCGTCGCTGCCGATAAGCCATAGGTCTTTCGGTATGCCGTGAGCCAGCCCAGCAGCCGCGGCGGGCCTTGGCGCCAGCAGATCGAAAAGCTCCGCTTGCCGGCCCGGCGTCGGCGTAGCGAAACGTAGCGGCTGCTCTTCCGGCGGCACCAGCGCGCTATAGACGATCTGCCTACCGTCCGGCGAGAAGCGCGGCGCGGTGATCGCTTCGGCAACCCCGGCATCGAGAATCGTCCGGCTGCTGCTGCCGTCCGGCGCACCGACCCAAAGCGTCGTCGCCCCATCCTCCGGGTTCTGGCGCACGCCAGCCAAGCGGGTGCCGTCAGCGCTCAACGTCGGGAAGACGGCTCCCGTGGCGATGACCTCGCGCTGGCCGCCGGCGGCCAGCACCCGCGCTATCCCGAAGTCGCGGCCACTGATGACGTTGTCGCTACCAACGAGCAGCGTACTGTACGAGTAGTAGACCCATCGCCCATCCGGACTCCACGTCGGCGTCTCGAGCTGCTCGGTGCTGCCTTCATGTGCGACGAGTAGCGTGGGATCGCCACCGCCGCTGGGCAGTTGGTAGATGTCGGCGACCGGCAGCGTGAAAGAAACACCGCTCGCACCCGACTGCGGCTGTGGTGGCGGTGTGTAGGAGTAGAGGATGCTGCTCCCGTCGGGCGCCCACGCCGGATCGCGCGCATAGCCGGGTAGCGGCACGTCGGTCAACTGACGCCGGTCACGCCCCGAGGGCGCAATCGCCTCCACGTTGCCGTCGCGTGCAAACACCAGCGGCGGCACCCCACCGCCGCCAAAAGGACTACAAGCAGCCAGCCAGCCCAGGCTCACCGCAGCGAGAGAGCGGCGGCGCAGCGTAGCAGACCTGCCTCCCACCACCACTATGCTCTCCCCACCGACTCAACGCGGCGCCGGGGCAAATGTGTTGATGTAGTTGAGGACGTGCCAGCGATCCTCCTCCGAAAGCGTCGCTGCGAAGGCGGGCATCGCCGTACCGGGAATGCCGCGGGTGAACCAGGCGAAGAATTGCCCGTCGGGATGCTGATAGACATGGTACGCCAGGTCGGCAGGTGGTGGGCGCAAGGAAGCCGCTGCCGGACCGTCGCCGCGGCCCTGGACACCGTGGCAGACCTGACAATGCTGCTGGTAGATCGCCCGGCCGCGCGATAGCGATTCCTCGGTCGGCGAGATCGGGTTCTCGACATCCATCGGCGGGACGGCAGCGGCGTACTGCGAGAGCACTGCCCCCTGGGAGGGGATCGTGTCGGGGGCCAGGCCGGCATAGAGTAGCACGAAACCGGCGATGATTCCGGTTGCGCCGAGCACTGCACTGCTGCTCCGAGCGATGGCAAACCGCGTCGGCAGCAAGGGCGGCCCGATGACACTGACCAGCAGCGCCGCCAGACTGACCACGACGGCGGCAACGCCGAGCGCCAGGCCGAGGTTGGGCGCGAGGAGAGCCGGTTGCTGCGCCGAGGCCGCCGGTTGGATCGGGGCCGGCGCCACCACCGGCAGCGTCAAGGCGATGGGCACACGCACATCGTACTGGCCGCTGCGCCGCACCAGCACGACAACCTGCCAATCGCCGGCCAGGGATAGCCAGGCTCCCCGCGCGCTGTAGACCCCGGCGCCAGTATGCTCGGTGCGCGCTTCCTGCTCGCCCAGGCTCCCGTCCGCCAGCGTGATCCGGAAATCCACCTGCACGACACCATCGGCCGGGCGGACCGGCCGGTCATCGGCATCGCGCACTGTCGCTGCAATCGTGTTCACGCCAGCGCCGCCGGGGTCCACACGCAACTGCACCCGCAAGTCTTCCGCCGTACCCGCTGCGACGATCCCCGACTGAGCTGGCGGCACGAGCACGCGCGCCGGCGACACGACGGTGAGAAAGCCCACGAGCAGCAGCACCGTCGCACCCAAGGCGACTTCGCCTGCGACAGCCAGCCGGAAGCGCCGCGTCAGCAGGGCCGCAGCAGCCAGCACACGAGTACCACTTTCGCGCACCAGCAACCGGAACCCCGGCCGCGTCACCAGCAGATTGAAGGCGCCCAGCGCGAGGAGCGGGAGGATCAGAGCAAGTTTCATAGAGAGGGTCACGCCGTAGACGGTCGTGAAGAGCGCCTCGATACTGCCTACGTGCAGCCAGAGCTGGTAGGCGCCGGTGACGACCAGCACGGCGACGCACGCCACCGCGAGCCTGGAGAAGCGCGGCACCGCTCCGGCAAGCGCGCGCAGCCGTAGTGGCGGCGGCAGCGGCGCAAGCGCCACCGGGAACACGAGCAGCAGCTGGAAGAGGCCGCCAATCCACAGCGCCGTAGCCGCTAGATGCAGCCAGTCGGCGGCCAGCGCCACCACGACGTGCTGCGGTGCTGCCGCGGCATGGGAGACCAAACCGGTGACAAGGAGCACCAGGCCGGTGAGCGCTGCCCCTAGCCACCACCAGCCCCAAGAGCGCCAGCGCATCGCCGCCCTGACCACCGGGCGGCGACTCGCTCGCACCAGGATCACCGCGAGCAGCACCACCAGCGCGAGCCAGACCAGCCAGATGCGTCCATAGCGCGTGGTGAGTACGAAATCCGGCAGCGGTGCTCCGAGCGCCTCCACGTGCGAGACGTTCGTGGCGGCGGCGGTCTGCACGATCAGCGCACCCAACGTGGCGAGCAGCAGCAGCCACCAGCCAAACCAGGCCAGACTCCGGCTCGCCCGCAAACCGCCCCGCCATGCCCGCGCTACCTCACCCGTCGGCCGCTCGCCCGGCGCCCGCAGCGCCTGCGCGGCGGCCAGGGTCGGCGCCAGGATGGCCGGGCTGAAGACGAGCGTACCGCCGACCGCCGCGGTGCCAAGATGCCGCAGCCAGCGCACCATCACGTTGAGCACGTCTACCCGGCCGGCGAGCGCGTCTTGCCCGCCGAGCAGGGCCGCGGCATCAACACCGGTCGGCGCCGGCGACTCGGCTACCCCAGGAGTGCCGACGGTAAACGGCACGCTCCCGGCCGTAACGTGCCCGTCCACCTTGGAGAGGACGCGCCAGACGACCGTGTACGCGCCGTCGGCGAGATCGGGCGGGAGATCGAGCAGCAGTGACAGCGGCTCGCCCGGCGCCACTTGGGCCGGCGCGTCGGTCAGCCGCTGCCGCGTGGCGTCGAAAAGGGCCACCTCGCTGAAGCGCGGCTCCGGCTCGTCGCTGAACCACAGCTGCATCCGGCGGGGCGCCTCGTGCAGCACTGCGCCAATGGCCGGCTCCGAGCGCAGGAGGTTGGCGTGGGCCTCCGCCACCGAGACCACCGGCTCGTCGCGGCCGAGAGGCACCAGCCGAACGGCGCTCGCCGCAATTCCAACGCTGACCAGCACAGCCAGGCTCCGTCGCCGGTATCGCCGGGCGCGCGGGGATATGGCGTGTCCCCGCTGCTGGTCCCCAGCGTGCTGGGAAGCAGCGGGGACAGCGCCAACGGTGTCACTTCGGGAGGTCACTTCGGGAGGTTAGCACGGCCGAGAGCCGCGCGGACTCCCTTCCCCTGGAGGGAAGGGGCCGGGGGGTAGGTGCAATACCGGCCCCCCTATGGCCCCCCGCTCCGCAGGGGGACGGGCGCAGCATGCTGTAGCCTTACTTGGCTCGCACCTACCCTGTCAGCACCCGCCTCCGGCAGACTCCCCCTCTCCACATGGTGGAGAGGGGGCCGGGGGGTGAGGAGGGAAAGGGGGTGAGGTGTGCCCTACGGGATGAAGCGGCGCAGGAAGGGCACCGCCCGCGCGATGGCGGGTTCCTCGTCCTCTACTCCTTCGTAGACCAGGGAGCAGAAGCCGTTGTAGCCGGCCCGTTGGAGGATTCCGAAGACGCGCGGGTAGTCGAGCCACCGCTCCTCGCCCGTTTCCATCCGGTAAATCTTCGTGCGGACGTGTGTAGCGAGATGCACGGTCTGTTGCAGACTCTCGTAGACCGCCTCGGTGGCCACCTCCGACCCGGCACCCGAGGCACCTGGCGAGCCGACATATTGACCGGTGTCCCACACGTGGCTGAGGTGCGGCGCCGCCTGCTCGACAAACTTCAGCACGCTCGCGCCGTCGGCGGTGAGGTTATGGTGGTTGTGGTTCTGCAACGAGACCTGCACCCCCTCCTCCCAACCGTAGTCGGCGACCTCTTTCAGGGCAGCAGCGCACCGATCCCAGGCGCCCGCCCGCTCGGCCTCGCTCCCCCGTGGCGAGCCGGCAAACACGCGCACTTGGGGCGCACCGAGCACCCGCGCTAGGCGAATGCACTGCTTCGCCGCCTCGATCTGCGCCGGCACTTCATCCGCCGGCAGCGCGAAGTTGTTGCTCACGCCCAGACAGGCAATCGGCAAGCCGGCCCGGAGACAACGTAGCTTGACTTCGCGGAGGTATGGGAAATCCTCGGAAGCTAGGTCGCGGGAGTGGATGTCAATACCGTCGAGGTCCAGGGCACGGCACCGCTCGATGAAGCTGAAGAGGTCCATCGTGCCGGCAGCGAACGACCGCTTGTAACTGAGCGAGAGACAGGAGAGCTTCAACATCGGGCTATTCCTCCTTTGTTCCTGCCGCTAACCCGCCACGCCGGCGTGACAGCGGCGTGGAAGCATTGTAGACCTCCCCTGGCTCTCATGCACCCCGGCCCTGGGCGAGAGCACCGGCACCTTGCCGTAGTGCCGTTCCCCGCCTAGACTCCGACAGGCAGCTATCACGCATGAAACTACTCCCGCACTCCCGCACGTACCCACCCCCAACCCGCGTCAGAGGCGCTTCCTGGAACAAGAGGAAGTTCGCTCCTCACCCCCCGGCCCCCTCTCCACATGTGGAGAGGGGGAGTCTGCCGAAAGGCCGGCGGGAGTGAGGTCATCCTCAGCACACCGCCACGGCTGGCCGTTTGCCTGGGGCGAGCGGACCTACGTTGCCGGCGTTGTCAACACGTCCCCCGATTCCTTCTCCGGCGACGGGATACCCGAACCGGGCGCCGCTGTCGCGCACGGTCTGCGCTTGGTGGATGAGGGCGCGGACCTGCTCGACGTTGGCGGTGTATCCACCCGGCCCGGCGCACCAGCGGTCCCGGCGGCCGAAGAGCGGCGCCGCGTGCTGCCGGTGCTTGCCGCCCTGGCCGCCAAGACGGACGTGCCCATCAGCGTGGACACCTCGCGCGCCACGGTCGCTCGCGAAGCGCTCGCCGCGGGAGCAACCATTGTCAACGACGTGTGGGCACTCTCCGCGGACTCCGAGATCGCTGCGGTTGTCGCCAAAGCGCACGCCGGCGTTGTCCTGATGCACAACCGCCGGGCACGCGCCACACGCCATGCCGTTGTCGGTGGCCACTATCCCGACGTGCCCGACGCGAATATCTTCAACTCCGTGGTCACCTTCCTGCGGGAGCGCGTCGCCGCGGCGCAGGCGGCGGGCATTGCCCGGTCGCAGATCGTCGTGGACCCCGGCCTGGGCTTTGGCAAGACGCCCCACCAGACCATGCTCCTGCTCCGCCGCACCGCCGACCTGAAGCAGACGCTGGCACTACCCCTGCTCGTCGGACCCTCGCGGAAGAGCTTCGTTGGCCGGGCACTCAATCTCCCGGTAACGGAGCGGCTGGAAGGCACTATCGCCGCGGTCGTCCTCGCCGTCGCCGGCGGCGCCGACATCGTGCGCGTCCACGATGTGCAGGCGTGTACCCGTGCGGTGCGGCTGGCCGACGCGGTCGTGCGCGGCAAAACGGCACAATGAGATTCACCGGCAGCACCAGATGAACGTGCTCACGTACAACGCAGCACTCGCGTTTCTCCTGGACCGCACGGACTGGGAGCGGCGGTCGCTCGGCGCAGCGGCGCGTGGCGCCTGGAGCCTGGATCGCCCCCGCGCGCTGCTCACCGCCCTCGGCCACCCCGAACGACGCTACCCGTCTATACACGTCGCCGGGACCAAGGGCAAAGGCTCTACCGCCGCGTTCCTCGCCGCGATCTTGCACACCGCCGGCTTGCGCGTCGGTCTCTACACGCAGCCCCACCTGCACGACTACCGCGAGCGCGTGCGGATCAACGGCCAACCGATCACGCCGGCGGCGCTGGCCCGCACCGTTACCTGCCTGGCCGCGGCTGCGGAGCGGCTAGAGCAGGAAGCGCCCGACCTAGGCCAGCTCACCACCTACGAGCTAGGCACGGCGCTGGCGTTCCAGCACTTCGCGGACGCCGACGTGGACTGGGCAGTCGTCGAGGTCGGGCTAGGCGGCCGCCTCGATGCGACGAACGTGCTCACCCCGGCGGTAGCGGTGATTACGGCGCTTTCCCTAGACCACACCGCGCTCCTCGGCGACACGCTCGCGGCTATCGCTACGGAAAAGGCCGGGATCATCAAGTCGGGTGTGCCGGTAGTCAGCGCAGCCCAGCGGCCGGAGGCAGCCGCGAACCTGGAGGCCATCGCTACGGAGCGCGCGGCGCCGCTGGCCCTGGGCGGTCGGCACTTCACCTGGTCCGGGGACCACCGCGCCGGCATGGTGAACGGCGCAGACTGGGGTTACGCCGGCCTAGAGCTAGGGCTGGTCGGTGAGCATCAGCTTGAAAACGCGGCGGTGGCAGTCACCGTAATCGAGACGCTGCGGCTAACGGCTGGATCAGAGGTGCCCACCAAAGCGGTGCGCCAGGGATTGCTGAACGTGCGTTGGCCGGGCCGGCTGGAGGTGCTGCAAGCGGGACCGGCGCGGCCAACGGTCGTCTGCGACGGCGCCCACAACGGCGACTCGGTACAGCGGCTAGTCGCAGCTATCCGCGACTGGTTACCCCACCGGCGGCTCCACCTCGTAATCGGCGCCAGCACGGACCATGATCTCGCAGCGATCTGGAGCGCGCTGCGGACCCTCGCACCCGCGGCGGTGTTCGCGGCCGCTTCGACCCATCCGCGCGCCCGCCCCGCCGCAGACATCGCTGCGCAGGTGGGCAATGTCGGCGGTGATGTCCAAGCCATGCCCTCCGTGCCAGCGGCTCTCCGCCAAGCGGCGCAGCACGCCGGCCCCGGCGACCTCGTGCTGGCAACTGGCTCGCTCTTTGTCGCCGCCGAAGCGCGCGCCGCCTTCGGCCGCACCTCGGTGGAGTAACGTGCTTGCGCCGCAATGACGGGCGGCAGACTCCCCCTCTCCACATGGTGGAGAGGGGCCCGGGGGGTGAGGCACGAACGCCCCCTACCGGCCGCTGTGCCCGGCCTCCGACAGTGGCACCTTGTCACGGTGGGCGGCGAGCCGCGCCTGCGCGGCTTTCAGCGCCTGCGCCACCCGTCTCGGCGCGGTACCGCCCGGCACGTCCTTTGCCGCTACCGCCGCCGTCGCGGTCACTCGTTCGAGGGCATCGGCACCGAGCTGCGGCGACGCCGCGGCTAGCTCGGCCGCCGTCAGCTGCTCCAGCGACTTCCCGGCGGCGAGGCATTGGGCCACGAGCTTGCCGACGACCGCGTGCGCTTGCCGGAAGGGCAACCCCTTCTGCGCCAGATAATCGGCCAACTCGGTCGCGGTCGAAAAGCTGGCGGTCGCGTTCGCCGCCATCATTTCCGGCTGGGGCGCCATCGTCTGCACCAGTCCGGTCATTGCCACCAATGCTGCTTGGGTAGTGTCCACGGCGTCGAAGAGCGCTTCCTTATCCTCTTGCAGATCGCGGTTGTAGGTGAGCGGCAGCCCCTTGAGCAGCGTGAGTAGCGCCTGCAAGTGACCGAATACTCGTCCGGTTTTCCCCCGCGTTAGCTCGGCCACGTCAGGGTTCTTCTTCTGCGGCATGATCGAGCTACCCGTCGCGTAGGCGTCGTCCAACTCGACAAACCCAAACTCACCGGAACTCCACACAATCACGTCCTCGGCCAGCCGCGAAAGGTGGACCATCACCAGGCTGCACGCCGACACTAGCTCCACGACGAAATCCCGGTCACTGACCGCGTCCATACTATTCTCGGCGCTAGACTCGAACGCCAACTCGTCGGCGACGGCCCGCGGATCAATCGGAAAGCCCACGCCCGCCAGCGCCCCGGCGCCCAACGGCAGCACGTTCGTTCGCCGCCGACAATCGCCGAGCCGGTCGTAGTCGCGCTCCAGCATCGCCACGTAGGCCAGCAGGTGATGGGCAAACAGCACCGGCTGTGCCCGCTGTAGGTGCGTGTAGCCGGGCATGATCGCCGCGGGATGCGCCGCGGCCTGCCCGATCAGCGCCGCTTGCAGATCGAGAATGCGGGTGCGGAGGTCGTCAATCGCCGCGCGACACCATAGCCGCACGTCGGTTGCTACTTGGTCGTTGCGACTGCGAGCGGTATGCAGCTTGCCGGCCGCGCCGCCGATCTTCTCCGCCAGCCGCGCCTCGATATTGAGGTGGATGTCCTCGCGGCCGGGGTCGAAGGCAAACTCGCCGCGCTCGATCTCGCCCTCGATCTCGTCCAGACCGGTGATGATCGTCGCGGCCTCCTCGACGGTGATGATTCCCTGCCCGCCGAGCATCCGGGCATGGGCGATGGAGGCGGCAATGTCCTGACGATAGAGGCGCCAATCGAACGAGATTGACTCCGTGAACTCCTCGACCGTCGGGTCGGTCGCCTTTGCAAACCGCCCGCCCCAAGCCTTGGCGCCGCGCCCCTCAGCTCTGCCCTGCTCGCCAGCCATCACCCACTCCCGTACCGCCCACTACGGTGATTGTACCGCTGGCCGTCGGCCACGACGACGATCTAGTCCTGAACGCGCTCTTTCGCCTCTCCAACGGCCTGGCGTGCCCGGTCTTCGGGCCGCCCATTCATCCGCGCGGCGTGGAGGTCCGGACCGCAGACTCGCTGATCCGCTGGGAGAAGTCGGCCACGATCCTGCCCGCGATCTACCAGGGCTTTGATGCCGACGGTAAACGGGTACCGGTGAACCGGGCATTCACACCCTATCAGTAGAGCGAGTTTCACTACCTGACCGGCACCATCCGTTCCTTCCTGGCGGCGGTGGAGACGGGCAGCGAACTGGCGATCTCGGGACACGACCTGCGCCAGGCGCTGGAGGTGGCAATAGCCGCGACGCTATCGGCGCGGTGGGGCAGCGTGCCGGTGAAGCTACCCCTCGAAGACCGGTCGCTCACGCTATACCCGCGCCCCAACCGCTGGCTCGGCGGAGACGAAGTGGACCCGGCACGCCGGAACACCCTGATCTGGCCAAGAGACTGAATCGGCCGCTGTTGACATTGGCCGCCATCTCACCATTCCCGGTCATTCCCGCTTGCGCGGGAGTCCCCGACGGTCGCAGTCTCCATTGCCCAAGAAGCAACGCCCCCGGATTCTCCCGATAATGAGATGCGCCCATTGTGTGGACGGAGGGTACAATGGATACAGTCGGAGGTGAGTAGATGCCAGCGATCATCTTCAGAGACCGTGAGGCCTGGATGGCATCGTATGATGTCTTTGATGAGCTTGGTGCGACAGTGACTGTGGTCCGTAACCCAGAGGACGAGGACCGTCCAATCCACATTATTGGCGCCCGGTCTTGGCCGCGACTCGTCGGGCTGCTGGAGAAAGCAGCCATTCCTTACAAGGTAGTAACGAAGGCACCGTCGTCTCCACGTTCTCCTGTCGGGAGTGACGTGTAGCTCGTGACTACCAACGGCGCGGAGCGACAACGAGCCGCTACTTTTGCACCGCACTGGCAATTCGAGATTCTGGTGCCTATCCGTTTCAATGACGATGATCCCCGGGCTCCAGGTCAGCCAGTGCCGCGTGAAGAATTCAATGCACTCGAACGGCAGTTCCTCACTCGGTTTGGTGGATTCTCCAGAAATCCTGAGGGTCAGCCGGGTGTAGAGGGCATGTGGCAGAGCGCAGTAACCGGGCGAAGCTACACGGATACTCACCGCAGCTTTCGCGTTGTCACGAACCGTTTAGCGGAGCATGAAGCGTATTTTCTAACCCTGCACGCCGCCCTATGCGAGCGGCTGCGTCAGGAGGACATCTTCATGACCCGGCAGGAGATCGAGCTAGCGACACAACGCCGGCGGTAAGGCGCGCCTATATTGCACCTACCCCCCGGCCGCCCCGGCCCCTCAGCCGCCCTAGCGCCGGCGACTGGCCATCAACATAGCCATGCCCGCAGCAAGTACGGCGGCGGCACCAGCACCAAGTCCGCCGAAGGCGAGCGCCTGCGCCGTGCGGATCGCTGCCCTGGCGACCGCCAACTCCTCCCGTAGCTCGGCGCTCGACGGCAGCGGCTCGGGGAACTGGATAGTCGTAGTCGCCCGCACATCGTCAAAGCGTCCCGGGCCGGACTCGAAGCGCTCGTTGATCAGATTCCCTTCGATTGTGCCAGTAAAGGTGAAGATATAGCTGCCGGTGCGCGTGGGCACGAAGTCGGCAACATACGTCCCCGGCGCTCCGAACACCGCCCGCAACGGAAACTCGCGCGCCTCGCTGCCCCCCGCTGCCACGAGCACCTTCAGCGTTGACTCCAGCCCCTCCACCGGCATCATCGCCGCATGCGCGTGGCCGCCCTCACTCTCCTTGTCGTCATGTCCCTCGGCACCGGGCGCAGCCTGCTTCATCACCTGTAGGAAGGCACCGTTGATTTGGCCGACGTAGGCCGGCTCGACATTAAAGCCGACGGTCAGCTCATACCCATGGACTGTGCGGTGCTCGTGCGCCAGCGCCACCGCCGGCAGTGCCAGCGCCAGCACCAGCAGCACGGCACCGAGACCGGGCCAGCGGCCCGTGCGCCAGCGCACGCGACGGACGCGCTGGTGCAAACCCAAGACTGTACCCATGACGTTTCTCCTTGATTTTCTCTCCGGAAGCTGTGCAATCGCAGACGGCCGGCACGTTCCGCGGAACGGGGCCGGGCTGCTACCGGCGCGGATAGGCCCCATTATCGCCGGGTGGGCACTACCTGCCAGCCGGGATTCCTACTCTGTAGTCAGGAGTACGCGCGGGGGAGTCTCCAGAGGGGGGATTGGGACATCCGGTGGCCAGAAGCCGTCTACGGACCACACATAGTCCAGCATGGCAAGCACGGGCTGTGGTAGCGGCAAGACGCTGTGTAAATAGGTGAGCGATTGCGATCCCGTACTCATCGCGTGCCAGGGGCTTGTCTGCCGTTGCTCCGACGGCGCTGTAGTAGCCGGGTCAGCCTCGGCTCCCATCAGTGTCCCTGATACCAGCGTACTACCAGGCGTATGCACGTGCCGATGGGCAGCGTGCTGTCCGGCTGCCAGGACCGCGAGCAGCGGGAGGCCGTGCCAGTGGACCGCGATGTGACGCTGCGCGCCGCTCGATCCGTGCAGGTGCGCCGTGGGGAGCGTGAGGGCGAAGAGCGCCACGAACGCGACGAATGCCGGCCGGCACAGCGCCCGCAGCCAGGCGCGTCCCGTCGCGACGTGCGTCGCCCAGATACGACCGAGCAGCCATACCCAGGCCACCCGATCTACCCGGTAAGCATCCTCAAGAGGGGCGGTCATACCGCTACGTGCTGCCTAGGGCGTCAATGGGAGGCGTTGTGCCTCGCCGGAATACAGACAATAGCCCCGGCCATCAGCCTAAGCCAGTGTAGCAGGCACCGCCGCCCGCGACGACGTGTACCGACACGGATCGCAGGAATGGCGTCGTCACCGGAGTAGCGCCGGCTTGTGCATAATCTATCCCTAGCGGCGAGGGAACGCTGCGATACTAAAGCAAGCTCAACACAAGCACGGAGGGGACAGGATCATGCGGATTGCCGTTGTCGGTGCCGGTGCAGTAGGGGGGTATTACGGTGGCACGCTGGCCAAGCACGGCGAGCAGGTGACGCTCATCTGCCGTGGTGCTCATCGGGATGCCATCGTGCGTGACGGCCTCCACGTGTCCAGCCATTGGGGCAACTTCACCGTCCAGGTGCCCGCGACGGCCGATCCACACGAGGTAGGACCGGTAGACCTCATCATCTACGCGGTAAAGACCTATCACAATCCCGAGGCGCTACGGCTGCTCAAACCGCTGCTCGGCGCGGACACCGTCATCCTCTCCATACAGAATGGGGTCGAAAGCCCGGCCCGGATCGCCGCCGTCTATGGTTGGGAGCCTGTGCTGGCCGGGACGACCTACATTGATGCGGCCCGGCCAGCCCCCGGCCGGATCGAGCAGGTGGGCGCCACCGCGCGCATCGTGTTCGGTGAGCAGGATGGATCCTACAGCCCGCGCGCCAAGCGGATCGCCGACGTGCTCACCAAGGAGGGCCTCCAGGTGGAAGTGAGCAGCGACATCGTGTCGGCGCTCTGGGCCAAGCTCGTCCTGGTAGCCGCCACCGGCACCGTCATGACGGCGTCGCGAGCCTCGTGCCTGGAGGTGCTGGCATGTCCGGTGGGTGCGCTCACCGTGCGGACCGTAATGGAGGAGATTGTGGCGGTAGGGCAGGCACACGGAGCCAAGTTCGCCGGCGACGTGGTGGACGTGCGGATGGCGACCGCCGAAGCCGACGCACCGGGACTCGTCTCGTCGCTCCAGCTCGATTTCCAGGCGGGCAACCCGCTGGAGCTAGACGATCTCTTGGGTGCGGTCGTGCGGCAAGGCCGCGCCAAGCACGTGCCGGTCCCGGCGGGCGCCGCACTCTATACGGCCCTCTACAAGTTCCGCCAGGGACAAGGCTAGGTCAGAAGGGAGGGGTGCCATTCATGGTGTCCCTCCCGTCATTGCGGCTTTCGCCGCAATCCACCAGCGCAGAGGGCTACACCATGCTGTACCCGTCCCCCTGCGGGTGAACTTCACGCCGCAGCGGTCATGGCATCGTCGGTGTCGGCCGCACGGTGACGCAGCAGCCACACCAGCACCGACCCCGTAATGGCCCCGTACACGGCCCCGAGCACAGCCCAGCCCGCGGCCGTGTCCGTGATCCCAGACACGAGACCGCCCACGATCCAGCCCACGGTACTGGCTAGTACCCACCAGCCTGCCCGCGCCACCTGCCGGCGCAGCACTAGCCATTGCAGCACCCCGAGCACGGTCCCGCCTGCGGCCACCCCCGCGACCCAGCCCACGTCCCCGCCCGGGTCTGCACTCCAGTCCGGTCCCCAGCTCGCACCCCAGGCCGCCCCACCGACCAAGCGCCCGACCACGCTCACGCCCCAGCCCAGGCCCACGGCCAAGACACCGACTACGGCACCGCTCATGATGCCGGTCACCACCCACCAGCCCGCCCGGGCGACCTGCCGCCGCAGCACCAGCCATTGCAGCGCCCCGGCCACGGTCACGCCCGCGGCCACGCCCATGTACCCGGTCACGATGATGCCCCTGGACAAGCCCTCGCCCATGGCCACGCCCACGTACCCGCCTGCGGCCCACCCTACCGTGCTGGCCAGCACCCACCAGAGCCACACGCGCCAGCCCACGGGTGCTCTCTCTCCGTTCATATCAGACGGCTACTCCTCCGTTGCCGCTGCGGGCACCGGCTGACGCAACAGCCACACCAGCACCGACCCCGTAATGGCCCCGTACATGGCCGGGATCAAGGCCGCGGTCACCGCGGGCAGCGTCACGTCCGTGACCGCCCTCACGGCCTGGACCCCGATCCCGCCCACGCCGATGCTCACAGGCCAGCCCACGGTGCTAGCCAGCACCCACCAGCCCGCCCGGGCGACCTGCTGCCGCAGCACCAGCCATTGCAACACCCCGAGCACGGTCCCGTAGAGGACCAGCCCCACACCCAAGACCCAGTCCCCGCCGCTGTTGGCCCCCGTGGTCTCGGGCCCGCCATCGACCCAGCGGACGCCGAAGCCCACGGCCGCGCCCACGCCCACGCCCACGACTCCGATTACGGCACCGGCCACGGTGCTGGCCAGCACCCACCAGCCCGCCCGGGCGACCTGCTGCCGCAGCACTAGCCACTGCAACACCCCGGCCGCGATCCCGCCTGCGGCCGCACCCGCACCGTACCCGACCACGGCGATGCCCCTGGACAAGCCCCAGCCTGCGGCCGAACCCAGGTACCCGCCCACGGACCACCCCACCGTGCTGGCCAGCACCCACCAGAGCCAGAAGCCCCAGCCCGGTGCCTTGGGGCTGCCCACAGGCTGGTCGCTGCGTTCACTGGTTTGCTGGCCCATTGGTCCTCTCCTCAATGCTCCTCAGCCTTCAGCGCCGGCCGCACGCTGGCGCAGCAACCACATCAACGCAAACCCGGTAATGGCCCCGTACACGGCACCGAATACGACCCAACTCAAGGTCCCGAACCCGACCAGGCTGCTACACACGGGATCGCCCACGATCCAACCAACCGTGCTGGCCAACACCCACAAGCCGGACAGTGCCACCTGCCGCCGTAGCACCAGCCATTGCAGTACCCCAAGCACGGCCCCGAATAGGGCTGCCTCCACGACCCAGCCCACGTCCACGTCCCGGACCACTTCCGCGGTGAAGCCCGTGTCCGCGCCCACGGCCACGATCACGCCACCGACGACGGCACCGCCCACGATGGTGGCCACTATCCACCACGCCGCGCCAGCGACCTGCCGCCGCAGCATCAGCCATTGCAGCACTCCGGCCACGGTCAGGCCTGCGACCACGCCCACGTACCCAGCCACGGCGATGTCCATGGACAAGGACTCGACAACGGCCCAGCCCACGCCCCATCCCGCGGCCCACCCCACCATGCCGGCCACTACCCACCAGAGCCACAACCCCCAGTCCGGAGCCTGAGCGCCGCCGACGGGCTGTGTACTACGGTCGCCAACCTGCTCAGCCATCGGTCCCCTCCTCGATGCTCCTGAGCCTGCGGACACTGGGAACATAGTAGCGCGCCGGCCGAGTTGTCGCTACGGCCCTGTCAGCGCCTCGCCGCCCGGTCGCCGGATATGCCACGCCCGGCGTGCTATGCTGCAACCGCGTTGGCGCTGATCGTAGCGCCGGGTCAGGGCGGCCAGGAGGCAGAGGGCATGGCGACCGAAGACGCGGCAACGAGGCTGTACGAGGAGTCCATCATCATTGACGGCCTCAACGTGAGTAATTGGCAGAGTCCGGCCGTCTATCGCAGCCTGCACGCCGGGCGCGTGACCGCCATCAATGCCACCATCGCCGTCTGGGAAGACTACCGCGCCACGCTCGACCACGTCGCCGCCTGGCTGCGCCGGTTCCAGGAGCGCCAAGACACCTTGCTGCCGGTCGGCTCGGTGCAGGACATCCACCAGGCCAAGCAGGACGGCAAGGTGGGCGTGATTTTGGGCTGGCAGAACGCTACCCCCATCGAGAACAACCTCGACCGCCTCGCGCTCTTCCACGCCCTCGGCGTGCGCATGATCCAGCTCACGTACAACGAACGCAACCTCTTGGGAAACGGCTGCTACGAGCGGTCGGACGACGGCCTCAGCCACTTCGGCCGCGACGCGGTGCGCGAAATGAATCGCCTCGGCATCCTGATTGACCTCTCCCACGTCGGCGACCGCACGACGCTGGAGGCCATCGAACGCTCCGAGCGGCCCGTCGCCATCACCCATGCCAATGCCCGCGCCTTCTTCGACCATGTCCGCAACAAGACCGATGCGGCGTTGCAGCTGCTGGCCGAGCGCGGTGGAGTCATCGGCGCCAATGCCTTCCCCTCCTTCCTGCGTCGCGGTTTCGAGTCCACCATCGCCGACTATGTAGACGCCATCGAGGACCTGATCGAGCGCGTGGGAATTGGCCACGTGGGGATCGGCACGGACTATACGCAGGATCAACCCGCGTGCTTCTTCGACTGGCTCTTTGCCCAACAAGGCACGAAATTCGGCGTGCGGGGCGAACCCTTTCCCGATCCCTTGATCCATCCACAGGGCATGGAGACACCCGATACGCTATCCAACGTGACCGCCGAGTTGCTCCGCCGCGGCTACCGCCCGGAGGAGGTGACCAAGATTATGGGCGGCAACTGGCTGCGGCTCTTCCGGACCGTGTGGGAGGCGTAAGATACTAACGGGGCAAGCAGGGGCCCCATCCCCCTTCCCCGCCTTGCCGGGAGGTAGCCATAGCCGCTGCATGGACTCCCCTTCCCTGCGAGGGAAGGGGCCAGGGGTTAGGTCCGCCGGGGGTGATGCCCACTCCCCAACTACTTCGAGGAGGTCAGAGCATATGGTACGTCTAGGCGCAGGCGCATATCAGTACGAGGTGGTCCCGTCGTGGCCCAAGCTGCCCAAGCATTGGGAGCTAGGCGACTGCACCAATGGCGCCGTGAACTCGCTGGACGAGGTCCACATCACCAGTCGGGGCGCGCATCCGCTGACCATCTGGGACACCGAAGGCAACTTCGTCTCGTCGTGGGGCGAGGGGACCTTCGGCGACCCGCACCAGGTCTTCATTGACCCGGAAGATCACGTCTGGATCACCGACGACCTGCAGCACGTCGTCACCCGCTACACCCCGGCCGGCGAGGCGGTGATGACACTGGGAACGCGGGGGCGTCCGAAAGCAGCGTTTGTGCGCCTCCCCTTCAACATGCCCGCCGGCGCGGGCCTCGGGCCGGGTGGCGAGGTCTTCGTGGCCGATGGGTACGGCAACTTTCTGGTCCACAAGTTCAGCCCGGCCGGGGAGCTACTCTTGACCTGGGGGCAGCAAGGGACGGGACCAGGCGAGTTCGGGACCGTCCACAATATCGCGGTAGACCAGGAGAGCCGGGTCTACGTCTGTGATCGGTCGAACGACCGCATCCAGGTCTTCGACAGCGAAGGACAGTACCTGACCCAGTGGGACATGCCCGGCCCCAACGACCTCTGCATCCGGGACGGCATCGCCTATGTCGCCGAGGGCGGCCAATGGGTCAGCCTGCGTACCCTGGACGGGCAGGTCATCGCCCGCCTCGGTGGCGACGAGAGCATCTTCAAGTCCGGGCACGGCATCACCGTGGATGGCGAGGGCAGCATCTACGTCACCGAGATCATCCGCAACCAGCGCGTGACCAAGCTCCAGCGCGTCTGACGGCGCGCCGCTGCGTAACAGGAGCATCGGCGGTCCGCGTGCGGTATTCGCGCGGCCTGAGCACGAAAGGGAAAACCCATGGGCACATGGGGCGTGGGACTATTCGAGAATGACACTGCCTGCGATGTGCGTGGTGACTTCTGCAACTACATTGCCGAGGGGGCTTCACCATCTGAGGTTTCGAGGCGGTTGGTAGACGAGTGGGATCCCGACGATGATCCCGACGAGGGCCCGGTCGTCTAGCTGACCCTCGCCACACTCCTATCGCGAGTGGGTTGGCTCGATGAGACGGTGAGAAGGCGGGCACTACGGATAATCAACGACGGATCGGATCTTCAGCGTTGGATTGACGAAACGACCGAGCTTGAGGTGAACGAGCGGCGAGCAGTGCTGGAGAAGCTCAAGGAGCAGTTGCTGTCGCCGCAGCCAGAGCCTCTCAATAAGAGCCAGATCGAGAGGCTCGAGCTAGATGAAGAAATCGGAAACATACCGCCGGAAACTTGGTCCCTGAAGCACATACTCTCGGCGATCTGGCGGCGTATCTCATCCTAGATGGTGCCAGCCCGTCACCCCGGCGAAAGCCGGAGTCCGAGCCACCATCGGCCTACGCTGGAAGGACGGGCACCGTGCGGACTCCCCTTCCCTGCGAGGGAAGGGGCCGGGGGTTAGGTGCCATATCGGGAGTGAGGCCCGCCCAAGCTAGGCCAGCGGCAGCACGAGTTGCGACGGGCGCTCGGCGTCGTGGAAGAGCGTGTTGACCGCCACCTGCCACTCCGTTTCCTCGCCGAACGGCCCGCCGGTGTTGAGGTTGCGGTCGGCGCGCGGAAAGTCGCTGCTCGTCACTTCCACCCGCAGCCGATGGCCGGCCTGGAACACTTGCGCGGTAGGCGTCAGCTCCACCTCCAGCCGGTAGAGCCGCCCCGGCGTCAGTAGCTCGGCGCGGGCCAGCGAATCGCGGTACCGCGCCCGCAGGATGCCGTCGCACACCGACATGGATCGTCCATCGGGCCAGACGTCGCACAGTCGCACCACCCAATCGGTATCCGGCGCGGTCGAGAGCACGTACAGAATCGCCTTGACCGGCCCGATCACCGTCACGTCTTGCTCCAGCACGTCCGATGTATAGGTCAGCATCCGCCCCTCAACCGACCGATGATCGCGCGGCCCTAGCTCCATATCGTTGATCACACTCCGCACCGGGTCCGCCGGGTCGTACACAAAGCTGTCCGGCTGCTCGGCCGCCGCCGGCGCGGTGAACGTCAGCCCGCCGCTGTTCAGCGAGGCCTCAGTCTGCCCGGCGTCGGCCCGGAAGTAGACCGGTTGATAGGTCACGTCCAGCGGTGGCCACTCCGACAAGTCGAGCCAGCGGTTGGCCCCCATCAGGAAGGCTCGCACCGGTGGCAACTCCATGATCCCCGTGTCCACGCCCTTGAGCCAGTAGTCGTACCACCGCAGCCAATACTCGTTCTGGTCGAACGCGGACGCCGGCCCGAAATCCACCTCACCCGTCTGGCGCCGGCCGATGTTCGCTTGGCCGTGCTGCCAGGGGCCGATCACGACCCGCTGCGCCGCGCGACAGGCCGCCGTCCGGCCCTGCTCCCGCACACCCTGGAACATCCGCAGCGTGCCGCTGATGAACATGTCGAACCAGCCACCGAGATGGAAGATCGGCACGTCAATCTCGCCGAAGTGCGGCACGATGTTCATCGGCTCCCAGTACGGCCCGTCCTCCGGATGGTCGAGAATGTCGAAGTACCAGTCGGCCAACCCCTCCAGCGGCGGACACGACTTCAGCGGCAGGTGCCAGTACCACCTCTCGATCTCGTCCAGCGCCTGCCGCAGCCGGTCGCGGGCCGCCTCCACGCCCGGCGGCGCCGTTCGATGCTCCAGTTGGATCAACACCTGCTCGAACGACCATCTGCGTCGCCGGTAGAGATCGTGCGCGCCGCCCCGGTAGTTATGCCCCCCGTACCAGCCCGTATCGGCCTGCCGGGCAAACAGCGCCCTCAGATGCGGTGGTCGCGTGGGCGCAACGAGATACTGCGTTAGGCCCGAGTAGGAGCCGTCCGCCATCCCGACGTTGCCATCCGACCACGGCTGCGCCGCCGCCCACTCCATCGAGTCGTACCCATCCGGGTTCGCGCCCCAGGCGTCATCGCGCATCGGATCGAACCGCCCGCCCGACCCGAACCGCCCCCGCACACTCTGCCCCACGAACACGTAGCCGTGCCGCGCGAAGAACTCCCCGTTGGCCGTGCAGCGCGCGACCAGCTCATACCCTACCCGCTCCAGCACGACCGGATACCGCCCCGCCGCCCGCGGCCGATACACGTCCGCACGCAGGATCGTGCCGTCCCGCATCGGCACCGGCACATCGCGGTCCACCTGCACGTCATAGACCGGCTCCGACCTCACTCCCCCAGCCATCCACCCCTCCTCACAACCAGTACCCCGGCCAAGCACTTGCCCCTGCCCACGCCGCTATGATACACGTGACTAGCCGGCCGGAGCATCCAGGAACTCCAATGCTAGGTTGGGAGCTATGAACCGTGACTACATTTGAGGAAATGTGGGAATCTGAAACTCTCGCCGCCCTTCTTATTCACAAACTAGGAGAGCGGGGATATAAGCTAAGTGAATTGGGGAAAGCACGTATAAAGGAACAATTGCTGGCATCTGGATCAGATGATTCTAGTATAGTTCTTGAAGATGATGATGTAGATGCCAGTGAGTGTACGAACTTGCAGACCAGTCAGATATCACTAGAAATCACCGATGATGATGTAGATAGTATCGGTGCCATTGCAGCAGATGTGACTGATGACTTTATCGATCCAGCTGCGGAATCGATGTTGACTAGAATCAAGCAGGAAGCTACCTCTATGTTGAAGGAGCAGAGTCAACACCAACAGCAATTTGAGAAGAGGCTCACGAAACGTTGGAGGAGGCCGCTAGACCTCCTTGACCTGTTCATCTCAGTATCCACAGAAGCAGGAATGGACTTCAACGACGAGTTTGGCGATGATGCTTCGCGTTCCGAGGATGCTGTATTTGAGGCTCTCATAAGATTACACGCCAGGGCTTGTCAAGTGTCATCTGAGGTTCTGTCCCTTTTGCGTTCAGGCTACGCTGACGGAGCGCACGCGCGATGGAGGACCCTCCATGAAATTGCAGTCGTCAGTTGCCTCATCAATGAACATGGACAAGATTTGGCTGAGAAATATCTGCTTCACGACGTAATACAGCGGCATAAGTCTGCGCGCCTGCATCAAGAGTATGCCGAACGCATCAATGAGGATCCTCTAACACGAGAAGAATTCGAGCGACTTGAGTCGGAGCACCAAGAACTTGTACGTCGCTTCGGCAAGTCCTTCAAAGAGGAGTATGGTTGGGCAGCATCAGTAGCTGGAAATGAGCGGCCCACATTTGTTAACATCGAAAAACTTGCGGATGTAGATCATATGAGGCCTTACTACAGAATGGCGAGCATCAATGTGCATGCAGGATCGCACGGTGCTTACTTTAGGCTTGGTCAGGGATTGAGCACGGAAAACAGGAGTCTTCTAGCTGGACCAAGCATCTTGGGATTGGCCGATCCTGGACATGCAACGGCTATTTCACTTTGCCAGACAACTGTTTCCTTACTCGCCACTCGGTCAACTGTCTCCTATCTGGTCGTCTCAAGGATTCTCATGAAAATGCAGGATGAGATCGGCGAGGCCTTCCTCGATGTCCATCATCAGCTTGAATCATCGGAAGAGGGCGATATCGAGGTTGCGGGCGAGGTGTGAGAAGACAGAGCCTTGGCCCGCTCATCCGCTCCCTACCCCTCCGTCCCCATCGGCTGAAGCTCCAGCAGTGCCCGCTGGCGCTCCGTCACCCGCGCCAGCAGTTCCGCCGAAATTTCCGGCCCACCGGTCCAATCGGTAATCCAGCATGGGCTGTAGGCAAAGTACAACGTCCGCCGGGGCCGCGCGGTGCGCTTCGGTTCCGAGCCGTGCGTCGTCGCCTCCGTAAAGATGATCGCATCCCCGGCGCGGCACGGCACCGGCTCGCGCACCGGAATATCCTCCGGCTCGATCCCATACGGATTCTCGAAGTTGCTCTTGTGGCTGCCGGGGATGGCCGAAAAGCAGCCATCCGCGATCTCCTGGTCGGTCAGCGGGTACACCACCTTCACCAGCGTCGAGTAAAACTCGCCGTTATGCACCCGGAACTGGCACGACGGCCTGACCGGCGTGTTGCCCAGATGGAACGGGGTCCGACCGTCGGCGTGATACCGCATGATCCCGTAGTCATGATTGAGCCGTATGCGCGTGCCGATCATCTCCCGGACCAACGGGATGACCGGCTCCGGGTCAATCAGCGCCTCGAATGGACCACCCAGCTCCTTCATGTTGTTGATGTAGATGTCCGGTCCGTGGCTCTCACTGAACCGCAACAGCGGGGGGAGGTCCTTGGGGCGCGTCTCCACCCGATCAATCATGGCGTTCAGCGCCGCCACGTGCTCCGCCGACAGCACATTCCGCAGCACCAGGTACCCCTTGAGGTCGAAGAAATAGCGCTCCTCGTCCGTCATCTTCCTACTCCGTTTCCCACTCGACGAGCCATGAGCCACTGACCACTAACCAAGCTGCTCCGGCTGCTCCCACTCCCCACTGAAGCCGGGCACGTTCTCCACGCGCAGTTCGTTCGCTGCCATATTGAACGTGGCGCGCGCGCCGTTCGCAAACTCGACCTGCTGCAGCGTGCGGTCAGCGGTCAAGAAGGCATGCGAGACCAGCTCCGAGGTGGCAATCGCGCAGTAGTAGTCGCGCCAGCGCCGCAGCCAATTGAGCTTTCTCGACAGCCCGCCCCGCTCCAGATCGCCAAGCGGCACCGCCCCACCGGGCAGCCAATTGTACGCCGGCGCCGCCGCATACAGCAGCTCGTACAGCCGCGGCGTGTACTCCTCCCACCAATCGTAGCCGGCCGAATAGACCGCGTAGCCGCCGCCGGAGAAGCCGGCCGAGAAGCAGTCGTGGAACACCAGTTGGAACAGCGGCACCGGTTCGCCCACGGGCGCCGGTGCCCCCTGCACCGGGGTATTGGCGAGCCGATCACTCGACCAATCGGTGAAGAAAAAGTAGTCGCAGTCGGCGATACACCAGAAGCGGGCCAACTCCCCGGCGGGCACGATGCCGCGCCGCCGCGTCTCGGCAAAGGCCGCGTTCTGCGCCTCATACGTCATGCGGCGCGTGACCGGATGGTGCGGCGAGAAGTCTTCCGCGAGCGCGCCGAACGCTGCATAACCGTCGAAGTAGAGCGTGTCCAGCTTCAGCCCCCGCGCCGCGAGGTGATCGAGGCCTCGCCTGAGCCGTTCAACCGCGTCGTAGGCACTCAGGTCGTGGATGGGCTGCCCGTCCGCATCGCGCGGCCAGCGGTCCTCGTCGTAATCCGGCCCCTCCGGCTCCTGACTGCGCGGGGCGATGAACCCTTGGATGCTACACCCGCGCTGATGCACCGCATCCGCCAGCCCGGCCAGCGTTTCCCAGCCACCCGGCACCGGCGTCTCCAGCAGCAGCGACTGCCAGCCGGACGTGGCGGTCGTCGGCCGGCCCCGTTCGGGCGCATAGCCGCTGGAAGACCACTTCGGGAAAAAGAACTTGATGGCGAACCCCAGTTCGCGGAGCGCCTGCAAGTCGTCGAGCACCCCTGGACCGTCATCGGGATTCCAGGCCGGCCACCGGTAGAGCACCGCATCGAGATCGTTCCGCAGACCGGGGTTCTCGGCCGCTTTCTCCTCCAATGTCCGCAGCAGGCCCTCGCGCCGCGCGTGCTCCCGATAAATCTTGGCCATGCCCACATAATCCAGCCCCGTGGCGAACTGCACGCGGAAACGGCGCCGGTAGGCCAGCTTGCCGAGGCTACCGCGCCAGTGGAACGCCAGCGACGAATGCTCACCCGGCGCGTGACCCGCCTCCACCTCGCAATCCCACCAGGTATCCACCAGCACACACAGCGCGTCCGCCCCCCGCAGGATCCCGAACAGCGGCAGCGTCCAGCGCGCGCCGATAAAGCCGCCCACGTGCCCCTGCCCCGGTAGCTCGTCCAGACAATCCGCGGGGATCAGATAGCCCGAACCGTGCGGCAGGACCAGATACCCGCCGGCGGAGACCGGCTTTTCGATCCGGTAGAACTGCTCCAAGCTCACGACAACATCCGTGCCCCCGACCTGCGCCGCTTCGATCAGCAGTTCGTCCGTGGCCGGCACCGCCTCCCGGCCGTGACCATCGAGCACAGGGTCGTTCTGCCCCACCGCGAACGTCAGGTCCATTACGACATCGGTTCCCGCAAAGCCGCTCAACCGCACGGTCCGGCCGCGATGGGTGCCATCGTCGAACGGCGCGAGTTGGGCCTGCGCCTGCGCCAAGGGCAGCTGCCGCGGCGCATCGCTGCCCCGGCGGACCGTCAGCGTGGGCGGCTGCGTTGACGAGGTGGCCCAGAGCGTGCGCCCGTCCCGCTGCCGGACCGTCAGGCTCAGGTCTTCATTCACCCGCACTGTGATGCCGTCTCCGGCTACCTCAAACGCCCTCATTGCCACCCTCCACTACCGTGCCGCGGCTGCCGATCTGAAACCGGGTCTATTGTACAGGGCTGTATTGGTCAAGACGGGCTATGCTTCTTGAGGTACCCCGCCGCGAACTCGGTCATGCCCCGTACCGGCCTTGAAATGCATCCTTCGGAGGCCGCCGGCGAAGATACACGCGGCAGTGGGGTGCCCCTTGAGCACTCCGGCATGTAGCATGTATGGCATACTGTGCAAGGCGCGGCGGCCTCTGTAGGAGAAACTCTTCTACGTAGGTTCAATCGCAAGAGACCCGCACCTAGCTAGATTCCGCCCTAGTACCTCCGTATGTCAACCATCACGGTATACTTGAGAGGCAACGTATGAGTAGACCCTGGATAGATGGTCCTAGGGAGTTACTCCAGCACGCTGTTGATCACCTCGCCCTAGAAGGAGACTTTGATCGCCGGCTAGCCATGATCAGTATCGACAACGCCGTGGAAATCATGGTAAAGACTCACTTGGGTTTACCACGGCGGGCCAGGGGATGCTCAGGACCATCGCGCAAGGAACTGGATCAGGCGAGTGAGTCATTTCCGGTTCTTCTAGAACTACTCAACGAATATGATGTCGACAAGATTACAGGTCTCAGCCTCGACGATATTGAGTGGTATCACAGAATAAGGAACCAACTTTATCATTCCGGAAGCGGAATCACGGTAGAGCTGGACAAAGTCGAGGCATATCTGCAAATCGCGATCATGCTCTTCGAGAACCTATTTGGCACCCCTCCTCCCCTAGATAACGCTGGAAATCTCAAGACAAAGACTGGAGAATTCCTCTTTCTCTGGAGCGATTTTCAAAGTAGATTACGACCTCGGATTCCCAAACGTGAAACAGGAGGATATGTGTACTACCGGAAGAAAGAATACCTGGGAGGGATAGATGAAAGCCTCCCTGAAAAGTATGCTATGGTTTCCGATTTTCGAAACCACCTAGTGCATGATCCTGACACCATAGTGGTGGAGAAGATTGATGCGAATATCGCAATCGTCAAGGAACTCATTGACAGCCTTTAGTAAACTCGCTCGTGGAAGCGCATTACATGTTGCACCTTGGCATGTTTTACTGCCAGATGTCGTTGGCCTCATTGTGGAAACTGAGGAGACTCAATGAGCACACCCAACGTCCTGTACATCCTCGCCGACGATCTCGGCTGGGGAGACGTGAGCTGCCACGGCTCGCCCATCCGCACGCCGAACATTGACCGGCTGGTGCAGGAGGGTGTGGAGCTGACCCAGCACTACGTCTGCCCCATGTGTACGCCCACGCGCACGTCGCTACTCACTGGCCGGCATCCGGGGCGTTTCGGCGCCCACGCTACCGTGCCCTCCAACGCCCCCGTCCTGCCCGATGGTTACCCTACCCTGGCTACCGTGCTGCGCGACACGGGATACGATACGGGGCTGTTCGGCAAGTGGCACCTCGGTTCAGCGCCGCAGTTCGGCCCCCAAGAATACGGCTTCAACACCGGCTACGGCAGCCTGGCCGGCGGCGTTGACCCATATAACCATCGCTACAAGCGGGGTGAGTTCTCCGTCACCTGGCACCGCAATGGTGAGCTGATCGAAGAGACCGGGCACGTCACCGACCTCATCGCCCGCGCCGCCCGGGACTGGATCAAGAGCCGCGACCGGCCCTGGTTCTGTTACGTCCCCTTCACTGCCGTCCACGTGCCTGTCAAGCCGCCCCAACCCTGGCTCGACCGCTACTGGTTCAAGCATTTCGACGCCGACCCGCTGAAAGAGGCGTCCTTCAAGCGGTACGCGGCCTACGCCAGTCACATGGATGCGGCCATCGGTCAGCTTGTCGAGTTGCTGGAGGCAACCGGCCAGCGGGACAACACGATCATCGTCTTCTCCTCCGACAACGGCGCGATCAACGACTGCCCGCTTCACGGCACGGACAAGTATCCGGGCTGGCAGGAGGCCTCCCCGCGGCTGGGATCGAACCTCCCGTTTCGCGGCGTCAAAGCCCAGCTCTACGAGGGGGGTATCCGCACGCCGACGGTCGTCAACTGGCGCAGTCACCTCCCGGCCGGAAATATGGCGCAGCCGGTCCACGTCGTGGACTGGATGCCGACCATCTGCGGCCTGCTCGGCGCCACGCCGCAACGCGATCCGCAGTGGGACGGCGTGGACATCTGGCCCCTGATCGCAGGAACGGCAGCGTCTTCGGCCGACCGCACGCTCTTCTGGAACTTCCGCAGTGGCACGCGGCTGGGCGTGCGCGCCGGCGATTGGAAGCTGATCGTGTACGAGGACGATGAGCGTCGGGTTGGGTTGTTCAACATCGCCGACGACCCCTATGAAGAGCAGGAGCTGGCCGCGGAGCACACCGACATCGTGCAGGAGCTGTCGGAGCTAATGCGCGAGCAGCGGGCGCTCGACGACACCTCGCGGCGCGACGATGTCACGTCGCCACTGGTGTAGTAGCTGAGGACACCAGCGTGACCAGCTTTCACACCATGCGCCTGCCCCCTGCCCCGGACGTTGTCGCGCCGGACGGCTCGGACGTGCGTATCTTGCTGGCGCTCCATCAGGGCAGCATGGCGCACTTTGAGCTAGCGCCCGGCCGGACCTCGGCTCCCGTGTCACACCGCACGGTCGAGGAAATCTGGTACTTCCTGCGCGGTCGCGGCGAGATGTGGCGCAAGCTGGACGAGCAGGAAGCGGTGGTCACCGTAGCGCCCGGCGTCTGCCTCACCATCCCCGTGGGTACCCACTTTCAGTTTCGCTCGTTCGGGCCTGAGCCGCTCGCTGCCCTCGGCATCACCATGCCACCCTGGCCGGGCGAGGACGAAGCCTACGCCGTCGCCGGGAAGTGGCCGCCCTCCGTTCGCCACCCCTCCCCCTAGCCACACCCCACCAGCCTCACACCCGCTTCCTCGGTCACCACCAACGACCGCAGCCATCCGCTCGACCAGTCACATGCCCACAGCCCTACTCGTCGAGCGAGCACGTGTTGTGGTATCCTGACATAGACGATCATATTCTCACTATCTATTGACATTGTCAGAACAAGCCAGTAGAATGGTCTCGTGGGCAGCGAGGAGGTTCCATGCCTGACGTTGACATCATCGAACGCGCCGCAAAACCAGGGTGGCTCCGCGTCACCCGTATGTACGCTGGAGGGGCCTCTGCAGAGGAGATACGTCGCCCTATTCTGAAAGCGCTGTCGGAGAGCCTGCGAAATGGTGGAGGATTACCAGGACTCGTTGACCTGAGCAAATTTTATCAGCAGGTCTGCACTGGAGACCTCGCCGCGCTGGCAGCCATTCGCGAGGTGCATTCCGTCGTGCGTCAACACAGCGGCCACATGCACACCAAGGTGGCTGCGAGGGAAGTCACCAGCCTAATCTATGAGGCCGCCCAAGGCTCTCCAACAACCATTGAGCCGACGCTAACCGTAGCGGAACGAGTCTGTTCGGCCCTAGTAGGCTACTACCACTGGGAGCGTGTCCGGCTGAATCTTGTCGGTCAACGGTCTTCGGACCATGGGGAAGCTCTTCGGAAAGAGAATGCTTGCAAGGCAGCCTTAGCCCCATATGTACGCGAACTGGCAGGAAGGATCGTCCGTGATCCGATGGGGAAGAGTCTGTGTGCGCCATCTGTGCGACAGCCAGATCGCGGCTCGACGGCATCATTACTGAACGAGCCAATCGCCTAAGGGTCTATTCCATGCGCGGTAACGGTACTGCGGCGCCTGCTACCTACAACGTTACTTTTGCCGAGGACGGTCATGTGCATACGGAAACAGGAAGGGCGCAACCTCATGTTGAGTCCTGCAATCGCAACTACATAGACGACTGGCCCATAGCCCAGGCATTTGCCACCAGCCTTCCCCCAGTGTTTTCCGACCTCGCCGACATCGCATTGGCTGTTCATGTCGCTGACCGTCTTTGCCGTCGAAATAAGAAAGGCGCACATGACCATTATCTGAATTGGACGCGACAGATCAGTGTCTCTCTCCCTCTTCGTGAGCCCGAAAGATGGCAAGATCAATTACTCACCTCAAGGCTGAGTGAACTATTGTGGTTCTTGACCGAGGATGAGTGGTCCTTCCATTTTCGTGATCGTTGTGTAGAAGGACGACCCTCGGAAACTGCCAACTTTCTCTCTCCAATGCCGCCTCAGCCACCTGTTACTACCGCGCTATTCAGCGGCGGCTTGGATTCGTTCGTAGGGATTTCTGAAGAACTGGATCGGCGGCCCCAAGGTAGCCTGGTGCTATTCTCCGCGATCACGAATTCGCGTCTCGGATCTAGGCAGCGCGAGTTGGTACGGGACATTCGGCGGTTAGGAGGTCGCAGCATCATTCACGTGGCTGTTCCTCTCGGACTTCGCCAGCGAGATCAAGAAAGCGAGACCGACGAGCCATCGCAGCGGTCCCGCGGTTTTGTGTTTCAGGTGCTCGGAGCAGTAACTGCGCTCATGGCCGGTGCCAAGGAACTCTATGTGTATGAGAACGGGGTGGGAGCAATAAGCCTGCCCTACACCGCGGCCCAACTCGGTGCTCACAATACCCGCGCCACGAATCCGCTCTTCCTCACTAGGATGAGTGAGTTTGTCAGCACTGTGGTCGGTCACCAGTTTGAGGTTCGCAATCCTTACCTCTTCCGTACCAAAGGGAAAATGTGCGAGGCACTGCGAGATTCTCAGCTTCAAGACCTCATTGGACGTACTGGCTCGTGCGACGGATTCCCATTGTTGCGCTGGGCGAATAAGGATCACTGTGGCTACTGCACATCATGCCTGCTTCGGCGGCAAGCTCTGCTCGCGGCAGGCCTGGAGGTTGCGGAGCCTGCCGCAAGGTATCTGCACGACCTTATGGCTCCGCTGCCCACTGCAATTGACTCTCACAAGCACCGCAAGCACCAAGAGCGCTTATGGCCCTGGCAGGCGATGGACCACCAAGTAGGGCTTCTTCAGCGGGCACTCGCTATGCCTGAGCCCTGGCCGGCTCTCAGTCGTGCCTATCCACAACTCTTCGAGATTGCAGAGGCCCAGAAGTCATTGGGTAAGCCACCATTGCTCGTCCAATCTGGACTCGTCAATCTGTATCGCCGCTACTGCGAGGAGTGGCAACGATTCTCGCAGCGAGTACCGGTCCGTCTGGCGCTCCGTATGAACTGAGGGGAGACTTTCGATGGATAGGGATGTCCTGCACTCAATTGATCCGAAGGCTCTCGGTCAGCGACTGCGGGACGGACGCACGGCGAAAGGCTTAACTCAGCAAGACGCTGCGGATCATCTTGGTGTCGCGCGAACCACCATCACGGCTATCGAGAAAGGCCAGCGGCGCATCCGACCGGTCGAACTGGTAGACCTGGCCTCCTGTTACGGCTGGAGCGTGAGCGAGTTTCTGCGGCGGAGCGAACCCTTGCCGGGGTTCGTTGTGCAACTGCGCGCTGCGTTAGCGCCGCACAGCTCGGTGGAGCCGGAGCTACGTCCATACATTTCGGATTTCCAGCGCCTCTGCGAAGACTACTTGGAGCTTGAGCACGTCCGGGGCGCTCCCCTGTCGCGCAGGTATCCACCCCTCTATGCGATGAGCAGGACTGCACCGGAAGATGTTGCCGAGGACGTTGCCACTGCAGAGCGCAATCGGCTCGGGCTTGGCGATGGTCCACTGCTCAACCTACGCGAGGTACTGGAGAACGATGTTGGACTGCGTATCTTCTATATGGATCTACCTTCACCAGTCGCTGCCATGTTTGCCTATACGGAGGATTTGGGGGGATGCATTGCTGTCAATCGAAAGCACCCCGAAGAACGTCGGCGCATGTCCCTCGCCCACGACTATGGTCACTTCCTCACCGCGCGCTATGTACCGGAGGTCTCTCTCCTCGGACAGTACCATCGCCATCCGCAGCGGGAGCGCTTGGCCGATACCTTCGCTTGGGCGTTCCTCATGCCGGCAGCCGGACTGAGGCGACGTTACCATGAATTACACCGGAGTCGGGATGGCCGCATCACCCCGGCAGACCTCTGTAGTCTCGCCCATTACTACTTCACTTCCCTCGAAGCCCTTACGAGGCGTCTTGAGGGCCTACGGCTCGTGAAGCTGGGAACTTGGGGCCGTCTACAGGTCCGCGGCTTCCGCGTGCGTGAAGCGCAAGCAATCCTACAGTTACCCCAGCATCGAGCGAGTGACTCTGCGCTTCCAACGCGCTACCTCTACCTTGCAACGGAGGCCTTTGAGCGGGGCGATCTCAGTGAGGGGCAGTATGCACGCTTTCTGCGCGTAGATCGCCTTGAGGCACGCCAGTTAGCGGAAGAGCTCGCCGCCAGTCATCACCTATCCGACCAGGGAGAGACCGGCATAGTGCCCCTTGACCTCGGTGAAGAACTGGCTGCACTTAATGCCTGAAGGAAAGAACAGTTACCGGTTGACGGCAGGAACCGATAGCAATGGTGGCGCACTTCGGCCAGCCCAGCATCATCCTCGATGCCTGTTGCCTCCTCAACCTCTACGCCTCGCGGCAGATTGAGGCGATCCTACGGGCAATTCCCATGCGCTTCGCCGCGGCTGAAGCTGCTGCCGCTGAGGCACTCTATGTGCGACGTGGTGGAGGCGGACAGGATGCCAACAAGCGAGAGCACGTTGACCTGCAACTGCTGATCCGCACTGGACTTCTGGACATCCTGAGTCTCGAAACCGAGGTGGAGACGGCGAGTTTCGTCCGCTTCGCTGCCGATCTCGATGACGGTGAGGCAATGACATGCGCCCTCGCAGTGCATCGGGAAGCCGCTGTGGCAACCGATGATCGTAAGGCCATTCGTGTGCTGAGGTCCGTCGCGACACACGTGCAGGTGCATACTACGGTGAGTCTCCTAAAGTGGTGGGCTGAGATTGAGCAGCCCGCAGAAGCGACACTCAAGAGAGCGTTGACCGACGTGCGGGAGCGGGCCAATTTTGTCCCGGGGAGGCACGATCCGTTGCTGCCTTGGTGGAAAGCCGTACCGAATGAGCGGTAGGATGGCTGACGCCGTCCATCCGTCGTCCTTCTCCCTAGCCGCACCTAGCCGCATCTCGCTCGCGCCTCCTCAATACCCTAGACGCCCGCTACGCACGCACCCCCGCTTTACGCACGCACCCCCGCTTATAGAGCAGGCAACTAAGGACTAGGCCAGCGGCTAGTTCTCAGGCGGCAGGCGGTGCTCGCCGGCCTCCCAGTGCCGGAGCAGTGGCCGCGCCTCGTCCCAGAACGCCGCCGGTATCCGTTGCTGTATCGCCGCCGCGTTGGCCCGCGCTTCCTGCGGACTGCGGGCGCCGGCGATGACCGCAGCGACGGTCGGTTGCTGTACGACATATTGCAGAGCCGCCGCGGCCAGCGAGACGCCATAGCGGTCGCAGATGCTCTCTAGCTGCCGCACGTGTGCCAGCACCTCCGGCGAAAACCGCCGGCGCGGAAAGGTGGTCGCGCTCCGCGCCCCCACCGCGAGCAGCCCCAGCTCCAAGGGTGTCGCAATGACCATCCCGGTGCCGTGGCGCTCAACAGCGGGGAAGATACGCTCCTCGGCCAGTCGGTTAATCAAGCTCCAGGCCTCCGGAACCACGGCCGCGTCAAACTCCCCGGTCTCAATGTACGTGGCATTGGTCACCGGGTCGTTCGCGGCAACACCGACGTAGTCCAGCAAGCCCCGTTTCTGCAGCGTCCGCAGCGCGCCGAGCGTGCCCCGCTCGCTCATCACCAGGTCCATCGGCATGTCCATCGGGTCGTGGATATAGAGCAGCGAAAAACGCTCCACGCCCAGGCGCTCCATGCTGCCCTCGATTGAGCGCATCGCCATATCGTAAGTGCCGTCGTGAGCAAAGGGCACCTTGCCGACCTTTGTCGTCACCAGCACGTCGGCGGCGAGGTCGGGGCGCTCACCAAACGCTGTCGCAATGAGGCGCTCGCTTCCGCCCCTACCGTAGCCCGCCGCCGAATCAATCAGCCGGCAGCCGGACTCGACCGCAGCCCAGAGCGTCTCCTTTCCTCGACGCACCTCGGCCTCGTCTCTCGGCTCCTCAGGGCTGGGCAATCCGATGTAGGCGGCTCCGAGCCCGAGGGCAGAAACCTGCAACCCGGTGCGTCCCAGCACTCTCGTTTCCATCAAGCACCTCCTTGCCACGAGAGGCGAGACCGCCGGCGCCTGAGCCAGCGGTGCGCCCTACCAACGAGTCAAGGGATGGGTCCGGTCGGCGAGCGGTAAGGGCACCCGTTCGCCGGTACGATGCGCTTCGTAGACCGCCAAGATCATCTCCAGCGACCAGCGGGCCCCGTGGCCGCTGCACAGCGGCTCGCGGTCCTCGGCCGCGGCGGCGAGCAGGTCGGTGACAACCAGATTGTTCAGCGGATGTTGTGGTGGAGCGTTTTCGGGCGTGCCCGGCGGGTCCGGCACTGGCGGGACCGCGATCTTCTCCCATTCCGTACCCATCGCCGCGTCCACCACCGGTCCGGCATACGGCCGCGGGTGGCGATAGCAAGCATCATTCCGCATGATGAGAATGCCGTCGCTCCCGTGCAGCTCCAGCCCGTAGGTCGGCGCGCTGCCGTCGCCGACATAGGTTTCATAGGTGGCGGTCACACCGTTGGGAAAGCCGTAGGCTGCCCAGAGACCATCGCCGGTGATCAGCCCGATCTCCTCATCACCTGGCCGCACATCCGCAGCCGTGGCGTCGCGGCCACCCTGCACCACCCGCGCCTGGCACCACTGCGGATCGGTCCCCGTCATATAGCGCATCAAGTCGAACGTATGCGTACCCAACACCATCAGGCATTGACCGCCACCGCGATGATCCATAACGCCGTAGGACCGCATGAACCGCAGCTGGCCGATGGCTCCTTCCTGCAGCAGCGTGCGGGCGCGCTGAACGCCCGGATAGACGCGCCACACGTGCGCCATCGCCACTTTCAGGCCCCGACTGTCGGTGGCAGCCAGCATGCGGTCCGCCTCGTCCAGCGAGCGCGCCAGCGGCTTTTCGGAGAAGATGTGGGCGCCCACCTCCGCTGTTGCGAGGAAGAAATCGTGGTGCTGGTCCGGCTGGCGCGTGGCGATGGCCACTAGATTGGGGCGCTCCTTTTGCAGCATGTCGTAGGGATCGGCGTAGGCCCGCGGTGCCCCACTCTGGTCGGCGGCCTCGGCTCGCCCGGCGGGATCAGGATCGGCTACGGCGACCATTTCCACGTTGGGTATGCCGACAAACGCAGTGATAATCCCGTGGCCGAAGTTGCCGCGACCGGTATGTCCGATCACTGCCGCGCGGTACTCTGCTGCACTCATCGTGTGGTGCTCCTCTCGATAGTGGCGCAGTCTGCTGCACCCCTTACTGCGCTCCCCGCCCCGCGGCGGCGCACCGCACACACGGGAAGCGGCCTCGTAACCTAGCCGCCAGCCCCACGCCGGTCAACCTCCACAACGGCTAACCCTTCACCGCGCCCATGCCGTATCCTTCCTGCCGAGGCAGGGCTGACTCGGCAAGGGGGAAAGTATGGTTGAAGCGTCCACACCGGGGAGCGCCGCGACGACCCGGCCGGGCCATCCGCCTGTGGATTGGCACCCCGCACCGTTCCGGGTGCTCGTCACGCTCGGCGAAAGCACCACCGCCGGTGGCTGGAGCTCCACGCCGGATCGTTGCTGGGCGCCCGTACTGGCGGCGCTGGTTAGCGACTTCCAGGACGAGCCGGTTCGGCTCATCAATAGCGGGATCGGCGCTAACGTGATTTCGACACGAGTGCCGTCATACGCTGCATCCGGCAAACCGGCGGCCAGCGAGCGCCTCCAGAAGCACGTCATTGACTACCAGCCGGACTTGCTGGTGATCTCCTACAGTCTGAACGACGCTCGTGGTGGGACACCGGCAGAGCAGTTTCGGCAGGAGCTGATCGCCCTCATCGCCGCTGTACGCGCCGGCTGCGACCCCCTGATCGTGCTGCTCAGTCCCTACTTCATGACCGACTTCACGGTCGGTGCTCCGGCCTTTGGACACGGCAGCCACGAACTGTTCGCGCTCTTCACCCTGCTCACCGAGCAGGTCGCGCGCAACTACGACTGCCTCTTCTGCGATGTCTATCACGCCTACGGGAACGCGCCGTGGCTGGTACACCACGATGGCGTACACGCCAACGACCTCGGCCACCGGATCGTGGCCCACACCATCTTTCGGACGCTGGCCCAGCACTGCTCCGGGCTAGCGGCGCGCACCAAACGGCTCGAACTCACCGGTGAGCGCTGGCGAGACGAGTCCGTCCTGAAGGCAGACTACGGCCATTGAGCCGGGAGACACAGCCGGCGCGCTCTTTTTCCGCGCCAGCCGTGCCATCGTAGGGCAAAAGGAGGATGCAGTGACGAACCGCGAGACCACCGGGCTGGTGCAGACGGTGTTGGGACCGGTGCGCCCGGAAGCGTTGGGACCAACCCTGACCCACGAGCACTTGCTGATTGACTTCCTCTGTATGTTCGATCCGCCGGACGATCCCGATGGGCGGCTCAAGGCCTTCCAGCCGCTGACCATCGAAAATCTCGGCTGGATACGCTACGACCCGTTCCGCAATCGGGACAATCTGCTCCGCCTCGACGAGGAGAACGCCATCTCCGAGGTGGCGCTGTATCAGCAAGCCGGGGGCCGGACGATTGTTGACGTGACGACCATCGGCATCGGCCGCAGCCCGGCGGCGCTGGTACGCATCGCCCAAGCAACCGGGCTGAACATCGTGATGGGCGCCGGGTACTACACCGATGCCGTTCATCCCGGCGGGATGGCCGACCGGAGCGAGGAGGACCTCGCCCAAGAGATGATTGCCGACCTCACCACGGGAGTAGGCGATACCGGCGTGCGGGCCGGCATCATCGGCGAGCTAGGCTGCTCTTGGCCGCTGACGGCGAACGAGCGCAAGGTGCTCCGCGCCGGCGCACGGGCGCAGCAGGCCACCGGCGCCGCGATCACCATTCACCCGGGACGCGACGAGACGGCTCCCCGGGAAATCCTGGACGTGCTCGCAGCGGCCGGCGCCGACCTCGGCCGCGTGATTATGGGTCATCTGGACCGGACCATCGCCACACCAGAGACGCTGCTGGGCCTGGCCGCCAGCGGATGCTACCTAGAGTACGACCTGTTCGGCTGGGAGACCTCCTACTACCCGCTATCGGCGCTGGATATGCCCAGCGATGCACAGCGGATCGCGTTCGTGCAGCAGCTCATTGAGGCCGGCTACGGCGCGCGCCTGCTGCTCGCGCACGACATCTTCGGCAAGCACGCCATGGCCAAGTACGGGGGCTACGGCTATGCCCACATCATCAGTAACATCGTCCCGCGGTTCCGCGAGCAGGGCGTCGCCGAAGAGACCATCCAGGCCATGCTGGTGGACAACCCGGCCCGCATCCTGGCCTGGACGTGAGGCCGCCGCGCAAGCCGGCGGCCGCTCTCTCGCCATACGCCAGATTTCGCGTCCTCATGCATAATCACGGTCGGCAGGATACGCACGTAGAGGCCCCGGCCTGAGACCGAGGGCTGCCCACTCTCCGGAGAGACAAGCGCTGCGTGCCGAGGAGTCAGGCGGATGAGTAGTGAGTTGCTGGTTTACATGAGTGGTTCGTTTGTCCCGCTGTCCGCGGCGAACATCTCCATCTTCGACTCCGCCCTGATGTACGGCGATATGGTCTTCGAAGTGACCCGCACGTTCCGGCAGCAGCCGTTTCGCCTCCGGCACCATCTGGAGCGGCTGTACGGCTCTATGCGCTATGCCGAGATTGACTGCGGCCTCACCCTCGCGGAGTTGGAAGCAGCAACGTATCGGACCATCGAAGTCAACCAAGCGCAGCTTGCCGACGGTTTCGACTTCCAGATTACGCACAACGTCTCGCCGGGGGTGTTCGGCTACTACCGCAGCGCCTTCCCCGACCGGCCAGGCTCGACGGTGACGATCAGCTGTTGGCCCCTGAAGGCGCGTTTGGCCGACTATGCACCGCAGTACGAGAGCGGGGTGCGAGCGGTGATACCTTCCCAGCGTGCCGTGCCGTCGCAGTACATTGACCCAAAGGCGAAGAATCGGAGCCGCCTCTACTACCGCCGCGCCGATCATCAGGCGCACCGTACTGACCCCGAGGCCTGGGCAGTGCTCCTCGACGGCAACGGCTACCTCGCCGAGGGCACCGGGAGCAATGTGTTTCTGGTCCACAACGAGACGTTGTACTCGCCCGAGGGGCGCAACATCCTGCGCGGGGTGACGCGCGGCTTCGTGCTGGAGCTTGCCCAAACGCTGGGCATCCCCGTACACGAGCGTAATCTGGAGCCATACGACCTCCTGAATGCCGACGAAGCCTTCTTCACCTCGACCCCCTTTGGGATCATGCCGATGACGAGCTGCGAAGGACAGCCCGTCGGCAACGGCACGCCGGGGCCGGTGACGCGACGGCTGCTGGCGGGCTTTGGCGAGCACGTGGGCATTGACCTCGTGGCCCAAGCACGCGCCGCGGCCGCTGCGGTGGCCGGTGAACCGGCAATAGTGCAGGAAGCCGCTGGCAGTTGAAGCAGCCATGCGCGGCAGAGCGGTCAGCAAGCGGAAAGAAGGAGCGGGAATGCGATACGCGACGTTCGAGCGGGACGGAAAAGTGAGTTGGGGAGTCGTGCAGACCGGCGGCGTCCTGGATTTGCCGGCTGCCGCAGCGGCGGCCGGTCTCACCGATTGGCCGGAGACGCTGCTGGCCTTCATCCAAGCGGGGCCGGCCTGGTGGGAGCGCGTCGGCCAACTCGCGGCCGCAGCGGGGAGTGGCAGCCTACTACCCCTCTCCGGGGTGTGCCTCTTGGCGCCGGTGCCCCAGCCCTTGCGTAATGTGTTCGCGCTGGGCCTCAACTATGCGGAGCATGCGGCGGAGGGCGGCCACAATGCGCCCGATGCGCCGATCTACTTCACCAAAGCAACCACGGCGGTTATCAGGCCGGACGAGCCGATCGTCGCCGATCCGAGCGTTTCCCAGAAGCTGGACTGGGAGGTGGAGTTGGGCGTGATCCTCGGCACCGGCGGGCGGCGTATCTCGGAAGCCGACGCCCTCGATCACGTCTTCGGATACACCGTCATTCACGACGTTTCCGCCCGCGACCTCCAGTTTGCGCGGAGCGGGCAGTGGTTTCTGGGCAAGAGCTTCGACACCAGCTGCCCGATGGGGCCGTGGATCGTCTCAGCCGACGAGATCGGCGATCCGCAGAACCTCGATTTGTGCCTCCGCATCATCCACGACCCCAGCGCCTACTAACGCCGTTGGAAGCGAGACTGGATAGGGGCCGGGCGCGTCTGCCGTGTACCGACGATATGGTATGCTGGTTCTTAGTTAGCACTCTTGCGGGGAGAGTGCTAAGGAGGGGCATAGTGGCGACACCGGACGCGCTGCCGCACGATCAGCTACCCCCGGTCCTCAGTGCGCGCAAGCGGTTGATCCTGAAGGCGATTGTGGAGTCCTATATCGGCTCCGCCACGCCCGTCGGGTCCGGGCAGATCGTGCGCGAGTATGTCCCGGGTGTCAGCTCGGCCACGGTACGCAACGAGATGGTCGGGTTGGAAGAGGCGGGCCTGCTCTTCCAGCCGCACACCTCGGCCGGGCGCGTTCCCTCGGAAGGGGGCTTTCGCTACTTCGTGCGGCAGTTGATGGAGGAGCGGGCGCTGACGCGGGCCGAGCAGTCCACGATCAGACGGCAGCTCTTCTCGGTGCAACTGGCGCGTGAGGAGTGGCTCGATGTCGCGACAACCTTGCTGGCGCGAGTGGCCCGCGCCGCGGGGATTATCAGCGCCCCCGTAGCAGTGCAATGCCGGGTGAAGCACGTTGAGCTACTGGCCATTCAGGAGCGCTTGGGGTTGCTCGTCCTGGTCTTGCAGGAGGGTACCGTCAAGCAGCAGTTGATCGACCTACCGGAGGACACGGCCCAAACGGACCTCAGCGCGGCCAGTAGTCGCCTCAATCAACGCATTCACGGCCTGAGCCGCAGTGAGCTTGAGGCGTTGACTGCGCCCATGTCCGATCTGGAGGCGTTCATCGCCGCGCGCTTGGTGAGCCTCATGGATCAGATTGACGAGCACCAACGCAAGGAGTTCCACCATACGGGATTAGTCGAGCTGCTAGAGCTGCCCGAATTCCAACAGCCCGAGCAAGCGCGGCGCATTGTGCGCTTGCTGGAGCATCCCGAGGAGTTGTTCGGGCTACTGGAGACGCTGCCTTGGTCGGAGGGCATGCACGTCCTGATTGGCGCGCGCGGACCGCGCACGGCTATCTTGCAAGACCTGGGCCTCGTCGTGTCCTACTACGGTGCCGAGAGCGTGGCCGGCGGTTTCGTCGGTGTGCTCGGGCCGACACGACTACCCTATGCCGAGATCGTGCCCGTCGTCCGCTATGTATCGCAGGTGATGACGGAGTCGCTCGACGACCTACTCAGTCCCGGCGCGAGGTAGCCGGCGCCCGTGGCCGCTTGCAGCTGATCTACGAGAGACCTTCGGAGGTAGAGAAAGATACGTTATGATCGCAGAATCGGTCCCACCGGCGGAAGCGCAGCCGGCGCAAGAAGACTCGTCCCAGGAGACTACGGAGCCGGCGACCACGGAGGCAGCCGGACCGTCCGTGGATGAGCTCCAGGCGCAGTTCGCCGCGGCGCGTACCGAAGTGGATGAGATGCGCGACCGCTGGCAACGGTCGACGGCGGATTTCAGCAACTACCGGCGGCGCCAGCAGTTTGATCAGGAAGAGGCGGCCAAGTACGCCGCGGTGCCCACCCTGACCGACCTGCTGCCCATCGTGGACAACTTCGAGCGGGCCTTTACCGCGCTGCCCGGCGAACTGGTCCAGTTCACCTGGATCCAAGGCATCGCCCAAATCGCGCAGCTTGTGATGCAAACGTTGCAGCGGCACGAGGTCCGGCCGATTGACGCGCTGAACCAGCCGTTCGATCCGCGCTACCATGAAGCGGTGATGCACGAGGAGGGCGAGGGCGCCCATACCGTCTTGCAAGTCTTCCAGGCGGGCTACACTCTCCACGAGCGCGTCTTGCGCCCGGCGTTGGTCAAGGTTGGACCGCCGCCCCAGGAGCAAGAGCAGCCGGCAGCGGACCAAGACGCCCCCGCCGCCGCGCCCGGCGACCCGGCAGCCGACACCGCCGGGGACGCCGGTGAGTCGGCTCCCACAACGGACTAAGCGGCTATGCCTCGGATCATCGGTATTGACCTCGGTACCACCAACTCGTGCGTCGCCGTCGTCGAGGGCGGCCAGCCGGTGGTGATACCGAGCGCAGAAGGCAACCGCACGACTCCCTCCGTGGTGGCCGTGTCCCAGGGTGGGGAGCGCCTGGTGGGCCTCATGGCCCGACGTCAGGTGGTCACCAACCCGGAGCACACCATCATCTCCATCAAGCGCTTCATGGGCCGGAAGGCCACGGACCCGGAAGTCCGGCGCACCCGCGAGCGGGTCCCGTATCGAGTGACCGACACCGCCGGTGGTGATCTCCGCGTGACCCTACGGGAAGCCGAGTATGCGCCGCCGGAAGTCTCGGCGATGGTGCTGCAAAAACTCCGCGCCGATGCCGAGCAATACCTGGGCGATCCGGTCGCGCAGGCGGTCATCACGGTGCCGGCGTACTTCAACGATAGTCAGCGCCAGGCCACCGAGGATGCGGGCAAGATCGCCGGGCTGGAGGTGCTGCGGATCATCAATGAGCCGACGGCCTCGGCGCTCGCCTTTGGCCTGGATCAAGAAGGCGACCGGAAGGTCGCGGTCTACGATCTGGGCGGCGGGACGTTCGATATTTCCGTCCTGGAGCTTGGCGACGGTGTGTTCGAGGTCCGCTCCACCAGCGGCAATACGCACCTAGGCGGCGACGATTTCGATGACCGCATTGTGGACTGGCTGATCGCCGGCTTTGCGAGCGAGCATAGCGTGGACTTGCGCCGCGACAAGATGGCGCTCCAGCGGGTCAAGGAGGCCGCCGAGAAGGCGAAGTGTGAGTTGTCGTCGGTGCTCCAGACGGAGATCAACCTGCCGTTCATCACGGCCGACGCGACTGGTCCGAAGCATCTCAACGTCGTCTTGACGCGGGCCAAGGTCGAGCAGTTGGTCGGCGACCTGGTCGAGCGGACCGAGGAGCCGTGCCGGCAGGCGCTGGCCGACGCCAGTCTGAAGCCTGGTGACATTGACGAGGTTGTCTTGGTCGGCGGCCAAACGCGGATGCCGGCCGTGCGCGAGCTGGTGACGCGCGTGTTCGGGAAGCAGCCGCGCAGTGGGGTCAACCCGGACGAGGTGGTGGCCCTCGGCGCGGCCGTGCAGGCGGCCGTGCTCGCCGGTGACGTGGAGGATGTCGTGCTCCTCGATGTCACGCCGCTGTCCCTGGGGATCGAGACGAAAGGCGGCCTCTTCACGCGCCTCATCGAGCGCAATACGACCATTCCCACGTCGAAGACGCAGACCTTCACGACGGTCAGCGACAAGCAGCGCACCGTGGCCATTCACGTCCTGCAAGGGGAGCGCGATCTGGTCGCGCACAACCATTCCCTGGGCCGTTTCGAGCTAACGGACCTGCCGGAAGCACCACGCGGTACGCCGCAGATAGACGTGACCTTCGACATTGATGCCAACGGGATCGTCAAGGTGGCAGCACGAGACCGGACCAGCGGGCGCGAGCATGCCATCCCGGTGACCGGCGCGGCGGGGCTGTCGGACGAGGAGGTCGAGCGGATGGTCGCCGCTGCGCGGGAGCACGCGGCAACCGACGCGCAAGCGCAGGAGTTGGTCGAGGCACGGAACGTCGCCGACGTGCTGGCCTATCGCGCCGAGCGCACGCTCGATAAGGTCGGTGGGCAGTTCTCGAAGCAAGAACGCCAGGAGTTCGAAGCGCAGATTCTCGATCTGCGGAGTGCGCTCGTTGGCGATGACCTCGCTATCTTGCGCGAACGATCTGCGGCGCTGCGGGCGGCGCTGCTCAAGACGGGTGAGCGTGTGTACCATGAACCGGTAGCGCCGCCGGCAGCCGGCGACGAGCAACCGGCGGCGACGGATACAGCGGCCGCCGAGCAGGACGGCCCGACCACGAACGAGCCACCTACCGAGGGAGACCGATGAGCACCACCAAACGCGATTACTACGAAGTGCTAGGAGTGCCCCGGTCCGCCACGGAGGACGAGATCAAGCGGGCGTATCGTCAGTTGGCCCGCCGGTACCATCCCGACATCAACAAGACGGCCGAGGCCGAGGACCACTTCAAGGAGCTTGGCGAGGCCTACGAGGTCTTGCGCGACCCGCAGAAACGCCAGACCTACGACCGCTTCGGTCACAACGGACCGCGTAGCCCGTTCGGACCGGGTGGGCCGGGCGGGCCGGGTGGTGGCGTAGACCCCTTTGGCTTTGGCGGGGTGGCCGACATCTTCGAGACGTTCTTCGGCGGTGGCCCGACCACGCGCCGTTCCGGGCCGCAGCGCGGCGCCGACCTCAAGATGTCGCTCCAGTTGGAGTTCGAGGAGGCGGTCTTTGGGGGCGAGCGCGAGGTCACGGTCACGCGCGACGAGCCATGCCCGCTTTGCAGCGGTACGGGCGCGGAGCCTGGGTCCGAGTTGCTGGTCTGCCCTACCTGCCAAGGCGCCGGGCAGATACGCCAGGTGCAACAGTCGCTGCTCGGCCAGGTGGTCACGCGGGGCGTGTGCCCGCGTTGCGACGGTGAGGGGCAGATTGTCGAGCAGGCGTGCCGCGAGTGCAGCGGCTCCGGCCACGTGCAGCGCACGCGCGCGCTCCAAGTGACGATACCGGCCGGCGTTGACGACGGCACGCAAATCCGCGTCCCCGGCGGCGGCGACGTTGGCGAGCGTGACGGCCCGCCGGGCGACTTGTATATCGAGTTGGAAGTTGCACCGCATCCCTTCTTCCGACGCGACGGGCAGGATATTCACCTCGAGCTGCCCCTCGACGTCGCGCAGGCTGCGCTGGGTACCGAGATCGAGATACCGACGCTTGGCGGTACCGAGAAGCTGAGGATTCCGGCCGGGGTGCAGGCTGGCCGGACCTTCCGCTTGCGCGGGCAAGGGATCGCACACGTCCGGGGCAGCCGGCGGGGCGATGAGATTGTCACGGTGCGTATTGTGGTGCCCCAGGACCTCACCCCACACCAGCGCGAGTTGTTCCAGGAGCTGGCTGCGACGTTCGAGTCCGACCGGCTGCAAGGACAGGACGGCGAGGCGCACAAGGGGTTCTTCAACAAGCTCCGCGGCGCGATCCCGCATTAGTGGCCGGGGTAGGGCCGTGCCTCACCCCCCGGGCCCCTCTCCACCATGTGGAGAGGGGGAGTCTGCCACCCGTCAATTCCTGCCGTCTCGCCCGTCATTCCCGCGCAAGCGGGAAGGTGGATTCACATTTGAAGTGCAACAGTCCCTGCCCGAACACTTCCGCGGGCGTCCGGTAGTCCAGACACTTACGGGGCGTATTATTGTACAACTGCAGCAACTCCGTAAACCGCGCCGGCGAGACCGTCGCGAGGTCGGTCTTGCGAGGCAGCCCGCGGCGGAGGCGCCCGATGGCGTTTTCCACCCCGCCTTTCTGCCAGGGCGCGTGCGTGTCACAGAAGAACGTCTCGATGCCGAGGGCATGGAGTTCGTGATGGCGGGCGAACTCGGTCCCGTTGTCGAAGGTGACCGTCTGCCGCCAGGGGGCCGGCACGGGGCCCAGCAGTTGGGCGAGGGCCGCGGCAATCGGGGTGGCCGCTTTGCCGGGGGGCCGGACGGCGAGCAGCAGGCGGGAGTGGCGTTCATGCACCGTCAGCACCGCTTGGCCGTAGGTGCGGAAGAGCATCAGATCGGCTTCCCAATGCCCTGGGATCTGGCGGTCGGTGGCGGTGGCGGGCCGCTCCTCCAGGGGGCGCCGGAGGTAGATGCGGGAGGCGGCACTGCCGCCCCGGCGCCCGCGCCAGCCCCGGCGCCACTTGGCGCGGGGGAGGTAGTGGCGCCAGGCCCGGGCCGGCTTGGTGCGCGTGGTCTGGGCGTAGATGAAGCGATAAATGGTCTCGTGGGCGATGATGGTCCGGCCAGCGTCCCGCCGGAGCCGACCAGCGATCTGCTCCGGCGACCAGCCGTGTTTGAGCCGGGCGAGCACCTGCTCGCGCAGACCGGCGTCACGGTCGAGGCGGGCGCCGCCCCAGCGCCGGGTGCGGGCCTGCTCCTGGGCATAGCGGGGCTGGTAGCCCTGCTGGCGGGAGGTATTGCGCTTTAGCTCGCGCGCAATGGCCGATGGCGCGCGATCCAGAGCTGTAGCGATCTGCCGGAGCGAGGCCCCCTGGGCGTGTAGACGGGCCAGTTCACACCGGTCTTCAATACTAAGCTGCGTGTAGTGACGTCCCATGGCAACACCTTACTCTGGTGTTGCACTTCGTTTGTGAGTCTAGGGAATCCAGGCCCCCTCACCCTCTGCTGACTGGGGTAGGTACGGGCCAAGTCGTAGGGGCGCAGCATGCTGTAGCCCTGTCCCCCTGCGGAGCGGGGGGACCATAGGGGGCCGGACCGGGGAAGGGGGCGTGGGTTCCCACTCCCGTCGCTGGGTGACTTGACTGATTTAATATCAGGGCGTATACTGCCATTGAGCCACTTAAGCAAAAGGGCAGCACTGCTATGCCACAGCGCGACGACGAGGACGCACTCACGCGAGTATTCCGCCGGATGGGCGAGCCATCTTGGTGGATTTTGCGCGTGTTGAGTGCCACTGAACCCATCCCCGGCATTGAGATCATCCGGCGCGTGCATCGCCTCTTGGCGACGGCGGACTACCCGATGAAGCGGCTCGATCCGGCCACGCTGCACTATGCGCTGAAGCGCATGGATGACGACGGCCTCATCAGTGGGGAGGGTGACCGGGAAGTAGAGGTGCCTGGTCCGCGCGGGACGATTCGGCGGGCCATGCGTCCGGTGTACGTGATTACCGGCTTGGGGGAGGTCGCGCTCGCCCGCCGTCGTCGCCTTGAGACACTGCCGACGTCGGCGGCCCTCGGTCCTGGGTGGGAGCAGTTGGCGGCTGAAAGGGTGCGATGATGGCCGCGTCGGCCGTTCCTGTCCGGCTCGGTCATGCCTTCACCACAGCGGGTGAAGCGGTCAAGGACATGGGCCGCCTGCTCGCCGGCTTGACCGTCTACGCTGCCGCCTTTACCTGGGCGGTTGTTGCCGTCTGGCTCTGCTTCGGTCCGGTTGCAGCCCTCTGGCAATCCGTCTTCGGGGGGCTGCCGTCTATTGTGGCGACGTTGGGGAGTCTCATCGTCAGCGTAGTCATCGCGCGGCGGCTGCTCCGCCTAGGCGACCGACTGATGCATGGGGCGGACGTAGCGGATACGGACTGCTGGCGGCCCGTTGCCCCACGCGCCAGCGTTCCCTACGACTGGGTTGCCCACAACCGGCAGGTCATCCGCGCGCACCGCAAGGCCCACCACTACCGCACGCGGCAATTCGACCGCTTGGCCGCCCTGGAGCGGGAGGAGCAGGCCGAGCAGGCCCGGGCGGTCGTGCCGAGCCACGATGTTGCAGCCCCAACGGGCGCCGACTCTGCCCACTTGTACCGGCCGGTAGGCGCCTGGCTCTCGCTGCTGACGATGGGTTGGCTCGTGGTGCGCGTGCTCGTGAGCCGTCGGCCAAGAATGGCCGCATCGGCTGACGCTACTCTGGAGAGCGCCGTGCAGCAGGCGGAGGCCGCGCTGGCCACCGTCGCGCACGTCTTGCCGCCACCACAGCGGGCGGCGGTCCTGTCTACGGCCACCGATGTCATCCAGTGTGAGGCCACGACGCCGGAGGCGGTCGGACCGATCACGCGGCGACTCAGCTATGACCTGATCGCTGCGGGTATGCGCTCCCGCCTGGAACACCTCGCCCCGGCCGCTACCTTCTGGCACACGGCCGCCAGCCCATTCCTCGCCGCCAGTGCGGTTGTCGCCGGGACAATCGCCGCGTTGGTGGTACTCGGTGAATTCAGCCTCGCGCCCCTCACCTTCCTCCCCCTGGTAGCGCTCGCTGCCCTCGTCAGCGTGGCGGCAGTCGTCGGCTGGCTGACGGTCACAGCACTCGACCGGCGTTGGCGCCAGCCGTAGCTGCTCTGTGTTCCCTCCGGCGCCCAACCGGTCAAGCTGGAACCCTTAGCTTCCTCCTGCCCCTGCTGCAGTACAGCCATGACATTAACAGTTGACTCATTTAGCCGTCATCGCTACAATAGACTTGATTGATTTAATCAAGAGAGTCCCGGTAGCTACTCAGGTAGGGTAACGCTTCACAGGGAGGGAGTTCGATGGCCGGTACGCCTCGGCGGCAGTATCTGGGGAGAGCCGGGCTTGCACTGGGTAGTCTCCTGAGCGCGGCGTGCGATCTGAGCCTACCCTTGCCGGGACAGGCTACTCCCAAGAGCACCATCCGATTCTTCATTCGCAACCATCCCAGGAACCAGGCCAACCGGCCGGTCCAGACCGCTGCATTCACCGAGAAGTTCCCCAACATTGCTGTGGAGATCGAGTGGCATGCCGCCAAGTTCTTCATCCCGGAAGAAACACTGGAGGCGCGAGTGGCTGCCGGCACAGTGCCGGATGTGTTCGAGCTTGACGAAATCTACGTGCCGCGTGCCGCCCAGGATGGCTGGGCACTTGATCTCCTGTCGCGACTGAAGCAGGATCAGGACGATGCCGACGACTTCTACCCGGCGGTACTGGCAGCCGGGCGCTACGCTGGCACGCAGGTGGCACTGCCCGAGGCCTGGGCCCCGCACATCATGTACGTGAACCGCGGGTTATTCCGGCAAGCCCAGCTGCCATTGCCGGACCACACCTGGACCTATGACCGGTGGCTCGAGGCGGCGGCACGACTCACCCAGGTGGAGGCCGATCCGCCCGTCTGGGGTGCGCTGTATTCAGACTTGCCCAGACCTTTGCTCCATACCCTGTGGGCATGGGGTGGCAGCCTCCTCAGTGCCGATGGGCAGCGGTGTGCGTTAGACGACCCGCCAGCGGTGGCAGCATTGCAGTGGATCGCCGATCTGTGGCTCAGGCACCGGGTCGCGCCATCACCGGCCGATCTGAGGCGCCTGCGTGGCAGCGAGTTCTCGTTGTTCCCAACCGGTCGGTTCGGACTGATGCCACATTTCCACCTCACGCCGAACATCGCTTGGGTGGTGGAACGGGATAGCAGCGCGCGGAAAACCCCTGGTCTCGACTGGAGCGTGCGGGAAAACCCCGAGCTTGACTGGGCGGTTACGACCGTGCCCCGTGGTCCTGCCGGCCGCGAAACTTTCGCTTGGCCTGACAGCTATGGCATCGCTGCGGGCACCGCCAATCCCGACGATGCCTGGGCATGGCTGAAGTTCCTCACGAGCGTGGAGGGCTTTGCGACGGCAGGGACCCCGACTGGGTGGGTCGCCCCAATACCTGAGTCGCGACGTATTGACCTGCTTGAAGTGCGCGGCGTTATGATGCCGGCACGCCAATCGCTGGCCGATCACCCCTTGCTGCAGCAGGAGGCCTGGTTGACCGAGCGTGGCGTCCTCCCCGCCTTTATCGAGACGGCCAAGACCCTGCGACCCCCACAGCACATCCCCAACTACACTGAGGTATTGCCAGCGTTCTGGCAGGGCTGCCAACCGATCTGGGCCGGCACGCAGGACGCTAGGCGGGCCGTGGACGACCTGGTGCCGACGATCAACGCGCTGCTTGCGAAAACACCGTAGCGCCCCGGATGCTAATGTCGGAGTGGGGCATATGGCTGGCGCAGGCCGTTTTCTAGCGGGTGCCCCCGCCACGAACGGAGGTATGTGTAAGATTCGCCGCTGTGCTGCCATGAAGGTACGGAAACTCGCCGCGAGGACGGGATTGACCGTTGCTACCGCCGCGCGAGCCATCGGACGACGCAGCCCTCGTGCGCCGGCTCCAAACCGGTACGCGCGAGCAGGTACACGCGGCCTTCCAAGTCTTGGTCGAGCGGTACGAGCCGCGGCTGTTCCTGCACCTGGCGGCCAAGGGGCTGACCCACCCGGAGCAGCAGGATGTTGCCAACGAGACCTGGGAGCGAGCCTGGCGGCTCATCAGCGACTTCGAGTACCGGGGCATCGGCATCTTTGCCTGGCTCCGCGCTGCGGCCACACTGATACCATTGTCGCGACGGGCAAGCAACTGCGATTCTGTTACCCACTTGCTGGTTCCCAGGCCTGCCCTTAGCGCTAGAATTCGGCTGAGGCAGGGGTTTACACCGGCCCAGTCAGCGCAGCACGCCTAGCACCGGTAATTTGAAAGGCGCTCCGACTCTGTCAGGGAGAATACCAAGGGGAGACTGCCGCTCGGGTCTGCCGCTGGTGCGTGGGGGCACCGCCTACTATTGTCTATAATACCCCACGAGAACGTTCACCGTTCGTTTTACGCATGGCTAGATGTAGGGTCGCAGTACCTATGAAAGCAAAGCACAGCCGCTGGCTTTCAGTTCACGAGGTAGCCCGGCACTTGGGTGTGGGCTGCGACACGGCCCATCGTACATTCGGAACTAGGAAGTTTACCACTCATCGAGTCGGCCGCCTGCCCAAGTCTCAACTGCCACAACTGTTTGGGCGGATCGGTTCTGGCGAGGCGAGCTCGTCCACCAGGAGGAGAACAGCATTAGACACCATTGATCGTGGTACTTCCAAATCGCTCACACAGATAACCTAAGACCATGGCACGTGCTGATCTGCTCAAGCAACTGTTTAGAGCCTATCGGGATAATGACCGCCATTCGTTCATGGAGGTCGCCCATTCCATCGCTGATGAAGAGCGAAAGAAGCACCATGGTATACTTGCCAACGAATTGCTTCGCATTCTGAATAATGGAGTCGTTGCCGCGTCACCCAGCCTCTTAGGTCCAGTCCAACCTCCTCCAAAGGATCAAGAGAAGAAGACTCCCCTGCTCGAGGTCAGACAACCCGACCGCTATTCTCGGCAGTTGGTACTAGACTCAGGCATTAACCAACAACTTCTAAGAGTTATGCGAGAGTTTCGAGAATGGGACATCCTCGAAGCAAATGGTCTACAGCCGAGTCACAAGCTATTGTTTTGCGGCCCACCGGGCTGTGGCAAGACCGTGACCGCTGAGGTGATTGCCACCGAGTTGGGTTTGCCGCTGGTCTATATTCGCTTTGATTCTGTCGTCTCTTCACTACTCGGTGAAACTGCCTCAAATCTGAGGAAGGTCTTTGAGTACATTCGGCAAGACACTTGGGTCGTCTTATTCGATGAATTCGACGCAATTGGTCGGTCAAGAGACGATGTTACTGAGCATGGAGAAATCAAGAGAGTAGTCAACTCATTCTTGCAGATGTTGGACAACTTCCATGGGCGCTCCTTGTTGATTGCGGCTACGAACTTTGAGCAGGTTCTCGATCCGGCTCTTTGGCGTCGCTTTGACGAAGTTGTGCGATTTGAGCGTCCGACGGAAGCGCAGATCGAGGAGTTAATGCAAAAGAAGTTGTCTCCAGTTAGAAACCCAAGGGTATCGTTCAAACGTTACGTGAAGCAGTTGGTTGGTTCTACTTTTGGTGACGTAGAGCGCATTACTACGGACATCTTAAAGACCTGTGCTTTGGAAGGCAGGAGCCGGTTACGGTCCGAAGATGTCAAGATGGCTATGGAGAGCCACTTCTTCAGAAGGCAGGTAATGCAAGACTCTGTCGCTTCTGATCCCCCAAGGGTTGGCACTGCCTAAGACAGCGTCATGGTTAGCTTCAATCGTATCGAACCCCTACCTCACATTATCATTCAGCGCGAGCCGCAGCAGGCGGAGATTAGACCTCGACCCTACCCGGGTAATCCCGTTCAACCTAGGTCCAATCGGCGTCAACACGCCGAACGCATGAAAGAGCAAACCACTGTTTCTGCGGCTGAGTTAGCCCGGATTCGCGCATCGCTTGGCGTGGCCCCAGATAGATTCTTGGTTTTACGCCTTGAGACACTTGATGTAAATCAACGGGAAGCCCTGGAACGCTTGGAAATTGGCGTCTTCGAGGAGCTACAGGAGAAGCGCGACGGTAGAATAGTCCATAGACTGCTTGTTCAATTCCCCGATGACAAGGCCATAGAGATGTTCACGACTGAGTATGACCGTTATGCTGAAGAGACACCTACTCACACGGCGTTGCCGGCTGCAATGCGGAGAGACTTGTTCGACGCTCTTGAGAGTGTTTCGATTGTCACGGCTGACGAAAGGACCGGGCGCCGGCTGCGACGTGAAGGACGACCAACGCAAGAGCAATTTTACCTGGATGTAGACCTTTGGAATCCAGGAACAGACGATGCCTATCGAGAACTGCTTCAGTTCTTTCGAGAAGTCGTGCAGTCACATGGCGGAAGATTGGTTAGAGACCCTCTGAGGATTCCGAGTCTGATTCTGGTCAAAGTTGAAGCGACTCTAAGTCTGTTAGAAGCGCTTTTGCAACTCGACTTGGTATCTCTGGTAGACCTCCCTCCGATGCCGCCACCGGAGGACTCTTTCGACATACTTGCGCCGATCCAGGTTCCTGACCTGTTGCAACCAGTTCCGAGGCCGGGACCCCTTGCTTGCGTTGTGGACTCTGGTGTTATGGCTGGTCATCCCCTACTTAGGGGAGTAGTTGTTGCGGAGGAGGATTTCGATTCTGGTGAAACCACGCCAGTAGACCAAAATGGCCACGGTACTCAGGTTGGAGGTCTTGTCGTATATGGAGACATAGCTCGTCGCATGCAGGGGAACGAATGGCTTCCGCAGGTCAGCCTCTACTCAGCCAAGGTCTTGCGGAATGAGCCGAACCCCGTCGAGTCAGCAGCCGGTAATGCTGCTTTCCCTGACAAAGAGCGTGTGGAGGAACAACTCAAACGAGCCATAGAGTTTTTCCATCGCGAGTATAGTTGTCGTGTCTTTAACCTATCAGTTGGACACCGTGACCGGCTCTACACGGGAGGACGACAGTTGCCGTGGGCAGAGTTACTAGACGACTTGGCTCGAACGCTGGATATCATCATTGTCGTGTCGGCAGGAAACGTCCACGACCCAGATATCCCTGCCTCCACCAACTCGCCTCAGTTTCAGCAGCACGTAGCCCAATCCTTGCAGCAGTCCAAACACAGGCTGATCGATCCTGCCACTGCTGCGTTGTGCCTGACCGTGGGATCCGTCGCCCGTCGAGAAGACCCGTATTTCGGGCCACTAGGAACCCGACTGGCAGCATCAGCCGAAGGCTGCCCTTCTCCGTTCACAAGATGCGGTCCTGGGGTAGCGGGGGCAGTGAAACCAGAGGTAGTGGCACCAGGCGGGAACCTCGCCGTTGACTCTATTGCTGGCGCTCCTAGATGGTGTAGAAATGATCCAAATCTCGGAGAGCCTACTCTGAATAGGAACTTCGATTCTGGCGGTCCGCTGCGCGCTGTGTGCGGAACCAGTTTTGCGGCAGCGCAGGTTACTCATATTGCAGCTCGCATAGAGTCCGCTCTGAGGAATCAACTTGATGCAACACCGAGTCAAAACCTAGTACGCGCGCTCTTGGTAAGTTCTGCCCACTCGAACGACAGGGTGAAGGAATACATTGATAGTAAAGACTTGCTTAACACGATCGGGTACGGGAAACCCAATATTGAATACTGTTGGTCATCAAATAGTCGAGTAAGTCTCGTTACTGAGGATGTTGTCGGATACCGCACGTTTCATGTGTACTCCCTTGTCGTACCTGAGGTTTTCTTGCAGGAGCCGGGAAGACGATCTATTTCCATATCGCTGGCTTACGACCCTCTGACAAGGTTGAGCAGACGTGAATATATCGCAACGGCGATGTGGCTTGAGATCTTCGGCGGCCTGACGACAGAGCAAGTTTTCGAGTATAGATCCAAGTACGAAGGCGATGGTGAATCCCCAAAGGTGCCGGACAGGAACAAGCTCAACTTCAAGCCTGCAGCGCGAACCATTACAACGTCCACAGTGCAGAAACGGTCTTGGAATTCGAATCAAGGAACAGTGTTTCTCCGTAGACCTGATCCGAATGGTGACCCATCATTGCATATCTTTGTCGGGTGTCGGCCGAGATTCCCAAATCCATTGGGCGAAGATTCGCAGAGGTATGCATTAGTGATTACCGTTGAGCACGATAGGCAGCACGTTGACGTCTACCAGGAAGTCAGGGCAAGAGTTAGGACGAGAGCCAGGATCAGAGTAACCGGGTGAAAGACCACCGATGACATCAGGATGTCGGCGGTACTATCTGGGAGGTGCCGGAGCAGTACGTGGAGAACTCGCCGCTCTTCCACCTCCATCGCGTCACCGCGCCGTTGCTGCTGCTCCACAGTACCGAGGATGCGATCCCGATCAGTCAGAGCGAGGAGATTTACGCCGGCCTGCGCCGGCTGGGCAAGGTAGCGACGTTGGTGCGCTACTACGACGAGGAAATGGGCCTCTGGACCTGGTCACAGGAAAACCTGGAAGACCTCTGGTACCGCAGCATCGCCTGGTTCGACCGCTACCTCTGAGTTCCGCCCCCTGACAAGGGTGGGTTTTCGTATGAAGAGGCGCACCTACCCCCAACCCCCTCCCTTCGGGGAAGGGGCCGGGGGTTAGGTCCAATCCCCTGTGCGTCGCCACGGGGGAGGGTTAGGATGGGAACTTCTGAGTAGCTCGCTACTCCATCGTCCCTGCGTCGTCCAGGGCCGGGCGTTCGAGGCGGAGGTGGTAGGGAGCCTCCATCACGGCCCGCTGCTCCTCGCTCAATCCCTCCACAAACGCCTCCGGCCAAGCCACGTAGTGTTTGGCATAGGCCAGATTGCCCGGCGAATAGCGGAACAGGATTGACCGCCGCTGATGCTCGCCCTGCCAGGGCAGCGTCCCATGCGTTACCGCCTCGGTGAAGATCACCACGTCGCCGGCCTTGCAAGCAATCTGCTTGACGAATTCTTGGTGCTGCTCGTAGCTCCTCAACCCCAGGGGTAAGGCGAAGTTGCACTTGTGACTGCCGGGAACCAAGCATAGCCCACCATCGCCGGGGTTGACATCGGTGAGCTGCCACGTCACCACCGTCAGTCCGTTATGCATCCGCCCGTCTTGGAAGATGTAATACTGGTGCGGATCGAATCCCGGCCCCGACGATCCGTGCAGCATATGTCCTTCCGCTCCCCGGCGCATGCCAATCAGCGACGGCAAATGGTCCAGGCGGAAGCCCTTGCCCAGGATTTCATGCAGGTAGGGCACAATGCGAGGATGGGCCAGCATGTCGCGGAACGGCTCGCGCCAGGGATGCTCCCAGCCCAGCATCCCGCTCAGCTCGCCGCGCCCGGTGATGCCACGCAACGCCGTGGAGCTACCCGCCAGAGACTGGGTGCGTTCGCGGATCCCGCCCGCATAGTGGTCAATGGCCTCGTTGCAGCGCGCGAGGGCCTCCTCATCGAGCACGTTCTTGACCACAATGTAGCCGTTTAGATCGAACAGATATTTCTCGTCTTCGTTCATGCGCTCCACCTCCTCGGGGACGGTTCGCTGCAGGACTAGGCGGCAAGTCCACTATACAGAGTGGCTTTGGTCAGTGGCTAGTGCCCCCCTCACCCCGGCCCTCTCCTGGCGGGAGAGGGGGCCGGGGGGTGAGGCGTCGTCCACCTCGCCAGTTCTTGACTCGCCGCGCGGATGAGCGTATAGTATAGTTGAACCATTTAATTGCAATGCCGATCTCAGATGAGAGGGCAGTCGTGCCCTCCACTGTATGTAGTATGGGGTAGGGCGAGGTAAGCCTGTCTTCTGTTGACCGCGAGGAGGCCTGCAATGGCAGTGATGACCCGCCGGCAGTGCCTCGGCGGCGGTACCGCGCTAGGCGCTGGCCTGTTGGCCGCGGCGTGTGATGTAGTGGGGGGCGCCGGCGGCGAGGTGGCCCCTGACGCTACCCAGGAGACCCGGCCCGCCATCGCCAAGCCGCCAGGCTCAGGCCTCCCCCGTCAGACCCAGCGGCAGATCCCCGTCCTGGCGCGTTTCGTCCCCACGGCATTCGGTACGCTCAGTGTGGACCAGTTCCACGAGTACACGGCGCCGTTCACCGAGGCGCACCCGCACCTGACCATCGAATGGCAATCCTGGCATGACCACTCTGAGCTTTACCAGGGGTTCCGGGAGGCTATTGCCACTGGCCAAGCCGGGGATGTCATGTACGATCTCGTGAGTCTTCCCCGGTGGTTCGGGGATTCCGTCCCGCCATTGGTCATGCAGGGAGCGTTGCTGGGGCTGAACCAGTTCATCCGGCGTGACCGCTACGACCTCGCCGACTTCTGGCCGGGGTGTCTGGAGCGCAGTACCTGGCGCGGCGACCTGTACGCGCTGCACACCCATGCGGATACGCAGCTCGTGTTCTACAACCAGAACCTCTTGGCCGCGGCTGGCGTGTCCGCGCCGCCGAGTGATTGGACCTGGCAGCACCTCCTCGACCGTGCCCGCGAGTTGACCCGCCGCCAGCGGGCCAAGCCCGTCTACGGGTTTGCGCTCAGCCGTGACTACAGTCCCTACGAGAGAGCGGTCGGGGGAAATCCTGGCTACCCGGCGACGATTCCCTGGATCTGGGCGAATGGCGGCGACCTCGTGGACGCAGACGTGACCAAGAGCTTGGTGGACGAGCCACCGGCGCGGGAGGCGCTGGAATGGCTTTTCGAGCACCGCGATACCCATGCCGTGTGGCCGAGCGCCGACGAAGTGAATGGGGATGAGCTGTTCAAGATTGGCCGGCTGGCAATGCTGTACGGCCCCCGTAGCTTCGCGGGCACGTTGATTGTCCCGCAAGCCACCTCCGGGCTGAAGTATGGCCTGGCGCCGGCGCCTCACGGCCCGGTCAAGCCGGCCAACTGGCTCTTCGCGCGATGGGCATTCCATCTGGGCGCCGCGACCAACGTGCCGGACGAGGCCTGGACCTTCCTCCGCTGGTGGACGGGGGAAGAGGCACAGCGGGCCTTCCAGCAGGGAACCGCCCAAAAAGGCCCCAAGCTGACCTTCCCCAACATGCCGCCACCGGCGCGACGCTCGGTCGCGCAGTCGGTGGCGCCCTGGTTTGGTGGCGAGCCGATCGTGGCGGCGCTGGAGCACGCGCGTGATCTGCCGCTGCATCCGGCGCGGGCACAGCTGCTGCAAGTCTACGATGAGGGGCTGGCGCCGGTGTGGCGGGGCGAGCAGTCGGTCACGGTGGCGACGGCCGCAATCGCCAAGGCGCAGAACGCCATCCTCGCTGCCTAGCGACGCGATCCGGGTAGAGATGCCCGCGTCGCTCGGAAATGGCGGAGCCGTAAAGGGGGTGCATCATGCAGCCGTGGGACATGGGTGAGCGACCGTCGCCCCCGGAAGATCAGCTTCCACCGTGGTACGAACGCCTCGCGCCCTATGCCGCCGGCGCCGCCGTGCTCATCGCCATCTATCTGATCCTAGCGCTGATCGAGCAGTCGGGGGTGGGGCTGGCCTTCGTGCTTTTCCTCGGCACGCTCGTTGCCTTGGGTGCTGGCGGAGTCTGGCTGTTCCTCACCGTCCTGGACTGGCTCGGCGTGCCGCTCATCCTACGGGTCCGCGACGTAGCGACGCGGACGGTCTTTGCCCTGGGGGTGCTCGCCCTGCTCGTGCTTGGCGCGCTTGGGAAGTTTGCGCCACCGGAACGTCCGCAGATACTGGATTCCCAGGGGCCGTTGCCCTCGGTGCCGCTGGACGAGCGCGCGCTGATGCTGCTTGTCGTGCCCCTCGTGGTCGCCCTGATGCTCGGCATCATGAGCTGGACCGGCCATCGCCGCCAGTGGCCGTTGCTGGCGCTCGTGGCCGGGGTCATGCTGGCCATCGGGACGGGCCGGGTGTGGCTCGCCATTCTCCTGTTCGTGCTGCTGGTGCTGGTCCTCTGGCGGCCATTGTCACGGCTGCGACGCGGCTAGTCGCGGCTGCCTCTCCGGCCTGCTTCATCCCCGGCCCCTCTCCATCATGGTGGAGAGGGCCGGGGTGAGGAGCTACCCCGCCCGGCGATTGACTCTTCGTGTTCCCCCCTGCAATAATCGCAGTCACGGTTAAACCGATCAAAGTGATGGGGTGCCTGTCTAGCCAGGAGGAGGGTCTATGGCGAACCGATACATCGAAAACCGCCCTTTCCGGCACCAGTTGCAGGAAAGTACCCGCCTGGCGGCGTTGGCGGTGCGCCTGGCGTGGTGGGCGGGTGCGCCGTTCGTCGTGGGTATCGTGGCCCTGCTCGTGGTCCAGGCGGCGCTCTCCCCCTTGCAGTTGGTGCTCACCCGTGCGGTCATTGACCGGGCCGCCGTAGACCTCGGCCTGCTGGCCGGTGCCGGTCCGTTCATCGCCCGGCTGCCCCTCGGGGCCTGGATCGTGCTGGCCGTCGTGGCCGTTGCGGTCGGTCAGTTGATCCAACCCGTCTCAGCCACCTTGCAAAGCCAGGCGGGGGATCGCCTGACCGGCTACGTGACGGAGCAGTTGATCCGCGCCGCCAACCGCTGGCAAGGACTGGCCCGTTTTGAAGACCCGGCGCTGGCCGATGACCTCCAGCGCTCCCGCCGCTATGCCTCGGGGAGCGGGCTGGAATTGATCGTCAACGGAGCGCAAGCCGTGTTGGTTGTGTTCACGGCCAGTGGGTTGGTGCTGGTACTGGGCGGTTTGCATCCGCTCCTCCCTTTAGTGTTGATCCTCGCAACCCTGCCTCAGGTCGCTCGGCAGTGGAACTTCGATGATCGCATGGGCAGCCACCTGTATGCCCAGACCGAGGAAGCCCGTCAGCTGTTGTATCTGCGCGACGTGACGCTGACGCCAGCGTCGGCCAAAGACGTGCGTCTGTATGCCTTGGGACCCTTTTTCACTCGGCGGCACGGTGACATCTTTGCCCGCACGATGAACCTGCTCAACCAAGTGCGCCGCGGTCTCGTGCCGCTCATGGCCCTCGCCAGCGCCCTTGCCGCCCTGGCGACCGGGGCAGTGTACGTCTACGTCGTGTGGTTGGTAGCCACGGGGCAGCGCACTCCGGGCGACCTGGCGCTCTACGGGGGCGCGGCGGCACTGCTGCAGCAACAGCTGCAAATGCTGGCTTTTAGCATCGGCTATCTGCCCCGTGCGCTTAACTTCCTCCCGGCGTTCTACCGCGTGCTCAAAGCGCCGCCCGACCTGCCGGTGCCCGCCTCCCCGCGATCCATGCCACCGTCCATCCGGGAAGGCATCACCTTCGAGCACGTGGCCTTCACCTACCCTGATCGGTCCGAGCCGGTGCTGCGCGACCTCTCGTTGCACCTCGGCCGGCACGAGTCGGTGGCGCTGGTCGGTCGCAATGGCGCCGGGAAGACCACACTTGTCAAGTTGCTGCTCCGCCTCTACGACCCGACCGAGGGGCGCATCCTGCTCGATGGCATTGATCTGCGGGAGTTCGACCCGGCCGACCTGCGCCGGCAGATGGGCGTGATCTTCCAAGACTTCATGCGCTTCGAATTGACCGCCGGGGAGAACATCGGCCTGGGACAGGTCGAGGTGTTATCTGACAGTGACCGTCTGCACACCGCCGCCGCCAGCGCCGGCGCCGACACGCTGCTCCGGCAGCTGCCGCAGGGCCTGGACACCCAGCTTGGCCGTCAATTCGGTGGCCGCGAGCTGTCCGGCGGCGAGTGGCAGAAGCTGGCGCTGGCCCGCGCCTTCGTGCGCGATTGCTCGCTCCTGGTATTGGACGAGCCAACCGCGGCGCTCGACGTGCAGACCGAGTACGAGGTGTACCAGCGCTTTCAGGAGCTGACCCGCGACCGCACGACGCTGCTTATCAGTCATCGCTTCTCGACGGTGCGGATGGCCGACCGCATCCTCTACCTGGCTGCCGGTCGTATTCAGGAAGCCGGCACGCACGCCGACCTCCTGGCCCAGGACGGCGAGTATGCCCGCCTCTACCGACTCCAGGCCGCCCAGTACGCGGAGCACAACGGCGAGGCGGCAAGCTCATGAACCGGCTCAAAGCGCTGCGCAGTGTTGGGCGCCGGAGTGCCAGCGCCCTGCGCTCGCTGCCTACTGACCTGCGGCTACTCGGGCGTGGCCTCCTGCTGGTCGGCAGCGGTACACCCAGAGCCGCCACCGCGCATGTGGCGCTTGTACTCCTGTTGGCCCTGCTGCCGGTACTCCAGGTATGGCTGACCAAGCTCCTGCTGGATGCCGTGACTACCCGCACTGAGGGCGTGACCGCAGCCGTCAGTTGGGCCGTCACCTTGGCCGCCGTCTATGCCCTGACCCTCGTCGTGCTGGCTGCGCTGACGCCGATTCAGCGCGTCCTCTCCGCATGGATCGAAGAGCGCGCCATTGCCGAGCTTGACAGCCGTCTGATCCGGGCGGGCACGCGACTGGCGGACCTGGTGCGTCTCGAACGCCCGGCCTTTCAAGACCGGCTACGACTCGTGCGCCAGGCGGCCTCCCAAGACCTTCCCGGGCTATTCCCGCTCCTGGAGATGGGCGGCACTCCCCTCCTGTCCTTGGTCGGCCTGTTGCTCCTGCTGGGCTTCCTGCATCCCCTGCTGCCGGTGGTCCTCGCCGCGGTTAGCGTGCCCCACTTTGTCTCGGAGTATCGCATGAACCGCCTCCAGTATCAGGCGATGGCCCGGCAGTCGCGGCCGGCCCGCGAGATGGACTATTGCGCTGCCGTCACTACCGAGCCGGCGGCGGCCAAGGAGGTGCGTGTCTTTGGGCTAGGGGACTTTTTCTTGCAGCGCTTTCGCGAAAGGCGGGACGCAGCATTAGGAGAAATGACCCGCGTGCGGCTGGTGCAGCTGAAGATGTCCACGGTATTCAGTGGTGCCTATGCGCTCGTCCTCGCCGGCGGCTTCTGGTATGTCGCCGTGCAGGCGGGGGCCGGGCGCCTCACGCTGGGCGACCTGGCGCTCTATCTGGGCGCGGTGACGCAGGCCCAGAGCGTTGCCACGCGCATGTCGGTGTGGTTTGGGCTGTTCTACGGTGTGCTCGCGCGGCTGCGCGCCCTGTTCGATTTCTTGGACCAGGCCCGACCGGCCATCAAGCTGCCTCCACCGGAGCAGGGCCGGCGAGCACCCGCCTTGCTGGAGCAGGAAGTTGCGCTACGGCAGGTGTCCTTTCGTTATCCGGAGGGCACCCAAGCGGTGCTCGCCGACGTGAGTGTCGTGCTGCCCGCCGGCCGGGTCACCGCGCTGGTCGGGGCCAACGGCGCCGGCAAGAGCACCCTCGTCAAGCTGCTCACCCGCATGTACGACCCCGATACGGGAGCCATCCTGCTCGATGGCACTCCCCTCGATGAGTACGACCTGGCTTCCTGGCGTCGCCGGATTGCCGTCGTCTATCAAGACTTCGCCCAGTTTGCGCTGACCTTCCACGAGAACATCGCGGTCGGCGCCTACGCGGCCGACGCTCGACCCGGGCGCATCGAGCAGGCCGCGCAGTGGGCCGGCGCCGACGAGGTCGCGGCCCAGCTGCCGCGCGGCTACGCCACCGAGCTAACCCGGCAGTTCGCGGGTGGCGTGGAGCTGTCGGGAGGCGAATGGCAGAAGGTGGCGCTGGCACGAGGGTTTGTGCGCGACGCGGCGCTGGTGATCCTGGATGAGCCGACGGCGGCGCTGGATGCGGAGGCGGAGTACCGGCTATTCGAGCAGTTCCGGGAGCTAGTGCAAGGCAAGACGGCATTGATAATCAGCCACCGGTTTTCGACGGTAAGGATGGCGGATCACATCGTGGTATTGGATGAGGGCCGGGTGGTCGAGGCGGGCAGCCACGCCGCGTTGGTGGCGCAAGGCGGACGCTACGCTACGCTCTATGAAATGCAGGCCGGACGCTATCGCTAGCGCATCCCATGACGTTGACCGGGCCAGAATCAGTTGGGTTTCGGGAGTTGATGACGCTCATGGAGCAGCTGCGCCAGCTGCGGGTAGCTGATCCCGTGCTGCTCGGCGATCTCCGAGGCATAGCTGCTCCCGCGTGGTGGGCCAGCGACGATCTGAAACGTCCGCGCGTGGTGTGATTGCGCTGCGTCGGTCCCTTCATCCACTTGGGCGACGAGACTGCCAACGAGCGCGTCGCCAGGAGTTCCGGCATTGATCTCGTCCGCACGGGCCGCAAGCTCGTGGAGATGCGTAGTGTAGATGGCGCGTGCTCCCAGCAGCCGCAGCCCACGCATGGCGTCAAATGCTATCCCCAGGGCCTCAATGGCGCTGGTGCCGGCGAGCACCTCATTCAAGAGGATCAGGCTGTATCGTGTTGCGTCCTTGAAAACGCGGGCCAGCCGCTTGGCCTCCTCGTCGAGACGCCCTTGGCCGAGTTGCTCCTCCTCGAGGCGCGGGAAATGCGTATGGATGGCATCCGCCGGGCTGAGACGGGCTTGGCTCCCTGGCACGTGCAGCCCGGCCTGGAAGAGAATCTGGGCTTGGCCCACGGCACGAGTGTAGGTTGTCTTGCCACCTCGATTGGGACCGGTCAGGACCCATATACGGCCCTGCTCCTGATCGAACCGTATCCCGTTGGTGACGACGCTCGTCGCCGCTACGGCCTCCGGATTGGCACCCTTGGACATGACCTGCAAGGCGAGGCTAAGGCTGTAGCCGTCCTCTAAGCACAACACGCGCTCATCCGGTGGCGCGACCTCGGGCCGGCAGACCGGCAAGGCGGCCTTCCGCAGGCGCCTGATCAGCTCTACTCCGTTCAGGAGGAACGAGAGCTCCGGCTCCAAGCCGCTGAACGAGCCGGCATCTACGGAGGTAAAGCGCCTGATCGCCCTCGCTACCGGGTCTACCACCTTTTCGATCAGATTCCGCATGTCGTTGAACAGCGGGTCCCGTGGCGACCAGTCAGTCACGTGCAGGGGTGTAATCCCACGCACACCGGCCTCTCTGCCCAACAGCTTCCCGAGCAGTGAAGCTGGGCCTTTGATGACCTCGGGACTGATGGATAGGATCGTTGCGGAACCTGGCTCAAGACTCTCACTGACGTTGATCCCGATCGTCACGCTGCGTACCTTGTTGAGCGTCGCGCGCAGCTTGGGCAGCTGCTTCTGGAGGGACTTGAACTGCGCGGCGTTCGTAAGCTCGTCGAGGTGCTCGCGCAGCGCCAGCAGGGCAGCGCCGCGCGGCGCTGCCTCCGTCAACGCCAGATGCAGCCGTACCGCCACTTCGACATAGCCTTCGAGCTCGGCCACGCGCCGGGCGACGGTCGTGACGGACCAGGGCTCGCGTGCGATCGGGTCCCGATGCTGACGCCGGCGTACCAGCAGTGGTAGCACCTCACCAAGGCGCTCTCGGAGGCGATGGTCTGCGAGCAAGTCAGCGACCACCTCCTGCCGGTAGACGATCACCGCCGGATCGGTGCCCAGCTCCATCAGGACGCTCATCACGAAGGACGACCGGGTGCCTTCACCGCCGGTGAGTGCCTGTACGACCTCGCTCAGTTCGAGGTCTGCCGACGCGCCGGTGCCAAGGCGGATCTCAGGGGAGGCCTGACCAGGGGGACCTTGTGGCCACAGCAGGCTGACGAGTGCCTTCATCCCGCTCCCTCTCATCCAACCGTCAGTAGAACCCTCTAACGCCGCTCCCAACAGAGAAGAAGCCGCATGTCCGCCTCAGCGGCCGACGGGCCGGCCTTCTCACCAAGTGCAGGCATCAAGGGGAAAGAGTAGTATAAAATGCAGGATTGAATGAGTCAAGCGTTGTGCGGCTAGCTGTGGTCGTCTGCGGTGGTTGGCATCACGCCGCCGGCGGGCGGCTCGCGCCACGTACTTCGCCGCAGAAGCCCGGCGTGGGGAAGAGCTTGTGCGGGTTCAGCCGCTCATCGGGATCGAAGGCCAGCTTCACGTGGGCCTGGGCACGCAGGTCGGTCGTGGTCAGTGCCCACGACATGTAGGCTTGCTTCTCCGTGCCAATCCCATGCTCACCCGACAGCACGCCGCCAAGCTCCAAACAGGCGCGTAGAATCGCCTCACCGGCCGCTGCCGCCCGCTGTGCCTCCGCCGGGCGACGGGCATCGAACAACACGTTGGGGTGGACGTTGCCGTCGCCGGCGTGGAGATAGGTGGCGATGGGCACCTCGAACTCGGCGGCAACGGCCTCGATCCGGGCCATCAGCGCCGGGACCTTGGACCGCGGCACCACGCCGTCGTGGACGTAGCAGTTGGGAGCCAGGGTGCCGAGCGCGCCGCGCGCCGACTTCCGCGCCTTCCACAGCGCGTTCCGGTCCGCTGCGGTGAACGCAATCCGCAGGTCTCGCGCGCCGTGTACCCGGCAGATGGCTTGCACGGTCGCCAGCGGTCCTTCTTTGTCGTCCAGCTCCTCGCGCAGCCCTTCGCACTCGATCAGCAAGACCGCGCCGGCATCCTCCGGCAAGCCGGCCGCGACGGCGCGGGTCGTCATGTCGTCCATCATCTCCAGCGCCACCGGCACGATCCCTTGTCCGATGATGGCGGAGACGGCCTCCGAGGCTGGCATCACGCCGTCGAACGCGGCGAGCACGGTCGCCACACCCTCGGCGCGAACGAGCAGCCGGACGGTGATCTCGGTGACAACGGCCAGAGTGCCTTCGGAGCCGACCAGCAGGCCCATCAGATCGTAGCCGGGGCAGTCGTGCGCGGGGCCACCGACGCGCACTACCCGGCCACTGGGAATCAGCACTGCTTCCAGGGCGAGCACGTGATTGGTGGTGACGCCGTGGGCAAGGCAGTGGGCGCCGCCGGCGTTCTCCGCGACGTTGCCGCCAATCGTGCAGGCCGGCTGACTGGAGGGATCGGGAGCGTAGTACAGTCCGTGCGGCTCTACGGTGTTCGTCAGCTCGGCGTTGACTAAACCCGGCTCGACGACCGCGATTCGGTTGGCCAGATCGAGGCGCCGGATACGGTTGAGGCGCGTGGTGGTCAGGACCACGCCACCCTCGACGGCCACTGCGCCCCCCGACAGCCCGGTGCCAGCGCCGCGCGGCACGATGGGTAGTCCCTGTTCGTGTGCGGCGCGGACGACCGCCGCGACCTCGGCCGTGCTCCGCGGCAGCACAACGACCGTCGGGACGCCGCGATCCTGCGAGGCATCGCTTTCGTAGGTGGCGAGCGCGGCGCTGCTGGTAATGACACCGTCATCGCCGACGATAGCGCGCAAGCGCTCGATCAGCAGCTTCATGTCACGTCGTCGCTCCAGTAGCCAAAGCACCAGTCACTTGCGCGCGCCGGCAACCGCCAGTGGTATCAGCGGAGCAGGAGGCGCACGCTCACGATGGCGAGGCCGACCGCGCCACCGCGCACAATCCACCCGCCACTGAGGCGGCGGGATATGAACGCGCCCGTTTGGCCGCCGGCGATCAGTCCCACCGCCATCGGCAAGGCAAACTCCCACCGCACATGTCCCAAGGCCGCGTGAGAGACGGAGCCACCCAAGGCGGTAATCATGAGGATGAAGAAGGCCGTCGAGGTGGCGATGTGGATGGGGAACCGTAGCACCTGCACCAGGATGGGAACGAAAATCAGCCCACCGCCAATGCCGAAGACGGCCGAGATAAAGCCGATGATCGGACTCACCGCCAAGCCGATGCGCCCGTCGTACTCGTAGGCGTAGGTCTGATCTTGCGCTACCACCCGGCGGGGGATGCGCCCCCAGCCGAGGTGCTGCCAGAGCGTCAGCTGCGGCTCTGTCGCGGCCGTCTCCTCCATATCCGATGCCTCGCCCTCGCGCATGCGCCGTTCGGGATTGAACATCAGATACTCGGCGATGCTCCAGAGTAGCAGCGCAAAGGCGATACCGAACACCCGGCTCTGCAACAGGTCGGAGGCAACGGCGCCCAGCCAAGCGCCCGGCAGGGTGGCAATCGCGAAGGGGATGGCAGCGCGATAGTCAATGCGCCGCTGACGCGCATAGGCGATGTTGCCGGAGATCGCCGCGAAGACCATCACGGTGAGCGACAGTGCCGAGGCTTCTTGCGAGGTCAGGCCAAAGAAGAGGAACAAGGCCGGGACCATGATGAAGCCGCCCCCGGCGCCGATGATGGTGCCGTAGGTGCCGGCAAACCACCCCAAGAAGATCAACGCTACGATCAATACTGGATCAATGTTCGCTAACCAGTCAGGCACATTCCCTCCCTCGCGGCGGGGCTGCTGCCCGGCGCGCGGTGTCCGACGACGGCAGCCTGCACAATCCTACCTATTCCCGACCGGAGATGGCGCAAGCCGACGCGGCGTCCGGGCCGCTCCTGTACCCTTGACGACGGCCCGCAGCACACCACGCCTGGTCTCGGCGCTGACTCCGGTGAGTGTTACGGCCATCGCCGCTATAATCGAGGCAATGCCCAGGTAGTGAGAGGAGACAATCCATGGCCCAACAGACCGCCCGCCGCAACTCCCGGCCCGTGCCGTCGGAGTCTACCGCCGGTCGGCGTCCCGTGCCGACCCTGCTGCCCACGTCCGTCGTCGGTAGCTACGCCCTGCCGAGTTGGTTTTGGACGGCGCTCAAGGCAATCGAGCAAGGAGACTACGGCCAAACCGACGCGCGCGAGGCGTTTGACGACGCAGTTGGCCTGGCTATCCGCGATCAGGAGCGCGCGGGCGTTGACATCATCACCGACGGGGAGATGCGCCGGTGGTACTTCGTCCAGGGCTTCTATAGCCATTTCTCCGGATTGGAGGCGCGCGAGCCGCTGCGGAAGGTTGGCATTGACGGCTACGACAGCCCGCCGCGCTACCGCCCGGTAGAGCGGATTACGGTTCCGAACGGCCTGGGCATTGTCGAAGAGTTCGCGCACTCGCGGCAGCAGACTGAGAACGCGCTGAAGATGACCTGCCCCGGGCCGCTGACGTTGACGATCCACGTCCAGACGCGCCGCGGCGATGTATACAACGGGGACCGCCTGGCGCTGGCCTATGACGTGGCCGGCGCGATCAATCGGGAGCTACACGCCCTGGCGGATGCCGGCGCGACCTTTATTCAGCTGGACGAGCCATCGTATTCGATTATCCCCGGTGAGGCGCAGGAGTGGGTTAAGCTCTATAACACGGCCGTCAAGGGCGTGCGCGAAAAGGGTGTCAAGCTGGGGCTGCACGTCTGTTTCGGCAACCTCGGCAGCCGGCCGCGGGGCAAGCGGGTCTATCGCTGGATGTTCCCCGACCTGCTGGACACCGACTGCGACGAGATCGTCCTGGAGTTTGCCAACCGCGAGATGCGCGAGGTGGACTTGCTGGGCGAGATCGCCCAGGATCGCGCGACCGGCGTCGGCCTCGTGGATGTGAAGTCGTTCTACGTCGAGACGCCGCAGGACGTGGCGGAGCGGATCCGCGAGGCGCTCCGGTACTGCCCGCCGGAGAAGATGACGGTCGTTCCCGATTGCGGGTTCTTCCAGCTTCCCCGGTGGCTGGCCTTCCAGAAGCTCCAGCGATTGGTACAGGGTGTCGAGATCGTGCGCCAGGAATTGACCGGGGAGCGAGGGTAGTCAGCCACCGAGGACACAGAGAGGGTGCGCTGCATCGCGTCTAGGCGCTCGTCATTCCCGCGAAAGCGGGAATCCAGGGCCATGCGTGGCCCCCTGGTCGGCCTGGACTGCGGCGAATGCCACAGTGACGATGGCCGGGAGTAGGTATGTAACTCCGCGCGAAAAACCTACCCTTGTCAGGAGGCCAGAGGGGGGGCCGCGCCGGGAAGGAGGTGGGTATGGCGACGACGATGACGAAGCTGCTCACGGCCGACGACCTGCTGCGGCTGGATAGCGAGGGCGTGCGCGGCGAACTGATCCGGGGGGTACTGCACGAGACCATGCCAGCAGGATATGCACATGTCAAGATCGTAACGAAGCTGACCGTTCTCTTGGGGGCGTTCATCATGCCCCGAAAACTGGGGAGCTTGACGGCTTCGGACTCGGGTGTCTGGCTGGAGCGGGACCCGGATACCGTGCGCGAGCCGGACATTGCCTACTTCTCGGCGGCGAAAACCCCCCTGGACGCGATGGACACCGGCTACGCCGAGGTGCCGCCTGACCTGGTAGTGGAGATCACCTCCCCCAGCACTGGCCGGCGCGAGGCCCAAGACAAGGCCCTGATGTGGCTGAGTTACGGCGTGGACCTGGTGTGGGTAGTGCAGTTCGACACCCGCACCGTGGACGTGTATCAGCCGAACCGTGCAGTCGTGACGCTCATCGAAAAAGACACGCTCGACGGCCACGACGTGCTGCCCGGCTTCACCTGTGCGGTCAGCGAGGTCTTCGACACGTAGCGCATTGGCCATGGTCTCCTCCCTAGCCCTACCCCTGCACAACTGGCGAAAAGAGGCCGGACACCTGACAGTCGAAAATGCCTCGCGGGTCGAGAGCGAGCCAAGTGAAGGGCAATTGTATGGTTAGCGTGACGTTTGACCGGCTCTCCGTCGGGCACTCCGTCCGGGACGCAACGACCATTACGGAGACTCATCTGCTCCTCGCGGCCGGCGTCTTCAAGGACTTCAACCCGGTGCATGCGGACGAATCGTTCGCAGCGGCGAGCCGGTTTGGGACGCGGGTAGTCCACGGGATGCTTACTGCCGGCATGATGATCGGCGTGCTGGGCAGCTACCTGGGTGCCGGGGCGCTGGCCTTGGTCGAGCAGCAGCTACGCTTTGTCGGCGCCGTCCATCCTGGCGACACTGTAGCGACCGAGTGGACGGTCGAGGCACTGGAGCCGAAGCCGCGCCTGCGCGAGGGAGGCGGGCTGGTGGTGTTCCGCGGGACGTGCCGCAAGGTCGACGGCCCGGTCGTGATCGAGGGCACGTGTAAGTTCCTCGTGCGCGGTGCAGAGGCAGGCTAGATCAGGCTGATAGCTGAACATCGAGCGTTACCATGTTGCTCCTCGGTGACATCCTCCGCAAACAGGCCCATCCCCAGCTGTTCGGGCGCAAGACCGCGCTCATCTGGCGTGATGAGACGTGGACCTATGCCGCGCTCAATAGCGAGGTCAATCGGCTGGCGAACGGGCTGACGGCGCTGGGCGTGGCGAAGGGGGACCGGGTCGCCGTGCTGGGCCGCAACTGTGTGGAGTACGTTGTCAGCTACTTTGCGCTGGCCAAACTGGGCGCCATCATGGTGCCGATCAACTTCTGGTACCGCGCTGGCGAAGTCCGGTACACCCTCGACCAATCCGGCAGCACTTGGCTCCTCGTCGGCGCGCAGTTCAGCGCCGTCGCAGCCGCGGCTGCGGGCATGCTCGAAGAGACCGCCCTGCGTGCCGTCGTCCGGTGGGGTGAGGCGGCCGCTCCGGACGAGTGGATCGGGTCGGCCCAGACGCGGCAAGTCAGCTATTCCGATCTGCTCGCCGAGGCCGCGGACTCCGAGCCGGGCGTGGACCTCGCCCCCGACGATCCGCACATCATCCTCTACACCAGCGGTACGACCGGCTTCCCCAAGGGCGCGCTCTTCTCGCACCGCGCCCACTATCTGCACGCCATGGCGTGGGTGATCCGCACCCGCACCGTCGAGGAGGACATCGGTCAGTTGGTCTATCCGCTCTTCCACACCGGCGGTCCCGATTGCGTACTCCTGCCCCATTTCCTCGTGGGGGCGACGGTGCTCCTACTCGACGGCGCCGATCCCGCGGAGATGCTGCACACCGCCGCGCGGTGGCAGGCGACCAGCCTCTTCTGCGTGCCGACTGTCTGGCGGCGCGTGCTCGGCCAAATGCGGCGTGGCGCCTACGACGTTGGCAGCGTCCGCCGATGTCTCGGCTCGTCCGATACGTTCACGCCGGACCTCTTGGATGAGATTCTCGGTCGCTTCCAGGCGGATGTCTACGTCACGTATGGGCTGACCGAAGCAGGCTGTATCCTGACGTTCTCCCGCCTCACCCGCGACGACCGCTCGCGCATCGGTACGGTCGGCAAGCCGCATCCGCTGGTGGAGGTCCGTCTCGCCGATTCCGCTGACCAGGACGTGCCGCTGGGCGAAGTGGGCGAGGTGATCGCCCGCGGCCCGACCCTGATGGACGGCTACTGGCGGCTGCCGGAGAAGACGGCGGAAGCGATGCGTGGCGGCTGGCTGCACAGCGGCGACTCGGCCCGCACCGATGCAGAGGGCTTCCTCTACATCGCCGGCCGGATCAAGGACTTGATTATCAGCGGCGGCGAGAACATCTATCCTATCGAGGTCGAACGTCTCCTGCGCCAGCATCCCGGTGTGCGCGAGGTGGCGATTGTCGGCGTACCGGATGTCGAGTGGAGCGAGTCGGTATTGGCAGCGGTGGTGCCTACGCCGGAGTGGCTCCCGCACTGTAACGGCGAGCCGGCCGGCGCCGCCGACGAGTTGAAGGCGTTCGTGCGCCACCAGGTGGCCGGCTTCAAGACACCGCGCTACGTAGAGTTCGTGGAAGCGCTCCCGGTGACGACCGCCACCAACAAGGTGCAGAAGGCGGTCTTGCGCGAACGCTACGGTGAGCGGTGCCACGAGATGAGTCGGCGGCGGGCGAGTGCGAGGTAAGCGCATGTTTGCAGCGCGTGGGGGCCTTGCGAGGCGGAGTTACGCGGCACTGCCACCGACTGTCGCTGGCAGTTCGCTAGGGTGAAGGGAGAGATATTCACGGACCTCAAGATTCATCCGATCAACCTCTGCTAGGTACCCGGCTGCGCTCAGGCGATAGTTGGCGGCATTGACTTCAACGCGACGCAGTTGCGTCAGTTGCCGCTGGAAGTGAGCAATACGCTCCAGAGTCACTTGAAGCTCGCCATCATCCCGTATCATGTTGGACTACCTCCACAATCCCGCGGCGTGTCCCGTCGCGCTTGAGCTGCCAGTGCTCGATTGCGGCCTGCTCGCCATCCAATGCAGCCGGACGGCGCACCTAGAAGACGCTTGCACCGAGGTACACTTGAGCGGCGGTATGGTTGAAGAGGATCGCGGCCTCACCTTCGAGCACTCCAGCGTCAAATGTGTCGTCCATGATGAGGAATATATCCACATCATTCGGGAGCGCAGTCGCAGTGATGAATGAGCCAAACACGATAAAGCGCCCGAGGCATTCAGTCCCAATAGCCAAGTCATAGATCCGACGAAGCCGGTCGGCCAGTTGTTGGCGCTGCACGGACCCGGTTCCGAATCTCTGGTTTACTGTAGAGAGGGACGCTTGGTGGATACCAGGTGGCAGGTCTCCGACTGCATTGAACCCTGGAAGAACGCTCACGCTGAAGTATGCCTGCTTTCTCTGTCTAAGCTCAACACCAGGGACTGGCAGAGAGCGGTGTAGTCGCCGTGAGGATGGTAAGGGGCGCCGGACGAGCCGGAAGGAGATACGCATGAAGATTCTCGTGACGTTACCGCTGACCGACGCGCAGGTGGACCGGGTCCGCGACGCCGCTGGGGACGCGGCGGTGGTGCTGGCCGCCGATCGTGGCGAGCAGCGCCGCGAAATCCAGGATGCCGACGTGCTGTTCGGCCACATGACACCCGAGCTACTGGAGTTCGCACCGCACGTCCGGTGGGTGCAACAGACCGGCGCGGGGGTGGACAGCTCGCTGTACCCGGCGTTTGTCGAGAGCGATATCGTCTTGACCAGCGAGAAGGGCTACGTCGGCACGCACCTCGCCGACCACGCGATGGCGCTGCTGTTGTCGCTGGCGCGGGGTATCTCCTGGGCTATCCGCGAGCCGACGTGGGACAACCGGATGCCTATTCGCGCCGCGTCCTGGGAGTTGAGCGACAAGACCATGGGCATCGTCGGGCTGGGCGGCACCGGGCGGGCCGTCGCGCAGCGGGCGCTCGGCTTCGACATGCGCGTGCTCGCCGTAGACCCGGAGCCGGTCGAGCTACCGCCGGGCGTGGAGGCCTGCTGGCCGATGGACCAATTCCACCGCCTCTTGGGCGAATCGGATACCGTGGTCATCTGCGCGCCCCTCACCGCCGAGACGCACGGCATGTTCGACCGCGCGGCGTTTCGCGCGATGCGTCGCCATGCCATCCTCGTCAGCGTCACGCGCGGCAAGATCGTGGACGAAGCGGCGCTCATGGCGGCGCTGAACGAGGGGCTAATCGGCGGCGCCGCGCTCGATGTCACGCCCCAAGAGCCGTTGCCGTCCGATCATCCGCTGTGGCACATGAGCAACGTGGTGATTACCCCCCACACCGCCGGCGGCTCCCCGCTACGCCAGGACCGCGTCGTAGACCTCTTCTGCCGCAACCTGCGCCGCTTCCGCGCCGGCGAGCCGCTAGAGAGCGTCATCGACAAGCACAAAGGCTACTAGCCGGTAGCCAGTGGTTAGTGGCTATTGGGCCCATCCCCCTGGCCCCCTCCCTAAAGGGAAGGGAGACGGGTAGAGCAGCTGGCCGGCGGTTGCTCGTCGCCGGCGGCGGATGCCGCGGCCGCCGATCAGGATGCCCCGTCCACGAACGAGCCATCTCCCGAGGGGGATCGATGAGCACCGCCAAACGCGACTACTATGAAGTGCTAGGCGTGCCCCGGTCCGCCACGAAGGACGAGATCAAGCAGGCGTATCGCCAATTGGCCCGCCGGTACCATCCCGACGTCAGCAAGATGGCTGATGCCGAGGACCGCTTCAAGGAGCTTGGTGAGGCCTACGAGGTCCTGCGCGACCCGCAGAAGCGCCAGGCCTACGACGCCCAGTTCGGTAACAATGCGCCGCGCAGCCCGTTTAGATCGAATGGTGGCGGAGCCCCCTCTGGCTTTGGGAGGGGGGTGCGGCAGCAGCGAGCCGCGGCGGAGCGGGATCAAGAGCGCCGGGAACGGGCCGGGGCGGCAGAACGCGAGCGGCGCGCGGCGGCAGCACGGGCGGAGAGGGAGCGCCAGTGGCAGGCTGAGGAGCGCCAGCCATGGTGGCGGTCAACTGAGGCGCAGGAGTGGATACGCCAGGAGCGGGAGTGGAGGGAGCGCCAGGAGCAGCAGCAGGAGCAGCAGCAGGAGCGGGAGCGCCAGCAGCAGGAGCGGGAGCGCCAGTGGCAGGCGGAGAGGGAGCGCGAGCGGCAGGCGGAGAGGGAGCGCGAGCGGCAGGCTGAGGAGCGTCAGCGGCATGCTAAGGCCTACAACTACCAGGGAGTTACCTACGCGCGCGAAGGTAAATATGACCGGGCCATTCAAGACTTCGACCAGGCCCTCTGGCTTGATCCGAACCAGGCACTCGCCTACTACAACCGGGGACTTGCCTACAGGCGCAAAGGCGAGTACAGGCGAGCCGAGAGTGATTTCAGTAAGGCACTGACGCTAGGCTACGACCGGGCCAAGGTTGAGGCGCAGCTTGCGGAATTGCGGCAGGAGCGCCGGGAACGGGCCGAGATGGAATTGCGGCAGGAGCGCGAGCGCCGGGATCGGGCCGAGCGGGAAGAACGGGAGCGGCAGGAGCGGGCGGCGGCGGAACGGCAGGCAGTTGAGCGTGCCGAGGCGGCAGAGCGAGAGCGGGAGCGCCGGGGAATCTTGGGCCGGCTCTGGAATGCATTTAAACGGAACTAGGCCCCAACGGCGGCGGTCATGAAGGAGGTTCCGCGATGTCAACGTCTGGCCAGTTGCCGCTTGCCGGGATGGAGCCGCCGGTCGTTGCCGCCTCTGACCGTGTTGGCCAGGCTCAGGCTGACTCCGTCTCCACTGTGGTAGGTACGTCCATTGAGCGTACTGGCCAGGCTGAGGTTGCCTACGTCTCCACCAGCCAGTTGCTGACCAGAGCCACCGGCTTCATGGATGCCTACGACTTCACCCTGAACCCGTACAGCGGCTGCTCCTTCGGTTGTACCTACTGCTACGCTGCCTTCTTCAGCCGCGATGCCGAAAAGCGGGACAGCTGGGGCTATTGGGTCAACGTCAAAGCGAACGCCATCGAGCTGCTACGAAGGCGCAGACGCTCCTTGGACGGCAAGCTCATCTATATGAGCAGCGTCACCGACCCCTACCAGCCTATCGAGCGACAACTGAAGCTTGCTCGCCGCCTGTTGGAGATTATGGCGGAACGGCACAAGCCGAAACTGGTCGTGCAGACGCGCAGCCCAATGGTGACACGGGATTGCGACCTGTTCCGGAGCATTGCGGACAAGGGCGGGCGGGTGCAGGTCAATATGACGGTGACTACTGACGACGAGGACATCCGGCGGACGTTTGAGCCTTTCTGTCCGGCCAACCACCGGCGACTGACGGCAATTCGTGAAGTGCAGAAGGACGGGATTGATACCTGCATCACGATGACACCGTTATTGCTGGTCAACGATAATGACGCCTTTGCCGCCGACCTGATCGGCACCGGCGTCCGGAAGTTTATCGCGCAACCCTTCCATTTCAACCGGGGCAAGTTCGTGGCCCAGACGCGGAACCAGGCGTTCGACCTGATGGCCGAAAAGCTGGGCTGCAAGCGGGGTGATTTCGTCGGTGAGTACCTGAAACGCTACCGACAGTTCTTTAAGGTACTAAGCAACAAGCTGTCGGACAATAACTTGCCCCCGTTAGGCGAGGGCAAGGACGGCTTTGCGCCGCCCTTCTAGTGCCTGCTTGCAAACTTGGCCCGGAGACCACCGAATCCATTATTCGCCAGATGCGGGATGGCGCCAGCTGAACCAGTCGGGTTAGCGTGAGGGATAGTCGGGGTCGGTGAGCGTCCGCAGGCGGTCGAACATATAAATGCCGCTGTTATGCCCGTCCGACCAGGTAGGCCGGATGCCGTAGGCGCCGACCAGCTCGATGTTCGTGATCGCCCGGTGTTGCTCGGGGCGTAGCTCGGTCATCTCGGCCAGCATACCCTTGTAGCCACCCTCGCCGATACAGGCGGCACACCGGCAATTCCAGCGCAGAAACTCGTAACCGTAGACTGTCTCCCGGTCGTCGGACCAGGTGATTTCCAGTCGCCCGTTCCCGTTGTCGTAGCGGATGTCAACCGGCTCGATGTCGTCGCTGGCGCTCATCGGGGCCTCCTGGCCGGGTGTCACACCACCACCGGCACGCGGGCATCGGCCGTGACCCGCTTGATGGCAGCCACAGCGTAGTCAATGTCGTCGGCCGTGATGCCATAGTGCGGGACCAGCCGGATGCGGTCGCCCTTGCCACCGAACTTCACGCCCTCGGCCGCCGCCCGCTCCATGATCTCCCGCCCGCTCGCCAGGTCGGCGTCAACGTCCGCAAAGACCAAGTTGGATTCCACCTCGTCCGGGTCAATCGAGAGGCCGGGAATGGTGGCGAGGCCGTGAGCCAGCCGCCGCGCGTGCTCATGGTCTTCGGCGAGGCGGTCAATCATTTGCTCCAGCGCGACAATACCGGCAGCAGCGATGATGCCGCTCTGCCGTAAGGCGCCACCGACCATCTTGCGATACCGCCGGGCACGCTCGATGTAGGCGGTGTCACCGGCCAACAGCGATCCCATCGGGCACGACAGCCCCTTGGACAGGCAGAACGTCACCGAGTCCATGTCGCGCACGAGATCGGCAGCCGATACGTCGAGCGCCACCGCCGCGTTGAACAGCCGTGCCCCGTCGAGATGCACCCGTAGTCCGTGCTCGTGCGCGACGTGCGCCATGGCCCGCGTGTCCGCCGCCGTCACGGGCACCCCGCCGTCGCGGTTGTGCGTGTTTTCCAAGCAGAGCAGCGTGCTCGGCGGTTGGTGGACGTCGCCGAGCGGACGGATCGCCTCCGCGATATCCGCCAGGTCGAAGCAGCCGCGATACGTTGGTAGCGGGCGGAGTTGGATGCCACCGATAACGGCGCTCCCCGCCGACTCGGCGAGGCCGATGTGGGCCGCATCACCGAGGATCACCTCATCCCCGCGCTGGGTTTGGGCCAGCACGCCGATCAGGTTGCCCATCGTGCCACTCAGCAGCAAGACGGCCGCCTCCTTGCCCAGTAGCTCGGCGGTCAGCTCCTCCAGCCGGTTGACCGTCGGGTCCTCGCCGTACATGTCGTCGCCCAGCTCGGCGCGATACATCGCCTCGCGCATGGCCGGCGACGGCAAGGTGACGGTATCGCTCCGTAGGTCCACTACGCGCTTTGGCATCGGCGCTCCGCTCCTTCGGCCGGGGGTGAGGTCTGCTGCCGTATGGGTGCCATTCTACCCTATCGGCCGCCGGTGGGCCGCCACGCTCGCGGCGCTTCATGGTACGATGCCGTGCAGGTCCACACGCCGCGCCACGAGTCATCATCCGGAGGAGCATGCACGATGATCTACGAACTCCGCATCTACGACGCCGCGCCAGGGAAGCTGGCCGACATTAACCGCCGGTTCAACGACCACACCATGGGGCTGTTCGCGCGCCACGGCATCGAGGTGACCGGCTTCTGGGAGCACGCGGACGGCGCCGACGGCCAGCTGATCTACATCTGCGCGTTCGCCGACCAGGCCGCGATGGATGCCGCCTGGGAGTCCTTCCGCGCCGATCCGGAATGGAATGCGGTCAAGGCCGCCAGCGAGGTTGACGGCGAGCTGGTCGCCCACATCACCAGCATCGTCATGACCCGCACACCCTACTCCCCCTAACGCGCGACGCCAACACGGCCTAGTGCCATTCACGGTGCCCGCAGCCGTCATTCTGGCGCAGGCACGAGCGATGCCCCCGAGTGGCTGGTATGCTGGCCTCGCAAAACTAGCGCGCTGGCACGCACCCGGGCGGCATCGGGACACGTTTAATTCGCTGGGTGTATACCCACGGCTGCGCTGTTAGCCTGTGCGTAACAGGAGAGTCAGTAGTGTACGCGAGAAGAGTTCAGATCACCAACTATGGACCGATAGAAAGGCTTGATATCAGATTTCCTTTCGAGGGCGCTACCCCCAAGCCTGTTGTGCTGGTTGGCGAGAATGGCTCTGGGAAAAGCATATTATTGTCTTATATAGTAAATGGGTTGCTCTCTGCTAAGAACACTTGTTATACAGAATCTCCTGAAGTAGAGGTGGGTAAAGTATATAAAATTCGGAGCACTTCCTACATTAGACCAGAAAGCGACTTTTACTTTGGAAGAATTGATTTTGAAGAGGAGTTGCACCAAGGGGAGATGCAATTGAGGCTTCCGAAAAGAGATTATTCAGGTAATCCGGCAGGTCCATCGGGGGTGGATGCGGAATCTGCATGGCAAGACATGGCTCGGAATGAGAGTAGTCATCAGGATACGACCATCCGCCATCCCAGCGGAAGCAAAATCGGAGAGATATTCTCTCGAAACTGTGTTCTCTATTTTCCTCCAAATCGCTTTGAGGAACCGGCATGGCTGAATGAAGATAATCTGAAAGCCAAGGCCGAGTATATGGGCTCGAAACATCTTATAGGATACACGAGCCGCAAGATCATCAATTATTCACCTCTCCGTGATAATCAGAACTGGTTGTTTGAAGTGATATACGACAGGGCAGCTTTCGAGATTTTGACCCAACATGCCAACTTCCCTGTCCCCGTGTTTCTGGGGTATTCTGGGGAAGCAACAGCTACTTACGAAATCGCTCTTCAAATAGTTCGCTCCGTAATGAGGGAAGATCAGAATGTCAGGTTTGGGATAGGTCGAAGAAGTAATAGAGCTGTCTCAATAATGAAAGATGTGGAGGGGAATTCAGTGGTGCTAGTTCCAAACATCTTTCAATTGTCCAGTGGGGAAACTTCTCTGTTGAATCTATTTCTATCCATCCTGCGTGATTTCGACTTGTGTGGTGCATTATTTACCAATACGGCGGACATACGTGGCATTGTCGTAGTGGATGAGATTGACCTGCATCTGCACGCGGTTCACCAATATGAAGTTCTTCCTAAGCTAATCCAGATGTTTCCGCGTGTGCAATTCATAGTTACAACCCATTCGCCGCTTTTTGTCCTTGGCATGAAGAATCTCTTCGGAGAAGACGGTTTCGCTCTGTATCGGTTACCCCAGGGACGGCAGATCAGCCCTGAAGAGTTCAGTGAGTTCGAGAGTGCGTATCAATCACTCACTGCGACGAGCAGATTTGCGGATGATATACGGGCGGCAATTGAGAATTCCCAGAAACCTGTCGTATTTGTGGAAGGAACAACTGACCAACGATATATCCAAAGGGCCGCCGAACTGCTTGACCAGCAGAATCTACTCGAAAGAATCGAGTTGAGAGATGGTAAGGGTGGTGGAAACTTGCGGAATACTTGGAAAAACTTCAATTCAGCGCTTGCCGAGGTGCTACCCCGAAAGGTAATTCTTCTTCATGACTGTGATGGTAGGGTAGAGACTGGCGAGAAGGGAAATCTCTTTAGGAGAGGCATTCCACAGCAGCCTTGTCATCCTCTGGTGAAGGGGATCGAAAATCTATTTGACAAGGCGACATTGGAACGAGCACGGGAGTGGAAACCTGCGTTCATAGACATTGAGGGCGAGCACACGAAGGAGGAACGCGGAGAAGTCACAGTGGTACCCGAAACATGGACTGTCAACGAGGATGAGAAGATGAATCTCTGCAATTGGCTCTGCGAGAATGGTACGGCCGATGACTTCCAGCACTTTGGTGTGATATTCGATATGTTGGAGGAAATACTAGGTGCAGACCCGACGTTACCCACGGGTGAACCAGTCTAATCAGGATCGCCGGGGCTCCAGGCGCAGCACAGCCGCCACCTAATCCTGTGCCTACTGTCTATGTGTGACAAATTCAAATATGGGCGGACAGGAATGCTTCCCCGCCGCTGGATTCCCGCGCCAGCGGCAATGGCCGGGAAATGTCAATAGCGCTTAGGGCGTGACGGTAGTGAAGCCGGTATCGCGGTCGGCGCTCATGGGCGATGCCCGGCAGGAGCTTCCCGTGACTCTTGCAACTGCTCCTCGAAGACGTGTAACGCATCCCAGAGGTCTTGCCCGGTCACAAGCCAGTCGGATCGCATCGCCAGATAGTCGGCCTGTCCTGGGGATATTGAGTAGTTATATTCCTGTAACGTGTTGCCAAAGTCCAGGATACGAGCAGCACCGCCGAGGAACGACGCTCTTGCGAAGAGGAAGTCGGTTAGAGGTTTCATTCGCGGGTTGTCCGTAAAGTTTGTCATCCAGCGACAGCGCTGCTCCTAAGCGAGAGGATACGCCGTGCCCCTGCATTCGTCAAGCCGCTTCCGATACTATTCCCTAGCGATGCTTAGGGCGTGACGGTAGTGAAGCCGGTGCGCGCCGGAATCCGCCAGATGCCCCCGCTCCCCGGCTCGCCGAACGCCCCGTGCGTCGCAAAGTAGAGATTGTTGTCGGCGCCGCGCACAATCGCCGTCGGAAAGTCCAAGTCGTTCAGCATCGGCCGGGCGCCCTCGGTCCTGGCCAAGATGACGCGACCGGTGCCGGGCGTAAAGCGGTCGGTGCGCCGGTTGTAGAAGGCGGAGAACTCCACGACGTATAGCTCACCGGCGGCGCCGGTCGTCACGTCTACGGGCATCGTCAGCCCCTGTACCACGCGCTCCACTTGTCCCGTGGGGGTGACGTGCCAGACGGCGCCGCTGCCTTGCACATAGGGGATTGGGCCGAAGTCCACCACCAGCCACCCTCCGTCGGCACTTGGCGCCATGTTCAGCGCGTTGACACCGGCCGGGAGCCGCCCGACGACCGTTGGCTGCGGGTTGTCCGGCTCGCGCAGGTCGAGCCGCACCAGGGTAGCGCTCGCCGCCTCCAAGACGACCACGTGCGTCCCGTCGCCCACCAATCCGAGCGGCGCCAGCGTGCCGGTCAGCCCGACTTTGGCCAGTGCGGCCCGCAGGTCCGTGGCCGGCACGCTGGGCTGCTGGCGGCGCACGCGGAGCAGCGCGTCATCGGCAGACCCGCTGGCAATCAGCAACGCATTGTCCAGATGCCAGAGCGAGCTAGGCCCGGCCGGGCGCAGCCGACCACGCTCCGGGTTCGACGGCAGGCCCGTCGCGATCACCTCGGGCTGGCCCTCCGTCGTAATCCGGCTTACTTGGCCGCTGGTCCGGCCTCCATAGCCCGCCTCGGCGACGTAGAGCAGCCCGTCCGCCCCGAACGCCAGCGCGCGTGGGTTCGTCAAGCCGCTGGCTACCGGCTCCGGTGGATACAACTTGGGCCGCAGCTCCGGGTCGGAGCGCAGGACGAGGTAGATCAGGCCCAGCACGACGATGACCGCGCTGATGATCGTGAAGCGTCTACCGAACAGGGGCGGCTCGCCGTTGGCCATCGTGGATACTTCTACTGCGGATAGCGGTCGCCTTCGAAGTGACGCCGGATACGCTCGTGGTCTTGGGTCAGGCCGAGCAGCACGAGCAGCGCAATGCGGGCCTTTGGTCCGGTTAGCTCACCCCCGGCGATCACGCCCAAGTCCCGCAGCGTGCGGCCGCCGCCCGGTGTGCCGTAGGTGGGGGAGAGCGCTCCGGCGGGGCAGCGGGAGGTGAGTACGACCGGCCGGCCGCGGCCCAGCGCATACTTGATCCCTGGTACTGCCGTCCCGGGCACGTTCCCGGCACCCGATCCTTCGATCACCAACCCGGCGATACCGTCGTCTACGAGCCAGCGCAGGAGCCGGTCGTCCATGCCGGTGACGAGCTTCACCAGCGCCACCCGCTCCTCGATCCACTCCACGACCAGCGGCTGCCGGGGGCGGGCCGGCGCCGCGAAATTGACGCCGGTCGGGGTGACGACGCCGGCCGGCCCGTGACCGGGCGACGCAAACGTAGCCGGGTTCGTCGTGTGCGTCTTGACGACGGACACGGCCACGTGAATCTCGTCGTTCGCGACGACCATCGCGCCCCGCCCTCGCGCTGCGGGCGACGCAGCCACGCGCACGGCCGCGGTCAGGTTGGCCGGACCATCGGCGCCGGGGGCGGCGGAATGGCGCTGGGCCACGGCAAAGCACACCGGCTTGTCGGACTGCAACACCAGATCAACCAAGAGGCTTGTCTCTTCTACGGTGTCGGTGCCATGTGTGACGACGGCCCCGGCGATCTGCGGGTCCGCGAGCACCGCATCCAGCCGCTGCGCCAGTGCGAACATCATCGCGGGGGTCATATTCCAGCTTGCCACCGCTGCAAACGGCTCGCCGATCACGGTCGCATAGTCGGCTACCGCGGGCACGGCGGCAATCAACTCGGCGGGGTCAACCGCCGGCCCGACGGCGCCGGTCCGCGGGTCGGGCCGACTGGCAATCGTGCCGCCGGTGGCGATGAGCCGCACGCGCGGCAACTGATCCGGTGTAACGGTCATAGCGCTGTCTCGCTTGGTGTCCTCGCCCGCGCGGCGCATTGAGAGGCAGTGGCGGCGCGGGTGTGGGTCCCTACTGCCAGGGTACCACGCGCAATCGCCCCTCATCCCCCCACGAGTTGCCTATCGCGCCGCCCCGCGTCACGGCGTATCACATGGTATCCTGGCAGTTTGTATGGGTGGAGCAAACGCGGCGCTGAAGCACACAGCGCTCTACGCAACGCACGTGGCCGCCGGTGCGCGTGTCGTGCCCTTTGCCGGCTATGCGATGCCGGTGCAGTATCGGACCGGCGTGCTCGCCGAGCATCAGGCGGTCCGGCAGCAGGTCGGCCTCTTCGATGTCGGCCATATGGGACAGTTCCGGTTTAGCGGGCCAGGTGCGCTGGACCTGCTGCAATGGGTGACCACCCACGATGTCTCGCAACTGGCCGTGGGAGCAGCGCAGTATTCCCTGCTCTGTCTGCCGTCTGGTGGTTTGGTGGACGACATTATCGTCTACCGGCTGGAGCAGGACGGCTACTTTGTGGTCGTCAACGCGGCGAATGCCGACCGTGACTGGGATTGGATTGTTGAGCAAGCGCAGGCGGCGGAGCGTCCGGCGGCGCGCGGTCCGGTGGAGAGCCGGCGGCTGACCGAGCGCACGTTGCTGGCCTTGCAAGGCCCACGCGCGCGTTCCGTCGCCCAAGCGGTCTGTGCGCCGGACCCGACGACGCTACGCAACTATCGGGTCATGCGGGGAACGGTCGCCGGGGTAGAGGCCATCATTTCGCGCACGGGTTACACGGGTGAGTACGGGTTCGAGCTGAGTGTCCCGGCTGCGGCTGCGGAGACGGTGTGGCAGGCCCTCCTTGATGCGGGAGCGGCGGCCGGCCTGAAACCGTGCGGCTTGGGTGCGCGCGATACCCTGCGGCTGGAGGCGGGGATGGCGCTATATGGTCACGAGTTGACCGAGGCCACCACGCCGCTGGAGGCCGGGCTGGAGCGCGTCGTCCGCTTCGAGAAGGGACCGTTTGTCGGCAGTGCCCCCTTGGCGGCGCAGGCGGCGGCCGGAGTGCAGCGCCGCCTGGTGGGGCTGGCCCTGACGGGGCGTGGTGTCCCGCGCGAGGAGTGCGCGATCTTGCACGAGGGCCGGCGCGTTGGCCAGTTGACGAGCGGCGGGCACTCGCCGACGTTGAAGCGCGGTATCGGCATGGGCTATGTGCCGGTAGTGCTCACTGCGCCCGGTACTGCCTTGGACATCGAGATTCGCGGTCGTCCCTTCCCGGCGCAGGTGGTCCCGTTACCGTTCTATCGTCGTCCCCGGCGCCGCAGGAAGGCTGACGCGCCGGAAGCGCACCACTGATGGGGATTAAGATTGTGCGCTTCTGGCGGCGTCATTCGCCTAGACCGTTGCTATCCTCATCCTGAGGACCCTCGCGAGCATCAACCGGCGGGAGGAGTGTATGTACCCGGAGGACTGTCAGTACACCAAGGAGCACGAGTGGGTGCGCCTGGAGGATGGTATCGCCGTTGTAGGCATCACGGACTATGCCCAAGATCATCTTGGGGACGTAGTGTTCGTCGAGCTGCCCGACGTGGAGACGGAAGTAGCGCAGTTCGAGCCATTTGGCGTGATTGACTCGGTGAAGGCCTCGTCGGAGCTTTACGCCCCCTTGTCGGGGGAAGTCGAGGCGGTCAATGACGCGCTTAACGACCAGCCTGAGTTGGTGAACCAAGAACCGTATGGCGAGGGGTGGATGATTAAGGTCCGGCCGGCGGACCTCGCCGAGTTGGCGCAGCTGCTCGACGCCGACGGCTACGAGCAGTTTCTCGGCACGCTGGACGAGTAGCGGGTTGTCGTTCCCGTCGTGACGTGAGCAGCGAGAGGTCCTCGGCGCATGGGGGCGGTGGTTCACACACAGCCCTCGCGCTTCCTACCCGGCAGACCGCTGCAAAACCTCTATCCTAGCCACCTGCCCGTAGGACCGGATTGTCCTCGCCCCGTTCTATGGGACGGGTACGATGATGTTGGCAGTCAAGAATCCGCACCTGCTGACGTTGTAAGCGGTTTATTCTCCTGTTGGGAGGGGAGTACGTGGACTACATATCAACGACTGAGGCACAGCGCGAGGAGATGCTCGCCACTATTGGCGTCGCGTCCATCGCCGACCTGTTTAGCGACATTCCGGCAGCCCATCGCTTCCCTGAGCTGGATGTGTCGCCGGGGCAATCGGAGTGGGAGGCGTGGACGGAAATGCGCCGTATGGCGGCGCGCAACCAAGACCTCGATCACTACCCTTGCTTCCTCGGGGCCGGCGCCTACCGCCACTTCGTGCCCGGCACCATCGGCCATCTGGTGAGCCGCGGCGAGTTTCTGACCTCGTATACGCCCTACCAGCCGGAGGTGGCGCAAGGCACGCTGCAAGCCATCTACGAGTTTCAGAGCCTCGTCTGCGAGCTGACCGGCATGGACGTGGCCAACTCGGCGATGTACGACGGCGCCACCGCCCTGGCCGAAGCGGCGCTCATGGCGTGCCGCTTGACGAAGCGCGAGCGCGTGCTGGTTGCCGATACGGTGCATCCGTTCTCGCGGAACGTGCTCGCTACCTATTTCCACGGCCAAGACCTGACGATTGAAGCGGTGCCGGCTTGGGCGCCGGCGCCGGCCGGGGATGGAGCGTTGCAGCGGCGCACCGACTTGGCGAATGCCTTGGATGACCGCACCGCCTGCATCATCATCCAGCAGCCGAACTTCCTGGGCTGGCTGGAAGAGGTCGAGGGGCTGGCTGAGGCAGCCCACGCGGCCGGGGCGCTGCTCGTAGTAGCGGTTGATCCGATTTCGCTGGGCTTGCTGCGACCGCCGGGCGCCTATGGCGCGGACATCGTTGTCGGCGAGGGCAAGTGGACGGGGTGGCCACCCGACTTCGGCGGACCGTCAGTCGGCCTGTTCGCGGCGCGGCAGCGCTACGTCCGCCAGCTACCCGGTCGGATCGTCGGCGCGACCGTGGACGAGGCCGGGCGCCGGGCGTTCGTCCTGACCTTGCAGACCCGCGAGCAGCACATCCGGCGCGAGCGAGCCACTTCCAACATCTGCACCAGTGAGGCCCTGGTGGCGTTGGGTATGACCATTTACCTCTGTCAGATGGGTAAGCACGGGCTGCGTGAGGCGGCTACCTTGAGCCTGCAGAAAGCGCATTACGCCGCCGCCCGCTGTGACCGGCTCGCCGGGTACGCGGTCGTCTCCGGGGCGCCGTACTGCAAGGAGTTCGTGCTGCGCTGCCCCCGGCCGGTGCCGGAGATCAATCGCGTGCTGCTTGACCGCGGCATCATGGGAGGGTTGGACTTGGGACGCTATTATCCGGACCTCGACCACCACATGCTGGTCTGTGTCACGGAGATCAATACGCGGGACGAGATCGAGGCCTTGGTGGCCGGGTTGGAGCACGCGGCCGGGGCGCACCGCCCCTCCCACCATCCGTGCGCCCCGGCCGTGGGAAAGGCGGCGCGATGAACGACATCCATAGCTCCTCCACCCCACCGGGGGACGGGGTACGCCCCGGCCTGCTGCGTCCGGTGAGCGCCGGCCCCGTGCGGCTCATCAGCGAGGAGAGCGTGCCTGGCCGGCGTGGCGTCAGTTTGCCCGCCAGCGACGTGCCGGAGCAACCCTTGGAAGAACTACTACCGGCCGAAGAGTTGCGCGGCGAGCTGAACCTGCCCGAAGTGAGCGAGCTGGACGTGGTGCGCCACTTCACCCGTCTCTCGACGCTCAACTTCTCGGTGGATACTGGCTTCTATCCGCTCGGCTCATGCACGATGAAGTACAACCCGAAGCTCGACGAGAACGTGGCTGCCCTGCCTGGCTTCCGGCAGTTGCATCCCCTCCAACCCACCGAGACGGTGCAAGGTGCGCTGGCCGTGCTCTACCACTTGGAGCGGCTGCTGGCGGCGATCACGGGCATGGCGGGAGTCTCGTCGCAGCCGGTGGCCGGGGCGCACGGCGAGCTGACGGGCATCCTGATGGCCCGGGCCTATCATGCCCAAGCGGGGCGCCAGCGACGGAAGGTGCTCATCCCCGATAGTGCCCACGGCACGAACCCGGCGACGGCCGCGATGGCCGGCTATCGGGCCGTCACCGTGGGGCACGACCGGCAGACCGGGGAGCTTGATCTCGCCGATTTCGCGGCCAAGCTGGACGAAGAGTGCGCTGCGATCATGATGACCGTACCCAACACGCTGGGCCTGTTCGAGCGCCGTATCGAGGACATCTGCCGGATGGCTCACGACGCTGGCTGCTTGGTGTACTGCGATGGCGCCAATATGAACGCCATGCTCGGCCAAGTCCGCCCCGGCGACCTCGGCATTGACATGATCCACCTCAACCTCCACAAGACTTTCGCCGTTCCCCACGGTGGTGGTGGTCCCGGTGGCGGGGCCATCTGTGTGGCCGAGTCGTTGCTGCCCTTCATGCCCAAGCCGGTCGTGGTCCAACGGGATGACGAGAGTTACGATCTCGAATGGGATCGGCCGCTCTCTATCGGCCAAATTCACGGGTTCTACGGGAACTTCAACGCTGCGCTGCGGTCGTACACCTACATCTTGGCGCTGGGTGCGGAGGGGTTGCGAGCTATCGGTGAGCATGCGGTGCTCAATGCCAACTACCTCCGAGCCAAGCTGCAAGACCACTACAACCTCTACGTTGATCGCACCTGCATGCACGAGTTTGTGCTGGATGGCCGGTCGTTGCGCGAGCACGGTGCCCGCACGCTCGACCTGGCGAAGCGTCTGATTGACTACGCTTTCCACCCGCCGACGATCTACTTCCCGCTGATTGTCCCCGAAGCGATCATGATTGAGCCGACCGAGACGGAGAGCAAGGAGACGCTGGACGCCTTCGCAGCGGCGATGATCGCCATTGCCCGCGAAGCCACCGAGTCGCCTGAGCTACTGCACGAGGCGCCGGGCATTGCCCCCGTCCGCCGCCTCGACGAAGTGCGCGCCGCCCGCCGGCCCGACCTCCGCTGGCACATGGGAGCGGATGCGCCTCCAGCCTAGCTGGTCGCTCGCCGCCGAGCACGCAGCATACGCAGAGGACGCGAGGTGTATCTTCTATCTTCGCCGTTGACTCGGTAGTCCGACAGCGGTAGTTTAGTTGCTTTGCCGGGATGTACGGCGCCCAAGGCCACGCCAGCTATTCCGATTGCGCCAGGTCAATGTCACCTCAGCGAAGCCGGCCCGTTCGAACCAGGCACGGAACTCTTCCTTGCGGACATACTGCGTTGTGGGAGCGCCCAGGTGGTCGAAGACCACGTGATGGTTGTGCCGGAGATTGAACTGCGACAGCCAATGAAGATAACTGTAGTACGGTAGCCAGCAGCTTAGCACCGTGTCTGGCCCGGTGCGGTAGAGCGTGTGCAGGGTTGCTTGCAGGATGATGGTCAGCGCATAGGAAAGAATGTAGAGGCCGCGCCGGGGGAGCCGGGCGGTGATCCGCTCGCGAATCGGGTTGACGACGTTGCGAATCCAGCCGTTATTCTCGTAGCCGTAGACCCAGGCGAACAGGAGACCCTCCGGCTGCACGTGTTTGCCGATGGCGTTTAGCCCAGCCGGTGGGTCCGGTAGGTGATGGATAACTCCGATGGAGAAGACGAGATCAAGGGGGGACTTGAAGGGAAGCTGGTAGAGGTCGGCTTGCACAATCCCGGCGTTGGGGAGGTGGGAGGTGAACCTGTGTGCGGCCTCCACACTAGCGCTGAGGTCAATGCCGATGACCCGGTGTGCTCCCAGGCGGGCTGCCCCGGCAGTGAACCTCCCCATGCCACAGCCAGCGTCGAGCACGATCTTACCTCGGAAGAAGTCAGGCTGAAGAGGCGCTACCCAGTCGAGAAATTGGTCTTCATAGGTGGCCCAATCGGCGTGCAGCTGGTTGAACTTCTGCCACTGCCAGCCAAAGGCCTCACGGGTCCGTTCCTGCTCCGACTGCATGTCACGAGACAGCATCCGCGGGATGCCACGCACGATGGGGTAAGTGTTGCCGCAGCTTGTGCAGGTCAACGTGCCGGTCTCGACATCATCTCTGCCACCAGCGTCCGGCGTGCAGTCCAGGTCACCCCTGCAGGCTGGACACACCAGATAGTCAAGCAGCCATGTCCTCATATGGTGCGTTCCTCGCTTGTCCGTTGCTTGAACTCCCTCACCCTGTAAGGATACGGCCGCACCTTGGCTTGGTGCTACGCTTTATACAGTCGGTTAGCCTGGATGATTCACCGCGGGAAAAATACTGGTGGCGCGTGTACCAGTCGTCTCCCGCTCCTACCAGGTTGGAGGCGGCGTGAGGTATCACGTGCTCCAGCAGGAGCCGTGACCGGCTTGAGACACATGTCGAGTTGGGTAACACGATGAGAGTCGTATGCACCGGGATGAGCGGCACCGGCCGCCTCGACTACATCCGCGAGGTGGCTGCGCTGGCGCGTCGGCATGGCCACGAGGTGGCTGTCTTCGATGTCAAGGAGATCATGTTCCGGATCGCGGCCGACCGTGGCCAGCCGGTGGACGAAGAGACCATCCTCGACACGGCCGGCTCTACGCTTGAAGCCCTCCGGGCGGCGGCCCTGGAGCAGGTGCTCCGGCTGGCCGAAACAACCCCTCATTTCATCCTCGCTACCCACGCGCTCTTCCGCTGGCGCAATGCGCTCATCCCGGGGTTCGATGTCCACTACCTCAACCAAGTGCAGCCTGATCTCTACGTGACGATCAGCGATACGATCACCGCGATCAAAGGTCGGCTCGACCGGCAAGCGCGTTGGCGCCAATACTCCTACCACGACCTGCTGATTTGGCGCGACGAGGAAACGTTCGTCACCGAGATGATGGCGAGCTTCCAGCGCAAGCCCCACTACCTGATTGCGCGTGACCAGCCCCCCGATACGCTCTATCGGCTGATGTTTCGCCCCGAAGTGCCGACGGTCTACCGCAGCTACCCCATCACCCACATTGTGGATCAGCCCGGCTTGCAAGCCGAGTGCGATGCGTTGGGTGCGCAGCTGGACGAGCGGTTTGTGGTGTTCGACCCCATGGCGATCAAGGACAGCCAGGCGCCGCAGCCGGCCGCACCCCCCGGCCCGCCTTCCGCAGGTGGAGCGGGGAAGGCGCAGAGCGGTGGAGGTGACGGAGGGGCCTCCCCTTCTGATGCACCGTTCTCGCCGGCCGAAATGCAGTATATGGCCGATCAGACGGTCGCCCGTGACTACAAGCTCATCAAGCAGAGCGACTTTGTCGTCGTGTATTACCCGACGACGGTGCTCTCGGCCGGCGTCATCAGCGAGATGATCTACGCCGTGGCGAATGGCAAGCAGGTGTTCGCCGTGTGGCTGCCACCTACTGAACCCAGCCCCTTTTTCAGCTACTACTGCACCGCGCCGGTCTTCCGCTCTACGGAGGCCCTCTTCACCTACTTCGAGCGCACCGGCATGGCCCGCGGCGCCACCCGCGACTGCCGCGGCGAGAAAGAGTAACGGCCGCCCCCGGCGGGCGACCGTCGTCATGCGTCATGGTGGAGATGGGGGCGAGTCGAACGCCCCGTCCAACACAGGGTAACCGGCGGCTTCTACAAGCGTAGACCTCTTTTGTTGTCACGCTGGGGGGAGAAGAGGACGAACGCCCTCCAGCGCCAACTCATGCTGCTTGGGCCGCCCCTATGAGCCTCGGGACGGCTGCACCTCGACTGTGATGACGTCCGTGCCGGGTCCGTCGAGGGTGGACCACGGGCGGACGCGCTACCAGTTAGTTAGGCAGCGAGAGCGAACTGCTGTTTGTTGGCAGTTGATTTTGTTGCCGGTGGTTTAGCGAGCCAGCATACCGGCAGCTCGGCTTGCAACCGCGAGCTTCCCTGCCCTGTCGAAACCCGTCATCCCCGTCTGTAGTTGGAAAAGACCCCGGTACGGCAGCGTCGCGCCGACAAGAGGCACTCACCACCCCACCACCCCAATTGTAGCATGGCTCCGGTTTCCCGCTGGATTGCGCCGCGCCGCGCTGCTCCGGGCCGCCAGGTTAGGGCTAAGTGTGCCGATGTGGTATAATTGCTGCCATGGCACAAAGGACGGCGCGAAAGAAGGGTCGCACCGGAACCCCTCTGAAGCTGGTTTTGGCTATTGTGCAAAGCCAGGACGCCGATCGCATTACTGAGACTCTGGTCGGTATGGGCTTTCCGGGGCCGACCCGGATCAACACCGTAGGCGGCTTTCTCCGACGTGGTAACGTCACTCTGCTGCTCGGCACAGAAAAAGATCGCGTCGAGCAGCTCATCGAAATCGTCCGCGAGCACGCCGAAGCCAGGGCCGATCCTGCCCAGCCTGACGCGCACCGGGCTACGATCTTCGTGCTCCACGCCAATCGCCTCCTGCGCGTCTAGCACGCGCCCCACGAACGACACAGGGCTGCTGATCTATGCGCTTCGCCTTTTGGGTTATCGGCTGCCAGATGAACGTGGCCGATTCCGAGCGCCTGGCCCGTATGCTCACCGAGCAGGGCCACGTGCAGGTGCCGGATACCGCTGGCGCCGATCTTGTCGTGCTGATGAGTTGCTCGGTCCGCCAGACCGCCGAGAACCGGCTGTGGGGGCAGTTGCGCGCGGTAGCGCAGCTCAAGAGTGCGCGCACCTCGCTCGTCGTGGCCGCCAGCGGCTGCGTTTCGGACGGTGACGTGGCCGGGTTCCTGCAACGGGCGCCGGTCGTGGATGTCTACGTTGATCCGCGCCAGCCCGAGTCGCTGCTGGCATGGCTGTCCGACCGCGGCCTCGCCGACCCGCCGGATTTCGGCGATCTCGACCTCGGTGCGCTCGTGCCCCGGCAGGGCCTCGACCACACGGCCGTGGCGCTGCACGGCGTCTCGCGGCACGTGCCCGCCATCTATGGCTGTAACTACCGCTGCACCTATTGCATCGTCCCGTATACGCGAGGCCCGCAAATCTCGCGCCCGGTAGACGAGATTAGTCGGGAGGTCGCGTGGCTGGTGCAAGGTGAAGGTGCCCGCGAGGTCACGGTGCTCGGCCAGACCGTGGACGCCTACGGCGAAGACCTGCCCGAGCAGCCGCGGCTCTCCCACCTGCTGGGGCACCTCGACCGTATCGAGGGACTGGAGCGGGTACGCTTCCTGACCTCCCACCCCAACCACATGACCCTCGACCTCATTGACGCCGTGCGCGATCTCCCGCACGTCTGCGAGCACATCAACCTGCCGTTCCAAGCCGGTGACAACGACGTGCTGCGGCGGATGGCTCGCCGCTATCGGTCCGAGGACTATCGCGCGCTCATCGGGACGATCCGCGAGCGCGTGCCGGACGTTTCGCTCTCGACCGACGTGATCGTCGGGTTTCCTGGCGAGACGGAGGCGCAGTTCGAATGCACGCTGGTGATGCTCCGTGACATCGAGTTCGACGTGGTGCATGTCGCCATGTATTCGCCCCGCCGCGGCACGCCAGCCCCGGAAGTGTGGCCGGACGACGTGCTGCCGGCCGAGAAGAAGCGGCGCCGCCGCGCCGTCGAGGAGACACAGCGCGAGATCGCCCTGCGCCGCAACCAGGCGCTCGTCGGCGAGGTGGCGGAGGTGCTCGTCGAAGGGCCGTCGCAGCGCCGCAAGGATCAGCGATCAACGACCCGGCGTTGGGGCGGACGCACCCGCACGAACAAGCTGGTCTTCTTCCCGCACGACGGCAATCCGACGGGCGAGCTGACTCCGGTGCGGATAATCCAGGCCTCGCCGTGGTACCTGGACGGAGTCCCGGCCGCTGCGGACGCCGTCTTGGCCTGACCGTAGTGGCCGGTCGGTCGGGACGCGCACCGCGGCCGCATGTTTCAATGAAACGGGTGACGACGTGATCGTCCCAGTGCTGCCGCCACCCGTTGTTGAAATGTGAATGTTCATTGGCTGACCAGTGACCGCTGCAAGCGGATAACGCTGGTGCTCACCATCTGCTTCCTAGTGGGGTGCCGCTCGGACCCGGCACTGGCGCCGGCGCCGCTCTCCCCGGCGGACTACTGGTCCGAGACCCAACCGATTGTGCGCTCGGCCACGCAGCACGTCCGCCTGTTCAACAAAGCCCTACGTGGCTTCTTGGACGCGAAGGAGCCCCTGACCTTCGAGCAGTTTCGCCTGGCGCTCGCCCGGCTGGCACCCGAGGTCTTCGTGCTTGGTCAGCGACTCGTCGCTGTCAACCCGCCGGAGAGCGCCCTGGAGTCACACGCTGTCCTCGTCGAGGCGTTGGACCTCCTGACGCTCGCGGGACGTAAAGCGCGGCTCCTCACTGCGGACGATTATCACCGGCACGTGGCCGCGATTGCGGTGTTCCTGCCGGAAGCGCAGGCGCGGCTCGCCACCTATAGCACCGCGTTTCCCACCTCCGCAGCGGCTACCGTGATCCAACAGGAGATCGCACAGCTCGGCCAGGAACAGATCGTCACCACCACCGAGCGCACCTACCTGGTAACGCTGCGGCCGGCCTCGTCAACCGCTGCCGCCCGGCAGGTCGTCGGGCGGTATGCCACTCGTTGGGAAGCCGAGCAAGCGGCCTCCACGGCCAATCGCGTGGACGGCGTGTCCGCACAGATCGAGATGGAATACGCCTACGACTTCCACGCGGAGACAGAGCAGCTGTCCAGCGGCCACTACTGGCGCGAGATAATCTGGCTCCAGAAGCTCGACTTCATCGGCTCCTTGGTGGATACCGCCGCGGATGGCAACTTCATCATCGTCGCCTCCCGCGACGGCGCCGTCCAAGGTTGGCAAGGCGACGGGAAGTATCAGTGGCACCAAGACCTCGATGCCGCGTTGGTCAGCCTGGACGTGTCCGCACAAGGCAGCCGGGCCGTTCTCGCCGGCTACGAATCGTTCCTGCTGTCGTTGTCGGACGCCGCCTTCAGCCCGGACTGGGGCATTCTGGACGAGAGCGACATCCTCACGCAGGCGCTGATCTCCGCCGACGGCAGCCACGTCATGCTCCGTTCCGAGCCGCCCGACGGAGCGGGCACGGTGCATGCGCTCGACGCGCGGGAGTACCTGTGGTCCACCACCGATTATGTCGGCGCCCGGGCCGTTGCGCTTACGCCCGATGGGTCGAAAGTCGCCATTGCCTCAGCCAAGGACGGCGTTGACTGCCTCGCTTCCGAGCCGGGGAAAGTTGTCGCTACCTCGGCCAGGGGCCGCGTCAGCTGCTTCATCTTGGTGGACATCTCCCAGGCCAAGCGGCTGCAACGCTTCAAGCTGCCATCAACGCCGGAACGGGTGGCGCTCACGGACACGGCCAGCCACGCGGCCGTCTTGAGTGGCCAGGAGGTGCTGTTCTACCGCCTGCCGGACGAGAGCCTCCTGTGGCGCCAGCGGGTACCCGGCAAGCTGATGGCTATGACGCCGGATGGCCAGCTGCTCGTGACCGCTGGCCGCGGCGGACTGCTCGCCATCTCGCCCGCCGGCGAGCAGCTTTGGCGGCGGGAAGACGTGCAAGTCTCAGAGTTGGCCGTCAGCCGGCAGTATGTCGTCGCCCGGACCGACCGCGAGCGGTTGGACGTGTATTCGCTCGACGGCACACCCTTGGGTCCCGTCTATACGCCGGGGCGCTTGCTGGCCTTTGCGCTGGCGCCGGAGAGTAGCCTGCTGGTCGCCACCGACGACCAGCAAAATATGATCGCCTGGCAGCTACCGCGTTCTCCATAGGCGGAAGGAGACCGTACCCCCGCCGCAGCGGGGGGACCGTAGGGGGCGGACAGCGGCCCTCACCCCGTCCCTCTTCCACGGTGAGCGGGAATGACCGCACGAGACGGCAGAAACGACGGGCAGCAGTCCCCCCTTCCCTGCCAGGGAAGGGGCCGGGGGTTAGGTCCATCTCCTCGCCTATAGGCTTTGCGGCCGGCCGGTCCGGACCGCCTCTTGCAAGGCGTTGCAGATGATGACGGTCCGCACCCCGTCGCGGACCGTGCAGAGCGTCTCGCCGTCGGTGCGGATCGCTTCCAGCAAGCTCATCAGCATCGGGTACGGCCCGAGCACTCTGAGTCGTTCATCGCCCGTTGGCGCGCCGACGTCAACGCAGTCCACCTCGCAGCCGCCGAAGTCTACCCGGCCGGTGTGCTCCGTAAACACCGCACTGCGCTCGCCATCCCATACCTCGTGAAACCACTTCGACACGAACGGATTGAAGCCCTGATCGCAGCTGATGACGGTGGAGAGTGAGCCGTTTTTCCACAGAATCGTGCCGACGAGCGCGTCCGGCCCGGCCATCGTGCTCTTGGTCTCTGGCTCGAACAGCCGGCCCTCGGCGTAGACCCGATCCGGGTCGCTATCCATCAGGTAGGTCAGCAGGTCAACGGTATGGCAAGCCGTATTGGTCAGCAGGCCGCCCTCGTCCACCCCGTCTATCTTGCTCCAGATGCGGTGGTGGTACGTCTGCTGCATGGCCAGTTGGCCGTGGCTCAACCGGGGCGCGGGGATCAGCTCTTTGGCCTTTTGCACCGCTGGCGACGCCCGAAACTTGTGGTCTATGACCACCTTGACCCCGGCCTTTTCGACGGCCTCGGCCACCTCGACCGCCTCCTGCCAGGTCAGGCAGAGCGGCTTCTCCAACATCATGTGCTTGCCGGCCCGCGCCCCGGCGATTCCAAGCCGATGATGCGCCAGGCTGTGCGTCGGCATCATCAACAGTTCGATGCTGTCGTCGCGCATGATCCGGTCCGCGTCGGTGGTGGCGTAGCGCCCCCCGAACTCGTCACACGTCTGCTGCGCCACCTCCGGCTTGATGTCGCAGAACGCGACCACCTCCAGGCCGGCCAGCTGGGCCGCGCGCGCCTGCATGTGCCCCATGTTGCCGCAGCCGATCACTGCCGCCTTCATCTTTGCCATCGTCTTCCTTTGCTCCTAGTCCCTCGGCGTGTTGCCATTCAGGCTATCACTGCTGCTTGGGCCTGCTCCACCAGCCGGAGCGTATTGGCGTAGCTGCGGCGCATCGCGTCCGCTCTCGTCCCGCCGGGCGGCTGGTAGTGCGTGGCCACCGCGATGACGATATCGGTGCGGTCGTGGGCAAAAGTGCGGAAGAGCGCCGCGTAGTCCACGTCCCCCTCACCGACCGGCACATACGCAAACCGACACACCGGCCCGTCCTGTACCTGGAGGTCCTTCAAGTGTAGGCTGGTGAGGTAGGGCTTGAGGCGCCGGTAGCCGGCCGTGATAGTGTCCACTTCTCCGGAGTTGTAGTTGTCGGCTGGCCCCCAGCGGCACCGCAGCCGCGGTGAGCCGACTCGCGCCATGACCCGGCAGAAGTTGCGGCTCGTGTTGGTGTAGTTCCAGGGCATCATCCCGATGGCGATGTCCGTCGCGTGGCGCTCGGCCAGCTCGGCCACGCTGCTCCACGCTTTGACGAGCTTGTCCTGCGTCTCCGGCGGGATGTCCCCGCCGCCGGTGGCGTAACGCTGCGGCCAGGTCGGGCTGACCCGCTGGCCCTGCTGATACTCGCCGGGCCAGGCGAAACCGTGGACCCGCACGTTCGCGCCGCCCACGCCCTGGCAGAAGTCTATGCTCCGGCGAACGAGATCGAGGTCGTGCCGGAAGGTGGGATGCGTGGGAATGTCGGCCAAATCGAGCTTGTCAATGTGTAGCTCCTTGAACGGGTTGGGCGCAGCACCGATGCCGTGGACCAGCAGGCCGTGTGCCTCCAGCCGGCGGCGGTAGGGAGCCGCGCCGGCCGCGCTGAGGTGCGCGCGGTCGTTGACGAAGAACTCCGCGTAGCCGGCGCCTAGCTCTTGGGCCAGCTCGACGGCCCGCTCGAACGATTCGCCCGTCTCGCTGAGATTGACACCGAGCTTGAACGTGTAGCTGTCGGTCATTGGCGCAACATCCTACGTTGGCAGGGCACCGGGCTTGTTCCAGTGCATCCGCGCCCGGTAGAACAGCGGCGCGTAGGAGGTGCCGTACAAAGGCTTGTCGCCCCGGCCCTCGGCGGCCGCGCCCCGGTTCTGGTCCTGCGGTCGCGGGAGCGGTCCGCCTAGATGCGTCTCCAGCCGCCGCCGCATCATCGCAGCGACCTCCGGCCGCTCGCTGTATACGTTGTGTTGTTCCTCAGGATCGGCCTGCATGTCGTACAGTCTGGGGTTTGGCTCCTCCTCGTCCCAGGCGGTCATGTAGCTCCAGCGGTCGTCCCGCACCGACGCATGCGGCCCCCAGCCGGCCAGAATGTAGTCGCGCAGCCCGGTCCGCTCGCCGGTCACCAGCGGCCAGACGCTGCTGCCCTGCATCCCCTCGGTGGCCTCCGCCAGCCCGGCCAGGTCCAGGATCGTCGGCGCGATGTCGTGGTTCTGCGTGAAGGCGTCCACCTCGCGGTCTCGGAACAACCGATCCGGGTGTCGAATAGTCAGGTTCAGCTGGGTGTTGAAGGGATACGGCTCCGAGCCGCGTTTGCCCAGCCCGGTGCGGTCGGCCAGTTCGGTGCCGTGGTCGGAGGTGAAGATCACGACGGTCGAATCGGTCAGCCCCAGTTGGTCCAGCCGCTCCAAGAACATGCCGATCCATTTGTCCGTGAAGGTCACCTCGGCCATGTAGCACGCGACGTAGTAGTCCACGAACTCTTGCGACAGACCGGCAACGGAGTCGCCGCTGATGTCGGAGTCCAGCGACGGATTGAGAATGTGCTTTGGCTGCTGGTACTTCGGCCCGGTCCAGGACGAATTGTAGGGCCGGATGTAGCTCACCGGAGGATCGAAGATTTCGTGGGTCTCGAAACAGTCGAGCCACAGGAAGAAGGGGCGGTTGCGCGCATTGTCCTCGATCCACCGGCACGCGGAGGAGAAGACTCTCGGCGCAAACCAGTCGGCCTCCTCCGTGCGGTCACGGACGTTATGCAGGTATTGCAGCACCTGCCCCTCGCTATACAGCGTGCTGCCGGAGTGCTGCGGTACCTTGGGTACGTATTCGCCGAAGTAGTCTTTGAAGAGCTCCTTGACCAGGTCCCACGAGCCGGCCTTCCAGCTATCGCTCGTCTGGCCGCGAATGTGCTCGAAGGTCAGAAATCCCCGCGAGAAGTTCATGTTGGGCTTGAACATATGGGGCGTGTCGCCGATCAAGCCTGTGCTGTAGCCGTTGCGGACCAGCGTTTCCGCCACGGTGGGATATTCGTCGGGGATTTCGTGCCAGCCGTAGTAGCCCAAGATGCTGGGGAAGAAGCGCATCCCGGTGAAGCAGCCGTTGCGGACCTGGAGCGTGGCCTGTGCCTCGCCGAAGCAGCGCGTGAAGCGCACCGATTCGGCAGCAAGCTGGTCGAGGTTGGGGGTTTTGACGTGACTCAGCTTGTGCCCCGGCCCCACAATGTCCGCGCGGAAGGTATCGAGGCAGATCACGACGATGTTGAGTGGGTCCATGGCTACTCCTTACGCGGTCAGCCCCCCGGCCATGCGACGCGCCGGCCGGCGGCTCCAGCATACTGCGCTGGGCGGCTGCTGACAAGCGCCGGTTTTCCGACGGGTGGTTGGTCGCCGTGCCGACTCCCCTTCCCTGCCAGGGAAGGGGCCGGGTGACAGGTCAAAGCCGCACCACACCTGGCACTATCCGTGCGGCTTTGGCCTGTCAGGGGTTAGGTCCAAGCCGCTCCTACTCTGTGCTCTCTGTGTGCTCTGTGGCTAAGAGAGCTTTCCGAGCGAGGGCCGGGGACCTACTAGGCTGAGGTTTCCGAGAACCCCAGCCCGCGCGCTTTGAGGGAGACGAACCGCTGCGTGCCGATGATGATGTGATCCAGCAGTTCGATGTCGAGTAGCTGGCCGGCCCGGTAGGTGTCGCGCGTCACCTGCACGTCGTCCGGCGACGGCGTGGGGTCGCCGCTGGGGTGGTTATGCACGATGATGATGGCCGCGCTACTCTGGCGGATGGCATCGCGAAAAAGCTCACCGACGCGAATCGGGCTGGCGTTCAGGCTGCCGATGTAGATTTCGCGGATTTCCGCGACGCGGTGCTTGGTGTCGAGCAGCACCACGCGCAGGTGCTCCTGCTCGAAGGCGGCCATCTCCGGCATCAGCAGGTTGGCAATGTCTTCGGGAGAGCGCACGGCCATGCGCTCTTCCGGCTGCATCGTCATCAGCCGCCGTCCCAGCTCGAAGGCGGCCAACAGCTCCACGGCCTTGGCCGGTCCGACGCCGGGTAGTTGAGCCAGCTCCGCGGCCGAGGCTCGCGCAAGCTGGGGGAGCGCTCCGTACTGTGCGAGCGCATGCGTCGCCAAGGTCAGCACGTTCTGCCGTTTCGTGCCGCTGCGCCAGATAATGGCGATCAGCTCTGCCGTTGCCAGCGCCGCCGGCCCGTACTTCTGCAGCCGCTCCCGAGGGCGCTCCTCCGGCGGCATTTCGCGGATGCGCGGGCTATACGCCAGAGCGCCGTTCGCCATCGCCGATGACGGCGCCGCTGCACGTCTACTCTTCACTAGGGCTCACTCTCTGCGCGAGCATGAGCGGCTGGTCCCGCCTCTTACGCGGAGCAGCATACCAAATAATACACATGCTGTCCCAGGCCAACCGGGAAACCGACCCCGGCACCTTCTGCCCTACTCCCCCTCGCCACCAAGTGGCGAGGGGGCCGGGGGGTGAGGCCCGCTCCGCCCCTAGGCCGTTGTCTTTCCCCCGCCCCCCGCCGATATGTACGCACTGACGGGGATTGGCAGTTGCAAGACCATCCTGGAGCACCGGGCACCGCCCGGCAGGGACGCACACGTATCATCGTGTCAACTAACGACGGTGGCAAAGCCACCCAGCCGAGGGCACCGGGTGCTGACGTACCCCTCGCCATGACGGCGGGGGCGCCGGGTCAGCACTGTCTGAGTGCCGCACCGAGGGCACCGGGTCACGAGCGACCCCTCGCCGCGCAGCGGGCGGCGGGGCGTGACCGTCTGAGTGCCGCGTTGCGGGCACCGGGTGCTGACGTACCCCTGGCCACCACGGCCAGGGCGCCGGGTCAGCATCGTCTGCGTGCCGCACCTATCGCCACCGTGCCCTCGCCGGCCGGCCTGCGCCGGCTGCGCCAGGGAGTCTTGCCCCGCGTCCCTGCCAATCCCCGCACCCCGATCTACCCGCACTCCCACCGTATTAACCGTCGTTCCCGCGAAAGCGGGAATCCCCGTCCCCCCGTTGCTACGGGGGGACCACCGGGGGGCTACGCACCGGCCACCCGCCTACCATCCCGCTCCACCACCCACCAAGTGCATCCTGCCATCCAAGTACCGCCCCACCCGCGGTCTTGCTCCACCGCAGGCACGGGCCTCCTCCTCCGGCGCCACCCCCGCGCCCCGCCGTCCCCCGCTGCCCACTGCCCACCGACCACTGCCAGCGCCCAAGTGGTTGCGCCGTCAGCGCCTCCGGTATGATGCCGCGTCATGCCTCGTTCTTCTGCCGGGCCGGGCACGGTAGGTGCGCTGCCTCCGCTTGCGCCGCGGATCGGACTGGCAGCCCTGGCCGCCCGCGTAATCGCGGCCGTCGTGCGGCGCCTGGGGCGCGGCGGTACGGCCCTACCGGGCCTGGTCGCCGAGACGCTTGCGCCGGCCTTCGTGCCCACGGTGGCGCGGCAGCTGCCGCGCGGCGTCGTGCTCCTCACCGGTACCAATGGCAAGACCACGACGGCCCGCATGCTCGCGGCCATCTTGGCCCATGACGGTGTACGGTTCGTCCACAATGCCGCCGGGTCCAACCTCTCGCGCGGCCTGGCGTCCGCACTTGCCCAGCGCACCGGCTGGCGAGGGCGGCTGCGGGCTACCGAGATGTCGCTCGGCCTGTTCGAACTGGACGAGGCCGCGTTCGTGCGCACAGCGCCGGCGCTGCGTCCCCGCACGGCCACGTTCCTGAACCTCTTTCGTGACCAGCTGGACCGCTATGGCGAGGTGGACGCCGTAGCGCAGCGTTGGCGGGCGGCCCTCGCTGCCACGCCGCGCCCGCCGCAGCTCATCCTCAATGCCGACGATCCACTCGTCGCCGGCCTCGGCAACGCTGGCCCGTCATCGGCACGCGCGGCGCTCTACTTCGGTGTTGATGCCGATGTCGGGGCCGCCGGTGTGCCTGCCGCAGACGGCAGCCCCGACACGGCGGAGCACGCCGCCGACATTCGCGTCTGCCCGACGTGCGGCCGGTCGCTGGTATACCGCCGCCGGTTCTACGCCCACCTCGGCCACTTCTCCTGTCCCGATGGCCATATGGCGCGCCCGGCGCCGGCGGTGCGCGCGGTCACCGTCGAGGGGCGCGGGATTGACGGTACCGAGCTAGAGTTGCTGTGCCTGCCGCCGGTGGTGCCCGCGGCCGTTACCTTGCGCTTCTTCCTACCGCTGGGAGGCCTCTACAACGTCTACAATGCCCTGGCCGCGACGATGACCGCCCTGGTGCTGGGCGTGGCTCCTGCCGTTGCCCGCGAGGCGCTGACCGCGTTTACCGCCGCGTTCGGGCGCATGGAGCAAGTGGTCCTGGACGGGCGCACCGTCTACCTCGCGCTGGCCAAGAACCCCACCGGTCTCAATCAGGTCGTGCGACTGCTGGCGGCCGAGGCCGACCGCACCGGCCCGCTCTCGCTGCTCATCGCGCTGAACGACCTCGATGCGGACGGGCGCGACGTATCGTGGATTTGGGATGCCGACTTGGAAGAGCTGGCCCCGCCGGGCCGGGTCCGCACGGTCGTCGTCAGTGGCCGGCGCGCCGCCGATCTTGCCGTCCGCCTGAAATACGCGGGGACCGCTGCGCCCGTAGCTGCCAGCCGCTCGCAACCGGCGTTCGTGGTGGAGAGCGATCTGGGGTTGGCGCTGGATCAGGCCGTGCAGCGCACGCCGGCTGGGGGAACGCTGCACGTCGTCCCGACCTACACGGCGCTCCTGGAGCTGCGGGGCCTGCTGACGCGCCGGGGTGCTCTGCGCCCCTACTGGAGGGCAGCGTGAGCAAGCTGCAACTGACCCTCGCCCATCTCTATGCCGACCTCATGAACGTCTACGCCGACCGTGGCAATATCATCTGCTTGCGCCAACGGTGCGCTTGGCGGGGGATTGACCTCGTGGTCCGGTCATTCGGCATCGGTGACGACCTGCCCGACGAGGGCCTCGATCTCGTCTTCATGGGCGGGGGGCAAGACGGTGAGCAGCGGCTCCTCACCGAGGACCTGCTGGCGCGGAAAGGACCGGTCCTGCGGACAGCGGCAGACGCGGGGTTGCCGATGCTCGTGGTCTGTGGCGCCTATCAGCTGTTTGGCCACTCGTACCGGCCGGCGGTCGGCGCGGCGCTACCGGGGCTGGGCATTCTGGACGCCCGGACCGTCCATCCTGGCCCGGAGGTGCCACGCTGCATCGGCAACGTCGTCGTGGCTTGGGCTGCCCCCCCACCCCCGCTGGAGAGAGAACTGGACGGCGATGCGCCGGGGCGCGAGGCCCTCTCAACCATCGTCGGCTTTGAGAATCACGGTGGCCGCACCTTTCTCGGCCCATCCGCCCGGCCGCTCGGCACGGTGCTGACCGGCCACGGCAACAACGCCCACGACGGCACCGAGGGAGCGGTGTCGAGCAACGTCTTCGGCACGTACTTGCACGGCTCGCTACTGCCCAAAAATCCGCACTTTGCCGATCATCTCCTCGGCCTGGCCTTGGCGCGGCGGTACGGTGTCGAGGCCGCCCGCCAGGCGTTGATCCCGTTGGATGATCGCGCCGAGCGGCACGCTCACCTCGCCGTTCGCGAGCAATGGGCGCCGACAACCCGCTGGGAACGGTGGCGGCTCCGGGCGCGGCACTACCGCGAAGCGTGGACTCGCTTCCGGCGTGGCGCGTGAGCAGTTGCCCCCCGATTACGGCACACTTCCCGTGCCATGTACGTTGACGCACTGACCCTGGCGGCTATCCGCGCCGAGCTGACGCAACGTGTCGTCGGCAGCCGCGTCCAGCGGGTGCATCTGCCGGAGCCGCTGGGCATTGCCTTCCAGCTCTACGGCCCCAGCGGGGCGCACTGGCTGCTCTGCTCTGCCCATCCCCAGCACGCGCGTATCCACCTCGTTGCCGACCGTCCTGGCCGACCGTCCGATGCGGTCACGCCCTTGCTACTGCTCCTACGCAAGCACGTGCGCGGTAGCCGGCTGGTCGCCGTAGAGCAACCGCTGCTGGAGCGGGTGCTGCGACTCCGCTTTCAACGTCACCAACCCGGTGCGTCGGTGCAGACGACGGACCTCGTCGTGGAGGTCATGGGCCGCTTGAGCAACCTGATCCTGCTCGATGCCGAGGCGGTCGTGTACGACAGCGCGAAGCGTGTCGGCCCGCAGATCAATCGTTACCGCACCGTGCTTCCCCGCCATCCCTACCGTCCACCACCACCGCAGGACAAGCTGGATCCACGCCGGCTCACGGGTGACACGGTGCGGGCGGCGTGCCGGGCCGGCAACACGACCGGGCCGCTGTGGCGCGCGCTGGTAGGCAGCCTGCGCGCGTGTAGTCCGCTGCTCGCCAAGGAGGTAGCGTATCGCGCCACCGGCAGCGCGGAGACGACGGTGGCCGAGACGCACGACTGGTCGGCGGTCGCTGCGGCCCTTGCCGACCTCTTCGCCGCTGCCGCTGCGGGTCGCTCCGAGTCACACCTGGCCTACGACGGCACCACTCCGGTCGCGTTCGCTCCCTACCGACTGACCCAGTATCCCGACGCCCGCCCGGTCGAGAGTATGAGCGGTGCCCTCGAACGGTTCTACGCGGCCGTAGCGACGCCAGCGCCAGCGCAGCCCCCTGGGCAACCGGCAGTTGAGCCGCAGCGGCGGACCGTGCAGGAATCGCTCACCACCGCCGCGGCCCGCCTGCGTAACCAGGAGCGGTCCTTGCAGCGGGCGCTGCTGCCGGTCGAAGAGCGAGAGCGGCTGCGACTGTCCGGGGAGTGGTTGCTCGCCTTGGCGCATGAAGTCCAGCCGGGCCAGACCGTCTTGCAGGTCGCCGGGGCCGCGCCGGACGGCGGCGAGCTTACCATCAGCCTCGATCCGACCCTGGCGCCGCCGGCGGTGGCCCAGCGCTACTTTCACCACTATCAGCGCCAGCAGCGCGGCGCGAAGGTAGTTGCCGCGCGTCTGGAGCGGACGCGCCTCCGGCAGCAGGCTATCGCCGAGGCGCTGGCCCTGCTCGCAGCGGCCAAGACGGTCGCCGCCGTCCGGCGCATCGAGCAGGAAGCGCAGGAGGAGGGCCTGATCCCGACGGACGCCCGGCCACCGCGTCGGCGCCCCGACAACCAGGCCAGCGGATTCGACCGTCACGTTATCGGTGGGATAGAAGTCCTGGTCGGGCAGAGCCGGCGTGGTAACGACCAAGTAACGTTCCGCGAGGCGCGGCCGCACGACCTCTGGCTCCACGCCCGCGGTGTGCCCGGTGCCCACGTCGTCATCCGGTCGCCTGGACCGTCTGTCCCGGAGCACATCTTGCAGGCTGCGGCGGTGTTGGCTGCCGCGGCGAGCGCCGCGCGCAACGCGACCAGCGTCACGGTGGACTACACCCAACGCCGTCACGTGCGTCGTATCAAAGGAGCGCCACCGGGCCTGGTCACCTACCGGCAAGAACGCACGCTCCACGTCGCCCCGGACCCGGATAGAGCGGGCAGCCGGTGAGGGAGCGCGCCTCACCCCCCGGCCCCCTCCTGACTGGGGTAGGTATAGGCCAAGCCGTAGGGGCGCAGCACGCTGCGCCCGTTCCCCTGCGAAGCGGGGGGGCCATAGGGGGGCCAGAGACTGACCGGCGTAGCACGCTCCGGCCCCTCCCCTGCTGCAATGATCCGGAGCAGATGACAGTATGCTATACCTCTACGGGCAGGAGGTACGGACGGCATGACGGCACAACCAACAATAGAAGAAGCTGATGCTCTCTACGCGAAGTATGGGCAGCCCTTGGAGCAACAGCATGAGGGGCAGTACGCTGCTATTACGCGCCAGGGTCGGACGGTGCTCGGCACAACGGTGCTCGCTGTCGCCGACCGGGCGGATGAAGAGTTCGGCCCGACAGAGCAAGCCTTCATCTTCAAGATCGGAGATGTCGCAGAATACCGATGGCTGTGAACCAACGTATCATTAGCTCCCGTTTTCCCTACATCCCTGTGCGTGTCCAATTAGGTCGGCGTACCTTCGACGTGGAAGCGCTGCTCGACACCGGCTTTGACGGAGCTATCATTCTGCCTTCCGCCCTCGTAGCGAACGGAGCGCCGGTAGAGAGATATGTTCGCGTGGTCCTTGCTGATAGCTCGCGTGTGCTGGCAGCGACCTATGTAGGCACGCTCCGGATCGGCGGGATGCCACCTTTTCGTGCGAGGATCATAGCCCTGGGTGACGAGCCGATTATCGGTCTTACCGCCACCAATCGCTACTATGTCGGCCTCGATCACGGTCGGCAGATCATGATCGAGCCTTGAGTGCCCAGGCGGTCAACCTCACCCCGACTGCCTCTGCGCTGGCGAGCTGGTGAGTGTCTCGCGGCTGCGTGGTGGCGAGGCGAGAGCTGCTGCCCCCTTGATGACAGGCGGCTCCCATCCGAACGGTTGATACCTAGCGTCACATAGTATAGAGTAGCTAGGTATGAAGGGTGAAGCGCTCAAGGGACACCTCGACCTACTCCTGCTGGCCGCGCTGGCGGCTGGCGTTGCCCACGGGTACGCGATCATCACCGCGCTACGCGAGCGCAGCGGTGGCACGTTCGATCTGCCCGAGGGGACGATCTATCCCGCCCTGCACCGCCTCGAACAGTCCGGTCTGCTCCGGAGTAGCTGGACCGCGGTTGGTGGCCGGCGGCGGCGCGTCTATGAGCTGACGAAGCGGGGCCGGGCCGTGCTCGCGGAGCGACGGGAAGCGTGGTGGGCCTTCAGCGGCGCGGTCGCGGCCGTGCTCGGGAGCACGACATGACACGGCAACCCGGCGAGGACTTCTTCGCCACGCTCTCGGCCGAGCTAGCGGCTGCCGGTATCGGTCCGCGACGCATAGCTGAGATTCGTGCCGAGGTGGAAGACCACCTCAGCGAGTCGGTGCGGGCGTTGCAGCTCCAGGGCCAGACTGCTGACGCTGCCTGGCAGCAGGCCGTGGCCCGTTTTGGCGCGCCGGCGGAGTTAGCGCGGCGCTTTGCCGCGACCGGCAAGCAAGGAGGCTCTGCTATGACCCGTCTGGCCCTGCTCCTGGCCCGCATCAGCCTCCGTTCGGATGACGAGCCGGAAGGAAGCCGTGTGGCTGCCCCGATGCGCCGGACCCCATGCACGCGCTCAGGCTGGCTCGCTGCCGGTGTTGCCTTGGTCCTGTTGTTCATGGGCGGCGGCTTTGCACCCAGTTTGATTAATGCGTTCACATGGGCGGTGTTCGAGGATGCGCTCATTACTGACTGGGAAAGCCCTTCCGTAAACGCCATACTGTTCGTACACCACACCGCGTTGGAGTTGATCGGAGCCTTACTGGTGGGATTCGGGCAATGGCTGATGCTCCGACGTTGGGTAGAGTGTGCCCGGTGGTGGATACTGGCCAGCGGCGCCGGGTGGGGAGGCGCTTTTGCTGTCGCCTGGATCGTCAATCGCATCTTCGTCGCGGGGCTGCATTGGGAGGTTACCGGCATAGCGATGTCTCTCCTGGTGTTGCTCTTAGGAGTAGGCCTCTTCCAGTGGCTGCTCTTGCGGCGCTGGGTGCGCCGGGCCGGTTGGTGGCTGTTTGCCAGCGCCCTCGGGTTGGGGCTTCCACTTGGCCTCAGTTGGGCTATCTCGACGACCGGGTTGCTACACCCCTCAGCGATCTTCTACCTATTTCCTGTTCCTGTTCTTAGTGGATTGATCAGGGGCGTGGCCCTGGCCCTGCTGTTTGCTCAGGCTGGCAATCCCAGCCAGGGCTTGGACCGTGAGGCCGGCGCGGTGGCCGACACCACAGTCGAATCAGTAGCTCGCCCGCGACGAGGGCTGGCCCTGCTCGGCTACACCTGATCTCTAGCACCGGGTCGTTCTGCGCGAGGCAAGACGCCGCGCTGCGGGAGTTCAGCCGATGACACCGGGAGCGATTGACGGCTATCTCCAGCGGTTGGCCGACGAGCTGGCCCGTGCGGGGCTGCACCGGCGGCGCAGAGCGCGAATCCTCGCGGAGGTACGGGATCATCTGGAGGAGTCGGCGCGGAGGCTACGCGCCCAGGGTCTTGCCGCTGACGCTGCCCAGCAGGAGGCGGTCGCCCGCTTTGGCTCGCCGGCGGTGCTCGCACACAGTTACCTCAACGCGCTCGCCGAGGGAGCCGCGCTTGCGAACGGTGCCGTCTTCTCACTCGATACGTTGGCAACCGCGTCGCGGCCGGCTGGCCGTTCTGTGACAGCCAGGCGCCGCAACAAAGGAGGAAAGGGTATGCAAGTCGTCGAGTACCGCCCGGAGCTACTGCCGGCCCTCAGACGGCTGGCCAACCAACATCTCGCCTCGGTACCGCCCGGTTGGGAATTGACCGAGCAGCAGTTGGCGACGGTGCTGGGGGACCCGGACCAGGAGGGGACCTACTTTCGCGAAGAGCCGGATCACGGCACGACGGAAACGTTCTGCGTCCTGGACAGGGGCCAGCTCGTTGCAGCCGCCTCGTTGTGGCGCTCGGACCGCGATGATCCCCGCTGGACCAATGGGCAGTATGAACGGAAGTATCGGGACAGCGGCCAGGCGGGCTTCATTCTGGCCGATCCGCAGTCCGGGAAGGGCTTGCAGGTACTCCTAGAGACATTTGCCCAACGCGCCCGCCGTTTGGAGTGCGATAGCCTCTCCACTGGCGGTGGCCTGTGCGTTGGCCGCCACGGCATGCCGGCGTCTTGGCCCCACCTCATTGCCGGACTGCAAGACTTTGGCTTTGAGGTGGAGCAGCACGGCGTCCTGATGTATCGCTCATTGCAGGATGCGGGCCCCGGCGAGTCGCCGGCCATTGACGGCCTGACGTTCGAGTGGCAGCTAGACGCGGAAGGGCCGGAATGGGAGCTACACGCCCTGCTCGATGGGAAGCGGATCGGCGAATGTGGCGTGTGGGGCCTGAGCCGCCACGTTGCCGACCGCCCTGACTACCGGCACTGGATCAACGTCGAGTGGACCGAGGTCGCGGAGCCGTACCAGCGGCAGGGGATTGGCAGCTGGTTGGTCCGGGAGCAGCTGCGCCGGCACCGGGAGCGAGGCGCCAAGCAGGCGCTGCGGCGGGAATGGCTGACAGACCCGGTAGCGCTCAGTTTCTATGAAGCGCTGGGCTTCGAACGCCTCCAAGAGTGGTGGTCCTACCGGATGGATGGCCTGTAATGGGGCGGCGGCCAAGCGCCGATTGACACGGCTTGCTCAGGAATGCCACACTTATGGCGCGCGCCGGCTGAGGCGCGTCTTGACAACTGCATAGCGATACCAGGCGACGACGGAAACGAGTACGCTGCCGCACACGGCGGCAGAGAGCCTGCGGTTGGTGTGAGCAGGCGCCGGAAAGCAGCGGAAAATCCTTCCTGAGCCGTCCCCCCAACGAGCGCGGACAGAGTCGGAGCACGACCGACGCTGCGTTCTAGTAGATGGGACCGGGTGTGCTACCCGTTAGCAACGGCGCGCGTATGAACACGTACGCGACAGAGGTGAGAGGCGCCGTCGGCTATGCTGGCCGATGGTGATCTCTAAGCGGGGTGGTACCGCGGGCATATCGGCTCGTCCCTACTGGGACGAGTTTTCGTGTTTAAGGATGCCGACCTCCCTCCCCGGCCGGGGGCTAGGCCCCAAAGGAGTACTAGGTATGGGATTTCGACAAGTGCCGCGTACCTTAGAGTATCCGGCGATGGAAGAGCGCATCTTGGCGCTCTGGCGGGACACGCAGGCGTTCGACAAGCTCGTCGCCAAGAACAAGGGCGGCCCGCGCTGGTCATTCATGGATGGCCCCATCACCGCCAACAACCCCATGGGCGTCCATCACGCCTGGGGACGGACCTACAAAGACACCTACCAGCGCTACCGGGCAATGCGCGGCTTCGACCAGCGTTACCAGAACGGCTTCGACTGCCAGGGCCTTTGGATCGAGGTGGAAGTCGAGCGCGAGCTTGGCTTCAAGAGCAAGCGCGACATCGAGGCCTACGGTATTGCCGAGTTTGTCGAGCGCTGTAAGGAGCGGGTCTACAAGTACGCCGGCATCCAGACCGAGCAGTCCATCCGGCTGGGCTATTGGATGCACTGGGACAACTCGTACTTCACCTTGTCCGACGAGAACAACTACAACATCTGGCACTTCTTGAAGCGGTGCCACGAGCGCGGCCTGGTCTACAAGGGCAACGACTCGATGCCCTGGTGTCCGCGCTGCGGCACCGGTATCTCGCAGCACGAGATCGTCACCGAGGGCTATCAGGAGTTGGAGCACCCCGGCGTGTTCGCGGAGTTTCCGCTGCACGAGCGCCCCGGCGAAGCGCTGCTCGTCTGGACGACGACCGCCTGGACCCTCACCGCCAACGTGGCCGCGGCGGTACACCCGGAGCTTCCGTACTTGCGGGTCCGGCAAGGTGACCGGACGCTCTACGTCTCCAAGGGGACGGCTGCTGCTGCCCTGCAAGGGGAGTACGAAGTCTTGGGTGAGGTGCCGGGGCGTGAGCTGGTGGGCCTCACCTATGCCGGACCGTTCGACGAGCTACCGGCGCAGCAGACGGCTCTCACCCCAACCCTCTCCCAGGGGGAGAGGGGGATTGGACATCCGGTCATTGCCTGGGAGGAGGTCAGCGAGACCGAAGGCACCGGCATCGTCCACATCGCCCCCGGCTGCGGAAAGGAAGACATGGAGCTGGGCCGCGTGTACGGTCTACCGCCCATCGTCCCACTCGACGAGTTCGGCAATTATGTCGAGGGGTTCGACTGGCTGAGTGGCCGCAACGTGTACGACATCGCCGAGCCGATCATCGAGAGCTTGCGGCGGAAAGGGCGGCTCTACCACGTCGCGCTCTATACCCACCGCTACCCGGTCTGCTGGCGTTGCAGCAGCGAGCTTGTGTTTCGGCTGGTAGATGAGTGGTTTATCTCCATGGACGGCCCGCGCCGACCGATCACTGACCACCGGCCACTGGCCACTGACCCGGCGCCGGCGACCCGGCTGCGGGACGAGATTGCGGACGTGACCAAGCAGATCACGTGGCTGCCACCGTGGGGCTTGGACCGCGAGCTTGACTGGCTCCGCAACATGGACGATTGGATGATCTCCAAGAAGCGTTACTACGGGCTGGCACTGCCCATCTGGACCTGCGCGGAGTGCGGCTGGTTCGACGTGATCGGTAGCCCGGAAGAGCTGCGCGGACGGGCTATCGAGGGGTGGAACGCCTTCGAGGGCCATTCCCCCCACCGCCCCTGGGTAGATGCGGTGAAGGTCCGCTGTGAGCAGTGTGGCGCCACGGCCAGTCGCATCACGGACGTGGGCAACCCCTGGCTGGATGCCGGTATTGTGCCCTACTCCACGCTCGATTACCGCACGGACCGCGACTACTGGTCCCAGTGGTTCCCGCCGCACTTCATCACCGAATCGTTTCCCGGCCAGTTCCGCAACTGGTTCTACGTGCTGCTGACGATGAGCACGGTCCTGGAGCACAAGCCGCCCTTCCAGACGGTCCTCGGCCACGCGCAGGTGCGCGACGGAGAGGGCCGTGAGATGCACAAAAGCTGGGGCAATGCCATCGAGTTCAATGAGGCCGCCGACCGCGCCGGCGCCAGCGTGATGCGCTGGATGTACATGGGCACCAACCCGGAGCACAACGTGAACTTCGGCTGGAATACGCTCGCGGAGGTCGAGCGCCGGCTGCTGACGCTCTGGAACGTCTACGCCTTCTTCGTGACCTACGCCGAGCTGGAGGGCTTCGATCCGGCGGCGCCCGCGCCGGCCGTGGCGGAGCGCCCGGCCCTCGACCGCTGGATCCTCAGCGAGCTACACCGGCTCGTCCAAGTGGCGACCGACGGTATGGACCGCTTCGATGTGATGACCTTGGTCCGCCGTACCGAGGCGTTCGTCGAGGAGCTATCCACCTGGTACGTGCGGCGCAGCCGGCGGCGCTTCTGGCGCGCCACGGACAAGACCGACCAAGCCGCGGCCTTTGCCACGCTACACGAGGTGCTGGTCACGCTGGTGAAGCTGATCGCCCCGCCGATGCCGTTCCTGGCCGAGGAGCTGTATCAGAACCTGGTGCGGTCGGTGGATAGCGCGGCGCCGGAGTCGGTGCATCTGTGCGACTGGCCGGCGGCCGATACAGCCCGGCTCGACCCGGCCCTGAGCGAGGCCATGAGCCTCGTGCGGCGGGTGGTGAGCCTGGGCCGCGCAGCCCGCAGCCGTGCCCAGATCAAGGTGCGCCAGCCGGTCACCTCTATCGCCGTGCGCGTTGCGGCTGCGAGCGACCGCAAGGTGCTGACCGAGCACCAAGATCAATTGCTCGACGAGCTTAACGTCAAGGCGCTACGCTTCGCCGAGTCGTCCAACGAGTACGTCGCCTATCGCGTCCGACCACTCCCCGCCGTGATCGGGCCGCAGTTCGGCCGCCAAACGCAGGCGATCCTGCAGGCGCTGCGCGCGGCCGACGGTCAGGCTTTGGCCCGCAGCAAGGACGCCAGCGAGCCGGTGACCCTCACGGTTGATGGCGCGGCGGTCGAGCTTGGCCCGGACAGCTACGAGGTCGAGGTCGAAGATCAGCCCGGTTTCAGCGTAGTCGAGGAGGGCGGCGCGATGGTCGCGCTCGACACGCGGCTCACGCCGGAACTGGAGCGTGAAGGGCTGGCCCGCGAGCTGGTCCATCGCCTGCAAGGCGTCCGCCGCGACGCCGGATTGACCCTGAGCGATTGGGTTACGATCACGCTCGACACGAGCGATGCCGCCCTCACGGCCGTCGTCGAGCGCCACGGTGAGCACGTGGCCGGTGAGACGATTGCCCGCAGCCTCACGGTCGGAAGCCTCCCGCCCGCTGACCACGTTGCCGAGCTGTCCTTCGGCACCCACCGGGCGCGCGTCGCTATCGTGCGTACAGACTGACAGGCGTAAGGCGTGCGGGATTCGAACCCGTGATCTTCACCTTGAAAGGGTGACGAGTTAGGCCGCTACTCCAACGCCCCGTCACTTGAGTATGGAAGGGACTACCCGTAGGTTTGTCACGTGCCGTGCCCGACAGTAGTAAGCGGTGCCGAGGTACCTCATCGTCCTGCAGTGGCTCTCCCACACGTCATCGAGGCCTGGCCGTTACAGGTTTTTCGGCGGCAGAGGTGGCCTCAGACATTCCCCGCCCCCTACCATTGTCGAGTAGCGGTTGCGAGGGATTGCGGGCTCCAGTGAGCGCTCTGGAGACAGAAAGGGGCCGAAAGTGACCGACAATAGTCCCGCCCGGCCAGGCATTGAGAATATCATCCCAATCCTCAGAGCATGTACGATACTTATGAAGGTGAAGACAAACGGCGCAGTAACAGCGCGCACATGGCCAGGGCAATCCAGGTTTCACTGGTCGCCGGGTCCTCTTCATAGTCTTTGCTCAACCGCCGGCAGCGGCCCAGCCAGCCGAAGGTGCGTTCCACGACCCAGCGCCGCGGTTGCACCGTGAAACCGACGGCGTCCGGGGCGCGACGCCCGATCGCGATGGTCCAGCCCCACGCGGCCGTGACCCAGCGCGCAAACGCCCCCCGATAGGCCGCGTCGGCCCACAGCTGCTGCACCCGCGTGGTCTGGGCCGACGCCCGCTCCAGCACCGCATAAGCCCCGTCGCGATCCTGGATATCAGCCGGATGCACCACGACCGCGACGATCGTGCTCTGGGTATCCACCAACAGATGGCGCTGGCGCCCGGTCACCCGCTTCCCCCCATCATAGCCGCGGGGGCCCCCTTTTCCGTCGTCTTGACCGACTGGCTGTCGATGATGACGGCACCAGGCGCTGGCGCCCGATTGTGGCGCTGGCGCTCCTGGCGCCGCAAGGCGTGCATGATCGCTTCCCAGACCCCCTCGTTGCGCCACTTGCGGAAGTGGTGATAGACCGTCGACCACGGCGGGAAGTCATGGGGCAGCAAGCGCCAAGGGCAGCCACTCCGCAAGCCGTACAGCATGGCATTGATGAGCACGCGCTGCTCGTGGCGGAGTGGGGGCCCAACCCCTGGTGGGGGCACCAAGGGGGCCAGCCGCGTCCACTGGGCATCCGTCAGGTCCGTCGCCTAGCGTGTTGGTGCCATGGTGCGCCTCCCGCACACTACTCTGGCCCGATCAGGATACCTTTCCTCCAACTACAGTGTCGTACACGCTCTCAGGCCGGCTTTGCCTGGATAAACGCGGATACCAAGGCCCGCATTCAGCATGAGACCGCCCTCAAACTCCACCGTGTCAGTGTGCTCTGGGTTCGACGGCCCAACGAGGGCATGACGACCGCGTACCAGCTGGCAGTGCTAGCACGGGCACTGGTGATGTTCGATAGTCGGCTCGCCGCACGCCCAGATTACGCTCAGCACTTCGAGATTGGCTGGCAACTGGGCGCGAGCCTAAAACAGCTCTGGTCCATGCGACGCACATGAGGGAGCGGCTTCCCTCCTCTGGAGTTGCTCTGGGGTGAGGCCGGGGGTTAGGCCCAGCACCGGCTCCCCTACTTTTTGGGCATGGCCTGCTGGCCCTGGCGTTCGTAGAGGCTCACGATCTCCGCGACGGTGGTGGCATCCTCAGGCCGCTTGTCCTCACGCACGAAGCCGATCACGCGGGGGAACCGCAGCGCGTAGCCCAACTCGTCCTCGCCGCGACCGGCAGTATGGAAGGGGCTACGGGTGATCTCGTCGGCCTGAATCTCGATGACCACTTGTGGCTCCACCCACACGTCCGGCGTTAGCTGCGAGTCCACGCGAGCGGGCTGCTCCCCGGCCCGCTCCTGGTCGAGACGTTGCCGCAACGCCACCCATTCCTCTTCCGAGAAACCGGTGCCCAAGCGAGTCACGGTGACAAACCGCTCTTGATCCGGGTCGTAGAGGGCCGTCAGGACCGTGCCAATCCCGAACTGAGCGCGGCGGCCCTTGCCCTGCCAATAGCCGACGATCACCCCATCTATGGTGTCCTGTAGCTCGCCACGGTAGCTGCGCTTGAGCTTGATCCAGTTGTAGTTGCGGGCGCCGGCTTGGTAGGGCGAATCGAGGCGCTTGGCTACGATACCTTCCTGCCCCAGGCCAACCGTGGCGTAGAAGTAGGCATCGAGGTCCGCCGCGGCGTCCACGACGCGCCAGTCGCTGGGGAGCAGCGCCTGACCCTCGGGGTCGGCGATCCACTCGGTTGGCAGCCAGTCGGTCTTGGTCTCCCGATCCGGCGGCTCGCGTCCGTCGCCGAGTAGCTCCTCCAGCCGCTCGCGCCGCTCGGTGTAGGGACAGTCAGTAAAGTCCTCACCGTCGAGATACAGAATATCGAAGGCAAAGAGTTTGAGCGGCAGTGTGGTACGCAGCTTCTCGATTCCGTACTTGCGTTTCCGTGTACCGGTGACCTGAAACGGATGATATTGCCCCGTTGCCGGATCGTAAGCGACCGCTTCCCCGTCCAGGATCACGGTACGGCCTCCCGCCTGCGCGACTAGCCCCTCGGCAAGCTCCGGGAACATCGCCGTGGTGTTTTCGAGGTTGCGGGAGAAGATACGCACCTCGTCGCCCTCGAGGAGGTGGAGTTGGGCACGCAGACCGTCTATCTTCGGCTCGACGGCGCAACGCTCCACCTTGGCGATGATCTCCTCCGGCCCGGGTAGCCGCTCGGCCGCCGCCGGACGCACCGGCCGGCCGGCCGCCACCTTGATCGCGGCCAGCCCGGCCTCGCCCTCGTCCCAGTAGGTGCGTGCGACGAGACCGAGGTCGGAGCAGATGTTGTAGGCCCGCTCGATAGGCTTGCGCGCCTCTGGAAAATCGTGTCTGAGCCATCGGAGCAGGCTGTGATAGGCCGGATCGATAGGCTTGCGTGCCGCCATGGATTCGATGCGGGCGAACGAGAGCGCATCCATCACCGTCGGGTCGCCGATACCGAGGCGCAGCCGGCCCAACGGAATACGGGCGAGGTGCTTGGCCTCGCTCGCGCTCGCCTGACGCAGCAGGTCGGCCAATAGCTCCGTCTTCTGGGCGACCGAGCCGGCGCCCGCGGTGTGCGCTATCTGCTTCAGAGTCTCGAAGACCGCCGAGACTTCCTGACCTTCGGGTGCAGCGTCGTCTGCGTGCAGCTCTGCCGCGACCAGCCCGTAGTCGCCGAGGCGGGCAAACTGCGCCGCGATCTCGTCCTTTGGCTGGTCCAGCGCTTGGGCAAGAGCCTCAGCCACGAGGGCCTCTCCCATCCCGAACTCGACTTGCTCGAAGGTGGGGGCTACCCGCCCCTGAATCAGATAGGCGAGTTGGGCGATTTCGATAGCGTTGTCTGCCTTGCCGAACAAGGCGGCCAGGATCGCTATCATCTCATTGCGCTTGCTGGTAGCCTCCAACTGGTCGAAGTGCTCGGCAACGCGGGAAAAGCGCATAGCAGTCCTCCATCATCGTTCGCGTATGATACTATGCTTCAAGCAGAGGAGGGCAGCGGTGATGGCGAAGTACAAACTGGCGGTGGACGCCCGAGAGGTCGCAGTTCCTACCTCAGCCCAGGGCCTCGAACAACCCACCCGGCTCGATGCAGAGCGTGAGCAGGACTTCGCTATCATCGCCGAAATGCGTGCTGCCTTCAAGGAGGTGCCGGACGAGGAACTGGAGCGGGAGTTGAGCCGTGCCTTCACCGAGGCCCGGAAGAAGCACTGCAGTGGCCAGCAACGTCCTGCCGCCAAAATGCTGTGATTACAGCGGTACTTGATGCCAATGTGCTTGCCTCCGGTTTCGTGCGCTCCAACCCTGCTGCTGCGCCCGCCCAACTCATTGATGCCTGGCAGGCACGCTCCTACCGTTTAGCCCTCTCCGCGCATATCATCGCTGAACTCATCCACACGTTTGAGGATCCGTACTTTCGCCGTCGCCTAACTCCCCAGCAACGTGCTCGGTTCTTAGCCCTGCTTCAGCGCCGGGCAATCATCATTCCAATCACTGCTCCAGTGGAGGGAGTGGCTACGCATCCTGAGGATTATTTGGTCTTGGCCACCGCTGTGTCGGCAGAAGCCGCTTATCTGGTCACAGGAGATACCAAACTACAGCAGCTAAGAACCTACGGTGAGGTAGGTCACCATTCTTAGCCCGCGTGCTTTCCTGGACCTCCTGCTGACTGCTACTGCTTAGAAGATGCTGCCAACTAACTGGGCCGGGACGTGGAAGGTCGTAGCCGTGCGCCGTCTGACAAGACAGTTGAATCTACAGGTCGCCCAATAACGCTGCCCTATCAATATATGGGAACGGCGATACTACTGCGGCGTTGCGGTGGAGGCACCCGGTATGCCGGAAGCGAGGACCGTGCATGAAGGACCGGTAGCGCGGGCCGTCCGGACAAGCCGATGGAGTAGCAACGTGAGTGTTGATGTAGCGGGGGCTGAAGCGGCGGGCATGGACGCGGACGCGCTGCGCCGCGCGTTTGGCTTGCTGGAAGGCTGGGTCGGTGAGTCTGTGGTACCGGGAACTGCGGCGCTGGTCGCTCGACATGGAAAGGTGGCCGGCACGTGCTACATCGGCATGGCCGATCCGTATACGAACCGGCCGGTAGATGCCGCAACGGTCTTCTCGCTCGCCTCGATCACCAAGCCGGTGACCGCCACCGCAGTCATGCAGTGCGTGGAGCGCGGCCGGTTTGCCCTGGACGAACCGGTTGGCGCCCTTTTGCCGGAATTCCTCGCCGGACCGGCGAGCGGCCGCGATGCGGCTGACCGCACGACGGTGACGGTGCGCCACCTACTCACCCACACCTCCGGCCTGCCGGGCTTCTCGGTAGCGAACATGCGCTTACGGCGGCGTCACGCGCCGCTGGCAGACTTCGTGTACTCGTTCCAGGCAGCGCCGCTATTCTTCGCCCCGGGCACGGCCCATCTCTACAGCAATTGCGGGATTCTGCTGCTCGCCGAACTGGTCGGCCGGGGGAACGCCGGCACGCTGGGCCAACGGGGCGAGCCGTCGGCAATCTTGCATTATCACGAGCACGTACACCAGCACATTCTGGCGCCGCTCGGCATGACCGCCGCGTGGATACCGGTGCCGGAGGCAGCCTGGGAGCGCGTCGCACACGTCGCCGACACCGGCCAGGAGGGCAAGACCTACGAGGCGGCAAATTCGGCCTACTACCGGCAACTGGGCATCCCCTGGGGCGGCCTGTTTGCGACGGCTGCGGACCTGGCACGCTTCACGAGCAGCTTCATGCCTGACGGCCAGCAACTCGCCGAAGGCAATCGCGTGCTCACAGCGGCGAGCCGCGCGGAAATGACCCGCATACAAGTGTCGGTGCCGCCAGCCGCTGCGGACGCCGCGCCGGGGCTACGTGACAGCGGTGCTGAGGCGCCGTGGCCGCGCGTCGAGTGGGGACTGGGCTGGGAAGTGAAGGGTCGGAAGACGGGCCACGTGTCGGGCGACCTGACCTCAACGCACACCTTTAGTCACATCGGAGTCACGGGGACGCTCGCCTGGGGCGATCCGGTGACCGGCGTCGTCTGCATCCTGCTCACCAACCGGGTGCAGACGAGCAACTGGACCACTGAGCGCCCGCGGCGGACACTGTTCTCCAACGCGGTCATGGCCGCGGCTGCCGGGGCCTAGGGCCAGTCTGCAAAGCACCGGTCTGCAGAGGTTCAGCGGTCGCCGCGCGGACTCGCCGGCCCTAGCCGGGAAGGGGGCCGGGGGATGGTGTCCTGATCGCGGCCCGCTCGGCGCAAGGCTATCGGTCCGCTTGGCGCCGGCGTAACTCCACCTCTAGCTGTCGTATGCGCGCCTCGGCGACCTGACGGGAGGCCTGCTCGATAGCAGCCTGCGCTTCAGCAGCCTCGCGCGCCGCCCGCTCTTGCTGCCAGGTCTCCAAGTAGGTGCCCGCGGCCGGATCGTACAACCGCGGCCAGCCATTATCCCAGCACAGGCTCAACCCCAGTACCTCGCTGTACCCCTTCAGGAGGCCGTCCGGCGCCGTGGTCAGCTCGATAGGCCGGTACTCCCCGTCCACCAGCCGATCTCCGGCCAGCCGCTGCCCGTGATACTCACCCCTCTTGGTCGGATCGAAGCGCCAGTATTCCGGGACACCAATACGGGCATAGATGTCCCGCTTCCGGCCTACGTCCTCCCGTCCAGTGCTTGACGAGCCGATCTCCAGCACCCAGTCCGGCGGCTTGCCTACCTCCCAGGGCAAGTAGAGCTTGCGCGGCCGGATGGCTTGTGCGTCCACCCCGAAGGCCAAGTACACGTCCGGGGAGACGCGCACGTTGAAATCGCATGGGTCGTAGCAGATGATCGTGTTGGAATCGAGGAAGACATCGGGCCGGCGATTGAAGTCGGTGACGTGGGCGCGGAGCAGGCCGAGGATTGCCTCCAGTTGGAGATTTTGTTCCATCGCGTCAGGCTTCAGGACCGGTTTGTGGGGATCGAAGTCGAGGTGGGCGTAGTCAATAGCACCCTGCTCGTGGTACGGCAGGATGGTGGTCGTGGGCGCAGGCGCCGTGGTCGTCATGGTGGGTCTCAGGGCAGCGCGCGGGTGTAGGGCAATTATAGCGCACGCGCCGCCGGCAGACGCGGCCGGTCGCCGCGCGGACCCCCCGGCCCTAGCCGGGAAGGGGGCCGGGGGTGAGGGCAAATGCCGGCCCCTACGAGGCAGCGACCTCGGCCGGGTGCTCGTGCTCCGCGTGCGCCGTGGCCTGCTCACGGCTAAACAGCGGCCGGGCACAGGCCGGGCATAGCTCCGCTTCGGAGAGCCGATCCAGATAGTGCAGGACGGTGGTCGCATACGTGGCGTGGCTCCAGGTCAGCGGCGAGACGGAGAGGGGCACGCCACTATGGGGGTGGATTTGCTCGGCAAGCACTCCGCTCGTTAGCGCGCTCCTCGCTACCCACTGCAAAATATCCAGGGCCGGCTCCAAGTCGGCGCGATTTTGGGCCTTCGCGATATACCAGTCGGCCAGCCACAGCGTACAAATGAACCACGGGTTGCCGGGCACCTGGGCGATGTCCGTGCTGATCTGGTGGTAGTAGTCGTTCTCGTAGCGGGCCACGCCGCCGACATCGGTCTTGACCCACAAACGCTCGCGCACGGCTTCCATCGTCGAGACGATCTTCGGATCATCTGCCGCGTACATCCCAAACTGGAAGAGGCCCGCTAGACTGGCATCCACGGTCAGGTCCACGTCCCAGGAGCCGTCCGCCCGGCGGTTAATCATCCGTGCGAAGCGGCCCTCGTCCTCCCGCCAGAGGTAGAGGTCCGCACTACGCCGTATGTCGGCGGCCGCTTGGCTATAGCGCTGCGCGAGGTCATCCTGACCGAAGGTGCTGGCGAACGATGCGGCAGCGGTGAGGCCGCCGTAGACCGCGCCAACTGTAAAGGACAAGACGCCGCGACGCTCCTCCCAGAGGTCGTAGCTGGCCAGGGGCAGCCCGGTCTCCGGGTCACGATACTCGACCATGAAGTCGGCAGCGCGGACGATCAGCCCCCGATACAGTGGCTTGATGAACTCGACATCGCGGAACCGGACGTAGTGCTGCCAGAGGGACCACACTACAAGACCGGTCTCATCTTCCTGGATGGGCAGCTGGCGCTCGCCATGCTCGTACCAGGGATGCCAGGAGCTGGCCAGCGACTCATCGGGATTGTACTTATGCAGCAGGAAGCCCTCTTTCGTGACCACACGATGGCAGAAGTCGAAGAACCGCTGGGTCAGGCCCGAATAGCCGGCGAGGTCGAGGCCGTAGGCGACGAGCGCACCGTCGCGCGGCCACATGTAGGCGTAGGTATCCCGACCGAACTGCGCGATGTCGTAGTCCGTCGCAGCGAGAATGGCCCCCTTCTCGTTGACCTGCGTGCGAAGCACCAGCAGGCTGCGCTTGAAAAGGTCTACGAGATGTTCGGGGAGATCGTTGTAGTCGAACTGCTCCTTGTTGACCCAGAGCCGCCAGTAGTCGGCAGTGCGCGTGAGGTACGTCTCCGGTCCGCGGGAGCGCACCGCCCGGTGGACGGCCGTGACCTCCTCAAACTTCCGGCCCACCACGATCCAGTAGTAGACAACGGATTTTCCATGCGCTGGCAACTCCAGATGCAACCCCATCGTGGAATCTACGGAGCCTTGGGCAATCGGGTTCCCCCCGAGCTGGGCGTTCTCGGCATCGCGCCAGGTGCCTTCGGCGCCGCCGATCCCCTTCGTTCCCGTCGCGAACTGGTTGATGCCGAAGTCCACTAGCTCCGTTGCCGGCGCATCGTCCGTTGCCAGGCTGCCCCGACCGGCGCACATCAGAAACCAGCGCCGCTCCTTGTAGTGGAGCAGCGCGCGCCGGGTCGGCTCGTAGTAGGCGGTGTCCCCCACGTCGTGCTCGGAGATTCGCAGGTCGTGGTGGAAGAAGAGACGCACCTGCCGCGCTTGGTCGTGCTCGTTGTGGACGGTGATGCGCCGCAGGTACAGGTCCTGGTGAAAGTCCACGGCGTCATTGCAGTCCAGGCGTAGCCCGAGGTCGGGGTTGTGGAGCGAAACGTCGGTAACGAGCGTTTCCGGCAGGTAGCGGAGAGTACGTACCCACGGTTCATCGTGGACCCAGCTGAACCGGCCGCCGTCTTCAGCCGCGACCCAGACACCAAAGCGACAGGGATAGCCCAAGGTGTGATTTTCGGAGCCAACATACGGAAAGTACAGGTCGCGGAGGTGGTACTGGTCGTCAAAGTTCACCAGCAATGTACCGTTCCCAATGGGGAGATCGCGGGGCATGGCGTCCTCTCCTTCCGCGATATGAACGACGGCATTCCGCCGCGCAACGACGCGGCCACACACCGGTGGACAGCAGCACTCATCCCTGAGCCGGCACAGTGAGCGTCGCGCGGTGCGGCCGGCACCGCCGCGCGTACACACTTCTGAGCGGTTGGCCGACCACAATACCCAGTCGCGGCCGAGGCCTGACGTATGATCCTACAGGACCAGGTGCGGCCGGCAGATGGTGAGGGGGGAGCCGGTGAGGTCACGTCACCCCCGGCCAACGCGCCGCCTCACGGCTGCTATGGTATGCTCGCGGCCAGACCACTGCACCACAACTTCACCCGCGAGAGACCGCTCGATGAAGATCGCACTCTATCAGGAGTTCGGCGAGGGATGCCGCCGCTTGACCCACGAGCTACTGCCGGACACGGCCGGCTGGGACCTACTGGACGTGCCGCACGCTGGCGCGGATATTGCCTCGCTCGCCGCCGATGACGCCGATACCATTCGCAGCGCCGAGGTGGTGATCGCTTCGCCTCTCAGCCCTTTCCCGGATGCCATCTACGATCCGCACGGGCAGGTGCGCCTGATCCAGCTGCTATCCGCCGGCTACGACAATGTTGACCTCGACCGCTGCCGGACAGCCGGGCAGTTGGTGACCACCAACGGCGGGGCCAATGCCGTGGCCGTGGCCGAGCACACGGTCATGTTCATCCTCGCGGTGCTGCGGCGGCTGCCGGTCCTGGACCGCGATATGCGCGCCGGCCGATGGACGGCGGCCAAGACACCCGAGTGGGAGCCGCACGAGTTGGAGGGCCGCACCGTCGGACTGGTGGGCATGGGGCGGATTGGCCGGGAGGTCGCACGGCGGCTACGACCGTTCGACGTACAACTCCAATACTATGACGTGGTGCCGGCGCCCAGCGACGTGACCGATAGCCTGCAAGTGCGCTACGTGTCGTGGTCACAGCTTCTGGAGACCTCGGACATTATCTCGCTCCACGTGCCGCTGATGGAGAGCACACGCGGACTCATCGGCACTGCCGAACTAGCCCAAATGAAGCCGGACGCGATCCTGATCAATACGGCGCGGGGCGGGTTGATAGACGAAACGGCGCTCGTCGCTGCGCTGCAAAGCGGGCACCTGGGCGGTGCCGGCATCGATGCGTTCAGTGCAGAACCGTTTCCGGCCGGACACCCTCTAGCGGCATTCGATCAAGTCGTGCTGACACCGCACTTCGCCGGGCCAACCTACGAAAGCTGGCCCAAGCGCGTCCGGTTTGCCTACGAGAACATCGCGCGGCTGGAACGCGAGGAACGGCCCGAATCGGTCGTGCCCGAGCTGGCCGATCTCCCTCTACGCGCTGCGCGGTAGGAGGCAGCATGACAACGGATACGCCCGTCCGTGGTCTGGCACTGCCCCAGCAGGAACTGGCCGCATTCTGCCGGCGCAATCGTATCCGAAAACTGGCTCTCTTCGGCTCGATCCTGCGGGAAGACTTCCGGCCCGACAGCGACATTGACGTGCTGGTGGAGTTCAAGAGGGGACACCCGGTCGGCTTGATCCGGATGGCAGCATTGGAGCGGGAGCTATCGCAGCTGCTACGACGTAAGGTAGACCTCCGCACACCGGCGGAACTGAGCCGGTACTTTCGTGCTGAGGTGCTCCGTACCAGCGAAGTGCAGTACGCCGAAGGATGAGACAGCTGGACTGGCGGCTCCTGGCGCAGTGGCTGGTGATGGTCGTGCTCGCCGCAGCCCTCGGCCTGGCAGTGATAGCGCTGCTCGGAATGGGGGCTGTCCTCGCCATCGGGTTGGCCGGCGCGGACGTGCTCGCCGGGCTGCCGCCCTTGCTGCTCGCGGCGGGCGCGGCCGCCGGACTGCTCTGGTGGCTCACTCGACGCGGTTGGGGCCACGGCTGGTGGCTGCTCTTCACCGGACGGCAGACCTACACGCACTGGGACTCCCACCGGGACGCGGAGCAGGAACGCACAGACCTCAACCTCCCACCACGCCGACCTTCCCGCCGCTCAAGGAAGTCGCTGGACGCCGACCCCGACGCCAACAATGTCCCGGCCCCACGATGACTGGACGCGACGTGCCTACGGAGCAGACCACGCGCACCGCCGGCGCTAGTGTGCTGCCCTCACCCATGGGTGGATAGGTGGTAGCGATGGCCAGTGTAAGCCGCCGGCAGTGCTTGACCGCGACCGCGTCGCTTGTTGGCGGTTTGCTCGCCGCAGCGTGCGACATCGGCGGCTCGCAGACACCCCAGGAAGGTGAAAGCAGCCCTCCGACGCCCCGTCCACTGCCCAAGCCGGCTGAGGCGCCAGCCGCTACGAAGCAGTCGGTCACACTGCAAGTGTTTACCGGACTCGGTTTGTCAGCGATGCACCAAGGCTTTTGGCATCGGGGAGGGCCAAAGGACGCATTCGAGAGCAAGCATCCCCACATCAAGGTGGAGTGGCAAAGGCTGTCCCGTACCCCTGCCGGCAAGCCGCCGTCCGAGGCCTTCAGTGCGCTGATCGCCTCGGACGACCCCATTGACGTTGTGCAGTTCCCATCGGGGTGGACCGGGCTGGCGGTGGCACAGGGCGGTCTGCTTGCCTTGGATCAGCTTATTGCCCGCGACCACTATGACCTGACCGACTACTGGCCCGGGTTGTTGGCCGCTAGTCGCTGGCGCGGCGCACCCTACGCCTTAGCCACCAACGCGGTACCGTTTCCGCTGCTGTGCAACGCGATGCTCTTTGCTGATGCCGGCTTGACAGTTCCCCCTGGAGGGTGGTCGTGGGAGCAGTTCCTCGCTGCGGCCCGCACGTTGGCGATCCCCCCGGTTTATGGCTTTGTATTTCCCTTCAATAGCCACCTCCCACTCACCCTTTCCTGGATCCGGGGCAACGGCGGTGACATGCTGAGTGACGACTTAGGACGGAGCTTGGTGAACCGACCAGCAGCACAGGAGGCGGTGCAATGGCTGGCCGACCTCGTCCACGTCCACACCGTTACCCAGACGGCAGATGAGGCCGCGAGCGGTAGGCAGATCAATGCGCTGTGGAAAGCGGGCCGGGTAGCGATGATGCATCAAGGCTGGCTTCCAGAGGCCAGCCGGCGCCGGAGTGCTCCAACAGGGGAAGTCGCCTACGCCGAGCCACCACGTGGGCCGGTGCATCCCGCGAGTTACATGGCCATCCCATTCGGCGCCTGGTACATCAGCAGCGCATCATCGGTAACAGATGAAGCGTGGGCATTCCTGATGTGGTGGACGAGCGCAGAGGTACAGCGCGACTATCATGCCTTTGGCCATGATCAGAGCTACGTCGCGCTACTCACGCCGCCAGCCCGGCAAGCAGTGGCTAGCGAATTCGAGCAACGCTATGGGAGGGTCACTCTCGCCTCGCTCGCACACGGGCAATCTGTGCCGCTTCATCCGGCTCTGCCTGCCCTGCTAGTGGCTTTTCAGCAAGGGCTAGCCCCAGTCTTCACTGGCCAGCAGTCGGTAGCCGAGGCGACAGCTGCCGTGACGCAAGAGCAAGACAACATCCTGGCGCAGTCGGACGCCGCACCCCGCGCCGACAACGACCCGGCCCCACGATGACCGGGCGCGCCGCGCCTACTGGGCAGACGGCATGCACCACCGATACGTCCGATCCCGCTTCACCGCAGCGTGGGCACGACCCGCCCCAGTTCCGCTGATGGCAACAAGGCATTTCGAGAACTCGCGTGTCTCCGGGGGCTCGTCGTGCCTCGCCTGCATCATTGCCAGCCTCCACTGCAAGCGGCGAGTACCAGTGGGAACAGGATCAACGTCGCGATAACGCTGGTATCCATGTCCATCGTCGCGGTCGGCTCAGTCGGATGGCGGTGCCTCGGGTGATCCGCCAAAGCGGAGGACATGCCCATCGGGATCGGCGACCAGAAACTCGCGTGCCCACGGGTAGCTAGTTATCTCGCGCCGTATTATTGCCCCCTTTGACTGGCACTCACCGTACATCCGATCCACGTCTTCTACGCCGATCCATAGCCAGGTTCCTAGTTGTCCTTGACCGCGTTCGCAGAGATAGATGCTCCAACCATCGCGCGACAGACCGGCGAATTGGCCGGTTGTCCAGTCCCGCGAGAATCCAAGCACCTCGCAGTAGTAAATGAGGCTGGTAGAGAGATCCTGCACTCTAAGAGCGTGTACGACACTGTAGTTGGAGGAAAGGTATCCTGATCGGGCCAGAGTAGTGTGCGGGAGGCGCACCATGGCACCAACACGCTAGGCGACGGACCTGACGGATGCCCAGTGGACGCGGCTGGCCCCCTTGGTGCCCCCACCAGGGGTTGGGCCCCCACTCCGCCACGAGCAGCGCGTGCTCATCAATGCCATGCTGTACGGCTTGCGGAGTGGCTGCCCTTGGCGCTTGCTGCCCCATGACTTCCCGCCGTGGTCGACGGTCTATCACCACTTCCGCAAGTGGCGCAACGAGGGGGTCTGGGAAGCGATCATGCACGCCTTGCGGCGCCAGGAGCGCCAGCGCCACAATCGGGCGCCAGCGCCTGGTGCCGTCATCATCGACAGCCAGTCGGTCAAGACGACGGAAAAGGGGGCCCCCGCGGCTATGATGGGGGGAAGCGGGTGACCGGGCGCCAGCGCCATCTGTTGGTGGATACCCAGAGCACGATCGTCGCGGTCGTGGTGCATCCGGCTGATATCCAGGATCGCGACGGGGCTTATGCGGTGCTGGAGCGGGCGTCGGCCCAGACCACGCGGGTGCAGCAGCTGTGGGCCGACGCGGCCTATCGGGGGGCGTTTGCGCGCTGGGTCACGGCCGCGTGGGGCTGGACCATCGCGATCGGGCGTCGCGCCCCGGACGCCGTCGGTTTCACGGTGCAACCGCGGCGCTGGGTCGTGGAACGCACCTTCGGCTGGCTGGGCCGCTGCCGGCGGTTGAGCAAAGACTATGAAGAGGACCCGGCGACCAGTGAAACCTGGATTGCCCTGGCCATGTGCGCGCTGTTACTGCGCCGTTTGTCTTCACCTTCATAAGTATCGTACATGCTCTAAGCCATCTGTCAGAATCAAAAAGTCGATCCACTGGGAACATTTCGTTCTCGTACTCCTTCTCAGGCGACGACAGATTGAGCTCGATTTCTCTGCCGAAATCCCTCATGACAAGGCGGTCTTCCGACACCGACAGAACAGCATCTTCACGATCAATTGTGTCGTCAACGCATTTCTTCATGTCCAGGTAGTACCACCGCTTGATCTTTTTCCCCTTGGCATCCTTCGTTTCGACAGCCTTTTTTGCCATCAGGGACTGGAATAGCGAGGTAAGGCGCTGCTGACCATCCAGGATCAGGGTTTCAGGATTCACCTGTTGGAGTTGGTCATCAGTCCCTTCGACGGGACGCGGCTTGAAGGTGAGATCGGCGCTACCGGTATCCAGCGTCATCAACGCGCCAATCGGGAACGACAGCGACACGCTAGCTATCAGGCTTTTGATGTGCTCGTCGTCCCATACCCACCCCCGCTGGAAGTCGGGAAGCTGCATCTTCCCGGTTGCTACGTTGTCGAGAAGACTCTTGAGGGACGGCTGGACGCTATCGAAACTTGCGACGGTCATTTCACAACCTCCGTTACACGCTGCTACCGCATTGTACTCAATCTCGTCTGGATTGAGAGAGCCTAGCCGCTCGCGTCTGAGATTGGCTGCATCCGCACGTCAACCTCCAGTTGGCTGTCTCCGCCGCCCAGCAGGACACCCCGGGTCGGCGCCACGTCCTGGTAGTCGCGCCCCACCGCGATACGCACGTACCGCTCGTCGGCGAGGCGCCGGTTAGTGGGATCGAAACCGACCCAGCCGAGGTCCGGCAACCGGCACTCGACCCAGGCATGCGTGGCTGTTTCCTGGGCTTGGTGGGTGACGTACATGTAGCCGGAGACATAGCGCGCCGGCACACCCCAGGAACGCGCAATGGCGATCATGACGTGGGCGTAGTCCTGGCAGACTCCCCGGCCGGTTTCGAGAATGTGCTCGATTGGCGAGACCGCCGACGTGACCCCCGGGACGTACTGGAAGCTGTCGTAGAGCGTATCCGATAGCCGTAGCAGCGACGCCAACGGATCGCCGTCCGGATCGATACTTAGCCGCTCCATGAAGGCCATGAGGGCCGCCGAGGGCCGAGCGAACGCGCTCGCGTGCATGAAGTCCCAATGCGTGAGCGATTGCCCCCACGAGCGCAGCTCTTCCCATGCACCGGCGCCCAAGGAACCCGGGAGCGCGGCGACGGGCGCCGTTTCGACCGTGGTGTGGGTCGTGACCTCCAACACCTCATGCTCTTGATGGACGTTGAGGATGTGTTTCGTGTTGCCGAAAGAGTCCGTCTCATCGTTCAGAAGCACGGAGGGGGCCGTCGAGACTGCGAAGTGCAACAGTCGCTGACCCCGGTCGTCGCGCGGCTGCAAGCAGAGCGACATCACGCAGCGCTGCACCGGCGCGGTGTAGAGGTAGCGGGAGACGTGCTTGATCTCGTAGCGCACCGAACCGCCCCCTGGTGTCAGCGTTCGGGAAATCCCTCAATAGGGTAGTCGAAATAGGTGACGGTCACCAGCCGGTGCAGCTCCCGGCAGTACTCGTCCACCTCCTGCAAGAGGCCTTCGCGGTCTTCCCGATCCGGCCAATCGTAGTGGGCCAAGGCACCCAGACGACTGGCCAAGCGCTGCACTGCACCGCTGGAACGCACACTCGGACCGGGACCGATGGCGGCAAGCTCCGCCGCTGCCATGTCGAGTGAGCGGCAGAGCGAGGCGGGGAGCAGCGGGTCCGTGGCAAGCAGGTTTAACACCTGGCCCGGCTGCACTTCGACGCTATAGCGGCGGCTATAGACCGCGAACGCATGGTACACGCGCAGCAGGCTGGTCCAGTCCGCGTCGGAATAGTCCTCGGTCACGGCGTCGGCGGCAATTTGAGCCAGGAGCAAGACGACCGCGAGTTGGGCACGCTCAATGGACCGCCCCAGCTGCATGAAGCGCCACCCGTCGTCGCGGTACATGGTAGCCGCAGCCACGCCGGCGAAGGTGTCAATCTCCGCCGCCGTTTCCGCGTAGAAGCTCTCCGGAGAGGCTGCCCAGATGTCTTGGATGGTGAGCTTCTGCATCCGCAGGTACGACAGGTTCAGCGAGGTCCACATCTCAGCGCTGATGCAGTGGCGCACTTGGCGGGCATTCTCACGACCGAGCGCCAAACAGCTCCAGACCGAAGCCGGGTTTGTCCGCTCGAACGTGAGGTCATCGGCGAGGGTGTAGGAATCAGCCAGGGCGAACTCATCGGCCAAGGCGTAGTCGCTGCCGCCGTGTGATTCGAGACTGCCCACGGGCGGCTCGCGATTTATGCTGCTGTAGATGCGGCTCCAGCCGAAATGAATCTCCTGGAGCGGCCGGTCCACCAGCGCCTCCGTCTGCAAACGCAGCAGGCGGCAGAGGTGCCCGGTCCGCTCCAGGTAACGGCCTAGCCAGTAGAGGCCCTGGGCGCTACGCGAAAGCATGGAGCCTAGTCAGTTCTTCCAGTGCCGATAAGACGTTGACGCGCGCGTGCCTTAGTCTTCTTCGTCGTCTTCTTCCGGCATGAGCACGAATTCGGGGTAGGCTTCAATCCCCAGCTCCGCGACATCCTGCCCCAGTCGCTCGACCTGCGGCGTCACCCGCACGCTCAAAGTCATGCCCAACACCCACCAAAGCACCCACGAGACGATGAACACAAAGGCTCCGACCGCCACGACGCCGAGGAGCTGCACGCCGAAGTTGCCACCGGCAGCGATGCAGACCGCCATCGTGCCCCAGATGCCGGCCATCAGGTGAGCGGGTATGGCCCCAACCACGTCGTCAATCTTGATCTTCTCCAGGAGCTTGATCCCGGCAGTGCAGACTACGGCGCCGATGGCGCCGATGATGACCGCCCAGTAGTGCTCGGTGATATCCGGGCCGGCGGTAATCGAGACCAGTCCGGCGATGGCACCATTCAGGCCAGCGAACAGATCCATGCGCCCGAGGATGGGCCGCGAGACGACGAGAGCAGCCATGACGCCGGCCGCCGCCGCCAGGTTGGTGTTGACCAGCACGTGGCCGATCGCCACTGCATCGGCCGCACTCCCCAGCGCCAGTTGCGACCCGCCGTTGAAGCCAAACCAGCCGAACCACAGGATGAACACACCCAGCGTCACGACCAGGATGTTGGATGGTGGCGTGGGCCTGATCGAGCCATCGCGGCGGAACTTGCCGAGCCGCGGCCCGACGACCAGCGCCCCCGCGAGCGCCGCCCAACCGCCGGTGCTATGCACAATGGTCGAGCCGGCGAAGTCCTGGAACCCCAACTGATACAGCCATCCTTCACCCCATGTCCACGCACCGACGATGGGGTAGATGATCGCGGTCAGTAACAGCGTGAAGAGGAAGAAAGACCACATCCTGACCCGTTCGGCCAAGGCGCCGGACACGATGGATGCAGCGGTCGCTACAAATACCATCTGGAAGAACCAGTCCGACATGGTGGAGTAGATACTCTCATCCCGAACCGCCTCCTCCAGCACGGTCGCGGTGGCCGCGGCGACCTCTGCCCCCTCAGCATTCACAAGAGTGATTTGGGCGGCGGAGGAGCCATAGAGCAGCGTGAACGAGCCGATCAGGCCGCCCAAGCCCAAGTCTCCAACGCCAACGTACATGAGGTTGTAGCCGATGAAGTAGTAGGCCAGTCCGGCAATCGAGTAGAGGCCGATGTTCTTCAGGCAGATCATCGAGGCGTTCTTGGTCCGCACCGAGCCGGCCTCGAGCATGGTGAAGCCCGCGCACATCCACATCACCAGCGCACCGAAGATGATGAACAAGAAGGTGTTGAAGACGAACTGGGTTTCTCCCTCAACCGCCGCATACGCGACGGTCGGCACGCACAACAGCGCGCCAAGTATCAGGAGTATCTTCCCTACTAGGGCTAGGCGACTACGACGATGCAGGACACCCATGAACGTACTCATTCCTCTTCTCCTCTCCTCGAAATGACGCCGCTCAGTCTGCCAGTATCCAAAGATCTTTGCCACCCCCGCCCTGGCTGGAGTTCACCACCAAGCTGCCCCGGTGCAAGGCAACACGGCAGAACGCCCCGGGCACGATGCGCGTCTCGCGGCCGTGCAGCACGAACGGGCGCAGGTCCACGTGACGCGGCTCGAAGCGACCCTCAATGAGGCAGGGCGCCCGCGAGAGCGCCAGCGCCGGCTGTGCGATAAAGCCGGCTGGGTCGGCACGCAGCTGCTTGACGTACTTCTCACGCTCCTGGGGCGTTGCGTGCGGCCCGACCAGCATCCCATAACCCCCCGATTCGCCCACGCGCTTGACCACCAGATTCTCCAAGTTGTCCAGCGTGTACTCCAGGCCCTCGGGCCAGCGACAGAGGTGGGTTTCGACGTTGGCCAAGATCGGCTCGGCGCTCAAATAGTAGCGGATCATGTCCGGCACGTAAGCGTAGACGCTCTTGTCATCGGCAACACCCGTACCGGGCGCGTTCACGAGCGCCACGTTACCGCGTTTGTAGGCGTGCAGCAGCCCCGGCACACCAAGCAGCGAGTCCGGACGGAACACCAGTGGATCGAGAAAGTCGTCGTCCACACGCCGGTAGATCACGTCCACGCGCCGCAGTCCAGTGGTGGTCCGCATGTAGACAAAGCCGTCGTTGACCAGCAGGTCGCGGCCCTCCACAAGCTCTGCGCCAAGCTCGCCAGCCAGGAACATGTGCTCGTAGAAGGCGGAGTTGTAGACCCCGGGCGTCAGCAGGGCGATGCACAGATCGTCCCGCCCCTGCGGCGCCAGCTCACGCAGCGTCTCCAACAGTATGCGCCCATAGTGCTCCACCTCCTGCACCCGCGAGCTACGGTACAGGCGGCGCAGGCTCGCCTTGACCGCTTTCCGGTTGGCGAGCATGTAGGAGACGCCGGAAGGAACCCGCAGGTTGTCCTCCAGCACCATGAAGCCGTCGCTGGTACGCACCACATCGGTGCCGCAAATGGCGACCCAGGTGCCGTGGGGCGCAGAGAAGCCGCGCATCTCGATGCGGTACTGGGGACACCCGCGCACCACGTCCACCGGAATCACACCGTCGGCGATGATGCGAGCGTCGCCGTAGACATCTTCCAGGAAGAGGTTCAGTGCTTTGAGACGCTGCGTCAGACCGGCCTCAAGCTGCCGCCACTCGGCGCCTGAGAGCACACGGGGCACGCAATCAACGGGGATAATGCGCTCGTCCGCCTCGTCGTCGCCGTAAACGGTGAAGGTGATGCCCTCGTTGGAGAAGGAGCGCGTCACCCGCTCCTGAATAGTGGCCAGCTCCTCGGCGGAGAGCCGACTCAAGGTCTCGTGGAGCTGCCGGTACTGCTCGCGCGGCATGCCATCCGACAGGAACATCTCGTCGTAGATGTCGCTATCAAGATCGTAGGCGTCGAAGTCCATAGCAACCACTCAGCGGTTCAACGACAGGACGAGCAATACGATCCATGGCCCCGTGCCGGATTCATCGCTCACTATACCCACCTTCTGATATTCCGAGGCGCGCTAGACCTTGTAGCAAGCTACTAGCTGGCCGCTACCTTTATCTTCGAGTGGCGGCTGATCGTGTGTGCGACAGAACTCGTCGGCAAGCGGACAGCGGGCGTAGAAGCGACAGCGAGCCGGCGGGTCCACCGGCAGCGACACGCCGCCCTCGATCTGGACCGGAGGGCGCGTGACCGTGGGATCGGGAACCGGCACCGCCGATAGCAGCGCCTGCGTATAGGGATGCTGCGGGCGCTGTAGGAGCGCCTCGGTCTCACCGACCTCGACGATCTTCCCCAGATACATCACCGCAATCCGGCTGCACATATACCGCGCAACCGCCAGATCGTGCGTGATGTACAGGTAGCTGATCCCCAGGCGGTCGGCCAGCTCCTCCATGAGAGACATCACGCCGGTCCTGATCGAAACGTCCAGCATCGAGGTCGGCTCGTCGGCGACGACGAAGGTCGGCTCGACCACCAGCGCCCGGGCAATGGCCACCCGTTGCCGCTGACCACCGGATAGCTCGTGCGGATACCTGAAGAGGAACGTGCGCGGCGGCGTCAACCCGACAAGCTCCAGCATCCGCGATACTCGGTCGAGCCGTTCCACCGGCCCGCCGATCTTCTGCACGTGCAGCGGCTCGACGACGGTGTCGAAAATCGTCCGCCGGGGGTTCATGGACTCGTAAGGGTCCTGGAAAATCATCTGGGCCTTTCTTCTGAAGGCCTTCAGCGACTTCCCCTTCAGCGTCGCAATGTCCGTAGGTTCCCCTGCACCGTCGTCGAAGATGATGCGACCGTCGGTTGGGTCGGTCAGGCGGACCAGCAGCTTCCCAGTGGTGGTCTTGCCGCACCCGGACTCCCCCACCAGTCCAAAGCTCTCGCCTTTGGCTAGCTCGAACGAGACTCCGTCCACGGCATGAACGAAACTCCGGTTTCGCCGAAACCAGCTTGTGGACACCGGGAAGTGCTTTCGCAGCCCCTCGACCCTGAGCAGCGGGCGATTTTCGGTGGACGGCGCGGGCCGAGCAGTCTCGATCATCGCCCTACGCTCCCGGCGGGTTCCAGCAGGTCGCCCAATGCTCCCCGCGGCGCACGGTCGGCGGCTCCTCCGTCCGGCATTCGTCCGTCGCATACGGACAGCGCGGGTGGAAGCGGCAGCCGGGCGGTGGGTCCAGCAGGTTCGGCGGCTCGCCCGCCAGCATCGTCAGCTCGTGTCGCTCGCCCGTCACGCTCGGGAAGGCCGACATCAACACCCGCGTATACGGGTGGATGGGATTCTTGAAGACTTCCGCAGTCTCGCCCAACTCCACGATCTTGCCAGCGTACATGATGCCGACGACATCACTGACCTCGGCAATGACGGCCATATCGTGCGAGATGTAGATCATACTCATATCGAGCGCGGCCTGAATGTTCCTCATCTCGCGCAAAATCCGGTCCTGCACGATCACGTCTAAGGCAGTGGTCGGCTCGTCCGCGATGATCAGATCGGGCTCGCACGCCAGGGCCATGGCGATGATCGCCCGCTGCTTCATGCCGCCGCTGTATTCGTGCGGATAGCGCCGGATGAAGCCGGGGTCGAGGCTCACCAGGTCGTACAACTGCCGCACGCGCTCGATAGACTCCTCACGAGCCGAGGCGACATGCAGTTCCAGGGCCTCGATGATCTGCTCGCCGACTCGATACACCGGATTGAGTGAGTTCATCGCGGCCTGGAAGACCATGGAGATACGATCCCAGCGGTACGCTCGCAGCTGCTCCTCGGAGAGCGGCACGATATCGGTCCCGTCCAGCAGGACCTTACCGCCGATGATCCGGGCGTTCTCCGGCAGGAGCTTCAGCAGCGTGAGGGCAATGGACGACTTGCCGCAGCCCGACTCGCCCACCAGTCCGAGCGCCTGCCCTCTGGCGACGGAAAAGGAAACGCCGTCAACGGCACGCACGGTGCCGGCTCGCGTGGAGTAGTGCATGGTCAGGTCTTCGACGGCCAGCACGGGGCGTTCGCTCATGAGCGCCTCAGCCGCGGGTTGATGACCTCGTCGAGCGACCGTCCGACGAGATAGAACGACGAGCACAGCAGCGTGATGGAGAGACTGGCCGGGAAGATCAGCCACCAGAACTCGCCAACCTGCAAGAGGTAGCCGGCCGACTCCGTAGTGTGGATCATCAGTCCCCAACTCATCCGTATATCCAAGAGGCCCAGGAAGCTCAACACCGCTTCCGAGAAGATGGCGTTGGTCACGGTGAACATCATGTACAGGAATGAGAGCGGCAACAGGTTCGGGACGATGTGGACGAAGATGATATGCACATGGCCGCCGCCCGCGGCCCTAGCGGCCTCGATGTACGGTTTGACGACCACCCCCAGCGCCTGAGACTTCAGGACCACTCCCGTGCCGCCGAATCCCGATAGTATGCCGATGAGCAGCGCCAGCTCGAAGTGCTCAACCCCGATCAATGCACTCAACACGATGAGGACACTGATCCCCGGCATCATGATCATGATGTCGGCAAGCCGCATCAGTATGGTGTCAACGATACCGCCGAAGTAGGCCGTGACCGCCCCGACCGTCGTTCCGATAGTGACCGTGACGACGGCTGCCAGCAGCCCGAGCATGAACTCGGACCGGGCACTGAACATGAGCTGGCTGAGAATGTCTCTGCCCAAGGGATCGGTGCCGAGCGGATGGCGCAGGCTGGGCGGTGCAGGCTGGCGCACCTCGTCGAACGCATAGCCCACGACCGGATCGTAAATCCGCTCCTCCCAGACGGTGTTCATCAGAATGGGATGGGCCGCAGCAAGCAGCAGATAGAAGACGATGATGGCCAATCCGGCCACCCCGATGCGTGTGCCAAGAAACATGGACCAGTTCTGTCTCAGGCCCCGCGCCGCCAGGGTGAGACGCATCCTCCAGAGAGAAGGAGTGGCCGGTGGCGTAGCGTATGCCGCAGCCATCAGTATCTGATCCTCGGGTCAAGGTACACGTAGAGCACATCCGCCAGCAGATGGGCCAACAGCACGAAAATGCCGACGAAAACGAAGGCCCCGACCGCCAGCGGCACGTCCTCCGTCGTGGCCGCCGCCACGAGCGTCTGACCCATGCCGGGCCACGAAAACACGGACTCGATGATTATTCCGCCGTCAACGGCGAACGCCAGGCTGAATACGAAGCTGGTCACCACCGGGAGCAGCGCGTTGCGGGCAACGTGTCTATCCCGCACTTCTTTCTCCGGCAGGCCCTTGGCGCGAGCCGCCAGCACATAGTCCTCGCGCATGGTCTCCAGCATGCTGTTTCGCGTCAGCAGCATCGTACCGGCAAAGCTAATCAGAGCCAAAGTCGCTATCGGCAGGACCATATGCTTGACGATGTCCCAGGCGAGATAGCCGGTGCCCGAGGCCAGCCACACCCCCACCAGCACCGCTGCGGAGACCACGATGCTGCCAAGCTGTATCAGCCACGCGCCGCTCACGCGCCGCTTTGTCGTGTACATGAAGGCGGCAAACACCACGCCGGACAACACCAGCACCGTGATTATCATGCGGTTGAATACCGCATTCGCGTCGGTCGGGGCATCCTGCCACACAACCGGGTCGAGGAATTTGCCTATCGGGAACCACCCGGCCTTGAATGCAAAGAGCCAGATCATCATGAGGCCGAACCAGGGCGTGAACACCGTGTAGAGCGTGACGCCGCCTATCGTCGAGGTGTACTCGGTCCACCCTCCCCGGCGCCAGGCGATGATCTTGCCGAGCACAAACCCCAGATAAAAGGAGAGCACGGTCGCGGTCATAAACAGCACGAGGGTTCGCGGCAGGCGCTCCGCAATAACGTCGGCCACGGTCCGGGGATACAGGCTGAACGAGACGCCGAAGTTGCCGGTGAGCGCGTTCTTGAGATAGACCAGGTACTGCTTCCAGAGCGGTTGATTTACACCGAAGAGTTCCCGGAGCTTTTCACGGGTCTCCGGCGGAAGATCGGGATTGAGCGCGTAGACGCTACTAATATCGCCCGGTTGGGCATTCACGAGGAAGAACACGATGGTCAGGAAGATGAAGAGGGTCAGCAGTATCTGGATCGTCCTCTTCAGCAGATAGGCGGCCATCTCACTGTTCGTTGGCTAGGCTGTGCCGGATTTGCGCCTACACGGGGATGACTGGGACCAGCCGGGCCATGTTACTTGATGAGCGCTATCTGCTGCATACCGCCCAGCCCCTCCAATCCACCGAGGACGGTGGTGTAGGGAAACTCCACTCTGGACGGCCTGTAAGCGTCGAGCTTGGGAATGGTAAACAGCGGCACGTAAGGCAGGTCGTCCGCGAGGAACTCCTGCAGCCGTAACGCCTTCTCCAGCGCCCCCTCGATAGTCGTCTCGGACAGCAACTCGAAGGCCAAGTCGTCGAACTCCGGGTTCGCATAGCCGCCCCAGTTGTTGCCACCCTCCTGATTCTCAGGCGCGTTGCGGCTGTGGAAGAAGCTCTCCAGGTGGTCCGGGAAGATATCCAAACCCCAGCCCAGAATCCACATATCGAGGTCCTCAGCGACGGTATCGCTGAACAGCTTGGCCACGATGACGTTGAAGCCGGCCAGATTGGCCCGCACCGGGATGCCAATGTCGTTCAACCAGCGCTCGACCCAGATGGCGAAGGTTGCCCGCAGCGGATCGTAGCCCGCGCTGGGCGCGAGCAGCTCGAGAGCAGGAACGTCCGTGCCGTCGGGCAGCTTGAGTCCCTTGCCGGGTTTGGAGACGAAGCTGCCGTCCTTACCCACCTCCGGCTCCTGCTCGTAGGTGAATCCGGCGCTCTTCAGCAGCGCCACGGCCTGCTTGATCCTTTCGCCTCTGGTCATGCCCTGGCCGAACTTGGTGACCTCGGAGTTGTGCCAGGCCGCGTTGCCCTCCGGCACCATGGCGTACATCGGAATCGCCGCGTCTTGCAGAATGGCCTGGGCCACAAACTCCTTGTCAATGAGGGTCGCTACGACCTGCCTGAACTCCTTGATGCTCATGGGCGCCTTGCGGACGTTGAAGCCGAGATAAAAGACACCGTTGTGGGCGTTGGAGACGATCTGGAGATCGTCTGCGCTCCTGATACGGTCCTGAAAGCCCTTTTCCAGCCCCAGGGGATTGAACAGGTAGTCTATGTCGCCGTTGGTCAGGGCCAGGACCGCGGCATCCTGGTTGCCGTAGATGCTGAATATCTCGCTGTCCACGTGGGGACCGACCTCGTACTCCAGCACCTTCTCACCACCGGCTTCACCAAAGTAGGTGGACGTGTAGCCGAGCCGCTCGTTGGCCTCCGTCAAGGCGCCGTTCGCAAATTGGGTGACGACGGTGCCCGTCTGGAAGAAGTTGGGGACCGCCTCGTTCTCGAAGAAGGCGCCCGGCTCCCACTTGCGGAACGTAAAGCCGTTGACCGTGGGTTCGCCCTCGGGCACATGGGCAAACAGCGCCTCTATCCGCTGGGCGGTATCGCCGGCTTTCTTGGCCGCTTCGACGACGGAGGCCCAATAGTGCTCCGGCATAATGGGCATGAACGCCAGCCCGAACTGCCAGACGCTCAGGCCGGGCGTCTGCGGATTGCCCTCGTCATCGGTCGCCTTGAAGATCACCTTCAGCCGGTAGCTGTCAAGCACCTCCACCCGCTCGACGAACGCGGAGTCGACGGCTTCGGCCCAGCCGGCCCCAAGCTCCATGTCGAGCACCGTATTCACGGTGAACACGAAGTCCTCCGCCGTAAGCTCCTCCCCATCGCTCCATTGGATGCCCGCCTTCAGCGGAACTTCGGTGGTCCAAAACTCGGTACCGTCAATCGTTTCTTTCTTCAGGTCCGTCGGGAAGTCGGCCGCAACGACGGGCACCCAATCGAACCGCTGATCCGAGTAGCCGTACAGTGATGAGGCATAGCCGGCGAGCACGTATCCGGTCCAGACCGAGCCACCCGGACCACCGACGTAGTTCCAATAGTTTCTGGTAATCGGCTCGGCGAAAAGGCCCATCTGGTAGACGGGCGGACCGGCCGCAGTCACTGGCCCGGCCTTCGGCCCCGGAGTCACTTCTACGATGACCGTTGCTTCGCGCACGATCTCCTTCGTGACCTCAGCAGGCTCCTCCTCGCAGGCCAACGTAACCGCCGCTATCGCAATGACGAGCGCCGGAAGCGCCCATTTAATCCGCAGAAAGCCAAACATGAGACTCCCCCACAATCGCCTGAAACCTAGCTTGGAGTTGGTCGCGGTAAAGAATGCCGCAATCTCGCCGCAAAGGTACACCCGAACGCAAATATCGTCCAGGCTTAACCCTGAAGGTCACTGCCACATACACACTTGATCCCCTCGGATGGCTCAGGAGATCAAGTCGGCAGAAAACAAATGCCCTCCCCTGTGCGTCAGCACGAGAGAGGGCAGGGTGGGGGCCGAATGCAACTACGGCTTAGGTGCCGGGTCCGCCGCTAACTCCGGCTCCAGTGCCGTTGGCATCGCCGCCGGACGAGCCACTCTCGGCCCCGGCGCCGACTGCCACGGGCATGACCTCGCGGCGATCCGCTTCCTCGATATTGTGACCGCGGGCATCATTCAGAGGCGGATCGCGGCCTTCCAGAATGGCCTCGACATCCTCGGCATTGATGGTTTCCCGCTGTCGAAGCAGGTTCACGATCTGCTCGATCTCCACCTTGTGCTCCGCCAGCAGGCCCTGCACCTTCTCGAACCGCTCGTTCAAGACCTTTTCGACCTCCTGCTTCACCACGGGATCGCGGACGGAACGCGCCGATTCGTAGACGTACAGGCTGCCATTCATGCCGAACTGCGTAATCGTCGAGCCGGCCAGCCGCGTCGCATAGGCCAGGTCCGACGAGGAGCCACTGAGGGCCTCGTCGAGGAAGAGGACCTCCGCCGCCCGGCCACCGAGCGCCACGGAGATTTCAGTGAAGATCTCATTGCGTGTGAGCGCGCCCGCATGGCTATCCGTAATGGAGGGCGTGTCACCGAAACCACCGGCGCTGCCATCGGCGGTCGGCACGATACTGACCTTGTGCTTGGCACGCATGGGCTGGAGCTTCGCTCGCGCGATGGCATGACCGGCCTCGTGGTAGGCAGCCCGCCGCTTCTGCTCGGCAAGCTCAAGCCACTCTCTCTCCTCGGCGCTGGCGCTGGCGGCGCTTGCGCCGTTCGCGCTGACGCCATCGGTGAGCAGCTTCGTCCGCTCGGCCTGCTTCTCTTTGATGATCTCCTCAACGTCGTCGCCCGTAAGCTCACTTTCGCTGACCAGCCGACGCGCCATCTCGTGGATGACATCCGCGTTGGTCCACAAGAGCATCTTCACCTGAGCATACTGCTCATCCAGCAGCTGCTCGATCCGGTCGCGCTGTGCCGACGGACCGGCGAACGAGGGACCTTCGCCCATGATGGAATAGAGGGAATCGCCCATGCCGAGCACACTGTAGTAGGCGATAGCCATCTGCGTAGCCTGCTGCAAGTCTTGGCCCGCGCCGGTCATCGCCGTGTGTAGGAACAGCTCCTCAGCCGCTCGACTGGCCAGCGCTGACTTGATCTGCCCCAGCAACTCCTCTTTGGTATAGGTGTAGTACTCATCCTGCGGTTTCGAAGCCGACAAGCCGAGGGCGCGGCCGTGCCGCACAATCGTCACCTTGGCAAGGCGCTCACGCGGCAGCAGGGTAGCCTGAGCAAAGGCGTGTCCCGCCTCGTGGTAGGCGATCCGACGCTTGTCGAGCAGCTTCATGCTGTGAATGGGCTGGCGCAGACCCCACTCGTGGATTTCGCGCGCCTCCGAGATGTCCTCATAGGTAATCGCATCGCGCCCCTTGAAGTGGGCGACGACGACCGCCTCGTTGATGACGTACTTGATCGAGACCGGTGTGTAGCCAACGGTGTCCGAGGCCATCCGATCCACCGGAATCTCCTCGTGGCGCACCTTCTCCAGGTAGTACTCGATGATGTCTTTGCGACCATCCAGGTCGGGCGGGTCTATGGTGATCTTGCGATCGAACCGGCCCGGTCGAAGCAGTGCGGGATCGAGCACCTCGGGCATATTGGTGGCCGCCATCGTGAAGACCGTGGGCAGGACCGTGGCGCCACGGCGCAGACCCAACCGCCGTAGGAGGCGCTCTTTCCAGCCACCGTCCACGCGGGGTGGGTCCATCTGCATCAGGATTTCGTTGAGCAGCCCCATGCCTCCGCCACCGAACATGCCGCCCATCATGCCCATGCCACCACCACCACCACCGCGACGCATGCCGACTGCGTCAATCTCGTCAATCATCAGGATGCAAGCACCGTGTTGGCGGGCCAGCTTCCGCGCCTTCGCGTAGAGCCGCCACACGGTCAGGTTGCCCATGCCCATGAACATTTGCTGGAAGCTGGTGCCGGACGCATACCCAAAGGGCACCCCGGCTTCGGTGGCAATCGCCTGAGCCAAGTAGCTCTTGCCGGTCCCGGGCGGGCCAACGAGCATGAGACCCTTGGAGACCTCGCCCCCCATGCGCTTGAACTCTTTTACGCCTCGCAGCAGCGTCACGATCCGCTGCGACACCTCCAGGATGTCCTTCTGGCCGCGATAGTCCTTGAAGGAAATGCCGGTCTCACCTGGCAAGATCCAGTAGGTGCGACCCCGCGAGAGGAAGTAGAAGAGCGCGCCAAACTGCACGACCATGAACAGAATGGCGAAGGCGAGCTGGAAGAGGACCGTGAAGATCAGAATGACATACGGGAACAGTGCTTGGATGTTCGGCAAGAACCAGAACAGAAACGCGCCGGTGATGAATAGCCAGACGAGCAGCGCCCGCCAGCGCCGCGCGATTAATCCAGAGATTCTCTCCAACATAAGCCCAGCCTACCTTTCCCTCCGGGCAGAACTGCCGACAGTCAACGATAGCCTGGCGTCAGGCTCCCACCACCCGGCGCCGTAGTCAAGTATCGCACCTTCGGCGCCAAGAGTCTACCCGGATACGCCAGCCGCACTGACAGCTAACCATAACTTAACAATCTTTAACAGTTCGGGACGCGACGCCGGCCTCGAAACTGCCCCTCGTGCCAGTCCGTGCAGCGGTACACCTCGATAAAGCGCCGGATGCGCTCCTCGTCGAACTCCTCGAACCGGTCAATGCGGCCCCACGCCGTCAGCGCGATACGATTCTCCATCTCGGGATACGGCGCCAGGACGACATAGGGATGGGGTGAGCTGAGGTAGGGCTGACCGGCGGCCGTCAACTGCTCGACCAGCTCGGGGCACGGCTCATCGCACCGATATTGGATGACCACGCCCCCATCTTCCAGGTTATGGACCTGAAGCTCGTCGGACAGTGGCTCTGTATGCACGCCCCAGCGGGCGAGGAAAGGATAGTGCGGGCCGGAGGTGGGCGGAGTGGAGCTGTACGCGATGGGAGATCGTGTCCCCTCCGGAATGTGTAGGTTGCCCAAGTCCGGGACGGAGGTACCCGGCTGGCTCTCGATGGCGTCGGCAGTCTCGCGCCACAGCCACAACCCGCTGGCAATGATGATGGCGGCCACGCCGACGATAGCCAGGCTCCAAAGGGCGGCGCGTCGCAGCTGCCGCTGCTGCCGCGACCGGCGCCGCGCCTCATCCCGCTGCGACCGTCCTGCGTGGCGGTCCAGACGCATACGCGCCCCATCACTGCCCGCGGCCACGCCTCGCTCACCATCACGAGCGCCGGCCACCGCCTCCGCGCGGCGGCCCGACGCCCCCCGACCGCGCGCGGCACTCCGCCGCCGGCGACGACTACTCATGGGCAGTGACTCGCTATCGGTGGCACGGACCGATCAGCGCCGCCGGGGGCGGCCCGTTACCCGAAACTGCAAACGCTCGACGATATACCCGTCCACACTCTCGTTGAGCGCGGCCTTGATCTCGGCTTCACGGGCCACCAGCTCGGTCTGCCAAGCGGAGCTGCGGACGGAGATCAGCAGGGTGCCAGGGCCGCCGGCACGCGCCCTCGAGGCCGCGGCGGCGCCGCGCCGGACGCTCTCGGCCACCGTCGGCCAGTGGAGCGCAGCACGAGCGCACCACACTCGCTCGGCAATCCCCAATCGCTCTAGCGTCTGCGGGATCACTTCAGCCACATGCTGGATCATGTTCCCCGCGCCTCACACCTCCCATATTATCATGTAGCGGCTTGGATCAGGCCTCACCCCCAGCCCGGTCATCCCCACTTTCGCAGGAATCCAAGCTCCCTCTCCAAATAGTGGAGAGGGCCGGGGTGAGGCCAACTGGGGTGAGGCATACAGGCGCCGATGCCGGCACAAGCAGTATCCCAGGAGGCAATGAGCATGGTGAAACGAGTACGCGCAGTGACCCGGTTCCTGACGCCGGGACCACAGCCCAACGGCTTGCAGGCGGTGGCAGACGGATTGTGGGTCATGGATCAGCAGGACCAGCACATCTACAAGCTCGCGTGGTCGGATGGCGCGCTGCTACACAAGGCGCCCACCGCCGCGGCGCATGCCAGCGGCATCACCTGGGACGGCTACCATCTCTGGCTCGCCTCGACCTTTACCCCCCAAGTGCTGCTTCAAGTAGACCCGGTAACCGGCAACGAGATTCGCCGGCTGCCCTCGCCAGGGGTCGAGACCGGGCAAGGCCCGCACGGCCTGGAGTGGATTGCCGGCCTGCTCTGGGTCACGGTGCCCGACCCCGTGAACACGACCTTTCAGCTCGAACCGGCGAGCGGCCGCGTGTGGCGTCAATTTCCAGCGCCGGGCACCGTGACCCACGGCCTCGCCTGGGACGGCGCCGGCCTCTGGTGCGCCGAGCGCCCCACCCGCACGCTCGTCCGCTATAGCCTCACCGGCGACGTGCTCAACGAGTTGGCGATCAGTGAAGGCCCGGATCCGCACGGCCTGACCTGGTTCGACGGCCAGTTGTGGTACTGCGACGCCGCCAGCCGGGCCGTCTGCACGGTCACTCCCTGACGGAAGCCGCCAACACCACCCCGGTCATTCCCCCCGCAGACAGCTACCATCATTCCCGCGGGAGTGGGATTCTAGGTCCCACCACCGGATTCCGACCTCGGCTGGAGCGTCGAGCGGTGGGGCGCGTCCTCCGGCCACGCGAACCGTTATGGAGTGCGAGGTGCAGCATGTTACTCTCCGACCGCGACATCAAGCAGGCGCTGGCCGACGAGCGTATCAAGGTTGATCCGGCACCGGACATTGCGCTCCAGCTCGGCTCGTGCTCGCTCGACCTCACGCTGGGCAACAAGTTCTCCCTCTTCGAGCCGGCCCGCGTGCCGTACATAGATACCCGTGCCCAAGCGCTGCCCGAAGGCATGTTCCGCGATCTCGCCGTCGCGGACGACCAGCAGTTCATCATGCACCCCAGCGAGCTGGTCCTCGCCATTACGAGGGAGCGCCTGGAGCTGGCCGATGATCTGGTCGGACGGCTGGAAGGGCGGAGCAGTTTGGCGCGGTTGGGGATTATCGTCCACGGCACGTCGAACGTCTTCGACGCCGGCTGGCGCGGGCACCCGGTCCTGGAGCTAGGCAATATCGGCCGGATGCCGGTGGCGCTCTATCCGCGGATGCGGATTTGCTCCTTCACCTTCGAGGAGCTGTCCAGCCCGGCCGAGGTGCCCTACTACCGCAAGCCCGGCAGCCGCTTCGCCGGCCAGACGCTCCCCACCGCCCGCACGCCCGAATAGCGCCACGAGCCGCACCTAGCCACCGACCACTAATCGTAGCCGCGCCACTCGGTCAGCTCGGACCACGGACGACGCTTCAGCGGGTAGACCTGTGCATCAGACTCGGGCCAGCCAACGTAGACCAGCGCGATGATCTGATCTCGTCCCGCTAATCCCAGCCACTCCTTGACCTCCGGCGACTCGCTCCCCTCACCCGTCCTCCACATCACGCCCAGCCCCAGGCTGTGCGCTGCCAGCAGCATATTCTGCACGGCAGCGGCGCAGGCGAAGTGCTCCTCGCGCTCGACAACGTTGGACGCATCCGAGGGATGCGAGGTCACGGCGATGAGCACCGGCGCCCGCATAGTCTTGGCGGCCTCCGCTTTGAGCAGCGCCTGACCTTGCTTGCTCTCCGGGTCCTGACCTTCCTCCGTCAGGCTCCGACGCAGAGCCGCCGCCAGCCGCTCGCCCAGGATGACCCGTGCCTCTCCGGTCAGCACGTGGAACCGCCAGGGGAACGTGTTGTGGTGACTGGGCGCTTGCGCCGCCGCGTCCAGCAGCGTTTCGATCACGTCACGAACCACCGGCTTCTGGCTAGGGCGTCCTACGCTGCGGCGGTTCTTGATAGCAGTCAATACATCCATGTCCAACCATCCTCCCGGCAGGAAGCCTACCAAAGCAACCCGGCGGGCCTCACCCCTTGGCCCCCTCAACGGGCCAGAGAGTATGGAGATGGACGTATGAAAAACGGACGCCCAGACTCCCCTTCCCTCGCAGGGAAGGGGACGGGGGTTAGGTGCAACACCGGCTACTAGGAGGCGTGCAGATGCACGAGCAGCACCGAGATGTCGGCGGGCGTCACGCCGGCGATGCGCGCTGCCTGGCCGACCGTGGCTGGGCGAAAGCGACTGAGCTGCTCCTGCGCTTCCGTGCGTAGCCCCCGCAGCACCTGATAGTCCACGCGGTCGGGGATGCGGTGATGCTCTAGCTGCCGCGACCGGGCCACCGCCTGGGCCTGGCGCGCGATGAACCCCTCGTACTTGATCTCGGTGAGCACGTGATCGGCGATTTCGGGCGGCAGATCGTCCCAGCCCAAAGCGGCGAGGGCCACGGCACCGACTTCCGGCCGCCGCAGGTACGCCAGCGCCATCGTGCTCTTGGTGACCGGCGGCAAACCGGCCGCTTGGAGCCGCGCGTTCAGCTCCGGCGCAGCGCCAAGCCCTTTGCCTCGCACCTGCTTGAGCACGGTCGCGATCTGATCGCGCTGCCGCTCCGTGCGCTCGTGTACCTCCCGACCAATCAGCCCCAGCCGATAGCCGATAGGGGTGAGCCGAAAGTGCGCGGTGTCCTGCCGCAACAGCAGGCGATATTCGGCCCGCGCTGTGTGCAGGCGGTACGGCTCGCGGTGCTCTGTGGTCGTCAGATCGTCAATCATAACGCCGATGTAGGCGAGGTCGCGCGGCAATACGAGCCGGTTGCTGGCCGCCAGGCGGTCCAGTGTGGCCGCCGTGCTGGTGGTCGTTTCCACCGCCGCCGCCCCATTCACAGGAGGGCCGTTGGTAGGCGCCGTGCCGGAGCCAGTGGGCCGGCCGGCAGCCAGCGCCGCATTGATACCCGCGATCAACCCCTGCCCGGCCGCTTCCTCATAACCGGATGTGCCGTTGATCTGACCGGCCAGAAAGAGGCCCGGCAATCGCTTACACTCCAGCCAGCTTGTGATCTGATCCGGCGGTATGAAGTCGTATTCCACCGCATAGCCGAAGCGCAGCACCTTCACCGCGGCGAGCGCCGGGATGGTCCGCAGCATGGCGTCCTGCACGTCCTCCGGCAGGCTCGTGTTGGCTCCCTGCACGTACACCGATGAGGTCGTGAAACCCTCCGGCTCCAGAAACAGCGGGTGCGCGTCCTTGTGGGCAAAGCGGACAATCTTATCCTCGATGGACGGGCAGTAACGCGGGCCGGCCCCCTCGATCAGCCCGTTGAACATCGGCGCCCGGTGCAGATTGGCTCGAATGGCCGCGTGCGTCGCGCCGTTGGTGCGGACCAGATAGCAGGGCATCTGGTCCCGCCAGCCGTCCGTTACGACCTCCGGAAACCACGGTGCCGGTGGCTGCACCCGCCACGTCCGGGCCGCCGGTGGCTCGAAGGAGAACCAGAGCGGCACCCGGCTGCCGGCCTGGACCTGCGTGCGGCCAAAGTCAATGCTGCGCGCATCAATGCGCGGCGGCGTACCGGTCTTGAGCCGGCCCAGCCGCAAGCCAGCCGCCGCAAACTGCGCGGAAAGCGCTTCGGCCGGCGCTTCACCGACCCGTCCGCCAGGGGTGATGCGCTCGCCGGCGATCATGCGGCCGTTGAGAAACGTACCCGTCGTGACGACGACGCTCTGGGCTACCACGCGCTCGCCGTCGGCAGTGACGACCCCACCCACGCGAACACCGGCCGGAGCCTCCGGGTCCGCGTCAAGCAGCAGGCCGGTCACCATCGCTGCCCGCAGCTCCAGGCCGGCCTGCGCCGACAGCACGTCGCGCATCGTGGCCGGATAGAGGTCCTTATCGAGCTGCGCGCGCAGCGCCTGGACGGCCGGTCCTTTGCCGGAGTTCAACAACCGGACTTGAATCGCTGTCCGGTCGGTGACGTTGGCCATCGCCCCACCCAAGGCAGCGATCTCGCGGACGAGATGTCCTTTGGCCGGGCCGCCCATGGATGGGTTGCAGGACAGTCTCGCAATCGCGTCGAGGTCGCCCGTCAGGAGCAGCGTCCGGCGCCCCATGCGAGCCGCCGCCAGCGCGGCCTCGCAGCCGGCATGCCCACCACCGACCACCACAACGTCCCACTGCTCGGCCATGCTTTTCCCTACCAATCGAATCAGGCCAACACGAGCCGCCCGGAACCGAGCCGGAGTGCTGTGCCCTCGAACGGAGTCTATCAAGAGGCCCCTTGTTGCCGAGCTGCCACCGAGAAGGCGGGCGGGCGAGGGCACCTCGCCGCTCGTCATTCCGGCTTTCGCGAGAATGACGGGTGGACCGGTGGTAGTGGCGGCTGTTGGCTGCTCCTTCTCCCCGTGGGAGAGGGCCAGGGTGAGGGCAAACAGGGATAGCGACCTAGCCGACGGCAGCGGCGAGTTCCTCGCTAGTTCGCAGCGTTTGTGCGACAGCCTGCCGCGCCGCGGCGTAATCAATGGGCGCTTTCGGGACGGGTAATTCGCGCCCTTGCTTCTCCGCCAGCCAGACGGTGAACGCGATAATGACGATGCTCAACGGCTCCTTGCGCTCCGGATCAATTCGCACAAAGAAGTCGTCTTCAATGTCCAGCCACTCTGCAGCACGATTGACAACATTCGGCAGAATGATGTCCATGTCATCGGCTTCCGGGTCGTACTGCCAGTCGGCATGCGGCAAGGCAGCGATAATTCGCTCAACGTTAGCTTCGACGGTCCACTGTACGCTCATACCCCCGCTCCCACCGTAATTCTAGCCGGCGAGCCACTCGAGGGGAAGGAAAGGCGGTCGAGACGAAACCGGTCACCCGGCCGGCAGCAGCGTCCGGTAGCCACTTGATGACCACGTTTAGGACCTTACCGGCGTATCGTCCGTGAGTGCGCCCAAAGCCGACATGTCGGACAACCAGCGCGGTGGGATTGCCTTCCTCTCGCGTGCTGGCCGTAGACTGGGAATCGTCATAGATCGCATCGGGGTCACGAACCGTAGCCCTTACTTCCGCCTCGTGGGCAGCTAGATCAGACCGCTGCACAGTCTTCCGTTTCCAGGTTTCCTCAGAGCAGTAGATCGTGTGCCCGAAGGGGTCAACCTCAGTCCAACGCCACATAATCCTGATCGGTAAGGATAACCCTGTCCACCGCTGAGTCGCACCACCGGGCCAGCGCCCACCCTGGAGCGACGATAGCCTGTGCTATACTGGCCGGGGACTGTTGTTAGCCCCTGTGGTGCAGCGTCGGCGGTCAAAGGTCCCCACCGCATGGCTATTGACGCATATATCCTCCCTTTTCCCGACGGCGTGATGGGCTTCGTGGACGCCGACCCGGCCCGCCTCCGTGTGCGCGGTGGCCGGGTAACGCTTGCGCTCTACGGACCGGCCGAGGCCACCGCTGCGGATCAAGCTGCCCTCCGTGCCCGCTTAATCGAGGCTCTGGGCAGCATTATCCGCTCGGAAGGCGGGTACGCAGCCGTATTCTGGCCCCGCCTCTGGTGGACGGTCGGTGGCCTCCTCAGTCTGGTGTTCCTCATCCTGGTCGCACTCCCCAGCGGATTGTCCGTCGTCTGGCTCACCTTCCTGGTCGCAGTGCTGGCGCTACCGGGCGGCGTCGGGCCGCTCGTGCGTGGCTGGCGGGCACGCCGGTTGCTGCGGCGGTTGCGTCGCCTGCACGATGTCGAGGTCGTTCCCGGCCGGAGCCGGGCCACCGCAGATCGCATGGCGGCCCTGTGGACCGTCGCCGGCCGGTTGCGCGGCTCGGCCTTGGACGTGCTCGACCAGTTGGAAAGCCACAGTCTCGAGGCCCGGTGGTCCGGCCCGGCGCGACTGTACGGCCACTACCGTTTATGGCTGGAGCAAGGCGCAGCCTTAGCCCCAGGTTTGCCTGGCCTCTGGCATCGCTGGCGTGCCCGCTTTCTGGGCGGCGCTCCGCCAGCGCCCGTGATTGCGGTTTCACTACCACCAACCGATACCCAATAACCAGGCCACCACCCGCTTTGACGTAGCGGAACGTCGAGACTCAACTCCTCAGAGCAGGAGTGGCAGAAACAAGCTGTCGGCACTGGCAACATGGCGAGCATCCGAGCCTACGCTGCACCGCTGCCCGGTCGTGGACGGTGGGCCATCGGCCTACCGCCGACGACACGACGGGAGTTGGCCGGGTTGGCGTGGTGGTGGACGGCGACGGCAGCGCCTCTCCGCCTCGATCTCTACGTTGCTGCACCGTTCGACAATGAGGAAGCCCTACAGCTAGCAGTAGCTCGCGTCTTGCGCCAGGCCGCCGCCAGCGCCGCAGCAACACCGACCGCTGCCGGCCAAGCGGCCGGGCAGCGGACTCCGGCGGATAGCGCCGCTCGGACACGCCAGCGCTTGCTAACCGTGGCCATCGCCATCTGGGGCTGGACTCTCGTCCTCGGGAGCGGCGGGAATCCGCTGGCGACCATCGGTGGCTTGTGGCTGGCTATCGGCGTGCCGCTCATGCGCGCCTGGTACGGTCGCGCCCAGCGGCGGTGGACCGGCGCCTTGCAGGAGACGTTGGGGTCGTTTGTCTCGCGGAGCGAGCGAGCAGCCGACCTCGCCGGCGCGCCGGAGCTACGACAAGTACCCCACCGGGGCCTCACGGACCTGGCAGCCCACTGCGCGGAAGCCGACGACGATACCGCGGCGCTCCTCGCCCTCTGGCGCCACTGCGCCCGCGCCGACCTCGCCGACCTGCAACCGTTCTACGCCGCGCGATTGGCTGCGGCGCAAGTCCACACAGTCACCATACCGGAAGAGACACGGTACTGGTTCGAGGTCGAGCTGACCTCGGCAACAGCGCCGGCAGCCGAGCCGGCTCAGCCATCATCGCAGATTGAAGCGACCGCAATGCCAGCGGTGGGGCCGGAGGACGACCATAGATCTCTTTGATGGTCCCATCACCGCAGGAGTGGCGGCCAGCGTAGCCGGCGGCATGGCCTGGGAGCGCGCGGTCCGCGCACACGCCGCCCTCCAGCCGGGGAGCTTATCCTTGGCGGTCCCCGCTGACGACGGTCCAACCATCCTCACTGCCGGCAACCCCGACGCACGCGCACGCATCTGGATCGAAGTCGTTGCCGCCGGTGAGCAGCCCTCGGCGGAAGCGGCCAGCGCCGGGGCCGCCGCGCTGCACTTGATGGCCGAGGGCCTGGCCGCGACCCGCGTGAGCCAGTTCCGAGAAGCGGTGCTGGAGCGGGCGCTGCTGAATGTCGCGTTCCCGCACCCCACCATCCTCGACCAACCGGCGCGATTCCCGCATCCGCAGCCCTGGATCACCCGTGTTCCGACAAATCCGGCCGCCGCCGTATCGGTCACAGCCGGGCCGGACGATGACGCCGACAGCTTCGCAAGCTGGCCGGCTTGGTGGCTGCCGACACCAACGGCCCGCGCGTGGGAGCAGGCCGTTGCAGCGTTACAGCCAACCCTCGTCCTCACGCTAGAAGATTGGACGACCGTACCCGCCGCAGATGCCTTGGCCGGGGCCGGGCTGCGTTTGATCGAATCCTATGCCCTGCCGGACGAGCACCACGACCGCCTCTCTATCCTCGCACCATCGCTGCCGCGCCGCAGCTGGCGTCGCCGGCTGCTGTTCGGCGAGCGTTGGTTGGCAGAGCATCCGCGTAACGCCATGGGCACGGCCATCCAGCAATACGTGCGGCGGATGGGGTACCCTGTCCTTGGTGAGCCGTATGCGGGTAGGGCACGCCGGGCCGGTGGCGCCAAGACCATGATCGAGGTGGCCGAGGGCCGCTACATACCCGTGGCCAGCGTGCGGCGGCTAGGCCTACCGGTGCGGACGGAAGCGGCGTTGCACCGCTACGGCGCCGATGGGCTGGCGGTGCAGGTTTTCGGTGGACGACCCGTGGCCGCGCGCGTCGGCGCAATGCTCGCCGTCGTCGAAGGGGCGCTTGTTCACGCCCTCGGCCTGGTCGCGGAGCCATCGTAATCAATGGTTAGTGAGTGGTGAGCAGCACACGGATTACGGACCACGACAATGCCAGCAACATTGGAGTTCTACGTCGTACCTCACCCCCTGCGAGACGGTGAGCTGGCGGTCGTAGACCGGCGTGCGGCGACGGAGGCGCTGGAAGCCGCCCGCCAAGGCGCACCCCTGCGACGAGTCGCCTATGCTCCCACTCATTCAACCGCGGAGTCGGGCCAAGCGACGGCACCAGACGATCTGGAACAGGCGCTACGGCCGGCGGAGCAGCGGCTCACGCGCTACCTGATGGGGCAACGCCGGCGGATTGCCGCCCGTGGCTGGTGCTGGCTGCTCGTCGGCGTGGCGCTGACCTTGCTCTGGATCAACGTGGCGATTTTCGTCGGAGGGATCGTCGCCATCGCCGGGAGCTTCGTGCAGCCCGGCATCGCCGCGCTCGTCGGCACTGCCATCGGCACGCTCGGCTTGGTGCCGGGTGGGCCGGTGCTGGCCTTAGTGGTCGGGCTGCTGCCCGCCATCTGGGGCTGGTACCGTGCCCGGCCGCACCGCGCAGAAGCACGCCGCTATGGGCACCTCGCGCAACTGCTCCGCACCCAACGGGGCAAGGGCGAGGCGCTCGTGGTGCAGCCCCTGCCCGCACTCGACGCTTTTGTCACCGAGAGCCGGGAGCAGCTAACGCGGCTCCGGCGGCAGCTCGACCGCCTGCCGGATGAGCCGCTCCCCGCAGCGGCCGTGCTGACGGACGGGAGTCGGGCCGTCGCGCAGCTAGCATACCACCACGGCCTGACCGCGCTCGCGGCCCCCTATCAGGAGATTGCCCGCCTGAGCGAGGCCCTGGAGCGGCGCTTCGGCCACCTGGAGCGCCGGGGCGGCGCACTCGACGAGCGGCGGAGTAAGCGGGCCGTCAGCCGCACCCGGGGGCTGCTCCAGCAAGCGGTCGCGCCGTATGCGCTGAAGTCGCAGCCTGCCGACCATTGGGAGGCGCTACCGATAGCACTCACGATTGGCGGCGCGGTGTTCGCCGCCGTGTATCTGCTCGCCGGGGCGTACTTTGTCGTGCCGCAGCAGGCTATTGTGATCAGTTCGCCGCTCGACCGGCTCGAACAGCTTGGCCGCGGCCTCGGTCTGGGCTTCCTGCCCGTCCAATCTACGCAGCGAGCACAGGTGGAGCAGCGACCTGGCCTCCACCTCCCTTGGCCCTTCGAGGCCTCCTGGCCGCGCCCGTTCGGCAGTCGGGAACCCGTCTCACTGGCGCCACAGACGCTCGGCCTCCAGGCCATCGTGCGCCCCATCGCTCCGCCACGCTTCGAGCTTGTGGCCGTCCTGGTGCAGTACCGGATCGTTGATCCCGCGCAGTGGGCACTCGTCTCCCGGGAAACCGACATCGCCGAAAATCTGAGCGCCGGGCTATCGCAGGGGCTACAGGACTATCTGACCCAGCGCATCCAAGCTACTGCGGCCTCACTCATGGAGACGAACCCGCAGCTGGGCGAGGACCAGCTGCGACTCCAGGTGGCGACCTACCAGATGGTGCGCGAGAACATAACGGACATTCTGGTGGCCTTCTTTGCGGAGGAAGTCAACACTGAATCTATCGCCGAGAACACTGGCGTGAGCCTAGAAGCCCTCGTTGATTTCCGCTTTGTCGAAGCGACGTTGGGTGATGGATAAAGGGGGCGCCGCTGCCCCCGCCGGCCGGAATGGGGCTGCCGGGCCCAGCGCCCTACAAGCGCCCAATCGCCGCGAAGCGCACGAGCCTGAGCAGTCAAGCGCACCGGCCCAGGTCCCGACCGACGACCAAGCGGTCACCACCGCCGGCGCTGCCCCCGGCAATACGGCCGCCCCCGGCAACATCCTCCGCCTCGCCCGCCTGGCGCAGCGGCTGACCCTGACCCAAGTCTCGGTTGCGACCCGTATCCGGACCGCCTACCTCGAGGCCATCGAGGACGACGACTACGCGCCGCTCCCCTCACCCGCGCACGCACGAGCATTCGTGCATAGCTACGCGCGCTACCTAGCAACCCACCAATCCACCCGCGATCCTCGGTCACGAGAGCCTACCGCGCCAGCGCCGCTCGATCCCGACGCTCTGGTGGCGCTGTACGAGCGGCAGCGCCGACCACGAGCGCCACACCGCGTCGTCCGCAGCGGAAGGCGCCGCCACCGGCTTTCCTGGCTCCGACTGGCGGGCACGGCCGCGGCGCTCGTACTCGGCTTACTGATCGCGGTACTGCTGATTAACCCCTCCTGGCTTCAGCTCCGGCCGTCACTTGCGACGCTACCCGGCGTGGGATCGGCCGCGACGCCGACCACACTCGGCGATCCGGCAGTGGCCGCCGGCCCTGGCGTCGTCGTGCGAGCCGAGGCAACGGAGGGGGTGTGGGTGCGGGTGACGATTGACGGGCAGCTAGCCCAAGAAGGTTTGCTGGCCGTCGGGGAGCGAGCGCTGTGGTCCGGCAAACGGTCCGTCCATATCCGCTCCGGCAACGCACGTGCGCTGTCGGTCTCGGTCAACGGCCAGCACCTTGGGCCACTTGGCACGCAGGACGAGGTCGTCGAGCGCATCTTCCTACCGGCTGCCCGGAGTTAGTGTTCACCTTCTATGATGCAGCGTAGTCACTATGGTATAATCCGCTCCCGTAACCGTCTTTTGTTATCCTAATGCATCTTAGAGTTGCCTCTCGGCCTCTGAGCAGTTGCACCAAGCCGTGGAAAGCCGGTAGAGCAGGAGTAATGGGAGCACGAGAGTTCCTGCGGCGCGGTTGTCGTTCGTCGGCATGCGGTAGTTGGATAGCCGGATAGTCCCATGAAAGGTTGGTTCCGTCGCCACGCGCTGCGCCGGCCATCCGGGCCACCGGAAACACAACCGGCCGACACTGGCGACGTCCCGCGCGCTGCTACCGAACGAGCGGTCCCGGACGACCTGTGGGAACGATGCCCCCAGTGCCGCGAAATCCTCTACGCGCGGGAGTTGCACGGCAATCTGCAAGTCTGCCCGAAATGCGGTCATCACGGCCGCCTGACCGCCCCAGAGCGCCTCGCCCAGCTCACCGACCCCGGCACGTGGCGCGAGTTTGACGCGGACCTCACCGCAGCCGATCCTATCGGCTTCGTGCGCCCCGGGCGCGAGTCCTACGCGGCCAAGCTCAGTGAGGAGATCGCCGCCCACCGCCAACGCACCGCCGGCCTGCTGCAAGAGGTTGGCGAACGGGAAGTCTCTCCGACCCTCAAGATCACCCTCTACCGCCAACATGGCACCGAGTTGCCGCCAGAGATAGCCGGCAAGGTGACCAAGCCCGGTGCAGCGCCGCTTTTGCGTGAAGCCGCCGTCTATGGTACCGCCAGCATTGAAGGCATCCCCGTGGTGCTGGCTGTGATGGACCCCTACTTCTTTGCCGCCACCATGGGCGCCGTCGTCGGGGAAAAGATCGCCCGCGCGGCCGAGTTGGCTTGTTACTTCGGCCAACCGCTCGTAGTCGTTGCGGCATCCGGCGGCGCCCGTCAGGATGAGGGCATCTTCGCGCTGCTCCAGATGGCGAAGACGACGGCCGCGCTGACGCAGCTAGCGGAGGCTCGTCTGCCCTACGTGGCCATCCTCACCGACCCGACACTGGCCGGCGTCACGGCCAGCTTCGCGTCACAGGCCGATTGCATCATCGCCGAGCCAGGCGCCGTGATCGGCTTTGCCGGTCCCCGGCTGATTGAGCAGATCATGCACGAGAAGCTGCCGGCCGATGCCGACACGGCCGAGTTCCAGCGTACTCACGGCATGGTGGATATGGTCGTGCCGCGCGGGGCGCTGAAAGCGCGGCTCGGCCGGGTGCTGCGCCTCTACTTGGATGCGCGGGCAGCCGCCACCACCACAGTCACCGACACCACGACGATACTCGCCAACTCGTAACAGCCCCACGAGGACCCTGAGACAGGAAGACGACGTGGCTATCACCGAGGTCAAGGCGCTCGATTTCGAGCAGTCGCTCGCTCCGCTGGCGAAGCAATTGACCACGCTCGAAAAGCAGGCTGCGAAAGAGCCGTCGCCGGAGACGCGGGAGAACGTCGAGGAAGCGCGGCTCGCCCTGTTGGAACGCCTGGAGGCACTCTACGCGGAGTTGACCCCCTGGCAGACGGTCCAGGTAGCGCGACATCCCGAGCGTCCCCACGCGGACGACCTCGTGAGCGCCATCTGTAGCGAGTTCGTCGAGTTCGCGGGCGACCGCTTGTACGCCGACGACCCGGCCATCATGGGCGGCCTGGCGCGGCTCGATGACCGGGTAGTGATGGTCCTCGGCCATCGCAAAGGCCACGATACGCGCGAGAACGTGACCCGCAACTACGGGATGCCCCACCCCGAGGGCTACCGCAAGGCCCGGCGGCTCATGCTGCAAGCCGAGAAGTTCAGCGTGCCCCTGTTATGCCTGCTTGATACGCCGGCAGCGCAGGCCTCGCTGCCGGCCGAGGAGCGCGGACAAGCCTGGGCACTGGGCGACAACCTCACCACCTTGGCAACACTCCCGGTGCCGATTGTCGTCGCGGTGATTGGCGAGGGCGGCAGCGGTGGCGCGCTGGCCATCGGCGTCGGCGACCGCCTCCTGATGTTCGAGCACGCCATCTATTCGGTGGCATCACCCGAAGCCTGCGCCAGCATCGTCTGGAAAGACGCCAAGTACGCGCCGGAAGCGGCAGCGGCGCTCAAGCTCACGGCCCGCGACCTGCATCGTCTGGGGGTCGCCGACCGCGTCCTCAAGGAGCCGATTGGCGGCGCGCACCGCGACCCCGATGCGACGGCCACCACGCTGAAAGGCGCCCTCCGCGCCGAGCTTGATGACTTATGTCCACTTCCGACGACTGATCTGCTGGCCGCTCGGTACCACCGTCTGCGCCATTTCGGGCCATTTCTGGAGGCCTCGGTTGGCGATCAATCGGTCAACGGCGCGGTGCGTCCAAGCTGAGTGATGGTGAGGCACTCCGCGTTCGTCGTCGGTCCACCGCCGGTGGAAACCTCTGCACCGGCGCCTTGAGCACATCCGCAGCGAGGAATCAACCAATATGAACGGCGCTGATCTCCGTCAAGCCCTGCACGATGGCCGGCAGGTCGTCGGTACGATGACGTTTCTCTGCCGTAACCCGCGCTGGGCACAGGTCTATGCCGACCTCGACCTCGACTACGTCATCATTGATACCGAGCAGTCGCCCAGCAACCGCTCGGAAGTCGCCGACTTTGCCGCGGCCCTGGCCGGCGTGGGCATTGCGCCGATTGTCCGCGTGCCGGAACCCGACCCCCACTTGACGATCATGGCGCTCGACGGCGGCGTACACGGCGTGCTCGTGCCCTACTGCGAGACCCCGGAGGAGGTCAAGCGCGTCGTCGCGGCCGCGCGGCTGCGACCACTCAAAGGCGCCCTCCACGAACGGGCGCGCGACAAGGGCGAGTTCCCCAGCGAAGCCACCCGCCTCCACCTGGAGGAACGCAACCGGGGCGTCGTGGTGATGATCGGCATTGAGAGTCCCCCGGCCGTCGAGAACCTGGAGGCGATCCTGGACATCCCCGGCATTGACGTGATCTTCATCGGCCCCAACGACCTGTCGGTGTCCATGGGCCTGCCGGACGAGCCAACGCACCCCGAGTTCGAGCGGACCGTCCGCTATATCATCGAGACCGCCGAGGCCCGCGGCGTCGCCGCCGGCGGCCACTGGTTCAACGCCGAGCAGGTGCGGCAGTGGCAAGCCGCCGGCTCACGTTTCATCCTCTTCAACAACGACATCAGGGCACTCACCGCCGGCTACCAACAGGCACTCGCCAGCTTCCGCAGCTAGGGCCTTCAGCACCGCTTCAATGGCCGCCAAGTGCATCGCCACCCGTTGGCCCAGGGGCAGTGTCGTTGGCGTCTCGAAGGTGAACGCTCGTGCGCCGTGGCGGTGCCATAAATAGATCGGGAGCGGCCAGGTCGGCCAGGCCCGAACAAAAGTACGGAAGTCCCGCCACGCTTCCGGCGGCATCGCTGCCATCTCATCGCCAGCTTGCGGGCGGAGATCGTCCGTTCGCGCGAGACCGTCACGCACCGGCACGATCTCCTCCACCAGGCAGTCCGGACTGATCGGTCCGACGGCGCCGACGGCCTCGACTACGGCCTGTCCCAGCGACGAGACCTCCGGAAGCTCGTAGGCGTAAAATCCCTCGGCGTCGCAATCCTCGTGGCAGTCCATCGAGCAGGTAAGCTGCCGCCGGCTCAGTACCCGCTTGATCGCGCTCACCTCCGGCGTAGCCGGCGACGCCCGGCGAAATGCGCGGTTCAGATCGTGGCCGGCCGGTCCCTCGCGGATACCCCGCACAAAGCCCCACGGGTTGAGGCACGGGATAAGCGTAAAGGCGATCTCCAGCCATGCCTCATAACGCCGCTGCTCCAGAAATTGCAGCAGCGCCTCGACCCCGGCCGGCTCATCACCGTGTGTTCCACCGTTCAGGAGGACGCGCACACGCCGCCGGGACCGGGGTATCCGCCGGCGAGCCGGAATCCGTACCTCCCAAATGGCATAGGTGCCGGCCTGCTGGCCGATCTTGCGCCGCTGAAGCGGTGATGGTGTCGCCGCTGCAAGCCGCGATTCCAGTTCAGCGTAGCTGCGCTGCCGGACCGGGGCCGGCGTAGCCGTCATGTGGCGCTGGCGTCCTCGGCATTCTCTAGTGCGGCAAGCGCCGCCGCAACAAGCCGGAAGTTGGTGGTAGCCGCAGCCGCCGCACCGCGGCGCTCGCGCTGTCGCTGCAAATACCCACGGAGTACCGCGGCCGCAGCGCGGATTTGGCGCTGCGTCAACTCGACGGTGGTCGTCGCGGCCGTTTCCTGGCTCACTGCCTCTCTCCAATGCCGCCCCGGTTCACCACCACGCCCGGCTCCAGGTTCCCTCGCGGCCAGAGAACACGACCAGAGCTACAGCGCACCCTCGTCCTCGAGTAGCTCCAAAGCCTGCTCGAACGCCGTCACCGTCTGGTCCACGTCCCGCTCGTCGTGGACCGCGGACACGATCATCCCCGTGCGACCACCGGTGTCCACGCCGTAGAGCTGCATCGCAGCCGCGATCCGCGCCGCGTCCGCCGTCGAGACCGAAATGTTGACCATCGAGGCATCGGTAGAGCCGATCACCGAGCTGTAATCCGCGCTGGCTTCCCCGCCAACGCTGTGCCGCTGGAGCACGTCGTTGATGCCGTCCCGAATCTGCCCGGCCGTAGCGGCGGCTCGCCGCTGGATGGCCGGGTCGCGGACGATCTCCAGACACGCAATGCCCGCCGCCGCGGCCAGCGGATTGGCATTGAACGTGCCTTGGTGGGCAATGCGACCGTAGCGGCTCCACTGCGGGTCGTCCGGCCGATGCTCGAACAACTCCATGATGTCCCGCCGCCCGCAGACCGCGCCGCCGGGCAGTCCACCGGCCAAGATTTTCGCCAGCGTGGTGAGATCGGGCACCACACGGTGATATTCTTGGCAGCCGCCGGGTGCCCATCGAAAGCCCGTCACCACCTCGTCGAAGATCAGGATGACGCCCCGCTCGCGCGTCAGATCACGGACCTGCTGCAAATACTCGGTGCCCAGACCGTTGCACAGCAGGATCACGCCGGCCACGTCATCTCGCGCATCGAGTACGGCCCGGAGCGCCGCAATGTCCCCGGCCGGAACACCGACGACAGACTCCTGCACGGCTTGGGGAATGCCGCACGAGACCGGCTCATCGTAGGGCGGCGCCATCTGTAGCGCGGCGTAGTCGTGCCAGCCGTGGAAATGACCTTGCATCTTGACGATGGTGTCCTTGCCGGTGAACCCGCGGGCCAGCCGCATCGCCATCATGGTCGCCTCGGTCCCGGAGCTGTGAAAGCGCACCTGCTCCGCCGACGGAACGATCTCCGTCACCAGTTCCGCCCACCGCACCTCCAGCTCGTGGCTGGCGCCGTAGTGCGTACCCCGCTGGAGTTGCTCGGTCGCCGCGGCCGTCACAGCAGGATGCCGGTGTCCCAGGATGAGGGCGCCGTGTCCCCCGATATAGTCCACGTACTCATTCCCGTCCACGTCCCACTTGCGCGAGCCTTCGGCGCGTGAAATGTAGATCGGGAACGGCTGGAAGAAGCGGGTCTCGTGCGTGACTCCGCTGGGGAAGACGTGCTTGGCCCGCTCGTACCAGGCCGCCGAGCCGGCAAGCTGCTCCCCGCGCTGCTCGTTCACTGTCATGGGCCTCGTCGCTACTACCATCGTCGGTGCTCCTTGAGCGTGTTATCCGATCCTACGTGTCGCCGGGGCTTGAATCGCCGTATCGTGCCCCGGCCCGGCCGCGCGTGTCCAATGTCCAGCCCATTGTACGCGCCGTATCCGCGTGTGCGAATAGCTACGTCACCTGATAGTAGCAGGACACATAGGGGCGGGCGGCCGGCCGTCACTACCATGCACGCATGTGGTTAGGCTGGAGGAGGGCTTGCCAACGAAGGGTGCCGAGGAAGGGACTTGAACCCTTACGGGGATTAAAATACCCCACTAGGCCCTCAACCTAGCGCGTCTGCCTATTCCGCCACCTCGGCCCGACATTCCGAGTATACCGCGCCCGGCGCCGGCTGGCCAACAAGGACAGGTAGGTACGGACCAAGCCGTAGGGGCGCAGCATGCTGCGCCCGTCCCCCTGCGAAGCGGGGGGACCATAGGGGGGCCAGCGCCTGACCGGGGGAGAGGGGGCCGGGGGGTGAGGCACACACGCCCCTTCCCCTCACCCGAGGTGGACGACCGTGGCGCCGTCGCCGCCGTTGGCCGGGTCGGCCGGCGCGAAGTCGCTGACGAGCGGGTGATCGCCGAGCCAGTCGCGGATGGCCTCGCGCAACGCGCCCGTGCCTCTGCCGTGGATAATACGCACCAAGGACATGTCGCTGCGGTGAGCATCATCGAGGTAGCGCTCGATCTCGGCCAGAGCCGCCGGCACGCGCCGGCCGCGCACGTCGTATTCCATCGTCACCGGCGGCGCCGCCGGGAGCCGGACCTGCACGGCAGCGGGGGATGGCACCGCCGGCGCCTCTCGCTGCGAGTCGCTGCCGCCGGTAGGCATGAGGTCCGTGACCGGCAGGCGGGTGCGTAGCGTACCCAGCTGCACCTCGACCTCGCCGCGGTCGGTCGGCGGCGAGAGGATTCGCCCAACGGTATTCAAGCGCCGCACTCGCACCCGGTCACCGACGGTGAGCACAGCCGGTTCGGCCGGCGCTACCCGGCGCGCCGGCAGCGCCACCGCCCGCGCCGCAACCTCCGCAACCTCCCGCCCCACTGCCATCGCCTGCTCGCGTGCCGCCGGCGTCGTCTTCGGCGCGGCCCGCTCGGCGCGGCGCAGCGCACGTCGCGCCGCTTCCAACACGCCGTCCGCCTCGGTCTGAGCGGCAGCGAGCACCTGCTCGCGCTCGTCCTCGATCCGCGCCAGGCGCTCCGTTAGGTCAGCGCGCAGCTCGCCGGCAGCCTGCTGCTCTGCCGTCGCAGCCGCGCGCGCCGCCAGCGCAGCCGCGCGCTCGCGCTGGATGCTCGCCAGCAAGTCGTCAACCTGCATCGTCTCCGGGTCGAGCAAGGCACGCGCCTCGTCGAGCACCCCGTCCGGCAGCCCTAGCTGCGCGGCAATAGTCAGGCCATAGCTGCGCCCCGGCAGGCCCATGTGGAACCGATACGTTGGCCGCAGTGCATCGGCGTCGAACTCGACATTGGCATTGCACACCTGCGGCTGTGCCGCGGCGTAGGCCTTCAAGTCCGAATAGTGGGTTGTGACCACCGTGCAGATGCGCCGCGCCACCAAGTCCGAGAGCACGGCGCGGGCGAGGGCCGATCCCTCTTGGGGATCCGTGCCGACACCGATCTCGTCGAGCAGCACCAGACAGCGCGGGGTCGCCGTCCGCGTGATCTGCACGATGTTGGTCATATGCGATGAAAAGGTGCTGAGGCTCTGCTCGATACTCTGCTCGTCGCCGATGTCGGCGAAGATGTCATCCCACACCGCCACGACCGAGCCGGCCTCGGCCGGGATATGCAAGCCGGCTTGCGCCATCAGACTGAGTAGTCCCATCGTCTTGAGGGCGACGGTCTTCCCACCCGTATTGGGACCGGTGATGACGAGCGCCCAGCAGCCGTCAGCGGCAGCGCCGCCCAGCCGCGCTGACATCGGGACCACCGATCCGGTCAGCAGGGGATGCCGCGCCTCGGCGAGATCGAGCCGGTAGTCGGTGGCCAGCTTCGGACAGGTGGCCGACAGCGCGGCGGCGTAACGCGCCTTGGCAAGCGCGAGGTCTATCGCCGCCAAGATCATCACCGCCTGGACAATCTCGTCTTGGCGCTCGGCAACCAACCCGGAGAGGTAGAGCAGGATACGCTCGATCTCCTGCTGCTCCTCGATCTGCGCCTGGCGCCACTGATTATTCAGATCAACCAATTCGAGCGGCTCCATGAAGACCGTCGCGCCGCTGGCCGACTGGTCGTGGATAATCCCGCGGAACGTCGTCCGGTACTCCTGCTTCACCGGCACGACGTAGCGCCCGGCGCGCATCGTGACCAGCGGTTCTTGCAGCAGCGAGCACAGCGGCCCGGCGATCAGGCTATTGCCCGCCGCTTGCAGCCGCCCATGCGCCGTGCGTACCGTGGCGCGAATGCGACCGAGTGCCGAGGACGCCGCATCCAACACCTCACCGTTTTCGGCGATGCTACGCCCGATGGCCTCCTGCACCGCCACGCACGGTTCGATGGGAGCGGCCCGCTTGGCGAGGAGCGGCGCGAGTGCCCGCAACTGGCACAGCGTCGCTTGCACCCGCTGTGCGCTCTGCAGCGTCATCAGCACGTCAAGCAACTCGGCCGGCTCCAACCGGGCGCCGCGAGCCGCCCGGTCCACCACAACCCGAATATCGCGCGCGCCTCCTACCCCGAAGGCCGGCTGCGCCTCCAGCAGTGCGCCGGCCTCGGAGGTTTCGCGCAACGCCGCGGCCACGATACGGTGATCGGCGCTGGGACGCAGCGCCCCGGCCAGCTCTTTACTGACCGCAAAGGCGGCGCGACTTACAAGCTGCTCGCGGACCTTCGGAAACTCCAACACCGCCAGCGACTTCTCGTTCACTGCCTTCTCTCAGCCCATTCCGTCGGCAACACGAGGGCCACCGGATTCTACCCCTTCACCAAGCCAGGCGACCGCGACCGGCACCCACCTAACCTCACCCTCGCTGACCTCACCCCGTCATTCCCACTCCCCGCATCCCGGCATTCCCGCTGTCCTCACCTCGTCATTCCCGCCGCCCTCACCCCATCATTCCCACTGTCCCCCGTCATTCCCGCGAAAGCGGGAATCCATCCCCGCCACCGGCCTCACCCTCTCTATCGCCCGGCGCTTGAGCGGGAGCCACTGAGCCATGTGCCCTTGCCCTGAAGCGGCAGATGGCCGCCGCGGCCCAGGTCGTGAGCGGGACGGCCACCAAGATGCCGAGGCTACCCACGAGCGAGCGGACGATCTCCACGGCAATGTCCTCGCGGTTCCAAAAGTCGCCTGTCTGCCCTTGGTACAGGGTCAGGAGGACGATGACCGGCAGGGAAGCACCGGCGTAGGCGATCACGAGCGTATTCACCATCGCGCCGATGTGGACCCGGCCGACGTTCATCCCGCGGCGATACAGTTGCCAAAGCGGCGCCGTGCGGTCGGCGGCGTGTAGCTCAAAGACGCTCGACGCCTGCCCGGCGGCAGCATCAATGAGCGCCCCAATCGCGCCGATCAACATACCCGCGAGCAGCAGGCCCCGCACGCTGACCAGACCCCCGGTCAAAGCCTGCACCAGCAGTAGCTCTTCCGAGGTGCCCCAGCCGCCGAGACGAGCCGCCGAGACGAAGAGCACCGATAGTCCGCCGGCCACCACCACCCCACCCAGCAACCCCAGCCCCGCAGCCACCACCTGAGCAAAATCGGACTGCGTGAGCGGCAGAGCCACGGCGACGATAAGCACGCAGCCGATAATGGCGATCAGCAGCGGCTCCCGTCCGACGAGGATGTGCGGCACGACGAACCAGCGCAGCACGCCCAGCGCACAGACCATGCCCGCCAGCGAGCGGAAGCCCTGCCAGCCGGCCACGAGCGCCAGCGCGACGACGAAGACGGCTCCGAGCGCCAGCAGTGGCACCCGGCGGGCAAAGTCTACGATCACAAACGGCGCCACACCGCGCTCCGCCGCCGTTGCAACGTATGAAACGATCACGCGGTCGCCCGGCCGGTACTGCAAGACACCCGGCGTCAGGCGCTCCGGGAGCAGCTCAATGGTGATGAGCTCGCCACGCAGCGACCCACTCAAGACCTCCAGGTGAACGACTCTGCGAGCAGCACGGCCAGGAGCAGCGGTCGGGTCGGTGCTGACGCGAACGACTCGCGCCTCCAGGAGCTCTTCACCGGCCGAGTCTTCAGCGCCGGGCGGCGGCGTGAGGGAGGGTGCCGTCCACCACAATACGAGCAGCACCGCGACGAGGATCAGCCAGCCGGCAAGCGCGCGATAGGACCAGCGCCGGGCCATGCCAGATCATACCGCGTAGGGGCACGGGTATCCCCATCGACTCCAGCAAATGGGCTTGTAGGGGCATCATTCATGGCGCCCCTCCCGTCATTCCCGCGAAAGCGGGAATCCACTCTCGGACCTGGGTGATGAGCGATACCGGAGGTCTACTGCTGCTGTTGTTGCTGCTGCTGTTGCTGTTGCTGCTGTTGTTCCTGCTGCTCGCAGTTGAACATCCAGTTGATGCCGAACTTGTCAGTGCAGGAGCCGAAATACGCGCCCCAAAACATGTCCGCCAGCGGCGTCGTGACCGTGCCACCCGCGGAAATCTTGGCAAACAGGTCGTCGGTCTCCTGCCGACTGCGCGTCTGGTAGGAGATCGCAAAGTTGTTGCCCATCTCCGGCGGCGGCCCGAACACGGAGGGCACGTCACTGCCCATGAGCACGCTCGTTCCGATAGGGTACGACAGGTGCAAGATGTTATCGCGCTCCCCCTCCGGGATGCCCATCTCCGGCGGCCCGTCGCCGAACGTCTGCACGAGCGCGAACTCGCCGCCGAAAACCGAGCGGTAGAACTCGAACGCCTCGCGGCAGTTGCCATTGAAATGAAGATAGATGCTGACTGTCATTCACGCCTCCTAGCCCGATTCTATCAAACAACCCCAGCGGCACTGCTCGGCCGGGCTCGTCCGGTAAACGTGAGCACCCGAGCTTGCCAACACCAACGTAGTCACACCGACCCTGTAAGATTGGCACGACTGCGGGGCAGGCAGGCCTCATCCTAACTACCGCCGGCGGGGATTTACATACCTGAGTAACCAGCCGGGCTACTCGCCGTGCTGCCGTTCCTCCGCTCGCAGCCGTTCTTCTACTTGCTCCGGCGGCGCGGTGACAATGGCGCGGAGGATATTCTCGTAGGTATCGGGGATCGGCTCGATCCAGTCCGGCGCGGTCTCCGGCGGCGGTTCTGGTGGCTTCGTTGGCTGCTTGGGCATCAGCGGCTCCTTTGCTCGCGCCACAAAGGCCGGTCGAGCGTGACGTACTCGGCCAGTTTCACCCCATAGCGGAGTTCAACGTCGTAGCACGCCCGGCTACCCTGGGCGGCGATCCTGGCGAGGGAGTGCCCGGCCAGCTCGTCAGCGTACTTGAGTCCAAAGAGGATCGGGGCTACGGCTTTCATCCCCTCAGGCGCGTGCTCATACAGATCGCGCAGCATGCAGATTGCTTTCTGTTCAGTCATGCTTCCTCCCTAGAAGTGCATGGCGAGAATAAATATACCAGCGACAGCGCATTTATGCGAACGGAGACAGCGGCCGTTGCCGTGCTACCCGTGCTACACTCACCCCGCCGGAAGGAGGCCACCATGAAAACGGTCAACAATCTACTCTGTGAGATCAAAGCACTGAGACGCCGACGGGATGACGCCCTCACCGCGTGCCAGCAGGAGGCAGAGCAGCTCCTCGCCGGGATAACGGCTGCGGTACGAGGAGGGACGGCCGCGCCCGAAGAAGATAGGAAGCGGCTGGATGAGTTGCAGCATCATCTGGCCGGGCTGGAAGTCGCGGCTGACAAGCTGGACAAGGCCACCAATAAGCTACTTGGCATTGAGGTGCCACCAGAGCTAGACAACAAGCTCGAATGGCTGCTCAGAGGTACGCACGACATTGTGTTTCAAGCTGCGCCCCGGATTACCCCACCCTACTAAGAGCATAGCTAGCCCGTCAGCTCCCGGTAGGTAAGGCGCTTACCGACCATCCCTCGCACCAGCGCCGCGAGCGGGTCCTGGTGCGCTTGGCCGCGCAAGTTGACCCGGCCGGCGAACTCGTTCACGTACCGCTGCATGTGCTTGACACTCCACCAGTGGTAAGTCCCGTGATACCCGCGCTTCATCAGCGCCCAGTGGCTCTCGATGCCATTGGTCCACACCTCACCGTCCACGTACTGCTTGCGCTTGTGATTGACGGTGCGATGCTCGGCAACGGGCGCGCCGCGGTAGACCGGGGCCTGGTCCGTAAACAGCCGGGCGCCCGCGCTCACGTGGCGAGAGAGCCAATCCTGGATGGTGGACTTCGTGACCGCTGGCACAACGGTAGCCGTCACCTGACCCGTCTCGCGTGACTTCGCACCCACGACCGGCATCTTCGGCTTGGTGCCCTTCTTGTCGTGATGCCGGTTGCGCTCGCGGCCGCCGACATAGGTCTCATCCGCTTCCACGATGCCGGGCAAGGGCGCCGGCGCGACGTGCCAGGCGGCCCGGATACGGTGCGCCAGGTGCCACGCGGACTTCTGAGTGATGCCCAGGGCCTCAGCGAGGCTGATGCTGCTGACACCCTTCTTGCTGTGTTGGAGCAGGTAAGTGGCAAGCGCCCATTGCTGATAGCCGAGCTTGCTATCTTGCATGATCGTGCCGGTGCGGACCGAGAAAAAGCGCCGGCACGCGCGGCAGCGGTGCGGCATCGTCGGATGGGTGGTGCGTTCCTGGACGCGCTCGGAGCCACAGCGCGGGCAGCGGATACCGTCGGGCCAGCGTTGCGCGATCAACTGCCGTTCGGCGGCCGCAGCGTCGGGGCAGAGCTTGAAGAAAGCAATGAGGCTCGGCGGCCGCTGCTTATTGTTATCAATATGGTATTATACCACATGGAGGGCGGCCGCAAAAGTGTTAGGTGATAGAGTCAGCGATGCCCGGTTCGGGAGTCTCTAACCTCTAACCGCCGACACTCCCGGCCGGGCATTTTCTCCAGCCATCGGCGCCGTCGGTGACTGGTGTTGCAACTATGGCCAGTGCGGCCGGCCCTTGTCAAGGCGGCCAACCCTTGTCAGCGTGGCAAGCCGCTGGTTACTCAGGTATGTAAATCCCCGCCGGCGCCTCCCACGGGACCCGCTTCATCGCGCCGTCCCCCTGCAAAGCGGGGGGACCATAGGGAGGCCACCACTCACCACTCGGAGGCCGCTGCCGCCTGGTACTTTGCAGGCACACACCAGAGTCTGAGAGGAGGAGCGGCCGTGACTGAGCCGCCACTTGAGGCCCTAGACAAAGCGGTCATCGGTGACATCTATAGCTCCCGCACGGCCTACGAACGGCTCGTCGAGTTGTGCGACTCCTGTGGGCCACGGTTCGCCGGCACCGCGGGAGAGCAATGCGCCGCCACACTCCTGACACAGTGGCTAACCGAGGCCGGCCTGGCGGGAGTCCATAGCGAGCCATTCGGCTATCTCGGCTGGCGGCGTGGCGAGAGCCGCCTGGAGGTGGTGCAACCCACGGCCTACTCCCTCGCAGCGTTGGCCCTGCCACACTGCCCACCCGGCTCAATCGAGGCCGAGCTTTGCTCGGTTGGCGCTGGCGAAGCCGACGAGTATCGGGCCACCGGCGCCGACGACGGCCGCTTGCAGGGCAAGATAGTGCTGTGTGCCGCCGAGTCAAGTGACCCCTCTGGGCAGCCGCCATCGCACCGGCGCCTGAAGTACGGGCGCGCGGTAACAGCCGGCGCCGCCGCCTTTCTCTACTACAACCAGAATCCCGGCGGCTTGGCGGTCACGGGCAGTCTGGCAACGAGGAAACCGGCGCCCATACCCGGCCTGGGTCTCGCTTACGAAGATGGCGCCACGCTCCTGCGGCTGCTGGAGCACGGCCCGGTCAGAGTACGGCTGAACGTGACCGCTGCCTTCCCGGCGGTAGAGAGCGCCAACGTCATCGGCGACCTGCCGGCCGACCCCGCCAGTCCACACAGCGCCGAGCTTGTGCTCGCTGGCGCTCACTACGATAGCCACGATATTGCGCCCGGCGCGCTCGACAACGGCACCGGCGTCGTCATCGTCCTGGAAGCCGCGCGGGCCCTTGCCGCGGCGTACCGGGCCGCCGGTCGCACCCCCCGGCGGCGACTGCGGTTCTGCTTCTTTGCGGCCGAGGAGATCGGCTTGCTGGGGTCCTGGCGCTACGTCAGCCGCCACGCCGCCGAGCTACCGCGGCTGTGCTTCATGCTCAACGTGGACGACATCGGGCGCAGCGACCCCGGCGCCGAGTCACTCCACCTGGTCGGTTGCCCCGATCTGGTCTCCCACTTCGCAGCCCACGCCCAGGTCATGCGGTATCCCCTAACCGTGCATGAACGTCTCTCTACGTCGTCCGATCACTTCCCCTTCGTGATGCACGGTATTCCGGCCGGGCTGGTGGAAAACGAGGCGCCGCCGGCGAGCGCCAGCGGTCTTGTGGGCCGGGGCTGGGGTCACACTATTGCCGACACGGTAGACAAGGTGCGCCCGGCGACCGTCCAGTCGGCGGCAGTGGTCACGGCCCGCCTGCTGCTGCGCCTCGCCGAAGACGAGCGCTGGCCCGGCCGCCAACGCACCCCCGCAGCGGTCGAAGCCGATCTCGCCGCCAGCGGCCGCCTCACCGAGCTACGCCAATCCGGCCGCTGGCCGCCACCCTGGACTACTAGCGTAAGCAACGACTAGCCTGCTGACGGCTCGGTAGTGGCTCAGTTTGAAACCCGCTTGGCGTAGGACGTCGGGCGGTGCGGCTTCGGCTGCGCCGCCCGCACTAAGTCTACAACGTCACCGACCTCCCAGAGTTTGTCGGTGACACCGGCGGCCATCGCCGGCGTACCCGGCAGCGAGGCGTGGACGCGGCAGAAGTTGTAGTACATGAAGTGCATCGCTATCGCGTGGCGGTGGTTGTCCAGCTTCTTCGAGAAGGCATTGGTCAGTCGGGTAAACCGGCGCATAGACATCCGCATGGTGAGGTTCTGCCGTTCCACGTAGGACGTGCTCACCGCTGCCGGGTCCGGGTTGCCAATCACCGCTTCCTTCCGCGCCCCAATACAGGCGGACGGGCTGTAGCGTGTATCGGGCTGCTGGTCGTTCCCGCTCTTGCCGTACAGCTTCACCAGTCGGGCGTAGTCCACGTCCGCGCCGAACGCGCCCTCGACGGCCGCCAAGTAGGCCCGGTGGCCGTCGCTGGTGAGCTGTACCCGTTGGGCCAGACGTGCCCGCAGGTCCGCGATAAACTCGCTGGCCGTCGCGCCGGAGCGGTCCCCCACCCACCACGACGGCACCAGCTTGGTATCGGCACACAGCGCGATCCACGTCCATACGTCCCCGGCTTGGGGCGGCGCGCTCTTGGCGCGCGGGACGTTCTTCTCTTTCGCGTACACGAACGACCATACCTCGTCTACCTGGACCCGCTCGCAGGGCAAGTCACGGAGGGCGCGGTGCTGAAAGTCCGCACATACCTTGCCTGTCTCGACAATCAGCCGGGCAACCGTATTGCGAGCTACCCCACTAATCCGCGTCGTGGCGCGAATGCTCATACCGTCTACGAGGCACTTCAGGATGAGGACTTGTTGCGGCCGCGAGAGTGTATTCATAATGATATTATACCAGATTTGCAAGCATTAGGACGGGTGAGAATCACAGAGGCCCTGCCGTGATTGGCAGGGCCTCTGTGCTGATGCGGGGCGGCTCACTAGCGGTAGTCACCCTGCTCTGATGTCTCTGTGGGCTGGTCCTTGAACTCGCCGCGTTTTTCGTAATCGGCTACTGCCTGTTTGTAGCCTTCCTCGCGTGCCGCCTCTTCCCGTTGTGCTATCCGCTGTTCGATCTCGCGGGCCTTCTTGTCAATCCAACTTGCAACAGACATAGTCACGTTTACCCCTTCTGCTATGACAAGCGCTGTCACGGCAACGCTTATCCCCAAGGCCGCAATCCCCTTCAGGTACTCAACTAGATTGGGTTGCGGCTCACAGACCGTGATGTAGACCACGCCGCTGGCGATGGCCACACCGAACACCCAGGTATAGACCTTCCGCACTCTGGGTGGGACACTCCAGATAGAGTGCCGTTCATCTCGATCTGTCAGACGTTACCTCCTTTCTCATCTCAACGACGCGCGGCGACTAACTATGATGTCAATGCTTGGTGGGAGTGCCATCCGTGACCAGCACGGTACGGATGGCGGACTAGATGCAGGCCGGAGAACACCCGCTGGTCGTGGCAAGCGGATGAGTCTGCGCCCAACTGAGGGTCCGATGGTCAATTCGGACAGTCATGGGGGGGCCTCTCTTCCTAGTCGGTGCTGCCTAGCTGGCAGCGGTGGGTTGCTGCCAGCGGGCCGCAGCCGCTTGGCGAGCGATGGTGCGCCGGCGTTCGGGGGTGAGCGCGGCAGCGCGCGCGTGGCCGCCCTTGGCTCGCTTCGACGGGGCGGCGGGAGGCTCGGCGGCCACCTGGCCGGTGCCGATGTCTACGACACGCTTGGCAAGCTGGTTGAAGTCGCGCGGCTTTTCCATCCTAGTCTCTCCCAGTCCGTAGGGGTACTAATACCCGTCGAGAATATAGCACGGTGCTAATGCTGCCCGCAACACCCTCGACCGCTATAACCACTCACGCGAGGCGGGTAGGCGCGGCGAGGGGACAATGCTGCCCGCAATGCCGCCGGATTTCAAACTGAGCCACTACCGAACTTCTGCCTACAGAAGGAGAGAGCGAGGAAGAAACGAGTGGAGAGGATACCAGCGAGGAGGGAGAGGTTGATGATGGCAGGTACGATGGCGCAGTCCAAAGCAGAGAGAGCGGACAAGATACGAAGAATCCAGGAGCGCCGCATGGCCGTGCTGAAGAGCGGGTGGGAACCTCGCAAGAGACCGCTGTCCAAGAAGGACTTGAAACAACTGGCCCTCACAAGCGCCGACCTTCAGGAAATGGCAGAGCAGGCAGCTGACAAGTAGCCCGGCGTGCTTTTGGGTAGGAGGCCCCTCCTGTGATTAGGAGGGGCCTCAGTTCGTCTCTATGAGTCACCTAGAGAGAGTTGAGAATATCGCTTGAGAGTGCGGCGGCAAGGAGGGAAACGATCAGGCGAATGCTCAACCATGCCGGCCCGTACCTCCGCCCGCATATCCTGCGCAGCGGCACCGCGACGGCGGCCGAAGTGCATATCGGCCGGCGGCGGGCGGCTCGTGAATGACTGCCATCGCTGGGACGGAGTCACCACCCAAGTTCCTCGGCTAGAGCGACCGCCATCTCCCCTGCCCTGGCAGCCTTTCCGGGCACTGACCACTCCGCTGACCCCGATCAGTTGCCGTAGAGGGGCGGGCCGTCATTCCGGCGCAGGCAGACTCCCCCTCTCCACATGGTGGAGAGGGGGCCGGGGGGTGAGGCATCACCCTACCCCTCAGTGGAGAGGGGGCCGGGGGGTGAGGTATCACCCTAACCATCGGTGGTGAGCGCATCGAGTTCGCGCTTCATCGCCTCGACGGTGCGGATGTCGTGGTACACGGACGCAAAGCGGATGTAAGCGATGGGGTCGAGGTCGCGGAGCCGCTCGATCACCCAATCACCGATGATCGTGCTGGAGACCTCCGCTTGGTCGAGCGCGAGTATCCGCTGCTCGACCTCCGCGGTCAGCTTGCTGATGGCCGCCGGCGGGACCGGCCGCTTGGTGCAGGCAATACGGATTTTCTCCAGCAGCTTGCCGTGATTGAATTCCTCGCGGCGGCCGTCACGCTTGACCACCACGAAACCCCGTGGGTCCACGCGCTCGGAGGTGAGGAAGCGGTTGCCACACTCCGTACACTCCCGCTGCCGGCGCACACTTTGCGCCAACTCGCTCACCTGCATGACGCGGGTATCCTGCGAGTCGCAGCGTGGGCAGCGCATGGCCTCCAGCCGCTCATACGTCGTGAACCGATGACTGCAATCCTCGCACTGGCGCCGGCGGCGCACGGCGTCCTCGGCGTCGCGCGAGTCGATCACGCGGAGCGAGCTGCTCTGGCAGACGGGGCAACGCATGGCTGTGCTCCATAGCGTACCGTATATTCTGTCCGGGTACGTCTTGGGGTCGCAACATTGACGCGGTTCCCGAGCGCCCGCTACGCTTCTTATGATGATCGTCACGGAGCAGCCGGTCGTGGCCCCCTCCCTCACCCTCCCCCGTGCTGACGCACAGGGGAGGGGACCGTACTCCCTGCCCCTGCGGAGCGGGGGAAGGGCCGGGGAAGGGGGCGTGGGCCCCACTACTGCAATGAACTGGTGTAGCTGGGGGTTGCCGGTCCTGACAACTGACGGCTGAACAGCAGAAGGTAAACCACGATGGCACGGATTGTTGTGGCGATGAGCGGTGGCGTAGACAGCTCGGTGACGGCTGCGCTGCTGCACGCCCAGGGACATGACGTGATCGGCGTCACGCTCGATGTCTGGCCAGCGGAGACGCCCCAGGCGCAGCGCCAGCGGAAGGCTTGCTGTGGCACTTCGGCGGTCGAGGACGCCCGGCGGGTAGCCGACCGCCTCGGCATCCCCTACTACGTGCTCAATTTCCGCGACCTGTTCCGCGAGACGGTCATCGCCGATTTTGTCCGGGAGTACCAGCGCGGCCGGACCCCGAACCCCTGCGTGCGGTGCAACCAGCACGTCAAGTTCCGGCCGGTCCTCGCGCGCGCCGCCATTCTCGGCGCCGACTACATCGCCACCGGCCACTACGTCCGCCGCGAGCAGGACGCTCGGACGGGACGCTACGTGCTGCGCCGCGCCGGAGACCGGCAGAAGGACCAGTCCTACGTCTTGTGGCCGGTGCAGCAGGACGAGCTGGCGCGCACGCTCTTCCCGCTCTCGGACGTAGACAAGCAGGAAGTACGGTCGCTGGCGCGTTCCTTTGGCCTCGCCGTGGCCGACAAGCCCGAGAGCCAGGAGATTTGCTTCGTCCCGGCCGGCGGCTATCGCCGGTATCTTCAGCAGGTGGCGCCGGAAACCCTCGAGCCGGGCATCATGCTCTCGACCGAGGGCGAGGTGCTGGGCCAGCATCCCGGCGTCGCCTTCTTCACCCTCGGCCAGCGGCGCGGACTGGGGTTTGCCCATTCGCAGCCGATGTACGTCGTTGACATCCAGCCCGAGCGCAACGTGGTCGTCGTGGGTGACGAGGCCGACATCTACACGCGCGAGTTGCTGGCGGAGGAAGTCAACTGGGTCGCGCTCTCCACCCTGGACAGCCCCCAGCGCGTGATGGCGCGCGTGCGCTACCGGATGACGGTGGCACCGGCAACGGTGTACCCGGCAGAGCCGGCAGGCACCATACGCGTCGTCTTCGACGAGCCGCAGCGCGCGATTACCCCCGGCCAGTCGGTCGTGCTCTACGACGACGATCTGCTCTTGGGCGGCGGCATCATCACCGCCACCGAGCGCCATCAGCCAGCAGCAGACCGCTCGACCGAGCTTCCCGCCATGGCGCCGCCGGCCCTGGTAAACATCACATAGCAGCTGGCAAGCCGCGAGCAGCCTAGCCCCTGCGGAGGGTGCAGCATGAGCAAGGATGCGCCAGTAGCAGACGAGATCGCCAGCGGCGCCCCGCCACTCCAAGGTGCCGGCGCCGACCTGTGGAAGGTGACGGGCGCGGTCGAGCGCCCCAGCCAGCAGATACCCGTGATCGCCGACGTGGACGTGCTCGTCGCGGGCGGTGGCGTCGGGGGTATCGTCGCCGCGATTGCCGCGGCGCGTTACGGAGCACGTACCCTGGTCGTGGAGACTCACTCCTCACTCGGCGGCAATATGGGGCCGGCGATGTTCGTCGGCGGAACACTGCACATGGCCCTGCACAATCCCGAAGCGTTCCCCAACGGTCTAGGGGGTATCCCCGGCGAGTTCAACCGGCGCGTTGTTGACGGCGAGGCTCGCAACGTCGGGTCCGACTACTTCCGCGACCACCACAGCGTCTCCTACACGGCCCTCAAGATGCTGGCCGAGGCCGGCGCCGAGGTGCTGCTCTCCAGCGTGGTATCGGGCGTCATCATGGAGGGCAACCGGGCCGCTGGCATTTTTGTCGAGAACAAGTCCGGCACCCTGGCCATCAGGTCGAAGGTCATCATTGACTGCACCGGCACGGCCGATGTAGCCGCTCGCGCCGGCGCCCCGGTGACCGAGATGCCCAGCAACCCGTCCGCCGGCACGTTCTTCGCCATCGCCAACGCCGACTGGGATACCTATCAGCAGGCACTCGCCGACCGCGGCGACCTGTCTCCGGACGATCAAGCCTGGATGCAAGCGCAGGTCTGTCCGGTGTCGGACGGCTTCATGCCTTGGGCGCGCACTGCCTGGGAGCGCGACGGCTACAAGATCGTGGACACTGTGGACGACTTCGCCACGCTGGAAGCCACCCTCATGCTTTCGAGGGGCGAGCCACCGCTCGTCTACGCCCGCACGCGCGTCAACGGCAACTACAACCCCGGTGACGGTCTGGCCATGTCCCGGATTGCCCAGCACGAGCGCACCTACATCCACGAATTCGCCGCCTTCCTCCGTCAGTATGTCCCCGGCTTCGAGCGTGCCCAGCTCCACGTAGTAGCGCCGCTGACCTGCGCGCGCGGCGGTAAGAGCATCGAGAGCGTCTATGTCGTGACGCACGAAGATGTCGCCCGCAGCGCCCGCTTCGACGATGTTGTCTGCATCTACTACGACGACAAGCAGTACTATCCAGGCGGCTGCGATCTGCCCTACCGGATGCTGCTGCCGAAGGGCGTAGACGGTCTGCTGGCCGCCGGGAAGAGCGCAGTACAGCGCGGTCCGCAGATTCGCCAGCGGCATACCGTGCAGCTCATGGGCCAGGCGGCCGGTGTCGCGGCGGCCCTCGCGGTCAAGCACGGTGTCCAGCCACGCGACGTAGACGTGGCAGAACTCCAGCAAATACTGCACGCTTTGGACCCTGAGCTAGAGCGGCGCGGCGTCTGAGGGCTACGAGCAGGTCCCATGTGCCGGCAACGGCGCCGGCCGATAGGAGAGCAGAACGGTATGAAGATCACCAGTCTGGACCTAATCCCCATCTACTCCACGCGCGAGATGGGTCGCACCGGCCCCGCGGACCCCGAGCGGGCAATCTCCCACCACGTCATCGTCCGACTGTACACCGATACCGGCATCATTGGCCTGGGCGAGATGTCGGACGTGCCCTGGGAGCTATCGCCCGCGACACTGGGGCAGTTGCAAGCAAAGCTGGAGGCGCTGCTACTCGGCCACTCTCCTTTCGACCTGACGGCCATCCAAGTCGCCTTCAGCCGGCAGGAGTGGGAGCACCAAGTCGTCTGCGGCGTGGACATTGCGCTGCACGATGCGCTGGCCAAGGCCCTCGATGTACCGCTCCACCAGCTGTTCGGCGGCAAGTACCGCGACCGCATTCCCTTTTGCTACCCGCTGGCCCGTTGCCAAAGCGCGGCCGACGTGGAGGCCAACCTGGAGCGCGTCCGGCACTGCCTCGATCAGGGACACACCGCCATCCGCTACTACTTCGGTGCCGACCTGGACCTCGACGAGCGCTTTCTCACGGCCCTGCGCCAGCGCTGGGGCAACACCGTCGAGCTTAATGCCCTGGATGCCAGCGGCCTGTTCGAGGTGGAGGCAGCAATTGCGGCCATCCAGCGTCTGGCTCCGTTCCAGCCGAACCTCGTCGAATCGCCGGTGCGCGGGCGCCACGATGCCCCGACCGCGGACTTCGTCGCAGTCCGCCGAGCCGTCGATGTGCCCATCGGCGAGCACATCACCAGCCTCGACATCGCCGCCCGTTTCGCCCGGCACGAGGCCGTGGACGTATTCAATCTGGGGATTGGCTATGATGGCCTGACACCTTGTCTGAAGGGGTTTGGGTTAGCGGAGGCTTTTGGGATCGAGACACTGCTCGGCAGTACCGTCGAGTTGTCCATCGGCACGGCGGCGCGGGCACATCTCGTCGCGGCCATGCCCAACTTGAGCTTCCCGTGCTACCCGGCCGGGCCGTTGGTATACGAAGAGTGGATCGTGCAGGAGCCGGTGCGCTACCAAGCCGGATACATCATCGTGCCCGACGGCCCCGGCCTCGGGATGGAGCTAGACGAAGAGCGACTGGCTGCCCAGCGGCTGTGGTAACGCTCACGCCGCGCAGCCGACGTTGAGCGTACCTACCCCCAACCCCTTCCCTGAAGGACAGGGGCTGCCGCTGGCTAGGTGGACTCCCCTTCCCTGGAGGGAAGGGGCCGGGGGTTAGGTCCAAGGAAAGGATAGAGGAAAGGATAGAAAGATGGTGACGATTCGTAATTGGCGCGCGGCCACCCCGGTCGTGGCGCACGAAAGCGTGCTGGGGTGGGTGATCTTGAAGGAACGGGGCACCCCGGGGTTTCCCCAGGAATACGCCCCCCTATGCACCATTGGCGGGGTGGCCATCCAAATGATGCAGGCTGGCCGGGAAGGCGACTGCCACGACCACGACGACGTGGAGCAGCTGTACTACTTCACGCGCGGGCGCGGGAAGATGCGGCTCGACGGCCGGCTCTATCCGGTCCGCGAGGGTGATACGGTGCATGTTCCGCCCGGCAGTAAGCACCAGCTTCTCAACGACAGCGACGACTGGGTCGAGCATCTCATTCTCAGCGCCCCTGGCGGCACCGGGGGCGGCCAGTCAACGATCCGCAACTGGCGAGACTGCACGCCGGTCGTCGGGCACGAGAGCGCAATCATCTGGAGCATCTTCCGTGCCCACGACGCCCCCGGCCTCCCGCCGGAGGAGGCCGTCATGGCCGGGCTGACCGGCTTCACGCTGCACCTGATGCAAGGCCGCAAAAATGGCGACTACCACCACCACGAAGACGCCGAGCAGGTGTATTACTTCACGCGCGGGCACGGGCAGATGAAGATTGACGGCCAGCTCTATCCGGTGCGCGAGGGCGACGTCGTACACACCCCAGCGCGGATCAAGCACCAGCTCCTCAACACCAGCGATGACTGGATCGAGCACCTCATCATCACGGCCAAGGTAAACAGTCCATAGCGGCCTAGGCGCTCAGGCCAGGCAGGGATAGGTACGGGCCAAGTTGTAGGGGTACCGCTTGCTGCGCCCGTCCCCCTGCGGAGCGGGGGGACCATAGGGGGGCCAGCCGGAACCACCCGATGAGAGGTATAGCAGTCTAGCCGGGCGTGAAGGAGCCGGACATGGCAACGACGATGACCAAGCCGCCGACAACCGAGCTACTGACGGCGACCGATCTGCTCCGGCTGGCCAGCGAGGGCGTGCTCGGTGAGTTGATCCGGGGGGTACTGCACGAAACGATGATGATGGGCGTGGAGCACGGCGAGATCGTCGTGAATCTCGGCGCCGAGCTGAGGAATTTCATCAAGCCGCAGCGGTTGGGCACTTTGACCGGGGCGGATGCTGGCATCCGGCTGGAGCACGACCCGGATACCGTGCGCGCGCCGGACTTGGCCTACTTCTCGGCCGCGACCATGCCGCCGGCGGCGGTACCTGACGGCTATGCCGAGGTGGTCCCCGGCCTGGTGGTGGAGGTTGTGTCGCCGAACGATACCCAGCGCGAGGTAGCCGCCAAGGCGCGCATGTGGCTGCGGTACGACGTGCGCCTGGTCTGGGTCGTACTGCCGCAGACGCGCAACGTGGACGTGTACCGGCCGGGGCACGCGGTCGTGACACTCACGGAGCAGGACACGCTCGACGGCCTAGATGTGCTGCCCGGCTTTACCTGCGCGGTCAGCGCCGTCTTTGATACATAGGGCCTATCGCCCCCTGGCCCCCGGCCTAGCGGGGGGTCAGAGAGAAACGTTCTCGCCCTCCAGACGCACGGATTCCACCGAGCGGCCGTCCAGGTCGAACGTCGCCGCCGGCCCCGCTGCCCGGAACCCCAGCACCGTACACCACGCCTGCTTCTCCTCGTCCTCGACCGATACCGCCGCCCAACAGACGGTCGCACCCTCAGCAGCGCCCCAGCGCATAGCCGCTCGCAGCAGATCCGACCAGACATCTTGAGACGTGCGGTAGACGAAGCCGTCAACCTGGCACCCTCCGTCCTCATCCAGACGTGCCGTAGCCAGCCCCAACAGACCACCGCCATTACACTGCGCCCCGAACCAGGCGCCGCGTCCCTCCTGTGTCAAGGCCTGGAACCGCGGATACAGGAACATGCAGGAGTGCTGCACCGCATAGCGCGTCGAATACAGCCCCACGTTGGCGTCCAACACTTGCCAATCATGCGGCATGACGATCAGTGGAATCATCGGTATCCGCGCAGCGGCCGTGCCAGCGACAATCTGCGGTCGGTCATGCAGCGCCCGGAAGTAGTCCACGAGGAAGGCCTCCGGGGAGTCTTCGCCGGTCGTGCCGGCCATCACCGTGGTGCCGGCCAGGTTGCGCCAGCCTAGCCGATTATAGACCCGCGCCGCCGCCGGATTGATCGTGCCCAAGTAGAGCGCCTGCCCGCCTTGAGCACGGAAGTCGTCCCGCGCCCGCGCACACAGCCGCGTGGCAATCCCCCGGCCTCGGTAGGCCGGTGCCGTAGCGACCTCACCCAAGCCGCCCAACGCCGGCACGGCCCGAGAGGTGGTCAACTGGGAGGTACCGGCCAGTTCCCCGCCCTCGCGGATCAAGTAGACCAGGTTACGGTTGTCGGTCACTTCACCACCTGCGAGCACCGGCCGCAGGTCGTCATAGCGAGCCTTGAAGATCGGCTCCCAGAACTGGGCAAGCTCCTCGATCACGTCTGCCGGTAGCGGTGGCTCCAGTGCGACGATCTCCATAGCAGCCTACTCACTCCTCTCGGTGCAACGCGCACCCGGCCCTCACGCCTGCTCCCAACGACTCACGTTGATCCCCGGCGCCTCGCTCCGCATATCGGGGGGCTTGTTGCCACCGTGATAGTCCGCCTTGCGCTGGCTCTTGTCGCCAAAGAGCGGCTGTACCGCTTCCGGCAACGTCGCCACGTCCTCCGGCTCCCACGGCTCGACGGCCTCGACCGGCCCGGCCCACGTCGGCCGGTACGCAATCGCCAACAACTCGCGAGGACGATCCCCGGTGTTGGGGAAGTTCCCGTGAAAGACCTTGTGGTTGATAAGCGCCGCCGAGCCGGCCTTCACCGGAACCATCACCTCTTCCGGATGCGATTCATACCGCGTGTAAGGGTTGCCGTCGGCGTGCAGACTGAGATGCGAATGCGGCACCACCCGGAAGGGGGATACCTCCGGCGTCAGATCATCCAGGTAGTACAGCACGCGCACCATCACCGGCACGCTACCCTCGTACCCGAAAATCTGCGACCCGTAGGGCTGCCCGTCAGTGTGCAGGGAGATGCCCGGGTGGCCGGGTTCCGAGCGCGCGTAGGTGTAGCTCATCACGACGAGATCGTCACCAAAGAGGTTCCGCAGAAACGAGATAGTAGGCGGATGAGCGATCAGCTCCGTAATGGCCCCACCGACGAAGCTCATATTCGCCCGCACGCGCTGCCGCTCCGAGTAGTCGGCATGGATCGTGTCCAGCAGGGCGGTTTGCGCCTTCAGTCGGGCAATATACTCCGGGGAGAGAAGGCCCGGAAGCACCACATAACCATCCACCTCGAGTTGCCGGATGCGCGCACCGAGCATGAGCTTCGACCAATCGCGATCATCAATACGCGGACTACTCATCGTCACCTACCTCTCTTACCTACCCCTCAGCCCCCTCCCCGAAGGGAAGGGAAGTCCTGCTCTACAGAGCGGCCGGACCTCAAACGTATCGCAACGTGCGTCGAAATCAACTTGAGGACGCGACCCAAGTTGTGTTCCACCTCATCGTTGCTGACTCTCAGGACGGACAATCCGTGGGAGGCTAACACTCGATCACGCTCGGCGTCATGGACACGCTGCACACTGTGGACCTTGCCATCGACCTCAACCACCAGCCCGACGGCGTGGCAGTAAAAGTCCAGGATAAAGCCGGCGATCACTTGCTGCCGCCGGAAGTGATAGCCGGCCAAACGCCCAGCCCGCAAACGCCGCCATAGAACCTGCTCCGCTCGCGTTTGGTGACGGCGGAGCCACTTTGCCTGCCCCAGCTTTGCCGGGTCCACATTTTGCCCGGTAATGATGCGCGGCACAGTCATGCTGCGCTCTCCTTATCCACAGACTTTAACATCACTGTATCACACATGTATTTCTAAAAACCACTCGACTATCCAGACGTTCATTGTGAGGCATCGTACCGTGTGTAGCCTCACCCATTCCCCGGAGATGTATAGATGGGCACATGGTGGACATCCCCCGCACCCGGACTCCCCTTCCCTGCTAGGGAAGGGGCCGGGGGTTAGGTACCTCTACTCGTCCACCACACTGTATCATGGTCGCCAAGCCTGAGCCGGAGGGTCCCCGGAATGACCACCAGCCATGTGCGGCCCTCCGCGAGCGACCGGGCGCGAAGGAGGATAGGCCACCATGATCCGCTTGAGTACCACGCTGCCATTGAGCTTGGAGCACGCCGCGCTAGAGCAGTTGGCCCAAACCTGCCGTTACCTCAACATGACGACCATCTGCGGCGCAGCGCAGCTCGACTGGACCGATCAGGACGCCCGCCGGCTGCGTCAGTTTCTCGACGACCACGGGCTGTCCATCGGCGAGTTGAGCCGCTTCCATAGTGGACTCGCCGCGCAAGACCCGGCTGAAAACCGCGCCTCGCTCGACGCCTACCGTCGCAACCTCGCCCACGCCGGCAGCCTGGGGGCAGCCTGCGTCGGCTTCAGTCTCACGGTGCTGTTCTCGCTCGACGGCACATCCGGCGAAGACCCGCGCTCCGCCGCTGTATGGGACCGCGTGGTGGCATCCATCGGCGACATGGCTTCCGACGCAGCAGCCGCCGGCATGGACATCGCCGCCCATCCCCACCAGCTTGGCCCCCTCTACTCCGTGGAGCAGATCGCGCGTCTGCTGCGGGACGTCAACTCGCCGCGGCTCAAAGTGCTGCTCGACCCGGTCAACTTGGTCACTTTGGAGCACTACTACGATACGGCCCCCTTCCTCAACGATGCCTTCGATACGCTCGGCGGAGACATCGTATCGGTACACGCCAAGGACACCGTCCTCTCCGGCCTCGAACGCAACGATCAAGGTCTCCTCACCGTCTGCCGGTTGAACGAGGCGGTGCCCGGCAAGGGCAATCTCGACTACGCCACCTTGCTGCGCCGCGCCGCTGCGCTCGACCACGACGTTGTGATGCACACCGAGCACCTGTCCAAGATGGACGATAAGGTCGTAGCCCTGCACAACATCCGTCACGTCGCCCGCGAGCAGCGCATCACGCTAGCCTGAGAACCTATACGAGAAATCGTGGTCTGGCCTGCGCCGTGAGCGGTGCGCGGAGGTGTGCAATGATCGGGCCTAACTTCGTGGCAACCAGCCCCAAGCACGCCTGGGCGGCTGCCGTCATCGTGGCCGCCGTGCTCGTGGCCGCCGCCTGCGAGCTCCCGGGAGCGGAGCACACCGCCCCGCCGGCCACAACCACGCCAGCAGCACGCCCGGCCGGCACCAGACTGCCACCAGCCACGGTCACGGCGGGGGCGACTGCAGCTCCTGCCCCTGCACCGTCTGCACCTGCCGTGGCCACACTATCACCGGTCGCCAGCCCAGAAGCGGCTAGGCTCAGTCGTGCGGCGACACCGGCAATCCCAGGGTGGGTAGCGGCGCGAGCCACGCGTGGGGCAGGAGCGTTGGCAACGGCGCGAGCGTCGGCAACGGTGCAAGCGGAAGCGTTGGCAACAGTGGAAGCGTGGGCAACGGCAATTGCGGAGGTTGCCAGGATCAATGATATCAAGCTCAGGCACAGTGCCTGTACCACTGGCCTGCCGATGATGCCCGAGTATGCGAGTAATGGTTATGCGAATTATGGTGGGGTGAGGTGGACCGCCGATGGCGCCCACATCCTGCTCTCCTTCAACGTGGAGGTCTGGGCCCTAACGGCGGATGGATCCCGAGTGTGGAGAATCGCTCAGGCCCGGGGGCAGGCGAAGTTAGAGGACGGATCTCTGTCTTCCTTTGGTTGGATGACGTCGTTCGATGTCACACGGGACGGCAAACAGGTCATCTATGCCACCTGCCGGTATCCGCCTGCTGTACCAGGGGTTCGACTAGAGCAACTGGACCCCTTTGACTTCGACTACGAACTTGCCGTGGTGGGCCTGGATGGGCAGGCTCCGCGGCGCCTGACGCACCATGCGGACTTCGACAACTATCCCGCGTGGTCGCCGGATGGCACGCGCGTCGCCTTTGTATCCGATCGCGGCCCCGACCCGTGGTTCGGCCTTTACAAAATGGCGGCGGACGATCCGGACGTGCGGCGCTTGGGCGCGGACTTGGCAGTGGCTGGGCAGCCCCCGGCGTGGTCACCGGACGGACGCTCAATTGCCGTCATCGGGGGGCGCCAAGGGGACGAAGGGCCTGGGCTGTATCTGGTGCATGCTGACGGTACAGTGTTCGCGCGCCTCTCGGACGCGGTGAGCGGCGGGTCGTGGTCGCCGGACGGCACGCGGCTGGCCTTTGCCAAGCCAGAGGGCGCCGTGGTGATGCTCTACACGATCGCGGCGGATGGCTCGGATGCGCGAAGGGTGACGACTGCCGGTGGATGGCAAGCAGGGTACGGGGGCTCGGATCCAAGGGGGGGCTGGATTCACACCATTGCCTGGTCGCCGGACGGGTCGAAGCTGCTCTATGCGTGCGGTGAGCACCAATTCTGTGTCGTGACAGTCGACGGGGCGCCCGTGGGTGCGACCGTGACGCTCCGTGGGGAGCCCGTGGGTGAGGACCCTTTGATCGGGGAGCGTGCCGTCTGGTCGCCGGATGGGGCGCGCATCGCAGTGGCCAGACCACCGCAATGGCATCCACCGCTAGCGGGCGCGCTCCTGTACAGCGCGGCGCCCGATGGCAGCGATAGGCAAATCCTCGCGTGGCAGGGCGATGGAGGGGAGGCGGTGGCGGCTCAAGCCAAGGACGAGGGCTTGGCGGCGAGCCGCGCGGCCTGCACCGCGGGGTTTGTCGTGCCGGCGCCGGATGCCAATCCAGGCCTCGTGCGTGACTGCGCAACGTTGCTCGCCGCCCGGGCGGCACTCTTTGGCGGACGGCTGGTGAACTGGGGATCGGGCTCCCCGCTTGACCAATGGGAGGGTGTGACCCTGGCTGGTGCGCCGCCGCGCGTCACCGGGTTGGACCTGTACCGCAAGAAACTCAGCGGCACGATTCCGCCGGAGCTTGGAGCCCTGGACCACTTGCAGCGCCTGAGCCTTCTCTTCAACTATCTCTCTGGGCCGATCCCGCTGGAGTTGGGCGAATTGGGCCAGCTCAGAACACTGTGGCTCGGCGGGAACCAACTGACGGGCTGCATCCCGGTGGGCCTCAAGCGCGTGCCGGACAACGATTTGGGGCGCCTCGGTCTGCCGGACTGCGAGGCCAGGTCATGAGGCACATTTGGCCTCGCCGTGGTCGTGGTGCGCACCCTCCCTGCGCCCTTCCCCGACACAGCGATACGCTCTCCTCGCGCAATATCGTCAGCCAGTCATCCAACACGCCCTTTTTGATCCCACACGTTCGCAACTGAGCAATCAGGTCATGCTCCTTGTCGTAGCGGTCACCGGACCGGTGAAGGTCGCTGCAGTGGATCGCGCGAGAAGAGCACCGTAGTGGTACCATGTTGGCCACGCACGGGATACCCCACGCATGATTATCGACTCCCACGCTTACTGCTTCGAGCCTGCCGACAGCCCTCGCGGCTACGCCAGCTCACGGGAGCACCTGCTCACCGTGCAGCAGGCGCAGGCGGGTCACCACCAGCCCGCATTTCGCCTGCGTGACCGCGTTGAAGGCCCGTCCGACGTGCTCGATCCCACCAGGGGAGACCTCGCTGACCTGCCCGACGTGAACTTTCGCATTGACCGTGCCGCGGGCCGTGTCCTGTGGGACTACCGGGGTGAGACCTACACGAAGCACTTCTACCCGCCCAACCTGCGCAATCTGGAGTTCACGCCGGAGAGCCTCATCGGGGAGATGGACTACGCCGGCATTGATAAGGTCCTGCTCCACACGAACGCCATGCTGGGGCGCAGCAACGAGTATCAGGCCGAGTGCGTACGGCGATACCCCGACCGTATACTGTCAATGGCGCTGCTCGACGAGCGGCAGATTCACACCGATGTCGACTCGGTGATTGCCGGCGTCACCGCAGCCATCGGAGACCTTGGCCTGCACGCGATCAAGTTCAGCTCCGCGGGGTACACCGTGGGCGATGAGGCGTGGGACAGAGGACCGTACGCCCCGTTCTGGGAGGCCGTCTCGACGCTTGGCGTGCCTGTCTTCTTCACCTTGAGCACCGGCCCTGCCCGCGCCAGCGAGGCGCATCCCGACCCCTATGGGCGGCAGAGCTACCTCGGTGAGCTCCGCATTCTCATGCGCCTCATGGAACGCCACACCCACATGCCGTGCAGCATCACACACGGCTTTCCATGGCGCGTCTACCTCGACGGCGACCACATCACCCTGCCCGACCAGATATGGGAGCCGTTCGAGAACCCGAACCTGAGCCTGGAAGTGTGCTTTCCCGTTCGCATCGGCGACATCTTCGATTATCCCTACCGCGAGGTATGGCCGACGATGGAGGCGATGATCGAGCGGATTGGCCCATGCCAACTCATGTACGGCACCGACATGCCCTTCCAAAACCGCTTCTGCACCTACCGGCAGTCCCGCGACTGGCTCGAACGCCACTTCGCGCCGTCCGCGGGCCTGAGCGGAGATAACTTGGCGCTGATAATGGGCGGGACCGCGGCGCGGGTGCTTGGAGTGGACAAGGAGTGACGCGAACTTCTGGACTCCGCCGGGTACCGACGGGTACCGACGGGTCGCACATCGAGATAGTGGTGGAGCGCACCTGTTGGTCGTTGGGTCGCTCTCGGCGGTTGAGCAAGGACTACGAAGCCGTGCCCGCCAGCACGGCAGCGTGGATTTACCTGGCGATGATTCAACTCATGCTCAGGCGGCTACAACCGACATCGCCAAGCTTTTCACACACCCTCTGAAGCCAGCCGGCAGCCCACTGGAGTAGCTGAGAAAAGGAGCACCACGATGCCACGCGAGCACGAACAATCCATCCCGGCATACCAAGCTATCGCCGCGTCCCGCCCCCAAGGCACCTATCGCAGCGCGGTAGTCGGCTGCGGACGGATGGGGAGCACGATTGACGACGAGATGGTCGGCAGGCCCTACTATCCCTGGCCGTGGGCACACGCCCCGGCGATGATGGCGGCACACGGCGTAGAGCTAGTCGCTGGGGCCGACATAGACCCCGCACAGTTGGCCGATTTCGGCCATCGCTGGGGCGTCACGGCGCTCTACACCGACCTCCGCGAGATGGTGGCCCAAGAGCAGCCGGACATCGTCAGCGTCACTACGCGGCCGAACGAGCGGGCCGAAGTCGTCATCGCCCTGGCGGAAGCCGGCGTGCAGGCGATCTTCGCCACCAAGCCGCTGTGTCGCACCTTGGCCGAGGCCGACGCGATGATCGCCGCCTGTCGCCAGCACAACACCATCTTCACGATAGCCTGCCACCTCAACTGGTACGGACCGTACACCGGGGCACGCGCCCTGATCGCGCGCGGCGAACTGGGTCGCTTGCGCTCGCTCGTCTGCCACTCGCCGCACTCCCTCTCGAACATCCAGAGCCACACGCTGGCCCTCTTTCGGCTGTTCGCCGGGGCACCGGCCCGCTGGGTCTTCGGGCATATGGACGACGAGACCGCCGCCGCCGATCAAGAGGACCTTTCCGGGTCCGGCTACATTCTCTACGAGAACGGGGTGCGAGCCATCCTCAACACGCAGGCATCGGAACGAGAATGGATGCTGGAGTTCATCTGCGACCGCGGACGGATCGTCTCGCGCAACCAGCACGCCTGGTTCGAGCTTTGGACCCAGGACGCCGCCGGCTCCCCGGACTACAGCCAGCGCCAGTTCCCGTATGCCTGGCATCCGCGCAGCTCCATGGTGGATGCCATCGAAGGCGTCGCCCTATCCATCGAGGCCGGCGAAGAGACCATCTGCCCCGGCGAGTTCGGGCGTGAAGCGCTGGAGATAGCCATTGCCATGCGCGAATCCCACCGCCGCGGCGGCGTGCGCGTTGATCTCCCCCTGCCCGACCGCAGCCTCCGGCTAGGCACCCGCCGCTAGCGGCCAATGGCCCGCGAACACCCCCTCTCCACCATGTGGAGAGGGGGCCGGGGGGTGAGGCCTGACAGGGGTAGGTTTTTTTCTGTGGAGCGGCGGACCGTCCCCGCTATCGCTCCCCTTCCCTGGAGGGAAGGGGCCGGGGGTTAGGCCCCACCCGCCTTCTGCCGAAAAACCTACGCTTGTCAGGGGGTGAGGCCCACCCACCTACTCCCCGCCCACCTCCACACCCGTCAGCCGCTCCAAGGGCTGGATGACCGCGGCAATGTGCCGGTCACCGAGTCCCTCCGCCTGCGCCGTCCGCAGTAGCTGGGCAGCGACGGCGCCCAGCATGGTCGGCACGCCCAGGTCACGCGCCAAGTCCGTAGCCAGGTTGACATCCTTGGTCTGATTGTCAATCGTGAAGCCCGGCTCGAAGTTCCGGCGCAGCGTGAAGTCGGGCAGCATGCGGAGCATGAAGCTGCTGGCCGCCGACGCCATCAGCACCTGGTGTAGTTGGGCAGCGTCGAGGCCGCACTTCGCGCCGATCACCATGCCCTCGGCAACACCCGCGTTGGTAATGGCGGCCATCATGTTGTTGATGAGCTTGGCAACCGCCCCGCTCCCCACCGGCCCCATCAGGACAATGTTCTCGCCCATCGCATCCAGCACCGGCTTGGCCCGCGCGAACACCTCCGGCTCGCCGCCCGTCATGATCGCCAGCGTCCCGCCCTCGGCGCCCGCCACGCCACCGCTGACCGGCGCGTCGAGGTAGCCCACCCCGCGCGCGGCAGCGGCTGCCGCAAGCTGCCGATGCGTACCGGGGTCAATCGTGCTCATCTCCACCAGCACCGCGCCCGGCCGGGCATTGGCCACCACACCATCATCGCCCAGGTACACCTCGGCCACGTCCTGCGGACCGGTGATACAGGAGCACACGAAGTCCACCTGCGCGGCCAACGCCCCCGGCGTATCGGCCACCTGCGCCCCGGCCTCCGCCAGCGCGGCGGTCCGGGCGCGCGTGCGGTTATAGACGGTCAAAGGGAAGCCGCTATCCAGGATATTCTTGGCCATCGGGCCACCCATCAAGCCCAAGCCGATAAAGCCAACTGCCGGTTGCTCGGTCATCGCCGTATCCTCTCACGCAAAGTCGGTCAGGCACGCCCCACCGCCGCACCCACCAACCGGCGCGGCGCTCCCCCATTATGCGGGGTATACCTGCAAGCATACCCCCTCTCCACATGGTGGAGAGGGGGCCGGGTGACGAGCCACAGCCGCACCACACCTGGCACTATCCGTGCGGCTGTGGCTCGTCATCGGGTGAGGACAGCGACCAAAACATCACCAAACTGGTATAACCTGCCCTGCAAGGAGGACGCCGGATGCCACAATTTGACAACGCCCAGGAAGTCCGTTCCGAGACCTCGTACCTCGAGTTCCTCAGGACGTGTGCCCTCGATACCGCCATTGACCTCCCCCTCGACAGCGACGAGTCGCCGCGCGCCATCAAGCGCCGCCTGACCGTCGCCTCGCGCGAGCTTGGCCTGCGCCTGCGCCATCTCCGCAGCGACGACCCGGCCGTCATCCGCTTCCAGGTCACCGGATCACCAGGCGTCCCCCGGAAAATCTACCGCGCCGGTGTCGTCGGCCTGACCGGTATGGGCATGCGCCTCGCCGACCACGACCCCGCGGCGGTGCTGAACACGCCGATGCCCCACTCCCACATCGGCTCCTATGCCGTCCTGCCCCACACCGAGGTCGTCGCCGTCTGTGATCTGAGAAGTGAGCTTTTCGACGCCTTCCGCGAGCAATGGGGCCACGTGTTTCCCCGGGCGCGCACCTACACCGACTACCGCGAGATGATAGACAAGGAAAACCTCGACCTCCTCAGCGTCACCACCGGCGACAACGCCCACACCGACATCGTCATCTACGGCGCCAACCATGGCGTAAAGGGCATCGCCTGCGAGAAGCCGCTCGCCACCACCCTCGACAACGCCACCCGCATGATCGCAGCCTGCGAGGCCAACGGCACGCTCATCTCCGTAGACCACACCCGCCGCTGGTGGCTCCCCTACCACGTCGCCCGCCAGCTCATTCGTGACGGCGCGATTGGCCAGGTACAGCGCATCATCGCCCACATGGGCGGCACGCGCGCCATGCTCTTCCGCAACGGCACCCACCTGCTCGACGGCGTGCTCTTCTTCGCCGAATCCGACGCCGAGTGGGTGTTTGCCGAGCTCGACCCCGGCTATGAGGACTACTTCGCCTACCGCGGCGACGGCGGCAAAGACCCGGCCCTGGACCCCAGCGGCAGCGGCTACATCCACTTCCGCAACGGCGTGCGCGCCTTCATCAACGCCAGCAAAGGCCAGACGCCGGGCCTGTATATTCAGGTCATCGGCGAGACGGGCGAGATTGACCTAGTCGGCGATCACGTCGAGCTACACAAGGACGGCGCAGTCCACCAGCCCCCCATGCCCTCCCACCGACGTACCGACGTGGTCGCCCTGATAGACGAACTGACCCGCGTCATCGAACAGGGCGGCGAGCTAGTCGGCTCCGGCCAGGAAGCGCGCAAAGTGGTCGAGATCATCGTCGGCTTCCTCAAGTCCCAGGAGCGCGGCAACGCCCGCGTCAACCTCCCCCTCCCCCCAGGCAACTAACCCAACCGCCGGTGCGCACAGTCAGAGCAATGTCGTTTGGGCGACGTGCGGTGCTTCTTGGTATTACTCCAGCGCGTTGACGATTGACCTCTGACGTCCGTTCACATTGGGTTCGCTGGAGAAGAGCAGCCGGTAGTGCTCCAGCATCTCGTGGACTGCGGTATCCGCTGGGTCCAGTCCGAGCATCTCTGCGACGACCAAATCAATCTGATGCCGATTGGTGTCACGGAAGCAGTAGGCGAAGGGTTGAAGCTCCATCAAGGCCAGTGCGTCGAAGTATTGGTCAGCAAGAGACTGCACTAGCGTGAATTGGTAGAGGCTTGGCCGGCGAACCGAATGCGGACAGCTAGAATAAAGAGTCTTCTTGCAGCTCTATAGCCTGCAGATAGTCTTTCAATGACTTTTGGCATCCAACGATACCTTTCAGGTGTCCAGTGCTAATGTGCAGTTGATCCCTAGCCATCCTACCCACAAGGTTATCGCTAATGTCCTCACTCGCCCTGCCTCTTGATATAGCGGTTCTGATCTCACCTTTGTCTTTGTATGGCAATACAAAAATCTCATGTTTAGATCCACCCCTTCTCTGAAATCCCAGCTTTTTTGTGAGGGCCGTCTTCAAGTCACGCTTCTTCAACGGAGACATCAAATGCTACACCCTGACAAAAATACCCTTCAGATTATCGAGTTCTCTCCGTAAGTGCTTACCCAGTGCCCCAACACTGTTTAGAAGACCTGCGAAATCATCGACAATGAGGCTATGTAGATCGTCTACTGATTCTGACTTTGTGTCTCCTGTTCCAAATAGAGAAGTGCATGCAGCAGTAGCAACATATCCACCCCCATCTGGCTCTACCGTAACGAGCATGGGCTTGACTTGAGTATACCCTGCGGGAAGGAGACCTTCGGGAATAAGAGTATAATTGCTATGCGCTTGACAAGTATTAGTGTTTGAGTAAGTATAGCCTTCCTGAGAGCTTTTCTCGTAGGCGGCAAGTACCTGCTGGGGTATCCGCTGATTGACTAGATCAAACGTATCAGAAAGATGCACAATAGGTGACATTACCTCTTCAAGAGGACTGCGCCTAACACTCACCGCGGAAGTTGCAGGCATGTGCGTTACCCTTCTTGTCCTTCACCCTGAGAATTTTGCTGTATGTTCTGTAATGCTATTCCGGCTAAGTGTCCAGCTACAGGATTTGTCAAGAAAAGCTGTAGCACCTTAGTCATGGTCGAGGCACTAAGATACAACTTTGCCACAGGATGTACCGGAATAGTGTCTTCACCCAGTTCTTCACCAGCTAAAACATCGGAGACTGCGAATGTCAGAAAAAAGCCATCCTCAACTGTGGCCATGCTAAGATGTGTTACTACCTGATGAGGATCTTCCAATCGGTCGCGCTGGAATACGCCGGTTAGCTGCCTATCTACATGCTCAAAGTCAGCCATACTCAGCGGTCTCTTTCTGAACAGCGGTCGCAGCGGCCGCTGATTATACAACTTCCAGCGCGTATGGGATTGGCTCTGGCATGGGCCGAGGCGATCGGATGACTGGTCGGCGGGCGGTAGTGCTTGGTGGACACTGGACCATGTCTGCCGTCATCGTCTCCGCTCTCTGTCTGCGGCGGTCCAAGTACCGCCCATGCTACTCCTGCTGCTAGGGTGTGTCAAACTCGGCTGGCGATCTACTGGCCCGAAGGAGTGTGGTCCTCCCTGAGATGATAGCAGGCCTAGCGTGGGTCGAGGCACGCCAGACCAAGCCTCACAGTGGTTTGGTTCTGAACCGCCCAGCTTCGTCCACCTGGAGCGCCACCCGTTTCTCGCCACCAGCCAGGGCAATACAGAGCCAGTTGATCGCCCAGAAGCCCAGGGTGAAGATAGTCAGGAACAAGTGCAACACATGATTGACCGGTTTGCCCTGCACAACGATGGCTTGAAAGTCACCGCGATGCTCCAACCGCCGGCCATGCGACCGCACTGCGCGATCCATCTCGCGTAGGGCTTCGCCGGCCGCCACCCTGCTCCCACCATCCCCACGCCCCCCTCATTCCCCTTCCCTACCAGGGAGGGAGCAAGGGGGTAGGCCCACCCGTCCCCCCGCCGCGCGGGGCGACCACAGGGAGGCCAACCCTACTCCCCCTCGCCACATGGTGGAGAGGGGGCCGGGGGGTGAGGCCCGCACTGCCAACCGCCGCCCCCACGCCCCCCTCATTCCCCTTTTCTTCAGGGAGGGGTAGGTCCGCCCGTCCCCCCGCTGCGCGGGAGGACCACAGGGGGGCCAACCATGCTCCCCCTCGCCACATGGTGGAGAGGGGGCCGGGGGGTGAGGCCCGTAATTCCCGCCCCCAAGGCCGTTGTCTTTCCCCCACCCCCCGTTGATATGTCCCCCTGACGGGGATTGGCAGATGCAAGACTATCCTGGAGCACCGGGCACCGCCCGGCAGGGACGCACACGTATCATCGTGTCAACTAACGACGGTGGCGTAGCCACCCAGCCGAGGGCGCCGGGTCATGAGCGACCCCGCGCCGCGTCATCCGATGCGGCGCGGCATGACCGTCCGCGCGCCACCCCTAGGGCGCCGGGTGCTGACGTACCCCTGGCCACTCCGGCCGGGGCGCCGGGTCAGCACCGTCTGCGCGCCGTGCCGCCAGCGCCGGACCACGACCGGTCCTGCACGCGGCACCAAAGGGCGCCGGGTCATGGCCGACCCCTCGCCGCGCTGAGTGCGACGAGGCATGACCGTCCGTGCGCCACCCCTAGGGCACCGGGTGCTGACGTACCCCTGGCCACCACGGCCGGGGCGCCGGGTCAGTACCGTCTGAGTGCCGCGCATTGGGCGCCAGATCATTTCCGATCCCGCCCCGCGCCAAAGGCGCCGGGTCATGGCCGACCCCCCGCCGCGTCATCTGGCGCGGTGAGGCATGACCGTCCGCGCGCCACCCCCAGGGCACCGGGTGCCGACGTACCCCCGGCCACCACGGCCGGGGCGCCGGGTCAGCACCGTCCGAGTGCCGTGGCTATCGCCACCGTCCCCTCGCCGGCCGGCCCGCGCCGGCTGCGCCAGGAGGGCTTGCCCCACGTCCCTGCCAATCCCCGCACCCACACCTACCCGCACTCCCACCGAGACACCGCACTCACCCGCACTACATATTTCCGAGCTACTCCGTCCCCCTGCACAGCGGGGGGGCCACAGGGGGGCCAGGTCATGTCCCCCACGTCGTCATTGCGGCGAAAGCCGCAATCCAGCCCCCGGCCCGCTGCCCGCCGCAGCGCGGACGCCCCTTCCCTGCCAGGGAAGGGGCCGGGGGTTAGGTCCAAACCACTACTATCCCAACACACCACCCACCAAGTGCATCCTGCCGTCCAAGTACCGCCCCATCCGCGGTCTTGCTCCACCGCGGCCACGGGCCTCTTCCACCAGCACCCCTCCCGCGCCCCACCGCGGCCATCCACCGTCCCCCTGCACCACGGGGCGACCACAGGGGGGCCAGGCCCTATCCACTCCGTCCCCACTACTCCCCCTCTCCAAATGTTGGAGAGGGGGCTGGGGGGTGAGGCCCGCCCGGTTGACGGCGCTCAGGCCCGCTGGTAGCCTCGCGCCACCATGACCTACACTAAACGACGCCTGCACCACATCTTTGCTCCCGACGGCCGCGCGGTGGTCGTCGCGATGGATCACGCCCGCGAGACCGGTGTGGCCACCGGGCTGGAGCACCCCGCGGAGGCCGTGCGTCGCGTCGTGGCCGGTGGCGTAGACGCGATCATGACCACGCCGGGCATGGCGCGGGTCGTCGCCGACGAGCTAGGCGGCCAGGGCCTCATCGTCGCCCTCGACAGCGAAGGGCCGGTCGCCGACTACGGCGTGGAGCTGGCGCTCCGGCTCGGCGCCGACGCCGTCGAGTTGAAGGTCTTTCCCGGCAGCGCCGGCGAGACCCACCTCGCCGACCTGCGCCGGCTGGTCGCCCGCTGCACCGAATGGAGCATGCCCCTGCTCGCCGAACCCATCCCGGTATCCTTCGAGGACACCAGCGCCCACACCGTCGAGAACATCGCCCGCGCCACCCGGCTCGCCGCCGAGGCCGGCGCCGACTTCGTGAAGGCGCACTACGTCGGGCCGGTGGACGCCTATGCCGAGCAGGTCACCGGCCAGTGCTTTGTGCCGGTCATCATTCTCGGCGGCCCGGCACACGCCAATCCGCGCGACGCCCTCCAGCACGTCGCCAACGCCCTGGCCGCCGGCGCCCGCGGCATCGCCTTCGGGCGCAACATCATCCAGCACCCGCGGCCCGACCGCATGGCCGGCGCACTCGTCGAGCTAATCCACGGCGGCGCGACCGTCGCTGCCGCCACCCGCCACCTCACCGTCCCGCACTAACCGCCCGCCCGGCCCTACCCTGTTGCGACGGGAGAGGGAACACGCCGTCCCCCTGCCGCAGCGGGGGGACCATAGGGGGGCGGTCGCACCACCTCCTATACTGAGATGCCAACATAACCTCACCGAGGCACCCGGATGAGCGCAGCCAACAACGCACTCACCGCTGTCGACGATTTCGATGTCGTCGGCCTGGGCTTCTGCTGCCTCGACGAGCTACTGCTGCTCGAACGCATCCCCCGCGCCGAGGAGCAAGTGACCGTCCACGAGCGCGCGCTCGAGGGCGGCGGCATGGCCGCGACCGCCATGGTGGCCGTCGCCCGGCTCGGCGGCCGCGCCGCCTTCATCGGTGCCATCGGCGACGACGCGACCGGCGTGCAGATCAGGCACGGCTTCGAGTCCGCCGGCGTGGACGTGACACAACTGTGGCTGCATCCCGGCTCCACGTCTAACCGGACGTTCGTACTCGTAGACCGGCGCAACGCCGCCCGTTCGTTCCTCGCCCAGTTCGGCAGTTGTGGCGCCGTACCCCCCGGCCACCTCGACCGTCAGTACCTCCAGCGGGGCCGCATCCTCCACCTGAGCGATCCCGGACCGGCCGCGCTGCAAGCAGCGACCTGGGCACGCGCTAGCGGGCAAGCGGTCTGCTACGATGGCACCCACTACCATCCCGACGACCTCGCACTCCTGCCGCTGGTAGATTACCTGATCGTGTCGCGCTTCTTCGGACGCGAGTTTGCCCGCGCGCACGGTATCCCGCCCGGCGAGTCACTCGTCGCGGTGGCCCAGGCGCTCCGCGACCGCGGTCCGCCGGTCGTGGTCATCACGGAGGGAGAGCTAGGGGCCGTCTGTGTCGAGCCGGCGGGCACCTATCGCGTGCCGGCATTTGCCATCGCGCCAATGGTGGACACCACCGGCGCCGGCGATGTCTACCACGGGGCGTTTCTGTTCGCGCGGACGCGAGGCCGCTCGGTCCGCGACTCGCTCCTGTTAGCCAGCGCCACCGCAGCCCTGAAGTGCCGTCGGCTCGGCGGCCGGGCCGGCATTCCCAGCTTGCGCGAAGCCGAGGCACTGGTCAGTGACCATTGGCCTGTGACCAGCACCCCGTGACCAAACGACTGACCACTAGATGGAGAGGAAGGCGCACGCAATCATGACTCGCCAACAGCAAGCCCCAGACCTGACTGCCGGAGAGGTCCTGGACAAGCGCCGCCAGTTGCTCGACGACGGCTTCTGCGTGGTCCCGGGCGTCCTGCGCGGCGACCTCCTCGCCAGGATGCGCCGGTTCTCCGACGAGTTCTTGGCTACCCACGAGGTGGACCATCGCTACCGCTATCAGGGCAGCGACTTCCATATCATGACGGAGGAGTTCTGGGCCAAAGACCAAGACCCCAGCCGCTATCACGCCCCGATCGTGGACGAGCTACTCAACCTACCGTCAGCCGTGGCAGCCTGCGACCGCCTGGGGCTGGAAGACATGACCTCCGCCGGAGCGATCATCCTGTTGAGCAAGCCGCCGCACGGCCCGCCCCTCTACTGGCACCAGGACGCCACCTACTGGAACCACCCCATGTCCGCGCTGCCCTGGCCGAGCCGCGTGTTTCTGTCCTACTACCTGGTGGATACCACCCGCGAGAACGGCTGCCTCCGCATCATCCCCGGCACCCACCGGAAGCGCACGGAGTTGCACGATCTATTGCCCGATGCCCACAGCCCGGAAATGCAGCGTGCCGACGAAACCCACCTCGCCTTCACGGAGCAGCCCGGCGAGATAGACATACCCGTCCAGGCCGGCGATCTGGTCATCGCCGACGGTCGCGTCCTACACGCCGCCTGGCCCAACAACACCGACACCCGGCGCACTCTGGTCCTCGAGTGGTGGGATCTGTTCCCGTTCCCGTCAGTACCGACTTGGTGGGAAGGCGAGCCACCCCCAGAAGTCCACGCCGATCCCCACGCCACCTACGAACGCTCCCGCAAGCCCACCCACTACCTCCGCTAAGGCGGGAATGCGCCATCCCCGTGCGGAGCGGCTGACAGGGGGACCATAGGGGGGCCAGCCGCGAGCGCATAGCAGCACTGGCGTAGGGATCAGCAGCCGGCAGCCGCCGACGAGGCCCTCATTGTTGCTTGGTCACCGCGGCGGCGCGGCGCTGCACGGAAGGGAGCGGCTCCTCAAAGGGTTCGCCGCGCTGCTCCGCCTGCACCCGCCGCTCGTTCCACGCCTCCCACTCGGCGTCAACTCCACGCACCGCCCTCGCGATCTGCTCCCGCCGCCGTTTCTCGCGCCATTCCTCGAACGCCGCTGCCAAGACCATCGGCTACCCCCTACCTCCGTCATCGTCGAACCGGGTTATGCTTGCTGCTGGGGTGCCTCGGTAGCGCGACTGCGCTCGGAGGGAAGTGGCTCATCGAACGGTTCGCCGCGTTGCTCGGCCTGTGCTCGCCGTTGGAGCCACGCTTCCCACTCGGCATTGTTTTCACGCAGCCTCTCCGCTACGGCCCTAGCGATCTGCTCCTGCCGCCGCTTCTCCCGCCATTCCTCAAACGCCGCTGCCAAGACCATCAGATACCTCCCCGTCTCCGTCACCACCATGGACACGGCCGCCGCCGTGACCGCCAGCGATGCCAAGTCTACCCGTCATTCCGGCGCAAGCCGGAATCCAGGTACCCTGTTCCTTTATTTCTTGTCAGGGCTCCTGGCTGTTTCCCACTCCTCATATCTTGCTAAAAGGTCTTCTAAATCCTCTTTCACCAGTTTAACCGTCTCTCTCAGCCAAGGTCCAGGGACTATGACAAAACCAGTATCCTCACTAAGGAATCCTTGCTGCACGATTCTCCTTCTTAGCCCTTCGCTAATCGCTTCAAAACGACCATTTGCATGGGCAATTGCATGGCGAAGGTCAGAAAGCTCCTTCAACCGCTTCCAGCGCTCGTTGTCTGTTGAAAGCTCGAACTGAAGGATGTGTCTGTAATATCTCTTGGCCCGTTCGAGAAAGTCATTGCGCCTGATATCATCGAGAGACAGCTTCTGTCCCTTATCTTCTTGAATCAACTCTGCAATCGTCGTCACTGATGACTCGTACACAGCGAATAAGCTAATGAGAAATGGATTACGCAGAACACGCGGCACCGTGACCTCGACGTAACAGCGATGCCTTAGATAGAGCATATCCCAGTCATATTCATCTGCTGTAACATCATTTCTCAATTCCTCTCTTTTTGAATCCAGCTCACAAGTTGCTAACCTTGTGCTTCGCCCTATTTGCTCCTCGATAAGCTCTAAATGCTCTTCAAGTGTGTTGATCTCCAGTGAAACTCCGGAAAGTCTAAAGTAAAGTCTGCGCGTCTTGCTCATTGGTCTCACCATCCTAGTAGGTAAAGTCGGCACGGCCAGAGTTTGACCAGAGATGCTACCTCCCACCATTCCGACGAAGGCCAGAATCCAGAGCCGGTAGACTCATCGTATCACACCCGGCACGTGTTACCACCAATGACCGGGATGAAGCACGCAGCCCTCTAAGCTGCGGGACAGCCCCATTGGCCGTAGAATTGGTCTATGCCGCGGGTCCACGCCTCGAAGGCGCTATCAGCCGGCACGCAGAGCCGTGTATCGGCGAGAATAAGGTCCTTCAGCCTCGTCAGCCCCGTCAGGCTGTGCGGCAGCGGCCCGCTCAAGTCGTTGCCTGAGAGTTCCAGGACCCTAAGCCTCGTCAGGTTCCCCCACTCCGCCGGTATTGGTCCGATTAGATCGTTGCCATCAAGATACAACAAATCGAGCTTGGTCAGGTTGCCCCATGCTGCTGGCAGTGGCCCGGTTAGATGGTTGCCGCGGAGGAACAGTACCGTCAGGTTGGCCAAGTTGCCCAACTCAGCTGGCAATGATCCCGTCAGGTTAACGTTGGCGAGATACAGGTGCTTGAGTCTAGTCAGGTTGCCCAACTCAGCCGGCAGTGGCCCCTCCAAGTTGTTGTTCCATGCCCCCTCCGGCCTGTCGTTGGAGAGCAACAGCACCTCAAGCTTGGTCAAGTTCCCTAACTCCGCCGGTAATGGCCCCGTTAGGTTGTTCGCCTTGAGTTTTAGTGACGTGACGTGACCATTTCTATCGGTGGCGATACCATGCCACAAGCCGATTGGCTCGTCGCTCAACCAGTGCCTGTTGATTCTCCAGTTCTTGCCGTCCGTCGCATTGTAGAGTGCAACCAACGCAGCCCGGTCCGTAGCTGCTGACTGTTGCGATACGTGACAGCCGTACCAGATGGAGGGAGTACTGATGGTCACGCGCTGAAGCCATGTCCTGAAGGTACTGTTAGCCGGCGGGCAAAGCTTCGTGCTGCCGAATTTGAACGTCGTCAGCCTCGTCAGCCCCGTCAGACTCTGCGGCAGCGGCCCGCTCAGGTTGAAGTTGCTGTAGAAGTCCAGCACCTCAAGATTGGTCAGGTTGCCTATCTCTGCCGGCAGCGGCCCCGTCAGATCGTTGTTGTAGAGTTCCAGCACCTTGAGCTTGATCAGGTTTCCCAGTGCCGCCGGCAGTGGTCCCGTTAGGTTGTTGTTGGAGAGCTTCAACACCTCGAGGTGTGTCAAGTGGCCCAACTCCGCTGGCAGCACCCCCACCAGGTTGTTACCGAACCCGCGACCACCATGATCGAGCTCCAGCTTGGTGACGCGGCCGTTTTCATCAGTCTGGACACCATGCCAGAGATGGATTGGCGCATCGCTCAACCAGTACCTGTTATTGCCCCAGTTCGCGCCGCCTGTCGCGTTATAGAGCGCGACCAGCGCGGCACGGCCCGAGGCCAGGCTTGGTTCTGGTGTGCTCTTTGAAATAGGCGTCGGCGTCACCGTCCCGGGAGCGCTGGTAGACGGTAGGGTGCCGCGTTGTAGGCCAGCCGCCGAGATGCCAAAGCGGCGCTCCCACTCGTTCTTCTCGATCACGAAGTTCCCGTAGTTGCTGCCGTTGATCCCGAACAACTCCACGTCTTCAATAGACTGAATGTGGAGCAGTCTAGGCTGTGCCCAATCAGTCTCCCACTTGACCAGATAGATCGGATCGCCGTCTTTCAGCAAGCCGGCGGACAATATAGGGCTTCCTGTAATGATAGCTTGTCCGGAATAGCCATCTTTGCTTTGTTTCACTATCTCCCGCATACGGGGCAAAGAAACATCCTCTATGTCGTCCCAAAGAAGGACAGCATTGGGAAGTTGAGATAAAGCTCTGGTATCTCCCACCCAATGATACCACGGTGACGTTCTACAACTCTCAGGGAAGCCGCTACCGGCTCTGCCAAGGAACGGAGCGCCTTGGACCCATAGATGATTCGTACCCTCCAGCCTGAGCAACTTCCTCTCTGGAATAATCGACGCGCAATCGTAGTCAAGAACCTCCACGCGATTCCCTGCTGACAGAAAAGAACCTGCCAACACCGCCAAAGCAATGAACCAGAACCTTGCATTCAGCATGAAGATACCCCCTTGCGGCAGAGGTAGTGGCTACTCGGCACAAGCGCCGCACCCTCAGCGTGAGCCGCAAGGAGGCATAGAGCCTCCACCTCTGCGAAGCTCACGCTAATTAGAGAGGGCGCACTTGTGCCGAGTGCATTGCAAGTGTGCCGGATACACCGGAAAACCGCAAGCCGCTGTCAACGGAAGGAGACAGGGCGCCGGCCCCCCTATGGCCCCCCCGCTACCCCGGGTGACGCCAGCCTCCCCTCTCCACATGGTGGAGAGGGGGCCGGGGGGTGAGGCCCGCACAAAGTCTGGTAGGCTACCGCAGCGGAGACAACATGGCGATGAAACTGGTCACGCTGGGCATTGTGGGCGCGCGGCGCGGGTCCAGCTTCGCGCGGACGGCGCTGGGCGGTCTCGATGGCCGGGTGCGGCTCACGAGCGTCTGCGATATTGACGCTGGCGTGCTCGCGCAGTGGCGTCGCGAGCACCCCGGGTTGGTCTACTACCAGTCCTACGAGCAATTCCTAGCCCAGGCCAACGTTGACGCGGTAGTGCTCTCCACGCCGCTCCAGTTGCACGCACCGCAGGCGCTCCAGGCGCTCGCTGCGGGCAAGCACGTCCTCTCGGAGGTCATCGCCGCGACCACCCTCGACGAGTGCTGGGCGCTCATCGCGGCGGTGCAGCAGAGTGGGTTGAAGTATATGTTCGCCGAGAACTCCTGCTATCGGCGCGAGAACATGCTCGTGCTGAACATGGTCGAGCAGGGCCTTTTCGGCGAGATCATTTGCGCCGAAGGCGGCTATATCCACGACTGCACCCACCTGATGTACTTCCCCATCGGTGACTACGGCCAGGACCGCGCCGGCCAACCAACTTGGCGCGGCCGCATCCTCCAGCAGTACAACGGCAGCTGGTATCCCACCCATTCGCTCGGCCCGGTGGCGCAGTGGCTCGGCATCAACCGCCACGACCGCTTGCTCACGACCACCACGTACATGTCGCACGGCCCCGTGATGCCGGAGTACGTGCGCCAACGCTTTGGCGCCGAGCATCCCGATGCCCACCCCGAAGCCTTTGCGGCCGGCTGCCGGGCCATGACGCTCATCAAGTGCGCCAGCGGCACGCTCATCACGATCATCGTGGACACGACCAGCCCCCGCCCGCACAACATGGTGCATTACGTCCTGCAAGGCACCGGCGGCTCCTACCTGTCGCGGCGGTTCACGGGCGACGATGACGTGCTGTGGCTGCGCGAGCGGTCAGATGCCGAGTCTTACCGGCCGCTCGACGAGTTCGCCGCGGAGTTCGACCATCCCCTGTGGCAGGAGCACGAGGCGCGCGCCGCCCGGACCGGCCACGGCGGCGGGGACTACTTTGTGCTCTCGGAATTCATCGAGTCCGTCCGCAACGACACGCCGCCACCGATTGATGTCGTGGACGGCGTGACCTGGAGCAGCATCTTCCCGCTCTCGCTGGAGTCGGCGCGGCAGGGCGGCGTGCCGGTCCCCGTACCCGACTTCCGCGAGCCGCGCCCATAACGTCCCCCTACGGTCCCCCTGCTGCGGCAGGGGGACGGTGTTTTGGGTGCCGCCGTGGCGGAGAAACCGGCGTGTTCCCTCCCCCGTCGCAACGGGGAAGGGCCAGGGTGGGGACACCACCTTCTAACTTGATGTCAACCTAGTGCTATACTGCGACGCGATGCCTACGTGGATTCAGCGGGTGCTGTCGGCGATTTTCGGGTCGGGGTCGGGTGGCTCCGGGGATGATACGCTCTGGTTTTATGTCAAGTGTAATACCTGTGGCGAGATCATTCCGGTGCGGGTCAACCCGGCGAGCGACCTCGTACAGGAGTTCGAGGACGCTGGTGACATGGTCAGCGGTTATTCGTTGCATAAAGAGGTGATGGGACGCGGCGGGAGACCCGGCCGGCCGTGCTTCCGGCTACTCCAATTAGACGCCGACTTCGATAAAGGGCGTCAGCTTCTCGACGTGCGCGTAGACGGCGGTGAACTGGTTGACCAAGCGGCCTATGCGTCCCAGCAGCAGGAGTCGGCGGACGACCGGCCGCCTGAATAACCCGTGCTGATGAATCCCCCGATGGCGCTTTCCCGGTTCATCATGCGGCTGCCGGCGTTGACGCGCTGGAGCCGCACGGATGGTGGGAGGGGTGGTGCGGCTCTGGCGCGTCAGTGGCGCACGCCAGCACTCGTGGTCGTCGCCGTGGTCGCTGCCTGGCTGGTGGGCTGGTACGGCGTGGCCCGCTCGCCGTTGTTGCTGGCCGGGGCGCTTGTGGCCGTGCCGCTGGCAGCGGCGGTGCTCCGCGATCTCCGTATTGCCCTGGTCGGGACTATCGCGGTGATTGCCCTGCTGCCGTTTGGGGTGGCTCCCTTGCGGCTGGGCGCCTCGCCGACGCTGCTGGAGCTGGCGCTCCTGATGACCTTGGGCGGCTGGCTGGCGCGGCGCGTAGCGACCGGGCGTGGGCCGGTACGGCTCACCGTGGCCGGGCCATGGATTCTCCTCTTCCAGGCGACGCTCATCGCGGCGCAGATTGCGACCTTGGCGCAGAGCGGATCGCTTTCCGTCGTGCGGATGATCTTCAAGCTGGAGCTGGCGATCCTCTTCTTTTTCGTCTGCGTCGCCCTTACTACCAGTGATAGCTGGCGGCGCTTGCTCGTCCGCAGCGTGGTTGTCATCGGCGCGTGCGAAGCCCTGATCGCGCTGGTGCTGTTCGTGTCCCCCCGCGAGCTGGCCCTGCGGGCGCTCGTCCGGCTCGGTCCGCTGGGGTATCCCACCGACTCGACGGTGCTGCGGTATCTGCCGGATACCGACCGTCTGCGGGCTATCGGCACGGCGATTGACCCGAACGTGCTGGGGGCGCTGCTGATGATCGTCGGCATCATCGCGCTGACGCAGCTGCTTGCTTCCGAGCCGGTGCTGCCGCGTCGCTGGCTGGTCATCGCAGCCGTGGTGGTGCTGCCCGCGTTGCTCGTGACCTTCTCGCGTAGCTCCTGGCTAGGGCTGGCGGCCGGCGTCGGGCTGACGGCGCTGGTGCGCTACCGGCGCCTGCTACCGCTGATGGGAGCGGCGGCGGTGGCTTTCGCGCTCTGGCCCACCACGCAACGGTACGCTCTGCACCTGCTGTCCGGTCTCCGCGCGCAGGACCGCGCCGCGGCGATGCGGTTGGGCGAGCTGGAGAACGCCTGGCAGATCATCCAAGCGTATCCCTGGCTGGGTATCGGGTTCGGCGACGCACCCACGATGACGCTCTATCCCGGTGTCTCCAACGTCTTTCTGACGATTGCCGAGCAGGCCGGTCTCATCGGGATGGTGGCCTACGTCGCCGCTCTGACCGTAGCCCTGGGAGCCGCCACGATCCTCTGGTGGCGCCATCGCGCCGCGCCCGGTGCCGACCTCTTGCTGAGTGTGCTGGCGGCGCTCGCCGGGGTGCTCGTCGCCAGCATGTTGGATCACCACTTCGCCCGCTTGCCGCATCTCGTGGCGCTCTTCTGGGGCTTGATCGGACTGGCCGTGGCTGCTGCCTACGACCTTGGCGCCTCACCCCGTCGGTTCCCGGCTCACGATGATGGCCAGTGACGGGTTGCGCCTGGGCCTCGACGCGCGGCTGTTGGCGTACAACCGCGGTGGCATTGCACGCTATATCACGGCGTTGGGCCACGCGCTGGCGGCGCTGCCGGCACCGGCGCCGTTTGCCGACCTGGTAGCGATCTACCATCGCAAGGACCGCACACGCGCGCTGGCGGCGAGCGGCTGGCGGGGTCTGACCGCGTGGACCCCGCCGCACCACCGGAGCGAGCGTTATGCGCTGGCGCTGGAGTTAGCGCCGCGCGGCTTGGACTTGCTGCATAGCCCCGACCACGTGCCGTCGGGCGCCGGTCGCGCGCGCTCCGTGGTCACGGTGCATGATCTCTCTTTCCTCCTCTATCCCGATACGCACAGTGCCGACTCGCGGCGCTACTACGCGCAAGTTGCCTGGACTGTCGAGCGGGCGGATCGGATCATCGCCGTCTCCGAGGCTACGAAGCGCGACCTGGTGCGCGAGGTGGGCGCCGATCCTGCCCGCGTTCGTGTCGTGTATGAGGCTGCAACCTTCGACGCCGGCTGCTGCCGCACCTCCCCTCTCCAGCGCTCGGCGGTGGAGAGAGGGCCGGGGGGTGAGGCGCCAGAGCCGGCGCCTTTCGCCCAGCCGTATGTGCTGTCCGTGCAGGCGGCTATTGAGCCGCGCAAGAATATCCCCCGGCTGATCGAGGCGTTCGCGCAGGCGCGCCGCGCTCACCCGGCGCTGCGCCTGGTCGTTGCCGGTGGCGCCGGCGCCGATGAGCCGGTCGTGCGCGCTGCGGTCGCCCGGCATGACCTGGCGTCGTCGGTGGACTTCCCTGGCGTACTGCCTGAGAGCCTGCTTCAGGCCAGTTACCGCGGCGCCTTGGCCCTCGCGTATCCGTCGCTGTATGAGGGATTTGGCCTGCCGTTGCTGGAGGCGATGAGCGTGGGGACGCCGGTCATCGCCGCGCAGGTGTCATCGCTGCCGGAAGTTGCCGGCGACGCGGCGCTGCTCGTAGACCCGTTCGATGTGGACGCGCTCGCCGGTGCCCTGGAGCAGGTCGCCGGCGACGAGGCGCTCCGTGCCGACCTCGCCGCGCGCGGCTACCGGCGCGTGCGGCGCTTCTCGTGGGAGCGGGCGGCGCAGGAGACGCTCGCCGTGTATCGTGAATCGTTGGAGTGAGTGAGCTTTCAGCCAACACATCATGCGTATCCTCACTATTACTCCCGACTGGCCTTATCCGCCCCATCAGGGCACAGCCCTACGCAACTGGCAGCTCCTCTACGCGGCGACCCGCGAGCACGAGGTCCACCTACTCTCGCTGGCGGCAGCGCCGCCCACGCGGGAGGCGGAGCAAGCGGTACGCGCGATCACGGTGGGCGCGGCCTGGCTACCGGCGCCGCAGCGTAGCTTACGGCAGCGGCTGGCCACGCTGTTGGGTACGCCGCTACCGGACATGGCGCGAAGGCTGTGGTCGCCGGCCCTGGTGGAGCGTGCCGCCAACGTGATCGCCACGGCGCGGGTGCAGTTGGTGCAAGCGGAAGGGCTGGAAATCGCAGGGATTGCCCTAGCCGCGACCGCTCACGCGCAGCCTCGTATCAGCGGTCGGCAGGTACCCGTCCTGTTCAATGACCAAAATGCCGAGTGGCTGCTCCAGCGTAGCGCGGCGCTCGTGGACCTGCACCAACCGAGGCGGTGGCTGCGGATGCTCTATTCCCTGGCGCAATGGCAGCGCCTCCGCCGCTACGAGGCCGCCCTCGTCCGTGCTGCGGCGCTGACCACCGCCGTATCGCCCGAAGATGCCCACGCCTTGTCCCGTCTCGCCGGGCGCCCGGTGCGCGTGGTGCCGAACGGTATCGCCGTGGATACCTGGCGGCACGTTGCCGATGTCCCGCCGGAGCAACGGGTCGAGCCGAACACGCTGCTGTTTACCGGCAAGCTGGACTATCGGCCGAACGTGGATGCGCTGTGCTGGTTCTGCGCCGCGGTGCTGCCCCGGGTACGTATCCAGCATCCGGCAGCACGGCTGCTGGTTGTCGGCCGGGACCCGGTTCCGGCGGTGCGGGCGCTGGCTGGGCCGGGCGTGGAGGTGGTCGGCGAGGTGCCGGAGATACAGCCGTATTTCGCCCGCGCGGCAGTGTACGTCATTCCGATGCGGATGGGCAGTGGCGCCCGCATCAAGCTGCTCGAAGCGTGGGCTGCCGGTGTCCCGGTAGTGGCGACTACCGCCGGGGCGGCCGGGTTGGCCGGCCGCGCGGACGAGCACCTGCTAGTGGCCGATGATCCTGCTACCTTGGCTACGCAGATCGGTCGTCTGCTCGTGGACCCGGCGTTGGCTCAACGCCTCGCCGCGGCTGGCCGCGCGCTCGTCGCCACGCGCTACGACTGGTCCGTCATCCGGCCGCAGTTGTTGGCGTGCTACAGCGAGCTATGCCCGGACGAGTAAGCGTTGGGGACGGGGGGTGAGGCAGGTGCGCGTAGGGGCGCAGCGTGCTGCGCCCGTCATTCCCGCGTTCGCGGGAATGACGATCCCCTCTCCGCTGAGAGAGGGCCGGGGTGAGGGCAGCCGGGGGCATCGGCCCTAACCGAGGAGAACTGTGGTCGTTTCGCTGGTGATGACGGTGCTGAACGAGGCCGGCTCGGTGCCGGCGCTCCTTGACTCGATCCTGGCTCAGGAGCGCCGGCCCGACGAGGTGGTGATCGTTGACGGTGGATCGTCGGACCGGACGGTGGCACTGGCGCATGACTTCGCGCAGCGGGCTGCACCCGATCTGCCGGTGCGCGTCGAGGTGCTGCCGGGCGCCAATATCTCGGCCGGGCGCAATCGCGCCATCGAGCTGGCGCAAGGAGACATCATCGTCGTGACCGACGGCGGTGTCGTCCTGCATGCGTCGTGGCTGGCGCGTCTGGTGGCGGCGCTCGAAGGGAGTGCGGATGGCGATGCTCCCGCTGATGTCGCGGCCGGCTTCTTTGTCGCGGCGCCGCAGAGCAGCTTCGAGCTGGCCATGGGGGCGACGGTGCTGCCGGCCGTAGAGGACATCGAGCCGGCCACGTTTTTGCCCTCCAGCCGGTCGGTTGCGTTTCGCCGCGCGGCGTGGGAGCGAGCCGGCCGGTACCCGGAGTGGCTCGACTACTGTGAGGACGTGGTGTTCGACCTCGCCTTGCGTCGTGAAGGTTTGCGCCAGCAGTTTGTGCCTGCTGCGCTCGTCGCGTTCCGGCCCCGGTCCAGCTTGCCGGCCTTCTTCCGGCAGTATTACCGCTATGCGCGCGGCGACGGCAAGGCCGACCTCTGGCGCCGGCGGCATGCCGTTCGGTACGGCGTATATCTCGGTGCGCCGCTGGGCTGGCTCTTGGGCGCCCACTCGCCGGTGCTACGCTGGCTCATCGTCGTCGCGATGCTGGCGTATGTCCGCCGCCCCTATCAGCGGCTCTGGGCGCTGGCCGCGCAGTCGTCCGACGGGACACTTGACCGGTTTCTACGGGCAGCGGCATGGGTACCGCTGATCCGTCTGACGGGCGATGTGGCCAAGATGATCGGGTATCCTGTCGGTGTCCGGTGGCGACTGATGGGCCGTCACCGGCAGCGCGGCGAGCGACGGCGATGACGACACAAGTACCCCAGCGCGAGACGGCGGCAGTGCGGCCGGGGGAAGAGCCGGGCGTCCCTACGCTGTCCATCGTCATCGTCTCGTACAACACACGGGAGCTGTTGCGGGCTTGCCTGCGCTCGGTGCAGGCAAGTGTGCTCGACGGTGCCTACGAGGTCTTCGTCGTGGACAACGGGTCGCGCGACGGCTCGCTGGCAATGGTCGCGGCCGAGTTCCCGCAGGTCGTGCGCTTGGCCGAGACCGGGGATCGCGGCTACGCTGCGGCGAATAACCTGGCGCTGCGCCGCTGTCGCGGTGCCTACCGGCTGTTGCTCAACCCCGATACCGAGCTACCGAGCGACGCGCTGGCGACGATGCTGGCTTTCATGGACAGCCATCCGCGCGTGGGCATCGCCGGCCCCAAGCTCGTCAAGCGCAGCGGGCGCCTCGACTTGGCCTGCCGACGCAGCTTCCCCACCCCGACCAATGCCCTCTATCACTTCCTCCGCCTGCCCCGGTTGTTCCCGGCGAATCCCACCTTCGGCGCCTACAACCTCACCTTCCGCGATCCCGACCGGTCCTATGCAGTGGACTCGGTATGCGGGGCGTTCATGCTGCTGCGCGCGACCATGCTCGGCGAGGTAGGATTGCTCGACGAGACGTATTGGATGTACGGGGAGGACCTGGACCTGGCGTTTCGCGCCAAACGGCGTGGCTGGCAGGTGTATTACAATGCTGACGTGGAGGTAAGGCACTACAAGGGGGAGAGCAGCAAGCAGCGCTCGCTGAAGTGTACCTACGAGTTCTTCCGAGCGATGCACGTCTTCTATCGGAAGCACTACGCCCCCCAGCGGCCGGCAGTCGTCAACGCCCTCGTCACCGCCGGTATCGCGTTGCTCGGAACGGCATCCCTGGTAGCTGATCGCGTGCGCCCGGCGGCCTTGAGACGGGTTTCCTCGTAGGGAGTGGTACTGGTTGCTGCAATCGGTAAGGGCGCCGACCCGCTAGGCGGCCAAATCCGAGCGGCCGGGCGTCATTGTCGGTATCATCTAGGCCAATGAGCACGACGGAAGCCGACCGGAGACGCGCTGCCTACCGGGAGGACGTGCTGTCGGCTGCGGCCGAGCCGGGCCGGGAGCTTGTTACTCAGCCGGCGCAGTTCATGGCCGCCAATCCGGTGCCCGTCCGGCGGAGGAGTAAGTTGGCGTGGACCCTCTCCCCCGGGGTGCTCGTCGTCACCGACGGGATGGCCGTTCTGCTTGCCTTCCTGTTTGCCCACCAGTTGCGCTTCGGTCTGGCGATCCCCCCACCCGCCGTACACCACACGCTGGCCTCGTATACCGGCTTTGTTGCCCTTGCCATCCCGACCATCCTCATTGCGATTGCGACTTCCGGGCTGTACCAAAGGAGCAACCTGCAATCCGTTGCCGAGCAAGCCTCCCGCCTGCTCATTGCCGTCGGCGGTGGCGTGGTGCTCACGGTAGCCGTGGGGGTGTTTGTCCTGCGTGGCCCCACCGAGTCGTCGCGGCTGCTCATCATCTACTTCGGGATATTCAGCCTGGCGCTGACCGGGTCCGGGCGCTACGTTTGGGCGCTCTGGCGTGACTTCCTGGGGCGGCGCGGCGTGTTGGCGCGCACCTGCTTGGTCATCGGGACTGGGCCGGCAGCAGAACGGGTGGTAGCGCACTTGGCGCGGTCGCCGGCGCTCGGCTATCGCGTGGTGGGATTTGTCGAAGGCAAGAGCGCGGCCGATGCAGAGCCGGAGGAGCAGCCAGCGACGGAGCGACAGCCGGTGCTGGGTAGCCTCGATAGCCTCGATACCGTGCTGCGCCGCGTCTATCCCGACGAGCTTATCATCGCCGACCCGGCGCTCACCCACGCCGAGATGTTGCGTATCTTCGACCGAGGCATGATGGTCCGCGCGCGAATCCGCGTCTTCCCGGACCTGTTCCAGGTGATGATGAGCGATGCCAGCTTTGTCAACCTCCGGGGACTTCCCTTGGTCGGCGTGAAGTCCATTGAGCTGCAAGCATGGCAGCGCACGGTCAAGCGGTGGTTCGACGTGGTGGTCGCTTCGGTCGCCTTGGTCTTGGGGGTGCCGCTCCTGCTTCTGCTCGCACTGCTCGTCAAGCTCAACTCGCGCGGCCCGGCGCTGTTTGTTCAGGAACGAGTGGGCATGGACGGCAAGCGGTTCCATGCCATCAAGTTCCGCTCGATGACCCACGATGCGGAGGGGCAGGCGGGGCAGTATTGGACCGTGCGTAACGACCCGCGCGTGACGACGTTCGGCCGCTTTCTGCGGCGCTCCTCCCTCGATGAGATTCCGCAGCTAGTCAACGTGATCGTTGGTGACATGAGCATTGTGGGACCGCGCCCGGAGCAGCCCCGGTTCGTTGACCGCTTCAAGACGACGGTGCCCGATTACACCAAGCGCTTGCGCGAGAAGGCCGGCATGACCGGTTGGGCACAGGTCAACGGCTTGCGCGGCGACGTTTCGATTGAAGAGCGCACGAAGTATGACCTTTATTATGTCGAGCACTGGTCGTTGTGGTTGGACCTCAAAATTATTTTCCGCTCGATCCTCCGCATCATCCACGACCCCAGCGCCTACTAGGCAAGGGGCCAGGGTTCTGTCCCCCTCCGTGACCTGGAACCTTAGGCGGGCGCTGGAATAACGTTCTTCTCGTCTTTCATTCGGTAGAGCTAAATTGGCTCAGTACACGGCTGACTTCACGATCCAAGTCATGGTCTGTGAAATGTACCGGACGCTTGGCTGAACCTGGGCCCCTACTGGGCCACCGCTGTCGTAACACCTTCGCGATTGCGATAAACTCCCTGCCCTTGAACAGCCGGGAACGCTGAATCGGATCCAAACCCAGGAACCAGCGGCCAAGTGCGCTGCGCATTTTTGTGGAGCGGAGTGACTCCCGGCGCTGAATCTCCAGCGCATTCTGCAGGCTACCTCCAAAGGTAGCCAAGGCGTCTTCAAGCTCCTGTTCTTGTAGCCACAGGCCCATCGCGAAAATGTCTCGCTCGATCCGCTGTGGCTCCAACTCTCTGTCTGGAATGAGTATCCGCCACTGCTCTTCGACTTCCGGTGCCTTGAGGTCTGCGCGAAGATAGTAACGACCAGGCTGGAGCACTATATGAGGCTCCGACCCCGCTGAGTGAGACGAGGTATATACTCGCAGACGCTCGGACACGACGGGTTGCCTACTGGGAACGTCACCGATGGGGACTCCATCGAGGGTGAATTCTTTGCCATCGGCAAGCAGCAAGTCTTCCAGGCTAGCGTCAACCTCCAGCATGGCATCATCCGCATCCCGGTTTGTCACGGTGACCTGCGCAGCAATCTCGTCTCCGTTGTTGATCCGTTGCTCTTCCTGCCGGGTGACGTTCTTGACAGAGAAGGAAATCGTGTGCGGTTTGGGCTGCGGACGATCGGGCGGATCCGTAGCTACATACAGGCGCCGCCGCGCCGATTCAACGTCCTCACCGCCGCACCGAACTCTGGCTCCCAGCTTCCATTCGCCCGGTTCGGGGATGTGGATCTGCCCCTCCCCCGCCCGGCCTTGGACGATCTGATAGTCCCCAAATTCGGTGACGGCGCTGCCGTCCTGAACTACGACCTCCTTTTTCTGCGCGACTGGAGAAGGTGACGAATCGCCGTCACGATAGATTTCCAGTGAGACATCCACCCACTTCGAACCTTGGGCCGGTTCACACTCCACAGTTACGCGAACGTTGCTTATGGTTTCACCCCAGTTCACCCTTGCGGATTTTGGCGTGGGGAAATCCAACTCCAACTGGCAACTCCAGTTGAGGGATTCCCCATTGGTTGGTCTTGTATTGCCGCTCCTGCGCCTCCGACGAGTGGTCCCGGCGCCAGAAGCGCTGAAGCCAGCGGTGGAGTTCGCCTCGACGTATCGCGTCGAGAGCTTCTGCAGAGAGGTATGGAACGATAACCCGTGTGCCCGGCTGTTCGAGGGGACTGAGCTGCAACGGGACGGCGATCCCATCTCCAGTGTCGTAACCGTCCGAGACTATCTCGCGCGCATGCTCATTGCACAAGGGCGGCTCCAGTACCCTGTCTGCGGGCATGGCATATCGGACGCCCAGACGGTATTCGCCATCTTCGAGCAGCGTGTCATAGAGCATCAGGTGTCGTTCAAGTCGATTTCCATCGGAGTCAGTTGGCTGCGAGTGGTAGAGGAAGGAGGACTTGCCTTGGCCGCGGAATCCGAGAGTGTCCCGGTCTTTTTTCGTGAAGCCCTGCCCTTCAAAGGCGGCCCAGTTCTCCCCGGGTCTTAGCTTTGGGCCCCGTTCCTCGCGCTCCTCTCGCGAAAGTATCGGGCCCTGCAGACCGGTTGTTCCGCTATCAGTCACCGTCAAGAGACGGCAAGGCCTTCCATCTGGCAATCGTCGTTTGAGTAGACAGAACTCCACGCGAACCTTACCTTGGTTTTTGGCGTCCTTCGAATTCTGAACAGGTTCCTGTGCAAGCACCCGCAGGTGCCCCATGTTATAGCTATCGATGACGTTTTGGACGCCTCGCACCATGTCCGCGGATGTGTCTAGAAGCCATCTCATAAATAGGCCGGAGGTGCTCATCTAGCCGTATCTCCTTTGGAAGGTGGAGCCATGGACCTGACCGAGGAGCAGTGGGTGCAGGATGGCACCCTGGAACAGGCCCTCCACGCGCTGGCGGCGGACCTACAGGAGCACAGGGGCCTTGATCTGAGCGAATGTTTCATCGACGGCACGTTCGTCGCGGCCAAAAGGGGGGCGCCAAGTAGGCAAGACCAAGCGAGGCAAAGGCACAAAGCTCATGGCCGTGGCCGACCGCGCTGGTCTGCCGGTCGCCGTCCACACCGCCAGCGCTGCGCCGCACGAGGTCACCCTCGTCGAAGCCACAGTGGCTGGCCGGCTAGTGCCCGAGTTGCCCCACCGCCTCATCGGGGATCGCGCGTATGACTCCGACCCCCTTGATGCGGTGCTCCGAACGAGAGGGATTGCCCTGATTGCGTCGGTGCGACGCAATCGCAAGAAACACAAGACCCAGGACGGGCGGCCGTTGCGCCGGTACAAGCGACGCTGGAAAGTGGAGCGCCTGTTCGCCTGGTTGGGCAACTTCCGGCGACTGGTGGTCCGGTACGAGTACCATGCGGACAACTACCCCGGCTTCGTGCAAATCGGATGTACTATCATCTTGCTCAGATATTTATGAGATGGCTTCTAGTCAATCTGCTCCTCACTGTGCTCCTGCGCTTCATCGCGCATGGGAGCGAAGAGGCCGTAGAGGTCCAACCAGGGGGTGTCCCGCGTGATGCCCAGTGCCTAGACTCGTACAGTACGGAATTACAGCGGCTACGTCAAGAAGCAGCCGACCGTAAAGCGGTGATCCTTGGCTTGGTAGTACGGACCGCGCTATGATGAGGCCGGGATACCTTTGAAGCTCGGCAATCCGATAGAGGTCGCACCGGGACTGCATCAGTTGCGTGCATTCGCGGCGCGCGTGACCGTCGTTTCGGTCGGCAAGGACGCGCTGCTGATAGACGCGGGTGGCCGAGGGAGTGCTGCCCTGATCGTCTCGGGGCTGAAGGCGCTGCGGCTCCGGCCGGAGCAGGTCTCGATCATAGCGATCACACACCACCACCCGGACCACGCTGGTGGCCTCGCCCGGGTTGCCGAATGGACAAACGCGAGGGTCGCGGCCCACCGCCTCGATGCGGGGATTATTGGCGGTGTGGACCATTGGCCGGATCCGCGTAAGCAGGGGTTGGTTGCGCGTGTGGCACGGTCCGTCGTGCGGGCGCTGTCCAGTAGGCCCGTTACGGTTGATATTCGGCTCGAGGATGGCGACGTGCTGCCATTCGAGGAGGAGGTTAGGGTCATTCATACTCCCGGCCACACGCTCGGCAGTATCTCGCTCTTCATCCCTAGCAAGGGAGCCGTCGTCGTAGGCGATGCTCTCCAGTACCGGATGAGGCAGCTCAGCCCACCGGCCGCACGCTTCACCGCGGATATGAGGTTGGCGCATCAGTCGCTGGCCAAGCTACTCGAGCTAGAATTCGATACGATCTGCTTCAGTCACTTTCCGTCGCTGACGGAGAACGCACACCGCGAGTTGGAACTGCTGGTGGAGCAGCTGTCTACGAGGAGGCTCGAATGGCAGGTGTAAAGGGCGATCAAGTAGAAGCGACGCTGGTGGAATTCCTGCGGGCACGGGCGGAGGAGTTCGGTAGGAGGCCGGCGCTGCTGTTCCGGCCGGGGTTCCGCTACCAGCGCTGGAGCTACGCCGACCTGTGGGAGGACGCAGGGCGGATTGCGACGCTGCTGCAGCAGCGCGGTTTGAGCAAGGGTGACCGGGCGCTCATCTGGGGGCCGAACTGCCCGCAATGGGTGCTTGCCCTGTTCGGATGCCTGCGTGCCGGCGTGGTTGTCGTGCCGCTGGACGTGCGCAGTCCGCGCGACTTCGTGGAGCGGATCGCCACCAAGGTTGACGCCAAGCTCTCCTTCATCTCGCGGGTGACGCCGAGCTATCACGGCGAGTTGGGCGTGCCGGAGATTGACTTCGAGGAGATTGAGGGCCTGACGGAGGGCCTACCCACGCCGGCGGCGGTGGACATTGCGCCCGAAGACCTGGCGGAGGTGATGTTCACTTCCGGGACGACGGGGGACCCCAAGGGCGTGATGCTGACCCACCGCAACCTGACGGCGAATCTCGCTTCCGCGACGCAGGTTGCAGCGGGCACGCAGTCCGACCGGCTGATGTCCATCTTGCCGTTGAGCCACATGCTGGAGCAGATGGGTGGGCTGCTGGGTCCCTTGGCCGCCGGGGCAAACGTCGCCTATCCGACGGCGCGACAGGCCACCGTGCTCTTCAGGACGATGAAGGAGCGGCGGGTGACGATGTTGATCCTGGTGCCGCAGCTGCTCGACCTGTTTATGAAAGGCATCGAGCGCGAGGTGCGGCGGCAGGGCAAGGAGGCGCTCTGGGCCAAGCTGATGAAGGTGGCAGCGCGGGTGCCATTCCCCGTCCGGCGCGTGCTTTTCCGGCAAGTGCATGGGAAGTTCGGTGGGAAGCTGTCGTTTGTCTTCGTTGGCGGCGCGCCCTTGGACCCGGACCTCGGGGCGAAGTGGAACCTGCTCGGCGTCCAGGTGGTCCAAGGCTATGGGGCTACCGAAACGTCGCCCATCATCACGTGCCATCCGCGGTCCCAGCCGCGCTATGACTCTCCCGGCCCGCCGATACCGGGCGTGGAGGTCAAGATTGCCGACGATGGTGAGGTGTTGGTCCGCGGTGAAAACGTAAGCCAGGGCTACTGGGAGGCGCCGGAGGCCACTGCAGCGGCCTTCGAGAACGGCTGGTACATGACGGGGGACCAGGGCGAGATAGACGCGGAGGGCTTCCTGCACCTCAAGGGGCGCAAGAAGGACATGATTGTGCTCGGCAGCGGCCTGAACGTCTATCCCGAGGACATCGAGGCGACGCTGGCCAAGCACGACGCCGTGCAGGATGCCGCGGTCGTCGGGCTGCCGCGGTCGGCCGGTCTCGAGATTCACGCCGCGTTGCTGATGACCGACGCCGCTGCGGCCGCCGATGCCGTGGAGTGGGCGAATGGACAGATGGCCGATCACCAGCGTATCCGCGGGTTCACGGTCTGGCCGGATGAGGACTTCCCCCGCACCCATACGCTCAAGGTTAAGAAGCGCATCCTGGCCGATATGCTGCTGGGCGCGGACGGCGAGGCGCCGGCGCCGACGGTCCCGCAAGCCGGCGGGGAAGACGAGCCGACGCTGGAGCGGCTGATTGCTGAGGTCGCCGAGGCACCGGTGGCGGAGGTGGCTGCGGACAAGAGTCTCGCCGGCGATCTCGACATGGATTCGCTGAAGCGCGTGGAGTTGCTGTCGGCGATTGAGGAGGAGCTTGGCGTCTACCTCGACGAGGATGCGCTCGATCCGGGGACCACGGTTGGGGCGCTCGCCGCAATGGTTGCCGAAGGCTCCCGGAACCCGGAGGAGAAGAGCTTTACGAGCTGGGGGCGGAGCTGGTGGTGCCGGCCGCTGCGGGGGTTGATCCAGCGGGTGTTCGTCTTCCCGCTGCTGCGCTGGCTCTACCGCCTCAAGGTCGTCGGTGCGCCGAATGTCGCCGGGTTACAAGGGCCGGTGCTGTTTGCAGCCAACCACTGCCTGCGGACGGACAACGGCCTGCTGCTCAAGGCGCTGCCGCCACGCCATCGCAAGCGGCTGGCCATCGCAGCGTGGGAAGAGCTGTGGCAGAACCCGCTCTACCGGGTTACCCACCCGCTGCTCGGCAACGGGTTTCCGTTCTCAAAGCAAGGCTCGGTACGCGCGAGCTTGGAGAACCTAGGACGTGTCCTGGACGACCGCTGGTCGGTGCTCATCTACCCGGAGGGTGAACTGACGGTGGGCGGTCCGATGCAGCCGTTCCGCGGCGGCACCGGCCTGGTCGCGGTCGAGTCCGGTATTCCGGTCGTGCCGCTCAAGCTGCACATCCACGCTATCGGCTCGCCGACATCGTTCCCGATGCTCCGCCGGGGCGACGTGGAGGTGCGGTTCGGTGCGCCGCTGACCTTTCCGCGCGACACCCCCTACGATAGGGCGACGGAGACTATCGAGCAGGCGGTGAAGACGCTGTAGGCGGCTGACGCAGCCGGCTAGATACGCTGGCCTTGACGTGCTGTGGGGTGGCCTAATCGTTCGATGTCATTCCATGACAGGATGTTGGTCCTTTTGAGCCATCCTTGTTTGAGCATGAATTTGACCTGAATAGTGTTCTTCAGGCTTGCAAGTTTGTCTGAGTCCCCGACGACAAAGGGGACCACTCTCTTGTTCCTGGCCTCAGGGATAAGGTCAATAAGGGTCTTTGCCATCACGTACTGACGAATGAGTTGATGTACGAGGACGTGTTGGCTCCCCGCGCCAAGATCACTTTCGCCTTTGGCTTCCCCAATGAAAAGACGTCTCGGGGTTTCCAGGACGATATCTATTTCTGTATTGCAAAGGTTGTCGGACAACTTGTCTGATGCCGTGGTGGGATATTTCTTGGAGGCATCATAATTCCAATCCTTTAGGTTTCTAAATCCGTTGAACTCTTTAATTTCTTCACGCAAGTTGCAGAAAGATTTCACATAACTCTGTGCGAAATTATCCGCCAAATCTCTAGCACTGCGTCCCTCTCTCCAAGTAGTCGCGCACTCCCTTCCAAAACAGCTCAATCTGAATATCCCTTTCTGGCGTATCTTCAGGCTCACCCAATTGCTTGGCGAGAGTGGCACGAGCGGATCAGTCTCTGAAGAGTGGAGCGAAATACCGGGCAGTTTTCCAGTTCTCCGTTCTGTTTCTTATGCCTAGGATGCCCATTGCTTCGCCCCCTTCCCCGTATCTCCAGGTCAGCATAGCCTAGGTTGGGGACCAGTGCTGGCAGCGCCGATAGGAGTGCGGCGCCAGGGAGTGCCCGCCTGTGCCGGTCTGGGGAGCCGGTGCCCTCCGGCCGGTGGGTGAGCTTGCTAGGTGGCCAGGGCTTGTTCGGCGAGGCGTAGGGTGTTGGCGTAGTTCGTCCGCATCGCGTCGGCTCGCGTGCCGTTGGCCGGGATGAAGTGGGTGGCGACGGCGATCACGATGTCGGTGTGGTCTTGGGCAAGGGTGCGGAACAGGGCGGCGTAGTCGGGATCGCCGGTGCCGATGGGCCGGTACTCGAACTCAAGGCCGGGGCCGTCTACCACGTGTACGTCCTTGAGGTGGAGGCTGGTGAGGTAGGGCTTGAGGTTGCCGTAGCCGGTCGTGACTGTGTCGTGCTCGCCAGCGTTGTAGTTGTCCGCCGGCCCCCACTTGCATTGCAGCCGCGGCGAGCCGACGCGCTTCATGATGCGCCGGAAGTTGCGGCTGGTGTTCGTATAGTTCCACGGCATCATGCCGATGGCGATGTTGATGTCCTCGCGCTCGGCGAGGTCGGCGACGAGGCCGAACGCTTTGGCGAGCTTGTCGAGTGCGGCCGCCGAAATCTCGCCACCGCCGGTTGCATAACGCTGGCGCCACGTGGGGCTGATCCGTGCGCCATTCTGATACTCGCCGGGCCAGGCAAAGCCCTGCACCAACACGTTCGGCGATCCCACGGTCTTGGCGAACGGGATCGAGCGGCGGAGCAGCTCCATGTCGTGTACGAACTCCGGGTGCGTGGGTATATCCGCCAGCGCAATTTCGTCAAGATGGATCAGCTTGAGCGGATTGGGCGAGGTTCCGCAGGCGTGTGCCTGTAGCCCGGCGGCGTCCAGGACTCGCCGGCAGTGGGCCGCGTACTGCGAGGTCAACTCATCGGACGACACAAAGAACTCGGCGTAGCTGGCCCCCAGCTCCTGAGCCAACTCGGCGGCTTGGCCCAGGGGCAAGCCGCATTCGTCGAGGAACATACCCATCTTGAACGTGTAGGTGCTTGTCATGCTTTGTCTCCTGCCTATGTAGTTTCTGGCCTCACCCCCCGGCCCCCTCTCCACATGGTAGAGAGGGGGCGTCTATGCGGTGTCGTGAGGTCTCTGGTCCAGTACAACTCTTGGTATTCCCGTCGCCGGCCCCCTATGGTCCCCCCGCCCCGCGGGGCGGGGGGACCATAGGGGGCCGGCGCAGCGTGCTGTAGCCCTCCTACACCCTGCGCCTCCGGCACACCCTTACCGACGGCCGTTTAGCTCGCTACGTTCTGCGTTTTGCCGGTGCGGGCGGCCGCGTCGAGGGCGTTGCAGATGGCGACCGTGCGTGCGCCGTCGTGGACGTTGCAGAGGGTATCACCGTCCGTCTCGATGGCCTCCAGCAGGTTGAGTATCATCGAGGCTTTGTTCCGCTCGGCCTCGGGTAGCTCTTGCGTCTCCAGGTAGTCAATGTCACAGCCGCTGAAGTCCACGCGACTGGTGTGCTTGGAGAACACGGCGCTGCGCTCGCCGTCCCACATCTGGTGGAACCACTTGGAGACGAAGGGGTTATGGCCCTGATCGGTGCTGATGACCGTGGATAGCCCTCCGCTCTGCCACTGGATCGTGCCCACCAGCGCATCGGGATAGCCAACGTCGCCCTTGTTGCGGCTATCGAACACCTTCCCCTCGGCGTATATCCGATCGGCGGCGCCGCCCATCAGGTAGGAGAGCAGGTCAATGGTGTGGACCGCCGTGCTGATAAGCAGACCGCCACCATCGTCCTTGTCCCATAGCCAGCTACTGCTCGTCCCAGGCTCCATCAGCGCGTAGTTGTCCATCGCCAGCTGCCCGTGACTGAGCCGCGGGTGGGGGATAAACTCCCGCGCCTTCTGCACGGTGGGCGCGATACGGAACTTGCAGTTGACCACGAGCTTTACGCCGGCCTTCTCGACCTCTTCGGCCAGCTCCACGGCCTGGGCGTGCGTGACGCACATCGGCTTTTCCACGACCAGGTGCTTGCCGGCTTGCGCCGCGGCGACGGCCAGGGGATGGTGGGCGTCGTGGTGGGTAGCGATGATGACCAGATCAATGCTGTCGTCGCGCATGATCCGCCCGCTGTCGGTGGTGACGTAGCCCCCACCGATGGTGTCGCGCAGCCGGACGGCACTGGCCTCGATCTCGTCGCAGAAGCCCACCAGCTCCAGCCCCAAGTCCTTGGCCTTCATGGCGTGACCACTGCCCATGCCGCCACACCCGATCACTGCCGCTTTCATGCCTGCCATAGTCTCCTCCTGTGTCCTGATCCGGACCGTATCCGCGACTACTATGCCAGCCGGAAGAAGCTGCCGGCGATGTGGCGCGTGCCGCCAAAGCCGTTGCCGTCGTCCTCCATGTAGTAATACGCGGTGAAAATGCGCCCGTCGTCCAACTCCGTGGCGACCGGATAGCTCAAGTCCGCGCCACTGCCGTCGTCACGGATGACGGCTTCCGCCGACCACGTGGCGCCGTCGTCCTCGCTCACGATCAAGCCCATCCCGAACGGCGGCTTGCGCCGGCCGAAGATGACGACAATCCGTCCATCGCCGAGCCGCACCGGCCACGGTGCGCGGTAGTGCATACTACGCCTGGCAACGCCGGGGGCGCGGCGGGCAACCCAGGGAGACTGCCCCCAAGCCACGATGGGGTGTGGCTCGCTCCAGCTATAGCCCCCGTCGTCGGAATAGTTCATTTCAATGGCGTTGCGAATACCATTGACGTTGAGCATGTAGCACTGCAACCGGCCGTTGGGCAGCAGGAGCAAGCTCACGTAGACGCGCCCCTTGCCTCCCGTGCGATCACCGGGCACTTCGGCGACGTATTCCCAGGTGAGGCCGCTATCGTCCGATCCGAAGACCGCTACGGTGCGCGGCTCGCCGGTTAGATACCCGATGGACCCGTCCGCGAACGTGCTGTAGAGCGACAGCACGCCCATCAGCGTGCCGTCGGGAAATTGGACCAGGGGGTGAGCGTCTCGCCACAGGCCGCCGCCATGCGGATGCCTGACGCGGGAGGGCACCGTCTCCCAGGTGCGACCGCGGTCGGCCGACCGGAAGACGAAACACTCCTGGACGGGATTTCCGTCGGGGTCCTCCGGCCCCGTCCACGGCCGGGCAAAGTAGATGGCGGCATCGGGGCTGGTGAGATCAATCTGCTCGCGGACCACGCCCGGCTCGTCGGCGCGGGCGACGATAGCCCGTTTCTCGACCAGCGGGAGGGACTCATCCCAGACTACGACATCGTGCTCACGTGGCCAGGTCTCGCCATGGTCGAGCGAACGCTGGAGCAGGACCTGGGCGCGGCCCAGGTAGCCGGTGGTGAACGAGTGGCTGATGTCGTCGGGCGTCCGATAGCTGCTGGGGGCGTGGCTGTGCAGCACCGCCAACTCGCCGCTGCCGTAGTTGAAGATGCCGCTCAAGCGCGGATGCCCGCAATACCGCTGCTTGCTGTAGCACAGCTTGGTATGGCGGACCTCCGTCAGGACCGGGGCAGTGCGATTCACTGTAGCTCCTTGGCGGGAGCCATCAACTGTCGGCATTCGGCTTTTCTGCCGCAGGCTGATCGCTGACTGCTCCCTCTGGGCGTGGGTCCGTTACCTCGCCACGTCCTGCGGCTTGCCGGTACGGGCCGCCTCATCGAGCGCATTGCAGATGGACACACTCTTCACACCGTCGTGGACGTTGCAGATCGTGTCCCCGTCGGTACGGATCGCCTCCAGCAGATTGGCGTGGATGGGATACGCTCCCCGCACCTTGGCCATCTCTTCCGCCGACAGCTCGTTGAGGTCAATGGTATCAATGTCGGCGCCACCAAAGTCTGCGCGCGCCGTATGGCTGGAGAGCACCGCGCTGCGCTCGCCGTCCCACACCTGGTGGAACCACTTGGAGACGGCGGGATTTATGCCCTGGTCGGTACTGATGATTGTGGATAGCCCACCATTCTGCCACACGATGGTGCCCACGAGCGCATCGGGATACCCTTCCGTGCCCTTCCTCTCCGGCTCGAACAGACGGCTTTCCGCATAGACCCGATCGCCGGCACTGTCCATCAGGTAGCAGAGCAGATCAACGGTGTGGACGGCCGTGCTGACCAACAGGCCGCCACCGTCGTCCTTGTCCCACAGCCAAGTAGCGCCCACCTCCCCCGTATTGTAGTTTTGCATGGCCAGCTGGCCGTGGCTGAGGCGGGGATGGGGGATCAGCTCGCGGATTTTCTGAGTCGTGGGCTGGATGCGGAACCAATGGTCCACTACCGCTTTGACCCCGGCCTTCTCGACTGCCTCCGCGACCTCCACCGCCTGGTGGCGCTCGATGCACATGGGCTTCTCCAGCACCATATGCTTGCCGGCCTGCGCCCCGGCGATGGCCAGCGGATGGTGGGCGTCGTGGTGGGTGGCGATATAGAGCAGGTCAATGCTGTCGTCGCGCATGATCTGGCCGGCGTCGGTGGTGGCGTAGCGACCACCAAACTCCTCCCGCGCGCGCTCGGCGGCCGACTCGATCACATCGCAGAACGCGACCACCTCTACTCCAAGTGCAAGCCCGGCGTTGGCATGGCCGCGCCCCATACCCCCACAACCGATCAGTGCTGCTTTCAGGTTAGCCATCGTCTCCTCCTATCTGTGCTGCGGACCTAACCCCTGGCCCCTTCCCTCCAGGGAAGGGGGGTCATGGCAGCGGCTTGCCGCCGTTCCCCAGGGCCGGCCGGGGTGGGATAGATCGATTACCTTGGTACCGTCTGTGGCTTGCCGGTGCGGACGGCCGCCTCCAGAGCATTGCAGATGGAGACCGTCCGCACGCCGTCGCGGACGTTGCAGATCGTGTCTCCGTCGGTGCGGATGGCTTCGAGTAGGTTGACGTGCATCGTATAGGCCCCGATGGCTGTGCGCTGCTCCCCCTCGGGCAGTTCTCTGACATCAACGTGGTCAATATCGCAGCCGCTGAAGTCGGCGCGGCGCATATGCGCGGAGAGCACGACGCTGCGCTCGCCGTCCCACACCTCGTGGAACCACTTGGAGACGAACGGATTCACCCCCTGGTCGGTACTAATCACCGTGGATAGCGCGCCGCTCTGCCACAGGATCGTGCCTACCAAGCCGTCGGGATAGCCCTCGGTGCCCTTGTTGCGGCTATCGAACTGCCGCCCCTCGGCATAGACCCGGTCGCCAGCGCTGTCCATCAGATAGGAGAGCAGGTCAACGGTGTGGACAGCAGTGCTGATGAGTAGGCCACCGCCGTCGTCTTTGTCCCAAATCCAGTCACTACCCCCCGGCGGTCTGTGGGCATAGTTGTCCGTGGCGAGCTGGCCGTGGCTGAGACGGGGATGGGGGAGTAGCTCGCGGGTCTTCTGGGCTGCCGGGCTGTTCCGAAACCAGTGGTCAATCACCACTTTGACCCCGGCCTGCTCGACGGCTTCGGCTACTTCTACTGCTTGACGGCGCTCGATGCACATGGGCTTCTCCAGGACCATGTGCTTGCCGGCCTGTGCTCCGGCCAGCGCCAGCGGATAGTGCGCGTCGTGGTGGGTGGCGATATAGAGTAGGTCAATGCTGTCGTCGCGCATGATCTGCCCGGCGTCGGTGGTGGCGTAGCGACCACCAAACTGCTCCCGCGCGCGCTCGGCGGCTGCCGGGATGACGTCGCAGAAGCCGACCAACTCGATGCCCAAGCGCTGGCCGATGGCAGCGTGGCCGCGCCCTGCGCCCCCGCAGCCGATCAGCGCCGCCTTCAGGTTTGCCATCGTCTCCTCCTGCCTGCTGCCGACCTAACCCCCGGCCCCTTCCCTCCAGGGAAGGGGAGTCATGGCAGCGACCTGCCGCCATCCCCTTCAGGGAAAGCGGTCCGCACGGCGACCTGTAGCCCCTTCCCTTCAGGGATGGGGTTAGGGGTAGGTGCGCCCCGCTCCGCAGGCGCCGGACATAAGTCAAGAGAAAGAGCGCACAGGAAACACTGCGCCCCTGCACGCTCTGCCCATGAACGGCTCACGTCTTGCGCCTAACGTTCGCTGGCACTAGCTAGACATGCTTGGGCGCGATTATAGTAGTCCCTCCGGGGCTTGTCCAGCCTGGTTCGGATCGGTGCGCCGCGCCGCTAGCTCCGGCGAGGCTTCCGTAGTGACCGTAATCCACGTGCAGAGGCTCCGGTTTCCGACAATGCGGGAGGGAGAACACGGTGATTATCGGCACGGATAACTGTCTGATTGTCTCGCAGAACTCCAACCATCCGGCCTGGGAATCCACGCTGTTTCCGGCGTGGGTGGGGTTCAATGCCTTCTATCTGGTGCTGGACCAGAAGACCGGGCAAGGGGTGGAGCCACACTATCACGACGGCGACGAGTTCTGGCTGTTTCTCTCCGGGCGAGGGGAGGGGTGGCTGGACGGAGAGCGCTTTCCGATTGCGGCTAACACGTTGGTCTATACTCCGATGGGGGCAGTGCATCAGTTTCAGATGTTCACCGACTATGGTACGGCAACGGTAGCCACGCGAATGGAGGGGCGGCGGCGCGGCAGGCATATCCTCGTGGAGGAGGACGGGCCGCCGGAACGCACGGTGCCTGGCTTCGTCGTGCCTGGCCGGGGCAACACCGGTCCGGTACCCCAGCGCGGTCCGCGCTGCCCGTTGAGCGAGCTGCGCCTGCTCACCTTCGCTGCCGGCGCCGGCCTCGCTGCGGCGCGGCTGCCGGTCAATGAGCACTGGCAGGCCATCAGTGGAAGGCCGTGCTTGACCATAGATGGCCTGGAGGTCGAGCTGGCGCCGGGCGATAGCGCCCTCCTCCGCGCCGGAGCCGTGCGCCGGCTACACTGTGCGGAGGACAGCCAAGCCGTGCTCGTCCGAGAGTGAGGCTACAGCACGAGATCGGAGGAGGGTACACATGATGCAACGCGCCAGCCCGGTGCTGACGGACGTGCGCCACACCAAGCTGTGCTACAGCAAAGAGCGCTACTGCGGGCATCCGCGGCAAAGCGGCATCTTCAACTACGGGAACGGCGAGCTGGCGGTCTTGCACTCCCATGCGCCCTCCCGCTACGAGGTGCTGACCGACATTAGCCACTCCTTCACGAACGGCTACGCCGGCCGCGCCAAGATTCTGCTCCAGCGCTCGTTCGATCATGGCGAGACCTGGCCACGTGAGCACGATGTCGTAGTCTGGGACGAGTCGTTGCCGCTGGAGGAGAAGCGCGCGATTGTGCAGCGGGCCGATGAGCCGGATGTAGCGCGTGAGCAGATTGACCTCACCAGCCCGGACGCCGCCGTGTATTTCCCCCGCCCCGCGACCGGGCCGCCCGGTCCGGGCGGTCAGCCTACCCTGGAATGCTTCGCGTTCCGCTCCGGGGACCGCGGCCGCACATGGGAGACCGTGCCGACGCGGGTGACGAGTCCGCACGGCGGGGGGCTGCACCGCGACGCCCACCCGCTGGTGCAGTTCCCCGACGGCACGTTGATGGGTGTGATGACGATGGCGATGACCGCTCTCACGGACAGTGGCGGGATGCCTGGTGGCGTGGGCGTATTCGGCTCGGATGACAACGGTCTCACTTGGGAGTACGTGGCGGAGGTGGCGCGCGACCCTACCGGCGTGGGGCGGCCTACCTATGCCGGCTTACTGCTACTTCCGGGTGGGCGCTTGCAGTGCTACATGCTCAATATCGGCGGCATTCGCAATGCTATCCAGCTGGCCTACTCCGATGACGGCGGCGCAAGCTGGAGCGGCCCCCGGCCGATTGTGGCGTGGGGGCAATCACCGTGGGCGGCGCGGCGCCCCCTGCAGGTAGCCCGTGGCGGCGTCCACTACCGCTCGCCGTGGCCCATGCGCCTGCGGGACGGGCGGATCGTGGTGCTCTTCGCGCGGCGCAAGCCACCCACCGGGATCGGGCTGATCGTCAGCGAGGACGAGGGCGCTACCTGGTCGGCCGAGGCGATTGTCCGGGATGACGGCAGCGGCGGTGACTTGGGCTATCCGGTAGCGACACAGCTCGACGACGGGCGCGTCTTCACGGCCTACTACTTCATGGAAGACGACGGGAATAACTTTGGGGGGACCCGCCACATCGCTGGGAGCTTCTTCCGGCTGGAAGGCTAGGGCGGGGGGCCGCAGTCCTCACCCCCCGGCCCCCTCTCCACCATGTGGAGAGGGGGTGTGCGGCGGTTGGCGTCATGCCGGCGACCGTCCGCTCGCCTGTGGAATACCAGCCCGCCTATGGCCCCCCCGCTGCGCAGGGGGACGTGGATTCCCGCGTTCGCGGGAATGACGGGGGGTGAGGAGAAAAAAGAAGGTTGCACAGGAACTCGATGGCTCCTGTGCAACCTTTGTATTCGAGCCGCAGGGCGGCCCGACGATCCAACTGAGCAGCCCCGGCAGGCTACTCTAGCCTCAGCTAGCTGCCTCAGCTAGTTCTGCGCGTTCCACTGGTCCAGCTTGGCGTTCAGCACACGGACCGTCTCATCCAGCCCGTCTTTGACCGAGGTGCCCGGAGTCGTCCAGATCTTCGCGGCCAGATTGCTAAACCCACCGTAGTGGTCGGGGAACATTGGATGGAACGGCCGGAAGGCATAGTTCAAGCCCTCGATGAAGGTCTCGAACTGCGGTACGCGCTCGCGCACGGCCTGGTACTCGGGATGCGTGAGCACCGACTTCCGCGGTGCCAGGAACATCGTCACCGCTGCGTAGTGCGCCGCCGCATCCGTGTTCGTCAGCCAGCGCATCACCTGCCAGACAGCTTCCTGCTGCTGGGTGTTCGTCTTGAACATAAAGGTGTTCTGGCCAAAGGTCGCCACAAAGGGCTGCTTCCGCGTGGGCGACGGCGTGACGTACATGTTGTCCAAGCCGCCGATGTCTTGCGCCCATGTGACGAGACGGGAAGCGCTCGTCTCGTAGTTCATAGCGATGCTACCTTTGCGGAAACTCGGACGGTCCTTGCCGCTGGCCTCGAAGTAGCTTCTGTGGGGCACATGCACCTGGTGGTTGTGGATCAGGTCTGCGACGTACTCCAGTGCTTCCACGCCTTCTGGACTGTTGTAGATGATCTTGGTGCGGTCTGCGTTGTAAAACTCTCCACCAGCCTGCTTAAGCAGATTGATGAAGTTCACGTTACCCATCATGCCACTCATGGCCCATTTGCCCGATTGCTCACCTGGGCCAAGGGTCTGCTGAATCGTCTTGAGGTACTCGGTCAGATCCTCCCAGGTGTAACCGAGCCTCAGCGGCTCCAGGCCCGCTTTCCGTACCACATCCAGGTTGGTGTAGGGCAGGTCAGCATTGGTTTCCTGGGGCAAACTCCACAGCTTACCCTCCCACATGCTGGACTCCAGCAGATGCGGGAAAAAGTCGTCCATCGAGTCGGCGTACTCTTTGTCGTGCCGGATGAAGGTCTCCTGCAGATCAGGGAGCATGTCGCGGGTGCCGAAGACGCCCCCGCTCCAGTAGGCGGTGTGTACGAGATCGGGTACCGTCCCTGCAGCGTAGTTGGAGATGATCTTGGCATTGGTGTTGTCGCCCTGGCCAGACACCGGCTGAAGCACGAAGGTGATGTTCTCGTTCTCGGCATTCCACCGGTTGGTCAGATCGGTCCAGCCGGTGCCGCGGTCGCTCATGTTGCCACCGCGCCAGAACCCGGTCCACATGGTGACCTTCCTGGTGGGTGCAGCTACGATCGTCTTCTCGACGATCTGCGTGACCGGCTTGTCCACGACGATGGTCTGGCCCGCAGCGCCGGATGTGCCCTCGACGCCCTGGGCGCCGGTCGCACCGCGCGCACCCTGCGCGCCTGTTGCCCCTGTTGCCCCTGCGGGCCCCTGGACGTAGCGGATTTCCACTTCGCCACAGGCGACGGCCAACAGACCACCAAGCAAAGCGCCGGCCCCACCGATATACCTTCTGCGCGTGATTTCTGCCACGATACTTCCCTTCTGCAAGCTCTTGCTTGCACAGACTCCTTGTAGCCGCTCAACACCGCCTCATCAGGGGGGTTGAGCAGACTAGAACAGTGTGCAGCCGTGTGCTCGTGCCCTGTGCCCATCACCTCCTACAAATGGCGTAGTCACCTGCGTCAATGTAGTGGCCGTACCCGGCCGAGGGATCACACCGGCTACGCAGGCATGGCAGCAGGTTTGTACCCTGAGCGAACGATACGTTATTTGCCTTCACACGTCAAGCCGGCACCGGAGGCGCTTGGCAAGCCCCAAGCCCGGCGGCGAAACCGTTGAGGCACCGCGCCGGCCGCCGGCGTGGCCGTTCGCTATCCTGAAACTGACCTGTTGCTGCAAGAGTGCCTCGGGCCGGCTGAGGCTGCGCCGCTACAACCGGCTCGTCGCCACGGATCACCGGCTCATGGGCACGATCCTCCCGGTCGGTGATGAAAGAAAAAAGAAGATTGCACAGGAACTCGATGGCTCCTGTGCAACCTTTGTATTCGAGCCGCCGGGCGGCCCGACGATCCAACTGAGCCGCCGTGGGCGGCTACTCCAGCCGCGGCTAGGCGTTATCCGCGGTCCACTTGGCCAGCCTGGCGTTCTCGACCCGCACCATCTCCTCAAGACCGTCCTTCAGGTTGAGACCCGGGTTCTTGCCGGCCTCCCCGAGCAGCTCACCAATCCCGCCAAACATCGAGGGGAGCGTGGGATGGAACGGCCGGAAGGCATAGTTCAAGCCCTCCACGAAGGTCTCGAACTGCGGTACGCGCTCGCGCACCGCCTGATACTCGGGATGCGTGAGCACCGACTTCCGTGGCGCCAGGAACATCGTGACCGCCGCGTAGTGCGCTGCGGCATCCGTGCTCGTCAGCCAGCGCATCACCTGCCAAGCAGCTTCCTGCTGCTGGGTGTTCGTCTTGAACAGGTAGGTGTTCTGGCCGAACGTTGCCACGAACGGTCGCTTCTTCGTGGGCGACGGTGACACGTACATGTTTTCCAAGCCGCCGATGTCTTGTGCCCAGGAGACCAAGCGCGAGGCGCTCGTCTCGTAGAACATGGCAATCTGCCCCTTGCGGAAGCTCGGTCGCTCCTTGCCGGTCTCCTCGTAGTAGCTCCCATGCGGCACCGCGACCTGATGCTTGTGATGCACGTCCGAGACGAACTCCAACGCTTCGAGCGCCTCCGGAGAATCGAGCACGAGCTTGGTGCGATCCTCGTTGAAGAGCTGGCCCCCGGCCTGGAAGACCAGGTTCCACCACACCACCACGTTCAGCATGTGGCCCATCGCCCACTTGCCCGACTCTTTGCCCGGCCCCAGGCTCCTCTGAATCGTCCCCGCATAGTCCACGAAGTCGTCCCAGGTGTAGCCGAGCTGGAGCTTGTCCAGGCCGGCTTCCCGCACCATCGCCAGGTTGGTGTAGGGCAGGTCGGCGTTGGTTTCCTGCGGCAGGCTCCACAGCTGGCCATTCCACATGCTCGACTCCAGCAGATGGGGGAAGAAGTCGTCCATCGAGTCGGCGTACTCTTTGTCGTGCCGGATGAAGGTCTCCATCAACTCGGGGAGCATGTCGCGGACGCCGTAGACGCCACCGCTCCAGTAGGCAGTATGCACCAGATCGGGCGGGGTGCCCGCGGCGTAGTTGGAGATGATCTTCTCGTCGGTGTTGTTGCCCTGCCCGGCGACGGGCTGAAGCACGAAGGTGATGTTCTCGTTCTCGGCATTCCACCGGTTGGTCAGATCGGTCCAGCCGGTGCCGCGGTCGCTCATGTTGCCACCGCGCCAGAACCCGGTCCACATGGTGACCTTCCTGGTGGGTGCAGCCACGATCGTCTTCTCGACGATTTGCGTGACCGGCTTGTCCACGACGATGGTCTTGCCCGCAGCGCCGGATGTGCCCTCGACGCCCTGGGCGCCGGTCGAACCGCGCGCACCCTGAGAGCCTGTTGCCCCTGCTGGCCCGGCTGGCCCCTGGACGTAGCGGACTTCCACTTCGCCGCAGGCGACGGCCAACAGGCCACCAAGCAAGGCGCTGGCACCACCGATATACCTTCTGCGCGTGATTTCTGCCACGATATCTTCCTCCTGCAAGCTCCCGCTTGCACAGACTCTTTGTAGCTGCTCGACGCCGCCCCCTCAAGGGGTTTGAGCAGGTTAGAACAGTATGCAGCCGTGTGCCATGCCCTTTGCCCCATCACCTCCTGCAACTGGCGTAGTCACCTGCTTCAATGTATAGGCTGTACCCTACCGAGAGGACGCACCAGCTACGCAGGCGCGGTAGCCGGCATGTATCCTGAGCGAACGATACTTTATTTCCTTGCCCAAGTCAAGCCAACGCCGGGGGAGCGCGGCGTCAGCGGATCGGTGGAGGAGAGCATGATGTATCTCGATGCGGATGTTGCTCGTTACCTACGCCGGCAGGTCGTGGTAGAGGACGACGCGCTGCGGGCAGTCGGTACGAAGGCGCGGGAGCTGGGTGTGCCGGCGATAGCGCCGGAAGCCGGACGGGTGCTGCAACTGCTGTGTCGCATGATCGGCGCGCGGCGGGTGCTGGAGATCGGCACCTGCACCGGCTACTCCGCTATCTGGATCGCCCGTGGATTGCCCGCCGACGGCCATCTGGAGACCCTGGAGCTCGATCCGCAGCGCGCAGCGATGGCCCGCGCCCACTTCCGGCAGACCGGGGTCGCCGAGCGAGTGACTGTGACGGTCGGCGACGCCCGCGAGACGTTGGCGGCCCGCGCTGACGAAAGTGTGGATGCGGTCTTCATTGACGCCGACAAGCCGCCATATCCCGCCTACCTGGAGGAGGCGCTGCGCCTCGTGCGGCCGGGTGGATTGATCCTGGCAGACAATGTGCTGACGCTCGGCCCGCACGTCGCGGTGTACGACGAGGCTGCGTCATCCGAATCGGTGCGGGCGCTGCGCCGCTACAACCGGCTCGTCGCTACAGACTCCCGGCTCCTGGGCACGATCCTGCCGGTCGGTGAGGGTCTGAGCGTGGCCTGGAAGGTGATGCCCTAGGGTACGATGCTGACATCAGGGGGAGAGCCGGGTCGCGCCTCACCCCCCGGCCCCCTCTCCACCATGATGGAGAGGGGGTGTGCGGCGGTTGGCATCACGCGGGGACACCATCATCCAGCCGTCTTGTCCGTCATTCCCGCGAAAGCGGCAATCCAGGCTCCCTCTCCCCGTGGGAGAAGGTCGGGGTGAGGGCAGCCGCCTGGCCCATAAATCCGCGTGTATCTGAGGCGGTAGCGGTAGAGATAGAGACCGGTTTTGGGGAAAAGGCTGCGCCCGCCGCGTCTTGTCGCGCTGACCCGGCGCTGGTCGCCGGCCATGACCACGCTGACCACGACCTCGGTGCTGCACATTGTCAACGACGCCTACATTGCTATTCTCTACCCCCTGCTCCCGCTCATTGCCGCCGATTTGCAGTTGAGTTATGGGCAGATTGGCTTGCTCAAGGCCGCTTTTTCCGGTGCTGCCAGCGTGTTCCAACTGCCAATGGGACTCCTGGCAGAGCGCCTGACGGTCGGAGCGGAGCTGGGGCTGCTCGTCGGCGGCAACGCCTGGATGACCGGCGGACTGGTAGCGATGGCCCTGGCGCCGACGTATCTGGTCCTGCTCGGCGTAGCCGTCGTCGGGGGTATCGGCGGTGGCCCGCAACACCCACTGGCGACCGGGCTGGTCTCGCGGGCCTACGAACGGGGCGGCCGTGGCTCGGCCGTCGGCACGCTCAACTTCGCCGGGGACCTCGGGAAGCTCGCCGGACCGGCCTTGGCCGGCATTCTCGGCGTGACCTACGGCTGGCGGGCGGCGCTCGGCGCCCTGGCGGCGGTCGGTTTGGTCTGCTCGCTGGTGACGCTCGCGGGGCGGACACAGGTGACGCGGTCCATCGTCCGGTTGCCCGCTCGCCGGGCGGAGCAGCCGCGGGCCGGGGGGTCACGCGCGGGCTGGGGGATCGCGCAGCCGCGGTCGTTTGCGCTGCTCGCGGCCGTCGGCATGGTGGACGGCGTGGGACGGGGCGCCGGGTTGGCGCTGCTGCCCTTCATCCTCACGACGGCGCACGGGCTAGACGGCGCCGCAATCAGTGGCCTGTATGCGCTGATCTTCGCTGGCGGGGCGGCGGGCAAGTTCTTCTGCGGGTGGTTAGGTGATCGCATTGGCTCCGTGCGACTGATCTGGGTGACAGAGCTAGTTACCGCCGCGGCGATGATCCTCTTCATCCTCCTCTCAGGGCCGGTCCTAGTGCCGCTGGCGCTGGTCTTCGGCTTTGCGCTGAACGGCACCTCGTCCGTGCTCTACGCGGCGACGGCCGGGCTGATCGAGCCGGAGCGCCGCGCGCGTGGCTACGGTCTCTACTACACCGGCGTCCTGGCTGCATCGGCGTTGGCGCCCGCGATCTTTGGCGTAGCGGCCGACCTGCTGGGCCTGACGACGGCGTTTGCTCTCCTGGCCGCGGTCGTGCTGACCGTCGTGCCGCTGTCGGCGCCCCTGCGCCGGGTGCTGGCGTAGCGCGCGTCGGCTGCTTGCTGTGCTGCCTGGTAGGCTGCTGCGGGTGCTCGCGCCGGGGATGGTGGGCGGGGAACCTGTCGGCCAGGGTCTGTGCGGATAGAGGACTTGACTGTATGGAGATCGGGAAAACGCTCTACGTTGCCGATAGGGAGCAATGGCGCGCTTGGCTGGCCGAGCATCACGACAAGGAGAAGGAAATATGGCTGATCTACTACAAGAAAGGGTCCGGCGAACCGCGCATACCGTATAACGATGCCGTTGAAGAGGCGCTGTGCTACGGCTGGATAGACAGCATCGTCAAAGGCATAGACGACAAGAAATACACCCAGCGGTTTACACCCAGAAAGCCCAAGAGCAACCTGTCGGCGATGAACCGGGAACGGGTGCGTCGTCTCTTGGACCAGGACAAGATGACCGCCGCCGGGCTTGCCGCCATCAAGCATGTCTTCGACGCGGATGAGCAGCCAGCACCGTTGGCGATTGCCCCGGACATCGCGCAGGCGCTGCAGCAAGACCGGGAGACGTGGCGGAACTTTCAGGGATTTCCCGACTCCTACAAGAGAATCCGTATCGCGTTTATCGAGGGCGCGAGGGCACGCCCGGAGGTTTTCGAGCAGCGATTGCGGTACTTCTTGAAGATGACGACGCAGAATAAACGGTACGGCATGGTGCAGTAGTAGGTCCTCACCCCCCGGGCCCCTCTCCACCATGTGGAGAGGGGGCGTCCGTTGGAGCCGGGCGATGGGGGAGGGGACGGGACGCGGTACGCTCGGCGTCAGCACACCTCGCGGAGACGGCCGCTGCCCACGTCGTAGACGTACCCGCTCACCGGAATGTCCCGCGGAATGAACGGCGACGAGCGGATCGTCTCCACGTCCTGCCGCACGCTCTCGTCCAGATCGGTGAAGGGCAGAAACTCGACGGTCGAAGCGTCAGCCCCGAGGTCGTGGTCCAACTGCTCGCGGAGCTGCTCATTGGTGAACGTCTCCATCCCGCAGTTGGTATGGTGGATCACCACGAACTCGCGCGTGCCGAGCAGCTTGTGGGAGATGGTCAGCGAGCGGATGGCATCCTCACTGGCGCGTCCGCCGGCGTTGCGGATGACATGCGCGTCGCCCTCTTCCAGTCCCAGGAACTTCGCCGGGTCCAGCCGGGCGTCCATGCACGTCAGCACGCTCACCTGCCGGCCGGGGGGCATGGGCAAGTGCCCTTTGGTGAAGCCGGTTGCATAGCCCTCGTTGGCGGCGAGCAGTTCGTCAAGAACGGCCATTTTCGTTTCCTCCCTCTGGGATCGCGGGTACTGGGATCGTGGGTATTGGCAAACAATACTAAATCGCTCGACAAAATCAAGAATAGCGTACTACCCCGCTCGTGTCAAGGGAAGGTCTGCCCAGTCCACTCTGCCTCCCGCCGGAAAGCCTACCCGTGTCAGGTGACCGCAGTGCCATGGGGTAGAATGCGGGCAGGGTTGCGCGGGATGCGCTGCGCCGTTGGAGTGAGGAAGGAGAGCAGCCAATGACCACACCTACCCAGTCGGCAGCGGGTATTCTGGCCAGCAGAGGGGCCGGGCAGTTGGCCGAGTTCTCTTGGGGTGCCATCGAATGGCTGTTCAATGGTGAGCTGGCGCCGGGTGCGGAGCAGACGCTGGGCTACGTCGAGATCGCGCCGGGGCAGAAGAACCCGCTCCATGCCCACCCCAACTGCGAAGAGCTGCTGTACCTGATCGAAGGGGAGTTGGATCACAGCCTGGAGGGTGAGGTCTATCGGATGCAGCCGGGGCAGGCGATCCGGGTGCCGGCCGGCGCGCAGCACGACGCGCGCAACGTGGGCGCGACGACAGCCCGCATGGTCATTATCTATTCGGACCCGGCGCGGCAGATGGTCACTTACGAGGGCACGCCGGGCCAGGAGTAGCGCGCAGCCGTTATCGAGTCGTGCCGGGGCTATGGTCGCTCGCACCGGCCCCCATCCTAGCCCTCCCCCCGTGCCTCCGCACGGGGGGAGGGGACACGCCGTCCCCCGGCGGAGCGGGTGCAGAGGGGGGCTATAACATGGAGGAGGGTCGGATGACAGCGATGGGCCGGGCAGCAGTAGCCACCAGCGTGGACCAGCCGATAGAGCTGCGCGAGTACCCCGTACCCGCACCGTCAGCCGACGAAATCTTGGTCCGCACGACGGTCGCTGGCCTGTGCGGCTCCGACCTGCACATCTGGCGCGGTGAAGTCCCGCCGCTCCAGCCCTATCCGAGCGTACCCGGCCACGAAGGCACCGGGCGCGTGGTGGCGCTCGGCAAAGAGCGGCAGCACGACACGCTCGGCCGTCCGCTGGCCGTCGGCGACCGCGTGGCGTACTCCTACTTTGTCCCTTGTGGCGAATGCTGGCTCTGCTTGAGTGGCACGACCGGCTGCCCCAACCGCTATCAGTTCAAGGCGCATGTGCGCGCCGACGATCCGCCACATTTCCTCGGCACGTATGCCGAGTACATGCTGCTCCATCCCGGGCAGTGGGTGTTCAAGGTGCCCGACGGCATCCCCGATGATCTGCTGGCGCCGGTGAACTGTGCGCTCTCGCAGGTGATCTACGGCTTGCACCGCATCGGCATCTGGCTGGGTGATACGGTGGTAGTGCAGGGGGCCGGTGGCTTGGGCCTCTATGCTGCGGCCGTCGCGCGCGACATGGGTGCCGGGCAAGTGGTCTCCATTGACGCCATTCCGCAGCGCCTGGAACTCGCCCGCGACTTCGGGGCCGACCTCACGCTCAACGTCGCGGAGACAACCAAAGAGGAGCGCGTCGAGGCGGTGTGGGAGCTGACCGGCGGGATGGGCGCCGACGTGTGCGTGGAGGTCGTCGGGGTGCCGGGGGTGGTGCAGGAGGGGCTGGAGCTGCTGCGGCCCGGCGGGCGGTACCTGATGATGGGCAACATCGTGCCGGACGTGAGCACAGAGATCATTCCCCACGACGCCGTGCGCCGGCCCAAGCAGCTGCTCGGCGTGCTCTCCTACGACCGCTGGGTGCTGCCGCGGGCGCTGGCCTGGCTGTCCGGCGCGCAACACCGCTATCCGCTCGACAGGCTCGTCTCCCGCCGCTATCCGCTGGAGCAGATCAACGCCGCCTTCACCGACGCGGAGTGGGCCGCGCAACGTGGCGAGGTGGCTCGCATCCTGATTGCGCCCTGAGCAGTGGTTAGTGGGCTGTGGTGAGGCTTGGTCAGCATCGTCTGAAGTAGAACTGTGATGCAACCACACGAGCAGACTGTCGCAGAGAGTAACTGGTTCTACCGCTTCCTTGCGTGGGGTGCCGCGCGCGTTTCGCTAACCGGCGAAACAGTTCGCGTCGAGGGAAAATCCGACCGGCGGTCTGCACGGATACCTGTCGGCTCCATTGACGCGATCACGGTTCGCCGCTCGTGGTTCTGGAGCCGGTTGACGATCCGCATGGCCGATGGGACGGAGCGCTCGATCGGAGGACTTGACGAGCAGGAAGCCACACGAGTCTGCGATGCGGTACTTCGGGAGCAAGAAGCCAAACGAGTCCACGCCGATGCAGTAGGCCAGCGTCTAAAGCGGCTGGATGGGCAACTGCGCCGACTCCTCGCTGGCGACCACTATGTTCGACATTCCGACTGCGGCGAGTTTCACGACGCTCTCGGATCGGCAGTGCAGAAGTCTCGCAGGAGTAGGAGCACACGACAATATCTTGATCAAGGAGCACAAGAGGCGCTCAAGCGGCTTGCATCGCTCGAATCCATTGAGGGATTCCAGGCGGCACGTGAGCAAGCGAACAGGCGCTTCGTATCGGAAAGCATCTCCGTTGTACAATCCGCCGCGCGCCGGGTGCTCCAGGGACCTCTCACGGACGAACAAGCCGAGGCCATTGCCACAGATGAGGATGTGACACTGGTGCTCGCGGGTGCAGGAACGGGCAAGACTGCGGTCATCGTTGGCAAGGTTGCCCATCTCGTTCGCAATCAGGGCGTCTCACCACGCGAGATTCTCGTGGTGGCGTTCAACCGTAAGGCAGCGGAGGAGATACGGGAGCGGCTACCGGGCGACCTCTCATCGGCAGTGGATGTCTCTACCTTCCATGCCTTCGGGCACCGCGTCATCGCCAATTCCGGGGTTGCGCCTATCATATCGAAGCTCGCATTTGATGATACTGCATTCAAGATAGCCGTTCAAGATGGCCTCAATGAGCTATTAGATGATCCACGGCAATCGGATTCTGTAACCAACTTCATAGCCTACCATCGTGCATCCTATTACTCAGCATTCGACTTTGATACCCCTGCCAAGTATTATGAGTACATACGGAGCGTTGATTTGAGGACTCTTAGCGGCGATCTCGTCAAGAGCTTCGAAGAGTTGTTAATCGCGAACTACCTGACAGAGCACGGCATCAATTTCCGGTACGAGGACCCGTACAAAGAGTTGACCGCGACTCAGCGGCACCGTCAGTACCAGCCGGACTTCTTCCTCCCCGACCACGACATCTACATTGAGCACTTCGCACTAGACGAAAGGGGGCGCTCTCCGCTGAATTGGAAGGGCTACGCCAAAGGTGTCGAGTGGAAGAGAGGCATCCATAGACAAAATGGTACAAAGCTGATTGAGACATACAGCTGGCAACACCGGCAAGGCAGTCTGCTCCCAACGCTACGCAAGCGGCTCGAAGAAGCCGGAGTCAGCTTCAATCGCGTCTCACGCCAAACGCTGATCGAACAGTTGGGCCAAAAGCAGATTTCATGGCTGGCCGGGCTGCTGACGACGTTCCTGAACCAGGTCAAGACCAGCGGCTTGTCGTTCGACGAGTTACGTGCCCGTGCCCGTGAGTGCGGTGACCGTCGGCGTAACGAGGGCTTCCTAAAGGTCTGTGAACAGGTACAGATGCGCTACGAACAGTGGCTTGCGGACGGGGATGCACTGGATTTCCACGACCTCATCAACTACGCCACCCGCTACATCGGCGAAGGCAGATGGAAACCGCAGTACCGATATGTGCTGGTAGACGAGTTCCAGGACATATCTGCAGGACGTATGGCGCTGATCCAGGCCCTCAAGTGCCAGAATGTGGCGTACTTTCTCGTAGGTGACGACTGGCAGTCAATCTACCGCTTCGCGGGGAGCGACGTTGGCCTCCTGCGTAGCTGCGGCGACCATCTTGGCCATGTACAGACACGAAATTTGAGCCTGACCTTCCGCTACAAAGACGGCATCCTCGGCCCATCGACCGCATTCGTACAGCGAAATCCGGAGCAAACGCAGAGGCCGCTGCGATCTGCGAGCGACGCCGAAGACGAGGGCATCACTGTCGTTGTCGCCTACAGTCCCGTCAGAGGCGTGAAGCGCGCGCTTCAGGATATCGGTACAAGGGCCAGAGGTGGCAGTCCTTCAGTTCTCGTGCTTGGGCGCTATAGGAAGAGCGGGGACGGTATCCCAGAGAACTGGTGGAGCAAGTCACCGCCAGTGGAGTTCAGTACCGTTCACCAAGCGAAGGGCCGCGAAGCGGACTATGTGGTCGTGCTCGACCTCAAGGATGTTCGGATGGGGTTCCCCTCTCGGATTGAGGACGATCCACTGCTGGAACTCGTGCTGCCCCCGATCTCTGGAGCCGCGTACCCGTTCGCGGAGGAGCGGCGGCTCTTCTATGTGGCAATGACGCGCGCACAGAGCGGCGTCTACCTCGTCACAGACCCTGGCCAACCATCAAAGTTTGTCGTAGAGTTGCTCCGTGAATCTGGCGATCTGCGGCAACTCGGCGAACTTGCTCCGGGATGTCCGCGTTGTCCCAACGGTCGCTTGGTCCTCCCACAGAGCCGCAAGAACTTGCGTTGTTCCAACTACCCGAACTGTGAGTACCTTGCGCCCCGCTGTCCGAACTGCAATTCAGGCTACGCCGTGGTCACGAAGCAACTGTCCACATGTACTAACCCGGCGTGCGACCGTTCTCCGACCGTCTGCCCATCGTGCGGTATGGGTGTCCTCCTCGTGAGGAATGGCCCGTTCGGTTCCTTCTGGGGATGCACTGAATACTGGTCCGAGCCATCGTGCCGATACAAAAGGAACATCGAAAGTGAGACCGTCGCCATGCGTGCATGACCGTCTAACCGCATCCTTGGATCGGCAACCTTGGATGTACACGGCCTGCGGGCGCGACGAAATTGGTCGGAGAGGTGGGCGGGCTGTGGGCCTGGGGTTAGGGGCGGAGGCCCCAGAGGTGGTCTAGGGTGTCGCGGGGCTGCCAGCCGAGCAGGCGCTTGGCCTTGTCGTTCGGGAACTTGCGGTGGGGCAGGTCGGTGGTCATGTTGAAGACCTCGAGCGGGCGTGGCAGGGACGGCGCTTCGAGCGCGCGCCGCACGGCCAGGGCTGCGTCGTTCCAGGAGATCGTCAGCCCGCCGACGCCGCCGGACCGCGGCCGGTGGCGAGCGGGGTTCATGAAGCCGCCGAAGTACAGCGCCGGAACCTCCAGGCCGTAGGTCTCGGCGAAGATGCGTACCACCTCGTGGCCCAGGTACTTGGAGTGGGCGTAGAGCCAGTGGCCGGGGCGCGGGGGCACGTCGGCGCTGATGTCGAAGTCCCAGTTGTAGCCGACGTTGTGGCCGGAGCCGGTCAGGTGCGGGCCGGTATGCACCACGCGCCGGATGCCCTGTGCCACCGCCGCCCGCATTACGTTGTAGGCCCCCAGACAGTTCACGCGAAAGGCCTCGACGGGATGCGGGCGATTGACCGTGCAGTTGACAATCGCGTCCATCCCCGCGCACGCCGCCAGCACTTGATCGTAGTCGGTGATGTCTACGGCCTGCGCTTCGTGCGGTGGGTCGAGCAGGATCGGCAGCGGCGCCCCCGGCGATTGTGGCTTGTTGGCCGCGATGATGTCCGCCAGCGGGAGCAAGTCCGTTAGCCGTACCGTGTGCGTCTCTGCCAGCAGCGGTGCTGCCGCCGCCGCCAGCGGCCCGCCGGCTCCGAACACCACTACCTTGCGGATCGGCCGCGATTGCACCGCCGGCGGTGCCGGGGCTGCCGGTGGGTGTTGCCAGCTCGCCGGCCACCAGGCCCGGAAGTCGTGCTGCGGCGTATACCCCAACCGCGCATCGTCCGCCGCGCCCAGCGGGACTCGCGTGCGGGGTCCGGCCGCCGGAATGTGGTACACCCACCAGCCGTTTGCCGGCTCTTCGTCACTCGGCGTAAAGGCCACCGCGCGCTCGACGGCCTGCACGGCATCATCCACGTGCAGCCAGCGCCCATCGAACAGCTGACCCTCGATGTCCGCCTCCGATACGACCTCGCCCAGGCGCAAGCAGATCACGCGCAGGGGCAGGGCGCGCACCAGTTCCCGCGCACTGCACTCGGCCAGGTAGGGCGCGAGGTGCGCCGGGGTGGGAGCCGGCTGGGGTATCCACTGCTCGGTGACGCGCCAGGCGCCGGAGTAGGCTGTGAAGAGGTCGAGGGTACTCCCGAGCACGACGGTCTGGACGCCGGCCTGGGGGGCGGCCAGCAGGAGGTGGTAGGTGCTGCGGGTGGCAACGTCGAGCCGGTTGAGGTCGCTCGTGGTGGCCGGGCCGGCGGGCGCGATGGGCGCGAGATGGATAAGGACATCGGTGTCGGCGACGGCTTGCTGGGCGAAGGCGGAGTCGCGCAGGTCGCCGACGAGGTGATCTTGGGATGGGGCACCAGCGGGGAGGGGAATGGCATCCACAGTGCGAACCTGGTGCGTGCCCTGCCAGTGGGCGGCGAGCGCTTGTCCCAACTGCCCGGCGCCGCCGGTGATCGTTATACGCATCGCACCTCTCTCCGCTACTGCTTGCTTCTTCAGCGTCCTGGTGATCGCCGTATGGTCGTATAGGCTTAGGTCAACCTTCCGAGGAACGCCTGATTATATACTGCTGCAGAGCGTGGATGGAGACTCTCATGTACCGATGCAAAGATGTGCTGGTGGGACGTGCTGCCTTGAGCCGGTTGCTTCCCACTGTATCTATCGTAGCTCTGCTGGCCGTTGCGCTTGTTTCGCCTCCCACCCTCCAGGCGTCCTCCGTGTCGTCTGTTCTTGCGTGCGAGTTTCGTTTTGGCTTCAAGACGCTCCACGACCTCATTCCCGACATCATCGGAGCCTGTGTTGAGCAAGAGCATCACAATCCAGAAACCGGTGACGCGGTGCAGCACACCACAAGGGGACTGCTAGTGTGGCAGAAGGACACGAATATCGCTGCTTTCACCGATGGTCATCATACGTGGTCGCTGGGGCCATTTGGACTGCAACGCCGCTTGAACACAGAGTGGTTCGCTTGGGAGCCGGTGAATGACGACTTGCTCCCCCCTGCTGCACCAGGACAACCGGTGATCAGGTCGCGGCAGGTAGATCTGGCATGGCTTGCGGCGCCGGTGCGTTCAGAGCGCGGATGGCTGCAACTACTCTATGCTGTAGCGAGCGATGGCCAACCTGAAAGCCTCATCGTCCATGACGGCATCGTCTATGCGGCCGAGGCATCGGCGCCCGCGCCGCTGGTCTCATGGCGGCTGCGCGATGGCGCAAATGCTCGGTCATATACTTTCCCTAGGGCCGGCGCAAGCAACAGTGCGCCGCTCGCTCGCGCCGATGGCCGGCGGTTGCTCTCTGCCCATGCTGCCGATCAAACTACGACGATTACGGTAAGTGAGCTACCGGCGTTGCAGCGCGTATGCAGCGTGGACATTCCAGGCTGGGCGAATGTAGAGGGCTTTTCCGGCTGGGATCTACGCTCTTCACAGTTCGCGTGGTACCGCACCGAAAGCGGCCTGTTCCGCATTGAAAGTGAGGACTGCTCGCTAGTGGGACCGTTGCCCCTCGGTGCCCCCTACGACTTTGTGATCCCAACCCAGGCGCCGGACGACACTTGGTGGACATCATTCCGCAATGCAGAATCCGACGATGTGCTCACGGCGCGGATTGATCCCACTGCAAGTAACTCCGTCATTTGTACAGCCCCTGTAGGGCATGGGGGTGGGTATGGTACGCCCGTCATTTTGCCGTCCAGTGGGGATGACCCGGACCGATACTCCGTGATCGTTGCCGGCAACGATGGCATCGTGTCACGCATTGCATCGGACTGTGGCGTTGTTTGGTCGCGGCCTGTCCTACGCATACGCCCCGGCGCAGCCCGCTATGGCCTTGTCCACCAAGGTCCGGCCGTGAGTGAGGCTCAGGGCCTCGTCTACATTGGGGACAATGGCACGTGGTCTCTGCCGCCTGGACCCGACGCCGGTACCGTGATTGCGCTTGATATTGCTGATGGTCGTGAGGTGTGGCGGTGGCAACAATCGGGACGGCACCAGACTTTCGCTCCTTTCCTGGTAGGTGAGTATCTGTTTGTCCGCTCTTACGATCCCGCTGGTCCTCTCCCTCCTAAGCTCACGCTCCTGGACGCGGCGACTGGCCAAGTCCTCGATACTATCTTGCTTGCGCCACCGTCCGAACCGGGTGCCTGGAGTGGGCCAATTTCTGCCAAGCTGCTCTGCACCTTTGGGGCCTGCATCATTGCTTCGGCGCGCGGCACATCTCAACCTGGTTGGTGGTTTGTTGTAGCCTTTAACGATCTTGCTGCGAGCGAGGCGAGCAGTGTGCCCTATAACGGGAATGTGTGGCATCAGAACGCCATACAACCGCGACTCCATGAGGCCGGTTACTACGCCAATGGCGCCGTTATCTGGAATGCAAGCGGTGGCTTCAGATACGAACGTATACCTTTGGGCAGCCGCATAGCCGACCGAGAGCGCATAATAGCGCGACCGGACAGTGGGGAAGTTGCTGTAAGTCTACTGGTGTGGAACGAGCCGGCCGTTGGCACGAGACTTGGTGCCGAAGACCAGCCTGCTCTGGTGGCGAGACTCCGGCTCGTGCCGGGCGGCTCGGTGACCGAGGTGGAATTGCGTTTCAACGGTCTTCCCGCCGGTCGCAGCGCTATCCTGGTTGCTGGCGATGCTCCGAGTCATTCACAGCACGTGTCTCTCCGCGTGGACGGTACAGGTAGTGCCCGGACGACGATCCCGTTGTCGGAATCGCGCGTCGTCTCGCTCAAGATCCTTCCCGCGATGCACTAAAGACACGGCCCAGCGCGGTTACTCTGCCTCGATCATTGTGACGGCGGCGCGCATGTAGCCCAGCGCATACGCCATGCCGGCGTGCCACGGCGCCTCGCACGAGACGCGCGGCGTGTGGTCGGGGACGAGCACGCCGTCGTAGTTGTGCCGGTGGTACAGCCGGAGGGCGCGGATCATGTCCACGTCGCCCTCGTCAATGAACACCTCGCGGTAGTTGGGCACCTTGCCGCGCACGTTGCGGAAGTGGACGTAGGCGATCTTCTGTTGGCCGGCGTAGCGGTCAATCGCATCGTACACGTCCATCTCGCCATCCATCTCCGAGATCGTGCCTTGGCAGAACTCCAGGGCGTTGGCGTGGCTAGGCACGATGTCGAGGAGGCGCTGATACAGCTCGGGCTTGTAGACCAGGCGGGCCGTCTGACGGAGCGTGGGCAATGGCGGGTCGTCGGGGTGGGCCGCCAGCCGGACGCCAGCCTCTTCCGCCACCGGCACCAGCGCCGTCAGGAAATACTCCAGCCGGCTCCACAGCTGGTCTGCAGTGACGGTGCCGATGTCGCCCGGGGGGGCGTCGGGGTCGTAGACGGTGTTCCAGACCGTGCCGTGGGGGATGGGGTCTTGGGGCGGGGCCTCGGCCGCGATATATCCCGTCGACTCGGCGCCGCCGCGCGCGAAGCCTCCTTGCGTGCGGCCCCCAGTACCCGCGAGGCTGAAGTTGTAGCCCATGACGGGGATGCCGGCGCGGCCCATGTTGCGGATGATGGTCTTCAGCCCCTCGATCTGCGTATCGCGGCGGGGACCGTCGAGCAGCACGTCGGACCAGTGGCCTGGCTCGAAGTTCTCAATGGCGTACAGCTCCAGCCCCTCGGCGTTGATCGCGGCACGGAGGTTGCGTAGCTCTTCGTAGCTCCAGAGGGCCGGCTGACCGTCGGGGCCGGTCGGCCGCTGGGCTACCGGCGACCAGTTGGACAGGTGCGCGACGATGTGGGTGACGCCCAACTGCCGGGCAAAGCGAAAGTTGTCGGTGGTGAGGATCTGGGGGTTCAGCCCCAGCCCGATCTTCATTGCCATGGCGGTGCCTCCTCGGTACACGGCGGGGCACGTGCCCACTGCCGAGACGCGCACCAGTCTAGCATCTCAGTGGCCGGTGATCGGAGGCTAGTGGTCAGGGCTCCATCCCCCGGCCTCATCTTTAGTGAGGTAGGTAGGACTCTCCACACGGGGACTCGGGCCAGTAAAGCAAGTTCCGCTCCTGCCTCGTGGTACCATTGGTGCTGATCGCGTGGGAGGAGCACAATGTACATTGGTGAGCAGCTGGGAGACCTCTCGGAGCGGAAGCTGACGTGGGCGGCGCAACTGGGTGTGGAGCATGTCGCGGTGGCGACGCCGACCGTCAGGGGCATCGAGCAGGAGGACGGCACGTGGGACGTGGCGGCGCTCAAGCGGACGAAAGCCTACCTGGAATCGTTCGGCATCGCGTTCGACGTACTCGCGCTGAACATGCAGTCCGCGTACATGATCCAGCAACGCTTTCCGGGCATTATGCGCGGACTACCGAGCCGCGATGCCGAAATCGAGGTCATCAAGCAGAACATCCGGGCCGCGAGCGAGGCCGGCATTCCGGCGCTGAAGTACAATCTCAGTCTCCTCGGCATACCGCGCACGCGCCGGACGCCCGGCCGTGGTGGCGTCACCTATAGCCACTTCGACATCGCCGAATGGACCGATCACTCGCTCACTGAGGCTGGTCCTATGCCGGCCGAGCGGATGTGGGAGAACATGACCTACTTCCTGGAGCGGGTCATTCCGGTGGCCGAGGAGTGTGGCGTGCGAATGGCCTGTCATCCGCACGACCCGGCCGTGCCGCACGACACGGGGCTGCGCGGCGTGCATCGTGTCTTGGGGAGCATTGACGGCCTCAAGCGCCTCCTGAGCATTGCGCCGAGTCCGTACCACGGGTTGAACTTCTGCCAGGGCACCGTATCCGAGATGTGCCGGGATCCGGCGACCGAAGTCCTGGAAGCGATTCGCCGTTTCGGCTCCGAGCAGAAGATCTTCATGGTGCATTTCCGCAACATTCGGGGCGGATATCTGAACTTCGAGGAAGTCTACCCGGACAATGGCGACGTGGATATGCACAAGGCCTTGCAGGTGTACAAGTCGGTAGGCTTCGAGGGGATGCTCTGCCCCGATCACGTGCCGCAGTCAACGGTAGACCCCGATGGTGAACGCCAGCATTCGTTCTGTTTGGGGTATACCCGTGCGCTGATCCAGGCGGTCAACGCCGACGATTAGCGGCGGTCGCCGTCGTCCTCTGCCGGGGGGAGCCACTGCGCGATCTCGCGCTCGCTGATGCCGACCGCGCCTAGCTCGTCGAGCGTCGCTACCGCCGTCGGGCCGGAGAAGGAGTGCAGCGCCCGCAGCGCTTTGGCTTGGCTCGTGCTGGCGGCCACGATGTGGTAGTAGCCCCCTTCGCGGGTTAGGGCGAAATACCAGGTCTCACCCGGCATGATTGCCTCCTCTCGGTGGCCGGTGGCCTGACCGCTGACCACCGGCTACCATTTTTGGGCGTCGGCAAACGCTTCCCGGAAGGCGGTCTGGACGGCTGCACGGTCCGAGCCGTGGACCACGAAGCGGAAGCCCTGCCCGACACGCCGATAGGCTTCCTCACGGGTCTGGCAAACATAGCCGGCGGCGACGCCGGTCTCCTGGGAGGCGGCGACGACCTGCAAGACCAGTTCTTCGTGGCGGGACTCATCGTGGCCGTTCGCCTTCACGTCAATCATCAGATCGGCCGGGCCGATCAGCACGACATCTACGCCCGGCACGTTCATGATCTCGGTGACGTTGCCGATAGCCTCCTCGGTCTCCACCATCACCACGAGCATGATCTCGTCGTTGGCCTGCTGCTGGTAATCGGCCGGCGTTCCGTCGGCGTAGAGGCCGAGGCGCATCCCGCCCACCGAGCGCGTGCCGAGCGGGGGGTAGTAGGCCGCTTGGGTGACGTAGCGCGCCTGCTCGGCATTCTGCACCATCGGCACGATCACGCCCATCGCGCCCATATCCAGCACCCGGTTGATGGTGCCCGGCTCATGGCTCTTCACGCGCACGATGGGTGCCGTCTCGAAGGCGAGAAAGCGGGCCAGCGCATTGTTCAGGGCGCTCTCCGTCCACTGCCCGTGCTGCCAGTCGAGCCAGACCCACTCGAAGCCGACACTGGCGGCCTGCTCGGCGATGTCGGGTGAGCCGAAACTGACGCCCGGCCCGGCCGATACTCCTCCTGCGCGTAGCTTGGCCAGCCCTGGGTTCTTACGCATCGTCTTTGCCGCTCCCTTCTCCGTTGTTGCCACAAGCTGTTTGCCGTCGGCAGGCATTACACCTGAATATGGGGTCGCGGCGCAACGTGTTGGGCTGTCCTCACCCCCCGGCCCCCTCTCCACATGGTGGAGAGGGGGCGTCTGCCACTCCGCAAGGGACGGTGCATCCCCTTGTGCGCCAGCATCCAGCATAGGGTAGCCACCATTAGCTACCATGACACAACATAGAAGGGTGATGGTGGGACCACGCCTCCGCCGTACTCCCCTCTCCACACGTGGAGAGGGGCCGGGAGTGAGGCAGGGCGGATAAGTGGAGAGGGAGCGATGAGTAACAATCGGGGTGCGGCGGGAGCGGGAGTGGCAGCGGAGCGCGAGACTGGTCAGTTCGTAGATCGCCGGTCGCTTGGCGGTGACTACTCTCCGGATGAGTGCGCGCGGAGGCTCGGCTGCTTCTCGGTCGTCGAGACGTTGCTGCTGCGGTCCATGGCCGGTTGGGTGGTCCGCTGCCCGGAGCTGGACGTGAAGATCGAGCTGGGCCGGCAAGTCGCGTTTGCGGCCGAGCGTGCCGATGCGCTGCTGCAGCGCGTGTCCCAGCTGCTCTGGCCAGCCGAGCGGGACGTACTCCTGCACCCGGCGGTGGCAGCGCTGCTCGACGAGGCGAATAGCCGACCGCAGTCCACGGCGGGGCTGCTGGCCGGCTGGGGCGGTGTGGTGCTTCCCCGTCTGTTGAGCGCCTACGATGAGTACGTCAGCGTCACCGATGCGGTCTCCGATGCGCCAACGCTGCGCCTCATCGCCCAGATTCGACCCGACGTAGCGCAGCTTGCAGATTGGATGCAGGCCAGACTCGATGCGTTGCTCGCCGCAGCGCCGGCAACTGCGGCTGAGGCGCAGGAGCAGCACAGGCGCCTCCAGATGCACTGGCAGGAGGCCAACGCCGCCGGCGGCTTGACCGCTGTGGCCGGCGAGGGCCAAGGGGTCGGTGGGCAGGGCGTGCTCCAGTGCCAGGGGGAGCCGCTGACCGACGGTGTAGCGCGTGACGGCCGGTTCCGCGACATGCGTCCTGGCGAAGGCCCGCCACCGGAGCCGCTCGACCGGCCCGAGGGGCGGCTGGCCTACTTGATGCGGACGTTGAATTTCGAGCTGTTCGCCTGCGAGATGATGGGCCGGAACCTGTATGAGTATGGCGGCGTGCTGCCCTGGCAGTTCACGCTCGACATGGCCCGCCAATGCTGGGACGAGGCGCGTCATGCCGAAATGATGGTCAAGCGCCTGGAGCTGCTGGGACAGTTCGACACGACGCAAGCGGAACCCTACCCCCTGGACAACGGACCGTGGCACGACATCTATCCGGGCGGCCTGTTCGAGCGCCTGGTAGCCATGAATCGCGGCATCGAGGGATTGGCCTTGGACGCGCACGTGCATCGGGCCGGGAGCTTCACGGAGGTCGGCGACATCGTGGGCGCCGGCACCCATATCTTCATCGTCGCCGACGAGGCGCCGCACGTCGGCTTCGGCAATCGCTGGCTGCGCTACCTCCTCCGCCAGGAGTCGGATCCGGACCAGGCGGACCTGGCGTTGATCCCGTTCTTCCCGGTCATGGGGCAGCAGTTTGCGCCGAGGGAGGAGGACTCCGATCCTGAGCTTGCCGCTGCCGAGCAGGAGGCTTGGGAGGCGATTGCCGCGCGCCGGGCCGTCCGGCTGCACGCCGCGGGGATCGAGGACTTCGCCTTGGGGCTACCGGATGCGACGGGTGAGAAGCTGGGGCCGGGCGTGTTGGGCGTGCGGCGGGGCTTTCCGGTCAACCTGCTGGCGCGGCGTTTGGCGGGCTTCACTCCGGCGGACACGCGCGAGGCGCTGGCAGCGGCGGAGGGCAAAGTCGCCGTCCCGGACGCCTAGCGCTGGCGTCTCACCGGCCGGCCGCCGGCGCGGCCGCGTCGCTAATGACGATCTCCAGCGGCTCGCAGTGCGCGGCGCCGTTCTGCCCCTCTGCCGTCGAGGGTGACTCGGCGAGGGAGAGGAGATACTCCCGCAGGGCATCGGCGATTAGCTCCCTGGCCCCGGCCAGCGTCGGGGCGGCCGTGATGACCGCCGGTAGCTCGGCGAGGCGAGCTTGGAACCAGCCCTGCTCGACAGGCTCGTAGACGGCTGTGAGCGAGATGCGCGCTATCATGCAGATATGATACCATTATTAAGTGGTAGGGTCGTCCAGCAGGTTGGGCTGCTGGACCCGACTTGCCACGCTCGCAGCCACGTACTAGCCTATGGTGGCAGCGTAGAATTATACGAACCTACAGTGAATACAGACTATAAAAAATGAAAGTGAGATGCACGATGGAAAGGCAAATGGCAAATGGCAATACCACTCCACGACGAGCCTCAGCAGCGCCCACAGAAACATAGGCTCACGCCGCCCTCACCTGTAGGGTTCACCACTGAACCGCCACCTGCGGAGCCGGCAGAGGTGGCCTCGTGACCAGGCGGCGTGATCTGGAGCGGCATCTACGCAGACACGGCTGCACTCAGATCCGCGAGGGCGGCAATCACTCGATCTGGGAGAATGAGCAGACCGGGCAGCGATCCTCCGTCCCAAGGCACCGCGAGTTACCACCGACGACGGCGCGGGCGATCTGTGAGCAATTGGGCATCCCGGCGATTGATGGGAGGTGACGGGTTTCTTGCCGCGCCCTCGCCCGCCGCCGGCAGACCCCCCCCTCTCTATCGCTCGGCGATGGAGAGGGGGCCGGGGGGTGAGACGCGCAGCCCCCCTCAGGTTGCGGGACAGCCCCATTGGCCGCGAACATCGTCTATGCTCTGGAGCCATGACCGGAAGGCGCTGTCAGCCAGTGCTGTCCTAGAAACCTAGCGCTGGGAGCGGCGGAGGCGGGCGTATTCGGCTGTCAACTCGGCGCCGAGGAGCAGGATCAGCGCCGAGAGATAGGACCACATCAGGAAGACAATGGTGGTGCCGAGCGAGCCGTAAATCAGCGAGTAGCGCGCGAAGCTGGTCAGGTACCAGCTGAAGGCATATTTGCTCGCCTCGAACATGATGGCGGCCAGCAAGGCGCCGAACCGGACATCCGACCAGGTTACGTTTGCCTTGGGTACGAACCGATACAGCAGGGCAAAGGCGCCGAGCGACAGGGCGAACGAGGTCAGGGCGGCGATTGCCTCGGCCACGGGGCCGCTGCCCGGCACCGCCAGGGCGGCTGGCAGCAATGGTCGGACCACGGAGAAGAGCGACACGGCTGTCCAAGACGCCAGGACGAGCAGCACTACGCTGCCGAGCATCGCCGCCTCCAGCAGCCGCCGGTGGACGAAGGGGCGGGTGTATGTCACGCCCCAGGCGCGGTCCAACGCGCGTCTGATGCCCACGAATATCTGGCTTGCCGACCATATGAGCGTGACCAGCGATACCACGCCGATGGTGCGCTGGCCGCCAGCGGCCTCGGTGAAGGTGCGGATAATGAGGTCCGTGGACCCGGGAAAGGCGTTCCCTACGGAGGCGATGAGCTGCTGCTGGAGGGTGGTGCCCTCCAGCAGGGGTCCGAAGATTGCGGTCAGGCCGAGTAACAGCGGAAATAGCGATAAGATTGTGTAGAAGGCTAACCCAGCGGCTAGGAGAGGGCAGTCGTGTGCCCGAAACCGCCGGGTGGTTCCCTGTACCCAGGTCAGGAGCCAGTGGCCGGTGGATGGTGGCTCGTAGTTGGTGGCCGGTTGCCGGTCAGTGGTCATAGTTAACCGCTAGGTGAGGAAGTATCGCTCGTGACGACAGAGATCGTCCTCGTCTTCATTATCTTGATCGCGGTGCTGGTGCTGTTCGCCACCGAACGGCTGCCTGCTGACATCGTGGCCTTGCTCGTGCTGGTGGTCCTCGTCACCGTCCCCGTGGTCAAGCTCAATCCGGCCGGTGGCCTGGTGCTGGCGCACTACGGCTTGATCAGTACCGCGGAGGCGTTCGCCGGGTTTGCCAGCCCGGTGGTGCTCACCGTGGTAGCCATGTTCATTCTCAGTCACGGGCTGGTGCGGGCCGGGGTAGCATACCGCATCGCCAACGGGCTGCGGCTGGTAGCGGGCCAGAATGCCGTGTGGCTCACCTTGCTGGTCATCATCGTCGTCGGCGCGATGTCGGCGGTGATGAACAATATCGGCGCGACAGCCATCCTGATGCCGGCCGTGATCGCTATCGGGTCGCAGAGCGGGATCGCGCCTAGTCGTCTGCTGATCCCCCTGGCGTTCGGCTCCCTGCTCGGTGGCAACCTCACGCTCATCGGCACCCCGCCGAACCTGCTCGTCAGTCAGGCGTTAGCCGACGGCGGCTATGCGCCGCTACAGATATTCGACTACCTCCCCACCGGCCTAGCCGTGCTGGGCGCCGGCGTGCTCTATTTTGCCGTCGCCGGGCGCTGGCTGCTGCCCGACCGGCGCAGTCCCGTTGATCCGAGTGCAGTACGGGGGTTGCGCCGGTATCTCGCGGAGTTGAGCGTTCCGGAAGACTCCGCGTTCAACGGGAGAACGCTCGCGGAGAGCGGCATCTCCGAACGGTACGGGCTGCAGGTCGTCCGTATCCATTCGGGTGCCGTGCCAGCCGCACACGATGGTGGGAGGGGTGGTGCGCGGCTGGCGTCGGCAGGTACGTTGATTAACCGTTTCCCGACGCGGCACGACGTATTGCAAGTCGGCGATACCGTCGTCGTCAACGGCGAGCAGGACGACGTGATGCGGCTCGTCCAAACCGAGCAGATGGACCTGCTCGAAATGGCGGATTCCGACGATCCGCTGACCAGCGGCGAGGTCGCCATGCTGGAGGCCGTCGTAGTCCCTGGGGCGAGTTTTCTGCATCAGACCGTGGTGCAGGCCGACTTCCGCACTCGGTTTGGCGTGTCGGTGCTCGGTATCTGGCGTCGTGGCTACGCCCTCCACACCCGGCTGACGGAGGTCCCGCTGGAGCAGGGCGACGTGCTGCTGCTCCGTGGCCCCTCGGAGCGGCTGGCGGCGCTCGCGGCCACGGAGGGATTGCTGCCCTTGGGCACGGTTGAGCCGGCCGACACGAGTCTCCGGCGCACGCTCACCGCGGCCGGCATTATGGCGGGCGTCGTGCTCCTAGCCGCGTTGGGCGTGCTGCACATCGCCGTCTCCGGCTTACTAGGGGTGATTGCGATGGTGGTGACGGGCTGCGTGCAGCCGGCGCGGCTCTATCACTCGGTCGAGTGGCGGGCGATCTTCCTGATTGCGGGCATGCTCCCGCTGGGTACCGCAATGGAGACGACCGGCACGGCGACGTTTGTCGCGGATCAGCTGGTGGACTGGACCGGCTCCTGGGGGCCGCTCGTGGTGCTCGCGGCGCTCTACTGCGTAGCGACCTTGCTCACGCAGGTCATGTCCAACGCCGCTGCTACGGTACTCCTCGCCCCGGTAGCCATCACGATTGCCGAGACGCTGGGCGTCAGCCCGTATCCGTTCGCGGTGGCCTTGGCGATTGCCACTTCGACCGCGTTCATGACGCCGGTGGGCCATCAGGCCAGCATCCTCGTTTACGCGACCGGCGGCTACCGGTTCGGCGACTACACGCGGGCCGGGACGCCGCTCGTGCTGCTGCTGCTGACCGTCTCGCTTGTCGTCGTCCCGCTGGTCTGGCCGTTCTGAGGGGTGCGGGGGTTGTGATAGGGGGAGCCGACGGTCGGACTCGAACCGACAACCTGCGGTTTACAAAACCGCTGCTCTGCCTTTGAGCTACGTCGGCCGGCTGGTTTGTGGCAGGGGAGAATGGATGGCGCTCTTGCTTGAGTCTAACGCTTGCCACCTACTGATGCACGCCGGCTCTTGAGTCCCAGCGACCACAAGCCACTGGCACGGGCGCCCGCCGCCGCTGGCGGATGCTTGCTATAATGCGGCTCTCTCCTAGCGCGGATCATCCCAGCGTGCATCACCTTCGCCGCGCCAACACACGGATGGAGGTGATGTGGTGGCCCGGTCGGCGGCGCTTTTTCCATCCTCTGATGCTCCACGGATCGCTCCGCTCGCGTCGGGGTGTCTCCAACTGCCGGCCCCCTTGATCCAGCCGCGGGCGGCGCGTCGCAGAACCAAGCGCCGGCGGCGATCAGCGGCGCTGTCTCGCCAGCTACGCGGCTCCTTGCAGACCATTCCGCGCGAGCCGGGGGTCTATCTCTTCCATGACCCGGACGACCGCACCTTGTACGTTGGCAAGTCGGTGAGTCTGCGCCAACGGGTGGCGTCCTATTTCCACGCCAGCACGGCGGGAAAAGTCCGGCTGATGGTCGAGCACGCGGCGGCGGTGGAATGGCGTACCGTCGGTTCGGAGCTGGAGGCTCTCATTCTGGAGTCGTACCTCATCAAGCGGCACCAGCCGCCGTACAACGTGATGGGGCGGGAGTACCCGCGCTATGCTTTCCTGCGACTCCACCATGGCGAGGGGTTTCCCTATCTGGAGGCCACGACGGCAATTACTCCCGATGGTGCCTCCTATTATGGTCCGTTCTGGACGATGCGCTCGGCCGAGCAAGCCCTCGACTTTGTGAGCCGTCTCTTCGGCCTGCGCCGGTGTGAGGGCGACTTGCCGCCGGAGGCGGAAGCGCGCCGCTGCCTGTGGGGGCAGATGCAGCGCTGTCAGGCGCCTTGCTTGGACCAGGAGGTGCGCGCCCGCTACGCCGAGTCCGTGGAGCGAGCGGCGCGGCTGCTGCAGGGCGAGGTGACACCGCTGATCGGCGAGTTGACGCGCGCGCGCGACGAGGCGGCGGAACGACTGAGCTTCGAGCGCGCCGCCCGCCTGCAACGGACTATCGAATCGTTGCAAACGCTGCGGCGGCGGCGCCACCACCTCTCGACGGCGGCCCGGTCGGTCAATTTCCTCGTGCTCCTGCCGGCCGACGACCAGGCTTATATGCAGCTTCTGGCCTTTAGCTGTGGGCAGCTGCGGGGGCAGCACACCTTCCGGCGGAGCATGGACGGCCCGACAACCGCAGCCTTGGGCGTCTTTCTCCGCACAATCTTCCCGACCTCGCAGCGGCTGGCCCTCGATCTGGCGCAACTCGACGAGATGCACGTCGTCGCCGAGTGGCTGACCCGTGGCCAGACCGAGCCGTCGCATATTCCCCTGCCGGCCGGCCCTTACGACGACGAGACTCTGGCCTACGCGCTGGAGGCGATCAGGGCTACCGTGGAGGCTCTGCCGGGCGCCGGTCCCGTCGAGGTGCGCGCAGACCCGGCTTGGCCCGAACGCGGGGTCGCGACGACGGCTGCCTGACGTGTAACGTGCTATCCTTTGTGCTACATAGTAGATGTAAGGGCTGAGACGCCTCACGCGAGGTCGTCTTCGCTGTCTAAGCCACTGCCTACAACAAGGAGATGTGCTATGTCCTCAGCCACGGCCGTTACGGACGCCACCTTCGAGAGCGATGTGCTCCAAGCCGACGAGCCGGTGCTCGTTGACTTCTGGGCGCCGTGGTGCGGTCCCTGCCGGATGATTGCCCCAACCCTCGACGAGCTAGCGGCGGAGTACGACGGGCAGGTCAAGTTCGTGAAGCTCAACACGGACGAGAACGCCGGCACTGCCGGCCAATACGGGATTATGGCGATCCCGGCCCTGCTGTTCTTCAGCGGTGGCAAGGAGGTCAACCGGCTGCTCGGCGTCCGGCGTAAGAGCGAGCTGAAGCGCGAGCTGGACAGCGTTCTGGCTGGCGCTGCGTAGTAATACTCGGGAACAACGCGCGGAGGAGAGAGGGGCAACCTACTGGTTGGCCCCTTCGCTGCGTTAACGGATCTGCGCGGCGTGCCTCACCCCCTGGCCCCCTCTCCACATAGTGGAGAGGGGGCCAGGGGCGTCCCCTACAAGTACGCATGCCGCCTGTGTGCGGGTTCTTCAGGAGGTGCCGGCGTCGTCTCGCTTCAGTAGGCGCCGGCGGTAGGCGTTGGCCGTGGCCTCGATCTCCGCGAACTTGTCTCCGAAAAGCTCGATCTGGGCAATCACGACCCCGTACTCACTGAGCTGCCGGATGGGGGTATTGGCCGCGATGAAGAGATCGGTGAAGTGGGGAATGGGCACGTCATAATCGAAGAGGTCGCTGGAGCTACCCTCTTGGGTGGTGAGCACATTGAACTGCCCGCCCACGCCGTTCGCGGCGCAGCGCACCGTCGGTTGCTGGCCAAGGCACAGCTTGATGCCCGCGCGGTAGACATCGTAGCCGAGCACCCGGCGGTACAGGTTATAGAAGGTCGTTGCGGCGCGGGCATTGATCTCGATTAGCTTGATCTCGCCATCGCCGTACCAGTACTCGACGTTGAAGAAGCTGTTGTCCAGTGTGATCTGCGCGATGTCTCGCTGTGCCTGTGCCCGGATGCGCGCCAACGTAGGCTCCGGGATGCGAGAAGGGAGAGAAAAGTTATCAATCAGCGGCGACTGCGGGAAGGTGTTGGTGTCCGTGGCCGCCGTGAACTGCACCTCGCCGTGCCGGACAAAGCCCTCCAGCGTCATCTGCTTGGCAGAGATGTAGTCCTCGACGAGGAAGACGTGCTCCAGCGCCAGCGGGAAGGCGTCCAGGTCAAGATGCCGCCGGTAGAAGGGGAAGAGCGGTGTATTCATCGCCGGTAGCTCGCGTTCGACGAGGCGCATGGCCCGCGCCAGGTCGGCGTCGCTGCGGATCGTGAAGCCGAGCACCCCGGCGGCCGAGCACGGCGCCTTGATGTAGAAGGGGTAGGGCGGCCGGTCGGTCAGCGCGTCGCCCAACCGGCACACGCGCGGCTGCGGCGCCGCTCCCGTGAGTAGGCGCGTATAGAGCTTGTGGTAGGCGGCAAGGGTGGCCGCAAGGCTGGGTCCTGGCAGGCCGTACTCGGTGCAGAGCACGGCGGCGAGCAATGAGGCGAGATCAAAGCTGTAGTACAGGCCGGCAATATCGTGGGACTCGATGTAGCGACGCGCCTCGTCCAAGTAAGCCAGGAGATTGACGTTGAATCGATTGAAACGGGCGCTGTAATCCAGATCAAGGAAGTGGAACCGGTAGCCGTCTACTGCGGCGAGGGCGTGGTGGTCGCGCGGCCGAGCGCCGATGACCAGTACGTTGGGCCGTTCACATGCACTGCTCATCGCCGTTCCAATTCCGCTCTACGAGCACCTCAGCCCCGGCCCTCACTCCAGGCCTCTTCCAGGGGAGAGGGCGACTGGATTCCCGCGAAAGCGGGAATGACGGGCGCAGCATGCTGCGTCCCTAGGCGCACCTGCCTCCGCCAGACTCTCCCATTCCACTAACCATTGGTCGGAGGGGGCCGGGGGTGCGGAGCCAAACGCTACGACTCGGCCTCCTCGTCATCCTCTTCTCCTGGCCCCTCATCGCCTTGGACTCGCTTGCTGATCTGCTCGATGATCTTGTCTGCTTTGGCCCCCGTGATGTTGCCGATGGTGATGGGCTTGTAATTCTGGAATCTCCTGTCTTGTACCACCTGGCTCTCGCTCGGAAATCCGGCTTGTGGGCCGAGGTAGGCAACCAACTGATCTACGGCGAGCAGGGCTTGCCAGACCTTCTCTTTATCGCTGGCATCATCGGGCAGGTCGGAGCCAAGAGTAACAATGAAGGTATCACCGGTGATCTGCCCAATGCTGGTCTGAACGTTCCTGAAGCTACGGAGTGCCACGTCGCCTATACCTTGATAGTTTTCCGTGTGGATGCTCTCCTCCAGGTCTGCTTTGAGGGCACGAGCCACCGGCAAGAAACGCATCGCGGCACGCAACGTATCACCGCCTAACTCTGTCACAGTCTCCTCCTTATTGCTGCCTGTTCGCGCCAGGCCTGCTGTCCCTACCTCGGCCAGCGCCCCTCGGTCTGGTACGCTGAGGGGATGCTGGGTGTCACTGCTCTCAGCAGCCACTGTGTTCTCCCTTCTTGGCTTTATCGGTCAGTGAGTCCGTGGGCCTCGTCTTGCTCGCACGGCGCTGCCGCGGCGCAGTCACGCCCAAAGCTGCTAGCGTCTCCGGTTCGAGCAGTCGGCGCAGCTTACGCCGGGCGTGATGAATGCGCGACTTGACCGTGCCAATGCTCGTGCTTATCGCTTCCGCTATCTCCGCATAGGTCCACCCCTCCTCGACGTACAGGATCATCGCCTGGCGCTGTAGCTCGGGAAGACGGTCAATTGCCCGCCGAACCTCGGTCAGCAGCCAGACCCACTCCGCCATACGGTCAGGCTGTTCTGCCACGGCCGTAGCTGCATGCAGCACCGCGTCGGCTGTGGCCAACTGGTCTGCCAGCGGCACGCCCTCGAAGCGTCTCTGGCGCCGCAGCTCGTCGTAGCAGCGATTGCGGGTGATGCGGAACAGAAAGGGACGTAGCTTGCTGACAGACCGCAGGTCCTTGAGATGGATATAGAGCGCGATAAACGCATCCTGCACAACGTCGTCCGCGTCATAGTCTTGCCCGACTAGCCGCTGGGCAAAGCGCCGCACCGGCCCTTCAAGGCGCTGCTGCAGCCGGCCGAACGCGGCGCGATTGCCCTTTCTGGCCAGCCGCAGCAACTCCTGTTCAGAGGGATCGGGCACCTACCACCTCCCTTCACCCTACTGACGTGGCAAGACCGATGATTGTTCAATTGCGGGATACTTCGCACCCCCCCGGCCGTTTCCCGGCCGGCTGGGACGGCGCTCCGCGTCGTGGCTCACGCCAGCCACTACCGCCGGGTACAATCTGCTCATGTTCATCGCTGCGGCCAGTGTGCGGGAGTGGGAGCGGCGCTATGGTGCTCCCATCGTGCGGGAGCGGGAGCAGACGATCTCGCGCGACGAGATGGACATGGTGCTGGGCAGCCGCAAGCACGGCCGCAGCCATGACATCACCATGTTTATCTTCGCTGGGGAACGGCTCGCGTTGATCGCCAAGCACTCGTTTCCGCCCGGTGGCTTCCGGGCGCCCAGCGGCGGGCTGGAACCGGGCGAGGCGTTGGAGCGCGGCGCCCTCCGCGAGGCCAAAGAGGAAACCGGTCTCGACGTTGCGCTGGAGCGTTACGTGCTGCGTATCGAGGCGGTCTTTACCGAGGGGCACCGCACGCAGCCGTGGGTGAGCCACGTGTTCACGGCGCGACGGGTGGAGGGGCGACTCGCTCCCATTGATCGCCACGAGATCGCCAGGGCTACCTATGCCACGTTGGTGGAGCTACAGGGCCGCATCCGTGACGTGCTGCTCGCCACCCGGCGCCCGCTGCTCCGCTACCGCGTCTACCTCACCGACGAGACCGTGGCGGCCATGCAGGGACTGGCCGCCACGGCCGGCGCGCACCAGGAGGCGCTGCGGGGCTGGCCGTGCCAAAAGGTATTCGGACCGTAGGAGGCGCCGGTAGCTCACCTCGGAAGGACCTGCTCAGGTGTGCCAGGCCAACGCCCCCAATGCTGACGAGGCCGGAGCGATCAAGGCCTCCTCCGCCCGCTGGAGCGTATGCCTCCACAGATTGTGCTGAGGGTCCTGGTGCCTCACGTGCATGTTTTCACCGGAGGGATGTTGTTTCGCAAGGAAACGACGAGCGTGAGGAACCTCGAAGCCCACGAGATCACCGGTTTCGAGGTCAATACGTAGCAGCACGTCCGAAAGCTCTATGGTCCCGGCCGGCCGCGGCTCTCCTATCATCAGATAGTAGGTATCCAGCGCCGGATCGTACTCACCCCTGATGTCGTCCTTATGCTCCGAAAACGTTCGTTGCCAGCGTTGTACCAAGGCGTGCGATTCCTGCTCCTGGGTCATGGCCATAGTCGCACCTCCCCGGACTTCACTTGCGCAACCACGTAGCTCGTGATGACTTGTCCAGGCTCATCCCATCGGGTTGGATGGAACTCCACCACAACCTTGATGAGACGAAAGTCGATCCCGCGCAAGGGCCGACCGAAACTCCGATGCGTCATATAGTAGCATTCCCGCGTAGCCAGTGTGACATCACGATAGATCCCATCGGGACGTTCGACTGCCTCGCGTACTACCTGCTCCTGCTCCCGAAGCTCCGGGTGCCGGTTGAGGATATGTTTATCCCCTTGGCGTCTTGTCAACTCAACGGTACGACCTCGAATATCCCGACAGCGGAATGCTACGTCGTCACTCATGATTCCAGGAGCAGGCGCCGCGGAACTGGCCGTGCGAGACGGTATCCGGAAATATTGGCACTAGACCCAACTCGGTGTAGCCTTCTTGTAGAAGCCGGCAGGTGAACATGCCGTGATTGCGGCGGGTTCACCTGCTGGCTTTGGTTTTTCTTGTTCCTCGCTGCAAACCCTCGGCTCAGGCGTGGACAGGGACAGCCCAGAGGTTGAGGGCGCCGGCCTCGTCGAAGGAGAGCTTGGCGCCGGCGTCGGTGATGTCGAGGCGGGGGTGCGCTTCAGCGGCGTCGAGGAGCGAGGCCGATATGTAGAGGTCGCTCAGTTCCAGCGTGTTGCGGATGACCACCACTCGCGCATTCTGCGGATCGCCACGCCCGCAACAGAGGATGCCGGCGGCAATCGTGTCGAGATCGGTGGGCAGGAACGCCGGCAGCTTGATGCGCTGTACGCCGCCGATGCCCGACGTGAAGCCGTTGATATAGGTGGCGCGGAGGTCCAGCTTCTCGACCGCGCGGCGCGATAGCAGGTCGGCGAGGCCGATCCCGGCGCCGTTGCCGTGTGCCTCCTCGGTCAGGTCGAGGACGGTGACGATACGGATGCGCGGACGCGCGAACTCGGGCACGTTGTCAATCATCATCCGCCCGATGATGTTCGTGTCCATGCCGGTACCGCTAATGTTCTTCCCCATCTCCTGGACGACGAGCACGTCAATCTCGTCGAAGGGCAAGGAGGCCATGAGGGAGCGGGCCTCGTTCAGCAGGCGGGTCTCGTGCGGACCGCCAATCCCGTCCGCCTCAACAAACTCCAGCTTGGCGGTGTGATCGTAAGCATTCTCCAGGATGGCCAGGGCGCCGAGCACGTTGGCATGCTGCACCATCAACTGCGACGCCAATGGTAGCGAGCGGCTCAGGCCAGCCGTGCCGTAGGAGTGGATCATCTGCGCGCCGCGATGCTTGCCCAAGCCGATGGTCATAATCTTGGCCAGACCGCTCTCGATGTCGGCGCGGAAGTCGGTGTGCGGCTTCACGCGGCCGACGATGAGCAGCGCATCGGCCTCCAGTGCGGTCGTGCTCATGTAGACCACGGGACCGTCCGGTAGCTGCCCGATCTGCCGCACGTCCATCGCCGAGACAATGGGCATGGCGGTGGTCCGCTCGGTGATCCCATACGAGGCCAGCACCTCCTCCTGCCCCTCGGCCGTCGCGCCACCGTGGCTGCCCATGGCCGGGATGATGAACGGGTGCCCGCCGCGCTGCCGAATCTCTTTCCCCACCGCGCGCAGAATGACCGGAATATTGGCGAGACCGCGGCTGCCGGCCGTGACGCCGACCCGCATCCCAGGCTCAATCCGGCCGTCCAACGCGGTAAGCTGGCGGGCCACCGCCGCCGGGATGTCGCCGACGTCGGGCGCATCGAAGTGCTGCCGGACCCGGTACATCGTGGGCAGCGGCGTTTCAACGTGCAGGTCCGTGACATGATCGAGCAAGGAAGATGTTGCCATCGCTGTTCCTCCCGGCTGCCGGTCCGCAGCCGCACCCTCGTGTTGGCCTATTCCAGACGGTTGTCCGCGACTATAACAGAGCGCACGGGGAAGGGGGGTGAGGCAGGAAGGGAGGTGCCCTCCGTGAGCGCTTCCGGGGACCTACCCTTGGGGTATTATCCAGGCCAATACCACCGATGCTGAGGGGGCGCGATGAAGATTACCCGCTTGCAGACGTACACCTTCTGGCGAGGCACCCGCAATGCCCTACTGCTGAAGATCGAGACCGATGTGGGCATTCATGGGTGGGGCGAGGGCAGTATGGAGTGGATGGAGGATGTGGTCGCTGCCGCCATCCACAACTATCGGGAGCTGCTGATCGGCCGCAACCCGCTGGACAATCTCAGCCTAGTTGACGATCTCGCCCGGCGCTTCCCCTGGAAGGGCGGCCCGATTCTCGGCAGCGCCATCTCCGCCATTGACATTGCGCTCTGGGATATTGTCGGCAAGGCGCGGGGGGCGCCGGTGTATGAGTTGCTGGGCGGGGCGCGCCGCCGGAAGATGCGGGCCTACGCCAACTACACCTTCCTCGACGTGAGCGAGGCCGTTCGTCAGGCGCGGCACTGGACGGTGCAGGGGCTGACGGCGATGAAGGCCAATCCCGCCGAGCAGCGGCGCTGGCCGTGGGACCTGCGGGCGATAGACGAGACGGTGGCGGTGCTGGCGGCGCTGCGGGAGGCTGTCGGGCCGCACGTGGACTTTCTACTGGACGCTCATGGCAGTCCCACACCGCTCCTGGCCGTGGCGCTGGCGGAGGCGATTGCTCCGTACCGGCCGATGTTCCTGGAAGAGCCAACCCAATGGGGCGACGTTGGGGCGCTGGTGGAGGTGGCGCAGAAGAGTCCGGTGCCCATCGCTACCGGCGAGAAGTTGATGGCGCTGACGGAGTTCCGCGAGCTCTGCGACGCTCGCGCGGCGGCTATTCTGCAGCCGGACGTGTGTCACGCCTACGGGATCACGGGGCTGCGCCGGATCGCCGAGCTGGCGGAGCTGTATCAGCTGTGGATTGCGCCACACAATGCCAACGGACCGGTGGGCACCGCTGCTGCGCTGCACGTGGACGCGGCCATCCACAACTTCTTGATTCAGGAGGGTGGCGGCAACTACCGCGAGTTCTTCTCGATCTTGCAGGAGCCGTATCCCTACGAGGTGGTGGACGGGTATTTCGAGTTGTCCGGTCGGCCGGGTCTGGGTATAGAGGTAGACGAGGCGGCGCTGGCCGCGCTGCCGCCGCAGCAGATGCCGATACGCCAATACCGGCACGAGGACGGGAGTTGGTCCGGGTGGTAGCGGACCGGACGCCTCGCCATCGCCGACCGATAGCTGCGGATTCCGGCACCCCTGATCTGCTACGCAGCGCCCGTCGCTACCGCGTGGAAGGCAGGGCGGCTCCAGCGGCGGCGTGGGGATGCGATGCGAATGTAGTGTCTTAAGTCCTAGGCTGCGTATCATCGTGCGCGAGCGCCAGATAGTAGCCGGGGGACCTTGTAGCAGGCGGCTGCGAGGCTCATTCAGGCTACCGAGCGCGGGCCGGATCACCCCGCGACTTGTTCGTCCAGGGCCGAAGAGTAGCACTAGAACGTCACGGTTTGGGACGATTGGGTCATAGTAATGACGTACGCAGTGGATATACTACCGACCACAACTGACTGCTGGGCCGAGAGTGGGCGTTCCCATGGGCCTGCCAAAGGGCCGGCGTGCCGCTGCTGGCTGATGGTGGGTGATACGAGGCTTCGGCACGAAGCCCCCGAAGACACGGGAAACGCCAAGACACCGGTGGTGCCGTATCGGGGCAGTGCCTCACATTATCTTACAGGCTCTAAGAGCGTGTACGACACTGTAGTTGGAGGGAAGGTATCCTGATCGGGCCAGAGTAGTGTGCGGGAGGCGCACCATGGCACCAACACGCTAGGCGACGGACCTGACGGATGCCCAGTGGACGCGGCTGGCCCCCTTGGTGCCCCCACCAGGGGTTGGGCCCCCACTCCGCCACGAGCAGCGCGTGCTCATCAATGCCATGCTGTACGGCTTGCGGAGTGGCTGCCCTTGGCGCTTGCTGCCCCATGACTTCCCGCCGTGGTCGACGGTCTATCACCACTTCCGCAAGTGGCGCAACGAGGGGGTCTGGGAAGCGATCATGCACGCCTTGCGGCGCCAGGAGCGCCAGCGCCACAATCGGGCGCCAGCGCCTGGTGCCGTCATCATCGACAGCCAGTCGGTCAAGACGACGGAAAAGGGGGCCCCCGCGGCTATGATGGGGGGAAGCGGGTGACCGGGCGCCAGCGCCATCTGTTGGTGGATACCCAGAGCACGATCGTCGCGGTCGTGGTGCATCCGGCTGATATCCAGGATCGCGACGGGGCTTATGCGGTGCTGGAGCGGGCGTCGGCCCAGACCACGCGGGTGCAGCAGCTGTGGGCCGACGCGGCCTATCGGGGGGCGTTTGCGCGCTGGGTCACGGCCGCGTGGGGCTGGACCATCGCGATCGGGCGTCGCGCCCCGGACGCCGTCGGTTTCACGGTGCAACCGCGGCGCTGGGTCGTGGAACGCACCTTCGGCTGGCTGGGCCGCTGCCGGCGGTTGAGCAAAGACTATGAAGAGGACCCGGCGACCAGTGAAACCTGGATTGCCCTGGCCATGTGCGCGCTGTTACTGCGCCGTTTGTCTTCACCTTCATAAGTATCGTACATGCTCTCAGCGCACCGGGGGATAATCTCATCGTCTTCGATGCTGTCTTCATGAGACGCATCGAAGAACTCGACGACCGACTGTATGTACCAGTCCGCTCGGCGCAAAGCCGCGGCGAGATGGTGATTAAGAGAATGGTCAAGCAGGTAGCGGTTGGCGGGATGGGGCCGCCACCAAGGACCGTAGTCGGTTCTCCCACGCGACTGCCTGCTCAACTTCCTCCACCTTCAGGTCGTAGGCGCTAGCTATGTATGAAGAGGGATCACCGGCGTTTACATAGCTCCAGATCGCACTGGTGGGGATTCGGGTCCCACGGATACACGGCTGGCCGAACTGCACGTTGGGCCGGAGACTGATGCCTGGTTGCGGATACCAGATCATTGCCTTCCCATACTGATCCTTATCGGAGAAGGCAATACCTACTCGCAAGTGGGTCAACCACTCTTCGAGGATGGAAAGCGCAAGTTGGCCGCCGCGTGTGCCAGCAACGATGATACCATCGTCTAGCTTCGTGAAGATATCGGGCGGACAATACCAGAACGCGCGATGAGCGAAGGGTTTGTCTACATCGTAGAGGTCGCGGAAATACTGTTCGGCTTTGCGAATGCGCTGCAGGGGGATGCCTTTTGCCTGAAAGCTAGTGATGGCCTGGCAGGAGATCAAATCGGCGAAGTCAATCACACGTTCGCGGCCATGCATCTCGCCAAGGTGCGGAGCAATCAGTCCAGTCTTGATCCACCAGTGGATACGGCGACTGGTAGGGCGCCGTCGCGTGTGGGGCAGGCCGGCAAGTAGATAGGATGCAGCTTCGGTCAGCAGATAGATGCCAGCATAGGGAGCAGGGTTCACGTTGATGGTGCTCATACCTCCTCCACACCACAAGCATACAGGCCTGAATCGAGACGCGCCGCACACATCGCATGTGGCACCTGGTACGCAAGTAGAAAATAAGTTCCATCTATTCTACTCCTGCCTCGCGGGCTGTCAAGCTGGCTGCATGGAAGCAGGAAAGCCGGAGGGTCGTTGATCTACCTAAGCTCGTGGCGACACCTTGGGGTCTATGCCGATCCTAGTCAGGCGGTCGTTAGGGCCGGGTGTGGCCGTTGCCGTAGATGATCCACTTGTAGGTGGTCATCTCGCCCAGCGCCATCGGACCGCGGGCGTGGAGCTTCTGCGTGCTGATACCGACCTCGGCGCCGAGGCCGAATTGGGCACCGTCGGTGAACTGCGTGGATGCGTTCAAGTAGACGGCAGCCGCGTCTACCTCGTTCACAAAACGCTGTCCCGTGGTGTAGTTCTCCGTGATGATGGCCTCGCTGTGCCCGGAGCCGTAGTGCGCGATGTGGTCGAGCGCCGTCTCGAAGTCGGGTACGAGCTTGACGGCCATGATGTAGTCAAGGAACTCGGTCCCGTAGTCGCTTTCACTCGCCGGCTTGACGTTTGGACGGTCTGCCAATAGCGCCGCTGCCCCTGGATCGCAGCGTAGCTCGACGCTAGCGCTTTGTAGCTCGTCGGCCAGTGTGGGCAACAGCCGCGGTGCAATCGCCTCGTGGACCAGCAGGGTGTCGAGTGCATTGCAGATCGAAGGCCGGCGCACTTTGGCGTTGAACGTGACCTTGCGCGCTTTCTCCACGTCGGCGTCCGCGTCCACGTAGGTGTGGCAGACGCCCGCGCCCGTCTCGATGACCGGCACCGTCGCGTTCTCGACACAGAAGTTGATCAGGTCGGCGCCGCCGCGGGGAATTACTACGTCAATCAGCCCGCGCGCCCGCAGCAGCGCCGTGACGCTCTGCCGATCGGTCGTTTCGATCAGTTGGACGACGCCCTCGGGCAGCCCCACCTCGGTCATAACCCGGCTGATCACTCTCGCCAGCGCCAGGTTGGAGTGGATTGCATCGCTGCCACCCCGCAGTACGACGGCGTTACCCGACTTCACGGCCAGGCTGGCGATGTCTATGGTCACATTGGGGCGTGCCTCGTAGACGACGCCGATCACGCCGAGCGGCACCCGTTGCCGGCCCACTTGGATGCCGCTCTCCATTGTCCGCATCTCGATGATTTCGCCGACCGGATCGGGCAGCGCCGCCACATCGCGGACATCGGCGGCGATGGCCTCCAGGCGGGCCGGGTTGAGCAGCAGCCGGTCATGGGTATACGGGGGCAGACCGGCGGCGACCGCGGCTGCCAGGTCCTCCTTGTTGGCGGCCAGTATCTCGTCTTGCTGCTCGCTCAACGCTTCCGCCACGGCACGCAGCGCCCGGTTCTTTACCGCCGTCGGTGTGTGCGCCAGCACGCGCGCCGCCCGCCGGGCGGCTTGAGCCTTAGTACGTACTTCCGTTGTTTCATCAATTGTTTCATCAATCCGTATCGTCGTCGCCATGGGGGTTGCTCCTCCGTGCTCCGTGGCTGGTGGTCACTGGCTACTGCTCACTGGCCCCGGACGCTGGGGTAGCAGTACCAGGTTATTGCGGTGTACGACGGCATTGCCATAGGTGTGGCCGAGGATGGTGGCGATGCGGCTGGAGCGCTGGCCCTTGATCCGCTCGATCTCGTCGGACGCATAGCTGGCGAGACCGCAGGCCAGGTTGGCCCCGTCGGGACCCACGATAGCGACGGTCTCGCCCCGCTGGAACGGCCCCTCGACGGTACGCACCCCGACCGGGAGCAGGCTACGCCCGCGCAGCACCAGGGCGGTCACCGCGCCAGGGTCAATGCGGATTGCAGCCTGGTGCCCCAGCGCCGAGAGTATCCAGCGCCGCCGTGCTTCCGACCGCGAGGTAGCCGGGTGGAAGCGCGTGCCCACGTGCTCGCCGGCCAAGAGGCGGGGCACGATATTGGGCGCCTTCCCAGGAGCGATCTGCACGGTGATGCCGCTGGTTGTCGCTATGCGGGCCGCTTCGAGCTTCGTTCGCATCCCTCCCGTGCCCTGGTCGGAGCCACTTTCACCCGCGAGGCGCTCGATTTCCTTGTCCACCCGGTACACGTCGCGGACGAGGCTGGCAGCCGGATCGTAGCGCGGGTCGGTGGTGTAGAGGCCCTTGATGTCGGTCAGCAGTAGGAGCAGGCCGGCATCAACGAGATTGGCCACCATCGCCGAGAGGGTGTCGTTATCGCCAAAGCCGTCCCGGTACACGAGTTCATCCACCGCTACAACGTCGTTTTCGTTGATGATCGGCAGGACCCCGTAGTCGAGCAAGCCGAGCAGCGTGTTACGGGCGTTCAGATAGCCAACGCGGCTGCGTAGATCGCGCTTCGTGAGCAAGGTTTGCGCGACGATCGTACCGTGGGGGCTGAACAGCGCGTCGTAGTCTCGCATGAGCAAGCTCTGGCCGACCGCGGCCAGCATTTGCTTGCCGGAGATGTCCTTGCCCCCGCGCTCAAGGTCCAGCCGGGCGCGACCGGCGGCGATGGCCCCGGAAGTGACCAGGACGACTTCCCAGCCGGCCTGCCGTGCCGCGATCAGCTGCGCGGCCAGCGTGGCCATGTAGTCTCGGTCGAGCGTGTCGCGGCCGCCGGTCAGGAGCGTCGTGCCTACTTTGACGACCACGCGGCGAGGCCGGTTCCGGGCGCCCGCCGTGTCGGTCGTGTCTCCTGATGAAGCCATTGCCGGAGTATAACAGCGTGCGGCGCAGTGTCCGCCTCGCCGCCGGGGTGGCTCAACGGAGCCGCACGACCAGCGCGTCGCCGGCGTCTACCACCACCGAGAGCGTGGAGCCGTCGTCCTCGACGTGGGCCGTGGAATCGCCGGCCGCGGCGATGACTTCGGCGCGGAGCGTGCCGCCGAGTCCGAGCGCGGCGAGCGAGCGCAGCCGGATGACTCCGCGCTGGGTAGCGCCGGTATTGCTGGCGACGAGCAGCGCCTCGCCCGTTTCCACCTGGCGTAGCGACAGGTCGAGCGCGAGATGTGGCTCGGGGACCAGACGGCGGGGGGCCAACGGCTCCAAGAGGTCGGTGATGAGCCGACGCCGGGCTGCGTCGTCCGCTGCGGACCCCGCTGACGGAGGCCTGAGCGGCGTGCCGACGACCGTCGTGCTGCCGCGGTGTACCGCCGCCCGGTAGGCTACTGGCGGTCCGCGGCGCGAGCCGTGCCACTGCCACCAGAGATCGTCGCCCGGCCCGGCTGCGAAGGTCAGCGGCTCGCTGGCGAGCGGCACGTTGCTGCTCTCGGTGCCGAACCGGGGCGGCGGTTGGCCCCGGAAGAGGGTACGGAGGCGCTGCCAGAGATGGCGGTGGCCGGCGCTGCGTTCCGGCGCTGTGCCGGCAGGGCGTGGGTAGAGGAAGCGCGTGTTGATGCGCCGGCCCGCCTCGTCCGCGTAAATCGGCCGGCCAACGGTCAGCAGGTGCCCGCCGCCCACGGTGTAGACCACCAGCCGCCCATAGGCCTCAAGCTCCAGATAGCCTTGCCCGATGATGATGGCGGCGCGAAACTCGCCGAGCGTCTCGTCGTCCAGCGTGGCGAGGTCCAAACACTCCGGCTGCCAGCCCGCCGTGCCGAGCAAGGTGAGGAGTTGGCCGCTGCCGCTATCGCTCAGCGCTTCATCCGGCGCCGTCGCCAGTTCACTCAGCCCATCCCACAGCACCACCAGCGGGTCGTATACGGGCGTAGACCGCACAAGCAGCTCCTCGTACCGGTCTAGGAAGCGAGCCACCTGCGCTACGGCCGGCCAGCCGCCCGGCGCCGGCGCGTCGTGGCTCCCTGGAGCGGCGGCCGCGACGCTCCAGCCGAGGCTCCGGCTCCCCCGCGCCAGCGCGGCCATGCTCTGCCGCCAGAGTGCCCGATCCTTGATGAGGCCGGCCGGCTCGCTCCGTTGCCGGGACGCGGACGCGGACGCGGGTGCAGGCGCCTGTACTCCAACCGTGGGCCGCTGCCACACGGTTGCGGGGCGCCACTCGTCGAGCGCCAGCGCGTTGAGCTGCGCGACGACGCTTGGATCGTCGGCAGCGGCGGTCGCCAGCAGATCGGGCGCCGTGCCGGCATCGTCAGTGACCGCTTGCAGCTGTACGGCGCGGGCCAGCGCCTGCCGGGTATCGTGTACGAGCAGCGCCGTGCTGACCTCCGGCAGGTACTCGCGGATCGGCTGTACCAGCCGACCGAGAGTCTCCGCGCAGACCGACACGTCGAAGAGCCGCCAATCCCGTTGCTCGGCCGGCACGGCGCCCGGTCCCGGGGCGGCCACGCTCCGGAACGACTCCACGTCGCGCTGCCACTCGCGGGCGAGGTCGATCGGGTCGTCGTAGCGCGCGGCGAGCCACGATTGATACGCGGTGACCGCGGCGGCAGCGGCCCGGTCGGGGCCGGGTGGCTCGGTCAGCGCCCAGAGCAGCGTGGCATCGTGCGCGATGGCAGCGACCGTCTGGACCACCGCCTCGTGCCAGTCTCCCGCTGCGTCTTGGCGCTCTTGATCCTCCAGGCGAGGGTGCTCACCGCTCGCACCGTGCAGCCACGCCGGGAGCTGCGCTGCATCCACTACGGGGACCAGCCCGAGTTCAGCGTCGGCGATGATTGCGAGCAGGCGGCTCAGGTCGCGCCGCGCGGCGGTGCTGCCATCGAGGTCGAGGACATCGGGTGCCGGCGCGTGATGCGCCCAAGCGATGGGGAGTATCAGCCCGTGAATGCCAGCGGCGCTGGCCTCCGCGCACGCGCCTGGCCAGGCCTCCGGCCGGAGCTGCGGATACGGGAGCCAGGCCAAGCGCAGGATGCGCGGCCGGTCGTCGAGCCAAAACTGCCAGTCTGCGGCGTGGAGACGCATGATGGTACCCGTGACGGTGAATCCTGACAGGTTAGCCGCCGCGCGTAAAGGCGGCGGGCGCGGTTCGCCACCGGTATTTGTGGAGGCGGATAGAGCCGGATCGTTATAATCGCCTTCATCCCAGGTGATTCGAAAGAGGAGCGGCGATGGACACGCATGGAGCTGATCGTATCCGCAATGTGGGCTTTCTGGGGCATATGAGTGCTGGCAAGACCACCCTGGCCGAGGCCATGTTGTTTCGCAGCGGCGCTACCAGCCGCATTGGCCGCGTGGAGGACGGTTCGACCGTAGCCGACTACGAGCCGGAGGAGGTCAAGCGCGGTGGCTCCATCAACCTCGCGGTCCTCCCCCTGGAGTGGCAGGATCACAAGGTCAACATCCTCGACACGCCCGGATACGCCGACTTTGTGGGCGAGGTCGTCGAGGCGGTGCATGTCATTGACAGCGCGGTGCTCTTTGTCGAGGCGGTGTCCGGTGTGCAGGTTGGCACCGAGCAGGTGTGGCAGCTTTGCGACGATCAGGGATTGCCGCGCATCGTGGTCGTCAGCCGTCTCGACCGCGACAACGCCAACTTCCGGCAAGCCGTCGAACAGCTGCGCGAGATGTACGGTACCAAGGTGGCAGCGGCACAGCTGCCTATCGGCGAGGAGGGCGACTTTCGCGGTGTGGTGGACCTGATTACCGGTAAGGCGCTGTTCTTCGGCGACGACGGTGAGGTGACTGAGGGGGAAGTGCCGCCAGAGTTGCAAGACGACGTGGAGATGTTCGCCGAGCAGCTGACCGAGACCGTCGCCGAGACCGATGACGACTTGGTGCTGAAGTATCTGGAGGGGGAAGGGCTGACCCCCGAGGAAGTGCGCGAGGGTGTCAAGCAGGGTATCGCCAGCCAGCAAGTCATCCCGGTGTTTGCGTGCGCTGCCACCAGCGACAAGGGGGTGCGCCAGCTCTTGGATGCGCTGGTCGCGCTGCTGCCGGCGGCCGCCGAGACCTCGATTGCCGGCACGGACACTGGTACCGGCAAGGCCAGCCAGCTGACCACCGCTGCGGGCGGCCCGCTCGCGGCGCGTGTGTTCAAGACCCTGGCCGATCCCTTTGTCGGCCGGTTGAGCTACTTCCGCGTGTATTCCGGGACGTTTCGCTCCGATGCCCAGGTTTGGAATGCGAGCAAGGAAGAGGCCGAGCGGGTCGGCCAAGTCCTCATGGTGCGGGGCAAGGACCAGGAGCCGGTATCGCAGGTAGCGGCTGGTGACATCGGCGCTGTGGCGAAGCTGGCCGAGACCGCCACCGGCGACACGATCAGCCAGCGCGAGCAGCCCCGGCTGCTGCCGGCCATTCACTTCCCGGAGCCGGTGTATTCCGTCGCCGTGGTGCCCGAAGCGAAGAGCGACCTCGACCGCATGAGCAGTGCGGTGGCACGGCTGCAGGAAGAGGACTTGACGCTCCAAGTCACGCGCAGTGTGGAGACGGCGCAGACCCTCCTCTCCGGCATGGGCGACTCGCACATTGATCTGAGCTTGGAGCGCATCCGTCGCAAGTTCGGTGCCAGTCTCAAGACGGAGCCGGTGAGGGTGCCGTACCGTGAAACCGTCATGGCGACGGCATCCGCCGAGGGACGGCACGTGAAGCAGTCGGGCGGGCATGGTCAGTACGGTGTCTGCACGATTGAAGTCTCTCCCCGCTCCCGTGGCGAGGGCTACGAGTTCGTGGACAACATCGTCGGCGGCGTGATTAGTCAGGGCCTGCGACCGGCCGTTGACAAAGGCGTGCGCGAGGCGATGGAGCGGGGCGTACTGGCCGGCTATCCCATCGTGGACGTGCAGGTCCGGCTCTATGACGGCAAGGAGCACGCCGTCGATTCATCGGAGATCGCTTTTCGGCTGGCGGGCGCACAGGCTTTCCAGATTGCGGTTCGGCAGGCTGGGCTGGTGTTACTCGAACCGATTGTGCAGCTCGAAGTGCAGGTGCCGGAGGCCAATGCCGGCGACATCATTGCCGGTCTCAACCAAAAACGAGCGCGTATCCAGGGCATGGATACCGAGGGCGGCCACACGACGGTCATCACTGCCGACGGCCCCCAAGCCGAGTTTGTCCGCTACGCAACCGACCTGCGGTCCATCACCGGCGGCCGTGCAACCTTCAAGGTCGAGTTCTCCCACTACGAGGAAGTCCCCGCCCACGTAACCCAGCAGGTCGTCGCCGCCGCGCGCGCAGCCCGCGAGAACGCCTAGCGCCACGGTTGGGCTGCTACAAACATCGGTTCTTCAACGTGTGTGATTGACTTGGGACATGGGGGTGTTGCGCCCCTGCCACTGGTCCTGACTGCCGCCGGTTCCGGCAATGCCTCAATAACGAAACTCGAGACTATTCAGAATGCTGTCTACCGCCCGCTGGCTAGACAGAAGCCTCACGCCCCTTCGGTCTTCCCTGGGGTTCGCACGCGAATGCTCCAAGATCCAAAAGACGTTGCCGCGTTTGACGACCATGTATTCCAGATAGCCGATGCTGTGCTCCGAAAAATACGCCTCAAGCGAGCTATCGAAATCCCAATGCTCTAAGTTGAACCAATACTCGAGCTTGAACCGCCAGACGGGCAAGTCACCCTCGATCTGAGTAACTTCTCTCTCAATGTCAATCTCAACATATTCCTTGTCGGGCTCGCAATACCTTTCTCTAAAGGTCTTCCGCACTTGTTCGGGATTCAGATCGGGGTTCTCTCTCAGAGCGCGATCAATAATCTTATCAAGTTCAGCCGGCGATGTACCACGGCAACGAAGATACCGGTCACGGATCTTGTCCTCCACCGTATTGACCATGCGATCCCGTAGATGTTCGGCACTCACCCCTGAATAGTCTCTTTCCGGGACCGCGAGTATTGAGAGGACATCATGCTCGACGTCTCGCCGTTTGAGGGTGGTCACGACTGTCACCCCGGTCAACGGGAAGCCCTCCAGGACAATCGACATCTCGCTGTGTTGAAACCGCACCTTTCCGCTCAAAGGCCACACATGGGGACCGACTTCCCAATATTCTGGTATTGGAAAAACCACGTGTTTCTGAGCCATCGGCGGCCACTCGGCGAGTACACTCCCAGTTGCCGGGGTGAGGACTGTGCGTTCCAAGTCACTTACGCGGATCCCGTAGTGGGCCTCCCACTGCGCGCGGCCTATCACCATGCGTCCGTAATTGCGCTCGTTGATACCGAATAGTTCGACATCGCGAATGGACTGGATGTGGAGTAACCGCGGCAGCGGTTCGTGGGTCTCCCACTTCACGAGGTAGATAGGATCGCCATCCTTCAAGAGACCGGCCGTGAGCCACGGGTCGCCACGCGGAGCACGCTGAATCTGGTCGAGCGGCAACTCCAAGCGATTGCTCCAGTTAATGTAGCGTCCGGCCAATGCCCGCGTATCTCCGGCCCAGTGCAGGGTGCCCTGAGCATCGGCGATCCAGAGATGGGGGGTACCTAGCAGGGCCACCACGGTGCCGTGGGCGAAGGCACCCTGGGCGGTGGCCCAAGAGGGACCACTGAGGAGCAAGACCGCGATGGCTAGCATACCGACAAGCAGTTGGGACTGCTGTCTGCTTAATTGGTACATCTGGCCCCTGTGTCCTTGTTTCAGACGCCTGCATCCCTTTGTAGCACACCCGATCGCCGTGCTGCAATCGTCAAGACTTTGGTTACTGCTGCACTACTTGCCTTTGCGGGGGTAGGCGCCCCACGCGGCGCTGGCGCTACGCCGGTGTCGTTGATCTGCGTGCCGTTGTCTCCGGCGGCGTAACGCGCAGCAGGACCACCGCGCCAACGGTGCTCATCAGGCCGGCCAGCCAGAACAGCGCGTTCAGCCCGACGGCATCCGCCAGCCGCCCCCCGACGAGCGGGCCGAGCAGCATCCCGCTGGCGTACACGGCCTGGAAGACGCCCATTGCCGTCGCCCGCTCCGCCGACGGCACGGCCAGGATACTCTGGCTCATCAGGCTGGTCTGCAAGAGGCCGCGCGCCAGGCCGGCAATGCTCTGTGTCAGGATGAGGAGGGGCAACGCGGCCGTCTTCTGGAGACCTATGCCCAAGGCCAGCGCGGGGACCAACGGGATCACGGCCGTCATCGCCGCGTTGAGCAGGAAACTGGCGGTGGTAGGACCGCGAAAACCGAGGCGATTCACGATGGTGGGCGCCAGGAACTGCGCGGCCATCAGCGACAAGACGCTGACTGCCGTGAGCAGTCCGAGGTCGGCGCGGTTGGCGCCCAGCTCATGGGCCGCAAAGACCGGCGTGAAGCCATAGATCGTGGTGAATTGGACATAGGTATTCACCGCAGCGAGGCCGGCGACGAGCAACAGCTTCGGATGTGTGCCCACCGCCACGAGGCGGCGCCAACTGACCGGTGCTACAGCCGGTCCGGTCCTGGCCTCGACACATAGCCCGACCACCACGATCCCGACAACGGCTGCCCCGGCGGAGAGATAGAAGGGCGCGTGCCAGCCCCAGCTTTGGGCGGCGGCGCCGCCGATAAAGGTCGCCACGGCTTGGCCGAGACCGTTGGTGACGGCGAGGAAGGCGACCGCCCGCGTCACCTGCGCCGGCGCGAAGTAGCCGGCATACATCACGGTAATCACGACCCAGGCGCAGGCGCCGATGCCGGTCAGCGCCCGCGCGAAGATCAGGCCGGGCGGCGCAGGCATCCAGACAAACCAGAGCGCGCCAAGCCCCGCTGCGACCAGCCCGGCGATGACAAACGGCCGACGCCGTCCCAAGAGGTCGGACCCGACCCCGACGGGAATACGCAGCAAAAACTGCATGATCCCGTAGGCACTGAGCATCACGCCGATCACCGTCAGGGAAGCGCCGTTCCGCTCGGCGTAGACCGGCAGGATGGGTACGTAGAAGTACAGGGCGATCCAAAAGCAAAAGTTCACGACCTGGAACAGCCATGGACTGAGCCGGCGACGGCGAGAGGGACGCTGGCGCGGCGAGCCTACAGCCGCAGCGGAGTTGATCACCACGCACCGAGTATAGGCGGCCCCGGCCCGGCACGCTCACCGCCGTGGATTCTCCGTCATCCTGGCCCGCTCCGTGCGCGCACTGCCGATGGCCTTGGCCGGCTGGGCGCAATGGGCTACGCTCTGCACGATGAGCGACGAGTTTGTGCGGGTCGGGCGCTTGCGCGATGTCCCGCCGGGCAAGTTGAGGCAGCTCCGGTGTGCCGGCCAGGATGTGACTATCGCCAACGTTGGCGGCACCATCTACGCCTTCGATGCCTACTGCCCTCACGCGGCGTGGCCGCTGGCCTGGAGCGGTGTGGAGGTCGGCCCTCCGGCGCGTCTCCGCTGCGGGCTGCACGGCTGGCTGTTTGACCTGACGAGCGGCGACGCCATCCTGCCGCCGGAGCCGCAATGCTTACCCATCTGGGAGACGCGCGTCGTAGACGAGCACATCGAAGTGCGGCGCGCGGGAGCCAGCCCTTCCATCGCGGATTGACCGGGCGAGCGTGTTTGCCGCAACTGTGGGGCCGTGCTATAGTACAAGTCTACTCGGTAGCAGAGCGCGTGCCGAGCGCGGACCTTCACAACTGAAGAGTAGTAAGAGGTAGCTTGCGATTGGTGAAGAGGCTAGGACGCTTTCCAGTCAGAGTTTTGTAACGCTGACCATCGCTCCGAGCGAGCGGTGGTATTACGGGGAGAGTTTGATCCTGGCTCAGGATGAACGCTGGCGGCGTGCTTGATCAATGCGAGTCGGACGGGTGGGCTACGGTTCATCAGTGGCGTCCGGGTGCGGAGCACGTGGGCAATCTATCGCCGGGTGGGGGCTATCCTCCCGAAAGGGGGGCTAATCCCGCCTACGCTCGGTTCCCGCGGGGGAGCCGAGGAAAGCAGCGGAGGGCAGTTCTCCGCTGCGCCCGGTGCGGGGCCCGCGTCCTATCAGCTAGTTGGGGGGGTCACGGCCTCCCAAGGCGAAGACGGGTAGCCGGGCTGAGAGGCTGACCGGCCACACGGGGACTGAGAGATGGTCCCGCGCCCTACGGGGTGTAGCATGAAGGAATCTTGCACACTGGGCGAAAGCCTGATGCAGCAACGCCGCGTGCGGGATGACGCCTTACGGGGTGTAAACCGCTGTACGGGGGGACGAATTTAGACGGTACCCCCGCAGGAAGTCTCGGCTAACTCCGTGCCAGCAGCCGCGGTAAGACGGAGGAGGCGAGCGTTATCCGGATTTACTGGGCGTAAAGGGCCCGTAGGGGGTCGCAGACGGGCGTCGTGGAAGCCCCGTGCTCAACGCGGGGAGGTCGGCGCCGACGGTGCGACTGGAGGCTGGGCGAGGCGCGGGGAACGGCCGGGGGAGTGGTGGCATACGTAGAGCCCGGTCGGAACACCGGTAGCGAAGGCGCCGCGCTGGACCAGTCCTGACCCTGAGGGGCGAAAGGGTGGGGCGCGAACGGACTTAGATACTCCGGTAGTCCACCCCCTGACCGATGGCCACTGGGTGTCGCGGGTATCGACCCCTGCGGTGCCGGCGCTGACGCAGTAAGTGGCCCGCCTGGGGACTACGGTCGCAAGACTAAAACTCAAAGGAATTGACGGGGGCCCGCACAAGCAGCGGAGCGTGTGGTTCAATTCGACGCAACGCGCAGAACCTTACCTGGGCTGGACTACGCGGTAGTAGCGCCCCGAAAGGGGGGTGACCCGCCAGGGAGCCGCGCCAGATGCTGCATGGCTGTCGTCAGCTCGTGCCGTGAGGTGTTGGGTTAAGTCCCGCAACGAGCGCAACCCTCGGGGGCAGTTGCTTTTTCTGCCCCGACTGCCGGACGAACTCCGGAGGAAGGTGGGGATGACGTCAAGTCCGCATGGCTCATACGCCCAGGGCTACACACACGCTACAATGGCGCCGCCAATAGGTAGCCACCCCGCGAGGGGGCGCGAATCCTGTAAACGGCGTCTCAGTGGGGATGGCAGGCTGCAACTCGCCTGCCTGAACGTGGAGTTGCTAGTAACCGCCGGTCAGCATACGGCGGTGAATACCGTTCCCGGGCCTTGTACACACCGCCCGTCACACCACGAAAGCGGGCCATGCCTGAAGCACCCCCGGGGTGGGTCTCCCACCCCCGGTGCGAGGGTCGGGTCTGTGATTGGGGTGAAGTCGTAACAAGGTAGCCGTACCGGAAGGTGTGGCTGGATCACCTCCTTTCTAAGGGAGTCGGTGTGAGTGTCTGCTCGGCTTCGGCCAGCGCAGTCATCTCACCACTTCTAGGTCGGTCTACGGTAGTGGCGCCGGTTTCCGATGTCCTGCCGTAGTCATTTGCGACTGGAGCGATCGGTTCTCTTCCCTTGCAACGCCTCTTACTACTCTTCAGCGGTGAAGGTGCTCCGCGCCTCGGCGCCGGCGGGCCTTTAGCTCAGTTGGTTAGAGCGCAGTCCTGATAAGACTGAGGTCCCTGGTTCGAATCCAGGAAGGCCCACCCCGACAAGCGATCGGTGGTCAGCTTGGGACGATTGTCGTGCTCGCCCCGCTTCCGGCTGATTGCTGTACTGTCTTCCGGGGATGTAGCTCAGTTGGGAGAGCGCCTGCTTTGCAAGCAGGAGGGCAGGGGTTCGAGTCCCCTCATCTCCACCATCTCAGCCCTCTTATCCTCCGAGGCATTGTGGTCACAATCATATTGCCGCCGGCGAGGATGCAGTCTGCCGAGGCGTCACGAACCTCAGCAGATAGCCAAGCATTTCCGGGTAGAAGCGTCTGTCTGACCTCAACGACGGGCCGACTTTCCGCTTCTCTATAATCAGACTGTCGATCTGCTAGGTTACTCTGGCGTACTAGACTGCGTACCATTTGATTGACGGGAGTTATATCACAGGTCTCAGAATAACCCACTGAGCACCTCGGTGGCGGGTCGTGCCCACGCCTGCAAGCTCAGGCTGCCGTCCCACCACACTCTATCCGTCCGGTAGGCCCACTCCCACACCTCAAGCCGTTCTGCCAGCATGTAGAGTGGAAACCGCTGGGTAAAGCCGGGGCGCGGGGGCCGCCGGAGATACGACCACACGTACTCGCTGGCGAGCGAGGCATCGCGCTCTGCATAGATTGCTGCTTGCCGCGCTAGGGCAACCTCGCCGTCGCCAAAGAACAGGCCCATCAGATCGAACACTCCGCTCACCTGCCAGGTTCCGTCCGCTGCCCGCGCCACATTGACGTTGTTCTCCTGGTAGTCGCGCATGACGCAGCACGGCCGGAACGGCTCGCGCAGGGCATCGAGCGCACCGGCAATGACGGATTCGGCCCACTCAGCGTCGGCCGCGGTGGTCTGCGCCGGCGCCACGGCTCGTGCCTGCGCCAGCAGTTGTCGCGCATATTCCGGCGCGTCTACTCCGGGCGCGGCGGCGGCCGGGTTGACGGCCACCGGGTTGAAGGCGGCGGATTGCCGGATCGTCCGGGTTATTGGGTCGTAGGCGCCGGGCAGCGGCCATTCCAATACCTGGAAATCGGCCAGCGTATGTCCGAGTGCCCCGGCGATGTCCCGTTGCGCTGCCGCGTCCAGGCTGCCGCGAAACGCTTGGTCAGCCAAGGGCCGGCCTGGCAGGCGGGGCATGATGGCGTAGGACCAGCCGAAAATCGCTGCCGATTCGTCCACGTGATAGGGCCACGGAACCGGCACGGACGTGTGCTCGTGCAGCAGCCGGGCAAAGAGCTGCTCCTCCAAGAACTGCCACGGATAGTGGGGGGCGCCGCGCAACACGAATGCGCCCGCCGTACTGTGCAAGAAGCAGTTCTGCCCGAAGTTGCCCAGCGTAATCGGCTCTGCGCTGACCAAGTGGCCCAGCCCGAAGTGATCCAGCGCGGCCTGAAACTGCGCTGGACTGATGGCGCCCAAGCGTTTCGAGAACTCGTGGGCTTCCAGATGGTCGTCGTGTCTTGCCTGCATCATGGCCAGTAGCTGGTGTGCGTACCCTAGAGGCTGTGCCTCCTGAGTGACTACTCTTTAATAGCTGGTCTTGTTTGGGACCGGCGTCATGGGCGATCGTCTAGGTAGGAGAGTCTACACACGACGCTGTGCGGTCAAGGCGTTGAACTACCGCTTGGCCCGCTCAAGAAGATGCGAACCGAACATCCAAGCCGCTTCACCTTGCAATTGCTTCAATCCGGTTCAACTGTTCCTCCGCCGGCAGGCATGCCAGCGACCACAGCGTATGAATGCCGAGCCGCCGTCCCTTGATGGGGTCGCCGAGCGCCGGGATCATCTCCTGTGCAGCGTGGTTGGTGCGGGTCTGCTTCGCCGTGCCGGATCGCTGGCAGGCTGCCGGACACACTTGACGCTTGGTCGTCGAGTACGGAGGGAGGCAAGTGCCAGGAGCGTTGTGAGCAGAGCCCACGTTGCCTCACCTCCTCTCCTCCAACCTCCTCCAATGACCGGGGGCAGTATCGGGGTCGGGGGCTTTGGCACTCAGAGGGCAACGACCAATTCAAATGTGGTACTGCGTACAGTACCGTTAGGCCTAGCGACTGGGTGAGGATGGAAACCTCGCCATCCTCCGGCACTGCGACCTGACGGCGAATCGTTGCACCCTGTCACTCGACCGGGTGCGGATTGAAACCGGGTCTCTCATCGACAGCCAATGCAGGATGTCGCGGCAGCGTACCAGCTATGAGACGACACGACCTGGTGGGGAGGTTGGGGTGGGGATGCTACCCCAACCTAGACCGTCAGCATGAACCTGAGTATGAAGGTTCTTGATTTGTCCAGTTTGGTAGGCCTAATGGGACTGTACACAGTACCACATTTGAGCTAGTCATAGCACTTGAGCCGTAAATCCGCCAGCGACATTGCTCTTCCGTGGTCCTCGGCGGACCGCGTTCGTGCCCTTCGGCTCCATCGGTGTCGCTATGCTGAACGACCAGGCTACAACCTCGGCCAGAAACAACCCCATTTCGGCTCGGTGCTGGCCTTTGCGGACTCCGCGAAAGCCTTGGTCGCCAACTCGTTCGGCAATCTCGAGCGCGTCAAGACGCTCTGGTACACGGCCATGATGATTACCGCCGGCATGATGATCCTCTGGATCGCGGCGGTGCCGGCCTTCCCCAGCGTTGCCAGAGCACTGACCGACGACGCAGAGACTGTCAAATGGGCTACTACCGCATTCGGTATCTTGTTCGTTCCATACGTGCTCTTTTCGTTCAACACCGTGACGGATAGCTTCTTCTATGGCCTCGGACAGACAAAGTATCTCGCTTACCAAGCCTTCCTCACCAACGGCTCGGTCTACTTTGCCGCGTTCCTGCTTTACATATCGGGAGTATGGGAGGTGACCTTCGAAGGAGTCATGGTGTTGTTCTCGCTCGGCATTCTCGTTGACTCTTTCTTGACGCTGTATTTTCTCATCAAGATGCTGTACGTAGACCCGGTCAGAAGACGGACAGCGGCCGCCTCGCTTCACCCGTAAAGGAGCGCTGGGCCTTTTCTTTATGAAGGCTTGGGATAGGGCCTGCTAATACGGAGGGGGTGGACGAACCAAGCTTCAAGCGCCTTCTGAGCGCCCGCGTGCCGGCCATGTTGGCGCCGCACGGCCTCGCTGCGCAGCTAGCGCTTCTCCAGCGTTACAGCGTGCTGAGGATCTTCGCCTTAAGCGTCTCGTACTCGGCCTCCGAGATCAACTCCTGGTCGAACAACTGCTTGGCCTTCGCCAATCTGGCCACGGGGTCCTCAGCACTCCTGGCGACCGCCTCCCCGGTGGGCGGCGCGCCGCCGTCGCCGGGCAGCGTGACCTGCACGCCGCCGGCCCGCGCCCGCTCCTCTTCCATCTGGCGCACGCGGCGCCGCTCGCGCCATTCCTGTTCCTTCTGTTGGCAGACGGCGTAGAGTGCCCGGGCCTGTTCCTTGACCAGCCCGCCGAGCCGGAGCGTGCGCCCAGTTGTCGTAACGCAGGTGAATCGTGTCGACCAGACCCCCTCGACAATGGTCGCATCCTGGACGTCTTCCCACAAGAAATCGCGGAACTCGAGCCGGCCAAACCGATGGGGCCGATAGATGATAATGCGGTTGTTGGTGGCAACCGCGGCATCTCTCCGTTGGCCGAAGGCCGTCCGGTTCTGGTGCGCGATGTAAGCGATGGTCTCGTTGGGTGTCAGGATCGTGCTTACGTCCTTGGTGATCCGGGCCAGGAGCGTGGTGTTCTGCTCCTCGTCAACCCGCTCGATCCCGAGACCCTCGGTCGTATCGTCAGTCATTGTCCTCCGATCGAGCATCCTCTTCACCGCGGGTATCGCCCTGTCGAACGCCATAGACGAAGACCCCGGCGAGAGCCGCTAAGGATGAGCCGCCGAGCCATGCGGCCGGGGTGGTGGCACCGAGAAAGGCGAGAATGACCGCTGTCGCGAGGACGCCGAATACCACTGCGGCACCGGCCGCGATTCCACTCATCTCTCGCCGGTGGGTCAGACGCAACTCTTCGCCATCCAGCGACCGGTCGGCCTCACTCTCCTCCCGCTTCAGCGCCCGGTCAGCTTCGCTCTCGGCCCGCTCCAGTGCTTGCCGATGCTCCTCCTGGCGCTCCATCATCTTGAAGATGCGCTCGGCTGCACCTGGCAGGGCCACTTCGTATTGAGCCAATACCTCAGGGGGAGGCAGCGGACCACGTAGAGCGGTGATCCCGGCCATCAAGGTGGCCGAGGGCAGCTCGCCTTCTCCTGTGCGTGACGCCGCTGGGACGGCTCTAGCCTGCTCCTCGAGGGCGGCCGGAGGAGCAGGTTCCCGTTCTGCTACATCCCGCTCACTGAACGGAGGTGGTGCCGGCGCTTCCGGTCGGTCGGGCGGTGGTGCTGCTGCGCCGGCCTCCATTTAGCTCTCCGCGTGTACCTCGTGCGTCGCCGGCTCTGCCGCCTCGAACGAGGATATAGCTGCCCGCAGGTCGCCGCCGATGGCATCCCAGTCGGAGTGCAGCGCCGCCCCGTCGGACGGCCGCCGGCCACGCGGTCGTGCGGCCCGGCGACGCCGCACCGCCGGGCGGGTGTGCAGGGTCGCACCGAAATCCAGTAGGCGGGCTGCGCCGGTCAGGGCCGCTGCCCAGCGGCCGCGACGCTCCCGGGAGCGTCGCCTGGTGGCACGGCCACTGGTGCGGGCACCGGGCAGAACGCTCCGCTCCGCATACGCCGGGAACTGCTCGTAGATTGCCTGGGTCAATTCTCGGAAAGTCTGACTCTGTGCCCACTGCACGATATAGCGGCAGTGGCGCACCGCGTCGACGGGCAACTCCGGTTCCAGCGCTCGCGCCCGGGTTACCCCCGTCGTGGTCAGGGAGAATACCCGCTTCGTCACCGGATGGCTACGAATGGTGATGAGGCCCTGAGCGGCCTGTTCCTCGGCATCCTGATAGACCGTCGCGTCGAACGGACCGTAATCGAAGGGCCGGAAGGTGTAGAAGTCGGGACCCACGAGTTTGGCAAGGTCGTACCCCACCAGAAAGAGCGACTTCTGGAGCTGCAAGGGCGACAACGGTTTCCTGTCGGCAGCGGCCAGCACCAGCAGCAGCCAGTCTTGGCGCTCCATTCCCCTACCTCCTTCCTCCATGGCCTAGTATACCGCCGGCCATCCCCCACCTGCCTCCGCCGCATCCCCCGCCCGGTCTGAGCCGGCGCGGGAAATGACACCTATCCGCAAGGACCCCACATCTTGTAGCGTGTTCGCAACGTATTGGTATTAGGCACGTCGGCTGTAATACAGTTGGGCTGGATTGCGGTAGTTGTCCGGCTGGAAACGGTCCGACAGTGTGGCCGGTAGCTCCTGGCCGAGAAAGTCTTCGAGCCGGTGGCGGTACGCCCGCACAACGTCGGGACGATGTGTGGCCACGCTGTGACTTTCGTCCGGGTCGGCTGCGAGGTCGTACAGCCTGGTATCGGCCTCCGGGTGCTCGAAGTTGACGATATAGTTCCACCGCTTACTCCGCACACTGGCGTAGCTCCCCCAGCCCGTGATGGCAACGTCCCGGTTGGCATGGGCCGCAGCGAGTGTGGCCGCCGGCACGTGCTCGCCCGCCACAGCCTGCACTAGCGGCCACACGCTGCGTCCCACCAGTGCGGTCGCTACGTCCGTGTACTCCGGTGCGGGCATATCGAGGAGGTCGAGTATGGTCGGAAAGAGATCGTGGCCCTGGACGAACGCAGCAACCTCGTGCCCGGCGCCGACACCGCTCGGATGGCGTATTAGCCAGTTGAGCTGTGTGTTGTAGGGGTGAAGCGCCGCCGCGTTCTTGCCAAACCGTCCGTGGTCGAGGAGCTCGGTTCCGTGGTCCGAGGTGAACAGAATCATCGTGTCTTGGAGGCGGTCAAGATCGGCGATGGTATTGAGCAACCGCCCTATCCATTCGTCCATGTAGGTAATCTCGCCGTAGTAGAGCGCTTTGACCCGCTCTTTCTCGTGATCGGTGGCTACTTGGGGCGCCGCGTGGGGCATGATGAACTCTGTGCCCGCGAAGTCCGGACAGTAGCGGTCGGCGTAGGCGCGCGGTGGGTCCCATGGCTCGTGCGGATCGAAGGCCTCCAGCCACAGCAGGAACGGCCCGTCGTCGTGATTGGCCTGCAGCCACTCGATCCCCCGGCGAAAGACGGTTCCGGAAGTCAGGGGGTCCACGTGGGCAAACGCACGTTTGTTCAACAAGTATTGAACGAGGGTGACGTGTGCCCGCAGATCGAGCGGTCCCGGCATGTAGCGACCGAGCTCGTCGCGGATGAGATCGAGACTGCCACTTTGCCAGTTGTCGTTCTCTTGGCCGCGAATGAACTCCCAGTTGAGCCAGCCGCGAGTGAAGTTCATGGTTGCCTTGAAGAGGTGGAAGACATCGGCAATCAAGGCCGTCTTGTAACCGCGCGCCAGCAGAAGCTCTGCCAGCGTGGTCTGCTCCGGGGGAATCCGGTGCCACCCCCGGTTGCCGGTGTAGAGGCCCTGCGTGTCGAAGGGGTAGCGCCAGGGGAAAGATCGCACGCCGGTCATGAGCGCGCGCCGCACGGGCACCGTCGGCTCGCCCTCGCCAAAGGCAGCGCTGAAGCTCACGCTGTCGCGGCGCAGCGCGTCGAGGTTGGGTGTGTGTACGCGGGTGCTGCCGAGATGGTGGACCACGTCGTAGCGCAGGGTATCGAGCACCATCACGACCACGTTCATGGGCTGGTCCTCCCGCACACCGGAGTTGCCCTAGCTTAACCCCAGCGGATGGGGCTGCGCTGGCGTCGCGCCTCTGCCGGCGGCACGTTGGGGTCGTGGCCGGGACGGGCCCTACGACCACACGAAGGTCGCGGCGCCGGTCGCGGCCGTCTCCAGGAGCCGTAGCGCTTCCGGCGCTTGCTCGACCGATTGGAAGCGGTGCGTAATCAAGCGGTCTACCGGAATCCGTTTGCGCTGAATCAGGTCCATCAGCGGCGCAAACGCGGTGATAGGCGCGACGTTGGAGGCATGGATGGTCAGCTGCTTATTGATGAGCTGGATCAGGTTCACGCTTGGCGTGTGGCTGCCCATGCCGATGATGCAGCCGCGCCCCCCGCGTCGCAGGGCGCCGATCAGCTGCTGCTGTGCCGCCACCGCTCCCGAGGCCTCGACCCCGGCGTCGGCCCCCTCGCCATCCGTCAGTGCCAGCACACGGGCCGGCACGTCCTCTTCCGCCGCGTTGATCGTGGCACTGGCCCCGAACTCCCTCGCCAGCGCAAGCCGCGGCGCGGACAGGTCCACGGCGATCACGTCCGCGCCCATCGCGTGGGCGAGGAGCACTGTCGCCAGCCCCACCGGGCCTACTCCGAAGACGACCAGCCGTTCGGGACCGTGCGGCGCCAGGCGCGTGAGTCCCTGGTAAGCGGTGCAGAGCGTACAGGCCAGCAGCGACCCGACTTCCAGACTCAATGCCGGCGGCAGCGGCAGGCAGTTGCGGTCGTTGGTCAACAGCAGGTCGGTAAAGCCGCCGTCGGTGCTGGCGCCATGGCACTGCATCTGCGAGCACCACATCACGTAGCCGGCGTGACAGTGGCGGCAGGTGCCGCAGCCGAGGTACTGGTAGACGCTCACGCGGTCACCGGGGGCGACGTTCGACACGTTGGAGCCAACCGCCGCGACCACCCCGGCCGGCGCGTGACCGCGGATGATCGGGTACGGAGGGAGGGCCTCGGCTGGGAGGTGGTAGGTGTGTACGTCCGTGCCACACAACGCCGCGGCCCGCATGGCGACCAGCACCTGCCCCGGCCCGGGCGCCGGCGGCTCCGGCGCCTCCCGCACATCCACTTTCCCATCGCCAGGGAAATACACGGCACGCATCACCTATACCCCCTTGACCGAGCGTGTCACCTCGGTTATCAGGCCTACTCCGCGAGGCGCAGCTGCCGGAGTACCGCGCCGTCCGCGGGCACCTCTAGCGATAGTCCGGGGTCAGCCAGCACCTGCGTGTCCAGACGTGCCCCCGGCGTTTCGGACACCGGATCGTGCAGCTCGAACGTTGCCCCCGGCCGCAGGCCGCGCAGTCGCAGCGGCGGTAGAGGTGGACTATCGGGCATACGATACGCCAGCACCACGGCCGCGCTGCCGTCACGGGCGACAAATGCCACCGCTTCACCGTCCTCCGGCCGCTGCGGCGCCGGCAGGAGCGGATAGCAGTCCTGGGTCAACAGCCAACGGACCTGCTTGTAGATTCCGACCAGTGCGGCGACCCGCCGAGTCAGGCGCGGCGACCAAGAGGCAATATCGCCGTCGAAGCTCAAGGCGCCGGCCATGCGGCTCAACACGTCGCGGTCGCTGACGTTGCCATCCCCCTCGTTCCGGTTCACCGGCACGGCGCTGTTGGGCAGATGGCTGGGTAGGAGGCGGGCAAATCCGACCTGCATGGCGCGGCAGATATGCCGGTCAACGGTATGATCGGAAAACCAGGCGGCCTGCGCACGCCGCAGCATCCCCAAGTCCACCCGGCGCCCCCCGCCGGCGCAGGTCTCGATCACCAGATCGGGGTACCGGGCCACCAGCGTATCCAGTACCCGGTACAGCCCCTCCATATGACGGAAGGCGATCTTGCCCGTCGGATCGGCCGCGGTCCAGTACGGCGTGGGGCCGAAGTTGTAGTCCCACCGAATCCATTTCAGGTCCAGTCGCTCCACCCACCCACCGATGACGGCAATTACCTGCTCCTGCGCCGCCGGCACACCGAGATTGAGGTGCTTGAAGTCGGGGCCAGGCCCCCCGACCGGCGTTCCGCCCGGCGACGAAACGGGAGTCCTCCCCGGCTCGATCACCGCCCCGGTCACGTGCTGCCGGTGGATGAAGTCCTCGTCCACGCTCAGGTACCAGTCCGGGTGCTCGGTGGCCCACCGGCTGGTGACGTGCGCGCGCTCGATGTCGAACCAGAGGCCGAGCGCCAGCCCTTTTGCGGTCACGTAGGCTGCCAGCGATTCCAGCCCCTGCGGGAACTTCCGTGTGTCTACGTGCTCCCAGTTCCCCACGCCTAGGCGGAACGGGCCGTGACCGTCCGGGCCACAACCGTCGTACCACCCGGCATCCACCACAAAGTATTCGAGGCCCAACTCGGCCGCCCGATCCACCTGGCGCCGCAGAAAGGCCTCATCGAAGTCGGTCGCCACGCCGAAGAAGGAGTCATACGAGAGTGTCGGCATCGCCGGCTTCCCGCCGATGCTGGGGCACACGACATCGTAGAGGTAGCGGCGACAGGTATTCCCCCCGGCGGTCACGTCGCCGGTGTAGCCGATCAGGTGTACCGCTGGCAGCGCGAGCGTCTCCCCCGGCGCCAGCACCAAGTCGTCTCCCGGCACGCCGGCCCAGAGCATTGCTCCGGTGGGATGCGCGCGCACCTCCTGGTACCAGGGGCCGGACCATTCCAATGCGCTAATCACCCCGCCGCCCTCAGCGTGTAGCTGCAGGAATGGCAGGTCACGGTTCGACGAGCGCCCGTCGGGAGCAGACTCGATGATGAACGGGTCACTGATCGAGGACCGTAGCACCACCTCGCGCTCTCGGTAGGCGGACGGCGGGTACGATCCGTGCGTGACGCCACCGCCCAGCGTCCGCAGCCGCAGGGAGGTAAGCTCCAAGCCGGACCACAGCAGCACGAGCGGTTGAATAGCACTCAACGGAAGTGAGGCCGTCGTGTCCTCTTGGGCCAAGTTCACCTGGACGGTAGCCGTCCGGTGGGCGGGCATCCGCACGATGCGCTGGACGGCGCACAGGCCGGACTCGTGCCGCCAGCGCAGAACGACCGCTTCATCCTCGATCTCCGGCGCACCGTCCGGCTCCCAGGTCAGCGCCGCGCCGTCCGTGTGAACGAGCCAGCCGGGGCCCTCCGCGAGCGCGGCGAGCAGTACGTCGGGCAGCAGCCCGCTCAGGTAGCTGCGGAGCGACGTGTCCTGTCCCGTCTGCATCATCGCTTTCCCCTTCTGGCCACTAGATTCCTAGCGTTTCCTGGAGATAGCGCCGGCTGACCGCTGCCGCCTCCGCTGGCGGCAGTGTCGTGCGGTCTTGCTCGTAGACTACCCACGGCAGGTTGAGCGGACGGAGCACCTCCCAAATACCGGGGAAGTCCATCTCCCCAGTGCCTAGCTCCGCGAACTCGGCCTCCGTCATGAGGGTTGTGTATCGCTCTGGGCTGAGGTCCAGCCCGCCCGCCAAGATGCCCGGGCGCCGTGGCTCCGGCCCGACGTACCGGAGGTCCTTGAGATGCACGTAGCCGATCCGGTCGCGATATTGCCGGAGGAACTGCACCGGGTCACGGCCGCTATGCCGTACCCAGAACACGTCAATGCAGGCCTTGACCAAGTCCGGGTCGGTGAGTGCATACAGCCGCTCCAGCCCGGTCACGCCGTCGTACTCCTGAAATTCCCAGGAGTGGTTGTGATAGCAGAAGGTTATCCCGGCGGCGCGACAGCGCGCTCCCAGGCGATTGAAGAGGTCCGCGGCCCCCTCGTAGGCCTGCAAGCCCTCCGTCTGGTGGTCGCCGACGCCCGATACCATGATGAACTTGCTGCCCAGCCCGTGCGCGTAGTCCACCACCTGATCTACGCCATCCACGCATTGGTGGTAGCCAAGGGACAGACTCCATTGCACCAGCCCAAACTCGGCGAGCGCGGTACGCACGGCCGCCGCGTTGCCCTCCTGGAGGATGTGCGCCTCAATACCATCAAACCCAGCCGCCCGCACATCGGCCAGCACACCGCGCAGGTCTTCCTCCGCGCGCTGGTCGAACACGATCAGTTGGCAGCCGACCTGTGGCGTGCCGGGCGGCGTAGCCCTCCCTCGTGCCATCGTCATCGCGCACCTCCCTACCGGGCAACCACAAGGGTTGCCCCTACAGCGGCCGCCCACCTCCGCCGCACGGCCCCGGCACCGTCAGGGCAGGCCCAACGCCTCCACTGCCTGGTGCAGATCGGGCGCCAGCGGTCCCGCATGCACGGCCGCCACGCTTTCCTCGATCTCGGCCGGTGTTGCCGCCCCGACCAGGATAGTGGCAATGCTCCGGTCGGCCACCACGTAACGGAGAGTCAGCGTGACTAACGAAAGCCCACTCTCCTGCTGCAGCACGACGAGGCGCGCGACGCGGCGCTGCACCTCGGGCGTCATCCAGCTCGGCCAGTTCGGCGGTGTGTGCAGCCACTCCGGGCGCACCACCACGAGCCGGCCCTGTTGGAAGGCTCCTCCCAGTAGCACAGCGACGCCGCGCTCTCCGGCAGCGGGCAGAAGCTGGCGACGGATGCCCCGGTGGATCGCGCCGTAGTTGAAAGCGCTCAAGCAGGCATCCACCTCGACCGCTTGCAGGACGTGCGCCAGGTGGTCAGGATTATTTCCGGTGATGCCGATGTAGCGGCACCGGCCTTGGGCTTGCGCCTCCCGGAGCACCTGCATCACCGGCGCGTTCGCAACGTCGTACTCGGTCTCCAGGTCAACGAGTGGGCTGTCACTCGGCTCGTCGGACCACCAGTAGCGCTGGTCGGCTTCGTGAACTAGGAGCACGTCTACACTATCGCGGCGCAAGAGCCGCAGGTTCTCCTCAAACTGCGTGTGCAGGGCATCGGGCGAGCGAAAGCGGCTCGGCTGCGCCAGGTGGCCTAGCTTGGTCGCCAGCAGGTATGGCTCCTGGCGGCCCTCCAGGGCGACGCCGAGAATGGCCTGCGCCAGCCCCCGAGTGTAGAGCGGGGCGGTGTCGAGGTAATTGATCCCTAGCTCCAACGCGCGATGGACCGTTGCCACGCCGTCAGCGAAGGACACCCGCGGCAGACCAACGCCACCCAAGCTGACGGCGGTCACCTGCTCGCCGGTATGCCCAAAAGGCCGCTGCTCCAGCCTGCTCATCGCCAAGCCTGCCCCAGGTTGGCCCAGGGTAAGCGCTCCGGATGGGAGGACACGGTATCGGAGCGGAGCAGAGTGTGGTGCATCGCCATGCGGAAGCGCTCCTCCACGACAGAACCAGAGGGTGTGCTCCCCGTAGCGTGAGCCGGAGGAAGAGCAACACCCTCTGCAAGCTGTGCCTCCCGGTGCTTACAGCCGGGGTCGGGGTCGGTTGAGGACGTTAACGGCAATGCGCGTCAGCTGCCGGACCCCTTGGTCCACCGAAAGCTCACCCTTCCAGATCGGGTGGGCGCCCGCGGTGAGCTGGCTGTGGAACTGCGACACCCAGAGATTGGAGGGGTACTCCAGCGGGTGGGCCGAGAGCAACGTCTTGTGCCACGAGCGGTGCGCCTCCGTCGCCGTCAGCTTCGGATCGGTCCACACGTCGGGCCGCGAGCTGGGAATCAGCCGGTGATCGTTGAGCATCAAGCCGCCTTCCTTCGAGGAGTGCAGCTTGTGCAACTCCCAGGCCGCGTCGGGGAACTCGCTCCGCTTGGTAATAGGGATAGCGTCGGTCTGCAGCATGCCCCCGTTCGTACCCCCGCGACCCTTCGGGAGCTGGGTCACGCCCCAGTTGAATTCCCAGGCCTGCGAGCCCCACCAGCCCCAGTAGCCATTCGCCCACATGGCCAGCGTGCTCTGCGGCAGCTTGTCCGGGGGACTGCCACCCCAGGACCAGGCCGGCGGTGGTACGGTGCGGTAGCGGTGGAACCAGTCGTAGACGCGCTGGATGGCATCGCGGACGACCCCTTCGTTGAACTGAGACGCCGTGCGCTCTTTGTTGAGAGCGCCGCCGCCGGCGGCCCAAATGTCCTGCAGGAACCCGTTGTAGTACCCGGTCAAGGGCCGGTAGCCCCACTGCTGGTCCTTGGCCTCGCCCGACTCGCCCCGCTTCGTCAGCTGTTGGGCCGCCTCGAGCAGCTGGTCCTGGGTCCAGTTCTCGTTCGGGTAATCGAGGCCGGCCTGGTCGAACTTGTCCTTGTTGTAGTAGAGGCCGGTGATCGAGGGATGCGACCACAGCGGCAACGCCCAGAGGATGCCGTCCTCGCGCATCGTCTCGACGGCCGCCGGGTACCAATCGTCCAGGCTGATCTTATCCCGCTTCGCGTAAGCGTCGAGCGGCAGCCAGGCGTCATAGGCCACAAAGTCGTACAGGTTGCCGATGCTCGCCGTCCACATCAGGTCGGGTTCCGTGCCAGCGGCGGTTTGGATCAGCATCTTCGACTCGTGGCCGCCCGCGGTAGGCTCGGTGATTACCTCCACGTTCGGGTTGCGCTCCCGGAACACCTTGGTGATGGCTTCGAATCCCTTCTCCTCAGGCCCGGCACGGAACATGAACCGGATGGTGCCCTGCGCCTGGCCAGCCGCCGGTGCTGGACCGGGGGCCTTGGCCGGCGCATGTTGCGTCCGCGTCTGCGACGCCGGCACTTCGACGACCTTCTCAACGACGACCGGCCTGTCGACGGTGACCACCTTCTCGACGACCACCGGCTTCTCGACGGTGACCACCTTCTCCTGCACGATGGTCTGCGTCTGACCTGCTGCCCCGGCCGCACCCTTGGTGCCGGTGGATCCAGTCGCGCCGCGCTCACCCTGGGCGCCGGAAGCCCCGGCCGGGCCTGCCGGCCCCTGCACGTAGCGAACCTCGATTTCGCCACACGCCGCCAGCAGCGCGCCGCCGGCAAGTGCGCCGAATGTAAGCACTGAGGTCCGTCGGGTGAAGTGTCTCTTCGCTTTCGATCCCATGGTTTCCCCTCTCTTGCTGTGCGCCACCTCACGATTGAACTGTCCGGCCTAGCCGCGTGGCGAGCTCCCCACCACGCCTGAGCGATCGGTAGTCGCATATCAGTTGTCGGCTTCACCTCCTTCCACCTGCTGCTCTAACAGGTGGGCGATGTGCTGGCGCGTGTGTGCAATGTGGGTTTCGACAGCCGCGGCAGCAGTTGCCGGATCGCGCTGGCGGTAGGCCTCGAGAATGGCCCGATGCTCCTCATACGTGGCCCGCGGGCGTCGCCGGGTTGTTGTGTAGTACACCCGCGCAATCTGCACGCGGGCGCCCAGCGTCTCGTATATCTCCGTGAGGCGCTCGTTGCCGGCGGCCCGCACCAAGACCGAGTGGAACTCCTGGTCCAGGCGACTGGCAGCCGGGTAGTCGTGGTACGCATCACTCCGAAACGTCCGTACTGCTGTCGCCAAAAGCTCTTCCAGGCGCTTCAGCGCCGCGCCGTTCATGCCGGTCACACCACGGCGGGTCGCGTGCAACTCCAGCGCCAGCCGCAAGTCCAGAATGTCGTCAATCTCGCCCGGTTCCAACTGGGCAACGGTGGTCTCGCCCCGCCCCTGCATCTGCACCAAGCCCTCGGCCTGGAGCCGGCGCAGCGCGTCGCGCACCGGGGTCACGCTGACGCCGAGGCGCTGCGCCACGCTGCGGATGGTCAGCGCCGTCCCCGGAGCTAGCTCGCTCTGCAGGATTTTCTCTTTGAGCGCGTCGTAGATCCGCTCATCGAGCTGGCGCTGGTCCACCTCCAAGCCCACCAGCGGATCCGCTGGCAGAGTAGCAAGCTGCACGGCGGATGGAGACTCGGATGTCGTCACCGCTAAGGCTACCATTGATGCACGGAATCTGATGCATCACACTTTCGCCGCCCAGTATAGGGCGTGCTCCCGGCGGAGTCAAGAGACGGGCGCGTCGGATTGTGGTGTGGGTTCCGGCGGGGGCGCTCGCAGCAGGAGGCGCCTCCTGCCGAGCGCCCCCGCACCGAGCAGGCCTAAGGCCAGCAGCGCGACGACCACGCCCAGCCCCAGCCCAATCAGCGCCAGCGGAACGACGAGCACCGCCGTCGTGGTTGCTGCGATGAGCACGGGGATGTGTCCCAGCCCATTCCAGGCTGGTGAGCGGCGCATCCGCTCCGCGCAGACCGCCAGCAAGGCTCCGGTAAGCAATGCTATCCCGCCACCGACGACGCCTGCGAGGAGTGGCGATACCGCCGGCCCGGCCAAACCGACGGTCACGAGGGCGCCCGCGAGCGCGCCGACCGGCACATCAACGCGCCGGACGAGTGTTGCGAGCGATAGACCGGGTACAACCAGGCACTATCACCGCGGTGGCCCAGCGGCTCAACAGTCCTTTGGGCTGAGGCACGGGAACAAACGAACCGTTGAGGCCATTGGGGAATGGGGAGGTGCCGAAACGCTGTCGAATCCTGCTTAAAGCACACGTAAACCGGAAATGGTAGGCCTAACGGGTCTGTACGCAGTACCACATTTGAATTGGGGATTACATACCCTACTTGACAACGGGCACTGATTAGGATCTACTAATGATAGAGCATGTGCAAAGAGAAGCTGCTATGGGCAAGGCGCAAAAGCAGAAGGGGCCGGACCGCACGGACCGCGAGGGCCTGACCGTGGTCGAGTTGTTCGATATATTCCCCGACGAAGCGGCGGCGCGGACGTGGTTCGAGCGTACCAACTGTCTGAGAGCAGGATGGATGTGCTCAACAGGCGCTTAGAAGCGATTATGGGATTAGGCGTCATAGCAATCTGGAGAGCGCAAACATGAGACACGCCACTGCTGATCCCGGTGAACCGCTCGTCGTCCGGTGGAGTGCTCTGGCCGGACCAATCGGCCCCCCAACAAACGGCGTCCCATCCTGTCGCAGACCACAGACATGGCCCCTTCCGCTGCTGACGGCAATGGAGGTATAGGTACGGACTGCTTGGTATGTGGAATGCCGGGCGCTTGCGACTGCCGTCTCGTATCCGCTGCCCCAGCAGACCGGGCTTCCATCGTGACGGATACCACAGGTGTGGGAGCTGCCGACGCTCAAGGAGGTGAACTTTTCGTCAACCGGCGCTACGAGTGCCCCCTCGCCCCAGCAAGTGACCGTCCCATCCTCCCGGAGGCCACAGGTGTAGCGGTCGCCACTGCTTATCCAGAGGAAACGCTCGAAGTGCGGCGCTATCGTCACTCGCCCGTCCGGGCCCCCCAGCATGCCGGGCGGCGGTCATCATGCAGGGCGCAAGTATGCGTGCGGCCACTACTGATGAGCACGAAACGCTGACCTTCAGGTGGTGATGATTGGCCAGCTTGATCCTGCCCCCAGCAGACCGGCGAGCCGTCAGTCTCTAGGGCGCAGGTATGGTCTCTGCTACTGCTGATGGCTATGAACTGTTTGTCCGGTGGTGGCGACGCTTCCCCGTAGCGGTTCTGCCCCCAGCACGCGGCCGTACCGTCTTGGCGGAGACCGCAGGTGTGTGCCCAGCCGCTGCTGAGCGCCCTGAACGTCTGGCCCTGGGGCGGCGAGGCGCGCCCTTGGGCATTGTCGCCCCAGCAGACGTGGGAGCCGTCGCTGCGTAGCCCGCGAGTATGGAACCGGCCGCTGCTGATGGCGACGAATCTCTGGCCTGGAGGCGGCGAGGCTTGGCCCCGGTCCGGCCAGAATTCGCCTGCACCGCCCCAGCATATCGGTGTGCCGTCCGCCCTGAGCGCACACGTATGCACATGGCCACTGCTGATCTGTACGAACTGTTCGCCTTCCGGCGGCGACGATTGTCCGGTGTAGACCAGGGAGCTGGCGCCTCCCCAGCAGATGGGAGTGCCATCCGTCCGCAGGGCGCAGGTGTGGGAGGAGCCGCTGCTGATAGCCTTGAAGGTCTCACCTGCTGGCGGAGAAGCGGCGCCCCAGAGACTGAAGCCCCAGCACAAAGGACTGCCGTCTTCGGGTATCCCGCAGGCATGGTCGAAACCAGTGCTCAGGGACACGAAGGTGTCGCCCTCCGGGGGCGATTCCTGACCGTCGTCGTCTACACCCCAGCAGACCACCGTCCCATCCTTCCGCAATGCGCAGCTGTGCTCCCCGCCAGGGCCTACTTGCAGGAACCGCTCACCGGTCGGAGGCGATGAACGATGGTATTCGTTGTTGCCCCAACAATGGATGTTCTCGTCTTCATCGAGGCCACAGACATGCTCTTTCCCGCTGCTGATCGAAACGAGCGGGACATTCTGCGGAGCGGGCTGCTCCGGCTCAGGTTCCGGGCCGACGAACCGCTCGCCACCGGGTGGCGTAGCCTGTCCGTGTTCGTCATCCCCCCAGCAGACAATGGCGCGATCGTCTTTGCGTAGGGCGCAGATATGCTCGACACCCACGCTGATCGCCGCAAATTTCGGTCGCTTGGGAAAATCTATGCGCCGATGTCCCCAGCAAGACGCGGTCCCATTCTCCCATAGACCACAACCTTGGCTCCCTGCGACGCTGATGGTGGTCAGTCGTCCAGGGGAACGGGGATACTTCCCGCGAAAGACCACATCGGAATAGCCCCCCCAGCATACCGGGGAGCCTCCCGCTCGTAGGGCGCAGGTATACCCACCAGCAGCATCCAGGGCGACGAACTGGCCCTCGGGCGTCTCGTGCCATCCTCCATGGCTATGGGAATACGGCTTCGGCCCCCAGCAGCACTGCCGGAGCATCCTTTGTCAGCGGCGGCGTGGGCGAAAGCGGCCGCGTAGCGCCCGCGGTCCTCCGCGCTGACCACATTGTCCGCCACGCCACTGCCGCTCAGGTCCCAGCGGATGGCGTTGAGTTGCTGGCGGGTGTTGATCTCGATGAGGTTGTCGTTATCCGTGTCGTAGTCGACCGGCGCCACGGTGGTCGCGACCGTCTATGTCGCCGTTGGCGTGGTGGTCGGGGTCGCCGTGGGGACGGTGGGCGTCGCGGTAGGCGTGACCGTTGGCCCGCAGGCTATCGCCCGCTGCGCGCCGAACTCCTGCCACGTGGCGGTGCCATCGCCGTTGCAGTCTATCTGCAGCGCTGGGTACTCGCACGCAGTGCCGAAGTGCCAGGGGTCGTCGGTCGTGCCATCACCAGCCACGTCCAGGTTCCAGTCCGCGTAGAGGCCCGTGTAGCCGCCGGGTGTTTGCAGCGCACCAGTGGTCTGGCCGGCGCCATCGGCACTCATGGCTTGCCCGGAGGTCTCCGTATCCCAGTAACTCGCGCTGACGCGGCTGTCCGTGCCGACAACGCCCACCAAGCCCCCTGCGTGGGCAGTATCGCTCCTACTCGTGTCGGCGCTGACCGCCCCCGTCGCGTAGCTCGCGCTGATGGGGCCCGAGCTGTAGCCCACCAAGCCCCCGCCACGGAGATAACCACTGGTGCTCGTGGCGGTGATCGACCCGCCAACGAGCACCAGATTACGGATTGTGCCTGCACCACCGATCACAGAGCCGAACAGTTCGACAGAGGCATCGCTCGTGTAGTGGCGGTTGAGGTACAGGTTCCGGATAGTGTGGTTGTTCCCTTCAAAGACCGCCTGAAAGCTTGCCCTGATATAGTGGCTGCCGTCAGTCAACACACGTTGACCACTGCCAATCGGCGCCCAGCCACTGCCGGTGGTCCAGGCCGCCTTGTGGCCGGTATCGGCGTAGCTGGCGTCGTCGTTGAAGTCCAAGGTCTGGACGAGCTCGTAACCGAGACAGGTAGTGCGGCAGCCCATGCCGGCGACGGGCAGGGGAAAGACAGCGAAATAACTCGTGGCGTCCGTGCTGGCCGGGACCCCATTACCGTCCAGGCCCCAGCGGATGGCATTGAGTTGGTCGAGGGTGTTGATCTCGATCAGGTTGTCGTCATCGGTGTCGTAGTCGATCCCCGGCCCAGAAAAGGTGGTGGCACTCGTCATGCGCAGGTCGGCCAGCGCGGTCATGCCCACGGCTCGGTACTGGTTGAGCTCGGCAGGCGTCGCATCTCTGGCGCGCCCGAACCGCAGGTGCGCGAGTGCCCCCAGCTGGGACCCTGCCAGGTAGTCGAAGTACGCGGGCGCCACATTGCCCAACTGGTTGTTAGACAGCTTCAGCGTTTGCAGGCTGGTCAGCCCGGCGAACCGGCCAGCCGGCAGCGTGGTGAACTCGTTGTAACGTAAGTCCAGGGTTTGTAGGGTGGTCAGCCCCGCGAGGCCCCCAGACTAGAGCGTTGTCAACCGTCGGCGATTGAGATCCAGGGATGTGATTGCTGCGAGGTGGGCCGCCGTGACGCTGGCACAGTCAGCAACCCGCGGGACCGGTGGCTACTATGTGGTCGACGACGCTCTGGGTTCTACCTTGTAGCGGGCTGCTGCCGCAGGTGGTCGCCCGTCGCCGCGGGCGTGGCCACCCCGCTCCGCGCCAATACACGCCCCGGCAAGGGCGTCAACACCACCAGCAAAGCCACACCGATGATGACCGCCGGGCCAACGTAACGAGCCAGCGGATAGTGCTGCACCGTTACCCCCGTCACCGATCCAGCGCCCAGCACGGCCCTCCCCATCAACGGTGAGGCCTGGGCCGTCCTACAAGGTACACGCCGTACATAAGTGGTGCCAGGATAGTGTGGGGTCTCCTCAGCCCATTAGCGTGAGGCTTCGTGACATACGGCCCAACCGGTCCCGTTGCCGCACCGGCGACGATCCCGTACCTTACTACGTCGGCGATCAACCGCGGGCGGTATGCTCGCAGCGGCTCGCTCTGCTGGCGGGCACCCCTGCTGGAGGTGGCCATATCGAGGAGAACCCCCGCCAATGCCCTGTCGCGATCCTGGTACCGATTTCGACGGGTCGAGGGCGCCCGAATTCAGCCCGTTGGGGACCACGGAGTAGGAGCGCCGCTAGCATACTTACGGCTGCAGGGTGATGACGAGCGCAACGGTGGTACTCTGTGCAATCCGGTTAGGCCTACCAAACTGGATAAAATCAAGAACCTTCGTGTTGAGGTTCAGGTTAGCACTGTAGGTTCCCCCGCTTCACTGACCAATGTTCTATATCCGGCAATTGGGGTGGGCAGAGCGGGCCGGGTCACTACTGGCCTGGTAGGGGGTGGCCTCCTCACGAGGGGCACCATGTCATCGGCACCCAGTGTAACTCAATTGACCCAGCTCGTCGCCACGCACCGGCCGCACTTGAGCCAGCCCCAGGCCACCGTGCTCGCCTTGTGGAGCCTAGGCTTGGTGCTAGCCTGCTCCTGTGGTCTCACCGCCGTCAGTGTCTGCTTGGCCAGCTTGCAAGATCGCAAGGAAAACACGGTGCGCCAGCGGCTCCGCGAATGGTGCGCCGAGGCCCCCCGCCAAACGGGGGTCCCAGCGGCAGGCGCTGGCCGTGGAGTCCTGTTTTACCCCCTTGCTGCACTGGGTCTTGCACTGGTGGCCTTGACCGTCTTGCCCGCGACGGCCAAGGGGGCCTGGAAACCCGAGTGGCTACGGTTGCTGCAGCACCTATCCGTCATTGTACCGGCGATCATGATGGTCATCGACTTGGCCGGCCGGGGCCGTGCAGCGTTCATCCACACCGATGTTGCCGTTGCCAGCGACTTGGAACGGATGGTGCAGACGGCGGTGGAGCAGTTCGGTGGCCTCGATATTCTGGTCAACGATGCGATCTGGAGCAAGGGGGGTACCGCGGTCACGTTAGAAGAGCCGGACTGGGATCGGGCGGTCGCTGTGGGGCTGAAGGCGTGCTACGTCGGCGCCAAGTATGCCGTCCCGGAGATGGCGCGGCGCGGCGGTGGTAATATTATCAACATCTCCTCGGTCCACGGCCTGCTCGCAGCACGCAACTCGCTGGTCTACGAGAGCGTCAAGGGTGGGTTGATCCTGATGACGAAGGAGATGGCCAGCGACTTCGGGCCGCAGGGGATCCGGGTCAATGCGATCTGTCCCGGGATGATCGTCCACGAGGGCCATCGCCACGATCCGGCCAGCGCGCAAGCCCGCTTTGCGGCCGAAGTCTACCCCGTGCGACGCTACGGCAACCCCGACGACATCGCCTACGGCGCGGTCCACCTGGCAGCGGACGAGTCGAGCTTTGTGAGCGGGCACGCGCTGGTTATTGACGGCGGCATGACGGCCCAACTCCAGGATGACCTCGCCGGACGGATCGCGCAGTACGTGCGCGAGCACCCTGGCGAATCCTGAGCTAACGCTGTCCTGCCCGGAACTAGGCTCGCGTTCCTATCCCTGAGCCTACTGCTCGCAGCACTGTGCTTTGCTGCAATACTGGTACACTACGCCGAGCATAAGTGCGTTCCTAGTAGGCTGGAACTTGTAGATGTTCAGCACTGTCTTGAGTAGTTGCACGCGAGTCTCCGCGGTCGTATGAGCACCTCGCGGCCATGACCATCCCACCGCTCCTAGATGCCGTCCGTCCCTTCATCTGGCTGCTCGTGCTCCTCGGTGCCCTGCTCGGTGGCACCGCCGTAGCCCAGCTACTGCTCGGGCGCACGGCCCCCCGCGCAGCACTGCTGCCCGCCGGTTTCGCCTTGGCCGTCGTCGGTGCTGACGTGGCCGCTATGCTGCTGCTCCACATCCTGTCCATGACGGTCTTCCTGACCATCCTCGCAACAGCAGGCCTATTTGCAGGGCTACTTATCCTGACGCTCATGCGCCGCGCACCGCGCCAGGCTGCCCCTACCTCTCCCGGTACGACGACGCTCACGACTTGGGGCGTCAAGCCAGCTTGGTTAGTCATTAGCGCTGCAGTGCTGGTGCTGGTCGCCCTGCACGCCCTCAGCATGAGCCAGTACGCTCACTCCGGTGTAGCCCGCGAGAATCTCTTCTTCCACTCGGCAGTCACCGGGCAGATTGCGCTAGACGGTTATCCTCCACGCAATCCACTGGAGCCGGATCATCCGTTCGTCTATCGCTATGCCTATCACGTGCTGGGCGCGCTCGTGCAAGGAGCGTTGGACATTCCTCCTCCCAGGGCCTTGGCGCTGGTCAATGTGTTTTCGATGACCGGCGCCGCCGCCCTGCTGATGGCCATTGGGCTTCGGTTCTTTCGGAGTTGGAAACTGGGCTTATTGAGCGCGATTGTGTTCGTCTACGGGGGATCGCTCGAGTGGCTGCAGTCCATTCCCTTGGAGGCCTGGCGCTGGTCCGACTTGGGCAGGGAGCTACATTTCACCCCCGACAATGGTTTGCGTTTTGTCTCCGATATCAGAAGCTTCTACAAGGTCGTGGGCGGGTATTTTGCTGCTGGCAATCCTCTCGATACGCTTGACGCCAACCCCTCCATCTCGTTCGGCTATCCGGTGTGGCTGCTGACGGCCTGGCTGTATGTGGAAGCACGGAACGCCCGTAGCCGACGAGGCTACCTCACCCTCGCTTTGGTCAGTGTGTTACTAGCTTTCTTGTTCTCGGCAAACGAAATACTCTTCGGTGCTTTGGCCGCCGCCATGATTGCAGTTGAAGTAGGGTATTTCTTGCTGAGACTACGTTGGAAGCAAGGTGGCCCCGCCGCTCGCCGCCTGGCGCTCACACTTGGCCTCGTCGTTGCGTCTCTCGTTGGTAATGCTTTCCTCGGAGGATCCGTTCTCCGCGCCTTCTTCGATTCTGACGCTGGGACGACGTATGGGCTAGTTCTTAATGGCGACCAGCTAGGTCAACTAGTGACGGCTCCTGGTAAAGGTGGGACTTGGGCTCCCATCGCCAGCAAATCATTCGTCCTCCAATCAGTCTTTCTCTTGCCACTCGGACCGATCTTGGTTGCGCTGGCCTTGTTCAGCGGCGTCGGCGGAGCGATCACCGCGCTCTTCGGACTCAGCGCCGGTTTCGCGTTCGGTGGTGGCGCCTTGGTGTATCCAGAAGCATTCCCACCAGACAGCTATCGCTTCAGCCAAGCCGCCTTCTCCATCTGGCCCGCCACCGCCATACTACTCGTCGGAGGACTCCTGCAGCGGTGGCCTGCTGCGACGAAGCTGATAACGCCAGTTGGTGCGAGGGGGTTGTGCTGTGTGATGGTCCTCGCGCTCATTGGAGGCCACTTCATCTGGCTGCAGGTACTGCCCGGTCGGGGGGCATACTCACAGTCCTCTCAGCCTCCACCTGGCCCGGAATCGGAAGCGGCCGCGTCACTGCGGGCCCTCGGCCGGCCAGCCCGCATCCTGGTCGCCGGTGGGGCGGAATGTTGGGGATGCCTGTATGAAAACAGTCCACGTGGGCTGATCACCGCCCGGCTGCTCGCGTTCAGTGGTGCCATGGCCCCAATGGGTTGGGCAGCCCGCTGGTCACAACCCCACCTGTATGCTCCTTTCTATGTCCCAGCGGCAAGAACGCTCGACTGGCCCGCCGTGCAGCACCTGCGGATCGAGTACATCTATGCGGACGACCGCCTGCTGAACCAGTCGCAGCGTGCGGCGCTGGCGCAGCGGCTCGCTACCGGCGAGCTCAGTGAATATGCGCGATTTGCGATAGGAAACGGAGCCGCGGGGAGCGGCGCACGCCTCTACAAGGCGGTATCCGTGGATCAACCAGCGGTGGCCCAGCAATGAACCGCCTCCCAGCACACGCTGACCTGCGCTTTCTACCCCTCGCGGTCGCGGCCGTCGCGACGGCGTGGGGGGCCGCGACATGGGACCGCACCGGCCAGTCATTCAACCTCCCCACCGTAGCCGAGCACCTGCGGGTCGTGGTGGGCGCTGCGGCCTTCCTGACCGTTTGGACACTCTATCGGCCAAGACCCGCGTTGCGCCGAGTGTTCGGGACTAGCAGGGCCGCACGCTTGTACCTCACCAGTGGGTTAGTATGCCTGGCCAGCTTTGCAGCGTGGCGGCTGACAACTGGTCTAGGTGTTTGGACCGATATGCCCGCTCCAGCGCCTACAATCAGCACAATCCCGTTGCCGCTCACCATGGCGGAGCAACTCTCGATCACGGTGGCCATTGTGACCATACTGACCGTCTGGGCACTTTATCGGCCACGACCCACGCTACGAATGAGCGCGAAGGCACTCTCCGCTCCACCTGTCCGCCGAGCGTTCGGGGCCAGCGCCGCGCGCTTGTACTTCACTGGCGGGCTGATTTGCCTTGCCATCTTTGCGGCGTGGCGTTTGACAACAGGGCCGGGAGGCTGGACCGACACCAAATTCCCTTTGCCTGTGGTCAGCACGACTCCAATGGCACTGCCGGGGGAGAGGAAACCACCTATCTTGGTGCGAGAGTGGCTCCTTGAGGGCCGGGCGGAAGCTCTTGACATCGTAGTTGAGTTGACCTGGCTGAAGGCACGTCCGCCGCCCTGGACGCTTACCGTGCAGATTCGCCGAGGGGGCCAGGAGCATAGTGTCGTCTGGCAACGCATCCATGCGATGCCACCGTTGCTAACCAACGAGGCCATCGTACAGAAACTCCGTGTCCCCCTGCCTGAGCGCCAACGATTTGGCTCGGAGCCGGTGCAGTTGCGCGTCCTGTTTCCCGATACACATAACATCAGGGTCGCCCTCTTTCCGGATGACACACAGTATGTGGATGAGGCCGCGATTCCACGCGCGGCGATAGTGGCTGATGACCCAAAGTTCAGCACCAAGATTCCGGTGATGCGACTCGTGCGTCGGCCAGCACCCTTGTGGTGGTTACCTGACCAATTTGGGACGTCACGCTGGGGTAGTTTTATGCATGGCATCCATTTAACTTTCGGAGCAGTCGTAGCCGCCGCACTGGCGGTGTTGGGCATGCGCTCATTGGGGGCCGGGTCCTGGCAAATAGCCATCGCCGCCGGGTCCGGGGCTGTGCTCGGTCTGAGTGCGATAGCATCCCTGGCCAGCACCGGGCTAGGTGTCCAGCTTGGTTCCCTGGTAGTGGCTTCCTGAGCAGGGAAGGGCAAGCATTTCCCGCTGGATTGGGATAGGCATATACATGCTAGTGAAGCTGCTCGTGCAACTGCTGGTGAAAATACTCACAGCGATGACGGAGCGCCAAGCAGCGCTGTTCGTCGCCGGGTGCATGGCGGCCCTGGCTGCGCTGCGGATAGTCACCTGGCACCCATTGGCCCATGGGCCGCGCCTCTTACTCCTGCAGGGCATCCTCATCGCGGCGAGTATGACCCTATTCGCGGCCGGCTGTACGGCCTTGGCCACCAAGCGCGGGTACTGGTCCGTGGTCATCGTGCTCATGGCCTTCGGATGGGGCGACCTCATGCACTACGCACGCCTGGTTCAGGTATCTGGTGACGTAGTACGTCGTGGCCCGGAATCCCAACTCGAACGGCCGGTATCAGCAGGGCTACTAGCTACGTGGCTACAGGCTAGCCCAGGCGCTACTGTCAAGCACGATGGCGATGCTATCGAGGCGCGTCTCGCGCCCGGAGAGACAGCCTTTCTGGAGTTACCAGCCCAGCCATCACGCAATGGTCTCCTGCCCGCCGGGTTCACACCGCACGCGCTGCAGTTCCGGATTCCCACGCTGGTCATCGAATGGAGCGCTACGGCCACGCTCCAGGGAGATTTTCTCTTTCTGTTCGACGCCGGCAACTGGCATGTCCAGGCCCGTCCGTGGGGACTCACTATCACCACACAGGATCGCAATACTGGCGTCTTCACAGCGGAACATCACCAACTTACCGGGCAACCCGGCCAACTGCATCGGTGGCGTGTCGAGCTTGGTCCGCACGAGGCAACCCTGTTTCGCGATAGTGTGGCTCTCTGGTACGGGACTAATCTCCCGATCCGGGAGTTCATACGAGTCGGCGAGACCCGGTCGGATGAACTTCACGGTGGTACCTTGCGTATAGAGCAACTCCGGGTATGGTGGGAGTGGACCACTCGCGACCTGCAATAGTGACCTGATGAACATGTCATGCTACTACCCAACGCCTTAGTCAGGTGGCTACGACGACCGGAGCTACTGCTCGCAGGCCTATGCATGGCCCTCTGGAGCACGCTCGTCGTGACCTATAGGCCCTTCGCCGATGGCTTGGATCGGAATGCCTATCTCCTCAGTAGCACGGTACTCGCTTGGGCACCATGCGTGGGATATGCCTTGCTGCGCCTCGTTGTACCCTATGGCCACCCGCTGCCGTTGCTCGTTGCCGGAGCGCTGGCCTTTGGTGGGAGCACTCCACACTGGCTACGGCTCGCCGCCACGGCCGATGCTGCCGCACCGCGGCTTGAGTACACGGTGGGATTTGACGGTCCAGGTCTGCCCCACGGCTGGGATATGGATGCTGCACCAGGGGGACAAGTCTCCGTTGTGGACGGACTACTGCGGGTGGAGACGCCGGCCGGTTCCATCGCGCACGCCAACACAACGTTGCCATTACCCACGCCGCCACCGGCCCGGCCGTGGCGGCCGACTGGCTTTGCTGCCCATCCTCGCGTGCAGGTTCTCGAATGGTCGAGCCGCGTGACCATGGACGGTAGCTACTTTGTGATTGCCGACTTGGAGCACCTGCTGCTCCAGACGGTGCCGCACGGCATACATATCACCTACAGGCCGCCAGTCGGGGAGGGCTACGGCACGGAAATCGAGCACCGTCTCGCGCAGGATTACCGCTGGTATCGCTGGCGGGTTGTTCGTGACGAACGGCAGATCGAGGTCAGTGTTGACGATGAGCTCCTCTGGACAGCCCCGTTCGGCGCTCCGTTCCAGCTCGTGCGCCTAGGTGAGTCACGCAGCGATGAGCTACACGGCGGGCGGCTGGAGGTGGACTGGTTTCACTACCGCGTCTACTTGGCGCGGGAGCACGCAGCGGCTCATACCGCCCCCTTCCCTGGAGAGTGAAGGGAGCGAGGGCGGGAGCAGCGCCACCAGGATGGTGATCCAGCCGCGCCGAAACACGCTGACCAGGCGCAACCGCGTCGCCCGGCGCTGGCGCCGCTGCGCGTCGATCAACGCCGTCACATCGAGCACCGTACTGCTGGCGATGGCGTCTTCGGCGGCCCCACCCACGCTCACCAGCCACAAGGTTGCCACCGCTACCGCCAGCCACAGCCGCGCTGCCCGCGCGGGGTGCGCCATGCGCGTGCGTTGCCACTGCCAACCGCCCCGTTTGGTCAGCTTGAAGCTCTGCTCGATCCAGGCCCGCAGGCCATACCAGGCCGCCGTGCTGGCCTCGGGGGGCAGGTCTTGAACACCGTGCCGGTGCCGTGCCAGTGGGTCCCCGGCTGGGGGGCGAAGGTGGACAGCCAGTGCCAGCGCGCCCGGCCGCTCGGGCGAAACAAGCCCCCCGCGTTGACCCGCAGCAGGGGGTGCCACCCCAGGTGGACAATCGCCTGAAACAGCCAGCGGGCATACAGCCCCCGGTCCGCCAGCACAATGACCGTCATGGTCGCCGGCACGGTGGCCGGCAGGTGCTGCAGCAAGCGCCGCCACGCGGCTTTCCAGGCCTGTTTGGCCGTGGCGGGCAAGATGGCCCAGGCCACGGGGATAGCGCAGCCCCGGTAGAGCACGCTGATCGCCAAGACCACAAACCGGTCGCCCAAGGTGGTGGCATCGAGGGCGAGGGCCAACTGCGGTCCGTGCCACCACCGCAACACCCAGCGCAGCAAGGGGGCCAAACAGGCCTCCACCGCGAGGGTCTGGCGCTGATCGCCCCGTTTGGCTACGGCTTCGTAGCACCACTCGCGGAGTTGCTGGCGCACGGTGTTCTCCTTGCGGTCCTGCAGGCGGGCCAAGAAAGCACTGACAGCGGTGAGGCCACAGGAGCGAGCCAGGACCATGCCCAGGCTCCACCAAGCGAGCACGGTGGCCTGGGGCTGGCTCAAGTGCGCCAGCGGCGTGGCGACGAGTTGGGTCCATTGCGCTACGCTGGGCGGCGGTGACATGGCGTCCCTCCTGACGGCGCTGGATTGGTGGTTGATCCCAGCTTGCCACCCGGTCGGGCGCCGTGTCATCGTGCTGTTTCTGAAAAACCTACCCCTGTGAGGGTAGGGGAGTAGGTACAATATTGCACCCTAGGCCCTCCCACTCCGCAGGGCTTCCCTGGTAGAAGCCTTGTGTCCTGGCGTTCACCAGAAATGATGCAATGAAGTGCGAGGTGGTGGAATAGGGTTGGAGGAACCACTTTACATCTCGACGGTCAACACCATCTGGCAGAGACTTACCGTCGCAATCTGCGCCATTGCAACTCCCACCATGACTTTGCCAACTGGATAGGTACTCGCGTCGCATCGCGGGCATTCAGCCCGCATGCCTGCCCCGCCATCCGGGGATAGTGCTCAATCGTCACCTCAGTAATCGTGGCACCTGCTTGCTGCGCGAGTAGAAGAATCTCAACATGGATAAATGCACTATCTCTACGCGGCATGCCCGAAATACCTCGCCAGAGGCGAGCGTCTATGAGGATGCTGGAGTCAATGTCTCGTGCCGGAATCCCGAGTGCCGGGCGCAGTACCAAATTGTAGAGTATGCTGACTAGCCCGATAGGTCAAGACCAACTCATGCCGGGGCCATTGCCGCAATAGAAGCGGCAGTTCCTCTGGTGAAATCTGCCCATCGGCAGGCAGAAAGCACAGCACGTCGCCTTGTGCAGCGTCAAATCCGATTACCTCTGATGGGTGGCAGCCCAAGTTTTGGGGATTGCGAATCGTATGCAGCAGAGGGATCTCAGTTGCTAGGCAGTTCAAGATCGCTGGAGTCCGATCAGTGCCGCATCGTCAACGACAATGATCTCGTGCTGCCCCGAAAACCTGTCGAGAGTCGCGGCAGTCGCTCGTACAACAGCCTCGATAGAGGCCTCTTCATTGAAAGCAGGGATAACACATGATATGTTCGGTGCAGCCATTATCATCTCTGCTGGCGCTAACCTATCGGTCCACGCAGCAAACCAAGGTGCCGGATAGGTATTCAGCTTGACTCAGTCAGCGGCAAGCGTTCGGGTAAGATGCATGAGTAATGAGCGGGATGAAGCAGCTAGGGGCCATCCTTTGCACCGGGTCAGCGCGCGAACGATGCTCGGTGCGACGCATCCTTTAGCTTCCGACAAGTTCCCTTGGAGTATCCGCAGGGTCGGCCGCCACCTCCGGCGGGACATCGTGCTGGCCACCGCCTACATGGCGCTGCTGCTGACGCTCCTCGCCTGGCCGTCCATCGTTTCGGGGAAACCGTTTCATGCCGGGGCGAATATCCTGCACCAGGACCTACTGTATCGCGCACTGCTCCCACCGGAGCGATGGGGGATCAGTCCGGTACGAGTGTGGGACCCTGCTGCTCACCTACTACACCTGCCAGCCGATGTATTGGCAGCGGATTACTTCCGGCATGGCCGATTGCCACTCTGGAATCCCTACAATGGCCTCGGAGAACCTCTGCTGGGCAACGGCGAGCTGGCACCCCTCTCCCCACTCAAGCTCCCGCTCTATCTACTCCCGACGATGGCGGTCTATAGCTATTATCTCCTCCTCCTCCTCGGCATTGCCGGGTTGGCCACGTTTGCCTTTGGCCGCCTCATCGGGCTATCACGCATTGCTGCCTTGCTATCTGCCAGCGGCTTCTCGCTCTCGACCTGGGTGCTGCTCCACCTCCACAACAACGAATGTGCCCCGCTCGCCCTGATCCCCTTGGTGCTCTGGGCACTGGAGCACGCTATACGCCGGCCGAACCTCGGCACCGGTAGTGTTGCCGGCCTGGTCGTCGGTGTGGTCGCGTTAGCAGGGCATCCTGAAGGATCCTTGTGGGCCGGGGTCAGCGGTGCTATCTATGCGGTCATCCGCCTCCTGCTCATCGCCGGCAAGGTGGCCCACGCACAGGATCATTTCGCAGCGGTGCGCGTCACCGCCACCCGTGGCAGCATGCTGCTTCTCGCCGTCCTCATCTTTGCCGGCATTGCCATGCTCTACATCCTCCCCATGCTGGATCACCTAGTTCAAGCTGACGCCCAAGGCAAGGCCGCTGAGAAAATCACTGCCTTTGTCGAGCCGCCCACCATGCTGTGGCGGCTGGTCATCCCGTCGGTGTTCCTCTACCTCGTTAGCCCCGGGGCCAGTGTGACCAACCTGGCAGAGTCGAATGTCTACACTGGGCCACTGACCACCGTCTTGCTCGTCCTCGGCCTCACGCGGCTGCGCCAGCATCCGGCCGACGTGGCCCTCGTCGGCTTGGTCGCGGGGGGATTGGTGCTCCCCAAGGTGTACAACATACCGCCCATGATTCTCGGCTTGGCCGTGCTCTCCGGGCGCGGCCTCGACGCGCTGCGCGTCATTGCATGCACACACCCCAAACCGTGGGCCGGGTGGTCATTGCCACTCGGCGCATGGCTGGGCGTACTCCTGCCAACGATTGGGCTAGCTTGGGCTACAACTGGCGCAAACAAGGCTGCTTCCCACCTGCACTGGGTAGCGCAAGTCGCGATGCTCCTACTTCTGGGAGCCGGCATGATCCCGGGGATCACAGCCTTGGTACGGCGGTGGTCGCGCAGCGCGCAGCGGGGCCGGCGAACGGAGACCATCATCGTCGGTGTCGGTATCTGCATGTTACTGCTCGCAGCCACGATTTGGGCCGGACGCGAGATCAAGGTTGCCTGGGCCGGCTTCGTGGCGGAAGGCACGTTCGTACCGCAGGATGGCATGCCGACACGCGCCTGGGTCGCCCGTGCTTGGCGTAGTCACGCGGTTCGGGAGGCCCATATGCGCATAAGACCAGAGCCTTTTCAGCGCTTCTTAGACCTCGGCCAACAGCCAAACGTGATCATTGAGCCGGACAACTCTGAACTGATAGTAGAGCCGGATGTCAGGGCTTGGTCGGCCGGAGATCGGCTGGAGTTGGCGCTACCCACCGGGAAAGTCACTGCCCAACTGCGTAGCGCCTTTGCACTCTTGATGCCGGGCCACGTAGCGCTAGGAGCATTGGGCCTTACCGTCGGGGGACTGCTGCTTGCTGCGCTCCTTTGGCGTTGGCCACACGTGATGGCCCTCGCGCTCATGCTCTACAGTACACTGACCCTGCTCCGAGGACCGGTATTGCAACCCAATAAGTCATTCGCCTTCGAGACCACACCGGCCCTACGCTGGCTCCAAGAGCATGCCGACACCAACCGGGTGTTGAGTTGGCCGGAGCCGCAGGCTGCGCTGGCCCCGAACACGAATGCGCCACAGCGGATCTATAGTGGTAGCTTACTCTCTTTCTTCCAGTCCTGCCGCTATCGCCAAGTGCTGGGCCTGGCAAACGGACAATGGCCGTACTCCTGCGAGCAGCACATCCGCACCGTGGCCGAGCGCCCCGGCTCGCATTGGTCGAACCTGCTGGGATTCCGCTATGTCGTCACGCCAGCGGATGTCGAGGGCCGGCCGACGGCCGACGCCGTGGAGCGCTATCGCGACGACACCGTACGCATCTACGAGATCACCGCGGCCTTGCCGCGGGCCTGGCTGGCGTCCAACGTCCGGCTGGTAGCACTGGAGCAGGCAGAAGAAATCCTCTACACCCTCAATACGGAGGCCGTCAACCCTCGCCGCACGGCGCTAGTAGAGGAATCACCACACGCCAAGCGGATCGCTGGAGAGTTGGCTGCAGCGGGTGGGCGAACCCACCAACCGGGAACGGCGGAGGTTGTGCATGCCTCCCTGGATAGTGTGGAAATCCGGACCGCTTCACCCGTACCCACGCTGCTCATCACGTCGGATGAGTTCAATCCGGGCTGGGTCGTGTCCATTGACGACAAACCGGCCACACCGCTGCGGGCCGACTACCTCCTGCGGGCCGTGCTTGTCCCGGCGGGAGAACATCTGGTGCGTTGGGAGTATCGCCCCGGCTATCTGCAGCCGATGCTGTTATTGAGCGGCAGCGCACTCGCCCTGGCAGCAGTCGGGTTGATGATATCTTCAATCGTAGTATGCACAACACGCGTAACGTGGCTGAAAAAGCAGCCCGCTTGGCAAGGGTTCTGGCAGACTGCACCGCGCGTCAGCGTGCTCCTAGTGGGCTGGACGCTGTGGGTATCGCTCATCATCATCTTGATCGGCTTCACGCGCGCCGCTTGGATCTTCTGAGCGTCTCTCGTTCATGATCGTCTTACCACCCCTCAACACAGACCGTTTCAGGCCGGGTGCAAGGGCAGCGGCAGGTCCAGTACTCGGGCGAGGGTTTGCAATGGCTGCCGCAACTAGTACTCCCCACCATGCAGCCCGGCGCAGCACGAACATCCCCATCCAGACCAGGGCCGCTTGCGGGACGACATAGAATAGACCAGTGGCGCCCGCCCGCCAGCCGATACCGCACCGCAGCGCCTCCCCATCCGGCGATTCGCCGGCGGGTTGCCACGGCAAGCAAGGTCGCGAACCAGGTCAAGCCCACCAAGTACGGCATGGGGTGGTGCTCCAGTAGGTGAGACCCTGACTCGTCGCTGTCAGCAAAGCCGCCGCGAAGGATCGCCGCCCATCGCCAAAGAAGGTACGGCCGAGGCTCCACACGACCAGGCTAGCGAGTCACCAGATGAGGCCATTGATGAGCAGCCCGGCTGGATAATAGCTGATCACGGGAGCCACAAGCATCAAGGAGCTCAAGGCGGTCTTGACCACCGAGCACGCCGACGACTCGCCCACCGGCAAGCTGCTGGAGGCCATCATCAAGGGCGTAGACGAGTTCCACAGCGCCAAGGCCCCCGGCGGCCCCCGGCGGGTGAAGGTCCGCGACGGGCCGAAGGAGCGGCCCACCCTGGTAGTAGACCCGGCCACCACGCCGGAGGTGGAGGAAATTTTCGAGCTTCCCCGGCGGAACCACGGCCTGAAGGAGCTGTGCAAGCCGTTGAACGACCGGGGGATCACCAACCGCGGGAAACGCTGGCACAAGAGTGGCTGGTTCGCCTACTACTTCTGCGGCACGCTGTACCGCGAGGGTGCCGGGACCTGCACGGCCCGTTACCTGAACGTGCCAAAGGTCGAGCGCTTCATCGTCGAGCAGATCAAGGCGCGCATTCTAACCGACGAGGCCATCACCGAGCTGGTGACGCTGGTGGCGGAGGAGATCGACGCCGTGGCCGGGGAGGTGGCCGGGCAGTTGCAGGCCCTCGAGGCAGAGTTGGCCGATGTGGGCAGCCGGGTGGAGCGGCTCTACGAGGCGCTGGAGACCAGTGCGTTGACCCTGGAGGCCCGGTCGCCGCGCATTCTCGCGCTGCGGCACCGGCAGGACTAGCTTGCAGCGGCCTAGGAGGAGACCGCCGAGCAGTTGGCACAGCGCCGAGTGGAGTTGCACGGCACGGCGGACATCACGGAGTATGTGGCAGACTTCCGGGCGTTGTTGCAGTGGGGGACGTTCCCGGACTGGAAGGCGCTGATCCGCAACTTCGTGCAGGGGATTGAGGTGGTGGACGACGCGGCGACGCTGACGTACACGGTGCCGATGCCGGCGGACGGCGTGACCAGCGAGGGGCCTCGGTTCTCGATTTTGTCCAGTCAGGTCCCCCTGGCAGGACTCGAACCTGCGACACACGGTTTAGGAAACCGCTGCTCTATCCAACTGAGCTACAGGGAGTTGGTCGAGCACGGAGCTACGCATCTACGCATGGCGAGCGCTACGCCGACAGCACCCCGAAAGAAAGTTCAGCCGTCGCATCGCCTCCACCTCTCGCTACTCTAGCAGGCCTATCCTGCTGACGCTCAAGGCCGGTGAGTTGCAAGGACTTCTCCGCCCCTACTTATGCCGCCTAGCGTGAGCGGGCGTCCCGTGTGGCGCGACGGGTGCTCCCCGGCCAGGGGAGCAAGTCCCGCAAGAGTGCCAGCCCTACGCCTTGTAAGACATGCACCAGGGGTATGATGGGAATCCGGTAGCGCGGCTCGCCGAGAAACGGCATATGGGACAACCAAAAGAGCACTATCGTCAGCAGGACCAGCCAGCGGCCAGCGCGTACGATCCCGGAGGAGCTCTGCTGCTGGGCGATCCCAACCGGCCAGCAGACCGCAAGGGCACCGACCGTCAGTGCTAGGAGCGACCCTATCTGCAGCAGCGCCGATGCGCCGCGCAGGGCCTCTTCGTCGAGCCAGCCACCCAAGAAGGCCACCATGCGGCGGTTGACGTGCTCGCCCATCACGTCGGGTTCGATAGCCCACCACACGCGGTGGAGTTTCTGCAGCGCGAGCCGGAAGGCGGACGACGGGTGTGCAGCCATGAAGCGGAGAGCCATCTGCCCGTAGGCGCGCGTTTCGCTGGTCGCTGGGATGCCTTGAGCGTGGTAATGGTGGAGGAGTTCCCAGAACTCTTCCGGTTGCGGGTACGCCATGATGCCACCCGTCGCCTGAGGATTATTGCCGGTCCAGAGTGTGAGCCCGCCGGATACCGTCGTCGGAACGAATTCTCCCCAGACGCGGAGGTTTCGGACCCCAAAGAGTGTGGATGGAAGCAGCGCCAGGAGCCACAGCACGGTGATGAGCGAGAGCATCCGCAGTGGGAACCGCGTCCGGAGACGGGCGTTATCGGCGCCGTGCCGGTCCATGTACCAGATGTATCCCGAAGCGAGCACCAAGAGCACCGCCATCTTGAGTTGCAGGAAGAGGGAGAAGCCGAGCATGATGCCAGCGCCGCCGAGCCAGAAAAGACGATGTTGATTCTGGGAAGAAGTTTGCCCGTAGTGTATGAGGCACCAGACTGTGACGACGGTTCCTAGGGCGAGCCATAGCTCATAGGCAATCAGCTCTGCGCTATAGAGCCACACCGGCGAAAGTAGTGCTACGGCTCCAGCTAGCCGAGCCGTGCGCGTCCCGAACAACCGTCGGGTGATCAGCACCACGAAGACGGCGGTGCCCACGGTGGGCACGACCTGTACGACCTTGGCGGCAAGCGGGTGGATGCCGGTCACAGCGTACACCGCCGCGAGGAGAAATGCGTACGCGGAAGCTGTCATCGTGATGACATAGCTATGTCGTGTCAGCAGGCCTTCCTCGACCAACGCGCGGCCGGCGGTGTGGTAGCCCAGAGCATCAGAGCCATCGGGCACCCAGGGAAAGAGCAGCACATAGTAGATCTTGAGGACGACGGTGATCGTCAAGATCAGCGCCAGGAGGCTCCATACGTGGGTTTGCCGGGACCGACGGCCGGTATCCCAGAGCCACAGGAGCACACCACCCAGTAGCGGGAGCAGCACCACGGGCAGAAGCCAACGCCGGATCGGATTACCCACGGGCCAGCCTTCGGGGATGGCGGCAAGCTCCGCAGCCTCGATGGGTTGCACATCGCTAGGCCGCAGGAACAACGCTGCGTACGCATCGTCGCCGATGACGCGCCGCCGGGCGCCCTCATAGACGATCCACACCGTACCGTCGGGACCACGGTATACCGGTCCGGCGCGCACGTCATTGCCGCGAGGAATACGCATCAACTCTTCAGGAGAAAGTGTGGCTACGTTTTCCCAGTGGTAGCCGTAGTCCTCAAATACTTGCAAGGACGTGATCAGACGCTTGTATTGCCCCTCCAGCACATACACGTCGGGAGAGTCTTGGGCACGCAGCAGTTGTCCCTCCGGGAAGCCCCAGTGCTTTACCTGGGCTTCCTGGGCCTGCGCCGGTATAGCCGGCAAGGCTGCCACCACGACCATACCGAGAGCCAAGACCAGCACAGCTAGCCATCTAATCACGTGCCAGACCACCGAACTGCTAGTGAAGCGAGTCACTGCCGTTTGCTCCGCTCGCTGAGTTACGATGCTGCCGCCTCTAGCCCCGTGTGTCTGCCAGTGCCGCCCCGCCAGGCGCTGCTAATACGCGAAGTGGAGACCTGCGGCCCGTGCATTGCTGCCGGTAGCCCTCAGAGGCGAGGACCGTGCGTGGGATGCATGGCCCCTATGCAACCAGGGACATGGGTAGCACTGCGACCGCTGTTGGGACGACGGCGCCAGCCTGATAATCCAGCACGCCTGGTCCCCAGTCTACATCATCCCATTGGAGGGCGAGTCGCTCGCCGAGGGCAGGATGCCGCCTACAGCAACTAGATCGTCTACGGGCGTTCGAGGTCGCTCAGTATGACAGCCAAAGCCGCGTCAGATACCTTGTGCTCGCGATGCGTCTCATCCAAGAAGACGGAAAACGATCCGGTGCCTATTCTTTGCGCTGTCCTTGCAACCTGATCTTCGTAGATCACATATCCAGTGCCGGCAAAACAGCAAAGATCATACCGGTTGAGTACCTGGATTTGCCGGCGTACACCTCCATATGTGCCGAGGACATAAAGTTCCGGATAGTTGGCCAGGGCATAGAGGCCCGGATGATGTTGCTCGTAGTCTCGCCCAAACGCGAAGTCCTTGAAGTAGAGTGGCAGCGTGCCGGCCACAGGATAGCTGCGAGTGATGCGTGGCTCCAAGGCCGCAGCCAGCGTGGTGGCCCAGCCACCTCCGGAAAACCCCACCATGGCAACCAAGTCATAACCGTACTCACCCATGGCATAGTTCAAGAATACCGGTATCGGCTCGACGAAAAATCGCAGCGGTGAGAAATCGTCCGACTCGAGGACTCTGAGATCGCTATGCGCCTGTAGCGGTATGCTCCCGGAAGGGGTCTCCGGAAGCGGACGGTTGTTCATGCCGGTGAGGGGCATCGCAAATCCCGCTACCGCATAGCCATGCCGGAGGAAGAATTGGATCGTGTCTCGGCCAGCGGAAAAGCCCTGATGATGACCGGCATGATAGATGAGCAACCGGGCATTCGGGCTGCGGGGATGGAAGAGGTAGATGATGGAGTTCACCCCAAACTCCATTCGAACTTCGATCCGTTCCATGCTGGCCAGATTGTCGAAACCGACGTACTTAGGGTCGGAGATGTCCTTGACCACGGCATGCGGTGTCTTCGTGGCCGGAAACCCCGCTCTACTCCAGATGAATCTGATCAGTTGCTGGCGCTTTGCGGCCCATTCCTGGGCACTGATACGGTCGAGACGGAGCAAGGACTTCGTAAGGAGGTAGAGGTTGCGCTGCTCTAGCCAATGATCGTAGCCGTTTAGGTTCCCGTGTTGGTCAATCCATTGCCGGAGGTGCTCGGTATCCTCGCGGCCATCGAGTGCTACCCCGCGATAGAAGAGGGACGGATGTCCAACAGTATTGCGCGGCTTACCACGACTCACCCAGTTGTCATAGCTGTTCTCGCCGTGGCCGAGAGAACCGAATCGGTCAATCCACATCCGGAGGTCGGCACTGTCTTCACGGTCACCGAGTGCCACTCCGCGATAGGACCGAGGCGTGGAAGTTGGTAGGGCTGGGCGGATGGTTGTGGTGGTTGATAGTACGGGCGTCGCGGTCGCTGTGGGGGCGAGGACCGCAGTTGCTGGAGTGATCGTCACCTGGGGGGTAACACGAGGGCGAGCGTCTTTGTCACGCTCTCGGACGGCGAATGCACCGATGATGACTAGAACTAAGAGCGTTCCCGCGATGACGAGGGAGCCTTGTGGAAGTCGTCGCAAGTTTGCCGCTCCCGCTCTACAGCGTGCTGAGAATCGTCATCTTGAGTGTCTCGTGCTCGGCTACCGAGATCAACTCTTGGTGAAAAAGGTTGCTAGTCCTTCGCTAATCTGGCCACGGGCTCCTCAGCGGTCCGGATGCACTCTACTCCAGTGATAGACACGCCGCCGGGAGGGTGCAAGGTCGTACTAAAATCTGGTATATGGGTTGCGCCGGTCAGGGCTACTCCCCAACAGCCTAGTATACCGCCGGCGGTCCCCACCTGTCTCCACTCCACTCCCCCTCCCCGTAACTTGGAGAAAGGGCTGGGGGTGAGGCATACACGGCCCCACCGCCATCAGGGCAGGCCCAATGTCTCCACGGCCCGGTGCAGATCGGGTGCCAGTTGACCCGCCTGGACAGCCGCCGCGCTTGCCCTGATCTCGGCCGGTGTTGCCCACCCGAACAGGATGATGGCAATCAGGTCCCGGAGGGTCAGCATGACTAACGACAGCCCGCTCTCCTGCTGCAGCGCAACAAGACGCACGACGCGGCGCGGCACTTCGGGCGTCATCCAGCTTGGCGGTGTGTGGAGCCACTCCAGGCTTGCTCCCGGCGGAGTCAAGAGGCAGGTGCGTCGGATTGTGGTGTGGGTTCCGGCGGAGGCGCTCGCAGCAGGAGGCGCCTCCTGCCGAGCGCCCCCGCACCGAGCAGGCCCAAGGCCAGCAGCGCGACGACCACGCCCAGCCCCAGCCCAATCAGCGCCAGCGGAATGACGAGCACCGCCGTCGTGGTTGCTGCGATGAGCACGGGGATGTGTCCCAGCCCATTCCAGGCTGGTGAGCGGCGCATCCGCTCCGCGCAGACCGCCAGCAAGGCTCCGGTAAGCAATGCTATCCCGCCACCGACGACGCCTGCGAGGAGTGGCGATACCACCGGCCCGGCCAGCCCTACGGTCACGAGGGCGCCCGTGAGCGCGCCGACCAGCAGATCAACGCGACGGACGAGCGTTACGAGCGGTATACGGCGCGGGCCGGCCGGGCCGGCGGCCCGTCGCCTAGCGCGGCGCGCGAGCGTGGCGTGCAGCAGGAACAGGAGGCTGTGGCCGGTCGCCGCCAGCAGTGATACCGGTAGCGCCAGGTCCGGCAGGCCTACACCGGCCCTTGAGAGCGCGCTACTGCCGCCGGCCAGCAACAGCCAGATCGCCAGTCCGACGATATGCACGCAGGCCACGCGATTGTGCGCTCGCGCCAGGGCACGCGCTTTCCGCAGCGCGGCTGCGGATGGCGGGGGCGGCGCCGGGACGGGATTCCGGGGGCCACGCCTGATGAGTTTCCCCAGGACCAGGTCCAAGGGCAGTGCCAAACCCGCCACCGCGACTACGGCGATCAATACCGGTGGCGACGGCGTACCCAGCCCGGGCAAGGAGAAGCCCAGATACGTTGCCAGCGCCGCGACCAGAAAGAGCGTCGCGTATGGGTTCAGACCCGCTGCCACCGCCGCCAGCAGCGCCATACCCATATCGTGGTGCCTCCGCCCGCATTAAGTCATTTTCCGGTCCGCCTTGCCAGTATCCAAGCCGACCCTCTGCCGCCGCTGTGACGTCGCTCATCAGGGTTTCCACCCGCTGCCCAAGTCGTGATTGTTGCCGATCTCGCCGGAGCCTGCGCCGAGCCGATGGCTATGGGGACGGTTTCCTTCTATTCTCTCCACGGGCGCGATTCTGCACCCGTCGCTTTGGCCCTCTGTATGTACGGTGAACCTCCCGCGTGGTCGCAGTGTCCTAGCAGGTAGAGCGTGTGTGATGCAGGACGAGAGCGAAGTAGTCCGCAAGGTTGGGGCTGGCGATGTGTGCGCTTTCGAAGCGCTCTTCGCTCGCTATCACGAGCCGATCCGCCGGCATATGCGTCGGGTCGTCCGGGACCCGGCCACTGCCGAAGACCTCACTCAGGAGGTGTTTGAGCGGGTCTGGACCCGTGCCGGACAGTGGAACGGGCGCGGCACGTTCAAAGCCTGGCTGTTCCGTGTGGCCACCAACCTGGCGCTCAACCAACTGCGCGCGCAGCGACGGCGCCCCCAGGAGCCGCTGACTCGACGGGAGGTGGAGCCTGCGGTGTTGGCCGACGAGCTTCCCGAGGCCTGGCTGGCAGACCCGGCGGCCGTAGACCCAAGCGAAGCGGCCGAGCGCGGCGCTGACCGTGACCGGTTACGGCAGCTCCTCACCGGGTTGCCTGGGGATAAACGCCGGGTGCTGGAGCTCGTCCATATCGCCGACATAGACCTCGCTACTGTAGCCGAGGTCCTGGAGATACCGGTCGGCACCGTGAAGTCGCGCCTGCACTACGCCCGCAAACAGCTCGCGCAGGCCTGGCGCGAGCTAGATGGTGACGACTGGGAGGAGTAGAGATGGTGCAAACTCTGGCCAAGCTGTTGCGAGACGCTCCCTGGCACAAGGAGTCATTCGAAGTTCTCATGCACGAGCGCTTGCCACAGCTGCTCGGTGAGCGGCTGCCGCTCGTCGCCTACAGCGCTGAGGCCACAAGCGAATCTGCGTACACTGTCCATGTTGCGCTGGCCGGATCATCGGGCGTAGTCCAGGGTAAGTATCGAGACGTACTCGGACCGAATGCCCAAGGGGTGATCCCGATTGACGGCACCCGACGGGTGGTCATGCCGGTGGCGACGGACCGAGACCTCGCTACCGCCCGGATCAAGTGTGTCGGCGATCAGCTCTTCGACTTCATTGCGGCCCGGTTAGGGCAGGCTCCGGATGATCTCGTGTGGGACGAAGCGCTGCTGGCAACCTGGTTCCCGCTCAACAGCTGGGTAACTGAGTTCCTGCGCTCCTGGCCTTATGCGCCGCCCACACCGCCGTTCGATGAGGTGAACTGGCTTGAGCACTGGGCAGTCCTGCGTCGCCTTGCTATTCCGCAGCACGAGCACGTCTTTGCCCCTGGCGATGCGGGGCGTACCTGTCCATTTATGATGCCGGAAGGCCCGAACATCTACCGCCTCCGCGCCATCGCTAGGGGCGCAGCGGTCCGCGACGGCCGGCTCGTCGTGGTGGACGAACGACCGGAAGCCGGTCTGAGCATGGTGACCGCGCTCATCCCCTTCCTGGAGCACAATGACCCTAGCCGTCTGCTCATGGGCAGTAACATGCTGCGCCAGTGGGTTGCCCCGCCTGACCCGGAACCGGCCCTGGTGCAGACCGGGAACGAACCGGCGGAGCGCGAGGCGTGGCTAGGACGCAATCTCCTTACCGCCTATGTCTCGTGGGGGCCGGATACACACGCCTACGGCATTGCGCTCAGTGAGTCTGCTGCCCGCCGGCTCGGGTATCCCGACCCGGTGGAGCCGGGGGACAAGTTGAGCAATCGGCACGGCACAAAGGGCGTCGTCGCTCGCATTCTCCCAGACGATGATATGCCGCACCTCGCTGATGGCAGGCCCGTCGAGCTTGTCTACAGCTTCCTCCGCGGCCACACCACGTTGGAGTTTGGCGATATCCGCGAAGCGATGTTGAGTCGCGTTGCCCGCGCTGCCGGTGCTCCGGTCGTCGTGCCTCCCTACCAGGCGCCGAGCGAGCGGGAGCTGCGCGACCGACTGGCCGCGGCGGGTCTACCACCCTCCGGTATGGAGACCCTGACGCGCGGCAAGGGCGGACCACCGCTGGCTCGTCCGAGCACGGTCGGCTGGGTCTACTGGGGCCGGCTCATCCACCTGGCCGCAGGCAAGCTCTCCGCAGTGGCAGGCGGTACGGAGGATCGGAGCAGCGATCAACCGGCACCGACAAACGGAGGCCCGACCCCACAGCCGCAGCGGCAGGGCGAGATGGAGTATTGGGCCTACCGCGATGCCGGCGCTTTCGAGAATATCGCCGAATGCTACAACACGCGGTCGGCTGCGCGGGACGACGCTGCGTCGCTGGCAGCCCGCGTCGTGGCTGGAGACGTCCCACAGTCCGGTCCACCCAGCCCTCTGTTTACCCAGCTTGCCCGGCGACTATCTGCCGCGGGCATCCGCGTCGAGCTTGCCGATAGCCGTCTGCACTTCGCCTTCGCCCAGCCCGAGGGGAAAGTGCTGACCCTGGCCCAGCCTGTTCCGCATCCGTGGTGGCCGGAGCGAGCGCTGTCCGCGGTTGGCGCCCGTCCCAACCTGCCGAGCTATCGGACGCTGGTCGAAACGAACGGCCGCGTCGCCCGGTTTGTGGCCGATGGCGTGCCCGAAAGTCTCACGGGCCGGGCCATGGCGCAACTTGCGAGCCAGGTCGCCACCTACTTTGATGACCTGCTCACCAACCGGCACCTCTGGATCAATAGCCGCTCCCTGTTCAGCGGCCGCGCCGTCATCGCGCCGGGAGTTGACCTCCGTCTGGATCAGGTCGGTCTTCCCGCTGAGATTGCATGGACGCTGTTCGGACCCCTGGTGTCCCGCGAGCTGGGGAATGGCGATGACGTGCTTTCCCGCACGGCGCGCGCGACCAACGCGCTCGATGCCCTAATGGAGCGATCCTGGGTCATCATCAATCGAGCGCCTACTTTGACGCCTACCTGCCTGCTCGCGTTCCACCCGGTACGACACCCGGACCCGGTGATTCGCCTGCATCCCCTGGCCTGTCCGCTCCTCAACGCCGATTTTGACGGCGATACCGCCTCGGTGTTGCTGCCCATCACGGCAGCGGCCCAACGTGAAGCGGGAGAGCGCCTGTCGGTCGCCGGTCACCTGGCGCGTGATCCAGGGGTGCTCGAGTTGTTGTTGCCTACGCAGGCGGCGCTGTGGGGTCTTGCCGACCTCAGTCGTTCAGCGGAGGGGCGAGACGAAATCTCCCTGCTGGCCGGAGCGGACGTTGCAGCGCCCGAAAGCATCGTTACGCGCGAGGCGTTGTTAGCGACCATGCAGGCGATGTTGGAGAAGCGAGGCGTGGCTCAGACCCTTGAGGCACTCGAACGCCTGATGCGGTGCGGGTTTGCGGTCGCGGGCGCATCCGGCGCCTCAATCAATCCCTTTATCGGTGCGAGCATCGCGCGTCCACCGGTCCCTACGGATGGCGCCAGCGAGTCGTGGGATCGCTACGCCGAGGCCCTGCAAGAGCGTCTGGCCGGCAGCCAGGATTACGAGGACGACAACCTCGGCCCGCAGTTGTTGGCCGTCAAGAGCGGTACGCGAGAAGGTATAGCGCAGCTGGGGCGGCTCGTCGGCTCCCCGGGCAGCGTGGCTTCGGTCAACGGCCAGGCCACGGCAATCCGTCGCGGCCTCGCGAAGGGACTGACACCAGGAGAGGGGTACGGTCTCGCCGTCGAGCAGCTCGAAGGGATCGGGAGAGTGGTGAGCAGCTGGGGTTGGGTGGACCTGTATGCGGGTGGTCACGCTCACTTGCGCGAGACCTACAAAGACCCACCGGGCTTTACGGTGCTGGCGCGGGCCATGCGTGCTACGTGGCCAGGGCCGGTCTTCGCCCATGCAGCCGCGACCGGTGAGACAGATCCGCTGACGGATGTCAACAGCCGGGTCTTCGTGGGCCTGCCCCCGGCCTATCTCACCGCCGCCCGCTAACGCCGTAGGGGCGTCCCTTGTAGGTGCCCTGTTCCTGTCGGTCTGGGGCGGGCAACCACCATGGTTGTCCCTACGGCGGGTGCCTGGCCTCCCTGGACTACGGTCGCAGCAGGGAGGCGAGCGTGGTCGGCGCCAGGGCGGTCCAGGGCGAGTGGGTGTCGCCGAGCGCGCCCATGAGCGTTTGTCCCAGCTCCGGCCGGCAGCGCAGCCGTCGGAGCGCATACTCCAGCAAGGGCGGATAGGCGATGAACGCCTGCACCAGCAGACAGAGCGCCTCTTTGGGCCGGAATGCGCGTTGCCGCGCTCGACAGTAGGCGGCGAGCGCGGCGTCGGCTGCGGCCGGGGTACGCAGCGCGGCGTCCGCCGCCGCGGCAGCAAGCTCGGCCCCGCGCAGCGCCCGGTAAATCCCTTCGCCGGTGAACGGGTCGAGGAACCCGGCCGCATCGCCGACGAGCAAATACCCCGGGCCGGCAGCGACCGGTACCCGGCGGCGCAGTGGGCCGGTCCCCAGCAGGGGCTTTGTGCGTTGCGCGCGCGCCAGGCGACTCCCCAAAGCGGGGAATTGCGCCAGTTCGTGCCAGAACAAGGCCTCGATGTCTTTGCCCCGCTGCCGCACCTGCCGGCCGGGCAGCACCAACGCGACGTTCACCCGGCCACCGGGCAGCGGCGCCAGCCCCACGTAAGCGCCGGGCCGCACGTGCATCTCGCCGTAGCTCGCCAGCGCACCCAGGCCATCAACGTGCTCGCAATGTGTCACCAACCCGGTCCGGTGCGGCCACCAGCCCGGCCTGATGGCGTCGGTGTGCCGCGCAACCGTGGAGTGCAGCCCGTCGGCGCCAACGACCAGACGCGCCGCGACGTGCCGCGCCGGGCCACGGCCGGCCGCCGCGCTGACGCCGCTGACCCGCTGCCCCTCCCGCAGCAGGTTGTGAACGCGCGTGCCCTCCCAGACGGTCGCCCCACGCCGTCGCGCGATGTCGAGCAAAGCCTGATCGAACTGTGGTCGCGGGAGTGCCAGCGCCTGCCCGCGGGGATACGTGCCGGCAAAGCGCTCGCCGGACGGTCCGATGAGCTGCATCCCGCGTAAGCGGCGCGGCCGGAGCGCCTGCACCGCCTCCCACGCGCCGATGCGGCGCAGCACGATCTCTACGCCGGGGCTGGCGAACTCGGCGCACGGCTTGTCCCGCGGAAACCGCGCTTTGTCAATCACCAGCACGCGCCAGTGGCGCGCCGCCAGCAGCGCCGCCGTCGCCGCGCCGGCCGGCCCCCCGCCAACCACCACGACGTCCCACGCCTGATCCCGGCTCATTGCCCGGCGCTCTGCGATTTCGGACGGCCCCAGCTGAGAGCGAGGCGAAAGGGGGCGTGAGCGCGGACGACGGCGCCGTGCAACCCCGCTTGCCGCGCCAGCGCCGATAGCTCGGCCACGGTGTAGGCGCGCCGCACCGACAGCGGCCCATCGTGCCGGGTCAGACGGCTGCGGATCGCGACGTGAGCGACGAGCCACACGCCCGCCAGCGCCGGCCACGAGCGCTCCAGATCGGTGACCACGACGGCGCGGCGTGCCACGCGCCCCATTTCCCGCAACAGCGCCACCACTCCGGGCGCATTGAGGTGGTGAGCCGTCAGCGCGCAGAGTACGAAGTCGAACGACTGCGCGGCAAACGGCAGCGCACGACCATCGCTCCGGACGAGAACGAGCGCCGGTGGCATACGACTATTTATGTCAAGCCAAGCCACCGTCGTCTCAATGACGCCGGCGCTGGGGTCTACGCCGACGGCCCAACCCTCGTGCCCGCTTGCGGTAGCCCAGGTGAGGAAGGCGGCCGGGAGGTCGGCGCCGCCGGTGCCGATGTCGAGCAGCGTGACGCGGCTATGCTGAGGGAGCGCGCGCAGGCGCGGCTGCAAGTAGCGGCGGACGAGCGCCCGGCCGCCGAACCAATGATTGGCGCGGCGCAAGTCGGCGAGATTGCCGGCCAGCGCCGCACTGGCCGGCGCCTCGTCGAGCAGCTCCCGCCGTTCCGTTTCGCGGGCCGGTCGCCAACCGAGCCGCGGCCACCGGCCAGGAGAGGATGTAACCGGCATAGCGCCATGATGCCGGGGCCAGCGGGCACGATGCAACCGGCCTCACTAACCGCTCGCCTTGGGTACAGAGGTTAGTAGACTGATTCTGTTGTTTGACCAAGAAGCTTATGGGGCGTCGAGTTCCTGCCGTCGTGCCCGGACCACGCTCTCGATCCGTGCAGCCGCTGCTTCCGGATCGTCGTGCTCCCACACGCGAACCGATACCCAGCCTTGTGCCTGTAGCCGCTTGTCGGTGTCTCGGTCTCGCTGGACATTTGCCTCAAGTTTGGTCCGCCAGAATGCGGCATTTCTCTTGGGCCAGCTGGCGTGCTGAGGACAGACATGCCAGAAACAGCCGTCAATGAAGACGGCTACTCGTACTCTTGTGAACAGTACGTCGGCTTCTCGACGAATCCCGGCGAAGGGCTGCCGATGTACGCGATATCGCAAACCTCTCCGATGGAGTGCAGATCGTAAGGCAATCTCAGGCTCAGTCCCATGCCGAGCCTGCTTCTGCATACGCACTCTCGCGTTTCTGACAGCGTGGTGTAAGGCAGAACCCGAAGTCTCGGTCTCGCCTGCTGTTGCCATGACTCTGCCCTGTGCCACCAAGTTAGAGACGGCTGATGCTATATGTTTATCAGCAATGATCTGGAAGCCGGTCTTCCAGAACACTACCCCACTTCTGCTTCCCACTGTTCAAGTTCTTGGATTAGTCTATAAACCCGACCGGACTCTTGCTTCTTCTCAATGAAATCCTTGTACGCGGTTTGAGCATTGTCGATGAGTTGCTGATACATCACAACGCGGGTGTCCTTGGCTGCAAGCATTCTGGCCGATTCTTCTCTACTCGTGGGATCTTGCCAGTCTCGAAGCTCCTGACCGACCACACACACGACCTCTATCGGTTCAGTGGATCTGTCCATCTCACGTAGAACCTTCCGCAGAGCACTACGGTACTTCTCTATCTGATCCACGAGTTCTGTCGATCTTACAACCCGATCTGGTTTCTTAAGTTCTACGATTACATGCTTTCGTGAGGTTGTAGTATATCTGATATCTATCCGACCTTTCTTTTCTTTATCAGTAAGCACTGCGTTAATCGTTCCGAACTCCGTAGCCACCCGGCGCTCCATGATCGCTGTATCCGTAGCCCGTTCCCAGGACGGATCCAAGAGCCACAGATGTGTGAAGAGGTGTTCCTGGATGATCCGCTCCTTAGCCCTATCCTCGAATTTCTCCTGCAAGGTTTCAATAGCACTCAAACGCTTCCGAACGATCTGGTGATAGAGCGTCGCTTCGATATCGTCGTATTCAGCGAAGAAATCGGCTAGCTCCTCAAGATTCTCGACCGAAATACGATCCAGGGCTTGTAGATTCTTCCTGTAGCGGAAACTCTCGAAGGCCAACACACTATTCTTGATGATATTGCGGCGATCCCCCTCGTCATCAATCGGGAGTTGATTGATCTTCCCGAACCAACTCTTGGCAGCCTTGCGGTGGTCAGGAGATAGTTCCGCATACCAGTCCTTGATAGCAGGAATCTCCTGTGCTCGTTCAAGCCCGGCCTCCCTTTTGTAGTTCGCCCACTGCCTCTGGATTTCCTTTAGTTCGCCGCGGACGAACTCTCTCAATGCCTGGTATCTAGGCTCATCCTCCCTAATACGCTGTCTGCTGCTCGTGGCAATATCATCCTCGTCATCGCTGTCAAGAAAATCCGCGTTAATCTCGCCGATAATGTACTTGCTGTAGAGACCACCTTCTCCAAACTCCTCCAGGATATCCTCTTGGGCAAGCTTTCCCCGCATTAGGACAGTAATCTTGTTGAGATTGTCACTGTCCTCTTTGAGTGTCCCCACCTTTTCCACCGTACCAATCCAGCCCCACGCCTCATTGCTGGTGCTCTCGATGTGTCCGGACCGCTCCGTTGTCTTCACTGCATTGCGGGCCATTTCCAGGTATTGGATACCATCGGCTCCGTAGACCCACATGTATTGGAGCTTGTGGAAGTAGTCGCGGTCGGAGACAGAGATTGTTTCGTCGTTGACCGATACCTCGAACTGGTGCTCGGCACCGATGATGCTAAAACGCCTAGCCAGCCTCTTCCGTAGTGCAGCCTCCGTGTGAGTCAAGCGGCGCTTGAGATCCGTCAGGACGATCCGAGTACCCCGATCTCCCTGGACCTGCACTTCCTCAGCCGGCACTGGCTTCGGTTTGTAGGTATCGGCGCCGGTTGTAATGCTCTCCCGAATCTTCGACAGGAGCATGCGGAAGCCGTGACGCTGACCATTCTTGGCGCTATGTACTTCGATAGTCTCGGCGATGGAGAAGAGCGAGAGCTTTCCAATCCCCTTCCGCCCCATGACGGGTCGGCACAGTTCAGCGGTCCGGCTCCCGTCTTTCTGCCGCCGCTCATATCCGACGGTGAGATACTTGTCGTTGATATCGTGCTCGTCCATGCCGGTGCCGTCATCGCTGATCTCAATCTTGCTTTGGTCGCGGTCGATGGCGATGGAAACGCGCCGAGCGTCCGCATCCCAGGCATTGGCGACCGTCTCAGCCAGAACCGCCGGCACATTACTGTAGAGGTTCAACCCAAGGTGGTTGAGAACGTTTAGATTCAGCCTCATGCGGTAAGGTCTATCTGGAGTCGTCACACTACTTCCTCCAGATGGTGCTTGATGCTCCGGGCCACGGCCCGGCCAAGCCTCACGGGTACGGCGTTGCCGACCAGCCGACCGACCTGCTTGAACGAGACCTGCTCTCCAGGTTCCACGAAGACATAGTCCTTCGGAAAGGTTTGCAACAGAGCACCCTCGCGTAGAGTGAGGCCCCGGTCCTGCTCCGGATGGCCGAATCGGCCGTTTCCGAATCCGTAGAACTGCGTCGTGACGGTTGGAGAAGGTTTATCCCACTCCATCCTGCTGTAGACACTAGGATAGGTTCTACCGGAATGCTTCCTGTGACATTCGGCTCGCAGTTCCTCCGGCCAGTCTCTCCAGGTACCGCCCGGTACCGAAGACTTCATGCGGAGGAAATTAATCTTCGACAGCCCGCTGGCCTTGTGAAGCGGATCGGTCTCGGACGTCTCGCCTGGGCCGATAGGCTCAAGGTGACTGATCGCCTCTCGAACCGTCGGATGTGTGCTCGGCGAGTGGATCGGGGGAGTTAATGCGACGTGACCGTGAAGCGACGCGAGGAGAACGAGCCTCTTGCGAATCTGCGGGATACCGTAGTCCGGGCAGAACACGTCGTACTTGGTGACCACATAGCCCTCTGATTCAAGTGCAGCTACAAAGTCGTCATACACGTCGTAGGAAGCCAACTGCGGCACATTCTCCATAGTGACGACATCGGGGCGGAGCGCCCCGGCAACCTCGGCGAACTTCCGCAAGAGTCCCCAGTCTTCCTGGCGGTAGTCGTCATTCAGTCGCTGGGTGTAGGTTGAGAATGACTGACAGGGAGCACATCCAGCCAACACGCTGGCCTCGGCTGGGGCGAACAGGGATGCTATGCGTTCGATCGGGAGCCTGGCGACATCTTCTAGGAGGAAGCGGGCACCCTTGTTGTTTCGCTCGAACGGATACCGGCAGTTCGGATCCATGTCGATCCCAACCTCGACCGGCAGGCCCTCGTCCATAAAACCCCGAGTAAGCCCGCCAGCGCCACAGAACAGGTCTACTGCCGAGGCAAGCATGGCCTTATCATACCACTGGCGGCGACTACGAATGTTTCCTGGTTCCCAATGGTACTGCTACCACCTAGCCCTCGACACGGGCGCGGAAGCCTGCTAGAACGGTGCTGATGCGTCTCGGCAAGCTCCCGCCCGCGCTCCTGGCCTCGCTCCTGGCAAACCTGCCGCAGGACGATCCGCGTGTTGTCGTCGGCCCGGGGGTTGGGGCTGATGCCGCGGTCATAGACGTGCTTGGTGCAGCCGGCGACGGACGATTGCTCGTGGCCAAGAGCGATCCGATCACGTTCGCCACCGACCGCATCGGCTGGTACACCGTCCACGTCAACGCCAACGACCTCGCTTGCCTGGGCGCGACGCCACGCTGGCTGCTGGCGACGGCGCTCTTGCCGGAGCAGTGGGAGGAAGCCGACGTGCGGGGTCTGTTTGACGACCTCGGTACGACCTGCACCTCCCTCGGCATCACCCTGGTCGGCGGGCATACCGAGATCACCGGCGGGCTGGATCGGCCCATTGTGTCGGCCTGTCTGCTCGGAGAAGTGACCCGCGAGCGCCTGGTGCGCCCCGGCGGTGCCCGGCCGGGCGATACGATCCTGCTGGCGGGCGGGGTGGCGATTGAGGGCTGCGCGGTGCTCGCGCACGAGGCCGTCGCGGCGCTCGCCGCCCGCGGCGTGTCCGCTGCCGTCCAACGCAGAGCTAAGGCGTTCCTGACCGAGCCGGGCATCAGCATCGTCGCGGCCGCCGAGTTGGCGCTTGACACTGCCGGGCAGCACGTCCATGCGCTCCACGATCCCACCGAGGGCGGCCTGCTGACCGGCCTCGCCGAGCTGGCGGCGGCGGCCGGCGCCGGCTTGGAAGTGCGCGAGGAGGCTCTGGCGGCGGCGGTATTGCCGGAGTGTCGGGCCATCTGTGCCGCGCTGGAGCTTGACCCGCTCGGCCTGCTCGCTTCCGGGGCGCTGCTCGCTGCCGTTGCGCCGGCCCACGCCGACCGGGTGGCAGCCGCCTGGCGCGACGCCGGTGTACACGTGTTCCGCCTCGGTAGGATCACCGCCGCGACCGCCGGGCTACGGCTGCGGTCGCGTGGGGGAGCGAGCCGGCCCTTGCCGACCATTGACCGCGACGAGATCGCCCGCTACTTCGAGGAGGGGGCACAAGATGCCTGACCTCGAACGCATCAAGAAGTTCAAAGATAGGGTGGCGGATACGGCTACCTCCGTCGCCGATTCGGCCCAGGGCACGCTCCAGAAGACATCAGAGAAAGTGACGGACACGGCGTCCTCAGTCACGGGCGCCCTCCAAGATACCTCCCAAAAGGCATCGGTGAAAGCGACGGACGCAGCTGCTTCCGCTGTGTGGTCTGCTCAAGACGCTCTCGAAGAGGCATCAGAGAGGGTGACCGACACCGCCGCGTCCGTTGCCGGGTCTGCCCAAGACACGCTCCAGAAGTCATCGGGGAAAGTGACGGACACAGCGTCGTCAGTCGCAGGTGCCGTCCAGGACGCCTCCCAAAAGGCATCAGTGAAGGCGACAGACGCGGCAGCTTCTGCCGTGTGGTCTGCTCAAGACGCTCTCGAAGAGGCATCAGAGAAGGTGACCGACACCGCCGATACCGTCCGGGAGACTGTCCAGAAGGCGCCGGACGTGACGACGGCCACTGCGAAACAGGTGACCAGTGGCGCCAAGGGCGCCTTGGAGGCAACCTCCGGCGCCGTTCACGATGCTGCTCACAAGGCGCCACACGCGGCGATTGCGGCTGTGGAAAGCGTGAAGACCGACCCCAAGGCGATCTTGGAAGCGACAGCCTCCGCCGCCAACGCACTGCTTTCGACTACTCAGGGACTGTTGGCGAGTGACCTCGCCGGAGCCGCAAATGACCTGGTGCAAGAAATGGTCAAAGGTGTCCCGACCGTCTACGACAAGGCGATGGACGCCAATTTCATAGAAACCGGTATCGGTGGCTCCTGGCATCGGCTGTTCGATGGAGGACACACAATTGGAGGGGCCTGGAATGCTGCGCGTGAGGCGTTGCCTGACGACAATATCATCCAGGAAGCTAGGGGAACTATCCAGGGACTCCTCAGAGACGTGAGCACGCCGAGGGGACTGCCGCTTGCGACCTGGGACAAAGAAACCTTTGACCAGGTAGCCGGAGCGCTGGAATCAGATTTTCATATACCACAAGATTGGTTTCGCGATCTGAATACCTACGACGTTCCCGATCTAATTGGTGGCACCGTAGGCGCCGTCTCCGTGGTCTTCAACTGGAACAGTGCTGATACCGAGGCCTTTACCAGGCTCGTCGGCAGCATGGGGCTGTCCGCCACGGTGGGCGCCAATCCGTTGCTGTTGATCGTATCGGTTGTGGCGCTGGGTCGTGCCTTTCACAAGGCTCATCTGACCGGTGATTACGCAGCGTTCGCGGATGGTCTCGTCAAAGGAAGCCTTGGCTCCGGAGCCACTCTGGCGGCAATTGGAATCGTCGGTTCGTTCGGCGGCCCGGCCGGTGTATGCTTAGTCGCCAGTCTCGTAGCCGGCGTCCTTACGCAAAAGGTGACTCAGAACGTCAGCGTCGTCGGCATCAGTCAAGTCTTAGCCGGACATGCGGTTGACGCCGCAAAAGAGGCACAGCACATGATTGTCCAGCAAATACCGGCCATGCCTTGATAAGGTGCTAACGTTCGTCGCCGGGCGGCTCGAATCATGAGTACACCAAAGCTGTCGCCACTGCCGCCGCAGGATACGTTGCGCGGCGCGGACGGGGAGGTGGTGTCCGGTGCCTAGGGTTCGAGGCGCTCCCGATTGCGGCGCGGCCACCCAAGCCGCGCGAGCGTGGCCTGGTGGTGACTATTGACTGGGGCTTGGGTGTGGCGGAGCAGGCGGACCTCTTACGTATCGCCGGTGAGTACATTGACTTGGCCAAGATCGCCGTCGGTGTCTCGCGGCTGCTCGATGCCGGTCTCCTCCGCGAAAAGATCGCCCTCTATCGGCAGCATGCGGTGGTGGCGTTCCCCGGCGGTCAGTTCCTGGAGTATGCGTTGGCACACGGGGCTACGGACACCTTCTTGACGGAAGCCGGCGCTGTCGGCTACGAGGCCATTGAGGTCTCCGACAACCTCATCGAGATCAGCCTGGACGACAAAACGGCGTTGATCGCGCGGGCCGTGCAGGAGTTCGGCTTGCGGGTGCTCGGCGAAGCTGGCAAGAAGGAAGGGCTGGCGCATACCGCACCGCTGGTGGACGATGCGCGTGCCTGCCTGGCGGCCGGGGCCTGGAAGGTGATGCTGGAGGCGGCCGACGTGTTTCCCGCCGGCCAGGAGCCGCAGGCCGCTGTGCAGAGCTTACTGGCACAGGGCCTGCCGCCGGCCGAGGCCATCTTCGAGCTGCCGGGCCACTGGATACCGGGGACCACCTATGCCGATCCGCCGCGCATCTATCGTCAGCTCCTCGATGCGGTTGGCCCGGAGGTGAATGTGGCCAACGTCTTGCCGGATCGGGTCATCGAATACGAGACGATCCGCTGCGGTATCGGTGTCAACGCCGCCAGTGGTGCGGTTATCTGACCGCCAGGCCCCTACAAGCCGACAGTTGATAGCTCAATCGCCATGAACGAAGAGCGGCCAAACATCCTGCTGCTGATGTGCGATCAGCTGCGCGCCGATGGCCTCGGCGCTGCCGGTCATCCGCTGGTCCGCACACCGAACATTGACCGCTTGGCGGCCAGCGGTGTGCAGTTCACCCGCGCGTATACCGAGTCGCCGGTATGTGTCCCGGCCCGGATCAATGCCCTCACCGGGCTGCACTCGTGGCAGGCAGGCGTCTTCGACAACGGCCCGTCCCCCGCGCACACCGTCCCGACGCTCGGCACCTTATTGACCGAGCAGGGCTACTTCACACAGGCTGTCGGCAAAATGCACTTCCGGCCGCCACGCAATCACGTCGGGTTTCAACGGATGTGGCTGTCGGAGGAGATACCCACGTACCGGGAGGACGACGAGTTTCTGCAATACCTTCAGGTACAGGGCTACGGACACGTCGGGGAGCCGCACGGCCAGCGCCACGAGCTGTATTACCAGCCCCAAGTGTCCGTCTTGCCGGAGGAGCACCACACCACCGCGTGGACAGCCGACCGGACGGTGGACTTCATTGCCCGGAACCGCAACCGTCCGTTCTTCTGCTTCACGTCGTTCATCAAGCCGCACCCGCCCTGGGACCCACCGCACCCCTACGCGACGCTGTACGATCCGGCGACGGTGCCCATGCCGGTGCGCCGGGCGTCCGAGCGCGAGCCGGTAGACACGCACCTGCTCGTCCAGAACCATGGCAAGGGGGTAGATGACCCGGACGACGACCTGATCCGGCTGATCCGCGCCCGCTACTACGGCCTCATCAGCCACATTGACCGGAACGTGGGCAAGATCATCAATGCGCTGGATGAGCACGGTCTCACCGAGCGCACCCTCATCGTCTTCATCTCCGATCACGGCGAGCTACTTGGCGACCATTACGCCTGGGGCAAGCGCTCGTTCTACGAGGGGTCGGCGCGTGTGCCGTTCCTGGTGAGTTGGCCGGGGCGGCTGCCCGCCGGCGAGACCCGTGAGCACTTCGTCTCCGGGTGCGATCTGCTGCCGACGTTCTTGGCCGCAGCCGGCGCAGCCGACGCCGTGCCTGCCGACGTCACGGGGCAAAACCTGCTACCGCTCTGCGCGGATGCAGCGACGCCGGGCCGTGCGGCGCTGGCGGGCCAGTTTGCCAGCGACCGTCTGATGAAGCTGATGCTGCGCTGGGACGACTGGAAATACTGCTACTTTGCCAACGGCGGCCGTCAGCAGCTCTTCAACCTGCGCGACGACCCGCACGAGCTAGCCGACCGGGCCGGCCAGCATCCGGCGCTGTGCAGCCAGGCGCGGGAGCGGCTCGAGCGGTACTTCCGCGCGGCTGGGCATCGTGGCGCGCTCGACGACGCGGGCAACGCGCTACGCTCCTATCCGTTCGTATGGCTGCCGCTCGGTCGGATCAACCGCCAGCACGCCATCTGGCCGCACAACGAGCCGGCGTAGCTGCTGTTGGCAAAGAGCCGGGTGCTGCTGTCACTGCCCGGTCTCGCCCGCCAATCCCGGTCGTTTCCGCCCAGGCGGGACTCCAGCGCGAGTGCGCTGGCTGCTGTCCAGGCCGGTGGCTTCAGAAGGCCGCCATTGATTATTCGGATTGCAGCCGGCGGAGTTGGGCGCGGAGGCGTTCGTTCTCGGCTTCCAAGACGGAACGCACCGCGGCGACGCGAGCTTCGGCAGCATCCCGTTGGGCTATAGCTTCCGCCAAGTCGGGGAGATAGTCACCGGCTGCCGGGTCATAGAACCGCAGTTGGCTGTCATCCCAGTGTAGCTCCAACTCTAGCACGGGGCTGTAGCCCCGGATCACTCCGTCTGCGCCGGTGTCCAGCGGGATTGGCTCGTACCGGCCATTGGTCAGGCGGTCGCCGCTTAACGGCCGGTCGTGGTATTGGCCCCCGCTGCGGTCGAAGCGCCAGTATTCGGCTACGCCGTACTCGGCATAGATGGCACGCTTGGCGGTGTAGTCCCGCCGCCCCGTGCTCTCCGAGGCCACTTCCAGCACGAAGTCCGGTGGTTTGCCGACCTCGCTAATCACGTAGCCGTTGCGGCCGAAGATAGCCGCGGGGTCCACTGCAAACGCGACCACGCAGTCCGGCCGGACCCAGCGGGAGCGGTCACGGGTGTCATAGCAGAGATAACCGTCACCACTAACGAACACGTCGGGACGCCGGTGGAAGTAGTTGTCGAGGATCATGTACGCCCTAGTGATGTAGGGAAGCTGCTGCATGGCGTCGAGAGCCTTGGGCGGGTTGGGCAGCGGCGCAACGTGCGCGTACTTGCCGGGAGGTGGTGGTGTGACGGTGGTTCTGGCAGTCATCGTGGTGCCCACGCGGCGGGGCGGCGCATACCGTGATGACATTAGGATACCCGGCGGCGCAGAGCGGGCGCTGGCGTTGAAACAGCCGGCAGACCGAATCCAGTCAATTTTGGTGCGGGCCTTTGCTTGGTCTCACTCCCTAGCTCTTGGCGGGGCTGACGGCGGAGGTGCCTCGTTTCGTGAGCGTTTCCGGCACGAGGAAGGTGAGGACACCGGCGGATGCCAAGCCGACGCCGGCCAGCACCCAAGCGCCGACGGATAGTCCGAATAAGTCTGCCAGGTTGCCTACCACCAGCGGAGCGCCGGCGTTGCCGGTGTCGCCGATCAGGCGCCATACGCCGAGGAACTCGCCCGAAGAGCCGGGCGGCGCGAGGTCGGCGCCGAGCGTCATCATCGCGCCGGAGCCAAGACCGTTGCCGAAGCCCAGGACGGCGGTCGCGGCCAACAGACCGACGTAGTCGGTCGCTAGGGGCAGTACCGCCATCCCCAGCGCCATGACGACGAACGATGGGACGGATGCGAACTTGCGACCGAAGCGATCCATCACTAGGCCGGCCGGGATAAACAGGGACATGTCAATCGCCGATGAGATACTGACAATCGTCCCCACCGCTGCCACGTCGAGGCCGATGACAGTCACGCCATAGAGGGGCACAATGACCTGCCGGCCCTGGCGGATCATCTGCGCGCAGACCTGGGCGGTCCCGGCCGTTGCAAAGCTGCGGCGGTGCTGCCGCACGAGATCGGCGACATGACCGAGGTGCGAGGTGCGGTGGACTGCCCCGACGGGAGCCGGCGGCTCGACCACCCAGAGGGCGGTGATCAGCGCGGCGGTTACATCGAGCGCCCCGGCGACGATGAAGGCCGCTTCCAGTCCGAACTCGCGGCCGACCAGACCGCCGAGCGCCGGGCCGATAAACATCCCGATACGGCCCGTCCCGCCAAACGCCGAGATCGCCCGGCCCCGGTCGTGGAGCGGCACCACGTCGGTGAGGTAGGCAAGGCGCGAGAGGTTCCAGAACGCCGTGCCGATACCGGCTGCCAGCCGCAGCACGACCAGGAGCGGATACCACGGCGCGAAGCCGAGAGCCAGCGTAGCCAGACCGACGGCGGCGGCCCCGGCCACCATCACCCGTTTGCGCCCCAGTATCCCGAGGACCACGCCGGCCGGCAGGTCCATTGCAATCGTGCCCAGCCCGGCGGCGCCGATGGCCAGTCCGATCAGGCTGAAGGATATGTCGAACGATTGCAGGTGAATCGGCAGCGTGGGAATGAGGACGCCCGAGCTGATCGCCAGCAAGAGGGTCGGGATGTAGACGGGGAGAAAGAGACGCCGTAGCGTGGACAGCGGGCCGCTCCGTGAACCGTAGTTTCCTCGTCGTGGAGACGCTAGGCGATCTTGCCCGGCCGCGTGCGGCGGGGGCTACGACAGTCGGTGCGCCAGCGACCGGCGAGGTGTGGCACTCAGGGTACCATTCCGGCCTTTCGAGTTGTGGTGTAAGGCGACGCTACGCTGCCCGGCGCCAGACTTCGAGCGAGCCGGCCTGCTCGGTGAGCACGTAGTCGCGCCGCAGTGCGTTGTGTAGCGCCTCAGCAAGCTCCTCGGCGCCGAGTAGAGCCGTATTGGAGCCGAGCGGAAAGGCCCGGTCGAAGAATACATACGTCGGCGCCCGGTCCGTGAGGCGCTGCACCGCGTGCTCGACCGCGGCCGGCGTGGGCGGTTGGTGGTCGAGGGGCAGGTGGCGCCAGAGCGGCCCTCGCTCGGCCAGATGGAGATACAGCACGTCGAGTGGGGAGATGACGGCTGCCGGTTCGTCGGCCGGTACCAGTCGTTGGATAGCCGCTACGCCGGCCGCAACCGTCTCCGGCTGGGGCAGGTCCGGTCTAGCTCGTGCGCTGTCGATGCACCAGGGCGCTTTCGCCAGCGACCAGCATTCCACCGCGCCGCGCTCATGCCCCCAGAGGGCATGCGGGTAGCTCAGGAAGCTGCCGATCAGCACCACGCAGCCGGTCAAGAGTAGCCAGAGGGCCGGCCCACCGGCGGCCGGCGTGCCCGGCCCGGCCCGGCGGGGGAGCCACGTGTGGAGCCGGCTGGCGGCGTGGGTCAGCAGATAAGTCACGATAAGCACCCAGGGCAGCGAGTGACGAAACCAGTAGCTCGGCTCGGAGCCGCGGATGAAGTGATGGTAGAGCAGCAGCCCCCACGCCGCGAGCGCGAGGAGCAGCGGTGCGGAGGCCGGTGCCCGACGGTAGAGCACCATGGCTACGATTCCGGCAGCGAAAGCAACGTACAGTGCCGGCGTGAGGTAGAGGTGGGCGGTGGTGAGGCCGAACGGGTCCATGTCGCGGGCGTACAGCCCCGCACTGCCGTAGAGCCAGGGTCCTTCGGCGAGCGCCGACCAGAAGCGCGGATTGAGCGCCGCCGCTCCGACTGTCGACAGGGTCAGCGCGAGGAAGCCGACGGCCACGGCGCCAACTACTGCGACCGCGGCGCCGGCCGCGCGTGCCAGGGCCGCGACAAGGTGCCCGCTGGCCAGCGCCGCGCGAACGGCTACGTAGACAGCCAGGACCAGAGTATTGACCAGCCCCGTGTCGGTGACCCACCAGAGCGACGTGGCAGCGAGGAGCGCCGCGATGACAAGCCAGCGGCCGGCCCCGGAGCGCTGGTGCTGCACGATGGCGAGCAGCAGGACGATCTCCAGGGGGTTACGCAGGAAGCCTAGCTGCGGGTGCCACCAGGTGAAAGTGCCGGCGGCCCAGCCGCCGCCGAATTGCAGTCCCAGCGCCATCACCAACGCGGCGCTCGCCCACAGGATGCTGCCGAAAAGCAGGCGGACCAGGATGGCAAGCAGACCGAAGACGAGGATGGTCCCGATCATCTGGATGCGCACCAGCTGGGCATAGGTCAGCTCTAGTCCGAGCTGCGCGAGCGACGCAATCCCGATGGGTAGTCCCAAGCCGTGGTGCGCGACAATATCCACGCCGGGCGTGCCGCCGTGCAGGACGCCGAGCGTAGGGCCAAGCACGGTATAGCTCCAGTGGAAGAGCCGATCCCAGCCGAAAGCGTCGCCAACCGGGCGCCAGGGGTCGGGTAGCCAGAGCAGGAAGAGTGCGATGGCGCTGCCCACCACGAACGTCGTCGCCGCCGGCCAAACGCCAAGTGCCGCCGGCTCGCCCACGCTCCCGGCGAGTGCTGGTAGCCGTAGGCCGGACCGGCTGCGCGCAACGCGCCGGCGGCGGCTTTGGGCGCGCCACAGTCCGATGCCGGCCATGAGCGCGACGAGCACGCCCGCACCGATCACGATGTTGGCCGGCCGCCACTCCGGCATGCACCGCTCGCCGCACTGGACGATGCTTTGGAGGTAGGCGGGCGCGAGGAAGGGGATCATCAGCGCGGCCCCTAGCAGCACGGCGCCCGGCCCGGCGGAGGACACAAAACGGGCCAGCCACCGCTCGGCAACGGTGCTACCGGAGCGTGTCCACAGCAGGAGTAGTACGCAGATGGCAATGCTCACCACGAGGCTGCCGAGGGCGAGCGCGGCCGCCGCCTGCCGCGGGTCGCCGCCGAATAGCCCGACTTGCCCGGCAGCCACCAGGCTTGCCAGCGACCAGCCCACACCGAGGCCGGCTACCGTGACGATGAGCCATTGGACCGCGAGGGCCGTGGCCGGCGCCGGTGCGAGGGCGTGCTGCCGGACCCACCGCTGCCAGAGCCAGGTGAAACCGAGGGCGCACAACAGGCCGGTGACGATGAAGAGCCAGTAGCCGCTGACATCGCTCGAAAGCGGCTGGAAGGCCGGGCGGGCGCTCGGTAGGAGCGTGCTGAGGACGGCCTGCCGGCGGTCCTCGTCGTCGTAGACGTAGCCGGCAACAAGCAACAGGTGGCCAGCGACAACGACGCCCGTGAGCGTGGTCGCCACGATACCGAGCGGCGGATTGCCGGCCCGAAGCTGCTTGTACTGAGCGTGCTCAGAAGCAGTTTGGGCCGGCCAGTGGTTGGTATCGCGCCCCCGAGGCACGCGCGGCTCCTGTCACGGACGACTGCCGGCCCGGCACTCAGGAAAGCGAGGGATCACGGACCGGGATAATGAAGGCACAGCTAGGGGCGCCATCGCGCAAGCGGGAGGGACTCAACTCGACCGGAGCGCCGACGAGCTTGGACACGCGGCGGCGGTCAATTTCACAGACGTGCGCCGACTGGCGCGACACCCGCAGATACGGGCAGTTGTACTCCTGGACGACATAGCCCTCTTCCGTCTCCGTAAGCTCGGCAGCGCCGCCAGTCTCCTCGAAAATGCGTGTGACCTCGGCTACACGCTGCTCGATTGGCTTGCCCTCGACCCGCGGACGCTGTGCCGCCGCCATATTCTCCGCGACGCGGTCCACGAGTAGCTGCAACGCTTCCTTGCCCTCGATCTGAGCGACGCCGCTCAACAGTTGGAGCGCCAAGTCGTCGTACTGCTTGGGGAAGAATTGCTCTTCCGCTTTGAGGGTGAGCGTGTAGACCCGGTACGGCCGGCCCCGTTGTCCGCGGACATCGGAGCTTGCGACCAAGGCGGTGCTCTCCAGGGCCTGCACGTGTGCCCGCACCGTGACGGGCACGAGGCCCAGATCGCTGGCCAGCTCCTTGAGCGAGGCCGAGCCACAGCGCTTCAGCACATCGAGAATCGCCCGGCGCGTTGGGTGCATGGGCACCTGCGCTCCCCTACGCTACGCTCACCACAAGACGAGGCGCTGCTGCCGGTTTCCGGCCATTCCCGCGCCACTGCCCGGTCATCCCCGGCCACTACCCCGTCATTCCCGACTCCGTCGTTCCCGCCGTCTCTCCTGTCATTCCCGCGAAAGCGGGAATCCAGGGCAGGCCGACCACTGCCATGTTCGCACAGATGTCTGCGGAGTGTCAATCCGGTAGACGGCGGCACGACGCCTCTTCCGCTCGACTAGCACGGCGGGAGGGCCTTAAAAGCGGGGTCCCCGGCGCCCTCACCGAGCGCCGGGGACCCAAGTCTTGTGCCGTCGCTAAACCGTGGCTTAGTAGTCCGGCATCGCCGGCGCGGGCGCTTCCTTCTCGGGGAGGTCGGTAATCAGCGCTTCCGTCGTCAGGATCATCGCCGCGATGGAGACGGCGTTCTCCAGCGCGGAACGGGTCACCTTGGCCGGATCAACGATACCGCGCTCAATCATGTCACCGTACTCTTCGGTAATCACGTCGAAGCCGACGCGACGGCTATCGCCCTCACCCTGACGCCGCCGCACGGCCTCCGCGACCACCGAGCCTTCGTGTCCGGCGTTGACCGCGATTTGGCGGACCGGCTCTTCGAGGGACCGGCGCAGGATGGTAATGCCTACCTGCTCATCGTGCGACTCCAGGGTCACATCGTCGAGCACGGACTGCGCCGCGAGGAGCGCCGCGCCGCCGCCGGCGACAATGCCCTCCTCAATCGCCGCGCGGGTGGCCGACAGGGCATCTTCCACGCGGTGCTTCTTCTCCCTCAGCTCCGTCTCCGTCGCGGCCCCGACCCTCACCACCGCCACGCCACCGGACAGCTTCGCCAGCCGCTCTTGCAGCTTCTCCCGGTCGTAGTCCGAGGTGGTCTCGTCCACCTGCGCCTTGATCTGCTTGACTCGCCCCTGAATCTTGTCGTTGTCGCCGAAGCCCTCGACGACGGTGGTGTTGTCCTTGTCGGACACGACCCGGCGGGCGCGACCCAAGTCGGAGAGTTGGACGCTGTCGAGCTTGCGTCCCAGGTCGTCGCTGATGACGGTGGCACCGGTCAGGATGGCGACGTCCTCAAGCATCTCCTTGCGGCGGTCGCCATAGCCCGGCGCCTTGACGGCCAGCACGTTGAGGATGCCCCGCAGCTTGTTGACGACGAGTGTCGCCAGGCCCTCGCCTTCTACGTCCTCGGCGATGACGACCAGCTCCTTCTTGCCGGTCTGCATCATCTTCTCCAGCAGCGGGACCAAATCCTGCACCGAGGAGAGCTTCTTCTCGGTGATGAGGATGTACGGCTCTTCCAACTCGGCTTCCATCCGATCCTGGTTGTTAACGAAGTAGGGGGAGATGTAGCCGCGGTCGAAGTCCATCCCCTCGACGTAGTCCACCTCGAACTGGAGACCACGCGATTCCTCGACGGTGATGACCCCGTCCTTGCCAACCTTGTCCATCACCTCACCGATCAGCCGGCCGATCTCCGGGTCATTGGCGGAGATGGCAGCCACGTAGGAGATGTCCTGCTGGCCCTGGATCGCGACGGCCTGCTGCTTGATCTCGTCCACCACGGACGTGAGGCCCTTCTCCAGGCCGCGCTTGATAATCATCGGGTTGGTGCCCGCAACCACGTTGCGTAGCCCCTCCAAGACCAGCTTCTCGGCGAGCACCGTGGCCGTCGTGGTGCCGTCACCGCAGATGTCGTTGGTCTTGCTCGCTGCTTCCTTGAGCAGCTGCGCGCCCATGTCCTCGAACGATTCCGGCAGCTCGATCTCCTTTGCAACGGTCACACCGTCGTGTGTCACCGTCGGACCGCCGAACTTCTTGCCGAGCGCCACGTTGCGCCCCTTCGGACCGAGTGTGCCCTTGACCGCTGCGGCGAGGGTTTCGATGCCTTCCGTGAGGTGATTCCGTGCCTCTTCGCTAAACGCAAGCTGCTTTGCCATAGATCGTTCCTCCTCTACGCTTCAAGACCGTGCTCTGGGGTGCAAGGGGTTTAGTGCTGCTTCATGCCGGCGGTACTGCGAACCGAGACGAGCCACTCTGCCTGTGCCGCATGGTCCACGACCGCACGTCCGCTTCAGGAGGCCTCGTATTCACCGACCCGCCGCTGCTCAATGAGCCAGCGGAGAAACTGCAACCGCCGCACTTCGCTGCCGGAGAGGTCAAGCTCTCGCCGGTGCCGGCTCTGCCGAACGGTGGACAACTGGGCGACCTCCTCCGCGGTGAATCCGAGCTTGCACAGGTCGGCGCCGGTCAGCACGGTGGCGTCCAGCGACGCCTCCGCTTCCGGTACCGTCCTGCTCTGATCCACAACGGTTTCTCCGTGTGATTGGTCCACACGCGCTGTCGCTTCAGCAGGTAGCTTCGGCCCCTGCTCCCTACTGCGCCGAGTATATCGTTCCGATTAGCACTCTGTCAAGGCGAGTGCTAATCGGGGCCGAGAGCCGGCCTCACCCACTGACGGGCCAAAGCCGCACGGATAGTGCCAGGTGTGGTGCGGCTTTGGCCTGACACCCGGCCCCCTCGCCACCATGTGGAGAGGGGGAGTCTGCTGTCCGTCATGCTCGCTGTCTCGTCCGGTCATTCCCGCCGGCGCTGCCACCACCGCGCGTCGGGTTGCTGTCTCTCGCGCAGCGGCCACCGCGTAAAGCCGCGCTGTTCGTACAGACCAACCGCCACCGTCGCGCGTTCGTTGGTCCGCAAGGCGATCAGCTCGGCGCCCAGCCCGGTCAGTGCTCGCAGGGCTGAGTCGAGCAGCCGCCTCCCTAGCCCGCGCCCTTGCCACGGTGGATCCACGGCAAATTCGTAGATATAGCCGATGGCGTTGGTGGCCGTCGGCAGGCGTGGCCACCCATGCGGTAGCGGGTGACAGATGCGTTCCCAGTCCTTGTAGAACTCGGCCGGGGTACGGGGGGCGCTCATCACCATGCCGCGCACGCAGTCTGCGCTGTTGCCAGCGGCGGCCGCGTCGGTCACGACGAGACACTGCGAATCGGGAATACCGAGCAGCCATTCCAGATACATGCGGCTTTGGGTTGGATCGTTCCGCTCGCACCAAGGGGGTTGTGCGTAGGCGGCCATGTACACTCGCACAATCTCGGGGAGATCGTCGGGCGTGGCCGGGCACACTGCGAGCCGAGCGGCGCGGGCGTAGTCTGCTGATTCGCTTCCGTCACGTGACATCGAGCAGCACCGTTGTTTTCCGTCGGGATCGTCCGCCGTAAGGCGGCTGCCGTGGCGACCTTGCCATTATTAGATGAAGGCAGCGGCGCCGTCGGGCTGCGTGCCGAAAGGCCGATGCCAGGGGCGTAGCTCCGTGCTGAGGGCCGCTTCATTCAGTTCTACGCCCCACCCCGGCCCTTCCGGTAGCTCCAGGTAGCCGTCGCGGAGCCGCATCGGCTCGCGTAGCACGTCGCGGCGCGGCGACTCGTCGTCGGAATGGTATTCGAGGATGAGGAAGTTGTGCGTGGTCGCGGCGAAATGCACGTTGATGGCGGTGGCCAGCGGGCCGAGCGGATTGTGCGGCGCAACGGTGACGTAGTGCGCTTCGGCCAACGCGGCGATCTTCTTCATCTCCAATAGACCGCCGCAGATACAAATATCCGGCTGGATGATCGTGGCGGCTTGCTTGGCGAGTAGCTCGCGGAAGCCGAACGAGGTATACAGCATCTCACCTGTGGCGATGGGTACGTCGCTCTTCTGCGCCAGCCACGCGAGTGCGTCAATGTTCTCCGGCCGCAACGGCTCCTCGAAGAAGAAGGGACGATAGGGCTGCACCGCGGCGGCCATTTCGAGCGCCCGCATCGGCTCGAAGATGCGGGCGTGGGGGTCGAGGCCGATGTCCACGTCCGGCCCGACCGCCTCGCGGACGGCAGCCAGCCGCTCGCCGGCCTGCCGGACGACGGCCGCCCACGGCAGCTGATCGCTGTTGGGAGGATGGGGAGCCATCTTCAACGCGGTGTAGCCGTACTGGTCCACAAGCTGGCGGGCGTGCGCGGCGATGGCTTCCGGTGTGGCCCCGCTACAACTCTGGTAGACACGGATACGGTCGCGGCACTTGCCGCCGAGCAGCCGATACACCGGCACTCCGGCCGCCTTGCCCGCGATGTCCCAGAGCGCGTGCTCGATCCCACTGATGGCTGCGTTGACGACCGAGCCACCGGGAAAGCGCGAGTGCGCGTAGAGGTGATACCAGATGCCGTTGACGTCGCGGGGATCGCGCCCGGCAATCCAGCTTTGGAAGTCGCGGATCGTCGCCGCCACCGCCTCATTCGGCCCGACCGGATAGGCTTCGCCCAAGCCGACCAGCCCCTCATCCGTATGCACCCGCACGATGAGCGAATCCCGCCCGGTCAGTGGCGCGGCGCATGTCTCGACCTGCGTGATCTTCATGCCCTTACTCCATCGCATCGCCGGCGGCCGACCTCACCCCGGCCCTCTCCACCATGCGGAGAGGGAGTTGCCACCGGCGTGATGGCAACCGTCGTACTCCCCCTCTCCATCATATATATGGAGAGGGGGCCGGGGGGTGAGGTATGTGCCTACCCCACCGCTGGCAACTGGCCCTTGTGGGCCGCCGCAATCGCTTCGCAGAGCCGCATCGTCTCCACGGCATCGGCCAGGTGGCTCCACGGCTGGCGATCCTGCTCGATGCACTCTACCAGGTGCCGCGTCTCGTTGAAGTCGGGACCGCCGACAGCATCGAGGTCCAACGGCTGCTCGTAGGGCGCGCCATCCGCGAACAGGGTGAACCCCGGCGGTTGCGCGCCGGTCAGGGCACGGGTCGTGTCCATGTAGGCCGAGAAGTCCTCGGCATGGACCTCCGACCGCTGGATACGGAACCCCACGCCATAGTGGCTCATCATCACGGCGCAGCGCCCGTTCGCAAACGTGATGACGGCGTTGTGTCGGTCCGCGCCCGGTCTGCTCTCCCATCGCTCGCCGTAGACTGTCGCCACGTCCGCTGCCTGCTCCAAGGCGTCACCGGCGAGCCAGCGGAGCAAGTCCACGAGGTGGATGGCATCGCTGATGATCGGCGCCGGGATGGCGCCACCCGGTATGTTCGCCCAATCCCAAAAGGGCTTGTTGTACGTGGCCGCGCAATGCACCGCGCCACCGCGCGCCAGGACCAGCTGCTTGACCGCCAGCACCTGCGGAAAGTAGCGGCGGTTGAAGGAGACGATCACCTTTGCCGAGCTGCGCCGGGCGGCGGCGAGCATCTGCGCCGTCTCGCCGGAGTCCATGCCCGGAGACTTCTCGACCGAGGTGTGAATGTCCCGCTCGATGCAGTCCAGCACAATAGGTAGCAAGTGGCCCGGCAGGGTCTCCACGTACACAATGTCCGGCCGGGCACGGTCCAGCATCTCGCGGTAGTCGGTGCTGGCAACCTCGGGTCCATGATCGGCCTTGGCGCGCGCCAACCGCGCCGGGTCAAGCTCCGCGACGCCAACGAGCCGCATGGCCGGTTCCGCCGCGATCATGCCGAAATGCGACTGGGCATGACTTCCGGCACCGATGACGGCCACCTTCAGGTCAGCAGCCATGACGCTCCTCCTCCCTTATACCTTGGTACCCACTATACCTTGGTACCCATGAACGGTCACTGCGGCTATACCCGGCGCAACACTACTCGACAACGCATTCCTCGATGTGTCCGAAGAGGTCGAGCACGCGCGCCCGGTCCGCTGCCGGCAGGGGGCTACCGAGGACTGAGCATACATTGTCTTCCAGGTGGCTGAGGTTCGCCGTGCCGCTCAACACCGACGAGACGGCCGGATGCGCGGCCGCGAACTTATACGCGGCGCTCGTCACGGACTCGACGCCATCGTGGACAAGCCAGCCCAACGGATCATCGCGCGGCACGGCGTCCGGGGTCAACAGACCCCGATCCTTGAGTTTGGCAATGATCTCCACCAGGTAGTCCGGCCGGGAGAGCGCGCGGCGCACGGCGAACATAATCATCACGCCCACGTCGTGGCGTTGCGCTGCCGGGAGCACGACACGCTCGGCGCCGGGGGCGAGCAGGTTGTAGCCGACCATGATCGTATCGAAGTGGTTGTCGGCGAGGGCCGTGCGGAGCATGGCGTGGGGACCGTCGTTGACGTACACCTCCGAAATGCCCAGGAAACGGAACTTCCCCTGCTCCTGCGCGCGCCACGCCTCGGGCAAAAAGCGCTCCACGACCGGCCGATACGCCTGCGGCGCGACGCCGTGGAACTGGAAAACGTCCACGTAGTCCACGCCGAGTCGCTGCAAGCTGCGCTCCAACGATTGCGTCAGCGCGCCTGCCGAACGCTGCGTCAGTTTTCCCGCCTCGTGGACGGCAGGATGGAACTTGGTAGCCAGCACGTAGCGGTCGCGGGGCACGTCCCGGAGCGCGCGGCCCAGAATGACCTCGCTCTCGCCATAGGAGGCGGAGGTGTCGAGCAGATTGATGCCGAGGTCCAGTGCCCGCCGCACCACCCGGATGGCAGTGTCCTCGGGCACGCCGCTGTTCTGCCCCAGCTGGCTCGGACCGCCGCTGCCCAACCCGGCCACCGAGACCTGGAGGCCCGTCCGCCCAAACCGCCGGTACTGCATGTCCAGCGCCGCCTTCCCGCCGCCCTCGACTGTACCACGCGCCGGAAAGAGGCCAGGACCGTCATTGCGGCGCAAGCCGCTATCCAGACTACTGGCCACTGGTCAGAGGGGGGCAGATGGTGAGGTGCCGGGCGGCAGCCGCTAGGCGGCCGGTGGTGTCACGATTGGGGCGTCGTCCGCTGCGGGGAGCAGGTCCTGGTATTTCAGGCCGGAGCCGGTGTTGAAGAGCACGACCGATTCATCGCCGCTCACCGTGCCGTTCGCCAGCAGCTTACGCAGGCCCGCCAACGTTGCCGCCCCTTCCGGGCAGGCGTTGATGCCCTCGGTACGCGCCAGCTCGCCCATCGCTGCCAGTAGCTCGTCGTCGCTGACCATCACTGCCGTGCCGTCGCTCTCGTACAAGGCTTGCAGGATTAGGTAGTCGCCGATAGCGCTGGGCACGCGCATACCGCCGGCAATCGTCTGCGCTGCTGCCCACGGCTCGGCCGTGGTGGCGCCTTGCTGAAAGGCGCGCACCAGCGGCGCGCAGCCCTCGGCCTGCACCACGACCATGCGTGGTCGCTTGCTGCCGATCCAGCCGAGCGCTTCTAGCTCGGCAAACGCCTTCCACATCCCGACGATGCCCGTGCCGCCGCCGGTGGGGTAGACGATCACGTCGGGGAGCTGCCAGCCCATTTGCTCGGCGACCTCGTACCCCATCGTCTTCTTGCCTTCGGCGCGGTACGGCTCGCGCAGCGTCGAGACGTCGAACCAGCCGGCGTCGGCAGAGCGCGCGCGGACGACGGCCCCGGCGTCGCCGATCAGCCCGTCTACGAGCGTCAGCTCGGCACCGTAGTGGCGGCATTCGCGCTTCGTGGCGTCGGGCGCGTCCACGGGCATGAAGACGTGTGCGGGCAGGCCTGCGGCGGCCGCGTAGGCGGCCAAGGCGCCGCCGGCGTTCCCGGCGGTGGGGATAGCGAGCGCCTGCGCGCCTAGCTCGGCGGCCCGCGCGACGGCCATGACGAGGCCGCGGGCCTTGAACGTGCCGGTGGGATTCACTCCCTCGTCCTTCACGTAGAGGGCGCGACAACCGAGCGCCGCGCCGAGCCGCTGCGCCGGAAGCAGGGGGGTGTATCCCTCGCCTAGCGACGGTACGTGCTCCGGCGCACGCACCGGCAGGACCTCGTGATAGCGCCACAGCGTCGCCGGACGCTGCGCCAACGCCGCCGGCGCGAGTGAGCGCCGCACGGCGTCGAGGTCGTAGCGTGCAAACAGGACCAGTCCGCACCGGTGGCAGGTGGTTTGCAGGATGTCGGCGTCGTGATGCTCACCGCACGCCGAGCATTCGAGGTGCGTCAGCGTGCTGTAGGGGGTGGTATTCACCTGGCGCTATCCGGGTATCCGGTCGGGGAAGGCGCTGCGGTAGTCGGTGCCGACGTTGGCGCGCTCGACCTGAAATTCGGTGGGATTGAGGGCGTCGTAGGTCAGGATGGTGCGCTGGAAGGCTTGGACCAGGATTTGCCGGCCCTGCAGTGGCCCCTTGTTCACCGTGGCGGGAATCGCCTCGGTGAGCGGGAGGCCGATGTCGTGCAGCCAGCCGGCCGGGAAGAAGTCCTCGCGCTGCATGTACTCCCAGAACACCCGGCTCACGGCGTGTCCGGAAGCGGACGACAGATCGGCGCTGAAGGGAATGAAGACCGAGCCATCGTCGTTGAAGCTCACCCCCGCTTCGAACCCGGCCGGGGCGGCGATCCGGCGCTGCGGCGCGGCCAGATCGTTGATCGTCGCATAGGTGACGGTGGAGGCATCGCCGCCGACGGGGAGCGTTACCCGCGCTTGGTGTAGCTCATCCACCAGCAAGCCGTACTGGATGCGGCCGGAATGGTCTTCGATCCGGCCCTTCTCGAAATACTGCACGAAGTTACCGCCGAGAACCGTCTGCGAGCCGATGGTTCTACCCAGCAGGCGCGGCCCGTCGTGCTCGGCGTAGTACTGCAGGAAGCGGAAGTCAATCGCCCAGGCCCCCGGCTGCAATGACGGCGTTGGCGTGGCCGCCGGGAGAGGCGGCTGCGTGGGTACCGCCGTGGGGAGCGGCGTCGGCGTGAGTACCGGCGGGGCCGGCTGCCTGGGGGCTGAGAAGACCTCGAACGCATCAATGCCGATGAGGCTGTCCGTGGCGCTGCCGTTGCGCTCGCCCGTCACCTCGATACGCAGCGTATGGGAGCGGGATTCGTCCAGGCCGTCAATCCAGACGACGACCTGCTGCGGCTGGACGTCACCGGCATACAGGTCAATCGGCGAGCCTTCTATTTCCGCACCGTTGAGGAAGACCCTGGCGCGGCCGCGATTTGGCGCTTTGGTGCTGTACCACTTCATATAGCGGCCGTTGAAGCGGAACGAGACGTAGGCATCCGGCGTGCGCGCTTCGTGCTCGGTGCCCCCGGACGCCGAGGGGTTGGCGACCGTGGACCAGTTGCCGCCGTAGGTCAGATAGGGGTCGTTGTCTTCGAAGAAGAAGAACGGCAAGGTCGGTGTTGGCTGAATGCCCTGAGCATCCGCTCCCGGTGGCGGCGCCGTCCAGAGAAGCCCCACGACGGCTACCAAAGCACCTATGAGGAGCCACATTCGCATACTACGCACTGCCATTATCCCCACCGGATCATCCTCCGAGCGCGTCAAAGTGTCTCAGATCGGCGGCCGCTGCGTCAAATCGGCCCCAGCGGTGCCGGCACGGGCTACTTTAGCGGTCCGGCGGGCGGGTTGACACCGGCGCCGAGGCGATCTTGCCCGCGCGGCACTTGTGCCCTTCCATTAGGGTATGATCCCTGCGAACGCAAGCTGGCAGCTGCGCCATCGTTGTGGAGACATGAGGAGGGGCGATGCCGGAGGTAATCGTCGGTCGGGTAGACGATCCGCCATCGTGGCTGGCAGCCGTGCAGTCGTTCCGTGAGTGGAACCCCGGCTACACGTTGGGCCAGGGAGCCGTTGGCGACACGGCCGAAGCACTGCTGACGGCGACGCCGGGAGCGGTGCGGTACTGCTGGCTCTTTGACGGCCGCGGCGAAGTCTGGCTCCCGGCCGGCTACCGGACCCAAGAAGGCGACGGTGCGCGGCTGCCTTCAGCCTATCGTCCCGATCCGCTGGCTCCTGAGGCCCGCGACGCCCTCACCACGCTCCGCGCGGCGCTGGCCACGGCCGATGGCATCATCCTGGAGGGGGTGCGCGTCCCGTTTAGCGCGATCATGGAGCGTTGGCAGCAGCCCGCAGCCTTCGTAGGGAATGTAGACGGGGAGGTCTGGCGGCTGCTGGAGAGCGGTATCGCGCCGGAACGGTGGCTGGACGGTGCGCCAGGCGCCGCGCTGCGCTGGCTCGCCGCGCGGACGGAGACGCTCGGTTGGTCCACCAAGCAGGAAGGCTCCTGGGAGCCGGTCGGCGTCGGCGACCAGTTGATCGTGCGCGCCGACGCGCCGCTCCGGCTCCGCGGATCGCTGCGTTACTGGTGGATCGAGGACTGCGCCCCGGCCGCCCGGCCGGCGGCGGGAGTCCGTCGTCTACGCTACCTCAAGGACACGGCCGGTGGCTGCGCGCCAGGGTTCGACGCCTTTCGCCGGCTCCCGCTCACCTGGCACGCCGACCTCGGCGCGGATGGGCAGGCCAGTGCGGACGGGCACAACCGCGTGAACTGCCATGCGCTGCACATTGGTGCAGAGCTATCGCGGACCCATTACCACCCGCAGGAGCCAATCGGCGGCGGATGGCCGCAGTTCGAGTTGTACTTCGCCCTCGACCCGGCGCAGTGGCGGCTCGGCACGGCGGGGCGGGCGGCGCGCCTATACACGTTTCCCACTATCGGTGATTGGTCCCGCTACGACGTGACGGAGCTTACGCCCGGCACTATTGCGCTCATCCCGGCCGGCACCGGGCATCGTGGCTGTGACGTGTTCGCGCACATCGTCACCCTACCCGGCTTCAAGCCCGGCAACGAACTCTATCTCGACCGCACGATCCGCGACGCCACGGCCGGCGCGTCGCCGCACAACGCGGCATTGGCCGCGGCGGAGCACAGCGCACCGGTGCTCTCTCCATAGAGAGCGAGCGCCATACACCCCCGGCTCCCTCTCCATCCCCGAGCTATAGAGAGGGGGGAATCCGCATCCCTCGGCATTGCGTGGGCTGCCACTACCAGCCTACCCCCTGCAGGGCCGGAAACCCCGGCTCAACTCACACCCGCAAGCCAGGCCAACACACCCCGGCCGCCGCCGGTGGATTGGTCAGTAGCACCCAGAGCGCCACGAAGGGGCGCCCCTCACTCTGATCAGGTACGGTGGCCGGCGTTGCCTGGAGGCTACCCTTGTGGTAGTGTACCGATACTCGCGACTCCTATATGGGTATGTAGGTATCAGCACGTAGCTGGTCCGAGGGCCTGTGCTGCTCCCGCTAGCTCTGACTGGCGGCGGATGCGGGCTTCTTGGTGCGGACGATGCTGGCACCGCCCGGGCCGGCCAGCGGGGTGCCGGCCCGGCCGGATTACCCGGTATGTCAGACGGAGCGGACCGCGAGATGAGGGGGGCCAATCGGGTGCCACGCCAGCGGACCGCACGGAGCAGCCATGGAGGCAGGACATGTCAAGCAACTGGTGGTCTAGTGCAGTAGCCGGCACCTCCCGGAGCGTTGCCGGGCTACACCCCACTAGAACTTTCGTTCGGGGGGGGGGGGGGGGGGGGGTAGGTATATTCCTCTCCGCATCCTGGCTCTCGTCCTCCTCTGCGTGGGCGTCATCGGCCTACTGCTCCTCCCGGGTGTGGCTGCCCAGGCCACGACCGACTACGACCAAGACGACGATGGCCTAATCGAGGTCAACAGCCTGGCACGGCTGAACGCCATCCGCTGGGACCTGGACGGCGATGGCGCGGCGGACCCGGTTTACTGGGATCATGACGGCGATCCGAATACACCGGAGCAGATAGACGAATCTACTACCGAGGCTAACGCGAATAGCTACGCCGCTGCCTTCCCCAGCCCCGCTGACAATATGGGCTGCCTCTTCGACGACGACGACGACCCCAGCACCGACAAAATCGTCCGCTGCATCGGCTACGAGTTGACGAGGAATCTGAACTTCCACGGTAGCACCTGGGCCAGTGGCGAGGGCTGGCTGCCCATCCCCCATGACACCGACCCGTCAACCTCCGAGTTAGACGGTCCCCCGTTCACCGCCACCTTCGACGGCAACGACAACTCCATCTCCAACTTGTATATCAACCGCACCGCAGAGACGGACCTTGCGAATGGCTTGTTCGGTTTTGTCAACGTCGGCGCCGAGATTCGCAACGTGCGGCTGCTCAACGTCAATGTGACGGGCTGGGAGAACACCGGCGGGTTGGTGGGCATCAACGAAGGTGGCACCATCAGCAACAGCCAGGTCAGCGGCACTGTCGCGGGCCAGGCAACGAGTGCCGGTATTGGAGGTACTAGTGTCGGCGGGCTGGTCGGAAACAACGGCGGTATCACCATCCGTGGCACCATCACCGCCAGCCAGGCCAGTGCCACCATCTCAGGCCAGCGGAATGTCGGTGGGCTGATCGGAGCCAACTTCGGTGGCACCATCCGCGACAGCCTTGCCACCGGAGCAGTCTCGGGCCAGGGATACTTGGGCGGGCTGGTCGGATCGCAAAACGGTGGTGTCATCGCCGACAGCTACGCCAGCGGCAACGTGACCAGTATAGATACGGGCTTCTCGGGCCGGCAGGACCGTGTCGGCGGGCTGATCGGGTCGAACGGGAATAGCGGCACCATTATTGCCAGCTACGCCACCGGAAATGTCGAGGGCGGTCAAACTATCGGTGGGCTGGTAGGAGAGCACTCAACTGGTGGCACCGTCAGCAACAGTTGGGCCAGCGGCGCTGTGACGGCCCATCAATATGCCGTCGGCGGGCTGGTGGGCTGGAACAAGGCCCTCATCAGCGCCAGCTACGCCACCGGCGCCGTGACTGGTGCGAGTACGAGCCAGTTAGTCGGTGGGCTGGTCGGGCTGAACAACAGTGGTGGCACCATTATCGCCAGCTATACCCATGGCGCCGTCGAAGGCCACGAAAAAATCGGCGGGCTGGTGGGGCAAACCGCTGGCACCGTCCGTGCCAGCTACGCCACCGGCGCCGTGACCGGCGTGGATAAGACGGATCCGAATACGATGGAGACGATTACGAGCCAGCTAGTCGGTGGGCTAGTAGGGAGTAACAGCGGCACCATCACCGACAGCTATTGGGATACCGAGACCTCCGGCCGGCTGGTGGGCGTTGGGAGCGATGACGCGGACAACAGCGGAGCGATTAATGGCATTGAAACGGAGACTCCTGGCGCCACCGGCCAGACTACCGAGGAGTTGCAAACGCCTACCGGCTACACTGGCATCTACGCCAACTGGAACCTGGACCTGGACAACGACCCGAACACCGGCGATCCGAGCACCGGCGCCGATGACCCCTGGGTTTTCGGCGAGGATGACGAGTACCCGGTGCTGAAGACGCCCTCAGAGGTAGAACCACCACCCCCACCACCCCCACCGCCCCCACCACCTCCGCCACCTCCAGGTCCAGGCCCATCGCCGGGTGGCAATGGCGGTAGTAGTAGTGGCGGTAGCCGGGCCCCGTCGCCACCGCCGGCCCCAACGCGCTCCCCGATCATCGGCAGCACGGCCGCCGCGACGGCCATGGAGCTAGCCGGTGACCTCCTGGTGCTCCAGCGCCACGACGAGCCGGGCGTCGAAGTGGAGGTCGGCATCGGCTGGATGTCCCAGGACGGTCAGCGGATCATCGTCATTGGGTTCGTGCGCGACGGCGATCTGGGGCAGACCTATGCCGTGGTGCGGCGGGAGGGCGATGGGCGGGTCGTGCGGCGGTGGATCGCGCCCGACAGCGCCTTGGTCTACGCGGTGCCCTGGGCCAGCGTGAACACGCAGTACACGTTCCCGGTGGGGGTGATCTTGGCGATCCCGCTGGACGACCAGTATCCGTGGCCGAACATGCTGACGCGGCGCTTCGACGGGGGTGATGACCGCATCTTGGCCTACGATGCCGAGTTGGGGCAGTGGCGGCACGTGCCGGACCTGGCGACGTTCCAGGCGCGCGGGTACTACTGGTGCAACGTGACGGCGGCGGACGCGGGCTTCTTCGACCGGATCACCCTGGGGCCGCCCTACCCGGCCAGCGACGTGCCGGCCCGGGACGACTATCCTGTTTGTCAGGCGTAGGCTCGGTTATCCTCACCCCCTGGCCCCCTCTCCACCATGTGGAGAGGGGAGAGTCTACCCTCACTTCGGCCTGCTCCCAGGGAGAGAGGGTGTGTTTGCCGCGGCGGCACTTCGGCGCCCGCCTACTCGAATCGCTATGCTCTCTGCGCCGGCGGTGGTCGTGCCGCTGCGGCTAGCAGCGCATGGGGAGGACTACAGGATGAAGATTACCGACATCAAAGTGACCAGGTTTTCGCTCGGTCCGCTGGACGAGCCGTACTGGAACTCGATTATCAAGACGACGAGCCGGGGCTTCTCGCGGCTCGAAATATACACGGACGAGGGAGTGGTCGGCACCGCGATGGGCGGATCGGTGCCGATTGTCGAGGGGCCGCTCAAGCCGGTGCTGTTGGGTGAAGACCCGCTGCGTATCGAGTATCTGTGGCAGAAGATGTACATGGGCGGGTGGCGCAAGCCGGTGGCGAAGGGTGAGCACATCCGAGCAATGAGCGACGTGGACAATGCGCTCTGGGACCTCAAGGGGAAGGTGCTCGGTCAGCCCGTGTGGCGGTTGCTCGGTGGCGCGCAGTCGAGAGTGCGCGCGTATGCCGCGGGTGGCTACTATGCCGAGGGCAAGGGGCTGCGCGAGTTGTGTGCCGAGATGGAAGACTACGTGGGCGAGGGCTACGGCGCAGTCAAGATGAAGGTGGGCTGGCCCGGCGTGACCTTGCGCGAGGATGCGGAGCGAGTACGCGCCGTCCGCGATGCCGTGGGTCCGGACGTGGACGTGATGATTGACGCGAACAACGGGTGGGATGCCGTCACGGCGATCAAGTTCGGGCGGATGGTCGAACGCTACGACCCGTACTGGTTCGAGGAGCCGGTCCACGCCGACGATTTTCGCGGTGGCGCCCAGGTGGCAGCGGCGCTGGATATGCCGGTGGCGAGTGGCGAGAACGAGTACACGCGGTGGGGCTTCCGGGACCTGATCGGGGCGCAGGCCGCCGACATTATTCAGGCCGACCCGGTGATCTGCGGCGGGATTAGCGAGTGGATGAAGATTGCCGTGCTCGCCAGCGCCGAGCACCTGACGATGGCTCCGCACGGCGGCGCCCATCTCGGCTCGACGTGCGTTGCCGCCGTCCACAACGGCCTCATCACCGAAAGCTACACCCGCCTCCAGGCCTACCTGCACGAATTCCTCGAGCCGATTGACTTCCGCGACGGGTACATCTACATGTCCGAGCGCCCCGGGCTGGGCCTCGTCTGGCACGAGGCGGCCATCCAAAAGCGGCTGGCGCAGGCGGGCAGCTAGTAGCCCCCTAGGCCCCCCCCCCGCTGTGCAGGGGGACGGTCCGTTCCCTCCACTGTGCGTCTGTGCGTCAGCACGGGGGAGGGATAGGGAGGGGGCCAGGCTGTGAGGCGCGGCCGAGGCGCCGGGCGACGGCCAGCATGGCCCGCACCGAGTTGTAGCTCAACTCGAGGCGCTGGAGCCACATCTCCGGCCGCTCATACACCTGCTCCCGCCATTGTGCCTCGCCGCCGGCCTGCTCGATTTCATCCTGGTAGTAGTCGGCGGTCTCGAACGAGAGGCCCTCCGTGGCCCGGTAGCGCACCCGGCCGGGCGCGAGGCACTGCACGATGGCCGGCCATTCGGCGTCGGTCGCGTTCGTCGGCTCGTCCGAGTGCTGGGCGATCAGCGCGGCGCCGCGGGCCGTGACCCCACACGACCCGGCCCCAACGTCGGCCGGCTGGCCGAACCACGCCGAGAAGGCGTGGTTGGTAACGGTTTCCGTCTCCCGCTGCACGCGCGGGTGCGTGGCAAAGGCGGCGGCCGTGCGGCCCAGGATCAAGTAGTCGAACGTGCGCGGTGCCGTGAGCTGGTCGAGCACCGCGTGTAGCTCGGCCGGCGCCACCCGGAGCCAATGGAGCAGGCGGTCGAAGTCGCAGTAGTGGACGGTGGTGGCGCCGGCTTGCACGGCGTCGAGGATGGCCTGCCGCCGACCGACACCGATGCGACTATCGGCCCCGGTGCTGACCGCGACGCCGGCTGCCCTGAGCAGCGTAATCAGCCGGGCGTCCGTCTGGGGCGTGGCGATGACGTGGGCGCTACGATACAGCCGCCGGAGTGTGGCTTCCGCAGCGCGCGCCGGCGCCACCATGCGGCCCTCGGGGTCGTGCAAGGTCGCAGCAAAGGCTGGTCGCTTCACTGCGCTTGTCCCCGATGCCGGGTGGCCTGCCAGGCTTGGTGCGCCTCACCATCACACCTACCCCCCACCCCCTCCCTGAAGGGAAGGGGCCAAAGGCCTTCTTGCGGACCGCCTATCCTGGAAGGAAGCGGCTGCCGGACGCCGCGCTGACTCCCTTTCCCTCTAGGGAAGGGGCCAGGGGTTAGGTGCAAAACCGGTCCCCCTATGGCCCCCCCGCCGCGCGGGGGGACGGGCACAGCATGCTGTGCCCCTACGACATGGCGCGTCATCCGGTCGTCCTTCCTGCTTGCGCTGCCTGGACCAGGTGCTCCCGGAGGGCGCGCAGCCCGGCGCTGAAGCGGACGGGGTAGGCTTGCTCTACGGTGAGGCGCTGCCACTGCTCCGGCAAGGCGCGGAGTTGCGCGGACGCTGCGGCAGCGATTTCCGGCAACGGTGGCCGGCTCTCCGGCAGCAGCGCCCCGCTCCGGAGCACCGGGCGCAGCAGCGGCACAGCATCCGGCGGTGGAGGCTCGGAGGCCAGCTGGATCACGTCGTAGGTATATTGGCCGAGGCGGTAGACCGCTTTGCGCCCCGGCCAACTGCTCTTGAACCCGGCGAGCTTGATACTGGCCCGCACCGTCCCCGCCGGGTCTTCGTATTCGGCGAGCTTGTAGACGGCGCCGAGCGTGCCGCCGGCGACCTTGTGGTGTAGCGAGCCGGCGCCGCTGCCCAATTTCGTGCCGATCCCGAAACCGTCTATCGGCGCATCGGCAGCGAGCAGGTCGGCAATCGAGAACTCGTCGAGGTCGCCCGAGGCCACGATACGCACGGATTCTAGGCTACCGGCGTCCAGTACGCGCCGGACGTAGCGACTGTCGGCCACCAAGTCGCCGCTGTCCAGGCGGACGGCAACAAGCTCGTGTCCCAACTGCTGCCGGGCCTGGCGGGCGACCTCGACCGCGGTGTGGCTGGCCTGGCGGAAATCGTAGGTATCGAGCAGCAAGGTGTACTGCGGCAGCGTGGTAGCGACTGCCTCGAACGCCTCCCGCTCGGTGTCGTACAACTGGACGAGCGCATGGGGAATCGTGCCGGTAGGTTGGAGGTCAAACCGTTTGGCGGCCGCGACAAATGAGGTCGTGGCGCACCCTCCAATGTAGGCGGCGCGGGTCACCGCGTAGGGGGCGTGAGCGCGGCGCAGCGCGAACTCCGCTACCGGCCGGCCGGCGGCTGCGGTGACGATCCGGGCGGCTTTGGTGGCGATGAGCGTGGCGAGATTGATCGCCTGGATTAAGCCCGCTTCCAGGAGCAGCGCCTCGATGAACGGCGCCCGCACCCGCAGGAGCGGTTCGTGGGGAAACGCGATGGTGCCCTCGGGCATAGCCGCGATGTCGCCGGTGAAGCGCAGAGCGCGGAGAAAGTCGAGAAAGGCCGGGTCGTAGGCACGCACCTGGGCCAGGTAGCGGAGGTCTTCATCGGTGTAGCTAAAGCCGGTGGCATGGGAGAGCGCTGCTGACAGGCCGGCCGTGAGCACGTAGGCGCCGCCGAACGGTGCGTGCCGGATATATAAGTCGAAGGTCGCCGGGCCGATGCGGCCGGATCGCCAAGCGACGTAGGCCGCATCCTGATGGTAGAGGTCAGTTGTGAGGGCCGAACTCATCGCCATTTCCAGAGGGGTGGGGGGTGAGGTGGGAGCCGAGATTACCGGATCGAGTGGTTAACCTTCATTATGATACTCGCACCGCCAACCGAGGTCTCTGGGCGCGATTAATCGCGCCCCTACCTGGTGACGAGCGGGGCGAGCAATGTGCTGGCACTACTCCCTACCCTGGTCAGGCTCCGGTCCCCCTATGGCCCCCCCGCTCCGCAGGGGGACGGGTGCAGCATGCTGCGCCCCTACGACTTGGTCCATACCTACCCCGGTCAGTGCTGTGCTCGCCAGCGCAGTCCCTTTTACCACTTTTACCACCTTAACCGTCCGCAGCGCATCCCCGGAGTCACCAGCACCGTTCTTGTCTGCGGACGGCGAGACAAGACGGCCGCCGTCCGTGGCCAGGTACACTCGTGGTACACTTGGCACGCGCGGCTCGATGACTGGGCGAGGCGGCGCATGCGGTGCCGCGCCTGTGATGGCCGAACGTCGGCTACAGCGACGCTCCGTGGGGAGAGCGAATCGTGACCACTGAGCACTATGCCCGGTGCGAGCTTCAGAACCACGTGTCCGACGTTGGTGGCGCGGAGCCGCCGCCGCGCGAGGCCTGCGGCGTTTTCGGCATCTACAGTACCGGCGAGGACGTTGCCCGCACTACCTACTTCGGCCTCTACGCACTGCAACACCGCGGCCAGGAGAGTGCTGGGATAGCAGTTTCCGACGGCAAGGAAATCCGCTTCTACAAGAATATGGGCCTGGTCTCGCAGGTGTTCACGGAGGACATCCTGCGGCAGCTCGAAGGGCACATTGCCATTGGCCATACGCGCTATTCGACGACAGGATCGAGCCGCGTCGAAAACGCCCAGCCACTCCCGTACGATGGGCCGCTGGGCAAGGTGATGGTGGCCCATAACGGGAACATCACCAACACGGCCGCAGTCCGCCGGGAGCTGGAAGCGCAGGGCAACACGTTCCAGACGACGACCGACAGCGAACTGATCGCGGCGATGGCAGCGCGGGGTGGGCAAGAGAGTGTCGTCGCCAACATCCAGGCCGCCATGCCCCACCTGGAAGGATCGTACAGCCTCGTCTTCCTGACGCGGGATGCGCTCATCGGAGTGCGCGATCCGCTGGGTAATCGTCCGCTGTGCGTGGGCCGGGTCAACGGCGCTTGGGTGCTGGCCAGCGAGTCGTGCGCGCTGGAGACGGTCGGCGCGCAATTCGAGCGCGAGGTGGACCCGGGGGAGATCGTCGTCGTCACGGCCGAGGGGGTACAGAGCATCCGCGGCCAGCAGTCGCGGCGGCGGGCGCTCTGCCTGTTCGAGTACGTCTACTTAGCCCGCGCGGACAGCATCATCGAGGACAAGCGGGTGTACGAGGCACGCTGGGAGATGGGCCGGCAGCTCGCGCACGAGCATCCAGCCGAGGCCGACGTGGTGATTGGCGTGCCGCTCTGCGCGCTGACGGCGGCCCAAGGCTATGCCGAGGCCAGCGGTCTGCCGTATCGAGACGGCCTGATCCACAACCGTTATATCCACCGCACGTTCATCCAGCCCGAGTTACGTCAACGGCAGACGACGGCCGATCTGAAGTACAACGCAATCCCGGAGATTGTCGGCGACAAGCGCGTGGTCGTCGTGGACGACAGTCTCGTGCGGGGAAACTCGCAGGAGAAGTTCATCAAGCTCCTCCGCAGCGCCGGGGCGCGCGAGGTCCATCTGCGGATTCACTGCCCGCCCCTACGCCATCCTTGCGTGCTCGGTGTGGACATGGCCACCCATGGCGAACTGATTGCCCATCGGATCACCGCGGCCGAGTGGGACAGGCGCAACGGCAACGGGCACAGTGACGACGCCCACAGCGCAGGCTTGGGAACGCCAAACGGCGCTGCCGGCGCGTCAAACGGCCATCAGAGCGTGGCAACTGCGGAGGGACTCAGGACGGCGCCGACCGACGTGGAAGCGATCCGGCGCGACGTCGGGGCGGACTCGCTGGGCTATCTGAGCCTCGCCGGCCTCATCAAGGCGGTGGAACTGACTGAGGACCGACTGTGTACCGCCTGCTGGACCGGCGACTACCCCGTGCCGGTGCAGCTGCCGTTCGAGGCGGTCAGCATCAAGTTCGCTCTCGAAACGGCCCGCCGCTGACGGCGGGCGAGGGACACGGCGCCGTCCACCGGAATCCATGTCCTCCTGCGATGCGGGGGGGCCATAGGTCAACAAGGGTTGGACCTAACCCCCGGCCCCTTCCCTCCAGGGAAGGGGAGTTGTCGGTGCGACCATCAGCCCCCTCCCTAGCCCTCCCCCGGAGCAAGCTCCATGGGAGGGGACAGCTTCGCTGCCGGCCGATATACCTTGCGGGCACGGGCTAGAGGAGCCAGTGGCGCCAGGCGGGGGGGACCAATAGCTGCCAGTCCCACTGCTTCACGTCGTCGGTGAATAGCTCGGCGGCCATGGTATCTACGGGCGCGTAGTCGTCGGTCAGGAGCACGCTGGGGCCGGGGGCGAGCGGCTGCCCGCCGTCACTGGATGCCACCACCGAGGCCGTGGGGTCACCGCTGCCGGTGCGATAGGACCGAAAGCGGCTGAAGTCAATGGGCTGGCGCGCGGCGGCGACGATGACGGTCGTGCGGTCGGCGACCGGCAGGGCGCGGCCACCGACGATGGCGGCGGCTTGGTAGTTGCCGGCTTCGCTCAACACGTACACGTAGGGGTAGAGCGTGTGGAGCGTGCGGACGAACGAGCGCAGGAAACGCCCTTTGGAGACCTTGATAATGAGGTTGACCAGATAGATGCCCTGCGGATCGAGTAGGCGCTGGAGATGGGCGTTGAACTCGCGGGTGGTGAGGTGATAGGGCACGGCCATGTCGTTGAACACGTCGGATACGATCAGGTCGTACTGCCCGGCCGGAAGCTCCTGCACGGCCATGCGGGCGTCTTCGTTGTAGGTCACAATCCGGGTGGCCGGATTCAGGCCCAACTCCGCTTGGGCGATTGCGGTCACGGCCGGGTCTATCTCCACGACCTCGATGGCGGCTTGGGGATACTTCCGTTCGAGGTGGATCGGCACGGAGTACCCGCCGCCACCGAGGAAGAGCGCCCGGAAGTCCGGCCGGCCCTGGGCTTGGTACTGGGCCGCTTCGGCGAGGATCTGGGTGTAGCTGTAGACCAGGGCGTCGGGATCGCCGACGACCGTCAGGCCATGCACGAGATGGTCGAGCTTGATGAACTTAACCGGGCCGGCGGGAAACTCGACTTGCTCGACCTGGACGCAGTAGTACTGCGACTCGACGCTGCACGGGCCGAGGCGGAGGTGTGGCTGCAGGGCGTAGGCGAGCAGCCCGACGGTCGGCAGGAGCGCCAGCGCCGTAGCCCACCACCGGGCCCGGTGGGCGTGCCCCAAGAGGAGTGCCAGCGCGAGCAGGATGAGGCCAGCGAGCAGGACGACGTGGCGGGTGCCCAGGAGGGCGACGAGCACAAAGCCGGTGAGGTAGACGCCGAGGATGCTGCCGGCGGTGGAGACGGCATAGAGCCGGCCCACGACGCCACCAGCGGTGCCCAGGGTGGTGAGGGCCTGCTTGCTGGCCAGCGGCGTGATCATGCCGAGGAGGCAGCTGGGTAGGAAGAACAACCCGGCGTTCAGGGCGAGGGTTTGGGGAATGATGGGGAGGTAGCGTAGCTGGTCGGAGAGCAGGGGGAGGAGGGCCAGGCTGGCAAAGCAGGAGCCGCTGGCGGCCAGCAGCACAACACCGATGGTGCTGGGCGCGGGAAAGCGGTCGGCCAACTGGCCGCCGAGGAAGTTGCCGAAGCTGATGCCGGCCAGGACCACGCCGATGATGCTGGTCCAGGTATAGATGTTGACGCCGAGCTGGGGCGCGAGCATGCGCCCGGCGACCAACTCCAGGGACAGACTGGCGGCGCTGGCGAGGAAGACGATCAGGTAGAGCCGCCAGGTGCCATTAAGCCGGGCGGAGTCGGTACGTATCACGGGTCACCGCTAGACGTGGTTGGTCTGCGCCTACCATGCTACCACGTCTTGGCCCCCCTACGGTCCTCGGATAAGGATAGGTTCTTCGTGAGGGGAGCGGGCCTCACCCCCCGGCCCCCTCTCCACCAAGTGGAGAGGGGGTGGATTGCGGCTTGCGCCGCAATGACGGAGCGGGGTGTGGTCAGCTATGGTTCGTGCATGGGTCGTACTGTTCGCGTGCATGGGTCGTACTCCTCGATCACGGGGTCCTCGGCCGGGTCGGGGGCAAGCGACGGGTCCTCCATGTATTTGGCCGCTTCATCAAGTAGCTGATACAGCTCGGACGGGGAGTCCTTGGCGAGCGCCTGCTGCGCCTTGAGCATGCGCTGTAACACGTCGGCGGCGCGGCCGACGGCAGCGATTTGTTGCAGCAGGACGGTGCGCTGCCAACGCCGGCCGGCGCCGCCCCGCCGCCGGCTGCGGGATTGCGACTGGTCGGGGGAAATGGCCAGGACCCGGCGGATGAGGACCTGGAGTACACGGATCTCTCCATCGAGCACCGGCGCGGTGGCTGCTTGAAGAAGCGCCTGCACCTCATCTGCGGTGAACAGCCGGTCGTACACGGTTTCCTCCAGTGTGGCGGGATGGGTGACGGAGGCTGGCGGTGACCCGGCGGCGATGGGTACACGACGGGAGCGGTCGTGCGCCGATACCGGCGGGGGCGAGACGGGGGAGCGGTCGGGGACCGACGCGGCGGCGAGGGCGGCGCCGGAGCGGTTGTGATCCGGCACCAGGTGCGCGGCACTCAGACGGTCATGACGCGGTGCCCTGGCCGTGGTGGCGAGGGGTACGTCAGGACCCGGTGCCTGCTGAACGGCACTCAGACGATCATGACCCGGCGCCCCCGCCGTGGTGGCGAGGGGTACGTCAGGACCCGGTGCCCCTGAGGCGGCACTCAGACGGCCATGCCCCGCCGCGCGCTGGGCGGCGGGAGGTCTGTCATGACCCGGTGCCCTCTGCTGGGTGGCTGTGCCACCGTGATCGGCCGGCGTGATGCCGAGACCGCTCCCAGCCGGTGCTCGCTGTGCGCCAGACTTGTCTCGCATACGTCAGCCTCCGTTCAATGGGGGCATATTGGCCGGGTGGGGTGGGGGACAACGGGGGGGGGAGTTTGGCGGGCCTCACCCGCTGACGGGCCAAAGCCGCACGGATAGTGCCAGGTGTGGTGCGGCTTTGACCTGTCACCCGGCCCCCTCTCCACCATGGTGGAGAGGGGGAGTGGATGTGAACCTAACCCCCGGCCCCTTCCCTCCAGGGAAGGGGAGTCGGCGCGGAGGCGGCCGGTTGGGCGAGATTGATCGCGCCCAGGGCGCCCACAAGGGACGCCCCTACGGCGTTGGCCGGCGAGGTGAGGCCGTTACGTCTGGCAGACGGGGTAGTCGGATCGGGCCGGTATGTTGCTGGTTGGGTAGGGCGGACCCAGGGTGATGCGCGAGAAGAAGCCGGCGTCGGCTGCCGTCACGTTGCACCAGTAGTACCCGCGCGCCTGGAACGTCGCCAGGTCCGGCACGTGCCGCCACTGCCCCAACTCGGCATCGTAGGCCAAGATGCGGTCATCACCCCCGTCGAAGCGCCGCGTCAGCATGTTCGGCCACGGATACTGGTCGTCCAGCGGGATCGCCAAGATCACTCCCACCGGGAACGTGTACTGCGTGTTCACGCTGGCCCAGGGCACCGCATAGACCAAGGGGCTGTCGGGCGCGATCCAGCGCCGCACGACCTGGCCATCACCCTCCCGCCGGACCACGGCATAGGTCTGGCCCAGATCGCCGTCGCGCACGAACCCGATGGCGATGATCCGCTGGCCGTCCTGGCTGATCCAGCCGACGGCGACCTCGACCTCGACACCCGGTTGGTCGTGGCGTTGGAGCACCAGGAGGTCACCGGCCAACTCCTTCGCCGTGGCGGCCGGGGTGGAGCCAATGATCGGGGAGCGCGTGGGGACCGGCGGTGGCGAGGGTGCCCGGCTACCGCCGCCACCACTGCTACCGCCACCACTGCTGCTACCGCCGCCGCCCCCGCTACTGCCACCACCACCACCCGACGCTCGCTGCGGGTCAATATCATCCGCATCAATAGTGCCGTCACCGGTGAAGTCCACCTTCAACACCGGGTACTGGGACGTGGTGCCGAAATCCCAGGGGTCGTCGGAGGCGCTGTCGCCGTCCAGGTCCAAGTTCCAGCCGGCGTAGATGTCCTCCGTATCCGGGTCCGAGTCCGTGTAGTCGGTGGGCGCTTTCAACTCACTGGTTTCCTTACCGGTGGCGTCAGGAGTCTCCGTTTCAGTGCCATCAATCGCTCCGTTGCCGTCCGCGTCATCGTTCCCGATGCCCACCAGCCGGCCGGAGGTCTCGGTATCCCAATAGCTGGCCGTGAAGGTGGTGCCGGTACCCTGGTCGTACCCCAACAGACCGCCGACGAAGGAAGCGCCCGTCACCTTGCCCGTCGCATAGCTGGCGATCACGGTGGCGGTGCCGGAGCTCTCCCCCACCAGCCCGCCGATATACTGCGAATCCTCCGAACCCATGACGGCGCCGGTGGCGTAGCTAGCGAGGACCTTGCCGCCATAGTCGTTCCACCCGACCAGCCCGCCGATACTGTTATTCGAACCCATGACGGCGCCGGTGGCGTAGCTAGCGCTGATGGTTCCGGGGTTCCACCCGACCAGCCCGCCGACACGGTCAGCGCCCGAGACCATGCCGGTGGCGTAGCTGGCATGGATGGTACCACCGTCATTCGCCCCCACCAGCCCGCCGGTATCTTCGATATATCCCCCGGAATCTTCCGAGACCGTGACCGTGCCCGTGGCATGGCTGTCGGTGATGGCGCCTTCGTTCTGCCCCACCAGCCCGCCGATCTGTTGCTGGCCGGAGACCACCCCGCTGGCCTTACTGGCGCTGATGGTTCCGGTTCCGGTGTTCCGCCCCACCAGCCCGCCGATACTGTAAGCGCTGTCAGCGCCCGAGACCGTGCCGGTGGCGTAGCTGGCGCTGATGGTTCCGGCGTTCCCCCCGACCAGCCCACCGCCTCCAGTACCCAACGTCACCGTGACCGCCCCACTGGCATGGCTGTCGGTGATGGCGCTACCATTGGAGTTCCATCCCACTAACCCGCCGGCGTATCCCAGCCCAGAGACCGCCCCACTGGCCTGACTGGTGCTGATGGTGCCCTGGTCGCTATACCCCACCAGCCCGCCGATATAGTCAGCGCCCGAGACCGTGGCGGTGGAGGAGCTGGCGCTGATGGTTCCGGTGTTCCTCCCGACCAGCCCACCAATGTCGAGGCTCGTGTCCGTGCCAGTCACGGTGCCCGTGGCATGGCTGTCGGTGATGGCGCCTTCGTTCCGCCCCACCAGCCCGCCGACATGTTTACGGCCCGTCACATCAACGTCGAGCAGCCCTACCTTGCGAATCTTGGCACCTGCGCCGACGTAACCGAACAAGCCCAAGTTGTCTCCCCTGGAGCGGTTGATATACAGGTTGGAGATGTTTTTGCCGTTGCCGTCGAACGTGGCGGCGAATGGGATACTGGCACTATCAACATACTCTGCGATGGGCAGCCAGCCATCGCCACTGGCCCAGGTGCTGCCGCCTAAGCTCAGGTTCGCCGTCAGCTCGTAGCCGATGCATACGGGGACATCAGGGGTGGTGGTGAGGCCATCGTCGTCGGTGAGGCGGCAGCCCATGCCCGTCGCGGGGTTGGGAAAGGCGGCGGCGTACGCTACCGCTTGCGTGGGAGCATCGGGATCGTCGGGGTCGCTGGATGCGGTGGGATCATCCGCCGCACCGTCACCGTCCAGGTCCCAGCGGATGGCGTTCAACTTCTCCGGACTGTTAACGTCAATCAGGCCATCGTCGTCGCGGTCATAGTCAGTCGTTGCCTGCGCAGCCACACCCGCGAAGGCCAGCAGGCCGAGGACGCCCGCGCAGAGGAGGACGAGCACCAGACGGCGGGAAGTGTTGGCTACTGCACGGGACCACCAGCCGCTTTGCATTCCCGCCCCCTCGGACGCTCAGATATATACGTTTGTATTGCACGCAGATGGTCAGCAATTGTAGACCATGACATAGCAGTCCACAACTGCCGGAGGGCGAGGGGGGCGAGTAGGGTATCGGCCCCCCCTATGGCCCCCCCGCGCTGCGGGGGGACGGGGATTGCCGCGACAGCGGCAATGACGGAGGGGGCGAGGGCACCCACAAGGGGCACCCCTACAGGGTTGGCGGTGGCATACTTGATGGGCGGCAGCGAGCGAGCACACGCAGGACCATTGGATTCCCGCAAGCGCGGGGATGACGATTCTGCAAAGGTTTCAAGGGGGGAGAAGATGATGCAGCGACCGGTGCCGGTGGGGACGCGCGCTCAATTGCTGGTGGACGACTATCTCATCGCGGCGAGGGAGGGACTGGCGACGACGCTCCATCCGATGACCAAGCTGCCGGAGCCAGTGCTCCAGGCGGCGGCGCCGTGGGAGCGGCCGGAGACGGGGGGCTTGTGGGGCATTCCCAACGCCATCTACGACCCGGAGGACGGCCTTTTCAAGCTCTGGTACAACAGCCTGGGCACCTATCCGGCGCGCAACCAGCAGCGGGAGCCGGCCTATAGCTGTTATGCCACTTCTACCGACGGGATCAACTGGGAGCGGCCCAATCTGGGGCTGTTCGCACATGAAGACTCTACGGCGAACAACATCGTGGGGGTGAACGGGACGGCGTCTCCGAACGGCGGGGTGCTGGACAGCCTGGAGATGGTGGGGCTGGAGCCGGCGGAGCGGCGGTTCAAGACGTGTGGCTCGGTGGGACGCGACGACAGTGGGCAGGGATGCCATGGGGTGAGCTTCTCGGGGGACGGCATCCATTGGGAGCGGTACGACGATAACCCGGTCATCCGAGGCTTCGACCGCGGCGACGTGATTACCGGCGCCAAGCTGCGGGAGGCGACGTTCCCGGAGGACATTCCGGGGCTACCGAGGGCCAAGTATGCGCTGTTTCCCAAGGTGCATCCGCAACTGGGACGGTTCAAGCGACGCTCGTTTGCGATGTGTACGTCGGAGGACGACCTGGGCGGCAATCCCTTCACGCAGTGGACGGAGCCGCAGCTCGTACTGGCGCCGGACCTGCGCGATGACGAGATGGCGGAGGAGCGGCTGGCCGCGGCCAAGTCCATTCTGCTGCTGGACCATCCAGAGGATCACCGGTGCGAGTTCTATGGCGTGGTCGTCTTCCGCAGCGGTGACACCTTCTTGGCGATGATCTGGATATACGATGCCTCCTACGAGTGCTCCCGCTTCGGCAGTGGCAATCAGTACGCGATCGTGGACGTGCAGCTGGCGGCGAGCCGTGATCTGCTGCACTGGAAGCGGCTGGGGGGCCGGCAACCGGTGATTGCGCGGGGCGGCCCGGACGCTTTCGATAGCCATATGATCTTTTACCACTCGTACCCGCTGGCGGTGGGGGACGAGTGGTGGGTGTATTACGTGGGGTTCAACGAGGGGCACGCAGCGCGCTGGTGCTACGACGAGGCGATGCGGCAGCAGTATCATGCCGACATAAAGGCGGGGCGGCGCCACTTCCCGGCGATTGGGTTGGCGAAAGTGCGGCGCGAGGGGTACATCTCGCGGGATGCCGGGGTGGACGGCGGCACGCTGACGACGCGGCTGATGCAGCCGGGCGGGAGCCGGTTGGAGGTGAACGCGGGGGTGGCAGCGGGCGGCGCGCTGACGGTGGAGGTGCAGGACGAGCGGGGCGCGGCGCTGCCGGGGTTTGCGGCGGCCGACTGCACGCTGCTAAAGGGCGATTCGCTGCGGCACGCGGTGCAGTGGGGCGACCGGCGCGGCGATGACCGCTGGACGGAGCGACCGGTGCGCTTGCGCTTTCACCTGCGGGACGCGGCGCTGTACGGCTTCCGGTTTGCCGAGGGGGCGGACTGACCTCACCCCCCGGCCCCCTCTCCACCATTTGGAGAGGGGGTGGGAATGATGGGATGACAACGGGGGGTGGCCTCCCTGTGGCCCCCCGCTGCGCAGGGGAACGGAGATTTCCGCGTGCGCGGGGATGAGGGGCGAGGCGGTGGCATACTTCAGGGGCGGCGGCGACTGCGCGGAGGAGAAGGGGGAGAAGATGATGCAGCGACCGGTGCCGGTGGGGACGCGCGCTCAATTGCTGGTGGACGACTATCTCATCGCGGCGAGGGAGGGACTGGCGACGACGCTCCATCCGATGACCAAGCTGCCGGAGCCAGTGCTCCAGGCGGCGGCGCCGTGGGAGCGCCCGGAGACCAGTGGCCTGTGGGGTATTCCCAACGCCATCTACGATCCTGAAGATGGGCTGTTCAAGCTCTGGTACAACAGCCTGGGCACCTATCCCGCCCGCAACCAGCAGCGGGAGCCGTCCTATAGCTGTTATGCCACTTCTACCGACGGGATCAACTGGGAGCGGCCCAATCTGGGGCTGTTCGCACATGAAGACTCTACGGCGAACAACATCGTGGGGGCGTTCGGGGCCGCGTCTCCGAACGGCGGGGTACTGGACAGCTTGGAGATGGTGGGGCTGGAGCCGGCGGAGCGGCGCTTCAAGACCTGTGGCTGGGTGGGACGGGACGACAGTGGGCAGGGGGGCCACGGGGTGAGCTTCTCGCCCGACGGCATCCACTGGGAGCGGTATGAGGGCAACCCGGTGATCCGGGGTTTCGAGCGGGGCGACGTTATCACCGGCGCCAAGCTGCGCGAGACGACGTTCCCGGAGGACATCCCCGGGCTGCCGAATGCCAAGTATGCGCTGTTCCCCAAGGTGCATCCGCAACTGGGGCGGTTTCGGCGGCGCTCGTTTGCGATGTGTACGTCGGAGGACGACCTGGGCGGCAATCCCTTCACGCAGTGGACCGAGCCGCACCTGGTGCTGGCGCCTGACCTGCGCGACGACGAGATGGCGGAGGAGCGGCTGGCCGCGGCCAAGTCCATCCTGCTGCTGGACCACCCGGACGATCACCGGTGCGAGTTCTATGGCGTGGTCGTCTTCCGCAGCGGTGACACCTTCTTGGCGATGATCTGGATATACGATGCCTCCTACGAGTTCTCCCGCTTCGGCAGTGGCAATCAGTACGCCATCGTGGACGTGCAGCTCGCGGCGAGCCGGGACCTCCTACACTGGGAGCGGCTGGGGGGCCGGCAGCCGGTGATTGCGCGGGGCGACCCGGACGCCTTCGACAGCCACATGATCTTCTACCATTCGTATCCGCTGGCGGTGGGGGACGAGTGGTGGGTGTACTACGTGGGGTTCAACGAGGGGCACACGGCGCGCACGTGCTACGACGAGGCGATGCGGCAGCAGTATCATGCCGACATAAAGGCGGGGCGGCGCCACTTCCCGGCGATTGGGTTGGCGAAAGTGCGGCGCGAGGGGTACATCTCGCGCGATGCCGGGGCCGACGGTGGCACGCTGACGACGCGCCTGCTGCAGCCGGGCGGGAGCCGGCTGGAAGTGAACGCGCAGGTGGCAGCGGGCGGCGCGCTGACGGTGGAGGTGCAGGACGAGCGGGGCGCGGCGCTGCCGGGGTTTGCCGCGGCCGACTGCACGCTGCTAAAGGGCGATTCGCTGCGGCACGCGGTGCAGTGGGGCGACCGGCGCGGCGATGACCGCTGGACGGAGCGACCGGTGCGCTTGCGCTTTCACCTGCGCGACGCGGCGCTGTATGCGTTCCGGTTTGCCGAGGGGGCGGACTGACCGGGCCGGGGGTGCGGACCTAACCCCCGGCCCCTTCCCTTCAGGGAAGGGGAGTCGACGCGGGGGAGTCTGCCAGCCGGCGCGGCTGGGCCGGTCGGGACCCACCGCGGCGCGGGGGGACGGGGGTGTGGACCTAACCCCCGGCCCCTTCCCTGCCAGGGAAGGGGAGTGGCGCAGGGGAGTCTGACAGCCGCCGGCTTGGCGCGGGCGTCCCTGTGGTTCTCCCAGGGGGACAGGGGGTGCCGCGTGCGGGGGAATGACCAGAAGCGCGCCGCGCGGCGGGAAGCCGGTCAGCGTGGATTCCCGCTTTCGCGGGAATGACGGTTGTTGCAAAGGCCTCCTGTCGAGGGGATGACGGTTTTGTAGAGGTCTCGGGAGAGTGGGGCGAGGGCGATGACATTGCGGGCCGGCATTGTGGGGTGCGGGGGGATCAGTCGCAGCCATGCGGCGGCCTATGCTCATCTCGATGGGGTGGGGTTGGTCGCGCTGTGCGACATCAATCCAGTGGCGCTCGACGAGCGGGCGAACGAGCATGGGGTGGCCAACCGCTACAGCGATTACGAGGAGATGTTTGCGCGGGAACGGCTCGACGTGGTCAGCGTCTGCACGCATGCGCCGCTACATACGCCGGTCACGCTGGCGGCTGCTGGGGCCGGGGTCAACGTGCTCTGCGAGAAGCCGCTGGCGCTCGATCTGGAGCGCGCCGACCGGATGCGGGCCGCGTGCATGGCGGCGGGCGTGCAACTGGCGGTCAGCCATCAGTTTCGTTTCACGCCGCTGTTTCGGCAGGCCAAGCAGTGGATTGCGGCGGGGCGGATTGGCGAGCTACGCGCGATCCGCGAGGTGGGCAAGGGGCGCGCGGCGGGGTTCGAGCTGATGGAGATGGGTGTCCACTACTTTGACGAGATGGAGTTCTTTCTGGACGGTATCGAGTGGGTGCATGCCCAGGTCAGCTACGAGGGCCGGGCCGTCGGCGTGGAGGACATCATGCCGAGTCGCCGGCTGTGTCCGACGGATCGGCGGGACAATGGGCTGGTGGCCGGGGACACGATGCTGGTGCATCTCGGCTCGCCGCACGGGGCCTACGGCCTGATGGAGCTGTACGTGCGCGGGTCGGTGCATGACTGGCTGATGGGGCCGCATCTACTCGGCAGCGAGGGACAGTTGATGATAAAGCCGCATCGCGGCGTGGACGAGCTGTGGTACTGCCCATCGGACGTGTCGTTCGCGGCGCACACCCCGCCGTGGGAGCGGGTGGCCCGCGCCGATCAGGAAGCCTGTCGCATCAACGGCACGGCGTGGCCGACGCGGCATTCGATTTGGAGTGTCCGGGACATGGTGGAGGCCGTCCGCACCGGCCGTGCCCCGGAGCTGGGCGGCGTGCGGGCACTCACTTCGCTGGAGTGCGTGAGCGCCGTACACGAATCGCACTTCACCGGCGCGCGGATCACCCTGCCGATGGAGGATCGGCGGCATCCGCTGGGGAAGCGGCTGGCGGGTGGGTAGTGGTTTCTGGGGTGCGCTCTTGGGAGTGCCCCCCCCCCGATGCGCGGAGGGACGGTGGGTGGGGGCAGTGGGGACTCGGACTAGCACCGCTCAATCACTTCACCCCACTACTGCGGCCCGCATTTTCTCGTGCAACGCGCCCCGGTCAATCCGGCCTTGGACGGCTGCCTCTTTGATGAGGTCCTCGATACACGCCTTCCTGAATCGTCGGTACTGTCCTGCTTCGATAGCGGCAACAATCCGGGAAGCCACTTTCCCGAGGCGCACGTAATCCAGCCCAGATACATCAACATGCATCGCCTTCATGTTCATAACCGGAGTGCGCCCATCTGTATTGCTTAGAATTTGACCATCCGCTTGGAGTTCTTCGTCGGCCACCCAAACGATGTCGAGTTTGTCAAGTCGCTCCGATCCCGCAGCTATGGCCAGCGCAGCCATTGCAACATCGCTGTCTGTGCCAGTGGGACATTGCCAAAAGGACAGTGTGTTGTTGTTCGTCCTCAGATCAATAGTCACTGCGTCCGCCGGTATCTCACCGGCAGCCCACTCCGCCGTATCCCATTTCGCACGTGAGATCTTACGAGCCAGGAACATAGTCTTTCATGCGAGGTCATCAATCACGTCGAGGATATACTGCCGCAGCCATCCCTGGGTCTCCACTGTCTCCACATGTGTTCGCAGCACATCGCGGAACTCAGCGGTCCCCCACGTTTCAGCCGCTTGCACCGCGGCGTCTCTGACCTCCACACTCGGCAGAGCCAAGCCAGCGTGTACAAGGTCCACCCGCCATGCGACTGTCCCTATACCGGCATGATGTCTCACGCAGCGCAGCACCGATGCAGCAAAGCTCGGCCGTGCAGCGTCCGTGCAAAAGTCCCGTAGCCACGCAAGTACCCGTTGACTGTTTGCCGACTCTAGGGCTTCAGCAATGATCTGTTCAGCTGGGTGTTGCATTCCGTCTTCAACAGCAGTGACTTCGAAGCTCTGTCGTAGCATGTCAGCAAGCTGCACTCGTCCACTGTCATCAACTACCAGCTTTCCCCACACAAAGGGATCAATCAAGTTGTCCCGAAAAGCCACTAACCTGGTGTCATCTACACCGGTCACGATGACGGCGACGCTACTGGCACTGCTAATAGTGCGGGGATAGTTGCTCCAGTAGGTATCTTCAGGCGCCAGTGGAGTATGACCAACATTAGCTGTCGAAAAATATGCCCGCCTTTGGAGCTGGGGCGCTCTTTCGTGCTCAATGCTGCCCCTCGTCCACTGCCACTGATCTGGCAGCATCGTGCTGGCCTGAAGCATTGCTATGACGGGGTTGAAATTTGCTGCTTCAGCGAACGAGCGATCTGGCAGTATCGTGCTGGTTTCAACCATTGCTACCTCGTCGGCCGTCAAGGTGACTTACGAATTGGTGGGTCTTATCCCAAGCTTCTTCGAGATAGGAGACGATTTCGTCTTCGTTCGGCAGTGGATGGTCCGGCAGGTGCAAATTCCCACTGAGGAACACCCTTTTCTCATGTTCTTCGTTGAACCGCGGCTCGAGGTTGATTGTCCAACGTCGTCCATTGTCATCAAAGATCAGCCTACCGGCGGCACCGACGAGTTGCCAGTCCTCATTTCCAAGTGACTCAGCACCAAAGAGCCGGTGTGATAGGTATGCGAATGCAGTTGCTCCTGAGTCTTGCTCAACGACCATGTCGATATTGAATCCAAACGCCCGGAGCTGAGATCCTTCCAAAGACGTATGGCTTATTGCTTGGCCTGACACTTCGGCCAACCGGGGCAAGTCATCGCACGACGGATACTCTCGACTGATGATGGAGCGCGACTGGGACAGTTCGATAGTGATGCGATCTCGCTTTAGGGCAAGTGTTTGACCGGGCTCAGTTATGCCAGATGCTATATTCGCAATCAACTCAGCTTGGACTATCTGGACATCTGTCCCGACCGCTTGTCTAAACTCCTCAAACTCCTTAGGCTGACCGAGTAGGCGGCATCCAACCAAGACTAGGTTCGCCCTGACGACATCTTGTATATTGGCAGCCATAGTGCTCTCCCCGGGTATATGTTAGCAGCATCTGGCAGTACCCAACGGAGGGAGATCCTCTGTCCACTGGCCTAAGGCACCAGCGACCGCGGGGGCGAGTGTAGCAGATATGGAGACGTTCATGCCTGCATACTGCCGCCCGGGGCCCCCTCTCCACCTGGTGGAGAGGGGGGTGGATTTCCGCGGGTGGGGGGATGAGGGGTGGCATACTTCGGGGGCGACGGCGAATGACGCGGAGGACAAGGGGGAGACGATGATGCGGCGGGCAGTGGCCGTGGGTAGGCGGACACAGTTGTTCGTTGACGATTTCCTGATTGCGGAGAGCGAGGGGGTCAGCGAGCGGCTGCACCCGATGACCCGGCTGCCGGAGCCGGTGCTGCAAGCCGCGGCGCCGTGGGAGCGGCCGGCGGTCGGGGGGCTGTGGGGGGCGGCGAACGCGCTCTACGATCCTGACGAGCGGCGGTTCCGCATGTGGTACCAAAGCCTCGGGGCGTACCCGGCCCTGCCGCCGGCGGACCCGGGCTACCAGTGCTACGTCGAGTCGCCTGACGGCTTGCACTGGGAGCGGCCCAACCTGGGCTTGTTCGACTACGAAGGCTCGACGGCCAACAACATCATGGGCGCGAGCAGCCGGGGCTACGGGCCGGCGCATGGGATGCTGGATTGCGCGGCGATGGCTGCGGACGAGCCGCCGGAGGTGCGCTTCAAGTCGGTGGGGTGCGAGGCGCGCGATGCTGAGGGGCGGATCACGCATGGGGTGTCGTTCTCGGCGGACGGGGTGAAGTGGCGTCCCTACGAGGGCAACCCGATCCTCAGCGGGTACCAGCGGGGCGATGCTTCGAGCGCCGCTATGCTGCAATTCGGTCCGACGCCGGAAGGCCCGGCCGATTTCCCACGGGCGCGGTACGCCGTCTTTCCGAAGATGCACGTCGAGATCGGGCAGCAGTCGCACGACGTGCCGTGGCGGCGGCGCTGTTGGGCGGTCTGTACTTCGGTAGACGAGGCCGATACCGGGTCGGGGCCCGGCACAGGCGACCTGCCGTTCACCAACTGGACGGAGCCGATGCTGGTGTTGGCGCCCGATCAGCGGGACGATGATATGGCCGTCGAGCGGTTGGAGCAGGCGCGGCCGTCACTGCTACGCCAGCATCCGGACGACTACCGGTGCGAATTCTACGGCTTGGTGGTGTGGCGTAGCGGTGACACGTTTCTGGGGATGCTGTGGGTGTACGACGCGGCGTTGGAGCTGAGCCGGATCGGGGGCGGCAGCGAGTACGCTATCGTCGAGGTACAGCTGATCGCGAGCCGCAACCTGATCCAATGGCAGCGCGTCGGCAACCGGCAGCCGGTGATTGCGCGGGGCGAGTTGGGCACGTTCGACAGCCACATGATCTTCTACCACTCGCGCCCGTTGGCGGTGGGGGACGAGTGGTGGGTCTACTACGTGGGGTTCAATGAGGGCCACGCCGCCAAAGCGCTCTACGACGAGGCGCTGCGGGAGCGGTATTGGGCCGACATCAGAGCCGGACGGCGGCACTTCCCGGCGATTGGGTTGGCGAAGGTGCGCCGGGACGGGTTTGTCTCGCGCGACGCCGGGGCTGCGGGCGGCACGCTGACGACGCGGCTGATGGAGCCGGGCGGGAGCCGGCTGGAGGTCAACGCGACCGTGGCACCCGGTGGGGCGCTGACGGTGGCGGTGCAGGATGAGCAGGGGCGGGACCTGCCGGGGTTTGGCGTGGCTGACTGCACGCTGCTGAAGGGCGATTCGCTGCGGCACGCGGTGCGGTGGGGCGACCGGCAGGGTGACGATGGCTGGCGGGCGCGGCCAGTGCGCCTGCGCTTCCAGCTGCGCGACGCCAGCCTGTATGGGTTTAGGTGGGTGGATGGGGGTGACTGACCGGGCCGCGGTACGCTGGCCCCCCTATGGCCCCCCGCGCGGCGGGGGGACGATATGGCGAACTTGCCAACGCGGGGTAAGATCGGGGGGTGCGTGGCGAGGAAGCGCCGGGGAGCAATTAGCTGGGCGCAACAACTGGTGGATTTTGCTCTGTTCCTACTACGATCTGCCTCACCTGTGCCAGTTTGATAAGGCTACGACCATTGTGGTTCTCGATTATTTTTGTAGCTTGGGTTCCAATAAACGTGTGCATTGCAGCGTGATAGACGGTTAGCACTTTGTCTTGCAGTTCTTGATCTTCTTCCAATTGCTGGACCTTTAGTCCTATACTTCGTAGATAGTCGGAACCAAGAGGCCGTCCGTGTGTTCGGAGCTTTCTGTGGTCAGCAAGAGCGGCGGCTACTTCTTCTGCTCTCTCCTTGCTATCACACTGGTCGTTGAACATTCCAGTTTCGAGCCAAGTAGAAACCAGTTCCCTCGAGAGTGCAATGCTGTTCTCACATTGCTTGAGTAGTGCTGGGCCGTACTGTTGGAGCATAGGAATCCAAGCCTTGAAATTAGCCTCGTCCTCCACACACGCTTTCTTCGCCTGTTCAAATTGGTCAAGTATCGCTTGCGCGGGAATCATCTGAATGCCCTGGCCAGTGGGCAGTTGGAATTGGGGGTCTATTGGTCCAAGATAGGACTGCCGACCCATCACCAACTGTTTGGCTGCACAGGCGAGCATCGTAGCTGCTGACATAGCTTCGTGGGGGACAATCACGCGGATATCAGAGAACTTGCTTCGCAAGTAGTTGACAATAGCTTCGGTTGCTTCGGGTCTACCACCTGGACTATGAAGAATCAAATCTAATTTCGGCCCATCTAGTCCGTGCAGCACCTCCATGAATCCTTCTATATCTTCTCCAACAATGCTTACCAAGTTAGGGTCAACTTGCTGCTTGTGTAAATGACCACTAGCATACAAGATGGAACTGCGGCCTGTATGTATCTTGAGATCGTTAAGCGCCTTGCGGCGCACAATATCATGAGCGTTCTGGTTTCCCTTACTAACGAGAAACTGGATTTCCTTGAGGAGCCTCCCCCACGTTGCCATGTAGCATCATCCTCTTGTCACCGGTAGAGGCTGCGATTGGTTAGAAGTCGTAGGACTGGGTTGCGGTTGTATTGCCGCTAGGTATTGGCGAAATTCACTCAGTGCCTTCTCGCTGTCTCCGTAAACCTGGACCACATCAAACACACCAGGATGTGATCGCTCAGCATTACGGATGATCTCGTCAAGTTCGTCTTGATGATCTTGCTCAGGCGAAGTTCTTGCCATCATCGTCTCCTAGCACGCAAGGCTGGGATTGACGCTGCAACCATACAATCGCCAGGATAGAATCTGCGGCATCCATCTGTCAAGTTTCCGGCTAGTTCAGCGTGTAGGTTCCCTATACGGGGGGACGTGGATTGCGGCTTGCGCCGCAATGACGGGGCCGGGGGTAGCTCTGGGGAAAGGATCGGGCATTGAAACTGACGACGATTTTTCGTGAAGGGCGGGACCGGGCGGCGGTGGTGCTGGACCTGCCGGTGGGGTGGGACGGGCGCGCGGCTGGGGCTGAAACCGGTAGTGATCCCAACCCGCCACCGTCCGGCTACGACCGCTACTACCTCGACGTGGCGCGGGCGCGGGACCTGCTCACCGCGAGTCAGTCGCGCCTGCGCTGGCCCGCCGGTCTCACGTTCCCGGAGACGCCGGCGCTCGGCCGGGAGGGCCAGCTACTGCCGCTGCGGCTGCTGCTGGCGGGAGGGCCGGCCACGCTGGCGGTGCTGGGCGATCTCGTGGAGACGGTGCGGCTGCTGGCGGAGCGCGGGGACGGCATCCTGGCGGCGCCAGCGCTCGTGCCGGCCGATGCCGCCCGGCTGCGGACTCCCGTTCCCGACGCGCCGCTGTGCTACGTGTTGCACGGTAACGCCGTGGTCGTTTGGCGCCGGCAAGTGGGCATTGACCCCAACCAACACATCATGACGCGCATTCCGGCCATGCGGATCCGGACGGTCAACGCGCTGCTGGGCCACGACGAGCCGCTCTATCTCCCGGCCGGTGCCCAGCTCAGTTTTGGCAATGAACTGGGCTTTGTTATCGGCCAGGAAGCGCGGAGTGTAGCGGCGGAGCACGCCTACCGGCACGTCGCCGGCTACGTCTGCACGAACGATGGCTACAGCAACGTGTATTCGCTACTGGCACCGGAGGCGCCGACGCGCATCTCCAGCACGCTCCAGATCGGCGATAAGGCGACGGACGGCTGTGGGCCGGTCGGGCCGTGGATTGCCACAGCCGAGGAGGTCGGCGATCCGCACGACCTGATGCTGCTGACGCGGCAGGACGGGCTGCTGCGTAACCGATCCCATTCGGGCGCCTACATCGTCGGGGTGGAGGAGGCCGTGGAACGGCTCTCCCACCGCTTTCCGCTGCTGCCGGGCACCATCGTCACCCTGGGCGCGGCCGGCTGGGACGGTATCAGCGACGAGCCGGTAAACCCGGCGTCGGGTCGTTCGGTGCTGGAGGTCGAAGCGGAGCGGATTGGCGTGCTGCGGACGCCGCTCATCTACCCGGACGCCGACGAGCAGGCCGCGCGCGAGGGTGGCAGCCCCTACCTCTTCACGGGGACCGTTGACGGTACGACGCCGCTGGACCGCTGGGAATCGGACGACGACAGCCCGACTGCGTTGGCCGGGTTGCCACCGCCGCGGGGATTTTGGACGCTGTTCGGCAACCAGCGGGAGGCCGCGCAGCGGGAGATCGAGGAGACGGACTCCCCGGCGGTGCCGGCGGCGGTGGCATATCCGATCACGGGGTTGCGTCTGCTGCCGGCCGCGGCGGGCAACGATGGCGAGCCGGCCAGCATGGAGGTGCTGCCGGAGGCCGGCGCGATCCGGGTCACCTGTCACCTGGCCATCGTCATCGGTCCGGCGCCGGCGTATGCGGAGACGGCGGAGTCGGCGGCGCAGCGGGTGGCCGGTTACGCGACCTTGCTTTCCGTCCACGACGCGGGAACCCTGGAGCGGTTGGTGCTGCCCACGACGGACTACGAGCGGCGCTTTGCGACTTTCTTCGGGTATTGCGGCGCGGGGCATCACGTGCTGGCGCCGGCGACGGCAGTGGCCGAGCTGGGGGCGCCGGCCGGGGAGGCCGGGCGGGCGGTGGAGCTGCGCGTCGGCGACCGGGAGTATGCGGCGACTACGACGGCGTATCGGCACACGGCGGCGGCGGTGGTGCAGCATCTCAGTCGGGCGCTGACGCTGCTGCCCGGCGACGTGATCGGTCTCGGCCCGCTCGGTCCGGCGGTCGAACTGCCGGCCGAGCAACTGGACGGCGGGGTGGCGGTCGGGGCGGAGATCGAGGGGCTGGCGGCGGTGGACGTGCGGGTGCGGCGGGCGGTGGTGAGTGGCTGAGTGTACCTCGCCGGATGGGAGACAGCCCCACAGTCCCCCTGACAAGGGTAGGTATTTCCTGGGAATTGTATCGCAAAGTGAACAGTTGGCCTGACTGGCGCTATCGTTGCCGAGGTGATATGATTGAGGTAATTGCATGATTGGTAGCGGCGGCCTGCCGCAGGCGGTGTCAGCTTGCAGAGTGTATAAAACGGTGTATAATGGGCTGTAGACCTAGGGCCGCGCTGTCCTGCTGGGGAGGAAGCGGATATGGCAGATAGAGGCCCCAAGCCGGCTGTCGATGCACCACGCCGGCCGGTGGGTAGGCCGCCACGGCCTATGCCAGAGAAGATACCCGATCCGCCGGAGAATGTAGCCCGCGCCGTTTTCGCAGGACCGCCAAAGCCTATGGGCGAATGGCGCTACCTACAGCAGCAGCAACGACCAGCCGACTCTTCCTAGCTCGTAACGTAACTAGCGGCAGCGTTCGGAGGAAGAGAGTGTCGCAGGGAGAAGAACGGGAATCCATTTGGAGTGTTCACCGACGGGTCAAAACCCTCTACTTTTTTCTGTTCACGCTGATCCTCATCATTGAAGCAATTGTCATTTGGATCAATGGGGTGCGAACGGGATCAGCATTCCTGACCAGCCTATCTCCTCTCGTAATCGGTGCGGCAGCGTTGACGCTTGTATTGGCGGAAGGAGGGAGTGCAATCATGGTTTGGGTCGAGAAACTGATCGCTTCACGGGATCAGGCACGAGCGGAGGCCGCAGCAGCAAAAGCGCGGGTAGTTGAAGCAGAGGCCAAAGCACGAGCAGCAGTGAGTCATGCAGCAGCCGCAGAAGCAAAAGCAAAAGCGGCGACCGCGGCGCTAGAAGAGAGCTTTATTCCTGACTAGTTGTTCTCTGAACTATAGACTCCCTTTGCGATTGCCGCGTTGATGACGGATATGGCTTCATCTCTCTTGAGGATGTAGACACCTCCCGCGGTCCTCTGCTTGACTTCATTCAACAAGTAGTTGATGTCAGTTGCGATTTGTCGCACAAAGGCAGTCGGCTGAATGTTGTCCTGTTCGCTATCCATCAGCGTACTCCTTGGGTATCAGGATAGCGATTGTCAAGGGCCTATCGCAACTCCCAAAAGACAACGGCCATGAGCCGGCCACGACCAACCTCTGATAGCGTAAACTACCGATAGCTCTTCTCCACGCCGTACCTGCCGCCTGCCGAGCCCGTCCCCCTCTACACAAAGTCTGGATTGCCTAGACTCACAAACGAAGTGCAGCGCCAGAATAGGGTGCTGACATGGGAATGGGAGATCTGGGGAGGGCTGGGGGTGCTACATCATGGGGGGCATGGCGACGGCGAGGGAGGCCTCGATGTCCCAGACGGCTTGCGAGACGGCCTGGCCAATCAAGTCCAGCTTCCGCACTTGGTCAATACGCGCGGTGGCGAGTCCCAGTTCACGCCTGGACAGTATCTCTCTGAAGAGGCCGCAGACGTCGGCGAGGGCGATGATGACAATGTCGCGCGGGTCGGGGATTTCGTCGCTGAACAGCACGCCCATGATCCGCAGCTTGACTTCGCGCTCGGCCCGGCCGTCAATGATCGGGTAGCGGCGCGCGCGGAACACCCAGAGGAAGCGATCATCCCGCTGCTGGAGAATGCCGGCGGCAATGAGACGGTCGAGCGCGCGGGCGCGAATCTCGTAGGCGTACTCAGCGACGTACTCGACCCAGTAGCGGGCGTCGTGGCTGGACTCGCCCTCCGCGGTTGACTCCGCGATATTGGCGAGGGTGGGATCAAGCAGATCGTCCCCGGTCGGGGTTTTGTCGAGCAGAATGAGGCGCTCGGTGTCGGTGTCAATCCGGTTCTCCAAGGCCAAGTCCATCAGCACGGCGCCCGCGAGCGCACACTGCAGCGACAGTTCGGAGACGGGCGCGAAATCTCCACTGGTGTCGTCGAGCAGGAGAAGCATGATCTCCTCGGCAAATCTCAGCATTGGCCTCGCTCCTTGTCATACCGTAGGGAGTTAGTGCATCTGCTGTCAGTGTACCCCCTCCGGCCGGCGTTTGGCGATGTTGATGCGATAGCAACGACCTCGGCGGCCATTGCCGCGAACGCCGTAATATACATCTCCCGGGGCACACGCTAGATTCCCGCTTTCGCGGGAATGACGGATGGGCATTTTGGGGGAATGACGGGCCGGGGTGGCCGGGACACCCGGCGGTATGATAGGGGCGGAACGGCCGGCCGGCACACCCGTCTCGGTGCGGGTCGGAAGGAGTGAGGCGATGGCGGCCGCAGGGCCAGCGGACCCGGCTCCGAGGCGCTGGGTCGAACGGCTCATCGCCGACCTCTTCGCGCAAGATGACATGGTCTATACCGTCGTGGCCGGCGCGGGCCTTTCCTTCGCCGAGTTGACGGGGCGGAGCACGCCGACGTTCGCGGGTGATTGGTGGACGGTCGAAACACCGAGCTGGCACATCCACGCCCGGACCGGGGTGATCACGACGGTCCGGTTCGTCCGCGAGCCGAGCAGCCACACCCCTGGCGAGGAAAGCCTGTCCGTCGCGTTGCGTGGCGCCCAGGGGGAGCGGCTGCTGGAGGCCTACTTCGTGAATCTCTATGATCGCGTCACAAAGCAGCCATGTGAGGCCGCCTTCGGGTGTTGGGAGGCGCTCAAGGCGCGCTACGGTGGCCGGGCTGAGTACACTCTGGTAGACGGCGAGCCGGTAGACTGGGCCGGATGAGGAGGACAGCAACGATGCCACAACGCCAGCGCGCTCCCAACGTCGTGCTGATTATCAGCGACCAGCAGCGTGCCGACACGATGCCGGGCGTGCGGGCGGCGGACGTTTCGACGCCGCACCTGGAATGGCTGGCGGCGCAAGGAACGCTTTTCCGTCGGGCTTACTGTGTGACGCCGATGTGCTCGCCGGCGCGGGCGTCGCTGCTTTCCGGTCTGTATCCGCACACGACGGGCATGATCTCCAACCACCAGGAACGTCCAATCTCGAACGAGTTGCACCTGTTGCCGGAGGTGCGCCTGCTGGCCGACTACCTGCAACCGCGGGGCTACGCCTGCGCTTACACCGGCAAGTGGCACCTGGGAACGGGTAGCGACCGCCGGGGCTTTCGCGATTTCGTCACGCGCGCGAGCGACTACGACGTAGACGGGCCGGAGCAGAACGACATCCTGCGCTTTACGGAACGGATCGGCGTTACCATCGGCGGCAAGCAGGGGGGCCACGACGCGGACCCGGCGCAGTTCGATCGCCGGACAAAGATCGGACCCTCCTTGCTGCCGCTGGCCTATCACCCCTCAATGCTCGACGCCCGCGCCGCAGCGCGGTTCATTCACGGGATGGCGACGGACGAACGGCCATTTTGCCTGGTGTATTCCTGCCACGAGCCGCATCCGCCGTTTGTCAGCCCGCGCCCGTTCGACCGGATGTACGAACCGGCCGACATGCCGCTGCCGGAAACCCGCCACGACAACGTGGGGCCGCGGCTGCTGCGGAACCGCGCGGACTGGCAACTGAGGCCGGCCGACCCGTTCGACGATGACGACCTGCGGGCGATGTGGGCCGGCTATTACGGGGCGGTGAGCTACGTGGACCACCTCGTCGGGGTGATCCTGGCGGCGCTCATCGAGTCGGATCAGTTTGACGAGACGCTGTTCATCTTCACTTCCGATCATGGGGAGATGCTGGGCAGTCACGGGCTGCTGGCCAAGGGGTCGGTGCTGTATGAGGAGCTGATGAACATCCCCCTGTTAATCCGCCCGCCGGGGGGGCTGGCGGCGGGTCATTGCACCGACCGGCTGGTGACGCACGTGGACCTGGTGCCGACAATCCTGCGGTGGTGCGGCGCCTCGGTGCCGGGCGAGCTGCAGGGCGCCGACATCGGCGCGCTGGCGCAAGGCGGCGACGAGCCGGCCCACGACGGTATTGCCCTGGAATACCACTCCTCCAACTGGGGCGAGCGGCCGGCGCCGTTGCGGGCCTGGCGCACGGAGGATTGGAAGTACGTGGGGACCGACGGCGGCGATGACGAGTTGTACGACCTGCGGGCGGATCCGCTGGAGCGGCACAACCTCATCGAGCAGGCAGCGGCAGCGGAGGCCCGGGGGCAGATGCAAGCAGCGCTGGCGACTTGGCTAGAGCGGACGGGCGATACCTGGCCGGAAGTCCCGGTGTCGGACCGCGAGGTGCCGAAGCGGCCGGGCGGTGCGTGGGGTCAGCGGGCGTAGGGTCTCACCCCCCGTTGGGCCTCACCCCCCGCCCCCTCTCCACCATGGTGGAGAGGGGGCGGGGATATCCGCGGGCGCGGGAGTGACGGGCCGGGCGGGGGGCTTGCCGGTGCTTCGTGGGCGCGGGCACTCGGCGGTATGATAAGCGCGGCCAGGTGAGGAGGAGAGCAACGATGCCACGACGCCAGCGTTCGCCTAACGTCGTGCTGATAATCAGCGATGAGCAGCGCGCCGACACGATGCCCGGCGTGCGGACGGCGGACGTTTCCACCCCGCACTTGGAATGGCTGGCCGCGCAGGGCACGCTCTTCCGCAACGCCTACTGTGTGACGCCGATTTGCTCGCCAGCGCGGGCTGTGCTCCTGTCCGGCCTGTATCCACACACGACGGGCATGGTTGCCAACCACCAGGAAAGTCCCATCTCGAACGAGCTGCACCTATCACCCGATGTGCGCCTTTTGGCCGATTACCTGCAGCCGTTGGGCTACGCCTGCGCCTATACCGGCAAGTGGCATCTCGGTACCGGCGGTGATCGGCGGGGCTTTCGCGATTTCGTCACCCGCGTCGGCTACTATGACGTGGACGGTCCCGAGCAAAACGATATCCTACGCTTCGCTGCACGGGTCGGCGTCACACTGGGCGGCAAGAAGGCAGGCCATGACGCCGACCCGGCTCGCTTCTGCGCTCGCACCAGGGTAGGCTCATCGTTATTGCCGCTGGCCTTCCATCCATCGCTGCTCAATGCCCGCGCAGCGGCGCGCTTTATTCATAGGATGGCGGCAGACGAGCGGCCGTTTTGCCTCGTGTACTCGTGCCACGAGCCGCATCCGGAGTTTGTCAGCCCGCGCCCGTTCGACCGGATGTACGAACCGGCCGACATGCCGCTACCGGAGACCCGCCACGACAATGTGGGGCCGCGCCTGCTGCGGAACCGCGCCGACCGGCAGTTGAAGCCGGCCCCGGATGGCCCCTCGGGCGATGATGACTTGCGGGCAATGTGGGCCGGGTATTACGGGGCGGTGAGCTACGTGGACCACCTCGTCGGAATCATCTTGGCAGCACTCGTCGAGTCCGGTCAGTTCGACGACACGCTCTTTATCTTCACCTCCGATCACGGGGAGATGCTGGGCAGCCACGGCCTGCTGTTCAAAGGAGCGGTGTTGTATGAAGAACTCGTCAACATACCGCTGTTGATCCGCCCGCCGGGGGGGCTGGCGGCGGGCCACCGCACCGACCGGCTGGTGACGCACGTGGACCTGGTGCCGACCATCCTGCGGTGGTGCGGCGCTCCAATACCAGGCGAGCTGCAGGGTGCGGACATCGGCGCGCTGGCTACCGGAGGCAACGAGCCTGTACACGACGGCATCGCGCTGGAATACCACTCCTGCAATTGGGGCCAGCGGCCAACGCCGTTGCGGGGCTGGCGCACGGAGAGTTGGAAATATGTGGAGACCATCGGCGGCGATGACGAGCTCTATGATCTACGCACGGACCCGTTGGAGCGGCGCAACCTCAGCGGGCACCCGGCAGCGGCGGACGCGCGGGAGCGGATGCAGGCGTCCCTTTCCGCTTGGCTGAAGCGGACCGGCGATTCCTGGCCGGAGGTGCCCTGGCCCGCCCGTGAGTTACCCCAAAAGCCAGATGGTCGGTGGGGGGAGATTGCCCGTGTAGGGGCGCAACACGTTGTAGCCCTCTACGATGTACGCGGCGAGGCAGAGACTATGGTGGTGGTGCCAGCGGTGGCCATTCGTGCCTACGAGGAGCGGGATCGAGCGCCGGTCGTCCGACTGCTGTCCCGCTGCCTGCCGTATGACCGCCTGGACGAGGCGATCTTTGCCGACCGCATCCTGCGCGACCCCGATTTCGACCCGGAACTGAACCTGCTGGCCACCGCCGACGATCAGGTCGTCGGGTTTGTGGCCGGGGCGCCGGCCAACGAGCATTTGCAATGCCCGGCCGGGATCAAGCTGTTCGCGGTCGCTCCCGAATGGCGCCAGCGGCGGGTCGCCACGCGCCTGTTCGACGACTTGGAGGCGCGGCTGCGGGCCACCGGCGCCGGGCAAGCGGTGGCTCTAGCGGCCGGCAACAACCGTCTCACCCAAGGACTCGACGTGCGCTACACGGCAGCGTTGTGCTTTCTTGCGGCCCGCGGTTACGAACGGACCGGTGTCACGCAGGACATGGTAGTTGACCTGGAACGAACCGATTTGGACACCGCGCCGGCAGAGGCCGCTGCTGCCGCTGCCGGCATACGGTTTCGGCGCGCGACTGCGGCCGACCGCATCTGGCTCCACGAGGGCGTGGCCCGCGAGCTGGCCTATCCGGCGCCGGGGTCCCACCTCGGGCGCCGCTGGGCCTATCTCGCCACGCTCGGTCTGGATCGCCCGCCGGCGACCGTGCAGGTGGCGGAAGAGACGGCGAGCGGCGCCTTCCTGGGCTTCGGCGCGACACACGTGGCGCGGTGGGGCGTGCTCGGTCCGATGGGCGTGGCGGAGCGCGCCCGCGGACGCGGTGTCGGCGCGGTGCTGCTCAAGCGCTGCTTGCGCGACTTGCGAGCCGACGGTTTCGAGCAGGGCGAAATCTACAGCGTCGGTCCCATCGCGTTCTACGCCAAGACGGTGCAGGCCACGGTCAGCCGGGTGCTGTACCAGTTTGCCAAGCGGCTATAGCGCCGGTCCCGGCACCGGGGCGGAAGTGGCTCGGCCGGGCCTCACCCCCTGGCCCCCCTATGGTCCCCCCGCTGCGCGGGGGGACGGGCTATGCCTGCTCGCTGGCCCAATAGGGGACATCGGTTCATCCGCTTTGCGGGGGGACGGGCGTAACGTGTTGTAGCCCTCTACGATGTGTGTGGCGGTGCGACCACTATCAGGAGGAAACGGTGACTACAACACAGGCGAGTCCGACGGCACCGGGGCAGCGGATTGTGGCGCTCGATGTGCTGCGCGGCTTTGCTTTGCTCGGCATCTTGTTAATGAACATTCAACTCTTCGCCATGCCGGTACAGTTCATCACCTTCAACCCCCTTGCTTACGGCGATCTGACCGGCATCAATCTCGCGGTCTGGAGCCTGAGCCATATCTTTGCGGACCAGAAGTTCATGACGATCTTCTCCCCGATGTTCGGTGCCAGCATCCTGCTCTTGGCGGATCGGCTCGAATCACGCGGGCAGTCGGCGCGCGGTATTCACTACCGCCGCAACGTCTGGCTGCTGCTCTTTGGCCTGGCCCATGGCTTTCTGCTGTGGACCGGCGATATTCTGGTTCCCTATGCGATTGCCGGGTTTGTCGTGTTCCTATTTCGGAACATGCGGCCGCGCCGCCTGGTCATCGTTGGTCTGATGTTTCTCTTGGTTCCGGCCGGTCTGAGTTTGATGGGGTCACTTGCCCCGGCCGAGGTGGTCGCCGCGGTGGGGCCTGACTGGTCGCCGAGCGCCCGTGCTATTGCCGAGCAGCTGGCGGCCTATCGTGGCGGTTGGCTAGAGCAAATGTCGGCCCGCGTCCCGACCGAGATCGGGGGGATTACGGGAGGGTTGCTTGTGTGGTCGTTCTGGCGAGCGGGGGGGCTGATGCTGATCGGCATGGCCGGCTACAAGTGGAGCATCCTGACGGCGCAGCGCAGTGAGCGTTTCTATGCGTGGATGGCGCTGATTGGCCTAGTCATCGGCCTACCGTTGGCCACGTTGAGCGCCTGGACCAACTATGCGAATGATTTCGCGCTGACCTACTCGTTGAGCGGTGCAGGCTACCAATTCAACTACTGGGGGAGCCTCTTCGTCAGCAGCGGTTATATCGGGCTGGTGATGCTGGCCACGCAGCGCGGTTGGTTTGGCCGTATCGAGCGCAATCTGGCCGCCGTCGGCCGGACCGCACTGACCAACTACCTGCTCCATACCGTCATCTGCACGACCATTTTCTACGGTCACGGCCTCGGACTGTACGGATCGGTGGAGCGGTGGCAACAACTGTTCATCGTGGTCGTCATCTGGGTCGTGCAGCTGGCGGTTGCGCCGCTGTGGCTCGCCCGCTTCCGTTTTGGTCCCTGCGAATGGCTATGGCGTGCCCTGACCTACGCGCCGGGACTGAAAGTCCTCGCTTGGCGGGGGTGATTGCGATGCAAGCCGCGATGGTTACACGCGATCAAGCGGCCACTGGAAGAAGTCAATGGGGAATAGGTCGGGTGCAAAGTCGGAAAACCGCTCTGGTCCGAAGACGAGCTTGACCAGCTGCTGCGGTGTCAACTCCAGCGTGTGTCCGTCGTGTCGCACCAGCCAGCCCCGGTCGCTGGGCGTTAGCTCCACGTCGCGCAGGCGCAAGGCCTCGAACAGCCCCGGCGCGTCGAGAATGGCGATCATCCCCATGTATCCCAGGCTGTGCGGGATACCCGCTTGGGCCAGCAGCGCCGGCAGGCCGGTCCGGAGCGCGGGGGTCGTCACGGTCAGCTCGATGGTCGCACGCTGTCCCGGCGGGCGCTCGGAGGTGGAGGTGTCCGGGTCGTCGAGCCGGTGGAACACCGCCCGGATCAGGGCGGCGACCGCTCCCGGATCGCCGCCGTACTCCCGCACGGCGGCCCCGCCTACGCCGGCGTAGGCAACGGGGCGACCGGCGCGCCGGGTGACGAACAGGCGGCTCCACTTGCGCTCGGCGAGCATCTGGAACGTGGACTCGCTCCGCGGCGCTCCGAGGTCGTCGCTATTGTGCAGCGCGACAAGCTCCGGCAGGTGTGGGCGCCAGTCTTCCGTCACAGTCAGGCCGGCCGGGTCGGGCAGCAAGGCGATGTTGCCGCGATCAAAGACCCATGTGTGCTGACGCCCCGCGCTCTCCCAGTCGAACTTGCGGTAGTAGTCCTGAATGCGCGTGCTCAGTAAGCCGACGTGTTGACCGCTGGCCTGCATCCGGGCATGCGCGTCGCGCAAGACGGCACCGCCGAGGCCCTGCCGCCGGTGGTCCGGGTGCGTGACAAAGGCGTTGATCCCCCCGACCGAGAGCGTGCCGCGCGGGGTCCGCACCACGGTCGGGTACATCCCGACCGACGACACGACCCGCCCGCGGTGGGTGACGACGCGAATGTTGGGCAGATTGTCGCCGTGATAGATATGGCCGTAGTCGCCGCCAATGGTCGGCCAGCGTGGCGGCGCTCCCGGCGGCGCGCCCAGCGCCCGCAGCACGAGGTTCGCCAGGTCCACGGCGCTGGCCAGTTCGTGCCAAGCGCAGGCTCGCGGCCCATCGTAGCCGGCGGGCACCGCCGGAGCGCCTGCTGCCGCTGTTGCTGCCGTCTCAGTCATCGCGGTGTCTCTCCCTCCTGAATGGCGGGGCGCGGCGCCTCGCTGTGGGACTTAATTACTCACTGTATCCATGTATCCATCAGCCCCCTATAGGTCCCCCGCTCGCGGGGGGACGGGCGCTGGCGCCTCTCCGGCTTGGCCGCCTCCTGCTGCCGCAGCGCCTGGTCCTGTGGCGAGGGCCGGACGACATCCGGCCACGTGTCCCCGGTTTCGCGCTGCCAGGCCTGGAGGCTGCGCTGCATGGTGGTTAGGGTGTCGCGGTGCGCCGGGTGGGCGACGACATTGGTCGTTTCGAGCGGGTCCGCGGCCAGGTCGTACAGCTCGTCGGTACCGTCCAGGGTGGCGACGTACTTCCACCGGTCCGTTACCCAGGCGCGCATTGGTGTGATCGGGTCGGTCCAGTTGGCGGAGTGATACGCGGCGACCACGCCGTCGTGGACCGGTGCAGAGCCGCCCCGGAGCAGATCGCCGGCGTCGGCGCCTTGTGCTGCGGCGGGCGGCTCGCCTCCGCACCACCGGACGATGGTTGGCACGAGGTCAACGTGCGAAACCAGCCGGTCGCTGTGGTGCAGTCGTCCTAGACCGCCGGGTGGCCGGGCGATCAGCGGAATGCGGATGACATCGTCATACAGGACGGCATCCTGACCGAACAAGCCGTGGTGGCCCAGCATCTCACCGTGGTCGGAGGTGAAGATAAAGAGGGTGTTTTCCCACTGATCGGTGTCCAGCAGCGCGGTCATCAAGCGGCCTACGAGGTGATCCACATAGGAGACGGCGTCCCAGTAGCCGGCGCGAACGACTTGCAGCTGCTCATCGGTCAGCGTCGAGACGTTGCGCCGCAGAAACGGATTGCTGCGCTTGGCTGCCCACACTGCGCCGGCCGGGTCGCGGCGCGTGGGCGAGAGCGGCATATCTTCCGGCCGACAGCGGCCGTGAAAGGGGTCCGGTGCGCCAAACGGCGGGTGCGGCTCGCGGCACGAATAGACCAGCAGGAACGGCTCCGGCTCGTTTGCCCGCTGGCGCACCCACGCGGTAGCCCGATCCATGAAGAGATAGGAAGGATGGTGTGCCAATGGGAGGAGTTGTGGTCCTACGTCCGTCGCACGGTCGTGGCGGGCGCGATCAACGTCATAGCCGCTCTGCTTGCCGCCAATAGCGATCCCCAGACGGTCGGTTAGACGGAGGATGTCGTTCTGTTCCGGGGTATCCACGTCGTAGTCGCTCCCGGCGCCGAGCACGGCATCGAAGCCCGGTCGCGCTGCGCCACTGCCCAAGTGCCATTTGCCGGAGTAGGCGCTCACGTAGCCTAGGGCGCCAAGGTGCCCGGCGAGATTCGTGACTCCGCTGGGATAGTGCATCCGGTCCGGACCGGGACGCTGCTGGTGATTGGCCACCATCCCATTGTCGTGGGGATAGCGCCCGGACAGGAGGGCCATCCGCGCCGGCGAGCACAGCGGCGAGGTCGTATAGGCCCGGCGGAACAGGACACCGTCGCTCGCCAGCCGGTCGAGGTGTGGGGTGGCAATGCCGGCGGTGCCGCCGGCGTGGATAGTATCCGCGTGCTGGCGGTCGCTGACGAACAGGACGACGTTGGGCCGACTTGTTGGCATAGAGGATGCTCCTGACGGTCATGGAGGGCGGCAGGAGTATGATACCGGCAACGGCTCCCCTATGGTCCCCCGCTCCGCAGGGGGACATGGATTCCTGTGCAAGCGGGAATGACGGGCGGCAGAATCCCCTCTCCACCAAGTGGAGAGGGGCCGGGGGGTGAGGCCTGGACACCCCCGGCTACAGTAGCTCGACGTTCTCGCCGCGGAGGGGGTCGTGGAGGATGATCGAGTCGGCGGCGAGCGAGGCCGTCGCCACGGCCGGTGCGCCGGCCTCGATGTGCTCCCAGTTGCGCTGCAAGACGGCTCTGGCTGCGTGGACGACGATGGTGGGCCAACGCTGCGAGTCGGCGTCCGGATAGGTGCCGGCCATCTCACTTACCGGCGTACCCAAGACCTTGTGGCGGAAGACCCTTTCCAGGCAGTCCACCAGACTGTCCTTGCCGTAGCCGAGCGAGCCGAGCGAGCCGTCGGGCCGGCGAACTTTGCGGAAGAAGTGCAGGTTGGAAGTGCGCGACCCCTTGTTCTCGATCCAGTAGCGCAGCCCGCGATACTGACTATCCGACTCGACCTTGCCGTAGTAGCCAACGAGTTGACTGTCTTGGTTCACCGGGCCCTCGAAATCGGCGGGCGTGAGCCAGTTGTTCTCGTAGGTAATGGCCGTGCCCCCTTGGTGGGTGACGAGCACCTGCACGGCGTCGAAGGTGTCTTTGCCGAACTCGCTGCGGAGGCGCCCCTTCTGGCCGACGGCGTAGACGCTCACCGGCGTAAGGCGGAGGAAGTGCAGGAACAGGTCGAGCCAGTGGATGCCGACGTAGGTGAAGGGATCGCTGTCCTCAACCCATTTGAAGATCTCCGTCGAGACTTCGAGCGGCTCTTCGAGCACGCCGCGCGCATAGAGCGGCTGGCCGAGCTGCGGGGCCAAGTCTTCGAAGATGCGCAGGTGATCCGGGTCGTACCGCTTGTGCATGTCGGCGCCGACGATCAGATTCCGAGACTCGGCTTCCCGGATGATCTCGTCCGCTTCATGTACATCGAGGCACATTGGCTTCTCGACGATCACATGGACGCCGCGCCGCAGGGCCGCGAGTACCGGCGCAGTGTGAAGATGATCGGGTGTGGAAACGAGGACGACGTCGAGGTCGGGATAGTCGCGCAGGATGTCCTCCCACGGCGTCTCGCCCCAGTACCCGCGCACGGTTCCGCCGGTAGCCGCGGCCATCTCACGTTCGGCCCGCCGCGCCGACGCCTCGCTCCGCGTACCGACGGCCACCAACTCGAACCGCACGTCCTGGTAGGCGCGGCTGAAGTCGTCCAGCCCGATGCGGTCGAGGTAGGGCGCGATGCCGTTGCGATGTAGGTCCCAGAGCGAGCCGACAACGACATCGGCACCGAACATCCCATAGCCCAGCAGCGCCGCGCGGATGACCGATTGACTCATAGGTGGTGTGTTCCTTTCCTACTGAACTTGTCGTTGAGGAGATCAGCGCCCTTGTAGCATCTCCAGCGCCGCCGGCAGCTGACTCAAGCCGGTCAGCTGCTGCGCTGGCGGCTCGTGCTCGCCAGGATGGTAGTCCATTCCCGACCGATTGAGCCAGATGGCGTGGAGGCCGTCTCCACCACCAGCGTCTCGTCGAGATCGAAGAGGACTGCCTGGATCGTCATGGGGCCGGGACTATGCCGCCCGCTGGTACACCAGCGTGCCCGCTGCCACCGTCGCTTCGACGGTCATGGTGCCAGCCGCCGGGTCCCAGCGGAGCACCGCCATGTCCGCTACTTGCCCGACTGCCGGCGAGGGGGCGGGGGCGGCGAGGCCGAGCGCGCGGGCCGGTGTCGCGGTAGCCATGTGGACGGCCTGGCTCAGGGAGGCGTCGGTGTAGCGGACCACGTTCGCCAGGCCGGCCACGAGCGGCAGGGCGGCGCCGGCCAGGTAGGGGGTCCCGACCATTTGCAACCGCCCCTCGGGGGTCAGCTCCAACTGCTGATTGCCCCCCCAGTGCGGGTAGATGCCTGGCGCCAAGCCGGCCAAGTGGGAGGCGTCGCTGACCAGGACAATCTGCTCGATGCCCTTGATCCGCACGAAGCACTTGAGCACTGGTGGCGGGAGGTGATGACCGTCGGGGATGATCCCGGCAGTCAGCTCGTCGCGGGCGAGCTGCTCCCAGATGTAGTTGGGGTGCCGGGGTAGCTGGGCATGGGCGCCGTTGCCGAGATGCGTACACAAGGTTGCTCCGGCCGCGATGGCCGCCTCGATGTCCTCAGCGGTCGCTGCGTGGTGGCCGAGCGAGACTTTGACCCCGGCGCCGACCAGCCGCTCGATAAAGTCGGTCGTACCGGGCCACTCCGGGGCCAGCGTCACGAGGCCAATCTTGCCCTGCGCCGCCTCTTGGAGGTAGCAGAACTCTTCCCAGTCCGGGGGGCGTGTCCAGGTGCGGTTGTGTGCCCCGCGCGGCCCGTCCTCGGGAGAGATGTACGGTCCCTCGATATGGATCATGGCTACGGAGGCTGCCATGTCGGCATCTTGGTCGCAGGCCTCGGCAATCGCGGCGAGGGAGCGGCGCAGGCCACCGAACGAACCCGTCACGACTGTCGGGCAGCAGCGCGTCACGCCGACGGCCCAGAGCGCCTCGATCATGCCCCGCACGGTCGCCTGGGTCACGTCATCGGCAGAGAGGTGGTAGCCCGCAAAGCCGTTGACCTGTATGTCGAAGAGGCCCGGCGTCAGCCAGCATTCGCTATCCCCGATTGCCGGCCGGCCCGTCTCGCCGGCCGTGCCCTGCTCCGGGGGTGTGAGCGGACGAACGGCCTGGATTCTGGTGTCGGCGACCTCGACTTCGACCGCTTCCTTGGTGACGACATCACGACCGCGCAGCAACATCACTCCAATACCTCGGTGCGTTTCAACGTTGCCTCAGGGTCCCACCGAGAGGCTGGCTGTCGGGATGCTATCATAGCATGGCAGATCCTCGGCCGATCTCTCGGTCGGCGCGGGCCAGGTGTACTGCCCATGAGCGTTGCCTACTTCCGCGGGTTCGTCGTGGCCCCCGCTCCCCCTATGGTCCCCCCGCTTCGCAGGGGGACGGGCGCAGCATGCTGCGCCCCGACAGCTTGGCCCGTACCTACCCTGGTCATCCGGCGAGCGAGGGGGCGGCGTGCAGCGGGCGCTACGGCACGGGCGCTGGCATCCGACCGGTGAGTAGCCGGAGCGGTGGTCATGAGGCGTCCCAGGCGCCTGGTGACGCCCAGGCCTCGGCGCCGCTCTGGACGACGCGCACCGTCGTCTTCATCGGCCTCATCTTTGCCGCCGGCGTCGCCGCTTCGCCAACGCAGGCGCTCCTGGCGGCCTACGTGGACGGGTTTCTCCGGCAGCCGCCACGCCTCACGGCGGCCGTGAACGCGATCAAGATGGGGTGCAGCGCCATCTTTGCCCTGGTCGGCGGGGTCGTGGCGGACCGCGTCGGTCGCCGGGCAGCGCTCGTGATCGGCCTCATCCTGGCGATTAGCGGCGCGTTCCTCCTCGTTGCCGAGACGCCTTGGCACCTCCTGGCGCTGGCGGTCGTCGCCGGGACATCCGCCGGCTTTGTCTCCACCGGCGGCCAAAGCTACCTGCTCGCGGTCAGTCCGGTGCAACGGCTGGGCACCGCTACCGCGGCGTACTTCCTGGGGCGCACGGCCAGTCAAGCGCTCGGGGCGTATGCGGCCGGACTGGCGGCTGCGTTCGCCGGTTTTCATGCCGTCGGTCTTACGTCGGGGGGGCTGCTGGTGCTCGTTGCGCTCGCCGCTCTGCGGTGGCTGCCCCCTGAGCCGGTCGTGCAGCGCAAGCCGTCGCCGGCCCAAGGATGGCGGCGCCGCTGGGACATCGCCGGGTATAGCCGCCTGCTGCGCCGCGCCGACGTGCTGGCGCTGGGCGCCATGCGCTACTTTCCGACTACGGCTTGGGGCACCGCGAGCCTCATGTTTCCCTTGCTGGTCTATCGCCTGACGCAGAGCGAGGCGACGGTGGGTCTGTACGGCACGGTCAGCCTGGTCGCCGCGACGGCAGCGCAGCTGGCCACCGGCCGTGCCGTAGACCGCGTGGGGGCGCGTATTCTGGTCGTCCCACTGTGTGTGGCGATCCTGCTGTGCGCGATATTGGCGGCGGTGCTCCACACGGCGACCATCGGACTCTTCGTGACCGGCACCCTCTGGTCCATGACCGCCTGGGGCCTCTCCACGACCGTCCCGCCCCTTATGCGCCAACTCGGTCGAGGGGTGGACGATGGCCGGGTCGTGGCGCTGATGCACACGCTCTGGAGCCTGGGGATGCTCAGTGGCATGATCGCTGCCGGCGAGCTGATCGAGCTGACGCCACGGGCGCCGTTCCTGTTCGCTACCGGCTGCCTCGTCCTGACCTGCATCTCTGCCGTCTGGTTTTGGCGCCTCACCGCGGCGCCGGAGGCTGCATAGGGGGCGCGGGCCTCACCCCCGGCCCCTCTCCACATGGTGGAGAGGGGAGTGCGGTCATCATGTCATTCCAGTTGGTCCCGGGGGTTGGGGTGTGGGCGCAACTGCGCGATTAGATCAGGCGTTCTATACTGTAGGTGACGAGCGGGACGGCCGCCGTGTGCGCGGCAGCGCCCGCTCAGGAGGAGAGACAGGTGATTAGGCACGTATCCGGGATTGCCGAGATTGTGGACGACGTTGACGCCGCGGCGCAGTTCTACCGCGAGGTCTTGGGCCTGCCCGTTGACCACGAGCCGGGCGGTGACTACGCAGTGGTCAAAGTGCCGGGTGTGCTCCACTTTGGCCTCTGGTCTCGCGCCGCCGCGGCGGAAGCGACCTTTGGCGACCGGAACGCCGTGGAGCGTATTCCGCTCGGGTTCTGCGTGGAGTTCGAGGTGGACTCGGTCGGGCCGGCGGCGGAGGCTATCGGCGAGCGCGGCTGGCAGATCGCCCAAGCACCGAAGGAAGAGCCGTGGGGCCAGGTGGCGAGCCGGTTCTTCCTCCCCAGCGGGATGCTGGGCGGAATCTCGGAGACGCCGTGGGCGCGCCGCCTCACCCAAGAGCAGCAGGCCGAGGGCGAGGCGTAGCGTCATCCACACCTACGATTGGGCCGTGAAGCCGTCTCTTGTGCGAATCCGTACCGCACCACCGCTGCTTTGCGCGGTACACTGTTCCCAAATCTGATGTCGGGTGGGATGCAGGTGGGGATTCAGGCATAATTGGAGATGTGGGCACAATGACCCCAAACCAGCAGATGGAGCAGTTCTCCCTGGTACACATCAGGGCAGTCGCGGCAGATGCCGGTTACCAGGTAACCCGGCCGGAGCCCGACACTGACAGCGTGGATGGCGTCCTGATGGCCGACTTTGGCCAGCGGCCCAGGATAGAGTTTCAAGCCAAGGCAACGTCGCAAGATATTCTGCGGGATGGCAGCCTGCACTTTCCGCTACCGCTTAAGAACTACGAAGATCTGCGGAACGACGTCCTAGTACCGCGTATTCTGATAGTTGTTTTGGTGCCCCGGGAAGAACATCAATGGGTGAATCAGACTGAGGACAAGCTTTGCCTGCATCGTTGCGGCTATTGGCTTTCTCTCGAAGGTCGGCCAGCTGTGCCAAATACTTCCAGCGTCTCCGTTAAGGTACCCACTACCAACGTTTTTAATAGGGCACAGCTTTGTGATTTGATGACCAAAGTCGACTCTGGGAGGCCGCTATGCTAGTGCAGATACGCGATCGGGCGGCACTGTCATCGCTGTCAATCGTGAGCCTCCGTTCCTACCTCAATTCGTGTGGGTGGAACAACGAAGGGCCTTGGGGAAAACGGCCGGCCACAATCTACACCAAAGAACATGGCGGGCGAAGTTGGGAGGTTCTCGTTCCGATCCGTGACACCATCGCAGACTATGCCGAGAGCATGGCCGAAGCTGTTTCTATCCTGGCCAGCGTTGAGGAGCGCTCCCAGCTCAACGTATTCTACGACCTGAGAGGGGTCAGTTCCGATATCATACACATGCGCCAGGTCAATGGGGTGGCAAAGGAGTCTTTATCGTTGCGCCAAAGCGCAAGCCTGTTAAACGACGCTTACGATATGCTGGCATCCGCCGCACGCGCCGCAGAGAAGCCGCAAGCGACTTATCGAGGCAGAATTAGCGCAGATGTGGCAGAGTATCTTGACAGTGTGCAGCCACTGCTGGGTTACTACGAGGGCTACACTCTGACGTTACATTCGCCTGTGCCTGCGGGATTCGGAATACAGGAAGATTTATTCGGAGATAGCTTTGATGCTCCCCTCCCCCGCCTTGCTATTCACAAACTTGCGCAAGCCCTGGAACACGCTAACACAGCAGTAGATGAAGCGGTTGTCAGGGATACGCTGGAGCCTTTCGAACAGGCTGTGTCCTACGGCGTCAGCGCCAATTTGTGTGATTCAGTGGCAGCGTTGGCCGAGAAGGGACGGGGAGTTGTCATAGACCTAGCCTGGGCAGACGTGCGACCGCCCAATGTTCCAGACTCCCATTTTGAGTTTTCCGAAAACTCTGCGGGTATTCTGACAGAAGCGGCAGCGAGTCTTCGCCGCAACGAGCCGTTTCTGGACGAGTCCGTAATAGCCCAGGTTGTCAGGCTGGAAAGGGAACCCGAAGAATTCGACGGGCGAGCAGTTATTCTGTACGTGCGCGAGGGGCGTCCCATTCGAATGAAGGTTGAGTTCGAGCAGTCGGCTTACAATACGGTTATCCAGGCTTTCCGAGGGCATAATCCTATAAGCGTGGATGGGGACATATATCGAGTCGGCAATGGACATGAATTGCGGCGACCGCATAACCTGTCCCTGATAAAGGTCTCGTAGTATTGCCAGATAACGAAGCATCAGACCTCGACCAACACCTGGTATAGATTGAGACCATGACCACCATCACCGAATCCACTGTCGAGCAGGCTGCCCTCGCCTGACTGGGAGGGCCTCGCCTGTTGGGCCAGGACCATCTGATCCTGTGAAGAACGCCATCGTTGTGTTGGAGGGGCTGACCAAGCACTACGAGGTCGGCGAGCGGGCCGGCGGGCTGCGCGCGGCGGCCGGGAACATCTTCCGCCGCCGGATGCGGACGGTCCGCGCCGTCGAGGCGGTGTCCTTTGCGATTGACCCCGGCGAGGTGGTCGGCTTTCTGGGGCCGAACGGCGCCGGCAAGACGACCACCCTGAAGATGCTGGCCGGTCTGCTGCACCCGACGGCCGGCACCGCCCGCGTGCTGGGCTATGTGCCGTGGCGGCGCGACCGCGACTACCTCCGCCGGATGACCTTGGTGATCGGTAATCGCAATCAGCTCTACTGGGACCTGCCGGCGATGGATACGCTGCTGGTCAACCAGGCGGTCTATCGCCTTCCCGAGGACCAGTTCCAGGCCACCGTGCGGGAGTTGACCGACCTGCTCGACCTCGCGCCGCTGTTGACCAAGCAGGTGCGCCAGCTTTCGCTTGGCGAGCGGATGAAATGCGAGATCGCGGCGGCGCTCGTGCATCGGCCGACCGTGCTGTTTCTGGATGAGCCGACGCTGGGGTTGGACGTGACGATGCAGACGCGCATTCGGCAGTTCATCCGCGACTACAACGAGCGCACGGGTGCGACGGTGTTGCTGACCAGTCACTACATGGCCGACGTGGAGGCGCTGTGCCGGCGTGTGGTCGTGATTCACGAGGGACAACTGCTGTACGACGGTGATCTGCGCGGCCTGGCCGAGCGCCTGGCGCCCTTCAAGATACTCGGTATCGCGCTGGAGGCGGGCGCCGCCGAGCCGGACTGGGCACGCTACGGCGAACGCATACCGGCTCCGAATGGCGGTGACGGCCGGGTACACTTGCGCGTGCCCAAACAGGAGGCTGCTCGGATCACGGGACGACTGCTCTCCGAGTACGCCGTTGCCGATCTCACGGTAGAGGACCCACCCATCGAGGCGGTCATTGACCAAATCTTCCAGCGCGGCCTCGATGACCACTCGTAGGGGCGTGAGCGAGGCGGTGGTGCAGCACAATACAACGCAGACGACGCCGGAAGATGGCGCCGATAGGGAGGCGTCCGCGCCGGGAGGTGGGACCGCGGCCTGGCCGCAGGCCGGCACGGATCGTCGCTGGAGGCTGGCCGGGCTGGCCGGGCTGGCTAGGGTCTACCGCGCCATCTTCCGGGCCAGCATCGCGGTGATGCTGCAATACCGCATCGCGCTCCTGATCTGGATGCTGGCCCACATCATGGGGCCGTTGATCTATCTGGTGGTCTGGTCCACCGTCGCTGGCGGCGGCCGCGTGGCCGGCTATGCGGCCGCCGACTTTGCCGCCTACTACCTCGTGCTCTTCGTCGTGAATCACGCAACGTTCACCTGGATCATCTACGAGTACGAATTCGAGATTCGGCAAGGGCGCCTCTCGGCCAAGCTCCTCAAGCCGCTCAACCCCATGCACATGTATCTGGCCGATAATGTCGGCTGGAAGCTGCTGTCAACGACCGTGACGCTGCCGGTCGTGGCCTTGCTGGCCTGGTACTTCCGGCCCGCGCTGCAGCCCGGCTGGCTGCAGATCGCGCTGTTCGTGCCGGCGCTACTCCTCGCCTTTGGCCTGCGTTGGCTACTGGAGTACACGCTGGCGCTCGCCGCCTTCTGGACGACGCGCGTCACAGCCTGTAACGAGGTCTACCACTTAGTGTTCTGGTTTTTGGCCGGGATGGTCGCCCCGAACGCGCTGCTTCCCGACTGGCTGCAAGCCGTCGCCGCGGTGCTGCCCTTTCGCTGGACGCTGGCCTTCCCGATAGAAGTCCTACTCGGCCGACTGGAAACTGCCGCTATCCTGCAGGGGCTACTCATTCAGTGCCTCTGGCTCGGCTTGGCCTATGGGCTGCACCGGCTCGTCTGGGCCATTGGCGTGCGGCGATATAGCGCCGTTGGGGCGTGAGGAGGGCATCATGCTCTATCTGCGGCTCTTGCACGTCTTCTTCAAGGTGAGCTTGCTCAACGAGCTGGCCTATCGCGCCAACTTCTGGGTACAGCTTTTTCAGACGCTGATCTCCTTTGCCACGGCCATCGGCGGCCTGGCGGTCATATTCAGCCACACCGACAACCTGGGCGGCTGGCGTCCCGCGGAGCTGGTGATGTTGCTGGGCGTGTACTTCATCATGTACGGGCTGATAAGCATTACCATCAGACCCAGTCTGGAACAGCTCATGGCCGACGTGCGTGAAGGCACGCTCGATTACCGGCTGACGAAGCCGGCATCAGCCCAGTTCTTGGTCAGCTTCCGCGAGGTACGCATCTGGCGCGTGACCGACCTGCTGTTGGGGATCGGCCTGCTCGTCGCAGGAGGCACGCGGCTCGGCGTCCTCGGCGCACCGGCGCAGTTGCTGGCCTTTCCCGTCGCGCTGATCGCCGGTGCTGCCATCATCTACAGTGTGTATTTGGTCTTGGCGACGCTGACGTTCTGGGTGGTCCGGACCGAGAACATCATGGTGATCTTCACCAGTCTGTTCCAGGCGGGACGTTATCCCGTTGGCCTCTATCCCACCTGGCTGCGCGCCATTCTCACCTTCATCGTGCCGGTCGCCTTCGCCACGACCGTGCCGACCGAAGCGCTGGCCGGTCGGCTGTCGCTGGGCACGCTGCTAACCGCGCTGGGCGTGGCCGTGATGCTGCTCGTCGTGTCGGCAGCCTTTTGGCGCTTCGGCCTGCGCCACTACACCGGCGCCTCCGCCTAGACAGTAAGGCGGAAGCAGGACACCTCTTGGACGTTGCATAGGCCCCCCTATGGTCCCCCCGCTCCGCAGGGGGACGGTCTATCCCCTCCCCTGGTAGCTCAGTCCGGGGGAGGGCTGGGGAGGGGGCCTAGTGCGGTCACGCGCCTCTACGGGAATGCCCGGCAACGGCCCGGCGCTCCTGACCTATGACGGCGCGGTCGGCAGTGCTGTGCCGGCCATCTTCGGGCCGTAGTTGCGGCGGTAGTATTCGAGGAAGGCGCCGGACTTGATCGGTCGCCACCAGTCTTCGTTTGCCTCGTACCAGCGGACGGTGGCCGCGACGGTCGCGTCGAGGTCGTAGCGCCGCTGCCAGCCCAGCGCGTGCAACCGGCTGCTATCCATGCTGTAGCGGTAGTCGTGGCCGGGGCGGTCGCCGACGTGCTGCATCAGCGTCAGCGGCTTGCCGAGCAGGTCGAGGATGCGGGTCGCTAGCTCGACGGTATTCACTTCCTCATTCGCCCCGACGTTGTAGACCTGGCCGGCGGTCCCATCGTGCAGGGCGAGCGCAATCACCGCGCAGTGATCGTCCACGTAGAGGTAGTCGCGCACGGCCGTCCCTTGGCCGTAAATCGGCAGCGGCTGATCGTCGAGGGCGTTCGTGACAAAGAGGGGCGTGACCTTTTCCGGGTACTGGTACGGCCCAATCGTGTTGGCGCCGCGGGTGAGCACCACCGGCAGCCCGTGACTGTGCCAGTAGGATTGCACCAGGAGGTCGCCGCCGGCCTTGCTCGCCGAGTACGGATTGCGCGGCGCGAGCGGGGCGCTCTCATCCGCCAGCCCGGCCGGCACGTGGCCGTACACCTCGTCGGTGCTGACCTGCAAGAATCGCTGCACTCCGGCTTGGCGCGCCGCCTCGAGCAGCACGTGCAACCCTACGACGTTGGTGCGGATAAAAGCATCCGGGTCGAGCAGCGAGCGGTCCACGTGCGACTCGGCCGCAAAGTTGACTACCGCGTCCACCTCTTTCGTCAGTGCCCCGACCGCCTCGCTATCCGCGATGTCGGCTTGGACGAAACGGAAGCGCGGGTCGTTGGCGGCGTGGGCCAGGTTGGCGCGATTGCCGGCGTAGGTCAGCTTGTCCAGGCCGATGATGCTGTCCTGGGGGTGCTGCTGTAGATAGCAGCGGACGAAGTTGCTGCCGATGAAGCCGGCACAGCCGGTTACGAGGAGGCGCATGTTCTTACTCCTTGATGGGCTGGCCCCCCTATGATCCCCCGCTGCGGCAGGGGGACGCGGATTCCCGCGTGCGCGGGAATGACGGCCGCCGGGGCATCAGCCGGCGGCGTAGTAGTCGCGGAAGTCGCGGGCGTCGTAGGGCGCATTGCTGAGGACCACGCCCAAGATGCGCGCCGACACGTTTTCCAGGAGGGTTTTGGCTTTGCGGGCCATCTCGCGCTTTACCTTGCCCAGCGACAGCACGAGCAGCACGCCGTCTACCTGGGTAGCGAGCACGGCGGCGTCGGTCACGAGCACCGTCGGCGGTGAATCGATCACGACGTAGTCGGCCTGCTCGCGGAGGGTGCGGAGCACCGCGCCCATGCGCGCCGTGCCGAGCAGCTCCGCCGGGTTTGGCGGCAGCGGCCCACTGGCCAGGAGCGAGAGCTTGGGCACCGCCGTCGCTTGGAGCGGCGCTGCGTCCGGGCCGTCGCCGGCGAGTATATCGGCCAGGCCAGGCTGGCTTTGGAGGCCGAAGAGCCGGTGCTGCACCGGCCGGCGCAGGTCGCTGTCCACCAGGATGACCGAGTGGTCGGCCTGGGCGAGCGTGATTGCCAGATTGGCGGCGGCGGCGGACTTTCCTTCGTCCGGACCGGCGCTCGTAATCAGCATGGTCCGCACGGCCTGCTCGCCGCCGGCGAACTGCACGTTGGTACGCAGCGTCCGATAGGCTTCGGCCGCGGGCGACCGCGGGTGCGTGAGCGTGACCAGGGTGGGGTCAGTGGCGGTCACTGGCGACTCCTGTCTGCGGTGTCAGCGCGGCAGCGGCGCGGCGGGGTAGCCAGCGTCGCCAGCCGGTCCGGGGCGGCTCTACGGTGGGCAGCACTCCGATCACGGTGAGGCCGAGCAGGTCTGGTACCTCCTCGGCGCCTTGAACGGTGTCGCGCCAGTATTCCAGCAACACCCCGGCGAGCAGGCCCACCATCGCTCCGAGGATGAGGCCGGCCGCGGCCGCCCGGCGCGGCCGGGGGCTGAACGGTGCCGACGGTACGCCCGCGCGGTCCAGCAACTCCACCTCGATGTCGCGTTTCTCGCGGGCGTAGTTCTCGAACTCCATTTCGTAGACAAAGCGCTCGGCTACGGCGTTGGCGATGGCCTGGGCACGCTGCGCGTCGGCGTCATGCACCTGAATGGTGATGCGGAACTCGCCGCCGGAGGCGATGGCCTGCACCTTGCCGGCCACTTCGCCCGGTGCAATCGGCTGCTGCTGCGCGGCGAGGTCCTGGGCGACGCGCTCCAGGAAGGCGCCCGACTTGAGCCGGAGGGTGTAGTTGTTGAGCAGGCGCTCGACGGCCTGGCCGGTCCAATACTCGATCACGCTCGGCGTCACCGACAGCGCGGCGGTCGCGCGGTAGGCCCGGGGCGTCTGGACGCTGTAGGTGTACGCGCCGGCCAACCCCACCAGTCCGCACAGCAACATCAACGGCCAGCTACGAATGAGGATGCCGATATAGCGCCGGAATTCCACGCTCTTGCCTCTACTGCGTTGTTTGCGCGGCGTCGTCCTCGTCGTCCTCGGCCGCGCGATCCGCTGCTGCTCGGTTGCCCGCCGGATCGCCCGGCTTGTCGTTGGGAACGGCGGCCAGCACCGCCCAGCCCAGGTCCCGTTCTACCTCGTCCGCTGTACGCACCCGATCATCGAACGTATCCAGCAGGAACGCCAAGGCGACGCCGACCGCCAAGGCGACCGAAAGGTGCAGGACCACCGTCAGGGAGCGGAAGAGGAGGGTCGGCGCTGCCGGCTCTTGCGGCGGATCAATGACCTGCACTTCCACTTGGGGGCGGTCCTCTGGCGATACATACTGCCAACCGATGGTCTGGAGCACCTCCGCCGCAGCCTCCCCGATCCGCTTAGTGTTGCGCGAGCTAGGCGTTGTAACTGTAATCCGCACGACGCGATGCTCCTTGCGGGTCTCGAACGCCGCTACGATCTCCTCGATCCCCGGCGCTGCTCCGTAGCGCGTCTGGATAAGCTCTTTGATGTCCTGGGCGAACTGACGGCTCTTGATGACCTCGGATAAGTCGTCCTGGACGTACTCCACAAACAGGGTCCGGTAGTACTCGCGGGAATAGTAGCCCGTGTCCGGTACGTCGGGCAGGATCGGTTTTACGAGAATGCGTAGCTCGGTCTCGTAGGTCGCCGGACGGCCGTAGGTCAGCCCGATGCTGACCACAAACGTGACCAGCAGCAGCGCGCCGATCATCAGCCGCTGCGACCAGATAATGTGCCAGTATTCCCGCAGCTCCATATGAGTACCGTTGGGGCCGCTGTCTTCATCTCCCGGCCCCTCTCCACCAGTGGAGTACGCCGGAAGCGGGAGGGCGCGAATCCCTCGCGCTAAGGGTAGCGTCTCCCATGCCGGCCGGCCAGTAGCTCACTCGCTGAAACGGACGGCAGCGGCTGCTGACCTCATTCCGGGCCAGGTGCGCCGGCCGGACCACTATGTCCTGCCGGGGATGGCCGGCGGCGGCGGGGCTTTGCGCTGCGCCGAGCGCGTGGCGCCGTCGGGAAGTCGGTGCGGTGCGCGGCCCAACGCTCGGCAACGAACTGCCGGAGACGTCGCTTGAAGTGGCTGGTATCAAACCGGACCGCGTGGCGACGGATGGTGCGCGCGTCGAAGTCCGTGTCGCGCAAGGCGGTGAGCGCGGTGGACAGCGACGCCACGGTCGGCTCCGGGAAGAGCTGGCCGGTCACACCGTCCACGACCGTTTCGAGCGCGCCGCCGCGCGCCAGCGCAACTACCGGCCGGCCGGAGGCCTGCGCCTCCAGCGGGGTGAGGCCGAAGTCTTCTTCGCCGGGGAAGATGAAGGCGCGACACCGGGCCATCAGCTCGCGGATCGTAGCGTCCGGCAGCCGACCGAGAAACTCTACCGTCGGACCGGCGACCGCTTCGAGCCGCGCCCGGTCGCGCCCGGCCCCCACCACCTTGAGTGGCAAGCCTAGCTCGGTGCAGGCGCGAACGGCCAGATCAATGCGCTTGTAGGGGACGAGGCGCGAGACGACGAGGAAGTAGTCGTCGTGGCTGTCGGCCGGTGCGTAGCGTTGGGTATCCACCGGGGGATGGATCACGGTGGCCGACCGCCGGTAATACTTGCCTATCCGCATGGCCACGGCACGGGAGATAGCCACAAAGGCATCCACGCGCTGCGCGGTGGTCACGTCCCAGGTCCGCAGCCACGTCAGGATGTGGGGGAGCAGCCAGCCGGCCCACCGGGGAATGTGTTCCTGCGCCGCGTAGGCGTGCGACTGCCAGGCAAAGCGCATCGGCGTGAGGCAGTAACACACGTGACACGTCTCCGGCGGCGTGACCACGCCCTTGGACCAGGCGCTACTCATGGAGAGCACCACGTCGTAGCCGGAGAGGTCGAACTGCTCGAATGCCGCCGGGTAGAACGGGAGAAACGCCTGGTGGCGGCGGGTGGCGAACGGCAGGCGCTGCATGAAGGAGGTATGCACCTCCATCTGCCCGAACGCGGGCGATACGAGTGCCGGCGCGTACATGGACGTGTAGATGGGCGCCGTGGGAAAGACCTCGTGGAGCACTTCGAGGACGCGCTCGGCGCCGCCCATCTGGTTGAGGTAGTCGTGGACGATGGCGATGCGGGCGCCGGCCAGCGGGCCTTGGCGGCGGCGGCGACGCGCCGCCGTGCGGGTGACGGCGCCGCTGTCCGTTGACGATTGCTCCACTGACATGGGGCTAGAATGCGCCGTGGCCGGTCAACACGGCGGGAATCGTGCGGAGAAGGATTTTCACGTCGAGACCGATGGACCAGTTCTCGATGTAGTAGAAGTCCAGCATCACCATCTCGTCGAAACTCAGCTCGCTGCGACCGCTGACCTGCCAGAGGCCGGTAAGTCCCGGCGTCACGGCGAGCCGCCTGGTCTGCCAGGCGTCGTACTGCTCGACCTCGCCGGCCAGCGGTGCTCGCGGCCCGACCAGGCTCATATCGCCGCGCAGCACGTTCCAGAGCTGCGGTAGCTCATCGAGGCTGAACCGGCGCATGATCTTGCCGACCTTCGTCACGCGCGGGTCATCGCGTATCTTGAAGAGTGGCCCTTCCGCCTCGTTGAGATGCTCAAGCGCTGCGCGCTGCTGCTCGGCATCCCGAAACATCGAACGGAACTTGAACATGCGGAAGGGGCGCCTATCCCGGCCGATGCGATGCTGCGGCAGGAGGAACGGCCCGGCGCTCTCCAACCGAATGGCAATAATCAGGAGCAACGACAGCGGGAGCATGAGGAGCAGGGCCACGCTGGCGATGACTACATCTAGCGCACGCTTGACACCGAGATTGAGGCCCGTCAGCAGGGAATCGCGCACGCCGATCAGGGGAATCCCGGCTAGATTGTCAACCTCCACGTCGCCCAACGTCAGCTCGAAGAGGTCGGGCACGAGCTTGAAGCCGATGTTGCTCTGCGCGCAATAGTCGAGCGTGCCCAGAATGGTCTCGTGGGACTCGCCCGGCAGCGCCACGATCACCTCGTCTATCTGCTGCGCTGCGGCTACCTGTGGCAAGTCTTCGACTGCACCCAGTCCCCGGAAGCGGCCGAAGTCGGCGCGTTGTGCCCAGTACACGTCGTCGAGAAAGCCGACGGGCCGATACCCGAGGCCGGGATGCTGCTCGATCTGCTGCATCACCATCTTGCCGCGGGTGCCGGCGCCGACGACGAGCACGCGCCGCAGGTCGCGGCCGCGCCGCCGTCGCCAGGCGATCACGGTCCGCACGACCAGTCGAAAGGCGGAGAGCAGCACCACGACGCCCAGCCAGGGGTACAGGATCATCGTGCGCGAGTAAATGCCGATCTCCGGACGGAGGATGAAGAACAGCACGATCAGCGTGGAGAAGCCGAAGGTGCTGCCCGTCACGATGCTGGCCACTTCATCGAGCCACTGCCGGCTGCGCCGCTGGCGATAGAGGCCCCGCCAGAGAAACACGGCGACGAGAATGGCGGTGACGAGGATTTGCGGTCCCGTGTAGTTGCCGAGCGGGACATCTACGAACTCGCTGCCGACCGGTGGCGCCCAGCGCAAGTCGTAGCGCACCCAGTAGGCGAGCACGAAGGCCAGGTTGGCCAAGGCAATGTCGCCGACAAGCAGCCCGAGGACGAGCAGCAGGCGTGCCGGGACACGGCGCGGCGCTTGCGGCGCTGGGGGTGGCCGGGGCGGTGCCGGGGACATCGTCATAACCGGGCTTAGGAGGCGAGCCATGGTTGTTGTCTCCCCGATCCGAGGCGCTCGTACACGGCGAGGCAGGCCGCCGCTGCCCGGTCCCAGGTGAAACGGGCCGCTTGGACTGTGCCGGCAGCACCCAGCGCCGCGGCCTCCTCCGGCCGCGACAGTAGCTCTGCCATCGCCGCAGTGAGGGCCGCCTCGTCGGAGGGAGGCACTAAACACCCGGCAGTACCGACCACCTCCGGCAGAGATGAGGCTCGCGTCGTGATTACCGGCACGCCGCAGGCCATCGCTTCCAGCACCGGAAAGCCGAACCCCTCGTACTCGGACGGGTAGACAAACAGGTCGGCGGCATTGTACCAGAGTGGCTGCTCCGCTCTGGGCACGTAGCCCGGTGTCAGCACACGATCCTCCAGACCCTCCCCTTCGATAGCGCGAAAAATGGCCTGGTAATCCCAGCCCTTGCCGCCCGCGAGCACCAGGCGGTGCCGGAAGTCCGGCCCGCCGGCGGCTACGAGCGCGGCAAAGGCCCGCACCAGGCGAACTACGTTCTTCCGTGGCTCCAACGTGCCGAGATAGAGAATGTACGGTGCTTCCAGACCGTGCCGGCGCCGAAAGTCAGCGAGCACTTGGGTATCACGGATCGGTGTGAAGTCCGCGTCTACTCCTGGATATACAACGGTCATGCGCTCGGCCGGGATACCGTAGAAGCGGGTCACGTCGTCCCGCGTACTCGCCGAGTCGGTCAGGATGTGGGCGGCGCGGCGCGCCGACAGGCGTGTAAAGGCGGCTAGATACCGCTGCTTGACCGGATGGAACCGGCCGGGGAAGCGCTCGAACGAGAGGTCGTGGATGGTCAGCACGCACGGTACGGTCGTTGCTAGTGGCCGGATATTGAGCGGGCAGTGGAGCACGTCGAGGCGGTGACGCCAGGCCGCCCAGGGTAGTACCAGCTGCTCCCAGAGCACTCGTACCGCCGGCTGGCTCGTGGGCCAGATGGAGGCATGCAGCGCCATGTGCTCTGCGCCCCACCCTTCCCAGTGGCGGAGCTGCTCATTGGCGAAGACAACGAAACGGTGCTTTGTCCGGGGACCAAGATGGCTCAATAGCTGGCCGATATACCGGCTAATGCCCGCGTTGCGATAGTCCTGGGAGTGATAGAGCTTTTGGGCGTTGATGCCGATAATCATGGTCGTGTCCACAGGAGGAGTGACCGGCCGTATGTCGCTACGGCGTCAGGCCCGCGCCCCCTAGTACCGCTTGTTACAGGGGTGGGGCCGGTCGGCTGCTTACCATTGTCGCAGATACCGGCGGTGGGATGGCACACCGACCTGGCGGATTGCTCCTCTCGCCGCAGGTTGGGTAAGATGCACCGACTCCGGGCCGGCAACGTGGTGCGACCGTCTACCTCTGCGAACGGCGGCAGCGTAGCGCTGGCCTCGCATTGTGCCCCTGCTCTGAGGCGGAGGCGGTACTCCGATATGCGGTCCGTGCTGCCGTTCGCACGTGTAGACTGCGCCGAACCAACGCTGCTCACCCAGGAATATGCTGGCTCGGCGGTCGAGGTGGCAGCCGGGCGAGCGGCCGCTGGGCAGCCACGTGTGGGGAAGAGCTTGGCAACTGAGATTGCAACCGACCGGGTTGCCGACCGATATACGGCGTCTTGCGAGTGGGCACGCCGGCTCTTGGCGCGTGGTCGTCCGGCAGATGCGCTGAACACTTGCGCCCGTGCCGCGGCACTCGTGAAGGAGGGGTGGGAAGTCCATCTCCTGACGGGTGTGGGCCACGCGGCTATTGGCGCAGTAGAGGAGGCCCGCTCCGAGTTCGAGCTGGTTTTGCACCTGGAGCCGGGCTGCGCGCCGGCCGCGCGGGGGTTAGCGAGCGCCGTGGCTATCCTGGAAGGCGATGCGGCGGCCGCTCCCTACTGGCAGCGGGTTGCCGACCTGCTCGAGTACTGGGGTCCGGACAGCTCCCTGACCAGCGGCGCTGCGGGTCCGCCCCGGCAGCAGTTGAGCCGGGCCGGGCTGGCGCACCGCTTCCTGCGCGGGTGTCTTTGGGAGCATGCCGTGCAGGAGGCGCGCGCCTGTCTCGACATGGAGCCGGGGCGCAGTGACCTCGTGATTGTGCTGATTCGGGCGCTGTGGCGCTCGCACCAGCTTGCCGAGGCGCAGGCCGCTTTGGTGGCCCTCCTGAGTCGGCAGCCGTTGTCCTTACCGGCCAACTTGCTGGCGGCCGTAGATGCCGAGGCCAATGGCGGCGATAGTAGCCGGCCGCTGGCGATGGCGCGACGGGTGGACCCGCTCCTGCGCGGCGCGTTCCGGGTGCTCGACGCCAGCGAGCTGGCGCTGCTCGATCCCGACCTGGAGACACCCGGCCGGGTCAAATCGCCAACAGTACCTGCCCGCCCGCTGCCGGCCGCTACTCTTGAGGCGCTATCGCCGGCGGCGGCGCCGCAACCGCCTGTATCGGAGCCGGCGCCGAGCGAGCCGGCTGTGCCGACGGTACTACCAGCTAGCGCAGCGACCGACGAGGAGGCACCGGCTCCGCCAGCAGCAGTGGCTGGACCGGAGGTGGCTGCGGAGCGTCACGGCGCTGTGGCCGAGGCAGACGATTCGGTCGCTGGCGAGAGAGAGGTCAGCGTTGCCGCCACGGTGGCGGCGCCGGAAGAGGGGGAAGACATAGGGGCGTCAACCACCGTAGAGGCGCCGGGTACCGCCGAGGAGTGGCGCGCCGTCGGTGACGAGCGGCGGCGACAGGGCGACTTTGCCGGGGCCATCGAGGCGTATGCGAAGGCAATGGCGCTGCTGGGTCGGGAGTAGGTACAACGTGGGAGGGGCGTATTCCGAGCAATAGCGGCGCTTGGCGTAAGGCGGCCGTAGTAGAGGCTCTGGCGCGGCTGGGCCGGGTGACGGACATCACCGACGTCTGGCTGACCGACGGTTCGGGCGCGGTGCAGGCCGCGGAACCGAGCGGCGCCGCGAGTGAGCTACAGGGCGCAATGGCCGGTGCGCTGGCTGACGCCATTCAGCAGGCGGCAGAGCACTTGGCCATCGGGGCGGTGCAGCAAATCATCGTGGAAGGAGCCGACGGTACGCTGTTGGTGGCCTCCGGCGGTCAAGACCTGACGATGATCGTGCGCGCCCGTCGCACGGCGGGCTTGGGATTGCTGCGGCTGGAGGTGCGCCGAGCTTGGGAGCGGCTCACGCAGCCTCGCGCGGCGGAAGCTGCGACCGAGTGAGTACCCGTCTCGTGCCGCCGGCCGGGATCAAACCTCGTAGGGGTGTCCCTTGTGGGTGCCCTGGCACCCCTATGGTCCCCCCGCTTCGCAGGGGGACGGGCGTAGCATGCTGTAGCCCTCTATGACTTGGACCGGGTCTACCCCTTTCAGGGGCGGGAACGGTATATTTCCTCCCCTGAGCGCCAATAAGCAACTGTGAGGTAGGACAGCACCATGACGACAGCAGCAGAACCAAACCGCGAGCGCACGCTGATACTGGTCAAGCCGGATGGAGTGCAGCGCGCGCTGGTCGGAGCACTCCTAGGCCGGTTCGAGCGCCGGGGTCTCAAAATTGTCGGCCTCAAGATGGTGGCCGTGGAGCGATCACTGGCCGAGAGGCATTACGCAGAGCACCAGGGCAAGTTCTTCTTCCCCGGTCTCGTGGACCACCTGACCTCCGCGCCGGTCGTCGCGGCTGTGCTGGAGGGACCGGAGGCTATTCAGATCGTGCGAGCTATGGTGGGGAGCACCCGCCCCTGGGAGGCCGCCCCGGGGACGATCCGCGGCGACCTCGCGCTCCACGGGCTGCGTAATCTCATCCACGCCTCCGACGCGCCGGAGACGGCTGCTGCGGAGATCGCGCTGTGGTTCAATCCCGGGGAACTGTGCGCCTACACCCGCGAACTGGACCGCTGGGTCCTCGAAGACTGATCGGCCCATGGGTGGCGGCTGATGATTGCGGCCATATCCAAGGCGGCCGGAGAGAGGCTGCCGCGGCCGGCTACGCGGTTTCTTTCTCGGTAGGCTTAGCTTCCTCAGCAGGCTTGGCTGCGCTCTCCGGCGTTTTGGTGGCGCCGGCCTCAGCAGTGCTAGTTGCGGCCGGCTTCTTCTCGGCGGCCGCGGGGGGCTCCTCGTCCTCGCCCTCGCCCTCGCCCTCGTCTTCGCCCGCTTCCATGGCCTGCTTCTGAGAAATCCTGAACTCGCGGATACCCTTGCCCAGCGCACCGCCGACCTGCGGCAGTTTGCCGGCTCCAAAGACGATCAAGATGATGATCAGAATGACCCAGACTTCCGGTCCGCTTGGGAGAAAGCCCATCCTACCTCCTTATTGGTACTGCGCCGCCGCGCGCGAGCGCGAGCGGGTCGCAATCGTTGATGTGTGCTTCAAGCGGTCTTCTTCTCGGCAGTGGCCGTCTCGGCGGTTGCCGCCGCCGGCTCCGGGGTGGCTTCCGGCTCTGGCTGCTCTTCAACCTGCGCCGTGGCCGGCATTTCCTCCATTTCGTCGTCTTCTTCGCTGGCTTGCTTCTGCGACGACCGGAATTCGCGGATACCCTTGCCGAAAGCACCGCCGATCTCCGGTAGTTTGCCAGCACCGAAGACGATGAGGATGATGATGAGGATGATCCAGACCTCTGGTCCGCTAGGGAGAAAGCCCATACTACCTCCTAATCCCCCACCGCTGGTTACCTCCTAGATGATACGGCACAGCACGCCTCTTGGACAAGGGAGTGACACCTCTTGACCGCCACACCGCGATCTCGGTATGGCATCCTCGGTACCACCGGTAGGCGCACGCGGCCTCGCTCAGTCATCGCGTGCGGCCAAGCGGCGGGCACTCCCGCCCGCATCGTGTGGAGGAGGATTGACCAATGGTAGCGACAACCCAGCCCATCGCCCGCGCCGTCTCCGTCCGTCCGGGCCGTCAGCCGGGCAAGATCGCCGACGACGAGCTAGGGGTCCCGCAGATGGCGCACGCCGGCATACCGCAGACGGCCGAGGTCTATGCAGTAGAGCACCGCGAGTACGAGGCCCCCTTCAACTACCCGAACTTCTACGTGGAGCTGGGGCGGGAGGCCAGAAAGAAGGAGGGCGGCGCCGAGTATAACCCCGACGGGGTGGAGATTGACGTGCCGCCATTCGGAGCGATCACGTTCGTAGAAGAGGAGCCGATCATCGGCGTCACGGTCATTGGGAGCGCGTGCTCACCACCCGGCACGGTGCTCATCCACGCCGAGCCACTGGAGTGGAAGTATCCACGGACCGGCGTGAAGATGAAGGCCAGCAACCTCTGGGGGGAGCACGTCAACGGCCTGCCGTGGGGGCGGGGCGTGACCGAGGATTGGCGAGAAGCGGGCCTCAGCAGCGCCGAGTTTCACTTGCCGGCCTGTAGCAAAGTCACCGTGATGGGCTGGAGCCAGCTGGAGATCGGCCAACGTGACATCATGCTCGGTAATGGTCACGATGGCCATTACTGCGTGCGGATTATCCGCGTGACGGTGCAGCGACCGGCTGGCGGCTAGTGGTCGGTGGTGGGCCGCTGCTCGCCAATTGCTGCCGGATCAGCTTGTCGAACTCCTGCTCGATCTCGAACACGTCGGTGAACTCGGCGAACGACCAGCGCCCGTACTCTCTGGGGGTGTTCACCCCGGGAAACCAGAATCCAGTAGGTTTCCATCGTCTCTTTCTTCACCATTGGCGTCTTCACCCCGGTAGCCCTTGATCTCGACGACGAGATGTAGGAGGTCGTCGTTGCCGGCGCCAGCGGTGGTCGAGGTCCCCGCCAATGAGGCGAACGGCATAGGGTAGGCAGCCGGATCGGTCAATGGCAACGGACTGCGCGGCGGTGACATGGTGCTAGCCGGGTTGGGAAGGCCAAGGACCGGCCGCGGCTCCAGGTTGTCCTCGGAGCAGTGGGACTTTGCCACAACGCGCACCGAGTTCGCAGCGCGCCTGTGGCCCGAGTCGCATAGCCCGTGCGAGAAGTGGGGAACTATAGCGCGCCGGGAGGCGTCTAGCTTACCGGAGCGATGAGCGTGAAGGCGGCTGGCGTACCAGGAGTGGTGCGCGGAGGCATGAAATGAACAGGCCTAAGCTCGCGGCATCACACGTCAAGCATGTCTGGGCGGGGGCCGTCATCGTGGCGACCACGCTTGTAGTCGCCGGCTGCGAGTTCCCGAGGGCGGAGCAGATCGCGACACCGGCCACGTTCACGCCAGCGGCGCGAGCACTGGCGTCACCGCCTCCGGCGGTCGGCCCGGTCGCAACGGCACGCGGGGCAGCGCTAGACGCGGTGGCAACGGTGCCAGCGGCGGCAACCGCACGCGCGTTTGCAACGATACGCGTGGCAACGCTAGATGCGGTGGCAACAGCGCGAGCGGTGGCAATAGCACGAGCGGCGGCAACGGCAACGGCAGTGGCGACTCGCACCGTTACAGTAGATATTAACGGCGGGCGCACTCCCTGCGTCTCTGGCTTTGGGCTGATGCTCCAGTATGCGAGATGGACAACCGATGGCGCCCACATCCTCTTCACCTACAACAGGCCGTATTCGGAAGTCTGGGCAGTGACAGCCGATGGGTCCCGCGTATGGCGGGTGGCACAGGCCTGGGGCCAGACGGAGCCTCGGTCCGGAGAATACGTTCGCGTTCGCTTTGGTCCGATGACGTCGTTTGACGTCACACCGGACGGCCAACACGTCGTCTATGCGACCTGCCGGTATCCGCCGGATGTACCAGGAGTCAGATTAGAGCAACTGCGTTATTATGACTTCGACTACGAACTCGCCGTGGTGGGGCTGGATGGGCAGACCTCACGGCGCCTGACGCGCTATGAGGCCTTCGATAACTATCCCGCCTGGTCGCCGGATGGCACGCGCGTCGCCTTTGTGTCGAATCGAGACGCTTCAGATGTTGAGGCGCATTGGCGGGCTGGCCTCTACACGATGGCGGCGGACGGTACAGACGTCCGGCACCTGGAAACTGGCGAGACGTCGGTGGCCTGGCAGCCCCCGGCGTGGTCCCCGGACGGACGCTCCATTGCCGTGGCCGCGGGGAGCTGGAAGTTCGGGGTGGGAGAACACGCGCTGTATGTGGTGCCGGCCGACGGCGCCGGGGTGGTGCGGTTGTCGGCGGCCGTGAGCGGTGGGGCGTGGTCGCCGGACGGCACGCGGCTGGCCTTTGCCCAGCCGGAGGGCGCCGGGGTGGCCCTCTACACGATCGCGGCGGACGGCGCGGACGCGCGGCGGGTGACGACGGTGCGTGGTTGGGAACGAAGCGCCGGGGGGCCGGATCTGACGCGGGCCTGGATTCATACCGTGGCGTGGTCACCGGACGGAGCAAAGCTGCTCTATCCGTGCGGACCGCGCCAATTCTGTGTGGTGACGCTCGACGGAGAGCAAGTGGGCGAACCCTGTCAGGGTATGGCCCGTGGCCCCGTCTGCTACTCGCGCGACGGGAGGCAGCGCGTGGGTACCTCCTTAGTCGGAGACCACGCGGTGTGGTCGCCGGATGGGCAGCGCATCGCGGTGGCGGCGACGCAAGACCGCGCCACGGGGCTCATCCTGTACAGCGCCGCGCCCGACGGCAGCGACGTGAGACCCCTCGCGTTCGCCTACAACGTCGGGCGGATTCGGCGAGGCGAGGGCCCGCTGCTCGTCGCGGCCCAGGCCAGGGACGAGGACCCGGCGACGAGCAGCGCAGCCTGCGCCGGGGGATTTGTCGTGCCGACGCCAGCGGCCAATCCGGGCCTGGTGCGCGACTGCGAAACGCTCATCGCCGCCCGGACGGCGCTCTTCTATGGGCGGTGGGTGAACTGGGGATCGGGCTCCCCGCTGGAGTTCTGGGAGGGAGTGATCGTCGCCGGCGCGTCGCCACGGGTCGTCGGGTTGGAACTGACCGGTCTCGATGTCGCTGGGTCGATTCTGCCAGCGCTTGGAAACCTGGACCAACTGCGGCGATTGGACCTGCCCGGCAACCGGCTGACCGGGCCATTTCCCGAGGAGTTGGTTCAACTCTGGAACCTGGAGCGGTTGGGGCTCAGCAACAATCACCTGACCGGCGGGATCCCAGCGGAGTTGGGCCAACTCCGGAACCTGGAGCGGTTGCGGCTCGCTGGCAATCACCTGACGGGCTGCATCCCGGTGGGACTGCAGCGGGTGCCGGACCATGATCTAACGGAGCTCAACCTCCCGGAGTGCGAGGCGGGATCATGAGCATCCACGGGTGGCGTCGGTACCGGAGCGCGCGGCGGGCTGCGGCGAGGGCGGGGCGGGAGCGGCGGGGGACGCTGGCCGTGGGCGGGCTGGGACTGGCGGGAGCGCTGCTGGTGGTGCTAATGGTGCTACTGGCGGGGGGCGGTGAGAGTGATGAGCGGGTGGCTGATGGAGCGGCGGGGAGCATGGCACCGACGGTGCCGACCGTGGCGGCGGGTGGCGCGGACCAGGGTCCCGCGCCGGCGGCGGATGCGGTGCGGGCCCAGCGGGCCCGGGGCGCAGCGACCAGTTCGAGCGGCCCGGCCCCAACGGTGGAGGAGGTGCTGGCGGAGGGTTTGGCCCTGGCGGGGGCCTCGCCGGTGCAGTTGGCCATTCGCGGGACGGCGGGGGCGGAGAGCGTGCGCTGCGCCTGGCGGGGGGTGGCGCGGACGGTGGCGCAGCGGGAGCGGGCGATCCGGTTCTGGCTGCGGCTGGGGGCGGACGATCCGCTGCCGGCGGCCGAGTACCTCGAAGTGCTGTTCGCGGTAACACTGGACACGCTGGATCCGGACTACCGCGAGACGGCGCAGGCGAACTTCCGGGCGATCGCGCGGGGCGGGCTGTCGACGGAGCACTTGTTCCTGACCTGCTTTGCCGACTACGCAGTGAGCGCGTTCCTGCTGGGCACGGGCACCACGCCGACGACGGTGACGGTGGCCTACGACCGGCGGGACGAGGCGCGGTCCTACGACCTCTATGTCCGCGAGCACGACACGGGGACGTTCGGGGAGGCGGCGCTGCAGACGCCCGGGGCCTATGCGGCGGGGTTGCAGGCGCAGGCGCGGGCGGCGGAAGCGGCGCTGCGGGACGAGATCGGTGGGCGGGACACGGTGGTGTTCCTGGCGCCGCTGGGGGCACACCATGCCATTGCGTACGAGGCCTGGCAGGCGGTGGCGCAGTGGGCGGTGGTGACGGACGACGGCGCGGTGGTGCAGGCGGTGCGGGACGATACGCCGGTTGGCGATCCGGAGCACACCCAGACGCTGGCCAATTTGACCAGCCGGATCACGGCAGCGGCGGCCAGCGACGCGCCTGCGACGACGCGAGTGGGGACGGTGGGCGGGCTGGAAGGGTATTACCGCACGACGCTGCAGGCCTACGGGGACATCACGCCGGGGGACGGGCAGACGACGCCGTTCACGCCGGCCCAGCCGCCGCCGGCGCCGGTCTGCACCAACGGGACGGTATTCAGCGACCCGGCGAGCAAGCGGGAGCTGGTGCAGGATTGTGAAGCGCTGCTGGCGGCCAAGGACGGGCTGCGGGGCACGGCGACGCTGAACTGGAGCAGCAGCACGGCGTTGAGCAGCTGGACCGGGGTGACGACCGGGGGGACGCCGACGCGGGTGACCGGGGCGGTGGATTGTAGCAGGCTGAAGGGGATACGGGCTGCTACCGCTCCCGGGGTGGGGCGGGTACGTCCAAGTCGGCGCAGAGCCGTCCCAGCTCGGCCCAGCTTACACCCGGCAGCGGCACCTTGCCGCTCCGGTACAGTTGTCGCCGCCGGCGTTGGCCGCGCTCGCCCGGTACCAGGATTTCGCTGACGCCGGGTGCTCGGCGGGACCGTTTGATCTGGTCAATTTGCTCGTCAACGCGGGACAGGAATTGGTGCAGCGGCATGTAGGCTTCGATGTTAAGCGCCCAGAAAAAGTGTCCCGCCTGGCCGTGCGTGATGGCGCCGGTGAGCGCGAAGCCGGCGCCGGTCAACACCCCCGCCAGGCTATCTACGACCATCGCCAAGCCGAATCCCTTGTAGCCGCCCATGGGCAGCATCAGCCCACCGGCGCCCAAGGCGCGCGGGTCGGTCGTCGGATTGCCGGCGCCATCGGTGAGGAGGCCCGGCTCAATGGGGTGCCTGAGCTGCGCCGCCAGGCTGATCTTGGCACCGGCGCTGGCGGTGGTAGCCATGTCCAGGATGACCGGGTCGTGGCGTCTGGCGGGATAGGCGTAGCCGAGTGGATTGGTGCCTAGGGTGGCAGTCAGCCCGCCCGGTGGGGGCATCGCCTGGCCGGCAGAGCCGCAAGCAAAGCCGATCATGCCGGCGCGTGCGGCCAACTCGACGTAGAAGGCGCACCCGATGAAGTGGCTGGAGTTGGTCACGCCAGCGCTGGCGAGGCCCTGGGTACGCGCCGCCGCGATGCACCACTCCATCGCCTGCCGGGACGCGATGATTCCGCAGCCTTGGTCGGCGTCCAAGAGCATGGCTGCCGGCGCCTCGCGCACGATGCGGGGCTGGGGGATCGGATTGACGGCTCCGGTCCGGCAGCGGTCAATCAGGCGGCCCAAGCTGAGGATGCCGTGGTCGCTGTACCCCCGTAGCTCGGTATCAATCAGGACTTCCACGATCTGCTCGGCATGGTCCGGCGGCACGCGTACCTGCCGGAGCAGGGCGAGCGCAGTGGTCTGCAAGGCGCCGATGGGGACGACGTGGGTCTCTTCGGAAGTGGCGGCCGGCGCCGGCTCTTCGGCAGGCATAGCCATACGCATCGCTCCTTGGCTTGTGGTGAGTGGTGAGTGGTGAGTGGTGAGTGGCGAGGTCATCAGTTACTGAGCACTCCGCGCAATCCGTCTCAGCGCTGGCAATACTGCCGGAACAGCCTCTTGGATAATGTCCCAGATAAGGTCGTCGTCAACGCCTAGATATGCATGAATGATACGGTTACGCATACCAACCATCGCTCGCCACTGGACCTCCGGGTGCTGCTCACGAATGGCGTTGGGTATGTGCGCGGCTGCTTCACCAAGCAGCGCCAGATTGTGCAGAGTAGCGTCGTAAGTAAGGCTGTCGGCGACGAACGCATTCTGGCCCAGGCCATCCGTATAGGACAGAACTTTTTCGCCAAATTTGATCATGTCCTGTACATAGAAACGCCATTCGCGTGGTCTCTGACCAGATTTAGACATCAACGGACTCCGCTATGACATGCGGTCGCAGCTCCGGGCGCAGTGCCTTGTCAGTCACCAGGTCCACCGGATGGCCCAGCAGGTCCTCGATGTAGAACTGCACGCCAAAGTACCGCTTTGACGTTGCCGGTCCATCGAAACGCACCAGAATGTCAATGTCGCTGCCGTCCGCCGCCTGGTCACGGGCGGTCGAGCCAAAGAGCGCGAGGGCGGTTACGCCAAATCGTTCGACTAGCGTCGCCTTGTGTGCGCGCAGCAGCCTCAACACCTTATCTCTGGACACGACTGCTCCTAGTGTGGCGAGTGACCGGACCGATTCTCGCCACTATCGGGACCACCGCTACTCATCGCCGGGCATGATACGCAAGGAAAGCCGATTTATAGCAAGTTTATTCCAGTTTACAAGAAAAGCATAAACTGCCTAATTTCACTATAATCGCCGGAAAACCCGGGCGGCCTGCTGGCAAGTGGTCAGTGGTCTCCGGTCAATGCTGGCGATCCTTCCAACCGCTCCAGCCATTCCCGAAAGTGCGGACACTGGGCGCGGATGGCGTCAAGACCGATCTCTTGGATGGCTAACAAGCCTTGAGTGGGTTTCTGGTATCCGGGGATGAGCGTTGCGATGCGTTTGGACGGTGCGGTGACGGGGGAATCGTCAATCTCTTCCGGGCTGGCAAATCTATCTCGGATTGCTTGAAGGCTCGGAGCTAGGTCAGGGCAGCCAATCCCGGAGGCGAATGCCGCGCAATCGCTGAAGAGCATGGCCTCGAACTCGTGCATCATCAGATAGGGAACAAATCGGTGCCGATCGCAGCCATCACCCAAATGCACGCGGACATCGGCCAAGAGGCAATGCTCAATCTTGCTGGCCTTCTCCGGAAAGGCGAGTTGGGACGCCGCTGCACGGCCGGGCCAAGCTCGCTGGCCACTCTGGGGTAGCCCATAGTAGTCCACCATGGTGCTGGCGATGCACCCGGAGTCCCCCCGCAGGTGCCTCACGATCTCTTTGCAAGCGCTAGGCCAAGAAGTGACCCCGCCACGATTGCTGCGCTGACGGGCGTTGCCCATCAAACGAGGGCTGACCGCGAAATAGCCGAATTCGTAAAGGTGTGGCGCAAGCACCTCCTCGACAAAGGTCTCTTCGGTCTGACCCTCGACATGGATAAGCAACCGTGTCATGGCGCCGCCGCTCCGTCTAGGCTTTGGCGGGGCGGCCGCCAAGCTCGTTCTTTTCCCACAACTGCCCCAGGCTGTAATCCTCCAGCCATACTTCCAGAGCGCCCGAATTGAGTTGCGTGAGTTTCGTTTTTCCCTCCACCAGGTCGGCTACGAGCACGTCTTCCGGGTCGAAATGGTCCAGTAGGATCGGGGACTCCGTGGCCAGAATGACCCGGCTCCTGACGGAAGCCTGCTTGACCAGCGAGGCCAGCAGCGTGATCGCATAGGGGTGCAAGCCTAGCTCCGGCTCATCAATGAGAATGACCGAGGGGCGCAACGAATCCGGCTGCCGCAGCAAGGTTGCCAGGGCCATGAACCGCAGCGTGCCATCGGAGAGCGAGGACGCATCGAAGTAGGCGTCGGACCGCTTGTGCCGCCATTCCAGGCGAATCTTGTCCCGGTTCAGCGCCAGCGGCTCCAGGTGGAAGTCCTCGAAGAAGGGTGCGACGAGCCGGACGGTGCGGCGGATCAGGTCGTATGAAGATGCATGCTGCTCGTGCAGCAAGTAGAGAAACGCCGCGAGGTTGGCGCCATCGGGGCGCAAATAGCGGTTGTCGTGTAAATCGCCGGTTTTCTTGATTGGCGAGTTGGCGCCGGTATCGAGGAAGTGGTAGACGCGCCAGTGTTCCAAGTGATCCTGAATATCCGCCATAACCGCATCACGTGCCGTAGCAGGGTGATGACTCTGCGCCCGCGGATCATCCGGTGGCACCCTCGGCCAGGGGGTGCTAATTGCGGTCTCCAATCTTGCGGTCTCCAATCTTGGAGTCTTCAATCCCGGCCTGATGCCCGTGATCTGGAGAAGCCCCACCTCTGCTTGCATTGGAGGCTCTTCCTCCGCATTCCGATAATGTACAACCTCCGACAAGGGAGACATCCGGTCGCCGGCAGTCGCGCTCAGTGGGATTTCGTACTGCGGGTATCCGTCTCCGAACGCGAGGCGAATCACCAACTCTTCCGTCACCTTGGAGCCGAAGTGCAAGATTCGGTCTGCCCCGCCGGCGTGGGCCACATAGTTCTGTAGGGGAACTACTTACTTGACTAGCCATGCCTGGTAGCGTATACTAGGCATATGGCAAAGAGACAGCAGACTACCCCGGCCGCCGATTGTACCAGCCTCTACGAGTTCTTCCGGCTCTTCCCCGATGAAGCTGCCGCCGTGTCGTTCTTCGAGGAACGCCGCTGGCAAGGCTCACCAGTCTGCCCGCACTGTCAGAGTGACAATGTGCGGCGGGTGAAGAACGGCAAGCCGATGCCTTGGCGCTGCCGGGCCTGCCGCAAGCATTTCTCTGTTCGCACCGGGTCCGCGCTGGCTGAGAGCCGCCTCCCGCTCCACAAGTGGCTGCTCGCCATCCACTTCTACCTCACCAACCGCAAGGGCATTAGCAGCATCCAGCTGGCGAAGGAAGTCGGCGTCACTCAGAAGACGGCTTGGTTCCTGGGGCATCGTATTCGCCATGCCATGCAGCAACCGGGCGGCCTGTTCGCCGGCGAAGTCGAAGCCGACGAGACCTACATGGGCGGCAAGGAACGCAACAAACACGCCGCCAAGAAGCTCCACGCCGGACGCGGTCCCGTTGGCAAACAGCCCGTCTTTGGCCTCCGGGAGCGCAGCGGTCAAGTGAAAGCGTTCCCAATCCGCAAGGTGGACAAGGCGACGCTCCATGCTGCGGTGCGGGGCAACGTGGCCGCTGGCGCGCGCTTGTATACCGATTCCCACCGGGGCTATACGGGGCTACACGAATACGCTCACGCGAGCATCGCGCACTCGCTCGGTGAATACGTCCGGGGCCGGGTCACGACCAACGGCATTGAGAGCTTTTGGGCCTTGCTCCAACGCGGCTATGTCGGCACGCATCACTGGTGGAGTGTGCCGCACCTCCACCGCTACGTAGACGAGTTTGCCACCCGCCTCAATCTGGGGCCGACGAACGATCCGCTGACGATGGAGCGGGTGCTGGACGGGCTGCCAGGGCGCCGGGTGACGTGGCAGCAGTTGACGGCGTGGCGCCGCCTGCCTCCGGCGTAGGGGCCGCCGGGGTACCACGTCGGGGCCGGGGCGGTGTGGCGAGTAAGGCATCCACTACTCGCGCATAGTCTGCCTTGGTTGGTGCCATCGCACTACCTCCTAGCTCAACCAGCGAAGCGCGGCGAACAGGATTAGGAGACCTATTGCCTGGAGGCCTGCTAATTTCCAGATCAGCCGATTGATCTCTCCATGTAGCTCTGCTCGCAGCCGCTCCAAGTCGGCTTTCGTGGCGAGGTGCGGTAAGGTCGATTCCACACTCGCCAACCGCTCACTCAAGCGGGTGACAATCGCCTCCAAACCGCCGAGTCGCTGGTCTACCCGTTCCTGCCACGCCTGCTCGCTGGCTATCGCTACCATGACACGCTCCCCTGGTGATTATAGGACAGATATTTATTCGGGGCAACTAGCATACCGTACCAGAGACAGTGACCACCACGCCAGCGAGGCCGGCGTCTTCAAGCCGGATTTCTTGTCAGCCCAATAATCCCCGGCTTGACAAGCCCGACCGGATGCGGCTACCTCTGCGCGGACGGTGCCAACGTCTTCCTCTGTCGTGTCTCTGTCTGAGTGCCGCCGCGAGATGGTGCCTTGCGCCCTCTTGCGGCTCACCAGAGATGCTGGTTGACGTTGGCACCGTAACCACCATCTCGCCGCAAGAGGGTATCTGCCCATGTCACAGCGTCGCAGCTTTGTCGTCCCCAGCGCGATCCTTGCCATTCTCGCCATCCTCGCCGCCATCATCATTGTCGTGAATCTTGCTACCCCACCGACGCGCGTCATTTATCGCTCACTTCCCACGCCACCGCCGGCACGTCCAGCAGCGGCGCCGATTGCCACGGTGGCCCCGCCGAAAGCAACCATCAGCGAAGTCACGGCTTTTGCCCAGCGCTGCGGTCACTATCTCCGGGAAGTGAACTTTGATGCGTTGCTCGCGCTCCAAGCGCCAGACGCCGACTTATTCGAATATCGGCAGAGTGTGGTTGGCCTCCTGTCCACCTATGGGCTGTACCGCCATGGTGAGGTCAGGTTGGCCGAGGTCCTGAGCACGTACACCCGGTATGACCGGGCGACTGACGCGCTCCTGGGCGGCCAGTATATGATCCTGGTAGCGGAGGGCTGTTGGCCGCAGACGATCCTCGGTGATCGCTACGACGCACTCAAGGGACTGTGGCGGGAGCGGCGAGGTTGACCGCCGGCGCTCTCCGGCTAGTCAAGTAAGTAGTTCCCTTCTGTAGCCCTCCCGCGCGGATGGCTTGCAATAGCTTGAAGACGCCGAGGAAGTTCGACTTGCCCGCCCCGTTGGCACCGATGAGCACGTTGATCGGCCGGATAGCCAGGTCCTCAACGGAGCCGATACTTCTGAAGCCTTTGATTGTGATGGCGCTCAACGCAGTCATGGAAAGTCCCCACGCCTAGAGTCTAACCGGGCCACTGACCAGTGTACATGGCGGGCGGCTGCTTGACGGGCCGGGGCGGCTACCATAGACTCCGGGCCATCAGTCGGAGATCGTGTGGGTGGCAAGGAGGTATCCGATGGTTCTCACTGCCGAGCAGAAGGAGTTCTTCGCCGAGCACGGCTACTTGCGGTATGGCCGGGTGCTCTCTGATGACGAGCTGGCGGCATTGCGGCAGCGCAGCGCGGACATCGTCGAAGGCCGGCTGGAGCATATGCCGGCGCGCTACGTACAACGGGAGAAGCAGTTCCGCGACGGTGGGAATACCGAGGTGCCGGTGCTCGACCGGACCCGCAAGATGACCCACCTAGCCTACTTTGACGATCTCTTCGCGTCCATGGCGCGCAAGCCCGAGATCGTGGACGTTATCGAGGAACTACTCGGCCCGAACATCAAGCTATACCACGACCAGCTGATGATGAAGCCCCGCTTTCACGGCACCGTGACCGACTGGCACCAGGACTCACCGGCGTGGCCCTGGCTCATCCCGCAAATGGCGGTGAGTGCTTGGGTGGCCTTGGACGACGCGACCATCGAGAACGGCTGTATGACCGTCATCCCCGGCAGCCACAAGTGGGGGCCTGTTCCCAGCGAGCAGAAGGCTACCTTCCTCGCTATCCCGGAGCTGGCCGATCCGATGCCGGTGGAGCTGCCGGCTGGGCACTGCATGTTCCACCACGGACACAACATGCACCGAACCGGCGCCAACCAGACGCCGCACCGCCGTCGCGGTCTCGCGCTGCACTACATTCCCGCCGAGACCAAGTACCTCGGCGCCCGCGATGAGGACCATCGCATCAAGTTGGAGGCCGAGCAGCCCGAGGGGGCCTTCCGCTTCATGCTCATCCGCGGCCAGGAGTTCCCCGGCCGGGCGTGATGGTGGTGCCTCACTCCCCCCAGACGGCAGTGTTGGGGAAGTGATCCTTCCAGCCGAACCAGAACGAATCGGTTGCGGGAAGCTGCCGGAGGCGTTGGCCGGCCAGTGGTCCCTCCAAGCCCTCGCCGGTGAGGCCGTGCCAGAGCGTGCCGGTTTCCTCGTCCGTCAGCAGGACGGTCGACTCCGTTGCTCGCTGGAGCGCGAAGGTCAGCACGCGATCTTGGACCTGGCGCGAGAAGACAATCCCCGCCCCGCCGTGCGCTTCATCGAACACGACGACCAGCGGCGTGCCGCCGAGCGTGTCGTTCACCACCGGCTGCGTGCTCAACCGCGCATATGGATAGGCCTTGGGCTGATCGGCAACGCGCACGCCGACGACGTACTGCTTGGCCAGTAGCCGCGCGTCCTTGAGCGTCTCGCCGGCGACGCCGGCCATCCCGGAGCTCCAGTAAGAGGCGTAGGTTGCTTGGCTGGGCGCTTCCTTCCTGAGGAGGAGACCAGCGGGATGCTCCTGTCGCCAGGTGCCCCAGGTCATGACCGTGGCAGGGAGCATCGTCAGCCGCGTGCCCTGCAGCGGGCCGACGATGGCCTGGCCGAGCAGCTGGCTCCACAGGGTCTCCGTCTGGCGGTCGAACATGACCAGGACGTTGCGATACAGCTTGCCGGAGACGCCGAAGTCCAGTACCTGCCCGTTGACCTCGCGGGCATACACGATGCCCGTGAAACAGAGCGGTCACCACGTCGCTGCGATGGGCAGACCGCTCACGACATCGTTGACGATCTCGTGGCGGTCGAGCTGCAATACCGAGTAGGCGTGCCAGACGCCCTGATGGCCGAAGGAGAGCACCGGCTCGCTGTCGTCCATGACGCCGCGGTTGATCGTTTCTTGGATGGTCATGAACTCGGGATTGTCAATGGCCGGAATGCCGTCCGGTGGCAGCAAGGTGATGATTTCCTGCGGGTCAACCGCCTCGATGGGGAGGGGGAGCGGCGTCGGCGTGCTGCCGACGGGACTTGCTGCCGGTGCCACCGTGTCACCGGCGCCGCCGAGCTGGCAGGCGGTCAGCGCCGTCAGGCCGGCCAGAGGCGCCAACCGGATCAACCTGCCGCCCAGCCGCCGCCGATTCATCATGGTCTTGGCGCTCCACCGCTAGGATATTCTACGCACCGGGCAGCGAGACGGCCGTAGTCTCCCCTACACATGGCGCTGACGGGCAATGCGCTCGGGAACAGTGGTAGGATTGGCCCTGAGCGACATCACGCGCGGAGGAATGCGACATGAACTACGAAAAGATCAAGCGACTGGTCGAGTTCGACTCACCGACGGTGGCCAACGGCTTGGAGCTGTTGGAGGTGCAAGACCCGACGGTCGGGTACACCGGGCCGGACGTCCGCGCCCTTATGCCGGAGCTAGGGCCGCGGGTGGGCATTGCCGTGACTGCTCGAATGGACAGCACCACCGCCGGGACCGACAAAGTGGGGAGCCTGTTCAACGACTGGCTGCGCTCAATTCAACAGGCGGCGCGGAGTGCCGGGGCGAAGGGGCTGCCGGTCTTCACGGTCATGGAGTCGGTCGGTCCCAGGCCGCGGTACACTGTCACTATTGGCGATGGGATGGGCACACGCATGATGCTGGCCGGAGCGGTCGGGTTTTTGACCAACGGCAGCATCCGGGACCTCGCCGGTGTGCGCGACGTGCCGCTGGCCTGCTGGGGAGCGGGTGTTTCGCCGATGCACGGTCGGCTGCGCTGGCTGGACATCAATAGCCCCGTCGTGATTGACGGCATGACGGTGCGGCCGGGTGACTTCATCCACGCGGACGAAAATGGCGCGCTGGTGATCCCGCCGGCCGTGGCCGACCAAGTACACGATAAGGCGCTGGCGGTGCAGGAGCAGGAAGCGGCGATGTTCGCCGAGCTACGGCGGCCGGACTTCAGCCTCGACGAGTACCTGGCGTCGCAGCAGTAGGGCTGCGGCAAGCCGGCAGGAATCAGTAGGTGCTGCTGGAGCATTGTAGCATCGCTGTGCGCGCTGGTAGGCTGGTACGCGGCCGCGGGATATGACGGGAGGGCAAGATGTTGACTGAAGCGCAGGTGCAGCAGTTTGAGGAGGAGGGCTATCTGGCGTTGGGCCAGGTGGCGTCGGATGAGCAGTTGGCAGAGCTACAACAGCGGCTCGACGATCTCACACTGGGATCGCTGCACAACGAGCGCATTGAGTACCAGATCGAGCCGGCGCTGCGGGACAAACTGGGCGCCGCCAAGGGGTATTCCTACGTCGGGCCGTCGCCGCACTACCGCAAGTTGACGCAGCTCGATCAGGACCCGCTCTTTCGGGAGTATTTCTGCCATCCGACGTTTCTGTCCCTGCTCGAGCAACTGCTCGGACCGGACGTGACTATCTCGCGGGCGTTTGGCCTGCTCAAGCCGGCCTTCGACGGCTCGCCGCTGCGGTGGCACCAGGACGCCGGCCCCGGGCACCCCGCCGAGCCGGGCCGGTTCTGTACGATCTGGACGGCGATGGACGAGGCGCAGGTGGAGAATGGCGCGCTGGAGATTCTGCCCGGCACGCAGGAGCTCGGCTTGCTGCAGCATCGGGTGCAAGACGGTGGCAGTCAGCTTGAGGTTGAAGCGGACAAGCGGGAGGGGCAAGAAGTCCCGCTCCCGGCCAAGCCGGGCGAAGCCTATTTGCTGAATAACTATGTGTTGCACCGCTCCGGCCCCAACCCCACGCCGCACCGGCGCCGGGCCGTGACGCTCTGCTACAAGCACGCCGATACCCCGATGATGGATCGTCCCCCCGACTACCACCGGAACTATACGCGCCTGCCGATCAGTGGTTAGCGGCCGGTGGCCGGTGGCCGGTGGTCGGGTGGCCGCAGTAGCGTAGGGCGGGATCAACGTCATGAGTATGACAACGGTGCCGGCTGCATCTCGACGGCCGTCGCCGGGCGATCCAGTGGGCGCGGGGACGGTGCAGGTGGCGGCGGTGGCGATGCACAGCGCGATGGGCGAGCCGGCCGTCAACCTCGACCGCGTGGAGACGTGGCTGCGCCGGGCCAGCCGCGCCGGGGCGAGGTTTGCGGTGTTCCCGGAAGAGTGCATTACCGGTTCCGTCAACAAATCGGAGCTGGCCGACGACGCGGTGCTGGCGGCCATTGACACCGCCGCGCGGCTGGCGGTGCCGCGGCTGGAGGCGCTCTGCCGGGAGCTGGGGATGACGGCCGTCGTGGGCACCGTCGAGCAGCGGGGTGACCGGCGGTTCAACAGTGCGCTGGTCGTCGGGCCGGACGGCTACCTCGCCACCTACGACAAGATGTGGCTGCCGGGGGGTGAGCGCGAGTATTTCCAGCCGGGGGAGACGCTGCCGGTAGTCGATTCGCAGGGCTGGCGCTTCGCGGTGGGTATCTGCGCCGACCTCCAGCGCGGCGACTACTTCCGGCTGGCGGCGGACGCTGGCGCCGAGTTCTTCCTGCTCTGCGTGGCCGGGAGCGGGATGCCCGAACTGGTCGGGCCGGACGGTGACCAGACCAAGCAGGCCGAGCACCACCGGGCGCTGCACACCAAGCTGATGCGGCGGTGGTCGGCGCAGAGCGGCATGTACATCTTCTACGCCAACCAGGCCGGCAAGAGTGGGCCGGCGTGGTTTCCGGGGCTGGTGCTCGTCACCGACCCGCACGGCCAGCTTGTTGCCGAGCACTTGCCGACCGAGGGGATGGTCGTCGCCGAGGTATCGCGGGGCGTGCTCGCGGCGGCCTGCCCCACGAGGCTAGGCGAGGGGACCGATGGCGCTGATGGGCCGGTGAACTCGGCGGGGCGGGCCGTGTGTCTGTGTGGGTGGTGCCGGGAACACGCTCCTGAGTTGAAGAAGGTGAAGTATTAGGGGTTTTTGCTTTTTTCGAGCCTAATACGGATCATTTGTAGACACTGCTCGGGGTCTTTGTTTAGATAACACTCCCAAATCCGAACCACCGCCCATCCCATTTGCTCTAAGCTTTGGGTATTCCGGACATCTCTGGCTCTAGTATTCTCGATTTTTTCTTGCCATGCTCCCACATTCGTCTTCGGAGTGAGGTTTCTACAGTCGTGACCATGCCAAAAACATCCATCAACGAAGACGGCAACTTTAGCTTTGCGCCATACGAAGTCGGGACGCCCCGGAAGCTGCTGGTGCCTGCGCCATCCAGTTAGGCCGGCCTTGCGTAGTAAAGAAGCAAGGTGCTTTTCGGTCGTCAGGTTTCCAGTACTCCGCACCCGAGACATAAGCTGACCACGCCGCAGCCCGCCAAAGGTCGTGTGTTCCTTCTCGGCATCACCGGGCCACCGACTCATCGCGCTTTTCCAACTTCAAGTCAGCCGTGGCAATTGAGTGCAGTCAGGATATTCCTGGCTGCCAATTTCGCATAGAGTGGTGGAACTGCGTTGCCAATCAGGTTGCACACAGCATCCATTTGGTTTGTGGCAAACGTATAGTCCTCCGGAAATGTCTGAAGTAACGCCGCTTCCCTAACTGAAATCGTGTAGCGGCGCTTGTCGGGATGCCCGAACCTGCCCTTACAGGGTGATGTGCAGCCTCCGGTGATCGTTGGTGAAGCTTGATCCCACGACATTCTCCCGTAAACGTTCGTGAATCCTTTGTATCCGTTCCGATGGCATTCAGGACGCAGCGACTCATCAACGGCTAACCATGACTTCCCAGGCACCGCTGCCTGTAGACGTTTTTGGGTTTCCGGCTTAAGGTCGCGTACCACGTGCCAGCTATACGCCTCTGGACCGCCATTGCGGCGCGATGCTCTCAAAGTGACCGGCGCTTCCATGTTCCCGATTGTAGCTCTTACCGTATTCCATGGGCGCAGCGGAGAACCATTCTTCGGTGATCGAGCGTGGGACGGAACGGGAAGGGGAATCTTGAATCCTCGCCCGGCTAAGAACACTAGCCGCCGCCGAGATTGAGGGACTCCGAAGTCCGCCATCTGCTCAACACGCCAACTGCCTTCAGTTACGTATCCGAGTCGTTCGAGAGTCGCCAAGAACTTACCGAAGATCGGTTTGCCTCGGTGGATAATCCCCGGAACGTTTTCCATCATGATCGCCGAGGGACGAATCTTCTCAGTGAGTTCAGCCATCACCAGCAGAAGCTCGTTACGTGGGTCTGCCCGCTTATATTTGGACGTCAGAGAACAGAATCCTTGACAGGGAGCACAACCGGACAGGAGGTCGATTTCATCCGTTCCCGCAACTCTGAGAATATCCTCAGCAGATACCTCACGAATATCGTTCTCAATGAGGTGGGTACAGCGATTGTTCCGTCGGTACGTCGCCGCCGCGATAGGATCAATCTCTACGGCCGCGGCAACGTGAAATCCGGCATCGCGCAGTCCTCGAGTGAGGCCCCCGCAGCCCGCAAACAGATCTATCGCAATGAGCTTCTGGTCGCTCACAGCACAGAAACTCTTAGTCATCTACCGATAACTCCATCATTCTCGGATCGCCAGTTGGAGCACGCATCTTCACAACCTCAAGAAATTCCTCATGCATGGACTTGGTAGCTATCAACAGATTTTCCCATGTCCTGAAGTCTACCGTACCCGCCATTCTGTCTATGTATCCCCTTTGGCCAGACCGAATATGTCCTGCAATTAGCAATCCCTTAACCACAGACCGCTTATCTTGATCTCTTGTGGCGTCATCTTGGAGTCTTTGTATAAGATATTGCACGTAATCTTCAACCTGTCTAATTTCCTCCCTGCCAACAGGATATCCCGGACGCTTCACTTCAACAACGTATACTTCCTGGTTGCGATCACCAAGACAGAAAAAGTCAAGTCTTCTTGCTCCTTCTCTCTCTCCTGAAGACTGTTCCCCAAATCGCTCACGAAGTACCCTGTCAAGAGACTGTTCGTGTGCAAGCATAGTCCACTTCGGATCAATTAGCCAAGGGTGGTCTCGCAGATAGTCTTGCATGTCAGGCTTCTCGGGCACCCTGGCTTGGATCATCTGCTCAAACGTGCGAATGATCTCTACGCGGCCTTTGACAAGATGAGCAGTATTTACCGCTTCGATGATATCCCACTCAGAAAGAACCTCCTCGAAATGAGTGACATCACCCGCCGAAGCCGTATTCAACTGCCGTATAGCTTCGAGAAAACTCCGACTTGTCATTGCGTTATAGGCGAACTCCACTAACTCGTCTGCAATATCCCGTCCTTCCCTATCTTTGTCCAACTGAGGAATAGCACAGATACGGTCAACGACTGACTTGAAGATTCTGCGCTCCCGATCGGGCAGAGAATCGGCCTGTTGGAGATACATTTTTATCTTAGGACTCTGAGCCTTCTTCTTACGCCGCTTGTTGGTCCACTCCTCCAATAGGAGCCTTACTTGCTTTCTCCCCCACTCCTTCAAGGGTACTGCAATAGGATCTTCCCATCGAACGGTGCCTCTGTCGGTAGAGATCAGATCGACGCTATCATCAAGAAAATCAGCCTGGATTTCACCCGTGAGGTATTGCATGCCATGTTGACCCCACACGCCTCCGCTGAGATCGAAAACCCAAGGTGTTTGGGCTAACTTGCCACGCACGTAAACTACGAAACCGCGTTGTTCCTCAATCGTTATGGTGTCCTTACAGAATCCGGCCCACCACTGAATCTGCTGACCGTTCGTAAGCTCGGCAATCGCCCATTGGCCGCTGTTTTCTGGAAACCTAAACTGAAGCGGAATCTCTTGTCTTGACATAGGAAGTCCATTCACGTGAACCGTAAAATCATCATTAAGAACCAGCAACCTTCTGGCAATGCTGCGCTTGAATTGTTCTTCGTTGATGGCACGCCTGATCTTCAATTGTGATAACGTTACGGTGGTACCAGGAAGCTCATCTGTTATCCGGCCGTCGTCTGATAATGTTTCAGCCAAGTATCCGTCCATGTCGGTAAAGTTTGGACTCGCGGTTAGCCCAAGGAAATCCAACGCAAAATGAGCAACGTCCTTATCAACCCCGATTGTTCGGATAGTGATTCGGTCTGCAATACCAAAAACGCCAAATTTCCCTATCCCCTTTCTACCCTGCACTTTGCGAGGCTTGAGCCCATTATATTCTCTGCTCCAATTCTGCCCTTGTGAGCGGCGATCTCTACCCGCTACTAAGTAGAGGGATTTACATTCTTGATGGGTCATGCCGTGACCGTCGTCCCTAACGACAATCTCGTCGGTTTGCTGAATAGAACGTCCCGTAGGAATCTCGATCCATACGTTCTTCGCCATTGCATCGTAGGCGTTTGAGATAAGCTCGGAAATCGCGGGAACTGCACCGGAATACATTTGCAGTCCGAGGTGTTTAAAGATTTGGCCGGCAACGGCCATCCTGTATTCGCGATCTTCACTTGGTATGGTAGTTCGCTGGCTTGTCATCGTTGTGCAACCTTCATAAAGATCGTAGATATGTGTACCTTCCCAGCACGAGCTTCGATGGGAGTATGTCGCGGAGGGTGGCGACGGCCACTGTAGACTCCGCGGCCCCTATTCTACACTGCATGCCCTTCCCCTGCCGGCGGCTGGTGCCCCTCTACTCTGTGCTCTGGGGGTGAGGTGGGGATGGCGTGGTAGGATGGGGTGGGGATGATGAGGTGTCCGGGTTGATGAAGATTGCGAGTGTCGAGTGCATCTTGTTGAGTGCGCCGTATCGCCATGCGGACTATCTGCGGAGCGCCAGTTTCGTGCGGATTACGACCGATAGCGGCGCCGTGGGGATTGGCGAAACGTATGCCGGGGTGAAGGCGCCGCTGGTGGCCAAGGCCATCGTTGAAGTGCTGGCGCCGACGATCATCGGCGAGGAGGCGCTGGCGATCCAGCGGCTGTGGCGCAAGCTGGTGGATGCGACGCACTGGACGCAAAACGGGATCGGCATGGGGGTCATCAGCGGGATCGAGATGGCGCTCTGGGACTTGAAAGGTAAGCACCTGGGCGTGCCGGTGTATGAGCTATTAGGGGGGCTGGCGCAATCCACGCTGCGGCTGTACGCGAGCACCTGCCCCGGCTACTGGCCGCTGCCGGCCGTGCATGACGAGGTGGAGCGGTGCCTGGACCTGGGGTATGACGCGATCAAGGTGCGGCTGGGGTTTGGGACGTTTGCGGAGGACGTGGCGCGGGCGGAAGCGGTACACGGGATGCTGGACGGTCGCGCGGACGTGGCCTTCGACGCCGGGCGCACGCCGCTGCTGGAGCACGCTTGGTCGGTGGACTACGCGGCGCGGTTGTTGCAGGCGCTGGAGCCGTTCTCACCGCTGTTTTTCGAGGAGCCGACCTATTTCGAGGACCTGGACGGGTATCGCGCCATCCGTGAGGCGACGAGCGTGCCGGTGGCGATGGGCGAGCGGTTTACGAACGTGGCGGAGTTCGAGCGGGCGCTGGACGCCGAGGCGATGGACATTGCGCAGCCCGATACGGCGTGGCTGGGCGGGATCATGCCGTTCCTTGAGGTGGCGCGCCGCTGCGAGCGCCGGCGGGTGCCGGTGGCGGCGCACGGCTTTGCGACGGGCGTGTCGCTGGCGGCGAACTTCCACGCTTGCCTGGCGAATCCGACGTGTACCATCGCCGAGTTCCCGGAGCTGCTCGATCCGCTGCGGGACGAGGTGCTGGTCGAGCCGCGGCGGATGGAGGATGGCTTCCTGCTCCCGCCAACGGCGCCGGGGCTGGGGGTGGAGCTGGGCGAGGCGTTGATCAAGCGGTATCCCTATGTCGCCGGGACCAGTTTGCCCACCGCGGGAGAGTTCCGGCAGGCGTGGACCTAACCCCCGGCCCCTTCCCTCCAGGGAAGGGGGAGTCTGCGCGGCGGAGGCCAAACGCCAAGCCTAGGCCGTCGTGCGGCCGAGGCGGCGGTCTTCGGCGGCGAGCCAGTCGTGGTAGGGGCGGGGCATGGGGGTGGGGTCGCCGAGGCCGTGCTCGCGGCGCCAGCGGACGAGGGGATGGTCGCGCTGGGTCTGCGGGAGGTGGACGCGCTGGCCGTAGGCGGCGGATTCGAACACGCCCATCATAATCTCCATGACGTGCCGGCCTTCGATGCCGTTGGCTTCGTGATCGCGGTCTTCGTCCAGCGCCCGGACCCACTCCTCGGCAAACCAGTAGTCGTCCAGCCCGGCCGGGCCGTGGGGGGCGTAGTGGTCGGGGGCCTCTTCCTCCAGGGCCTGCCAATTGCCGTGCTGCTCGTCGGGGAGATAGTGCGGCGTCGGCAGCCACCAAATCCAGGGACTGCGCCACATCAGCCGGCCCTCGGTGCCGAAGAGCTGGATGCCGGAGGCGGTGGAGTCCACAACCGGGAACCGGTGCAGGAGCAGGTTGCTGGTCACGTTGTCGTCGTGCTGGAGCGTGGCGGTGATGTTCTCGCCGGCGATGGTGCCCATGCCGTTCGCCGAGGGTATTACGTCCTGCGGGGTGATGAGGTGGCCGTCGGTGAGGGCCGTGGCGGTCAGGCTGCGGCAGTGCCCGGCGAACTTGATGACGTAGTTGAGCAAGTGGACGCCAATGTTCATCAGGCCGTAGCCGCCATAGTAGCCCTTGTCGCTGGCGTAGATATAGCGCAGCTTGCCGATGCGCCCGGCTGCGTAGGCCCGCGCCATCGCGCGCATGGAGCCGCCCACGCGCCCCTGATGGTGGACGGCGACCCGCACGCCCTGCGCCTTGGCCTTGGCGAGCACCTCGTCCGCCTCGGCGAGGTCCGTACACATCGGTTTTTCGACCTCGATGTTGACGCCATGCTCGAGCACGCGCATCGCCAGCGGGTAGTGGAACTCGGTGCCGGTGGGGATGGCGACCAGGTCCGGCTGCGCCTGGCGGATCATCTTGTCGAGGTCGGTGAACCGGGCCGAGACGCCTAGCTCGTCGCCGAGGGTGTCGAGCCGCTCTTGGACGAGGTCGCACAGGCCGACGACTTCGATCCGGGGGTGGGCATTATAGGCCCGCGCCGCCGACGTGCCGCGCGACCGACAGCCCAGCATCGCTACTCGGTAGGTCTTCATAGCTCCTCCATACGTGAGGCGTCGCCGCACACCTGGCGGCTGCGGGCATCAGGATAGCAGGCGAGGGCCGGGGTGAGGGGGATTGTCGGCATCAGGATTTGCGGGATCCAAGGATGAGCAGGATGGATTCCTGCTTGCGCGGGAATACAATTCCACTTGGACAGGCGCGGTGGAAAGCTGCGATACTCGCGGCCGGACGCCACGGGGGAGCGGGCGACACCATGAGACAGCGGCTCACGGCCCTCATCGTTGCCGGGGTGCTCGCTATGTTCGCGCTGCCGGCGGCGACGACGGCGGCCGAGTGCCAGTTCATTCTCGGCTTTGCCACGCTGAAGGCGCTGATTGACGCGGCGGAAGGGCCGGACAAGGTCGGAGACTGCCTGGAAAACCAGCGTTTCAATCCGGAGAACGGCGATGCTCTCCAGCAAACCACTGGCGGCCTACTGGTGTGGCGCAAGGCCGACAACTGGACCGCCTTCACCGACGGCTACCGCACCTGGATCAACGGGCCATACGGCTTGCAAGCCCGCCTCAACACCGAGACGTTCGACTGGGAAGGACCGGCAACACCGCCGGCCAGCCTGGTCCCCGTCGTCGAGATCAAAGCTGAATACACCGCCCAGTGCTCTAACGGTATGGCGGTCCCCAACCCGCAAGCTAACCCTGGCCTTGTCGCTGATTGCGCCGCGCTGCTGCAGGTCCGAGCTACGCTGTCGGTAGCTGACTGGGCCCCGCTGAATTGGCACGCGAACCGCGCTATTGCCGACTGGGAGGGCATCACTGTCAGCGGCTCGCCGCGCCGCGTGACCGAACTGAAGCTGGGCCAACGACTATTATGGGGGCCTATCCCGCCGGCACTAGGCGCCATGACCGATCTGCGGCAGTTGGACCTCCAAATCAACGGCCTGTCCGGTCCCATTCCCCCTGAGTTAGGCGCCCTCGCCAACCTGGAGAGGTTGATCCTCCGCGCCAACCATCTGTCTGGCGCCATCCCGCTGGAGTTGGGCAACCTCTCCCAGTTGGAGGTATTGCGCCTTGGCGGCAATCGATTGACTGGCGCCATCCCACCGGTGTTAGGCACCCTCGCCAATCTCCAGGAGTTGGATCTCGTCTGGAACCGACTAACCGGCGCCATCCCGCTGGAGTTGGGCCGTCTCACCCAATTGCGGCATTTGGACCTCAGCAACAACCCGTTGTCCGGGGCCGTCTCTCCTGAGTTGGGGCGCCTCACCAGCTTGCGGCATTTGAACCTCAGCCACAACCAACTGTCTGGTCTCATCCCACGCGAACTAGGCCGCCTCACCAACCTGCGGACGTTGAACCTGGGCAGCAACCGGTTGTCCGGGCCTATCCCGCCGGAGTTAGGCCGCCTCACCCAGTTGGAGTCGTTGTACCTCGGCAGCAACGCCTCCACCGTCCGGGAGGATTTGGGCCTCGGCCGCAGCGGACTGACTGGCCCTATTCCGCCGGAGTTGGGTCGCCTCACCCAATTGCGGCATTTGGACCTCATCGTCAACGATCTGAGTGGCCCGATCCCGCCGGAACTGGGCGCCCTGACCAACTTGTGGTACTTGCGCCTGAGCAACAACCGATTGTCCGACCCCATCCCGCCGGAGTTGGGTGCCCTCGCCAGCCTGAAGGAGTTGGGCCTCGGCGGCAACCAACTGTCCGGGCCCATTCCCCCCGAACTAGGTGCCCTTGCCAACTTGGAGTCATTGGACCTCGACGACAACCAGTTGACGGGTCCTATCCTGCCGGAGTTAGGGCGACTCACCAGCTTGCGGTACTTAGACCTCAGCTACAACCGACTGACCGGTCCCATCCCACGCGAACTCGGCCGCCTCGACAACCTTGAGTCATTGTTCCTCGCCGGCAACGCTTTCACTGGATGCCTACCAGCGGACCTGCCCGGTACCAGTAGACGGGTGCTCCCGTTCTGCGACGCGTGATAAGCTGCTACGGAGGTACACGTTTCGACGCCAACGGCGGCAGGTCACGGAGGCAGCATTGATCGCGCCGAGGGCCGCACTGGTCACCTGGGCTGTGTATTTGGGTTATAGACGAGCTTCTCGACGCGCCAAGAGGTCTGCTAGGTCTTCCCCTACCAGTTTGACCGTTTGCTTCATGAATACCTTGCTAACCACAATAAAACCGCCTTCTTCGTGGATACCCGGTTGCTTGAGTAAGTGGACGAGTTTTTCGGGACGTATTGTTTCCACATTGCCGTTGGTATGTGCGATTGCATTGCGAAGATCAGAGAGAAGAACTAACCTGCGCCAGTGTTCGCAACTCTTCGAGAGTTTGAAGTCAAGGATTTCTTCGTAGTAGCGCCTGGCATTTCTTAGGAAACCTCCATCCTTGCTCATTGGTTTTTCCACTCCTTCCTCCTCTTGAATGCGTTCGGCGATTTGTTGTACCGCCGATTCGTAAAGAGAGAACAAGGAGACGAGAAAGGGGTTGCGTAGGATACGTGGATAAGTCACTTCAACAAGTGAGCGATACTCAAGGCGAGCGAGATCCCAGCTGGACTCATCATAATGCTCAGGGAATTGCTTCATCTCCACTATGTTAGCGTCTAGTGCCTCCTGTGCTCTTGTTCTTGCTTGTACTACTTGTTCTTCGATAAGCTCCGAATGTATCGTGAGGGTGTCTAGCTCCGTGTGGATTGGGAGCAAAACCGGATCAATCTTACGCATGACGCTCTTCTCCTTCATGTCCTGAGTGTGTTTGCGCTCTGCAAGCGGGCAGTGGCCGGCTGGGCATTAGAGAGCGCAGTAATGTGGCAGCCGGTGCCGCACACCAGACGACCACCGCGCCATTATAGCACTGCAGCCGGCGAGCGAACTGGGACCTGCATCACGGGGAGGGGGCCGGGGGGTGAGGTGCGCTAGACGGCTTGGCCGGCGCGGATGGTGAGAGCCGGCTCCCAGCAGCCGCCGGGGCGGGTGGCGCCGCCGACGTCGGCGAGGGGTAGGGCGGCGCTGTTGAAGCGCAGCACGGCGAGGTCGGCGCAGGCGCCCGGCGCCAGCGTGCCGATTTCGCCGGCGAGGCCCAGCGCGGCGGCGGGACGCGCGGTGGCACTCTCGAACGCAGCGGTCTCGGCCATGCCGGCGGCGATCAGCTTGGAGATCGTGCGCGGCAGGTCGTGTTGGGGCACGGCGCCGAGGTGGCGCTGGTAGACATCGGTGGAGATCGTGTCGGGGGGGAAGCCGTCGGCCAGCGCCGCCTCGGCTACTCCGAAGTCGAGTGAGGCCATCCCGTGCCCCACGTCGAACAGGATGCCGCGCTCGCGCGCCGCCCGGACCTCGTCGAGCACGCGGCCGTCCCGCACGATGCAGCCGGCGCCGTCTTCGATGCCGGGATGGAAGCAGTAGGTCACCACGTCGCCGGGGCGTAGTCGCGCCAGTTGGTCGGCCAGCGACCAGTGCGGCCAGTCGGTCGTCTCGCGCCGCAGGCCGTAGAGCAAGGGGCGGTTGGTGCGCTCGGCGGCCGTGATCGCCTGTCGGAGCACCTCGCGCGGATCGAGGCCGACACACCCGGCCGTGCTGAGGTTGAGGGCGATGCCCCAGATATGCTCGCCCCCGGCTTCTATCGCTGCGACGCAGGCGTCCACGTCCACGTCGTCGGTGCGCTGAAAGCACGGCCCCGGTCGAGACTCGCCGAGGCGCGCGAGGTTGATCGCCAGCCGGATGCGCGTGCGCGCTGGCGCGATGACCTCCGCCTGGTACTGCGGCCACGTGACCGCGCCGGCATCGCCCTGCGAGAGGACGGTGGTTGTGCCGCGCGCCAGCATAAAGCGGTCGGCGTCAATGCCAAACTTCCAGTCGGCGGGGCCCGGGTGGGCGTGGAGGTCAACCAGCCCCGGCAGCAGCAGATCGTCCGGGAAGTCGAGGGTTTCTCGTGCCGCGCCCGCAACGTCGGTCCCGACGGCCACGATCCGGTCGCCGCGGACGGCTACCGCGCCCGGTCCGTCCCGTCCCGTTGCGGCGCAGAACAGGCGCCCGGCTCGAATGAGTAGATCGTAGTCACGTGCAGGTGCAGTCATTCTTACGCTCCTCTGCCATATTCGTTGGTGGGATTGCGGTAGATGGAATGATAGTGGCCGCCGTCGCTGCCCAGGTCGCCCTGGGTGGAGAACTCGAGGATGAGGTTTGGCCCCTGGATACGATAGTAAATCGACCCGCTGCCATCAACCGGTCCGTGCCAGGCGAAATGCGTGTTGGTGAGGTCGGCCTGGATTTCGGACAGCCTGGCCTGGCTGCTGGGCGCGTCAAGCAGGCCCACCCAGAGCGTGATCGTGTCGAGCAGCAATTGCTGCTGCGCCGCGCTCCAATCGGCCACCTGGGTGCCTTCGAGAGGCGGGATCGTGCCGTCTTTGCCGGCGCCGGCCCACACTTCGCGCGGGCGGTTGGTGACCGTCGCGGCCGCGCGCGCCTGGTCGTCGAGGGCATTGATGATGGTGAAGCCGGCTTGGAGGTGGGCGTCGAGGGGGGCGACGGTGGAGCCGCCGGACGGGTACGAGGCGGGTTCGATACCGAGGAACGTGGGGGAGAGATAGCTGCGACGGGCCACGACCGTCACGTTCACGGCGAGGTGGTGACCGCCGAACTGCCAGGCCCATTGCTTATCGGCCGACGGCTCGCCGAAGAAGGCGAGCCAGTAGTTGTCGGGACTCCACTGCAAGCGGGCCGCATTCGGCGCTTGGGCCAGCACGGCTTCGGCCTCGATCACGCCGCCGACGGTGGCGTATCCGTCGGCGCTCAGGGCCGCCGCTAGAAAACGGTGCATGGCGGCGGTTTGGTCGGCATTCAGGTCGCCAATGCGGACACCGTTGCGCTTGAACTGCACGACACCCGCCGGCAAGTTCGACCAGTTGGCCCGCGCCGGCTCATCGAGCGCCAGCAGGGCCGCCGTGTGCTGCTCGGCGGTGAGTGTGCCGAGGAAGGCTTGCGCCGCTGCCACTGAGGTGGTTGTGTCGGCCGCGGCCCCGGTGGCAGGTGTCGAGGCCGGCGCCGGGGCCGGCGCTTGGGTGTCGGCCGGGGCCGGCGCGGATTCACCGGGCGCGGCGGTATCGTCGGCGCAGGCGGCCAGGGCTGTTGCCGCAATGGTGATGGCCGTTGCCGTCAGCAGTATCAGGAGGAACGTCCGCAGACGCCCGGGGCCGCGGCCGATGGCGTATTCCGTAGGCCTCGATTGACGTTGTCCTGCCATCCTCTAACGCACCGTGAGCCAGATGGGGGCAGTGTAGCCGATGATCGGGCCTTTGGGATAGTTGGCCGGCTGCTCCGTTTGGGCACGCACGATGTAGTAGTGGGCACCGGGGCCGGCCTCGACATCGGTAAAGGTATGGTGAATCTGCTGACCCAAGCCGCGTGCTTCTTGGATCCATTGCCCGTCTCGCCAGAGCGACAGGCGCTCGATGGGTAGCGGCGCGGCCGCCGAGACGGTGAGCGTGCTGGGAGCTTGCACCGTTCCTTCCTGGCCCATCGCTACGCCGTCACTGTGCAGCCACAGTGCGAGCTTGCCGTTGGCGCAGGCGACAGTGCGGCGGTTGCGGAGGGCTGCGAACACCGCCTCGCCGGTCAACTCGGAGACCCAGAAGCCGGTGACGCAGGACCCCAGCCGGCTCATGTGGTGGTCCGAGCCGCCGATCAGGGCCAGCTTGGCGCCTTGTTCCTCGATGAAGTTGGCCGGGAAGGGGAAGGGTGACGTGTGTCCGGCCATATCCGGCTCGGTGGCCAGCTCGTCGCCGCGGCCGTGCAGTACCTCCATCCCCCACTCCACGCGCTGGTCATAGCAGAAGGTATGCGTATCACCGTGCCAGTGGCGAATGGCCGCGACCGAGTTGGCCGGTAGCTCCGCCACGACGGCTTCGCAAATCTCGCTGTAGTCCAGGGAGGCGAGGACGATCTGCCGGAGCCGCTTCATCACCTGCTTGTCATACGTGAAGAAGTTCGAGTGATGCCACGGCGGCCGCGCCCACTCCAGGCTGTAGAGCGGCACGCGCTCGGCGGTGTGCTCGCGCTCCAGCGCGTCGAGGCGCTGCCGGTAGTCGGCATCCGACAGGCGCATGTGGTCGGTGATGCAGAGTACCTCGTGGCCGAGGATGTCTTTTTGCCAGCGGAAGTTGTCGTCGGGGATGCCGTCGAGCGCCGGGTAACAAGAAGAGTAGTTGGTGTGGTTGTGGAGATCGCCGAACACCAGGCGGAGGCCGTCGGGAGCATCCGGCAAGGCTGGTGTGTGGGTGATCGGGGTGGTGGGCTGGACCGGCACGGGAGCGAAGGTCTGATGGCCATCGTGCATCGGCCGCAAGGCGCCGTCCGCTTGGAGCACCTCGATGCGGTGGCCGCGCGGCGGGAACTTGGCGTGCTCGAAGCAGTGGACGGCGGCCAATAAGTCACCGTCCGACACAGCCACGCCGTAGGGATGGTGCGAGAAGCCGGCGGCCTCCGTGACGCGCTGCGGTGCGGACCATGCCTCACCCTGCCAGCGCATCACGCACAGGTCCCAGGCATCCCTGGCACGGGGTTGCTCTTCCGGCGGCTGTAGCTCCAGCAGCGGATCGAACATACGGAACGTGCAGAGCAGGTCGTCGCCGGACCCGAGCAGGTGTACGTTCGAGGGGTTCATGTTGAGGTACATGCCGCGACCGGCGCCGCGGCCCTTGATCCGATGGTAGGCGTGGGGAGGGATGGGGAGGACACCGTCATCCGTCCCTGGTCCGGCGCTGACGTGCCCACTTGCAGGATCGAGCTGCTGTAGCTCGATCTCGCGGAACTGCTCGACCCGCGTGTCGAAGCCCCAAGCCGGCGAGGTTTCCCAGGCCACGATCACGCGGCCATCCGCGGCGGTCGCACAGCGCGGCTGGAAGTTGAGCGGCTGCCGGGACGATATGCGGACCGGTTCGCCAAGTGCGCCGTCGGCGCAGATTGCGCCGTAGACGTGGATCGCGTCACCGTCGGGGCGCTCGAAACAGACCGCGACGCCGCCGTCCACCGGCGTGAGGCTCGGCAAGCGCCCCGGTAGTGTGAAGATGTCGGATGATCCTTCGCTGGTGAGGTGGATGGTGTCGGTTGTCCCGGCGCGGCTGGTCCAGGCGTACCAGAGGGTGCCGGCGTCATCGCGCACGATGGCCGGGCCGAGAGCGACGGCCGCGCCGCGATACAACACTCGCTGCTCGTCGCCCTGCCGGAGGGTGACGCTCCATTGCTCGCCGTCATAGGCGGTCCAGAGGTAGGCCGGGTCCGTGCTACCGACCACCGCGACGCCGGAGAACTGCTCGGCCGTCTCGGTGGCAACGGTCGTGGTCCGGCCGTCGCGCTGCACAATCAACTGCAAGGTGGCCGCGGTACCCGCTACGGCCGCGCCCCACTCCGCATAGCTGCGGCCCGGGTGGAGCCTGGCGCGAATGTGCTCCCATTCCTGGCTGTGATCCATGTTGCGGACGAACTGCTCGTCCACGGCGGGCAGCCCTACTGCTGCCAAGACCCAGCCGTCCGGCGTCGCGGCGAGGTCGCAAGCGTAGCCGTCCGTGCAGCGGAATACGGTGCGTGCTGGCATGTGGCCCTCCTCGTGTAGTCTGGATTGCGGCGCAAGCCGCAATGACGGTCCTCGCCTCCACCTCATCACTGCGGATTGGGCCGCAGTCCGGGGCGGGAGCCTGGATTCCCGCTTTCGCGGGAATGACGAACGGCAGGACGCGATGTTTCACGACTCGACGATACACCTCACGACGATACCTCGACCGACCGGCCGGTCTGCCCGGACTCGATGGCGGCGAGGACGGTGGCGGCGATGGCCCGGCCGTCGCGTGCCGTCATCATCGTGTCTGCGCCAGTGTCAACGGCCGCGGCGAAGTTGTCGAGGAGGCGCCGCTCGTAGTCCAGGCCCACGCGCCGCTGGCGATAGTCTCCCGGCTGGAGACCGCGCGCATACACCGATACTTCCGGCCGCGGCTCGGCGACGACGAACGCGCCTTTCGTGCCCAGGATGTGCAGCCGTAGCTCGCCGATGTTGGGATGACTCGGCTCGCCGATGCGCCCGATGCACAGCGAGCCGACGATCCCGTTCGCCATTTCTAGCGACACGGAACCTAAGTCCTCGACGCCGCGGTCCGCGTGTCGCTGGAAGAAGTGCGCGGTGGTGCGGGCAAAGACCCGCCGGACGGTGACGCCAAGTAGCTCGTGGAGGTAGGCCAGCGGGTAAATGCCTTCGAGGGTTAGCTCACCCAAGCCGTCCCAGCTGACCTCGATCTCCTCCGGCTGCCCGGAACCGAGCAGGGCGCCGGCGTCCTTGGCGAAATAAAAGTCTACGTGGATGGCATACGGCTCACCGAGGTCGCCGGCGGCGAGCACCGCCTTCGCCTGCCGGATGGTGGGGAAGGTGTTCCGACTCCACATCAGGAACCGCACGCCGGCGCGCTCGACCGCCGCCACAATCCGGTCGCAGTCGGCGAGACTGAGCGCCAGCGGCTTGTCCTGGACGATATGCAGCCCGGCGTCGGCGGCCTGCACGGTGAGGTCGGCGTGGCGAGGCACTTCCGGGGTGACGCACGCGACCTGCGGTTGGAAGCGGTCCAGGGCCGCTTGCACGCCGGGCAGGTACGGGAGGCCGAGGGCGGCGGCCGTGGCCGCATTGCGCTGGTGCGCCCAATCCGGCGCCGCTTCATCGTCGGTCACGGCGAGTAGCTCGTAGCGAGGGTGCGCCGCCATGCCGTGCAGGATGTAGTCGTGCTTCACGGCGCCCATGACGAGCACCCGCAGCGGCTCAGGCGCGCTCATAGCGCCCCTCCGTCAGCGTCATAGCCGCCGCCGCGGCCAACGACGATTCCACTGCGGCGGCGACCAGCAGCGCGGCGTGTCCTTCCGCGCCGCCTACTGCCGGCTCTCGCTGCTCCGCGATGGCCGCGGCAAACTCCGCCAGCACCAGCGCGACCACCGATTCGTCCGGCTCCGTCCGCACCGCTTGCGCGTGGCCGCCGCCATACAGCAGCTGCACGTTGTGGTGCGTGTCGGCGTAGGCGGCGCCGAGCGAGCCGATCAGCGTCAGCGAGTCGTAGCCATCGCCGGTCGGCAGCGTGTGGGCCAGGTCAATCAGCGCCATACCGCCACCGGCAAAGCCGAGGTGGACTTGCGCGTACTCCACGTCAGCGAGGCCGGTCGTCCGGGTCGGTCGCGCTACGGCGTAGACGTGGGTCGGCAGGCCGTCGAACATCCACAGCGCCAGGTCCAGCGCCGCGAGGCCGGCGTGGGCGGCGCGCTCACTGCCGTCAGTAGCGGAGAACCATTGGTGGATACGGAGCAGTCCCGGCCGGCCTAGCTCGCCGTCGTCGAGGCTGTCCTTGACGGCGCGGTGGTCGGCCTGAAAGCGGGCCGGGTGTGCCAGCATCAGCCGGACTCCGGCCGCGCGAGCGGCTGCGGTGACCTGGTGGGCCTCGCCGGCCGTAGGGGCCAACGGTGGCTCGACCAGCGTATGCATGCCGGCCTGCGCTGCGCGCTGCACGAGGGCGGCGTGCGTCGCGGCCGGAGTGGTGACGATGACGGCGTCGAACGTCTCGGCGGCGCTATCGAGCAACTCGTCGAGCGTGCCGGCGCGTACCGCCGCGCCGGCAGTGCGGGCGGCGTGGTCCGCCTGGTCGGGGTCCGCGTCGGCGACGGCCGTAATCGCCGCGTCCGGGAGTTGCCGTGCGGCTGCGAGGTAGAGCGCGGCGTTGGCACCGCAACCGATCAGGGCCATCCGAACCATAGCTCCTCCTGTTGTGCGTCGGGCTGCTGCGTCCACGGCCGGCTCGCCTGGGGTCGCTGCGCTGCCGTGGTGTGCTGCCTTTGGGGCCGGTCTCTGCCGGCACGTGTGGCTTGCGCGAGCGCGTTAAGCGTATCATCATACGGTTTCGCGTGGCGATGGCGTCAGGCAAGGGCCGATAATGGGTCTTTCCGACCTACCCCCCCTCCCTGAAGGGAAGGGGCTACCGGACACCGCTCTGACCACTTCCCGGCTAGGAAGCGGCGGCGGGTCGCCGCCATGACTTCCCTTCTTTAGCCGGGAGGGGACCGGGGGTTAGGTCCAACCCATGACGCCTCGGCTACGCACCATCTCGCAGGAAGAGGACGGTACATGACCATTGCGCTAGACACAGCCGGCTCGCGGCGGGTGCTCTTCGTAGACCTGCAGGAAGTCGCGGCGCTGGACGGCGCCGCGCAGGTCGTCAACACGGCGACCAAGTGTCCACATAACCCCATCCTGGCACTGGGGCAGCTCGACGAGTGGGACTCCATGCAGGCGCGGCCGTGGCCCGGCGGCGTGATGTACGACCCGGCTGACGGGCTGTTCAAGATGATCTACTCCGGGATCGGCCACATCCGCCAGCGCAACTGGCAGGAGGGATACGCCGAGAGTGCCGACGGCATCAACTGGGTCAAGCCGCGCGTCGGCCGCTACGAGTGGCTGGGGAGCAAGGACAACAACATCGTCCTCGGCAACACGCGCGGGAAAAAAGACAGCCACTCCACCAAGATGCGGCCGATGCTGGACCTGGCCGAATCGGACCCGGCCAAGCGCTTCAAGGCTGCGACCAAAGGCGCGGGACCGAAGCGGTACAAGGTGATGTACTCGCCGGATGCGAAGTGGTGGAGCGATCCGGTAGACGTGGACCCCGACCACGGATTGTATACGGGCCACGGCATTGATCCGTGCCAGCCGCTCCGTGACGACCAGGACCCCGATCCTAACCGCCGCTACAAGTGGTACGGCCAGCTGATACAGCCCACGCAAGACGGCCGTGAGCACGTCCGCAAGATCGGGCTGGCCTATGGCCCGACGCTCGAAGACCTCACTCCGAGCACGCAGAATCCGGTGCTCGACACGGACACCGGCCCGGAAGACGAGCTGCACTTCTGCTCGGTGCTGCCCTACGAGGGGCACTATCTGATGCTCTACGAGTTTGGGCGCTACGACGACTGGTTTCACGCGCTCACCGGCGAGCTGCGGCTGGCCGTGTGCCGCGATGGCGAGCGGTTTCGCCGGTTGCAGCCCCACCGGCCGATCGTGGCGCGGGGCGAGGCCAACGAGTGGGACGCGGGCTGGATTGCGTCCAGTAGCCAGACCATCGTCCATGATGACAAGATTTGGATTTTCTACTCCGGCAACGGCAGCGAGTGGAAGGGCTGGCCGGCCCAGAACACGCCGCGCAAGTTCACGGAGGACCTGGGCATTCCCAGCAGCGGGATCGTCTACCCGTCGCGGGCCGGCCTGGCGACGCTGCGGCTGGACGGCTTTGTGGACGTGCGTTCGATTGACCGGCTGGTGCCGGCCACCGTCACTACCGTGCCCATTGCCGTGCGCGAGGCCTGCGAGCGCATCCTGGTCGTCAACGTCGGCGACCCGGAGCCGTATCGCAGCTGGGTGACGGTGGAGATCGTAGACGCCGCTACCGGGGAGCCGCTCCCCGGCTATGGCGCGGACGATTGCCAGCGGGTGCTCACCGACGGGGTGCGCCTGCCGGTGCGCTGGCGAGAGCACCGCACGCTCGCCGGCGTGGAGGTGGAGCGGATTCAGCTGCGCTTCCGGCTCTACGGGGGGGCCAAGCTCTACAGCTTTGCGTTTGCGCCGGCGGCCTAAGCCGTGGTGGTTACCTGCCTCACCCCCCGGCCCCCTCTCCACCATGTGGAGAGGGGGGTGAGACTGACAAGGTCCTAGACAGAAAGGAGCAGTACGACGTGACGATGTTGAATGGTGTGATGCCGGTGCTGGTTAGCCCGATGCATGAGGACGGCAGCCCGGATCGGGAGGGGTACGCGCGGCTGCTGGACCATCTCTTCGCGCACCCGCTGGCCGGTCTGTGGGTGCTCGGCTCGGGCAGCGAGAACTTCACGATGCCCCACGCACATCGAGTTGAGGCGACCAAGATCGTGGCCGAGCACATGCAGGGACGCACCACCCTGATCGTGGGTTGCAGCGACCCGGTGCTGTCCGAGGTCTACCGGTTCTTCGACGAGACGGCGCACCTGCCGATCCAGGGCTACCATCTCCTGCCGACCGACCGCAAGATGGGTACGAGCATGAGCGTGGATTACTGGTCGGCAGCGGCGGATCGGTCGCCACTGCCGCTGTGGCTCTACAGCAACCCGGCGCGAGCGCTGGAGCCGACGGTGGAAGCCGTCACCGAGCTGTCGCAGCATCCCAATATCGCCGGGATGAAGATTGGCGGCTACGACCTGACCCAGATGACTTCCATCGCGATGCTGAATAGCGAATCCTTCCAGGTGCTCGGCGCCGGAGGCGGCAATCACCTAGCGTACTTGGCGCTCGGGGTTCAGTGCTGCACGATGAGCACGGCCTCCAGCTTCCCCAAGCAGCACAGCGAAGTCCACGCGCTCTGGCAACAGGGGCGGATCGCCGAAGCCCGGGAGAAGGCCTTTGCGCTCATCAGGATCATCAAGCAGTTCCCGCCGCGGCGCAACACGGAGACCTCGGCCGAAGAGAAGGCGGTGCTGGAGCTGCTGGGCATCTGCAAGCGGTGGGTGCATCCGCCGTTCAAGCCGCTCTCCGACGAGGCGATGGCGCAACTGCGCCGGGTTTTGGAGGAGAACGGTATTCTGCCGGCCTAGTTCAGTGGTCAGGGGTCCTCACCCCCCGGCCCCCTCTCCACATGGTGGAGAGGGGGTGACGAGCAGACCTACCCCCTGGCCCCCTCCCTGGCAGGGAAGGGGAATGGCGGAAGGTGGGTCGGTAGGAATAAGGGAGTTGGGCATGGAAGAGATCAGAGTGTTGGTGACGATCCCGGAGCTGGAGGGGCAGCAGGCGTTCCTCGACGAGATGGCGGCGGTTTCGCCGCGACTGGTGATCGAGCAGCGCACCTCGACGACCTGGGAGCAGACGGCGACGATGATCGCCGACGTAGAGGTGCTGTACACCAACCGGGCGCCGAGCCATCTGGAGCAGGCCAACCGGCTGCGGTGGGTGCAACTGCACACGTCCGGGTTCGACCGCAGCGCGCAAGCGGTTTTCGCGCCGGGCACCATCGCGGTGACCAACGTGGCCGGCGCCCACGCGGTGCCGATGGCCGAATACTGCCTGACGGTGATGGTGCTGCTGGCGCGGGGATTCTTGCGGCTCGTTCGGGATCAGGGGGCCAAGGAGCGCAACCCGGCACACAGCCCGCCGGTCGAGCTGGCCGGACGCACGGTGGGGATTGTGGGCTATGGTCAGACGGGGCGGGAAGTGGCCCGGCTCGCTACGGCGCACGGTATGCGCGTGCTGGCGCTGAAGCGGCACCCGGAGCAGCGGCGCGCGACGGGGTATCAGTGGCCGGGCGTTGGCGACCCGGAGGGTGCGCTGCCGGAGCGGTTTTTCGGGCCGGCGCAGCTGCACGACCTGCTGCGCGAGGCCGATTATGTGCTCGACAGCCTGCCACTCACGGACGAAACGCGGGGGGTGTTCGACGCGGCGGCGTTCCGGGCGATGCGGCCGGCGGCGTACTTCATCAACGTCGGTCGTGGCGGGACGGTGGACGACGGGGCGCTGGCCGCGGCGCTGCGCGAGGGCGTGATCGCCGGGGCGGCGCTCGACGTGTTTGTCACGGACCCGGCGCCGCTGCCGCCGGAGCATCCCTACTGGCGGCTGGACAACCTGTTCATGTCCCCGCACATCTCCGGTAGCCGCCGGCAACCGCTGTACCTGCCGCGGACGAATGCGCTCTTCTGCGAGAACCTGCGCCGCTACGTGGCGGGCCGGCCGCTGCTGAACGTGGTCTCGGCCGAGCGGGGGTACTGAGGCCGTGGGTGCGGGTAGGGTGGGCCTAACCCCCGGCCCCTTCCCTGCGAGGGAAGGGGAGTCCGCGCGGACGCCGGCCGCTCCACATGATCGTATGTCCGAGCAAGCACTACGCCGAGGAATGTCGCTGATCGTACCGTGCGTTTGTGCTCTGTGTGGCAGCGTTAGCTAATCGGTTGCCGCGCACATGCGGCGGCAGCCTAGAACAGGTTTGCTATAATTTTGGCGTCGCGTGGCAATAGGCTCCAGAATCTACAGACCTCCCCATCTTTCGTGGATCGAAGAACAGGTCCGCCGGCCGCCTTACGGGTTCAAGTCTTCTTAGGTGTCCCTCGCCTGCTCCCTGGCGTATCAGGTGGTCGGCTCCGGCAGGGCGAGGTACGACGAGTACGGCGGCTTCGCCGTCGTAGCAAGGCTAGTGCCATGGAAGGGTAGGCTTGCGAGAGTTGGCGGCATCGGCCCCCGTCAGTTGATGGCCAGTGATGGTATGATCAAGAATACGTCGGTGTCCTGCTCTGGGAGGCAAAAAGAGAGAGTGTTTGAGATAGACCAAACGAGAAAGCACTTTGTTCCGAAACTGTACTTGCGGGGTTTTGGTCTGAGTGGCCGTCCTGAGCAAGTCTACGTCTTTGACAAGAAGAATCCCCAGGAAGGGGTTACGGTACGTTCCATAGCCAACGTCGAAGTGTCGAAGGACGCCTATTCGGTAGCCAACGACAGGATGCTCACGGCACGGGAAGTTCAGTGGTCGAAAATACTCAACTCTCTCAAGGAACTGAGCGTTCCGGAGTTGAACGACCTTATCTCTGACCGCACGAGGTCCGCAACCTTGAGGGCTTGGCTCGCTCGCTTTGTCGTGGATTCCAAGCTGCGAAGCCGTGGATTCCGCGAACAGATGAGGGAGTCCGCGAAGGCGATGCGGCTACAGTTACGAGCAGAGATCGAAGCAATAGAGGCAGGCATTGTTGCCCGGCATCCTGACTTGGTCGACCAGTGTGAGGTTGTCTTTTCCTTGCTCCGAGAGATGGCTGGCGTTGATAGCGATCGGAAGTTTGGAGCGACTATTGCATCCCCTGTTGCACTTGGAGAGAAAGGGAAGAGACTGTACAGATGGTATGAAGAGGGCAGCTGGCGATTTGACGCAGCCCTTGCGGGACGGGCATTTATCACGTCTGACATACCTTCGAACTCATGGCTGCTAGGCCCTGAACCCGAACATCGCAATTGTATGTGGTTCGTCATGCCGCTTACAGCAGAGTTGCGAATGACCGGCCTTTGTGGGGATTTTCGTGTCCAAAGTGGTCTTGCTCCAAGATTGGTGGAGATGGATGAAAGGGAGATGGACCTTGCGAATATGTGCGTTTCCCAAAGCGCGGAGAGGTTCGTCTACGCCTCATCAAAAGCCGAGATCCTTCGGGCTAGTGAGCAGAGCGTAGGGTAGCTATCTATGTCGAGAATATCGAAGACCGTCACTTTCTCTCTGCCGCCGGAGATGGCACGAGAGTTGCGGCAGGTGGTCAAGGAGTAGGTCCGCACTGTCGGTGAGCTACTTCGCGAGGCCATCCGCCTGTCCATGGAGGAGCGCGAATGGCGCAGGCAGAGATTGTTGAGAGGATATAGACGTGAGGGTGTGCTGCTATGACACTGGCCAATGACCGCATTGCCATGCCGAACGAGCAGATTGCTGCGTTCTGTAAGCAGCGGCAGATCGTTGAACTGGCGCTGTTTGGCTCGGTGCTGCGTGACGACTTCGGTCCGGAGAGTGACGTTGACGTACTGGTCACGTTCGCTCCGAGCGCTCGCTGGAGCCTCCTTGATCTGGTGCGGATGCAGGAGGAGCTTTCGGCGGTCCTGGGACGCAACGTAGACCTCGTAGAGCGCACCGCCGTCGAGCAAAGCGAGAACTACATTCGGCGGCGGCACATCCTCCAATCGCTGGAGGCGGTGTATTGCTCGTCGGTGTACTGCCTGGGTTGAGGGTGGCAAGGGGGTGAGTGGCTATGAGCTTTGTGAGGGTGGCGGTGGTGGGGTGCGGCGGGATGGGGACAATCCATGCCCGCAACTTGACGGCGCTCGGCCTGGGTGAGGTAGTCACGTTTGCCGATGCGGTGCTGGAAAGGGCCGCTGCGCTTCAGGCCGAGGTGGGCACCGGGACGGTGAGTACCGACATCTGCCGGACCATCGAGGACCCGCGCATCCCGGCCGTCGTCATTGCGACACATCACGACTCGCACCCCGACTACGCCGTCATGGCGGCCAACGCTGGCAAGCACATACTCATCGAGAAGCCGCTGGCGCTGACGGTGGCGGAGGCGCGGCGGATTGTCGAGGCCGTCGCGGCTAACGACGTGCAACTGATGGTCGGCTTTCAGGCTCGCTTTGCCCCACTCGTGACGCGGGCGAAAGCCTTTATCCCGCAATCGTTGGTTTCGACCGGGCAGATGATTGATCCGCGCTGGAGCGAGACCTCGTGGGCGCAGTCGCCGGACCGGGGCGGCGCCAACGTCATCTCCCAAGGCGTGCATACGTTCGACCTGCTCTCCTACTTCCACGCTTCGGAGCCGGTCGCTATCGCTGCCGGGGGCGGGGCGTTCACCCACCCGGATTCTGTCCTCATTGATAGCACGGTCTGCACGATCTATTACGCGAACGGCAGCACGGCATCGGCCGTGATCGGCGATTTCGGGCCGGCGCATCACGTCAAGAAGTCGTTCTACCAGCTCTTCGACGGTCAGGGGAAGAGCGCCACGATCTACGGCTATTTCGCCGGCCTGACCCTCGGCGACCGCAAAGAGACCCGGCAGTCTACGACGGTTGAGCAGCTTGCGCCGGAGGAGCAAGAGGACTACACCGGCTACCGCGCGCTGATGCGGGAGTTCGTGGCCAGCGTCGGCGAGCAGCGACCAATCAGGACGGGAGCGACGGCACAGGACGGCCTGCTGGCCACGGCTCTCGCTATCGGCGCCTTCACGTCCATCCGTGAGCGCCGCATCGTGGACCTCGCGGACCTCGGCTAGAGCAATTGACACGCCGGGGTGGCCCTCACCCCCGGCCCCTCTCCCACGGGGAGAGGGGGGACAACTGGCCACCTCCGTAGGGCAAGCGTGGCTTCAGGCCCTCGTCAGGATGGGAGCTGGGGCACGCCGGGGACGAGGAACGGGCGCGGCTGGCCGGCGATGAGCCGTTGGCCGTCGGTAAAGCCTTCCGGCCGGTCGCGGAGCTGCTCGATCAGCTGTTGCCGCCACGGCGCCACCCGCGCCTCGGCGCCGTCCTCGTTCAGCAAGTTGTGCTGCTCCAGCGGGTCGCGGTCCAGATCGAACAGTAGCTCCTCGCCGGTCTGGTCGTGCCACACGTATTTGGTGTGGCCGTCCACCAGATAGTGATTGCCGTCGTCGGGATCGTACTGGCCGGCGTGCTCGCCGTGCAGCGCCTCGCGCCACGCCACGTCCTCGCCGCGCATCAGCGGCAGGACGCTGCGCCCGGTGACCGACTCCGGGATGGGCAGGCCGGCTGCGTCGAGGAGGGTCGGCATCACGTCCTGCAAGCCGACCGGGCGATCCGTGACAATTCCGCGTGGGTAGCTCATGGTCATTGGGGCGCGGGCCAGGAACGGCACCCGCGCCGACGACTCGAAGGGCCGGGTCTTGGCGAACATGTTTTGGTCGCCGAGCATCTCGCCGTGGTCCGACGTGAACAGGATGAAGGATTCCTCCAGTAGCCTTTCGTCCCGCAGGTACATCAGCAGGCGACCGATCTGCGTGTCCACGTGGTTGATGAGGCCGAAGTAGCCGGCGCGGCAGTAGTGCATCGTGTCGTCGTCGAGGCGCAACTGCTGGCGCCGGGGCATCCGGCCCTCGGGATCGAAGCCTTTCTGCGGCTCAGGGAACTGCGGCGCCCAATCGCCGACGGCCGGCTGGCCGAGGTCGCGGCCGGCGTAGCGGTCGTAGTAGAACTGGGGCGGGGTGAAGGGCGGGTGGGGGTCAATGAACGACACGTTGAGGAAGAAGGGTACCGTGGGGTCGCGCTTGGACAGGAATTCAATGGCCTGGGAGATGCACCAGAAGGTGTGGGTCTGCTCTTCCGGCACGTGGTTTGGCCGCGCTTGCCAGCCGTTGGGGGAGATACCGTGGGCCATCGCCCAGCGCTCGATGGGCACAGCGCCGCCGAGCCAGTCGAGGTAGTCGTTGTCCTTGCCGCGCGTGCTGTCGGCCACCAGCATATGGTGGAAGCCGAACCGCTTGCGGTGGGGCCAGAGGTGCAGCTTGCCGATCATCTCGCACTGATAGCCGGCGGCGGACAGCTCGCCGGCGAGGGTTGCGTCCGGCTGCCAGTCCACGCCACCGGTCATGCCGACCATGCCGTGCGTCGCGGGCGCCTGGCCGGACATGACCGTGCGCCGGGCGGGGATGCAGCTCGGCGTCTCGGAATAGCCGTGTCGAAAGAGGGTGCCGGAGTGCGCCAGGTAGTCGAGATTGGGCGTATTGAGGACGGGATGACCGTCGAGGCCCAGGCAGTCGCCGCGCTGCTGGTCGGTCATGATGAATAGGATGTTGGGCCGTTCGTCTGCCACGCTTACCTCCTCACCGCTGGTTGTTGTACTGCCTCACCGCACGCTGCTCCCGGAGTACGATACCAGGTGCTTCCCTTCCGCTCAGAGCCGCTCGCGCACGGCAGTCAGCGCCTCGCGCAAAGTTATGACAACTTGATCAACCTCGTCGGCGGTCATAATCAGTGGCGGCGTCAGCATGATTACGTCGCCGAACGCGCTGGCCCGCACGAGCACGCCCCGGTCGGCTGCTTCCCGAAAGACCTGCCGGGCGACGCCCCGGTCCCGGTCGAACGGCGCGCCGGTTGCCGGGTCCTGGACCAACTCCACGGCGGCGAGTAGGCCGATCCCGCGCACATCGCCGACGATGCCCGTGTCACGCAAGGTCTCCAGCCCGGCCAGCAGGCGCTCGCCCACGGCCGCGACGTGCTGCACCAATCCCCGCCGCTCCAGCAGCTCAATGGCCTTCAGGCCGACCGCGCAGGCGACTGGGTTCCCGAAGAACGTATGCGTGTGATAGAAGACGTGCCCGGCGCCCGCGCGGGCTGCGGCGAGCAGGCGCTCGAAGAGCGATTCGCGGAACGCCAGGGCACCCACCGGGAAGTGCCCGGCGGCCAAGCCTTTCGCTATCGTGACCATATCGGGCACGGCGTCGAAGTGCTCCAGGCCGAAGAGCTTGCCGGTGCGCCCAAAGCCCGTCACCACTTCGTCGTAGATCAGCAGGATGCCGTAGCGGTCGCAGAGGCTGCGCACGGCTGGGAAATACTCCGGCGGCGGTACGACGGCCCCGGCCGCTTGCAGCACCGGCTCGGCCACTATCGCGGCGACGGTATCCGGCCCCTCGCGCTGGATGAGTGCCTCGAGGGCCTCGACGCCGAGCAGGCAGCAGCGGTCATTGTGACGGCCAACGTGCCAGGGGCAGCGGTAGCAGAACGGCGGCTCAACGTGCAGAAAGCCCGGCGGGAGCGGCGCGCCTACCGTCCACTGCACGGCCATCCCGGTTGCGGCCGTGGTCGCCAGCGTATTGCCGTGAAAGCTCTGGAGTAGGCTGATGATCTTGTGCTTCTCAGGCCGTCCTTCCAGGTAATTGACCCAGCGGGCCAGCTTGAAGGCGGCCTCGTTGGCGTCCGAGCCGGTCGTTGTCATAAAGACGCGGGAGAGGTCGTCGGGGAGCAGGTCGGCGATGCGCTGCGCCAGCATCACGTAGGGCGGATTGGCCATTCCCCCGGTGCTGGGAGCGAATGAAAGCCGGGCGAGCTGGTCCGCTGCCGCTTGGATCAGCTCCGGCTCGCCGTAGCCCAGATTGCAGTTCGCTAGGCCGGAGGTGGCGTCCAGATACTCGCGCCCGTCGGCATCCCACAGCCGCACGCCTTGCCCGCGGACGAAGAGGAGCGGACCGTGCTCCAGGTGGTCGAGCAGGTTGGTGCCGTTGTGCAAGACGTGGCGCAGATCGGCCTCGCGCCAGGCAGCGGCAGCGTGCTGGTCGTCGGCCATGTCGCAGGCTCCTCTCGCGTTCCGTTCCCGGCGTGCTCTTTGGCGGCGGCCATCACGATGGGCGGCTATTCGGGTGTAGGTCCGTGCTCGACGCGGGCGTGCAGACGCGCGAAGGCCGCGCTGCCGTCGTCCTCGATGCTCTCCAGCGTGACTCCCCGCTCGAAGATCGGCAGTTGGCCGGCGTCGAACATGCGCCGATACTCGCGGTCGTCGCCAAATAGCCAGGAGGTACCGTCGGGCCAGCGGATGCGGAGCACGCGGCGCTGGGCGAAGTAGTCGTCTACCGGCGAGGGCGCGTCGGCGGGTATTTGGTCGCGCCGGATCGCCGCCTCATCAATCTGCACGCCAAGTCCGGGCGCCTCCGGCACGCGGACGAACCCGTTCCGCACCGTCAGCGGCGTGCCTAGGTAGTCTTCGGGGCGCAGGGCGGCGAGGGCGATGCTGGGCCAGCCGGCCCCCGGCAGCGCGGCGACCAGGTGGCACGTAAAGGCCATGCCAATGCCGGTCGCGGCGAACTGGAACCAGAAGGGCATGCCGGCCGTGTGGGCGGTGGCGGCGCGGGCGAGCATCTGCGTGAGGCTGCCGCCCATGACGAATCCATCGCAGAGGTTGTCGCGGATGACCGTCATCACCGGCGGCGTGCCGATGTGGAGCGCCATCGTGCGGGATATATGGCGGCGAATCCGGCGGTAGCCCTCGGCGTCCTCCTGGGGAATAGGCGTCTCGAACATCGCCAGCCGCTCGAACTGCTCCAGCTCCCGTAGCACATTAATGGCCCGGCCCGGCTCGATGAGCTGGCCGTTGAAATCCACTTCGAGCGTGAAGCTCGGCGGCGCGGCCGCATCGAGGGCGGCGATCTGGGCAATGATGTCGCGCCAGGCCCGGGCTTTCAGCTTGACCGAGCGGTAGCCCAGGCCCGCAGCGTACTGCACCTGGGCCACCCAATCCTCGGCCGGCATGTCTATGCACCACCAAGAGAAGGGACACCAAGCGCGGACCTGTGGCCCCAGCAGCCGGTAGGCGGGCACGCCTAACGCTTGGCCCACCAGATCGAAGCAGGCCATCTGGATGCCCATACCCACGGAGTCGTCGAACAGGTGTGTGGCCGGGTGGGAGCCAACAAGCTGCTCGGCCGGGGCTACCGACTGTCCGGCGCTGGACTCGCCCCAGCCGACTAGCCCCCGGTCCGTCTCTACGCGCCGGATGAAGGAGCGCGACCAATTGCCCGTCGAGCGGTGCATGTGGGGAGCCACGTCGGGAAGAAAGCTGACCTGAAGCGGGATGGTCTCGACGCGCGTGATCTTCATTGCTCCCCGGCCTCCTCGATCTGCCTGGCTGGATCATAACAATCGCCGGACGGCGAGCCGGCCCACTGGCACGTCTTACCCCTGGTGGCGTAGATTGTCCTCACCCGCCGCACCCCCCTCTCCACCATGGTGGAGAGGGGGGTGCGGCGGAGGCGCGGCGTTAGTGAGGCGGTGCTGTGAGTGGACGACTGCGCACGGCTGGGCTGTGGCTGGTCGGCTGCGTGGCCGTGCTGGCGGTGACGAGCCTGGTGGCGAGCATCGGCGCACCGCCGCGGGAGACGGCACCGGCGCCCGTTCAGCCGGTAGCACCCGCGCCGGTCCAGCCGCAGGATGCTGTGGTGGCCCCGGCGCCCCGGCCCAAGAGCTTGCTCGAACACTACGACCTGGAGCGTCTGCACGAGGCCGGCGCGTCAACGATGACCTCCACCGGGTTAGGCACCGTGGACCCGAGCGGATACGCCGCTGCTCGGGAGGTGCTGCGCGGCTACGGAGAGGCGCTCCAGCAGCACATCGAACTGACCGGGGTGCCGCGGCCGCGTTCGGCGGCCTTGCAGCGGCTCGACGCGCTAGACCAAGTTAGCGCGTCCCTGCAGAATCTGCCGCCCACGGTGCTGGCGACGACCGGCGGGGACGTGGCGCTGCAACTGATCGAGCTGGAGACGATTGCGCTGGCGGAGCAGGTCGCGGCGCTCGGAGAGGCGGCGAGCGGTGATGATCGGACGGTCGTGACGGTCACCAATCGCCTGGAGCGGCTGGTGCGGCGGGCCGAGGGCACGCTCTCCAGCCTGCGTCGCGCCGCCGCTGCCGGCTGAGGGCCGACTACGCCATAGGTCGGCGCAGGTGGGCCACGGCGGCCGGGACGTCGGCCTCATCCAGGCTGTGCATGATGATCGCCCCGCGATAGCCTGTCTCGCGCAGGAGCCGGAGGTAGAGCGGGTAATCGAGCCGTCCCTGGCCGGCCGCCGCGTAGCGGCAGTGGTCCTCGCCCGGCCCTGGTGGGAGCACGTCCTTGGCGTGGGCCAAGGCTATCGCCGGCCCCAGGCGCCGCAGCCCGTCTCCGAGCACCTCGCGCATGCGGGGTAGGTCGGCGGGCCGGAAGAAATTCGCCGGATCGAGCGTGATGCCCAGATGCGGCGAATTGATCGTCTCCAAGAGACGTTGTGCCTTGGCCGGGCTGCTCGCCACGTTGGCCGTTTCCGGCTCGAACGCCATGGTGACGCCGGCGCGCGCGGCCAGGCCGACCATCTTGCCCGTCTGCTCGACAAGCTCGTCCCACGCCGCCGGTTCGTCGTTCGCGGGATGCGGCGCCCACATCGAGTGCGGATCGCGGGTGCCGGTGCAGGTGGTCACGACCGAGGCGCCCAGCCAGGGGAGCGCGTCGCACAGCCGGGCAAAGCGGTCCAGGTAGTCGCGGCGCCGCGCGCGATCCGGGTCGAGCACGTTGAAGGTGCCTGAAACGGCCGCGACGGTCAGCCCGGCGTCGCGTAGCGTGGCGCCGATGCGCTGGGCCGTGGGCCAGTCGAGCGTGGCGGGGATTGGCTCCAGCCCGGCCGATTCGAGCGTGAGCTGCACCGCCGTCAGGCCGTGGCCGGCGATGGCCGCGGCGACCGCCGGCAGCGAGTCCCGCTCTATGTGGCGGGTCATGATTCCGAGGGCGAATGCGGACATTGTGAGTTCGTTCCTCGCACGATAGTCCAGCCAGCGCGTATGGCCAGCCCTTATGACGGCCAGGACCAGTGGACCAGATCGTCACTCCAGGCCAGCCCCAGACTCGATTCCCCGTGCGGTTCGTTCTCCGCTACCCCGGCGCGGGTCGAACCATGAAAGAACATCACGTACTTGCCGACCTCGGGCCGGTCGCGGAGATCGAGCACGTGGGGGGCGGACAGGCGTCCTTGTGCCCAAGGCCAAGCCGCTTGTCCCAATGTCCACACCCCGCCGGGTTGCCAATGCGCCAGGTCCTGGGAGCGCTTCAGGCCAATGCCATTGCGTGGGGAATGGAGCAAGACGTACTCATCCCCATCTACCAGTACGCACACATTCTCCCAGGCCTGGAAGAAGCCGTGGTAGCGCCACGTCCGGAGATCATAGGTATAGGCCATGCCGACGACGCCCCGGAGCGGCCGTGTCCTGCCATCGGGAGCGATACCGGGCCGGTCGGGACGCCCCTTGTCTTTGTAGAAACACCACCACTTGCGGTCATCGTCCTTGTCCTGGAAGAGGTAGGCGTCAATCATGCGCTCCATCTCGGCCACCGGCACATCCGGACCGCGCACCAACATGATCTCCGGGGCGCGCCAGTGGGTCAGATCGTTGCTCGCCATCGTGGCGATGCGCGGTGCCCGGCCTCTCGGCTCGTGATTCATCGAATAGACCTGTAGGCAGAGTAGCCAACTCCTGTTATGCCGGATGACGTTGCCCGGACTCGCATACTCATCGGCGCTACCTTGGGGAGTAATCACTCTCGGCTTGGTCCAGTCAACGAGATTGCGGCTCTCGGTGACGGCCACGCGCCAGTCATAGCGGTCCGGCGTCACCCGGATCACCCGGCTGTGAAACACGCGGAAGACTCCGTTGTGATAGTGGCCGGCCGGATCACGATAGGCGATACGACGATCCCCCTGTAGAAAGTCGGGACGAGGTATGGCGCTCCAATCAACCATCATCAGCTCCTGATACTCGGTGCAAGATGCAGTCTAGGCCCACGAGGGATGCTCCTACCTGGACTCTCGCTGGCGCGGGAATGACGCCTCCTATGGCCCCCCGCTCCGCAGGGGGACGTGGATTGCGGCGCAAGCCGCAATGACGGGTGGGAACGATTATGATACGGGGCGGCGGTAGCCGATGCCTTCTTGGCGGGCAATCTGGGCGCGCAGGTCTGTCGGTGGTGGCCGTTCGCCGCCGGTGATGACGCGGGGCTGATCGCCGTGTAGGGTCTCGGAGGAGCGCAGGACTTGGTTGCGGTCGGTGAGGGGTAGGTCAACGCGCACGTTGCCGCGGCGGTGGGACTCGCGGATGGCGATGGCGATCTCCAGGAGGTGGACGGCCAGCTCGCCGGAGCAGTTGGGCGTTTTGCCGGTCTCGATACAGGCGATAGCGTCCTTCACCTGCCCAACGCCGGCGCTCCAGATACGCTGCGGTCGGGGAAAGACGTGGCGCACCGGGGTCGCCCGCCCGCCCTCGACCGCGTGGCCCATGCGCCATAGCTCCCACTCATAACCCTCGTCCACGTTGCGAACGTGGATGCGGCCGGTTTCGCCGATGGCGTCAATCATCCAGTTCGCCGGGCCGCTGGGCAGCATGCGGCAGAAGCCGCGCACGCCGTTCTCAAAGGCGAGGTAGACGTTGGCTGCGAAGTCCACGTCACCGGCGGCTTTTTCGTCGCTCTCGACCTCGCCGACGATCCAGGACACCCGCTCGCTGCCCCCGGCGAGGAGGCACATCGCCCCCAGGATGTGGGTGCCCATGTGGGACACGTTGCCGCCGGCGTGGGTGGTGACTTGGAGCATCTTGCCCAGCGCCCCGGCGTCAATGAGCGCTCGCGCCCGGCGGTAGTAGACGTCGGAGGCGCGCATGGTGTTCATCAGCAGGACGATGCCGGCCTCGCGGCAGGCGGCGACCATGGCGTCGGCGTCGGCGAGGGAGGTGGCGATTGGCTTCTCGACCCACAGGCACTTCACGCTCGTGCGGCCGGCACGCACCATCCGGGCGATGTCGAGCACCACCTTGGCCCGTGGCGCCGCCGAAGTGCAGACGCTGACGATGTCGGGGCGCTCGCGCTCGAGCAACTCCTCGTAGCTTGCGTAGAGGTGGGCCGGGTCCAGGCCCCAGCGTTCGCCGAACCACTCGCGCTGCTGGGGGTGCAGGTCCGCGCCACCGACAACCTGCACCTCGGGCACATCCATGTAGCTGCCCATATGGCTGAAGGGCACGAACCAGCCGCTGCCGACCACCTCGTCGTCAATCGTGTCGGCAATCCGTCCCAAGCCGATCAGGGCTGCACGATGCCGCTCGCGTACCATTCGATACTCCTTCCTTTTTAGCCACAGAGAGCACAGCGTAGTGGGCCAGGGGTGAGGCGGCCAATCCGCAGGCTACCGCACCTCGTGGTGCTCTAGCAACTCGCGCAGGCGCTCTCCGTCAATAAGACCAATGCGATTCCGATCCGCAAACTCCTGACAACCGGTAGAGAACGAGCCGCTGGTGACGAGTACGCCCCGCGCCAGACGCTTCTGGTCATTTACTACACCAAGGAGCGCTCTGGCCTCTGCTGGGCCGATGGGCCCACTGCGAGTGTAGTGTTTACACTGGACAGCGATCTCCTCAATGCCGGCTTCATTCGTTCTACGCGCATACACGTCCACACCACCATCACGACTATGTTGGGTAAGGTCCACATCATATCCCATCTGCTTATACAGACGAGCGACCAAATCCTCAAACTCATCAGGCTGCATTGCCTCCAAATCAACCGCTGGTCCCGGTGCGTCGCCATGGTGAGTCTCGTCGTAGTCAGCCTCGTCTTCTTCGTATTCCACGTCCACTATGAAATCTTCAAGATCATGGGCATTTACTTCCCGTCTTCTCTCCTCATATCTAGCGTTAAGTTTCTGTTGTAAATCAGCAATTCTATCTTCAGTCTCTATTCTTTTCTTGATCCCATCTCCAAGCTCCTCCTGTAAATTAAGGAATTCCTGTTCACCCCTCAGTCTTTGCTCAAGGCTCGCTATGTCCTCACCGCACTCATCATTGGTATGGCATCCTGTCTCGAAGCGAGTGCTGCGTATCTCCTGGACCTCTAGCTCTGTGTCGCGTAGGTAGCTGGAACGGATAGCCCTTTGGTAGGTAGCTAACAGTGCATGGGCCTGCTCAAGGAGCAGCCCGCCGAGCGGGAGCGTGCGACTGTCGGGCATAGTTAGCCGAAGTGCCGCAAGCTGGCTCCCATCGTCAATGGTCATATCCCGGATGTCTTCCCATGCGACGGACAAGCGCTGTTTGGGCTGGTAGATGATAATGCGGATGGTGGTGGCGACTATGGCGTCTATCCCACCGTTGCCCTGGTGGGCGAGGTAGTCGAACTGCGCGATGGTCTCGCTGGGTGTCAGGATCGTATGTAAGTCCTTGTTGATCTGAGTCAGGCGTGTGGTGTTCGGTCCTACATCATCAATCCGAATATACTCACTCCACGAGGCTGAAGCGCCTGGCCGGGTTTCCATCATGTATTCCCTGCCCCTACCATATCACCGGGCTAGAGGCGCTTCAATTGCTCAGAGTAGCCATACAGGGTCTCTTGCTTGTTGGGCGGTTGGCCCCCCTATGGTTCCTCCGCCTCAGCGGGGGGACGATGGAGCGGGTGGCCGCTCCGTGGGGGGACGGGCGCAGCACGCTGCGCCCCTACGATGTGGCCTACGGCCGGTGACTACAGCGTGATCTCGTAGCGATAGGAGTGGGCCGTCCAACTGTCCCTGGTCATGTACGGGCCGGTATATGAGGCCGGCACCTCGTGATTCTTGAGTGGGAGGGCGCAGGCTGCGCACATCGTGAGGATGAGCTTGCCGGTGGGGCGGTCTTCGTACACCCAGAAGTTCGAGTATTCCCGTGGCAGTTGCTCGTCCGTGGACTCGTCAATGGTGGTGACGGTCTCCTGCTTGATGCCATACGTCTCTTCGTTGACCTCGGCAATGTGCAGCGCAAAGCGTTGCCGGTTGGCGGGCAGGCTCAGGTAGTGGTCCGCGCGGAACGGGTAGATGTTGCCTATCCAGTAGAGCTTGCCGTTGCGCGTGGAGCGGATGAAGCGGGAGATCGCCGACGGCGACAGCAGCGGCTCGCCGTTGTCGAAGGTGAGCCGCTGCGGCTCGCTCCATGACCGGCCACCGTCCGAGGAGACGCAGTAGAACTTCGAGAGCGTGCCGGGCGGGCTGGCCCGCATGATGGTGAGGACATCGCCGTTGGTCAGCTCGGCGAGGGTCATTTCGCAGAGGCTCCCGTACCGCTCCGCCTGCCCGCAGATGTAGTCGCCGTAGTCCCATGCGATTGGCTGGCCAGAGCCGCACAATCCTATGCCATCTGTGGTGCGGCTCTGGCCAGCCACACGGCTCATGTCCGGCGTGGGTGTGCCGATCCATACAACAGAGCACTTGGTGGTGTTCAGCCGCTGCCGTTGGGCGTCCCAGGGCCAGACTTGGAACGGCACGAGGATGGTGCCATTGCTGTGGCGGAGGGGGCTGGTGCAGACGTACCCGCCGTTCCGGCCGTACCGGATGCCGCGAGCGGGATGCTGCTCATTGTAGGCCACGCCCTGCTGGATGAGTGGCTGCTCCGGCCCCCAGGTCCGGCCGCCGTCGTGCGACACGCGGTAGAGCTGCTGCGAGTAGGTCATCACGTGGCGACCGGCGAGTTTTGCCCGATCCATGACGCGGCGCAGGATGAACAGGAAGTAGGTATCCGTCTGCGCGTCCAGGTAGTTACTGACGAGGACGTGGCTGCCGTCCCCGGCGAGGTTGAAGGCCTCTCCCGCTTGCCAGGTGCGGCCATGATCGTCGGAGTGGATCAAGTGCTCGCGGCGAGACTCTCCACCGGTCTCGTCCTGGTTCAGCTCCAACTCCCGCACGATGCCGAGCAGGCGTGAGCTATTGTTGGAGGCGTAGCCGAAGATCACCGCTTCGACGCGGCAGCCGGGGTGGGGCACCTCCCAGAACGGCTCCTTGCTCACCGCGATCTTGTGGCAGGCCAGAGCCGCACATTCAATTGGAATCGGTGGTGCGGCTCTGGCCTGCCAATTGCGGTGTGGCCCGGCGGGGCTTCTCATCGCTCCTCCTCCGGATACCTTGGCGTAACCTCCAAGCCGGTGTGTGGTGGCAGTTGCTTCACTGCCGTCAACCTGAGAGGCCGATTTTGGATTCCCGCGAAAGCGGGAATGACGATTTGCAAAGGTCTCCTACGGATCAATCTGCGGCCCGCGCTCACCGATGCCTATGCGGGACGATACGGCGCTTCAGCTCTTCCATAGAAAACCGGTCGCCTTCCAGGAAGGCAAAGTAGTCGGCTTCCTCTTGGCGCACGGCTGCTGCGCGCTCGACCAAATCCCCGGCGATGTCGAGTGGGATGGAGACTAGCCCGCTGGCGTCACCGTGGAGCAGGTCGCCCGGCGCAATAGTCAGGCCGCAGATCGAGACGGTCGTCCCGAAGTCAACATAGGCGGGGTACCCGTGGGAAACGACCCAGCCGGTTGTGAAGAGGTGGAAATCGGGGGTGCGCTGGCGGATGCCGGCGCGGTCGCGTGCGTTGGTGTCGGTGACGATCCCGACGGCGCCGAGTCGCTGCGCGATGGTGCAGAACATGTCGCCGACCTTGCAGGCCCGCGTGCGGTCGGGTCCGACGTGCTGGACGACCAGCACGGTCGGTTTGGGTGCTGCTGCGATTAGCTCCACGAATTCGTCAATGCGCGACGGTCGTGTATCGCCGGGCGTGGAGCCGTCGGCCGTGGCCGTGAGCGCATAGCCGACCATCGGCACGGCAACTTCGGGCGTTTGGCAGCGCAGCTCGTTGGTGGCATAGCCCGTCGTCGGGTCGCGGACGCCGAAATGCTCGATGGCGTTGGCAATCGTGGGGCTGTCGTAGCCGAGCAGCGCCTCGATGACTTGCGGCGGTAGCGGTTGCTTCATACTCACACCTCACGCTGCGCTGCCGTAGGCTGCGGCGGCGAACACCCGATGGACGATGAGCGGGTCGGCGGTGGCGGTCGCGTCCGCCTGGCACCAGATCGTGAGCTGGTTGGACCCCGGGCGCAGCACGTCGGACGGCACCGATAGGCGGTACCACGGCCCCTCACGAGTCGGCTCCGGCAGGAGCGCGTGGTTGAGCCGCACCCAGACCGGCGCGATGTCGCTGCCGCCGGTCGTCAGGAGGTGGAGGGTCCAGCGGGCGTGCGGATCGCCACCGTCGGGGCCGACGTGCAAGGGGAGCTTCCGCTCGACCTGATCCAGCACAATGGGCAGCGGGGCCGCCTCGGAGCCTTGCTGGCAGAAGCCGCTGTCGGCGGTGGGCTGAATGCCATAGAGCTTGTCGAGGCCGGTGAGCAGGCTGGGATCGCCGATTTCGTTGAGCGGGCGGTACAGATCATCGGCCGACATCGTGCCCAGCCGGCGGTCTTCCTGACAGAACAGGTTGAAGAGATAGAGGCCGTCCGCTCCCTGCTGCCAGAAGTACGCCGAGCTGGCCCGCACGGCGTGCTGGAAGGCCGCAACGCTCTGGAAGTGCTCCTTCCACCAGTCGGTGTAGGTATTCGTGTTGACCGAGGGGTAGACGGGGACGCCGTAGCGCTGGCCGAGCGCCAGCCACTCGTCGAGGCGCAGCACGTAGGGCATGTAGCCCAGCCCGACGACCAGCACGTCTATCAGCCCCTCCTGGAGCCAGGCCTCTACGTCCAGCCCGAGGTTGAGCGACACCTCGGGCGAGTCCGGCACATGCACGGCGAAGGTATAAGGGCGCTGCCGGCATGCGCCGATAGCGTGCAGCCGTGCGCGCGCCTGACGGATCAGGTCGGTCATCAGGGGCGCACACTCGCGTTCCTGGCCCGGGGAGAAGCACCAGATGAAGCGCGTGAAATCAAGCTCGTAGCCGTCGAAGTCGTGGGCCGTGGCATTCCGCTCGACGTAGTCCAGCCGATAGCTACGCACCTCGGGGCGGGCAAAGTTCAGCGCCGACCAGAGATGCTGCTCGATCAGCTCGCGGGGCAGGTCGCGGTTGCGCTCCGGGGCGAGGAGGTATTCAGGATGCTCGGCCTTGATCGGCTCGGAGGTCTCCGGGAGCGACGCGGCCATGAAGGAGTCGTGGATGTCGTTCATCCTGAGCGACCCCCAGACCTCCATCCCCTGCGCGTGGCAGGCTTCGACGATCACGTCGGCAGCATGCTCGTTGGAGCCGAGGCACGGGTGGATGGTGTGTCCTGTCGCTCCCCATGGCGGATCGGCGCCATTGCCGACGCACCAGACGTAGGTGTCAACGTGGGTATTGAAGGTCGGCGTCGTCCGCGCGTTGACGAAGGATTGCTCGTCGGTGACGTCGTAGCCGTAGGAGGCGGAGAATTGGTGATAGCGCTGGTCGGCGTCGTCGTTGTAGATTACGCGCCGCTGCCGGTGCTTATCGAACATAGCCGTACCCTCCTCCCGGAGACTGCCGCCGGGTCCACGTTCCGTGCCTGTCCGGCCCTGAGTGTACACCGGGCCGGATAACTGACAGGGGTAGGCAGGCCGGGAAAACAGGCGCTAGCCCCCCTATGGCCCCTCATGTGGGTTGGACCTAACCCCCGGCCCCTTCCCTGGCAGGGAAGGGGAGTTAGCACTGGGACCGGTCACTGCTGCATCCAGGTGAGGTGATACAGCAGCGGTGATCGTCCTCTGGTAATCTGTGGTGCGGCTCCGGCACGTCACGTGCCGGTCGCTGCGGCCTCGCGCCGAGATCATCGTCGGAGACACAAGCCATGCCAACCAAGACGGCCGAGGAACTGTCGGTGCTCACCCGCGCGCTGCTGATGGCTGCGGGAGCGGACGAGCGCAATGCCAACCGGATGGCCGAGGCGTTAGTCGCGTCCAACCTCTGCGGCGTGGAGACTCACGGCGTCGTCCACCTACCCCGGTACGTCGAAGCGATTGACGCCGGCTGGATCGTGCCCACCGAGTGGCCATCCCTGCTGCGCGAGACGCCGACGAGTGCGCTCGTGACCGGCAACTGGACGTTCGGTCACGTCGCCGCGAAGTACGCGATGGAAGTGGCCATCGAGAAGGCTCGCACGCAGAACGTTGCCGTCGTCGGGATCGTGCAATCGAACCACATCGGGCGGCTGGGCGAGTACGTGGAGCTGGCGGCGGTGAACGGCATGATCGGGATGGTCTGGGCCGGGGGGTACGGCGCCGAGGAACCGGCGGCCATACCGTTTGGCGGGCGGGAGAAGGTACTGCATACCAACCCGCTGTCCATCGGGTTTCCGAGCGATGACGGGGCGCCGGTCATGTTCGACTTCGCCACGACCACGTGGTCCGGCAGCAAGGCCCGGTTGGCGCAAGAGCGGCACGAAGCGATGCCCCCGGGCAGCATCGTTGACCGGGACGGCAATCCGACGACCGATCCCAAGGATCTCCTAGTCGGAGGGGGGCACGTCCCCTTCGGCGGACACAAGGGCTATGCCGTGATGGTGGCGGTGGAGCTGCTCGGTCGCATGTTCACCGGCACGGACACCTACGCGGACGACGCTCGCGGCGGCCCGATCATGCGGCGCCAAGGCGTGACGATGATCGCCATACAGGCCGATCTCTTCCAGCCCTTGACCGACTTCACCGCGCGGACCAGCGAGCTGGCGGGCCGGCTGCGGGCCGTGCCGCCAGCGCCGGGGTTCAGCGAGGTGCTGGCACCGGGCGACCCGGAGCGGCGCACCCGTGCGGCGCGCCAGCGCGACGGCATTCCGGTCGCCGACGATATTTGGCAATCGTTGGTCGAGCTGGCCGAATTGCTGGACGTAGCAATCACGTAAGTAAGGAGAGACGAGCAACACATGGACGCTATGCAGCTATCGCTGTCGGTGCGGATTGCGGAGACGCCGCAGCGCAAGGATCGCGCGGCGATGGCTTTCGAGCCGCTGATGCAGCTGGCCGCGACGCTGGGCTACAAGGGCATCTCGATGCGGGCCTCGCAGGCCAGCATTGACACGCCGGCCGCGCCGGTCGCCGCGATGAAGCAATTGCTCGACGATCTCGGTCTCGTCGTCTCGATGTGTACGGGCACGGTGAGCCTTGCCGCGAACGACGACCAGGCGACGGCACCGCTGCGCGACATCACGCCGCATCTCGACTTGGCCGAGCGGTTCGGGTGCGATCTCGTGCGCGTGATGATTAAGGAAGCGGACGATATTCCCTGGACCCGGCGCGCCGCGGACATCGCTCATGAGCGGGGGATGCGTCTCGTGCATCAGACCCACATCCGTACCCTCTGCGAAACGGTCGCCGAGACGCTGGACGTGGTGAGTCAGGTGAACCGCCCGAACTTCGGCGTGACCTACGAGCCGTCCAACCTCGCGATCTGCGGTGACGACTACGGTCCCGAAGCCCTCCACCGGCTGTGCCCCCACCTCTTCAACGTGTACCTCCAGAACTGGCACATCCACCCCGAGGGAGCGATGACCGTAGGCACCAATCGCGGGGAGGTGCGCGCCGACCAACCGCCGCTGTCGGACGAGCGCGGGCTGGACCTGGACCGGGTGTTTGCCGGGCTGAAGGAGGTCGGCTACACGGGCTGGGTGACGGTTCACCAAGCGATGGGGCCGGGCGAGACGGTTGAGCAGGCCGCTGGCTCCAGCTACGACACCCTGCGGCCGTATGTGTAATAGGTGTAGGAAGACGCCAACCGGCAGGCGCTTCCACTTAGGGATGTAGGGCAAGAGCGCCGACGTTCGTTATACGGAGGTAGTGGCGCGGCCGCGAGGCTGTACTGTCAGTTCCGCGCAACGCTAACGAACGTCATCCTGCCCTACGAACACATGCTCAAGCTACTCAGCCGCCTCGCGCTCGTTTACGCCGTGGCGCTCGGCGCTTACCTGGCAGCCAGCCGGCTCGTGCTGCCGCTGGAAGCCACCCAGTTACCTCGGGTGCTGCTTCCCGTATACGAGCTACTGGCGATGCTCAACGAGGGCACACCATGGTATTTTGTGCCGCTCCCGCTCTGGATCATCACTGCCACCGTGAGCCGGCGCCGCTACGCCATCATCGCCGTGGTGGGCCTGGTGGCGTGCTTCCTGTGGCTGTACGGCCCGCTGTTCATCCCCAAGACGCTGCCTGGTTCTACGCCCATTGCTCAGGGCGAGACTCGGCTGCGGGTGATGACCTTCAATGTCTCGAACTTATCCAGCCAGGTGCGGCCGCCGGCCCGTGTGCTGGATATCATTGAAAAGGCCGACGCTGACCTGCTCCTGCTCCAAGAAATCACGCCGGAATTGAGCGAGTCGCTGGTGGACGCGCTGTCTGCGACCTATCCCTACCAGCAGTTGGAGCCGCACGCTCGTTTCGATGGCATGGGCGTTCTCAGTCGCCATCCTTTTGCAGCCGGAGCACTCGGTATGTCGGCCGGCCGGCTCACGCGGATGCAGGATCAGGCGATTCATGTGGTGCATGTCCACTTCGGGCCACCCAGACCGCGAATCGTGCGCTTACCGTATGTACCTATCCCTATCGTGGCGGGACTCTCGCCGCAGGCACGCAGGGACGAGGCAACGTGGCTGGTGGACGCGCTGCGCGGCCATGATTTGGTCACCGAGCATCTTGTAGTAGCCGGTGACTTCAATCTTTCCGACCAGACACCGGAATATCGGCAGTTGATAGGTTCCGGCCTTACCGACGCTCATCGGACGGTTGGCTGGGGCTTCGGCCATACCTGGCCCGTAGTAGCCTTCACACCATACGCCAGTCGTCTCACACTGCCACCGGTCGCGCTGATCCGCCTTGATTATGTGCTCTACTCGCCCAGTATGGCGGCCCGCAGTATCAGGATTGGGGGCGATTCTGCTGCCTCGGATCATGCCCCCCTCGTCACCGACCTCGCGCTGTTGCCCCGGTGATCTATACCGGCCTCGTGCCCTCCGGGCTTACTAGGATCGCCTCGCCCGTTTTGGTCTGCTCGAATGGGCAGACGACCGCCAGCACGGCAGCGGCGACCTGTGCCGGCGGCAGCGCGTGGGGAAAGCGCTCGCCGGTTTGGTCAGTGATGCGCTGCGTCAAGTCGGTGTCCACGGCTCCGGGGCAGATGGCGTTGACCTGCACCTGGAAGGGGGCCAACTCCGTGGCCGCCACCTGCGTGAGCGCGATGACCGCCGACTTCGAGATGGAATAGGCGCTCCAAGCGGACGATGGATTGAGGCCGGCCGCCGAGGCGATGGTGACGATCTTGCCGCGCCGCTGATCCTTCAGTACGGGCGCCACCGCCTGGATACCGAACAGCACGCCCTTCAGGTTCACGGCGAAAACCCGGTCCCACTCGCGTTCCGGCACCTCGGTCAGTAACCCGTGGCTCCACACGCCGGCGTTGGCGACGAACACGTCCAGTTGACCGAACGCTGCGAGCGTGGTTGCCACCGCCCGGTCCATCTGGGCCTGCACGCGCACGTCGGCGGGGACGGCCAAGGTACGCTGGCCGGCGCGCGCGGCTACTGCCCGGCTCGTGGCCGCGACCGCGGCGGCGTCGCTGTCCAGCAGGGCTACACTCGCGCCGGCCTGAGCCAGCGCAGTGGCCACCGCCCTGCCAATGCCGCGGGCGCCGCCCGTCACGAGTGCCGCCCGTCCACGTAGCTCCATGCCGCTCACCCGTCAGGCGCGCTCAATCGCCGAAGTGCTCGATGCTGGCCGGGAGCTTGCCGTCGGGCAGATAGAAGTCCTCACGGACATCAACCGGCACGGGTTGGTGGGTCCGCATCGACTCGACGGCCTTCTCGAAGATCAGCGTCGGAATGCAGGCCTCCCAGGCATCCATCGGGCTGGGACCGCCATGCAGGCACAAGTGCGCGAACATGCCCATCTCTTCGTCGAAGCCGTTGTGGTAGGTGTTGTGCTCGATGCCCGGCTCATCCGTGCCTTCGAAGACGAGATTGCCGAAACGCAGTGTGGCGGCGCTGACTCCGCCGGCCAGCACCTCGGCGTAGTGCTTCGGCAGGATACCGCCGGCGCCGACGACGCTGTAGATCGAGGTGCCGATGCCGCCGTTGGCGAAGCGGATAGTGATGGTACTGGTATTCGTGGGTGCCCCTTCGTAGCCTGTGGCCGTGACCTCGACCGGCTGGGAGCGCATGACGTGCCAAACCCAGTGCAGGTTGTAGCCGGCCGCGTCGAGGATGCCGTTGCGGCCATACGGCCCTTCGGGATCGTTGGGCCGGGCATCGTCATAGCGGCTACTGGCGAGGCGGCAGGTGAAGAGGATGAAGTAGGGCTGCCGGATGACCTCGCGCAGCCGCTTGGTGACTGGTGAGTGCTTGAACCACCAGCCGCTCATCAGCTGCAACCCCGACTCGTGGACCGCCTGCTGGAGACGCCGCGCTTCGTCGAGTGTCATCGCCAGCGGCTTCTCGGAGTAAACGTGCTTGCCGGCGGCAAGAGCTTCGAGGGCCAAGGCCGTGTGGGTATTGTGGGTAGAGCACAGCAGCACGGCCTCGATGGTGTCGTCGTCGAGGATGCGCTGCCAGTCGGTCGTGTAGTACGCGGCGTTGATCTCCTCGGCCCGCCGTTGGGCGGCCGCCTCGACGACATCCATCGTGGCAACCAAACGCATTTCCGGTGTGTTGCGGATGTTGGGCAGGTGAGCGCCGCTGATGCCGCCGCAGCCGACGAGGGCCGTGTGCAGTTGGTTTGCCATCGGTGCTCTCCTTTGTCTCCTCACACTCAGTCGGAGACCCGGCTGATGAGCTGCTTCAACTGGGCATAGTTTGTCCGCATCGCTTCTTCGCGCGAGCCGCTGGGCGGCTGATAGTGGGTGGCCATGGCCAGGACCGCCTCGGAGCGGTCCGCGTGTAGCTGGCGCAAGATGGTGAGATAGTCCACGTCGCCGTTGCCCAGGGGGCGGTACTCGAAATCAAGCTGCAGCCCGTTCTTCACGTGCAGGTCCTTGAGGTGCAGCGCGTGGATATAGGGGCGCACGTTCTGGTAGCCGGCCGTCGCTACGTCCGCCTCCCCGCAGTTGAAGCAGTCCGCCGGCCCCCACATGACCTTGAGGCGCGGCGAGCTTAACCGTTCGGCCAGCTGCCGGAAGTTGCCGGTGGTATTGGTGTAGTTCCACGGCATCATGGAGAGCGACACGTCTACGTCGTAGTGCTCGGCCTGCTGCACGACCAGGGAAAACGCCTTGAGCAGCTTCTCCATGTCCACGTCGGCGATGACTCCGCCGCGCGTGAGCCAGCGCATCGGCCAGGTAGGCTTGCCGGCCCCGTATTCTCCGGGCCAAGCGAAGGTGAACGTATTGACGGTCTTGATGCCCAAGTGGGCGGCAATCTGCATCGAGCGGACGAGGTCGTCAAACCCTTCGCGGAACGCGGGGTCGTCCTGCATGGTATCCAGATTGAGATCGGCCAGGTGGAGCTGCTTGAAGGGCGCGCCGGCCGCAATGACGTGCAGCTCCAGCCCATGCTTGGCGACACGCGCAGCCATACGCCCGGCCTCGGCATCGCTCATCTCGGCGATGGGTGGCTCATCGGCAATGCTGGTGAACCACACGGAGTCGGCGCCGATCTCCTTGGCGCGAGCGAGGCCTTCGTCAAACGGCAGCCCCAACTCGGGCAGAAACATCCCTAGCTTGAACCGGTAGTCACTCATACGCCTGCCTTTCTCCCTACTGTGCGATACGCGCGAACTCGGTTGAAGGGTACCAGTGATGGGCCGGCTTGTCGGCACGGGCGCCTCACTGCCCGGTGGCGGATTGGACCTAACCCCCGGCCCCTTCCCTCCAGGGAAGGGGAGCGATGATGGCGCCGGCCTCCCTATGGCCCCCCACGCTTCGCAGGGGACAGAATAGAATGTCCCCTGGCAACTCAATCCGGGGGAGGGTTAGAGAGAGGGAGACAGCGCCCGGTGGCTGGCAGGTGGCCGGGGCGAGTATGATCTGCGACAGTAGTGGGTCGGAGGAGGGATGAGATGGCCGATACGAGCACTGCCGCGCCGGAGATTGTCGGTCGCCGCCAGCTCTTCATTGATGACTGGCTCGTTGCGGAGACACACGGCATCGCCCGGGTCTTGCACCAACCGACCAAGTACGTCGGCAACCCGGTCATCTACCCTACCTACCCACTGGAGCGCGCTATCACCATCTACGGCGCCATCCTCTACGACCCGGCGGAGAGTCTGTTCCGCATGTGGTACCAGGGGCACGGCCCGATTGCCTACGTCGCGTCGTATGCCACCTCGCGGGACGGCATCTTCTGGGAGAAGCCGGCGCTGGGTATCGTGGAGCTTGACGGGAACGCGGACAACAACGTGGTGCTGGACGAGGTCTGTCTGCCGAACGTGATCGAAGAGCCGCACGATCCGGACCCGGACCGCCGCTACAAGATGTTCTATTGGGACCGCTCGGTGGAGCGCGACCCGGGCATTGCCCACGTCTCGGTGGCGTTTTCGCCCGATGGCCTGCACTGGACCAGGTACGCCGGCAACCCGGTGATCCGCAGGACGGGCGATACGCACAACCTGCTCGGCTGGGACGAGGCGTTGGGTCAGTACGTGGCTTATCCGCGCGCCGCCGCACGGGTGGGTGGCGGGGTGGTGCGGCTGGTCGGCCGGTCGGTCAGCGACGACTTCGTGCATTGGACCGCGCCGGAGGTGGTGTTCGCGCCGGATGGTGAGGACCCGCCGGGCCTGGAGATCTATGGCATGTCGGTGTTCAAGCACGAGGGGCTGTACCTGGGCTTGCCGTGGACCTTCCACACCTACCCGGAGGAATCTTTGAGCCGCGGGGGTGGGACCATTGACGTGCAACTGGCGGCGAGCCGCGATGGGCGGCGGTGGGAGCGGGTCGGGGACCGGCAGCCGTTCATCCCGCTGGGGCCGCCGGGCAGCGTGGATCGCGGGATGATCTTCACCGCCAAGGACCCGGTCGTCGTGGGTGACGAGCTATGGTTCTACTACGGCGCCTACGACGGCGAGCACGGGGTCGCTGCGCGCACCGGCACCATCTGCCTGGCCAAGCTGCGGCAGGACGGGTATGTGTCGCTCGACGCCGACGAATCCGGTGGCACGGTGCTCACCAAGCCCTTCGTCTGCGCTGGCGAGCAGCTTTCGATCAATGCCGACGCGCGCGGGGGCGAGGTGGCGGTGGCCGTGCTGGACGCGCAGGGCCGGGAGCACGCGGGCTACCGCAAGGTTGAGTGTGCTCTGGTGGATAGCGACGCGGTGCGCCAGCGCGTGACGTGGCGCGAGCGACAGATGTTGGCGGCGCTACAGGGGCAGCCGATCCGGCTCAAGTTCTATCTGCGCTCGGCCAGCCTGTACTCGTTTACCATCGCCTAGGGCTGCCGCCCTCTCGGAGGGCTTCTTAGCCACAGAGAGCACAGAGAGGGGTGCGGAGCGAGGTGAGGCGTGAGCCTCGATTAGCAGGACGGTCAACCCTTGCGTTGCATGTGCCCACTGACGGCGCGAATCTATAGTACACTCTCGGTAGCTGGTAGGCGCGCAACGGCTGACTAGGGAGCGGCGGGGAAGATGGCCAAGACTACGATCAACCGGATGGCAGATCGCAAGGCGTATGACCACTCGATTGCGCGTGTGCCGCTCCAGGAGCACCTGCGAGACATGGAGAAAAAGGGACTGCTCAAGCGCGGGAAACAACCCTTGCCAGCGGATTTCTGGGACCTGCCGCGTCCCGCCGACCCCCAGGCGGCCGTGCGCTTGACCGTCTTACGTGAGCGAGAAGCCGGCTGGTGAACTTCTGGGATACGTCGGCGGTGGTGCCGGTACGTGCCTCGATTAGTAGGCGGGCCAACTCGAACTCCGGGCCAAGGGTCTCATAGGCTGCCCAGTAGTCCGGGTCACGGCTCCATTGCTCGTGCAAGTCACGTACTTTGCTCATCGTAGTACCTCCTTGGCGCTGCGTCGCGCAAAGTTAACCTCTCGCCAGAGCATCTTCCGTGACTTCAACCACTTGGACAACAGTGTCTCCGGTCTTCACAGATCGCTCCATCTCATCCTCAAGAGTCTTTTCTTCCGTTCTAAGCGTCTCGTATTTAGCTATCCATCTTGGTGGCAAAAAGGTTCTGGACAATATTCCTATATTTGGACCTAGTCCCCCAACGTTGACCTCGTTTTTCCTATAAGTAGACGCAAAAGACATTTTCTCTTGGACACTCGTAATCTTAAGTCTAATTGTCGCTCGCTGAATAGAACCCAGACTTTGTGATGTGTCAGGGTCTAAAATATCTTCACTTCTCACTACATCAAAGTACATTCCAGTAGCTACCCCCTTTTCTGAGCCTGCGTTTATGATGACCTCACGTGGGTTAAGAATACGGGCAACCTTTCCACGGATCACTTCAGTCATTGTTCACTCTCCGTTTCCCTCGGCTAAGAGTTTTTTCCGCAACTCCGCCACGTCCTCGGGAACAATATCCGCCCAATCCTCCAGCGCGTCATCTGTAGTAACCGACTGTTCGGTTACAATTGCTTCAAGTGTCGCAAGCGTCACTCGATATTCCTCGGGAGACTCACAGCATTCTATAGCTACTGCCACCCGACCTAGCCCAGAAGAAAGTGATCGAATCCGCCGGATTGCAGATCGCGCATGTGGCCTGATGATCTCTCTCGCTGTATCGCTAGCTGACTGGCGACCGAAGATGAACGATCCGTAAAGTCCTATACCTAAGGCAAGAAGTTGAAAGAGCATACCTTCGAGGTGGGTCAAGACGCGTGTTGCTGACACAATCACAAGGCAAGCTGCTATCAATATACCCATTACGATAAGCAAAATTGGTGCAATGCGCTCGGAGATTCTCATAGCTCGCCAGTATGCCAAAACGACACGCTACCTTCCTTCAGAATCAGTTGCGACACTATACCATGCTTCGCGGTTCAGTCGAAGCCGTTACCGTCATTATAGCCGCGATCCGCCGCTCCGTCTCTGCGAAGTGCTGGACCTCCGCCGACGGCAGAGGTCGGCCGGGGACGGGGTGCTCGCGGTACGAGAGCCAATTCTTGAGCACCTGATAGCCGCCGAGCTTGTAGTCCCAGACAGCGGCCGGGACGTTGCGCCAGCAGACTCGGAGCTACGTACCCAAGTAACCAGGCATCCCGCCTAGAGCGTCAGTGAGAAGTACCGTCGCTCGCTGCGGTCGTAGACCGGATCGTAGAACATCACCAGTGATCCAACATCAGAGGAACGTACTTCCCAGCAGACGTTACCTGTGACTGAACCACCTGGGAAGACTTCCGTTCTTCTGAGCGCATCGGGTGGTGATGAGTAGCCAGGGCATCCAGTGTCGTAGGACACATTCGATCCCCCTACGGCGTCGAAGTCTCTGGCTAAGTCTCTGGCAACATCTCCGATCCTGACAATCACGAGGCGGGCCATGAAGTATTGATGGCCCTCTTTTGGCGAGCGGCGGTATCTGTTGTGCTCTGCGATGAGCTTGTTGGCGTTCGGTGTCACTGACACGACTGAGATGCGCCAGCCGTTCGGCATGTCTACTGCTGTGCCAATCGGTACCGGGTTGTCTCGCGTTGTTCCTGGTATCGTGGTTGATGGCAGCACATGGCGCTGTAGCCCTGCTGCCGAAACGCCAAAGCGAGACTCCCACTCACCAACGTCAATCACAAAGCGCCCGTAGTTACTACCGTTGATGCCGAATAGCTCCACATCGCCAATTGAGCGAATGTGAAAGAGTTGCGGCTCTTCCCAATCGGTCTCCCACTTCACCAGGTAGATCGGATCGCCTTCTTTCAGCAACCCCGCTGAAAGCCAGGGATCGCCGCGCGGCAGGGTGCGTAGCCGCTCTAGGCTTACGGTCGCACGACTGCGCCAATCAATGTGCCGTCCGGCAAGGGCACGAGTGTCGCCGCCCCAGTGCAGAATGCCTTGATGGTCCGTGAACCACAGGTGCGGTGTGCCTTGTAGTTGAACGACCGTTCCAGGCGCGAATGCGCCTTGTGCTTGTGCTTGCGGTACTGACGCGAGAGCAGCGGTGATGATGACGACTGCGGTAGCCAGTAGCCTCACGTTCCTCACAGGAACCCCCCTTGCGGTAGGGATGGTGGCTTCCTGGCAAAAAGCTGCACAATCCCAACGTGAGCCGCAAGGGGGCGTGAACCGATCCCCACGTGTTCACGTTGGTTGTGCTGTGCTGCTTCTTGCCACGAAGCGTTTGCACTATACCGACGGCTTGGGAGGCCGTCAAGGCATGAGACCATTCCTTTGCCCTCCAGCCGCAGCCCAGGGCGCCCACAAGGGAAGCCCCTACGATGCTGGATTGTGGCGTGCGTCGCAATGACGAGGGGGGCTGGTCCCCCTATGGTCCCCCGTCGCAACAGGGAGACGTGGATTCCCGCTTTCGCGGGAATGACGAGCAGTTGGGCGCAACATGTTGCGCCCCTACACAAAAACCTACCTCTGTCAGGGGACGGAGTGGGGCGGCAGTGGACAGGGTGCGGGTGGGGCTTTATGCTGCGGGCGCGAACGCGGCGCCGGCTGCGGCGCTCGAAAGGGGTCTCTGCATGGCACTACGTGACGACGTTGCTCACCTCGATGCGACCGCCCAAGCCGCGCTGGTGCGCCAGCGGGCCGTGCAGCCGAGCGAGTTGGTGGAGGCGGCTATTGAACGCATCGAGCGGCTGAACCCGGCGCTCAACGCCGTCATCACGCCGATGTATGAGGAGGCGCGCGCCGCGGCGGTGAGCGAGATACCGGCCGGTCCGTTCGCCGGGGTGCCGTTCCTGCTCAAGGACTTCCTCGCCGAGTACGCCGGCGTGCGCTTTACGGAGGCCAGCGCGTTTCTGGGCGACTACGTGTCCACTGAGGACAGCGAGCTGATGCGGCGGTTCAAGCGGGCCGGGCTGCTCACGGTGGGCAAGACCAACGCGCCGGAGCTGGCGCTGGGCGCCATCACCGAACCGGAACGCTTTGGGCCGACGCACAATCCCTGGGACACGGGGCGGACGCCGGGCGGCTCCAGTGGCGGCGCAGGCGCGGCCGTGGCGGCGCGGATGGTGCCGATAGCGCACGGCAACGACGCGGGCGGCTCGATCCGCATTCCGGCGGCCTGCTGCGGCGTATTCGGCCTGAAGCCGACGCGGGCGCGGGTGCCGCTCGGTCCGCACTACGGCGATCTGTTCAGCGGCCTGGTGGCCGAGCACGCGCTGACGATCTCGGTGCGTGACAGCGCCGCGCTGCTGGACGCGACGGCCGGCCCGATGGTGGGCGACCCGTACTGGGCGCCACCGGCGAGGCGTCCGTTTGCCGAGGAAGTCGGCTTCGACCCGGAGCCGCTCCGCATTGGCGTGATGGAGACGGCGCCGTTGGGTACGGATATTCATGCGGACTGTGTGGCTGCCGTCCGCGACGCCGCGGCGCTCTGCGCCGAACTGGGCCACCACGTTGAGGAGGCGGCACCGAGCTACGATGAACGGGGCCTGTGGCTGTCATTCACGAACGTCATGGCGGCCGGCTTTGCCTGGAGCATCGCGGACCTGGGCCGGCGGATGGGCCGCACGCCGACGGCGGAGGACTTCGAGCCGCTCGTCTGGGACTTTGCGGAGCGTGGTCGGCGGCTCAACGCTGCGGAGTATCTGCTCGCCTTGCAGGACCTCCAGCGGCACACGCGCGACGTTGCTGAGTTCTTCACCCGCTACGACATCTGGCTGACGCCTACCTTGGGCCGGCCGCCGGTGCCGACGGGCGAGTTGCGTTATACCGAGGGGGACCCGATTGCCTTGCGCCTGCGGAGCGCGGCGTTCGTCCCCTTCACTTACGTGAGCAATGCCACCGGCCAACCAGCGATGTCTGTGCCGCTGTTCTGGAACGATGCCGGTCTGCCCATCGGCACCCACTTCGTCGGGCGGTTTGGCGACGAGGCGACCTTGTTCCGTCTGGCCGGCCAGCTGGAGGCGGCGCGGCCGTGGGCCGGGCGCCGCCCGCCAATCTCGGCCTGAGTAGGCGCCGGGCTACCGGTCCGCTTGCCGACGGCGTAGCTCCGCCTCCAGCTGCCGTATGCGCGACTCGGCGGCCTCGCGTGCGGCCTGCTCGATGGCAGCACGGTTTTCGGCAGCCTGGCGGGCGGCCCGTTCGGCCAGTCGGTCGGCCTGCTCAATGGCGGCCTGCGCTTCGGCAGCCTCCCGTGCCTCCCATGCCTCCTGCCAGCTCTCCAAGTAGGTGTCGGTGGAGGGGTCGTAGAACCGCGGCCAGCCAGCATCCCAGCACAGGCTCAACCCCAGTACCTCGCTGTAGCCCTTCAGGAGGCCGTCCGGCGCTGTGGTCAACTCGATAGGCTCATACACGCCACCCACCAGCCGGTCTCCGGCCAGCCTCTGCCCGTGATACTCACCCTGCTCAGTCGGATCGAAGCGCCAGTATTCCGGGACGCCAATGCGGGCATAGATGTCCCGCTTCCGGCCCACGTCCTCCCGTCCAGTGCTCGACGAGGCGATCTCCAGGACCCAATCCGGCGGCTTGCCCACTTCCCAGGGCAGGTAGAGCTTGCGCGGCCGGATGGCCTGTGCGTCCACGCCGAAGGCCAAGTACACGTCCGGGGAGACGCGGACATTGAGATCACGCCGGTCGTAGCAGATGATCGTGTTCGAATCGAGGAAGACGTCGGGCCGGCGGTTGAAGTCGGTGACGTGGGCACGGAGGAGGCCGAAGATTTCTTGCAACTGGAGGGTTTGTTCCATCGCGTCAGGCTTCAGGACGGGTTCGTTGGGGTCGTAATCCAGGCGAGCGTAGTCAATGGTGCCCTGCCGGTGGTAGGGCAGCATGGTGTTCGTGGGGGCGGGCGCTGTGGTCGCCATGGTGAGTCTCGGGGCAGGGGGGGGGGCAGGGGGATTATAGCGCACGCGCTGTGCCCCACCGGGCGGCGCGGCACGCCGCACTCTCGCACCTACCCTTGTCGAGGCGAGGCAGTATCATAGAGGTCAGCTTGACGGAGGTGGTGATCTACGGTGGACGAGTCATTCGAGAGTCGCGTGCGCGCTGCGACGCCGCAAGACGCCGACTATATGCGTATTCATGCCGACCGGGTCTTGATGGTGGAGTTGCCCGACGGGCGGCTCATGCAAGTGTCACCGGAGGGTCGGAGGCTCTCGGCGGATGGCGGCGTTACCTGGGGTGAGCCGGAGCCGATGCGCGCCGCCGCCGGGCAGCCGGTGGAGCGGGGGCATCCTATCTTGCTGCCCTCGGGTGGCTTGGGCCTGCTCTACTCGGATAGTCGCGATCGGCGTGCGCGCTACGGCATGGACGTATGGTTTCGCCGTTCCGACGATGAAGGCCGGACCTGGTCCGAGCCGGTCGAGGTGTCGGAGTCGTACAACAATGCTTGGATCGGCGCCGGCTATGGGCCGCCGGTCACCGTCACCAGCGGCGGTCGCATCGTTGTGGCGGCGTGGGCCGGCATTGGGAAGACCGAATCGGATCGGGCGACGGCGCTGTACGGCGACCGGTGGACGCGGACGGGGAGCCACGGCTGGGAGAGCTTCTTCCGGTATAGCTGGGCCTACTACTCGGACGACGAGGGTCAGACTTGGCAGGTCAGCGAGGGCAAGGGCGTCCACGGCGGCGGGGGCGAATTATTCATCACGCTCGACTATGGTGCGGGCGGCGCCCACTCGTGCGAAGAGCCGGTGGTTACTGACGTTAGCCCCGGACACCTGCTCATGTTTCATCGCACCGGGCTGGGCCGGTTCTACCAGTCGTGGTCGGCCGACGACGGGGCGAACTGGACCCAGCCGGAGCCGACGTCCCTTGCCACCGCGCAAGCACCGGCGGCCTTGCGGCATATTCCTGGCACGGACGATCTGTTGCTGATCTGGAACCAATCTTCGGCGGATGAGATTTGGCGCGGTCGTCAGCGCCATCGGCTCTCATCCGCGATCAGTAGGGATGGTGGGGCAACGTGGCAGCACGGCCGCAACGTCTTCTCGGTGGAGGATGGGGACGGAGTAACGACGCGGATCGAGGCGCCGCCCATCGAGTATTACCGGGCGATGGAGCATTCGCCACGGCAGCCGCCCGGCGATCTCGTAGGCACCTATCCGTGCCTCGCCTTCTGGCGGGACCGGGCGATTGTCACGTTCCGCTGCTTCGACCGGTCGCGGTATCTCCTTGACGCGCCCCTGCCGCAGCGACCGCAATCACTATCGGTAGCGCAGGCCGGTCGTGCCGTCTGCGTCTCCGTGGGGTTGCCGATCTCGTGGTTCTACGCTTGACTGTCCCTCGCGGAGGTAGGCGCAGTAGGACGCAGTGAGGAGGGTCAATGGAAATCCTGCCCGGCATTCACGAGCTACGCGAGACGCTGGCTCCGGTCTTTCCCGATCCGCGTATCTGGACCTCGGTCTACCTGCTGGTCGGGGAGCACTGCGTGGTTGTGGATAGTGCCGTGCCGCGCTCGGCCGACAGGCTGATCCTGCCCTACCTGGCCAAGGCCGGCATTCCGGCCGACCGCCTGTGCCACATCGTCAATACGCACGGGCATAACGATCACGTCGGCTCGAACGTGCGGCTGCGCGAGGTGTGCGGTGCCCAGATCATGCTGCACGAAGCCGACGCCCACTGGCTCGACGAGGGGCATATGTTCGGCGACGACCAGGTGCCGGTGCATCAGCCCGACCGCACCTTGCAAGCCGGCGATCTGATCGAGCTAGGCGCGGCGATGTATGAGGTACTCTCGCTTGCAGGCCACACGGCCGGCTCGCTGGGTCTCTGGGACCCGCAGGCGCGCGTGCTGTTCTGCGGCGATGGCCTGCAAGGGGACGGGGCCGTCACGGCCGGCCTCGCCTTCTACCTCGACCCGGACGCCTATCTGGCTTCGGTCGAGCAGGCGTTGAGCCTGGAAGTAGAGCACCTCTGCACTGCCCACCCCTATGCGCCAGCGACTGCCAGCCACACGCATGGAGCGGCCGAAGTGCGGGACTTTCTGGAGCGCTCCCGGGACTTTGTCCGCAACTATGACGGTGAGATCGTGGCTACCTTGGAGGCGGCCGGGCAGCCGCAGAGTGCCATGAGGATTGCCACGACCGCCTGTGCGCGTCGTGGCCTGCCCACGTCCAACTTCATGGCGGACCGGGTCACGCAGGCACATCTGGAGCGCCTGGCGACGCAGGGTACCGTGCGGATGGTCGCAGCCGAGCCACGACCGCTCTGGCAACTGGTCTCGTAGGTACGGCCTCACCCCCTTCCCCCGCTCCACCAAGTGGAGCGGGGGAAGGGGGTGGAGGACTAGGCCGCGACGGGTACGGGTAGCTCGATAGCCTGGACGAACTCGGCTACGCGCTGCTCGTCCTCGGTACTCGGCGAGCGGAGGGGCGCTGCCATGGTCGCGTGCTCGATGACGCCCATGACCTTGAGCGCGAGCTTGATGCTCCCTACGGAGTTCGCCTGCGTTGAGCCGCCGGTGGTGAGGCTCAGGAGTGGGAGCGCGGTGAGCAGGCGCTCTTGCCACTGCTGTGCCGTGGCAAAGTCGCCCTGTGCTGCGGCCTCGTAGGTGGCTACGGACCAGGCTGGGGTGACATTGCCGGTTCCCGGTATCGCCCCGCAGGCGCCGAGCAGGATGCCGGCGTCAATCAGCGAGCGGGTGCCCAAGAAGAGGCGGAACGGGACATCTCGCGCGCGCAGACCGGCGATGAGCGTACGATCCCAATCGAGGTCGTTCTGGCTGTCCTTCATCCCTACGACCGTGCCTTCCTCGGCTAAGGAGAGCACCGTCGCTACCTCCAGCTGGGTCTTGACGGTTTGCGGGATGTTGTAGACAAGCAGCGGCAGGTCCACCGCCGTCCGCACGGCGCGGAAATGTTCCATTAGCTCACCCTGGCTATTCAGATAGTAGTAGGGTGGCGTCAAGGCGAGAGCGTCGGCGCCGGCCGCGGCGGCGCGTTGGGCGTGGTCCACTGCCAGCTTGGTACTGCAATCGCCGACATTGGCGACTACGGGGACGCGCCCGCTGGCCGCCTCGACGCACGTCTGCACGATCTCGGCGCGTTCACCGGCCGTAAAGCAGGGGAACTCGCCGGTTGTCCCGGCGGCCCAGAGGCCGTGTACGCCGCTGGCGAGCAGGAAATGGCAGGCTGAGGTCAGCGAGCGGTGGTCAACCTCCCCGTCCGGGGTGAGCGGCGTGACGATGGGGGGCACAATGCCGTGGAGCGCACTCGGTTCCAACATGGCTGTCTCCTTGCCGGGCGGCGGTTTCTCCAGCCCCGTCATTCCGGCGACCCAATGGCCCCCCGTTTCGCAGGAGGACGTGGATTGCGGCGGAAGCCGCAATGACGGGAGGGGGCTGGGGGGTGTCGGTGTGGGTCGCGTGGGTTGCTACTTCCACTTGATGGTGCAGCCGACGGGCGCCGTATCGGCCACCGGCACGCCGTCACCGGCGACGACGGCCGCCAGGGCATCGCGGAAATAGGTGGATTGCACGGCGCTCTCGTCCTCGTAGCTATCGTCTATCGTGCCGTGGTACTGGAGCTTGCCCGCAGCGTCGAATAGGAAAATCTCCGGGGTGCGCTCTGCCCCGTAAGCCCGCGCCACATCCTGGGATTCGTCGTATAGGTACGGGTAGGGCATCCCTAGCTCCTGCGCCCGCTCCTGCATGTGCGCGAAGTCGTCGGTGGGGTATTGGGCGGGATCGTTGGAGCTGATCGCTCCGAAGCCAATCCCTTGTCCCATGAACTCGCTGCCTAGCGACACCAGCCGGTCGTCCCAGGCACGCACAAACGGGCAGTGGTTGCAGGTAAAGATGAGCGCAGTGCCCTTCTCCCCGGCGACGTTGGTGAGGCCGTAGGTCTTCCCATCGGTAGCCGGTAGTGAAAAGTCGAGGACTCGGGTGGCGATACTCATGGCATAGCTCCTTCTCTGCACGCTGTTGCTGCGCTGGCGGTCGTTACGCTCCGGCTAGCTGGCCGCTGCTGGTGGTGCCTGGGCGGTCGTGTGTCGCTGGATGGCGGCCCTGATTTGGGCGAGGGTGGGCAGCGGCGTAATCCGGCCGCCCTCGTGGAAATACATCCGGCAGGTGAGGCTGTACGGACCGACCGCACCGCGCGGTTGGAGGTCCTCGCCATTGATGCGGATGGTCGGCGAGCCGGGGAAATGGGCAGCCTGGGCCTCCTCCTCCGTCCGTACCTCTCGGACGGTCAGCGCGGCCGGGACCGCCTCCAACCGGAGCGCTTCCCGGAGACGCGCTAACGCCGTGTCGTGGGAGGGACAATCGGCGTAGAAGAGGAACTCCACCGCCAACGGCTCAGGGTCAGCCATTTCCACGTGCTACCTCAGGGCACTGCCAACCGACGGGAGACCGGGGAGCGACGGCACTGGCCGGAGCGTAGCTTACCACATGCTCCTCGCCGGGCCTTCCGGCCCTCCTATGGCCCCCCCGCTCGCGCAGGGGGACGGGCGCGGCGTGGTGCGCCCCTACGGCGCCTGTTCTCGTCTCGTCTCCCGCTAGCCGTATTGTTCTTGGGTGGTGCGGTGCTCGGCGCCGTAGCCGACGTAATGCCGGGCGAGTGTCACGACGGCCTGATGCTCCGCGTCGGTCACTGCGCGCACCACCTTGCCGGGGATACCTAGCACCAGCGACCGCGGCGGGATCGTGCGACGCTCCGGGACCACGGCGCCGGCGCCGATGATGCTGCCGGCGCCGATGTTGGCTTCGGAGAGCACGGTGGCGTTCATGCCCACGAGCACGTGATCGCCCACCGTGGCGCCGTGGATGATGGCGTTGTGGCCCACGACGACGTGATTGCCGATGAAGGTGGGCATGTCGTGGTCAACGTGTACCACGCAGCCATCCTGAATACTACAGCCGGCGCCGACGCTGATCGCGGCCATATCCCCGCGCAGGACAGCGTTGTACCAGATATTCGTCGTGTCACCGATGGTCACGTCGCCAACCACCTGAGCGCCATTGGCGATGAATACACGATCTCCCAGGCTTGGCCACTGGCCTCGAAACGGCAGCATAGGCATGGATAGAGCCTCCTCGGACGCTGCGCTAGGCGCAGCAGAGCTTGTCTTGTGGTGATACCGCGTCGTAGTAACTTCGTCTGACAGAGCTAGCCATCGCTGAGGGGATTCCGTCCAAGTATCCGTGTGAGTGGTACATTAGCAAGTGCCGTCCTCAGGTACTCTGTTATGGCGTTATCGGCGACATGGAGAAGCTCGTGGTCGAATCCTGAGAACTTCCCGGCGAGAATGCGTGCTACTTGCACTGGCCAATATGCCAAACTCATCTGGACAATATCGGCTCCGACTCTTTGTGCAAGTTCAGGGACATTACTCCTTGCTCCTAATCTATCCACAATAATAATAGTAGCGACATAACTCTGCTGACCACCAATCTCTGCCTCTCGTTGAAATCTTGTGAGCTTGTCAGACGATATTTCACTGTTCCCTCTCCCGATGAATCCCATATCGAAACGCACGGCGCTTCCTGCTTCATGCAAGAGCAAGGCATCACTCTCGCGCTTATCTTCCTGCGATGATAGCCAGAACACCTTGTCTGTACTAGCGGGTGCTTGGGAATCCATGGGTCTCTCGATCATTCGATAGCCAAGTATGAAAAGCATCGATCCCAAAATAAGTCGCTCGAATAGTTTCCCATACACCGATTTATCAGAGCCACGTATAGTGAGAGTTTGAGCACCAATTGTACCAAGAAGAGCAATTAGAAAAGGCCATGAAATAGTTGCGGCATCGCTGTTTACAATCTTGATTTTCCCAGATATGTCGCCAAAATCCTGAATGCATCGCGAAGCAACCTCTCTCACGGAATCTAAGAAATTCCGCTGATAAATCTCTATATTAGAAGGATCATCACCAAGCACATTCTGGAAAGCTTTCTCAGTCAGTCCGAGACACCAGTTTAATAACCAGCGTTGATCCTTGCTTACTCTAACTGAAGAATCGAATCCACGAGATGCTAAAGCATAGAGTTTCTCCGAGAAACCTGGGATAGTAGCTTGGGCACGAACGAACATAACAACTGTGGCAGCGTTGATAGCTGCAAGTCTTCTCCTGGTCAGCATCTCAGTCGAGTCTCGAAGGTTGTCTCCCGTCAGGACTTTGAGTACGATGTCCCTCACTACGTCGAGGCCTACCTGCTCCACAAACTCTGCTCCGCTTGCTTGAAGAAGGAACTTAGCCGTTGGGGGGGAAGGGCAAGGAAGTTGCTGACTTCGGGGTCAAGACCTGTGTACCTGCGACGGGGGTTCATAGAAGCATCCCGTTACATGGTGGCGGCTCGAATCCTTGACATAGGAAGTCGGCATCCGGGCCTAGCCAGCGTGGGGCCGCTCTGGCCATCTCAGAGGCATACCGTACTTCGTTGTCAATTAGGACAAAGCGGCGGCCAAGTTGCGCTGCCGCCTGGCCAGTTGTACCGCTGCCGGCAAAGGGGTCCAGCACGGCATCGCCCATGAACGAGTAGTAGCGCACGACTCGTTCGGCCAGCTCTACCGGAAAGACAGCGGGATGCTGCTTGGAGTGACTTGGTTTGATCTGCCAGACGTTCGTCCGCTCGTAGCCATCCTCGATGCGTGAGGCAGTAACCGCCTGCGGGTCGGGATGGCTCCTGATGTTCCAGTCAATCAGTTTGTCGGTGTGCTTGCGATATACCAGCACGTATTCGGTCACGGGCACCGGCTTGTATTGTAGTGGCTGGCGATCTGCCGCGAACCGACGTCCGCGCCCCGTGGCCCAGCCGGCTCCCTCCGGCTTGGCCCAGATGATGTCATCCATGAAGTCGTATCCCTCATCGATAAATAGGCGGTGGACATCAAATGGGACGGCAAGCCGCTTGGATGATTGGTTTCGATTCGCGCGACGGATGAGCACCGGTGAGATATTGATGGCAAAGAACCGTCCCTCGGCGAGGACGCGATGAACTTGCCGAATAATCTTCCGTAGCTTGAGCAAATAATCCTCGTAGGTCACGTAGTCGGTATATTCCGGCCGCGCATTGTAGTACGGTGGCGAGGTAAAGACGAGGCCGATGGACTCCGCCGGTAACTCCGATAGGATATACTCGCTATCGCCGCAGATAATAGTGTTCCGGGGCGGACCATAGAACAGAGGGCCGTTCCGATTGACCGCCTCAACGCCTTGCGGTGCCGATCTCCCTAGGATCCGCGCCTCAAGCACTGGCCTGCTGGTGGTGCGCTCACTCACGATCAGCGTCGAGTAGGCATCAATCACTACCTCGCCAACCACTTGCTCAGTCGCTTTGGAGATCAGTGGGACCCGCCAGATATGGTAGCGGTCATCTACCTCAGGCAGTCCGAAAACTACTGCTCTTGCCAGGTCAATCCGCTGGAGCCACCCCCGCGCGATACGTTTGGCGTCCGCCACCGTGCGCGCAGCATATTGGCGCTGCTCGGCCACGAGCGACTCTCGCATGACCACAATCCTCCCGTGCCTATGCTAGCAGAGCGGCGACCTTGTGTTCCTCCCTCCCTCGCCTATGTCTCCGGCCTGATTGCGACCGCCCTTTGCGCCACACCGCAGCACTGGCCTGGCAGAGGGTTACGGCGCGTTGGTAGACTGAGTAGAGGCGCCCGGTTGGGTGGCCGGTCCTGGCCGATGTAGCTCAGTGGCAGAGCAGCTGTTTCGTAAACAGCAGGCCGGCGGTTCGAATCCGCCCATCGGCTCCCCCACTGCCCCCCGGCCTGATGCTGACTGGGGTAGGTACGCCTCTCCACACGGAATCCGCCCCTGCCCCCCTCCCTAGCCCTGCCCCGGAGCAAGCTCCAGGGGAGGGAATAGACCGTCTCCCTGCGAAGCGGGGGGCCATAGGAGGGCCGAAGCCTATCGGGGCGTGCGGTGCGGTCAGCCCGGCGGCCAGGGGCGGCCCAAGTACCAGCCGGCGCCGATGAGTGCGGCCAGACCCAGGCGGTAGATGACGAAGATGTGCAGCGGTCGCTCGCGGACATAGGCGAGTAAGAGTGCTATCGCCCCATACCCCACGGCAAACGCCATGACCATCCCGGCCAGGAAGGGCGCGATCTGCGCGGCGTCGAGGCCGGCGCCGAGGATCTGGCCCGTCTTCAACACACCGGCGCCGGCGATCACGGGTGTTCCCAGCAAGAAAGAGAACCGCGCCGCTGTCTCCCGACTCAGTCCGGTGGTGAGGCCGGCGACGATGGTGATGCCGGAGCGAGAGACCCCGGGGATCAGCGCGGTTGCCTGAGCCAGGCCCACTACCACAGCGTCGCGCACCGTCACGGCGGTGAGCGATCTGCGGGTGCGTGTACTTGGCGCATAGTGCAGCTCGGCCACCCACATCAGCACGCCGACGGCCACGAGCATCACCGCCGTCACGATGGGATGGCGAAAGAGTGTCTCGACCACCTCGTCCACCAGCAACCCCGCAATCCCGGCCGGTACGGAGCCGAGCACGAGCAGCCAGGCCAGGCGTCGCTGCGCGGCGACCTCCGCCGTCCGGTGCGGAGCGGCGGCGGCCAAGGCGCTGCCGAGTGCCCACCATTCGTGGCGGAAGTAGACAAGGACTGCGCCGAGTGTGCCCAGATGCAGGGCAACGTCGAACGTGAGGCTGTTGAGCAGGGGCGAGGTCCAACCGAGCAGCCACGGCACGACGAGCAGGTGCCCGGAGCTGCTGATAGGCAGAAACTCGGTCAGGCCCTGCACCAGGCCCAAGAGCGCCGCCTGTAACGTCTCACCCACTGGCATCTCGACTCACGGGCTGATTACCACGCACGGAGTGCTCAACAGATCGAGGTTGTCTGACCAGCCCGCCCATAGCAACGCGGCGCCGATCAATGATCGTACCTTATGCGGTGAAGTTACGACATTGGCGGCCATGAGGTCAGGCAGCGCCCTGATGAAGGCACCCACGGCTTCTTTCGCGTCCAACTCGTGCGAGCCAGACTTCTTTTTCCCCGTAACCAGCGCTTCCCAGATGAACAGGCCGTGTTGGGCTGCCGCAAATCGAGGCCAGTCCAAGAAAGCCTCGACATCCTGTGTCTCACTGCGGATTCGACTGAGTATCCATGCAGTCTCGGTCAATCCGGTTGCCAGCGATGTGGCACCGGCCGCAGCCGACCAGGCGCGATTCCCATCCCCGTGACGGGCAGAAGTTAGTCGGTTGGGATCGCATGCGACGGGAACCCACAATGGGCACTCGAATCCTAGAGCCACCTTTTTCCCGCAGTCGAGATCGTGAGCGACCTGCGTCACCAGTCGTTGGATGTCTTTATCCGACTCCGCTACTCGTGGGGGTGGCCCGGTGGAGGCGCTCGCCCAGGCAAACCGGCACCTCGCAACCGATCCGATGTCGGCACAGTAGACCACCAATGAATCGAGCGATGCTTGGTTCATGTCGCTACCTCTATTCCTGTTGGATGAACTGTTCCTCACCCCCCGGCCCCCTCTCCACAAGTGGAGAGGGGGCGTCCGGCGGCGGGCGGGGGTGAGGTGGATTCCCTAGACTCACAAACGAAGTGCAACACCAGAGTAAGGTGTTGCCTGGGACGTCACTACACGCAGCTTAGTATTGAAGACCGGTGTGAACTGGCCCGTCTACACGCCCAGGGGGCCTCGCTCCGGCAGATCGCTACAGCTCTGGATCGCGCGCCATCGACCATTGCGCGCGAGCTAAAGCGCAATACCTCCCGCCAGCAGGGCTACCAGCCCCGCTATGCCCAGGAGCAGGCCCGCGCCCGGCGCTGGGGCGGCGCCCGTCTCGACCGGGATGCCGCGCTCCGTGCGCGGGTGCTCGCCCGCCTCAAACACGGCTGGTCGCCAGAGCAGATCGCTGGCCGGCTCCGGCGGGAGGCGGGCCAGACCGTCATCGCCCACGAGACCATCTATCGCTTCATCTACGCCCAGACCACCCGCACCAAGCCGGACCGGGCCTGGCGTCACTACCTCCCCCGCGCCAAGTGGCGCCGGGGCTGGCGCGGGCGCCGGGGCGGCAGCGCCGCCACCCGCATCCGCCACCGGCGGCCCCTGGAAGAACGGCCCCCCACCGCTTCCGACCGCCAGACCCCGGGCCATTGGGAAGCCGATCTGATGCTCTTCCGCACCTATGGCCAAGCGGTGCTGACCGTACATGAACGCCACTCCCGCCTGCTGCTCGCCGTCCGGCCCCCCGGCAAAGCGGCCACCCCGATTGCCGCCGCCCTCGCCCGGCTGCTGGGGCCCTTGCCCGCCCCCTGGCGGCAGACGGTCACCTTCGACAATGGCACCGAGTTCGCCCGCCACCACCAGCTCCATCCCCTCGGGATCGAAACCTTCTGCTGTGACACCCACGCGCCCTGGCAGCAAGGAGGGGTCGAAAACGCCATCGGGCGCCTGCGCCGCGGGCTGCCCCGCAAGACCGACTTGGCGGCCCTGGCGAACACCCGGTTTACGGAGCTGGTGCAGTTGTACAATAATACGCCCCGCAAGTGTCTGGACTACCGGACCCCGGCAGAAGTGTTCTGGAACCACGTGTTGCACTTCAAATGTGAATCCACCTTCCCGCTTGCGCGGGAATGACGGGGGCGAGGGGCTACAGGGCAAGCCGGCGGCAGTCCCTCCCAGGGATGCGCCGTCACGCGATGGTGATGCCGACGCGGGTGAGTAGCGCCTGGCACCATGCGGCCGGGTGGGGGCGGGGCGGGTTCCTAGCGTCGTGGGAGTCGGAGCCGGCGCTGACCAGCGCGCCGTAGCAGGCGGCGACCTCCGCGTAGCTCGCTTGCAGCTCCGGCGGGTGGCGGGGATGATGGACTTCCAGCCCGTCAACGAGGCCACTCTCCAGCATCGCCAGTAGTGATTCGTGGGTAAGGCTCTTGATGACCGGCGCATATTCCGGCATTCCCGAGCCCGGGTGTGCCACAATCAGCGGGCAGCCTTGCGGATGGAGCGTCTCGGCGATGGTCTCGACGGGCGTGGTGCAGAACGGCGCTTCCATGACCTCCAGCAGCAGCGGACGATACGCGGCCGGCTCGCGGTAGCCCTGATCCTGGAGCAGACGCACGAGCTTGGCTTGAGTCAAACGCGGCTCGGCCGCTAGTTGGTCTACGTCGTCCGCAGAAAGCCGGACGACCTGCTGTGCTCGCAGGCGCTCGACGAGGCCCCAGGCGCGCTCGTGCTCGCGGGTCTGTACGTCGCGCAGCAAAGCGTTGAGCTGCGCGTTGCCGGGGTTGATGTTGTACGCCAGCAGATGCAGCAACTCGCCGTGGTAATCTGCCGTGAACTCGATGCCTGGCAGCACCCGGAGACCATGCGCCGCCCCACGGCGTGTCACGGGAGCAATCGCCTCGGTTGAATCGTGGTCGGTGACCGCGCAGACGGCCACGCCGGCCGCGACGACGGCATCGGTCAACTCTTCCGGCGTCCAGCGGCCGTCGGAAACCAGCGTGTGGAGGTGCAAGTCTACGCCGGCTGTCGGCGCCCGGGGCCTGGCGGCGGCGGTCATGTGACTCCTGTCAGGGCTGCGGTGCTCTGGGCGACAAGGCCGCGACGGACGAGTGTTGTTCCCTGGTCGAGGGTGTGCCGGAGGCGCTGGGCGCGTGCCGCCCACTCGTCATCGCCGGTGTTAGCCGCGCCGGCGAGCGCCTGCCGGAGCTGCTGCGCCAAGTCGAGCGTCCGATGCAAGGTCAGCACGAGGTCGCCGGCCGCGATGTCCATCTTTTCTAGAATACTGGCAAGCGCGGCGCCCCGGCTCCAGTCCTGGACCGGTCCGTGGAACATCGGATTCGGGCCGTGCGCCAGGGTGGCGCCGGCTTGGTCGGCTTGGTCCGCGATCTCGGTGGCGAGCGCTTGCAGGCGCTCACGTGTAGCCAAGAGCCGGACCGAGACGAAATACCGATTGTAGCCCGGCACGTCGCGGTCGTTGCAAAACCAGGAGAGTGCCTCCATCAGATCGCTCGCGGACAGGTCGTCCAAGACGCCCCGCCACATGGCCTCCGCCAGGACCAACCCGGCCGGATGATCTATCCGTGCCAGCAGCGCCGTCTTGGGGCAAGGGCCGTTGTTGCGGCCGTAACGTTGCAGCGTTGCCAGGACGCCGTCGGCCAGCGCGTCGCCTTGCGCCGTAGCTTCTGCTTCCAGGCGTTCTACCTCGGCGAGCGCAGCCGGCAAGTCCTTCTCGACTGCTGCCCGGCGCCGCCAGACCTGCTCGTGCTCCCGGCGGGACGTGCAGGTCTGGCACGGGGAGGCGTGCGACTCCAGCGCGGCCTGCTTGGCTGCCGCCTCGGACTCTTGCGCGGCCTGTTCAGCAGCAGCAACCTCTGCCGCCGTTGCACCCGCGCCGTTGGCGGAGCCGGCCGTCACGCCGCGCAGCCGCAGGGCCCGGAAGGCTTGCTGACTGGCCACCCGGCGCAAACGTCCGGCATCGAGGCGTAGCTGCCGATATTCGTCCAGCGCGGTGGTCTCGACATCCGGCATCGGGCAGTCGAATGTATGCGCCGCGGCGCTCTGGCGCAAGCCGTCCACAGCGGCGGTAGCTTGGCCCACGGCGTTATCAGTCTGGTGGCGGCGGAGGGTAGCTTGTAGCAGCCGGCGTACCTGCTCGTGCGCGGCGCCGTTGTGGGTGTCGAGCACGACGGCGGACTGCAAGCGCGGCTGAAAGACGCTTCGGAACGGCTCCGGGGGTGTGGTGGCGAGCGCTTGGATTTCGCGGGCCGACAGCCAGGGCGAATAGACGTTGACGACGGAAGCCAGCGCGTCGCCGGGACGACCGGCCGACTGCGCCAGGCGGGCATACTCCGCGGCGCTTAGGCTCCGGCGCGTGCCGCGGTCGGGTGCCGTCGGCTCGCCGACTACGACGGTACGCGCCGTGACAGTGCTTTCGTTGGCCAGGGCGGCGGTAGCAAAGACGATATCGAGCAGGTCGGCGTCCAGCAGCGCCTCGACAAGACGCTGCAAGGCTGGCAGCAGCCCGGCATGATAGATGGCAACTCCATGCTGGATCAGCGTGGTCAGTCGGGCGACTTGGGGTAGCTCCCGATCCTCGGCGGGCAGCGTGTGTACGTAGGAACTGACCAGTGCCCGGCGTTTGCGTTGCAGCGAGCGAGGGCCGCGCCGCGCCGCCGGGGCGCACTCCGCCGCCTGTTGCTCGCAGCTCCGTTGACCGGAGACGTAGCAGAGCGCTGGCAGTAGCTCCGCTCGGCGCAGCACCCGGAGCACGTCGACCGCATTGGGAGTCTCCAGCGGCTGGGTGCCAGATGGCCGGCCATTCGAGCGCGGCCGCTGCGCTTCGCCGCCGACCGGCGGCACCTCCGCTGCCGCCCCGCCGTCTGTGCCCACCAGCGGATGCAGCCGGTTATCCCAGAGATAGAGGTGCTCCAGGGGCACGGCGCGCGCTTCGTGACGCCGCAGGCGCGTCGTGCCACGAACCTGTGTCAGCCAAGCCGTCAGTTCTTCGGCGTTGCCCACCGGCGACGATAGGCAGAGGAGCGGTACTGCGGAGGGCAGCTGGATCACCAACTCTTCCCAAGCCGTCTCTTGCTCCGGATCGCTCAGGAGGTCTATATCGTCGAAGATGACGTAGCCGGCGTCTCGGAGCCGGTCGTGAGCGGTGAAGAGCACCGAGCGCAGCGTGGCCGGAGTTCCGACTACGAGTGGGGCCGCGGGCCAGTGGCGCACGGACTTGGTCAGCAGGCCAACTTCATCCGGTCCCAGGGCTGCCTGCCACTGCCGGTAGCGGCGCAAGGCCAGCGCCTCGTTCGGACCGGCGTAGAAGGCGCTCCGGCCGTCGCGCCGCGCACAGCTGATGGCGTACTCGGCGATGTGGGCGGCGGTAGCGGACTGGGGTGTAGTGACCAATAGCGCCTGGCCCCGGTCCAGGTCGTGCCGTATAGCTGCCGGTAGGACCGGTGGCTCCGTGGCCAAGCTGCTTGTGCTTTCCTGAGCTGTTGTCATCGGACTTGTCGACCTCCTCCGATCAATGGGATCGTGGTCGTTGGCAGCTACGGCGGGGCGTCGTGGCCCCCCGGTCGGGCTGGATTGCGGCGCAAGCTGCAATGACGGGTGCTGGGGGGTAGGTGTGTAACTCTATGCGGCGAGAGGGAGAACTCGCCGGAGGTGGGAAGGGGATACCCCTAGAAGTGTCGCTGGCATCCCGCTCCCTTATGAAGGGCGCGCGGCTCGCTATCGAGGTATGTTCTATGAGCATGGATGAAGAACACAGCGGGGCCAGGCGGCCCCGGCACGGCCCCTGGCGGGCCGCGCGTTGTTATGCTGGCTAATAATACCCTATTCTGAAGGCGCTGTGCATTAGACGCTACCTTATCGGGGCCGGCATCCGGGGCTGAGAAGCGGCGGGGAGTAGGGGAGTGTCGTCCCGGTCGGAAGGCAAAGCAAGCTATGAAGATTCGCTCGCTCACGGTCGGAGTGCCGCTGCGTTGGCCCTTCGCTCCGACAGACCTCGACGACGTAGGCACGTTTGCGCGGGACCTGCGGGCGCGGCTCACGGCCGGCGGCTATGAGGTCCAAACCGTGCGCTTGGCTGGCCCACCGCTGAGTACCGTCTTGGCCGGGGCTGATGGCGGAGAGGCCCTGGCCTACGCACGCGCGCTCGAAACCGCGGCCCGTGAGCGCGGGTTCGAATACGTCTCGGTCGGTCCGGTCCGCATTCTCGACGCGCCGTCCGCTAGGCGCCGCCAAGCCGCGCTCGACCTCATTAACGTGCTCCCGGAAATCGTGCGTGCCACCGAAGTGACCTTCTGCTCCGTGCTGGTTGCCAGCCACCACGGGGGGGTGCATCTGCCGGCCGTGGAGCGGACGGCCGCAGCTATCGCCGACATCGCGCAGACCACTCCCGACGGCTTCGGCAACCTGCGCTTCGCGGCGCTGGCCAACTGCCCGCCGCACATCCCGTTCTTCCCGGCGGCCTACCATGAGGGCAGTCACTCACGATATGCCCTCGCGTTGGAGGCAGCGGACGTGGCGGTCGAGGCCTTCACGGACGCGGCGAGCCTGGACGAGGCCAGACGGAGCCTCATCGCCGCGCTGGACGGGCACTGGCAGCGCCTAGAGCGCATCCTGCGCCCGCAGCAGTCTTTCTTCGGGGCCGCGGAGGACGGCACGGCGGTGGCGTTTGGTGGCGTAGACCTATCGCTGGCGCCGTTCCCGGATGACGAGCGCAGCATCGCTGTGGCGCTCGAACGACTCGGTGTGGCCCGATTTGGCGCCTCCGGCACGCTCTTTGCCGCCGCCGTGCTGACCAGCGCGCTCGGCTCCGCGCACATTCCCCGGACGGGGTATTCCGGCCTGATGCTGCCGGTGCTCGAGGACTCCCGCTTGGCGCAGCGTGCCAGCGAGGGGCTGGTCAGCGTGGATAGCCTGCTCCTCTATGCCGCGGTCTGTGGCCTGGGTCTCGATACCGTTCCTTTGCCCGGTGATACGCGGAGCGATGAACTGGCAGCGATTATCCTGGACATGGCAACGCTCGCCGCCCGCCTCGACAAGCCGCTGACGGCACGACTGTTGCCTGTGCCCGGCGCACGCGCCGGTGACCGCACGGCCTTTGACTTCCCCTACTTTGCACCGAGCCGCGTCCTGGCGGTGCGCGGCCTTGGCGCCGCAGCGCTCTTGGCGAAAGGCGATATAGTCCGGCTCTAGCGGGTGGTACGCACCTAGCTCCTCCCCCTCCCTTCAGGGAAGGAGCTAGAGGTTAGGTCAGGTCCCCGTCGGCACTGGACGCCACTCCTTGGCATCAGGCTGCCACAGGCTCCACGGCTCCTTCCGACCCTGACCATGCCACCAATAAAGAGTGTTGGGGAGCAGCGGCTCCGTGCGGAGCAGGGTGTCCAGAGCTTCGTAGATGCTACTGACCGGCGCGTGACGTAGAACGAGAATGCCAGCATGGGTGGGGCGTGGAGCAACCTTCCACGCCCGTGGCCAATGCACCCAGGCACCATGCAACTCGGTGAAATCCTTGCGATTGTGGGTGATCAGAGTCCAGCCATGTTGGGCAGCGAGCAGGAGATGCTCGTAATCGAGAGCGCGTTGGTGCCCCAGACCCCTTGCCGCTGTCGCTTGGTATCCCCGGCTGTGCAGTACCTCAACCAAGCGAAGGCTCACATCATGGTCGGTGTAGAAACGGACCACGAGGCATCAGGCGGCATCTAAAGCGAGGCGGGTGTCAATCTCGGACTGATGCTGCTCGTAGTAATCAACCGCCGCTACGATGATCGGGAGCGGGATTTTGTAGTCGGCGGCTACCTGCTCTACGTCATGGTCAACTGCGTGCCAGTGTCCGATGAGCGCCGCAATAGACACCCCATAGGGACGCAGCCAGACACCGGCCGGTCCCAGCCACTGGGGATCATCTTCCATGAGTGCGAGCAGTTCCTTTACGCGCATTCCTAGTGCTGCCCTAACGTGTGTACCGCAAGCTCTACGCCGGGTCTAGGCGGCCCCAGATTGGGCCGGGGAGGAGCTAGTGGCCGAGTAGCCGGATCAGTTGTTCGGTGGTCGGTAGCCGGAAGCGGCCGCTTTGCTCATCGCCGCCAGCCCGTCCTCCAGGGGCATGAGCACTGTCGTCTTGGCGGTGCTCACGGCACCGCCCGCGGCAAACGCCATGGCAAGCGCAGCCATACTGACGTTGTCCGGCATCTCCAGGATGATGAAAAGGTCGTATTCGCCGAAGGCATACCAGATGCCGGCGATGTTGCCGCCAAGCTCTTCGACGCTTCCCCGTATACGATCGGCGACGTTCTGGGGATTCTGAAGCTGTGCTGCCCACGCCTCCTGGGTATACGCGATCTGGTACAGGTAGTGCGCCATCGCCGCCCTCCTTCTCGCAGGCCCACGCTGGGAGACCCGCGTCGTGGGTGCCAGGGCGCACCGGTTAGCTGCCGGCCGCCAGGCGCCAGAGTGTACCCCCAAGGGTCAGTGCGTAGGCCCGGCCATCCGTGTTGAAGCCCGGGGACAGCGCCACCGATACGACCGTGCGCGATCCTAGCCCAGTGTTCACCGATTGCCAGGTCAAGCCCTCGTCGTCGGAGCGGTAGACCCCTTCGCTGGAGCCGATAAAGAGCGCCCGGCCCCAGACTCCGCCGCTCGTGAGGGCCACGGACAGCACTCCGCTGGAGGGCCGGCCCACACGCTCGGCGATCCAGAGCGCTTTCCCACCGAACATCGGCCGCAGCACCAGCGTCCCAAGCCCCACAAAGAACCGGTTGCGCTCATCCTCTTGGTCACCGCGATAGTCGTCCGGTAGCCCAAAGGCGGCCCAGCGGGCGCCGCTCAGCTGCTCGATAATCGGCGTCCATTTCTCGCCGCCGTCGAGCGACCGCCAAATCGTCACAGTGCTCGCCTGAAGGTCCTGACGCCACGCGGCGCGTGCGCCGGGAGCGCGGACGCGGCCGAGGCGAGCGGCGCCGAGCTGCGAATACGTGCCGACAAGCACCGTTTGATCGCGGCGATACTGCGGCGAGAGCGCTACGCCGATCAGCATTTCCTCGTTGGTGGGTGGCTCGATCGCCGACCATGTGGCGCCGCTGTCCATCGAGAGCATCAGCCGCTGCCCGACGACCGCTGCACAGACACTCTCCTCCTGCGGGGTGCCGCCAGTGCATGTCACCATGCGTACTGCGCTGCTGTCCAAGCCAGCGATGGTGACCTCTTCGTCCTCGGTCTCGGGGAACTCCGCGCGTTCCCACTGTGCCCCGGAGTCGGTCGAGCGGTACAGGCCGTCGTCGGTCGCTGCGAGGAGGACATGCTCCGGCAGCGGTCGCGGCGCCACGGCCAGGGACAGTACCTGATTCGTCGGTAGCGCTCCGACCGGCTGCCAGGTGGCGCCCCGGTCAGCGGACCGCAAAACACCGTCTTCGATGCCGGCGGTGTAGAGTACGCCGTCGCGCTCGAAGTCCGGAGAGAGGGCCAGCGCGGACATTGAGCGGGCGGCGATGCCCTGGTTTGCCGGAGTGGTGGTACCGTCCGCCGCGATACGCATAATGCCGTTTTGGTGGCAGCCGGCGAGCATCGTGCCGTCCGGCTGACCGAGCAGTGCCATCACGGCCTCGCCTTCAGCCCCGTGCTGCTGCCAGGTCTTCCCACCGTCTGTCGAGCGGAAGACTCCGCTCCCCGCAGTACCGGCGAAAATCGTGGCGTCATTCCCAAAATGTGGGGATACCCAGAGCGCATTCACCGGCGGCAACTCGTCTCCCTGGGTGTCCGTCAGCCCGTCGTTCACGGGCTGCCAGCGCATGCCCCGGTTGGTGGAGCGGAAGATTCCGGCGTCTTCGGTGCCGACGAAGATGGTGCTGTCCTCCGGGAACGACGGGGAGAACGCGATGGCCTGCACTGTTTCGGTGGGCAGGCCGCGGACCCGCCGCCACGCGCGGGCGCCGTTGGTCGAGCGATAGAGGCCGTCCGTGGCGGCGCAGAAGACCATCTCGTCCTCATCGAACGTGGGAGAGACCTCCAACGCCATGATGGAGAGGTCCCCGAGGCCGAAGTTCGCCGTAGACCACGTGTGCCCGGCGTTTGTGGAACGCTGAATGCCTTCGTACTGGGTGGCGGCCAGGATCGTGCCATCGCTGGGAAAGCGTGAGGAAAGGGCGATGGCCGTGACCGGTGCGGCGGCCTGCCAGAACTCCATGCGCGACCAGGTGTGCCCGCCGTCGCTCGACCGCATGACGCCGCCGCCGAGCGAGCCGGCGAAGACGGTTGGGTCCTGGTCATACCGCGGCGAGACGGTGATCGCCTGCACGTAGGGACTGCTCAAGCCTTCGTTCTGTGGCTCCCAGGTCTGTCCGTTGTCCAGCGAAATGAAGCAGCCGGACGTCGTCCCGGCGAAGAGCGGCTGCGTCTCATCCTCCTCGGGGCGTTCCAGAAGGGGGACCGGAGTGCTCAACGCGAGCACCGTGCCGCCCCAGCCGCCCGCGGGCGAAACCAGTTCCCAGCGGTCGCCCGGTGGTGGGAGCGGCTCCGCCTGCGCCGCAGCCAGCGCACCTGCGGTGCGCTCGCGGGCACGCTCGGTAGGGAATTGGACGATTTTCGGCTCCCCTGATTGCATACGTTCCGCCTACCTCTCTATCTACGGATTGACCTCTGGTTCCTGGTCCTTGGTGCGTACCTGCGCGTCGGTGGTCAGCGCCATGACGGCGCCGCTTGTGGCGGTCTCCAGCGCGATGCGGACGATCTTGAGCGGATCGAGCGCCTGCGACTGCCGCATGTCGCTGATCTCGCCGGTGGTGGCATCAAGCGCATGGCCCGGCCCGGCTTCTTTGGCTGCGGCGATGGCGGCCCGACCGTCGTGACCGGCGTTCTCGGCGATCCAATAGGCCGGCGCTTCGAGTGCCCGTGCCAGGACCCGGATGCCGGCGGCGACACCATCCGGGCTAGAGGTCTCGTGCTCGGTGGCCAGCGATTCCAGGGCCGGAATACAGGCCATGTAGGCTGCGCCACCGCCAGGCACCACGCCTTCCTCCGCCGCGGCGCGGGCTGCGGACACGGCCTCTTGGGCACGCTGCTTCAGCTCGTCGCGCTCCCGCTCGGTGGGGGCGGCAATCCGCAGGATGCCGCAGCCGCCGGTGAGCTTGGCGATCCGCTCGCGTAGCTTGGTGCGCTCGAACTCGTTCTCGGCATCGGGAAGCGTCTCTTGGATTTCCGCCGTGCGCTGCTGGATCGCCGCGTGGGTACCGGCCCCGCCGATGATGCTGTGGAAGTCACGGTTGGCCCAGACGCGCCGCGCTCGTCCCAGGTCGGAGAGCGTCGCTTCCCGGAGGCGCTCGCCGGCATCTTCGGAGATGAACCGCGCCCCCGTCAGGACGGCGATGTCTTCGAGGACCCGAATGCGCCGGTCTCCGGCCCCCGGCGCCTTGATCCCCAGGCAGCGCAGGGTGCCCTTCTGGTTATTGGACACCATCAGCGCCAACGCCGGACCGCGAATGTCATTGGCGAAGATGACCAATCCCCCAGTCTGTAGCTCGTCCTTCACCTCCATGACCTGTTCCATGAGGGGGAGGACATCCTCGACTTTCTCCAGGTTCGTGTCGGTCGAGATAATGATGGGGTTCTCGATCGTGGCTTCCATCCGGCTGGGGTCGTCGCAGAAGTAGGCCGACCAATAGCCACTATCCCATTGCAAGCCTTCAATGTATTCGCGGTCTATCTCCAAGCCGACATGCTCTTGGACCAGGATGACAGCCTCCGTGCCGAGAATGTCGAGAATCTCGGCAATGTAGGCGCCGATCTTCTCGTGCCCGGCCGCTGCGACTGCCAGAGCCTCGATCTGCTCCTCCGTTTCCATGGGTGTCGCCAGGTCGTTGAGCATCTTGATGGACTCAGCGAGACCCGCCTCCACGCCCCGGCGCACCATCATCGCGTTCGTGCCGGACGCGACGACCCTGGTCGCCTCGTCCAGGAGGGCTTGGGCGAGGACGGCGGTGGTGGCGGCCCCGTCGCCGACGTTCTCCCGCACCTGCCAAACCATGTGACGGATCATCATGGCCCCCATGTCTTCCCAGTGGTTGGGGATGCCAATGATGCGCCGGGCGATGGTGGCCGCATCCGCCAGCACTTCCGGCGGCCGGCCGGTGGAAAGCGACTCCATCACGACCGTGCGGGAAACGGGGCCGAGCGTTACCCGGAGTATGGTGGCCATGGTGTCGAAGCCGCGCTTGATATTCACGCGCGCATCGCGGCTCAACACGACGCCATATGGGTCAACGTCGGGCGGGGGTGGGTATCTTTCCGCTTCGGGCTTGGCTAGATGCGGAGCGCGCGGATCGGCAACGCGAGCAGAACTGGGCCTAGGCATACCGGTTCCTCCGAACGTAGGAAGGTATCGGCTTTACTCATTGGGCTAGTCACTTCGCACCCCCGGCCCCCCGTGCGGGACTGCGCCTCAACGAGCCTCGTAAACTACGCTTCTTTGATTGACGCCTATATTGTACCTGTTTTGAACGGAATTGGCGCAAATAGTGACCGGACGGTGCGGCAGCCGCCCTCCGGACCGCTTCCCAACGACCGGAGGCCAGGGCCTACGTGTCGAAGATGTCACTGATCACGCAGGTGAAACCGGGGAGTGTCTCCAGGCCGTCGAGCGTGTCGCGCTCGGTGAGCGTCACCGCTGCGCGGGCCGGCTCGTACACGTCCACCGTGCGCGTGTCGGGCTGCACGACCCAGACCAAGGCTACGCCATAACTTAGCCACATCCGGGCCTTGCCGCGGACCTCGCGCCGGGTATCGCCGGGGGAGACGATCTCCACAACCAGGTCGGGAGGCACCTCGGCGTAGCCCGTAATCCGCACGTCGGTTGGTAGCCGCGCTGCCGAGAAGTAGGCGATGTCCGGCTCGCGGACGGTATCCGGGTCGCGCTCCAGCCAGACGCCTAAGTCCGAGGCTTGACGAAGACTCCCAATAGGATTGACAGGTTCACTGCGATCTTGCTGTGCTCCAGTCCCGATGACGTGGTCTCGTGCAGCATCCCCCGGATCAACTCGCCGCGCACACCCTGGCCGGACAAGCGCAGGAGGTCGTCGGCAGTCAGCAGCTTGGTCGCTGTGATCGCCATAGTCGTCTCTTTCCTGGCTGCTCCCGGCTCCCCGATGGTCCCCCTACTTTCGCGGGGGGGCCATCGGGGACCGCAGTGAGGTGCGTCGGATGGGGGCACTTGGTCGTGCTACGCTCGTTCGATGGCGTCGCGTAGGTCGCCACCGTTCTGCTTGAACCAGTTGTGCAAGATTGAAATATCGGTGCCGATGCAGAAATGGCGGACGCCCATTTCCAGATACGGCGCGGCCTCATCCGGGCTGCTGATCTCGGCCCGCGCCGGTACACCTAGCCGCTGGCAGGTCTCGAAAACCTTGCGCTTCGCGGCCTGCACCTCAGGATGCTGGGGCTGACCGGCCCGACCGATGCTCATCGAATAGTCCGAAGGTCCCCACTGGACCATGTCTACCCCGTCTATCGCCAGAATCTCCTCCAACTGCTCCACTGCTCCCCGCTTCTCGATCATGAGGACGACAACGATGTCGTTGAGCGCTTGTACGTAGTCCGGCGTGCCCCCGTAGCCCATGTAGAACGCACGGCGCATTCCGACGCCGTGGAGTCCCCCGTCGGAGGGCGTTTCCGGCCGGACGGCCTGTACACACTCCAGAGCGTCCTCGGCGTTGCGGCAGTCGGCAAAGAGGACGCTCTGGAAGCCGGAGCCGATGGCCCGCTGGGCCGTGAAGCGGCGCGGCTCCTGGTCAACTTTGATCATGGCGCCGAGGTCGAAGATCTCGGCTGCGCGGCACAGGTGATCCAAGTCGTGAAGGTCGAAGGGGGCGTACTCGGAGACAAACTCGACGTAGTCGTAGACGCCGGTGTGGCCGACCACCTCGATGATCGAGGGCCAGGCGCTGTGGACATGCGTGCCGAGCGACGGCTGCCCGGTGTTCAACAGCGTGCGTAGTTTGTTCTCTCTCACGATAGCTCCTTTCGCGGCGCAGGAATCGGATCGCGCGTCGTTGCGTATCCCGGTACACGACAGTACTCGGTCGCGCCCGGCTATGCATCTGCGCGCTCAAGCCTACCAGGTCCGCCGCCGGCTGGCTCGGAAGAAGTAGAATAGTCACCGGCATAGACCGTGCAGCCCGATTCGTCATGCGTTGGCGCGAGTTCCGTATCCAAGCAAGTGCCGAAGCGGCGGAAGCCGTCGCGGCGCTCTTCCGCCGCTGGGGCGGCGATGTGCTGGTCGAGCATCCGCTGATCCAGACCGGCGACGCCGACGAGTACGACACGCCGGCCGAGGCGCTGCGGACGATCCGCACCTACATCTCCGATGACGCCGACTGGCAGCGGGCGGAGCAGGAGATTACCCGGGCCATCGGAATCTTGCGTGCCTTCGACTTGGCGCCACTCGGCACGCTGGATATTCGGTGGACGGCGGAGGAGGACTGGGAGGTTGCTTGGCGTAAGCACTATCACACGCTGCGGGTGGGCCGGCGTTGGGTGGTCACCCCCTCGTGGCTCGACTATGCGCCCCGGCCCGACGATCTCGTGATAACGCTCGATCCGGGGCTGGCCTTCGGCACAGGCCTCCATCCGAGCACCCAGCTCTGCCTCGAGCTGCTTGAGACACTGCCCGTATCGGGCGCCCACGTGCTGGACCTCGGTACCGGCTCCGGTATTCTGGCCATCGCTGCTGCGCGAATGGGCGCCGCGCAGGTGCTTGCGCTCGATGTAGACGCAACGGCGGCGCGCACGGCCGGCGAGAACGTCGGTGTGAATGCGGTGGCCGACGTTGTGACCGTTCTCCATGGAACGCTCGGCATACCGGTGCCAACGACTGCGGACGGTGCCACGCCCAGCTGTATCGCCCCGGAAGTGCAGTTCGACCTCGCTATCGTCAACATCGTCGCGCGAGTAATCAGCGAGCACGCTCACCAGCTAGCCGGCGCCGTTCGGCCGGGCGGACAGCTCATCGCGAGTGGCATTCTGGCGGAGCGGGAAGCAATCGCCGTTGGCGCGCTGACACAGGCGGGGTTTGCGCCGGTCGCGCGACGTACCCGCCGGGACTGGGTTGCCTTGCAGCTCGCGCGACACGACTGAGGGGGCAGATTCTACGACGCGCCGGCTGCACGCCGGTCGGAGACGTTTTTCAGTGGCCGCTCTCTGGTAGGTGTGGGTTGTCGTGGTAGAATTGGCTGCCGGTCGGCACAGAAGACGGGCTGGGTTGGCCCGGTCTTGTGGAGGGCGGCCGAGCGCGTAAGGCTGGGAGACGCGCTTCGCCAACGATCCGGTCGAAATCCGGCCCGGATAGTTGGTCGCCGTGACGCGGCGGCATCATCGCCGAGCCGGGCGCGGCCGTATCCCGGCGGGAGGCACTGATGGCGGATTGTGTGTTCTGTGGCATTGCGGAAGGCCGGATACCAGCGACGACCGTGCGCCAGGACGACGACATCGTGGCGTTCCGCGATCTCAACCCGCAAGCACCCACGCACATATTGGTCATACCGCGGCGTCACATTGCCTCCGTCGCCGACACGAACCGCTCCGATGCAGACATATTGGGCGCCGTGCTGGCGACTGCGATCGAAGTCGCTGCTGCCGAGGGGCTGGTTCAATCCGGCTACCGGCTGGTCATTAATCACGGCGCAGACGGCGGTCAGTCTGTCGATCACTTGCACGTGCATCTCTTGGGCGATCGCCCAATGACTTGGCCGCCAGGATAGACGCGGCCCAACAGGACAGCGCCCGGGACGGGCTTGGTCGGTCGTTTTCAGGGTAATCATGGCCTCTCCAGCGTCGGCCGAAGCGAATACTAAAGTCGGGGGCCTCCCGCGCCTCCCGGCCATAGCCGGCCGGCAGTGGCTGCCTATCGTGGTGGCCGTCGTGGGGGGGCTGGTGCTGGTTGCTGCTGCTACCGCCATCCTCACGCTGGAGCTGGGGACGGATCGGCCAGTTCTGTCGGCCGGCGAGGTGGCCGAGACGACAATACTTGCTCCGCGCCGCGCGACATATGTGAGTCAAGTGCAGACGCGGGCGTTGCGCGAGGCGGCGGCAGCGCAGGTAGGCGACTACTCCGACTACGATTCCAGTCTGCTCCGACGCCTCCGCACGAACGCCACCGAAGCGTTGAGCGCCGTCAGCGATGTCCGCAAAGCGGGCCATGCCTCGTCGGCGGAGCGGCAGCGGCAGATTGCCGCGCTCATCCCCAACCTCTCGGCGGGGACCGTGGCACTCATGGCAGAGCTGCCCGATGCCGACTGGCTGGCGGTTACTGCCGAAACCTTGCGTATTCTGGACAATCACGTCGGGCAGCGCATCCACGGAGACGAGTTGGCCGACGTTCAGGGCCAGGCCATCGCCTCGATTAATCAGTCGCTGAGTAGCGACCAGATAGCGGTCGTCTCTGCGCTCGTCCGCGAGTACATTCAGGAGAACCTGATCTACAATGCCGAGGCGACCGAGGAGGCACGACAACAGGCCCGCGACGCGGTGCAGCCGGTCACCGCGACCGTAGAGCTTAGTGAGGTGATCGTGCGGGCCGGTGAAACCCTGACGGAAGACGACGTTGAAGCGCTCAAGGCGTTGGGATTGTCGAGGCGGCCCCTGCGGTTCGGTTTCCTACTCGGTACCGCCCTTTACGTCGGTCTGCTGGTCGGCCTCTTCTTGTACTATGTCAGCATTTTTCAGCCGGTCACGTTTAGCCATCCACTGCATGTGACCGGCCTGCTGGTCTCCATCGTCATCCCGCTGTTCGTCACCAAGCTGATCCTGCCGACGGCGCACTGGGCGGTCTACGCGATCCCGCTGGCCACCGGAGCGATGGTACTCAGCAGCTTGCTCGCGCCGCGGTTGGCCCTGGTGTGGTCTGTCACAACGGTGTTGCTCCTAGCGCCGCTCTATAACGGCAACCTCGAGCTCATCACCCTCAGCGTCACCACCACCGCGGCCGGGGCGCTTGGGGCACGGCGGATCGAGCGGATGCATACCTTCTTCGTGGCTGGCCTGCTCGTGGCCGTGTCCGGCCTCGTGATCGTCGTCGCCTTCCGGTTGCTGCACCAAGACTACGACCTGATCGCCATGACGCCGTTGGTACTCGCAACGCTGGGCAACGGAGCACTGGCGGCGGTGCTCACGCTGGGTATCTCCGGGCTGGCCGGCATTCTGTTTGGTGCAACGACGACAATGCAACTGCTGGAGTGGGCGCACCCGGGGCAAACGTTGCTCCGCCGGCTGGCGCTCGAAGCGCCCGGTACGTTCCATCACAGCATGTTGGTGGCCAACCTCGCCGAGCAGGCGGCCGAGCGCATCGGCGGAAACCCGCTTTTGGCGCGGGTGGGGGCCTACTACCACGATATAGGCAAGCTCCACCGGCCCTACTACTTCATCGAGAATCAGATGGACGGGGAGAACATCCACGACCATCTTGGCCCGCAGGAAAGCGCGCTGGCAATCATCGAGCATAGGAGCAAGGGCCTGGCCTTGGGGCGCCAGCACCGTCTGCCGCGGCGCATCCAGAGCTTCATCAGCGAGCACCACGGCGACACGTGCATGCAGTATTTCTATCGGCGGGCGGTCGAGGACAACGGCCATCCGCCGGTGAGCGAGGATCAGTTCCGCTATCCCGGTCCCAAGCCGCAGACCAAGGAAACCGCCCTGGTGATGCTGGCGGATAGCGCCGAAGCCGCGGTCCGCTCGGCAACGACGGCTCCCACGGCGACCCGGCAATCGGCTCAGAGTATCGAGGAACTGGTCATTCGTGTGGTAGACGAGCGGGTATTGGAGGGGCAACTCGACGATTCGGCCCTGACGCTCCAGGACATCAAGAGTATCAAGCGGACGTTGACGCAGCAGTTACAGGGTATCTACCATCCGCGCATCGAATACCCCAAGGCGACCACTGCCCCAGCCAAACTGCCTAGTCCCGACGCCGAGCGTGCTGCTGACGGTTGACCCGTCGTATGCGGCCGACGTAGACCCGGCGTGGGTAGAGCAGGTGGTGACTGCGGCCCTTGCCGCGGGGGATGGGTATACCTACCCCCAACCCCCTCCCTCCAGGGAAGGGGCTATAGGTCGCGGCACTGATGGCCCTCTTGACCGGGAAGAGGCTTGCGATCGCGGCGCTGACTCCCCTTCCCTGAAGGGAGGGGGCCGGGGATTAGGTCCGCCCGCCTGCCCTCCGCCGGGAGAAGAGGTATCCGTGACGGTGGGGGGTGAAACGCTCTTGCACGACCTGAACAAACGCTATCGTGGCGTTGACCGCCCCACCGACGTTCTGGCCTTCCCGCTGCAAGCGCCTGAAGACCGGGAGCCGTTCGTGGCCTTGGCAGAGGCCGGCCGACAACTCGGCGACGTGGTGATCTCCTATCCACGAATGCAGCGACAAGCGCGCGCCTACGGACATACCGAGCGCCACGAGTTGGCCTACCTGCTGATTCATGGCGTGCTGCATCTTGTGGGGTACGATCACCACCGGGACGAGGACTTCGCGGCGATGCGTCAGCAGGAGGAGCGCATTCTTGGACAGCTCGGCCTTACCGACGACCGATAGCCGGAAGCGTTTTCGCAACAGTCTCCGGTACGCCTGGTCCGGCGTGTACCACGCGGTGCGGAGTCAGCGCCACGTGCGATTTCACCTCTGCGCCGCCGTTGTAGTGTTGGCGGCAGCGGTCCTGGTCGGTGTCGCTCCTTTGGAGTTGGCGGTGCTGCTCGTGACGATCACCCTTGTCCTGACGGCCGAGTTGTTCAACACGGCCGCCGAGGCTATCGTTGATCTCGTGTCACCGGAGGCGCACCCGCTGGCCAAGGTCGCCAAGGACGTGGCGGCCGGTGCCGTCTTGGTGAGCGCAGGTGGGGCGGTGCTGGTCGGGATGGCGATCTTTCTGCCGCGGGTCGTGCGCCTGGTCGGTCATTGGGTGGGCTGATGGAGCTGTATCGCGCCCCGGCTAAAATCAACCTGGCGCTCGAAATTCTGGGGCGCCGGCCGGACGGCTTCCACGAAATAGCCTCGGTGATCCAAGCGGTTGGTCTCTACGACGAACTGCGCGTCGCGCCGGCCGAGGCCCTCCGCTTCGCCTGCGACCGGAGCGCGCTCGCCGGCACGGAGAACCTCGTGGTCCGGGCGGCGCGGGCGTTGCAGGACGCCACCGGCTGCCAGCGTGGCGCCGAACTGCGGCTGTGCAAAGGCATTCCCATAGCGGCGGGACTCGGCGGCGGCAGTAGCGACGCCGCGACGGCGCTCGTGGCGCTGAACCGGCACTGGCGCTTGGGCCTACCGCTTGCCGAGCTTTCCCGCATCGGCGCCACGCTGGGCTCGGATATACCCTTCTTCCTGGCCGGGCCGACGGCGGTCGTGAGCGGCTGCGGCGAACGGGTGGAGCGCCTGCCATCCCCTCCACCCGGCTGGGTGGTCCTGGTCCGTCCCCGCCAACCACTGTCCACCGCCGCCGTCTATGGGGCGCTGCGTTCGGACAGCTACAGCGACGGTAGCCGAGCGCGCCGGCTGGCCGCGGATCTGCGGCAGGGCCGTGCCCCGGACTGGTCTACTGCCCTGACCAACGGACTGGCGGCGACGGCCGCCCGGCTTTGCCCGGCTATCGGCGCCATTCACAGTCGGCTGCGCGACGCAGGAGCGCGCCACGTGCAGGTGAGTGGGAGCGGGCCAACGGTCTTTGCGCTCTGCGCGAGCGAGACGGCCGCGCGGCAGATCGCGGCAGCGGTCGGGAGCGCGCGCGAGTATGCCGTGTGGGCAGTCTCCTTCCACATTGAGGACCTAGGGGCTGCCGGGTAGTTGCGCCTCACCCCCCGCCCCCCCACCATGTCGAGAGGGGGAGTCTGCCGCCCGCTCGGCCGGTGGAACGGCACTTGCGCGGGATGGTATGATAGTGGATGGAGGCATGTGGGCTGGCAACGCACATCCCACAGCACGCAGCGCGTCTAAGATGTGGGGAAGGCCTCTGCGCCGCCGGCCAGGAGTTATTGCCGTTTGGACCCCTCCAGTATATCGCCCGTCAGTCTCGCGCTGACGGGGTTAATTTTTCTGCTACTAACGGCGCTGGCCGCCTTCTTTAGCGCCGCCGAAACCGCGGTGCTCACGGTGCCGCAAGGCCGCCTCCGGCAGCTAGCGGGTGAAGGTCAGCGCGCGGCCACCGACCTGCTGTGGCTGACCAACCAAGGCAACCGCTTCCTCGCCACGGTCAAGCTGGCGTTGACGGCACCGATCCTCTTTGCCACGACTCTGATCGTCTGGCAATACGGCGATTGGCTTGCCCCGCTGCTCGGCGGCAGTCAGTGGATCGCCGTCGTGATAGTGACCACGATTGCAACGCTGCTGGTCGTCCTCTTGGCGAAGTACGCACCCCGCATTGCTGCTGCACACGTGGGCGAGTCGACGGCGTTGGTCTTTGCCCGGCCCCTCCGCGTCACGGCTTGGCTGTGCTGGCCATTGGTGTGGCTGCTCGATACCCTCGCGCGTCTGCTATTCCGCCCGTTTGGCGCCGCGAGAGTGCTCGACACCGTGCCGGTCGTGACCGAGGAGGACCTCAAGTTCCAGGTTGACGCTGCGGAGCGAGGCGGAGTGCTCGCCGAGACCGAGCGCGAGATGATCCACAGCATCTTCGAGTTGGACGATACGCTGGTACGCGAGATCATGGTGCCGCGCGTCTACGTGGTGGCGGCCAGTAGCGACAGGGCAGTGCAAGAGGTGCTCGACCGCGCCCTCGCAGCGGGTCTCTCGCGGATGCCCGTCTACGCAGACGACATGGATCACATTCTCGGCGTCTTTTATGTCAAGGACGCCGTGCGCGCGCTGCGCCAGGAAGGTGAGCAGGAGGTAAACCTCCGTCAGGTCCTCCGGCCGGTGCATTTCGTACCGGAGACGAAAAGGGTTGCGGAACTGCTGCGGGAGATGCGCCAGAGCAAGACGCACCTGGCCATCGTCGTGGACGAGTATGGCGGCACTGCGGGGCTGGTGACGATTGAGGACATCCTGGAGGAGATCGTCGGCGAGATTCAGGATGAGTACGATACCGAGGAAGCCCCGGTGCGCCACCTCAGCGAGCGTGAAGCCATCGTGGATGCCCTGGCCCCCTTGGGGCAGGTGAACGAGCTACTGTCCCTGCGCCTCGATGCCGACGACGTGGATACCATCGGCGGCTTCGTCTACGACAGACTCGGCCGCGTGCCGGAACCGGGCGACGAGGTGGTTGCGGACGGAGTGCGCCTCACCGTCGTTGCCATTGACGGCAACCGCATCAAGAAGGTCCGTATTCTGCGGCCGGTCCCGTCCCCGGAGAGCACGACCTCCGCGGAGCCGGCCGCCTGAGCAGCCTGTCCACGCCTCACCCCCCGGCCCCCTCTCCACCATGTGGAGAGGGGGTGTAAGGTGGTTGGCAACACGCCGGTGGCTCGCCCTCTCCCAGGGGAAAGGGAGCCTGGATTCCCGCTTTTGCGGGAATGACCGGGCGGCGGGTGGGGTGAGGCGGCGCGCAGCAGTTCGAGGCCGATATGGCGACAACGGCTCGTACCTATCGCACCGAGGCGATCATCGTGCGGCGCACCGACTTTGGGGAAGCCGACCGTATCGTGACACTCTACACGGCCTCATACGGCAAGGTGCGGGCGGTCGCCCGGGGCGCGCGGCGCCCGCGTAGCAAGCTGGGGGGCAGCCTGGAGCTGTTTTCCCATACCGAAGCGCAACTGGCCAGGGGACGCGACCTCGACATCATCACCCAAGCCGAGATCGTTCGGGCTTACCATCACCTCCGCGACGATCTCTGGCGCACCAGTCTCGCCTGCTATGCCGCCGAGTTGGTTGATCGCCTCAATGAGGTGCAGCAGCCCAATCCACCGTTGTTCGCGCTCCTGCTCGACACGCTCGGCTACCTGGACGAGGGTGGGCCGGCCGAAGCGCTGGTCATGCGCCGCTTCGAGACGCAACTCTTGGGGCTGCTCGGCTACCTGCCGGAGCTTTACCACTGCACCGCGTGTAGTGAGTGCTTGCAGCCCAGCCGCCTCTACTATAGTGAGGCCAGCGGCGGCGCCCTGTGCAGCGACTGTGGTCCAGGACAGCAGCGCGCGCGGCCGGCGTCCGTGAGCGCGATCAAGACGCTCCGTCTGCTGGCGCAGAAGTCGTTAGATGTCGCCGCGCGCTTGCAGGTCAGCGCGGCCACGGCGGCCGAGGTCGAAGAGCTAATGCAAGCATCCGTGACGTATATCTTGGAGCGACGACCGCGCACCGCAGAGTTTCTCGCCCGGCTTAAGGCCGACGGTCTGGCCCCGGCAGCGGCCCACAGCCGCTAAGATAGGGGCAGGGTAGGCCGGCCGGAGTTGAGAACCCCTACCCCAACACCCCCAACACGCTACTGGAGCAGATAAGCACCCATGAGCGCACAGCCAACAGTCAGTATGGACACCCTGGTCTCGTTGTGTAAGCGGCGCGGCATCGTCTTCCCCAACAGCGAGATTTATGGCGGTTTCGGGAGCACCTGGGATTATGGCCCCTTGGGCGTGGAGCTGAAGAACAACATCAAGCGGGCCTGGTGGCGAGACATGGTGTGGTCGCGGCCCAACATCGTGGGCCTCGACGGCGCGATCCTCTCCGCGCCCGACGTGTGGCGGGCATCGGGCCACGTCGAGCACTTCACCGATGCGCTGGTAGAGTGCCGCTCGTGCCATCGGCGGTTCAAGGCCGACGAGCTTGGCGCCAACTGCCCCCACTGCGGCGCCAGCGACTTCACGGAAGCGCGGCAGTTCAACACGATGTTCAAGACCTTTGTCGGGCCGGTCGAGGACGATGCCTCCGTCGCGTACCTGCGGCCCGAAACGTGCCAGATGATGTATCTCAACTTCCGCAACGTCCAGCTGGCGGCCCGCATGAAGCTGCCCTTCGGTATTGCCCAGATCGGCAAAGCCTTCCGCAATGAGATCACACCCGGCAACTTCATCTTCCGCACGCGCGAGTTCGAGCAGATGGAGCTGGAGTATTTCGTCAAGCCGGATACGGCTGCGGAGTGGTTCGACCGCTGGGTGGAGGAGCGCTTGGCGTGGTACGTGCGGTACGGGATACCGCCCGACTTGCTGGAGCGGTACGAGGTTCCCGAGGACGAGCGGGCGCACTACTCGCTACGCACCGTGGATATCAAGTTCCAGTATCCCTTTGGGCTGGAGGAGTTGGAAGGCATTGCCAACCGCGGCGACTACGACCTGCGGCAGCACACCGAGGCCAGCGGGAAGGAGCTTGACTACTTCGACGACCAGGCTCAGGAGCACCTCATCCCGTATACCATCGAGCCATCGGCCGGTGTGGACCGCCCGCTGCTGGCGTTCCTCGTGGCGGCCTACGCCGAGGAGGTAGATGCCAAGGGCAACAAACGGGTCGTGCTCCGGCTCCATCCCCAGCTTGCACCGGTCAAGGCGGCGGTCTTCCCCTTGGTGCGCCGCGACCCGCAGTTGGTTGCGCTCGCCCAGGAAATCTACGCCACGCTGGGGCCGGAGTTCCCGACGGTCTACGACGAGAGCGCCGCCGTCGGTCGGCGGTACCGGCGGCAGGATGAGATCGGGACGCCGTGGTGCATCACGGTGGATCGGCAGAGCCTGGAAGACCGTACCGTGACAGTGCGCGAGCGCGATTCGATGGCGCAGGAGCGCCAGCCGGTTGACGAGCTACTGCCCGAGCTACAGCGCCGCTTGCGCGAGCCGTGGGCGCCACCGGAGCGGTAGCGGCGGCGGGCGAGGAACGGCGCTATTCCGCGCCGCGGGGGTATAGAGGCAGCAATGACTACGGAGACTACGCAGATCGCTACACGCGCCGGCACTACTCCGCTGCGGGTGCTGCGACCGGCGAAACGAGATTGTGGTACGACCCAGACGCCGGGGATGCAGCGCGAGGCCGGCGTCTCGCTGGAAACCACCGGCGCAGAGCAACTCTGGATGGGGCACGTGACCGTTGCGCCGGGCGTGGAATCCGGCGTGCATCACCATGGTGCCTGCGAGTCCGGCATTTACGTCATCTCCGGCCACGCGCGGTTCCGCTCAGGGCCGGACCTGTCGGAGCAGGCGGATGCCGGCCCCGGCGACTTCATCTTTGTCCCCGCGTGGGCGCTACACCAGGAGATCAACCTAAGCCAAACGGAGCCGGTCGTGGTGATTGTCTGCCGCACGGTCGCTGACGACGAACTGGTCTACAACGAGGGGAGCGAGGGGTGAGACGCAGGCTCCCGTGTTTCCCTTGCTCCGCAGGGGGACGAGGGCAACCACAAGGGTTGCCCCTACGGCGACCGACGGGCCTCAGGTCCGTCATTCCCCGCGAGCGGGAACCCACGCTCGCTGCATTGTCACCCGTTTGGCACATAACGCTGTTTTCGGAGCAAAAACGCCATTCGGAACGCCAGCAGGCGCCCCGATTCTCCCAGAAGTGCGGTGCGGCCTCTCGTTAACGGTGCCTCCGGGGGGTAGGAGACGTTGTTTTTACACGACATGCCGGCTGGTAGTATAATGCTGTGATTCCAGGCCGGCGTCGCTTCGGCCTGGTGGAGACGATCACTTTTCGGGTAAGGAAGAAGGACACTGGCACTATGAGTACGGCGACGGGGACAAAATGGGTCTATCGCTTCGCGGACGGCAATGCGGAGATGCGCGAGCTCTTGGGGGGCAAAGGCGCTGGTCTTTCGGAAATGACAAACGCCCAGTTGCCAGTGCCACCGGGCTTCACGATCACGACGGAAGCCTGCAACGCCTACAACGCTGCCGGTAAGCAGTTCCCCGCGGAGCTGTGGGACCAGACGCTCGCCGCGCTGCAAGAGGTCGAGGCCGCGACGGGCAAGCAGTTTGGCAATCCCCAGAACCCCCTGCTCGTCTCGGTGCGCTCCGGGGCCAAGTTCTCAATGCCCGGCATGATGGACACGGTGCTCAATCTCGGCCTGAATACCGAGACGCTCCAGGGCCTCGCGCAGTTGACGGGCAACGAGCGCTTTGCCAACGACGCCTACCGCCGGTTTATCCAGATGTTCGGCAAGATCGTGATCGGCGTGCCCGGCGAGCAATTCGAGGAGCTGCTCGATGAGGTCAAACGGGAGGTCGGCGCGACGCTGGATACCGACCTGACGGCCGATCAGTTGGTGGACGTGGTCGAGCGATTCAAGGCGCTTGTGCGCGAGGAGGCGGGGCAGGAGTTCCCGGACGACCCGTATGAGCAACTGCGGCAAGCGATAGAAGCGGTGTTCGCGTCCTGGGACAATCCGCGCGCCTATGCCTACCGTGACTTCCACAAGATACCCCACGACTTGGGCACGGCCGTCAACATCGTGACGATGGTGTTCGGCAACATGGGCGAGGATTCGGGGACGGGGGTCGCCTTCACGCGCGATCCGGCGACCGGGGAGCAGCGGCTCTTCGGCGAGTTCTTGACGAACGCGCAGGGCGAGGATGTCGTCGCGGGTATTCGTACCCCGCAGCCCATCGCGCAGCTGGCCCGTGATATGCCCACGGTGTACCGGGAGTTCGAGGCCATTGCCGACCGTTTGGAGCAACACTATCGCGATACGCAGGACCTGGAGTTCACCATCGAGCGCGGAACGCTGTACATGCTCCAGACCCGCTCCGCCAAGCGGACCGCCGCCGCCGCCGTGAAGATCGCCGTAGACATGGCCCAGGAAGGACTCATCAGCAAGGAGGAAGCAGTCCAACGGGTCGAGCCGGACCAGATCTACCAGCTCCTCCTCCCGCACTTCGATGGAGACGCCAAGGCCGAGGCTTCTTCGGCCGGCCGCTGGCTCACCACCGGCTTGAATGCCTCGCCGGGCGCGGCCACCGGCAAGGCCATCTTCGACGCTGACCGCGCCGCCGAATTGGGCGGCGCTGGTGAAGCGGTCATCCTGGTGCGGCCGGAAACGAACCCCGACGACGTGCATGGGATGCTCGTCGCCCAGGGCATTCTGACCGCGCGCGGCGGCGCCACGAGCCATGCCGCCGTGGTCGCGCGGGGCTTGGGCAAGTCGTGTGTGGCCGGTGCGGAGGCCATCGTGGTGGACCCGCAGCGGCGCCAATTCACCGTCAACGGACAGGTGGTACGCGAGAACGACGCGATCAGCCTTGATGGGACCACCGGTGAGGTGTTCACCGGCGTCATTCCGACGGTGGAAACCCACCTCGAAGACGAGCAAGAGCTACAGGAGCTGCTGTCCTGGGCCGACGAGTTTCGGCATCTCGGCGTGTGGGCCAACGCCGACTACCCCCGGGACGCCCAGCGGGCACTGCGCTTCGGCGCCGAGGGAATCGGCCTCTGCCGCACCGAGCATATGTTCTTCGAGGAAGAGCGCCTGCCCGTCGTGCAACAGATGATCCTGGCGGCTGGTGAAGCCACAGCACTGGAGAACGAGCTGGCGCAGCGCCGGGCGGCGCTCGCGGCAGCGGAAGGCCGCCGGGAGCGCGCGGCCGCCCAACAGCTAGTAGCCGAGCAGGAGGCCAAGGTTGCAGCGTCGGCAACGGTAACGGGTTATCGTGAAGCGCTCGATCGGTTGCAGGGGATCCAGACCGAGGACTTCCGCGGCGTGCTCAGCACAATGGCCGGCCGGCCGGTGATTATCCGGCTGCTCGATCCTCCGCTCCACGAGTTTCTGCCCAACTACGAAGAATTGCGGGTCCAGCTCTTGGAGCTAACGCATCGGGGCGTCTCTCCCGCTGACCGGGACGAAACCGAGTACTTGCTACAGGCCGTTGGGCAGATGACTGAGTCCAACCCGATGCTCGGTATGCGTGGCTGCCGGCTGGGGCTGCTCTATCCCGCTATCTACGCCATGCAGGTGCGGGCGATCCTCAGCGCCGCGAGTGATCTGGCCAAGAACGGTGTAGATGTCCGGCCGGAGATCATGATTCCGTTGGTCGGGCACGTCAACGAGCTGAAGATGGTCCGCGACCAGCTTGAGCAAGTCGCGGCCGAAATCAAGCAGGAAACCGGCCAAGACCTGCACTACAAGTTCGGCACCATGATCGAGTTGCCGCGGGCAGCCCTCACGGCCGACGAGATCGCCGAGCACGCCGAGTTCTTCAGCTACGGCACCAACGACTTGACCCAGACAACCTTCGGATACTCCCGCGATGACGCCGAGAGCAAGTTCTTGCTGCCCTATATGGAGCAGGGCATCCTGCCCGAAAACCCCTTCCAGACGCTGGACCGCAACGGCGTGGGGAAGCTCATCAAGATGGGTGTGGAGCTGGGTCGCTCGACCCGTCCCGACCTGGAAATCGGGATTTGTGGCGAGCATGGCGGCGACCCGGCGTCGGTTACCTATTGCCACGAGATCGGTCTGGACTACGTCAGCTGCTCGCCGTTCCGCGTGCCCGTCGCCCGCTTGGCCGCTGCCCAGGCGGCGCTGGCGCACGGCGGCCCGCGCGACATATAGTGCTGCGGCCGCGGTCGATCGTCGAAAAGCATGGTCTGTGGCGGCTCTGACGTTTCGGTTGACGCTCGGAGCCGCTAACTCACTGCGGAGACTAATGGACTATGGGTGGAGTCGTATATTTCGAAATACAGGCGGATGATCCTGAGCGCGCCATGGCGTTTTACCGAGCCGTGTTCGGCTGGAGATTTGAGCAATGGGGCGATCAGGATTACTGGATGATTATGACAGCGGACAAGGATAGCAACGAGCCAGGCATAAACGGCGGCTTGCTACCGCGTCCGGCCAAGACACCGCCCCAAGCACACGGTACGAATGCTTACGTATGCACCGTGCAGGTGGATAACTTCGACACGGTGGCAAGCAAGATAGCAGCAGCCGGCGGCATTGTTGCTTTGCCGAAGTTTGCGATGCCCAAGGTGGCCTGGCAAGGATACTTCATTGATCCTGAAGGTAATACGTTTGGCGTGCGTCAACCGGACGAGAACGCAGAGTAGGATTTCCGCCAAGAATCCATCGGCCCCACCGGCCCGGCTTGCCGCCGTGTAGTAGCCCGGCACGCCGGCTGCTCACATTGCGGCAACCGGTGTACCCCCGCCGCCGTTATATCGGAGGCGGGGGCGTTTGCCGCCTTGGGAAGGGTGTTGGTACCACGCAACATGGCCGATCCAGTCATTGACGAAATCAAGCAGCGGGTGGGCATCACCGACTTGGTCGGTACCCGCGTGGCGCTCAAGAAGACTGGGCGCACCCTCAAGGGATTGTGCCCTTTCCACGACGAGAAGACGCCGTCGTTCGTCGTCTACCCCGACCAAGGCTCGTACCACTGCTTCGGCTGCGGCAAGAGCGGCGATGCGTTCACCTGGATGCAGGAGACCGAGCACCTCGATTTTGGTGAGGCGCTACGCCACTTGGCCCAACGCGCTGGTGTGGACCTGCCAGAGCGCCGCCGGGACCCCCAGGCCACGGAGAAACGCCAGCGGCTGCTCGCGGTTCTGGCCGAAGCCGCAGCCTTCTACCACGAGCAGCTGGTCGAAGCGCGCACGCCTGAAGCGCAAGCCGCCCGGAAGTACGTGGAGTCGCGCGGCCTGGAAGCAGCTACCGTCGAGCGCTTTGGTCTCGGTTACGCTCCGGACCGCTGGGATACGCTCCTGCGACACCTGCGGCAGCGGCGCCATACTCCGGAGCTTGCCATTGAGGCCGGCCTCCTGCGCGAAAACGAGCGCGGCCGGTACGACCTGTTCCGTGGGCGGCTGCTCTTTCCCATTCGCGATGCCGGCGGCGCGGTGATCGGGTTTGGGGGCCGGATTCTCGGCGATGGTCAGCCGAAATATCTCAACTCGCCGCAAACGCCGCTGTTCGACAAGAGTACCGTGCTCTATGGCCTCGATCAGGCGCGGCAGGCCATCCGGCGCGAAGATCAGGCCATCATTGTCGAGGGCTACATGGATGCGGTCATCGCGCATCAGCACGGCTACACCAACGTCGTTGCCGCCTTGGGCACGGCGCTGACCAAGCAGCAAGTGCGCCAGTTGCGCCGCTACAGCGAGAACCTCGTGCTGGCGCTCGATGCCGATAGCGCCGGCCAAGCGGCGACCCTCCGCGGTCTGGATGTCATGCACGAGGCGCTGGCCGCGGATGCGGCGCCTGGCATCCAGGGCGAGATTCGCGTGGCCACCCTGCCGCCCGGCCGCGACCCGGACGATGTGATCCGTGCCGATCCGCAGCAATGGGAAGCGTTGATCGAGCATGCCAAGCCGTTCGTCGAGTTTGCGATTGATGCGGCCGTCGCCGGAGCCGATCTCAGCAACGCGCGCGAGAAGTCCGGCGTGGCGTCCCGCATCTTCCCGCTCATCCGTTCCGTCGGTGACCCCATCGCCCGCGCCCCCTACATCGAGCTGCTGGCCGAGCGCTTGGGAGTGGGCGAGCAGACTGTCCAGGCGGCGATGGCTGCATCGCGGCGGAGGACGCCCCGGCGATCCACTCGCCGGCGCGAGGCGCCGCCCTTTGACGAGGCCGGCGCACCGGTCTTGTTGGAGCAGCCAAGGGCGGGGTCACGTGAGGCGCTGGAGAAACTGGAAGAGCACTGCCTCATCGTGCTGTTGTCTGCGCCCGCCCTGCTTGCGAGCCTCGCCTACCGACCGGCCGAGGCCGACTTTCGGCGGCCGGAGTACCGCGAGATCTATCGAGCGGTGGTGCAGGCCATCGCCCGGCCCCCTGACTCCGTGCAGGCGGCTGCAGGAGAGCCGACGGCCGCCACTATTCGCGGGACGCTCGACGAGAGCCTTTGGCCCCACTTCGACAAGCTCGTCGAGCACAGTGCAAAGAGTCCGCCGACGACCGGCTCGCAGCGCCAGGCCGACCTCATTCAGGTGACGCTGCGCTTGCGAGAGGAGGCGCTAAAGGAGATGCAGCGGCGCGTGCAAGCGCAATTGGCTGCTGCCGAACAGCCGGATGACCTGAGCGAGTTGCTCCGGCGGCAAGACGAGCTGAACAATGACCTCAACCGCGTCCAGCTTGCCCGCAGCCGACCACCTTTGTATACTGCGGCACCCGCCTAGACGGTGGGCTATCTCCTTCTCTTTATTGTGGCGGCAGGATTTCCACAGCCTGCCGGGTGTGTGCCTCGATGGTTGTAGAAAACTCCTCGGAGCGGGCTAGGGTTGTCGCACGCCTCGTGGCGAAGGGCCGCCGGCAGCGTTACCTCACGCACCGGGACGTTGTTGACGCGGCGGCCGAGCTACAGGACGCCGCTCCCGCCAACCTGGACCCGCTGTACGCGCATATTCAGGAAGCCGGCATCGAGATCGTCACCGACGAGGATTCGGCCCAGACCGAGACGGGTGAGGCTGCTCCACCAAGCTCCGAAGAGCTGGCGCGGGCCTTCGAGGACCTCACCGAGGTCGCCGTTGACGATCCGGTCCGCCTCTACCTCCACGAGATCGGAAGGGTCCCGCTGTTGACCGCAGCGGAAGAGGTGGAGATCGCCCGGCGGATGACCGAGGGTGACGAAAGTGCCCGCCGCCATCTGATCGAAGCCAATCTGCGGCTGGCCGTCTCTGTCGCCAAGCGGTACCAGCGTCGTGGGCTGACCCTGCTCGACCTCGTACAGGAAGGGAACATCGGCCTCATCAAGGCCGTCGAGCGGTTCGACTATACGCGGGGCTTCAAGTTCTCCACGTATGCGACCTGGTGGATCAGGCAGGCCGTTACGCGCGCGATTGCCGATCAGGCTCGCACCATCCGCATTCCCGTGCATGTGGTGGAGCTCATCAACAAGCTGGTGCGTATTTCGCGCCAGTATCAGCAAGAGCATGGGCGCGAGGCCACCCCCGATGAGTTGGCGCGCGCTATGGACATGGCGCCGGAGAGGGTTGAAGAGTTACTCAACATTGCTAAGGAGCCGGTCTCCCTGGAAACGCCGGTTGGGGAAGAGAACAGCAACACTCTCGGCAACCTCATTCCCGATGAGGCGGCTGTGGTGCCGGCCGATGAGGCCACGCGCCACGCCCTCCAGGATCAAGTGGAAAGCGTGCTCGACTCGCTCACTGCGCGTGAGCGGGAGGTCTTGCGGCTGCGGTATGGCCTCGACGATGGGCACAATCGCACGCTCGAAGAGGTCGGCAAGACCTTTAAGGTGACACGCGAGCGCATTCGCCAGATCGAAGCGAAGGCGCTCCGCAAGCTGCGCCACCCTAGCCGCAGCCGGCGCCTACGCGACTACCTCGAATAGCGGCGCTGGCCTGCGGCGGATGGCGGCGCGAGGGCGCGAAAGCCCGTGGCCAACATCGCGCCGGCCGCCACGGCTGCGCCGATCATCGTGGCGCCGACACCCCACAACTCTCCGACTACACCCATCAGTAGTGGCAGGACCAGCCAGCCGATTGATGCGCTGCCCATCATCAACGCGGTGGTTGGCCCGCTGTGCAGCGGCAGCCGCGCTTGCGCCACGGCCACAAGGGTGGGGAAGATGCCGCCAATGCAGCACCCGGCGAGCGCAAATGCAGCGGTAGCTACCCCGCCGCTCGTGGTGGTGATGGCCACGACGATTGCCGCCACTGCCACACTCATGCTTACCAGTAGTACCCGCCGGACGCTCCACCGCCCGGTGAGGCCGGCCGCGGCGAGCCGACCAACCAGGAGCGCGGCCCAGAACACGGCCGTCGCGCGCGCTCCGGCGGCGGGAGCGGCGCCGTGCAGCTCAATCATGTACGTGGTCAGCCAGGCAGCAATGCCGACTTCCACTCCCACGTACAGCAGCATCATGAGCGCCAGCCAGCGCAGCGAGGCGTCGGCGAGGAGGAGGCGCCAGGTTGGCGGCTGGGAAGCACGCTGCGGTGGGGCAGCCGGGTACCAAGCCCTCAGCGCCGCGAGCAGACTCGGTGCCAGGAGGAGGGCGCCGAGCCAGTGTGCCTGCCGCCACGTAGCGCCGTGTTCCAGCCCCCATGCCCACAGGAGCGGTCCGAGCAACGTGCCCACGGAGAAGAACGTATGCAGCACGTTGAGGACACGCGCCTTGTGTCGTGGCTGCGGGATGCCGTCCCCAACGGCGGCGTTGAGCGTCACGTCGAGGCAGCCAAAGCCCAGTCCGAGCGCCAGAGCGGCAGCGAGCGCCACGCCCCAGTATGGTGCGCCACCCAGCGCGGCCAAGCCGATAGTGAGCATTGCGGTGCCGAACACGGCCACGAGGCGGCGGCGATGAGTGACGCTGGACACGCCGCTTCCGAGCACCCCCAGCAGGTGGCCCAGCGACATGGCCGGAAAGAGCCAACTCACCCCGAAAAGACTGAGGCCGAACGTGGCACGGATTTGTGGCAGCGCCGGGCCTTGCACGGCGAGAGCGGCTCCGACGATGACGTGGAGCCAAGCGACGAGGCCATAGAGAGTTCGCAGCGGCATGCGCGTGTTCATGGAGTGTTGGCGCCGCGCAGCCTACCGGCTAGGAGCTATCCTGTCGGCCAGCCGGCCCTGGAGCGGGAGCGGTTGCCGGACGGTAGCGCGCGGCGTCGCGCCGGCGGTACTTGGCCAGCACGCGCTCGAAGCTGTCTTGGAGATCAATGCCCTGGGAGTTGGCTAGACAGATGATCGTGTAGAGCAGGTCGGCCAGCTCCAGTCCCAAGTCCTGCTCGCTCTCGTCAGGACGCTTCGGTTTTTCACCGTAGAGGTGATTGACGAGCCGTGCCGTTTCGCCTAACTCTTCGGTGAGCCGCGCCAACTGCGCGAGAGGATGCCAGTAGTCGGTTCCCTGCTCGCGGACCCACTGGTCCACCAGCTGCTGGGACTGTCGGAAGGTGAGGTCATTCATAGTAGGTTGATTGTACGGAATCGTGCTCAACGAGGGCGCCGCTGGCATCACCGCTGCGTGATGAAGGTGGCAGCTTAATTGCCTTGCAGTTCCGGGAAATAGGTCGCGTAGAAGCCTCGATCTCGCGTAAGAAAAGCATTGGCCGTCGCAGCGGCGTGGGCGCCGATCAGGAAGTCAGTGATAATCCGGTTCCTTGGCCCGCCGGCCTGGCGGTAGCGTAACCAGCGCATCCCGGCTTGGTAAGCGATAGCGGTATTGATGGGGGAGATGGTCGCGCCGATCTCCCGCAGCGCCGCTTCAAGTGCGTTGCGGTCACCAAAAGCCGGGACAAGCTCCGCGTAGACCACGTCGCAGACGAGAATTGTCCCCCGGTCGTAGGCGTTGCGAAGCCGTTCCAGCGACCGAGGTCCATGAATCTCATCGGGGAGAAACACGTCCAGCAAGACGTTCGTGTCAACGGCGGTAATCATCTTCCCCGGATTGTTTCAACGTAATCATCAGTGTTCCCACCGCTACCCAAGATAGCGTACACGCGCTCCACCGGATGTTTCGCGGCGGCCCGTTTCTGGATGAGTAGGCCATGCTTGGTGGGCGTAATCGCAACCTCGACATTGGGGGTCAAGCCGAAGCGCTCTCTCAAGTGCTTGGGGATGGTGACTTGTCCTCGCTCGGAGATTCGCATACTTCCTCCATATGGATTGTGGCCATGATACAGCATACGTCCCTGATGTGGAGACTGCCAGTCGTCCGGGCCGCTTGGATATGCCCACCAGCTGCTGGGACTGTCGGAAGGTGAGGTCATTCATAGTGGGTTGATTGTAAGGAATCGTGCTCAGCGAGGGCGCCGCTCCCGCTCGACACCGGGGTAGTCAAGGCTCTACAGTGGGCGCAGTGCAGACGCGCGGCCGGGACGAGGAGCTACAACGCTATGGATACGCTACCGATTGCGATTATCGGCTGTGGTGGGATGGGGCGGCGCCACCTGCGCGGACTGGCGACGCTCCAGGCCTCGGACTTCAACAACGTCTCGCTCGCCGCAGTCTGCGACCTCCATCGGCCGAACGCCGAGGACCTCGCGGACGAGGCCGAGCAACTGCTAGGCACACGACCGCAGGTGTGCGAGCGGATCGAAGAGCTGGCAGCCGTGGACGGCTTGCGCGGCTGTGACATTACGACCGACGCCGGGAGTCACCACCGGGTTGCTACACGCTGTTTGGAAGCCGGCCTGCACGTTCAGGTCGAGAAGCCGCTGTCATTGACCATCCGCGGCTGCGACGCGATCATCGCGGCCGCCGGGGAACGGGGTCTGGTGCTCTCGGTGGCGGAGAACTACCGGCGGGACCCAATCAACCGGCTGGCGCGGGCGCTGCTGGCGGACGGCGCTATCGGCACACCGCAGTTTATGCTGGAAGTGGGGATCGGTGGCGGTAAGCAGATCGCCATTACGCCGTGGCGCCACCACAAGCTCACGGGCACCATCGTGATGGACGCCGGCATCCACAACGCCGACATCATGCTGTATTACCTGGGTGACGTCGTAACGGCCTATGGCGAGGGGCGCATTACGCAACCGATCCGCTACCGTGCAGCGGGGGAGGGTGGCCCGGGCGGCTTTTACGCCAAGTGGTCTCGCGATTTCCCAGAGCAGCTAGAGGCGACCGGCGAAGACGCCCTCTTTGGCTCGCTGCACTTCGCTTCCGGAGCGCTGGGCACCTGGATTGCCCATCGCGGTGCTATCGGCCACTCGCAGGGGCAGCGGACGGTGTACGGGAGCAACGGCTCGCTGTCGTCGCCGGGCGACCGCCAAGGCGCACCGTTGACGGTACACGTGGACGGTCGCACGATCACGGATGGAGCGATGCTCGATCTGGCGCCGAGCTACCGTTTGCCTCCCTTGGAAGCGGCGCTGTTCGGTGGGGAGCGCGTCTGGCGCTACGACGGGCCTTTCAACGAGATTGACTGGAAGATTCTCGCCCAGGAGTATCACGAGTTTGCGACGTGTGTCCTCACCGGCACTACGCCCGAAGTGACGGGCGAAGTCGGTCGTCGCACGGTCGCGCTGGTCAACGCGCTGTTCGAATCGGGCCTCGCCGGACGCGCGGTGACGCTCGACGAGGTTGAAGCGGGCGCGGTGGACGCCTACCAGCGCGAGATTGACGAGCACTTCGGGCTGGTATAGAAGAGCGGCAGCCTAGGCCAGCGCGTTGGTGGGGTAGAGCTGGCGGTAGTGACGCCGGAAGGCTTCGCGGGCGCGGTAGAGCAGCGTCTTGACCGTGTTGGGCGTGGTCCTTAGCTCGTGGGCGATCTCTGCGTACGACAGCCCTTGATACTCGCGTAGGGCCAGACACCGCTGGTGCTTGGGCGTGAGCCGCGCGAAGACCTGCCGCACCTCCTCCCGTTCTTCCTGGTGCAGCGCCTGGCGCTCCGGATTGTCCGGGGACACCTGCATTGGGTGGAACAGGGCCAGGAAGCGATCCCACGGCTGCCACTTGATAAGGCGCTTACGGCGCAGCGAGTCAATGCACACGTTGGTAGCAATGCGGTAGAGCCAGGGCTTCACCTTGAGATCGGCCGGCATCTTCGGCAGGGCAGTATAGGCCTTGACAAAGGCGTCCTGGGTCAGGTCTTGCGCTTCCTCGGTATCACCGCTCATCATCCGCAGCACGTAGTGGTAGAGCGGCTGCTCGTACTGCTCGAAGATCGCGGCGAAGCGCTCGGTGAGGTTGTCCGGGGAGACGGCTGTGCTATAGCGGGGCATGGTCATGGCGATGGCAGTCATCGGCGGTTTCCTTTCACGTTCGGACGATGCGGGCGCCGTCTCGTCTCAGCAGCACCACAGGCATTGTGCAGCCAGTGGCGCCAGGAAACCTGACCAACGGCTAACGTTCGCCTAACAATCCGGGCGTCTGCGGTAGGCCCTCGGCCGGCAGTAGGCAAGGGGAGCCGGCGTGAGGCACGTGAAACGTGGGCCGGTGGAATAGGGGGCCCTTGCTGTGGAGGGGCCCTTGCTGTGGAGGGGTCCTTGCTGTGGAGGGGTACTGACGGGGGCCGGGTTGTCGTGGCTATGGTGGCCAGGCGCGGGCGTAGTCGTTTATGACGGGGCCGCCAAACGTGATGTCCGGCTGATGATAGATGCTTTGCCACTGGCGGGGGTTGGCGAGATCAACTGCGAAGGATAGATGGCTCAAGGAGGCGGCTTCCCAGTTCAGGTCAATCAACGGCACTGGATTGGTGGCCACGCGCCGGCCGCCCTTGCGGATTTCCAGGTGTAGATGCGGGTTGCCGTCACACGTTGACCGCGCCGTCGAGTCCCCGGAGCGGCCCACCACATCCCCGGCCGCCACTTCCTGACCATACGAAACGTCCTGCGAGTGCTCGACGAGGTGCCCGTACACCGATTGGTTGCCGTCGGGATGGCGCACCACGACGTTATGCGGCGCGGAGCCGTAGTTGCCGTCAATGGCAATCACTTGCCCAGGCCCAATGGCCAAGACCGGCGTGCCGCACGGGGCCGAAAAGTCAACGCCGAAGTGAATACCTTGGCCTTCCACGTACAGTCCGCGCCGCGAGCGGTACCCGAAGACAGTGTTGCCATACCACTGCGAGACAAACCAGGTTGACGGACCGGGATCGCCGCCGAACGGTGGTCGGTAGGGCGGTGGCGGTGGTGGTGATGGCGCTACCGGCTCTTCCGGCAGGCCAAGGTCAAACGGTTCTTCCTGAGTGGCTGCGGCGTAGCGTGGGACGGCCAGCGGGCTGGCTATCGTGGCCGCGATAGCCAGCCGGTACAGATCGCGACGTGAGACTAGACCCGTCCACCATGTCTCCGAACGCCTGTTCACTGTGTTCCCCACCTATACACTCCGAAGGGAAAGGGCCGGGAGGTAGATGCAATGTCGGCCCCCCTATGGCCCCCCGCTTCGCAGGGGGACGTGGATTCCCACTGTCGCGGGGATGATGGACGACCCGGCACCGCGGCGGTCTAACCGCCGCCGCCCTGGCCGCCGCCGCCCTGGCCGCCGCCACGTTGGCCGCCCCCACCGCGCTGGCCACCACCGGCGCCGGCCGGGAGCACTTGAACGGTTTGCGCGGTGACCGTGCCGTTTTCGCCGGCCGGCCCTTGCACCATCACCCGCGTCCCGGCCGTGAGGTCAGCGCGGCTGCCGGGCGTGGTCTCACGACTGCCCGGAGTCCGCTTCTGAATCGTAGTCTGCTCGGATAGCTGGACTTTGACGCCACCGCTCTGGGTTGTGACTGTCAGCGTGTCGCCGGCCAAGGACTCGACCGTGCCAAGGGTGCGGCCGCCACCAGCCTGGCCCCCTGCGCCGCCACCCTGTCTCGCTCCGGCCGGCGCGCCGCCGGTACTCTGCTGCGCTGCTTGGCCGCCGGTGCCACGCTGTCCCGCTTGGCCGGCGGCAGCGAATTGCCCGCCGCCGGCCGTGCCACGAGCGCCAGCGGCCTGGGTCTGCGCCGCCGGCTCTTCACCCGGAAATAGCTCCGCCGAATACGTGCGGAGGGCAGCGCCAGAGGCTCCCAAGGCGAGGCCGAGGACGGCGACGATGATGACCCAGGTGCTGTACTTGAACTTGAAACGAGGCATGGCGTCATGTCCTTCCTGACGTGAGTGCGGTGCTCCGGCCGACGGGATTACTCATAGCGCAGCGCCTCAATCGGGTTGAGCCGGGCGGCGCGCAGCGCGGGGTAGATTCCAAAGAACAGGCCGATGGCCGCCGAAACCACGAAGGCCAAGATGATGGCATCCGGCGGGACAACCGTTTGTAGGGCCTGGCCGGTACCACCTGGAGTGGGCAACTGCACGCCGCTGAGCAAGCGTGATCCACCAATGCCGATGGCGACGCCAACACCGCCACCGAGCAGGCTGACGACGGTGGCCTCGATGAGAAACTGCATCAAGATGTCGCTTCGTTTGGCACCAAGGGCCTTGCGGATACCGATTTCGCGCGTGCGCTCCGTGACCGATACCAGCATGATGTTCATAATCCCGATGCCGCCGACGAGCAGCGAGATACCGGCGACCGCCCCCAGGAAGAGCGTGATCCCGGCAGTCACTTGGCCGACGGTCTCCAGGATGTCCTTCTGGCTCAGGATCGTGAAGTCGTCTTGGGCCACGTTATGCCGCTCGCGCAGCAGCGCCGCGATCTCTTGCACGGCCCCGTCCACGGCCTCCTCGCCGGTCAACTGGACGGCGATGCTACTCACGTTGGTGGCGCCGCCCCGGCCGCGGAAGCGGTTGAATCGTGTTTGCATGGTCGTCAGCGGCATGTAGACCACATCGTCCTGATTGCTGAACCCGGAGGCGCCCTTACTCTCCAGCACGCCGATGACGCGGAAGTTCTGCCGGTTGGCGCGGATGGTCTCGCCGACGGGGTCACCGTCGCCGAACAGTTGCTGGGCCACGTTCGCGCCGAGTACCATCACGCGCGAGCGGCTCTGCATATGCTGGTCATTGATGAACTCGCCCAGCGCGACTTGGAAGTTACGCACGAACTGGAACGAAGGCGTGATCCCAGTCACCCGCGAGCGCCAGTTCTGACCGCCGGCGACCAACTGCCCCCCGCTGTCTTGCTGCGGTGCAGTATCCACGACGTATGCAAAGCCGGCCGTGAGCAGTGCCTCGCTGTCGTCGAGCGTCAGCGTCGGCCGCGTGCCGGCCGCGGCGCGCACCCCGCCGGTTTGCTGGGCACCCGGCGAAATAAACAGCAGGTTAGTACCCAGCCCGCGGATCTGCGACGAGACCTGCTCCCGTAGACCGGTCCCAATAGACATCAGCGAAATCACGGCACTCACGCCAATGATGACCCCCAGCATCGTGAGTGCCGAGCGCAGCTTATTCGCGCCTAACGCGCGCAGAGCGATCTGTATGCTTACTGCTGCGTTCACTGCTCCCTCCCTACACTGCCGATCCGCTGCCCAGGTGTGGGCATCCCCCATGGGGGCGCGACCGGCCGCGCCCCTCATGTAGCTCGCCACTCGTTACTCGTACCGCAATGCCTCAATCGGGTTCAACTGCGCCGCACGCATGGCCGGATAACTGCCGAAGAACAGGCCGATGGCCGCCGAGACGACGAAGGCCAGGATGATGGCATCCGGCGGGACAACCGTCTGGAATGCTTGGCCGCTCAACTCGATGCCACTGAGCAGCCGCGATGCTCCGAGGCCAATCGCGATCCCCAAACCGCCGCCGAGCAGACTGACGACGGTGGCCTCGGTCAGGAACTGCGACAGGATGTTGCCGCGCTTGGCACCGAGGGCTTTGCGGATACCGATTTCGCGCGTGCGCTCTGTCACCGACACCAGCATGATGTTCATAATCCCGATGCCGCCGACGAGCAGGGAGATACCGGCGACCGCCCCCAAGAACAGCGTGATCCCGGCGGTGATCTGGCTTACAGTCTCCACCATGTCTTCTTGGCTCAGGATGGTGAAGTCGTCCTCAAAGACATCGTGCTGCTGGCGCAAGATCGCCGAAATCTCCTGCACGGCCGCATCCACGTACTGCTCGTCGGTCAACTGGATGGCGATGCTGCTAATCGTAGGGCCGCCGCCACGACCGAACGAGCGGTTAAACCGCGTCTGCATCGTCGTGAGGGGAATGTACACCACGTCATCCTGGTTGCCGAGCGCGTTGCCGCCCTTGCTCTCCAACACGCCGATGACCCGGAAGCTCTGATTGTTCGCGCGGATGGTCTCGCCGACGGGATCACCCTCGCCGAACAGTTGCTGGGCCACGTTCGCACCAAGTACCATCACGCGCGAGCGGCTCTGCATATGATCTTCGTTGAAGAACTCGCCCAGTGCGACCTCGATGTTACGCACGTACTGGAATGAGGGCGTGACGCCACTCACCCGCGAGCGCCAGTTCTGACCACCGGCGATCAACTGCGCCCCGCTGTCTTGCTGTGGCGCCGTATCCACGAGGTAAGGAAAGCCGGCATTCACGAGCGCTTCGTTGTCGTCGAGCGTTAGCGTCGGTCGGGTGCCAGCCGCGGCGCTCACGCCGCCGGTTTGCTGGGCACCCGGCGAAATAAACAGCAGGTTAGTACCCAGCCCGCGGATCTGCGACGTGATTTGCTGCTGCATACCGGTGCCGATGGACATGAGTGCGATCACGGCGCCCACGCCGATAATCACACCGAGCATCGTCAGGGACGAGCGGAGCTTGTTGGCGCCGAGTGCCCGCAGAGCGATCCGCACACTACTGGTGAAGTCCATCGGTTTCCCCTCGCTTCTACCCTCCGCAGTGAGGGCTGGCTTCATACGCTACACACTCGCCGTGTAGCGAGAGTTTCCGGGTGGGTCTGGCAAAACCCGCCGGTTACTCGGGTACTGCTGCCGGCGGCGCCTGCGCGAGGCGCTGGTTGGCCACCACCTCGTCGGCGCTGATAACGCCGTCGCGCATGTGGACGATTCGTTTGGTGTATTCGGCGATCTCCGCTTCGTGGGTCACGAGGATCACGGTTAGGTTCTGCTCGCGGTTCAGGCGCTGGAGAATAGCCATGATCTCCCCGGCGGTCGTCGTATCAAGCGCGCCCGTCGGCTCGTCGGCCAGCAAGAGGGCCGGGTCGTTGACCAGCGCCCGGGCGATAGCGACGCGCTGCTGCTGCCCGCCCGACAGCTCGGTTGGCTTATGGTCGAGGCGATCTCCGAGACCGACGGCCTCCAAGGCCGTCTGTGCCCGTTCGCGGCGATCCGCTGCACCGGCGTAGACCAGCGGCAACTCCACTTGCTCGAGGGCATTGGTGCGCGCGAGCAGGTTGAACTGCTGGAACACGAAGCCGATCTTCTTGTTGCGAATCTCGGCCAGCTCGTCGTCCCCCAACTCGCCGATCTGCTCCCCGTCCAGCGCATAGTCGCCGGCCGTAGGCTGGTCGAGGCAGCCGATAATGTTCATCAGGGTGGACTTGCCGGAGCCGGACGGGCCCATGATCGCCACCAGCTCGCCGCGCTTGATCTCCAGCGACACCCCGCGCAGGGCCGGCACCGTGATGTCGCCGATGTAGTAGGTCTTGGTGAGGTCACGGAAGTGGATGACCGTGTCCGTGTCGGCGGCCACTGCCGCCGCCTCACCTGCCGGGGCCTCGATGATTGCCGCTGCCGTAGCCATCTCCTACCTCCGCGCTTGCTTGTGTTCACACAACTGCTATTGATTGAGTAACAGCACCCTAGAAGGGCCGCCGCCCTCCGCCTCCACCGGTCAGGCCCGGAATGCGCGCCTGGCCGGTCGTCGTCGCAGAGATCACGACCGTATCGCCGACCTCCAAGCCGCTGATGATCTCGCTCGACTGGTCGTTGGCGAGGCCGACTTCCACGCGGCGCGTCTCGGTGTCACCACTGGCCGTCATCACTTCCACCGTTCGCTGCTGACCCTGGCGCCGGATTGCCCGGTTGGGGACCACGATGACGTTTTCGCGGGACTCGGTGACGATACTCGCGGTGGCCGTCATCCCGGGGCGCACCCCGCCGGCCTCCGTGCGGTCCACTTCGATGATGGCCTGGTAGCTCACGACACCCTGATTGATGGTGCCGGTTGGGGCGATTACCAGCACGCGGCCTGGCACACGCTGGTCCTGCAACCCCTCGAACGTCACTGTCGCCTCTTGTCCGGCGCGCACGCTGGCGACGTCGGTCTCATCTACCAGGGCTTCGATCCTGATCTTCGTCGGATCGAACAACTCCAAGATTGCGCCGGAGCCGACCTGCTCGCCGATACTGGCGCTCAGGCTCGCCACAAGACCGGCGAAGGGCGCCCGCAGCGTGGCGTAGTTCAGATCGGTCTGCGCCCTCTCCAACTGAACCTGTGCGCTCTCCACCGTGGACTCGGCCGCGGCGATTTCCTGCTCGCTGGCCGGAGCGATCTTCAACTCGTGCTGTAGCCGCGCCTGCTCCAAGGCCAACTCTGCGGCGGTGAGTGCATCCTCATAGCTCGCCTGGACACGTTCCAACTGGCGCTCTGCCTGCGCCACGACCAGCTCCTGCTGGGCAATCGCTACCGCATCGGGATTGAGCAGGTTATCCAGGGCTTGCTGCGCCTGCTGCACCGACACTTGGGCGTTTGCTAGGTCAGCGGCGCTGGGGTTCAACAGCTTGTCCAGGTTGGTCTGAGCTTGCAGCAGCGATGCTTGGGCGCTGGCGAGGTCGGCGGCGCTGGGGTTCAGCAGCTTCTGCAAGGAAGTCTGGGCTTGCTGCACCGATACCTGCGCGGCCGCGATGTCCGACGCACTGGGATTGAGCAGCTTTTGTAGGTTAGTCTGGGCCTGCAGCACGGAGGACTGGCTGCTAGCCAGGTCGGCGGCGCTGGGGTTGAGCAGCTTCTGCAAGGAGGTCTGGGCCTGTTGCACCGATACCTGCGCGGCCGCGATGTCGGCAGTGCTGGGGTTCAGCAGCCGACTGAGATTGTCCTGGGCAGACTGGACGGCGAGCTGCTGCAAGCGCAGCGCCCACTCGCTCGGACCCTGGCTCAGGAGCTTTTGCAGGTTGTTCTGCGCCGTCTCCAGCCCAATGCGGGCCTTCTGGACAGCCGTATCCGAGACGTCGTCGTCGCGGGCTTGGTCGAGGTTCAACTGAGCACTCTGGACCGAAAGCTCGGCGTTGGCGAGGTCTTGCGCGTTGATAGGGGGAGCATCGGTCAACTCGGCCAGGCGAATCTGAGCCTGATCGAGGGAAACTCGCGCCGAGGCGAGGTCCGCTGCGGTCGGCTGGAGTAGCTTGTCGAGCTTGGCCTGGGCGGAGGCGACGGCCGCTTCGGCGTTCTGGATGTCTTCCGCGCGCGGTTGCAGCAACTGGTCGTACTTGGCCTGGGCAGAGGCGACGGCCGCCTCGGCGTTGCGGATATCCTCGGCCGAGGGCTGAAGTAGCTTGGTGAGCTTGGCCTGGGCGGAGGCCAAGGACGTTTCGGCGGTGAGGACATCTTCTGCGCGGGGTTGGAGCAACTGGTCGTACTTGGCTTGGGCAGAGGCCACCCCCGCCTGGGAGGCCTGGATATCGCGTTCGGCCGGCTCTTGCAGGGCCAGCAGCTTCGCTTCGGCTGCCGCCAGCTGGAGCCGGGCAATGGCGATCTCCCGGTCGGTGGCGCTGGCCTGTAGCTCCTGGAGCTTGATCTGGGCGGATTCGAGGCTACCTTCGGCGTTGCGGATGTCGGTGGTATTGGCGCGAGCTTGGGCGAGCTTCAGCTGGGCGGAGACAACGGAGGCCTCACTGAGCCGGATGTCCTTGGTAGAGAGGCCCTCGTGAAGCTCGGTGAGCTTGGTGGTGGCGCTGCGGAGGCTGGCCCGCGTTTGACGGAGGGCACTTTCCAGGGTGCTCGTCTCCAGCCGCGCCAGCACCTGCCCGGCCTGCACCTCGGTACCGACGTCAACGAGCAGTTCGAGGAGCGTACCGTTGACCCGGAAACTAAGCTCCGAAAGGGTAGCGGCCTCTACGTTGCCCGTGGCGCTCACCGTGGCCGTCAGGTTACCGCGCTCCACGGACAGCGTCGTCGGAATAACGGCCTCGACCGGCTCTGGGCCGAAGCGCTCGTACCCGGCATAGCCGATGAAACCGGCTATCGCCAGCACAACGACCAAGCCGAGAATCTGCCGCAGTCTACTCATCGCTACCCCTATTCCGTTGCGCTCAAGTGCCTCACCGAACCGCTGGGAACTCGATGCGATGTAGTCTAACAGCCTTATCTCAATTGGATGTTCGCGCCGGATTAAACATTCGTTAACAACCGGGCCTCACTCCCCAGCCCATCTCCACACGTGGAAAGGGAAGTCTGCCGCTCGTCACGTCGGCGCCGCCGGTGCGATCTTGACAGGTCGTGTCTTGACCGTATGCTGTGGAGCACGCGCAGCCGGCTACGCGAGGCGTTGGGTGCGGCGGGTGTTGAGGTAGCGACGACGACCGCTGTCCTGAGCGGCGAGGAGAGCTGATGAGGGGGTGTGGGCCTCGCCCTCTCCCAGGGGGAGAGGGCCGGGGTGAGGGCAGTGGAGGCACCGGCCCTCCACTCCGCCGGGGGGCGGACGCGATTTGTCGCGTCCCTACGGCGCTGGATTCCCGCGAGAGTGGGAAACCAGGCTCGCCGCCCGCCCGCGAGATTCCCGCGAAAGCGGGAATGACGAATCCGGGTTATTTTCATGCCAATGACGGACGTTGGGCCGGGGAGTGAGGCGTGGACCAACCGCAGCCCTCCCCAGACCCCGCTACCATTGAGCAGGCGATTGCAGCCATCCTTGCCGGTGCCGATCCGAAGGAGGTCAGAGCGGGGCTAGACCTTCACTCCGCCGTCTTCGAGGAGTACCTCGCTACCCAGCGGGACATCATTGCGACCAGCCAGGACCGCATCCTGGAGTTGCTGCAGCAGCGGATCGCTGCCGCCCAGCGCGTTGCCGTCGAGAAGTATCTCGCCGGTGACACGATCCACAAGCCGTTTGTCGAAGACCGCCTCTTCAGCCGTGCCCGTCGTCAGGCCCGCCGGCTTGGCCTCCCGCCGGAGACCGCCGAGGACGTGGCCCGCCTCGTACTCGCCAAGGCCCGCGAGGTCCAGGAGCGCACGCTCAACGACATCGCAGCGCGGCTCTCGCAACTGCACGGCGAGATTCTCGACGCCGAGAGCGTGCAGCCGGCCGAGACCGACATCGAAATACCGTCGCGCGTCGTGCGTACCGGCGACCAGCCCCTCGCTCGTGAGACCGCGCTCATCAAAGAGTTCCGCCTCACCGGTCTCAGCCACGAGTATCCCGACCAGCAACGCGCGTTTTTGGATTGGTTCGAGACACCGCCGCCACTGGCGGCCAAGGGGATGCTGGCCGGCTCGCGGGACAACGATCTTTTCTTGCAAGCGCTGCTCGGTGGCGACCGCTGCGTGGTCATGGCGAGTATGTCGCCGGCGGGGCCGCTGCACGTGGGGCAGGGTGCGCTGATTGACCTGCTCGCTCACTATCAACGCCTGGGCGCAAAGGTCGTACTCACCTTCAACGACATGGAAACCGTCACGCTCCGGGGGCAAAGCGCCGACGCGGCGGCGGCGGCCATGCGTGACATCCTGCAAGACTGTGCGGCCCTCGGCCTCGACGTGGGCGCCGCCGCCGTGTACGCCCAATCCCAATGCAGCGCCGTCACGCAGTTGGCCTACGAGGTCGGGGCCAAGCTGCGGGTGAATATCATCAACTCCGCGCTCGGCTTGCGTCTGAGCGACAGCGTGAGTGCGACGTTTCTGCCCCTCGTCTATGTTGCCGACATCTTGTATCCGCAGCGGTCGGTTGGCGGCGGGCGGTGTCGTACCCAGGTTATCGGTGGGCTGGAGCGCGACATCTACGTCCGCCTCGCCCGCAATCTTGCCGAGAGCTGCGGCTTCTACCGGCCGGCTGGCGTGTACGTCCGAGCGGCCAAGAGCCTCACCACGTATGTTGATCCGCGCACCGCCGCTTCGGTGGACGTCATGCATGGCGCGCTGCCCCAAGGGGCGCTCTTCTACCAGGACGATCCGGTAGTCATCCGCCGCAAGGTGATGACCGCGGTTACGGGCGGACGGGCGACGGTGGCAGAACACCGCCGGCTGGGCGGCAACCCCGATCCGCGCGTCTGCTCCGTATCGAGCCTGATGGCGCTCCAAGCCGTACCCGCACCCGACGAGTACGCTGCGATCCAGCAGGCGTGCCGCTCCGGGCAACTGCTCTGTCGAGACTGCAAAGCGCGTACCGCCGACCGCCTTGTGGAGCAGTTGGCGGCGCACCGTGCCCGCCGCGCGGCGCTGGCGCCGGAGACGACGCAGCGGATTGACGAGATTGTGAGTGGGGGCACGGCTCCGGCAGCCGGATGACGATGTTGCTATTGTTATGATGGAGAGCCGGCGCTCACCCCGCCGGTCCGATACCCTTCATTCCCGCGCAGGTGGGAATCCAGTACCGAAGGAGAGCGTGTTCCGATGCCCAAACAGCGTATCTTGACCGGGACGCGACCCACCGGATCATTGCATCTCGGCCACTACGCTGGCGCCCTGGAAAACTGGGTGCGCCTGCAAGACGAGTACGAGTGCTTTTTCTTGATTGCCGACTACCAGGCGTTGAGCGACCATCTGGGGGAGATCGAGCGCATTCGCGAGTCGGTGATCGAGGTCACACTGGACTGGCTCGCGGTGGGGCTGGACCCGGAGCGGAGTGCCTTTGTAATCCAGAGCTATATCCCGGAGCACGCCGAGCTGACGATGCTGCTGAGTATGCTGGTGCCGCTCAACCGCCATCAGCGTAACCCTACGCTCAAGGCGGAGATGGCACAGCTTGAAGAGGAGAACGCCGAGCTCAGTCTGGGCTTTTTCAACTACCCGGCCAGCCAAATTGCCGACATCATCCTGCCGAAAGCACACGTCGTTCCCGTTGGAGAGGACCAAGCGCCGCACATCGAGTACACGCGCCAGATCGCACGCCGGTTCAATCGTGCCTATGGAGAGGTCTTTCCCGTCCCGCAGGCACTCATTGGGCGGGTGCCGCGGCTCGTCGGCCTCGACGGAAAAGCTAAGATGAGCAAGAGCCTCGACAATGCGATCAATCTATCGGACGATGCGGGCACGGTCGAGCGCAAGGTCAAGCGCATGGTGACGGACATCACGGGCACGCATCCCCGCCTGCGCCCCACCGACCCCGGTATCGTCGAATATAACCCAGTGTTTGAGTACCACGACGCTTTCAATCCGGACGCGGACGAAGTGGCCGACCTCAAGGAGCGGTACCGTGCCGGTCGGGTGAGCGACAGTGAGGTAAAGGAACGGCTGATTAAGGCGCTCAACGGCTTCCTCGACCCCATCCGCGAGCGTCGCGCAGCCCATGCCGCCCGCCCCGACGACGTGCGCGCCGCCCTGCTCGACGGCACCCAACGCGCCAAGCGGATCGCCGAGGAGACGATGCAGGAAGTCCGCGAGGCCATGCGTATCATCTATACCGCTTGAGGGTAGCCGTCAGCCGTTAGCTATCAGCCGCCAGCCAGGCGTATAGGTCGGCCGGGCCGGCGATTTCTTGCCGGGTGGTGAGTGTGTCCGGCCGGCCGAGTGCTGTGTAGAGCCGGTGGAGCCGGTGTGTCAGCGGTGGGGACGCGCTGCCGTCGTCGGCCCCGTGTAGCAGCAGCGGGTCCGGCGCTGCGAGCGCTACCGCAGTGGGTACGTCACCAAGGCGCCGTAGTCCGGGGATGTAGAGACGGTCCCGAAAGTCCTCGTCCCGGCCCCAGTCAAAGCCGGCCAGGTCCGCGGCCAGCTTACGGATGCTCTCCCCGGCGATAGCGCGAGCGAGCAGGCACCAGAGACCGGCATCGCGGGCGCCTACGAGGTCAACGGCTGCTGCCCCGGAGAGTTGTCGGAGCACTGCGACGGCCGTGACCACGTCGTAGACGCGCCACTGCGCGTCGGTGCGATTGAAGGTCGTGAAGTGCGCTTCCAGCGTGGAGCGTCCCGTGCCACTGAGGGGGCTGAGACACTCCCCGGTGAGAAACACGTCGCAGGTCAGCACCGGGCACCCCGCGCCGAGCAGCTTGGCCACCAGCAGGCCGGGGTGTATCGTCTCTCCTTCCTGGCGGAAGCCGGCCGCTTTCCCCGCTCCGTGGACCACGAGCACCGGCGGCATGGCCCCGGACCCGCTGGACGCACGGCCCAACGGTGTGAGGTAGAGGGCCGGTACGGCGGTGGCAGGAGCACCGCCGTTGGCTTGGCGGCCGATGAGAAGCCGTTCCAGCCGGTAACTCATCCCCTCCGCATTCGTCAGCTGCTCGCTCGTGCGTCGCTCGATGGAAAGCGCCTCCGGCTGCGGCGACCCCGCGGCCAGCACGTCAGCAAAGGCCGCGCCGAACTGCTCCCGGAACTGCTCCGCTTGCCGGGTATTGCGGGGCCAGCGGTCGCGTATTTCGGTGCGCGCGCGGTACACGAGGGCCGCGGTGATGCCGGCGGCATCGAGCGCATCGGACGGCAGCGGCTCTCCGGCCGGGAAGACCCGGAGGTCGGCGTCCTGCTCCACCGGATACGGCTCTTCCGGCACACGGGTCCCCGCTGGCGCGTCCCCCAGCCGGCGCGCGAAGAAGGCATACACCGCCTCTCGGCTGGCGCGATTGTAGTTGTGGCCGGCATCAATCTGCACGCTCTCCACGCGATCCTCCGCACCAAACAAGCGGTATACGGATTGGATCGCCGGAAACTCCACCGTGGGCGTATTCGCGGTCCAGTCACCAGTCGCGGAGACGAGGAGCATGGGGCGTGGGGCGGTCAGCGCCGCGATCTCCACGTTGAAGGTGTCCAGCCGTAAGCCGGGCGCGTTCTCGCAGACGCAGCCGCCCTGCATGTGCGCCGAGATCATGTTGACCGGCGCCGCCACCTGCACGCGGTCGTCAACGGCGGTCAGCAAGAACGTCTGGGTACCGCCGCCGGAAGCGCCCGTGCAGGCGAGCCGTGCGGGGTCAACGTCCGGTAGCTCAGTCAGAAAGTCGAGCGACCGGATCGAATTCCATAGTTGCAGGCCGAGTGAATGGATGCCCCACAACCATTCGCGCCAGCCGCCGAAGGTGCGGTGATCCACCTGGCGACTATCCACATAGCCCACCATGTCGTAGGAGAAGGCGACAAAGCCCTGGCGGGCGAACGTAATACACCGTGCCGGGACGCTGCCGCGGTCCTCCTCGGCCAGCCGGCCCTGCGGCCAATGGCCGTGCGGATTGAGCACCGCCGGGTAGCGCTTGCCGGACGCTTGCGCCGCCGGCCGATAGAGGTTGCCCGTCACATAGAAGCCAGGGAAGCTTTGAAAGGCCACCTTCTCGATGGTGTAGCCGTCGCGCTCCAGCCGCCCCCACATCTTGGTCCGGAGCGGGGTGCGCGGTGGTTCTGGCCAAAGGCCCGCAGCTACCAGAATACGTCGGCGCAGCTGGGCCGCCCGCGTGAGCCAGGCCGCCCGGCTCGCAAAGGCCGGCAGTGTGTAGGTCTGGTTGCTATGGCGTACCTGGCGCAGCCGCGGGTCGTTCAGGGTTGGGAGGCCGGGACCGAGCACCGCGATGTCCGCAGGTCTCGGGCCGGCGCGTTCGCTGGCAGCATCCGCACTGTTCATCGCTGAAGGCACCTTTCTCGGCGGCCTCCGCCTGGGCAGAGACAGAATCGCGGCCGCGGCACGCCGATCCGTGTGACTCTGCCAGTGTACCGCCGGGGTTTTCCCGACAATCGGACCACGCGGCCGTGACCAACTAGGGAGGCACACTGCGGCGTCCTTCGTTATGAAGGGCAGAGGGAATACCGCGTATGCTTGCTGCCGATGTCCTACAAGGGGCGACCGTGCTGATCGCCGCCGTTGCCTTCTTGATCGTCACTGTGAAGGGGACGAGCGGAAGCCGTCCTCGCCGTCCCTAGCGGCTTGGCTCATCCGCCCCACCGGACTGTGGGCCACCCTGCTTGGGGCTACTGCCGGCAGCCTGCGCCAAGACGGTCGACTCGAACGTCGTGATGGTGCGTTGCTTGTCTTGGTGTCGCTCCAGCGCGAGTGCGATGAGGCGATCAATTAGCTCCGGATAGCTCAATCCGCTCGCTTCCCACAAGTAGAAGCTCAACGATCCGGGAATCGTATTGATCTCGTTGATGTAGAACGCTGCGGCGGCTTCCGCAGCCGGAGCCGCACTCTGGGAGTCCCCAGCGGATGGTGCGGCTCTGGCTGGGTCATCCACCAGTAGATCAACGCGGGCCACACCGGCGCAATCCGTCGCGCGAAAGGCCGTCACGGCCGCCGCTTGAATGCGTTGGGTGAGTTGGTCCGCGATGGGCGCCGGGATGCGCCGGTCAATGCTCGCCATACCGGCTGCCTTGCCCCCGCCCCGCAGGTACTTGTCCTCATAGCTCAGGAACTCCGCCCATGGCACGGGCTGCTCGCAGACTGATGGCTGCGGGTCGTCGTTGCCCAGGACGGAGCAGTTGATCTCGATGGCGCCCTCCAGTGCCTGCTCGACCAAGAGCCGCCGGTCGTATTGCGCTGCGATGGCCAGCCCCGCTTCAAGCTCGTCGCGGTTGCGCGCTTGTGAGATGCCGATACTCGATCCCAAGTTGGCCGGCTTGACGAACAGCGGGTAGGTCAGATCGCGCTCGATCTCCGCGAGCACCGTTTCCGGCTCACTCTCCCACTGTGACCGCCGGAACCAGCGGTACGGCAGCAGCGGCAGGTCGGCAGCGGCAAAGGCGGCCTTCATGATGATCTTGTCCATGCCCACCGCCGAGCCGACCACGCCGGTACCGACATAGGGCACGTTGGCAAGCTCTAGCAAGCCCTGGAGCGTGCCGTCTTCGCCGTGCGTGCCGTGCATGCAGGGGAAGGCAACATCGAGCCGCAGTTCCTGCACCTGACGCAGGAGACGCTGTCCCCAACTGCGGGGCTGTACCAGGGCGCCGTCCTGTGGCTCCGGGCTGAGGTAGGCCCGGAGCGCCGGCTTCAGGCCCTGGGGATCGCGGTAGGTATCAAGGTGGGCCAGGGCCTCCCCGGTCAGCCACCGACCCTCTTTGGTGACGTAGATCGGGATGACCTCGTACTTGGAGCGGTCCATGGCTGCCATCGCCTGCGCCGCCGTCACGATAGAGACATCGTGCTCTACCGACCGGCTGCCAAAGAGCACGCCGACACGTAAGCGTTGTGTGGTCATTGCACGTAGCTTGAGAGCGTGGGGTAGGGCCAAAACCAGCCGGGGGCCGCCGGGTAGTTATACCAAACAGCACGCCTCGCCCTCGGCGTCCGGGACGGCCTCTTGACAAGCGATAGCACATTCTGTGTATTGAATTATGTGACCCGCGTGTGCCAGAGTAATTAAGCGGCGGACGAGGCGGAAGTCATGGTAGCACCAGCATCGGTCGGGGACAGCGAGCACTACGCCACCAAGGCCGAGCTTGGCGAGATCAAGGCGATCTTGCCCCACTTGGCCACGAAAGCCGATCTGGCCGCGTTCCAGGCGGCCACGCGGGCGGACACAGCCGCCCTCCAGTCCAGCACTGAGGCCAGCATCTCGGCTACCAAGTCAGACATGGAGCGCGCCCTCCGGAACACTATCGTGATCCTCGCTGGCGTGATGATGGCGGGGTACGCGGCCTTACCTGCGGCCTTGATCGTGGTCGTGATTACCGTGACCGGGTAGCCGCCGGAACCTACTTCGGCCCCTCCATCACCCTACTTCCTGCTGACACACATTTGGTAGGGAAGGCTGTGACCGTCATTCTGCGGAGCGTGGGTGTCACGGGCGGCACGGCGCCGCGCGCTTAGTTGTTCGCTAATAGCAGGGCGCCTAGCGCCAGTACGATGCCCGCCAGCCAGAAACGGTGCGTGATCTGCGTCTCCGGCCAGCCCAGGGCCTCGAAGTGATGATGCAACGGAGCAATCCGGAACACCCGGCGGCCGAGCCGCAGGGCCACGATCTGGATGAGGCTCGTACTTAGCTCAATGGCAAACACGCCGGCCAGGAGGGCGAACGGAATCAGCACGTCGAGCAGCAGGGCGATGACCACGAGCGCCGCGCCGAGCGCCTGTGAGCCAACGTCGCCCATGAAAATCCGCGCCGGATGTGCGTTGAAGAATAGAAAGGCCAGCGTACTGCCGATCAGCGCGCCGCAGACCAGGGCAAGGTCGGTACGGCCACGCAGCAGTGCGATCGTCAGGAGTGCGCCGAACGCGATCAAGAGCAGACCGCCGGCCAGGCCGTCGAGTCCGTCCGTCACGCCAACGGCGTTGACCGTAATCACGATGGCGAGCGCTGCCAGCAGGACGTAGCCGAAGCCCAGATCGAGACTACCGAGCCAGGGCACGTGGACGGTGTGTATGCCCAGCGCACGCCAGAGGATTACGGCCACGGCGCCGCCGATGAGCCACTGGACCGCGAAGCGCGGGAGCGCCGGTAGGTCATCTCGCCAGATGCCGGCGCGCACGAGGCCTTTGGACACGTCGTCGGCCAGACCAAGCGCGGCAAAGGCGAGGAGCGCGGCCAACACCACCAACTGTGACCAGCCATCGAGGGCGAGCGCCGCGGTCCCGGCCCCGGCAACGATCATCAGCAAGCCGCCACCCACCGGCGTACCGCTCTTGTGCTCGTGGAGCCGGAAAAAGGCTCGGTTGTCACGGTCCGTCTTCAGCCGGTGCAGGGTGCGGAGACCGAGGCCCTGGAGGCCGCGGATCAACCCCGGTGCTGCAACCAGCGCGGCCAAGCACACCAGCAAGGTTGTTGCTACTGCTTCGGTCATGGCCAACCTCGGAACCGTCTCACCGCCCGGCCTTGCCTACCCTGCGTACACCGTCACGCGGCCTCGTCATAGGTATCCGGCAGGTCGTTCTCGAACAGCACGACATCACCGGGCCCGAGCAGGGTAGCCAAGCGCGCCGTGGCCTCCGCTAGGCTTGCCACCACGACGACGCGCTCGGCTGGGAACGCCGCGGTCTGTAGTCCGGCGAGGATCGGCGCGGTGTGGGCTGGTCCGACCAGCACTACGGTGTCACAGACGGCGGCGGCACGCCGGCCGAGCGCCTCGTGCTCGACCTCGTGGCGCTCGCCGAGTTCTACCATCCCCGGTGTCACCAGCACCTTGCGTCGGCCGGGCACGGCGGCCAACACGTCGAGCGCCGCCGCGGCCCCGACCGGATTGGAGTTGTAAGCGTCGTCAATGACCAGCACGCCGCCGGCCCCGTCAATCGGCTGCAAGCGATGCGGCACCGGCTCGATGTCGCGCGCCGCGCTGGCGATCTCAGCCAGGGACAGCCCGCAGAGCCGGGCCACCGCAGCCGCTGCCAACACGTTGCTCACGTTCGTCAGACCCAGCAGCGCGACGGTGACGGGCTGCGCGGCGCCGTCGTCGTCCTGAATCGTGAAGCTCGCGCACCGCTGACCGTGCTCGACTCGCCTGGCCGCCAGATGTACGTCCGGTCCTGGCGGCTCCTGCACACTGTAGCGGATGACCTGCCCCGCCGTCCGGGCCGCCAAGGCCCGGCAGCGCGGGTCATCCGCATTGAACACCGCCACGCCGTCCGCGGGCAACGACTCGATCAGTTCATACTTGGCGGCTGCAATGCGCTCAATAGAGCCGAATCGCTCCAGGTGCTGCGGTCCGATGGCCGTCAGCACCCCAATGTGCGGCCTGACTAACCGACACAGGCGGCGGATTTCGCCCGGCCCGTAAGTGCCCAACTCGACCACTATGTAGTCGTGGTCGGGACGTAGGTCGCGCAGCAGCACCCGCGCGATACCCAGCGCGGTATTGTAGCTCTCCGGCGTCTTCAGCACATGGTAGCGGGCAGCGAGGAGCGTGCTCACGAACTCCTTGGTACTGGTCTTGCCATAGCTGCCGGTGATCCCGATGACGCGAGCGTTGCTCGCCCGCAGCTTGCGCCGCGCGGCCCGCAAGAGCAACGCCGCTCCTATCGCCTGCCCCGGCCACACGACGAGCGTCGCCACCGGCAGCAACGCCGGGAGCAGGGCCAGGCCGGTCGCCAGGCCCAGGCTTAGGCCCACTGCCCCACCGCTCGCGCCGCCCACCTGAAAGCCGACGACCGCGAGCGATCCGGCCAGCAGCAGGGCCTGAAGAGAGACCAGCGTTGCCAGCGCCAGCGCCTTCGTTGTCCAGCGAAGCGGCTGCTTGGCTGGGGGCGCTCGGAACCGCAGCAGCCAGAACAGACCCACGAGGCCCCAGGCGACAAGACCAAGCAGCGGCAGCCACGCCGGCCACGGCGCTGCCTGGAGACCGACGGTGAGCAGTGGCAGGAGCAGCGCCGAAGTGAAGATGATCTGGTGGCGTCGGCCGGCTTGGAGCAGCCAGCGGACAAAGTCGCGCTGGTAGTAGCCACCGCCTTGGAGGATGTGGAGCAAGCGCGCGAGCCAGCGCCAGCCGGCCGCCAGCCACACCGCGGACGCCGCGCCAGCGATGAGCCAGAGAGCGGCGGGCAAGCTGATGCTGCTCATGAGTCGCTACGAGCTTAGAAAAGATCGCACCAGGGCGCAGAAATCGGTCGGATGATCGAGATACGAATAGTGTCCTGCACCGGCGAATACCTCCAGCCTGGCCCGCGGAATAGCTTGTGCCATCAGTTGCCCCTGCGCCAGCGGCGTCTCCCGATCCTCGTCTCCCCAGATGAGGAGTGTGGGTGCTTGGATAGCCGGCAGCAGCACGCGCAGGTCTTCGTTGACCACCCGGAGAAACGTGGGCCGCAACCGCCCGGCGGCGCGGTAGTCGTCCGATCCGAAGCGCTCCGCAGCCCAAGCACGCAGCCGGGTCCGCCAGCCACCGGCGGAGGGCCGGGCGGTGGCCGCGAGCGCCCGTTGGCCGCCGTGCATGGCGGCGGCCCGCAGCCGGTCTTTCCAGCTGTGGGGGTGCCTAATGCCGGCGCTATTCACCAGGATCAACCGCCGTACCATCGCCGGAGATTCCGAGGCCAGCACAATCCCAATGCGGCCACCGAACGAATGACCGATGACGTGTGCTGCGCTCATGTCCAAGCGCTCCATCAGCGCCCGGACGACGGCGGCATAGTCGCGGACGCTCCAGGCTTCCGGTGGAGACATGCTGGCGCCGAACCCCGGCAGGTCGGGGGCGCAGACACGCCAACGATCTCCCAGACAGTCAACGATTGGTCGCACGGCAGTAGCTTGGGCGCCCCAGCCATGGAGCACCATGATGGGCACCCCGTCTCCTACGTGCTCGTAGGTCACTGCGACGCCACGAAGGAGCACGCGGGAGCTTGTCACCATGCCGCCCTGGAAAACACCGCTGCCGGGATAGGCCCCAAGCCGGGATAGGCCCCGAAAGGAAAGAACGGCTGCCGGGTCCGGGGTGGTGCTTTCGGAGGGTGTCACCCGGATTGGCTGAGGCACATCTACGCACTGCTGCGGACGGTTGGCTCCAGTCTACCAGCCAGCCGCCGACTTGGCTATGGCGATGGACGGGGCTCTGTCCGCCGTGTGGGGTGCTGCGCTAGTAATGCGCTCTCCGTAAGCGCCAAGAGTAAGCCGTGGCCGGTGACAAGCTGTCGGCCACGGCCCTACCCTGCTGGACAACGAGGGCGTCGTGCCCTCGTGTGACTGATTCGCCAACGCCGGCGAATCGCCTAGCCACGACGCTGTGGCCAGATACGTAGCTCTTGGCCGCCGCCAGGTACACGGGTCATGTCGAAGCGATACCCCTGTCCGCGCAGCTGCCGATACAGCGCCGGGAGCGTTCGCCAGTGGCTGTCCGGTACCGTGCAACGATAGAAGGAGCTTGGTGCCGGCTCCCTTTCGGGGGCAGCCTTGGTGATCCGTCGGCAAGTGCTCTCGCCCGGCCCAAGGATCTGCTGCACCAATCCGGCGAGGTCATGTCCTCGGCCCGGCTCGGGCCGCACCGTATTGGGGGCCGTTGGCCCATTCGGAGTTAGCGGTGCCCACGCTGCGCTGACCTCCATTGGTCATCCTCCCGGTTACAACTCGGCCGCTCCGCTGCGGCCGTCCTCTGAGCGGAAACCCCAGATCATCTCTGGCGGTGAGCCTAGCATATCCCATCATGGTGATATTATCAAGAGTTATGAGTGCTATACGCTAAAACTTTTCCTGCCGGCCGCTGCAACTTGGGCCGCGGTGACTCGTTCAGGAGTCGTAGCGAGGCTGATTCAGACCAAAGTGCGCCGTTGCACCGAGGGGTAGTGACGATGGTGACGACGGAAGGCCGCTTCGCGCCGGCAGTAGACAATCTTCCACCGGGCTGGTCCCTAGCACCCTACGCGGGGCCGGGCGGCCAGGACTTATATGCCGTCTACGTTGGCGGTCGGCGGGAAGTCGCGGGGCTGCCATCGGTCGAATCGGCTCGCCGCTGGGTAGCGCTGCTCTCCCGCCATCGTCCCGGTGCCGGGGCGCGAGACTTGCCGCTTCCCTTGCCGTGGCCGGAGTTGAACGCGACTACGCCCTAGCGTGCAGCGCGTAGCTCTAGCCGCCGGGGCCGCTGTCGTTGTGGTCCGTTGCCGCTCCACCCCCACTGCTCCCGGAGCCGCGTAGATGACCCATTCGCCTGGTAGGCTGATGGATAGCGGCGGTCCTGGCCGCTATCCATGTGGGCAACCATCCGCAGCATTAATCCCCCAGTGAGGTGGTCCGAGCATGAACCGCATTACGGTTATTGGCGCTGGCTACGTTGGCTTGGTGACCGGCACGTGTTTTGCCGAGCTTGGCAACCAAGTGGTGTGCCTCGACGTGGACACAGCGAGGATTGCCGACTTGAACCGTGGTGTGCTGCCGCTCTACGAGCCAAGTCTTGAGGAGCTGGTCCGACGCAACGCCGGCGCCGGTCGTCTCTCGTTTACCGCGTCTTACGCCGATGCGCTGCGCGACAGCGAGTTTATCTTTATTGCCGTCAACACCCCGGCCGGCCCGACCGGTGAAGCGGACCTTCGTTATGTGCGGCAGGCAGCCGCCAGCATCGGCAAGGTTCTGCGGCATCCGGCCACCATCATCACCAAGAGCACCGTGCCGATTGGGACCGGTGATCGCGTTGACCATATTCTGGCCCGCGAGCTGACGGATAAGGTGTCCTTCGATGTGGTGGCCAACCCGGAGTTCCTGCGTGAAGGATCGGCCGTCGCCGACTTCCTGCACCCCGACCGGGTAGTGCTCGGCGCGGACCGCCGCGCGGCTGCGGAGCACGCCGCCGTCCTCTACCGGCCACTCGGCTGCCCCATCCTCATCACCGACCTGCGTAGCGCCGAGATGATCAAATATGCCTCGAATGCGTTCCTGGCTACGAAGATCAGCTTTATCAACGAGGTCGCCCTGATCTGCGAGCGCACCGGCGCGGACATTCGCGTGGTGGCCGACGGCATGGGGCTGGACAAGCGGATTGGCCGGGCCTTCCTGGACGCCGGCCTCGGTTGGGGCGGCAGCTGCTTCCCCAAAGACGTCAGCGCGCTGGCACACGTCGCAGCGGTACACGGCTGCCACCCGCAGCTGCTCCGCACGGTCATCGAGATTAATCAGGACCAGCGGCTACGAGTGATCCAGAAGCTCATTGACCTCTTTGGCACGTTGGAAAACCGCACGCTGGCACTGCTGGGTCTATCGTTCAAGCCCAATACGGACGATCTGCGGGACGCGCCAGCGGTGGCGCTGGCGCAGCTGCTGGAGGCCGAGGGCGCCGTCGTGCGGGCCTACGATCCGGTCGCTATGCCAAGTGCCCGCCGCCTGCTACCGTATCTCGACTATCAGGACGATCCCTACGCCGCGGCTGCAACCGCCGATGCCACCATCGTGGTGACCGACTGGAACGAGTTCAAGCACCTCGATCTGCCGCGGCTACAGGCGGTGATGAAGCATCCCATCATCATTGACGGGCGCAACATCTACGATCCCGACACGATGCGCGCGCTGGGCTTTATCTATCACGGCATTGGGCGTGGTGGCACCGGCGAGGCCACACCCGACGCGAGGGAGGCCGCTGCGCCCGTGGCGAGCAGCAACGGGGAGCGCCGCACCGAGGTCCTAGCGGCGGCCGGTCGGGCGAGCACTGCCGCCTAGCCTCTTTGGCAGTTGTTCCCTCAGGGCGGGCATGCCTAATCTCCTACAATACTTTCCTAGCTCGACGATCTCTCAGACGGAGCGTCGAATGCATCATCGCAACGTGAACTCAAGCCACCGACCATCCAGTGTAGCCAACTCGTTATGACGCCTCCAGAACGCAAGCCTAAAGGAGCCAATATTAGCCGCCCTGAGCTGCGGCGCTCTCCTTACCATATTCGTCCATTCCTCCTAGCCATCGTTGCTGCACTTATCGTCGGAAATGCTGCTGCTACACTAGTGGTGTCTAGTCTCGCATTTGCGAATGCGCTTTGGTATTCTAGTATTACCTTCTTGGTAGTTATTAGCCTCTTCTGGACGATAAGTGCATTGCACAGGATTCGTTCCTTCTTAGGATGGCCGGCATCGGACTACTATTGGAAAGCAATACTAGGTATTGGTAGCCTTGTGGCGCTTGTATTACTGATATGTTACATATTAGCTCGTCCCCAGCCATTGGCCTATGGAGACGCAGTCGTCTATCTGTCTACAGCAACGAGATTGCGCTCCGGAGAAATCGAGTTAGCTCCACAACTGGCCCACTACTATCCTATTTTCCTCGCCTTGTTCGTCCCCCTACATCAGCCGTGGTGGACCCCTCTTGTAGCAGTTCGGGTGGCTCAGGCAGCCCTTACCGCGCTGCTAGGACCGCTGTTGTATAGCATTGTACGTCAACTGCACGGTACCAGGCTAGCTGCGCTGACAGCAGCGGCTGTTTGCTGGCTCTATGGGCCGTTCTATCACGCTGCGGGGACTGCCCACATGGAGGCAGTCTACACTCTCATGCTGGTAACTGCAGCCTGGGCCATGCTGCAACTACGGCCGGGACAGGTTGGACCCGCTATATGGACCGGGGCTCTTACCGCATTGGCGTTGATGGTGCGAGGCTACTATGCATGGTATTTGGTAATCCTGGGTGGGGTCCTAGGAGGGGATCGGGTTATCCTGGCAGGGCTTGCTCGCCGTTCTTGGATAGTTACCGTTGGTGCCTACGCACTCGGACTTGCAGCCATCCTGTTTCTGTGGCGGTTGGTCGCGCTTCTACTTGGTGCATCGACGGGTGCGTCCCTCCAACTATCCACTTTCGTTGGTTGGAGTTTCCAGGGTAGCAATGGGTGGGCCTACAGCACGCTCGGTCCTGTGCCTTGGCGGCAGTTCTTGGAACACGAGGCTCTCTTGCACCCAATCATAGAACAGTTGCCATCGTGGTTCCTCTTTGCTTGGAGATCGGAAACGATAGCGCAAGTGGTGACCAACCTGGTTCGCCTGTGGTCTCGCCCCGCGGACATCGCTGCTGTCGGCTTTCCCCTCGACTTTGGCGTTGAGCTTGCACTGCACCGTGGCTTGGTACTACTAGCAGTGCTGGGCCTGCCCTTGACTTTAGCTGGCGATCAGCGCCGTCGCCTCCTGCTAGTCTTGCCACTGTTCCTCTCAATCATCGTTCCGATCTACCATGTGGAGAGTCGCTATAACCTCCCGGCCATGCCTTTCGTGATTGTGCTCGCTGTGCTCGCGGCAGAGGTAACTATCTACCGATGGCTCGGGAACATTGTTCGAACTGCGTGGGTGGGATGGAAGTCTCCTAGAGGCAGTGCCAACTGGCGCATCTGTTTCTCCGGCGACGTAGCGTGGATGTTGCTACCAGCACTGCTGCTCGGCTGTAGCGCCTTGACCTGGGTCTGGTGGGCATCAATCCCGCGTCTGCTCATGCTCTTTCCGATGCTGGCGGATGAAATCGCCCACCGGTGGGCTGTCATTGGTTTACTGGCTAGTCTAGGATTCCTTACGTGTGCTCTCGCCACAGCTGCAGCTTCCGCGCGGATCATCCGCCACAAGCTTCGTCTGCAGCGAATGGTACTCGCGTGTGTGGTGCTAGGATGTGTCAGCGGGACTGTGCTCATAGCCCATCTTCAGGAGCCTGGTTGGCGAGAGTGGAGCGCGTGCTTCGACCACGACGGTGGCATAGCCGTGCAGCAGTTTCAGTTGCCCGAATCAGCGCGTGACGGGTTACCTGTCGTCCTAGCTATTGATGTCTGGCAGCCGGCTGGTGACTACCGTTCCCTTGTGGTGCAGGTCAACGGACAGCCGGTCAAGCGTGCAGGAGCGCCTCTGTTCAGTGACCGGGCGCAGTTCCCTAACTACCAGCACCCTTTGCATGGTGGAGTGCGCCAACTCGAACAGCTCAGGCAGTGGTGGCTTCTGCCCATTCCGGCCGACGTTCTGCGACTGAATAACCCGGCAGTCGTGGAACTCAAGGCTGCTGGGCAGTCTCCAGGAGGCACCTTATGTCTCTATGGCGACTACGACACTGATGCGGTAGGGCCACGGGGCATGCCAGCATTGGGGTCTCTGCCGGGTGAGCTGCGCGTGCTTTACAAAGCCGTGTATGACGGAGATGATCGGCTTTATTTACCAGTGCAACTCGCCGGTGGACCACGATCGGTCGCGAGTGTCTGGCACCAGGAAGACGGAGTACGAGACGATGATCCGGCATCGCGCCGGGACCTCTCCCCATCGCCCGGCTTGCAGCGCGGTCAATTCCGCATCCGTCTGCAACTGGGTACTGCACTTTACTGAAGCAGCCCACGCCCGATCCAACCGCCGCAAGATGCTCCACAGGGGTACGGGCCGCCGGATTGCAGCCTTCCCACCCTAACTGGACGCCGACCGCATCCCTCTCCACGAGTGGAGAGGGACCGGCGGTGAGGTGAACCGGCGCTCCTAGGTGGACAGAATCTCGCGCACGCGCGCGGCGATCACTGCAACGTCCCCGTCGGCGACGGTGCCGAGATTGAGGTCAAGCTCATCATCGCCGCCGCCCATCACGATGCTCGGATTACCTTCTTGCAACGCCGCGCGCACGCTGGCGCCGGTGTGGCCGGAAGCGGGATCAATGTGGATACTCAGAGCCGGTGCGCCGAAGCGTGCTCCAATATGGACGCTGGTCTGCGCTGCTGCCACCGTACCTAGGTCGCCGACGAGGGCATCAATGCGCCGCTGCACTTGCTGGATGCGTACTTCGTGGTCCATCGTCACCCATTCGCGCACTGCGACCACGGTACCCATGATCTCCTGGCGGTCGAGCTTGAGCGGGCGTCCGAAGACCCGACCACGGGCCGGACCTAGCTCGAAGCCGATGAAGCCTTGCATCGCGGCGGAGGTCACCAGGTCTTTGCGGCCGCAGAGCAGCCCGGCGGAGTTACCCCCACCGAAATACTTGGCGCCAAACCCGACGAGATCGGCGCCCATGGCCGTCCAGCTTCGCAGCCGCTCGACAGGATAGATCTGCGACGCAGCATCCACCAGGACCGGGACATCGTGCTCGTGGGCAATAGCGAGCACCTCGGTCAACGGCAGCGCCCCGTCTTGCCCGTCGAGGTGGGCGGGGATGAGCACGACGGCCGTCTCGTCGTCTATGGCAGCGGTGAGTTGCTCGGCCGAGGTGCCATCCGCATCGCCTACCTCAACGAGACGAGCGCCGACGATGGTGGTCGCGCGCTCGTAGTGATAACGCTGACTGGCTTGGATGAGCACGTGCCGCTTCATCCCGGCCGTATCGGGCAGGCGGGCCATCTTCTCTTCGTCGTCCCCGGCGATACAGGCCGCCGTCCCGAGCGCCAACGCCGCGGCGCAGCCGGGAGTGACAAAGGCCGCCTCACAGCCCACTAGCTCGGCGATCATCTCGCCGCCGCGCTCTTGCAGGACGCCCATGTCCACGAAATAGCGGTTGGCGGCGTCCATGGCCGCCTGCACCTTGGGCGCAAACATGGAGCCGCCGAGAACGGTCTGGTTGCCCCGGGCATTAATGACCGGTGTGACTCCAAGCTCCTCGTAGATGGTGGTGCTGTCGGTATCGGACATCTGCTCTCTCCTCTCAGCAGGACCGTGCGGCGGTGCGGCCTGGAGCCGGCCACGTGCGGCACGGCAGTCGGCGCGTTCCGGTAGGGCGGTTGTAGCACAGCGCCAACCCAAACGCAATCGCGCCCTCGTTCCTCATTATTCTCAACACGTGCTGGTGGGTCAGCGTTGACATGAATCCGTCCCATTTCTCTTTGAGAGCCAGCGATTCCAAAGCTGCCGGTACAAAGGGTTGGTGCAGGAGGACATCACTTCAACAGTAGCTTCCACCCGCTCGTGTCGGCGTAGCGCCTCCGCGGCAAGGACTGCAAGTATGTTACGGTAAGCTCGCGGTGCGGTGTCCCAACGGGACAATCTTTCGAGCTCACCATCGGCCAGGGACTGGCCGATCATCCGCTCGATCCGATGTTCTAATTCCTTGAATACCAACTCTGACTCTTCCCATGGTAGTGCGAGGGAATCGGGACTGGATGCAACGCACGGCAGTAGCCTTGAGGGCAGCACTTTATTTGCATCTCGTTCATAGAGGTGCAAGCTGTCGCTGATCTGGTTATACGACCCACACTCAATACCCAGCCATCCGGCCATTATCTCCTGCAGACATGTGAACTGGACAAGGTTGTAGGGTACCCCAAGGAAGAGGTCGTTGCTGCGGATGACCTGCGTCCACTCCAACTTCCCATCACGTACCTTAGGCAATGAGACCACATTGCAGGGGATGTCATTGTCAGCCGGTGACCCGCTGGCCCGAGGCAGGTCAGTGCTGGAGTCCCAAATCTGCAGGGCAATTTGCCTGGTATCAGGACTCTGTCGCAATGCCTCGTAAGCGCGTTTCAACTGGTCCAGACCAAAGTGACAACGGAGTCGATGCCCGTATGCCCCATGAAGCCTTGGACCTGGCCCGACAAAATCGCGCAGCTTGCTGTTCCAGAACTCTAGGAACTTCAAATCGCGTCGTCCAGCTATGATCCACACGACCTCTGCCAGTGCAAAGGCCACGTTTAGGGGTGGCTCTCTTGATACAATCCAGCGTTGCCTCGGGTCTTCGATTGAAATGGCCACATGGAGTATCTCCTTGGTTGGGCCACCCCTACTGGCTTGGACACAGACTTCCTCCGATTCCCGGAAGGCATAAGCCAACTTCCGCCACACATGGTCGGCAGTCGACCCTTCAAATGCACGGATCATTCCGGACTCCCAGACTCAGGGATAAGGTGATTGATGCCCCACTTAGGAGGGTACCAATACGCCAATGGCCTCTCAGAAGGACGGTAAATTTGCTTGATGCGTGTACGCTCATTGAATCCCTTGACCTCTGGATGCTTCAGGCGCGCATATTTAGACACTTCGCAGAAGAGGTTTTGGCAGTCAATGAGTTGGAGAGGCCTTCCCCACAAAGAGCGAAACTGCAATCCCCGTTTGGCGAACTCTTTTTCCTGACTTGCTGTGACGATCCGGATGATATCGGTCTCGTTGAGGCCTCCCATATCATCAAAGCACTTGTGGATACCGTCTATTGATCCTGGGCCAGGTACTACGAATTCTGTCTCAGTGAAGTCCATAATTTCACTGTAGTTCAAGTCAGTCACGTATTGATAAGCTAGGAAATCACCAATAGTTGGATAGGATCGAAGCACCTCAAATGCTTGCTTCATACTTGAAGTATCTGCGACTCTGTGAGGTACGTTATCTTCCATCATTAACTCCAGCAGTCTTAGATGGTTGCGGTGTTTGCGACTGTGTCCAAATATACTCTTTCCAGCGGGCATGATGTAGGCTGCTGAATAGATCCTTATCCTGGAAGAGATTGCCCCGCTCAGTACCTCGTCATAATGCTCAAAGGAGTAGTCACCATAGTTGAGAGTGCCCAGTTCTTGCTTTAGTAACTCCCACGTTTCAATCTTATTGAAGAGCTTGAAGAGGATGGTGCGGAAGAAGATCTCTTCCAGAGATTGATCACCATCGTAGATCACATGCCGGATGAGATACTGACTCACACGATCAGATGCTCGGTAGGCGTTGGTGAACTTGTACCGAGTGATGATTGGGTCGTGTGTCCAGGGAGGAGGGCATCCAGCTAGCTTTCGGAAGAAGACTTCTTGCCTCTTTACGGCAAACCTCCAGAGGGTGTCATAGACGACCGTTGGACGAGTTGGCGCTAATGATCCAAAGACGGGCGGTTGCCGCTTGACAGGTGGGACGAGGTGGAGTTGCCTTGGCGAGTTTGGGGGATCAGCGTCCCAGCGAGTATATCCTAGCCTGGGAATCAGGACTCGAAGATTCCCCAGCAACTGGTCCAGCGCTTCATCAACCAATGCATCGTTGTCAATCACTCGTATGGGATACTGCCCTTGCTCCTTTTTAATGAGAGCGCGGTATCCTTTGCGGAGGCAGTCGTGAGTCTGGTTACGTGAGGAATCCCTGGTGCGTTCGACTACGAAGACGACCTCAGGCTTTATGTCGTTCCACTGGAGAAGCTCCACACGGATCATCGCATCTAAGGAATCCCTGTCAACACCACCGACGTTTCCATAGACCCAAGTTGACCACCAGAACCGATCAAGGACTACCCAATGTCCTTTCCTCAGCGCAGGTAGGATGCGCTGCTCAATTGCATCGAGGTGAGCAGCGATATGAAGGGCCTGCAAGCTGGTAGAAGTGATCCCATGCAAGCCGAATACATCGGTGTCATGGTGAAGGTCGTAGACCAGGCGACCAAGTGTCCCCGCTTCGTTTCCTGGAAACGCTAGGTGCTTGCAAGGGATATTCATGTCCTTGAGCTTATTGGCAAGGGCATGGGATAATGTAGATTTCCCGACGCCGTCAGGCCCTTCAAAGACAATTAGTCTCCCTTGTTGTGACCGCCTAGTCATGTGTCCTCCCATTGCGACTGGCCGCTGCGTCAGAATGGAACTTGTCCAGAGTTACCTCCACGCGCTCGGCAAGTGGTTTCAACTTGTACTTGGGTAGCTTCCCTCGCACGGCGGGGGTTGCGATACAGGTGACGCGGTCTAACCTGAGTCCCATCTCATGTGCCATGAAAAGACCAAGGCGGCAGAGGCCTAGATAGTTACCATAGGCGCGCTCACAAATGTATTGCGTTGCGTAGAAGCCGGTCACAGTCAGTTCGCTACTGCCGTTGTGAGCGAACGCAATCTGCTGCAGACAAGGGAAGCCGTGCTGACGTCGGTGATTGTGGTCCCGAAGCGGGTCGAACAAACCAGCCTGCAATGCAGTCCGGCGGCGATTGCCGCGTTTCCATGTCTCGATGACATGTTCCAATTGGTTGAAACCGCACTTATAGTCGTCGTTGTGGCCGAACGAGATGAGACGCTCGAAATAGAGGCCGTTCCGATTTCCCCGATGCTTCCGTAGACGAGGGAGGATTTTGAGGTAACGGCGATACAATTCAAGACGGTTCCTCTGGCGATTCCACATGGAAGGGAATATCGTGTTGGCCACCGTGTGGCACAGCACCTTTCCTTCAGCCTCTAGCATCTGATCGAGGGAACGTCGGATTGCCGGCACCTCAGGAGGTTTTCCTTTGTCGAGGCCCGTAATGGTGACCACCAGCGGCGCAATCTCCTTGCACTGCATGACTCCGAGGAAGGCCTTTCCCCATGCAACCGAGAGGTTGTGTTCCTCAATAATCATCGGATCCTTCGCCATCCGCTTCCTCCCAATGTCGGTAGATACTACGGCCAACGTACTCACGTCTGGAAACCCTTACAAAGGCTGACCAAGCAGAACCGTCATCAAGACTGCCAACACCAGGTTGCCGGGCACGCAGCAGCCTACCTCCGCTCGTGTCTCGCACATGCTCGACGCAGTTGCCCTCGGAGTTCGGATGTGCATGGACGAAGATGAGATCACCGACCTCCACATCAATTGCTCTATCAGTCCAGTGCGTATCGACTACCCACACCGTTTCGGACAATTCCCAACCAACAGCCTGGGCCTGGGCCTTCCGTAGTTTGACTCTGAGAAGCGCATCAGCACGGGCGGGCGACAAAAGCGTCAGTGCGCTACGCATGTGATGGATCAATGTCGAGTAGCCTACACCGAAGTAGTTGGAGACTACGTAGGCTTGAGCGGGATCACACTCGCTAGTCTTCCAGCCACGAAGCGCGAAGGCCCGCTCCACAGCCATCTTGGGCATCAGGAGTGCTCCCGCAAAGCAATCGGCGGCGAACTCCCTGGAATCAAATATAGGCTGCTGCCACTGCCCGATGAACTGGTCAACCCGTGTTCCGTCCCCATTGATGTGATGACCGAGTTCGTGACCACAGGTGAAGGCGCGGCGTCCTGCGGGACGCAGCGAAGAAAGAATGATGGTCGGCTCGGAATCCTGGTGGTACATTCCCTCCATGCTCGGAATGTCAATGAAACGGACATCTACCCCGAGCCGCCGGGCGAGGTCGTAGACGCAAATAGCCCCGTCCAAGCCGCAGCTAGCCTTCCTCCTGGTACGAAGGGCTGCGGCAATGGCCTGCCTGGCTATGGCCTTCCGGTTCGTCACCTTCAGGGACTCCCCGTAGTCTTCAAGGCTTGGATTAGTCGCAACAAGCGGTCGAGGTCCTCCCCCGTCAACTTGCTCAACTCGCGGGCCGCCAGTTTTGCTCTGTCACTTGTCAGCTCTGACCCTCCATCCTCTCCGACAATCCAGGGCACCTGCACACCATAGATTTCCGCTAGCACGGACAGTTCCTCGGCCGGTACCCTGCGGCGGCCAGCCTCAATCTCAGATACGGTAGGTCTGTGCCAGCCTAGGCGCTTGGCTACTTGGCTCTGAGTAAGGCCCGCCATCTCCCTTGCCAATCGGAGACGCGAAGCGATGGCTTGGCGGAGAATCTCTCGATCACTCATTTGCCTTGAACCTCCGTTCCCGTGACCTCACACAATTTATCGGCGATCTCACTGATAGATAGGGTTTGGCGCCCGTCTTCGGATACGAAGACACTGTCAGGAAGGTCTTGGTCTAGTGACTCGGAAAGGATTACCGTGGCTTCGATGCCGCTCAAGCTGTCGAAGCCCTCCACGTCCCCAAGAGGGTGCGTGCCAGGTCCAATGGTTCCGACCTCACGCCCGCTGATCTCCTGGACCTGCCTGACTGCTTCAACAACCTTCCCCACAACCTCTTCTCTGCCCATATGATGATCCTTACCTCCAGTAAGAATAAATTACCAGACAGGGGAAGGCCTGTCAAGCCAAATGTCCGATCAAAGAAAGTTTGGCCGCTGAGTGCGACAGGTCCAGGCCTCATGTGCCCCGGCCCCACGGGATGTGTTCTAGCAAGGGCTAGGTTGAAGACGGGGTTCTTGGCGCTGGAGGTGCTGCCGAGCTGGCAGCGGGGAGCGCGCGTCGGCCAACCCGTGCGGACGGGTAGCGAGCCAGCCATGCCCGCAGGCGTGCTTCGGCGTCGGGCGTGTGCGGACGGGCGAGGCCGGTCCGGGAGGCGATGGGATGCAGCCGTCCGGTCGCATCGTACTGTGACCACAGCTCAGCGAGCAGGTGCGCGCGCGTCTGGCCGCCCCCGGCATCCTTCAACTGCACAACCGGCAGCACGTAGACCGGCGAGCTGATGACGGGGACCTCGACGCTACTCTGTTTCATCATCCGTAATGATCGCCTGCCGCCCGCCTCCAAAGCAAACCAGCGGGCCGGGCTGGGCAAAAGGACTTCACCAGTCAAAGGATTTCCGTTCTCGCTCCCGCTACCAAGTGCGAAACCTGCTATCGGACTCCTTTCTAGCTTTCTGAATCTCCACATCCTTTGGAATCATTGGATTAGGCAGGGAACAAGTGGGACAGAAGCCGAAGGTCCGGACAGGCCTAATGGCGGAATGCGGTTCACCGATCTCGTACAAGGTGTCCACTGCCTCATCGAATACGTAGTGTTCCCCCACGAAAGTGCCGCAACTACCACAGGTGCTCGTCCTGTAAGCCGCCTCTATAGTGTGGCTGTAGTGGACTCTGAGGATCGCGCCGACATCCTCCGCCGCAGCAACGGCGGCCTTCGGAAGTTCCGAGGGACTAACAAATGAGGCATTGGATTCTTTTCCCGTTTGCCCAAACGCCAGAAGCATTGGCTCCTTGCATTGCCAACAGGGTATCTCCACCACATAGACAGACATATAGGCCAGCATCTCGCCGCAGTTGACACAATGCGGTTGAAGAGATTCGCGCACAGCGCGCGTAGACTCCCCAACGACATCGAGAGCGGCGCAGTCGGCGCATCTGAACGTCTCGGGGTTCACCCCCTCGGCATCAACGGTGACCTCCGTCAACATCCTGTCGAGGCCTTCAGCAGTCGGAAAGACTCGAAGGCATAGGATGCCGGCATCTCTGTAAACTTGCCTTTTCTCAGAGTTCAAATCATTGGTGACGACAACCTCGATCACGACTTGGGGAGCATTCTCATACTCGAGCACGATGTCGGCTCGTGTGCCAGGAGCGACCGGACACTCGCACCTAACGTCAACTAACCCATATATTGCGTCCCATTGATCGGTTTTGCCGCAATCCTTGCACGGGCGGCATATCCGGTAGGGCCGTTTCGTGGCCCACGCAGTGCGGATTCCCTGCGAGATAGCCCTCTGTGCTGCATCGTGAAGCGAAGTCGTCCGCAAGTCCTGCGACATATCATTTTGCCATGTATTGTTATTCATGTTATTCATTCCCATTTCGGTCTTCGATGCACCGTGAAGAATCCGCCACCACTAGCGCTTCTGCCTCGAACTAAGCAGGAAAAACACTACCCGGAGCCGGTTAGCTTGCGTGTGGTCGTCGGTCGCATTCTAACATCGCCCCGGGCGGCAGGGTGATGGCTATACTCAGCCGGAGGACGGCGGCGGCGCTCGGTCCACCGGAGCGGGCGGCGCCGGCAGCAAGGCTGAACCGTGGCCGATAGTGTAGGCGGCGACCGACATAATGCCCACGCACGCCGGCCCAGCTACAGCGGTGCTTTTGCGGCGGCCGAGCGCGCCTATCTCGACACGTGCTTCGGCGCTTGCAGTATTGCGCTGGTGGCGCGGTCACAGCACGATAACCGCCTGGCGCTGATCCACTGGCAGGCCGGAGCCGCCATGGTCGCTGGTGGCCAGCCGCTCTCCACGGCTCCGACCGCGGCCTACTACGTGCTAGATTGCTCCGGCGAGGGCGAACCGCGGCTCGAACGGATTGATGATTCGCGGCAGCTTGAGGCACGGTACGCGGACCACTTTCCGCCGATTCGGATTCGTCGTCGCTGGACTCGGCGATTTTGGGAATGGCTGCAAGCGCCTAGCCGGGGGCTGATTCTGCTGGCGGCGCTGGTCTGGTTGGTCATTGTCCTACTGGTCCTGCGAGCCGGCCTCTGATTGATTCTATGCCGCTTGTCAGACTGGAGTGAGGTAGCGATGACGGCCGACATGCACGGCAAAGTCTGTGTGGTCACGGGCGCCAACTCCGGTATCGGCAAGGAGACGGCGCTCGGCCTCGCGCAGCTGGGCGCGACGGTCGTGCTGGTGTGCCGCAGCCAGGAACGCGGCGCCGCTGCGCTGGCGGAGATCAAGCAGCGGAGCGGGAACGACTCCGTGGCCCTGCTTGTGGCCGACCTCAGCTCCGAGCGGCAGGTCCGGCGCGTGGCTGCGGCGTACCGGCAGCAGTTCGACCGGCTCGACGTGCTGGTCAACAACGCGGCCTTGGCCCGGCGGAAGCGCGCGGTGACCGAGAACGGAGTGGAGCTGACGCTCGCGGTGAACCACCTGGCGCCGTTCCTGCTCACCAACCTCCTGCTAGACCGGCTCAAGGCGAGCGCCCCGGCGCGCGTGGTCACCGTCAGCTCGGCAGCGCACAAGGATGCCGAGATCAACTTCGCCGATTTGCAGGGTGGGCAACGCTACGCTACGTTCGGCTTTGGCGCCTACAGTCAGTCGAAACTGGCGAACGTACTCTTCACCTATGAGCTGGCGCGCCGTCTGGAGGGAACGGGCGTCACGGCCAACTGCCTGCACCCCGGCGTCGTCGCCACGGGTATCTTCCGCGATACACCGCTGTGGCTGCGGACGGGACTGGCACTTGCTCGCCCGCTCATCCTGGGGTCCGTGCAGGGCGCCGACACGGTGCTCTATCTCGCCACCGCTCCCGAGGTGGCTGAGGTGAGCGGGCGCTATTTCGAGAAGCGCAAGCCGGTCCAGTCGTCGCCCCTCTCCTACGATACGGAGGTGGCGCGGCGCCTGTGGGAAGTGAGCGAGGCGTTGACGACTGCGAGCGGGCAGGCGGCGGGCGGGGACTAGGCGCCTGGATTGCGGCTTCCGCTGCCATGACTGTATGGAGTAGGCGGTCGTGGGATAGCCAGCAAAGGAGCATCGGTAGTGAGGGCATTGTTGAGCGTGGCCGATAGGACGGGCGTCGTGGGCCTGGCGCACGGCCTTGCCGAGCTGGGCTGGGAGGTCTACTCGACCGGCGGCACCGGGGCGGCGCTCGCGGCGGCCGGCGTGCCGGTACAGAGCCTCGAAGAACTGACCGGATTTCCGGAGATTCTCGATGGACGGGTCAAGACGCTCCATCCGGCAATTCACGGCGGCATCCTGGCCCGGCGCGACCTGGCATCGGACCTGGCCGAGCTACGGACGCACGGCCTGGCGACGCTGGACCTCGTGGCGAACAATCTCTACCCATTTGAGGCGACAGTCGCGTCGCCGGACGCCACTCACGCCGACATCCTTGAGAACATTGACATTGGTGGCGTGACTTTGCTGCGAGCCGCCGCCAAGAACTACCGCCACGTTGTGCCGCTGTGTCGGCCGCAGGACTACACGGAGGTGCTGGCGGCTCTGCGTGAGCAGGGCAGCGTCGGCGAGGAGTTGCGCTTACGCTTGGCGACAGTGGCCTTCCGGCACGTTGCCGAGTACGACGCGGCCATCGCGGCCTACTTCGGTGGCCTGCTGGACCAAGGCTAGGGCTTCCCGCCCAGCGGCGCCGCGACTCACGAGGCCACGAGTGCCGGGTCGAGGACGGCGATGTAGGGGAGATTGCGGTAGCGTTGCTCGTAGTCGAGGCCGTAGCCGACGACGAAGGCATCGGGCACGTCGAAGCCCACGTAATGAATCGGCCGATCCGCGATCCGGCGCGCGGACTTATTCAGGAGTGTACAGAGCTTGAGAGAGGCCGGCTGCCGCTCCTGTAAGAGGCGCATTACGTAGTTGATGGTCAGTCCAGTATCCACAATGTCCTCGATCAGGAGGACGTGCCGGCCCCGGATGCTGCTGTCGAGGTCTTTCAGGAGCCGGACCACTCCCGACGAGCTATGGCCCGTATAACTGCTGATGGCCAGCCAGTCCACCTCAATGGGGACGGTGATGGCGCGGATCAAGTCGGCCAGAAACGCTACCGATCCGCGCAGAATGCCGACGAGTATTGGGCGTTCGTCGGCGTAGTCGGCATCAATCGTCGCACCGAGGGCACGGACTCGCTGTTGGATGGCCGCTGTGCTCAACAGCACCTCGCCCGGTGCCTCCGTCATGGATGGCTGCTCGCCGGTTGCCACGCTCCCGGCAACGGGGCCGTCAGACAACGGCGATGGCAGCACAATCTCACGCGCGACCGCGGCGACATCAGTCATAGCGGCGATCCCCACAGCGCGTGGTGGCTACTCGGCATCGGTTGAACCCCCGTCAGGCGGCGGTGTGCCGGCCGCCGCCGTTGCCTGCGGATTCAGACCGTACTTGAACAGCAGGCTGCGGTAGTCGCGGCCATAGAGGAGCTTGATCTTGACGTCGGGATACAATTCCTTGAGCCGGCGCATCTTGCGGTTTTTCCGCGTCACCAGGCTCTGCTTGAGCGTGGTTAGCTCTACGTAGAGGTCAAGCTCGGGCAAGTAAAAGTCGGGCGTGAAGCGCTCGGCCGGTGAGCCGTCCGGGTGCCAGCGCAGCGTGAAGGTGTGCGGCTCGTACTGCCAGGTAATACGGTAGAAGTCGAGAATACGGGCGAACTCGGCTTCGCTGGGGTGCGCGAAACTCACGTCGGCACGGTCGAACAGGGCCACTGGCCCCGTCGACTCCGCGGCGTCCTGTCGGCGTGTCCTGGCTTGGGTCATCCTCTTGACAATGTTGCGTGCAATGAGCGGGACGACCGCGCACCAGTATACCGGGTGATGCACGGCGCGTCCGCACAGCGGCGGCAATCTCGCCAGGGCGACGAGTCGGCTGTTGCTCTCTTGAGGGGTAGCTTGCTATAGTTGTTGCTGTATTGGACTAGAAGGAGCTATCGTGCCCAAGAAGCGTGTTGATCTCAAGCGCATTCGCAAACAAGAGGAGCGTCGTCTTCGCAACCGTTCGAACCGCTCGCGGGCCAGGACGTTTGTGAAGCGGGCGCTGACTGCGATGGAATCGCCGGACGTAGACCTAGAGGAAGCTCGCTCCGAGTTGCAGATGGCGATCAGCGTCCTCGACCGTACCGCCCGCAAGGGGGCTATTCATCGCAATGCAGCCGCCCGCCGTAAGTCCCGCCTGATACTCCGCTTCAACAGTCTTGCGACTGAGGCAGCGGCGAGCTAGCCGCTGGCCGCTCCGGCTCGGACGCCCCATCACCGCCGTTGCCGGGTGCCTCGGCGCCCTGCGGAGGCACCCGGTGGTCCGTAGGACGCGAGATGGACGGTCAGAAGCTCTAGCGCAAGCTGTGGATCGGCCTGTCCGGTCTTGATGCTGAGGTCCGCATCGAGGACCGCGTGGTGCATCGCCACCAAGGCCGCGGCGCTAAAGCGCCGCGCCTGTTCGGCGGCCTTGCGGGCCACGAACGGATGCATACCTAGCACCGCCGGGAGTGCTGCCGCCGGCGTTCCGGCTTGCGCGAGCGCCTTCGCTTGGTTGAGCAGGCGCACCTGCCGAGCGATCATCCCCACGAGGTATTGCGGCTGCGCGCCTTGGGCATAAAACTGCGCGAGTTGCGTGAGTGCCCGCTGTTGCTGCCCCGTTGCGAGGGCATCCACAAAGGTAAACACGTCCGTCTGCGCTGCCGCGTGGACCAGCAATCGCACGTCCTCGGCATTGACCGCGCGGCTGGGGCCGGCGTAGGTCAGCAGCTTGCGTACTTCCTGGTCCAGACTCCGCGGGTCGCCGTCACTCACCTGCGCGAGCAAGTCGGCGGCGTCCGGCATGATGCTGCCACCGAGCCGCCGGGCACGCTCCCGCAGCCACCGCACCAAGCCCGGTCCCTGCGGGAGCGGCAGCTCCTTTGCCGTCGCGTGCTCCTTGAGTGCCTTGCCCAACGGCCCGCGCAGAAAGGCGGGAGTGGACCGGCGACGGTTGGAACGGTCGGCAGCGATGGGTTCGGTGAAGATCAGCCGGTTCTGCTCCGGCACCGTGGGTAAAAACGCGGCGAGCGCGTCCACAGCGCGCGTCGCGGCCTTACTTTTGCGCGGCCGGCTGGCTGACGCGCCGCTGCCTCGCCGCGCCGGCTGCGTGAGTCGTGAGAGCAGGCCGTCCACTCGCGCGACCCGGTGCGGCGCCAAGAACGGCGCCGTCGCCGCTGCCGCCCGCACCTCCGCCAAGGAGGCGTCGGCCGCCAGCCGGGTCGTATTGAGATCGGCCATGTCCGGCGGCATCGACTCGGCGGCGAGACGTTGCGCCTCTTCATCAATAGAGAACTCGTCCGTGCCGTACAGGACCACGATCATGGCGATTGCTCTCTCCGCACCACACTGATTCTAGCGGCTGCACGGGCGCTTGGAGGCCGGCGGCAGACCCTTCGGCGCTACAATCCTTGGGGCAGCGTGGGGGACGCTGCCGTGGGTCTGGCCCTTGGAGGATGGGAGGCTGTGTATGCCGCTGCGCCGCGTCTGGTTGTGCCGCTGACCGCGCTTGGCGCCGCCGATCTCCCCGCTGCCGGCGGCAAGGGAGCCAGCCTCGGCGAATTGCTTGACGCGAGGCTGCCGGTTCCCGGCGGCTTTGTCGTCACTACTGCGGTCTATGACGCTTTTGTCGCCAGCGCCGCCGGCTTGGACGAGACGATCACGAGCGTCACCACCGCGCTCGACGTGTTGGACACCGCGGCGCTGGCCGCGGCCGAGGCGACCATCGCTGCTGCTTTCGACCGGGTGGACCTCGACCCTGCGGTCGCCGCGGCCATCCTGGCCGCCTACGAGGGCCTCGCGGACGGCGGAATCGCACCCTCTTCCGTGGCGGTGCGGTCGTCGGCCACGGCTGAGGGCCTACCGGGCGCCAGCTTCGCCGGCCAGCAAGAAACGCTGCTCGGTGTCACGGGTGCGGCGGCGGTGGTCGCGGCGGTGCGGCAATGCTGGTGCTCGCTCTGGACCGGCCGCGCCATCGCCTACCGCGCGCAGCAGGGCACCGCAGCAGACGGTATCGCGATGGCGGTCGTCGTGCAGCGCATGGTGGAGCCGGTCGCCGCCGGCGTGCTCTTCACGGCCGACCCGGTAACCAACGACCGCAGCCGCATGATCGTCGAAGCGGTGCCTGGGCGCGGCGAGTCACTGGTCCAGGGCAGTCGCACGCCCGACCGCTACGTCGTGGACCACTTCTCCGGCCATGTGCGCGAGGCGCTGCCGGCCGATCCGGGCAGCGGTCCGCTGCTCGACTCCGAGCAGGTCCGGGCGCTCCACGCGCTCGCTCGGCGCGCGGAGGCGCATTTTGGTCAGCCGCAAGACCTCGAATGGGCCGTAGACGCGGCCGGCAAGCTGTGGCTCTTGCAGGCGCGACCGATCACTACCCTTGAACCGGAGGCCGTGCTACCTCCCATGCCGCGGCCACCGGAGCGCGTGGCCGCCCTGCTTTTCGAGGCGTTCCCAGAGGGGATCGCGCCGCTGGATATAGACATCGGCGGCGTCGTGGTGGCCGCGGCCAATCCGGTGCCCGAATTCCTGAGCCTGCCACTGCCGCTCATCCGGTATGAGCAGGTGCCGCTAGTGCCGGACGCGCGGCGCTTCCTCTGGCAGTTGCCGCTGCGCTTGGCGGTGCTGCTGCGGGGACTCGCGCACCATCCGAACGACTGGTACGGGCGCGAGCTACCGCGGTTTCAGGGCGAGATCGAGCGGTTCGGGCGCGTAGAGCCGGCTGCGCTGGATGACGCTGCCCTCGTCGCCCACGTCCAAGCCATCGTCGCCGCGCTATACCGCACCGCCGGGCCGCGTTGGTTCGCGCTCGCCGGGGCGCTGCTCCGGGCGCTGCCAGCGCTCGTGTGGATCAGATGGGCGAGCCGGCGTCCGGACTTGCAGCGCATTGGCTCCGACCTCTTGGCGGGCCTGCCCACCGTTACCAACCGGATCAATGCCGAGCTTGCGGACCTAGCCGCCGATGTACAGGAGACACCCGCCCTCCGGCAGCTCTGGGCCACCACCGGCCCGGCGGCACTGCTTGATGTGCTCGCTACGCACCCGCAGCCGGCAGTCCGCGCTTTTGGCGACCGGCTGGTGTCGTTTCTGCGGCGCTGGGGCCTGCGGGAGAGCCGCGGCTTGAGTGTGCGGCTGCCGCCTTGGGAGGCGCAGCCGCAACGGGTCGTCGCGCTGATCGGGGCGCTCGCCGCCGGCCCGGCGCCCGCGCCGCCAACGGAAGTCTATGCGCTGCGCCAGCGTGCTCAGGAAGCCATTGATCGGGCCGCCGCAACGGTGCCGGCGCCGCTCCGCGGCCTCCTCCGGCGCTCACTGCCGGCGCTACGCACCGCCCTCCGCCTGCGCGAAGATAGCCACTACTACCTCTTTGCCCTGGCCGGTGTGGCACGGCGCAGTCTGGTCGAGCTGGGCCGGCGCTGGCAGCAGGCCGGCCGGCTGAAGACCGACGACGAGATTTTCTTGCTGCGGTTGGCGGAGACCGCAGCGGCGGTGCGTGGTGACTTGGACGTGGCGGCGACGGTGGGAGCGCGGCGGCCGGTCTGGGCGGCGGCCCGGCGGCGCTGGCGCGAGTGGCAGACCGTCGCAACGCCGAGCGGCGACGACCTGCGTGGCGTAGGCGCCAGCCCAGGACGCGCCGAGGGCCCCGCCCGGACCATTCTCGATCCGGCCAGTTTTGGACAGCTCCGTCCTGGCGAAGTGCTCATCGCCCCGGCGACCGGTCCGGCCTGGACACCGCTCTTTCGCACGGCCGCGGCGGTAGTAACCGAAACCGGCGCGACGATGTCGCACGCCGCCATTGTTGCCCGCGAGTATGGTCTGCCTTGCGTGGTGGCCATTCCTGGCGTGACCAATGCCTTCCGCAACGGCGAACTCGTCCTCGTTGACGGCAGTACAGGCATCGTCCGGCGGCTGGCGGACTCCTGAGGCTGGGAGCGGCCGGCCGAACGCTATCCGAGCGTTATAGTGAGGGCATGTCCGTCTATGATCGGGAGCTTCTCCTCCCGCCGGAACGGCCCTCGTCCCCGGTGTGGTCATGTTTGCTTGCGGTCATCATGCCGCTGATCTTCCTCCTCGGGCTAGGTGCCGGCCTCGTGTACACCTATCGTCAGGTACACCAGAATCGTATCTACCCCGGCGTGACCGTGTTGGGGCTGCCGGTCGGACGCGCCACCCGTGCCGAGGCCGAGATTGCGCTACGCACCTACGTCCACAACGTCCGGCAGCAACCGCTGCGTGTCCGTGTGCCGGACGAGACACCTCCGATCACCTTGATGGCGCTGGGCCTGCGCGCGGCAGACGAGGAGATTGCGCGCCTGGTGGATGTTGCCTGGTGGGTAGGCCGTGATCTGCCCCTGGGGAACTGGCTGATGAGACAGCTTGGGCTGCTCACCCGCGGCTACGCTGTGCCCGGCTCGCTGACGCTCGATAGCGAGCAGGCGAGAGAAGTACTGGAGGAGCTTGCCGGGCAGCTGAGTCGGGAGCCGATCAGCGCGACGCTCCGAATAAGCCAATTCGACGCGGGGTTCGTAAGCCGGATCGAGCGCTCTCGACCGGGTCGGCGGCTCAAAGTCGAGGAGACGCTATCACGCCTACAGCGGAGCTTGGCTGGGCAATTGCCCACGGCTCTCGACCTGGTGCTTGAGGAGATGCCCGTTCGCGTCACCGAAGCCGACCTCAAGCAACCAGGCACCTCGGTTGACCACTTACTCCAATCCCCGCTGGTGCTCCGGGCCGGTGACAAGACCTGGCCCCTCGAACCGAACGTGCTCTTCTCTATGCTGGACACCGAGGCTCTGGCCGTGGAGCAGGCCGTCCCGGTGGCACGACTGCGCGAAGACAAGGTGCGCGCTTTCGTAGCGGGCGTCGCTGCCGAAGCAAACGACCCGCCGGGCATCCCCTCGCTCGAACGGACGGACGGCGCGATTGCACTGCAACCGGGCCGGGCCGGCGCGGCGCTCGACGAGCCGGCGGCGGTGCGCCTCATCATGAGGCAAGCGCTCACTGAGCAGCGCCTGCTCACGCTGCCCATGGTGACCGTGCAGCCGGCCCTATCCCAGGCTGCGCTAGAGCAGCTCCTGCGGCAGGCCGGCCGGCGCCTCACGCAGCCGCTCGTGCTGCGCTACGCGAGCCTGGAATGGGTACTGGAGGGACAGGCGCTGCTGGACTTGGTGAGCCTTGAGCTTGCGGAGTCCGCAGCGGTGCCCGTAGCACCAGCAACACTGCCAGCCTTGGAAGTAGCACTGAACCGGGCGCAGGTGGAGGCGTTCATCGGTGCGGAAGTGGCCGCCCCGGTGGCGCTGGTGGTCGAGCTGGCCCGGTTTGAGCTGCGCGACGGCCGGATCGAGGTCAGCGGCGGGAGCAGCGGTCTCATGCCGGATAGCCCGGCGACATATGACGCTCTGACAGCGGCGTTCGAGCGTCAGGTCCGGGAAGAACGTGTAGCGGCGGTGCAGGTACGCGCGGCTCACCCGGCAGAGATCGCGGCGCTGCTGGAACCGCTGCGCCGGCAAGCCGAGCAGTTGACCGCCCGGCCGATGGAGGTGCGCTACGGTGTGCATACCTGGTCCATCGCACCGGTGGACTTGACGAAGATGCTGCGCTTTCGGCAGGGTGCGGACGGTCCCGAGCTATACCTCGATCCGGACCGGCTTGATACCCACGTGACGGCCATTGCGGTCGAGGCCAGGCAGCGCGCGCTTGGTCCGCAGACGGCCGACGGGCGCCGCCGGCCGGTTGACGTGCCGCGGACCGCCGCGGCTATCCGGGAGGCCGTGCAGTCGTCCGCGCGCGTCGTGCCCGTTGCGTTCGTGGCCGCCGAGGACGTACGGCCGCCTGAACCACTCCCCGGCCTATCGGCACCGTGGATTCCCGACCGCTAGGAGGTACGGCGCACACCGGCTCCCCGCTACTCGTCCGGCACAAAGTCGCCGCGCAGATAGCGCTCGATCTGTCGCGTGCCGCGTGCTATGGCACTGGCGACGAAGGCCTCGCAGCATTCCGGGACAAGCAGGTCATACACGAGGCAGACGTGCGCTGCCCAATCCTTGCTGTGCTGCCGCACTAGCGCGTCGAGCGAGGGTGGAGGGTGCTCCTCGTTGCGGCGCAAGCTGGGGCTGTAGGCGGACCAACGGTAGCCACTCTCCACCACCCAGGGATCATCCGACGGCAAGACGCGCTCCACCATCTGGTCCCAGAGGCGGCGCAGCGCGTCTACGTTGCCGAAGGGTGGTAGTGCGTCGAGGGCCACGTCGCACCATTGCAAGCGCCGGTCGGCGGCCGGGACCGGGAGCCGATCCACGAGTAGCCACGCGCCGTAGTGGTGCTCGTCCCACGGCGGCCCAGGGGGGAGCAGCGAGATAATGTGCTCCCAGTAGGCAAGGTCGGCCGTAATGTGCGCGATGACCCCCAGCATCCAGGCAATGCCGCCAGCATCGAGCCGGTCCGGGTTGGCTACGGCCGGGTGGCGGGCGCAGAGGGTGTCTATCTCCTGATCCCACGTCGCCGGACGCTGATCGTCGTAGAAATGGGTACTGTCCTTGTCCATCCCGGCAAAGAGGCGGAGCGAATCCGGGAGCATGCCGCCGGCGAAGTAGGTGGCCGGCTGGGCGACAATGAGCGCGTGCGCTGCCGGAGAAGCGGTGGCCAAGGCATCGCGCAGACTGCCCAGCAGCGACCAATGGCTACGTCCGCGCGGCACAGTTCGCACTCCCACTACCCTGAGCAGAGGACACTCGTGGCCACATCTCCCACTCCGTTACCCATGCACTCGGAGGCAGTGCCACGTGTAGTGTTTTCAGGTGGTCTTGAGCTTGGGTGAAGGCCGAATGGAGCGCCCGTGCCCAACTGCGAGCCGATTGTAGCAGTCGCTTCGCTCGCTTACCGGCGAGGAGCACCGGCGACAACTGCTCGGTGACGTAGACGATACGCAGGGCGTATACTGGATAGTAGGCGCAATGTCGGCGCCAATGCTCCCAATGCCGGGGATACGCCATGGGTCTGGCCGACCTGCACATCCATACGACGCACAGCGATGGCATGGCCTCCGTCGAGGCCGTGCTGGATTACGCCGAGCAGTACACCGCGCTCGACGTGGTCGCCGTCGCCGACCACGATCAGGTGCGTGGCGCGCTGGCAGCGCTGGAGTGGGTTGCGGCCCGGCCGAGCGCCCGCGTGGAGGTGGTGTTCGGCACGGAGATTAGCGCTTCCTGGGGGCGGCATCTCCTGGCCTACTTCTTCGAGCCGCCGTTCCCGACCAAGCCCTTCCCACGGCACCGCTCGCTGGGCTACACCACCGCGCTGGTCCACGACCATGGGGGGATCGTGGTCATTCCACACCCGCTCTGCCACTGGACGCCGAGTGTAGGACAGCGCACGCTCACGCGACTGCTGGCGCAAGCCGTCCCCATCGCGGGGATCGAGGCCTGCAATGCCAGCGTGGCCGCGCGTGGCCTGGCGCCGCGCATTCGCCGGCTCAACGGCGAGCATTGGCAACTCCCGGAGCTAGGGAGCAGCGACGCTCACCACCTCGCCCAGATCGGGGGCGGCTTGACCGAGTTCCCAGGCTCGACGGCGGCCGATCTGGCGAGTGCGCTGCGAGCGGGCACGGTACGCGCTCGCTGGGGCGAGGCGGCCGCTGCTGTGGGGATGCGGGACCACGCGCGGCAAGCGTTCCGCGCGCTTGCCGTGAAGCCGCTCCGCGAACTGAAGGAGGCGCTTACTCCCGCGCAGCAGCGCCGGAGGTGATCTCGCCGCCGGCCCTCCCTCGCTCCATAGGGGACATGGATTCCCACCCCCGCGGGAGTGACGGACGAGACAACTGGAATGACAGGCGGCTAGGCCCCGGCAGCGAGGGCCACGTCTACGTCGTCGGCGAACTGCCCGTCGTGGCCTTGCTGTATGCTATGCAGATACTTCCGTACCGCCAGCTGACTAGGATCGTATCGCAGCGACTGCCGATACGCTTCCTCGGCACCGGTCAAGTCACCGCGATATTGCAGTTCCAGGCCGATCATGGTGTAGGCCTCGGCATACGTGGGTGCCAGCACAGTCGCCTTGCGGAAGCAGGCCAAGGCTTCGTCGGCCAACTCCTGCGCCATCAAGGCTTTGCCCAGTTCCACCATGGCCTCGGGATCGTTCGGGCGATTTTGGAGGCGCCGCCGGTAGCGGCGGATAGCCCGCAATTCGGATATGTGGGCGTCAAGGTCGGGATCGGCCCAGGTGTTCCCCCGGCGCGCCTGCTCCAGCAGGCGAATAGCTGCGGGCAGCCGCCCTTCTTGGGCCGCGGCAAGTCCGCGGGCCTTGGGCGTCCGCAGCCATGCCTGGCGGACCTCCTCCGGGTGCCTCTTCATCAGCCACAGTCGCCGTATCCACGGCCACGGCACAGCCCCAGTCTGCGTCCCTTCATCCACGGTATACCCCCCTGAGCACCGATAGCAGTCACGCACTGCATCAGGCCCACCATCACTATTATGTATCAGCCGCGGATCGGTTTCAATACCCTGTGCCACACTCGCAATGGTGCTTGGCGCTCCCGGTACGTACTGGGCAGCGGAACTTGCATAGCCGGTTCGCGGCCGATGTTACCGCTTGGCGACATGAGCCACTAGCCTAGGGACGATTGCAGTCGGGGAAAGGTTCTGGTCCGCGTGTGGGGCACGCTTCCCCGGACCTAGTTAATCCAGGTCAGGGCCAGGGCTACGCCGCCCCCGGCCAACGCCACCATATAGAGCACGAGGACCGCCTGCCAGTGGGGCAGACCGCGGCGTACTAGCAGATGACTGGTGTGGTCCTTGCCGCCTTGGGTGACGCGGCGTCCAGTGCGTAGGCGATTCAAGGTGACGAACATCGTGTCGAAGATCGGCAGAATGAGAATGAGGACGGCTGCAACCAATCCCCACCAGCCGGTGGGTCCCAACTGCAACTTGGCACCGATGATGGCGAGGAGAAAGCCGAGGAAGAGCGTGCCGGCATCGCCCATGAAGATCACTGCGGGGTTGAAGTTGTAGCGCAGAAAGCCGAGGCAGCCTCCCGCCACCGCCAAGGCCATGATCGCGACGAGATACTGTCCGTTTGCCGACGCCAATATGAAGAAGAACGCGGCCGCGATGGCGGTTGCTCCGGCGGAGAGGCCGTCTATGTTGTCCAGGAAGTTCACGGCGTTGCTGATGCCGACGAGCCAGACGAGCGTCAGGACCAGGTCGAGGGGGAGCAGGCCGAAGACTTGGAAGCGGACCCCCGCAGCCAGCACGATAGCCGCAGCGAGGAGCTGACCGAGCAGCTTGGACCACGGTGGGATGCCGCCGGTCGTGCGGTCATCGGAGATGCCGACCAAGATGAGCACAACCGTACTCAGGAAAATGAGCGCCAACTGTCCGGTTGTGTCCGGCAGAAAGATGTACTGCCGGGCCAGCTCCAGGCGAGAGATGAGCAGGAGGGCGATCCAGATGGCCGCATAAATGGCCACACCGCCCAGCAGCGGTGTTGGCTGGAGATGTACCTTGCGGGCGCTGGGCACGTCGAGCACGCCTAGGCGACGGGCCGCGGACATGGCCCACGGCGTCGCAAGCAGCACGACCGCCAACGCACTGGAGAAGACCGCTAGATACAACGCCCAGAGGTCCGGCCCGTTACCACTCACGTTCCTGCCAGGTTCTCCCGTCCAAGCGCACCGTCAAACGTAGCCCGGACCTCGCCAAGTCCGCACAGTCCAATTCCAGCGGATCACCAGAGCGGCGTCATTGTGCCACAAGGCGGCGGTAGAAGTCAGCCATGCGCGGGAGGAATGCCGAAAGATCATAGGCCGGATAGACGGACTCGCGCGCCGCCCCCCCCAGCCGCTCGGCGTACTGCCGATTGCTCAACACGGTGAGCATCCCGGACGCGAGCGCGTTCGCGTCGCCGCTCGCGGCCAGTAATCCGGTCGCGCCGTGCGTCACCAACGTCGGCACGCCACCAACCCGCGTCGCCACGACCGGACGCCCAGCGGCCATCGCTTCGACCAGCGTCGTGGGCAGCCCCTCGTTGCGGGAGGTGAGGGCTACAATGTCGAGGTCCGCATAGACCACCGGCAGATCGCGTCGCCAGCCGAGCCAATGAACAGCCGGGGCGAGGCCGTACTCCTCCGCCAACTGCGCTAACTCCTCCCGCCGCTCGCCCGCACCGACCACGACGAACTGCGTGTCGGGATGCTGCCGGCGCACGGTGGCGGCCGCCTGCAGAAAGACCTCGTGGGCCTTGATTGCCGTCAGCCGGGCGACGATTCCCACGAGCTTGGTATGCGGCCCAACGCCTAGCTCGGCCCGCAGCCGGCCGCGGTGGCGCTCGCTGGCGCGATACGGTTCCAGGTCGAGGCCGATGGGCACCGAGACTATCTGCTCGGGACGCCCCACGCCGTAGCCCAGAATCTCGGCCCGCTGGGCCGGTCCGAGGGCGATGATGCGCGTCGTCCGCAGCGCGAGCAGCCGCTCGACCCACCGGACGAGGGCGCTGCGGGCCGGGCTGAAGTAGCTATGAAAAACGTGGCCGTGGAAGGTATGCACCGTGATAGGCACACCGGCGGCCCAGGCGGCGAGCCGGCCGACCACGCCGGCCTTCGCCGTGTGTGTCTCGACAATATCCGGGCGTAACTGCCGGAACAAGCGCACGAGCGCCATGAAGGCGCGAAGGTCGTCGCGCGCGTCTATCGCGCGTCCAATATGCGGGACGATGATTGGTGTAACGTCGCGCGCGTCCGCGTCCGCCAGCATGTCGCCTTCATGGGGCGCCGCTACTCCAGTCACCAGCCACTGTTGGAACTGCGCCGGGTCGAGTCCGGCGGTGAGGGAGATCGTATAGACCGCCGGCCCGCCCACGTTGAGCCGCGCAATCACGCGGACAATGCGGATGGGCCGCCTTGTGGAATCGTCCATTGCGCGTCAGGGGAGAGACATATGCACGGGGTCAGGTACCGGCATTGTCAGGTTGACTACTGTGCCAGAACGGTCAAGGCCGCGCACACCACTCCGGCCCGGAACGGTGGACAAAACCGGCGCAGAGGCAGCCGCTTAGAAGCGCTGGTCCCGCTTCGGAATGATTTTGCCTTTGAGCCAAAAGTGGTAGATGAACAGAAAGGCGGAGGGGATGAGCAGGAGATGCTTCCGCCAATCCACGTCCGTGTCAAAACCCGGCGCCTGCCAGAAGACGAACCACATGAGGAAGACGAGTACCGAAAGCCACAACATTACGTCACCTCTTGATCTGCAAAGTCGCACCGCCGGCACACGCGGGTCACTCGTCACGGTCGCGGGGTTGCAATTCCCCGCAGCCGGAGCGACACGGCGTGACAGGTGCCCCACAAGCGGGGCACGCTCCTAGCGTACTACAGTACCTGCGATACCATACCGATTCTACCAAGCGCAGTCAAAGAGATTGTGTCACTCGCCGCTGCCGGGCAAGCGGGCTGGTGCATCGCAGGCTACACTCAATGGCAAGACTTGCGCGGCTCTGGTCTCTCCGGCGCCATGCAGCTTGGATTGGGACACCCGATGGCTCGTTTTCTCCTGCGCCGCGCGCTGTTCATGGTTCTCACGCTCTGGCTGGTCTCCGTGACGATCTTCGTCGTCACCGAGGTATTGCCTGGCGACGTGGCCACGGCCATCATGGGTCAGGAGGCAACCGCGGAGGACTTGGCGCGTATACGCGAACGGTGCGGCCTCAACCGGCCGCGGCTGGCGCGCTACGTGGAATGGGTCGGCGGCGGCGTGCGCGGCGATCTCGGTGAGTCCTGTCATTGCCTGGAGACCACCGGCAGGGATTGTAGCGTGAGTCTGAAAATCGCCGGGCGCTTAGGGAACTCGGTCACGCTGGCGCTGCTGACCTTGCTGGTGGGCGTGCCGCTCTCGCTGGCGCTCGGCGTGGTCGCCGCGCTGCGCCGTGGCCGGCTGCTCGACGGCGCGCTTTCGGCCGGCATGCTGGCTGCCGTGTCGGTGCCGGAGTTCGTCAGCGGCATGGTGCTGATCCTCCTTTTCGGCGTCTGGCTGCAATGGCTCCCGACGACCAGCATCCTGACGCCCGGCGTGCATCTGCTGGAGCAGTGGACGGTGCTGATCCTACCGGCGGCGACGTTGGTCGCTGTAATGCTGGCGCATACGGCTCGCCAGACACGCGCCGGGATGATCCAGGTTTTGGAGAGCAACTACATCCGCACCGCCGTTCTCAAGGGCCTGCGCTGGCGGACGGTCGTCATCAAGCACGCCCTGCGGAATGCCTTGTTGCCGGCGATAACGGTGATTGCCTTGAACGTCGGCTGGCTTGTCGGTGGCCTGATCATCGTCGAGAACGTGTTCAGCTACCCCGGCATTGGCAAGCTGCTGCTCGAAGCGGTGGAGAACCGCGATGTCCCGCTACTGCAAGGCGTCGCTATGCTGATCGCGCTCATCTACGCGGGCGCGAATCTGCTCGCTGATCTGCTCTACGCGCACCTCAACCCACGCATCCGCTACGGCTAACGCGCCCGGACGAAAGAAAGGACCGAGGGAAGCGGAGGCATGGCCCGCACACAAGACGCCGAACACGCTGCGGCCGCCGACTATCGTCAGCGCGTCTGGCAGCGGCTCCGGGCGGCCGGGCGGCCACTCGGCTCCCAACCTCTCGCCGTCATCGGGCTGGTGATCCTCGGCATTCACGTGCTCATGGCGACCCTCGGGCCGCTCGTAGCACCCTACCCGGCGACGGACTTCCACCTGGAGGACAAGCTGCAAGGACCGTCGGCCAGCTACTTCTTCGGGACCGATCAGTTCGGACGCGACATTTTCAGTCGGGTATTGGTCGGCGCCAGGAGTATCTTGCTTCTGTCAACGACCTCCACCGCTTTCGGGCTACTCCTCGGCGTGACGGTGGGCCTGGTCGCCGGCTACGCTGGAGGACGGCTCGACGAGCTACTCATGCGCCTCATGGACGCGATGATGGCGTTCCCGGCGCTGCTGCTTTCGCTGCTGGTGCTCACGATGCTGGGGCCGGCAACGCAGAACGTCGTGCTGGCTATTGGTCTGGTGTTCATGCCGAACGTGGCCCGCGTCGTCCGCAGCGTGGCTTTGAGCCTTCGGACGATGCAGTACGTGGACGCAGCGCGCGTGCGCGGTGAATCCAGCTTCTACATCATGACCCGTGAGGTGCTGCCCAACGCCATTGCGCCGATTGTCGTCGAGGGGGCCATTCGTGTGAGCTACGCCATCCTCTTGGCGGCGTCCCTCGGCTTTCTGGGCCTGGGCCTCCAGCCGCCGCACCCCGACTGGGGGCTAATGGTGAGCGAGGCGCGTCACTTCATCGGGTTTGCGCCGTGGATGGTGCTGTTCCCCTCGTTGGGGATCGCGTCGCTCGTCATCGGCACCAATCTGTGCGCCGACGGCCTGACCCGCGCGTTGGAGCCGGGCCGACACTAGGTAGGAATGAGTTGGCAGTCCAAAATGCGCGGCGCAACGACCGGACGCCCGTATTGGAGGTCGAGGACCTCCATATTCGGTACGGAGCCGGCGAGCACGCCGTCCGTGCAGTGCGCGGCGTCTCCCTACACATTCGCCGCGGCGAGACGCTGGGGATCGTGGGGGAGTCCGGCTGTGGCAAGAGCACCCTGGCCTTCGCCATCATGCGCTATTTGGGTGCCTCCGGCCGCATCGCTCGCGGCGACATCCGCCTCAGCGGCCAAAGCCTCCTAACCTTGTCGGAGTCCCAACTGCGCGCGCTGCGCGGCAAGCGCCTCGCAATGGTCTATCAGGACCCGCAGACCGCGCTCAACCCGGCCATCGTCGTTGGGGAGCAGGTGGCCGAGGTCTATCGCGAGCACGAGCGCGTCTCGCGCGATATTGCCTGGGCGCGGGCGCTGGAGTTATTCCGGCGCGTGGGACTCCCCGACCCGGAGCGCATTGTCCAGCGGTATCCCCATCAGTTGTCGGGCGGCCAGCAGCAGCGCGTGGTGATCGCCTTGGGGCTGGTGTGCTCGCCCGAGCTACTGATCCTCGACGAGCCGACGACCGGCCTCGACGTGACGACCGAGGCGACAATCCTCGATCTGGTGAACGATCTCAAGCGCGAGTTCGACTCTGCAGTGCTGTTCATCAGCCACAACCTGGGTGTGATCGCGCAGGTCTGCGACCGGGTGGCCGTGATGTACGCGGGGGAAGTGGTCGAGGCCGGCGCGGTCGGTGCGCTGTTCCGCCAGCCCCGCCACCCGTACACCGCCGGCCTCTTGGGGTGCGTGCCGCGCATCAGTGGCGGCGCCGGAGCGCGGCTCGATGCCATCCCCGGCTCTCTACCGCCGCCGCACGTGCGGCTGCCGGGCTGCGCGTTTGCGCCGCGTTGTCAGCTTGCGCGGGCGCAGTGCGTCGAAGCGCGACCCCAGCTGGCGGCAGTGAGTGACGTCCACCGCAGCCGCTGCCACTTCTGGGAGGAGACGCCCACGCTACGGAGGCGGCCGGCGGCGGATTCGCCGGCCGCGGAAGCCGCCGAGGCAACTGCTCTGGCCGCCGCAGCCAAGGGGCCGCCGCTGCTCGAAGTACGAGGGTTGAGCTACTACTACAACTACCGGAAGCCCAGCGGCTCGCGCTTAGGGCGCTTGTGGCAGGCGATCCGGCGACGCCGGCAGCGGCCGGTCAAAGCCGTCGAGCGGGTATCGCTGCGGGTGAGGGCCGGCGAGACCGTGGCGCTCGTCGGCGAAAGCGGCTGTGGCAAGAGCACCTTGGGGAGCGTGGTTGCCGGCCTGCTGGCCCCTACGTTCGGCACCATTGCTTTCGAGGGGCAGAACATCTCTGTCACCGTGCGGCAGCGCGATCCGGCGTTGCAGCGCCGCCTGCAGATGGTCTTCCAAAACCCGGAGGCCTCGCTCAATCCGCGCCACACGGTTGGCCGTATACTCACCCGCCCCCTAACGTTGTTCAGCGGCGATCAGGGCGCCGCGGCGCGCCGGCAGGTCGAGGCGCTGCTGGAATCGGTGCATCTGAATGCCAGCTACTACGACCGCTATCCCAGCCAGCTGAGTGGCGGCGAGAAGCAGCGCGTCGCCATTGCCCGCGCCTTTGCCGGGAACCGCAAGCTTGTGATCTGCGACGAGCCGGTGTCGGCGCTAGACGTATCGGTGCAGGCTGCGGTCCTCAATCTGCTCCAGGATTTGCAGACTGAGCAGGGCACAGCGTACCTGTTCGTGTCTCACGACCTCGCCGTGGTCCGCCACCTTGCCGACCGCATCGTGGTGATGTACCTCGGCGAGGTCATGGAGCAAGGCAGCACCGAAACCCTGTTCCAGCCGCCCTACCATCCCTACACGGAGGCGCTGCTCTCGGCGGTGCCGGTGCCCGATCCTGGCGTCAAGCGCCAGCACATCCGGCTGCAAGGCCCAGTGCCCAGCGCCATGGATCGGCCACGCGGCTGTCCCTTCCACACGCGCTGTCCGCGCAAGCTCGGCACCATCTGCGAAGATACGTCGCCACCGCCGGTCGAGGCCGCCAGTGGTCATACCATCCGCTGCCACATCCCTCTCGCAGAGCTAGCGGCATACCCGCCGGTGATTCGTTCGGCAGCGCCGGCCGGTGCGAAGTGAAGTCCCCGCCCCCCGGCCCTCTCTCCACGTGGTGGAGAGGGGGATGCCGGCGGAGGTGGACGAGGGCGAGGCAAGAGGGGCCTACGAGTGCGCTGGCGCTAGTAAGGCCTCTGGCCAGGATGGTGACGTGGTGGTACGCTCGACATACCCCGCTCGCCCGTTGGTCCACCCGGCCGAGGCCCGCGATAGGTTGGTGACGCATTAGCATTGCCGTTACCGAGGAGCGCAGCAAGCCACCGAAGCAAGTCCCGCGCGTCCGCGGCGTAGACTGGCAGCAATCCATCCGCGCCCTGCGTAACCGGCACTTCCGCCGCCTGTGGCTATCCATGCTGCCATCCATGCTGGCCTGGCGCATGGCGGACATAGCGATTGGCTACCTCGTCTTCGAGCTGACCGGCTCCGCGACCATGCTGGGCGTCATGGGCCTGGCCCTAGCCCTTCCGGTGGTGAGCCTTGCCCTGCTGGGCGGGGTCGCCGCAGACCGTATCGCCCGCCGGACCCTGCTCGCGCTGACCCAAGTCGGTTTGGCCTTGGTCGGCGGCATCCTGGCCCTGCTCGTGCTCACCGGCCTCGTGCAGGTGTGGCACCTCTTTGCCTTTGCGGTTCTCCAGGGTGCGCTCTTCGCGTTCAACGTTCCGGCCCGGCAGTCGTTCTTGACGGAGCTAGTACATAAAGACGATCTGGTGAACGCGCTCGCCCTCCGCAGCTTCGGCATGAACGCCAGCCGCGTTGCCGGTCCGGCCCTGGCCGGGCTGCTCATCGGCCTGCCAACCGTGGGAATCGGTGGAATCTGTCTGCTGATGGCGGTGGGGTACGCCGTGGTCGTGTTTAGCGTGATCGGTTTGCCCTACAGCCCGCCGGCACCGACGCAAGCCTCGGCCCGACAGCAGGCTATCGCCGGGCTGCGCTACGTGTGGTCCACGCCGTCTCTGCGGACGCTGGTCGTTATCGCCACGCTGATCTTGTGCGTAGCCGCATCCCATCAGCGCCTACTGCCGGTGTTCGCCTTGCGGGTGTTCGATTCCGGTCCGGAGGGCCTGGGGTTCATGGCCGCCGCCGAAGGAATTGGCGCCCTGGTCGGCACCGGGATTATCGCTGCGATGAGCGTCGCTCGCGCCCCCGGACGACTGCTGCTCGCCTTGGGCGCGCTACTCGGCGCAGCATTGGCCATCTTTGCGGTGGCTCCGGCATTCCTGCTGGCCACGGCGCTGCTCGTCCTCGTCGGGGTCGCCTATGCGGCGCTCCAGACGCTGTACAGCGCGCTGCTGCTGCGCCAAGCCGATCGCGCAATGTCCGGGCGGGTTATGAGCATCTGGCTGATTACAATGGGGCTGACGCCCCTTTCGGCGCTCCCCGGGGGCATGTTGGCCGATCTCATAGGTGCTCGTCCGATGATGGCGGGGACCGGTGTGCTCGTGGTGCTGCTGGTGCTCACCTTCGGGCTGTTCAGCCCTGCCGTGCGGCGCTTGAGCTAAACCTCCGGTGCTGGCGCTGGTACCTCACCCCCCGGCCCCCGCTCCACCATGGTGGAGTGGGGGAGTCTGCTGGACGCAGGCCGAGCAACGCGGCGAACCCTTCGAGGAGCCACCTCCCTCGGCGCAGCACCACGCTACCGAGTCGACCATGCAGTGATGATGGCCTCACCGGCTGCCGGCCGCTGATCCCTGTAAGGGGAGAGGGATGGGGTGAAGAGGATGATTGCAGGGGGCGGTGGCGGGGCTTTGCTAGAATGCTGGCTACAGTGTCGCGCCCCGCACCTATCCCTTCAACGCAGCATTTGGTCGAAGGGGCGCGCGGCGGCGGCGGACGGTGCCGGTGGGCAAAGAGGTTCTTATCGTCGGCCGTGTGCTGCACGTCATCACCTCCCTACACCGCGGTGGGGCGCAGCGTCATCTGCACATCCTGATGGCCGGTCAGCGCGCCGCGGGCTGGAGCGTTGACCTTGCCTACCTCAAGGACCCTTATCTCGTTAACCAATTCCAGGGCGTGGCCCGGCGCGTGATTGACCTGCGTGCCGGGGCGGCAGTCAGTCCCTTGGTGATTCCGCGTCTCATCCGACTGATTCGTGCCGAGCAGTACGACGTGATCCATACCCATCTGCTCAAAGCCGATGCCTACGGCGCCGTCGCCGCGCGACTGGTCGGCGGGGCGGTCCTGATCTCGTCGAAACACAATGACGAGGCCGTGCTGCGCCGGCCCCTCGTCGGGCCGGTCCACGGCTGGCTCTCCCGGCTGACCGACCGCGTGATCGTGCTCTCCGAGCACGTCGGTCGTTACATGCGTGACCTTGGTCACGTCCCGTCCGGGCGTCTCCGCCGCGTCTACTACGGCATCACTCCCGACGCCGGAGCGGCCAAGGCGGCGGCGCGTCCTGCGGTCCGCACCGAATTCGGCGTGCCGGCGGAGGCGCCGCTGCTCCTCACTGTGGGCCGCCTGGACCCGCAGAAGGGGCACCTTGATCTCCTCGGCGCGCTGCGGCGGGTGGTGGCAGCGCTGCCGAGCGTGCATCTCGTGATCGCCGGGGCACCGCAGCAAGCGTCCGCGGCCTACGAGCAGGCTCTCCGGGCAACGACCGCCGCGCCGGAGCTGGCGACGCGCGTTCACTGGGCCGGACACCGCGACGACGTGCCGGCCCTCCTGGCCGCCTGTGACATCGTGGTGCAGCCGTCGCATTGGGAGGGGTTTGGCTTGGTGCTCGTGGAAGCCATGGCCGCGCGACGGCCGGTGGTGGCGACGGCGGTCAGCGCCATTCCGGAGGTCGTCCGCGACGGCGAGACGGGTCTGCTCGTGCCGCCGCACGATCCCGATGCGCTCGCCCGCGCGCTGCTCCAGCTCTGCGGCGACCCGGAGCATCGGACGCGGCTAGGCGCGGCGGGGGCCGCTCGCGTGCAATCCCACTTCACGGCCGAGCGCATGGTGCGGGAAACGCTCGCGGTGTACGCCGAGGCCGGGGCACCGTGAGCACCTCCCGCGGCCGGCGGCTACGGGTGTTGCAGGTGATGGAGGCGACCATCGGTGGTACGAAGCGCCATCTCACCGAGTTGAGCATCGGGCTTCATCGTGCGGGTTGTCGCATCGAAGTGGCCTGCCCGCCGGTGCGGGCCGAGGCGTTCGGCGACACCTCATTCGTCAGCGATGTAGCGCGTGCCGGCATACCGGTCCACCCGATCCCGATGCGCCGGGCCGTCTCGCCCGGGGCGGACCTGCTGGCGACGCTGCGCCTCGCCCGCCTGATGCGTCGCGGCCGCTACGACATCGTACACTGCCACAGCTCGAAGGCCGGGGTAATCGGCCGTGTTGCGGCTCGCCTCGCCGGCGGGGCGCACGTCTGTTACACGCCGCACGGATTCTCGTATCTGATCCCCGGATCGGGCAGACGACGCTGGCTCTATCTGACTATCGAGCGTGTCCTAGGGCACTTCACCGACCGGCTCATCGGCGTTTCTCCGTCGGAAGGGACGGAGGCCGTCCAGCGCAGGATTGTGCCGGCCGACCGCGTAGCCGTGATCGAAAATGGCCTCGACCTGGACGAGCTACCGGGGCCGGAAGAGCGCGCCAAGGTCCGCACCGAATACGGCTGGGAAGATGATGCTCCGGTCGTCGGGACCGTCGCCCGCCAGATGGCGCAGAAGGACCCGTTTACCTGGCTCCGCACCGCCGCCGCCGTAGCCCGGACCCATGACAGGGTGCGTTTCGTCTGGGTCAACGGCGGCGAGCTGTTGGCGGCGAGCAAACGCCTGGCGCAGACGCTGGGCCTGGGCGATCGGATGACGTTCCTGCCCTACGTGCCGAATGCCTCGCGGATCATGGCCGGCTTCGACGTACTCATGCTGTCGTCGCGCTTCGAGGGACTTTCCTACGTAGTGCTGGAGGCCATGGGCCTCGGCAAGCCGGTCGTTGCTACGGACGTGCTCGGTACGCGGGACGTGATCGAACACGGTAAGAACGGGCTACTCGCCCCGCCAGGGGAACCGCAGGCGCTGGCGGATCATCTTAGAGCAGTGTTGGATCAACCGGACCGCGGCGCTGCGCTGGGAGCCTGCGCCCGCGCCACCATCGCGGCGCGGTTCACCAAGGAGCGGATGGTTGCCCGCACTCGTGCGTTGTACGAGCAGTTGCTACAATGCCAGTGACATACCGGGTAGAGAGTAGAGCGATACGGGCTGCTGACCATGTTGGGCCACATCGCCAACCGTTATCTTGGCGTACTGGTGCTTGCCGATGCCGGGTTGACGGCTTTGGCACTGTGGCTGGCGGATGAAGCGCGACACCGCTTACCCTTCGGTACTCCCGTTGCCCCCGGCTACTTCCTGGAGTGGCCCATTTACCTCGCCGCGGTGCTGATCTGGCCGTTCTTCTTGCGCCTGCTCGGCGCCTACGATCCCCGCCGTATGCGCGGGTTCGGCGACGAGGTGCGGGCCATCATACCGGCGGTCATTATCGCCACGGCGCTACTACCGGCATTCTTCTTCGCGTTCAAGTTTCAGTTCATCTCGCGCCTGCTGGTCGGCTATTTCTTCCTGCTCAATCTCCTCTTCTTGCTCAACCTCCGCATTGTCGGCCGCATCTTGCTCAATGTCCTCACCTCATCGGGAGTAGCGACACGACGCTTGCTCGTGGTCGGAGCCGGACCGGTGGGGCAGGAAGTGGTGCGCCTCGTGCAAGAGAATGCCTGGACCGGTCTGCGCGTCGCGGGCTTCGTGGACGACGATCCGGCCAAGGTGCATGGTTCCGTAGCCGGTCACCCGGTCCTGGGCACGACCGACGAAATTGTCGAGCTAGTGGAGTCGGCACAGGCCGACGAGATCATCATTGCACTGCCGGGGCGTGCTCATGAGCGGATTCTGCGGGTAGCGTTGGCGCTGGCAGCGGCGCCCGTGCGGGTGCGGATCGTGCCCGACCTGTTCGAGATTGTGTCGGTGAGGGCGCGTGTCGAGGATTTCTGGGGTATTCCCCTCATCGGTCTGCGTGATCCAGTCATTAGTGGTTTTGATCGGGCCGTGAAGCGGATGTTCGATCTGGTATTGACGATCATCGCGCTGCCGCTGCTGCTCCCGGCCATCGCCGTGATCGCCGTCGTCATTCGGCTTTTCTCGCACGGTCCTATTCTGGTGCGCTTGGAGCGCGTTGGCGAGAATGGCCGACTGTTCTCGATGTGGAAATTTCGAACAATGACGGCGGGCGCCGAGCGCGACCGACGCTATAAGCAGTCCGACGATCCGCGCGTGACGCCCGTGGGGCGGTGGCTGCGGCGCTGGAGCCTCGACGAGCTACCGAACCTCTTCAACGTGCTGCGCGGCGAGATGAGCCTGGTTGGTCCACGCCCGGAGCAGCCGTGGATCGTCGAACGCTATGAGCCGTGGCAGCGCCAGCGGCTCGCGGTGCTACCCGGCATCACCGGCTGGTGGCAGGTGAAAGGACGCAGCGACAATCCACTGCACCAGAACGTGGAATACGATCTCTTCTACATCCAGAACTACTCACCGTTGCTGGACCTCAAGATTCTGTGGAAAACGGTGTGGGTCGTCCTCCGCGGCCAAGGCGCATACTAGCACGGGGGTAGGTGCAATACTGGCCGCTTACTGCTTGGCCCAGCGGGCGAGGGCCTTGTCGGGTGAGGCAATCTCGGCAACGGAGTCGTAGTAGTAATCCTGCCAGCCATCCTGGGGGAGACCGGTGAACAGCATCAGATTGAGCGGGTACTCCACGCTGTCGGTGGCGCGTCGGAAGTCGTCGCGGAACAGGAAGGTCGGCTTGCCCAACGCTATGGCCATCCCCAACTCGACCATGACGCCCTCGTCTGGTGGCACACCGTTCACCACCGCGAATAGGGCGTCCGCCGCCTGCACGTCTCGGTAGTCGGCCTGGCCGATGCGATAGGCCCAGCCCGGTACGCTCAGGACCTCCGGGTTGTTGCGCTCGAACGGTTCCCATACCTCCAGTCCGAGCGCCTCCAGGGCCGCGATAATCGGCGGCAGCAGCAGGACACGCTGCTGTACCGAAAAGCCGTAGGCGTTTGCCAGATAGATGGTCTTGGTCGCCGCGCCAGTCATGGTTGGTTCCTCATATCCCGGTTACCTGCCTTTGGCGGCGAGCGGAAGTCCGCGGGAGGCAGGCGAACGGCGCTCTGCCCCTTACCCTGCCTCTGCCGTCGCCGCGGCGGCGGATAATGCGACGCCCGGCTCCAGGGGCAGCTCGACCACCATCTCGGTGAACTGACCCGGTTCGGAGTCGACGCGGATGACTCCGCCGTGCTCGCGCACGATGTCGCTGGTGATCGCCAGGCCGAGGCCGGTGCCACGGTCAGTGGGCTTGGTCGTGAAGAAGGGGTTGAAGATTTTCTCGACGATCTCGAGGGGGATGCCGTTACCGTTGTCCTTGATGCGGATCTCCGCGTGGTCCACCTCGCGCCGGGTCATGAGCCACAGCGTCGGGGAGTAGTGCTCATCGGGCCCGTCCTCTCCAGCAGCCCGCCGCTTCTCGTCGGTGGCGTAGCAGGCATTACTGACGATATTCAGGAAGACGCGGCCCAAGTCCTGGGGCACGACCGCGATCTCACCCATCTCCGGGTCCAGGTCCTGCTGCATGTCGAGCTGGAAGTTCGAATCGGTCGCCCGCGCGCTGTGGTAGGCGAGCCGGGCGTACTCATCGAGCAGGCCATTGATGGCGGTAGGCTGGTGATCGCCACTACCCCGGCCCATCATAAGCATGTCCTGCACGATCCGGTTGGCGCGTTCGCCGTGGGTGCGGATACGCTCCAAGTTGCCAGTAAGGTCTCCGGAGATTTCCTGGATGTAGCCTTGCTGATCCTCGTCTATGTTCTCGCTCTCTTCATCGAGGACCTCTTTCAACTCATCAAGCAACTCTTCAGAGACCTCGGAGAAGTTCTTGACGAAGTTCAGCGGATTCTTGATCTCATGGGCCACGCCGGCGGTTAGCTCACCAAGCGCCGCCAGCTTCTCGCGCAGGACGATCTGCTCCTGCGCCCGGTTCAGGTCGGCTAGTGTGCTTTCCAACTGGTCGTTCTTACCCTGTAGCTCCTCCGCCAGCTTTTCTACTAGGTTGAGGCGCTGGACCTCGAGGGCGTGGCGGCGAAATACCTCCAGGGCGGCGGCCATGTCCGCGACCTCATCACGTCCGCCGATCTCGACCCTGGCCTCTAGGTCGCCGCCGGCCATGCGGCGCATCCAATCGGAGAGCATCTGAAGACGGCGCAGCAGCACCCGGCCGACGAAGAACCAGGCAATGAGGAGCGCGCCGCCGATGCTGGCCGCACTGATGGCCAGCAGGAGGGTGCGCCCGGTCAGGATGGCCTCCGTGGAAGCAGTGGTGGACTCCTGCACGCTGGCGTTGGTCGCGTTCACCAGCCCGTTCACCTCGGCCACCAGGGCGAGGGCGATGTCACGGTTACGCGCGACGAGGTCCTCCTGAAGCTGGATGAGCCGGAGTTCCTGTTCGAGCAGATCGAAGCCGTCCCCCTCGCCGATTCCAAATCCGGACAGTTGGGTGATGAGCGGAGCAACTTCGGCGTGCAGCGGTGAATCTTCAAGCGCTAGCAGGTTTCGCTCGATGCGGCCGATAGAGGCCTCGAACCGTTCTCGCAGCGGCTCGACAAAGGGGGCCTCCGAGATGGCGAAGGCGCTCTCCAGGAGGTGAGTGGCAATGTTCGCGTCCGCTTGCAGCTCGGCCATGTGGCGGTAGTGGGCAAACTCACGCTCCGAGAAATGCTCTTCGCGTGGCGCCGGGGGAGCACCGAGGTCGCGGTACCCGGTGACCGTGTAGAAGAGCTGATCGTCCACAGCCGGAATCACGACATCATCCAGTTGGACACGCAAGGCCTCCAACTCCGTCCGCAGCGCTTCCCGGCGGGCGGTCAGCTCGAAAAGCGCGCGCATCTCGGCCTGGATGGCATCGATGTTGAGAATAAGCGCATTCACGTTGGCACGGATACGCTGGAAGCGCGCGCCTTCCTCCAAACCGCGGCGCGCCATGGCCTCTTGCGCCTGCGCCCCGATGCCTATCCCCAAGATGGACAACTGTTTTTCGAGGCCCGCGTAGGCCTCACCAATATTCGCGGAGACAAAGATAAGCTCTGCCTCCGTTCCGACAGCCGTCAGGCGCGGTGCGGCGGCCACGAGGGTGCTACTGTGCTGCGCCACACCGAAAGCGGCCGCCAACTCGGGGATACTGCCTTCGTTGACCCGGCTCTGGGCAGCGCCGACGCGGCTGAACGAAAACCAGCCGACAAGACTGGCAGCTACGGTGAGGGCGACGGCGCCCCCAATACCGGCGTAGAGCTGCACAGAGATGCGGAAGCGGGCTTCCAGCAGCCTCTTGATCCAGTTGATCACTGCTCCATATCCCGCAGCGTTTCGATGGCGTGATAGCGGCCGTCGCGGCCGATCACGGTCAGGAACACTTCGTCCGAGCCTTGGTTATCGTCTTCCCCGTATCGTAGCTCGAATCCGTCAATGTCAATACTGTCGGTGCGGCGCAGGCTGTCGAGGAAACAGGCCCGGCTGACCTCGCGACCGCAGCTGTCGAGACTAGCGATAGCCAGGCGGCCGGCCAGATAGCCTTCGAGGGAGACAAACCCGGGCACGGCGTCGGCCTGGTAGGCAGCGAGGGCACGGTGGTAGGCGGCGACGATAGGGAGCGAACTGTCCGTAGGGAAGGGCACCACTTGGGTGACCAAGACTCCGGCGCCGGCGAAGCCTAGCTCACGGGCCAAGGCGTTGCTGCCCACGAAAGAGACGGTCAAGAACACCGGATTCAGCCCCGTATGCCGTGCCCAAGCGATCAGCGCCGCGACCGGCTCGTAGGCTCCAATGATAATCACCGCCTCGGGGTTGCCGCGCCGCAGGTCGAGCAGCGCTGCCTTGACGGCCGTCGTATTGCGTGGATACACCCCAATCGCCGCCAACTGCACGCTGGTCCCACGGCGACGCTCCAGCGCGCCAAGTACGCCGCGGTAGCCGGCGCGACCGTAGGAATCGTCCTGGTAGATGACGGCGATGCGCTCAATACCGAGGTCCTCGGTCAAGCGAGCGACCATTTCCTCGGTCTCCTGATAGTAGGAGGCGCGTAGGTTGATGATGTTGCGCCACTCGGGATCGCGCAGGAAGGCGGCACCGGTGAACGGAGCAACGTAGGGCACGCCCGCATCCGCGGCGACGGGTGTGGCGGAGCGCGACGTGGGCGTACCGACGGCGCCGATCAGCGCGAAGACGCCTTCCTGCTTAATCAACTCCTGGGTGTTCTTGATGGCGGCCTCGGGTTCGTAGGCATCATCGCGATGGACCAACTCCAGTTGCCGGTCATGGACACCGCCGCGCCGGTTAGCCTCCTGGAAGGCGGCCAGGATACCCAGCCGCATGTTCTTGCCAAGCTCCTGGGCTGGACCGCTAAAGGCGGCGGACTGGCCGAAGAGAACGCGCTGGTCGGAGATGCCGGAATCTGCTAGCTGCGATTGGTCGCTAGGGGCGGCAGCCGTTGAGTCGGCAGCTTCTGCAACCGGGGTGGCCCGTGGAGCGGACTCCTCAGCAGGACGGGGAGCATCGCCGGCTCCGTCGAGCGGAATCCAGCCGGCCAGAGTGGCGGCGATGACGATGGCAACGATCCCCCCGATACCGAGTACGAGCAGCAGGACCGTCGGCAGACGGAGTGTCGCCTTCATGCCGGTTCATCCGATGCGCGTAATCAGGGTCAAACAATTTCGGCCCTGCTCCCGCCGGTAGTGCAGTTCGTCCATCATCGAACGCACCAAGTGGATACCCAGCCCACCGATTTGCCGATCTTCGAGCGCCGCTGCCGTGTTAGCAGTGGGAGCATCGTGCAGCGGATCGAAAGGCCGACCGTCGTCCGCTATCTCGATGGTGAGAGTATCCGCGTCCGAGCTGAGGGCAATCTCGATATCGTGGAGGCCTTCATCATGGCCATGGTTCATGACGTTGATTGCCAGTTCTTCGAGCACTAGGTTTATCTTGAACGCGAGGGCCGGCGGCCAGTCTTCCCGCTCCCCGAGGTCCTCCACGGCAGCGGTAATCCGCCCCAACTCGTCGTGGCTGGTCTTGACCTTCAGCGACACCCTTGCGCTCATGCACCAATCTCGTTGCGCCGGAACGTCAGACAGGTGATGTCATCGGACTGCGGCGTATCACCCGCAAAGGCTCTTACGGCCTCGAAGACCGCCATGGCGGCTTCCTGGGATTCTTTGGGGGGAGCCGCCGCAAAGATATCCTGGAGGCGCTCAATCCCGAACTCTTCACCGGCGCCATTCATGGCCTCGGTGACGCCGTCGGTATAGAAAAAGGCAGTGTCGCCCGGTGCGAGGGTGACGGTGCTCTGCCGGTATGGGAGATCGCTTGCCACCCCGAGAGCGATCCCACCAGTCAGGGGGAGCAAAGTCGAGCTTCCGTCGGCATGGACGATCAGGGGAGTATTGTGCCCTCCGTTCGCATAGGTAAGCACGCCGCTCGCTGGGTCGTACACCGCGTAGAGGAGGGTGACGAACATCGCGGTCTCGTTGTCTTCGCAAAGCAGGTTGTTGACCTCGTGCAGCACGGAGCCGGGAGCGTCATCGTTGCGGGCCGTGCTCTTCAGGATAGTGCGGCTGGACATCATGAAGAGCGCGGCGGGCACCCCCTTGTCCGAGACATCTGCGACGGCGAGGCCGATGCGACCGTCCTCAAAACACAGCAAGTCGAAGAAATCGCCGCCCACGTTGCGAGCCGGATCCATGTGGCCGAACACCTGGTACTCGGGAGCCGTGGGAAACCGGGTGGGCAAAATGGACTGCTGCATCTTGCTGGCGACATCAAGCTCGTTCTGCAATGAGACTAGCTGGTCACGCGCGGAGATCGCGGCGCGCCACTCCTCGAGGCGGCGCAGCGTCCGGTCAATAGTGATCCGCAGGTCCTTGAAGTCAACCGGCTTGGTGACGAAGTCGAAGGCACCCCGATTCATCGCTGTGCGGATGTTCTTCATGTCACCGTACGCGGAGATGATCACGGAAAGGATGTTGGGGTCGACCTTGGGTATCTGCTGGAGCAGCGTAAGGCCGTCCATCTTGGGCATGTTGATGTCGGAGAGCACCATATCCACGTCTTCGTCCTGGCGTAGCCGGTCGAGGGCTTCTACACCGTTTTGGGCGAAGACGAACGTATAGTGTCCGGCTCGGATGTTGCGCCGCATGCGCTGCAGCATGAGCGGCTCGAGGTCCGGCTCGTCGTCAACAACGAGAATCTTGTACGGCTGTCCCATCATGCTCATCTCAACACCACCACAGCGGGGGTCCCGCACTGCTGCCACGAAGCGGCGCCGGGCACCAAGCACCGGCGAGAGGTAGACAGTCGCTCAGTCTTTAAGGGCGGCGATGGCCTCGGCTAGAGAAGCATGCACCGGGATGATCTGGTCGAAGCCGCTGATCTCGAAGACTTCGCGGATGGAGTTGGAAAGCGAGCAGACCGCAAACTTGGTGTCTTGTTTGCGGAGCTCCTTGGCGGCCAGCAGAATCACCCGTAGGCCGGCACTGCTGATGTAGGAAAGGCGCTCGAGGTCCAGGATCATCACCTTGTCGCTCGCCTTGATGACGGTTTCCAAGGCATCCTGGAACTCCCGGGCGTTGGTACCGTCAATGCGACCATCGGCCTTTGCGATCAAGGCCTCGTCTTTCCACTCCCACTCGTTGCTAAGTCCCATCGGTCTCGCCTCCTTAATCGCCTCAGCCGAGATGCGTGCATAGCCCTGCCGTGAATGCTGCTCACAACTCAATAATGTTACCGTGAACGGCCCTGTGCATCACACCCACTCTAAGGCGCTGCTTACCCGATATCCTCGGACAACTAACTTGGAGGGTTGAGCATGACTGCCAGTGTTCTCCTGGTGGATGGCAGCCATGACTCGCTCGACCAAGCTGTCTGCCACTACTACCTCGATGCTTCACCATAGGCGTGCAGGCAGTGACAACCAGGCCCCTGCGGCGTCACCAGAACTCAAGGCCGGCTCCTATGCTGCAGAGTCGAGCGCGGTCAATAATAAGAGAATAAGGACAATCACGCCAGGACAAGAGGACGGTAACAAGTACGCGCGTGGCGATACCACCCGACTTTTAGCAGGACTCGTCGGGGAAGTCAAGGACATTCTCGGTGCCGGGCCAAGGCAGTTTGCCCAACGTGGTCGGAAGGGGGAGCGAGGATGCCGTCAGGTCGCCTAGCGATCCGGTGAGGACGGGGCGAGGAGGGCAACGAAATGCTGTTCGACCCGACCGGTGAACAGCATGCCTCCGATAACGACCAGCCAAAGGAGGAAGGCGGCCCCAGTGACCGTGTGCAGCATGGTGATGGCGTCGAACCAGATGAGCTGTAGCGCGATACCGATGATCGCCGTTACCGGGGCGATGCGTCTCAGAGTACCGCCGACCCTCCACTGATACCGGGCGGCAACGATCAATGCTAGTCCGGCCGCCGCGAAACCGGCCTTGCCGGTAAGCTCCCGGAGAGCGGCTACCGTTTCCACCGTAGGACCTACGTCGGGCACAACTGCGGCCAAGACGACCGCGCCCGCACCGGATACGGCCGTGAAGAGGCCCGAGGCAGCAAAGAGAAGCGGCACCAGCGGCGTGCCTAGCCGCTCGCGAATGATCCACGTCCGGAGCAAAAACCAGGCCCCGGCGATCAACGTGACACCGGAGACGAATCGCGCGGCGCCGCCGATCCCGTAGAGGCCCTTGCTTTCCGAGATGGCGACGAGTGATTCGGCGAGCGTAGCGTGGTCGGCTGCGGCGCCAACGCGCCCAAGAACCGCGATAACGGTAGCGGCCGCGGTGAGTAGGAGCAGCAACCCCGCCCTGCGAGCGGCGGGGTCCGGCAGCCGTCCACTTTCCATTGGCGGAATCCCCATGCGGTGAATGTATGGGGAGTATATGGGGGATGGCGGCGATTGCAAAGGTGAGGCTACTTGTAGTACCCGGGCGTCCGGCGGCGGCTGGCAAAGAACTCCACCAGCGCCACGACAATCAGGGCACCAACGAAAGCCGGGACCACACGGATATTGAACAGCTCCGGTCCCATGCCGCTGATCCCGGGGATAAGGGAGCCGATGACGGCACCGACGATACCGGCGCCGACGGCACCAGCCTTGCCGTAGGGCAGCTCGCCCGGCACGATACGGTCGGCCAGCCAGCCGATCAGGCCGGCTACCAGCAACGTGAGCGCCAGCCAAATCGTAAACCCTATGATTGGTGCGAGGACCACAAGACCGATCAAGACGGCGACGACAAGGATGATGATTTGCCCCAGTGACATCGTGACCTCCTCACTCAGCGGGCGTTCGTCGCATGCGGCCGATTGCTCTCGCTCTGCCCGGCCGCTGTTACTCCGTTAGACCGGCCGACCGCAGACCAAGTTTCCGCTCGGCGGCAGTGCGCCGCTCCAAGGTGCCCGGTTCCATCATACCGGGACTGGCCCACTCCAATTCGGAGGAGCCGACGCGGACCGTCTCGCCCATCTCTACGCCGGCCTTGTTGAGGGCCGCGGTCACGCCGAGCTGATCGAAGCGCCGCTGGAGCCACTGCAAGGCCTCGTCGTTCTCCAGGTCGGTCATCGCCACCGTCCGTTCGACCGTGCGACCGGCGACGCGCCAAGCGCCGTCCGGGTCGCGGCTCACGTCGCTCACGTCGTCCAAACCAGGCCCGGTAACCTCCGGGAGCACGACCGTGGTGGGGGCCGGCTCCCGCCAAAGCTCGTGGAGCCGCGCCGCGACCGTTTGCAGCATGGGCCGTATGCCTTGCCGCGTGGCTCCGGAGATGGCGAAGAACGGTGCGTCCAGGTCTGCAGCGGCCGCCGCCAGCCGTGGCGCGTGCTCTGCGGCCATGGGCAAGTCGAGCTTATTAGCCGCCACGATCTGCGGCCGCTTGGCAAGCTCGGGGTTGTAGGCCGCTAGCTCCGCGTTGATCTCCCAGAAATCTGCGACCGGATCGCTGCCACTCCAACCAGAGGCGTCAACGACGTGAATCAGCAGCCGCGTGCGCTCCACGTGGCGCAGGAACTCGTGCCCTAGCCCGACACCGAGATGCGCGCCCTCGATCAGCCCCGGTAGATCGGCGACGACAAGGCTCGTCTCGTCCACGGTCACAATGCCCAGCAGCGGCTCTAACGTCGTGAAGGCATAGGCAGCGACTTTCGGACGCGCGGCGCTGATAACCGATAGGAGGGTTGACTTGCCGGCATTGGGCTTGCCGACCAGGCCAACGTCGGCCAGGAGTTTTAGCTCCAGATATAGCTCCTGCTCCTCCCCAGGCTCGCCCTTTTGGGCAAAGCGCGGCGCCTGGTTGGTGGAGGTCGTGAAGTGTGTGTTGCCCAGGCCGCCCCGTCCGCCACGAGCGACCATCACCCGCTGCGCCGGCTCCGCGAGGTCGGCCAGCGCATCCTTGCTGCCGACCGGCCGCACGAGCGTGCCTACCGGCACCTTGATGGTCAGGTCGGGGCCGGCGGCGCCGTGCTGTCGTTGCTTGTTTCCGCGGCCGCCCGCAGCAGCCTTGTAGTGACGACGACGACGCAGCGACCACAGGGTATTGAGGCTCGCGTCCGCTACCAAGTACACGCTGCCGCCGCGCCCGCCGTCGCCGCCGTCGGGACCGCCGCGCGGCACGTACTTCTCGCGCCGAAAATGCGCGGAGCCGTCCCCGCCACCGCCGGCCTTGATCCACAGCCGGGCCTCGTCGCTGAACACGTCGGCAATCTCCTTGCTCGTGCTCCACTGAGTATACGTGGAGGGAGCAGGCAGGGGAGTCGGAGAGGGGCGAACGGTTGTTCGCCCCTCTCCCGGCGGCGCCGTTGCCGCGCTCGACGCCCAACCCGGGCGACGTATCAGGCCAACCAGCCGGCACGGAAGGCTTCCGCAACCGCATGCGGCGTGTGGGTAGCCCCGAGGATGCCCCGTACCTCGTCCAGTAGCTCCTCGACCTGAGAGCGGGGGATTTCCAGCCGCGTAGCCACATCACTGGTAGACCACCCGGCGGCTCGCTCCGCCAACACCATCAACTGCGTATCGGTCAGGGGCATGGGTCCGGCTTCCGGCATTGTCATCACGCTCATGGCGCGATCCTCCCTTTTCGGCACAGATCGTCGCTCTCGCGGAGACGCACCGCCTCCGGAAATGTGCTGGCTCACGTGACTTGTGGTGCGACGCTGGCCTCAGCTTCAGTATCCATACGCAAAAAAGAGCGCCCGGCCGCAGCTCACCATGGCCTTAATCCACCGGCTCCCAGGTAGGATCGGAGCGGTATGTGGAGCCAGGTGAACAAATCTTGCGAACTCATGATGAAGTCTCCATACTAGGGCCGGTGCTCGCGGAGCATGGGGCAGGCATGGCGCAAGGGACGAGACACCGGGCCGACTCGACGCTCGTCGCGATGGGCGAGCGGTTGCGGGCAGCCCGCGCCCGCGCGCGGATTCCGGATCAGGCCGAGTGGGCCGCACCGCGCCGGCGGTCCGTGGGGCGGCGCGGTATCGCCCGCGACGACCTCGTGGCCTACGTCGCCTATCGCTCCGACTTGGAACTGGACGGCTCGACCGTGGCGCGGTGGGAGTCCGCCCAGCATCGGCCGCGCCCCACCCACATTCGGGCCGTCGTCGCGGCGCTCGCCGATCTGGATGCCTTTGCAGAGCAGGCCGACGCCGAAGCGATCATTGAGCTGGCGCAGGCCGGCGAGGGGAGCGCCCCCGGCCGGCTGGACCTATCCCGGCTGACCACCGTGGCCGGACCGCGCCGCTCACAGCCAACTATCGGAGTCTTGTTGGCCCTCGAACAGAATGTGGTGGAGGCGAGCTACGTGCTCGCGGCGCCGACGACCGTGCTCGGCCGGGGGAGCGATGCCGACGTAACCATCAGCGAGTTGGCCGTGGGGCGCCGGCACGCCGCCATTGACCGGCGGCCGGACTACACCTGGGTGCTGCGCGACCTTGGCAGCCGCACCGGCACCTGGCTCAACGGTGCGCTCCTGCTCAAGCCCACGCGATTGCTCGCCGGCGATCTCATGCGCTTAGGCAGCGCCGCCAGCTTCCGGTTCGAGCTGCGTTCGTGGCCCGCCGCCGCGCCGCCGCGTGAGCGCCGCAAGACTGACGGCGCGTGAACACTCCCGTTCCGCCGTCATTGCAGCCGGGCGCCGTGCTCGCCGAGCAGTTCGAGCTTCGCGCCCTGGTTGGTCGGGGCAGCACCGCGACCGTCTATCGTGCCTGGGACCGGCGACGCGGCGCCGTCGTGGCCCTCAAGGTGGCAAGCTACGAGCCGGGCCGCGATACGCCGGAGATCGCGGCCCGGTGGGAGCGGGAAGCCGGGCTGCTCGAACGGCTGGATACGCCCCACATCGTTCGCTTCTACGGCCTTTACTATGACACGCCCTCGCAGAGCCTGGCCCTCGTGTTGGAGTACATCGCGGGAGAATCGCTCGCGTCGCGCCTCGTCCGCGACGGCGCGCTGACCTGGGCGGCGGCCGTTGACATTGCTCTCGCCGTCGGCCGTGGGTTGACGTATGCCCACCAGTGGCTTATCCACCGCGACGTGAAGCCGGCCAACATCCTCCTCGGCCGGTACCAGCGCGTGGCGCTCACCGACTTCGGCGTTGCCAAGGACCTGGTCAGTGGCGCGACGGGCAGCACCATCGCCGGGACCAGCCGCTACATGGCCCCCGAACAGCGCCTGGGCGCACCGGTTGATGGCCAGACCGATGTTTTCGCCTTGGGCCTGGTGCTCGCGGAGATGCTGCTCGGCGAGCACCCCTGGGAGGCACTCCTGACGGCGCAGCCGGAGGCCGTGTCGTCGTCAGCCGTCGCCTTACCCCATCTGTCGGCGCCGCCAGCCGCGGCGGATCGGCTGCGAGCGGCAGTGGCCCGGGCCACGCAGCCCGACCCGGCGGCGCGCTATCCGAGCATGGCTGCCTTCGTCGGCGACTTGGAGGCGATTGCAGCGCTGGCACCCCGGCGACAACCTGCGGATGCCCCGGCTCCGCCGCGCCGGTGGTGGTCGGTACGTCCTCCCCGCTGGGCAGTGGCGCTCGGCGGCGCGGTGGCGGTCGCCGCGCTGGCTTGGAGCCTCGTCGCGTTCGCCGGGCCGGGAGAGCCGCCTCCAGCTACGAACCCGGCGGCGACAACGACGATAGCCCGCCCAGCAGCTCCCACGGTTTCCACGGCTCCTACCGCCACGCTGGACCCTACCGTTACGCCAGCCCTTACGGCGACACCGGTTCCTATATCAACGCCGGCCCCTACCGCAACCGCTCTCCCCACCATCGAGCCGGCGGACTACCTTGGACAGAACGACGCCTTCAACTGCGACGACTTTGCGACGCAGGCGCAGGCGCAGGCAGTGCTCCGCGCCGATCCCTCCGATCCCAACCGGCTCGACGGGAATAGGGATGGCGTCGCCTGCGAAAGCCGGCCCGCACCCAATGACCTGACCCCGGTAGCGCGCAGTTAAGCGCCGTAGGAAGACGAAGTGGTCATGAGCAAGGCAAGCATGGTATACTAATTGCCGGTCTTGGTTCAGAGCACCTGTTCAGTCCTCAGCAGAGTCTCTTGTTACTGCACTGGCGCTCCCGCGCACGCCGGCCCGACCATGAGACGCCCGCCTAGGGCAGCCACGAGCACTGATCCCCGACCGACATCAAGAAACGAGTCTACGCTGCGCGCCTGGGTTTCGGGCCGTGCAGTGTCCAGGCTCTCAACAGCTGGCTACAAGAGACCAGCAGGAGGATATTGCACTTGAACACCGGAACTATTGTCCGCATCATTTACGACCGCGGGTTTGGCTTCATCCGCCAGGAGGATGGTGAGGAAGTCTTCTTCCACGCCTCCGGGATGGCTTCTACTCCCTTCGACAGTTTGCAGGAAGGGGGGGCCGTGAGCTTTGACCTGGAAGAGGACACCCGCGGCCGCGGCATGCGCGCCGTCAACGTCGAGCTGACCGGGTAACCCAGAGCGAGGGATACCCCTCACCGAGCAAGACCGAAGCACTACGCATCGGAGAAGCGCGGGCCTGGCGCAGGAAACTGCGCCAGGTTCTTGGTTTAAGTGGCCGGGCGAGCGTGGAGCCGCGCTCCCGCTCTGGTATACTGCGGATAGAGTTGAATAGTCGCAAAGGCTGCGAACAGGGCGAGTACGCTTTAGCGCGCGATGTCAGAGAGCCGCCTGCCGGTGTGACGGCGGTGATTGAGCCGGAGCGGAATGGGCCTGGGAGCTGCGTCCCGAACCTGTCGGCCCGCGGCGTGGGCCGGCAGCAGTAGGCGGCGACGGAACGCGCCCCCGTTACCACGGGCGCCGGGCATTGAGCCGAGATCACGGCTCCGTGCCCGCTGAGTGGAGCGCCGCATTGACGACGTTAGGCGCTCAAGCTGGGTGGCACCACGGAGGTTGTAGACCTCTCGTCCCAGGGGGACGGGAGGTTTTTTATTGGCCGGCCGGAGGAAGGTCGAGGCGAAGCAAGACGATGAGCATAGCAACGGTTGAGCGACCAGCACACACCGAACGCCGGCGCGTGCGCCAGCCGCACTACACGCCGACGTTGGCCGAGGCGCAGGAGATGGCACAGCGCGGGAATCTCATTCCGGTTGCCCGCACGATCTTGGCGGACATGGAGACGCCCGTCTCGGCGTATCGCAAAATTGCCCGCGGCAGCTATTCCTTCCTGCTGGAGAGCGTGGAGGGCGGGGAGCGCGTCGGGCGCTATTCGTTCATCGGCTGCGACCCCTCGTTCGTGCTGCGCTTCCATGAAGGTCAGGCCCAGTTGCGCCGCTTCGATCCCCTAGGGAGCGGCGCGACCGAGGAACAATGCTACACCGACCCACTGGGCCTGATCGGTGACCTGCTGCATGACCGCACGCAGGTCACGGTGCCGGGGCTGCCGCGCTTTGTCGGCGGTCTCGTCGGCTACATCGGCTACGAGACCGTCCGCGCCTTCGAGCGGCTGCCGGTGGCCCCGACGGACGATCTCCAGGTTCCGAACGGCCTGCTGCTGGGCGTGGACAGCCTCGTGGCCTTCGACCACGTTCAACACGCCATGCACGTGATCGCGCTGGCCGACACCAAGCGGACCGGCGGCGATGTGAGCGTCGCCTACCGGCAGGCAACGGACCGGATCGAGACGCTCATCAGCCGTCTCCACGGACCGGCACCGCCGCTCCCCGTCCATCCCTCTCCACAAGTGGAGACGGGATCAGGGGGTGAGGGCCACTCCACCGCCCCATTGCCCGGAGTGCCGCTCGCCAGCGATCCTCGCGTGTTCGCCAACATCTCGGAGGCGGACTACCTCGACATTGTCGCGCAGGCGAAGGAGTACGTGGCCGCCGGCGACATCATCCAAGTGGTGCCTAGCCAGCGGCTCTCGCGGCGGCTGGAGGTTGCGCCGTTCAACGTCTACCGCGCCCTACGGATGGTGAACCCCTCCTCGTACATGTACTACCTCCACCTGGACGACATGTACCTCGTGGGGGCGTCGCCGGAGACGATGGTGCAGGTGGAGGACGGCTACGTGCGGACGCGACCGATTGCCGGCACCAGAGCGCGCGGCGCGACACCGGAGGAAGATCAAGCACTCGCCGAGGAGCTGCTCGGTGACGAAAAGGAGCGCGCCGAGCACATCATGCTGGTGGACCTCTTCCGCAACGACCTCGGGCGCGTCTGCCGCATCGGGTCGGTGCATGTTCCTGATCTGATGTATACCGAGCGCTACTCCCATGTCATGCATATCGTCTCCCGCGTGGAAGGCGAGCTTGCCGCGGGCAAGACCGGGCTAGACGCGCTGCGGTCGTGTTTCCCGCACGGCACCGTATCCGGCGCGCCGAAAATCCGGGCCATGGAGATCATCGCCGAGCTAGAGCCGACGCACCGCGGCCCCTACGCGGGGGCGGTCGGCTATTTCGGCTACGACGGCAACCTCGATACCGCCATTGCCATCCGGACCATGCTCATCAAGGACGGAATCGCCCACGTGCAGGCCGGCGGCGGCGTGGTCGCGGACTCGGTGCCGGCGCTGGAGTATCAGGAGACGCTGAACAAGGCCGCGGCGCTCCTGCGGGCGCTCGACCTCGCGGAGGACCTAGAACAGGATGGTGGACTAACATGATCCTGGTACTGGATAACTACGATTCGTTCACGTACAACCTCGTGCAGTATCTTGGCGAGCTAGGCGAAACGGTGGAGGTCTACCGCAACGACGCGATCACCGTTGACGAGGTGGCGGCGCTGCAACCCGAGGCCATCGTCGTCTCGCCGGGGCCTTGCACGCCGCACGAGGCGGGCATCTCGACGCCGCTCGTCCGCGAGCTAGGGCCGCGCATCCCGCTGCTTGGCGTCTGCCTCGGCCACCAGGCCATCGGCGCGGCCTTCGGCGGGCACATCGTGCGGGCCGGTGAGCTGATGCACGGCAAGTCGTCCCATATCCATCACGACGGGCATGGGGTATTCCTGGACCTGCCGAATCCGTTCGAGGCGATTCGTTACCATTCTCTGGTGATCGAGCGCGACACGGTGCCGGCGAGCCTGACCATTACAGCCGAGACCAAGAACGGGCTGATTATGGGTGTTCGCCACCGCGAGCATCCCATCGAGGGGGTGCAGTTCCATCCCGAATCGATCATGACGGCCGTCGGCAAAGACTTGCTCCGCAACTTCCTGGCGCAAGCGCGGGCTTGGCGGGGGTGAGGTGGACGGAGCGGAAGGAGGCAGACAGAGATGATTCAAGATGCCATCGCCTGCTTGGTGGCGGGTGAATCGCTGTCCCAGGACGAGGCCGCCGTGGCCATGACCGAGATCATGGACGGCACGCCGACGCCGGCGCAGTTCGGCGCGTTCGTCACGGCGCTGCGGCTCAAGGGCGAAACCGTAGACGAGATCGCCGGCTGCGCGTCCATCATGCGCGCGCGCGCCTTGCAGGTCACGCCGTCGGTCCCGGTGATAGACACCTGCGGGACCGGTGGCGTTGGAGCCGGACACTTCAACGTGTCAACGGCGGCGGCTTTTGTGGTCGCCGGGGCCGGTCAGGCCGTCGCCAAGCACGGCAACCGCGGTGTGACCAGGGAGTGCGGCAGCGCCGACGTGCTCGACGCGCTCGGCACGCCGATCGAACTGACGCCGGCGGCGGTGGCGCAGTGTCTGGAGGAGGCCGGCTTCGGTTTCATGTTCGCGCCGGCCTACCATCCGGCGATGAAGTTTGCGACGCCGCTCCGCCGCGAGATCGGCATTCGCACCGTCTTTAACATCCTCGGTCCGCTCACCAACCCGGCCGGGGCGCGCGCGCAGGTGCTCGGTGTTGGAGACGCGAGAATCGCCGAGCGCATGGCGACGGCGCTCGGTCGGCTCGGCATCAAGCACGCGCTCGTCGTGCATGGCGACGACGGCCTCGACGAACTGAGTATCAGCGGGCCTTCGACCGTCCACGAACTGTCCGGCTCGTCCGTCGAGACGTACCGCATCAAGCCGGAGGAGCTGGGTCTCCAGCGGGCGCCGCTGGCGGCGATCCGGGGCGGCAATCCCCAAGAGAACGCCGCCGTCCTGCGGCAGGTGCTTATGGGCGACACCGGCCCGAAGCGGGACATTGTGCTGCTCAACGGCGCGGCGGCGCTGGTCGCGGCGGATCGCGCGGTGGACCTACGCGAGGGCATCGCGCTCGCGGCCACTTCAATTGACAGTGGCGCAGCCGACGCTGCGCTCGACACATACATCGCCGTGAGCCAGCGCGTGGGTGGCGGAGCGGGGTAGCGCCAGTGCGGGCAGGAAGGGGGCAGCGTAGCGCCTCTCCCCTGTACGTTAGTGCGGTGGAGGCATAGGGATGGGGTCAAGTGGGGTACTACCGACCCCCCTATGGTCCCCCCGCTCCGCAGGGGGACGGGCGCAGCATGCTACGCCCCTACGGCTCGGCCCGTACCTACCCCTGTCAGTAGGGGGCCGGGGGTGAGACGCGCCGGTGCTGAGGAGACGACAACACGATGGCAAGTATCCTGGACACCATTATTGCGGCGAAGCGGCGCGAAGTGCGGGCGCGCGAGCAGGACATACCCCGGCAGCAGCTAATGGCCCAGGCTGCGCGCGCGCCGCGGGCATGTTCGCTCGCGGCGGCGCTGCGACCGGCGCAGGTGCCGACCGCCGGGAAGCCTAGGCTCATCGCCGAGATCAAGCGCCGGTCGCCGTCGGCAGGAGCCATCGTGGAGAACCTCGACGTGGCGACGACCGTGCGGGCCTACGAGCAAGCCGGCGCGGCGGCAATCTCCGTGCTCACCGACGAACAATTCTTCGGTGGCTCGCTCGCGGACCTCACTGCCGCGCGAGCGGCGACCACCCGGCCCATCCTCCGCAAAGACTTCACCGTCAACACGTATCAGATTTTCGAGGCCCGGGCGGCCGGCGCCGATGCCATTCTCGTGATCGTGGCCGCCACGGAGGAAGCCGACATTGCGGAGTATGTCGAGTGCGCCGAGGGCCTCGGCATGGACACCATCGTGGAGGTCCACACCAGCGACGAGTTGAAGGTGGCGCAGCGAGCCGGCGCGAAGATCATCGGTATCAACAACCGCGACCTGCAATCGTTCCGGGTGGACCTCGCTACGACGGCCCAGCTGACGGCGATGGTGCCGCCGGAGACGATCATCGTCAGCGAGAGCGGTATCCACACGGCCGCCGACGTGCGGGAGGTCTACGATTCCGGCGCCGACGCCATCCTCGTCGGCGAGGCGCTGCTGGCCAAGCGCGTTGACCCGGCGACAAAAATCCGCGAGCTACTGGGATGATCGTCAAAATCTGTGGCCTCCGTGTCCTGCTGGCGGCGACTGCGGCAGTCGAGGCCGGCGCCGACCTGCTAGGGTTTAATTTCGTGGCCTCCTCGCGCCGCTGCATCAGCCCGGAGACGGCGCGCGATATTATCCGGGTGCTCCCGGCGCACGTGCAGACGGTCGGCATCTTCGTCAATCCGACCTTGGCACAGGTGCAGGCGACGGTCGAGTGCTGCGGCCTCGATTGGGTACAACTTAGCGGCACCGAGACGCCAGAGTTTTGCGCGGAGGTGGCGCAACCGGTCATCAAGACCGTGCGGTTGGCGGAGCGGCCACCGGCGGGCGAGGCGCTCCCCGATGACTACGATGTAGACCTGCTCCTTGCTGACGCCGCCGTGCCCGGCTCCTGGGGCGGCAGTGGCGAGGTAAGCGACTGGCAGGCGGCGGGCCGGTTAGCGCAGCGGCGCCGGCTACTGCTGGCCGGCGGCCTCCATGCCGGCAACGTGGCCGCGGCCATCCGCACGGTACGGCCGGCGGGCGTGGACGTAGCGAGCGGAATCGAGACGGACGGACAGGAAGACCCGGTGAAGATCAGGGCTTTCGTCACCGCGGCGCGAGCGGCGGGGTGATGGATTCCCACTTTCGCGGGAACGATGGGCGGAGCATGAGGATATGACGGGAAGGGCACGATGACAACGACGGCAGTTGCGGTGGACATAGCGCGGACCGAAACCGGGTCAGCGGGCCGCTTCGGTCCCTACGGCGGGCAGTTTGTGCCGGAGACGCTGATGCCGGCGCTTGAGGAGCTGACGGCAGCCCTCGAGGCGATTCAACAGGACGAAGCGTTCAACGCTACCCTCAACGACCTCCTGCGCCACTACGTCGGCCGTCCTACGACGCTGTATCACGCCGAGCGTCTTTCCGATAGCGTCGGCGGCGCACAGATCTGGCTCAAGCGCGAGGACCTAGCGCACACGGGCGCCCACAAGATCAACAGCGCGCTGGCGCAGGGCCTCCTGGCCCAGCGCATGGGCAAGCCCCGCATCATCTGCGAGACGGGCGCCGGGCAGCACGGAGTCGCCACCGCGACGGTGTGCGCAATGCTCGGCCTGGAGTGCGTGGTCTACATGGGCGAGGTGGACATCCACCGGCAGGCGCTCAACGTCTTCCGGATGAAGCTGCTGGGCGCCGAGGTGCGTACCGTGACCACCGGCAGCAAGACCCTCAAGGACGCGATCAACGAGGCCATCCGCGACTGGGTAACGAACGTGCGGGACACGCACTACCTGATCGGCTCGGTAGTCGGTCCCCACCCCTATCCGACGATGGTGCGCGACTTCCAAAGCGTGATCGGCAAAGAAGCCCGCGCCCAATGCCTCGAACGCATGGGGCGGCTGCCCCAGGCGGTGTTGGCCTGCGTCGGCGGTGGCTCGAATGCTATCGGCATCTTTCACCCCTTCGTCGGAGACAGCGAGGTGGAGTTGATCGGCGTCGAGGCCGCCGGACGGGGCCTCGATACCGGCGAGTACGCCGCGTCGCTCACCGTAGGTCGGCCAGGTGTCTTGCACGGCTCGTATAGCTACCTCTTGCAGAACGAGCACGGTCAGGTGGAGGAGGCACACAGCATCTCGGCGGGCCTCGACTACCCCGGCGTCGGCCCGGAGCACAGCCTGTATCGCGATACCGGCCGCGCGCGCTACGTGGGGGTGACCGATGCCGAGGCCGTGCAGGGCGTGCAGGAGCTTTCCCAGAGCGAGGGGATCATCCCGGCGCTAGAGCCGGCGCACGCGATCTACTACGCGATGCAGCTTGCCCGCGAGCGCGACCCGGCGGACGCGCTCGTAGTCAATCTCTCCGGTCGCGGCGACAAGGACATGACCACGATTGCCGATGCCATCGGGGTCTCGCTGTAGCCGCCGCCGGCGTCCGATACAATGCTCTCGCGGCCCTCGTATCTCGCCTAGCGGCACCTGACCGTATAGGGAGTTTAATGGCAGCGGATACCCCGCCCACGCCGACACCGCGACGCCCCGAACCGAGCCCCACCCCGACGCCCGGTTCGGGGAGGCTCCTGCTGTTTGCCTGCGGTATCGGGCTGGTCGCGTTGGGGCAGTTCTATCTGCTGCGGTTTCCGGACCGGATGGGCACCGGGGCGCGCTTCCTCGGGTTGGGCCTAGTCGCCTTTGCGGTGGCCTTGGTGCTGGCCTCGCCCGCAGCCACCGGCGCTCTCGTCCGGGCGCGTGCCTGGGTCGCAGCACTCGTCCGGCAGCATCCGTGGCGCCTCAGCCTGGTGATATTGAGCGGCTTCCTGACCTGGGGTGTTATAGACGGCCTGCGCTCATCCGGTCAGGTGAACGGCTGGAGCCTCTTTCCGCTCTGGGTGGCTGCTTGCGCTAGCTACCTGCTTGCCTTCATGCCGTGGGGCCGGCCAGATGAACGGCTTCTGCCATGGCGCTGGTCAGGTGACCGACTCAGATCGTGGCCCTGGTCAGGTGAACAAGGGGGCGCGTGGCTACGCCGGCACCGGTGGGAGGTGGTTGCGCTTGGCAGTATCGCGCTGCTCGCCACGGTCTTGCGGTTTGTGGGCCTCGGCTCCATTCCCAGTTTCGTCGGCGGTGATGAAGGAACCATAGGTATCCAGTCACTCAATGCGCTACGCGGCGAAATCAGCAGTCCATTCGCGACGGCAATCGGCGGCAACCACGGCACCTTGTATCTCTACTTGATCGGGCAGGGCATGAACCTGTTCGGCAGCAACGCCTTTGGCCTGCGGGTGACCTCGGCTATTGCTGGCAGCTTAACGGTCATCTGCACGTACTTGCTGGCGCGCAACGTCGGCGGTCGGCGCGTTGCGGTGCTGGCCGGGGCGCTCCTGTCCGTATCGCACATGCATATCCACTTCAGCCACATCGCAGAGACGGGGAGCATCCAGGATGCGTTCTTCGCGGTCGCGGTGATCTACTTCTTGGATCTCGGACTGCGCCGCCGCGGAGTCGGGACCCTGGCCTTCAGCGGCTTCCTGCTGGGCTTCTTCTTCTGCATCTACATGGGTTCCCGGCTGATGGTCCTGGTGATCCCGGCGGCGCTGATGCTGTACTACCTTCTGCACCGCGAGAAGCTGCACGCCCACCTCCCCGGCTTGGCAGCCATGGCCGGCGCTCTGCTCATCACGACAGCGCCGATGGGCCTGTGGGCACTCGCCCACACCAATGAATTTCTGGCGCGGGTCTATGCGGTGGGCATCATCCAGAACGGCTGGCTGGCCGCCGAAGTAGAGCGACAGCAACTCCCAGCGTGGCACATTCTGCTGGAGCAGCACCGGCTGGCGGTGCTCTCGATCATCTATTATCCGGTCCAGTTCCTTTACAACGCCCGGCTCGCCATGCTGGACTACTTCACGGCGGTGGCCTTCCTCCTCGGCGCGGTCTACACGGTAGCGCGCGCGGTGCGCGACCGGACGCTAACGCTGCTCGTGGTGTGGATCGTCCTGGGTATTATCTTGGGGAGCGCATTGCTCTTAGAGCCTGAGAAGGCGGCCTACCGCATTCTGATTATCCTGCCGGCCCTCGCCGTTGTGGCGGCGCTGGGGCTGGTCAAGGTCTGGGATGTCGCCGTCTCGGCCGGCGCGCCGCCGGTCGTCTTGGGCGTTGGGTGCGGTCTGTGGCTGACCGGCACGGCTTTCATTAATCTCAACTATTACTTTCGTGAGTTTCCGGCGGCGGAGTGTACATACACTGATGTGCGTGGCCGCCTCTCCGATCGCATTGGCCGCTATGTCGGCGCACAGCCCGTCGGCACGCAGACCTACCTCTTTGGCGAGCCGCACGTGACCTACGGCACGCATGCGTCCCTGGAATTCTTCGCTCAGGGTCGGTCTGTCGCTAACGCCAACGAGGTGCCGCTGTCACGGGCCGCAGCAGCGCCGGCCGACGCGCCGCTCCTGCTACTCTTCGCCGAGGAGCGGGAGGATGAGTATCGAGAGGCGCTGGCTCGTTTCCCAGGCGGCCGGACGGCAGAGTTGCGCGACTGTGCCAGAGGCACCATCACCTTGCGGGCGTATCACGTGCCGTAGGGACGGGCTACTGCATGCTGTAGCCATCTACTCTGTGCGCTCTGTGGCTAAAAAAGCCTTTGTGCTAGGATGGTGTGCCCAGGAAGGAGCGCCGTATGCGACAGGTCACACTCGGTAGTAGCGGGATACGGACATCGCAGTTGGCCATTGGCACCGGCACGGTTGGCTGGGCCGGTAGCTCGAACCAGACCCGTCTCGGCTTCGACGAGTGCGTCGAGCTCCTATGCTATGCCTACGACCGCGGTGTCACCTTCTGGGACGTAGCCGATCAGTATGGCTCGCATCCCCAGACCGCCGCCGCGCTCCGTGACGTCGGCCGCGAGAACGTTGTCGTCACCAGCAAGACCACCTCCCGCACCGGCCCCACCGTGACGGCCGACATCGAGCGCTTCTGCCGCGAACTGGACACGGACTACGTGGATATTGTGCTCTTGCATTGCTTGACTCAAGCGGATTGGACAAGCCGGTTTGCCGACTCGATGGAGGCGTTGAGTCGTGCTCAGGAGCGCGGTCTCGTGCGCGCCGTCGGCGTGTCGTGCCACGATTTTGGCGCGTTCCGCACCGCGGCCGTCAGCCCCTGGGTGGAGGTGGTGCTAGCGCGTATCAACTACGCCGGCTTGCAGATGGATGCCCCGCCGCCGGACGTAGTACCCGTCATCGAACAGATGTACGCTGCCGGCAAAGGCATATACGGTATGAAGGTCGTCGGCTGCGGCCAACTCGCCCACGACGTGCGCGGGGCGCTACGCTACGTGCTGGAGCTAGGCTGCGTAGACGCTATTGTGCTCGGTATGGAAAGCCTGGACGAGATTGACGAGAACGTCGAACTGATGGAAGAACTGACCCTCGTTCCGGCCTAGCGCGTGTCGGCACAGTGGAGGATAGCCCGCTCAGGGGCCATGTAGCTCCCACCACTGGATTGCGGCTTCCGCCGCAATGACGGAGGAAGGATACTCCGGCCTCCGCCGCAGTGGCACTCCCCGGCTGACGGCTGATAGCTAACAAACCTCAGCTACTGCTCTCCGGTGGCTGCTGTGCGGCCAGGAGCTTGCGCGTGGCGGCCACGTCCGCGCTGATCTGCTGCCGTAGCTCCTCCGGGCCGGCGAACGGCCGTTCGCCGCGCAGATACTCGACGAAGTGCAGGCGCACCTCCTGACCGTAGAGGTCACCGGCGAAGTCGAGCAGGTGGGCCTCGATGACGTGGCGACGGCCGGCGAAGGTTGGCCGCACACCCAAGTTGGCGGCCGCCGGATACCACGCGCGCCGCGCGCTCAACGGCCGAAGCTCAACCCATCCGGCGCAGACGCCATCGGCCGGCAAGGCCGGGCGAGGGGCCAGCGGGGCTAGATTGACCGTAGGGAACCCCAGCAACCGGCCCCGCCGGTCGCCTTCGACCACCCGCCCATGCAATGACGGCGGCCGTCCCAGCAATCCTGCGGCCCGCGAGACCTCACCCGCAGCCAGCAAGGCGCGTATTTCGGTACTACGCACCGCCTGGCCGGCGACGTGAGCGGGCAGGATGCTCTCCACGGCGAATCCCTGCGCTTGCCCGATTGCGCGCAGCCTGGCCTCGTTGCCGGTGCGATCACGGCCTAGCACAAAGCCGGGGCCGATGACAACGGCCCGGACGCGCAGCACCGGCGCCAGCGACCGGAAGAACGCCTCCGGCGTCAGTCGGGCGCTCGCGGCGCTGAAATGCCACACCACCGCAAGCTCCGTTCCCGCGCGCGCGAGCAGCCAGAGCTTCTCCGGCAGCGTCGTGAGCTGGCTGAGGCGCACTTCGGGGCGCAGAATCACCAGCGGGTGCGGGTCGAGCATCACCACGGCGGGCGCAAGACCACGCCGCTGGGCGCCCGCGATAACTGCGTCGAGCAGCGCATGATGGCCGAGATGCACCCCATCGAACTTGCCGATGGTGACCAGTACCTCCGGCGCGTCCGATGATGGTACCGGCGGCGCGAGGGGATCGAGGTGTATGACTTGCATCCACAGAGACGTTGCGAAGTGATCGTGCGGACCTTACCCCACAACCTTACGCGGGCGCCAGCAATCCCGCTGCGGATCATATGCTGCGATGGCAATCAGCCGACCCTCGGCGTCAAGCACGCACACGGAGCCATCCGCGCGCGCTGTCGTCGGCACGCTCGACGGCAGGTGGGCCGAGGAGATGGGTTGGCCCTGCCGCAGCAGGGCACAGCCTTGCGGGGTGACGGTCAGGGCCGGGAGATGTGCCAGCGCGGTGCTCGGTGCAACCAAGAGCGAGCGCCACGTGCAGCGGGCCGCGTGGTGCTCCAAGTCGTGCAGCGCGGTTGCGGCGGTGAGGAAGAAACCACCGGACCGCGTGCGGATGAGGCCGGCGAGGTGGGCACCGCAGCCGAGCGCCGCCCCCAAGTCACGGGCGAGCGAACGGATATACGTCCCCGGACCGCACGTGACCTCGAGCGTGAGGTCCGGCGCCTGCCAACCCAGGGTGTTGAGACGGGCAATCCGCACTTGCCGGGCCGGTAGCTCGACCGCAGCACCCCGGCGGGCCAGATCGTAGGCACGCCGGCCGCCGACCTGCACCGCCGAGAACGCCGGCGGACGCTGCGCGATCTCGCCGCTGAACTGCGGGAGCGCCGCTTCAATGTCGGCCGGGCCGACGGTGAGCGGCCGCGTTTCCATCACGTCTCCCTCGGCATCGTCCGTGGTCGTCGTGCTGCCCAGACGGATCGTTGCCCGGTAGACCTTCTCTCCGCTGGCGACATACTCCAGCAAGCGGGTGGCCGGACCGAGCGCGAGCACGAGCACGCCTTCGGCCAGGGGGTCGAGCGTGCCCGCGTGACCGACGCGCCGAATGCGGGTCATCCGGCGGACCCGCGCTACGATATCGTGGGAGGTTGGACCACGCGGCTTGGCGAGATTGAGGAAGCCGGTGACCGCCGTCAAGTCCGGCAAGTGTGTCCTACTCCGGCCGCTCCGGCCGCTCCGGCCGCTCCGGCCGCTCCGCTGCCGGCTCGCCGTCCCCGGCGGCGGCTGGCGGCGGCGCGACTTCGCGGATCAGCTGCAAGACCCGGTCGCCCTCCGCGAGTGAGTGATCCAGCGCAAAGCGGAGCGCCGGCGCATAGCGCAGGGGCAAGCGGGCGGCGCATTCGCTCCGCAGCCAGCCGGCCGCATGGATGAGCATGGCCATCGTCTCACGCTGCTCTTCCTCGTCACCCATCACACTCACGCGGACGGCCGCGTAGCGCAGATCAGAAGAAACGTCAATCCGCGTGATGGAAACGAAGCCGAGGCGTGGGTCGCGGGCCTCGTTCCGGAGCAGGTCACTCAAGAACTCAACGAGCAGCGAGGCGAGCCGCTGGCGGCGATACGGTCGAGGCATGATAGTCGTCCGTCGTGTGCTCAGGCAGTACGGCCGTAAATCTCGATCACGTCGCCGTTCTGTGGATCGGGGAAGTTTTCGAGGCTAATGCCGCACTCATACCCCTCTTCCACAGTATCCACATCGTCCTTGAAGCGCCGCAGCGAGGTGACCCGTCCGTTGTACACTTCCGCATCCCGACGCACGACGCGCGCTCGTGCGCCCTGCCGAATCACACCGTCTTGGACGTAGCACCCGACGACGGACCGGGCACGGCTGGCGCGGAAGATGGCGCGGATTTCGGCGTGACCGAGGACCACCTCGCGCACCTCCGGCTCCACCAACGCCCGCAAGGTCTGCTGCACGTCTTCGAGCAGGTTGTAGATCACGTTGTACGAGCGGATCAGGACATCTTGCTGGTCCGCCAACCGACGGACCGGCGCCGGAGTCTGGGTATTGAATGACAGGATAACCCCGTCCGAGGCAGCGGCGAGGTTGACATCGCCCTCGGTGATTCTCCCGACTGCACCGTAGAGGATGTGGACCTTCGCCTCATCCGTCTCGAGCTTGGCCAGGGCGGCTTGGATTGCTTCGAGTGAGCCGTGGACATCCGCCTTGAGCACCACCGGCAGCTCCTGCGCCTGGTCCGGGCTTAACTGCGCCAAGAGGTCTTCGATACTGCGCCGGGGCGCATCCGGCGCTTGCTGCTGCCGCGTCTCCTTGCGAGCAGCAACGACGGTCCGGACCGCGCGATCATTCTCCACGATCTCCAGGCGATCACCCGGATTCGGCAGCTCGTTCCAGCCCAGCACCTCCACCGGTTGAGCCGGGCCGGCGGAACGCACGCGGCGACCATGCTCATCGAGCAGCGCCCGGACGCGGCCACCGGTCTCGCCGGCAACGGCATGATCGCCGACGTGCAGCGTCCCGCTGGCGATGATGACGGTGGCGACGGGACCTTGGCTGCGGTCCAACCGTGTCTCGATCACGGTGCCCTCGGCCGGCCCCTCCGGGGTGGCGCGCAACTCCTCCAACTCGGCGACCAAGTTCACCATCTCCAGGAGGTCATCAAGACCTTCCTTCGTGGTCGCCGACACCGGCACGGCCACCACATCGCCGCCGTAGTCCTCGACTACCACGTTGTACTCCGTGAGCTGTCGTCGAACTCGGTCTGGGTCAGCACTGGGCAGGTCAATCTTGTTCATGGCGATGATAAAGGGGGTCCTGGCAGCCCGGAGGTGCGAAATCGCCTCCGCGGTCTGCGGCTGCACGCCATCGTCGGCAGCCACTACCAAGATCGCCAAGTCGGTGACCGCGGCGCCGCGCGCGCGCAGCGCCGTGAACGCCTCGTGGCCCGGCGTATCCAGGAAGGTGAGCTGCCGTCCGCCATGCTCGACCTGATAGGCACCGATGTGCTGCGTGATGCCACCGGCTTCACCCGTAGCGACCTGCGACTCGCGCAGGGCATCGAGGATGGAGGTCTTGCCGTGATCTACATGCCCCATCACTGCCACGACCGGGGGCCGCGACGGTAGGTCCGTATCCACCTCCGGCTGGGCCGGTTCCGGTGGCGCCTCCGTTGGGACGGAGGTGGCCACAGTGGCCGCGGCGGTGTCCTCAGCGGTCGCGCCGTTAGCGGTGTCCGCTTCCTCGACCCGGAACCCAAGGTTTCGTACCACGAGCAGCGCCGCCGCGCGGTCCAACTCGCGGTTGACTGTGGCTACCAAGCCGGCGCCCAACAGCTCTTTGAGCACAACCGGGGGCCCGACACCGAGCAACTCGGCAAGCTCGCGGACACTGGCCCGCTCCGGTACTGCCACAGTCCGCGGGACTACCGTGGTTGCTACTGCGCTGCGTTCAGCGGCAGTAGCGCTGGGAGCCGGCGCTGGCCCGCGCGACCCGCGCGACCGGCTTCGCGCTCGCTGGCGCGAGCGGCCCGGCGGTCGAAATGAGCGTCGTCTCCTACCTCCGCGGGGTGGTGCCATAAACGCTTCCTGCCTCCTCGTGTTTCCCTACATGAACGGTACGTTTGTCAGGGCGCCAACAAGCCACACGCCTCCTATGACCATACCTGAAGCGCCCGTAGGAAGGCTAGTGCCAGGGCGGTCCTGCTACGAGCAGTCAGGATTGCGGCTTGTGCCGCAATGACATCCCTTGGCCGCTGGCTGATAACAGTTACACCAGCCGCCAGCGGATAATCGCGAAGTCGGTGCGCCCGATACAGTTGTCCCAGGCACTGACATCGCCGTAACAGGAGCCGGCCAGGGTGAGCATCTCTTCGCCATCCGGCGAGATGGTCGCCGCGTAGCCCGCAGCGCGGCCATGGGTCAGATAGTACACCTCATCCTGCCACGTCTCGCCACCGTCCAAGCTGACCAATGCTCGGCCGCTGCCCATTTCGCGGGGGTAACGATAGTCGGTAGTGACTACTGCGCGGTTCCGCACGAGGCCGACACCGGCCCCGTAGCACTGACCAAACACCGTGGCCAGCTGCCGCGGCGGTGTCCACGTTCGTCCCCGGTCGTCAGAGCGGGTGACGGCGACGTGCTTGTACGGGTTATCGGCCCCCTCTGCACTGGCACCGGTCCGCTCCAGCAGTTCGGCAGGATCGTCGGGCAGGAGTGGGCGCTGGTAGCGCATCGCCGCGACCAGCCGACCGGTCGGCAGCGGATACACGTTGACCTCGCAACACCATTCACCGAGCACTGAGTATTCCGGCCACGTGCGGCCACCGTCCTGCGAGCGGTAGAGACGACCGACGGCCGGGGCTGCCTCCGCCGCCGCGCGATTGCCGATCCGGTCCGCCCCGACCAGGACGGGCATCAGCAGCGTGCCGTCGTCCAGGCGGGTCATGCTGAAACCCAGCGAGAGAACGTCCGGCGTGCCGGTGTCAATGCGCCCGATCTGCTGCCACGTCCCGCCCTCATCGTGTGACGCCCACACGACCGGCGGCTGGCCGGGGCCGGCAGAACCGACGTTCAGCATCGTCCCGTCGTTGTCGAACTGGATGCGCCAGCCGTCACACACATCCGGGTCGCGCTCCAGGTGCTCCCACGTGGCGCCGCCATCGGTCGAGCGGTGGAGCAGTGTGTGCTGGGCCGCATAGATCGTGCCGTTCGGCGCCTGCGCCAGACAGAGGCGCTGGACGTGTCCGCGAGGATCGCGCGGGAGGCGGATTTTCCCGACCGGCACCCGGTTCAGCCGGCCGGCGCGGGCGTGCAGGACGTAGTCGCCGGCCTGCATCGCCGCCAGGTCGTCCGGCTGCACGGTCACACCGCCCATGTACTGTGTCGAGAGCATCTTTTTGCTCCTTGCCAGCGAAACGCCGGCCGGCCGGCGCCGACTAGTCCCCATAAGTTACGGTCAGCGCGAGGGTGGTGATCCGCACAGTGCTCTGCGGCAGAGTGCCGTGATAAGCGGCGATCTCCACGAAGTTTCGGCCGGACCGCAGCGGCCCTAGCGCGTCGAGCGCCAGTATGCCGTCGGTCGCTCCCTCGCCGGGCGGCAGCTCGTGGCCGTTCAGGCGCACCACCAGCGCCTCGCGCCAGGCCGGGTCGTCGAACCCGACCGTGAGCGTGGCCTTTGTGGGCGGGGTACGCTCTACGTCGTCGCCGACCAGCAAAGGCACGCGGCCGATCACGCCGGTACGCAGCGGGCCGCGCTTCGATTCGAGCGGCAGCGGCCGCGGACTGGAGACGTGGGCATAGTACGGGAGGGCGCCGCCGGATGCATCGGCCGCGTCGCCGACGCCGAACTGCTTGTCCTTGCCGCGCAGTGCATCAGGGTCGCCGACCTCGTAGAGACACGCATAGCAGCGGCGCCGCGCCGCGACCAGCTCGTCGCCTGTCATGAACTCGAACGGGGTGGCGAGGTTCCAGAAGTACACCCCATCGGTACCAGCGCGATACCAGTTTGCGGCCAGACCACGGGCCACCGGCAGCGGCGGTCCCCAGCCGACATTGGCACACGGATAGACCGGTACGCCGTGCGGCCGCGCCGCTTCTACCCACGCCGCGGCCGGCATGCGCCACGGCGAGTATCCACCGCCAGCGATGATGATGTCGGTCAGATCGCGGTCCAGCCAGGCCTGCACGTCCATCCCGTTGTCGAGGCAGCGGCCGAACGTATCCGGCACGCGCACGGCAATGAGCAGCGGCCGGCCCCGCCGCGCAGCCGCCGCGTCCGTGAGGCCGCGAATCTCCTGCATCAATGAGGTGACGATCTCGATCTCGTCCGGCGTACACGGCTCGCCGCGCATCCGGCGGCTGAACAGAACGGGATGGCGGATGTAGTCCAACTCGAATCCGTCCACGTCATAGCGGTCGCAGATCTCGCCGATGATCTCCAGCTTGCGGTCGTGTACCTCCCGGTGGGAGAAGTCCTGCGCGGTCGTGTACAGCTCGAACTCCGGGAGAGTGCCCCGCGTGTCAACGAGCAGCTCCTGGTGCGTGAGCTTCCAGACGGTCATGGCGTTGGGGCCCATGAAGCTATCGTGGACATCGTTCATGCGGACCGACGCGAAGGCTTCCATCCCATGATTGTGCGCGAAGTCCACGACCAGTTGGAAGGGGCAGTGACCGGCTCGCGCCAGGGCCTTCACGTTTGCAGTCACGCGCGGCCAGTAGTGCATCGGCCCGCCATGCGCGTCACCGTAGATGGGCTGGACCTTGCTGTCGTAGGCGGGCGCGTCGAACTGCCCACACAGCACGGACCAGGAGATTGTGTCCACCTGGGTGCCCGCCAGGGAGGCAATGCGGTGGCCGAGGAACCCCTCCGGCGTGTTTGCGTCCGCCTGCGCCAAGTCGTGCGAGTCATCGTTGAAGATGATGCGTCGTCGCACACGAGCCGCGGCAACACGCGCCCGTTTTGCTTCCGACCAGTCCGAGTCGGCCATCATGGCAGCAGCCTCCTAGCCTGGATTATGCGTTGGTTGACGGCGAAACGGTTTCAGGCTCAGGTCGTCGAGTGTGCGCGGGGGCCTTTCCCCCGCTGGGCTTAGGCCCCCCTATGGTCCCCCCGCTCCGCAGGGGGACGCGGGCAACCACCAGGGTTGCCCCTACGCGCTACTCCCGGCCGCCGCGCCGACCGATTCGGCGGCGGCAACCGGCGACAGGGACGACTCATACGCTGCGAGGTGGCGAGAATCTGACTCGGTCAGCGTGGTCTTCAGGGCACGCTCCACCGCGCCGCGGCGCAGCGCCTGGGACCAGCAGGCCCGATCCCGATGGATGTAGGCGCCGCGACCGTTCCGCTTACCCGTCTCGTCCACCTCGACGTGGCCCTCCGGGGTACGCACGATGCGGACCAGCTCTTTCTTGGCCGCGGTCCGGCGGCAGCCGATACAGGTGCGCTGGGGCACGTGGCGGGGCCGGGAGCGACGCCGGCCGCTGCTCATACCCCTTCGTCCAGGCTGTCTGGTACCTCGGTCCCATCGGAGGGTGAAGCGACGGCACCGGCGACGGCCTCGCCATCAGCAGAGGGCTGATCGCTCTTGATGTCAATGCGCCACCCGGTCAGCCGCGCCGCCAAGCGTGCATTCTGCCCTTCTTTGCCGATAGCGAGCGAGAACTGCGCGTGCGGCACCGTCACGTAGGCGGTCTTGTCCTCTTCGCTCAACTCGACGCTGTGGACGCGCGCCGGGCCGAGCGCGCTCGCCACCATGGTGGTGGTCTCGTTGTGCCACTGCACAACGTCAATCTTCTCGCCGCCGATCTCATTGACGACGGTCTGGATGCGCATACCGCGCTGACCGACGCAGGCGCCCACCGGATCCAAGCCTACTTGACGGCTCTGGACGGCCACCTTGGTCCGCGAGCCTGGCTCACGAGCGATGGAGCGGATTTCGACGCTGCCGTTGTAGATTTCGGGAATCTCCAACTCCAGCAAGCGCCGCACGAAATCCTGGTGGGCACGGGAGGCAAGCAGCAGGTAACCGCGCGGTGCCCGATTGACCTCCAACAGCAGCGACCGAATCCGGTCGCCAATGCGGAAGCGCTCGCTCGTCACCTGCTCGCCGGGCGGCAGGAGCGCCTCGACGCGACCCAGGTCAACGATCATGCCCCGTGGCTCGGCCCGGCGGAAGATGCCGCTGACGATATCGCCCTCACGATCAATGAAGTCGTGATAGACGTGGTCGCGCTCGGCCTCGCGCAGGCGCTGCATCATAGCCTGCTTGGCCGCCTGCGCGCCAATACGGCCGAAGCTCGGGGGCGTGATGTCAATGCGGACCGAGGTGCCGACGCTGGCCTCGGGATCAATCGCCAGCGCCTCCGGGAGCGCGACCTCCAACACCGGGTCAACGACCGCTCCCTCGGCGACGACGAGCTTGATGGCGAACACGCGCGGCTTGCCGGTCTGGGGGGAAAGCTCGGCGACAAGCTCCTCTTCACCCCCGAAGTCGCGCTTGTAGGCGCTGACCATCGCCCCTTCGATCATATTCAAGATCTCGTCGCGGGGCAGCCCCTTCTCCGCCGTGATCTGCGCGATGGCAGCAGAAAAATCGTTCCTCACGGCATTGCCTCATATATCGCCACTCGGCCGCAGTGCCCGTCACGACCGAGCAGCTTTCGTTCAGGGCGCCAAAAACAGCGAAAGTGGGACTAGCCCACTTTCACCGCTCGGCACCTCACTTCCTGTACAAGTACGTCTGTCGTCCGAGTATAGCAGGACTGGCCCAGCGACGGCTACCGGGCCGCGCACACTGGCGAGTGGCCCAGGGTCGTTGCTCGGCGACGACGCCTGCCCCGGTCATGGGTTGTGGCCTATACTGTAAGTCCGGGCCGCGGAAGCCGACGCCCGGCAAGGGGCGCGGCCTTGGGCCTGGCACTGCATCATGAGAGAAAGTCCGCACTATCCATTGAGCCGCGCGCTGTTCGACGCGCTCCGCGCTCCGCTCCTCGTGCTCGGCCTGGTGCTCGCGCTGGGCTGGTCGGCGCTCGCGGCCGAGCCGGCGATGCCGCGCCCGCCGGCCGAGTTGAACATCACGGCGAACACGGCGGAAGTGAGCTTTCCCGCCGAAGTCCGCTTCCGGCTCGTCGCCAGCGACCCGGCCAGTACCATCGAGCGTGTCCAGCTGTTCTACTCGGTGGACGATTCCCCGGTGCTGCAGGAAGCCACCCCGGAGTTCCGCCCCGGACGGACCGTCGAGGCTGAGTTCCATTGGATGGTACGGCAGTTGCTCGTGCCCGGCAGCGAGATCAGCTACTACTGGAGAGTGCAGACAGCCAGCGGCAATTACTGGACGACCGAGCCGCATCGGGTTAACTACGACGACACGCGCTTCGACTGGCGCCAGGCCCGCGATGGGTTCATCGCGGTGTATTCGTATGGGTCCGGTGAGGCCGCAAGTCAGGCGCTGCTGCAAGAGGCCCGGAACGTGCTGGACCTCATGGAGCAAGAATACGGCCTCGTCCTAGAGAAAGAGGTCAAAATCTTCGTCTACGCGGATGAGCAGGACTACCGCAGCGCTTTCGGGCCGCTGCAGGTATCCAGCACCGCGGTGACAGTCGGCACGGACCGCATCTTCATGTTGTTGGCAGCTCTGCCGGAAGAGAATGGCACAGCTATTCGGCACGAGGTGCTGCATGCCGTGTTCCTCCAGCGCACGGAGAATGCCTTCAACAGTGCCCCCCGCTGGCTTACTGAGGGTTTCTCACTGTTCCTGTCCGGTGAAGAGATCTCGCCGGAGAATATTGGCTTCCTGCGTCAACTCGACAGTGAAGGGCAGCTCTTCTCCCTCAGATCGTTGAACGCGGGCTTTCCAAGCACGGATCGTGAGCGGACTATCGCCTACTTGGAAAGCTACTCTGCGCTGCGGTACATCATTGAGGAGTTCGGGACCGAGAAGCTGAAGACGCTGCTCGCAGCCATTAGCGAAGGAAATGCGACGGACGATGCGTTCGTGCAAGCCTTGGGCGTGACGGTGGGCGAGTTGGATCAGCGTTGGCGCGAGTCCCTGCGGCGCGGGGAGCAGGCTGGCCTGAGCACCGCGCCACGAGTCGGTCAAGCAACCGATAAGGCAGAGGACGGCTGGTTGGCCCGCACGATGGGCTTCTGGGACGAGTATCTTGGCGTGCTCGGTCGCCCCATATTGATCGGCCTCGTTGTGGCAGCCCTTATCGTTACCATCCTGGGGTTCCGCAGCGGCACCCGCCGGCGGCGCAAAGCGGACGCGAGCGACGACTAGGCCGTCTACCGTTGGCGTAGTAGTGCGCGACAGCCAGCAGTGGTCTTGGGATGGAGTGGGGAGGGGATACCTACCCCCCGGCCCCTTCCCTTCAGGGAGGAGGTTGGGAGGGTGCCTCTCCACACAAGAAAACCTACCCCTGCCATAGGAGCCGGCCCCCTGCCGACTGGTACTTTGCAGATACGCCTAAGGCCGGCCGGCACAACTGCCTACTCGTCCGTGAACGAGTAGGCAATCTCATCATGCTGGGATACGTCAAGGCCGACTTCCTCGTCACTGTCGCGCAGTCGGAGGCCGATCGTCGCTTTGATGGCCAGTAGGATGGCCCCTGTGGCTATTAATGACCAGCCCCATGCTGCGCCCACACTTATAAGCTGATACAGTATCTGTTCGCCGCGGCTCACGCCTTCAGCCAGCGCTCCGTAACCTACGCCCACAAACAGCCCCGTGGCGATGGCTCCCCACGTACCACCGATGCCATGAACTCCCAACACTGCTAGGGAGTCGTCAATCCGGAGCTTACCGAGGAGCTTCACTGCCCAATAGCACAGGATGCCCGATACCAGTCCGATGATGACCGCGGGCATGGTGCCGACGAATCCTGCCGCCGGAGTTATCGCAACAAGGCCGGCGACTGCGCCGGATACTGCACCGATAACGCTGGGTTTCCCATCGAATAACCACGACACCCCTGTCCAGGCTATGACGCCGGCTGCAGCGGCTGTGTTGGTGACGACAAAAGCATTCACGGCGGTTCCATCGGGGGCTAGGGCGCTTCCCGCGTTGAACCCGAACCAGCCAAACCAGAGGATCCCGGCGCCGAGAACGACCATCGGTACGTCGTGCGGGGCCATATCCTGTTCGCCGTAGCCGAGGCGCTTGCCTATGACTATGGCTGCAACCAGCGCGGCCACGCCGGATTCGATATGGACCACTGTGCCTCCGGCATAATCCAAGGCTCCCAATGCGTGGATCCAGCCATCGTTGCCCCACACCCAGTGAGCCAGGGGCGCATAGACCACTGTGACCCATATGACCATGAACACCAGGAAGGAGGAGAATCTCATACGCTCGGCGAATCCACCGATGACCACGGCAGGCGTGATCATGGCGAACATTCCTTGGAAAATCATGAACGCCTGATGCGGGATCGTATCCGAGTATGGCCCGGCCTCTGTTGCACTAACGCCTGATAGCGCGAACCATTCGAGGTTGCCGACGAAGCCGCCGACCGACGGGCCAAACGCGAGGCTGTAGCCCCAAAGCACCCACACGACACCGACCACGCCCATGGTCACGACGACCTGCATGACCGTCCCGGCGACATTCTTCCTCCGCACGAGGCCACCGTAGAAAAACGCCAATCCGGGGATCATGAATAAGACGAGCGCCGCACTGATGAGGACCCAGGCCGTATCCGCTGCATCAATCATTTGTCAGTAACTCCATCGGGACGTGTTGTACCAAATTCACCACCGGCGCTATTGCGCCAGAGGGGAGTGGGCGGTGACTACCCCGCAGAAGGTATCACGGGCTCGGAGGTGTCGTCCAGGGTTGGCGCTCAGGAGCCGACGGCGGCGGCCTGGAAATCGGCGATCTCCCGAAAATCGTCCTGGAGTCGCCAGTAGAGGCGCATATAGAGGTCGTAGAGGCGGCGGTAGGTTTGCACGTTCGCCGGTTGCGGGTAGCAGGCGCCCTCCACCTGCACGAACTGCAGCAGCTCTGCGAACCGCTCCACGTGGCCGGTGGCGCGCATCGCCAGCATCGCAGCGCCGAGCGCCGACGCTTCCTGTGTCACCGGCAGGTGCAGTGGCTGGTCCAGGACGTCGGCCACAATCTGCATCCAGACGGGCGAGCCGACAAATCCACCGGCCGCTCGCACCTCGGACACCGGGCCGGCGACCTCGGTCAGGGCATCGAGGATGCTACGCATCCGGTAGCCGATGCCCTCCAACATCGCCCGCACCAGATGCCCGCGATGATGCGCCAGCGATAGGCCAAACACGACACCGCGAGCAGCCGCGTTCCAATAGGGGCTGCGCTCGCCCGTGAGGAAGGGCAGGACGATGAGGCCGTCCGCGCCGGGGGGCACGGCTGCGGCCCATCGGTCTACCTCGTCGGCGCTCACCGGTGGGTTGCCGGCCTCGCCGGGTGCTGGCGGAGCCGCGAGCACTTGGTCACGCAGCCAGCGCACCGCCAGCCCGGCGTTATTGATCGCGCAGCCGGCAACCCACCGCCCCTCGGCCAGGTAGTAGCACCAGTTACGTCCCTGCGGATCGGTCACCGGCTGGTCCGCTACGGCGCGCACGGCGCCGCTCGTGGCCACCATCGCCGTATATTGCCCCGGCTCCACGCAACCGGTCCCCAGCGTCGAGAGGGGGCCATCCCCGGCGCCGGAGACGACGGGGCAGCCCGGCGCCAGCCCCAGTCGCTCGGCGGTCGCCGCCGGGAGGGTTCCGACGACCGCCGTGGTGTCCACGAGTGACGCCAGCCGTTCCGGGCCGATGCCCGCCGTCTCCAACGACTCGGCATCCCACTCGCAGGTGGCCAGGTCCAGCAGCCCGGTGCCGGAGGCCAGCGAGTAGTCTATGGGTACCGGCCCTAGCCAATCGGCCTGGACGTACTCTTTGATCGTGATGAACCGGGCTGCTTGCCGGAAGACCTCGGCTCGATGGGTACGGTACCACCGCAGCTTGGCTGGCGAGTACATCGGATGCACAGGGCAACCCGTGCGCGAGTAGAGGCTGTGCGCGTCGTACTCGCGCTCGATCTCATCCGCAAACGGCAGGCTCCGCGTATCCGCCCAGATGATAGAGCGTCCCAGAGCGACGCCACGATGATCCACGGGGATGATCGTGTGCAGGATAGCGCTGAACGAGATGGCCGCGATAGGCGGCCGGCGCACTCCGAGCGTTTCCGCTGTCCGCGCCGCCGCCGCCCGGACTACGGCGTTCGTGGCAGCGAGCACTTCGTCCGGGTCCTGTTCCGCCCAGCCCGCGTGGGGGGCATAGAGACGGCAATCCTGGCGTGCTGCCGCGACGACCTGCGCCTCGGCATCGAACACGACGGCACGAATACCGGTTGTACCGATGTCAATACCGAGAAAGTAGGGCGGTTCGGGTGTAGTCATGGTAGACAAGTATAGTGAACACGGAGCCGCCCAACCCTTGTCAGGGGCGAGGGTGAAGCGAGGAGTGAAGCCGATGGAACCGGAGATTCGATTCGAGCAGGTGGACGGGCCGCGGCGTAGGAAGTGCAAGCTGAGCCTGGACGTGACGGGCGAGACCGTCGGCAGAGCCGAGGTGAACGATTTCACCATGCGCCTCTACGGTGCCTGGGTGCGGATGGGCGGCGTCGCCAACGTGGTGGTCCGGTCTCAGCACCGCGGCAAAGGGTACGCGAGCCGCCTCATGCGCGAGGCCGTGTCGTACATGGAGCGCGAGCGCTACGCCGTCTCGATCCTCTTCGGCATTCCCGACTTCTACCACCGCTTCGGCTACGTACCGGTGACACCCGAGTACAAAGTCTCGGTGGCCGTGCGCGATGTCGAGCGGCTAACAGCCACGACGGCCGTCCGCCCGGCGTGCCCGGAAGACCATGCCGGGCTGCTCGACCTATATACGCGCGTCAACGCACGCCGCAGCGGTGCCGTCCGACGCACGCGAGTTTTCTACGAGGCGCTGGATGACGAGGTGTATGACGAGGTGTGGTGGGGGCATCCAAGTCGGATGCTGGTGACCGGAGAGGCCGGCCACCCGACCGGGTATGTACTCCTCGAAGGCGACCCGGCGTCCCTTTCGGTCCTGGATGTCATCGTGCCGGCCGAGCACGTAGCCACTGCCGGCGTCAGTCTGATCGCCTGGCTCGGACAAGAGGCGCTCGCGCGACGCCGGGAGCGGCTGCGGCTGCCGCTCCCGCCCGATGAGCCGCTGGCGGGGCTGCTGCGCGGAATCGGCTGCAAGGTCGAGACCACGTACCCGGCCAACTACGGCGGCATGGGCCGCATTGTGGACCTGGACGCATTGACAACTGCTATTGAGCCAGCCATCGCCGACCGAATACAGGCGCTGCCGGTCGAGGCGCGGCCCGGCAGTGTCGAGTTCGACTGCCCGGACACCGGGCAGGCTGGCCTGGAGCTTGGGAGTGGTCCGGTACTCCGGATTCGGCTGCCCCAGCAACAGCTGCTCCAACTGCTGATGGGCTACCGCGGTATTGACGAGCTTTGGTGCGAACACGGCGACGACGGCGGTGACCTAGCGACGATCCGCGCCCTACTCCCGTCCGGCTACCCCCACATGTGGGAACTGGACCACTTCTAGCCACCGGCAAGCGCCCGCTGTCCGCGGGTGTCCGCTCAGGCAGCAAACAGCGGCTCCGGCGCCGTTGCGGCGAGCGCGCGGCCGGCACGCACCAGCGCCTCCTGCTCCTGTGGATCGAGCGGCCGGAAACGCTCGGCAGCGTCGAGCACCTTGGGCAGGAGGTGGACATCGCCGACCGACGGCGCGGCGGTCACCGGCTGCGACAGGGCAAACCAGAGCGCCCGATCAATGTCCTCCTGCTCCATGAAGGGGGTATACCAGGTGCGGTGGGTGCGTGGTCGGTCGCCCCAGCCGCTCCGTCCGATAGATTTGATGATCTGGACGCCAACATCCTTGCTGTGGGCCAGCGCCAGCAGGTTCTCCGCGCTATGCCGATAGGCCGGATCGGACCACAGGACGTAGTTGAGCGGGAACATCACGGTGTCGAAGTCAAAGCGCCGCAGGGCCTCGGCGTGCGTAGCCGGGGCCGTCAGGCTATGGCCGGTGATGCCGAGGAACCGGACCAAGCCGGCCTCGCGTGCCTCGACGAGGGCCTCAATGGCACCGCCCGGCGCCAGTGCCGCGTCAAGCTCGTCCACGGTCTTCACCGCGTGCAGCTGGTAGAGGTCCAACGTAGCGACCCGCAGGCGGTCGAGGGAGCGGTGCAGCTCTTCCCGCGCCGCCTCCCGGCTGCGCTTGGTGGTCTTGCAGGCGAGGAAGAAGTCGTCGCGGTGGCGAGCGAGCCAGGGTCCTAGCCGCAACTCGGCCTCGCCATAGCTGGGCGCCACGTCAATGTGGTTGACGCCGTGCTGAAGCGCCAGCTCAATGGAGCGATCCGCCTCCACCTGCGGCACGTGTCCGAACGCCACCGCACCCAAGATAACGACCGTGCTCCGATGTTCCGTGCGCCCAAGACGCCGCTGCTCCATACGGTTCTTCCTTTCCGCCGGTGGTCTGCACCGCCAGCCGGCCGCGCTGCGTATGCACCCGCTGCGGCCCTCATTGTACGCGGTCCCATCATCGGACGGCCCTCGGATGGTGGACAGCGAGCGCCACTACAGGCGAGACTCCACGTCACTGCGGCGAGAGGAGCGTAGCTCATGGCAAGGGATTGGGAGCTAGGTCAAGCTACCGTGACGCCGGCCACCGGTACGGCCGGGGAATGGGGCACGTGGGTCGTTAGCTATCGGGTCGGCGCGCCGGGATTGGCGGCGGGAGCGGCGGTGCGCGTACAGCTTCCCGAAACGTGGCACGTGTGGTACCGGAACTCCTCGCACGGTACGCAGAGCACGGACCCGGCCGCCGATAACTACGTGACCGCCCGCTGCGCCAAAGCGGGTGTCGAACTCACCTGCACCGTGATCGGCGGCACGACCGACGAGTACGTCAAGGCGAACCGGCAAGGGCTTGATAGCCGCGAGCATCGCTACGCCTTCGTGACCGAAGTGTGGGTGCAGCGCGGTCGCCTCGACGCGGGAGACGAGATCGAGATTGTCTTCGGCGATCAGCAGGGCGGTAGCCGGGGCTTTGCCGCTCCGCTCCATCCCCATGGGACGGAGGCGCTGCGCGCCGCCGTAGACTCGGACGGGAGCAGGCACTTCACCGCCCTACCGCGCGACGCTACGGGCACCCTGGCCGGGCGCGCCGCCGAGCCGGTGGAGCTTACGGCGCTGCTGCCCTCGCAGCTGGCCGTCGGCGAGACCGGGATGTTGCACCTCGCCGTGCTCGACGGCTGGCAGAATGCCATCTCCGCGGCGAGCGGTACGGTCGTCCTGGGCACCGTGACCGGGGCGGCGGAGCATCCCGCGTGGGTCGCACTCCCGGTCCGGCACGAGGGGGTACTCCGTATTCCGATTACCCCCCGCGCCGACGGTATCTTGCGTCTGACGGCGCGGATTGTCGGTGGCCCGGCCAGCGGTCTCGAAGCGATGAGCAACCCGGTGCGCGTCACGGCGACCGCCGCCGCAGCGCGACCGGTCTACTGGGGCGACCTGCACTCGCACTCGCTGCACAGCTTCGACGCCACCGGCCGGCATCCCTTCACCTACGCCCGCGAGGTGGCGGCGCTCGACTTCTACTGCTTGAGCGACCATGCCGAAACGCTGACCGACGAGCAGTGGCAGCGCATCACCGACGACGTCGCGCGGCACCACGCACCGGGGCAGTTCGTCACGATCCTGGGCTACGAAGGCACGTTCAGCAGCCCTTGGGCGCACCACAACGTGTACTACCGCGGTGCGCGCGGACCGCTCTTCGGCGCCAACCGCGGCACCCTCCCCGACCTCTGGAGTCATCTGGAGCGCGAAGTCGGCGGAAGCGACGCGGTGCTGACCATCCCCCACCATACGGGCGTGATGTTCTCGCCGCTTGCCCAAGGGGCAGTACCGGGCGGAACGGGGCCGAATCCCGACTGGCAGCATCCGGCGCAAGGCGAGAATCCGTACCGGCCGGTGATCGAGATATATTCCGGTCATGGCCAGTGCGAGTGCCTGGACGCCGACCATCCGCTCGCCTACGAGCGCTGCGACTTCTCGCTCAACACGTCGGCGCCGGGGCGGCACTACGCCTGGGACGTCTGGCTGACCGGGCAACGCCTCGGGGTCATCTGCTCGTCCGACAATCATCAGGCGCAACCCGGCCTGCGACAGACCGGCTTGGCGGCAGTCCAGGCGCCGCGGCTCACCCGCGAGGCCATCTTCGAATCGCTCCGCGCCCGCCGGACGTATGGCACGACCGGAGAGCGCATGCTGCTCGACTGGTCCGTGGCGGGAGCGATGCCGGGGGCGCAGGTGCTGGTGGACGGACCGGTCCGGATAGCCGCGGACGTGGCCGGCACCGCCGCGCTGGACCGCCTGGAAGTGATCCGTGGTGATCTGAGCGGCGCGGCGGCCCGGACCGGCGATGCGACGGCTGCCTTCCAGGTAGTCCATACGCTCACCGGGCAGGGTGAGCTGGACATGCGCTTGGAGTGGGAAGACCCCGACCCACCGGCTGCTGCGCTGTATTATCTCCGGGTGCGTCAGCGTGACCGTATTCGCGGCCGCGTGCCGATGGCCTGGTCTACGCCGGTGTGGGTCGAGCAAACGTAGCAGTGCGTAGCAACCGGTAGTACGAGAAAGGGTGGACATGAACACAGCAACAGCCTCAGCGGGGAGCTATCGCGCGGGAATCATCGGGTTGTCGGGCATAGCGGCCGGGCGGGGAGCGGCTCCGGCGCACCCGGCCTTGGGCGCGACGCAAGGGGGCAGCCACGCCGCGGCCTACGCGCAGGTACCGGGCGTGGACGTGGTGGCCGTCTGCGAGCTCAAGACCGAGCTACTAGACGGCTTTCGCACCACCTGGGGTGACGTGTGGCCGGAGGTCAACACCTACACCGACTACAAAGCGATGTTGCGCGAGGAGCGGCTGGACCTGCTCTCGGTCGCCACGTCCGATCACCTGCACGCCAATATGGTCGTGGATGGGGTCGCAGCCGGCGTGAAGGGCATTTTCTGCGAGAAGCCCCTCGCCACTACCCTGGCCGACGCCGACCGGATGATCGCGGCGTGCGCGGAGCATGGCGTTCCCTTGTCGGTGGATCACACGCGGCGGTTGCGCGGACCGTGGATTCGCCTCCGCGACTTCGTAGTCAGTGAGGAGCTTGGCGCCCTGCGACAGATCGTGGCCACGATGACCGGTCCGCGAGCGATGATGTTTCGCAACGGCACACACCTCATTGACATGGTCTGTTTCCTGGCCGGCTCGGAGCCGGAATGGCTGGTCGCGGAACTGGCGGACATGCATCACGACTACGGACCGGCCTACGCCGGCGACGGCGGGAGAGACCCGGCGACCGACCCTGGCGCCGATGTCTACGTGCGCTTTCGCAATGGAATCCGATCCCACCTCAGCCTGACGAAAACGCCGGAGTCCAGAGGTTGGGTCATCGAGCTGCTCTGTGAGCGCGGCCGCATCCGTGCCAACGACGATGGGATGGAGGTGTGGGATGAAGGCGGCCAGCATCAGCTCGACGCTCCGGCTCACACCTACGAGGCGCAGCTTGCCGGGATCGAGGAGCTAGTGCAACATCTCGATGCGCAGGCTGCCGGTCGAGAGGCACCCGCGCCGCTGATTTCCCCGGCCACCGATGCGCTGCATACAGTCGAAATCCTGCTGGGTATCCTCCGCTCGCAGCACGAAGGCAACCGCAAGGTCACGTTCCCGCTCCCGCGGGAGTAGAGGGCAGCTTATCCAGTCCTCACCCCCCGGGGCCCTCTCCACCATGTAGAGAGGGGGAGTACGGCGGTTAGGCTCTGGCCCCCCTATGGTTCCCCCGCTTCGCAGGGGGACGGTTCATTCCCCTCCCTGCCAGTTCAGTCCGGGGAGCCTGGGAGGGAGGGGCGGCGATCAGGGCTGCACCTCTCGTGCTTCAGGTGCGGCTAATTCTTGCACTATTTCCAGTGCCTCGCTGCTGTGACGGTCCATGTGGACGCGGTGGGTGCCGACGGAGCGGATGATGCCGGCCGCGTCAATCACGTAGGTGAGGCGGGCCGGTATGAAGCCAATGAACTCCCTGGCGTCGTAGAGCGTAGTGATCGCTTTGTCGGTATCGGCGATGAGGGGCATGCTCACGCCAAGCGATTCGCGGAACGCGCGTTGGCGTTCGGCGCTATCGGCGCTTACGCCGATGACAACGGCGCCGGTCCGTCTGAACTCCGCATAGCGTTCGCCGAACGCGCGTACCTCGCTGCTTCAGCCGAGCGTGAAGGCGCGGAGGTAGAAGAACAGCACGATGGGCCGGTGGCCGCGCCAATCCGAGAGCCGGAACGTCTGACCGGTATCGGTCAGCGCCGCGAAATCCGGTGCCTCCGCGCCAACTGCAAGCATGTCATCACTCCTCGTGCCTCGACTCGACACTCGACTAGGGCCGACGCGAGATCACGGCGGTTACCTTGCCGAGCAGGCGCATGCTGCGGTCGTCCCGGCGCACGATGACCGGCGCATGGTGGCTATTCTCCGGCTGGAGCCGCACGAAGTCGCGCTCCGGGAAGAAGCGCTTGACCGTCGCCTCGTCCTCCAGCAGGGCGACAACGATGTCTCCCGGCTCGGCGCTGCGCTGCTCGCGCACGACAACGTAATCGCCATCGTGGATCGCAGCATCTCGCATGCTATCGCCGCGGACGCGCAAGGCAAACACCGCCCCACCGTTCGGCACGACGCGCTCATCGAGGAGCAAGGCATCGCCTAGCTCCTGGTCCGCAAAGATCGGCTTACCGGCGGCGACGCCACCGAGCAGCGGCACGCGCCGCACCCCCGGCACTGCTGGCGGCGCTGGCGGGTCGGCAGCCGTGGCCGCCGGCGCCGCTCGGAGTAGGCGCAGGCCACGGGCGCTATGCGGATCGCGGGCCAGATAGCCCTTGGCGACGAGCGCCTCGAGGTGATCGCGCACGCCATTGGTCGAGCGAATGCCCAGCCGCGCTCCCAGCTCTCGCAGCGTCGGCGGCCGGCCCGTCCGCTCCAAGGCGGCGCGAATGTGCGCCAACACCTCGCGCTGCCGCCTCGTCAATCCCCGCGCCATGCTTCCACCCTCATCCGATAACTATACTGTACGTTTGCACAGTCTGCCATCCGGCGCCTCACCCCCCGGCCCCCTCTCCACAATGTGGAGAGGGGGAGGCGGCCGGCGGCGGGCGAGGGTGAGGGAAGGGAGCGTGTGCCCCCGCTACTTCCTCGATATGCCGGGTACAATAGTGAGTGCAGAGAATACACAGGCCCTCGCCGCCCTGCGCGATATACTGTTGCCGAGACTGGCGTCGGGTGAGGTGCGGGTAGAGACGCGGAGCACAGAAAACTATCCGGTGAAACGGTGACTTCCATAAATGCGGTCTCCCAAAACATGGTACTGGGTTGTAGTGGTCGCTATGGTGATTGCAGCGATGGCGATTGCAGCAATGGTCACCGGAGGCCCGGCTATCCTGTCCGCACAAACGGTGGAGTCGCCTGCGGTCCAGGGTGCGGACGCAAAGGCTACCGCTAACGAAGTCGAAGTCCAACGCCGCTTCAGCGAGCTTAGGCGCGAGCTCCTAGACGACCGGGCGGATACCATCAATTGGTGGCTAGCCGCCACGGCCATATTCCTCACCTTGATCGGTGTTGTGATTCCGATTGTGGGTGCTATTGCTGCCTATATCGGCTTCAGCAGATTTCAGAGAATTGAAGAGGAAGCGCGCCAGAGCGCTGAAGCAGCAGCAGATCATGTCAAAGAAATCAAGAAACATCGAGAACAAGCCGAAGAACATATGCGACGCCTGCGGAATATAACGGCTGAGGAAGTCAGTGATCCCGATAGAGCCGGGGAAATCGGCGAGGCTGTGCAAGAGGTTCGACGTAATCCCGATGCATCACTGCTAGATCGGGCCATTGCCGAAGCCTTCGCACTCCAGCAAGGAGATAGGATCGAAGAGGCTATCGACAGGTGGCGTTCCATCGCCAATGTCGCGGAAGGGTTCGACAACGACCTCGCTGCTGGCGCCTGGTTCTCCATCGGCTATCTTCTCCAGGAGGGTGGTGTAGAGAAAGCCGCAGAAACTAGAGCACGGGATGCGATTGACGCTTACAACCGGGCAATCTTTCTCCAGCCGAACAACGCCAGCGCCTACAGCAATCGGGGCAGCGCAAAGAACAAGCTGGACCGGCACGAGGACGCCATCGCTGACTACGATCAGGCCATCCGCCTCAAGCCAGACTTGGCCATAGCCTACAGCAATCGGGGCGCTACAAAGAGCAGCCAGGGCCAACACGATCAAGCCATCACTGACTGCGAGCAGGCGATCTTCCTCCAGCCGAACTATGCCAGCCCCTACGTCAATCGGGGCAGTGCGAAGAGCGCCTTGGGCCACTATGACGAGGCCATCGCCGACTACGATCAGGCACTCCGCCTCAAGCCGAGTTTTGCCGAAGCCTACAACAATCGGGGCGAGGCTAAAGCTGCCTTGGGCCGCATTACAGAGGCGCGGTCCGATTTCGAGACCGCATTGGCGCTAGCCCAAGAGGCCGGCGACGATAATCTCAAGGCCGAGATTGAGCGGCAGATGCAAGCACTGGACAACACGGGACAGTAATTAGGCGCGGCCGACCGCCGGCTACTGGCTACTCGACGGTGGTGCTGCCGGTGAGGCGGGGGCGCTCGGCGGGGCGGTGGAGTTGCTGGCGCTCGGCTTGCGTGCGGATCGGCAGGCCCCACAGCGCGATGAAGCCCTCGGCGGCGCTGTGGTCGAACTGGTCGCCGGTGTCGTAGGTAGCGAGCTGGTGGCTGTAGAGCGCGTCCGGCGCCGACCGGCCGACGACACGGCAGGTGCCCTTGTGCAGGCGCACGCGCACGGCGCCGGTGACGTGGCGCTGGCTGCTGGTGATGAAGGCGGCGAGGTCTTGGTGTAGGGAGGTGAACCACTGGCCGTTGTAGACCAGTGAGGCGTACTCGCTGGCGACGGTCTCCTTGAAGCGGGCCTGCTCCTTCGAGAGCACCATCTTTTCCAGCTGGCGGTGCGCCTGGTAGAGCACCACCCCGGCCGGCGCCTCGTACACCTCGCGCGACTTGATCCCCACCAGCCGGTTCTCGATGTGGTCCACGCGCCCGACGCCGTGCTCCCCGGCCAGCCTGCTCAACCGCTCGATCAGGGTCACACCGTCGAGCCGCTCGCCGTCGAGGGCGACGGGAATGCCCTGCTCGAACTCGATCTCGACGTAGGCCGGCTCCTGCGGCGCGGTCAGCGGGTCGGCCGTCCACTCCCACACGTCGTCGGGTGGCTCGGCCCAGGGGTCTTCCAGGATGCCCGCCTCGACCGAGCGGCCCCACAGGTTCTGGTCCACGCTGTAGGAGCTTTCCTTGGTCACCGGAATGGGGATGCCGCGCTCTTCCGCCCACCTGATCTCCTCATCGCGCGTCAGCCGCCATTCACGCACCGGTGCGACGATCCGCAAGTCGGGGTTGAGCGCCTTGATCGAGACATCGAAGCGGACCTGGTCGTTGCCTTTGCCCGTGCAGCCGTGCGCCACCGCCGTCGCACCGAATTCCTCGGCGGTTTCGACCAGCAGCCAGGCTTGCAGCGGCCGTGCGAGCGCCGTTGCGAGGAGGTAGTCGCCTTCGTAGATGGCGCCGCATTGCAGCGCCGGCCAGACGAAATACTTGACGAACAGTTCCTTCGCATCCGAAACGACGGCTTCCACCGCGCCAATCTCCAGGGCGCGCTGGCGGATCCCTTCGATATCACCCTGATGCCCCACGTCAACCGTCATGGCGATCACGTCCAGGCCATACTTCTCCTGAATCCAGCGGATCGCCACCGACGTGTCCAATCCACCGGAATACGCGAGGACTAAGCGCTCTCTTGCCATATGTCATCTACCTTTGGCCCGTCAAATTGGACAACGTCACGAACCTGCACGCTCAGACTCAGGTTGCCCGTGATGGGGGACCTAGCCACCCTCCATTGAACGGGGATCTGTGTTATTGTTGGACTGGTACCGCACTGGTTTTGTAAACCGCTTGATCGCCCCTTGCGATACACCTCGTCTTAGCCACGCATAGATCTGACCTTTGGCGACATCTAGCTTTTCTGCTATCTCGTCCGAGGTTAGTGGGGTAGCGGATGTAAGATTCGCGCACCGAACTAAGAATAAATCGTAAAAGCTCATATCGCTTAGTATTAGATCGTTAGTGGCAGTATTCTGGCCTCCTTGAACTTGTGAATCATTCTTTGCGACATCGTTATCAGATGACGTCGCCGCCAGTTCCATCTGAGCCACTTCCGGAGAAGATGTATCGGAATCAAACAATGGGGATGCGCTTAGTGATGGTCCATCAGCAGAAGCTCCTCGCGAACCATTTAGAAGGGAAGCAAGAGAATCCAGATTCTCAGGTAGCCACTGAGCGCCACGGGCCACTAAGTATGAATTTCCGGAGGCCGGATGGGCGCTCTGCTTTACCCAAACGGGAACCCACCCCGCTCTCACACCTTCGATTGCGCCATTCCACGTGCCGCCCTTGCCCACCGTACTACTGACAACGATCGCTGCGTCTGCTAAACAATAGATGTATCGGTTACGAGCCATTGCTCTGCCCACATCGAATCCCAACTCCGGGTTGCTGGGCGAAATTAATACGAGGTCACCAGAAAGGAGGGGTTTGCGGTATTTTGCCGAAGTCGCAGAGCGCAGAAGACTGTCAGCCAATACGCCTACTGCCGTACCCTTGTTCTGAAGAGCACCGAACATGGCGCTTTGGTCAACTCCGCGCGCGCCTCCAGACACAAGGGTATAGCCTTGCTCGGCAACTTTATGCCCAAGGCATTCGGTGAAGCTTAGATCCTCTTCCCTCGCATCACGAGAGCCTACGACTGCTATACCTCTATCATGTTCCAAAAGCATCTTGTTGCCACAACCAAAAAGCACAGGTGGCGATTCCCATCGCAGACGTTGTTTCAAACATTTCGGATATTCCGGGTCTGCATGAGTAATGACCCACAATCCGGCCCGCTGCCATTTTTCGAGGGCCAGGCCGAGAGTGCTTCCGCGACTGAGAAGGCTCTCAATGCGGGCTAGCGTTACGGATTGATCTACCCACCCGGAGAGCAAATTGTGAACATCACCTTCTAATAGGGATGATCGCTCTAGTCCTTGATCTCTCAGCCAGACTGCGAATCTCGCCCATTCTTTGACAGTGAGTGACTTTGCACTCGAGGTGTTGGATTTCCCGAAGGAAACCGTGAGCAGCATTACGGCTGAAGCTTGGGCATTTACGTCCACTTCAGTCTCCTGCACTCGATGCCGCCAAGGCTAATGGCCAAACCGGTCCACTTCCGGCTTGTCGAAGCAACGCAGCTATGACCGTGAGGGTCCATCCTGAGTCTACAACATCGTCCACTAGCAGAACTGGTCCATCTGGGACATTATGTTCGACGGAGAATACGCCGTCGAGATTTCGGCACTGGTGGTATCTATTCTGCTGCTCCTTCTGCGGGCCGTTGTCCTTGGTCTTAACCACAACTGGTAGGAAGGGCAAGCCCAAAGCAACTGCCAGGCGATTGGCGTAGTCCGGAACAAGCTCGGGGTTAATCTTGGAGGGGACACACGTCACCCATGCCGGAGGTGGTGACGGACGCCACCGATCTCGCAACATGTCCACAACAACGTCAACAAGCTCTTTACGAAAGTGCCCAACATGTTTGTCCGCGGCGACTAGCTGCCCCCATCCCGCATCTCTCCAGCGCGAAAGCGTCCGCCCGGTCTCAGCGCGCAGATGGTTGGGTATGTTCCCCCGGAAGCCATACTCGGAAAATGCACCCTTAGCGACCTGCTTTTTGCATTCCAACCCAAACTCAGAATGACGCAGAAAGCGGGCCGCCGATATTGCGGTTGCTCTTGTGAAAGAGGAATGAACGATTGGTCGGCCTAGACACGAAGCACACTTTCCACATGCCTGAGATTCTGTGTCGTCCAGTGCCTTGGCTAGGAATTCCATCAAGCAGCCCTCTTCACCGATGTAACTCTGGACTTCCTGCCATTCCGTTTCGCGCTGCCCGGTCAGCCGACGGATGTTTTCACGATCCATCTGGTATTGGGTAGGAGTACGTGTCCACCTATTGTCTATCTTGATCACTGGCGCTGGGTTTTCCACCGACAGATACTTGAGCACGTGATCGATCTGCGCCCATCGTAGATTCACGATACTTTCGAGTTCCCGAACGCTGAGACCATCGTGGCTTTCCAGCGCCTCAAGGATTGCTCTCACCCAGTCTTCGCTAGGGAAAGCACTGCTACGGAAGAATTCGTGAATATCTTCATCTTCGTGTCCCGATATCAAGATTCCCATCGCGTAATCTACTGCTCGACCAGCCCGTCCCACCTGTTGATAGTAGGCGACAACCGAGCTTGGCGCCTGATAATGCACAACGAACCCGAGGTCAGGCTTGTCATACCCCATACCTAGGGCTGTAGTGGCGACCAATGCTTTCATGTCGTTGTCAAGCAGCCGCTGCTCAAGATGTTGGCGATAGCTGTCCGAATTCTGGAAATCGTCACTCCTAACATCGCTATAGTACGCCTCGGCCGAAACTCCATGCTCCTTGAGCCAGGTTGCGACTTGGTTCGCATCGCGCTTGGTCAGAGTGTATATAATTCCGGTGCCGGGCAGGTCATTGATATGGTCCACCAACCAAGCTAAACGCTCAGTTTTCGTGGGCAATTGCATCGTTTGAAGAGCGAGGGTTTCTCGCATTAAAGGTCCACGTTGAATGAAAAAATCTCCAAATTGCTGCCGGATGTCCCGTATGACTCGGTCATTAGCGGTTGCCGTAGTGCCCAATATCGGTACATTGCCAGGCATTCGCCGCAATACATTGACCAGACGTCGGTAATCTGGACGAAAGTCGTGGCCCCAGTCCGAAATACAGTGCGCCTCATCTACAACCAATAATCCAACGCTCTCTGCCATGGGGACCAGAACATTCGCAACAAAGTCGTCATTGGCAAGTCGCTCCGGCGAAATAAGCAGCACGTCCGCCTCATTCGCGTGGACGACCCTTTGTAATTCTGGCCATTGACGTCGGTTCGTGGAATTGATTGTGATGGCCTGAAGTCCCAGGCCATTCGCTGCCTCGATCTGATTACGCATCAGTGCCAACAAGGGTGAAACAATAAGGGTCGGGCCGCTGCCTTGGCTACGGAGAATCCTCGTGGCGACAAAATAGACTATGCTCTTGCCCCATCCAGTGCGCTCCACGACCAGCCGGCGTTCCCGCCTATTAACCAGAGAGTCGATTGCCTCCCACTGACCATCGCGAAAGTCAACTGCCTCGTGTCCAATAGCCTTCTTGAGCAGGCCAAGAGCGTAGGGCTTGTCAATCATGGCTACCAACACCTAATCAGTCGGCTGTTGCTGTCTTGATTGCCGTGCCCAGAATAGCAACGGCTTGGTCTACGTGCTCCTCGTTGATGATGAGCGGCGGGGCGAGCCGGATGGTGGTGTCGGAAGTCTTGTTTACCAACAGGCCATGCTCCAGGCAGTGCGTGAGCACGGCGCCGGCAACCGGCTCGTGCAGTTCGATCCCGATCAGCAGACCCGACTGCCTAATCTCCTGAATGGCGCCGGTTTCTGTCGCGAGCGCTGCCAAGCGCTCACCCAATACCGCGCCGACCTGGCGCACGTTCGCGGGGAGGTCCTCTTCGATGATGGTCCGCAGCGTCGCCACGCCGGCTGCACAGCTGACGAGATGACCACCGAACGTCGAGCCGTGATCGCCCGGCTCGAACGCCGCCGCCGCTTCCTTAGCGAGGCAGGCGCCAATCGGCATGCCGCCGGCCAGCCCTTTGGCCAGGGTCATAATGTCCGGCTCGACACCGTAGGTCTCGTAGGCCCACAGGCGACCGCTGCGCCCCATGCCAGACTGAATCTCGTCCAAAATGAGCAGGATGCCGTGGTCGTCGCAGAGCTGCCGGGCGCCTTGGAGATACTCGGCGGTGGCCGGGTAGACGCCGGCCTCGCCCATCACCGGCTCCAGCATGATCGCCACCGTCTCAGCGGTGACGGCGGCCTGCAAGGCGTCGAGATCGTTGTACGGGACATACGAGAACCCGGCCGGCAGCGGCGCAAAGTCGTGGTGATAGTGGGGCTGGCCGGTCGCGGCCAGAGAGCCGAGCGTGCGGCCGTGAAACGAGTTCTCGGCGGTGATGATCCGGTAGGCCCCGTTGTGGTGGCGCTTGCCCCACTTGCGGGCCAGCTTGATCGCGGTTTCGATGGCCTCGGCGCCGCTGTTCACATAGAAGACGCGGTCGAGGCAGGAGTTCTCGATCAGCAGCTGCCCCAGCTCGAGCTGCGGCGACGTGTAGTAGAGGCAGGTGGTGTGGATGAGCGTCTGCGCCTGCTCCGTCACCGCGTTCACCACCGCCGGATGGCAGTGGCCGAGCACGTTGACGGCAATTCCACCAAAGAAATCGAGATATTCGTTGCCCGCGACATCCCACACGTACACGCCCTCGCCTCGGGCCAAAGCCACCGGGATACGGATGAAGGTCCGCATGTAGAGCTGGGATTCCCGTTCCGCTAAGTCGCCGGTGGCTGGGGAGATCGGGGCTGCTGCCGCCATCAGGGGCCTCCTCTCAGATTATCGTGCCGGGGGCCAAACTGCCGCCCAGACGCGAAAGTACACGCGAGTATAGAGCACACCATACCAGATTAGCCGACGAGCGAGGGGCGCCGGCTAGTCGGTGGCAGCGCGGCTGCGGAAGACCGTGCCGGCGGTGGCGGATCCGAGCACGTGGTCGCGCAGGACGTGGGAGACGCTGCCGTCCAGGATGACCGCTTCCGGCACCCCATCGAGGCAGCGGAGACAGGCCACGACCTTGGGGATCATGCCGCCCGTGATGACATCCTCGGCAATCAGGCGATCCGTCTCGCCTTGTGAGAGCGTCGGGATGACGGTGCCGTCGGCACCGCGCACGCCCGGCACGTCGGTCAGGAAGACGACGCGGCTCGCGCGTAGCGCCCGCGCCAAGTCACCGGCGAGCGTATCGGCGTTGATGTTGAAGATCTGCCCCGCCGGGCCGAGGACGATGCAGGCGACGACCGGGATCAGGCCGCGGTCGAGGAGCGCGCGCAGCGGCGTCGTGTCAACCTGCTCGGTCTGCCCGACCAGCCCAATATCCGGCTCGGTTTGGCGGCGGGCGCGGACCAGCCCGCCGTCCACGCCGCTGATGCCGACGGCCGGGATGCCGGCGGCATTGAGCAGGGCCACAAGCTGCTTGTTGACGGCGCCGGCAAACACCATGACGGCCAGCTCCAGGGTCTCGTCGTCGGTGACGCGCAGCCCATTGACAAAGGTCGGCTGCTTGTTCACGCGCGTCAGCCAGTCGGTGAGCGTCGCCCCGCCGCCGTGCGCGATCACGACCTCCACACCGGCGCCGTGTAGCTCGGCCAGGTCCGCCAGCACCGCCTCGCGGTGGGGCAAGGTGCTGCCGCCGACCTTTACCACGACCGTCTGTTTCTCCATGTCAGTCCTTCACGCCCGGCGATGATACCTGACAGGCCGTAGAGGCGCCGGGCGGTCAATCCTTACAATTAGGCCATGTGGCTCACCTTGAGGGCAAGGCAGGCAGGCAGTCCTACCTGGTGCCGCTGGAAAAGACGGGAGGGTGCATCGTGATCGCCAGGATCACCGAAACTGCCGTAGACATCGAAACCCTCCTGACCATGCTGCCGGGCGCGACATGGCACTACCATCCGCCATCCGGTGACATGGACATCGTGTTCGCTGGCAGCGAGGGTCGGGAAGCTCAGGTGCCCTGGATTCTGGTAGGCAATGACATCCTCCTGCGCCTGGATGCGGAGATGGGGGAGCCACTGAGCCTCGTCATGCCATCCTTCACGGTGTGGCTTGCTCACCAGGAAAGGAAGCCGATACCGGCTCCCAATGCCCCTATTGACTACCCGGTTGCCCGCCAGCGCGTGACTCGAACCCGGCAAGACCTTGCCGAGCAAGCTAGGACCTAAGCGGCCGCTCCGATCACGAGCCCACGTACTTGGCTGGCCTCACGGCCTCATTCACGACATGGGGCAGCCGACTTCGTGGTACCCTTGACCTGCCGGTGGGGCTACGGCATCACTGGGAACGGATGATCCCGCTAAGGCAAGGATGAGGGGAGGAGACGGATGGTGAAAATCCTGCGCTATCAGAGCGACACGGGGGCACAGTACGGGGTGCTGGAGGGGGACGCGACGGTCCGCCAACTGGTTGGCTCGCCGTTCGGCGACTATGAGGTTGGGCAGGCCGTCGGCAGCCTGGATTCGCTGAAGCTGCTGGCGCCGGTGGTCCCGTCGAAGGTGATCGGGGTGGGCGCCAACTACAAGCTGCACATCGAAGAGGGGAGCGGCGAGGTTCCGGAAGTGCCGATGCTGTTCACGAAGCCGCCGACGGCGGTCGTCGGGCCGGACCAGCCTATCGTCTACCCCACCGGCGCCGAGACGGTGCAATACGAGGGGGAGTTGGTCGTCGTGATGGGCAAGACTGCCCGCCATGTGTCCGAGGAGGATGCGCTCGACTACGTGCTCGGCTACACCTGTGGCAACGACGTCAGTCACCGGGAAGTGCAGTTGGCGGAGATGGCGATGGGCGTCCTGCTGTTGGGCAAGGGCTACGACAGTTTCTGCCCGCTGGGTCCGGTGATTGCGACCGGCCTCGATCCGGGCAACCTCATGCTCGAAACGCGGCTGAACGGCGAGCGGCGACAGCAAACAAGCACGTCCGATCTGCTCTTCTCCGTTCCACACCTGATCTCCTTCATGACCCGCTTCTTCACGCTGCTGCCGGGCGACGTGATCTCCACCGGCACGCCTTCCGGGGTAGGCAACGTGGCGCCGGGTGACTCCGTAGAAATCGAGATCGAGGGAATCGGCGTGCTGCGCAACCACGTGGTTGCGGAGGGGTAGCTACTACGGGGGTGGACGGGGGACGGCATTGCGCCACTGGCGGCCCGCTCTCCCCGTAGGTGAGGGCCTAAGATGGTTTTGGCCCCCCTATGGTTCCCCCGCTTCGCAGGGGGACGTGCCGGCGGGGCTATTGCAGGCCGAAGAGTTGCCGGAGGCGCTCATCCCAGTCGAGGACGAGCAGCGAGAGGTCGCCGCTGGCTGCGACTTCGGTGAAGGCGGTGAGCTGGCCGGAGGCGAGCAGATAGCCCAAGCCGATGAGCAGCAGGCCGCTCACCACGCTCGTGGTGTGCAGGTGTAGGGTAATGCGGCCCAGCGACACCTCGTAGCCCCGGCCGCGTAGCACGCGCCAGACCCCGCCCGTGGTGTCCAGCCGCCGGAAGAAGGTCGAGAGGAGAATCAGGGGCAGCCCTAGGCCCAGCGTATAGATAAAGGCCAGCACGGCGCCTTGGATAATCGCCAATCCTTGGGCCGCGAGCAGCGTGAGGAGCGCACCAAGAATCGGGCCGATACAGGCGGTCCAGCCGAGGGCAAACGTCGCGCCCAACAGATACGAGCCGGCGACGGTCGCGGAAGGGCGGGCCTGAACCTGCATGCCGGCAAAGCCTTTACCCAGCACGCTCATCACCCCGAACACGATAATCACCACCCCGCCGATCAACGTCACCTGCTGGAGATACTGAAGCAGCAGGCTACCCAGCGCCGTGGCGCTGGCCCCGAGGAGCGTCATCGTCGTCGCCAGCCCCAGGAAGAAGGTGACGCTCATCAACGTCGCGTGCTGCCGGTGCGCCTGAAAGCTGAAGGCGAAATAGGCCGGCAGGATCGGCAGCGTACAGGGTGAGAGCAGGCTCAACAGCCCGGAGAGGAAGGCTGCCGGCGCCAGCGCGAGCACGGCCCCGGCGGCGAGCGGGTCGTTTCCGACGGTGCTACTGCCGCCGATGCCGATGGCGAGGGCCAGCAGGAAGCCCAAGAGCAGCACGGCGCCAGCAGCTAGTCCCAGGCGGCTATGTACGATGCGGGATGCAAGACCGGTTTGGGCCATTGGGGTGACCTTTCGCTAACCGCGCGCCTTGTCCAACGCCGCCGAGAGCGCTTCAACCGACGGCAATCCGACGAGGCGTTCCATGCCGCCGGGTCCGCTGACCTCGAAGGTTGGCTGGCTTCTAATCCCACGTTCGCGTTGCTCGGCATCGGTGGCCTGCACGTGTTGGAGCGTCATCCGCTCTTTGAGACAGGTAGCGAACGCAGCTTGGTCAAGGCCCGGCAGTGCCGTAGCGAACTGCTGCAACCCGGCCACTACTGCGTCGCCGCGGGGGATTTCCCGTTGACGCTGGAAGAGCAACTGGTGCATCTGCCAGAACTGCCCCTGCAACCCGGCGCAGGCGGCGGCCTCGGAGGCGCGGACACTGCCCTCGCCAAGGTTGAGCACGGCACGGAAGACGAGTTTCACCTGCCCTTGGCGCACATATTTATCTATGATGACCGGTTCTACCGCTACGACGTAGCGGGCACAGAACGGTCACAAGAAGTCCGAATGGTCGGTCAGCGTGACCGGCGCGTTGGCCGCGCCCAAGAACGGGAAGCCTTCCGGCGTGAGGCCCTGCGCGACATCGTTGTATGGCGTTGCCGGCTGCGCCTCGCTGGGACCTGCGGTTGTCGGTGCAGGCGGAGCGGCGGTGGGCTGGGGTGCCGGCGCCGTGACGGCGGTGGTCGGCGCGGCCGGTTCCGGCTGCGTTTCCGCTTCATCGCAGGCCGCGAGTAAGAGCAGCGCCATCAGCAGCGGCAGCGGCCACAATACGCGCCGCAGCGACCCAATCCAAGCGTAAGAATCCATGTTCATGCTTACAGTGTACCGTTTCGGATGGCGAGAGCCATCAGGACGACCTTTCGCTAACCGCGCGCTTTATCCAACGCCGCCGAGAGCGCTTCGACCGACGGCAGACCGACCAGGCGCTGCGTGCCACCAGGCCCACTGATATCGAAGATCGGCTGTCGCACGATGCCACGCTGGCGCTGCTCGGCGTCGGTGGCCTGCACGTGCTGGATGGTTGTTCGCTCGCTGAGGCAGGTAGCGAATGCTGCTTGATCGAGGCCCGGCAGGGTTGCGCCGAACTGCTGCATACCGGCCACCAGCGCGTCCCCGCCGCCGCGTGGGACTTCCCCTTGCCGCTGGAAGAGCAGCTCGTGCATCTGCCAGAACTGCCCCTGCAAACCGGCGCAGGCGGCGGCCTCGGAGGTGCGGACACTGCGCTCGCCATGGTTGAGCACCGCACGGAACACGAGCTTCACCTGCCCTTGGCGCACGTATTTATCTATGATTTCCGGCTCTACCGCTAACACGTAGCGGGCACAGAGCGGTCACAAGAAGTCCGAGTAGTCGGTCAGCGTTACCGGCGCATTGGCCGCGCCCAGCAAGGCGAAGCCGTCCGGCGTGAGGCCCTGCGTGACGCCCTTGTACAGCGTTGCCGTCTGCGCCGGGGGACTGGTCGCCGTCGGTGGCGCGGTCGTAGCCGTAGGTGGCGGTGGCGGTGTGGTGGCCGTCGGCGGCACCGGTGTCGGTGGTGGCGCGGTCGTGGCCGGGGGTGGCAGGACGGTCGGGGGTGGTGGCGTGGTGGCCGTTGGCGGAACCGGCGTCGGTGGTGGCGGAGCCGTGGCCGTGGGTGGCGGGACGGTCGGTGGCGGTGGCGGCGCGATGGCCACGGCCAGAACCCGTGTCGGCGCCGGAGGAGCCGTCGCGGTGGGTGGCGGGACGGTCGGTGGCGGTGGCGGCGTGGTAGCCGTTGCCGGGATCGGTGTCGGTGCCGGAGGAGCCGTGGGCACAGCCGGGGGCGCGGTCGGCGGTGGTGGCGTCGTCGGCTGAGGCGCCGGCTGCGTGACCGCCGGGGCCGGTGGGGCGGGTTCCGGCTGGGTTTCCCCTAGATCACATGCGGCAAGCAAGAGCAGCGCCGCCAGCAGCGGCAGCGGCCATAAGACGCGCCGCAGCGGCGCAAGCCAACAGCACGAGGTCATGCTTAAAGTGTAGCGCCTGGACGGTGATTCCGGCAGCACCGGGCAGGGCAGAACATCCCGGCCAGGCTGAAAACGCCCCGCGATTCCTGGCTAGTAGCCGGCCTCACGCAGAGACTGTTCAGCCCGTTGGGCAAGACTCCGTAAGCCCTCTGCGAGCATTCTCTCCACCCAAGCATCAATTCGCTGCGTTAGCAAATCACTCGCCTCAGGGTACACGTCGGCAAGTCGCACCGGGAACTCATCGAGTGGACTGACTCTCTTCAGAAGAAAGGGGTATCGGTCCGCTTTGTCCTTGGCAATAAATAGCTGCAACTCGCACTCCAAGCTTGCTTCTGCTGGAGGTTGTGTTGCGAAGTTGATAACGATTGGGCCAGGATCACGCTGAAAAATTCGTTGGTACTTTGCACCGCTAATTATGGGGGTAGTTTTGCGGCCAGACTGGTAACTACAACTAGCAGTTTTAGGTAGTCTCAGTTTGTCTTTCGACATCTTCACACTGCTTCTCAACCTTTCGAAAAGTCCCAGTCCAACTTGCTCCAGTTCACCGTGGGACAAGCCGCCTCGCGTCTGCAGCAAGCTGCGTAGGTCTGCCGCAACATCTTCGGGTGCTGGCCCCATCCGGTCGGCGACACCCCCCATCGTATCCAGCGCCCTGTCGAAGATGAAGTCCACGAATGCCCGGCAGTCTCCTTGGTCGGCCGCGCCCAGCGCATCAAGGTACTCACCATCCTGGTCCGACCAGATCACTAGGGGGACACCACACGACTTGATGAGGAAGGTGGAAGCGATAGCTCGTGCGACTCGGCCATTGCCATCGACGAAGGGATGGATCACCACGAACGCATAATGGGCATACGCCGCCTGAAGGCTTGGATGCGCCACATCAAATTCCGGCGTTCGTATCTGTTCTAGCAACCGCTGCATTTCCGCAGGCACGTCAGCAACCGGTGCATAGGCATGCCAGTCTCCGTCTGCCTGCCTGACATGATTCGACTGTGTCTTATACTGCCCCCGTGGCAATGCTTGCTGTTGATACTTCTTGAGTGAGGGTATCCACGCCTGATAGGTCGGCTGGCCGGCGGTGATCTCGCTGTGCAACTCCCGGATCCACGCTTCATTGATTGATATGTCGCCCGTCGCTAGTTCGTGGGCCAACTTATAGCCCCGGAGCTGTGAAGTGAAGAGTTGTCGGAATGCCGCGCCTTTTTTCTCGACTTCCGCCTCCCAATCCGGTTGCTCCTCCGCCACTGTAACCGTAAAGCCACGGTCAACTTTGTAGAGACCCTCAATAGCGCCGGTGTCCACGGCAGCCGCGCGGAGCGCCACCTTGACAGCGCGGTCGAAGTCGGACTGGGTACTGTCGGCCTGCTTCTGCTGGAGACCGGCCGCCACCCGCTCCCAGAGGTCGGTATCTACCTCAGCCGCGCCACTGAATGCCTGGAAATCGGGAAATGGCCGATACTTGGCGTCGAGTTCCCGTATATCTTCCAAGTTCACTTGGTCAACGAGCGATGCAGTCATGAGATTCCTCCTATGCTATAGCCCGATGCGCGAGTGGAATTCGGGGAGGCCGCGGATGCCGACGTGGGCGCGGAAGAAGGCGCCGGCGTTGGGGCCGGCGGCCGGTTTGTCGTCGGCGCCCTGGGTCGTGACGTAGATGTCGTCCATGTCCAGACCGCCGAAGATCAAGCTGGAGGCCCGCTTGACGCCGGGGAACAGCACGCGGCGCTCCTCCGTGCCGTCCGGCCGGTAGCGGGCGACGCAACCGATGCCCCACAGCGCGGTCCACACGTAACCCTCGGCGTCCACGGTCATGCCGTCGGGGCCGAGCACGTCCTCGTCCTCCGGCACGTGCAGGAACACCCGCTGCCCGGAAAGCGCGCCCGTCGCCTGATCGTAGTCGAATAGGTAGATGTCGCGCCGGAAGGTATCGGTGAAGTACATCTGCCGGTGGTCGAGGGTGTAGCCCATGCCGTTCGAGAGGCCGATGCCTTCGAGCATGACCGTCAGGGTGCCGTCGGTGTCGAGGCGGTAGAGGCGCGCATCGTCGCCATCGGTCGGCATGGTGCCGCAGTAGACGCGGCCGGCCGGGTCGGCGATCACGTCGTTGAACCGCGTCCGACGCTCGGCCGGAATCTCGTCAATGATCGTGGTGAGCCGGCCGTCGCGCAGTACCTTGATGGCGCCGCGGGCCATGAAGAGCAAGAGCGAGCCATCCGCCTGAAAGGTAAATCCGCCGATGTCTTCCTCGCCCTGGTAGAACAGCGCGTGGTGACCCGAGGCGGGATGATAGCGGAAGATACGGCTGGTGGTGATGTCTACCCAATAGACGCGCTGCTCGGCGACGTGCCAGAGCGGGCCTTCACCGGCTTCTTCCTCGTAGTTGGCAATCAACTCCGGTTTCACTGCATGCCTCCCCCTGCGTGCTCTCAACGCTGGCAATCATACGCCAACGACGGAGCGCGCGGCTACCAAGCCGCGCCTGCTCGCGGGGAAATACGTTGCCGCGGGCGGCAGCCCCTGGCAGCTTACGCCGCCGCGGCCGCCGCGGCGCGCGGCTCCGGGAGCGCCATCAGGCGCTTGATGGACTCGGAGGCCTCCTGTTTCGAGTGGGCCGGCCAGGCAGAGGCGTCCTCTCCTTTGGCCGCACACAGCCGCTCGATGAAGGCCCGCTGCTTCGGGGTCGCTTCGCCGTTGCCGTTGGTCGGCGGCTGGTGATCGGTGGCCGGCGGCCGATGCTCCGTAGGCGGTTGCCTGTTTTGCTCGCTGGCTGCCGGCTTCTGACCACCGGCGACCGGCTTCCGTTCGTTGACGACGCGGCCCTGCTGGTCAATTCCGACCCACTGCGCCTCTTCATCGTACAGCCAGCGTCCAATACCCCACTGGACCGCCGCCCGCTTGGTGGCGTCGGAGTACGCCGCTTTCAGCGGCTCCTCGTCCCCACTGCGATTGGGATAGCCCACATCGGACTTACTGATTCCCCCGACGGTGAGCGTGCATTCTATCGCACCGCTCGCGGCATCGAGCACGCGGTAGCCGGTCTGCCAACCATCGGGACCAAAAAGCTCATCCAGGCGACTGAACACCTGCCGCGCATCAATGTAGGCGACGACGAGGCCGCGGGTACCCTCGGGATACTTGCCCTGGACACGCTCTTTGCTCGTGCGCTGCACGCGCCATTTCGGCGTACAGAACGGCTCGATGAGCCGGGGACCGATCTGCTGCCAGTCTACGCTTGGCCTGTGGTCTGCACTCCCTGGTTCGGGTTGAGATACCGTCTCCCCGGTCACGGCCTGCCGGTCGTTGGTCGTTACCATGTCACTTCCTCCCTTCCGATATAGAACTTATTATCTAATACTATAGCATGTGATTGCGATGATGGCAAACCTACCCCCAACCCCCCTCCCTCCAGGGAAGGGGCTAAAGGTCACCGTGCGGATCGCTCTCCCTGAAGGGAAGAGGCCGGGGGTTAGGTCCGATATTGGCCCCGCCCTCTCCCCGGCCCTCTCCCAGGGGGCGAGGGGGGCTGGATTCCCGCGCACGCGGGAATGACGGATGGCTGTTGAGGGCCGGAAGCTGACCGCTATTAGCTGCAAGCCCCACGCTCCGAGATTTAACTGCCCCTTAACGCCAGGCCGAGCGTGTGTTTACAGAGAGCCGGCAAACTAATCGCCGTAGCGGGCAACGGCCAACGGGGGCCGATGCCGAGCAGCCCAGCACCAACGGGACGGCCCTGACGCGATCCCGCCGGCGTGAGAAGGAGAAAAGCGTATGCCCAAATCCATCGCCAAGAGGGTGGCGGCGCTGCTGGCGGTCGGCTCGCTGTTGGCCGCCGGCTGCGGCCCCGGTGATTGGGCCGCCTTCCCGGAAAGCGCCGCGACGAGAGCATCCCCCGGCCAAGGCGGAACCTCGGAGTTCGTGGCTGAGGTGTGGGCCGACAATTGGTTCGCCCTCTACGTCAACGGGGAGCTAGTCGGCGAGGACTCGACGCCGATCACGACGGAGCGTTCCTTCAATGCGGAGACCATCGCCTTCTCCGCCGCCTACCCGCTGACCATCGCTATTGAGGCCAAGGACTTCAAGGAGACCGATTCGGGGATCGAGTACATCGGCAAGCGCAACCAGCAGATGGGCGACGGCGGCCTCATTGCACAGATCACCGACGTCGGCACCGGGACGGTCGTGGCCATCACGAATAGCAGTTGGAAATTAAAGGTGATCCACCGCGCTCCGCTGAACCGCGAGTGCGAGAAGGCGCCAGACCCGGACGCCGCGTGCAGGTTCGAGCGCACGGAGGCGCCGCCAGGCTGGGCCAGCGCCGATTTTGACGATGGAAGCTGGAGCGCCGCCACCGAGTGGGCCGCGGCCGATGTGCGCCCCAAGGACGGCTACAATGGGATTCAATGGGACGGCGCGGCCCAACTGATTTGGGGCAGCGACCTGGAGGTGGACAACACCATTCTCCTGCGCCTGACCGTTCCTGCTCCGGCCTAAACCTCCAGAAGTGAGCGCTACCGGCCCCCCTATAGTCCCCCCGCTCCGCAGGGGGACGGCTCAGGCCTCACCCTCTGACGGGCCAAAGCCGCACGGATAGTGCCAGGTGTGGTGCGCCTTTGGCCCATCACCCGGCCCCCTCTCCACCATGTAGAGAGGGGGTGACGCGCGGACTTCGCTGGAACTGTGGAACTGCTACTATGGAGCGCCGATTGCCGTAGTCGCACGTCACCGACACGGAGCATCCATGCAACTCTATATCATCCGTCACGCGCAGTCGTACAACAACGCCCTCACCGACTGGACGGAACGGGTGTCCGATCCGCCACTCACGGAGCTGGGTGAGCGGCAAGCGGACGCGCTGGCCACGCATCTCGCCAGGACGCCGGCCGAGGCCGAGCAGCCCGGTTCGGGCGCTGCCTACGCCAATCGCACCGGCTTCCGCTTCACGCGCCTGTTCACGAGCGCGATGCGCCGCGCGCTGCAAACGGCCGCGCCCATCGGCCAAGCCATCGGCATGCAGCCGGAAGTCTGGGTGGACATTCACGAGACGGGGGGTGTCTTCCTGGACTATCACGAGGGACGCGGGCTGCCGGGCCTGAAGCGGGCCGAGATGGCGGAGCAGTTCCCGACCGTCCGGCTGTCGCCGGAGGTGACCGAGGACGGCTGGTGGAATCGCCAGCGGGAGACGGAGGAAGAGTGGCAGGAGCGGGCCGCGCGGGTCGCTACGGAGCTACGCGACCGCTATGCCGGGACCGACGAGCATATCGGCTTGGTGACGCACGGGGGGTTCGCTGCGGTGCTCCTCTATACCCTGTTGGGGTACACCTGGCCGCCGACGGTGATCTTTCTCCACCTCAATACGGCTATCACGCGCCTCGACTTCACCCGCGACGGGACCATCGTCATGCAGTATTTCAACCGGGTGGAGCACCTGCCGTCCGAGCTATTGACCTGAGAGGCGAGGCGCCATGTCAGCCGCCGAGCACACGGTCAAGCGGAACGTCGCTGCGCCCATGCGCGACGGCACACGCCTCCGCGCCGACCTCTATCTGCCGCAGGGCACCGGCCCCTTTCCGACTCTGATCTGTCGCACGCCCTACAGCAAAGAGCGCGACGTCCACGTCGAGACGGCCGCGCAGTTTGCGGAGCGGGGGTATCTGGCCATCGTCCAGGACGTGCGCGGGCGGTATGCCTCCGACGGCACGTTTCGGCCCGGCTTCTACAGCGCGGACCACTGCGACGCCGAGGACGGTTACGACACCGTGGAGTGGGCGGCTCAACTCCCCTGGTCCGACGGCAAGGTGGGCACGTTCGGCAACTCCTATTGTGGGTGGACTCAGTGGGAGCTGGCTCACACGCGGCCACCGCACCTGGTCGCCATGGTGCCGCAAGGGATCGCCGCCAACCTGCTCGACCGCGAGCTATCGGGCGTGCTGCGGCTGGGGCGCGTGCTCTGGTGGAGCATCAATACGCTGGCCCCGGACGAGCGGCGCCGCGCCGGCGATACGTCCGGCCCGCACACGACCGATGAGGCGGACCGACTGTGGGAGGAGCGGGACCGCGGCAAGTGGCTGTGGTATCTGCCGCTGGCGGACATTCCCGATGCGGTGATGTACGGCGTGGGCGAGCATTGGCGGGGCTGGCTGGCCGATCATACGACCGACTTCTTCGGCTTTTTGGACAAGCACCGGCAGGTGGCGGTGCCCGCGCTCAATATCACGGGCTGGTACGACCAGCAGATCGGCACGATCAAGCACTTCACCGGGATGCGCGAGCAGGGGATGACGGCGCGCGCCAGGGAGCATCAGCACCTCATCATCGGTCCGTGGACGCACACGAGCACGGACTGGCAGCGCCGGCTCGGTGACGTGGACTTCGGGCCGGCGGCGCAGCAAGACTATTACGAGGTGGCCGATCAGTGGTTTCGCTACTGGCTGCGGGGCGAGCGGAACGAGGTGGACGACTGGCCGCCCATCCGCCTGTTCGTGATGGGCGCGAACCAGTGGCGGGACGAGCACGAGTGGCCGCTGGCGCGCACGGTGTTCACCGAGCTCTTCCTGCACAGCGGGGGCGCCGCGAACACGGCCGCCGGCGACGGGTCGCTCTCACAGCGACTGCCGCACGACGAGCCGCCGGATGAGTACGTGTACGATCCGCGCGACCCGGTGATGACGCTGTATACGCCGCCCGGGCAGCAGGAGCCGCACGACCAGCGGCCGTTGGATTGGCGGCGCGACGTGCTCGTGTATCGCACGCCGCCCCTGACGGACGCGCTCGAAGTGACCGGGCCGATTACGGTGCGGCTATGGGCGGCTTCGACGGCGAGGGATACCGACTTTGTGGTGAAGGTGGTGGATCGCCGGCCAGACGGCTTCGCGCAGGAGCTATGCCACGGGATCGTGCGCGCCCGCTACCGCGATTCGCTGACGCAGCCCACGCTGCTGGAGCCGGGCCGCGCCTACGAATACAGCATCGCGGTCAACCCGACCAGCAATCTCTTCCGTCCGGGTCACCGGCTGGAGGTCCACGTTGCGAGCAGCGACTTCCCGAACTTCGACCGCAACCACAATACGGGCGGCAACGACTACGCCGAGGCGGCCCTCGTCACGGCGCGGCAGAAGGTCTTTCACGACGCCGCGCGGCCATCGCGCGTGATACTGCCGGTCATTCCTTGAGCGAGGGACGCGGGCCTCACCCTCTGAAGGGCCAAAGCCGCACGGATAGTGCCAGGTGTGGTGCGGCTTTGGCCCATCACCCGGCCCCCTCTCCACCATGTAGAGAGGGGGTGTAGGGCGGACCTACCCCCTGGCCCCTTCCCTGCCAGGGAAGGGGAGTCCACGCGGCGACCGGCAGTTGTTGCGTCGCAGGGGAAGCGATCTGCGCGGCGATCCCTCGGCCCCTCCCTAGCCCTCCCCCGGAGCAAGCTCCAGGGGTGAGACCAGGGCGCCCACAAGGGACACCTCTACAAGGTTGGCGGCTCACGTTTGGATTCCCGCGCACGCGGGAATGACGGGCGGTTGGGCGCAACATGTTGCGCCCCTACACAAAAACCTACCCTTGTCAGCCTATGGTCCCTCCGCTGGGCAGGGGGACGTGGATTGCGGCCTGCGCCGCAATGACGAGGGGTGGGGCGCGGGAGGGGGGGTGGCGCGAGACGCCCGTGCCCGTGGTGGGTGACGGGCGGGTCGGCGCCTGGGTGGCAGGATGCACAGCGGCGGCTGTCGGTGGTGAGCGACGCGCCGCGGTTGGAGCCGTGATGAGTGGATGCATGGGATGGGTGGTGGAGTGGGAGTGTGGGTCGGTGGGTGCTTGGGAGTACGGGGCGTGGGTTGCCGGTGCGTTGCCCCCCTGTGGTCCCCCCGTAGCCACGGGGGGACGTGGATTCCCGCTTTCGCGGGAATGACGGTTGAGACAATGGGAGTGCGGGGCGTGGTGGTTCGCGGCGTTTCGGTGGGAGTGCGGGTGGGTGCGGTTGTCGGGAGTGGCAGTGATGCTGGATAGACGCTCCTGGAGCAGCCGGCTCACGCGGGCCGGCAAGGGAACAGTGGTGATAGGCACGGATGTGCCGGCGCTCACTAGGGCGTGACCTAGCGGCGCCATAGGCGCGGGGCGAGACCGGTCAGAGACCGGCACGCTCGGCGCAGCGCACGGACGGCCATAACCCGGCGCCCTCGCCGTGGTGGCGAGGGGTACGTCATGGCCCGGCGCCTGTGGGATGGCGCACGGACGGTCATGCCCCGCCGCGCCGGATGGCGCGACGGAGGGTCGCTCATGACCCGGCGCCCTTGTGTGCCGGGCGCGGGACCGGTCGTGGTCCAGCGCTGACGGCACGGCACTCAGACGGTGCTGACCCGGCGCCCCGGCCGTGGTGGCCGGGGGTACGTCAGCACCCGGTGCCCTAGGGGTGGCGCGCGGACGGCCATGCCTCACCGCAGGCAGCGCGGCAAGGGGTCGGCCATGACCCGGCGCCATTGTGTGCCGGGCGCGAGACCGGTCGTGGTCCCGCGCGGGCGGCACGGCGCTCGGACGGCCCTGACCCGGCAGCCTCGCCGCGGTGGCGAGGGGATGGTCGGGGCCCGGCGCCTTTGGTGCGGCCACACCACCACAGGTGGCCGGCACGACGGTGCGAGTGATTCCCTTCCGGGCGGTGCCCGGTGCTCCAGGATGGTCTTGCATCTGCCACTCCCAACACCGGGACATATCGGCGGGGGGTGGGGGAAAGACAACGGCCTGGGGGGCTGGCGGGCCTCACCCCCCGGCCCCCTCTCCACCAAGTGGAGAGGGGGAGCGCGGACCAGGCGGAGTGCTACAATTCCATCCTGGGAGCAGGGCGCGGAGGTACATATGAACATGAAGGAAGCCGCACGGACGGCGAAAGAATACGTCGCCGACCTCTATGCCGGCGAGGAGATTACGGATATAGGCCTCGAAGAGGTCGAATTCAACGACCGTCTAAATGGCTGGGTAGTCACTATCGGATTCTCCCGGCCCTGGGATCAGAAAATCAACAACTTGGCTGCCACATTGGAGAGAAAACAGATTCCGGCACGCGCCTATAAGGTCGTTCGCATTGACGATGACGACGGCCGCGTCACCTCACTCAAGGACCGCCTGCTACAGAGTGCGGTGGTCTGATGCCTCCGGCCGGTCCGTCACGGACCGTTGAATGCGGGGACGGAGTGTGGTAGCTTCATTGTCAAAGGTTCCCCCCGATGACAAGAGCCCAAGGGTGCTCTCTCCGGCAACGGAGTAGTCGAGGGGGTCGTTATCTGATCCGATGCACCTCGGCCCCTGGTCCCTACACAATAAGGCTCATCTCGTCTCTCACCCGCTCGGCGTGATGTCGCGCAGCAATGTTGGCATGCTTCGCTAGTGCCTCATCGTACATCCACGCCTCCTTTTTGTTCTCTCGCACCAAGCCGCTCAGGGTGAGGGCGTTGCTCTTGCGCCGGTTGCATGGGCCGCACAGCAGAATCCGGTTGGATATGTCGTTAGCACCACCATCTGAGCGGGGTAGTACATGGTCAAGCTCCATGAACTCAACCTCAAGTTGGCGGCCGCATCCGGCGCAGATAATCCTATCCTCGTAGAGTTGTGCCCTTGAAAGATGGGTCCGGATTTCCTTGTGCGACAAGCGTTGCCATGGCTCGACGGGCCGCTGTAGTTTCAACCTCAAAATGGGCGCAGCGACTTCTTGAGCGTCGGTACGGATCGGTGGTTCGGTTTTGTAATAGACGTCGCCGAACGTAAGCGATGGCGATTCCTCCTGGCTCGTTTCCCCTTCGCCTTCCTTCCGCCCATCCGTAGACACAGCCAGATTCTCCTGCTCCAGCCGCTCCAAGACGATGTTGTAAGCACCATCCCAGATGTCCATCCCTACCCACTGACGGCCAAGTCGCTCCGCTGCAATCGGTGTAGTAGCACAGCCACAGAAGGGGTCGAGCACCAAGTCACCAACGTTCGAGGCAGCCTTGATGATACGCTCGTATAGCGCAAGCGGCTTCTGTGTCGGGTAGCCTAGCCGCTCGTCTGCAACACTCAGTGAAGGAATATCGGTCCACCAGTCCTCAATTATCTTTCCTCTCTGAAGGTATTCTTCTGCTCCCGTCTTATAGTCCACCTTGCCTTTGACTTTCTTGACTAGACTACCGCTCCCTCCCATAGTAAATGACTCGGCCTTATAGGGCACTCGAACATTATCTCGATTAAACGCAGCGCTGTCTGATTTGACGTAGAACAAGATCGTATCGTGTTTCCGCGGAAACCAACGCTTGGTATTGCTTGGCCCCGTGTAAGCCCACACAATCTCATTCCGGAAGTGTTTGCGCCCGAAGATGCTGTCCAGTAACGCCTTCGTCCAGGCATGAGCAGTATGGTCAATATGCAGATACAGGCTACCCGTCGGCTTTAGCACGCGCTGGCACTCCATTAGCCGCACACCCAGCCAGGCCAGGAATGCCGCCATATCATCGCCGGACGCTTGCTTCGCGGCCTCGAGCACGGACCAGACACCGGGCCAGTCGTCTTTAATCTGATCTTCCCACTCATCATGAACGTCCCGATCCCACGACCAGCGGTCGGTGAAACGTGCTCCCCGTGCCAGGCTATCAGGTGTCGCATGGAAATCCTTGTTCTTGTTGAACGGCGGATCGGTAGCGATCAGGTCTACCGTATCTGAGTTCATGCCGCGAAGAAACTCCAGGTTGTCACCGTGGAAGAGCGTGCGGTTTCGGAAGTTCATCGTTCCCATCGGGCGACTCCTTTGCTCGTGAAGGTCAGTTGTCATCTCCATGGTGGCCACACAAGTTTCTGCATCCGCCAGCATATGTCCTTAATCCTCTTTAACCTCTCCTCCTCACTTAATACAGGTGGTTCTTCATCCAAACAAGATTCTGCGTCAATAACAGGAACAAGCTCTTTATAACCACTATCATCGGTCACTACTTTATAAGAGGAATGTTCAACAGGAGGAGAAGCCTTTTCTGGTTCTTGCAAATAACAAGCCATGTCACAGTATGCATCACTTTGCCCAGCCATCCCATATTTCATTTCCACTAGCATGACAATTCCCACTGAGTCCCAAATGTCTCTAGGAGCAAGTACAACACGACGGGAGCGCTGTTTCGCTGATTCCGACCTCTTGCGACAATAGTCCGATAGTTCGCGCTTATATTCTTCTATCGCTCTACTAATGACAGGTGTTCCAAGGAAGCTGTACGTTGCCCAAAACATACTGCATAGCAGGTTCCAAACTCTTTCCGCAACACTGCACAGAATACGCCATGACTTAGACAGAATGGGCACAATACGCTTCCAATTCGAAGTCACCAGACTAATCACCGCCACAAGCAATGTTAATAGTGCCACGCCTTGCGGCGAAGTTAGCCATTCCATTCCGTCTCCACTCCTACAAGCCCAAAGGGCAATTGCTAACCAGCAATTATACAGTTGGTCGGAAGTCAAGTATACCCAACGGCGGGAGAGTGCGGATTCCGGCTTGCGTGGGAATGACGGGCTGAGGTTGGCGGTGGCACGTTAGTAGAGGCCGAGGTAGGTGTCGGTTTCCCATTGGCTGACGCTGGTGTGGTATTGCTGCCATTCGCGGCGCTTGACTTGGATGTAGTAGGGCGCATAGTCGTCGCCGAGCGCGCCTTGGATTACGTCGTCCTGCTCCAGCGCGTCCACGGCGTCGCTGAGGTTGGTGGGCAGGAAGCCGATGCCGCGCGCCCGTAGCTCGTCCTCGGGCACTTCGTAGAGGTTGTCGTCGTTGCGCGGGCCGGGATCAAGTTGGCGCTCAATGCCGTCCAAGCCGGCGGCGAGCATGGCCGCACAGGCGAGGTAGGGGTTGGCGGCGCCGTCCACGATGCGGTTCTCGATCCGCCCGGGGCCGGGAATGCGGATCATCTGCGTGCGGTTGGAGCCGCCATAGGTGACGTAGACGGGCGCCCAGGTGGCGCCGGAGCGGGGGGCGCCGCGGATGAGGCGCTTGTAGCTGTTGACGATGGGGCAGGTGACGGCGGCGAGCGCCGGGGCGTGGTGCAGGACGCCGCCCATAAACCAGTAGGCCAGCTGCGAGAGGCCGTTGGTGTCGGACTCGTCCTCGAACAGGTTCGTCCGGTTGTCCGCGTCCCAGAGGCTGATGTGGTGGTGCGCGCCGTTGCCGGTCAGGTGGGCAAACGGCTTGGGCATGAAGGTTGCCAGGAGGCCGTGCTGCTCGGCGACGGTCTTGACCATCCACTTGAAGAAGGTGTGCCGATCGGGGGTGGTGGCGCCAGCGCCGTAGAGCCAGTTCAGCTCGAACTGACAGGTGGCGTCCTCGTGGTCGGCGGCATACGGCCCCCAGCCTAGCTCCTGCATATAGGTCACGATGGTCGTGATGATGTCCAGGTTGCGGTGCAGGGCGCGCAGGTCGTAGCACGGTTTGCCGAGCGTGTCCAGCGCGTCCCACGGCGCGTAGGCGCCATGCTCACCCTGCTTCAGGAGCATGAACTCGGCTTCGGTGCCGGTGTTGAACGTGTAGCCTTGCTGCCGGACCTTGTCCAGCTGGCGCTGCAGAATGGTGCGCGGGCAGTAAGGCCATTCCTGCTCGTTGACGTGGATGTTGCCCGCTACCCAGGCGATCTCGGGGCGCCAGGGCACGATTTGGAGGGAGCCGAAGTCGGGAATGCAGGCCATATCCGGGTCGTGCGGCCCCTGCCCGATCTCGCCGGCGGCAAAACCGGCAAAGCCGGCCCCCTCCGCGGCCATTTCTTCGAGGTTGGTCGCCGGGACCAGCTTCGCCTTGGGCGCGCCGCTCATCTCGACGTAGGAGCACAGGAAAAACTTGATACCGCGATCATCAACCAGCCGCCGAACGTCTGCGAGTGTCCGTACCATCTCTCTCCCCCTTCACACGCCCCCAAAGATACCGCAGAGAGCGCCGGGAGTGCAGGGCCGCCGGGGAGGGGCTATCCGGCCCCCTATGGTCCCCCCGCTGTGCAGGGGGACGGTCGCCGCCTTCCCTGGAGCGCGCTCCGGGGGAGGGCCAGGGGGAGGGGCTACCCTTGCGCGGCCCGGCGACGCAATTCCGCCTCTAGCTGACGTACTCGCGCCTCGGCGGCTTCGCGGGCAGCCTGCTCCGAGAGCCGGGCGGCTCGTTCCGCCAGCCGAGTGGCCTGCTCGACGGTGGCACGGGCGTCGGCAGCAGCCCGCTCGGCTTCGGCAGCAGCCCGGGCGGTTACCACTTCACGCCAGTGCTCCAGGTAGGTGTCGGACGCCGGGTCGTACAAGCGCGGGCGTCCGCCTGCCCAGCACAGGCTCAACCGCAGCACAGCGCTATACCCCTTGAGAATGCCGTCCGGCTCCGTGGTCAACGCAATCGGCCGATACATCCCGTCCACCAGCCGCTCCCCGGCCAGCGGCTGGTCGTAATAGTCGCGTCCGGTCGGGTCGAAGCGCCAGTATTCGGGCACGCCGATCCGCGCATAGATGTCCCGCTTGGCGGTCACATCCTGCCGGGCGGTGCTGGCCGACGCCACTTCCACGGCTAAGTCCGGTGGCTTACCTACCTCCCAGGGCAAGTAGAGTCGGCGCTGCCGGATAGCCTGCTCGTCCACGCCGAAGGCCAGGTATACGTCCGGGGCCACCCGGATGTTGAGATCGCCGGGGTCGTAGCAGAGGATCGTATTGCTGCTGAGGAAGGTATCGGGGCGTTCACCGAAGTCGGTGAAGTGGCTGCCGAGCAGGCCGAGCAGGTCTTGGACAGCGAGTTCTTGCTCCATAGCGTCGGGTGGTAGCTCCCGTTCGTCGGGGTCGAAGTCGAGACGGGCGTAGTCAATGTCGCCCTGCCGGTGGTAGGGCAACACGGTAGGGGCAGTGGTTGCAGGTAGCGTTGTCGTCATCGCAAGCCTCGAGGCAGCGCGGCGCAACTGCGGCGTGTTTCACATTGTACAGGCCGCTCAGGAGCGTGAGGTTGTTAGTGTGAGACGGCGGCTGCGGCCTTCTCACCGACGAGTTGGGCGTCGCGGAAGCGGGAGAGGGCAAACGGCTCGATCAGGTCCGGGGGCTTACCGGTGGCGATCAACTCGGCCAGGCACTTGCCGGCAATCGGTCCGGCCTTGAAGCCGTAGGTGCCCCAGCCCACGTCCTGATAGAACCCGGCAAGGCCCTCGACACCGCCGATGATGGGCGAGTAGTCCGGGGTCATGTCGCAGATTCCGGCCCATTGCCGGAGTACTTTGACGTTGTGCAGCTGTGGGAATAGCTCCAGGGTGTAGCCTGCCATCTGCTCCAGCGTGGGTAGCGTGCCGGCCATGCTATACGACTGATAGGGGTCTACCTCCGCCCCGATGACCAACTCTCCGCGATCGGTCTGGTTGATGTAGACGTGGAGGTTGGCGGAGACGATGACCTTATCCAGGAAGGGCTTCAGCGGCTCGGTCACGCACGCTTGGAGCGGCTGGGTGACGATGGGGAGCACCACCCCGGCCATCCGGCTGACGACGGTGGCCCACCCGGCCGTGCAGTTCACGACTGCCGGGGTCGCAATCGCGCCGCGATTGGTCACGACCCCCGTGACGACGCCGGTAGGTCCCCACCCTAGCCCTTCCTCGTGCCGATGCACAGGGGGAGGGACGCTGCCGTCGCCGGAATCCCGGCCCGGCGCGGCCGCAGGCGGGTGTCCCTGCTGCGTCGAGCCGTTGACGCTGATCGCGGTCGCTTCGGTGAGGGGATGAATCTCGATTCCCATGCGCTCACAAGCGCGGGCGTAGCCCCACACGACCGCGTCGTGGCGGATAATACCGCCCGGCGGGTTGTAGAGGGCCGCGAGGATCGCGTAGCGTGGCCGGTCCGAGCAGTCGAGGACTGGGACGAGCCGCTGAAGCTCCGCTCGATCAATCACGCGGTTCTCGACACCAAAGAGGTTATTGGTCTCGGCACGCAGGCGCAGGCCGGCGACCGCAGAATCGTTGTGCGCGAGGGTGAGGTGGCCGCACTGGCTGAAGAGCACGTTCCAGCCCAGCTCCTGAGACAGCTGCTCGTACAGGTCCAGCGACGCTGCGAAGAAGGGGATACCCTCGGGTGTACGGTAGTTGGCGCGCAGAATTGCGGTGTTGCGCCCGCTATTGCCAGCGCCGAGGTAGCTCTTCTCCAGCACGGCGACGTTGGTGATCCCGTGCTCTTTGCCCAGGTAGTAGGCCGTTGCCAGCCCATGCACGCCCGCGCCGATGATGACGACATCGTAGGTGCGCTTGAGGTCGTGCGCCTGGGGCAGCACCCGCTCTTTGCGAAACAGTTGGAGCATCTACGCGCCTCACCCCCCGGCCCCCTCTCCACCTGGTGGAGAGGGGGAGTGATTTGATCTCATGCTGCGCCTCGCAGCCGATGCAGGGCTTCCAATCCGATGGGCGCGATGCCAAATGACTCGCCGGCGTGCAGCACGGCGTCCCAGACGTAGGCGCCGTACTCCCAGCCGACCAGCAGCCAGTAAGCCGGCACGGGGCCGAGGTCTTGCCGGAGGATCGTGGCGTGGACGTGCGCTAGGCCGGTGCGCGCGCACGCCAAGTCGGGGAGGGCCGGGTCGGACACATCGAGCGCCGTAAGCCGCTGCAGGACGGCGCGGCTGCGCGGCCCCGTCAGCACGAGGGCCGCATAGACGGAGGTGACATCGGTCACGTAGAGGGACGATGGCGCCGTATTCGAACCCTCACCCGGCCTCTCCCCCAGGGAGAGAGGCACTGCCCGGTCCTGGAGGGCTTGCAGCACTGCCGGCGTGTCCGGCGGCTCACAGGTCACGAGGACGTCACCGGCGGCCAAGGGCCAGACGGTGGCGCCAGCGGTCTCCCACCCTGCCGGGTCGAGGCCCCGGCCCGGCACTTCGAGCTTGCCCAGCCAACTGGCATCCGCCAGCCCAACGCCGTCTTGCACCTGCTGTGTTTCCTCGTCCGGGGAGCGAAAGCGGGCCGCGACCTGCCAGCCGGCGTGGTCGGTCATCGTCGCGCCCAACGCCAGGCCAGTGCGGTAGAGGGCCGTGCGCTTGATCGGCTGCATGGTGACGGTCATCAGGCCCTCAGCTGCTTGCCGGCCGGGTCGTAGAACGGGTCGGCCACAATCTGCGCCCGGGCCAACCGGCCGCGCACGGGCATCGTCAGCGTCCGGCCGGCGGTGGCCAAGTCGTGCGATACCCAGGCCAGCCCCACGGCTTTCCCGTTCACGGGCGAGTAGCGGGCGCTGGTTACGCGGCCAACCGGCCGGCCGTCGAGGACCAGCGCGGCGCCGTCCTCAGGCACAACGTCATCGCGCATCTCGAAGCCCACCAGCTGCTCGCGCGGGGCGCGCTCCTGCGCCTGAAGCGTCGCCGCTTTGCCAATGAAGTCCTCTTTGTCCAGCTTGGCCACCCACGCCATATCGGCTTCGAGCACGTTGCTGGTGGCGTCGGTATCCACGCCGACGATCAGGTGCCGCTTCTCCAGGCGCAGCACGCGCTGGGTCTCCACGCCAAACGGGCGGATGTCGAACTCCTTGCCCGCGTCGAGGATGGCATCCCACAGGTACTCGCCATATTCGGCGGGAAAGTGTAGCTCCCAGCCGGTCTCGCCCACGAAGCCGATCCGCAGCATGATACTCGGCACGCCGGCGACCTCGGCACGCCGACAGCGCATGTAGCGGAAGGCGCGCCGGCCCAGGTTACGCTCCGTCAGCTTGGCCAACGTGTCCCGCGCTCGCGGGCCGGCCACGTTCACGGCGGCCAAGCCTCCAGTGACGTTGGTGATATGGACGCGCCAGTCCGTTGCTACGAGCCACCATTCGAGCCACTGCTGCACGAACTCGATGTTGCCGGTGGTCGTGGTGATGAAGAAACGGTCGGCGGCGAGGCGAGAAATCGTGCCGTCGTCCAGGATGATCCCCGCGTCATCGCAGATCACGGAGTAGCGCGACCCTCCGACGCGCAGGTCGGAGAGCCGATTGGTATAGACCTTGTCGAGCAGCTTGGGGGCATCCGCGCCGCGCACCTCCAGCTTGCCCAGCGTACTCAAGTCAATGACGCCGACGCGCTTTCTGACCGCCCAATACTCCTCCTCGACGGCCTGCTGCTTGGCGTCGGCCGCGCCGTAGTAGAGGGGGCGCTGCCAATCACCCATGTCCATCCAGACGCAGCCCAGCTCGTCGTGCTTATGGTGCATCGGCGTCCGCTTGACCGGGTGGTGGCGGGCACCGGCGAGCGCCCCTAGCGACACCGGCGCCGTCGGGGGCCGGGAGGTCGTTCTGCCGGTCTGGCCGATGGTCCTGCCGGTCCGCTGGGCGCAGACACCGATAGAGGCAAGCTGGCACATCTTCCCCTGGCACGGCCCCATCGTGACCGTGGTGTACCGCTTCAGCGTCTCAATATGGTCAAAGCCCTCGGCGATGGCAGCATCTATGTCCTTGGTGGTCACATCTTCGCACAGGCAGACGAAAGAGCGCTTCGGTCGTCCCGCACCGCGCCCGGCCAACGCTGACGCCGGCGCTGACGACGCCAGGTCTGCACCACCAATTCCCAAAGGATTGTGCAGACCTGTCACGTCAACCCCATCGCCGGTGACGTCGCCGACGGCGGTGACGTGGTCGGGCAACGTTTCCACGACAAAGGCCGCTCGCTGCTCGTCCCATGCGACCGTCCCGCCGGCCTGCATCACCAGCCCCGCATCCGGCACCCGGTCGCCACAGACGACGATGAGATCGCACGGAATGTTCGCCTGCGCCGTGGTAGTGATACCGGTCACTTGCTTGGTGCCGCGCGCCGCGATGACCTCAGCGGAGGGCACCACTGCTGCAAGGCGGGTTCCCGCTTCCTGCAAGCAGGCTACAACCGGGGCAGCGCGTGCCTCATCACCGACCACTACTGCCTGCTCGCCAGGCTTGATACCGTGCATGTTGGCGAGGCGCAGTACCGCACTGCTCAACATGACGCTGGGCAGATCGTTGTTCTCGAAGATGAGCGGCGTTTCGTAGGCGCCGGTTGCGACGACGATCTCCGCGGCCCGCAGCTGCACGAGCCGCTCCCGTACATGGGACTGCCGGACACGATCCTGCTGGACAATGCCGAGCAGGTGGCCCTCGTACAGGCCCAGGCAGGTCGCCGACGTGAGCACCTGCATGTTAGGCAGCGCCGCCAGCCGCGTCGTCAACTCCCGCACCGTCTCGGCGGCCGCGTCTCCGTTCGCACCACGGCCGGTGTAGCGGAGGTGCCCCCCCAGCCCAGGCTGATCGTCAACGAGCGTCACGCGGCGACCCTGCTGCGCGGCGGCGATGGCGGCCGCGATTCCGGCCGGGCCGCCACCGACGACCACTACGTCGGTATGGATGTAGAGGTGCTCGTAGCCCGGCGCGTCGTCCGAGGCCGCCGGGGCTTGGTCGGCCACTTCGCCGAGGCCGGCCACGCGGCGGATTAGCGGCTCCACAAAGCGCCAGGCGGTCGGATGGGTGAAGGTCTTGTAGTAGAAGCCGACCGGCATTAGCCAGTCGAACCGCTCGGCAACGGCCAGCCAGTCTCGTTCGAGCGAGGGGAAGGCGTTCTGGTGCCGTACCTGCATTCCCGCACGGACAGGCTCAGTGCAAGCCCGGACGTTCGGCGTGCCGTCCACGTTCACCAAGCAGTTGGGGCAGCGCCCGGCACCGCACAGCAGGCCGCGCGGCCGATGGTACTTGAAGCTGCGGCTGAAGATGCGCTGCCCGGCACGATACAAGGCTGACGCAACGGTATCGCCCGGATGGGCCGCCGTCGGCTCGCCGTTGAAGAAGATCGTGGTAGCTGGCTCGTCGTTCATACAAGTTGCCCAGACAGGTCTCTTCCCTCGCTCCGTCATGGGGTGCCCTCGGGCAGACCAGTTTCCAGCACCTCATTGGTCACGGTGTTGCGCTGCGCCACCAGCCACTGGCGACAGCCCATCGTGTGGTACCACCACTCTTGCTGGACACCGGCAACGTTCGCAGCGGCATAGCTATAGTGCTGCCAGGCGTCGTCGGGCGCGTCCGGTGGTGGTCGCTCCTTGACCTCGCCACCAAACCGAAACTCGTATACGCTACGCTCGCCGCAATTCGGACACGGCAACAGAAAGGACATACTACTACTCCCGGCCAACCAACAGTGTCACTGCGCCCCCGCAGGCAGGAATTTCCGGCAGAAATAGTCGAACGATTGATTCTTTTCCCGCGCGGCCTCGACGGAGAAACAGTCCAATATCTCGAGTACGAAATCCAGCTTGGAATCGAATCTGCTTGGCTGCAACTGCTCGAATCTCTCTTTGGTGATTTGGTCCGTAGTAGCCAACTCGCCGATCCCTAGCCTGGCGCTATGCTCACCATCCAGCCCCGCGAGATACCAGCCCTCGATCTCCGGGATGACCACCATCACCCGATCATCCTCTACGTTGCTCAACCTGCCTCGCACATCTTCCTTTTTCGCCGTAACACACGGAGCCGCGTTGAGGTCGGTCACGTAGATATAACTGGCATCCCGATTTGACCGGATACTCCTGAGATACCTCCTCCTCCATGCTGGCGGCCTCTGAGCATACTGCACCAACTCGATCCAGTCGTACTGGCTCTTAAGCAACGGTCGCATCACTCTGTTGAAGAATAGCCTATCGTCGCCGCCCTCGACCCAGACATAGAGTTGCCGATAGGGCATCGTCAGACCTCCAGGCTGTTATGCACATAAAGGTCTCCAAGCCCTATCTCATTCTTGAGGAACGTATTGACCATCTCCTTCTCACTGGGCCGCGATACCCGGGAGAAGCCATCCTTATGCCGGGAGATGAGCAATAGATTCTCCAGACCGGCATGTTCGACCACCTCGGGATTGTGAGTGGTTACGAGAATCTGCTTTTTCTCTGCCTTATCCTTCAGCATCTCGACCACGTGGGAAATGAGATGCGGATGGATGTTGCGCTCCGGCTCTTCGATCATCACAACGGAATGCTCCTCGAAGTAAAGCGCGACGATCAGTGCGATGACGTTGATAGTGCCGTCGGAGATGAACGTAGCAGGAAGGGATGTCTCCGGCGCATACGATTCTCTCAGCATCATCAGAAGCGATTTATCGGAGAAGGGTTCGACAGCGACATCTTCCACAAACGGTAGTACGGCCTGCACGAGAAGACGGAATCTCCGGTGCGTGCCGGCATCGTCAAGAATCCTCCTCAGCACGACCGCCAGATTACTCCCATCCGCCGCCAACTCCGACCTCCCGGCAATCCCTACTGATCGCTTGGGCTGACGGCTGTCGAAGTCATAGATGGCGGCCCCCACGCCCATGAAAATCTCAGCGGGGGGGAGGAAAAGCGGATGTTGGAGGAAGTGCCTCTCCAGAAGCAGCAGGCCAGCTGGGGAGGGCCCTTGCCTTACTAACCAATTCAGAGGGAGAAAATCCTTCTCGGTCAATGACACGCTCTCTGGGACATCAAGTGTGCAACCGGGTCGTTTATTAGTGTTATACAGGACGATTCTCCCTTGCCCAAGGTTTCCCTCTCTTAGATAATTGCCACTTGCATCGTCCGCTAGCTCAGAGAACTCACACTCTAGGGTGAGTCGATCATCAACAATCACTACATCATCATCTTCAGAAAACCTTAGAGAGAAATGGTAGGACACCTCTCTTATTCTTGTACTTGTCAAACTGACTTCAGTAGACTCATCGTTGTCGCTTTGCAGGGTGAATCGCTCATCGGCATCAGCGGTAATCGTCACGGAAAGCGGCTGGGCGCGTCCAATCCGAGCGTTTGTCAGGAAGTCAACACCGCCCTGGAGTGAGATCGCATCCTTCAGCCCATGGTCCGCTATGTCTTTCAGGAATCTGAAGACGTGCAGCAGGTTGGACTTTCCCGAGGCGTTCGCGCCAACGATCACGTTGAACTGGCCCAGGTCAAGCTCGAAGTCGTCAAAGCTGCGAAAGTTCGCTATCCTGACGCTCTTAATCGCCATCGCTGCGCTCCTCACGCCCCGGTCGGCCAGACTGCTGCACTCACGAACGATTGCCTAGCGCCGTCACCTAGCAGCAGTGGGTGATTTCCAGCAGATACATCACCATGATGTCCTCGTCACCAGGATTCAGGTGGTAGGCGTCCGAGAGCTGTTCCACATGAGCAATCTGCTCACGATTGGCTTGGAAGATCGGGCTGAAGGGAAAGAAGCTGAAGTCGAGCACGCGCGACGATAGCCCTACCTGACCGAGCAGCTCTGCCGTGCGGAGCTGCCCCAAGATCGAGATTTGCATGACGTAGGCCCGGCCGCCGGCGGCGAGCATATCGGGCAAGAGCGTGAGCAAGTGGTCGAGCAGGTTTCTGCCCCAAAAGTCTGCGGTCCGGTGGCTGCTTGTCTCCGTGAAGGGGTCCACCGGCATCTGATAGAGGCTGGCGACAATGACATCGTACTGTTCCGCCGGCTGATAGGTGTAGAGGTCCACGACCTCCCCGTGTACACGGTCCACAACCCTGTTCCGGAAGGCGTTCGCCATGGTATTGGCTACCGCCTCCCGCTGAATGTCGAAGGCGTCCACGTGGGTGGCGCCATTCAAGGCCAGCTGGACTGCGAGGATGCCGCTGCCGCAGCCAAGGTCCAAGCAGCGCTGCCCCTTGCCCTCCGTTGAACGATAGAGATGCTTCCAGAGCAGAAAGCTGCCTTGGGTCGGTTGGAACACACCGTCATCGCAGACGATCTCGGGGAACTGAAGCGGATAGAGCGGGCGGCCTTGCGCGTCTGCCCACGGCTCGGCCACCGCGGTGCTCCGAATGTCGGCCGGGGCGGCCAAGGGTAACGCCGCTCCATGACTCGCTACCGCTTGGGGACGGCCCGGCTTGGTTCCGGTGAGCCTCCGGCGGGCAGCAACGAGATGGTCGGGGGACACACCACAGCAACCGCCGACGATTTGAGCGCCTTCTTGTCGCCACGCAGCGGCCAGATCGGCATACTCTTCCGGCCCCACGCGCTCATCGAACTTCCAACCCGGATCGGCGTAGCGGCCGAGGTTGGGATATACCCCTAGCGGCAGGTCCGTGAAGTCGCGCAGCCAAGGCAGCATGCCCGGCACATGGTCCGTGGGCAGGCAGTTGATGAGTAGCGCGCCCACCCCGAGGGTTTCGAGCTGCCGGGCCGCGCGTCCGAAGAGGTCACCTTCCGGGCCACCCCAGTGCTGCCCGTGGATGCCACACACCCCGTCGCGGCAGCGGCGGAAGCTGAGCCAGACGGGTAGGCCGGTCTCCAGCATGATCTCCACCGCCGGCACGGTGAGGTCGTCGCGGAGCAGCGACATGGTTTCCATGAAGACCAGATCGGGCGGATTGTCCGCCAAGACCCGGAGGAGCAAGCGCAACGTGTCGAGCTGCTGGGGCTGCGTGACATCGCCATTGAGCGTAAAGGCGACCGCGCAGTCGTCGCTCTTGCCGGCCTCCTCGACAGCCTGGCGGGCCAGCCGCACGCCGAGCCGTGCCACGTCCATCCAATGCGGCCGGAGGGTCGCGCCGGCGACACCGTGCGCTTCTCGCTCCGGCGCATCGAGGATCGCCCACGTATCCGTTGAGATGAGGTCGCAGCCGGCGGCGACGAACGAGCGATGGACCTCCAAGACGGCGTGCGGCGCATTGTAGAGGCCCCACGTGCCCCAAAGACCCTCGTCGTCGAGCTGATAGCCCTGGAGGTTCGCGCGCTGTAGCTCGGTGGAGACACCGCCGTCAAGGATGACGCAGGTGTCCTCGGCCAGCAGATGCTCGATCCGCCGGTAGGCAGCCGATTCCCGCTTGCGCGGGAGTGGCCGGCTCAGGACAGGTTGACCATTCCCCATCATCGAATCCCTAGAGTCTCTTGCCGGGCTAGTGCCGGCTCTCCTTCCAGCCAGGCCCGCCACCGTAGACGCGATTGGTGCCGACGAGCGGGATGCCGCAGATCATGGACGACTCCAGATTCAGCGCCCGGAGGTCTTCCGGATCGAGGTCGTGGATGTCGGCCTTGCCGCAGGCGCGGGCGAGCATCTGCACTTCGGAGACCATCGTCAGCAGGAAGCTGGCCACCCGCTCGGCTCCCTCGTCAATGTCGAGGCGCTTCATCAGCTCGGGGTCTTGGGTAGTGATACCGACCGGGCAGCGCCCCGTGTGGCAATGATGGCAGAAGCCCGGCTTGGTGCCGAGCTGCTCATAGTCCTCGACGTAGAGTGCCTTGTTGCAGTTGAGGGCGATCAACCCCGCCGTGCCGATGTAGACGGCATCGGCGCCGAGCGCGAGCGCCTTGGCAACATCCACACCGTTGCGAATGCCACCGGCGATGATAAGCTGCACCTCGCCGTACAACCCGAGGTCCTCCAGCGCAGCGCGGGCCTCGCACACGGCGGCGAGCGTGGGAATACCGGTGTGCTCCTGCAATATCTCCGGCGATGCCGCGGTGCCGCCCTCCATGCCGTCAACGACGATCACGTCCGCGCCGGCCTTCGCAGCGAGCCGCACGTCGTCAAAGACCCTGGTCGCGCCCATCTTGACGAAAATGGGCACCTGCCAGTCGGTGGCCTCGCGTAGCTCCTCGATCTTGATAATCATGTCGTCGGGACCGAGGAAGTCGGGATGCCGCGCCGGACTGCGCTGGTCTACGCCAATCGGTAGGTCACGCTGCTCGGCAATCGTATCCGAGACCTTGGAACCGAGGAGCAGCCCGCCCGTGCCCGGCTTGGCCCCCTGCCCGATGGTCAGCTCAATGGCATCGGCGCTGCGGGCGTCGTGGATATTGATGCCGTAGCGAGAGGGCAACACCTCATACACGAGGGTCTTACTGTGCTCGCGCTCGGCGCGCAGCATGCCGCCGTCGCCGGTCGTGTTGGATGAGCCGACCCGCGCAGCGCCCTCGGCCAGCGCCACTTTGGCATTGTAGGAGAGCGCCCCCCAGCTCATGCCGGTAATCATGATCGGGATGTCCAACTCGATGGGTTTCTCGGCAAAGCGCGTGCCGAGGACGGTCTTCGTCGTGCATTGCTCGCGGTACCCTTCGAGGGGAATGCGCGTCAAGGTGCAGGGGATGAACGTGAGGTCGTCAAAGGTGGCCCAGCGCCGCTCGCGCAGGGTTCCGAAGCCCCGCATACGGTAGCGGCCTAGCTCCGCCTTGACCTGAATATCCTCGATGACCTCGGGCGTATACGTCCCACTCGGCTGGAGATGGTCACCGCCGTTGTCCATCACTCTTTGTACTCCCGGCGCGAGGGCTGGGACCGGGATAGGGCGCAGCGTGCTGCGCCCCTACACGGCCTCCAGCGTTGCTCGTCAGAGCGCCTCCCGCCACGTTGCCCATTCGCGCTTGTCGAAGTTCCACAGGCGCCGCCCGGCGACGACCTTCTTGAACCGGGGTAGGCGCGATAGGAGGTCCGGACGGTCGTCGCCCAGATGACGCGACAGTGTGGCCTCCAGAAAGGCGCGGTCCGCTGCGGTCGGCTCTTCGATGACCGCGTCGTTGCCCAAGTCGGCGATATTGCCACCGACGAAACCGACGCACTCGTACATGGAATCGCAGAATGCCGCGCCCGCATCGCCACAGACAATCAGCGTTCCCTTCTGTGCCATAAACCCGGCCATGTAGCCGCAGTTGCCGGCGATGAGCACCACGCCGCCCTTCATGGAGACGCCGGCGCGCGCCGCTGCGTGACCGTGGATGACCACCGTGCCGCCGCGCATCGTGGCGGCCGCGCCGTTGCCGGCACTGCCGCGGACAGTCACGGTGCCGGTCAACATCGACTCGGCCAGTCCCCAGCCGGCGCTACCGTTGATCCGGACGGTGGGGCCGTCAATCATGCCGGCGCAGTAGTAGCCGACGCTACCGTCGAACGTGACGTGTACCGGGTTCAGGAGCGCCACACCGAGATTGTGCCGGGCGTCGGGGTTCCCCACGTACACGTCCGTGGCTCCCTGAGCAATGAGCCGCTTGATTTCCGCGTTGATCTCCCGCACTGTTTTGCCAGCGCCGGCTACCGCTGCCATACGCGGACCTCCTCGGCTTGGGCCTCGCGCACGTCGGACTCGCCTCGGAAGGCACTGTGCAGCGCCAACTCCTCCGTCGCTACCGCGACAAAGCGCTCGGTCTCGGTAAAGAGCAGCGGCTTGAAGGCGTAGCGGTCCTTGGCAAACCCGATGGTATCGGCCGTCGCGGCGAGATAGCTGAACGAGCCGTCCAAGTCGGCCACCGAAGCGGTGAGCGCCTCTGCCAGCTCCATCCCCTGGGACAGCCGCTCGGCGAGGTACACGCCGATCACTTCGGAGTCGTTATCGGTATAGAACTTGACGCCGCGCTGCTCGTAGCGGCGCCGTAGCGTGTGGTAGTTGGTGATATGCCCGTTGTGGACCACGGCCACGTCGGGATAGCCGTGCGCCCAGAAAGGCTGGGAGTGGCTCAAGTCCACGCGCGATTCGGTGGACAGCCGCGTGTGCCCGATACCGTGCGTGCCGGTCAGGGCGGAGACGCCATAAGTGGCGTCGAGATTTTGCGGGGAGCCAACCTGCTTGACGATCTCCAGTGCTCGCCCCATGCTCACGACCTCGATGCCGTCGGCGACCGCCTCGATCTCTCGTTCGAGCCGCTGCGGCTCGCCAGCGTACACCAGCACCAGCCGGAGGTACTCTGCGGTCGTCGTCGCCGCGCTCACCGTTCCCAGCTGCCGCACCCGCTCGACGACGCGCTCGCTGCGTTCATCAAGGTCGCCCTGCTCGCCCAGCTTGACCCGCAGCACGATGCTGCCCTCGGCGAGCGCCCCATTCCCATTATGCGCGCTCGGGTAGAGCGCTACGCCGGCCGAATCGGGGCCGCGCCGGTCCAGGGCGTTGAGCATGGTGAGCACAACCCGGCCTATCGGCGCTGCCGAGTCGGTCTTATCAAGAAAACCGACGATACCGCACACGGTCGCTGTCTCCCTTGTCCTGCCCGCTAGGGATAGGTGCTCGGCGCCGGAGTTTACCCCCGCGCCCATCCTTGTCAACTATGACCTTCCGGTCAGGAACATGGTACATCGCGGAGGCATAGCCGCGCAGGCGTGACCGCTGCTCGGCGCTTGCGATACTATTTCTACATGTGATATATTGAAATACGGCGGAAGCGAGCGACCGGCCGCACCGGTCCAAGGCGGTGCGGCGCCGAGAGGCGAGAGGAGAAGCTACGATGCTGGCGCGAGTGCTGTCGTGTGCAATCGTCGGGTTGGACGGTGCCCTGGTGGAGGTGGAGGTGGATATTGCGCCCGGCCTGCCGGCCTTTACCATCGTCGGGCTGCCGGATGCCGCCGTTCAGGAGGCCAAGGACCGGGTACGCGCCGCTATTCGCAATACGGGCTGCCAGTTTCCGATGAAGCGCATCACGGTCAACCTGGCTCCGGCGGACCTGAAGAAAGTTGGGCCGAGCTACGACCTTCCTATCGCTATCGGCATCCTCGCGGCCTCCGGCCAGGTCCCGGATTCCTGGCGGCCGGCAGACAAGCCAGCCGGCATTGCTGCACCCAACGGAGCGGCGGCTGCGGCCGCCGAACCGGCCCTCGCCACCGCGGCGCTCCCGACGCCAGCCGCCGGCGAGCCGGCCGCGGCCCCGCCGGTCACCGAAGCCCTCCAGGATGCGGCCGTGGTAGCGGAGCTGGAGGCGCTGCTTGGTAGCCTCGTCCCCGAACAGGATGAGCGCGAGGAATCGGCACTCGCCACGGCGATGTTCCTGGGCGAGCTGGCACTGGACGGGGCGGTGCGGCACACCGACGGCATGCTCCCGATGGTCGGCGCGGCGCGCGAGCACGGGATACCCGTTGTGTTCGTGCCGGCGGTAGATGGTGCGGAGGCGGCGCTGGTCGAGGGTGTCACGGTGCTGCCGGCGGCCACCTTGGGCGAGGCCGTGCGCCACCTGACGGGCGAGGCGCGCATTTCCGCCCAGACCGCTGGGGGCCGATCCGAGCTACAAGCAGCGAGCGACTATACCCACGACTTGCGGGACGTCAAAGGGCAGGAGCATGCCAAGCGGGCGCTGGAAGTCGCAGCTGCGGGTGGCCATAACGTGCTGTTCATCGGCCCGCCAGGCGCCGGCAAGACGCTCCTCGCCCGCTGCCTCCCTTCGATCCTGCCGCCCTTGCAGCCCGATGAAGCGCTGGAGTTGAGCAAGGTCTATAGCGTCTGTGGCCTGCTCCCCTCAGAGCAACCACTCGTCCGGCAGCGACCGTTTCGGGCACCGCACCACACGACGAGCTACGCCGGTCTGCTCGGCGGTGGCCGCTGGCCGCGCCCCGGCGAGGTCTCGCTGGCGCATCGCGGCGTGCTCTTCCTCGACGAGCTGCTGGAGTTCAACCCCGCCATTCTCCAAATGCTGCGTCAGCCGCTCGAAGATCGCACCATCACAGTGAGCCGCGTGGCCGGCAGCGCCACGTTCCCGGCTGCTCTGATGCTCGCTGCCGCGATGAACCCCTGCCCCTGCGGCTGGCTGGGGGATCAGGCCCAGCCTTGTCGCTGCTCACCCAGCCAGATCGCTCGCTACCAGCGCCGCCTCTCCGGCCCGCTCCTGGATCGCATTGACCTCAGTGTCGAGGTGCCGCGCGTGGACTACGATAAGCTCACCGGCCTCACCGACCCGGAGCCGTCGGCCGCCGTGCGCGACCGCGTGAGCGCGGCCCGCGAGCGGCAACAGCGGCGCTTTGCCCAGGCACGGCCGGACCGGACGCCAGCGACTCAGGCGCGATCCCCGGAGACGAATGGCGAGCGGCCTGCGAACGGCAGCAACGGCCGGCCGAGCCGACGATCCGGCCGCGACACGCGACTACCGGCGGCGGCAGCCGGGCGCCAGCGGCTCACCTGCAATGCCGATCTGGGACCGCGCGGCGTGCAGGAGCATTGCCAGGCGGCCTGTACCGACGACGCCCTGGCCCTGCTCCGCACGGCGATGCAGCAACTCCAAGTCTCGGCGCGCGGCTATCACCGCATCCTGAAGGTGGCCCGCACCGTTGCCGACCTCGCCGGCAGCGAGGCCATCGGCACCGAGCACGTCGCGGAAGCCCTGCAATATCGTCCCCGTCTGCTCCTCACCTGACCGGGGTAGGGGTGGCGGCTGTACAGCTTCTCGCCACCGCGGATGTAGATGGACCACGAGGGCGGCGTATGCACACGGTGGACTGGTACAATCTACGTATTGAACAAAAGCTCTATTAGAACACAGTACTGGCAGCGTGCGCGGCGGCGCCGGATGTAACCTCTGCTCGTTAGGATAACGATGACTATGAGCGAACAGATCGCCCGAGGCACTCTACCTCCGCAGCTTGACCTGGGTACTACCCGTACCTGCGACTGTCCCCCCAATCATCTGAACTGCCTCACTGCCAAGGAGTGGCTCAAGGCCCAGCTCGGTGTGTGGCAGTTCTCTTATGAAGGTCGGGACATTCGAGACAAAGCAGTGCATCCAGCCATGTTTCCCATTGCCTTGGTATCTCGGGGTATTGAGTTGTTCACCCATCAAGGTGAGCTCGTGCTCGACCCGTTTGTCGGGAGTGGTACCACGCTCCTGGCAGCCCGAGACACCGGACGCAACGCAGTTGGCCTTGACCTCAACCCCGAGTATGTAAGTTTGAGCACCCAACGCCTGAACCAACTTAGCCTACTCAATGACACCCAGCAGATCGCCATTAACGATGACGCCCGTCACGTCAGCCAGTACCTGAGAGATGAGTCGGTGGGGCTAGTGTTCACCTCCCCTCCCTATGCCAATCTGCTCAACCGTCCGCGCAAGAATAAGTCCCGGCGGGGGAACGAGCGCTACAACGGGCAGTATCAGCGAATTGAGCAGTATTCGCAGGATGCTCGAGACCTGGGCACACTGGCACTTGACCAGTATGCCGCGGAGATGGGGCAGATCTTCAGCAAGATCCTTCCACTCTTGCGACCGAAAGCTCACTGCGTGATCAATGTGCCGGACATGTGGTGGGAGAACAAGCGCATCACCATTCACATCGCAGTGGTAAAAGCGCTGGAAAGTGTCGGGTACGAACTCCGGAACACGATCATCTGGGACCGCACCAACATCGTAAACCGGGTTGGCATCTTCGGCTGGCCAAGCAACTACATCACCATGGGTACGACATTCGAATACCTTCTCGATTTCTGGAGGCCGCCAGTCGATGTCTGACGAGCAGCGCCGTATTACTGCCCTCATGCGGCGTGTGCGTCGAGAAGGTGATCTCCCACCCTCTTCCGAGATCGTCAGTGAGGCCTTCGTTGAGTTGGGCCTCCAACCAGGCGCAGTCGAGCCTGCCGAGATCCTAGCCAACTTCAATGATCGACTCCGCGAGGTGTGGGAGGCAACGCTACCCATACTTGAGCGCTACGAAGAGCGCTCCTATGCAGAGGGTATTCCTCGGGAGCTTCTTGCCGACTATCCGACGGAATTCACGGCGGCCGAAACTAGAGCAGAGTCGGCAGGCTTTCGAGCGGGCGTGTTGCACCTATTCGCCTCGTGGTATCCACTCCTCCGACGTTGTTTCCTTAGTGTCAGTCAGAGCAGGATGACGCGCGGCGGAAAAGATTTCGAACTCCAGATCGAAGGATTGTTAGATCGTGGAGGAATCCCCTATACCCGCCAGGAACGGGAACACCGGACGGACCTTATCCTGCCTAGTCAGGACCTGTATCTCACTAATCGCAATGTCGCAGCCATTGTGTCGGTGAAGCGCACGTTGCGTGAGCGCTGGGCAGAAGTTGCCCAGGAACTCTTCGCCCTGCGGTCACCAAACGTCTTTCTGTTCACAGCGGACGAGAAAGTCACGGCGAACCATGTCCAGCGCCTAAAGGACTACAACATCTACCTCGTGGTCTGGGATGCAGTGAAGGAACGACGCTTTATGTCAGAGCCGCTCGTGCTCGGTTACACTGAATGGTCCACTGAACGACTGCCTATTTTGCAGGCCAACTGGCCACAGAGCAGTCCACATGTAGTCCCCGCCAGCCGCACCCCTGCAAAGGGTCGGCTACTGTAGGGCTGCCCCCTATCAAGCTCCACACTCCGAGCCAAGCGCCGGCCAGTCCGGCCACGTTCCCCGCCGCTTGACAGTAGCGGCGAGATATGCTGTTTATCAGTGATCTTAGGGATAAGAGGAAGACGATGAACCAGGTGGTGAGGCTTTCTTTTCCTGGCCCAAGCATCGCGTGGGTGCTCGTGGCGGTCGTTGCCGCGCTGCTCTTGGCCTTTGCTGGCGGCGGCGGCGGTCGGGCGGCGGCCGCTGCGGACTGCCGGTTCGTGCTGGGCTTCAAGGCGCTGCACGCGATGATCCCCGACACGGTTGGCGCCTGCTTGGAGAACGAGCAGCATCATCCGGGCAAGGGCGTGACGCTCCAGCGCACGAAGAACGGGTTGCTCGTCTGGCAGAAAGCCACGAATCATACGGCCTTTACCGACGGATACCACACCTGGGTTCTTGGACCCCTGGGTCTCCAGAAGCGGCTCAATACCGAGCAGTTCGACTGGGAGCGCGACGCGGAGAAGGTCATCCGCATCGGCGCTGCCGTCAGCGAAACGGGTAGGTACGTCCGGGAGGGCAACGACGTTCGTCAGGGCTATCGCCTCTGGCTGGACTGGGTGAACAATGAGTACGGCGGCATCAAAGTCGGCGACGACCGCTACAAGGTCGAGCTGGTGCTGTACGACGACGATGGGGATGCCGACACGACGGCGCGGCTGGTGGAGAAACTGATCGTCGAGGATAGGGTGGACTTCCTGCTGGGACCGTACACCTCCGGCCTGACCCGGAGCGCCATCGAGGTGGCGGAGAAACACGGCAAGATCATGGTCGAGGCCAACGGCGGCGCCGAAAGCCTCTTTGCCCAGGGGTACCAAAACCTGTTTGCCGTGCTGACGCCGGCCGGGGACTACACGCAGTCTGCGCTGCAACTGCTGGCAGCCAAGGGTGCCAAGACGGTCGTCATTGCACACTCGGACGCCGCGTTCGCCACCAGTGTGGCCGCGGGAGCGGAGCGTTGGGCGGCGGAATATGGCCTGGAGGTGCTGGGCGTCGAAGCCTACCCGCAGGACGTGGCGGACGTGCGCGGCATCATCTCCCAATTCAAGGAGCTGAGTCCGGACGTGTTCGTCGGAGGCGGCCACTTCAACGATGCGCTACTCTTCATCCGCACGGCCAAAGCCCTGGACTTCAACCTGCAGGCGATGGTGCTCACCGTCGGACCGAGCAATCCGCAATTGATCGCAGAGGTGTGGTCCGACGCGGACTACGCGATTGGCCCGACGCAGTGGGAAGCGTCAATGAGCTATCGCGGCGCGCACTTCGGCTCCGCGTCGGACTACGCAGCCCGCTACCAGGACGTGTGGGGGCAAGCGCCCACCTACCAGGCGGCAGGTTCGACGGCCGCGGCGTTGGCCCTGCATCTGGCCATCGAAGCGGCCGGCTCGCTGGATACCGACGCCGTGCGGGCAGCCCTGCATGATCTGGACGTTGACACGTTCTACGGTCCGATCAGCTTCGACGAGACCGGCAAGAACACGGCCAAGCCGATGGGGACCATTCAGGTGCAGCACGGCGAGATTCTGGTCGTAGCGCCGAGCAACGCCGCCGTTGCCGATCTGCTCTATCCGGCCCCGGCGTGGGCGGAGCGGTAACTCGGACCTACCCCCAACCCCCTCCCTGGAGGGATGGGCGGAGTCGGGAGAGGCAGGAGGCAAGACTGCTAAGGAATTGACAATACCTTCACACTGTCTCTCCACTTGGTCTCAACCTCCTCCCTCGCCCTATCCAAGCGGGTCAGGTGATCGGGTTGGAACACCAGGAAAAAGACGACGGCATCGTCATAGAACGCGAGGACCCTGCCCGCACCTCTCAGTTGCTTCAACTGCCCAGCTATACGTCTTGCGAACTCATCGTGGGACTCGCGCCCAAAGTGTTGGTAAACCAACAGCGAGTGACCCCGACGAAATGATCTGTCCAATTCGTGCCAATGTACGTATTGGGATCCCTTGGCTGACAGCGGTTCTATTCCCGTATCCGGGTCAAAGAAGATCAGGTCCACGCCATCGGCGCACGCCATGAATCTGTCGAAGTACTTGCATCTATCCAGACCGCCGTCGGGCACACGCTCCGAAAAGAAGCGAGTGTTGCTCCCAAGCAGCCCACTATGCTCCAATACTTCGACACACCGAACCTGCCTCTCAATGACTTTCCTGTGCAGAAAGTCATAGATTGGCGGATCGTACTTGCGCCAGCGATCCGGATCGCACAAATAGCCAGTCTTACGACCGCCAGGGCTTGAGTCATCCGGGGTTAGAAGCCAGCACACGGCGACAGAGAGTTCGCATCCCAGTATCGTTAGCAGGCTGTACTTCAGATAATCGCGAACGTCTCCGAAGTATTGGTTCTTCATGCCGTCCTTGCTCCTATCGCTCCGGCGTAGGCTCGTCATCTCGGCGTGAAAGTGGAATGCCGGCACCGGCCGAAAGGCACAGCAGCGTTCGCGGATGTGAGGCGCTGGAAACAGTGCTTAGAAGACGATGAGGCCGCGGGCGACTTCTCCGGCGGCGAGGGCGCGGAAGGCTTCGTTGGCCTCATCCAGCCCGTAGCGGTTGGTGATAAGCTCGTCAATCTTCAGCTTGCCGGCCAGGTACAGCTCGACCATGCGGGGGAAGTCGGCGCGGGTACGCGCACTGCCGTAGGTGGAGCCACGGATGACCCGCTCTTCCCGCCCCAACTGCCCGGCGTTAAAGGTGAAATCCTGGTCGCTGGGCGGTGCGCCGATGAGCACACAGGTCCCACCGGGTGCAAGCGCCTCGCGGCCCTGTGCAAAGACGCGGCTCTCACCCACGGCCACGAACGTGTACTCGGCGCCGCGCCCGGTGATGCGCTGGATGGCGCTTACCGGGTCCTCGCGCGAGGCGTCAACGAGATGCGAGGCGCCCAACGCCTGCGCATATTCCAGCTTCTGTGGGTTCACGTCCACGGCGATAATCGGATGGGCGGACACGAGGCCGCCGCCTTGAATGGCGTTGAGGCCGATGCCGCCTACGCCGAACACTGCCATACTCTCGCCGGGCCGCACGCCGGCCGTGTTGATGACGGACCCGACGCCGGTCATCACCGAGCATCCGATCAAGGCCGCCTTGTCGAGCGGCATGTCCTTGCGGATGGGAATGGCACACGACGCCGGCACTACCGAATGGGAGGCGTAGGTAGCGACGTGGGCGAACTGATAGACGGGCTGCTGGCGCAGTGATATGCGCGTCGTGCCATCGAGCAGCGTGCCGGTACGCGGCGGCTTCCGCTCACACAGCACCGGCCGGCCGGTGGCGCAGTAGTAGCAGCTGCCGCAGGTCGGCGCCCAAGAGAGAATGACGTGGTCGCCCACTTGCACATCCTGCACGCCCGGCCCTAGCGCCTCGACTATGCCCGCTCCCTCGTCACCGAGCACAATCGGCACGGGGATACCCGACCAACTCCCATCGGCCGCGTGGAGGCAGCTATGGCAGATGCCACCGGCGACCATCCGGACCATGACCTCGCCGTACTGCGGCGGCGCCAGCTCGATTTCCTCGACCTGCATCGGCTGTCCCTGCTCGAAAAGCACTGCTGCTTGCATGCCGTCCCTCCCTATCCGCTAGGCTCTGTTGACATTTGAGGATAGAGGCTGCCCCCACCCTAACCCTCCCCCGTTGCGACGGGGGAGGGAACACGCCGTCCCGGATTTCCGTTTGCGCGGGAATGACCGTACAACGTCAACAGCGCCTCAACTGTCGCGCTGGCGGAGCCAGAGGCGCTTCAGGTGACGCCGGCGCTCGACTTCGGGATAGTCCTCAAACGCGGTGCGGTTGTGCAGCAGCCAGTGGTTGTTCCAGAAGATCATCTGTCCCGGCTGCAAGATGAACTCCACGCGCAAGTCCGGCCGCTCTAGCCGCGCCTCTACCGCCGCCAGGGCGTGCTGCTGGTCCGCGGTCAGGGGTTCGCCGGCCTGCTCGTGGCCGACTTGCGTGTAGTAGTGGAGATAGCGGATGTGCAACTCGCTCCCGTCCCACCGGAAGACCGGGGCGGAGAGGTAGGGCGGCTCGCCGGCCTCCTGCTGGCTACGACGGTCGAAGTAGAACGTCCGATAGAGCGTCTGCAGCGCGTCGGGGTCGTTTTCCAGCAGGTCGTTGTGCAGGGCATAGGCGCTGATGAACTGGCTCTCCCCGCCCGCTTTGGCCCCATTGAGACAGAGCAGCCCCAGAAGATCGGGAAGGTCAGGACCCATCGTGCCATCAATGTGGAACGAGCTTTCGGCGTTGGTCACCGAGAAGCGCGCCCCCTGCGTGACGCTTTGGCCGGTATCGCGCACATCGTACAGCAGGGTTCCGATCTTATCCTGCCCGGTTGGGATACCGAGCAGCTGGCCGATTACCCAATAGATCAAGGTGGCTTCGTCGGCGGTGTAGCGGTCCAGCGGCACCCGGTCAATGACGGCAAACCCACGCCCCGCTTCAAGCACGGGGAGCACCGGTTGGAGGCACTCGCCACAGGCCGCCAGCTCCGAATCGCGCACCCGAATCTCGGTGGCCGGTCGGGGATGACGCCGCTGGCGCTCGACAAACGTATCGAGCGCGGCGAGGCAAGCGGCGGAAAGGGTGTAGTACCAGCTACCGGCATCATCAATGGTTTCGTGCGTCCAGGCCCGGCTGCCTGGCTCAACTGCGGATAGGACCTGCGTACTACTACTCATCGTGCGTGCCTCCCGGTCAGTGGTCACTGCGTTGCCGGCGCCGGCGGACCGGTCAACGGGATAAGCTCGTCCCAGCAGGCCGCCGGGATGTCGGTCGTGACGGCCGCAAGCAGGTCGTCTACGTGGGCAGGACTGAACGCGCCGGGGATGATGGTGCTCACCCGGTCGTCGCGCAAAATGAACTGCAATGCTGCGGCGCGGAGGGGCACTTGGTAGCGCTCGCACACCGCCTCGATTGCCCCTACACGCGCGACCACCGCGGCCGGGGCATCCTGGTACATGAACAGCGGCGCCGTGCCGGGCAGCGGGCCGGTCTGCGGGCCGGTGGCCAGGATGGACCCGGCAAACGGTGTGCCGACTACAACGCCCATGTTGCGCTCGGCCGCGAGTTGGAGCGTGGCCGCGGCAATGGTTTGGTCCAGGAGATGGAAGCTCTTCCAGATCAGCACTGTCTCGAACACATCCGTCTCGATAGCGCGGGCGACTGCTGGCGGGTCCGAGCCGGTGACGCCGATGTGGCCGATGAGATGCTGCTCCTTGGCCTTCAACAGCGCCGCAACGGCGCCGTCCGGACTCCACACCTGCTCCCAATGCTCGTCTTGGATTTCGTGAATCTGAGCCAAGTGCAGCAGGGGCTGGCCCAGCCGCTTCAGGCTCGTCTCGATGGTACGCATCACTCCAGAGAAGCTGTAGTCGGGGAGGTGACCCGGCTGCAAGCCGACCTTGGTGGCAATGAATAGCTCGCTTGCCCGGGGATGATCGCGGAGCGCGAGGCCGATGCGGCGCTCGCTATCGCCGTATAGCGGCGCGGTGTCGAGGAACGTGATCCCCACGTCCAGCGCCCGATGGACGGTCGCTATCGCCGCATCCTCACTCAACTCACCGCCTTGGCCGCTGGCGAGGCTGGCGGCGCCCAGCCCAAGCCGGGTGACATCGTGTCCGGTTTGTCCCAGTGGGGCAGTCACCAGCGGAGCAGCAGCTTCCGTAGTCATCCGTCAGGCGTCCTCTCGTCGTGCGGGGGTGGGTTGGGCCTCACCCCCCGGCCCCTCTCCACCATGTAGAGAGGGGGAGTTATCGCGGCGACCCATAGGACTTCACCTCTACCCCGCAGCGTCTCCTGTTCCCCGGCCAGGGAACGTCAGCTCGGCAACGCCGGACTTGTCCAGCTCACCCAGCCCTTGCGCCACCATCCGGTCATACTGCCGTTTGGTCGCCTCCGCCAACGGCAGCGTGACTTGCGCCGCGTGGGCCAGGCTCAATGCAATTCCGGAGTCCTTGGCCGCGTGCGCGGCCGAGAAGTAGCACTCGTGGTCCCGGTACTCCATGTCCTCGCCATCCGTTTCCAGCACGCGCGAGTTGGCGCCCGTCTGAGCAAACACCCCGCGGAGCATCGCTACGTCGAGGCCCAGGGCTTGACCGAGTCCCAAGCCTTCTGCCAGCCCGGCCGTGTTGATGTTCATGACCATGTTGACAAGCGCCTTCACCTGCGCGGCCCGTCCGGCCGTCCCGATGTACCGCAGCGACGCGCTCATGGACGCGAGTAGCGGCTGTGCGCGCTCGAACGCGGCGGGCTGGCCGGCACACATGAGGTAGAGCGTGCCATCGCGGGCCTGGGTAATGCTGCTGGCCATGCAGGCTTCGAGGCTCTGGGCGCCGGCCCGCTCGGCGCGCGCTTCGATGGTCACGTGGACCACCGGCGTGACCGTCGCACAGTTGATGAACAGCCGTCCGTCGGCGCCAACGAGCAAGCTATCGCCGCTCTCGGCGAAGATCGCATCCATCGCTTGGTCATCGGTCACGACGGTCAGGATTGTGTTGGCGTGGGCCGTCACGTCGGCGAGCGTGGCGCAGGCGGTGGCGCCTAGCTCATCGGCCAACGCTGTGGCTCGCGGTCGGTCCGTGTCGAAGACGGCGACCACGGCGAACCCTTCGTCTTGTAGGTGACGGGCGATGTTGGCGCCCATCCGTCCCAAGCCGACCACTCCAATGTTCTCTCTCGTCGCAGCCATGATGCTCCTTCTATCACCGGCAAGCTCACCAGAATAGTAGCAAGTGCGGGGCCGTCCGCGACCATGCGCCCGGCCCGGGCGTGGAGTTTGCTATGCTCGGCCCACGTTACCCGACCCGGCAGATAGCTTCAATTCCGCAGGTGTCCTATCTCGGCGGCTGGATGACACGATGAGCGGCGACTATATCCTGGCGATTGACCAGGGCACGACGGCGACGACCGTGCTGGTCGTTGACCGGGCCGGAGCTATCGTCGGGCGCGGTACGGCAGCCGTGCGGCAGGCGTATCCCCGTCCCGGCTGGGTGGAGCACGACGCGGAACAGCTCTGGGAGACGGTCCTGGCGGCGACCGGCGAGGCGCTGGCGGCGGCGCACATCGCCCCGGACGAGGCAGCAGCCCGTCTTGCTGCCGTTGGCATCACGAACCAACGCGAGACGACGATTCTGTGGGAGCGGGCGACCGGACGGCCGGTGGCGCCGGCGATTGTCTGGCAGTGCCGGCGCACGGCTGCTGATTGCAGCGCGTTGCAGGAGGCTGGGCTTGGTCCGCTGTTCCGCGAGCGGACCGGCTTGGTGCTCGACGCCTACTTCTCCGGCACGAAGATCGCTTGGCTGCTCAACCAGGACCCACAGCTGCGGCACCGCGCCGCGGCCGGCGAGATCGCCTTCGGCACGGTGGACACGTGGCTGGTCTGGCAACTGACCGGCGGGCGGCTCCACGCCACCGACGCCACCAACGCCGCGCGCACCCTGCTCTTCAATCTCCATAGCCTGTCGTGGGACGATGAGCTGCTGGCGGCGCTCGACGTACCCGCAGCGGTACTGCCACAGGTGCTCCCGTCCGCCGGTGTGTGGACGCGGACCTGCGCGGTCGGCCCAATACCGGCGGGAGTGCCTATCGCGGGCATTGCCGGGGACCAGCAAGCGGCGCTCTTCGGGCAGGCATGCTTCGGTACCGGCGCGGCCAAGACCACCTATGGCACCGGCTGCTTCCTCCTGATGCAGACCGGTGATCGCCCGGCGCAATCGGAGCACGGCCTGCTGACCACCATCGCCTGGCAGCTTCCCGACCGCGTGGACTACGCCCTGGAGGGGAGCGTCTTCATCGGCGGCGCAGCGGTGCAGTGGCTGCGCGACGAAATGGGCTTGCTGACTTCGGCCGCCGAGTCCGAGGCGGCCGCCCGCCGGGTTCCCGACACCGGCGGCGTGGTCTGCGTCCCGGCGTTCGCCGGCCTCGGTGCTCCCTACTGGGACCCGCATGCCCGCGGTATGCTCATCGGCCTCACCCGCAGCACGACGCGCGACCACGTCGTCCGGGCCGTGCTGGAGGGAATTGCCCACCAGGTCGCGGACGTGCTAGAGGCGATGGTCGCCGACGCCGCCATCGGCATCCCGGAGGTGCGCGTGGACGGCGGCGCGGCTGCCAACGACTTCCTGATGCAATTCCAGGCCGACCTGCTGGGCCTGCCGGTCGTGCGCCCGGCGGTGCTGGAGACGACGGCGCTCGGTGCCGCCTTCCTGGCCGGTCTGGGCATCGGCTGGTACGCCTCCACCGACGAGATAGCGCGCACCTGGCAGTCCGAACGCCGTTTCCAACCGGCAGCAGCTCAGGAGAGCACGTCTCGCGCTCGCGCCCGGTGGCAGCGGGCCGTCCGGCGCAGCCGCGCGTGGGCCGCGGACGAGTAGCGGCACGTGCGCCTCACTCCCCGGCCCCCTCTCCACCGCCGAGCGATAGAGAGGGGGAGTGCGGCGGCGGGCACCGACTTACCCTACCGCCGCGACCTCGCCGTGAAGTGACGGTAGCGTGGCGCCGTGTTAGCATGTCAAACGACGAATCCACGTAGAGGACGCATCCGAATGGCCGTGAAGACGAGCACCGTAGTCTATCGGGCCCTCAGTTTGGGAGCGGGGGTGCAGAGCTCCGTCTTGGCACTGCTTGTATCCCGATCCGACCCTCGTTTGGTCGAAAACGGCTATCCCAAACCGGATGTCGCCGTGTTTGCCGATACCGGGTGGGAGCCGGATTACGTGTACCGCCATCTGGACTGGCTGGAGCAACAGCTCGACTATCCACTGATCCGGGTGTCCAGCGGTGACCTCAGGAGTAATCTGAAAAAGGCACGCACGGTGTCGGGCCATAGCTTTGTTGACGTTCCTCTGTTCACGGTCAACGAGGACGGAAAGAAGGGCATGCTGCGGCGGCAATGCACCAGCCATTACAAGGTTAGACCCATTTACCGGCGGATCAGAGAGCTTGCGGGCGGGCAGCGAGGCCGGCCATTCCCAAAGGGCACTCACGCCGAGATGTGGCTGGGGATTTCATGGGACGAGGTGGAACGCATCAAGCCGAGCCGGGAACGGTGGGTCGAGCACCGCTGGCCGCTCGTAGACATGCGTATGACGCGCCAGGATTGCATCGAGTGGTTCGAGGCTGAGTATCCAGGTCGCTTCCTCCCCCGGTCGGCCTGCGTCATCTGTCCGTACCGGTCCGACGAGCATTGGCTAGAGTTGAAGCGGTCCGAGCCGGAAAGCTACGACGAGGCCGTGCGCTTTGATCGGTGGCTGCGCCATAGCACCAAGAATCCGGTGCGGAAACTGCTGAACGGCCGTCCGTACCTTCATGCCGCACGCCGCCCCCTCGCCAGTGTCATCGCCGAACGAGAAACGAAAGGGCCAAACGGGATCAATCCTTTCAACGAGGAATGCGAGGGCCTCTGTGGCGTCTGAGACACAGACGGAGACAGTCAGTCCCAAGTATCCGCTATACCCCTACCAGCGGCAGGTTCTGGGGGATCTGCTCCGCATTCTTGGGTCTGGTCGAGACCACGTTGTTGCACCGAATCGTCGGGTTGTAGCCCATCTACCAACTGGCGCAGGTAAGACGCGGATCGCTTGCCATGCAGCGGCCTTTCTATTGAACGAGTCGGAATCCGAGGGCAAACTCGTGGTCTGGCTGGCCTCAACGGAGGAATTGTGCGAACAGGCCGCTGAAGACCTGTCCCTAGCATGGTCGCATCTGGGCAACCGCGATGTTAACATCCATTGCTATTGGGGAACTGCTGCACAGAGCCTGGACAACCTAAGCGAGGGCTTCCTAGTGGCAGGGCTTCCAAAGCTATGGGCGGTGGGTTCTCGGACACCGGGCCTCCTAACGCAAGTGGCTCGGTCGGTTGTGGGCGTCATATTCGATGAGGCCCACCAAGCGGTCGCCAGAACCTACCGCTTCATTACCGAGCAGTTGATGACGTACCATCCTCCGTTGTTGGGCTTGACAGCAACCCCCGGCCGCTCGCTGCGACTAGGCGATGAAGACTACGATCTCGCGGAAATGTTCGACGAGAACAAGGTCACCATTGACCCAAAGGGACATGCCAGCCCTGTCATCTATCTAATCAGGCAGGGATACCTTGCTGAACCCGAGTTCATTCCGGTCACTGTCGAAATGGACACCGAGGTACATCAACCTATAGGTAGTCTGGATTACCCAAATGAAGATCTCCGCCGCATAGGACGTGATACTATATGGCATGGCAAGATTGTAGAACTCTCGCTGGAGGCATTGAAGCGGCACCGCCGAGTGATAGCCTTCTGTCCGTCAGTCCAGTCTGCGGAGGAGGCCGCCGCAATAGTTAGCTCGCACGGTATCCGCGCTGAATCGGTCGTAGCTCACACGGCGAGTGAGCAACGTCGGGATGTCATCAACGATTTCCGCAGGGACGATGGACAGCGCATGGTGATCTTCAACTACGGAGTACTGACTGCCGGCTTTGATGCTCCACGCACCAGATGCGTGATAGTCGCTCGCCCTACCACCTCTCTGGTGTTGTATTCGCAGATGGTTGGCAGAGCAATGCGAGGCCCACGTTCGGGAGGGAATCGTTGGTGCCAGATTTATACGGTCGTGGACACAAGCCTTCCTGGATTCGGTTCCGTTGCTGACGCTTTCGCTAATTGGGAGGAATTATGGCTACAGGCACAGTGCGGCAGATGAGCTTGGACCGCGACCTCTTCTTGCCCGATATGGCGATGCGCGCCGTTCGTGATAGCCGATATCGGAATACAGCGTATGCCATATGCGAATTAATAGATAACTCAATCGACGCAAAGGCCAGCAGGGTGGAGTTGCTGCTCCAAGAGCACCAAAAGCGCGTGAAGTCCCGGAACCGATGGAAGGTTTTCAAGCTCGCTGTGGCCGACAACGGACATGGCATGTCTGGTGAAGAACTCGTACAGGCTCTGCGATTTGGCGGCGGTCAGAGATCTTCAAGTTTTCAAGCGATCGGCAAATATGGAATGGGGTTGCCGACTGCATCAGTATCTCAGTGCCGACGAGTGGACGTTTGGACTTGGAATCGTCAGTCCAGCATTGAGCGACCATCTCACTCCTATCTTGACGTAGGTGCCATTGAAGCGAGAAAACAAGTCAATGTGCCTGAGCCTGACAACAAGCCAATTCCGCACGAATGGCGGAGGATGTTGAGCAAGGATACCTTAGACCCTAACCAAGGCACGATCGTTGTGTGGAGCGATCTGGATCGAATAAAGGGTGAGGCTGGGACTCTTTTCAGCCAAGTTGAGAGAGAGATTGGGAGGATTTATCGGCACTTCATTATTGAAGGCAAAGTGACTATCCGAACAGCTGCCTCCCGAGAGGGGCAAAGGCTGCCAGATAGAGATAGGGAGATTCGCCCCAACGATCCTCTGTATTTGATGCGTGACACCGCGACATCAAAACCCTGGGACAAAGAGCCTATGTTCGATCCTTACCCACCACCTCAAGAATATCACATCTTCGTGAACGGCCGTGAGGAAGTCGTTGATGTGACCTACTCAATAGTGAAATTGAAGGCTCTGGGAGCGCAGAGAGCTAACCCTGGCAGTCTGCCGCATGGTAGGGATGCCCGTCGAAATATCGGAGTCTCGGTGGTTCGGGAGAATCGAGAGATCGTGCTGGAAAGGAGTTTCATGAGAGAAGGAGGAGGCTTCGAGGATCCTAGGAACCGCTGGTGGGGGTGCGAGGTACGCTTTGGCAGTGGATGTGACGACGTATTCGGAGTGGACCACAATAAGCAGATGGCAACGGCGTTTACCCAGGCTGCCCTGGAAGTGGTTGGGACTGATAGCGACACTCAGGAAGCGCTCGACGAACTTGGCGAGGAATATGAAGACCTCTACAAAATAGTAGCGGATATTAGGGACACAACAAGAGCCATCATGAAGGACATTGATGTGATGTTTGACCATCGGAAATCTATAGGCAAGCCAGAACCCGGCGAACCTCCTCCAGTTCACGAGGAAGCAGTTGAGTTGGCCAAGAATGCGACCCGTGGCGCAATTGAGCGGGGACATGATGTTCCTACGGGCACCGACCGAGAGCGTAATGAACGTTCTGCACAACAAAGGATGGATGATCTCGAAGAATATCTTCAGGAGTCTGGGTATGCTGAGGATGTCGCTAAACAACTTGCCAGGGAATGGATTCAGAATGACCGTTGGTATTCCTTCACATCCGGTCAATTGGACGGCAATCAGATGTTCAGTGTGCGTAGACGAGGTGCGGTTCTCAACGTGAGACTCAATATCCACCATCCTGTGTATCAATTCCTAGAGGTCATCAAGAAGGAGGCCGAGCAGAGTGGCAACGAGGTCGCTCGCAGGGCAGCTCTGGGAATCATCGCAATGTTGTTGTCATGGGGCCGTATGGAAGATGGGATTGAGCTAACTACACGGAGACGCGAGGTCCAAGACATAGCAACAAATTGGGGGCGTCAAGTTAATGAAGTCCTCCGACTTCTGAATGAACGTAACTTGAGATCATAATGCCCACAGCTTGGGACGTGCTTCAACAATGTAGCAGCGATGCTGTTGCAGTAGTGATTGCGTCACCCTACATAAAGGCAGTTGCTCTGAATAAGGTTCTTGATTTGGTTGACATCGGAGCGTCTCTAGTATGCATCACTCGATGGACGCCTACCGACATACTGGTCGGCGCATCCGATCTGAAGTGCCGCCCCATCATCGTTGAGCGTGGCGGCACATTTCGACTCCACACTCGACTGCACGCCAAGTATTACCGCTGCGACAGCAGAGTGCTGGTCGGTTCAGCAAATCTCACGGCGAGCGGCCTGAGCTATTCCAGCGTCGGCAATCTGGAGATCCTCTGCGAGCCTGGACCGCAGTTTGATAGCAGGGCGTTCGAGCGCCAACTGCTGGAAGAGTCAAGGGAAGTGAGTGACACGGAATTCGCTTGCTGGAATGCTATTGATGTGGTTGATTCTCCGCACGCAATGCCAGCAGAAGGGTCCTTCGGTGCTGAGGGCGATAACTGGAAACCTTTGACTCGCGCTCCAGAACATTTATGGATGACTTACAACGGACAGGCTGGCGGAATTGCCTCCGACGATGAACGTAGGTTGGCGCTAGTGGACTTGGAATCTCTCCTAGTGCCAGAGGGCCTGTCCCGGGAGGTATTTAACAACTGGGTAGCTGCCCACCTGTTGGCATCGCCCTTTGTTGAATCCGTAATAGAACTGGAGGAGCAAGAAGATCACGTTGCCTGGTCACGTCTGGCCGAACTATGGGACATGAGTGAGAGTGAAGCGGCCCGTTGTCTGGAAACGGCACACAACTGGCTTAGTGCTTTCCTCGCCCCAGAGATGCTACTCCAGGGGGTATCCTCTAGGTAAGGGAGGGCCACGAGCTACCGTCGTTGGTCAGAAGTAGCGTGCGTGTCATCGGTACGGCCCTGGATATTCGCCGGCGTGCCCGCCGCCGCCTCGCGCGCGGCGGAATCCTGCTGTCGCTCGGTGTGCTGCTGCTGCTGACGTGGCTGGTGCTCCACTACCTGGACATCGGCTCCCTCTCCGTCTACTTCCTCGTCGGGTTTAGCGGCATTCTCGCTTCGGCGTGGGGGATCGGCTCGCTGCGGCGCGCGCTCTCGATGACGGCCACGCCGGCGGCTGTGCGAGCCGTGATTCGTGCCCTTGCCGACGCGCTGGACGACGACTACGTGCTCCTCCGACAGGTCAGCTTGCCACCCAACGGCGCTTTCGCCGACGTGATCTTGCTCGGACCGCACGGCGCGTTGGTGCTCTCGCTCCAGGCTCTCGAAGGTACTTATGTGCAGCAGGATCACCGCTGGTACCGGCTGGCGGACGACGGTGAGCCGCAACTCTGGGACCGCAGCCCGACATGGGACCTGACTCGGCCATGGAAAAGCGCGCGGCGCCTGGTGCGCGAATACGTTGTGAGCGGGTTCCCAATCGGCGCTGCCGTGGTGCTCGCCTCCGGCTCGCTGGCCGCGGACGATGGAGACGCGATGACCGCACCAGAGGGCGAGTACACGGAGAACGGTGCTGACGGTGCTCAGGCCACCACGGACCGCGTCACGGTGGCCGCCGAGCATTTGCTTGACTTGGCGCAGGCCGAACCGGCCATCATGCGCTCGCGCTTCCTCCGCCGCGACACGGAGGCGAGTCATCCGGTGTTCCCGGTGATTAGCGGCGCAGAGGTCGTTGGCCTGGTCAAGGCCCTGCCGGCGGCCGAACGCGCTACTCCCGACCTGATCGCCGAGCTAGCCGACGCGCTCCGGCCCCATGTCGGCTAGCCGGGCGTCGCGCTGGGGGCCGCGGCGGCCGTCACAGCGCTGCTGTTGACGGCTTGGTGGACGACCTGCCGAATACGCGGCACGTCGGGGATGAGTACCTCGGCCCCGGTTGCGGTAACAGCGCTGGTTACCAGCCCCTGATCGTAGTTGATGGCGAGGCGGGTAATCCGGTCAGGGGGGATGGACATGCCCAGCCGGGCCAAGGCTGGCACCTTCGTCAGCGGGAAGTCCGTTGTCACCGCATTGCTCAACTGTTGGACCAAGGCCGGCAGTCGCGGCAGGGTGTCGCTGGTGAGGAACTGATCGCGCAGCGCCAACAGGAGCTGCTGCTGGCGCTTGCTGCGTCCGAAGTCGGCCTCCGGGTCGGTCAGCCGGGAGCGGGCGTAGCCGAGCGCCTGCTCACCGTTGAGACGCTGCCGCCCGGCCGGAATCCGCAGTGGCTTGTACCCATCTGCGTCATCAGGGTAGTAGGGGTCGTAGAGCGTCTGCGCTAGCTCAATCTCCACGCCGCCAAGCGTGTCAATAATGCGCTCAAAGCCATCGAACTCTAGCTTGACGACGTAGTCAACCGGCAGGCCCAGCACCGCCGTTACCGTCTGCCGCGTCAGCTGCGCGCCACCTTGAACGAAGGTCTGATTGATCCGCATGATGCCGTGGCCGGCAATATCCACATAGAGGTCACGGGGCACCGAGATGAGCGTGGCACGCCGCTCGACCGGATCAATGCTGACCACGATAATGGCGTCGCTGCGCGGTACCTCTTCCCCACGCCGGTCTACGCCTAAGATCAAGAAGGTCAGCGGCTGCTCGTCGGTCCAGGACGGCACAACGGCCTGCACGCCGCGGCGGGCCAGGTCCCGGCTTTGCTCGACCAGCGCTGTGAGAGGCGGGGCCGATTCGCTGGCCGCCGGCAAAGCAACGTCGCCGGGCGGGACCGCCGCCGACCGGGGTTGTAGCTGCTGCCACACTACGACCAGCACCACGGCTACGAGGACAACCGGCAGTGACAGGAGGGAAGCGTAATGTATACGCCTCCACTCAGTTGGCGTGAGTGATTCCCACGCCCGCCGCCACGCCGTTGGCGGCCACAGCCGCCTCAAAAGCTCCGGAAATTCCATAGTGGTAGGGCTGGCTCTGCACGCGGCAGGCGCCGGTGTGAACTGGCCGGCTTAGTGAGGTAGTAGGTTCATCGGACTGATCGGCCGGCAAGCTAATGGATTATCGCAAGCCCGCAGCCGCAGCGTCCACTACTGCCCGCTCGCGCACGGCCGGCGTGGGATGGCCGCGGCCGGTAAGCTCGGCCACGGACGCAACCCGGTGCCGCCGTAGCCAAGCCACCACGCCTGCCAGAACGTCCAAGCTGGCTCGCGGGTTGACAAAGTGCATCGTTCCGACCTGCACGGCGCTGGCACCGGCAAGGATGAACTCTAGGGCATCCTCACCGTTGGTGATTCCCCCGATGCCGATGATCGGCACGGTAGCGACCTGGGCCACGCGCGCGACCAGCGCGATGGCGAGCGGCTTGATCGCGGGGCCGGAAAGTCCACCGGCGCCTTGGCCCAACCGTGGCGCCCGCTGACGCACGTCTATTGCCAGGCCGTTGAACGTATTGACGAGCGACAGGGCATGTGCGCCGGCTGCTTCTACGGCCAGCGCCACCGGCTGGATGTCGGTCACGTTGGGCGTGAGCTTGACGACCGTCGCTAGGCCGGTGGCGCCGCGCACGGCGCGTGTGACGGCCGCGGCCATGTCGGGGTCCTGACCAAAGTAGGTGCCGCCGGCCTCGCTGTTCGGGCAGGAGATATTGACTTCGATGGCGGCAACACCCGGCACACCGTCGAGAAGCTCGGCCAACCGGGCGAAGTCAGCTACTGACTCCCCAGCGATATTGACCAGCACCGGTACTGTCCAGGCTGCCCACTGTGGGGCATACTGCTCGATGACCGCCTGGACGCCTACGTTCTGCAGGCCGATCGAGTTGAGCATGCCGGCCGCCGTCTCCACCGTGCGCGGCGGTGGGTTGCCCACACGCGGTTGCAACGTGGTGCCCTTGCAGACGATGGCGCCGAGGCGTTGAATATCCACCAGCCCGGCGAACTCGACTCCGTAGCCAAACGTGCCGCTCGCCGCCAGGACGGGGTTCCTGAGCGTCAAGCCCGTCGGGTGCGACGGAGCCAGGTTGACCGTCAGATCGGGCGTGACCGCGCCAGCGCCCCTGAGCGAGGACAACAGCCCCGTTTGGCCCGCCAATGCGCCGTTGTTCACAGTCCCTCACCGCTGCCTGCAGCCAACTGAAATGACTCCAACCACCAGTGTAGCGCAGAGGCGTGAAGGCGGCCGGCTACGTTAGAAGAACCGGTACACTCCGCCGACAGGAAGCCTGAGACAACAGATGTTCGGTGTAGCCGCTCCCACGCTCCGGCCGACACACTTTCGCTACGACCGCGGCCTGCACTGGCCGGCACCCGACCTGTGGCTCGATCCCGAGCTACGCAAGCCGCTCGCGTTCGTCTCGCACGGACACAGCGACCACTGCCGTCCCCATCGCCGGGCAGTGGCCACGCCTGCGACGGCCGTTTTCTACCGTCAGCGCACCCGGCGGCGCGATGTGATCGAGCTACCGTTCGGGCAGCCGCACCAATTCGGTCAATACGAGCTAGAATTGTTCCCAGCCGGGCACATTTTGGGGTCGGCGCAAGCGCAGGTACGCGGTCCCGATGGGCAGACGGTCGTCTATACCGGCGACTTTCGCCTGAAACACGGCCCGGCGGTAGAACCGTGCGAGGTGCGGCGCTGCGACGTGCTAGTGATGGAGTGTACCTACGGCCAACCGCACTATCGGTTCCCGGCCGTCGAGACGGTGGCCGACGAGCTGCACGACTGCGTCTCACGCTGTCTCGAAACCGGACGGGCGCCGCTGGTGCTCGCCTACGCCCTGGGCAAGGGCCAAGAGGCACTGGCGCTGCTGACCAACGCCGGGTTTGAGGTGCTGGTTCAGGAGCAGATTTACGCGATTGCCCAACACTACGAACGCCTCGGCGTACCGTTAGGTAACTACGCGCTGCTCACGGCGGCAACCGCCCAGGATGTCCGCAACAAGGTGATCCTGGCTCCACCACACCGGCGCCGCTCCGACCCGTTGATCGGTCGCTTGAAGCGCGTGCAGAGCTTCTTCCTGAGCGGTTGGGCAGCAGACCCAACTGCACGCTATCGGTTCGGCGCCGACTATCTGCTCCCGTTGAGTGACCATGCCGACTACACTGATTTACTCAGTTATGTCGAGCAAGCGCAGCCGCGCGTGGTCTACACGGTGCATGGGGAAGGCACGTTCGCCGGCATCCTGCGGGGGCAGGGGATTCCCGCCTACCATCTCCCCGACAACGCCTATCAGCCCGGCCTGTTCGACGAGCCGGCCGCCTCGACCACCGCCTGATGCAGGAGGTGGAGCGCGGCGTGCGCCGCGGCGGCTTTGTTGGCGCTGCGGTCGCCCTCAAACCGATGCTCTGCTGCCCACACCCGCGGCTGATCGTCGGCAGCCGCTCCGGGACCGGCCACTGCGATGTAGCTCAAGCCAATCGGCTTGCGTGACCGGCCCGGATGGGCACCGGCCAAGCCGGTTTCGGCGACGGTCCAGTCGCAGCGGAGACGCTGCCGGGCGCCGAGTGCCAATGCACGCGCCGTGGCCGCGCTGACCGTGCCGCCGGCGCTTGTGTCGCTGCGGGCGAAGAGCGCCGCCGGGGCGCCCAGGAGTTCGATCTTGAGCTGGTTGTGATAGGCGATGACACCGCCTAGAAACCAGTGCGAGGCACCCGGCCGGTCGGTCAGCCAGTGGCCCAACAACCCACCCGTTGACGATTCGGCCACGCCCAAGGTCTGGCCGCCAGCGACGAGCAGGGTGGCAACCGCGCCGACAAGATCGGCAACCGCCCCCGGGTCCGGGGGGTGAGGCTTAGAACGGCTCTTCGTTGTCATCGTCCTGGCCTGGCACCTCCCACTCGCCCCGCAGGGCCGCGAAGGGAGCACCAGGTACCACCCGGTAGGAGCGCCCCGGGCTGTCTTCCTTCACCACGATCCCGCGCTCGACGAGATCATCCATGAGGCGGGCGGCTTTGGGGTAGCCGATACCCAGCTTGCGCTGGAGCCACGAGACCGAGGTGTAGTCCAACTCTTCAATCGCGCCCAAGGCCAGATCAAGCTCGGGATTCTCCCGGCCCGTCTCCGCAGCCTCATCCTCCTTGAGCTGCAAGTGGGCGATCTCGTCCTCGTCTACGTAGTCCGGGGGGCCTTGCGCTTTCCAGAACTCAACCAGCCCGGTAATCTCTTCATCGGAGACGTAGGCGCATTGCACGCGCACCGCGCGGCCTGAGTCGTAGGGGAGATACAGCATGTCTCCGCGGCCGAGCAGATTTTCGGCCCCGCCGGTATCGAGAATGACCCGGGAGTCCGTCTGGCTGCTAACGGCAAAGGCAATCCGGCTCGGCATATTTGCCTTGATGAGGCCAGTCACAACGTCCACGGACGGGCGCTGCGTGGCGACGACCAGATGGATGCCGACGGCCCGCGATTTGGCCGTCAGGCGACAGATCGCCGGTTCTACGTCGTCGGGCGCAAACATCATGAGATCGGCTAGCTCGTCAATGATTAGCACGAGATAGGGCAGCGGCGCCGGGCCATCCTCGTCAGCTTCCACACGGTCGGCGAGTGCGTTATTGTAGGTCTGGATATTGCGGTAGCCGGCATCCTTGAGCAGGCGATAGCGGCGCTCCATCTCCTCCACCGCCCACAGCAAGACCTTGGCCGCCTCAGAAAGCTCGACGACTACGGGATAGCGGAGGTGGGGGATACCCTCGTACTCCACCAGCTCGACCATCTTCGGATCAATCATCAGGAGCTGTAACGTATCCGGCGTCCCCTGGTAAAGCAACGAGGCGACAATCGTGTTGACGCAGACCGATTTTCCGGAGCCGGTTTGACCGGCAATGAGCAGGTGGGGCATTTTCGCCAGGTCACCAAGGCGCGGTTTTCCCTCGACATCGCGTCCCAGCGCGATCTTCAGGGTACCCTTGTCCTGCGCGAACCGCTTGGATTCGAGCACCTCGCGCAGGCCCACTACTCCGATACCGGAGTTCGGTATCTCGATCCCGACCACCGGACGCCCCGGCACCGGCGTCTCGATGCGCAAGGAGGGCGCCGCGAGCGCGAGCATCAGGTCGTCCTGGAGGCGCTTGATGCGCTGGACGGTGATACCTGGCGCCGGCCGCAGGCCAAACTGACTGACCGTCGGCCCAACACGGGTCTCTACTACCTGCACGGGTACGTTGAACGCGGCGAGCGTTTCCTCGATTACCCTGGATTTCTCATCCGTTTCTGCGGTGCTGATCTGTTGAGCACCGGCGCTGGCGAGCATAGCCGTAGAGGGCAACTGCCACCCGGGCTGTAGCTCCTCCCCCGCCACGTGGTCGGGTGAGGCCACCGGCGAATCTGCGGCGAGGGCCGCCTCAACTGCGGGCGGCGCCGCTGCGGCTTCCGCCGGCTCGAAGACGACTTGGCTCGACTGCGGTGGGAGTGGGTCAGAAACGACAAGCTGCCCCTCCGGCTCTATGTCTGCCGCCATCCGTTCCCGTTCGGCGACGCGCTCGGCAGCCCAAGAATGGACGCCGCGCCCGGCTGCCAGTGCAGCAACCCCTACGAGACTCAGCACCATCGAGACCCCACGGCCGAGATACCACAGTCCCCAGGCAGCCAGTCGGGCGAAGCCGATGGTGCCCACGACCAATGCGCGGCCCACTTGCCCCCACCGCTCCACGCTGATGCCCAGAGAGGCGCCGCCGCCGAGCAGCGCAACTACGCAGAGCATGAGAAGCCCACCGAAGCGCCCGAACGCCTGCTCAACCGCCGTTGCGGGCACCTCGCCGAACGTGGCGAGCGCCGCAAGCCACGGCCAGGGGTACTCGGCGTCCGTGCCCGCCGACACGGCCAAGAGCGCCGTCAAGGAGATGCCACTGGCGAGGGCTGCCAGCAACCGACCGGCAAGCAGCCAGGTGCCGACGCCGGGACCGCGCAAGATCGCCACGCTGGCGATCATGAGCAGCAACGAGAGCGGCACCGTCCACCAGTTGAAAATGTCAATGGCACGGTCGGCCCAAGGCCGGGTCAGGGAACCGTTTGGCGAGAGGAGGCTGAGCAGCGTAAAGGCACCGAGGGCCAATACGGCCAGCCCATAGGGAAAGCGCGTGGTCAACCGATCACCAACCCAGTCGCTCCAGTCACGACTAGCGGTGGCCGGCGCCTTGCCACGACGGGCTTGACGAGTGGTGGACATATTTCGACTCCTACATCAGAAAACGACTACACGCCTGCCGCAGCCTCTCACCCGGCCATAGCGGCAATAATGTGGGACTGACGTGAGGCTGCTGGCCCCGAACGGCTGCCGCGGCAGCTACCGGCTCGCAGCGAGCCGAGGCGTTACACCTCGGTCACGACAGGCAGGATCATCGGCCGACGGCGGGTGCGCTTGTAGAAGAGGCGCCGCAGGACGCCGTGGGTTTTACCCTTGGCCGTGGACCAATCGGCATCGGCGGCAGCGCCGTCGCCGGCCCCGGCGAACACCGACTGAATCTCTTCGCGGGCTTCGTCCATCAACTCCTCGGACTCGCGAGCGTAGACAAAGCCGCGGGTCACGATGTCCGGGCGGCCGACAAGCTCCCCGCTGTGGCGATCAACGGTGATGAGCGCCACCAGGATGCCGTCCTGGGCCAGAACGCGGCGGTCTCGGAGGACGACGTTGCCGACGTCACCTACACCCAAGCCGTCCACGAACACGTAGCCGGCTGGCACCGGCTTGCCCATCTGCGCCCAGCCGTTCCCGAACTCGACGACCTCGCCGTCTTCGATCACAAAGATGTTGGACTGCGGAATGCCCAGCGACTCCGCGATCCGGGCGTGATGGACCAGATGTCGATACTCACCGTGAATAGGGATGAAGTATTGCGGCCGGATCAGGCTCAACATGAGCTTCAACTCTTCCTGGCTGCCGTGACCCGAAACGTGGACTTGCTGCCCGCTACCGTCGTGGCCGCTACGGCTCCAGAGCACGTTGGCGCCCAAGCGGAAAAGATTGTCTACCGTGCGATGCACAAGCTCTTCGTTACCAGGGATGGGAGTAGCGGAGATAACGATGGTGTCTCCGGGCACAATCTCGATATGACGGTGGTCGCGGTTCGCCATGCGTGCCAGCGCCGAGGTCGGCTCTCCTTGGCTGCCCGTAGAGACGAGGACGAGCTGCTCCGGAGGGTGGTTGTCCAACTCCTCAAGATCAATCAAGATGCCGGCCGGAACGGATAGGTAGCCGAGGTCACGGGCAATCCCGCAGTTCTGCACCATGCTGCGCCCGACGAGGCACACCTTGCGGTCAAAATGCGCCGCCGTGTTGAGGACAAGCTGCACGCGCGAGATGAGGGACGCGAAGGTGGTGACGATGATGCGGCCGGGTGCCGCGGCGAAGACCCGCTCGAACGTATCGGCCACCACGCGCTCCGAGGGCGTATACCCTGGCAGGTCGGCATAGGTACTGTCGGAGAGCAGGCACAGCACGTCTTGGGTGCCCAGGTCAGCGAGCTTGGCCACGTCCGTCCGGCCCTCATTGATCGGCGTGTGATCGAACTTGAAGTCACCCGAATGGACGATGAGGCCCACCGGGGTATGGATGGCCAAGCCCAGCCCATCGGGGATGCTGTGGCAGACGTGGAAGAACTCGATCGTCAGCGCCCCCAGCGATATTTGGTCACCGCCGGAGATCGTGTTGACGCTGACGCGCTCATCCAAGCGGTGCTCCCGGAGCTTGCCCTGGATCAGACCGGCCGTGAGCCGCGAGGTGTAGATCGGCGGGAAGTCGAGCTGCGGCAGCACATACGGCAAGGCGCCCGTGTGGTCTTCGTGACCGTGCGTGACGATGACGCCCCGCAGGCGGTCGAGCTTATCCAGCAAATACGAGATGTCCGGGATTACGAGGTCGACACCGAGCATGCCGCTCTCGGGGAACATCACGCCGGCATCAATCACGATGAGGTCGTCGCCACTGTCAACGACCATCATGTTGCGGCCCACCTCACCTACTCCACCGAGCGGCACAATCTTTACGCGATCCGACATACCCTTAGCCCTACCATCGGCGTTACTGCTATTCATTATATCGCCCACCCTGCATCCGGCGCGCACAGCGCCCCCGATCACTCCCACACTCGGCTCGTAAGCACACGGCAGAATGGCCCGCCAACGCTCGATTGGGCGGTCTTTGCCGCGGCACGCTTGCGCCTATTCTGCTATGACGGTAGAGTGGGGGTGACAAGAGAAAACAGTGCGCTAGGAGGATAATCGGCTCATGCCTGTACCACGATTGCGACTGGGTTATGTTGAGGGTCTCTATGAAGTGCAGGGGGAACTGCGTCGAGCGCAAGACGTAGTCTGCACAACCGACGGTGAGCAGCTCGTTATCTGCCCGCCCGACTCGTATCGTCCGCTCGTCAGCATCCCGCTGACGGCGATCACCGGCACCGAGGTGCAGACCGCCGAAGAGGTCGGCGTCTCCCACATCCGCGAGGCCGAAACGCCCGTGCTGGTCGTCGGCCTCGAGAGGGTCGAAGTCAAAGAGGCCGAGGATCCGCTCGAAGGGCCGTTGGTGTTCAGCGGCCCCTTCCGAGGCGCCGGCGGCGGCGACGTGACGCGGCGGGTGGAGGCGTTCAGGAATCTGCTAATACCCCGCACTGAAGAGGAAATGGACGCCCTGCGCGCCGGCGACAAACGGCTGTCGCGGGTCTGGGCGGTGTCCATCATCAGCGGTGTCCTACTGGTGCTGTTCCTCGTCTATGCGATCACTACCTGCCTCGACGAGCCGGAAGAGGAGCAAGCGCCGGGCCAACCGGCGCTGATCGTCCTCGCCGCACCGGACTTCCGCGCCGGTTGAGCCGCGCCCGCGGCGCAACCGGCCACCGCCGCTCGTACCGCCCCCAAGACTCTCCGCCGGCAGGAGGGGGAAGCAGGTTGGGCCGCACCTGACCCCCTCTCCACCATTCGGCTATGGCGGGCAAGGCGGCGCTAGGGCCGCGGCGGCTTAAGCCGTGGTGTCCGTTCCGAGCGGCGGCCCACGGTGAGCGGCCAACCGGCTCCGGCGGTCGGAGCCAGTTGGCCGCAGGCGCTATTCCACCAGGCCGGTTCTGTCTACCGACTCGATGAAGTAGCGTTGCGTGAAGAGGTAGATAGATAAGGGCGGCAATATGACGAGGAACACTGCCGCCATGACTAACGCCTCGTTGAACAGCTCGCTGGATTGGCCACCCGTGACTTGGTTGAGCGTGGGCGACAGCACGGAGAGCCGCATGGGCAGCGTGAAGTGCTCAATACGGTTGAGGTAGATGAACGGCTCGAAGAAGTCGTTCCAGTGCCACACGACCGAGAACAGGAACACCACGACGATAGCGGGCACCGCGAGCGGTAGCATGATCCGCCACCAGATGCCAAAGGCGCTGGCCCCGTCAACGCGCGCGGCCTCTTCCAATTCCCACGGCAAGGTGCGGTAGAACTGGCGGAAGATCACCACGAAGATCGCCCCACGCAGCCCGTGACCATAGAAGGCCGGCCCGAGGAAGGGGTTGAAGCTGTTGATCCAGCCGAGGTTCTTGTACAGGATGAAGAGAGGCACGATGATGGTTTGGGGCGGGACCATGAAGGTAAAGAGTACGAGTGCAAACAGGATGTTGCGGCCGGGGAACCGGAGCCGGGCGAAGCCGTAGCCGATAAACCCGCACGCGACCGTCTGACCGATAGCAGACCCGACCGAAATCCACAGGCTGTTGCTCAAGGAGCGGATGTACGCCATCGAAAGAAACGCCAGCGGATAGGTGAACCAGTGGAAGCTATGCGGAATCCAGTAAATGGTCGGATCCGTAAGGTCCTGAGCCGTCTTCAGGCTTGTCGAGAGGATATAGAAGACGGGAATGAGGAAGACAAAGCAGATGTCTATAAGCACGACGTAGGTGAGGAGGCGCTGCACAAGGGCAATAGATCGGCGGCGGAAGATTTGCTGGTCACGGAGCCAGACCGGTCGGTACTCAACCACCCACTCCAGCGCAACACTCAACGGCGACATATAGCTACCTCTTTCCCCCGCGATCCGGACTCAGTCTCGTGTCCCGAACCACAGCTTATCACTCCTGCTGCTCACCGGCATAGAACGTAAAGCGGCCGGCTAAGTAGATGACGACACTGAGCATCACACCTATGATCAAGAAGTAAACCCAGCCCAACGCTGCCGCGTAGCCCAGACGGAACCCACCGGCAAACGCCACCTCCTGCACGTAGCTCAGGACGTCGTTGAAGGTATCGGTGAAGGAGTTCACGATGGTATAGACGATGTTGACGAGGACGACCGGGGTCATGAGCGGGAGCGTGATCTTCCAGAAGCGGTCCCAGTCGTTTGCTCCATCAACGCGGGCCGCTTCGTAGAGGGTACCGGGGATCGAGTTCAGCCCGGCCAGGAACACCAGCATCTGCACGCTGGTATTCCAGAGCACGAAGATAATCCGGTCGAGGACGGCGCTGACTTGCTCGGCCGCGCCCGCACCCAAATAGGTGTATACAATCTGCTGCCAGTCCACGCCCTGCGACAGCGCGAAACCGCCCACCTGCTGCGCTGCAAGCTCTCTGATGACCTGTGCCGACCCGATGATCAAAGGCAAGAAGAAGATCGCCCGGAAGGTCATCACGCCTTTGATCTTTTGGTTGGCGAGGATGGCCGCGAAGAGCGCAAAAATGACGATGATCGGGAAGTCGAAGGCATTGAGCGACAAGGTCTTGATCAGCGCCGGGGGGAACTCCGCGTCAATGAAGAAGGCCTCTTTGTAGTTCTCCAATCCTCTGAATTTCAGGTCACTCAGGCTCGTGGCCGTTAGCTCGTGGAAGCTCAAGCGGAGCGATTGTAGCAGCGGCAGGAGCATGAACGCCGCAAAGCCGCTAATCCACGGGGCGACAAACCAGATCCCTAAGAAGCTCTGCCGCGTACCCATCTTCATCCTGATGCTACGGCTGAACGGCTCCAGCAACACCAGGCAGACGAAGGAGCTGAGCCAGCCAACCAAGACAATCAAGCCGGGAATCTCCAGGATCGTGAGCGAACGAAACCCCAAGTCCCAGGTCAACTCACCGGCCTCGGTCGCTTCCTTCCAGGCGTCCATGAGCGGCGTGTTCGTGATAAAGGTAATCCCCGGGGCCAACATGATCAGGGCGGCGGTCATCACACCCAGCACGGTCACGCCCAGGAGGGACTGTCGCGAGCCTACCGGCGCGGTGCCAGCGGCAACCTGTCCCTCAGTGCGTGGCTGGCGGGGCCGCAGGTTCATCCTCATGGCCTCATCCTCCCGACTGGATTACTCCGGCTGCTCTGCATGCATTGCTTATTGGACAAGGTAGTCCTTCGGCCCGATGCGCTGGCCGTCAACGGTCACGGCCGCATCCCGGTAGTTCACCACGACGCGCGTGCCGTCCTCGAAGGTCGTGCGATAGACCTCGTCCATGAGCTGCTCGTGGTTCTCGATGAACTGTGTCGCCAAGTGACCAAGCTGCTCGTGGAAGACTTTGTACTCGGCCGCCGCTTCATCTACCCAGTCTGTGTACAGCGAACTGAATAGCTCGTGGTGTCGCGTCCGGATCAAGCCGGCCGACGGCTGGAAAGTGAGTTGGTAGACCGGCTGCGCGCCCCACTCGATCTGGCGGAGATACTCACGCCGCGGGTCGTTACGCAAGTTGGCAAGGGGCGCCATCAAGTTCACCAGTCCGTGCGTGGCGATCTGATAGACCGGTACAGGCAAGTCGGCGAAGGCATCGGTGCTGTCCATCGGGGTTTCGATGATCCGGTCCGTGTGCCCTAAGCTGTAGCCGTTGGCTCCCTCGACGGAGACCGCGCCGCCCAACACCTCCTTCGCCTGGGCAACGATCTGCATCCACTCCGCTGCCACCGCCTCGCGGCGTAGCGGGTTAAGCTCGTTCGTATCGGAGAGCACGAACCGGCCGAAGTAGCGAAACTCCACGCCGTCGGCCTTCATGCGCCTATGCAGCGGAAGGTCTGATGCGGCATAGCGGGTCCGGGCAATGCGCGGATTGATGAGATACACGTCACCCCGCCCTTGGTTGATGGCCAGCTTATTGACCCCCCGCATGACATCGAAGCGGGTGTTGAACCCGTAGGCAAAGTTCTTCCAGATGTTACGGATGCCTGGTATCTGGCCGATAATGCCGCCGTTGTACCGCGTATACCCATAGAGGTAGTCATCGTTGAAGATGACCCGCAGGCCATTGTCATGGGCAAAGTTGATCAGCTTGCGTAGCTCACCGTCACCCCCAAGGTCCGACTCGGCCGGGTAGCGCCGTGGGAAACGGCCCCGGAAGCCATCGTCGTTCCAGCCTAGGAGCGTGACATCGAAGTCCGTGAGACCCTTGTCCAGGAATGACTGCACGATTTCCCGGGCCTGCTCGAACGTGGTCATCTGGACAAACTCGTCGAAGAAACCGATCCGGCGCGTGATGCCCATGAATATCTGCAGGTAGGGGCGCGGACGCTCGGTGATACGTTGCACCCCGCGAGTCTCCGTCAAGTAACGGCGGTACGCTCTGGCCATCCCCACGTAGTTGGCTTGGTCACCGTTCAGCAGGACATAGCGCAGCTTGCGCGGCCCCAGCAATCGCCGCTCTTCGATGCGGTTGACGAACAACGTGCGCCGGCGCGGAATGGAAGCCTGACGACGATACAAGAACTCGGCAGAGGCGCGGTTGCGATCGGTAATGTAGCCGCTGAGGTAGGCGTTGACATTGGCTTCGAAATCGCCCTGCGTCACCATGCCGACATAGGCATGGTCGCCATCCTTCAGCCCCCAGATGGGCAGCCAAGGCTGCTCGGAGTAGGTGCGCTGGCGCACCGACCCGGCCAGGCGGCGGAAGGCCCGGCCCCCGGCGTCCTCGCCATAGATCACTCCCGAATAGCGCTGCCGATACTGCGGAAACTTCGGCTTGAACGTGACGAGCGCCCCGGAACCATCCGGGATCATCACATAGCCTTCGGAACCGACCTTGGCGGAGCCGAAGAGGGGTAGCACCTCGATGGACACAACTCTGAAGTTGCCGCGCTCTTCGATCTGGTCGTCCGGGATGGAAACCTCGAGGTAATCGTCCGTGAGCCGCAGGTCGAGCGCCAACGAGATCTTGCGCTTCGTGAGGTTGAAAATCCCGCGTATCCCACCACCGTCGAGCTTCTCGATGCGTAGCTCCGGGTTCTCGGACGCAGAACTGGCCAGGTTGGTCATCTGGAGGCGGTCGTTCGTAAAGTTGAGGAGAAAGACCGCGTTCTGGAGCAAGGTCTTGCGCTTGGCCGGCTCCACGGGGTTACTGCGCCAGAGCTTCCCGCTGCGCTTGTCTTCGACGACAACTTTCCCTAGACCTGGGTCAATATAGAGGCGCAACTTGTCCGTTTCCTGCGCCAACTGAAATTCTTCGCCGACCTCCGGATTGGTCTGTGCCGCAGGTGGTCCGGAGAACGGCTCGCCGGTAGAAGTCCACACCGGCTCCCGGGCCGCGCTTTCCGCCATACCCAACGCGCTGGTGGTTTCCGTTAGCGCCGCGGCCGTCTCGTCTGAGCCAAATGGGGCACAGGCTGCCAGCAGTCCGGCAGCCGCCATACTGCTGCCGCCAGCGATGAGCAGTGTGCGTCGCGTGATATAGGACTTGGCCATACGATTCATCAGTTTCTCCACCTCCCGACGGACTAGGCACACACTCCTTTAGAGGACAGACGGTCATGCGGACCGGGCCATGGCCACGCCCGCCTGACCCACCCGCGTCTACAGCTCTTCCTCCTCGAAGTCATCCTCACTCGGCTTCTTCGCGGTCAGTGTCGCCACTGTCACGAATATGAGAGCCAGTATTGTCACGAGGGCGAAGCGGACGAATGGCGACCGGAACACATCCCCGATCGTCTGACCCGACGTAAATAGCTCGTAGGTCACGTCGCGGAAGAACTCAGCAACCTGGCTCGTCAAGACGAAGAGCACGATAAACAGTGCCCAGATGAATATAACGGTTATCAGACTCATGATCCAGCAAGACCAGGTCTGCTTATTCGAGAAGTCGTGAATGGTGCGTATCTGAACAAAGTACAAATACGCTGCCCAGAAACCGATTGCGAACGTGGCGGTGAAGTAGACGTCTTTCTCCTTCAGGGTGGTGATGTTCGTCATCAACGCCGTAAGCGGCCAGGAGAAGAGGATGTACGGCATGAAGCAGAAGCCGGCGGCGACCATCACGTCCTTGAACTTGCCCTCACCAAAGAAGATGGATGAGACGGCGTAGTGGGCCAGACACCAGGTTCCGAAGGGAATGAGGATGCGGACGAACTCCAGAATGATGCTGACGCGCTCCGGGCTGGAATCGTAGAAGAAGTTGGTCATGCCCAACGTGGCCGACTGGGAGACCCAGTTCAGGGCTTGTTCGAGATTGAAGCTCGCCTCACCAAGCTGTAGTTGGCCCGGCTTGCTGAACACGTACTGGAAATTCGTCAGGGCCAGGGTAAGCATGCGCGCCGTGATGACGAGGAGCAGGACGACCGGCACAGCCAGCCAGTCACCGGTGCGCTTGAGATCCCAAAAGGCGTCGGATGGGTGCGCGAGCACACTTAGCCCCTGCTTGGCCACTTTGTTCAGCCACCAGAGGGCATCGCGCGTCCATTGCCCGAAAACCTCGCGGCGCGTGCGATGCACCGGAGCGTAGGCGATACTGCGGGCAGCGCGAATGCCGCGCGCCCTCGGCTGAGTTGCGACGCTCATACGTACTCGTCCTCCACCTCAAGATTCAGAGCCATGATACGCTTCACGGAACGCGAGATCAGGGTCCACCCCAGCCAGATCGCCAGGATCAAGAGGGGCATCACCCACCCGAAATTCTCGCGTAGGAAGTCATGCCGATACTCGCCGAACGCCAGAGAGTAGCCTTCAGTGTCGCGGGCGACGGCATACTCGCGCATTGCATCAAGGTAGTTCCCCAGCTTGAAGTGAGACTTGGCTACACCAACGTGGCCGAATTCGAAGTTTGAGTTGCGCCGCAGCACCTCTCGCCACAGGTCGGCCGACTCCGGGTAGTAGCCGTCGTAGTAGAGCTTGCTGGCGTCATGCACCAACTGCGCGTAGCCGGTCGGTCGGAAACGCTGGATGTTGTTCCGGTTCGCGTCCAAGACGTAGATACGACTATCGTGGTCCGTCGCAATGCTCGCCGGCAACTCGAACTTGCCGCGCTGGGGGCCTCGGCCACCGAAGATCGCCAGCAGGTTGCCGAGCTGGTCGTATTGGTATACGCGGCCGGAGTTGAAGTCGAGGGCGGATACAATCTCCTGCTGGTCTATCGTGATGTCAACGAACTGCGCCTTGATTAGCTGCGTGCCCCGCGGGACTTCCTCACCGAAGGAGAAGTCCAGCTTGTAGACGTTGATCCCGACGGCACTCAGCTTCTTGATCTGCTCGTCGGCGCCCAGCGGTGATACCGCCCAGATGAAGCCCCGTGCGTCGAGGTGCATGTTCGCGTGGTGGGTGGGCAGAATCTTCGAGATCTGGCGCTTCTGGGCCTCGGTCGTCACCCACTGGATGATGAGCCGGATGACGTTGAACGGCAGGCGGTTTGCGGCGAAGAAGCCCCGGAAGATGCCCTGCCCGTCGAGCAGGAACATCCCACGGTAGTCGCCACCACCGTTCAGCACGTACAACTGACCACGGCGGTCCACGACGAGCTTGGAGGGCTGATACACCTGGTCGGCAGCGAGCAGCTTGGACGCCGGCTTCGGGAAGTCGCGGATGAACTGGCCGTCCGGATCGAGCACCACGACGCGGCTATTGCCGCGGTCCGCCACCCAGATGTTGCCGTCCAGCGTGATGAAGACGCCCTCTGGCGCATTCAGTTTGCTGGGGCCAGGGTCGGTGCCGTACTCACTCAGGAAGACGCCGTCCTTGGTGAACTTCACTAGGCGGTTGTTGCCAGAGTCAGCAATCCAGACGTTCTCCTCGTGGTCAATGAACAAGTCGGACGGATTGCGGAAGGTGCCGGATTCCTTGTAGAGGCCATCAATCTCGGAATCGAACACGTAGGCGACGGGCGCCGTCAGGGGCTGCCCGTCTTTGTCGAGCACCCACGAACGCTCGCGCTCCGCTGCCACTGGGGCAGCAATCAATCCAAAGAGCAACGACGTTAAGACGAGCACCGAGAGCAACACGTGCCCCTTGTGGCGCTCTCCTCGATGCCTCTGCATACTCCGTACCTCCCCGATGACTTGGTTGTCATCCCGCTACCCGGCGCTCTGCCTGGGCAACGCCTGATTACCGTTTAGCAGTTGTTGGTGGGACGTACACAGTCCCTCCCCGCAGCCCTCATCATCGAGGAGCGGGCACCGCACCGACCGACGAGCTAGGACTTGATACCGGCGTGTGCGAACGTCTGAACGACCTTAGCCTGACGCAGGATGAAGACCAAGATGGTCGGCGTGGTCATGATAAACACCGCCGCCGCCGCCGCGCCCTGCCGCGCGATGAAGTTCGCGCCGGCTTGGATGGTAATCATCGCGTAGGGCACCGTCTTCATCGCCTCGGAACGGGTGAACACGATCGGGCTGAAAGAGTCGTTCCAGAACTGGATGAAGCTCAGGATGATGACGGTGTTCCAGGCCGGAGAGACCATCGGCATGGCAATCCGCCAGAAGACGGTCCACTCGCTGGCGCCGTCTACTCGCGCTGCCTCCAGAATCTCGGATGGCAGCTGATCCATGAACTGCTTCATCAGGAACATCCCCAGCGGTACCGCCAGGTTCGGCAGGATCAGCGCCCAGTAGGTGTCAATGATCCCCATGTTCGCCACCACGATGTACCGCGGAATGGCGAGCACTTCCGGCGGGAACATCAATCCGGCCACCACCAGAGCAAACAGGGCGTTGCCGAGGGGAGGGTTCAGTTTGGCCAGCGGGTAGGCGGCCAAGGCGGCCAGCAGCGCACCCGTAAAGGTCAGCACGATCACGACGAACAGACTATTGAAGAGGTAGCGGGTGAACGGTACCGACAGCGAGCCGAAGCTCAACAGCAGGTCCGTAAAGTTGTCGAGCGTGGGATTACGCACGAAGAACGGCGGGGGGAAGAGCAGTAGCTCCTCAAGTGGCTTGAAGGCCGTCGAGATGATGTAGACGATCGGTAGGATGGCAAACGCAGCGAGCGGGATAGTGATGAAGTAGCGCGGTGAAATCCGCAAGCGGATGTGGAAGCGGCGCCGGGTGCGCCCGCGGGACAAGACCGACGGTGGCTGTGCGACTGCTGTTGCCATTATCTCCTCTTCTCTCTAGCAGGTACTCCAGTGACTTTCCGATGCCACGCCCCTCGCCCCATCAATAGATGTCCTTGGACGAGAGCACTTTGAACAGGATGCGGCTGAGGCCGAACGTCCAGATGAACAAGAACACCGCCACGGTCGCCGCGTAGCCCATCTCGAACCGGATGAACGCGAAGTCGTAGAGGTGCGTCACAATCGTATGCGCTGCGTAGAGCGGACTTGGCAGGCCGGTGAGCGCAGTAGCGATACTGAACACTCCGAAGCTGGCGACAATAGCCAGGACCGAGCCGAACAGCAGCTGCGGCTTCATCATCGGCAGCGTGATATGCCAGATCTCCTGGATGGGGTTCGCCACACCATCCACCTTGCCGGCCTCGTACAACTCCTGGTTGACACCCATCAGTCCGGCGAGGAAGACGAGGAAGCCGTTGCCCATGCTCATCCACAGGGCCACGAACATGACAATCGGCATCATCGAGTCAATATTGCTCAACCACAGGTACGGCTCCTCGAGGATACCCAAGCTCAACAGGAAGTGGTTCAGGTAGCCGTAGCGGTCGCCGGCAAACACGATCTTCCAGACGACACTCATCGCCACGGCCGCGGTGATGGAGGGCGTGTAGAACGCCAAGGCCAAGATCGTCCGCGCCTTCATCGGCTTGATGACCCAGGCAAAGAGGAAAGAGAGGAAGAAGCCGAGCGGGCCGGTGACGAGGGCAAACTTCAGTGTGTTGCCAATCGCAATGAGAAAGACATCATCCTCGAGGAGGAGCAGCCGGTAGTTGTTCCACCCGATCCAGGCGGGGGCCTCGAGAATGTTGTAGTAGGTGAAACTGAGGAAGAAGGAGGCGAGCACCGGCACGATGATGAACACGAAGTAGAAGAAGAAGAGCGGCACCATCATCGCGTAGGCGAGCCACCACCGCTTGAAAAACCTGGAGAACGGGCTTTCCGCTGCCCGCGCCGCAAGCTGCTCTTGCGCCGAGACCAGCGTCTCCGGGGTCGTGCTTGTCGTTGCCATCGTTTCCCTTGCCTCTCCAACCGTCACCGGAGCGGCAGCCTGCTCCGCCGCCCCTTACGTTGCCTCAATGATCGGTCGCGTGGATCGGTCGCGTGCTCAAACCCGTCAGCCGGCGCCGGGCGTCGGCGTCGCCCGGTAGCGTAGGAACCCGCCACGCGAGTAGAGCCGCGGGTCAACCTCAAAGCCGAACTCTTCCTGCTTCCTGGCTAGCTCCTTGTTGATCTCGTAGGTCGCCTCTTCGAGCGCTTCGCGGATATTCCATCCTTGCAGCACCACGCGGTTCCAGGCGTTGAGGATATGCCGGGCGGAGAAGTACCCGCCCAAGACAACCGGCACCTCCTTGAACCACTCCCACTGATTCAGGACCGACTGAATATCACGCCGCGGCCATGGCAGCGACTGCAAGGCAATCACGTTCGCCGTCGGCCAACGCGCTTCCGCCCCGATGAGCGCCTCCAACTCGAAGCCGTACTGCTGCTGCGTGGGGGCCTTGAGCCACCACTTAACGAACTCCCAAGCGGCATAGGGACGCTGTGACAGTTTGAAGATCGTCACCGCTTCACCGATACCGCCGCTCGTGCGATCAATCGTACCATCTGCGCGCAGCTTGCCTGGCATGGGCTGCATTTCCCACCGACCCGTCAACTCCGGCGCAGCCACCGCGAAGGAGACGTAGTAGTAGTACGATGCCACGCCGACCGGCATCTCACCGGTGCGGAAGCGGGTGAAGAAGTTCGCTTCCCGCGAGAGCTTGAAGTTGGTATACAACTCGGTCCACTCCTGGAAGCCGGCGAGACTCTCCGGCGTGTCGAGGGACGACCGCGAGAGGATGTCATCGTCGGTGCAGTTGGCAGCGTTGTCCTTGCTGCAAGTATAGAACTCGCCGCCGTTCTGGTAGAGGAAGGGCACCACCCCTACGGCGCCCTGCACGGCCGTCCGGATAGCGGCGGTACCACCACCGAAGGTGGGCGGCGGATAGAAGAAGTCCATCCCACGCTGCTGCAGACGAGGCAATATCTCGTAGACATCACCCCACGTCTCGGGTGGCTGCATACCCAGCTCGTGCAGGATGTCCTTACGGTAGAAGAGCATGGAGAAGTCCTGCGTTTCCGGCAGGGCGTAGTCCCCGCATACCTGGTTCGAATCGCAGTATCGGAACGGGATCAGCCCGCCCGGCCGGAACCAGGTCTTGACCACGTCGTAACCGGGTAGCGTGTTGAGGTTGACCAGGCCATTGCGGATGGCGAACTCGACCGGCACGTCGGCGGTCACGCCGACCCCGACGTCCGGCGCCTCACCAGCAGTCTGCGCCAAGATGAGCAGACTGCCCTGAGACGCGCCCAGCTGACCGGCCGGGATGATGTTGATATTCACGCGGATACCGGTTTCCGGTGTGAACTCCGTCTCCGCCATCTCCTTCATGATCATGCCCCACTCGATACCACGTCCGATCCAGACCTGGAGTGGGGAAGGATCAGCCTCTAGCTCCTTGCGGATTAAGGCCCAATCCTCGGGACGATCAGTAAAGGCCGGGGGCACAGAATCGGGGTCCCGGAAGGCTTCGGCGAGAGCCGTGTCGTAGATACTGCCGACACCAGTGAAGTTCTTGCGGAAGGAGAGCAGGAAGGCGTTGAAGGCCGCCCACGCTTCCTCGATAGCATTGCCCCGGGCCGGGCCGATGATGTCTTTCGGGGTCTGACCCAACCAGGCCTTGATCCGGTTCAGGATGGTCATGTTCGGTACGGCCGGATAGTCGGGCGGATGCACCGCGATCCAGTCCAGATAGACCGGGTGGTTCTGGAGGTTCAGCAGCCAGGAGCTGAGGAGGTTCTGGTTGCGGGCAAACTCGTCAATCCGCTTGTGGATTTCGTGGGGACGCGACAGCATCCCGTCAATCTGCTCGACGACGATACGGAACGCCCCGGACGACAGGCTCGCCCCGCCGGCCGCTTCCTCGACGATCTTGGCCTGCTCAATGAGGCGATCACGGATCGAGCGGAAGCGGTCCTGGAGGTCGGGAATCTTGAGGTGGAGGTCCCACTCCATGTTGGGATCGGGATTCACCCCGGTAATCATCAACATCTCGCGGTTGAGGTTGGACATCTCGGTGACGATGACATCCAAGGTCCGCAGGGTCTGGCTGAGTTGACCCACCGTCACCTGCAGTCTGATGACGTGCTTCCCCTTCTTGAGCGCAAACAAGAACGGCTCGCCGGTCTCTTCCTTCCCGACTTCGTAGAATTGCCACTCGTTGTCGGGCCGGAAGAGCAGGTCTTCGGCCTCGCGGAACGGAATCTGGCCGTCAATCATGAGGCTGCGATAGCGGGGGAAGCGTCCACGCCAGCCCTGCCAAGCCTTCATCGTGATGGCGTACAGGCCGTCCTGCGGTACCTCGATGTCCCACTCGATCCAATCGCCGGGCAGTCGCCAGCGCCAGCCACCCAAGGTGTTGAGGCGGAACGCGCCATAGGACTGCGGAATGCTGAACGCATCTTCCCACGAATCGCCGCGGATGGTGGGGCTGCTCTTATAATCCGCGTCTTCCGCCTGGACCACCATCTTCCCGCGCCCGCGCATCAGCGGCACGCTGCTTGGCACTTCGCGGAAGCCGGCAGCACGGGCCTGAGTCAAGTACGTCTCGTAGGACGGGTTGGGGCGCGGACCGTGGATGATGAGCTTGTCAATTGCCACCGTCTCCCGCACCACCGTCAAGCGGATGAGGTTCTTGCCGGCATTCAGCTTGAACATGAAGGGGTCGCGATAGCGACCGTCGGCGTCCTCGAAGGTGAAGGTCTCCCACCGTGGTGCCTCCGCTTGGGTCGGCCGAATATCGTTGCCCTGGTTGTCGCGGCACACGCCACCATGTTGGGCACAGTCGGGGTCCTCGAAGTTCCGCTCCTCGACCCACACGCGACGCTGCACGATCCGCTTGGCCTCGCGGAACGGCAACTCGCCATTGACCTGTATCTCGCGCTGGATCGAGGAGCGCTTCCCAAGAATGGGGAAGTATTCCGTCGTGATGCTGTACAGCCCCGTCTGCGGTACTTCGACCTCCCACTCGACGAAGCCGAGATCGTCCACCCACAAGGCGACCGGGCCGCTGCGGTTACCCAAACGCTGATACGTTTGGGCGACTGCTGGCTGGTCATAGGCGGTCGTAAGGTTGCGGATGTTCTGGTTAACCGGATACCGCACCGGGTCCTGGCGGGTGAGCGCCTGGCTCTGCTCCCACAAGTCGGCATAGCGCTGCATCATATTCGTGGCGGAGGCGTCACCGACCTGCACGTGGCGCGGGTCGCTGATCTCTTTCCAGTCAGCGCCACGGACGACCACCTCGAACTCCGGCGGCGCGGGCTTAATCCCCTCCCGCAGCCAGCCTTCCAGCACGCTCTGGTAGAGCGGCTCACCGAAGCCTTCCTCCGGCAGGAAGATGTCCTCTTCGCTGCGCCGGTCACCGAACTGCGCCGGGGGCGCCGATACCTGGTGCTCACTCGGCGTGGCGCTACCACCGCTCGCCTGCACGACCGGTACCAGCGGCACTAGCAACGAGAGCACGAGCAACACGGGAATGAGCACGTGCAGGCCCCGCTGCCGGCGGCGCTTCGACCGTCCAACACGCTGCCGGCGGCTATTTCGACTTCGGTTCCACATGCCTCTTCTACCTCCCGCTCTAGGCACGGCTACGGTCAGTAGGCCCGCTACACTGACAATCTACCCCGGCATACCACGCATAGCGCCGTCTGTACGGGCAGTATACGCCGCTGGCCACGATGTCACCAATCCACAGGCCCCTGCCGCAAGCCGCTGTGATAGCGATTGTATCAGTTAAACGCACCCTTGTCTAGCGCAGCACGCTCTCAATGCGCTCCGGCAGAGTGCCGGGCTGCCTCCCTATCGGTCCTGCAACCGGCAAATAAGGGGGGCCGGACTTGAGCAACCTAGTCTACCACACGCACCACTGACGGCTACAACATGCGCCGCGGTCGTTGCGGCCGTCTCGCCCGGCCCATTACCCGGATGATCGGAGCCGGCACGACACGGCGCGCCGTCCTCTCTCGAAGGGTATAACCGAAGTGTATCCGCATCGTAACCGTGGCTGCAACCTCGTCTCGCCGGGGTGTCTGCGTCACCCCATCGTGACTATAATCAGGGCGGACGAATCGTTTCGTCGGCGAACGATAGGAGTGCTCCGGGTCCGGGTAGCGCAGCGACCGACTGCGGCTGCCCCGGGCGAGGTGGGCCGGCCCAGATGTCGAGTATGTCCAAGGCGAAGATCGCCGCATACCGCGCCCTGGCGCTACGACGCTATCAGCACGAGGTGCTGGCAACTGTCACGAGCCAGCGTCGGGTACTGCTATGTGGCGGCTTGGCCGGTCTCAGCGTGTTTGTCGCCCCCTTGGTGCTCCACGCGCTGGCTATCATCCTGGCGCTGCTCCTCACGAGCCTGGGTGCCATCATCAACTACTTCACCTATCTACCGGAGCTGACGGAAGCCGTACCGTCCCTCGACGCCGGCAACTTCCGATCCGTCTTCGCGCCCATCTTCACCGAAGCGCCGCTCTTGGTCTATGCCATCGCGTCGGGGATGGCACTGGCGCTGTTTCGGCGCTGGCAAAACCGTCGCCGCGCGGTAACTAAGTCCGTCCACACGCCGCGCCCGCAGCGGCAACTGTTCTCCCTGTGCTACGTCTTGACCCTCGGCGGACTCCTGTACTTCGGCCTGTTTCGCAGCGTGTATCCGGAACCGGTAGCCTGGCGCGTGATCGTGACGGTCGTGCCGCTAATGACGCTGGCAGTGGCGTGGTTCGTGCTCGTCACCTGGCAATACGCCTACCGCAACTGGCTCGACCTGCTCGCATCGCCCACAGACCGCCGGAAGGCCGCGGACGTAGTGGAACGCGAAGACCTGCGCTGGCGGGCCGAGGCGCCCTGATTGCCGCGCCGGTTGCGCCTCGATTGCCGGCAACGTTACGCTAACCCTAACAAGGTGAACGCGCAGATGGATATAGATATGCCTACCGGATTAGCCGCTCACGCGCCTGCCCCGCCGCGCTGCAATGCCGCCCGCGCAAGGACCCCGCCTCGGTCGGCCGAGGGGCGCTGGCGCCTCCCGGCCGTCGGTCGCTGGATCGTCGCGGTGCTCTTGCTGGTGATCGGTGTTGCCGGGCCGTTGAGCGCCTGCGAACGGAGTGCGGAAGAGAGTGAGCAGTTCATCCGCATGGGGCTTGATGGCATCATCACTCTCGATCCGGCCAAGGTACAAGATGCTTCGTCGGCGTTCTACATTTCCCACCTGTTCAGCGGGCTGGTCCGCCTCGACGAGGAGTTCGAGGTGGTCCCCGATCTTGCCGAGCGCTGGGACGTGAGTCCCGATGGCCGGGTGTATACCTTCGAGCTACGCCAGAACGCGACCTTCCACAACGGCCGGCTGATCCGCGCGGAGGACATCAAGTACAGCTTGGAGCGAGCAGCCGATCCCCGCACGGCCTCCCCGGTTGCCGCTACGTACTTGGGCGATATTGTCGGCGTGCGCGAGAAGCTGCAAGGGACCGCAGGCGAGATTGTCGGCGTGCGGGTACGCGGTGACTACACCGTCGAGATTACGATTGACAAGCCGAAAGCCTACTTCCTGGCCAAGCTAACGTATCCAACGGCGTATGTCGTGGATCGCGAAAACGTCGAGGCCGGCCCGGATTGGGCCGACAGCCCCAACGGCTCCGGCCCGTTCATGCTCCAAGAGTGGCAGCCTGACGAACTGTTGGTCCTGGCCCGCAATGAGCAATACTACGGAGAAAAGGCCCAGTTGCGGGAGGTGCAGTTCCTCGGCGGTTTGCCGGAAGTGCCCGCCTACGAGCAGGGCATCCTCGATATTGCCTACGTCGGCCTCGGCAACGTGGAGCGGCTCAACGACCCCAGCCAGCCACTGCACGAAGAGCTACAAGTAGCCCCAGACCTCAGCGTGTTCTACCTGGGCCTCAACATGAACGTCAAACCCTTTGACGACGTGAAGATTCGGCAGGCCTTCAACCATGCCGTTGACCGGGAGAAGCTCATCAACGTCACGTTGCGGGGGATGGCCGTGCCGGCGCAAGGCATCTTGCCGCCCGAGTTGCCCGGCCACAACGAGCATGTGGAGGGATTGGAGTTCGATGCCGGACTGGCCCGCCAGCTTCTGAGTCAGTCCAGCTACCGCGATGTCCAGAATCTCCCGCCGGTAGTGCTGCATACGGCCGGCGGCGGCGCGCAACCCGCCCCGCATATTCTGGCGATCATCGAGATGTACCGTCAGAATCTGGGCGTGGACGTCAAGATCAGGCAGACCGATTTTGCATCCTTCCTGACGCTGCTGACCGAGCGACCGGAGGAAGTGCAGTTGTTCTCCCTCGGCTGGATAGCGGACTACGCCGACCCGCAGAACTTCCTGGACGTGTTGTTCCACAGCGAAAGCAACGAGAACAACAGCCGCTATGCCAACGCCGAAGTAGACCGGATGCTGCTAGCGGCGCGCACCGAGCAAGACCGGGCCACCCGCCTGCGTCTATACCAGGAGATCGAGCAGTTGATCGTGAACGACGCGGCTTGGGTGCCGCTGTGGCACGGCAAGGAGTTCCGGCTCGTCAAGCCTTACGTGCGCGGCTACCGTCCGGCGCTCGTCATACAGCCGTGGCTGAACCGGATTTCGATTGTCGGCACGCCGGAGGGGCGGGTCGAATGGCCGCCCGAGCAGCCGCCCGTGTTCCCACCCACGCCGCCCGCCGTTGCGGCCTAACACTGGGCCTTACCAGCAGTCAGTGGCCAGTGGAACGGGGTGACTGACTCCCTATGTTCCCTCGCTCCGCAGGGGGACGGGCACGAGGCTGCCGGGGGCGAGGTGCGTCGTTCCCTATGAGTCGGCATCGAGATACGACATCCCCGGGCGCATCGCCCACCGGTAGCGGTCGGGTGGCCGGACTTTCTGCCCCCACGTGCGTATAATCTCCCGCTCGCGGCGCTTGATGGCCAGCTGCTCTCCGACCCACTCAGGGTCCCAGCCGTCCAGCACCCGAGCGGTAAGCTGCTCCCGCACCTCCCGACAGGCGGGGTCCTGCGCCCGGTCGTGCAACTCTTGGGGGTCCTCCGCCAGGTTGAACAGCTGTGACGGATGGCCGTGGTAGTAGCAGAGCTTCCAGTCACCGCTGCGGATCATCCGCATGTACCAGCCCTCATCCGTACTTAGCTCGGCAAAAGCAACATCATCCCACTCGTCACTCTCGCCGCGCAGCAGCGGGAGCAAGCTGCGACCGCGGGCGCGCGGCAGCGGTGCCGCACCGAGCGCGTCGAGCATCGTCGCCGGCAGATCGAGGCCGCTGACCACCCGCTCGCAGCGCGTACCGGCCGGGAGCACCCCCGGCCAAGTGATAATACCCGGCACCCCCACGGAGCGTTCGTAGAAGGTCTGCTTCCACCACAAGCCATGCTCGCCTACTTGCTCACCGTGGTCGGAGCTATAGACGATCAGGGTGTTGTCAGCCAAGCCGTTCTCGCGCAGCGCCGTCAGAATCTCGCCGATCATGGCATCCAACCGCGTGACGAGCGCCCAATAGGCAGTCCGTGCCCGCAGTATCTCCGCGTCCGACACCTCGACGATGCCGCAGCGCTCCCGCCACCAGCGCAGGTAGGGGTGCAGCGATTCGGAGAACGGCTCCGGGTACTCCGGCATCGTCATCGCCCCGCGGTAGAGATCGTAGTCCGCTCGGCGGGCCACAAACGGCTGATGGGGCATCATTAGCCCGACCGTGAGGCAGAACGGCTCCGCCTCCGGACCCGCCCGCTGGCGGGCGCCGACCTTGTTCAGATAGCCGACCGCGGCGGCCGTGACCGCCTCATCGTGGACTTCGTAGGCACTCTGCCCGTGACCGGACAGCTCCAGGCTCACGCGGGCCGGCCCCGCCGTCCCATTGAGCATCCCGTGGCCTACCCCACCGCCGCCGAGATAGTTGGGGCCATGGTCCCCAACCAGCCGCTCGGCAAAGCCCTGCAGCTGATCCGGGCCGATGGCATGCATGCGCCCAATCAGGGCCGGGCGGTAGCCGGCGGCACCCAACGAGTGCGCAAACGTGGGGGCACCGGCGCCGAGGCTGTGGTCGTTGGTCCAAACCTCGTTCTCGTGGGGATGACGCCCCGTCAACATGGCCATCCGGGCAGGCACGCAGAGCGGCGACGGACAGTACACGTTCTCCAGCACGACTCCCTGCGCCGCCAAGGAGTCGAGGTGCGGGGTCCGGACGAGGGGATCGCCGGTGCAGCCCATGACGGCCGGGCTGTGCTGGTCAGAGTGCAGGTACAGCAGATTCGGCCGGTCGCTTGCCATACTATTCGTCTCCACTCCAGTTTGCGCCTCCGCGCGGTGCTCCCCACTAGGGAAGCGAGGCCGCGGGCCGCTTACCTGTCGAGCCGAACCCTAGCCCTTGGGCGCGGCTTAGGAAAAGTCAAGCTCAAGCGGGAGATCGGCGTCAAACGGGCTACTGGACGTGAAGCTGGCCGCGATGGTGACCGGGGCCGGCTCCCCTTGCGTCGAGGTCATCGGAGCGATCACCAGGATCAACCGCTCGATCTCGTCAGTCGAGACCTGCAAGGTACCGGTGACTGCGGTATCCGTGGTGTCGAGCGACATCGGCGTCACCGAGTTTCCCACTTCATCGAACAGCACTGCCTGTACCGACCACTGCTGCGGCACGACGTTCGTCGAGCGCACGAATCCCGCGACGGTCCAGTAGTCGCTCGCCGCCTCGGCATCATCGGTGAAGTCAATCGCGGCGATGCGGATGTTGTCCAGCAGTATACCGGCGCCATGATAGGCCTGGTCGGTAATGTGGTGGAACCGGAGCAGCACCTCGTCGCCAGCGTAGGCGGTGAGATCAATGGTCTCTGTTACCCATTGCGGCTCCGAGCCACCGCCGCTGAGTCCGGTGTAGCCGTGCCCGAGGTTATGGCCTACCGGGTCGTCGGTCGTCGTGTGCTGGCCTTCCAGGGTTGTCCACGTACAGCCCTCGTCGGTCGAGACGCCGACGAAGGCGTAGTCGTAACCTTCTTCGAGATCGTACCACGTGGCGAACTGTAGCTGGGCACTCGATACATCGCTGAGGTCCACGCGACGGGTCAGGGTGCTCTCGCTGTTGTCGGCAGGCCGGCTCCACCACATGCCGCTGCCCTGGTGTGCATCGGTACCGACCAAGCGCACCGTCGGCTCACCGCTAAAGGTGATGTCCAGCGTACCCGCATCCCCCGCGGGCGGATGCAGCTCAATGTAGTGGGCGGCGTGCTGGGTGACATCCGTCGTTAGCTGCTGGGGATAGCTCCGCCACACCGCCGTTGGCTGCATCCGGCCATCCCAATCGTCGTAGCCGTAGCGCCCGTCGTCTCCGGCGTCTTTGTCGTTCAGCACATTGGCGACGACCCAGTCCTGGAACAGGCTCGCAAAGGTCAGCCCGTCACTCTGTCGACCGAGGTAGGTGTCCAGGAACACCGTGCCAATGCCCTCGGTGGCGACAAGGTCACGCAAACCGGTGAAGGTCAGGCCGTCATCGTCTTGACTGTCGAGCAGCCCCAGCCGCTCCGCTACATAGGTCATGAAGAGGTACGCGGCGCCATAGTGGGCGACGGCTTTGCTGGGACTGCTGGCCCAGCTATCGAGCTGCGTCGCCGGTTGGCGCACGAACGCATCGGCCGCGCCCAGCGGGAGGTGGCCGGTGACGGCCATCGCTACCTCCGAGGCCCCCTCATTGATCCAGGCATCTTGCTGGGGATGCACGAAGAAGTGAATCATGTGCTGGAGCTCGTGCGCCAAGACCGCGTCGTAAGCAAACGTGCCCGCTCGGAACACGTTGGTGTTCATGTAGAGCATGGGCCGTTCGTTGCTAAACCGATTGACGGCAGTGGGGAGCAGGTCACTCGACGCGAAGTACCCGCCTACACCTGGAAGGCGGCCGTTGAAGATCGTGAGCCGCAACCCACCCGGCAAGTCGCCAAAGGTATGCTCAAGCAACGGCAAGGTGTTTGCCTCGAAGATACGGGCCGATCGGGCGAGGGCACGCGACGAAATGGAGGCGCCGTCCTGGACGTACAGCAGGAGGTGCGCGCTCGCGTGCCGGAGCGTTGCCGTGGCCTTGAAGTGGGTACGGTTCGGCTCGTCAATGACCCAGAACTCGCGCTCGGTACCGACCTCTTCCTGAATGTCCCAAGCGACTGATCCCGGCACCGACGCACCGCAGGGATAGCGAAAGCGGCGGGCGATAGCCACTTCGTCCCGATAGGGCGGCACGATCAGGCGGAGCTGCTCTTGCAGGGCGCTGGCTTCACTACTAGGCTCGGCTGCACCGACCAACGCCGGCTGCGCCAGCACGACAAGAGCCAAGCCAAGAAACACCAAGCGCTTCAGCACGAACCACCAGGGACGCGACAACCTATTGCTCTCTTGCGCTAACTCTGGAGACGCCGATCAGCACGCGCGGGCACCGAAACAGGTCTCTTACCCCGCGACGGCCCACGTCCACGATACGTTAGCACATACGGTCTGCGACTTCACCGCCGTATCCGAAAGACACGCGGCCGGAGGCACGATCCAAGGCTGGCGGTGTCATGGCTCTGCTCAGGAGCAGAGAGCAGAACGGGCCGTGGTGAGCGACGGGCCGCTGGTAGCCGGCTTCGCGATGCGCTAAGGTAAAGTGATGCATGCCATCCTCCTGAGGTATTTCATAGAGAGGCGCATTCACGACCGGGAGGCATACCGTGTCCAGCCGAGGCACCGTAGACTTGGAGACACCAAAGCAAGAGCCGGCAGGGCTGATTTCAGCTGTAAGTCAGCCCTCGGATGACAACCAACCGCCCCCCAGCACGTTCCGGTGCCGGAGGAGTTGATCCACGACCCGGATTTTCAGGTGATCTGGGAGGAGGTCCAGCACTACGGGCGCATGTTCGGCCTGACCTGGCGCCAGTTCTTGGACCGTTGGCGCTCCGGGACCATTGAAGATGACAGCTGGGAAAAGTCCCACTACGCAATGCTGGCCGCCTCCGTAGAGCAGGCTCTCGTTGATATCGCAACCGACAATTGACCAGTGGACCGGTGCGCTCAACGCCATCCTCAGAGCGAAGGGAGTCACCCAGCACGCTTTCGTCTGTCGCCGGGTGCAGCGTCAGAGCACGAGGAGCGAGTTCCTCGAATACCATCTCACCGTCCAACCCAACACGGCCGGACCAGGCCGGGCTGCACAGATTCCGTTTGGCTCACACGGGCAGCTTGCCGCCGTCGCACGACTGCGCGTAATCAGGCGTAGTCATTATTTGGTAGAGGTGATCGAGTATTCTCTCGCATGGTTCGACAGCCGGGATGAACGGCCACTGCTGCGCTATGCGCGCCATGCCGAACCTCACCCTTATCCCTGGCACCATCTACATGTCCGTCAGGTGCTCGACGTTCGAGCCAGGGACGCCCACCTGCCCATCGGCGAGTGCGACATACAAGACATCCTCGACAAGCTGCTGGCCGAACTAGCTTGACAGCCTCACGCGAGCAGCCATTAGCTACCAAGAACTACTATGAGCGGCGATCAGCGAGAGGACGACTCCGCCGGCTGGGGCGTGCTGGGCGCCGGTGCGCTGGGTCTCACCGTCGCGCTACGGCTGGCCCAACGTGGCGAGCCGGTGACCGTGCTGGAGCGGGAACCGGCAGCGGGAGGCTTGGCTGCCGGCTTTCCCTTCCCCGGCTTGCCGAACACCTATCTGGAGAAGTTCTACCATCACCTCTTCCGCTCGGACCGCGACGCCATCGCCCTGATAGACGAGCTTGGACTTGGCTCGCGGCTGGTGTGGCCGCGCCCGACTACCGCCTGTCTGGTCCACGGCCGCGCTTGGCCGCTCGACTCGGCCCTGCGGGTACTGCGCTTCGGCCCACTCTCGCCGCTAGATCGCCTGCGGCTGGGCGCCGCCATTGCCTACTTGAAGCTGGAGCGGCAGCATCAACGCCTGGAGGGCCGCACGGCGGCCCCCTGGATTCGCCGCATGATGGGGCGGCGCGTCTACGACCTTGTGTGGGGGCCACAACTCGCCAGCAAGTTCGGTGCCTATGCCGAGCAGATCGCGCTGTCCTGGTTCTGGGCGCGGGTGCATTTCCGCAGCCAGTCGCTCGGCTACGTGCGCGGTGGCTTTCAGCACGTCTACGCCGCGCTGGTACGGGAGATCGAGCAGCACGGCGGGCGAGTGCTCCTAGGACACGAGGTCCGCGCTATCGAAAAGCGGCCGGACGGCACGTTTCGGATCGAGAGCCGACCGACCTCAGCCACCGCCGCGCCGACCAACCACCGTTTTGGAGCCGTCGTATCCACGCTGCCGACCCGAGTCACCCTGCGCCTCACTCCACAGCTCCCGGCACCGTTCGCCCGGCAGTTCGACTGGGGACAGGCGTATGGGGCGCACTGCGTCATCCTGGCGCTCGACCGTCCCTTCATGCCGCCCATCTACTGGCTCAGTATCAACGACCCCGGCTACCCGTTTCTGGCGGCCGTCGAACACACGAACTACGTGGACCCGGCCGACTACGGCGGCCGGCGGCTGCTCTATCTCGGCAACTATCTGCCGATGGAACATCCACTGTTCGCGCAAGACGACGCCGAGACGCTGGCGCAGTTCTATCCTTACCTAAAGCAAATCAATCCCGACTTCGAGCCGGGCTGGGTGCAGGAGCAGTGGGTGTGGAAAGCGCCCTTTGCCCAGCCGATTGTCACCACCGATTTCGTGCAGCACATCCCGCCGCACGAAACGCCGCTGCCGGGTCTCTACCTGGCGAACATGTTCCAGGTTTACCCGCAAGACCGGGGACAGAACTACAGCATCCGCATGGCCAACCGCCTTGTGGCTCGGCTCCCACGCCTCACCGGAGGCCAGTGACCGGTGGCACGTAGAGGCAGCCTCCCGTCGTCGGACCATGCCTCTTGACAGCACTTGGGAAGGGGCGTATGGTACGGATCGTGGCGTGTCCGTCACTTTATATTGCAAGTGGCGACGGGGGTTGCGGGAGGGTACACCACATGGAAAGGTTGCTGACACGCGCATTACGAGCGGTTGCACTCGTGGGTGTGACCCTCGCCCTCGCCGCCTGCTCCACTCAAACACCGGAGCGCGAGACCGGCTCTACGGCGGTACTGGGATCCGATACCGGCGTCGTGCAAATCAGCCAGCCGGTGACCGTCGGCGGCCTGGGCGTGGCACGAGCGGTCATCCCAGCCCAAGACCTGGTAACGCCAGCGCAAGAGACGACCGCGAAGGCCGGCGCCGCCATCCAGCAGACGACCACGGTCGCAACGGAGGCCGTCGAGGCGCCCTCCGCCCTCGTGGTCGGGCCAACCTGACCGCTCAGTAACGAGACTGTTCCGTGAGGACAGTTCTGAGCACAGTCCCTAGTACCGGCGGTTTCCCCAATCCATAGCATTATCCCGGCCCCACTTCATCATTCCCGCTTGCGCCGGAATCCAGGCTCTCCGGCCGCGAAATTCCCGCTTGTGGAAGGATGACGGATAGGCGTTATTTTCATATACTCGCGGCACGATGGTCGCATCGCACCCCACGCACGCCTCTCCCGCGCAGGCTCCGGCATGGCTGACGGCGCTGCGGGCTACCGACGAGTGGCGGCAGGCACACACAGCGCGCGACGAGCATGGCCGGGTGGTCGTGCCCGTCTTCCCTTGGGCAGAAACCGCGAGCAACACCGCCGGGCCGCCCGCCCGGTCGTTCCTGCGCTTCGTGCAGTGGCTGGGTGAGCGGTACGGGCCGCGCGTTGCACTCGCCGACTACAGCCGGGTCAAGTTTGCCGGCTATGGCGCCGCTCCCGATACGCCGCCGAGCCTCACCACCTATAGCGAGTTGGCGGCACTGATCCAACGCCGCGCCGCGTGGCTGCGGACTCAGGGGGTGGGGCCATGGCAGCGGCTCGCGCTCTGCCTGCCCAATAGCCGCGAGGTGTTGGCACTCCAGTACGCAGCGTGGGCTATCGGCGCGCTGGTCACACCCATCAACATGGCGCAGCGGGGCCGGGCGCGGGCACTCCTGCAAGGCGCCGCCTACCACCGTATCTTCGTTGATCGCGAGCCGGCCGCATTTGCTGCCGAGCTAGGCGTAGACCCGGCGCGCGTCGTAGACGTGTACTCGGAGCGGTTTCGGGCGGCCGTCGCGGCACAACCGGCCACCGTGACACTAGAGCAGCCGCCGGTGTTCGACGACCCGGTGCTGATCCTGTCCACCTCCGGTACCACGGGCCGCCCCAAGGGGGCGATGCTCTCCGCCGCGGGGCTGCTGATCGGATCGCTGGCGCTGCAAGAGGGCTTTGCGCTCGCAGCCGCCGACCGCTTTCTGCTGGTCAACCCGCTCTACCACATCAACTCGATTGCCTTCTCGCTTGCGCTCCTCGGCGTCGGCGCTCGCATCGTGGTGCCGCCGTTCGGCTTCCATTGGGACGTGGCGGTACGCGACCGGATCACGACAAGCTCGATGGTGCAGCGCCACCTGACGCCCGTGCTCAATCCGGTCAGTCTCGGCGATCAGCGCAACGCAGCCTTGTTCCAGCGGTTGCGCGAGGGAGGCACACTCAAGTGGATTGCCGTCGGCAGTGGGCCGCTGGCGCCGGAAGTACAGGAGCGGCTGCTCGACCTCGGAGTTCTCGTCCTGTTCCGCTGGGGCATGTCGGAGAACTACTTGGGCAGCACGAACATGCGCCCCGGCTACCCGCTCGACTACTACCGGGCCCGCCTTAGCTCCACCGGCCCGACGAACCGCTATCTCGATCTGCTCGTGCTGGACGATGCGGGACGACCACAGCGGACCGGGCGGGGTCGGTTGATGCAGCGGGGCAACATCCTCGTCGCCTATGACCGGCCGGAAGACAACGCGGGGGCATTCGCCGGCGGCTACCACGATACGGGCGACATCGCCGAGATCACCGTTGAAGGCCACGTCTATATCGTCGGTCGGTCGAAGGAAACCATTATCCGGTCGGGCGAGAACATCTACCCCCAAGAGGTAGACAACTACCTGATGAAGCACCCGGCGGTCATCTTTGCCCAGACGGTGGGCTTTCCCGACCCGGATCACTCCGAGGAGGTCGGCGCGTTCGCCGTCGTCAGCCCGGACGCCGCGCTGCCGGAGCGGGAGCTTCAGGGCTACGTCGCTGCGTTGGGTTCCCAGCAGCGACCCAAGCAGTTGGTGCTGCTCTCGCCGCGGGGCGAGCAGGGCTTCTTTCGCTACACCGGTCCTGGCAAGGCCCAGCGCCGGTACCACCAGCGGCTCTTCTGGCAGATGTATTGCCTCGACCGAGCGGTACCGCTGCTGGTGGCGGACGGTCTGTTGCCGGAGGGTACGCGCGGCTACGCCGTGCCGGACGGCCCGGAGGTAGGGTTACTGCTGCTCTTGCCCGACAACGGAGCGGCGGTGGCCGGCGAGCTGCGAGAGCGACTGGAGCCGTATTTGGCTCGCGCCGGCCGGCTCCCAGACGTCGAGCACCGCCGCTGGCTGGCCGCACACGACTGCACGCTGGACAGCCTGCTTCCCTCGCAGATTCGCACGGTGGCGCTCGCAGCCACCGCAGCGCGTGAGATCGCCGACCTCAACCGCGCCCAGCTCTACGAGCGCTTTTGGCCGCAGGAGCCTCGGTAGACTCAGCCGTAGACCTACTTGGAGGGCTGTCCCTTAATTCTGCTGATTACGTCGAGAGCGTTCTTCCGATCCAGATAGGCGCGGTAGCCGAAGTAGAGGCCGAGCAGGACCCCGACAAGGACGACAGCTACCGAGACGACAGCCGGCCAAGAAAGGCTGATCTGGCCGGTCAGCAGGTCAATTCCCTCCGCAAGGGCAGCGGTGAGCGCTGCCGCCGATAGGCCAACGTGAACGGACGGTGCGCCGGCCCCGAGACTCTCCAACTCCGATTCCATTATTTGGTAGCGCTCAACCCGCCTCGGCATAAGGGGGCTGGTAAATAGATCGTCTAGCGCCTCTGACCCGTTCTGCCCTTGCCCTTCCGTGTCCATCTATTCGCGCTCTGTCATGTCCGCCGCAAGATGGCCCAAGCCCAAGGCATGTAGGTTGAACAACTGGGTGTTGGCGCAGTGCTTACAAGCGAGCACCGCAGATGGTAAGTAAGCACTCGGGGGAAAGGAGTCGACGGGGCCGTAATCTTCCTGGTGGAGTATGACCGCTAAACCGCCAAGTAGATGCCATTTCTGATGCCCACACATCGGGCAGGCTGCCGCCGGCCCAATACGTTCGTGAATGGCATCGAGGATTTGCCTACGGACCTCTTTGGAAGTTGCAGCCTTGGTAATATATGCGGGAGCTTCTACAGTGTTGGACATCGCCGGCACTCCCTTCCTCCGCATGCGCTGTCTACAATCATATCATCGCCTCCCGTCATTCCGGCGCCGGCCGGAAGCCAGCGGCGCAGGAGATGAGCAGGGATGGGGTGGGTTGTTCACGAATCGGTAGCTGCGGCGTGCCGGCCGGGCGGGACCGGTTATGCTATGGAAGCGGAGGAGAACTGACCGATGGAATATCGCAATCTGGGTCGGGCGGGTGTGAAGGTCTCGCCCCTGTGTCTGGGTACGGCGGGGTTCGGAGGGCGCGTCGAAGCCGCTACGGCGATAGCCCTGGTTCACGCCGCACTCGATGCCGGGATCAACATGCTCGACACCGCCAACATATACACCCAGGGACGGTCGGAGGAGCTGGTCGGACAGGCCATCAAGGGCCGGCGCGACCGGATTGTGCTGGCCTCGAAGGTCTACAACAAGGTGGGTGAGGGACCGAATGACCGGGGGAGCAGTCGCTACCACATCATGGCGCAGGTCGAGGCTAGCCTGCGCCGGCTCCAGACCGATCATCTCGACCTCTATCAACTGCACCGCCCCGACCCCACGACGCCGCTGGAGGAGACGTTGCGGGCGCTGGACGACCTCCGACGCCAGGGCAAGGTCCGCTATTTCGGCACCTCGATGTTCCCTGCCTGGCAGCTCTGCGCGGCGCTCTGGACCAGCGACCGCCTGGGTTTGGCACCCATCGTGTCCGAGCAGCCGCGCTACAGCCTGCTGTACCGCGGTGTCGAGGCGGAGGTGCTGCCATTCTGCCGCGAGTACGGGATCGCCGTGCTGCCGTTTAGCCCCCTACATCGCGGCTGGCTGACCGGGAAGTACCGCCGCGGCCAGCCGGCGCCGGCCGGGTCACGTCTAGCGGCCGCGGGGTACGACCCCGACGACCGTGAGCACATGGCAAAGTTCGATGCACTCGAAGCCCTGGAAGAGATCGCGGCGGCCAAGCGCGCCACCCTCAGTCAACTGGCGTTGGCATGGCTCGTCGTGCAGCCGGGAGTGACGGCGCCCATTCTCGGTCCGCGCACGCTCGACCAGCTGCACGATAACCTCGGGGCGCTGGAGGTGACGATTACCGCCGAAGACCGCGCCACGATTGATAGGATTGTAGCGCCGGCAGTGAACTTCGCGTAGCGGGAAGCGTGCTCGGCAAAGCGCCGCTGCGCCGGGCGCCGGCAACGCTATCGTGAAGCTGGCTTCAACGTGAGGGAGGAGACACCGTGCAATATCGCAATCTAGGACGCGCCGGGGTCAAGGTAGCGCCCATCATCCTGGGGACGGCCTACTTCGGAACGCGGGTCGAAGTAGCAACAACGCACTCCCTGATTGACGCTGCCCTCGATGCCGGGATCAACGTCATAGACACGGCCAACTCGTATACCGACGGGCAGTCCGAGACGATCATCGGCGCAGCCCTCAAGGGGCGGCGGGACCGGGTGGTGCTGGCCTCCAAGGTCCACTTCCCCCGCGGCGACGGCCCCAACGACCGCGGCAACAGCCGCTATCACATTATGGCGCAGGTCGAGGGCAGTCTGCGCCGGCTCCAGACCGACCGTATTGACCTCTATCAGCTGCACCGGCCCGACCCTACGGCCCCAATCGAGGAGTCGCTGCGGGCGCTGGACGATCTGCGCCAGCAAGGGAAGGTCGTGTACTACGGCACTTCGAGCTTCGCCGCCTGGCAGCTCTGTGCGGCACTGTGGACGAGCGACCGGCTGGGGCTGGCGCCTATCGTGTCGGAGCAACCGTCGTACAGCCTGCTGCGTCGGGAGATCGAGACGGAGGTGCTACCCGTCTGCCGCGAGTACGGCATAGCGACGATCCTGTACAGCCCGCTGGCCGGTGGGTGGCTCACCGGCAAGTACCGGCGCAACGAACCGGCACCAACGGACTCGCGCCTGAGCGCGAGCGGCGCGGACCTCGCGGCGGCCGAGCACGCGCGCACCTTCGACGCCGTCGAAGCCTTGCAAGCCATCGCCGCCGCCAAGGGCGCCACCCTGAGCCAGCTGGCGCTCGCCTGGCTGCTTGCCCAACCGGGCGTCACCGCAACGATCATCGGACCGCGCACGCCGGAGCAGCTCCAGGACAACCTCGGCGCGCTCGACGTGACCGTCACGGACGAGGACCGCGCGGCCATTGACCGCATCGTCCCGCCGGAGACGACGTTGGTGTAGCCGTTTGCAGCCGGCAGGCCGGCGGATGTGACGTGGACGTTGCCAACACGGTGCTGATGCGCGGCGATCCCCAAATGGCCTTCAGGCTAGCCGCTGCCGTCGAGGACTGGCCCCGCTTGCTGCACCACTATCGCTCCGTCCGTATTCTCGAGGAGCAAGGCCAGTGCCGGCACGTGCGGATGGCAGCCTGGCGTACCGGCATTCCGGTCGCCTGGACGGCCTGGCAGGAGGTATTGCCGGCCGAGGACCGCATCACCTATCTCCACACCGGCGGACGGCTGATCGGGATGGAGGTGGTGTGGTCGTTTCGGCCGGTGCCCGATGGGGTGCAGGTGCAGATTACCCACCAGTACGAGCCGCAGTACCGCTGGCTGCCAAGATCGTGGCAGCCGTGGCTGGCGGAGCACGTGGCGGGGCGGTTCTTCGTGCAGCACATCGCCGGGCAAACCCTGCGAGTGCTGCGCGACCACGTCGAGGCGGCGCGCCGCTAATGGGCCGCCCATGGCCCTACGTCTGACACACCGGGTAGTCCGCCCGCTCCGGTACGTCGGTGGCCGGATAGGCCGGCCCCTGCATAGTCCGGTCGAAGAAGCCCGCATCTGCCGACGTCACGTTGCACCAGTGGAAGCCCCGCGCCTGGAAGGTCACCAGGTCCGGCCCGTGCCGCCACTGCTCTCGTTCCGCGTCGAAGGCCAAGATGCGGTCATTGCCCCCATCGAATCGTCGCACAAGCTGATTGGGCTGCGGGTATTGGTCGTCCAACGGGATGGGTACGAGCGCTGCCAACGGCACGGTGTAGCGGCTGTTGACCTCAGGCTAGGGAATGGCGTGGATCGACGGGCTGTTCCCCGCAGTTCACCAGCACACGATCTGGCCGTCGGATTCCCGGCGGAGAATGGTATACGTCTGTCCCAAGCTCAATGACAACCTGCGGTATGCGGAACGGGCCATAGCGGTGTAGCGTGTCTTGCGGTTGTTGGGCCAAGAAAATGAGCGCGAACTGGCCGAACTGCAAGACTACACCAGCAACCTGCGCGCCAGCGCCAAGAAGCTCTCCAAAGCGAGCATGTTCGATATGGTAGTCTGGTTAGATGCCCGTCTCAATTCAAACTGAGAGACTGCGGGCGAGGGAGAGTCTGTCATGGATAATGCGCTGGATATGCGGTACTTCGCAACGCTGCAGCAACACATCAACGAGCGGCTCGAAAGCCTGGGCCTATGCACCGCACAGAGGCAATATCAGTGGCTCTATGGTGCGCTCGGTGCTGTCCCGTCCGACGTGATGTTCATCTGCGAAAATCCGAGTCAGGCCGGCGTCAAGAAAGCAGAACTGGCCGCTCGGCGCGGTGACCGGCAGCCTGACATTGAATATCAGTGGCGCGGTGGTGGTCCCGGTGATCCAGCAACCAGGATATTCCGCGCCGTGCTTTATGAGCTCGGTTTGAAGCGGACGACGCCGGATGACCCTGGCGGCTGGCAGTGCTACATCACGAACGTCATCAAAGAAATGGCAGTGGCTGGGGACTTTGAGAAGATCGAGAAGTACTCGAAAGCCGTCGCGTGGGCAGACATCTTGGAATGGGAAATCCAGCAGGTGGGGCCTAGCTGGGTGTTCTGTGTGGGCAGCACGGCACATTCTTTGGTTAGACGGCTCCAGCGGGGCGGCCGATTGGCATCGCTCCACGCGCTCCACGGTCGGCACATCCGCAAGCTATGGCACTACTCCGCGCGGCGTGGGACTGCCGTCGGCAAGGAGAAAATCCGAGAAGGCATTAGAGAGTCAGGCTTTCGCATTGGCCGCGGGTGAGGCAAACTACCCTCGCGGCCCCACCGGATTTCAAACTGAGACACTGCCGAACCTTCCCTAAAGATCTTGAGACTCGACTTACTACCTCCTGCCTATGGGCTTTTTCTCAGCCGGCTCCTCGGGGCTGCCGTTGTTTGAGCAGTCCACTACTTCCCCCTTATCCACTTCCACACACGCCGCAAGAACAACTCAAAGGACGACGGTGCTTGCTCCAGCGGCTGCACGACTGAGGATCTCCCTTCCGGCTTCGCCTGGTAGGAGGGGTGACGGGCAGCACGACGCTGACCCTTCGGCGGCGCCTCTACTGCCTCCAGGTCTTGGATCTGCTGTAGCACGATGGGTAGTGCTATCTCTACACTTCGCCGCCCGCCGCCCTGATGCTCCGCCTCAACTGCCACACGGCTAAGGTACTGGTCAATCGCTTGTTTTGCGTTGCGGGCCAGGTTCTTGTCCAACAAGATGATGATGGCGTCCTGGACGCGGTGATCTTGGCTTAACTTGGCGATCTCGCTGGCGCCGCCAATGGAGAGCGCCCCGTTCTTCGCACGCAGCAGCAACTCCGGTGAGCCTATCTGGCATAGCCTAAGCGCACGTCGTAGCTGCTGGTCGCTGACGCCGGGCTGTTCTGCCGCAAACTTGAAGGACATACGCTGTGCATTGACCTCTTCGGCCAGCCGCATGACTTCCACGCCCATCTCAACTCGTGCCACTACTTCGTTCCTTCCTGATTCTTAGAGCCCGTGTGAGAAGTAGCAACCTCAAGTAAGCTACGGGGCATGAGCAGGAAACCATACCCCAGCGATCTGACCGATGGCCAGTGGCAGGTGCTGGCCCTGTTGCTGCCGCTGGCCAAACCGGGGGGCCGACCACGGACCTTGAACCGGCGGGAGGTGCTGAACGGCAGCCTGTACATGCTCCGCAACGGCTGCCCCTGGCGGCGCTGCCCCACGACCTCCCACCCTGGGACACCGTCTGGTGGTATTTTTCGCACCTGGTGACGGGACGGGACTTGGGAACAGGTCCTCGAAGTGCTCCGGCCGACCGGCATTTTGCAGACCCGCCCTAGCGCTGGTGGCGGCTGATGAAATCTTCGTCCAGCGTCAGGCCGAGGCCCGGACGGTCGCTGAGGGTGATCCAGCCGTCGCGCACGTCCAACGGCTGCTCATAAAGCCGCGACCAGATTTGATACGGCTCGCAGGCGGGGCAGGTGGAGACGGTCAAGCCGTTGGGGACCGCCGCGACCAAGTGGGCATTCAACTCCGGGAAGCTGGCCCCATGCGGAGACACCTTGACGTGGAACGCTTCAGCGACGGCAGCGTATTTGCGCCAAGCCGTGTACCCACCACCGCCCAGGATGTCGAGCTGCAGCACGCGCACAGAGCCGCGCGCTACCAAGTCACGGGCGGCATAGAGGGTGCGCTCGCCCTCGCCACCGGCCACCAAGAGGTGGTTGGCGGCGCGGGCCACGACGGCCAGCCCTTCAACCTGGTCATCCCACTGGACGGGTTCCTCGAGCCAGTAGACGTTGTATTTCTGGCACTCCTGGGCCACGGCGGCGGCGGTCCACGGGTCCCAAGCGCGATGCGCGTCTACCATGAGCTGGGTGTCCTCGCCAACGGCGGCCCGCACGGCGGCGACCTCGGACAGCACCTCCACCGGGTCGTTGTTGAGGGTGTGGAACTTGACCTGGGTGAACCCCTGGTCTCTGTAGTCGGCGAGGCGTTGGACAAGATCCGCCGTTTCGCGCTCGAAGATCGTGCCGTCGGCATAGGAGGGAATGCGCTGACGGGAGCCGCCCAACAGCCGCCAGACCGGCTGTCCCAATGCATGACCCTTAAGGTCCCACAATGCAATGTCGAGGGCGCCAATTGCGCCGACGAGGCGAGAATCAGGGTGGCCGCGGCTCTGGGTCGTGGCGTACATGGCGTGCCACAGCCGCTCCACGTCGAGCGGACTCTGACCTAGCAGAATGGGTGTTAAGGCTTCGATGACGGGGATGTTTCCCGGGCCGGTACGCGAGATGCCCGTAATCCCCTCATCGGTGCGTACCAGTACCACGCTGTGATCGCGCTGAAATGCGTAGCCGCCGGCTTCACCGCTGATGTCGAGGGTACGTGTCTCTACGCCGGTGATCTTCATGCGCCTTCTCCTTATTGGCTCCCACATCGGAAGCTGTCGGGCGGCGAGGCTTGCCTATCGCTTCATCGTTCCTGGTACCCGGAAGCAGGACGTGGCCGCCGCACGTTGTCCGGTTCGATAGAGGAGATGGTACAGTTGAGAGCGTTGAGTTGGCCGTGTCCAGCCTCATCTGCGAGAGGGAGCACACTATGGCCATGATGCCAGATCGTATCCGGGCAGTGGGACGTAGCGAGGAAACCGACGACGGGCCGGGGATGGCGCCGGACCTCGATCAGTACGCACTTATCAAGGTCATCGGCGTTGGCGGCGGCGGCAGCAACGCCATTGACCGCATGATTGAGACGCAGATCGGGGGCGTGGACTTCATTACGGTAAATACCGACGCCCAGCAGCTGGTTCGCTCGGCCGCTCCGACGACCGTCCATATCGGCGACAAGAGCACCAAGGGCCTGGGCGCTGGTGGGAAGCCCGAGATCGGCGCCAAAGCCGCCGAGGAGAGCCTGGAAGACCTTGAAGCAGTGCTGCAAGGCGCCGATATGGTGTTCGTCGCGGCGGGGATGGGCGGTGGCACCGGCACCGGCGCGGCGCCGAAGATTGCCCAGCTCGCCAAGGGCATGGGCGCCCTGACCATTGCCGTGGTCACGCGGCCATTCAAGTTCGAGGGCGCACGCCGGCGGCAGGTTGCCGAGGACGGTATTGCCGAGCTACAGGCCGAAGTGGATACCCTCATTACCATCCCCAATGACCGCTTGCTCAACGTTGCCGACAAGAACGCTACGCTCACGGATGCGTTCAAGCTGGCCGACGACGTGCTGCGGCAAGGTATCCAAGGCATCTCCGATCTGATTACGGTGCCTGGGCTGATCAATCTGGACTTTGCCGATGTCCGGGCCATCATGGCCAATGCGGGATCGGCACTGATGGCCATTGGGCACGGCTCCGGGGAGAGCCGTGCCGTGGAAGCGGCCAAGGAGGCCGTTGCCAGCCCGCTGCTCGATATTGCGATCAATGGCGCGAGCGGCATCCTGTTCAACATCACCGGCGGTGAAGACCTGACCCTGGCAGAGGTCAATGAGGCGGCCGACGTGATTGCCAATGCGGCCGCTTCCGAAGCCAACATTATCTTCGGGGCGGTGATTGATCCGGAGAATGAAGGATCGGTGCAGATCACCGTGATCGGTACCGGCTTCGAAGCGGAAGGGGCCATGCCGACGGAGCGGATGCCCGCCTTGTCGCGGCAGCGGTCGGCCGCGCCTAGCCCGCGCGTGCGCTCGCGCGGCCTCCCCGAAGGCTCCGCTCCGCGCGGCCGCGATACTCTGGATATCCCGGCTTTCCTACGTCCCCGCCAGCGGCCGTAGCCCCGCACAGGTAGTCGTGGCTGCCGGAGGTATGGTGGGCAAGCAGGGATTTGAACCCTGACCCCTTGCGGGACTAGCTCCTAAGGCTAGCGCGTCTGCCGATTCCGCCACTTGCCCGTGCCGGCGCAGGTGATGGCGAGCACCGCCGCACCCGTCGCCGGGCCGCCACCTATCACCAATCGCCGCTATCCAGTATAACAACGCGGGGAGCTTGCCCTCGGCTCGCCGGCCTACCCAGGCACGCCGCCGCCGGTGGCGGTCGGCTCACAGCCTGCAATCGGGTAGAGAGGAGGAAGGGCAGCACGGCACAGCGTCGCCTGGGATCACCTGTCACCGCTGGCTCCCTGCCGGGCACCGGGCGCTCAACAATGGCAGCAGCGCAAGCGAAACGTATCGGGCTAGTGTACCAGCCGCGAAAACCGGAAGCGGTCGAGTTGGCCGCGTCGTTGTCCCAGCAAATCCAGGCCGCCGGTATCGAGACCTGGACGGAATCCGCCTGGGAAGAAGCGGCGGTGAGCGCCGGCTTGCCCGGCACGGACTTGGCGCTTACCTTCGGCGGTGACGGGACAATCATCCGCACCTTGCGGCTGGCGGCGCCGGTAGGCATGGCGGTGGCCGGCGTCAACTTTGGCAAGCTCGGATTCCTCGCCGAAGTCGAGGCGGATGAAGTATCCGCCGCGCTCCCGCGTTTGCTGGCCTCCGACTACTGGTCCGAGGAGCGCGCCTTGCTCGCCATCACCCACCGGCGAGCAGCGGCGGTGGTAGGCGAATACCTCGCTGTGAACGAAGCGCTCATCAGCCGGGGACGGGCCAACCGCGTAGTGCGGCTCCAGCTGTGGATTCACGGTGAGCATGTCACGACCTACGCGGCCGACGGACTGATTCTCGCCACGCCCACCGGCTCTACCGGCTCCAACCTCGCTAACCTTGGCCCGGTGCTGCCGCCGGATATGCGGGCGCTCGTTGTCAGCCCGGTGCTGCCGTTCGTGAGCTTCCCTAACCCCCTGATCGTTCCCGATGGAGCGCCGTTGCGGGTACGCGCCGTCTTCGATCACGAGGCGGTGCTCGCCATTGACGGGCAGCGCACGATTCCGCTGCAAAACGAAGATGTCATCGAGGCAACCATTGCGCCTTATCCGTGCTTGCTGGCCCGGTTGCGCGGCCGCCACTACTTCTACCGGGTGCTGGTGCCGGGCTTGCAACGCGCCCCGCTGCTCCCTCCGACGCCGGAGGGCAGTTAGCTGACGGCTGATAGCTGGCGGCTACTGAGGGCACCATGCTGCACGAGTTGACCATCGAGAACTTTGCACTGCTGGCCCACGTGCATATCCGGTTCGGTGCCGGTCTCAACGTCCTGACCGGCGAGACCGGCGCCGGGAAGTCCATCATTATTGACGCGATCAGCCGCGTGCTCGGCAGTCGCGGAGGAGCGGATGATGTCCGCACCGATGCCACGCACGCGCACATCGAGGCGGTGTTCTCCCTCGCCGAGCCACCGGCGGCTTTGCACACGCTCCTGGCGGAACGAGGGCTGCTCGATACCGACAACGATGGGCAGGCGCCGGATACCGGCCCGCTGGACCTCATCCTTACGCGGGACATCCGCCCCAGCGGGCGGAGCGTCGGGAGGGTGAATAGTCGGGCCGTCCCGCTGCACACGGTAGCGGCGTTGGGTCGCTTTCTACTGGACATTCACGGGCAGACCGAGCACCTGTCGCTCTTGCAGCCGGCAACGCAGCTCCAGCTCCTCGACCGCTTCGGTGGGCTGGAGGCGCTCGGCGCGGAGGTACGCGACACGGCGGCGGCGCTAGGCAACGCGCGGCGGCAGTGGCGCGCGTTGCAGCAAAACGAGCGCGAGCTGGTGCGCCGGGTGGACCTGCTCCGCTATCAGGTAGACGAGATCACCAGCGCCGACGTGCAGCCCGGCGAAGACGAGGCGTTGCAGCAGGAGCGACACCTGTTGCTCAACGCCGAGCAGCTCGCCAGCGCCACGGCCAGCGCCTACGCGCAGCTCAACGGCGCCGAGGGCGAGACCGGGGCGCTAGATCAGCTGGGCGACGCAGCCCGGCAGATCAACGCGCTGACTACCATTGACCCGACGCTCGCCGAGACCGAGGAGATGCTGGCCGAGGCGACGGCGCTGGTTGAGGAGGTAGGCCGCTCGCTACGTGCCTATGCCGAGGCCGTCGAGGCCGATCCGGCGCGGCTGGTCGAGGTGGAAGAGCGGCTGGGCCTGATCCGGTCGTTGCAGCGCAAGTACGGCGACACCATCGAGGCGGTCCTGGCCTACAGCGCAGCGGCAGCGGAAGAGCTGGACGGTCTGACGCGGCGGGACAAGCGCCTGGCCGAACTGGCCGCGCAGGCAGAAGGCCTGGCAGTGCAGCTGGGCCGGCACGCGACACGCTTATCGCGGGCGCGGCGGCGGGCTGCCCGGCAGCTGGCAACGGCGGTGGCCGATGAGCTGGCCGATCTGAACTTGTCGGCGGCGTTCGAGGTTGCGGTCGAATGCCAGCCCGACCCGGACGGTGTGCCCTGGTCCCCCGATGAGGCGCCAGCGCCGGGCGAGGAACCGGCCCCCGGCACACTGCTCGCCTGGCATGACAGCGGTATGGACACGGTGGAGTTCCGGATTGCGCCCAACCCCGGCGAACCACCCAAGCCGGTGGCGCGCATCGCGTCGGGCGGCGAGATGAGCCGCATCCTGCTCGCGCTGAAGTCCATCCTCTCCGGCGTGGATCGCACTCCGACGCTGATCTTCGACGAGATAGACGTGGGAATCGGGGGCCGGAGCGGCTGGGTGCTGGGTGAGAAGCTCGCCGAGTTGGCCGCCCATCATCAGGTACTGTGCGTTACCCATCTGCCCCAACTCGCGGTCTATGGCCAGAGCCACTTCTTCATCGCCAAGCAGGAGCAACACAACCGCACCACGACGACGGTGCAAGAGCTGGCCGAGCAAGAGCGGCTCTCCGAGATAGCGCAGATGCTCGGCGGCGCCACGGCCGCGAGCCTGAATCGCGCCCGCGAGATGCTGGAGCGGGTAGACCAGGGCAGGGTAGCAGCGTAGGTGTCCGCAACGCTCTGGGCCTGGTTACTAACCACCGATTAGGCGGTGACCAGGCTCACTTCCAGGCGGCGGCCCATCGCGAAGACCGCCATGAAGAGCGCCGCGCAGAGCGCCAGACCGATCGCTAGCTCCGGCCAAACGTCCGCCAGCGATGCTCCCTTGATGGCGATCTCGAAGAGCGGGGAGAGGAAGTAATACGTCGGGAACACCTTCGCAATCCACTGCGGGAGGTTGGGCCAGATAAAGAAGATCACCGGCGCGAAGAGCAGGACACCGCTGGCCTTCGACGCCGTGAAGAGCATGTTCGTGTCCCGCGCCCACGAGCCAAACAGCAGCCCAATCGCGGCGGACATGAGCGCGGCGAGCGCCAGCGTCAGGAGGAGCGCGGCCGGTTGTGATCCGAAGGCGTTATTGATGGCAAGGGTAACTACCCCGGCGGCCAGCGCGAGCACGACGCCCAGCAGGCCCTTGCCCACGAGCACGTCCGCCACTTGCACCGGCGTGACGAGCAACGCCTGAAGCGTCCGGCGCTCTTTCTCCTCGACGAGGCTGGCGGCGGGCACCATCCCCCCACCGATCCAGACAGCGTACAACATCAGCAACGGCAGCAGACGATTGACGATGGGTACTGTGTCGCCCTCACCCACGGTCGTCACGGCGACCTCGATAGGTGCCGGCGCCCCGGCCACCCCTCGAATCAGATCAACCGCGGTCACGCCCAAGATGATGCGGTTGGCGGCCAGGCTCTCACCGCCCACAAAGAACTGGAGGTTAGGCCGGTCGCCGGCACGCAGGGCGGCGTCGAACCCCGGCTGGAGCACCAGCCCGGCATCGAGGTCATTCGCCTCCACCAGCGACTTCAGCCGGTCGGCGGATTCCGGAAAGGCGACCTCGATACCCTCGATGTCTCGAACGGCCTGGACGATACTCGATTGTCCCTCATCCACGATGCCGAGCCGCGGGGTAGGCTCGAACAGGTTGCCGAACACACCTCGGATGAGCACCGTGAGCACCACCGGCACGACGAAGGCGTAGAGGAACAGCGGGGATCGCGGCCCCAGCCGGAGGTCCTTGCGTAGCACGTTCCAGACCCGCACCCCGTTCATAGCGCCTCAACCTTCCTCTTCAGAACGTACCACCCCACGCCGAAGACGACCACACACCACGCCAGCAGCATCCCCAGGTACGGCAGCACGTCCGGCCAGCCGGCGCCGTAGGAGCTGACGCCGACGATGGCCTGCACCAACCCGTAGGAAGGCAGGACCTGCACCCAAAGGGAGGCGCTGCCCGGAAAGAGCGCCGCTATCGCGGGGATCAGCAGGGGGATCATGAAGAGCATGCTGTAGAAGACCATGCCGATAAAGTCCTGGCCGGACGCCCCGGCGATCAGCCCGCAGCCGGTGACCAGCACCGCCCCGAGGAGCAGCGCCGTGAGCAGGATCAGTGGCTCGCGGGCGAACGAGCCGATCAACAGCATGACCAGTGTTGCCTCTATGAAGGCGAGGGCCGTGCCAAACAGGCCCTTGGCCACCAGGAAATCGGCCGTCCTGGTCGGCGTCACGAGGACGGCTTTCACCGTGCGGCTATGCACCTCGCTCGCTACGAGCGTGCCGAGCGCCATCACTTCGACCATCAGGATGAAGAAGGCGGCGAGCGGCCGCATCTTCTCGCGCAGCGGCACCTGGTCGCCAGCGCGGTCCTCGCCGAGGATCACCGTCTCCTGCGCCGGCGCAGCGACGGGCAGGGCGTTTCCCGTCAGCGCATAGGCGATCTCACGCACCAGGCTGGACATGGCACGGCGGATGGCCGGCGGCACACCCGCATCAATGTAGACCTGCACGGTGGTCTGCTCGCCGGCGGCAACGCGCTGGAGGAAGTCGGCGGGAAAGTCCAAGCCGATAGCAAGCTCCTCCTCAGCCTCACGCCCACCGAGGCCCAAGGCGGCCTGAAGCGCGTCCGAGGTCTCGAACATGACAAACTCGATGCCGGCACCCTGCGTCGCAACGGCCTGCTCGAACACCTGATCCATCCCGGTCTGATGGACCCCAACGGTGATCGTCTCGTCCACGGAGTTGGGCAGCAGCCAGAAGACGCCCACGTAGAACACGATCCCCAAGGCCGTCACAAAGACAAAGAACCGGTCGCGCGTGTGCGCCGCGAGGTCTTTACGCAGGATGGCGGCCACGATGGCCGCCCGCGATACGTGGCCGTTCATGTGTCGAGACCGCGGCCGGTGACCTTGATGAAGATGGCTTCCAGGGTGGCCTCCTCCGTATGGATGGTGAGGAGGTCCTTGGAGCCGAGCGCCTCCTTGAGTCGGTCCCCGGCATCCGGAGCATCGAGCAAGATGCTCTGCTCCCGCACCTGTTCGGCCTCGCGCACCCGCACGCGCACCGACCGCTGCCCGTGCGCGAGCTTTAGGTTCTCAGGAGTATCCAGCGCGACAATGCGCCCCTCGTTGATAAACGCCACCCGGTCGGAGAGCTTGTCGGCCTCGTCCATGTCGTGGGTGGTGAGCAGCACCGCCGCCCCGCGGTCCGCTTCCTCGCGGATGACCTGCCGGATCGCTTGCGCCGACACCGGGTCCAGCCCGTCGGTCGGCTCGTCGAGGAAGAGCACGTCGGGGCTGTTCACCAGGCATCGCGCCATCATCAGCCGCTGCTGCATGCCCTTGGAGTAGCCCTTCACACGGTCGTCGGCGCGGTCGGCAAGTCCGACTGTCTGCAGTAGCTCATCCGCGCTAAACCCCTTGATCCCGAAAAGGCGGGCAAAGAACTCCAGGTTCTCGCGGCCCGACATATTGAGATAGAGGTTTTTCTCCTCGAAGCACACGCCGATCCTGGATTGCACCTCGACGTGGTGTTTCGTGACATCTTTATCGAGCACGGTGATGCTCCCGGTCTTGGGCCGAGCCTGACCGGTGAGCATCTTGATGGTAGTGGACTTGCCGGCGCCATTGGGACCCAGAAAGCCCAGGATTTCGCCGCGCCCCACCTCAAAACTGATGTTGTCCACGGCAACAAGGTCGCCGTAGGTGTAGGTAATGCCCTCCACGCAGATGGCTGCATCGGCCATGCGCTTCTCCTTTCGAGCTACCCCCGTGGGAGAGGGCCAGAGTGAGGGCAGCCTCCGACCGGTCAGACCAGCGCCGGAGCCGCCGCCTCGTGTGGAGTGAAGAGCGGCGGCCACGTCTCCTCGCGCTCGCGCACCTCCGCCACGGCGCTCGCCAGCTCCCGCACCTCCGCAGCGACGGCGGCCTTCACCGCGTCGTCGTCGAGATTGCGGAGCACGCGGGCGATCAGCCGGCCAATGGTGCGGAACTCGTCTGCGCGAAAGCCGAACGTCGTGGCCGCCGGACTGCCCATGCGGATACCGCTGGTGACGAACGGCGACCTGGCATCGAAGGGGACCGTATTCTTGTTGGTCACCAGGCCCGCCGCTTCGAGCGCCGCGGCTGCATCCTTGCCGGTCGGCCCGTCCGCGGGGAGACGTACCAGGAGCAGGTGGTTATCCGTTCCGCCGGAGACGAGCGTCAGCCCCTCGTGGAGCAGCGTCTCGGCGAGCGCCGCGCAGTTGTCCACAACGGCCCGGGCATACGCCGCGAAGTCTGGTTGTGCCGCCTCGTGGAACATCACGGCCTTGGCCGCGATGACGTGCTCCAGCGGTCCCCCTTGCAGGCCGGGGAAGACGGCCCGGTCGAGGTCGCGGCGCAGCCCCTGCTCGCACAGCACAAACCCGCCACGTGGTCCGCGTAGCGTCTTGTGCGAGCTTGAGGTCACGTATTGCGCGTAGGGAACGGGCGAAGGATGTACGCCGCCCACGATGAGACCGGAGACGTGAGCGATGTCCGCCATGTGGAGGGCGCCCACCTCGTCGGCAATCTCCTTGAAACGATCATACTCCCAGAAGCGGGGATAGGCGGTGGCGCCGGTGACAATCAGCTTCGGGCGATGCTCACGGGCCAGACGGGCCACTTGATCGAAGTCAATCCGCTCGGTCCGCGGGTCTACGCCATAGTGGACGAAGTTGTAGAGTTGGGCGGAAAAGTTGACCGGTGATCCATGCGTCAGGTGCCCGCCACTGGTGAGGTCCATGCCCATCACCGTGTCGCCCGGCTGGAGGGTAGCGAAGTAGACTGCCATGTTGGCAGAGGCGCCGGAATGGGGCTGGACATTCGCGTGTCCGGCTTTGAACAGCCGCCGCGCACGACTCCGCGCTAGGCTCTCGACCCTATCCACCCACTCACACCCCTGGTAGTAACGCCGGTTCGGGTAGCCCTCGGCGTACTTCTGGGTCATCACCGACCCGTTCGCTTCGAGGATGGCTGCACTAGGGTAGTTCTCGGACGGGATCAGTTGGATGTGCTCGCGCAGCCGCCGTTCTTCACCGACGACGGCCGCATAGACCGCGGGGTCCTGCCGTTCGAGCGCACTGGCCATGATCCTCACTCCCCCGTAATGTCGTTGGCCCTGGACCGGCTCGCTTGTCCCCGCCAGTACCGCCATAGCTCGGCAACCCACCCGCCACTGGCAGCGCCAATCAAGATCAGAAAGTCTCCGAGCAGGATGCCCAGTATATTCATGCGCGGGAGCACGGACGGGCCGTACTGTTCGACCAGCCGGCCCTCGAAGATGGCGTTCTGTACGGCCCAGCCGATGATGTAGATGATTCCGACGGCGCAGCCGTTGAGCGGGCTGGCAACCCGGGCCATCCAACCGGCCAGCCAGCCACCGATAAAGAGGGCCGTAAACGTGACGAGGGGCCGCACGATCAGGTTGTCGCCGAGTCCGAGCTTGGCAACGGCATACCCCAGTGCCACCGACAAGAGATACGCACAGATCGTCCCGGCTACGACTGCCCGCCAGCGAAACTCGACCGGACGGTCGGGCGTTTCAGCCGCCTCCGCTGCCGGCGGTGCGGACTCTGCCGACTCGGACTGCGGTGCGGAGGCGATGGCGCCTGCTCCTCTCGTCAGAGGTCTCTTCCATCGGATTCTATCAGGTGGTAGGCCGTCGGTAGCCAGAACGCCGGGGCGCGGTAGACTCGGCTACGGCCGGGAGAGATCAATCGGGGTCCCAAGGCATCGTTAATAAATAGTACGGCTTGTTGCATTCTTGAGCAGGGAGGATATATGAACCAGCGTACCCTTACCGTCACTCAGCTGCGCCAGCTGCAGGAGCCTACCACCGATGTACCTCTCCATGTCTCGCCCGATGGCGCCGCGCTAACCGTGAGCGTGAGACGTGATGAACCGGGCGCAGAATTGCCGGACGCGCAAGGCTTCACGCCTTCGGGTCTGCATGACGAGGCCGAAGGCAGCCGGGTCCTGGTGGTCAATACGGCGACGGGCGCGGTCGAGGAGCCGTTCTCGGCCACCAGGACCAGCTGGGGCGGCCAGTGGTCACCCGACGGCACCATGCTCGCCGCCTACGTGCAGCAGCAGGAGGAGCCACCAGGCCTGGGTATCTGGCACCGTGCCACGGGCGCCGTGCGGCAACTATCGGTTCCGGTGCGTCCATTCTTCGGATTCGAGGTACCGCGGTGGACCCCGGATAGCCGCAGCGTGATCGTGAAGCTGACGGCGGCAACGGCGGTGGCCGTGCAGCCGGCGGCGGACCCGGCTGCTCCTGATGGTCCACCGGCGATACGGGTGTTCTCCTTTGACCCGGAGCCACCAGAGCCACCGGAGTCCCCGCCGGCCCTGCCGGCCAAGACGGAAGCACCGGCGACCTTGCCAGGCTGGGCGGACCGCTATCGCTGTGACCTGGCACAGGTGATGGTTCACACTGGGGACGTGACCGTGCTCGCGCCGGACTGGCCCCTGATCGGATGGGAGGTCGCCCCGGACGGCCACGCCGTTGCCGTGTTGCGGTATACCGGGTACGACCAGACCAAGGAGGAGATCTACTACGACCTGACCACCGTGCCGCTCGACGGTAGCATCCCCACCGTGCTCGCGCAGCGCATCCCCCAAGAATACGGCATCAAGTTGTCCTGGTCACCGGATAGCCGTTCGCTGGCGTATATCTCTCGGGAGACCGGGCACCCCCGGCAGCCGTGGATGGTGCCGGCCGACGGATCGGACGAGCCAACGAACCTCGCCGCCGGGGAAGACCTCCGGCTCGCGGGCGATTTCGATATCCCGCTCTGGAGTACCGATGGCGAGCGCATTTACTGCCGGGCCTGGCGTGGCTATTGGGAGTGTACCGCCGACGGCAGCAGCCGACGCTGGATCGCAGCAAGTACGGACGAAGCGCTGCAAGAAGAGTTCCAGCGCTGGGTGCAACGACCCCGGGGTGGGCTCTGCTGGCAGACGGAGCACGGGGCCGTCCTGCAACTCATCCAGCAACCCCAGACAAAGAATCTACTCCTTACCACCCTGAACCTGGCGAGTGGGCAGACCGAGGTGTTGGCCGAATTGGCGAAAGGATATACCAGTGGCCCCCATGGCATGGAAGTGGCGCCCGACGGCTCCGCTGTCTATCTGCTGTTGGAGGCAGTTGACCACCCCCCAGAGCTTTGGCAGTTCCGCGATGGCTTCCGTAAGGTGCAGCGGCTCGTCTCCCTCAATCCTGCCCTGGACGAGATCGCGCTGGGGACGAGCCGGCTGGTGACGTGGCGGGGGGCGGACGGGGCACAGCGGGAGGGCACGCTGCTGCTACCACCCCAATACGTGGAAGGGCAGGCGCTCCCGACCATTGTCGAGGTGTATGGCGGCAGTGAAGGCTATGGACTGGACTATCATGTCTTTGGCGTGAGTGATGGGATCGTGCATGGGCAACTCCTGGCGAGTCGCGGCTACGCCGTCTTCTGGCCGGACATGCCGATGGAGGAGCGGGACCCCCGCCGCCAGATGCCGGGGTTGGTACTCCCGGCCGTCAACCGGCTGATTGATCTGGGTATTGCCGATCCGCAACGGCTCGGCTTGATGGGCAACAGCTTCGGGAGCTACTGTGCGCTATCCCTGCTCACGCAGACCGATCGCTTCCAGGCCGCCGCGATCAGTGCCGTCTACGCGAACCTCACGAGTGTCTACGGCGCGTTGGACGAGCACGGGCATAGCAAGTGGCTCGGCTGGTGCGAGAGCGGGCGGGCTGGTATGGGTGGCTCCCTGTGGGAGCGGCGAGACGCCTACGTCGAGAACTCGCCCCTGTTCTATCTTGATCGAGTGACCACGCCACTGCTGATTGGCAGCGGGACCCTGCAAGCCGAGGAGCCAGCGCAGGCGGGAGAGGTCTTTAGCGCGCTGCGGCGGCTCGGCAAGCGGGCAGAGCTACGGTTATACGAGGGTGAGGACCATGCCCCTCCTGGTTGGTCGGAACCCAGCCACCATGACTTTGTAGAGCGGGTCGTCCAATGGCTTGCAACCCACCTCAAGCGGGCCGAGACCTAGTGGACTCCCGCGCAAGCGAGAATGACCGGGCGGCTCGCCTCCCCTCTCTATCGCTCGGCGATGGAGAGGGGGCCGGGGGGTGAGGTGTGGGAATCCTGGGTAACTATGCGTCCTCCGGCTCCATCGGCTCCGGCGGGTTGGCCGGTGCGTCCGCTCCGGCGGCGGGTTGCGCTGCGCCAGCCCCATCTGATGTAACTACGCCGGGCAGATGCTTCAAGGTGCCTAGCAGGTCTATGCCGGTCAGAGACTCGACAAGCTCCGGAAGCTGGGCAACGGTGTTCGCAACGTCTCGCGTCACCTTGCTCGCCCCAGCGCCGTCCGCCTCACCCCCACCCGCACTGATCACCACGATCCGGTCCGTCTTCGCCAAAGGTTGCGCCACGGCGTCGGCCACCGCCGGAAGCGATTCGAACAGTTGTTGGATCAGAGCCGCCTGGCCATACTCCTTCCATGCAGCAGCCTTCCGCTGCATCGCCTCGGCCTCCGCCAATCCACGGGCCTTGATTGCATCGGCCTCGGCCTGCCCTTTGAGCCTCGTGGACTCCGCCTCGGCTTCGGCCTCGGCGAGGATACGCGCCTTTTCTCCCTCAGCAGCAGTTTGTAGGCGATAGCGTTCGGCTTCCACGGGTCTCCTGACCGTCGCATCCAGCTCCCGCTCACGGCGTGTGATCTCCTGCTCCTGGATCTCGATCTGCTTCTGCCGCTCCACGACCTCGATCTGCAGCTCTTCTTCCCTGATCTGCTGCCTGGTCTTCGCCTCCTGAAGAGAGTACGCAAGCTCGGCCTCCGCCCGGCGGGCATTCACCTGCTGGTCATAGGAGGCTTTCTCGGTCTCGAAATCGCGCTGGGACTGGGCGATACTGGTGTCGGCCGCGAACCGGGCCGCCTGCCGTTGCTGCTCTGCTTGCGCTTCCTTGATGCCCGAGTCTCGCTGCGCCTCGGCTTCCCCGATGGCGGCGTCTCGCTTGACTTCCTCCGTCCGGCGCACCCCCAGCGCTTCCAGGTAGCCTTGCTCATCCTGAATGTCCCGAATCGCAAAACTCACGATCTCTAGTCCCATGTTGGTCATGTCGGCGGCGGCTACCTCGCGCACGCGCTCCGCAAAGGCAACTCGATCCTGGTAGATTTCCTCCACCGACATCGTTCCCAGAATGGCCCGCTGCTGTCCCTCCAGAGTCTGAAGGGCGATGTCCGCAACCTCGTGGGGGGACTTCCCGAGGAACTGCTGCGCTGCGGTCCTGATGGCCTCTTCACCACGGCCGACCTTCACTTGGGCAACTCCATCCACGGAGACTGCTACACCTTCCGAGGTGTAGACTTTGGGGGTGTTTACCGTCAGAGTCATCACCTCCAGGGAGAGATACTGCGCTTTTTGGATTATGGGTACGACGAACTTCCGGCCTCCCACTTTGATGGTTGGTTGCTTTCCTCCACCGGAAACGATGAGCACCTCGTTTGGGCCTGCTGTGTGAAAGCCAGCCATAGCTCACCTCCTTGTGTATGCACCGCGTTGTGATGACTAAAACCGCTCTGCTGCCGACGCCGCGGGCGTCTTACGATCAATCTCTCGGTCATTCCCGCGAAAGCGGGAATCCAAGACAGGTGCGCTGGCTGCTACCCCAGGCGCCTGGATTCCGACTTCCGCCGGAGTGACGCACAATGCCTTCTCCCTCAAATGTCAACACAGCCCAGAACAGCTCCTGCTAGAGCCTCTCCACCTTCAGAATGTCGCCGTACACGCCGATGACTTTTACCTCTTCTCCGGCCCTAATCACGTCGGTAGCATCGGTAGCTGCGGTCCACTCCTGGCTACCCACCCACACTTTCCCGGAAGGCGCCAGGTCCGATGCGGCTACCCCCAATTCCCCCTCAAGGGCTGCTTCGGATGCCAAGATATATCCTGAGGAAGCCCCCCCTTCCGTTCTGACCAGGCGCACGAAGACAATCCAGGCGGCGGCCGCGATGCTTGCGAGCGCTCCAATCAGCCAGGGACTGACCATGAAGCTGGGTTCCGGGACATCCGGCGGGCTGAAAAACCCTCCGAAAAGCAGAAACCCGCCCAGCCCCAAACAGACTACGCCACCGATGCCAAAGATGCTGATCCCTGGCCCCATAGTCTCCAGGTAGAACAGCACTGGTGCGAGCAAGAGGAGGCCGACGGCCACCCAGTTCACCGGTAGATGGCCGAAGCCCAGGAGGGCCAGGGCCAGAGCAAGGCCGCCGATAACGCCCGGGCCGACCAAGCCGGGGCTGACCGCCTCCACAAGCAGCCCGACCGCACCGAGCGCAAAGAGCAAGAACGCCAAGTTCGGGTTTGCCAAGACGCCGAGAAAACTGTTGAGTAGGGTCGGTTTGACCTCCAGGACCTCAGCACCGTCGGTTTGCAGGACGACCGTGCCGGCGGTGGTCTCGGCGCTCTGTCCATCCAGCTTTGCCAGCAGATCGGTCACGTCGTTGGCGACGAAATCCACGACGCCTAGCGTCACCGCCTCGCTCGCTGAATACGACCGCGCCTTTGTGACCGTTTCCTCCAGGGCCGCTGCGTTCCGGCCGCGCTTTTCGGCGATGCTCCTGATAAAGGCCCGCGTGTCCTCGTTGATCTTCTTGGCCAGGGTCTGCGGGAGATCCTCTCCACCGGGCCGGACGGGAGCGGCTGCGCCGATAGTGGTTCCCGAGGCCATGACCGCAAAGTTGGCGGACGCTGCGATGAAGGTGCCGGCCGAGGCGGCCTGTGCCCCGGCCGGAGACACGAAGACGGCGGTCGGAACGCTCGCGCTGAGGATAGCCCCGGCGATATCCCGGGTAGAGCGGTACAATCCCCCCGGAGTATCGAGCGTGATTACCACCAGCTCGGCGCCGTCCTGGGTTGCTTTGGCGATCCCCCTGGTCAGATGCCGTGCGCTCAGAGCGTCTATGTTGCCGTCCAGCGCAATGACTGCGACGGTACGCCCGGCCGCAGCCGCGGAGAAGGGACTCGCGATAGTCAGGAACGCTCCCCAAACTAGCGAGAGAGTTGCTATGCCGCGAAGCATAAGTCGTCCTCGACAGACGATCCGGGGGCCAATCTCGGCACGATACGGAGAGGGAACGTCCAGGCATTAGACTGGCGGAGTTCATGGTGAGCGCGTCTAGGGTGTCATACCGTGGCTTGTCCCTAGAGTATTCTACCACCATGGCCCGTATGTCAGGAGCGCACTGGTATCCGCCCCAGTGCAGGCGTTAATCCGCACTTTCGGTCCGACACGCTGCCGTGAGCCGCCGTTTGTCCCGGCAGCCGGGCGCACTACGCACAACTTGCCGGTGGAGTGAAGAGCAATGCAGCGCTTGTGGGTTACCGTCCTGTCCGGGCTGGTGCTGCTCGTTGTAACCGGCTGCCAGCCCGGTACGGACTCGCTCTCCACGGGGTCCGGCACCGCCGCTCCGCAGCCGGTTCATCCCGATATGATCTTGCTGACGACGACCAGCGTCCGCGACAGCGGCCTGCTCGATGTCTTGGTCGCCGATTTCCAACGCCGGACCGGCTACCGCGTCAAGCCTATCGTGGCCGGCTCCGGTCAAGTCCTGACGCTCGGCGCAAATGGAGCGGGCGACGTGCTGCTGACGCATTCGCCGGCAGCCGAGATGGCGTGGTTCGCGGCCGGTCACGGGCTGGAGCGGCGCCTGGTGATGTTCAACGATTACCTCATCGTCGGTCCCCCCGACGACCCGGCCGGGGTGCGGGTCACCCCTTCGACCAGCGCCGCGTTGCAGCGCGTCGCGTCGCAGCGGGCGCTCTTCATCTCGCGGGGCGACCAGTCCGGTACACATACGCGAGAGCGCCAGCTCTGGCAGCAAGCCGGTATCGTGCCGAACGGTAGCTGGTACCAGGAAAGTGGGACCGGTCAGGGTCAATCCCTCCAGATTGCCTCGGAGAAGCGCGGCTACGTGTTGACTGATCGCGGCACGTACTTGGTCCAGCGCCAGCGCCTGGCCCTCGTCCCGTTGGTCGAGCACACTGGCCCGGAGCTGCTGAATATCTATCACGTGCTGACTGTCAATCCGGCTCGCGGGGAACGGGTCAATGCAGCGGGCGGCCTTGCTTTCGCCGAGTACATCGTCGGGCCGGCGGCCCAAACGCTGATCGGCTCCTTCGGCATCGAGCAGTATGGGGAAGCCGTATTCACCCCCGCCGCTGGCCGTGAGGTAGCCGATCTCCCCTAGTGAGGGAACGCGCTACCGCGGCAAGCACCGGCTGACGCCTGGCGGCTAGTAGCTGAATAGAGGGAACGGCATGGAAGTACTCTGGGACGGTGTCCGGCAAGCCATTACCATCATTCTGAGTGGCGACCGTGAGGTCGGGCAAATCACGTTGCTGTCGCTGCAAGTCTCGGCCACGGCTACCGTGCTCAGTCTCGTGGTGGGTATTCCGCTCGGTGCGCTCCTGGCGTTCGGTCGGTTTCCGGGGCGCCGGCTGGCGCTAGGCGCCGCCCATACCGGCATGGGGCTACCGCCGGTCGTTGCCGGTTTGGTCGTGACCATTCTGCTCTGGCGCAGCGGGCCGCTGGGCATGCTTCACATCCTGTACACGCCGGCGGCTATCGTACTGGCCCAATGGACCATCGCCGTACCGATTGTCACCGCGCTGTCCGCAGCCGCACTCCAGCAGCTCGATCCCCGGTTGCGCCTCCAGCTACTGGCGCTGGGCGCCTCGCGCCTTCAGGTGCTCTGGCTGCTGGCGAAGGAGGCCCGCTTACCGCTGCTGGCGGCCGCGATGGCCGGCTTTGGCGGGGTGATCTCGGAGGTGGGTGCCAGCATGATGGTGGGCGGCAATATCGCCGGACAGACCCGGGTCCTGACGACGGCGACGGTCTTGGAGACGAGCAAGGGCAACTTCGACCGGGCCATCGCCCTCTCCGTGCTGCTGCTGGTTCTGGTCTACACTGTCAACGTGATCCTCACTTGGATACAACAGCGCGGCCGGGCCTCCTGAGCCGCAGAGTCCGTAGCGTGTCAACCGTATCCGGACGACGACCATGATCTCCTCTCTGTGGCCGAGAAAGAGTGCAGACGATGGCGCCAGCGCCGCGCCGACGCCCCCCGTGCCCGCGGCGCTCCCGACCGCCGCGTCCGCCCAATCCGACGGTGGTGCGGACCTGGAGTGCCACCTGGCGCTGCGCGGCATCCGCGCCGAGCGCGAAGGAACAGTCGTCCTCGATGTGCCGGACCTGGAGCTGTATCGCGGCGAGGTGCTGGTCGTGGTGGGGCCGAACGGCGCCGGCAAGAGCACGCTGCTGCGCGTGATGGGGCGGTTGGAGCAGCCCACCGCCGGTCAGTTGTTCTACGCCGGTGCGCCGCTGCGCCGCTCCGATGAGTTGGCCTACCGCCGCCGCTTGGCGGCCGTCTTTCAGGAGCCGCTGCTGCTACACGGTTCGGTCGCGGACAACGTTGCTACCGGCCTGCGCCTGCGGGGCGTGCCGCGGCGGGAGATTCGGCCGCGGGTGGAGCGTTGGCTGCAACGCCTCGGCATCGCGGCGCTGGTCCGGCGCTCCGTACACACACTCTCCGGTGGCGAGGCCCAACGGGTCAGTCTGGCCCGCGCGTTCGTCGTCGAGCCGGAGCTGGTCCTGCTCGACGAACCCTTTGCCTCGCTCGATGCACCGACGAGAGCGGCCCTCACGACGGAGATGCACGATCTGCTCGCCGAGACGCACACCACGGCCGTGTGGGTGACGCACGAGCGCGACGAAGCGCTCACGCTGGGCCATCGGATGGTTGTCCTGCTCGACGGACGGCTCTGTCAAGTGGGTACGCCGACGAGCGTCTTCGGTCAGCCGGCCGATACGGCGGTGGCGGCGTTCCTCGGCGTCGAGACCGTGCTGCGCGGGTGCGTAACCGTGGCCGACCGCGGCACCGTCACCGTTGTCCTCGACGGAACGAACCCGCCCGTGACCGTGGCCGTGGCCGGCGCGTGGCCCGTCGGCAGCCCGGTGTACGCTTGCCTCCGCCCGGAGGACGTGACGCTCTTGACCGCCGGGTCGGCACAATCCAATGCAGATGGTGGCAGTGCCGACCGCGTGGCTCCGGCAGCGCCGGACGATCAGGGGGCCAGGCGGTGGCTGCTAGATGATGTCCGGCACCGGCTCTTTGCCGGCCTGAGCGCGCGCAATGCCTGGCCGGGGCAGGTGCAAAAGGTCGAGCCACGCGGCCTGTTAGCGCGCGTTGCCGTTGATTGCGGCTTTCCGGTGATTGCCCTCGTCACCCGCGCCGCGGTAGACGAGTTGGACTTGGCACCCGGCCGGGCCGTCGTCGCCACCGCCAAAGCCACGGCCATCCACCTCGTCACGGCAGCATAGCCTTGGCAGCATCCTGGTGATGATGACTAGCCGCACAGCGTGGCGCTGGACCGAAATAGATCCACTGGGGCAGGTTATTCACTGCGGGGAGACCGAGTGGCAGCACGTCATTGCCGGGCACCCCGATGTGGACGCACATGAAGCGGCGGTGCGGGCAAGGCACCGGAGTCCCATGATGCTATAATAGACACATGCGCATGACATGCTCCTGGGAAGCAGGATTCTGAGGATTTGAAGATGGGCAAGTATCACGGCGAGTTCTCGGAGTTGGAGACCCTTGTAGCTGGACTGGGTTATCATGGAGAATGGGCCGATGATGGCGGCAAGAAGGTGTTTCGGTGTGATGACGATGCCATTCTGAACTGGTGGCCATCCACAGGAACACTGCAATATCAAGGGCCGGAAGATGCAAAGCTGAAACTCCAGGAGGCTGTTTCAACGGCTTTGTCAGATCATTTCCCTTCGCGCTCTGTAGAATTCCCGTCTGCTGGCCCATCGTCGAGCACTGAGACTGATCCTTCCTCCGCAAGTGTAGAGTCTAAGCGGGTCTTTGTCGTCCATGGACACGATGAGACCGCAAAGGAACAGCTTGAGCTTATTCTGCACCGGTTGGGGCTGGCCCCGTTCGTTCTCACGAATACTGGTGGAGGAGGACTGACCATTATCGAGGCTCTGGAGCGTGAGATTAGTTCCATGAATGAAAAAGGCAAACGCTTCGGGATCGTGTTGCTCACCCCCGATGACATGGGATATAAGCAGGAGGAGGCAGAGAATGTAGAACCACGCGCCAGGCAGAACGTGGTCATGGAAATGGGCATGTTGATCGCTGCCTTTGGAAGATCACGGGTCGCTATACTCAAGAAAGGACACGTAGAAGTACCTTCAGATGCCAGCGGTATCATATACATACCCTTCAACAACCATGTCAGAGAAACAGCCCCGAGGCTTTGCGAACGTCTCTGTGAGGCAGGTTTCGCACTCAGCCCTGGCGCAATTACCAGTGCCTCTGCTTGATGACACCCAGAAAACAAGCGATCATTAGCGGCGCCACCAACGCTTCAGCCGTCCCCGCCACGTCCGCGCCGTCTGAAGTGGCCACGGTGTTACCAGCGGCTGCTTTGTCTTTGGTCTTAGGGCGCCACACTGGTCCACGGGTGTCAACCCCCCTTGACACGGACTGGCGAGCACCCTATGCTAGTGGCGGACTCCCCATAAGTCCGCTGTGTCCCAGTGGTTACCGCGCATACCTGGCCGCAAGGGGGCACCTCTATGCTGGCAACCCGACTCCCCACCTGGCTCCGCTGGCGCTGCCTGTTGCTCGTGAGCATTGGGCTACTGGCCTGTAATGATGCTCGAGCGGTCACGCCAGCACCCGCTGGTGCGGTTCGCTCCGGTGAGTGGCTGGCGATGAGCACGAGAGACCCAATCACCGATCAATGGCGTGGTGTCGTTCGTGCGCAATCAACCAGCAAGCAGGCCGAACTCTTCATTCGCTGTACGCCAGATCGCGTCGAGGGTCATGTTGAGTGGGACCTCTACATTGACTGGGGCCAGCACCTGGCGAGTAGTAGCACGGTTGTGGTGTGGGCACGCTTTGGCACTGAACCGGCCTTTGATGCCTCCTGGGAGCTATCGACCAATGAGGAGACGACCTTTGCACCAGTCGCTTTTGTGATTGGTGAGCGCGGTCTGATTACCCGCTTGCAGCAGACTGATCGCTTTCTCGCCCGGGTGCTGCGCGCTGATGAGACGACAGTCACCGCAGCGTGGCAAACCATGGGCTTGACGGACGTGCTACGGACCTTAGTGGCTTGGTGTCAGCAGGAGGTAGCTGCTTGACACATAGCTGTACCAGTGCCAGTGCGTTGGAGGGGGTAGGGAGCATGAAACCGTGGCAGACCGGCTACATCAACCGTAACCAGCAGGTCAACCTGGGGTGGTTAGATCGTGACAATGGTGAGTCGTGTTACCGGATGTACTGCTTGGCGTGTGGCGAGATGCACGGGACCGCGCGGGCCATGCGCTCCCGCCGCTGCATCAATCCCCACTGTCAGTATGGGGGCGGGCAAGGGGGGCCATCACTCTCCGCTGCGGAACGGGCACAGTGATTCTAACGGAGCGGCCGGCAACGCGGCCAGCACGGAGGAGGGGATGATGGCAGCGCAACCAGCCCCGGCCAAGGCACCACCGTTGGAGCGTCGGCCGATGCCGGCTGATCCGCGTGAGTTGGCAGCCGCGATGTTCGCGCAGGCGGCCCGCAAGCTGCCGAAGCGCCCGCCGCAGCGCTAGGAGGAGTGAGCACAATGACTACCCGTGGTCATTCTCTTGTCCGTGACCGTCGTCTGGTCGGTAGCACCACCATTGCTGGGTATCCCCTGCAACTCGCGACCGTGTCTATGGACCCCTTCAACACCGGGAATAGGCAAATCCATATTGAAATGCACATAGAGCGTGCGGACAATGGGATGCGGTATGTGGCAGGCCGTCGCTATGAGAGTCGCGATGCCGCCGAGCGGGCTGCGGAAGCTATGCTAGAGATGCTACGGGGGGTTGCCGAATCTATACAGGGCCACGAACCGCCCGCAGCGGACTAAGCCATCGTCGTCAAGTTGTGTATATAATTCCCCGATCATTTATGCAGATGGAGCTTGAAGTGGTTGCTGGAGGGCCAGGCTGGGCAGCTTGTCGGGTATGTGCAGACCGCTCATCTGCCAAATCGCTTGCTGCGTCGGTTACTCTTACGGTGGGAGCACTATCCATGAGCACTCTGACTGCAGTCACCAATATAGTCGAGCAGGTCATCGCCGGCTTGGCTGAGGCTACCTGGGACTATCTCGCCGACATCGGCTGGATGGAAGTGATCTTGCCAGGTGGTAGCGGTCGCGGGGGAGTTGCCCACCTCGTCGGTGACGACCTCTACGTGCGCCTCGATGTCGAGAACGGGGACCCGCTCAGTGTTATCATCCCGGCCTTCGATTCCTGGCTAGCGGAGCAAGAGGGTCGAGTACCACCACCACCTAACGCGCCCATTGACTATGCTGCTGCGCGTCAGCGCCTGGAGCGCATACTGCGGACCAGCCCGGAGTTAGCTGCCCTTTAGCGCGGGAGCAGCCGGCCCTCTCTCCGAGCGCTGCCGTTAATCCGGCGGCACGAGCGCCCGCGCGTAGACCATCTCGCGCGGGAGGGCCAACCCATCCCCCTCTCGATACGGCTCGGCGAGGCGGGTGAGCTGCCGTTGAACGCCGTCTTGGGTCGCCGCCGGCAGGCCCCGCAGCGTCGCGCCCATGTGCGGCCACGCCGTATACCACTGCCACAGGCCCGCTGCGTCGCGCCAGCGCAGCTTGTCGCGCACCCGCTCGCTCTCGATGGCCACGAATCCGGCGTGTTGGAGGAGGATTTCGACTGCGCCGGGGCTGCCGAGCGAGAACATATCCGGCCGCGGCCGGCTGAGGCGCTGCCCGGCGGTCCCGGCCGCGCGTGCCACCAGCGCGGCCCACGGATTGTGCGCCGCCCGGCCCCACACGGCGAGGGCGAGGCGACCTCCCGGCACCAATACACGCTGCACCTCCCCCAGCGCCTCGTCCGGCCGGGCGAGGTCGTGGAGCAAGTGGATGGAGAGCGCGGCGTCGAAGCTCTCGTGTGCGAATTCCAGCACAGTGGCGTCGCCGACGTGCCAGCGAACGTGCTGCGCCCCGGCCAGACGTGAGCGCCGCTCGGCAATGGCGAGCATGGCGGCCGAGGTGTCCACCCCAACGACCGCGGTCTCCCGCCCGGCTTGGGCGGCGGCCAGAAAAGCGCCTAGTCCCGTCGTAGTGCCGAGGTCCAGCACCGTGTCGCGCGGCTCAATGGCTGCAATCCGCACGACGCGCGCGGCAACCGGCATCAGCGTCGGCACAACGTAGCGCGCGAATTGGGCTGCTAGTTGGGCCGTGGGTTCGCTTGTCATGGCGGTGTATCGGCCGGGGCAAGGCGGGCACGCACCAGGGCCAGATCGGCAGCCACGGCCGCCTCGGCCGCTGCCCGTTGCTTGCTGCGGAGCCGCAGCAAGTAGGCCGGATTGTAGGTAGGCAGGACGAGTATACCGCCCGGCCCGGTGCTCCACCGGCCTCGATCCCGGTCCAGCTTGAAGCCGCGGCCTAGGAGCACGCGCCCCGGTGTGGCGCCTAGGCACAGCACGACCTCGGGGGCCACGAAAGCAAGCTCGATGTCCAGCCAGTACCGGCAGGCCTCGATCTCACTAGGCCGCGGTGGCCGGTTCCGGGGGCGCTGACCGACAAGCTCCGCCGCGCGACAGCGTACCACGTTGGATACCCAGACCTCGGCCCGACTCGTGCCCAGCGTACGCAGCCAGGCGTTGAGGACTTGCCCGGAGGGGCCGCTGAACGGCTCGCCGCTCGCGTCGTCGGTCTCCGATGGCCCTTCGCCAAGCACAAACAGCCGTGCCGGCGCTACCCCGGCGCCAAAGACCACCCGCCGCCGGGTCCGTGCCAGCCCGCAGCGGGTACATGCGAGCGCCGTAGCACGGGCCTCGTCGAGCGCAGCAAAGGAGGCGGCCGGATGTGCCGCTGACGTATCGGGAGGATCGAAGAGCGGAAGCTGCATGGCTACCGATGCTTACGTGGCTGCACACCGCAGAGTATCCCGGCGCCCGGCGTGGGGCAGGCTCAGGATGTGGAGCTTTTGCTCCGACTGTATCACGATGGAGTGCCGTAGACCAGCGTACATGTGCCCTGCCGCGACCGGCGGTTGGCGCAGCAGTAGGTAGACTTGTGTCACTAGCGCCGTGTGTACGGAGGCGCTTGACGCCCGATGACCGAGACAGTAGCTCGCCCAGCGCAGAGGCGCACCCGCTCTCGTCCGGGTGGGGGGTCGAGCGTGCTCGAAACGGTGCGGAAGGTGCTGGCGTTGGAGGCCCGCCAGTCGTACCGGGACCGATCCGCGCAAGGGGGCTTGGCCACCTTCATCGCCGCGCGGGTGGACGAGGCCCCCCCCGGCAGCCAGCTGCACGCCCGTCTGCAACGACTCCACACCCTGCTGGCCAGCTACGCAAACCTGGATACGGACGCGCGGCCGGCTGCGATCCGACGCGCCGGGGCGTTGGCTGCCGGGGAGCCGTCCGTGGATCAACCGGCCGGCGACGCCGGCGCACCGAGGCGCCGCCCGGCTGCGCCGCGCGCTTCCCCTGCCGCGCCTCGCCGTGACCGCAGCGCGGCGGCGCGTGCGGCTCCCGCTACCCCCGCACCCACGGACTCACCGGCAGTTGGCCCGCACGAATCGCCCCGCCCACTGGAGCGCCAAGGCGCGCCGGCCGCAACAAGGCGCGCCGCAACCCGTCGTCAGTCGGACCGCCCGGTGCATCGTCGGCGCCAGCCGGCCCTGCAATTGGACGACCCGGTGCAGCGCCTGCCGCGGCTCGGTGCCAAGAACGCTCAGGCACTGGAGCGGCTCGGTATCCACACCGTTCAGGACTTGATCTTCCATTTTCCCCGCCGCCACGCGGAGATCAAATGCATTGCTGCGCTGGCGGTGGGCGACGAGGTGGCCGTCAAGGGTACGGTCTGGCACGTACAGAGCACCTACACTCACAAACAGCGTCTCCCGATCACCGAGGCGCTCATTCGGGACGAGACCGGCGCCCTACGTGCTACCTGGTTCAACCAGCCCCACATGAAGCAGGTGCTCTCGCGGCCGGGCGCCGTGCTGCTCATTGGGAAGCCCCAATCTTCCTATGCGGGCGGGCTGGAGATGGCCTCGCCGGAGGTCGAATTCGGCGCCGACGAGTTCCGTACCGGCCAGCTCGTACCCGTCTATCCGAAAACCGCCGGTATCACCGACCGCTCCCTGCGCCGCTGGATCAGACTCGCGCTCGACCGGATTGAGGAGCAGCTTACCGACTACCTCCCGGCAGCGGTCCGGTCCGCCGCCCGGCTCGCCCGCTACGAGGAGGCCGTGCCGGCGTATCATTTCCCGTCCGAGCCGGCTGCCTACGCCGCGGCTGTCCGCCGGTTGGCGTTCGACGAGCTATTCCTGCTCCAGCTGGGGCTGCTCCGCCGCAAACGGGAGTGGCAAGGGGCCGTGCCGGGTATTGCTATCCCGATCCCGGACGACTTTACGGACCGCTTCACCGCCCAGCTTCCCTTCACACTGACCGCTGCCCAGCAGCGCGTCCTGGAGCAGTTGCTGAACGACATGGCGCAGCCGGTCCCCATGAGCCGGCTGCTCCAAGGCGACGTCGGCTCCGGCAAGACCGTCGTCGCCGCCGGCGCGCTGGTCGCTGCGACTGAGGCCGGCTACCAGGGCGCGCTCATGGCGCCGACCGAGGTCTTGGCCCAGCAGCACCACCGCACGCTGGAGACCTTGCTGGCACCCTTCGACCTGCGCGTCGAGCTGCTCATCGGCAGCATGAAGAAGGCCGCCAAGCGCGAGGTCTGGGCGGCCACGGCGGCGGGTGAGGTGGACGTGCTGGTCGGGACCCACGCGCTCATTCAGGACGAGGGCCGCTTTCACAATCTCGGGTTGGTGATTGTGGATGAGCAGCATCGGTTCGGTGTTCGGCAGCGCACGACCCTGCGCGAGAAGGGCTATAACCCCGATATGCTGGCGATGACCGCGACGCCCATCCCGCGCACGCTGGCGCTGACCGTCTATGGCGATCTCGACGTTTCGGTGATTGACGAGCTGCCGCCCGGAAGACAGCACATCAAGACGATGTGGGTACCGCCGCTCGGCCGCGCCGGCGCCTACGAGTTTGTGCGGAAGCAGGTCCGTCTGGGCCGGCAAGCGTTTGTGATCTGTCCGCTAATCGAGGAATCGGAGAAGGTCGTCGCCCGCGCCGCCCGTGCCGAGTTCGAGCGGCTGCAACGCCAGTTTCCCGACTTGCGGCTGGGCCTGCTGCACGGCAAGCTGAAGCCGAAAAAGAAGGAGCAGGTGATGCGCGACTTTCGCGACGGTCAACTCGATATCCTGGTTTCCACCTCCGTTGTCGAGGTCGGTATTGACGTGCCCAACGCGACGGTCATGGTCATCGAGGGCGCGGAGCGGTTCGGACTGGCGCAGCTACACCAGTTCCGGGGCCGGGTCGGTCGCGGTGCCCACCGCTCGTACTGTCTGCTGTTCAGCGATACGACCGATCCGGGGCAAAACCCGCGCTTGAAGGCTATCGAGGACATCCATGACGGGTTTGGCCTAGCCGAGGAGGACCTCAAGCTACGTGGCCCCGGTGAGTTCTTCGGCACGCGGCAGAGTGGCATGCCTGATCTCCACGTTGCCAACCTGTCCGACCTAAAGGTGCTTTCCCTGGCTCGTGAGGCGGCGGACCGGATCGTCCGCGAGGATCCCGACCTGCTACTACCGGAGCATCAGGCGCTCCGCGCCAAGCTGGAGAGCTTCTGGGAGCGCGGCGCGGCCGCCGCGTGAGCCGACCATGCGCGTGATTGCCGGCGCGGCGCGTGGTGCTCGTCTCTGGGCGCCCCCCACTCGTGAGACGCGGCCCACTCTGAATATGATGAAAGAGGCGATCTTCGCGGCCTTGGGGCCGGCCGCCGACGCAGAGCGCGTGCTCGACCTGTATGCCGGCAGTGGCCAGCTCGGCATCGAGGCGCTGAGTCGGGGCGCTTGCCACGCCGATTTCGTGGACAGCGGCCGCCTCGCGCGGCGGACCATCGGCCGCAACCTGGTGCATACCGGCTTCACCGCCCAAGGGCGCATCTGGCGGCCCCGTTTGCCGGGGGCGCTCGCGGTCCTCGCCAAACGGGGCCGCGGCCCCTACGACCTGGTGCTCATTGACCCGCCCTATGCGGCGCCGGAGCTTGACGCCGTGCTGGCCGAGCTGGGCACCGGCGCGCTGCTGGCGGACGAGGCCTGGGTGGCCGTGGAGCACACGAAACGGCGCGCGCTGGCCGAGCGTTACGGCGCGCTGCTGCGGACCGGCGGCCGCCGACATGGCGACAACGTCTACGCCATCTTCCGCCGACAACCGCCGGCGCGTTGACTATACTGGTGGTGCCTCACTGTGAGGTAGCTGCACTGGTTGCCACCCCGGCCGCCACAACGTAGCCGCGCGCCGCTAGCCGCCCCGACGCGGTGCCACTCGTCCGCTGTCCGTCCGGCCCTACGCCGGAGCAGCGCACCCCACCCCACCCCGTTTGTAGCACGGCTGTCCGCCGTTTCCTACCACGGGAGCGTTGGGCCGCCTTAGCCGGTCGTTCATCCCGTGACCTAGAGAAGGAGCACGTTCGGTCCGTGAAAAACCGCCGGTCATATCTGGTCTATCTGTTTCTGGGGCTGGCCTACACGGTCTGCACCAGCATGATCTATCCGATTCTGCCCGTGTACTACGTGCAGGAGATCGGGATGAATCCGCTGCAGCTTGTGCTGGTCGGCACCACGCTTGAGGCGACGATCCTGCTCTTCGAGGTTCCCACCGGTGTAGTCGCCGACACCTACGGCCGTCGCCTCTCGGTCATCGTTGGGGAGGTGCTGATTGGCGCTTGCTGGGTGATCCAGGGCAGCTTCCCGATCTTCGCGCTGGTCTTGCTGGCCGAGGTCATACGAGGCGTCGGTGAAACTTTCATCAGCGGTGCGCTGGATGCCTGGATCGCCGACGAGGTGGGAGAGGAGCATCTGGCCCAGGTGTATCTGCGCTACGGCCAGGCCCGGCGTGTTGGCTTCTTTGCCGGCATAGGCGTGGGCGTGGCTCTCGCCAGCATCCAGTTGAGTCTCCCTGTGTTGGTCGGCGGCGCGCTCATCCTAGGGCTGGCGCTTGTCCTCGTGCTCGTCATGCCCGAGCAGGGGTTCCGGCCCGCTCCTCGGGAAGACCGCTCCTCTTGGCAAATGTTACGCGGCACCTTCCGGGACAGTGTGATGGCGGTGCGCCAGCAGCCAGCGCTGCTGCGGCTGTTCGCGATCACCGCCTTCTTCGGTGCTCACAGCGAGGGTATTGATCGCCTCTGGGAAGCGCACCTACTGGCGCACTTCCGGTTCCCCAGTCTAGGCGCATTCAAGCCTGTCGTGTGGTTCGGTATTCTGCAGGTCGCTACCAACCTTGCGACCCTCTTGGTGGCGGAAGTCGCCGTGCGGCGGCTCGATATCAACAACCGCAGTCGTATGGCTCCACGGCTCATCCTGCTCAATACGCTCATCGTCGGCAGCGTTGTGACTATCGGACTGGCGGGCAGCTTCTGGCTCGTAGTGGGAGCCTTCCTTGCCACAGCTGTCCTGAAAACGCTCTACGGGCCAATCTACCGCGCCTGGTTGAACCGGCACGTCAACTCGCAGGTGCGGGCGACGGTCCTCTCGATGAATGGGCAGGCTGATGCGCTGGGTCAGTTTGTCGGCGGTCCAGCCACCGGTGTCATCGGCACATTGCTGTCGTTACGGGCCGCACTGGTCGCTTCCGGGAGCATGTTCGCGCCAGCGCTGCTACTGTATAGGGGGAGTACCCACCAAGAGTAGGTCCCTCCCGGCCGGGTATACTCTGAGCGTGCAGTACCGCACACCGCACCCAACCTGATATAATCCCCCGCGTGAGCGGTCGCTTGCGGATTGCGCTCTACCCGGCGACCTTCGATCCACCAACAAATGGCCATCTCGACATTGCCCGTCGAGCGGCACGGTTGTTCGATCAGGTTATCGCCGCCGTGTATGCAGAGCCGAGCAAGAACGTCTGGTTCGGCTTGGATGAGCGAGTGGCGCTGCTGCGTGCGGCGCTCGAACAGGAAGGTTTGGACAACGTCGAGGCTTGCCCGTACCAAGGACTAACGGTGACGCTGGCCCGCGAGGTAGGCGCGGGCGCCATCGTGCGGGGCATGCGGGCGGTATCGGACTTCGAAGGGGAGTTCCAGCTCGCGAGTATGAACGAGCAGATGGCGCCCGATGTCGAGACGGTGCTCCTGATGGCTGGAACGCGCCACTTCTATCTCAGTTCGACGATTGTCAAGGAAATCGTGTGGGCCGGTGGTGACGTGACGGCATGGGTGCCGGCGCCGGTCGCCGCGGCGCTCACCGAGCGGAGCGCCGCCTTGCGAGCGCGAGCGGCCGACCATGCATGAGCGTGGTAGCCAAGGCACAGAGGCTTGAAGGATGATAGGCACGTATTGGCCGGTCGTAGGGGGGTGAGCCACCATGGACATTCTCTATCTCGTTGATCGGCTGGAAGCCGTCATTCACGCGGGGCAGCGCATGCCGTTCACCAACAAGATCATGGTGGACGAGCGCGAATGTCTCGACATCGTGGATCAGATGCGTATTGTCGTGCCGGAGGAGATCAAGCAAGCCCGCCGCGTGAGCCAGGACCGCGATCGCATCACGACCCAGGCGCGGGAGGCAGCCGAGCGGATCACTATTCGGGCGCAGCAACGCGCCGAGGAGATTATTGCGGAGCGCGGCCTCTTGCAGATAGCCGATAATCAGGCCTCAGATATGCTGAACCAAGCCGAGACCCATTCGCGCGATATCCGCGAGGGCGCTGACGACTATGCGCTCCAGGTGCTCCAGGCGCTCGACCAGCACTTGGAGTCCATCCTTGACGAGGTGCGTCACGGCATGGAGGCGATCTCCGACCGGCCACCGCCGCTGCTCGAAGAGGGAGAGGAGCCGGTAGCCGAACCGGAGCCGGTCTCCTGACGAGCACTGCGGACGCGCCTGCGATGGCGGTTCCTTGTCGGTCCGAGCTTCTTTTGTGCGGACGTGAACACCCATGAACGGACTGCGCTTTAACGTTGCCACCCTGCTCAAGGAGCCTACCGGCGCCTCGCGGGAGCGGGTCATCCGTGTGCCACCGACGACCGTCGGCGACCACGCGCTCATGGCTCCCCTCCAGGGCAAGGTGAAGCTGCTGCGGGTCGGGCCGCGGCGCAGTCAAGCCGGTGCTATCCTGGCGTTGGGCGAGTTCACTACTACGGTGGCAGCCGAATGCAGCCGGTGCCTCGCGGCAGTCGCGCATCCGGTCTCGTTTGTGTTCGAGGCAGCTTACTATCCGCAGGTAGACGTTGCGACCGGCCGCACGGTAGCGCCGCACTACGATGATCTCGGTTTCGACCTGAGCGCCAACCACGAGCTTGATCTGACCGAGGCCACGCGGCAGCATATCGAGTTGGCGATGCCGATGCAGCCACTCTGCTCCGCGACCTGCGCCGGGCTGTGTGCGGCGTGTGGACGCAACCGGAATCACGAGCGGTGCCAGCACGAGGCGGCGGAGATTGATCCGCGGCTTGCCCCCTTGCAGGCCCTCCTCGCCCCCGATACGCTCCGGGGGATGGTGTGAGCGGTGAGGGGTGTACCGCCGTGCCGTGTACGGGGACCGTTCCCCTTGATGAGGCCGGAGCCGTAATCGGTCAATAGATAAGGAGGCCAGTTGTGGGCGCCCTACCCAAGAAAAAGGTGTCGAGACGGAGACGCAACAATCGGCGGCAGCATCATGCGCTGCGTCCGCCTCAGTTGGTACGTTGCCGGAATTGTGGCGAATACCGGCTTTCGCACCATGCCTGCCTGAGCTGCGGTATGTACCGTGGCCGCGAGGTCCTGTCCAGCGACGAGCTTGCGACCGGTGCCCTCTAGCGCCGACAAGGTTGCCCGCACGGCCGAGCGAGCACACTACACCTGGCTGGGAAGCCAAGCCTCGAACATGGGTCTGCAACGCCTCGCCTGGTCGTTTCCCGGACAGGGAACCCAAGCCGTTGGCATGGGACAAGCGCTCTATGAGCGCTCCCCGGCAGCGCGTACCCTCATGGACGTGGCCGACGCGGCCCTCGGTGGAGACCTGCTGAAGCGCTGCTTCACCGGGCCGGCCGACGAGCTGCGCCTTACCCTCCACGCCCAGCCGGCCATCGTGGTGGTGAGCCTGGCCTCCCTGGCCGCGCTTGTCGAGGCGTGGGCGGAGGGGGACTTGACCGGCGCCCCGGAAGAGTGGTTTGGCGCTCGTCTCCCGCAGGAGTTGGCGCCGGCCTACGTTGCCGGGCATAGTGTCGGGGAGCTTGCTGCCCTGATCGCTACCGGCGCGCTCTCCCTGGAGGACGGTCTGCGCCTGGTGCAAGCGCGCGCACAAGCCATGCAGGCTGCCGGCGCCGCCCGCCCCGGCACCATGGCGGCGGTGCTCGGACTGGCCATTGACGAGGTTGCAGCGGCGTGCGCCGCGGCGCGGGACGAGGTGCCGGACAGCTACGTGACGGTCGCCACGCACAACGAGCCAACCCAGGTCGTCATCGCTGGCGACCCGGCGGGAGTCGCCGCAGCCGGTGCGGCCGCCCGTCAGTGCGGGGCCAGACGGGTTGTGCGCTTGGCGGTGAGCGCCGCCTTTCACTCGGCAGCGATGGAGCCTGCCGCCGCGGCGTTGGCCGCACCCGTGGCAGCGTTGGCAATCCGGCCGCCGCAAGCGCCGGTAGTGCTCAATACCTCGGCGCAGCCGACCCGCGATCCGAACGTGATCCGGGCCGCGCTGACCGAGCAGGTGCGCCAGCCGGTACGCTGGGCTGATACGGTAAGCTTTCTGCTCGCACAAGATGTAACACTGTTTCTGGAGTGTGGGCCGGGGCAGGTACTCACCAATACGGTAAGCCGTCGCGACGCCACTGCTGAGACGTGGGCAGTGAGCACACCGGACGATGTAGCGACCGCGACGGCTGCTCTCCGGACACGTTGGGGTTGAAGATGGGGAACTTACGTGATCGTGTGGCCGTCATTACGGGCGCGTCCAGCGGCTTGGGCGAGGCGATGGCGCACCGGTTTGCGTCCGCCGGCGCCAGCGTCGTGGTGAACTACCGCGGCAATGAAGCCGGCGCCACCGCCGCCGTCGCGGCGATTCGCGCCAACGGGGGTCAGGCCGTTGTCCACCAGGCCGACGTGACCAAGAGCGAGGACGCCGACGGCTTGATCGCCCGTGCGGTGCAGGAGTTCGGGCGGCTCGACATCCTGGTGAACAACGCCGGCATGCGCCAGGATGCGCTCATCTTGCGGATGAAGGAGCAGGATTGGCAGGCCGTGCTGACGACCAACCTCACCGCTGCCTTTCTCTGTACCCGTCCGGCGCTCAGGACGATGGTGCGCCAGCGTTATGGCCGCATCCTCAACGTTGCCTCCGTGGTTGGAATCACCGGGAACGTCGGCCAGGCCAACTATGCCGCGGCGAAGGCTGGACTCGTCGGCTTGACCCGTGCGACGGCCCGCGAGGTCGCTACGCGCGGGATTACGGCCAACATCCTGGCACCGGGATTCTTTCATACGCGGATGACCGCCGATGTCACGGAGGAGATGCGGGAGTTCTTGATGAGCCAAATCCCGATGGGACGCTGGGGTGACCCGGTGGAGACTGCCGCCGCCGCCGCGTTTCTGGTCAGCGACGATGCCGCCTACATTACGGGCCAGGTGCTCAATGTGGACGGCGGCTTGGTCATGGCCTAGTGACCGTCCCGCCGAGCGCCGAGCGGCGCCCCAAGATCCGTACACAAACCGCAAAGCACGATCTCCAGGTCGAGCGCCATGCTCCAAAAGGTACTCATTGCGAACCGCGGCGAGATTGCCGTGCGGATTATCCGTGCCTGCTGTGACCTGGGCATCGCCACGGTCGCGGTCTACTCGGAAGCGGACCGTGACGCCTTGCACGTGCGCCTCGCGCACGAGGCCGTCTGTATCGGCCCGGCGCCGACGGCCCAGAGCTATCTCCACATTCCCAACATTGTCAGCGCGGCGCTCATCACCAGTGCTGACGCTATCCATCCCGGCGCCGGCTTTCTGGCCGAGAATCACTACTTCGCGGAAATCTGCGAGAAATACCGGCTTGTCTTCATCGGCCCACACCCGGCGGTCATCGAGCGGCTCTCCGACAAGGTGGCGGCGCGCCGGGCGATGCGGGAAGTGGGGCTGCCGGTGCTACCGGGGTCCGAGGGCTTCGCGCCGGACTTGGCCGCGGCGGCCGATACGGCGGCCGAGATTGGCTATCCCGTCATGATCAAAGCGGTGGGCGGCGGGGGCGGCCGCGGTATCCGGCCCGTCGCCAGTGAAACTGAGTTGTCCCGCCTCTACCCTATCGCGCAAGCGGAAGCCGAGGCCTCGTTCGGCAGCGACCGCCTCTACGTCGAGAAGCACTTGGTAGACGCCCGGCACGTTGAGGTGCAGGTGCTGGGAGATCGCCGCGGCAACGTGATCCACGTGGGTGATCGTGACTGCACGTTGCAGCGTCGCCACCAGAAGATCGTCGAGGAAGCCCCCTCGCCGCAGCTGTCTCCGGCGCTCCAGCAACGGCTGCGTGAGGCCGCAGTCATCGGCGCTGAGGCGGTAGGCTATACCAACGCCGGGACGTTCGAGTTCCTGGTGGATCGCGCTGGCAGCTACTACTTTCTCGAAGTCAATACCCGTTTGCAGGTGGAGCACACCGTTACCGAGATGATCTCCGGCCTCGACCTGGTGCGCGAGCAGCTCTTGATCGCCGGCGGAGAGCAGCCGGAGCGTCATCAGGAGGACATCGTGCTGTCCGGGCATGCGCTGGAGTGCCGCATCAACGTCGAGGATGCCGAGCACGGGTTTGCTCCTAGCGCCGGGCAGGTTACCGTCTACCTGCCGCCCGGTGGACCGCAGGTGCGCGTCGATTCGCACCTCTACACGGGCTATCATGTTCCGCCACACTACGATTCCCTCGTAGCGAAGGTCGTCACGTGGGGCCACGACCGGGCTGAGGCCGTAGCGGTGATGCGGCGGGCACTCGACGAGTTGACTATTGAAGGCGTTGCGACGACGGTGGCGTTTCAGCGGCGCATCATCGGCGACCCGCTGTTCGAGCGCGGAGAGATTTCGACGACCTCCGTGGATGAGTACTTTCTCGCGCAGCCGGCCGGGGCGTATTGATGGCAGCGGGCAGCGGCTCACCGGGGAGCGTGCCGGGACACGGCCCGGCAGAGGGTAGCGTCGCCGTGAGTGCTCCGGCCCAAGTCACGACCGTAGAGCGCCTCCGGCGCCGGCAACGACGCTGGACGGGCCGGCGGCAAGCGCGCATGCTGGCCTTTCAGGCCCTGTTCGGCCTCGACCTGAACTCCCACCCGCCCGACGTGGTCATCCGCCAGCGTCTGGCCGAAGCCGGTGAGGTCAACGAGCAGGTCGCGGACTACGTGACGGCGCTGGTGGAGGGGACGTGGGCGCGCTTGCCGGAGATTGATACGCGGTTAGCCAAAGCAGCCCCGGCCTGGCCCTTGTCCCAGATGGCGCGCGTAGACAAGAGCGTTCTGCGTCTGGCAATCTACGAGTTACTGTACCGTGCCGACGTGCCCGACCGAGTCGCCATCAACGAGGCCATTGAGCTAGCCAAGGTCTTCGGCCACGACACGTCCGCACGGTTTGTCAACGGTGTTTTGGGCACGATCCAGGCCGAGAAAGAAACTGCCGCTACCGGGGGGAGTGAGGAATTGCTGAAGCGATGAATCCGTTACAGGCCGCGGATGCTCCTACTCCCACTCCGGTCCCTCCTACCCCCACCCCAGCGCCGCCGCCGGTGAGCGCGCAGGAGCTATTTCAAGGATTCTCTCTGACCGAGGGCTGGACCCCCTACGTCGTGTTCCCGGCGGTGGGGCTGTTCCTGCTGCTGATCCTGCTGGCGGTATCGCTGGTCCTCAAGTGGCCCGCGTGGCTCCCGTGGGGCCGGCCGCGCCGCGTGCGGGCGGTAGACGAGCGCGGCGTGTCCATCGAGGAGATGTCCCTCGGCGAGCACCTCATCGAGTTACGCAATCGCCTGGTCATCTCCGCTGCCGGCGTGCTCGTGACCGCGATGGTGGGATTCTTCTTCTGGCAGCCCCTGCTCGCCATCGTGATGATCCCCTGTCAGGGCTGCCTCTTCCAAGCGATCCGGCCGACCGAGCAAATCTTCGTCATTTTCAGATTGGTGCTCTTCGCCGGCGTCATCATGGCAATGCCCTTGATCGTCTGGCAGATTTGGGCCTATGTCGCGCCGGGACTGACCTACACGGAGCGCCGCTACATCGTGCTCTTGGCGCCGGGCGCCACGGTGGCGCTGCTGGCCGGGTTGTCCTTCGCCTACTACCTCGTCTTGCCGTTGGCGCTCTGTGTCTTGGCCGGCGAATGTGGGGAGTTGAGTACCCTCTTCCGGTCGCCGGCAATCACCATCAACCTGTCCATTGACGAGTACGTGCGGTTCATCACCCGGATGCTGCTCGCCATCGGGATTATCTTCGAGCTGCCGCTCTTCATGTATTTCTTTGCCCGTGTGCGCTTGATCCATCCGCGGATGCTCGTCCGCATGCGGCGCTACGTTGTCGTGATTGCCGTCGTCTTGGCCGCGATCATTACTCCCACGGTTGACCCGCTCAACCAGGCGCTCGTGGCGATCCCCATTCTGATCCTGTACGAGGTCGGGATTCTCCTGACGCGGCTCGCCTACCGCCAGGGCGGCTCGGATGAGCCGGAGCCGCCGCCGGAGGCGGTCACACCTTGATGATCGCCCAGTACCCGCGGCGATAGCGCCACGTCATGATCGTCGCTTCGACGGCACTGCCCAGCGCAAAGCTCGCAAAGGCGCCCGGTAGCCCCCACCCCAGCTCCAGCGCAAACCACCACGCGAGCGGCAGCCGCACCACCCACATCCCCAGGCTGGCTACCAGCATGGGGAAGCGGGTGTCGCCGGCGCCCCGCAGCGCCCCGGCCAACACCATCGAGCAGGCAAAGAAGGGTTGGCCCAAGGCGAGCGTTTTCAGCGCCGACGCGCCAATGCGGATAATCTCCGGATCGCCGGTAAACAGGCGGGTGAGCCACGGTCCGCCGAAGAAGAACAGCACGGCCAGCGACCCCATCCAGAGCAGGGCCGAGCGCACCGCAAACCAGGTCGCTCGCCGCGCTCGATCCGGCCGCTCGGCCCCCAGCGCTTGACCGGTGAGCGCCGACGCGGCGATGCCGAACGCAAAGCCGGGCATGAACGAGAGGGACATCAGGGCGAACACCACCCGCTGCGCGGCGAAGACGGTCGTGCCCAGCCCGATCACAATGGTCGAGTACGTGAGAAAGCCCAGCGACCGCGACAAGCCCTCGATGAAGGACGGCAGCCCGATCTGCACGAGACGCTTGATGATGTCCAAGTCGGGGCGCCAGCCCTCCCGCCCCAGGAGGCTCAGACGCTGTCTCGACGAGGAGCGCAGCAGCAGGACCGCCAGCACGGCGGCGCCGGAGGAGCGGCCGATGGCCGCGGCCCACGCGGCCCCCTCAACGCCGAGCGCCGGGAAGCCCAGGTGCCCGAAGATCAGTACGTAGTCTAGCGAGATGTTGACCACGTTGATGAGCATGGCCGCCAGCATCGGTTTTCGGCTGTCGCCGGCGCCGCGTAACCCGGCGCCGAGCACAAAGGAAGCGATGAGTGTGCCGGAGAAGAGGAACGTGATCCGCAGGTAGCTGCCGCCGAGCGTGACCACCGTGGGTTCGGCGCCGAGCAGCCGGACGATGTGCTCGGCAGCCGGTACACCGCAGAGCGCGAGCACGACGCCCGCCCCCAGCGCCAGCAGCACCGACTGCTTCAGCACCCGTGAGGCCTCAGCCGGCCGCTGCTCGCCGGTGCGACGCGCCACCAACGCCGTGGTGCTCACCGCCAGCGCGCCGATGGACATTAAGATGACGAAGAGTATCTGCGTGCCGATACCCACGCCCGCGATGGCCGCCGCGCCCAACCGGGAGACCATGAGCAGGTCAACCATCCCTACCGCGGTCTGCAGCAGGTTCTCCACGATCACCGGCCAGGCTAGGCCGAACACCAAGCGGCGGATCGTGCGGTTGTCGTCGAGCGCGGCCGCTGCTCCCGCTGCGCCGGGGCCGGCGGCTGCGGCCGGAGCGGTCGTGGAGCGCGCCAGTGCGCCGGTAGCCAGGGTGCTCTGCCCCTGGGGCGGAGCCGCGGCCGGCTCCGGTGTTTCCTGGCTGGGGGTGATGGCCCGGCGCTCGTCACGTAGCGGTGTCGTCATCGCCCCTTCATCGCCGGGGGGGGCCGCGCTCCGTGGGGACGGTCGCGGGTGTTGGCGCGGCCGCCATTGTAGCACTCGGCTCGTCGAGCGGGAGCGATCCGGCCGCGCCCCAGGTTGACGCCAGCGCGAGCGCAGCATACACTTGAGATGGCAGGCTGTCGGTCAGCCTGCGCTCGTAGCCCCTCTGCTGCGTCACCGCGCAAGAGAGGCATCGTCCGGGCGGCGTAGCCAAGTGGTAAGGCGGGGGTCTGCAAAACCCCTATTCAGCGGTTCGATTCCGCTCGCCGCCTCCTCCCCGCCGCCCCTCGTGTATCTTCCCCTCTGCCCGGAGTGACAGCCGGCGCCGCCCCGCGTCTGCCGGGGCGTAGCGGCCAGCCGCGTTGCCTTGCTGGGGCAGCGGCTACCGGCTATACTCCTACCGGTTCCGCCTACGCCCACCCGGGACTGACCGTGCCGCCCATGTGGCTGCCGGGTGGCATTGCGCCTCCGTCGGGTGATTTGCGCCGGAAACCCGCCGTCGTCGTCGGAGCCGAGCTTCTTTATGAGGGAAGATATCCATGGCTGATTACACCACCGTCTATACGCCTATTATCGCAGCCACTATTCTCGGCATTGCGTTCATTGCGGTCACACTCTTCTTGGCCAGTCTGCTTGCTCCCCGTGTCAAGAGCGATAAAAAGGCCGAAACATACGAATGTGGGATGATTCCGCTCGGTACCAACTGGGCACAAATGAACATCCGCTACTATTTCTTTGCGATCCTCTTCCTTATCTTTGAGATCGAGGCCGTCTTCCTCTTCCCGTGGGCCGTCACGCTGAAGGAATTGGGCGCCGTCGCCTTCTACGAGATGATGCTCTTTCTGGGCATTCTTCTGTTCGGTCTTGCCTACGCCTGGCGCAAGGGGTTACTAGCATGGGAGTGATGACACCGGCACCGACCGGCGAACAGCTTACCGCCCTCGGCAAAGAGGTCGGCTTGGACGTGTACACGGCACGCACCGGCGAGGACCTGAAGCCGGAAAACCTGTTCGCACAGCTACCCAAAGGGGTGGTCACCACCAACCTCGACCTGCTGCTCAACTGGGGGCGTAAAGCCAGCCTCTGGCCGATGACGTTCGGCCTGGCCTGCTGCGCCATCGAGATGATTGCCTCCTCTATGCCGCACCACGATCTGGACCGCTTCGGGATCGTCCCGATGCCGGCGCCGACGCCGCGACAGTCGGACGTGATGATCGTCTCCGGCACCGTCACGACGAAGATGGCGCCGGCGGTCAAGCGGCTCTACGACCAGATGCCGGAGCCGAAGTGGGTAATCTCGATGGGCGGCTGCGCCACCTGCGGCGGCCCGTACTACCGCTACCCGACGGTGGTGCAGGGCGTGGACCAGGTCATCCCGGTGGATGTCTACATTGGCGGCTGCCCGCCACGCCCCGAGGCGTTGATGCAAGGCTTCATTGATCTCCAGAAGCGTATCCTGCGCGAAGCCAGTAAGGATCGCCGGTCGTGAGCGCAGACGGCGCGACCCCGCGGCCGGTGCGCGCGATTACCACCAGCGAGCGCAGCCCGTGGCTAGGCAAGGAGTGTCCCCACTGTAATAAGCCGCTCGCCGTCGGTGAGCCGGTGGTCGTGTGCTCACAGTGCCGCACACCCCAGCACGCCACCTGCTGGACGGCGCAAGACAACACCTGTGGCGCCGAGGGCTGCGGCTTTAGCGCCCCGGTGCGGGAGCGCCGGCAGCGGCCGGCCGCTGCGGACGGGCAATCTGCCGCCGCGCGACCGGCGGCGAGACGACGCCCGGCCGCCGGCCGCCGGCCCGCGGCACGAGCAGCCCGCGCACCTTTCGTGCTAGTGCCCCGCGAGGCACCAGGGCTACGGACCCGCGCCGAAGTGCAGGCGCGGCTGGAGCGGGTGCTCGGCGACTTGCAGCCCGAGTTCTCCACCGCCGCCGATGAAGTGATTGCCACCTTCCGGTCGGACCGGATCGTAGAAGCCTGCCGACGTGCCCGCAGCCACGCCGACTTGCGATTCGACTACCTGCGGTGTCTGTCGGGCGTAGACTGGCAGGACAATGGGCGGGACGTGGTCTACCACCTGTTCTCCACCGAGCTATTCCATAAATGTACGTTCAAGGTGCGGGTGCCGAACGACAATCCGGTGGTCCCGACGGTGACTCCCGTGTGGCGGGGCGCCAACTGGCACGAGCGAGAGACGGCCGAGATGTTTGGCATCACGTTTGCCGGGCATCCGTACCCGGAGCCGCTGCTGCTGCAACGCGACGAGCACGGGCGCATCATTCCCGGCCATATCTTGTTGAAGAGCTTTCCCCTCCGGCCACCGGAGCCGCCGGTCGAGCTTGACGACTGACCGATGTGGCGCGCAGCGAGGACAAAGATGGCCATTAGCACCGCAGCCCGCACCGCCGACCTACCGGCCGGCGCGCCGCTGCCGGCTGGCGATAGTGACCAAGAGCTTGACACTGTCGAGATGACCATCAATATGGGGCCGCAGCACCCCAGCACCCACGGCGTCTTTCGGATCGTCTTGCAGCTCGAAGGTGAGCGGATTCGCGGGGTCACTCCCCACATCGGCTATCTGCACCGTGGCGCGGAGAAGCTGGGTGAGGCCGCGAGCTACGTAGAGGTCATCATCCACCTCGACCGAACCGAATACCTCTCGGCCTTGCTCAGTGAGCAGTGCTACTGCATGGCCGTCGAGAAGCTGGCGAACTTGGACGTACCGGAGCGCGCCGAATACATTCGCGTCATCCTCGCCGAGTTCACGCGCATGGTCTCCCACTGCATGTTCTACGGTGCCTTTGGCGCCGACGCCGGTGCGACCACCCCGTTCGCCTACGCCTTTGCCCTGCGCGAAGAGATCCAGCAGCTTTTCGAGTTCGTCGGCGGCGCGCGCATGTTCCCCAACTACCTCCGGCCGGGTGGCCTGAAGGAAGAGGTTCCCGACGGCTTTGAGCAAAAAGTCCGCGATACCTTGGACTTGGCCCACCGCTCGCTCGACGACTTCAACCGGCTCCTGTCGGAGAACGAGATTTTCATCGCCCGCACGCGCGGTGTGGCGACGATTACCGCCGAGGAAGCGCTCAACTGGGGGCTTTCCGGGCCGATGCTGCGCTCCACCGGTGTTCCCATTGACGTGCGCCGCGCGGAGCCGTACTCGATCTACGACCGCTTCGACTTCGACATCCCCGTGGGTACGACGGGAGACTGCTATGAGCGGTACCTGATCCGCATCGAGGAAATGCACCAGAGTACCCGCATCATTGAGCAAGCGCTGAAGGACTTGCCCGGCGGCCCCATCCTGGGGAACGTCCCCAAGTCCCTCCGCACGCCGGCCGGTGAAGCATATCAGCGCATCGAGAACAGCCGCGGCGACTTCGGCGTCTATCTCGTCAGCGAGCAGAACAAGATGGAGCCGTACCGCGTGAAGTATCGCTCGCCTTCCTACTGCAACCTCCAAGCGCTGGGGCGCCTGATGATTGGGAACTACATTGCCGACGCCGTGCTGGCGCTCGGATCGGTAGACATTGTGCTGGGTGAGGTGGATCGGTAGATGCTTGACTACGACTATGAATCCATAGCCTCGTTGCTGCCTGGCTTCCTCACCGCCGATTGGGTGCCGGGCCTCAATCTGCTCTCTTTCCTCGGCCTCTTCATCCTCCTCAACGTCGTTTTGTTCACCGTCATGGGCTTGATCTGGCTGGAGCGTAAGACGCTCGGCAAGATTCAGCTGCGCCCCGGCCCGACGCTCAACGGGCCACACGGTCTGTTGCAGTCGCCGGCGGACGCCATCAAGCTGCTGGTCAAGGAGGACCTCACGCCGGCCGCTGCCGATAAGCGCATTTTCAAGATGGCGCCCTACTTGGTGTTCATTCCGGTCTTTTTGGTCTTCCTCGTCGTCCCGTGGTCCCGCGATGTGGTGGTGCGCGCGCTCGATCTCGGCTTGCTCTACATCGTGGCCATCCCCGCCATCTCGACGGTCGGGCTGGTGATGTCCGGCTGGTCGTCGGGCAACAAGTACTCGATGCTGGGCGCTGCGCGGGCCGTCGCCCAGCTCATCGCCTACGAGCTACCGTTGGTGGTCTCTCTGCTGGGCGTGGCGCTCCTGGCGCAAAGCATGTCCCTTTCGGACATCGTGGACGCCCAGGCGCCGCTGTGGTTCATCTTCATCCAGCCTCTGGGCTTCTTCATTTTCGTCACCGCCTCCCTAGCCGAGAATAACCGCACCCCCTTCGACATCAGCATCGCGGAATCGGAATTAGTGTTCGGCCCCTTTCTCGAATACAGCGGCATGCGCTGGGCGCTGTTCTTCCTGACCGAGTACGCCTCCGTCTTCCTGAACGCTGTCCTCGCCGCCACACTCTATCTTGGCGGGTGGACCTTCTTCGGCGTGCCGGAAGCTATTGTGGAAGCCGCCGGCCTGTCCACGGCAGCCGGGCTTGGCGGAACACTGGTGGTGCTGGTTGGCTTTGGCTTCTTCTTTGTCAAGACCAGCGTGCTCATTCTCTTCATCATCTGGCTGCGGGGCACCCTGCCGCGCTTGCGTATTGACCAGCTGATGTCCTTCGCGTGGAAGGCCCTCCTGCCAGCGGCCCTGGCAAATCTGGTGCTCACGGCGATGCTCGTGGTGTTCGGCAATTGGCCAGCGGCTATTGCGACCGCCGTCACGGTCATCGCCTTCTCCATCGTCTATCTCATCCTCCGCGGACGCCCAGCAGACACACCGGCTCCGGTGCGCTTGGCGCGCGTGCCGGCGCGGCCGCTGGCGCCCGAGGAATTGTCGGTGAGTAGTCAATAGTTGCAGGGTTGATACGCAGTAGCTATTGACCAAAGGAGCGAGAGACATGCTCGGCGTACTTAAAGGGATGGTGCAGACGGTTCGCACGGCCTTCTTCCGCGATAATGTCACGTGGCAGTATCCCAAGGAGCAGATGCCGCTGCAGGAGCGGTTCATGGGCGCCCCGGGGCTGCTGTGGGACAAGGAGATTGACGAGATTGTCTGCGTGGCGTGCCGTATTTGCGAGCGCGCCTGCCCGGACGACTGTATCTCGATGACGGCGGCGAAGTACGAGGGCGACAAGAGCGATAAGAAGAACATCGTCACGCAGTACTGGATTGACCTCGGCCGGTGCTCCTACTGCGGCATCTGCGTCGAGGTCTGCCCCTTCGACGCTAACGAAATGACCCCCCATTGGCAGCTCACGGTCTACGACCGGCAAGAGCTGGTGTACGACATGGATAAACTCGTCGAGATTGCCGATGGGATGCAGCGGCGCTTGGGGAAGGAGACGCCGCCGCCGGAGCGCACGCGGCCCGGCGCTACGGCGTAGTGGTGGCCCGCACCGCGCCGCAGTGTGGTCGCCGCGTGCATGTTCCGAGTATCTATGGCAGCATAAGCAGCGCCAGCGTTGCGGCAGCGCGCGCACCCCTTTGGCGTAGCGTCTCCGCACCGAGCACCGGCGAATCCACAGAGACCCTGGGGACGTATCACGCCATGTTGGAACCGCGTCCACGATGACCTTCGCACAAGGCGCGTTCTACGTGCTCGCTGCCGCTACGCTTATCTCCGCGCTCGGTGTTGTGGTCGTCCGCAACGTGGTCTATAGCGCCCTCCTGCTTATTCTCACGTTGAGCCTCACCGGGCTGGTCTACCTCTATCTGTACGCCGATTTCCTCGCCCTGGTGCAAATCCTGATCTACGGCGGCACCGTCAGCGTGCTCTTGCTCTTCGCCTTGATGCTGACTCGCCCGGAGCAGTATCGTGTCCGCGCCCATACGCAGTGGCCGCTGGCAGTCGTCGCGTCCATTGTGGTGTTTGTGGTCCTGGCGTACCAGGCACTGGCGACCGATTGGCTCGGCGGCCGCACGCCGGTCCTGGAGCGCGCCGGCCCCGACGTGCTCGGTGAGCAGCTCTTCGGACCGTGGGCGGTGCCCTTCGAGATCGCCTCGGTCGTGCTACTCGTGGCCTTGCTCGGCGCGCTGATTCTGGCGCGACGCACGGAGGGCGAGTCGTGATTCCCTTGGAGCACTTCCTCCTCCTCAGTGCGGCGCTGTTCGCCATCGGCATGTATGGCTTGCTGGCGCGGCGCAATGCCGTCCTGATACTGATCTCGATTGAGCTTCTGCTCAACGCCGTGGCGATTAACCTGGTGGCCTTTGCCACGTACTTGGACCCGGGCCGCGTGGCCGGGGTAATCATCGCCATCTTCGTCATCACGATTGCCGCCGCCGAGCTGGGGTTGGGGCTTGCTATCGTCTTGCGTGTCTACCGACTACGTTCGTCGGTGAACGTTGACGAGGTGGACACCTTACGCTGGTAGCATTGTGCCCGCCGACGCTCATTCGATTGTGCAAACCTAGCGCGTCAGCAGTACCGGAGAACGCATGGACTTTGCTTGGCTCGTGCCCGCCCTCTGCGTGGGCGCCTTCTTCTTCAACGTCGTCATAACCCGTTGGCTCGGTCCCCGGAAGCATGCCTTGGGAGCGTTCGTGTCCTTGGGCGCTACCGCCGCGGCCTTCATCGTCTTCCTGATCGTCTTCACCGACGCGGCCGCCACGCCGGACTTGTCCGAGCACGCCCACCTCATCACGTGGTCGTGGTTCCGGATCGACTCGTTCACCTTCCCCGTCAACATGGTGGTGGACTGGCCCGCCATCGTGATGCTCGGCGTGGTCAGCTTTCTCTCCTTCCTCATCCAGTTCTACTCCGTGGGCTACATGAGCGGGCACAACCGCTTTTGGTGGTTTTTCTCGGTCATCGCACTGTTCACCGGGGCCATGCTCACGCTCGTCATCGCCTACAACTTCCTCATTCTCTACATGGCCTGGGAGTTGGTGGGGCTGTGCTCCTATCTCCTCATCGGCTTCTATAACGAGCGCCGCTCGGCCGCCGAGGCCTCCAAGAAAGCCTTCGTCACCACCCGTGTCGGCGACATTGGCTTCTTCATCGCCATTCTCATTCTCTTCAGCCAGACCGGCACGTTCGACATGGGCACCATCTTCGAGGCCGCCACGAACGGCGAGATCAGCTCCGGCCTGCTCACCTTGAGCGTGCTGCTGCTGTTCCTCGGCGCGGTCGGCAAATCGGGGCAGTTCCCGCTGCACGTGTGGCTGCCCGACGCGATGGAAGGCCCGACGCCGGTCAGTGCTCTGATCCACGCCGCAACGATGGTCACGGCCGGCGTATTCCTCGTCGCGCGGACCTATCCGCTCTTCGTCGCGGCCCCCGGCGCACTGGAGGTCGTGCTCGTCGTCGGCACCTTCACCGCCATCTTTGCCGGCGTTATCGCCCTGGTACAGCCGGACATCAAGCGGGTGCTCGCCTACTCGACCGTGAGCCAACTGGGCTACATGATGATGGCGCTAGGGGCCGGCGCCTACACGGCGGCGCTGTTCCACCTCTATACGCACGCCTTCTTCAAGGCGCTCCTGTTCCTGGGGTCGGGAGCGGTCATCCACACGATGGAAACGGTCCTACACGGGCGCGCCGTCAGCCCCAACGACATGAACTACATGGGCGGGCTGGCCCGGCGCATGCCCATCACGGCCGCCACCTTTGTCATCGGTGCCCTCGCCCTCGCCGGCGTGTTCCCGCTGGCCGGGTTCTGGAGCAAGGACGAAATCCTGGCCGGGACGCTGCACGGGGGTCATTGGGTGCCGTTCCTGGTGGCCCTCGTGACGGCCACCCTGACGGCCTTCTACATGTTCCGGGCTGCCTGGCTGACGTTTGGTGGCTCCCCCCGCTGGCACCTCGCGCCCATGGCGGCGGATAACCCCGGCGATGACGCCTCCGTAGGGGCGCAGCATGCTGCGCCCTCACCCGGCACGCCGTCTGGCGAGCCGGAAGGCCACGACGAGCATGCCGAGGCGCACCGGGAGCCGCACGAAGCACCCTGGACCATGTGGCTGCCGCTGGTCATCATCGCCGTCTTTGCCGTGATTGCCGGCTGGATCAACATTCCCGGCCTGTACACGGGCTTTGCCGACGTGGTGCATTTCGGCGAGCACCACGAAGAGGCGTTCAGCTTGATCCTCGCGCTCGTCGGGACCGCCGCAGCCCTGCTCGGTATCCTGGTGGCAGTCGCCGTCTACAACTTCGGCCTGATCCCGGCAGCGATCTTGGGTGAGAGCTTTGCCACCGTCTACCGCTTCTTGCTGAACAAGTTCTACTTCGATGAGTTGTACGACTGGATCATCAACCGCATTCTCTTGAGCATCTCCGCCCTCACTGCGCTCTTCGACCGCAAGATTGTCAACAACTTTGGCGTTGACGGCTCCGGCTGGCTCACGATCAAGTCCGGGGCGCTGCTCCGCTACCACCAAACGGGCCGCATCTATCACTACGCGCTGGGGTTTGTGATTGGTGCCGTCCTCGTGCTGCTTATGATGACAGCCTATCCGGCGCTCGTCGAGTTCTTCCAATAGGAGAAGTTGCCATAGCCTTTCCGTATCTTGCAGTCATCGTCCTGACCCCGTTGGTTACGGCGATCCTGATTATGCTGGTGCCGCGCCGGCATGCCTGGACCATCCGCATCCTGGCGACCCTGGCCGGCCTGCTCACGCTCATCCTGTCGGTGTGGGTGTTCATCGGCTTCGACTGGAGCAAGGCCGGGCTTGGTACCACGAACGGGTATCAGTTCGTAGAGTGGTACGAGTGGCTGCCCGAGCTAGGTATCACCATCCGCCTCGGCATTGACGGCATCTCGGCGCCGATGGTCCTGCTCACGGGCTTGGTGATCTTCACGGGTGCCATCGTCTCCTGGAACATCGCCGACCGCAACAAAGAGTATTACGCGCTGCTGCTCGTGCTCGTGAGCGGTGTGCTTGGAGTGTTTGTCGCCCTTGATCTCTTCTTCCTCTTCTTCTTCTACGAGATTGCCGTGCTGCCGATGTACCTGCTCATCGCCGTGTGGGGCAGCACCCGCAAAGAATACGCCGCCATGAAGCTGACGATCTTCTTGGTCGCTGGCAGCATTCTCGTCTGGGTAGCGATGCTGGCGGTATTCGTCGAGAGCGGTGCCCAGACTTTCGATCTGGCCACCCTCGCCCAGTACGAGTACCCCCGGGCCTTCCAGCTTGTCTTCCTGCCGATGTTCTTTATCGGCTTTGGCGTTCTCGCCGGCATGTGGCCATTCCATACCTGGTCGCCCGACGGCCACGTGGCCGCGCCGACGGCGGTCAGCATGCTGCATGCTGGTGTCCTGATGAAGCTCGGCGCCTACGGCATTCTGCGCGTCGGTTTCGGGCTGCTCCCGGAGGGCACCGTCTTCTGGGCGCCGTTCTTTATCGTGCTGGGGACGATCAACGTAGTCTACGGCGCGCTCTCGGCGATGTCGCAGCGCGACCTGAAGTTCGTGATCGGCTATTCGTCCGTCAGCCACATGGGCTACGTCGTCGTCGGCCTCTGCACCCTGACGCTCATCGGCATGAATGGCGCCGTCTTGCAGATGTTTGCCCACGGCGTGATGACGGCGCTCTTCTTTGCGCTCGTCGGCGTACTTTACGATCAGGCCCACACCCGCGAAATCGGCATCTTTGGCGGGCTGGTGCGGCGGATGCCCTGGTTTGTCGGCTTTTTCGCCGTCGCCGGACTGGCGTCGCTCGGACTGCCCGGACTGTCCGGCTTCATCGCCGAGTTGCTGGTGTTTATCGGCGCGTTCCAGAGCTACCCCGTCATTGGCGTGTTCTGCGTGATTGGTGTGGCGCTGACGGCAACGTACATCTTGCGCTTGATGGCCAAAGCGTTCTTCGGTCCGGCCAATCCGGCATGGTCCCACTTGCGCGATATGCGGCCCTCGGTCTGGGTGGCCTGCACGCTGCTCGCGGCGACGATGCTCTTCGTCGGGCTGTACCCGGCACCGTTCCTGGATCGCAGCACTGCCTCCGTAGTGCCGCTCTTGGAGCGCATCGAGCAATTCAGGTAAGGGCTGAGAATGGCTTCCCTCGATTACGGACTACTCACTCCGGAGTTCTTGCTCCTGGGCCTGATCTTCCTCGTGCTGTTCCTGGACCTGGTCTTCGCCGAGCGTGGCCGGTGGCTCATCCCGTGGGTGACGATAGTGGGGCTGCTTGTCGTGCTTGTCGTTGGCGGCTGGACCTGGGGTATCCGCGCCACCTTCGCCGACCTGCTCCGCGTTGACGAGTACACCACCTTCTTCCGCGTCCTGTTCGCCGTGGTAGCGCTCGGAGTCGTCTTCGTGTCCATGCCCTACGTGCCCCGCTTCCTGCCCCACCAAGGCGAATACTACGCCCTGGTGCTGGCGGGTACGTTGGGCATGGTCTTCATGGCGATGGCGGACGAGCTACTCACCGCCTACATCTCCCTGGAGCTGTTGAGCTTCAGCAGCTATATCCTCGTCTCCTACGCCAAGCGCGACCTGAAGAGCAACGAAGCGGGTATCAAGTACTTGATTATCGGGGCGCTGTCCTCAGCCCTGCTGCTATACGGCATCAGCCTGCTCTACGGCGCGACCGGCACGACGAAGTTCCCCGGTATCGCCCAGGCCATTCAGGCACCCGGCGCCCTCGACAGCCCCGGCTTGCTCGTGGCGCTGGCGCTGATTACGGTGGGCTTGGGGTTCAAGGTGGCGGCGGTCCCCTTCCATATGTGGACGCCGGATGTCTACGAGGGCGCCCCAACCCCCATCGCAGCCTACCTGGCCGTCGGCTCCAAAGCGGCCGGATTCGCGCTGGTCGTGCGGTTCCTGGTTGGCGGGCTGCTGCCGGCCGTTGAATCCTGGCTGCCGGTGTTTGCGGTGCTCGCTGCGCTGACGATGACCGTCGGCAATCTGGTCGCCATTCACCAGCGCAATCTGAAGCGGCTGCTCGCCTATTCCAGCATATCCCAGGCCGGCTACGTGCTGGTCGGGATCGCCGCGCTCCAAGACAGTGACATCGGCGCGATGGCGACGCGCGGCGTGGTGTTGCACCTCGCCGGCTACGTGTTCACCAACCTGGCCGCCTTTGGCGCCTTGATTGCGTTCGAGTCCCGCACGGGCCGCACCGACATTCGGGATATGGCGGGGGTGGCGCGTCAGTCGCCGTTTATCGCCCTGACGCTGATGGTCGCGGTCTTCTCGCTCGCCGGCATGCCGCTGTTCGCCGGCTTCGTCACCAAGTTCTACCTCTTCACGGCGGCAGCCCGCGCCGGGCTGCTCTGGCTCGTCGCGATTGCGGTCATCAACTCGACAATCTCGCTCTACTACTACCTGATTATCGTGAAGGAGATGTACGTCGGCGAAGCGCGCCCCGGCCTCCTCTCGCTGCAACGTCCGCAAGGTCTCCTCACGGGGATTGCCCTAGCGGCCGGCGTCGTCGCCGGCATTGTGATCTGGGTGAGCCTGGGCGCCAGCGGGTGGATCTACGACTTCTATGGGCCGACCCTGCCCGTCACCATCGCCGTCGGCAGCGGCGGCCTCGTCGCCGCCCTAGTGGGGCTGGCCTTTGGGGTGGTGGAATTGCCGCTCGCCGCCATGTTGGCCGGCGTCTTTGTGCTCGGCCTGTACCCCTACCCGGTACTCGATCTACTCGGCGACGTGAGTAGCGCCGTCTTCACCGCTACGGCCGCCCTCTCGTAGGCCAAAGCAAAGCGCCGGGTGTGTCACCCTCATGACACCCGGCGCAAAACATCCCCGGCCCGGCCTTACTCAGCCGGTATAGCGTTGGATGAAGTAGATTCCGCCCCAGACAAAGGCCAACACTGCCAGCACGATGACCAGGTTCATCCCTTCACTGACGACAACCCCGCAGACGATGCGGGCGCATTCTTCGCCCATTGAGTACCCCTCGCTCCTCGCTCTGCTCCGGCAATTGTAGCAGAGCTACCCGCCCGGTAGCTCTCCGGCCGCTAGTGGCTCGCCGGCCCGGCGCTCTCCGGGACCGTGCCACCGAGTTGCCGAATCGCTCGTTCGATCAGGATGAGATTGCCGCGCAGGTTCGCCTTACGCATTTCGTGGTGCGCGGCGACCGCTTCGTCGAAGAGGCCCTTGAAATAGCGCCACTTCTCGTGCAGCGTCTCCAGGCGCTCCTCGGTGGACGGTACCTGTTCCGTAGCAGCCATCGCTCTTCCTCATTGATCGCAGCGCCAAGAGGTCTACTGGCCGGGCAGCTGGCGCTGGATAATCGAACCTACGCGCCGATTGTACCGCATGCAGCCCGATGACGGGGTTACTGTGGAGCGCCGGGATAGCCCGTCACCGGCTCGACAACCGGCGCTCCGGCGGCCCGCTGGCAGTGGTAGGCATAGAGTGCCACCAACTGCTCGGCCGCCGTCCGCCACGGCAGCACCAGCTCCCGGCCTCGCCGCCCCATGGCGTCGGCCGCCGCCGGATCGGCGAGTAGTCGGAGCGCCGCCCGCGCTGCCGCCTCGGGGTCGTCGGGCGGCACCAGGAACCCGTTCACCCCGTCTTGGATCGCGTCCACCGCGCCGCAGCCGGTGGTCCCGACGACGGGGCGGCCGCAGGCGTTGGCCTCCCAATACACCAAGCCAAAGCCCTCGAACTGGTACCGGTCCATCACCGGCAAAAGCCACATCAGCGCGCACTGGTGGTATAGGCGGATCAGCGTTTCGTCGTCAACCCGCCCCAGCCAACGGACCGCCCCGGTCAAGCCAAGCGCGGCCACCCGCTCGCGTAGCTCGGCCAGCAAAACCGGATCGTCGGTTGCACCCGCAATCCAGTACTCCACGTCGGGACGCCGCGCATGCACGCGGGCAAACGCCTCGATGGCTACGTGATAGCCCTTGCGCCGTTTGATCGGAGCTACCGAGAACAGAAATGGTCGTTCGGCCGGCGGCGGCGCGATCCGAAACCGCTCCGCCTCGATCCCCTCCGGCACCACCGCGGTCTTGGCCGTGGGTAGCTGCGCGAGCAGCTGGGCGCGGGTGAAGCTGCTGACGCAGACGACCCGTGCCGCCCGCCGGTAGGCCCACGCCAGCCACCAGCGATCCGGCCGGCGCGTCAGCGGGCGAATGGCATACGTGCCGTGCGCGGTCACCAGCAGCGGCCGCCGGCCAGCGGCCAACGCCGCCGGGACGACGTATGGCTCGGTGAGACAGTGGAGCACGTCGCAGCCCCGGCTCGCCGCGAGGATGGCGGGCAGCGCGCGCCCGGTGAGGCGTAGCAGCCCCCGTGCTTCCTGGACGAACGAGGGCACGCTCCGGTGGTCGGGGAGGCCGGCAAGGTCCGGCTGGTCGCACAGGTGCTGCGGACTGACGAGCCGGATAGAGACCCCGAGGTCCCGCAAGGCGCGAATGACCCCCAGCGCGTGTCGCCCCCAGCCGTAGGTGGGCGAGAGATAGTCGGAAATCAGACAGACGCGCATAGCCACTTCCAACATATATCGAGGGCGTCACTGAAGGGGGTGAGCGGTGCCAGGCCGACCGGCCGTTGCCTCACCACCTCAACGAGGCACGCGGCGTGCGGGTAACGGTCGTCAGCCGTTCCGTGCCCACGATTCGAGCAAGCGGATCACCAGCCATAGCACTGCCAGCAGCACCATCCCGCCGACCATGATGCCGCCCGCGATCAGCGCCACCGTCCGCCCGAACAGCAGCCAGGCGAGGCCGCCACCGAGCACCAGGAAGATCAAGAAGCCACCGATAATGAGTTGGCTCTCGGTGCTGCGACGAAATGCCCCGTCCATCGTCAGACACTATACACGCACTGGCAACATCAACCTGGCCCTCCCGGCACCGACCATTATCCGGGAGGCAACCATCCCGGTCAACGAGGGAGGCAAGCGCCGGCTCGTGCCGCTGTAGTATGTTTCTGAGATGATGAATGCGCGCTGGCTGGCGGTCTCGCTCTCGTGTGGCGCCGTCGTGCTCTGGATCGCCGCAGTCTGGCTGCCGGGCTGGCGCGAGCTACTGATCGTCTGTGGACTGGCCCTCGTGGCGCTCGCCGGCGGCGTACTCAACTGGGATCGCCGCGGCGGCCACTAGCCCCGGCCGAGCTTCCCCCTGAGCAGGTCGGTCACCGCGTCAGCGAGTAGCTCCCGTCCCGCCTCCGTCGGATGCACCCCGTCCGGGCCTAGGACCTCCTGCACGTCGGCCCGCGCAAGCGCCCGGTAGAGGTCATGCTCGGCCACTTGCAGCTCCCGCATCACCGTAGCTGCGGCCCGGTTGTAGGCCCGCACGTCCGCATCCCGGCGGATAAAGCGCTTTGCTCGTCGGTGCCGATCATCGAGCACTGGTGTTGTCGAGGCCCACACCAGCTCCGCCGTCGGGCTGGCCTGGAGTAGCTCGACGATGGCCCGTAGATTGCGTGCATACTCGTCTCGTGGCACGGCACACGCACTCGCCGCATCCTTGCGAGCGATGTCGTGCAAGCCCACGTTGAAGTGGATCAGGTCTGCCCCACTCGGCAACTCTCCGGCCGCGAGCAGTTTCAGGAAGTGCCGGGTACTCCACCCGGACCCGCGGTAGTGGTCAACGGCGATGCCCCGGTCGCGCAATCGCGCTGCCACCAGCGGCGCATACCCGCCGGAGCCGAAGGAGTACCCCGGCGAGTTGCAGATGGAATCACCCAGCAGCAAGACACGCAGTTGCACGGCTTCTACTTCCTCCCCGCCGGCTGCGCCGGTCTCAGAATGCGGGTACGATGGTGGCCTTGACGCACTCCATCCGTAGCGTGCTCTGCACCGCCTGGGCCACGCCGGCCTCCGTCAGCGGGAACGTCTGCTGCATCTTGGTCCAGTCGTAGTCATCCTGGATGGCGTACAGCAGTTGGATGGCCTGCGCCACTTCGTCCGGTGTAAAGGCCCAACTGCCCAGGACTTGCACTTCCTTCACGCAGAGGCGGTGCCAGTTGGTGTCCTGGCTCCCGGCATCGGTGAACTGCCCCATCTCCACGTAGGTGCCCCCGTCGCGGAGCATCTCGATCCCCTCCGGCCCGGCCAGGGGGCTGCCGCTACAGTCCAGCACCACGTCGGCGCCGAACCCGCCGACGACCTGACGCACGGCCTCCACCCGTGCCTCCGGCGTCGGATGCGCCTCCAGGGAGACCGTCGCATCGGCGCCATAGGTGCGGCAGAGCGCCAGGCGCGGCACCTCCGGGGCGCCTACGACGACCACCTTCCCGGCGCCCCGCTGCCGCGCGGCAACGACCGCGAGTACGCCGATGGGTCCCGACCCCTGGATTACGACCGTAGCGCCGGGCTGGAAGCCCTCGATACCCAGCGCACTGGCGCGATTGAGGGCGCGGGTCACGGAGCTGAACGGCTCCACCAGGCTGCCGACGAGCATGGACATGTCGGCGGGGAGGCGGAAGACTTTGGTGGCCGGCAAGGCATCGAGGTCAATGTAGACCATCTCGGCCCAGCCGCCCCACAGATGCGGCGGCCGCGCAAAGCCGATCTTGCGCCCGTAGTAGGTCGGATTGCGGCAGCGATTCGCGCGGGTCGGGTAGTGCAAGCAGTAGTAACACCGGCCACACGCCATCAGCGGTGGTAGCATCACCGGCACGCCGACCTCCAAGGGCTTCCCCATGTAGTCGCTGGTAAGCTCCGGCCCGATCTCCTCGATCACGCCGGCCAGCTCGTGTCCGAGCGTGAACGGCCAAGGCAACTCACCCGGCCAGTGCCCGCGCAGGATGTGCAGATCGGTGCCGCACACGCCGCAGGCATTGATGCGGATCAGAGCGCCCCGCGGCGGTACCACCGGCCGCGGCACGCTACGCAGCACCGGTGCTGCGCCCGGACCATCGTAGGTAATGACCCGCACCGCAGAGTCTGGAGGCATGGTGAGATAGTAACAAAGCGCGGCGCGTCAGGAGATGCCTCACCCTAGGGAGTGGTCTATTCCCTCCCCTGGAGCTTGCTCCGGGGGAGGGTTAGGGAGGGGGCCGAGTCAGATATAGGCCCTCCTATGGTCCCCCCACCGCCCGCCGCCGCACACCCCCTCTCCACACGTGGAGAGGGGGCCGGGGGGTGAGGTCCGTCCCCCGACAAACCGGCGTTCAGCCCACTTCCTTGCCGATGGTGGTCAGGAACTCGCGGTTGGTGGCCGCCTTGCTCATCTGCGCCAGCATCGCCTCCACCGCATCGCTGCCGCCCATCGCGTTGAGCATCCTGCGGATCGTGATGACGCTGCGGAGCGTCTGATCGTCGAGCAGTAGCTCTTCGCGCCGGGTGCCGGAGCGGGCAATGTCAATGGCCGGGAAGACGCGGCGGTCCGCGAGCCGCCGGTCGAGAATCAGCTCCATGTTGCCGGTGCCCTTGAACTCCTCGTAGATGACGTCATCCATGCGGCTCTCCGTGTTCACCAGGCAGGTGGCCAGCAAGGTGAGACTGCCGCCCTCGTCAATGTTCCGCCCGGCTCCGTAGAAGCCCTTGGACGGATAGAGCGCCGCCGGGTCTACACCGCCGGAGAGGGTGCGTCCGCTCGCGGGAACCGCCAAGTTGTACGCGCGCGTAAGCCGGGTGATGCTATCCAGCAGGATCACCACGTCGTGTCCCACCTCGACGAGCCGTTTGGCCCGCTCTAGGCACATCTCGGCGACGCGGGTATGGTTATCGGGCGGCTCGTCGAACGTCGAGCTGATGACTTCGGCGTTGACCGTCCGTTCCCAGTCGGTCACCTCCTCCGGCCGCTCGCCGATCAACGCGACCATCACGTGCGCTTCCGGGCAATTGGTCGTGATGCCCTGGGCAATCCCCTTGAGCAGCAGGGTCTTGCCGGCCTTCGGCGGAGACACGATCAGCCCCCGCTGCCCGCGGCCAATAGGTGACACCAGATTGATGACCCGATTGGACATATTGTGCTGCTTCAGCTCGCGGGTCGTCGTCGCCTCGCCTAGCTCCAGGTCGAACAGCTTGTTCGGGAAGATCGCCGTCAGGCTGTCGAAGCGCCGCCGCTGCTTGGCTTCGTCCGGCGCTTGGTTGTTGACCGCTTCAATCCGCAGCAGGCCGTAGAACTTCTCGCTGTCCTTCGGCGGGCGGGTCTGGCCGGTGACGAGATCACCCGTCCGCAAGCCAAAGCGCCGGATTTGGGTCTGGGAGACGTAAATATCCTCCTGCCCCGGCAGCCAGCTCTTGCCTTGCCGCAGCATGCCGTAGCCCTCGTCCATGATCTCCAGGACGCCGTTGCTGAAGAGGTGTCCCTGCCGTTCGGTCTGCGCTTGCAGCAGCCGGAAGATCAGTTCCTGCTTTTTCAGCGTGGAATGCCCAGGCAGCGCCATATCGCGTGCCATGCCCCGCAATTCGGTGATGGTTCGGGTTTCCAGTTCGGCGTATTGCACAGTTGCACTCCTGGGCGAGACTCTCGACGTTGGTAGTGATCCGCGGCGCGCTTCGGTTGGGCTGGACTAGCCGCTGTTGACTTTCCCAGTCGTTGCTATGAAAAACACCCCGGATCCGTCATTACCGCGCAAGCGGCAATCCGGAGCGGATGCGCTGGCTGCTGTGCCCCAAGCGTCTTGTCGGTAGCACACCGGTACGGTCAGGAAGCTCACTTGCAAGCCGCCCGGCCCGGACAAGCTCATGCTCCGGTATTCGCCCTTAGCCACGTACCCGTATCCCGCTGCGCCTCTCGGAGCGCGAGTCCCCAAGGCATCTCGGCGCTCGGCAGCACGCGGCACACGGCACACGGCACACGGCACACGGCACGGTCAGGAATCTCACTCCCGGACGGCAATGACACCGATCTCTACGCTCGGGCCTATGCCCAACGCTAGACGCTACGACACAACTGGTATCAACGAGGATTCATGGCTGCCGGATGTCGCTGCACGACACTCGGAACGGATGCTCTCCTGGCCTTGCTTTCGGCTCAGAGTACGGAGGTAGTGTGCCTTTTCAAGTGGGCGGAGTACGCCGATCTCCATGCTTCTCGGATACAACCGGATGGTATCGGCAGCGAACAAGGCACCCTACTCGAGACAATGCTCTTGCCTGAACGGCGTCGTAGGATCGGGCCGTGCGTCGGGAATCTGGCTCTAAGTGGCGTGGTAGCGCGGAAATAAGCTGGCTATCGCTGGTGTGAGTTGGGGGAAACGGATGACTACCCATACGCGCAGTCACCCTGCATCCGGGACCTTAGCATAGTTTGCGGCTCCCGTCAAGCGGCTCCCACCTGCGGACATTAGCGCACGTAGGCGGCGCGGATACCGCCGTCTACGGTCAGCACAGCGCCCGTTGTCTTGGTGCTTTGAGACGACGCAAAGAACAGAATCGCCTCCGCCACGTCGTCGGGCGTAATGTTCACCTTGAGCGCTGTACGGTCGCGGTAATATGCTTCCAGCCCCTCCGGTGCAATGCCGTAGGTCCGCGCCCGCTCGCGGCGCCGGGACGCCGACCACAACTCCGATCCCTCGATAACCGCATCCGGGCACACGCAATTGACGCGGATACCGTGCGGACCACCTTCCTCCGCCAGGCAGCGTGTCAGGTGCAGCTCGGCGGCCTTGGCCGCGCTATAGGCGGCGATCTCCGTGCCGGCGGCAAGCGCGTTCTTCGAGGCCACGAAGATGAGGCTGCCGCCGGTCCCCTGCTCCTGCCACATACGAAAGGCTGCGCGCGCCACCAGGAAATAGCCCGTCGAGAGCATATCATGGAGCCGGTGCCATTCTGCAAGCGTCGTGTCTTCGATGGCTTGCACGCTCAACAGCCCCGCATTGCTGACCACAATGTCCACCCCGCCGAACGCCACCGCGGCCTCGCGGAAGACGCGGCGGACAAGCACTTCATCCGTTACGTCGGTCGGTACGGCCAGCACCCGGCCCTCGCCATGTGCGTCGTTGATGGCCTCCGTGACGGCCAACACGCCGGCCGCATTGATGTCGGCGGCCACTACGTGCGCGCCGGCGCGAGCGAGGCGTTTGGCGGTAGCGCGCCCGATACCACTGGCCGCGCCGGTCACGAGCGCCACCTGCCCGGATAGCGCGGCCGGCGGTGGCATGAGCGAGAGCTTGTACCGCTCCAGAGGCCAATACTCGATGTCGTATGCGTCTCGCTCCAACAGGGGCACGAACTCGCCGAGCGCCGTCGCTCCACTCATGACCGCAATGGCGCGGCGGTAGGTGGCGGCCGCCACTCTGGCCGCCCGCTTGTCGCTGCCGGTAGCAAACAGCCCGATGCCAGGAACGAGCGCGATACGTGGCTGCGGATCATCTTCCGGGTCGCCCGGTGACTGGTGCGCTTGGAGGTAGGCTCGGTAGCGTTCGGCATAGGTGGCCGTGCCGGTACGGATCGCCGTCTTCAGCGCCGCAAGGTCGCCCGTCCTGGCGTCCCACTCGACCCACAGCGCGGTGGACTTGGTACGGATGATATGGTCGGGGCACGCCGTCCCACGCGCCGCGAGGTCGCGGGCCTCCCGCCCGGCCAGAAACTGAAGCACCTCCGGCGAATCGTCGAAGTGTACGATCACACGTTGCGCCGCCCCGCAGGCCCCCCGCAATGTCGGCGCCACCGCCGCCGCGACCGCCCGCCGGCGATCCGGCGGCAATGGTGGCTGCACGACCGGGCTGAACACCCGCTTCCCTCGCGCAGCAGCCTGCACTGCCTCAGCACAGCGGCCCAGCACCGCAACGGTATTCCGGTAGCAGTCGTGGGCGGTTTCTCCCCAGGTCACCAGGCCATGGTGGCCGAGAAACGCCACACGCACGCGCTCGTCGGCATTGACCAACTCGGCCACCTGCTTGGCAAGCGCAAAGCCGGGGCGCCGGTACGGTACCCAGACCATCGTGGTTCCGAAGACCCGTCGGGCCAGCGCCTCACCACCGGCGGTGGTACAGAAGGCCAAGCCCACGTCGGGGTGGGTGTGGTCAATGTGCCGATGGCGGGTGAAGGCGTGGAGCAGTGTTTCGATAGACGGCCTAGGCGCTTCCGGCGCGGTGATGGTGTGGGCGAGATAGGCCGCCATCTCCGCGTCGGTCATCGCCGCGCGCGACCGGAGCGGGAGTATGTCGTCGAGCCGGAGGCCGACAAATCCCGGGCGCTCCATCGTGGCGAGATCGAAGCCGGACGCCTTGACGCGCAGGACGCCCACCTCACGACCACGGAAGTCGGTTTCGGTCAGCTTGGCCGAGGTGTTACCCCCACCGGCATTGACCAGCGTGGGATCGCGGCCCAGCAGGTTGGAGCGATAGACGAGCAGGCCAAGTTCGTCGCGGCCGGCGGCGTCCTCGGCTCGCCACCCGTTTTCCGGCGCTTGCCCCAGCGCCATCTCGGTAGCGTCGGTTCGTATCGCGGCCCCCCTTCCCCCCATTGCTCACTGGTACGCCTTCAGGGTACCTCGCGGAGCCGCTCGGTAGGGGCGCGATTGGCCGTGCCCCCTGGTCAAGCCAGGAACGCCAGCGGCTCACGTTTTTGGCGGTAGTGCCTCAGTTTGAAATCCAATCCTGACCCACCAAGTCATCAAGATGTTTCCGCGGTGTGCGAGCGGTATGCCAGACTCTCTCGCCACCGCTGGCCTAGCTCGGTTAGAGTGCTTTGCATGTGGTGGAATCAAGCTCCTACCCAATACCCAACATACCTTTAGCAACGTTCACAGCGAGGGCCTTTACTACCTCTAAACTGACGGACCCACTTACCTTAGCTAGTCGGGACTTTGTTTCTGTCCAAACTGCATCATCCCTTATGGCGTCGAGAAGATCGTGCCCTGCCCATGTCAGGCCATGCAAAAGAGTAGTATTCAGAGATTTGCCGTCCCCTACAAAGCCTGCCTTTATCAGAAGCTCCCCGTGATAGCTCCTTGTTTCGTCAGGAGAGTAAGGAATCCTGACAACATCATGCTTCTCCACCTCTAGCAGTAGTTCGCGTATCACACTCCAGTCTCGCTTCATGTTCTCTCACCTTAGGGAGTGGTGTGGATCGTCACTAGGACGACCAGCGGGCGGCTGCTCCATGTTTGGCAATGTCCATCCGCTGCGCGTCACTGAGTACCTCGGCTCGCCACCCGTTTTCCGGCGCTTGCCCCAGCGCCATCTCGGTAGCGTGGGTTCGCATCGCGGCTCCCTTCCCCTCCATTGCTCAACGGTGTACCTTCAGGGTACCTCGCGGAGCCGCTCGGTAGGGGTGCGATTGGCCGTGCCCCTGGTTAGGCCAGGGGCGCCAGCGGCCAATGGTTTCAGCGTTCGGCGCGGATCAGCGCACGGGGAAGAAGATGTCGGTACGCCACTTGGATTGATCCGGCTCGGCACCGGGATCGGTCATGTAGACCTCCCAGGGCGCTCCGGCGGCTTGGAGGCCCTGCGCCTCCATCCACTCCGTCAGCGCCGACCACGTCTGTGGGAGGTTGTCGTATGGTCCCATGTGCGTCACGGTCGCCACGGTGCCGGCGGGAAGCTCGGAGGCTTGGATGCGGCCGCTCCCGTCCACTGGCGCGGCGACGGGCATGCCGCACTCCATGTCAATCTCGCCGCCGTCTACGCACTCATCACCGTCCATGTCGAGCGGACCGCTATCCATGTGGTAGTAGATCGTGAGGGGCATACCGGCCGGGGCTTGCCCGCTCTGCTGAATGTACCCGAATATCTCCCCGAACAGGGGCCCCATGGCTTCGCCGATTTTGTCGTGCGTGACTACGGTACGGATACCCAAGATGGGCTTTGCGTCGAGCTGCTTGGTTCCGAATTGCAGTGTCATCCACGGTTCCTCTCGGTGTTTCGTTGGCCGCGAGTCAGGTGAACGCAGCCTCTCCACAGTTAACGGAGGCGCACCCACGCCGGTTGTTGCTGCGGCCGGGGCTTGCCAAGCGATACAGCCGCCCTCAGCGAGCGTCTTTCGCTCTTGGCTCTTCGCGATTGATGGAGGGAATCCGGTCAAAGTCCCGGTCGAAACTGAGGATAGTTGTGATGCCCAGCGTCTCCATGTGGGCGATGCTCAGAGCATCTTCGAAATCTAGGCTTGTTGATGCATAGACTTCAAGCGCACGCTCACACGTCTGTTTTGCAGGCAATATCATACCTTGAAGTCGCAAGATGTTACTGAGATGTCTTCTGATCTCAGGTCTCGAGAGGTTGTACAGGCCTCTCGATGATAGAACGTACACAGCCTCCGCAATTATGGTCTCGGATGTAGTGACCAGGAGATCACCATCGGCTCCTTGCTGGAACACCTCTTGCGCGGCAGCCGAGTGTTCAGTGTGGTCCTTGGTCAAATATCGTAGGATCACGTTAGTGTCGAGGAATCCCAGCTCCATTGAGGATCCTACAATCCCTTTCTGGCCGCTCTCTGAACGTGCTCCTCAATAGCGATCTCACGCATCTGCTTGAGGGTGAGCGGACGCTTGAGAGCCGGGACCGATCGGTAGATTTCCGCAAGGGGGTCCTGTGCCGACTTGATTCTTACGTTGCCACTGTCAATGGCGAAAGTAATCCGGCCGTTACCCGTTATGCCCAATGCTTTCCGCACCGCGGCCGGTAGCGTGACCTGGCCCTTGGCTCCGACGGCGCAGGTGATTTCTTCCATTGCTGTCTCTGCTCTCCGGTACTGAGATACGCCTCAAAAGGTTGTACCACTGCGGCCGGAGCTTGCCAAGCGCCGCTCTGCTAGGAGCAGCCGGTGGCAACCTCCGGTAAGCGCACCGGCTCTACCAGCGGCCGCCGCCGGGGATGGTGGATTGGGGGTAAGAGCCGAGCACTTTGGCCTCGCGGCACACCCGCGGACGGTGGCTCACCAGCTCGTTGAAGGCCGTGTAGAGCGACGGCTCGTTGATGTGGCCTTCGTAGTCGAGAAACCAGTAATACTCCATCCGCTCTAGCTCGGCGTTGTATTCCAGCGGCCGCTGATGGATGGTCAGCAGGTTCAACTTGCTCTCGGCGAAGATGTCGAGCAGGTTACGGAGCGTGCCGGGGCGGTTCTGTAGCTCGACCAGCAAGGTCGTCTTGTCGAAGCCGGTCGGGTCCGCGTAGTGGCGCCCTACCACCAAGAAACGGGTCACGTTGAGCGGGCTGTCGCCGACGTCGCGCGCCACGACCTTGAGACCGTGCAGCTCGGCGGCCTCTTCCGTACCGATGGCGGCGGCCCCGTCCTCGCTGGCGGCGCGGCGCGCCGCTACCGCCGTGCTCGCCTCGGTCCCGATCTCCGCGCCGGGGTGCGCCGCGCGAAACCGGTCGAGCCAGCGCCGGCTCTGCCGAATGGCCTGGGAATGCGAGTAGATCGCCTTGATCGCATCCACGTGCTCGGTGCGCGAGAGCAGGTGATGGATGATGGGAATGGTAATCTCGCCGTAGATCCGCAGGTCCGAGGCCCGCAGCGCGTCCAGCGTCTCGGCGACGACCCCTTCCAGGTTATTCTCGATAGGCAGCACGCCGTAGTCCGCCTCGCGCAGCTGCACGTGCCGACACACGTCGGTATGGCTCGCGGCAACGCCGGCGATTTCCTCGTAGAGCACGAATTGCCCGCCGCCAAAGGTCTGCTCGGCGTACCGATGCGCCGCCGTTGACGTAAAGGAGCCTGGCCCGCCGAAATAGCTCATGTGAACCGGCCGGGCGTCTGACGACGGTTGGTTGGCGCTCATCGGCTAGAGCCGTATTCCCGTCTGCTCGATGAACTCGCGCACTGCATCTCGAATCCTCCGGTAGCCCTCGAACGTCGTGACGACATCCTGGGGACGCTCCTTGCTTCGAGCGAGGAAGCCTGGCTCGCGCGGCGACTTAACCCGTTGGCGCCCGTCCTGATAGCGGATGTCCACACTCCAGCGAATATGATCGGAGCCGTTGTAGGGTGAGTGATGTGGTAGGTGCTGGTGGAACAGGAGCACGTCGCCGACTTGCATTGGCACGGAGACCGTCTGCAGCCCGTCAAGCTCCGTCACCACCTTCTCCGGAGCCCATGCAGACGCGGATGGTGGGGTGTGCCGGTGCCCACCGGGGAGCAGCCGGAGACAGCCGTTCGCCTCGTTCGCCTCGACCAGTGGGAGCCAGAACCCCGGCTCGGGCAGCTGCGTCATCGGGAGTACCCGCGACAGTGCCGTGGCTCTGTAGTGCGGGCCCCGCGTGTCCAGGCCGTGAGGCTCCCGGAAGTAGATGATGCGTCGCGCCCCGAAGGACGTATCATCGTGCCAGGGTACGGTCACCTCGTCCCAGTGGGGAAGCTTAGGACGCAGGCGATGCCGTCCTTCGCAATGGACTTCCGGGCCGACGATGCTTTCGGCGATGTCTAGCAGCTTGGGGTGTGTGAGCAAGCTGAACAGCCCCGGCCCGGCATGGCGACCGCCACGCCAGTGCTGATGGATTGCCTCGCACTCTGCCCACAGTTTAGCCAGCCGCGTCTCGAAGCCGTGCTCGGCGTAGAGTGACTTGACCAGTCCCTTGGCGTAGTACTCGTGCGCGCGCCGGTCTACCTCAGCGCTGATGTCATCAATGAGCGGCTGTAGCGCCTCCGGCGCCAAGAGCCGCTTGAACAGCACGTAGCCGTGCTCGTCGTACTGCTGTCTCTGTGCCGGTGTCAGTCCAGCCATCATACTCCCCCGGTTTCGGCAAGGGCCTCAAGCTCGGCGAGCATCTCGCGGGGGCCAGGCTGGTCGAAGTGCTGACGCGCCGGCTCCAGCATCTCGGTCAGCCGCTCGGCCACGCCATCCTTCAGATCGAGAGGGTGCAGCGCACCCGACTCGTAGTCGGCGGCGAGGTCTGCGAATGAAGGGTAGGTGATCGCGCCGCCATTGGCCGGCGTCCGGGCGATAGTCAGCTCCACGTCGGCATCGCGGAAGATGAAGTGCTTGGCCCAATCGAGGATCGGATTGAACTCGACCTCCCGCGGAGGGCAGAACGCCTTCCGAATCTTGCGTCGAATGTCGTCCGGACTATCGTGAATGAAGATCGCCGAGTTCGGGTCGGACTTGCTCATCTTCATCGCCGCCAAGAACTCCTGCCGGTTCTCTTGGGGCGGCGGCCAGGAGGGGGGCTTGCCCAACCCCATGACGAGTGGGTGGTGGATGGCCACCGGCTTGATCTTGCGGCCGTGTCCGCCCAACAAGGGGCGAATCTTGAGCTTCCGCGCCGTATCGCGCGCGATGACGTGCGCTTTGCGCTGATCCATACCCGCATGAGCGAGATGCACGCCTTGGATGAAGATGTCCGCGACCTGCATCGGCGGGTAGATGAGCTTGGCAAAGTCAACGGTCTCCCCTTCCTGACGGCCGAGGATGGTGATGCTCCGCTGCATGCGGCCCAGCGTCGTGTTCTTGCTGACATCAATGACTGCGGGCCAGTAATCATCGTTTCCTTGATAGAGGTCGCTGCCGAGCAGAAAGCGCAACTCGCTCGGGTCGCCGCCCATGCAACGGAGCGAGGCCTTGAAGCCCTCCTTGAAATACCCACCGGCCACGCGCTTGATGACCTCACGGTCGCCACCAAGCTTATCATTGATCCAGGTGTGCCAGTCGGCGAGGAAAATGGTGCATTCGACCCCAGCGTCGAGAAAGTCCTTGACCTTGCTCATGCACATCAGGCCCGTACCGAGGTGCATCTTGCCGGAAATCTCGAAGCCGATATAGTGCTTGATCGGCTGACCGGACGCCAAGAGGCGGGACAAGTCCCCGGGGGTGAGTACCTCGGCGGTGTTACGAGTAATCAGATCAAAGCGCCTGTCCTGAGCCGCCCTTGGCTCGGACCGGGGAGCACGGTTCGTTTCAGTCGCGACGGCCATGATGCTTTGCCACTGCTTCCTCTCTGGCCGCCCGCCCTCGCCGGCGCCACCTCATTGCAGTGGCGATGGACGGGGCGGGGAGCCGGGACTGACTCGCAGTGTAACGGGCAGTGACGGTCCGGGCAAGGCCCGGCAGCCGTCGCCATGTATGCATCGTTCCCGTCGGTGATGCTAGACTGAGTAGTGGCAGCTTACGAACGACGGCTCGTTACTCCTTGGTAGCGCAATGCTCCGAAGCACTGCGCCGGCCCCGGTTTCGGAGGCTGCCCGTCGCAGGAGTCCGTCTATCCGGTTATCCCCGTCTTGCGTGCCGGCTCCTGTCATCCACTGCCGGGTCGTCTAATGGTAGGACACGTGACTTTGAATCACGCAGTCGAGGTTCGAGCCCTCGCCCGGCAGCCCATCACCCCACGATCTGCACGCCCTCCCGTTACCAAGTAGTGCTGCTACCCGGCTTGCCGCGGCCGTTGTCCGCGACCATGCGAGCGGTTCCGATCTGCGTTATCCTGTAGCGGCGTAAGGCGGCGGCGGGCACAGCTTCCCGGCCCACCATTGCCTGAAGAGCGGCGATACCAACCTCGGGAGTGCCCGTCACATCGCCGGCAGCGTAAGCCGCCCGGCATGACATCCCCGGCTCAGGAACGGTCATCTCTACTCGCGCGGCCCCGGAGGAGGAAGAGGCATGGACGCATCCGGCTTGCAACACCGCCTCACAGACGACGAACGCCTTACATTCGAACGTAACGGCTTTCTCATCGTCGAGAACGCGATACCGGATGACCTCGTGGAGCGGCTCACTGCCGCCGTGGACCGGGTTGACGCAGAATACCGCTCCGAGCACGGGGTCAGTCCCTATGAAAGGGTCAACATTCTTGACTTTGTGGGCTACGACGAGCTGTTTCTGGAGCTACTGGACTGGCCGACGACGTTTCCCAAGGTCTGGGACCTGCTCGGCTGGAACATCCAGCTCTATCACTCGCACATGCCTACCTCGCCGGTGATGCCGCCGGAGGAGCGGCCGTCGGAGATCAAGCTCGGTCTGCACCAGGACTCCGACCGCCTGAACAAAGAGTTGGAGACGGACCCCCAGCCGCGCATATCGCTGAAGGTTGCCTATTTCCTCACCGATACCCGCGAGTTGGGGCGGGCCAACCTCTATGTGGTGCCGGGGAGCCACCTGCGCCGGCGATCCGACGGTAGGATGGGCGATGACGAAGCGGTTGCCGTGCAGGTTGCTCCCGGCACGGCGGTCTTCTTCGACCGGCGTATCTGGCATTCGGCAAGCGACAATATCTCGGATGTCGCCCGCAAGGTGCTGTTCTACGGCTACAGCTACCGCTGGCTGCGCCCCAGAGACGACATGACCGCTTCCATTCGGTTCATGGACCGCTGCGATCCCATCCGCCGGCAGCTCCTCGGCGCCAGCACCGGCGGTCTGGGCTACACCTCACCGAGCGACGAGGACGTGCCCCTCCGGGCGTGGATACGGGAGCACGCGGGTGAGGAAGCGGTAGCACCTTGAGGTCGCAGCGATGAAGATTACGGCCGTTGAATGCTTCGATCTGCGGCTGCCCGCCTCGGAGGCGGAGCGGGCCAAGGGCGCCATCACCACTACCGGCGTTACCCGCGTGCGGACGGACGAGGGGATTACCGGCTACGCCTTCCATGTCGTCGGCGGCGCCGCGGCCGCAATGACCGACACCATCGCCCCCGTGCTCGTGGGCCAAGACCCTCTCGCCATCGAGCAGCACTTGCAGCGCGATCCTAGCCTCCTAGAGTGGCCGGCTGTCGAGCATGCGCTATGGGACGTCGCCGGCAAGGCCGCCGGCCTGCCGGTATCCAAGCTGCTCGGCGGGGCGCGTGAGCGTATCCCGGTCTACTTGACCTGCGTCTGGCCCGGAGCGGCCGATCAATCCGACGTGCCCCTGGAGCGCCAGGTGGACGATATTGCCCGCTACGTCGCGCACGGCTTTACAGCCATCAAGTACCGCGTCTGGCGCCCCGATCCGCTGGACGACGTAGTCGTGGCCCAAGCGGTTCGCCAGCGCGTGGGCGGCCGCGAGACGGTCGAGTTGATGCTGGACCGCACCGCCCATGCGCCCGGAACGGTATGGGACTACGACACGGCCTACCGGGTGGCGCGCGCCTTCGAGCAGGCGGACGGCACCTGGCTCGAAGAGTGTTTCGACCGCAGCGATGTCGAGACCCCGGCGCGCCTGGCTGCAGCAGTGGACATTCCGATTACCGGCGGAGAAGGGGACCGCGGCTTAGGCAAGTTCGCCCGCTATCTCGCCGCCCGCTCCTTCGATATTGTGCAGCCGGATGCGTACAACTGTGGCGGCATCCTCACCCTGCGGAAGATTAGCGCGCTGGCCGAGGGCTTCGGTGTCCCCTGCATTCCCCACGGCACGCACGGCCTCGCGCTGGCCGGCTGGCTGCAAGTCGTTGGCGCCCTCCCCAACTGCCGCCTGCTGGAGCTGGCCATCACGGTGCCGCCACTGCTGCCCTGGGAGCAGTGGGCGCCATTGGCACGGCTACTCAAAGACGGATCGCCGTTCCAAATCGAGGGCACGGTGATCCGCATTCCCCAAGGTCCGGGCCTCGGCCTGGACGTAGACGAAACCGCCATCGAGCGCTACCGCGTCTCCTGACGCCCCGGCTGTGCAGAAGAGAGCAGCAATAGCGTTCGGTAGGGAGAAGGGGCGTCAACGGAGGCGGTTGAGTGGCTGTAACAGGGCATCCGGCGGTAGCCTAGTGGTGACCCGGTACCTGTACCCACTTCCCGGACATTACCGCCTCGTCGGCCGGCTTACGTGGTCCGGTGCCCTGTTGATCCCTATGACGTGAGCTTCGATAGGGTCTCCTGTGCCCGGGGCATCAGGTCGGTCAGTTGTGGATCGGGGTGCAGTTCCTCTGCCGCTCGCTCTAGCCCCTGTTGCAACAGTTTGATGGCGCGCTCATTCTCGCCAAGGGCAGCATAGGTCAGGCCGGTGCCCAAGAAGGGTGCCGGGTGATCCAGACCACGTTCGAGCACGGTATCGTAGTCGCCCTTGGCCTTTTCGTAATCGCCTGTGTTCAGATAGATGTGAGCACGAGTGTCTAGGTATGCTACGTACTCCCTCCGCCTTGGTTCGGTTAACTCCAGTGCCTTTTCTACGTCCGCCAGCGCCTGCTCGTAATTCTTAGCCGAGGTGTGTACGTTTGCCCTAATGTTGTAGGCATTCGCATAGTCGGGATCAAGCGTCAACGCGCGCTCCAGATCCTCCAGTGCCTTGGTGTTGTCTTGTAGCCGCCAGTAGTTCGTAGCGCGCGATATGTAGAGGCTTTTGTTCTGCGGCCGAAGCTCGATCGCTTTGCTGAAGTTCGTGATGGCCTGCTCGAAATTGCCCATTTGCTCATTATCGCTCCCCTGATTGCGGAAATCATTAGCCTCTTCCGTGTCGCGGAAGCACTGCTCAACCGCTTCATGGCCCAAATCCTCTCCGTTGACCCTAAAGCTACAGAACGAATAGGTGGCGACGGAAGCGAACTCTATATACTGAGGTGGTGGGACGAAGTACGTGACAATGAAGCCAAGACGTTCCTCGTGGACGTACACTAAGCTTCTACCCATGAAGACCCCGCCATACATGAGAGTGATGTCCACTGCCAGGAGTTTCTGCGCCGTCGTGAAGGAGTTCACCACGAGAACTCGGGTGTTCGGGATACTCCCAAATAGACTGATGACAGCCTCGGTATAGCCATCTAAGTCCATCCGACCGAGACCGACGACGACGAGGTCTTGCTCGATGATACTGAGAAGGCCACCCTGATCGCTCGTGAAGCGCGCCGTTTCGTCTTGCTGGGCAACTTGTTCCTCCCACCCTGCCGGATACTGTAGGCTGAGGTCGGCCTGAACGCCGTCGTACACAAGCATCGGCCCCACAGGGGTGTCGAGAGCCACTGGGACCGGCGTCGGCGTTGGCGCGGTGACAGGCGTCGCGTCCGGTGCGGCCGGCTTGACTGTCAATATGTAGCCGCCAGTGACCTCGGCAAACGAGTCCTCAACGAGAATAAGGTGCGTACCAGCCTGGGTCGCTTTGAAGTGGAGTTCTGCGTTAAGGCCCAAGAGGCCGCCGCCGCTGTCGTCATCTTCTACAAGTTCCCCAAACTCGCTGCCGGTGGCGAGAATCCCGACCAAGGGATCAATTGCGATAGAATCGACATGCATGGTGATGATGGCGCCGTTTTCTAGGTCAATGACAAACACGTCACTATCGCCGGGGTAATCAATGCTACCGCGCAAAGTCTGACCCAAGTTGATGGTCTTGCCATCATCAGGATCATGCACCGGTATGAGTTGACGGTTACTGGTGACCTGGAAATCCCCTGGGCCCCAGCCTTCCTCTCGGAAGACAACCACAAAGTGCGGCCCTGCCACCTCGGTAGTCGCCGAATCAGACTCGACCCCACTGGCCCCCTCGTCAGCGAATGCCAGCCAGTATCCAGTGGGCTCAACGACGGTGAAGCTTGCATTGTGCTCGCTCTCCACCTCGACTTTAAGCTCGGAGCCTGCCGGAACATCAACGACATAGGCCTGGACGGCTAGCGGGCTTTCGAGTGAGACGGTGTGCGAGGTCTGTCCCTCTTTGCGCGACAAACGCCGATCACCGAGACCGGTGACGTCCTCGCCGGCCAGCAGCCCACGGAGACGGGGCGCGATATCCTTGGCCGAGATAGCCAGGGCGAACTGCTCCTCAGCGAAGGATAAGCTGGTGATACCGATAATCTCGCCGTCTCGGGAGATCAGTACCCCACCACTCTGCCCACCGGCAACCGTGGCGTCGGTCTGGAGGAAGGTCATCTGGACGGGTTCCCACTCGCGGAGGCGAGACAGAATACCCGTCGCAAGCGTAGGACGCGGGAGCTTCTCCGGCTCACCCGGGTAGCCGATCAAGAGGACCTCGCTGCCGACCGCCAAGTCTTCACCGTTCCCGAGCGGAAGTGGGGACAGTGCGGTCTGGGTCGGTCCCAGGAGCGCGAGATCCGCCATGAGGTCCCAATGTGCGACTGGGACCTCCAGGTGCTCGGATTGATCGCCGAACACAACCCGAGCATGCTCGAAAGGCCACACCACATGTGCATTGGTCAGTACGTAATCGCCTTCGATCAGCACGCCGCTTCCGGATCCTGAAGCGACTTCCACGAACGCAATCGAGGGGGCTAGACGGGCGAAGATACCTGCGGTCGTGGGCTGAGTAGGCGAAGGTGTAACCGTTGCCGTGGGCGAGGCTGTCGGTGTCCGGGTAGTAGTAGGTGTCTCCGTCGGTGTGGCAGTGAATGTTGCCGTCGGGGTAGCTGTGGCCGTGGGCGGAACGGTTGCCGTCGGTGTGACAGTGAATGTTGCTGTCGGGATAGCCGTGGCCGTCGGGGTAGGCGTGACGGTTGGAGAAAACGGCGCGCTTAGTTCACAGCCGGTAATGAGTAGCGCCCCTAGCCAGAGTCCGAGAATCCACACTGCCGTCTGAAGACGCTTGAACTCTACTGAGCGCATAACCGACTCAACGTGCAAGATGGGTCACGATAGGTCATGCGATAGACCGATGTCAAGGAAGTGCTGTGATAGCCTGTTCGAGGTATTCGAGATCAGAGGGGTCCGCCGCACACCCCCTCTCCATCATGGTGGAGAGGGGGCCGGGGGGTGAGGTCCGGCCGGCCGCAGCTATAATGGCCCCACTGTCTACAGGAGAGACGCGATGGCTAACCGAGAGCCGACGAGCGAGGTCCGTGAAGCACGCCTCGTCGAGACATTCTGCTCCCTCGCCAGCATTGATAGCCCCTCCGGTGAGGAGGCGGCGATTAGCGCAGTCGTGGCCCAGCGTTTGCGCGACCTGGGCTGCGCGGTGACGACCGACGCCAAGCACAACGTCATTGGCCGGCTGGCCGGCGCTGCCGCGACCGAGCCAATCATCCTCAGCGCCCACCTCGACACCGTGGAGCCGGGCCGCGGCGTCCGGCCGCGGCTGGACGCCGGCGTGATCCGCAGCGACGGCACGACGGTCTTGGGCGCCGATGACAAGGCCGGCGTCGCTGCCATTCTCGAATCGCTCCAGGCCGCCCGCGCGAGCGGACAGCCCATGCGTCCGGTGGAGGTCGTCTTCACCGTGAGCGAAGAGGTCGGGCTGATGGGCGCTCGTGCCCTCGACATGAGTACGCTGCGGAGCAGCACGGCGGTCGTCCTGGACAGCGCCGGGGCGGTGGGCACCATCATCAACAGCGCCCCACAACACGACCGCATAGACGCCACCATCATCGGGCGGGCGGCCCACGCCGGCGTTGCTCCCGAAACCGGTATCAGCGCCATCGTCGTGGCCTCGAAAGCCATCGCGGCGATGCGTCTCGGCCGGCTCGACGCCGAAACCACCGCCAATATCGGCCTGATCTCCGGCGGCTCGGCGATGAACGTCGTCCCGGAGCGCGCGACCGTCACCGGCGAAACGCGCAGTCACGACCCCGCCAAGGTGGAAGCCCAAGTGCGCCACATGGTCACCGCTCTGGAGGACGCCGCGGCCGCGGCTGGTGCCCAGGCCGATGTCGAGGTCAGCACGCTCTATCGAACGTTCAGTATCCCGGAGGACCACGCGCTCGTACAGTCGCTGGCGGCGGCCATTCGCCGGACGGGTCTCGAACCCAGCATGCACGCGACCGGCGGGGGCAGTGACGCCAGCGTCTTCAACGAGCGGGGGATCGTGACCGTGAACCTCGGTGTTGGCTACGAGGCCATTCACAGCACCGACGAGCACATCGCGGTCGCCGAGCTAAGGCGTCTCGCGCAGGTCTTGGTAGCGTTCCTCGTCCCGTAGTGTGCCCGTCGCTCTCCGGACTGCGGCGGCGCGCGAGCAGGGCAACGGCAGTCCGGTTAGAGAAGCAACGATGGACACAGTCATTACCCAGTTCCTCAACCAAGTCGAGGGCCGCAACGGCCGCCCCTTCTCGCGCAACACCTTGGCCGCCTATCGCCGCGATCTGGCCCAGTTCCGCAGCTTTGTCGCCGAGCACGGCGCCACGTCATGGGACATCGAGCCGGCTACACTGCTGGAGTTCCGCCAGTGGCTACGCGAGCGCGACTTGGCGCTGGCCTCGCAGGCCCGCAAGCTCGCGGCGGTCAAGTCGTTCTTCGGCTACCTCACCCGCGAAGGCATCATCCCCAGCAACCCGGCGGCGGCCCTGACCGGCCCGCAGGTTGACCACGCCCCCCCGCAGACGGTGGCCGCCGCCGACCTACGGGCACTCCTCGCCGCGGCCGGCGACGGTGCTGGCCCTGAGGCGTCCCGCGACCGGGCGATGCTGGCCTTGCTCTGCACCACCGGCCTCCGCGCCTCCGAGATGGTGGCGCTGGACGTTGACCATCTCGATTGGGATACCCGTACCGTTACCTGCGTGCGGTCGCGGCGGCAGGACACGCAGTTGCAGTTTGACGACGATGTTGCCGCCGCCCTGCGCGTCTATCTCGATGCAGGGCGGCCACGCCTGGCCCAGACTCCCGCCGAGACGGCGCTATTCCTCAATCATCGTGGGGGGCGCTTGAGCCGCCAGGGGTTTTGGCTCATCGTGAAGGCCATCGCCCGCGCCGCCGGCGTCGAGGCCGTGGTCAACCCCCGCACCCTCCGCCATACCGCTGCGACCGGGATGGTACGCCGAAGCCAGGACCTCACCCAAGTGCAAGCGGACCTCGGACACGCCAGCCCCACGAGCACGCGCGTTTACGCGCAGATGGCCGGGCGGCAGGAAGCAGCGGCGGTCGAGGCGCCGGCGGAGCTGGCCGGGTGAGCGCTACCCGGCCGCAGCACGCTGCCGCTGGCCGGGACGCCGGCGCTCCTTGATGCGCGCGGCCCGTCCGGTCCGCCCCCGCAGGTAATACAACTGGGCGCGGCGGACCTTGCCCCTTCGTACTACTTCGATGCGCTCGACCCGGGGCGAGTGCAGCAGAAAGATGCGCTCGACGCCGATGCCGTGTGAAGCAATCCGGCGCACCGTGAAGTTGGTCCCGCTCCCGCCACCGCGATAGCGGATCACGGCACCCTCGAACACCTGGATACGCTCGCGGTTGCCTTCCACGACCCGCACGTGAACCCGCACCGTGTCGCCGGCGCCGAACTCAGGCACCTCTGGCTTTTCATACTCTTTGCACAGCACATCCACACTCGTAGCCATAAGCTCCGGTCCTTCTCAATACTCCGATACGACAACCACCTCACCACGGCTCGTCTTCACGGCCCTCCCCCTCTGGGAGAGGGCCGGGGTGAGGGGAGCCGGGGAGTGAGGCGCGGACACTCCGTGCGAGCAACGCTAGGGGCAACGCGCACCAAAGGGCAAGTATAGCATCTCCGGCGCCCGGCTGATCGGCTATGATTGAGCAGTTTCTGCTTGCCTCACCCCCGCCCGCCTCCGGCAGACTCCCCCTCTCCACCATGGTGGAGAGGGGGCCGGGGGGTGAGGAGCGGATACCACCTACCGGCCCGTAGCAAAGACTCATGATTATCGGTGTCGTGCGGCTCGTATTCCACCTCCCGGCCAGCGACTCGCTCAAAGCGAAGCGGCGGACTATCCGCTCCCTCGCCCAGCAGCTCCGCCGGAAGTTCAGCGTCGCAGTGGCGGAGATCGAAGATCAGGACCTCTGGCAATCGGCCGTCCTGGGCTGTGTCTGTGTCTCGTCGGACGGTCAACATGCCGACGCCGTGCTGGCCAAGGTCGCCGACTTCGCCGAGCGGCACCGCGATGCCGTGCTTACCGATTACGAGACCGAGCTGATCCACGCTTTCTAGCCGGCACGCGCTCCGCCGCTGCCAAGGCGCGGGCGATAGCGTCCTCCACCACGAGCGCCGGGCGCGGTGCGGCGGGCGCTGGCCCCTGGGCGAGCACGAAGAACTCCACGTTGCCCGCCGGGCCGCGCAGCGGCGAGGTTGTCAGCCCTACCGGTGTGTGGCCTAGCTGCGGCAGCGTTGCCAGCACGTCATCGAGCACCAGCTGGTGAACTGCCGGGTCGCGCACCACGCCGCCGCGCCCGACCAACTCCGGCCCGGCCTCGAACTGCGGCTTCACTAGCGCCAGCAGTTGACCCTGTGGCCGCAACGACCGCAGCACGGCCGGTAGCACTTTCGCCAGCGAGATGAAGGCAACGTCAACGGTGATGAGATCAACCGGCTCAGGCAGCGGCTCCAGGTACCGGGCGTTCACGCCCTCCATCACGACAACCCGCCGGTCCTGACGGAGCTTCCAGGCGAGCTGGGCGCGACCTACATCGAGCGCGTGTACGCGGGCGGCGCCGCACTGGAGCAGGGCATCCGTAAATCCCCCGGTCGAAGCTCCAACGTCCAGGCACACCCGACCGGTAACGTCCACCGCGAATACGTCGAGGGCGTGGGCCAGCTTCTCACCACCGCGGCTCACGAACGGCGGCGGCCGACGCACCTGGAGGTCGGCAGTCGGCGACACCAGCTGGGCCGGTGCCCGGCCGACGGCGCCGTCAACCCGCACCTCACCGGCATAGATCAAGCGTTGGGCCTGTTCCCGGCTAGGCACGAGGCCGCGAGAGACCAGCAGGCGGTCAAGACGCTCACGAGAAGGCATCGGATATGGCCGGATATGGTCGAATACCGCTAGTAGCTGAACCGGCTGACCTCGCGCCCGGTCGGGTCGAACAGGATCGCCGTATCGCCAGCATTATTCCAGACGTTGCGCCCGGTCCACGCCAAGTCCGTCGGTGGCGCGGCGGCATCGGCGCTCCCCCGCCCGCTGTGTACGCGGACCGTCGCACCCGGCGCGAGGGTCACATCTGGGAAGGTGTACCGTTGTCGTCCACTTGGCGCGCTCTCCAGCACCCACCCTTGCAGATTCTGCGCCTGGCTGCCCTCGTTGGTGATGACCACGTGCTCACGCCGCCCCTCGTTGAAGACCGTGACGATCCGCAACACAGCCCCCGGCGCGACGGTCACTGGCTCTGGTGCGGCTGTCGCTGTTGCCGTCGGTGGCACCGCCGTCGGGGTCGGCGTTGGTAGCACCGGCCAATCGAGCGCCGGCCGCGGCGCGCGGGCGACGAGGCGCCCCCCGACCAGCGTATCCGGCGCGGTGGCCAGCCCCTGGAAGATGGAGGTGCGCGCCACGAGCGGGCCGAGCGGCAGTACCTCCACCGTACCCGCGGCTGGGCCATCGGCCGTCGGCGTCACCCACACGATCAGGACGGCGCGTTCGAAACGCTGGGCAATATAGGCACCGATATACTCCGGCCGCGACTCCGGCCAGCCATAGACAGTCAGCCCCGCCGGTAAGGGTGATGCACCTCCGTCCGTGCTCTCCTGCCCGTCGGCTGGCGGCGGTCCGCGGTAGTGGGCGGCGATGGTCGGTTCGGTCAGCCACTGGAGGCGCGCGCTCGGCGCAGGTGTGGGTGTCAGGCGCTCGTCCCACGGCGGCGCTCGCCGCGGCACGCCCAGCCACCAGAGCTGGTCTTCCAGACCGTGGAGTGTGACGAACGCCAGCAAATCCACCGTCGTCACTGCCGCCGCCGGCGTGCCGGGCTGCCAGCGGAGCAGGCCGTGGGCGAAGAGTTGATAGATGGCGCCGTCGGTGAGCTGGAACGACCGCGTGACCGGCCGGCCGAAGGTGACAAACCCACCGTTCTGGTGGTAGGCGGTGGCAAACGCCGGGCCGTCCTGCGCATCGAGGACGGCGAATCCCCGGTACGGCGTCCCCTCCGGCAGCGGGAAAAATCGGCCATTCGACAGGGTGACGGCGCCGGGCACTTCGGCCGTCGCAACGGCGGTGTTCGTTGCCGCCGGCGTGCCCGTAGCGGTGTCTAGCGCGGCTGTCGGCGTCGGCGTGACGCGCGGTGCCGGCGCGGGAGTCGCTGTCAGCGCAACTGTAGCGCCGGCCGCCGTAGCCGTCGGGCTGCCCTGGCTCGGAGCGCGTGACCAAGCCGCAGCGGTCACGAACAGCCCCAAGACGGTGGCAATACCGACTGCCGCCAGCAACCGTAGCGATAGTTTCATGCGGCCATAGCTACCGGCGTTTATGCCAGCCCCAACAGGGCCGGGAGATCGCTGAGTGAGCGTAGAACCGGCACACCGGGCGGCGGCGTGAGGGAGCCGGACCGGTCCAGCAGGACCGGTCGGATACCGACGGCTTGAGCGCCCTCGACGTCGCTCGTGATGCTGTCGCCGACGTGGACCGCTTCCGCAGCAGTGACGCCGCTTTGCTCCAGCGCCGTATGGAAGATCGCCGCATCGGGTTTCTCGGCGCCGATCTGTCCGGAGATTGCCAGCGCGTCGAAGTAGTGGTGAATCCGCCGGTGGTGCAGCAGCGGCTCCAACCAGCTTTCCCAGTTGGATACCAGCACCAGCGTCACGCCGGCCTGGCGTAACTGCTCCAGGCAGGGCCGGCTATCGTCGTACAGGTCCCAGGTATCCAGCGTGGTGAACCGCTCGTAGAACGTCGTCGCCAGCGTCTCGTGACGGTTCGGCGGCACGCCGATCCTGGTCAGGAACCGGCCGTAAAACCAGAACCAGAAGCGCTGCGACTGCTCCTTCGAGAGCGTGGGACGCTCGCCGGCCTCGAGCCGCGCCTGCGCCTCCGGCTCGACGCTATTCCAGGCCGCACGAAGCTCCGTCGTCGTATGAGCCGCTTCAGTCTCCCCAGCGACCATCGCGGCGATGATGGCGTCCGCATGCGGAGCGTAGAGGAGCGTTTCGCCGGCATCGAGCAGGACGGCCCGCGGCGGTGTATCGAACATTATCGTACTACCTAGTCGCTGTAGAGATTCCCGGTCATTCCCGCTTGCGCGGGAATCCAGAACGGCTGCGCTGTCTGTTGCCCTAAATGCCTAGATTATGGCTTGCGCCGGAGTGACGCAGGAGCTGCCTCTTGGGCCAAGCACGAGCGTCTGTGCGCCCCGCGCGACTCAGGGATAGATGGGAACCCGTTCGAGGCCCAGCGTCTCCGGCAAGCCGAACATCACGTTCGCGTTCTGCAACGCCATGCCCGCTTGCCCCTTCAGTAAGTTGTCAATCGCCGAGATCACGATGAGCCGGCCATTCTCACCGTCCAGCGCCAGAGAGATGTTACACAGGTTGCTGCCGGCGACCGTCTTCACTCCCGGCGCTACACCGAGCGGCATCACCCGCACGAACGGCTCGTCGGCGTACATGGCCTGATACAGCTCATAGAGCCGTTCGAGCGTGTGGTCGCCGCCGAGTGTGGCATACGTCGTGCAGATGATCCCCCGCGTGATGGGAACGAGGTGCGGGACAAACGTGATCCGGGCCGCGCTGCCACACCAGCGCTCCAACGCGATCATCGCTTCTACCGCGTGCTGATGGGCCGCGATCCGGTAGGCGGTCACGTTATCGTTGGCATCGGGAAAGTGGTACAGCGCCCCCGGCTTCTTGCCGGCGCCGGAGATACCCGTCTTGCCGTCGCAGATGACCGACTGCGGATCAATGACCCCGCCTCGCAGGGCCGGGGCCAAGCCCAGGATGATCGCCACCGCGAAGCAGCCGGGATTGCCCACCAGCCGGGCACCGGCCACGTCGCCTCGGAATAGCTCCGGAATGCCGTAGGCCGCCCGCGACAGCAGTTCTGGGCAAGTGTGCGGCCGCCCGGCCACCGACGGCTGACGGCTGGCGTAGCGCTCGTACTCGCCGGCGCTCCGAAAGCGGAAGTCGCCGCTATAGTCGAGCACCGCGACCCCCGCGTCCACCAGCGCCGGGGCATAGCCCATACCGATCCGGTCGGGTGTCGCACAAATCACGAGGTCTACGTCCCGACCGACGCGCTCTGGTGTAGCCTCCTCGACGAGCAGGTCACAGAACCCGCGCAGGTGCGGAAAGAAAGCACTGATGGGCTGCCCCACGTCGTTCTTGGCCAGCAGCGAGACGAGTTCGATCTCCGGGTGCCCCACCAGCAGCTCCACCATGCCTAGGCCACCGTAGCCCGTTGCCCCGACTAGCTGCGCTCGAATCATGTCCCTGCGTTCCCCCCGACCGCTTGATCTGCGTCTCAGCGGAATCTATCGGATGGCACAGACGCGACGTATCATCGCACGCGGTCGGCTTGCAGGGTATCATGATACGTGCCCCTCAATCCTGCTATTCATTCGGAGCACGGTACTCGACCGGGAGGGAGAAGTTAAGCATGGCTGAAGGACACGCCCACAAAGGACACCAGCACGGTCACGGCGAACAGCGCTCCGGCGTCGCCGTCGGAGTCTTGACCTGTAGTGATCGCAGCGCCCGCGGCGAACGAGCGGATGTCGGCGGTCCCACCGTCCACAACCTGGTGCTCGACCGTATCCCTGGCGCCAAGGTGACCCAATACAAGGTTGTCCCCGACGACCGGGAGCAGATTTCGTCCACCTTGATCGCCTGGTCCGACGACGAGCGTCTTGATCTGATCCTCACCACGGGCGGCACCGGGCTGGCGCCGCGCGACATCACGCCCGAAGCGACCCACGCGGTCATTGATCGCGCAGTGCCGGCGTTTCCGCTGGCGATGCTGTTCGAGAGCTTGCGCATGACGCCCTATGCCATGCTCACCCGCGCCGCCGCCGGCATCCGGGGCCAGACGCTCATCATCAACTTGCCCGGCAATCCGAAGGCGATCCAAGAGAATCTGGATGCCATCATCGAAGTGCTCCCCCACGCCGTCCAGATCGTGCGCGGCGAAGATACGCACGCCGAGGGCGGCGGTGGCCACAAGGACCACGCCGGCCACGGTGAGCAGCACGCCGAGCACGACGACCACGCCGAGGCAGCACACGGTCACGAGCAGCACAGTGGCGGCGAGCACCGGGAGCACGAGCCGGCGGCGGCACCGGCAGAGCGCGGGGGTATCGCCCGTAACGTCGGCGGCCCGCCGTGCTAGTAGTCAGTGGTCAGTGAAGCGGGGGAGTGCGGCGGTGGCCGGCAGGGGTAACGTTATTCCCGCTTGCGCGAGAATCCAGGCTCCCTCTCCCCGTGGGAGAGGGCCGGGGTGAGGGCCGGACCGGCGCCGGCGATGAGCGCGTAATGTCCACGCCGCAGCCCGTCGCTTGGTGGCGCAACAGTGGGCTGGTGTTCCTGCTCCTGCTATTTCTCCCGCCGGTCGGCGGCATCTTCGCCCTCTTCTCACCCTGGCACGTCGCGCTGAAGCTGCTTGTCATCATGTGGGCACTGTTATGGAGCGCCGCCCTGCTATTCCTCTGGCCGCTCCTCCAGCCAATGCTTACCACCGCGATAAGTGGCTAGTAGCGTCTGCGGACAGTTCCTGGAACGATACCGATGCAAGCGGCTACTCCGGCAATGGGCTGGCAGCGTGTCGCCGCCTACCTCGTTGATTACCTGGTCATCGCCGCCTATGTCGCGCTCCTTACCGGCGCGAGCTTTGCCACCGGTGCGAGCCGGAGGCTGGACCTCATGCTGTCGGGCAGCCCGGCCATGGGCCAGCTTGTCGCCTTTCTCGCGCTGACTCTGCCGGTCATGCTGTACTTTGCCGTCAGTGAGGCGTCGCAATGGCAAGGCACCCTCGGCAAACGGGCCCTGAAGCTCCGCGTGGCGGCGCACGGCGAGGACGGTCGGCTCCTGTTCCGGCGCACTCTGCTGCGCGCGGCGCTGAAGTTCGCACCTTGGGAGCTAGCCCATACCGTCCTGTGGCGTGTTGAAGGCTGGCCCTTGGACGCACCACAGCCCACCACCGTCCATTGGCTCGGCTTTGCCCTTTCCCTGCTCTGGGCCGGCTGGTACCTCGTGTCGCTCTTTGTAGGATCGCGACGTACCATCTACGACCGGGTGGCCGGGAGCGTCGTGGTGCGGTCATCGTGAAGCTGCGGCCCAGAGTGCCGTCTGCACCGGCTTGGTTGCGTGGCTAGACGAAGGTGATGATGGTCTCCCAATACGATCCGGACCATATCCGGGCCTTCTATGATTCCTATGGAGAGCGGGAGTGGGAACGATTCGATCTCGGTCCCGCTAATCGCGTCAACTTCTACATGCACTGTCGGTACTTGGAGCAGTACATCCATGCTGGCGATCACGTTCTGGACGTTGGTGCTGGGCCGGGGCGCTTTACAATCGAGTTGGCGAAGCTCGGCGCAACCGTCACTGTCGCCGACATCTCACCACGACAGCTTGAGTTGAACCGGGCGAAGGTTCGGGCAGCCGGGTACGAGGCCAGCGTTGTTGACCGCGTGCTGGTGGACGTTACCGATCTCTCGCGGTTTCCTCCGGGCCGGTTTGATACCGTGGTCTGCTACGGCGGACCGTTGAGCTACGTGTTTGAGCAGGCCGATGACGCACTGAGGGAGCTGCTGCGCGTCACCAAGCGCGGCGGCTATATCCTACTCAGTGTGATGTCTCTCGCCGGGACGGTGCGGCGGTTCTTGCGGGAGGCACTTGACTTGGCGCGGGACCGTGGTGCGGAGGTGCTGCGCGAGCTCTTTGCTACGGGCGACCAGACCGGCCCTCTCGCTGACGGGCATCGGCTCCACTACTACAGGTGGGCTGAGTTGAAGCGCCTCCTCCGGCGCCACCCCTGCTCCATTGATGCGGCGACGGCTGCGAACTTTCTGGCGATCCGCAATGAGGAGTCGTTGCAGGAGATCATGGCCGACGCCGATCTGTGGTCAGCATTTCTGCAATGGGAAGCCGCCGTGTGCCAGGAGCCGGGGGCGCTGGACGGTGGCACCCGCATCATCGCAGTGGTACGGCACACCGAACCTAGCTGAACACAGCAGGCACCGGGAACGCGCCGTCTCCCGCTGAAGCGAGCGGCTGTCCAAGCGGTGAGCGTCTAGTGCTTGCTTAACGCTGTCAACACTGTCATAATGCCTTCATGCCAATACAGATTACGGTAAGGTCTGTCCCTGAAGAAGTCCGCGACGAGCTTGCCGCGCGCGCCGCGCTCCAACGCCAGTCAATGCAGGAGTTCCTCCGCTGCGAGTTGGAACGGATCGCGTCGCGGCCCTCCATAGGCGCGTGGCTGCAAGGAGTTCGTCGTCGCAAGGAAGCGGCGGGAACCCGTATCCCACCGTCCACTATTCTGCGGGCACGTGACGCCGACCGGACATGACGGTTGTAGTTGATGCATCGGTGCTCGTCGCAGCCTTGGTCGACTCCGGCCGAGAAGGTAAGTGGGCAGAGGCCGTAATCGCTGAGGGCTACTTGGCTGGCCCGGAATTGGCCTTGGCCGAGGTCAGTAATATACTGCGCCGCCTGGAGCGAGCCGGCCAAATCTCACGGCTAGAGGCTACCAGCGCCCACGACGATCTGCTACGGCTCGACATAGAGCTATTTCCGTTCGCGCCTTTTGCCGAGCGGGTATGGGCATTGCGCGGCAATCTGATTAGCTACGATGCTTGGTACGTGGCACTGGCCGAGGTGCTCGATTGCCCGCTGGTAACCCTTGACCGGAAACTCGACCGGGCCAGCGGCCCCACATGCGAGATCGTCGTTCCAACCCGTTCGTCGGCGAACGAGGGCCACTGCTCCCCAAAGAATGTGCGTGAAGCGGATACCCCGGTGTGCTGAGTAGCTTCCCCGGCCCCCGGCGTGGTAGACCTTGGATACACCAGCGAGGCACGCGCCGCATGTTTGCAGCACGGTCCGGCAGTGCAATGATGCTCCTCCACGGTCAGTATCCGTCCTCCGAGCGACGACGGTGCTGGTGGTGGGCGGTGATCGCTGCGGCAGCGTTCGTTGTCCTCTGGCTGGCCTGGCCGGCGCCGGCTGCCGGGCAAAGTAGCGAAGCCGACGTGCGGCGCGTAGCCAGTCAGCTGCGCTGCGTGGTATGTGACCACCAGTCGGTTGCCGAGTCCAATGCCGAACTGGCGGCCCAAATGCGGGAGGTGATCCGCGAGCAGCTAGCCGCCGGTCGCACCGACCGCGAGATCATGCAGTTCTTCGTCGAGCGGTACGGAGACACCATCCTGTACGCGCCGCCGCGCCGCGGCTTCTCGCTACTCGCTTGGTGGGTGCCGGTTGTCGTCCTGCTCGTCGGCGCGGCCGGCGCAGTCGGCTTCTGGCGGCAACGCCAACGCTCGCGGCCGGCGCAGCCAACCCTCACGCCGCTGCCCGTGTCTCCGCAGGAGGCCACCCCCGCCCTGCCCGACCTCTCGGATGCCGACATCGCCTACTACCGCGAGCGCTTGGCGCAGGAGCTAGCGGTCGAGCCGAGCGATCCTCCTGATCGAGAGCACTAGGTCATGTCCGCCGCACCAGTCGGCCGGCCTCCGCCGCGCTCCCCCTCTCTATCGCTCGGCGATGGAGAGGGGGCCGGGGGGTGAGGCGCGACCCAGCCTATAGTCTTCCTGTCCCCCAGGGGAACGGGGATTCCGGCCGGCCCTTTTCTGTCCCTCGCTACCGCATGCTTAGTCAACCCCCGGCAAACCCTGGGTAGTGAATTTGCGGAGAATGAGCGGGGCAGAGACACCCACGTGTAATGCCAGAATAACGTTGGTAGCTGGGAGTTGCTGGTGGTAACCCCAAGCCAACGCGCCACCGATGAGCCACATGCCGAGGCCCGTCAGCCAGAAAAACCAGGAGGTCATCCAATGCGGGCGCGCCCTCTCTCGGCGATACGCATAGAGCGAGAGAAAATCTGCGATGAAGCCACCAAGCATCCCTAGGGCGAAAGGCTGCCAATCTGCCATATGCGGGTCTGGGAGCTAGGGTACTTCCCGAGAAACATACACGGAGAAAATCCCCCAGTATTGCCGCAGTCTCCGGCGCCATCCAGGATGACGCAACGTGTAGACTGGCTCTCCGGTGTGATTGGGAAAGTCGAATGCTTGCACGTACTCGGGATACTGCTTCAAGATGGCGCGGACTTCCTCCTCTGACGCTTCCGTCGTTTCGGCGATGCGGCGCGGCGAGCGAAAATCCCACTTCGTATCGGCGAGAGCGTCGAGTACCTTTCGCACCGTGGGGTCTGTAATGGCCATGCGGTAATCACGACCGTTCGTGTGTGTAGCTTCCATTGCTCGACTCCAACGCCTGCTCATAGTCGCAGCGGGTTGCTGCCGCACAATGCAGCGCTATGATCTCAGTGTATCACGATAGGCCGGCCGTGCAGCAGCGGTGACACGCCGTCACACCGTCTACGGCTTGTGCTTCTACCCCTGCTTGTGGAGGTCGTTCAGCAATTGGTTGGTCTTCGCTGCCAGGATGAAATCGCTCTCGGACAAGCCACCGATAGCGTGGGTGCTCACGCTCAGGTCTACGCGCTTGTACGAGACGCAAAAATCGGGGTGATGCCCCTCGTCTTCCGCGAGATCGGCCAGCGCGTTGATGAAGCGCATCGCCCGCGGGAAGCTCCCGAAGGTGACCGAACGGGTGATTGCCGTACCGTCATCGGCCAGCGACCAGGCACTTCCGATCTCGGCGAGGTATGGTGCGGCGGCAGCGCGCGTGAGCGGTGGCACCCCCCCTCTGCACGGTACACAGCGTCGCGTTGCGAGACCGCCTGTTGCTGCACTCTCGGACATTACCTTGCTCCCTCCAATCCGCACAGACACCTAGGGCCGGGCCAGCGCCGGCTACGCTCATGGCTTCAGGCCGGCCCACGCCGCCTCGGCGCTTGGTGATGAGCATACACCGCCGCCGATACCGGGGGTAAGATCATAGTAGCTCTCCCTCTCCTACTAGGAGAGGGCCGGGGTGAGGGCGGGCGGGGTGCAGGCGGCTGGGAGCTGATGAACGGCATCCTAGGCCGTCCGACGAGCCGAACACAACGAGGAGACAGGTAAGAAGGAAACGATGAAGATCACCGATCTGCGTGTGCAGTTGATCTCCGCAAAGCTGGCGCGGCCGTACTGGATGAGCCTGGAGCCGTATCAAACCTCGTCCGAAATCGTGGTCGAGATCGAGACGGATACGGGCGTTGTCGGGATCGGCGAGGTACACGGCCGCCCCCTCGAGCAAATTAGCGCCATCCTGACCGATGTATTCGCGCCGGTGCTCCGCGGGCGCGATCCGCTTGAGCACAGCGCCATCTGGGAGGAGTTGTTCCTCTACGCCCACTCGCGCCGCGGCGCAGCCCTATCGGGCAGTCACGGTCAGCCCCATTTCGGCGCCGGCGCTCGGCCGCAGCTCATGGCCGCCATCGCCGGTGTAGACCTGGCGCTGTGGGACCTCAAAGGCAAGCTCCTCGGTGTCCCCGTCTATACGTTGCTGGGTGGCTCAAACCCGCGCGTGCCCTCCTACGCCAGCGGTGGTTACTACGGACCGGAGGGCGAGCCGGCCATTGATGCGCTCGTCGCCGAAATGACCTCGTACACCGCGCTGGGCTTCACTGCCGTCAAGATGAAGGTGGGTGGACAGCCACTGGAGGTAGACGTGGACCGGGTGCGCGCCGTGCGTGAGGCCGTCGGCACAACTGTGGACATCATGCTCGACGCGAACAGCGCCTACGATGTGCCGGAGGCCATCCGCGCCGCCCGCGCTTTCGAGCCGTATGCGCCGCGCTGGCTGGAAGAGCCGCTACGCTGGTACGACAGCGTGTTCGGGTTGGGGGAGGTCGCCCGCGCCACAGACATTCCCCTGGCCTCCGGCGAGAGCGAGATGCACCGCTGGGCTTGCCGCGACCTCATCCTGCACGGCGGTGTGCGGATCATGCAGTTCGACGCTACCCGTGCCGGTGGCGCAACCGAGTGGCTGCGCGTGGCCGCCTATGCCGCCGCTCACGGTGTGCTCATGGCCCCGCACCACGATCCGCAAATCCACGGCCACCTCGTCGCGGCGGCGCCCAATGGGCACGTGCTCGAAGTATTCCCCAACAAGCAGCGCGATCCTCTCTGGGACGAGCTGTACCTGAACCGCCCGGCAGTCGTGGACGGCGTATACACCTTGCCGGACCGCCCCGGCTTCGGCATCGAGTTGAACCCCGACGCGCTGCGGAAGTACGGCCACTCCTGACGCCATCCGTCCCAGCCGATAGCGACGGATGCACCGACGTTCTCCCCTCTCCACTCGTGGAGAGGGGGCCGGGGGGTGAGGTAAGGGCCTCCCCTGAGGTACAATGCCCGTGCCGTGCCGTGGCTCCTGAAGCTGCCCCGGCGGTCAGGGACAGGAGGTCCTCCTATGACCCAGTCCACTATCCTTCCCCCCGGCGGCCAGCGGCGTCGGCACGTCCGCGTGTCCCTCAGCGCAGATCAGGCGCGTCGCGCCCAACTCGCCGTGGTGTCCCCCACCACGGGTGCCGTCACCCCCTTGGCGGATGTCCAGGCCGTTGATCTCAGTCTCGGCGGTGCCGGATTGCGGTCCGGTCCGGACGAGTCGGCAGAAAAAGTGGCGGCTGAAGAGCTACGGTTCACCAGCACTCAATACCTCTCCGAGGGTGCGGAGGTGCGACTGACCGTGTGGCCGGCACAGTCTGCCGGTGATGATGAGACCGTGACGATCACGGGCCGTCTGGTACGGGTGCGTGGCCTGATGGCCCGGAACGCTGCCGGCGAACTGAACCTGCGCTATCGGTATGGTGTGCAATTCGCGCCCGATTCGGCAGCAGCAGCCACCCGCGCCTTGTCCGCCCTAGAGACCTAACCCAGGCGGCAATGACCTCCGGCCGGCTTGACCATATCGCTGATTCTCTGCCGTAGCCGCTCAAGTCGTTCCGTTTAGGTCCACCTTAATAGGTGGAGGTGGCTCATTGAATGGCTCCCCTCGCGCCTCTTGCACCCCTGCTCGTTGTATCCTCAGAGACTATGAAAGGCAACCGAGGATGGGAGTGACTTCAGGCAGTGCGTCCCTTACCGAACGGCCCGACGGCCGGGAGCTACCTGGCGGCTGGGCCGGCGACCTCGCCTGGAGTGGCGATGCCGCCTGGGTAGCGTGGACGGCCTGCCACGACCCGGAGCCGGCGCTGCTGACCTACGCGCGCCAGGAATGGCCCTTGCGCCCCGGCCGGACCCTGACCGAGTGGCGCCGCCGTTCGGCCAGTGCCCGGTTCACGCTCTCGCTGGCCCGCCTCGACGACCCGGCAGCGCCAACCGGCCGGGAGTTGGCCAGCAGCCGGCACGTCATCGAAGGACCAGCCCTGACGACACTACCGCAACAGGCTACGCCGGCCGTGGTCTGGGTCGAGCGGCAGAACGACGGATGCCGCCTGATAGCGTCCGTAGCCAGCGGCCGGCCGGAGGTCGTGCATGCGGCGGCCGGCGCCGTCCTCGCCCCGCAAGCGGCGGTGGACCACGCCGGGCGGCTCTGGGTAGTCTGGCAGCAGTGGCCGGCAGCCGGCAGCAGCCCCGCGGCCCGCCCACGCATCGTGGCCGCCAGCCGCCCGGCCGTTGCAACCGCGCAAAACCCTCCTAGCTGGTCCGAACCGACGCCGCTCTCCCCCGCTGGGCAGTCGGCCTGGTCGCCTACGCTGTCCGCCGCTCCCGACGGCGGGCTGTGGTGTGCCTGGGCTGCGTGGAACGGCACGACCTATCAGGTCTTTGTCTGCCATGCACCGCCGGGAGCGATGTGGGGTGCATCTGTCCCGGTCTCACCGGCGCCGGCCGGCTCGTTCCACCTCACGCCCGCTATCGCTGCGGCCGCCGGTCATGCCTGGGTAGTGTGGAGCCGTACCACGCGCTGGGGTGAGCTGAACCACCGTTTCAACCATATTTGCTCCCTCCACGCTGCCGTCGTGACTGCGGGCGCAACCGGCGACCTCACCGTCGCGCCCGCGCCCGGACAGCCGGTGCTTGGGGAGCCTGGATGCCTCCCGGTGGCCGCGATCCCGTTCCGGCACTCGACCGAGGATGAGTTCATCAACCCGCAGGCGCCGCGCATTGTCCTCGGTCCGCAAGGACCGGTCGTGTTCTACCGGCAGTTTCGTAGCGCCGGGTTCAAGGATTTCGGCTGGACAATCTGGGCAGTGCGGCATACGGGCGCCGACTGGGCTGCGCCGGAGCGTCTGAGCACCTACAGCGGCGCGCCGGATAGCCCCTACGGGACGATCCTCGCCAGATCAGACGGCGCCTCCTGGCTGCTGGCCTACCATGCCGGCGATTACACCCGGGCACCGTCGCAGCACCCCTCGCACCCGGTCGAAAACCACCGCCTCATAGTGGAGCGAGTCCGGCTGACCGGCCAGGCGTCGGCCCCTCCCGCCGACAATCCGCCCGTCGTCCTGTCCGGCGCGTCACCGCCCCCGGCACCGTCGGCCGGCGCCGAGCCAACTCGTGCCGCGACAGTGAATGGTCGGTCGTACACCCTGCTCTTTGGCGACCTCCACCGGCACAGCGCCTATTCCAAGTGCCTGTCTGCCAACGACGGCGACCCGCTGAATCACTGGCAGTGGGTCCAAGACGTGGCCGGTCTGGATTTCTACGCCCTCACTGAGCACCTCGAATACATGAGCTATGCCGAATGGCGGCACGTCGAGGACTTGGCGGCGCTGCTCGCGACCAGTGGCCGCGTGCTCGCGCTGTACGGCTTCGAGTTGGCTATTCCCCCGGGGCACACGAACTTCTTCTATGCCGATCAGGCCATCGGGCACGATCTACGGGTAGCGTGCCTCTCCTCGCCGGACCTTGCTGCGGTGTGGCCGAAGCTCGATGCGTGGCTACCACCAGGGAAGGTCGTCGCCATTCGTCATCACCAGGGCCACCGCGGCGACGATCTGGCCCGCACCTACGGTCCCGCCTACGAGCCGGTCGCAGAGATCATCCAAACGCGCGGCGAATACCCGCAGTGGGTGCAGTCGCTCTGGCGCCAGGGGTTGCGCGTCGGCGTCGTCGGCGCCAGCGATCACTCCCGTGCTGCACCGTTCGTCCAAGGGCTGACCGGCCTCTGGCTACCCGCAGGTGAGCGCTCGCGCGAGGCGGTGTTGGCCGGATTGCAGGCACGCCGCACATTCGCCACGAATGGCCCGCGGATGAGCGTCTTCATCTCGGCGACGGGCGATGAGCGCGGCACGGCGCTGGCCATGGGCGAGCAGGGCAGCCTTGCCGGCCCGCCGCGCTTGCGCCTCGCAGCAAGCGGTACGCGCCCCCTGGAGACGGTGGAGTTTTATCGAGACGACCAACTACTCCACGTCGAGACGGTCTCGGAGCCGCGGGTGCAACTCGAATACGCAGCCGAACCGGCGCCGGCCGGCGAGCATGCCTACTGGGTCCGTGTCACCCAGCAGCCGGAGCCGAACGCCACGCGATCTCATCAGGGTATCGCCTACAGCAGCCCAATCTGGCTCACGACCCGGGCCTAACCCCCGGCCGGTGAGCAGTTGGTACTCACCGTGGGCGTGTGTCCTACGTGTCGAAGATGTCGCGTATCGCGCAGGTGAAGCCGGGCAGTACGTCCAGGCCGTCGAGCGTGCTATGCTCGGTCAGCGTCACCACTGCGCGGCCCGGTTGATACACGTCCACGGTGCGCGTGTCCGGCTGCACGACCCACACCAGGTACACACCGTACCGCAGCCACATCTCCGCCTTGTCGCGGACCTCGCGCCGGCTTTCGCTGGGAGAGGCGATCTCTACAACCAGATCGGGGACTACCTCGGCGTAGCCGGTATCCAGCACGCCCAGCGGGATTTTTGCCGCCGAGAAGAAAGCGATGTCCGGCTCACGCACCGTATCGGGGTCGCGCTCTAGCCAGACACCGGAGTCCGAGGCCGTCAAGCTCCCCAGCTTCCGGTTCTTGACGAAATACCTCAACTCGGCACTCAGATTCACAACGATCTTCCCATGTGCGTATCCCGTTGGCATGGTCTCGTGCAACACCCCCCGGATCAGTTCGCCGCGAACACCCTGGCTATACAGCCGCAGCAAGTCGGCGGCGGTCAGCAGCCTTGTCGCGGTAATCATCATGTCGGTCTCCTTATCGGCCCGCCTCACCCCCGGCCCCCTCCACCTTGTGGAGGGGGGGAGTCTGCTCACCACGAGCCACTCAAGCCACCCAGCCCGTCCCGGTGCCGACCACAACGTGCTCCCCACGCTGATTCTCGCACCACACCTGCAAATCGAACCTGGTCGCGCCCGCCTCCGGGAGCCTCGCCGACACACGCGCCTGCGCAGTGATCGTATCCCCCACGTCCACAATGCGGACGAACTTCAGGCTCAATAGCCCCCGCTCCAGCCAGTTCGGCCCGAAGAGGTCAATCATCAGCTCGCACAGGTAGCCCTGCATCATCGCGCCGGAGGCAGCCCTCGTCGGCAGCCCGCTCTGCTGGGCGAATGTCAGGTCGGTATGGACGTTCTTGGCCGGCCAGCCGTCGAACCGCGGCCAGCCGCCGGAGAACAGCCACGTCCGGTACGAGGTCATCTTTTTCCGCGGCCCGGCCACTTCATACCCGACCGCCGTGTCCTGCGTGAATGGTTGCATGATCCGGCTCCGCTCTACTCCGTCTGTCCATCCGCCCCGCGGTGCGGGCCACCCGTGTAGGTGTACGTGGTCCGTCGCGTGAGCACCAGCACCCCGTCCTCGTCAACAATCGGCGCTTCCACCACCTGATACTGCCGCCCGCGACGCTCGTACCGGGCCGTCACCTTCCACGACACGCGGAAGCGCTTCCCCACTCGCGCCGGGCCGCTGTGCTCCACGTCCTCGTGCGTGTGGATGGCCGCCATGCCCGGTGGCAGATAAAACGAGGGGCTTCTGGTGTTGTTGCTGAAGTTGATGAGCAGCGCCGGATGCACCAGCGCCGGGCCGGCGTCCGTTGCCTCCATATACCGCGGATGCAAGTCCTCAACGGCGTGCAGAAAGTTCTCGTTCATCTCCTCCGACACGTGAAACTCCAGAGGAGCCAGCTCCTCACCCACTTGCAGCTCATCCGCTCGTCTACTACTCATCATAGTCTTCAGCCGCTCTTCATGGTCGTGCGTTCCCAGTGCCTCTAGCCTAGCGCGCCACACCGCCGGCGATCAATCCGCCTCCGGCGGCCACGCCCTCTCCCCCTGGGAGAGGGCTGGGGTGAGGCCCACACTCCCCCTCACCGCTCGTCCACGAAGCGGCTGAACTTATAGCTGGCGGCGATCTCGGTGAAGCCGTCCGCCGGCAGAAACTCCAGGCTCGGTGTTACTTCCACCGCCTGCTTCACCAAGCGCGGTACTGCCCGCGCCGCTCGCTCCTGCGCCGCCTCGTCACAGGCCACGCGCACGACGAGCACATCTTGCGAAAACGGGTCCTGCAGATCCTCGCGCGTGACGGCCACCTGATATTCCGCGACGCCTTGATGCAATAGCTGCGCCAGTTGCTCGTGCAGCGCAGCCGGATTAATCAACGTCCCGCGCACTTTCGTGAGGCCGTCCGCGCGCTGCGGCCCGCCCAAGAACCGCGGCTCCCAGCGACCACAGTGCGGACATGGCTCATGGCTCAGTGCCACCACGTCACCCGGCGCATAGCGCAGCAAGACCGTGCCCCGCCGGTTGAGGTGACTAATCAGTAACAGCCCCGGCTCGCCGTCGGCGACCGGACTGCCGGTATCGGGGTCAACGATCTCCGTATAGAACTGGTCGGGTACCGCTTGATGCCGACCACCTTCCTCCACGCACTCGATAGCCGGCCCCTGGACTTCCGTAAACCCGTACCCGTTATTGATGATCGGCGCCGCGCTGCCCAACGCCCGCAACCGCTGGCGCAGGTCCTCGCGCATTGGTGGTGGGCACGGCTCACCCATCACCATCGCCAGCCGGACCGCGCTGAAATCCTTGCCCAGCGCTTGGGCGCGGAGCACCACCCGCCGGACGTAGGTGGTAATGCCCCAGAGCACCGTGGCTCGCTCCCGCTCGATCATCTCGATAGCGTCGTCCATCCGGTTGTGAACCGGATAGTCGGCGTAGGCGCTGCCGGTCATGCCGGTGAGCAGCTTGCTGCCGACGGCCATCGCGCCCCACATCGCGCTCAGAAACCCTTGGTGCGGCACGGCGCTCAGGGGGAAGAGGTTCATCACCGTATCGTGCGGCCCGACCCCGGCGATAGTGGCTACCCGCCCCAGGTGGTGGATGCGGGCAAAACGGTCGTGGACCGTATCGTAGAACGGCGTCGGCTTGCCGGAAGACCCCGATGTGTAGATCACCTCGGCCAGCGTCGTTTCTTCCGGCGCCAGGCCGGCGATGCCCTCCAACCGCAGCCGGAACCGCTCCGGGCCCCGCACGTACTCCCGTTTGCGGAGGATCGGCAGCCGGCGCAGGTCCTCGACGGTCCGGAAGTCGTCGGCCGTCAGCCCTCGCTCCCGCAGCACGCGCCGGTAATGCGGATGCGCCACCGCACACAAGCGCATCATCCGCGGTAGCTGCTCATTCTGCCGCTCCCGCAGCCGCGCCCGGTTCTCACTGCCGGTCATTGCCACGAAAACAACACCCACCCGTCATTAGCGCCATCCGTCACTAGCACCCATCCGTCATTGCGGCGGAAGCCGCAATCCACGCCCCGCCACACCCCGGTCATTCCCCCGCAAGCGTGAATCCAGGCAACCCTGTAGGGGCGTCCCTTGTGGGCGCCCTAGCCCCTTCCCTTGAGGGAGGGGGTTGGGGGTAGGTCCGCCCCTCCGCGCCCCCTACACCACCAGCCCATCCAACCTCGGCCCGAACACCTGCTTGAACTTCAGCAGCCGCTCCACCATCCACTCCCGGATTCCCCTCAACGTCTCCTCGTCATCATCAATGCTCCCCAGTCGCACTACCGCTATTCGCGATAGGTTGCTACTGTCATTGCGCTCCCATTTGAGGGGTTCTCCGAGTTCGGATTGAATATCATCCTTGCACTCTCGCAACCGGTCGAATAGCGCCTTGTTCCAATCCCTGTCAGGGCTAGAGATGTAAAGCTCAATACTGACCCTTCCTCCCGAAGGGAATCTGGCGTAGTACTTAACACGCTGGCCGTACCCCGATGCAAAGTCGTACCAGTTATCACTAGGTTGAGCCTTCCTTGCCCCGGTGAAGCCATGCTCTTCTCTCAGAACACGCATAAGCTCTTCGAAAAACTCTTGGTATGTAGCCATCACGCCCTCCTCTACCCCCCCCACCAGCACGGATCAGTCGTCGGTGGTCTGTGGCCAGTATAGAGCAAGCGGCCAGCCCTCACCCCACGCCGCCGTTATTCCCGCGTGGGCGGGAATCCACGTCCCCCTGCGAAGCGGGGGGACCATAGGGGGGCCAGTCCCCACCCCGCCCTCTGCCCACTTCCGCCATACTCCCCCTCTCCACCATGTGGAGAGGGGCCGGGGGGTGAGGCCCGGCGGCCACGCCCCACCTACCCCACCAGCTCATCCAACCTCGGCCCGAACACCTGCTTGAACTTCAGCAGCCGCTCCACCATCCAGTCTCGGATTTCCCCCAGCGTCTCCTCGTCATCATCAATGCTTCCAGGGCGATAAGCTGCTATGCAGGAACCATTAGAGTGCTTTTCTAGCCAGTGAAGGGGTTCTCCGAGTTCGGATTCAATCGCCGTTCTGTTTTCTCTCAGTTGGTCAAACACACCTTTTCTATCTTTCCTGTGCATCAACTCAACCCAGGATTCTTTTCTGCTCACCTGGAAACTGGCGGTATAATCAATACCTGCCCCATGGTTGCTCAATGGGCACCAGCCTTGAGGTTTGGCTTCATGCACCTCTGTGAAGCTATGCTCTTCTCTCAGCGGATCGATGATCTTCTGGAAAAACTCCTGGTATTGCTTCCTTTTCCCCCTTCTTCTCGACACACTGCCTTTCGGTCTGACGGTCTGCTTGCGCCAATCATTGGGCGTGGCGACGAGGTTGAAATTGACGGCGGGCCGCGAGTTGTCAATCTGCCACAACTCAACCTCTATGCCAAAGAACTCCGTGTCTTCCCCGGTGCGACGGTTGAGCAAGTCCAAGGCTTCTCGGTGCTCATCCCGGAACTTCTTTGCAATCCAGACGATCACGTTGGCGTCAAATCCGGCCGCATAGGTGAGTAGCTGCCCGAGGTGCGTGTGGTCGGTAGCTTCCAGTTGGTTCTCGATGACTACTCGGTGGCCGTTTACGTCGTGCGCCAGGATGTCCAGCGCATAGCTACCGACGGAAGCCTCTTGGGCCTCCAACTCTAGGTCCATACCCAGAGCCTTGCCTAATTCCTCAATGTTCTCCGCCAGCCAGGGTGTAAAGTCAGCCGGTTCATTGGACCAGACGCCGCGGATGTCCACCTTTGTGATGGTCCCCAAATCCGGCCCGCTGCCGCTCTCTCCCTCGGAGTTACTCATCACCCACTCCTCTACCCCCGCCGGCAGGCCGGCGCGGTCTGTGGCCTAGCCCGTTCAGTATAGGCAATTCGCCAGCATCAGGATTACCAGGATGGCAGGCTGGTTAAGACGCACGTCCGATCAATCCTGTCAATCATCTAATCCTGCAAATCCTGATGCCGACAAAAAGGGTGGTTCGCCTACCCTCCGCTCCCTCGTCATTCCCGCGAAAGCGGGAATCTACCCCCTCTCCCCGTGGGAGAGGGCCGGGGTGGGGCCCGTCCCCCGTTGTCTTTCCCCCACTCCCGCCTATATCTCCCAGCGTTGGGATGTGGCAGATGCAAGACCATCCTGGAGCACCGGGCACCGCCCGGCAGGAAAGTACACGTACCATCGTGTCAACTTACGACGGTGGCAACGCCACCCAGCCGAGGGCACCGGGTCATGAGCGACCCCGCGCCGCATCGCGCGCGGCGCGGCATGGCCGCCTGAGTGCCGCCACAGGGGCACCGGGTGCTGACGTACCCCCGGCCACCACGGCCGGGGCGCCGGGTCAGTACCGTCTGAGTGCCGCGCCGAGGGCACCGGGTCATGGCCGACCCCTCGCCGCACCGCGTGCGGCGGGGCATGACCGTCTGAGTGCCGCACCCGTCGCCACCGTATCCTCGCCGGCCGGCAAGCGCCGGCTGCGCCAGGTAATCTTGCCCCGCGTCCCTGCCACTCCCAACACTCTGACCTACCTGCACTCCCACCACACCGCCGAGACAAACCGCGCCGCGTATCGCCAAGCGTCCACCTACCGACATTCCCGCTCCACCGCCTCGTCATTGCGGCGGAAGCCGCAATCCAGCCCCCGGCCCGCTGCCGGTCGCCGCGCGGACTCCCCTTCCCTGCCAGGGAAGGGGCCGGGTGACAGGTCAAAGCTGCACCACACCTGGCACTATCCGTGCGGCTTTGGCCTGTCAGGGGTTAGGTCCAAACCCCATCAAGTGCATCCTGCCATCCAAGTACCGCCCCGCCCGCGGTCTTGCTCCACCGCGGGCACCGGCTTCCTCCTCCGCTACTCTCGCGCACCCCCCACGCCCACCATTCCCCTCCCCTGCCAGGGAGGCGGCCGGGGGCAGGTCCGCCCTACTCCCCTCTCCACATGGTGGAGAGGGGCCGGGGGTGAGGCCAGTCGGTCTCCCGCCGCCTACCGCCCCTGCCATTGCGGCGGTCGCTTCTCCTGGAAGGCCGCCAGCCCTTCTTGCGCGTCCGCGGTCGCGCCGACCCGCTCGAAGATCGTCGTCGCCACGTTCAAGCGGTCGTGAAGCGATAGGTGCAGACCCCGCACCGTCGCCTCCTTCATCGCCCGCACGGCCAGCGGCGCGTTCTGCAGTATCTTACCGGCCAGCGCCTCGACTTTCGGCAGCACCTCTCCCTCCGGCACCACGTAGTTGACCAGCCCGAGGGACAGGGCCTCGGAGGCCGGCAGGAAATCTCCCGTGAGCAGGAGTTCCAGCGCCTGGCCTAGCGGCACGCGATGGCCCAGGATGACCGGTCCACTAATGGACGAAATCCCGCGTTTGGTCTGCGGCCAGCCGAACTGCGCCGTCTCGGCGGCGACTCGAATATCGGCGCCCAAGGCGATGCCGGCCCCTTGCGCCAAGCAATAGCCGTTGACCGCAGCGATGATGGGCTTCCAGATGTGCTGCACCATGAAATACAGCTCGTCGGTGCTCCCGGCGCTCGTCTTCCCGCCGCTGCCCATCTCTTCCAAGTCGTGCCCCACGGAGAAGGCCCGCCCCGTCCCGGTGACGATGCCGAGCCACACCTCCGGGTCGTCCCGCAGGTTGGTGAAGGCTTCCCACAAGCCCTCCAGCATCTCCCGGTTCATCGCGTTCAGCTTCTCCGGCCGGTTCATCGTGATCGTGGCGATCCGCCCCCGCACTTCATACTCGACCAGTGCCATCGCGTTCCTCTCTTTCCGCGCCCGCAGCCTTGCCGTGACCTAGGCGTTGTCGTGCTTCCCGGTCATTGCCATGAAAAATACCCCGAACCCGTCATTCCCGCGCCAGGAGACCTTTGCAAAATCGTCATTCCCGCGAAAGCGGGAATCCAGGGCGAGCGCGGTAGACCCAGCCAAGACCGGCGCAATGGCGCTATTATCTGGCGGCCTCCGGCGTCCGTCAACACGAGCACCCTCCGGCCCGGACACCCGGTCCATGCTACGATGAAGCACGGACCTACGCACCCGGCCTCCGTCGGACTCCCCCTCTCCACTTGGTGGAGCGGGGGCCGGGTGATGGGCCAAAGCCGCACCACACCTGGCATTATCCGTGCGGCTTTGGCCCGTCAGGGGGTGAGGCACCGTTAGTCGCCACAAAGGAGAGCGGTGGATGGCACGTACAGGCGGTGAGTTGATTGTTGATGCGCTCGTGCGCGCGGGGGTCCGCCACGCCTTCGGCATCGCGGGCGTCCACAACTTGCCGATCTACGATGCCATCCACGACCAGGATTCGCTCGTCAGCTTTGCGACCCGCCACGAACAGGGCGCAGCCTACATGGCCGACGGCTATGCCCGTGCCTCCGGCAGCCCCGGTGTCGCCCTCGTCACCACCGGCCCCGGCCTGACCAATACCGTCACCCCGCTCGCCGGGGCGTGGTCCGACTCCGTCCCGCTCTTGGTCATCGGCACCGCCGGTGAGCTGCCCTTGCTGGGAAAGTACAAGGGCTACCTCCACGAGTTCAAGGATCAATCCGGCGTGATGGCTGCCGCTGCCGGCACGCGCCTCGTCACGCGCGTCGAAGACCTGGAGCGAGCGACGCTGGAGGAGCTGGCCCGGATGCAGACCGGGCGCCCGCGTCCGACGGCGCTGGAAGTGCCCATTGACGTGCTGGGGCAGACCGCCGACGTAGCCGCGGCGCCGCTACCGCCCATTCCGCCATCCCAACCGCCATCGGAAGCAGCCGTCGCCCGCACGGTCGCCCTGCTGCGTCAAGCCAAGTACCCGTTGCTGTTCGCCGGCGGCGGGGTGGCCCACGCGGGCGCCAGCGACGTGCTGCTCCGGCTGGCCGAGCGACTGCGTGCCCCCGTGCTCACGACGATCAGCGGCAAAGGCGCTATTCCCGACACCAGCCTCTGGTCGGCCGGCTGTACCTGGCGCACCTCGTCCGGCCCGACCGACGGTTACCCGGCCTTGTGGCGTCAAGCCGATGTCGGCTTGGTGGTCGGCAACCGCTTGACCGGCATGGCCACCCGCGCCTGGCGCTTGCCCTTGCCGCCCACCCTCGCCCACCTCGACCTCGACGCTAGCGAGATGGGCAAGAGCTACCCGGTCGCCGAGCGCCTCGTCGGCGACGCCCGGCTGGGCCTGGAGATGCTGCTGGCCGCCTTGGACGACGGTGATAGCGCCAGCTGCTGGGACCCCCACGACGTTCGCGCCGCCCGCGACGCCGATGACGCCGCCGGGGAGCAGCGTTGCCCCGAGGCGCTACAGTTGATACGGGCGCTGCGGGCCGGCCTACCTCCGGAAGGCATCCTGGCCTGCGATCAAGCCATCGCCTGCTACTGGTGCGTCCGCCACCTGCCCACGCTGGCACCGCGTCGCTTCCTCTATCCGGCCGGCTCGGCCTCGCTCGGTTTCGGGCTGCCGGTGGGGATTGGTGCCCAGGTGGCCCGGCCCGACACGCCGGTCGCCGTGCTCGCCGGCGATGGCGGCCTCCTGTTCACCCTCCAAGAGCTGGCGATGGCGGTGCAGTACGAGCTACCTATCGCCGTGATCGTCGTCAACGACAATGCCTACGGGATGATTAAGGCGGCCCAGCAGCGGCGCAACGGCAAGGTCCTCGACACCGACCTCCGCAATCCCGATTTCGTCGCGCTCGGCCGGGCGTTTGGTGCCCACGCCGAGCGCCTGTCCCACATTGACGAGCTACCCGGTGCCATGTCCGCCGCCTTCCAGCGTTCCGGCCCGTCGCTGCTGGAGCTACAGCTGTCGCTGGCCCCGCCCTTCCACTAGCAGACGACCTCACCCCCTCTCCACCAAGTGGAGAGGGGGTGAGGGAAAGAAAGCAACCGAGCAACCGTCATGACCACCATAACCGCCCGCCCGGCCACGGCCGCCAAGTACCCCAAGCGGCTGGACGACCTGCGCCGCCTGCTGGATGCGGTCGGCTGGGAAGAGCTGAAGGAAGAGTTCGAAGGCAGGTCGCCGCCCCGCCTCGCCATCGTCGGACCGGTGAATTCGGGTAAATCCACCCTGTTCAATACGATTGCCGGCGCCGAGCACTCGGAGGTGTCGGCGGTGCCGGGGACGACCACAACGGCCATCGAGCAGCCGGTCGGCCCGCTGCGGCTGGTGGACACCCCGGGTGCCGGCGAGCCGGGTGACGACGAGCGCTGGGGCGCTGCGTGGCAGCAGGTTGTCGCGGCTAGCGTGGTGGTCTTGGTGCTTGATGCAGCGGCCGGGCTGCGCCAAGCGGACGTGGCTCTCTGGCAGGCGATTGCCGTCCTCGATTCCCCGGCCTTGGTCACCTTGAACAAGATTGATCTGCTGCGGACCAATGACCTCACCGCCGCCATCGTCTATGTCGAGCAGCAGTTGGGCACGAGGATCATCCCGATCTCGGCCGAGCGCGGCACCAATGTCGCCGACCGGCTCATGCCGGCAATCCTCGATTTGGATCTACCCCTCACCGTCGCCCTCGGTAAGGCGCTGCCGGGCTTTCGCCGCACCGCCGCCGAGCGCATTGTGCGCGAAGCCGCCGGGCTGGCCGCCGCGGCCGGCGCCGAGCCGGCCCCCTTTGTGGACATTCCCCTCGTGCTGGCGGCGCAGATACGCATGGTGCTCCGTGTCGCCGCGATCTACGGTGAGACCCTCGACGCGGAAAGGGCCAAGGAGATCATCGGGGCGGTCATGGGCGGAATGCTGGTCCGCACGGCGGCCAGACAGGTTGCCCGCCTGGTGCCGGTCGTGGGCTGGGTCGCCGCCGGTGGCGTCGCCGCTGCCGGCACCTACGCGCTCGGCCGCGCCACGATTGAATACTTTGCCAGTGGCAAGACGCTGGGCCAGCGGCAGTTGCGCGACTTGTACCGCCGGGCCCTCCGCAAGCCGCCGCCATCCGACCTCGTCCCCGACAAGGCGCTGGTCCGGCGCCAGATGCGCGATCTGTACCGCTTGATGCGCCGCCAGCCACCGGCCGACTCCGCCGCCGCGCCGGCACCGGACGGCCCACCGCCCGACCACGCTGACGTGCCGGCGCCGGAGGCTTCACCCCCTGAGCCGGCCAGGTCGTTCGGCCGGCGGCGGATAGGTGCTCTCTACCGCCGGGTACGCCGCAAGCTGCCATCCGCCGATCCCCCCGATCCCCCCGATTGGAGCAGGTAGCCCACCCCACTAACTACTGTTCACTGGCCACCGCTGCCTGTCAGGGAAAGCGATCCGAACGGCGACTGTTAGCCCCTTCCCTTTAGGGAGGGGGTTGGGGGTAGGTCCTCCTCCCCCCACTAGCCGGATAGATTCGCCTCGGCTAGACTGTGTTGCGGTGCGCGCCTTTCGTGCCACCGCAGACGGGAATCCAACGTATCGAACAGAGAGGGGAGCAGAGGTATGAAGCTGGTCACATTTTCCGGAGCAGCGAGCGGCGGCAACCGCGTCGGTGTGCCGCACGGCGATACCATCATTGATCTGGCCGCCGCCGGCGAGGCCGCCGGCCTCGGTGCGGACGCCCTTCATCAGCTCCACAGCGTCAAGGCGCTGTTGGGCGCCGGCGACGCCGGCCACGCGGCCGCCCAGCAGGCGCTCGACTTCGCCGCCGGCCACACTGGCGCGTGGGCGGTGCCGGCGGCCGCGGCGTCCCTGTTGGCGCCCATCCCGCGCCCCGACAAAATCTTCCTCCTCGCCGGCAACTACATGTCGCACCGCGAGGAAGGCGAGACCGGGCCGGTCGAGGTCGCAGCGGTGCCCGAGGTCTTCATGAAGCCGGTCACGTCGGTCATCGGCCCGGAGGACTCCATTCTCTTGCCCGGACCGATCTGCACCAAAGTGGACTACGAAGGCGAGTTGGGCGTTGTCATCGGCAAGATGGCCCGCAACGTGAGCAAAGCGGACGCCCTTTCCTATGTCGGTGGCTACGTCAACTTCAACGACGTATCGGGCCGTGAGCTAGACCCGGATGTTGAGCGCGACGAGGGCGAGCGGAGCGGCTTCTTCGACTGGCTTATCGGCAAGTGGTTCGATACTTTTGCGGCGATGGGTCCCTACATCGTCACGGCGGACGAGATTGCCGATCCCCAGGACCTCATGCTCGAAACCCGCGTGAACGGCCAGCGGCGGCAGTACGGCACCACGGCCGACATGATCTTCTACATCGCCGATACCATCGAATGGATCAGCAAGTTCATCACCCTCGCGCCCGGTGATGTCCTCGCCACCGGCACCCCGGCCGGCGTCGGCTCGGTGCAAGAGGTGTATCTCCAGGCCGGTGATGTGGTTGACGTTGAGATCACCGGCCTCGGCGTATTGAGCAACACCGTCGCCGCCTCCTGACCGGCAGCCTTGTCCCCTCCCTAATCCTCGCCCGTGCTGACGCGCTGGGGAGGGGACTGTTACTCGCTGCCCCTGCGGAGCGGGGAAGGGGCCGGGGGTTAGGTCAAGCGCCGGCCGTGGCCGGATGCCGATGAGGCTCCCACCCGGTCGAGCCGGCGCATGGCTGCGGCCAGCAGAATGGTCAGCACCACGGCGCTCACGGGGAACGCGACGATCACTTGCAGGGCCGTGAGCAGACCCCAGCGCTCGGCGATCAGGCCGATCAGCGGAACGACCAGCCCGCCGACGCCGAAGGCAAATCCCACCATCATGCCGCTGGCCAGGCCCACGTTCTCCGGCCACAGGTCCTGCGCCATCACGACGGTCACCGCGAACGACGACACCAGGAAGAAGCCGGTGAGCGATAGCGCCGTGGCGGCCACGATGCCCTGACTGTTGAGGAAGACCAGCAGCGCCGGGGTCATCAACGCGAGCGTTATCGCCAGCACCCGCAGGCGACCGATCCGATCGGAAAGCTGACCGCCCAGCAAGGTGCCGACGGCGCCGCTGACGAGCAGCAGCGAGAGCATCCGGCTCGCCGTCGTTTCGGATGCGCCCACAATGTCAATGTAGTACAGCGGGATGAAGGTGTTCAGACTGACGGTGGCGGCCGAGCGCAGGATCACCACCAGCGTCAGTAGGCTCATCGGTGCGAGCCGTGCCCGCAGCGGCGCCGCCAAGCCGCCACCGAAGCGATGCAAAGAGACGGGCTGTTGCCGAGGCACGCGCCACCAGATGAGGCCGGCGATGACGAGACCGGGTACGGCGATGCCGAGCGTGCCCGGCCCATCGAACCTCAGTACCAGCGCCGTCGCCAACAGCGGGCCGATGGCGACGCCGAGGTTTCCTCCGACGCTGAACAGCGACGTCGCCGTGCCGCGCCGTGCTCCACTGTGCTGGCTGACCAAACGATAGGCCAGCGGGTGGAAAGCGGCGACGCCCACGCCGGCGAGCGCGAGCAGCAGGATCAGGCCGCTATAGCCGGTGGCGAAACCGGTGAGTGCCACCATTATTCCGGCTGCGCCGCAGCCTAACGGCAGCAGCAGGCGTCCAGGGATGCGGTCGGTGATGAGACCGACGAGCGGCTGTGTGACCGACGCGGCGAATTGGAAGACGCCGTTCAGAAAACCGAGACTGCCGTAACTGAGGCCGAAGCTCCGTTGGAAGAACGGCAGCAGCGCCGGGATGGCCCCGGCGCTGAGGTCCGTCGCAAGGTGGCCGAGGCTGAGGAGGGCCAGGATGGAGGGGTTCAAGAGCTACGGCCCCGCCCCGTGGAGTAGCGGCTCAAGTCATCACCAGCGGCAAAAGCTACCGGGCACGTCACTATGCACAGTGCGGTTGACCAAGGGCGTGCGTATACCGCAGGTACCGGAATCTCGGGCAGCAGCGGGACACGCTACGCAGCCGGCAAGACGCAAATGCGTCTCAGTCTCACGCGCTGATCCCGGTGAAGCAGCCGGACCGCTACTCGCTCTCCGCGTCCTCCGGCTTGATGGGATTCCCTTCCAGATCATACTTGGGATCGGGAATCGTCAGTTGGGTGCCGGGGTAGATTTCCCCTTCCGCATCCTCCAGGATACGGGCATTACGCCGGTAGAGCCTCTCCCACTGCGTTTCACTGCCGTAGAACTTCCGGGCGATTGACCGGAGATTCTCGCCGGATCCGGTGCTATAGGTGATAGGCGGTGTTTCGGGCACCGCCTCCTCTTTGCTGCCCCCGAACAGCCAGTCTAAGATGCCCATACTCCCCCTCCTGCGCTATGGAAAAATCCCTGCGTTTCCGTCGGATCGAGCGCCTGCCTGCCCTGCGGCCGGATACTTGCCCGGCGTGTGTACGGCCTACTGCGCCGCGATTATAGCAATGAGTTGAGCATGGTACAATCGCGCGCGGCTTGGCGGGCCGGATATCGGCCCAAAGCTGTTATAGAATCAAACATTGGCATGCCTCGCCGGAGTACGGTGCAGCGGCCAATGAGCGCCACCACCGACCTCCTTCCGTTGCGGCGTCCTCAGCGCCGGCTACGGCTCGCTGCCACTGACCGCTCGTTCTGCGCTTCACGAGACTGCATCGGATTGTGCGGAGCGAGCGTTTCAATCTTGGCATTCGTTGGAGCGAGTACGGCCTCGGTGTCACCAAGCGGGTCAACGCGGCGTCTCGACCGGTTTGGGCGATGCCAACATACGATTGTCCGAGTGGAGAGCAGATGCGCGTCTTTTTCGCCATGACCGGCCACCTCTGGTATGGCGGCGTGGTCCAGCAGTCCATTCTGCTGATCCGCCACCTGCGCCGACTCGGTTGTCAGGTGCTCCCCTTTGCGGCGGTAGCGCCACCGCACAACGACGAAATCCCGCCCGAGCTGCTGGACTACGAGCTAGGCTTCAACGTCGGCGACTACGCCCTGCGCCAGAAGCCGTTTCCGCTCCGCTGGCTGGCGGGCCTAAGCGTACTGTACTGCGAACTTTTGAGTTGGTAGTGGCGTTGTGAGCGTGGCGGCACGGTTGGGGCCTGGGATGGTCGGACTAACAACCTAGAATTTCGACTCATGACGGGGGTTGGCTTGGCGAAATCGCCGAGGTTTCAGCGATGGCGTTCGTGATAGTACGTCCGCCCTGGGGTGTCCTTAATCTCGGGTGCGGGCCCCGGCCCGGCGGTGGCGCTTTCGGTCTGGCGCCGAGAGCGCCATCTTACGAAGGCGCAAGCTCTGTGGAGTAATCTCCACCAGTTCGTCGTCGGAGATGAACGCCATGGCTTCCTCCAGACTGAACCTTATGGTGGAGTTCAGGCGTCTGGCGACATCGGCCGTTGAAGAGCGCATATTGGTCAGCTTCTTCTCCTTGCAGACGTTGATTTCAATGTCGCCGTCGCGGTGGTGGGAGCCGATGATCATGCCTTCGTACACTCTTGTGCCCGGGTCGATGAAGGTGTCGCCCCTGCCCTGGGCGTTCCGCAACCCATAGGTGACGGCCACACCACGCTCCGACGCCACGAGCACGCCACCGCGTTCGGATTTTATTTCGCCCTCCATCAGCTCGTAGGAGGTGAAGATACTGCTTTTCACTCCGTCACCCCGCGTGGTGCGGAGAAAGAAAGCATTAAATCCGATCAGCCCACGGGTGGGTATCTTGTACTCCATGTGGACGGAGCCGCTCTCGGTGTACCGCATATCCCGGAACTGGGCCATGTGGGCCGATAGGTATTCGGTCAGTACGCCAACGTACTCTTCACGGGCGCTGACATTCAAAATCTCGTAGGGCTCGTATATCTCACCGTCAATCACCTTGGTGACGGGTGCGGGACGGGACACCTGAAATTCGAACTGTTCACGGCGCATAGTTTCGGCTAGGATGGACAGGTGTAGCTCTCCCCGGCCGGCAACCATGAACACGTCGGCGCTGGGGGTGGCCTCTACCCTCAAACTGACGTTGGTCCGCAACTCTCTCATCAGCCGCTCGTGGAGATTTCGGGAAGTGCAGCGGACACCCTCCCTGCCCATGAAAGGGGAGGTGTTGACCCCGAAGCTCATCCGCACCGTCGGTTCATTGATGTCGATAGACGGTAGAGCCTCCGGGTGTTCAAGAGAGGTGATGGTGTCGCCTATGGACACCCCCTTGGGACCGGTCACGGCCACAATGTCCCCGGCGCGGGCTTCGGAGACTTCCGCCCGCTTCATCCCACGAAAAACAAAAATGTGCTCCAGGTTGTGGGTAGTGGGCTCGGCGTTGAGGCACAGCAAGGTCACGTCGTCGCGCTGCTTGAGCGTGCCATTGGTGACCCGGCCCACGGCCACCTGTCCCAGATAGTTGTCGTAGTCCAGCGCCGCAACCAGCATTTGGAGCGGGGCCGTGGGGTCTCCTTTTGGCGGCGGGACTGAGTCCAGGATCGCCTGAAAGAGGGGTTGCATATCCGACCATGGCGTGTCCAGGTCCGTAGTGGCGTAACCCTGCCGGGCCGATGTATACAACACCGGGAAGTCCAGCTGCTTCGCATCTGTAGCCAGTTCCAAGAACAGGTCTTGGACCATCTCGACCACCTCTGCCACCCGGGCCTCGGGGCGGTCTATCTTGTTAATGACCACCATGGGGGTGACGTTCTGTTGGAGGGCTTGGCGTAGCACGTAGGTAGTCTGAGGCATGGGCCCGTCTACAGCGTCCACCAACAGCAGACAGCCATCGGCCATGTTCATGACACGTTCCACCTCGCCGCTGAAGTCGGCGTGGCCCGGGGTGTCGATGATGTTGATCCTAACTCCCCCATAGGAGACGGAGGCGTTCTTGGCCAGAATTGTGATGCCACGCTCTCGCTCCAGAGGATTGGTGTCCATGATCAACGAGCCCACCTGTTGGTGGGCGCGGAAGACCTGTCCCTGCATCAACAGGGCGTCGACCAGAGTGGTCTTGCCGTGGTCGACGTGGGCTATGACGGCTAGGTTACGGATGGTGTTGTTCTGGTAGTCGCTCAAATCTATTCACACCGCGTGCCATGATAGCGTTAGGACGGACCCGGAGAGCGCCGAATTTGTTTGGAAAGGCTCGGAGCAGTCCCACCGCCTTATAGCCGAGTTGTTGGCTATCCCAAACGGCTGTACGTCTTGGAGACGGGGCAACTGCGCCATCACACAGGGACGCTAGAGAGCAGCCGCGGCTGCTTTGGAGTGCTCTCTTGACGTTGTCCCACCCTACGGGAGGCGTTCCACGGCTTGCGTACGAACCGGCCGCCCAGGCCCCGGTCGATCTCACGCCACTTCCGCTCCTCATCCGGCGTGATGAACGTCACGGCCTCACCGGAGCGGCCCATGCGGCCCGCCAGGAGAAGAGGGATCGACTTCTCTTGAATGGGCATGGGCTCTGATCTGTTCATACGGAAGAGCGCTGCTCTGATAGCGGCTCTCAAGGCCATTTCTGGAAACCCTGGAGCAGGGCCGGCAGCGCCATCAGCGGGGAATTGATTTGTGGTGGAGGGCCCCCTTGCGGGTGCTCCTGCGGGAGAGGAAAGGGCGTCACGCTGGGTTCTGAAGCACGGGGAGCAGTACACCGGGCGGTCTTGGCTTGGCCGGAAGGGGACTGTCGTGGACGTGCCACACTCGGCGCAGACGGCCTGGTGCCGGCGTTTAGGGCCAGCCAAACTTGGGCGAGTCGATAGGGATTCTAAAGGCATGTGGAAACGGACTCCTTCTTCCAAAGGGGCAGAACGGGTAATCTAGCGCAGGGGGCAAAGACGAAAGACGGGGCAGATGGTGGTCCGTTGCCGTGTATGAAGCCTTGGTGCGATACCAAGCACATTCGCCTACTATAACACATAGCGCCAACAGATAACCAAGAGCTTCTCCAGGACTTCTCTCCCCTTTGCGGCGGTAGCGCCACCGCACAACGACGAAACCCCGCCCGAGCTGCTGGACTACGAGCTAGGCTTCAACGTCGGCGACTACGCCCTGCGCCAGAAGCCGTTTCCGCTCCGCTGGCTGGCTGGTTTGCGCGGTGGCCATGCCGTCACCGGCCTCGACGCGGAGCAGGTCGCTCACGAGCTGATCTATCGTCCCTCTGCAGCCGATATAGAGCGCGTCAACCGCATCCGGCGCGAATTTGCCCCCGACGTGGACTACGCCTGCGAGCTTTCGATGGCCCGCTATTTTGGTCTGCTGGACGATCAGCTCCGCTGGCTGTACGAGCACCCCGACGAGGCGCGGCGCATGGGCCAGGCCGGCCGCGAGGCGGTCGCGCGCTATTTCCACGCCGAGCGTATGGCCCAAGATGTGCGCGCCGTGTTCGAGGAGGCGGTCGCGGCGCGTCGCCAACAGCGCACACGAGCACCCCGCCGGCTCACCTCCGACGCTGCCGTCTAGGGTCGGAGGGAGCGTAATGCATAGCGCCCACCGGAATCCACGTCCCCCTGCGGAGCGGGGGGACCATAGGGGGGCCGAGGAGCGGGGCTGAAACCGACACACGAGTGAGGCTGTCTTTAGGTTAAGGGGCAGGGGAACGTGGCGTATGACAAGCGTAGGCATGCTCGTCTGAGCCTGCCAAGAATGCTAGAGTCATCTGATTAGGAAAACGCTGGAAGTCGCATCAGGCCGGCTGTAGCGGCCAGGAAGGGACGAGTGCAGCAGCATGGGCATACTGGATCGAATCTCGACTGTCTTGCGGACCAATGTTAATGCGCTCCTCGATGCCTCCGAGGACCCTCGACGGACCCTGGAACAGGTGATCCGGGACATGGCCGAGGCTATCGGCCAGGCGCGCGGGCAAACGGCCGAGGTGATTGCCCAGGAGAAGCTAATCGAGGCCGATTACCTCAAGAACTGTCGGCTGGCCCAGGAGTGGGAGCGTAAGACGGAGTTGGCCTTGACCCACGGCGCCGATGACTTGGCCCGCGAAGCGCTCCGGCGGAAACTTGATTTCGAGCGGAACGCGGAGATGCTCGCGCGGCAACTGGCGGCGCAGCAAGAGATCGCTGCCAAGCTGAAGCGCGACCTCACCCAGTTGGAAGCAAAGTACGATGAGGCGATACGTAACCGCGATGCACTGATCGCTCGTCACCGCACGGTGCTCGCGCAACAACAGGTCGCCAGGTCGTCTGCCCGCCTGAACCTGATGGACCCCAGCTCCGAGCTAAACCGCATGGAAGCGCGTATCCGCGGCGAGGAGGCGCGCACGGAGGCCTACGCCGAAGTGTCGGAGATGAGCCTCGACAAGCGGCTAGAGACATTGGACATGGACAGCGATCTCGACTTGCAGTTGGCAGATATGAAGGCGCGGCTGCGCGGCAAGCTCCCGGCGCCCGACCCCGCAAGAGCCGAGGCGGAACCCAAGCCAGCTGCCGACACCTCCTGAGCCAGGGGCGCAGCCTGCTGTAGCCCTGTCCCCCTGCGTAGCGGGGGGGCCATAGGGGGACGGGTATTGCACCTAACCCCCGGCCCCTTCCCTGGAGGGAGGGGGTTGGGGGTAGGTGTCGTGGCCCACCGCCGACTGGTACCTTGCAAACACGCCCTAGGCACCAGGCCTGGTTAAACTGTCAAGACTCGGCGCATTCTCCCGGAGATACCCCCGGACCGGACGATCCGCCGCGGCGATGCGCCGATACAACGTCTGCACGTGGAGTGTTGTGAGCAGAATACCGTTCGCAGTCACGATAGCGGAGCGCGGTGCTACGGCACTCTCGGTAGCGCCAGGAGCGGCGGCCCAGCCGCGCCACACCGCCTCGGGAACTGTTGCGAGGTTGAGGACGACGACGATGCTTTCCCGGGACATCCACTGCCCTGCACCCAGGTCAACGAGACCGAGCAAATTCGATGTGGCCACTGTCTCCTGACCGTGCCGGGATCGCGGCATTCGCTTCGCTCCTGAGCCGCATCGGCCGGCGGCTACGCAGCCTCCCGCCGCGGTTGCGGCGCTCCTGGGGTCAGAGTATACGGAAGCTGCCGGGAATCACGGTTGCTATCCGGTTGCTCGACCGGCGGTACGCTTGGCTGGCTCTGGCGGTCGCCGTCCTGGCAGCGCCGGGCGCAATCATCCTTGCTCTGCTCTCCGTTGCCTCAACCGGCACCTCCGGCACAATCGGTCTAGCCAAGCCGGCGGTTGTGGCGCCGGCCGAGCCTGTGGATCGCACTCAAGAGAACCTGGCTGTGGCGTCCCCGCCGAGCACGCAGCCGCCGCGCACGCCCCAAGCCGGAGCTACGCTCTCCGCAGCCACGTCCGGGCCAGGCCGTAGTAGCGCGGCGACCATGACCGTCGGGCCGTTGCCAAGCACGCCGACGGTGGGAGCAACGCGAATCGCAGGCGAGGTGCCAACCCCTACCGGGGTGGCGGTGTCGCCACGCAGCACCGTCACCCCGGTCCCCGGGCAAAGCCAGGTCTCAGCAGGCACGGTGAACGAGGCGGCGCCGCGACCGACCGCGACCCCGCCGTTCCGGCCAACGGTGTCGAAGCTGACCCCCGACGGCTGCTGCGCGGCGTTTCTCTGGGCAGACGATAGTATCCATGTGCTCTATTACGACTGGCGCAATAGCGACGCTGCCGGCACCTGGTTGGTCAATGTGGAAACCGGCGAGGAATTGCTGTTGCTACCGCTCTATGGCTATTTTTCGCCCGACCGCTCGACGGTTGCCGTGCCGGAGCCGGACAGCCGGCAGATGCGGTTTCGGAAGCTGGCCACCGACGAGGAGTGGGTAGTCCCCAATCTACCGAGCCGGGTACTCTTTGACCCGCGTGGGGAGCATATCGCGTTCACGCTGCGGCCCGCCGAGCGTCCGCTCGCACGGGGCGCGGTCGGGCGGCCGGCCCAGGGCACTGCCCGCATCCTCGGCCCCATCGCGATCTGGGTTGCGGACGTTCGTGGCACGGAAGCACGAGCGCTCGCTACCTTGCCCGGTGCGCGCATTCACGGCTGGCTACCCGACGGCTCTGCGCTCCTGGTAACGTGGCGCACCGTCGGCAAGCTGGAGACGTCACTGGGCCTCCTCGACCTGGAATCGGGCGAGGTGGCGATCCGGACCACGGCGCCCCGGCTGCTGTCCGGCCGCCTCTCGCCGGATGGGGAATGGGTAGCCTACATCGCTGCCTTCACCGGCGATTTGCAGCGCGATGGCCTGTGGGTCCAGCGCGTGCGTGGCGACGAAGCCCGCCGCCTCGCTATCTGGGGTGACTATCGCTGGGCGCCGGACTCGTCCAGCCTGATCGTGCTACCATCGCGCCCCAAGGGGGCCGACGGCGACCGTTTCTGGCGTGTCTACGTAGACGGCGAGTTCCCGGTGCCCCTCACCGACCCCACCGAGACTCCCTTTGCGATCACCAACAACAGCTGGGAGCTGTCAACCGACGGCAAGCGTGTCGTCTTCACCTCAGCCGCCGACCACAGCCTCTGGCTCCTCCAGCTCCGGCCCTAGCGCCTCGCAATCCTGCGCTGCGCCTCGTCAAGCCGCCGGGAAGCACGGTCGAGGCGCTCAGGGGGCCGGTCACAGCCCGAGGTCGTCGCGGATACCTTTCATTGCCTCGACCCCGATCGTCACGAACTCCGCCAGCGGCAGGCCCAGATTTGGCTCGCAGGTAAGGATGTCGTCGCGGTCCACGCCGCGGGCAAAGGCCGTTTGCCGGAAGCGCTTGAGTACTCCTTTGGTCTTGACGCCGGCTAGCCCCTGCGGATGGAGCAGTGCGTAGGCCGTAATCAGCCCGGAGAGGTGGTCGCACGCAAAGATGGAGGCATTGAGCTTGTTGTCGAGCGGCGCTTGGCCGCCGTGCGCCAGGATGCCCTGCACAATCCGCTCGGATACCCCTTCCGCGCGCACCCGCTCGACGATGACGTGCATATGACGGTCCGGGTCCTTTTCCGTCACCTCGTAGTCGGCATCATGGAGCAGGCCCACCAGCCCCCATTCGTCCTCGTCTGCCTCGAAGTGACGCGCTAACGCCCGCATGATCGCCTCCACGGCGAGACAGTGCTTCTTCAGGTTGGGGTCGGTCAGCATCTCGTCCACAATCGCCATCGCCTGGTTACGATCCATCCTTGCTCCCTTCTCTGCCTGCCTACTCCCACCCATCCTGGTCATTCCTGCTTGCGCGGGAATCCAGCCCCCGGAGGGTTGGTGGCACTATCTCCTATCGCCAACGTCAGCACGCCTAGCACCGCGCGAAGTCCACCAGAAAGCGCCGCACGACCTCGATGGTGCCTTCGAGCAGACGCTGCCCGCGCTCACCGGAAGCGCCGCCGGCATCGTCGCTCACCCCGCCGGCCTGCTCGAAGGCGCCAAGCTTCCGCACCAGCCCACCGAGCCGCGGGCCCACCCAATCCTCGTCCGCTGGCGCTGCCGGCACCCCAACGCCGCGCTGATCGAGGTTGATGATGTCCGGCCGCAGCGCCAGCATCAAGGAGGTCTCGAAACCACCGGCATGGCCGGGGATGCCCCCAAGGCCGTCCAGCCCCTCCGCGGCTAGTTCTTTTTCTGCCAGCGTCCAGTAGGAGACGGCAGCCACCGCGATATCGAGTTCGAGGGTCAGGGCGGAGGTCACGACATCGTGGGGAGCCACGTTGCCGCCGTGCCCGTTCACCAGCGCCACCCGCTTGCCCCCGTGATGGGCAACACACCGGATCAGGTCCTCGATCACCGCCATGTAGGTCCGCACACTGAGCGACATCGAGCCGGCCCAGGGCAAGTGGTGATGCGAGCTGCCATACGTGACCGTCGGCGCCACGACAATCGGCACGTCGCTCGCGGCTTGCTCCGCAGCACTGCGAGCGATATGCTCGGCCGTGCAGGAATCCACGATCAACGGCAAGTGCGGTCCGTGCTGCTCCGTCGAGCCGGTCGGGATCACGACCGTCGCCCCTTGGTCGAATGCGTCTCGTGCTTCCAGGCGCGTCATCTCCGCCAATAGCAATTTCATCCCCTGCCTCCCCTTGCCTGATTGTGCCACAACTGCCGCAGCCGTCGTTCTAGGATGATTGCTCGATGAATCCACGCACTTGACACTTGTTAGCCTTGCCTTGCCTTTCTCAGGCTGTTACTATTACTCAGATGGGTCGTGTTTGTAGAAGTGATGGAGGTTTTATACGATGAGTAGGACGGAGGCTAACGCGGTTGACTGGCTGCGAGTGCGGGCAATAATCAGCAAGGCTTTCTCGCCCTCGGCTCCGATTGACCAGCAGGAGCTCTTTGCCGGGAGGATCAACGAAATCGACAAGGTGGTGGAGGTAATCACCCAACGCGGTCAGCATGCGGTGATTTACGGAGAGCGCGGCGTCGGCAAGACCTCTCTGGCCGCGGTGATGGCAGATCTGTTCCCACGGCTCGGTGATGACATACGATGTGTTCGGGTGAACTGTGACCGTACTGACGACTTCAGTACCATCTGGCGGAAGGTTTTCCGATCCATCCAGATAAACCAGCAGGTCACTCCACCAGGGTTCAATCCCGATCCAACAGAGATTACCGTGAGCGCAGACGAGCTATTTCGGTCTAAGTGTGCCACCCCCGACGATGTAAAGGACCTTCTTGAGAGACTAGCTGTTACAGTCATTTTTCTGGACGAATTTGATCGACTCGAAAATCCAAGTGATGCTGCTCTATTTTCCGATACAATCAAGCTCCTATCTGATCACAGCACTCGTGCCACGATAGTATTAGTGGGTGTAGCTGACAATGTGACTGAGCTCATCGGCCAACATCAGTCAGTTGAGCGCGCACTTGAGCAAATCCGTATGCCTCGTATGGATAAAGATGAATTGAGAGATATTATCAGGAAGAGATTGCCAAAACTGCATCTCACTATTGATAAGAATGCTCTGGAGATGATTGTCGGTCTTTCACAGGGTTTACCTCACTATGTTCATCTACTCGGCCAGAGATCTGCTCTATCTTCTGATTCTAAAGGACGCAAGAAGATAATACCACGTGACGTAGATATTGCTATCGAAGAGGCAATTCAACGCACAAGTGCCAGCATAAGAGAATTGTATATGCGTGCTACTTCGAGCTCGAGGAGTACATATTACGGAGAGGTGCTCCTTTCGTGTGCGCTTGCAAGAAAGGACGAATATAGCTCTTTCGCTGCTGCTGATGTTCGTGAGCCGTATTCTGCTATAATCGGCGCTCCTCGTGATATACCAGCTTTCGCTCGCCACTTGAAGTTGTTTACCGAACCCAAGAGAGGATCAGTCCTGGAGAGAATGGGGTTGAAGCGCAGATATCGATATCGGTTCTCGAACCCACTGCTACAACCATTTGTCATTATGAAGGGAATCTCCTCTGATCTCATTGGGGAGGATCTGTTAGCGGACCTTACTGCATGAGAGGAGCAAGCATAAGGCAAGCGCATTTGCTTTATGCTTTGGGGCTGAAAGTAGACATGAGTCCTTACCTTACTTCCGCACTTGCATAGTTATTGCCATAACCCTAGGTGTTGATCGCCTGGTAGACCTGCCAGGTCCGCTCGGCGATGCGCTGCTGCGTGTAGTGTGCCAGGACGCGCTGCCGCCCCCGCGCTCCTAGCTCCTGCCGCAGCGCCGGGTCGTCACGCAGCCGGACCAGTTGCTCCGCGAGCGCCGCGCTGTTGCCCTCCGGGAAGAGCAGGCCGGTATCACCGATCACGCGCCGGATTTCCCCCGAGTCGGAGCCGATCACCGCCGTTTCACAGGCCATCGCTTCCACCAGGACGCGCCCGAACTGCTCTTTCCATTGCGGCGTGGTCAGCGACGGCAGCACCAGCACGTCGAGCTGCCGCAGGAATGCCGGCACCTCCGTCGAAGCGCGAGCGGTGTGGATATGCAGCCGCTCCTCCAGACCACACGCTGCGGCCAGCGCCCGCAGCCGGCGCTCTTCCGGTCCCCAGCCCAGCAGGTCGAGCCGTACCTCCTTGCCGAGCTGTCCACACGCTGCCACCAGCACCTGCACGCCCTTCTTGTGCTCCAGACGACCGACGTAGCCGACGCGGAAGCTGCCGTTCGCGCTGGGCCGCGCCGCCGCGCGGGCGGAGAACAGCTCCGGATCAACGCCAAACTGCGGGATGACCCACGCCGGCCCGGCGTAGCCTTTGCGGCGGAGCACGGCCCGCGCCTCGGCGTTGCCGGCAATGGCGCCGGCCACCCGGCCATAGCAATAGCGCTCCATCATCCGGATCGGTAGCGGATAGCGGCGGAACAGGTTTTGCCAGGTGAAGAACAGGGCGCGCGCGCCGGCCCGCTGCGCGAGCGCGACGATCTGGAGCGTAGCGAGGTTATACGGCTCTTCGTCGGCGTGGACCACGTCCCACCGCTGGCCGCGAAAGTGGCGACCGAGCCGCGGATAGAAGTGGGTGTGAAAATGGCCGTTGAGCGCCAGCGGCTCGACCACCAGGCGATAGCCTTGCGTGTGCCGGCGGTCGAGTTGGAACACTTGCCCGCCGTGATCGCGCCAGGAAGGCGGCACCACGACCGTCAGCTCGGCGCCGCAGCGGGCTAGCTCCTCCAGCTTGCGCTGGTAGGCGCCGTGGATGCAGGCTTTGGAGACCATCAGGACGCGCATGGCGCTCGCCTACCATCACTATGGGCCACAACACCTACCCCCTGCGGAGCGGGGGGGGGCCATAAGGGGGCCGGTACCCTACTTGGTCCTCTCCCTAGCCCTCCCCCGCGCTGACCGCCTCGATGACTCCCCTTCCCTACTAGGGAAGGGGCCGGGGATAGGTCCAGTACCGGCCTACCGACGACCGTCCGCCCCGTCTGGTGAAGGCACGTGGAACTCCGAGCGCAGTACGCCCATGTAGATGAGATCGTGCCACACGCCCTCGACGCACATCTCCTCGCGCAACACGCCTTCTTTGCGAAAACCGCAGCGTTCGTAGCAGCGAATAGCCGCTGTGTTGTACCACAGCACCCGCAGGTAAATCTTGTGTAGGCGGAAGCGCTTGAAGATGTGCCGGAGGCCCAGGAGGAGGGCATCCGTGCCGTAGCCGTGGCCACGATAGTCGCGGGCCAGCCAGATGGACACCTCGGCGGCATGGTGGGGCACGGCTCGTTCCCAGAACGAGAGCAGCCCGATGATCCGGCCAGTGGGACCCTGGAGCACGTAGTCGGCCAACGCGCCGCTGGAGGACCCTACGAAGACGCGATTCAAGATGGACCCCGCCGGCGGGGTGTCCGTCCCCATGTAACGGTCAATCTCCGGGTCCGCCCGCAGCCGCTCCAGCTCGGCTCGGTCGCTCGTCCGGGCCTCGCGCAGCACGACCCGCTCTCCGCGCAGCAGCATGGGACAACTATACTGCACGGCCCCGGCGGCAACGATCACGCTGAATGCTGTTGCCGTTCGTGGGAGTCCCTTACTAGAGGATATGGGGGAGGTGGCCAAGGGGTATCCGGGTTGTCCATCATCAGTTCGATGAACAGCGGCACCAGAAAGGCCAAGATCATCGCTCCATCCGTGACTTGGCGATGGTAGGTTACTGAGCTAACCCAGGTCGCGCCCCCATGAACGAGTTGATTACGCAACACGTACAGGCGGTCGAATAGGATGCACAGAACGTATTTAATATCCTTGCCCTTGCGCGATCCGTGTACTTTATTCCGTTCGTTTTTAAACCGTGTTTTCCAGGGAGTCTTTTCCGGCACGCCGTCGTAATAATCCCAGAACGGCTGGAACACATACTCGTTGTTCAAGATGTCTTCAATGGGCCCGTAGAACTTCCTCCAGATCGCTCTGTAGATCGTATTTTTGGTGTCGAGCGGGATAATCATGTCGAAATACTTGCGGAAAGCCTCCCGTTCCCCTTTCTGCTCCTCTCTTGCCACACGCGCTTCTGCGTAAGCGGCGTTGAACGCAATCCAGTAGAAAATGAACGCAGCGTCGTAGTCACACCGCTTCATCTCCTCCTCGGCACGCTTCAGCCAACTGGTAAAGCGCCGCGCCCGCAGTCGGAGGTCATCCGGAAACGTATCCGCGTTATCCAGGCGCTTTGCCTCCAGCCGCTCATAGTCCGGCCCATCCCAGGTTGTCATGCCCCACTGCCCTTTCTAGCGCGCCTGGCGCGACACGTTCCCCACGCAGCAGTATGGGGAAACTATACTCCCTCGCGGAACCGACGCAATCGCTTGCCTCCCTGCCGGGCATGGCGTATCATGGCCGCGACCCTCGCCGGCAAGTGGTGTAATCCCGGCGGAGCAATACCGGAGGAGGTTGCCATGGCACGTGTGATCCGCAGACGGTATCTCGGTGGCGCAGCCGCAACGCTAGGCGGAGTGCTGGCCGCTGCCTGTGGCGAAGTCGAGATTCGCTACGTCCAAGGCCCGGCGGGCCCCGCCGGACCCGCTGGCGCTGCCGGTGCTAGGGGTACGTCTGGTGCCGCCGGTGCCAAGGGTGCGTCCGGTGCCGCTGGCCAGACCATCGTGGTCGAGAAGGAGAAGCCGGTCGTCGTCGAGAAGGAAGTGGTGAGGGAGGTCGTCGTCGAGAAGCCGGTCGTCGTCGAGAAGGTGGTCACCATCGAGAAGGTGGTGGAGGTGCCCGTCACGTCGAGCGGCCCGAAGCGGATCCTCTTCGACACCGACTGGGGGCCGGACGGGCCGCGTGGTGAGGTGGTCAAGCGCAGCCTGGCGCTCTACAAGGAGCAGCGCCCCGAAATCACAGTAGACGTGCGCTTTAGCGCTGGCCGTCAGCAGGCCAAGAGTGGCTCGGTGTTCGCGCGGACGGCGGTGCTGATCGCGGCCGACGACATGGGCGACCTGTTCCTGTGGGCGGCGTATGTCTTTGTCTATTGGGCGAAGCGGGGCCTCTTCGCGGACCTGACCCCCTACCTGAAGCAATTCAAGGTCTCGATGGATGACTATGTGAGCATCCCGCAGCACGAGATCTATCCGTTCCCCAACGGGAAGGTCTTCGGCTGGCCGTTCCAGGTGATTACCCGTGACTGGATGTACAACAAGTCCATCCTCGGCCGGCACGGCATTGAGCCGAACGAGAACTGGACCTTCGACGACTTGATTGCCGCGGCCAAGCAGGTCCAGGAGCCGGACAACAATATCTACGGGATGCCCGCACCCGCTTGGTGGAACCATGTCATGACGATGTACCAGATCGGCGGTGACACGGGTGCCCATAACGGCGAGTACTACCTCTTCAATTCGCCCGCCGGGATTCAGGCCGGCCAGTTCTGGGAAGACATCGTCCACAAGCACCAGGTCGCGCCGACACCACAGGTAGCGAGCGAGAAGAAGCTCAGTACCGCCAAGGGCAACTACGCTTTCTTCATCACGTATCCGAGCGCCGCGTTCCGCAAGGCCGTCGGCACGAACTTCGAGTTCGACTTCATGTACGCCCCGAAATGGCCGGCGAACGGCGAGCGGGCCGTGTCCCATCAGGATCAGGCGCACATGGTCACCAAGTGGGCCGGCACCCGTGGTGTCGTCGCCGAGAGCGCCGAGTTGGCCGCCCACTTGGCCGGCCCGGAGACCAGCGACATTATCCTCACCCACGGGAACACGCCGCCGACCTGGAAGGCACTGTTCGACTCGGATCGCAACATTCCGTCCGACACCTTCCGGCGGGACATCCTGATGGACGGCTTCAACTACCGCTACGTGCATCAGGCGCACGAGTGGTGGTACCCCATGGCCCGCGCGTGGCGGCCCGTCATCAACAAGGTATGGGCCGGCGAGTTGTCGTATGTCAATGCAGCGCAGGAGGCCGACCGCCTCAATAAGCTGATCGCCGGGCTGCGGACGCTGCACCCGACCTCGGACGTGCTACAGGCCAAGATCTAAAGCGGTAGGTTGCTCTTGTGTCGAGGGGTTGTTGCCGGGGCGCCGGCAGCAGCCCCTCGTTTGCGTCTGCGGCAAGGAGGACGTGTGATGTCTATGTCGGCAGACTTGGCCGATCCCCACCGGCATCTCTTTCTGGACGACGAGGAGATCGACTCCCTGGTCGGCGTGACGCGGCTCATCAACCAGCTACGCCGCGATTCCCTGGAGCCGGTGCTGCGTCCCGATCAGCCCTGGGAAATGGGGCAGGTCGTGCCCCGGCGCGTCATCTACGACCCGGCCGACGGCCTCTATAAATGCTGGTATCTGGCCGCGACCACCAACGAGCCGTCCCCCTACCGTTATGGGATCGGGTACGCGACCTCGCCCGATGGCATCACCTGGGAGAAGCCGGCCCTCGACGTGCTGCGCCACGAGGATGGATCGCCCACCAACATCGTGGACCTGCCCCGTGGTACCAGTGCGCGGCTGCTGTTCCCCTACCTCGATATGCCGGGTGCGGCGCCGGAGGAGCGGTTTGTCGGCACGCTGTATCAGGGCGGCGGCCCGCAGCAGCGGGGCATCTACCGGGCGGCCTCCCCGGACGGCATCCATTGGACGGTCAGCGCGGAGCCGGTGGTTCACGCCGGGGACCGTTACGCCATCGCCTACGACCCGGTGCGCCAACTGTGGATGCTGACCACCCGGCGGGCCAGCGTCGCCGGCGTGCTCCGACAGCGCGAGGTGTCCCTCTGGGAGAGCGCCGATTTCCGGACGTGGTCCTACCGGGGCCACCTGTTGCGAGCCGACGCGCACGACCGCCCCAACACCGAGTTCTACAGCATGCTGCCGCTGCGCTACGGTCCCGGCATCATCGGCTTTCTGGAGGCCTACTACCGGGCGGTGGAGCGCATGGATACGCAGCTCGGCTGGAGCCGCGATGGCTACCACTGGCAGCGCGTGGGACACCGCGATCCCATCCTCGCGCGTGGCGGCGAAGGTAGCTGGGACTCCCATTGGGTTGTGCTGACCAACAATGCACCGGAGGTCGTCGGCGACCGCTTGCGCTTCTGGTATGCGGGCGGCAGCACCCACCACGGCTCGAAAGGCGGGCATCGCCGGGCGATGGGCGTGGCCTCCATCCGGCGCGACGGCTTCGTCTCCATCGAAGGGCGGATGGACCCGGGCTTCCTACTCACCGCGGCCCTCGATGCCACAATGCCCCGCCGCCTGACGGTGAATCTGGATGCGGAGACGGGAGACGCCAGTGTCGAGGTGCTGCGCCCCGACGGTCAGGCGGTCGCCGGATACAGCGCCGAGGACTGCCGGCTGTCCGCGCCGGACGGGGTAGCGGTAGCCGTAGCATGGTGCGGTGGGAGCGTGGTCCCCCCGCAGGCCGGGGGGCGCGTCCACCTGAAGTTCAATCTCCGCAATGCGAGCCTCTACTCCTACCGCTGGGCGCCGGTCGACCAAGGCTAACGCGATCCGGTGGGGCCGGCCATGAAGTCCATATCGTGCCCGGGCAGCATCGGAAGCTCCTCCATGAAGCGGTAGAACCGGCCCGTTGGCCCTCCCGCCGGCAGCGCGGCGAGCCAGACCGCCGTGGGCACCGCCTCTACCGGGAGGGTGGCCGCCGTCGGATTCATGTCTGTGCGTACCGCGCCCGGACTCATGGCATTGACCAGAATGTCATGCTCCTGCACCTCTTTCGCCAGCGCGGCGGTCAGGGCGTTGACCGCGGCTTTCGAGCCGGCGTAGGCGGCGCTCCCGGCTTGGCACATGAAGGCAGAGGCCGAGCTGACGTTGACGATCCGCCCGTAGCCCCGTGCGATCATGTGGGGCAGCACCGCATAGCAGCAGGCGTACAGGCCCACGGTGTTGACCGCGAACACGGTGGCGAACCGTTCTGGCGGTATCTCGGCGACCGGGCCATTGGCGGTATTGATGCCCGCGTTATTGCACAACACGTCAATCCGCCCCAGCTCCTGCACCGTCCGGTTGACGACGCGGCCGACCTCCGAGTACTCGGTGACATCCAGCCGGAAGATGCTGCTGGCCCCGCCGGCGTCCGCAATCTGCTCGGCGACCGCCCGCAGCCGGCCCTCATCGCGGGCCGTGAGGACGACGTGCGCGCCGGCACGCGCATAGCCCAGCGCGATCTCCTCGCCGATCCCCCGGCTGGCGCCCGTGACCAGCGCGACCTTTCCGTTCAGTTCCATCGGTCCTTCTCCTATCGCTCTATTGCCGGCGGTTCAGCTCCACCGCTCGCAGCCCTGAAACGGCATGTGCTCCCCGGCTCGATAGTGGGGACGCGGCAAGTAGCCGTTGACGTTGGCCACCGCTTTGCCCCGCAGCAGGAACGCCGAGGGCCACTGCTCGTCGCTGACGATGCGCGTCGTCGTGGGAATGTAGCGGATGGTCAGACCGGTGCGCGTCGTGCCCGAAGTGTTGGCGTTCGATCCGTGGATGATATTGGGGTGATGCACCGACACGTCGCCGGTGCTGAGGACGACGTCAACGGCCCGGTCCGCTTCCACCAGCGCTGGAGCGATCTGCGAGTTGAGCACGTTCGGCACGTCTACGCGCCGCTCCATCTCGTGGAGCTGCATTTCCTGCGTCCCCGGAATGACCCGCAGGCAGCCGTTCTCCGGAGTCGCGTCATCCACCGCCAGCCACAGCGTTACCACCTCCATCGGCTCCAGGGGCCAGTAGGCCCCGTCCTGGTGCCAGAGCACCGATTGTCCGTTCTCCGGCGGCTTCGAGATGTAGTGCGAGGCGAAGAGCGCGATATTCGGCCCGACGTACTCCTCGGCAATGTCCAGCAGCCGGTCGTCGCTGACCAGCCGCACCCAGAACGGATCGTTCCGCATGAGATGGTGGTGCAGCTGCTCCGGCCGCACGCTCGGATTCCGCTCCAAGAGCCAGACGACGTGGTCCCGGGCTTCCTGTACCAGCCCGGCATCCAGGACCTGCCGATAAGTCGCGTAGCCGTCGCGTGCGAACCGCTGCTGCTGGGCACTCATGCTCGTACCCATTCCCCCATCCTTTCCGGCAACCGTGTCAGTACCCCTTCGCTCTCGTCACCATGTTCACCAACGGCTCACCGCGCAGGTACCGCCCGAGGTTGGTGAGGAACAGGTCCTGTGCTCTGCGGATGTAGTCGGGGTTGCGGTTGCCCGACACGTGCGGCGTCAGCAGCACGTTGTCGAACGACCATAGCGGATGCTCCGGTGGCAGCGGCCGGGGATCGCTGAACAGCACGTCCAGGCAGGCGCCCCGAATAGCGCCCCGCTCCAGCGCCCGGACCAGCGCATCGTGATCCAAGACCCCGCCTCGGCTGACGTTGATGAAGTAGGCGCTGCGCTGCATCGCTGCGAACGCATCGTCGTCGAAGATATGCGCCGTCTCCGCGGTCAGGGGCACGGTGGATACCACGAAATCGGAGCGCGCCAGGAGCGCGGCGAAGTCCTGCGGCCCAAAGATCGTCTCTGGAATGCTACCGTCGGGATCGCCGACGCCGGCCAGCTCAAAGCCCTCGGCCTGCCGCCGTTCCGGGTTGCGCTTCAGGGCTAGCACGCGCATGTTGAAGCTCTTGGCGAGACGCGCTACTTCCCGGCCGATGTGTCCGTAGCCGACGATCCCGACCGTCTGCCCCCATAGGTCGGTGAGCGTGCTATGCGCCCGGTCCCGCACTTTCTGCTGCTGATCGCGATAGAAGCCCAGTAGCCCGCGTGCCAGCAAGCCCATCGCGAAGAGGCAGTATTCGGCGATGGGGACGGCGTGGCAGCCGGCCGCGCTCGTGACGACCACGGCGTTGCGCGGATCGAATACCGTGTTCGAGAGCTTGTTGTCTACCCCGGTGGAAGTCATCTGCAGCCACCGCAGCTTCGAGTCCGTCGCGAGGGTCTCCGGAAACCAGAGCGTGTAGATGATCTCCGCGTCTCCCAGCGCCGCCGTGACCTCCGCCGCCGACCGGCAGGTCCGCTGCGCTATCTCCAGGCGCGGCGATACAGCCGCGATCTCCGCGAGCAGGTCCGCCCGCCCCTCCAGCTCCGGCACCGCAACCAGCAGCTTGGTCGTCGTCGCTGTCATGCGTATCTCTCTCCTGGCCTCTACCACGACACCGTATCCAGCTCCGCCGGGCTCCAGTCCGGCGCCGTCGGCCGCGGAAATGGCGACCGGCCATGGGAAATGCCGCTGTTCGGGATGAACGGGTACTGCTCAACTAGGCTGTCGGGCAAGTCTATACCCAGGCCGGGCGCCCCGGTGGGGTGGATATAGCCGTCCTTGAACTCGAAGGCTTGTTCGATGAGTCCCAGTCCGAAGGGATTGTATTTGGTCGGGAAGCGCACCATGAAGCAGTTCCTGTTCACGAACCCGACGTGGAAGTTGGCGGCCAGGCCGACGGCGCCGCTGAAGCTATGGGTAACTGTCCGCATGTCGTGTGCGTCCGCCGCGGCCATGATCTTCATGTCCTCGCTGATCCCGCCGCACCACGTCACGTCGGGCTGGACAATGTCTATCGCGCGTTTCTCGAAAAACGGCTTATAGCCGTGCAGCGTGGTTTCGTTCTCACCCGCCGCCAGCGCGGTTGTGGTGAGCTGGCGAATGCGTACATAGTCATCAACGTTGGTTTGCAGGGCCGGCTGTTCCATCCAGAGGAGGTTATAGGAATCCAGCGCCTTGACGACCCGCAGCGCGATGTCCGCCGACCACGGCCGGCGATAGAATGGCATGCCGGGGTCGAGCATCAGGTCCACCCCGTCACCGAGCACCTCCCGCATCGCCTCGACTTTCGCACACTCCTGGTTGATGAGGTCCGGGATGGTGATGTGGGGCGTCTGGAGCATCTCTCCGATATGGGCCACCTTGAGGGCGGAATAGCCCTGCCCCAGCAGCTTATCGGCGGCCTCTTGGTCGGCGCGCGCTATGCTCGTGTAGCAGCGGAGGGAATCGTGCGCGAGGCCACCGAGTAGCTGGTAGACGGGTAGATTTGCCACCTTCCCGAGAATGTCCCAGAGCGCGATCTCGACTGCACCGAGCACCGAGATGGCCGGCCCCATCGGTCCCCAGCGCAGCGACTTGACCATCATCTTGCGCCACAGGCTGTTGATCGCCAGCGGGTCCTCGCCCATCACGACGTTACCGAAGTGCTCGACGAGCGGCGGCACCACCTCCGGGTTGTACCAGGCGATATACGTCTCGCCGAAGCCGACGATCCCGGCGTCGGTCTCGACGCGCACAAACCCGTAGGTCGAAGGTCGCATGCCGTGCTCCCACGGCTCCGGGACCGTCACCAGAACCGGGCGAACGGCGGTAATCTTCATGGCAGCATTCCCCCTACTCTGTACTCTCTGTGTGCTCTGTGGCGAAACGTGCGGCGCGGCCCAACCCGGCTTATGCCGTTGGTCCCAGCGCGTGTGCCGCCCGCCGGTACTCCGGCATGTCAATGGCAACGCCCCCGCCAAGACGCGATTCCTCGGCGGCGAAGGCCATCAGGTGGCTCTCCAACGCCTCCTCGGCGGTGCTCAACAGCCCGGCGCCTTGTCCCCGGATTGCCCGCACGAGGCTCTCCAAGACCCCTCTGTCGCCCCCGCCGTGTCCGCCGCCGGCGCGCGGCACGATCCGCTCCACCGGCTTCCCCGGCCGGTGGTCATGGACCGTGATGTCGGCGCGGAACTGGCCTTCGAGCGTGGCCAGAGTGCCGTCGTAGCGCATGGTGCGCGTGTCGTGATGGGAGTGGCCCTGCATGATGAGATTGACGGTAGCGCCTCCCTCGAACTCCATGTTCACGGTCTGGTGATCCACCACGTCGTTCGAGCAGCGGTAGACGCAGCGGCCGAACGGACCGGTACGCAGCGCCTGGAGTATGCTGGCCCGGTCCAGGTCTACCGTGAAGTGGCGGGCAAAGGACTGCATGAAGTCCGGCTCGTACATGCGCGGGGCATAGTAGGCACACTCGTCTTCCACCGGGCAGCCGTCGGTGCAGCGCTCCGGCACCTCCAGATGCGGCGCTTGATCCGGGCGGAAATGCAGCAGCGAGCCGAACGAGGAGAGGCGCACCACCCGGCGACCGAGGATCCAAAAGAGCAGGTCCAGATCGTGGCAGCACTTACTCAGAATCATGGGAGCGGCGACCTTGCTGTTGGAGTAGAAGCCGCGCACGAAGGAGTGGGCCATGCGAAACCACGAGACGTTCTCGGAATGCCGCACCACCACCATGTCGCCGAGACGGCCCGATTGGACCAACTCCCGGATGGTCTGGAAGAAAGGCGAGTGGCGCAACGTATGCGTGACCCACACGGACCGCCGGAGCTTGGCCGCCGTCTGTACCAAGGTGACACTCTCGGCTAACGTGCTGGCGATCGGTTTCTCCAGCAGCACGTCGTAGCCGGCTTGCAGAGCGCCCATGGTCGAGGCGTAATGCACGCCGTCGTTGGTGGCATTGATGAGCACGGGCGCCAGCTGCTCGTGGGCCACCAGCTCTTCCCACGACCCAAAGCAGCGCTCCGGGGGCAGGTTGTGGGCGCGAGCGAAGCGGGAGCGCTTCGCCGCATCGAGCTCCGCTACCGCGACGAAGCGCAGCGTGTCCGGGTGCTCACGGGCGTACCGGCCGTGGCTGTAGTAGCCGCGCATCCCGGCCCCGACGAGCACGGCGTCCACCGGCCTGGGCATTATCACTCTCCCGCGGCGTCGAAGCCGTAGGCATAGAGCCGAGCACGGCCATAGAGCCAGAACTTCAATCGGAAATGCTCGAGACCAAGGCCGTGGATGTTACCACCACGCCAAGTCACCTCCTGCCGCCACCCGTCCGTACACAGGTCGTGGCAGTCTTCCCGCCGATACCCCTCCACCGGCTCCAAGGTTGTGGCGTCCAGCACTTCGACCTCCACCCAGCTCTGGTTCTGGCGCACCTCCCCGACGTTCACCGTCAGTACCGTCGTGTGGTCGGTCCGCTCGATAGGAGTAGTGACCGCCCAGCCGGGCACTTCCCGGTCCGCCGACTCCAGGCACGTCCACCCATCTTCCCGCAGGGTAGCCAGCCCTAGTCGGGACAGGCGGACCTGGCCGGTGCTGGCATAAGGATAGGATTCGGGCGTGTTCTCGCCGGGCCAGCTGGTCCACTCCTCGCCATTGCCACCGTAGAAGAGGTGGATCGTCCCGTCCTTGATGGCCGGCTTGTCCGCGATCACCAGTAGGCCACCGTCCCACTCCCGGTGGTCACCGCGCGGGATGAGCGGCTGATGCACGTCAATGCGCTCGAAACGCTCGCCGTCGGCGCTGACCGCCAGCCGCACGTCGGCGTAGTAGGTGCCATAGACCCCATAGCCGTTCGGCACGTACCAGCCGTACTCGTAGGCCATTGCCCAAGCGCCCCCGTAAGGGGCAAACAGCACGTGATGGTTCTCGTACTCGAAGCCGTCGTCGGGAGAGAGGAGCGGGTTGTGGTCCGCTGCCCGCAGGTGCTCGATGTCCGGCCCATACGACAGGAACTTCGCGCGGCCCCGCTGCTTGTCTGGCTTGTCCATCGGCACTCCCGCCTGCCACACCAGCTTGTACCGGCGCGAGGGATCGCGCTCTTGGTCATCGCGGACCAACGCGCCGGGGTCGCCATAGGCGAGCGAGCGATCAGACCACTCCGGCAGGCGCAGGCTCGGCCCCTCCGTCCAGTGGATACCGTCCGGCGAATAGTTCAGCCGCATCCCACGGTTGGGTCCCGTCGCCGGGGCAACCGCGCCGTCGGTGCGTGGTCGCGGCCCCCGCAGGATCATCTTGTAGCGCCTGGCCGGGTCCGGCTCGGCGGTATCCTTGAGCACGGGACCGTAGCCCATCACCACGATGTTATTGGCGCTCGACCCGCGGAACTCGTGCAGCCCCAGCCGCGGCTTCTCCCACGTCACGCCGTCGGTACTGGTGGCGTAGCCCACCGCGGTCCACCGTTCGGGCGCGATGTCGGAGCCGGAGTACCAGGCCTTGAAGATGCGCTCCTCCTCGTCCCAGATGACCGTCGGGGACGACCACGGCCGGGCCTGGGTGGCGTCCCACTCGTGCATGTCGCCGAGGGGAAGCACCGGGTTATTGGGATGTTTCTCGGCTGTACAAACGTGCCGGGAGACGTGATACGACGCCTCGATCCCGGTCAGGAGCAGGAAGCCGTCGCGGCTGCCGGCTGACGTATCCATAGTTTTCCTTACCTCGCCTGTGGAGTGGGCTGGGTATCTGCTGGTGTCCTGCGGCCAATCCGGTTCGCACCTGGCGAGACAACGCTAATGGCAGTGAGCATGATCTGTCAATCTGCCCGTCGAGTCCCCCTGCTAACCATCCTCATAACGCCGGACTAGCCTAGTGCCGCCGCATGCGGCGGCACTGCACGTCCTCATGTGCTAGGGGTACTTGGCGACCTCGGTAGGATTCGCCTCGTGAGCCGCCCGGGTTGTCTACATGGATGGCAACCTGTCCTCGCTCCCCGGCCTTGCGGCTTGCGCCGCAACCCATAGTGCCTGAGCGCGGTGAATCGCGTCGCTACGCAACCCTACCTTTCTCAGTCCCTGGCTCCCCACTCATCTGTGCTCTCTGTGGCTCATGTCAGTTGCTACAGTGGAGGCCGGTGTTGCGCGCAAAAAAGCGCGACACCGCTGAGGAGTGGCGCTACATGAAGGTAACGGACGTGAAGACCTTCCTGGTCCATCCGGGGACCGGCAAGAACTGGCTGTTTGTGAAGGTCGAGACGGATGCCGGCATTCACGGGTGGGGCGAGGCGTATACGCAGGCTGACCGCGACCACGCTATCGCGGTACACGTGGAGCAAATGCGCCGATATTTGATCGGACGCGATCCGTTTCAGATCAAGCATTTCACCACGGTCATGTACCTGGATTTTGCCAGCAAGCGCGGAGCGATGGATTTCTACTCGGCGTTGAGTGGCCTGGAGCAGGCCCTCTGGGACATTGCCGGCAAAGCGCTCGACGTGCCGGTCTACAACCTGCTGGGCGGACCGTGCCGCGACCGGATTCGGGTGTACGCCAACGGCTGGTCGAGTGGCGACGACGCGCCCGCGGAGACGGCACGCAAGGCCGTGGCGCTGGTCGAGCGGGGCTTTACCGCGCTGAAATGGGACCCCTTTCCGGCGCCCTGGCGTCCCTATATCAGCCGTGCGGAGGAGCAGGCTGCCGTCGCCAGCGTGCGGGCGGTCCGCGAGGCCGTCGGCCCGGCGATTGATCTGCTCATCGAGGTCCACCGCCGTCTCGCCCCACTGCCGGCCGTGCGTGTTGCGCGCATGATCGAAGCGTGCGATCCCTTCTGGTACGAGGAGCCGGTGTCGGCGCGCGACCTCACGGCGCTCGCCGAGGTGCGGCGGGACATTCAACTGCCCGTGGTGACGGGCGAGGAGCTATACACCAAGGCCGAGTTCCGGCCCGTCTTCGAGCTGCGGGCAGCCGACATTATCAATCCCGATGTCTGCAACTGCGGTGGCATTCTGGAGTTGAAAGAGATCGCCGCGATGGCCGAGGCCTACCATGTCGCCGTCGCGCCCCACAACTACAACAGCACCACCGTTGGCCTGGCTGCCACCATCCATGCCGCAGCGGTGATGCCTAACTTCCTCATCACCGAATACTTTGTCAACTTCGAGACCCTGGGGCAAGAGATCGCCGCACCGCCGTTCGTGGTCGAGAACGGCTATATCGCCCTGCCAACGGCCCCCGGCCTCGGTCTCGACCTGAACGAAGACGCCCTCGCACGGCATCCCTATCGGCAGTTTCCACCCCGGCGCATCCGCCACCCCGCCGACGAGGGGCCGTAGCGCCGCCGCCACTGAATACACGCTTGGCTAGTTCGGCGGGGACGATGACGGGTTTATCATGTCCCACGTCCCATGAGGGAGTGTTGGCCTGCTCTGTATCGGCCGAACGACAGAAGGAGGATGGAAATGAACGAACAGGTAGCTATCGTGTTGGGGTTCGATCCTGGCGGTAGGGGGAAATTCGGTTGGAGTATATGCAAGATCGACGGAGAACAACTGTGTATCTGCAAGACCGGCGTAGCAAGCCACGCGAAGGAAGTGATCGAAACAGTGTCGGCTGCGCTTCCGCCCAATGCGCGTGTTTTGGCCGCCGGGATTGATGCTCCGATGTTTTGGAGCGACATCGGTGGTAGACAAGTTGATAAAATTGTCAGGGAAGCAATAACTCATCATGGCTGTAGAACTGCACCAGGCACCGTTCAGCACGTTAATGCATTGCGAGGCGCATGCTTGGTACAGGGTGTTTTGTTGGGATCGTATGTCAGGAAAGAATTCGATGTGCCGATTACCGAGGCGCATCCCAAAGCATTGCTTTGGCTACTATGTGCTGAAGAATCAGCCCAATTGACACAATTGACAAATGGCCGATCTGAGCATGAGCGTGATGCCGTGCTTGCCGCATTCGCCGCTTGGTCTATGCATAGACGGTCACCGGGCTGGAGGAATCTTTACTGTGAGGAACCGAACCCTATTCTACCGTTGGAGACGCCCATAAGCTATTGGATGCCAATTCCAGAAGGAGGATGTGGGCGTGGCGCAGAAGGCAGACAATAGCCTTGATCCGGTGTTGGCGCGGCTCGCGGCGGCCTTCTCGGCGGCCGGCCATCAGCTCTATCTGGTGGGTGGCGCCGTGCGCGACCGGCTCTTGGAGCGGCCTAGCCCCGACCTGGACCTCACGACCGACGCGGTACCGGCCGCCGTGCGCCGGCTGGCACGCGACGTGCAGCCCGATGCCGTGCATGGCGTGGGCGAGAAGTTCGGGACGATTGGTCTGGTCTTTGCGGGCCGGAACATCGAGATTACGACCTTCCGTGGCGAGCAGTATAAGCGCGGCTCACGCAAGCCGCAGGTGCAGTACGGCGTGTCGCTCGCCGAGGACCTGGCGCGGCGAGACTTCACCATCAACGCCATGGCGCGCGACCTGCGGACGGGCGAGATTGTAGACCCGTATAGTGGGCGTGCCGACCTGCACGCCGGGCTGATTCGCGCCGTTGGCGTCCCCCACGAGCGATTTGCCGAAGACCCGCTGCGGCTGCTGCGGGCGGTGCGCCTGGCGGCCCAGTTGGGATTTGGCCTCCACCGCGAAACGCTGGAGGCTATCCGCACCCAAGCCCAGTTGCTAAAGACGATCAGCCGCGAGCGCGTGGCCGACGAGCTGAACAAGATTCTGGTGTCGCCGCGCCCGGCATTCGGCATCCGCCTTGCCGTGACCCTCGGTCTGATGAGGTACATCATCCCGGAGGTGCTGAAGCTGAGTGGCGTCAGTCAACGGCCTATGCACCACAAGGATGTCTTCGAGCACACGCTGGGCGTACTCAAGAATACGCCGTGCGATCTGCTGCTGCGTTGGGCGGCGCTGCTGCACGATATTGCCAAGCCACAAACCAAGTCGGTGCGCGACGGGCAGGTGCATTTCTTCGGGCACGACGAGGTTGGTGCCCGCATGGCGCGGCGTATTCTCAGCGGCTTGCGGTTCGACCAGAGCTTCATCCGCCGGGTGACCAAGCTGGTCAGGATGCACCTGCGCGTGAACTCCTACTCCTCTACGTGGACCGACGGAGCGGTCCGGCGGCTCGTCCGCGAGGCCGGCGAGGAGCTAGCACCGTTGGTCGCGCTATCGCGGGCCGACGTGACGAGCTACCGCGAGGAGCGCGTGCGGGATGCAGCACAGCGCGCCGATGAATTCGAGCGGCGCTGCGCGGAGCTTCAGGCCGCCGAGGACATCGCGCGGATGAGCAGCCCGCTCGACGGACACGACCTCATGATGCTCTTCGGCCGCGGACCGGGGCGCTGGATTCAGGAGATCAAGGACTACCTCTTGGCCCTGGTCTTGGACGGCGAGCTGGCCCAAGACGACCGTGAGCGTGCAACCAAGCTGGCCGTCGCCTTTGCCGAGGAGCTTGGCATCGAACCGGCCCGCCCTGTGCCGGAATGACGGGGAATGGGGCTAGCCGTCGTCTCTGTCGTCGGGGACGATGGTGACGGGTTGTTCCCCGCTGGCCGGCTGCGCCTCGGCGCCGTCCGTGCCGTCGGTAGCGCGGGCGGTGAAGTCGCTGAAGGAACGCATCAGCGTCGTAAGCTCCATCGGCAGGACGAACTTCGTCGCCGGACTGGCGCCAATCGCCTTGAGCGCGTCCAGATATTGCAGGCTCATCGTCTTCGGATCGACCTGCTGGGCCACAGCGTAAATCCGCTGCAAAGCGTCGGCGAAGCCTTGGGCCGTCAGGATAGCCTCTTGGCGATGGCCCTCGGCCTCGAGGATCGTTGCTTGCCGGCTGCCCTCGGCGTTGAGAATGGCGGCCTGCTTATTGCCCTCGGCGACGGTGATGGTCGCCTCGCGCTGTCCCTCGGCCTCGGTCACCGCGGCGCGCCGGGTGCGCTCGGCCGACATCTGGCGCGTCATCGCCTCCTGAATATCCTTCGGTGGCAGAATCTCGCGGATTTCCACCGCATTGATCTTGACCCCCCAACGGTTAGTCACTTCATCCAGCTTCGTCCGCATGCCCTCATTGATCTGATCGCGCTGCGAGAGCACCGCGTCGAGCATCATGTCACCGACGATAGCGCGGAGCGTGGTGATCGCAATGCCGCGCGCCGCCCCCGTGAAGTCTTCCACCTCCACCACGCTGCTAACCGGGTCCACGACCCGCATGTAGACGATGAAGTCAATGGAGAGCGAGGCGTTGTCCTGGCTGATAGCCGACTGCGGTGGCACGTCAAAATAGCGCTCGCGCAGGTCCACGCCCACCGGGCGATCAACGAAAGGAATGAGCAGCACCACGCCGGGGCCGCGGGCGCCAATGGAGTGCCCCAGCCGGAACACGACGAGGCGCCGATACTCCGGCACAATACGGGCGGCCCACAGAAACACGAGGATAACGACCACGGCAGCCACGCCTATGCCGATCAGATTGGATTCCATCACTACATCTCCTTGTGCGATTGCTCCAGTGTACGTCAGGTTTACCCTACGCTGTCAAGTGGTCGGCTCCGGCGGACGCTCCCGCTCTCCTTGTGGCGCGGGGGCCGGGGGGTGCGGCGCGGCGACGAGGCTGGGCCGCACGAGCAGCGTCACCCCGCGGACAGCCACGACCTCTATGTCCTCCCCGACCGAGACGGACGACTCGCGGTAGAGCGGTTCGAGCGTCGCGCTCCAGGTGTCGTTTGCCACGCGCACCTGCCCGACGCCGTCGGCATTCAGCGGTTTGAGCACCGTTCCCGTCGCGCCAATGAGCCGTTCTTTGCCCGTGCCTATCGGTGCGTTGCGTGCGCCCAAGACTCCACGCACGACGATGAAGATAAAGGTGCCGAAGATGGCCGTCATGCTGGCGATGACACCGGGATGGACCGATACCGTGATCTGGATTGGCGACGGTGGGGTGAGCGGGAAGAAGAGCAGGATGGCGCCCAAGACGAAGGCGATGATGGAGCCGACTCCAAAGGCGCCGAAGCCGGCGATGAAGACCTCGGCAATTAGCAGCACCGCAGCGAGCGCCAGCAGCGCCAGACCGGCCCAGTTGAAGGGGAGGTTGCCGAGGGCCACCAGCCCGAGGATCAGCGCGCCGCCCCCCAGCACGCCGGGAAGGACCGTCCCGGGATGCTGCATTTCCGCGAACAGCCCCAGCGTACCGAGGCTCATCAAGATCAGCGCGATATTGGGATTGGCGATGATCGCGAGGAGCTGCTCCAGCCACGTCATCGCGATGGCCTGCGTGGGCGTGCCGGCCAGCCGCAGTGTGACCGGCTGCCCGGCCACCGGCACGGTTTGCCCCTCTATCTGTTGCAGCAGGTCAGCGACATCGGTAGCAACGAAATCAATCACGGCCCGGTCGAGCGCCTCGGTAGCGGTGATCGCCACGCTCTCGCGTACCGCCTGCTCGGCCCAGGTGGCGTTACGCCCATAGGTGGTGGCCAGCGAGCGCACCAGCGCCGCGGCATCCTCGGTGGCCTTGGTCAGCGGCGTCGATTCGGCCGCTGCCCCGTCCTGGCCAAGCGCCACCGGATGGGCGGCGCCGATGTTGGTGCCGGGTGCCATCGCTGCGACGTGGGCGGCGAGCGTCACAAACAGGCCGGCGGAAGCGGCGCGCGCGCCGGCCGGGGCCACGTAAACAATCGTCGGGATTTGGGCGCCGAGCAGGCTCTGGGCGATGTCCCGCATGGCGCTCTCCAGACCACCGGGCGTATCGAGCCGGATGAGCAGTCCCGCTGCCTGGTCACGCTCGGCGCGGCTGATGGCGCGGCTGAGGTACTGGGCGATAACAGGCGTGATGGCGCCGTCAATCTCGGCGGTGTAGAGCACCCGTTGGGCCTGCGCCGCCGGGCTGGCCGTCTCTGCCGCCGCGGCAATAGCGGCGAGCCCGGGTGCAGCGAGGCCGCTCCCCAGCCCGATCAGCAAGAGCAGCACATACAGCAGCCGGCGTGCCGTGCGGCCAATCATCGGACTGTCCCATCGCCCCCGGCACCTCGTTGTCGCGGGGGCCGCCTCTTCCGAGGATACGCTGTTTAGGATGGCACTGCAAGCTTAGTCGAATATACTATCAATCTCAACTTCTTCTCTCACGAATCTCGCATAGCGACCCTCTAACTCACATAGGATCCATTCCAAACTTAGGAACTCACGAAACACACGATTGAATAGGTTATTTCCAACCTCAATTCTTGCAGGATTATCAGAGCCAACATCAATCGCGGTGATCCTGACTTGGAAATCACTATCCCCCAGGAACTGTGCTTTGAGTCCTGCTTTCGCGAGTCTCTCTTCAATGTACTCTCTATCAATAGCGACAAAAGTGAATAATTCGCCGCAATAGAAATCAAAGACAGCGCGAGGTTCGTGTATGGATGATGTAAAGGGATGATAATTGAGATTATCAAACTTATTCTCATTGCACATACCAACTATAGGCGAAGCAATATGGTCTCCTATATCCGCGATGATGAGTTCTGGCGTAACTCCACGTCGAGAGACATGATAGAAGACACCATTCTCAACTAAGGAGCCAGCATGCCCGTGCTCCTGAGCTTCTCGTATCAGGTCGTTTACTTCCCGCCATAAGTAGCGCTCCCTCTGATGTACTCCAATCCGCACGAGCTTCTCAAAGCGACAGAATGGTGCTCCGTCATCACCAGATACTAGATAATCTGTGAGTTTCCTCAATGCCTGACGCTGACGTCTTACTCGGCGTGAGCGCTCTTTTGTTGTCTTAACCTCGATAAGACCATTAATTGGGGATAGAATAGTTATGTCACCGTGCCTTAGATTATTCGTAATATCATTCAGGATCGCGATGCCACCCATCTTGTAGATACGACGAAGTTCCGCGAGTTCGGCACGCAGGCCGCTCTTACCCGAGATAAATCCGGGCGAGTGATTCATCGAGATTGGCTTGACATCCCAGATAGATAAGTAGAGAAGAGCAATACTGTCGCCAATACTCTTCAAAAGCAGGATAACATCGCGATACTCGTCTCTGAGAGCCATATTCCCGCTTCGACGTGCCGCTCGGCTTCGCGCTTCAACATATTTGATCTTCTTTAGGAGTTCGAACTGTAGACGTAAGACCTCCGCGGCGTTCCCCCGTGGATCATTGCGGACTAGCTGGAGTTGAGAGAGCAGCTTTATCAATGTCCCTCGGTAATATCTCAGCATATGGCCTCCATAACCCGCTCTAGTTTGGGATTAGACTTTGGTTGGAAACGTGCCGGTGCAAACCGCATCCCAGCGGACGTGGTCCTGGATAGCGACGAAAGCGGTAGTGAATGTGTCAGCGGTAGTCCGTCTCTACTGTGCGCTCACTACCCGGCAGCGACCGGCTCCGGGGCGGACGTCGGCACCGCAGCGCTGGACTCAACGTCCGGGTGAATCTGTGCCTGCCCATGTGACCCGAGCAGCCGGCTCACTGCGTCCACGATCTGCGGATTCGCGTCCACTTCGTGGGGCAGCGCCAAGGCCACCCGTGCCGTACTCATCGCGATAGTCAGCCGCACGCGGTCCAAGCCGGGATGTCGCTTGAGCAAGGTGCCTAGCTCGTCCAGCCGCTGCACGTCGTCCGCATCGTTCGCGGTGCGGCGCAGCACGATGTCAAGCCGCTGCGGAGCCAGGTCATGGAAAGCCCCGTTGTGCCCGTTCGTGCCGGCGTGAGGCTGGATGGCTGGTGGCTGACGCTGCTCTGGTTCACCGACGTCCGCACTGGGCTGCGGGCGGACCGGCTCCTCGCGTGGCGCCGGCTCCGCCTGTGGCGCCGCTTCCTCCTGCTCCTCGCCCGTGAACCAGGACGGCGTTCCGCCCTCCGACTGTTCAGCCACTTGCGCGACCGCGGCGCTAGAAGTGCGCGGCACCTCTGCGGCAGCCATTTCGACGGCCGCGGCCTCGCCGGCCGTGACGGCATGGGCCAGTTGGCTGTGCTGTTCGCCGGACGGTGCTGCTTCCTCGCTCCCCTCGAACAGCTTTACCCGCTCGCAGATGATCTGCACCTGTTCGGCGCGCACGTCCACGCGGCCGGAGACCAGCACCACGTTGTCTTCTTGCCAGAGATCGCGCGTTTCGGTGAAGGTGCGCGGAAACACGACGACCTCGATATTACTGGCGAGGTCGTCCACCTGGACCGCCGCCATGATGTCGCCCTTGCGCGTCGGAATCTGCCGCACCGAGGCAACCGCTCCGCCGATCCGCACCGTCTGGCCGGTAAGCTCTTCGCTCAGGTCTCCCAACGGGTGGGTGGCGGCCGCTTCGAGGCTCTGGGCGATGCTCGCCAGCGGATGCTCGGAGACGTAGAGACCGAGCAGCTCCTTTTCCCAATCGAGCCGCTGCTTGCGTTCGGCCGGCGGAGCCTCCGGCAACACAAAGCTCATACCGGCCGCTGCGGAGTCCGCTGCATCGGCAAACTGGTCGAGCAGCGAGAGCTGTCCGGCCTGCCGGGCGCGTTGCTCGGTCTGGGCCATGCCCAACGCACCGTTCAGCCCCTCCAAGAGAGCGGCCCGCTCGCCGAGATCGTCGAGAGCGCCGGCTTTAATCATGCTTTCGAGCGCGCGGCGATTGAGCTGACGCAAGTCCACCCGCTGGCACAGGTCGGCCAGGTCCGCGAACGAGCCACCTTCCTCGCGGGCCTGGACAAGGTTGCGGATGGCTGCTCCGCCGAGGTTCTTGATCGCCGCCAGCCCGAAACGGATCGCCGCCCCGTGGGTGCTCTCCGGAGCGTCGGCGATCTGGAACGCCAGCCCACTGTGGTTCACGCTCGGTGGCAGCAGCGTTACCTCCAAGCGCCGGCATTCTGCCGCGGCCTCGCCGACTTTCGTCGCGTCGCCGGCGGCAGCTGTCAAAACCGCCGCCAGGTATTCGACCGGATAGTTGGCCTTCAGGTAAGCGGTCTGATAGGCCACCACCGCATAGTAGGCGGCGTGCCCCTTGGGAAACCCATAGCCGGCGAACGGCTCGATCAGTTGCCACAGCGTCTCGGCAAATACCTTGTCGTAGCCGCGCTGTATCGCCCGGGTAACGAACTTACCCTGCTGCTCGGCCATGAGCGTGGCGATCTTCTTGCCCATGGCTTTGCGGAGCACGTCGGCCTCGCCCCACGAGAACCCGGCAATTTTGCGGGCAATCTGGAGCACTTGATCCTGGTAGACGATGATCCCGTAGGTCTCCTCCAGCAGGGGCTTCAGGTCGCGATGGTGATAGGAGATCGGCTGGGTGCCGTTCTTCGCGGCCACGAAACCGGGGATGCTCTCCATCGGTCCCGGCCGATAGAGGGCCACAATGGCGATCAGGTCCGTAATCTGGTTGGGCCGCAGCTGCTTGAGACACCGCCGCATGCCGCCGGACTCCAGTTGGAACACGGCCGTCGTCTGCCCCTGGGCCAGCATGTCGTAGGTCCGCTTGGCCCGCTCGTCGGCGTAGTCCATCGGCAGCGTTTTGAGATCAAGCTCCTCACCCCGATGCTCGCGCACGAACCGCACGGCCCGGTCGAGGATGGTGAGGTTGGTAAGGCCGAGGAAGTCCATCTTCAGCAAACCGACCTTTTCGATGATCCCGAAAGACCACTGGGTAATGCTGCTCAGGCTTCCTTCCTTGTTGTCTTTCGTCGCCCGCTGCAACGGCACGTGCTCGATCAGGGGGTCGGCGGAGATGACGACGGCCGCGGCGTGGGTGGAGGCGTTGCGCGGCGTGCCTTCCAACGCCTCGGCCAGCTCGACCAGCTCTTTGACTTGCGGCTTCTCGGCCATGAGGTTCTGCACGTCGGCCACGTTGCGCGCCGCGGCCAGGTCCGTGCCGAACGGAATCGCCTTGGCCACCCGGTCCACCTCGCCGTAGCTTATCCCCAAGACACGGCCCACATCGCGGACGGCAGCCCGCGCCGCCATCGTGCCGAAGGTGATGACTTGCGCGACGTGATCGGGACCGTACTTCTCGGTCACGTATTGGATGACCTCGCTGCGCCGGTCGTCGGCGAAGTCCATGTCAATGTCGGGCATGCCCAGGCGCTCGTCATGCAGGAACCGCTCGAACATGATGTTGTATTTGAGCGGGTCAATGTTGGAGATGCCCAGGCAGTAGATAACGATGCTGCCGGCCACCGATCCGCGCGGGTCGGCTAGGATGCCGCGCGACCGGGCATAGCTGACGAAATCCGCCACGATTAGGAAGTAGAGCGCGTAACCCGTCTTGGCGATCACGCCTAGCTCGTAGTGGAGCCGCCGGCGGTGCTCCTCGGTAACCGTCTCGTAGCGCGTTGCCAACCCTTCCTCGCAGAGCTGCCGGAGATAGCTATCGGGAGTGTGGGCGGCGGGGATGTCGAACTGAGGCAGCAGAATACGATCAAACTCTAGCTTGAGCCGGCAGCGCTCGGCGATGGCTACGGTGTTTTGCAGCGCATGCGGTAGCTCGCCGAACAGGGCGGCCATCTCTGCCGGTGAGCGCAGGTAGAAGTTCGGCGTGGCCATCCGCATCCGCTTCTCGTCGTTGACGGTCGAGCCGGTCTGCACGCACAGCAGGATGTCGTGTGCCCGCGACTCCTCTGGCCGGACGTAGTGCGTATCGTTCGTGGCGACCACTTCCAGGTCCAGCTCGCGTGCCAGTGTGATGAGTTGGCGGTTGAGGGCGGCTTGTCCCTCGAGGCCTTGATCCTGTAGCTCGATGAAGTAGTGTTCCGGCCCGAGCAGATCGCGGTACCACGCCGCTACGGACCGCGCCTGTTCCTCCTGACCATTGAGGAGCAGGCGGGCCACCTCACCGGACTGGCATCCCGATAGACAGATCAGCCCGCGGTGGTGCTCCGAGAGCAAGTCTCGGTCAATGCGTGGCTTGTAATAGAAGCCGTCCAGGTGGGCGCGGGAGGAGAGCGTGAGCAGGTTGCGATAGCCGGTTTCGTCCTGGGCGAGCAAGGTGAGGTGATAGTTCTTGTCGTCAATTTTCGGCTCGCGCAGGTCCATCCGACGCGGCGCGACGTAGGCTTCGCAGCCGATGATCGGCTGAATGCCGGCCTCCTGCGCCGCGGTGTAGAAGTCAACGACACCGTGCAGTGCGCCATGATCGGTGAGCGCGAGCGCCGACATACCCAGCTCGCGCGTGCGCTCGATCAGCGTGTTGATGCGGGCAAGGCCGTCGAGGATGGAGTATTCGGAGTGGACGTGGAGGTGGACGAATTCCGGGGACATTGTGTGGCTCCCTTCCGAGTATGACGAATGGCTGTGATTGGAAGGACAACAGCCACAGCCGGCGCGAGCATCCCACCGCGCCGGACCGCAGGGCTGTAACTGCTTAGTATAGTGGCGGCCGGGCAGCGGCCGCAGCCAATGCCAGCGGCGTATCGGGTTCTTCCGAAAGTTTGCTGGCAGTCTCCCCTTCCTGCCTCACCCCCCGGCCCTCTCTCCACTTGTGGAGAGGGGAGTCCGCCGGAGGCGGCGGGGGTGAGGTGGGCTGCTGCGTCTCGCAGCGTTACAATCGGGCTGAGAATCAGCGCCGCCGGTGTGGTGAGCGGCCAAGGGGCGAGAAGTTGGACCTCAGTTTTCTGCCGACCCTCGTGATTATCGTCATCCTGTTACTCGTGGTTTCGTTCGTCATATCACGGGTCTTTCGTACGGAGATGAAGTGCAATCGCTGTCAGGGTACCGGCGAGGTCAACGAGCATTGGCCCGATCCCTCGGAACCGAGCGGCTTCCATCACGTCGAAGGGGTCTGCCCCAAGTGCAAGGGCCGCGGCAAGGTGCCGGTCAAGTAGCGCCCTCGCCCGGCGAAGGGCAGGCGGTCGGGGACGGAAGCGCCGGCGCGAGGGAGTGGGGCGGTAGTCGAGCATGAGTCAAGCGATTGACGGGGAGTTGGGCCGCGCCCTCAAGGTAGCCGGGCTACCGTGGCGCCCGCGCCGCGGTGACCGCTGCATGGATCGGCTGGGTATCTACTGGATCGTGCTGGCCGACGGCCCGGCCCAGGACGGCGGAGTCGAGGTCCACAACGGCGCGGTGATCGAACGGCGGCACGTGCTGGGCTTGTGCTGGCTGCCCCGTCCCGACGACCTCCTGGCGGCGCTCCACCGCTACGGGTCGGTCACGCTCGCTGGCGCCGACGGCCGGTGGACCTGTACCGTCGGCGATACGTCGGCGCCGGGTGGCTCGCCGGCCGACGCTGCGGGCCGGACGCTGCTGGCGCTGCTGGCCTAGCTGCCCAGGAAGACTTGGGTCAGGATGTCAGTCTCCCGGACCGATTGGGGCGTGCCGTCGTGTACGACGCGGCCCTTTTCCAGGACGTAGGCGCGATGCACGATGTCCAGCACGCCCTTGATGTTGTGCTCGACGACGAAGATGGTGGTCTTGAGCCGCTCATTGATCTCCGAGACCTTCTGAAACACCTCTTTGACCACGATGGGTGCGAGGCCCAGGGTAGGCTCGTCGAGCAGAAGCGCCTCCGGACCGGCCATCAGCCCACGGCCTAGGGCCAACATCTGCTGCTGCCCCCCGGACATTTGGCTGGCCAAGTCACGGCGCTTCTGATGCAGGATGGGGAAAAGCTCCATGACCGCATCCAGGCGGCGCTCTTTTTCCGCCTTGTCGTTCAGGTACAGGCAGCCCATCTCCAAGTTTTCTTCGATGGTGAGGTGGGTAAACACCCGCCGGCCTTGCGGGACGAAGGAGATGCCCTCCTTCACGATCTCGTGGGTGGCCGCGGCGAGCCGCTGTTGGTGCCAGTAGACCTCCCCGGCGACAACTGGCGCCAGCCCCATGATGGCTCTGAGCACGGTGGATTTGCCGGCCCCGTTGGGACCCATCACGGCCACCACCTCACCCTTCCGCACGCCCAGGGATACTCCGTTCAGGGCTACGACGGCCCCGTAATGCACGGATATATTGGCCAGCCGCAGAATCATCCCGTCGGTAGACGATCCGTTCCCGCTGCTCTGCGCCTTGGTGGTCTCTTCTGGAGTGTTCATCGCTACATCACCGCCGCGACCGCTGCGCGTGTCCAAGCAAGGTCAACGGAGCCTAGTCGCCCAGGTAGGCCGCGATCACCTCTGCTCTACTCAGCACCTCTTCTACTTCTCCCTCGGCGAGGAGGCTGCCGCTGTCCAGGACGATGATGTGATCCGACAAGTCGCGCACAATGTCCATGTTGTGCGAGACGAAGATGATGGTGCGGCCCTGGTCCCGCATCGCTTTCATAATGCCTTTGACTCGCTCCAGCATCTGGGGAAAGAGGCCGGCAAACGGCTCGTCGAACAGATACGTGTTGACATCCAACGCCATGGCGCGGCCGATCTCCAACAGCTTGCGCTGACCATAGGACAGATTCAGGGCCAGGTCACGCCGCTTCTCCCACATCCCGACGTTCTCCAGGATGCTCTGGGCCTGCGCTCGATAGCGGGGTTTTGCCCGTTCCAACAGTGCCGGGAAGAGGCGCCGGTCGGTCAAGGCCACCATGATGTTGTCCCACACGCTCATCTGATCGAAGAGCCTGACCTCCTGAAAGGTCCTGGTGATGCCATGATCCGGAGTCTCGTAGGCGTGTACGACCTTGAGGCCGACGCCGTCTATAATCACCATCCCTCCATCGAGAGGCAATACCCCGCTCAACAAGTTCACCAGGGTTGATTTGCCGGAGCCGTTGGGTCCGACGATGCTGGTCATTCCCTTGCGGGGAATGGAGATGGAGAGTCGGTCCACGGCCCGAACGGCGCCAAAGAGCTTCGAGATCGCCTCCGTCTCCAGGGCGTAGGCCCCCCCGGATGCGGCTTGAGCAGCGCTCACAGCTTGTATCTCCCCACCAGGCCCTGCGGCCGGTACATCATCAGCAGCACCAGGAGAATACCGAGGATGATCTGGCGGGATTGGCCGACAAACTCGGTCGGCAGGAAGGGCAGAAAGCGCATGCCCTCTTCGAGCAGTACGAAGGCCATCGCGCCAAGCAGGGACCCCCAGATAGTGGCCAGACCGCCGAGGATCACGATGGATACCAAGAGGATCGACTCCATCAGGATGAAGGAGTTGGGGTCTATGAAGCTGGTCCAGCTACTGAATAAGCCTCCGGCAAGGCCCGCCATCATGGCCGAGATGACCCAGATAGCGAGTTTGTAGTGGGAGGCCCGGTAGCCGAAGACCTCAATGGCCTGCTCGTCCTCGCGGATGGCGGTCAGCACCCGTCCGAAGGAGGAGGTCACGATGAACCGGGAGATCACGACGACGATGGCGAGGAATACGAGGGCCAGGAGCATGAACTCCAATGCACCGTCGAACACCCAGCCGCCGATCTCGGGCCTGGCGATCTCGTGAATGCCGAATGCTCCCCTGGTCAGGCCCCGCCAATTCAAGAAGACGTTATAGGCGATGACGGCGAATCCGAAGGAGACGAGCACGTAGATGTCGTCTCTGAACCGATTGAACGCGATGCCCACCGCAAAGGCCACCAACCCGGCTAAAGCCACGCTGACGGGTAGCGCGGCGAAGAAGGGCCAGGCCAAGGGGGGGATGGCTTCTGCGCGCAGCTGTTCGTATGCGGGGTCGGAGGTAAGAATGGCCATCGCGTACGCACCGATACCGAAGAAGCCGATATGTCCCACCGACAGCAGGCCGGTGAATCCCAGCACCAGGTTCAGGCTGACTGCCAAGATCGCCCAGATAGCGAAGACGGTACCGAGGGCGATGGCAAATCCGGTGCCTTGCCAGAGCATGAACGCCACTGCCCAGCTAATAACGAACAGGTTTGCCCACAGCTCGATGTTGCTCTTGGCACGACGCCAAAGCTCCTGGGGATTGCCCGCCAGTCTGCCCACGTCCCTGAAGACCTGTAAATCTATCAGCATGGGGCTATTTCCTCGGTAACAGGCCCTGGGGCCAGAAGGATAGGAAGAGGATCAAGAGAATGAAGGAGATGGCATTCTTCCATTCGCCGGCTACGTCCCAGACGCCGAACTGCTCGATCAAGCCCAAGACAAATCCGCCAACGATGGCGCCGTAGAGGTTCCCGATGCCGCCGACGACGGAGGCAATCCAGCCCTTCAGCAGGAGCAGGAGCCCCATCCGGGGCTGGATGGCGGTATCGTGGCCACTCAGCAGGCCGGCCAGTGCAGCGTACACTGCGCCGATGAAGAACACGACGGCGATGACGACGGTGGTGTTTATGCCCACCACCTTCGACACCTCTTCGTCGTCGCCGATGGCCCGTACCGCCTTACCGAAGGAGGTCTTCTTGAGGAGCAGCAGCAGGGCCAAGAAGCCGACGAACGCGACGCCGATGGTGAAGACGTTGAACCCCTTGATATTGGCCCCGCCGATGGTCCAGGGGGTGCTACCGAAGGCCTCCGGCAGGGGGCGGGGCGCGCTTTGGAAGACGACGATGATGAAGGCGGTGATAGCCAGCAGGATACCGAGGGAGGCGACGAGCATGACCAGCGGGGACCTGGCCCGTTCGCGCATCTGCATGTATAGCCCCCGGTAGAGCGTCAGGCCGACGACTCCCGCCAGTAGGCATGACACGCCCCAGCTGAGATAGAGACTGAACTCCGGGGCGTTGGCTACCTCAAGTCCAAAGTATGCTCCCAGCGCGGCCGCCACGACCGTCCCAACGGCGAGAAACGGTACGCGGCCGGCGCCAGTCGCTAGGTGCCCATAGCCTCGATAGAGCACCCAGCCCACCGCCAGCGCGACCAGCACGCCAATCGCCGGACTGAGCATGACGTGGATGTTTTTCGGATAGGTGAGGATCAGCCCGGTGTAGACCCCGGCACCGGCGGCTAGGAGGCCGCCAACAATACGCAGCGCGGTCGGGTTGAAGCGGGTCCTCAGGCGGGCGGCGAGGCCCACGTGCAAGGCCCAGGCGACTACGCTGGTGGTCAACGCGGCAAAGACGATGTTGACGTAGATGTTGTTGACATCGTGGCGCCCAATGCCCTCATGTGCCCGCAGGTAGAAGACACCATAGGCACCGAGCGCAGCGGCTGCACCGTAATACAGATCGAAGAACCAGACGGTGCTGTAGACCAGCGTGAAGCCCATCGCCAGCAGGGCGTAGACGGCGCCGACGGCCAGACCGTTGAAGGCAAACTGCAAGGCTTGGTCGGCGGACTGGCTGATCTTCCAGCCGATGTACGCTGTGACCGCTAAGGTCAGGACAATCGCCAGCAGCCGGCGCCGGCCCTCAAGGTATCTAAGCAAACAGCCCCCCGAAGCGGACTTGATCGGTCGGGATGTACCGCCTGATCAAGCCGCCGAATCAGCCTCGCAGCGCCCGGTTTCTGATGCTGCGGAGGCGCCACTGTTCGTTTGACGCTGCCGTGGGCCAACCTCACGCGCTAGACGGTTACGCGAGCGGGCTTACCCGGTCGGAGCAGGACCCAAGACCTTGTACCCGTGGTTGTCCTCGGTCCTTTGGGCCGGCGGCAGAATCTCGGCGACCACGTTGGCAAGACCGACCACCTCGCCGTTGTCGTCGAAGTTATAGTTGTCGCCGATGGCGCCGCTCCAGGTGATGTCGTACAAGCAGTCCCTGAATCCGTCGGCGTCCTGGTCGTCTTCCGTCTTCTTGAGGCACTCGGCGGTGATGTACACGTCGTCGTAGGCCGAGCCGAGGTACCACGGCAGCGTGACGTAGTCGTAGCGTTTCTTGAAGTTCGCCAGTACCTCCTGACCCTTGGCATTGGCCGGGTCGAGGTCCGCTGTGATGGCCTTCATCCCGGTAGCGGCGTCGCCGGCGATCTCCAGCGCCGTCGTCCCGATAGGCACGATGTCGGAGTAGATAGGGCCGTTGTAGCCTAGCTCGCGGACCTGCTTGACGATGGTGCCGCCGCTGAACTCGGACTGGGCGGCGACGTGTAGGGCGTCCGGGTTGGCGCTGAGTAGCTTGGTCAGTTGGCTCCTGAAGTCAGTAACGTCGGAAGCGTACCGCTCCTCGGCCACCACCTGGCCGCCGCGCTTCTCGAACTGGGCAACGCTGGTCCGTCTGACACCCTCGGCGTAGTCGGTTGTCTCGGTGATCGTCGCCAGCCTGCGGACCCCGTCGGCCCAGAGCACATTGCCGGTGTCAATGCCCAACAGGGCGTCACTCATTGAGGTCCGGAAGATGTAGTCCCCGGCGGTAGCGATGTCCGGGTTGGTTGCCAGCCCGGAGAACAGGATCACGCCGTCTGCCTCGGCCCTCGGTGCGGCGCCCAGCATTGCGCCACTACAGGAGGTGCCCAGGATGATCTTCACTCCGTCCACGTCGGTCAGCTTGTTATAGGCGGTAATCGCGTCCTGGGCGTTGCACTTCGAGTCTTCGACGATAAGCTCCAGCATGCGCCCGTTGATACCGCCCGCAGCGTTGATCTCGTCCACGGCCATCTGCTTGGCCTGCACTGCTACCGTGCCATAGGTCTCACCGGGCCCGGTGACCGACTCCATCACTCCTAGCTTATAGGTATCCCCACCACGATCACAGGCCGTGGTTGTCAGCGCTAGAATCGCCAGCAATCCGAACAGGACCGTCCACTTCCTGGATAAGATTCGCATAACGCTACCCCTCCCGACGGATACTTCCTCAGTACCGCCTGCTATGCTAGTCCCATAAGGACAGGAGCCGGGTGGCACACCGACTTATGCTGCGGGCCTAGTGCCCGGACCGGATGCCACAGTCTCCAGCTGTTACGAGCGGGGTGCTGTCGCGTAGAGCGGCCGCTCGTTAAGGGCACAGACCCATCTGCGGCAGGTAGTACCAGCCGCAGGGCACTATGTCAACCTCGGCACTCGCCACCGGAACCGAGCAAGCTATAACGCCATGTCGTCCCCACGTGCGCCGGATACGACCTCGGCCCCCTCCGGTTGGCTGCTGCAAGTAAAGGACATTGTACGTCGAGCTATCCGCGCCCAGTTCGCGCGCGACGTTGCGGCCCTGCAAGTATCCAACACCGCGCAAAAGGCGCTGGCAGCGGTCTTCTGGATCGTGCTCATCCGGCTACTCAGTACCGAAGAGTATGGCCAATACGTCCTCGTCCTGGCCTTCTTCGGCACGATCAATCTGCTTGGCTATCTAAGTCTCGGCCCCAGCCTCGTCACCCGTTTGGCCGAGGCTGCCGCCGCGCATGATCCCGACGAACTGCGCCGCATTATGGGCTATCTGGTCAAGGCCAACGCCGCGTGGGCGCTGCCGGTGACGGCGCTCACGTGGCTCGTGGCGACGCCGCTGGCCGTGTGGTGGTATCGCGAGCCGCTGTACGGCGATTTGGTGAAAATCCTGGCGCTGGGCGCGCCGCTGGCGGTGCTCTCACTCGTGATGACGACCGCGCTCCAGAGCGTCAGCCGGATGCACAGCATCGCGCTGGTGGAAGTCTGCGCCAAGACGACCCATACGCTGCTCGGTGTGGGCGCTATGCTGGCGGGGCTGGGCTTAATGGGCCTGGTCGGCGCGACCGTCATCAGCCAGGCCGTCGGGTGTGCAATCGGGCTGCTGGCCTACCAGCGTATCTTGCACCGCCACCATACCTTTGCCTCTCTCCCGGCTGTAGTGGCGACGGCGATCACCGTGCCCTGGCGTGCTTACTTTCGCTTCAGCGCCCTCGCCCTCGTGGACAAGAACGTAGCCGCGCTCTTCGAGCGGACGCCCTACCTCCTCCTCGGCCGCTTCATGCCGCCGGAGCAAGCCGCCTTCTACGACGCCGCCCGCAAGGTACTCTCGTTCCTCGCCGTCTTTCATGGCGCCGTCGCGCGCAAGCTGCGGGCCGCGCTGGGAGAGCGGAAGGGCCAAGTCGGTCTGAGCGGCGCGCGGACGGTTTTCTGGCGGGTGACGCTCCTGTGGACGCCGCTGGCCCTGGCCCTGGCAGCAGGCCTGACCCTCTGCTTGCCAATCTTCCGCCTGGCCCTCAAACCCGAGGTTTTTCCCTCACTCACCCTGGTCATCATCTTTGCCCTGCATACCGGGCTGATGGCCCTGGGGGTGGGCTTTGGGTCCGTCTTCCTCCTGACGGACCGTATTGGTCTCAATATCGCCATCAAGACGCCGATCAATCTGGCCTTCTTGCCCCTCGGTGCGCTGCTGGTGATGCAATGGGGGGCAGAAGGCGCGGCACTCTATATGCTGGCTGCCTACAGTGTCGGGTACGTGGCCTATCTTAGTCTGCTGGCATCCAACTGGTTCTGGCAGACCAGTACCCGGCCACCCGCCGCAGCCAACCAACCGGTCAGCGCATGAAGGTGCTCCACGTCTCGCCGCTGTTTTTCGGCGCGGACGGCGTCGTAGGAGGGGGCGAGCGCTATGCGCTGGAGTTGGCGTTGGCTATGGCCCAGCATACGCCGACCCGGCTGTTCTCATTCGCGCAGCGCTCGCGCCGCGAACGACGCGGCGCGTTGGACATCGTGGTGGCGCGTCCGCGGCACTATCTTGGCGGCAAGAACGTCAACCCGCTCTCGGTGGCCTTTCTGCCGCACCTCCTCTGGGCCGACGTCATCCACTGCCATCAGGTGCATACCGTCTTGACCGATCTGTGTGTGCTCTTTGGCCGGGCCTTGGGCAAGCGGGTTTTCCTCACCGACCATGCCGGCGCTGGCAAGAACTACGCGCACCGCCTGCACACCGTCGAGCGAGCCACCGGCCTGTTACTTGTCTCGCGGCACAACGCCGGCGGGTACGGCCGTTGGTCCGACAAGACCGTCGTCATTCATGGTGGCGTTGACCACCGGCGTTTCATGCCGGGGCAAGCGGCGCGGGCGCGCCGCGCCCTCTACGTCGGCCGGATCATTCCGTACAAGGCCATCCACCACTTGATCGAGGGCACGCGACCGACCACCGACATCCGTATCGTCGGAGCGGTCTATCACGAACCGTATGGTGAGCATCTGCGCCGGCTGGCCGCCGGTCGCTCCGTCACGTTCCTACCGGCCAAGCCGCACGACGCCTTGCCCCACGAATACCGGACCGCGGGCGTCTCGGTGCTCCCTTCGGTCGAGGTAGACCTTTACGGCAAGCGCTACCCCAAGTCCGAAATCCTGGGGCTGGTCTTGCTGGAAGCGATGGCCTGTGCCACGCCGGTCGTCTGTTCGGCTATCGGGGGGATGCCCGAGCTGGTCGTAGATGGCGAGACCGGCTTGCTCGTGCCGCCAGGCGATGCAGCGGCGTTGGGTACGCAGGTCGAACGCATCCTCGACGATCCGGCGCTCGCCGCGCGTCTCGGCCAACAGGCCCGCGCGCACGTGCTCGCGCACTTCACCTGGGACCGCGTTGCGCGGGTCTGCTTGGATGCCTACGCTCCCCGTCATTCCCGCGCAAGCGGGAATCCACGTCTCCCTGCGGAGCGGGGGGCCTAGTCGGACACACCCTCGCCTCGGCCCGACAAGAGCTTCATACTTCGCATTGAGAAACCGCGTATCCCGGTAGACTTGCTAGGGCAAGGCCAGTCAGTCATGCGTATCTTGGTGCTCTCCGACAACTTCCCCCCGGCGAACCCCGGTGGCGCGGGCGCGGTGGCCGCCGCGGTGGCCCAACGCCTGGCGGAGTGGGGCCATGAGATCAACGTCGTTACCTATGGTGCCGATGATCGCTTCGGTAGCGTATCGCGCCAGGATGGCCTGACCGTTCATCGGCTACGCTCGCCGTGGCCGCGCCGGCTGCGGCTCTACCTTTCCCTGCTCCATCCCTGGCTCGTGGCTCAGGTCACGCAACTGGTCCGCAAGCTGCAGCCGGACGTCGTCCATGCCCACAATCTGCACGAGCACCTTTCGCTGGCCGCGCTGGCCGCCGCGCGTGTCACCGGTGCCCGCCTCATCCTCACGGCCCACGACTACCGCCTGTTCTGTCTGACGAAGTTCCTCTGTGCGGGAGACACGAGCGCTCGCGGTGAGCGTCAACGATCCGCCGGGAGTTTGGCGGCGCAGCCGTTCACCTGTCGTTACTGCGGGCCGCGCATGCGGTTCTTCCCGGTACGCAACCGGCTCATCCGCTGGCTTGTTGAACGCCACGTCGCGGTGCTCGTATGCATCAGCGAGGCGCAGCGAGCGGCCCTGGCGGCCAACGGCTTCCACCGCGCACCGCTCACGACGATTCACAACGGCGTTGATCCCGCTACGTGCTGGTCGGCCCCAGGGGAGCGCGCGGCTTGGTGTCACCGGTTCGGCCTCGACGAGCGCCCGCTGATCCTGTTCGGGGGGCGCATCAGTGGAACCAAGGGCGGCGATCAGCTCGTGCGTGCGCTCGCCGTCGTGCGCCGGCAGGTGGATGCCCAGCTGGCCGTCCTCGGAGACAACACCAACTATCTGCGCTTTCTCGAACGCCTCGCCTACAAAGAGGGTGTGGGTGGGCAGGTACACGGCCTCGGCTGGCTCGCCGGTGACGATCTCCGGCAAGCTTTCGGTGCTGCTGACGCTGTCGCTACACCCTCCGTCTACCCTGATCCGTTTAACCTGATGAACATCGAGGGCATGGCTCACGCGCGGCCGGTCGTCGCTACCTGCTACGGCGGCGCGCCCGAGATCGTGGTCCACGGCGAGACCGGCTTCATCGCCGACCCGTGGGACGCAGTTGCCTTTGGCGACCGCCTCGCCACGGTACTCACCGACCGGGAGCTGGCACAGGCCATGGGCGCCGCCGGCCGGCAGCGCGTACTGGACCGCTTCACGCTCGACCGGCAAGTACGCGCCTACGTGGCCGCGTATCGCGGGGAGACTGTCCGGCAAGATGATCAGGACGGCAGTGCGGCGGCGAGTGCGGACGTGCCGCCGGCCTCTAGCGAGGGATGAACGTGGACGTGACCCTGTGCGTGCCTTATGCTGGTACGTCTCCTTGGCTCGGTGACTGCTTGGCTGCCATTCGTAGCCAGACGCTCCAGCCGGCCGAGCTTTTCATCGTGAGCGCTGCCCCGGCGGATGTCCTCGTTTACTTCCTGCGCCGCCGCTTCCGAAGCTGACCACTCCGCCTCACTATCCGACTACCGGTGCGCGCATGAGCAATCCCAGGAGCACGTTAGCTAGCTCCAGTCTGGACCGGACGTGGCTGCTGGGCTTGCTCGCGGCCCTGGCTATCTCGGCTGCCGTCTGGTGGCCGGTGACGCTACCCAACTTCGACTTCGCGTCCACAGCTGACGGTAAGTACCACCTCCTGCGGCTCTTCCTGTTGGACCACTCCCTACGAGCCGGTCTGTGGTATCCCCGCTGGCTGCCGGACCTCTTCATGGGCTTCGGGTATCCGCTGTTTAATTTCTATGCACCGCTCACCTACTACCTGGGCGCCGTCTTCATTCGTCTCGGCCTGGATACCTACGGTGCTTTGCAGGCGGTGGCCATCGGAGTAGTCCTCGTCGGGACGGCCGGTATGTACACGCTCGCCACGGGGCTCTTGGGCACGGCACCGCGAGGATTGTTCGCTGCCGCGGCCTATGTCCTGGCTCCCTATCCGTTCATCACCCACCTCTACCTTGGCGGCGGCGTAGCCCAAATGTGGGGCGTAGCGCTGGTGCCATGGGTGCTGTGGGCCGGCCTGAGGGCCCACGGCCGGGCGAGCCTCGGGGCGAGTGTATCGTTGACCCTCGCCTTGTCGGCACTGGTGCTACTGCATAATCTGTCCGCGCTCATCGGAGCCGGTCTACTGCTGCTGTGGGTGGCAGTCTTGGCAACGATGGATCGCCATGTTGCCGGCATCCGTGCCGTCGTCGCCGCGACGGCTGCTGCACTGGGACTCACGGCCTTTTTCTGGTTGCCGGCACTTGGCGAGCGGGGGTTGGTGCAATTCGAGCTTGCCTGGACCAGCTATGAAGAAGTGAGCAAATGGCTGTACGATCCTTGGACGCCGGTCCAGCGCATCTATGACTTTGATACTCCCTACAACCAGACGCCGGTTGGCCCGGTTGATCTGCACGCTGCCTACCCTTATATCGATCACGCCCCGTTCAAGCCGCCGTTGGGCCAAGCGGTGCTCTGGGGTATTGGGCTGCTGGGCGTCGCCAGCCTGCTATGGCGGCGCCGCCTCCGACAAGCGGTCCCGATAGTCCTCTTTCTCGCTTTCGCCGCGGGCGCTTGGTGGCTCACAACGAAGTGGTCGCAAGGGGTGTGGGAAGTGGTGGCTCTGCTACGCACGCTCCAATTCCCTTTCCGGCTCCATAGCGTCATCGCGCTGGGCGTGGCGCTCGCATCCGCAGCGGCGCTCCCCCGCGCTGCTCGCCTTTCCCTCCCCCTGGGAGCGATCCTCGTGCTCTTATTGGGATGGCAAGCGCTTGCCACCCGGCCATGGCCTGGGGACAACCAGCCGGCGAATCGCGTCGTGGATGGTGCTCGGCTGCGTCTTCAGGAGACCGACCGATATGGTGGGGGTACGACTACCAGCGGCGGTGAATTCCTGCCGCGCTCCGTCTGGTGGGCAATCTATACGCCCGGCATTCGTCGCGGCAATTCAATCTATGAGCGAACCTATCCCGAGGGCGAGTGGATTGGCGGTCTTGTCCGTCCACATACAGGCATGTTGGACGTGCGTGGCCTCTACAGCGGACCTAACTGGCTGGCTGCGGACATCGCCGCCGTAACGCCGGTGACGCTGGCTTTCCGCCGCATAGATTTTCCTGAGTGGCAGGCCTTCGTTGACGGTCGGCAAGCTACCGCCTATCCGGTGCCCTACCACCCCGGGGAGCAGGCCAGACTGGGCTTTTTGCTGGTGGACGTGCCCCCTGGCCAGCATCGTGTGTGGCTCCAGTTCCGGCCTTCGGCCCTGCGTCTTCTTGCCCAACTCATCACGGCGGCCACGTTGGCCGGTGCTGGTGTCGCTTTCCTGGTGTTGACGTGGCGCGAGGTAGCCGGCGGCCAAGCTCCGGTGCGACGCGCGGCCGGCACCTTGGCCGCTGGTCTCGGCCTCCTGTCGGCCGGTGTGCTGGTGATGGTCCTCAGCCTCCAGGCTATACAGCCTCCCCCCGCCCAACCACCCGCGGGGTCGAGCCTTCTGGTGCTCGACGTGATCGAGGAAGTACGCGCCGGCCGTGCCCGTCTTGCTAGCGCAGGCGGACCAGCGCGCGGTACGCACCTTGACCTGCGGCGGTTAGCACTCCAAGGCCAAGAACGCCGCTGGCTGTATGCACATCCGACCTCAGAGGTCACGGTGACCTTGACTATACCGCCCCAAGCATGGCTGGAAACCGCGCTCGCTCTGCACCCGGATTCCTGGGAAACACCGGTGGGTGACGGCGTGATGTACAGCGTTGCAGTGCGGCGGTCCCGCGACGCCAAGCCACAGGTCATCTGGCAGCGACACCTCAACCCGCGTGCTCACTCCTGGGAACGGCAATGGAACGAGGTGCGCGTGGACTTGCGACCATTCGCCGGCCAAACGGTCGAGCTCACGCTGCGAACGGACTTTGCCGACGAGTCATCCTATGATTGGGCGGGGTGGGGGACACCCATCGTGGTCATTGATCGCTCTGCCCGCTGGTATACAGCCGCGTCGTGAGAGGTACCGGCTAGACGGTCGCCGCGCATCTGCTCTATGAAGGTCAAGTGGACGCGGCGTCTGTATTAGCGTCGCTCGGTGAGCGTGCCGACAAGCCAGAGCGTGGCGCCGGCCATAGCGAGCAGGACCAGCAGCAGGAACAGGAGAGCCGGACCTGGCCCGACTGCGGCGCTGGCACCTACGACCGCGATCACACTCCCCGCGGCCACCAGCACGAGCAGGAGGCCGATGCTGTGCGGGTCGAGCAGGCGCCGGCGAGACGAGTTACCGGGTGGGAGGCGGAGCCGCGAGCGCACTCCGGTCGCCAGCATGTCCTCGGTGAGCCGCCGTGTCAGGCGCGGCACGTCGTCCGCAACTTGTGTCTCCGCCTGGATCACATCGAGCGCGGTCAGCACTGCTGACCGCCGTAGCGTGGCCGGCAGCCCGCGAGCAGCGGAATCCAACGCTTGTACAGCCTGGGCCAGCGCACCATCGAAGGTGGCCGCGCCGGAGGGTTGTGCGCGGGGTGCCGGCGCTGCGGGCGGGCGTAGCCAGAGCCGGGGAAACCGGATCAACCGGTATTCGAGGAGGCTACGCAGCGCATCACCGGCTCGGCCGGCCGGCCCCACCCGGCTGAGGGCATACCATACGGTGCAGTGCCACCGCTGCCCAAGCCCCATTGCCGCAATGAAGATGAGCAAAAAGGGTGCCACGGTCACTACGTACCACGACGGCGAGTGTGGCCAGTCGAGAGAAAGACCGACGAACAGGACAATGCCGGTGGCGACGAACAGCGAGCGCAACCCGTGGATTGGCTGGTTTTCCAACAGAGACAGGTGCATATGCGGGTATCCTTACGCCATCAGGAGATTAAGCGGTTTAATAGCAGTATAGGGCAGCCGCTCGGAGTGGTCAAGCGCGGGGCTGGCATGCCTCCATAGCATGCTACATACACCTGAGGATAGCACCGGCTAGGCTAGGTCCGCTGCGGAGGTTACGACCTCGAAGTCCACACCGAGTGCTTCTCGTAAGTGCCGTCCGAGGGAATGACGGGTGGGGGTTATCCTCATAGCGCAGGATGGCGGATTCCCCCTGATTATGCCGGGTTATGCCGGGCAATTGACAGGTCGGCATAGCGCTTGTATACTCCCAGCGACGATGTACCGAAACACGCTTGCAGTTACTGGCGCGTATTACTTTAGCCTGTTCGGTGTGATACCGGGCTAGCCAGAGCAGCCCGCCGCGTCGCATCGGAGAGAGCAGGGGCAAGGCCCTGCTCTTTTTGTTTGGGCCGCGGCGGCCGCGCCGGGAGCAGAACTACCAGGGCCAAGAGCCGGTCAGCAAGCGATGGCGAGGAGAGCAGCATGATTATCGTGATGCGGCACGGTGCGACAACGGAGGAAATCCTGCACGTCGAGGAGCGGATCCGAGGGGAAGGCTTGCAGCCGCACCGTTCCGGTGGAGTGGACACGACCATCATTGGTGTCATCGGCACCCCACCCTACGGGATGCTGGACCGCATGGAGCTGCTGCCGGGGGTCGAGCGCGTGACGCCGATTACCAAGCCCTACAAGCTGGCAGCGCGTGAGTTCACCGCCTCACCCACCGTGATTGATGTCGGAGGGGTTGCCATCGGCGGCCCCGGTGTGGTGCTAATGGCCGGTCCCTGTACGGTGGAAACCCGCGAGCAGTTGTTGACGGCTGCGCGCGGGGTGCGGGCAGCCGGGGCACATCTCCTGCGCGGCGGGGCCTTCAAGCCGCGGTCCACACCCTATAGCTTTCAAGGCCTCCAGGACGAAGGTCTGGAGCTCCTCGCCGAAGCGCGTGCCGAGACCGGCCTACCGATCGTCACCGAGGTGATGGAGCCGAGCAAAGTGTCGGCGGTCTACGAGGTTGCCGACGTGCTGCAGATCGGGGCGCGGAACTGCCAGAACTACCCGCTGCTCCACGAGGTCGGCCGCACCGACAAGCCGGTGATGCTCAAGCGCGGTCCCGGCTGCTCAGTTGACGAGTGGATTCAAGCCGCCGAGCACATCATGGACCAGGGCAACATGCAGGTGATGCTCTGCGAGCGCGGGATCAAGAGCTTCGAGACCTATACCCGCTACACCCTCGATGTGAGCGCCGTTCCCGTCGCCAAGCGCCTGAGCCACCTGCCCGTCATCGTTGATCCCAGTCACGCTACCGGCAAGTGGCATCTGGTCAAGCCGATGGCGATGGCTGCTGTTGCCGCCGGCGCCGACGGTCTGCTCATCGAGGTGCATCCTGCCCCGGACACCGCTCTGTGCGACGGTGCCCAGAGCTTGACCGTCGAGAACTTCGCTGACCTGGCTGCGAGCGTGCAGCAGATTGCCCAGGCGGTTGGTCGCGTGCCGGCGGCGCTCCCGGACGATGCGCCGGTTGCTGCGGGATGATCGCCTCCGGTGCTGCCGCGACGGTCGAGCTGCGTAGCGTGCAGGCGCCGATGCGCCTGACGGGCCGGGTCGCGGTGCCGGGCGATAAGTCCATCTCCCACCGTGCCATCCTGCTCAATGCAATTGCCACGGGCAGCGCGCGTGTGACCGGCGCCGGCCTCGGCGCCGATTGCCGCGCGTCCATTGCCAGCGTCGAGGCCTTGGGCGCCAACGTGCGCCGACGCTGGCCGGACGGCAGCCTCTCGCCAGCCCTGGCCGTGCCGGATTCGGTCGCCGGCAACGGCACCGTTCATCGGGTGGCCGACTTGGTGATCGAAGGCGCTGGCGGCGCGGGGCTGCGCGAGCCGGAGGACGTGCTGGACGCTGCAAATTCGGGGACGACGGCCCGGCTGTTGAGCGGCATTCTGGCCGGACGGCCCTTTTTCTCGGCCCTCACCGGCGATGCCTCGCTGCGGCGCCGGCCGATGGGGCGGATCATCGAGCCGCTCACCGCGATGGGCGCGCGCATTGTGGGCCGTGACGACAACCGCTGCTTGCCCATGGCGTTGTCCCCGGCGCAGCTGCGGGCTATCGAATACCAACTACCCGTCGCCAGCGCCCAGCTCAAGTCGTGCCTGCTGCTCGCCGGCCTGCAGGCCACGGGGACGACCGTGCTCCATGAGCCGGCGGCCAGTCGGGATCACACCGAGCGCATGCTCCGGGCGCAGGGGGCGTCGCTGCGGGTCGAGGGCCGGCACCTGACTCTCGCTGGAGGAGCCGCGCTGGCAGCCGTTGACGTAGCCGTGCCCGGCGATCTCTCCTCCGCCGCATTCTGGCTGGTTGCGGCGCTGCTGCACCCGCAGGCCAGCGTCACCGTCGAGCGGGTAGGCATCAATCCTGGGCGGACGGGACTGCTCGACGTACTGACCGAGATGGGCGGTCGTCTCACGCTTACCAACCGCCGGCAGGCCGGCGGCGAGCCGGTCGCGGACATCACCGCCGAATCGAGCCGTCTGCGTGGCGTGCGTGTTGGCGGTGAACTGATCCCCAGGCTCCTCGATGAAGTGCCCATCCTGGCGCTGGCGGCCGCGCTGGCGGAAGGAACGACCACCATCCATGACGCCGCCGAGCTGCGCGTCAAGGAATCGGACCGCTTGGCCGCCGTTGCCGGCGAGCTGACCACCTTGGGGGGGCAGGTGGGGGAACTGCCCGATGGTCTGGTGATCCGGGGAACACGCAGCCTGGCCGGCGGAGAGGCTGCCGCGCACGGCGATCATCGTCTCGCCATGATGGCGTGTATCGCAGGGATGGTCAGCGCTGGTCCGGTGCTCGTCGGCGGCGCGGAAACCGTCGAGATCTCCTATCCCGGTTTCTGGCATGATCTCGAACACCTCGCACCCGGAGCCGCCCGTGTCCTCTGAGCTACCCCGCCGGTCCGCAGACGCCGTGCGGTTCACGGCGGTGATCGGCTATCCCCTGGCCCACTCCATCTCCCCCCGCTTCCAGCAGCCGGCGTTCGACCACCTCGGTCTCTCGGTGCGCTATGTGGCCCGCGAAACACCACCGGAGGAGCTACCCGAGTTTCTGGCCGAGCTGCGCGGACCGCAGTGGCTGGGAGTCAACGTCACGGTGCCGCTCAAAGAGGCCGTCGCCGCTGCCGTTGACGACCTCAGCACAGAAGCTCGGTTGATCGGCGCCGTGAATACGGTCCGGAAAGAGGGCGACCGGCTGGTCGGACACAACACCGACGCCGCCGGCTTCCTCCGCGGCCTCACCGACGCTGCGTGTGACCCGCAGGGGGTATCGGCGCTGATCCTGGGCGCGGGTGGGGCGGCGCGAGCGGTCGCGGTGGCCCTCCTGCAAGCCGGCGCGCGGCACGTGACCGTCGCCAACCGCACCGTGAGTCGGGCGGAACGTCTGGTCGCCACCTTGGCCACCAGCTTCGACGCCACCAGCTTGGCCGCCGGCCCGCTCCAGGCAGAGGCGGTGCGTCCGGCGCTCCGAGACGCCGGCCTAGTGGTCAACACGACCACGATCGGCATGGCGCACGGTCCAGCCGCCGCGGCCTCACCGTTGGCGGACGCGCTCTTGGCGTCGGTGCCACCGGGCGCACTCGTCTACGACCTGGTCTATAACCCGGCCGAGACTCCGCTGCTTCAGGCAGCGCGAACGCAGGGCTACCGCACGCAGGGCGGCCTGCCGATGCTGATTTATCAGGGAGCGGCCTCGTTCGAGTTGTGGACCGGGCAGCCGGCGCCGGTCGAACTGATGATGGCGCACGGCCGGCAGGCGATGGCCGAGCGCGAGCAGGCCGAGTAAGACAGCGCCGTGGATCAAGACGCCTCCCGCCCGGCCGAGGTGCGTCGGGTCGTGCTCATCGGCTTCAGTTGCACTGGCAAGTCGCGCGTCTGCTCGCTGCTGGCACAGCAGCTGGGCTGGCAGCCGATGGATACCGACGATCTCATTGTCGCGCTGGCCGGCAAGCCCATCGAGCGCATCTTTGCCGAGGATGGCGAGACACACTTTCGCGCCGTCGAGCGGGCGGCAGTCGTGCAGGCCTGCGCTGGCGAGCAGCGCGTCATTGCCACCGGCGGGGGCGCTCCGGTCGCGGCGGAGAACCGCCGGCTGCTGTTCCGAGCCAGCCTCGTCGTCGCCCTGCAAGCGCGACCGGAGACCATTCTGCAGCGGCTCCGGCGCCAACTGGCCGCCGGCGCTGTACGCCCGCTCCTCGACACGCCGGACCCGTTGGCGCGGATTCGCTCTCTGCTGGCGGAGCGCGAATCCGTCTACGCACTCGCGCACCTGACGGTCAAGACGGATACCTTGCCGCTGGCCCGCGTCGCCGCCATCATCAGGGGCCATCTGGCGGCTACGGCGAGGGAATGACTACCCTCGCCTCCCGGCTCCCCGCACTGTATCCTGTCGCGATGAGGCGGATACGGAGTGTAAGTACATGACGAACCGCAATACACTGTTGCCCGACTGAGCCACAATCTCCCAGCAGCCCTCGGTCGGGAAGATTAGATGGCTCGCTTGGAAACCATCACTACTATCTCCACTGGTATCAAACCTCAGCGGCGGTGCCTCGGCGTCGAGGCGCCGCCCGCGTAGCTCCAGCGGCGTCCCTAGCGGTTTGAGCCAGAGTACCCTCAGAGCACCAGGGGCGCTGGTATCCCAGCCCCCAACGCTTGCCCAGATTTTCCTATCCGGACTCACATAAAACAGACCGGGTCCGATGAAAGGACGCCCATCAGGGACGACAGTTGGCGGGTTGGCGTCAATAGGCTTGGTGACCGGACAGTCTTGGGCTGCCGTGCTGACGGCCGGCCGGGCAGTAGGCAGCGGCGTCGGCGCGGCGTCGGCGCGTTGCAGTGCCGCCGAGGATGATGGCGAGGGTGACGGGCCGCCGGTCACATTGATGTCACACCCGGCTCTGAGCAGCGCGAGCAACAGCGCTATCGGCAGCCATGCGGCCCGCGGCGCCACGCTATGCTGACGGGCAGCGCAGGTGGGCGCGTACCTACGCATGGCCAGCCTCCCCGGGGAACGACCTGCCCACAACCTAGCCGACCTGGCGTTATCCTCAGTGTAGCCGTAACGTCTATTACCCACAAACGAGGTCGTAGTGCATTATTATGGTGACTATATCACCGTGCTCTGCCGTGCGGTGAGGAGGAGCATTCCGCCATGGTTCAGACTGCCCCGCAGCCTCAGATAGACACCGCAGCGCAGACCGCCGAGAAGCAAGACCTCGATTACGTCTTCCACGAGTTGACGCGGAGCATGTGTCCGGAATGCCGGCGCATCGTTGACGGGCAGGTCATCATCCGCGACAACAAGGTCTATATGCGGAAGCGCTGCCCGGAGCACGGCTGGTTCGAGGGGTTGGTCTACTCCGATGCCGAGGCCTACCTCGGCTCGGTGAAGTTCAACAAGCCGGGCACCATCCCGCTGGACTTCTCCACTGAAGTCGTCGAAGGCTGTCCCTATGACTGCGGCCTCTGCCCGGAGCACAAGCAGCACGCCTGCCTCGGCATCATCGAGGTCAACTCGGCCTGCAACTTCGATTGTCCCTTGTGCTTTGCCGACGCGCAATCAGGGTTTAACCTGACCCTCGAAGAGGTAGACCGAATTCTCGACCGCTTCATCGAGACGGAGGGCCAGCCGGAGATCGTGCAGTTCTCCGGCGGTGAGCCGTCCATCCATCCGCAGATCGTCGAGATGATGCGCCTTGCCAAGGACAAGGGCCTCCCCCACGTGATGCTCAACACCAATGGCCGGCGCATTGCCCGTGACGATGACTTCCTGGCGGCGCTCGCGGACCTGGACATTTTCATCTATCTGCAATTCGACGGTTTCAAGGAGCAAACGCACCGGACTCTGCGCGCGGAAGAGAACCTGCTGGCCGAGAAGAAGCTTGCCCTCGACCGGCTGCACGCTATCGGCAAGCGCGTCATCCTCGTCCCGGCCATTGACCGCAACTTGAACCTCGATGAGGTCGGTGAGATCGTCAAGTTCGGTCTTGAGCACCCGGCGGTGCGGGGCATCAACTTCCAGCCGGTCTTCCACTCCGGGCGACATACGACCGACCACGATCCGCTGCAACGGGTGACGAACCCCGACATTGTGCAGGCCATTGAGGAGCAAACCGACGGCCTGTTCGTCAAGAGCGACTTCGTGCCGATCCCCTGCTGCTTCCCGACCTGCAATTCCGTGACCTATGCGTATGTCGAAGATGATCTGGTCGCGCCGCTGCCGCGCATGTTGGAGGTGGAGGACTATCTCGACTACCTCACCAACCGGACCGTGCCCGACGTCGAAGGCGAAATCAGAAGGGTGCTGGAGGACCTCTGGTCCACGTCGGCGGTGGCTGGCTCGACGAGCGTGGCAACCCAGTTCCAGCTTGCTTGCGCTGCCTGCAACCTCCCCATGATGGATGTTGGTGAGTTGGCCGACCGGGTGTTCATGATTATGCTCACCGACTTCCTCGATACCTATACGTTCAGCCTGAAGAACGTGATGAAGTGCTGCAAGGAAATCCTGCTGCCCGACGGCAAGCAAATCCCCTTCTGTGCCTACAACAATATGGGCTACCGCGAAGCGGCCCGCATGCAACTTGCGGCCCGCGAGCGCGACCGCGCACGGGCGCGCCACGCCGGCCAAGGGAATGGAGCCATCATCGGCGACGTGGAGCCGCTGCACTTCGTGCCGGGCCCTGGCGGCCGGGGGGTCGTCACGCCGCCGGAGCTGCGCGAGCGGATCGTCGAGCGCTATCCGCGGCTCGCCAACGACCACTTCACCAACGGACGATGAGTGCTGTCACCGCCGAAACGTTTACGGCAGCCGCTGACGGTGACGCGGCGGCGCTCAAAGCCTGCTGCGCCGCCGTCTACGGGCAGGAGTGTCTCTCGCTGCTCGTGGGAGAGTCGCTGCACCCCGGCGGCTTGGAGCTGACGCGCCACCTCGGCCAGCGGCTCCGGCTCGGCCCGGCGGACCGCGTGCTCGACATCGCCTGCGGTACCGGCACGACGAGCGTCTTCCTAGCGCAGGAGTTCGGGTGCCACGTCACCGGCGTAGACTACGGAGCGCAGCAGATTGAGCGCGCGACCGCGGCAGCGATGTCGGCCGGTGTCGCTGACCGAACCGCCTTCGAGGTCGGTGATGCGGAGTCGCTGCTGTTCGACGATGGCAGCTTCACGGCGGTGATCTGCGAGTGTGCCTTCTGCACCTTCCCCAGCAAGGCGCAGGCTGCATCCGAGATGTACCGTGTGCTGGCACCAGGTGGTCGGGTTGGTATCACGGACCTCACGGTCAACGGCCCCCTGCCGGAGGCCCTCCAGGGGGTCGCGGCGTGGGTGGCCTGCGTGGCCGATGCCCAGCCGGTGCAGCGCTACGCCGCGATCCTGACCGCCGCCGGCTTTGCCCGGATCGCTACGGAGGAGCACAACGACGCCATCGCCAAGCTGATCGCCGACATCCAGACCAAGCTCATGGGCGTCTCGATCCTGGCCGGCCTGGGGAAGATTGACCTGGGCGACATAGACCTCGGCGCCGGCCGCGCGATGGCGCGAGCCGCCCGCCAGGCCACCCGCGACGGCCTCCTCGGCTACTGCCTCCTCACCGCCACGCGACCGGCGGAGTGATGATCGTACAGCGCGGCCGGCCGACAGCTTCTACAGCAGTGGCTCTTACTCGACATCGGGAGGGTGTCCGGGTCCGGGGGGGTCGTCCGGGCCCTTTCCTTCCTGGATGCAGTCGTACACTCGAACGAACTCTTTGACCGCTGCCTGTTGCCGCTCGGTCAGTGTGCTGCTTTCAGCCAGCCTGCGGGCATGGTCGGCGATCTCCGGGGAGTTGAGGAAGTTGCTCACCAGATCAGGATCAAGCCGATCATAAGCCCCTGTAGCAGAACTGAATGCCGTACCTAGCAGTAGCTCCAGCAAATCGGAGAGGCTCCTATCGGTCCGAACAGTCTCCTCCACCCACTTCTGTGCCTCTTCTGGCCCGGCCCAATTCCGCCACCGAAACAGCACGCTGGCAAGTCCTTTGCTCCGCAAGAGCGTGTTATTCGCAACGGTTGCGCGAATCTTCTGCAGTGCTAAGTCTCGCAATACCCCGAGATGCTCGGTATTGACAAACCTCTGATCGTCGTGCCGTTCCGGATGACGCTCGTGCTCCTGCTCAAAGCTAGCTACTTCGCGCACGCTAGTCGCCAGGGAACCACTTGCCGAGACGGCATCCCGCAGAATCTCGAATCGTTCCGGTTCTTCGAGCCGCCGGAGTAGCTGGCGGATAATCCGACCGATTCGGAGTTCGTTGCCGAAATCGAAGATGTTGCGCCGCTCATCTTCGGGTCGTAGTAGCTGGTCTCCTACCCGGAAGAATGCTTGCACAACCGGCGCGATGGTGTCCGCAGGGATTTCCTGCTCGGTATAGTCCTCAAGTTGGTCCAGGAATGCCCGCACGCGGGTCATACCGTCCGGGCGTATCTGAGTGGACAGTTCAACGAGCTTGGCACCGAATGCGTCCGGATCATGCGCCAGCGCGAGAATAGCCTTCATCTCGGCATGGGAAATGCTTCCTTCGGGTATTGCCATTCGGAAGTAGCTCCGAAAGATCTCTCCGCCACTGGCGATGCGCCGCTGTCTAGCCAGTGTTGATGCCATGAGTCCCTCTCCATAGCTCCTCTAGCTTCGGGAATATCCGTGCAAGCAGTTGCCGTATTGGTTCTCTTCTATTCTCCGGTAGAACTTTGATCCATCCGTCATGGAACTTTCGTAGGTCATCAGCGGTTTGTCCGGTGAGGCCAAAGAGTTCTACGAATCCTGCAAAATGCTCCTCATTGCTTCTGATAATATGGTACACACTTGGTTGGAATAATCGAATCACTTCAAGGGCGATGAAATCAACCGCGTTGACTTCCCCTCGGATTTCATGGTGTGTATAGGTTATGGATATAGCGTTCGCAAGGCGAACGACGTCGCGAGGTGTGGCAATAAACTGGTCTATCCCTCCGAGATAGACATTTTGCCAGTAATCCTGGTCAAATAGCTCCTCGGGAGTATCTCTGAGAATCGTGTCGAGCCTCTCGGAAAGCATCGCCTGGAGTGCTGTGTGGTCAAGTGCCGGCAAATCAATAGGAACCTGCACGATTTTCTCAAGGTATTGGTCGCCCGGCAAATCCTGTTTCTCTGTCAGAGCTTTTACCACCATCTCCCGGTCGAATGCAAGCAGATAGAGCACATTAGGAAAATCGGCAACAGCCTTGATAACGCGGAAGAGCTGCCTGATTTCTTCCGGTGTGAGCCGGTCTATGTCATCAATGACAATCACGATACGTTTATCCTGCTTCTGAAGTGTCTCCGCTATGCTCTGCTTCAGTGCATTGGTGTCCGGTTGCTTCGGCTCAATGACTCTCTTGAGTATCTTCCCCGTCGAGGCATAAGGAAGCGGCGCTTCGGAAACTAGCCCGGCAAACTGAGCGAGGTGTCGCCGTGTCTGGCGCCAACCGGATTTCAAGCGCCCGGTCAAGGCTGCCTGAAGCTGGTCAAAGAACGCCCTGATGAGGTTCTCGCGCCCGGAGAACCACCAAGGGTTGAAGTGGACAATAATCGGCTGCTCGTTCTCTGGTCGGTGTTCAAGATAATGTACGATGAAGTTCACTATCGTAGTCTTGCCGGAACCCCAGGAGCCGTAGAGAGCGACGACGAACCCATCGGGTGGCGCCATCGCCAAGAGCGATTCGGCGAGACGCTTGGCAAACGGACTATAGGCCAGCCGATCATCCTCCGGCTTGGTCAGGGGCTTGTCCGACGAGAGAGCGCTGTCGTTCGCTTCTGCCATCGCTTTCGTCCATGCCGGTGCCTGCGTCATGCCGGCCGTTCCTCTATAGTACTCTGTTCTCTCAACTCTCGTTGACGCAACATCTCCGCAGGAGCACGGTTTGTGAAGAAGCTGCGACTAGGGCTGCCAGCCGGCAGTCTGCAAGAGCGTACCCTGGCCCTGTTTCATCGGGCTGGCTATCGGATCACCCTCAACGACCGGTCATATGTCCCCCATATTGACGATCCCGAGCTTGAAGCGCTGCTGATCCGCGCTCAGGAAATCCCGCACTACGTCGAAGCGGGTGTCCTCGACGCCGGCATCACCGGGCTGGACTGGATCAAGGAGCGTGATGCGGCGGTGGTCGAGGTCGCTGAGCTGGCGTACAGCCGGAATACGGATCGGCCGGCCCGCTGGGTCTTGGCGGTCCCGGACGACTCGCCCGTTCAGCGGCCTGAGGACCTCCAGGGCAAGAGGATTGCGACCGAGCTTGTGCGCTTCACCCGACGCTATCTGGCCGAGCGTGGCGTGGAGGCCGAGGTCGAGTTCTCGTGGGGGGCGACCGAGGTCAAGGTGCCGGAGCTGGCCGACGCGATTGTGGAGCTGACCGAGACCGGCTCTTCTCTGCGCGCAAATCGCCTCCGCATCGTCGCAACGCTGCTCGAGTCGACGCCGCGGCTGGTGGCACATGCAGCGGCGTGGGCCGATGCGTGGAAACGGGAGAAGCTGGAGAATCTGGCGCTCCTGTTGCGGGGCGCGCTCCAAGCGAGTGGCAAAGTGGGCTTGAAAATGAACCTACCGGCGGACAAGCTGGAGCAGGTCACCGCGCGCCTACCGGCCCTGCACACCCCCACGATCTCCCATCTCCTGGGCGGCGACTGGATCGCTATTGAGGTCATCGTGGACGCCGCGGTCGTCCGTGACCTGGCACCCTCGCTCAAGCGTGCCGGCGCCGAGGGCCTGGTGGAGTATCCCCTGAACAAGGTGATCTACTAGCTTCCGGGGACTGCGCCTCACCCCCCGGCCCCCTCTCCACCATCGTGGAGAGGGGGAGTCTGCTGCCCGTCATTGCCGCCGGCTCGGCAGTTTAGTCCCAGGGAAAGGCCACCGTTGGCCGGTTGACGAAGCGCTCCATCCCCAGGCTCAACTGTATCTCGGTGCCCGGTGGGAGCTGCACCGTGAGGTGGCTGCCCTGTACCCGCTCGAAGCGGTCCGGCTCCGGTTCGTCGGGGCCGATGGTGCGTGCCGTCGTGAAGCGATGCTCGCCAAAGGCGCCCGCTTGGATCACCACCTCGCGGTCATGCACTGGACTCAAGTTGACGAGGTGCGCTACCGTCCGGCCCGCTTCGACTTTCGGGACGAGCGCGGCCACGTCGGGCGGCAGCCCGGCGCGCCGGCCTTGCGGATCGAAGTACCGCAGCGGAGCCATCAGCAGGCCGCCGTTATAGACTACCTGCGGCGCGCCCAAGGTGGTCTGCACCAGACCCTCCGTGAGCACTGGGTTGAGCTGCTGCCAGTGGTGGACGTTGGCTTGCGAGAGGTCTTCCTCGTCCTCGCGGATCAGGTGCATGCGGTGGTAGACCTGCCCCAGGCTCTCGCTGAGGATAGCCTCCGGATAGGTCGGGTTGTCGCCGGCGAGGAACCGCAGCCACGGCGCCTCGTGACCGTCGTCGTGCTTGTTGCGGAAGGAGCGTACTTCCCGCCAATCGCTTGCGCTGGATGCGCGGAGATGCTCGATACGCTCCCAATCGGCGGATTCCAGGGACATGTTCCACACCGCGACCGGGTAGAGCAAGTCCATCTCGCGGTACTCGAACCAGCCTTGATCGCTGTAGCGGTACGGCACCTTGAGCGTGCCGTTCTCCACGATGCCCTGCTCGATAATGCGATCTATCTGCGTGCGGGCTAGGTCGAGGTAGCTGTGGTCGCCGGTGAGCAGCAGCGCGTTGGAGCCGGCGATGATCGCGGCCATGCCGATGTTGTAGAAGCCGTGGGGCCACGTCCAGCCGTAGAGGCCGCCCCACCACTTGCCGTGGTTGTGCTCGCCGATCTTTCCGGAAAGACCGACGTTGTCCGGCAGCAGACCACCGTTTTGCCGGGCACGTTCGATCCAGGCCTCCACGTAGTCCAGCACCCAGCGCTTGTACTTCTCGTCCCCGGTGTGCAGGTAGGCGTTGGTGACCAGGCTGGTCACCGCCAGGTTGGCCGGTACGTCGCCGCGCCCAAGGCGCTCGTGCATCGCCTGCCCCATGCGGAGCGCCAGCGCCGGGTCCTTCAGATCGTCGTAGTGGGTAATGCCGGGAACGTCGTGAAAGGGCAGCCCGTAGCTCCGCATCCCGGGACCCCAGCCATAGCTCGGCGGGTCCCCGTCCGAGAATCCCCAGCGGGGACCACCGCTGCCGTTGTGAGGGGCACGGATCAGCTTCAGACCAGGGTCGTAGTTGGGCGCCTCCGGGTCTTCATTGAGATAGAACCCCGCAAACCGCCGGGCACGCCCTACCTGCTTCTGGCCTGCCGGATCGGCCAGGCTCAGGTAGTAGAAGTAGATGTAGCTCTCGCCCTGATGGAACCAGTCGTAGCCGATCTCGAACTCCTTGTGGATCTGGCCGTAGCCGGTGAACTGCCGCGTGACCGCGTCCCACTCCTTGATGGAGAGGGGCAGTAAGTGGTCGCCGCCACCGAGGATGTAGAGCAACGGCCAGTTGTGGAAGCTCTCGTAGCCGTCGTCGGCGCCGTCGCGGGTGATGAACTCGTCACGCCAGATCAGCGTGCCGTCGTCGCGGGTGTATTTCTCCAGCATCGGGTGGACCGACTGGTCCATGGTGGCGATGAGCTGTCGTTGGAGCGCGGCCCAGGCCGGTAGGACGACCGAGCGGGTAGTTGCTGCAATCGTGGGCATGGTGCGTACCTCCTGTTTTGAGGCGGGCTACTCCGCCCCTGGCGCGTCCGCAGCCTCGCAAAGGTTACGCCGCATACTGTACCAGCATCCACCGGACAAAAGGCCACCGGCGCGCTTTCTAACGCGCTTGACCGGTCTGTCGGAGCGTTATTATTGCCATAGCCGGGTCATGATGGTATATTGGCGGTTGTATTGTGCCTGGACCCATCCGGCGCTGTGGCGCTGTATTGATGGGTCAAAGAGTGGCCGTCACTTGGGACGGTCCGACTGATGCTATCCGCAAGTGCTGGATACTTGTGGAATAGAAGGAGGCAGTTTCGGTGGCTGGGATAATTCGCAGACGCTATTTGGGTGGAGCCGCAGCCGCGGTAGGAGGCCTGTTGGCGGCCGCCTGCGGTGAAGTGGAAGTCCGCTACGTGCAAGGCCCGGCCGGCCCGGCCGGTGCGGCCGGCCCACGCGGCTCACAGGGTTCCACCGGCGGCACCGGTGCGGCCGGTGCGGCCGGTGCGGCGGGGCAGGCGCAGACGTTCGTGCAGGAGAAGGTGGTCACCGTCGAGAAGATCGTGGACACGTCGCAAGGCATTCTCCAGTCGAAGAGCCCGGTGACCATCTCGTGGACGACCTTCCGGGCGAAGAGCAACTGGGGACCGCTGATGCAGAACAGCTTCCGCGAGAAGTTCCCGCACATCACCGTGGACCTGCGCCACTTGCAGGACATCAAGGCGCCGGCCGAGAGCCAGGCCGGCAACTACCCCAAGATGTGGGCGCTGGTGGCGGCCGAAGACTTGGGTGATGTCTTTGCCTGGGACCCCTCCCACTGGGTGTTCTACAACGCCATCCGCCGGGAAGTGGTGCGACCGATTGACGATTTCGTGGCGCGGGACAAGCTGGACCTGAGCCAGTGGTTCGAGCCGTTCATCAACTACCAGCAGTTTCAGGGCAAGATGTGGGGGCTGCCGAGCTGGGGCTGGACCGGCCACGATGGGATGCTCTACAACGAGTCGATGCTCCAGGGGGCCGGACTGGAATTCCCGGACGTGACGTCGCCCGACTACACGATGCAGTCGCTCTACGAGCTGGCGGTCCAGGCCAACCAGTTCCACCAGCGGACCGGGGGCTTTGGCGTCCGCACCACACTGCCCGGGGCGATTGGTGTGACCATCATCTGCCGGGCGTTCAACTCGGACAACCTCACGCCGGATGGCAAGAAGTTCACCGTCCATTCCGATGCCAAGGCCCGCGAGGGAATGCGCTGGGTGTATGACCTCTCGAACCGGGAGCGGGCGATGGCGGTAGACAAGGACCATGCCACCCGTCCGCTGCCGGAAGGGATCAGCTTCAATGGCGGGAAGATTGCGATCCAGCAGGCGGGGTCGTTGAGCGTGTTCGGCGCGATCCGCACGGTGGAAGGCGGGGACTCGCCGCTGTTCAGCTTCAAGTCGGCGCTGTTCCCCCGCCGCACAGATGGCAAGCGGCCGTCGCAGCTGCGGGGTGGCACGTGGCAGGTGGGTGAGCCGAAGTCGGGCACGAAGAATCCGGAAGAGGGGTATGAGTTCATCAAGCACCTCAGTAGCCGGTTCGGGTCGCTCACCTTCAATACGGTTGGCGGGAACGGCGCCTTGGTGCGGCCGGACATCATGGACGACCCGTGGTTTGCCGATCCGCGGTTCCGGGTGTTCTTGGAGAACTTCAACAACTCGATGCTGCACGTGGTGCCGGTCAACTTCCGCGGTGCCGACTACGAGGGGGCCGTCAGCAAGTCTATCCGGCCGTGGCTGCAAGGCAAGGTGGGGTTCGAGAACGGACTGATCTCGGCCGAGGAAGCGGTCAACATCGTCTTGGCCAAAGACCCGCTGTAGCCGGGCCGCCGGTCGCCGTTCCCAACGAGCGACCTGGCTGCCGTCCAGCTACCGGTGTTGTCAAGCTGTGGAGGCGCCCGGCCGTTTATCGGCCGGGCGCCTTCTGCGTAGCTTGCGGTGATCGAGCACCGCCCTGTCGGACACTGTTATTGCCGCAGCAGGGTCACGAATGGTATATTGACGGCTGCATTGTGCCTTGACCCATTCGACACAGTATTGATGGGTCGGAGAGTGGCCGTCACTTGGGACGGTCCGGTTAGTCCTACCGGCAAGTGCCGGATACTTGCGGACAATAAGGAGGCAGTTTCGGTGGCAGGGATAATTCGCAGACGCTATCTGGGTGGCGCCGCAGCCGCGGTAGGAGGCCTGTTGGCGGCCGCCTGCGGTGAAGTGGAAGTCCGCTACGTGCAAGGCCCGGCCGGCCCGGCCGGTGCGGCCGGCCCACGCGGCTCACAGGGTTCCACCGGTCAGGCCGGTTCCACCGGCGCGGCCGGTGCGGCGGGGCAGGCGCAGACGTTCGTGCAGGAGAAGGTGGTTACGGTCGAGAAGATCGTAGACACCTCGCAAGGCATTCTCCAGTCGAAGAGCCCGGTGACCATCTCGTGGACCACCTTCCGGGCGAAGAGCAACTGGGGACCGCTGATGCAGAACAGCTTCCGCGAGAAGTTCCCGCACATCACGGTGGACCTGCGCCACTTGCAGGACATCAAGGCGCCGGCCGAGGGGCAGCACGGTAACTACCCCAAGATGTGGGCGCTGGTGGCGGCCGAGGACCTGGGTGATGTGTTTGCCTGGGACCCCTCGCACTGGGTGTTCTACAACGCCATCCGCCGCGAGGTGGTGCGACCGATTGACGATTTCGTGGCGCGGGACAAGCTGGACCTGAGCCAGTGGTTCGAGCCGTTCATCAACTACCAGCAATTTCAGGGCAAGATGTGGGGGCTGCCGAGCTGGGGCTGGACCGGCCAGGATGGGATACTCTACAACGAGAGCATGCTGCAAGAGGCTGGCCTGGAGTTCCCGGACGTAACGTCGCCCGACTACAGCATGCAGTCGCTCTACGAGCTGGCGGTCCAGGCCAACCAGTTCCACCAGCGGAACGGGGGCTATGGCGTCCGCACGACGCTGCCGGGGGCGGCCGGTGTGACCATCATCTGCCGGGCGTTCAACTCGGACAACCTGACGCCGGACGGGAAGAAGTTCATCGTCCACTCCGACGCCAAGGCGCGAGAGGGAATGCGCTGGGTGTATGACCTCTCGAACCGGGAGCGGGCCATGGCGGTGGACAAGGATCACGCCACCCGTCCGTTGCCCGACGGAGTGAACTTCAACACCGGCAAGGTTGCGGTCCAGCAGGCCGGGTCGTTGAGCGTCTTCGGTGCCATTCGCACGGTGGAAGGCGGCGACTCGCCGCTGTTCACCTTCAAGTCCGCGCTGTTCCCCAAGCGCCAAGACGGCAAGCGGCCGTCGCAGCTGCGGGGTGGCACGTGGCAAGTGGGTGAGCCGAAATCGGGCACGAAGCACCCGGAAGAGGGCTACGAGTTCATCAAGCACCTGAGCAGCCGGTTGGGGTCGCTGACCTTCAATACGGTTGGCGGGAACGGCGCGCTGGTGCGGCCGGACATCATGGACGACCCGTGGTTTGCCGATCCGCGGTTCCGGGTGTTCCTGGAGAACTTCAACAACTCGATGCTGCACGTGGTGCCGGTCAACTTCCGCGGTGCCGACTACGAGGGAACCGTCAGCAAGTCCCTCCAGCCGTGGCTGCGGGGCGAGGTGGGATTCGAGAACGGGCTGATCTCGGCGGAAGAAGCGGTGAACATCGTCTTGGCGAAGGAACCGCTGTAGCGGGGCGGCCGGGGCAGCGCACCCGTCCTGGACTCCCGTGAAAGCGGGAATGACGGGGAAATGCCTACGGCGACCAGTGTTGTCAAGCAGTGGAGGCGCTCGGCCGTGTACCGGCCGAGCGCCTTCTGTATACTCGCGGCAATCGAGCACCGCCAAGGAGGTGGACGTGCGGATCACGGACATCCTGGTGCATCAGCCGCTCGGTCTGGTCCGCATCCTGACCGACGCCGGGATCGAGGGTCTCTGCGATGGCGCCAGCGAGGAAGCAGTGCGCGTCATTCCCGCCATCTACGGGCCGGTGCTGATCGGGCGCGATCCGCTCGACCGCGAATGGATCTGGCAGCGACTGCACAACTTCGACCGCGAGCGCTACGTCACCGAGAACCGCATTCGCGGGCTGATTGACGTGGCGTTGTGGGACCTAGCGGGCAAGGCCGCCGGCGTGCCTGTGTGGCAACTGATCGGCGGCGTGCGCGACCGCATTCCCTGCTACCGTAGCGGCCACGAGCTACCCAACGTCGAGAGCTACGTGAACGACGCGCTGCACCATCAGGCGCAGGGCTTCAAGGGCTACAAGGACCACTGCCATAACGGCCCGGAGTTCATGATGACGGTCGCGCGGGAGGTGCGGTCGGCGGTCGGTCCCGACTTCCACCTGATGCACGACGCCAACGCTATCTACATCTACACCGAGGCCATCCGCGTCGGGCGCGAGCTGGAACGCCAGGACTACACCTGGTTTGAGGAGCCGCTGTCCGACTACGACTATCACGGTCTCCAACGACTGGCGGCCGAGCTGGACATTCCCATTCTGGCTACCGAATACCTGCCCGGTAGCATCTGGTCCACGGCGCAGGTCGTCACCATGCAAGCCTGCGACATCATCCGTGCGAGCATTACCTGGCGCGGGGGCATTACCGACGTGCTCAAGCTGGCGCGACTAGCCGAGGCGTTCGGGATGAAGATCGAGATTACATCCGGCGGCGTGTGCTGGTACTTCGCGCACGCGAACTGTTATGGGGCCATCCACAACACGACCTTCTGCGAGCATTGGGAGCGGCCGCTCGATCCGATTGTGACCAACCACTTGCCGGTCGCGGACGGCCACATGCACATGCCGACGCAGCCGGGTCTCGGCTTCGAGCTAGATTGGGACCTCGTGCAGGCGCGTACCGAGCGTGTAGTGTCGGCCGCGGCAGCGACGCAAGCCGGAAGCTAGCGGCAGGGAGAGTGGATGCCCGCTGATGTGGGAAAGACGGTCGGCGAAACGCCGGCCCTCCGAGGAGACGAGGAGAGTGCCATGAAGATCACCGAAATCAAGCTCAGTATCCTCGAGCGGCCCGGCGGCGGGGAGCATCGTCTGGTCCAGGTACCGGGGCTGCGCCGTATCCAATACACCCACAAAGGGTTCCCCACCTCCGGATCGGAGTATCATCCCTTCCTCATTGTCCGCACCGATGACGGGATCGAGAGCATTGCCCAGTGTACCCAAGGCGTGGCCCAAGCCAAGGACATGGTTGATCTCTTGCGGGGGATGGCCATTGGCGAGGATCCGTTCCGCCGCGAGCACTTCTTCCAGAAGTTCGAGGTGGCGCGGCGCTGGCTGTATCGTCCCTATGCGTGGTCGGGGATCTTCGATCACTGCCTATGGGACATTGCCGGCAAGGCAACCAGCCAGCCGGTCTACAATCTGTTGGGCAAGGTGCGTGACCGCATTGCCGTCTATCTGATGGGGGGCAACACGGACCTCGACGGCTACAAGCGCCACATCGAGCAGGGCCGCGAGGACTCGGGCATCTTCGCCTACAAGATACACAGCTACAAGGGCGGCAAGGCGGACGTGCCCATCATCCGTGGCCTGCGGGAGTACGTTGGACCGGACTATGACCTCATCAACGATCCGGTCCGCTCGTACACGCTGGAAGAGGCGATCATGATCGGGCGCCTGATGGAGGAGCTGGACTACGTCTGGCTGGAAGAGCCGATCCATGAAGAGAACATCCTCCAGCTGCAGGAGCTTTGCGCTGCGTTGGTCATGCCTGTGATGGGTCACGAACCGATGCAAGCCGACATGGAAGGATCGTGTCAGCGGCTGCTGCTGAAGGCGACCGATCTCATCCGTGCGACCGGACTCCATGGTGTGACTCAGACGATGAAAGCTGCCAACTTTGCGCAGTGCTATGGCGCGAATATCGAGTTGAACGGGCACGGGGGCCTATTCGGAGCCGTCAACACCCACCTGCAGATGGCGATTACCAACACAACCTTTCACGAGGTCGGCGGTGACGGCCTGGGGGTGGCCAAGCAGGCGGAAGAGCTAGGCGCGATGAATGCCCCGATGGTCAAGGATGGCTATATTGCGCCGCCTGACGGTCCCGGGTTTGGTATCGAGTGGGACATGAAGCAGTTCCGGCGCCACCTTGTGGAGGAGTATTGAGTCGGGGCTGCCAGGCCGCCCTCTCCTAGGGGGAGAGGGCGAATACGGCGGAAGTGGGAAGAGGCTGATGAAGATTACGGACCTCAAAATCCATCTGCCGTTGGGCTTGCTGCGTATCCAGACCGATGCCGGGATCGAGGGTCTGAGCGACGGCTGTGGCGCCACCTGCGCCGAGTTCATCCAGCAGGTGTACCGTCCGGAGCTATTGGGCCACGATCCGTACCACCGTGAAGTCATCTGGCAGCGCTTGATGCACTTGGAGCGCCTACGCTATCCGCCCTCCAACGTCTATCGCGCCGTGGTGGACAACGCGCTGTGGGACTTGGCCGGCAAGGCCGCCGGGATGCCGTTGTGGAAGCTCTTGGGCGGCTACCGGGACCATATTCCCTGCTACCGCAGCGGCCCCGATCTGGAAACCGTGGACGAATACGTGGAGGACGCTCTGCGGGTGCAGGCGCTCGGCTTCAAGGGCTACAAAGATCACTGCTGGCGTGGCCCGGCAGTGATGATCGCAGTGGCCAGGGCACTGCGCGAGGCGGTTGGGCCGGACTTCCACCTGATGCACGATGCGGTCCAGGTCTACAACTACAACGAGGCCGTCAAGGTGGGACGCGAGTTGGAGCGGCAGCAGTTCACCTGGTTCGAGGAGCCGCTGCGCGACTTCGACTACCTCGGACTACGGAAGCTCTGCGCCACGCTGGAGATACCCATCGCCGCCACGGAGTTCCTTCCCGGCTCGCTCTATAGTACAGCGCAAGTGCTGGCGCTGCGGGCGGCGGATATTGTGCGGGCCAGCAACGGCTGGCGCGGTGGCATCACCGATCACATAAAGATTGCCCAGCTTGCCGAGGCGTTCGGCGTCAACCTGGAGATTACGTCCCTCGGCTCCAACTGGGGCTTTGCTCACGCCAACCTGTACGGTGCCATCAAGAACACTACCTTCCACGAGAACAACGCGGACCTCGACCGCGATCCGATTGTGCGAAATCCGCTCCAAGTGCGGGACGGCATTCTGTACATGCCTACCGGGCCGGGGCTGGGTTTCGATCTCGACCCGGAGATCGTCGCGCAGCGTACCGAGCGCATTGTCTAGCCGGGGAGGAGCACACCTACCCCCCACCCCCCTCCCTTCAGGGAAGTGGCTACAGGCCGGGAATCGCGCTGACTCCCCTTCCCTGCCAGGGAAGGGGACGGGGGTTAGGTCCGACGCCCGAGGAGCGACGGTGATGGCTGCACGGCCCAACTTCCTCTTCCTGATGACCGATCAGCAGCGTGCCGATCATCTCGGCTGCGTCGGTCATCCCGTCCTCCGGACACCGCACCTCGATGCCTTGGCGGCCAGCGGCATCCACTGCACCCGTGCCTACGTCACCAACCCGCTCTGCATGCCTTCGCGCTCCACGCTCTACACCGGGCTGACGCCACGCGGTCACGGGGTACGCACCAACGGGATTGACCTCGACCCCCGTATCCCGACGTTCACCGAGGCGTTGCGCCGGGCCGGCTACCGCACTCACAGCGTCGGCAAAATCCACCTGCGCGTGTACGGTCTCGCGACTGGCGCCTCGGAGGAGGACGTTGACCCGGCAGAGTTCCCCGAGGCCCGTGACCTGTGGCGTAGCGGACGACTCACCGATCTTCCATCGCCCTACTACGGTCTGGAGACGGCCGATTTCACCGGCGGTCACGGCGGCGGTATCTACGGTCACTATTTGCAGTGGCTCCGGGCCGAGCACCCCGACGCGGAGCGGCTGCTGCACTCTTTCGCCGGGCAGCCACCACGGACCGGCGCCGACCAGGCCTGGACGATGGCCCTGCCGGCGGACCTGCACTACAACACTTGGTGCGCCGACCGTACGATTGCTTTCCTAGAATCGGCGGCCGCAGACTGCAGGAACGGGCGCCCCTTCCTAGCCTGGTGCTCGTTTCCCGATCCACACCATCCCTACTGTCCCCCGCGCCCCTGGGATCGCGCCTACGCGCTCGACGACGTGCCATCACCTACCCGCCGTGCCGGCGAACTGGACGACCTGGCGCCGCACTTCCGGCGCGTCTTTGCCGCGGGGCTAGCGTTGAGCGGACGAATAGCGCCGACGAATATCCCCGACGAGCAGTTACGCGAGATCACCGCCCTGACCTACGGGATGGTCAGCTTTGTGGACGAGCAGGTCGGGCGAGTCCTGGCAGCGCTCGACCGCCTGGGATTGCGAGAAAACACCGTCGTCGTGTTTCTGGCGGACCACGGCGAGATGCTGGGCGATCACTGGCTGCTGAACAAAGGCCCGTTTCATTTCGACGGCATCCTGCGCGTGCCCTTGATCTGGAGCTGGCCCGGCCGTTTTCCGGCCGGTGTGCAGAGCGACGCGCTGGTGAGCCTGCTCGACGTGGCGCCGACGATCCTCGATCTCGCCGGGGTGCCTATCCCGGAAGGCACGGTGCCACCCGTGCCGGAAGCGCCGGCCATGCTGCCGCCCTGGCCGGGGCAGGTCCTGACGCCGTTGCTGGAGGGACGGGCCACATCGGTCCAGTCGGCGGTGGTGGTCGAGAACGACGAGGACTACCTGGGATTACGGCTGCGGACCGTGGTGACGGACCGCTACCAGCTGACGGTCTATCCGGGGCAGCCCTATGGGGAGTTGTTCGACATGCAGGAGGACCCGGGGCAGCTATACAATCTCTGGTCGCAGCCGCAGCACGCCGGCTTGCGGCGCGACCTGCAAGCCCTGCTCTTGGAGCGCCTCGTGCTGACGGACAATCGGCTACCGCGCCGCCTGACCCACGCCTAAGGCGTCGTCGTCATTCATAGCGCACCCGGGGGCGGCCTGGATTCCCGCGGGCGTGAGAATGACGGCAGATGGCGCGGTGCTATACTCCGGCAGCTTGCACTGCCGGCAGACGGAGCCGTCGCGCAGTCCATACTGCCCGCCAGGAGGGAGCTATGCTCAAAATCGCCATCGTCGGCATGGGCGGCATCGGCAACCGACACGCCGGCTGCTATCGCCACAATCCCCATACGCAGGTCGTCGCCGTCTGCGACGCCCTCTCGGAGAAAGCCGACCAGGCCGGTCGGGAGTACGGTTGCCCGGCCTTCACCTCCGTCGAGACGCTCATCGGGTCCGGCATCCCGATTGACGCGGCGAGCGTCTGCACCGCCGGGGAGGAGAACGGCGGCGATCACTACGCGCCGACGATGGCGCTCTTGGGCGCCGGTATTCCGGTGCTCGGCGAGAAACCCATCTCCAACCGCATCCCAGAAGCGCGGGAGATGGTCGCCCTGGCCAAGGAAAAGCGCCTGCCCTACGGCATCAACCTCAACCACCGCTTCACTCCGGCCGCCCGGCGTGCCCGTGAATGGCTCGATGCCGGTCGCCTGGGTGAGATGAACTTCATCAACATGGCGATGTGGATCAGTAATCGCACGGAGCGGAGCGAGCACTTTCACATGCGCGCGCTCCATCCCCACTCGCTCGACGTGATGCGCTACTTCGCCGGCGACGTGCGGAAAGTCCATGCCTTCTTCAAGAAGGGCAAGGGGCGCACAATCTGGTCCAACGTCCAGGTCAATCTTCTATTCGAGCAGGGCGTCATCGGCCACCTGCTCGGCAGCTACGACGGCGGCGGGCCGAACCGACCGTGGGGTCTGGAGACCTGCGAGTTGATCGGCAGCGAGGCGCGGATCACCATTCGGGAGGCGTGCCAAGTGCTGGAGTTCCAGCCTCGTTTCGGCCTCGAACACGAGGTCTACCACCACCCCGGCGGGATGGAAAACTTCAATGCCACCTTCCAGAGCCGCATAGATCAGTGGATCGCAGACCTGCGTAACCAGGTCCCGCCGGAGCAGGTGGATGGCAAGGCGGAGGACGCGCTGAAAGTCCAGCTCATCATCGAGGCGGCCATCGAGAGCTGGGCGAACGATAGCGTCGTGACCGTGCCGGAGTAGATGCGATGAAGCTGGGTTTCAACTCGGTCCTGTTCGGTGGCTACCCTATGGAGATTGCCTTCCAATACGCGGCCCTCTGCGGCTACGACGGTATTGAGGTCTCGGCCATTCCGCGCATGAGTGAGCACTTGGTCTTGGAGCGCTGGCGCGAGATTGTGCCGGAGATCAAGCGCCTCGCCCAACAGTACGACCTGGAGTTGCTGGCGATGGAGCAGCCTTCGCGCGACCCGGAGCGGATGGAGACTGCGATGCAGGCCGCCGTCGAGTCCGGCATTCTAGTCATCAACTGTGGGCCGGGGGGCACGACTGACGATCCCGCGTCGCTCGATGAGGTCATCAATTCGCTTGGCCGGCTCGCCGACCGCGCGGAGCACTACGGCGTGACGCTCTGTGTCAAGGCGCACGTCGGCCATGCCGTCTACAACACGCCGACATCGCTCCAGGTGCTCGACGCTATCGACTCACCGGCGTTCGGGCTGGACATGGACCCCAGCCACATCTATCGCGCGGGTGAGGATCCCGTCGCGGCACTGAGAGCGGTGGTTGATCGCATCAAGCACGTCCACATCCGCGATTGCAAGGGCCGGCAGCACGGGCCGGGGAGTCCGCCGCTCCAGGCAAACGGGCGCGGGGACATTGACCTCCTCGGCTATGTCCGGGTCCTGCACGTGTACGGCTACACCGGCGCACTCGACCTTGAGATCATCGGGGCCAAGGAGTACGAGTTGCCGGCGTGTGTGGCGATAGCGGCGGAAGCGCGCGGTCATCTGCAAGCCTGTCTGCAAGCCTGCGGCGCGCGCTAGACCGGCGGCTCGTCCCCTCACTACTCTCCAACAGCAAAACTGCCTTCCCAGATGGCCCGGACACCTACTTCCACGGACGTGAGTTGGCCGGTCTCGAGGCGGCCGATAGCATACCTTGGTAGCCCGCGGATCGCTAGGCACCGCTCACCACTCCTTAAGCCATGTCCGGGGAAACTAAAGTCGAGGTTGTCATATCCACGCTGCCGGCTCTGGGCTAGCAGGTCATCACTGTCAACTGGATAGACATGTAGGAAGAAGCGCGGCTCAACATCAGCCTGGCGGCATGGCTCCTTCACGTAGATCAGCCGATTTCTTTCATCGAGGTAGACGTCATAATGGGAGCGAATAATCAGATCGCCTTTCTCGATGGCTGTATTCGCTGCATCGTTATCGCGCAGCAGCAAGCGGTACCAGTCCGGGAGGTCGTACGTCATATATTGGCTGTGATACTTTGGAGGCAGCGTTAGCCAATAGACTAGACCCTGCTGCTCGTAGCGGATGCCGCCCCAATTGGGGTGATTGATGGCCCGCATCACTTGGAAGAGTGGATTGAAGGTGCCAATGCCGAGCACAACGATCAAGCCCATCAAGGCGAGACTCCGCAGAGCCTGACCGCGCGTGTTAGCTAGGAAAACAGCGGTGTACCAGCAGAGTAGCATCAAGGCGGCCCGCAGCACCTGGACAAGGGGAGGGTCGGCACCAAGGCCGAGCACGACAATCAGGCCACCCACGGCCAGACCCCACAGAGCCTGACCGTCCCCGCGTGTAAACCGGTGGTTGGCTAGGAAAGCAGCGGTGTACCAGCAGAGTAGCATGAGGCCGGGCAGCGACGCGCGTCGGCTGAAGTCACCATGAATACCCATCTGATACCAGGGCACCAGCAGCAGCGTGACCACAGCGGCCAGGAAGAAAGCTTCCCGGCGTAACTGTGGTTGCCTCAACCAGAGAAAGCCGGCCAAGATCATAAACTCGATTAGATAAAACGATCGCAGCCCGTTGACCAAAGGACCCCCCCCGTGAAACTCCCATAACCAGCCCTGGGGCAGATCGGTGGTGCCGCTGATCAAATAGACCCCCAGCAATGCGGCCAGCGGTGGCGCCAAGCACAGGTTGGGCCAGCCGAGAAACGGCCGCAGCCCGTTTCTCAGGAGCAGCACCCCGACCAGTGGCAGCAGACCGAGGGTCACAAAGGGTGACCAGAATAGGCTCGCCGCCAGCAGGACACCGCTCACTGTCAGGAAGCGGGGCTGCCGTTGCAACGGGACCAGCAGCAGGGCATACAGCGCAGCGGGAATGAAATGCTGAGGTATCCACATCAGGTTGGTCATACTGGAGTTGTACCCTATGTTGAGCCACCATCCCTCATCAATAACACTGTGCCCCAAGGAGGTGATGAACAATGCACTCCAATCCCAATTGTTTGACCGGAAGGCAATGGCGGGGATGAGGTCCATCCCGCCAAAGCAGATGAGTACCAGCACTGCTAGGAACGCGCGCCAACCGCGCAAGCCGCGGGTGAACAAGAACAAGATGAGGGCGACACCGCCCCAGGTATAGAGCGACACCGCCCAAGTCAGCACGGCCGGCCCTAGCCACTGGCCGGCCAGCCCCGGCACGAGGTAGTAGCCGAGCGAGTAGCGCAGTAGAGGAGCAGTGGAGAAGTACGAGGGCGTGTAGGTAGGCCAGGAACCATTGCTCAAGGCGAAGAAGAGTGCCCGGTGCTTCGGCCAGTCAAGATTGGCCAGATCAAACACGCCGCCGGCTGCCGTCAGCATGACCCAGCCGGCGGCCACCAGCAGGAGCACCATTGTCGCCCGAGGTAGTTCTCCCCGCCGGGCTCCGGTCAGTGCCCGCCACAGCGCGAATGCCAGCAGTGCTGTTGCCAGAAGACCGAACCACGCTTCAATGTTGAGGTTGAGCAGTCCGCCGGCGACCGACGCTATGAAGCTGGCCAGTAACGTCAGGAAAAGCGCCAGCGTCAGCGATGGTCGCCAAGGACCAGCCAGTGCTGGCCACAGTGCCAGCACCAGCAGAAACGCAGCTGGAAGGCCCAACCACCAGTGAAACCAGCCCAGCAGCCAGATCAGTACCGGCAGCGTCAGATAGAGGATAGCCAGCCTGTGCAGCACCGGGAGTTTAGGCCCCGCACTGTCCGCGGTGAGCAGACGGTGCAACGTGCTGCCCGCCCTCTGAGCAGGCTCCAGCAGGCGCGGTAGCGTGCCGGGCAGGATGGCCAACCGGCTGTTACCACCGGACGCGCGGTGCTGGCTGACGGATTGTTGGGTGTCTGGCATAGCTGTTTTCGTCGGCCGGGCGATTACAGCTCGAAGACCGGCTCCATCAGCGCCCACCACTCGTCGGGGCTTGCTTCCGGGGCACGCTGCTGAAACGTCCGCATCAGCTCATCCCACTCTTGGGCCTTGGGGTCTTCGGTGTACCGCGGGAAGTCCACGCGCGGATCGAACTCGTCGGTCGTCTCCATATACATGAACAGGCGCGTGCCGAGCAGGAAGATTTTCATTTGGGTAATCCCGACCTCGCCGAGCCGGGCCGTGACTTCCGGCCACACGTGGCGATGATACTCCTTGTACTGCTCAATGGTCTCCGAGTTATCCCGCAGACAGAGGGTGAGTCCATAGTACTTCACGGCAAGCCTCCTCTTGGGTCTAGGCGCGGGCCGGCACGGCGAGACGGTACACGGCCTGGCTTCATCAAGGGAGCCAAGCAGAATGGGCCGGTTGGTAGCTTCGAGAAGCCTTCCGCGACCTACCAGCCGGCCGCATGACCGCCGGGCGCGCGGGGATCGGCACCACCACTGCGCGTGCCGCTTTCCGGGTCTACCACAATCGCGCAGACGCGGGAGACGCCGCCCCAGGCATGATCGGCATAGACCTTGTGACCCCAGGCAGCGAGTTGCTCGCGCACGGCGGCCGGCACCCGTGTCTCGACGTTCAGCCGGCCCGGGTGGTAGACGTGCGGCCAGAACGAGTTCGGGAAGTTGTCGCTGCAAATCCGCGGGGACTCGATGGCAGCTTGGGGATCGAGACCGAACTCCACCACGTTGAGGAACACCTGCAACATGCCTTGCACTTGCTGGTCGCCGCCCGGACAGCCGAAGGGCATGAAGCTATGGCCGTCGCGCAGCGCCAGCGCCGGGTTGGGGGTCAGGCGCGGCCGTTTCCACGGTTGGAGGCGCGAGGCGTGCTGTGGGTCAAGCCACGTCTGCGTGCCCCGGGAGGAGGCGGCGAAGCCCAACCCTGGAACAATCGGGCTGCCGAAGATGCCGTCGGAGGGCGTAGCCGAGAAGGTGTTGCCGTCTGCATCCACGACGCAGACGTAGGCTGTGTCGGCCTCCGGCTCGCGGTAGTCCGGGCGCGGCGGGTCGCCAGCGGCAGCGGCAGCGCCGTGGCCGTTCTGGTAGGACCACGGGTCGCCAGCGGGAGGCATCTCGCCCCACGTCCGACCCTCGCGGATTAGTTCGCGCCGCGCCGCCGCGTAGTCCTTGGACAGCAGCCCGGCGAGCGGCACGTCAATCAGGTCCGGGTCGCCGTAGTACCGCTCCCGGTCGGCGAAGGCCAGATCGAGCGCTTCGGCAACCGTATGCAGGTAGGCCGCCGTACCGCGGCGCATGGCCTGCAGGTCGAAGCCCTCCAGCAGGTTGAGGGCTTGCAGCAGCGTCGGCCCCTGGCACCACGGCCCGCAGCTATAGACATCGTATCCGCGGTACGTCGTGTGCGCCGGCGGCTCGACTTTCACCGCGAACTCGGCGAGGTCCTGGGCAGTGAGAATGCTGCCCTCCTCCTGGTAGAACGACGCGATCTGCTGGGCAAGCTCGCCACGGTAGAGCAGGTCGCGGGCCGCCATGATCCGCGCTGGCCGGTCGCCGCTGGCGTGGGCCTCGGCGTTGATGAGGCGCTGGAACGTCGAGGCGAGGTCGGGCTGTCGGAAAATCTCGCCAACCGCCGGCACCCGGCCGCCGGGCAGCCACACGGCTGCCGATGAGGGCCATTGGGTCAAGGGGTAGCCCGGCTGCGCGGCGCTGGCGATGGATTCGTGCAGCCCCGGCCACATGGGAAATCCCTCGCGCGCCAGCTCCAACGCCGGCTGGAGCACCTCGGCCAGGTTGAGCGTGCCGAATCGCGCCAACGCCGTGAGCCAGGCGTCGGGAGCACCCGGGGTCACCGTCCGCGGCACCCCGGCCGGGAGATCACCGCCGTAGCGGGCGAGGTAGTCTTCCAGGGAGGCGGCTTGCGGCCACCGGCCGAGGCCGCTCACCGTGAACACGCGGCTACGTCCCGATCCGGCCGTGGTGCTTCCGGCCTCGTCGTCGGCGCCATTGGCGAGGAAGACGACGATGGGCGCCACGCCACCGAACATCGCTGATTGTGGCTCCACGACGTTCAGGCAGATGCCGGCGGCGACGCCGGCGTCAATCGCATTGCCACCCTGCTCCAGAATCCGCAGGCCGCCCATCGTGGCATGGTAATGCACACTCGAAATCATATACCGGCGACCCAGCACGGATGGACGATGGACGAAGTCCGGCGCTCCGTCCGTCCCGGCGGCCGCCTCGAACTCGGTATGCATCTCCTGCAGGTCCGGTGTCGTTGTCGTCATTGGTCTCCTACTCCCTCTCTCTCCAACGTGCTACAAGCGTGCGCTCGGCTCCTCCGCTAGGGAGCCGAGCGCAAAAGCCGGCGCTAGCCCCGCCGTGAACTGTATCCGATTACGAGAGCGCAAAGTCTCAGCCCAATCGTGAGCACGCCGAGTACGTACAAGCCGTTCCAACTCGAGTCTGCCGGCAGCGGCGTTACAGATGCACACGCCGGCATGTCTCAGCGGATAGCATACCCGTTGTCAGCCCTTTGGCTCCTCCGCTTCGCAGAGGGGACATGGATTTCCGCTCGCACGGGAATGACCGGGCCTGCGGGCTGGCCAAACCTCGCCTACACTTACCGAGATTACCTGGAGGGAACGATGCCGCGGCACGCCCACGAGCGGTGCCGGAGGGAGTAGTCAGCACGATGACGACGACGGAGCAGCCACAACGTACCCTGACGGCGCGGGTTGTCTTTACGGCTCCCGGCCAGCAAGCCAACGGTCTCGCCGCGGCGCCGGAGGGCCTGTGGATCTGCGACCAGCGGAACGATAACTGCTATCTGGTGCGCTACGACACCGGCGCCACCATCAGCGCGTTTCCCAGTCCCGTGCGTAATGCGAGCGGCATCGCGTATGGCGCCGGGTCCGTGTGGCCGGCAGCGAACCGCGTCCCGGCAGCCACCTACCGGCACGATGCCAAGACCGGCCACTGTCTGGCCGACCTGGTGTTCCCGGACGGCGACCGGGGCGGCGTCCACGGCATCGAATGGGCGCCCACCGACCCGGCGGCGCTGGCAGCACTGCCGCCCGCCGAACCGCCACCCCCGCCCCTGCGGCGGGAGGCTCCGGGCGGCGAGCTAGCCGGCCAACGTGGCGCCGCCGGTACGCTGTGGGTCACGCGGCCGGGCCTGCGGATCATCCAGTGGGTTGACGCCGAGACCGGTGAGTTGCTGCGGACCATCCCGTTCCCCGAGGAGCGCTCGCACGGCATCTACTGGGATGAGGCGGATAGGAGTATCGTCTGCGCCGAGACGAACCACAACCACATCTACCGGCTCGACGTAACCGATGGCACGATACGCGAAATGTGGGTTGTAGATAGCATTACCGGTCCGCGCGATTTGGCCAGCGGGGCGCTGCACGGTGACGAGACGACGCCCCGGTTCGACGTACACGGCATGACCCGCGATGCCGACGGGCGGATTTGGGCCTGCGATGCGGCGACGAACTTGGTTGCCGTACTCGAAGACTGAGCGGCGAGCGCGCCCGCGCCCGCAGCGCACCGGCTAACGCCGGAAGAAGAACCGCTCGGCGGTCGTGGACAGGAGGGCCGCTTTGTCCGTGGCGCTGAGGAAGTCGGCGTGGTCGCGGATCAACGCCAGCGCAGCCGGGTAGTCCGACCGGGGATTGGCCATTGGGATCGGGCCGCCACTGTCGCTTTCCCACATACAGCGCTCCGGGCCGAAGGCGTCCACCACGCGGCGGATCAGCGGGAGGAGGTCAAGATAGGGCGCTTGCCCGGCGCCCAAGGCCTGAAACGGGCCGAGCTTCACCAGCACGCGCTTGTGCCGGGCCAGTGCATTCAGCGCGCGGACCTCCGTTTCGGGAAAGATGCCGTCCCTGATTCTGATTCCGCAGACGTGATCAATAATCACCGGCGTCTCCGGAAAGCGGCGACACATACGGTCCAGCTCCGGGATGTCGTCCACGCCCATCAGGAAGCTCAACGCGAGATTGTGCGCGGCACCGGCGGCAAACATCCGCTCGTAGCCGGGGTGGTCCAGCCAGCGCGGGCCGTCGCCGAGGGGAGGCCTAGCCTGGCGCCCGCGCACGCGGAACGCATAGATGCCGCGGGCGGCCAGCGCCACCATTGCCTTGTCCGGGTCGGGGAGCCGCACATCGCTCACCGCCGAGATCATCCCGGTGCCAACGAACGTCTGTGGGTCCTGGGCAATGAGGTCCGCGATGTAGCTATGGTCCAGCCCGTACCAGGTCATCTGGACCAGGTTCATCCGCACGGGGCCGACGGCCCGGCTATATTGCGCGTGGTCCTCGGGCGTACACGAGGGGAGCCAGAGATCGTTCCGGTCGAATCCTGGGGTGAGCGGGTAGCGGTCCGTGTCGGCGCTCCAGACGTGGACGTGCGCGTCTACGATCCGACCGCCCGGCTCGGTGCTCATACGCTCCCGGCCTCCGCCGTATGTTCCTGGCGGTAGGCGGCGCTGGCCGCATTCAGCGCGGCCAGCGCGTCGGCCGAGAGCGCGAGTCGGGTCCCGGCGAGGTGCTCGTCCACGTGCGTGGGACTTTCGGCGCCGCCGAGCACGCTGGTCACTTCCGGATGAGTCAGTACCCAGGCCACACATACGGCGGCGCGGCTCTCCCGCAGACCGGACGCTACCTCGTCGAGCACCTGCACCAGTCTTGCCAGGGGGCTGCCCGGCTCAACGGTGCGCCCCGGCGCCAGGTAGCCGGCATCGAGGGGGCTGTAGGCCAGCAGCCCTAGGCCGGCGGCCCGCACGACCGGGAACATCTCGCGCTCAAGCTGCTGTACGCGATGTTGACCGGTGTCCGAGAGCGAGGCGCCGGCAATGGTGTAGTACTCTTCAAGTCCGGCAATGGGGGCTTGGCCCGGCCGCGTAGACAAGGCTACGAACTCGCGTATCCGCGCTGCGGAGTGGTTGGAGGCGCCCCAATACCTGATCTTGCCGCTCTGGACCAGCGCATCCATCGCACCGACGATTTCCTCCGCCGGTGTGCCGGCGTCCGGCTGGTGGAGCAGATAGAGATCGAGGTAGTCGGTACCGAGCCGCCGGAGGCTGCTCTCTGCCTGCCGGAAGAGAAAGTCGCGCGTGAACCGCGCCGGTCGGGCGGCGGCTCCTTCGTGTGTGGGCATGTGGGACGGCACGACCTTTGTGCAGACCACGACGCGGTCACGGTGGCCCCGTATTGCCCGGCCGAGCGCCACCTCGGAGTCGCCCCAGCCGTAGGCCACCGCCGAGTCGAAGAAGTTGACGCCTTGCTCCAGGCAGTGGCGCAAGACCCGCTGACCGCGTGGCTCGTCACGGATACGCGGGAGGTGGCGAAAGGCGGTGCCTTGGCACAGGCGCGAGACGTACAGGTCGGTGCTCCCGAAGGGCACCCGCGGCGCGCGCTGCTCGACCGGCGTTGGGGGGCGAGGTGTGGAGGTCATTGGCGTCTATGCGTAGACCGTCTCGCCGGTCTTGTGCGCGTTGATGAACGACCAGTCGAGTGGTACGCCTAGCCCCGGGCCTTGGGGCACGTCCACACACCCGTTCTCGTCCACGGATTCAAGCTCATGGAGCCAGCGCTGCTCCGAGTAGATCGGCGCTCTGGTGTGCCGCACCTTCGGATGTACGCCCCCGGATTCGAGATAGTGCGTGTTGCGAATAGTCGCCATGCAGTGCCGATGCGCCAAGCTGCCACCGTGTAGCTCGACATCCAGCCCGTAGGCTTCCGCCAGCGCTACCAGTTTCATTACGCCGGTGATACCACCATCCGCGCCCGCGCTCGCCCGCACATAGTCGGCAGCGCCGGCGTGGATCATATCGGCTTTCGCCTCCAGGCCCCGGATATGCTCACCCATCAGCAGCGGCGTCTTGACGAAGTCCCTCAGCTTGCGATGAGCGAACATAGACAGTCCACCGCCACGGAAGGCATCTTCCAGCCAGAAGAACTGCGCCTCGTCACACGCACGTCCTACGCGCAGCACGTCGTCGAAGGTAGTATACGCCCCGGCCGGATCGAGCATGAGGTCCATTTCACCACCCACCGCTTTCCGCATCGCCAGCACCGTCGCGACCTCGCGCTCGATAGGGCCATCAACCCACGGGTGGCTCTTGAAGGCTTGATAGCCCAGCTCTTCCTTGCAATACAGCGCGAACTCGGCGTAGTCCTCGGGCCGCGTCAACCCGCCGTTTTCGTCACCGTGGAACGTGCTGGCGTAGACCGGCAGCTTGGTCCGCCAGCCACCCAGCAGCTCGAAGATCGGCGCGTCGTACAGCTTGCCGGCGATGTCCCACAGCGCGATGTCTACGGCGCCGGGCGGCGCGTTGCCCCGGCCGCGCAACATGCGCTTGAGGTCGTGCCAGATCGTATCTCGCTCCAGCGCGTTGCGGCCCAGTAGGTACTCAGCCGTCGCCGCATCCACTGCACCGGGCAGCTCGGCGCGCACGCCGGCATCGGTTTCCACCGTCAAGATATGATCGCCGGCAGCACCGCGTCCTCCCGAAGACACGGTGCTGCCGGGCTGATAGAGCATATCGAGCCTGGCGCGCCCCGCCATCCCACGGCCGGGGATACGGTAGTCGAAGTGGGTCACGACGATGCGGGTGATTTTGACGAACCGAGGCATAGCAGCCTCCTCTGCCGCTGTAGAGGCACGGCATGCCATACCTCTACAGTGACACGTCTTTACGCCGAGTGGGCCAGCGCCCGGCCGGGCACGGCGGCCGTCATCTCGCCGTGCTCCAGCACCGGCTGGCCGGCTACGATCACGCAGTCAACCCCGGTCGAGTATTGGTTTGGCTCGGTGAACGTGGCATGGTCCGCAATGGTGTGCGGATCGAACACCGTAATGTCGGCAACGCGCCCGGCGGCCAGTAGCCCACGGTCAGCCATGCCCAGACGCTGCGCCGGCGCGGAGGTCATCTTCCGCACGGCCTCCTCCAATGGCAGGACGCCCTCATCGCGCACGTAGGTCCCCAGCACGCGCGGGAACGTCCCGAAGAAACGGGGGTGGGGCTTCCCGTGCAGCGACGGCGTGCCGATGGTTACGGCGTCACCATCGGAGCCAACCATCCCCAGCGGATGCTGGAGGAGCAGGCGCGTGTTGTCCTCGCTCAGGTGGTGGTAGGTAGCGCTGGTCCGGTACTCGGTGAGCGTGAGCAGTGCCTCCAGACCGTCAACACCGAGTTCCGCCGCGACCTGACCGACCGTGAGGCCTTCCCAGTGCTTGTGGGCGGGCGAAGCCACATCCGTCAGGAGGATGGATTCCCAATCCCAGGGCACTTCCGGGCCGCCCCAGCCAGGTGCCATCTCGTCGTAGATCCGCTGGCGCGATACCGGGTCCCGTAGGCGGGCCAGCAGGCCCTCGACGCCGCCTTCCTGCGACCAGCCGGGCATGAGTTGATCCGTGTGCGACATTCCCGCGAGGTATGGGTAGACATCGTAGGCTACGTCTACACCGGCGGCGCTCTCTTGCTCCAGAAGCTCCAGAATCTCCGGGACCAGGTGCCAGAACGGGCGGAACATCACGTTGTTGTGGGACATCTGCACCGGGATACCGGCGCGCCGTCCGATCTCCAACGTTTCGTGGCGTGCCCTGAGCTGCTGTCCGGCGTAGACGCGCATGTGCGCCGCGTAGTAGCCGCCATAGCGGGCGGCGACTTCGCACAGTGCCACCAACTCATCGGTGTCGGCGTAGCCGCTCGGCGCCAACGTCAGTCCGGCCGAAAAGCCGAAAGCGCCCTGCTCCATGGTCTCGGCCAGGAGCCGCTGCATAGTGGCCAGTTCGTCGGGCGTAGGTGCGCGTTTGTCGTACCCCATCGCAATGACCCGGATGGCGGCGTGTCCGGCCAGCGGCGCGACGTTGATCGCGGCGCCCTGGCTGTTGTAGCGGCGGCGATAGCCCTCCAGGTCGTTCCAGTCCCAATCCAGTAGCTCGGCGCCGTGCATGATGCGCTGGGCCTTGGCCTCGGCGATGTCTTGGGGCCGCATCGGATACGGCGCATAGGAGCAGTTGCTGACCACCTCGGTCGTGACGCCCTGGCGCACCTTGCTCTCACCGCGCGGATCGAGCAGCAAGCTGAACTCGGAGTGGGTGTGGATGTCTATGAAGCCGGGCGTGACCACCAGCCCGGTAGCGTCCAGGGTCTGCACCGCGGTTGCTGCCGAGAGATCGCCGACGGCGCTAATCCGGTCGCCGGACACCCCAACGTCGGCCCGCTGCCCCGGCTGACCGGAGCCGTCAACGACGGTTCCCCCACGGATAACGAGATCAAGCTCCATCGGTACCTCTCCTTTGATGACGGCTATCAGCCATCAGCTATCAGCCCGCGAAAAGCGGGAATCTAGCGGCGGGAGTCACTTGCCACGTACCATGCGCCGCCGCCATCGTAGGGTACGATACCGACGCCGGCGACAGCTTGCCAGCAGGACAACGCGCTTGGCGCGGCCGGCATGACGACTACGACCAGAGGGATGGACCCCGTGAGTGCCGCAACCGTGCGTCCAATCGGTATCGCGCTGCTTGGCTTCGCGCATCCGCATCAGCGCGGCTGGGCCACGAGCTTCCAGGAATCGCGCCACGTCCGGGTGGCATGTGCCTGGGACGACGATCAGGAGCGCGGGGAGGCCGCGGCGGCGGCTCTCGGCGTGCCCTTCAGCGCCGACCTCGACGCGGTGCTGGGCCGCGACGACGTGCAGGCCGTCACCATTTGCTCGACCAACGATACACATGTCGAACTTGCGACCGCTGCGGCGCAGACGGGCAAAGACATCATGGTGCAGAAGCCGATGGCGACGACGCTGGCCGACTGTGACCGGGTTGTAGCCGCCGTGGAGGCGGCCGGGGTGCGCTACTACCAGTCACACAACCTGCGCTTCGATCCGGTCCACCAGGAGATCGAGCGGTTGGTGGCGGCCGGGGAGGTGGGCCGGATTGCCACCGTTCGGCGGCGACATTCCCATGCCTTTGCCTTGCTGCAACCGGCGGTGCTGGACTGGATGCGGGACCCCGTACACGGTGGCGGTGGCGCGTTCATGGATGAGGGAGCGCACGTGGCGCTCTGGTTTCTGTGGATGTTCGGCGTGCCGGAGGCCGTGACCGGCTTCGTGGCCACGTCGCTGACCGAGCAGCAGCCCGGCGTGGAGGACGGCGGCGTGCTGCTCTATCGCTACGCCTCCGGCATGATCGGTATTCACCAGAGTAGCTGGGCGGAGCTGGCCTCGACGAGCACGGTCGAGGTCAGTGGCGACCGGGGCGTCATCGTCGCCACGGGCACCGACATCACGGCGGCACGCAGCATGTCCGGCGACGAGCCGCCGCTGCGGGTCTGGCGCCATAACCCCAGCGGTCCGGCAGCCGGCCCGGGGCCGGCCGCACCTGACCAACCGAACCCGGCCGGCCACTGGGATTACCCTCAAGTAGCCTTGCCGCGCAGTCGGCTGCAGGGAACGGCGGAGGCGTTCATCAGGATGCTGGTGGAGGGCACCCCTTCACCGGCCGATGCACCCACGGCCCGCAGCGCCGTGGAGATGGTGCTGGCCGGCTATCGGTCGTCGCGCGAGGGGCGCACGGTCGGGCTGCCCTTGTCGCGCTAGGGGCGGCGGGCGGCCTTGGGCGGGGCGCGGGAGGGGTGCTGGCGGAGGAAGCCCGTGCCTGCGGTGGAGCAAGACCGCGGGCGGGCCGGTACCTGGATGGCAGGATGCACTTGATGGGTGGTAGAGCGGGAGTGTCGGTAGGTGGGTGCGTGGGATGGTCTACGCACCGGCCCCCCGGAGGTCACCCCGCTGCGCAGGGGGACGGGCGCAACATGTGGCGCCCCTACCGGGTTGGTGGGCGCATGCCCGGAATCCCGTTGGCGCGGGAATGACGCTGCGGTGGCGCGGGAGTGCGGATAGATCAGGGTGTTGGGAGTGGCAGGGACGCGGGGCAAGACTTCCTGGCGCAGCCGGTGCAGGCCGGCCGGCAAGGATACGGTGGCGATGGGTGCGGCACTCAGACGGTCATGACCCGGCGCCCTGACCGGGCTGGCCAGGGATACGTCATGACCCGGTGCCCTCGGGGCGGCACTCAGACAGTACTGACCCGGCGCCCCCGCCGTACTGGCGAGGGGTACGTCAGCACCCGGTGCCCCTGTGGCGGCACTCAGTCGGCCATGCCTCGCCGCAGACAGCGCGGCGGGGGGTCGCTCATGACCCGGTGCCCTCTGCTGGGTGGCTTTGCCACCGTCGTTAGTTGACACGATGGTACGTGTACTTTCCTGCCGGGCGGTGCCCGGTGCTCCAGGATGGTCTTGCATCTGCCACATCCCAACGGTGGGACATATAGGTGGGGGTGGGGGAAAGACAACGGGGGGGGCCTCACCCCCCGGCCCCCTCTCCACCATGTAGAGAGGGGGAGTGGGGCGGCAGAGACAGACCGCTAGAATACTGGTCGGCTACTATTTGGTGCTCGTGGATTCCTGGCTACGTGCTGTCGGAGGATAGTTGCCGGCCCCGCTGCCAGGGAAGGATGCTCATGATGGACTATCGTCGGCTCGGAGGCACCGGCCTCACCGTCTCTGTGATTGGCTGCGGCACCTGGGAGCTGGGTGGGCGCGAATGGGGGGAGATCGGCACCGAGGACGCGCTGGCCGTCCTGCGACACGCCTACGACCAGGGCGTCACGTTCTTCGATACCGCCGATCAGTACGGCGGTGGTCGCAGCGAGCAGCTGCTCGGCACGGCGTTCGGTGGGCAGTCCGACGTCGTGATTGCGACCAAGGTTGGCTACCCGCTGGAGTCGGACGGCTGGTTTGTCCGGCGCGGCTCGGCGCCGCAGTTCAATAGCAGCCGTGCCTATATCACCACGGCCGTCGAAGGCTCGCTGCGGCGGTTGCGGCGGGAGGCGATTGACCTCTATCAGCTACATCAGGCGCCGCCGCAGGAGCAGTGGGACGAGGCGTTTGCCACGCTGGAGGACCTGAAGCGCGCCGGCAAAATCCGGTATTACGGCGTGTCGGTGAACGTCGAAACGGGCTTGCGCGTGCTGCGGGAAACCGGGGCGGAGTGCTTGATGTTCGTCTATAACCTGCTCACGCCGGAGCCGGAGGCCGAGCTATTACCGCTGGCGGAGCGCAATGGTGTGGGGGTGATCGCCCGCACGCCGCTGGCCTCGGGCTTCCTCACCGGTGCGGTCACCGCCGCGACGCAATTCGGTCCGGGCGACTATCGCGGCCTCTGGTCCCGCGAGCGGCACGAGCACGAGGCGGCGCGTGCCGCTGCCTTCGCCTTCCTCACCACGGACGCGCGCACGCCGTCACAGGCGGCGCTGCGCTTTTGCCTGGCGCATCCGGCCGTGTCTACCGTCGTGCCGGGGATGATGAGTGTGGATCAGGCGGCCGATGGCGTCGCGGCGCTGGCAGCCCCACCGCTCTCGGCGGCGGAGCTGGAACGGGTCCGCGACATCCGGGCTACCTGGGAGTGAGCGCCGGAGCGACGCTACATGAGGTGCGGAACGACGCCGAGGCCGGGACGGTCCGGCGGGGTGAGGCGGCCCTGTTCGTGGGTGGCGCCGCTGAACGGGTCGGCTGCGAGCAGCAAGTGGCCGTCGAGGTCCGCATAGTCTAGCCAAGGCAGGAGGTGGGTGGCGGCGGTGATCGCCAGGGAGCTTTCCACCATGCAGCCGACCATCACCTGTAGCCCATGCGCGCACGCGACCTCGATGAGGCGCCGGGCGGGGCGCAGACCGCCGCACTTCATCAGCTTGATGTTGATGCCATCGCAAGCGGGGGCGATGCGGGGCACGTCTTCCGCCACAATACAGCTTTCGTCGGCGATCAGCGGCAGGGGGACGTGGGCGTACACGTGGGCCATCCCCGCGAGGTCGCTCGCTGCCACCGGCTGCTCCAGTAGCTCGACGCCGGCCGCGACGAGGTCGGGGCCGATCTGCACGGCCTCTTTCGGCGACCAAGCGGCGTTGGCGTCCACCATGATCCGTGCGCTCGTGGCCTCCCGCACGGCGGACAGAATGGCCCGATCCTGGGCCAGATCACCGCTGCCGAGCTTGATCTTGAGCAGCGGAAATCCCGCCGCTGCGGCGGATTTGGCCCGCTGCGCGACCACGGCCGGCTCGGCCATGCCGATGGTGAAGGAGGTCAGCGGACCGGCGTCACGCTCCAGCCCCCACCAGCGCCACAGGGGCAGGCCGGTAAGCTGCCCGGCCAGATCGTGCAGCGCCATGTCTATGGCCGCGCGGGCGGCGGCGTTGCGGCCTAGCGCGCGCGGCAACCGGGCCAAGATCGCCTCCAGCGCGAGCGGATCGTCGCCCAGGAGTGGCGCGTAGGCCTCCAGCGCGGCCCGGACGGTGGCGACGTTCTCGCCATAGTAGGCGTTCGGCGCGGCCTCACCCAGCCCGACCATCCGGCGTCCGTCAGGAGCCTCCCACGACAAGCGCACAAGGACGTTCTCGGCGATGGCCCGCGTGCCACGCGCAATCGTGAAGGGCACGGCGAGGGGCAACTCCAGCGGCTCGTACTCCAGCTCAATACGCATGCTTTAGGCCTCCGCGGAGGCAGGGTGGGGATGGTCCGCTTCCCAGCCCTGCGCCCAGACGAGGGCGCGGTGGACCCCCTCCCGTAGGCTCACCCGTGGCTCATACCCGAGCTGCTGTCGGGCGCGTGTGATGTCGGCGACGTAGTAGGTCACTTCGCCGGGGCGAGAAGCCTCGATCCGCATGCGTGGCTCCTGCTCCAGGACGGTGCCGATGAGCGTTGCGAGCTGCGTGATCCGATTACCCTCGCCGTAAGCGAGGTTGAATGTCTCTCCGGCGAGCGTGCCGCCGACGAGCCGCTCGATGCCGCGCCACAGGCCGTCAACGGCGTCGTCCACGTAGGTGAAGTCCAGCAGCTTCTCCGCGCCGTACACGGTGATCGGCTCGCCGCGCTCGATAGCACGAGCGAAGATCCACAAGACTCGATCCAAGCGGTGCAGATCGTTGTCGTACCGGCCGTAGACGTTGCTGAAGCGGAAGACGAGATACGGTAGCCCGTAGCAGCCCCGGTAGGCCGCAGCCAGCGCTTCGCTGGCCAGCTTGGCAGCAGCATAGGGGCTGGGTGAGGCGCCGAACTCGGCCGCCGACTCCGGCACCGGGCCGCCATCGCGCGGCTGCTGGCCGTAGACCTCCCGCGAGCTAGCCAGGACAATGGGCGTACTCGTGACGCGGGCCAACTCCAGCGCATTCGTCACCATCAGATGATTTTCGAGCGCGCCCAAAGGCCGCTCGACCAGCGCGTGGACCTTGGCGTGGGCAGCGAGATGGACAATCACGTCGCAGGACGGTAGCGCCACCGCGCCGAGGCGCCATCCCTGGATCGGATGCGCCACGGCGAGGTCCATCAGGTGTGTCTCGAACTGGTCCGTCCAGGTATTGGGGCGCCGATCCAGGCCCACGACCTCGTGGCCGTTGGCGAGACAGTGGAGGGCGAGATTGGTGCCGATCTGCCCGCTCGATCCGGTGATGAGGAGACGCATCAGAAGGAACCTCGCAGCCGAGACGGCATCCACACACTCAGCCTAGATTGCCGCTTTCGGGGGAATGACGGTGAAGTGTCAACAGCGCCTAGTCGCTTACCACGACGTAGCGGGTACCGTCGCGGTTAGCGCGCGGCGCCGCCGGCTCGGGACACGCTCTAGCGTAGCACTATCGTCAGCACGATGAGGACGGCCAGGAGTGCGGAGGATACGAGACCGATCCGCTTCAGGTCGCCTGGCAGATAGTCGAGGTTGGCGGCTGCGAGGTCGAGCGGCGACACGCGGGGGCGGGCGGGAGTACGACTACGCGGCGCTAGGCGGGTTGCAACCGGGGTCGGTCGTGGCAGCGGTTGTGACACGTCCGTGCTGTCGCCGGCGGCCACCGGCGCTACGGCTACCGGTTGACTCGCCGCCCGGGCGGTTTTTTGCTGACGGGTGGCGCGCCGCTTGGGCTTGCGCTGGCGGCCGCCGCGGTGCATCTTCTTTGGTCTGCGCGGCACGGTTCACCCCCTCTGGCAGCACTGGTTGATTGTAGCGCAGATGCCGGATGGACGGTGGCTGCCGGGCGGGGCAATGTTTCACGTGAAACAGCGGCCGGCCTACGCTGGCTTCACCAACCCGAGCACGAACTCCTCATGCATGCGTTGCTCGATCCCGTTCGTCGTCGCGTTGCCCCAGCGAGCAGGCATCATACGCCGATCCCGGTCGAGCGCGCGCCTGCCGATGCCTACCACGTCGAACCCGAGCTGCTGACTGACCTCCGCGAGGCACTCCTGTGTCTGCACACGGATGCCGCGCATCGTGGATGGCCCGACGACAATGCCGGCGGCTCTGCCGGCACGCAGCACGCGAAAAATCTCGGCCAAGGCCGCGCGCATCTCTACGAGGTACTTCTGCAGGACCCTAGCCCTACGCGGGTCACGTTGCGCTAGCTCCAACACACACCGCGCTGCTCCCGCCGGCAAGTCGTCGGCGATTGCTCCGCGGCTGTTTTCGGACCCGATGTAAGTAGAGCGTAGCTCCGAGAGTGAACTGATCGGCTCACCAAACCAGACTAACGAGAACTTATGCGCCCGCATGTAGTCAATGGCGTTGGCATACGGTGGCGAGGTAATCACCAGATCAACCGACTCATCGTCAATAGGCAACTCGCGAGCATCGGCATGGTGTAGCGCAACCGGCAGTGCGTCGTCCGGTAGCGCCAGCAACGCGGTAAGGCTCTTCCGCAGCCGAATCCTGAACTGTTCGATTGCACTACGCACCATTTTCGATGCCACGCGGTGGGGTCGTGTATGCGCCAGGTCCCGGGCCAGGGATACACCCCCACTTTTGGTGATGATGATCGAGGAGAAGACTACCTCGAGTACCTCGCGCACCTCCGTATCCGGCTCATCTTCGATACTCAGCAGCAGGGCTAGAAGCTCATGCTGCGTTTCAGGCGTAAACCAGTAGTCGAGGAAGTCTCGTGTGGCCGGGTCAAAGCGACGTTTGATCTCCGTCTCCAGAGCAGCCTTGTCCATGAGTAACATAGGTGCGTTGGCGACAACGGAATCCCCGGCTGTGCGAAGATATTCCTGGTCCACGCCCCGCGTCTTTACCCGGCTCACCCGCACGGCGAGAGGGTCCAGGTCCACGCCGATAGCCCGGCGCCCTAAGAGGGTTGCTTCGAGCACGGTCGTGCCGGAACCCATCATCGGGTCGAGCACGGTATCGCCGGGGCGTGTTAGCTGCTCGATGAACGCCCGGGGTAGCTGAGGGGGAAACTTTGCCGCAAAGGCGTGTATTGTGTGCGTTGTGTAGGAGCTACTCTCATTATGGAAATTCAGATCACTGTTGATAATGGTATTCAGGCGTTCATGCACGTCAGCAGAAGTCATTTCAGGTTGCTCTTTATGTGCTCGGTCCGGCTGTAGGCCGAGAATCAACTGTCGGAATCCGCGTTCACAGTAATTAAAACCGCCCGGCGGCGGCAGTGGCCTCGCAGCACACGATATGGTGATGTATATGAGCGTGCAACTAATACTTGGCGAGGATCAACTTCGGGTTCCTGGGGCAACGGCTGACGAACGGTGCGGGAGAGGACTGCGGCTCAGTGGGCTTCGAGCCAGGAGATGACTGCGTCAATATCGTACTCGCGCGTTGAGGCGCCGGCGGCCAAGCCGACCGTCTCCACGCCGTCGAACCACGCTTTGTCAAGCTCGTCTGCCGTGACGATGTGGTGCGTGGGGCAGACCTCGGAGCATACCCGCACCAGTTGGTGGGTATTGGAGCTATCCCGGCCACCGACGACGACCATCATGTCCACGGTGCGCGCCAACTCCACCGCCTCACCTTGGGCACGCTGAGTCCACCCGCAGATGCGGCCCCGGTCGTCGAACAGGTCCGCCTTGGTCTCCAGCACCTTGCACAGCTCCACGTAGTCGGCCGTGAGCATGGTCGTCTGGGCGATAGAGGCGAGCTTCGGGTAGTGCCCTAGCTCGACGGCCTCTTCGACCGATTCGATGATGAGGCCATGCTGAGTGTGAGCGACGGTGGCCCGCGCCTCGGGGTGATCGCGGTGACCGAAGACAATCACCTGATACCCCTCGTCTTCAAGCTGCTTGGCGATCTTTTGCACCACGGTGACGATGGGGCAGGTGGCATCGAGGACGTTGAGACCGAGACTCTGGGCACGCGCAAATGCCGTGGGACTTTCGCCGTGCGCTCGCATCAGGACGGTGCGGCCGGCCAGTGGCGCCGTCTCTTCCACTGGGAGGTCATTATCCATGAGGGAGACCGGGAGGGATCGCACGCCCATCGTCTCCAGCTCCTGCATGGCCGGTGTGTTATGGATCAGCTTGCCCGAGATAAAGACCTCCTCGTCCGCACCGTTCTCGGAGGACTCTACGGCGAGCTTCCACGCCCGCTTGACCCCGCCACAAAACCCGACAAACCGATCCCCTCGAACTACGCGCATCGCTTTCCTTCCAATCGAGCCTCGCACCCGTAGCCCCAAGCAGCCGGCACACGCGACGACACTGCGTGGACCGTTGCCCTCCCTATTGTAGTCGAAGCGACTTCATCTTCACCAGACTACCACCGTGAATCACCTACCCGGCCAGGGAAGGGGCCGGGGATAGGTCCGACCTGTCTACGCTCTCATTTGCCGTTCAGATAGCGTTGGAAGCTCAGAGTCAGTTCGACGGGATCGGGGAGGAAGTAGGAGCTGGGAGCATTCTCCAAGGTAATTCGCACGTGGAGTAGTGCCGGTCCCGGCTCGCTCCGTGCCTCCACCAACGCCGCCTGCAACGCCGCCTCAGTAGCAACGCTCCAAGTGCTTGCAAAGCCGCAGGAGCGGGCCACCGCGCAGAAATCCACGGCCGCCGCCGCCGTGGGCTGGTCGCCGGTCGCGGCATAGACGCCATTATCCAAGACGATCAACAGCAGCTGACGGGGTCGGAGCAGCCCGATGGTGGCGAGCGTGGACATCCCCATCAACATGCCGCCATCGCCCTCGATCACCACCACGCGCTCGTGCTCGCTCGCGTCCAGGCCGAGGCAGAGGCCCAGGCCGATAGCTGGCGGCAGCCCCATCGAGTCCAGGACGTACAGGTGGTTCTCCGCCCGCCCGACCAGCAGCATCTCGCGGACCATCGTGCCGACGGCGACGACGTATGGCTCCGTCGGATAGGCGGCGGCGGTGGCTCGCAGCGCTGCGAGCCGCGTGAGCTGCGCTGCCGGCGTGGTCGTCGTCATGCGTGTTCTTGTCCTCGTCCAGTCACCCGCTTGGAGTCGTACCCTACTGCCCGGCCATCAGGTTGCACAGCACGGCGACCGGTCGGTGCGTCGTTTGCATATATTGGTGCGCCAGCGTCACCGTTGGCGTCCACTCCTCCAGCGGGATGCGGGCGTCCAGCTTGAAGTATCGGATGCCGGCCGCGTCGAGGATCGGCTCTACCCGCTCGCAGAACGTATGGATCATCGAGTTGTATTCACCCAGGCCACCGCGCTGGGAGACCAGCAAGAAGATCGGGATGTGGTACGCCTGCGGGAAGGTGGTGAGTGCCGTCAGTGCATTGCCGAGGCCGTTGCCCTGAATGACCAGTACCGGTTTGCGCCCGGCCAACGCCAAGCCCGAGGCGATACCGATGCCCTCCTCCTCCCGTGTGAGCGGGTGGACCGCGATGCCCAGCTTGTCCAGCCCGGCCAGAATACCCTTGAGCGTACTACTGGGGAGGTGGAACACGTAGTCCGGAGCGATCTGCCGGAGGCCGGCGAGCAGCGCAGCACTGCGCGCTTCCGGACTTGCCATGTGTCTATGCTCCTCTCGCCCCTTGCGGCGGCAACGGGGTAGTGTAAACAAAGGATGCGCGGCGTGTGCCGACCGCGCAGGCGCAACGTGTTGTGCCCCTCCGCGCCGGCCGCGTCATACCATCACCGCACTCGTTTATGGGGTAGACTGGATTGCTCTACCTATAGTACCCATTGGACAGAGGAGGCCGCCGGATCACCATGCTCCCAACGACACGCACTTTGCCGCGTCTGCGCCGGGTCACCAAGTCACTGGTGCTGGCGCTCTGTGTGCTCGGCCTGACCGCAGCGGCCGTGTTGGCAGCGCCAGCGCGCCAAGCCGCATCCGACGAGGCCATTCCCGGCGGCTGGCACTATCGCCAGGCGTCCGGTACGGCCGATGGTCGCGGGTTTGATCTGCGCGACCTCCCGCACACGCCGGTGGGGCCGGTGCCGTTCTGGACGCATGTCGAGAGAATGGGCGGGGTTGAGGTGCTCGGCTACCCGGCCAGTCGCGCCTTCATCGGACGCGACGGCTGTGTGTACCAGGTCCTACAGCGCGTCACCTTGCAAGCCTGCCAGGGACACGGCATCCGCTTCGCCAACACGTTCCAGATTCTCGAAGAGGCCGTCCAGGATGCCTTCCTCGATTCGGTCCGGCAGATTCCCAGAGGGCGTGCAGACGGCGCCCGCTCGTTCGACGAGGCCGTCGCTATTCGCTTGGGTTGGCTATGGGATGATGCTATCAGAGGGGCGTTCTACAATCCGCCCATCGGTGTGGGGCCGGCGGATCCTTGGACGGTCAACGATGCGGTCAACCTCTACGGTCTGCCGATGTCCATTCCGGAGGACTACGGCCCGTTCGTTTCCCAGCGGTTCCAGCGCATCGCCTTCCAGCGCTGGAAGGTGGACCATCCGGCCGGCATCTTCGCCGCGGGTAGTGTGGTGCCGGTGCTCGGGGGCGATCTGTTGAAGGAAACGGGAGTGCTCAGTGGCGAGGTGACGACGCCGCACGCGGCCGGCGCCTCGCTGATCGCGGCCTTGCCGTCCGTACCGAGCTTCCCACCTGTCCCCGGCAAAGCGCCGCCGCCGCTGCCGCCGCCACCACCGCCGCCGAAGCCGATTCCTACCCAGGCACCACGACCCGTCGCGCCGCCGGCGCAGGTGGCTATCCAAGCGCCACAGGCCACTGCGGCCCCAATTCCGCCGACGGCCACGCCCATACCGCCGCCGGCGACGCCCGTACCGCCTACCGCCACGCCGCGGCCCTTGCGGCCCTTGCCGGCAGGCCGGCCCTTACGGTTGGAGTATGGCTTCCAGGCCCATCTGCTCGATACGCGCTTTGGCCGGCGCACGAACGCGATCAATTGGACCAAGGACGCCGGCTTTACCTGGATCAAGCAGCAGGTCGTCTGGAGCCAAATCGAGAAGCAGCCCGGCATCTACGACCCGCAGGAGATGAGCTATCTGGACGGCTCGGTCAACGATGCCTCCGCGGCTGGCCTCAAGGTGCTGTTGAGTATCGTCAGCTCCCCCCACTTCTACGCCGTGCCCGGTGGCCATTCGCCGGCGGACCCGACGAAGCTCGGCGACTTCCTCCGGTTCCTCGCCAGCCGCTACCGGGGCAAGGTGCAGGCCTTCGAGACCTGGAACGAGCAGAACTTGGCCGGCGAGTGGGGCAAGGGCCGGCTGTGTGGCAACTTCCCAGGCGAGTTCCTAGCGCTGCAGAAAGCCGCCTACGAGGGCGTCAAGGCCGGTAATTCCCAGGCCATCGTCGTCTTCCCGGCGCTGACGCCGACCGGACACGGTGACTGCAATGCCGCGCTCGATGACGTGGTGTACCTGGATCGGCTCTACCGCGACACCGGTGGGCAGATCAAGAACTACTTCGACGTGATGGGCGCGCATCCGTCCGGCTACAACAGCCCGCCTGGTGACGGAGTTGGTCGGTCAACGGCGCCCGGTTCCGGCTTCCGCAACCACGACAGCTTCTTCTTCCTGCGGTTCACGCAGTTGCGGGAGGTCATGCTGAAGCATGGGGATGACAAGCCGATGTGGTTCACCGAGTTCGGCTGGAGTGTGTGTGATCCCGATAACCGCGTACGGCACTATGAGTACTGCGGTGATAACAGCGAGGAGGAGCGGGCAAGGTACTTCGACCAGGCCTTCCAGATGCTCTGGGAGCAGTACCCCTACGTGCAGGTGGCCATCGTGTGGAATCTCAACTTCCGCGACATTGTGCCCTCGACCGATGAGAAGTACGGCTTCGGCTTGGTCAACAACGATGGCAGCACAACCCCGGCCTACGAGTCGCTGAAGGCCCAGTTCAAGTAGGCACGGTGCTTGGCCACGGAGGGGATGGCTGCGGCCGCCGCTGGCTCTCAGCGGCGGCTGTGGGTATCCTCTTTGCCGTTTGCCCCATCACATCATCATGCTACGTTGGCGTTTAGCCCTCACGACACTGATAGTCGGCATTCTGCTCGCCGGCTGCGATAGCGAACCGGCGCCGCCGGCGGCCGATACGGCGGTCGCGCCGGCGCCAGCCGCCGCAACGGTCGCGGCGCCGCAACCGACGGCACCGCTGCCCACGGCGCCACCCGTGCCGACGGGCGCCCCCGCGCCGACTGAGACGGCCACGACGGCGCCCGCACCGACGGAACCGACGCTCGCCGCGCCGACAGCGTCATCCACGCTGGTCCCGGCAGAGCCTACGGCGCCACCCGCGCCGACGGTCGCGCCGCCGACTGAGACGGCCACGACGGCGCCCGCACCGACGGAACCGACGCCCGCCGCGCCGACAGCATCGTCCACGCCGGTGCCGCCGGCGCCGACGGTCGCGCCGCCGACCGAGACGGCCACAGCACCGCTACCGCCACCGACGGCCACGGCCGTGCCGCAGCCTACTGCCGTACCGGAGCCTACCGCCGTGCCACGGGTCTTGCGGCCCTTGCCGGCGGGCCGGTCCTTCCGGTTGGAGTATGGCTTCCAGGCCCATCTGCTTGATACCCGCTTTGGCCGGCGTGCGAACGCCATTCAGTTGACGCAAGAGGCCGGCTTTACCTGGATCAAGCAGCAGGTCCGCTGGAGTCAGATCGAGAAGGAAGCGGGTGTCTACAACCCGCAGGAGATGAGTTACCTGGATGGCTCGGTCAACGACGCTCACGCGGCAGGGCTGAAGGTGCTGCTCAGTATCGTCAGCTCGCCCAACTTCTATGCGGTGCCCGGTGGCCATTCGCCGGCCGATCCGACGAAGCTCGGTGACTTCTTCCGGTTCCTCGCCAGCCGCTACCAGGGCAAGGTGCAGGCGTTCGAGACCTGGAACGAGCAGAACTTGGCCGGTGAGTGGGGCCAAGGGCGGCTATGCGGCAACTTCCCAGGCGAGTTCCTGGCGCTGCAGAAAGCCGCCTACGAGGGCGTGAAGGCCGGTAATCCCCAAGCCGTCGTCGTCTTCCCGGCGCTGACACCGACTGGACACGGCGACTGCAACGCCGCGCTCGACGACGTGGTGTACCTGGATCGGCTCTACCAGGAGACGGGTGGGCAGATCAAGCAATACTTCGATGTCATGGGCGCGCACCCGTCCGGCTACAACAGCCCGCCCGGCGATTGGGTTGATCGGTCAACGGCGCCCGGTTCCGGCTTCCGCAACCATGACAGCTTCTTCTTCCTGCGGTTCACGCAGTTGCGGGAAGTGATGCTGAGGCATGGGGACGATAAGCCGATGTGGTTCACCGAGTTCGGCTGGAGTGTGTGTGATCCCAATAACCGCGTGCCGCACTATGAGTACTGCGGCGACAACAGCGAGGAAGAGCGGGCCGCGTACTTCGACCAGGCCTTCCAGATGCTCTGGGAGCAGTACCCCTATGTGCAGGTGGCCATCGTGTGGAATCTCAACTTCCGGGCCATCGTCCCGGAGACGGACGAAAAGTGGGGCTTTGGGTTAGTCAACGCGGACTGGTCCACGACGCCGGCCTATGACGTACTGAAGGGGATGCCCAAGTAAGGCCGGGGCGCGGCACCTACCGTTGCTTTGGATACCTCGGACCTCACCCCTGGACCCTCTCCACCATGTGGAGAGGGGGAATCCAGTAGAGGCGGCCGGGGATGAGGTCGAGCGAACTAGGCTGTGTTGACGTTACCCAGTCATTTGTCAGCAGAGCCTAGTACGACGGCTGCGAGAAAGCCGCGCGGCTATTCCAGCCAGCCATTGCGGAAGGCTACGGCGATGGCCTGCGAAGTAGAGCGCACACCGAGCTTGGCGTGTACCAGCCGCAGGTGGTTATGCACGGTGCCGACGCTCACGCCCCACTCCGCGGCGATTTGGGCGCGGGTAAGACCATCGGCCAGCAGTTTGAGTGCTTCTAGTTCGCGGGGACTTAACGGATTGGGACGATCGCCCATGATGTTTACCTCCTCATAGTTGGCTGCGGCCACTATTCTATATCGAATGAGTGCAATTGTGCCACTCCCGCCTGATTCCGGCCCCCTGATTCCGGCCCCCTATGGACCCCCCGCTGTGCAGGGGGACGTGGATTCCCGCGTTCGCGGGAATGACGGGCCGGAGCGGCCGGCTGCTCCGCAGACGGAGCGTAGGCCAGGCTACCGAGGCGGTCGGGCCGAACAGGCTATGATGAGAGTGGCAAGGCTAGTGCTCGGCCGGCGTCGGTACGAGCGCGTCATGGCCGCACTGAGGCGAGGAGGAAACTGTGAACCGTAGACAATTCGGCGAGACGACCGCGCGCTTGCTGGCGCTGGCCGGCGCGTTCGCGCTGGCAGCCTGCGGGGCTGACGAGGTTGGCGGGCCACCGGCAACGAGCGGCGGGACCGTGTCGGAGAGCACGAGTGCGCCAGCCAGCGCCGCCCCGACGGCGGCCGTGGCCCAGCCGACGACGGAGCCGCTGGGCTTGGCGGATTTCGACCCTAGCGAGATCGTCACGCTCCTGCCGCGCGACGCGATCCCGGCGATCTTCGATCCGGAGTTCATGACGGTTGACGAGATTCAGCAGCGTCAGAGTCTCCAGGACGAGGAGCCGGTGCTGGGCTTCGAGCACAATGGCGAAGCGCACGCCTACTCCGTCCTACAGTTGGACCGTCACGAGATCGTCAACGATGTCGTGGGCGGCCGGGCCATCGCGGCGACGTGGTGACCGCTCTGCTTCACGGGCATCGTGTATGCCCGCGAGATCAACGGCGAGCGCTACGAGTTTGGCGTCTCCGGCAAGCTCTTCCGCAATGTCCTGATTATGTATGACCGGCAGACCAAGTCCCTGTGGAGCCAGCTGCTCGGTGCGGCCGTTGATGGTCCGCTGAAGGGCACCAGGCTGGAAATGCTGGCGGCCAGCTTCACCACTTGGGGAGTGTGGCGGCGCGAGCATCCCGATGGGATGGTGCTCAAGAAGCTAGGGCCGAGCCACCAGACGTATGGAGGGTACTGGCAGTCGCAGGATGCAGGTATCTTGGGCGAGAAGTACCAAGACGAGCGCCTGAAGACCAAGCAATTTGTACTCGGCGTGCGGATCAACGGCCAGCCCAAGGCGTACCCGTACCTGCGCCTCAGCAAGGAGCCGGTCGTGAACGAGACGTTTGCCGAGACGCCGCTCGTCGTAGTGTTCGATGATCGGTCGGCCAGCGGGGCGATCTTTACGCGCGCAGTGGCGGGCAAGATGCTTACCTTCAAGCTGGCCGAGCAGACCGAGACGGCGCTGCTCATCACCGATCAGGAGACGGGCACGAAGTGGCATGGCCTCTCCGGCGTGGCCCTGGAGGGTCAACTGGCCGGCCAACGGCTCACGGCGATCCCGGCGACGCCCTCCTTCTGGTTTGGCTGGAAGGATCATTTCCCCAATACGGCAGTCTACGGCGAATAGAATCGTCCGGCCAGCGAGCTGCAATCCGGTACACTCGACCTACCGACAGGACCAAGCGCGTTGGAGGTCAGTGTATGCCCCCGTATGATGTCGTCACGTTCGGTGAAGCGCTCCTGAGGCTGACGCCGCCGAACTTCCAGCGGATCGAACAGACCACCACTTTCCACGGGAGCATCGGCGGCGCCGAGCTGAACACCGCCGTCGGGCTGGCGCGCCTGAGCATGCGCGTGACCTGGGTCTCCCGCCTGCCGCGCAATCCGCTGGGACGGCTCATCGCCAACAGCGCCAGGGAGCACGGCGTAGACGTTTCCCACGTGGTCTGGTCCGATACGGACCGGGCGGGGGTGTATTTCTTGGAGGAAGGCGCGGCCCCGCGGCCGTCGTCGGTGCTCTACGACCGTGCGGATTCGGCTTGCGCGCGCCTCCGGCCGGAGGAGCTGGATTGGGCGGCGATTCTCGCTGGCGCACGGGTGTTCCAGGTCACGGGGATCACCCCGGCCTTGAGCGCCGGCTGCCGCCAGGCAACGTTCGAGGCCATCGAGGCCGCCAAGGCCGCCGGTGCGCTGGTCAGCTTTGATCCCAATTTCCGCAGCAAGCTCTGGAGCGTCGCGGACGCCAAGCAGGTGTATCTGGCGATTGCCCCCCATCTCGACATTCTGTTCTGCTCGCATGAAGGGTTACGTGACTTCTACGACATCGTGGCCGACGATGCGATTAGCGCCGCCCAGCAGGCGCGGGAGCGCTTTGGCCTGCAAGCGGTGGTCATGACGACCCGTGAAGCGCGCGGCGTGCGGGACAACACGGTCGGCAGCATTGTCGTCGCTGACCGGGTGTATCGGGATCGGGAGCGCGAGGTCGAGGTGGTCGAGCGGCTGGGTGCTGGCGATGCGTATGCGGCCGGGTTGCTGTTCGGGCTACTCACCGGCGATTGGGACAAGGCGGTGGCCTACGGCGGCGCGGCCGGCGCCCTCAAGCACTCGATTCCCGGCGACTTCCCCCTGCTCACCGAAGAAGAAATCCGCCAGGAAATCGAGGCGCCCTCCGTCCGCATCAGCCGTTAGCCCGGGTGATGCGCGAAACCGGCCCCCCGAAGCGCCCTGACCGACGGCGAGGCGCGGCCGCTATGCCGGGGGAGTAATGATCGGCGCAGGGTACGGAGCGGGTTGGGTGCCGTGACGATGATTAATCGAGCCGGAAAAAGGTGCCGGCGATGTAGCGTACTAGCTCGCGCTCATGCACCGGCTCGTCGCCGTCCTTGGTCGTGAACCAGTAGGCTGTGAACAGCCGGCCATCCGGCAGCTCGGTGACGACCGGATACCCCAGGTCCCAGCAGTACGCGCCATCGCGCACAACGAACTCCTCGCTCCACGTCTCGCCTAGGTCATCGCTCACCACCCCCAGAATGCCGCGGCCCCCGCGCGCCGGATAGTCGCGGCGGGCGAACAGGACCAGAATGCGCCCGTCGCGCAGCAGCAGGGCACGGGGCGAGCGGTACCGGGGACCGCTGTCGTCACCAGGTGCCCGGTCAGGGAGTGGGCCGGTGAGGGGCAAGTTGTACGTGCCGGGACTGACGATGGCACGGGGCGTGGACCAGCTCATCCCGTCGTCCTCGGAGAAGGCCACGTGGGGCCAGTTTTCGGGGAGTCGGTGCATGATGCACAACAGCCGGTCGTCGGGCAGCCGGTGTACCCCGAGATAGCTGTAGCCATAGAACATATCGGGCGTATGGGCCGCGCGAGCAATCTCGCTGACGTACTCCCACGACAGGCCGTTGTCGTAGCTGACATAGAAGCAGGCGACATTGCGCCGATAGGTGGCGCCCACCATGCCGAGCACGCCGTTGTCGAACCGGACGTGGCCGAGGTTCACGCAGAGGAACCCGCCGTCGGGTGCCCAGGATGGCCCCTCGATCAGCGTGGCGTGGCTCTCCCAGGTGCGGCCGCGGTCCCGGCTGCGTAGGGAAAAGGACGGGGGATGCTCACGGCGGCCCAAGTGGAAGTTGATGCCCGGTGGGAGTTGTGGGTCGTTTCGCAGTTCCCGGCCACCAAAAGGAAACCGTAGGTACTCGCCGTGGCAGAAGTGGATGATGGAGTCCGGCTGCGTCAGGTCAATCTGCTCCCGCTGCTCAGGAGCACGCGGCCGCAGCCAGTCCAGTATCTCGTTATCCGAGCGGTCGTTGTGCCAGATCCAGGAGCGCTCGTTGTCGGGCCAGGTCCGGCCGTAGTCGAAGGAGCGACTAAGCAGCACGCCGCCCGCGCGGGCGCCGCGCTCGGCGATCGGGTGCGAGTGGCGGTACGGCCCGGGCTTGCCGGGCGGGAGCGGGGCCTGATAGTCCACCGGTCCGGCGAGGTAGGCGATGGCAAGCTCGCCGTCGCCGAAGTTCCAGAGGCCGCCACGGTTGGGCGCATACAGGTAGAGGTGATCGTCGTAGTGGACGCGGATGTGCTCCACGTCATTCACCGTGACCTTGCGTGTGCCGAGTTTTCTCCTCGATGAGAGCGTTGCCATCGTGCGCTCCTTTCCCTGTGGGTGGTGGTCGGTAGCGAGCAGAGAAGGACTGATAACTGAAGACAGAATACACTCATCGCTTGCGGAGAGGGAGCCGGGAGTGAGGCCCACCAATCAGGCTCTTCACGCCAGGCGTTCACCGAGTAGACCGCTGATGCCCTCGACAGCGCGCCGTGACGCCTCCAGCAGCATGGCGCCATCCATGCCATAGCTCATGAACGTCGCGCCGCGGTCGGCCCACTTGCGGACGGCCTCGGCACTCCCTACGTGGGGGCCGCCCGCAATGCCGTTTTGCCGACAAGCGGCCAGCATCCGCTCGATAGCCTGCTCCAAGCGGGGATGGTCCATCCGGCCAGGGATGCCCATGGTGGCCGACAGATCACCGGGGCCGACCAGGATTGCGTCCAAGCCAGGCACGGCCGCGATCTCCTCGACGTTCTCGATGCCCGGTGCGCTCTCCACCTTTACGGCCACCAGTAGCTCACGGTTCTGCGCCTCGATCCAGGCAGCCGCGTCGGGATGCTCGAAGCCGGTATGGGTGCCCAGGGTGATAAGCCCGCGAGTGCCGGCGGGCGCGTAGCGGCAGGCGTTGACCACCAGCTCCGTCTCTTCGCGGGTGCTCACGTGGGGTGCGATCACGCCCATTGCTCCATTGTCCAGGGTCCGCGAGATCAGGAAATCGGCAATGCCGCTCGGCCCGGCCAGCGGCACCGTACCGGCGAGCTTTGCTGCGGTGCAGATCGGATCCACGTCGCTCATCGTGAGACCGGAGTGCTCCATATCGAAGTAGAGAAAGCCGAACCCGGCCTGGCCGGCGATCTGCGCCACCGCCGGGCCGGGAAAGGTGATACTAAGCGCTCCAATACAGACCCGGCCCGCGCGGAGGGCGCGGGTGACCGGATTGACCCAGGGGCTGATCGGTTGACGCTGCGAACGTTCGCTCATCGGATGCTCCTTTCCGCAGCTCGGTAAGCCGGCCGGCCGGCGTTAGACCAGATCGCTCAACCGGTAGTATTGGGTCGGCGTGCAAAACAGTGCTCGGGGATTGGTGCGAGCCAGGGCACCAAATGTCGTTCGGCGTAGCGAGCTACCACCGTTGGTAAAGCCTAGCAACCGGGCGGTGGCCTCCGACCGGAAGGTGAGGGTAGTGCCATGCGCGTCCTCGGCTACGAAGAGCGGCGTGTCCGCGGCGAGCATGGATGGGGCCGGCTCGGCATCGCGCTCGGTGGCATCTCCCCGGAATGGCGCGATCCGTGATTCGGCCGTGCCGACGCTTTCCAGGAACCCGAGCAGGGCGGCGTGCAAGTCGCGGGCTATGGCGGGATGATCGGTGAGCACATTGCGCTCTTGTCCTGGATCGTTGCCCAGGTGATACAGCTCGGAGGGACGGCCGCGTGGGCTGGAAATCAGCGCCCACTCCTCCGTCGTCACCGTCAGCGCTTCCACCAGCCGGGTGGTGTCCGTATCGCCGCCGGCGGCCCCGTCGAAGGTAGCGACTTGGATAGCTTGCCCCCGGCGATCAGGCACCAAGGCGAGAGGGTACCGCCCGGTGAAGGCATGCGTGCGGATACGATCCGTCTCGCCACGAACCAGCGGCCATAGCGAGTGGCCTTCCACCCCCGGTGGCGTTGCCACGTCCAGGAACTCCAGGATGGTGGACAGCAGGTCTACGTGCTGGGTCAGGCCGGCAATCCGTTTGCCGGCGCCGAGGCCTTGGGGGTGCCGGATCATCAGGGGGATGCGAATGCTCGGTTCGTAGAGCCTCCCCAACGTCCCGCCCGGCTTGCCCTGCAAGTCGTGGTCGCCAAAGAGGTGGCCGTGGTCGGTGAGATGGATCACCAGGGTGTCGTCCGAAATCCCTAGTACGTCCAGCTTGTCCAGCAGGTGCCCTAACCAGCGGTCGGATAGTGTGACCAGCGCGGCATACAGAGCGCGGATATGGTTGTGCTCTTCCGGCGACAAGTAGTCCGGACGTCCATATTGGGGATAGATCACTTGGTCGCCCGCGAAGGCCGGATCGGCATAGCGGGCCAGGTCGAACGCGGGGGCATCGAACGGCTCGTGGGGGTCCCACATATCTATGTAGAGCACAAATCCCGGTGGACCACCGGGCCGGCCCCGCCGGTGGTTCCGCTCCAGCCAATCGGTCGCCGCAGAGATGGTGCGGGCGCACATCCAGTCCCGCTCGTACACGCGGCTGGCGGTATTGCGGAGATACAACTGCGTGGCCGCCGGGCCTTGGAAGCTGGATTGCCTCAGCTTATAGGGGGCAGCGGGCAACGGGATGTCCACGGCGTCTACGTTGTAGCGGTCGGCGTGTTGGCCGCGAATCCACTCCCAACCGGCAAACCCACGGGTGAAGTTGTAGTCATCGTGGCCCAGGGCCGGCGTATCGAAGAGCAGCATCGGCAAGTAGCCAGCGCCACTCACCAGCTCGGACAGCACCACGTCATCCGGCTCCAACGGCTGCCAGGGCCGGTGGGGAAAGCTGTAGCGGCCGGTGAAGAGGTCGGTGCGGCAGGGAATGGTCGGATAGGACGAGACGTAAAAGCGGTCGAACAGCGCCGATTGCGTGGCCAGCCGATCCAGATGGGGGGTGTGAACAAATGGCTCATCGGCCGCGCGGCCCAGCCGGGTCCATGGCGCCGGATCGCCATACGCAGCAACGTGATCGCGCCGCAGGCTGTCATTCATGAGGATGATGACGTTCATGCTCGGAGGCCTCCGCTGGGGAGATGGGCCAGTGGAACGACTCTGCGTATGGTTCAGGACGAAGCTGCCGGCTCGCAGCCGTCGGTATTCTAGCGCTCTGTTCCTCCTTCTCTAGCGGACATTTCCCATATCAACCGGCCAGCGCACGTCAACTCTTGATGGATGGGATGCTACAAGCATCTTTCGACCATGTCAAGACTTGCCGTATTGCAACGCACGCGATCATCGTCGGTTGAGCGTCATTGATCGTCTCGCAAAGCCGCCCCAGGGTAGGAGCACGGCATACTTGCCCCGCCAGCGGCATTTTCGCATGTTTGCAGGCCCTTGTCATCCTGTCCCGCCCGCTGTATGCTGGGGCCACTGCCCCTGCTGCTAGGGAGCGTGTGGCATGGGCGGGAGCGCCTGAAGCTCGCCGGGCGCGGTATCACTGGGCGAGCGCATGAGCCGCTCTCCATGGGGAGCGCGTGACGAAGGGGAGAAGCCAATGGCAAGCGTCATCCGCCGACGGTATCTAGGGGGCGCAGCGGCCGCGTTGGGCGGTCTGCTGGCTGCTGCCTGTGGCGAGGTCGAAGTCCGCTACGTGCAGGGGCCGGCAGGGCCGGCGGGGCCATCCGGCACGCAGGGTGAGCGTGGCGCGACCGGGGCCGCGGGCACCAAGGGGGCGTCCGGGGCGGCGGGACAGTCGCAGACGGTCGTGCAGGAGAAGGTGGTCACTGTCGAAAAGCCGGTCGTCGTGGAGAAGCCGGTCGTCGTGCAGAGAGTAGTGGAGAAGGTGGTCGAGGTGCCGGGCAAGACCATCGTGCCCAAGAAGGTCTTCATTTGGACCAACTACTACAAACCGGGCCGTGCGATGAATGAGATGGCCCAGGTGCTTCAGCGCCTGAGCACTCAGTGGAATGAGGAGCACAATGACATCATCTTCCTGCTGCAGCCCATCGGCGGTCAGGGCTACGTCACGGAAAAGATCGTCAGCTCCTATGCCGCGGGGCTCCATCCCCACTTGCAGCAGGGCAACTACTGGAACTCCACTATCTACGGCGTGAATGGGATGAGTCCGGACCTCCAGGAGCTGTTCGTCTCGAAGGATAAAGAGTACGCCGACTCGATCAAGGATTACTTCCCCCATGTCCAGGAGACCATGTATTGGCGAGGCCAGCTGTGGTCCCTCCCCTTCAACTTGGATGCCGATCTCCCCTACACCAACCTCAACCATGTGCGGGCGGCGGGTCTGCAGCCCCTCAAGCTGGGCTACACCTGGGACGATCTGGTGGAGTACGGCAAGACGCTCCAGACGATGCACGGCCCCGGCAAAGAGACCAACAACTGGGCCTTCACCCATTTCGACAGCTGGGTGAACTTCCTCAATCTGCTCAAGCAGGCCGGTGGCGACCTGTACAACCAAGACATGACCAAGGTTGTCCTCAACAGCTCGGAGGGGGTGGAGGCGTTGCAGTTCCTTTCTGATCTGGTCCACAAGCACCAGCTCCACAAGCCCCACGATGAGTGGTTCGAGGCGAACGGCAAGGACCGCCCGAGCTTCACGAATGGCCAGGTGACCATGTTCTACGAGACCAGCCATGTGCGCATCATTGCCCACGGGGAGGCGATTGGCGGCCTGGAGAACTTCTACATCTCACCCCCACCATCGAAGAGGCAACCGTTCATCGGTACGTTCGGCACGGGGGTCCACATGCTGAAGAAAAACTCGGACGAGATGGAGGCGGCCTGGCAGGTATTGCGCTGGCTCACGTCCACCGGCCCGGCGGCGCAGTGGTGTTCCGCTACCCTGTTCGTGCCAGCGCGCAGGTCTATCCTGACAGACCCGCTGTGGGTGCAGCGGATGGAACAGGTGCCGCAGTACCTCCCGTTCCTGGAAGCCGTCAACTACGGGTTCCGCCCCTACCATCCCGTGTTCTTCCCCGAGCACTACAGTGTTCTGCGGGGGATCATCGGCGACGTAACCAAGACCCCGAACGTGGCGTTCAAGACCAACCTCGACGAGGCGGCGCGTCAAATGAACGTGCTCCTCGACAACTTCAACAAGACCGGGAAGATCTCGAAGGTGCGCCCGTAGGCCACGTGGCGGGCAGTGCTTGGGCTGTGTAAGGCGGTGCGTGACGGTGCCTGGTGGCGGGGCGACCGGCTGGTTGTCCCGCCACGCTCTATTAGGAGAGAGTATGGCTGCGATAATGACGGCGCCGCCGGCCGAGCGAACGCTGGCGGTCAATGGTGGTACGCCGGTTCGCGGCCCCGACAACCCCCTCCCGATGCGGGCACCGAGGATTATTCACCCCGAGGCCTACGACCTGGTCAAAGAGGTGCTGGATAGCGGCTTTACGGCCGATTTCATCACCAAGTTCGAACGGGAATTCGCCGCTGCCAATGGCGTCAGATACGGCGTGGCCCAGTCCAACTGCACCTCGGTCATCCATGCGGTCGTGGGTGCCCTGGAGCTAGGACCCGGCGACGAGGTGATCGTCAGCCCGATTACCGATTACGGTTCGTTGGCCGGCGTGGTGATCCAGGGCGCTACGCCGGTCTTTCCCGACGTAGACCCCGATACCGGGTTAATCACGGCCGAGCACGTGGCCGAGGTGATTACTCCGCGGACCAAAGCGATCATTGCCGTGCATTTCTATGGCCAGGTGTGCGAAATGGACCCCATCGTGGCCCTGGCCCGCCGGCATAACCTGGTGGTCATCGAGGATGTCTGCCAGGCGATTTTCGCTGAATACAAGGGACGTAAGGCCGGCAGCCTGGGCGACGTGGGCTGCTTCACGTTCGATGGAGGCAAGCTGCTCTGTGCCGAGCATGGTGGGATGGCCCTCTCCGATGACGAGGGGATCATCAGGGCGGTCGGCGAGTTTGGCATTGATCGTGGCTCCCGACCCGATCCGCCCAATGGGCGCGTGCATCTGCGGCCGGGCTACAACTTCCGCTGGGGCAATATGGAAGCGGCGGTAGCGCTGGCGCAGCTGAAGCTGCTACCGGCGCAAAATCGGCGGCGTATTGCGCTGGCCGACAAGCTCTCCGCGAAGATCGCAGCAATTGACGGTGTCCAGCCGCCGTTCGTGCCACGACCGGGCGGGCACGTCTATTGGCTGTACCAGATGCACTTTGAGTTGGAGCGCTTTAGGGTGGGGATCGAGGACATCTCCAGGGCGCTCGCAGCGGAAGGACTCCCCACGATTACCGAGTCGCTGATGTACTACCTAGTCCCCTACAGCCACCACTTCCTGGCCAACCGGGAGGCGGACATAGCGCGGCTGACCAATGCGCGGGCGCATCTGCAACGCACCGTCCGGTGGGGTTTCCCCATCAAGTACACGGACCAGGACCTTGACGACATCGCCGAGATGATCGGCAAGGTAGTGGACGCCTACCACATTTGAGGGGTTGACTCTCTCCGGCACGAGTATGGAATCAGCGTTCACCGTCGCTCCCGGAGAACGACAACTCTTCTTGGACGATCACCATATCGCCAACCGGGTGCGGCTGACCCGCACCATGCACCGGCCGGCCAAGAAGGGTGCGGTCGTTCGGCCTACCGACCCGGAGGCGATGGCGCTTCAGATCCGGACGGCTCCCGCCTGGGACCCGGATGAGCGGATCTACAAGCTCTGGGACATCAGCACACCCGCATCATTACACGCCCAAGGGGTGCGCTGCGTTGGCTATTACGAGAGTGCCGACGGTCTCCACTGGACCAGGCCGGTCGTGGGGCAGGTGGAGCTCCGCGGTTCGCGCCGGAACCATTATGTGACGGTACGCACAAAGGGCGGGTATGTCGCTCCTTTCCACGTAGTCTACGATGCGACCGATCCCGACCCGGGCCGATGCTATAAGGCGGCGATTAACAACGGCGGGTTTTTGATCTCACCCGACGGGGTGAACTGGACGCCGCTCGATGTGCCCAAGGTGCCCAGCCAAGATGAGAGCAACCTGTCCTTCGACCGGCAGGGACCCCTGTTCTTGCACACCGTCAAGCAGCCTGGGCCGTATGGTCGGTCGGTGTGGCTAGCGACCAGTAAGGACTTTGCGCAGTGGGCCGAGCCGGAGCTGATTTTCCACACCGACGAGGTGGATCAGGAGCGAGGATCGAGCATCATTGCGGACTACCTGGCCGGGCCGATGCCCCCGCTGGACTGTGACATCCCCGACGAGCACGATGCCGATTGGCAGTGGGAGAACGTGGATGTCTACAACATGGGTGTGTTCCGTTACGAGGGTGTCTACATCGGGCTACCGGCCGTCTACTATCGCAAGGGCCGGCGGTACACGCGCTGCATCGTCTGCTTCACGGAGATACAGCTCGCCTACAGCCGCGACCTGAAGACCTGGCACCGTCTGGGCGACCGCCAGCCGTTTATCCCTTGCGCGCCGGTGGGTTCCGGGGCGTATGATCTCAGCAAGAATCTGCCGCCATCCACGCCCATCGTGCGCGGCGACGAACTGTGGTTCTACTACACCGGCATCAAGTATCAGGGCAGCGCCAGGTACGACGATCTCGACCGGGCGGCGGTCTGCCTGGCCGTGCTACGGCGGGACGGGTTCATGTCCCTCGATGCCGGCGAGCAAGCGGGCACGGTGCTGACCAAGCCGTTCAAGCTCCCAGGCGATACGCTGTTCGTGAACGTCAATTGTCATCCCGACAAAGATCAGGCGTACTGGCGGCTCAAGAGCGGTGAGCCGCTGTCCGCTGCCTTGAAGGGTGAGCTTGGCGTGGAAGTGCTGGATAGGGCCGGGAACGTGGTAGCCGTGTCCGTCCCGATGAAGGGCGGCGATCATCCACGCGCCGAGGTCAAATGGCGGCGGGGTCACCTCGCCGACCTGAAGGGCCGGATGGTGAACTTGCGGTTCACGCTGCGCCAAGCGCAACTCTACTCCTATTGGATCGAGTGAGGGGTCATATGCCAATCCAGACAGTGACAGGCGCCATCGCCCCCGAGTCGCTCGGCACTACCCTGATGCACGAGCACACCTTTTGTGATCTCTGGGAGTGGGGTGGCCGGTACGAGTACAACAGCATCGTGGATGACGAGGCGCTGCTGGCCGAGGAGCTGGCCATCTACCGCGAGGCCGGCGGCACGGCGCTGGTGGACGTGACGACGATTGGGGCGGGCCGGAACCCGGCCGGGATGCGCCGGCTGGCCGCAGCGACCGGCCTCCACCTTATCATGGGGGCCGGCTGGTACCGCGAACGGGTGTATCCGCGCGAGGTCTACGAGTTGAGCACCAACCAACTCGCCGACCGCCTCATCGGAGAATTTGCCGATGGCGCCGACGGGACGGGTGTGCAGCCGGGGATCATCGGTGAGCTGGGCACCGAGCGTTTCCACATTTCACCGGCCGAGGAACGGGTGTTTCGGGCCGGCGCGCGGGCGCAGCGACAGATCGGCGCAGCGATCACGACCCACACCACGCACTTCGGCGATCTGGCGCTGGAGCAGGTCGAGCTGCTCCTGGAAGAAGGGGTGCGTCCGGATCGAATCGTCATCGGCCATGTCGGGGAACGACGCCACGTCCGCCTGGAACTGGCCATCGCCAAGACCGGCGCCTGCGTCCAGATAGATCATGTGGGTCGCAAGCCCAGGTCCGGGGCGCAGCCGGAGCGCCAGCGTGCCCAGAACGTGGTTGCTATCGCGCGTGCCGGGCATCTCGACCAACTGCTGATTTCGATGGATATTTGCGGTAACTCCGCGCTGCACTGGAATGGGGGGCATGGATACGACTATCTGCTGCGGACGTTTGTCCCGCTACTTCAGGAAGAGGGCCTGACTGAGGCGGAGATTCGGACGATCCTGGTGGAGAACCCGCGCCGCGTGCTGACATTCTGAAGAGGGACGCGGCTTCCCCTACCTGGTGCTGCAACAAAGGATATCCGCCAGGAGACCGAGGTGCCTTCCATCCGCAGCAGCCGGTAGCCTGACCATGAAGTCCACTCAGCGCTGTCCACGTGCCCTCAGAGACAGCGAAGCTGCCCCAGGGTAGGAGCACGGCATACTGCGCCTCGCAAACGGCCACTATACACGTGTTGTGCTTTTGTAGCTCCTTGCCATCCCGTCCCATCTGCCGTATATTGAGGCCACTGCCCGTGCTGCCAGGGAGCACGTGGCACGGGCGGGAGCGCCTGAAGCTCGCCGGGCGTCGCGTCACTGGGCGAGCGCATGAGCCGCTCCCAGGGGGCGAGTGGCGAAAGGGAGAAGCTAATGGCAAGGGTCATCCGCCGACGGTATCTGGGAGGCGCGGCAGCCGCGTTGGGCGGTCTACTGGCCGCCGCCTGTGGCGAGATCGAAGTCCGCTACGTGCAAGGGCCGGCCGGCCCGGCGGGGCCAGCCGGCTCGCAGGGTGAGCGGGGCACGGCCGGGGCCGCCGGGTCCAAGGGGGCGGTCGGGGCGGTGGGCCAGTCGCAAGTCGTCGTGCAGGAGAAGGTGGTCACGGTCGAGAAGCCGGTGATCGTCGAGAAGGTGGTAGAGAAGCGGGTAGAGGTCGAGGTACCGGTCCAGGCTGCGCCGCCGCGACGGGTCGTTCTCTGGACCTTGTTCTGGCGGGGTGGCAACATGAGCGAGCGCGGCATCGGCTGGCTGGACCTGGCCAATCGGTGGAACGCGCAGGGCACCAACATCACCTTTAACCTGGAGCCGGTGTCCGGCCAGGGGGCGAACACTACTGCCAAGGTGATCGCGAACTATGCCGCGGGCACCCACCCCGACCTGCATCACCACTCCTTCCGCTGGACGTTGGGCTGGGGCGTGCAGGGGATGGCCGTGGAGTTGAGCGACTTCGTCAAGCAGGACAAAGAGTACTCCGCCAACATGGACGACTTCTATCCCCACCTCCTAAGCTCGTGCATGTGGCGGGGCAACCTATGGTCCGTGCCGAACGAGACGAATGCCGACCTGCCGTACACGAACCTCGGCATCGTGCGGGAGGCGGGCTTGGAGCCACTGAAGGCCGGCTTCACCTGGGATGACTGGGCGGACTACCTGAAGGCGATCCAGGCCCACTTGGGTCCGGGCAAGCAGTCGGGGAAGTGGGCGATTGGCGGCATGGCCAGCTGGGTGCAGATGGTCAACCTGCTCAAGCAGGCCGGCGGCGAGATCTTCAACGAAGATCGCATGAAGTCCACGTTCAACAGCCCCGCTGGGATCGAGGCGGGGCAGTACTTCTCGGACCTGGTTCACAAGCACCAGGTGCATACGCCGCACGGTGATTACTTCAAGGCCAGCGGCCAGGAGCCACCGGCGTTCCGGCGCGGCACCATTGCCAAGTTCTACGAGACGAGTGCCTACCGCATCGTCCAGTGGGCGCAGGACATCGGGGGGCTGGAGAACATGTACATCACTCCGGCGCCCACGAAGAAGCAGTCCTTCACCGGGACCTTCGGCTCGAACGACGTGATGTTCAAGACCAACACGGAGCAGCAGGAAGCGGCCTGGCAAGTCTTGCGCTGGATTACCTCGACGGAGCCGGCAGCGCACTACACCAAGGTAATCCACTTCCTGCCGGCGCGCCGGTCAATCCTCCAAGTGCCGGAGTACCAGCAGATTCTGAAGGACGTGCCGCAGTTCCAGACGTTTGTGGATACGCTGGAGCACGCCTACCGGCCGACCCATCCCGAGTTCGGGCAGTATATCGGCGACATCAACAACACGATGCGGGGCATCCAGAAAGAGCCGCGCGCGGTGAAGGACGACCTCGACCAGCTGGTGCGGACGATCAACGCGAAGATGGACGACTTCGAGAAGCGCACGGCGGGCTAGGCGTCGAGACCGACCACAACGTACTTCTGCGTGGAGGCGCATAGGTTCCCAAGCCAGCCCCCGGTGACACCGACGCCTACCGGTGTCGCCGGGGGGTGGCCTGTGGTACCGTTCCGCATCGTAGCGATCCGGTACTACCCGCGTTGGTCTGCCGGAAGTGGCCGGCGGGAGTGAAGGAGTGCAGGATGCAGCGCCGCCCGACGCCGGTCCTGCGGGGCGTGCAGCACACAACGCTCTGCTATAGCAAGGAGCGCTACTGCGGTCATCCCCGCCAGAGTGGCATCTTCAACTACGGGAACGGCGAGATCGCGGTCTTGCACTCCCACGCGCCCTCGCGCTACCAGGTCACGGACGACATCAACCATTCCTTCACCACCGGCTACGCCAGCCGAGCCAAAATCCTGCTCCAGCGCTCTTTCGATCACGGCCAAACCTGGCCCCGCGAGCATGACGTAGTCGTGTGGGACGAGTCGCTGCCCCTGGAGGAGAAACGGGCGATCCTCTATCGGGCCGATGAGCCGGGGGCGGCCCGCGATCCGATTGACCTCACCAGCCCGGATGCCGCCGTCTACTTCACGCGCACGGCCACCGGGCCGCCCGGCCCGGGTGGTGAGCCTATGCTGGAATGCTTTGCCTTCCGATCCGGGGACCGTGGCCACACGTGGGAAGAGGTGCCTACGCGCGTGAGTAATCCCGTCACCGGGAGCGGGCTGGACATCCATCGGGACGGCCATCCGCTGGTGCAATGTCCTGATGGCACGCTCCTGGGGGCGATGACCACCCGGGACGATCCGATGGGCGATGAGACGTGGGTGTTGGGGCAAGGGGGGATTGCCCTCTACGGCTCGCAGGACCATGGCCTGACCTGGAACTACCTGGCGGAAGTGGCGCGGGACCCCACGGGGTTAGGCCGGCCGGCATATGCCGGCTTGGTTTTACTGCCGAGTGGCCGGTTGCAGTGTTACCTGCACAATCAGGGACGGGCGGCGTACAACGTGATCTGGGTGAACCACTCGGACGACGGCGGGTATAGCTGGAGCACGCCGCGGCCGATTACGGCGTGGGGCCAATCCCCGTGGGTGGCGCTCTTGCGGCCGGGTGATGGGCCGGGACGGTGGTGGAATAGCATGGGGATTCACCACCGTTCGCCGTGGCCGCTGCGGCTGCGGGATGGGCGGATTGTGGTGCTGTTCGCGCGGCGGACGCGGCCGTCCGGGATCGGGCTGCTGGTCAGTGAAGACGACGGTGAGAGCTGGTCGGCGGAGGGAATCATCCGGGCGGATGGGAGTGGCTCGGACTTGGGGTATCCGGTAGCGACGGAGCTGGACGACGGGCAGATCTTCACGGCTTACTATTTCATGGAAGACGACGGGAACGGGTTTGGGGGCACGCGCCACATCGCGGGCAGCTTCTTCCGGCTGGCGTGAGCCTCACCCCCCGGCCCCTGCGAAGCGGGATACCGGCCCCCCTATGGTCCCCCCGCTCCGCAGGGGGACGGGCGCAGCATGCTGCGCCCCTACGGCGCATGCCCTCACCCCAGCCCTCACCCAGCGTGAGAGGGAGCGGCCGCCGGTCGCTGCACGGACTCCCCCTTTCCTACCAGGGAAGAGGCCGGGGGTTAGGTCAAAAGAACACCTCTCTATTTTGCATGTCGCTCCAGAAAACAGAATCTTGCCAAGCCCTCCCCTTCGCTGTATGCTGGGGCCACTGCCCGTGCCGCCAGGGAGTACGTGGCACGGGCGGGAGCGCCTGAAGCTCGCCGGGCGTCGCGTCACTGGGCGAGCGCATGAGCCGCTCCCATGGGGGGCGAGTGGCGAAAGGGAGAAGCTAATGGCAAGGGTCATCCGCCGACGGTATCTGGGAGGCGCGGCAGCCGCGTTGGGCGGTCTACTGGCCGCCGCCTGTGGCGAGATCGAAGTCCGCTACGTGCAAGGGCCGGCCGGCCCGGCGGGGCCAGCCGGCTCGCAGGGTGAGCGGGGCACGGCCGGGGCCGCCGGGTCCAAGGGGGCGGTCGGGGCGGCGGGACAGTCGCAGACGGTCGTGCAGGAGAAGGTGGTCACGGTCGAGAAGCCGGTGATCGTCGAGAAGGTGGTGGAGAAGCGGGTAGAGGTCGAGGTACCGGTCCAGGCTGCGGCGCAGCGGCGGGTCGTTCTCTGGACCTACTTCTGGCGGGCCGGTGGCAACATGAGCGAGCGCGGCACCGGCTTCCTGGACCTGACCAACCAGTGGAACCAGATGGGCACGAACATCACGATGGGCCTGGAGGCGCTTTCCGGGCAAGGCAATACCAACACGGCCAAGGTGATTGCCAGCTATGCGGCGGGTGTACCGCCCGACCTGTTGCACAGCGCCTATTGGGACAAGGGGGTGTACGGCCTCCGCGACATGGTGGTGGAGCTGGAGGGGACCTTCATCAAGGCGGACAAGGAATACGCCGCGACGATGGACGACTTCTACCCGCACCTGTTGGAGTCGAGCTACTGGCAGGGCAAGCTGTGGAGTCTGCCCCAAGAGACTAACTCCAACCTGCCCTACACGAATCTCGCCTACGTGCGGGAAGCCGGCTTGGACACCCTGAAGCTCGGCTACACCTGGGATGACTGGGTGGAGTACCTGAAGAAGCTCCAGCAGTTCCTAGGCCCCGGCATAGAAACCGGCAAGTGGGCGATGACCGGCTTGGTGCAGCGCGCCTCCGGCTTCATCAATCTGCTCAAGGAGAACGGCGGCGAATACTTCAACGAGGACCGGACGAAAGTCGCCTTCAATAGCCCGGAGGGCGTGGAGGCGATGCAGTACACCGCCGACTTGGTGCATAAGCACCAGGTCCATGCGCCGCACCCGGACATCATCAAGGCCGCCGGGTTGGAGAACCCCAACTTCCCCAGTGGCACCATCGCCATGGAGTGGGAGACGAGCGCGTATCGTGTAGTGCAGTGGGCCGAGCGGATCGGCGGCTTGGAGAATATGTACGTTGCGCCCTCCCCCACAAAGAAGCAGCCGTTCATCGCCAACCTGGGCCAGAACACGGCCATGTTCAGGACCAGCAGCCAGCAACAGGACGCTGCCTGGCAGGTCATGCGCTGGCTCACGAGCACGGAACCGGCAGCGCATTACGCGGCCGTGACGTTCTTCCTGCCGCCGCGCAAGTCGGTGCTTACGACGCCGGAGTACGCGCAGAATCTCAAGGACGTGCCGCAGTTCAAGACCTTCGTGGATGCGCTGGAGTACGGGTACCGGCCGTTCCACCCCGAGTTCCCCCAGATCTATGGCACCTTCCAGAACCTGGTATCGCGGCCGAGCTGGAAGGAGCTGCGCTCGGTGAAGGACGACTTGGACGAGGCGGCCCGCGTCATCAACGCCAAGCTCGACGATTTCCAGCAGCGGACCGGCTCGTAGCGGCCCTGACCGGCGATTGAGCGAGAGCATACGCCACCGGGTTTATCCTGGTGGCGTATCGCGTTGTTTGGCCGTCAGTCTTCAACTAGCGGTGGGCAGCCGGCGGCCGCGCCGCTCACGGTACGCTGATGGGTAACCATTGCTACAAGGAGGTATTTCACGATGAAAGCAGCATTGATCGGCTGTGGCGGGATGGGGAGCGGCCATGCGCGGAGCGCCCCGGAGCACGGCGTTGAAGTGGTGGCCTTCTGCGATGTTATCGAGGCGGCTGCCGAGCGGGCGCGGGCAGAGTTTGGTGGTCGCTACGCCACCACGGATGCCGGCCGGATTATGCGCGACGACAGCATTGATCTGGTCATCATTGCCACGCACCATGATGCCCATCACCCGCTGGCGGTGGCCGGGGCGCGGGCCGGCAAGCATCTGCTCGTGGAAAAGCCGCTGTGCCAGACCCGTGAGCAGGCTATCGAGGTGGCCGAGGTGGTGGACAAGGCCGGCGTGAAGCTGATCGTCAACTGCAAGTTCCGCATTGCGCCCACGGTGCGGAAGGCGAAGGAGTTGATTCCCCAGCCCCGCCTCAGCCACGGTCAGCTGGCTACCGCCAACTACGCGCACAAACCGCCGGGCGCCGGCGGCTCTACCTGGATATGGGATAAGGACGACGGTGGCGGGTTGCTCATCAGCACGGCAGTCCATACCGTTGACCTGCTCGCCTATCTGATGGACAGCGCCGCCGACCGGGTGTACGCCGAGGGGCGGCTGTTCGATCCCAAGAACAAGGGTACCGCCGGCTATCCCGATGGGTTGGTGGGTACGATCCTGTGGCGGAACGGTGCGCTCTCCACGGTGATTAGCACCGATCAAGGTATCGGCTACAATCCCTTGGTCTCCAAGTGGTTCCACGAGATGTGGGACGGCGAGCGTAGCGCCGTGTTCACCGCGCATACCGGCCGCGTGGACTTCGGCGGCTGCGACATCAGCTACCTCGAGACGCAGGGGCTACCCGCCGCGGAGCGACGGAAAGCCTCCATGCTGCTCAACCTGCTGGAGGCGATCCGCACGGACGGGGAGACGCTGTGCGACGTGCATGACGGCGTGCGGACCGTCTCCATCTGCAATGCCCTCGACGAGGCCGCCCGCACCGGCCGGCCCCAGACCGTGCCGAGCTAGAGGGTGGTCAGTGGCCCCCTGGATTCGCGGGAATGACGGGGGCCGGCCCCCCTTCGCCTTGCGGCCCAATCCAGGATAGACTCACTGCGGCGCTAGTGCCCGGATATTCCTGCTCGTCACGAGTGGCGGGGCACTGAGGCAGCCGGCCTGAGGAGGGGACGATGGCAGCAACACAAGAGATGGCGGGACAGGTCGCAATTGTCACGGGCAGCGCGTCGGGGATCGGGCGCGCGGCGGCGCTGGCGTTTGCTCGCGCCAGCGCCCGTGTAGTCGTCAACTACAGCCGGTCCGCGGATGAGGCGCAGGAAACGGCGGACCTGGTGCGCGATGCCGGGAGCGAGGCGCTGGTGGTCCAGGCCAACGTCGCCAGCGCGGCGGAAGTTGAAGGCCTGGTCCAGCAGACGCTCGATACCTGGGGACGGGTAGACGTACTGGTCAACAGCGCCGGCACGACGGTTTTCAAGCCGTACACGAGCCTGGAGGACCTCGACGCGCTCACCGAGGCCGACTGGGACCGGGTGCTGGCGGTGAACGTCAAGGGAGTGTACTTTGCCTCCAAAGCGGTCGCCGCACCGATGAAGGCGCAGGGCAAAGGCGCCATCATCAATATCTCCTCCGTCTCCGCCCTCAAGCCTGTCGGTAGCTCCATCCCATACTGTGCGTCGAAGGCGGCCGTCCTCTCCTTAACCCAGACGATGGCCTTGGCGCTCGCGCCGGAAATCCGGGTCAACGCCATCGCCCCGGGGTTCGTGGCCACGCGCTGGTGGACCGGCCGAGAAGACATCGGTCCGGCTTTGGCGGCGGTGACGCCGTTGCAGCGCGGCGGCACGGCCGAGGACATCGCCGAGATGGTCTACTTTCTGGCCACGAGCGCCGGCTTCACGACCGGAGAGACGCTCGTCGCCGACGGTGGGCGCACCCTGGGGTAGGGACTCCGCATACCGCCACCGGCAGGCGTCCCTACAGTACCCCGCGCTGGGTAGTTGTGGGTGGTCGTGGGTCCGGTCGGAGGGGCGGTGGTGAACTGCGGGTGAGCAGCACGTTGGCCGCGTAGGGTCGTCCGCTATACGGGTCTTCGAGCATCAGCATCCAGTCCCACAGCCGATCTGCCAGCCGCTCATAAGTGGCGCGGTGACTCCGGTCGTGGGCCAAGTTGTGCAACTCGTGGGGGTCGCGGTCCAGATCGTACAGCTCATCGAAATCGAAGGCGTTGAAGACGAATTTGTAGCGGCCGTCGAGTAGCTGCCGCTGCGTGAAGTTGAAGATGTTGCCGTGATCTTCCATGAACAACTCGCGCCGCTCCAGGGCCGCAGCGGCATCCGGCTCGCCGGTGAGGACCGGCAGCAGCGACCGACCGTGACACGGCGCTAACGGGCGGGCACCGGCGATCTCCAGGTAGGTCGGGCCGAGGTCGAGGGTGCGCGCATAGGTGTCGCACACCGATCCCGGTGCGATCATACCCGGCCAGCGCATGAGCAGTGGCATGCGGTGGGTTTCTTCATAGGGATACACGTCCTTGAACCACAGCCCATGCGCGCCCATCATGTCGCCGTGGTCGGAAGTGAACACGACCAGGGTATGTTCGGCCTGACCACTTTCGTCGAGGAAGGCCAACAGCTTGCCGATGAAGTGGTCAATCATCGTGCAGTAGCCCCAATAGTGGGCGATGGACTTGCGGGTGTGCTCCTCCGTGATCTCACCAAACCACGACTCTCGGACGCGGCGCACGTAGGCCGGCTTGCCCTCACCGGCGTCGTGGTAGCTTGCCGGCAAAGGAACGTCGCGCCAGTCATACAGCGAGGCATACGGCTCCGGTACCAGGTAGGGGTTGTGCGGGCCGCTGAAGTTGGCCCACAGGAACCACGGGCGCTCGTCCGGCTCGTCGGCCAGTGCGCGCAGCTGCTCCAGCCCGGCCGCGGCCTGCAACGCCGAGCCGGTGGCCTCGGGCGGCCCGGCTTCTCGTCCATAGTGCCGCCAGTAGAGGCCGCCGGCATCGGTGAAGCCCCACTCGTCCGCGGCGGGGGCGTCGTCACTCGCGCTCAGTCCCAGCTGCCGGCGGTACGCGGCAGAGTCGAATCGCCGGTTTTCGCTGTCGAAGCCGAGATCGGCCGGCCCCTGCGTCCAGCCGACGTGCCACTTACCGACGTAGCGCATCCTATAGCCCGCCTCGGACAGCTGACTGCCCCAGGTAGCACACTCAGGGCGGATTTCGCGGGCGACGGCATAGGGCACGTGGCAGTTATTCAACATGCCGTGCGCGTGCGGGTACAGACCGGTGACGATGGAGGCCCGCGCCGGTGAGCAAGGCGTGGTGGCGGTATAGGCGCGGCGAAACCAGATACCCTCTGCGGCCAGCCGCTCCAGCGCCGGTGATCGGCCGGGTGCCGCGGGGCCGGCCGTCGCGTACTGCTGCTGGTCGGTCATAATCATCAGGATGTTCGGGCGTGCAGTGGTCTGTGTGGTCATGGGTGCTCCACCTCCTGGGCTGCTCGACGTGGCTGTTTCCGATATGCTGGGATACTATCTGATGGGTTGGGGTAGGCCTCACCCCCCGACCCCCTCTCCACCATGGTGGAGAGGGGGTGGATTCCGGTGGAAGCCGGAATGACGAGCGCTTCTACACGAATAAACCCTCCTTGTCAGAGAGGCAAGGGTAGGTGGGTGTGCTGGGCACCAAGGAGCTTGCAAGTGAAGATCACCGATGTCAAGACGTTCCTCGTGGATGCGTCGCCGCCGGGGGGCTGGGGTGGCGGTGGGCGCAACTGGCTGTTTGTCAAGGTCGAGACCGATGCCGGCATCTACGGACTCGGCGAGGCAAGCGGCTGGCCGCGCGTTGTTCAGACGGCCATCCAAGACCTCACCCCCGTCGTGGTCGGCGAGGACCCGGGCCGGATCGAGTATCTCTGGCAGAAGATGCTGCTGGCCATGATGGGACATGGGATGACCGGCGTGGTAGGCGGCGGGGCGATGACCGGCATCGAGATCGCCCTCTGGGACATCCTGGGCAAGAAGCTGGGTGTGCCGGTATGCGACTTGCTGGGCGGCCGCCTGCGGGACCGGGTGCGCGTCTATGCCCACGCCAGCACCCCGGAGCGCGCGCACGAACTGATCGAGCGCGGCTACACCTGCTTCAAGTGCGGTGGCTTGGAGCACCCGGTCAGGACCGTCAAGACACTGCGGGAGGCGGTCGGCGACGATATTGACTTATGCATTGACGTGCATGGGCCGCCCTGGTTCAGCGTGCCCGATGCCATCCGGGTCGGGCAGGCGCTCGAAGAGTACGGTCTGCTGTTCTATGAGGACCCGGTGCCGCCCGAAAATATCGAGTCGCTGGCGAAGGTGGCGCGAGCAATAGATGTGCCACTGGCCTGCGGCGAGCGATCCAGCACCCTCTACGGCTTTCGCGAGCTGATCGAACGAGACATCGTGGACGTTGTCCAGCCCGATACCGGCCGCGCCGGGGGGCTGTTGCAGATGAAGAAGGTCGCCGCTCAGGCCGAGGCGCACCACATCATGGTCGCTCCTCACGACGGGTCGCTGGGGCCGATTGCGGAGGCGGCAGCGGTGCATCTGATGGCCACGCTGCCCAACTTCCTCATCTTGGAGCACATGGCCGACGACGTGCCCTGGCGGTACGAGCTAATGACCGAGTTCCCGCTGCAGGACAGCCACTTCATCGTGCCCGACCGACCCGGCCTCGGTATCGAACTGAACGAAGCGGTCGCCCTTGCCCATCCTGGCGGCCCGAACGTCAACCGGCCGGGACCGGCAGTACGCACCTACGTCGAATCGCGCATGAGTCGCCGCCGGCTGACGCAGCCGTAGCTCCTTGGTGGCGGAAGCTCACGGAGGTGACTGTATAGGCCGGGGAGTGTGTGCAGTAAGTTTCCACCGTCGCTAGCGCGGTTAGCTCACGAGGTGCTGCTGCACTAGGTCCATGTCCAGCTCTATGCCTAGGCCCGGTCCGGTCGGGGGAATGATGTAGCCGTTCTCGAAGACAAGCGGCTCCTTGAATATCGTTCGGTGCAGCGGGCCTTGGTTCGCCTCCTGGATCAGGAAGTTCGGCGAGCAGGTATCGAGCTGAATGGCTGCAGAGGCAGCGATTGGACCACAGGCCATGTGTGGCGCGATCATCGCGTAGTGGGCTTCTGCGATGCTGGCGATCTTCTTCGACTCCAGGATTCCGCCGCACTGCCCCACGTCGAGCTGGATGATCTGCGCCGCCTGTTTCTCGATCAACTCGGCGAACTCGTACTTCGTTACGAGACGCTCCCCGCTGGCGATGGGGATGCTCGTGTGGGCGGCGACTCGCGCCATCTCGTCCACGTTCTCCGGGGGAACCGGCTCTTCAAACCAGAAGGGTTGGTATTTCTCCAGGGCTTGAGCAGCACGGATGGCGCTATAGGTGGTGAGCTGGCCGTGGGTGCCGATACCGACCTCCAGCCGGTCGCCGACGGCACTGCGGATGCTCTCGAAGATGCGCTCGGCGTAGGTGATCTCTGTCAGCGAGATGTCGCGTGGCTGGGGGTAGATGGGCCGGAAGGGGTCGAGCTTGCAGGCGGAGTTGCCCTGCTCGAGTAGCTCGATGGCGATCTCTCCGGCGCGTGCCGGGTCTTCATCAAAGCCGGCCCGGGGCATATAGGCATAGGCGCGGAGCTTGTCGTGGTATTGGCCGCCGAGCAGGTTGTAGATCGGTTGATTGGCCGCTTTGCCGACAATGTCCCAGCACGCCATTTCAATCGCACTGAGCGCCGGTGTGGCGTGCAGGCTCGGATGGCGGAAGTCGTGCCGGGAGCCATAGGCGCGCTGCCAGATTTTCTCGATGTGGAAGGGGTTTTCGCCGATCACGAACAGGCGACCAATCTCTTCGATGAGACTGATGTGGGCCTTCAGCCCGGCGAGGTTGTCGGCAAAGACGTTGCCGGTCACGCGCTCGCCGAGGCCAACGATGCCTTCGTCGGTGACGACTTCAAGGAAGAGCAGGTACTTGCCCCCTCGATGGGGCGGGATGTTCTCGACGACCATGGTCTTGATGTCAACGACTTTCACCTCGGCCCTCCTTCCGGATAGTAGGTCAACCGGCGAAACGTGCTAGACGGTGAGCTTCGGCTCTCGCCACCTGGCTCCTTTCTGCCAGGCGTCCCGGTCGGTGCGGTGCATACTCAGGTTGCTCTCGTGGAGGGGCAGCGCGATCCGCTTGCCGCCCTGGAGGTGAGATTCCAGGATTGCCACCATGATCTCGACGCCGTGCCGCGCCGACTCCACGCCGCCGCGCGGTGGGCCGCCGGTGTCGAGTGCCTGAACCAAGTCCATGATCGCGTTGACCGTGGTACTTTGGCGGGGGAACGCGGGGAACTCCACCGGCCGGAGGCTGCGCGCGCTGCCCTTCCGCATGACCCAGTCCAGGGTATCGTTGAAGGTGCCTACCATGCCGTACACGCAGTTGGCCTGGTATTCGTAGCGGTTGGTGCAGAGCAGGTACAGGGTGACGCCGTTCTCGAAGAGGATCACGCCGTCGCCGCCGGGATCGTCGCTGTAGACGTGGCCGTCACGGAGCGGCTCCGACTGGGGCGCGTTGCCCTGTACCCACACGGCGCGGGCATCGCCGTTGAGGTACAGGGCCAGGTCCATGGTGTGGCAGCCGTGGTCGAAGAGACCGCCGCCGTAGGTCATCACCAGGCTTTGGAGAGCACCCAACTCACCGTGCTCGATGATCTCCCGCATCTTCCAGAAGCCCGGATGGTAGCGGCGCTGGGTACCCATGTTGAACGCGGTGCCGTGGCGCTCGCAGGCTGCGGCCATGGCGTTAGCCGTCGCCAGGGACGGGGCCATGCCCTTCTCGCAGTAGATGGCCTTGACGCCCTGCTCGGCGGCGTGGATCACGATGTCGGCGTGGTGCTCGACGTGGGTGGCAACGCTCACGATGTCGAGGTCTTCCCTGGCGATCATCTCCTGGTAGTCGGTGTATTGCCGATCCGAGGGTACCGCGTACCGCTCCCCGAATACCGCCATCAGGTCTTCGCGGAAGTCGGAGCAGGCCACTAGGTCGGTCCGGTCGCAGGCGTAGAAGCCGCCGCCGTGAGCATAGGGCGGCACGTGCCCCGGAGTGCCAACGACCTCGTTGTCAATGAAGCCACCCATACGCCCGCAGCCGATAACCGCAGCTCTGTAGGTTTTCACCGTTCCCCTCGCTCCTGATCGGTCGTGATGCACAGCATGGTGGGCCGCCGGCGCGGCCGCGCTCTCGCCTGCGCCGCCCGCGTCCGGCTCTTATCGTACCGCTTGCTATCGCTAGACTCCGGTCATGTTGCCCGCAAGTGGTAGACTACCCAGCAGACGGCTACCGACGGAGGAATCGATAGCATGGCAGGACTGACGGCAACGCAGAAGCAGCAGTATGAGGAAGCCGGCCACGTGACGGTGGAGGGGATTCTGACCCAGGCGGAGGTCGAGACGCTGCGCCGGGCGTGCAGCGAGGTGGAGGAGATGGCGCAGGGCCTCACGGCCCGTACTCCGGCCATCCAGCCGCGCATCCTCCCCTCCGGCCGCCGCGTGGTGGACATTGTCAAAGGAGCCGTCTTTCAGCATCCTCAGTTCCTGGCGGCCTGCACACACCCCGGCGTGCTCGACATCATCGAATCACTCGTCGGCCCGGATATTCAGCATCACCACAGTAAGCTGAACTGGAAGCCCCCGCTGCCCCCGGAGCAGGTTGCCCAGGGATGGAAGATCGGGTGGCACCAGGATTACGCCTTCTTCCCGCACACCAACTACGACCTGCCCGCGTGTGCCATCTATCTCGATGACACCACGCCGGAGAACGGCTGCATGAATGTCATCCCCGGCAGCCATCGCGGCGGGCCGCGCAATCATATGAAGGATGGCGCCTTCAGCGGTGTGTGTCAGGAGCCGGAAGCCTACGCTGACGAGTCGCGGTGGCAAACGGTCGAGGTCCCGGCGGGGGGTATCTCGCTGCACCATTGCCTGATGCTCCACAGCTCCGGTCCCAACCACTCGCAGCGGGCCAGGCGCACGTTCGTCATTCAGTACCGGGCGGCCGACAACGTACAGGTCGCGGGTCGTACCAGCCATCTGGGTTGGGGTTTTCAGGTCCGTGGTCAGAACAATGCGATGATTCGCTTCGAGAACGGGGTCACGTGCCCGCTTCCGGAGGGGCTGACGTCGCACTAGGAGCACCCGATGAACACAGCGGAGAAGCGAGCGCACTTCCGCAGCTTCGGCTTCGTGGTGCAGCGTCAGGCGTTCACGCTCGACGAGATGCAGGCGATCACGCGCGAGTTCGACGACCTGATGACCGAGCTACGCGGCGGTCAGCCGTTTACGGGGGAGAGCGGCGAGAATCGCGCTCCATTCGTCGAGTTGCGGCCGGCGCTGGCGCGGCTGGCGGCGGATGACCGGATCTACGGCACCGTCGAAGAGCTGCTTGGACCGGACTTCGTCTGGGCCAGCTCCGAGGGGAACATCACCGTCGGCGACCATCTCTGGCACCCGGATAGGCCGGGCGACGAGGAGGAGATTTCGTTCCTACGCCTCAAGACGATGATTTACTTGGACGAGACGACCCGAGATGCTGGTGCCATCCGCCTGATTCCCGGCTCGCATCGCTTGCCGCTGCACGAGGAGATCGAGGGGGAGCAGCGCCACCAGCATGGGCCTACGTTGGCTCCGTTCGGGGTGCCCGGCGCCGAGGTGCCCTGCTTTGCCTACGAGTCCCAGCCCGGCGACGTGCTCTTCTTCAATCAAAGCCTCTGGCATGGGGTCTTTCATGGGTGGGTCGGGCGCCGCTATATCGCGCTGAAGTACGCCGCCATGCCGCAAACGGACAAGCAGATCAGCTCGCTCGACCACTATTCCCGGGGCAGCATCTTCCAGCCGCTCGATTCGTTCGCGCAGAGCGACGATCCGCGCATTCGGCGCATGGTGGACCCGCTGCCGGCGCTAGGACGCAAGCAGGTCCGGGCCTTTGTCCCCTTCCGCTGATCCGCTGGAGGTTTGCGGGGGCAGCTATTGTAGGGGCAACCCTGGTGGTTGCCCGTGCCAGTACCTCCGGGGCTAGGGCGCCCACCAGGGACGCCCCTACGGTGGATGTCCGCTGCGGGCCGGCGCACAACGGTAGCGAGCAGTCAGGAGGCCACGCTATGAGCAGTCGGAGTGAGCCGCCAGTGACCGGCGGGCAGCGGGTTGAGCTCGGCGTTACGAGGCTGGCGCAGTCGGACACCGGTCACGCCAATGGCGCCGCCGCTGCGCCCATGCAAGACGAGCCACGCCCCGAACGCAGCGCCACCGATTTCTCTGCGGCCCGGTCTCGCTATCGCGTGAGCGTGGAGGAGTACGTGCGTTTCCTCGTGGACGGGTTCTTGATCGTGCGCGGTCTTGTCGGCCCGGAGGAGGTGCAGGAGCTACTAGCCCACACCGAGGACCTCGTGTATGGCCGGGTTGACGTGCCGGGCTTGGAGCCACCCCCGCCCGGTGCCAACGTAGCCGAGATCGAGCGCCGTTACCTCCGCATCCACATGCTGCACCAACACCTGGAAATACACGAGCGGTTCCTGCTCCATCCGCGTATTCTCGACGTGCTCGAAGCGCTCATCGGCCCAGACGTGATGGCGATGCAGACGATGCTCTTTTTCAAGCCGCCCGGTGGCGCCGGCCAGGGCTATCATCAGGACAGCTACTACATCCCTACCTATCCCGACACGCTCTGCGGCGCGTGGCTGGCGCTGGAGCGGGCGGATGAAGAAAACGGCTGCGTGTGGTTCACGGGCGGCACCCAGCACGAACCGATCTACCCCAGTGCGGACCGGCTAACCCAAAACCACGCCAATCTGGCGCTCACACCCGTGGAGCACGTGTCGCATACGGACACGGCGGTCAACACGTTGAGCCGGATCGCTGCGCGGTATCCTGGGCGGGAGGTGCCGTCCGTCGCCGAGCCTGGCGACGTGGTGTTCTTCGCCGGACACATTCTCCACCGCTCGCACACCAATCGGTCCTCAGATCGCTTCCGCCGGGCTTTCGTCAGCCACTACGCCAACGCCCGCTCGTTCACGATGTGGGGCAGCCCGGATCGGCAGCGGCAGACGAATGATCGGCAGATTCTGGCCCGAGGGTGGACGCACCTGCCGTTCGGTCTGCCCCGGTTCGGGACACCCTGCGCGGCCAACGGGCCGCCGCCCGATGCAGCCCAACGGGGCGACGAGCCGATGCCGATGGCCCTCATGGCGGACGGTGACGAGATGCAGGCGGCGGCGCAGCATCCGCAACGGAACGACCCGGCGCTGATGCGGGAGCACGATACCGCCGGTGAGGGCTAGGGACACACGTGCGTCACATACAGGACTGCTGCTATGTTATTGACGATTACCACAACCCACCAACCTGCCACCGATCTGGGCTTTCTATTAGTCAAGAATCCAGCCCGGTGTCAATCGTTCTCCTTGTCCTTCGGTCAGGCCCATGTCTTTTATCCGGTAGCGCACGACAGTGTCTGCACGGCGGCACTGCTTGTTGACCTCGATCCGATCCGTCTCGTGCGGCGGCGACGGAGCCGTCAGAGCCAGAACGGCACGCTCGGCCAGTACGTGAACGACCGGCCGTATGTGGCTTCATCTTTTCTGAGCGTGGCGCTGGCCCGTGTGTACAAGTCGGCGTTGGGCGGCCAGAGTAAAGAGCGACCGGCACTCGCGGCTACGGCTATTCCGCTCGAGGCGCAGATCACTGCTGTCCAATGTCGCGATGGCGAGAGTATGCTGCGGGCGCTATTCGAGCCGCTCGGCTACAACGTCAGCGCCGAGCGCCAGCCGCTCGATGCAGCCTTTCCTGAGTGGGGAGAGAGCACCTATTGGTCAGTCACTCTCAACGCCACCCACCGTCTGCAAGATCTCCTCACACACCTGTATGTCCTGCTGCCGGTTCTGGACAACGACAAGCATTACTGGGTCGGTGAGGACGAACTGGAGAAGCTGCTGGCAAAGGGAGAGGACTGGCTCTCGACCCATCCGGGACGCGACTTGATCGTTGACCGCTACTTGCGGTACCAGCGCCACCTCACCCGCGAGGCGCTCGCCCGACTGGTGGCCGATGACGACATTGATCCCGATGCTACCGAGGAAGCACACGCCCGCGAAGAGGAGGTATTAGAGGCCAGAATCAGCCTCAGTGAGCAGCGCATGATGACCGTGTTGGCCGTGCTCAGGGGAGCAGGCGCCACGCGGGTGATCGACCTGGGCTGTGGGGAAGGGAGGTTTCTCCAGACGCTACTCAAGAACACGGACTGTGAGCAAATCGCCGGTATGGATGTGTCCTCTCGGGCACTAGCGCTAGCAAAGAGACGCTTGCGGCTCGACCGGTTACCGGCGATGCAACGAGCGCGCATCAAGCTCTTTCAGGGAGCGCTCACCTACCGGGATCAACGACTGACCGGCTACGATACCGCCTGTGCTCTGGAGGTTATCGAGCATCTCGAACCGTCACGGCTGGGCGCCTTCGAGCGTGTACTCTTCGAGTTTTCACGGCCGTCAACCGTAGTGATTACCACGCCGAACACAGAGTACAACGTGCAATTCGAGAACCTTACCGCCAGTCGATTCCGCCACAGCGATCATCGCTTCGAGTGGACCCGCGAGGAGTTCTCACGATGGGTGAAGCGGGTGGCAGACCGCTCTGGCTATGAGTTTCGGTTGCTGCCTATTGGTCCAGTTGACCCGGCCGTAGGTCCTCCTACCCAGATGGCGGTATTCTCGCGATGAATATCACTGTCCCTGCACTGTCGTTGGTGGTCCTGATCGGGCCTTCAGGCAGCGGCAAGTCTACGTTTGCCAGCAAGCATTTCAAGCCGACGGAGGTGCTGTCATCCGACAACTGCCGCGGCCTTGTGTCAGATGACGAAAATGACCAGGCCGCGACGAAAGATGCCTTTGAAGTGCTCCACTTCATCGCACGCAAGCGGCTCGCGGCTGGCCGGCTCACTGTGGTAGATGCGACCAACGTTCAGGTGGAGGCGCGCAAGCCGCTGGTGGAACTGGCACGGGAAGCCCATGTGCTTCCTGTAGCCATTGTCTTCAACCTGCCGGCCAAACTGTGCCGGGAGCGCAACCGCGACCGGCCCAACCGCGACTTCGGTCCCCACGTGGTCCGGCAGCACAGTCAGCAACTGAGACGCTCGCTCCGCGGCCTGCGGCGGGAGGGCTTTCGGTACACCACTATCCTGAACACGCCGGACATGGTCGATACTGCACGTATCGTGCGTCAGCCTTTGTGGGCCGACCGGCGGGAGGAGCATGGCCCGTTCGACATCATCGGCGATGTCCACGGCTGCTTCGATGAACTCGTCGCGTTGCTGGAGAAGCTGGGCTATAACGTCGGCGGCCCGCCTGGCAGGCCCACAGCGCACCACCCAGAGGGTAGGCGTGCGGTGTTTGTTGGCGATCTCGTGGATCGAGGCCCTAACTCGCCTGGGGTACTCCGGTTGGTCATGGCCATGGTGGCTGACGCGGCAGCGCTGTGTGTGCCGGGCAATCACGACAGCAAGCTCGTGCGAAAACTCAAGGGGCGCGATGTTCAGATCACGCATGGTCTCGCGGAAACGCTGGCGCAGCTGGCCGGGGAGCCGGACGACTTCAAACGGAGCGTGCTGGAGTTTCTCGACGGGCTCGTGAGCCATTACGTGCTCGACGATGGGCGGTTGGTCGTTGCTCATGCTGGCCTGAAGCAGGAGCTGCAAGGGCGAGCCTCGGGCCAGGTACGGGAGTTTGCCCTCTACGGCGAAACCACTGGCGAGACCGATGAGTTCGGACTGCCGGTTCGTCACAACTGGGCTGACGACTACCGGGGATCAGCCACGGTCGTCTACGGACACACACCGATGCCAGCCGCGGAGTGGCTCAACCGGACAATCTGTATCGACACAGGTTGCGTGTTTGGTGGGAAGCTGACGGCTTTACGCTATCCGGAAAAGGAGCTGGTGCATGTCCAGGCTGGCCGAACCTACTATGACCCGGTGCGCCCCCTGCTGCCACTAGGCCAGGAGGCGCCATCTGTATCACGCCGTCCCCACGATGACTTACTGGATATCAACGATGTCCTGGGTAAGCGTATCGTCACCACACGCTTTCACCGCAACATCACTATTCGCGAGGAGAATGCTTTGGCGGCCCTCGAGGTTATGAGCCGATTTGCGGTGGACCCGCGGTGGCTCATCTACCTACCACCGACTATGGCTCCTCCGGATACCTGCAAAGAGGGCGAGTACCTTGAGCATCCACGCGACGCCTTCACCTACTTCCGGGAGCAGGGAGTGGCTCAGGTAGTCTGCGAGGAAAAGCACATGGGCTCACGGGCTATCGTTGTTCTCTGCCGCGATCAGGATGCGGCACAGCGCCGATTCCTGGCGGACAATGATCGGCTCGGTCTCGTCTATACGCGCACGGGCCGCCCGTTCTTTTCCGATACCAAGATAGAGAGCGCACTGCTTTCGCGTATGTCTGCCGCCTTGGCGCAAGTGGACTTCTGGGAGCGCTTCGAGACGGACTGGCTCTGCCTCGATGCCGAGCTGATGCCATGGTCGGCGAAGGCGCAGGGGTTGCTACGGGACCAGTACGCAGCTACGGCGGCCGCGGCCAATACCACGCTTGATGCCGCCGTCTCCTTGCTGAATAAGGCCGCGGACCGCGAAGAAGGGAGCGCGGCGCTGCTCACTCGATACCAGGAGCGCCAGGAAATGGCGAGCCAGTTTCGCGAGGCCTATCGTCGCTATTGCTGGCCAGTCAAGGGTGTGGCAGACCTGAAGCTGGCGCCCTTTCACCTGCTGGCGACGGAAGGACGAACATACACAGACAAGGACCACACCTGGCACATGGAGACGGTCGCAGCCCTCTGCCAGGCTGATGGAGAGATCTTCGCTGCTACTCCCTACAAAACTGTCGACCTGACTGATCCTGATAGCGAGACGATAGGGATCAACTGGTGGAGAGAACTGACTTCTGCTGGCGGCGAGGGGATAGTTGTGAAGCCGCTTCAGTGGATCGTGAGAGGGAGTCGAGGCCTCGTTCAGCCGGCCATGAAGTGCCGGGGACGTGAGTACTTGCGACTGATCTATGGCCCAGAGTATACGGCTCCTGAGCACCTGGAGCGGCTCCGCGCCCGCAAGGTCTCCGTGAAGCGCTCGCTAGCACTGCGAGAGTTTGCACTGGGTGTCGAGGCGCTCCATCGGTTTACGGAGGGAGCGCCGCTGTATCGGGTGCATGAGTGCGTCTTCGGCGTGCTGGCCCTGGAGAGCGAGCCAGTCGACCCTAGACTCTAGCCTCAATACTTCACACTGGCTGCGAAGCTCACCACTGTGAACGGGCCTACGGACAAATCGTGAACTACTGAGGCTAACCTTCGCTGCGGACCGTGAAGCGGTCTTCCAGCTCGTTCTCGATTGCGACCAGCCCGGTGTAGGCAAGCTCGGCGTTGGATGCCATCGCGGCTCCGAACCAGCCCTGCCGGCGCATGGCTAGGCCCTTCTCTACCGCGCCGCGGCGGACCGACTCCCACAGGCTGTCGGCAAAGAAGTCCACGATCTCTCCGGTGAAGTGTCCGGCGGCATCTACCGAAACCCCAATCGCCGACACAATCGGCTGGCAGTACACAAACCGCACCTCACTGTTGATAGGGACGGGCGTAATCGGCATCACGTGGCTGCCGCGGGCATCGCCGGTCACGTAGGGACAGATCGCCCACGGGAGGAGCATTTCCTCCGGCGCCGGGAAGATGCCCTGGGTGCGTATAATCGCCACCGGGTCATCCTTGCCGACGTAGGTCCCCGCGATATTGTGCAACCGGCTCGTGCTGGCCGCGACGAGCTGCTGGTCGGGATGAGCACGCGACCAGGCCGACTGAATGGCAAAGCGAGCTTCGTCGCGCAAGAGGGCCGCCAGCCGGTAGTAGTCCTCGGGCGCATGGAGGGTAATCTCTCGATCTCCCTCCGTGTAGTCCATGTCCATCAGGCAAAAGCTGAAGCCCTTGCTCATCTCGGGCTTGAGGAGCAAGCCGCCGCAGTACATCGGGTCGGCGAGGGGCAGGAAGAACGGCAGATTGAACGCGCCGGGCGCGCACTTGTCCGCATAGAAGAAGAGCACCGTTTCGGCCGGCCGGACCTTGTTGTCCTTGACCGGGTTGTGCTCGAACTCTAGCTCGGCGACCGCGGGGCCGGCGCCCCGGATGTTGCCGGAGGGGGCATCCACCAGCAGGTCTTGCCCGGCGCCATAGTCGCCACGCACTTGGGCGGTCGCCGTCCCCTTCAGGAAGGCATCCCAGGCCAGCTGGTGCAACTCGGTATTGTCCGGTCCGGCGGTATGGCTGCACGTGATGGCGATGTCGTCGCCGGTGTGGGTAATCATCATGTCAATAAGCAGGCCGCGCTCTTGGGCAGCAACGAATGTCTCCCGCACCGTTGCCAGCACGGCCTGCGATGGGCGGGTATGTCCCCCCGGTGACCCGATATCCGCCTTGAAGATCGAGAGCGTCAGTTTCATGGTCCCCCCTTGCTCCTTCACATGAAAATACCTGCGAGTAGCCCTCACCAATCCCAGTCTGAGGTCAGTCTCGTCAGGTCACTGCGACTGTAGCATTCCCCCACAGCGTTGCCAAGTGCATCGGCCGAGCGGCGCGAGGCGTCGTACCTTTAACGCAGAATCGAGTGCTCGGTTACTCCTGCTCTCGAACGGTTGAGCCGGCCTGGCGCATACGGTCTAGCGGCCCCCTCGGCTAGCTGCCCGGTGGCGCCGGCACGGCAGTCTCGGAGTAGGGCATGAGCGTCGCAAGTCCGGCTGCACCGGCCATGATCTCGGCGATCTCCCGCTGGACCTCCGGGGTGAGCGCCACGTCGAGCGCCCCGACGTTCTCGTCAAGCTCGGCCGGCCGCCGGGTCCCGGAGAGCGCCACCGCCACCTGCTCGTTGCTGAGCACCCAGGCCAACGCCAGGCGCGGCAGCGTGGTCCCGAGCTGGGCAGCGACCTGCTTGAGTCCGTCAACAACCTGCAAGTTCGGCCCGAAGTTGTCGGCGCTGAACAGCGTTTGGCCAAAGATCGGCCGGGAACGGCGCCAGTCGCCCTCTTCGAAGGTCGTCTCCGCGTTGAACGTGCCGGTCAGCAGCCCGTGAGCCAGGGGCCCGTAGGCCATGATGCCGACGCCAAGCTCTTGTGCCGTGGGCATCATCTCGTACTCCCAGCGCCGGTCGAACAGGTTATAGCCCACTTGGTTCGCCACCAGTGGCGCCAGCCCACATGCCTCGCGGAACTGGATGGCCTCGAAGTTCGACACCCCGACGTAGCGGGTCTTGCCGGCCGCCAGCAGATCGTGTAGCGCGCGCGCCGTTTCCTCGAAGGCGGTCTCGGGGTCCGGCCAGTGGATGAGGTAGAGGTCCACGTAGTCGGTGCCTAGCGACTGAAGACTGGCCTCGCAGTCCGCAATCACCGAAGCGTAGCGCGCGTCGCGGCCCGGGCTGAAGCGCGGCTGGCCCGGCCGGGTGGGCTTGTCGTCCATCTGCCCTTCGCGCGTGGGTAGAGCGCCCTTGGTGACGACAATGGCCTCTGGGCGCCCGGCGCCCAGCCCTCTGCCGAGCAACTCCTCCGAGGCCCCGGCGCCGTAGCCGCGGGCCGTGTCGAACAAGGTGATGCCCAGGTCGAGTGCCCGGTGAATGGCGGCGATGACCTCCGAGGTCTCGAAGGACCCGTAGCCGCCGCCCATCTCCCAGCAGCCAAACCCAATGACCGATACTTCGAGGTCGGAGGTCCCCATGTGCCGATATTCCATCGTAGCGCCTCCTTCTAACCCTGATTGTAGGGGCGTGCGTGCCCTAGGCCCAAAGCTCCGTTTGCTGCCAGTGAGATACCATGCTCTCCAGGAGAGTCGCAGCGGCCACGCCGTCCGCGACGCGGTGGTCGAACGTGAGACTGAGATGCACCGTCGGCCGCACGGTCAACGCTCCGTCCTCGCTCACCGCCGGCCGCGGCGCAATGCTGCCCACGCCCAGAATGGCGCTCTGCGGCGGGTTGAGGATGGGCGTGAATGCGTCAATGTGATAGGCGCCGAGATTCGTCAGCGTTGCGGTGCCACCTTCCATCTCGTTGGGCTGTAGCCGCCCCTGCCGTGCCCGGTCGGTCAGCCCGGTCAGCTCGCGGGCGAGGTCGAGTGCCGGACGGTGGGCCGCATCGCGCAGCACCGGCACCACAAGGCCGCCCTCCACGGCGACGGCAACGCCGATGTGCGCCTCCGCCAGCAGCACGACCTCCTCGCCTTCAATCGTGGCGTTGAGCGCCGGGTGCGCGAGCAATGCAGCGGCCAGCGACTTGGCCAAGAGCACGTCGTAGGAGACGCGCACGCCCTCGGCGGCTGCTCTGGCTACCAGTAGCTCTCTGGCTTGCACCAGCGGGTGAGCATCCACCTCGCGGGTCAGGGTCAGCTGGGCGGTGGACGCGAGACTATGCTGCATCCGCTGGGCGATCAGGCCGCGCATCCCGGTGAGCGGGACGCGGCGGAGCACGCGCGGCGCGCGGGCCTCACCCCCCGGCCCCCGCTCGACTTGTGGAGCGGGGGAGTCGGTACTTGCTGCGGCCGCCTGCACGTCGGCCTCGGTGATGCGGCCGCCCGGCCCGCTGCCCGTGACGGTGGTGAGATCAACGCCAAGCTCGCGCGCGCGGCGCCGGGCGACCGGGGTAGCGCGCAAGCGGCCGCGGCCGGCGCGTGCTGGCGGCGGCCTTGTCGGCGTGCGTGGTGGTGCGGCGGCGAGGGCAGGAGCGGCCGCCGTCTCGGCTGCCGGTGTTGCGGCGGGGGGCGCCTCGCCCGGTGCGAGGACGTGGCCCAGCACCCCTTCGACCTGCACGCGCGCCCCCACCGGCACGACCTGCCGGAGGACGCCGGCCGCCGGGGCGGGGATTTCGACGGTGGTCTTTTCGGTGGTCAACTCCAGCACGGGCTGGTCCGCCGCGACCGATGCGCCATCGGCCACCAGCCAGCGCGTGACCTCACCCTCGATGGTGTACATGCCGAGGTTGGGCATAGCGATTGCTACGGCCATGATTTACCTCCGGCCCGGCTCCGTCATTCCCGCGCCGGCTCCCTACCCTGTACCGAGCATCTCGTGTACCGCGTCTACGACCTGTTGCGGCGACGGCGTATAGATCGACTCCAGGGCCGCGCTATAGGGTACCGGCGTGTCCGCGCTGTTGATGGTCTTGATGGGTGCGTCGAGAAAGTCGAAGCCGGCGTCGGCGACGCGGGCAGCGATGTCGCGGCCCAACGAGCATGACGGTGTGTCCTCGTCCACGACGACCAAGCGTTGCGTCTTCTCCACGGACTCGAGAATGGTCTCCTCGTCCAGTGGCGCTAGACTGAGCACGTCAATGACCTCGGCCTCCAAGCCCTCGGCGACCAGCGCCGCGGCCGCGTCCAAGCACACGTAGGTCATGCGGCCGATCCCGCAGAGGGTGAGGTCGCTCCCCTGACGCACGATCTCAGCCTTCCCGAACGGCAGGGTGTAGGCTTCCTCCGGTACCGGCGTGCGGGCATTCAGTCCCAGATACCGGTGTTCGAGCACGATCACGGGGTTGTTATCGCGGATGGCGGCGATCATCAAGCCCTTGGCGTTGTAGGCGGTGGTCGGTGCGACGCACTTCAGGCCGGGCACATGCGCCAGGACCGAGTAGAGCGTTTGGGAGTGCGTAGCCGCCGCGCCGCCGCCGGCCGTCTGGCCGCTCGGTGGACGCGCTCCATACGACATCCGCACCGTCATGGGGATTTGCACCTGCCCGCCCATCATGTAGTGCATCTTCGCCGCTTGATTGATGAGCTGGTCGTAACAGCAGCCGATCAGGTCAATGAATCCCAGGTCCACGATCGGGCGCAAGCCGCTCATTGCGGCCCCGACCGCCGCCCCGACGAACCCCATCTCCGCAATTGGCGTGTCCAGGACGCGCCCGGAGCCGAACTCGGTGACCAGCCCCTTCGTTGACCGGGTAGGGCCGCCCCAGGCGTCCTTGAAGCCCAGATGCTCGCGCCCGGCCGCCCCGGCTACATCCTCGCCGATGACCACAATGCTCGGATCGCGGTGCATCTCCTGGCGGATGGCCCGGTTCAGCGCTTCCGGGAACGTCAAGACCTCGGCCGTCTCGGTAGCGACCGGCGCTGCTGTCATCGTGACCATGACCTTCCCCTTTCGAGTCTGCTCCCGGCTGCCCTCGCCCCGACTGCCGTCACCCCACCTGCCCTCACCCCGGCCCTCTCCCACGGGGAGAGGGGGAGGTGCTAGCTGGCTACTACCTCCGTCGTTAGCTCGTTTGCTGCTGGGAAGGGCGCTGCTTCGGCGGCGGCAACGGCGCCGTCCACGGCCGTCGCCACTTGGGTATCTATTTCCGCCAAGTCGGCGGCGTTCAGCAGCCCCGCATCGGTGACCTCCTGGCAGAACCGGGCGATGCAGTCCCGCGCACGGGCGGCCTCGATCTCGGATGCCAGCCGGTAGGCTGTCCCGTCGTCTCCGGCCGAGTGTCCATAGTAGCGATAGGTCCGCGCCTCGATCAACGACGGGCCGCCGCCGGAGCGGGCGCGCTCGACCGCCCGCGCCGTCGCCTCGTACATGGCGAACACGTCCTGGCCGTCTACCTTCTCGCCGGGGAGGCCGTAGCCGGCGGCCCGTTTCCAGACCTCGCCAGCGGTGCTGTACTCGACCGGCGTGCTCTGGGCGTAGCCGTTGTTCTCGCAGACGAACACGCAGGGCACGTTCCAGACCGCTGCCAGGTTGATCGCCTCGTGGCAGGCGCCGATATTCGAGCCGCCATCCCCGAAGAAGGTCACGGCCACCTGACCGGTCCCGCGCACCTTCGCGCTCAAGGCGGCGCCCACCGCGTGGGGAATGCCGGCCCCGACAATCGGGTTCACGCCGAGCATCCCCAAGCGCACGTCCGTGATATGCATGGAGCCGCCCTTGCCACGGTTTGCGCCGCTGGCCTTGCCGTATAGCTCGGCCATCATCGGTGCCACCGCCATCCCTTTGGCGATGCAGTGCCCGTGGCCGCGGTGCGTGGAGGCAATCCAGTCGTCCGGCCGCAAGGTGGTACAGACGCCCACCGCGACGGCTTCTTCGCCGACGTAGTAGTGGGCAGCGCCGAAAGCAATGCCGCCATCCACCAGCGCCTTGACACGGTCCTCGAAGGCCCGAATCAGCACCATGCGCTCGTACATGGTCAGCAACGTCGCGCGTGGGAGTGTTGCTGCGGTCATACTGCTTGTCATCGAGCGGCCTCCTCGCTGGTGCCGGTCAACGTGGCCATCCTCCGGCGCCCGGCCGCATTCCCGTTATTCCCGCGAACGCGGAAAGCCATGTCCCCCGGGGTGGGCGCCGCGCCGGAATCGGCGCCTCTTCCAGGCTAAGGTAACGTTCCCGGCGAGCGTGTGCAAGCCGGAGACGGCAGCATTCCGGCGCGGTCGGTCGCTCGCGGCGCTCGACTGGCAACGGCAGAGGCTGGCACAGTAGTCGCGCTAGTGCGAGCAGCGGCGGCCGAGCACACAACCGTAGGGAGAGGCAAATGTCTGAAAACGGAGCGGTGGAATACGTTGTCGAGCCACAGAAACGGGTGCCCGTAGCCTACGACGTGGACGTGGCAGTGGTGGGGTCCGGCATTGGTGGGCTGTTCGCGGCGCTCGCGGCGGGCAAGCAAGGCGCCAAGACGCTGGTGATTGATCGCCTGGCCGCGCTCGGCGGGAACATCGGCCCGGCCATGATCGTCGCCGGCGGCTTGTATAACGAAGCCGACGGCACCCTGGTTGGTGGACTGTCCGGCGTGCCCAAAATGTTCATTGACATGGTGGAGGAGCGTCGCACAGCCGCCCCCAACAACTACGCAGACGAAACGAGCTTGGTGTCGTATCTAGGTGCCAAGCTCAGTGAGAAGTGGGGGGTTGAGCTGCTGCTGACCGTGTGGGCCGGCGATCCGATCATGGAAAACGGCCGAGTCACCGGTCTGTTTGTGGAAGGCAAGTCGGGGCGTGTGGCGGTCAAGGCCAAGGTTGTTGTGGATGCCACGGCCGACGTTGACATCGCGCGCCGCGCCGGCGCGCCGGTCATCATGGCAGCGCCACCCGATCCGGCGCACGGGCCGCTCGTCCGGGAGCGGAGGGGCGGCGCGCCATACCGTGTTTGGAACGATACGGCCCTGTTCTATATCGTCGCCGGCGTAGACTTTGCAGCCTACGACGCCTTCGCGGCTACCCGCGTGCCACTCAGCGCCGAGGATCGGGAGTGGGTGCGCGGCCGCAACACGGGACGCTTTCCTCAGCCGATGCTGCCGCTCCTGCGCCGGGCTTGGGAGGACGGATCGTATCGCCACATGCGTGACCTTGAGCCGACGGTGCATACGGAGAGCGCGGCGATTGGGCAGTTTGATGGCCACGTGGGTTCCTCGCGGCTCAACGTGCGCGGCGAAATCCGCCGCGAGGACATGAAGCAGCACTCCAAGATCGAAACGGCGGCGCGCGTCCATGCCCAAGAGACCTTGCACTTCTACCGGGAGTACGTGCCCGGCTTCGAGCGGGCCTACATGCTGTTCATGGTGCCGTACTTCGGCGCCCGCGGCGGGCCGTGCATTGATGGGGAGCGCACTCTCACCGCGATGGAAGCCTACGAGGGCAAGAAGTTCGCCGACGTGATGTACCGGAATATCCATGAGGGGCAGGCGATGCACGGTGGAGAAGCATCGGGCCACGACGCCCCGTATCGCATGATCCAGCCGAAAGGGGTGGATGGTCTGCTCGTGACCGGCCGCGGCGCGGCCTACGTCCGCCGCGGCCACGACCCGACGGGGATGCGGGCGCGACCGAGCATCATGGCCTTGGGTGAGGCCACCGGCATCGCCGCCGCTCTCTCCACGAAGCTGGGGGTCATGCCCAAGCAGCTCGACGTGAAGACGCTGCAACGGGAGTTGCTCCGCCAGGGCGCCTACTTGGGTGACGAGGCACGCCTCGCCGAGCTGGGCCTGCGTTAGTCCCGGGCGCGGCACGGAGACGGGAGACACCATGACCGCGATTGACTTCGCCAACTCGTACATGACCTGGTTTGGTGCCGGGAACCATGCGCGTATCCAACTCGACGCGGCTTGCACCATGGTTGACGAGCAGGCGGGGACGGAGGAGACCTTCTACCTGATTGCGCCTTGTCGTTCCGAGCGCTGCTACATGGACGACCCACTGTTCACGATGCCCAACTACGAGTTCAGTGGTATCTGGTCGCGGGAGGAATTCTTGCTTATTCGGACGCATTGGGTGAGCGAGCGCGACATCCGCCAGTATGGTGTCATCCGTGAGCACTGGGACGACGTGCATCTGGACATTCGCCGCTTTCCGCAGGCGGAGCAGCTACCAGATCAAGCCGCTATCGTCACGGCGACGCTCGCCAACCGTCCCCTCGTTGCCCGCACCGAGCTACGCGACGAGGCGGGCCGGCAGCGGGCGGTGCTGGAGTATCCGGTGCGGACGATGAACGTGCTGCCCGTGAAGGCGGAGCGTGTTCCGCGCGCTCCGCCGCAGTTCCAGGTGGATACCGGGCCGCTGATCGTCCCAGGCTTCGACTCGACCGCGGATCGTCAGATCGAGCGCTTCGACATGGGATACGTCGTCTACCAGGACTTCGATCAGGCGGAGTTCATCTTGCGCCGGCCGGTGCCGGTCCCGTCGCCAGAGCAGCCGGCGACGGAGACGACGGACTACTCGGCCGTCCGGATAGTCCCGGCCCGCAACACCATTCTCGCGCCGCCGGCTCCGGCGTAACTGGCTCCCCTATGGTCTCCCCGCTTCGCAGGGGGACGTGGATTGCGGCTTCCGCCGCAATGACGACTCCGGCTGATGGCTGATAGCTGACAGCCGATAATGGTATCCTGCCTGGCGTTGCAGAGCTTGAGCACGAAAGGCGATGAGCATGGGTATCGAGCGTGCCACCTATAAGGGCAGTTATCGCGCCGGGGTGATTGGACACACCGGCCGGGGGAACTACGGTCATGGCTTGGACGTGGCCTTCGTCGGCTTACCGAACGTGCGGCTCGTTGCCGTAGCCGATGCCGACGACGAGGGGCGAGCGGAGGCGATGGGGCGTACCGGGGCCGAGCGTGCCTACGCCGATTACCGCGACATGCTCGCGCAAGAAAACCTCGATCTGGTCGCCGTTGGGCCGCGGTGGCTCGACCAGCACGAGGCGATGACCATTGCCGCCGCCGAGGCCGGCGTGAAGGCCATCTATGCGGAAAAGCCGATGGCGCCGTCGCTCGAGGTGGCAGATCGCATGCTGGCGGCCTGTGACCGGCATGGCGTGAAGATCGCCTACGCTCACCAGAATCGCGCCTACCCAGGACCGGCGCTCGTGCAGGAATACCTCGCCGCCGGCAAGCTCGGTCGGTTGCGCGTCATCCGCGCCTTCGGGAAGCAAGACCGTCGTGGCGGAGGGATGGACCTGCTCGTGCTCGGTACCCATCTGCTCGACCTGATGCGCCTCTTTGCCGGTGATGCCCGCTGGTGCCACGGCCATGTCACGCGGAACGGGCACGACGCCACCGTCGCAGACATCGAGGTGGCCTCAGAAGAAGGTGGTCTTATCGCCGGCGACGATGTTATCGCGCAGTACGGCTTCGACCATGGCGTCCTGGGCACCTACGAATGCGGGCGGGCGGGAGACGGCGGCGGCTCCCCTTACTTCCGGGTGGAGGTCTGTGGCACTGACGGCGTGCTGACCTTGTGGAGCAGCCCCGATTCGCCGATCTACATGTTCCCCGGCCCGTTTGCGCCACCGGACCGGCTATCCGAGTGGCAGCAGGTGGAGCCGGAGCCGCTGCCGCCGGCGCTGGGACCGGAGAGCTCGCGCGGCGGCATGCACACGGCCAATCAGCTCGTCGTGTGTGACTTGCTGGCGGCGGTCGAGGAAGACCGCGCACCGGCCATGTCGAGCGGGCACGATACCCGCGCGGCGTTGGAGATGATTCTCGCCGTCTACGAATCGCACCGGCAGAGTACGCGGGTCGCGCTGCCGCTGGCCGACCGCCGGCACCCGCTCGCTCGCTGGCAGAGCGAGCGGTAGGTGGGCCTTGCGCCTCACGCCTCACCCCCCGGCCCCCTCTCCACCATGTGGAGAGGGGAGTCTGTCGTTCTTCAATTTCTGCCCTATGGCGGCCATTGCTGCCCCTTCGGGGTGAAGGCCGCGCTGCGTTGTGGCGCTATGCTGCCAGCAGGTCGGGCAGCGCGTAGGGCTGGCCGGCCTCGACCGTGACGAAACGGGCGAGATCGCCGATCATCGTCTGAAGCTCGGCGATCTTGGCGGCGGGATCGGCGGGCGTGGGGTACCAGTGGCGGCGGATGAGCGTGCGGATGTCGCGCTGATAGGCCTCGTCGGTGGCTCCGGGGAGACGAGCGCCGGTGATTGGGTCCACCACAGAGACGGAACCGGCCGCCGGATTGATCGGGATGGGGAAGGCAGTGGAGTGCCGAGGCCGGTAGTGCATGGGGATGAGAATGTGGGGGCGGATAAGGTCCACGACGGCCGCTTCCACGCCCCGTAGCTTGCTGATGGGGTAGAGCATGATGTCCACCTGTCCCCGTAGCTCCGCCATGGCAGGGAAGGCGTCCCACAGATCGCCGGGGTGGTAGATGCCGGTTCCCGTCGCCGCGTCCGTGAGCACGTAACCCATGTTCGGGTAGGGGGTGGTGATCGCGCTGCCGTCGAGGTACTCGCGGGGATTCTCGCTGCTCTCGACACCCTGCACGCGCCACCGCCCCAGGTCCAGCGCGGTCGGGCCGGGCCACGTGATCGTCGGGTCCTTGGCATACCGAGGGTAGAGGGCGACACGTTGGCCGGCCTCGAGGAAGGCGCCATCGGTGGGCGGCGGATCGTCCCAGATCGGTGACTTCAGGCGCGAGGCGTGCAGGCACCAGTGGCTGACGACGAGCCGACGAAACGCCTGGCCTACACAGAGCCGGCGGAGTGTCGGTTCATGGTAGTGGTCATAGTGCTCGTGGGAGCAGAAGATAGAGCCGAAGTGCGGCCGGTCGGGCTTGACGAACGGATCGAAGGCGACGCTGTCCTCATCACGCTCGACGCGCAGTTCAAACGCGGCACAGCCCCACCAGGTAAGCGTAGGCGGTTCACCGGACATCATGGGCTACCTCACAGTGGAGAACTATACCGACTGCTAGTTGAGCCGTTTCAGGAATTGCAGCGACTGGATGTTGTAGCGCATACGGTTTCGGTAGAAAGGTACGGAGAGATGGCTCCCTACATACGCATCAGTCGTCGCCAAGACTGCGCCTGGGCCATGTGCCTACTCCGCTGCCGCCTGTCATCCCCGCCACCTCGCGCGTCACTTACCCTCTAACGTGATGTGCCGGCCAATATGCCGGGCCGGGCCCGGCAGTAGCCACAACACGGATAGCAAGCCCATCACCGCGCCGATGAGTAGCGTTGGGGCCAGTCCGACGTGTGTGCCAAGTATTCCGCCGATGGCGGCGCCCAAGGGGTGGATCCCTAGGACGACGGTCCTAGTCACCCCCACGACCCGGCCTTGCAGTTGCTGAGGCACTATTGCCTGTCGGACAGTGTTCATGATGATGTCATGCATGTTGGCGCAGAAAGAGAAAACTGCGCTTGCGATGGCTAGGAGCGGCCCGGCATAGCCGAACTTCGCTAGTGGGAGTGTCAGGTAGCCTGCAAGCAACAAGCCGCTGGCTAGGGTCAGTGCTGGTCCCATCCCAATGCGCCGAGCCAGAGGCGGGGTAGCGAAGGCACCGAGGAGGCCGCCCACACTCCCAATACTCAGGGATAATCCCACGGCGGCAGGGGTGAGTCCCAACTCATTGTAGGCGTACAGCAGATACACGGTCAGCACGATTCGCAGCGCGAGGTTTATTTGCGCGCTGTTGCCCGTGAAGAGGACTAGGGTAACAGTCCCAAAGAGGACTCGCAGTCCTTGCACTAACTCGCCCCAGAGCGTTCGCAAGCCCTGTCCACCAGACATCGAGGAAGGAGGCTCCGGTGTGCGGATGGCTAGGAGAGTTGCTACTGATATCAAAGACATCGCGGCATCAAAGAGCAGGGCCGGAGCCGCCTTGATCCACTCGATCAAGACCCCCGCAAGCGCCGGACCGGCCGCGGACACGACCGAGCCAGACACCTCGCGTTTGGTGTTGCCCTCCATGAGCTGAGAACGCGTAAGCAGGACTCGCTGGTAGGCCTGGGTGGCAACCTGGGAGGCGACAGAGAAAACACCCAGAAGCAGGGCCACGCCGTAGAGGTGGTAGATGCTGAGGGTTCCGAAGAAGTATGCGGCGGTTACAAACATGAAGATCGCAGAGCGGCCGGCTCCGCAGACGACAAGGACGGATCGGCGAGGGAAGCGATCAACGAGGACCCCAGCCACCATGGCCAGCAGCAGGAAGGGCAGATACTCCAGGACTGCCAACATGCCCATCTCGGCCGGTCCGGCGTGGAGCAGTTGAATGGCCGCGGTGGGAAGCGCGATCGCGGTGACTTGCTTCCCAAGCGCGCTCACGCTCCACCCGGCCCAGTACTTGAGGAAGTCTGGGTGCTGCCAGAGCTCTCCTCGGAAGGTGAAGGTCCAGGGTCGGGATCGGGATGTGCCTTGCGTCGTTCGAGTCATTGGCAGAACCAATCACTTCACGGTCTGGGTGGCTTCGCTTACGGGAGCGAGTAAAAGTGTTCCGGGCTGAGGGCGGCGACGTACCGCCCGAGGTCGAGCCAGCACGTGGCCAGGCCCTCGCCATCTCCGACACGTGCATCGCGGATCAGAACATCAGCCATATCAGCCGAATTGGGTGGGTGCATGGGCAGCTCCGTTTCTTTTCCCCTGCGGGTGGTGCTGGAGAGGGCTGCGTCCGGCGTACACTAGGCAGTGGCCGGTTGTCGTACAGTCATTCTGCCGACCACCGCTTTATATGTCAAGCGAAGCTCTTGATAGGAAGCGATAGTGGCCGATTTGTGCTGTAACAACCGGGCTGCGGTACAGTGGTGGGTGCCATGACGCTAACTTTGGGCGCCTATCTGAAGAGCCTGCGCGAGATAGCGGGGTTTTCCCTCCGGGAGGTGGAAGCCTTGACGGAAATCTCCAATGGCTACCTGAGTCTCTTGGAGCACGACCGGATCAAATCGCCTTCGCCGAACGTCCTGGCGGCGCTGGCCAAGTGCTACGGGACGGACTACGGCGCCCTCATGCAGTTGGCTGGCTACCCGGTGCCAGGTACCCCGCAGCCTCTGCCCCAGGGCACTACCTTCTTCCACGGCGCAGACCAGTTGACCTCGGCAGAGCGCGAAGAAATCCAGGAGATCATCGCGCTGAAGTTGCGTCTGCGCCGTGAATCGACGGGGTAGGGCACCCGCTAGTGCCTGATGCTGACAAACGCCTCGACTGGGATCGTGGTATGCTCACCAGATAGTCCATGTGTGCTCACGTCACACTAGGGGGTAGCCCGGCTCTGGCTCACCGGAGACGGCGGCCGGTTACTCCCGCCGCTCGCCAGGTGACAACGGCCGGGGCCGGAGACCGGCAGCACGCTGAAACTGTCTGCCATGATGGGTAACGAGTCGGTGCGGGAGGCACCGGACGTGGCGCCAAAGCACAGTGGTGGGCGCTTTCGTTTTCCTGACTATCCCTGGACCACGGGTGTGGCGCTGCTCATCATTCTGCTGGTCGCCGCCTATTTTCGGTTTACCGGCCTGAACTGGGACGACGGTCATCACCTCCACCCGGACGAGCGTTTCCTGACAATGGTGGAGACCGCCCTGGAGCTACCCGGCTCGGTCGGTGTGTACTTCGATACCGCACAATCCCCCCTCAACCCCCACAACAAGGGGCACGGCTTCTTTGTCTACGGCACCTTTCCGATCTTCCTAGTGCGGTACCTGGCGGAGTGGCTGGGACGCAATACCTACGACCAAGTGCATCTGCTGGGTCGTGTGGTGGGCGTGCTGTTCGACCTCGCCACCGTCGCGTTGACGTATCGCATTGGGGCCGCGTTGTACGACCGACGGATCGGGCTATTGGCGGCGGCGCTCCTGGCGGTCACGGTCATGCACATTCAGCAGGCCCACTTCTTTGTCGTAGATAGCTACCTGGTGACGTTCGTGGCGCTCACGTTCTGGTTCGTCGTGCAGATCGCACGCCGGGGCCGGCGGCGGGACTACGTGTGGGCCGGTATCTCGCTAGGTCTGGCGATGGCGACCAAGCTCTCCATGATCCTGCTGGCGCCTATCGTGGGCCTAGGCGCGCTCATCTGGCTGGTGCGGGCCCAAAATGACCGGGGCGACGTGGACGGTGATGACACCGACGCTGACGCTGATGATCCGGGTAATCTGGGCCTGGGCAGTGCGTCCTGGGAGGTGGCATTGCCGGCCGATGCGGTGACTGACGCTGCCCCGGCCGAGCGGCAGTCTTGGCGGGAGGCGCTGCCCCTCATCCGGCGTGCGGTGCTCGGCCTGGCCTTGGCCGGGCTGGTCGCTATGGTGGTCTTCCGCGTCGCTCAACCCTACGCCTTCGCGGGTCCCAGCATCTTCTCGCTGCGGATCAACCCGCTGTGGGAAGACAACATTCGGTATCAGGCGGACGCGCAGAGCGGTGAGGTGGACCTGCCGCCTTCGGTGCAGTGGGCCAATACCACCCCGCTGCTCTTTCCCTGGCGGCACATGGTGCAATGGGGCATGGGCTGGGCACTCGGTGGTGCGGCCTGGGCCGGATTCGCCGTGGCCGGCGGCGTGCTGCTGCTCCGCGGTCGGTGGCAGCACGTACTGACCGTTGCCTGGATTCTGCTCTGCTTCGTCTATTTCGGGTCGGTGCTGAACAAGACGATGCGCTACTTGCTGCCGATCTATCCCTTCCTGGTCATCATGGCGAGTTGGCTCCTATGGACTATCCATGACCGGCTACGGCCTCGACGGGAGGCGCTTGTGCGCGCCCTGGGGCCGGTGTTGCTCGTCGGCGTCCTCGCCGCGACGACCCTCTGGGCCTACGCCTTCACGCGCATCTACACGCGGCCGGTCAGTCGCGTACAGGCCAGTGAGTGGATCTACGAGCATGTCCCCAAAGGCGCCGTCGTGGCGAACGAGCACTGGGACGATCCGTTGCCGTTACGTCTCCCGGACTATCCCGATCCCTGGTCAGCGCAGGGGCAGCATTATCGCGGCCTCACCCTCACGCTCTACGACCCGGACAACGAGCAAAAGCGCGAGAAGCTTCTCGATCAACTGCGCCAAACGGACTACATCTTCCTGTCGAGCAACCGCCTCTACGGCTCGATTCCGCGCATACCCCAACGCTACCCGCTGACGAGCGACTACTATCGCGCGCTGTTCTCCGGTGAGCTGGGCTTTGAGCTGGTACACACGGGGGGCTCCTATCCCGAGCTAGCCGGCCGGACCATCAACGACGACTCCGCGGAGGAAGCCTTCACCGTCTATGACCATCCCAAAGTGCTGATCTTCAAGAAGACCGCCGCCTTCTCGCCGGACAAGGCGCGGGCGATCCTGAGCCGCGCCGATCTGGATGCCGTCGTGCATATGTCTCCCAGCCAGGTGGGCACGAGTGGGCTACTCATGTCGCCGGCGCTCCAGGCGGCACAGCGTCTCGGCGGGACGTGGTCGCGTCTCTTCCGGCCTGACGACTTCGCGAATCAACTGCCGTTTGTGGCGTGGTGGCTGGCTATCGAGCTTGCCGGCCTCGCGGCGCTGCCGGCGACACTGTTGCTCTTGCGGTGGCTGCCGGATCGGGGGTATGGGCTGGCCAAGACGCTCGGTGTCGTGGCCTTCGGCTATCTGGCCTGGCTGTCTGCTTCGTTCCGTCTGGCCCCCTGGTCGCGCGGGACGCTGGCGCTGGCACTGCTCTTGCTGCTGGTGGGGGCCGCGTGGCTGGCCTGGCGGCGGCGCGAGACGCTGCTGGCCTATTGGCGCGAGTACCGGTGGCTCATCTTATGCAACGAGGTGGTGTTCACCGGCGCGTTTGTGCTCTTTATGCTCTTGCGCCTCTACAACCCGGACTTGTGGCATCTGTTCCGGGGGGGCGAGAAGCCGATGGAGTTTTCTTACCTGAACGCCGTGGTGCGCTCGACCTACTTCCCGCCCTACGACCCCTGGTTTGCCGGTGGCTACCTGAACTACTACTACTACGGGTACGTGATCGTCGGCGCTTTGACGAAGCTCACCGGCGTGGTCCCCGCCGTCTCGTTCAACGCAGCCGTCGCAGCCGTGTTCGCCCTGACGGTCGCCGGGTGCTTCACGTTCGGCTTCAACGCGGTGCGCTTGCGGCCGCGGTGGGGCGGTACAGCGCGGCGAGCCGTCGCGGGCGGCCTGCTCGCCGCGCTCTTCGTGGCCGGCGTGGGCAACCTCGATGCCCTCAACCAGCTACAGGAGAGCCTGGCGCGGGCCGGTGGTGTGTCAATCGAGACCCGCTTGCCCGGCGTGGCCGGGGCGGCCAACCTGCTGGCCGGTGGCAAGGCGGTCTTGTTCGATGGGCAGGCGCTACCTAGCCTCGATTTCTGGCGCAGTTCGCGCGTTATTCCGAACAACACGATCAACGAGTTCCCATTCTTCACCTTCCTGTTTGCCGACTTGCACGCCCATATGATCGTGATGCCGCTAACGGTGGCGATGCTCGTTCTGGGCCTGAATCTGCTGGGGAGCGGCTGGCGCGATCCCCAGCCGCTCGCCGGACGACCGCTGCGCTGGGCGTGGCAGGCGCTCGGCGGTCACCGGATTTGGCACATCCTGCTGATCGGCTGGCTGCTCGGCGCCATTGCCATCACCAATAGCTGGGACTTTCCCACCCATCTGCTGGTGGTTGTTGCCGCGCTGGCGCTGGCCGAATGGCGCGCCGCCGGGGTTACCTGGCAAGGCGCGGTGCGGTGCGGGCTGAGCGCCGTGGCCGTATACGCCGTCAGTCGGCTGGCTTTTCAGCCGTTCTGGAGCCACTTTGAGTTGTTCTACACCGGGGTCACGCCGTTCCCGGACAAGTCACGTCTCGACCACTATCTCATCATCCATGGCTTCTTCATCTTTATTCTCGGCAGTTTCTTGCTGGTCGAGGGCGCACGGGCCTGGAGCCGGAGTGGCTGGGGGCGCTATCTGGGGACCCGGCTGTGGTACCTGGGCCGTTGGGAGCGCCTGGACCGCTTGGAGCACGCGCTGATCCGCGACCAGCGGCTGCCCTCCCTCCCGTTACTCACGTCCTTTGCCATCTTTGCTGTCGTGGTAGCGACACTCGTGCGGCGGCAGCTGCCGTTGGTCGCCTTCCTCGCGGCCTTGATCGGCCTGGTGCTCTTGGTCGCGTGGGAGCGCCGCCGCTCGACGCATACGTTATTCCTGTTGGTCCTCATCGGCGCGGGCGCGGCGCTGAGTCTGTTTGTCGAGTTCTTTGCGCTCCAAGGCGACGTGGGCCGCATGAACACGGTGTTCAAGCTCTTCCTGCAAGTCTGGATGCTCTGGGCGCTCGTCTCGGCAGTGGCGGCAACGTGGCTGCTCAACCGCCTCTGGGGCTGGGCGGGCGCTGCCGCACCGGCTGCGAGGGGCGCCGGGTGGAATGCATTGGTGCGGTCCAGTTGGCTGCGGCGGGGCTGGAGCCTGGCCTTTGTCGGCTTGCTCGGCGCGGTGCTGATCTATCCGGTCGGGGCAACGCCGGTGCGGATCGCCGATCGGTTTGCGGCGCTGCCGCCAACGGCGGACGGCATGGCCTATATGGAGCACGCCGAGGTCCGCGACCCGGAGCGGGCCGGAGCCATCCGCGCCGACGCCGACCGCGCTGCTATCACCTGGCTGCTGCGTAACGTCACCGGCTCGCCCGTCGTGCTGGAGGCGAGCGTGCCACCCTATCGGTGGGGCGCGCGGATTGCCAAGTATACGGGGCTGCCCACCGTTTTGGGGTGGGATTGGCACCAGAAGCAGCAGCGCGGCGACTTCGCCTGGATGATTGACAAGCGGCTGCGCGACGTGCGGACCATCTACAATGACCCCAGCCCCGAGGTGGCGCTGGAGCTGCTGCAACGCTACGCCGTGAAGTACGTTTACGTTGGCGGTCTTGAGCGAGCCTACTATGATCCTTCCGGTCTGCAGAAGTTCGAGCATATGCTGGCTTCCGGACATATCAAGAAGGTCTATAACGCTGATGATGTCATCATCTACGAGGTAAATGGTAGCTAAAGGGCTGTGCTAACCGGGTGAAAGCCTCCGTCGTAGCGTTGCTATAATTACATCAGCCGGGTATCCGGCGATGGCCTGGGGGTGAGGAGCGCCAGCGCCCCTCGAGTGAAGAGACACCGGGCGAGAGGACAGGAGTAACAGCACGATGGCGACTCGGCGCGCCCCAACCCGTCGTTCAACTGGCAAGGCCCGCGGTTCAGCCGCCCGCGAGGACGGCCATGGGCACATGACCGCCGATGGTGCTGCCGAAATGGCCCCGGCGGTACTCACTTGGCGCGAGTGGGTGGGCCGCCCGGCCATCCTCGGCCTGAATAACGGACAAGCGCTGTTGCTGGTCGGGTTGCTGCTGGCATTGCTGCTCACCCGCTTCTGGGACCTCGGCACGCGGGCGATGCATCACGATGAAAGCATGCATGCGAAGTACGCCTGGGATACCTATCGGGGCAACTTCTACAAATACAACCCCCTCCTCCACGGCCCGTTTCAGTTCTTCGCCGTAGCGGCGGCGTTCTGGCTCCTTGGCGCCACTGAGGCCACGGCGCGGGCAGTACCGGCGGCGTTTGGCGTCGCGCTCGTGCTGCTGGTATTCGCCTGGCGGCGCCAACTCGGCACGCTGGGCCTGCTCTTTACCGTCGCGATCATCACCTTTTCGCCTGCCTTCACCTACTTTGCGCGGTTTCTGCGGGAGGACGCCTACGTGGTGACGTGGACCATACTGCTGGCAGTCGGGCTGGTGAACTACATCGCCACGCACCGACGGGCCTGGCTCTATGCGGCAGCCGTCGGGGCGGCATTCGCCTTCACCACCAAGGAAACCACGTATATCACGCTCTTCATCTTCGGCACGTTCATTCTAGCTAACCTGGCCCTGGAATGGTGGCGCCGCCGCCAAGCACGCCAGCGCTCCGGGAGTGAGCCGGCCAGCCCGATTACGGCCGCCTGGCAGGCCATGTTCAAGGACCATACCGCCTTCTGGGGAGCGGGCGCTTTTACCGGCTCCATCATCATCATCCTGGTGATCTTGCTGCTCCTGTTCACGAGCCTCGGCGCAAACCCGGCCGGGCTGCGCGACGGTTTCACCGCCTCCTTGACCTATTGGCTCAATCAGCACGATGTGCAACGGGGTAATCAGCCGCTTTTCTACTACGTGCTGACCCTGAGTGCCTACGAAACCATTGCACTCGTCTTTGGGCTGATCGGGCTGGGGGCTGCGGTGCGCCGTCCGACGGTCTTCACCGGTTTCTTGGCGTGGTGGTTCGTGCTGGCGTTCGTGATCTATAGCTGGGCCGGGGAGAAGATGCCTTGGCTCACGCTCCACATTGCCCTCCCGCTCACGATTCTGGCCGGGTGGTTTCTCGGCCGGCTGTTCAGCCAGCCGCGGCCCTGGGGCCGCAGTCGGCAGATAGCGGTAGGAGCCTTGATCGTGCTGGGTCTCTACACGGTCCACACGAGCTGGCCCCTGAACTTCGAGCGTGGTGACGTGCCGAAGGACCTCTTGATTTATACGCAGACGGCGCCGGACGTGCCGAAGGTCGTGCGAGACATCGAGGACCTCTCGCTCAAGACGGCTGGCGACAACAAAGCGATCGGTATCGTCAGTACCGCCGGTACTTGGTGGCCGTTTTCCTGGTATTTGCGTGACTTCAAGAACGCCGAATTTCCGGCCAAGCTGACGGCGGCGCCGATAAAACCGGTGGTGTTGGTGTCACTCGACGAGGACCAACGGAATCGCCCCTATCTCGCCGGCTACAGCTCGATACGGTATCGGATGCGCTGGTGGTTCCCGGAGGACTATCGCGGCCTCACGCTTTCCACCATCTGGGGGCTGTTCAGCAAGAGTGAGGTCCGGGACCCGTTCCTGCGTTGGCTGTGGCAGCGCGAGACGGTCAGTGCGCTCGGCTCGTACGATTTCTACGTGTATATTAAGGACGGCTACGGCCTCACTTCTCCCCTCGTCGGCGAAGTGGCCTCCCCGCGGACGGTCGGGGAGCGGACGGCCGCGGCCGAGCGGGCGCGACGCTACACGGAAGCGGCGGTCCCGCTGGAGCAGGTCGGCACCATTGGCGCGCAGGGCCGCGCCGGCGGGCAGCTGAGCGACCCGCGAGGTATCGCGGTGGACGATGAGGGCAACGTCTACGTTGCCGACGGGATGAACCACCGCATTCAGAAATTCGATCCCAGTGGCCGGCCGCTCGTGGCGTGGGGCACGCAAGGTCAAGGCTCCGGACAGTTCACCGAGCCGCTCGACGTGCTGGTAGAGCCGGGCACCAACCGGGTGTTCGTCGCCGACACCTGGAACCACCGCATTCAGAAATTCGACGCCAATGGGCAGTTCCTGGGTCAGTGGGGATCGCCGGGGCAAGAGATCAGCCAAGAGCCGGGCGAGTTCTACGGTCCGCGGGCGCTGGCGCTGGCGGACGGGGTGCTCTACGTGGCGGATACCGGCAACAAGCGCGTCCAGAAGTTCGATCCGGACGGCAAGCTGCTCGGGCAGATCGGGGTGGCCGGTCAGCTGGCCGGTCAGCTCGATGAGCCTATCGGCTTGACGATCACCCCGGCCGGCGACATCTACGTCGCCGATACGCACAACGGCCGCATCCAGCGATTCGACAAGGATGGCAACGCCGTTACCCACTGGCCGGTGCTCGGCTGGTCGGATCAGGCCCGTAATGAGCCGTATTTGGCGAGTGACCCGCAGGGCAACGTCTACGTCGCGGATTCGGTCGGTCAGCGTATCCTGAAGTTCGATCCGAACGGCAAGCTGCTCGCCGTAGGGACGGTGCCGATAGCCGGCGGCCAGGGCCTCAACTTGCCCAGCGGCATTGCCGTGTGGGAGGACAAGCTGTACGTCGCCGATACGCTCAACGGCCGGGTACGCATCTTCAAACTGCTCCCCGACATAGAGTAGGGCGCTTCCCGCTACCGCTAGGGCGAGTCTGCAAAATACCGGTCGGCCGAGGGCCTCCGGGGAGTGAGGGATGAGTGGCCCCCCTATGGCCCCCCCCCGCGACGCAGGGGGACGGGCGAGGCCAGCCGGCTGGCAAGCGGCAGGTCCGATCCAGGAGGACGATGAGCCGTGGCAGTGCTACACCTGCTGTGGTGGTGGCTCGTCGTCCAGGTCCTATGGCTGATAGCGCTCCCGATTTGCTTGCAGGTCTTGCGGCCCCTGCCGGACCGCGGCACTGGTGTGGCCAAGGCGTTTGGCATCCTCGCCTTCGTCTATCCGCTGTGGTTCTTCGGATCGCTCGGCTTCCTCGACAACAGCCGCGTCTCCTACACCTTGGTGCTCGTGGCCATCGGCGCGCTGTCTGTGGCGATCTGGCGGCGCCCGGTGGCTGATCTCCGGCCTTTCTTGTGGTCGCATCGCCGGCTCTTGATTGTCCAGGAAGGGGTCTTCCTCGCCGCCTATCTGGGATTCGGCCTGATCCGCATGTTCAATCCGGAAGTGGTCAACACCGAGAAGTTCATGGACTTCGCCTTCATGAGCGGAGCCTGGCGTAGCGAGAGCTTCCCCCCGCTCGACCCGTGGTTTGCCGGTGACACGATCAACTACTACTACTTCGGACACCTCGCGGTAGCAATCCTCACGCGCCTCTCGGGCCTGCCGCTGGCGGAGACGTTCAACCTGACCCTCGCGCTGCTGTTCGGCCTCGCCGCGCTCGGCGCGTTCGGCGCGGTCTACAACCTGGTGCAAGTACATCACCGATCCCGGACACCGAGCGAGCCGATGCCCGCTGAGCAACCGGGTGGGCGCCGTAGGCGCGGTCGCCACGGGCAGCGCACGGATCGGGAGGCCGGGGGAGGCTGGCGGCGCCGGCTCGGCACGATACCGGCGGCGATGGCAACCGGGCTGCTCGCCAGCTATTTGCTGTTGATCGGTGGAAACCTGCACGGCCCGCTGGCCCTGCTGCGCGATCCCGGCTATCTGGACAAGGATTTCTGGCAAGGCATGGGCTGGAACAGCACGCGCGTCCTGGTCATCAAAGCGGGTGAGGCGACATTGCAGCCGCGCACGGGACAGCCGGTGAGCGGGGCAGCTTCATTTACCGATGCCGGCCTGTATCGGTCCGAGGTCACTCTGCAAGTGGCCGGCCTGGAGCCAAACGGCTCGTACCTTGCCCTGCTGGGCCGCGGCTCATGTCGCCAGCCAAGCGGGGAAGAAGAGCCGCTCGCAACGTTGCGAGCCGACTCAGGCGGCCGGGCGACTGGCGATGCGACCTTGGACCGCCCGCTGACGGAGCTCACGTCTAGCGTCTACCACGTCACCATCCGCTCCCCAGACTCTTCGGTCGTGCCGCTCGCCTGTGGTGAGATCGCCGGGCGGGACCTCGATTACACGATCAACGAGTTTCCGGCGTTCAGTTTTCTGCTGGGCGATTTACACCCGCACGTGCTTGCCCTGCCGTTCACGCTGCTGGCGATTCAGGTCGCGTTCAGTTGGTGGCTGCATCCACCAACGCCGCGTTGGTCGGTGTGGCGCCGCGACCGCGCCGAGGTTGGGCGTTTGCTCGTCGGCGCTGGCCTGATTGGGGTGCTCTATAGCCTCAATAGCTGGGATTTCCCGACCTACTTTGCGCTCGCTGCCGTGGCCATGGGCGGCGCTATGATCCGGCGCACGCCGACCATGCGGGGGGGCCGGGCCGCCCTAGTGAGTGTGGCGGTAATGGCGGTGGTAGCCGTCGTGCTGTTCTTCCCGTTTTATGTCGATTTCGAGCCACCGGCTTCCGGCCTGGGCCTCGTACCGATCAGGAGCCGCCTGGACCAGTTCGTTGTTTTCTGGGGCCTGCTGCTGGCGCCTAGTCTGGCATTTCTCGCTACTGTCTTTCCGTGGCGAGTTCTGGGACTGACGCGGAGCGCCTTCACGTCGGCCAAGCGGGCGTCCGGGCTAACTCCTGCGGCCGGGTGGGGGCGCGCCTCCGGCGCAATCTGGGCAGCGGTCTTTGTGTTGACAGCGGCGCTAGCGACTCTGCGCGGTAACGGTGTGCTGGCAGTGAGCCTCCTGCTCGGTCTCGCCGCCGCCTGGGCGATCTGGGCACAGCGCGAGCGGCCGGCAGTGGTGTTTGGCCTGGTGCTGCTCGGTCTCGCTGCCGCCCTGATCGGAGCCTGCGAGGTGATCTACATCCAAGACTTCTATGGTGCTGCGCTGCGCCGGATGAACACCGTCTTCAAGCTCTACTACCAGGCCTGGACGCTGCTCGCCTTGGTCGGTGCGTTTGGCGCCTACGTGGTAGGGAATAGCTTGTGGCGGGCGGTGCGGACTCACCTTAGCGGGAACCCGCGTCTCTTTCCACGGCTCACCTTCGCTGGCGCAGCGGCGGTGGGCGTCGTGCTGATCGCGCTGGGGCTTGTCTACCCGGTGGTGACGGCGGCGCAGCGCACCAACAGCTTTCGCAAGACGCCAACGCTCGACGGGTTTGCGTTCCTGGAGCAACAGCAGCCGGAGGATTATCAGGCAGCCCAATGGCTCATTGCGAACGTGCCGGGTCGTCCAGTCGTGCTGGAGGCGGTGGGTGGACCGTACAGCCACTATGCGCGTATTGCCACCCAGACCGGTCTACCTACGGTGCTGGGGTGGCCGCAGCACGAACGCCTCTGGCGTGGTGAGGCAGCCGGTAGCGCCATTGCAGAGCGAGAACGCGACATTGATACAATCTATCGTGCGAGCAGTCTGGATGAGGTGCAGCACCTCCTGGATCGTTACAACGTGGAGTACATCGTCTACGGCTATCTCGAAGCGAACAAGTACCAAGACTACGGTGCCGCGGCGCGTGCCAAGTTCGACACCGGCCTGGAAACGATATTTCGTGCCGGAAACACCGCGGTCTACAAGGTGGAGGCCGGTAGCCCGCTGAAGAGCGGTGCGCCAGCGCAGCTTCCCCGCGGCGGCGCAATAGGGATGAACGGGCGTTTGCCCCTCCACGATCCCCTGCTATGAAGACAATCATTGTGCTGCCCACCTACAACGAGGTCGGCAACCTCGAGCCATTCACTAGGGCGGTCCTCGCGCTAGAGCCGCCCGTCAGTATCTTCATCGTTGACGACAACTCGCCGGATGGCACCGGGGTACTCGCCGACCGCCTCCAGGCTGCAGAGCCAGGGCGCATCCATGTGCTCCACCGGGCCAAGAAAGAGGGCTTGGGAACGGCCTATATTGCCGGCTTTCGGCGAGCGCTGGCGCTAGGCGCCGAGCGCATCTTTCAGATGGATGCGGATTTCTCGCATCCCGTGGAGACCGTCCCGCGCATGTTGCAGCTCAGTCGGCAGTACGATGTCGTGATCGGGTCACGCTACGTGGCCGGTGGCGGCGTAGATTCCCGCTGGCACCCGCTGCGTCGTTTCCTCAGTCGGGCCGGGAACGTGTACGCGCGCTGGATGACCGGTCTCCGCATACGCGATGCGACGTCCGGTTTCCGCTGTTTCCGCGCGTCCGCATTGCGTCAGTTGCCCCTCGCGAGTATCCGCTCCCAGGGCTACGTCTTTACTATCGAGTTGATTCTAGCCTGCCAGCTAGCCGGTTGCCGGATCGCAGAAACACCGATCTTCTTCCGCGAACGGCGCGTGGGCAATTCGAAGATGGATCTCCCGATTGCCTGGGAGGCGCTCTGGCGAGTGTGGAAGCTACGTCGCGGGACTTCCTGGCAGGCTCAGATCAGGGAACGGCTCCGGCCACCCGAGGACTGAGCCGGTGATCCGCCACTCCTACACTATCATCGGGATCGTTATCAGCGCGCTCCTACTGTGGCTGGCGCTGCGGACGATCAACTTCCGGGAGGTCGGCGCAGCGTTCGGCGCGGCCAACTATGCGCTACTTGTCCCCGCTCTGGCGCTCTATTTTGCTGGGGTCGCCGTGCGGGCAGCGCGTTGGCGCGTGTTGCTCGCACCGCTGCAGGAGGTCGCGGTGGGACGCCTCTTCCCCATCGTCGTGATGGGCTACATGGCAAACGACATCCTGCCGGCGCGGCTCGGTGAGGTGGTCCGCGTGGACGTGCTCCGTCGTCGTGAGGGGATCAGTCGCGCGGCAGCCTTGGCGACAGTGCTGATCGAGCGTATTTTCGACGGCTTGTGCTTGATTATCTTTGCCGCGGTTACCTTGCCGCTGGTAGCGCTGACTGGCGATTGGCGCGGCCCGTTGCTGCTCACCGCCATCCTATTTGCCGGCGCTACCGCCATCATCGTCGTGTTCGCAGTGCGGCCGACGCTCGCCGTGGTCCTGGCCGAGCCAGTCATCCGGGTGCTGCCGCGTGGGATGCGTGGGCGGGCGCGTGGCCTCGTGGAGTCTGTGGTGCGGGGACTATCGGTGCTCGGCGGAGTGCGGGCAACGCTCTGGGCACTGGGATTGACGGTAGGGGCCTGGCTATGCGAGGCTGGGTTGTATCTCGCGTTACTCTATGCCCTAGCTATCGAGGGTCCGCCGCTCGTGCCCCTCGCCATTCTGGCCACGAGCATTGCCAACTTGGGCACGCTGTTGCCGTCGTCACCGGGATACGTGGGCGTGTTTCACTATCTCGTGCAGCAGGTACTCACTCAAGCCGGCGTCCCTCTGGGTCAGGCCACTGTGTACGCTGTGCTGGTACATGCCGCCCTCGTCGTGCCGGTGACGTTGCTAGGGCTGTACTACGTGTGGCGGCTCGGGCTGGGGAGGTCGTGGCTCCGGGTGGTGAGTCGCGCACCGCGGCTGGTCGAGGCAAGCGGACCACCTCAACGGTGAGGAGCTAAGGCGGCAGGAGCGATACCATTGATTCGATCACTGGTCACCCACCCCAGGATATGGCGCGTGAGCCTCGCTCTCGGCGTGATGGGGGGAGCAGCCTGGGTTGCGGGACGCTTGATTAGTAAGCGTTTCGGAAACCGCCTCGTTAACTGGGAATGGGCGGCGCAGGTAGCAGCGTCGGCGAGCCGGTCGCGCGCGCCGGAGGCGCCCTGGGACCGCCGGAAGGCACAGCAGCAGTACACCGACTTTGTGCGCCGCAGCCACGATCTCGTCGCGGAATATACCGGCGTCACGCTGCCCCAGCCGCTCACGAACGTGCGCACCTTTGACCGCCGGGAGTGGGTAGATGCCAACATTGCCAACTTCCGCCTCCTGTTCGATTCGCTAGAGCAGGGTTATCAGGAGGCACTCAAGCGCACGTCGGCCGGCGGCGCTCTCAGCGGCCTAAGCCAGGTTGTGCTCAGCGCTGAGGTTGGCTTGTTACTTGGCTACCTCGCCCGCCGCGTGCTTGGTCAATATGACATCTCCCTCTTGGGACGCAAGCCGGTCAGTAGTGGGCAGGTGTACTTTGTAGAACCTAATATCGGCAGACTCGAACGGCACTATGCGCTGCCGTCCGAGGACCTGCGCTTCTGGATCGCGCTGCACGAGGTCACGCATGCATTCGAGTTCGAGGCACACCCGTGGCTGCGCGAGTACCTGAACGATCTCCTCACGGTTTATCTCGGCAGTTTTGCGCTGGACCTGTTCGGCAGCCGCCAGGACCTACCGTTGGCCGCGGTTCTGGGGCGTCTCCGGGCCAACCTCGTGCAAAGCCGGCATCCCTTGGAGTTGATGATGTCGGACAAGCAACGCCGCATCTTCTGGTCCTTGCAGGCGCTGATGGCGCTGATGGAAGGCTACAGCAACCACGTCATGCAGCAGGTGGGGCAGCAATGCTTGCCGTCCTATGGGCGGTTGCGGCTCCATTTCGAGGAGCGGACGCGGCGGCGCGGCGCGGCCGAGCAGCTCTTCATCCGGCTGACTGGGCTTGACTTGAAGCTGGAGCAGTATGTCCTCGGTGAGCACTTCGTCAACACGGTGGTGGAGGCCCGCGGCATCGAGGTCATGAATCGCGTGTGGGACGGCCCAGCGATGCTGCCGTCGCTCGACGAGATCAAAAAGCCGCTGAGGTGGTTGGATCGTATTGAGGCCGGCTCGACCGCAGCCAGCGCGGTCGTTAGCTCGTGACCGGCATTTTGTCGTCGCCAGTGAGCAGAAAAGAGGGTGCGTGATGAGCAACTCGACCTTTATCACCCGGGTCAGGCTGAGAAACTATAAGAGCATCGCCACCTGTGACGTGCGGCTCTATCCGCTGATGTTCCTCATCGGTCCGAACGGATCGGGAAAGAGCAACTTCCTCGACGCCTTTCATTTCGTAGCCGATGCCCTGCGCGTATCTCTGGACCATGCCCTGCGGGACCGAGGGGGTATCAACGAGGTACGGCGTCGCTCTACGGGACACCCTACGCACTTCCGTATTCATCTGGACTTCAAGCTCAGCTCCGGGGCAACCGGCGACTATTCCTTCCGTGTCCGTGCGAAATCAGACGGCGGGATCGAGGTCCAGGAAGAAGCGTGCCGCGTGCTCCACCCGGAGCCAGCTTCACTTGGGGACGAAGCATATTTCAGAGTCCAAAAGGGTGCGGTAACAAGCAGCGCGAAAGCTCCGCCACCAGCCGCGGCCGACCGGCTGTACCTGGTGAATGCCTCGGGTCTTCCTGAGTTCCGCTTGGTCTATGAAGAGTTATCGCGCATGGGCTTCTACAACCTTAACCCGGATCGCATGAGCGATCTGCAACTGCCTGATCCTGGAGAGTTGCTAAAGCGAGACGGGAGTAATCTCGCCAGCGTCTTTGACCAATTGGGTAAGCGGAACCGGGCAGCCAAGCAGCGGATCGAGGAGTTCTTGGCCAAGGTAGTCCCGGGCATTGTGGGTGTGGACAGCAGGGTATTCGGTCCCAGAGAAACACTCGAGTTCCAGCAAAAGATCCGCGGGTCCCGGTCTCCCTGGCGCTTTCTTGCTGCCAATATGTCTGACGGTACGCTCCGTGTTCTGGGTATTCTCGTAGCGCTCTTTCAACTAAGCACCGGTGGAAGCTGGCGGGTGCCGCTCGTCGGCATCGAAGAGCCGGAGATAGCGCTGCACCCGGGCGCGTCCGGAGTGCTGCGTGACAGCATCCACGAGGCCAGCCAGCATACGCAGATCATCCTCACGAGCCACAGCCCCGACCTCCTCGACGATGATGCGCTTGATCCGGACTCGATCCTGGTCGTTGCTGCCGATGCCGGTGTCACCACCATTAACCCTCTCGGTGCTATCGGCCGTTCGGTACTCCGTGATCGGCTGTACACGGCCGGGGAGTTGCTGCGGCTAGGTCATCTAGCACCGGAGTCGAAGCAGCTACCGCTCGACACGCCGGAAGAAACCTGATGCCTATCCGCCTCGGATGCATCGTAGAGGGTCACGGGGAGGTCGAGGCGGTACCGGTTGTGGTCCGCCGCATCGCAGAACGGGAGAGTCCTCTCAGCGTCGTCCAGATTCTTCGCCCCATTCGTATCTCGAAGGGCCGCCTCGTCAAAGCTGGAGAACTTGAACGCGCAGTTGAATTGGCAGCCCGCTTTGTGGGTCAGCCCGGCGGCGTGCTTGTCGTATTGGACAGTGATGACGATTGTCCAGCGGAGCAGGGGCCGGCTTTGCTCGCGAGGGCGGTAGAGACCCGCAATGATAGGCCCATTGGCGTCGTCCTTGCCAAGCGTGAGTTCGAGGGATGGTTGCTGGCCGCCGCCGAATCGTTGCGGGGACAACGCGGACTACCGGACAATCTGCAACCGCCCGCCGACCCGGAAGCAATACGAGGGGCGAAGGAATGGCTCACCGGTCGTATGGCGGCAGGCCGGGCCTACAGCCCGACCTTGGATCAACCGGCCTTGTCAGCACGCTTCGACCTTGATCTGGCTCGTGAACGCTCGGAGTCGTTCGACAAGTTCTACCGAGACACCGTCGCGCTCATCAGCCGGCTGCAAAGTGCCAGTCGCTAGGTGCGCTCGCGTTGCCTCGACCTAAGCGGAGACCGAGGCCGGCCGGAGCACTCGCCTCCAGTGTCGCTCCCGGCGTGAGCATCTGGGCTAGGAGGCGGAGACAAGCTGGGCGGAGGGGGAGATTTCGAGGTCCCAGTCGGCGACGTGGCCAGCCTGCCAGCGGCGGTAGCCGGCAGCCCCGATCATCGCAGCATTGTCCGTGCAGAGATCAATAGCGGGCATCTGCACCGGCACGGCCGCTGCGCTCGCTAACGTCTCGCGGAGCGCACCGTTGGCGGCTACCCCGCCGGCGAGGAGGATGCACCGGGCGCGAAACTGCTCCGCCGCCTGACAGGTCTTGCCGACCAGGACATCCACGACCGTCTGCTGGAACGCTGCGGCGTAGGCGCTGACCATCTCCGGTGTCAGCGCAGCGGTGCCCCCCGCAGCTTCCACGTGGCGGAGCATCGCCGTCTTGACACCGCTGAAGCTGAAGTCGTAGGTGCCGCGGAGCCAAGGCCGGGTCAGTGGTGGCTGGTGGTGCTCCGGGGTGGTGCGCTGGGCCGCACGCTCGATGAGCGGCCCACCCGGATAGCCTAAGCCCAGCAGCCGTGCCACCTTATCGAAGGCCTCCCCGGCAGCATCATCGCGAGTACGGCCGAGAAGCCGGTACTGCAAATGGTCCTCCATGATGACCAGCTCGGTATGCCCGCCCGAGACCACCAAGCCCACGGCCGGCAATTCCGGCGGCCGCGGCGCATCGGCGCCAGGATGCCGATTCTTCACGAGCCAGTTCGCGTAGATGTGTCCCTCCAGGTGATTGACCGCGATCAGGGGGAGGCCGTGGGCGAAGGCGATACCCTTGGCCATGTTCACCCCCACGACGAGCGCGGGGGCCAGGCCCGGGCCGTTCGCCACGGCGACCGCGGCCAAGTCGGACCAAGTTACCTCGGCGTCGCGCAGCGCCTGCTCGACTACCGGAACGATCCCCCGGATATGCTCGCGGGCCGCTAGCTCGGGCACGACACCGCCAAAGCGCTGGTGCAGCACCTCCTGGGTGAGGACGACGTTGCTCAGAATATGGCGGCCGCCGGCGATCACCGCAGCCGTTGTCTCGTCACACGACGTTTCGAGAGCGAGCAGTATGTCCATAGTGTAGTGATCGTAGCCTTGACGCTTCCCGATTTGGATAGGATCGCTAAAGGGAATGGGCCAAGCATAGCAGCAGGTGCGTAGCGCCCAGCCGGCCATGGTCAGAGCATAGGCGCTTGCAGCCGTACCGGGGAGCCGTCAGGGCCGATAGGTTCGCTCCTGGATACGGGCGCTGCTTTGGAGCAGTCGTCCGCCGGTCAGCGGATCGAGCTGGACGATGACCGGCTCTGCCCACCCGGCCCAATCATTGGCCGGGTCCTGCCGGCCGGCCGTCCGTAGCGTGAGTTGCACGTGCTCTCCAGCCCAGGGGCGCAGATCGGCCACGACGTCTATCCAGCGCCGGTGCTCGCCCTGAGCGCGAGGATGGTTGGGAATATCGAACAAGGTTGTTTCCGGCCCTCCGGCCGGCGTGATAGTCGCGACAAAGCGTACTCCGTCACCCAAGGGGGCCTGCCACATCGCCGGATCGAGCACGATGCCGGTCTGTAAGTAGGCGTTCTGGGGGAGGGTGAGTGTGATGGCGACCGCCGCGGGCGGGTGCATCTTCAGCCAGCGGCGGGCACGCGGGCCCACGTCACGCAAGGGGCGATCCTGCGCGAGCACCGAGAGGTGGCGCACGTCCAGGAAGCGGTCGTGGCCCAAGGCTGCCCCGGTTGGGGAATGCACCGTAGTCCGCCCGGCGAGTAGGTCTTCGATCACGTTGGTCACGAGAAGGCGCTGCTGGGGGTGCTCGGCGGGAGGGGGCCACAGGGGGAGCAAGAGCCGCACACTGACCACGATGACGCCGAGGGCAATGACGAAGCTGACGCCGCGGAGCGCGAGCCGCTGGCGCGGCGTGGTACGGCGGCGGGCGGCGGTGAGTGCCCAGGCGGCGAGGGCCAGCCAGCCGAGCAAGGTGATGGTGGCACCGACCAGGCGTGGTCCACTGAGGCCAAACCGGATGGCGACGCGATGGTTCCCTGGGGGCACCTCGACGAGCAAGAAGCCCGGCTGAATGGCCTGGGTCGCGATCCATGGGGCGGGGGTAGCCGGCACCGGGTGGTCATCTACCCAGGCGCGCCAGCCGGCAAAGGCGAGCTGATGGAAGGCGAGGATACCCTGTTCGTCCCCCGCGACGGTGACCTCGGCGCTGGTCCAGAGGGAGCCGCCGGACAGTTGCCGGATGGTCAGGGTGCCGTGCCAGCCGGTGACACGGCCGCCAAGCCAGGAAGCATCGGGGAACATGCGCTCATAGAGCCAGAAGCCACGGGCTTCGTCTTCATGCCAGGTGGTCCAGTGGGCGGTCTTGGGCACGAACTCCCCGGTGCTAATGTAGAGCCCGCCGGGTGCGGGGCTCACTGCTCGTACAAGCTCTGGGGTGAGCGGGATGGCACGGTCGCCGACACCGGCAATACCGAGACCGACCACCGCCAAGCAGATCGCCACCCAGGCCCGGCGGCGCGGAGTTACCCACAGCATCAAGGCCCCTCCTGCCGCTAACGCTATACCGTAGCCGGCGGGGGCAAGCAGGCGAAAGGGGAACTGGACGGCTCGCAGGGGTGGGAGGTGTTCCCACAGTGGCAGTGCCCAGTCGAACGACTGCGAATAGCAGGCCAGCGTCAGGAAGAGGCCAAAGCCGCCCGTCAGGGTGCTCAAACGCAGATGCTGAGGGATGGCAGGCAGCCGGTTCAGAGCAGTTGAGCGGATGCGTCTGAGGGGTGTCGTGGTCAGGGCAAAGGCGATGAGGGCGCCGAGCCACAGCACTCCTTGCCAGAGGCTCATTGGTGGAGGGCCGTGCGGCGGATAGGGGTAGATCAGGTGGAGGTCCACGGGAAAGCCCCGTGTTTGCGGGCTATGCTCCTGGGGGCCCCAGAAGGACGCATGGTCACCAGGCCAAGTCAGAAACCAGTTGCGGTAGTTGACGGCCTCACTGTGAATCCGGTCAAGTTGCACGAGGGGCATTTCCAGCAAGGCTGGGAGCCAGAAGAAGGCTGTGAGCACTGCTGCGCCCAGCGCGGTGCCAGCGAGGACGAGAAAGGCGCTGCGATGTGGTCGCCAGAGCCACAAGCAGCCTACCCATGCTGGGGCGATAAAGGCCCCGAGGATGGACGAGATGTTGTGGGTCAGCAGTAGGGCTATGGTGATGACACCTGTAAACAGCCACCAGGCGGTGAGCTGGCGGCGCTCAACGGCGGCCAGCCAGAGGCCGGTGCAACCCACGAGCAGCCAGACGAGCAAGCCTGCTCCCACCACCTCCGGCATGGCACCGCGAAGGAAAAGGTTCATCGCCAGTGGATACGGCGCATAGGCGACGATGGCGGTGGCGAAAAGGGCGGCCGGCCCATGGCGCCATAGCTGCCAGCCGAGCGTATAGACGCCGGAGAGCATACCCAGTGCCGCGATGGCGCCCACCAACTGCAGGCCACCGTAGATGCCTACCAATGGGAGCAGCCAGGCCAGCAGCACCGTCAGGTAATAGGTCGCTGGCGCATAGAAGTTGAGGGCGGGGTAGCCGTAGCTGCCGTAGTGCTCGGAAGACCAGCGGGGGTACCAGTCGCCACTGGCGATATGCTGCTGGAGCAAATGGGCCCTGACCACATGGGTCGTACCGTCATGCAATTGTGGAAGACTCAGGTCGGGGTGCAGAAAGGGGAGCCATGCCGGCGAGGTGATGAACAAAGCCAGCACTAGGCCCCGTAGCCAGGGTGGTGTCGTCGCGGAGGGGCCCTGTAGTCTTCCTCGAAGCGACGCTATGCGCCGCTCGTGTGGAGCGGCCAAGCGAAGGATGGCGCTCATTGATCCGATTTCTGATGCCGATCAGCCATATGTGCGGGCAGCTCGCCGATGCCGCCAGTTGACCGTGGACTGCCTATCATCACGAGGCTGCGTGCTCCCATTGGACTCGTTCTCTGAGTGACTGTTTGGCCGCGTCGAGCCGTTGCCGGGCGCTGGGTGCGGACAGCTCTTCGCTCCACATGATGAGCGCGTCCTCGCCGTTGTCCGTGTAGTAGCGGGGACGTACACCTTTCTGCCGGAAGCCCAACTCTTCGTACATCTTGATGGCGATGGCATTGCTCTTGCGGACTTCGAGCGTGACCATGCGCGCGCCCAAGTCGCGGGCGAGGCCCATCATCGCCAGTATCAGGACCTTGCCGAGGCCGCGCCCGCGGAAGGCTCGCCGCACCGCAACGGTCGTGATGTGCGCCTCGTCAACCATCAGCCAGAGTCCGGCGTAGCCCACGACGGACGGGCGGTTCGGGTCCGGCTCCGGCGGGGTCGGACGGAGCCAGGGAAACAGCGAGAGCGGAAAGGAGTGCCGCGCCGGGCGCACCGGCAATGGCGGCACGACCTCGCCAGGGGCCGGACGATAGCGTAGCACCAGATACCGCGCCATGCGGTTCGATTTCATTTCTTGCTGATATGAACCCGAGGGCCACATCACGGCGAACGACTCGCGCTCGATCTCGATGATCTCCGGAATGTCGTCGGTGTGCATCGGCGCCAGGATATGGGTGCCGGCGCCTACCTTCGTCGTCATCATGTCCGTTTGCGTGTTCCTGCTGCGGATCGCCGTCGCGGCGGTGGCACAAAATCGAGCCGGGCTGCCTCGGGGCTTGTGCGGCGGATGTAGAGTGGCTCCAGGCCGGCCGGATCGCCAGCGGCCGCCGCCCGCTCTTTGCCCAGTGCCACAAGATACCCTGGCCGGCGGAGCGCGGCAGCCGGGGGAACGACGGTAATGCGTTCCGTACAGTCTGCTGTTAGGGCGCGGGCCGTCTTCAGGGGTAGCTCACCCCCCACGAGCATACGCACGGCGGCGGCTTCCACTTGAGCTACAAACTCGTCGGGAGTCAGGACGGCATAGCGCGAGACGCGCCACAACTCCCCGCTACGCATGCGATAACGAGCAGCATAGAGATTGCCCCGCCCGGCGTCGGACACCGCGCACACTTCGGTGCCTCGGCGCACGCCGACCACTGCCGCCAGCTGATAGGCCAGAGCATCCAAGCCCGGCACGCCGACCAGCGCTACGCCACGGGCTATGGCGAGCGCCTTGGCGCAAGCCAGCCCGACGCGCAGCCCGGTGAACGAGCCGGGACCGGTCGAGGCGACCACACCGGCCAAGGGGGCGCCGCCGTGGTCGGGAAGCAAGGGTGCAGCCGGGTCCTGCTTCAGGCCTACGGCAGCGAGCAGATTGATCAGTGCCGGCACGACCTGTGCCGTGTGGTTGAGGCCACCGTGCCAGGTGCGTTCTGCCAACACCTGGCCGTTGCGCCAGAGGGCTACCCCCCCCAACCGGGTGGCAGTGTCAATACCCACCCACAGAGCGCCGTCCTCAGCGGCCGGCACCTCCCAGAGCCGCGCCGGCGCTGCCAACCGTTCCGGCCACATGGCCGAGTCAGAGCGCGGCGGAGCGGAATCATCTAGCGACATGGATGGCCAATGCCTTCGCTTGTCCAGAGCATGATGATGTGTTTTCTATGCTTCATCCGCCAAGGGCCTGGCGGCGAAACTGTGCAACCAGCCGGCTGGTTCGGTCACCGACCGGCACCATGCGGATGCTGCGCTGGGTGTCACTGATGACGTGCAGACGTACCTGTAGGTGCTCCGCCGGCAGCAAGGCGTCGGCGCGATCCGGCCATTCGATGACTACTACGCCGTCACCATACAAGTAGTCTTCGATGCCGATGGATTCGAGTTCGCTCCCGGGTGCCAGCCGATAGAGGTCAATGTGGTACAACGGCAGCCGCCCGGCATATTCCCGGGCGATAGTAAACGAGGGGCTGACTACCGGCTCGCTAATCCCCAACCCTCGGGCGATACCTTGCGCCATGGTCGTCTTCCCGGCGCCGACGGAACCGTCGAGCAAGATGAGATCGCCGGGCGCCAAGAGGCCGCCGAGCTGTGCGCCGAATTGTCCTGTCTGGCGAGCGCTGTGGCTGATAAAGTCGAGAGTATCCTGCGTTGACACGCTGCTTTCCTTTCCGCCACCGTTGAGGTTAGGCGGCGGAACTACCTGACGGGCAAGCATAACGAATGCTTCCGACGGCATACAAGAACGAGCGACCGGCGGTCGGTTGACGGGCGCCGAGCGCGGCCACTACAATCGCGCCGGTCGGAGCCGGTGTTGCCGAGTTGAGTCGCAGGGGGTCGAGTGCCATACCGCATACTCAGCATTGCCCCGACGTCGTTCTTTGCCGACTACGGCTGTCACGTCCGCATCCTGGAGGAGATTCGTGCCCTCCAGCAGCTTGGCCACCAGGTAACGCTCTGCACTTACCACACCGGCGATCCTGTGCCCGGTATCCGCATAATACGGATGCCCCGCCTGCCCTGGCAGCGGCGCGTGCGGATTGGCTCGCACTGGCACAAGCCGTATTTCGACCTGTTGCTCACCGCGACCGCGCTCGTGGCCGCCGTCCGTCAGCGCGTGGACGTGGTTCACGCGCACTTGCACGAGGGCGCGCTGATCGGCGCTGTGGTGGCGAAGCTGCTCCGTTGCCCGCTGGTGTTCGATTACCAGGGCAGTCTCACCGGAGAGATGCTCGATCACGGCTTCTTGTCGGCGCGCAGTTCCCTGCTCCGCCTCTTCACCCGTCTGGAGCGGTGGATCAACGGCCTTCCCGATGTCATCATCACCAGCTCGGAGCAGGCACAGGAACAGCTCGCGGCGACGGGCCGCTCGGACAAGCCCCTGTTCGCGCTGACCGATGCCGTGGACCCGGACTTTTTTCGGCCCCGGCCCAAGGACGACTCCGAGGTTGCCGCCCTCCGCACGGCGCTCGGCATTCCGGCCGACCGCCGCGTCGTCGTCTTCTTGGGCCTGCTCGCGGACTACCAGGGTATCCCGCAGCTGCTGCACGCTGCCGTGCAGGTCATCCGGCGTTGCCCGTCCACGCACTTCCTCATCATGGGTTATCCGGGGTTGGAGCAGTATCGCCGCATGGCCTACGACCTCCAGCTGCTCGACCACGTGACGTTCACGGGGCGGATACCGTATAGCCAGGCGCCACAACACCTCAGTTTGGGTGATATTGCGGTCGCGCCCAAGCTCTCGGAGACCGAAGGGAACGGCAAAATCCTGAATTACATGGCGATGGGGCTGCCCACGGTCGCGTTCGCTACCGCCGTGGCACGGGAGCTACTCGGCCCACACGGTGTGTATGCGCCGCCCGGCAATCCGTTTGCGCTGGCCGACCGGATTACGGAGCTACTCGCCGATGCCCCGCGCTGCCGGCAGCTTGGCGCGTTGCTGCGGGAGCGAGCCTGCGAGCAGTTCTCCTGGCGCGACAGTGGCCGCCGCCTCGCGGCGCTGTACGCGGCGCTGCTTGCCAATCGCTCTCCGGCCTCCTCCTGAGCCGGCCTAACCAATGGTCAGTGGAGCGCGAGCCAAGTGGTTCCGATAGTCCCTTCCACGCGAGTATAGTTACTGGGATCAATATAACCAAAGCGGATATTCAGGATGTAGCTGTAGCGATTGAAGGCCTGGGGACTGCCGGGATCGGGGGAGAGGAAGCGGCCGAGCACCGGCGAGTACCAGCGGGCCTGGTAGTGATACAGCGACCCCAGGCTGGCCTCGAAACTGCGCTGCCCGGTGTAGTGGCGATCGGTGGCCGGGGGCGCGGCCGGCCGGGTGCCGGCCGCTGGCCACGGCTCTCCGAACAAGGTCCCCAGCGCGGGCGCCACGGCACCGGCCGTGGGCGCGTACCAGGGCGCGCCGAACGGGGCCTGGAACCGCGCCTGCGCAAAGGCCCCCCCGGCCGTGGTCACCAGGCTGGTGCTGCTCAGGTAGTAGGATCAGCGGCTCTCGCCAATTTCACTGGGCCGGGGTCGTCGGTGTTGTGGAGGTGGAAAGGCGAGGGGGTTACCAGGGATATGCTTGGAGGAGTCGTTCGATCTCCGCACGGCATTCTGCTGGGAAGACCACCTCCAACTCGTGGAGGAGTTGGCCCCATTCACGGCAATGCCAAGCTGTCCGCTCCGACTGCCAGTCTACCACTGCGTCATTAAGTATGCGAAGATAGATCTGCAACCCCTCTTCCGTAAGCCCCGAGGGAAGACCCTCGTGCTTAATGAGGATCTTTCGCTGTGAAGACCATGTGAAGTCACAAAGACAATCCCATAAAGCATCCCAATTATAGCCAAAGTAGCCGGGAAACTGAAGCTGTCCAGCAAGAGATTGTAAGAGAACTAGCTCATCCTCGATGTCTACCGGCACATAGGCTACCAATTCGTCCTCCTCCCTATTAGGGAACAAACCATCGGCGAAGCGGAGAGCGAGTGGATCAGATGGCATGGGCGGCTCCTCGGCTTGGGGGAATTATCGAATCCGCGTTAGTCGTTGCTGGGCCAACTGGCGATGAAGTCTGCGAGGTCGTAGCCGTCCGGCATATCCACAACTGAGTCCGTTTGGGCCTCCAGGGGCGCAAAGCGGCGGTACAGGAGGTCCGTTTCCGCGGCCGAGAAGCGATCGGCCATGTCTTGCAGCAGGTAGAAACTGGTTCGCTGGTCGCCGACGGCCTTCGACCGGTCGTTGTGGGGCAGGCGAGCGATCTCCGGACGTGTCAGCTCGTGGAGCTTGGTGGCCAGCCTGGACAGTAGTGCTACGCAGACCAACCGCTCCGCTTCGCCCGGATGCAGGACGGCCAGCTCGGTTCGGAAGGCCGTCTCATCGCGGGCCAAGATCGCGCGGAAGAAGGCCTCGATGTGATCGCGCTCCTGCGCGTGCAGCGCCGCAAAGCGCTCGAACCGCGCTCGCGACGCCGGCGATAGGTGCTTCGTGAAACCCAAGTCCCAGTAGAAGTGGGTGCTGTAGGGATAGATGGCGGCGCCAAACGAGCGATAGCCGAGGTGGATGGTGCGCCGGTGCTTGGTGCTGTAGTCGCTCGGCCAGTGCAGGATCAGGTTGCTGTACACCACGCCGTCGCCGGCCTTGAGCCGCACCTGCACGCCACCCGGCAAGGGCACCCGCGGATTCTCGGCCAGTTGACGGTCCTCTTCCGCCGTGTTCGCGCGCCGGTGGCTGCCGGGCACCACCCACAGCACGTCATCGTCGTAGAGCGGGATGTTCCACTGGACGTAGCCCGGCGCGTTGGCCAGCATGTCCGCTTGCAGCCCCTGTAGCGGCGCCAGCCGGCGGCCAACGGCGTCGCGGTGCCAGGCGTCGGGGCCGTGGTCGGTCGCCGGGTTGGACATGAAGAACATGGCCGTAGGTGCAGCCTCCGGCGCCTGCATCAGCTGGCGGCTGACGCCCAGCGTGTGCGCGTGCAGGTTGAAGTCCACGGTATCGGCGGTGGTGGCGTCCACAATGGCGTTGAGCACCACGCGCGGCTGTTTGGATTTGTAGTCCATCGCCACCGGCTCATCCCAGTCCAGCTCGCCGGCCCAGATTCGGTGCTGGCGCTCGACGATGGTTTCGTAGCTGGCCCGCAGGCTGTCCAGCTGCTCTGGTGGGATGACCTGAGGCAGGATGATGAAGCCGTCGTCGAGTAGCTGCCGGGGGTTGACTTGCATAGCACTCTCCTTCGCGGTCTCGCGTGACCGCATGGTACGGGATGCAGTCCGTTGGTGAACGGCTACGGTGCGTCGGTGTCGTGACTGGGCCGGGCCGGAGACGTGCTCCTAGCTGCGTTTCCGCACCGCAGCGACCGATTCGGCCAGGGCCGCGACAAGCTGATGGGCGTGGTCCAGGTCGCGGTGCGGATGGATCGAGAACCGGATACGCGGCGTATCATACAGGCGGCCATAGGTGGACCCCCAGCCGCGGGCGCGTAGCTCGCGGTGAATCTGCTCTACATCGAGCACGTCCGAGGTGAAGTTCACGACGGGGATCAGCGGCTTGACGACGAGCCGCAGCCCTTCGATCCGCTCAATCCCTTCGACAATGGTATCCACCACCGCCAGGATGCGGCGCGCCGACTCCCGGTACCCGGCGCGGCCGAGCCGCTGCATCACAGCCCAGGCTGCGGCCGCGTGGTCGCCGGGCTTCGTGGCCGTGATGTTGTGAATGACGGTTGTCTCGGTGGGAATGGCTTGCAGCATCGCCTCGTCCCGGATGAGGAAGAAGCCCGTCGCCACGGGCAGCAGACCGAGCTTGTGCCCGTCGGTCATCATAGAGCTTACACCCGGCAGAGAGAAGTCGAAGGGCGGCACGTCGTAGCCCAGGTCGCGCATAAAGGGCAGAAAGAAGCCGCCAAACGCGGCGTCTACGTGGAGGTAGAGGCAGTGACGCGCGGCGATGTCCGCGAACTCGCTCACCGGGTCCAACTGTCCCAGGCTCCCATCCGGCGCAGAGCATACCAGCGCAATCGTCCGCTGATTAATCAACGCCTCGACCTGGTCCATCCGTGGCCGGAAGGCGCCGTCGAGCGGCACTTCGTGCAGCCGTAGGCCCATCAGCTCGGCGGCGACCCGGAAGCTATAGTGCGCGGACTCGGGCATGATGACTTCCGGGCTGTCCTTCTGCGCCAGATTGCGGGCCAAGCGCAGCGCAGCCAGGTTCGATTCGGTCCCTCCGCTGGTGATAAAGCCGACCGCCTCGGGGCGCCCGAGGAGTGATGCCATCATCCGCACGGCTTCTTTTTCGAGCTGGTGCGTGCCTGGATTCATGTCACGCGCCCACTCGACGAAGAAGGTGCCGGCCGCCAGCTCGGCGGCCTGCTGCGTGATCGGATGTGGCGGGCCAACGTAACTGACGCCGAAGTTGCGCGCGACCTCGTAGGGGTCTTGGCTCAGGCGCGCTCTGATGCCATCGAGCGTGGCCTCTGCGGAGAGACCAGCCTCGGGAAACGGCAGCGGTGGGGGAATCGGATACGGTGGGCGCTTGTGCGTCTGCTCGAACTCCTGGGCCACGGCTCTACACCGTCCTTTCCGGATCGTCAGTGCTCGGGGGCCGGGGAAAGCCAGCCGGCCGCCGCTAGGGGGCCGAGCTAGCCTCCGTTTCCGTCTCCCGCCTCCCCATGCGGATCTACCTCGGCGAAGCGGCGCAGGACGTTCTCGGTGATGCGCGAGACGTTGTTGTCGTAACCGTTGTACGAGAGGCTGCCGCGCCAGGCGATGGACCCGACGGAGAAGACCGCACCCCCGTGCGGTGTCTCGAAGTAGACCATATCGGCGCGAATGAAGGGATGCAGCACGCCCTCCTGTGGCGGCGTGGTCGAGAGCACCCCGTCAAGCCCTTTCGTGAACTGCAAGCGTTCGTCAATGAAGGCGTTGTAGCGGTCCGAGTGGCCGACGGACGACGCGAGCAGGAGGGCGTGCGGCGGCGTGCCCAGACTGAAGTCGAGGCGATCCATTTCGTAGCCGGCCGCGCCATGCCGCACCATGAGCGAGGGGAAGTCGCCGATGGCCTCCTCGGGACCGACACCCTCGAAGATGAAGGCCGCGCGAGGGTCGCAGCTGCCCGGCTGCCGCACGTAGGGTGCGCCGCGGTCAAACCCGGCCGCACACGAGCCGACGCCCACGAACCGATTCGGCGCCCAGCCGCGGTTGCGCCAGGTCCCGCCCGGCTCGCCGGTGGTGCTGTGGTAGCGCTCGCCGGGATGCATCTCGAACGGCCAGCTTGTTCCCCAGCGGCGCACCTCGATCACGTGCGGCCGCTGCGGATCAACCGACGTGACTCCGAAGAGGCCGTTGCCGCCCAGGTACATGAGCCGCCCACCGCCTTGCAGGTACGTGTCCAGCGCTCCCAGCATCCGGGCCGTCCAGTACTCGTGATGGGAGCCGGTCAGCACCACCTTGTAGGGGGCGAGCAGGTCCGCTCCTTCCGCGTGGAGGTCGTCGTCGGTGATGACATCGGCGGCGTAGCCTTTCGCTTCGAGCCAATCAATCAGGTACAGGTCGGCGGGAAAACGGGCGGGCGCGCCCCAAACCCGGTAGCGAAACTTCGGGCGCATGTTCAGGATGGGGCGCAAGCGCGAGACATATACGGTGCCCGACCCGTCGGAGTGAAGGTCGTACAGCCCCGGTAGGCCGTGTTGCGCCGCGTAGGCGTACTCGGCGCGATGGAGGCTCACGTCCGCGTTGGGCAGGTTTTCCAGGTCCCAATTCCCACCGCTGATGTCGCGGAAGTTTGCATAGGCGAGGTAGTGGATGGTGGGAGCCAGGACGGCGATGGCAGCCGTGCTGGTTCCCGGTAGTGGGCGGACAAAGAAGGGCAGGTGGTCCTCATCGTCGCTGGCGCGCAGGCGAGCGGCATAGACGCCACTCGGCAAGTCCGACGGCACTGTGAGCGCAAAATCGCTTTCCCAGCCGGCGTCTTCGAGGTCATCGTCGTGGAAGTAGATCGCGCCGTACTCGTGCGGCGCGAGCCGAAAGCTCGTTTCCGTGCCGGTCCAGTTATGGCCGGTCACTGCCCGCGTGGGCATGTTGATTGCGCGACCGTGGAGCTGGTGATCCGATGTGTCCGTGACCTTGTCCGAGGCGATGTCGGCGCTGAAATCCCAGGCCGCGACCAGCGCCGCGCCGCACTCGTGGGGCGCGGCGCTGGCCTGGAGCGCGGCCACCTCCGCCGGACGTAGCGCCCGGCCAAAGAGACAGGGCCGGTCGAGCTTGCCGTTGAAGTGCCCGCCCACGGTGCCGCGCGTCGCCGGGTCGGCGGTCAGGTAGCCGGCCATGAGGAAGGGGCTGCCGGCGTCGCTACGTGGCCGCGCTGCCGCCGTCCGATCCACCACCGCGCGGGTGGGTTCGACCGGCCAGTGGCGCACCGGCTCCTGGTAGAGACACACGCGGCCGCTGGCGGCGTCGTAGGTCGCGGCGACGAAGTACCAATCGTGGGCGCGAAGCGGCGTGCCGGTGCAGAGACGCTCGATGGTGCCGGTCCCGTCACCCAGCCATACCGCGAGGTCGCCGGCCTCGTCTATAAACAAGCCGTAGCCGGCGCGGGCAGCGGCCGACCATCGTGTCAGCAAGCCTTGACTGCCGGCCTGGGGAGTGGTGGGGTAGACCCAGGCGGCCAGCGTGAAGCTCTTGATCTGCCGCAGCGGCGCGCTGTCTTCCACGATGACGTAGGAGCCGCTGTGGATGTGCTGTACCCGCCCCGCATACTCGCCGTTGATGTCGGACGCAACAGGCCGCTCCTTGTAGCCGGGACCTTGGGGGTGCTCGTCGCCGTGGATGAGGCGCACCAAGTCCGCCCGGTAGGAGGGATGGTCGCAGCTGACCATGAAGCGGATCGTGTCGCCTGGCGCTGCGCTGAGACGGTCGCTATAGCCGAGGAGTCGCATCCGGGTTGCCTCCGGGGCCGCGTGACCGGGACCAAGGGTGTTGTGCGGTCGCATCCGGTCCTACCGACGGCCGGTCATGTTGTCAGTGCCGGGAGCAAGCAGGGTATAGTATGCACGGCAACGGCGTCGCCTGGCCGGTTCCACGCCAAAAATGGGAGCAAGCAGGGCCGCCGGCCGCAGCAAGGAGAGTGAAGTCCATGACCATCCGGCTCGGTATTCTCGGCGCGGTACACAGTCACCTGTCCGGCAAAGTGCGAGCGATCACCAGCGGCGCGGCCGGTGACATGGAGATCGCGGGCGCTTTCGAGGCCAATCCCGAAGTCCGCAGCCAGCGGGAGGCCGATCCCATCTACAGCGGCATCCGCTGGGTGCCCCGCGCGGAGGATCTGCTCGCCGACGACACTATTCAAGGGATCATCATTGACGGGGAGATCTGGCAGTTCCTCGGCGATGCCAAGCAGTCTCTTCTGGCCGGCAAGCACGTGTACCTGGAGAAGCCGGCGGGTACCTCGCTGGAAGCGTATCGGGAGGTGCTGGACATCGCCGCCGCTCGACAGCTTGTCGTGCTGATGGCTTACCACTTCCGCAACAGCCCGCCCTCCCAGCTACTCTACCGGCTGACACGTGAGGGATTGCTCGGTGACGTGTTCAGCATCCGCGGCCGGATCGGCAAGGGCAAGTCGAGCTATGATCGCTGGCTGGATTCCATGCCGTACCCGGGTCACATCATGTTCGAGATGTGTGGCCACCTGATTGATCCGATGGTGGCCGTGCTCGGTCGGCCGCGGCGGGTCTCGCCGTTCCTGCGCTCCGACTTCCGCCGGCCGGAGAGCGGCGACGGGCCGATCATGATGCCGGTCCGCGGCATCCCCGACGAGGCCGCCGGCCAGCCTTTCGTGGACAATAGCCTGGCGGTGATGGAGTGGGACCGGGCAATGGCCATCGTGGAGGCGGCCGGGATGGAGGTCGGCGCCCAGCGGCGGCTGGAAGTGCTCGGCACCAAAGGGACGCTGGTGATCGAGCCGCCCGGCGGCACGCAGGCGCGGCTGCACCTGGAAGCGGCCGCGGGGGGATTCCAGGCCGGCTGGCAGACCGTGGACGGCGGCGACTGGACCGGCTTCGTCGTGGATCTGCACGATCTCGCGGCGGCCATCCGCGGGGAGCGGATGCCGCCGTTCGGCCCGGTGCATGACTTCGTGGTGCAGGAGACGCTGCTCCGCGCTTCCGGGGCGCTCTAGCGCAGCCGGGGGCGACGACGGGTACGGAAGCAACCTAACTTAGCAGTGGAGGGATGAGCATGAGCAACAACGGAGGGTCCGGGGGGCCACCATACGGCTGGGCACTGATCGGATGTGGTAGCGCCGGCAGCGGCCATGCCCGCGGGGCGGCGATGACGCCCGAAGTCGAGGTGCGAGGCTTCTGCGACGTGGTGCCAGCATCGGCCGAGCGACTCCAGAGCGAGTACGGCGGCTATGTCACGTCGGACCCGCAGCGCATTTTCGACGATCCAAGCGTGGACATCGTCTCCATCGCCACGCCGCACAGCATGCACACCGAGCCAGCGCTGGCAGCGCTTGCGGCCGGCAAGCACCTGTGGCTGGAAAAGCCGATGGCCATGTCCACGGAGGAGTGCTTGCAGATCGCGGCCGCGCAGCGCGCCGCGGGCACGCAGCTGATGCTCAACTTCAGCTTCCGGTTTTCCGGAGCGGTCCGCGAGGCGAAGCGGCGGCTCGGACGGCCGATGGTGAGCCATGCTCAGTGTCTGATGGCACCGGCCGACCTCAGCCGATGGCGCTGGGACCCGGTGATTGGCGGCGGGCCGCTGTGGGACATCGGCGTTCACATGGTTGATCTGCTCTGTTGGTTTCACGAAGCCGCCCCGGTCGAGGTATACGCCACTGGCGGTCAGCTTACGCACCGGGAGGCGCTGGCCGGCACCGACGTCGTGGATACGACGGCAGCGACGCTCCGGTTTGCGGATGGCGGGGTGGCCACGCTGCTGGCGACGGATGCCGACTTCAACGCCTTTGTCTCGAAGTGGTTCTTCGAGCTTTACGGCCCCGGGACAGTCGGCAGTGCTCTACAACCACTGCGGGACGCTGGCGTACAGCGGCCCCGGCGGCGCGCGGGAGGTCGAAACCCTGTCGCCGCCGGCCGTCGCGCGCATGCCGTATCTGATCGAGGCCATCCAACAGGGCACCGAGACCTACGTGCCGGCGCGCAACGGCATCATCGCGACCCTGGTCGTCGAGAGTATCCTCGAAGCGGTGCGTAGCGGCCGGCCGCAGTCGGTGGAGCTTCCTGCCGAGCTAGCGGGCGAGTAGAACTCCGTTCGACCGCACCCCACTGTCCTCACCCCCCGGCCCCCTCTCCACCATGTGGAGAGGGGGAGTCTGTCGCCCGTCAATCCCCGCTTGCGCGGGAATCCATGTCCCCCGGCGCAGCGGGCGGCCATAGGGGGCGGTATTGGACCTAACCCCCGGCCCCTTCCCTCGCAGGGAAGGGGAGTCCGCGCAGCAACCGCTGGCCTTTTTCCTAAAGGGAGGGGGGTAGGTCTCTCGGAGGAAATGCAAGGGGGCCGGTCCCAGGCTTGGGACCGGCCCCACCGGCTTGCTGTGTGCTGACTAGACTACGGACTACTGAAGCAGGAAGCCGTACTGGGCATTCAGCACCTTCTCCAGCTCCGTCAGGGTCTGGGCTGCCGGGTCACCGTACCGCGTGATGTTGGCGAGCACCGAGTTGATGCCTATCCGCAGTTGCGAGGTGGCCGGCGTGAAGGGGAAGGTCTTCCCATAGTCCAGGTATTCCAGCGCGTCCCTGACCAGCGGCTCGGCTGCCCACAGGTCGCCCGCGTTCGGCAGTGCGGCGATGGCCTTCCGCGGCGGCAGATTCGCGCGGGCCTTCAAGTAGGTCAGCAGGTTTTCCGGCCGGACGAACCAGGCCATAAACTGATAGCCCGCTTCCATCTGGGCCTCGTCTTCCTGCTTGACCAGACCCAAAGTCCAGCTATCGAAGAGCGCCTTCTGCTCCTTGCCGGTGATGGCGGGCACGACGCCCATCAGGTCACCGAGCGACTTGCGATAGCCCGGAATACGGGTCATGCCCTCCAGTTCCATCGCCACGTCGCCGCGCGACGACCGGTAGTTCTCGCCGTGGGTGTACTTGGCGCCGATCATGTTCTCGCGACCACCACGCACCGGGCCGGCCTCGGCCTTCTTCGGGTTTTTCTCGCGCAGAACCTCGGCGAGCACCAGCTTGCGGACATACTCAACCGCGCCGATGAACTCAGGGGTCGAGATCGTCAGCTTCGTCCCGCTTTCGTCCACCATGTCGCCGCCGTTCTGCAGCACGAAATGCATCATGCGGTACATTTCGTTCAACTCGCACATGAACGGCGAGCCGTCCTCGCCAACGGCAGACTTGAGCCCGTCACCAATGGGGCCGGCCAGGTCATCCCAGGTCCAGCCGCTCGTGGGCAGACTGAGGCCGGCTCGATTCCAGAAGTCCTTGTTGACGTGCCAGACCTCCATGGACACGCCGACGAGGAAGAAGTGCAGCTCGTTGCGCCACGTGACGGACTCCAGGATGCCGGGATAGAAGTCGTTGGCAACGGCGTCCGCCGTGGGCTTGTCGCGCTTGATGAAGTTGTCGAGCGGGGCGACGAGACCCGCACCGGCGTAAGTCCAGGTGCCGGGCTGGTTGATCTCCCCAACTGCCGGTGGCAAGCCGCCGGCAAGAGCCGGGACGAGATCCCGCGTCCGCAGATACTTCTGGGCCTGATTCGAGACCTTGATCGTGGGATTCTCCTCCTCGAACTGCGTCACCAGCGTCTTGTAGGCCTCTACCACTGGCTCATAGCCGGTGACCCAAATGTCAATCTGCTGCTGACCTTCCCACTTGGTCGCTGTCTGGCCAACATCCGATGTGCTCCCGCCGCCGCCGCCTACGGGTCCGCAAGCTGCCGCGACCACACTACCCGCGAGTGCAGCCATCGTCATCCCAACTGTGCGTCGACTCATCCGGTATCCGGCTCTGGGTGCCATGCCAACCCTCCTCATAGGTTGTTTCTACCCTCCCACTGGGAGGGGTCCCCGCCTGTCCCTCGGCGCCCGCCGAACGTGCGAGCGCACAACACCTCACCCCAGCGGTGAGAGTACCCCAATGATAGCTGACTTTCCGAGAAATGCAAGTCCTTCACGCTAACCGGCAAAAAAGCGGCCGGCAGCCCCGCTGCTGTGCCGGTTCCGGGGCGGTCAAGGCGGGGCGGTAGACCTTATAATACGGCCGAGGAGGGCTACGACCATGTTGACCAAGGAAGAGATCGCGTTCTTCAACGAGAACAGCTACCTACGGATGAAAGGGGTGTACTCACCGGACGAGGTGGATGCCATGAGCCGCGAGCTGGACCATGTCATCGAGAACTTTGTCACGCCGTCCAAGGGCTGGCAGGGGCCGTGGCGCAAGGACAAGCAGTACCTCTCCGAGGAGGAAGACCGGAAGTCCATGCTCGCGGGGATCAAGGAGCTGCAGCACTTCTCGCCGGCTTGGGCGCACGCAATTCTCAACCAGCGGCTCGCAGCGTCCATCGCCGACCTCATCGGCCCGGAAGTAGAGTTGCAGCAGGTCACCTTGCACGCGAAGGGGCCGGAGTATGGCGCCCCGTTCCCGATGCACCAGGACTACCCGTTCTATCCCCACGAGGACAACCGTTTCATTGACGCGCTCGTGCATGTTGACGCGGGAACGGAAGAGAACGGCTGTATCAAGTTCCTGCCGGGCAGCCACAAGCTCGGGCCGCTCGACCACCTGCGGAACGGATCACACCACCTGCCCACCGACCAGTACCCGATTGAGGACGCGGTATCGGTGCCGGCGGATGCGGGCGACGTGGTGCTGTTCAGCATCAACACGATCCACGGCTCGGCGGTCAACCGCACCAAGGATTGGCGGCGCCTCGTGCGCTTGGGTTACCGCAATCCGCGCAACCGACAGCTCGGCGGGCAGGCGTTCGGGCGGCCGGGGATCATGGTGCATGGGGTGCGCCCCAAGGTCGAGGGGGTCGAGATCAACCCCTACGGCCTGTGGCCGCGGCCAGCCACAACGCGGTAAGCGGCGGTGCCTCACCCCCCGGCCCCTCTCCATCGCCGAGCGATAGAGAGGGGGAGTGCAGCGGCCAGGGTAGGGGTGCAGCACGCTACGCCCGTCCCCCTGCGGAGCGGGGGGGGGCCATAGGGGGGCCGGATGCCTCACTTGACCCCCTCCCTAGCCCTCCCCCGGAGCTTGCTCCGGGGGAGGGGACTTGCTCCCTGCGACTGGTACTTTGTAGACACGCCCTAGGGCGTACTGCTCCGGAAAGCCGGGTCTAGGCACCTGAGTCGGTCGGGTGAGCGTGTCCAGCAGGGTTTGCAGCCCCATGTCGGAGAGGGCGCCCAGCCGTAGATCGGCGCTTTCCAGCGGTAGGTCTCCGGTCATCGGATTGGGCACGGCGACGCAGAACATGCCGGCTTGTTTGGCGGCGGTAAGTCCGTTGAGCGAGTCCTCGATGGCCACGGCGCGGTCGGGAGACACGCCCAGCCGCTGCAACGCCACCAGATAGAGCGCCGGGTCCGGTTTGATGCGGGCTACGTCTTCCCTGGCGGCGACACCGTGGAACAGCGAGAGCAGACCGCGCTCGGCGAGATGTCCTTCCACCCAGGCGTGCGATGAGCTGGAAGCAACTCCCAGCTTCAGCCCCAGCCGGCGGGCCTCTTGGATGTATTCGAGCACACCCGGCAGCAACGGGCTAGATCGCACGAGAGCGTCGTGACGTTCCTTACGGGAGCGTTGGATGGACTCGCGTTCCAGCCGCACTCCCGTTAGCCTCTCCAGGTGCCGGACCGCATCGAACTTGTGGGTCCCGCCGCCGATCTGGCGTTGCCAGAGGGCGCGATCCAGATGGACGCCGTGCGCGGCGAACACCTCCTGCCAGGTCTCGTAGGACGGTATCTCCGTATCAATGATGACTCCGTCGAAGTCGAATACCAGCGCTTCTATCATCGTGTCCTCTGTGCATAGTCTAAGTTAACCGGGCGTCGCGTAAGACAGGTCCCAGTCGCCGAGGCGCCGCAGGGGCAGGGACGACGACGCCAGCGACGGCTGCCCCGCCTGCTGCCAGGCCGTCAGTTCCTCGCGGTGCCCCAGCCGCCGCAGCGCATCCCACGTCGGCGCGTAGCTGGCCCGGCCGCCGCCAGTCACGCAGTCCCAGAAAAACAACTGCGTAGCGCCGACATCGTAGAGGCCCGCGGCGCGCCGCCGCAGCTCCTCGGGCAGCATCATCCGCGGCATCAGGTTCGGAGCGAGGACGCAGGGCGCATCCCGCACCAGCTCCACGAAGTAATCCAGGTCCCGCGGATCGGTCCAGGAATCGTAGGCGCTTTCGAGCGTCGGCATCAGCCGGTAGGGGATGAGCGTATCCACAAGCCCCTCGCGCACCCACACGGGGAGGTCCATGCCGTAATACAGGTTCTCGGCCTCGCTGCTCAACACGATGGCCGCGACCGCCAGGCGCGTCGAGCGGCCCTGCTCGCGGCTCACCTCGTCCATGGCAGTTCGCACCTCGCGCATGAACTGGGTGAGCGCACGCCCGCGGTAGTGCAGCCATTGCGGGTCCCGGGGATCGAGCCGGCGGGGGTCTTGGCCGTACTCGCGCTGAAAACTCTCGACGAGCGGCGGTTCGTACTCGATCATCGGCGGCCGCCGGTTGTAGAGCAGGCACACGCCGTCAATCGGGAATTGCGCCATCTCCCGCAGCAGCGATACGACGAGCGCGCGCACCTCGGGATAGCTGTAGGCCAGGCGCGGCGTGCTGCGGCCGGCACGGTCCACGCCGCGCCATTCGGGATGCCGGTGGTAGATAGCGTCCAGGTTCCACTGGTCAATCGGCGGGGGGTAGTGGAAGCCGGCCACGCGGAAGCAGGCGTGGAACTCCATTCCAAGCTCGTGGGCGTATTCGGCCGCGATACGCAGCGGCTCCAGGCCCGTCTCGCGGCACGCGCGCCAGTTCTCCACGTGGAGACGGTCACCCACGCGGGAGAAATCGGTCAGACCGTCGGCGGTAGGCATCCGGCCGATCCGGGAGTGGTAGTAGAGCAGGTCACCCTGCCCCCCTTCCCAGTAGAGCCGGGAGAAGTCCGAGTCGCGGAACGGCTCCAGCTCGCGCCGCACCACCTCCTCCGTAATGGGGGCGTGTTTGAACATGAAGCCGTGGGCGTCGTTGTGCGCGAACAGCCGCCGCGTGTCGCTCTGCGCTTGATCTTGGCTCATGACCGCGACTTCCGCGGCGGTCAGCGGCACGAGCTTGACGTAGGCGATGCGGACCGGCGAGCACCGGAAGGAGCTTGGCGCGTCGCCGGCGCCCAGCCGCGTGACCTCCTGCCCCAGGATTAGGTCCTGCCCGGTCAAGTCGGCCGTCGTCCAGTAGCGCTCGATCACCTCGTCACCCGACGGCTGCGCCTCGTCGCCAGCTACGGTGAGGTAGCTGAACGTCGGCCGACCATTGAGCCGGACGCGGACGGTGGAGCTTTCGGCGAGGTCGCCGCAGTACATACCGATGGAGATGGCGTGCCAGCCGTCGGCGTCCAGGGGATAGGTGACGTCCGGGGCGGCGGTCTCGGGGCCGGCGAGGAGCATGGTGCCAGCAAACTGCTCGGTTTCGTAGTGCATCGCGCGCCACCGGTGGTACACGGGGGACGCGGCCACTGCGGCGGCCGGTTGGCAGCGATCCAAGTCGGCGCGGTAGATCGGCTGCCCACTCAGCCAACGGTCGGTGATGCGGTCGGTAGGGCTTGTGTTCATCGGTAGGTTCTCCCTCCATCCTCACTCCGGCCCCCTCCTGACAAGGGTGGTGAGGGCCAAGTCGTAGAGGGCTACTGCATGCTGTAGCCCTGTCCCCCTGCGAAGCGGAGGGGCCACAGGGGGCCGGTATTGTGCAACGTCCACTCTCTGGCCCCCTCCCTAACCCTCCCCCGGGCTGACGCACAGGGGAGGGGATGTACCCCCGGATCGTTCGGGGCCACTCCGCTAGACCCCTTCGCCATAGATCTGCTCGACGCCAAAGCGTTCCCGCAAGTGGTTGCCGGCGGCTTGCAGCTTCCAGAATAGCTCGCTATCGAGAAACTCGATGATCTCGTCGTCGCCAAGCTCCATCGCCTTGGTGTGGAGTGCCGTGAGCAGGCGCTCGGCTTCCTCCAGCTCGGCAAGCATAGCGGCGACCGCCTCAGCATGCTGACCCGTGTCCATGACTCGGCCTCCTGGCTGGTACCGGCATCAGGGTACCGAGCAAGTAGTGGAAAAAGCGAGGTCCATGGCCCGCCAGGCGCCGGCCGCGCCTCACCCCCCGCCCCCCTCTCCACCATGCGGAGAGGGGGAGTCTGCCACCCCGTCATTCCCGCGTTCGTGGGAATCTATCCATTACCACCCCGCCGGCCTAAAAGAACGCGCCGGCATAGAACAGCCAGTAGTACAGCAGATACACGCCGGCCCCGAGCAGGAACAGGGCGCTCGTGCGGTGGACGTAGGGCACGACCGTGCGGAGCAGCCGGGCCACGGCCCCGCGGAACAGCGCCGCGCCGATAGTCACGGCGACGAGGATCGTTCCCATGCCCAGCGCGTAGCCGATGAACTGGCTCAAGGCGTGCAACGCATCCCGGCCGGCCAGCGCAGTGCCGACGACGACGAGGAAGATCGGCAAGGTACAGCTGAGGGAGCCGGTCGCGTAGGCGATGCCGAACAGGAAGACGTTTCGCAGGTTGCGCTGCGGTGAGATGCCCACCCGGCCGGCGGCCATGATCCCGATGGTCCGGTGCGTGATAAGGAGCCACAGGCCGAGTACACTCATCGCCGCGCCGATAGCGACGCCGGCGTAGGGGAAGACGTTGACGAGCCACTGTCCGCCCGCCGCGATGACCGCACCCGCGGCGGCAAAGATCGCCACGAACCCGCCGGTAGCGACACCGGCCAGCGCGAGGGCCTTGAGCGCCCGTCTGGCCACCGCCACCTCGTAGAAACCGGTCTCTTCCGTGCCGAGGTGATAAGCGAGATACGAGGGCAGCATTAGGAAGCCGCACGGATTGACGCTGGCCACCATGCCGGCGCCAAAGGCGTAGCCGACGGGCAGCAGCGCCGCTACGCTGGCGGTCGAGGCCTCCGCCCTGCTCTGCACCGCAATCAGCGCGAGGAGTATGCCCGTCACCACAGCCGCCGGTATCACGTAGGATAGGAGCAGGCTCACTCTCCCGCCGCTGTGTCCGTGCTCCATGTTGAGCATCGTGGTTCTCTCCTAGTCCTCACCCCCGGCCCCTCTCCAGTTGTGGAGAGGGGATGCCGCCGGAATAGGCCAGTCATCACTGGCCGGAGGCGGCCAGTAGCTCCTGCACCAGCTCGACTAGCTTCGCCTTGGTCAGTAACCCCGTCCATCGCTTGACGATGGTGCCGTCCGGGGTGATGAACACCGTGAGCGGCAGACCGATCAACTTGTAGGCTTGCGGGACCCCGGCATCGAACGTTGTGCCGGCGGGGTAGGCGATTTTTAGCTCCCGGAGCAGCGCCTGGCCGGCCTCGCGCGAGCCAAGTCCGGCGAAGGGGCCGATGTCCAGACCGAGGAGCAGGATGCGATCCTGGTACTCGGTGTAGACCTCCTGCATTTCCGGCATCTCCAGCCGGCAGGGTGGGCAGAGTCCGGCCCAGAAGTTGAGCACGACCGGCTTGCCCTGCCGCAGGATACTGGAAAAAGCAAGCTCCTTCCCGCCGAGCACTGCTTCGCCCTGATAGGCGACGAACTCGAAATCCGAGACCGTCTCCCTGGCCGGTTGCTGTCCCGCGTCCGAACCGCCAGCCGCGCCAGGAGGCGCCGCGTCACCGTCGGACGATTGCCCATCGCAGCCCGCCAACGCCAGGGCTATCACGGCAGCCACCGCGCCAACACCCCGGCGCCGCAGTAGCCCCACCGGGCGAGAATCGTGTCTCTTCATCGGTGCCGTCCTCCATCAGCCGCACCGCATCCCACTGTCAATAAGTCTACTAGGGCTGTGTGCCTGGATTCCCGCTTTCGTGGGAACGACGGACGCGCGGAAATGGCGGGTCGGAGCGGGTGCCTCACAGCCGACTTGGTATAACCTACTCCAAGTTGCCGGCTCCGGGGAGATGGTAATGGGTGTGGAGAGTCCAGGGGTACGACCGACGTACCGGGTGGGCATTGTCGGCACCGGCGGTATCGCCCGCGCGCATGGCCTCGCCTGCCAAGCGCTGGATGACGTAGACCTCTGCGCGATCTGCGACGTCTCGGAGGCGGCCCTACACCGCTATGGGGACGAGTTTGCCGTCCCGCGCCGGTATCCGGACCTGGACGAGATGCTGGCCGCCGAGCGCCTGGACGTGGCCATCGTCTGCACCTGGGGCACTGCCCATGCCAGCACCACCATCCGGCTTGCCCGGTCGCGGCGCGTGCGCGCCATCCTCTGCGAGAAGCCCTTTGCCGCGAATGCAGCCGAGGCCGAGCAGATGGTCGCTGCTGCCCGGGAGCACGGGGTCCTGCTCGCCGAGGCGTTCAAGTTCCGCCACCATCCGCTGCACTTGAAGACGAAGGCGCTGGTAGACGCCGGGGCGATTGGCGACGTGCGGTCCGTTCGCAGCACCTTCTGTACCAAGGTCGCGGCCGCCAGGCGCAAGCCGGAGGTTAACTGGCGGTTCAACCGTGCTCAAGGCGGCGGGAGCATCTTCGACCTGGGCTGCTACACCATTTACCATGCCCGCTACATCCTAGGCGCCGAGCCGAGCCGCGTCTTTGCGACGGGCCGGCCTGGCATGGAGGTTGAGGAGGCCGCGACGGTGACGCTCCTCTTTCCCGGCGAGCGTACCGCGCAGCTCACGGTGGGTTTTGGTCAATGGCCGTCGCAGGAGATCGAGGTCAGCGGTACGCAAGGGCTACTCCGCGCGGGGCTGGCGTGGAACAATGAGCGCCGGGCGGTGACGCTGGAGCACCACACGGCGGACGGCGTAGAGACGATCAGATTTGCACCGCTGCACCAGTTCGCGAATCAGCTGCGTCATCTGTGCGACTGTCTGGGTACCGGCCAGCCGCACCGTATCCCCCCGGAGAACAGCATCGCGCAGATGCGCGTCATTGATGCCGTGTTCGAGTCCATCGCCACCGGGCAAGCCGTCGAGATGGCCTGGTAGCCACGGCTATTGCGGGGTATGGCCGGACGGTAGGGCGCCCTAAGCGGTAATCGCAGCGGCGAAAACCGGCGCTGCGTGGGAGGTTGCGACCGATGGGGAATATCGGCCTCGAGTTCAAGGCCCGCGGTGCCGTGGGGTTCTGTGACCTGGGGCCGCCACCGGCGCCCGGCCCGACGGAGCTGCTCACGCGCACTCGCTACTCCGGCGTGACGAACGGCACCGAGCGGCACGTCCTGATGAACGACTCCGGGCGAGTGCGGTATCCCTTCTGCTTCGGCTACCAGCACGTGAGCGTCGTAGAGGTGGTCGGGAGTGAAGTGGAGGGTTTCGCTGCGGGAGACACGGTCTTTATCGGTAACCATGGTGGCCACCGTCCCTGGCATTGCATTGATCTGGCGGCGAGCAGTGAGCGAGCACGGCTGTGCGTCAAGCTCCCGGCCGACATCGGGCATGAATGGTGTGCGTTGCTGGGCATTACCGGCGTGGGCATGCGACACTCGCGGCGCATCCGAATCGGGCCGGGGCAGCAGGTCTGGGTGGCCGGCCTGGGGCCGGCCGGTCAAGCCGTGGCCCAGGCGGCGCGAGCTTTCGGCGCCTACGTCACGGTGACCGATGTCAACCCGAGGCGCCTGGACATTGCGCAGGAGCTGGGGGCGCACCGGGTTGTCAACGTCGCGGCACCGGACGGCCCGGCGCTACTCAAGCAGGGTGGGCCGTATGACCGTATTGTGGATGCTTGCGGCGTGCCGTCCTTCTTTTTGGACATACACCGGGGCCGGCTGCTCGCCCGGTACGGCGTCGTCGGCGCCTTAGCCGTGCGGCAAGAGGCCACCTTCTACCACGGCATGATCCATAGCTTGAGCGCCTCTATCGAGTCGTCCTCGCACTTTACCGTCGAGGACCTGCTGCTGCTGTTGCACTTCATCCGGCTGGGCACCATCAGAATCGAGCCAATCGTGAGCCATCGCCTGCCGGTGACGGAGGCACCGCGCATCTACGACATCATGCGAGACAGCCCCGGCGAATTGCTGGGGGTCATCTTCGACTGGAGGGCTTAGGGAGGTGCCGGTACGCCCGGCAGCCCTCACCCCAGCCCTCTCCCACGGGGAGAGGGAGCCTGGATTCCCGCGAACGCGGGGATGACCGGGGTTCGTGCCGGTGGCTGGGATTTCGGGAGAGCGGCCGGGAAGTGCTAATAGAGCCTAACCGCTGGTGGTGAGGAGGCAGTGATGCGCGAGAGACTGGCTATCGAAGGTGGTACAGCGGTACGGACCGCGCCGTTCGGCCCGTCCCACGAGTTTGGCGATGAGGACGTTGCCGCCGTCGCCGACGTACTCCGCTCCGGCTTCGGCCGGCATCCGGGCCGGGAGTTCGAGCGGCAGTTCGCCGCGCGGCACGGCGTGAAGCATGCCGTCGCTGTCAACTCAGGCACCTCGGCCATGCACGTCTGCGTCGGGGCGATCAACCCCGATCCGGGCGACGAGATCATCGTGACGCCGTGGACCTCCGGCGGCAGCATTATCGGTACCTTGCTGCACAACTGCGTGCCGATCTTTGCCGATGTTGATGACACCTTTACCCTTGATCCCCAGGATGTCGAGGCCAAGATCGGGCCGCGGACACGGGCGATCATCGCGGTCCATCTCTTCGGAAACCCCTGCGACATGCACGCGCTGCAGGAGATTGCCCGGCGGCACAACCTCTTCCTCATCGAGGACTGCGCCCAAGCCCACTTTGCCCGCTATCAGGGGCAGGTCGTCGGCAGCCTGGGCGATATTGCCGGGTTCAGCTTTGGTGGCAAGCACCTGTCGGCCGGCGGCGGGGGCGCGGTGCTGACCGACAACGAGGTGTTGTGGGAGCGTGCCCTCCTTTTCTCGGACGCTGCGTTACCGCGCGACCCCGGCCCCTACGCCGGCCGGCCCTATGCCAACTACCTCCTGGCGCCCAACTACAAGCTGAACGCGATGATGGCGGCCGTCCTCCAAGTGCAGTTGGAGAAGGTGGACGGCTACATCGCGGGCAAGATCAACGCTGCCCACCAGATTTTCGAGCACCTTGCCGATATTGACGAGATTACCCCGCAGCGCGTGCGGCCGGGCGACCGGCACACCTATTGGGGCTTGCGGTTTACGCTCGACACCGAGCGTCTCGGCTGCTCCGCCGATGAGTTTGCCGCGGCGGTGAGTGGGGAGGGGGTTCCGGCCAATGGACCGTACATCGGGTCCGGGAAGGAGGGGCCGCTGTACCGCAATCCGTTCCTCGCCGAGCCGAACTGCTATGGCTCCAGCCGCTTCCCGTTCGACTATGGCCGCGAGCGTCCCGTGGACTACCGGCTGGTGCAGTGCCCGAACGGCGAGGCGCTGATGGGCCGCGGGTTCGGCCTCCCCATCGGGCCGTTCCACACGCAAGAGGACGTGGATGACATTGCCCAAGCGGTGCGGAAGGTGGTGGCTCACTATCGCTAGCGGCGGTAGCGAGTAGGTGAAAGCTAACAGCCAATAAAAGGAGACATTGCCGTGCTGGTGATAGACGTTAACACCCACTTCGGGATGCAAGCCGGAGGGAACCTCGACTTGTCGCTGCCGAGGTTGGTGCAGGAGCTGGATAGCCACCGGATCGCGCTGGCCTTCACCGGCTCGCTGCGTGGCGTCAGCTACGACCACGAGGCCGGGAACCGCGAAACGCTCCAGGCGACGGAGCGCTACCCCTGGCTGCTACCGACGGCCACGCTGGACCTGCGGCGGTATCTGGACTGGGAGGCGGAGGTGGAGCGGTGCTTGCAGGCGGGGGTACGGCTGTTCCGCCTCTACCCCGAGTTGCAGCGCTGGACGATCTGCAGCACGCCCTTTGCCGATCTGATGGCCAAGCTGGCCGGGTCGGGCGCGGTGGTGATGCTCTCCGGGCGCGGGGCGGCGGGTACGCCCATGGCCATCGCCCAAGCTACCGCCGAGTACGGGCTACCGGTGATCCTGACCGACACGTTCTACGCCAACATGGGCGAGGTGATTGCCACTGCGCGACACTATTCGCACCTCTATATAGAGACCAACTACCTGTCCTCGCCGCATGCGGTTGACATTATGGTGGGTGAGCTAGGTGCTCGCCGCCTGCTTTATGGGTCCGCGGCGCCGGAGTATTCCGTCCAGCGAGCGCTCAACGAGGTGCTGGAAGCGGACCTTACCGACGAGCAGAAGGCGGCGATCTTGGGGCAAAACGCCCTCCGACTGTTCCGGCTTGACCCGGCGCTGGCCACCGGCCGGCCGCGGCTCGCCTCGGCAGAGATGGTGCGCTTGCCCGGCCCGATCATTGACGTACACTGCCATCTCGGCCGCTGGCAATTCCCGCTCCCCGACGGTGGCGCCGCCGGGCTACTGGCGCTGATGCGCCAGGCCGGGGTAAGTCGGGCGGTCATCTCCTCGGCCCAGGCCATCGTCTACGACCTCTCCGGCGGCAATCGGTGGCTCTCGGAAGCTATTGCCGGGCACCCGGAGCTGCTGGGCTACGTGGTGGTCAATCCCAACTACCTGGAGCAATCGTGCCGGGAGCTGGATCGGTACTATGCGCTGCCCAATTTCGTCGGCGCGAAGCTTCACATGTACTACTCGCAGGACACTACGCGGTCAAGCAGCGGGCAAGCGTTGCTCCGCGCAGTGGCAGAGCGCGGCAGGCCGCTGAAGATCCACGTAGAAGAGGGCGATCCGGTGGGCGCACTGCGGGCGCTGCGCGAGCTGGCGCTGGACTATCCCGATTGGAGCATCATCAAGGCGCACGGCGGCAACGGTCGGTTCGCAGAGGTTGTGGCCGACGTGCCGAACATCTACTTCGAGTACGGCGGCTCCGGTGGCCGCCCACAGGACATCCGGCAGGCGCTGGACGTGCTGGGACCGCGGCGGGTGATGTTCGGCAGCGACGCCGACCTCTGCGACATCGGCAAGCAGATCGGCGTCTACTACGACCTCGCGCTGTCACCGGAGGAGCGCGAGCTTGTGCTGTCCGCCAATGCCAGCCGGATATTCAAGCTCTAGGGCAATCCCGGACAGGGCCGGACGGTCCTAGAAGAGCGCCATGCCGGTGGTCTTGCGGAACGCCTCGGCCGCTTCACTGGTCGCCTGCTGATAGGCCGCGGCGGCCTCGCGTATCCGCCGGTACTCGTCCCAGGCAGTCACGATGCCGTCGGGTCGCTCTTTGCTCTTTGCCAAGAAGCCCGGTTCGCGCTGCGACTTGATCGGCAGCCGAGCGTCCTGATAGCGAATGTCCTCACTCCAGCGGACGTGGTCGGACCGATTGGGCGGTGACACGTGCGGCATGTGCTGGTGGATCAGCAAAGCGTCGCCAACCTGCATCGGCATCGCCACGTCGTCGAGGCCGTCAAGCTGGGGCATAAACTGGCTGGGGCGCCACTGTTCGGTGTAGGGGACGGTATGGCGATGACCACCCGGCATCACGTGTAAGCAGCCGTTCTCCTCGTCCACGTCTACCAGGGGAATCCAGAATCCCGGTTCGGGCATCATGGGGGCCGGCACGATGCGGGAGATAAACGTGTCGCCTTGGCCAGGGTCATGTGCCCCGAGGCCATACTGCTGCTGGGTGTAGGTGACCCGCCGGAGGTCGTAGCGCGTGTCCTCGTGCCAGCGGAAGTCCGCCAGGCCGTATTGGGGCAGCTTCGGACGCAGCCGATGGCGCCCCTCGCAATGGACCTCCGGCCCGACGATTGCTTCGGCGATGTCTACCAGCTTGGGATGGCGGAGGATTTCGAAGAGCGCCGGCCCGCAGAACTGGCCGCCGGGGATTTCCTGATATACGTCGTCGCACTCTTCCACCATCTTGCGGAGGCGATGCTTGAGCCCATACTCCTCGTGGAGCGAGGTGAGCTGTCCGGCGGCGTAGTAGTCGTGGGCAACCTGGTCAACCTTGGCTTCGATCTCGGCGATGAGGGGCTGTAGCTCCTCCGGGTCGAAGAGGCCGCGCAGGAACACGTAGCCTTGCTCGTCATAGTGCTGCTTCTGCTCTGCCGTAAGTCCAGCCATCCGCTGCTCCTTTCGCTGCGCTTGCTGCCACTCCAGGCACGACGATGAACGTTGCCGAAATTCGTGGTCGCGGCTCTACCGAGCAGAGTGTACCCACTCCTGTGATATTCGCTAGGGTACGCGAGTGTCCTTTGCAGCCGCTCCGGCTATGCACGGTCTATAGTAGCTCGGCCGGGGCGTGGGCCGTTGCGGCTTCGCGCACGGCGGCGACCACGTCGGTGAGCGGCGTGCCGGGGCCGAAGACGGCGTAGACGCCGGCTTCTTTCAGGGGCGGGATGTCGGCGTCGGGGATGATCCCGCCCGCGACGACCGGCACGTCGCCCAAGCCCTGCGCCCGGAGTGCCGCGAGCACCGCCGGAAACAGCTCCAGGTGCGCGCCGGAGTGCAACGACAGACCGACCACATCCACGTCTTCTTGCAGGGCGGCGACCGCGATCATCTCGGGCGTCTGGCGGATACCGGTGTAGATGACCTCCATGCCGGCGTCGCGTAGTGCCCGCGCTACGATCTTGGCCCCGCGGTCGTGGCCATCCAGCCCCGGCTTGGCGATCAGCACCCGCAGTGGCCGGGCGGCACCGGCCATGGTCGTCGCGCTGCGCTCGGTCGTCATCGGTTCTCGCTTGGCCGGGGTGAGGGCAATCACCGACCCGTGAAATGCGGCCGGCGCTTCTCCAGGAACGCGCTCATGCCCTCGGCACGGTCCTCGGTCCCGAACATCTCGCCGAATAGCTCCGCTTCCAGCGCGTTGGCGGCGCGGCGCTCCAGCCCCGCGACCAGGTTGAGTGCCCGTTTCGCTCGCGCCAGTGCCCGTGGCGGCTTTGCCGCCAGTTGACGGGCAATGTCCAGCACCCCGGCACGTAGCTCGTCGTCGGCGAGCACACCATGCACCAAGCCGAGACGCAGCGCCTCATCGGCTGGCACGAGCCGGCCGGTCAAGATCAGCTCCTTTGCCTGGCCTGGTCCCACCAAGCGGGTGAGCCGGTGAGTGCCGCCCCAACCCGGTGTAATCGCCAAGTTGATCTCGGGCTGCGCCAGCCGTGCGCTCGTCGCCGCGTAGCGCAGGTCGCAGGCGAGCGCCAGCTCGCAGCCACCACCGACCGCGACGCCATTGATCGCTGCGATGACGGGCTGCTCAAGGTCCTCGACCAAGTCCATGACGGATTGGCCGAGCAGTGCCCAGGACCGGCCCCCGGCCGCGTCCATTTGGGCCATCTGCTTGATGTCGGCACCGGCCGAGAACGTGTGCCCGCTGCCGGTGATAACCACCACGCGGACTTCCGGTTGGCGCTCTAGCGCGGGCAGGTGGGTGGTCAGGGCGCGGAGCATCGCGTCGTCCATCGCATTGTGCGCGTTAGGACGGCTCAACGTCACGACCGCCACCGGGCCGTCCCGCTCGACCGTCACGACCTCTTTTTGCGCTGCATCCATAGCTGCTCCTCGGCCTCGACGCGCCGCCAGCGTGCTCAGAGGCTAACGCCAGCGTATCATGAATGAGGGGCCGCCGTCTTGGTTGCCTTTACGAGGGAACATGGCTCGGACCGGAGGCGCCACCACCACGAGCGTTGATCGTAACGCGCCGCCGGCCGCTGCCGATGACCGCGCGGCAGCGCTGGCCGCGGCGCAGCGGGCAGCCGGCCTGCTCGTCAGGCGCTACGGTGCGCGGCGCGTATACCTGTTCGGCTCGCTGGCCGGGACCGGCTCGGCGCTGTTTCAACCAGCCTCCGACATAGACCTCGCCGTCGAGGGTCTGCCCGGTGAAGGCTTCTGGAAAGCGCTTGCCGCCGTGGATGCGGTCATGCCACGAGGACACCCGGCGAACATCATTCGTCTGGAGTCCGCTCAACCATTTATCAGAGAGGTAGTGCTACAGCGCGGTGTGCTCCTCGCCAGTGCTGGCGACCCTATCGCCAGCCGGGCCAAGGAAGTAGCGAAGCTACTGGACGACGAAGTGACGATGGAGCGACCACGATGGCACCAGCTTGCTGAAGAGATCGAGCATGAGCTTGCGGAGCTTGGCGCCTTCTGCGCTTACTTGCGCCGGCATCCGGCCGGGCGAGGGGCAGGAGCCGCAGATGCGGACTGAGGCGAGGAGTGTCATGGCTAGCCGACGTGCCCGTATAGAGCGCGTTGACGGGGATCGTTTCCGCCTGGTGTTTGGCCGGCCGCTGGAGGCCGAGGTGGCGCTCATGTACTTCGGCTTCTACCCGGACACGCAGCTCCTCTGGCACAAGGGCCGGGTGACGGCCGTCGTGGCGCCGAGCGCTATCTACGAGCAGGTCGTCGCCGATTTCGGCGAATCGGAGGAGACGGAGTGGGGGTTGATGAGTGGTTAGGATACGTCGGCACGGCAGGTATTCATTGCGGTCAGGCGTCGTGCAAGCTCCATTAATTCCGTCACCAGATCATCATTAAAATCGCTGACACTGAACCCGTGGACGATGGCGTTTCTGTACTTCCGCATATCGGTCAGATTTTGATATTCCTCCCTAGAGATGACACCGTGGAAGATCGACTGATCGAGAACATATCCCGGTGTAGTAATGTCGCTATTCTCTATTCCTTGCATTGTAAGCAATCCCCTGATTGCCGCCTCGCAAGCTGACCAGGAAAGCAAAAAAGCAGCCTCGGAAAGACCTGCTCCAAGAGCTTTCTCAGCTTCCTCGATCCGCCGGAGGATGTTTTCATCTTCGAACGACTGTGCCCCCTCAGGCGAATCCAATTTCTCTGGTTCACCCACCACCAGCAGTTCGAAGCTCCATCCAGGCTTCGAATGGATGACTCGTGCCAATTCGCTTAATTTATGATCTGCAGCCAGTGAAGCTCTTGACTTCACCTCGATTACCTTTACTTCATCCCCTTTACGAGCAACTAAGTCTGTGCGAAAGCCGGGCAAAAAATCGAGTTGAGTCTCTCGTGACACCTCGTAGCCCTTGTTGCGATATTCTTCTGCCGTTATGTCGGCTAGGAGTTTTTCGGAAACGGTTGCGTTTTCCACCAAAATGCCACCTCCAGGCTCGGCGCGTGAGCCACAACAATGTGGAGAAATTGCTCGGGACGCTGGAGAGATGCGAGTAAAGTCGGTGAGGGGTTTCGATAGCTCAAGTTACGATTCCGATCTCTCTTACGACAGAGTATGTCAGACACCTGGGAATCGTCAGAATAGACTAGTCCTGCCAATGAGTCCAGAATTGGCTTTGGGATATTATCAACGTCAAGTGCCGCGCCGCCGCAGAAGTACGTTATCGTCACCATGACTTCTCCGGTAAAAGGCTGCTCCGTACCCCAACACTGCTTGGCAGCACTCCGCACGGCCTGCATCCAGTCCCGTCGTCGCTGACTGCGGCGAGCTTGTTGAGATACGGGAGGTCCGTCTATGACAAATTCAAACGGTATCGGCATATCCGTCCATCAGCTATGGATAGGTCGTAGTTCCCCGGCAGCCTTTCGCCAGGTGTCCCTCGGCCCCCTGCCGCAATGCCATTTTATCAGCCTAGAGCGCTTCTAGCAGGCCACGGGCAGGATCACGTGGTCAGACTCAAGAGCCTGACCTTTCCTCATACGCACGCCAGCCGCTAAGGTGCATGCTCGACGGTGACCGACGTACCGGCTCGCACGCTGCGGAAGGCTGTCGGGTCGCCGCGCAGCGTGCCGAAGAGGTTCACCGGGCTGGCCGGGCGGATTTCGCCGGGGCTGCTCATCGGCGTCGGGCCGAAGAAGATGCAGAACGCTCGACCCGGCGGCCAATAGCCCAAGTCGCCTAGGGCTACCGTTGGTTGGGCGTCGTCTTCATCCAGGCCGACCGGGATCGTGAAGTAGATCTCGTCACCCCAGGTGTTGGCCGGGATCGTGAAGGGGAGCGCGTCCCAGATGGCAGCGGCCGTCTCGCCGGCATTGAGGTCCGCGAGCGCTTCAACCTCGCCCGCACGGATGCGGATGGTGCGCCCGGTCGCGGCGTTCATCGGTGTCCGCTCTCCCTCCGCGCGTGTTGGCCGTTCCTACTGAAGACCTTGCGCTTCCACAACTTCCGGGTTGACCGGTGTGGCCGGCTTCTTGCCGCTCAGGACGGCCACGATGTTCTCGGCAGCGAGCTGGGACATCGCGGCGCGCGTCTCGTAGCTGGCGCTGGCGATGTGTGGCACGACGAGGCAGTTTTCGAGTGTCAGCAGACGGTGATCGGCCGGCAGCGGCTCCGGCTCCGTGACGTCCAGACCGGCGGAGTCGATCTCGCCGTCGCGTAGCGCCTCGTACAAGGCGTCAGGGTCAACCACCGGACCGCGCGAGGAGTTGACGAGCACCGCGGTGTTCTTCATCATCTTCAGCTGGTCGTGGCTGATGAGATGGTGCGTCGCTGGCATGTATGGGGTATGCAGGCTGACGAAATCCGACTCGCGCAGCACCGTTTCCTGATCCGCGAACTCGATCCCTAGCTCCTCTTCCAGGTCCTCGCGGCGGAAGACATCGTAGTAGAGGACTCGCATCGAGAAACCTTGGGCGCGACGAGCCATGCCAGCGCCGATCCGCCCCACGCCGACCAGTCCGAGCGTGGCGTGGTGAATGTCCTGGCCCATGAGCAGCAGCGGCCCCCACGTCTTCCAGTGGCCGTCTACCACATACTTGTAGCCGGGCACGATCCGCCGCGCCGCGGCCATCATCAAGGTCCAGGCGAGGTCAGCCGTTGTGTCGGTGAGCACTTCGGGGGTGTTGGTGCCGACAACGCCGCGCTTTGTCAGGGCGGGCACGTCGAAGTTATCGAAACCGACAGCCAGGTTGGCCACAACCTTGAGGTTCGGCGCCGCGTCCAGGACCTCATCGTTGATCGGCTCGGTGAGCAGGCTGAGTAACCCGTCCGCGTCTTGTACTTCCCGCAGGAGCACGTCGCGCGGGATCACGTCGTCGCTGTCCCACTGGCGAACGGTGAAATGCTCACGCAATAGATCGGGGCCATTCTCCGGGATGCGGCGAGTGACGTAGACCGTTGGCATGGCCTGCTCTCCTTTTTCTTCGTAGTCTGTGCTCATTTACAGTTGTGCCCAGGCCGCCTGCCACACGCGCCGGCAGTTGGCAAGCAGCACGTCTTGGGGTTCGCCTTCCATCGGGCGCACCTCGAACGTGACCAGCGGCTTGCGCGTCGGTAGCTCCTTGTCGAAGAACCCGATACGCCGGAGCACCTGGAGGAACTCCACCAAATCGCTCACGTCATTCTCGCTGCCGGGGGCACCGAAGCGAGGATGCTTGTCGCCATAGGCCGGGTGCTCGGGGTCGCGCATGAGACAGTTACCGACATGGGTGTGGATCAGCAGGTCCTGAGCCAGCGTCAGCGACTCCTCGGGGGTTTCTCCCAGCAGCGGGAGGTGGCTCAGGTCAATGGTCAGGCCGAAGTTCGGGTGCGTCTCGCGCACCCGCTCTCCCACCGCTACCGCGTCACGTGTCGGCCCCAGCAAGGATTTCTTCTCGATGGAGCGGTCGAACGTCTCCAACGAGATCGTCAGGCAATAATCACCGGCCCGGTCCTGGGCATACTGGCAGATTTCCCGCAGGCTCTTGGTCACCTGCTCGATGGCTTGCTCCTTGCGGTCCTCGCCCGGCCACGAGCCTAGCCCGTCAATCATCGCCAACAGTCGGACGCCGTGCTCGTAGGCCTGATCTATGGACGCTTTGATGTCGGCCACGGAGCGTTGGCGCAGGTCTTCGTCGAGCGCCGCCGTATTAAGCTGGTTGCCAAGAATGCCCGGCTGCGAGCCGAACCCCAGGTCCATGTGCGCCATGTCAACGATGTCCCGGACCTGCTGCCGCACGGCCGGGTCCTGCATTCGCGTCACTTCCAGCACATCGAAGAACGGGTCGGCAGCTACCCGTTGAATGGTCTCGACGATGGGGCCGTCTCCACCCATCGTCTCCGGGTACATCATGAAATGCACGAGGCCGATCTGTAAGTAGCTACTCCAGTGAGTGTTCACCGCTGCCTCCGCTTGAGCGTATGCCCGCCGTACCGGCGCGCGAGCGCCACAGTCTAGCAACGCCCCCGGTTCCGGTCAATGCCAACGCGCGATCCCGGTGAGCGACCGGCGCTCCAGTGGTATCCTCGCTGTGCCCGCGGTCGGCAGCGCGGCACTTCGCAATGCCGGGCTTGCCAGGAGGCGCCCGTCGGAGCACGGCATACTGTACCCCGACGCCGCACCCGTCGGCACCTCCATCACGCGCCGGAGAGACGTGTACGCATGAACATCAGATCAGTCCGGGCGGTACCGGTACACCTGGCGCCCAATCCGACGACCCCGCCACGAGTGGCCAAGGACCCCGACGGTGGCCACTTCGTCAGCCCGATGGACCGGTACGCCTACGACAAGCCCGGCCGCAGCTGGAGCGAGCGCTGGCCGCGCACGGCCTGTGTCGTCACCGCAGATGATGGCACCTGGGGGCTGGGCTTCACCCACATGGCGGGACCGGTCTGCCCGATCATCAACGATCACTTTGCCCAGCTGTTGGATGGGCAGAACCCCATGGCGACCGAGAAGCTGTGGGACATGATGCGGCGCTCCGCCGCGCCATACGGCGCCATCGGGGTGGCCAGCTACGCCATCAGCGCCGTTGATAACGCACTCTGGGACCTGAAAGGGAAGCTGCTGGACCGGCCGGTGTACGAGCTGCTCGGCGGCCCGGTCAAGGACCGCATTTTCTGTTATGCCTCCAACACCATGCTCGACTACAAGACCAGCGACTATCTGGAATGGTACCTCGAGCTGGGCTTCAAGGCGGTCAAGGTCTTCCTGCGCCATGGGCCTGACGCCGGGCTGGCCGGGCTGAACAAGAACGTCGAGCTAGTCGCGCGAGCGCGAGAGCAGGTCGGCCCCGACATCGAGCTGGCGGTGGACTCGTGGCTGTCGCTGAACGTGGAATACGCCGTGCGCGTGGTGGAGGCGCTGAAGCCGTATCAGATCAAGTGGCTGGAAGACTACCTGCTGCCGGAGGATATGGAGAGCTACGCCAACCTGCGCTCCCGGGTGCCGGGGCAAACCCTGGCGACCGGCGAGCACTGGTACACGATCCATCCGTTCGCGGAGGCGGCAGGGCGGGGGCTGGTAGACATCATGCAGCCGGACATCCAATGGGTGGGTGGCGTCACCGCCAGCGTGCGAATCTGCCACATCGCAGAGGCCCATGGGCTGACGGTGATCGGACACGGCGGCATGAACTATCCCTACGGTCAGCATCTCGCCTACGCGATGCCGGTGATCGCTTGGGGCGAGCGCTCCGAGGGCGTCTCGCCGCCGGGGGTGCCGTTGGAGGAGATGACCCTGCTGCCCGGCACGCCGACGGTCGAAGGGGGCTACGTCCGGCCGTCGGACGCACCGGGCTTTGGGCTTGAAATCACCATGGACTGGCTCGAAGAGCGCGCAGCGTAGCACCGACACTGGGGCGCTGGGTTGATGGGGAGGAGGCAGCGATGAACGTGATGGAGATGTTCAGACTCAAGGGCCGCGTGGCCATCGTGACGGGCGGCGCCGGCAAGCTCGGCTCGCAGATGTGCGACGCCTTGGCCGAGGCCGGCGCACACGTGGTCGTCGCGTCGCGCAACCTGGAGAATTGCCAGCGCAAGGCCGCGGCACTGAGCGAATGCCACGCGGAGGCGTTCGCCGTGCGGGCCGACGTGACCGAGCCGGACCAGGTCCAGGCCATGACCGATGCCGTCATGGACAAGTTCGGGCGCATTGACGTGCTCGTGAACAATGCCTACAGCGGGGCCGGGGTAGGCTTGGCCTTCGAGGAACTCACGCTAGAGTATTGGGAGGTCGCCGCGCAGGGCGCCTTGCACAGCACGTTCCTCTGCTCCCAGTCCGTCAGCAAGGTGATGAAGGAGCAGAACGGCGGCACCATTGTCAATATCGCCTCGTTCTATGGCGTGATCTCGCCCGACCATCGCATCTACGGCCAGAGCGGGATCAACAATCCGCCTGAGTACGGGGCGGTCAAGGCGGGGATCATCCAGTTCACGCGCTGGCTGGCGACCTATCTGGCGCCCGATAACATCCGGGTGAACTCCATCGCGCCCGGTGGCTTCTACAATAAGGCGTTCACGGACCGTCCCGACTACGAGGAGATGTTCGTCGCCGGCTACAACCATCGCACGCCGCTCGGTCGGATGGGCAACGACACGGACCTAAAAGGGGCCGTGGTCTTCCTGGGGTCCGAGGCGTCGGCTTGGATTACCGGGCAGAACCTCGTCGTGGACGGCGGCTGGACGGCGTGGTGAGGCGGTGGGGGGAATCCAGGCCCCTCTCGCAGAGGGAGCGGGCCGAGGTGAGCCGGTCTAGGAGGAGCTTGCATGACCACGACCAATGTCCTACCGCACGCCGTCTCGCTGCCGGACATGGCGACGCTGACGGCTACTGAGGTTGCTGCTCCGCCGGCGTGGGCGCTGTTGCAGCGCGAGCTTATCGCGCTCATGGAGGAGTCGGCCGACGTGATGATGGCGAAGTACGCCGATCCCGGCGGCATCATCTACTTCGCCGACGACATAGATGACCTCTATGAGCGGGTCTACAATTGGAGCCTCTTCTATGCGTTGGGCGCCGACCGACGCGTACACGACTTGGCGCTCCGCGCGTGGAACGCGATGACGCGAGCGTGCGATAGCGGCCGGCGGAATCCGTTTTTCCCCTGGCAGCTCCCGCAGACGCACAACGAGTATTACGGCTTGACCCTGCCGCCCGGAGAGCGTCCGTCGTACCGCGGCGGCCAGCGGTGGATTTCGGATTGGCACCATCAGGGCGAAGGCAACATGGCCTTCTATCACTTTGGTCTGGCCGAGCCGACCAGCGCCGAGAACGTGGGCCGGGCGCAGCGCTTCGCCGCCATGTTCATGGGCGAGGACCTGGAGGCGCCGAACTACGATCCGCGCTATAAGCTCATCCGCTCGCCCATCCACGGCAGCACAGGCCCCTTCCTGCACGCCAATGCCGAGGAGGTGATCGCCTGGCTGGAGGGCGGCAAGGGAGACGGCTACCGCTACTACGGCGTGCGGGCCACCCTCCATCCGGTCGTCAAGGACTTGGAGCAGGATTGGGAGCAAACCCCGGCGCGACGCGACGAGATCATCAAGCTGTTCGATGACATTGTGCTGAACGGGGACATTCCCAATACGCTCGGCGCTACGGCGCTCGTGACCAATGCCTATCTGTATACCGGCGACGAGCGATACAAGCGGTGGGTGCTGGAATACGTGGACGTGTGGCTGGACCGCGTGCGCCGCAACGGTGGGATCATGCCCGACAATGTCGGGCCGACGGGCAAGATCGGCGAGCAGCGGGGCGGTCAATGGTGGGGCGGACTGTACGGCTGGTACCACTTCGGCGGCTTCAACGTGATGTTCCATTCGCTGACCGTCGCTGCCGAGTGCGCGCTCTTACTCAGCGGCGACTTCGGCTACCTGGAGCTGCTGCGCTCGCAGCTTGAATTGCTACTGCGGAACGCGAGGACGCGCGACGACGGGCAGCTACTCGTGCCCCACAAACACGGGCCGCTTGGCTGGGAGGATTACCGCCCGCTGCGGATGCAGGAGCTGGCGCATCTGTACCACGCTTCGCTTTCAGCGGAAGACCATGCGCTCATCGCGCAGGTCCGGGCCGGCGAGCGGGAGCGCGACTGGAATGAGGTGCCGAGCGAGGGCGAGAAGAACAGTGGCAATACCGAGTTTGCGCGCTTCCAATACTACGACGGCCGGAATCCGAGCTGGCCGGAGGACATTCTGCGGGCCGAGTATCAGCTTGCCGTCGAGACGCTGACGGCGATGCGCCGCGACGAGCGCGACGCGGCGGCGATCATCGCCGACAACCGCTCGCCACCCCATGCCGTGCTCACCAAGGGGTTGACGCAGGTGGCGCTGGGCGCGCCGGAGTCCGTCTACAACGGCGGCCTACTCCGCGCCACCGTCCGTTACTTCGACCCGGATCGCGCTCGGCCGGGTCTGCCGCCGGACGTGAGCGCGCTGGTGGATGCGCTCGCACCCGAACGGGTCGGCATCCAACTGGTGAACACCGGTACGAGCGCAACCCGTACCGTGATCGTGCAGGCCGGGGCCTTTGGCGAGCACCAGTTCACGGCGGCGCGGTTCCGGGAGGAGAGGCGAGCTACGGAAGTGCGTGATCCGCGGGCGTGGATGCGGGAGGAGCGTGCGTACACGGACCGCACGGTGCCGGTGGACGGTACCTATTTCGCCGTCCGGCTGCCGCCGGCGACGCGCATCCGGCTCGACGTGGGCCTACGCCGCTTCGTCAACCGGCCGACTTATGCCTTCCCCTGGCACGGCGGTCGCGTGACCGTGCCGCGGCAAGAGGCGTAGGGGCGCGGGCCTCACCCCCTGACCCCCTCTCCACCATGTGGAGAGGGGGTGTGCGGCGGCGGCTGGCCGGTGGCCGCGCTCAGAGGTCCTGTAGCTGGGGCATGACCTCGTTGACGAACAGGTTCATGGAGCGTTCCCACCGGCCGGGCGGGGACCATTCGTGTCCCATGAGCAGCAGCACGCCGAATCCGCCGAGGTCCTGGTAGAGCTGGCGCACTTGGCGCGCGACCTCGTCGGGATCGCCGACGATCCAGATATTGTCCAGCATGTACTCGACGTTCAGATCGTCGTCGGGCATCTCCGGATCAACCTTCAGTATCTCCAGCAAGCGGGTGTGTTTCAGCAGGGGGAAGAAGTAGCCGTTCCAATCGCGGGCGACCACCCCTTCGAGCACCTCGCGCCTGGCCTGCTCGGTGCTCTCGGCCACGTAGACATCGCGGGCCACGCGCCAGGTGGAGCGGTCGGCAGCCCGGCCGACCCGCTGTGCTCCCTCGGCCACCGCGTCCCAATGGCTGGCGAGGATGCGGGACGGCACGATGTTGATGCTCATGGGCATCCAGCCGCGCTCGCCGGCCATGAGCAGCGTCTCGGACTTGGGCGACACTCCGGCCACGGCGATGGGCGGGTGCGGCTGCTGGTACGGCTTCATGTGCAGCCATAGCCCGATCTCCTCGCGCGGCTCCGGCACCGTAAACTGCCAGAACTTGTGGTCGTAATCACCGGGCGACGGATCTTCCCACAGCTTGAGCACCAGCTCGATCATGTCGGTCGTCAGGCCGCGGTGCTCACCCTCTTTGGGATCCACCTTGAACAGCTCGAAGTCGCCGGGGAAGCCGCCGGAGCCGATGCCGAAGTAGAAGCGTCCCTGCGCCATGTGGTCGAGCTGCGCGATGCGTTGGGCCAGCATCAGCGGGTGGTGGTTCGGGAGGCAGGCGACGCCGGTGCCGAGCTTGATCTGCTTGGTGCGACCGAGCGCGTTGGCGATAAACAGGTCCGGCGCCGGGATGTTCTCCCAGACCGCTGTAAAGTGCTCGCCGATCCAGGCTTCGTGAAACCCTAGCTGGTCCAGGGTGACGATCTGCTGCAGGTCCGCTTCGACCGTCTGCGTGAAGTCCGAGCCGGGGGGATGCAACGGCATCGTGAAGTACCCGTACTGCATACGACTCTCCTTCTTACGCTGCTGACGGGCGGCTGCGTTCCTGAGCGCCTACCCGCCGGGGGCCGGCGCTCGCTATTGTACCTAGTGCGATAGCCCCCGGCACGCGGGGGACTGCCCGGCCTCACCCCCCGGCCCCCTCTCCACCATGTAGAGAGGGGGAGTTCCGCGCTGCGCCGATTGCGCTGGGCGGCAAGGCATCATGTACCATACGCTACGTGGTAGCTCCGCGAGGGAGCTAGCGGGAGGGACGCCGTGCCCCTTGATGATTTGGTGAGCGTGATCGAGACACTCAAGGCGCGCATTCAAACGCACCGACAAGTGTTGGAGGCCTACGAAACGCGCACCCGCATGGCCCTGATTGATCCGCTCCTGCAAGCGTTAGGTTGGGATACCGCCGACCCGGCGCTAGTGCTGCCGGAGTACGAGGTTAGCGGCCAACGAGAACGACCCGACTATGCTCTGCTGGATGCTGCCGGCCAGCCGGTAGCCCTCGTAGAGGCCAAACGACTAGGTGAATCGCTGGCGTCGCACCGTATGCAGATCGTCAACTACGCCAATCTATCCGGTGTCCCGTATGCCGGCTTGACCGACGGCAATCATTGGGAGCTTTATAAAGTATTCGACCCGGCACCGATGGAAGACCGGCTTCTGCTGGATATGTCCATCGCAGACCGTCCGGCCCATGAAGTAGCCCTGAAACTGCTGCTGCTCTGGCAGCCCAACCTGGCATCGGGTGAACCGGTGGCGGCCAACGAGCCGATACTGGCTGCGGTGACTGAACCGGTGACGGCCCAACCGGTAGCGGAGCCGGAGGTCGGGAGGCCACCAGCGCCGGAGCCGCCTCCCGCTACGGCAGACTGGGTGCCGCTGCCCGAACTGGTTTACGCCAAAGGAGGGCAGAACCCCAAGCCCCCGAAACAGATCAGACTTCCCGACGGGAGTACCTGCGAGATTGAGTCCTGGTGGTGGGAACTGCAGGAATCCATAGCCGGATGGTTGTGGTCGAAAGGATTGCTTACGGAAAGCAAAGTCCCGGTCAGGTACGGGACATCGCACATAGTGAGTATGGATGGCAAGCAACCTTCGGGAAGGCCGTTTGAGCGGGCACACCAAATTGCCGGGACGCCACTGATACTTAATACGTGGACTAATGCTAGAGAGTCCGTGGGTCGGTCCAAAAGGCTGCTACAAGAATGTGGTGTCAACGTGGCAGACGTGCAGCTACAGTTTGGAGAGGACTAGGGTAGGGTCCCTGCGCTGCCCTGGATTGCGGCTTCCGCCGCAATGACTGGTGGATGAGGCGCGCAGACTCCCCTTCCCTTCAAGGAGGGGGCCGGGGGGTAGGTGGATTCCGAGGAGGAGGGTATGGTGATGGCAGAACCGCTACGCTTGCTGGTCGTTTCGGCGCATCCGCACGATTTCACGCACTGTGCCGGCACGTGTGGTATTCACACCGCCCGCGGCGACGCGGTGACGGTCGTGAGCGTGACGAGCGGCGCGTATACGCACAATGAGGAACTGCACGACGAGCTTATGAAGCCGGAAGCCGAGCGCGACCCGGCGATCATCAATCGCACTCCAGAGCACTATGCCGCCGGCAAGGCCGTGGAGCTACAGGAGGCGTGCGCGGTCTTCGGCATCACGGACGTGAGGATCCTCGGCTTTCCCCAGCCGTTTCGGTTGGAGCACTACCCGGAGTCCATCGAGGCGCTGCGGGATGTCATTCTCGACGTGCGTCCCCACGTCCTGATTACGACCAGCCCCTCGTCGGACGGTCAGCGTGTGGTCGTCTCCGGCATGCGCGACGACCACACGGAGAGCGTGCGCGCGCTGATGGATGCCCGCACGTTGGCGTCGGCCTATGTCCGTGACACGCGGCCGCACCGGATCGCAGCCACCTACTTCATGGGCGTCTACTACCAGCGCGACGAGCTTGACTTTGTGGTGGACGTGAGCGACTGGTACGAGCAACGGGTGCAGGCGGAGGCGCTGTTCGAGAGCCAGGGGCATACCCCGGCTTGGGCGCGCCGGCGCATTGATGTCTCCGTGGGGAATACCGGTTGGTTCGCCGGCACGCTGTATGGCGAGGGCTTTGTGTGTGAGAAGCCGGAAGTGCTGCCGCGGATTATCGTGCCGGAGTCGGCGCTCAGTAGAGCCGCCGAGTCGCACGCGGCGCATCGGCACAAGATCGTGGGGGAGAAGTAGCCCCCTCGCCCCCCCGGAGCACGCTCCAGGGGAGGGGAGGCGGGCGGACCTACCCCCTGGCCCCTCCCTGGCAGGGAAGGGGGATGGCGGACGGGCGGGGGCGGGGCGCGCGAGTGGCGCTGGCGTGGGACGCCCGTGCCCGCGGTGGCAGGCGGCGGGCGGGTCGGCACCTGGATAGCAGGATGTACTTGGTGGGTAGTGGCGTGGGATAGCGGGTCGGTGAGAGTGCGGGGAGTGGCAGCGACGCGGAGCAAGACGACCTGGAGCAGCCGGCTCGCATGAGCCGGCACGGGGGCGATGGTCAGCGGCACACGACGGCCGGCGCTTGCCGGGCCACAGCCAGCGTCAGCGTGGCCTGGCGGCGCCATGGACGCGGCGCGGGGCCGGTTGTGGCCCAACGCCTTGGGCATGGACGCGGCGCGGGGTCGGATGTGACCGGGCGCCATGGGCATGGACGCGGCACCGGGTCGGATGTGACCCGGCGCCTTGGGCATGGGCGCGGCACTGGACCGGTGATGGTCCGGCGCCTTGGGCAACGGCTGCGCGGCCGCGCCACCGCACGCGGCCGGCACGGCGGTGCCAGGGTTCCCCGGCCGGGCGCTGCCCGGCGCTCCAGGATAGTCTTGCATCTGCCACTCCCGTCAGAGGGTGCATATCGGACCGGGGTGGGGGAAAGACAACGGTCTTGGGGGACTGACCTCACCCCCCGCCCCCCTCTCTACCAAGTGGAGAGGGGGTGTGCGGCGGAGGCTGGCAGAGGGCCGGGGGATGACAACGGGGTTGTGAGGACGGAGTGCGATGCGGGTAACGGAAGTGCGGGTGTGGCCGGTCCAAGGGCGGCATTGGCCGCGGTTTCCGATGCTGTTTGTCGAGGTCTACACGGATGCCGGAGTCGTGGGCCTCGGTGAGTCGCTCTGCTATCAGGCGACGGGGGTGTTGGCGAGCATCGAGCAGGCCGGCGAGTACCTTGTGGGGCAAGACCCCTTCCGGATCGAGCTGCACTGGGAGACGCTGTACCGCACTGGGATGCACCCGGCGGCCCTGAGCGGGATCGAGACGGCGCTCTGGGACATCGTCGGTCAGGCCGCCGGCCAGCCGATCTACAACTTGCTCGGCGGGCAGTGCCGCGCTGAGATCCCGGTCTACGTGGACGGCTTCTTCCGTGGCGCCCGGTACGTCGAGGAGGAGTACGCCGCGATGGCGTGTGCGGCCGTCGCGCAGGGCTTCCGGGCGCTCAAGATGGACGTGGACGAGCCGATTCCGGCGGCGAAGCGCTTCAACCGCGCCCTCGCGCCGGCCGATCTCCGGCAGATGGCGCAGATGGTGGCGGCCGTGCGCGAGGCGGTCGGGGCGGACATTGACCTCGCCGTGGACTGCCACGGCGCCTTCGACGTAGCGGCGGCTCTGCGCTTGGGCGCGGCGCTGGCGCCCTACCAACTGTTGTGGATCGAGGACCCGGTGCCGTCGGGCAACGTCCGGGCGCTGGCAAAGGTGACTCAGGGCACGACGACGCCCATCTGCACCGGCGAACTCCTGAACACGCGCTACGAGTTCCGCGAGCTATTCGAGCAGCAGGCGGCGGACATCATCATGCCGGACTTGGCCCGCACGGGCGGCATCATGGAAATGAAGAAGATTGCCGCCGCTGCCGATACCTACTACATCCCGGTGGCGCCGCACAACATGGTCGGTCCGGTCGCAACGCTGGCCAGCGCCCAGCTGTGCGCGTGCATCCCCAACAATCTGGTGCTGGAGTACCAGCTCGGCGACGTACCCTGGGTTGACGACCTGCTCACCGTGCCACTGGCCGTGCATGACGGCGCGGTGCAGCTGCCCACGGCGCCCGGACTAGGAGCCGCCCTCAACCATCAGGTCGCCGAGCGCTACCGCGCGGCCTGACCGGTGGCTAATCGTCACGATGAGCGCTCGATGTGCCGTGCAAGAGATGGCTGATCGCATTGCGGCGGCCTTGCCTGAGGCCGAATGGCGCTATGACACCGACACGGGTGAGATGGAGATTGTCTTGCCCGGCAGCACGGGGCGGTCCGGGCTTTGGGTTGATGTGGCCGATTGGGACTTCTACCTGCGTATTGACGAAGAAACGGGCGCACCGCTGAGTCTGATCGTCAGCCCCTTCGACTACTGGCTCGCCGACCAGGAAGGTAGGGCCAGGCCCGCCGCGGACGGGCCGGTTGACTATGCCCTAGCCCGGCGCCACATCGAGCGCGTGCTGCGGACAAGCTCCATCTTTGCCACCTCTCTGTCCGCGGCGCTGGCAAAGGTGCGCCGCCCGGTGGCCGTCTAATCCGGGCGGTACCAGTGGGTGAATCGATGCTGTGTCCCGCGATATGGCCACCGCGGCCAAGGGTGTATGCCTCACAACACGTCCGGCTATGCACCGCTGGCTGCTCACCCGATCATCGGTGGGGAAAGAGTCAGGATTGGACCGCCGAGCACGGCATCATTGCAGCGGTTGCAGTCTGCACGGCCGCAATGGGTCATCGTCGGCTCGTTGCGGATGGTCTGTGCTGTACGCTCTAGCATCTCCTGAGCAGGATAGACGTGCCATCTGCTCTGACCGACAATGGTGCTCTGCCTGATGGGCACGAGGACCGGCGCGAACTTGCCGAAGCCCCGGGAGCAGCCCCCCGCCTCGACTGCCATCGGCTGCCCATCGGAGCCGTTGGCCCAGCGCCGAAACAGATTCCGCCCCGCTAGCTGCTCGGCCAGATGGATCAGAGTCAGCTCTGTCAACCCTACGCCCATCAACACGACGGACCCACCCGCCTCCGCCAGCGCCCGGAGCGGGGCGAACACATGCAATGGCTGCTGCGCGGCAACCAACTCGTCGGCGAGCGGGCCAATCGCCGCGAAGGAGCACAGCGGATGGTTGCCACGGACACGTCCGGGCATCGCGAGCACGGCGGCTGGGATCGCCCCCATGTCCGCGCGGTCAATGTCTGGTGCGTCCGGCGCATAGACACGCGCAACACCGGCAACACCGGGTAGCGTCTGCTGCAATGTCTCGTAGTGGTCTGGGGAGGTACCATTCTGAACTAGGCGCTGATGTGGGAGTGGCGCTACCGCAAAGGTTTCCCAGGAGAATGTCGGGACCAAGAGCGTGCAGCCGGCTTCGAGGAGCCCGGCGATGATGGTCGGCGCGCCGCCTTCGACCCAGCCGAACGAGCGCAAAGAAGCATGCACGCATAGGGGGCGTCCGGAGAGACTCAGCACATGCACCGCCGCGCACACGTCACGCATGGCTACACTCATGGGATGCTCTCAGCGGCTGGGACTGGTCGGCCCGGCGATACCGTCACCTGCGCCTATTGGGCAAGCGTTGGGGAGGGGAGCAGGCCGTCATCATCCCAGGATAGAGATGATAGCTTGTCGAATGGCCAGCGGGTCGCTCGCGGTAGCCTAAGCCATCGGCTACAATGTGGGGTGACGCTGCGAAGGAGACGTGAATGACGGCTGTGGGCCGCCCGGCGGTGATGGCGCCTACCGCGCCGACCATCGCGGAACAATTGGAAGCCGCGCCGCGCCGCTTCGAGATGGGACGAGATGAGGCCATCCTCACTGCGGTAGTCGAGGACGGAAAGCGGCTGTTTGCCTCGGAGGCTCTCTACCTCTTCGAGTACGGCGACTTGGAGCGCATTGGCGCGGCGGCCGATGCCGTGCGGCGCCGGATACACCCGGATAACCGGGCGACCTTCATCATTGATCGCAATATCAACTATACGAACGTCTGCGTGGCGCGCTGCTCGTTTTGCGCCTTCTACCGGCTACCGCGCCACGCGGAAGGCTACCGGCGCTCGAAGGAGGAAATCTTCCGCCGGATCGAAGAAGCCTTGGACATGGGCGCGACTCAGATTATGTTCCAGGGGGGTCACGATCCCCAGTTGAAGATTGACTACTACGAAGACCTCTTGTCCAGCGTGAAGCAGCAGTACCCGGTGACGCTGCACTCGCTGGGACCGCCCGAAGTGCTGCATATCGCCAAGGTCTCGCGGCTGACCGTGCCGGTGGTGCTGCGGCGGCTGCGGCAAGCCGGGCTGGACTCGCTGCCGGGCGCGGGCGCCGAAGTCCTCGTCGAACGGGTCCGTAAGGCGGTGAGTCCGTTCAAGAGTAGCTCGGATTCGTGGCTGGAGGTGATGGAGGAAGCGCACCGGCAGCACATCCGCACCACGGCGACCATGACCTTCGGCATGGTCGAGTCGTATGCCGAGCGTGTCGAGCACTTCCAGCGTATCCGCGACGTGCAGGACAAGACCGACCCTGGACAGGGCTTCCGGGCGTTTATCCCGTTCATCTACCAGCCCGGCAATACCGAGCTGGGCGGCCGGGCCACCTCCATCGCCGACTACTTGCGGACGCTCGCGATCTCGCGGCTGTTCCTCGACAATTTCTACTCGCTCCAAGGGTCATGGCTGACCACCGGCACCACCGCCGCGCGGTCGAGCCTCGCCTACGGGGCCGATGACCTCGGCAGCATCATGCTGGAAGAGAACGTCGTGCGGGCCACCGGGCTGCGCCATCGCATGACGGACCACTCGATGGTGCAGCTGATCCGCGAGTGTGGGCGTATCCCGGCACTCCGCGACACGCACTACCGCGTCATCGCCACCTACGCCTGAGGCGCTTGGCTCTGCTGGCGCCAGCTCCCTTGGCCCCCGCGGTTGTTAGGGAATCCACTCTACCTGTGGCAGGTCGGGGATGATGCCGGCTTCGTAGCCGCGTTGTAGGAATAGCTCCACGCTGGCGCGCCCCTCCGGGCCGAGGTCCAGGGTGAGGTCGTTGACGTACATCGAGACGAACCGGTCGGTGAGGTCGCGTGGCACGTCGTCGGCGAACCCCATCGCGTAGGCCAGCGCCTCGTCGCGGTGGGCGAGGCCGTACCGGATGCTCTCCTTGAGCAGCGCCGAGGCTTGGGCGAGCAGCTCCGGCCCCAGATCGCGGCGAATGGCGTTGACGCCGAGTGGGAGCGGCAGCCCCGTCTCCTCGTGCCACCACACGCCCAAGTCGCTCACCGGATGGAGGCCCAGCGAGCCGTGAGTCAACTGGCCTTCGTGGATGAGGAGTCCGGCGGGCACCTCACCGGCGGCGACCGCTGCCATGATCCGGTCGAACGGCATGAACACCGGCTCGAAGCGCGCCAAGCGCAGGCGCAAGGCGAGGTAGGCGCTCGTGAGGAAGCCGGGGATAGCGATACGCTGCCCGTGCAGGGCGTCAAGCTCCAGCGGCTCCGGCGCGACGACGACCGGGCCATATTGCTGTCCCATGCTGGCGCCGTGGGTGAACAGTGCATAGTGGCGCCACACGTGCGCGTAGGCGTGAGCAGAGAGCGCCGTGATTTCCAGATCGCCGTGCAGCGCGAGCCGATTCAGGGTCTGAATGTCCCGGTGTACGGTGTCGAACCGCACGTCGGCGGCGCTGACCGCGCCCGAGGCGAGGGCGTAGAACATGAAGGCATCGTCGGAGTCGGGGCTGTGCCCGAGGCGCAGCCGGCGCACAGGCCGCGCTGCGCTGGTCGGTGGCTGGGTCATCACTGCTCCTTCGGCAACGGTGTGGGGACCGGATAGCGGTGGAGGGCAGCGCGCCGGTCCGAGTTGAGCGGTCTCAGCGCTCCCCTCGGCGCAGTCGTGCCCGCCGGCGCAAGAACGACGGCACGTCCACGCTGTCGGTGATGGTTTCCTGCGGTTCGCGCTCGGTCCGGGGCGGCGGCGCCGCGCGCGGCGCTACTGCTATTGGCGGAGGCGCCTCCTCCTCGATGCCCGTGGCGATCAGCGTGACCCGGACGGTGTCCTGGAGGCGCGGATCAATGACGGCGCCGAAAATGATGTTCGCTGCGGGATCGGCGAGATCGGTCACGAGCTGCGCCGCCTCGTTCACTTCCGCGAGCGTGAGATCGGGGCTGCCCGTGATGTTCAAGAGGGCCGCCTGCGCGCCGCGCATGGAGGTATCGAGCAGGCGGCTCTGCGTGGCCGCTTGGGCCGCCTCGACAGCGCGGCCGGGACCGCGCCGCTCGCCGATGGACATCATCGTGTTGCCGGCCTGCTCCATCACCGCGCGCACGTCGCTGAAGTCGAGATTGATTAGCCCCGGTACGGTGACCAGATCGGCGATGCCCTGGACCCCGTGGCGGAGCATGTTGTCGGCGAGGTTGAAGGCCTCCTTGATGGACATGTTGGCATCGGCCACCTGACTCAGGCGCTCGTTGGGAATGACGATCAGTGCATCCACCTGCTCGCGCAGTGCGTCGAGACCATCTTCGGCGACTCGCTGCCGGCGGGTGCCTTCGAAGGTGAAAGGCAAGGTCACTACCGCCACGGTCAGCGCCGCCGCCTGCCGCGCGAGGTCGGCGATCACCGGGGCGGCGCCGGTGCCGGTGCCGCCGCCGAGACCGGCGGCGATGAACACCAGATGGGCACCGCGCAGCACCGCTTCGAGACTGGCTTGGCTCTCCTCGGCGGCCCGCTGGCCGAGGTCCGGATCGCCGCCGGCGCCCCGGGAGCGTGTGGCACGCCGCCCGATCTGCACCTGGATCAGCGCCTCGCTCTGACCGAGCGCCTGGGCATCGGTATTGACCGCGATGAAGCGCACGCCGCTCAACCCGGCTTCGATCATCCGCCCGACGGCGTTGATGCCGGCACCTCCGACGCCGACGATCCGGACCTCCGTGAACCCTTCGGATTGCGCCTCCGGATCGGGACTACCGAGGATCTGCGGGATGATCGGGTCGGGCGCACCGACGGGTTGGAGGCGTTCGGGACGAAAGGCGGCGCGTCGCTTTTCCGGCATTCCTACCTCCCGTATTGGCCCTCGTGCCCGGCGGGTGGGGTGCGGTCCTGCTCTCGTCGCCTGGTTAACCGCGTGCGATGACCTCTTGCGCGAGCGCGCGATACATTTGTGCTGCCGGCCGCGCTTGCGGCGAGGCAAAGACGGTTTGGCCCGCTGAGGCGGCTTCCAGGATTTTACTGTTGGCCCGAATTTCGGTGGTGAACACCGCCTCGCCCCACTCCTCGCGGAGATACGCCGCCACCGCTTTCTCCTCCCTTAAACGGCGGTCGAGCTTGGAGAGCAGGATGCCGGACAGGTGTAGCTTGGCGTTCAGGTACTGCACTTCTTCGATCCGCGCCTTCAGCAGCTGTAACCCCTGGAGCGAGAAGTAGCGCGCTTCGGTGGGCACGATCACTTCCTGTGCGGCAACCAAGGCGTTGATCGTCAGGAGGCCCAGGGACGGTGGCGTGTCAATCAAGATGTAGTGATACCGGTTGGTGAGGGGCGCAAACTGATCTCGCAAGCGCAGCTCACGACCGATACGCACACTGAGCGCCGCTTCGGCGGCAGCCAGCGCCGCGGTGGTAGGGGCAACGTCGAATAGGACCTTGCCGTTTTCCTCAAAGGGAGCCGCCGGAAACGGGACCCTGAGATTAAGGAGGGACGCGGCGACGGTCTGATCTTCGGCGGGCCGATGGCCGACGGCGCTGGTGAGGTTGCCCTGCGGGTCCAGGTCAACCAGCAGCACCCGCAGGTTGCAATGCGCCAGCGCGGCGCCCAAGCTGAGGGTGGTCGTGGTCTTCCCCACCCCCCCTTTTTGATTGGCAATCGCGATAATGCGTGCCACAGCGTACTCTATTCCTGCACCGCAGCATGCGACCGGACCATGCACCACCACCAGGGACGCGACCGGGCCACATTGTAGCACGGCTTGCTGCTGATAGCTGTCAGCCGTCAGCTACCGGCTATCGGCCGGTCGCCGGATTCTGCTCCCCTATGGTCCCCCCGCTGTGCAGGGGGACGGAGATTCCGGCGTTCGCGAGAATGACGGCTGGTCACTACACTACACCGGACACGATGGCTACGGAGACGACCGACTACGCTGCGGTGCTGGCATTTGTCCGGGAGGCCGAGCGTCGCGATTGCCTACTCGCCGACCCGGCGCTGCCGGAGCAGCTGCGTACCCAGCCAGGTAACGGCGCGTTGGATGCCGGTCTCGCCGACGCCTACGCCGAGTACCGCCGGACCGGTCGGTGGCGCCGATCCTATCGTGTGTTTGCCACGGGTTGGACCGAGCTTGAAGGGGTGCTGATTCTCGCGCCGGCTGCCGGCGCTGACGCCGATCTCCAGGCAAGTATCGCGGCCATGAACGAGCGCGCCCTGCGTGAGCTGCTGCTGGCGTTTCCACGCGGCCAGGTCGGCCACTGCTCCTACGCGGCGGCGTGGATGCTCCCGACGCTGGCGGAGATGCTGGACGGCGTTGCGCTGCCTGCCCAGGCAGCCTACTTTGTGACCGCGGACACGTTCACACCCTACCAGCCGCAGCCGGTGAGACGGCTGGGGAGCGGCGACTATGATCTCGTGTGGGGCCGGTGGAGCGATGGGGCACACGATCCGTTGGGGGCTGAGGCGGTGCCGGCCGAGCGGTCGGAGGCCACTTGGCAGCAATGCTTGGAGCGCGGCTACCGCTTCTATGCTTGCGTGGAGGCTGGCCGACTCGCCGCGCTCTGCTGGCACCGGCCGCGCGACGATTGGCGGCACGAGGTCCGGGGCCGGCCGGTTGCGCCGGACGCTGCCGAGGGCTATGCCGAGAGCGTCTATTCTGCGGCCACGCAAGAGGTGCTCGATCTTGGCCAGGTGGCTACCTATACCGCGAGCGGCGCGAGCGACAGCGCTGACGTGGACCGGCTGAAGCGGATCGGCTACCGGCCGTTCTACCGCGTTGGCGCCTACCGGGGGATCAAGCGCGGCAGCGGCCGCATCGAGCCGGTAGCCTCCGCCGCGCTCCCTAGCCGCCGCCAGCGCCCGGCCGACGCCGCGGCCATGGACTGGAGCGAGCAGGTGCTCGCCGCGCCGCAGCCGCGCCGGAAGCGCCGTGACCCGGCCGTTGAATCCTTCCGGGACCTGCTGACCATCAAGGGCCGCGCCGAGCGGCAGTGCTTGAGCATCGAAGAGCCGCTGCTGGTGCAACGGGCGCTCGCCGACGGATTACCCATGATGGGCCTGTTGTATACCGAGGAGCTGCTGGGCCAGCCCGAGGGACCGGCCCTCCTCGAGCAGGCCGCGGGCGAGCACGTTGCCCAGCAGCGGGTCAGTAAGGGCATCATGGGGACGGTGACGGCAACGCGGCCCTTGCCTTGGGTCGTCGCAGCCGTGCATGCGGACGTGCGCGACGCCGCGCACCTGTACTGCTCGTCCCGCGCCGTCCTGCTGATTGCCGATCGTGTCGCCAACCCGGCGAATCTCGGCATGATCCTACGCACCGCCGACGCTGCCGGGGTTGAAGCCGTGGTCCTGCTGGGAGCGGACAGCGCCAGCCCCTTTCACAAGCATTGCGTGCGGGCCGCGCGGGGTGCCATGGGGCGGCTACCGCTCTACACCTGCAAGGACCCGGCGCGTTTCTTCCACCGGCTGAAGACGGCCGGCTTTGCGCTGGTCGGGGCAACGGTGCAGGCGCCGGCCGACGTGTATAGTCTCGCGCTCCGGCCGCCGGTCGCGCTGGTGGTCGGCAACGAGAGCGCTGGGATTCGGCCTGCGATCCTCGCTGCCTGTACGGACCGTGTCCGCATACCGATGGCGCCCGGTCAGTCGTCCTTGAACGTGGGGGTTGCCGCCGGTGTGCTGCTCTATGAGCTTGTCCGCACTCGGCTGGGCAGCGGCCGCGCCGGTCGAGCGTAACGCTGCCGCGTCGGAGCCTCTCCCACTGCCAACCGCCTTCCTCCTATAGGAACTAGGAACGTGCTACACTTGCCGGCGCGTTGAAGATTGAGCCTCACTCGTCCACCTCCAGTGGAATCCCCTGGCGAGGGAAGGCCATCGTTGTAGGGGTACGCCGCAGGTGGTGCTCCTGCAAGGCTTACGCTGGCCTTACTTTCCCGTTTAATCACTTAACCACGCTAGTCGGTGCCGGGTGCGCGGCACACCGGCCAATGGGAGGACTGGTTTATGCCCACTGCGCTCATCACCGGTATTACGGGACAGGACGGGAGCTATCTTGCCGAGTTCTTGCTGGAGAAGGGCTACAAGGTCTACGGCCTGAAACGGCGCACGAGTGTCGTCACCGATGCGCGCATTCGGCACCTGCTCGACGATGTGGAGCTGCTGGATGGCGACTTGCTGGATCAGCTCTCGCTGATTAAGGCTATCCAGCAGTCGCGGCCCGACGAGCTTTACAACCTCGCCGCGATGTCTTTCATCCCCACCTCGTTTACGCAGCCGGTGCTCACCGGCGAATATACCGCCCTCGGCGTCACCAAGCTGCTCGAAGCCGTGCGTTTGGCCGACTGGCCAATCCGCTTTTATCAAGCGTCGAGCAGCGAGATGTTCGGCAAGGTGCAAGAGATACCGCAGACCGAGCGGACGCCGTTCTACCCGCGCAGTCCCTATGGGGCGGCCAAGGTATACGGCCACTGGATCACGGTGAACTATCGGGAGAGCTACGACCTCTTCGCTTGCTCCGGCATCCTCTTCAACCACGAGGGGCCACGCCGGGGAGACGAGTTCGTCACCCGCAAGATCACGCGGGCCGTGGCGCGCATCAAGCTCGGCCGCCAGCAAGAGCTACGGCTCGGCAACCTGGATTCGCAGCGCGACTGGGGCTACGCGGGAGACTACGTGCGGGCGATGTGGCTGATGCTCCAGCAGGATGCTCCCGACGACTACGTGATTGCCACGGGGGAGACGCATAGTGTAGCCGAGTTCTGCAAACTGGCCTTTCGGCACGTCGGCATTGACGACTGGCGGCGGTACGTGAAGGTGGACGAGGCGCTGCTCCGTCCCGCGGACGTGGACCTCCTCGTGGGCGACCCGTCGAAGGCGCGGCGCTGCCTGAATTGGCAGCCGGAGGTGACGTTCGAGGGCTTGGTCAAGCTGATGGTGGAGGCGGACCTGGAGCTGGAGCAGCAGGCGACGGCGTGAGCGCCGCGCCGCGCCCTCCGGCCCCCTGACTAACCGGCGTTTTGCCGGAGGTCATTGCGCTTGCTACACTGCCGCTAGCGGCACGCTCGCACCAACGCCGGTCTGAAGAGCATTATCCTGGCACTTTGGTGCTAGGAAAGGGAGGTGTTCATGGGCACATCCGGGTTCGCTGGGGTTCTGGTACGCGCGATCTTGTTTGCGCTGTGGCTGCCGGTCGTGGTGCTGGTCGTGTCGCTGCTGCGGTTCGGCCTCGAGGGCATGGTCACGATGGATGCCATGTCGCTCGTGCAGCTGGTGGTCTTCGGGTGGCCGAGTGGTATCCCGCTGACGCTGGCGGTCCTGCTGCTGCACCGTCGGGTCCAGTTGCTGGCGTATGTCTGCGCCGTCGTGCTGGCGCCGTTCTCCGTGCTGGCGTTCATTCTGGGCGGCTTGTTTGGGCCGTTTGTGCTGGCCTACGCGCTGGTCGTGTCGCTGCCGGCGTGGGTTGCACTGGGGATTATTGCTCTACTACAATCAAGGCGCTCATGAGCAGCCGGCCGCTCAACCGAGTGAGGAGAGAGCGGCCGGAATAGACCACAAGGGATAGGTAGAGAAGGAGAAACGATCGTGTTCAAGCACACCATCCGGTTGATGCTTATTGCTGCCTTCGCTTTCGCCCTGCTAGGGTGCGAGCTTGGTGGTGGTGACGGAGACGTGGCCGAGCTGCGAGACCAGGTGGCCAATAAGGATTCCCAGATCGCCTCGCTGCAAGCGCAGCTTTCCGCCCAAGGGGGGCAGGCCGCGCCGGAGACCCGTAGTCGGCTGGAGACCGTGAAGGCGCGCGGGAGGCTCGTTTGCGCCAGCCGCACCGATGTAGCCGGCTACGGCTACCTGGACGCCAATGGTCGCAACATCGGGTTCGACATTGACCTGTGCCGTGCAGTGGCCGCGGCTATCTTCGGTAACGGCGATGCCTTGGAGGTCATTCCCATCTCGGCAGCCGAGCGCGGCCCGACCATCCAGTCGGGTGACGTAGACATGTTGGCGCGCACGGTGACGTGGACCACTACGCGCGATTCGCAGTGGGGCAACTACACCGTCGTGACCTTCTACGATGGCCAGGGCTTCATGGTCCGGAAGGATAAGAACATAGACAGCGCCCTGAAGCTGGGTGGCACATCCGTCTGCGTGACCAGCGGGACGACCACCGAGCTGAACTTGGCGGACTTCTTCCGGCAGAACAACCTGGAGCTGGAGAGCGTCGTCTTCGAGAACACGGCGGCCGTCGTCAGCGCCTACGAGCAGGGCCGGTGCGATGCCTTCACGAACGACAAGTCTCAGCTGGCGGCGCTCAAGAGTGGGCTGGAGAACCCCGATGACCACGTCATCCTGCCCGAAACCATCTCCAAGGAGCCGCTGACGCCGGTCGTGCCGCACGGGGATGACCAGTGGCTGGACTTGGTCAAGACCGTGCTGTACGTCTTGATCAACGCCGAGGAGTTCGGGGTCACGCAGGCCAACGTGGAGCAGATGAAGAGCAGCGACAACATCCAGATTCGGCGGATGCTGGGGACGGAAGGCGAGTTCGGGCAGTCCGACTTGGGTCTCAGCGCGGGCTTCGCCGTGGACGTGCTCAAGGCGGTGGGGAACTACGGCGAGGTCTACGACCGCTACATGGGGCCGGAGGGCGACGCCTTCACCCTGGAGCGGGGCATCAACGAGCTGTGGACCAATGGCGGGCTGATCTACGCCCCGCCGCTCCGCTAGTCAAGGTGGTGGCAGCGGCAAAGCAGTAGGGAGTAGGGGGAGGCGCCGTATGGCTGTGGTAGGGGGAACTGGCCGTGAGCGATAAGGGCTTCCCCCTACGCCTCTCCTTTGGCTCTATTCCTCTCTGGCGCGACGTGCGCGTGCTCCGCGCCCTCGCCCAGATCGTCTCCGCAGTGCTCGTTGTCGGTCTCGTTGTCTTCGTCGTCACGCAGGTGTTGGCCGCCGCCAATGAGCGCGGCTTCTCCCTGGGCTTCGACTTCCTGCAGGAGGAGGCCGGTTTCCCGATTGCGGAGTCGGTCATCGAGTATGAGGAGTCCGACAGCTTTCTGTATGCTTTCGGCGTTGGGATACTGAATACGCTCAAGGTGGCTATCTTGGGTGTCATCCTAGCCACCATCCTTGGCACTATTTTGGGTATCTGCGGCGTATCCACCAACTGGCTGGTGAGCCGGATCGCTGTGGTGTACGTCGAGCTCTTCCGCAACGTTCCACTGCTGGTCCAGCTCTTCTTCTGGTACTTCGGCATCTTCCAGCTGCTCCCGCAGGTAGCGGAGAGCATCCGATGGCCCGGTCCGCTCATTCTCAACAACCGGGGCATTTACATGGTGTGGGGAAGTCCCACGGATTCTTTTGTCCCGTGGCTGATCGCCGTGGTGGTGGCCATTGTCGTGGCCGTGGTGGTGGCCATTGTCCTGTCTCGCATCGAGCCGCGCATCGGTAGGCCCACCCGCCCGCTATCGGCTGCCGTGGTCATCGTAGTGGTGATCCCGGCGCTGGCCTGGATATTCATGCCGGAAAGCCCCTTGATGCGCGATGCCCCGGCGCTGGGCCGCTTCAACTACTACGGTGGGCTGCGTCTGACGCCGGAGTTCGCGTCCCTGCTGATCGGGCTGGTCATCTACACGGCCGCGTTCATCGCGGAGATCGTCCGGGGCGGCATTAACTCGGTGCGGCGCGGGCAAACCGAGGCCTCCAGGGCACTGGGGTTGAGCGCCCTGCAAACGCTCCGGTTCGTGGTCCTCCCGCAGGCCTTGCGCGTCATCATTCCGCCACTCATCAGCCAGTACCTCAACCTCACCAAGAATTCGAGCCTCGCTATCGCTATCGGCTACCCGGACCTGTTCAGCGTCGGCAGAATCATGGTCAACCAGGCCGGCCGGGCCGTTCCCATCTTCCTGCTGCTCATGGTCTCCTACCTGGCCATGAGCCTAACCTATGCCCTGATCGGGAACATCTACAACCGCAAAGTGCGGTTCGAGGAGCGTTAGCGTGAGTACCGCGACGGCCGTCCTCGGCCCGCCGAGGACCAGCGTAGGAGTCCTGGGCTGGGTGCGGGGCAACCTCCTGAGCACGTGGTACAACGTGCTGTTCACAGTGCTTTCGCTCGTCTTGCTCTTCGTCCTGTTGCGGGTAAGTCTCCCTTGGCTCTTCGTGACGGCTGACTGGACCGTCGTCACCGCCAACCTGAAGCTCTTTATCGTGGGCCAATACCCTGCGGAGCAGATGTGGCGCGTAAGCGTGGGCGTCGTGTGGCTCGCGTTCCTGTTCGGGATCGCCTGGGGTACCGGGGCCAGCGGCGTGATGGTCACCTTCGCTCGCGTCATCGCCATTGGATTCGGCCTCGCTGCGCTGGTGCCCCTGCCTTTGGACATCGTATCCGTCACGGCCCGGCTCTGGCTCTTGGCCGTCTCGGTAGCAGTCGTCGCCGGATTTTTCCTGGCTCGGGGGCGCTCACCGCGGACACGCTGGCTCGTGCTGTCCTGGATCCTGTCCTTTGCCCTCATCCTCGTGCTGCTGCGCGGGTTCGACGGCCTCGCCTGGCTCTCCCTCGTCGAGACGAGCGTCTGGGGCGGGTTGCTGCTGACGTTCCTCTTGGCCGTCTTGGGTATCGTGGCCTCCTTCCCGCTGGGCGTGCTGCTGGCCCTGGGTCGCCGCAGCAACCTCCCTGTCGTGAGCGTCCTGTGCATCACCTTCATCGAAGGCGTTCGCGGCGTCCCCCTGGTGACACTCCTGTTCATGACCCAAGTGATCCTCCCGTTGTTCCTCCCGGAGAACCTGCCCATTGACCGCATCACGCGGGCCTTCCTGGCCATTACCCTGTTCAGCGCCGCGTATATGGCCGAGAACGTTCGCGCCGGGCTACAGGCGGTGCCGACGGGACAGGTCGAAGCCTCCAAAGCGCTGGGGCTTGGCGGCGTTAGCACGATGCTCTACATTGTCCTGCCGCAGGCCCTCCGGGCCGTGATCCCCGCCATCGTCGGCCAGTTCATTGGCCTCTTCAAGGACACCAGCCTGGTCGTCATTGTCGGCCTGCTGGACATCGTCGGTATCGGCCGGGCCGTCGTGCTGGGTAACCCGGAGTGGCTCGGCTCGCAGCGCGAGGTGTACGTGTTCCTGGCAGTGGTGTTCTGGGTGTTCACCTTTGCCATGTCATACGCGAGTCGCCGGCTGGAGACTACGCTGGGAGTGGGCGTTCGCTAGAGCAAGAGGATCGCCATGCAAGAAGACATGATTGTCTGCCGCGACGTTCACAAGTGGTTCGGGTCGTACCACGCCCTCCGAGGGGTGTCCCTCACTGTGAAAAAGGGCGAGGTCGTGGTCATTTTCGGCCCCTCGGGGTCGGGCAAGTCCACCTTCATCCGCACGATCAATCGGCTGGAGGAGCACCAGCGCGGCGAGATCATCGTAGACGGCATCACGCTGACGCACGACATCCGCAACATCGAGGCGATTCGCAGCGAAGTCGGGATGGTTTTTCAATCCTTCAACCTCTTTCCCCACCTGACCGTGCTCCAGAACATTACGCTGGCCCCTATGCGGGTCCGGAAGTGGCCGGCGGACCGTGCCGAGGAAGTAGCCATGACCTTGCTGGAGCGGGTAGGCATACCGGAGCAGGCTCCCAAGCATCCGGCCGAGCTTTCCGGTGGGCAGCAGCAGCGCGTCGCCATCGCGCGGGCGCTGGCGATGCAGCCCAAGGTCATGCTGTTCGACGAGCCGACCTCGGCCCTGGACCCGGAGATGATTAAGGAAGTGCTCGACGCCATGCGCGAGTTGGCCGCCTCCGGCATGACGATGGTCGTCGTCAGCCACGAGATGGGGTTCGCCTCGGAGGTGTCCGATCGCATGGTCATGTTCGACGAGGGCAACATCGTTGAGGCTGGCTCTCCGGATCAGATACTGCATTACGCCGAGCAGGAGCGGACCAAGACCTTCCTCTCCCAGATCATCTGACGGTCTGCGGCTCCTGCTCCGGCCCTCCCTCGCCAAGCCCGGCCGACCGTTAGCACTCGCTGGCACCGAGTGCTAAGAGGTGCTACAATGGGCGTGTGTCAACGAGCCGCAGTAGGGAGCGGCGTTGAGCGTAGTCGGCGGTGGCGTTAGCGCAAGCCACACCGGTGATAGACCCTAGCAGGACTAATCGAAGGAGGCAGAGCAGCTATGGCAATGGCGACCGCGGTGAAGCTACGTCCGCTTGGCGATAAGGTGATCGTCCGTCCGGAGGCGGGTGAGGAGACCACCAAGAGCGGGATTGTGCTTCCCGATACCGCAAAAGAGAAGCCCCAGGAAGGTGTCATCGTTGCGGTTGGTACCGGGCGGGTGCTCGATAACGGTGAGCGTGTAGACCTTGAAGTAGAGGAAGGTCAGAATATCCTCTATGCGAAGTACGCCGGTACCGAAGTGAAGCACGAGGGCGAGGACCTGCTCATCCTCAGCGAGCGTGACATCCTGGCCATCTTGGAGGGCTAACCGGCAGACTGACTCCGGTTCCGGCCGTACTCCAGTCTTTTCCCGCCGAGGGCCGGCCGGCCAGCTACGGCAGCGGCAAGCGCCGTCTCGTAGTGGTTGGCGGTAGCCCACCCCAAAACCGGCTCACGAAAAGCGCCCGCCCAGCAAGCCTGGGCGGGTGTTTGTATTGGTGCGCCGGGGGTGAGGTCGAGTTTACTATCGGGAGGCCGCGGGCCGGCCGGCGCCGAGCGTTAGCCGTAGTCGCCGCGGACCAAGGCGTCGAGCAGGTCCGTGAGCACCGCCGCCGGCACCGGCCCGACCAGCTTACGCACAATCTGGCCTTGCCGATTAATCAGGAGCTTCTCCGGGACCCCCATCAGGCCGTAGTCAATGGAGATTTTGCCGTCGGTATCGCGGCCGTTGGGATAGGTAATAGCGAATTCGTCCAGGAAGGCCCGCGCAGCGGCCTCACGGTCTTGCACACCGACGCCAACGAAGAGCAGGTCGGTCGCGCGGTACGACTGCCACACCTGCTCCAGGGTCGCGGCCTCTTGGCGGCAGGGCACGCACCACGAGGCCCAGAAGTCCACCAGCACGGGGCGGCCGCGCAGGTCGGCGAGCCGGAGCGACGTGCCATCGAACAGCGGTAACGTGAAGTCCGGGGCCGGCCGTGCCGTGACCGGAATGTTCCGTAGCGCCGACTGCACGGCGAAGCTCGTCGCCTCGCGGTCGGTGGCCCGGATCATCGCGTAGCCGAGCAAAGCCAGCAGCAGGACGACGCCCCCGACCGTGAGCCAGAACGCCAGCGACGCCCGCGGGGTGAGTACGGCTGGCGACTGCGCGGGGCCGGCGGCGCCATCGGCTTCAGGTGGCTGGGGGGGTGCGGCGGCCGACACTATGTTGGCGTCTCCTCGGAGGTGGCTACTCCTTGGCGAGTAGCGATTTCCGCTTCGAGGGTCGCTAGCTCAAAGGCAACGTCACGCTGCCGCTGGGCCAGCCAGAGCAGATAGACGCCTAGCCCCACCACGACCACCGCATAGCCGGCAAAGACGAACGCCACCGGTTCACTCCTCAAGCGCGAACTCGAACACTAACCAGGATAGCACGACGTAGATGAGATCGAAGGCAATCAGGAGGTGGAGCCAGGGAGCATCGCCAGCGCCGCCCCAAGCCATGCGCCCCTGGAGGGCCGCCGCCGTGCTATGGACAGCCGCGAGGAGCGCCGGGACGGTGATCGGGAAGAGAAGCACGGGCAGCAGCACTTCGCGGGCGCGGGTCTGGGCGGCCAGCGCACTCAGCAGCGTCCCCACTGCCGCCAGGCCCAGCGTGCCGAGGGCCAACGACAGGAGTAGGGCCAGGGGGGCAAACGCGACCGTAAAAAAGACTGTAGTGAGCGCGACCGTCAGGACAATCAGGACGGCGGTTAGCGCGAGATTGCCGAGCAGCTTCGCGGCATACAGGACCGAACGATCCAGCGGGGCGGCGAGGAGCGCATCGAGGTTGCCCCGCTCGTGCTCCTGGGCAAAGGTGCGCCCAAAGCCCACCGTTGCGCCATAGGTGATCGTGACCCAGATCAAGCCGGGGACCAAGCGCATGGCGTCCGTGCCCGGCGCATCGAGGGCAAAGTTGAAGATCAATAGGCAGACGATGGCATACATTGCCGCCGCCGCTACGTTGTCGCGCCGTCGTCCCTCGATACGCAGGTCTTTGCCGATGATTGCGGTCAGCGTGCGCCAGCCCGTCGGCCGGGGAGTCGGAGCCTCGGTCCCGCCCGTCTCCGATGCACTCTCCCGCTCCACTTGTGGCGAGGGAGCCGGAGGATGCAGCGCCGTTGCTCCCTCACCGGAGGGCGACGGCGGCCAGCGGCCACGCTCACTTCCCTGCTCTGAAGGGAAGGGGCCGGGGGTTAGGTCTCCTTCCGCACCGGCGTAGAGTACACGCAGGCTCGCCGCGGTGAGCGTCTCCGTGGCCGCGTCCAGCACGCACCGTCCCTCCACCAGCACGAGGAGACGCTGGCAGAAATGCAGCGCCAGGTCGAGATCGTGAGTAGCCAGCACGATAGTCGGGTGCCAACCATCCTCCGGGTGTGGCCGCCGGGCGTCGAGGTCGAGGAGCTCCGGCAGGCGGGCGATAGCCAGCGGATCGAGCGACGCATCCGGCTCGTCGAGCAGCAGCAAGCGGGGCCGGTGCAGCGTAGCGCGGGCCAGGGCCAGTCGCTGTTGCTGGCCGCGCGACAACTGGCTGACCGGTGTCGTCGCTGCGCCGGCCAGCCCTACTCGTGCTACTGCTGCCGCTACCAAGCTCAGGTCTTGGGACAGCCCGTACAGACGCCGAAAGAAGGTCAGGTTCTCTAGCGGCGTCAGCTCGTCGTACAGCCAGGGTTGGTGCCCCACGTAGCCAATCTCGGCGCGTGTGTCATGGTCTGAGCGGCGGGTGGTCCGGCCAAATAGCGCCAGCGAGCCGTGCGTCGGGCGCAGCTGACGGCCGAGCAGACTCAGTAGGGTGGATTTGCCCGCGCCGTTTGGTCCGACGACACCGATGCGCTCGCCGGCACGGGCCGAGAACGTCAGGGGGCGCAGCGCAACGATCCGACCGTACCGCCGCGCGAGATCGTGGGCCTCGATCACCGGCGCCCCACTATCCGACACGCCGCACCCCCTGACGGACGAACACCGCACGGATAGTGCCAGGTGTGGTGCGGCGTTGGCCCGTCACCTGGCCCCGAGCGAGAGAGAGGGAGAGAGAGAGGGAGTGCGGTGGACGGTCGCTGTCTTGACCGCACTTCCCTGGAGGGAAGCGGCCTACGGATAGGCTTGGTGGCGGGTTTCGAGATCAACGAAGCGGGTTTGCTGGCCGAAGAAGCGGAGCTGGATGTCGCCCGTGGGACCGTTGCGGTGCTTGTGGACCAGAATGTCGGCCACGTTTTTCTTGGGCGTGTCCTTGTCGTAGTAGTCTTCACGATAAATGAACATTACCACGTCGGCATCTTGCTCGATGGAACCGCTCTCGCGCAGGTCGGAAAGCATCGGGATATGCGACGGGCGCTGCTCCACGGCGCGCGAAAGCTGCGACATGGCCACGATAGGGATGTTCAACTCGCGGGCGAGGCCCTTGAGCGAGCGGGTAATCTCGGAGACTTCCTGCACGCGGTTCTCCATGTAGCGACCCTGCCCCTGCATCAGCTGGAGGTAATCCACCAGGATCAGGCCAATGTTGTGCTCGGCCTGCAAGCGCCGCGCTTTCGTGCGTAGCTCCATGATCGGGATGCCGGCCGTGTCGTCAATATAGACTGGCACCTCGGAGAGGCGGCCGATGGCCTTGGCGACCTGCTGTAGCTCCGCGTCGTCAATGTCACCGCGGCGCAGGCGTTGCGAATCAACGCGGGCCTCCGTGCAGATCAAACGCTGCACGAGTTGTTCCTTGGACATCTCCAGGGAGAAGATGGCAACCGGCACGTTGTGCGGCGGCGCAGCGGCATTCTGGGCGATATTCAGTGCCAGGCTGGTCTTGCCCATAGACGGCCGCGCCGCCACGATGATGAGATCGGAGCGCTGGAGGCCGCCGGTCAAGGTATCAAGGTCCCGGAAGCCGGTCGGTACGCCCAGCGTCTGACCGCGGTGCTGAGAGATGGAATCGATCTGGTCGAAGTATTCTTCCAGGATTGTTTTGAGAGGGAGGAACTCTTGAAAGCGGCGCCGTTGCGTGAGCTGGAAGAGGATCGCTTCGGCCTGGTCAACCGCCTCCTCGGCGTCGGCCGAGCCGTAGGCCAGGGCCGCGATCTGCCCGGAGGCTTGGATCAAGCGCCGCAGCATCGCGCAGCGCTCGACGATGCGGCCGTAATACTCGACATGCACGGCGGTCGGCACGAGAGCGGTCAGGGACGACAGGTAGGCCGCGCCACCGACCTCATCCAGCCGATCGCGACGTTGCAGCTCGTCGGTGAGCGTGACGAGGTCCGCCGGCTCCTGGCGCTCGAAGAGGTCGAGTGCCGCGCTGTAGATGATCCGGTGTTGCTGCCGATAGTAGTCTGAGGGTTGGAGGAAGGAGGCGACGCGCGTGATGGCGTCGCGGTCAATCAGAATGCTCCCGAGGACCGACTGCTCGGCCTCGATATTCTGCGGAGGAAGGCGTTCCTCGGTATCTGCTCTATCGACAACCGCTCTTCCGGCAGTTGCGCCATTTACTGTCATAGCAGAATCATAACGCTTGGCGGCAGGGGAAGGGGTTAGCGGCAGTGAGGTGGGGCGGGAGGTTGTGGTTGGGCCTTGGGCCTCACCCCCTGGCCCCCTCTCCGCGTGGGAGATCGCCGGGGTGAGGACGGCCAGGGATTAGGTTAATCCCCGCTACCGCATGCCGCGCTCAATAGCTCACGAGGCTTCTGCGGCCGCCTCGGTTGCCAGAGCAGGTTCGGGCTGGGCAGCGTCGGCCTCTGCCGTGGCTTCTGCGTCAGGCTCCGCCGCCGGCTCCTCGGCCGCTTCCGGCTCCGGCTCTTCCGGTACGTCCGGCACGACCTCGACGCTGACGATACCCGTCTCCCGCGCCGGCAAGCGCAGGGTGACTTGATGGCTGCCCAAGTGGCGTAGCGGCTCACGGAGTACCACGTCGCGGCGGTCAATCCGAATCTGATGCTGCTCGTCGAGCGCGGCGGCGATCTGCGGGGAGGTCACGCTGCCGTGCAAGCGGCCCCCTTCGCCGATCTGCGCCGGAATGGTGACGGTCAGCTCGCGCAGTCGTTGCGCCAGGCTGCGCGCCTCGGCGGCCTCGCGCTCGGCAGCCGCCTCGGCTTCGCCGCGCAGCCGTTGCAGTCGCTTCATCTGATGCCGCGTACCGGGTACGGCGAGTCCACGGGGCAGGAGGAAGTTGCGCGCGTAGCCCGGCGCGACTTCCTTGACGTCGCCCGCCCGCCCTAAATCCGCAACCGGCTCAACCAGGATAACTCTCATCGCTTATGCTCTCGTCTTTCTAGGTAGTGTTGGCTTCAGCACGCAGGGCTAATGCGCCGTTACTCGTGATGTGCGGCGTCGGTATAGCAGGGCATGACCTCTCAGCGCAGGAGTCACGGCGTGTTCGAGTACCGCTGCGATCCTCGTTAAGGATAGCGGATAGCGCGGGTATTCTGCCGGTCGCCCGGCGTGCGTGCGGTCAGCCCATCGTCGAGACGCGCTCCGGGCGGATTTTGTAGATCACCCGTGGGCCGCTCGGTGGCCCCTGGTAGCGCGCTCGCCCGGTATAGCGACTGGCCAGCCGGTCAATATGCTCATCGGCGCCCGCTTCCGTCACCGAGACGACGGTGCCGCGCACGGCGAGGTAGCGATACGGGTTGTCGGGATCGGCAATGCAGAGCGCGACTTGGGGCCGTCCCCGCATGTTGCGGTCCTTTTGCCGTCCGCGTGCCGAGTTGACCAGCACGTGGGTTCCGTCGTAGTCCACCCACACCGGCGTTACTTGGGGTGAGCCACTGGGCATGATCGTCGCCAGGTAGGCGAAGCTGCGCTTTTGGAAAAGGTCCAAGCAGCCCTCCGGCAGCGGGACCGGCTGTGTTTCCGTGGCCATCAATATCCTCCTCACTGTCTAGCGCTCAGGATACACCGCCTCCCGTGCCGCCGCCGGATTCCGGCGACAGGCAGGTTGGACCGTGCCTCACCCCCCGGCCCCCTCTCCACCATGTAGAGAGGGGGAGTCTGCCGCCCGGCATTCCAGCCGTCTCGCCGGTCATTGCGGTGCAAGCGGGAGTGGTGATGGCTGCCCCCTGTGGCACGCCGCTTCGCAGGTGGATGGGGCAACATCCTGCCGTAGCCCCTACTCCATGCAATCTGTGGTCTCTGTGGCCGAAAGCCCCTTCCGCTCACTTGAGGTCGAGTTGGTCGAGCACCTGCCGGTTGACGACGCCGCGGGGGCGATGGCCGGTGAGGACGGCGGCGACTTCGAGCGCCAGACGCCGGCGGCGCTCGCGGACCGCCCAGTCGCTGGACGAGGCCATGTGTGGGGTAATCACGACGTTGGGCATCGTCCGCAGCGGGCTATCGGGCGGGAGCGGCTCCTGCTCCGTCACGTCCAGCCCGGCAGCCAGCAGCCGCCCCTCCTGGAGCGCTGCCACTAGCGCGGCCTCATCCACCACCCGGCCGCGCGCGGTATTGATGAAGATGGCGTGGCTCTGGACCAGCGCGAATTCGGGGGCGCCGATCAGGTGATAGGTGTCCGGCAGGAGGGGCACGTGGCAGGAGATAAAATCGGCATCTTGCAACACCTGGACCATCGGCACCGACCGCACCCCGTGGGCGGCGAAGATTTCCGGGTCCACGTAGGGGTCGTGGGCGATGATCTCGCGCAGGGCAAAGCCGGCCATTCGTTGCGCCACGCCCCGCGCAACGTTGCCGAAACCGAGCAGCCCGAGCGTATTCCCGGTCAGGCGGTGGATCGTCCCCCGATCACCACCGCCCCAGCCGCCCGCGCGTACCTGCTGCGCCGCCGGCACGATCCAGCGCGCACAGGCGAGTAGCAGCGCCACGGTATGGTTGGCTACCTCGTCCACGAAGACATCAGGAACGTTGGTGACGATGATGCCTTGCTCGGTGGCACAGTCCACGTCCTCGAACCGATCCAGCCCAATGCCGCCCACGGTGATGATCTTGCAGCGGGTAAGCGCCTGGATGAAGGACCGCGGGACGTGGTGCTTGCCGATGATCGCGTCGGCATCGCGGGCCTCCGCGAGCACCGCTGCCTCGTCGTCGCTGGCAACGGTGACCAGCCGGCAGCCGGCTTGCGCCAGGATTTCGCGCTCGCCGGCGGCGCCAAAGGTACCGCCCGTATCCACGACTACCACTTTGGGTTGCCGCCGCCCGTCGGAAGCTGCCGCCTCAGGAGTACCGGTCCGCTCTCGTGCCGCCATGTGGGTCTGCTCCCCTCCCGCTGAGATGAGCCAGTGTACCGCGTGCAGCGCGGGCTTGCACAGACTTGACAATCATTTTAGAACATACTAAACTGTGGAACCGGCTACAGCCGCCCATGGTTAGGAGAGTGATGGCGCGGGCGCTGCGGTGACCGGAGGAGCGGTGCGCGTGGGAAGCTGGCCGAATACCATACACTCCCGCCGGCCAAGGCTGACGTTGCGTGTCCTGCTGATGGTCATGTTTGTCATGGCGCTGGCTCCGTCCGGCATGGGCCGCGCCCAGGCGCTGCCGCCTGATGAACCGGTGCCGGGCGGGCACTTCTATCGGCAGACGGGCGGCGGAAATGGTCTCGGGTTTGCCGTTACCGATGCGGACGGGATGCCCTTCTGGAGCACATTTCAGCAGTTGGGTGGAACGGCGGCGCTGGGCTATCCCATCTCGCGCCGCTTTGTGCGCGAAGGGTTCACCTATCAAGCGACCCAAGTAGGGGTGCTACAATACCGCCCCGACAGCGGGACCGTGGTGCTGGCCAACATTTTCGAGTGGCTGGAGCAGGCGGGCCGCGATCCGTGGCTGCAGGCGACGAAGGGGATTCCGTTCCCGATGGGCGACGGGGCGGCGAGCTTTGAGGAAGCGGTCGCGATCCGGATGAGTTGGCTGACCGACGAGTCGATCAAGCAGCGCTATCTGGCCCCGCCGAGCGCGGCGCTGGCGGCGGGCTGGGGGCAGAATCAGGCGATGCAGTTGTATGGGCTGCCGGCGTCGCGGCCGGAGAAGGCGGGGCCATACATTGCCCAACGGTTCCAGCGCATCGCGTTCCAGCACTGGGTGGCCACGGCGCCTGGTCTGCCGGCCATCGGCACCATTACACCGGTCCTGGGCGGGGATCTGCTGAAAGAGGCCGAGGTGCTGACCGGGCTGGCCATCGTGCCGCACGCGATTGAGGAGCCGGCACCGGTGGTCGAGCCGTCCACGGCGCCCGCGACGAGCGCTCCGCCGGCCCCACCCGTCCCAACTTCCGCGCAGCCTTCTGAAACGACAAACATAAAAGTCACTCATGGACCCGCTACAAGCGGCACACTAGAAGGGTACACGTTGCGTATTAGTTGGGAATCAGTCCAAGGCGCAGAATACTATAAGGTGTATCATGACGATATACATGGTGGTGAAAAGTGCCGCGTATCTTCAGACGGAAGACCTGTATTTTGTGAAGAAATAGCTTCGCGAGTCGTAGGAACAGACTATCTTCACACAGTAGATGGCTTCAGAGAAGACAATTATTACTGGGTGGTGGCATGCAACAGTAGTGGTTGTTCTGGCCTTCCGGAGGCTGCTATTCCGTTTGTCGTTCCAAAATTCAAGCCTACACTAATCGGATCCTGCCGAGTGGGTATGGAGTTGAACCCGGGAGAAGGTTGTCAAGTGAGCGCCAGCCTCGTCAACCCACCAGGACCTGGCCTCTTCTCACTGGCTCGTCATCACCGTGATTGCATTCCAGGGAAAGGTTGTCAGGTGAGCGCTGGCAGGACCACTTTCTTTGTCAATCCACTAGGACGCGGTTGTATTTCAGTAGCAGGTAGAAGCGCTGTTGCTTGTGGGATTGACTGGTCCCCGGTTGTTTCTGCCACCAAACGTGATGACGACATCTGGATCATCGCGGACGTCGCAGCGGTTACTGGAAGCATTTCGAAATGTTCGGGAAGGGGAGATCCTACCAGATTCGTCACGGTCACAATAAGTGGCACTATCAGAGCACATAGAGTCGTATCGTCTGTGTCGGTTGAGGGGAAGGTTGGTAACGAGCCCTTTCCTGATCTTGGTTCCCATGGTTCTAGTGATTATGCAATCCATGCAGGTGTGGGGCCGGGAAGAATCGGCCCTATGAAGGCAGGTGACGTAAGGAACTTTACTATTAGGGACAGTCTCCTCTCACCGAGAGGAGATAGCTGCTCTATCAGGGTGATATGGGAGGAATAGCAGAGTTCGTTCGCCGGACATGCCCAGCCGCGTGATCTTCAGGTGGGCAGCGGGAGCCTACCTATGAACAAGCTGCGGTCTACCGGTTCCCCATGTGGCTGACCTGGCGCTAAGGCGAATGACTGTCCGGCACTGGGCGCCCTAGCGTTCGCGGCAGAGCGGGGCGGCGAGCATGGTGTCTACCGGCACTGCGGCCAGCCGGACGCTGGCGTCGCTCAGGTGAAGACTTGGAGCGCGATGATCAGCCCTGCCAGCGCGGTCAGCCCGGCCAGCAGCGCGCCGGCCAGCTTCCATGTCAGCGCATTCATCGCGGCGTGAATCTCAGTGCGCAGGTCGGCCAGGTCGGCCTTGGTCGCCAGGTGCGGGAGGAGTGCCTGCACTGCGGCCAGATCAGCCCGCAGGTCGGCCAGGTCGGCCTTGGTCGCCAGGTGCGGGAGGAGCACCTGCAAAGCAGCCAGGTCGGCGTCTCGGATCGCCGGTACCGCGGGGTCCATCGTCTCAGTAGCCATGTCAGCCTCCTAGGCTGGCCGGGTTGCCGCCAGCGCTGGGCCGCGCGACGCGGTATCAGCCAATCGCACCGCCTTGGCAGTGTCGGATATGCCCACCGGGCGCTCCCTCGCTCCTTCCGTACAGTGTAGCATGGTGAATGGCTATACATCGCTGCACGTTACTACGGATTCCTCGGGATTGCGCCCTAGCGTTCGAGGAAGAGCGGGGCGAGCATAGTGTCTACCGGCACGTGATCGTCGGTCAGGATTTCCGGTGGTCCGGTATTGAGCCAAGCCTCCATGGCCGATTGCTGCATCACGCGCGTCGTCGGAGGCGCCGCGGTGGGATTGGGGTAGGCGCCGAAGCGCTCGAACGCAATCGGCTGCGCCGCCGCCGCCACGACATAGGTGCCCCGCGTCTGTATCTTCGCTTCGACGATCCCATCGCTCTCGCCGAGGACATAGACGTAAGGAAAGACTTGCTGGAGGGTACGCACGAAGGCTTTGAGAAACCGGCCGTCAATGAGCTTGTCCACGATGTTCGTCACATAAATGCCGTCCTCGGCGAGCAGATCGCGTATCTGATGCGAGAACTCCAGGGTGGTGAGGTGGTACGGTACCGAGAAGTCGTTGAAGGTGTCCCCGAAGATCAGGTGGTAGCTTTGTAGTGGCAGATCACGCACGGCCATCCGCGCGTCATCGTTGTACGTGATGACCCGGGTGTCCCAGGGCAGGCCCATGTGCGTCTGCGCGGTCCTCGTCACCGCCGGGTCAATCTCGATGACCTCAATGACGGCCTCGGGATAGCGTGCTTCCAGCGCCCGCGGCATGGTGTAGCCCCCGCCGCCCAAGAAGAGCGTGCGCATACGCGGCTCGCGCTCGGCGACGTACTGCGCCGTCTCGGCGGCGATCTGCACGTAGCCGTAGATAATCACCTGCGGATTGCCGAGCGAGTTGAAGCTATGCACCAACTGATCGAGCTGGAGCCGCACGACGGGCTGTTCTCGGCGCACGACCTCCGTCACTCGAATGCAGAAGTAGTTGGTCTCCAGCGTGCAGTTGTCGGCGCGTACCGATGGCCGCGCGGCATTGCCGGCCAGGGCGACTGTTCCCACCAGCAGCGCGGCCGCGAGCCAGCGCGCACGGTGCAGCCGACCGAAGAGCAAGGCCAGGACCAGGAGTGCCACGGCGACCATAAAGACGACGGTGCGCGTGCCGAGCTGCGCGATCAGGACGAAGCCCGCCAGATAGACGCCGACGATGCTCCCCGCCGTCGAGACGGCATACAACTGACCGACAATGCTGCCGGTGTGCGTGAGGCTGGTGAGTGCTTGCTTGACGACGAGGGGCGTGACCATGCCCAGGATGCAGCTGGGCAAGAACAGGAGAGCGGTCGTCATGATGAGGATTCTGGCGAGGAGGGGGAAGTCGAACGTCTCTTCGTGCAGCGTTGTCACCACGGCCAGCGCGGCCAAGCTGGTCAGGCTACTGGCGAGCAGGGAGAGGCCCAGGGTGCTTGGCGCCGGAAAGCGGTCGGCAAGCCGGCCGCCCAGGAAGTTCCCGATACTGATGCCAGCGAGCACGACCCCGATGATGGTGGTCCAGGTGTAAAGGGAGACGCCCAGGTGTGGGGCAAGCAAGCGACCGGCCACGATCTCCAAGATCAGCGTGCAGGCGCTGGCCATGAACACGATGAGGTAGAGACTGCCCTTCTGCCACACGGCGGACATCGCGGCCTCGTCCTCCCCTCGCGGTAGCCCTCGACCGCCATACCCGGCCCGCAGTGTCCGCGGGCCGGGTGCTAGCGGCGGAGATGCACAGGAGAGTGTATCGCACCGCAGCGCCCGGCCCTCGCCTAGTGGGACAGGGAGCGGCCGCCGGCGTGACACCAACCGCCCCACGCCTCTCTCCACTTGGCCACCGGCCACTGGCGGCGAGGGGTCAGGGGGTAAGGCATCGGTCGCCGTGAAGCGATTGGTAGAATGGCGCGAGCCAGGTCATGGGACGGATTATTGCCATCGCCAGTCAGAAAGGCGGCGTGGGCAAGACGACCACCGCCGTTAACCTGGCCGCGGCATGGGCCGAGCGCCAGCGTCGTGTGCTGCTCATAGACCTCGATCCCCAAGCGAACGCGACGGCGAGCCTGGGGCTGTCGCTCGACGGGCGGTCCACGTATGATGTGCTGCTGGGCGCAGTGTCGCTCCGCGAGGCCGCCATTCGAGTAGGACCCGCCGGGGGCCGCGCCGTGGAAGCGGGGAGCGGTGCCGACGGCGCGGCGCACTTCGATCTCGTGCCGTCGAGCATGGACCTGGCCGGCGCCACCATCGAGCTAGTCGAGTTGACGGACCGGGATAAGCGGCTAGCCAGCACCCTCGCCGCGGTCCACACCGCCTACGACTACGCGCTGATTGACTGTCCGCCGGCGCTCGGATTGCTGACGATCAACGCGCTGGCCGCCGCCGATACCCTGCTTGTGCCGGTGCAGTGCGAATACCTGGCGTTGGAAGGGCTAACCGACGTGCTGCGGACGCTGCGTAGCGTACACGAGCGCCTGAACCCGGGGCTGCGTGCCGTCCATCTCGTGTTGACGATGTACGACCTACGGACCAACCTCTCGCGGCAGGTTAGCGCCGAGGTGCAGCGGCATTTCCCCGAAGAACTGCTGAAAACGGTGATCCCGCGCACGGTGCGGCTGGGCGAGGCGCCCAGCTACGGTCAGTCGGTACTCGCGTATGACCCGACTGGACGCGCCGCCGCGGCGTACCGGGCGCTCGGAGCGGAGCTAGAGGAGGCATTCACAGATGCCGCGACCTAAGGGCGGGCTGGGGCGTGGCTTGGAGGCGTTGCTGCCGGCTGCGCCCGAGGAGATGGCTGCCGACGATCCAGCAGTGCAACTCCTGGACGTGGACGCGATTGATCCCAACCCCCAACAGCCGCGCCGGAGCTTCGACGAGGAAGAGCTACAAGAGCTGCAAGACTCCATCGCCGAACACGGCGTCCTGCAGCCGGTGCTCGTCGGCCGGGTGCCCGGCTCGTCGCGGTATCAGCTCATCGCCGGCGAGCGGCGCTGGCAAGCGGCCCGGCGCGCCGGCCTCGCGCAAGTACCGGCCGTCATTCGAGAGGTGACCGGTGACGAGTACCTGATCCTGGCCCTTGTCGAAAACCTCCAGCGCACCGACCTGAACCCCCTCGAAGCCGGCGCGGCCTTCCGACAGCTTATCCACGATTTTGGGCTGACCCAGGAAGAGGTCGCCCGCCAGACGGGGCGGAGCCGCATGGCGGTGTCGAACACGATGCGGCTGCTCAATCTCTCCACGGAGATCAAGGACTACCTCCTCCAGGGCAAGTTGACCGAGGGACACGCGCGCGCGCTGCTCGGTGCGTCTAGTCCGGCCGACCAGCACGAGCTGGCCGAGCGGGTGATCGCCGAGGGGTTGAGCGTGCGCCAGGTCGAAGAGTTGGTCCGGCGCTTGCGCGAAGCGGCGGGCCGCCGGTCGCGTTCGCACCCGACCCCGACGAAATCACCGGAGCTGGCCGATATCGAAGGCCGGCTCGAACAGCTTCTCGGGACGCGCGTCGAGGTCGTACAGCGCCGGGGAGGGCGGCAGGGAGGCCGGCTGGTCTTCCACTACTTCTCCGACGAGCAGCTCACCGCCCTCTGCGACCACCTCCTCGACGACGCCGACTGACGGCAACTCCGCAAGCGAAGGATGCAATTACCTCGACTTCATCGAACAAGATGCAGGTGTATTAAGTGAGCAAGTCATTATCCAATTACGAAATTGTCACGTTGGCCGTCTACCTTCTCGGTGGCGGCAGCCTGACTGTTGACATTGAAGACATCGCGGTCAAGGCCAACGAGATCGCACCTGGCCGTTTTGCATGGCGTAAATATCCTAATCAGATTAATATTGACCACGTCGGATCGGCACTTCGGGAGGCCAAGAAGCCGAGGAATGGGAGCCTGCTACTTGGCTCTAGCAAGGAAGGCTGGTTGCTCACGGAGCGGGGCCTTGCGTTTGCAGAGGGCCGTGCTCGAGACTTGAGTCACGCTGGTCTTGCGCGAGAGGCGCTTTCTCCCAAGGAGCGGAGTTGGCGGCGGAACGAGCGTATACATATGCTTGCAGACGTTGCCTTCCTTAAGTCTCAATCCCTAGGTATAGAATCGGTCACGTCTCAGGAGGCGGAATCGTTCTTTAGAGTGAATGACTACGTTACCGGCAGAGCGCGTGAGCGTAAGCTAACCCGTATTCTGAATACCTTCGGAGATGACCCGGAGCTTGGCCAGGTAGTACGGCAGTTGGCTGCCAAAGTTCGGCAGAGGTAGGCGTGATGTTGAATGCAGAGAACCAGCTCTTGGTGAAGACGCATGTTGCCAGGGATTTGTTGCAGAATGCGGCCGTTTTCAAAACGGACAAGCTCGTCGTTTGGGAATACGTGTCAAACAGTCTCCAATATGTTGATGCTGGGGTCAGCCCTCGCGTGAAGGTTGTGCTTAGAAACCGCAAGAAGCAAATCTCGATTTCAGACAATGGTCGAGGGATGGACTGGCGCGGCCTGCAGAACTTCTTTGTTATGCATGGTGAGAACGTTGATCGCAAAAAGGGGCAGCCGGGGCGTGGTCGCTTTGGCACGGGCAAATCGGCCGCATTCGGAATCGGTGATGTGCTGCGGATAGATACCACCCGGAATGGCAAGCGGTCTAGAGTGGAATTGCTGCGCGAGGATGTCGAGGGCCGGACTTCGGAGGATCCCATTCCGGTACGCACGCTAGAGCGAGAAGCACCGACCAGTGCCCCGAATGGGACCAACATTGAGATCGAAGGCATCCACCTGAGGAAATTGGATCAGGCAGGCATCATTCGCTATATCGAGAGACACCTTACGAAGTGGCCCAAGGATGCTACGGTATTTGTGAACAATCATGAATGTGAGTTTTCCGAACCGGCTGTAGCACGAGAGGCACGGTTTCGACCGGACGAACGCCTGCGAAACAGGCTGGGTGACGTTGAGCTGACCCTGAAGGTTGCAAAAGCACCCTTGGATGAGGACCTGCGTGGCGTATCCATCTACTCGAACGGCGTGATGCACGAGACAACGCTGGCCGGATCCGAGGGCCGGGAGATGGCCCAGTACATCTTTGGCGAGATTGATGTGCCCAGATTGGATGATGACACCTCACCAATGCGACCATTCGACTTGAGTCGGTCGCTCCAGTTGAATCGCAATAACCCGCTTGTTCAAGCGATCTACGCCTTCATTGGGCCTAAGATTGACCAACTGCGGCGCGAACTGATGGCAGTCGAGAGAAAGCGCCGGGCGAGTGCGGAGGCTAAGAGGCTCGGCAAGCAGGCAGCTGAGATCGCAGGGGTAATCAACGAGGATTTCCGCGATTTCCGCGAGCGCGTTGCCAAAGCGAGAGCCAAGGCAGCCGGTGGTTCGGACCCCTACCGCACACCCGTACATGGTAGCGACCAAGATGATCTCATCTATGGAGCGGAGCTCCCAGCCGAGGTAGTCTCTGAGCCTGGAGAGTCGGGATCGCAGGGTGGCTCTGGAAGCAGCGATGCAGAGACATCAGAGCCTACACCACAAGTGGTACCGGGCACACCTGACTCAGAGAAGCAGGGTCAGCGGGCTGGCGGTACTGGCAACCGGCACCGTCCCCGCGGTGGTTTTCAGGTGAAGTTTGACTCTATGGGTGCAGATGAATACCGGGCCAAATACGTGTCAGAGGAACGCGCGATCTACATCAATCTGGATCACCCTCAGCTAGCCGCAGCGAAAGGCTCAAGCTCGATTGACGATCCGACCTTCAAGCGTCTTGCCTATGAAGTTTCCTTTGCGGAGTATGCGGTAGCGCTTGCCTCCGAGCTTGCTGCCCGCGACGAGTACCTTGACCCTTCAGACTCGATTGTGGACATCCGTGAGACTATCAACCGGGTCGCTCGCAAGGGTGCCAGCTTATACGCCAAGTAGCGGCCAACGGGAGGCAGCAGTAAATGGGCATCTCCCGATACCCTCGGCCGGGGCAGCGGATCGCGCCGCTGGCACTTCGCGAAATCCTGAACGCGCCGCTACCGGATCATCTTCTGGGCCACAGTCGTCCTGCCCACATGCATAAGTTCAGTGACCTTGATGAGACCGCCTGGTCACACTTTGGCCCTGAGGTGTGTCGCCAGTTGGGCGAGGCGGTCGTCAGCGGGGTCCGGGGACAACTCAACTCGGCACCGCGCTCGCTGGGGACTCGCAGGCTTCCTAGATTGCTTGATGGGGTGGAACTTGAGGAGTTGGAGCTTGAGCAACGGACCTACAACGCGCTGAAGAGGGAGCAGCCGTGGTTAGCATTCGCTAAGAGAATCGAGCAAGTTGCCGGCCTCCGGGGGATCGGTGCTCGTGCCCTAGTTGATCTCCTCACTTCAATTGAGGCGACCATCGGCCCCGCTCCGGACGACCATCCTCAACCTGTGCGGACCGTCAGTGCCGCTCTTGATGAACGGCGCCAATCTGTGCAGACCGCATGCGCCGGGAAAGGGCCGCAGACCATCACTTTTCACATCACGGAGAACAATCTCAATGAAGGCGGTCGGCGACGGAGAGGGGAAGCCTACCTGAACATGGATCGTGTCAAAGCTGCCCTCTTCGGTGTGCGCGACATCGCTGTTGTTACCGATGATGGCCTGGAGTTTCCGGCAAGGCTCAGTGGAAACTCAGGACGTCGTGGTTCACAAACCCCCAAGAACTTGCGTAGCCGGCCGGCCCGAATGCTTGGTTTCTGGCTCGTTGAGCGTCACAAAGCCCGTCCCGGTGACCAGGTGCATGTGAAGCGGCTAGACAATGACCGTTTCCTCTTCCGTTTCGTACGCAGTCCGATCGGTGCCCCTTCACAGCCTCCACTCGATGCCCGGATCGCTCGTGAGTTGGCGAGTATCCTGACCCACTTGTCTGCAGCGGTCCTGCTCAATGCCACTCTCGTCCGTGAGATCAGGCCTTTACGCGATATCCCAGGTGCGGAGGCAATCAATGAGTCTGATCCTCGGCTCGGATACCTTCTTCGAGAGGTTGGCCTCGGTGCGGCAACAGTAAAGGAGCTTGGAGATGGTCTAGGCGAGCGTTCGCACGCTCTGCCCGGCCCCGAAGTTGCTGTGCGGCTCCGCCATCTGAGGGAGGCTGCCCAAGCGAAGGAGAGAATGGAGTTAGAGGAAGAGCTGCGAGACTTGGTAGCTAGTGTGGTAAGCCATTCGGATCGGAATCACCTCATCGTGACGCGGTACCTTGGCTGGGACGGCCGTGGAGGAACTACCTTGCAGTCTGTGGGTGACGAATTCGGGATGTCCCGAGAGCGCGTGCGTCAGATATGCGCGCCCGTGGCCAAGGCGCTGGCGGCAACGAAGCCTTTTGCACCGGCCCTCGACCGCGTTCTCAGTGTCGTAGCAGAAAAGATTCCTGCCCCAGCCTCTGCGATTGAGAAAGCCTTAGTCGCGGAGGGTTTAACGGCGGCCCCATTCTCTCTGGAAGGGCTGATAAAGTCTGCCGAAACAATACCTTTCCAGTCACCAACCGGGACGACGTTGAAAATGCGTCCGATGATCTTGGGGCGTCAGTTGCCCTTCGTAGTCACAGGATCAACAGGGGGCCGAATGGTGCTCTCACCTCAGACGCTTGCCGTAGGAAATAGGATTGTCCGGTGCGCTCGCAAATCCGTTGAGCACTGGGGTGTGACTACCATCGAGGACATCACCGCACAAGTCATGGAGCAGTTGCCAGAACCGGTCCGCTCCGATTTCGTGACACAAATCCTTCGAGGCCACCAGGATTTTCAGTGGCTTGACGAGGCGGGAGGATGGTTCTGGTTAACCTCCGTGTCCAGGAATCGCCTGCTGAATCGAATCAACAAGGTCCTATCCGTTGGCTCCAGGGTCAACGTGGTAGAGCTGCGGTCCGGTGTAGCCAGAGAGTACCGAATGCAGGGTTTCGTCCCTCCGCAACGTGTGCTCCTGGAGCTGTGCCGCCAGGCAGCAGGCTATCTGGTAGAGGGCAGCACAGTCAGCGCTGATCCACCGGTGGCTTGGGGCGAAGCCCTCAACGAGACTGAGCAAATCCTGCTACTGGCCTTAGAAACGCATGGCCCAGTCATGAGACGGGAGGAGCTAGAGGAGCTATGCGTTGAACTGGGCATGAAGCGCTCGACCTTCTATGTCCGCCTGGGCTATTCGCCCTTCATCGCTCGGTATGCCCCCGGTGTTTATGGACTGCGCGGTGCAGATGTGGAGCCGGGTCTGGTCGAGTCCCTGATCTCCCCGCGCCGCCGGGGCAGAGTGCTCAAGGACTATGGGTGGACAACGGACGGGATGGTCTGGCTGGGGTACCAACTCTCCCAGGCAATGATCTCTGGTGGGGCCTTCACGGTTCCTGCAGCCATGAAGTCGTTCGTGAGCGGCGAGTTTCTACTCAAGGCGGAAGATGGCTCGCCGATTGGAGCCGCAGTTATTCAGGAGAGTTGGTCGTGGGGTCTCGGCCCGTTCTTCAGGCGTCGAGGGGGTGAGCCGGGGGATCATCTCATACTCGTCTTCGACCTGGCTGCCCGTGAAGCCGTCGTCCACATCGGCGATGCTGACCTCCTCGATCAGTTTCAAGCACTTGATGAAGATGGTTCTTAACATCAGGAAAGAAATGAAATAGTCCCCTTCTTTACACGTGTAAAGAAGGGTCTTGACAAATAGGCTACTTAGCAGTACATTAAAAGAATCACCGGCAACCGCATCTCACCGCAAGATTGCCGGTGTTCCATGCCTACTCTTGAGCTTTACTGCCGCAAGAGCAGTTCACTCTTTAATTATAGCGCATCGGCGGCGAAGAGTCAAGTTTGTAGGAGAAAGTTTGTAGGAGAAAGGGGGCTTGATGCAGTATGTCCCACTCCGCGCCCACTCCTGGAAACGGCTCAATACCCAGGTGCAATCTGCCGCCGGAGCAGTAGCGTACCTCGCCGGTCTCATCTGGACCCATGCCCGCCTCCCGGGCTGCGTGCTCTGCGTTCAGAGCATCGTCAGCGGGCTTGCAACACCGCTCGCCGTCTGGGCGATGACCGGCCTCGTTGATGCGCTGGCCGGCGGCGGCGGCGCGTCTGATTTCTGGCCGGCCGCCATTCCGTGGCTGGCGCTGCTGCTCGCTGTCTTCTTCACCCGCAGCGCGGAGGCCGCGGTAGCTGCCTACATCGCGGTGCTCATCCACGAGCGGTTACAGGGCATACTGCAACGTCAGGTCTTTGAGCAGGCCGTCGCACTGCCCCTCGCCAGCTTCGAGCGCCCAGACTACTACCAGAAATTGGAGAATGGGCGGCGTGCGCTCGGTCGTCCCCCTGGCGGGGTAGTGACTGCACTGACGGGCCAGATCAGCATGATCATCGGCTTGGCCGGCTTGCTGCTGCTCTTTGCCCAGGCGCACTGGCTGCTCGCTGTCGTGCTTGTTGCGACTACGGCCCTACGTGCGGGAGTTGGCGCGTGGCAGTCTAGGCGTTGGATCGAGGTCAACTACCGCACCTCCCCGGAGCGGCGCGAGATGGGCTATTGGGCGGCGCAGCTATCCAGCCGCGAGGCGGCGCCGGAGCTACGCCTGTTCGGTGTAGCACCCGTGCTCCTCGCACGGTGGCGACGTGCCTTCGAGCGCTTTCTCAGCGCAGCCACGGCGGCGCGGCGGCGGGTAGGCCGCGCAAACCTGGCGACCAGCGCACTCCAGGAAGCGGTCGGCTGGGTGGTCATCCTGGCGCTCTTGCTCTTCGCCCTCCAGGGCACCGTGAGCATTGGGAGTCTGGTGGCGCTGCTGTACGGGTTGAGCCGGTTTCGCAGCCTGACGGACTCCTTGTCGTGGGGAACCTATGGACTGGTGGAGCAGGTGTCGCGCTTGGCGCACTTGCGGGAGTTCCTCGCGTTGGAACCGGAACTGCAGTTACGGCACGCCAGGGCGAACGGAGTGGCATCCCTGCGTGAGGGAGTGCGGTTCCATAACGTCAGCTTCACCTATCCGGGCGCGGACCGACTGGCGCTGGCAAACGTCACCCTGACATTGCGGCCCCAGGAGCGGGTGGCATTGGTGGGCGAGAACGGCGCGGGCAAGACGACGCTTGTGCGCCTGCTGCTCGGCCTCTATCGCCCGGACGCCGGTCGGATCACCGTAGACGGGACCGACTTGACTGATCTCGATCCGGTGCAGTGGCGCCGCCGCGCGACCGCGATCTTCCAAGACTTCATGCGCTATCCGACGAGCGTGGCCGAGAACATCGGCTATGCCGACGTGGCGCTGCTCGGTGATGACGCGGTCCCGTCAACGGCGGTGCATCCGCGGATCGTGGCAGCGGCCGAACAGAGCGGCGCAGCGACGTTCGTTGCAGACCTGCCCGCTGGCTATGTCACGCTGCTGGGGAAGGAGTTCGAGGCCGGCGTCGAACTGTCGGCCGGGCAGTGGCAGCGGCTCGCCATTGCTCGCGCCTACTTGCGCGACGCTCAGATTGTGGTGCTCGATGAGCCGACGGCAGCGCTTGATCCGCGCGCCGAGGTCGCCGTCTATCGGCGATTCCGCGAGGCCGCGGCCGGCCGGTGCGCGGTGTTCATCTCCCACCGGCTCGGCTCGGCACGACTGGCCGACCGCATCATCGTGCTGCGGGAGGGACGGGTCGTCGAGGAGGGCGGTCACGAGGCCTTGCTGGCGCAGGGCAGCGAGTACGCGCGGATGTACCGTCTGCAGGCGAGCTGGTATGGCGATGGCGCCGCCGGGGAGGCACAAGCATGGTAGCTCAACGGCACGGCGAGCTGCTAGTGACCGGCCGGCTGAACCGGGGCCAGCTGCGGTACGTGCTCCCGCTGCTGCGCTTGCTCTGGTCCGTCAACCCAATCGTCACCGTGCTGCTCGCCGTGTTGACGGTCGGCCTCGGCCTCTTTGCAGTGGCGCAAGTGCATCTGCTGCGTCAACTGGTGAGTACGGCGCAAGCGGTGGTGAGCGGCGATGCGCCACTCCTCACTGGTCTGCTCTGGGGTGGCGCTTTCGCCGGACTAGGGTTGCTCCAAGCCGCCGGCGATGCGCTGCAGCGCATGGTCAAGGACCGCCATCAGGAGGTGGTGCGGGGAGTCATCGAGGAGCGCTGCTTCCGGCAAGTGCAAGCGATGCCGCTGGAGCAACTGGAGCGATCTGCACACTACGATCGGCTGTACCGCGCACGCTACGGCATGGAACGACGCTTTCTCCACACTATGTCCTTCCTCTGGAACATCCTCCGGCTCTGCGTCGTGCTAGTCTCGCTCCTGCTGTACCTGGGGCAGTTTCATTGGGGGCTGCTGCTGCTCTTGGTCCTCGGCGCCACGCCGGGCGTGCTGGCGAACGAGCGCCGCGTCCGGGCACGGAATTATCTCTTTCGCCAGCACACCCATGACGAACGGCGCTTTGCGGTGTTCGGCAAGCTACTCACTGGCCGCGCGGCCGCTGCCGAGATCAGGTTGTTCGGCTTCGGTTCCTGGCTGATTGACCAGGCAGATCGTTTGTGGCGTCGTTTGCGTGGTGAGCGCATGGCACTGACGACCCGCGAGGCCCGGGAGTCGGTCGTCACCGAGGGTTTGAACGCCATCAGCTACATCGCGGCCCTGGCCTTCAGCATCTGGCTGCTGGCCACGGGGCAGGCCGATCTTGGCGCGCTCGCGGCCCTCTTTGTGGCTATCGAGAGTTTTCAGAGCAACTACTCCACGTTGGTCATTACTGCCTCCATCGTCTACTGGGACCTGCGCTATGTCCAGGACTTCTTCGAGTTCCTCGAGGGACCGCGCCTTGATCTGGAGGCGGGACAGCGGGCCTCGGGTCCAATCCGCGAGGGCATTGTGTTCGAGAATGTCTCCTTTACCTACGCCGGCGGTGAGCAGCCGGCCGTCGTCAACGTCAACCTGACGATCCGGCCCGGTGAGCGCATCGCGCTCGTCGGCGAGAACGGCGCGGGAAAGACCACCCTCGTCAAGCTGCTCATGGGCCTGTATCGGCCCACCGCCGGCCGGATCGTCGTGGATGGTGTTGACCTGTGCGACTTGGCCGCGGCCGATTGGCACCGCCGCTTTGGGGCCGTGTTCCAAGACTTCCTGCGCTACCAGACCACCGTCCGCGACAACATTACACTCGGCTGGAGCGCCGGCGATGAGCACAAGACGGCCTTGGCCGCGGCGGTCACCCGGAGTGGTGCCGACGAAGTGGCGGGGACGCTGCCGGATGGCCTGTGTACGCTGCTGGGGAAGGAGTTCCACGAGGGGACCGAGCTGTCGGTGGGGCAGTGGCAGAAGCTGGCGATTGCCCGCGCGTACTTCCGCCCGGCCGACATCCTGATCCTCGATGAGCCGGCCTCGGCGCTGGACGCGAAGTCGGAGGCCGCCGTCTACGAGCACTTCACCGCGATGGCAGCCAAGCGGACCGTGGTACTGATCTCGCACCGGCTGGGGTCGTGCCGGATCGCCGACCGCATCCTGGTGCTGCACGAGGGCCGGCTGCTGGAGGAAGGCAGCCACGCCGTGCTCCTGGCAGCCAGGGGCACCTATGCCGATCTCTACCAACTCCAGGCCGCCTGGTACCGGTAGCTGGCGGCTACTACAGCACTTTGACATAGATCGCACATGGGTTCCCAGGGCCCCATCCGGGGTAGGGATCTATCTCTTCCAGCAAATAGAAGCCTCGCTGCTCATAGAACTTCCTAAACTAAAGCCAAGGTGAAACCGGCAGAATCGGTGTGATCGGCGGTGAGCGAGGGGAGTGGTTGGCGAGGTTTGACGATGATCGACATGCGGGCGGTGCGGGAGCGGATATATCGGGCACCGAACCCGCGCGAGCGGGAACGTTGGCACGTGCTCTGGCTCCTAGCCCGGGGGTGGTCCGCCAGCCAGGTGGCCGCGGCCCACATACAACGTCAAGCCGCTCCCGGGCCCACCCAGCGTCTTTCGATTGTCGGTAACTGGCGCCACCCTGGACCAAGCCATCAGGTTGCCAACCCGACACCGGGATCACGCCGAGCTGGTCAATGGCATGTCCTGGCTCGCCGCGATCTCGGCACTTGACGTAACCGCTGGAGCGGCTATGATGACAGGGGTACCGCTCGGGGAGGTGGAGTTTAGCCCGAGTGCGTGTAGCCGACCAAGGAGGTATGCCGATGACTGCGGTGATACGGCGACAGTATCTGGGTGGTGCAGCAGCTACGCTCGGGGGGCTGCTGGCGGCCGCCTGTGGCGAGCCGGAGGTGAAATACGTCGAGAAGATCGTAGAGAAGATCGTAGAGAAGCCGGCGCCGGCCGCCGAGCCAAAGACGGTGATCTTCGACACCGACTGGCTCGAGGGGGTGCGGGGCGACATCATCAACCAGAGCCTGGAGGAGTGGGCGGGGCTCCATCCCCAGGTCACCATTGACAAGCGCAACATCCAGAATCCAGAGGGCGGGATCGTTCCTAAGGTTACTACGCTCATGGCCGCCGACGACATGGGTGACCTGATGCTGTGGGCAGGCTTCTTCTTTACCTACTGGGCGAAGCGGGGGATCTTTGCCGACATCAGCCCCTACCTCAAGCAGTTCAAGCTCTCGCTCGATGATTACTTCTACATCCCCGAACATGTGATCTATGAGGGCCGCACCTATGGCTGGCCGTTCCAGGGTGGTCCCAAGGATTTCATGTACAACAAGTCACTGTTCCAAAAGCACGGGGTGCCGGAGCCAGACGACACCTGGACGTGGGACACCCTCGTGGAGGTTGGCAAGAAGCTGACCTCGCCGGAGGAGAACGTCTACGCATTATGGGATCATCGCTGGTATACGGTGGAGACGCTGATGTACGCCATTGGCGACGGACCGCGCACCAAAGACAACACGCAGTGGGTGTTGGATGGCCCGGTCGGGGTGGAGGCCATCACCTTCCTCCACGATCTGATATTTAGGCATCAGATCGTACCGTCGCGCAATCTCAGCCGCGAGAAGAAGCTCAGTCAGAAGAAGGGCAACTTCGCCATTTGGTACCACAAGGCCAACCGGGACTTCTCCAAGGACGTGGACTTCGAATGGGACGTGATGCGGGCGCCGATCTGGAAGGCTACCGGCAGGCGGGCTGTGCATCAGAACTCGCAGCCGCACGTGATTACCAAGTGGGCAGGGCAGCATGGCGTGATCGGAGAGACGGCCCAGTTAGCCGCCCATCTGGCAGGGCCGTTCACCCAGAGGCTGGCGGCCGAGGGGAACACCGTCCCCGTGTTGAAGCAGGCTATGGACACGGATACCTGGCTGGATTCCAAGAAGTGGAAGCGCCACCTCGTCATCGAAGGGTACGAGCACCGCTTCGGGAATCAGGGGCAGGAGTTCTGGTGGCCATCCTCTGGGGCGTGGGCTGCGATGCTCAACCGAGTCTGGACGGGCGAAGTGCCCCCGCTCGACGGGGCCAGAGAAGCCAACCGCCTCGCCAATCTGGCCATTGAACTGGGAACGCTGACTCCCCCGAAGGGACTCCTCAAGCCTGGTATCTAGTCGGCGGCGAAGCAACAACCACCAAAAGCGGCCGGCATCCGAGGTGCTGTAGCCTGCGGACAGGAATAGTTGATATCCAGCTTGGCTCTCTCTTATCACCTGTCCCTCTTCCATGTATAGACCGGGAACATGGTGGGGGGGTGTTCGGAGATACGGATGGCTGTACGACCGAAGAACGTGGTGTTGCTCTGGACGGACCAGCAGCGGGCGGACACGATCGCGGCCGCTGGCAATCCGCAGATCCAGACGCCACACCTGGATCGGCTCGCCGCCACCGGTGCGCTGTTCCAGCAGGCCTACTGCGCCCAGCCGCGATGCAGCCCGGCGCGGGCCTCGCTGCTGACCGGCGTGTATCCCCACACGCACGGCGTCGTGGACAACAACATCGTGCCCGATCCCAGTATCCCGATGCTGGGGGAGTTGCTCCAGCCCGCCGGTTATGTCTCGGGCTACAACGGCAAGTGGCACCTGGGCAACGAGTTGCACGCGCAGCGGGGCTTCGACCCCTGGGTGAGTACGGAGGCCGGCTCTAGCTCCTATCACGAGTTCCTGGTCTCGCGCGGTTATACGCCGGCCGACCCGCATCGGGACGGCATGATCTTCGCCCCCTCCACGGCAGCACGGATGCCCGAGGAGGTGGGGAAGCCGGCCTTCCAGACGGCGGAGACGAGCCGCTTTTTGGAAACCCACGGTGACCAGCCCTTCCTGCTCTCCGTCAGTTTCCGAGAACCGCACGCCCCCTTCACCAGCCCGCTCGATGGCTTCTATCGCCCTGACGACATGACCCTGCCGGAGTCGTGGTACCGCCGCATGGAGGCCACGGTGCCGCGGCGCTACCGGCGCCTACAGGAGGCCTACGCGGGCCAGTACATGGCGGACCAGCCCCAGTGGGTCAAGTCGAACGATGAGTGGGGCTGGAAAGAGCTGAAGGCCCGGTACTGGGGCCTCTGCACCCTCGTGGACAAGTATGTGGGCCGGATCCTGGGACGTCTGGAGGAACTCGGCCTCGCCGACAACACCATCGTGGTCTATACCTCGGATCATGGCCACATGATGGGCGAGCACCGCCTGCTAAACAAGAGTGTGCCCTACGAGCCAGCGGTGCAGATCCCGCTCATTATGCGGGTGCCCGGGCTAGCACCGCGGCGTCTCCGCACGCCGGTCAGTCACGTGGATCTGGTGCCCACGATCCTGGACCTGCTCGGCCAGCCCCTGCCGACACAGTTGCACGGGGCCAGCCTGGCCCCGCTGCTCGCCCGCGGCGATACCGCCCCGGAGGAGGCCGACGTCTTCATCGAGTGGAATGGCCCGACCCAGCCTGGCGCTATCGGCAGCGTGGCCCAGCCGGAACTCCGTACCATCCGCCGGGGGCGCTGGAAGCTCAATGTGCATGTCAGTGGCGAGCACGAACTGTACGATCTCGCTGACGATCCCGGGGAGCTCCACAACGCCTTCGGCGATCCGGGCCATACGGCCATCATCCGCGACCTCGCCGCGCGGCTGCAACGGTGGCAGCAGGAGACAGATGATCCCGTGGTGCTTCCCCCAACGCTGCGGGGATAAGTCCACGCCGGCCGCGGGACAGCAGGATCCCTCGGTGCGAGCGGCATCGCCATACGCTGGCGCTTGATCGCCCGGGGGACATCCAAACAGCGCTGCAATGGCGGCAATGCCCGGCCGCACACGGCTCACAACCCAGGGGATCGCTGGCAGCGCATGGGCACCAGCGCGGGCCCGCCCGAGATCGCGCTGGGCTGCCTCCTCCTAAACTAAAGCCAAGGTGGGATCTACACGCTGCCGCACCGGAATCGGCTCGGTCGTGGTCATCGCCAGAGCGTCCCCTTGCCAGAGCTTCGGCAGGGGTCCATCTTGATCCTCGCCAACCCTCGCCACCTACACGCTACCCTACCCCCCGATCACCCCGATTCTGCGGGTTCCACCTTGGCTTTAGTTTAGTGCGTGTGTAGCGAGGGGACGCTACAGTTGCCGCAAGAGTCTTGACCTCCAGGAGACGAGTGCCGCTTGCTTTCAACTCAGCGCAGACATACTCCATGAGTGCAGAACCGCACCCCTGGCCCTGGTGTTCTGGCCGCACTGCCTTCCAGGAAATCTCGCTGACCTGGTCACTCTTCTGAACCACGGTCATGAATCCGATGACCTCACCGCTGTCTACAGCAACGTAGAGTTGGTGACGACGCAAGTCATCCTGGATTGCAGTGATGGCTGCTGAGGTGAAGTACCGTGGGAGCGAGGCCGCGATATCGTGACACGCCGCGATATCGCCAAGCTCATCTGGCCTGATACGCATTCGCAATCCATACCCCGACGCCGGCAGCGTTTAGTGACAGGAGTTGCGCGGGGACCCTCACCCTAGCCCTCTCCCACAGGGAGAGGGAACGACGGCCGGCCCATGTAGCGCCCTCTCCCGTCCATAAAGGGAGAGGGTTGGGGTGAGGGTACAAAAGCTCCTCAGCGCGCAACTCCTGTTAGTGACCGCCGCTGCGGCTGAGGTCTACTTCGGGGAGTTGGTCGAGGTCCTTGAGCATGTGTGCCCGAATCTCCTGCACGCGCTCTGCTGTCTGGGCTTCGAAGCGCGTGGTCAGGGCCGGCTCGGTGTTCGAGGCCCGCACCAGTCCCCAGCCGCCGTCGAAGGTCACGCGGATGCCGTCGAGGGCCACGAGCGGATAGCGCCCTTCATAGAGCGCGCGTAGCCGCTCGATCACGCCGAACTTGGCGTCATCGGCACAGAAGTAGCGCTCCTCGGCCGTGCTGTGGTAGCGCGGTAGCCGGTCCACGAGCGTGGATAGTGGCTCCGGCTGGGCGGCGAGCGTGGCGAGCAGCTGGCTGGCGGCGAACGAGCCGTCGTCGAAGTCAATCACCGGATCGTTGAAGAAGAGATGCCCGCTGTACTCGCCGGCGAGCGCTGCGCCCTGCTCGCGCCGCTTGGCCATGATGTTGGGGTATCCCGTGCGCCACATGACCGGCGTGCCGCCGAGCCGCTCGATCTCCTCGATAAGCGCCAGCGAGCACTTCACGTCGAACACGATTCGCTGTGGACCGTCGGCGAGGACGCCGCGGGCGAGAATCATGAGATATTGGTCGGGCCAGAGGATACGCCCCTGGTTGTCCACGACCCCGAGCCGGTCCCCGTCGCCGTCGAGCGCCACGCCCACGTCCGCGCCCACCTCGGCGACCTTCTGCTGCAGGTCGGCGAGGTTTTCCGGCTTGAGCGGATCGGGGACGTGGTTGGGGAATGAGCCGTCGGGGTCGCAGTACAGCGGGACCACCTCGTTGCCCAAGGCCTCCAAGAGCCGCACGCAGGTCGGCCCGGCCACGCCGTTGCCGGCATCAATGACGACTTTGAGGGAGCGCTCCTGACGCACGCGCGTTGTAACGTAGGAGACGTAGGCGTCGAGGATGTCGAGCTTCTCGGCTGGCGGCGTTCCCCTCAGTCCCCTATCCGTGCTCTGCGCGGCCAACACGCGCAGGTCCTGAAGCTCGCTGCTCGCCAACGGGATGCCGGGACCGTCGGCGACCGGGCCACGCTTCCGCACTTTCAGTCCATTGAACTGCGGCGGATTGTGGCTGGCCGTCACCGCTGCGCCGCCGTCGGTGTGCAGCGTATTGACGGCGAAGTACAGCATTGGAGTTGGCACTTCACCAATCCAGGTCACCGCAACGCCCTGCGCCGCTAACCCCTCCGAGAGCGCCCGCGCATAGCCGGGTGAGGTGAGGCGAGCATCGTGTCCGACCACGGCGGTATGTGGGCCGGTCAGCGCCGTTGGCCGGTCGAGGCTGGCGAGAAAGCGACCAAAGCCGGCTCCCAAGGCGTTCAGGACGGGCGGCGAGAGGTCATCGTCCACCAGCCCACGAATGTCGTACTCGCGGAAGATCAGCGGGTTGATAGTGGACTGGTGGGTACTGCTGGTGATCATCTTTCCTCCTACGCTCGTCGCCCGCCCGCAGTGGACACTTGTCTGCGGGCAGAGTGGGACGGCGCTCACGTGCGTTGCTGCCGGCGCCTCAACGAGCGGCCTGTAGCCGCGAGGCTATAGCTGGCGGGTTGGGCATAGGCAGAAGCAGGATGATGTACTACGCTAGTGCAGGGTAGGTCAACGCCATTATAGCGGTGAGGGGGTACTGGCTCGTGGCAAATAGGGAGTGTGGGGAGCCGAATCCGCTGCAAGGGCTGGATGCCGCTGTAGAGCGGGCGCTGCGGGACTGGGAGATGCCGGGGCTGGCGCTCGCTATCGTCAAGGACGACGCGGTGGTGCTATCGAAGGGCTACGGCGTGCGCGAGCTTGGCCAGCCGACGCCCGTGGACGAGCGGACTGTGTTTGCGATTGGCTCGGTGACGAAGGCGTTTACCGCGGCGGCACTGGGGATGCTCGTAGACGAAGGGAAGCTCAACTGGGACGATCCCGTGACCGAGCACCTGCCCGCTTTCCAGCTCTACGATCCTTACGTCACACGAGAGATTACGCTGCGCGACCTGCTCACCCACCGGAGCGGTCTACCGCGCGGCGATCTCATCTGGATCGGCTCCGACTTTGATCGCGCGGAAATCCTGCGGCGGCTGCGCTACCTGCCGCCCCGCTGGAGCTTCCGCAGCCACTACGGTTATCAGAACATCCTGTATCTCGCGGCCGGGCAGGTCGTGGCCGCGGTGACGGGCCGGAGCTGGGATGAGTTCGTCCGCGAGCGCATCTTCGCGCCGCTCGGTATGACCAATAGCTCGACCTCGGTCACGGCGCTGGCAGACGCCGCCAATGTGGCGACACCGCACGCCGACGTTGACGGGCGGATACGGCCCGTTCCTTACCGCAACATTGATTGCATCGCCCCGGCGGGCGCGATCAACTCCAATGTCGCCGAGATGACGCAATGGATCAGACTGCTGCTGGCCGGTGGTGTGTGCGGGGGCCAACGGTTCCTCAGCGCAGCCACTATGACCGAGCTATTCACCCCTCAGACGGTCATGGGCATGGAGGCGCCGGAGATCAGGGCATATGGTCGGCAGCTACGCGGCCTCACGCACTTCGCGGCCTACGGGCTGGGCTGGATACTCTACGACTACCGCGGCCGCATGGTTGCCTCGCATACTGGCGCCATTGATGGCATGCGGGCGGCGCTGGGTCTAGTACCCGAGGAGCGGCTTGGCGTAATCGTACTGACTAACCTGAACTTCGAGAACCTCGCGCCGGCGCTGATGTTCAAGGTGCTGGATGCCTACCTCGGTGTCCTGCCGTGGGACTCGTTGGCGAAATGGCTGTCGGAAGCCAGAGCAGCCGACGAGCGCGCGGAGCAGAAGTGGGCGACGCGCGAAAAGGAGCGGGCGAGCGACACGACGCCGGCTTTGCCCCTAGCGCAATACGCTGGCGTCTACGAGGACGCTTACTGCGGGCGCATGACCGTGACCCACGAGGACGGGGCGCTCGTCATGCGCTACGGACGCGGACACGGCGGCGATCTCACCCACTGGCACTACGATACGTTCCTGGTCACCTGGCGCCAACGCCACCTCGACCGCAGCTTTGCGACCTTCGCGCTAAACAGCAAGGGCGTAGTCGAAACCCTGGCCCTGGAAGACACCAGCTGGGGGCAAGACTACGTGTTCAACCGGCTTCCTGGGTGAGAGAGGCTATCTGCCGGCGGCGAGCAGGCCTATTCCGCGCTTGATCGTGCTCAGTGGGTCGCGTCCAGGCGGCGCAATGGGCCGGGCCACTCCAGAATGCGGCGGTCGGCAGTCACCAACTGATGGCCGCCTACCAACGCGGTGGCGACGATGATCCGGTCGGCGGGGTCGCCGTGCATGTTGGGAAGCAGGCCGGCGCGGGCAGCAGTTTCGCCGTCAACGGGGATTTCGACGAGGCCCTCCTGCAGGAGGGTCCGACGCCAAGCATCCAGATCGAGGCGGAAATCAAGCCGGCCCTTCTGAACTTGCATACCGACTTCCCAGAAGGATATGGCGGAAACCGCAGCATCGCCTGCTTGCAACGCGCGCTCGAACGTGCGGCGAGCTTGCGGCCCCAGCTTACGGTTACCTAGCTCATGCCAGAGGAGGACATGCGTGTCGAGGAGAGTCAAAACAGGTCCTTGTCAACATCCTCGGAGTCCTCATACCACTCGGCCGGCATGGGCGAGACGATATCGCCAAGAATGCGGATATTGTCCCGGTTGCGACCGAAAGCCAGCTTCGGCTCTTCGCGGTACGGCACCAGCCGCGAGACTGGGCGGCCGTTCTTGGTGATGACGATCTCCTCGCCGCTCTCTGCTACCTCGTCCATGAGTTTCAGACACTGGGTCTTGAACTCGGAGGCTTTGATCGTTCTGGCGCCGGTGTCTTGCTTACTTTCCGTTGCCATGGCCCGCTCCTTGCATGGTTAACCAGTATATGGCCACCTGTGCTACGTTGCCTAGCGTCAGCTCGCCATGGCTGCCTGCGTCAACTCCACCTCTACCTCGACCGTCCCGACCACCTTATCCTCCTGGGAAACGGTTTCGTCGTCTGCGGCGAGGGAATCGCTGTGGAAATTCATTGCCTCCTCAACTGACAGTTGCGGTTCTGGAATCGGGTCACCGTAGTCGCGGAGCATTTCGAGGTGGTAGGTGATAGCTTCTCGCATCAACTCCTCCACTTCTGCTCTTGTATCCGCAGCAGCTATGCAGCCCGGCACATCGGGTGCATACGCCGAGTAGTTGTTGGGTGTGCGCTCATAGACCACAGCGTATGTCAGTTTCATCGGGTTTCCTCCCTGAGGCCTGCCTCCGACAGACTCTCCCTCTCTATCCACATGGAGAGAGGCCGGGGGGTAAGGGCACCCCATCTAATAGCCGGAGCGGCCGTTACGCCGGTGGGTTGCCGAAGATGGCTACCGGGCCTTCGGGGATGACGTTGACGATGGGCGTGTGCCGGCCGTTCCGGCGCCGGGCCACGGCCTCCCGGACGGCCTCGACTGCCGCGGTCGGCTCGGCAAAGACGGGCGCCCCCGGCAGGCGCAGGCCGGCCTCCATTTGGGTGACGCCGGGCGAGTAGACGACGATGTCCCGGTCGCCTAGCTCCGATGCGCGCGGGCCGGTGCCCGGCTCGCCGAGAGGCAAGCCCCGGCGTCGTCGCTCGCCGAGGTAGTGGACGCCGAAGCCCAGCGTGGCCGCGGCAGCGAATAGGACCACGCCGTCGGGCCGCGCGGTAGCGGGAGCACCGTACTCGCCGAGCGCCTTGCCCGCTTGCAGGAACTCGGAGTCTTGGGGATGGCCGCTGACGATGGTGAGGTCGGCGTCCGGCGCTGCCGGCACCATGTAGAGGTCGCGTGCCAACTGCACCGCCGCGCGATGCGCTGCGACCAGATCGCCGGCAAAGAGGCCGGCGACCTTCATGTCCCGGTTCACCACCACGTTGACGCTGAAGTCGTGATCCGCCAGGCGCGCGGACTCCTCGCAGTCGGCCCGGAAGACGTTGCCCTCGATCTGCACGCGCTCGCCGTCGAACGTGCCGTGGTGATAGGCAATCGTCTCAATGCTGCAAACGCCGGGGAGCACGAGCTTGGCGCCGCCGCCAAAGCCGGCGGAGGCGTGCGGAATGACACTGCTCAGGCTGATCCGCAGGTCGGCGTCGGCGTAATACTTGTTGACCGCGACCTTGGTGCCCCGCGAGGTGGTGCCCACGTCAACCAGATGCTCGAACGGGTTGTGGTTCATGTATTCGTAGCGTGCGACCACCTCCGCGCCCACTTTGCGGACGTATTCCGGCCGCGTCATCGGTCGGTGGGTGGCAAAGCCGCCGAGAATCACCGTCCGTTCGGGAGGAATACCGCCGGCATGTACTTCCTCCAACACGTAGGGAATGAAGTCCGCCGTTGGGGTGGGACGGGTAAGGTCGTCCACGATCAGCACGGCGGTGCGTCGGCCGCGCGCCAGCTCGCGCAGCGCCGGCGTGCCGACGGTCTCGCGCAGGGCGGTGCGGATTTGGTCCGCCGTCAGTGGCGGCCGGTTGTTGATCGAGGCGCGATGAACCTCCCAATCGGCCGGCAGGTCGAACGTGACTGATCCCTGGTCAAGGGGCACCGTCACCGGAGCAGCTGCTTCGCTCGGTGCATGGTGCGGAGCGGTTGGCGCTACGACTGACATAGTCCCTTCCTCCACGATGCTGCATGGTGGCGTTCCGGCACGGGTCTATAGTAGCAAGCCGGGCATGGGAGAGGGTTGGGGTGAGGGCAGCCCAGGGCGCGATGTTCACGGTAGCGGGCCGAGCACCGCGACGCGGTTGTCGTCGAGCAAGGGCACCGTGGCGTGGGTTACACGCAAGCGGGAGTTGGCAGCATCCGTCCCGATCCGGACGCCGATGCCCAGCCGTGTGCCGGGACTGTAGGTGAGGGGCGGATAGCGGAGGCGGATAAGCTCGCCGGCCGACCATTGGCTCGTGGGATGCCACCGCTGCGTGGGATTACCGTTGTCGGCCAAGCGCAAGAAGTTGTCGTGGCCCACTGCGAACGGCGTCAGCCGGTAGTTCGCGCTGATGTCGGCTTGGGGGCGGACGTACAGCACCGGTCTCGCGCGGCGAATGCTGTAGCGCACTTCGGGCAACACCTCCAGCCGATAGCCCACGATCTCGAACAACCCCTCGAGGGACACCGCGACCGGCGTATACGGCTCGTTCTCGGTGGCATGGGTGAAGGAGTAGAAGGCCGGCGGCGGCGCGACTCCCGGTGCCGAGCCGGACGCGGCGCTGCCCTCGGCGCGCCGCTTGAAGAGCAACAGCCCGTCGTCTCCGGCCAGGAGCGCGAACTGCGGGTTGCGCAGCAGGGCGATCGCTGCATCGTAGAGCTCATCAATCTGCAAGGGGTCCGAGGTGCCGGCCACATCGAGCAGCACGTATTCGGCGTCGTCAATGGTCGGGAAGACGTAAATCTTCTCGCGCCGCGAGAGGTGCGGGAACACGTTGGATTGGGCCGAGACTACCGCGTCCGTCGGAATCTGCTCCCGGAGCGGTGCGAGGCGGTCCGCGCGGACTGCGCCGCTTGGCCACGCGAACCGCTTGGCCGGTGGCAGGATGCCTTCCTGGTGGCTTTCCATCACGGCCACGCTCAACCCGATGAGAGCAAGCGCGAGTACCACGTCGGCGCGTGGCAGCCGGAGCCAGCGCTGCGCCTGCGCTGCCAGCCAGCCCGTGCCGAAGATCGCCGCGACGAGCAGGGCGGGGATCGCTTCGGCCGAATAGTGGGCGCCACCGCCGTGTTGCCAGGTGGAGTTCGACAAGCCGTTGATGGCGAGGGCCGGCGCGGAAATGGCCAACTGAAGTGGTCCCAGCAGGGCGAAGACTCCGCTGCTGGCGAGCAGGTGTTGGAGGTAGGTCACGGTCCACCCCGGCACTGGCCAGCCGAGGTTGCCGGCCAGCAGCTCACCGGGGTAGGCCCGGAGGAGGGCAATGGCCTCGGCGTAGCGCATGATGAAGAGCGACGCTCTGCCCCCGCTGAAATATGGGATGATGACTCCGAACGACAGGGCCACCCACGCGAAGGCCAGGATAGCGACCGCGCTCCCAAGCAGCCATCTTCGTAGCACGAACGCAGCATAGAGGCCCATCAGGCCCACGATCAGCCCGACCTCTTCCTTCGCCAAGGTGCAGAGGCCGGCCATGAGCACGAAAGCCCAGGTTTGTCCCCGCAGGAGGAAGTACCAGGCAAAGAGCAGCATTGCGCCGGTCATCGAGATGATGTGGAAGTCGGAGAGGTTGGCGGCTTGGATCGCCGGAGAGAGCAGATACATCGCAGCAAACGCCAGCGCGGCGCCGCGGTGATTGAGCTGGCGGTGGGCGATCCAATAGGCCGGCAGCGCGCCGAGCGCCAGTACCGCCGTGAGCAGCACGATCAACGTCTCCGGTCCGGCGTGGATCAGATAGAGCACTGCCAGCGGCAGGAAGAGCAGCTCGACGTGGTACGCCAGCAGCGAGTCCGGGTCCGCGCCTTGCCCGAAGGCGAGCGGGCGGCCCTGCTCGTGACCGACGGCGCCGCGGAAGACCGTGAAGCGGAAGAAGTTCCCGTGCAGGTTGTTCCAGGTGATCTGATCGGCGTAGCCCATATCGAGGGCTTGGCTTTCCAGGTTCCAGTGCCGATAGAGCGCCAGCCGGCCGGCGGTCAGCGCGTAGGCGGCGATGAGTACGAGGAGCAGCAGCCCCGCTGCATACGCTGCGAGCGGTCGGCGCCGGCGGTCGGGCGCGGCAACGCTTGAGGATGGGCCGGCCGGCCCGGCCTTGCCACGGGCACCGTCAACCGCCGCGTTGGTCTGGGCCGGCACCTTACTGCGCTGTCAGCGAGGCCACGGAGAAGATCACTCGGAAGGGCACGCAGTAGATTACGACCGATTGGTAACGAGCGCCGTCGTCGCCCGCCGGTAGCTCGTAGCTGAAGGCGCCTTCAGATGCTTTCAGCGCCCCCAGCCCCAGTGAGTCGGCATAGACCTGGTCGTGGTTGCCGGGTTGGGGATGGGGTGCAAGGAAGACTTCGAGCTGCGGGCCGTTCGTCACCTTGAAGTTCTCGAACCGCACGATGGCTTTGCCGTCCGGTGTGCGAACGATGCTGGCAATGCCGGAGCCTTTGTGGAAGTCGTCGGCATCCATGAAGTTGCCCTGAGATACCATGGTCAGCTGTGCAGGGGCGGCCCCGCCGGGCAACTCTGGTTCCACCAAGCGCGTGGTGATGAACAGTGGCGATCCCAGCCACCAGGCAACCGCTGCCGCGGCCGCGATTACCACGAGCGCCAGCACGGACAAGATCGGATGGGCGCGCCACCAGCGCAGAGACAACGGTGAGGTATGGCTCGGCGGTGCTGTCGTCGTCATTGCACAACTCCTGCTTCCGCTCCTGCCGTGAGGGTGCCTTACCCTCCGGCCTCCGCTCCACGGGTGGAGCGGAGAAGTGATTCTAAGGCTCCACTTCCTTCATCATAGCACGCTTTGCGGCCATAGCATCAGCCTCGACCGTAGCTACCGGCGCGCCGTATTCCGCCGGGACATCCTTGACGATGACTGCGCCTAGATCGCCGGTATAGCGGGTGGCCGCGTAGGCTTTGATCGGCGCTTGCTTGCCTTTGACCGTGAATGGCGCCACGGCCTCGGCAGCGATCACCTCCTTGGCACGCTCGAAGGTGGTCTCGCCGATGAGCACCTGCCAGGGCTTGGCCACGTCCTTGAGCCGGCTCGCCAGATTGACCGTATCGCCCAGGTGCGTGAACTCGCGCCGCGCGCCGCCGATACTCCCGGCTACCGCCTCGCCGGTATTCACGCCGACGCCTATCGCCAGCGGGCTACCCACTCGCTCGCCCCACTGCTCGCCTAGCTTCCGCTGCACCGCCAGCATTTCCAGCGCTGCCGCTACTGCCCGTTGCGGATGGTCGCCCTGCGGGAAAGGTGAGCCGAAGACGGCCATCACCGCGTCGCCGATGTACTTGTCTACGATCCCGTCGTACTTGAAGACCACCTCGGCCATCGCATTGAGGTGGGCGCTCATCATGGCCGCTACTTCGTCCGCCTCCAGCCGCTCGGAAAGGGCCGTGAAGCCACGAATATCCGAGAACAGCACCGAGACGTCGAGGCGCTCGCTCCGCTGCTCGGCAAAGCTCTCGGGGTCGCTGACCAGCTTATCCACTACCCGCGGCGAGAAGTGGGTTTCCAGCGTGGCCCGAATACGCTGGAGCGCCGAGATAAAGGCCTCTTTCTTGATGGCCCCGTACAGCACGCCGCCGACGGCCCGCAGCAAGCTCCGGTCAATCGCGTCGAACCGGCGCGGCCAGCGCAGATAGACGTTGATCCAGGCGAAGGCATCGCCCTGATAGGCAATGGGCACGATCAGGCCGTCCACAAAGTCGGCGGCCGTGGCCAAGTCGGTCAGTAGTTCGTCCCGGACTGCACTCACCTGCACCGGGCCGCCCAGCTCGCGGGCGCGCTGCATCGCCGCCTTTTCCAGCGCGGCAAAGTGCGCGAGGGTGTCCTCCGTGGCGCTCAACAAGACCGGACAGGTTTGCACACCGTGAAAGATGTTGTCCGGGTGGACGGCCCCTTCGCGGACGAAGTGGATGCATGCTTGCTGCGTGGCAAACGCCGCCCGAATCTCCGCGAGGATATTGTCCAGCACGTCTGCCGTGGTCGTCGTCGCCTCGGCATTGGTGGCGGCCTGTGCTGCCGCCAGCAGGCGCTGGACCACAGCGAGTCGGTCCTCGTCCCCGTCGGTTGGCTTGCCGCTACCGAACAGCCGCTGCCACCAGCCCATGGGGCAGCCTCCTTACCTTGCTTGCGGCCCTCGTCCCCGTCCCTCTCCCACGGGGAGAGGGGGTAGCCACCGGCACGATGCTAACCGCCGCACTCCCCCTCTCCACATTGTGGAGAGGGAGCCGGGGGGTGAGGAGTGAGCCTCCTATGACGCCTTTACCTGGATCGAGTGCCGTCCGCTGCCACCGTTCGGCTGCGGGAGGTTGAACACGTCCGTCTGCACGGCGCCGGTGCCGTCAATGGCCCGGCTCGTGAGCGTGAGCGTTTGCCCGGCTGCGATGTCGAACTCGGCCTGCCACCGCATCCAGGTATCCCGCCCGAGCGGCGGATCGAGAAAGACCGTCGGATACCAGGTCTGACTGTCGTCGCTGCTGAACTCGATGCCGGCGACGCCGCGGTCACCGGCATAGGCGATACCGGCGATGCGGTGCCGTCCCGCTGGCAGTTGCACACCGTCGGCGGGTACGTCAATACGAGACATCGTCTGCACGAAACCGGTCTTGCTCCACCCCCGTTGACCGTACCAGTCCACGTACTCTTGGCGGTGCCCGCGGATACCGACGACCCACTTGGCGTTCTTCATCCCGTACCGCCCCGGAACGAGCAGCCGGGCCGGGTAGCCGTGGACGCGGGGTAGAATCTGCCCGTTCATTTCGTACACCAGCAGACTGTTGGGGTCAAGGGCTAGCTCGGGGGGAATGCTGCTGGAATACTCGTCGGCCGACCGCACTTCCAAGCTCACGACACCCGGCTTCAGGCCGCCCGCCAATTGCAGCACGTCGCGCAGACGAGCGCCCCGCCAGCGGGCCGTACTGATGAGGTCACAGCCGAAGAAGGCGAGATGGCATTGGGCGGTGAAGTTGCTGATGCACTCCAACGTCTTGTGTAGCTCCACGGATGGCAGGCGGCGGAGGATGTTGTAGTCCAGCTGGACCGGCCGGTTCACCTCCCCGTCCAGGATCAGCCGCCACGTATTGGCGTCGAGCACCGGGTCGGCTGCTGCGTTCTTCGCAACGACGTAGTGCGCCGCGGTAGGTGTCACCAACGACGGTAGCTCGCCCTTGGCCCGCGTTGCTGCGGTCAGCGCCCCGTCCTTGTCGCGGACGAGCTTCCGCGCCTCTTGCGGGGTGGGGAACGGGCCGACGACAGCCGGTGCCGGCGGTGGCGAAGTAGGCGTCGGAGGGACGGGGGTTGGCGGGACGGCAGTCGGCGGCACCGGAGTTGGCGGCACGGGCGTCGGTGGTACGGCGGTGGGTGGGACGGGAGTTGGCGGCACGGCGGTCGGTGCGGCCGGTGGCGCGGTTGCCGCGGCCGCGCTGGCGGCCGCGGCCGTCGGTTGGGGCGGTGTCGTGGCTACGGCGGCCGTTGCTGGCGACGTCGGCTGCGCTGGCGGACGGGTTGGCGCAGCGGCGACCACGGCGACCGTCGCCGTTGGGATGCTCGTCGTCGGGGCAGCGGCCAGTGACGCAACCGTCGGCACAGCCGTTGCGGCCGGCGCCTGGGTAGCTGCTGCGACCGGCGCCGTGGTGGCTGCCGCGGCTGCCGGTACCGGGGTCGCTACCGCCGGCACCGGGGTTGCCGCTGGCAGGGTGGCCTGTACCGCCGCCATGCCGGGATGCTGCGTGGGTGTTGGCGCCGGTGGCGGTGGTGCTGGCGTCGGCGGCTGCGTCAGCTCTGCGGGTAGCTGTGCCAGCGGTAAGTCGCTCGCCACCGTCCCGCCGCCGGTCGCGGACTGCCGGATAGCGAGCGCGTAGGCGCCGACCATGCCGACGGCGCTGGTAATCAGCGCGTAGCGGCGGGTCAAGCCATCCCCGGCGGACGTGGCGGCAACCAAGGCACCTTCGATGGTCTGTCCGAGGAGTAGCACGGTGGCATAGGCCAGCGCCATGCCGAGATAGACGCCATTGACCAGTATGGGATGCTGGAAGAGGCTGGTGGCAAAGAGACCGGCGCCTGTCAGGGGCATGATCCCGGCCATCGCCACCACGAAGAGCGCCAGCGCCAAGCCCAGGATGCCGGGGCTGGGCCACCGCCGACGCAAGGCCAGCAGCCCCAGGCCGAACAGCGCGGCGGACATGATGCCGATGCCGCCGTAGAGGGCGAAGACCTTGGCCTGGGGGCCGAAATCCTGAATGCCTTGAGCGAAAGCGTCCAGTGGAACGAAGAGTAGCAGCCACTCCATCAGCCGTTCGGGCAGCGTGCGTACTTGGAATGCGCTGCGTGCCCAAAACATCAGGCCCATTGCCAGCGCGGTAGCGACCAGGCTCGTGATACCGGCGCGTATCCAACTCATAACTGACCTCGTTGTCCAGCGACGTACCCCGTCAGGGGGTGTGCTCATCCACACCAGAACATCTGCTGGAGACTCTAGCCTGACTCCCGTCTCCTAGCCAAGATTGCTCACCCGCGGCCTAGGCGTCGCCATACGGTGCGCGGTATTGGAGCAGGTCCATGCCTCGGAGTAGCTCGTCAATGCCCTCTTCCAGGGAAGTCTCCGTCGTGAAGCCCAACGCTCCGAGCTTTTGGTAGGACACGGCATAGTCGCGCTGGTCCTCGTCCACGCCGACCGGCCCGTAGGTGAGGAAATACCGGTGGCGGGCCAGGATCAGCCGGGCAATCTCGTCCTTCGTATGGTTGAGGGTTTCCGAGCCGGCGTTGTAGACCTGACCACGCATCGCAGCGCAGTGGTCGAGCGCGAACAGAAAGGCGCGGGCCATGTCCCGGACGTGGATGAAGGTGCGCCGGGCGTTCTTGTCGTACACGACAAGGTAGCCGCGGCGCTTGGCCGAGTACACGAAGCCGTTGACCAAGAGGTCAATCCGCATGCTGGGCGACATGCCGAAGGCGGTCGCAAAGCGGAAGGCCACGGCGTTGCCGCTCTCGACGATCAGCCGCTCGGCGGCGAGCTTCGTGCTTCCATACCGCGAGAGCGGCGTCGGCTCCAGCCCCTCGTGGCAGAGACCGGCGGGGACGGCGCCATAGACGCTGCCGGTCGAGGCGTAGAGTACCAGCTGACCGGGGTCGCGGGCGGCGAGGAGCGTCTGCGTACCGCCGACGTTCACGGACTCGGCGTGTCGGGGATCGGCGTTGCACTCCCCGAAGCCGACGATGGCCGCCAAGTGCAGGAGCACGTCTTGACCGCGCACGGCGTCGGCGACAATGCGCCGGTCCCGCACGTCGCCGGCCAGGAAGCGGAAGCGGGTCTGCGGCACGTAGCCCAACAGCCCTTGACCACCGTCATCGAGGCGGTCGAGCACGGTAACGGTGTGCCCGGCATCGAGAAACGCGCCCGTCGCCACTGCCCCGACGTATCCGGCGCCGCCGGTAATCAATACATTCGCCACAACCCAGCGCCTCCCTTGGGCTTCCTATATTATCATTGGCGCTGTGACTACCCAGCGACCGACTCGCTTCGGGTTTGTAGGGATTAACCGGCGCGCGCAGCGGCTACTCCTGCCCGGCCTCATGGCCTCCCCGCGGGCGGACATAGCGGCGGTGTGTAGCCGTGATCCGGCCAAGGCGGCGCAGAGCGCCGCGGCGCTCGGTCCGGCCGTTCGGCCGTTCGCCTCGGTCGAAGCGATGGTAGACAGTGGCGCCGTTGACGCGCTCTACGTCAACACACCGGCCGAAACGCATTACGGTTTCTGCCTGGCGGCGATTCGCGCCGGGTGCGCGGTGATCTGCGAAAAGCCGCTGGCCACCAATACCGCCGCGGCGCAGCAACTCCGGCAGGCGGCCACGGCTGCCGGGGTGTCCCACGTAGTGAACTTCACCTATCGGTCCATGCCCGGCTACCGGCTCACGGAGCGGCTGCTCTGCCAGCACGGTATAGGCCGGCCGGTTCACGCCGAGTTTGCGCTGCTGCAAGGTCACGACTTCTTGCCCGACTATCCGGCACGCAGCGCGCTGCTCGAAAGTGGCGTACATCTCTACGATACCCTGCTCGGTCTCACGCAGGCCGCCGGGTTTGGCACGATCAGCGAGGTGTGCGCGGCGCCGATGCCGGATGCCGGCGGCCTCGATCATGGCTGGGGGTTCACACTACGTATGACCACTGGTGCTATCGTCTCGGCTGCGTTCAGCCGCCGCTCGCTCGGCTGGAACAACGGCCTCCGCTGGTCGCTGTACGGGGACGAGGCGGCGCTGGCGGTCGAGCTGGACTCCGACCGCACGGAGGCGCGCGCGGCGCGGCGCGGCGACGAGCGGCCCCAAGGCGTCTGGCAGCCGGTCCCGGTGCCGGCCGATCTCCAAGCGGACGATGCTCGTTTCCCGGCCTACCACATGGATCGCTTGGTGGCTGCGACGCGTGGCGAGGCGCCGTTTCCCGGGTTCGCCGAGGCGGTCGCCGCCCATCGGCTGGCCGCGGCGCTGGCGGCCGCGGCCGCCGCAGGGCGCTGGGTGGAGGTCGCCGCCTGACCGGTCCAAACTACACACACGAGGAGCAACCGATGTTTCGTATCGTCGTCACCAGCTACACCACCTTGCAGACGGACGGCCCCCACCGCGCTGCGTATGCCGAGGCCGGCTGTGAGCTGGTGCCTGGCCCCTTCATCCGCTGGTCAACCGAGGAAGAGCTGCTCGAATCCGTCACCGATTGCGACGCTGTCATCTGCACCACGGACCAGTTCACGGAGCGCGTGTTCGCGGCGGCGCCGCGGCTCAAGATCGTCTCGCGCTTTGGCGTCGGCTACGACACGATTGACGTAGAGGCGGCGACCAAGCACGGCGTCTGGGTGACTATCACCCCCGGCGTCAACCACTTAGCCGTCGCCGACCACACCCTGACACTGCTCCTGGCCGTCGCGCGGCAGGTCGTGCCGCTCGTCAACATGGTGGAGGCGGGCAAGTGGGACCGGCCGCCGGGGGTCGAGCTGGACGGGAAAACGTTGGGGATCATCGGTTTCGGGAGCATCGGCCGCCAAGTGGCGCGCCGCGCCGCCGGTTTCGGGATGCGGATTATCGCGCACGACATCATGGAGGACCCCGCCGCTGCTGCCGCCCTCGGCGTGACCTACGCCAGTCTCGACGATCTGCTGGCGCAGTCCGACTTCATCACGCTAAACCTCGCGCTCACCGCCAGCGCCCATGGCCTACTCAATGCCGAGCGGATCGCTAAGATGAAGCGCGGTGTGTACATAATCAATACCTCGCGGGGCGGTGCCATTGACGAGCCGGCATTGGCCGAGGCGCTGCGTAGTGGGCACGTCGCGGGGGCCGGCCTGGACGTACTGGACATGGAGCCGCCGACCGATCGCACCTTGATCGAGATGCCGCAGGTGATCGTCACGCCACACGTCGCCGGCAGCGTCCACGAAGCCAACGCGCGCGCCTGCGCGATGAACGCCGCAGACGTTCTGGCGGTCATGCGCGGCGAGCGCCCCGCCCATGCCGTCAACGACCTCGGCTAGCCCGCAGCGAGGGATACCGTTGGCCACCAGGACGGCGCGCGGTCGTTGCCGGTACTATGGTGTCGGCGCGAAGCGGCTATAGCGTGCAACGGGGGGAGGCGACACCATGTCCAAGGAAGAGCGAGCGGCGCGCGTTGACCGTCGGTCCCGGCGCGGCCTGCTCCAGGCCGGGAGCGCGCTGGCCGCGGCCGGCGTGGTGTCCTGTGCGCGGCGGAGTATGCCGACGCCAACGGTGAGCGGGCCGCCGGTGGCCCTGGAGTTCTGGCTGCCGGGTCGCGCCGGTGACGAGGCGCCGCTGGAGCCGTTCCACGTCGAGTTTGTCGCCCGGACACCCTCCGTCACGGCGGTACGGACGCAGCTGGTCGCCAAGCGTGAGGTGATGTCCAAGCTGACCGCGGCCATCGTGGCCGGTACGGCGCCGGACGTGGTCCGCCTCAAGGAGTATCAAGTCACCGACCTCGCGGCGGTGGGCAATCTGCTGCCACTCGAAGACCGTGTCAGCCAGGACTCGGCCGTCAACCTGCGTGATTTCACGCCACAATCGGTCCGTGGTTCGCACTTTCGCGGGCAGTTCGTTGGCGTGCCCGATAGCCACCAGGTCGTCGTGATGTTCTGGAACAAGAATCTGCTCGCCCGCGCTGGCCTCGATCCGGAGGCGCCGCCGGCGACGTGGGATGCCTTGCGCGAAGCGGCGCATAAGGTACGCACCCAGGTCGAGATCAGGACGGTGTTGCTCCCATGGGGCTTCCAGTTCTACGAGATGTCCACGCGCGAGCAAGCCTATGCCTGGTTCATCGAGTGGGTTTGGCGCGCCGGCGGCGACGTGTGGAACGCGGATCGCACGCGCGTCACGCTCGATCAGCCCGAGGCGCTGGCCGCACTCGAGTTTCAAGTGGCCCTCCTGCACGTGGACCGGACGGCCGTGCGGCCAGGTACGCCGGTGTCCCAGCTCATCAACAATGCCCATCAGGGGCGGGTTGGGATGTGGATGACGACGGCACCGGAAGCGCTGGCCTACCCCCGGGTTGCCCCCGACCTCGATTTCGGTTTCGGGCACCTACCCTGGCAGCGTCGGGCGGCAGCGATGCTCCACCACAACAGCCTGGCAGTACTGAACGGGACGCAGCATCCCGACCAGGCCTACCAATTGGTCAGCTACCGCAGCCGGGCCGATACCCAGCTCCGGTGGTCGGTGGCGGGCACCTGGATTCCCGTGCGCTCGGCCCTCTGGCAGCAGCCACCGCTCCGCGACGACCCACACTGGCGCACCATTGGCGATCTCGTGCGTCACCGGGGCAATCGGCCCAAGCCGACCGTCCCGGAGTGGGAAGCGGTAACGAAGAGGATCACCCCCCACCTGCTGACTGCGTGGCAGGGCGAGGTGACACCCACTGAAGCCCTGCAGGCTGCGACGCGCGAGGCCAACGCCTGGCTCGAATCACGGTCGGGGCGCTAGGGAGCGGGCCTCACCCGCCGGCCCCTCTCCATCGCCGAGCGATAGAGAGGGGGGGCCTGCCGCCCGTCATGCCCGTCGTCTCGTTGGTCATTCCCGCGCACGTGGGGATCCAGACGCCCTCTCCCCGCGGGAGAGGGCCGGGGTGAGGGCAGACGGGCGTTAGGTTCTACGGACGCCGCTGGCGCCGCTCTTGGAGTGCCTGCGTGGTCGCGGTCCAGACCGCTTCCAACTCCGGCAGCGATTCGAGCAGCACGGCCTGGCCCGAGTCCCAGTGGTGGATGAGCAGCGCGTCCGCGTCGTAGCGAGTGACTGCGAGGCCGCCGGGCAGGTGGCGCGTACCGCGAGCGGACCAGCGCACCGCCGCCCGCACCTCGTCATAGCTGCCGGTCTTCATCCTGCGAGGACCTCGCGCAGCGTCTCAAGGGTGATGTTGCCCCCCGTGAGCACAACGGCGACCTTCTTGCCCTTGATCGCCGGCCCCAGCTGCAACGCGCCGGCGAGCGCGGCCGCGCCGGCACCCTCGGCCAGGTTGTGGGTGTGTTCGAGTAGCAGAAGGATAGCTTCCTTGATCGCGGCTTCACTGACCAGCACCATGTCGTCGGCGACCGCAGCGACGAGTTGCATTGCCCGTGGCGTGGGTAACGGCTGGGTCAAGCCCTCGGCAAAGGTATCGTTATACGGTGGGCGTACCGGCTTGCCGCCGGCCCGCCAGGATAGATAGACCCCCGGCGCACGTTCGGCCGCTGCGCCGACGACGCGGACGTTCGGATTAAGGCTCTTGGCGCCCAGCCCGGCGCCGCCGAGCAGCGCCCCGCCGCCGGTGGGCAGGACGATGATCTCGACGTCGGGTTGCTCTTCCACGATCTCCGCACCGATGGTGCCGGTGCCGGCTTGGAGCCAGAAATCCTCGCCATCGTCAATGTAGGCCCGGCCGCTGTCCATGGCGGCTTCACGGGCAGCGAGGGCCGCGGAGACGAGGTCGGGGCCGTGAAATACCACGTGGCCGCCAAGCTGCTCGATCAGGCGGCACTTGTCGGCGTTGGCGCCCTCCGGCACGTACACGGTGACGGAAACGCCGAGCTGCCGTCCGGCGTAGGCTACGCCCAGCCCGTGATTGCCGGTAGACGAGGCGACAACGCCACGCAGCGCCGCACCGGTGTCCTGGGGCGCCGCCTCCAGCGCCTTGGTCACGGCCACGAGGGCGCCCCGCGCCTTGAAGGAGCCAATCGGGCTGTGGTTCTCGTGCTTGACGTATACCTCCGCATCAACCAGGGCGCTGAGACCCGGGTAGTGGTAGAGCGGTGGCCGCGGCAGCGTCTTCGCCAGCACGCGCCGGGCCTCCTCCACGTGCTGCGTCGTCAGGGGAATGGACCCTTGAGCCAAAACCCCCGGTTCTTGTTCGCTCATTGTCATAGATGTCCGCGTAGTTTCCGCCGGGTTAGCGATGGCGGCGGTTGAGGCGACTAGCCCCGCACTAGCGGCGACCGTAGTGGCCTGGTGGGCGACGCCGGGGACCGGTGACGCGGCGCCACCAATCCCGCAAGCCGTCTTGCCAAGAGCGGCCCGGCATCTCGATGACCTGGCCGCGCCAATACTGCTGGGAGGAAGAGACGGTGTGCGCGCCGCCGCGGGAGCGGATAGACCAGATGATGCCGATGACGAACCCGGCGATGGCGATAATCGTGCAGAGCTGGGCCAAGACCGGACTGAAGATGCCCAAGAGCCACCCGAATAACATCAGGAGCACACTGCCGCCCATCAGCTTGTGCGGCGTCAGCGACCCGCCCTGGAACTGCGCGGTGAAGTTGCGCCACGTGTCACCGGCCGCCGGCCGCTGGCCGTAAGAGCGACGGCGGCGATCCTGCCGGGATTGTCCTTTCTCCGGCAGGAAGTTGTCCATCCGGTCTAGGATGTCGCGGATGTCATCCTCATAGCTCTTCGGCATCGTACTCCTCCGGGCCGGCGCCCGGACCTCCCTTGCTTGCAAGCATACCGCCATTAGCCCGCGCTGCGCTAGTGTGCGGAAATCTGCGTCTCCCGGCGAAGCGGGGGCCGTAGGGAGCCGGTGGCCTCCCGTTCAGAGGCCCAGGCTCTCGCGTAGGTAGCGCCGGCTGACTGCCGCGGCTTTCCCTGGCGGCAGCGACGACCGATCCTGCTCGTAGACCAGCCAGGGCAATTCAAGGGGCTGGAGCACGCTCCAGATAGAGGGAAAGTCCACCTCGCCGCGCCCTAGCTCGACGAACTCCGCCGCCTCCCGGCTCAGGACGCCGGCCGGCCGTGGCTCGGCGCCGAGATACTGCAAGTCCTTGAGATGCACGTAGCCCACCCGGTCCTGGTACCGCTCCAGGAAGGTCACCGGGTCACGGCCGCCGTGCCGTACCCAGAACACGTCAATGCAAGCCTTCACCAGCGCCGGGTCCGTCAGCTCGTACAGCCGCTCCAGGCCCGTGATGCCGTTGTATTCCTGGAACTCCCAAGAGTGATTGTGATAGCAGAAGGTCAGCCCGGCAGCGTTACACCGCTCTCCGGCCCGGTTGAACGTCTCGGCTGCCGTTTCGTAGGCCCGAAGCCCGTCGCGCTCGTGATCGCCGACGCCCGACACCATGACGAACGAGCCACCGACGGACTTGGCATACGCAATCGAGTCGTCGAGGCGATCAATGTCGCGGATGCTCGTCGAGAGGCTGCACTGTACGAAGCCGTGGTCGCGCAGGATACGCCCGGCCGCGGCGCCGTCACCGCCGGCGAGCCTCCCGCCTTCGACCCCGGCGAACCCCGCCGCCTGCACCTCTTGCAGCACGCCGACGAGGTCTTCGTCCTGCCGCCCGCGAAACACAATCAGATGACACGCCACTTGGGGAGTAGCCATACGCCCTGCTCCTTCACGTTTGCTGGGTGTTCCGTGAAATCATACCCTGCGGTTTTCCTGGCGGCGATGGTCGTGCTCCTCCCGCTCAACTGCCGGCTGGCGTGGCAGCGGAGGGAACGATCCGCACACGATACACGCGCGCCGCGCCGATGTCGGCCATCCACTCGAAGTGCTCGTCGTGTATGCGGTCGAGGTACAACCGGCCCGAAATACGCATCCCGCGTGGCCCCAGGATGAGCCAGGGCGCCCGGAACTGCTGCGCGACCGTGAGCAGCGCTTCCACGCTGTTGCTCGGCACCATCACGGCCGGCCGCCGGGCGATCACGGCGAAGGCCGGCGGATCAACGAACAGCGCCGGTTCGCCCGGCGGCGCATGCTCGTCGAGCCACCCGGCAGCCGCCTGTGCAATCGGCACCTCCCAGCCCCGCACCTCGCGGAATTGCCAGGCGAGGTAGCCGGCGACTCCAATCTGGAATACCACCGCCGCCGCCAGAAAGATGGCGCGGGCCTCGGCCAAATCCCAGCGCCGCCAGGCGGCAGCCCACCCGACGGCGGTGTCGAGGCCGCGGATCAGCGCCGCATACAGCACCGGCACGGCCGGGGTCAGCCCATGGAAGAAGCTGCCGCGGGGGCTGGTCGTGGGGAAAGCGAGTGACATGCCGAGGTAGAGGACGCCGACGTAGAGCAGCGCCGGCCGTGCCGCTGGCTCCCGCCACAGGCGGCGCACACCGAGGGCTGCCAGCGGGGCCAGTGCAAACAGGGCGATCTGAAACAGGGGCACCAAGTTGCCGATCAGCCCGGCGAGGCGGCCGGTCAGCACGAGGCTCCAGCCATCGGCTACGAGCGCTGCCGGGCTAACCTCGAGGCCATAGGCGAAGATGTCGTCAAATCTGCGGAGGAACATCGTCTGTCCCCCCGCCATCGGCAGCGGGCTACCCCAGGTGAGCCAGTTCCGCGCGTACCAGGGCAGAGCACCCAGCAGATAGCCGGCCCCGGCGAGGGCGGCCCAAAGCGCCGCGGAGCGCCAGCGCCCCCAGCCCGCATGCCCGGCGGCCAGCTTCCACCAGCCGACCGCGGCAGCCGTTCCGACGACGATGGTGGCGAGCACCAGGCCGTCAGGGCGCACAATCTGCGACCAGCCGGCGAGCACGCCGGCACCGCCGATGGCGGCGACCAGCCACGCGCGGCTCGCTAGCTCCGGCCGGAGCGTCAAGCCGAGGAGCAGAAAGCAACCGGCGCCGAGAAAGCCATACGGGGTGAATGTGTCGGTCGTCACCCAATATGGATAGTAGGCGGCGCTGCACAACATCAGCGCCGCGACGCCGTGACCGCCACGTCGCGTGCCGAGGACCAGCCGGCCGTACAGATAGCTGATGGGCACCAAGGCCGCCGAGAGCAGCACCATCGGTATCTGGGCGCTCCGAAAGCCGGGGCCGAGTAGCCAGCCACCGACCGCCGCGACCAGTGACGTGCCCGGTGGCCAGTAGGCATTGCTCGGACGCGGCAGGTCGGTGCGCGGATCGAGGAAGTTCCAGACCGCATCGGTGACCAAGCCGCGCCCGGCCACGAGGTTCTCGGCGACGTGGTAGTAGTAGGAGGCGTCCATGTAGCCGGGCTGTGTGACCAGCGCCAGCGTGGCCGCGCGCACCAGCAGTGCCACGGCAAGCCACCCCGCCAACTCCCGCCACGGCCACCTCGCCGCCATCGGTAGCCTCAAGACGCGATTCATTGTGCTATCCACCTGGGCACGTCATAGCCATGACAGCCTGCTACGCCCTACCGCTATGCGATTTCCCCTCTCGGTCTGTGGGCGTGCTAGGAGAGGAAGCATGATACCGGCTGTTCACGAACCCCTGCGAGGCGCCAGCCGGCGTGTCCCTAGCCAGGCGGCCGTCACGAGGAGCGGCCAGACGACGCGCGATTGGTTGGGGTAGGCCAGTGCGAGCGGCGCCGTGACTGCCGAGAGTAGCAGGAGGCCCACGACGACCGGCCAGAAAGGGCGTTGCGTGAACGCCAGGCGCTGCCGGATCACGAATAGTGCCTCGGCCAGTGGGACGAGCAGCAGTACCGAGTTCCATTCGTAGAGCGGGGGAATCGCCAGCGACGTGGCGATGATGACGGGGGCGACGAGGCCGGCGACTTGCGGCAAGGTGCCGTCGGACCGCTGCCGTATCAGTCGGAGCGCAAGCCACGCGACCGCTGCGATCACCCCCGCTTGCAGGAGGAGCGTCACGAGCCAGGTCCAGTCGGTGGCAGGCGTGAGCCGCAGCACCAGGCCCACTGTGCTCACCGGCGCTGCCACCCGCGCATAGGTCGCTGCCTCCTGCCCCCACGACGCCACCCAATCGGGCGCTATGGCAAAGCCGGCGGCCAGCAGCAGCGCGACGCTTGCGAGACACCCAAGCCACAAGCGCCGCCAGCCCGGCCGTCCCCAGGCGGCGATCAGCAGCAGCGGCAGGGCCAGGACCACCAGCTGGGGCTTGACTATCGCTGCCGCTAGACACACGCCGGCCAGCAGTGGTCGTCCCTGCAGCAGCAATGAGCGCACCGCTACCAGCAGGAACAGCACCAGCACGGCAAACTGCCCAAACAGCAGGTTGGCGAGAGCAGGCGGCCAGAGTATCGCCAGCAGCACTAGCCAGCGGAAGTGTCGAGCGGCGGGGTTGGAGGGGCCGGGGGTAGTGCCCGGAAACCAGGTCAGTAGCCGACAGGCGGCTAGGAGCGACGCTTGACCGATGAGCAGCCAGAGCGTTGTTGCTACGGGCAACGGCAGCACGGCCAAGGGCGCAATCACCAGTGCGACATACGGCGGATAAGTAAAACCGAAGGCGAAGTCGTCCAGCTCGCTCACCGGGCCGTCGCGTCGAGGGAGCCGGTCGTGCATTGCCGCGAAGATACCGGCCTTCACCTCCGCGTCGTAGATGCTGCGCTGCTCCAGCATCCACGCTCGCGTGCCGTACCAGCGTGGGAACAGGTCGGTATGGACGCCGAGCCGTTGGCCAAGCTGCCAGGTGCCCCATACGTCCAGGGCTAGTGCTGCGGCCAGGAGCATCGCCGCTACGAGCCGCTCGACGGTGGGGCGCTGCCGAAACACCTCAGCTACCCGACCGGCCCACCGAACCGGCCGTCGCCAAGTACGGCGCCTCCTCATCGAGCGGCGGTATGCCTGGCCGCCGGAGGGGAGTGGGAGTGCGCCGTTCACGGCGGCGGAGCCACCAGCCGGTAGCAACGACCACGACCGGCGCGGCGATTCCCCAGATCACTGACACGCGGCTCGGCTCGATGTAGCTTGGGAAGAGCGCTACCAGCTCGATACCCCACTGTTCCGACAGGTGCTCCAGCAGCACGCTCGTTCCGTCCCACAGGTTGTAGCGGAGCGACGGCGTGAGCAGCAGCTGGTAGACGATCCAGTATCCCGCCGCGGTCAGGATGTAGAACACACTCCACACCACGGCGCCGTTCCAGCGAGCCAGCGGCACGGCCATCAACGCTGCCAGCAGCGGCAAGACGAAGACCAGCATCCGCGCCGGTGGACTCCAGGCGCCAAACCAATAGCTGAAGCTCGCCAGGAACACGTAGTAGGTCACGATGATGAGTAGCAGCACCCAGGAACGCGGGACCCGTAGCCAGCCCAACTGCGCCAGGCCCCACAGCGCCAGCACGTAGACCGGCGCGTAGATCAGCAGGCCGTACTGCTGGTCGAGCAGGAGGCCGGCGGCCCCGACGACGATGTTCGCTACCGATACCGACCCGAACTCGTCTACGGCCGGTATGCCTCCGAACAGCCGGTCGTAGAAGACGAGCAGTCCCACCAGCGACGCGCCGGTCGGCAGCGCCAGCAACGGCCACTGCCAGCGCCGGTGCCATCCGCCGGCCAAGAGCCACGCTCCGGCCATTAGCGCGGCCGTCGGACCGTAGCGCAGGTGCAGCCACGGCAGCACCGCTATGCAGCCGCCAATGAGCAACGCTCGCCACCAGCATGGCCGGCGGCTGAGGATGGCCCGCACCGCGAGAACGAGCAGCAGTGCGCCGGGCACTTCGGGGTAGATCTGATCGGCGTAGAGGAAGAGTGGCGTCGAGAACAGGGCCGCGGCCCACGCCGCGAGCGAGGGCCAGAGCGCGCCGGTGAGGTCGCGGGCAAGCAAGAACACCTGCACGCCCAGCAGCCCGGTCAACACCATCATCAGGAGATTCACGCCAAAGGGGTCGCCGTTACGGAAGAACGGCAGCACCATGAGGGGTAGGCCCAGCGGATGCTTCGAGTACACTGCGCCTCCCCGGCCGTAGATCGCGTGCATCTCGTGCAGATCGCGGGGATCGCCGAGATGGTGTGGGTAGAAGGGGAGGTAGTGCTTCTCGCGGTAGTTGTTGAGCACGTCGAGGTCGCCGTCGCGCCGGAGTGACGTGGCAATGACTAGGTAGTGCGGCTCGTCGCCGGTGATGTAGTAGATGGGCTGGGCGTCGCTCGTGTGGGTGGCGCGGAAGTAGGCAAATGCACCCAAAGACACGGCAAGCCATAGCCCGGCACACAGTACCACCAGCCCTAGCCCCGATCGCCGCCCGCTGTCCGCCGTCTCCATGCTCTCAGGCGCAAGGGTACCAGCGCCGACGACCGGGAGCGCAGGCGGCGGGGCAATCTCCTCCTCGCCCCCGCCCCCTTCCACCACGCTGGCCAACAGTCGGTTCAAGACCGACAGCCGCTGCTGTTCCTACTGGTTCAACGTCAATCCTTGCAGGGACTGACACGTTCACTGACCAGTGAGCCGCAACGGAATCCTTGACTGTCAACATGCGGCATTGCCAGATGGGCGGCCGACACGTTAAGATAGAGGCAGCGTGCGCCGTGCAGCAGCGTTGTTTGCTGCCGGGTGGGCTAAATAGGCCTGCCGTGCCGGCGCCGCCTCGACCCGTTCAAGGGTACCTACACGGCACCATTTTCAGGCATTCTTCCGAGCCGGCGCCGGAGTAAGACGAGCTACCGAGCATCCGAGCGCTGTGTCGGGGAGTGCCTTGTGCAGACAATCTTGCGTTATCACTTGGCCGCCGCAGCCGGCGGCTGTGTTTTCCTGGGCCGCCTAGCTCCCGTTGGCCGGCAACCGATCACGGTGGAGCGCCTTCTCCGGTCTGGATGAGCGGCAGGGAGGGATGAATGCCGGACCGCCTCTATGAGTTGCTGCGCGGTGAGCTTCAAGCGGAGCGTCCGGTCGCAGTAGCAACGATTGTCCGTGCGCCTCCGTCCGACGATGGGCCGCCGCCCGGTGCCCGCCTCCTGATCCGCGGCGACGGGACAACACACGGCACTCTGCACAACTCAGCCCTCGAAGGCGCCGTGTGTCAAGACGCGCTCGCCCTCATCGGCCAAGAGCGGAGCGAGTTGCGTACCTACACACTCGGCGGCGCGGAGCAAGGCCCTACTCCGATTGTCGAGTCCGACGAGCGACCGAATGGCGCGGGTGTGCCAGCCTATATCGCCGCCACCACGACCGCGGGCGAGTCCCACGTGTTCATAGACGCCCATCCGGCGCCGCCGACGCTCGTCATCTTCGGCGCCGTGCATACCGCGATTCCGCTGGCGAAGTTCGCTCGGGCGGCCGGCTTTCGGGTACGGGTGGTAGATGCGCGCGCCCAGCTATGCACCATAGAGCGCTTCCCCGACGCCGAACAACTGCTCGTCGCTTGGCCCGACGAGGTGGCCGGAGACCTCGACCTCAACGCTTCGACCTATATCGCCATATTGACCCACGACGACAAGTTCGACGAGCCGGCGTTGGCGGCGGCGCTGAACAGTCCCGCCCGCTACATCGGCGCCATCGGCAGCCGGCGCACGCACCGTAAGCGTGTCGCTCGCTTGCAGGCGGGCGGTATGTCCGACGAGCAGGTGGCTCGCGTTCGCGGTCCTATCGGCCTCGACTTGGGCAGTCAAACGGCCGAGGAAGTGGCGTTGAGCGTCTTGGCGGAGATGATCGCGGTGCGACGCGGCGGCAGCGCCGTGCCGATGAGCCAGGCGCGCCGGTAAGCCGAGCGCCTGCCCGTGCAACGTTGATAGTGAGCAAACGGGGGGATTAGGGAAGGTGAAAGTCCACGCACGGTACGTGTTTGCTGCGGAGCGCCAGAGGCTCTGGGATCTCTTGCTCGATATGGATACCCTGGAGCAGTGTATCCCCGGCCTGGAGAAGCTCGAACCGCAAGGCGACGGCAAGTACCTCGCCACGCTCAAGGTCGGCGTGAGCGCCGTGAAGGGTATGTACCAGGGCACCATTACGATTGGTGACGAGGAACCAATCGAGCAGTACCGGATGACCATCGAGGGCCGTGGTCGCCCCGGCTGGGCCAGGGGCGGCGGTCTGCTGATCTTCGCCGATGCCGACGACGGCACGAGCGTCACGGTAGACGGCGACGTGCAAATCGGCGGGCTGATTGCCCGCGTTGGCCAGCGGCTGATCGGCAACGTGCTGAAGTCGCTGATGGACCAGTTCTTCAACAACATCCGCCAGCAAGCCGACGCAGCCTCCCCCGCCGCCGGCTAACGAACAACCCGGCCTGGTGCTCGGTCGAGGTGATGGGGGAGCGCGTCACAGGCCTCTCACGCCACATGCTCTGGCACACTCCCAAGACGTGCCTATAACTGCCACGTTGCCCGGACAACAGGTTCCTGCTAGGCTTACGGCGGTCATTATTGGGAATTTTTTGCAATAATCCCCTTGACGGTTTCTTGTGGAGTAGCCGCTCCTCGGGAAGGATGGCAAACTGCCTCTGCCATGAAACGTGACATCAACCTGCGGCTGATCGGTCTGACGAAGGGCGTGCGCCTGCGGATTGGGCTGGCGGCAGCCTGTGGCTTGGGGCAGACGCTTGTTGGCGTCTCGCGGCTGGCCTTTGCCGGCGCGGCAGTCGCCATGGTTTTTCAGGGCCATTCGTTTCGCGATATCCTGCCGCTGCTCATCGCACTGATCGTCCTGCCCCTCGTGCGGACGGTCTTTATGACCGCCAAGGAGCTAATCAGCCACGGCACCGCGGCACTGATGAAGATCAAGCTACGCCGCCTGCTCTACACCCACTTGCTCACCCTCGGCCCTGGCTACCTGCAGAAACGGCGCACCGGCGACGTGCTCATCAATACGGTGGACGCGGTTGAGCAGCTGGAGACGTTCTATGGGCAATACTTGCCGCAGCTGATTGTCTCCAGCGTCGCGCCGATCTTCATCTTCATCTTCATGACGGTGCTTGATCTCCACTCGGCCGTCATCTTCCTGTTCTTTGCCCTGCTGACCTTGTTCACGCCGACCTTCTTTCGCCGGGCCATTCGTGGCACGAGCGGGTGGCGGCAGCAGTCGTACTCTGCCCTGGCCGCCGAGTTCGTGGATGCAGTCCAAGGGCTGGCGACACTCAAGGTCTTCGGCCAGAGCGAGCAGCGGGGACAGGAGCTAGGGCGGAAGGCCTACGACCTCTACCGGGCCACGATGGCGGTACTGGCGCTCAACATCGGCTCCAGCGGTATCGCGAATGCCTGCATGGCCTTGGGCGCCGCGACGGCGCTCTCGTGGGGCGCCATCCGCGTCAGCAACGGCACCTTGGACCTGACGCCGCTGATGGCTGTGCTCTTCCTCGGTGTAGAGGTATTCCGTCCGCTGCGCGAGCTAAATCAGCTGTACCATCGTGGCCTCGCCGCGATGGCGTCGGCCATCGGTATGTTCGGCCTCCTCGACGAGCAGCCCGACGTCGTTGACCCGCGGACCAATGGTCAAGCCGTGCAGCTGCCCACCGTGGCCGTGCCCGCCGCGGCCAACGCGAGCGCGAATGGGGCCGGTACGGCCGGTACGATGGGGGGGCCGGTCCACACAGAGGCGTACCTCAAACCGACGATCCGCTTTGAGTCCGTCCGCTTTGCCTATGAGTCCGGCAAGCGGCCAGCGCTGGCCGACGTCTCGCTCGACCTGCCGGCCGGTAGCTCGTTGGGGCTTGTCGGCCCGTCGGGAGCGGGCAAGAGCACCGTCGTCAACCTGCTATTCCGGTTCTTCGATCCTCAGGGCGGGTGCATTCGCCTCGGCGGCCACGACTTGCGTGAGCTACCGCTAGACCTGCTGCGGGCGCAGTTCGCACTGGTCGCGCAAGATACCTACCTGTTCCACGGCACCGTCACCGAGAACCTGCTGTTGGGCAAGCCGGATGCCACGCGCGAGGAGATCGAAGCCGCAACCAACGCGGCCAATGCCCACGACTTCATCCTCGATCTCGCTGCGGGCTACGACACCATTATCGGCGAGCGGGGACAGAAGCTGTCCGGGGGGCAGCGGCAGCGCCTCGCGATTGCCCGCGCCATTCTGAAAGATGCGCCGATCCTGATCCTCGATGAGGCAACCTCGCACGTGGATACGGAGAGTGAGGCCGTCATTCAAGAGGCGCTCGACCGGCTGATGGAGAATCGCACCACGCTCATCATCGCCCATCGTCTCTCCACGGTAGCGAAGACCGATCAGATCGTCGTGTTGGATCGCGGGCTACGTGTAGAGGCCGGGCGGCACCAGGAGCTGCTGGCCAAGAATGGCGTCTATGCCCGCCTGGTCGCCGTCCAGGCTTGCGCTGCTGAGGAAGCGGCAGTGGCCCGCGCGGACGTGGCTGCGTTGGGTGAGTTCGGCGGTGACTCTGCACGGCAGGTGGTCCAGCCTGACGATTCGCGTCGTGCCGTCGCGGACGAGGCGCGCGGCGTCGAATCGCGCCAGCGCGCCAAGCCCGTCGAGCCGATCAACTTGAGTGCCTGGCAGACGGGCCTCCGTCTCGTTCATCTGGTCCAAACCCAGTGGCGGCGGCTGGCGGTGGCGCTCGGTGGTGGACTGTTCAAGGAAGCGGCCATTATCGGTCTCAGTGTGGCCAGCGCGGTCCTCGCCAGCCGCGTCGCTACCGCTGCCGCACCGGGGGCGTTGGTCCCGCTCGTGTTGGGCATTGCCCTAGCGATGGCCTTCTTCAGTTGGCTGGAGTCGTTCTTCGCTCACGACATGGCCTATCTGTTGCTGGCGGACATGCGGATGGCCTTGTACCGCAAACTCGACCCGCTGGCGCCGGCGTACCTGCTCGGCCGGCGCAGCGGCGACTTGGCGAGCATCATCACGTCCGACGTGGAGTTGGTCGAGTCGTTCTTCGCCCACGCCATTGCCCCGCTGATCGTGGCCGTCCTGGTGCCGGGCGTGGCCCTGGCCGTGCTGGCCTGGGTGGCCTGGCCGCTGGCGCTGGTGCTCTTGCCGTTCTTGGTGCTGGTGGCGCTCAGTCCCGGCTACATCGGCCGTCATACCGAGCGCTTGGGCAACCGCCTACGGGTGCAGCTCGGCGAAGTCAACGCCCATATGACGGACAATGTCCAGGGGCTACGGGAGGTGGTGGCCTTTTCCCGCGGCCCGCTGCGTATCCAACAGGTGACGGCCCAGAGCGAGGCACTGACCGGGCTGCAAGTGGCCTACGGTCGGCAGCTGGGTTTTCAGCACGGCACGATTGAGGCTCTGCAGGCGCTCGGTGGCATCTCGGTGCTGTTCGCTGGCTCCTATATGGTGTCTGAGGGCCAGTTTCCCGCGGCCCAATTGCCCATCGCGACCATGCTGGCGTTCACCTGCTTCTCACCGGTGGCGGAGATCGCCCGGGTAGCGAAGGAGCTGGCCAACGCCTTCGGCTCCGGCCGCCGCATCTTTGCCGTCCACGACGAGCCGGTCGCCGTCTCGGACGGTCCTGGTATACCGTCCGAGACGGAGCTGGCCCCGGCACTGCGCTTCGATCATGTCTCCTTCAACTATGGCCCCGGCGAGCCGGCGGCGTTGACCGATGTCTCCTTCAGCGCCGCTGCCGGGCAGACCATCGCGTTTGTCGGCCGCTCGGGCGCCGGGAAGACGACGGCGGCGCACCTGCTGATGCGGTTCTGGGACCCCCAGGAAGGGCGCATTACACTCGACGGGCACGATGTACAAGAGTTCGCATTGGACGACCTGCGGAGCCGCGTGTCCCTCGTCTCGCAGGACATCTATCTCTTCAATGTCTCCATCCGTGAGAACCTCCGTCTGGGCAACCCGCAAGCAACGGATGCAGAGGTGGAGGCAGCAGCGAAAAAGGCCTGCGCCCACGAGTTCATCATGGCGCTGCCCGACGAGTACGAGACGGTCATCGGCGAGCGGGGCAGCGCGCTCTCCGGCGGTCAGCGGCAGCGCCTGGCTATCGCGCGTGCCCTGCTCAAGCGTTCTGCGCTGCTCATCCTGGATGAGGCCACCTCGCACTTGGACACCGAGAATGAGCGCACCGTGCGCGAGGCCATCGCCGAGCTAATGGCCGGCAGCACCACTATCGTGATCGCCCATCGCCTCTCGACGGTGCGCGACGCCGACCGGATCGTTGTCCTCGAAAGAGGGCGGGTCGCCGGGATAGGCACGCACGAGGAATTGCTGCGTCAGGGTGGCCCATACGCCCAGCTCATTCGTGCCCAGTTGCAAGTGCCGCCGACGCCAGTGGAAACCAGCGAAGCACCAGTCCCTCAGCCGGCCTGACTCGCCTGCAGATAAGATAGCGGAGGACTCAGCACTATGAAGACCTATCGCGCAGCAATACTCGGATGTGGCGGTCGTGGCACGGCAGCCGGCTCAGGCTATCGGGCGCACCCCCGCACCGATCTGGTCGCCCTCTGCGATCTCGATCAGGCGCGGTTGGATGCGCTCGGAGAGAAGCTGGGCGTTGCGGCCCGCTACAACGACCTCGATGTCATGATCGAGGAAACCCGCCCGGACATCGTGGCCATCCCGACGGCGACCGAGTTCCACTATCCGCTGGCGATGCGAGTGTTGGAGCACGGGGTCAATATCGAGGTCGAGAAGCCGCCCTGTTGGGACCTGGCCGAGGCCGACTCCATCAGGGCCAAAGCGCAAGAGAAAGGTGTGCGGTTCGCCGTCCATAGCCAGGGACCGGTCGGCCCGGCGATGGAGGCGGTGATCCAAGCTCACAACGAGGGCCGCATCGGGAGGCTGCGCTACGTCACCGGGAGCGACAAGGGCTACTACGCCGGGTATGGATTGATGAACATGGGCTTCCATGTCATCGGCTACTTGGTGCGGCTAGCCGGCCGGTGCCGCAGTATTACGGCCAGCGCCGTCACCGGCGGTCATCCGGTTACGCCGCAGGACGTGGTGATGTCGCCGTCGGGCATGGGCACGGTTGCCGGCGAAAACATCACCGCGACGTTGCAGTTCGATCACAGCGTGGCCGCGACGCTCCTGCTGCACCGTTTACCCGCCAACGACTCCATTGCCCATGTAGTCGAGTGGTACGGCACGGAAGGCCGTCTGCTCTACAACTACAAGCTCGCCACTTCCTGGTGGCTGCCGCACCCGCACTTCCTCCCCGACGGTGAGCGCGATCAGTGGCAGCGCTTGGAGCCGGTCTATCCGGACGGTTACGACCCGGACAGTGGTGTATGGCCGGACGAGTTCTCGTATGTCGAGGAATACGTGCGCGCCCTTGACGAGGATCGCGACCACTGGTGCGGTGGTGACAACGCCGTGCATATCATGGAAATCATGATGGGCGTCTTCGAGTCCGTGGCCTACCGCCGACAAGTTGATCTGCCCCAGCCCCACCGCGACCATCCGCTCCTGCGCTGGCGCGGTGAGCATGGGCTGGATGACCCGGCCGCCATGCCCCGCCCCTACCGGGAATGGGCTGCAGCGGAAGATTCGCGCATCCGGAGTACCCGCGGCTAAGACCCGACCGCTGGCCTGGCTCTTGGGGGCCATGGGGCCGGTGCGGGTAGAGGGCACACTCTACCACCGTAGTCTAAGCCGGGTCACGGCACCGCTGCCCGGCGGCGAGGCTGCCGAACGCGGCGTGGGTCTCCGCACGCCACCCATTTAGGACCAACGCGCGCGCAAAGCTCCGGCGGGCCACCTCCGCCAGACCATCCCGATCCAGCGTATGCCAGTCGGCCCACGTCAGCGCCGTGGGGTCCGCGGGCGGGGTTGGCGAGACTGGTGTGGTGCAGTCGGACTGCTGCCACGCCGCTAGTAGCACATCGCCTAAGAGCAGTGGGTAAAGCTCATAGGTCGGTGCCAGCCAGAGCGCCCGTTGGAGCGTCGCCGCGCGGGCGGGCCAGGGGGCCGTGCCATGCCAGCCGGCCTTCGCGTAGCTGTCGGCGGCCAGTACCCGCCAGTGCCACGCGACCAAGGCGGTCGTGACCAGCACGACCGCGCCCAGGGCTACTAGGCGCCCCGGACCCAAGTGCCCCCGTGGGCGGCGGGTCTGGCGCTGCGGCTCCGCCATCCACGGTGCCGCACCCAGCAGGGTGAGGCCCACGAACCAGGCCCCGCTGAGGAGGTGTGCCGGATACGGTGCAAGGGGCCACCAGCCGCCCGCCACGCTCCCCACGAACAATGTCGTGAGGGCTACACTGCCAGCGACGACCTCCGGGCCAGCACCGGCAGGTGGGACGGGATCGGGTCGTGGCGCCGGCCGGCCCGTCTGCCGGTGCTGGCGCCGTGCCTGGACAGCGACGAGCGCCGCGAGAGTCCACACACTCCAGCCGCTGGCCGCTGTGACAAAGGCGGTCTGGAGTTCCACCAGATGCCCCGCTACCGCGGCCAGCAAGCCGGCGGCGAGGATGGGGCGTGGTCCCTGCCGCACCGCGACCACGCCACACCAGCCGAAGGCACCCACCAGCAACAGCCACGATCCCACCCCTAGCCCACCGGAGGTCACCAGCAAGTCAACGAAGATATTGTGTGCGCGGTCCCAGCTTTCCTGCTCGACGCCAGTTGGGGTTTCGCTAGGGGGTACCTGCTGGTGATACGCGAGGTCAAACAACTCTGGCCCCCACCCCAACACCTGCCATCGGAACCGTCCGCCTACGGGTGCCCACGGCGCTTGTGGACCCGTGGACCAGGCCTGAAGGCCCGCTTGCCAAGCCACGAAGCGTGCCCGCAGCGTTCGCGTGCCCTCCGGGACGGCCAGCGGACTCAAGCGGTGTAGCGGTGGTACTTGGCGCAGGTCGTCTATCGGCAGGTGGGGCACGTTGAGCGCGACGAGTCCCAGGGTGGCCACGACCAGGACCGCTATCAGCGGCCGAGTGAAGCCGCGTAGTCTATCGCGGGAGACCACGAGCACGACCAACAGCGCAATGGCGGCAAGACCGGCCAGCAGAGGGCCACGAGCGAGGGCGAGGGCGAGTATGACCAGTTGGAGACCAACCAGGCTGGCTAGTCCTAGGCAGCGGACCACCGGACCGACGTGCAACGACGCCACCTGGACACAGACCAGCCCATAGGCGGCCAGGGCGGGGAGGATCGGCCACCACGTGTTAGCGAAGCGGTCCGCACCAACGACCAGCGCCGCCAAGGACAGCTGCCCCGCGACGAGCCAGCCGACGGCGGGCCATAGGCCGCACCAGGTATCGGCTGGCGGCTCCGCCGTGTCGCGGTACGCTTGCCACGCCTCGAAGAAGCGGGCGAGCGCAAGCGGTAGCAGCAGCGCCGCATACGCGGCCACGAAGATCGGATTGCCGAACGTCGAACCGACCCGCTCCGACATGTCGGCACTCCAAGCGATGCGGTCCAGGTGGAGCCGCTGCGCCACGGCGTAGAGTCCAATGGGCACGGCGCCGAGGAAGAGCACGGCCGTCAAGCGGTTGAGTTGCGCGTTGTCGGTGTGCCGCCAGTGCCAAGCCACGAACACGACGGCTGCCGCCCGCAGCAGGAGTTGCGAGGTGCCTTGCAATCGTGGAGCGGCCCCCCACCAACTCACGGCCGGGGCTAGGGAGGTGGCCGTAGCTAAGAGTTGTCCGCCTAGATAGAGCACCAACGCGCCCACGAGCACCTGTTGTGGCCGAGAGAGACGCTGCCATCGGCACCAGAGGCCGCCGCCCGCCGGCTTGCTGGTGGTCGGCCGGGTGCTGCCGACAACCAAGGCGATGGTGACGACCCCGAGGAGGACGGTAGCCGTGACCGTGACCAGGACCGCTTTACTCGGCTCGAATGGGTAGATAGCGTGAATGTTGAAATAGAGCGGGACGGCCACCAGTCCCACGAGAGCGAGCGTCTCGGCCCAGCGCCGGCAGCAGGCCTGAACGTGCGCTGCGGTCATCGGTGCTCCGGGGAAGTGCGCTGTGGACCGCCAGCTTGACGAGCGGGCAGGGTACCGTGCCCTAGTCGCTGCAACAGTGTCCCCTGCCCCCTTGAGTGAAGTGCTTCATCCTGGTGCCAGCGGCTCGCCTGGCTACTGCACCACCGGCACCAGATTCCCATGCACTAGGTCCGCCACGGCCAGACCGTAGTGGGTCTCCCAGGCAGCCCGATCAAGAACGAAGTTTCCGTAGTTGTGTTCGTTGATGCCGAACAATTCCACATCAGCCAGCGACTGAATACGCAACAACTGTGGCCTCTCCCAGTCACGTTCCCACTTGACCAGATAGATCGGGTCGCCGTCTTTCAGCAGGCCGGCAGAGAGCCACGGGTCACCGCGCGGCAGCGTTCGCAGGGTTGCCAAATGCACTTCCGCGCGCCAGTTCCAGCTGACAAAGCGCCCGGCCAGTGCCAGCGTGTCCCCGGCCCAATGGAGGACCCCATCCGCATCAGCAACCCACAAATGCGGAGTGCCTTGGAGCGCAAGGACCGCGCCGGGTGGGAAGGTCTCCGGCAGGACGGGCCTGTGCGTGGTGGTTCCGACTCCACTGGACGCGACGACGGGGCTGAGGCTGCTTATGCTCACGCCGCCTGTTACCACGAGGGAGCTGAGGCTAGGGGTAGGCCGGACAGGAACGATAGTGGGGGTGCTCACGCCACCCGTCACCACGACCGGGCGACTGGTGCGGGTAGGCTGGACAGGAACGATAGTGGGGGTACCCACGCCGCCCGTCGCCAGCATGGAGGCGGGTGGAGCAACGCTGGTAGGGTGGTGTTCTTCCGACGCTCGTGCCACCAGTACCACGTTAAACACACCCAAGACGATGAGGGCCACGAGCGAGTAGGTCAACCGCCAAGAGCGTGCCATACTTGCCTCCAGCGGTGCAGCGGGAACAAACCTACCGCAGCTTACCTTAACCTAATATCTAGCGCGAACTCATCATGCTCCTTGTCGTGGTTACTCGCCCCTCCGAGCCGTCCATCCCGCCCGCTTCCGGCAAGCGGGTACAATGAGAGCAGTTGGAAGTCCGCCATGCTCGATGGCGGCGGCTCGTGCGGCGCGCTGATCGCCGCATGGGGGCCCGGCATTGCGTAGCGGCAGTTCGCACACCATGCCTCATCATGCTTACTCTGCATCGTATCCGTCAGCGCTCATTTTGGCTCGGCCCCACGTGGGGCGTAGCCGGGCTGGTAGGGGGTAGCGGGGGCGGACTATTCGCGGCAGCGGCACTGCTGACCCTTGTCGGCCGGAGCGTCCTGGGTTGGGAGCCGGCGTTGGTCGGTCTGGTGCTCACCGGCGGCGGGCCGCTGGCTCTAGCGCCGTGGCTGGTGGCTTCCATCGTGGCCAAGCGTGGCCAGCCGTTGGCCCGTCCGCTAGCCTGGCTCACGCCGGCTTGGCTCTTGGGAGCCATCGGAGCCGGTGCGGGGACTTTGCTCTGGACAGCTAGTCGGTAGTAAGGGCCGTGGAAGACATCACTATTCCCTGGCTCCCGTTCACACTGCCGGAATGGCTCGCGGTGCCAGCGCTGACGCTCGGCTTCCTGATCGCGAGTGTCAACGTGTTCTTGTTCCATATCCTGGCGGCCCGGCCGGAGCGCAGTGCCTTGTATTTCTGGCCGTTCGCGCTCGTCGGCTTTGCCGCCGGGCATTTCGTGGGGCTGGTGCTTGATGTCCCCTTGGGGATGCTCGGCGACGTGTATTGGCTCACCGGGAGTATCGGAGCGTGGCTGATCCTGGCCATTGCGAATGCGGTCGGACGACCTTAAGCGACGGACGGAGGAGAGCAACATCCATGGCTACACGGAACGGCGATTACTTCCGCGGCGGACTTATCATCGGTGTGCTGGCTGGAATGCTGGCCGCACTCCTCGTCGCGCCGAGCAGTGGCCGTGAGTTGCGCGCCCGGCTGGCCGCCCACTTCAGCGGCCTGACCTCAGGCGCCGGCTCGCCGGCAGACGCCGCGACCAGAGACGGCGCCACGCAATCAAGTACACTCTAGGCCTGTATCACCCGCCGGCAGTGATGACCGTGCGGAGCAACGCGCGCTCCGGCCTCGACTGCCTCAGGTCTAGAGAGGTGCTCCACTGGGGACCGAACGGCTGTCGGACTCGCGTGGGCAGGTCATGCTTGCCATCTTGGACTGCTGGCGCACTGCCCGCTATCGTCCAGCCCTCACCGCAGGAGCGCTAACGCTCGTCAGTGTGCCTTGGGCTAGCACCGGCCAGTCCACGGCGATAGCAGCGCGGCTGCAACCGCTTGTGGACGGCGATACACTGACGCTGGTCCTGTGTTACGTTGGGTGGTGGCTACTACTGCGTAGCCTAGGCTACGCAGTAGACCGCTGGCGCGGGGGCACTGCGAACTCCCTACAATCCAGGAGTAGTACCACGGATCGGCCGCCGGAGGTAGCCGCGGCCGGGCGGGGTACGCGGACCGAGTATCTCAGCGCCTTTGCCATCGTGACTTTGCTCACCGTGGCGATAGCCTGGCCCACGCTCCTGCTCGGTCTGCCCAATGCGGGCGGCCACCGACTGCGGTCGGATGATGCCCTCTTGAGACAACCGGACCCTCCCCCGGCATTCACCCGACCGCCGTCCTGGCTCTGGGACCCCAGCGTCTCATCGGCCCTTTTTGATCCCTGGGCCTACACCAACTACCAGCCGCACGACTTGCTCGCCGCGCAAGCACTGCGCGTCGGGGAGTGGCCGCTGTGGAATCCTTACAACGGTTTCGGTGCGCCTATCCTGGCCAATGGCCAGGCTTCACCGCTCTTTCCTCTCAAGCTTCCGCTCTACTTGCTGCTCAACAGCGGGCTGGTACCGGCCTCGCTCGCCTTCAGCTACTACCTGCTCCTGCGGCTGTGGCTGGCCGGCTGCGGGACGTATCTCTGGGCACGAGCCGCTGGCCTGGGCCATCAGGCCGCGCTGCTGGCGGCGCTCGTCTTCATGTTTTCCGGGCCACTGCTCACGCAGTTCCACGGTGTAACTGCTACCCCCGGCACGCTCCTCCCGCTCGTCTTGTGGGCTTGCGAACGCTTCGTGCGCCGACTCACCTGGCGCGCCGCGACAACGGTAGGACTCGCGCTCGCCGTGCTATCGCTCTCCGGTCATCTCGTGCCGGTGGCATACACCGGCGTGGCCGCGCTGGTGTATACAGTTCTGCGCGCCAGGCAGCAGGCGACCATCCCGGGGCGGCGGGTATGGCCCCGTCTAGGACGCGGCGCCAGCATCATTGCGTTGGTCGCTCTGGGGCCAGCGCTGCTCACTGCGCTACCCTTCTGGGAGTTGAGCCAACAAGGTGCAGCGAGGCCCCTGGGTGCAATCGGCCAGGCAACGTGGAGCGCCGCCTTCAATGGCTGGTTCCTCCCGATGCTACTCCATGTCATCGCGTTGCCTGGTGGTCCCCTCAGTATTGCCGTCGGCTCGCTGGCTGTCGTGCTCGCTGCCATCGCCATCTTACGCTTTCGCTCGCACCCGCTGGCAACGGTGTTGGTGGGGGCCTTGGGTGCCAGCCTTCTGATGATCCTTACCAATACTCCAACGAACGTGCTCATCAGCGTCCGGGCTTCCTTCGGCTCGTCATACGCGACGGCACCGGTAGCCTTCGCACTGGCCGGGCTGGCCGGGCTGGCCGGGGTGGGCCTGGACCTGTTGCTGACGATCCGTCGCACCCAGGGCATGCGGGCCGCGCTTACGGCGCTGCTCGGGCCGATACTAGGATTGGGGCTCATCGGCGTGGCCCTCTTCGATCTCGCGCACGACGCGACCCGTCCCCCGAGTTGGTTTGTCTGTGCGCCGCTCCTACTAGGCGCGACACTCGTGCCACCGGCCTGGCGGTGGATGCGCAGGCAGCTCCCGTCCGGCCATGCACGCGAGCCGATCATCAGGATCGCCTTGGTCGGGGCTGTCCTCCTCATTGTCCCCTTACTCATTCTTGCTGCTCAACAGGTCTACCGCTCCGGGGTTGGTGAGCGTCTGATCGGCACGATGCAGGGCCCGGACGGCCAGTTTTCCTGGACTGCGGAACGAACCGGCGGAGGCGCGTGGACGCTGAATACACGGAGGGTAATAGCGACGCTTGATCTCGAGGCGTCCCCACCGACTTTGGAGTGGTGGTACAGTCCACGACGGGAAACCCCCGGGGCTGTGGAGCGTACCGGGAGTCGGGTGAGCTTCCGCGCCGGTGACTACACGTATCGAGGCCAGCTCGTCGGCGGCTTTCACACCTACTTCAGCCCACGCCAGGCGCGGACCTTCCTCATCGAGTTGGCGCTGGTAGCCCTGGCCGGCATACTCGCCTTGCTCTGGAGACAGGGACGCTATCTCGGCCCCGTTGTGATGGTGGTAGGAGCGCCCATTGTGCTCTACCACGGTGCTCCGCAACTGGGGCCGCGACCGGCCTTCGATTGGACCGCGACGCCCGCAGTAGCATGGCTGCAGCAACAGGCCGGGTTACAGCGCGTTGCTGCGCTCGGACAGGGAGCTTTGCGCGCCAACGCCAATGCACCCTTCCGCCTCTACAACTTGGCACAACGTGATGTCATGCAGTCGTGTCGCTATCGGCTGTTCTTGGCGCTCGCCAGCGGACGCTCAGTCGTATCGGGCCTCTATCATCCCCAATGCTCCACGTCGCACGAGTCGGTGTTGACGGGCGTCAACGCGGACCTGCTCGGCCTTGCGGGGGTGCGTTACGTGGTGGACACGCGCGGTGCAGCCGATCCATCGGCGGGTATCTGGACTATGGTGCCCAAACCGGACCGTGCAGGCTTGGCGGCGCTTGATTTGGCCCGCGAGTTTCCTGGTGGTCACATCTACGAGTTGCCCGCGGCGTTACCTCGCGCGTACTTCGTCGGCGCAGCGGGCGCCCGGGCGATTGCTCCTGATGATCCGGTTGCTGCGCTGGCCATCATGCAGTGGGAAGCGCTTGATTACCGTCGCACCGTGCTGATCGAAACGGAGGCCCTGCCGTGGCCGACGGCTGCTGGCGCAACCCCGGTGCAGGGGGAGGCACACCGGGGTGTGGTCGCCATCGAGCAGTACCGTCACGACCGGCTACGCATCCGCGTAGTCGCCTCGGAGCCTGGCTACCTGGTACTCTCCAACCTGTGGTATCCAGGCTGGCGGGCGACGGTGGACGACACGGCCACCGACATCCTACCGGCGAACTACGCGCTGCAAGCCGTACCGGTTGTAGCCGGTGAGCATACCGTGATCCTGCGCTATCTTCCCTGGAGCTTCTATGGTCCGTTGCTGCTGACGCTTGGTGGCTTGGTGCTGAGTGCCATCCTTTTGGGTCGGCGGCGGACAGCGTGGCCGGGCTGGATGCTGTGGGTAGCGCTCGCAGCGACCCTGATCGCCTTCGCCCCGCGGCCGCCGTTCTGATGGAGCTAGGCCAACTCGGCGGCTGGTCGCCGCGGCAAACGACCGCGTGCTGCCGCCACCGGTAAGCAAGGGTAGGTGGGCAGAACATTAAGCAGATGGTTAAGGAAAAGCAGAAGGGCATAGCGCGAGCGTTTGCCGCGAGCGTCAGCACGAACCTGCGTGGGTACCGTGGTGCCGTTGCACTCCTACTGGTCTTGGGGTTAATGGCAGTCACTCATGATACGTTCGCCGATGGCCCTGCATATCCCTACCTTATCCAACTTACCAAGCAGTCACTCTTCATTGTCGCTGTCTACGTCGTCAGCTATTGGCTGCGTAAGCGTAAGCACGCGGCACTAAGCCGCTTGGCAATGGCGGTAGCGGTGAGCGTAACACTCGTGCTGGCACTTCAACATGGGTTCCGGCTCCTCCATCCTGCCCGCTGGGGAGTGGTGTATGCCGAGCTTGCAGACGATTTCAGTGGGCCGGTCATTGCCGAAGGCCGGTGGAGGATACTGGGTGAGGGCGCCGCCTCTATTCGAGTACAGAACGGAACGCTGCACCTCGCTCCTCAGCCGGCAACTCATGCCTTTGTAGAGTTGCTCCTCCCCAGTAATCCTGCCTTTCCTGCTGAGCAGCGGTGGTTGCCGGTAGGGCTCTCCATATGAAGAGGAGCTTACCTGGCGAGGAGAGGCGCAAGTCGAGCGGGAATATTTCATTGTCCTCGTGTGGGATATGCTCCTGATACAACGGACGCCATACGGTCTGCACGTCACCTATCCCAATGCAGCCGGTGCGCTCGAGGGCTACGGGATCCCGTATGCTTTTCCGGAGCCGCCCCAAGCACACACCTGGCGCGTGCTGCGTAGATCGAGCCGCATTTCGTTAGCGGTTGATGGTCAGGTTGTGTGGTCGGCAGCCGCAGAGCACTTCAGTACGTTGCCCCGCTTCGGCGAGAGCCGCAGCGACGAACTCCACGCCGGAAGGCTCACGCTGGACTGGGTACGGTATCGGCGGTGGCTGCCGCGGGAGTTGCGCCTCGGAGGAGACACGGTGCTCACGCGGCTCGACAACACGCTGCGCGGACGACTGGGGTTAAAGCACCTGACTGTGACGGGCTAGCTGTCTCCGACGGCCATATGGTTATCCAGGGTTTGGTAGGTGTAGGGACGATGAGCCTGGCGGTAGCGCCGAAAGGCCCACCTTGGCGCCATGTCGCGGATGCGCCTTGGGTACCGCTATGGTTACTCAGTTTGAGCTTGGTCCTTATGGCTGATGCCCTGCTGCAGTGGCCGGTCCGGCTCGTCCTCAATCTCCTGCCCTTTGCTGTCCTCTTTCTGGCAGGGTGGTGGGTGCTGCGGCGCGTGGCTCAACCGCGGACCGTTAACCTCGTGCTCGGTGTGCTCTGCGTAGGCTGCGTGATACCGGCCTACGCAGAGCACACCGAGCTTACGGCTCCCGTCCGTGCCCGCATGGACTCACCCGTGCTGTGGTCCATGACTCTGCGGCACCCCGACCAAGCAATCGGACGGTACATTCGCCTCCCCGACAATTGGCAGGAAGCAGGTGCGGAATACCGTCTGCTTGTGCGCTTGCAGGACCGATACGAAGGGCCGGCGAGGTTACTGGTGGAGATCAACGGTGTACCCCTCGGCTCCCTGCATCCCACAACTTCCGGTGGGGACAGCGCCGGAACACTCGGTCTGCCCATCCCTAGCGAGGTCCTCGCTCGGCAACGGGTGACGGAGATTATCCTGCGACAGGACCGCCCGGATCGAAAGCTACGCATTGTGATCTACCGGGAGTGGGCCGGCGCGACCCTCGGCGCAGACGCATCCTGGTTTTACGATGGCGCGACTTGGCACCGAGGCGTTGTGCATGCTCTGTCCGGTCGCATGGTTCCTGGCATGCCACACATCTGGCTGGATCGAGTGTCTTGAGCATATGAAAGAACGCTTGGCTCAACATCCCTCGAAGGGTTCCTCGGCAGCGGTAGCAACGTGGCTGCAAGTTGTACGGTCGCAAGCATTCGTGGGCTTGTTCCTGGCAGTGCTGATCGTACTCCTCGCCTGGCCACGCCTCACAGGACCGTCATGGCGGGCACTTGCGATGCCGTTTGATCTTCGAGAGAGTGAAGGTAATACGTTACAATGGGAGCAACAGCTACTCTTCAGCGCGCTCCGTGCGACCCTACAGTCTGATGCGGCACCAGCGGTCGAAGGAGCCTACAATACCGACCACTATCGTGCTTTACTTCCCACCTATGTCTCGGCTATTTTTGCCTACTGGCTAGATAGTAGCTATAAGGGTTTTGCTCTTGTTGACTTGCTTGGGTGGTGGCTTGCAGCCTGGGCACTCTACTATCTCTCACAGCGTCTGGGTGCGGACAACCTGTCCGCACTGACAGCAGCAGTGTTGTTGGCAACGTCACCGCTGCTGGTTGCCTTTATGTGGCAGCAAGCAGTGCATGTAGCGCATTCTGCTTCGCTCGTACCATGTTTCCTTGTCTCACTACTGTTGCTCACTGATAAACGTCTAACTTTTGGCTGGAGAGCTATGGGTTTAGCAAGTGTGCTCTACCTAGCAAGTCTTACCTATCAATATCAGTGGATTATTGTGCCTTGTCTGCTTTCTCTCGCAGTCGTGGAACGGCGAAGATGGACATGGCCTCTTTCTATCGTAGCCGCTGCCATCCTGTTCGTTGGAATGACGTTCTTAACGTATCAAGTCCTGGGTGCAGTTGGCTTATCAGTATCATCTTTCTCTAATGACCCTCTTGCTGTGGTCACCTCTCGACTTGCTTTTGCAATAGACGGTAATGCTTCTAGCCTGGGAAGATCATTCTTGAGAGCAGCGGAATTGCTAATCAAATCATATCATCCTTTCATAATCTTGCTTAGTGTGCTTGGGCTGATCTTTGCTCGTGCAAGGCTACGCATCCTCGTATGCGTCGGAACAGTATTAGGTTTGGCATCATGCTACTTCCAACCGGTGTCCTGGGTCGCGATGAATGGTTATCCCTTTATGTATATCAGTGCTGGCCTTACACTGGTGCAAGGGCCCCGCTGGATAGCTGACTTCGTAGCCCATATTAGCAGCAGAAGGAGTCCCCAGTTTGCGGAGCAGATCACGTCTGGAAGCAGGGTGCTGGCTGGTTTAAGCACGGTGGCGCTTATACTCCTTGCCGTGTTGAGCACCAACACAGATCTCTTAGGGGAATACGGCTTTACTCAGCAATGGTTGGGCACTATCGCATGGTGACCTGTACCGTGCTACGGGGCTGCCTGCAATGCTGGCAATACCTGGATACTCAACATCAGAGCTTGTCACTGTCCGGCAGTCCCGCGGGCCTACCTCTGCCAGCGGCGCCGCTGTAACTCCCACCACAGCTTCACTAGCTGGATTGGCACCCGCGTAGCATCGCGCGTATTCAGCCCATGGGCCCGTCCCGTCAGCCGCGGATAGTGTGCAATCGTCAGCTCGGTGATCTTGGCACCGAGCTGACGCGCATGCAGTGCAACCTCAACATGAATAAACGCACTATCCCTACCGATGGTGCCGGCAATGCATTGCCAGAGACGACGGCTGATGAGGATGCTGGAGTCAATGTCCCTGGCCGGAACCCCGAGTACCAAGCGCAGCACAAGATTATAGGTTGCACCGACCAGTTGTCGCCCCAGGGGGTCTGCACGCCTGGCCCGATGGGTCAAGATGAGATCATGCTGAGGCCATTGCAGCAGCAGCCGGGGGAGCTCTTTGGGTGAAATCTGTCCATCGGCCGGCAAGAAGAACAGCACATCGCCTTGAGCAGCGTCAAAGCCAATCGTTTCCGATGGATGACATCCTAGGTTTTGCCGATTGCGAAGCGCCCGGAGTAGAGGCACCTCACTGGCTAGATCGGCCAGGATTGCCGGGGTCCGGTCGGTACTCGCGTCATCAACAACGATGATCTCGTGGCAGCCGGGAAGCCCATCCAGGACCGCGGCGGTTTCGCGCACAACGGTCTTGACCGAGCCTTCTTCATTGAAGGCCGGGATAATACATGATACATCCGGTTGAGCCACGGGTCTCCCCAGCACAGCTATTCCTACAGTAGTCCCGGGTTAGTAGCGCGCCGACTTCGCTCAACAGCGATTGTCCTACCACATGCATGCTACGGACTTTCAACTCACTTGCGGCCATCTCGGCTGACCGTTAGGCCAGGGTCGAGGCAGGATAAGGCACGCGGGTCTCCGAGCTGGGGAGGGTGTCGGCGAGACCGACCGCCCCGGTCATGATCTCGTCAATCTCCCGGCGCGCCTCACGGTTGAGCGTGACGTTCACGGCCGCGACGCTGTCTTCGATCTCTGCCGACCGCCGCGTGCCACACAGGGCCACATCCACCTGCTCATGCGCCAGCACCCAGGCTATCGCCAATTGAGGCAGGGTGGCCCCAAGACCCTGGGCAACGCCTTGCAGCCGATCCACCAATGCCAGATTGGCCGCAGCATTCTCCGGAGTGAATAACTCCTGGCCCTTCATGTTCCCCGCCCGCCGCCAGTCGTCGGCCTCGAAGCTCATGCCAGCGGTGAAGGTGCCGGTGAGCAGCCCGTGCGAGAGCGGGCCGTAGGCCATGATGCCCACGTCTAGCTCCTTGGCCGTGGGAAACATCTCGTACTCCCAGCGGCGGTCGAAGAGGTTGTAGCCGACCTGATTGGTAATCAAGGGCGCGTGGGCACGGGACTCTCGCAATTGCGCCGCCTCGAAGTTGGACACGCCGACGTAACGGGTCTTCCCCGCGGCCAAGAGATCGTTGAGCGCCCGCATGCTCTCGGCAAAAGGAGTCTCGACATCGGGATGGTGGATCAGGAAGAGGTCAACGTAATCGGTGTTCAGCGAGCGCAAGCAGTCCTCGCAGTCGGCCATCAGCGAGTCGTAGCGCGAGTCCCGGCCCGATGGCCGTCGGCCGGGCAGTCGCGGCTTGGTGTCGAGCTGGCCGGGGCGGGTCGCTAAACCGCCTTTCGTCACGATGATGGCGTCTTGGCGCCGGGCACCTAGCCCCTGCGCCAACAGCGCTTCCGAAGCGCCCCGACCATAGGAGAGGGCGGTGTCGAAGAGGGTCACCCCGAGGTCGAGGGCGCGGTGAATGGCCGCGATGACCTCTTGGGTAGCAAAGGGTCCGTATCCGCCGCCCATCTCCCAACAGCCGAACCCGATGACCGATACCTCAAGGTCCGAGTTGCCCATGCACCGGTATTGCATTGCCTGTTGTCCCTTTCTCTCGGCGGCCAGCGATAGCGGCTACGGCAGGTCGGTTCCATAGTGCCAGCCGGAGGATGACGGCACAACACCGGAGGATAGGACGTGGGTTTCGTTTGCGCGGGAACGACGAGGCGTTATCATGGTGCCGTTCCTGTGGCCTCCGTCAGAGCATGTTTGGGCCATCCTGGCGCGTTGGGGTGCCGCGGACGGAGATCGTTACACGCCAGCCTCGGGAGGGAGAGTAAGGTATGGAATCGGGCGAACGGCTTTATCGAGCCGGACTGATCGGCTGCGGACGGATGAGCCGGCACCACATCCCCGCCCTGATGGCAACGCCGGGACTGGAGTTGGTGGCACTCGCAGACCCCTACCGGCCAGCCCTCGATGAACGAGGCGAAGAGTTCGGTGTTGCACCGGAGCAGAGATATGCCGAGTACCAGGAGATGCTCGACCGGGAGGCGCTGGATATCGTGACGATTTCCACCCAGGCTCCCCAGCACGCCCCGGCAACGCTGGCCTGCGCCGAGGCCGGGGTGCGCGGCGTGCTGTGCGAGAAGCCGATTGCGTTGTCGCTGGCCGAGGCGGATGAGATGGTGGCGGCCTGCGACCGTACTGGCATGAAACTGGCGATCAATCACCAGACGCGAGTCAGTCTGGCGACGTATCGGGCGGAGGAGCTGCTCCGGTCGGGCGCTATCGGCGAGCTTGTCGGCGTGCGGATCGTTGACAAGGGCCAGCGCCCCTCCGGGAACTCCCTGATGGAGATGGCGACCCACCTCTTCGACCACACACGGCTCTACGCCGGCGACCCGGCCTGGGTCTCCGCCCACCTCACCGACGCTGACCCGGAGCCGGCTGGTCGTCGGCACCCTTCCGCGGTGGACGACATAATGTATAGCCAGACGGCTTGGCCGGCCGACCGCGATTGCGGGCTAGTGCTGGGGAGCCGCGCCACTGCGGTCTTCGGCTTCGGTCCGGCGAGCCTCCACAATGGTCTGGAAGCCAGCTTTGTGTCCTACAACCAGCCGCCGGACCGGGCGTGGCCGGACCAGCTTGAGTTGATCGGCATCGAGGGTGTCCTGGCCTCACGCACGAGTGGGGAGCCTGATCTGTTCATTCATCGCGGCCCTTGGGGCGGGCCGGTGCAGTTCGAGCCGGTGCTCACCGGGGCCGCTGCCCAGCACGTGGAGCCGCCGCGGCCTGCCGGCCTCGCGCCGGAGCTTGTGACGGGCCGTTTGGGCAGCTTCGTAGCCATGCTCACGGAGCTACAGGCCGCCATTGCGGAAGATCGTCCCCATCGCTCGGACGTGCGCGACGGCCGCTGGGCGCTGGACATGATTATGGGCGTGTACGAGTCTCACCGTCAGGACGGTGCGCGGGTGGCCCTCCCGTTGCCCCAGCGCACGCACCCGCTGGAGCGGTGGCTGCACGATGAGGGACGCCCCATGCCGCATCATCCCACCCCTACCCGTGGCGGCGGTATTCCGGCGTAGTGAGGGAAACCACGGAGGTAAATATGATGACCAGCGACACGCTCGCCGCCGTGCCGGTGGGAGAACGCCAGCTTTTCCTCGACGATGCCGGCATCGCGCGGCTGGAGCGCCTGACCAGGACCGCGCACCAACCGGCCAAGAAGGGCGCGGTCATCCGCACGGACCTGGATGATGTGGGCCAAGGGTCCATCCAAATCCGGACCGCGCCGGCGTGGGACCCCACAGCGCGCGTCTACAAGCTCTGGACGATCACCACCCCCGAGGCGCTGGCGGCGCAGGGCATTCGCTGCGCCGGCTACTACGAGAGCGCCGACGGCCTCCACTGGTCGAAGCCGGTTGTCGGGCAGATCGAGTACCGCGGTTCGCGGCAGAACAACTACATCACCACGCTCACCAGTAAGGGGTATCGCGCCCCCACGCACGTCGTCTATGACGATACCGACCCGAATCCGGCGCGACGCTATAAAGCGGCTATGACCAATGATGGCTTCCTGGCCTCTCCCGATGGGATAGCCTGGACGCTGCTCGACGTGCCGCCGGTGCCGAGCCAGGACGAGAGCAACCTCTCGTTCGACCGGCAAGCGCACCTGTTCCTGCACACGGTCAAGCATCGTGGCCCTTACGGCCGGTCGGTCTGGCTCTCCACCAGCCCGGATTTCGCCCACTGGACCGAGCCGCAGTTGACGTTTCATGCCGACGACCGCGATCAGGAAATCGGTCACGAGCGGATCGCTGCGCGGTTGGCCGACCCCACGCTCCAGCGGCTGTTCTCGCACGATCCGGCGTTGTACAACGTCGAGGTGTACAACATGGGCATCTTTCGCTACGAGGGGCTGTATATCGGGCTACCGTCCATGTTCCACTCCGTCGGACCGTTCAAGCCCGACTATCCCAACACCGAGGGCTTTCACCTGGTCCACCTGGCTTGGAGCCGCGACTTGCAGACCTGGGGCCGGTTGGATGGCCGCCAGCCCTTCATTGGACAATCGCCCAGCGGCGCCGGCGCCTATGACATCACCCAAATCCTCGGTCCGTCGGCGCCGGTGCTCCACGGTGACGCGCTCTGGTTCTACTACACCGGCGTCAAGTATCGCGCCGCCGCGAACTGGGCCGATTCCCACACCCTCGATCCGGACCGCGGGGCGGTCTGCCTGGCGGTGCTGCGCCGGGACGGCTTTGTGTCGCTCGATGCCGGCAATGCCGCCGGCGTGCTGGTGACGAAGCCGTTTCGTCTCTCCGGGCAGACCCTCCACGCGAATGTCACGGCGGTGCGTGGCGAGCTGTCCGCCCAGCTACAAGACCTGGACGGCACCGTGCTCGCCACGTCCGAGCGCTTGCAGGGCGAGCAGCTGCGTGGCGAGCTACGCTGGCCGGAAGGCGATCTGCGGCAGTGGCAGGGTCGCCCGGTGGTCCTGCGGTTCACGCTGCGCCAGGCCCGTTTCTACTCCTACTGGTTCGAGTGAGCCGCTGCCGTTCTCAATCCGTGGGCTGGCAGTTCGGGTAGTCGTCGCGTGATGCTAGACTCGTTGGCGGATGGCCCGTGCCAAACGTGACCCGCTCCCAGAAGGTGGCGTCCGCTGCGGTCACGATGCACCAGTAAAAGTCCCACACCTGGAAGGTGGCGATGTCCGGCACCTGCCGCCAGAAGTCCAGCCCATAGTCGTAGCTGAAGATCCGCTCATCCCCGCCGTCAAACCGGCGCGCGACTTGATCCGGCTGCGGGTATTTGTCGTCGGGCGGGATAGTGACAGTCACCTGCACCGGGAACGTGAAGTCGCGGATGACTTCGTCCCAGGGGACGACCAAGGCGAAGGCGCTATACGGGGCGACCCAATAGCGCACGACCGCACCATCAAGCTCGCGGCGCACGACAGCATGGGTCTGGCCTAAGCTGGCATCGCGGACAAAGCCGAGGGGCACAATTACGCTTCCGTTGGCCGCGATCCGGCCGCTGCCGACGATGGCTGGCGGGCCGCTCGGTGAGGGGTGGACGTTGGTGTTGATTGAGCATCGTTGCTTCTGCCCGCATCATCTGGCCTGGACGTAGATACCATTGGTGGCTGATGGCCCACCGGTGAACGTTCCCTTGATCCGAGAGCTTGCTCCGTTAGATGAGCCGCCAGACCCCTGCCCGGCCGAGACCGAGCTGCTGGGCGGTCTCGATGATGCTGTAGAGCTTGGTAGGGCTGACCGCGCATCCACCTCCCTCCTAGCCGCTGCCCGGTGCCATTCGCGGCCCCCACCACCACAGCGCGGGTACCGGACGATATCACCGGGCTGCCGGCGGGCTGGTGAGGTCCCAGGCACTTTCTCTGCTTGTTATCCGCCAAGGGGCCTTTGGTAGTGAATGAGAACACCGTGCTTCACTAGATGACATAAAGACTACCTCACTACCGAGCATGGTTTATTTGCGAGTGACCAACTGGTTTGAGGACGATATTGCGGTTTTGGGCTGATATGGAGTGGTCAACGGGAATTGGTGTGCGTATAGCTCCAAGACTACGAGCACTAGTATGAAGATTTGTATAGCTTTGCTGTAGGGTTCCATTTGATTTCGGATACTAGATTAGCGCCCCGACTGCTATACTGCTGCTCCGGCGGTGGTGGGTTGTTCAGGGCAATTTGTGCTCCCGTGAGGTGCTGACTTGAAAGAGGGCGACCGCTTAAGGGCGGAGAATGAGACGCTGCGAGTTCGGCTCGCCAGCCTGACCGAGGCCACCCTCCGTATAAGCGAAGAGCTTGACCTAGGGGCTGTCTTGCAAGAGGTCGCTGATAGCGCTCGGTCCCTTACGGACGCGCGGCACAGCGCGATTATCACTCTGGATGACGCAGAGGAGCTCCAGGACCTGCTCATCTCCGGCCTGACTCCCGAAGAGAAGCAGGTGGTCATGGAGTTCCCGGAGCCAGTCGCTCTCTTCAAATACCTGACCGGGATCCAAGAGCCGCTGCGCACTCGCGACTTCGTGGCCCACATCAAATCACTCGGTTTTCCCGAATTCCATCTACCGATCGGTGCCTTTCTGGGGACGCAGATCCGTGCTCGGGACAAGCATGTCGGCAACATTTACCTCGCCGAAATGAAAGGCGGCCGGGACTTCACGCGGGAAGACGAAGAGACCCTTGAGATGTTCGCCGCTCAGGCGGCGATGGCCCTCACCAACGCCCGCCGCTATGGAGACGAGCAGCGGGCCAAGGCCGACCTCGAAGCGCTGGTCAACACCTCCCCGGTGGGTGTCCTGGTCTTCGATGCACGCACACGGGAGGTGGTGAAGTTCAATCAGGAGGCCCGCCGCATCGTCGGTGGCACCGATGGGCCGCCCCGCGCTTGTGAGCAGCTCCTGAAGAGCATGACTTTTCGGCGGCTGGACGGCCAGGAGATTCCCCGCGCCGAGCTTCCGCTGGAGCGGGCCATCCGCAGCGGTGAGACGATACGTGCGGAGGAGATTGTCATCCACCTTCCGGATGGGGAGACGGTGAGCACCCTCATCAATACCACGCCTATCTACGCGGAAGACGGGAAGATCGTGTCCGTCGTTGCCACCATTCAGGACATCACGCCGCTGGAAGAGGTGGAACGGCTGCGCGCTGAGTTCCTCGGCATGGTGAGCCACGAGCTACGGACGCCGTTGACCTCAATCAAAGGCTCGGCCGCTAACGCGCTGGGCGCCCTATCCCCGCTTGATCCGGCCGAGATGCGCCAGTTCTTCCGCATCATCGAAGAACAGGCCGACAATATGCGTGACCTAATCAACAACCTGCTCGATCTGACGCGGATCGAGGCGGGGACCTTGTCAGTCGTCCCGGAATCCACGGATGTGGCGGCCGTGATCGAACAGGCCAGGAATGCGTTCCTGGGTAATGGCTACCGGAATGTCGTTGAAGTGGACCTGGTGCCGAACCTGCCCCGTATCGAGGCGGATAGACAGCGGGTGGCGCAAGTCCTGTACAACCTCCTCACCAATGCCGCCAAGTACTCCCGCGAATGGTCCGCCATCCGGATGACCGCAGCGCCCAAGGACCCGTATGTTGTGTTCTCCGTCACGGACGAGGGCCGGGGGATCGCCGTTGAGCACTTGCCGCGCCTGTTCAGCAAGTTCTCGCGGATTGATGTCGACGGCGACCGGCAGATCGGTGGTTACGGTCTTGGCTTGGCGATCTGCAAGGGCATTGTGGAGGCGCACGGGGGCCGCATCTGGGCCGAGAGCGACGGGCCGGGACACGGCACCCGCTTCACCTTTACAGTGCCGGTGGCCGATGAGTCCGGCAGGATTGCAGCCACCGACAATGTTCCGGACGTCACGGTTGCGGGACAGGAGCCGGCCGAGGGGGAGCGTGTTCTTGTCATTGACGACGACCCGCAGATCCTGCGGTACGTCCTTAACACGCTCTCCGAAGCGGGATACATGCCCATTGTGACCGGTGACCCGGACGAGGTCGCCCACCTCCTCGAAGTTGAGCAGCCCCACCTCGTCCTACTGAATCTGGTCTTCCCCGGGACCGACGGCTTCGAACTGATCAAACGTATTCCCGATCTTCTCGCGGTGCCGGTCATCATCCTATCCGGGCGCGGGCGAGGTCAGGATATTGCCAAGGCCTTCGAAATGGGCGCCGCCGACTACATCGTCAAGCCGTTCTCCCCGGCCGAGATGGTGGCAAGAATCCGGGCCGCTCTGGACAAGCGGGCAATGTACGCCCAGAGCAAGGCACTGGAACCTTACTTGGTGGGAGATCTCAAGATCAACTACGTGGAGCGCAGCGTCACAGTGGCCGGCGATCCCGTCCGGCTCACGCCAACCGAATACAAGCTACTGTACGAGCTTTCCACCAACGCAGGAAGCGCCGTGACCCACGACCAACTGTTGGAACGGGTCTGGGGTCAGGGCCACCCGGGCGATCAGCGGCTCCTCCGCTCGTTCGTGAAGAGCCTCCGTCACAAGCTCGGGGACGACGCGAGACGTCCCTCATACATCTTCACGGAGTCCAGCGTCGGCTACCGCTTGGCCACCCCGTAACCCCGCGCTTTCTATCGACCCCTTTGGGCAAACCAAGGATGGTAGGGTGCTCCAGCCCCCGGGCCGGGACCACATCGCGCCGCAATGCAGGTCGTTCTTCGGGCGGCGAGGAGCCCGGAATCAGAACCTCAGTGTGAGCCTGAGCAACCTCCTGCCCGGTCCCGCGCCGATCGGTAAGGCGTGACGCCATTGACGAACGACCGCACCGTTGGCACACTGCGTTCAGCTATGTCCGGAGGAGGTACCCATGCTGAGAGTCGGAATCATCGGTCTGGGGGGGATTGCCAACTCGCACTGCCGGGGGATCGCCGAGCTTGACGATGTCAAGGTCATGGCGGTGGCCGATCTGATGGAGGAGCGGCGCCGCGAGTTCATGGCGCAGTACGACATCCCCAAAGGCTACGCGACACACACGGAGCTACTCGCGGACCCCGAGATTGACGCGGTGGGGGTGGTGCTCGGCCACATGCTCCACCACCCGCTGACCGTGGATGCCTGCCGGGCCGGCAAGCACGTGCTGGTGGAAAAGCCGATGGCCATTAGCCTGGAGCAGTGCGATGAGATGGTCGCTGCCGCGCGCGAAAACGGCGTGAAGCTGATGGTGGGCCTGACCAACCACTTCTCCCCGACCAACCGCAAGGCGCGCGAGATCCTCGATTCGGGCGAGCTGGGGCCGGTCATCACCGCCGTGAACTACATGTCCAAGCGCTGGGGCTACCCCAGCCGCCGGGCGCAGTATCGCAGCCGCTATCACGGCGGGGGGATGTGGCTCACCAACGGCGTGCATGTGGTGGATCGTTTGACCTGGTTCATGGCTTCGCAGGCGCTCTCCGTGTCGGCGGCCATCGGCAATCGCTCGTACTACCAGGCCGCCGACGACTACGGTTCGGCCATGATCCGCTACAAGAACGGGCAGGTCGGTCTGGCGGTGGCCGTGGCCTACAAGGACGGCGGGCCAAATCACGATCTGAACATCATCTGCACGGAAGGATCGCTACACATCGGGCGTGGCGGTGGCGGCTTGGTCGAGGCCGGCGTCTGGGTGGGCAAAGGCGATCAGTGGGAGAAGGTTGCCGTGGAGGACGAGGGCAGCAACTTTGCCCGTGAGTGGGAAGCCTTCGCTACGGCCATCGAGCGCAACATCGAGCCGCCGTCGTCGGGTGTCTACGGCCGGCACATCATGGAAATCCTGTTTGCTGCCGAAGAGTCGGCGATCACCAACCAGGAGGTGCGGCTGAGTAGCGGTCCCGGCTGGTTCTCGCAGGAGTCCGGCGAGGTCGCTACCTACGAGCACGGCTGGTACTAGGGCGAGCCTCACCCTACCTGCCGCGATGACTCCCCTCTCTATCGCTCGGCGACGGAGAGGGGGCCGGGGAGTGAGGCCCGCGCAGACCGCATCGCTTGATCTCGCGGAGCAGGAGCACGTAGCGCATGAAGATTGTGGATGTGACAGCGCAGCCCTTTGCCTACAAGTCGGAGATCGCGCGCGATTCGGAAGGGCACTCCCACCCGGTTCCTAAGTACGACGCCACGGAATGCCTCGTGGAGATCAGCACCGACGAGGGTGTGAGTGGCTACTGCTTCGGGGGCAATCCCGCCGGGGCCATTCGGCAGGTCGTCAAGCCGATGCTGGTCGGCGCGGACCCCCTCTACCGCGAGAAGCTTTGGCAAATGCTCAAGCAGGCGCAGCGGGGTTCGAAGGAAGTGCTGTCCGACCGGCTCATCGGGGTGGTGGATCAGGCACTCTGGGACCTCGCTGGTCGGTACCTCGGCCAGCCCGTCTACAAGCTCCTCGGTGGCTTCCGTGACAAGGTGCCGGCCTATGCCAGCACGATGTGTGGCGATGAGGTCGAGGGCGGCCTGAATACGCCGAAGGCCTACGGGGAGTTTGCCGCGCAGTGCCGGGCACAGGGCTATACGGCCTTCAAGCTCCATACCTGGATGCCACCGATTCCCTGGGCGCCGGACCCCAAGCAGGACATCGCTGCCTGTCGGGCGGTGCGGGAGCGGGTCGGTGACGATATGGCGCTGATGCTCGACTGCTTCCATCACTACAGTCGAGAGGAAGCGCTCTACATCGGTAAGGAGCTGGAGAAGCTGAATTACCATTGGTTCGAGGAGCCGATGGACGAGCACAACGTCTCCTCTTACGTATGGCTGACCGATCAGCTCTCCATCCCGGTGCTTGGGCCGGAGACGGCCGAGGGTCAGATGTACACGCGGGCCGAGTGGATCGTGCGCGGGGCCTCGGATATGAGCCGGGGCGGAGTCGGCGACGTGGGCGGGATCACGCCGCTGATGAAGACGGCGCATCTCTGCGAGTCGTTCGGCGTGCGAATGGAAGTGCATGGGGGCGGGCCGGGCAACCTGCACGCCCTCTGCGCGATGGGCATTCCCGGGGAGTATTACGAGCGCGGGCTGCTCCATCCGTTCCTCGACTACGAGCAGCGGACGCCATGGCTCAATACGGTCGTTGATCCATTGGATGAGGAGGGGTTTGTCCACGTCTCACAGCAACCGGGGCTGGGCTGGGACATCAACTTCGACTTCATCAGCGCCAACACGGTCACCGCCCCACCCGGCTGAGTAGGCTTTCGACCTTGCCGTGCCGGGAGCGGGCCGGGGGTGGTGTCCAGGGCAAAGGAGTGTAAAGCCACCATGCTCTTTGTAGACGACTACCACGTCCACTCCTCCCAGGGCGTAGAGCGGGTCTTTCACCATCTGGAGCAGCATCCCGACAATCCCATCCACGTGTTCACCGACCCGTGGGGACCCATCTGCGTTGACCACGGCGGCTATGAGCGCGACCCGCAGACGGGGGAGTTCGTCCTCTGGTACTACACGCGGCCCGATAATCCCCGGGGGATGCACGAGTCGGCCTTTGTCTGTCAAGCGCGCTCCCGCGATGGCATCCACTGGGACACGCCCTCGCTGGGGATACAGGAGTTTCGCGGCAGCCGTGACAACAACATCTGTGTTGTGAACTTCACGGCCTCGGGCGTGTACCCCGGCCCGCACGAGCTGACTGGGCCGTGTATCGCTCGCGATCCGCTTGATCCCAACCCTGACGGTCGCTACAAGCTGGCCCTCTGGCGCTATAACCGCGACCGCGACCCGGAGACGGGAAAGCGCCTGTATGCCCGCAAGGACACCTCACACCCGACCGGGCTGTATACGTCCACCTCTCCCGACGGCATCCACTGGCCGGACCACGAGCGGCTGGTGCATACGTTCGCCGATGGCTTTGGCGACACGTATACGTTCATGGTGGACACCTTGCGCCGCGGCTACCGACTCTTCGGGAAGCGCATGTACTGGGACCATGAGCACGACATGTGGATCCGCCTGCGGCACACGACCTGGAGTCCCGATTTCGTTTCCTGGTCTCCGTTCGTGCCGATCCTACCGATTGACGTGTACGACCGCCCCCACGACCAGATTTACATGAATAACGGCTACGTCTACGACGACATGTACCTGGGCTTTGCGCGTATCCTGCACGCCCACGACGATTGGTCTTTGGATATAGACCTGGCCTATTCGCGTGACGGCGAGGAGTGGATACGGCCCCCGGCGGCGCGGTGCATTCTGCCCCGCGGCGCGGGCGACGCCTGGGACAGTGGCCGGATGGCGATGTTTCCGTCGGCGCCGATCCGGGAGGGTGATCGGCTCTACTTCTATCACACTTCGGGCGCCTGGTACCACAGCCCGGCCCCGCCGCGCGAGCTACCGCCGGGCACCGAGCGCCCCCGGGGCCTGTGCTTGGCTACCTTGCGCGTGGACGGGTTTGCCGGCCTGCGCGCGGCGGGCGAGGGGCGCATTCGCACCCGCCCGCTGTTCATGGAGCGGGAGCAGTTGCGGATCAACGTGGCTGCGGGGCAAGGTTCCTGCCGCGTGGGGTTGCTCGATGAAGCCGGGCTTCCCATTGCGGGCTACACACCCGCGGACATGGAGCCGATCCAAGCCGATGCGATAGACCACCGGCTGCGCTGGCGCGAGCACGGCTCGGTCGCCGACCTCTACGGACGCTGGCTGTCCTTGGATATTCGCCTGGAGGGAGCCGAGCTGTTTTCGGTGCGGCAGGAGGGCTAGATCGTGCAGGTCATCCAACGGGACTACATGACGCAGCTGCTCAAGTTGTCTGTCCCCGGCGACGTTCGCCATTGGGGCCGGCTCACCGCCAAGGTTGTCATCGTGCAGCCGAGCGGGTACGTGCTGGAAACAGCCGGGGGCGTCGTCCGCCGCGGCAAGCAAGCCGATATTGCCGTGCGGTATCCCCTGATGGACGACGGGGCCTGGGAGCAGATCGAAGGGTTTTGCAAAGCCTTCGAGTACGAGATGGGGACCTACACCTTCACCGCGCACCTCTTCAGCGACGGTCATCCCATCGTCACCGAGACGGCCGAGTTCGATCAGGACCAGCTCTACGCCAACAGCTGGAAGACCCGTATTCGCACCGACTTTCCACCCGGCTTCATCGAGTGCGCCCCGCTCCGCTCCGTCTGCATTGACCACGACGAAGTGCCAGTGACCATCCGGCTCAAGACCGACCGCGTGCCGGCATGTCGTGTCCGGATGGACGTGGCGGCGCGGCGCGGTACCGAGCCGCTGCTGGAGCCAATCGAGCTTGATCTGACTGACGAGCCGCAGATCGTCACGCTCCGCCATGCCGGTTGGCAGCGCGGCGAGTATTGGATTCGGGCCCGGGTGCTTGAAGAGGGCCAGCCGGTCGGCCCCTACATGGTGCGGAAGTTCTGGAAAGAAGTCATCGGGCCAGAGCCGCAGCCGGAGCCGCCCTTGCAGCTCGGCACGTCGTTGCAATACATGGTGGACGGGTGGCTTTTCGAGCGGTCGGAAGGGCTGGACTTCTGGCCGATGAGCTACGACCCCAATCTCGACCGGCCGGCGATCACGATGGACAAGCCCTGGGAATACGGGATCATGGAGGTCCGCAGCCTGACCCATGACGACGCGGAAGGGGTCTACAAGCTCGAATACACCTTCGGTGTGGAGAGCTATCGCCGGCAGGGCTATGCTTGGCACTCGCTGGTAGACGAGATCACGGTTGACCCGGCCGGTCTCCCACCAACCTGGGAGCAGTTCGAGCGAGACACGCAGCGCGCTATCGCCGTGCAGCAACCGCGGGGCGAAGATGCTGCCGACCCGGCCCTCGCGCAGCCAATTCTGCCCAGCGAATCCCGGCCGGTCGCCTATCGCAAGCTGCTGTGGTCGCTCCTCCGGCAGGGAACGGCGGTGCAGGAGTTCAACATCCCGCCGCTGGGCTACTCCTACGCCATCCTGCCCAACCTCCAGCCGCCGGGCGAGCGGAAGACCGACTATGTGCTGCTCGCGGTGCCGGGTATTCGTCCCGACGGGCAACTGCCCCGGCCCGGCGAGTTCGATGCGTCCCAGGCGCAGGTCTTCGAGATGTATCCGGAAGACCTGGACCGCCCGGCCTACGCCTGCCTCGCCACCTCGCGCGACGGCGTCAGCTGGGAGAAGCCGGAGCTGGGGCTGGTCGAGTTTCATGGCTCCAAGGCGAACAATATCCTCCGCACCGAGGACGAGGCCAACCGTGCCTACGCGCAGCGCGCGCACGAGGCCGACACTCACGCGATCATGCCCGCCGCCACGAAACGGCAGTGCAGCTTCCGCCTGTATGACCCCGACCGAGACGGGCCGGTTGACATGGACAGGGTGTTCATGGCCCAGATCGCAGCGGGCTACGGCGAGAAGGTGGACTTCGTGTGGCCGGACGACTTCGCCGACTCCGGCGCAGCGCTCGGCTTTACCCCGGAGCTACGCGCCTACTACCCGATGATGCACCAGGGCGGCGACGAGTTCTTGTTCCTGTCGGACCGGGCGTTCATTTATCTGGGCGCGGGCATGGACCTGATGCATAGCAGCGAATCGATCCGGCACCAGATCGAGCACAGCGACGACCAAACGCTCTGCTGGTACTACCGACCCAACTCGCCAGCCTACCCCCCGCACAACTGCCCTTGGGACAATCACCAGGGACCGCTCCGCAACCTCGCCGTGCTGTGGACCGACGACGGCCGCCGTTTCCACAAACGGTTCTGCATCGGCCCCGACGAATTCGACCCGCCGGGGATGCAGTTCTACAACATGGCGCTGATCGGCGAGCTACCGCGGATTCACCAGGGTCGGACGATGCTCCGCCGCACCTCGTCCCCGGGAGTCGCGGTGCAGTCCGGGGAGCTATACGTGGCGGAGCTACGGAGCTACGCGGGCGCCGAGCAGACCCAAGTGCCCGAGTTGATCTGGTCACGCGATCTGCTCCACTGGCACCGGTTTACGCATCACCGGGCACCGATGGTGAAGCTGGGTACGGAAGACGGCAGCTACAACTGGGGAATGTATTTTCAGTCCCAGAGCTACTACCCCTTCAAGGACAAGGACGGCAACGACGCCTGGTGGCTGGTCAACTCCGCGAACAGTGCCCGCCACAACCACGTGACCATCGCCATCCGTCATCCCACGGTGGAAAACGCACAGGCCCACTATCCCCATTACAGCGAGGCGCCCTTCTTTGTGGACTGGCCCACGCTGTTTCGGCGCGGCGTGCAGTTCCGGCGCACACCGCTGTTCACCCACATCAAGCCGGGCCGCCTGGCGTACACCGCGCCCACGGAGACTACCGGCGAGTTCACCACACACCCCATCCACTTTGCGGGCACCGAGCTGGTGCTCAACGCGCAGGTCGAGGCCGGCGGTAGCCTCCGCGTGGAGGTGCAAGATGAGGCTGGGCATGTGCTTGACGGCTATAGTCTCGCGGAATCGGCCGTCTTCACCGGCGACGAGGTGTCCTACACGCCCTCCTGGGGCACCCGGCGTCTCGCGGCGCTCGCCGGTCGCCCGCTGAAGCTTCGCCTCGTGCTGGAGCGGGCCAAGCTCTTCACGCTACACATCGAGTAGACGGCCTACTCTGGCCCCCTCCCTAGCCCTCCCCCGGAGTAAGCTCCAGGGGAGGGAATGTACTGTCCTCCTGCGGAGCGTGGGGGCCTTCTTCGTCGGGGGCCTGGATGACGATCTCCTCGGCCCCAGCGGCGAGTCGATCTCGAGAAGGCCCACCGCCCTGGTGTGGCCGGAGAAGCCCGCCAGCCGCAGCGGTTCCGGCAGTTTGATCAGGTAGGCGAAGAACTCCGGCCCCCCCCTGCAGGTCAAGGAACCTATGGTGCTCCTCGGGGGTTAGACCGGCGGTGATGAAGTCCTGGAGCTGTCTGGCGTCGTCGAGGGTGGTGATCCCGCCCATCCTCGCGCCGTTCAGGGAACGGGCTCCGTCCACGACCCCTGCAATACGGTATCGAGGTCGAGGTCTTCGGTGATGCGGAGACCGGCCTCGTTCAGCCTGGGGAGGCGGTCCCGCAGCGCCTCTATCTCTCGTCTCAAGTCGTCGGCTTTCTTCATTGGCCAATCCCGGCTACGGACGACATATTTCTGCGACATTTCATCGCTATCGTGAGTAGTATCACGGATACTTCACGAAAGAGGCGACACGATGATTTGCAAGAAACTGATGACGAAAAAGTTCCTGGTTTGGTCGGTCCTGGGGGGTCTACTCTCCGCGGTGATAGTCAACGGCTGTACGGTCGACACCAGACTCGGAGACGGCCGAGATTCTGACCGCGCCACGGTAAGTCAGAGCATCTCCGAGCGAGAAGGTGGCCACTCTGGACGTGAGCATAGCAGTAGACGCGAAGGAAACGAATCCAGCGGAGAAGGTAGTGGAGGCAGCGGTGAACACGGCTCTGGTGGTGATGGTAGTAGTACAGGTTCTGACGGCGGTGGAGAGAGCAGTGAAGCCGCTATGTCGAGCCCCATCACTCCTCTCGGACAGTCGTGGAACGGTGTTCTCGGCGGATTAGCTGTTTCTATGCAGTACGATGCGGCAACCCGGTCTGTCCACGGAACGGTACGAAACACACTCTCACAGATACTTTGCTACGTACAGGCCGAACCTCACCTGAAGTTAGGAACGAAGACAGTAGGAGAGCTTGGTCCCGAGAAGCTAGGACACCTGAACCCTGGACAGGAAGCAACTTCAAGCCTGACAGTCGCCAGTGAACCGAAACTTGCAGGGGTTTCTTACGATGGATACGTCGTTCACATGGAAGTATTTGATTGCAGTGGCCCTGGCCCTACAACTCACACAGGAGGAGAAGGTACTGAAGGCAGCGGTGAACAGGGCCACGGTAGTGAAGGCGGCGATGACTCGGCTACAGATGGTGGCGAAGAAGGTCGCGGTGCCAATACGTTAGCACTGGATGAGACCTTCGATACAGTTCGCAGCGGCGCCCGACTGATCTTGAGCTACCACGCTCCAAGCAATTCCTTCAAGGGCACTGTGGAGAACACGACCAACGGCGTCCTGAACCGGGTCAGAATCGAAGTGCATCTTTCGAACGGAGCGGAGCTGGGTCCGACGACTCCGACGGACATGGCTCCAGGCGCGGTCGTAGCGATCAACCTACCGGCGACGCCGGAATCGTTCACTGGATGGATAGCACATGCTGAGGTTGGTACCGGAGGTGAGGGGGGCGAGTCGGGCGCTGGAAGCACCGGCAGCGGTGAGCATGGCGGTAGCACAAGGGAGCACGGCAGCGGCAGGGAGTCTGGCGGCGAACACGGCAGTGGTGGCGGGCAGCGCGGAGGCGGCTAGAGCTAATCGGAGTCGACCGAGTGAAGATGTCGAAACTCAAGTGAGATAATCTGATCATGGGCGTATCCGGTAGATAGACGCGGTGTCTCTATGAGGCACTGCGTTTAAGATGGGCCCTCAGAGGACTGGTGATGAGCGGAACAGTACTGATAATCGAAGACGATACGAGGATCGCGAACTGGATCAAGGTGTACTTCGAACGCGCCGGATTCTCTGCTGAGGTTACTCATGATGGTGAATCCGGTCTGGCCCTGGCCCGTAACCTGACACCGGACCTGATAATCCTCGATCTGATGCTTCCCCGTCTCGATGGCGTGGAACTGTGCAGAATCCTGCGTCGAGAGTCGGAAGTTCCCATAATCATGCTGACGGCCAGAGAAGCCCCCGCCGAGCGGATCATCGGACTGGATAGTGGGGCCGACGACTACATTGTCAAGCCCTTCGATCCAGAGGAGGTTATCGCGCGGGCCGAAGCCGTGCTTCGTCGCGTCAAGGGCAGAGTCCAGGATATTCTAACACATGGCAACATCACACTGAATGAGAACACCCGGAGCGTGACGGTCAACGAAGAACCTGTGATTCTGAGCCAGGCGCAAATTGCTCTGCTATCAACGTTCATGCGTCATCCCAACCAGGTGCTCACCCGTGATCAGCTAATCTCGCTGACCTTCAACCATGAATTCCATGGGTTCGACCGCGCCATCGACAGCCAGATCGCTCGCCTGCGAAAGCAGATCAACCGAGATGGCAGCCAGCCTATTCGGACTGTCTACGGTGCCGGCTACAAGTTTGTGGTAGAGGACGAATGATGTCGCTACGCTGGCGAATCATGGGTTCGATCGTCTTTGTCATCGTTCTTACCGTCTTGATCAACGTTGGTGTGGGCTATTACACGACGCAGACCCGCCTGGGTGTGTTCGTAGACCAGGTAGGTGATGATGAGGCGAGCCAGTTAGCCCGGAATCTGAGTCGGGAGTATACCGCTGCCGGTGGTTGGGAAACGGTGGAAAGGCCGCTGTCCGAGGCCGGATACATCTACGATGGAGTTCTGCAGAGGGAGCGGTCCGAAGAAAGTGAGGGAGAACCCTTCGAGTTCTTTCACCAAGACCCGGTACGAGTCGTCATCGCTGGCGCCGATGGACGTGTGGTGAAGGACAATTTATCCGAGCTGTTACCTGGAACCACCGCACCCGATCTGGACGGGTATCGCGAAACGGTGTTCGATTTAGCTACGAACCAGCCCGTAGGCCACGTCTATGTGGATGTAAACCATGAGTTCCTATCGACCGAGTCGCATGGGTTTCTCAACACGCTCCTGTACATCACCCTAATTGGCGGAATGCTGACGGCTGGCGTTGCCATACTGCTGACCGCTTGGTTGTCCAAACGGATCACGGCGCCGGTGACGGCTTTAACGGAGGCAACCCAAGCCATTGCCCAGGGGGATACGACCCAGTTACCAGTCACTTCCTCGGATGAGTTGGGCCGGATGAGTGCGGCTTTCAACCGGATGACCTCCACCTTGGAATCCCAGCGCGACCTCCGCAAGCGGCTAATAAACGATGTCTCCCATGAACTGAATACGCCGCTGAGCGTCATACAACTGGAGGCGAAAGGGCTACGCGACGGACTTCAGACGCCTGAGAGCGCGTCCGACCACATCATCCAGGAAGTGGACAGGCTACGCGGTCTCGTAACTGATCTGAACTGGCTTGCGGAGACAGACTATGGTGAGTTGAGGCTCACGCTCGAAGCAAGTTCGGTTGACGAGCTGCTCACCGTAGAGTTGGACCGCTGGCAGCTACAATCCCAGGCTCGACAGGTTGAATTGTCGCTGCAGGTAGCCGCTGACCTCCCGGACATGGGCCTCGACCGGATGCACATGAGCCAGGCATTGGGAAACGTCATCAGCAACGCCATTCATTGCACCGAGGCCAGCGGGATCATTGTGCTTAGGGCGGGACTAGAAAGCGACGAGGCGTTGGCTATCTCGATCACCGATGACGGGATCGGCATCCACGCCGCAGACCTTCCCCACGTCTTCGAACGCTTCTACCGTACTGACCAGTCTCGTAGTCGTGGGATAGGCGGCACAGGTCTGGGATTGGCCATCACCCGAGCTATAGTCGAAGCACATGGGGGTACAATTACCGTAGCAAGTGACGGGCTTGGACAGGGTGTCACCGTGACTATTCGCCTTCCCTTGAATAAGTGAAGATCATCCTTCTCGGCGATGAACGCCGCCCACGAGAACAGCGACTACAGCGGTCGAGCAGTCATGAATACAATACACGTGGGCCGGAAATGGTGGGCCATAGGGGGACCGAACACCGCCCTTGGCCTCCACCCTAGCTCGCTCCCAGGGGGATGTGGATTCCCGCGCAAGCGGGAATGACGGGCGGCGGACTCCCCCTCGCTATCGCTCGGCGCCGGAGCGGGGGACAGGGGGTGAGGCGCGGGCCAACTCACCTCCGGCCGAAAACCTACTGCTTGACGAACGCCAGAACCATGAAGAGGGGCAAGTGGTAGTTCTTCGTGGCAATTGGATGGCCACTCTCTAGCATCTCGTCCGTCGGGCAGACATCGGAAAGGTCGTTCAGTAATAGCCCACTCTCTCGGAAGGTCGCGATGTACTCTTCGAGCGTGCGGTGGTAGTAGTAAGCGCGGATACCCAGCTTCGCCATACCGCCGTATTCACGGGTGCCCTGGCCTGACTCGAAATAGTTCCTCACCCTTTCATCGAATACTGCTCTGTACGGGTTCAGGAGCGAAAGCACCGCGCGGCCGCCGGGCTTTAGCACGTCGCCAAGCGTGGCTATGTAGCCTCTGTAATCGTCCACGTCGGATAGTACCAGGTTGCTCACCACCAGATCGAAGGATGTGCGGTACTGAGGCAGTGGCATGCTCAGATCATGCACTAGGTAGGTGGTGCCCGTCCCGGGGTCTCGCTCTTGCGCGATGGCAATCAGCCGAGGCGACAGATCCACGGCAGTGACTCTGGCTCCCTGCTGTGCCAGCCTCCTAGAGATATGCCCTTCACCGCAGCCTGCATCCAGTATGCTTCGTTCCGCCACATCCCCCGCGTAGTCCAGCAGACGTGGGAGCACGGGAGGCTGGATAGGCGAAGTAGATCCGGCCCTTCCGGCAGCGACAACCTCTGCATACTCAGTTGCAGCTTCGTCGTAGGGATTAGCTCCCACGGCCATGAGGAACCTCCATAGCCACTTGCACATGTTGGCGCTGTACCCGCTCCTGCCCATGCTACGCCGTCGGGTCCGTGGCGACAAGATGAGTCTGGGACATAGCGAGAAAGAGCGGCGGCCGCACTCCAGGCTACGTCCCTAGCCTCCCCCGGACTGAGCCACCGGGGCCAATCAACAGCGGTGCCATGTACCATAGTGCGACCGAGTGCGACCGGACCATAGACCATGCCTGAGTCGGTAGCGCCTACCTACCTCATCGTGACGGGCGCCTCTGTCGCCCGGCGCACGCCGGAGGTGCTGCGGGCGCTCGCGCCGGTCGCGGGGCGCTTGCTCACCCTGCTCACGCCGGGGGCACGGCGGGTAGTTAGCCCGCGGGAGCTGGCGCTGGTGCCGGGGCACCGGATCGTCGAGAGCTACTTTGACGCCGCGATCTTGCCGCGCCCAGCGCCGGGTGTGGTGGTGATTGCACCCTGCACCTTCAACACCCTGAACAAGCTCGCCGCCGGTATCACCGACAATCTGGCGCTCTCTATCGCTGCCCAGGCCATCGGCCGGCGTGCCCCGGTGATCGTCGCCATCGCGGTCAATGCTGCGCTGTGGGCACATCCCCGCGCCCAGGAGTCGGCAGCGACGCTGCGGAAGTGGGGCTGCACGGTGCTCGATCCCATAACCGCCGATGGCAGCCTGGCGATGGCGTCACCGGAGACCATCGCGGCCGCTGTGCGCCGGGCGTGGTCACGCTTAGAGCGCGAGTCGGCGTAAGGCCGCCCCATCTGCCCATACCTCCCGGCGCTCCCTCCGTTCGACCGGCCGTTGGTGCTATGATTCTGATAGGTGACTGAGGAGGAACCAACGATGACCGTGCAGGTGTATGGCGTGAATCACATCGCCATCGAGGTGGATGACGTACAGCAGGCGGTTGACTTCTACTCCGACGTGTTCAACCTGGAGATGTTGCATGGCGGTGAAGGAGCGGCGTGGTGCAAGCTCGGCGAGCATCAGTTCTTGGCGATCTTCGAGGTCGAGGAGCTGCACCCTGATCGCTCGAAGCACTTTGGCATTATGGTCCGCGACGAAGCCCAACTCGCCGCAGTGCGTGAGAAGATCATCACGAAGTACGGCCTGAAGACGGAGCCGGGCTTCCGCTGCGACTTCCGCGACCCGTTCGGCAACCGCATTCAGGTCGGCGATCTCCACGACGAGTCGCTCGTCTGGATGCTGCCGTATCAAGAGGTCCAGGAGGCCGGGATCAAGTTCACCGACGACTAGGGTCAGCCCCCAAAGGTCTCTCCGCTGCGGCAGGGGGACGGCGCGTTCCCTCCCCTGTCGCAACGGGGGAGGGTCAGGGAGGGGGCCAGGCCGGGAGAGGTGGAGCGTGCTGAGGACGGAGTTAGCACAGCGGGTCAAGGCGGCCGCCTACTTGACGGGTGAGTTCACCCTGCGGTCCGGGCTGGTCAGCTCGTTCTACTGGGACAAGTACCGCTTTGAGAGCGACCCCGTCCTCCTGCAAGCGGTCGCCACGGCGCTGGAGGGGCTGCTACCGCCTACCTATGATCGGCTCGCCGGCCTGGAGCTAGGTGGCATCCCCCTCGCCACTGCGCTCTCCTTGCGTACTGGCAAGCCGGCGCTCTACGTGCGGAAGGAAGCCAAGACCTACGGCACCTGCAACCTGGTCGAGGGCGGCTTCCGCCGCGGAGACACCGCTGTCGTGATAGAGGATGTCATCACCAGCGGTGGGCAGGTGGTCGCCTCGGTACAGGAGGCCCGGGCGCTGGGCCTTGTCGTGACCGACGTGGTGTGCGTGATTGATCGGCAGCAGGGCGGCGCCGAAAACATCGGCGCTATCGGCTGCTCGCTTTCGTCAGTGTTCACCTTGGCCGCGCTCGAACGCTTGGCCGGCGGGGATACCATTCCAGGGGCGGGAGATTAGGCAGGAAGGGAGCCGAGCACTCCTCTCACCTGACTCACGGTCAACCGGAGCGCACCGGATAGCCCTACTGGCCATGCTATGATGGTGGTTTATGTTCACGGTGCTGGACCCGGCAACGCTGCCTCACATTCGCCCCTACCGCGACGAGGATGCGGAGGGCGTCGCCACGATGTGGAATGACAGCGATGGCGAGTGGCCCGGCGGCTGGACGGAGGGCACTCCCCACACCGCCGAGCGTGTGCGCCGCGAGCACGCGGAAGAGCGGCTGATCGAGACCTACCTCGCCTTCGCCGACGGCCAGGTGGCCGGCTATTGCTCGTTGGGCAACGACAGCAATGACCCGCAGGCCGCCTGGGTGCCCCTCCTGAACGTCAGCCCGCAATTCCAGGGTCGCGGTCTCGGTCGTGATTTGCTCAAGCGTGCCCTGGCGCACACGTGTGAACTGGGCTACCAGCAGCTGGCCCTCGGCACGTGGGCCGGCAACTTGAAGTCCATTCCGCTCTACAAGAAGACCGGCTTCTTCTGGGTACCCGATACGAGCGTAGTGATGCATAACTTCCTGCCATTGCTGTTCGCGCTCCGGCCGGTCCAGGAGTTTCTCGACGGCGCCGATTGGTACGCAACACAAGTGCGGGACCTGTCGGCTAGTCCCGACAAGGAAAAGCGAGGCAAGACCGAGGTCTTCAACTATGTCTGGCGCCGCGACGGGCGCGAGCTACGCGCGACGATTGACCACCGCGCCCGGGGGTTGCTGGCGCTGGAAACCGACCAGTGGGCCATCTCGTGCGCGCTCGACGATCCCGCGGTGCCGCTCGGCGGACGGCGCGCGCTCAGGTGGGAGGCACAGCACAAGCAGGCCGGCCCACTGCCGGTCACGCTGGTGGCCGAGGCCGATACGGGACTGAGCACGTCGTTCCAAGTGCGGGCCGAGGTCCGCGAGCGGCAGGTCTGGACGCAGCAGGTCGCCGCCGAGAGCACTGCCGACACGAAGAAGAGAGGGAGCAAATCCCCAAGAGTCCGCACCACGGCCATCATCGGGGAGGCGGTCGTGCCGCTGGCCGTAGCCGCGCGACCAACCAAGCCGGTGGACGTGGCGCTCGAAGAGCGTTTCTGGCTCGTGCCGGAGGTGCCACGACCGACCTGGCTGACCGTCACCAATCGCCTCGACGAGCCGGTGCGTGGGTCGGTGACGCTCGGAGCGACCGACGGCCTAACGCTCGCCCCGGAAGACACGGCTGCTCAGACTTATGACCTGCCGGCCAAAGGCCGCACGGCGATCCGGCTCACGCCGCACGCCACGCACGCGGGCCTCCACCACCTGAGCGCGTACATCGAAACGTCCCTGGCGGCTACCAGCGAGGACGACGATCCGCTCACGCTGCCGCCGCGGACCGAGCGCCTGACCGTCCCCGGCCTGGCGGCCGGCACGCTGCTGGTGCAACGAGAGGACGACGCTATCTCCGTGCATAGCGACCAGGCGGTGGTGCGCGCCTCGCTGAAGGGTCGCTGGGGCGAACAGTATTTCACCGTGACGGACCGGGCGACGGGACACGATCTGGTCTGGCAATCGTGCGCGTTCGGGCCGCCCTTCTGGAGCACGGAATCGGGGCAGAAGACGTTCGCGGCCGAGGTTGTCGGCGGTGGGCCGGAGAGCGGTCGGGTCGTCATCACGCTGACGGTACAGTCCGAGACCTGGCCGGGGGTCGTGTTTCGGCGCCATCTCGCAGTCGGCGGCTCGCCGGTCATCCACGCCTGGTACGGCATCACGAACAACGGGCGGGTACCGCGCGCCGTCCAGGTACAGGTGGAAAACGGTAACGACATCGCCCGCGCGCGTGTCGCGCTCCCGTTGCGCGAGGGCTTGGTCGTAGACGAGCGCATGCAGTTTCCGGACGTGGCCGAGTCCGAGTGGAGCGCTCCCGACCAGTGGGCCGAGACGTGGACTGCCGAGTATGCCGACGGCCTGGTATCAGGCTGCGTTTGGCGCGATGCCCGGCGTATCGAGGCCTCCTGGTCGGTGCCGTCGCTGACCTTCGACCTCGGCGAGGTCGCGCCCGGCGAGACGCGCGAAACACCGCCCATCGTGGCCTATGCCGGGCGCGGCGATTGGAAGGTCGTGCGCGAGCTATGGCGCAGCCACGTCGCACCCGCCGCTCCAAAGGAGCCGCCACGTACACACAAGACGCTCATGGCCAGCGTCGCGCCGCTGCTGTTCGATACTCCAGCGGCGACGCCGCAGCTGACCTTGACGAGCTACCGGCAGCGGGCCCTCACCGGGGACGTGCGCCTGTCCACCAGTGCCGGCGTTGACGTGACACCGACGACGCTCCCGCTGGCCGATCTGTCGCGGGGCGCCGCCCGGCACCACGACCTCGGCGTGACGTTTGCGGATGACGCTGCCGGTGCGCACGACCTCACAGCGGCTATCGAGCACCAGCTTTGGGACGAGCGGCGCACGTTGAGCATCATTCGCGGTGGCGACCGCCGGCAGCCGGTGACGATCACGGACACCACCGCCGGGGAGCAGGCGGCGATAGCCATTGACAACGGCCGGATGCAGTTTCTCGTCGTACCGGAGCATCGGGGCGGCATCGCCTCCTGGCAGGAGCGCCGCGCCGACGGTCGGACGGTCGAGCACCTGCACGCGGCACAGCCGGCCCCGGGCACGTTCGTCTGGTTCAATCCCTGGTACGGCGGGCTGGCTCCCGGCATCGGCGGCCCGGGAATGCGGCGCTCCGTTCGCCCGCTCGATGAAGCGCAGTTCACCTGGGAGGAGACGACCAGGGACGGGGCAGGGGGCGTGCGCTGGCACGGGGTTCGGCTCACGGCCGACCTGGAGCACGAGTCGTGCCGCGACAGCCGGTTGAGTATTTCCTATCTCACGCTGGGCCGCTCCAATCTCCTCGCCGTCCGCACGGAGTTCACCAATGGGCCGGTACCCTTCGACGGCTACTTGAGCTTCCAGTCGTTCTTGCAGGTAGACGGTGATCGCAAGGTCGGCCGCCTCTTTTATCGGCGCAACGGGTTACGCCAGGCCAAGCGCGTACATGGGGTCCATACCAGGGCCTCCGGAACGTGGATGGCAGTACGCAACGACAAGACCGGGCGCACGCTCTGCGCCGTTGCCGGCCACCACGACTTCAACATCGGGCCGTTGGACATGGGCTTGGAGGGCGCGCATGTCGTCGTCCATCACCCATTGCGGCTGGCTCCCGGCGAAACGGCAGAGGGGGGCAGCTTCTTCGGAGTGGCCGCAGACCTCGATGAAGCGCTACGCTACGCTGGCCTGACCGACGCCGGTGTGCTGTAGACACACCTCACCCCCCGGCCCCATCTCCATCGCCAGGCGATAGCAAGGGGGGCCGTCGGGGGCGGACAAGAATAGGCGACGAAGACGATGGTAGCCCCTATTCGCGCTGGCCTGCTGGGTACGGGACACGGCCATGCGGCCGGGAAGCTCAACGTGATGGAGCAGTCCGACGACTATGAGGTCGTGGGCGTGGCCGAGCCTGATCCGGGGTGGCGTGGCATCCGTGAGCAGGAGCCGGCGTATGCGGAGGCGTGCTGGATTGACGCGGCCGACCTGCTCGGCGATCCCAGCGTGCAACTGATCACCGTCGAGAGCGACGTGCCGCCGAATCTGGCGCTGGCGCGGCGCGCCATCGAGGCCGGCAAGCACGTCCACCTCGATAAGCCACCGGGCACCTCACTGCCGGAGCTGCAATCCATCCTGGCGGAGGCCAACCGCCGGGGGCTATTCGTCCAGATGGGCTACATGTTCCGCTATAACACCGGCTTCGAGCTGGTGTTCCGGGCGGCGCGCGAGGGCTGGCTCGGCGACGTGTACTACGTCCACGCGAGCATGTGCAGCAACATCCCCTTTGAGCCGGAGGACACGTTCGCTCCCGGTATGCCGCTGCGCGGGCGGGCCGGACTGGCCTTCCATCCGGGCGGCATGATGCTGGAGCTGGGCTGCCATATCATTGACCGCGTGGTCGAGCTGCTTGGCCGGCCAAACAAGGTGACTCCCTACTTGCGGCACGACAGCGAGTACGACGATACGCTCGCGGACAACACGGTGGCAATCTTCGAGTACGAGCGGGCGGTGGCGGTCGTCGAGACGGCGGCAATGGAAGTCCAGCCTATGACCCGGCGTCAGTTCGAGGTCGTGGGCACCAAAGGGAGCATCGTGCTCCAATCGCTCGAACCACCCGCCATCCGGCTGTGTCTTCAGGAACCGCGGGGCGGCTACCAGGCTGGCTGGCAAGACGTGGAGGTCCCGCACATCCCGCGCTACGAGCGCGACCTTGCAAAGCTGGCACGGGTCATCCGCGGTGAAGAGCCGATTGACTACACGACGGAGCACGACCTCACGACCCAAGAGACCGTCCTGCGCGCCTGTGGCACGCCGCCGTAGGGGCGGCAGCATCGCGCCTCACCCCCGGCCCCTCTCCACGACGTGGAGGGGGGGAGTCTGCCGCCGGGTCATTTAGCACTCGCTGGCAACGAGTGCTAAATGCTGCTACAATGGGCTGCTGAGTGAGCCGCAGCCCGGTGCGGGTGTGGTCCAACCAAACAGAGCCTTTCGTGTGTTTTGGCGCAGTGCGTGAATGAGGAGGATACGCGATGTCCAAGCAACTGGTATTCGACGTCGAGGCCCGGCGTCACCTGAAAACGGGTGTGGATGTCCTGGCGGAAGCGGTCAAGACGACCCTCGGTCCGAAGGGGCGCAACGTGGCGCTGGACCAGAGCTTCGGCACGCCTACTGTCAGCCACGACGGGGTGACGGTAGCGAAGGAGATTGATCTCGAAGACCCGTTCGAGAACATGGGCGCGCAGCTACTGAAGGAAGCGGCGACCAAGACGAACGACGTGGCGGGTGACGGGACCACGACGGCCACGGTGATTGCTCAGACCATCGTCAACGAGGGGCTGCGTAACCTGGCGGCGGGCGCCAACCCGATGATCCTCAAGCGCGGTCTCGCGCGCGGCGCCGAGTCCGTCGTGCAGGCGGTCCGGGACATGGCCGTCGCCGTGCAGGGACGGGAAGACATCGCCAATATCGCCGCCATCTCCGCGAACGACCCGGAGATCGGTCGTCTGATCGCCGACGTGATGGACCGCGTGGGCAAGGACGGGGTCATCACCGTCGAGGAATCGCGTGGTCTCCAGTTCGAGATTGATTACGTGGAAGGGATGGAGTTCGACCGCGGTTACATCTCCCCCTACTTCGTGACCAACCAGGACACCATGCGGGCCGAGCTTGAGGACCCCTATCTGCTTATCACCGAGCAGAAGCTCACTTCGGTACAAGAGCTGGTCCCGTTGCTGGAGAAGCTCATGCAGTCCGGCAAGAAGGAGCTGGTCATCATCGCCGAAGAGGTAGAAGGCGAGGGGCTGGCGACACTCGTCGTCAACAAGCTGCGGGGCATCCTCAACGTGGTGGCCGTCAAGGCACCGGGCTACGGCGACCGCCGCAAGGAGCTACTGAAGGATATTGCGACGCTCACCGGTGGCCAGGTCATCAGCGAGGAAGTGGGGCGCAGGCTCGACAGCGTCCAGCTCGATGACCTGGGTCGCGCCCGCCGGGTCGTGTCCGACAAGGACAATACGACGATCATCGAAGGGCACGGCAAGCAGGAGGACATCCAGGGGCGCATGCAGCAGATTCGCACCCAACTCGACGAGACCACCTCGGAATACGACCGGGAGAAGCTGCAAGAGCGGCTGGCGAAGATGTCCGGCGGTGTGGCGGTGGTGAAGGTCGGGGCGGCGACCGAGACGGAGCTGAAGGAGAAGAAGCACCGCGTTGAGGATGCGTTGTCGGCCACCCGGGCAGCGGTTGAGGAAGGCATCGTCCCCGGTGGCGGCGTCATCCTGATCAATGCGTCGCGCGCACTCGACGACATCATGCTCGATGGCGACGAAGCGACCGGTATCGCCATCCTGCGCCGCGCGCTCGAAGAGCCGATGCGGCAGATTGCGTCCAACGCCGGACTGGACGGCTCGGTCTTGGTGAATGCGGTGCGCGAGCGGCAGGTCAACGAGAATAACCGCAACTTCGGGTTCGATGTCATCTCCGAGGAGCACGTCGAGATGGTCAGTCAAGGCATCACGGACCCGGCGAAGGTCACCCGGTCGGCAATCGAGAACGCGGTCTCCATCGCGTCCATGATCCTGACGACCGAGGCGCTCGTGACCCACGTTCCGGAGCCACCCGCGCCGCCGGCGCCGGACCCGGATGGCATGGGCGGCGGTATGGGGGGCATGGGCGGTATGGGCGGTATGGGCGGTATGTACTAGGCTCCCCATACACGCCACGGCACGGTTGGCTAGGCCCTCAGGAGGCGACCCGCGATTGGGTCGCCTCTTTTTTGCGCGGGAGAGCGGGCGGGCGGCGGGGCGGACCTAACCCCCGGCCCCTTCCCTGGCAGGGAAGGGGGAGTCCTGGCGACGACTGACCGCCGCTTTCTTCCAGGAAAAGGGAGCTATTGCGGCAGCCTCAAGCCTCTTCCCTTCAGGGTGGGTGATGGTAGGTACGGGCCGCTACTCAGGCCAGCGGCCCGATGGTGCCGCCGACGAGACCGAAGATAATCAGCACCCCCAACCACAAGAGGAGCAAGATGACCAATGAGGCAATGGAGCGGCGCGACAGCGAGCCGCGGTCCGGGGACACCAGGACCTTGCGGTAGCGCCAGGGGTTGGCCATCCCGGGAGGGCTATTGCGCGGGCTACCTGGGTCAGCAGGCTCCTGCGTAGGCGTGGACACCGTAGATTCATCCATAGCGAGTATCTCTGGGCTAAGAATAGAAGGGTGACTGCCATCGTGTCAACCACACCGGGCCATCGCTCCGGGGGTAGGCCGCTAGGCGCACATCCGGATACTCCGGCGTGGTATGCTCCCTGGTGCGGAGGGTAGTGCCCCGCTCGCTGGAGGTGCGTCGCTGCCGTGGGGAGCAGAAGCGGCCCGGCTCGCGCGGCTACGAGGTGACAGGCTTACTCGCTCGACGCGCCAACCCTCCAGCCACTACAGGGGAATAACCGAGAATGCCACCTCCGCCAAGTGACGCACTGCTGCAGATCGGTCCGCTCGTGCTCCGCTGGTATCCCTTGCTGATTGCGCTGGGCATCTTCATCGCCATGCACCTCACGGGCCGCGAGCTGGAGCGCAAGGGCTACTCCTACGATCTGTCCAGCGCCATGGCCATCGTCGTGGTACCGCTGGCGATCATCGGGGCACGCCTCTACCACGTAGTCACCACGTATGAACACTACACCGACGATTGGGTGCGCGCCCTGCAAATTTGGCATGGCGGCATCGGGATGCCCGGCGCCATCGCCGGCGGGGCGCTGGGCCTCTGGCTCGCCTCGCGCTACTATCGCTTGCCCTGGCAAGTCACCTTCGATGCTATCGTTCCGGGCCTGATCCTGGCTCAGGCTATCGGACGCTGGGGGAACTACTTCAACCAGGAGCTGTTCGGTGGCCCGACGATGCTGCCGTGGGGGCTGTACGTGGATGCCGCCTACCGGCCGGCAGAATTTGCGGGCGTTGAACGCTTCCACCCCACGTTTCTGTACGAGTGCCTGTGGAACGTGGCCCTGTTCGGTCTGCTCTGGTACCTGCGGCCCCTCGACCGCTGGTGGCCGCGCGGGACGGCGACGCTGGTCTATCTGTCGGGCTACGGCTTCGTGCGCCTCTGGCTCGAAACGGTGCGCATTGATACGGCGCTGCTCTTCGGGCCGATCCAGCTCGGCGAGGCCGTCTTAGGGCCCTGGCGGCACAACTTCCTGCTCGGTGGGCTAGCATTTCTGGTCTTTGGCGCCTGGCTGGCCCATCGTCTGTACACGACGTGGCGCGAGCACGGCCCACCACCGCTCTTTGCCGCGACCACTCCGGCCGGCGGGACACGAAAGCAGCAAGGCTGAGGGAACACGAAGATGGCAGTAGCGACGGAAAATCCGCTCCTGGTGCGGGTTGCTCGCTACGAGTGGGGCGACTCCGAGGCCGTGATCTCGGTGCGGCGCTCGGTCGGCTGGTCGGTCGACCCGGTTTACGACCAGTTCCGCCGCGTTGCCGAAGGGAAGCGGCTAGTCCTGGTTGCCGAGTATGACGGGTATGCGGTCGGTACGGTGACACTGGAGTGGAACAGCACCCACTACCGTACCGCCGGTGGCCAACGCACGGCTCACATCAGTAATCTCGTGGTCCGTCCGGCGCGTCAGCGCCAGGGTATCGGTCGAGCGCTGGTGGAGGCGGCCGAAGAGGCGGCACACTCGCGCGAGTACAGCGTCGTCACCATCGGCGTTGACCAGCCCAATCGCTACGCCCGGCGGCTGTACGAGCGTTGGGGTTATCAATGGCTGAAAGACACCCGCCAGCATTGGGGGATTGTCCACATCCTTGCTCGCCGCCTGCCGCCGCCCCGCTGGTAGGGGGCAGGCGCCCAGACGATCAGCGCGGTTGCTCACGACGATACGGCACTGGTAGGAGGAGCAGGTGAAGATGCAGCTTGGCGTTGTCTTTCCCCAAACCGAGATCGGCGCCGATCCGGGCGCTGTCCGCGCCTATACGCAAGCGGTCGAGGGCCTTGGTTTCGAGCACCTGCTCGTGTTCGATCACGTGCTCGGTGCGTACCCGGAGGGCCGTCGCCCAGACTGGCGCGGCGCGTACTCCCACCAGGATATGTTCCACGAGCCGTTCGTGCTCTTCGGCTACCTCGCGGCTATCACGACACGCCTCGAACTCGTTACCGGTATTATCATCCTCCCCCAGCGCCAGACGGCGCTCGTAGCAAAGCAAGCCGCCGAGGTGGATGTGCTGGCGGGTGGCAGGCTACGCTTGGGCATTGGTATTGGCTGGAACGACGTGGAGTACGAGGCGCTGAACGAGAACTTCCGCAACCGCGGCCGCCGCTGCGAGGAGCAGATCGCCGTGCTACGAGCGCTCTGGACGCAAGAGCTGGTGACTTACGAGGGACGCTGGCACACGATAAGCAACGCGGGGATTAACCCTTTACCCGTACAACGGCCTATCCCGATCTGGTTTGGCGGCGGCGCAGAACCGGTGCTCCGCCGTCTCGCTCGGCTCGGAGACGGTTGGTTTCCCCAGCTGCGGCCGAATGACACCGGGCGAGCGACGGTCGCTCGGCTCAGGGCGTATGCCCGTGCAGCCGGCCGCGATCCCGGCGAGATCGGCATCGAGCCGCGGCTGTCCGTCGCGCAGGGCAACGAGGACTCGTGGCGTGCTGAGGTTGCCGCCTGGCAAGACATCGGCATTACGCATCTAAGCCTGAACACGATGGGTGGCGGCTTGCGCTCGGTGGACGAGCACCTCGCTGCGCTCCGCCGCGGCAAAGCGGCGCTGGAGGACCTGGTTACTGGCAGTGGCCCGCCCTAGCTTGCCACCGTGCTGGAGCGTAGGGGAGGGTGGATTCCCACTTGCGCGGGAACGACGGCGGCGAGGGGCGCTACTACTGCAAATATAGTTGACATAAATAACGATTCACGGAGGTTGAGGTTGGACTCGGCGAACGGCAGCAGCATTGCAAACCGGGGCAATGGGGCGGCGACGGCAGACCCACCAGTGGTGGCCGTGGTGCGGACGCGCCCGGAGACAGCGCTCGACGACGTGGATCGGCTGATCGAGCTAGCGGGCGTCGAGCGCTCCTTGAAGCCGAGCCTAACGACCATCCTCAAGGACAACATCTCCTGGCACTTTCCGTTTCCGGGTGCGAATACGACCCCTTGGCAGCTTGAGGGGGCCGTGCGGGCGCTGCGCGCCCGGGGCTACGACCATCAGGTCTGTGTGCAAAACCGGACGGTCGTTACCGATGCGTTCAAGGGTGAGGACCTCAACGGCTACGTCCCCATCTTCGAGCACTACGGAATCCCGGTGCGCTACAACTTCAAGGATGAAGACATGCGCTGGGTGCGCTACGAGCCGCGCACGCCGATGCGTGTGCTCCACGACATCTACCCGGAGGGCATCTTTGTGCCCGACTACTTCATCGGGAAGAACATCGTCCATCTCCCTACGGTCAAGTGCCATATCTACACCACCACCACCGGGGCGATGAAAAATGCCTTTGGCGGTCTCCTGAATACGAAGCGCCACTACACCCATAGCTGGATTCACGAAACGCTGGTAGACCTGCTCGCTATCCAGCAGGAGATTCACCCCGGTATCTTCGCCGTGATGGACGGAACGACTGCCGGGGATGGGCCTGGCCCGCGGACGATGCGCCCACGGCAGAAGGACGTGCTACTCGCCGCGGCGGATCAGGTGGCGATAGACGCCGTGGCGGCAAAGCTGATGGGCTTCGATCCGCTGTCCATTCCCTACATCCGCATGGCGCACGAGCAGGGCTTGGGCTGTGGAGACGTGCGGCGTATCGTGCTCGTCGGGGACGACGTGAGCGCGGACCTGGAGCAGGGCTGGGGATTCACCGTAGGCGATAATGCGGCGAGTATCATCGGCGATCTGTTGTGGTTCAGCCCTCTGAAGGCGCTCCAGCGTTTCTTTTTCCGCACCCCGCTCGTGCATCTGTTCATCATGGGGTCCGAGGCATACCACGACTATTATCGTTGGCCGGCACGCGACCGCGCCGTCTTCGAGGCGTGGCGGCGCGATTCACCCTGGGGAGCGCTGTTTACACGCTACCAGCAGCAGGGCCATCTCGCCGACACGGAGATGGTTCCGGCCGGCATGTGAGCCAAGGGATGAGCACACCTCACCCCCGGCCCTCTCTCCACAAGTAGAGCGGGGGAGTCCGCCGCAGGCGGGCGGGGATGAGGCTACTCTGTGCAAACGCGAGTGACTACTTGCTATGCGACGATGGCGTCCTGATCCGGTCATCGTCCTCCTGACCCTGACTGCCCTCGCGCTGCGGCTGTGGAACCTGCCGGGTCTCGGCGACCTGGAGTTCGACGAGATCGTCAGTGTGCGCTATGCCGCCCTGTCGCCGGCGGCCCTCATCGCCAGGGTCGCGCAAGCGCCGTTCGAGCATCCTCCCCTGTTTTATCTAGTGCTCGGCGCTTGGCAAAGCCTGTTCCGGGACCTGGTAGACGTTCGCACCACCGAAGTGCTGACGCGCGCCTTCTCGGCGCTCGTCGGCACGCTGCTGGTCCCACTCGTCGCTGCGCTGGCCCGGCGTGCCGGTGGGCAGTCGGTCGGACGCTACGCAGCGCTCCTCGCTGCCGGCACGCCGCTGCTGGTGTTCTACGGGCGGGAGGTACGGATGTATGCTCCGCTCACGACGCTCGTCGCATTGAGCCTCTGGCTCTGGTGGCGTGCCTTGGAGCGTCCGTCCGTTCTGCGCTGGGCGCTGTTCGTCCTGGTGAGCTGGCTGGCGCTGTATACCCACGTGTTAGCGCTCGCCGTCCCACTGGCACTGGCAGCGTGGCTGCTGCTGGCTCGCTGGCGCCGGATCATACTGCCTTGGCGCGCGGCTGTTCTCGGCTGTCTCCTCGCGCTGCTTGGCCCATTGCCCTGGGCGCTGGCGGCGCCGGGAGTAGTGGCCAGCCTGCCGGCCGCCTCGGCCGCGCACTTAACCGGGACCACGATCCTGGACGCCGCGCGCACGGCAGCACTGGCGCTCGCCGTCGGTCCCGTTGCTGCCTGGCCCTGGGCCATCGCTATTGCTGCCGTCTGGCTGGCGCTGGTGATGCTGGGGCTGCGGTCGCAGCCGGCGGACCGTCCCGGTGCAGTGGCCCTGCTTGCAATCGGGCTGACTTTCACGCTGCTCGGCGCCGGTGCAGTGTTGGTCATTGACAAGCCCTTTAGCCCCCGCTATGTGCTGAACGCACTGCCCTTTACCGTGCTGCTGGCAGCGCGAGGGGTGGCGCTGTTGCAACGGCAGTGGAGACGGCGCGGCGCGGCGCTGGGGATCGCCCCACTCGGCGTCGGCCTGGTCGCCTTCGGTGCCACGTACTACACCGGCTATACCCGTGCCGACTACAGTGCGATCACCACACACATTGCAGCGCTGGAACGCCACGGCGACGTGGTGCTACTCACGGGGCCGTGGCAGGCCTGGTACTTCGACTACTACTTCCGTGGGAAACTCTTCCATCACGTGCTGCCGACGACGGCCCCGCCGGCGGTGGATCAGGAGACTGTCGAGACCGTCCTACCGGGCCTCGCCTCGTCGCACAAGCGGATCTGGCTCGTCCTGTCGGGGCTGGCTCAGAGCGATCCGCAGCGGCTGGTCGAGCGCTGGCTACTGACCTATGCGTGGCAGGGGGCCCGGCAGGCCTTCGACACCGCCGAGCTGAGTGTCTTCAAGCTCCATCCCCGCAAGTTGGAGGCGCCGCTACGGCCGGCTCAGTTCGGCACTGCCATCGAGCTGACGGGCGGCCTGATGGAAGTAGACGAGATCGTCAGCGGCGACGTGGCGCCGTTTATCCTCCGGTTTCGCGCCCGGCAGGAGCTGGACCGTGACTACCGCGCGTCGCTGCGCCTGGTCGGCTGGGACGGCCAGCGGATAGCCAAGGATTTCGACCTCCGCACGGCTCCGCTGACCGGAGAGCCGACGAGTGGTTGGGCGCCCAACCAAGAGGTCGAGGTCCGCCAGGGCCTATGGCTACCCGTTGGCCTCGCACCAGGAACGTATGAGGTGCAGCTTGTCGTCTACGACGGGGCAAATTTGCAGCCGCTCGCTCCATCCTGGCCCGGCGATCCCGTTTCCGGGGCGGTTACCATTGGCCTGCTCGATGTCACGATGCCACCGAGTCCCCGTCCGCTAGGGCCGACTACTGTCTTGCAGCCCGTACAGGCGACCATCACCGACGACTGGGATCATTTCTTGCTCGAAGGTATACGCACCCTCACCCCGGGGCCGTATGCACCCGGCGACGTGCTGATGCTCGAAGCAGCTTGGCGCGCCGAGCGATCCTACCGCGGCGATCACTTCGTGGAGTGGACGCTGGTGGATCGTAGCGGGGAGCAAGTCGGGCGCTGGGAACGGCACCCCCTGGCTTGGGCAGTCCCGACCGGGGTCTGGCGCTCCGCCGATGTAGTCTTCGACCGGCACACGCTGCGCCTACCCACAGCACTATCCCCGGGCACGTACCACCTCCGGCTACGGCTGCGGTTCGGCGGTGGTCACGTGCTCCCGGCCATTGACACCCCTGACGACTGGGTGCCGGTACTTTCCCTCGACGTGCTGCCGCCGCACGTGCGGCTGCGCCACTGGCTACGCGACCTCGTTGCGCCCCTGCGAGCCAAGCTCCGCTGAGGGGCTAACCGGGGGTGTGGGCAGCCGTGCGCGGCTGCTATGGACGCGGCTCTGATGGGACAGTGACGGGTACGCGAGTGGCCGTGGCGATAGCGGCCAATTCTGCCTGCAAATCTGGGAAGTAGGCCGCTTCAAGGATCAGGTTGGCTGTGGCGACTTGGCATGTCTCCTTGATCTACTGCCGGCCCTCGACGTAGAGGCGCTGGAGCACGGGACTCTCGAACTCCGTGGCGAGGGCATCCATGAAGATCACGTCATGTCGCTCGTGGCCGAGGCGCAGCGCCTGGCGGCGACGGCCAATGACCTTGAATCCAGCCTTTTCATAGGCACGAACGCCGCGGTGATTGAAATCGTAGACGGAGAGCCTGACGTTATGGAGACCGAGCACATTGAAGACGTAATCCAGCACCAGGCGGGTTGCTTCCGTGCCGTATCCCTGATCCCAGCAGTCCTTTTCACCGATCATGATGCCAAGACTAGCGGTTCCGTGGCGCTGGTCTATCCCGACAACTGCCGTCGTCCCAATCGGGCGCCAGCCATTGCGGACATAGATTTGGAAGACCACGTCGTTCGAAGCACCAACCCTCTGTTCGTACCACTGCTGCTCATCCTCCAGCAGCAGCGGCCGCAGACCCTCCCCGAGGGTGCGAACGACCGCCGGATCATTTATCCAGCGTTGGTTGATAGAGCGGCAGTAGGTCGCGGCGCAGCGGGCCGAGCGCTACCCGCTCCCCTTCAATCGTGACGATTGGCTGATCCGGTGCTGCCGCGGGGTGTGCGCTCGTTTCGTCGTTGGGCATCCTGCCGCCTCCTGGTCCGTTATATCTTCAGGGTAGGACCAAGCGTGCCGGTTAACGCAGAGAACGCGCCACTCGCCGGAGCCAACGAGCGGGAGTCATCATGCCGATCCGTCAATTGTCGCCAGAGGTCGTTCGCTACATCGCTGCCGGTGAAGTCGTCGAGCGTCCGGCATCGGTCGTCAAGGAGCTGGTCGAAAATGCCTTCGATGCCGGCGCAACCGGAGTGCGCGTGGCCATACAGCGCGGCGGGCTAGGCGCCATCCGTGTGACTGATGATGGCGGTGGCATTGCGGCCGACGAGCTGGAGCTGGCCGTCACGCGCCATGCCACGAGCAAGCTGGCGACGGCGGATGACCTCGCCCACGTTGCCACACTCGGCTTCCGTGGAGAGGCGCTGGCGAGCATTGGCGCGGTCAGCCACCTGGAGATCGTGAGCCGACCGCCCGACGCCGCGACGGGTGCCCGCCTCCGCATGGTGGGTGGCGAAATCACCGACCAAGGAGCGACCGGCGGGCCGGCCGGCACCACCGTCACCGTGCGTAACCTGTTCTATAACGTCCCGGCGCGGGCCGCCTTTCAGAAATCGCCGACGACCGAAGCACGCCACATCATTACCGCTCTCGGCGCCCTGGCACTCGTCCGCCCCGACATCGCCCTGTCGCTCACGAACAACGGGCGCGATGCTCTCCAGGCACCCGGCACCGGCGACTTGCTCGACGCGATTGCTGCCGTGTATGGGCCAGAGGTCGCCGGCCGGCTGGTTCCGCTGCCGGCGCTGCAAGAGCGCGGCCGGGCCGTCTCCGGCTTCACGGCACTGCCCGATGAGCACCGCGCCAACCGGCAGTACCTCGCGTTTCTCGTCAACGGTCGCTGGGTGCGTAGCCCGTTCCTGGCCCATGCCGTCGCTGAGGCCTACCGGGCGATGCTGCCTGGCGGCCGGCACCCGGTAGCGGTGATTCGGCTCGACGCGCCGCCCGAGGACGTGGATGTCAACGTCCACCCGACGAAAGCCGAGGTGCGGCTGCGTAACGAGCGCCTGGTCTATGGGTTAGTGCAAAGGGCCATCCGCGAGGCGCTGACTGCCCAGGACCGCGCGACGCTACCGCAGTGGGCGGGCTGGTCTCCGGACCCGGCGTCAAGTCGCGACTCGTCTCCACCAATGTCCGGAGCGGCCGCAGGAGGGCGGACCTCACCCCCCGGCCCCCTCTCCCCCATGCGGAGAGGGGGTGAAGGCGCAGCCTCACCCTTCGGGGCGGCGCTCGCCTCAGCCGCCGGGGCCGTGCGAACCGAAGCAACGGCCGAGGAGGAACCGCCGTCCCTGCTGCCAGAAGAGGCGGTACACCAAGGCCACCTGCAAGTGCTGGGCCAGATCGCCAAGACCTACATCGTGGCAGCCGGCGGGACCGGCCTCTATCTCATTGACCAGCACAGCGCCCATGAGCGCGTGCTCTACGAGCAGCTATTGCGAGAGGCAGCCGATTCTGCCGCCGAATCCGGGGACGGCAGCCGGCAATTGCTGCTTGCCCCGGAAGTAGTCGCTTTGTCTCCGACTCAGCACGCTTGGCTGGAGGAGCATGGGGAGGTGTTGGCCGAGTTGGGCTTTGGCCTGGAGCCGTTTGGAGGCCAATCGTGGCTCGTGCGCGCGGTGCCGGCAACGCTGGCGCAGCGTTCGCATACCGGCACCATCGCCGAGGTGATAGACGGTGCGCTCGGACGCGAGTACGGTGACGGGCCGATGGCCGACCGCACCCGCTGGTCGGTGGCCTGTCATGGCGCCGTGAAGGCCGGTGACGCACTCACCACCGCGGAAATGGCGGAGATCATCCGGCAGCTTGAAGCCTGTGACCTGGGCCGCACCTGTCCGCACGGCCGGCCAACCATGATCCACCTCAGCCAAGACCAACTCGCCCGCGAATTCGGCCGGCATTAGAGGGCCGGGGGTAGGTGTGCATCCCCAGTCTTAGCCCGCGCCGTGTCGGGAGAGCACCTCAAAGATGCCGGGCACTGCCCCTGGTTTCGCGGCCCCGATGGTAGCTACGTCCAGCACACTGCGGTTGTAGTGGTCCCGTGCGTTGACGGCGGCCCCGTGCCGGAGGAGGATATTGCTGATGGCCAAGTGGGCGGCTGTCGGTGAGTAGCCGCGGGCGGCCAGCACGGCGAGGTGTAGCGGAGTAAAACCCCAGGCGTTGCGTGCATTCACCTCCGCGCCTCGCTGGATGAGGCGCCGCACGACCTCCGGGTGGCCACACTCGGCCGCGCAGTGCAGCGGCCGATAGCCGCCCATGCGGCGCTTGGCATCGAGTAGCGCTGGGTCGTGCCGGAGGAACGCCTCAACCTGCACTTGCCGTCCGAGACTGGCAGCCGAGAAGATGTCCACCTCAGCCCCGGCCTGGACAAGTAGCGTCCCGACTTCCACGTGCCCGGCCTCGGCCGCGACCTCAAGCGGGCTGCCGCCTTGGTCAAAGGGCTGGTTGACAAGCGCCAGGTCGTCCTCCAGGTACCGTTTGACGTGCTCCGAGCTGCCAACGACACACGCCGCGAAAAAGCTCGGATTGGCGCCGTACTCGAGGAGCAGACGGGCAACCGTGCTCTGTTCTCCTTCCCAGATGTGGGTAACCGACGTATCGAGTGGCGTTTGCCCGGCTCGACTCCGCACGTTCGGATCGGCGCCGGCTTGGAGCAACCGTTCGACAACGACCGGATACCCGGTCCACGCCGCCAGGAAGAGCGGCGTGCATCCGATGGCATCGCGGGCATTGGCCAGGCTGGGATCGCCGGCCAACAATTCGGCCACCCGTTGTACACGACCGAGCACCGAAGCGCTGAAAATGTCATCCGGCGCACCATACGCCAGCACCAAGTCAGCGACGGCGAACGCCGGCTTGCGCTTGTAGGGGCCGGTGTGGGCGGCCGCATAGAGTGGCGTCCAAGAGCCATCGGTAGCAGTGGGGTCGGCGCCGGCAGCGAGCAAGGCGCTCGCCACTTCCGTCAGTCCCTGCTCGGCGGCCGCGATGAGCGGCACCTGCCCCTCATCGGTGCGCGCGTTTGCCAAGGCCGGGTCGGCCGCGAGTAGGATAGCCACCCGGTCTGCGTCGCTGGCGCTGATCGCCTCGAACAGCCCCTGTATCGAGGCTCCATCACCATTGCCAGCCGCCCGGCCAACGTGTCCATCGTCTGTGTCCATTGCCGTCCTCATACCCCTGCCACTTCGGACGAGAGGCTGTCAGCTAAATAATAGAACGCATGGCCTATCAGGTGGTTGCGCGCGCTGGGGTGAGCTGCTCCGCGGAGATGAACGACACGTCCGGCGCCCGCACAGTATCCGGGTCCGCTGCCAGACGGAAGCCCAACTCTACAACCAAGGCGCCGTAGTCCCCCCGGTCTACGTACAGTCCCATCAGCATCGCCAGCTTGCGCTGCGTGTCGCTGTGATACCCACCGGCGGGCGCCATCTCTACGATCTCCCCCTTGACCAGCTCCGGCTTGTGCAGGGTTTCGGGAAACGCGAGGAATTCCTCGGCCGTCAGCAGCGTTGTCGTTGCCATAGGTATTCCCTCCGTCGGCACCGCTCCTCGCAATCTTACTACGCGCTACGCCGGTTCGCTGCGCGCGGCTGCGGCGCCGCGGTGGAGTGCAAAGTGCGCGGCCGGGAGAATCGCTCCGCTTGCCACATCCCGTTGTGTGTAGCATCCTTGCCGGCGACAGGGAAGCGCCGATGACAGTCTATGAAGCGGTTGGTGGAGACGCGACCTTCGAGCGTATCGTGGTGCTGTTCTATGCAGGCGTCGAGCGCGACCCACTTCTGCGCCCGCTCTATCCCGACGATCTTGGTCCGGCCAAGCGCCACCTGACGCTCTTCCTCATTCAGTTCTTCGGTGGTCATCCCACCTACTCGCGGCTGCGGGGCCATCCACGGCTTCGTGCCCGCCATCTGCCGTTCCCCATCACCCGCGCGGTCCGCGATGCCTGGGTACGCAACATGACGGCAGCGTTGGACCAAGTAGACCTGCCGGTCGAGGCCCGGGCGGCCCTGGACCGGTATTTCGATGCCGCTGCCACCTTCCTCATCAACCGGCCGGAGTGAATGGGGCCCCGATCCAGCCAGGCTATTCGGGTCGTCGTTCCGGACGCTGTTCACACTGGTGGTGACCGCGTGCCTCTCGTAGGGGCCGGCACGGAATTCGCACACTACTAGCTAGAGTAGACGCACCTCTTGGAGCGAGCAGCAGTCCCGCCTTAACATCCACCTCTGGAACACCTGCCGCCACGACCACCGCTACATCGAAGAGCGGGGCATCAACATCCTCTACTTGACTCTGGGAAAGCTCAACTGTTACGAATCTGTTACGAATCGGAGTCGCGTGACATTCCACGAATGGCACCCCTGGTCCTCGTCCCCGTGGATTTGAAGCAGGCAAGCGCAAGGGCTGGCTTCAATGTGAGAACGCGCTCGCCACGTCGAAGGGAGGAAATAGTGTCGCAATCGCTCTACAAGAAGCTAGCGGATCTGGCCACTGCTGGTCTGGGTATCCAGCCATCGCAGTTCGTTGAAATCCGAGGCGACATTGCCATGTGGGATTGTATCGAAGCCGTATCTCTCGCAGTAGAAAGAGTTGAGGCCGTACCATGTCTCAACGTAACTTCGATTGCTCACGAGGTGGAACGTATTCGGACGTTGCCTCTTGAGTGGCTGCGACGTCCGTCTCCCTTTCTATCAGACGTTGCTAGCAGGGCTGATGCCGTTATCGTTGTCCAGCGGGACCGGAGTTCATTGATCGCAACTTGCACTACCGAGCGCCTGAAAGCATGGAACGAGGCTATAGGAGTGCTGGTAAACCAACAAGACTCTAGACACGTTCGCTATTGCTTGATCGCGCATCCAGACGCGGTGCGACAGGAAGATCTTCTGCTTTCGCGGAGGGGGATTTATAAAACAATTGAGAGCGCCATTAACGTGGATATACACGACATAGATAAGCGCGTGCAAAGCGTCAAGCAGATCATAGAGAATGGAAGCGCACTGGACATAAGAACTTGCAACGGCAGTCGCCTGGAGTGTGAACTTGGCAACAGACCAGTATTCGAGACCGATGGTCGCCTCCATGGCAATCTCGTCCTAAACCTTCCATTCGGTGCGATATCGTTTACCGTGCCGGAAACCACCGTTCAGGGCTCCATCTGTTTTGAACGATGGAGAAACATACGTGATCTCACTATCACCTTTGTTGACGGTCGTATCTCAGACATTTCGGCGGCGACCAGCCCGAAATCCTTTGTTGATTTTGTTGGCACACACTCCGGCGACAGTGATCGCATAAGCCACATCGGGGTTGGAGTTAATCCTTGCATCCAATCGCCAACGGGGCTTGTGACCGTAGATGAATGTAAGGCGGGGATGCTGTTCGTGGCTTTGGGAGAAAACAGATACATGGGTGGAGAAAATGAATCAACTCTGAACACTGATCTGGCATGTCCAAACGCGACAGTGTTAATAGGATCACAATGTATAGTCCGAGACGGGCGATTGGCACTGGATTGCTGAACGCGTCCAGCGACGATAATGACCTAACAATGCACCCGCCAGGGATGGGTATTTGAGCAGCCTTGTTGTCGCCTCCTTTGGAGTCATTGGGCAGTCCATCCCGGAAGGCCTGAGCAGGAGTTCTGCCCTTCATATTGAGTGCCAGATGAGGCCGCTGAGTATTGTAGCGGGCCAGGTAGGTGTCGAGGTCCTGCCGCATTTCTTCGAGAGTCCCATAAACCTCTTACGGTCTTGGATACGCAGATGCTCATCCAGTAGAGGGCGGTGTAAATGATTGAAAAAGCGGTAGATACGCCAAGACCCCGAGGGAGCCTGCCCTCGGGGTCTTGCGTTAACTAACAGGTCGCCAAATTTCGCGGCTGGGAAAGTGGTGAGCCGCCTGGGAATCGAACCCAGAACCTACGGCTTAAAAGGCCGGTGCTCTGCCAATTGAGCTAGCGGCTCGGTGGTCCTGCAGTGGCTTGGTGGCGCAGTGCCATGCGGGACCACGCACCTACCTGAATCATAGCACTTGGCACGAAAGCGATTGCCATGCGGTCCGGATTGCGGCTTGCGCCGCAATGACGGTCCTGTCCCCCGCCGCAGTCCAAATGTCGCACGTTCCGCTGAATCACCAGCCACTGGTCGGCGGGACCGTTGTTTCCCCGTCCCCATCCCATATATGGGCTACTGAACAGCACCCGTCGGCGCAGTGACGACGGGTTGGGAACGGGAGACAGGCACATGTCACCAGCGACGGAACCGGCAGGTGAGCAGGCCACCGGGCAACAAGCTCCGGCGGCCGCAAGCAGGTGGTGGTGGCCATTCGGTGGCCGGACCAAGCCCCACGCGCAGCAGCCGGCCGGCCCCGCCGCGCGGCACGCGGGCAGCCAAGAGGCGGCAGCGCCCGTGCAGGAAGCGACCGCCCACGCGGTCGAAGATCGCGGCTACCGCACGCTGCTCAGTCCGCAGACCGAGCGGGACCTCCCGCCGGCTGATCGCCGCGCGCTCCTGCTGGAGGTCTACGAGGCGTACCTCACCAACCCGCTCGCCCACGCCGTCATTGAGCTAGGCACTAACTTTGTGCTCGGCGGTGGGGTGCGGGTTATCGCCGAGGATCAACGTGTCCAGCGGATTATTGACGACTTCTGGCAGGACGCAGACAACCGCATAGACGAGCGGATCTATGGGCTGCTCACGGAGCTGGCCCTCTTTGGTGAGCAATTCGTGCGGTTCTTCGTTGATCCCCTGACCGGCCGGACAGTGGTGCGGCAGCTCGACCCGCTCTACGTCACCGAGATCGAAACCGACCCGGAAGACGTCGAGCGCCCCTTGCGCTACCGGTACACCCCACCGCCCGCCGGGGCGCCGGGGCCGCTGCCGGCGGAGGACACGTGGATTGCGGCGGGCGAAATCGAAGCTGCCGCGGTGAACAAGGTCAGCAACGCGACACGGGGCCGCTCGGACCTATCCACCCTACTGCCGTGGCTGCGCCGCTACAAGGACTGGCTCACGGATCGAGTGCGGATCAATCGCTACAAAGGGGCCTTTCTCTACGACGTGACGCTCGCGGGGGCGTCACCCGCAGACTTGGAGCGGAAACGGGCCGAGATGGGCCGCCCGCCGGAGCCGGGCACCGTGCTGTTTCACAACGAGTCCGAGCGGTGGCAGGCGGTCAACCCGCAGATCGGCGCCGACGACGTATCCAGCGACGGGCGGGCGCTCAAGCTGATGATCGCGGCCGGCGCCGGCGTGCCGGAGCACTTCCTGGGGGAAGGGGGGCACATCAATCGCGCGACGGCGGCGGAAATGGGCTTGCCGGCGCTCAAACGCTTCCAGCGACGACAGGAGTACCTGCGGCAGCTCTTGGTACGCATCGTGCGTCGCGCCATTCGGGCGCGGGTACGGGCCGGGGCTTTGGGGCCACGCATCAATCAGGCCTTCCGCGTGGAGTTCGACGAGCTGAGTGATACGGAGCGGAGCGTCGAGCTTGGCCGCGCTGCCGCGACCTTCACGACCGCATTGGGCACCGCGGTTGATCGGGGCTGGCTGGAGTCGGAGCAAGCCCGGCGGTTATTGCTGCGGTTTCTGGGCGAGGCCGCGCCGGAACGGACAGCGAGGAGGGCATAGGCATGAGTAACGGTGAGCAGGACCGCGCTACGGACCGAGGGCTGGTAGCCATCCACGAGGCGACGGGTAGTCTCGCCGGCGCCGGCGCGGTGGATACCGAGAGCCGGAACGTCCGCGTGGTGCTCATACGGGCCGGCGAAGCCAAGTCGGGGCGGGTCTTCACGCAGCGCGCGCTCGCAGATATTGCGGCGGCTGCCGACGGACTGCGCTGCTTTGCCGATCACCCGACGGCGCTCGAAGATCGCCTGCGCCCCGCCCGCTCGGTGCGGGATATCGTGGGGGTCTTCCGCGCCCCGCGCTTGGTGGGCAACGGCGGAGAGCCGACGCGGGTCGAGGCATCCCTGCACGTGCTGGAGCACGCCGACTGGCTCTGGCAGTTAGTGAAGGAGGTCGTACAGCTAGGAGAGAAAGACGTTATCGGCCTGTCCATTGATGCGCTCTGCACATTGGTCACCGAGAGCCGCGCCGGACGAACGGTGCAGATCGTGCAATCGGTGCCGGTATTGAAGAGTTGCGACGTTGTCACGCGAGCCAGCGCCGGTGGCGAGTTCTTGGCCATCGAGGAGTCTGCGACGGCGGGGAGCAGGAGGCGGCAGCGGCCGAACGCCCGCGCGGCCGGCCGTCTCCTGCTCCCTACCCCGGAGACGGCGCACCAACACACTGCGAACAGCAGAGGAGGAAACGAAGTGAACGCACAAACTACGGTTGCCGATCCTGGACCACCGACCGAACGGCACGAGGGCCACAGCACGGTACGCGAAGCGGCGGAGCAACTGGCATGTGCCCGGATTCTCTATGACCGCCTGGGCACTGCCCACTTGCCGGAGCCGGTCAAGCAGAAGCTCCGCCGCTCCTTCGAGCCGCCCCTGGAACCGGATAGCGCGGGGAGCGGGCGGCCGTATTGGCAGACGCGGGAGTCGTTTGCCCGCGACCTGGACAGCGCCATCGTCCAGGAGATCGAGGCGCTGGACGCGCTACGCCAATACGATACCGCTGCGGCCGGCGGGGCACCGCGCGGCTTGGTCAGCGGGCATGGGGCCACCCGTGGAGAAATGGGCCACGATAGCGTCTCACGGGGCATGGTGGCGCTCCAGACCGCGTGGGATCGCCTATTCGGCGTCCGCGAATCGGAGCATGACCGCGCGCAGCTGGAGCAGCTGGGCCTCGCGGCTACCAGCGCGGTGCCACGCTGGACCTCCCTGCGCGAGGCGTATGTCCAGACGACCGGCGACAGCCTCGTTTCCGGGGTGTATCAGCCGCAGCTTGCGCTGGTCCGGGAGGCGAACGAGGTGACCACCAGCACACTCAACCAAGTGGTGTTGAACTCGATGACCAAGCGCCTCATCCAAGACTACGCCGGTCAGCCGCAGGCGTGGCGGCGTTTCTGCACGATCTCCTCCGTGCGCGACTTCAAGGCGCAGGACCGGGTAAAGACCCACGACTTCGCCAGTCTCGCCACGGTCAACGAGGGTGCAGCGTACCAGAACCTGTCGTGGGACGACCGCAAGGAGAGCTATACGCCCGCCAAGCGCGGTAACCTCGTCGTGGTCACACGGGAGACCATCCTCAACGACGATTTGGAAGCCGTGCGGAAGATTCCGACGCGCCTGGCCGTTTCGGCCGGAATCACGATGAACGAGTACGTCTACACCACGTTGATTACCGGCAACCCGAGGATGGCGGACGGCAAGAAGGTATTCGATGGGAGCGGCCAGACCGACCATGCCAATCGCGGCACGAGCGCGCTCTCCGGCGCCAGCGTGCAGGCGGGCGTTCTGGCGATGCTCAAGCAGACGAACGAGGCCAGCAAGCGTATCGGGCAGCACCCGCGGTTCCTCTTGGTGCCGGCGGACCTGCTCTTCAAGGCGAAGATCGTCGTCGGATCGCCGTTGACGCCGGGCGGCAGCGACAACGACGTTAATCCACTGCACAACCAGTTGGAGGTGGTTTCGGTGCCCCAGTTCACCGACACGAACAACTGGTATCTGCTCACCGACCCGGCGGTGCTCCCGACTATCGAGCTGGGCTTCGTGGGCGGCCAGGAAACGCCGGAGCTGCTGCTCCAGGATGCACCGACCGACGGGCAGGTCTTCACGAACGACCGGATCAGCTTCAAGGTCCGCTGGGAGTTCGGCGGTGGCTGGCTGGACTACCGCGGCGCCTACATCGGCGAGGTCGCCTAAGCGCGCGCAACCCCCTGCTCAGTCGAGGCCGGAGCGTGAAGATCGCGCTCCGGCCTCATGCCGCAGGTGACCGAACCTACCCCGGCGCCGCGGCGCCCGGTGTACCATTAGGAGTAGAGGACGAGTTTTATGCGGCGGGTATTCCTGTTCGGCGGGATGGGATTGGTCGGTGTGGTGCTGGCGCTGGTGATTGGTGCCTTTGCCGTCTTCGCCATTATGGCGCGGCCCCGCAGCTTGCCGGAGCCGGGCATCGTGGCCACCGGCGCAGCGTTCGATACGGAGCGGGCGCCGCTCCGTCCGGGTGGCCCGGCCGGTGGCCCGGCGGCCGGGCCACCTCCTCCGACCACGAGGCGTGAAGCGCCGCTACCGAGCGGCCCGGTCGCGGCCTTCGCGGCGAGGGTAGCGCCGGCCGCCGGCGTGTACGCTCAGGCGCTGGCCGTGTTGGACAACCTGGGCGCCGCGGCCGGGGAGGAGCCGAGCCTGCTGCGCGATCAGGAATGGCGCGCACAAGCCACTTTCGTTCTGAAGATGATGGAGCTGGCAGCAGAGGACATGGCCGCGGTACAGCCGGTGCCACCGGAGTTGACGCGCACCGGCGAGCTACTCCAGCAAGTCAATGCCGAGACGAAGCCGATGGTCGCGGACTACGCGAGTGGCATTGATACCGAGGATCAAGAGCGCATTGCCAAGGCAGCAGAGCGCCTGGACAAGATCAACGAGTACCTGCTCGAAGCCGCAGAGGAGCTACGGCAAGCGGCGGTCAGTGGGTCGTCCGGCGGCTAGGCCGTCTTGTTGAGCGTGCGGAGGCAGCGGGTGCAGATGTGGACGCGCCGCCGCTCACCGCGCAGAAAGATGGTGGTGCGTTGGATGTTGGGCCGGAACACGCGCCGGGTTTTGGGCGCGCGATAGGTCCACTTTCCCTTGGCTTTGTGGCGGATATTGCGGCCGACCATCGGCCCTTTGCCGCAGAAGCTACATCGTTTCACGGTTCGTTGACCTCACCGGCGCTAACAGGCAAAACACTCTCACCAAAGCGTACCGAGCATTATAATATGATCGAGCTTTGGCGATAGTTGGCAATGCTAGGCAAGCCGCTTGCTCACGCAATCTCTGGTCTTCGGGCAGGGCAGAGCGGCTAGGCCACCTGATCACATGGAGGGTATCGGTGATGGTAACACAGGAGCCGGCGCTCGCGCAACAGTCCACCTGGGACGGCCGGCGCTGGCGGGCAGCGTTCCTCGGCGGCACCGCTCGGCTGGAGCAGCACCGCGAAGCGGTCAACGACCTCAACGTGTTCCCGGTGCCGGATGGCGATACCGGCACCAACATGCTGCTCACCATGCGGGCCGCCCTGGCCGGGATTGATCCCGCTGCCGACGAGGCGGCAGCCATCGGGAAGCAGGCCGCGCGCGGTGCGCTGATGGGCGCGCGCGGCAACTCCGGCGTCATCCTCTCGCAGATCATCGCCGGCATGGCGCGGGAGCTGGAGGGACACCGGGAGAGCAACGCTCAGACGATGGCGCAGGCGCTGAAGGAAGCGGCCGAGGCGGCCTATGGCGCCGTCGCCCAGCCCGTCGAGGGAACGATGCTCACGGTCGCGCGGGAGGCCGGCCGCGCAGCCGAGCAGGCGGCGGAAGAGTCCCACGATGTCGCCACCACGCTCCGGCGTGCCACAACGGCGGCAGCCGAGGCCGTGCGGAAGACGCGCTACCAATTGAAGGTGCTCGAAGAGGCCGGCGTGGTAGATGCCGGGGGTGAAGGCTACCGGCTCATTCTCGAAGGGATGCTGCTCGCGGAGACCGACGGGATCGAGGTGAGCCTCGGTGACGCAGCCGCCCCGGTCGCGCCGGCTATGGCGCCGATGGCCGGCAGCATGATGGGGGACGGTGATGCCGATGGTGAGGGCTGGGGGTACTGCACCCAGTTCCTGATTACCGGCCGGGACCTCGATATGGACCATATCCACCAGACGATTCAGTCGTTAGCCGACTGGTCCGTGGTCGTCGGTGACAGCGAGGTCATACGGGTCCATGGCCACACGGAAGACCCCGGCCAAATGCTCAGTGCGATGGTCGGAAGCGGGCGGCTCGCAGACATCCATATCGAGGACATGGACCTGCAAGTGCTGGAGCGGGAGGCACGACTGGCGCAAGGACCAGCGGATACGGAAGTGTCGGACGAGACTGCACCGCCGGTACCGCTGGCCACGGTAGCCGTCACCGCCGGCGAGGGGCTGGTGGCAGTGCTCCGCTCGCTCGGTGTGAGCAAGATCGTCATGGGCGGTCAGACCATGAACCCCAGTACGGAAGAGCTGCTCGCAGCCTGCACGGCAGCCAACGCCTCCCAGGTGCTCATCCTCCCGAACAACAAGAACGTGATCCTGGCTGCGGAACAGGTCTCCCAGCTCGTACCGGACGACATGGGCGTGACCATTGTGCCCACCAAAACCGTCGTGCAAGGCATCGCCGCACAACTGGCTTTCAATGGTGAGGACTCACCAGACGAGAACGCGGCCGCCATGACCGAGGCCGCGCAGACCGTCTGCACGATTGAGCTGACTTACGCCGTCCGGGACTCGACGAGCGGCAACCTGGCGGTACGCGAGGGCGAGGCGATTGCTCTCGTTGACGACATGCTCGTGGCGCACGGCGCAGATCAGATCGCTGCCCTGCGCGGGGCGCTCGACACCTTGGATACCGATGACTACGAGGTGGTCAGCGTGTACCCCGGCGCAGACGCGGAGCCGGACAGCACTGACACGCTGGTTGCCCAACTGGAGGAATGGCTGCCGCTGGCCGAGATCGAGGTTACCCCGGGGGGGCAGCCGCACTACCACTACTTCATCGGCCTGGAGTGAGACCGGTATTGGACCTAACCCCCGGCCCCTTCCCTTGAGGGAAGGGGAGTCCGCGCGTCGGCCGCTCCCCGGCATCCCGTGCCTGTCATTCCGGCGCAGGCCGGAATCCATGTCCCCCCGCGGGGGGAGGGCAGCCGGGAGCGTGAGGCGCGCAAGCGTCAACCTTGGTCATCGTTGCTGACGCTTTCGGCTTTGGCCTGACGCTGCTGGCGTCTCCATAGCATATAGCCCACGGCGATAATGATTGCCGTCACGATGGTTGCTTGCGCCAGGGCACGCCAGATCAGCTCCATCAGGAGGCCACCAGGATCGGAGCGCGACTTGGCCAATAGCTCGCTCACGCCAGCGGGAACCTGGGCACCCTCGGGCGTGGCCAGGCCAGGCCAGGATGAGACGGCCCATACGAACAGGGCCGTGCAGGCCAGGAACAACCCGAGCACAACGAGGCCGAAGTTGAGGTTGCCCAACAGCTGTCCCACGGCGAATGCCCAGCGTTTCCGCCTCCCGACGTGCGCGCCAATGCCGCCACAGAGCAGACAGACACCTTCGTCATCGAGGCGCCCGATCCGACAGCGAGAACAGTAGGTAGCGGCGCTCATCGTTGCCCACTCCCTTCAGATTGCAACCCACTCCCATATATGATACCTTTTCGCGCCTACCGTCTCAGCTATACTTGTATACATCTAGGGATGCTCCGAAAGTACCGCGAGCGACTGCCGAGGTGAATGCACGTCCAAGTGCCCGATCCAACAAGTGCCTAGGAGAGGAATCGTGGCGTACACGCACGTCAACAGCAAAGGGCAGACCTACCACCTCCACTACAAGGACGTTGTGCTCCAGAATGGCCGGGAGCAGCGCATCTACTTTTTCGCCAAGCAGCCCCGGCCGGGGGCGACACTCGACGACGTACCGGCCGGGTACGTCATCATGGAGAATGAGCGCACCGGACTGCCGTTCTGCAAGAAAGCAAAATAGCGGCGGCACCGTCCGGGGTAGTATCCCCCCTCCCCGTTTAGGGCGGGCAAGCGACCCCGCCAACCACTGCAGCGCGATACTATCCCTTGCCGCCCTTTAGCAATCCCTTCTCCCCCATGGATGGACGCCACTTGGCAGTCCGTCGTTGTCTCGATCACGGGTTTTGCATGGTATGACTGCCGGAATGGTCATTGACAGGCTCATACCGGCCAACCTATACTCGTGGAGAGGACAACTTCAGAGCACAACAGCAGCGAACAAGAGGAGTAGGCTACGCCTGCACCGCGTAGAGAGAGAGGGTCACTGGCTGCAAGCCCTCTCCGGTAGCGGTAGCCGAAGGTCGCTTGGGAGTTGAGAGGCCGAGAGCGCGGACCACACGTCACCGGCAGCAGCCGGTACGGAGCGCCAATAAGCCTCTTCGGGTAAGCCCGTTAGCGCTGTAATTGAGAGTCCGACTGCGGGGTGGAATCTACCTGACCCCCAACCGCCTCCCTGGAGGGAAGGGGCCGGGGGGTAGGTCCAACCCCTGTCAGAGATGGCGGCCGGGAGCGGCAGTCGGGCTAAACCCGGGTGGTACCACGACACGCCATGTTCGTCCCGCGGGCATATGCCCCGCGGCGAATATGGCGCGTTTGCTTTAAGGAGCCTCGGCTCCGGCACCTAACGAAGATGTCAGCAAGGAGGTGCAGATGACCACGACGCAACAGGCAGCACGACCGCCGGCGGCCCAGGAGGGCCGCGACGCGGTGATGAGCCGCGCCTACGATCATCGTCTCGCTGAGGATCGCGTCTATCAACAGTGGCTCGATGACGGTTACTTTACGCCGCCCGTAGATTGGACGCGCCGCCCGTGGACGCTGATGATGCCGCCACCCAATATCACCGGCGTACTCCATCATGGCCACTCTATGATGATCGCGTTCGAGGACGTGATGACCCGCTGGCGGCGCATGGTAGGCGACAACACGCTCTACTTGCCCGGCACGGACCACGCCGGTATCGCTACGCAGAACGTGGTGGAGCGGGAGCTGGCAAAGGAAGGACGGTCTCGCCAAGACCTGGGACGCGAGGCCTTTGTCGGGCGCGTGTGGGAGTGGCGCGAGCACCAAGGCAACACCATTGAGTTACAGCTCCGCAAGCTCGGCACATCTTGCGATTGGTCGCGGCTGCGGTTCACACTCGACGACCAACTCTCCCGTGCCGTGCGCGAGGCCTTCGTGCGCCTCTACCACAAGGGGCTGATCTACCGCGGTCCGTACCTGGTGAACTGGTGTCCGCGCTGCGGCACCGTGATCTCCAACCTCGAAGTGGTGCATGAGGAGACGGCAGGCAAGCTCTGGACGGTACGCTACGACCTCGAAGGCGGCGGCCACATTGAGGTGGCCACGACACGCCCGGAGACGATCCTCAGCGATACAGCCGTCGCGGTGCATCCGGATGACGAACGCTATCGCGCCCTAATCGGTCGCCAGGCCATCCTGCCGGCGCTCGGCCGGCGCATCCCCATTATTGCCGACGCAGCGGTGGAGGCCGCGTTCGGCACCGGCGCGGTGAAGGTCACGCCCGGTCACGATCCCAACGACTACGAGCTGGGGCAACGCCACGACCTGCCAACCATCAGCATTATGAACGACGATGCCACGCTCAATGACGAGGCCGGTCCCTACGCCGGTATGGACCGGTACGCGGCCCGTGCGGCGCTGCTCCGCGATCTCGAAGCCGAGCAGCGGGTACGCAACGTTGCCACGCATACGCACGCGGTCGGCACCTGTGATCGGTGCAGTACGGTGGTCGAGCCGCGCATCTCCGAGCAGTGGTTCGTGAAGCAGACCGTCCTCGCCCAACCGGCCATCCAGGCGGTCAAGGACGGGCGGATCAAGTTCGTACCGCAGCACTTCGAGCGGATCTATCTGCACTGGATGGAGAATGTTCACGACTGGGAGATTTCACGCCAGCTGTGGTGGGGACACCGCATCCCGGTCTGGTACTGTCGGCAGTGCCCGGAGCCGGTCGTGCCGCAGCCGGGCGCCGGCGACCCGGAGCAGTGCCCCACGTGCGGGGGCATGCTGGAACAGGACCCGGACGTGCTCGACACCTGGTTCAGCTCGGCGCTGTGGCCGTTCTCGACGCTGGGCTGGCCCGACCGGACGGAAGACCTGGCCTATTTCTATCCCACCGACGTACTGGAGACCGGCTACGACATCATCTTCTTGTGGGTGGCGCGGATGATTATGACCGGGATCGAGTTCATGGGCGAGCCACCCTTCCACCACGTGTACTTCCACGGCACGATGCGGCACCAGGATGGCTCGCGGATGAGCAAGTCCAACCCGCAACCCGGTGACGATCCGCTCGACGTGATCGAGGACTATGGCGCCGACGCCCTGCGCTACTGGATTGTGACCGGCAGCACCCCGGGGCAGGACGTGCGCCTCTCGCTGCCGAAGATCGCCAACGCGCGGAACTTCGCCAACAAGCTGTGGAACGCCGCCCGCTTTGTCGTGCTCGCCCGTGACCGCAGCGACGACGGCAGTGCGAGCACCGACGGCGCCTGGACCAACTTGGGGTTAGCGGAGCGGTGGATTCTCTCGCGCTGTCACGCGACTATCGCGGAAGTGACCCGGCAGATGGAGGCGTACCAGTTCGGTGAGGCCGGCCGCACACTGGAGGACTTCTTGTGGGGCGAGTTCTGCGATTGGTACATCGAGCTAGCGAAGCTGTCGCTCTACGCCGGCGGCCAAGGCCCGTGGCAAGACGTGGCCCGCAATGGGACAACGAGCATCGCGCCCCGTGACACAGCGCTGGCGGTGCTGCGCTACGTGCTCGACGCCAGCCTGCGGCTGCTCCATCCGATCATGCCCTTTGTCACGGAGGAGGTGTGGTCGCATCTGCACGGCGACCAGCGACCGGCCCCGGCCCTCATGGTAGCGCCGTGGCCGCAGCCCGGTAAGCGCGATCCGGGGGTCGAGGCCGGGGTGTCTGCGATGATCGAGGTGGTACGCACGATCCGCAACGTGCGCGCGGAGGCGCAACTCGACGCCGGGCGTTGGATACCGGCAACTATCGCCGGCCACGGGCATACGGCAACGCTGCGCGCGCTGGCGCCACAGATCGAGGTGTTGGCCCGCGTGCGATCGCTGCGGATCGTGGAGACACTCGCGGAGAAGCCGGTACACGCGCTGTCGGCGCGCGCCGGTGGCGTCGAAATCTGGCTCTTGCCCGACGAGGCGGCGGACGCTGCGGAGAACCGCGAGCGTCTGGAAGCCGAGCAAGCGGAAGCACAGTCGCAGATAGCGCGCTTGGAGGCACTGCTTGCCAGGAGCGGTTTCGTGGAGAAGGCGCCGGCGGCCGTCGTAGAGCGCGAGCGTGGCCGTTTGCAGGAGCAGCGCGACCGCCTCGCCAAGGTGGAGGCACGCTTGGCGCAGCTTGCACGGCGCTGAGGTAGGTTTTTCGGCAGGAGGCGGGTTTGGGCCTAACCCCCGGCTCCTTCCCTGGATGGAAGGGGAGTCAGCGCGGCGCCTGGCAGCCCCTTCCCTTCAGGGAGGGTGTTGGGGGTAGGTGTGCATACCTACCCGCTGCGGCGCGATAAGGAGTCATACCAATGGATTGGGCCTCGCTCCGCACACTCACGTTCGATGTCTTTGGCACCGTCGTAGACTGGCGCAGCTCCATCATGCACGAAGGCACACGGCTCGCCGCGGCCAAGGGCATTACGCACGTGGACTGGGCCAGCTTTGCCGCGGCCTGGCGAGCCGGCTACGGCCCGGCCATGGATCGCGTCCGGCAAGGCGATCTGCCATGGACCCATATTGACGACTTGCACCGCCTGATTCTCGACCAGCTGCTGGTCGAGTTTCGGATCGGTGAATTGAGTGCCGCCGAAAAGGAGCACTTCAATCGAGCGTGGCACCGGCTCAGTCCCTGGCCGGACGCAGTGACCGGTCTCCACCGCCTGAAGGAGCGCTACATTATCGCCACGCTCTCCAACGGCAACGTCGCACTGCTCACCAACATGGCGAAGCGGGCGGGCCTACCCTGGGACTGCATCCTGTCGGCGGAGCTGTTCAGGCGCTATAAGCCCGATGCGGCAGTCTACACGGGGGCCGCCGTGTTGCTGGGCCTGCCGCCGGAACAGGTGATGATGGCGGCAGCGCACAAAGGCGATTTGCGGGCAGCCCACGCCGTCGGAATGCGTACCGCGTTCGTGCCGCGGCCGCAAGAGTTCGGGCCGGGTCATCAGGTGGATACCAACCCGGAGCCGTGGATTGACGTGCAGGCCAACGACTTCGTAGACCTCGCGCGCCGCTTAGGGGCGTAGCAGCGCCGCCGCTCGGGTGCGGCTGCTCACGAAGACTGGCTGCGCTCGTCAAGCTGCGCCCGGAGTTGGGCCAGCTCCGCTTCAACAATCGCCACCCGGGCCTCCGCAATGCGCCGCGCCGCCGTCTCTTCCTGCGGGGTGGGCAGCCAACGCTGGCTCTCCGGGTCGAACAGCCGCAGGCGCTCGCCGCGCACGTGCAGCGCCAAGCCCAGCACTGCACTCCACAGTGAGCCGTCTTCAGCGGGTCGCAGCGGCACGTAATGGTCCCGGTCCAACCGATGGCCCTGGAAAGACGGCTGCAGATACTCGCCGAGTGGATCGAAGAGGAAATACTCGGTCACACCCAACTGCGCATAGAGATCGTGCTTGGTGCGGAGGTCTTCGCCACGAGTGCTGCGCGACGTCAGCTCAAAGACGACATCGGGCGGCCGCCCTTCTTCCCACAGCTTGTAGATGCGCCGGCGGTGGCCGGGAATGCCCTTGACCACAAAGACATCGGGCGCTACCGACTGCCGGGGATTCCCTTCCTGGTAGTAGAGGAACAGATTGCCACTGATATAGACGTTCGGATCATCGCGGAAGTACTCCCGCAGCGTCGTAATCAACTCGAACATCAGGTCGCGGTGGACATCAGTCTCAGCCACGGGCTGTCCGTCCGACTCGGGATAGAAGATTTCCGCTACGGCTGGCGCTTGCGTAGGCGTCACCATCATTGCTCTCCGGCATCGTCGCACCCGTCGTGTCGTACCGCGTCACTGTAGCACAGCCGCCCGGCGGCTCGTTTGCCGGCCCGTCTCCGTGGCAGCGCCGGGTATGACATACTGCCCGCAAGGAGGCGGACTCGCGGTGGTTACATCCCAAGTACGCACGCGCCGGCCGCACGGCGGACCGGCCGGCGCCGGGTGGGCAGCGCCGGTCGTCGGCAATGGCACCGCACCGGACGACGACCTGGATCAACTGCTGGCGAGTATAGGCTTGGCGTCTCCGCCGGGTGACGTCACGCCGGTCACCGGACCGGTACCACTCAATCCCGCGCAGGCAGCGGCCCACCTCCTCGACCGGCGACAGCTTGTGCTGCTGGACCACAGCTCCGGCGCTACCGCCACCAGCCGTTACTCATATGTCAGCGCTGATCCGTTCCTTGTCTTACGCAGTCGTGGCCGGCGCAGCGAGCTGGCCGGCCCGGACGGCACGGTGACGGTCGCCACCGATCCCTCCCGCCTGCTCGAACGACTGCTGCAACGCTACGCCGTCCCGCGACGGCCAGGGCTACCGCCACTGCTCGGCGGCGCCATCGGCTACTTCGGGTACGACCTTGGTCAGCTGTTCGAACACTGGCCGGCCAGCGCGAGAGACGAGGGCATTCCCAACCTCCACGTGGGCTTCTATGATTGGGTGCTCGCCGCCGATCACCTCACCGGGCAACGGTGGCTCATCAGTACCGGGCTGCCGCACGGGAACGAGACGGCGGCCCACGCGCGGTGGCGCGAGCTGGAAGCCTCCCTGGTCCGGGCGGGGCCACCACTGTCCACCAACGGCGCCCTGGCTAGCGTCCAGCTCCGCTCCAACATCGGGCGCAGCGCCTACCTCGCGCAGGTGCATCGCGCCAAGGAGTACATCGCGGCCGGCGACATCTATCAGGTCAATCTCTCGCATCGGCTGGAGGGCGACTGGACCGGGCGTACCTGGCCGCTATACGAGCGCCTGCGCGCGGCCTCGCCGGTGCCGTATGGCGCCTACCTCGCACTCGACGACTGCACGGTCCTCAGCGCCTCACCAGAGCGATTCCTGCGCTGCGAGGGGCGCAAGGTCGAGACGCGGCCGATCAAGGGTACCCGGCCGCGCGGGGCGACCGCGCGCCAAGATCGCGCCTTGGCCCGGCAGCTCGCCCGGAGCGGAAAAGATCGCGCGGAAAACCTGATGATCGTGGACCTCCTGCGTAACGACCTCGGCAAGGTCTGCCAAGTGGGGACAATCCAGGTGCCGGAACTGTTTGGGCTGGAAGGGTACGCGAGTGTCTGGCACCTCGTGAGCACCGTGCGGGGAACGGTGCGCCCGGAGCTTACGTCGGTGGACCTGCTCCGGGCCTGCTTTCCGGGCGGCTCAGTCACGGGCTGTCCGAAGATCAGAGCCATGGCGATCATCGAGGAGTTGGAGTCGGTGCGCCGCGGCGTCTATTGCGGCGCCATCGGCTATCTCAGCTTCACGGGCGATATGGATACCAGCATTGCGATTCGCACGCTCGTCGTCCGCGAGGGCCGCATGTACTTGCAAGTAGGCGGTGCGGTCGTTGCCGACTCCGATCCGGAAGCGGAGTATCGGGAGACGCTGGCGAAGGGTGAGGCCGTCGTCCAGGCTATCGGCGCCGAGCTAGTCGAATGGTAGGCCAGGCCAGACGCGCCCGGTGCCGCGCCTAACGGGAAGGCTCCAGCGGGCGGATGGTAGGACGTACCAGCCCAAATGTCGCATCGGAACGGCAGTAGCTGTTAGTCCCGAGGGCACCGATGGCCCGCACTTGCATTTCGTCCAGGCGGCCCCCACTGTAGATTCCGTCACGGATGTGGAAGAGCACCGCCTCGCCCATGATGATGCTCACGAAGGAATCCGAAATCTCGACGATCTGAGTCAGCCGGCACTCCATACTGACGGGTGACTCGGCGATCCAAGGCGCCTTGACCTTCACGCTCGGCATCGCGGTCAAGCGGGTCAGCTCAATCTCACTCACGTCCTCTGCAAAATCGCCGGAGGCCGTATTCATCGCGTCGGCCAGCTCTTCACTGACGATGTTGATGACGAAATCGCGGGTCGCTCTGATGTTCCGCAGCGTATCCTTCTCCACACCACCAGGGGAGATGACAGAGAAGGCCAACAGGGCCGGCCGCGCGTTGAGCGCAGTGAAGAAGCTGAAGGGCGCGGCATTAGTCAGGCCTTGGGGGCTGATCGTGGACACAAAGGCGATGGGGCGCGGCACGATTGACGTAATCAGCAATTGATACGCTTCACGGGGCGATAACGTCGCCGGATCGAGTTCCATCGTGCCCCCTCCCGGCCCAGAGCAGCGCTTCTGGGCCTAGGCTACATCGCTTCAGCCATTCCGACGATACCATTCTCGCCCGCTGCTCGGCTATATGCGTCCCCTGGCTTGACCAGGGGGCGGAGAGGTAGTGCTTCGGTCACTATCCACTTACTACCAGCCTACGTCCGGCAATTGGGGTAGTTCGAGCGGGCCGGCACATCGCTGGCCGGATAGGGCGGCCCGATGGTGATCCGCTCGAAGAAGCCCGCATCCGCCACCGTCACGTTGCACCAGTAGAAGCCCAGCGCTTGGAACGTTGCCACATCCGGCACGTGCCGCCACCGCCTCAGCCATACATCGTAGGCCAAGATACGGTCATCGCCCCCATCGAAGCGCCGCACCAGCATGTCCGGCGGTGGAAACCGGTCATCCAGGGGCAGGGCCGCGATCACCTCCACGGGGAAGGCGTACTGGGTGTTCACGATGGCCCAGGGCACCACATAGACCAAGGGGCTGTCGGGCGCAATCCAGCGCCGCACGACCTGGCCATCGTCCTCGCGCCGCACCACGACATACGTATGTTTCAGCGCCGCGTCGCGCACGAACCCCGCAGCGACGATCTCCGTGCCGTCCGCGGACATCCAGCCGACGGCCACTTCAACACCAGCACGGCCATCTAGCGGCTGTATGCGGATTCGATCACCGACGATCTCCCACACTCCGGCCGCCGGCGTAGGCGTCGGAGTCGTTGTGGCCGGCGGCAGCCCACCCGATGGCTTGGGGAGCCTCGCGGTCGCTTTCGACGGCCGTGCATCCGAGGGCTTTGAGGGTACCTCGGTCGTCTTCGGCGCGACCGTCGGCGTCGCGGTATTCGTCGGAGTAATCGTCCGGGTTCCTGTTGCTGTCGGAGTGGTCATCGCTGTCGACATCACGGTTGGGGTGTTGGTCGCTGTCGGCGTGGCCGTCGGAGTGTTCGTCGCGGTGGTGGTGACGGTCGGCGTGCTGGTCGCTGTGAGCATGACCGTCGGGGTGCTCGTCGGTGTTGGCGTGATGGTCGCTGTGGCTGTCTCCGTTGGCGTGGGGGTGGCCGTTGGGGTGTTCGTCGGGGTCGGCGTCACCGTTGGGGTAGCCGTCAGCGTTGGCGTGATCGTCACCGTCGCTGTGGGCGTAGTGGTTGGGGAGGGGGTCCGCGTGACGGTGGCGGTGTAGGTTGGTGTCGGGGTCTCCGTCAGGGTAAGCGTTGGGGAGGCCGTCAGCGTCGGCGTGATCGTCGGGGTAGCCGTTGCCGTCAGCGTTGGCATCGCGGTCGGTGTGGCCGTTGCGGTTGGGGTGTTCGTCGGCGTCGGAGTGGTGGACGGTGTCGGCGTGGCCGTTGGGGTGGGCGTCGCTGTCGGGGTCGCTGTCGCAGTTGCCGTGGGTGTGGACGTAGCCGTCGCAGTTGGCGTGTCGGTTGCCGTCGGGGTAGTGGTCGGCGTCGGCGTGGCCGTCGGCGTCGGCGTATCCGTCGCCGTGGGCGTGGCCGTGGGCGTCGCTGTCGGGGTAGCAGTCGCTGTCGGGGTCACGGTTGGGGTAGCAGTCGCCGTCGGGGTAGCAGTCGCCGTTGGGGTAAGCGTCGCTGTTGGCGTGGCCGTGGGCGTGGCTGTCGGGGTGGCCATCACCGTCGCCGTGGCCGTCGGGGTAGCGGTCACCGTTGGCGTATCCGTCGGGACCGGCGTATTGGTCGGCGTACCCGTTGGCGTCGGCGTGGCTGTCGGGGTGGCCGTCGGGGTGGCCGTCGGAGTAGCGGTCGGTAGCGGCGTGTTCGTCGCCGTTGGCGTGGCCGTCAGGGTAGCCGTCGGTAGCGGCGTGTTCGTCGCCGTTGGCGTGGCCGTCGGCGTAGCGGTTGCCGTCGGCGTGACCGTTGCCGTGTCGGTCGCCGTCGGGGTGATTGTCGGCGTGGCCGTCGCGGTCGGGGTGCTCGTCGGCGTAGCGGTTGCCGTTGGCGTGATTGTCGGCGTGTCGGTCGCCGTCGCCGTTGCCGTAGCGGTTGCCGTCGGCGTGACCGTTGCCGTGTCGGTCGCCGTCGGGGTGATTGTCGGCGTGGCCGTCGCGGTCGGGGTGCTCGTCGGCGTAGCGGTTGCCGTTGGCGTGATTGTCGGCGTGTCGGTCGCCGTCGCCGTCGCCGTTGGCGTGACCGTTGCCGTAGCGGTTGCCGTTGGCGTGACCGTCGGCGTGTCGGTTGCCGTCGGGGTGATTGTCGGCGTGCAGGCTATCGCCCGCTGCGAGCCGAATTCCTGCCAAGTGGCCGTGTCGTCGTTGTCGAAGTCCACCTGCAGCACCGGGTACTCGCACGCGGAGCCGAAGTCCCAGGGGTCATCGGCAGTGCCGTCACTGCCCAGGTCCAGGTTCCAGCTGGTGTAGATGCCGGCATAGTCGGTGGGCAATTGCAGCTCGCCAGTGGCCTTGCCAGTGCCACCGTCACTCGTGGACGCCCCAGAGGTAGCGGTATCCCAATAGCTATCACTGATACTGCCACTGTTGTTCTTCCCTACCAACCCGCCGACATCTGTCGTGCCCGAGACCACTCCCGTGGCGTAGCTGGCCCGGATGGCACCACCGTTGTTCCGACCCACCAGCCCGCCGACATCTGTCGTGCCTGAAACCGCTCCGGTGGCGTAGCTGGCCTGGATGCTGCCAGTAGGTGCGTTGTACCCGACCAGCCCACCGACGTGTGTCATGCCTGTGACCGCCACCATGGCATAGCTGGTCCAGATAGTGCCATTTTCGTTATCCCCCACCAGCCCGCCGACATAGTACCCGCCCTTCACAGTGCCCGTAGCATAGCTGGTACTGATGGAGCCTTCGCTCGATCCGGCCAGCGCACCGACATACTGAGCACCGCTCCCCTGCACGTCAACATCGAGCAGCCCGACATTGCGAACTTGTCCACCGCGGCCGATATACCCGAACAAGCCGACTTCAGAGGCCGAGGGGCGGTTGATGGATAGGTTGGAGATAGTGTGGCCCCCGCCGTCGAAGATGGCTCCGAATTTGGCACTAAAGCTGCCGATGGGGTCCCAGCCGCTACCACTGTTCCAGTAAGTGTCCCCTGCATCTACCGTGCCGCTGTTGTCGGTGTCGAAGTCCAAGTTCGCCGCCAGCTCGTACCCGGTGCAACTGCTGCCAGGGCAGCCCATGCCCGTGATGGCGTTAGGGAAAGCCATGACATAGTCGGTAGCATGGGCGGCAGCGTCCGGCGTGCCGTCTCCGTTCAGATCCCAGCGGATGGCATTCAACTGCGTCAAGTCGCTTACATCAATCAGGCTATCATCGTCCCGGTCGTAGTCGTTCGGCTCCGGCGTGACCGTCGGCGTGGCCGTTGCCGTTGGGGTAAGCGTTGGTGTTGGCGTGGCCGTCGCGGTCGGCGTCATCGTTGGGATAGCAGTTGCCGTCGGGGTAAGCGTCGCCGTTGGCGTGGCTGTTGGGGTACCTGTCGGTGTCAGTGTAACCGTCGGGGTAGCGGTCGGCGTTGGGGTGGGTGTCTCCATTGGAGACGGTGTGGATGTGGGCGTAGGTGACGCCCGGACACTGCCCTTCAGCCTTGGGTACTGGGACGACGTGCCGAAGTCCCAGGGATCGTCGGCTGTGCTGTCATCATCCAGGTCCAAGTTCCAGGCGGCGTAAATGCCGGTGTAGTCAGTGGGCAATTGCAACTCGCTAGTCGTCTTGCCAGTGCCTTCACTACTCGTAGTCGTCCCGGAGGTCGTGGTATCCCAATAGCTATCGCTGACAGTGCCCGCGTTGTTGTGCCCCACCAGCCCACCGATATGACTGCCCGTGTCCGGCACATCCCCCGTGGCGTAGCTGGCGCTGATAGCGCCAGTGCTTGTGTTGGACCCCACCAGACCGCCGACCCGTTCAGTGGCCGTTATCGCCACCATGGCATAGCTGGCCCGGACGGAGCCACCGTTCTCCCCCACTAACCCACCGACATAGTACCCGCCCATCACAGTGCCCGTGGCATAGCTGGTGTTTATGGAGCCTTCACTCGACCCGGCCAGCGCACCAACATATAGTCCGCCGCTGCTCTGCACGTCAACATCGAGCAGCCCGACATTGCGAACTTGTCCACCGCGGCCGACATACGCGAACAAACCGATGTCGGAGGCTGAGGGGCGGTTGATGTATAGGCTGGAGACGGTGTGGTGGTTGCCATCGAAGGTGGTGACAAAGCGGGATTCAGCGGAAAATTCGCCGATGGATTCCCAGCCCATTCCACTGGCCCAACTGCTGCCGCTGAAGTCCAGGTCCGCCGTTAACTCGTACCCGGCACAGCCACCACCAGGGCAGCCCATGCCCGTGGCGGAGTTGGGGAAGGCAGTGATATAGGCGACAGCGTTGGCGCCATCGTCCGGCGTGCCATCACCGTTCAGGTCCCAGCGGATGGCGTTTAACTGCGCCAGGGTGGCGACTTCGATCAGGTCATTGTCGTCGGCGTCGTAGTCAACCGGCGGTGGCTCTTGCCCCAGGGCAGGACGAACCCCAACGAACAAAGCGCCCGCCACAAGCAGAAGGCCGATGCCGGAGACCACCCACAGGGTCGGCGCAGGGAAGAGTGTGGCAGTACGATGGAGCACCAGTAGCTACGCTCGCTACGGGTATACGAAAACGCATACCGCATAGACTTCCGTGAGGTATCATCCACTATATCACCATTGGCCGACCACAGCCGGTGTGGCAACATTACTTCTGCCAGCAGTACTTGAGCAGCGCCCGCAGGGCCGGCAGGCCGTCGCGCCACGGCGACAGCTTCTTTGCACCCCGCGGCTCGTAGCTGATGGGTACCTCGTGAATACGGTAGCCGCGGCGCAGCACCTTGGCCGTAATCTCCGGCTCCATGTCGAAACGATTACACTCCAGATCGATCGTGCGGAAAAGATCACCGGGTAAGAGCTTATAGCAGGTCTCCATATCGTGGAGCCGGGTGCCGAAGAGCAGGTTTGTGACCCAGGTGAGGAACTGGTTGCCCCAGCGCAAGAGCGGCTTCTGCCCGGCAAACGACCGCACGCCATAGACCAACTGCGCCTCGCCGGTGATGATCGGCGCGAGGAGCCGGGGGTAGTCGGCGGGATCATACTCCAGGTCGGCGTCTTGGATGACGACGTAGTCGCCGGTGGAGACGTTCAATGCCGTGCGGATGGCGGCACCTTTGCCCTGATTGCGCTGGTGGTGGACAACCTGCAAGTCCGGCAACGGCTCGCTTTCGAGACGGGCCAGGATTTCCTGTGTGCCGTCGGTCGAGCAGTCGTTGACGACGATGATCTCCCGCTCGATGCGGGCCGGCTCCGCAGCGGTAGCGCCGGCAGCGGCGCTGCTGGCCGGTGCGAGGTCAACGGCCGCCACCCGACACAGCAGGGTCTCGATAGAGGCGCTCTCGTTATAGACCGGGATCAGGATGGATAGTTTCACCGCAACTCCCTGGACATGCTCAGGCCGGGCTAATGATAGCGGCTGCCAATACCCTCAACTACACAAGTCTGCCAGTTTGGCTAACTCTTCCGGCTGGCCCGCCGCAATGATGAGGTCTCCGCTACGCAGCTGCTGCGTGCCGCGCGGGTGCAGAACCAAGTCCTTTCCCGACGGCTTGACGGCCAAGATAGTCGGGCCACGGGTGTCCGGGTACTCGGCATCAATATGGGAGAGAGGGCGATTACAGAGCGCGCCCGTCGCGGCCAGCTCGATCTCTTCGATAACGAAGAGCAGCTTCTCGCCATCGCGGTACAGCCACGTATCGAGGTATTCGACGACGGCCGGACGGGTTAGCATCTGCGCCATACGCTGACCGGCGCGGACCGTGGGCGACAGCACCCGGTTGGCACCGACGCGCAGCAGCTTGGACTCATTGGCCGGGTCTTCGACCCGCGTCACGATATTGAGCTGCGGGGCCAGGCTACGGGCCGAGACCACCACCAAGAGATTGACCGCGTCGCTATCGGCCGCCGCGACCAAGCCCTGTGCCCGCTCGATGCCGGCGCGTCGGAGCACCTCCTCATCCGTGGCGTCGGCCACCTGATGCGGGACGCCCCAGGCTTCCAACTCGTCGAGATGCCTGTCGGTGACTTCGACGGTACAGAAAGGACGCTGGTCTTGCCGGAGCTGCAAGGCAATCTGCCAGCCAACTCGACCGAGGCCACACACAATGTAGTGATCGCGGAGCCGGTTCAACCGCCGATTCAAGGTGCCCTCCCGCCACAAGCGTCCCAGCTCACCGCTGGAGAGGTCCGCCGCAAAATAGGAAGCTCCCGCCGCTACGATCATAACGCCAACGGCAATGACCACCAGGGTCCAGGCGCGACCAGCTGCGGTCAGGGGGGGTGTACCTCCTCGAAGCCAATCGTAAAGACCGTGATGCTGGTCATATAGAGCGAGTCGAACCAGGACCAGCCCTCGATGAGCAGGTAGCCGAGCGTGCCGACGATGACCCAGCCCACCATGAAGAAAAAGCCCCAGCGGAGGCGGTTCCACAGCCAAGCCGCGACCGGCAGCGGAATCATACCGTGCGCCTCATGCTTCCGGACCGTGCTGGCCGGGTGGCACCTTGACCACCCTTCCCGTCCGACCAGATTCGAGGGCCGCGTTCACGGTCGCCACGATGGCTCGGCCGGCGCGCGCATCCAACAGCGTATCGCTGCCGGTGTTAATGGCGCGCGCAAAGTCGTCCAGCAGCCGGCGCTCATAGCGCACGCCGATGCGTCGGTGGCGATAGTCGCTCGGCTGGAGGCCGCGCGTATACACGGCGACCTCTGGTCGTGGCTCGGAGACGACAAGGGCACCGGCCGGACCCATGATGTGCAGCTTCAGCTCACCGAGGTTGGCGTGGCTGGCCCGACCGATCCGTCCGATGCATAGCGATCCGACGATCCCCCGCTCCAACTCCAGGGTCACGGTCGCCAGGTCCTCCAAGCCACGGTCGGCGTACTTGCGGAAGAAGTGCGAGGTTGTCCGTGCGAACACGCGCTGCACCTCGACGCCCAGGAGATGGCGGATGTACGCGAGCGGATAGATACCCTCGACCGTCAGCTCGCCGTGACCGCGCCAGTCGGCCGGCACCTCCTCCGGCTCGTCGGAGTCGATCAGCACGCCGGCGTCCTTGGCGAAGTAGAAGTCAACGTGGATGGCCGTCGGTTCGCCGATGGTGCCGGCCGAGAGCAGGCGGCGGGTGTGCTCGATAGCCGGAAACGTGTTGCGGTTCCACAACGCATACCGCACGCCGGCGCGCTCAACCGCTGCGACGATCCGGTCACACTCCGCGACGCTCGACGCCATCGGCTTGTCTTGGATGATGTGGAGACCGGCGGCGGCGGCCCGCACGCTGAGATCGGCAGCCCGCTCGATCTCCGGAGAGACGCAGGCCACCTGCGGTCGAAACCGCCGGACGGCCGCCGCGACGTCGCGGCAGTAGGGGACGCCGAGGCTCCGGGCCATGCTCTCGTTGCGCCGGTGCTGCTGATCGGGGCGGTCGTCATCTTCAGCCACCGCGACCACCTCGAACCGCGGGTGTACCGCCAGCGTCTGCGCGATAACCCCATGCCCGCAACCGCTGAAGACCACCACCCGCAACCGATCCGCTGCACTCATCGCTGTCACCCCCCGTCAAGCCGGCCTCGGCATTGGCGCTCGCTCACATGGGCAGGTAGTGCTCGCGGTCTTCCTCCACTTCGGCCGAGAGCTGGCAGATGCCGTCAATCATCTGCATCGTGCGGTGGGCGTCTGCGAGCGAGGCGGCCGGGAACGGCGGCTGCTGGCCGCTGCGCGCGCCATCCAAGAACGCGGTGGCCTGCCGCCAAAAGCCGGCCTTGTACTGCCGGTCCTGCTCGTCCAATACAAACTGCTCGTCCGGCCGATCGCGCACGCTCACCGTGACGGTGTTGAACCCGTGGCCCGACACGGCCCGTGCTCCCACGGTCCGCAGCTCGTAGCGATGGTTGGCCGGCGCAAACCAGTCCACCAGGGCGCGTCCCTGCGCGCCGCTCGCGAAGCGCAGCACCGCGGAGAAGCTATCGGGGTAATCGTAGTGATAGGACGAGCGGATGGCGTGAATATCCGCCACATCGCCGCCGAAAAAGCGCAGCATGTCCAGCGCATGGATGCCATTCGCATAGGCCCAGCGCCGCCGCACGAGCTGCGTGAACTTGGTCAGCCGGTCGGGCTGATAGAGTCGCCACTGGTCCTCGTGCGCCTCTACCGTGATCGTCGCCAGCGGTCCCAGTTCGGCCATCCGCGCGCGCACCGCCAGATTGTTGCTGTAGAAGCGCCGGTTCACGCCCACCATCGCCACGGTGCCGTGCTTCTCGGCTAGCTCGGCGAGGCGGCCGGTATCGGCCGAGCAGATGCCGGGGGGCTTTTCCACGAAGGTGGGTAGACCCGCGGCGATGAACTTACTTGCCACGCGCGCGACGTGCAGCACGCTGACCAAGACGTACACGGCGTCGAGATCGTCGCGCCGGAGCAGCGCGTCCGGGGACTCCTCCCGTTCGGCAACCCCGAAACGCTCGGCCGACTCGGCCAGCATTGCGGGGTTGACGTCGCAGAGGACTGCCACCTCACAGGCGGGATGGTTGGTCAGGACGGGGAGATGCTGCTGGGCAATGTTGCCGGCGCCGATCACCGCGACACGTAGTCGACTCATTGTAGCCCTCCGTACGAATGCTGGCCTATCCTACCGGCGCGTGTCACCTCGCCGCCAGGATGCGAGGCACCGCTGACCCTGGTGTGCTCGTCTCCGGCTGGCGCCGCCCCGATCTCCGGTCCGCAGACCCACTAGCCGGGCTGCTGCGACGACGCCAGGGAATCTTGCAAGAAGGCGACGGCCGCCGCTTCCAGGTCTTCGCCGGGGTGTCTGGGTGGGCCGAGGTGCTCCGGCCCAATGGTCCCCTGGTAGCCAACGGCAGCGAGCCGCCGCAGAATGTCCGGAAAATCGAGGTCCCCGGTGCCGAGGAACACCTCCTCGGCCGCCGGCCAGCGGCCCCGCACGTCGCGCATCTGCGAGTAGTACATCTTCCCTCGGAACGTGTCCACGAGCGCCGGAATATCACCACCCATAATGTGCATCCCCGTGCAGAAGCACACGCCGTTGTGCGTGCTCGGTACTGCCGTAAGCAGGCGAACAATGTGCTCGTGCGAGTTCAGGAGATACGGTCCCCGCCACGGGTGTGGATGATAGGCGCGATAGTCGGCCATGGTCACGCCGGCGCGCAGCGCCTCCCCGCGCAACGTGTCGGGCAGGCAGCGCCAGATCGCGTGGTTGGCCAGTCGCACGTCGCAGGCCTCGGCTTGGCGTACCAGCTCTCGGAAGATGGCGAGCAAGCCGTCCCAGTAACGATCATCGTCCGCCGGATCGGGCGACTGCGCTACGTCCACGTAGTGGAGCAGCGTACCGATACCGACATCGCCGAGGACTTCCAGCGTGCGTAGCTTGGCCGCGACCTCAGCCCGGTGCGCCACCGGCCGGAGCACGAGGTCAGGATCGTTGCCAAACCAGGCGATTGCAACGGGTACCTGTACGCCAGCGTCCGCCAGCCGGCGCAGGAACCGCCGGAGGTAGGCCCGGTTGGGCACGCCGGTGTCCGTGAAGCCGGGCACGGCGCTCAAGCTCAGGCATACGTGGCGTATTCCCAGGCTCCAGCACCGGGCAGCCAGCGTTTCGGCGTCATCGGCCGGGGCGTGTAGAGCAACATCCATAGTCATCTGCTCCTTGTAGCCGCCTGTCGGCAATCGTCCCTCTATGTTGACAGACCGCTAGGGATGGCGGCCTCTCCACGGAGCCACTGTATTGCCGCCGTGGTGAGGGCGGCGTGACAGCGCGCGCGGCTCGGCCCATCGCGCGTAGGGTGGACGCGGTTGTTCAGGATCACGATGACGGCCCCCGGCTCGGGGTCTACCGTGAGAGCCGGCCCCGTGAAGCCGAGCAGGCTATAGGCGCGGGACGAGGCGAAAGAGCCGATGTATTTGCGGTCGTCCAGCCCCCAGCCGAGCGCAAACCGCTGCACCCGGAAGCCCGTAGCGCCGGCGGCGCCAGAAAAATTGTCCTCGATGCTCTCGCGGATCAGATCGCGCCGAATGAGGGTCTGCCCGCCGACCATGCCCTCGTGCAGCCACAAGTGACCTAGCTCAAGCAGGTCCGCAGCGGTCGAGAACAGCCCGGCGTGACCGGCTACCCCGCCGAGGGCGAACGTGCTTTCGTCGTGCGGCACGCCCCATACCACACCACACCGCCGGGGGTCGTCTTCGGTCGGCGCTATGCGCTGCCGCCACGCCGCGGGAGGGTTGAAGGTGGTGGTGCTCATGCCGAGTGGCCCGAGGACGGTTGTCCGCAAGCAGTCGGCGAGTCGCTGCCCGGACACTGCTTCCAGCGCCTGGCCCAAGAGATAGTAGCCCTGGCTGGAGTAGTAGAACCGGGCGCCCGGTTCCGTCACCGGCCCGGCAGCGAGGATCGCGGCCGCGATCTCCGGTCGCGGCAGGTCCTTGAGGCTGCTCAAGGACAGCCGCAGCCCCGCGGTGTGGGCCAACACCTGCCTCACGGTGACGTTGCGGAAGGTAGCGCAGTCCAGCAGATCACCGAGCCGGTCGTCGAGATGCAGGCGGCCAGCGCTGGCGAGGACCAGCGTAGCGGTGAGCGTGACGATCTTGGTGACTGACGCAATGTCGTAGATCGTGTCGGGGCCGACTGCCGGGCCGTCCTGGGCATAGGTGAGGTGACCGGCGGTGACGATATTCGTGCGCCCGGCTCGGCCGGCCACGGCCACGACCGCGCCGGGGAATATCCGGTGCTGTGCGGCCTCCACCAGCAGGGGCCGCAGGCGTGCAGCGAGGCTATCCATGACTGACCGTTGCGACGGGGGACCTGCTCACCCCCGCCCGCCGGGCAAGGGCAGGTTGACGTCCGGGGATGAGCGCGGCGCTGCGGCTATGATGCGCCCCGGTACTGTCTGGCTGGCACCGGTGAATCGCCTTGGCTCGCCGGATAGAAGTTGCGGACGGCATCCGACCAGCGCACCTCGGACATGGGCATCAAGCCGCCATCATCGAACTGCACGAGTGGCTGCTCGCCGCGGCCGTTGGCGGACCCATCGGGCCAGATGACGTAGGCGCGGCTCTTGCTCAGGAAGTCCACGAGCTGCGCGCGGTGTGGCTCCGACGGCAGCCACGCTTCCCAGGTGCTGGGCACCGCCGGCGCGGCGTCCGGATCGGCCTCCGCGGTCGCGCCAGGTATCGGCCAGGGCCGCCCGCCACGCGCGCGCTCGTAACTCTCGACGAGGGCCAACGCCACATCCATATGGGCACGCAGAATCTGCTCCAGGTGGCCGGCCACCGAGCGGATTTGCTCGGCGTAGTCCACAATGGTAGTCGTCTCCGCGTCGCCCAACGGCTGGTCGTCCTCCAGCAGCGGCCGGAGGGCGGCGGCGGCCCGGTCGGCTTCGGGGCGGCGCGGGGAGTCAACGGACTCCAGGGCACGGTGTAGCCGTGCCACGTCGTCGCGCAATTGCCGGTAGTCTCGCAGCCGCAGCTCCATCCGGTCCAGCATATAGAGCTGGTCAGTCACCAACTCGCGCAGGATGGCCGGCGCGGCCGCGACGCGCTCTCGCTCCTCGTAGAGCAGACGTTTCAACTCGTCCGTCGTGCCACAAACGTCGGAGAACCGCGTTGTCCGCGTCGGCGTGTCTTGCTCAGTCTGCATCGGTCGCTCCCCTTTTCATCCGGATTCTCCCTGACAGATGCTACACGAACGGCCACAGATCGCCAGCGCCGACTCGCTCTATAGTGAGAGGCCGCCGGTCCCAATGTCACCTTGGATGAGGGAGCCGCCATGCAACCGCCGCGGCCGCGCCGGACCTGCGACGCCGACACGTCACGCGACGAGTACCTGCGTGGAGCCGCCCGCGACGAGACTGCGCGGCTCCGGAGACTACCACGCTCCGACCGGAACTCCGCCGCCCTCTGCGCGGAGGAACGGTTCGCAGTGGAACTGGCTGTGGGCGGTCCGATCATCGAATTCATCAGAGTGGAGCCGGCTTCGTACATTGACGGGCTGAACGAAGCGCTCCGCGACCGGATCATCGCCATTCCGAACCACAGCAACGACCTCGCGCGGTGGCGAGACATGCTCGAAGTCCATCGGCAGAACAGAGTCACGGTGAGCTATCCGTATTACATGTCGGAGACGATCATCACCAACCGGATGTTTCAGGTCTTTGTGGATGAGACGCAGTATACGACCACGGTCGAGCGGTATGAGACGGGCTGGATCGTTGACCAGCGGGCACAGTGGCGGCAAGGGGTCTCGAACAGCTATCGGCTCCAGCCCTGGCCCATGAGTGCGCCGGAGCATCCCGTCGTGCAGGTGAGCTGGTTCGACGCGATGAGCTTCGCCGCATGGGTGAGCGACAAGGCGGGTGTCATCTGCCGGGTACCGACCAAGGAGGAGTGGATTCTGGCGGCTCGCCCGGCGGCACTGGAGGATCAGGTATGCACCTTTCCCTGGGGCAACGACTTCCGCAAGCTCGACAAGCGGATGAACTTCGGCACCGCCGAGTTAACCGACTACACGTGGATTCACGAGCAATACGCCGACGGCTACGCGCTGACCTCGCCGGTGCAAGCGTTTCCGCCCAATGAGCGTGGCCTCTACGACATGGTGGGCAATGTCTGGGTCTGGAACTACACGAACGCAGCGGCCTATGAGCAGCGACCGGTCACGGATCGGACAGCCACCATACCGCGGCTTGCTGCGCTAGGCGTAGACCGCAACGCTCGCATTACGATGCAGGGCGGCTGCTTCCTCGCCCGCGTCACCCACACGACCCTGTGGTCCAAGATGAGTCATCCGGCCCTCGACGGCGCCGTGGACATCGGCTTTCGGCTCGTGGCCGTGCCGGAGACTTCCGAGTGGTGAGTGGCTCGCCTATGGCCCCCACAGGGAATAGGCCGCACGGCTGCTATACTAGGATTGTAGGAGGCTATGCCAGGAGGGTATTAGCATGTTCTTCTTTGACCCGATGTACTTTGTCTTTGCCGGACCAGCACTGCTGCTGGCGCTCTATGCACAGTATAAGGTCAAGAGCACCTATGCGAAGTATGCGGAAGTAGCCAGTTATGCGGGGCGACCGGGTGTTGACGTTGCCCGACGACTGCTCGATTCATTGGGCCTCTACCACGTCCAGATCGAGCGGGTTCCGGGCGATCTCAGTGACCACTACGATCCCAGTAGCAAGGTGCTGCGTCTTTCCGACTCCAACTACGACAACTACTCGGTCGCGGCGGTGGGCGTTGTCGCGCACGAGGTCGGCCATGCGGTGCAAGATGCCCAGAACTACGCGCCGTTGCGGTGGCGGGCCGGGTTGGTTCCAGTCGTCAACATTGGGAGCACCTTGGGCTATATCTTGTTCTTCGTGGGCCTGTTCATCATCCCACAGCTCGCGTGGCTGGGCGTAGCGTTCTTCAGCACCGCGGCCATTTTTGCGCTGGTCACGCTGCCGGTAGAGTTCAATGCCAGCAACCGCGCTCTCCAGCTCCTCTCGAATAATGGCCTAGTGACCTCGGAGGAGCGCGGCCAGGCCAAGGCGGTGCTCAACGCCGCTGCGCTGACCTACGTGGCGGCGCTGGCTCAAGCGCTCTCGACGTTGCTCTACTTCCTCTTCATCCTGATGGGACGCAGCGACGAGTAGCCAGCATCGGCACGGAGCGCGTTTTCCGGCGGCCCGGCCCAGCGATTTGGGATTGGTCGCCGTGTTGTATAATCCCGGCCGGACGCTACCCTTGACCGACTGAGACCGAACCCGATGGCTACGCTCGCTGCGGCGCACCCGACGGAGCGCGTTGCCACGGCTGCGACCGGGTGCCACAATCCCCCGATCACCGGACTGTCCTGGGCCGCTTTGCAGGAAGTCTTGGCGGCGCGGGGCGAGCGGCCGTTCCGCACCGAGCAGGTGGCGCGCTGGGTCTACCGCAGTGCCATCACCGACTTCGCGCCAATGCTCAACGTTCCCCAAGCGCTGCGGGCGTGGTTAGCCGAGACCTACGCCTTCAGCTCGGCGGAGGTCATCACGCAAGTCGCCTCGGCCGACGGGGACACCACCAAGGCGGTGCTGCGGCTGTCCGACGGATCGCTCATCGAGACGGTGCTGATGCAATACCACCGGCGCAGCGACGGCACCGGCGCCAACCGCAGCACGGTCTGCGTGAGCACGCAGGTAGGCTGTGCGCTCCAATGCTCGTTCTGCGCCACGGGGCTGATGGGCCTGACGCGCAATCTGACCGCCGCCGAGATCATTGACCAGGCGCTCCACTTTCTGCGCCGCACGCGCCAGCGCCCACCGGTCGTGCGTAACGTAGTCTTCATGGGGATGGGCGAGCCGCTGCTGAACTACGCGGCCTGCCTGGAAGCGGTAGCGCGGCTGTGCGATCCGCTGGGTGCCGGACTAGGCCCCCCGCGGCTGACGATCTCGACCTCGGGCTGGCTGCCGGGGATCGAGCGGCTGGCCGACGAGCCGTGGCCGGTGCGCTTGGCGGTCTCGCTGCATGCCCCGACCAACGATGTCCGCGACGAGCTGGTGCCCCTCAATCGCCGGTACCCCGTGGAAGACCTGCTCGCGGCGTGCCGGGCGTACCAAGCGCGGACGGGGCGGCGGGTCACGTTCGAGTACACGATGCTGGCCGGGGTGAACGATTCGCCCGCGTTGGCGCGGGCGCTGGTCAAGCTGGTTCATGGCCTCGATTGCCATATCAATCTCATCCCGATGAACCCGGTGGCCGAGCTGCCGTATGCGCCCTCGTCTGACGATGCCGTGCAGACGTTTCATCAGACGCTCCGCCAAGCCGGTCTCATCGCGACGATTCGCCGCGAGATGGGCCGCGACATTCAGGCGGCGTGCGGTCAGTTGCAAACTGCCGTGCGGCGGCAGCCGCTCGTACAGGAGCACAGCCCGTGAGCTACTCCAACTCCGGCCAAGCTGCCTCTCCCCCGTCCATCCAGATCGCGCCCTCGATCCTGGCAGCCGATTGGGCAGCGCTGGGACCCGCCGTAGATGTCGTGACCGACGGAGGAGCCGACGCCATCCACATAGATGTGATGGATGGCCACTTTGTGCCGGAGCTGACCTTTGGCCGGCAGTTGGTCGCGGCGCTACGTCCGCGGACATCGCTGCCGCTCGACGTGCATTTGATGGTGCTCAACCCCGAGCGGCACATCGAGCCGATGATCGCGGCCGGGGCCGATCAGGTGACGGTGCATCTCGAGGCCGCACCGGAGCCGGACTCGCTGCGGCGCTTGTTGGCCAACATCCGGGCGCATGGCGCACGCGCCGGGATAGCCCTCCGACCGCTCACACCGGCGCAGCTGCTCGCCGGGCTGTGGGACCTGCTGGATACGGTGCTGGTGATGACCGTCGAACCGGGCTATGGCGGCCAGCCCTTCCGGGCCGAGCTGCTACCCAAGGTCCGCGCGGTGGCCCGGCAGGCTGCCGCGCAGCCGGCGCCGCCGGTCATCGCCGTTGACGGGGGCATTGACAGCCATACGGCGCCGCAGGTGGCGGCGGCCGGGGCCACCTACCTCGTGGCCGGGTCTGCGGTGTATGGCGCGGCCGATCCGGCGGCGGCGCTGGCGGCCCTGCGCGCCGGCGAGGGGTTTGGACCTAACTCCCGGCCCCTTCCCTGAAGGGAGAGGGGTGGGGGTAGGTACGCCTCTCCCCGGATAGCACCACTGCCGGCCGATTCCTGGCAGCTTGCTTGACATGTTCCGGCCCGGAGCGGTATAGTAAATGCTTACCGAGAGATGAGTGGGCTTGGCTGGGAAACGGCCAGCGTTGTCTTCTCTCTGTGGTGGCGGAAACGCCACCGGGCGTACCTTCACAACTGAAGAAGAGCGAGAATCTGCAATACGGGTTCAGCTTCAAAATTGCCGATCGAGAACATCCTGAGACGGGATAAGAGCGTGTGGTGGATGCCTCGGGGGTGATGGCCGATGAAGGGCGTGGTAGGCCGCGAAAGGCTGTGGGGAGCTGTCAGCAAGCGTTGATCCACAGATGCCCGAATGGGGAAACCCGCTTCGAGTCATATCGGAGCACGGTCGGTGCAGCCTACGGTTGTGCCGGCTGGGGGAACCGGGGGAACTGAAACATCTCAGTACCCTGAGGAAAAGAAATCAACCGTATGAGATCCCCCAAGTAGTGGCGAGCGAACGGGGGAGAGCCCAAACCGCGGATCCGAACATGGCCGGCCGGCCGATGGATCCGGCGGGGTTGTGGGTGTAGCAGGGAGGCGGCGGCCGCTGCCTCGGAAGGTACGCACGAACGTGGACCGAACGGCCTGGAAAGGCCGGTCCGAGAGGGTGAGAACCCCGTAGGAAAGCGAGCGTGCTCTTCTGCTGCTGCTACCCGAGTACCGCGGGACACGTGAAACCCTGTGGGAAACTGGGGGGCCCACCCTCCAAGGCTCAATACCATCACCCACCGATAGCGCAGAGTACCGTGAGGGAACGGTGAAAAGTACCCCGGCGAGGGGAGTGAAATAGTACACTGAAACCACATGCTTACAGTCAGCGAGAGGGGAATCGCGCTTCGTGACCCCGTATAGCGTCGGCCGCGCTTCGGCGCGAATGACGCTTGGTGACACGCAGTGTGGTCCCTGATCGTGTGCCTCTTGAAGTATGAGCCGGCGAGTGGCCCGGCGTGGCTTGGTTAACCTGCACGGAAATGCGGGGGAGCCGGAGCGAAAGCGAGTCCGAAGAGGGCGCCCGTCCTTCCTTTGGGAAGGACACGGTCGCGTAGGGCCGACCCGAAACCGAGTGAGCTACCCATGGCTAGGGGGAAGGTCCGGTGACACGGACTGGACGCCCGCACCAACTCAAGTTACAAATTGGGTGGATGAGCTGTGGGTAGAGGTGAAATGCCAATCGAACTCGGAGATAGCTGGTTCTCCCCGAAATGGATTTAGGTTCAGCCTGTTCGGTCTTCTGGCGGCGGTAAGGCTCTGGTAGTGTGCGGGAGCACAGCGCTTACCAAACACCGCTAAACCGCGAACGTCGTCAGGTATTGCGAGCAGAGTGAGACGGTGGGGGCTAAGCTCCATCGTCGAGAGGGAAACAGCCCAGACCCGCGGCTAAGGTCCCCAAGTTCTGACTGAAGTGGCAAAGGTGGTCAGGATGCGTAGACAGCCAGGAGGTTGGCTTAGAAGCAGCCATCCTCGAACGAAAGCGTAACAGCTCACTGGTCGAGTAACCTGGCGCCGACAATGTAACGGGGCTAAGTCAGACACCGAAGCCCGGGGTCTCAGCAGTAGCACACTGTTGGGGCGGTAGGGGAGCGTGCATCTCCGGAGGACCAGCGAGTCCTCCGCGTGTGGCTGTGAAGCGACAGCGTGAGCGGTCGTGGAGCGGGGTGCAGTGCGAATGCCGGCATGAGTAGCGATAACGTCTGTGTGAACCGGACGCGCCGAAAGCCTAAGGTTTCCGGAGGAAGGCCAATCCGCTCCGGGTTAGGCGGGCCTAAGTCTTAGCTGCCGCGTAGGTGACAGCGAAGGCGATGGACAACGGGTTGATATTCCCGTCCCACGGTGCGACATTTGAGCGACGAGGGGACCCGGCGGGCTCCCACGAGCGGTTTGCTGGCTATAGCCGTCCAAACCGGTAGCGGGGGGTGTCAGGCAAATCCGACACCCTGTTATCCGTGAGAGGTGATGGAAAGGTGGCGGGGCAACCCAAAACCAATTCGTGGTACGCCGTACCGGCAAGAAAAGCCTCTAGCGAGTCACATCGTGTCCGTACCGCAAACCGACACAGGTAGGCAGGGGAGTAAGACCCCCAGGCGTTCGGGAGAGTCTCGGCTAAGGAACTCGGCAAATTGACCCCGTACGTTCGCAAGAAGGGGTCCTCCCGGCTTTGAAGGGACTTGCGCCCGGAGGAGCCAGGAGGCGCAGCGCAGCGGCTCAAGCGACTGTTTAACAAAAACATAGGTCTCCGCAAACCCGCAAGGGGAAGTATGGGGGCTGACGCCTGCCCAGTGCCGGAAGGTTAAGGGGAGGGGTTTTCTGCCCTGAACCGAAGCCCCGGTGAACGGCGGCCGTAACTCTAACGGTCCTAAGGTAGCGAAATTCCTTGTCGGGTAAGTTCCGACCCGCACGAATGGCGTAACGACTTGAGCACTGTCTCGGCCGAGACCCCGGCGAAATTGAAGTGTCCGTGCAGATTCGGACGACCCGCAGCAGGACAAAAAGACCCCGTGGAGCTTTACTCTAGCTTGGCATGGGCTCGAGTTACGTTTTGCGTAGCATAGGTGGGAGCCTGGGAACCCATCCTCGTGGGGGTGGGGGAGGCAACAGTGAAATACCACTCTGAACGTCGCTTAGGTCTAACCGGTGTACACCCCGTTGGGATAGTGTGCCCGGGACAGTGCCAGGTGGGGAGTTTAACTGGGGCGGTTGCCTCCTAAAGTGTAACGGAGGCGCCCAATGGTCCCCTCAGCGCGCAGGGAAACCGCGCTCGCGAGTGTAAGGGCACAAGGGGGCTTGACTGTGAGGCAGACACGCCGAACAGATGGGAAACCAGGGCCTAGTGACCCTACGTCTCCAAGTGGCAGGGGCGTAGATTATCGGATATAAGCTACCCCGGGGATAACAGGCTAATATTGCCCAAGCGTTCATAGCGACGGCAGTGTTTGGCACCTCGATGTCGGCTCGTCGCATCCTGGGGCTGAAGCAGGTCCCAAGGGTTGGGCTGTTCGCCCATTAAAGCGGCACGCGAGCTGGGTTCAGAACGTCGTGAGACAGTTCGGTCTCTATCCGCTGCGGGCGCCGGACGGGTGAGGGGAGCGACCCCTAGTACGAGAGGACCGGGGCCGACTGACCGCTAGTGTGCCAGTTGGGCTGCCAAGCCCACCGCTGGGTAGCTACGTCAGGACCGGAGAAGCGCTGACAGCATCTAAGTGCGAAACCGCCCCCAAGATGACCCGTCCCGCCGCGTGCCGGCAACGGTGCGCGGGAGAGTCCCCTCCGAGATTAGGAGGTGTGAGGTGGTACCTGGAAGCCGGGCGACCGGTGCAGGGGAGCCATCCTCCTGGACAACGCCGTCTCATCACGATGCCTCGATCGGCATCTTTGGATCTGAACTCCGCAGGTCACTCGCTCTTCTTCGCCTTGCTTTCCACTCGGAAGGCAGGGTGCTCATTTCGGGCTATCTTGAGATGGTCTTGGTGACTCTAGCGAGGCTGCCCCACCCGTTCCCATCCCGAACACGGTAGTGAACTGCCTCAGCGCCGACGATACTGCTAGCGAGAGCGAGTGGGACAATAGGTCGTTGCCAGGGCCATTTCTTTTTGCCCGCCGCTGGCCTGGTGGCGCCGGCGCCATGTCCGGCTAGTAGGGCATATGTGTGTCGGGATGCTCCTGCAAATACTGGCCCAGGCGGACGCTCAAGTTCTCCTGGAGCTGGATACTCAACCCGCCGTCAACCACCAGCGCGTGGCCGGTGATGAAGGCCGCCTCGTCCGAGCAGAGGAAGACCACCGCGTTGGCAATGTCCACGGGCCGGCCGCAGCGGCGCAGGGGATACTGCTGCTCGAAGAACCGTAGCCCGCCGGGATTCTCCGCCCACATCAGTTCCTGAATCCGTTCGGTCACCATGTGCCCGGGGCAGATCGCGTTCACGCGAATACCCCAGGGGCCAAACTCCGTTGCCAGTTGCCGCGTTAGCCCGATCACGGCCGCCTTGCCGGCTTCATAGACCATGTGGCCCGGCGCCATGAGCAGGCCATGCACGGAGGAGATGTTGACGATGCTGCCGCCGCCAGCTTCCTGCATCGCCGGGATGGCGTATTTCGCTGCCAGGAAGATGGACTTTGTGAGCACGGCCATGCCCTGGTCCCAGCCCTCCTCGCTCACCTCGAGCGCACTGCCAGCCCCAACCGGGTTGATGACCGGAAAGGCGTTGTTGACGATGATGTCGAGCCGCTGCCAGCGCTCCAAGGTGTACGACACCATCGCCTGAATGTCCTCGTGGCTTCCTACGTCGGCGTGGAAGGCCGCGGCCACGCCCCCGGCCGCTTCGATCCTGGCTACCCGTCGGTCGGCGGCCTCATCATCAATATCGGCGATAAGCACGGTAGCTCCCCCCTCGGCGAGACGGCGCGCGGTGGCACCACCAAGCCCCTGCGCGCCACCGGTCACCAGCGCGACCTTGTTGGCCAGTCGTTCCATACCTCATCTCCTCGGCGCTAGGAGCGCCTTGCGTTGCTGCAATGATAGGGTAGCCACTGCCGGATTGCTGTCAAGACCGCCGGACGGAAGGACGCGCCCCTCACCTCTCACCCGTTCTCGTTCGTTGTAGTAGTGGGGCCAGTGACCTCCAGTATCGCGTTCAGTATCATAGTTCGACTGGACATTGCCGGTCGGGTATCATTGCTAACCACCCCTGTGAATGCGTCGTTAACTTCACGCCGGTAGGCTCTGGGCAGTCCCCACTACATCCGGCCGCGGTTAGCCCATGGTTAATTCGGTATGCATATGCGTCGGTTGATCAGCCTGGGGTGTGCCCTGCTGCTGGGGCTGCTCTTGGTCCTGCTGAACATCGGCGTGTCAGCGGCGCAGGACGCCACACCGGGCATCCTCATCACCGAGGTCCTGGCGGCGAATACAAGCATTGTGGCCGATGAGCAAGGCGGCTACTCCGACTGGATTGAGCTGCACAACCCCACGGCGCTGCCCGTCTCCCTCGCCGGCTACACCCTGACTGATGACCCAGACGAGCCGGCCAAGTGGCGCTTGCCCGTCACGACGCTGGCGCCGGGCGCCTTTCTGGTGGTCTGGGCTTCGGGTGTAAACCGGGTGGAGCCGGAAGGCTGGCATACGAACTTCCGGCTAAGCCGCGGCGGGGAGTACGCGGGCTTGTTCGGTCCGGACGGTCAGGTGGTGGACGCAGTGATGTTTGGAGAACAAGAGGTGGATGTCTCGCTTGGGCGGCTGGGTACAGTTTCTAGCGTGTGGGTGGCCTTCTCCACCCCAACTCCCGGCGCGGCCAATACGACTCGTTCGCGAGCGCTACCGGGCGCACCGCCAGTGATAGTCACACCGGGCAGTGGGCGCTTTGCCGGCCCGGTAGTGGTGCAGTTGACAGCGCCATTGCCGGGAAGCACGGTGTACTACACGCTGGATGGAGCCGATCCGACAACAGGTGGGCAGGCATACATAGCGCCCTTGGAAGTGGAAGAGACGACGGTGCTGCGGGCAGTGGCGCTGCGCGACGGCGTGCCGGTGAGTGCCGTGACCACGGCGACATACCTGGTGGGTGAGAGTACTGGCCTGCCTGTGGTATCGCTGGTGACGGATCCGGTTCATTTGTGGGACGAAGAGACGGGCATCTACACCAACGTGGAGGAGCGCGGCCGAGACTGGGAGCGGCCGGTGATGGTGGAATGGCTATCGCCGGAGGGGAACCTAGGCTTCAGTGTGGGAGCGGGGCTGCGCATTCATGGTAGAGGAGGCCGAATATACGCCGACAAGCAGTCATTCCGACTGTATTTCCGGGGAGAGTACGGGCCCCGGGAGTTGGCCTACCCGCTGTTTGGGGCGGACTCGAGCCAGACGTATGACCGGCTGGTGTTGCGGGCCGGGTTCAACGACAGTTGGCCGTGTAGTGAGTTGCCGCAGTGTGGTGGAGAGGAGACAGTGTACGTGCGGGACCAGTTGGTCCGGGACCTGCACGGGGCGATGGGCCAGGTAGCAGCGCGGGGGCGCTGGGTAGAGGTGTATCTGAACGGGGTGTATTGGGGACTGTACAACCTGACCGAGCGCATTGACGAGGCCTTCCTCACGACGCACTTCGACCATGATTACTGGGACTTGGTTCGCACGGAGGAGCATGCAGCGTGGGATGAGTTTGTAGACTGGATTACGGGCACGGACCTGAGTGCAGCGGCCCAGTATGAGCAGGCGCTAGAGCAGCTCGATATCAAGAACTTCACCTCCTTCATCATCCTTGAGCTATGGGCCGGAGACACCGATTGGGGCAAGAACAACTGGTATGTAGCGCGGATGCGTTATGGTCTTGACGACCAGTGGCGGCTGTTCGTATGGGACGCTGAGACGACCTTTGGCTTGGCCCACGGAATTGATGCCACCGAGGACATTTCTTTCAGCAAAGTAGTGATTGACAGCGGTGCATATGGTCCACTCATTCCCATCTTGACCAGTCTCCTGGCCAGCCCTCAGTATCAAGCCTACTTCACCACGCAGATCGAGCAGCATCTTGCCGGAGCGCTGGCCACCGAATCCGTGCGGAGCCGGCTCGCCGCGCTCGTGGCGGAACTGCGCCCAGCCATCGCGGCGGAAGCGGCCCGTTGGTTGCCTGATCGGGAGCCGGCGGTGGCGGTGGCGCAGTGGGAGGCGGCGATCCGGCGGATATCCGATTCGCTGGAATCTAATGTGCAGCGGCTGCGCTACCTCAGCGACCCGGAGACGCTCCGACAGCAGCTCCCGCAACTCTTAGCACTGGATGGCCCGACGCCACTGCCACCGGGTACCCGGATTGCCCTGCTGGTACATCAGCCCGCGGAGTTGGCGAAGGGTGACGCGGCCGTCGTGGCACACCTGGAAGAGCGGGGTGCCACGGTCACCGTGCTCGGGACCGACGATAGCAGCACGCACGATCCGGCGCAGGTCGCCGCAAGCCACGATCTGCTCTTGTTCAGCTCCAGTATCCGGCTGCTCGACACGGCGGCGCGCCATGCCCAGACGACTACGCCGCTCATCTTCTGGGAACCGCAGTTGCTCGAGGCGACACGCATACCGCTGGCGCCTTGGGGTGGTACACGCTCTCAGCAAACCTATATCCGGATTGTCGACGCGGACCATCCGATCACTGCAGGGCTGCCCGCTGACCGGCTGCTCCGAATGGTGCGCCGGCCCGACAAATTCAGCGTCGCCTATCCACCCAGCGGCCCCGGAGTGCAAATCCTCGCAAAGTATGATCTTGGCGGCGATGCTGCGCTCCTGGTAGCGGAGGCGGGGGCGGAATTAGCGCATGGGCAACTGGCCCGTGCCAGGACCGTCTTCTGGTTCGGGTATCACGATACGTTTCACCGCAGCACGGGCAACGCGGTGCGGCTCTTTGACCGGGCGGTGAACTGGGCGCTCGGCCTCCTGGCTGGTGAAGGCGCTTGAGCGAGCGATGAGCGCCTTCCGCGCGCTGGCGCTACCCCGCTTCTTCAACCTGCTAGACTTGGGCTGGGTTGGGACCATCCAGCGATCCAGATGGTGAAGGGAGCAGATGACAAGCGCAGGTGACGTACGCGCGCTGTGCGAGATGATGGCCGAGTTCCTGAAGCTGCTGGCCGTGGTAGCAAGTGTGTCACCATGCATCAAATGATTCCCCTTGGCCGTGCCCTGCTGCTGGGGCTGCTGCTAGTCCTACTGAACACCGGCATATCAGCGGCTCAGGACCCCACGCCGGGCATCCTCATCACCGAGGTCCTGGCGGCGAATGCGCGCACGGTGGCCGACGACCGGGGCCGCTACACCGACTGGATTGAGCTGCACAACCCCACGGCGGCGCCCATCTCCCTCGCTGGCTACACCCTCACCGACGACCCCGACGAGCCAGCCAAGTGGCGCTTGCCCTTCACGACGCTGGTACCCGGAGCCTTTCTGGTGCTATGGGCGTCCGGGGACAACCGCGTAGGATCGGAAGGCTGGCACACGAACTTCCAGTTGAGCGGCGATGGGGAGTATGTGGGCTTGTTCGGTCCGGACAGGCAGGTGGTGGATGCGGTGACGTTCGGGGAGCAAAAGGTGGATGTCTCGCAAGGGCGGCTGAAGACGGTATCCGACCAGTGGGTATTCTTCTCAGCCCCGACTCCTTGGACAGCGAATACCACCCGCCCACAGGCGGCGGCAGACGCACCGCCGGTGGTGCTCAGGCCGGGCAGCGGGCGCTTCACCGGCCCCGTGACGGTGCGGCTGGAAACACCGGTCCGGAGAGCTACGGTGTACTACACCCTAGATGGAGCTGATCCGACGCTAGGGGGGCAGGCGTACACGGCGCCAGTGGTGCTGCAGCAGACGACGGTGCTGCGGGCCGTGGCACTGCGCGACGGCGTGCCGGTGAGTGCGGTGACCACGGCGACCTATCTGGTAGGGGAGGGAGTTGGTCTGCCAGTCGTCTCGCTGGTGACGGAACCGGCGCATTTGTGGGACGAGGAGACGGGTATCTATACCAACGCGGCAGAGCGGGGGCGGAAGTGGGAGCGACCGGTGATGGTGGAGTGGCTGTTGCCGGAGGGCGAGCGGGGATTCAGTGTGGGAGCGGGACTACGCATCCATGGAGGGTGGGGCCGGACTGGAATCAAGCAGTCGTTTCGGCTGTATTTTCGGGGAGGCTATGGCCCAAGGGAGTTAGCGTATCCGTTGTTTGGGACGGAGCCGGGACAGACGTATGACCGACTGGTGTTGCGGGCCGGGTTCAACGACAGTTGGTTAGTGTCTGCGGAGGAGGCGGTGTATGTACGGGACCAACTGGTCCGGGACCTGCACGGGACGATGGGGCAAGTGGTGGCCCGCGGGCGCTGGGTGGCACTGTACCTGAACGGGGCCTACTGGGGTTTGTACAACCTGACCGAGCGCATTGATGAAGACTTCCTGGCTACACACTTTGGCTATGACTACTGGGATGTAGTTCGCCGCTATGGGGAGCACGAAGCGTGGGCTGCGTTTGTGGACTGGATCACTGGCACGGACTTGAGTGGGGTGGCGCAGTACGAGCAGGCTCTAGAGCAACTCGATATCGAGAACTTCACCTCATTCATCATCCTTCAGTTGTGGGCCGGAAACACCGATTGGGGCGGCGGTAACTGGCATGCGGCGAGGATGCGTGGTGGGTCTGATGCTCGGTGGCGGCTGTTCGTGTGGGATGCCGAGAAGACCTTCAGCCTGGATGGTTTTCCCTCCGATGAGTTAGTGATTAACACTGGCGGTTCACTCACCCCGATCCTGGCCAGCCTGCTGGCGAGTCCGCAGTATCAAGCCTACTTCACTGCACAGGTCGAGCGACATCTCGCCGGAGCGCTGGCCACCGAATCCGTGCGGAGCCGTCTCGCCACGCTCGTCGAGCAACTGCGTCCGGCCATTGCGGCAGAAGCAACTCGTTGGCTTCCTGATCGGGAGCCGGCGGTGATGGTGGCACAGTGGGGAGCAGCAATGGGACAACTCTCGGATTCGCTGGAGGCCAGTGAGCAGCGGCTACGTCAGTTGAGTGACCTAGAGACGTTCCGGCAGTTGCTCCCGCAGCTCTCGGTGTCGGATACTCCGGTGCCGGCGCCGATCCCGGTGCCACTGTTGCCAGCACCGCTGCCACCGGGTACCCGGATTGCCCTGCTGGTGCATCATCCTGACGAACTGTCGGAAGGCGACGCTGCCGTAGTGAGGCGCCTTGTCAGGCGGGGTGTGCCGGTCAACGTGTTCGGAACCCACGGCGACAGTACGCATAATCCAGCGCTGGTCGCCTCCAACCATGATTTGCTCTTGTTCAGTTCCAGCATCCGCGAGCTAGATACAGCGGCGCGCTATGCCCAGACCACTACGCCAGTGATCTTCTGGGAGCCGCTGCTGCTGGAAACAACGCGCATACCGCTGGCACCTTGGGGGGGCACGCGCCCGGAGCAAACTGACATTCGGATCGTGAACACGGACCATCCGATCACCGCCGGGCTACCGGCTGACCAGCCGCTGCGGGTGGTCAGCCAGCCCGATACGTTCAGTGTGGCCTACCCGCCCAGCGGCCCCGGGGTGCAAGTGCTGGCAAGGCACCTGACAGGTGACGATGCTGCGCTCATGGTGGCGGAAGCGGGAGCCGAGTTAGCGCATGGGCAACGGGCACGGGCTAGGACGGTCTTCTGGTTCGGGCATCACGACACGCTGCACCGGAGCACCGGCGAGGCGGTCCGGCTCTTTGACCGAGCGGTGAACTGGGCGCTGGGGATCATCCCTAGCGATGGCGCTTGAGCGAGCGAAAAGGCTATGCAGCCATGTTGATCCTGCTCTACAAGAAGGGGTTCGGGCAACCATACTACGAGACCAAGTTCGTGTTGCCAGTAGAGTCCGGACCGGCCCTCGCTAATTTTCTACGCCGGGTCTATCCCAGTAGCTCGCCGTACTGGCAGAGCAAGCTCACGACGACCTACTACGACGACCTAGCCCTCAGCTCCTATTGGGAATCGCGGGACGGCCTGCTGAACAAAATGAAGTACCGCTTTCGCCAATACTTCAATCCCAGCGGGGTAGGTGCCGACTACGGTGTTGAGATCAAGCGGCGGGAGGGACCACTGACCAACAAGACCAAGATCCTCCTGAAGTCTGCTGGTACGCGGCTCTCGCCGATGGCCGATTTTGGTAGCCTGCTCGACCGCCTCCGTAGCGTGCCGGGCGCGTCGGCCGCCGCATTGCGAACCCACGTGCGCCAGTGCCTCCGGCCGACGTTGGCGATTTCGTGTGAGCGCCTGCGCTTTGTAAACCAGCGTGCCCAGGAGCGGTATAGTCTCGACCAGAACATCACTTGTGTGGCCATGTCGGGGCTGTCGGGCTGGAGCCGGCGCCGGGTAGCGTTTCCCTATACTATCTTCGAGATCAAGTCAGCGGCAGCGGTACCGGAAGCACCCTTCCTCAGGATGTTTTCGCTGGAGCCGGTGTCTTTCTCGAAGTACGCCTACGGCATCTCCGCGCTGCTGGAAGAAGATGACCGGGATGGAAAGTATCAGTAGCTTGCTCGACGGCTCCGCCGTGACCGACTTGGGTCAGCGCGGAATCATCGAGTTTGTTTTGATCGTGGCCGTGAGTATGGTGCTGGGCTTCGGCTATGCCTTGATCTACCAGCGGTATTTCACCGGCAGTGAGGCGATCAACGAAAGTCTGCACCGCAGCTTCGTGCTGCTCTTGCCGGCCGTGACGACGATCTTCTGGGTGATCCAGTTTTCGATCCCCCTCTCGTTGGGCTTACTCGGCGCCCTCTCGTTTGTCCGCTTCCGCACACCGATCAAGCGTGCGGAGGACATTGCCTTCATTCTGCTCGTGATTGCCACGGGCTTGGCCTGCGCGATCTACCAGTTCGCTATCGCCGTCGGTCTGTTGCTGGCCGTCGGGGTCTACACCCTGCTCAAGAGCCGTTTTGTGCTGCGCTGGCTCCAGCCGGCCCAACAAGCCAGCCTCGTTGTCAGCGCCAAGTCCCCGGAGGGTGTGGACGAGCGCCTCCTCGCCGATATTGTCGCCACGATCCGTGAGGCGTCCGGCACTGATCCCGAGATCGTCAGTGCTGGGAGTTATGAAGGTGAGTTCAATGTCTACCTCACCATCGCCACCCCGCGGAACGGCAGCCAGGCCCAAATGCTGCGATCCTTGGACCAAATCGAAGGGGTCGAAAAGGTTGACATCTATTACTCCTAGCCCGAAAATGCCCACGGTCGCGTAACGAGGATGTCCCCTTGCGTTGGTTGATCCCCCTTGGTGGCGCTCTGGTGCTGGGGCTGCTCCTGGTCGGACTGACGAGCGGCCTGCCGGCGGTGCAAGCCGCCTCCCCCGGTGTCCTCATCACCGAGGTCCAGGCCACGAATACGAGCACGGCGCTCGATGACCGGGCTGGCTACGCCGACTGGATCGAGTTGCACAACCCCGCTGACACACCCGTCTCCCTGATCGGTTACACCCTTACCGACGACCCGGCCGACCCAGCCAAGTGGTCCTTGCCGGCCAGCACCCTGGCGCCCGGGGCCTTTCTGCTGGTGTGGGCGTCGGGCGCAGACCAAGTGACGCCGGAAGGCTGGCACACGAGCTTCCGGTTGAGCCGCGGCGGGGAATACGTGGGCTTGTTTGGTCCGGACGGGCAAGTAGTGGACGAGGTGGCATTCGGCCCGCAGTTAGCCAATGTCTCGCTAGGGCGGCTAAGCACGGTGTCCGACCAGTGGGTGGCCTTCCCAATTCCAACACCGAGGAAGGCGAATACGACCCGTCACCGCCGGCGAGCGGCGCCGGACGCGCCACCGGTAGAGGTCACGCCGGGCAGTGGGCGCTATGCCGGCCCGGTGACGGTACAGCTCTACACGCCGGTACCGGGCAGCCTGCTGTACTACACGCTGGATGGGTCCGATCCGACGGTGGATGGGCACGAGTACACGGAGCCTCTGGAGGTGACGGAGACGACGGTGCTGCGAGCGGTGGCGCTGGACGACGGCGCGCCGGTGAGTGCCGTGACCACGGCGACGTACCTGGTGGGGGAGAGTACCAGTCTGCCGGTGCTCTCGCTGGTCACTGACCCGGCTCATCTGTGGGATAAGAAGACGGGGATCTACACCCACCCGTGGGGGCGCGGCCGGAGATGGGAGCGGCCGGTGACGGTGGAGTGGCTATCACCGGAAGGCGCGTTGGGCTTCATTGTGGGCGCCGGGCTACGCCTCCACGGGGGTGCGAGCCGGGGGACGGACAAGAAGTCGCTCCGGCTGTACTTCCGGGGGGAGTATGGGCCGCGGGAACTGGCATATCCGCTGTTTGGGAAGGAGCCAGGGCAGACGTATGACCGGCTGGTGCTGCGGGCAGGGGCTCACGACAGTTGGACGTGCGGCGACATAGCATGGTGTCCCAGTGATAGGGTGTTGTACTTGCGGGACCAGTTGGTGCGGGACCTGCACGGAGCGATAGGGCAGGTGACGGCCCGCGGGCGCTGGGTAGCGCTGTACCTGAATGGTGCCTACTGGGGGCTATACAACCTCACCGAGCGCATTGACGACGCCTTCCTGGCTACGCACTTCGATGCCAGCGAATGGTACGCCGTCTCAGCGACAGGAGAGATTACCCCCGGGAGCGCGGATCGCTGGCGCCGGTTTGCGGACTGGGTGGCCGGGGCGGACTTGCGCGTAGCGGCGCAGTACGAACTGGCAGCGCGGCAACTCGATATAGAGAACTTCACCACATACATGCTGCTGAACCTCTGGGCGCAGAACCGGGATTGGCCGGGTAATAACCGGGATGTGGCCCGCCCACGCGAGGGGCCAGACGGGCGATGGCGGTTCTTCGTCTGGGACGCCGAGGCGACATTGACAGCCGATGACACGAGGAGCAGTTTTGCGCGCTTGATGGCCGATAGCGATCGGCTCGGGGATGTACTCGCCAGCCTGCTGAAAAACGTGCAGTATCGCGCGTATTTCATCGCGCAGATCGAGCGCCATCTGGCCGGAGCGCTGGATACCGCCTCCGTGCGCGCACGCCTGGACGCGCTGGCCGCTGAGGTGCGCCCGGAACTGGCGGCGGAAGCGGCCCGCTGGTTGCCCGAGCAAGAGCCAGCCGTGCTAGTGGCACAGTGGGAAGCGGTGCTGCAAGGGGTCTCGGATGTCTTGGACACCAAGGCTCAGCAGCTGCGCCAATTGAGCGACCCGGAGACACTGCTGCAGCAGCTTCCGCCGCGCGCGGCGCCGGAGCCGCCGGCCACCCCGCCGGGTATCCGCATCACCGAGGTCCAGGCGGCGAATACGCGCACGGCGCTCGATGACCGGGGTCGCTACACCGACTGGCTGGAGCTGCACAACCCCACGGACACACCCGCCATCCTCGTCGGCTACACCCTCACCGATGACCCCACCCGGCCGGCCAAGTGGCCTTTGCCCGTGACGACGCTGGCGCCGGGGGCCTTTCGAATAGTGTGGGCCTCTGGAGAAGACCGGGTCTGGTTGGGCGTCTGGCACATGAGCTTTGGGCTGAACCGCGCGGGCGGCTATGTGGGCTTGTTCGGTCCGGACGGGCAACTGGTGGACGAGGTGATGTATGACCCGCAGGTAGCTGATGTCTCGCTGGGGCGGCAGCGAACGGCACCGGACCAGTGGGTGTTCTTCCCCACGCCAACCCGCGGCACGGCGAATACCACCCCGCCGCGGGCGTCGCCGGATGCACCGGCGGTGGTAGTCACGCCGGGCAGTGGTTTCTTTGCCGGACCGGTGACCGTGCATGTGGAGGCGCCACTGCCGGGCAGCGCGGTGTACTACACGCTGGACGGATCCGATCCGACGGTGGGCGGCGAGGCATACACCGCACCCCTGGAAGTGACGGAAACGACGGTGCTGCGGGCAGTGGTGCTGCGCGACGGCGTGCCGGTGAGTGTTGTGACAACGGCGACGTACCTGTTGGAGGAGAGCACTGACCTACCGATCGTGTCACTGGTCACAGACCCGGCTTATCTGTGGGACGAGGCCACCGGCATCTACACCAACGCGCCGACGTGGGCAGCCTGGGGGCAGGCCCACGAGCGACCGGTAATGGTGCAGGGGCTATCGCCGGGAGGGGAACTGGACTTCAGTGTGGCAGCAGGACTCCGCATCCGTGGGAGAGCCGGCCGGCCGGCCACGGCCAAGCGGTCGTTCGAGTTGCACTTCCGGGCGGAGCATGGGCCACGCGAACTGACATACCCGCTGTTTGGGCTTCAGTCCGGGCAGACGTATACCCGGCTGGTGCTGCGAGCCGAGGACCAAGACAGCTGGCAGTGCCGCGCAGAGCCCCAGTGTGTAGAGGAAGCGGTATACGTGCGGGGTCAATTGATGCGGGACTTGCACGGCGCGATGGGCCAGGTGGCGGCCCGCGGGCGCTGGGTGGTGCTCTACCTAAATGGGGCCTACTGGGGGCTGTACAACCTGACCGAGCACATTGACGACACCTTCCTGGCTACGCACTTCGACGCCAGCGCCTGGTATAACAGCGCAACGACGGGAGAGCAGGCACCCGACAACGCGCACCGCTGGCATCTCTTTGTGGACTGGCTCAGGGATGCCGATTTGGGCGTGCCAGCGGAGTACGAGCAGGCCGTACAGCAGCTCGATATCGAGAGCTTCACCGCCCTCATCATCCTCCACCTATGGGCCGGAGATACCGCTTGGGGCAGCCACAACTGGTATGCGGCACGGATGCGTAGCGGACCTGATACCCGCTGGCGGCTGTTCCTGCGGGATGCCGCTGTACCTCCTGGCAGGTATGGCTTGCCTTCTCGTGAGGCGCGTGGGTCCCTCATCCCTATCCTGGCCAGCTTGTCGCAGAACAGGCAGTATCAAGCCTACTTCACGGCAGAGGTCGAGCGGCACCTCGCCGGGGCGCTGGATACCGCGTCCGTGCGGAGCCGGCTCGCCGCGCTCGCTGCCGAGTTGCGTCCGGCCATGGCGGCGGAAGCGGCTCGCTGGCGCCTCGCGCAGGTACCAGCGGAGGCAGTGGCGCAGTGGGAAGCGGCGCTACAACGGTTCGCGGATTCCTTGGACACCAATGCCCAGCGACTGCGCCGCCTCAGCGACCCGGCGCCGCTGCTGCAGCAGCTCCCGCAGCTCGCGCCCCCGGCAGCAGCAGCAGGCCCGGCGCCGCTGCCGCCGGGCACCCGGATTGCCCTGGTGGTGCATCACCCCACGGAGCTACCACCGGGCGATGCTGCCGTCGTGGCGCACCTGAAGGCCCGGGGCGCCATCGTCACCGTGGTCGGGACCCACGACGATAGCGGGCCTGATCCAGTGCAGGTCGCCGCGAGCCATGATCTACTCTTGCTCAGCTCCAGTATCCGCCGCACTCGCGGCCCGGGTGCGCACTATGTCCAGACAACGACACCGCTGATCTTCTGGGAGCCACAACTGCTGGAGACGACGCAGTTGGCACGTAGGAAGGAAATGCGCATTTACATTCGGGTTTACGACCCCGAGCGGTCGTATATTCGGATTGTCGAAGCGGACCATCCGATCACCTCAGGACTGTCCGTTGACCAACCGCTCCGGGTGGCGCGCCGGATTGATGTGCTCAGAATCTCCTACTCGACTATCGGGCCCGGGGTGCAAGCACTCGCAAATTACCTGTTCGGTGACGACCCGGCGCTCTTGGTAGCGGAGGCAGGAGCCGAGTTATTGGATGGACAACCGGCTCGAGCCCGGACCGTTTTCTTGTTCTGGCATCACGGTACGTTGCATCGGAGCACGGGTGAGACGGTGCGGCTCTTTGACCGGGCGGTGGATTGGGCGCTAGACCTCCCCTCTAGCGATGGCGCTTGAGCGGGTGATGAGCACCTTCCGCGCGCCGGTCCTGCACTGTATCTTCATCCTGCTAGACTTGGGCAGGGATAGGACCATCCGGCACGCCAGATGACGCCGGGAGCAGTTGATGTCGCAGGTGACATGCGCGTGCTGTGGTCGAACCGGTGAGCGGCCACCGCGCCCACCGTTGGGGGCACACGCGATCAGGTCATCCAAGAACATACCTGTGCTGGTTTGCGTGGTGATGGCCGCGTTTCGGAAGCTGCTGGCATTGGCAACGAGGATGTCCCCTTGCATCGGTTAATTCCCCTTGGTGGCGCTCTGGTGCTGGGGCTGCTCTTGGTCGGACCAGCCATCGACACGCGGGCGGTGCAAACCTCCTACCTCGGAATCATCATCACCGAGGTCCAAGCCGCGAATACGAGCACGGTGACCGACGACCGGGGCCGCTATTCCGACTGGCTCGAACTACACAACCCGACGGACACGCCCATCACCCTCGCCGGCTACACCATCACCGACGACCCTACCGAGCCGGCCAAGTGGTCCTTGCCAGCCTCCACGCTGGCTCCGGGGGGCCTTCTAGTGGTCTGGGCCTCCGGCATAGACCAGGTGACACCGGAAGGCTGGCACACGAGCTTCCAGCTGAGCCGCGGTGGGGAGTATGTGGGCTTGTTCGGCCCGGATGGGCAGATGGTGGACGAGGTGACGTTCGGAGCACAGGAGGCGGATGTCTCACTGGGGCGGCTGGGGACAGAGTCAGACCGGTGGGTGTCCTTCCCAAACCCGACCCCCGGCGCGGCGAATACGACCTGGCACCGCCTGCGGGAGCCGCCGGACGCGCCGTCAGTGGTGGTTACGCCGGGCAGCGGGCGCTTTGCCGGCCCGGTGAAGGTGCAGTTGGAGGCGCCGCTGCCGGAGAGCACGGTGTACTACACGCTGGATGGGACCGATCCGACGGTGGGGGGCGAGGCGTACACGGCTCCCCTGGAGGTGGCTGAGACGGCGGTGCTGCGGATGGTGGCCCTGGACGAGGGCGTGCCAGTGAGCGCCGTGACCACGGCGACGTACCTGGTGGGAGAGAGCACGAGCCTGCCGGTGCTCTCGCTGGTCACTGATCCGGCCCACCTGTGGGACGAGGCGACGGGAATCCACGTCAACGCCGAGGAGCGCGGCCGGGACTGGGAGCGGCCGGTGACGGCGGAGTGGCTATCGCCGGAAGGAGAGTTGGACTTCAGTGTGGGAGCCGGTCTCCGCATCCATGGGAATATCAGCCGGCTGCGTGTGCCCAAACGCTCGTTCCGGCTGTACTTCCGGGGGGACTATGGGCCAACCGAGTTGGCGTACCCGCTGTTTGGGCCGGAGCTGGGGCAGACGTATGATCGGCTGGTATTGCGGGCGGGAGTAGATGACGGTTGGCTTTGGCCGTGTGAGGACAAGCCGGGTTGTTACAGAGAGCATGCGGTGTTCCTACGGGACCAACTGGTGAGGGACCTGCACGAGGCGATGGGGCAGGTGGCACCGCGAGGACGCTGGGTGGCGCTATACCTGAACGGGGCCTACTGGGGGCTGTACAACCTCACCGAGCGCATTGACGACACGTTTCTGGTCACGCACTTCGATGCCAACACGTGGTATGCCCACTCGAAATCGGGAGAGTTGACCCCCGGGAGCGCAGACCGCTGGTACCGGTTTGCGGACTGGCTGGCCGGGACGGACTTGCGCGCGGCGGCGCAGTACGAGCAGGCGGTGCAGTATTTCGATATCGAGAACTTCACCGGTTACTACCTGCTGAACATCTGGGCGCAGAACACGGACTGGCCGCACAATAATTGGGTCGTGGCCCGCCCGCGGGAGGGGCTGGACACACGCTGGCGATTCATCGTTTGGGACGCTGAGTCGACGTTCGAGCGCGATGAGGACACGTTCGAGCGCGTGGTGCTGGATAAAGGCCGGCTCGGCAAGATGCTCGCCAGCTTGTTGCAAAACGCGCAGTATCGTGAGTATTTCGCCGCGCAGGTCGAGCACCATCTGGCCGGGGTACTGGACACCGCATCCGTGCGCGAACGCCTCGACGCGCTCGCCGCCGAGGTGCGCCCGGAAATGGCGGCCGAAGCGGCCCGCTGGCTGCCGGAGTACGAGACGGCAGTGCTGGTGGCGCAGTGGGAAGCCGAGTTGCAACGGATCTCGGATACCTTGGACGCTGATGCCCAGCGACTGCGCCAGTTGAGCGACCCGGAGACGCTGCGGCAGCCACTCCCGCAGCTCGCGTCGCCGGAGGCCCCGGCCCCGGTGGTGCCGGCTGACCCGCCGGGTGTCCGCATCAACGAGGTCCTTGCGGCGAATACGCACACGGCGTTCGATGACCGGGGCGGCTACTCCGACTGGATCGAGCTGCACAACCCCACGGACAAGCCCATTACCCTCCTCGGCTACAGCCTGACCGACGACCCCACCGTGCCGACCAAGTGGCCCGTGCCCGTCACGACGCTGGCGCCCGGTATCTTTCGGGTGGTGTGGGCGTCCGGCGTAGATCGGGTAACCGGGAATGGCTGGCACGCGAATATCGGGCTGAACCGCGCGGGCGGCTATGTAGGCTTGTTCGGCCCGGACGGGCAGGTGGTGGACGAGGTGACATTCGAGGCGCAGGAAGCGGATGTCTCCCTAGGGCGACTACCAGGGCCCGACCGGTGGGTAGCGTTTCCGACTCCGACGCCCGGCGAGGCGAATACAACTCTGCATCGTCTGCGGGCAGCGCCGGGCGCGCCGGCGGTGGTAATCACGCCGGGCAGTGGATTCTTTGACGGTCCAGTGACGGTGCATCTGGAGGCGCCAGAGCCGGAGGGCGCGGTGTACTACACGCTGGACGGGTCCGATCCGACGGTGGGAGGCGAGGCCTACACGGCGCCCTTGGAAGTGAGGGAGACGACGGTGCTGCGGGCGGTGGCGCTGCGCGACGGCGTGCCGGTGAGTGCCGTGACCACGGCGACGTACCTGGTGGACGAGAGCACTGACCTGCCGGTCGTGTCACTGGTCACGGACCCGGATCATCTATGGGACGAGGCGACAGGCATCTACGCCAACGCGCCGGCGTGGGCAGCCTGGGGACGATCCTGGGGGCGGGCACGGGAGCGGCCAGTGACCGTGCAGGGGCTGTCGCCGGAAGGCGAGCTGGACTTCAGTGTGGGAGCGGGACTCCGCATCCGCGGCGGGGAGGGCCAGCCGGAATCAACCAAGCAGTCGTTCGAGTTGTACTTCCGGGCGGAGTATAGGCCGCCCGAACTGGCGTACCCACTGTTTGGGCCGGCGCTGCGGCAGACATATGACCGCCTGGTCCTGCGAGCCGAGGATCAGGACAGCTGGCAATGCGGCGAAGTGCCCCAGTGTGTAGAGGAGGCGGTATACGTGCGGGACCAGCTGATGCGGGGCCTGCACAGCGCGATGGGACAGGTAGCGAGCCGTGGGCGCTGGGTGGCACTGTACCTGAACGGAGCCTATTGGGGGCTGTACAACCTCACCGAACACGTTGACGAAACTTTCCTGGCTACGCACTTCGACACCAGCGAATGGTATACCCACTCGGCCGGTAGCTCGCACCGCTGGCACCTCTTTGTGGACTGGCTTAGGGGTGCGGACTTGAGCGCAGCGGCGCAGTACGAGCGGGCGGTGCAGCAGCTCGATATCGAGAGCTTCACCGCCTTCGTCATCCTCCGCCTGTGGGCCGGAGACACCGCTTGGGGCAGCCACAATTGGTATGCGGCTCGGATGCGTAGCGGTCCTGATACCCGCTGGCGGCTGTTCCTGTGGGATGCCGATGTGCCCCCTGGCGTATACGGCTTGCCCTCCCGTATGGCCGTGACGGGCCGAGAGGCGCGTGGCGCCCTCATCCCAATCCTGGCCAGCCTCCTGGCTAATCCCCAATATCAAGCCTACTTCACGGCAGAGGTCGAGCGGCAGCTTGCCGGGGCCTTGGCAACCGAAGCCGTGCGGAGCCGGCTCGCCGCGCTGGCCGCCGAGGTGCGCCCGGCCATGACAGCGGAAGCCGCCCGCTGGCGTCCCGAGCAGGAGCCGGTGGTGGCAGTGGCGCAGTGGGAAGCGGCGCTGCAACGGTTCGCGGATTCCTTGGACGCCAATGCCCAGCGCCTGCGCGACCTCAGCGACCCGGAGACGCTTCAGCAGCAGCTCCCGCAGCTCGCGGCTGCGGCCGCTCTGGCACAGTTGCCGCCGCTGCCGCCGGACACCCGGGTTGCCCTGGTGGTGGGGCAGCCCGCAGAGTTGGCACTGGGTGATGCGGCCGTCGTGGCGCATCTGGAAGCGCGGGGGGCGACGGTCACCGTGCTCGGGACCGCCGATGGCAGCGCGCACGATCCGGCGCAGGTCGCCGCGAGCCACGATCTGCTCTTGATAAGCTCCACGATTCAGTCCCTCGATACGGCGGAGCGCTACGTCCAAGCGACTACGCCGCTGATCTTCTGGGAGCCACGGCGGGTGTTGGAGGCAACCCAGTTGGCAGGTTGGGGGGGCACGCGCCCGGAGCAAACCGACATCCAGATTGTAGATGCAGACCATCCGATCACCGCCGGGCTACCCCCTAACGGGCGTTTGCGGGTCGTGCGCCGGCCGGATACGCTCAGTGTCGTTTGGCCATCCAAAGGGCCAGGGGTGCAAGTGCTGGCGAAACATCTGTTCGGTAACGACTCGGCGCTCCTGGTGGCGGAGGTGGGAGCCGAGTTGGCGAATGGACAACCGGCGCAGGCTAGGACCGTCTTCTTGTTCTGGCATCACGACACGTTCCACCTGAGCACGGGCGAGGCGATCCGCCTCTTCGACCGGGCAGTGGATTGGGCGCTCGGCCTCCCCTCCAACGATGGCGCTTGAGCGATCCGGAAGGCCATGTCGCCATGATACCCTAGCACCACGGCAGTGATTTCGGGCCACTGCGGCGAGGATTGACGCCATCAGTGGGTGGTGCTATTGTCCAATGTATCTCGATGGTACCGGCTTTTCGGCTACGTGTAGGGGGGTGTGGCGCTTGCCGACGCCCGCAGGGGACTCATGGTAGCGATCAAGGTGTTGGTCCGGATTGGGCACCGCCTGCGTTGGGCCATGCTGATCCTTGTGACGTGGGTGGCTACTGCCACCGCGGGCTATCGGATCATCGAAGGGTGGTCTTGGTTCGATGCCTTCTACATGACCATCATCACCATCTTCACCGTCGGCTATCAAGAGGTCCACCCGTTGACAATCGCCGGTCGCATCTGGAGCATTGTGGTGATCGGCACCGGTTTTCTCATCGTCGCCTCGGTCGCGGCGGAGTTGGCGAATGGCCCCCTAGCGCGCTTGTGGCGGGAGAACAAATTGGCACGGGAACTCAGCGACTTACACGATCACTACATCATCTGTGGCCTGGGCCGAGTAGGCTGGCAGGTTGCCCTGGCGCTGCACCAACAGGGTGCGGTCTTTGGCGTGGTTGATCCCGAGAAAAGGCATGCGGAGGATCTGCAGGCCTGGAACGTGCCGTATCTGGCCGGCGATGCGACCGAGGACGCGGTGCTCCAGCGGATGCGGATTGATCGGGCGCGCGGTCTGGTCGCCGCAGCGAGTACCGATGCCATCAACATCTATGTGACGCTCACGGCGCGCGGCCTGAGCTCGGACCTCGTCATCGCGGCCCGCGCGGAGGAGCCGAGCGCCGAGCGCAAGCTGTATCGGGCCGGAGCTAACTACGTGCTGGCACCCACGGCGGTCGGTGGGCGCAAGCTCGCCACGCTGCTCACGCGCCCACTGGTGGCCGAGTACATCGATTCCGTGCTCTACGGCGATGACTTGCCCTTCTTCACGGAGCAGGTAGAGCTGACACCGACCTCCCCACTGTGTACGCTCACCATTGCCGAGATGCAAGCGCGGATTGCACCTGAGCACCATGGGCCGGCCGTGATCGCCGTTAAGCCGGCCGGAGAAGGCCTGTTCACCCCCCATCCCTCCGGGACGAGAGAATTGGAAGCCGGCGACATGCTCGTGGTAGCCGGGAGCGAAGAGGAGATCGCGCCGCTGCGCGACCTGAGCCACTAGCGGGGATAGTTCGACATCTCTATCTGGGGGAGAATGGTCGGGGTGCCCGGATTTGAACCGGGGACCTCCTGGTCCCAAACCAGGTGCTCTACCAGGCTGAGCCACACCCCGTCGGTGCTACTGCCACAGTGGATTTAGTGCTCTCGACGTGTTGCCGGCCAAGCCTGCCCCGGCGTGGGCGGCACGGGCAGCGAGCGGTTGGCCGGTGGCCGCTTGGAGACGCGAGCGGGCTAGTCGGCGCACTTCTGCGCGGTCTCGGCGTTGCCGCCGGTGTCGAATGACGACCCGCACGCGCACGCCTTGACGGCATTGGGGTTTTGGACCGTGAAGCCGGCCCCCATCAACCCCTTCACGTAGTCAATCTGCGCCCCACGAATGAAGTTGGCCGTGAACTCATCTACGAAGACCGTCAGCCCGTCTTGCTCGATCACTTCGTCTCCGTCATCGGAGTGGTCTTCGAGACTCATGCCATACGATAGCCCGGAGCAGCCCCCCGGGCTGACGAACACGCGCAGCCCCAAGGATGAATCGCCTTCCTCGGTCACAATACGCCGTAGCTCACCAGTCGCCTCGTTGGTGAGCACCACCGTCTGGTCGGCTACTAGCGGTTCTGTGGCTACCATAACTACGCAGACTCCCTCGCGCGTCCCTCACGCCGCTCCGCCAGCCCACGCCATCCATGCGTAGGCGAGGCAGCGAATACCTCAAGGGTGATGGTAGCACCGCCCCCCCTAGCCAGTCAAGGTGCAACCCGCCTCCAGGGGAGGCAGCGGCGGCCGCCGCGCACCGGGCACAGCCTAATCCTGTGAGTCACCGATGGTTTGGCGCATCCCGTACCCCGCTAGAGTCGGCTCTCGCCTGCAAGGAGGACAGCCTCACCCAATTCCCTGTCGTCACCGGGGGCGACGTGTCTTTCTTTGTGATTACCTTCAGAGTCCGTATCGATTACGTATCTGCCATTCCTCATTACGGTCTGTTTTACCAGGATGACACCATCCTCGTAAAAGTACACGCGCGCTCCATTCCCAGTGCTCACAGACAGCCTCCTTAATTACCTACTACCACCATCTGATGTCCGTGAAGCGGCCGGCTACAGCAGTGCCATCGCCCCAGAGAGCACCGTCATTCAAGAATACTATTACCCTCCGGCGATTGTACTACCTCAGTAGCGAGGCCGTCTTCCCCGGGAACAACCGCAGCTCCGGCCCGAGCCGCCTTGACAGCGCCGGAACCAGCTTGCTACTATTCGGTTGCCGGAGAAGTTGACTAAATCTATCAACTAACCGTAGTATAGGTGTGCCTTGCCCCGTCTGTCTCTGGCGGACTCCCCCTCTCTATCGCCGAGCGATGGAGAGGGGGCTGGGGGGTGAGGTGTGGAGAGCATCGAGGTATGTACCAGGCACCGCTAACGGCAGAGCATCCCCGTGCAGCCGCGACCCCGGCCGATCGTGCTGCGGCCGGCAAGATCGAGCTAGCCGATGCCACGAAGGTGTTTGCGTCGCAGGCGCGGTCCGAGGCGGTGCAGCCTGCTGCGCCGGCGGGGGCATCGGGCCGGGGTGCGGACGAGGCCGGGACGGTCGTCGCCTTCGCCGGCATTTCCCTCACCGTGTCCGAGGGCGAGCTGCTCTGCCTGCTCGGGCGTAGCGGCTGCGGCAAGTCCACGCTGCTCCACATCATCGCTGGGTTGGAGGCGCTGACGGCCGGCTCGTTGACCGTAGACGGCCGTCCCGTGGACGGTCCCAGCCACCGCCGCGGCCTCGTCTTCCAGCAGTACGCCCTATTCCCCTGGCTCGACGTGTACCGGAACGTCCGCTTTGGTCTCGAAGCCCGGAATACCGGCCTGGACAGCCGCGTCAAGGATCGGGCCGTGCGCGATCTCCTGGCGCTCGTCGGCTTGGAGGGGTTCGAGGCAGCGCGTCCCCACGAACTGTCGGGGGGCATGGCCCAGCGGGTAGCCATTGCGCGGGCGCTCGTCAACGAGCCGGAGATTTTGCTCCTGGACGAGCCGTTCAATGCGCTCGACGCCTTCACCCGCATGGCGATGCAAGACGAGCTGGTGCGGATCGTCAAGCAGCGCGGTATGACCGCGATCTTTGTCACCCACGACATTGACGAAGCGCTCTACCTCGGGGATCGCGTGGCGATCCTCACGCCCCGGCCCGGCCGGATCAGGGAAATCGTCCCGGTGCCCATCGCCCGACCCCGCGACCGCAACGATCCGCCACTGCTGCGCCTGCGCGATCACGTCTATCGGGAGTTTGGGCTGGCCGTGCGCCAGGAAGGACACTACAGCATCTGAGAGGTCTTACTCCCCGGCCCTCGTCACTCCCGCGAAAGCGGGAATCCACCCCCTTGGGAGCGGGCCGGGGAGCGGGCGGAATCCCCGACACAACGACATCGCGAAGGAGTCAGGAATGATGGATCGAACCGAGGACAGACAGGACCATCCGCTGCCGAGCCGGCCGGCCCGAGGGCTACCGCCCCTGACGCGCCGCGGCCACTTCCGTACCGTCGGACTGGCGTTTGCGAGCGCCCTCATGGGGCCGCTGCTGGCCGCCTGTGGCGACACCGAGGAAGAATCCGCTCCCGCAGCGCCGGCGCAGTCGGCAGCCACCAGCAGCGAGCTGGATACGCCGGTCAAGATCGGCTATCTCCCGATCACCGACGCGACGCCGCTGCTCATTGGCCACGCCAACGACTTCTTCAAGGCCGAGGGCCTGACGGTGGAGCAGCCGACGCTCTTCCGCGGCTGGAACGCGCTCGCGGAAGCCTTCTTCTCCGGCAGTGTCAACTTGGCGCACTTCCTCATGCCGATGACCGTCTGGATGCGCTACAGCTTGCAGCAGCAGGTGAAGGTGGTCGCTTGGGACCACACCAATGGCTCCGCGCTCACGGTCGCGGGGGAAGGCATCAACGACATCGCGGACTTGGCCGGCAAGCAGATCGCCGTCCCCTTCTGGTACTCGATCCACAACGTCGTGCTTCAGATGCTGCTCCGCAACGCCGGGCTAACGGCCGTCGCCAAGAACCGGGGCGCCACGCTGAAGCCGTCCGAGGTCAATCTGTTCGTGATGCCGCCCCCCGATATGCCCACTGCATTGGGCACCGGCGGCATTGACGGCTACATCGTCGCCGAGCCGTTCAACGCCGCGGGCGAGCTGAAGGCCCAAGGCAAGATCATCCGCTTTACGGGTGACGTGTGGCGGGACCATGCCTGCTGCGTCGCCGTCCTGCACGAGGAGAGCATCAAGGAGCGGCCGGAGTGGTCGCAGCGCGTGCTCAACGGGCTGGTGGCCGCGCAGCTTTGGGCGCACCAGAATACGAACGAGGTACCCGGCGTGCTCTCGAAGAGCGGGAAGGGGTATCTGCCGCTGGAAACACCGGTCATCAATCGGGCGATGAACAAGTATGACCTGGACACCTACGGCCCGAAAGGGACCAACGCGATCCGCAACGACGAGTGGGACGCCGGGCGGATTGGCTTCCAGCCGTACCCGTTCCCGTCGTACACGATGGAGTTGGTCACGCAGCTGAAGCAAACGATGGTGCAAGGCGATCGGTCGTTCCTGGGCGCCCTCGCTCCCGACTTCGCGGCAAAAGACTTAATCGAGTATGATTTAGTCAAGAATGCCTACGAGAAGGCCGGCGGGCCACAGGCCTTCGGCGTGGACCCCAAGCAAGCCTTCGACCGCCAAGAGGTCATCTCACTCTAGCAGCACGCCGCCGAGCCGCGGGGAAGGAGCAATGGTGGCGGAAACCACCGATGAGTTGGCGCGACCGCTCGCTGCCGAGGAGCCAGCGGCGGTCGCGCGTCCTACCCCCCGCTGGCTGCGGTCCCTCAAGCGGCGGGCCGGTGACTGGATGTGGCCCGTCGTCGGCCTCCTGGTCGGTCTGGTCATCTGGCACATCGGGGCGAGTATCTGGGCCACGCGCTTCCCCATTGCGACGTCCTTCCTGCCCCAGCGCACCTTCGCGGACGCCGTGCGGCTCGTGAGTACCGGCGTACTCTGGCCCCATATGGCGGCCTCGCTGCTCCGCGTGGGCATCGGCTTGGCGCTGGCCGTTGCCATCGGTGTGCCGGTGGGGCTGATGATCGGCTACTGGCGCCGGCTGGAACTGGGCACCTCTGCCCTGTTCCAGTTCATCCGCATGATCTCGCCGCTGGCCTGGATGCCCGTTGCGATCATGCTCTTCGGCGTGGGCGACCGGCCCATCTACTTCCTGCTCACCGTCGCCGCCGTCTGGCCCATTCTCATCAATACCGCTACCGGAGTGAGCCACGTGGATCGCCAGTGGATTCGCGCGGCCCGTGCCCTCGGCGCGAATGAATGGGCGGTGCTGCGGCGCGTGGTCATTCCGTCCATCATCCCCGACGTGCTCACCGGCCTGCGGCTGGCGGTGGGGGTGGCGTGGTTGGTGTTGGTGCCGGCCGAGATGCTGGGCGTCAACAACGGCTTGGGCTACTACATCCTGGACACCCGCGACCGCTTCAGTTACGGCGAATTGATGACGATCATCTTGATTATCGGTGTGATCGGCTACACGCTGGACGCCATTATCCAACGGTTGCGCTATCGCTTCTCCTGGACGCTAGGTATTCGCGACGCATGAGCGACACAACACCGTCTCTACGGTCAACACCATCCCCACCGCCACTCCCGCGCAAGCGGGAATCCGGCGCGGGGGCCACGGAGCGCCTCACGACCGACGTGCTCGTCATCGGCGGCGGGCTGGCCGGCCTGTGGGCTGCGATCCGGGCACGCGAGCAGGGTCAGCGCGTCTTGATCGTGGAGAAGGGATTTGCCGGCGCCAGCGGGTGCAGCGTGTTTGCCGGAGCCGTCGTCCTCTGCCTGACCCCGGACGACGACCTGGACACCTTCATCGCCGAAGAGTCCCAAGACGCCGACTATCTGCTCGATCCCGAGTGGGCCGAGTTCGTCGTCCGCGACAACTACGAGCGCCTGCGGGAGATCGTTGCCTGGGGCGGTCCGATCCCGGTGGACGCGGACGGGCAGCTCATCCGCCGCCGAGGCCAAGTCCACGGGCGGCATACGGTCGCACGGGTAGCTTTCGATAGCGCCGAGCTGATGAAGTTCATGCGGAAGGTGGCTATCGGGAGGCGCAAGGCCAAGACGCTGGACCAAACGGTCGTGACGAACCTGCTGGTCGAGGACGGACAGGTAGTAGGCGCCGTCGCCCTGCGCCGCCAAGAGGAGCGCGTGACGGTCATCTGCGCCCAGGCCGTCGTGCTCGCGGCCGGGGGATGTAGCTGGCGCGGCACCCACTTCGGCCACGATATGGTCTGCGGCGAGGCGTACAAGCTGGCGTGGGACGTTGGCGCCGAGCTGATGAGCATGGAGTTCGGCAACGGTTACATGGCGACCTATCGCCACGCCGATACGCACGGGCAGTGCCTGTTGGCGGCGATTGGCGGCAAGTTCATCAACAAGCACGGCGAGACGTTCATCCATCGCTACTCACCGCGCGATCCGGCGCCGACGCACCTCATCCCGCGCGCGATGGCCGGGGAAGTGCGCGCCGGTCGCGGCCCGATCCGGTACGACCTCACCGGTATTCCTCCCGCCGCCCGCGAGCAGTGGAAGCGGGACTTTGCCCTGATCTGGCGCGGTATGGAGCGCACCGGCATTGATGCGTTCGACGAGCCGCGCGAGTGGTTCCCCGGCTTCAACGGCACCGTCTCGGCCAGCGCCGGGGTGCGCTTGCTCGACCGCAGTGGCGCGACAACCGTGCCCGGCCTCTACGCTGCCGGCGACGCCGCGAGCCGCAGTCCGCTGATCGGCGCCGGCAGCGGTATCACCTTCTTGAACCTGGCGTGGGCCGGCGTGAGCGGCGCGCAAGCCGGCATTGCCGCCGCGCAGTTTTCCCAACGACACGACGCCCCGGCGCCGAGCGAGGCGAGCGTCTCCGCAGCCGTGGCCGCTGCGGTAGCGCCGCAGCAGCGCAACACGGGGGCCACGTCCGACGGCATCTACCGGCGGCTCCAAGAGCAAGTCATCGGCATGGATGCGAACATCTACCGGCACGGCGACCGCCTGCGTGAGGTGCTGGCGGCCACCGAGCGCGTGCGCGACCGGCTGCTGCCGGTGATCCACGCCGCCGACTGGCACGAACTGGTCAAGTGTCACGAAACTATCGCCACCTGCTTTACGACCGAGCTGATGTATCGCGCGGCACTCTTGCGCGAAGAGAGCCGCGGCTGGCACTACCGCGAGGACTTTCCGGCGTGCGACGACGAGCGGTGGCGGGTGTGGCTCGTCGCCGCGCCGCAGGGCTGTGCCGGGCCGGCGGCGCTCTGGGCGGCGCCGGAGTTTCGGCGCCTCCCCGTGCCGCTGGAGGCCTACGCGGCCCGGGGCATCGCGCCCACGCCGGCGATGCCGCTCCCGGCCGCTGCGGGCTGACACCGCCACACGCATGAACCGCTGAGAACGTAGGAAACTTGATCTATGGCCGTAGAGGTCGTCTCGGATACGCTGTGCATCGGGTGCAATCTGTGCGTGCGCGTGTGCCCGGTTGATGTCTTTCGCCTTCAGGGGCCGGAGAAGGGGAAGAAAGCCTATATTGCGTACCAGGAGGATTGCCAGTCGTGCTTCATCTGCGAGGAGTATTGCCCCACCGATGCGATCTACGTAGCGCCGGAAAACCCCCGGCCCATCCCGTTGCCCTATTGACAGAGTTTGTCGGGCAGCGACGCTCGCTCGAGACTGGCTGAATCTTGAGCGACCTGCTATACCTCACCACATACCTACCCACAGAAGGAGAGTCGTCATGCCGAAGTTCATGGTGGAGTGGAACCTGCCCAAGGACCTCACCAAAGACAAGTACATGGCCAAGAAGGTGAAGTCGCTGGACATCTATCCCAAGATTCCCGAGTGCAAGTGGGAATCCACATTCTTGGCCGATGATATGAGCAAGTGCTACTGCGTCTACGATGCGCCGGACGAAGAGACGGTGCGGAAGGCGCGCGAGATGGTGCAGGCCAAGGTGGACTTGCTGGCTACGGTTGACGAGATCACGCCGGATTCGCTGGAGCAGCAGCGGGACGAGGAGAGCGCCGAGTAGCCGGCCGGCTGACGAGCGCCTACGGTTATTTAAGTACGGTGGGGGGACGGACGAACTCGCTGGTGGTGCAGACCGCGCGCCTCTTTAGGGAGAACGCTACGCCAGCGCTCGGGCGAGCAGCTGCGGGATGTCCGAGGGTAGCTCGGCGACCGGGATGCCCGCGGCCTGCAAGGCTTCGATTTTGCCGGCGGCGGTGCCGGCGCCACCGGAGATGATCGCGCCGGCGTGCCCCATGCGCTTCTCCGGGGGCGCCGTCCGCCCGGCGATGAAGCTGACGACTGGCTTGCTGACGTGCTCCCGCGCGTACTCCGCCGCCCGCTCCTCCTCGTCGCCGCCGATCTCGCCGATAAGCACAATCCCCTCGGTCGCCGGGTCCGCCTCGAAGAGCGCCAGCATATCTATGAAGGAGCTACCGACAATCGGATCGCCGCCGATACCGACACAGGTGCTCTGGCCCAAGCCGGCATTCGTGAGATGCTGGATGACCTCATAGGTCAGCGTGCCGGAACGCGACACCAGGCCAATCGGCCCCGGCGTGACGATAGCGCCCTGGATAATGCCGATCTTCGCTTTGCCGGGGCTAATCAGCCCCGGACCGTTCGGCCCGATCAGCCGGGCGCCGCGCTGTCTGACGGTGTGGTAGACGCGCAGCATGTCCAGCACCGGAATACCCTCGGTGACGGCCACGATGGGGTCCAGCCCGGCGTCGGCCGCTTCTAGGATCGCGTCGGCGCCGAACGGCGCCGGGACGAAGATGCAGGATGCCGTGGCGCCCGTCGCTTGCACCGCTGCCTGCACCGTGTTGAAGACCGGGACTCCCAGATGCTCCTGCCCCCCGCGGCCAGGGGTCACGCCGGCCACGACCCGAGTCCCGTACTCGATCATCTGCTGCGTGTGGAACGACCCCTCACGGCCGGTGATGCCCTGCACCAGGAGCCGCGTGTCCTGATCGGCGAGAATGCTCATCGTGCCGCCTCCACCACCGCGCGGGCCGCGTCGGCCATCGAGGTCACGGCCGTAATGCCCGCCGCGCGCAATATCCGGTGTCCTTCCGCCTCGTTGACGCCGACCAAGCGCACGGTCAGCGGCACGGGCCGCGGCAGGCTGGGGAGCGCAGCGACGATCCCGCGAGCGACCTCATCGCAGCGCGTAATACCGCCGAAGATGTTGAACAGCACGGCCCGCACGCGCTCGTCGGCCAGGATGATCCGCAGCGCCGCGATCACGCGGTCGGACTGAGCACCGCCGCCGATGTCGAGGAAGTTGGCGGGCTGGCCACCGGCGGCCTGCACGAGGTCCATCGTGGCCATTGCCAGCCCCGCGCCGTTGACACAGCAGCCGATGGTGCCGTCGAGCTGGACATACGACAGACCGTGCTCGCGCGCCTCCCGCTCCGCGGCGGGTTCCTCCTGTGGATCGCGTAGCTCCGCCAGGTCGGCATGGCGGTAGAGCGCGTTATCGTCCAGATTGATCTTGGCGTCAATCGCTTGCAGCGCGCCGTCGGTGTTGACGATCAGGGGGTTGATCTCGGCGAGCGAGCAGTCGTAATCCATGAACGCCTGATAGAGGCCCCGGGCGATGGCACCGAACGGCCGCAGCAGCCCGCCGGGCAGGTCGAGCGCAAAGGCTGCCTGGCGCATCTGGAAATCTTGCAGCCCCAGAAGCGGATCGGCGCCGACCCTGATGATCTTCTCCGGTGTCGTCGCGGCGACCTCCTCGATGTCCACGCCGCCCTCACTACTGGCCATCAAGGTCACGCGCCGGGTGGCGCGATCCAGCACCAAGCCGAGATAGATTTCCCGCGCGATGGCGGCTGCCTGCGTCACCAGCACCTGCTCGACCCGGTTCCCCTTGATGTCCATGCCCAGGATCGCAGCGGCCTTTTCGCGGGCCTCGGCGGGCGTATCCGCCAGCTTGACGCCCCCGGCCTTCCCCCGCCCGCCGACGAGCACCTGTGCCTTGACGACGACCTGCCCCCCCAAGCGGGCCGCGATGGCGGCAGCTTCATCCGGCGTGCTGGCCACCTCGCCGGGTGGAATGGGCAGGCCGTAGGGCCGTAATAGCTTCTTCGCCTGATACTCGTGGATTTTCATGGCTTCTGTCCTGATCTTTACCCCGACCTACCTCTCGGGCCCATTCTGCCGCACGCCCCCTCTCCATCCATATGGAGAGGGGGCCGGGGGGTGAGGAGCAATAAAACTCGTTCCCTTAGCCTCCCGCTTGCAGCGCCGCGATAATTGCGTCGCCTACCTGCGAGGTCCCGACCGACGTGGGGTCGGTGCGGTCGGCCTTGAGGTCGTAGGTCACGCTCTTCCCCTCGGCAATCACCGTGGCTACGGCGCGTTCGAGCCGGTCGGCCGTCTCCGATTCGTCCAAGTGATGCAGCATCAAGACACCGGAGAGGATCATCGCCATAGGGTTGACCTTGTTCTGGCCGGCATACCGCGGTGCGCTGCCATGTGTCGGCTCGAACACGGCGACTTCGGTGCCGATATTGGCGCCGGGCGCCAGCCCCACGCCGCCGACGATCCCGGCGCACAGGTCCGACACGACGTCGCCGTACAGGTTGGGCAGCACCAGCACGTCGAAGTCGTGCGGTCGCGTGATGAGCAGCTGCGTCATAATGTCCACGATCCAGTCGTCGAACTCGACGTCGGGATACTCTGTGGCCACCCGGCGGGCTACCTCCAGGTAGAGACCGTCAGAGAACTTCATGATGTTGGCCTTGTGGACCGCGGTGACTTTCTTGCGCCCGTTCGCCCGCGCATAGTCCAGCGCAAACCGCACAATCCGCTCGGTGCCGCTGATGGAGATGGGCTTGATGCTGATACCGGAGTCGGGACGGATAGCGCCACCGCCCAGCTCGCGGATGAACTCGATCAGCCGAGCGGCCTCGGCCGTGCCTTCCTCGAACTCGACTCCCGCGTACAGGTCCTCGGTGTTTTCGCGGACGACGACAACGTCGAAGTCGGGGAATTTCGAGGGCGCTCCGACGTAGGTCCGGCAGGGACGCAGGCAGGCGTAGAGGTCCAGCTCTTTGCGGAGCGCGACGTTGACGCTGCGAAAGCCCTTGCCGACCGGCGTGGTCAGCGGACCTTTGATGGCGACCTTGTTGGTACGGATCGAATCGAGCACGTGCTCCGGCAGCACGTCCCCGGTGCGCTCACCGACCTCGGCGCCGGCGTATTGCACGTCCCAATCGAAGGCAAACCCGCCAATGTCGGCAGCGGCATCCAGCACGCGACGGGTTGCCTCGGCAATCTCCGGCCCGGTGCCATCACCGGGAATGAACGTCACGGTATGCGTAGGCGGCATGAAGATAGACTCCCTTGCTTGCGGTAGGGTGGGGATTCGTAGTCGCCGGTGCGGCGCTCACCTCTGACAGGTGGAGAAAGTACCGGCCAATGCCGTGAGATTGTAGCTGCCGACGTTAGTGCCAGCAAGCCTCGACGCGGCGGCCGCACCGGCTGCCGATGGCCCGCTGCTGGCGCTGTGCCCAGCCTGACTGACGGTCAGTTGACGCGCCACCTCCCAGTGCCTACCTTGGTAACTAGGAAGCGGTACCGGAGGCTACCGGGAGTGTGGTGAGGAGCACCGTGGATATAGAGACAGAGTTACAAGCAATTGACCGGGAGACCCTGAATCCCCTTGTCCGGAAGGCCCTCGACAGCGAAACGGTCACGGTCACCGACTGGCAGGTGACGCCCCTGCCCGCCGAGAGTCGGAACGTGTTCCGCTTCACCGGGCATGCTTGCACGGCGGGCACGACGGTCGCTTGGTCGTTGGTCCTGAAGGTTGTCCGTCGGCAGCGTACCTCGGGTACGCGGGAGGCGCAGGCCAATGCCTCCGGGCTACTGCGTGACCTGCCCGGTGGACTCGCAGCAGCGCGCTGTTACGGTGTCGAGGCGCACGGGGATACGTTCCGGATTTGGCAGGAAGAGGTCGCGGACGAGGTGGGCTGGCCGTGGCCGTTGCGCCGGTATGGCCTGGCCGCTCGCCATCTCGGCCAGTTCAACGGTGCCTATCTGGTCGGCCGCCCCCTCCCCACCGGACCGTGGCTCAACAGAGGCTGGCTACGGGAGGTGGTGGTAGGCTACGCTCCTCTCATTGCCCAACTGCGTAGTCTCCTCGATCACCCCCGGCTACCACACGCCTTCCCAGGCAGCAGCGCCGATGACCTACTCCGCCTCTGGGAGAACCGAGAGGTTCTTCTGGATGCGCTTGATCAGTTGCCCAAGACCTTCGGTCACCTCGATGCTGCGCCCTCGAACCTATTCGCCCGCCGCGATGCCAATGGAGCGGAACAGACCGTGGTGATCGACTGGCAGGGTGCGGGAGTTGCGGAACTTGGCCACGAGCTTGCTCCACTGGTCTTTTTTATCCTCGATTGGGCAAGAGTGGACAGAACCGAGGCCGGTGAACTAGACGAGTGCGCCTTCGACGGTTACCTGAGAGGGTTACAGGACGCTGGCTGGCAGGGTGACCCAAGAACCGTGCGCTTTGGCTACGCGGCGAGCTTGGCACTGCGCTTTGGCCTGCGCTCCATAGGTCGCATGCTGAGGTATGTGCTCGACGAGCGCCAGCACTCCTGGACCGGTCCAGCTGGAGAAATGACGACCGAGGAACTCATGGACCACTCTGCAATAGTACAGCGCTTTCTCTTGGGTCGAGCCGACGAGGCGCGGGAGTTGCTTGCGATCATCCGCTAGTCCCAGGCTGACGACATGTTGGCGACCTGACTGACGGTCAGTTGACGCGCCACCTCCCAGTGCCTACCTTGGCAGCAAGGAAGCGGTACCGGAGGCTACTGGGAGCGTGGTGAGGAGCAATGTGGAGATAGAGACGGCGCTGCAAGCAATTGACCGGGAGACCCTGAATCCCCTTGTCCGGAAGGCCCTCGACAGCGAAACGGTTGCGGTCACCGACTGGCAGGTGACGCCCCTGCCCGCCGAGAGTCGGAACGTGTTCCGCTTCACCGGGCATGCTTGCACGGCGGGCACGACGGTCGCTTGGTCGTTGGTCCTGAAGGTTGTCCGTCGGCAGCGTACCTCGGGTACGCGGGAGGCGCAGGCCAATGCCGCCGGGCTGCTGCGTGACCTGCCCGGCGGACTCGCAGCAGCGCGCTGTTTCGGCGTCGAGGCGCACGGGGATACGTTCCGGATTTGGCAGGAAGAGGTCATGGACGAGGTAGGCCGGCCGTGGCCGTTACGCCGGTATGGCCTGGCCGCTCGCCATCTCGGCCAGCTCAACGGTGCCTATCTGGTCGGCCGCCCACTCCCCACCGGGCCGTGGGTGCTGCGCGAGTGGATCCGTAGCGACGTTGCGGACGATGCGCCCGATGTCGGGCGGCTGCAACGTCTCCCCGACCACCCGCTGTCGCGCCGCGCGTTCCCTGGCCGGAGCGTGGATGACCTGCTCCGTTTCTGGGAGGACCGAGAGTTGCTCCTGGCGGCGCTCGACCGGCTGCCCAAGACCTTCGGCCATCTCGATGCCGCCCCATCAAACGTCTTTGCTCGCCGCGGCCCGTCTGGGCAGGCGCAAACTGTCGCGATTGACTGGTCCCATGCGGGGATCGCGGAGATCGGACACGACATCGCGCCGCTGGTCTTCTTTACCCTCCTGGACGACAGGTGGGACACAGCCCATTCAGAGGCGCTGGACAGACGTGTTTTCGCCGGGTACGTGCGCGGATTGCAGGAGGCCGGCTGGCAAGGTGACCTCAAAGCCGCGCGCTTTGGTTACGCCGCGAGCTTGGCGCTCCGCTATGGTCCCTCCTGTATCCGCAGACCCCTGAGCTACGGTCTCGACGAGAGCGGGCAGACCTGGGTGGAGCAGGTGCGATGGCGCCCCATTGGGCAGGTGCTAGACCGCTTTGCGGCGGTGCATCGCTTTCTGCTGGACCGAGCCGACGAGGCCCGGGGACTGCTTGCGGTCATCCACTAGCCTCCGGACGACGACACGCTATTCCCACGGTTCCTGCGCCAGCACGGCTTGTCCGGCTGCGTGTGTTAGCATCCTGAGCACCATTCCACCGGCCTTTGGATAGGCTCGCCGGGACAGATCCACCATGGTCATGGCCTCGCGCGCTGTGACTCCCGGTGTGCTACACCCGACGGAGGAAAAGACGCATGGATGTGCCGCGGCGATTCCCTTGGCTCGCGTCGCTCGCCGGCGGGGAGCCGGTGTCGCAACCGCTCACCGGACAAGTCGCGCTGGTCACGGGCGCCGGTACGGGTATTGGTGCGGCGGTGGCCCACGCGCTGGCCCAAGCGGGCGCCGGCGTCGGCTTGCTCGGCCGCCGGCCGCAGCCGCTGGAGCAGGTCGCCGCGGAGATTGCGCAGTCCGGCGGGCAAGGCTGGGCGCTCCCCGCCGACGTGACCGACCTGGCAGCGGTGGAGGCGGCCGTGGAGCGTTGTCAGTCGTTGGGCGCCGGCCGCCTCGACCTGCTCGTCAATAACGCCGGCATCAACACCAAATATCGCAGCCTCGACAACATTTCGGCCGCCGACTGGTCGCGGGTCGTTGACATCAATCTGAACGGCGCCTACTGGTGTGTGCGGGCGGTGCTGCCCGCGATGCGCCGGCAGGGAGCCGGCCTCATCGTCAACGTCTCCTCGGGCGCGGGGCGCCGCCCCTCGCACGTGTCCGGGGTGGCCTACAGCGCCACGAAGACCGCGCTGGCCTCGCTCAACGGCTCGATCAATCAGGAAGAGCGGCGGCACGGCATTCGTGCCTGCGTGATCTACCCCGGCGAGGTGGATACCCCGATGATTGACGAGCGCACGGTGGTCCCTTCGGCCGCGGCCCGCGCCACCATGATGCGGCCCGATGACGTGGCCCAGGCGATTCTCTTCATCGCCACGATGCCTGCGCGGGTCACTATTGATGAGCTTGTCATCCGCCCAACGGCCGTCCGCGACCGCAGCAACGAGCTGCCCGCGTAGCCAGCGGTCCTGCTCGGTCGCGCGACGTGTTGAGCACACCTCATGGCTAGTACGCAGCCCCAGTTCGACATCACCGTCATTGGCGCCGGCTCCGGCGGGTTCGCCGCTGCCGTCACTGGCACCACGCTTGGTCTGCGGGTTGCCCTCGTCGAGCGGGAGCGGCTCGGCGGCGAGTGTCTCTGGACCGGCTGTGTGCCGAGCAAAGCCTTGCTGCACGCGGCGGGCTTGGCGCAAGCGGCGCGTGAGGCAGCGCGCTGGAACGGCAACGATACCAGCGCGCCGCCGCTCGACTTCCGGGCGGTCGTCCGGCACGTTCACACGGCGCGGACGACGATTGAGGCGACCGAAAACCAAGCAGCCTTGGAGCGGCAGGGCATCACCGTCGTTCGTGGCGCAGCCCGCATCGTCGCCCCGGGGGTCGTTGCGGTCGGTGCCCGGCGGCTCCGGTCGCGCCACATCGTGATCGCCACCGGCTCGCGCCCGGTGGTCCCGGCGCTGCCCGGACTGGCGGCCGCCGGCTACTTCACCAATGAGACCGTCTTCGATCAGCTCCAGGAGCTACCGGCCCGACTGGCGATCATCGGCGGCGGCCCCGTCGGCGTCGAGCTGGCCCAGGCCTTTGCGCGGCTGGGATCGCGCGTCACGGTGCTCTCTCGCTCCCCACGCCTGCTACCGCGCGAGGAGCAGGAAGTGTCGCCGGCGCTACAGACCTTCCTGGAGCGCGAGGGCGTCGTCATCCTCAAAGGGGTGACCGCTCAGGAGGTGGCGCCCGCCGCAGTGTCCGGCGCGCACCGCGTGATCTATCGGAGTGAAGATGGCGAGCGCGGCGCGGTCGTGGCCGACCGGATCGTCGTCGCTATCGGCCGCCGTCCCAACGTCGAAGAGCTGGGACTGACCGAGATCGGCGGCGCGGTCGGCACGCACGGCGTTCGCGTGGACTCCTACCTGCGGACGACGGTGCCCGGTATCTGGTCCTGTGGCGATGCCAGCAGCAGGTATCGCTTCACCCATGTCGCCGAGGCCGAGGCGCGCCTCATCATCCGCAACATCATGTTTCCCTGGATCAAGGAGAAGATGGACTACGCGGTCGTGCCGTGGACGATCTTCACCGAGCCGGAGATTGGGCGCGTTGGCTGCACCGAGCAGGAAGCCCGCGCGCGCTACGGCAGCAAGGTCACGGTGGAGCGCTTCCCCCTCAGCCATACTGACCGCGCCGTCACCGATGCCGCGACCGACGGCTTTATCAAGCTCGTGTTGCGAGGGCAGCGTATTCTCGGCGCACACATCGTGGGCCCGCGCGCTGGCGAGCTAATCCAGCAGCTCGCCTTACTGATGCGGCACAAGCTGCCGGTGAGCGCGCTCACGATGATCCATACGTATCCCACGTACAGCTACGCGCTGCACCAGGCTAACGATGCCTACACGATCAGCCGTTTGTCCCGCTCGCGGGTGCAGCGCTGGTTCTACGCGGCGCTGCGGCTGCTCGCGCGGCGCATACCCGCACCACGCTAGGAGGCTGAGTTGGCGAAGAGTTTGCCGAGCGACTATGTCGAGGTAGCCCGGTGGATGCTCGGTCAGACCCCGGTCCGGACCGCGATAGCGATTGCCGGCCTCACGCTGGCGCTGTTCCTCGCCGCATTGTTCGTTGCCATCGTGTTCGTGACGATGACGACCGACATGAGAACGCTCGACACGAACTTCCCCATGATGGTCATTGGCCTGGTACTGATATTGGCGATCCATGAGCTCACCCACGCCGTTGCCTTCCGCGCGTTCGGCGTCCGCCCGAAGTTCAGAATCAGGCGGCGGGCGAAGATTGGCACGGTCTTCTACGTGAGTGCCCCCGGTAGCTACCTCTGCCGGGACGAATACCTCGCAGTGGGCCTCGCGCCGCTGGTGTTGCTGACGCTGATCCTGCTGGCTGCCGCCGTGCTGATCTCCGTGGGCAGTGCGTTCACGGCCACCGTGCTGTCCGCCGTGGCGGCGGCGGTGGACGACATGTTCATCGCCTACGAGGTGCTGTCCTACCCCAGCGAGACCTACTTCGAAGACACCGGCTACGGCTTCATCACCTACGGCCGGGCAGAGACGTAGCGCGTAGGGACTTGGGTAACGTCTCCTGTCTCGCCGCCTGATGGCGGTAGCGCACCGGGCCGGGGCCACGGCTGGCGTGCTACACGGCGCCGTTGCCGGGGGTCCTCGTCTGGGACTTCCGAATGCTGTCGGCGAGCCTGGCAACACCATCCATGATGTCGGCTTCGTCAATGTAGCCGAATGCCAGCCGCAGGTAGGCGATGTCGCGATCCTGCGCGTCGAAGGAGCGGCCCGAGCCGCAGGCGATGCCCCGGCGGGCGGCGAGGGTTTGCAGTTGCGTGGTGTCCACGTCGTCCGGTAGCTTGAGCCATTGGAAGAGGCCACCCGTCGGCTGGGTCCAGGAGCAGATGTCGCCCAAGCACTCGTCGAGGGCACCGTGGAGCGCCGCCAGCTTGGCCGCCATCAGCACCTTCACCTCGGCGATATGGCTCCACATATGCCCTTGCAAGTATTCGGCCACGATCATCGCTGCCAGCGAAGACGTGCCACCGTCGCTCCGGTGGGACAAGAGCTGATCGCGCAAGCTCGGCGGAGCAATGAAGTACCCGAGCCGGGCGCCGGGACCGAGAATCTTCGAGAACGACCCGATGTACAGGACTTGTCCCGGTTCGGCCAGCGCGTAGAGCGAGGGCACCTCTTCACCGCGATAGCGCAGGTCGGCGTAGCAATCGTCCTCGACAATCACGACCTCGTGTTTTGCGGCCACCTCCAGCAGCTCCCGCCGGCGCTCGACCGGCAGCGTCGTGCCGCTCGGATTCTGGTGGCTGGCGATGGTGTAGATGAACTGCGCGGGTGTGCCGGCTTGACGTAGGCGGTGCAGTGCCGCGTCGAGCGCGCCGGTCCGCATCCCCTGCTCATCCAACGGTATTGAGACCAAGTCCACCTGATGATGTCGAAAGACGCCCAGCGTGCCGGAGTAGGTGAATTCCTCCACGACGACCGGCGCGCCGGCTTTGGTCCAAGCCGCGGCGACAAGATTGATGGGCTGCATCGAGCCATTGCCCAGCACGATGTCATCAATGCCGACCTCAACGCCGTGGTTCCGATGAAAGCGCTCGCGCGCCACCTCCCGTAGGCCGGGATAGCCCCAGTTGCCGGGGTAACGGACCAGTGAGCTGCCTTCGCGCTCGATCACCCGCGCAGCCGCGACGGCTAAGTCCCGCGATGGAAACGTCTTGGGGTCCGGCATGCCAGCGCCGAAGTTGAATCTAGGTTCGTCGTTCTTGGCCTGTGTAGCCATTTATGCTGCCTCTCTCTGCTGGCTGACGACGGCACCCAACGAAAGCGGCCAGCCCGCTGTGGTGCGGCTCGCTGGAAAGCCGGTCGCTGGCGTCATAGTGTACATCCTCGCGTGCCCTACACGTCGAAGATCGCTGCCACCGCCACCCGGAACCCCGGCAGCACGTCGTACCCGTCCAGGTATCCCTCAAGCGCCAGCTCCTCTGGTGACCGATTTGGGCGATACACTGTCACGGTCCGGCGGTCCGGATCAACGATCCAGACGAGGCGCGTGCCGGCAGCGAGATACCCCTCAGCCTTGGTGTCCATCTCCCGCGCCGATTGGCTAGGCGAGCGCACCTCCACGGCGAGGTCGGGAGCGCCGCGGAAGAAGCCCCGTTGGGGGCCGGGTGGCACGCGGCCTCGAGTAACGAAAGCCACGTCAGGCGCTAGTATCCGCTGGCGCACCTCGTCGAGCACAAAGCCCGTCTCAGCGGCATACGTGTGACCCAGACGGTGCCGTTGGGCGTAGACATGCACGAGACTGCCAAGCGACATTGCGACCCTACCATGTTCTTGGTTCGCCGGTGCCATCTCGATCACCTCACCGTCCCAGAGGTCGTAGCGGTAGGAATCGTCCCAGGACAGCTGCCACTGCTCGAACTCGGCGACGGTCATCCGCCTTGTCGCGACTACCATGATCTCTTCCTCAATTCCGCCCATGCGCCGGTAGAGTGCCAGGTCTCCGCGCGAGCGCTGCGATCACTTCATTGGCAAGCACGTGCGGCGCTCGGCTCATAGCCTCCCTAATGATTCTCTCCAGTCTACGATAGTTGATAGCACGTCCCCGCCGCTATTCCACCGCAGAACGCCGGCCGCGCCGCCGCGGTTGCCCGCGGTGACGGCCGATAGGTAGGCTCACAGCGGCTCTACGCTATACCGGGATTGAAGGAGCGACCATGATGACGAACAAGCTGCGGGTTGGCATCATCGGCAGCGGCGGAATCGCCGACGGGGTACACGCGCCGGGGTACAAGGCGCTCCCCGACGACTGCGAGCTGGTGGCCTGCTGCGATGTGCGGCCCGAACGGGCCAAAGCCTTTGCCGAGCGCTTTGACCTGGCGCATTGGTGTACCGACTACCGCGAGCTACTGGCCCTCCCCGAGCTTGACGCGGTCTCGGTATGCACGCCCCCGTTCATGCACCACGACGCAACGGTGGCGGCGCTCGACGCCGGCCTGCACGTGCTGTGCGAGAAGCCGATGGCTATGAACGTCGCGGAAGCGCAAGACATGGTGGCGGCCGCCGAACGCGCCGGCAAGGTCCTCACCATCGGTCACCAGCAGCGCTTTTCGCCGGCGGCGCAGGCAGTCAAGCGAGCGGTAGATGCCGGTGAGCTAGGGGACATCTACTACGCCAAGACGGCCGCGCTACGCAACCGCGGTGCGCCCACGTGGGGCGTGTTCCATATCAAGAAGCTCAACGGTGGCGGTCCGCTGATTGACATTGGCGTCCACGCCCTCGACGTTACGATGTGGTTGATGGGTAGCCCCCGCCCGGTCGCCGTCTTCGGCGCGACCTACATGGCGTTGGCGCATCGTCCGGGCTTGAAGAACCGGATGGGCACGATCAACGTCGAAGAATACGATGTGGAAGACCTCGCGGCCGCCCTCGTCCGCTTCGACAACGGCGCGACGCTCATGCTGGAGACGAGCTGGCTACTGCAAATGACCGAGCGCGGCGCCAGTCACACCCAACTCTTCGGCACCGAGGGGAGTGCGCGCCTCGACCCGTTCCAGATCGTGCGCGACGTGGACGGGGCGCCCGAAGATGTCACCCCGGAGTTGCCCCCACCCGCACCGGACCCACCACCGCAGAAGCCCGCTCCGTCGGCGCCTGCCGCCGAGGGTGCCTCTGCCGCTGCGGAAGCCGCTCCCGCCGAGGAAGCGGTCACGTGGCACCGGCAACCGTCCGTCGAGCGCTTTGTGCAGGCGGCGTTAGGCCGGGCCGAGACGCTGGTGAAACCGGAGGAGACGCTGAACGTGCAGCGGGTGATGGATGCGCTCTACCAGTCGGCCGAAACCGGCCAACTCGTCGAGATCACCGACTGACCTCAGCGACTACCTCCTGCTTGTAGTGCCCGTTGACGCCAGCGCGCCTTCGATGAGCGCCGGAACACTTTCGGGGAGAGCTTCCCGCCAACACCGATGTCACGTCCGGCTCTTTCCCCGCAGGCGTGTGAGAGCAAGGTCACGATCCACTGGTTGAGACTAACCCCCTCGCGCTCGGCCTGGTGCATCAAGTGTTCGTGCAGGGCCTCCGGCATCTGCACCAGGACATTGTCGCTAGGGTCCCGTTCCGGAAAAGGCGCCGGGATCGGCTCGTTACGCACCAGCGCCGACTCAAACCAGACGCCCAGCGCTTCGGGGAGTTGGGCGAGCGCCGCCGCTTCGGTTTCGGCCGCCGTCCAGCAGCCGGGAAGCTCCGGTATTGCGACGATCACATCACCCTCGACAGTGGTGCTTATCAGTTTGTGGTAAGGCTGTCGGAGCAGCTCCTGCGCTTGGGCCTCCATCTCCGGGGGAAGCGGTGCCCGTGGATCAGTGTCTCGCACAGTCACTCCTCCTCATTGGCAACGCCCTAGGGCGTGTCGGTCAGCACGTCGTACACGCCCAACTCGGCCTTGACCGGGCTGTCGGGGTTGGTCCGGGCATGAGCCTGTTGGAAGGCATCGCTGGCCCGCCAGGCGTCGTAGGACTCGCGAGTATTCCACCTGGTCACAACCAGGTATTCACCGCCGCTCTCGTTGCGTAGCAGCTCGAACCCGCGGCAGCCGGGTACCTCATCCATGCGGCGCGTGTTGCCAAAGGCGCGCTCCAGATGGCTCGCGTAGTCGGCCGGTACGTGCAGACGGTTGATGACGACGATCATTCCTCCGCTCCCTCGTGTGCGTGTGGCGCATCCGTAGGTCAAACGCGCATGATAACAGCGCGACGCTGGCCAGGGGCCAACGTGCTACCCTGGACCACATAGCACACCGCGCCACACCCACCGGCGAACAGGCACAATCGGGCTATGTCCGCGATCCAGCCAGGCCGCGACCGCAGGAGGCGCCGGCTCGGCTTACTTGGCGGGACCTTCGACCCGGTGCATAACGGCCACCTTGCGCTCGCCGCCCAAGTGGCCACCGCGAGCAACCTGGATGCAGTCTGGTTTGTCCCGGCACAGCGCTCACCCTTGAAAGCCCGCCGGCCGACCAGCAATCGCCATCGGTTGGCAATGCTCGACCTGGACTTGCAAGGCCGGCCCCGGTTTGCCGTCTCCCGTGTGGACTTGGACCGGCCGGCTCCCTCCTACACGACCGATACGGTTGCAGCGGTGCGCGCCCAGGTTGGCCCCGCCCCGGCCCTCTTCCTCATTGCCGGCGCCGATATGCTGCTCGACCTCCCGGACTGGCGCGACCCCGACCGGCTCTTGTCGCTCTGCCGGGTGCTCGTTGCGTGGCGACCGGGCTACCCGCAGGCGGTACCGGCCGGCTTGATTGCGGCCCTTCCGGCCGCGCAGTCGCGGATTACCGTCCTGCCCATCACGATGCAAGATGTCTCCTCGACGCTTGTCCGAGACCGGGTCGCCGCCGGCCGTTCTATCCACGCGCTGGTGCCGCCGGCCGTTGCGGCGTACATCCACGAGCATCGCTTGTACGTTTCCCCATAAAAGGGTACTCACCGCTGCTGGCTCCCGGCCCGCGGCGCGAGGGTGCTATACTGGCTAGTAGATGGCAAGCGAGCATTCCTTGATCGAGTCGAGTGCAGCGGCGGTCGGCTACCACGACCGTCGTGCCAGCGTGGCTGCCGAAGTACCCGCGCCGCTCACGCTGGCCCAAGACATCGTTGACTGTGCCGCCGACCGCAATGCCACCGACCTCATGCTGCTCGACATCCAGCGCACCTCGGTCGTGGCCGACTATTTCGTCATCTGTAGCGGCAACAGCGACCGCCACCTCAAGGCGCTGGTCGGCGCTATCGTGGACGGCATCCGGGAGAAATGGCAAGAGAGGCCGCTCCGCACCGAGGGTATGGCCGGCGGCGGCTCCGGGTGGCTCTTGCTGGACTACGGAAGCGTCGTCGTACACCTCTTCTCGCCGGAAGCGCGTGACTACTATCGCTTGGAGCGGCTCTGGGAGGAGGCGACGACGCTCCTCCACATGCCGTAGTGGTTGCCGGATGAAGGAGAATCGCAGTGGACGCGCGTGCTGATGATCGGGTGTTTCTCACCGGTATCCTGGTAGGTACGGCCTGCGGCCTCCTGCTCGGCTCGGTACTGGGGTTGCAGCTCGGACCGGAGCGGCGCCGGGCCGTGCGCTATCGCCTCCGCCATCTGCTCCGCCGCGATGAAGATGGCGTGCGGTTCGACCTCCTCGTGTAGGCCGACCTCTCCGTGCGCCCTGACAGCACGATGGCAGCGGGTGCCGCTCGGCAGCCCTATGCGTTGCGGCGCTGATCCAAGTAGGCCACGAAGCGATCCCGCTCCGTCTTGAGTCGCTCGAAGTACGCCAGCAGTTCCTCGTCGTCCCCCTCGCGGATGAGCGTCGCCAGCGCGGCCAGCCGCTCCCTGAAGTGGTCGAGTTGTTGCAGGATGGCGGCGCGGTTGGAGACGCAGATGTCCCGGTGCATCAGCGCGTCGCCGCTCGCCAAGCGCGTGGTGTCGCGCAATCCGGTGCTCGCCAGCGGTTGGATGTACGGCCAATCCGATTGCATGAACGAGGCCTCGGCCAACGCCTTTGCCGCCAGAAAAGGAACATGACTCGTGGCCGCGACGGCCGCGTCGTGTGTTGCGGCGTCGAGGGCCAGGGGCAACGCGCCGGTCGCGGTCGCCAGCGCGGTGACGGCGGCAACCGCTTCCGGCGGGGTCGCGTCCGGAGCGACAATACACCAGGTGCGGCCACGAAAGAGGGTGGCCTCCGCGTGCTCGATCCCGGCCGTTTCCCTGCCGGCCATCGGATGCCCCCCGACAAAATGGACGGTAGCTGGCAGTAGCTCGGCCGCCCAGCCCAATATCCGGGCCTTCGTGCTGGCCACGTCCGTCACGATAGCGCCGGGGGGGAGCTGCGGTGCAAGCTGCCGGAAGACCGCTTGCGTAGCCAGCACGGGCACGGCGAGGACAATGATCTCGGTGGCGGCCGTCTCCCGGAGGTCGGCCGCCGCCACGTCTACGGCGTCAAGAGCCAGTGCCCGACGGCGCACGGCCGGTCTGCGGGCAAAACCGGTGACGTGATAGCCGGCCTCCCGCAGGGCGAGGCCGAGCGATCCGCCGATCAGCCCGAGGCCGACAATGGCTACTCTTGTACCGGGCTGCTGGCTCACCGCCATCCTCCACCGCCGGCGCACGCGGCGGCCAATGACGCCACCGGGCGCGGGCCTGGCTGGTAGTTGCCGGTGGGCTGCGGATGACTCATCGGCCGGACCATAAACGGCGCAGAACGGACGTAACGCCCCTACTCGCCGGATACTCACCGACGGTGGCCGGCGCGGCAGCTACTCGGTGACGGGATGGTCCGGGATCGTCGCCGGCTCGTTCGCCCGTATCCAGGCAATCGTCCCGCCTTCGAGGTTGTACAACTGCTCCAGCCCCATGGCCGCGGCCATCTCACACGCGATGGCGCTGCGTTGTCCCACCGCGCAAACGAAGACGATATTGTCTTGCTCGATGTAGTTCTGCGGCGCCATCATGAACTGCTGGAGTGGCGCCAGCGTTGCCACGGGTATATGCCCTTTGTTCCACTCGTCCGGCTCCCGCACGTCAATCACGGCGGCGCCCTCGGCGATCAATTCCTTGGTCCGTTCCACGTCAATCCGGGCAAACGGCTCATCCGGATTGCGGATTTCTGCTCCTACCATTGTCTCCCTCGCCTGTGCGTTGCTTCCGATCAGCCACCCAACCGGCCCCCGGCGGGTACTCTCAGTATACGCAGTAGTGCGAGCACTGCCCAAGCAGCCCTCGTGTTCTGCTACCTCGCCAACGCTGCGTATCCGGAGCATCCCTTGTGCAGGTCGTGATCGGACCGGCTTGCTAACCTCAAGCGTACTGCGTAGCTCGCGGTCGAAGGAGCATTGGCGTGTTGAGATCAAACGGACCCGCCGCCTACTTCCCTGACGAAGAGTACCGGCGACGGTGGCAATGCGTGCGCGAGTCGATGTCCCGCCGGGGGCTTGACGCCTGTCTGATCTCCAGCCCGGAGAACGTCTATTACCTGACGGGCCTCGACTATCAGGGCTATTTCGCCTTCCAGGGGCTGCTCCTCCCGCTGGAAGGGAGGCCGTTTCTCGTCACGAGGGCCATGGAGTGGGCTACCGTCCGCGACCTGGCGCCGAACGTGGAGCACGTTGGCTATCCGGACGGGGCGGCGGCTCCGCCGGAGGGCCGGCCTGATGGCCCTGAGCCAGCCACGCCGTCCGACTTCACTCCACCGGTCGAAGCCGTCCGCACGGCTATCCACGACGCGGGAGTAGGCTCCGGCCGCATCGGCCTCGAGAAAGTCAGTAACTTCCTGCAATTCGGCATCGCTGAGGGCATCATCGCGCGGACCCCGGAGGCCACGTGGGACGATGCTTCAGGCCTAGTAGAAGTGTGCCGTGTAGTGCAGTCTCCTCGAGAGCTTGAATGCACGCGCGCGGCCGCGGCAATCTCGGACGCGATGACGCGCTCAGCGATTGCCACGGCGGGGCCTGGGGCCCCGATGACCGACATCGTAGCGGCATCGTATGCCACGATGATTCAGCGTGGCGGCATCCCCCCAGGCTTCACTCCCCTGGTGCGGTCCACACAAAACCTGGAGCACGAGCATGGTACGTGGGACCTTGCGCGCGGCTATGCGGAAGGTCGGCTCAAGTCTCGTGACCTCCTCTTCCTTGAGTTGTCGGGCTGCGTTCGCCGGTACCACGCCCCCATCGGGCGCCTGGTCTACGTCGGCGACGTCCCCAAGCAAACGGTGCGCGTCCACGCGACCAGCCGGGACGCGATAGATGCAGTCGTTGCGGCGATGGGGCCGGGAGTCAAGGCGCGAGAGGTCTATCAAGTGTGGCAGGAGTCGCTAAACCGCGCCGGATTCGCCGAATACCGGCGGCACCACTGCGGCTATTCGGTGGGGATCGGTTTTCCACCGAGCTGGTCCGGCAGTGGCGTCCCCATGGGCTTGCGTCCTGGCTCCGAGCTGGCGTTGCGCCCAGGAATGGTTTTCCACCTCTTGTCCTGGCTATTGGGGACCGGTCACGGCAGTGCCTTCGTGTCCGACGCCGTGGTCGTCACTGGAGAAGGCTGCGAGCGTCTCACGTCGGTGAGCCGCGACCTAACCGTTCGATAAGCGCTGCTTCCCTGGCCGGGCGAGTTCTGTCGGCCATTGGGTGACGGTGCTTGCGGCAAACCTGCCGTTGAGCGGCGCGTTCGGCTATCCTCGATATGAGGAGCAGGCAGAGGAAGGAGCGGCCACGCCATGATGACGGAGTTGAGAATGGCCAGCGGCGCGGCCGGAGCCGGGATTGCGCTGCACGGTGACTGGCGGCAAGCACTCGCGCAAGCTATCGAGCGGGCACGGACCCAATTGGATGACGCTACCGTGCCACTTGATGAGGCGTCCGAGCAGCCACCCGTTGACCTGGCCCTGCTGTTCGCCAGCGCGCACTACGCGGACGACTTCCCCGACATCGTGACCGCGGCTCGGTCGGCGGCGCACGCCCGTCTGCTGGTGGGTTGTAGCGGCGCCGGAGTCATTGGGCCGAAGCGCGAGATCGAGCAGCAGCCGGCGCTTTCCGTGCTCTTGCTGCGGCTGCCGGGTGTGCATCTGACGCCGCGCTACATCACCCAGGACAGGCTCGACGCTGCCGACGCCGAGGATGGCCACAGTGCCGAGTTCGCCGCGTCGCTGCAAGCGGCGCTCGGACCAGACGCGGGCGCGGCGCGCGCCTGGCTCCTGTTCGCCGATCCGTTTCGGCTGGATGTCGAGGCCCTTATCGTGGGGATGGCGCAGACTTTTCCCGACGCGACGGTCGTGGGGGGGCTGGCCTCCGGCAACCCGTTGCAGCGGAAGAGCTATCTGTTCATTGACGATGGCGACCAGCCGGTGCCCGTCCGCGACGAGGGTGCCTTGCTCATTGGTCTGGGCGGCGACTGGACGGTGCGGACGCTGGTTGCCCAGGGCTGCATTCCCATCGGTGAGCCGTGGACGATCACCGAGAGCGAGGGGCCGATCATCCACACCATCGCCGGCCGGCCGGCGCTCGACGTGCTGGTGGATACGTTGCAGGCGCTGCCGCCGGAAATCCAGCGCCGTGCCCAGCGCGGCGGCCCATTCGTCGGGCTTGCGATGGACGAGCATCGCACCACGCTCGGCCCCGGTGATTTTCTCGTGCGTAACCTCCTGGGGTTCGACCGTGAGCGCGGGGTGATTGCCGTCGGCGCGCACCCGCTGGTTGGCCAAACCCTCCAGTTTCACCTCCGTGACCGGGCGGCCGCCGATGAAGAGCTGCACTCGATGCTATCCGCCGTGGAAACCGAGGACGACGCTACTGCACCGCTGGCGGCGCTGCTCTGCTCCTGCACGGGCCGGGGCGCCGGCCTGTTCGGTACGCCCGACCACGATGCCGACGCCGTGGCGCGCGCCCTCGGCCCCCTGCCGCTGGCCGGCTTCTTCTGCAATGGCGAGATCGGCCCGGTCGGCAAGCGCAGCTATGTCCACGGCTACACCGCCAGCATCGCACTCCTCGTGTACGACCCGCCGGAATGAGCGAGCAGTCCCTGATCTGTCGTATCATGGGCCGGGAGAGATTGACATGGCACCGGCTACCGTTCCGCAGGTAGACAGCCGGCAGGACTCGACTGCGACGTGGAGCACCGAGGAGATTGTGCGCTTGGGCCGCAGCATCTACGAGCGTGATCTCAGGGCCTACCTGGAGTCAAGGGAGCTTGGCCACTACATCGCCATCAACGTTCTCACCGGTGAGTACGCGCTGGCTGACAGCGCGCAGCAGGCCGAAGATGATGCGTTCGAGCGCTGGCCTAGCGAGGTCTTCTATACGGTACGAGTTGGCTACGCTGCTACCGACTATCTTCTCTAGCTTGCTCACTACACGCAGCTTTCGACGGAGGAAGGCTCACGATGGTCACTCTACTTGATAGCGAAGCCAAGGCTGCCCCGACGCGCTCCCGGCCAAACCCGAGCGAGGTCGGTCGTCGGGGCCGCGCCATCTATGCTCGGGATCTCCAGGACAAGCTCGAGGCGGAGCACCGTGACCGTTACGTCGCCATAAATGTAGATAATGGTCAGTATGCGTTGGGTGACAGCGTTAGAGGTGCTTTGGCTCACGCACACGAGCGCTGGCCTGGTGGGGTGTTCTATGTGATGTGGATTGGACACCCTGCCGTTGCCCGTATTGGTTGAACAGCGATGCCTCTTCATACCGGGGTGCTTAGTCAGCGGATCGATGAAACCGGCACTGCTTTCGTGACTATAACGATTCGAGGGCCGTTGGGAGACAAGGAAGTAGCGTGCGTTATTGACACGGGTTGCAGTATAGGGTTGGTCCTTGATCGTACTCTTGCAGATGAGCTAGGACTCCCAAGGCTCGGTTTTGGTTTCGTCATACTTGGAGACGGCAAAAGCGTAGATTTACCTGTCTTAGAGGCGAAAGTTGAATGTGACGGGCAACCCCTCGGTGTAGATGTCTACATTGTGGAGCCAAGCGAGGATGGCGACGGCGCAGTACAACCCTTGCTTGGGGTAGCCCTCCTTGCCGGGCATGAGTTGACGATTAACTACCGCACGTCAACCGTTCGGATAACCTAGCCGGCGTTTTCCTCGTGTACCATCCTCCAGGGCTGCACCCTGATAGCCGTTCGTAAGCGCTGTTTAGGAAGGAAACGCGGAGATGGCCCAGCCTAGCCAGGAGTCGCCACTGCCGGCCACGACAAGCCGGCCCACTGCCGCCGAGCATGGCGACCACGACCACATGGCTGGGACCGGGCATGACGACCACGACCACGAGCACAGCCACATAGCTGCCGCCGAGCATGACCATGACCACGCGGCTGAACACGAGCACGGGCACGACCTAGCCGGTGAGCACGGTGCCGGCATTGCGTGCTGGCTGCCTTCTGGCCAGCGGCGCGAGCTACTGCTACTCGGTGTCTCCGGTGTCTGTCTGGGCGTGGGGTTGGCTGCGGAGCTGCTCGGCTGGCCGGAGACGTTGCGGATTGGCCTGTTTCTCGTAGCGATCCTGGCCGGGGCGGTCGAGATCGTTCCCCGCGGACTGCGCGGCGTGTGGCTGGAGCGCTCCCTGGACATCAACTTCCTGGTGACGGTGGCGGTGGCCGGGGCCATCGGGCTGGAGCAGTGGGCCGAAGGGGCGACGGTAGTCTTTCTGTTCAGTTTGGGCGAAGCGCTAGAGAGCTTGACACTCGCACGCACCCGGCGCTCGATCCAGGCGCTCATGGCGATGGCGCCGGATACCGCCCAGGTGAAACGCCCCGACGGGAGCGAGACAACGCAGCCGGTCGAGCAGGTGGTGGTTGGTGCCGTCGTCGTCGTGCGCCCCGGGGACCGCATTCCGCGCGACGGGGTAGTGGTCGCTGGCCACTCGGCCGTAGACCAGGCGCCCATCACCGGCGAGTCGGTGCCGGTCGAAAAAGCACCGGGCGCGACCGTCTACGCCGGGACGATCAACCGGAACGGGTATCTGGAGATTCGGGCGACGAAGCCCCTCGCCGAGAACGCCCTGGCGAAGATCATCCACTTGGTCGAAGCGGCGCAGAGTGAGAAGGCGCCCAGTCAACGGTTTGTCGAGCGCTTTGCGCGGATCTATACGCCCGTTGTCGTCGTTGGCGCCGTACTCCTCACCATCATCCCCCCGCTCGTCTTTGGCGAGCCGCTCGTACCGTGGTTCAATCGCTCGCTCGTGCTGCTACTGGTTGCCTGCCCTTGCGCGCTCGTTATCTCCACGCCGGTCACGGTCGTCGCTGCGATTGGCAACGCCTCCCGGCGCGGTGTGCTCATCAAGGGCGGCGCGTACCTCGAACGCGCCGGCACAGTGCGCGTCGTGGCCTTCGACAAGACGGGAACGCTGACGCGCGGTGTCCCGGAGGTCGTCACGGTGACGCCCTGCGCCGACCTGTCGGCTGCCGATCTCGTGCGCGTCGCAGCCGCGGCGGAGGCGCGTTCGGAGCATCCCCTCGCACAGGCCGTCGTCCGCGCCGGTCGGCAGCTCGCAGCGGAAGCGCCGACCGGTAGCGCCGCTGATCCGCCGAGCGCCAGCGACTTCGTGGCCTTGCCGGGGCAGGGGATCCGTGCCGTCGTGGGCGACCGCCTGCTCTGGGTAGGGAGTCTCGGTTGGCTACGCGCCAACGGCTTCGATCCGGCCGAGATAACTACACGGCTGGCGGCCATCACCGCCGCCGGTCAGACACCGATTCTCGTTGGTCAGCAGGAGGGCCGCGCGGGTGAGCCAACGGAGCGTCGGCGGTTGCTGGGGATCATCGGCGTGGCGGACCAGGTCCGGTCCCAGGCCGCCGAGACCGTTGCCACTCTGCGCGCGCAAGGTGTGCGCCGGGTGGTGCTGGTGAGCGGCGACAACCACCTGACGGCGCAGGCCGTCGCGCAGCAGGTCGGCATTGCTCCCGAAGACGTGCGCGCCGAGCTACTGCCGGAGGAAAAGCTCGCGGCCATCCAGGAGTACGCCCGCAACGAGGGCCACGTGGCGATGGTCGGCGACGGCGTGAACGATGCTCCGGCGTTGGCCGCGGCGACCATTGGCATCGCTCTGGGTACCGGGGGCAGCGACGCGGCCTTGGAAGCAGCCGACATGGCGCTGGTGGCCGACGATCTCAATCGGTTGCCCTGGGTTTTGCAGCTTTCCCATCGCGCGGCCCGCACAATCCGCTTCAACGTCGGGTTTGCCCTGCTTACCAAGCTGCTGGTCCTCGGCTTGGGAGCACTGGGCATCGCCAACCTGTGGGCCGCCATCGGGGCCGACACCGGCGCCTCCATCGTGGTCATCCTCAACGGCATGCGCCTCCTCGGCAAGGCGCCCTCCGCCACCGGGAGCGCGGCATCCGACGCGGCCCTCCGGCGCCGCTTTGGGTTGTCCGCCCGCACCGATCACCACGGCCACAGCCACTAGCACGGCCCCGCCTCGCACCGGCGCCTCGGCGGTGGCATCGCCGGCAGCAAGCTGCTAGAGTGGCCGGAGGGTGAGAGATACGCAGAGGTAGTGTTGACCTCACCCAACCCCACGGTTCCTCCTCTAGCAAGGAAGGGGAGTCATTGAGGCGAACCTGCGGCCCCTTCCCTGCCAGGGAGAGGGTTGGGGGTAGGTCTGCCGGAGCATGATCGGTGGCTGATTATTCCGTCGAACGTAGTGACTTCTCTGGCTACGACGCCTACGTCCTTCGCGAAGGAGCCACGGGCGCCGCAGCACAGATCGTGCCGGCGCTGGGCGCCAACTGCATTGCCTTCCGGGCGCCGCCCGTCGGCGCCGCCGGCCCGCTGGTAGACCTGCTGCCACCGCTCTCCGGCGTGGCGGACATCGGCCCAACCGGCTATACGTCCGGCAACCCGATCCTCTTCCCGTTTCCGAGCCGGATGCGCCAGGGGCGCTTCACGTTCGAGGGGCAGACCAACCGATTCGACGTGGACCCGGACAACGGCCACCACATTCATGGGCTGGTCGCCACGCAACCTTGGGCGGTGGAGCGTGCCGAGAGCACCGACGCCGGGGCGGTCCTCCGCACCAGCCTCGATCTTGGCGCGAACGCGGACATCCGCCGGCAATACGACTACGCCTGTCGGCTCACGGTGACCTTCACCTTGCACGATGCCACCCTGACCCTGCACAGTGAGGTATGCAACACCGGGGACCGCACCCTGCCGATGGGCCTCGGCTTCCATCCCTGGTTCCCGGCCGCGTTTGTCGCTGGCGGATCGCGCGACCAAGCGGAGGTGCAGGTGCCGGGGCGGCGCATATGGCAGCTAACGGACGAGCTACTCCCGACCGGGCACATCCGGCCGGCGCAGGGCCGCTTGGACCTCCGGCATCCGCGGGCACTGGCCGGGTACGCCTACGACCATATCTTCACCGACCTCGTTGCCAATGCGCCGGGCACGCTCGCAGACTGGAGCGAAGCGACGCTCCGTAACCCCTGGGCCGGGCTGGAGATAGCAGTGCAGGCCGATGCCAGCTTTCTCCAGTGGGTGCTGTATGCACCGCTCGACCGGCCGATTGTCTGTCTGGAGCCGTATACCTGCACCGGGGATGCCGCCAACCTCGCTGCCCGCGACATCGAGAGTGGCCTGATTACCGTGCCGCCCGGTCTCACCTGGCAGAGCACGATCCGTATGCTCGTCCGCCAGCTGTGAGCCGGGCGCTCGTCGGTGTGCCGGAAGCCGCACTCCTGGAGCATCCGATGACAGCGATAGAGATAGCCACCACCCATCGCCTGCTACTGGCCATCGTGCAGCTCGACGATGCGGCGGCGCTGCTCAAGGCGATCACGTCGCGCGGCCTGCGTGCCACCCGCATTGATTCCGTGGGCAGCTTTCTGCTCGAAGGCAACGCGACCATCTTGTCTATCGTCGCGTCGGAGCGGGTGCCGGAGGTGCTGACGGCGATCCGCGAGACCTGCCAGCCGCGCACCCGCTACTTGCTGCCCGTGGACGAGCTTTCCTTCCTCGGCGGTCGCAGCCGCGACGTGGAGTCGGTGCAGGTCGGCGGGGCCACCGTCTTCGAGCTACCCGTGCTGCGGTTCGAGGGGTTGGCCGATCCCGAAACGGCCGACCGACCGGCGTCGCCCGACGCGGTAGCAGTGGACGCGCCGCACATGCTCGTGGCCGCGATTGTGCATACCGCCAGCGCCAGCACGTGCCTCCAAGCCTTGCTCCAAGCCGGCTACCGCGTCACGCGCATCAAGACCGTCGGCGGCTTCCTCCGGCGCGGCTATGCCACGCTGCTGACCGGCGTCACACCCGACCGGGTAGATCACGCCATCGGCCTGCTCCGGCAAGCCAGTCTCCAGAGCACCGCCGACGCCACGCCGGGCATCGTCTTCGTGCTCCCGGTCGCCCCGTTCCTGCAAGTCTAGCCATCAGCTATCCCCCCGGCCCCCGTCATTGCGGCTTACGCCGCAATCCAGAACTCCGGCCACCAGATCGCGGCTAGTAGATTTTTCGGTATCGTTGCAGCGCATCTGTGCCGAGTAGCCACCACCGCTGCCGCAAGGACGGTCCCTCTCGATGAACATACGGGTACGGTTCATCGCCCTGGTCATCATCGGCGTCCTCATCAGCACGCTTGCTCCGGCGCTTATAGTGCAAGCGCAAGGCGTGTTCGCTCATGGCGCCGTTGTCGCCCTCCGGGGTACGCCGCATCTGTGGATCGCTGACCAGCAGGGCATCCTCCATTGGGCCGGCGATACGCGGGCCTTGTCCGGACGGCACGTGCGTTGGGACAGCCGCATCGAGGTCACGCTGGCACAGCTCCAGGGGCTTAACCGCGGCGATCCGTGGCTCTCCGCCGGCTTGCTCAAGGATGGCGACCCGATCTATCTGGTCAAGTGGGAAACCGAATGGCCGCAGCCGCGGCTATTCCACATTCAATCCATTGGCGACGTGGAACTGTTCGGAATCAATGGCAGCAACTACGGCAACTTTGTGCTGGACCTCGCCACGTGGGAGCAACGCTTTGGCATTTCTGCCGCCGGCCTCCAGCGTTCCACACTACCCGCCGCCACTGCGCCACCGGCGCCCGCGGCCACCCCGGTTCCCACGGTCGTCAGTGATCCTGGCACATCCCTGGTGATCCGGTATGCGGGTCTTGATTGGGGTCGGGCCAGCAGTGGACGTTCGGAGGCCTCTGAAACGACGATCACCGAGCGCGGCCTGCGCCTGCGCGTGTTCAGGCTGGATTGGCAAACATGGGAGTACTTAAGCCGGACAACCGGTGACTTTGTGTTCCGCGCGACCGGAGTGCAGACCGAGGGCGCTGGAGGTGGGATTCTGCTCATCATCGGTGATGAGGAGGAAACCGGGTTCCTTGAGTTTGGGATTGACCGTGCATGGCAGTCTTCCTATTTGTCGCGATATGACCCGGCCGTGGACGAGTGGCACAAGCTCACCAGCCGCTTTGACGTCCACAATCTCCCGCAGCGTGGTCAACCGTTCACGCTGGAAGTGCGCGTGCAGGGCCAGCAGATCAGGGGCAGTCTGAACGGGAACCTCCTCGTTGAAGCACACGATGTTTTCTATGTCCCCGGCTACATTGCCGTCGGGGTGACGGCCTATGGTTATTCAGGTCCCGTGACCGTGGAGTGGAAGTCTGCCGAGGTGCATTACCTGAGTGAGGAAGGACAGGAGCCGGACCCGCCGGCTGTCCGGGGCGACTGGATCGCGCACAATGGCGCCACCGGTCGCATCCTCCGCGCTCTGGAATTGCTCTGGGTCCACAACGTAGATGACTGGCGCTCCAAGTTTGGCCGTCCCCTCGCCGACCGACGCACCGAGATCGTGTGGGGCACCCTACCGGAGAAGGTCGGCGGACGGTACGAGTCGCTCCCCAATCGCATCACCATCAACGAGTCCTATCGGTCCGAGCCGCTGTCCGTGCTGGCAGCGGTACTGGCCCATGAGGTGCTCCATGCCGTGAGCGGCCGGGTGTCCCCGGATGCAGCGGACTGCCTGGAAGAAGAGATGGCCGCCTTTTCCTGGCAAGCCGGCGTGTGGGGTCCGTTCCGGTCGTCGCTGGGATGGCACGGGAATGATGATACCCTCACTGCTGGCGAGCGTTTGCATGAGGCGATCTATCAAGCCTGGAGTGACCGTAAGCTACGTGACACCGTGCTCACCTCCGAGGGCTACCAGCAGCAATGCTTAGGCCGCGTGCTCCCCGCCTACTAACCGGCCCTGACCAGTTGCGAGTGGTCAGTGGCCCGTAGACTGGGCGAGTGCGGCGGAGGCCGGCGGGGATACCGGCATTCCCACGAACGCGGGAATCCACGTCCCCCTGTGCAGGGGGGGCCATAGGGGACTGGAATCCGGCGGCAGGCATAGATTTCCGCTTGCGCGGGAACGCCGGACGGCAGACTCCCCCTCTCTACATGGTGGAGAGGGGGCCGGGGGGTGAGGCCCGCCGCTACTCGCCCTCCCCCGACTCCGCGGCCGCCCCCGCGACGTGGCGGTGGATCAACTCCTGCGCCTCCTGGCGCAAGCGCCGAATTTCGACCGTTTTCGCCTGCACCTGCTCGAACAGTGACCGATTGGCTGCGATCCCGGACTTGATGAGCCAGGCGGCCGCCTCGCTCCGCGTCTTTAGCACGCCGGCTTCGACGAGCGCGTCAATGGCCGCCACGTCACTATTGTCTACCCGGATACTCAGCACGTTATCGCGCGGTCCGCTGAAGAACCTACGCAACGACTGTTCGACCCGGGTGCGGAGGCGCGCCGGCTCTGCGGAAGCCTCTAGCAGCAGCCGTTGCTGTACCACACTACGCACCTGTTCGGCCGGCACGTCCAGGCTGCCCAGTATGCTCGCTACGGGGCCGGCTCCCTCACGCATGAGGCCCAGCAGCAGATGCTCGGTGCCGACGTAGTCATGGCCCAGCCGGCGCGCCTCCTCGACAGCCAGCTCGATGGTCTGCGTAGCTTGTGGGGTCAGCTGCACGTCCCCGGCCGCCAGCCGCTCGCCCCGACGAACGGCCAGCTCGACCGCGCTGCGTACCTTGCCGAGTTCAACGCCGAGATCGGCGAGCACGACACTCCCCGTGCCTTTGCCCTCCCGCACCAGTCCCAGCAGCAGATGCTCCGTGCCGATGTGGTTATGGTTGAGGCGCCGCGCTTCCTCCTCTGCCAGGACAAGCACCTTCTTGACCCGCGCCGTGAGTAGGTCGAAACGGCCGTCCGGAGCAGTCGAGCCGTCAACCTGCTCCCACCAAGGAGTGCCACCGGCATCATTGTCGCCCTCCTGCTCACCCTCGGCATCTTCCGGGAGCGTTTCGACGGCTGCGCGCAGCGTATCGAACTTGGCTCCCAGGCTCTCCAGCACCCCGGCCGCAACACCTCGACCTTCGCGCACGAGGCCCAAGAGCAAGTGCGGAGTATCCACGGCATCCCGGCCGAGCCGCTGTGCCTCTTCGGCAGCCAATGCAAGCACCTTCTTTGTACGCGGCGTGAGGTGCATCGTGCCCGTCGCGGGCTGTTCGCCGCGACCGATGACCAGCTCGACGGCGCTCCGCACCTTGCCCAGCTCCACCCCCAGGCCGGTGAGCAACTGCGCGGTCACGCCATCCTCTCTCCGCAGCAACCCGAGCAGTAGGTGCTCGGTGCCGATGTAGCCGTGTTGCAGGCGCTGTGCCTCCTCCTCCGCGCCTTGCAGCGCACGCTTGGTCGCCGCGGTGAGCTTGGGCTGACGGAATAGCCTTGTCATCGTTTCCTCCCCTCCGCCTCAATGGACGTAATTGAATTACGTGTAACTAAACCTAGTATACACCTGCCGCCATGCCTGGTCAAGCCTGCGCGCTTGTCTCCCTCCCGGCCCCCTTCCTCTGCACGGCGGTTCGCGGCGCACTGCGGGAGACTGCGCGCTGCTTACACCGATGCCGTACACTGACAAGGTGATGCTAGGATTGACCTTCAAGTCGGGGCAGCGCACCACGGCGCCAATCTCCCTGGCCGTCGCCGGCCGGTCAGAGGAGCATGTGACAGTCGTGGCGCGTGTCGCGGCCATCGGTGTGCGGGCGGCGGGGGGAAGGCTTGCCGGCGGTGTGGCCTGGGCCGCTCCGGTGAGCGTACAGGTGACTCATGCAGTTGGCCCGGACGAGGTGTTTCCTATCTCGAAGCTCGCCCGGTGGAAGTGGCCGGGACCGTTGCTGGGAGCGGCACGTGTCGGAGCGGCGCTCGCGGGTGCCGGTGAGGACATGGATGCGAAGGCGGAGGGAAAGCAAGCGATGAACGATGTGGGCAATGATGGCACTGGGACGTCAGCGCCGGAGCGTGGTCAGGCGGCCGTTTTGGCGGCCCATGATCGGCTGATCGGTCGCATCGAGGGGATGTTTGACCGGCTGTTGGTGTCGGCCCGAGCCGAGGCGTGCGTTGGACCGGTCCAGGTGCAGGGTGACCGCACGGTGATTCCGCTTGTTGAGGTGTTCGCGGCTGGTGTCTTCGGTGGTGGCGTTGGCTCCGGTCAAGCCGGCGCTGAAGCCGAAGCTGGAAGTGAAGGCGGTGGTGGTGGTGGTGGCGGTGGCAGCACCTCACGCTCGCGTCCGGTCGCCGTCATCGAGCTTGGACCGGAAGGCGTCCATGTCCACCCTGTCGTGGACTGGACGGCGATTGCGCTGGCCGCCGTCACCGCCTGGGGCGCCATGTTGCTGGCGCTGGGCCGGATGCACAAAGCGCGGCGGCACTAGACCCTCACCCAGGAAGACTGTGGAGAGGGGCCGGGGTGTGAGGCGCTGACAGCTAGTACACTGTCTCCTGCGAATCCCTCATGTCTACAGCGACCGCCCCACCCCGCCGCACGTGTATCGTCGCCACCATCGGTCCCGCCTGCGATGATGAGGCCACGCTGCGGGCGATGATCGGCGCCGGCATGGACGTGGCGCGGCTCAACTTCTCGCACGGCACGTATGCCACCCACGCCCTGATGATCGAGCGGCTGCGGCGGATTGCCGGCGAGCTGGACCGACCGCTGGCGGTCCTCCAGGATTTGCAAGGCCCCAAGATGCGTTTGGGGCCGGTGCCCGGCACCGGTCGTTCCATCGCCCCCGGCGACACGCTGTTGCTCACCGTTGATCCGGCCGCCACTGGCGGCGACGCGCTGCCGGTGCAATATGCGCCGCTGGCCCGTGAGGTCCGGCCGGGCGGCACGATCCTGATTGACGACGGCCGGATCGAGGTGCAGGTTCGCGCTACCGACGATCCCTTCATCACCTGCGAGGTCGTCCGCGGTGGCACCCTCCGCAGCTTCAAGGGCCTCAACCTGCCCGGTGCCACCCTGTCCGTCCCGACGCTGACGGCGAAGGATCGCGCCGATGCGGCGTGGGGGGTAGCGCACGGCGTTGACGCGATTGCCCTCAGCTTTGTCCGCAGCCCCGCCGACATCGCCGCGCTCCGCGCGCTGGTCCGTTCGCCGCCGGCCCCCGGCGGGCAGCCCCTCATCCTCGCCAAGCTCGAAAGGCATGAAGCGGTCGAAGCCTTCCCGGACATCTTGGCGATAGCCGACGGCATCATGGTGGCTCGCGGCGACCTCGGCGTCGAGCTACCGGCGCCGCAGGTGCCGCTCCTGCAGAAGCGCTTCATCGCCGCGGCCAACGCGGCCGGTAAGCCGGTCATCACCGCCACGCAGATGCTCGAATCCATGACCGAGCAACCGCAGCCCACGCGAGCCGAGGTCAGCGATGTAGCCAACGCCGTCTTTGACGGCACCGATGCGATCATGCTCAGTGGCGAAACCGCCGTCGGGCGTTACCCGGTGGAAGCCGTCCGCATGATGGATGCGATTGCCCGTACCGCCGAGCAGCCACGCGGCGGCCGGGAACGACGCCGGTGGTCCGCGCAGGGTGTGACCGATGCGATTGCCCAGGGCAGCGTGCAGCTGGCCGAGGAGCTGGCGGCCAGCGCGATCATTTGCGCGACCACCTCGGGGCATACCGCCCGCATGGTGGCCCGCTACCGACCGGCGACGCGGATCGTCGCTGCCACGCACGACGCGACCGTGTGGCGACAGCTCGCGTTCACTTGGGGCGTGACCCAGCTTCTGGGCGCGAAGATCGATTCGACCGACGAGCTTATCGAGGCACGGATCGCGTTAGCGCAGCAGGCCGGCGTAGTAGCCACCGGCGACTTGGTGCTCATTGTCGCCGGTGTGCCGGTCAGTCAACCGGGCACGACCAACATGGTCAAGGTCCACCGCGTCGGCGACCCGGTCCGCCTCGGGTGAGACAGCCATGTTAGCCACAGCGCGCACCGGGTCGCCGGCTAAGGCCCGCTGAACCCGTCCTTATGCGAAGCGGGGGCCATAAGCTGTGGGGTAGGTGCGAACCGAGTCGTAGGGGCGCAACATGTTGCGCCCACCCCCCTGCAAAGCGGGGGGACTAGGTGGCCAGTGGTCTCCCACTCACCCGCTCAGCTCGTCCGGGCGGTCAACGATCACGAAGCGGATTTCGCCCTCGGCCAGCAGTTCGCCGTCACTGGTGGCCTTGCAGCGCCCGATGCCGAAGCGGCCACGCATCCGCACCAATTCTGCTTCGAGGCGCACCGACATGCCCGGCCGGGCAGGGCTGCGGAAGCGCCAGCTATCCAAGCCGGCGAGGAAGGCGAGCTTGCCCTGGTGCGTTCCTTGCCCCAGCGCCGCCACTCCGCCGACCTCGGCCAGCGCCTCGACGAGCAGCGCCCCCGGCATAATCGGATAGCCGGGAAAGTGCCCCTGGAAGCGGTCGGTGTAATCGGCCACGTCGTCAATCACGCCCACGGCACGCTGCCCGTACTCGACCTCTTCGATGCGGTCGAGGAAGAGGAACGGCTTGCGGTGGGGCAGGATGGCTTGGATCGCCTCCTGGTCTAACGTACTCACTGCTTCTCAATCCTTCTCTGCCGAGGAAGTCCGGCTACGGGATAAGCTCGCCGACGCGGTAGACAAAGCCGGGGAGCACCTCAGCGCCGGTCAACTCGGCGGCGGCCGCGAGCGTGGTCCCGTCGTGTACGGAGCGATAGGCGGTAATCGTCGGCTGCGCCGGATCAATCTCCCACACGAGGCGCGTCCCGGCAGCGAAGTAGTCCTGCATCTTCTCGCGGCGAGCGCCCGGCCGCTCGGACGACGAGAGCACCTCGACGGCGAGGTCCGGCGCCAGCATGGGATAGCCGTGCGGGAACTCGTCGGGAGGCAACCGCTCCGCAGAGATAAACGACACATCCGGCGCCCGTACCGTGTCCGGGTCCCATTCCAGGTGGTAGCCACTTGCGCCGAGGATCGTACCAAGGTTACGTGCCTCGATGAAATGACCGAGCCGGCTCACTACGCGCGCCACAGTGCGTCCGTGGCGCGATCCTGGCGGCGGCATCCGAATCAGCTTTCCCCGCACCAGTTCGTAGCGGTAATCGTCGTCCGGCAACGCCAGCAACTCCGCCGCCGTCAGCAGCGGAGCGGGAGCCGTGGGTGCCGCCGGCTGTGTCGTCACCATCGTCGGTCTCTCGTCCCAAGCGTATCCCATGCTCGGAGAGCAGCGGGTCGGCCTACCCTCCGGCCCGCCTGACCGGTAGCCAGTAATCAGTAGTGGATGGCGAGTAAACAGGCCACTAACCACTGGTCACTGACGGGGGGCTGGGGGTAGGTCCGCTCCCTACGTCGCCGGCTCTTCGTACTCGATCTCTTCATCAGGGGCGAAGGAGCTGGCCCAGTCTTCATAGCGCCGCCACAGCATCCCCAGCGGAAAGAGCATCGCCACCGCCCCCGCCACGAGGCCAAAGCCGGCCACCGCCGACGGCATGAGCGAAAAGAGGGGGCCGAGGGCGAGGACGCCCAAGACGACAAATCCCGCCTCCCATAGAATGCCCCACCGCTGCTCGCGCAGGGACGGCAAGATACCCAGTGCCATCCCCAGCACCAGCAGCTCGATCAGTATGACGTACAACCCGGTCGGCAGGTACAGCGCGAATGCTTCTAATGTCTCCATGCGCGGCAGCCTCTACCGTTTCCTCGCTCCGCCTTACTCTGCCCTGAAGTATACGCATCCCCGACGCATTGTGGCGGCTCCAAGCGGCGCACGTCTCACCCGCCCCGCCCTACTCCGGCCGCAGGACCAGGCCGCGATTGCCGTCTACGGTCACAACCTGGCCTTCTTGCAGCACGGCCGTTGCTTCCTTCGTTTGGAGCACCCCCGGAATGCCGTATTCGCGGGCTGCTCCCATCGCGTGCTGGAAAAGCGCGCCCTCATCCAGCACGATGGCCGCCACCGTCGGAAAGACCGGCGTCCAGAGTGGCCCGGCATTATTGCTCACTAAAATCTCGCCCGGCGCCACGTCCGGCACTGTGACGGTCCGTGGGATCAGGCGCACGCGGCCCGTTGCCACTCCCGCCGCGCCGGCCTGCCCGCGCACCAGCAGCCGCGCCTCTTCTTCGCTCGTCAACGCTGGTGGCTCGGCCTCGTCTTGCTGCTTGGGTCGCGTTTCCCGCTCGTCTTCTGCTGGCGGCGGCGCGCCGATGGTCGGCGGCGGGCGCAGCGTCTGCTGCCGCCGATGCTCTTCCCGGCGTGCCGCTACCAGCGCCTGCCAGTCGCGCCGCTCGGCGGCGGCCCGCGGCAGCTCACGCAGGGCCGTCCCGACCTCGGCGAGGTGCAGCATCCAGATGTCCTGGGGAGCGGCGAGTGCTCCGGCGGCGGTCAGGCGCTCGCCGCAGGCTGCTACGGCGAGGTGGACCAGGGCGTACGAGACCGAGTCGATGTCGTAGTTGTGGTCCTCGAAGTTGCGGGCCGCGCGCTGCGCCGCCGCGTACCAGAACGTGAAGCGCTCCCGCCGCGCCGGGTCCTCGCCGATAGTGTCCATCGTCTTGGCGAGGAGCGCTGCCCGCTCGTCGGCAGTGCGCCGCTGCGGCGCCGTGATGCGGTCCAGGTCCTGCGAGACGTAGAGCCGGAGAATGGCGATCACCAGCGACGGGTCCTCGCGCCAGCAGACCAGGTCCGGCGAGCGGTTCGTGCCGAAACCCATGCCGGAGCGCAGGCCCCAGCGAGCCAGAAAAGCGTCGAATTGCTCCCGGAAGCGGTCGCCGCCCGGGAGCGCCGGTAGCCGGGTGAGGAAGGTCGCCGGCTGCTCGGTTTCGATGGCCTGCCGCAGCGCAGGACCGGCTTTGAGCGAGCGGGCCAACGCGATCAGCCCATCTACCGTCTCCGTGAATTTGTTGGGGATACCCGCCAGCAGTTTCTTGGGGATTTCCTCCCCCTCGTCGCCCGTCAGCTCCTTGTAGACCGCCTCGAACCGCTCGCGCGGCCCGCCGCGCCCCCAGAGCCAGTGCAGCGTCCAGTGCCGTTCCAGCATCGCTGCCGTCTCGGCGAGGTGGTCGGCCAGCCGCTCCGGAGCAAGTGTGGCGAGGTCTACGGCGTCAAGCGCGGCGTTACGGGCGAGTACCTCCGGCTCCACGACGGCCTGATAGTAGGTGTCTCCCCGTTCCGTGCAAGCGTCTACCGCCGCCTGAAACTCCTGTTCGCGGCGGGTGCGCTCCTCCTGGCTCTGCGCGTTTGTCACCGTGCGCGAGTAGCTATAGCCTTGCACCCAGATCGTTTCGTCGTAGGTCTCTTGGCCTTTGATCCGGGCGGAGTGCAGCCGCGAACGCCGGAACCGCGACGAGAGGTCTTGCTCCAGAGGCCGCCAGGCTTCCGGCGGCCCTTGCCCTTGAGCGAGCTTCCAGTGGTAGCGGGCAGCCTCCGGGGTTGGCCAGACGACCTCGAAAGGCGGCGGCTCGTCGCTATCCCCGGTAGCGCGCGTCGGCCCCGTTGCCGCGGCGTCGGCAATCCCGGTCGCCGGGCGGGACTGGAGCAGCCAGACCTGCCCATTCGCCAGCGCCCACTCGACATCCACCGGCTGTTTCCATAGCGCCTCGGCCTGCAGCGCAAGCTCGGCAATGGCGATGATCGTCGGGTCGTCCAGCGTGGGCTGGCGACGCTGTGCGGCCGGCACGGCCACCCGTGGGGCGGTGGGCGTGGCGCCGGCGCGGGTAGCTTTGTCGCCAATGGTCCGGCTCACGATCCTGGGACCGGCCCGATCCACGACGAACGTGTCCGGCTCGACCAGCCCGTCCACCACCGAGGCGCCAAGACCCCAGGCGGCATTGAGCACGACGCGATCACGTTGGCCGCTGACCGGGTCCACCGTAAAGGCCACGCCGGCGACCTCCGCCGGTATCAGGCGTTGCACGATGACGGCCATCGCGGCGCCCTCCTCGGAGAAACCATGCTCGCGGCGATAGGCCACTGCGGCCGGATCGCAGAGCGACGCCCAGCAACGACGCACCCACAGGAGGACCTCATCCACGCCGCGGATACCGGTGCCCGTCGTGTAGAGGCCGGCAAAGGATGCGTCCGGCAAGTCTTCGAGGGTGGCAGAGGAGCGGACGGCGACCGCCGGTTGGTCCTCGCCGCTCTGTCCGGCCAAACGTTCGTAGGCCGTCGCAATTGCGCTGACCAACGCCGGCGGCAGGGGCCAAGCGTCGGCGGTATCCCGCCGGTCGGCCGTGATGGCTCCGGCCACGCGGCAATACGCCGCGGTGGTGATGACGAACCCAAGCGGCACGCGCAGGCCGTCACGCATCAGCCGCTGCAAGCCCGCGGCCTTGCCCCCGATGAGATCAGCGGTCTCCTGCCGGTCGAGCCGGACGATGAGCGGATGCTCGGACATAGAGAAACCACCTCAGGCGTTGCCGACTCCGGGCCGGCATACGGTCGGAAGCGCGGTTACTTGCGCTGCCGCCGGGCAGGATGCCTCCACACCCTGCGCTTAAAAGAAACAGTCCTAAGAAACCTTTCGGCCTCTTAGGACGTATCCCCGACCGACGACCCCGGTCGAAGCCGGTTGCTACCCGGACTTCGGACAGGACACCGGGCTATCCTCTCACTGGCACACTTGCCCTGCTTCATGCGCCGGATCGGTCCGCCGGCATTACCACTCTGCTCGCGCAACTCCTGATGCGTGGGTACCCACCCACCGGGAGCCACTACCGAGGTAGCGGAAGCGGCTCGCTAGCTCCACCGCCCTACTTGCGTAGCTCACAGCAGGGAGTTGCCCCCCGGCCAAGAGTTCACCCCTAGCCCTTGACCGCCAGTTGCCCAGCCAATCAGGGTTCGGTACCGAATGCGGTGTGACATCTATGATGACACAGCGGCCGCAGCCGGCACAAGCCGCGTCCGGGGGCAAATAGCCACGTATCACTGCGATTGCGCTATCTCCCTTCCTGAGTATAAGTGTAGGAGCGTAGAATATTGGCAGATTTCTCTATCCCAGTCCTCTGAAAACGGTCACGCGCCCTTCGCTCCGGCAATATCCCGGCGCTGGAAGAGCGCGAACGTGGCACCGCCGATAACGACGAGGTATCCCGTCAGGATCAGAAATGCGCGGAGGATGCTCGATTGCTCGTCGGTGTCGCCGAGCGGGAACTCCGGACTCAGCCAGATCGAGACGTTAGGGCCGGGCAGATAGTCGGCGATGTTCTGGAACCAACCGAGTTGTCCAACCAGGATGGGAACGGAGATCAGCTCGACCACGTAGTAGGTGAGCGTGATGGCGATGGCCGTGGCCGCCGACGAGGTGAGTACCGCGCAGAACAGTGCCAGCATCATGTACGGGAGGAAGACGTAGAGCACCTTCCCAAGTAGCCTACCGAACGTCAGCGCGGTCTCTAATCGGTCTTCCCCGGCGTCGGCAAGCGCGGCCTCCTCAACCGGCGTGGGTGCGGGCAGCGTCAACGCCGCAAGCAGGCTGCTGATGGAGACCGTGGCTGCCACGATCACCAGCCCCGCAGCGCCCATCAGCACCAGCGCGAGAATTTTCCCCGTGAAGAATTGCCAGCGCCCGGTACCCTTGGTCAGCACCATTCGTAGTGTGCCCCACCCGTATTCGACCCCCATCGCCGACGCCGCCAAGATGATGATGAGCATGAACCAAAGCAGGGAGGACAGCCCCAGGCTGAAGCCAAGGCTATGGGGGACCGTCAAGCCCAGTCGCGTACCCGCGCGGCCCTGCTCGTAGCCGGCGCAGGAGCCACTGCGGAATGTCTCAATCTGCTCCAGCGCCTGCTTCCGCCCCTGTTCGTCGAGCTGCGCGACTTCCGGCGGGATGCCTCCACCTCGAATGTCAGCGCAGGTGAAGCTGATGTCAACCTTCTCGTCGTCGTTGCCGATAGAGGTGTGGAAACTGGGGCCGAAGGCCTCGGCACGATAGCCGACGTAGGTGCCCCAGAAGCCGATCTGGTTGACGAGAATCATGATGCCAAGCAAGATCCACGGCATCCAGCGCCGTTGGAGCTTGTACCATTCCCATCCGGTGAGCCGTAGGATATGGGCAATCATGCCGGTGCTCCTTCGTCCTCTCCCGTCACGTCGAGGAAGTATTCTTCCAGGGAGGCCTGAACGGCTGTCATCTCCGTGACGTAGACCGCGGACCGGCTCAGGGCAGCGGTCAGCTCTCCCGAGTGCGCGGTCGGCGCCGTCACCATCAACACCCCCGCCGCCGCCGTGACGGCCTCGACCCAATCCAATGCCGCGATGATGCCGACGGCTGTGTCGTCGTCGGTCGTTCGCACGCGAATCTGCTCCCGCGACTGCCGGACCAGGTCGGCCACCTTGCCCTGAGCGATCAGTTTTCCTTTCGAGAGGATGGCCACGCTGTCGCACACCTCCTCGACCTCGTGCAGGAGGTGACTCGACAGCAGCACCGTCCGCTCGTCCGTGCCGAGACTGCGGATCAGCTCGCGCACCTCGGCCATACCCGCCGGGTCCATCCCGTTGGTCGGCTCATCCAGAAACAGCAGTTCCGGGTCGCCGAGCAGGGCGTAAGCCAGCCCTAGCCGCTGCTTCATGCCGAGCGAGTAGGTGTGGAACTGGTCGTTCCCCCGATCCGCCAGGCCGACTTGCTCCAGCAGACCGTCCAGTTCCGCCGAAGTACCCCCTCCCAAGATGCCCTGGAAGTAGGCCAGATTCTGGCGCCCGGAGAGGTACGGATAGAAGGAGGGCGTCTCGATAATGGCTCCGACCCGATGCAGGGCGCTTTCGTGGTGGGTTGGTGCGCCGAACAGGCTGAAGCTGCCCGCCGTGGGCCGCACCAGCCCGAGCAGCATGCTCATGGTCGTAGTCTTGCCCGAGCCGTTCGGGCCGAGTAGCCCGAAGACGTGGCCGCGCGGCACCTCCATCGAGAGACCGTCTACGGCGACGATCTTGCCGTACCGCTTCGTGAGCGACGTGGTTTCTATGACCAGGTTTTCGGCCATCGTGTCTCCCTCTATCGCCGCGCGCATGGTCGCGGCGTGTGCGGAGCGCTTGGGTGGGCGTGTGCTGGATTGCCCACACTGCACTCACGTTTCTATGACCGGGCTATCGGCCGCCGTGTTTCAGCGCGCCCCCGGCCCCCTCCCTAACCCTCCCCCGTTGCGACAAAGGAGGGAACAGGCCCGTCCCCTGCCGCAGCGGCGGGGGGCCTGGGCCGGACTGTCGGGGTTCGTGCCGACAAAGGCCGTCCCCCTGCCGCAGCGGGGGGACCATAGGGGGGCCGGAATCCGGCGGCCAGATCGTGAGGCCACCGCGCCAACATGCTATCCTTTGCCTGAAAGCGCCTCGACCGAGGACAACGTGGCTACACCGCAACTGATCCAATTGCAACGCCGCCGACCGGAGGCTGTCCGCCTCCCTAAACGCATTCGTCTCCCGGCGGATGACCCGCCGCGCCCGGACTGGATGAAAGTCCGCATGCACATGGGGACAGAGTTCCAGGATGTCTCCCAGTTGATGCGCGGTCTCTCGCTGCACACGATCTGCGAAGAGGCCCACTGTCCGAATATCTACGAATGCTGGGACCAGCGCACGGCAACGTTCCTGATCTTGGGGCGCGTGTGTACGCGGGCCTGCCGCTTTTGCGCCGTCGAGACTGGTGTGCCGGACGACGTGGATGCCGACGAGCCGGAGCGCCTGTCCGAGGCCGTCGCTACCCTCCGGCTACGTCACGCCGTGGTAACTTCGGTGGCGCGCGACGACCTGCCGGACGGTGGCGCGCACATCTTCGCGCGGACTATCCGCGCCATCCGCCAGCGAGCGCCGGACTGTGCCATTGAGGTCTTGGTGCCGGACTTTCAAGGGGATGCAGCGGCCCTCCGCACAGTGACCGCGGCGCGGCCGGACGTGTTCAACCACAATGTCGAGACGGTCGAGCGGTTGCAGCGCCGCGTGCGCGCCAAGGCGTTCTATGCGCGGTCGCTCTGGGTACTGCAGCGCGCCAAGGAGCTGGACGGCGGCGTGACCACCAAGTCGGGCCTGATGCTCGGCGTGGGTGAGCACCCCGCTGAGGTCGTGCAGACGCTGCGCGACCTGCGCGCGGTGGGCTGCGACGTGCTGACTATCGGCCAGTACCTCCGGCCGATGGCCACCAAGCTGCCGGTCGAGCGCTACGTCGCACCGGAGGAATTCGCGCAGTACCGCGAGGAAGGGCTGTCGCTGGGCTTCAAGCACGTGGAAGCCGGCCCGCTCGTGCGTAGCTCCTACCATGCTCGCCGCCATGTCGAGCAGGTCCGCACCGCGCCCACGACGGCGCAAGAGTAAAGCACCGGCCGTGACCACCATGCGCGCCGCCCCAAGGCTGCCGGTCGCCGAGGCCACTCGTCCCACTCCCCCTCTCTATCGCTCCGCGATGGAGAGGGAGCTAGAGGGCGAGGCAATCCTCCCGGCGCCCTCCCCCGGCGTATCCTTCCCGGCCTGGCTGATTCGCCTGGGCGTTACCCCCTACCGCGCGGCTTGGGCGTATCAGGAGCAGTTCGCGGCGGCGCTGCGCGCGGGCCACGGCCGCGAGGCGTTGATTCTTCTGGAGCACCCGCACACCTATACGTTGGGCCGCGCGCGCGGCGCCGACCACCTGCTACGCACGCCGGGGCAGTACGCGGCCTTGGGCGCCGACGTAATTCAGATTGACCGCGGGGGAGACGTGACGTATCACGGTCCGGGCCAGCTGGTGGGCTATCCGGTCGTTGATCTGAGCCGCCGCCAGCGCGACCTCCACCTCTACGTCCGTACCCTGGAAGCCATCGTGACGGATGCGCTGGCCGCTTGGGGGCTGCGCGGCGAGGTCATCGCCGGTCTGACCGGCGTCTGGGTGGACGGCGAGAAGGTGGCCGCGATTGGCATTAAGGCAGCGCGCTGGGTGACGACGCACGGCTTTGCACTCAACGTTGATCCCGACCTTGCCTATTTCCGGCATATTGTGCCCTGCGGGATCAGCGGCCGCGGCGTGACCTCGGTCGCCCGGCTGCTGGGGCGTCGTGTGCCTATGGACGAGGCCGCCGCACACGTGACCGCGGCGGTCGCGCGGCACCTTGCGCTGGCCCTCGAATCCATCCCGGCGGACCTGGTGCCCAGCGAGCTACAGGAGCATACCTACCCCCAACCCCCTCCCTTCAGGGAAGGGGCTACCGGTCCCCGCACTGACTCCCCTTCCCTGGAGGGAAGGGGCCGGGGGTTAGGTCTCCGCCCCAAAACTACGACCAAGCCAAGAGGAAGACGTGACTACAACGAGTGCTAACGGCCAATATCACCGTGTCGTGCTCCCCAACGGCCTGCGTGTCCTGGTTGCCCCCATGCCCCATACTCGCTCGGCCACCGTCGGCTTGTTTTTCGGCACGGGGAGCCGCTACGAGTCCTACGAGCAAGCCGGCGTCGCCCACTTCTTCGAGCATATGCTCTTCAAAGGCTCGGCGCAGTACCCCTCCGCCCAAGTCATCGCCGAAACAATCGAGGGCGTCGGTGGCATCCTCAACGCCGGCACCGACAAGGAGCTAACCGTCTATTGGGCCAAGGTGGCCAGCGCGCATCTGCCCAAGGCGTTCAATCTCCTGACGGACATGGTGCGTGCGCCGCTCTTTGACGAGGAGGAGGTGGTCAAGGAGCGGCGCGTGGTCCTCGAGGAGCTGAATGCGATTGTAGACAGCCCCGGCGACTGGGCTGCCGTGCAGCTCGAGGCGCTGCTCTGGCCGGATGATCCATTGGGGTGGGAAACGGTTGGCCGCCGCGACACGATCACGGCGTTTACCCGCGCCGATCTCCAGGCCTATCTCGTGCGGTCCTGTGGCCGGCGCAATCTTGTCGTCTCCGTAGCCGGCGACGTGGACGTGGACTGGGTGGTGCAGCAGTCCGCAGCCGAACTGAACCAGAACGGTAGCCCGCCGCCGCAGTGGTCACGGGCCAACCTGGCGAACGGGCAGCCCCTCGTGGCGCTCGACGAGCGGCCGACCGAGCAGTGCTATCTCCTGCTGGGCGGGCACGCCTTGAACCACGCCGACCCCGACCGCTTCACCCTGGCGTTGGCGAATGCCATCCTCGGCGAGGGCATGAGTTCGCGGCTCTTCCTGGAGGTGCGGGAACGGCAAGGGCTGGCTTACGATGTCCACTCAGGCATCAGCCAATTCCACGATACCGGCGCGGCCATCGTGAGCGCGGGAGTTGACCCGGCGCGCGCGCCGGCGGCCATTGCGGCGATCTTGCGCGAGGTGGATCGGCTGCGGCAGGAAACCGTACCCGCCGGTGAGCTACGCAAGATCAAGGAGTTCGTGAAGGGACGGCTGTGGCTCGGCCTGGAAGACAGCCGCAGTGTAGCCGGCTGGTACGCTGCCCAAGAATTGCTGCGCGGCGAGATTCTGACGGCCGATGAGGTCGTCGAGCGCGTGGAGGCCGTCACCGCCGCCGCCATCCTGCGGGTAGCACAGCGCGTCTACGGGCCCGGCTGGCTCAACCTCTCGGTCGTCGGCCCCTTTAACGATCCCGACCAGTTCCGCGACCTGCTGCGCTTCAGCTAGGGAGCCGCAGAGAGCATGGAGCGAGTGAGCACTATGAAGAAGCTGCCGCTGCTCACGCCGGACCGGACGGAGGACTTGATCCACGATGTCGTACTGCGGCCACTGCGGGTGAACACCGACCCGCGGGGCATCTTGGTAGAGACCCTGCGTACCGATTGGCAGGATGTCTACGATCCGGTCAACCGGCCGTTCGCACAGTGCTACTACTCGATGACGAAGTCCGGCGTAGCCCGCGACGAGGAGCAGTGGCACGTCCATCAGCATCAGGAGGATCGGTTTCTCTGCATCACCGGGCAGCTTGTGGTAGCCATTTATGACTGGCGGAGCGAATCGCCCACCGCCGGTCGCCTTAACCTCTTTCATATCGGGCCGGACGTCCCCGGCAACGGTCAGTTCATCGTGCTCATTCCGCGCCAAACGCTGCACGGCTTCCTGGTCACCGGGCCGGCGCCGGGCACCTTGTTGAACTACCCTACTCGCATCTACGACCCGGACGACGAGGGGCGCATTCCCTTTACCGATGTCGGTGCTGTCTTACCGGATGGCACTCCCTTCACCTGGCAGTTGGCCCGCGATATGCTGGGGTAGTGAGCACCCGGTGCGCCAGCACACTGCCGGCGGTTGCCGCCGTCCTGCATAGAGTGAGTACCACGCCGTCCCCTCGTTCCGGTATCACTGTTGACAGTCTCCTGCGGACCGGATGGCGGGATTGAGCCGGCGGCTTTAGATTCGGAGTGGAAAGCCAATGAGTGCCAACGCCAAAAAAACGCGCCGCGAAAACCCACTGCTGAATATCGGGCTGAACATTGCCCTCCCGGCCATCGTCCTAATGCAGCTCAGCCGCGAGGACCGGTTAGGGCCGGTGTACGGGCTGCTCCTGGCCCTGGCATTCCCGGTCGGCTACGGGCTATACGACTTCGCGGCGCGGCGCGGGTTCAACTTCTACTCGGCGCTGGGGTTCGTCAGCGTGCTGCTCACCGGCGGCATCGGCCTGCTCAAGCTGCCGGTCGAGTGGCTGGCGATTAAGGAGGCGGCCGTTCCGTTCATCGCCGGCGTCGCGGTGCTCATCTCGCTCCGGACCCGGTATCCGCTTATCAAGACGATCATCCACCAAGTCATCGCCGTCGAACGGGTCTACGCGGCACTGCGGCAGCAGGGCCGTGTCCAAGCCTACGAGCGCCGGTTAGTCGTCGCGACGTACATGGTAGTGTTCGGTCTGCTCGTCTCGACCGTGCTGAACTATGTCCTGGCGCGGATCGTCGTCGTCAGCGAGCCGGGCAGCACCGCCTTCAACGAGGAGCTAGGGCGCATGACTGCCCTGAGCTTCCCGGTCATCACCGTCCCCTCGATCATCATTCTCGTCGTCGCGCTCTACTACCTCGTCAGTGGCATCACCAAGGAAACGGGCCTGGAAGTCCAGGACATCTTCGAGAACGCGCCGGGCGACAGTTGAACCTTACCCTTGCCGGTGACCGTCAGCCGCCGACCCGCTCCGGCTGATCCACCTCACGCCCGGCACCGCGCCGTGACCGGAGGAGCCACGGTACAAGCTCGACGATCCCCACCGCAGCGAATAAGAGCAAGATCGGCTCGATACGCATGCGTAGGCGGATGCCGGCGAAGACCAGGATGCCACTCGCGCTCCCCATGACCGCCCACAACAGCAACGGCCAGGTCAACGGCCAGTGCCGTAGGCTGAGTATGGCGCCGATGACCATGAAGGGGACCAGCACCCCATACGACAGCAGACTAGCCAGCGCATAGCGCCGGTTGATCTCGTTGCTTGGCGTGAGCTTGAACAGCAGCCCGGCCTTTGCCACCATGAACCGTGCCGTCCGCGCCGGATCGTTGGCCATAAACCCCAGCCCCTCGCTCAACAGGCGCGCCTCCCGCTCCGGCTCGGACAGCCCGGTCAAGTCCGGCAGTGGGATGTCGGCGCTACGCATGCGCTGATCGGCGGTCATGCGGGGGTGGTAATACGTGTAGAGGTTGTAGCCGAGCTTGGTGGTGACAAAGAGGCGGTCGAACCGGGCGTAGTTGAACCCGACCCAAGGTAACAATGTGGCTGCAAAGACCACCACGAGCGCGATGAGCGAGATGAGCCGCGCTCGGAGGGGCGCACCATGATGCACTCCTCCATGCAAGGGCACCGACCACCAGCCCAGCACGACGATCAGGAGCACTGCGAAGTACAACGCCTCGGCACGGGTAAGCACCGTCAGTCCGGCGGTGATGCCCAGCGTCAGGACCGCCAGCGTACCCCTGATGCGCCGCTGCGCTGTGGCTCGCGCGAGCGTCAGGAGAGTCAGGATGAGGAAGATAAAGAGCGTCTCGGTCAGTAGCTGCCCGGTGTAGTAGATGAAGAACGGATAGATGGCGGCGAACCCGGCGCCCAGCAGTCCAATCCGAGGACCAAAGACGGAGTGTCCAAGCACGTACAGCAAGCCACAAGATGCCACGCCCAGCACTACCTGTACCAAACGCACCGCGAGAAGATCATGGCCCACCAGCGCGTAGATGCCGGCGAGGAACAGCGGGTAGAGCGGGTCCCAGTACGCCGTGGGGTTCTCGGTACCGGTGGGAAAGTAAAAGCTGGCCCCGACGTAAGGCCGGCCCGCCAGTAGATTGCGAGCCAGTTGATCGTAGGTAAGCGGATCGGCTTCAAAGGTGACGTTGAGCGCATTCTCCAGCGTCAGGACGTAGCCGAGCCGCACCACGCCGGCCGCGACCAACACCAGTGCCAACGCCGGCCAGGCCGTATCGAGGAGCTTTGTGAGCCGCGCTTGTACCATTGCTTGCTTCCCTCACCCCGACCATCTTCTCCGGTCAGGGAGTATCGGCCCCCGTTGCGACGGAGCACCTCCAGGACTCCCTTGCCCTGGAGGGAGGGGGCCGGGGGTAGGTCCCACCGCGCCCCTACGGCCAGCGTGATGCCGCCAGGAGCGGCGCTAGCGCCTCTGCCGCCGACTGTACCACCGCAGCCACCGGTGCATGATCGTCCAATGCCGGTCCCAGCTCGCGATTGAGCACACGCTCTGCCTCCGGCCAGCGGCTCGGATAGGGTGGCACTGCGCCATAGGTCCCCGTCTCGATAAAGGTCCGCAGCGCCCGCACCAGGCTCGGCGTCTCTCGCCATTGCTCCCACAGCGTTCGCCCAGCCAGTGTCGCCCGCCACACGGGAAAGCCGGCGCCGTCCGCGGCCACGATCTCCTGCCCCGCATCCGTCACCATGGCGACCAGCGCCTGCCGCGCCGCATCCGGCTGCGCCGCCGCGCCCGTCAGCAGCAGGGCATCCGAGCGTAGCAGGGTCGTGCGCCACACGCCGCGGGGCAGGGGCCGCGCCGCATGGCCGGCTTTCAGCGCTTGGTCCACCGTGCGCCAGGTCGGCTCCACCATGACGATAGCACCGGCGTTTCCCGTAGCCACCCGCGGCGTCGTGCTCCACTCGGCATAGCGGTGCAGCGCAGCGACGGCAGCCGGCTCGGTGAGTGCCGTGGCGGTAGCGCCGTGCCGCCATAACGCGTCGTCGTTCAGCCAGAGCCACGGCAGCCAATCCGACCACCGTGTACTACCCCGAAAGGGTGGCGGCGGCCCCGGAGCATTTCCCGTTGCCAGCTCCTGAAACCGCGCGATAGCGGCCTCCATCGCCGACAGTGACCAGCGGTCGTCCCGCCAGTGGTCGGGCGGCAGCTTGAGCTCGGCCCGTTGCCAAGCAGCGCTGTCGAGCAGCAACGCTGCTCCGCGCCAGCGCCAGGGCAAGCCGTACAGCACTCCTTCGAGGCTCAACGCCCCGAACAGACGATGGACGAATTCGTCGCGGGTAGGCGCGTTCTTGCCGCGCAAGAGATCGGCCGTCGCCGCCAGGCCACCCGTCGCCGCCAACTGCGTCACGCGGGAGTCCGGCACCGCCAGCAGGCCGGCCGCTTCTCCCGCAGCGAGTGATGGAGCAACGTCATCAAGCTCGACCACCTCCGGCGTCAGTCGCACGGCCGGCTCCCGCTCGGCCAGTCGCGCTGCCAGCGTTGGCCAGAGCTGCCGGTCGGTGGGCTGCGTCGCTACGGCGCCGAGCGGCACCGGGGTTGGCGGGCCGCTCGGCGCCGCTTGCTCCGAGCGGATGAAGCTACCCCACAGCGCAGCGCCCACCGCGCCGCCGCCAGCGACGACGACCAGGATCCCCGCTCCGAGCAGCGCCCGCCGCCCGCGGCGGCGCGTCAGTAGTGCGAAAGCCGGCCGGTCACTCATGCGCCGTCGGTTCCCTGGGCCGGAGACGCGCCAAGCCGCGCGATGACCGCGGCCCACCGCGCCCGATGATCGTCCCCCGGCACCGCATCGGGTGGGTACAGCGGCTCCAGGCCCAACGACAGGTAGGCGCGGATGGCCGAGAGCCGCCAATCATCGGTCCGCAAGTGCGCCGAGCGAAAGTCCTGTTGCCGCAGGTAGCACAGCACGGCGAGCGTCACAACCCGCCCGAGGCCGTGGCCGCGGTGCTCAGGGAGTACACAGACCATGTGAACAAGGCCCTCGTCGTACACGTTCGGTTGGTCGGTCCAGGCACAGGCGGAGCCAATCGCGGGGCCGGCCATGTCTCGCACCGTGGCGAAGAACAGGCCGTCGGGGCGGAATTGCGGCCGCCCGGTCAGGTGCTCGACACAGCGCGCCGCCGTCCAATCGCTGCCGATACCGGTATTCATGATCGTCGCCCACGCCGCCTCGTCTCCACGGCGATAGGGGCGCAGGGCATACCCGGACGGCACGACGAGCCGGGGTAGTCCGTCGAGGTTGGGCCGGCGCATCATAAGTTGCTGGCGCTCGGTTGCAGGGGACATTCGCTCCTCGGTTGGCGTTGCTTGCACAGGCGCAGCGAACTGTACGGTCCCTCCCGGTAGAGGCGTCCGGTCGAACGCCCTCGCGGATGCTGCTGCCCTCGCCAAGATGGTAGCAAGCGGCGCGCGACTGACAGATTGGGGATGCTACGCTAGATTTAGGTAGACGACGACAGGGTGAAGGGACCGCCGCATGGCTCGCACCGACTACGACACGACCCTGGCCGACCTGCCGCGAGAGCGGACGCAGCTGTTGCCGGCGTTGCGGGCAATCCACGCTGCTGACGCCTATCTCTCGGCCGAGGGGCTACGTGCTGTCTCCCGGCATCTCTTTGTGCCGGAGAGCACCGTCTACGGCATTGCGACCAGCTACAACGAGCTGCGCTTGGAGCAGCCGAACGGCCGGGTCGTCGGTGTCTGCACCTGCCTCAGCTGTCGCCAACATGGGGCGCAGGAGCTGCTGGACGCGGCCCGGAGCCTCGCGGACGAGGTTGGTGGCTGCACCGTAGTCGAGCACGAGTGTCTGTTCATCTGCGACGCTGGCCCCGTGGCCGAGGTAGACGGACGCTGCATCACCGGTGCCACTCCGGAGCGGCTGCGCGCCGCTCTGTCGTCGCCGGAGCCGCCGTCTCATCCCGTCCGGCCGGTCCGCGACGCACGGCCGCCGGAAGTGCGCCGCGTGCTGCGCCGGTGCGCGACGGTTGACCCCCTCTCCCTGGAGTCCGCGCGTGCAGCCGGTGGCTATCAGGCCCTAGAGCGGGCGCAGGCGTTGGGGCCGGAGGCAGTGATCGAGCTGATTGAGGCGGCTGGCCTACGTGGTCGTGGGGGCGCCTATTTCCCGCTGGCAATCAAGTTGCAGACGGCGCGTCGGTATGCCGGTCCGCGCTACTACGTGGTGAACGCAGAAGAGGGGGAGCCGGGCGTCTCCAAGGACCGTTACCTCATGGAATACGATCCGCACCTGCTCGTGGAGGGGATGCAGATTGCGGCCCTCGCCCTCGAAGCCGAGCGCATCTACCTCTACATCAATGGGCAGGCCGATCTCTCTGCCGAGCGGCTGGGGATTGCGCTGGCGCAGGCGCAAGCGGGCGGCCTCCTGCCCGTCCCGGTCGAGGTGCGGCGCGGCGCCGGCGGCTACGTGTGCGGCGAGGAGTCGGTCATCCTCAACAGCATCGAGGGCGGCCGGGCCGAGCCGCGGCTGAAGCCACCGCTGCCCGTCGAGCGGGGGCTATGGGGCCAGCCAACCGTCATCAGCAACGTCGAGACCCTGTGCAACGTGCCGCTGCTCGTGCAGCAGGGCCGCGAGTGGTATCGCTCCGTAGGAACCGACGACTTCCCCGGCACCAAAGTCATCAGTCTCGGCGGGGCCGTGCGCCGGCCGGGCACCTACGAAGTGCCGTTCGGCACGACCATCCGCACCATCGTCGAAGACCTCGGCGGCGGTGCCCGCGAAGACCGGCAACTCCAGGCCGTGCTGTGTGGTGGACCATCGGGAGGCCTGATCCCGGCCGCCCGGCTGGATATTCCCATCGCCGGCGGTCCGCTCGCCGACACTCACGCGATGCTCGGCGCCGGCGGGATAGTGGCCATTGACGACCGCCTACCCATCATCGCGGCCGTCGAGCACTTGTCAGCGTACAACGCCCGCGAATCGTGCGGGAAGTGTACGCCCTGCCGCGAAGGCATGGCGCACATGACCCGTCTCATCGGCTCGGTGCGTCGCGGCACAGCGGACGCGCTGGCGCTGGCCCAGTTGGACGCGCTACCCGAAGTCATCACCGCGGCCTCGCTGTGCGGCCTCGGCCAAGCCGCCCCGATGCCCTATCTGAGCCTCTGCCGCAGCTTCCCGAACGAGCTACCCCGGCCCTAGCCCAATGCTCCACCCGTAAATGCCCTGCTGCCAGGCAATTCCGGGTAGCACCTCGAGACATGGGAATTACATGCAGAACTTGACACTGGTGACGAGCGATGCTATGATTTACAACATGTAATATTCAGTAACTCGCCGCCATGAGCAAAGTCACGCCAGCACCGTGGACCGGTCCGTGCCCCCGCCAGGGCGGCACTGGTCCGTTCGGGAGTGCTGAGGGCCGCGGCCCTCGTCATACAGCGGACGAGGGCCGCGGCCTCGGCGTGCTAGACTAGCGGCGCAAAGGAGTGTGGAACATGGTGACCACAGCAGCCCCATCCGCACCGCCAGAGGACCTCAGTCAGCGCGTGAGCCGGCTGGAAGGTGCCTATGAGCACCTGGCCACGAAAGCGGACCTCGCGCAGTTAGAGCTACGCCTGGCGGAGAAGTTCGGCCAACTTGAGACGAAGTTCAGCCAGCTTGAGACGCGGCTATACCGGTCGTTCTGGTGGATGACCGTGACGCTGATGGCCGGCATCATCGCGGCCATTAGCGTGGCCACGTGGGTCATCCTGAGCGCGTTACCAGCATAGGAGGTGCTGCGGACGACCATGAAGCGCACTCCACTCTCCTGGGCACAGTGGCGTGCCCGGGAGATCACCGCTGCGTTCAAGCGAGCGCGAGAAAGGTAAGGGAGTCCGTGAATAAACGACTGCTGATCCCCCTGTGGATCATCGCCATATCGCTGGGCGTGATCGCCCTCTGCCTCTTTGTGGCGGTCACACCCTTTTCTGCCTGGCTCGTGACCACCATCCACCGGGTCACACAAGCACCTGCACCTACCCTGGTGCCTGGGCCGGTACCCATCGCGGCGCCCACCCCTACGGCGGACCTGTGCGCGCAGAGCAGTTGGGTGCCCTACCGCCACTGGTCTCGTCACTGGGGCCAGTACGAAGGAGCGTTGCTCTACTACCGGGGCAAGGTGGTGCGGTTGCAACTGGCTGGTGGAGATGAGCAGGTCGAGCGCTGGCACTTGCTGATAGATGTGCTCACCACACCAAGCGGGCAGTCCTTTGGTCGCGGTCTCGTCTGGCTCCGCGAAGCCAACATGGTCCGGGGAGATCGCGTCCTGGAGCATGATTTTGTCGAGGTGATCGGCCAGGGAGATCAGCCGGTAACTGATGGTGGAAAGCTACTGCCGGCCCTCCAGGTTGTGGCCCTGCAGAACCTGGCAGCCGAGTCCCCGCACTGTGCCGACCCAACCACTGCGGCGCGGGTACCCTTGCCGGAACTCTATCCGCGTGTTGGTGGCTAGGGCAGGCCCATGCAACGTGACCTGATCCCACATGTGACCTATAACACTGGCAAGGAGGACGATACATGACCCTAATCTACTCTGGAAGTCTCCAGAGCTGGCTGAGTGCCCATCCGCGCATCCCGCGGATAGTTGGCAAGACGGTAGGCAAGTTCTTCTCCCACGAGGACCTGGACAGGATGACCGGCACAGTCCATGTCAGACACCGGCCCAAATACGCGGCGTCCCACCGCCTCGGCCAAGCCGCCCCAATGCCGTATCTGAGCCGCCGCCGCAGCTTCCCGGAAGAGTTAGAGCATCGCTAGTAGAGTGCGGCGGCGGCCTACAGTGGAATGCGCTTGATCTCGTCGAGCCATCCCTCTAAAGAGCAAGTGCCTCCTTAAGTTCTTCAAGCTCCTTAAGTTCGTCCAACTCCTTCGTTTTCGCTTCAAGGCCCCATCCGACAGCTGCCAAGACGGCCTCGGTTGCTGAAGGGTACTTGCCGGACCTCACCAGCAACTCGATATTCTCTCGGATTCCCCCCTCAAGGGGAATGGTCACACGGCTCACTGGAGCGGCCTGGGACACGCTCCCATTGTTACTAGGAGCAGGCCCATTGCGCTGCCATTCCTTGAGACCGTAGAGCCAAACCCCCATTCGTTCTATCTTGGGATGCTGGCCCTTTTCGCGGTAGAAAATATGGTCACCTGGCGGATTGCTAAGGTGGGGCCGCGTGATCGCTGAGTGCAGTATCCCTTGGAGAGATAGGATCTGCTGCTTACGAGACGCCGCCTGGCTAGTACACCAACCACGGTCCAGTGCTGTCTCAGCAATCATGTCGGCTGGGAGTTCTTGCTGCACCTCCTTCAACACCCGCTGTGCCACAGCTAAAAACTTCATGCTTCACCTCCTAATGGGGATGTGATGGCTCTCCCCATTCTTAATCCAATTATACTTGATTTTCCACCAATGTCAAGTTGGTGGAAAACATCTTGGTGAATAATTGCCTCCACCAAAATTAGAATTCAGCTATAGCTGGGTGCAGGCAGCGCGACTCACCGGGGCAGGCAGATCACGGCAACGTCCTGGGCTACTCGTCAGGAGTGCTGCCCGGTCTCAGCTCACCCGCACCCGGGAGAGCGAGGCGGCGCCGGGGAGATCGTCCATGAGGGACGGTTCGATCCCCGCGATGCCCTCGCGGACCAGGATTAGCCGCTCGCCGTGAACGAGGAAGAGCGCCGGCGCTTCCTCCGTGAGCAGATGCTGCGCGGTGTGGTACAGGCGCAGCCGCTCCTCCTCCGTCGGCGCCTCTTCCGCTGCCCGCCAGAGCCGGTCGAACACCCGGCTCGACCAGCCGGTGCGGTTGGCCAGCTTCCCGTCGCCGAACGTCAGCCAGAACCACGCCTCGGGGTCGGGGTAGGTACTGCGCCAGCCACTCAACGCCAGCTCGAAATCTTTCGTCTCCAGCGCGTGCGCGTACTGGAGCGGGTCGAGCGGGTCGAGCCTGATCCAGATACCGAGCGCGTAGGCCAGCTGGTCACGAATGGCAAACGCCAGCCGCGTCGGCTGCGGCAGCGCCGGGTAGCGGAGCGTGAACCGCGGCAGGTCCTGGCCGCCAAAGCCGGGTCCCCACGGTACGTTCCAATCCGCTGCCGCCAGCATCAGCAGGGCGGCAGTCGCGTTCGCCTCGCGCCCCACCCCCGCGCCGGGATTGTGCCCCGGCACGCCCGGCGGCAGCAGGCTGTAGGCCGGCTGCCCAACCCCGCCGCGCGCGTTCCGAATAATCGCCTGGCGATCCAGCGCATACGATAATGCCCGCCGTACCTCAACCGTATCGAGCGGCTCCTTGGTGACGTTCAGACTGAGCCACGTCGTTTGCGGGAGCGGCTGGCGGAGCAAGCGCGCTCCCGCCGGGCTGTCCGCCAGGACCTCGGCCGCCCGCTCCGGCGGCACCACGACAATGTCCCGGCGGCCGGCGCGGAAGCGGGTCAGGGCGTCCTCGCCGTTCGCCGGCAGTGCGCTATATGGCAGATGAATCTCTAGCGCGACCGCCGGTGGCCCACCCCAATAGTACGGATTCGGTTCGAGACGCAAGACCTCGCCCGGATGCCAGGCGGTGAGCCGGAAGGGGCCGTTCCCGATGTGCAGCGGGTTCTCGGCCGTCCCCGCCGCCCGCGCGCCGCGCGGCGCATCGCCGCGGTAGGGAACGGCGCCCGCGAGGGCGGCGATCATCGGCAGGTGGGGCGCCGGATTTTCCGTCGTAATCTGCAACGTGCGGTCATCGAGCGCCTGAATACCCACGGCCGCCGGATTAACGACGAGGTTCACGCGAAAGAAGCGAGCGTTTTTCACGATTTGGAAGGGCCGACTCAGCTCATCCGGAATCTCCCGCGTCATCATGCGGAGCCAGCCGTCGCGGACCTGCGCCGCCGTGACCGGTTCCCCATCGCTCCACCGCGCGTTGGCCCGCAGCGTGAACGTCCAGACCGTGTTGTCGGCATTGCTCTGCACGCTCTCGGCCAAGGCCGGCTGCGGATGCAGTTCCGTATCGAACCGCAGCAGCGGCTCGTAGAGCTGGCGCACGACGGCGATCTCGCCCGGACCCACCGCGCGCTGCGGATCGAGCGTATGCGGCTCCGCCGCCAGCTCCAGGCGCAGCACCGGTAGCGCCGCCGATGGCGCCGTCGCGGTAGCACCGTCCGCCAGCACCGCCGGCGCAGGCAGCAGTATGCTCACCAGCGCCGCGATAACGCCGAGGTGCAGCCACCAGTGCATAGCCGGCCGGCGGCGCGCGGCCCGACGGGTACGCTTCGTGCTTGCGAGCGGCATCCAAGTGCCAACCATCAGTGCTAGTATAGGGCCATGCTGCAAGCGAGGCTGCACCTCATCCCCATCCTGCCTACGGAGGGACTCCATCTCTCCACATGGTGGCGAGGGGGCCAGGGAGTGCGGCGGCCCTCGCTCCGGTTGCTCATCGCGCTGCTGGCGACCGTGCTGGCGAGTCTCCGGCCGATGCCGGCGGCCCTGCACGCGGAGAGCAGCGCGCCGGCCGGTACCGAATCGGCGGCGGTCCGGCCGCAGGTCGTGAAAGTACCGGATCGAGAGTCGCTATGGCTTATCGGGCCGGACGGGCAGCGACGCTGGATTGCCGACCGTCAGAGCCTCCAGGCACAGGGACTGAGCGCCGACGATGTGGAACTCGTCAGTCCGTCTTGGCTCCGGCAGTGGCCGCTAGGGCCGGCGCTAGTCACGGGGTCACTCTGGCAGGACTCGCAAACCGGCAAGGTCTACCTTGTCGCCGCTGGCCAGCGGCGCTGGATTCCGGACCTCTTGACCTTCAACGGCCTGGGCTTGGTGTGGTCGCAGGTGCGCCCGGCCACCGTCGCGGAACTGCAAGGGGTAGCGGCCGGCCCCGCCCTGCCCTGGATTGTCACGGGCTGGGCCTCACCGTCCGAAACCGTACCACCGTTGCCCTACCTTGGCGCGGCGCCGCACCGCTTCGCGCCTGAGCCGGAGCCGGAGCAGCGCACCGTTGACCATCGGTTCCTCCCGGCGCTGGATTTGATCCGCTCCTTCGCGCCGACCAGCCAGTGGCCCGACTTCCTGGAGCGCGCGGGCGTGTCGCTGCTCGTTGAGGAGGACGATAGGTCCCTGCTGCCCCAATACAGCGAGTTGAATAACGTCATCGCCTTTGGCGCCGGATTTGTCGAGGGCGAGTCTGACGACAGTCTCGCAGCAGCCCTGATTAAGCAGACGGTCCACGCGATCTCTTTTCATCGCTACTGGCACGAGATCAGTGGTCGGTCCTGTATCAGAGAGCAGGCGATTGCCTTCGGCTGGGAGGCGATATTCTGGGCGAGCCGGCATGGGCTGGATGGTCAGCCCGGCGAGGCAACGGCGCTTGCCGGGCTGCACGACCTGACGCTGGAATGGGCGCTCGACGACCGGCTCGACGGTGCCTTGCTGGCGCACTTCGGCTATCAGGTGAGTTGCTACTTCCCCGGCGCCTTCCAGTCCATTGATGAAGAAGGCTCCGACTACGGCACGCTGTACTAGCCACCAGCCGTTGAGACCTTTTGCAAAATCGTCATTCCCGCGAAAGCGGGAATCTAAAACCTAGTCTTCCCTGGTTGGCGGGAGCAGAGTCACTGCCCCCATAGTACTCCGGCCTTGATCCCCTTCCCTTCAGGGAGGGGGGTGGGGGTAGGTATGCACCCCCACACGCCTAATCCACCTCGCGCGCATTCAGCTCGACCGCAGCGCCATTGATGCCCGACCCCTCCGCCGAGGCGAGGAAGACCAGCGCGTTGGCGAACTCCTGGGGCGTGGCAGCCGCAGCAAAGTCGGCGGCACTGAGATACTGCCGCGCTTCCTCCGTACCGATCCCCCCGGCCACCAGGCAGTTCGCCACGATGCCGCAGTGCTTGTAATCGCGGGCAATCCCCTTGGTCAGCGTCACGACGGCCGCTTTCGTCGCGCCGAAGAGCGCGCGCGCCGGCGCCGGGTCCACGGCGCTCCCGCCGGCGATGGTCACGATATGCCCGCCACCGGCCGCCAGCATTGCCGGCAGCACCGCTCGTGCCAGGTTGTAGGTGGTGTATAGCCCGCCGACGATGAGCGCCTCGAGATCGGCCAAGGTGGTTTCGGCAAAGGGGCGTTGCAGAAAGGACGCTTGGACCAGCGTGGTCATGGCGTCCACCCGGCCCCAGCGCTCCAGCGTCGCCGCGACGGCCTGCTCGGCAGCGGTCGGCTCGGCCAAGTCCGCGATGATCGCGTGGATCGCCTCGCCACCGGGAATCGCCGCGAGCGCCGCGTGCAGGCGGTCCGGATCGCGTCCGGTCACCGTGACCGCATAGCCGGCCGTCAGAAAGGCGCCGATCACCGCCGGGGCGGTGCGAGCGGTGCCACCGCCGATCAGCACGGTACGTTTTGGAGCCATCCTCCCCCCTCTGCTGCAGCTACCCTCATCATACGGCATGGGAGGGACGGACACTGGACGGACACCGCGCTGACTCCCCCTTCAGGGAAGGGGCTGGGAGGCTAGATCCACGCCCCCTCTCCACTTGGTGGAGAGGGCCGGGGTGAGGGCCGGGGAGCGGGCCGCCGGCTACCTTGCAATGGGCACGGCGCAGGCCGCTTGGCCGGTGATGACTTCCGCGCCCACCGCCCCCAAGTCGGTCGGCCAGTAGGCACGGGCGCTGCGGCCGTGGCTGGACAGCAGGAAGTTCCGCTCAACCCACAGTGATTCCTCCAGGCGCAGCGTCACCTTGAGCCGCCGGCCCAGCACCTCGCCGTCCACGGGCCAGTACGCGGAGCGGTCCGCCGACCGGTACCAGCCGATGAGGTCTTGCTGATCCTGCCAGAGGTGCAGCGTCCAAGCGCCTGGCCCCGCCGTGCTGCCCAACCGGGCACCGCCGGTCGGCCACTGTACGCCCCACTGGCCGGTCACGTCCCAGCCGAGGCAGGAGGCGTTGGTCGGTCCTGGCGCCGGCGGCGCCGCTGCGGCCGGCGTTTGCGGGCAGACGGCCTCGCCCCGCGCCCAGAACTCCCCGCCCTCGGTACCCGGTTCCGTCCAGCGCCCGCCGATCCGGGTGCCGTCGCTGGCAACCGCCAGCACCAAATGGCGCGGCGCGTCCGGCTTGAGGAAGGTCAGCCGCGCAATACCGGCGGCGATGCTGCCTTCGACCACCACCTCGCGGCCTTCGAGCGGCGTCCAGCGCCCGACCAGCAAGCTCCCGCGTTGCACGAGGTGCAGTGTCGTGTTGACGAGGCTCCTGTTTTTGCCGGCTTCCGTCGTAGCGGCGGACCAGCGTCCCGTCAGCTGCCAGTTATCGCACCGGCTCGGCCGCTCGGCCTCCTGCGCTGCCACCGGCCCCGCCTGTGCGTGGGCGAGCAGTACCAGCAGCGCGATGATAAGCCAAGCTACGCGCTTCCCCCGCGCCACACACGCGGAGAGCGGGAGCGGACCGGGGAGTGCGGCAGCCCAATGTCGGCCGTTCATAGCCCGCGACCTCCGGCTACTGCGAGAGCAGGATAATCACTCCCCCGGCGAGGGGCAGCATAGCAACCACGGTCAGCGCCATCCCAATACGCCGGACAGCCCGCGCCAAGACCCTCCGCTGCCGGCGCGCCGTAGTCTGGCTTTCGATGAGCGCCTCCATCCGGTCGTGGCTGGTACCGCCGCGCGCCACCGGCGTCAGTTCCGGCCGGTTGCCGACCGTCGCCAAGCGCGCCGCCACCGCCTCGGCCAGCAGCAGCGCCACCAATCCCACTGCAAACACGACCACGCCAATCACAATCAGCCAAATTGCCATAGCCCATCCTGCTCCCGGAGGACTGTGTCGCCAACACCGACTCCCCTTCCCTGGCAGGGAAGGGGCCGGAGGTTAGGTCCAAACCACTTCCCAACAGGAAACCTACCCTGGCCCATCATTCCCGCGAAAGCGGGAATCTCGCCGGTGGACGGAGCGCCCGTCCCCCCGCCGTGCGGGGGGCCACAGGGGGCCAGGGGCCCCTGACACTACACCTGCGGCCCGATGCGGTACAGCGCGAATTCCGTGTGCCCGATGATCTCGGCACGGGTCGGCTCGCCGCTGGCGACGCGCAGCATCAACTCGAAAAGCTTCCGCCCCAGGGTTTCCTTGTCCGTAGCGCCGGCGATCATGCCCGCAGCCGAGAAGTCCATGTTGTCGGCCATCCGTGCCGCCGTCTGCGGGTTTGCCGTCACCTTGATGACCGGCCCCAGCGCGTTACCCACCGGCGAGCCGCGGCCCGTCGTGAAAATACACACCTGTGCGCCTCCGGCAAGCTCGCCGGAGACCGAAATGGGGTCGTGCCCCGGCGTGTCCATCACCACCAGGCCCCGGCGCGTGGGCCGGTCGGCATAGCCGATGACCTCCTTGACGGTGGTCGTCCCGCCCTTGTAGATACAGCCGAGCGATTTCTCCTCGATGGTTGTCAGGCCGCCGGCGATGTTCCCCGGCGTCGGATTGCCGCCGGCCACCGTCGCGCCGACGTGCCGCGCCTCTTTCTCCACGTTGGCCACGATCTCGAACAGCTGCCGCGCCACCTGCTCGTTGCGGGCACGCCGCGCCAAGATATGCTCTGCCCCCATCAACTCCGGTGTCTCCGCCAGGATGGACGTCCCGCCCTGCTCGATCAGCAAGTCCGAGACCACCCCGACCGTCGGATTCGACGCCATCCCGGAGGTGGAATCCGACCCGCCGCATTGAGTAGCCAGGATCAGCCCGCCAACCGGCACCGCGCTCCGCTCATCGCCCGCCACGTGGCGGAGCAGGTCCTTGGCGATGGCGCAGCCGCGGCGGATCGCCTTGATCGAGCCGCCCTCGTCTTGGATCGCAATGGCCTCGTAACGCTTGCCGGGCGAGCGTTGCGCCGCCAGCGTCCGGACCCGCTCGGCCTCACCTTGCTCGCCATCCAACCCGACCAGCAGCGCCGCGCCGACGTTGGGATTGGCAGCGGCGCCGGCCAGCGTCCACTCGGTCAGCCGCGTGTCCTCGCCAAGCTGCGCCGCACCGTGAGGATGAGCGAGCGCAGTCACCCCCGGAACGAGGCGGGCAACGCGCTCGGCAACGGTACTGGCATACCCATTCGCCGGAATGACGAGCACGTGGTTACGTATGCCCACCTGCCCGTCGGGGCGCCGATAGCCCAGAAACGTCCGCACCTACCTACGCTCCCTCGTTCTCATTGATCCTCAGCCACGGCAGCACCGCACGACCCGACGGGCACTGCCTGCGGCGCCCCTATGTCACCGCCGCTAGACCTGCGGGCCGATGCGGTATAGCGCGAACTCCTCGTGCCCGATGATCTCTGCGGCGGTCAACTCGCCCCGCGCCACCTCTACCGTCAAAGCGGTCAGCTCCGCTGCGAGCGCGTCCGGCGTGGCCGTCCCCTCGACGATGCCGGCCAGCGACAAGTCTATATTGTCGCCCATGCGCGCGGCGGTGCGTGGATTGGCGGTCACGTTGATGACCGGGGCGAGCGCGTTGCCTACCGGCGAGCCGCGACCCGTCGTGGCAATACACAGTTGTGCCCCCCCGGTGACCATCCCGGTCAGCGCAACTGTATCGTGGCTGGGCGTATCCATCACGACCAGCCCGGGGCGCGAGGGCCGGTCGGAGAAGCCCAGCACTTCCTGCACGTCCGTCGTCCCACCCTTGCGAATACAGCCCAGCGCCGCCGCTGCACGCGAGCCGGAGCCATCGTCTTCGGTAGCGGTCGGTGTCGCCGCGCCGGCGACCGTTTCTCCGACGTACTGCGCTTCGGCCTCTAGGCGGGCCACAATCTCGTAGAGCCGCTGGGCAGTGTCCTTATCGCGGGCGCGGCGGGCCAGCGTCTGCTCGGCCCCGAAGAACTCCGCGGTCTCACCCAAGAGGACGGTCGCGCCCTGCTCGACGAGCCAGTCCGCGACGATCCCCACGGTCGGGTTGGCAGCGGCGCCCGAGGTGGTGTCGTAGCCGCCGCACTCGGTCCCCACGATCAACTCAGTCAGCGGCGTCGGCTCCGGCTGCTGCGTGGCTACCTCGGCAACGAGCGCCCGGGCGGTCTCCACGCCGCGCTGGATGGCCTTGATCGAGCCACCGGCCTCCTGGATCGAGAAGCGTTCCAGATGCTTACCGGGGGTCCGCTCCTGCGCCAGTTCGAGTACGTCGGTGGACTGGCAGGTTTCGCACCCCAGCCCCACGATCAGCGCAGCCGCCACGTTCGGGTTCGCCGCCGCCCCCGCCAGGCTCCACATCGTCATCTGCACGTCGTCGCCAATCTGGGCACAGCCGTGCGGATGCGGCAGCGCCACCGTGCCCGGCACGAGCTGCGCGATCCGCTGCACGACCGTATTCGCACAGACCACCGCCGGAATAATCGCCACGTGGTTCCGCACCCCCACCGTCCCGTCGGGGCGCCGGTAACCGAGAAATGTCTCCACCACTCCCTCTCTTCCGCTCAGTGAGGGTAGCGTCTGCTTCCCCCGCCGTCAATCCCCACCCCTCCCGCTTGGCCGAAGAAGCGCTGCTACAATCAGCAGCTACTACATACGGCGCATGGAGTGGGGCCGGATGGGCAGTGGCGAGCAGTGGGCAGCGATCCTGGCGGCAATCAGGAGTCCGCAGGTACTTCCTGGGCTGGTTTGCCTTGGTGCTGGGTGTCGTCGCTATTGCGGTGATTACCAGTGCCGGACTGAGTGAGACTGCCAAGCTCCTTGTCTTGGGCGGGCTAGGAGCACTCTTCGGAATGAGTAGTTCGGGGCTTAGAGCCGCCAAGCCGTCAATCCGCTGGCATCAGGGCGGGCTGCGGCTCGTGCCGGCCGACCGCCTTCGGCGTGCGAAACCGCCGCCCGCCGAGTGGGGCGGGAGGAGCACAAGCTGGTGTGCCTTCTGAACGCTGCGGCGGACATAGAAGCGAAACATGGCCTAAAGCTAGAGTACGAACGCCCAACTGATCCGATCAGTGCCAAAATCGTTGATGTTCTTGATGCCTTTGCAGATGCTAGCCGCGGCCGCTATGCCAATTTCGCAGCACTCGGCGACCCCACCATCTCGACAGAAGAGCCCATCAGTCGTTGGTGGGCGGACGTTGCGACATTGATCCTCAACTCCCACTACGAGGGAAAGCCAATCCAGTCCCGTGTTGAAGCGGAAGCGGCGGCGATACAAGAAATAGCGTCACTGTTTGTCATGACTATTCAAAGCAACGAGTCCGGCGACACTATGCACGATGTGCATACGGAATCCCTTCGATCTGGTCAAACGAAGGTCGTTCAGAGATTCGGACGATTTTATGCACTAACCGTCGTCCGTTGGCTATCCGAACTCTTGTCGGAACTGGCGATGCAGGCATGCTACACGCACAAGATCGGTTCTTTTTTTGGATTGTGGGAGTATCTCGAGACCTACACGCTCCCGGATGAATCCCTAAAGAGACGTAAGGTTTGGCCGTTGAAGTGACGCGCCTCTCCCGCATTGACAGGCCGGCGCCGCCGCGAATGAAACTAGCCTACTACCCACTTTTCCTGATCCTGGTCGTGGTCCCCACCCTAGCCCTCCCACGCCCGTCATTCCCGCGAAAGCGGGAATCCATGTCCCCCCGCCGCAGCGGGGGGGCCATAGGGGGGCCAGAAGACAGAGGAGTCGCAGCGGTGGCCAGGCAAGTTGAGCAGCGAGTCGAACAGCAGCGCGACCTCGGTGCGACCATTGCCATCACCTTCAGTATCCGCGGCCACCACTCGCGCTGGCGGACTATCTGGGGCATCGCCAGAGATACGGGGCTGCCCGAGGAAACGGTACGCCGGCATATCGAGACGAACCCCGAGATCTACAAACAGTCAATCATTACGCTCGGTGGCACCCTCATCTACGGCCTCAGAAGGCCGGCCGCCTAACCCCACGCGCCATTCCCGCTTTCGCAGGAATCCACACCCCCTCTCTACTTGGTGGAGAGGGGGCCGGGGGGTGAGGATCGTCGCCCTACACGCCCTAGACCGACGCCACAAAGCAGCCGGCGTCCTTGGGCACGCGGAACACCCCTTCCCGTTCGATAATGGCCTCAATCCGCGCCGCCATGAGCGGGAGCAGCTTCCCCCGGTGACTGCCGTCCGCGTCCCGTTCCGCGATCCCATCCACCGGCCCTGAGGCGTAGTAGGCCAGGGCCGCGTCGGCAGTCGGAAACAGGAAAGCGTCGCGGACGACGTGCCGCTCGGCATCCGCAAACACCCGCTGCACCAGCGGCAGATCATTGAGCGTGAACCGGCCGGCCAAGTTGCCAGTCGGCGTATAACCCAACTCGCCGGCCACCTCGTCGTGCAGCACACGGAAGCGCCGGCCGTGATCCGCCGCATTGGTGGCCATGACGACGCGACCGCCCGGCTTGAGCACGCGGCGCAGCTCGCGTAGCGCCTGCTCCTGATCGGGTACGTGGTACAGCATGTGGTTCGCCATCACGCGATCACAGCTCCCGGCCGCAAAAGGCAGCGCCTCGGCCTCGGCCTCGGCCTCGGCCTGGCAGGCGCCTACCGGCAGCCGGTACTGCGCCGCCTGCGCCAGCACCTCTTGCACCATCCCCGGCGACCGGTCACAGCCGATGATCCGTGTACCGTGCCGCCCCAAGTCCCGGTGGAACGCGCCGGAGCCACAGCCAACGTCGAGCACCGTCAGCCCCGGCGCCAAGTCGAGCCGCTGGAGCACCCAAGCGCGAAAGTCCTGCGCCCGCTCGCTGTAACGCTCGTGGCTCGCAATCCGGATGTTCAGCTTCTCCGCGGTACCGTACTGATACCGCAAATATGCCGGGTCAATGGATCGCTCACTCATCATACCCTCCACCCTTACCGCTTTCGCAGGAATCCCCGTCCCCCTGCGCAGCGGGGGGACCATAGGGGGGCCAACCCCAGCGGCGAACTTGCCCCCTGTTACCTCAGCCCGTGCTCCCGAATTGCGTCCGCCACAGCCTCACACCAGTCGAGCAGAGACCCCACTTCCGTATCCGTCAGCCTCCGTTCGATTGGACATTTGAGGCTTTGCCCCGCAGGTATAAAGAGTCCGGTACCCTGGACTTGCTCCTTGAGCTCCTGAACGACCTCCTCGGGGATCGCCGTCTTCCCAATAGTGCGGGCGTCACGCAGTGCTGCGTAGAAGCACTGTTTAAAGACTGAGTCTGGCGGGTACCCATAGCAGAAGGCAACGTGGGTTCCGTCGAGATCAACATTCACGGAGAACCCCTTGCTCCCCCAATGGATTGGCATGGACTTCTCCCTGGACAGTTCCAGCATACGGGAGAAGACTGCCCGCCCGTTCTCATCGCACGCTTCAAGAAACTGCTCCTCGGTAACGGAAGTCCGGGACTCTGACGACACCTGAACCGGCCTCCGGGATTCCTCGCCAACGACAATTTCCTGCGACATGAGCCGACTACCTTCTTGGGACCGGAAAAAGGTGAACTCGACGCACGTTACTCTGGCGCCTTTCGAGCACAGGAAGGCTGCCGTCTGCCTGATTTCCGGGGTGATGCGTTGCCCAATGACAACGATTCGTTGGTCCTTGTTGAACGCCACGGCCGCATCGCCCAGATCGAAATACGCCCGGTGGTACTCCGCCAGGCTGGCTAACTCGTCATTCATGTAGGAACGGAGGACACCCTCAAGCTGCCCGGCTCCCAGACGCTCGACAAACGATGCGTACTCCAAGGACTGGGCGATAGTGTCCCGCGGGGACCGATCGCGCTTCAACTCGACCACGACCGTATCCCCGGCACGGTCCACGCCGAGCAAGTCAATGAATCCTCCCAAGTTGGTACGGACCTGGCGCCCGATTACCAAGACCCCACTGTCTTCCAGGATTCCGTCCGGATTGGACTCAAGCCAGTCCTCCAACGTTTTCTCTTCATGCTCCACCTCGAATGACACATGGCCATATTCGGTGAACGCACCGTCATCTTCTATGCCAAAAACCCTCATACGATCCTCTCCTTCTTGAGCAGCAGACTCCCCCTCCCCATCATGGTGGAGAGGGGGCCGGGGGGTGAGGCAGTGGGCTACAACATGCCGGCCCACCCTACCCCGCAATATCAAAATCCACGCCGGCCGCCACGTCTTCCGCCCGCGCCATCACGTAGAGCAGCAGCGAGAGCCGGTTGACGTAGGCCAGCAGGTGTCGGTTGGGCGCCGCCTCGGCGTGGGCGACCTCCACCACCCGCCGCTCCGCCCGGCGCACCACCGCACGGGCAAAGTCCACGCCGGCCGACGCCGCGCACGCGCCCGGCAGCACGAACTTGGCCGGAATAGTCACGGCGGCCTCCAGCTCCTCCAAGGCCCGCTCGACCCACTCCAACCGGTCGGCGGTCACGCGCACCCGCTTGGAATGCTCCGGCGGCATCGCCAGCTCGGCCATGAGCTGATACAGGTCGCGTTGCGCTTGCCGCAGCACCTCCCCGGTCTGCGGTCGCTGCACGCTCTGGCGCGCCACGCCGAGCGCGCTGGTGGCCTCATCGAGCGCCCCCAACGCCTCGATCCTCGCGTCCGACTTGGCTACCCGGCGCCCGCCGAGCAGATCGGTCTGTCCGGTGTCGCCCCCATGCTCACGCCTGGTCATCGTCTTTCCTCACACCGCTTGCTCTCCCCCCGGAGGCCTTTGCAGAAACCGTCATTCCCGCGAAAGCGGGAATCCATGTCTCTCCACTGGCAAATCGTAGCAACCGGCCGCGTGCCCGTTGTCTGTCCCCGCACCCGACCAATATGGGCACAATGACGGGAGGGTAACGTATGCATGACGAGTCTGGAGCGCAGGTAGCCCCGGATGGGAGCAGTCGTAGCATCATGTTGGCCGACAGCGGTAGCGTAGCCGCTCAGCCGCCGGCGTTGGGGTATGACCGCCCCTACGCCACGCCCTCGCCCTCGGCGCCGGGGGACAATCACCCCCGCGCCACGCACTTGCCCCCGGCGCCGGGGTACGACCGCCCCGGTGCCATGCCCTCGCCCTCGGCGTCGGAGCACGACCGCCCCGGTGCCACGCCCTTGCCCCCGGCGTCGGAGCACAACCGCCCCGGCGCCATGCCCTCGCCCCCGGTGCCGGAGTACGACCATCCCGGCGCCAGCTACGCCGCCGCGCCGGCCCACGACCGCCCCCACGTCACGCACCCGACGCCGCCGGGTCACACCCAAGCCTCCGTAACCGACCCGACGGTGCCGGGCCACGACCACCCTCCCGTCACCGATCCGACCGCGCCGGACCAAGGTTTGTACGACCGGACGTTCACCAAAGAAGAGGTGCAGCGCCTGGTGCAAGCGGCCACCGCGCCGTTACTCGATGAAGAGGTCCGCTTGCTCCAGATCCTCATTCGGCGTTTTGTGGCCCTCGGCTACGACCCGACGCCGCCTCAGGGCCAGCCCACCATCCTTCAGCAGCAACGTGCCGCGTTGATCGAGAAAATCACCGTGGTCGGCCGCGCGGTTGATGTCTTGCAGCGCACTCTCAAGACCCGGCAGGTGTTGGCCGCTGACTCTCCGAACGAGCTGTATCAACTGCTCGATGAAGCGGCCAAGTACATGAACGACCCGCCGCCGCACGACGACATCGTGATCGAGGAGTACGTGCCAGGTTCACTCCCTACCTAACCACGCCCCCGTCCCCCCACACCGCGGGGGGGGGCAGCACCTGTGCCGTATCGTCATAACACCCCTACGTGTGGAACCGTCCCTCTAAGCCGGACCATGAAGAAAGCTGGAAAGGAGCACTCCCCATGACCGCTGAATGGTTGATCGTACCCGTATCTATCGCGCTGGGCCTGCTCGCCGCCTGGGTCGAGCACAGCCGCCTCCGGCGCGTACCATGAGCCAGAACTCACCGCCGCCCCCGCCCCCGGCCCCGTGGGCTCGCACCGTCGCGGCACTCGGCATCCTCGCCGTCTGGCTAGGCCTCGTCGTCTACGATGCCCTGTCGGCGGCGTGGGAGATGCCCCTGCTCCTGTGGGGACTGGGCATCGCCGACGTCACCTACCTGCTCGGCGTGAGCCTCCCCCGGCTGCTCGCCCTCGGCAACGGCCGCCCACCCACTCCCCCCACGTAGGGACGCAATTCACCACCCCCCGGCCCCCGTCATTGCGGCTTGCGCCGCAATGACGGGGGCCCACAGGGGACGTCTCACAAGGTTGGCGGTCCAGGTAGCCGCCGTAGGCGCAACCCTTGTGGTTGCCCTCGCCCCCCTGTGTAGCGGGAGGAGCATAGGGGGGCCAGCGCCTGACCGACGCAACGTGCTTCGTCCCTCCAAGCACGCATTCCGCCCGGTTTCCCGGTTTCCCTACCCCTGTCAGTGCCCCCTTCCCTACCAGGAAAGGGGAGGCCTAACGGATGGCAGACTCCCCCTCTCCATCATGGTGGAGAGGGGGCCGGGGGGTGAGGATGGTCAGGTCCACCACCTACCCCAGTACGTCCGGGTTGACCAAGTGCGCCGGCCGTCGCCCTTCCAGCGCGTCGAGCAGCCCTTGTGCCGCCAGCTCGGCCATGCGCGCGCGTGTGCCGTGCGTGGCGCTCCCGATATGCGGGGTGAGCGCCACGTTGTCTAGCGCGAGCAGCGGGTCGTCGGGCCGCAGCGGCTCCTCCTCGAACACGTCCAAGCCGGCGGCCGCCAAGGGGCCGTCGCGCAAGGCCGCCGCGAGCGCCGGCTGGTCCACGATGGGGCCGCGCGCGGTATTGACCAAGATCGCGCCTTGCCGCATCGCGCCTAGCTCGGCAGCGCCGATAAGGCCCTGAGTCTCCGCCGTCAGCGCACAGTGTATGCTGACGAAGTCGGATTCGGTCAGCACCTCTGCCAAGCTCGCGTAGCGTGCTCCCCAGCGCCCCTCCACGTCGAGCTTGCGCGTGCGGCTCGTGTAGATCACGTCCATGCCAAAGGCAACGGCGCGGCGCGTGACCGCTTGGCCGATGGCGCCCATGCCGACAATGCCCAACGTGGACCCGAACAGGTCCTGTCCCCAGAGCAGCCCCGGCTCGTACTTGCCCCACTGGCCGGACCGGACGTAGCGATCCGCCTCGGCCAGCCGCCGCGCCGCCGCCAGCATCAGCCCGAAGGCCAGCTCCGCCGTCGTATCCACCAGCACGCCGGGCGTGTTGGTGACGGCCACCCCGTACTTCGTCGCAGCGTCCACGTCTATGTAATCGAAGCCGACGCCAAAGCCCGTGACCGCCCGCAGCCGCGGCGCCGCCGCCAGAATCGGCTCGTCGAGGCGGTCGGTGGGCGGCATGGCAAAAATACCCTCCACACCGTCGGCGATCCTCTGATGCGTCACTTCCGGCGGCGCCGGTAGCTCGCCCTCCCACACCTCCACGTCACAGCGCGCCCGCAGCAGGCCCAGCCCGCTCTCCGGATAGCTCCAACTACAGAAGACCCGGGGCCGCGCCCCGCCGGTTGTGCTCTCAGCCATTGCTCGCTCCTTGCCCGGCCGAACGGCCGTCCACCCCTACAACCTCTCAACCCCTCGGACTACCGCTGAATGGTAGCATGGAGCACTCGCGCGAACGTCAGGAGCGAGGGGCGGTCTCTCCCCTCCCCTGGAGCGTGCTCCGGGGGAGTCAGTTCGGTCGCAACGCCGGACGCCTCTTCGGCCAGACTATCCCCATCGAGGCGCTCGTCGGCCTTGCCGCCAAGGTGGGGCCTTGCTATCTTGGGCTCCATAGAGGTCGCCAGCAATGCCACCAGTCTTCGAAGCGGACGAGGTCGAGTTCAACTACGGCCCGCTCAACGTCCTAAATGGACTCACCCTCGCGGTGAACGAGTCGGAGATCTTCGGCATCCTCGGCGCCAACGGCGCCGGCAAGACGACCCTGATGCGGCTACTCATCGGCCTCCAGAAGCCGTCCTCGGGCTCGGTTCGCGTATTCGGCGAATCGCCATCTTCTCGTATCACCGGGCGCATCGGATACATGCCGCAGCTCAGTGCCCTGTATCAGGAGCTGTCTGCCCGCCAAAATGTAGACTTCTTCGCCCGGATGTACGGCCTCTCCCGGTCTGCCGAGCGGCGCGAAGCTGTCGACCAGGCTATCGAATGGGTTGCGCTGACCGAGCGCCAGAAAGATCCCCTCACGCGCCTGAGCGGCGGTATGCGCCAGCGCGTTAGCCTCGCCATAGCCCTCGTACACAAGCCCGACCTCCTGGTCTTGGACGAACCCACTGTGGGCCTTGACCCGGAGCTCAGGGCCTCGTTCTGGGAGCACTTCCGCAACATGGCGTCCTCCGGCACAACCTTGATCATCTCCAGCCATACCATGGATGACGCCGCCCACTGCCACCGGCTCGCCTTCATTCAGGAAGGGCGCGTCGTAGCCCTGGGGACTCCCGATGAGCTGCGGGAGGCCGCGGGGAAGAGCGACGCCACCTTGGAGGACGCGTTCCTCCACTTCGTCAGGCAGGGTGGTCCATCGTGACCATAGACCGGACCCTCGCCATAGCCTCGCGGATCGTTAGCCAGATCGCGCGCGACCACCGCTCCCTCGCACTGATCATAGTCGCGCCGATCATCGTGATGTCACTGGTCGGATTCTCCTTCGCGGACCAGCAGCTTATCCTCAATCGCATCGCTCCGGGCTTGATCGGCGTATTCGTCCTCTTCTTCGTCTTTATTCTCACTGGCGTGAGCTTTCTGCGGGAAAGGGCCCAGGGCACTCTGGAGCGGCTGCTGACTACCCCCGTTGGCCGGGCGGACATCTTGGCCGGCTACCTGCTCGGATTCCTGCTGTTCGCGGGAATCCAGTCCTTCATCATCCTCCTCTACACAATCTTCGCCCTCCGGATCGAATACGAAGGCTCCTTATGGCAGATCTTCGTGCTCCTGGTCGTCGTCACCATCGTCGCGGTGAACCTAGGTATCTTCACCTCTACCTTCGCCCGGAACGAGTTCCAAGTGGTGCAGTTCATCCCGGTCATACTGGTGCCCCAGATATTCCTATCGGGCGTCATCCTACCGTCCGAACAGCTCCCCAGCTACTTCCAGGCCGTTGGTAAGGTCCTACCGCTCACCTATGCAGTAGACGGCCTGAAGGCCATCATGCTTCAAGGCGAGACCCTGGGGGGTATCGGCCAGGAGATAGCCGTACTGGGCGGGTTCGCAATCGGGCTCCTAGCGCTCGCCGCCATCACCCTACGCCGCACCTAGCCTGCTTTGCGCTTACCCGTTATCTAGCCCAGCGTGGTGGGCCAGGGGGGATTCCGCGTGGAGAGGCGTAACTGCCCCAGTCAGGAGGCGGCCGGGGGGTAAGGCCCGCAGGTTGCGATGAGAAACAACGTCCCCAAAATCTACATCGTCGCCGACAGCGAAGGCCCCACCGGCGTGGCCGAGTATTGGGCCAGGAACCTCCCGCCCACCAGCCCCCGCCTGCGGCCCTTCCGCGAGCTACTGACCGGCGATGTCAACGCCGCCGTCCAAGGCTGCTTCGACGCCGGCGCCTCTGCCGTGGTGGTCAAGGACGACGGATTTCGTGACCGGAACATCCTCCCGGAGCTACTAGACCCGCGAGCGCGGCTCATCCTCTCCGGCGGGCCACTGCTCAACGGCCTGGATGAGCATTTCGCCGGGGTGATGCTCGTGGGCTTCCACGCAATGGAAGGCGCCCCGGACGCGGTGCTGGCCCACACCTGGTCGAGCGCCCGTCGTCGCCGCTACTGGTTCAATGGCCGCGAAGGTGGCGAGCTAGCCGCCTACGCCATCGCGGCCGGCCACGACCACGGCGTACCGATCATCATGGCTACCGGCTGTACCGGTCTGTGCCGGGAAGCGCACGCTTGGCTCGGCCAGGACCTCGTGACCGTCCCCGTCAAGCGGCTACGCCCCGACGGGACGGTGGACCTGTTCCCGGCCGCGGACACGCACCCCGACATCAAGGCCGGTGCCCGCGCAGCCGTCCGCCGGGCACGCCACCGGCAGCCGTACCGCACCCGCTTTCCGCTGGCGGTGCGCTTGCAGCTTACCGACCCTGAAACGACCACCGGCTACGTCGCGTGGCGCCGGCAGCACAAACCCGACTGGCCGGCCCGCCGCACCGGCGACTGCACCCTCGCGGCCTCCCTGCACACCACCGACCACCTCGTGCTATGACCCCGCAGCCTACCCCCGGCCGCCACGCTCCCTCTCTCCACACGGAGACCTTTGCAAAATCGTCATTCCCGCGTGCGCGGGAAAGGGAGCCGTCACGCCCCGCAGAACGGGAGTCCCAGCTTATCGAAGTCGTTACTAGCGACTCCGCGCAGCGCCAGCGGTAGGCATCCGGTGAGCGCGTTGTCCCGGAGATACAACCGTACCAGCTTGGTGAGCAAGCCCAGCTCTGGCGGGATTGGGCCGGTCAGCCGATTGACGTGGAGGCCCACCACCTCCAGCCGGGTGAGGTAGCCCAGTTCTGGCGGGATGGTACCGGTCAGTTGATTGAAGCCGATGGATAGTTCCCGTAGTTGGGAGAGTGTGCCCAACTGGGAGGGGATCGGGCCGGTCAGCTCGTTGATATGAAGCCACAACTCTTGCAGCGCGGTGAGGGTACCCAATTGGGGCGGGATCGCCCCCGTTAGTTGGTTGAAGCCGAGATCCAAGTGCTGCAACCGGGTGAGGGCACCCAATTGAGGTGGGATAGGCCCAGTCAACTGGTTGTGGCTGAGGGCTAACCGCTCCAGATGGCTGAGAGCTCCTAGCTGCGGCGGAATAGTGCCCGTCAGCTGACGCTCGGAAAGCTCCAGCGCGGTCACGCGGCGCGGCGAGCCGCTGATAGTGATACCGTCCCAGTCGAAGAGACGGCGGTCCGCGCGCCAGTTCAGCGTGGCCCGGCCGGCCAGCGTGTCCCTGGCTTGCAGCAGCGCCGTGCAATCCGCGACAAGGCCGGGGTCGTCTTGCGGACTAAGCACCGCGCCATCAGTGGCACACGGTAGCGCAGCAAGTGCAGGAGCGATAGCCCTAGATGCCAGCGTAGAAGTATGCGTTGGGGCTGGTGTCGAAGTATTGGTCGGAGTGTTCGTTGGTGTTGGGGTATGAGTAACCGTTGGCGTCAGCGTAGGCACAGGAGTCAGTGTTGGCGTAGGGGTCAGCGTAGGAGTTGCGGTTGGGAGAGGCTCCGGCGCGGATACTATGGAACATCTTTCGTCTAAACCGACATCCTCATTCTCCAAGTCGCCACCTACCCAGACTTGATAGTTGAATCTGTAGGACTCGCCGGACCGTGCAGCTATCTTTAGAATTTTAAGGTCTACGAGAGCAGCGTCGCCGTGTCTTCTCTTGACAAAGTTAGCTACCACTCTCCGACAGTTCTTTTCCGTCTCGTCTACCAGTTCTTGCGCCTGCTCTGTCGGCACACTTGGGACAAGATTCGTGTTCACGCTTGGTTCGACCGTTGGAGGCTGTGTCTGCGACACAGGCAGATCACAAGCCGATACAAACACGATTGCGACAGTCAAAACTACAGCTATACGCTTATTCATGTCTATGCCCCGTGTGCGTTATAGGCACACTTGAAGCCGCTGGCCGGTGCTCATTCCGGCTGGGTTGCCCCTACGCCCAAGCTGTAGGGCGAACGGGTGAGGCTGGGGGCCGGGAACAGGCGTGCCAGCAGCGCCTCGGCGTCCTCGAACGGCTCGGCGCCGTACTGCTGCGCGAATTCCGCGTGCAACTGCCGTTCCAGCTCCGTCGGCTCGCGCACCGGTAGGTCGAGCCGGCGGTTCCCTTGCCGGGACGATTCGCGGATAGCAATGAGTAGCTCCAGGTCGGTGCGCGCGGAAGCACCGTAGACCGCCGGCCGGTCCTCGACTATCGAGCGGTGCAGGCCCAGCCAGGTGTCCGCGCGGGCGACGTCGTCCGGGCCGGGCAGCGCATACTGCCGGTAGGGGTTGTGCCAGGTCAGCGGTGGCTCACTGGCAAGCTGGGCGTGGGTAATCGTTTCGCTGCCGTCCGCTGTGGCGCCAAGCACCGTCTCGATAGGGAGCCGGCGACCGCGCCGCGACCGGCTATCTTCCCACAACACCACCTCGTTGCCGGCAATCACACCCTGCGTGCCGACGACTTCCCACCCGTTGCCGTGGGTTGTGCCAATGGGCCACTGGTAGACGCCTAGCTCTCCACCGGCGAACTCGATAACGCCCAGCTCCCAGGTGCGCTGCGTGCGCGTGTGCCCATCCACCTCGACGAACGGCTGCACCGCGACGGGCGCGCTCACGCCCCAGACACGCACCGGCCGACTAGCGATGAAGCGGCGCATAGCGGCCATGCCGTGATAGCTGCCGGAGGTGTACCAGAAGTGGACTTGGGTCACTTGGCCGAGTAGCCCCTGCTCGACCACCAACCGCTTGAGCCGTTCGTGCGGCCAGCGCCAGACGTTCTCCGAGACTTCGAGCAAGACGTTGTGCCGTTGGGTGACTGCCAGCATATGGTCGGCCATCGCCAGGGTGGTCGCGATGGGCGTTTCCGTGATGATATGCGCGCCGCGCGCCGCCGCGACGGCCGTGACCAGGTGATGCGCGTCGGGTGGCACCACCACGCCCACGACCTCTGGGCTTACCGCGTCGAGCAGCGCAACTGGATGCTCGAAGACGGGAACGCCGTAGGTCTCGGTAGCCCACTGCCGGCGTTCCTCGCGGGCGTCGCACACGCCAACCAGGCGGAAGTGCTGGCGTAGCGTGCTGACCGTAGCCAGGTGCGTAGCACCGCGATTACCGGCCCCGATAATGGCAGCGGTAAGCATTGGCCCCTGCGTCACATACCCTCCTTCCCGACAGCAGTGCTGGTGAGCATCACGGTACAACAATAGGCCGGCTCATGTCACGCTGGTCGCCCTAGTCCGAGCGCGGCGTCGGCAGCGGCGCCAGGCTGACCAGCGGTACCCAATGCGTCGAGCCGTCCGCGGCCGTTACCTGAGTTGCCGGCCCGCGCCACTCACTCGGAAAGAGGTGTGCCTCGGTCGTCTCGATGACCCGCACGACCGTACCCGCCCCCCTGCCACCGAGGATCACGGCATCGCTGCCCGGCGCCAGCGCCGGCGGGCCGACGCGCGCGGCCAGCGCCTCCACCGCCGGGCCGGTCAACAGCAGCTCCGGCGCGCCGCCCCGGTCGGCCCCGGCGATTCCCACCGTCGTACCCGCCAAGGGCCGCAGGACCTCCAGGAGCGCAGCGGGGAGCGTGGGCGCGAGATGTCCGTAGAGGAGCAGCGTCGGCACGGCGAGGGCCGGCGCCGCCTCGAGGACGGTGCTGTGCGGGTCGTCGCCGCGCCGGAGTTCCGTACTGCCCGACGCGACTATGCCCGCAGCGCGATGCCTGGCGGCGGCTATGAGTAGATCGGCCGTCGCCGCGCCGCGCCGGAAAATCACCGCCGCCTCCCAGTCGGCCCAGTCCTCGGCCACGATGGGCGGGTCCGGTTCTTCCCAGAGCACAAGTGGCCCCCAGGCAGACGCGCCGCAGCTCCACGCGCCGGCGATGGCTAGGCCCGGCGCAGTGAGCACGACCGCCGGCTCCGGCGCCTCCTCTAGCGCCGTGACCGTTCCATACACCAGCGCCGGCAGCGGCACGACACCAGCGTCCGCGTGCGGGTGGATGACGACGGTACCGGTGTCCCGCGAAACGAACGCCACGCGGCCGGCTTGCGGCGCCGTCACCGTCCGCCGTTGCAGCCCCAAGAGACCGGCTCGCTCGGCCAAGACGGTCCCCGCATCGACGGTCTGCTCGGCCTCGACGGTCAGATACTCGGCCACCTGCGCCGGCCCGACACCCAACTCCGCGCTGAGGGAGAGCGCCACCGGCGCCGCTGTGCCCGGGACGTGTGCGAGGGGAGTGGCCGGCTCCACCGCCTCTCCGACGGCCACCGCGATTTCGGCCCCCGGTGGCAAGGCCACGCGGCGCGTCAGCGGTCCGACTTCCCAGGCGGTGCCCGGCGGCTGTCCATTCATAGGCGTCGTGCCAGCAAGCGGAGCGTGCTTGGGTATACCAACTTAGCATGCCGGCCCGCTCATTCCCGCGAAAGCGGGAATCCATGTCCCCCTGCGGAGCGGGGGGGCCATAGGGGGGCCGGTATCCTGCCTTGGCCCTCACCCAGCGGGAGAGGGAGCGCCGGCCTCCGTCTCAGGAGCGGTGACGAACGCCAGCGGGGGATAGGCTTCGGTGGACTGGAACCAATCGAGTAGCCGCGCTTGCCGGTGGTCCAGGTTCGCGGGTAGCTCTAGGGGACGGCCGCGCGCGTCCACGATGACGCCCACCACGCCCCCCTCGACCTCGAAATGCGGCGTCGCCGCATTGCCCGCACCAACCCCGATGTCGAGTCCCTGCTCCGGCCGGAGCGTGAGCGCAGCCCGCTCTCCCGGCAGTAGCGGGACCACGGCGAGCGAGCCGTAAAGCACCTCGGTCACGACCGGGGACCGTTCGGCATAGGCGACCTCGACCGTGATCGCCGGCTGGCCGGCGCGGCCCCGGCCGACCGGCGCCACGACCAGCCCGGCGTTCAGGACGGCATCGCGCTCCAATAGCTGCGCGACCGGCGCTTCCGGCGTCGAGCCGAGCAGCCCGAGCAGCGGCAATCCCCCGGCGCGGTCCACGGCAACGTGGGTAAGGCCCTCCGGCTGGAGCGCATCCAGCAGGATGAGCAATGCCTGCATCATGCGGGGAGTCTGAGCCAGCACGCTGCCCCCGGCGATGAGCAGGTCCATCGGACGGTCAACTGCGCCCGGCCCATCGCCAAAGTAGCGTTGGGCGCCCAGCGCCAGCAGGTGGGCCTGCTCCCGCAGAAAGGCGTGCTCTATCAGCAGCTCTTCCCGCGTCGTCGCCGGGCAGCTCGGGTAGGTCAGACGCAGCGTTGCCAGCTCCTTGAGCCGTTCGACGTGTATGTCGGTCGGCAGCCAGCGCAGCACCGCTTCCGGCCCGACCTCCCGCAGGATGGTCGCCGGCCCCAGCCGGCCGCCCAAGTCCACGCGCACGTGCTGCGTTGATTCTTCAGTTGAGGCCGCATAGACGGCGCTGTGGCTGGTGCTGATGTCCAGCACGTAGGCGTCCAGCCCATAGCGACGCGCCAGCAACCGGCTGCCCTGTGCGGTCGTCGGGATGGACGATGCGAAGAGGGCGGCCGCCTCCGGCTCAGGCGACAGCCGGCGGATGCCGTCCCGATACAGCGCCGTCTCGGCTCGCTGGCGCTGCAACGTGTTTACGGCCCCGGTCAGCTGGTAGCCGTTCTTCGCTGGGACGGCGCCGGGTGGCAGGATCGGCTCCAGCGCCCGGGTCACGGCATCGAGCGCCTTCGGAACGTCGCCGGCGACAATCGGTACCGGCCGCGACGGTCCCGGCGCACCGTGCGCCAACAACTCGGCCACGGCCTGAATCGGGAGCCATTCCTGGTGAGGGCCGGTGCAGAGCAAGATAACGATGTCCGCCGGCACGGTGCGTAGGTACTCGGTGGCTCCGGTCAGCGATGAGGCGTGGCGACCGTGCATATAGAGCGGTTCGAGCAGGTGGACACCGGTGTCATCAAGCGTCGCCAGCGTATACTCGGCGACCTGATCGGCGCGCGGCGCCACCAGCAGCGTGCGCGGCGGCGCCGGCCGATTGCTGAGGAGGTGGATTTCTGCGGCGGGCACCTCGGGGTCCGTACTGAGCTGCCAGACTTGCTCGGTAGCAGTGGCCACGGCTGCCGCCACGGCCGAAGGCACGGCCGGATGGGGCACCGGCACGCTGACCCGTGCCACCATGCGTCGCTCGCCCTCGACCTGCTCCAAGACGAACGCCCGCACTGCGGATGTATCCAGGTCTACAACGAGCGCCGGTGGCCCCTCTGTGGACACGCGAGGCAGTATAGCACCCACTATCCGGCAGGCGGCGATGCCGTCTTTCTGCCATACTTTAAGGAAGGTAGTCGTTATGCCGCCTCGCCCTCTTTGCCGCCCCTGATGCTGTCAGAGGTACAGCCGGCACCATCTTCAGCAGCCCCCCTGCCCGCCGGTACCCCCCTCATAAGTCTGCAACGCGCTTGCGGAGCCTTGACCTACTGATGCCACAACCTTACCGACGGCACCGTCTTGTGCCTTGGAGCCGGTAGCATGAAAATCCTCTGGCGTGTGCTGATGATTGCACGCCGGTATTTCCTCTGGACCGGCCTCGCCTATCTCTGCCTCTTAGGCTCCACGGCGACCAACCTCGCGGTGCCGTGGATGCTCGAACAGATCGTGGATCGTGGCCTCGTCGGCGGGGACCGCGAATACTTGGTGTTCGCTGCCCTGGTCATGATCGCCATTCACGTCGCCCGCGGCGGGTTTCAGTTCGGTGCACAGTTCATCAATCAGTACGTCTCCGAGCACGTGGCCTTCGACCTGCGTAACATGCTCTACGACCACCTCCAACGCCTCTCCTTCGCCTACCACGACCGCTCCAAGACCGGCGACCTGATCTCCCGGATGACGAGCGACATCAACCTCGTGCGTATGTTTACGGGGCAAGACTTCATTCGGATCGCCAACACCCTCTTCCTCTACGTCGCCGTCGCCTCGGCCATGTTCAGCAAGCATCCCCAGCTGGCCTTGCTGTCCTTTGCCACGATGCCCTTCATGTTCGGCGCGGTCACCATCTACGCGCGGCGGGTCCGGCCGCTCTACCGCCAGCTCCAGCGACAGTTCGCAGCGTTGAGTGATGCGCTGCAGGAAAGCCTGATGGGCGTCCGCGTGGTGAAGGCCTTTGCCCGCGAGCCGCACGAGATCGAGAAGTTCGACCGCGAGAACGAGCGCTATCTGACGCGCGAGCTGGCTGCACTCCGGCTGTCGGCGGCGGTACGACCGCTGATGCTCTTCATCTCGGCGTTGGGTGTCGCCGTCATCCTGTGGTACGGCGGGCAGGAGACGATCCGGGGCAACCTCACCATCGGTATGCTGATCGCCTTTCACGCCTACTTGCTCCAGCTCGCCATGCCCACGCGCATGATCGGCATGACCGTTGACCGGTTCTCCCGTGTGATCGCCAGCGGCGAGCGCCTGTTCGAGGTGCTCGACCAGCCGTCGCCAGTGCGAGAACGACCCGACGCGACGGCTCCCGGCCCCCTGAGCGGCCAGGTCACGTTCGACCGGGTTTCCTTTGACTACCTGCCCAACCGCCCTATCCTGGAGGACGTCTCGCTCGATGCTGCCCCCGGTCAGACGGTGGCCATCATCGGCGCAACGGGCGCGGGTAAATCCAGTCTGGTGTCGCTGATCCCCCGTTTTTACGACGTGACAGGCGGCGCGGTCCGCGCTGACGGCCACGACGTGCGCGATCTCGTGCTCCCGGCCTTGCGGCGCCAGGTCGGAATCGTGATGCAGGAATCGCTCCTGTATGCCGTTTCCATCGGCGAGAACATCGCCTTTGGCCGGCCGGAGGCGTCGCGGGGCGAGATCGAGGCGGCCGCGCGGGCGGCCCAGGCCCACGAGTTCATTGCCGACCTGCCCGATGGGTACGACACCATTGTCGGTGAGCGCGGTTCGACCCTCTCCGGCGGCCAGCGCCAGCGGGTGTCCATTGCCCGTGCCCTCCTGCTCAACCCGCCGCTGCTGATTCTCGACGACGCCACCGCCAGTGTGGACATGCAGACCGAATACCTCATCCAGCAGGCGCTCCGGACTGTCATGGAGGGCCGCACGACGTTTGTGATTGCCCAGCGGGTGAGCACGGTGCAGCACGCCGATCAGATCATCGTGCTCGACAATGGCCGGATCATTCAGCGTGGCCGCCACGACGAGCTGGTAGCGCAGCCGGGCACGTATCGGGACATTGCCCTGGCGCAGGTCGGGGCGCTGGCCGCTCCCGGAAGGACGACGTGAGCCTATGTTCTCTATGGGTATCGGTCAGCGCCAACAGTTCGGTCGTGGTGGCGTTGACATCAGTGACGTCAGCTACAACCCACGCATCCTGCGGCGGACCGCACGTTATATCCGTCCGTATGGCTGGCGTATGGGCATGTCGGTGGTGCTCATGCTCATCGTGGCCGCGGCGAACCTTGTCGAGCCACTCATCATCAAGCAGGTGCTCGACGTGGCGATTCCCCAGGGCAATCTGGGCCTGCTGACCCTGTTTACCCTGGGCTATATCGCAGCGACCGGCATTGCCTGGATCGGCACCTTTGGCCACACCTTCATCATGAGCTGGGTAGGCCAGCGCGTGCTGATGTCCCTGCGGCGCCAGCTCTTCCTCCACCTCCAGCGGCTGACGCTCTCCTACTACGACCGCACCTCGGCCGGCGAAATCATGTCGCGGCTGACCGGTGACGCGCAGGCCATCAACGAGTTTCTCACCGGCGGCCTCGTGACCATTGTCAGCGATCTGTTCATCCTCGGGGGCATCATAGTCATTATGCTCACGATGGATGTGCAGCTGGCGCTGCTGACCTTCACGGTCATGCCGGTGATTGCTGTCACCACCCACTTTTACCGCTCTCGCTCCCGCTTGCACTACCGCGCCGTGCGGCGTAAGAACGGTATTGTCACCGCCAATCTGGCCGAGAACATCAACGCCGTGCGCGTCGTCCAGGCGTTTGTCCGCGAAGAACGCAACGCCGCCCATTTCGCGGGGCTGAACCGCGACTATCTCCGTACCCAGTTGAAGGCGGTCGCCTTCGCGGCCGGCTATCAGCCGATTATGGGCTTGTTGAGTGCCATTGCGCTGGTCATCATCATCTGGTTCGGTGGCTCGCGGGTCCTCGCCGGGGACCTTTCCATTGGTGCGTTCTCGGCGTTCATTGCCTACATCGTGCGGTTCTTCCAGCCCCTCAACGAGCTGAGTGCCAACTACAACGCCCTCCAGGCCGCCCTCGCCGGCGGCGAGCGGATCTATGAGATTCTGGATACGCCGGCCGACATAACCGATGCGCCCGATGCCCCCGAGCTGCCGGAGATCAAAGGTCACGTCAAGTTCGATGAAGTGGTGTTCGAGTACGAACGGGATCGGCCGGTGCTGCACGGCATCACTCTGTCAGCGCAGCCCGGCGAGATGATCGCCCTCGTCGGCCACACCGGCGCCGGCAAAAGCTCGATGATCAATATCCTGCAGCGCTTCTACGACATCCGCTCCGGCTCGATCACGATTGACGGACACAATATCCGCCAGGTCACCCGGTCGTCGCTGCGCCGTCAGGTGGGCCTGGTGCTACAGGAGCCGTTCCTATTCAGCGGCTCCATCCGCGACAATATCCGCTATGGCCGGCTCGACGCTACGCAGGAGGAGATCGAAGCCGCGGCCCGCGCTGTGAACGTACATGACTTCATCGAGAGCCTCGACTTCGGCTACGATACGGTCGTCCACGAGCGCGGCGCCACCCTCTCGCACGGCCAGCGCCAGCTGGTGTCCTTCGCGCGAGCACTGTTGGCCGACCCGCGTATCCTGATCCTCGACGAGGCGACGGCCAGCGTTGATACGGCCACCGAGCAGCTAATCCAGGAAGCGCTTGCTGTACTGTTGCGCGGCCGGACCTCGTTCGTCATCGCCCACCGCCTCTCGACCATCCAAGCGGCGCATCAGATCATCGTGCTGCGTGACGGTGAGATCATCGAGCGCGGCACCCACGCCGAGCTGCTGGCAGCCGGTGGCCACTACCAGGAGCTACACGCCATGCAGTTCAAGTACGGCCCTACCACCACCTGACCACAACCCGCGGCCGTAGGGCAAACGCGGATTCATCCCCGTGGTAGGCTGTCTCCAGTGAGGGCCAGACGTTCTCGGAAACACAGTAGGACGGAGGCACAAGATGAGCCAGCTCAAGCTGAAGCCACTCCGTACGCAGACTGAGGCGCGGCTTCAGCTTCAGGAGCGTGGCGACCCAACTATTCGAGAGCACATCAAGCAGTTGCGCCGGCGCTATGGCAAAGCTGGGAGGTCGGCAGGCGAGGTGCGGCGCATTGTGGACCAAGCCATGGGCACCAAGCTGCTGACGGAGGTCCTCGACGAAACGCGCAAGGAAAATCCCTGATTAACAATGATCTTGTATTACGCGGACATGCCATCCTGCTATGAGCATCGCAGTGCTCTGTCCCATCAGAACTAATGACTGAGCCGGAGCACTTGCGGTGGACCGAGACCGACCGGTGGGGACAGCCGGTTCACTGTGCGGAAGCCACGTGGTACCGCAAGCTGGTGGGCGAACAGCGGCCTGAACTGGCGACACATGAAGATGTTATCCGCGAGACCATTCGTGATCCTCAGTGGCTCTATGACGATCCCGAGGCAGCAGCCCTCACTCGGGAGGTCGGTAATCCTCAAGCTGAGGTAGTCCACTATGTCGCGGCGGGGCGTGGTCGGGGACGGTACACGCGCAACCTCGTCGTAGTGGTGGTCAAGTGGCTGCCTGAAGGGCCGGCTGGTGCGATGGTGGGTTATGTGCGTACCATGTACTTACCCAGGAGCCTACGTGGCAAGCTAGAATTGCGCTGGGAGCGAGAGATGCCATGAACGCACCGGTAGAGCAGCCGCAGCTGCGTGCGGGCTACATGCTGCACCTCGCGGCAGCCGAGTGGCGCTATGACAGCGAGAGTGATGAGTTGAACATCGTGCTGCCCAACAGCGCCGGTCGCGAGGGTGATTACGTGCTTGTTGATGACGCCTTCTACCTGCGCTGCGACTTCGAGACGGGGGAGCCGCTGACGGTCATTATTCCCGTGTTCACAGCCTGGCTGGAGAAGCATGGGCGCACCCAGAGTGCAGCCAAGATCAAGGCGGTACTCAAGGACGCCAGCCGGCGCCGGACGGTAGATGGCATCGTAGAAGAGATGGCGCGTACCGTTGTGCCGGAACCGCTCCAGCGAGCCGCGCGTGCCATGCTTGCTACTGCCTAGGTCTGGAGGAAAGAGGCGCTGCTGTACCTGGATTACGGTGCCCCGGGACCGCCGCGGCTGCTTGACGTGGGCTGCCGAGTTCGGGCAGCATCCTCGGCGTGATCCCCCGACAGGACCAAGCAGCGCCGGAGCCAGCGGGAGCGGCGGCCGACGGCGCCGCCGCTCCTACCGCGTCTGCGGGCACCGCCTCGCCGGTCCGCCCGCGCTGGTGGCCGCACCCTGACGCCGGGGGGGCGCTGGAGGCCTTTCGGTACGCCGGCTATCGGCTGTTCTGGGCCAGCCGGATGTCCTCATCGGCCGGCTACTGGATGTCCTCCATCACCCACAGTTGGCTCCTGTACGAGCTGACCGGCTCCATTCTCCTGCTGGGTGTGCTAGGGGCTGTGCGCGGGGTACCCCGGCTCTTGTTCAGCCTCGTCGGCGGGCTGCTGGCGGACCGCGCTGATCGACGGCGCGTGCTCTTGGCGGCGGAGAGCGCCAACACGCTCACGCACGCCGTCATGGCCGTCTTGGTGGCGCTCGACGCGCTGGAGGTGTGGCACCTCTTTGTCTCGGTAGCGGTTCTGGGTACGGCCAGCTCCATCCGCTTGCCGGCGCGACAAGCCCTGCTCTCCAACCTGGTGCCGCTCTCCAGCCTCCTCAACGCGGTAACACTCAGCTCCGCAGCCATGACCACGGCCCGGTTTATCGGCCCAGCGATAGCCGGGGTGCTGCTGGCTTGGCGCGGGCCGCTGGTGACGTACATCGCGCAGGCCCTCTCCCACGCCCTCGCTGCGCTGCTGACTGTCTGGCTGCCGCTCGGCAAGTCGTCCGTGACCAAGCCTCAACCGCAACGGTCGGCGGGCAGTAGCCTACGCGAAGGCTTTGCCTACGTGTGGCGCGATCCGGCCATTCGGGCGCTGTTGCTCTTGGGGTTGGTGCCGGTGACTCTGGCCCAACCGTATCGGGAGCTACTACCGGTCTTCGCGCGGGACGTACTCACGGGCGGCCCAGCGCTCCTGGGCACGCTGACCGCCGCCACCGCCATCGGCTCGATCATCGCGGTGGTCGGTCTGATCACTGCCGGGAACTTCCGCGCCAAGGGCGTCGTGCTCGTCGGCTCCATCGTCGGCTACGGCCTGCTCCTGACGGCCTTCGGCTTTGCCCGGTGGATACCGCTGTCGGCGTTCCTGCTGATCGGGGTGGGAACGGCCGCGGCCATCCAGTCCACCATGACCCAAACACTCATCATCACGACCACACCTGACGAGCTACGGGGGCGCGTGGTGAGCATTCGCTTGCTGGACCAAGGGCTGGCGCCGGTAGGGATGCTGCTGGTCGGTGCCCTCGCCAGCTACGCCGGTGCGCCCCTGACCATCGCTGTGAGTGGCGCCATCTGTGCGCTCCTTGCGCTGGTGTTCCTGACACGAGTGCCTGCCCTGCGCCACCTCTCCTGAGCCATCGCCTATAGCCCACCTGCGTGCATGGGCGCAGGGTCATCATCAGGGGCCTCAGGGCTGGGTGGTTGAAGTAGAAGTGCCGCACGCGCTATGCCCACCGATGGTTCACCCGGTCTCCGGCTTTCCGTCAAATGAGATACTGCCTGCCCATAGCCGTCCACCACCAGGCCCATACTGGCCCGTCTCGACGTGGCGGATGGCATACGTCGGCAACCGGCGCGCCGCCAGGCACCTATCACCACTCCGCCAACCATGCGCTTCGAAACGAAAGTCCAGGTTGTCCGCACCGTACCGCTGGCGATGGTCGGGAAGATTGTTCACGTCAACCGGTACTACGTGTACGAAGAACGTCGGCTCCACATCCTCCTGGCTGCACGGCTCCTTCACATAGAGCAGGGCATTGTCTCTGACATACACATCGTAGTTGGATTCTATTGCAAGGACGTCACCCTCGAACATCGCGTCCACCAACTCACTTGCAACATCCTCCCTCGCCAAAACAATTACTTCCGGTGCTATCCACACAATCCTATATGCTACTCCTTCGAGATCATCAAATGTTTTCCTGCTGGAGATAATATATTTTGGCGTGTAGTTGCCGACTTGAAATTTCCTCGAGATATTTTCAACGCCAACTGGTTCTAATTTTGGAACTTCAGCTAGTCTCTCCTTCATCAAGGCTCTAAGGTGATACCCATATTGCTGATAGAAACCAATTTCCTCTGTCCTATGTTTTTTGAGGTACTCTATCGCATCAATATAATAATGGTAAAAATCCTCATTGACATTATCGAAGTAAGCCCTAGTTCTATTTACAGAGAAAATTGAACGTCCGTCATCCGAGTAAATCGGCCGTGTCTCGTTGAAGAAAACCCAAGGGACACTCATTATCAAGAATATCTTCGTAAAATGACCCCGCAGTCTTGCTCCCAGACTTGACACGAAGACAGCAGCGATGGGTGCGCCGAGCATAAATAAAGTAGTATGCCGACGGCTTGCCCACGGATCCCACTTCAATATACAACTATAGAAGATCATTCCTAGAATTATGGCAAGCGCCAAATAAACAGTCGAAGCACTAAAGTGAAGACGTCTTCTGAGCAGCACTATCCCCGCCAGAGACACAGCAAGAGCCCAGAAATGTAAGAAGTTTCCAGCATTGAGCTCAAGTTTCGAGAAAGTAATGCTCAATTCTCTATTCTGGTAGGTTGCTTCTGGAATATCTACCAAGTCTCCCAGAATACCGTGGATGACATCAAGCGTTATAGCATTTATCTTTTCACTGGGGACACCTAGATGCAGTGCGGCGTGGCGAACCAGATTCGACCACACGACGGATACACTCACCTCCGCATTAAGATCAATCGGATCAGATGGCGGGAAGGGATGTCTGAATAGCCCCCAATTGCGTGCCCAATGACCACTGTTCAGCAATAGTGCGATCGTCAAAATCACCATCGCCGCGGACACCAGTTGCACCCGGGGCCGAGCCCCTGGCGTGTGTACGACCCCGTAAAGCAACAGCATGGCTGTGAGGGGCGGCGCAACAAGGTAGGCTGTACCCTTGGTCAGCAACGCAAAGCCGAGAGCTAGGCCGCAAAATACCAGATACCACACCGTCCGCTTCCGTAGATATTGCAAGGCAAAAAGTACAAAGACCAGTAGCCAGAGCGAAACGACCAGATCATTTTTTGCGTTGGCCCCTTGGAGCAAGCCCATCGGCAGCGTCGTTGCTATGACCAACGCCAACACTTGCACTGGGAAGGGCTGCTTCAGTTCTCTGGCGATTAAGCTGGCAGCAATGCTGCAGCCGACCAGCGCAATCCACTGTAGCGTGGTAGCAAACCGATCACCGCCGGATAGTATTTGGAAATGGAGGATATTCCATTCAGCCAAAGGGGGTTGATGAAGTTGCTTGAATGTCGTTGTTGGGAAAAACTCAATACTGCCTTGCTGTATCCACGCTACAACCCGTGGCATGTGGTAGACGATAGTGTCCCATGTATTGGGTGGATACACCAATGCAATGGCCAGGATGATGGACCATATCGGAACCACTGCCCATAGCGCTCTTGTCTCCCGGAATCGTGTCCAGGCGCCATTGAACGTGTGGAGCACTGCTAACCGATTGCCATAGAAATAAAGAAAGAGGCCGGAGACAATCGTCAGCCCCGTCCAGAATGCCAGCAGTGTTCCAAATCGCAATATACCCCATATTGAAAACAATTCCGTGGCAAAGACCAGACAGAGCGTATAGATGGTAGCGGCATAAACGGCACTTTGCCGCAGACCATATCTCCCAGACCCGGCAAATGCAGACAACAGTGTGCTGAAAAATACGGCTAGGATGATGATTGCCATGGGTCCTGTCTATTCTGAGTCCTCACCTTCTGAACGAGGCGGGAGTCACACTGCACGGGTAGAGCTGTAGTCATCGCCGGCCTCGGGACGGCACAGTGCAGTTGCGGTGCAAGTGTAGCACGCCCCACATCCCCCGGTGGTTCACTCAGTTTTCCGGCTATCCATCTGGAGAGAAGCTGCCTTCCCAGAGGCGAGTTTCGCCAGGACCATACTGGCCCGTCTCGACATGGTGGATGGCATACGTCGGCAACCGACGCGCCGCCAGGCACTGGTCGCCACTCCACCAGCCATGCCCTTCGAAACGGAAGTCCAGGCTGTCCGCATTGTACCGCCGGCGATGATCGGCAAGATCGTTCACGTCAACCGGTACTACGTGTACGAAGAACGTCGCTTCCACATCCTCCCGGTTGCACGGCTCCTTTACATACAGCAGAACATTGTCTCTGACATACACATCGTATTTGGATTCTATTACCAGGGTGTCGCCCTTGAACATTTCACTGACCAGCTTACTCGCAATATCCTCTCTCGCCGAGACAATCACCTCTGGTGATATCCACACAATCCGATAAGATACTCCTTCAATATTCTCAACCGCGTCACTCGTGGAGATAATATATTGAGGGATATAATCATCGGATCGCAATCTCCTTGAAATATTTCTAATACTGATGTGCTCCACCCTGGAAATGCTCTCTAAATACTCCCTCATCAATACTCTGATAGGGTATTCAGGGTATTCACGGTATTCATGGTGGACAGGATCGATTCCAACCTCCGTCGGCATATGTTCTTTGAGGTAAAACAACACATCAACGTAGGGTTGAAGGAGTTCAGGGAAATAATAGAAATGAGCCTCTGTCCTGTCCACAGAGAAGATCACCTGCCCGTCATCCGAGTAAATCGGTCGTGTCTCGTTGAAGAAAACCCAAGGGACACTCATTATCAAGAATATCTTCGTAAAATGACCCCGTAGTCTTGCTCCCAGACTTGACACAAAGACGGCAGCGACGGGAGCACCGAGCATAAATAGAGGCGTATGAAGACGACTCCCCCAAATTTGCCATTTCAAAAGTATGCAGTAGGAAATCGCTACCATGAGCAAGGAAATGGCAAATGCAATGATGATAGAATTGGAATTGAATCTCCTTCTGAATAGCAGTATTCCGACGGTGGAGAAAGAAACCACCCAGAAGTGTAAGAAATTGCCCGCGTGATCTTCGTGTTTAGAATAAATGATTGCCAGGCTGGAACTTGCCGCAAAAGTTGCTTCAGGAATATCCATGCGGCTCCGCAGCATGCTACGGGTAATATCAAGGATAATAGCATTTATGCGGTTGTTGTAGACTCCCCAGTGTAGTGCAGAATTGCGAATCAGATTCGACCACAAGACGGGTATATCAATCTTTTCATTGCGGTAGTTCTCATGTCCTGTGTATAATGGATTTCCAGAGAGACTCCAATTGCGAGCGTAATGGCCACCGTTCAATAGGAGCGCTACCGCCAAAATCACCACCGCGGCGAATGCCAGTTTCACCTGAGACCGAGCCCCTTTTGTGTGGATGATCCCGTAGAGCAATAGCATGACGGCGAGGGGCAGCGCAACGGCGTAGGCCGTGCCCTTGGTCAGCAACGCAAAGCCGAGGGTAAGCCCGCAAAATGCCAGGCGTGCTGCCGGTGGCTTCCGTAGGTATTGCAATGCAAACAGAGCAAAGGTCAGTAGCCAGAACGAAACGACCAGATCGTTTTGTGTGCTCGACCCCTGTAGCAAACCCATAGGCAGCGTCGCTGCTATGACCAACGCCAGCACTTGCACCGGGAAGGGCTGCTTCAACTCTCTAGTGATTAAGCTGGCCGCAATGCTGCAGCCTACCAGCGCAAGCCATTGTACTGTATTGGCATATCGGTCGCCGCCGGACAGTATTTGAAAATGGAGGATGTTCCATTCAGCTAAAGGTTGTTGATAGAGCTGTCGGAGAACTGCTGTCGAAAAAAAGTCAATACTGCCATGCTGTATCCACGACAAAACCCGCGGCATGTGATACACCATGGAATCCCAATTATTGGGTGGATAAACTAGCGCAGTTGCCAGGATAAGTGACCACACTAGCGTCACCACCCATAGTGCCTTTGATGCCCGGAATTGGATCCAGGCGCCATTGAGCGTGTGGAGCACGGCTTGCCGATTACCATAGAAATACAGGTAGAGGCCGGAGACAATCGTCAATCCCGCCCAGAACGCGAGTAGTGTTTCAAATTGCAGTATGTGCCATATTGAAAAGAACTCTGTGGCCAAGACAAGACAGAGTGTGTACACGGTAGCCGCATACACGAAACTTTGCCGCAGACCGTACCTCCCTGTTCCGGCAAAAGCGAAAACCAGTGTGCTGAAAAATACCGCTAGGATGATGATTGCCATGAATCCTGTCTGTTCCAAATCACCGTTCTCGACACGACGTGGGAGGTCCCTTGTACAGGTAGAACGGTCACCATTGCAAGTCTCAGTGCATATGCGGGCAGCCTCACGGAGCCGGTCGCTCCACAACTCCCGCCATCATAGCCCAAGACATGGCCAGTCGCCACGCTAACGGGGTAGCATTGCCTGTAGAGCAGAAATCCGGTCTCCCGGTGTGCCCATGACAAATCCTACCGCCTCCAGCCATGCCGCAGTGGTCCCCAATGGCCCGGGCCGGCTGGCCGGGGCTGCGCTGGCGTCCGTGCGTGCTGCGGGCCTCGTCATCGCCGCCGACGGGGGCGCGCGCCGGCTGCTGGACCTGGGGATCGCGCCACACTATCTGGTGGGCGATCTCGATTCGTTGCCCCAGGAGACCGTAGCGCGCCTCACGTCCGCCGGTTGCCAGGTACAACGCCACCCGGCTGACAAGGATGCCACCGATACCGAGCTGGCCATCGCGCTGGCCCTGGGCCAAGGCGCGACGGACATTGATCTGGTCGGTGCGACGGGTGGTGCGCGTCTCGATCATAGCGTGGCCAACGTCTTGCTGCTCGTAGCCGATTGGCCGGCGGGTGTGCATCTGCGCTTGGTCGAGGCAGCGGCGACGGCGCTGGTGGTGCGTGCCGGTCAGTCCGTTGACGTGCCGGGCACCGTCGGCGACATCGTGGCGCTCCTGCCGCTGGCCGGCCCGGCCCGTGGGATCACCACGCGCGGCTTGCAGTATGCGCTCGTCGGTGAAGACTTGGCCTTTGGCCGGGCCCGCGGCGTCAGCAATGTGATGACGGACTCGGTTGCCAGCATCTCGGTTGCCGCCGGCGTGCTGCTCGTCATCCACCAGCATCCCGACTGACCTCCGGCACTGCCATGCACAGCCCCCGAAACCGCGCTGGCACACTTCCGCACGCCGATACAAGCCTACAAAGGAGTGCTTCCAATGGCCGGGAACGTCATCGTCGGTGGGACCGCAGCCGGCGGCTACACCCAGCGCATCAACACGGGTAGTCATACCCTGACGGCCGATGAACCGCTGGACGTTGGTGGGCGCGACCAAGGGCCAAACCCATATGAGCTGCTCTTGAGCGCGTTGGGGGCCTGCACCGCGATCACGCTACGTCTCTACGCGGCCCACAAGCAGTGGCCGCTGGAGGACGTGGTTGTCGAGCTTGACCATGACCGCATCCACGCCGATGACTGCGCCGACTGCGAAACCGCCACCGGGCTACTCGACCGCATCCGCACCAGAGTAACCGTGACCGGGCCGCTTGATGAGGATCAGGTTGCCCGCTTGCGCGAGATCGCCGTCCGCTGTCCGGTGCATCGGACCCTGGCGGGCGAGATCACCTTCGATGATTCGCTCGTCCGCTCCGCGTCCTCGCCCGCATAACGACCCGATCTACCGATGTTACTGCACACCATCGAGCGGTGGGCAGGCCTTGTCGAAGATCGCGGCGGCGCGCTGTGGCGTGAGGCGCGGCTTTTGGAGCCAGAAGAGGTGCCGGAGAAGCGCCGCATTGTAGGTGGCCAGCAGGCGGTCCAGCGCCGCCGCCTCGCGCAGGTAGCGTGTTCGCTCGGCGGCGCTGTCCGCGCGCAGTCGCTTGGTAGCACGCACACGTTCCGAGTAGGGCAGCGCCAGCAGCCGTTGGTGTCGGTCGTGCAGCTGCCGTCCGACCTGCGCCAGTCTGGCGCGGAGGTCATCACCGCGGCGCTGGACCTGCTGCTGTAGCGCAATCCACGGCGGACTGATGTTGGCGTTACGCAGGATGCGGTGCGCCAACGCCCACTCGCCTTCGAGCGGATTGTCGTAGAGCTGCAACGGCTTGCCCAACCCGGGCAGATTGTCGAAGTGGCCGGCCGCCTGCGCTTCCTTGATCTTCCGATCGGCGAGGTCCGCCCAGTCGTCGAGATCAACGACCACTTCGCGCGTGTCGCCTTCTTTACGTACCGACATGGTAGCTATCCCAAGGTCCTCGCCGTCAGCCGTCAGCTTTCAGTCCGTGGTCGGCTCCTACGGTGAGGAGGGCAGGAGGGCAACTGCACTGCCCCCTCTCTCCATATCACGTGGAGAGGGGCCGGGGGTGAGGCATGACGGTCCCTGCTAGGCACACCCTTTGCCGGCAGCGGCCCACACCAGGCCGCGCGTCACCATCGTCAGCACGGGTGGCATGCGGACGATAGCCGCCTGATGGCCGAGCGAGCAGTAGAAGACCCGTCCTTTGCCGTACCGTTTCGTCCACGTCACCGGCATCACGGTGTCACCGAACAATGTCGTCGCCAGCACGGTATTCCCCGGATCAACATGCATCAGGTATTGCTCGCTCGTGACCTCGAAATCGCTGAGGCCCGCGGTAATCGTGCCGGGGATTGGGCCGATCTGCACCGTGTACGTCACACCGTCGCCCCCCGGATGCGCGACCCATTGCCCCCCGACCATGAACTGATACTCGGTCGCGGTGCGGAAGGCATCGCCCATGCCGCCATGCACCCCGCCGATACCGACGCCCTCCTCCCGCACGGCCCGCAGCAGCGGCTGGAGCTGGTGCTGCTCGATGGTGCCCATCGTCCAGACGGGGATGATAAGGTCCAAGCTGGCGAGGCGCTCCGCCTCGGCGAGCGAATCCAGCGTATCGGATATGGTCACCTCAAACTGCTCGTCGCGCAGGGCGGCGGCGAGAATCCCGGCTACTTGCGCCGGCTCATGGCCTTGCCAGCCGCCTTGTACGATCAGGGCTGATTTCATGGCTCTTCCTTTCCGAAACGCAGCGCCGTCCGGCGGTGTCCGCTCGTAAACCCAAGACGTCGTGCTTATCCACCCGCCGGTGGGCCGCCCAGCCCCGGCTTGGTCATCGCCTCCGGGTCTAGCGCACGGTCTAGCTCCTCCTCGGATAGCTCCGTCCGCTCGCGGGCCACTTCGCGGATGGTCCTCCCACTCGCGTAGGCCTCCTTCGCGATGGCTGCGGCCGCGTCGTAGCCGATGTAAGGCTGGAGGCCGGTGCAGATGGCCAGCCCTTGCTTGACGAGTGCCGGTCCCCGGTCGGTGGCGGTCAGGTCGCGGATGCACTGCCGGCTGAAGTTGGCGGTGGCGGCAGCCAGAAGGTCAATGGATTGCAGCAGGTTGTGCGCGATCAGCGGCATCATCGTGTTCAGCTCGAAGAATCCCCACTGTCCCCCGACGGTGACCGCTACGTGGTTGCCCATCACCTGCCCGCAGACCTGGATTAGGGCTTCGGGAATGACCGGGTTGACCTTGCCCGGCATGATCGAGCTACCCGGCTGGACCTCGGGCAGCAAAAGCTCGAAGATGCCCGCGCGCGGCCCGGAGCCGAGCCAGCGAATATCGTTGGCGATCTTGAGCAGGCTCACCGCAATCGTGTTCAGTACGCCGCTCGCCTCCACGGAAGCGTCCATGGTACTCTGCGCTTGAAAGTGGTTGTCGCTTTCGTGGAGAGTGATGCCAGTCAGCGCGGCGATCCGGTCACAGACGCGCGACACGAACTCGGGGTGCATGCCGATCCCGGTGCCGACGGCCGTGCCGCCCAAGGCGACCTCAGCCAGCTCGGCTTGCGCGTGCTGCAAGCGTCGTTCAGCACGCTCCACCTGCCCGGCGTATCCCAAGAACTCCTGACCGAGGCGGATGGGCGTGGCGTCTTGCAGATGGGTGCGGCCGGTCTTGATGATGTCCCAATACACCTCCGACTTCTCCATCAGGGCGGCCCGTAGCTCGGCGAGGGCCGGCACCAGCCCCTCTTGGATGCCGAGCAGCGCGGCGAGGTGGATGGCCGTGGGAATCACGTCGTTCGAGGACTGGCCCTTGTTGACGTGATCGTTGGGATGTACCAGGCGCGAGCCAATCTCCCCACCCATCAGCTCGACGGCCCGGTTGGCGATCACCTCGTTCGCGTTCATGTTGGTCGAGGTGCCGGAGCCGGTCTGGTAGATGTCCACCACGAAGTCGCGGTCGAACTTCCCGTCGGCCACCTCTTGCGCTGCCGCGGCGATAGACTCGCTCAGGGTCCGGTCCAGCACGCCGAGATCGCAATTGACCTCCGCAGCCGCCCGTTTGATGAGGCCGATGGCGCGAATGAAGCGCCGCGGAAACCGCAGGTCGCTGATCGGGAAGTTGAGGACGGCGCGCTGGGTCGAGGCGCCATAGTAGGCGTCGGCCGGGACCTCCAACGGCCCCATCGTGTCGCGTTCGGTGCGGGTTGCTCCGGCAGAAGGCTGCGCTGTGCTCACTTGTGCTGCTCCTTGCTGTGCTTGGCGTCTCCTTGAGTCTACGCCATGACGCGCCAAGTCCCAACTGCCGGGCACGCCTCACCCCCGGGGCCCTCTCCACCATGTGAAGAGGGGGAGTATAGCGACGCATCATACCCGTCATTCCCACCGTCTCGCCCGGTCATTCCCGCGCAAGCGGGAATCTACCGTCAGTGGCCCGCCTCATATAGAGGGCAACTCTTCCAGCGAGCGCAGGCCGAAGGTTTCGAGGAACTCCAGCGTCGTCGCGTAGATATACGGCCGGCCGGGTGTCTCCCGCCGCCCGGTAACCTCGATCAGGGACCTGGCAAGCAGCTGCGCCAAAGGCCGGTCGCAGCTCACGCCCCGGACCGCTTCCAGCTCGGCGCGTGTGACCGGCTGACGGTAGGCGATGAGCGCCAGCGTTTCCAGCTCGGCCTTCCGCAGCGGCGACCGCGTTTCCGTCCCCAAGAAGCGCTGGACCAAGCTGCTCGCCGCCGGGTGCGTGACCAGCTGTACCCGGTCACCGAAGCGCTGGACCATCAGGCCGCGCCCGTTGCCGAGCGCCGCCAGTTCCTCGATGGCGGCGTGGATCGCTGCGGCCGGGGTCGAAAGGGCGCGCCCCAGCTCGTTGACCGCAAGCGGACGCCCGGCGACGAACAGCAGGCACTCGACCAAGGCGGCCAAGCCGAGCGCCGGCGCTTGCGTATCGTCCCGGTCAGTAGTCACGTCGTTTCCAGCCATCTGTCGGGGTGCTGCTCCGGCGCCCGGCGCGCTAACGCTGCGGCCGCGCTATCCAGATGTCGCCGAAGAGCCTCTCTTGCTGCACTGCTATCTCGCCAGTGTGCCAGAGGTTGAGCACGGCGAGGAAGGTCACCACCAGCTCGGCCGGCTCGGCCGAGGGAGGGGCGATATCACCAAAGGCCACGCGGTCGCTCGTGCGGAGCCGCCGGTGAATATCCTCGATGCGGCAGTCCAGGGAAGGGAGCCGCGGCAGCTGGGCCTCTGCCGTGGGGAGGTCGGCAGAGCGGGCCGCCAGCACGCCTTGCAAGGCCAGGGCCAGTTGCGCCGGTTCGGCCTGGGGTCCGGGAGGTGGCGGAGGCAACGGCAGCGCCGGTGGTGTACTGCGCGAGAAGGCTTGCTGGCCGCTGGCCTGCTGCGCCGCCAGCATTCCGGCAGACCGCTGGGCAGCGGCATAGAGGCGCAGCCGCGCGACCAGTTCGTCCTCCGATTCCGCCTCGTCCCCCTCGGTGTCGGCCGGCTGCTCGCGCGGCACAATCGCCCGCGACTTGAGGACGAGCAAATGGGCGGCCACCGCGAGGAAGCCGGCGATGGCCTCCACGTCCAGCTCGCGCAACGCCTGCACGTGCGCCAAATACTGGTCGGTCACTTGGACGAGGGCCAGCTCCGTGATTACGAGGTCCCCTTCGCGTAGCAGCCCGAGCAGCAGCTCGAGCGGCCCGTCGAAGGTCGGCAGGTGGACATCGAACGGCGGCAAGCGTACGAACGGGAAGCCCGGCAGGAGCGACGCGGCGGTCGTGGGAGTCCGCGGTGGGGGCGCTTGGTGCCCGGGCGCTTCAGCAGCCATTGCCAACCATGCCGTCCTCGGCCCTACTCCTGCGCGTCGGCAGCTTGCAATGCCCGCACCAGGACATCCTCGCTGCGCTGTGCCGCTGCCGGACTATGGTGTCGGGAGATTGCGGTCACCACCCGCTCATTGCACCCGGCGGCACGGGCCAGTGTTGCCCCCAGCCGAGCGTGCTCGCGCAACGCATAGAAAGGGTAGCGGACGTCATGTGGACTCACCGGCACCAGCTGGCGGAGCAGCCCCGGCGCAAAGTCTTGCAGCAACACGTAGGCGACGCGGTGCCAGAGCCGCGTGCCCGCCTTCCCGGCGTCGTGCAGCAGCGCCGCGACCGCGACGTCGGGATCGTCTGCGATCTTGGGATGGTCGCGGAGGATCGCTCGGTACACGGCGACGGCGTGGACTTGGTCTCGGGGCAGCAGCGCCGCGAAGAGGGTGTGCTGCGGCTGGCTCAGGTGCGCCCGGACCAAGGCGCGGTCGGCAGCGGGTAGCTCCGCGCCGAGACTGCGCCACCACTGACGGCTACGATAGCAGAACTGCACGCAAGCCCTGTTCCCACAACGCGATGATCTGCTGGATAACGTCCACGAGCGGAGACATCACCGTCCAGAAGAGATTAATCGGCAGTATCCAGTTCAGCGCGAATATGGCCAAGAGAATGCCGGGGCCATACTGCCGCAGCCGCTCCAACTGCTCCGCAAGCTCGCCGGGCAGCACGCCCAGCAACGCTCCGAACCCGTCGAGCGGCGGGATGGGCAGGAAGTTGAAGGCCGTCAGGATGATGCTGATGAGAATGACAATCCCCGCCGCGTCGCGCCAGGTGCCGCGAATATCCGTGCCAACCGCTGCTGCGATTACCAGCACGCTCACGACGAGGAGCGCGGTCGCCAGATTGGCCAGCGGACCGGCCGCCGAGACCAACGCCGCCCCCTGCCGGCCGTGACGCAGGCGGCTCTCATCCACCAGGACCGGCTTCCCCCATCCAAAGCCCACCACGACGAGGAAGATCGTGCCAAGCACGTCGAGGTGCCGCAGCGGGTTGAGCGTCATCCGCCCCATGAGGCGGGCGGTAGGGTCGCCGAGCCAGTTAGCGGTGGCGGCGTGCGACGCCTCGTGGACCGAGATGGCCACGACGAAAGCCGCCATAATGATGAGCGTCTCGACTGGATCGCGGAAGTTGAGCAGCACTAGGGGAACACTCGCTCACGCTGCCAGCGTAGTCTTGTACGGGCGCCGGTGCAGCAGTGCGAAGCCATAGCCATCACCACCGGCGCACCCGCCTACTGCCAGTGTACCGCCTCGTCAGGGCCGGGCGCCATCGCCATGTGCGGCCGCAAGAGCAGTGGGGTACCATGCCCCCATACGCTAAGGGGGCTGAAGGGCAAGTGTCGTTTCCCCTCACGGTTGTTGATCTCTTCTGTGGCGGTGGTGGTCTCTCTCTGGGTTTTGCCCAGGCCGGTTTTGAGGTAGTCCTCGCGGTGGATAAGCACGCTACGGCGGTCCGGACGTACAGAGTGAACTTAGACAGCCGTGTCGTCTGTGGGGACCTGAGTTGGGAATTGGATCTCCCGGCGGCAACCGTTTTCGTTGGTGGACCACCATGCCAAGGCTTTTCCTCCAGCGGGCGGCGCAAGCCTGGCGATCAACGGAACAGCCTCGTGAGCCGTTTTGCAGAGATTGTCGCCGGATTTCGTCCGGCTGCCTTCGTGTTCGAGAATGTCGAGGGATTTCTGACGGCTGAAAATGGCGATCGTGTCTTGGAGCTACTGATGCCGCTCATTGAGGTCGGTTACTGTATCCATCTGTGTAAGGTAAACGCCGCGAACTATGGCGTACCACAGCACCGCAAGAGAGTTATCGCGATCGGTGGTCTTGGATGGGAGCCGTCCTTCCCACGACCGACCCACTCCGCCTACGGTGCGCCGGGGGCACGCCTTGCCGGGCAGCACCTGCCATTTGCCCCTACGGTGCTTGAAGCGCTGGAGAGTCTCCCAACTCCGGTAGCAGATGCGCCTGGGCGTCCTGAGGACCACTGCTATCGTCCCTTGAAGGGAATCGATCTGGAACGCGCGCGCGCACTGAGACCGGGGCAAAGGATGCGTGACCTGCCGAAACGGTTGTGGCACGATAGTTACCGTCGGCGCGCGTTTCGTCGCGTCATAGATGGAACCCCGACCGAGCGTCGTGGTGGAGCACCGGCTGGCATCCTGCGGCTCTGTGGGGACGAGCCGTCGAAAGCCATCACGAGTGGTGCTCGTTCCGAGTTTCTCCACCCTATTGAGGACCGCAATCTCACTCTTAGGGAGTGTGCCCGGCTGCAGACTTTCCCGGACACCTTTCTGTTTGCCGGCACGTTTACTGAGCGAATTCAGCTCATTGGCGACGCAGTACCCCCTCGCCTTGCCTTTGGTATCGCGCGTTCCTTACATAAGGACCTTCAGGTGGCAGCACCGACAAGCTCGCCGGGGAAGCTGCTGAGTTTTGTGCCAACCTTATCGAAGGGGATGAGTCCGGCCCTCGAAAGAGTGACTGGCAGGGTTCTCTCGACCTTGGCGCCTCGACAGCAAGCAGCGGGACAGCTGGCGCTACTATGAGGCTGACGCAGGCACAGCGGGTCATTGTGGAAAAGGCTCGTGCGTTAGGTGGTGGCCGGCAGGGAGTGGCGCTGGACGACAGTGTCTGCACGTATCTGGTTGGCACTATCGCAACGGACCTTGGGCTGCTTGTGTACTTCCCAGAGTTTCGAGCGGGGCTTGCTCCGTTTTTCGGCTCAGAGCCTCTGGATAGTCTTCGACTGTCTAACCAGGACTTCCTAGCCCTCTTCGAGCGTCTTGTCACGCTCGAACCTAATGCCGACACTTACTTTTCCTGTCTAGCAACACTTCACAAAAGCCGGCTGAAGTATGAGCGCATTCTCCGGACCCAACCTATTCCTACTATTGATCAGGTCGGCCCCCGTGGCCTTCTTCAGTACGGCAGTTTGAGGCCCAAAGCCTTAACAGCGCTCCTCTTCTGGAGAAAGTGGGTGTTCGATATTGACAATAGAGCAGCGCAAGAGACCGGTTACTTATTCGAACCCATCATCGCCGCAGCTATCGGCGGCGCGCCGGCGAGCGCGAGGAGAAGCCCGGTGCTCAGGCAAGGAACAGGTCGGGGGCGGCAAGTAGACTGTCTGAAGGGCGATAAGGCGTTTGAGATCAAGCTACGAGTGACAATCGCTGCTTCAGGCCAGGGTCGTTGGCAGGAAGAGCTAGACTTCCCCGCAGATTGTAGGGCCAGTGGCTATACCCCGGTTCTACTCGTCCTGGACCCGACGCCAAATCCCAAGCTCGAGGAGCTCCAACGAGCGTTCCTCGATCAGAATGGCGCAGTCTATGTGGGTGACGACGCCTGGGCCTATCTCGATGGTCAGGCCGGCCGGCCACTCAGCCAATTCCTGCGGAAGTATGTTCGCGAGCCAATCCAAAACCTACTGGCGGAAGTGCCCGAAGAGCTTCCGGAGCTTGTGCTCAGGATGGATCGCTCGGAGTTCATTGCATCCTTGGCGGCAGAGGAGCTTAGGGTGCAGCGCAATCCCCCGGATTCCGGAGAAGCCGAGGCGGGCGAGCACTGACCTCACTCCCGTCTGCCGCCCGTCATTGCGGCGCAAGCCGCAAGCCGGACCGACCGGGGGGTGAGGCTTGGCTCCGGCTCCTCTATCCCGCAGGCGCCGTCGAAGCGCGCTCGACCAGGATACCCGGCAGCAGATCGGTGAGGGGCGCTGAGGCCGTCCCGTCTACGGCAGCCAAGAGATACTCCACGCCGCGGCGACCCATCTCTTCCTTGGCAAAGGTCACGATGGTGATCGGTGGGTCCATGTATTCGGCGGCCTCCGGCGCATTCAGTTGGACGAACGAGGTGCCGACCAGGGAAAGATCACCGGGAATCCGCACCCCGGCCGCCCGGAACACCGACAGCGCACCCATCAACTGCGACAGGTTCTGCATGTAGAGCGCCGGTACGAGGCGCTCCCGCTCCAGGAGCATCTGCGCGATGTCACGCCCCCCGGCGACCGACTGTGGCGCGAAGAGCATGTTGTCTCCGGCTACCTGCTGCCCGGCCGCCAAGGTGGCCTCGAGGAAGCCCCGTGCCCGGAACGCATGGTAGGCGCTGAGGGCGCCCCGCGATCCCGGCAGCCCAACGGCAAGCTCGGTGAGCCCCAGCGAGAGCAGGTGCTGGGCGGCGGTGCGGCCGATGTCGTGGTTGTCGGGGGCGATGTAGCTGCACCCCTCGACGATCCGCTCGCACACCACCGAGGGCCGTGAAGCGCCGCGCAAGTAGTCTTGGTCGGCGACCTCCGGGCCGAAGGTGAGCAGCGCGTCAACGTCCGTCGCCGCCTCGGCGACCGCCGCCAAGCCGCCGGCCGGAAAGGTATGGAGCGAGAGCCGGTGCGAAGTGCCGGCCAGCGCCGCTTGAGCATGGAACAGCGCTACGACGTAGGCTCCAGGATCAAAGTCATCGCGGCGAAACACGCCAATGTGGGTCATCGGTCTGCTTGTCCTTCCTAGCTGGCTGCCGACCAGCGATACGAATAGAGGCTGGAGTTGCGGAGGTGGAACTGTAAGTGTACCTCGCCGCCGACCTGTGCCGGCACTACCTCTCCCCCGCGCCAGCTTACGGCCACTTCCACACCGTCGTCCGCGGACAGCCGGCAGTCCTCGGCGCCAAACCCCTCGATCACGCCACCCCCTGGGGTGAGCACCGCTACCTTGGTGTCCCCGGTTTCGGCGTCCACGTTGATCGTCAACCGCCGCGGAACCGTCGCATCCAGCGCGGCGGTGAGCAGATAGCCGGGGTCCATCCGCCCTTCAATCGAGACAAACCCATCGCGGCGGATCGAGGCCACGCCCATCGCCCGCCGGTGCTTGCCTTTCGATCCATGGTGAGTGCCGGCGCCGCCGTACCAGAAGCGCAGCCGGTCGCCTACCGGCTCCGGGTCGTTGTTGGTGACGTAGACCCAGTGGGAGTCCCATGCGCCTTCTCCACCGCACGCCAGCACCGGATCGCGGTGCCCTACCCGCTGCCAATGTATGCCGTCGCGGCTCCAGCAGAGCTGCGTGTCCAGGCGCTCGACGGCCCGGTGGTAGACCTCGAGGAAGCCGATGAACCCCGCGCCGTAGCGGACGGGCAGCATGCCGTAGAACTCGGTGTTGGGGCGGTCGTACTCGTCGGTCCGCAGGAGCCAGGCTTCCGCTTGCCAGTTGCGGAAGTCGGTGCTGGTCCAGAGCGAGAGGTCGCGCTGCCGCATGACGCCTTGGGCGCTGGGTCGGCGGGTAGTGAGCAGCCAGCGCCGGTCAACCGGGTCGTAGGCCGTGGCATTACGGTCGCCGGCCCACACGACGGGCCGCTCGCTCACCTTCCAGTGGATACCGTCGGGCGAGGTTGCGCGATGAATCCCGCTGGTCCGGCCGCGCTGCTCCATCTCGGGTGGATCGTAGGTCTGAGCGGTGCGCCCGGTGCTCTGGTAGAGCGTAGCGACAAAGCGCTCTTCGGCGCCGGGGACATCGAGGTAGGGCATGAGGAGCCGCGCGCCGGTCTCGTGCGGCACTTGGATGACGTTGGTCGGGGTGCCGTCGGGCAAGCGCACGAAGCCGTGGTCCGGCTTCTCCCACTCGATCCCGTCGCGCGAGATCGCCAAGCAGTTGGCACGGCTCGCGGGCCACGACCGGCCGTTGATCGCAGCCAGATACCAGCACTTGTAGCGGTCGTCCTCGGGATCGTGGAGCACCTTACTGGCCTGGATGTGGTGCCACTCCCAGGGCTGATCGGCCGGCAGTACCGGCTCCGGCGCGTCGCGGCGTAGTTGATTGATGAGGCGCGTAACGCCGACCAGCGAGTCGATCTCGTCATCGGCGAAAAACAGGTGCAGGTCGGGATCGGCCAGGCTGGTATCCGCAGACATACATACGCTCCTCGAGCAGCTCATTGCTTATCCGGGAGGCGCCACAGGCCCCCATTCCACCTCACCCCCACCCCCGCACCTACGGGAGATCGGCGGCAAAGTCTTGCCATAAGGCCTCCAGCAGATCGCGGTCAATCGAACCCGGCAGCTTTGCCAGATGATGCCGCACGTGTAGCGCAAACGTCTCCCCGGCTGCAAAGGTCCGTTTGCCCGGATAGCCGGTGTAGTCCATCGCGATACCGTTCCCGCCGGAAGCGAGCGCGGCCGTAGTGGCCGGCTCGGTGAACACGATGTGGCGCCACCCCTGCGCGGTGGGATGCCCGACGAGCGCCGGATGGTGCCACGTATCGGCCACCCGGCCGCGACCGCGTGGCGCATGGGGAATAACGCCGGATCGCTCGAACGCCGACCCCGGCGCGACGATGTACGCATCCACATGACGGCCGCCAAGGCTGCGAAACGTCTTGAACTGCCCGTCCTCGGCCCAATAGAACTGACTCTTGTCTCTATTCGGCTCGGTATAGCAGGCGAAAAACTGACCATAGTCGGTCAGCGCGGTAGGCAAGCGGTTGGTGACCGTCTGCCGGCAGTCGTAGGTGAGTAAGTCGTCCCGCTCTTGCGTGCGGAACCACCACTCCTGGATTGTCTCGATCCCATCGCACGTATAGGCGCTGCTGATACGCACGCCATCCGGTGGCTCTTCATAGCCCGACGTTGCCGGTACAAAGCGCGGACGCTTCTCGTCCCCGTAGCCGTGATCCTGCCACCATTGCCACTCGCGGCAGTCCCACGAGGCATCCGCGAGTACGAATTCGGTCTCATCGCCCACAACTACACAGCTGGCGATGCCGGTGTGCGTATGGCCGGCGGTGCGCACTTTGATGACGGCCAAGCGCCGCCCATCTCGATGACGCAAGCCAACGTCGCAGAACGACTGCCCCTGCTCATCACGGTAGATGCCACCGCTCTCCATACCCATCGCCTAATGTCCTGCCTCTATCCATCACCGTTTCGCACCGCTGGCCGCAACGCGCTGCGCCGCCTGATGCTAACAGGTGGCAGGCGACTCGTCGGCCTCGACCGTCACCATCCCGGCAGTGGCCTAGCCGGCCTCCGGCCTCGCGTCAGTGACCGCGGCGCGGGTTCCGACTTCCTGTATCAGCAGCACGTGGTCGAGCATAATGTGCCCCTCGGGATCATTGTCGTAGAGCTCAAGTTGCAACGGCTGGCCAGCGACCTCAGCCAGCGGATGGACGATCAGCTTCAAGGGTTCGACAGTAGTGGATTGTTGGAAGAACTGTTCACCGGAGCTATGCCAGACCGCGATTTCCTTGCCGTCGGCCAGGAGACGTACCCCGACATTGCTCCCCGAGCCACCGCCGACCAGGAAAGCAAGGTGGTGGTCATCCGCAGCGGTGAACTCCGGTGAGCGCGCCTTGCCGGTCTTCTTGTCCCCCTCGTCGGGGTGATAGCTGGTCAGGAAGCCGGGGCCGACGTGACCGAAAATCGGCAACTGATCCTGGTAGAATTCGTGTTGGCCGTGATTGGTGATGGCTGCTCCTTCGACGCGCCAGTTGTCCATACCACCCTCGAAGCGGCCGAGGAATTGCTCCCCCACGTAGTGGCTGCTCCCGACACGAAAGCGATTGTCCGCCGGAGCCGTCAGCGAGAAACGGTTCCTGGCCCGCAGGTCGCGGCCGGCAAAGCGCTCGTTGGCCCACTGATGGTCGGCGACATCAAAAGGCATCCACAACTTGGGTCCGACTTGCAGCGCGTAGTTCGCGGCGGCAAGGGCCGCCACTTCGCTGGTAGCCGCCGCGTGGAGCGAAAAGTTGACGCCGCGCTGCTGGAGGTAGCCGGGTGGTGGACGACGGTCATGCGCTATCGTACGCTCGTGGTTGGGAACCGTGACTGGATTGCGCGCCACTGTCGCATCAGTCAAGCCCAGGCGATCGATGATTGCCAGGTCCGGGACGTAATAGGGCATGATGCCCCCACCCCCGGCCATCACGGCGTCGCCTGGGATGATCCCGCGCTCTGCCTGCTTGTAGGACATCCACAGGTGTAGAAACAAATTGGCTTGATCGCGCTGAATCCAGAAGCGGTTGCCGACCGATTGCCGACCGAAACTTGCGCGCAGGTCGTTGGAGATAGCCACGAGTGCCGGCATCCCCGGCACGGCCAGCAGCCACCCGGCGTTCTCTTCGTCGAGTTCGGTGTGAGTCGCGGCATCCTCGAACAACAAGAGGCCCTGTATCGCACTGGCATAGAGTAGCGCCGGCACGAAGAGCGCAACCGTCCATCCACGCGCGCCCAACCTCCAGGACAGCCAATGCACCCGCCGGAGGCCGGCCGCGATCCTGGTTCCGAGGTGTGCAATGCCCTCGGCGGCCGGCAGCGCCAGCAACGGCCAGTAGAAGTCCAGCGGCCGATATTCGAAAAGATCGCCACCGATCGGCATCACGTAGGCTATGTGCGTGCCGATCAACAGCAGCACCAGCGCATACGTCCCATCGCGATACCGGCGCCAGCGCTCCCGCAGGGCTACGACCGTCAGCGGCAGCAACAGATACAGCCCGGTCTCCAGCGCCGCGGCCCACAGATAGCGAAAGCCGGACTCGTACCAGGGCCGCACATGCTTGGCATAGTAGGTATTGGGCAGCCATTCCCCATAGTAGCCGTAGCGAAACAGAAAGTGCGCGGCGACCAGGATGGCGAAAGGCGCGACTAAGTACGTCAACTCACGCCAGTCCAGCTGGCGGTCCACGATGACGCGCTGGACGGCGAACCAGCCAAAACAGCAGGCGGCCAGCATCAGCCCTTCGGGCCGCGTCAAGGCGGCCGCCGCCAGGCTCAAGGATGCTGCCGATAGGCCCCACCGATTGTTCCCATGTACTGCCAGGCAGACAACGGCCACGACGACAAAGCAGGTGAATTGCCGCGTTTCCAGCCCGCCGCCCGCGGTCCATACCGCAAAGGTCGCGCTGCTGCATAGGAGCCCCAAGGCCAGCCAGGCGAGGAAGCCCCGGTCATGGTGCGATGGGGACCGAGCCAGCCACCACCACAGCGCGGCCAGGGTGCCGACGGTGTAAGCGACCGAGAGCCAGGGAGCGGCGTGCTCCGGGCGCAGGCCAAAGAGGTCCCAAAGGGCGGCCAGCTCGAGGATCCATAAGAAGTTGGTGTAGCCTTCGACGTACTCGCCGGGGTTGAAGACCAGGCCGTGACCTTCGAGCAGATTGCGGACGTAGCGGAAGCTGATAAAGGCGTCGTCGGTCAAGAACCAGGCGACGCTGGTGAGCCAGGCCAGCAGCGCCAGCCAGAGGAGGGAGAGCAGATGGATCACGCGTCCCCGGCGCGTGGCCACACACAGGGACAGAATATGGATCAGGGTCTGGCGCAGAGTGGCAAGCAAATTATTCCAGAGATACGCTTTCTCCATGTAGATGAGCCTGCCTCCGCCCACAACCGTTTCGCGCCTCTAGCCGCAACTTGCTGCACCGCCTGATGCTAACAGGTGGTGCCCCGGCCCGTCGGCCTCGACCGTCACCATCCCGGCAGTGTACTAGCCGGCCGCCGGTCTCGCGGCAGCGACCGCGTCCTGTGTTCCGGCTTCCTGCACCAGCAGCACGTGGTCGAGCATAGTGTGCCCCTCGGGATCATTGTCGTAGAGCTCAAGTTGCAACGGCTGGCCAGCGACCTCAGCTAGCGGATGGACGATCAGCTTCAAGGGTTCGACAGTGTTGGCGCTGATGACCTCGATCATCCGCTCACCGGACCCATGCCAGACTACGACCTCTTTGTCGTCGGCCAGGAGGCGTACCCCGACATTGTGCCTCCCCGAGCCACCGCCAATCAGTAAAGCAAGGTAGTGTCCATCCGAGGCGATGAACTCCGGTGAAAGTGCCATCCCAGTCGTCGTGTCCCCCTCGTCAGGGTGATAGCTGGTCAGAAAGCCAGGGCCGACGTGACCGAAAATCGGCAACTGATCCTGGTAGAACCCATGTTGGCCGTGGTTAGTGATGGCCTCTCCTTCGACGTGCCAGCCGTCCATGCCACTCTCGAAGCGTCCGATGAATTGCGCCCCAACGTAGTGGCGGCCCCCGACGCGAAAGCGATTGCTCGCCGGGTCGGTCAGCGAGAAGCGATTTCTAGCCCGCAAGTTGCGACCGGCAAACCGCTCATTGGCCCATTGGTGGTCGGCAACATCGAAGGGCATCCACAACGTGGGGCCGACTTGCAGCGCGTAGTTTGCGCCAGCGAGCGCGTCACCGGCGCCGATGGCCGCCGGGTAGGGATGAAAGTTGAAGTCGCGCTGCTGGAGATAACCGGGTGGTGGACGACGGTCATGCGCTATGACGCGCTCCTCGCTGGGAGGCGTGATCGGATTGCGTGCCACCGTCGCATCGGTCAAGCCATAGATGTCGATAGTTTGCAGGTCTGGGACATAATAGGGCGGGATACCAATATCACCGCGGGCCATCACGGCATCGTCAGGAATGACCCCACGCAGGGCCTCCTCGTAGGCTTGCCATTCCCGAATCCGTTTATTGGCGTACTCGCGATGCGCCACGAAACGTAAGCCGACAAATTGTCGAATAGACTGCCGGCGTAGGTCGCTGGAGATGGCCATGATTGCCGGCATCCCCGGCGCGGCGAGGAGCCACTCGGCGTTCTCCTCGTCGCGTTCAATGTGTGTCGCGGTTTCTTCGTACAACAGGAGGCCCTGCAGCGCGCTGGCATAGCACAACACCGGTATGAAGAGCGCGACTGCCCATGCACGCGGCCCTATACGCCAGGGCAGCCAGCGTACCCCCCGGAGGCCGGCCGCAATCCTGGCTCCCAGGTGCGCGATCCCTTCGGCAGCGGGCAGCGCCAGCAGTGGCCAGTAGAAGTCCAGCGGACGATATTCGAAATGGTCGCCACCAATCCGTAGCAGGTAGTACAGGTGGGCGGTGATACAGAGCAGCACCAGCGCATACGTCCCATCGCGGTACCGGCGCCAGCGCTCCCGCAGGGCTACGCAAATCAGCGGCAGCAGCAGGTACAGCCCGGTCTCCAGCGCCGCGGCCCACAAATAGCGAAAGCCGGACTCGTACCACGGGCGCACGTGCTTGGCATAGTAGGTATTGGGCAGCCAGTCATCGTAGTAACCGTAGCGAAACAGGAAGTGGGTGGCTACCACAATGGCGAAAGGCGCAATGAAGTACGTCAGCTCGCGCCAGGCTAGCTGGCGGTCAACGATACCGCGCTGGACGGCGAACCAGCCGAAGCAGCAAGCGGCCAGCATCAGCCCCTCGGGCCGCGTCAAGGCGGCGGCCGCCAGGCTCACCGAGGCCGCCAGCAGGCCCCAGCGATTGTTCCTATGCACGCCCAGGCAGACGACCGCCACGACGATAAAGCAGGTGAACTGCCGCGTTTCCAACCCGCCGCCGGAAGTCCACACCGCGAAGGTGGCGCTGCTACCCAGTAGCCCCAAGGACAGCCAGGCGAGGAAGCCGCGGTCATGGCGTGAAGGGGAGCGGGCCAGCCACCACCACAGTGCAGCAAGCGTGCCGCCGGTGTAGGCGACCGAGAGCCAGGGAGCGGCCTGCTCCGGCCGCACGCCGAAGAGTCCCCAGATAGCCGCCAGCTCGAGAATCCACAAGAAGTTGGTGTAGCCCTCGACGTACTCGCCGGGGTTGAAGACCAGGCCGTGGCCTTCGAGCAGATTGCGAACGTAGCGAAAGCTGATGAAGGCGTCGTCGGTCAAGAACCAGGCGACGCTGGTGAGCCAAGCCAGGAGTACCAGCCAGGGCACGGAGAGCAGGTGGATCACCCACCCGCGGCGCGTGGCAACGAACCAGGGTAGGATATGGATCAGGCCCCGGCGCAGCGTGGCGAGCAAGTTATTCAAGAAGTACGCTTTCCGCATGTAGAAGGGTTGCCCCTACATGCAACAGAGATAGACGAGCAACCATTGCGTACAACAGGAGTTCAGATTCTGTATATAGAAAGTTTTCAAATTCCACGAGCGGCTCATCAATGGCGTTAAAGCGAATCTGTTGGATATGCCAAACACCATTTTTGTAGATATCTCGGCGGATCAATTCGGATAACAGGTCTTTTAATGACAGATCAGGAAGTGCTCTGGAAAAATCTTGATGATATAGAGATTTGATATTTTCCGGGAGTTCCGAATAGAGTAGGATTTCTACTTTCCAAAACTGATTAAACAAATTAATCCACGCGCTACCGACAACCAATGCTGCGCCGATGCCGCTGCACATCTTCAGAAAGAGACGCCGGTTCATTTACCCGCTCCCCGCCAGATGGTGGGCCAAGCGGAGTGAGAGTGCCACGATCGTCAGAGTCGGGTTGGCTGCTTCTACCGCTGGGAACAGGGAAGACCCCGCCACATACAGATTCTCCACTCCATGCACCCGGCCCTGGGCATCGGTAACGGAGGTGTCAGGATTGTCCCCCATTCGTGTCGTGCCCATCATATGACCACCTCCACCAATGTGAAACTCCTTTGGCAGGATACTCATGCGCCCGATTCCGGAACGCACCAACTCGACGTTTAGCAATTCCGTAACAGCCCGAATTTCCTCAGGATTGAATCTCAAGTTAACCTGGGCAATCGGTTGGCCGAGGTAATCCTTGTGCGTATTGGATAGAGTAACCTGATTACTCTCAATTGATGACATCTCTGCGTGAATAACCACATTACCAGTAATAGAATCTTTACTATGTCCTAAAAGTCTTCTTTTAGAAAACCGCCCGCTACTCACATTTGTGAACTCTTCTCGTATGGAAAAAGCTGCGGAATTCATTTTGTGTTTTAAGAGGAATTCAGAAGATAATGAAATGGCATGAACGATTCTCGATGTCTTCCTATCAATTACTTTTTCCAGAATCTCCCTGTCCAGAATAATTGAGAGACTATTATAGCTCGGATATGCATGCTCACAATAATATGCTCCGAGATGCTTATTTTCCCAGGGAAGAGACAGTTCCAGCAACCGAGCGTTCTGAATGCCACCGGTAGCGAGCACTATTCTGCTCCCAGCTACCTCGAAAGGAGTGGGTTTCCCCTCGGTAGACTCTCGCATAATAACGCTTGCAGCAGTGGCGTCCTTCACATTTATGTTCATCACTGAATGATTGAAAAGTACATCAACATTGGTGTTATTGTTCACCCAACCTTCAAATAGCTCGTTGAAACGCACTGGCGGACTGAAATAATAGGGTCTATAGACGATATTGGCATTTCCAGGAAAAGCTACTTCCGCGCGTGTATGAACTGCCTCCGGCACCTCCAGGATTTCGGCCGCATCCGGGTAGTAGGCGTATAGCTCATCATAGGAGAATGGCCATTCGTTGTTCAAGAACGAGCGCTTTTCCAATACAGCACACCACCCGTTCCAAACGGTAGATGTGCCACCAAAAATCCGCTGATTGTGGAGATGATAGTGCGCTGAAGGCAAATCTCCCGTGGCACTTACCGTGGAGAGCTTTTGTGCCGCATTGTTTTCCCTTGAGCGTTGCCCGCTTTCTATGACCAGCACTTTGCCGCCCGTGCGCTCTTCGTATTTTCGTGCCAGCGTTAGCCCGGCTGGCCCCGTGCCTACGACGATCAGATCGTAGTGTGTCTTGAGGTCGTCGGTTCCAATCTCCACTTCAACAATGCTCCGGAAACTGATCCACACGAATAGGCAGGGACTCCGGCTGCCACCTCTGAACCATCGCCCAATATCCTGCCTCTGCCTACTACCGTTTCGCACCGCTAGCCGCAACTTGCTGCGCCGCCTGATGCTAACAGGTGGTGCCTCGGCTTGCCCCGGCATTGCTTTCGACGCCACAATACACAGTAACGAGCCTTCCGATGGGTAGACGGTGCGGTAGCAAGATGCCTGCCGCCCGCGAATTTGGTGAGGAGTGCATACGAACGATGATCGCTGTACCGCCGACGCTGGCCCCATTCGAGTCCGATTTCCCAGTCCGGGCCGTGACGCGCGGCCCCAAGTACCACTTCTTCGGGTACTACGACAAAACCTGCTGGGATGGCAGCGGCCGCTCCGTGCTCTGCTTGGAAGTGGACTTCATTAACCGGCCACCGACCGCGGCCGACAGCGCCACTGTGGGCGTCGTTGACCTCGGTGGAGACGGCCGGTTCCGGCCTCTCGGCCGCACGCGCGCTTGGTGCTGGCAGCAGAGTGCGATGCTCCATTGGCTCCCCGTGCCGCACGCCACCGGGCACCTCGCCGCCCGCAACCCGCAGCCGGAGACTCCGCACATCATCCACAATGATCGCCTGGCGCCGGGCGAGGAGCCGGAGCGGCCGAGTGCGCGCGGCTGGGACGATCCGCCGGCCGGTGGCGCTCGGTTTGTCGCCGTTGTGCGGGATGCGCTGACCGGGGCGGTCGTGCGAACGCTCCCGCGTCCGATCTACGCCCTCAGCCGCGATGGCCGGCAGGCGGTGACGCTGAACTTTGCGCGCTTGCAGCATCAGCGGCCCGGCTACGGCTACCCTGGTGTGCCCGATCCCTGGCGCGACGTGCCGGAGCCGGAGGACGACGGCATCTACTGGCTCGATGTCGAAACGGGCGAGCATCGTCTGATTCTCTCGCTCGCGCAGGTGGCCAACCTGGAGCGCGGCACGAACTTTGATGGCGCCGTCCACCGTTTTAACCACCTCCAGTTCGCGCCCGACGACCAGCGGTTCGTGTTCCTGCACCGTTGGCAAACCAGCCCTGACGCGCCCCGGCACCACCGCATGATGACGGCCCGGCCCGACGGCAGTGAGGTGGCGATTGTCGCCTGGCACGGCGGGGTATCGCACTTCGATTGGCGCGACCCGGACCACATCCTGGCTTGGGGGTCCCATCGGGGCATTGGCGACCGCTATTTCGTGTTCCGGGACCGCGTTGACCACCAAGTCACGGTGCTGGGCGAGGATATCCTGACCGAGGACGGCCATTGCAGCTACTCGCCCGACGGCCGCTGGCTACTCACCGACACCTACCCGGTGGCCGAGCCGTATCGCACCCTGATCCTGTACGACCTGCTGGAAGACCGGCGGGTGGATATTGGGCGGTTCTATTCGCCGCCGGATATTACCGGCGAAATCCGCTGCGACCTCCACCCGCGCTGGAACCGTGATGGCACGCAGATATGCTTCGACTCGGTCCACGAGGGCCACCGCCAGCTCTATATCGTTGACGTTGGGCAGCTCGTGGGTAGTGGCTAGTCCCTCCTATGCCCCCCCGCTGCGGCAGTGGGATGGCACGTTCCCTCCCCTGTGCGTCAGCACGGGGGAGGTTTAGGGTGGGGGCCGTGTGCGCTTGTGCAATGCGGCCCGGCGCAGTATGCTGGACCGGCGCCTCCTGGCGAGGGACGGCCACGAAAGGACGAACGGAGAGCCATGAACGCAACTAGCTCCCCTGCTTCCACCGGACACAGTATTGCGCTGTTCGCGGCGCTCGATACCAAGTCGGACGAGGCCCGGCTCGTGCGCGACATCATCGCCGCGCGTGGTCACCGGGCGGTCGTGGTCAATACCGGTGTTGTCGGCGAGCCGGAGCTTGCGCCCGACGTTGGCGCGGACTCCGTCGCGGAGGCGGGTGGCACCTCGCTGGCGGCCTTGCGCGCGCGGGCTGATCGTGGGGAGGCGATTGCCGCGATGGCGCGCGGCGCAGCCGTCATCGCCGCCCAGCTCCGGGCCGATGGCCGGCTCGATGGCGTCGTCGGTTTGGGCGGCTCGGCGGGCACCGCCGTCGGGTCGGCGGCGATGCGCGCGCTGCCGGTAGGGGTCCCGAAGGTGTTGGCCTCGACCGTGGCCTCCGGCAACGTTGCGCCCTACGTCGGCACCAAAGACGTGGCCATGCTGTATTCCGTGGTGGACATCGCCGGCCTCAACCGCCTCTCGCGCGCCGTGCTGACGAACGCCGCCGGCGCCGTCTGTGGCGCCGTCGAAGCGGCCGCGCAGCACGCACACCGGGCGGACGACAGCGAGAAGCCGCTGCTGGCGGCGAGTATGTTCGGCAACACTACTGAACTGGTGGACGGCGCGCGCGCCGTCTTTGAGCAGCAGGGCTACGAGGTCTTGGTGTTCCATGCCACGGGCAGCGGCGGTCAGACGATGGAGGGACTCATCCGCGACGGCTTTATCGCGGGTGTCTACGACGTGACGACGACCGAATGGGCGGATCAGCTGTGTGGAGGGGTGTTCTCGGCCGGCCCGACGCGCCTGGATGCCGCCGGCGAGCGGGGCATTCCCCAGGTGATTGCGCCGGGCTGCCTGGACATGGTCAACTTCGGAAACGAAGCTACCGTACCAGCGCAGTACAAAGATGATCCGGCGCGCAAGTTCTATGTGTGGAACCCGGAAGTGACGCTGATGCGGACGACCGTGGAGGAGAACGCCGAGCTTGGCAGGATCGTAGCCGAGAAGGCCAACGCCACACAAGGGCCAGTGGAGGTCTTCCTGCCGCTGCAAGGTATCTCCATCGTAGATAGCGTAACGGACGAGGGGCCGCAGCCCTTCTGGTGGCCGGAAGCGGATCGGGCGCTGTTCGACGCTATCAAACGGCACATTCGCCACGACATTCCCGTCCACGAGCTGGATGTCAATATCAACGACCCGGCCTTCGCCCAAGCGACGACGGATGCGCTGCTGAAAATGCTCGGCTAGTGATCTCTGGTGGTCGTCATTGCGGCGGAAGCCGCAATCCAGGCCCCCGTCATTCCCGCGCAAGCGGGAATCCACCCCCTCTTCCCTGGGAGAGGGCCGGGGTGCGGGCAGCCGGGGGGTGCGGCGCGAATAAGGCCCCTTCCCTGGAGGGAGGGGTTGGGGGTAGGTATGCGGGAGAACAAGGGGGACACCATGCGTTACACGCGCGAGCAGGTGCTCGAACGGCTACGCGCCCAGACGGCGCAGGGCAAGGCTATCGTGGGGGCCGGCGCCGGGACCGGCATTTCGGCCAAGTTTGCGGAGGCCGGCGGCGCCGACCTCATCATCATCTACAACTCGGGACGCTACCGCATGGCCGGGCACGGTTCCCTCTCCGGGCTACTGTCCTTTGGCGATGCCAACCAGATCGTCTATGAGATGGGCGAGCGGGAAGTCTTACCTATCGTCAACGATGTCCCGGTCATCGCCGGCGTCAACGGCACCGATCCCCTGCGGCAAATGCCGCACTTCCTCCGACAGCTCGACGCTTTGGGCTTCTCCGGCATTAACAACTTCCCGACGGTCGGGCTGATTGACGGGCGCTTTCGCGCCGAGCTGGAGGCGACGAATCTCGGCTTCTATCGGGAAGTGGAGATGATCCGCACCGCCCACGACATCGGCTTCTTCACCATCGTCTACGTGTTCACCCCAGAGGAGAGCGAGCAGATGGCACGCGCTGGCGCCGACTGCATCATCGCGCACATGGGCCTGACGGTGGGCGGCACCATCGGGTTGGCGCGGGAGGGCGGCGTGGCGATGAAGCTGGAGGACGCTCCGGCCAAAGTCCAGGCGATAGGCGAGGCCGCTTGGTCCGTCAACAAAGAGGTGATCTTGGTCTCGCACGGCGGCCCGATTGCCACGCCCGATGATGCCCGCTACGTGCAGGAGCGTTCGGATGCCGTGGGCTTCATCGGCGCCAGCTCGATGGAGCGTCTGCCGGTCGAGGTGGCGATTACCGAGACCGTGCGCCAGTTTAAGGACACCCCGCTGCGCCAGCGGTAGCCGCTGCAGGCAGGCCGCCTGTAGGGGCGCAACATGTTGCGCCCGTCCCCCCGCTACGCAGGGGGACATAGGGGGGCTGGCCTCGGCTACGGCTAGCCAGCCGGCAGGCCCCTATGCCGTGCGCTAATTCGGGAACAATTTAGTTGGTAGTTTCTTGCCGATGTAGCCGATTTCGACCTTACGCTTGCTTGAATCGAAACGGAGATGAATGCGCTTATCGCCGCGGAAGTCGATGTGCCAGAAGAATAGTTCCGGTGGGCCACAGCGCGACCTGAAACGCCGTGCCTCACGCAACTCTGGATTCATCCTTCTTACCGTCTCGCTCTCGTTTCTCACCCCCGCTTCATCCCAACCCGGTGGTGCTGGGCCCCTATTGGCGCGCCACGTGGCAGTCAACGCATCAAGCATCGTCAGCTTTTCGACGAGCATCCGTAAGTCCGTGCCACCCAACTTCGCGAGGTGGCCCTCCACTTCTGGGCCGAACCTGAGTTTCGGAAATGCCGCTTTTCTAGCCTTCCACAGTTCTGCGCCGGTCTTGAATTGGCGAATAATGGCAAGATGACGTTTGCAGATTGGTTGCGCGTGAGCGGACCGTGTGAGATTGTCAATAGTTTCAGACGCCTCCACAATGTTTCCGTCAGGCAGCATCTCGTTGAATCTAATCGTTAGCTGATCTCGGCCCCAGCCATCAGAAGGGAGCCCAACTGCAATCCCGTCGGTGATAGCGCACAAGACGAGCGGCTCTCCGTCTTTCGGTGGCAAATCTTTCGCCTCACAGCCTCGGAATCGATCCTCGACGTCCTGATCAACGTCGCTCAGAAGCGGAAGCTTCGATGCCAGGCTAGCGAAGAACGCGAACTCTCCCTGGCCTCTCCGCAATTCTAGGAGAGCTTCCCAAAGCGACCAGTCAGGCATACAGTGGGTTTCGTGCAGGGGCTGGCTCATACGCAAGGTCTTCTGGACAATGCCGTCGCCGACGAGTACCACCATGCCGGTTACCATACCCTTCAGCCAAGCGACGGCGGTATGCTGGTCGGGGGCTAGAATGCTGGCGTGATTCAGTACCATCTCGCGCATATCAGGGCCTCGGGACGAGTAGTCTCACCAGGTTCTCTTCATGCTGGTCGAAGAAGCCGGCCGGCCACTCCGACAGCCGCCCGTCCGCGTCCACCTGCGGCGAGGAGACGACGGCCTTGCCATCCTGCCGCTCGAAGTAGTGGAACGCGACATCCTCCGGCGCGATCAGCCCGTCGCGGACGGCAATGCGGACGCCGTCCATGAAGTGGTCGCTGTGCGTCTCGACGAACACCTGGACGCCGGCCTTTGCCGCGCGCGCCGCCAACTCGCCCAGCTTCGTCTGACCGCGCGGATGCAGGTGCGACTCGGGATTCTCGATCAGGCAGAGCGTGCCCGGCTTGGCAAGCAAGGCCAGCACGACTGGCAGCACGTATGACAGGCCAAATCCCACGTTCGTCGCCCGATACCGCAGCCTTTCCGCCGGGTCGAGCGAGAACGAGGCGATGACCGCATCGGCAGCCGCCACTTCACTAAGCTGCAACGAGACGTCGTCAGAGCCTACTATGTCCCCCAGCCACGAGCCGACGACCCTTGGTATCTTCACATCCTCCGTCTCTATCCCCTCCAACGTAACCAAACGAGGATCACCGTATCCCCACACATCAGAGGCGACCTCGTCCCGATTGTCGTACAGGTAACTCCATGCGTACTCGCTGTTTGCACCGAAGTCATTAGGCCAAGCCGTCAACCCGGAACGTGGGTATACCTTCCGGGGGCCAACCCGTTCCGCATTTACATAGATGAGACGACCTCCGAACAATGGATTGATTTGCCACACCGGGGACAAGTAGTCAGCAGGTGCCTTCCACGCTATCCGTCCGATGTTTATGTAGCGCATATTGTCGCGGATGTAGCGCATGTTTTCATCAATATCGATATCCAGTTCCCAGACATCTTCTTTGTCACCCCGAACATCCCGAAGTGCAAATCCCACCACCCGGCCCTTGGCAGCCGCGAACAGTACATCCTCACCTGAGCCGAGGTCTATCCGCCCGCCGCTCGGGAGCAATGCGCCATCGCCCAATGTTCCGGTCTCGCACGATTGCCGGAGCACCAGCAACGCCTGGAGCACGCTGCTCTTGCCCGTCCCGTTCAGGCCGCACAGGAGGTTGAGCGGCCGGCAATCCAAGTCCAGCCGCTCGAAGCACTTGAAGTTCTTCAGCTTGATGTTACGCAGCATCGGAAAGCTCCCGTACCCATTCCCGGGTCGCGCCGCGAGGAGACATTGTAGGCGCAGCCGGTGCCCCGGTCGCCGATTGCGCCAAACACAGTTTCGCTGGTACAACTTTACCGGAAGCCTACCAGCGAACCACCAGTGCCTCTCTCTCGCAACTCATCGCATCAGCCTGGAGTATCTGGCCCAGCGTGGCAGCTACCAAGAGAGCTTGCTCTTGCTCACGTACCGTCAGAGCGTTCGTAGTACGCCGATTGCCACGTGAGGTTACATGTCAGCCCGATCCCAGGTGATGAGCGCGGAGCGGTCCGCCGGGCGCCGCGGCGGTGCGGTACACGCTGCGGATCGGCAGGCGGAGCCGGTCTACCAGGACGACTCGGCGCGCCGGCTGCGCTTGACCCTGGTTGAGGGCGAGCTTGAAGGCGCCGCGCTGCGGGTGCTCGCCCGTGCCGAGCAGCGTTTTGGCGCGCAGATCCGGGTCGCCGCGGCGATTATCGGCAGCAGTCACGTCATCCGGTACGCCGTGGGGGCGTGCGTGTGGCATGAAGTCTTCGCGTGCGTGCCACTCGATGCCGGGCAGCAGCGGCTGTATACTGCTCCGGTGGCTGCGCTCACCAAGCCGGTCGAGCTAACGCCGGACGCCCGGACACACTACACCTTCTCCGCCACCCTCACCGACTGGTCGGCCGGTGCAGCCGCGCTACGCCGGCTGGAACGGCAGGTCAAAACCGGAGACGGGCTGGGCCTGGTTTATCAGTTTCCGACGGTGCCGCACCTGGACCCGCCGCAGACAATCGTCTCGGCGCGTCTCGCTGCTCCGCAGTCAGTGGTTATAGTAGAAACGGTGCATTCCTATCCGAACGAGGGAGCAATCGTGCTGACCCGCGCCGCTACCTGCCGCGCAGCAGTCGGAGAGAGCCTATGAGATCAGTAGACCAGGACTACGACTACTACGGCGGCTATGACGACGGCCAGAATCAATCCACCGGTCCCCTGGGACTGCCCTGGATGGTCTGGATGGTCGCCGCCGGCGCGATCTTGCTGCTCGTGCTGCTGGTCAGCTGCCGCGATACGGCGAATCCCACCGGGGACATCGAGGGTCAGGTGCTGGGGATGCCCAGCGTGGGCGAGCAGCCGGTGGCGTTGGCGGGTGCGGCGGTGCTCATCGCCGGCAATCGCATCGAGTGCGGCACGCGCGCGGACAACTGCGTGGCCGAGACCGACGCTGCGGGAGCCTACCGTTTTGCCGACGTGCCCACCGGCAGCTACGGCCTGCTGTTTGTCTACGAGGATCCGACGTTTGCGGAAGGCAAGCCGCTCGATAACCAGGGGCGCGAGGTCAATGTCTCCAAGAATGAGATCGAGACGGTCAGCGTGGTCCTGCTGCCGGAGGGAGTGACGCCGCCGCCGATACCGGCTGGGGTTTCGAGGGATACCGCGCCGCCCGGTGGCTATATTGGCGGCGGTGGCGGCATCACGAACAACCCCTTCTTCTGGCTCTGGCTCATGGATCGGCCCTACGCCTTCGGCTACTCCCGGCCGCCGGTGCTCAACGCGCCCCGCAGCGGCGGCCCGGTAACGTCAGGAGCGGGCCTCCCGTCAACGTCTGGCACCGGGCGGCAGTACACGCGCTATGGGCCGTCCGGCGCATCGGGCACCAAGTCAACGCCGAAAGCCATCTCCGCGAAAGGCGTCACGCGGCCGGGTGCGGCGGCGGTCAGTACCGGCAGCCGGACCAGTACCGCGCGCGGCGTGACCCGGCCGGGCGCCGCGGCCATCAATAGCAGCACCCGGTCCACCTGGAGCAATCAGGTATCGCAGACGGTCCGCCCACCGGCGCGGGTCAGCAATTTTTCGGTTCGCAGCGCCGGATCGTCCTCGCGTGGTGGTGGGGTGCGCGTCGGTGGGAAGTAGCCGCGCTATCCCGCCACCGCCAAGCGCCGTAAGCGGTACACGTGCCGGCCGGACGTGCGGGAGCGACATGGAGGAGAGCCATGACCGTAGATGAGCTGATCGAGAGCATCGCCCCCTTGTGGCAGAGCGTGGTCTTCGTGATCGTGGCCCTGGTTTTCATGTATCTGCTCAAGCTCTGGCACGACTGGCGCACGCCCTTTGACGCCGATCACGAGCTTGATGATCGGCGCAACCTGGCTGTAGGGCTACGCCGGGCCGGGCTGTACGTGGCGGTGGCCATCGGGATGAGCGGGGCGCTCATCGGGCCATCCCTGGGGTTCGTCAACGACTTGATCGAGTTTGTCATTGACGGCGTGCTGGTGGTGGTGCTCCTCAATGTCGCCCGGCTCGTCAGTGACATGCTGATGGTGCGGAAGGTGGGGCATGACGACGCGGTGGCGCAGGGCAACGTCGCGGTGGGCTTGGTCGAGGCGGGGGCCTATATCGCCACCGGCCTGATCCTCTACGGCTCCTTCACCGGCGAGGGCGGGGACCTGTGGAACCCCATCGTCTTCTTCCTCCTGGGACAAGTCGTGCTGCTGATTCTCTACGAGCTGTATCAGTGGATTACGCCGTTCCACGTCACCGAGGAGATCGAGAAGGGCAACGCCGCTGCCGGGCTGGCCGTAGGCGGGATTCTGACGGCGCAGGGAGTGATCCTCAGCGCCAGTATCGCCGGCCCCTTCGTGAGCTGGACGGCCGATCTTGTCTCGTTTGCCATCAGCGCACTCACCGGTGTCATTCTGCTGTTGGCCTGCCGCAAGGTGATTGACTGGCTCTTCCTCCCCCGCACAACGCTCCAGATCGAGATCGAGCGCGACCGGAACGTAGCTGCACTGGCCCTCACCGAAGGGATGATTATTGCCGTCGCCATCATTATCAGCGTGGTGATTTAGGACGCGGCCGTCGTCGGTCAGCAGTGAGGAAGGCGCCGGCATGGCACAGGCTCCGGAGCAGGACACGCGCGGAGCCGCGCCGGCAGCGCCGAACGGTGGCTGGTCGGCCCACCTCCCGACCGCCCTACTCGCCTCCTGCATGTTCTTCACCGGCGCCGCCGGCCTCGTCAGCGAGTACGTCCTCAGCACGGTCAGCACCTACATTCTCGGCAACTCCATCGAACAGTTCAGCATAGTCATCGCGCTGATGCTCCTGATGATGGGGCTGGCCGGCTACCTCCAGCGCTACCTCAGCGACCGGCAGCTGCTCGACAAGTTCATCCTCGTGGAGTGCGGCCTGGCGCTGCTCGCCGGGTTCGCGCCGCTCGCCATCTATGCGTCGTTCGGCTATTTTCCCTCCCACTTCCGGCTGGTCCAATACTTCTTCGTCATCGCAATCGGCTTGCTGATCGGGTTCGAGATTCCGCTGGTGCTGCGGATCAATCAGCAGTACGTCAAGACCCTCGGTGCCAACCTGGCCACGACCTACGCCTTCGACTACGTGGGCGCATTTGTCGGCGCGTTGATCTGGATCTATGTGCTGCTCCGCACCTTTCCGATCACCGAGATCAGCTTCCTCGTCGCCGGCGTGAACTTCGCTATTGCCGCCGTGACCTTCGCCTACTTCCTGTCCCGCGGCCTCATCGCCGCGCGCTGGCTGACCATCCTGGCCGTGCTCGTGACCATTGCCGCCCTGATCTACGGCTACACGCACAATCGGGACTGGAGCCGGCTCCTCGAACAGCGCTTCTACCGCGATCCGGTTGTCTTCTCCGAGCTGACCCGGTATCAGCAGTTGGCCCTCACGCACAGCCGAGCGGCGAACGACTATCGGTTCTACATCAACGGCAACCTGCAATTCTCCAGTGTGGACGAGGCGATCTACCACGAGCACCTGGTCCACCCGGTCATGTCGCTGGTCCCGGATCGCCGCCGCGTGCTCGTGCTCGGCGGCGGTGACGGGCTGGCGCTCCGCGAGCTGCTGAAGTATCCGCAGGTCGAGACGGTGACGCTGGTGGACATAGACCCGGCGGTGATCCGCGCGGCGGCGACCCATCCGGTGTTCACCATGCTCAATGAGCACGCCTTTGCCGACGCGCGGGTGTTGGCCCAGCCCTCGCCCGGAGTCGTCTCCAGCGGCGAACGGGCCATGCTGCACCAGACGCCGCAGCAAAGATATGCGCGCGGTGCAGCGTCCGCAGAGCCGGTGGGGCGCGTCGAGGTCTTCACGATTGACGCCGACCGCTTCCTGGGTGAGGCTCGCGGCGTCTGGAACGCGGTGGTCATTGACCTGCCGGACCCCAGCTCCATCGAGCTGGCCAAGCTCTATAGCCGGGAGTTCTACCGGAAGGTGCGCCGGGTGCTGGCGCCGGGTGGCATGGTCGCGTTGCAAGCCACCTCGCCGTACCACGCGCAGGAGTCGTTCTTGGCCATCAATCGCACGCTCCAAGCGGCCGGATTTCGGACGTTGCCCTACCACGACAACGTGCCCAGCTTTGGCGATTGGGGGTGGATTCTGGCCTGGTATGATACTCCCGAAATGGAGATCAGGGAGAAGCTGGCGCGTCTGCGCTCCTTGCCGGTGCCGACCCGCTACCTCACTCCAGAGGTCGTCCGGCGGGCGCTCGTCTTCGGCAAGGGTCGGCTCGAAAGCGAGCATACTGACATCAGCACCCTCATGGCGCCGCGCGTGCTGGACTACTACCGCTACGAGAGCTGGCGCGGGGAGCGCCGCGTGCCATGATGATCTTTCTGCGCGCCCTACGCCTCCGGCGCTTGGCGAACGAGCACCGGCCCTTGACCGTGCTGCTGTACGGCGTTGCGCTCGCACTGCTGATCTCGATTGCGTTTGTGGTCGCCTTCAAGTATCTCGAAGACGTGTCATGGGAGGAAGCCGTCTGGCAGGCGTGGCAGGCCAATACCACGGTGGGCTATGGCAGCCGTCCAGCGGAGTCGATGCCCGGGCGGGTCGCGACGATGGTGCTCGGCACGATAGGCATTGCCGTCGTCGGCACGACGATCACGGCCGTCTTCGATTATCGCACCAACCGGCGTCAGCGAAGGAGGATGGGCCTGATGAACAACCCTTATCGGGACGGCTACGTCGTGTTCAATTTCCCAGGGCGGGCGCGGTTCATGGCGCTGGTGCGGGAGCTACGCTATGTCGAGGACGACGTTGGTATCTGCGTGGTAGACGGTCGGCTGGAAGAGCTACCCGATAGCGTCGCCGCGCTGCCGTCCATTCATTTCGTGCGCGGCTCCATTCTCGATAGAGACACCTATGAGCGAGCCGGTCTGAAAAACAACCGCGTGGTGATTGTGTTCCCGGTTGATCCCTCGGTCCCCGATTCGGATGCCACGACCAAGACGGTGGTGGACTTGGTGGAGCGGTTCGTCGAGGCGGACTCGCGCGTGATCTACGTGCTCGTTGACCCGGAGAACGAGTGGATGTTCGCCGATTCCCGCTCCACGTCCATCCTTGAGACGCTGGATGTCTTGGCTGTCGTCCAAGAATGCCAGGATCCGTATAGCGCGCCCGCAATCCAGCGCCTCATGCACAATACCGAGGGCGCCGACCTCGATACCGTGCGCCCACAGCGGATCATTGGCTGGACGTGGCGCGATCTGCAAGTCTGGAGCGCACTGGCGGCGGAGCGTTTGCAGGTGCAGGTCAACCCACTGTCCATCATCAAGAACGGCGCTCCCGATAACTGCCCGGCATCGCCGACCGTGATCGATGCCGGCGATCTGTTGTGTGTGATTGTCCAGCGGGGACTGGACTGGGAGCGGTTCGAGCAGGAGCTTGTCCGCGCGAGGGACGACGGCTCCTCGTAGGCACCTCACCCCCCGGCCCCCTTTCCATCGCCTAGCGATAGAGAGAGGGGGGCTGCTGCCCGTCATTCCCGCGTTCGTGGGAATCCAGTCTCCTCTCCCCGCGGGAGAGGGCCGGGGTGAGGGCTATCCCTCCCCCAGCACGCCCAGCACCGTGACCCGCAGCGTCCCCAGCCACGGATCGCGCTCGACGACCGCGCGCACGCCGAAGGCCCGCGCCAGGTTGGCCGGTGTCAGCACCGCAGCGACCGTACCGGCCGCGAGCACCCGCCCCTCGTGCAGCAACACCAGTCGGTCGCAGTAGCGCGCCGCCAGCGTCAGGTCGTGGATGGCGCCTACCGCCGTCAGTCCTTGGTCCACGAGGTCGCGGACCAGCCCCAACAGCTGGAGCTGATGATGCACGTCCAGGTTGGCGGTCGGTTCGTCCAGTAGCAGCAACCGCGGCTCCTGCGCCAGGGCACGCGCCACGACCACCCGCTGCCGTTCGCCGTCGGATAGCTCGGTGATGAGCCGCGTGGCGAACGGCTGGATCGCGGTGCGCTGCATCGCCGCGTGGGCCAGAGCGCGGTCCCGCTGCGTCTCGACCTGGAAGCGGCTCAGGTGGGGATTGCGCCCCATGAGCACGACCTCCAGGCAGGTGAACCCGAAGTCCAGCACCGTCGTCTGGGGCACCAGCGCAACCTGCTGAGCAATCCGTCGCGCCGACTGGTGGGCTAGGTCCTGGCGGTCGAGGCAGACCTTGCCGGCGCTCGGCGCCACCAGCTTACTGAGGGTGCGTAGCAGGGTCGTCTTGCCGGCACCGTTCGGACCGATCAGCCCGACGAACTCCCCGGGCTTGGCCCGGAAGTCCACCGCCTCTACCAGCGCTTGGCCCTCGATCTCGTAGGCGACTTGGTGTGCGGCGATCTCTGCGCCCCCAACGCCGTCTGGCGCCGCCGCCCCATTTGTTAGCTCGGCGGGGCTGGCCGGGCGCGAGCGGCGCGGCGGGAGGATGGTCATAGTGTCGTACTCCGTCGCTTGTTGCGGTACAGCAGGAATAGGAAGAAGGGCGCTCCCAGAAAGGCCGTGACCAAGCTCACACGCAGCTCCTGGGGCCGGAACAGCATCCGCGACGCGAAATCGGCCCAGATCAGAAAGGTGGCGCCGCCCAGGATACTGGCCGGAAACAGGAGCCGGTGATCCGGCCCCACGAGCAGGCGCAGGACGTGGGGCACAATCAGGCCGACGAAGCCGATGACGCCGCTCACGGCCACGCCGACGGCGGTCACGAGCGACGAGAGGCCGAGCAGGATTAGGCGCGTGCGGACGACGTTGACGCCCAGGCTGCGGGCGGAGTCTTCACCGAGGAGCATGATATTGAGGTCGCGGGCAAAGACGCACAGCAGGCCAATCCCCACCAGGATAGGCGGCGCGATCAGCCGCACGTGGGTCCAACTGCGGGCCGTCAGGCTGCCGGTGAGCCAGAAGATGATCTCACGCAAGGCGTTGGCATCGGCCATCAGCGTGAGGATGGCCGAGATGATGGCCGAGACGAAGGCGCTGATCGCCGCCCCGGCCAGGATCATCGTCGCCAGCGGCGCAACGCCGCGCGTCACCGAGATGCCATAGACGAGCAGCGCGACGGCCAGCGCCCCGGCGAACGCCAGGCCGGGCAGCGCCAGATAGTGGAGTTGGTGGAGGCCGAGGTAGATGGCCAGCACCGCACCGAGCGCCCCACCGGTGGAGACGCCGATGATGCCGGGGTCGGCCAGCGGGTTGCGGAACAGCCCTTGCATCGCCGTCCCGGCGGCGGCCAGCGCCGCGCCGACCAGCGCCGCGACCACCACGCGGGGCAGCCGAATCTGGCCAATGATCTGCGTTTGGGCCTCCGTCGTTGGCACGCCGGTCTCGATGCCGACGTGCCGCAGCAAGACGGAGGCCGAGACGTCGAGCGGCACGGCGACCGCCCCCAGCGCCGTGGTCGTGACCACGGCCAAGGCCAGCAAGGCGAGGAGCGCCCCCACCACGAGTGCCAGCCGGATCGGCAGGGGAATACGCACGTCGTTAGGCAACCGCCATACCGTTCTGGCCGCTGCCAGTGCCTGCGTTGCCATCAGTATCTACTCACTATGCCGTGCGGCAGGATGATAGCCCCGTTCGATCCTCACCCCCCGGCCCCCTCTCCACAATTTTGGAGAGGGGGGGCCGCCGGAGGCGGGATGGGGCGAGGTCACAGGTGTCGCACCAAGTCGGGGTGCAACACCTGCGCCATGTCGTAGACGGCCTCGGCGATGAACTGCGAAACGGCCGTCATATGCTTGGCCGGGATGACGTAGGTCTGCTTGTTCTTCACCGCGTTGATCGTGGCGAGCGCCGGATGGCCGACGAACTCCTCCCGCCACCGCGGCCGGTCGTCGGGGCCGTACTCGTCCATGATGATGACATCGGGATTAAGCTCGACGACCTTCTCCAGCGAGATACTGCCGAACGGCCCAATCCCGGCCTCTGCCGCCACGTTGATCCCACCGGCCCGCTCGATGATGTCGGATCCGGTGGAGCCGATGCCCGCCGTGGTGCCGAACGAGCTGTAGAACAGGACCCGCGGCTTGCTGGTGGCTTGCGCCACGGCCACCTCGATCTCCCGTAGACGTGATTCCATCTGCGCGACGAGCGCCTCGCTCCGCGTCTCTTCGCCCACCACCTGGGCGACAAACCGGATGTTGTCCTTGATCCGGTCCACCGAGTCGAAGAGCTGCATGGTAATCACGCGATACCCGAGGTCCTTGAGTAGCTTGACGCTGTCTGGATTCGTATAGGTCGCTGCAAACACGATGTCAGGCTGGAGCGCCGCGATCTGCTCGGGGTCCGTGCCGACCGTCGTCACCCCCTGCGCCTGCTCGGCGACGTTAGTCCAGATCGAGTTCGCGGCCAAGTACGTGACCGCCGCAATACGGTCACGGTCCACCAGCGAGAGCAGAATTTCATCGGCGCCCAGCATCAGCGAGACGATCCGCTGTGGCCGCGCCCTAATGTAATGCGCTTGGCCCGTCGCATCTACAACGGTCCGCGGGAACGTGCCGGCATCTACCGTGACCGGCGCCTCGGCGGGCAGGAGGGCGGCCTGGTCGTCCAGCGGCTGCGCGGCGTAGCCGGGGATAGCGCCGGCTTCACGCGCCAGCTGGCTACCCCAGTTGACGGTCACTTCGCCCTTCTGCGCCCAAGGCGTCGTGACTTTCCATAGCTGCAAGACGGCCCGCTGGGTACGCAAGGCGACGACGGTACCCTGGTCTACCACGCGACTTGTCGGCAGGCCGAACGCCACCAACGGGCTGGGCTGGCCCGACCAATACGCCGCACTGATATCCGGATTGTCCGCCAGGACGCTGAGACGATTCTGGACGATTTTCCACTCGGTCAGGCCAGCCTCTTCCGGCCAGGCGTCGGGTGGAGGGATTTGCCGTGCCAGGAACAGGAACATGTCGTAGCCCTCATCCGAGAGCCGGCCCATGACGTTGACAAAGTCCACGCGCTCGGCCTGGGGGTTCCACTGCAACAGGAACTTCTCGGTGGCCTGCACCCAGAAGCCGTCTTGCCGGAAGCGGTTGGTGATGGGGTAGCCGAGCGCGGCGGGGCCACCCCAACGCTGGTATTCATCCCAGAACGGCACGTCATCGCCGTTGGTGATAGCGAAGCCCAGTTGTGGATCGGGGACACCGCTGGCCTGGGTATAGAAGCGGCCGGCGGCGACTGCCCAGTCCGGCGCCGACTGCGCCAGTAGCGGCGTTGCCAGGGACGCCAGCACCAGTGCCCACAGCGTCGAAACGATAGCTACGATGTGACGGAAACGCTTGTTCATGCGTTTTTGCTCTCCTTGCCTGTTTTGTGATCGTTGGCCCTCAGTCAGCGAGGTTGTCTACACACAGGCCGCCCGTCATGCCCGTCGCCTCTCCCGTCACTCCCCCGAAAGTGGGAATCCACCTCCTGTCACCGGATTCCGGCGCAAGCCGGAATGATGGGAGTGGATACCCTGCTTCCACACTCCCCCTCTCTATATGGTGGAGAGGGGGCCGGGGGGTGAGGAGTGAGACCAAGCTAGGACGTGACCGGGCAGCGACGGTTAGCAGTACCGGCACCAAGAGTCGGCGGTGCGGCCTAGCGTTGGTGGGTAGTGAATCCGTCCGGCGAACGGAATCATTGCGGCGGGCATGCAGAGAGAGGTAGCGCCTCTCGATGGAGCTTCATCATGGGGATGCCGTCTCCTTTCTCTCGAAGGTCTGGCACAACCCGGAGGCGGGTAATCTGGCTTGGCGTAGCGCTCGACAGCCTCCGGCAGGCTGTCGGCACTCGCGCCTCACAGTTGCGGGACAGCGCCGGTCTTGCACCGGACTTCCCCCGTATACCCTCCGCGCTGCGACGGAGGGCCCTCCAGGTGGCTGGAGTAGTGAAACGTGCAGCACTCCGTAGGATACCGTATCGGCGCGCGGGCGGCTAGGCGTCGGTGTGGGCCATGTCATAGATTGGAAGTGACTCCGTTTGATCTTTAGGTGGGATGGACCGCGCTGCCACGCCCAGACCGGCGTTCTGACCGCTGATTCCGTGCCGGACCCAGGCGCTCGGGATCAGCGGGGATTCTGCAGCGCCGGTTTCCACCCTATTAGGGGGCCGGCAGGCGTTGGACTTGACCGACTAAGGTGGCAGGATGCGACACCTGCTACACCTCACTTACCGCTAAGTCCGTCAGCCCGGGTTCGGACGCTTTGCGGTATTCTTCACGGTCACGATCACGTCAGGCGACGTATCGCCAACTCTCCGTTCCGTGATCCGAACCGTGTTGTGGAAGGACACATCGTTGGCGATGGCTAAACCGGGCAAAGCGTGCTCGGTGGTCGGCCCCGTCTTCTCGATGGTGTAGGCATAGGCAGAGATGGAGCCGACAAGCCGCAACCCGGCGACGGTGTTGCAAAATACGGGCCCCCCACTTACTCCCCGCATGGCAGTGCCGTCGATCAGGTAGCTGCGGCTGTCGGGTAGGACTGCACTGATTCGACCCGAGAAGAAACAGAGAGTTTCGGGCAGTCTGCCAGGATAGCCCAACCAGCCGACTTCGGTACCGACACGTACATCGGTAAGGCGCTCAAGGACGGGGACCGTCGGCTGCGGCAACTCTGGAGCGCTGAACAAAAAGAGCGCAACATCCAACGGTGCTGAGGGAGTCACTATCTTTACGTCTCGCACCCCGGGGCCTTGCTTGCCGATCCTGATGTACCTGCCCGAGGGATAGTGACATACCTTTGCAGGCTTGCCCCTTATAGCCTTGAGGACATGGCGGGCCGTCGCAACGGTCTTCACTGTTGTAGTCCCGCCGACCAAGAAGCCGGTTGCCTGAGCTCCAGTCTCTCCTTGAATCAGCACAACCTGAGGGGCGACTTTTTCAATGAGCTGGCTCCAGTCCATGGCTCCCTCTACATGCTTCCCTAGGCCGAATCGGCAGTTGTGGATTGACAAGTCATAGCCACAAAGGCGATATTAAAAGGCAGATCGCCCCGGGGATGGGGAACCGAAGGGGGCTCACCCTCCCCGGTCTCGGCACCAGCATGGCCGCAATGCCATGCGCGTTAATTATATCGCCGCCGATCTAGCGGCGGCAAGCGACGAGACCACAACCTCCTCCTACTCACCACCCAGTTCCCCGCCCAAGGGCCTTGGCCGGCGCCCGGACAAATGAATCAGAGTCAGTACCCATAGATGGCTACAGCCCGCTGCACCCGTCCCCCTGCGTAGCGGGGGGACCATAGGGGGGCCGGGGGGTGAGGCAGCCGGCCTATTGCTCCACGGCGACGATGCGGGTTTCCCATTCCGGCAGGAACTGACCGCCCAGCGGACTCCAGCGATCCTCCATCTCCTCGATTGCCACGTTGTAGGAGTCGCCCTCGGGGTCGTCGATGGTCATGGATTCGTTGACGCGGGCTGCATAGGCTCTGATCATGTCGTGGTAATCGGTTGCCGAGTACGCGACGGGCACGCCGTTCACGTCCACCAGGCCACCGCGGCAGAGGACAACGAACTCGAACACTCGCTTACCGGCTGCCAGCGGCGACGTTGGGATGGGCGTCTTGACGTTCGTGCCGGTGTACCACACCTTCGGCAGCCAGGTCCGAAGGCTATCCGGCTTGATGAAAAAGCCGAACGCTTCCCCCAGATTAACGTTGAAGCTGGTCAGCCGAATGTTGCAATCCACGCCTATCGTCGCCATGCGGTGTGTACTCCCTCGAACAGATGACGGCTACTCCGGGGTTGCCGCGACGTTGCTCCGTGCGCTGGCCGGCGGCGGTTGCGTGGCCGCATTCCGGGTATACCGAGCCGCCGTATTCTCCGTGTGCGTATGGGCGTTGTATTTCGCCCGCAGGTCTTCCAGAATCTCTCCCAAACTGAGCGTATAGGCCCGCAGTCGGTCCAGCTCTGCCGCCAAGTCCCGGCCGGTCGCGCCAAAGCCTACGCCTAGCTCTCCCTGCTCGGTGCCGCTGTCGCCGCTGCTCAGCGGCAATGCTCCTGGCATCATTCTCTCCTTCGCCACCAATCCGTGACCGCCCGCGCCGCTGCCGGCCTCACTTCAGACGGCGCAGCTTGACCTGCCAACGATTGCCCGGTCCCGTCGCTCCTACGCCTAAGCCGACGCGAATGCGGTCAAGCACGCGGTACCGATCCGCCTGCTGCACCGCAGCGGCCGTCGCCGTAGCCGTGCGCGCAATCAAGATCAGGCGCGCCGGGAAGCTGGTGCTGTCGGGCAACTCCAGGAGGGCGTCCCACGGTTTGCGGGTGACCGCACCGGCGCGATTGGCAACGCCCGCTGGCACTTGGCCGAAGTCCTGCCAGAGGCAGTCCGTGACGGCCTGGTACGTCACCGGCCCCGTGCCACTCACGAAGACCACCGTCTCGGTGCGTCCCTCCCTGATCTTGGCCCGATTGGCCTCGATGTGTGCGACCTTGCGACTGTCCAACGGCATCGCTCGCTGCTCCCGTCATCATCCCGTCCGCACCGGCTTCTACTCTTCCCACGCGGACGCTTCCTTACGCGCTACGGCTCTCTGCCCGCAGCGGTGCGGGGCCACCGTGGCGCCGGCCGCGGCTCGCTCCACACCACGGTAGACGCCGCCTGCACCACCCGGCTGCGCTGCAAGTCGGCGAGCCGCGACCGAAAGGTCGTCAGCGCCTGCTCGCCGCGTGCCCGCCATTCGGGCGCGATCATGCTGTCGTCAACTTGGGCAAACTGCGCCCCGTCCTGATAGCGGAAGTTGTCGGCTGCCGGGGTCGAGTAGGCCCACGCCGCGAACCCATAGGCGCCGATCAGCAGTAGCTCGTCGAGATCCTCCGGCACGGTTGTGCGCGTGGCGCCATCGAGACCGTCGAGCGTGTGGCCCTTGGCCCACTGCACCAAGACATCCTCCGCGGCCGACGGTGGTGCGATGACCAGCAAGGTCACGCTCTGCTTATCCGGCGCTAGCTCGAAGCGCCGCCACTGGCGCGGGTACGCTCCCGTCGGCCACTCCACCGCTTCCACGTCCCAGAGGCCGGTCAGACCGGAGAGGTCAACGCGGCGACTATCCGCGGCGGTACGCAACGTTGCCTCCTGCACGTAAGGCAGCGCCCGTGAGAGCGCGGCGAGCGCTCGCGCGAGAGCGCGGTTGAGGTCCGCGTCGGCAAAGCGCTCCTGAGCGCCGGTCGGATCGTTGAGGTCCAGACGAAGATCGGCCCGCAATGTCGTGAGTGTCGTCATCGTGTGTGCCTCCTGCCTCGCGCCTCAGGAAGCGCCGTTGGCGCGAGGACGGTTCAGCGAGCCATATCCATTGCGTGCCCGCGGACACAACGGGCGGTTGCCCGTGCGTCACGCTGGGCGCCGGCCGCCGGCGGGGACTTGGGAAGGCGAGGCCTCCGGATTGCGGCGTGTGCCGGAATGACCGGCACGGCCCACACGCCTAGTCGAAGGCGAGATGCGGAGCGGCGCGCCGGAGCAGCGCCGCGCCCACTCCGGCCTGACGCACGTCATCGAGCGTCCGGTAGGGACCGTGGAGCGTGCGGTGCTCGACGATCTTGCGAGCGGAGACGATTCCGATGCCCGGTAGGGCTTCCAGCTCGGCGATTGTCGCCGTATTGATATTGACACGACGTGCGGCCGCGGCCGGCGCCGCGCTCGGCGGCCCTCCCACAGCGGCCGGGCTGCGCGGCGCGGCGGTCGGCGGCAACGCTGGTGGCGGTGCCCGTTGGCCCTCCGGCGTGCTGGGGCGCGTTGAGATATGGACGTGCATCTCGTCTTGCAAGCGAACGGCGAGGTTGATCCGCAAGGTATCGGCCTCCGGGTTCAAGCCGCCCGCCCGCGCAACCACGTCTACCACGCGATCACCCGGCGCAATCGGGTAGACCCCCGGTTGTGCGACCTCGCCGGTGACGTAGACCTTGGTGTCCTCAGTAGTCGCCGACGCGGACAGCACCTCAAAAACCGGCTGCTGACGACGCTGACAGCCCAGCGCTACCAACAGAACGGCAAGCATTGCCGTGAGCGCAAGAGCGGCGACCATGCGCCAGCGCGTTGTCGGTTTCACCCCCTCCGGCGCCGGCGCAACCGCCGCCATCTCCTGTTTGTTTTCCATATCTTATTATAAGATATACTATTATTTATATCGTGTGCAATACCATGATCCTGACCTACTCCTGGCCTGGATTGCCGGGAACGCGGGAATGACGAGCGGCCGACTCCCCCTCTCTATCACTCGGCGATGGAGAGGGGGACGGCTGACAAGGGTAGGTTCCTCCCAAGCGACGGAAATCGCCCTCTAGGCCGTTGTCAGCTCCCACCTCCGGCCCAATATGCCCCCTCTGACGGGAGTGGCAGATGCAAGACCATTCTGGAGCGCCGGGCAGCGCCCGGCCGGGGAACACTGGCACCGCTGTGCCGGCCGCGTGCGGTGGCGCGGCCGTGCAGTCGCAGCCGCAGGCGTGGGATCACATCCGACCCCGCGCCGTGCCGATGCCGATGGCACCGGACCATATCCGGTCCAGTGCCGCGCCCATGCTCAAGGCGCCGGGTCACATCCGACCCGGCGCCGCGTCCATGCCGCCGGCGTTGGGCCACAACCGGCCCCGCGCCACGTCCATGGCGCCGCAAGGTCACGCTGACGGTGGCCTAGCGAGCGCCGGCCCGAGTGTGCCGATGACCACCGCCCCCGTGCTGGCTTGCGTGAGCCGGTCGCTCCAAGAGTTCTTGCCCCGCGTCCCTGCCACTCCCCGCACCTATCCTGTGCATCCTGCCATCCAGGTACCGATCCGCCCGCCGCCTGCCACCGCGGGCACGGGCTTTCCACGCCAGCGCCACTCACGCGCCCCACCCACGGCCGCCGGCCGAAAACCTACCCTTGTCAGGGGCCAGAGGGGCCGGGAGGTGAGGCGCACTGTCCCCGGTTAGGCTTCCGCCGTCGCTTCTGCCACTATAAGAACACGTGACTGACACCACTGCCGCCGCCGAGAGCCTTGCCCCGGACCAGCGCGTCGTCAGGCTGCTCGCGCGGCTGCGCCACACCTATCCTGACGCCACCGTCACGCTCGACCATTGCGCCCACTGGCAGCTCTTGATCGCTACGATCTTGTCTGCCCAGCAAACCGACGAGCAGGTGAATCGCGTCACGCCGGCTCTGTTCGCGCGGTTTCCCTCGCCCCAAGACCTCGCGGCGGCGCCGCCGGACGAGATCGAGTATTACCTGCGTACCATCGGCCTGTTCCGAGTCAAGGCCCGCTACATCCAAGGGACGTGCCGGCAGTTGGTGGCGGAGCACGCTGGGGAAGTGCCGGCGGACTTAGCGGCGCTGACAGTGCTCCCCGGTGTCGGCCGTAAGACGGCCCTCGTCGTGCTCGGACACGGCTTCGGTTTAGCGCCGGGCATTGTCGTGGATACGCATTGTATGCGGCTCAGTCGCCGCCTCGGGCTGACCGACCACCGTGACCCGCTCCGCGTCGAGCGCGACCTCATCACCGTCGTCCCGGCGGCGGCACGAATCGCCTGGACCGACCTGCTCATTGCCCACGGGCGCGCCGTCTGCACCGCTCGCCGGCCGCGCTGTAGCGAATGCCCGGTCACCGACCTGTGCCCCCGCGTCGGCGTCACGAACGCTGTCTAGTGGCGGCCCCTCCCGTCATTCCCGCGAACGCAGGAATCCACGTCCCCCTGCGAAGCGGGGGGGCCATAGGGGGGCCGGAATCCGGCGGCGGCGGGCATAGATTCCCACTTGCGCGGGAATGACACAAGGGGTTTAGCGGCCGCGCTGTGTCCTTAGCGGAAGTTGCTGCGCGGGAATACCGGCCAGACCGTCTCGACCCGGCCGTCGCGGATGCCGTACATCTCGTCGTGAAGGAAGACGGTCATGTCCCCGTAGCCGGCGTAGATCACGATTTTGTCCCCTACCTGCACGGAGTCATTTGGCGTATCAAGCTCGATCTTGCCGTGCTCCGCCGACAGGCTGAGACTCGTGACGTTTTCGATGTCGCGGGGATGGGGGTTCACCACCGGCTGCCCAAAGGCTTTGAAGCCGCTGTCCATGATGATGCGCTGCGGGGTGGGACGGCTGACTACCGTCGCCAGCAGACTGAGCGCGATAGGGTGATCCACGCCGCGGCTCCGGTACTGCATGTCGCAGAAGATGCCACCGCCGGCCTGCACCTCGGTGACGCCGGAGAGGGTTGCCGTGTGGTGGTAGGTGAGCGTTCCACCGCAGCTCACGATCTCGCACGGTAGTCCCGCCGCGCGACACTGTTCGGCCGTCGCAACGAGTAAGCCAACCGCGCCCTCGATCCCGCGTTTTTTCTCCTCCGGGTCCTCGATACGTCCGGTATGGCCTTCCCAAGCCATCACCCCGCGCAACGTGAGGCCCGGTAGCTCGTGAAGCCGGTGTGCAAAGGCCACCGCCGGCTCGTGGGGCGGAAGACCGCAGCGGTCCATGCCGACGTTCACCTCGACGAGGACGTTAATACTCACGCCCGCAGCCGCGGCTGCGGCACTGAGAGCCAGCGCGTTGCCCAGACTTTCTACTGCCACCAGGACCGTCGTGCCGCGTTGCACGAGCGCGACCAGGCGCTTGATCTTGCGCGTCCCCACTACCTGATTAGCGATGAGGATGTTGTCAATGCCGCTGGCGGCCATCGCCTCTGCATCGCCCAGCTTGGCGCAGGTCACGCCGAACGCCCCGGCCGCCAGCTCCTGCTTGGCGATGGCGGGTACCTTGACACCCTTGGTATGCGGCCGCCAGTTCACGCCATGCCGGCCCATAAAGCTCGCCATGTGGCGGATATTGGCCTCCATAATGTCCAGGTCAACCAACAGGGCAGGCGTGTCCAGCTCCTCTACCGGCTGACCGATGAGCGCAGTCTGGCTTGTCATGGTTCCTCCTCATATGTGGCTAAGTAGCGTTCCGATTCGCCGCGGCGGTGTATTGATGCTCCGGTTTCCGCACGCTCCGGCACAGCGCGCTAACGGAGTTACGTGGTGGCGCAACGATACCATGCTTACGCTCAACCAGACAGGGAGCCGGGGGAAGAGCAGTTAGCTCCGATTCGGCCACCAGGTAGCCAGAATGCGGTCGAGGCGAAAGGTGCGCTCGTCGTCGCGCAAGTGGCAGTGGGCCACGAGGTACGGCCCGTCCACGAAGATCGGACTGATTACCCGCTCGTTGGTCTCGCCCGGCTTGGCGTAGCGAATAGCTATAGGGCGCCCGTCCCGCACGGCGGTTGCGAGCGGTTCCGGCAGACCGCTCGCGCCCATGGCGCGGTCCGGCGGCGGGGAGCGGCGCGCGTCCAGGAAGTCTCCGAGCGTGTGGCGGCCCTCGTCGTACAGTATCTCGATCATGCGTTGCAGCACGTAGTAGGTGGCCCACACGTCGCCCTCCGCCCGGTGCAAGCCCGGCGCCGAGACGCCCAGCTGCCAGGCGACATCACCGAGGCCGTTGCGCCGAAACCGGAAGCAGCGGCGCGCCAATTCCAGCGTATCGAGGGCCTGCACCGTCGGGAACCGCGTCCCGGCGCGGCGGTACTCCGCCCGTAAAAAGCCCAAGTCGAACGGTACGTTGTGCATCACCAGCACCGCTCCGTCGAGCGCAGCGTTGATCTCAGCGATGAGCCTGCCAAAAGGCGGGGCGTCGGCAACGTCATCGTCCGCGATGCCATTCACGGCACGAGCGCCCGCACCGATGGGCCTTCCGGGGTTGACCAGCGACACCCACAGGCACGGCTCTTCCCCCGGATCAACGCGGAGGACGGCGATCTCACATACGCGGTCACCGGCCAGCGGGTTCAGCCCCGTCGTCTCCACGTCTACCACCGCAAGCGGAACGTCCTTGATGGGTGTCTCTGGCGCAAACATCTCGATAACTCGGAGCCAAAAGGCCGATAGCCGACGGTTGATAGCTGATACCTACCCTCGCTATCATGCCCGTTGGGACGATGCACGGCAAGCGCTCTGCCGGCCAATACCCCGGCAAGTTGCGGCCGGGCGGCGCAGCTTGTACATTCCCCGCCATGAATACCGTGTGGACATTGCCGCGACAGTCGCAACGTGCCGCCGCGGCGCCGCTTGCGGCGCCGCTTTTACCTGTGCCAATTCACCTTCAAGCCAATGGCACGCGCCGCATCGTCGAGGGCGATCTGGCGCCGGACAGGGAGATCGAGACTGGCTCGCGCCTGCTCATCATCAGCCGGCACCAGTCGTATCTTACGCACGGTCTCCACAAGTACCCGGCCAAGTTCTTCCCGGAGCTACCGCGGTGGGCCGTCCGCCGTTACGCCCGCGAAGGACCGGTCATTGACCCGATGTGCGGCTCTGGGACCGTCAATATCGAGGCGTTGCTGATCCGGCGACCCTCGATTGGCGCGGACGTTGACCCCTTTGCCCGCCTCTTGGCCGGCGTCAAGACCACGCCGCTGTCGGCACAAACCCTGGCCAGAATCTGGGATTGGCTCGTCGCCGCTATCTGGGAGCGCAAGCATACCTTCCAGATCGTCCTCCCGGACTTTCCCCGGCGCGATACCCTGTGGTTTCGACCGGACATCTCGGAAGAGTTGGGGTTGATCCGCAGCGCCATCCACGCCATCCCGTTCTGGAGTTTCCGTGTGCGCCGGGCCGACCGGCAGCGGTATCGGGATTTCTTCCTCGTGGCGATGTCGTCCATTGTCCGCGCCGTCTCCAACGCCGACAACAACTGCACCCGTACCGTGGTGCGCGCCCGGCTGAACAAGCGCATTATCCCCGGCATGGCGCTGGAGCTGTTCCGCAAGGCCGCCGAGCAGAGCATTGCCCGCATGGAGGAGTTCGAGGCGGTCTGCCCGCGCGATGTCCCGGTCGAGATCGTGAATGAAGATGCGCGGGCACTGTCACGCCCCGACGAGTCCGTCGAGTTGGCAGTCACCTCACCACCCTACATCAACGCAGTGGACTATCCGCGCACGCACCAGTTGGAGATGAGCTGGCTGGAGCTGTGGCCGGATGGCCCGATGGCGAACCTCAAGCGCCATCACATCGGCACCGAGGTGGTCCGCGCCAAGGAATACGCCGACCTCCGGCAGACCGGCATTGTGGACCTCGACGTGCTGCTGACCGACATTTACGAGGTGGATCGGCGGCGCTCGTTCATCATCTACAAGTATTTCGAGGATATGCGCCGCAATCTCGAGCAGGTGCGGCGCGTGCTGCGGCCGGGCGGACGCTACGTCGTCGTCGTCGGCAACAATATAATCCGCCAGCGCCTCGTGCCAACACATCAGTTTCTAGCCGAAATCGCGGAAGCGGTCGGCTTCGAGCTAGAGACGTATTTCTGCTCGGAAGTAATCCGCCACTTCATCAAGGTGCCGCGCAAGGAGCGGATCAACGACGATTGGGTGCTCGTGCTGCGGAAGCGCCCGTAGCTTCTATCTCGCCGTGCCCTTTTTCGTCATTCCCTGGAATGACGATATGAGGCGTCGGCACCGTGCCCAACCTGACTGACGGTCAGTTGACGCGCCACCGCCCAGTGCCTACCTTGGCGACAAGGAAGCGGTAGCGGATGCTACCGGGAGTGTGGCGAGGAGCAACGTGGAGATAGAGACGGAGCTACAAGCAATTGGCCGGGAGACCTTGAATCCCCTTGTCCGGAAGGCCCTCGACAGCGGCACTGTCGAGGTCACCGACTGGGAATATCATCCTATCCGTAGCTATAGCGAAAACTTCATGTATCGCTGGGCTGGCAAGGCACACGATCCGGGTGCTGGTGAACCGCGAGCGGGAACGACCAACGCTCCACCCGTTGACCGGATGACCGGCCCGGAGGCCGGGCCTTCCTCCAGGGAAGGGATACCCTGGGCCATCATTCTCAAGATCGTGTCGCAGCGGGCCGAGTTTGGCACACGCGAGGCCCGGGCCTACCGGTCGGGACTGCTCGCCGACCTGCCTGGGGGTATGGCGGCCCCGCGCTGCTTTGCCGTTGAGGAGCAGGCCGGACACGATTGGATGTGGCTGGAGGAGGTCACGGATCACGTGGGGCAGCCCTGGCCGTTGGCCCGCTACCGGTTGGCTGCTTGCCACCTCGGCCAGTTTAACGGCGCCTACCTAGCTGGTCGCCCCCTGCCCGCCGAGCCGTGGCTCAGTCGCGGGTTCTTGCGGGCGTGGGTCACGCGACGTGCTACATCCGCAGCCAAACTTCCCGGCATTCGGGAGCACCCGCTGGTGCGTCGCGCGTTTCCACCGGCCGTTGCCGATGGCGTCTTGCGTCTCTGGCGAGACATGGACACGCTGCTTGACGCCCTCGATCAGCTACCGCAGACCTTGTGCCATCTGGATGCGAACCCGTCCAATCTGTTCGCCCGGCGAGGGGTTGGTGGCCAGGAGCAGACAGTAGCAGTTGACTGGGAGTGCGTAGGCGTCGCGCCGCTTGGCGTGGAGATCGTTGGAATCGTCTCGTCGGGCCTCATGCGCGGCATGGTCGAGATGGCTGCGGCACGAGAGCTTGACGAGTTGGCCTTCGCCGGCTACCTCACCGGACTGCACGAGACCGGCTGGAAGGGTGATCCGCAGGTGGTGCGGTTCGGCTACACAGCGGCATCGGCGCTACGCTATCTCCTGGCCTTTGCCGGGGGAACGATGAGCGCCGCGCTCCGTGAGCATCGCCATGCCCTGGAGGAACAGCGGCATGGCCGGCCTATCGAGGAGATCATGGATCGTGAAGGCGAGTGGCGGCATTTCCTGCTGGGCTTGGCGGACGAAGCGTGGGAGCTATTGGCTGTCGTCCGCTAGGCTGGCGGCGGCCGGGGGCCGGCATTGCTACGCAAGCACTCGGATGCCACCGTGCCGGCGCAGTTGTGCTATACCTTAGGTGCGAAGACTGACCACTGACTACAGGAGGAATATTGATGGCCGTAGAAGAACGGGTTGGCGCAGTGACGCGGGGCGGTACACCGATCACGCTCTTGGGACGCGAGTTGAAGGTCGGCGACCAAGCGCCGGACTTTCTCTTGGTGAACACGGACATGGGGGAAGTCAGCTTGGGTGATACCGGGTCGAAGGTGCGTATTCTGAGCCTCGTTCCCTCCATAGACACCGGGGTCTGCCACGCCGAGACGGTCCGCTTTGACGAGGAAGCGGCCAAGCTGGACGACATTGATGTCGTTACGGTCAGCATTGACCTACCCTTTGCACTCAAGCGCTGGGCTGAGGCCGAAGGCGTGAGCAACCATACGCTCCTCTCGGCGTATCGCAACCCCCAGTTCGGCATTGATTACGGCGTGACAATGGAGGACCTGCGCCTCCTCAGCCGCACCGTCCTTATTCTGGACGGAGACAACGTGATCCACTACGCGAACTATCTGCCGGAGGTTGTCGCCGAGCCGGACTACGACGACGTGCTCGCGGCGGCCAAGCAGGTCGCGGCAGCGGGCCGACAAGCTACGCCGCGACTGCGATGCGGCGCGGTCGCTGATGCTGCGCCTTCGGCAGGGTGAGCCGCAGTACACCGTCCGCCAAGTGCGCCTGCACCTCGTCGGCGTCCACCTCACCCGGCAGCCGCCAGGCAAAGTGGAATTCACCGGATTGCACGCCCCACCACAACCGCGTGGCCTTCTCCGGCACAGTCACCGTGCGCTGGCCCTTGATCGTCACCACGTCGTCGTGGATCGAGACCTCCAGGTCATCGGCCGGCACGCCCGGTAGCGGGACCTGTAGTTCGTAGCCCTCGGCCGTCTCGTAGAGGCTGGCGGCCGGATAGCTGCCCGGCGCTGCCCGGCCATGCCCCGGCCGGGGGATGATGCTACCGTCTCGGAACAGTCGGTCGGCCAGCCCCCCGAAGGGACGCGCCACTACAAACGGGTCATACCGCACTATCGTCGCCATTGCTCGTACCTCCCTAGCGGGACTGCCGCGTCCCGCCGCCTCGTGGTGTATGGTTGCCACTCGTCATCGTGGTGGCAATAGAGAGCATAACACCTTATTTTCTATCTGTCAAGATATATGAGCGTAGCATTAGCAATAATCGGCGAAATTGTGCCGCCGGCAGCCGGCGCTTCTTGCCAAGGCCCGCTGTCGCAGCGGTACACTCGTGGGGCTATGACGCGAGCGATGCCAGCACTCGCCGGCTCACCGGTACGACCTAGAGCAGAGAGGAGCCACCGATGAAGCTGTCCTGTCAGGAGCACTTAGTCCCCGGCGACACATTCGCCGACCGCTTGGCCAACCTGGCCGCGTGGGGCTACGAGGGAGTGGAGCTGACCGACTTCGACGGCCGGCTGCGCTCGCGCGGGGACGAGATCAAGGCGGCCTTGGCCGATAGTCCGGTCCAGGCCAGCACGACCTGCGGCGGCCACAGCGCCCAGTTCGTCCACCGCGATCAGGCCAACCGCGAGGCCGCAGTGCAGCAGTTGCGCCAGCTACTCAAACTCGCCGTAACAGTCGGGGCTATCGGCTGCATCATGGTCCCGCTGTTCAATCGCGACCCTCGGGTGCTCAGTCTCGAACCCTACGCTACCACCGAGCAGCTACAACGCGATCTGCTGGTGACGATCATGCGCCCCCTGGCACAGGAGGCGGCCGACCTGGGCGTGTGCATCCTGATCGAGCCGCTGATCCGCTACGAGTCCAACTTCCCCCAAGACTTGGCCGAGGCCGCCTCGATCTGTGATGAGGTGGACAGCCCCGGCCTGAAGCTAATGGCCGACTTCTTCCACATGAACGTCGAGGAAGCCGACATCGCAGCCAGCCTCACGGCGGCCGCGCGGCACGTGCGCCATATCCACCTTGCCGACAGCAACCGCCAGGTCCCCGGACGCGGGCACACCGATTTCGTCAGCGGCTTTCGGGCGCTACGCACCATGGGCTACGAGGGCTACGGCGCCTTGGAGTGCAGTGTCGCCGAGCCACGCGACCAAACGCTCCAGGAGACCGCCCACTACCTCCGGAACTGCCTCGAGCAAGCGGCCTAGCGCCCCTCAGGTGTGCCGTTGGCGGGTCCCGGCTGACCGTCCAGCAGCCAGGCCAAGTTGAAGCGCACCACGCTGATCTTTTCGAGGTCTCTGCGCTTACCATTGCTATAGAGACAGAGAATCGTCCCGTCATCGGTCACGGCCAGGTCGGAGTACCGGGCCGGCCCCGGCTCGACCAGCCGCGAGATCGGCCACGTCCGACCCTCGTCGCGGCTCAAGTAGACGGTCAGATCCGATCCTCCCATGCGCGGAGTTGGCGCATCCGGGCGCCGGGGGCGGCTCGGCGGATGGGTGTAGAGCAGGGTAGGGGGCTGTCCGTCGGTGGGACTGGCGTAGCGCACCAAGCCGACGTCCACGCCCGGACCGGGGAGGTCTTCATGCTGGCCCAGCTCGGCGAGAGCTACTCCGCCGTCAGTGCTGCGGGCGTAGTGCCGGTAGCCAGTTTTCCGGGTGTTCTTACGGTAACTGACGTAAATGTCGCCAGTTACCGTTTCCACGAGGCTGGCCTCATCGGAGCCGTCGGGCAAGACGGCGCCGGTGCGCCACGTTTCCCCGTGATCGTCGCTGTAGAGCAGCCCTCCGCGCATACCGGGTACCTGTCCCGGCTCTCCCTCCTTATAGAGGAAGGCCGGGATCACCAGCCGGCCCGCGCGTGGCCCTACGGTCAGCTGGATACCGTGAACGCCGTTGCTCGACCAGCCCACCCAACCCGCCGCATTCGGCGCCGGACGGACGTGAGTCGGAGCGGACCACGTGCGGCCCTCGTCCGTGCTCTTGAGCAGCCAGAACTCGGCGCACCGCGCGCCAGAGATGCGGAAGTAGTCGAGAATGTCCACCACCTGCGCGGGCACCTTCCAGAACGCCAGGAACAGCGTCCCGGTGCTGCGGTCCTCGACGAGGGCGCTGGGACAGCAATGGCTCTCCGAGTCTGCGTAGAGCACCTCCTGCCGGGTCCAGGTCCGGCCGCCGTCCTCGCTCCGCGATAGCAAGATGTCTTTGGCCGTGCGACCATCGCTCGTCGAGTCATGGCGTCGCTGGCACACCGCAATCGCGGTGCCTTGGGCAGTGACGAGCAGGCCGGGAATATGCACCCCAAAGCCGTCGAGGTCGTGGAACTGCTGATTCGTATGGTCCACGACAATCCGCGCCTGTGCCAACCGTCGCTTTTGCTCTCGCGTCGAGTTGGCGGGGGTGATGAGCACCGTGTTGGGATCGCGGGTGCTAAAGAAGAAAAGACCCACCATGCCCTCGGCGTACTCCCAGTGATAGTCGGGCGCCGCCAGCAACGACTCGCCCTTCCCAGGGAGGAATACATCAACCTTCTCATAGTATGCTGCGCTCATCTTGCCCGCTCTTTCCCGGCCGGAAGCTGCTATCCGCGTAAGACACGCCCCTCCGGAACGACCTACACCGTATACGCTATGCCCGCTGCCGTCCATAGCCTAGACAAAGGTGTCCGGGCAGTGTAATATAGCGATTATTGGCTCACGAAGGCGCTGAGGCGCTGTGCGGAGGAGGTGAGCCGGAGCCTCCCCTACATAGGGGAGTGACGTCACAAGGAGGCAGGCGCGATGGCGAGAGTAGTACGCCGAAGGTACTTAGGCGGTGCTGCTGCCCTGGTAGGTGGCCTATTGGCAACTGCCTGCGGCGACCCGACCGTGCGCTACGTCGGTAAACCCCAGGCCGGGCCGGCGGGGCCGGCGGGGCCCAAGGGTGAGACCGGCTCCCAAGGGTGAGACCGGCTCCCAAGGCGCGCAGGGCGCCACCGGGGCGGCCGCCAAGCCGGTCAGGATTTCCTTCCCCGACGGCTGGGCCAACTACACGATGGAGAAGCGGCTGCCCGTGTTCGAGCAGGAAAACCCCTCCATCGCCCCCATCTTCGAGCCAACTCCCGACTACCACTCGAAGTTGGCGGTGGTCTTTGCAGCCGATACGCCAGCCGATATTCACGTCTTCGAGGCCGACGACGCCGCGATGTACGCCTTCTGGGCGGCAAAGGGCGTGTTGACGCAGCTCGATTCCTACATCTCGCGGGATAGATACGACATGAGCGTATTCTTCCCGCAGGTGCTGCACTCACTCAAGATCGTGGACGGCAAGTATTGGGGCTTTCCCTACATGGCGTTCATGGCCCGCTGCGGGCTGTTCTACAACATCGGCAAGTTCGAGGAGAAGGCCATCCCGCTGCCGACCGACGACTGGACCTACGACCAGATGCGGGAGACGGCCGAGAAGTTCACCGTGCGCAAAGGATCCGAGGTCGAGGAGTGGGGTGGCGGCCGGAAGTTCGGCGGCGACTTGGCCCTCATGGCGGTCCTGCGTGCGTTCGGCGGGGACCTCTACAACGAGGACGGCACGAAGACGCTCATCGGCACGAAGGAATCCCAGGAGGCCATTACCTGGTGGTTCGACCGCCGCCTGAAGGACCAGGTCCTGGCGATAGACCTGATTGACAATAAGCCGCTGTACCCGCGGACCATGATGGAGCAGGGCAAGTCGGCCTTCGCCGTGGGCTACAACCCCGGCGACCGTCTCGCCGTGGCGAGCGCTATGAACCCGGCCGGCGCGCGCTGGGGGCTGGTGCTCCAACCCAAGGGGCCCGGCGGCCGACGTGGCGGCGCGTTCTTCAACTCTCCGACGGGTATCGCCCGGGTCTCCAAGGTGCAGGACGAGGCCTGGGAGCTACTGAAGTTCTTCGCCAATAAGGAGAGCGCCGTGGTGATGGGCACTGCTCCGCCAGGCGCGCGCAATACCTCCCACATGGGGCCGCGCATGGATGCCTACGCCGACCCACGCTTCCTCGCGGCGCCGGGAATGCCAGAGGGGGTGATGGAGGCCGTCGGCCGCTCCATGCAGTTGGATGAGCCGTTCTCCTTTGCCGCCAACTTCATGGCCTCGGCCATCGAGCAGGTGATCAACCCGGCACTCCTCAAGGCCTTGCGCCAAGAGGTATCGTACGACACTGGGTTCTTCGAGAACATCGCGAATCAGATCCAGGCCATCATGGATAAGCCACGCGAGACCGCCTGATCGCCAGCAGGACTGTGTTCCCATGACTCGACGGCGACAAACGTCGTGGGGTGAGCGTGCCGGTCTCCCCGGGGAGACCGGCACGCATCTTTTTCCTAGAGGAGGGCAGCGCCATGAAACTGGGAATGAGCGCCCAGCACCTGTCGGAAGAGCGCTTACAGTACGTCAAGCAGCTAGGCAGCGATGGGATCTTCCTCGATGCCGGAATCTTGCCCGGCTACAACGAGCGCGGCTATGCGACCGTGGATGAGCTGGCCGCAGCCAAGCGGACGGTCGCGGCCTACGATCTGGAAATCCTGAACCTCCGCACTCAAGCCACGGACACCGCGCCCATCCTCCAGGATCGGCCGGACCGGGACCAAGCGATAGACCGTATCTGCGCCACGGTGCGGGCCGCCGGCGAGGTCGGCATCCCCACCGTGTTCTACAACCTGACGGTTTGGCGCAGCCTGGGCACCTCCTGGGGCAACTACTCCGGCGTGCCCGGCCCCGGCCCCGGTGACCTGGACAACGGCTCCGGCCCCGGCCGTTACCGCCGCCCCGTCGGGCGGGGTGGCGCGGTGCTCTTGACTCACAGCAAAGCACGCGCGGCCGAGGACGCGGCGCGCTCGTCGGCGGAGGTCGTCGCTCCCTATGGGCAGATCAGCGCCGACGAGATGTGGGAGCGCGTGCAGTATTTCTACGAGCGCGTCATCCCCGTCGCCGAGGAAGCGGGCGTGAACGTGGGCGCGCATCCCGACGACCCGCCGGAACGGCACTATCGCGGGGTGGAGCAGATACTCAACAACTTCGAGGGGCTAAAGCGGCTCACCGAGCTAGTGCCTAGCCCGCGCAGTGGGCTACTACTCTGCTTTGGCACCCTGCACGAGATGGGTGGCGATACGCTAGGCGCCATCGAATACTTCCTGCAACGAGAGCAGATTCTCAGCTGCCACTTCCGCAACCCGCGCGGTACCGTGCCGGGGGGCTACTACCAGGAAGACTTTCTCGACCGCGGCGACATTGACATGCTGGAGCTGATGCGCCTGCTCCACACGTACAACTACCAGGGCTCGGTGGACCCCGATCACGCGGTCGGGATTGCCGGCGACGACGACGGACGGGTCGGGTTTGCCTGGGAGATGGGCTACATCATGGCGCTCAAAGCCGCCGCCGCAGCCGACGGCTAGGCCAGTTATCAGGGCACTCGCCGGGAGTGCGCCGCCCCGTGCCCATCGTTGGCCGCAGTAAGAGCGCAGCTGCAGGGGCCCTCAGGAACCTCAGTACGATACGGGCTCCCAGCGCTTGCTCTCCATCGAGCGATAGGCCGCATCAATGATGACGTTAACGGCGTAGCCATCGGCGAAGTCTTCACGCGCTGGTATTCCGAGGGTGAGGCACTCCACGAAATGACGCAGCTCTTCGTGATAGCCGTATACGCGCGCCTCGTCCGGGACTGGAAACACCCACCCGGCGTCTGCCTCTGCCTTCTCCAGCACGTAGCCAGCGCTCCCCAGCGTGAAGGCACGCACGGGTGTGCCGCGCGTGACGTCGGTAAAGATAGCTCCCTTCGTACCGTACACCTCGTTGCGTAGGTCCAACCCTCCCCGGGCACTGAAAGAGACATCTGTGTAGGCGAGCTGTCCGCCCTCGAACCGGAGCAGCGCCACCGCGGTATCTTCCGCATCCATCTTCTCGCGATGCAAGAGGCGATCGCCCCAGGCCATCACTTCCACGACCGGAATCTCTTTGCCCATCAGATACCGCGCTGCCTCCACCGTGTGACTGCCCATGGTCAGCAACACGCCACCTCCGGCCAACTCCCGCCGCCAGTTATAGGGGGAGTGCGATCCACTGTGCGCCTCACGCAACCGCATGGTCAGGACGTCGCCGATGGCACCGTCAACGATCATCTGCCGCGCGTGCATCACGGATGGACAAAAGACCTCCGTCTCAGCATAGCCGTGCCAGACGCCGGCTCGACGTACCGCCGCCAGCATCTCGCGGGCCTCCGCAGCCGAGCGTCCCAGCGGCTTCGTGATGACCATCGCCTTGCCAGCATCCGCTGCCGCGATAACGACATCGCGGTGCAGATGATTGGGCAACCCAATCACGACCAGGTCAACATCGGTGCGTTGCAAGACATCGGCGATGCGCGTTGTGTGTGCCGGGATGCGCCAGCGGCATGCAAAGTCGTGGGCACGCCGGGCGGAGCGAGAGTGGTTGACAACGACCTCTTGATTGGGCACATCTCGCAGCCCTTGCATATGAAAGTCGGCTACGAACCCGCTACCGAGCATCCCGATTCGCACGGTCATGGTCTGTCGTTCCCTTTTCCGGGAGTGACTGTGAGGCACTCCTGCACTACCCGTGCTCTCCTGTATCCACCCCAGGGGCAGCCGCGTACCCGCCTCACGTCCGCACGGCCTCGTAGCTCTTGAGCGTTGGCAGCGCTCTGATGCTATCGCCGGCTTTCTGCTCGGCCAGCCGTAAATCGTAGAGCGTTTGCAAATTCAGCCAAAACTCCGGACTGGTGCCGAAGAAATGCGCCAGCCGCAGGGCCGTGTCGCCGGTGATTGCGCGCTGTCCGTTGAGGATTGCAGTGATGCGGTTGGTCGGCACCTGGAGTTGCCGTGCCAGGGCGGCAGCACTCATGTCGAGTTCTTTCAACTCTTCAGCCAAGTGCTCCCCTGGATGGATCGCCGGTACGGCCATACCGCTCCTCCTAGTGATAGTCAAAAATCTCTACCTCTGTAGGCCCCGGATACCCCCGCGGCCACTCGAAGCAGATTCGCCACTGGTCGTTGATACGGATGCTGTATTGCCCCTTGCGGTTTCCCCTCATCGCCTCAAAACGATTGCCTGGCAATGCGGCCAAGTCTTTGATCGAGGTGGCCGTCTCCAGACGGTCAAGCTTCAGCCGAGCGGCACGCTCGATACCGGAGAAGGCCCGCACCCGCTTTCCGGCTACAAAATCTTCGGTTTGCTTGTCACGATAGCTGACGATCATCGCCGACAGTATCTGGAGTTACGCATTACGTAAGGCATATATCAGTATACTACAGGTGGCTAGGAGGAGCGCTGCCGGCAGAATGTCAGGAGGAACGCTATGGCCGACGACCGAATCAGGGTGGGGCTAGTGGGCTGCGGCGGTATCTCGCGCCTGTACACCGACATCTACGCCGGGCTGGTGGACATCGCCCAGGTGGTGGCGGTGGCCGACCTGGTAGATGAGCTGGCCGAGCACCGGCGCCAGGTGCTGGCTGACGCCTACGCTGCGGAAGCGCACACCGCCCGCGTTGCAGCCGCCGAGGCCCGCGATGCCGAGACGCGGGAGGCACAACAACGCCGGGCAGAGGCGGCCGCGGCTGCCGCCGCGACGCCGATCAGGAAGTACCACAACCACGAGGAACTGCTCAACGACGATGAAGTCCAGGCGATGGTGCTGCTCACCACCCCGTCGATACGAGGCGAGCCGACGATAGCGGCGGCCGAGACCGGGCGGCATATCTTTACCCAGGGGCCAATGGCCCGCAGCGTGGCGGAGGCCGACGCGATGGTGGCTGCCGTTCGCAAGGCCGGCGTGCAATTTCACTCCCAATGCGGCGCGCGCTACCCACGCGGTATGGTTCTGGCCCGTCGGGCGGTGGCCAGCGGCAAGCTGGGCACGCTCGGCAGCGTCCGCGTCGAACTGAACTGGTACCGTCCCCAAACCTACTACCGGCGCTGGGCCGGTACGTGGGAAGGAGAAGGTGGTGGCGCCGCCTTCCACCATGGTCGGTACATCATAGACCCCTTCCTGTGGGTGGTCGGCTCGCGCATCGTCGAAGTCTTTGCCTACGCGGGACCAATGCTGCGCCGGATCGAGCACGAGAGCCTGAGCCAAGCGGTGGTCCGCTTTGCCAACGGCGCCACCGGGAGTATCCATGCCTCCCTGCTCAACCATGAGCAGCCGCACACGCCGAAAGGCCGCATCGAGATTCTGGGCCACGATGCGTCCCTGCTGGTCGGGGAGGCGTACTACAAAGGGCAGTTGGGCGGGGCAGTCCCGCGGTCCAACTACTGGCAGGCAGAGACCACCTTCGGTTCCAACGACACGCCGGCCGCGGTGCAAGACCTCGAGGCACTGCGCGCGAAAGTGGCCGGTGTACCGGAACAGGCGAGCGAGGAATACCAGAGTCGCCTCTTCCTGGAGAGCATCGCCACCGGATCGGACCCGGTGGTCCCCATCGAGGTGCCCCGCCATCACGTGGAGGTGGTACGGGCCATCTACAAATCGGCCGAGGAGCACCGGCCAGTGACGCTGCCGCTGGACAAGAGCGACCCCTTCTACAGCTTTGACGGCCGCCTCACCCACGGCGTCAAGCGGCCGGACTAGGGCGGTCAGCACGTCTGCTACCGTACAGGGGAGAGCGGCACTGCACGGCGGCGCCCCAGCGGGGCCGGACAATGAAGGAGTAGGAACACTCATGGCACAGACCACGCAGTCGGTGCTGACGGAGAGCCAACGTCGCGCTGCCGAGGAGGACGGCTACTTTGTGGTGGAGGGGCTGGTTTCGCCAGCAGCGTGCCAGCATTTCATTCAGCGTCTCGACGACTACGCCCACGGACGGCGGACGGCCCCCTCCGGGCTGGAGATCCACCGCGAGCCGCGCGTGGCCCGGGGTATGCTCCAGGCAGCGCCGGGTGAAGATGTACGCAAGATCAGCGGCGTAGCGCGGGGCGACGATCTGTTCGGCACGTTGGTGGTCCAGCCGGAGATCGTGCGGATCATACAGACGCTGACCAGTCCGAATCTGAAGCTGTTCCGCGCGGACGTGCTGATGAAGCCAGCCGGAGTCGGCTCGGCCAAGGGGATGCACCAAGATTCGCCCTACTGGCCCATCGAGCCGATGGCGCTCTGGTCGTGCTGGCTGCCCTTTGACCCCTCGCTGCTGGAGAACGGCTGCATGACCGCCATCCCCGGCAGCCACAAGCGCGGCCCGCTGCCTCACGTCCGCGTGACCGACGACTACATTATTCCCGCCGAGCACTACGACCTCGACGACGTGGCAGCGATCCCGATGCAGCCGGGGAGCGGACTGTTCTTCCACAGCCTGCTGCTGCACGGCACGGCCGAGAACCGCTCGGCGCTGCCGCGGCGGGCGATCACGATGAGCTACATGGCCACCGAATCCCGCTACACCGGCCGGTCTCCCCGGCCCGAGTATCTGCGTATCAGCGGCCTAGACGTGCCGGGCGGCGTCTAGCTACCCGCCGGGCGCCAAGCCGTAGGGGCGCCGGTACCCCGCTCTGTGTGCCCTGCGCGCTCTGTGGCAAGCCAATGAGTACCCCTCCAGGAACCGGCGGCCCAACGCGACACAACCTGCACCGTGGCGGCCTGGCGAACGACCCCGCGCGGCTCCGTCCCCACCCGACGCTCTTCGCGCGTATCGGCGGACGCGCGATCGTGGCCCGGATCATTGACACCTTCTACGACCGCGTCCAAGCCGACCCGCTGCTGGGACCGCTATTCGACCATTCCGAACGGCACAACATCGTCGCCCGCGACCGGCAGCGGCGCTTCTTCGAGGAGTGGCTAGGCGGCGCCGCCCGCTACAAGAACGACGAAGCGCGACCGCTTATGCAGGGGTTGCAGCGACGACACTACCCCTTCCCCATCACGGCGCCGGCGGCCGGGCGCTGGCTGCACCACATGAGCGCGGCACTGCGCGAATGCGGGATCGGTCTGGACATCGTAAGCGAAATCATGGGCCGGCTGGCTCCGATGGCCCGGCGCATGGTGAACGAAGAGGAACAGGCGCCCAGCGGCTCTAATCCAATGCGGCAGCGGCAGACGCGGATAGCTACCGCCTGGAAGCTCGCGGCCCGCGGCGACCGGGACGGCTTGCGACCGCTGATCGAGCGCGATCCGGGCTTGGTGACGCTGCGCTCAATTGCCGGCCGCACCCTGTTGTGGGAAGCCACGAGGCGGGGACGCCGGCCGGTCGTCGAGCTGCTGGTGGAGCGAGGCGCCGATGTCAACGCCCCCGGCTGCGACCAGATGTTTCACTTCCCCTACGCTCGCGCCGGCTCGACGCTGGTGATGATTACGCCCTACTGCCTCGCCAAATGGCGCCGGTACGACGATCTCGCTGCCTACCTCCTAGCCCAGGGCGCGATCATAGACATCTACACCGCCGCCTTCCTGGGCGACGTGCCGCGCGTCACTGCACTGCTGGACACCAGCCCGGAGCTGGTGAACGCGGAGGACCCGGCAGAGGACTTCCTGCCCAGAACACCGCTGCACCACGCCGTCAGTGGTGGTCAGCTGACGGTAGCCGAGCTACTCCTGGCGCGCGGCGCGGAGGTGGCGCGGCACAGCAAGTGGCTACTCACCTATGCCGCGGTGCGGAACCGCCTCGATCTCGTGCAGCTCCTGCTCGCCCACGGCGCCGAGGCGCAGGAATCACTGGTGCTGGGGCCGCTGGGCGCCGGCAAGGATCAAGCCATCGCCGACGTGCTCATCGCGCACGGCTTCGACCTCCACCGCCGGCCGATGGTCTTCGAGCATTCCCGTGCCGATACCGGCGGCGGTCCGGCAGTGGTGCGGGCGCTGCTCGAATACGGCGCCGACGTGAACGCCCGTGGACTCGACGGCCGCGCCGCGCTCCACCTCGCCGCGCAGTCGGGCAACCTCGACCTGATCGCCGTCTTGCTCGCATACGACGCGGATGCGAATGCTGTGGACGCGGCCGGCAATACGCCGCTCGTCGCTACCCTGCGGCGCAAGTCCAAGCAGCGGTCGGCGGCCATCGCTGCCCTCCTCGCCGGGGGCGCCGATCCGAACGTGCGGATGGGCAGCGAAACCCCTTTGCACAAGGTAGCGCGGGACAACGACCGCACCCTCGCCAAGCTGCTCCTCGCCCACGGCGCCAACGTCGCCGCCCCAGATAACCGTGGGCGCACTCCACTCACGGTCGCCGCGCGCAAGGGTCACGCCGAGATGGTCGCGCTGCTACGCCAGCACGCAGCCTGACCCGGCTCACCGCCGGCAGACGCTCCCTCTCCACCATGTGTGGAGAGGGGGGGTGAGGAGCGCCGCCTAGCCACTGACCACCAGCTACTGACCACTGCTAGTTGCTGGCCGGGCGCGCCGGCCGGTAGACTTACTGGCGAGGTCGCTGCCGATGGGCAGCGTTGTAGCCGGCTACCGCGCTTGATCGAACAGCGAGTGGTCGGCGGTCTAAGGAGAGAGTGCATCTTGCCAGTACGTATGCGTTTGACTCGGATGGGAAAGAAGAAACAACCCCATTATCGCGTGGTCGTCGCCGATTCGCGTGCGCCCCGCGACGGCCGCTACCTGCAAGCGGTCGGGTACTACAGTCCAGTGGTCAAAGACCCCGAGACCGGCAAATCAACTGTGAAGATTGACCCCGAACAGGCACGCGATTGGCTTCGCAAAGGCGCCCAGCCGACCGACCGGGTACGCAAGCTACTGAAGATCGTCGGAGTTCTCGATGAGCACGACCGGATTACCGCCCCGGCGGAACCCACCGCGGCGGCCGCCGCTGCGGAGTGAGGGGAACGTGCGGGAGCTGATCCTCTACATCGCCCGCTCGCTGGTGGACCACCCCGACTCGGTCGAGGTGCAGGAACGGAGAGTGCCGCGCGCAGTCATCCTGGAACTGCGCGTGCATCCTGATGACAAAGGCAAAGTCATCGGCAAGGAGGGGCGCATCGCCCGCGCGCTCCGCACGCTGCTCGGCGTCCCGGCCAACCGCCAACACCAGCGTGTCATCCTCAAAATTGCCTGAGCGCGCCGCCGCGGTACCGGACGAACCGGCCGCCGACTGGATCGCCGTAGGGCGGATTGTCGGCGCGTTCGGCGTTCGGGGGCAGCTCAAGGTCATCCCGACGGGGCGCTCCCCGGAGCGCTTCCGGCAGTTGGAGCGGCTCTACGTCGGCGAAACACATGACCACTACGAGATCGAGCACCGCCAGGTGCGCCGCACCGATGCTCTCCTCAAGCTCAAAGGGATAGATACTCGCGAAGCGGCCATCGCCCAGCGGTACGTCTACGTGTACGTGCCCGAATCCGAAGCGCTTGCGCTGCCTCCCGGCGAATACTTCGTGCATCAGATCGTGGGCTTGCAGGTACTCACCACCGCCGGGGAGCACTTGGGCATGGTCGAAGAGGTCCTGAGCACCGGCGCGAACGACGTGTACGTCGTGCCGGGACCGCGCGGTGAAGTGCTCATCCCGGCCCTGAAGACGGTGATTCGCACGATAGACCTCGCCACCGGACAGCTCATCGTCGAACTCCCACCGGGGCTGCTCGCTACGGCCAAGCAGCCCTCGATACGCCGGCGGCGCCGGGCCGGGAGGTGAGGCGCCATGCGCGTAGACATCCTCACCCTCTTCCCCGACCTGTTCACCAGCGTGCTCGGCGCCGGCCGCATCCAGCGGGCTATCGAGAGCGGAGCGCTCACCGTCGCCGTACACAACATCCGCGACTGGACCACCGACCGCCACCGCGTAGTAGACGACTATCCCTACGGTGGTGGCGCGGGCATGGTGCTGAAGCCGGAGCCGCTGTTCGCCGCCATCGAAGCGGTGCGTGACCCGGCCGGGCACGTCATCCTGCTCACGCCGCAAGGAACGCCGTTGCGCCAGCCGCTCGCCGACGATCTTGCCCGGCGTCCGCACCTTGTCCTAGTCTGCGGCCATTACGAGGGGGTTGACGAGCGGATACGCGAGCACGCCGTGGATCAGGAAATCTCCATCGGCGATTACGTGCTCAGTGGCGGGGAGCTTCCGGCGCTGGTGGTGCTCGATACGGTCACGCGGCTGCTCCCCGGCGTGCTAGGAAGCGCCGAGTCGCTCGAGGAAGAATCGTTCCGCGCCGGCGTGCTGGAGTACCCCCACTATACGCGCCCGGCCGAGTTTCGCGGATGGTGCGTGCCGGACGTGCTCCTCAGCGGCCACCACGCCGCTATCGCTGCCTGGCGTCGCGAGCAGGCGCTGGCCCGCACCCGCGCCCGCCGCCCCGACCTCCTCCCACCACCCGACGAGTCCACTCCCCCTAGCACCGACGATCAATAGGGATGGGGGTTGGGCCGGGGGGGTGAGACACGTTCATGTCCGCGCACGCGGGAATTCACGTCCCTCTGCGAAGCGGGGGGACGATAGAGACGACAGGCTGCTACCTCTCACTCGCGCCTTCGTCACCAGTTAGTAACGGTAGCTGTCCCAGTATTTGTGGTCGCTCACATCTGATGTGCGGATGATTGACCGCTACCAGCTTCTCGTCCCACGAGAGAAGGGCATCACAGCCGGCATCCAAGGCGCAGGCCAAATGAATAGCATCAACTGGTGACAGCCCATACGTTCGACAGAAGCGGTTGGCCTGCTCACCGATCTTCCTGTTCACTTCAATCAAGACAATGAATTCGGTTCTGAAGAAGGCAAGTATTTCTTCATCTTCTTGGTCGGTAAGTCGTTCATGTTCTCGTTTCTTATGCACTTCAGCAAGTGTTAGCGCAGAGATATGAACGAGGAAATCTCCATTTGCAGCACGGGTGAGGATATGCTCCGCGATCCTCTTGCGGTCAATACCATTGACAACTTCTCCTTTCAGCCAACCGATGAATACTGATGAATCCAAATAGGGATTTGTATATTGCTCGGTCACTCTCGAAGACTCCTCACGTATTCCTCGGTGGTGAGGTCTCCGGTAAAGTCCGGGTATTTCCCACCAAGTTCAGCAATGGTGGGTAAATCATCCTTCTCTCGAAAAACAAGGAGCTGTTTAGCCTTTATGCGTATCGGCTCCCCGCGGGCATTTCTCTCCAAGCGGCCTCGCGCTTGCACCCGCCTCCCTAGGGCCTCTTTTGCACGGTCCAGCAGCTTGGATTCGGTCGCCGGAATGTCACAGCGGATCGCTTTCTTTGTGCGGCTGTGATAGATCGTGAATCGGGGACTACCGTGGATCGAGATCGTTTCTAGGGTTCCCTCGGCAGAGCCGAGAGACCGGTATTTCACCGGGATCAATTGGTCCAGACGTGCGGAAGCCTCTGGCGAGATGGTGACGGACTGCTCAGGTCCCGAAACAACGATACCCTCGATGCCCTCTTTCCCAATTCGCCGGACAATCCGCCGGGCAGCCTCCATACCTTGTTCAGTGAGATAAGGTGGACTCATTCCTTCATGCTCAATACGTGCCCAGCCATCCATATAGACCTTGGCCACCTCCGGACCGAAGTTCTTATCCACCAAAAGACTACGTGGTTCCGTTTCTACGACGAGACTTCCTGTCGAAACATCGGTAATCAGCCACTCCAAGCTCGCGCTTTGCCCACGGGAAATGGCAAGGTCATAGTCTTGAAGCAACCGGAGATGGTCATTGATCTGGTCCAGAAAACCGGCCAGGGTGATATTGCCCAACTCCCCCTGGACCTGAAAACGCAACCTAGCCATCCGCGACCTCACCTCTCTGTGTCAGCAGCACCGGGCACGACAGGCCACTCCCATCGGCTGTGACACATCACCCCTAACCATACACCATCTGTTGCTAGCTGTAGGGCTGGTGGGACTAGGTGAGGCGTCCGGCCCTCTCATGGCTCCTCTGCTCGGCAGGTGACAGGACGCTGTCGCCATCTACTCTGTGTGCGCTATGGTCAAAAACTCAGGATGGCGTCCCTACGGCGCACTACCGGCCGTGCGACCGCATTGCGCGATCCATCTCGCGCTGGGCTTCGCGCGCTGCGAGCGTCTGTCGCTTCTCGTACTGGCGCTTCCCGCGACCAACCCCTAGCTCTACCTTGACCCGGCCCCGCTTGTAGTACAGGCGTAGCGGGATAATGGTGTAGCCACGTGTACCGGTCTGCTGCTCCAACTGGCGCAGCTCCGACTTGTGCAGCAGCAGTCGCCGGGGGCGTGTCGGCTCGTGATTGTGATAGCTACCCTCCAGGTAGGGGGGGATATGCACTCCCTCCAGCCAAGCCTCTCCGTCTACGAGGCGCACGTAGCCCTCTCGCAGGCTCGCCTGACCCTCGCGGATAGATTTGATCTCGGTACCTTGGAGCGCAATACCGGCCTCGTACCGGTCGCTGAACGCATAGTCGTGGAAGGCACGCCGATTCCTGGCGATGAGCGCGTTGTTATCCTGATTACCCGGCTTTTTTCGCTGCCGCGCTGCGTTCATTGGCCTGGCCTCCCGTGGTCGGCGAGCATCGCTCCCAACGGGTCCTCGTCTGGCGACTGTTCCTCGACGGCCTCCATACCGACGGCCATGAGATACCCGCGAGCACGCTCGGTGAGCGGATAGCGATTCACGATCCGCCAGAAGGCCGGGGAATGGTTCGGTTGCACGAGGTGGGCCAACTCGTGCATCAGCACGTAGTCCCGCACCCACGTTGGCAGCTTGGCGACGCGATCCGCAATACGAATACGCCCCGTGTTCACGCTACAGCTGCCAAACCGTCGCCTCTGATTGGTGACGTAGCGGACGGAGGCGATACGCAGTTTGCCACCAAAATAGCGCTGGTTGAGCGCGTCCGCCCGTCGCTCCAGCGCCGCGGAATCAAGGCTGTCGCGCTGCTTCGCCTGCGCGCGAAATCGCTGGACAAAGCGTTCGACGACCTCCCGCTCCTCGCCCACGCTCATCGTCGCCGGGATACGTACCTCGAGCCGTGCCCCCACGAGCCGCGCGCTGACCGTGCGTTTGCGGCGTGCCGAGCGCACGACCTGCACGTCAGCAATAGGCACCGGCGGCTCGGCTGCTGCCAGGGCGGCAACGAGCACCAGCGGCGGGTGAGTAGGCAGGAGAGCGCTGACCGGTCTAGGCATCTCGTAGAGAATACTCACACCGGACCCGTCAGCCAATAGAGGGGCACTGTAGAGGACCGGAGAGACTGATGTAGCGCTCGTCAGAAGACACGAACGGCGCTACGGCACACGCCGAAGAGGGACAAGCAGCAACAGCCGCCGGCAGCGTTAGCGCGGTATCAAGGGGCCGTCTCGCCCCTCAGGGTGACTGGATCAGCACCTCGGCTCCCTGGAGAGACTCGGGGTAGTCAGACTTCACCGGCACCATCACACCGAGGATGCGTTCGAGGGCCATCGTGTGACAGCAGAATCCCCAGCCGGTAAAGAAATGACAGGTGCAGTGCCATGCACGATCGCTGTACGTTACCGTGTGGTCGCCGTTCTCACCGCGAAATCGAAGGCTCAGATTCTCAATCTCGATCCGCTTTGGCTCTTGCGCGTACTGCCTCGCCTTCAGCACCTTCCCGATCAGACTTGACTGCACCCGGGTACTCCTTTCGAGACGACTACACCTCGGCAGCACAGTCCTGCCGTGCCGCCAGGCACAAGGCATAGAACGAAACCGCCGTCCACCTCCCTAACAGTATAGAACCAGCGGCAAGCACGGGCAACCGGCGGCCGGCACTGCACGCCCCCCCTCTCCACATGGTGGAGAGGGGGCCGGGGGTGAGGCCAGGTCCAAACCTCCGCCGCACTCCCCCGCGGACTTGGCTCCCGGGCCGCGAGCGTGCCACACTGCGGGGGAGCACCATGTTCGCGGCTTAATGGAGGCGCTATGACACCGGCCACGACCGTCAGCGGACCCAGCGGCCGAACCTACGATTTCTCGCTGGCCGCCTGGATAGACCGGCAATATGCCGCGCTCCCGGCGGCACCACTACGGTTTCGCGCAACCGACGAGGCGGGTTGGCGCGACTGGCAGGAGCGTCTGCGGGCGAAGATTGTCGAATTGGCCGGGCCACGTCCCGATCCCTGCCCCTTAGCGCCGGAGGTAATCGACGCGGTAGAGCTATCGGACGACGGCCTGATCCGCGAGAAAGTGGTCTATCAGTCGGAACCGGAGACGTGGGTCCCGGCCTGGCTCTTCCGCCCAAGCACCCCAACGCAGCAACAACTACCGGCCGTCCTGGCCCTACACGGTCACGGCAGCCGGTACGGCAAAGACCTCGTTGCCGACGTGGATCACGGCGATCCGCGGATACGCGCGTCCATTACCCGTCTCAACTACGCCTACGGGTTGCAATTCGCCCGGCGCGGCTACGTGGTGCTCTGTCCCGACGCGCGACTCTTCGGCGAACGCCGCGGCGGTCCCGGCTTGCCTCCCGACAGTGGCGGCGCGGACCAGTGTGACCGGGGGGGCAACAAGACGGCGCTACTCGGTCGGACGCTGCTCGCTCTCACGGTCTACGACGATCAGCGCGGCATTGACTTGCTGCGGTCGCGTGCCGACGTTGACCCGGACCGCATTGGCTGCGCCGGGCTGTCCTACGGTGGCACCCGGTCCACCTTCCTGTCCGCACTCGACGACCGCATCAAGGCCACGGTCATCAGCGGCTACCTCAATACCTATAAGGTCTATGCCTTGGATCGGCAACTCTGCGGTGCCCAGTTCATCCCCGGCTTGCTCCCTTGGGCCGATCTCCCCGACGTGACCGCGCTGATCGCGCCGCGTCCGCTGCTGATCGAGGCCGGTATCCAGGACGAGACCTTTCCCATCGCCGCCAGTCGCACCGCGCACGCGACCCTCGAACGCGCCTACGAGCTGCTGGGAGTGGGGGAGCACCTCTGGCGCGACGAGTTCGATGCCGGCCACGAGTGGAGCGGTCGGCTGGCCTACGACTTCATGGCCCGCTACCTGCAAGCGTGACGCGGCCGAGCGACGTAAGCGGATTAGCGGGGCAAGTGCTCAGAGTGACTCGAACTCACCGGGAGTCAGTCCTGCTTGACGGTAGCTACAGGCGGCTCAAAGTGCAGCTCCAGCGCCTCCCGCAGGTTCCGCAGGGCCGCCTCTACGCACTGCGCCACAAACCACTCCCTCTCCCACCACACACTCGCCGTCAAGGCACGCTTCATGTCTACCTCCCTCTCGGATTATCTCTGCTCGCACGCGCCGGCTACATCCAGGGCAGCGGGACAACGTCCCAGAGCACTCGCACCAGGATGAGGCCCAGAACCGCGACCAGCAGCCAGTGAAGCAGCCGAAGGCTGGTGCGCTGGCTGAGCCGCGATCCGGCGTGGGCACCGACCAGGCTGCCGGCCATCACGCCCAACGCGCCCACTAGCGGCACCTGGCCCGTCAGTGCCTTGCCGACCGCCGCGGCTCCCGAGGCGATCAGGATGATGACCAACGAGGTGCCGATGACCACGCGCAGCGGCATGGCCAGCAGGCGGAGCATCAGCGGCACCGCTACAAAACCGGCGCCCGCCCCCACCAGCCCGGTAAAGACACCACCCACCACCCCAATGACGACGCACCAGAGCCAGCGGCCGAGACCGCGCAGCTGCTCCCCAGACTCGTCCTCCTCGGCACGGGGTAGCAAGACGAGCACGAGGGCGCCGACCACCATCGCCAAATAGAACAGCGTGAGTACGAACGACGGAATACGCTCGGAGAACAGCGCCGCGGTGGTGGCCACGGGGATGCCGGTAACGCCAATGACCAGGCCAACCGGCACGTCAATGGGCGTGCGCCGGCCGTGAACCAGCGCTCCCGTAGCACCGCTTACGACTCCCTGCGCGGCCGTCATGCCAGCCGCGAGGTGGATGTCCACTCCTGCTACATAGATCAGCAAGGGAATGAGCAGGATACCGCCACCAATCCCTAGCAGACCGTTCAGCCCCCCGGCGACAAATCCCAGCGCAGCGAACAAGGCCAGGTCCAGCAACGACGAGAGCGCCAAGGCCGTCACCTAGCGCAGCACGGCCCGAGGCGGGGGCGGTGATGACGCCGGCCGCTCCTCGATCCCCTCGGCCGTACCGACGATCACCGTATCGGTCATGCCGATAAAGAGGCCGGTACCTAGCACGCCGGGTATGCTCCGGAGGTCGGCCTCCAACCGCTCGGGATCGGCAAGCGGCCCAAACCGGCAATCGAGCAGGTAGTGGGCATTGTCGGTCACGAACGGACCCGCCCCGGTCTCACGCAGCACGACCTCCGCGCCCAGCGCGCGCAGGCGCTCGGCAGCCGGTGAGCAGCCAAACGGCAGCACCTCAACCGGCACCGGCGCGGTCTCGCCCAGCCGGGATACCAGCTTCCCGTCGTCAACGACCACGACAAAGCGGGCGCTGGCCGCCGCGACGATCTTCTCGCGCAGCAGGGCGCCACCCAGCCCCTTAATCAGTCGCAACTGCGGGTCCACCTCGTCGGCGCCATCAATTGCTATATCAAGGCACGGGTGATTCTCCAATGACCCGACGGTGATGCCGAGCGACGACGCCAGTAGCGCGGTGCGGTGCGACGTGGGCACACCGACGATCCGCAAGCCGGCCGCGACCCGCGCCGCCAAGGCGCGCGTGGCATGATCGGCGGTGCGCCCGGTACCCAGGCCCACCACCATGCCGGCCTCGACAAACGTGGCCGCGCGCTCACCGGCACGGCGCCGGCGCTCGTTACGCTCCGCGTCACTCACCACCTCTCAACTCCTCTCACCTACCGGCTGGCCGCTACCCCAATACCGGCAGGACGATCTGCGACGGTCGCTCGCTATCGTGGAAGACGGTCTGGTCGGCCACGCGCAGTTCGGCGTCGCTCCAGTAATCGCGGCCGGTGTTGTGATTGCGGTCGAAGAGCGGAAAGTTGCTCGACGATACCGCCATCGCAAGCCGATGGCCGGGGCGAAAGACGTGGGCGACCGGCGTCAAGGGAATGGTGATCGCCTCGATCTCCCCCGGCCGCAGCAGCGCCGGCTGGCCCACGCCGCGGCGGTAGCGACAGCGCAGGATACCACTGCACAGGTTCTGGGCATAGCCCGGTGCTCCCTCGGCTGCCCCCGGCACAACGTCCAGCAGGATCGCCGTGAAATCGGTGTCGGGCGCGCTGGAGGCGATGAAGAGCCTGGCCTCGACCGGGCCAACGATCTTGAGCGGCGCGGCGAGCGGCGCACTCGTGTAGTACAAGACATCCTGCCGGTCGAACAGCACGCGATGGTCGCCCGGCGCGTCCTGCGCCACCGGCGGCAGCACGGACATCACCGGGTCGCGCGGATCGTAGACAAAGCGATCCGGTGGCTCTGCGCCCGGCCGCTCACGATCCAGGCGCCCACCACCACCAAAGCGGTTGGCCGCCGTTTCCGCGTGGCAGTAGAACGGCGTTGGGTGTACGCCGGCGGGCGGCCATTGCGCCGCCGTCTCCCAACGATTGACGCCCATCACGAAATAGCGCACGGGCGGCTCGTCCATCACCCCGGTAGCGCGGCCCTTCAGCCAATAGTCGAACCACGGTGTCATCAGGTCGGCGACGGGGACCTCCGCCTCGGGGCCGAAATCGCGGTCGCCCTGATAGCGTGTCCCGCCGCTGCTATGGGTCCATGGACCGATAATGAGCTTCTGGTTGCGCCGCGCGTGCTCAGTACGCCCCTGCGCGACCATCGTCATGTAGTGGTCAATGGCACCGATCAGCCGGTCGTACCAGCCGGTCTGATGGTAGACCGGTACCTCGATCTCGCGGTGGACATGCGCGATTCCGCTCCAGTCCTCGGCATGCTTGCGGAGATACGAGCGGAATTGCGGGCGCAGACCGCCGAGCACCTCCGCCGGAATCTCGTCGAAGGGCAGGAACCAAATCCACTTGTGCCGCTCGTGCTGCTCCCAGCGTGCCCGCGCCTCGTCCACCGTCGTCGGCCCCGGCAGACCTTGCCGCCGGCGGTAGTCGGGAACCGTGGTCGTGATATGCCACTGGAGATGGCGGTCGGTGCGGAAGATGCCCGGCCAGCGGTCATAGGCGAAGCGCGGAAAGCCGGAGGTATACATCGCCCGTAGCTGCGGCGGTCGCGTCGGCGCCAGGCGCCACTGGGTCAACGCGACGTAGGAGCCGCCGAACGTCCCGACATCCCCGGTACAGCCCGGCAGCCGCGCCGCCCACTCCACCGTGTCGTAGCCGTCGGTCGGCTCCAGGTTGGTACCGTCGTACATCGGCCGCCACTCGCCGTCCGAGGCGTAGCGGCCGCGAATGTCCTGGACGATGGCGATGTAGCCACGCGCCGCCATCGTGCGGCAGACCTCCCCCATGCTCTCCTTGTTGTAGGGCGTGCGGGCGACCAGCGCCGGCAGCGGCTCGCTAACACCCACCGGCCGATACACGTCCGCCCGCAGCAGCGTGCCGTCGCGCATCGCCGCCGGGGCATCGCGCTCCACTGCTACCGTCATATCTATTGCTCCTACTATCCTCGCCCGTCACGCCGACGATCCCGACCGATCCCCGAAGTGTATTCCACACTAGTACGAGCGTCCTAGGCAAAGGATAGGAAAAAATGATCACAAGGGACACCTTCCCCACCGGCGCAGCAGCAATCAGCCGGTGGGAGAGCTGTCACCATCGAACACGTAGAGGTGGCCCAGCGGCGCGGCCCGGCCGTCGCGGACCTGACATAGCCCGATCCGCGTCTGACAGATCAGGTGCTCATCCTCTCGGACCTCGACCACGCATTCGAGGTGGTGTGTGCCTAGCTCCACTACCCGCGCTGTCGCCCGCAGCGGCCGGTCAGTCGAGATGACACGCTCCATGCTGAAGGAGCAGTAGCGCAGGTGGGAGATCGAGAGCACCCGGCCGTTCGCGGCGAGGATGGCGGCGTCAATCGCCAACCCCAGCGGGACGGTGGTAAGCGGGTGAATCGCCGTACCCAGCGCAAAGGTCTGACCGGGCGCCCGCTCTCGTAGGTGCTGGAGCAAGGCCGGGCCGTCCTCCAGCGTCGCGGTGTCACCCAGCGCAATCCGGTCGGCCACGCGCCGCTGTTCCGAGATCACGCGCGGTCGGCGCACTTCCGAGGCTGCTGCCATCTTCTTTTCCCTCCGATCATTGCCTACCCACCAGACAAGGCATAGAGCGGTGCGAGCGGCGCCGCGCGGCCGCCGCGCACCTGGCACAGTCCGATCCGCGCGGTGCAGATCAGCCGCTCGCGCTCCCACACCTCGACGGCGCACTCGACGTGCCGGGCGCCTAGCTCCGCTACTCGCGCGACCGCCCGCAGCGGCCGGCGGTTGGAGGTGAAATGCTCCATACTGCACGAGCAGTAGCGCAGTACGCCCACGTCGAGCACGGTGCCGTTGATCGCCGTAATGGCCGCTTCAATCGCCAGGCCCAGCGGCACCGTCGTCATCGGGTGAATCCCGCGACCGAGGGGGAAGGCCTGCCCCGGCTCCGGGCGCAGCAGGCGCTGTAGCAGCTCCGGCCCGTCCTCCAGCGTGGCCGCATCGCCGAGCGAAATGCGCCCCGGCACCTTTCGCTGTATCCGCAGCACCCGGGGCGGCCGGACATCCGGCACAGCTGCCCTCCTTATATGGCGGTACCGCCGCCAACGCCAGTGGCGCGCATCCATGGGCTAGGCCGCGCGTTAGGGAAAAAGAGGCGCGGACGCGCGGCTTGCCCGCATGGCGCCGCCTCCCAATTCTAGGGGTTACACGCACCGGCACGATGAATGTAGACGCAACGTGGGAGCAAGTCCTAGCCTCCCTGGCCGCACATTCCGAGGTCAGCCGCGCCATGTTCGCTACGTGCTTGGCGCAAAGCCGCTTGGTGGCGCAGGAGGACGGCCGTTTTGTCATCGGCGCCCCGCACGTCTTTGCCCGCGACAAACTGGAGCAGCGCTTCCGGCCGTTGGTCGAAGGAGCCTTGCAGTCGGCTGTGGGGCAAGCGCCAGCGGAAGTGCAGTTCGTGGTGACGGAAGGTACCGCGGAGCCACCCGACGTGATCGCTTCACCTGCCCCGGCCCGGCGCAACGGTACGCCGGCACCCACTGCCGCGGCTCCACGGAAGCGGCCGGCGCGGACGAGCGCCAAGCGCCGCAGCAAGAAAGCCAACCAGCCGCCGGCAGAATCACTGCCGCTACCGCGTCTCGACGAGTCCAACGACGAGTCGCCGTATGCGGGCCTCCATCCCCGCTACACCTTCCGGGAATTCATCGTCGGCAAGCACAGTCAGCTCGCGCACGCCGCAGCACGGGCGGTCGCCGACACACCGGCCGGGGCCTATAATCCGCTCTTTCTCTATGGGGGGGTCGGTCTGGGGAAGACCCATCTCCTACACGCTATCGGACATCATGTCTTGCGTAGCCACACCGGCACGCAGGTGCTCTACGTCACCTCGGAGACGTTCACCAACGATTTCATCAACCACATCCGACGCGGTCGCGCCGATGCTTTCCGGGGCAAGTACCGCACCACGGACATCTTGCTGATTGACGACATCCAGTTCCTGAGTGGCAAGGAGCAAACGCAAGAGGAGTTCTTCCACACCTTCAACACGCTCCACGGCGAGAGCCGGCAGATCGTCCTCACGAGTGACCGGCCGCCGGCAGCAATCGCCGCGCTCGAGGACCGCTTGCGCTCGCGTTTCGCAATGGGCCTGATCGCCGACATCCAGCCGCCGGACTTCGAGACCCGCGTCGCCATCCTGCGGACCAAGGCCGCGGCGATGGAAACACAAGTGTCGCCGGAGGTGCTTGACTTCATTGCCCAGCGCGTCACGAGCAACATCCGCGAGTTGGAAGGCGCCCTGACGCGCGTGGTGGCAACCTCCAGCTTGCAGGTCGGACCATTGACGCTGGACCAGGCGGCCGCGGCTCTGTCCGGGGTGGTCAGCCCTCCGGCCACGAAGGCGATCTCGCCGGAGCGGATCATCGAGGCTATCATCAATTTCTCCGGGATTACGGGTGAAGCACTACGGGGGAAGGGCCGCGCCAAACAGGTTGTGCTCCCACGGCAGGTCGCCATGTACTTGCTCCGCGAGGACACCGGCGCCTCGCTCGTCGAGATCGGGCGCTTGCTCGGCGGCCGCGATCACAGCACCGTGCTGTACGGCGTCGGGAAGATCGGGCGCGAGCTGGAGCGCAACGCAACCGTCCGCGAACAGGTACAGGCTGTGCGGGCGATGGTCGCCGGATAACGACGGGATGGGACATTTTGACCGGTAGAGTGTGGATAACTGCCGCGTTGGTGTGGATAACCGGTCCAGACTGGGGATAACCGGAGAGGCACGGGAAGACACGGGATCACCACTAGATCGTGGGTCAGAGGAACCGAGGGAACCCTGCTCGTTATTCCCACGTTATCACCAACTCATCCACAATCCCGACCCGATTCGGGATGGGTGAGTGAGCGGTATCATAACCGAGGGAACGGACGTAGCAAGCCGGGTATCCCCAGCATCCACATAATCCACACCCTGAAGACGACGGCGAGGAATCGAGACTCGAATCAGCAGACCGAACAGAGGGAGTACAGCAATGCGTATCACCTGCACCCAAGACCACCTGAGTCGGGGACTTTCTACGGTAACGCGGGCAGTGGGCAGCCGGCCAACCATGCCCGTGCTAGCGAATGTCCTCCTAGCCACCGATGGCAGCCGCCTCAAGCTATCGGCCACCAATCTCGACCTCGGGATTACAACCTGGGTCACGGCCAACGTGGATGAAGAGGGCACCGTCACCGTGCCGGCGAGGCTCCTCACCGACCTCGTCAACTCCATGCCGGTGGGGCAATCCGTGGAGTTGCACGAAGAGGAGAAAACCCGCACGCTGACCGTGAAGTGTCAGCAAAGCCGCGCGGAGGTCCGGGGGATTGACCCGGAGGAGTTTCCTCCGATGCCAACGGCCGAGGATCAACCGACGGTGAGCCTAGATCAGGCGCTCTGCAAGGAGTTGATTAATCAGGTCGCGTTTGGTGCTGCCGGCGACGATACCCGGCCGGTGCTCGCTGGGGTGAGCATGGAACTGGAAGAGGCACAGATCACGCTGGCGGCAAGCGACGGCTTCCGTTTGGTCATGCGGGACGCGACCCTGGACCAGGAGATCGCCGATCCGGTGAAGGTCATTGTCCCGGCCCGGGCCTTGCAGGAACTGGAACGTATTCTCGGTGATGACGAGGGTGCGGTCGAAATGACGGTGACGACCAACCGCAGTCAGGTGTTGTTTCGCGCTGGTGACGTGAACCTGGTCTCACGCCTGATCGAAGGGCAGTTCCCGAACGTGCGGAACTTTATCCCTAAGAGCTACGCGACCAAGGTGGTTGTCGCTCGCCAACCCTTCGCCGATGCGATGCGGCGCGTCTCGCTCTTTGCGCGGGAAAGCGCGAACGTCGTGCGCTTGGAGGTCGAGGCCGGCGAGAACGGCGAGGGATTGACGCCGGGGCGTCTGACTATTGAGGCGCAGGCCCAGGATCTTGGTGAAAGCCATGACGAGCTAGACGCCAGTATCGAGGGCGAGAGCACCCACCTTGCCTTCAACGCCGAGTATCTGAACGAGTTCGCCAACGCTCTCGCCGGCGGGACGATTGACCCCGATACGGACAAGATGAAGGATATTGATGAAGTGGTCGTCGAGATCACCGGTCCGTTAAGCCCGGGGGTCGTCCGGGGCGGCGGGTTGCCCGAATATCTCCACGTCATCATGCCGATGCACACCGTCCGCTGATCCCATCACGCTCCTTGTGCGCTCACCCCCCTCTCCATCCCCGAACGGTAGAGAGGGGGTGTTTGCTCCCCGTCGCTTCCCTCTCCCCGACCGGCTGATCGTGTATGCTTGACCCAGGTAGGTAGGGAGAGCGCCATGGCGGAAGAAACGGCCCTCGCGGCGGCAGCGCGTGTCCTGGAGGTGCGCTGCCGGGTTGCTCGCACGGGGGACTACGTGACTCTGGGACACGACATCCGCACCGAGGGCGCCCAACCGGGGCAAGCGGCGGAGGTATCCCAGCTGAGCGAGGTCGAGTACGCGGTCGTCGGACACCAGAGCGACGGTGACTACCGCAATATCGGCTCCTTTGCGACGCCGCAGGCGGCACTGGCAGCGGCGCTCTCTTTCGTCCGCGATCCGGGCTAGGGAGTCTTGGCCGCCCCCCTCGCTACCTCATCGAGCTGCGGTGTGCTAGAGTCAGGTAGGTAGTCGGCGGTCGTGGGACCGGCCGTTTCGTATCCGAGAGAAGGAGTGCTGCTATGGCAGCGGATCAACCGAAGATTGTGGCCTACATGAAGCCGGTGTGTGGCTGGAGCCAGGGTGTCCGGGCCGTACTGGGGAAGTACGACCTGGAGTATGAAGACAAGGACATCGTGAACAACCCCTACAACTACGCGGAGATGGTCCGCTTGACCGGACAGTATCTCCAACCCTCGCTCCAGGTCGGCGACGACATCCTTCCCGACGTGAGCGGCGAGGAAGTCGAAGCGTATCTGCTGGACAAGGGCATCGCCCGGTCCATGGCGACCGTTGCGACTGCCGTCCAGCGCGGCTGCGAGGAATAGGGCGCCGCACCTCCCACTGCCTCCTCCCTCAATGTGAACACCCCGGCGCCCGTTCCTGCGGCGCTACATTGGAAGACGCACGGGGCCTGGTGCTTAGGCCGCCGCTAATTGCCCCACGCGAAGGTATTCCCCCGGCCAACCGACGGTCGGTGATCCTTTGCCGACACGCTCTCGGAGCCGCTCTTTTGCGGCGCGAGGTCGGCACGCGAAACATCCGCAGGATCACGTTGGTCGCATAGCTTGATGCGTGGGGAGGAAGCGATGAGGGGTGAGCAACGGCGATGAGCGATTCCATTGTCCAGGTGGAAGGACTTGTCAAGCGCTACGGCGATGTCGTAGCCGTGGACGACGTGAGCTTTGCAGTACGCGCCGGGGAAATCTTCGGCATTCTCGGTCCGAACGGTGCCGGCAAGACGACCACTCTGGAGATCATCGAGGGCCTACGCCAAGGTGATGCCGGCACCGTTACTGTTGATGGCCTGGACGTGCGCCAGCAGCGGCGCGCGGTGCAGCAGCGTATCGGCGTGCAGTTGCAAGCCTCGACCTTGCCGGACCTGCTACGTGCCGGCGAGGCGCTGGACCTGTTTGCCTCCCTCTACTCCGGAGCGTTGCCCCGCAACGATCTGCTCGACCGGCTCGGCCTCGGCGAGCGGCGGCGCACCTATGCCACCGACCTTTCCGGCGGGCAGCAGCAGCGCCTTTCCCTCGCGCTGGCGCTCGTCAACGATCCCAAGCTCCTCTTCCTCGACGAGCCGACGACCGGACTTGATCCGCAGGCGCGGCGGTCGGTGTGGGAGCTTATCAGCGAGATTCGGCAGGACGGCAAGACCATCGTGCTGACGACTCACTACATGGAAGAGGCCGAAACGCTCTGTGATCGCATCGCCATCATGGACCGCGGCAAGATCGTGGCTATGGATACCCCGCGCGAGCTGATTGGTCAACTCACTGAGGAAGGCTCGATTGAGTGCAGTCTGGGCGATGAGCTACCCTCCGACGTGCTGGACGGCCTCGGCGGCGTTGTTCACCAGGAGCGCCTAGAGCAGACGGTCGTGCTGCGCTCCGTGGATCTCAACGGGACGCTGGTGGCGCTGCTACAGCTGCTCACGGCGCGCGGTCTCCCGCTCAACAGTCTGCAAGTACGCACCCCCACCCTGGAGGACGTGTTCCTGTCGCTCACCGGCCATCGGCTCCGCAACTAGGGCCGGCCGCATCCAAATCCGACTACCTCATGGTGCTGTCCCCGGAGGAAAAGCGATGCTCCGAAGCCTCACAGTGCTCACGATCATGCAGACGCGGATGCTCCTGCGTAATCGCATCACCCTCATCACCAGCCTCGGCCTCGGCCTCATTTCCATGCTGCTGTTCGGCTCGCTCTTCGGATCGGGAGGAACCGACCTGCTGCGGTTGGGGATCGTTGACGAGGATCGCCAGCAAGCCTCCGTCCAGATCATCGAGAGCCTGAAAACCCTGGAGGCGCTGGACATCACGGAGGGTGAGCACGACGCCGAGCTACAGGCGCTGGCGGCCGGGGAACGACGGGCGGTGCTCGTGATCGGCGCCGGCTTTCAGGAACGCTTGGCGGCGCGAGATGCCACCATTCAGGCGTTCTACGACAAGAGCAACCCGGTGACCTCCGCTATCGCGCGTTCGGCGATCCAGAACATCGTTGCTGGCCTGAACCGCAGCTTGCAGGCCAGCGGCCCCGATCCGGTCAAGCTCGAAGAATCTGAGGTAGAGGCGGAGGCACGGCGCATTATTGACTTCATGACGCCGGGCTTGGTGGGTATGGTCATCATGTGGGCCAACCTCTTTGTGGGCAGTCGCCTGGTCGAATGGCGCCAGAAAGGGGTGCTGCGGCGTCTCGCGGTCACGGGCTTGCGGCCCCTTGAGCTACTGGCGAGCCAGGCGGCGGCCCATCTGCTGTTCTCCCTGGCGCAGGCCGCTGTGCTGATACTGACGGCTTTTGCCGTGTTCCGGGTAACCGTGAAAGGGAACTACGGGTTGCTGGCGTTCGTGGTGATCGTGGGCACGCTCTGTATGCTCGCCGTCGGCTATCTCCTGGGGAGCATGCCCCGTGATGCCGACAGCGCCGCCGGCGTGACCATGCTTGTCTCGTTCCCGATGATGTTTCTCGGCGGCTCGTACTTCCCCACCGACGGTGCGCCCGCGTTCTTACAGCCGTTGATCCAGGCCTTGCCGCTCACCTATCTCAACCATGCGTTACGCACGGTGATGATGAGCGGTGGCGGCTTGCTCGACATACAGTTGGACATCCTAGTGCTCGCCGGCTGGACGGTCGGTGCGCTACTCGTCGCTACGCGCCTGCTCAAATGGGATTGACGGCCAGGGCGCGATTGATCGCGCCTCTACCTCCGGCACCAATACCTATCCTGGTCGGGGCCTCACCATCCGCAACCTTGACGCCACCCTAGATTGTCTAGTATCTTATGAGGAATACTGGATTTTTCTCCTGGTGCCTCGGTCCAGCACGGTACCGGGAGCGCATTGGCTTCATGGCAACGATGACCTCGGTGGCTCCACCGATCACTGCGGCACAGTCGCGGTTGCCTCGACACATCACTGCTGGCGTGGTTGCTACTGCGGTCGCGCTGGGCTTTGCACTGGTGCTGGGGCGGGTGTGGGCCGCGGCGGCGATCTACTGGATTGTGGGCCTGGCCTTTGGCTTCGTGCTCCAGCGTAGCCGCTTCTGCTTCACCGCGGCCTTCCGCGATCTCTTCCTCCTTGGCGATGGCCGGATGCTGCGCGGTGTCCTGGCCGGGCTGGGCGTTGCCACGGTGGGGTTCGTGTTCGTGATGTACAACTACATTCCCCGCCTGGCCCCGGAGCGCTTGCCGGCCTTTGCCGGCATTAGCCCCGTTGGCCCCACCACGCTGATCGCTGGCTTGATTTTTGGGTTCGGCATGGTGATCGCCGGTGGCTGCATGTCGGGCAACCTGTATCGGATTGGCGAGGGCTACGTCGCCTCAGTGGTGGCGCTGCTCGGGATGCTTGGCGGCCTCATCGTCATGATGCTGACCTGGAACTGGTGGTACGAGGTGCTGATTGCTCGCCAGCCAGTGGTGTGGTTGCCCCACACGCTGGGGTGGACGGGTGCAGTCGTACTGACCCTGCTGGGATTACTGGGTGTCTATGCGCTGCTTGTCTGGTGGGAGCGGCGCATAGATATGCTGATGCCCACGTTCCCCACCGGACCGGAGCTACCACCGGCGAGCGTGCGTGAGCATTGGGCCGGTGTCCTGCGGCGCGTGTTTGTGACGGGCTGGCCCGCGGTCGGTGGTGGTGTCGCCCTCGGTGTCATCGGCATGTTGTCGTACCTGTACGAACGCCCGGTCGGTGTGACCGGGGAGCTGGGCCGCTGGTCGCATGGACTGTTCGAGGCGGTCGGCGGCTGGCACGTTGAGCTTGCCGGTGCCGATCTCGGCCCCTGCATGACCGTTGTTGCCACCGCGTTCGCCACCAAAGAGCTGTATATGGTGCTGGGCCTGGTCGCCGGCTCGTTCGTGGCGGCGCTGCTGGCCGGTGAGTTCAAGATCAGGTTGCCGCGCCAGGGCCGGCGGTATGTGCAGACCCTCGGTGGGGGTGTCCTGATGGGCTATGGCGCCGGCTTAGGGATTGGCTGCACCCTGGGGGCCTTTTTTGCCAGCATCCCCAGCCTGAGCTTGAGTGGCTGGGTCTTTGGTTTGGGCTTGCTCGGCGGTGCCTGGGCTGGGACCAAGGCTATCCGCCGGATCGGCTGATTGAGCACATATAAGGATGGGCGGACTATGAGCAGGGCTACCCAGCAAAGGACGACGCTCGATCTGCGTGGTGAAATCTGTCCGTACCCCATGCTGCGGGCCAAAGAGGCCATGGAAGGCGCGGCGCTCGGTGAGGTGCTCGATCTGCTGACCGACCATCCGCCCGCGCTGACGACGGTGCCCTGGCAGGCCCAGAAGCTGGGCTTTACCGCTGAAGTCCGGGAGCTAGGGGGAGCGGATTGGAAGATCACCCTGTCGCGGCCGGAGGACACCTGAGCAGACTGGACAAAGCGCCCGCAGGGGTGCTCTTCACTCCATCTGGACCGTGAGGCCCCGGAGTGGCCAACTGCAAGGAAAAGGAGAGAAGCATGCTAGAAGTACAGTTATCTCGGCGCGGCCTGCTCGGTGCTAGTGCCGCGTTGACCGCGACGTTGCTGCTGGCCGCATGCGGAGAAGAAGGGACCGCCACCACCGGTGGGACCAACGTTGTAGCGGCAGACCTGCTCGTCGAAAGCGACTGGCTCGCCGACCATTTGCAGGACAACAACCTGCGGATTGTGGATGTGCGTGCCCCGGCGAAGTACCAGGAGACCCACATTCCGGGGGCGATCAACCTCACGACCGGGGCGCTGGATCACATGGTCAACGAGTTTGTCCGCGATGCGCGCCCGGCTGGGGAGGTCGCCGAGATCGTCGGTGCCGCCGGCATCGGCGACGACCACCACGTCGTCATTTACGACGACAATCGTTCCGTGATCGCCGCGCGACTCTTCTGGGTCTTGGATTACTACGGTCATTCCCGCCTCTCGATCCTCAACGGTGGCTATCCCAAATGGACGGCCGAGAATCGAGCCGTAACACGACAAGCACCTCGCTTCGAGGCGGCGACCTTCAGCGCCACGCCCGATCCGACCAAAGTTGCCGACAAGGACTACATCCTGGCCAATATGGGTGAGGATAGTGTGGCGCTTTGCGACGCTCGCACCCCGGACGAATACACCGGCGAGGACGTGCGTCGGGGCGCCGGGCGTGGTGGTCGCGTGCCGGGCGCCGTCAACATTGACTGGGTGAACAGCGTGACCGGCGATGAGACCCCCGTCTTCAAGGCGCTGGCTGATCTGAAGCAGTTGTACGAGTCGGCCGGCATCACCCCGGATAAAGAGATCATCACCTACTGCCAGTCTGCCGTGCGTGGCGCCCACTCCTACTACGTCCTGAAGTTGCTGGGCTACGAGAAGGTACGGAACTACGACGGCTCTTGGCAGGACTGGAGCAACAACCAGTCCTTGCCCATTGAGCAAGGGTAGGTATGGACCGAGTCATAGGGGCGCGATTCACCGCGCCCAGGGAGGGCCGGGGGGTCGTCATTCCGGCGGAAGCCGGAATCCAGTCCGGGGCAGATCCCTCGGAGCGCGGGCTGCCCATAGCCCCGAGCCGCCGCCGCACTCCCCATCATTCCGGTGAAAGCCGGAATCCGGAAGGTTGAGCGTAGTCTGGACTCCGGCCTATGCCGGAGTGACGTTCCGATGCCGGAATCCACCACCCCTGTTTGCTAGACTGAAGACCATGAAACGATTGAACATCCAAGAGGCCTTTGTGGGCGAAGCCAACCCAAACCAGGAGGGGGCTGCCGCCGAAGAGGCCGATGAGGTCGTCCTGCTTGCCGTCCGCGGTGGGGAGATCACGACGGTAGTCGAGGGTGGCACGCCCGACGATTTGGTCGTGATGGACGCCACCGTCCTGCGGGGCGCGCTGCGGCTGGAGAACGAGCGGGTGCTCATCTTCGAAATCCATCGCGACGCTTCCGGAGCGTTCTTCGACGACGAGCCGGCAGCGTTGCACTATCGTCGTCACGAGGGCGCTGGCGCCGGTCTGTCCACCGTTGGCGACGCCGCCTACCTGGAGCAGCCGGAAGGGGACCAGACGGCGCCAGCCACCGGGTCGGGCCGTCCTGGTGTGGCCAGCGACATTATGAGCACCCCGGTCGTCACCACGCAGCCAACTGAAGACGTGGCCAAAGTTACTTCGGTCTTGAGCTTTCATGGCATCACGGGGCTGCCCGTCGTTGACGATGCTGGTGCCGTCGTCGGTGTGGTCAGTGAAGCGGACGTGATTGGCCGTCAGGGGCAGACCGTCGCGGATATCATGACCACGCCGGCGCACACCATCGCAGCCGACGTGCCTATCGCCGAGGTCGCGGCGGAGATGACGCGCCGCCGCATCAAGCGCATGCCGGTTGTGCGTGACGGTCGGCTGGCGGGAGTGGTCAGCCGTGGTGACATTGTGCGGTGGCTTAGCGGTACCACGAACAACTAGCGGGGCCGAGGGTGAATAGTAGGCGCGTGCCAACGCCTCGTATTGCCCTGGTGATCCCGGCCTGGAATGAAGCCGAGTCTATCGGCGCGGTGTTGTCCGAAGTGCCGCCCGACGCGGTGGATCGTGTCTTTGTCGTCACCGGCGACAGCACCGACGGCACGGATGAGATCGCTTCCGGCCTGGGAGCCGTCGCTTTGCCCCAAGCACAGCCCGGTTATGGCGCGGCCTGTTGGGCGGGCGTCCGCGCCGCGGAGCAAGCCGGGGCTGAGATCGTCGTGTTTCTCGACGGCGACTACGCTGATCCGCCCGCCGAGCTACCGCGCGTGCTCGCTCCCCTCCTGACCGGGCAAGCCGACGTTGTGCTTGGCCCGCGCGACCTTGCCCAGCACCCGGAGGCCCAGCGTATCCATGCGCGGTTCGGCAACTGGCTGGTGCTGACCATGCTGAGTCTGCTGCTCCGGCGACGGCTGCGCGATCTCCCGTCGTTCAAGGCCATCCGCATGGACTGTCTGCGACAGCTGGCGATGTCCGAGATGACCTACGGCTGGACGACCGAGTTGGTGGTCAAGGCCGTGCGTACCGGCCTGCGGATTGTCGAGGTGCCCGTTGCGTACCGACCGCGACTGGCCGGCCAATCGAAGGTATCGGGTACGGTGCGGGGCACGGTAGGCGCGGCCTGGAAGCTCTGCACCTGTGCCCTGCGCTATGCCCGCTGGCGGCCGGCAGCCGTCCCCGTCGTCAATGCCACTGGGGACACGGAGCGCGCCTGATGCCGGGGCAGCGCGCAGTCTACGTGGTGGCGAAAGCCCCGCGTGCGGGTAGCAGCAAGACGCGCCTGTGCCCCCCGCTCACTCCAGCAGCAGCGGCAAAGCTGGCCGCGGCTTTCCTGTTGGATTCGGTGCATGTCGTCCGGCAGTCCGGGCTGGACGCGCGGATCATCTGCCGCGACGATGGCGAGCGGGGGGCCTTGGAGCGGCTCGTCGGCGACCAAGCGACGGTAGCCGTCCAATCCGGTCGAGGTCTCGGTGCCGCCCTGGAGTCTGCCTTTCGGCTCGGTTTCGCCTCAGGCTGTACCGCCGTCGGTGTCCTAGGCAGTGATAATCCGACCCTGCCGCCGGCGACGCTAACTGAAGCCTATGCTGCGCTCACCGCCGGCAGCGATGTGTCCATCGGCCCGAGCGAGGACGGCGGCTACTATCTGCTGGCGGCGCGCGCGCTCTATCCCGACCTGTTTCGCAACATGGTGTGGAGCACGAGCAAGGTAGTCGCAGTCACGTTGCAGCGGTGCGCGGCGGCCAACCTGCGCGTCCACTGCGTTGCCGAGTGGTACGACGTGGACGAGGCCGCGGACCTCGACCGGCTCCGCGCCGATCTCGCCGGCGCCGATTCTCCCCCCGCCCCCACCACCCGCGCCGCGCTCGCTACGGTGCTCGGTCAGTGACCAGTGGCTACGGGCGGCAGCCCCCTTTGACCCCCCGCTTCGCAGGGGGACGTAGATTTCCCACGCAAGCCGCAATCCAGACCGGCCGGGGGGTGAGGACTGGAGGCCGCCGTTAGCCCGCCGGCACCAGCCGGGTTTCGGCCTCGAGGTTGCTCCGCACCGCGGCGTCGTCCATCCAAAGCGGCAGCCGCCGGTCCTGGAGCCACAACTGCACCTGGTCCCGGTAGTGCGGGCTGGCGGGATGCGCCGACTGCCCGGTCGTGCTGGTAGCCTCGGCGTACCCCGTCTGGGAGAGATCGGCGAGGAAGCGGTAGGTCGAGCCGCTGATTGCCTGGAACGGCTGCTCGAAAGACGTGCCGGCGGCACGCACGGTGCCGTTGCCGCCGCTGGTGGGGAAAGGACCGAGATCGAACGCCAGGTCGGGCGAGTGCTTGCCGAGCGGGTGTGGGAAGGTGACTTGGTGCAGGCGGCCCCAGCGCCAGTGCGCCGGATCGGGGCCGGCCACCTCGACCAGCCACTCGATTGCGGATACATAGGCGGCGCGGGCCTCCTCGCGGTAGTCTGTGTCGGGAAACCAGCCCATGTCGTCGCCGAGCAGCAAGCGGCGGGCAACGGACCCGGCTTGGCCGGCGGCGAGCGGCGCAAGCTGTTCCGGGAAGTGGGCGGCGGCGATGCGCTCCAGCCAGCGTTGCCAGAACGCGGTGAAGATACTGGCGCCTATCGCCTCGGTGTCGAACGAGCCATTCCAAGCCGCGAGATGGCGGTAGGCGGCGTGTGGCTGTTGGCCGGGGACGGTGCGTAGGAGCGCCAGGAGTGCCGGCAGCATGTCTACCGCACGGGCGTGGAGCACGTCGCCTTGGATGGCGGCGATCTCGTCGGGTGAGAGCCGGGCCGGCCCACTCTCCAGCCGCTCGCGGATGCGCCGGAAGCGGTAGCCATCGGCCCAGCCACCCAGGCCGAGGTACGGCATGTCCGGCGGGTCTTCCGCCCACGGAGGATTGTTGGCGGTAGCCACCCACCCCCGCGGAGGGTCAATCAGCTGCGGGAGCCGGTCGAAGGGTAGCGTGCCCTGCCAAGCGTGGTCCGGGTCGTTGGCCGGTCGCAGGCCCCGGAGCGCGATCTCGCGCCGCGGGATGTGGCTGGCAACGTGATAGCCGATACGCCCGGCGCGGTCGGCGAACACGAAGTTCAGCACCGGGCCGGGCCACTGTTCCAGCGCCGCGAGCGTCTCGTCCGCGTTGCGGGCGCAGTTGATCGCCAGCATTGCTTCCAGCCCGGATGCCACACCGGCCTCCAGCCCGCGCCAGCGCAAGCTGATCGGTGGCGCGCCGCCGCCCTCGGTGGTCGGGGTCCAGGGCAATAGGTCGTTGACGATTGGCCCGCGGACGGTGCGGCGCACGATCAACGTCTCGTCCGGCGCGCCGCGTACCTTGATGGTGTGTCGCTCCGTCTCGAATGGACGCCAGGTGGTGCCGTCGCGGTAACGGTCGCCGTCGGGAGCATCGGTCTCCTCGATATAGAGATCGCGGATGGGCGCCACGTGGTTGGTCACGCCCCAGGCCGTATGGCGGTTGCGGCCGATGTATGCGCTGGCCGTGCCGACGTAGACCGCGCCGATAGAGTCCAGGCCGATGGCCGGGCACGTCAGTTGCGCCTGAAACCACTGGCTCGGCTGGTCGAAGGTGTTGTGTGGGTCGCTGCAGAGCACGGGGAAGCCGGTCGTCGTGCGCGAGCCGGCCACTGCCCAGTTGTTGCTGCCCTCGCCGCTGGCGTCACCACCCGGTATCGGGCCGGGCGTGCCGTCGGCCGGCCCCGGCACGATGGTCTCCTCGCCGGCCTCGACCTCCAGAAAGGCTTCCAGCAGGTCGGCCGGCAGCGTCCGGCGCGCCGCTTCGATGAGGGCGACCGGCTCCAGCCGCCCGGTCAGCATCCACCAGCGCCACCGCCACAGCGCGACCGAGTCGGCGGGTGTCCACGGCGCCGGCTGATAGTCGAGGATGCCGAATTCCTCGGGCAGCGCAGCGGTCTCGATAGCGGTCCGGCGCCAAGCGTTGATCCCGGCGGCCACGCCTTCCAGCAGCGTCGCAGTCGGACCGCTGATCGTCTCCGCGACGGTGTCGGCCGCTGCCGCGATGCCGACGGTCAGCATCTCGCGATCGCTCGCCAGCGCCTCCGGTCCCATGACCGCGGCCAGTTCGCCGCGGACCCGGCGCCGCATGTAGTCCAGCTGCCAGAGTCGCTCGCGGGCGACCGCGTAGCCTAGCCCCACGCCCAGGTCATACGGTTCGTCGGCGCTGATGTGGGCGATGCCCCACCGATCCCACAAGATCGTCGCTGCCGTGTCAACGGGTCCGGGCACCACCTGCGGCTCCATCCGTTCCATACCTCTGCCGCTGCCTCCTTGCTTGCTAGACGATGATTAAGGCCGGGCCGGTCGCAGCCGTTGGCGGGGAGGTCAGCGACGCCCGGCGGCGACGGCCGCCACAAAGTCCTTGGCGCGGATGGTGATGGTGGCGAAGTCCCGTTGGTCTACCAGGTCACGATGGACCAGGTCGCTGCCCACGCCCAAGGCGGCTGCCCCGGCGCGCATGAATTCGGCGGCGTTGTCCAGGTTCACGCCGCCCGTCGGGACGAAGGGAATGTCGCCGAGCGGCCCGCGTAGGTCGCGGAGATAGCGCGGCCCAAGTCCGCCGGCCGGGAAAATCTTCACCAGATCGGCGCCCTGCTGCCAGGCGGTCACAACCTCGGTCGGCGTCAACGCGCCGGGCACCACGGGCACGTCGCGCTGGCCGCAATACTCGATGACGTGCCGGTCCGTATTCGGGGCGACGATGAAGCGCGCCCCGGCGCTCAACGCTTGCTCGGCACTGGCAACGGTCAGCACGGTCCCCGCGCCGAGCAGCATGTCGTCCTGGTAGGCGGCCGCCAGCTCTTGGAGCATGTCGGCAGCGCCCACGCTATTCATCGTGACCTCGATGACCTGCACACCGCCGGCGCTCAGGGCCTCCACGGTCTGCCGAGCCAACGCCGGAGCCGTGTGGCGCATGATGGCGATAATGCCGGCCGTCTGCATGCGCTCGATGAGCGCGGCTTTGGGTGTCCGCTCCACTGCACTAGCCATGGCTTCCGGTTCTGCGCCCTTGCGCTCACTGCGAATGATACCAGGGCTGTGCTGCTACCATCCGACGGGAGCGGGATCATCCGGTCCCGGCCCCCCTATGGCCCCCCCGCTACGCAGGGGGACGGGCGCAGTATGCTACGCCCCTACGTGCGACTTGGCCTCCTACCCTCGCCCGGCTCCAACAGACTCCCCCTCTCCACCATGGTGGAGAGGGGGCCGGGGGGTGAGGCGCGCTGCTGTCGCCGCAGCCTTGATCGGGTAGGATTCATTGTTGTAGTGGAGCATTGAGGGAGCGAGGGAAAACTATCGTGTCCGTTCAGGAAGGCAGCACCGACATCCTAGCCGACCTCAACGCGGCGCAGCGCGAGGCGGTCACGGCACCGGCCGGACCGCTGCTGATCCTCGCCGGCGCCGGTTCGGGCAAGACGCGGGTCATCGCGCACCGCATCGCCTACCTCATTCTCGAACAAGGCGTGCCACCGCACCGCTTGGTGGCCGTCACGTTCACGAACAAGGCTGCCAGCGAGATGCGTCGGCGCATCGAGGCGCTCGTCGGCGACGCAGGCCGCTCGGTGACGTGTGGCACGTTCCACTCCGTGTGCGCCCGCTGGCTCCGCCGCGACATCCACCATCACGGCCGGGATAGCAGCTTCACAATCTACGACGGCGACGACCAGCTGCGGGTCATCGGGCGGTGCATGACCGACGCCGGGATTAACCGGGGTGTCATCACGCCGCCGGAAATTCGCGCTGCCATCTCGCGGGCCAAGGATGAGCTGCTCCTCCCCGAAGAGTACGCGGCGCAGGTGTCCGACCGGCCCTACGAGCAGGCCGTCGCGCGGGTCTATCGGCGGTATCAAGCGGCCTTGCAGGAGGCGAACGCCCTCGACTTCGACGACCTGCTCTTGACCACGCTCCGGCTCTTCGACGAGGTGCCGGAGGTGCTCGGGTACTACCGGCAGCGGTATCAACACGTGCTGGTGGATGAGTACCAGGATACGAACCGCGCGCAATACGAGATTGTCCGTCTGCTGGCCGCCTTACACCGCAATATCACCGTCGTCGGTGATGACGACCAGAGTATCTACTCGTGGCGGGGAGCCGACATCCGCAACATCCTGGCCTTCGAGGAAGAGTACCCTGACGCGACGGTGGTGAAGCTCGAACGCAACTACCGCTCCACCAAGCACATTCTTGCCAGCGCTCATGCCGTGGTCCAGGGCCTGCGCTCGCGTAAGCCGAAAGAGCTGTGGACCGATAAAGCGCCAGGCGACGAGGTGGTCATCTGCCAGGCACTCAATGAGCACGATGAAGCCGGCTTTGTCGCAAACGAGATCGAGCGCTTGGTCGGAGCGGGCCAGCGGCGCTACCGGGACTGTGCGGTGATGTACCGCATGAATGCCCAATCGCGGAGCCTGGAAGAGGCCTTTGTCCGCCGGCGTATCCCGTATCAGCTGGTCGGTGGCACCAAGTTCTATGCCCGCCGGGAGGTCAAGGACCTGCTCTGTTACCTCCGGTTGGCATACAACCCGGCGGACGAGGCGAGCCTGCGGCGCGTGATCAACGTGCCGGCCCGCGGCATCGGCGCTCGCACCCTGGCGGCGCTGGATGACTGGGCGGCCCAGCGCGGCGAGTCACCGCTGGTCGCGCTGCTGGCCCTGTATGCGGCCCAGCAGCGCGATACGGAGCTGGCGCACCCTTTTCGGGGCCGAGCGTGCGCGGCGCTGCTGGGGTTTGCGCGGTTGATGGCCGAGCTGGGCGCAGCCGCTCAGGAGAATCCACTTGAGGACCTCTTCGATCAAGTGCTTAACCGCACCGACTACCGCGCTGCGCTCGAAAAAGACGTTGGGTTCGAGGAACGGTGGGAGAATGTGCTGGAGCTGCGCAACGTCGTCAGCGAGTACACGGAGCTGGAGCCGCCTACGGGCCTGCGGGCCTGCTTGGAAGAGGCGGCGCTGGTTGCCGACCTCGATACGCTGAGTGACGACCGCAATGCCGTCACCATCATGACCCTCCACAGTGCCAAGGGGCTAGAGTTCCCGGTGGTCTTCATCACCGGATTGGAAGAAGACATCCTCCCCCATAGCCGGTCCAAAGACAGCCTAGAGGGCTTGGAGGAGGAACGACGCCTCTGCTACGTGGGGATTACCCGCGCGATGGAGCGTCTCTATCTGCTCCATGCCCGGCGACGTGCCCTGTGGGGTTCGCCGCGCGAAGCCGACCCCTCCCGCTTTCTCACTGCTATCCCGGAGAGTAGCGCGAAGCAAATGCAGACGGCCGCGCTCCGCGTCCGGGCCGGCGGGAGCCAATCGGCTGCCCCGGCGGCGGTCCGCCCCTGGAGTGGGCGGGTTTCTTCGACTGGCTGGACCCCGGCGCCACGTGCCGGCGCGCCGGCCCAAGCGCATACCCCGCCGGCGACGCGGCCGGCGAGCGGCGACCCGGATTGGCGTCGGCTCGGCATCCGCTCGGCCGCCGAGCTACCGCAACAGAATGCCGATGCTGGGCCGCCCACCTATCAAGTGGGTGATCGAGTTCGACACGGCGCGTTCGGCGATGGCAGCGTCGTGGAGAGCACGCTCAACCGGCGTGGTGAGCAAGAAGTGCGGGTACGCTTCGACACGGCCGGCGTCAAGCTGCTGCTCGGCAGCCTTGCCCCCATGACCAAGCTCGACGAGGCGTAGGCCATGAGTGAGCAACCGCGCGAGCCTACGGTTGCCTGTCGGCGTGCCTCGGCACATGGTGTTGTCTCCGCTGGCCGAGGAATACTTGTGCTATAATGCATACGCATATTCACGGGAGGGAGGCTGTGATATGGTGACCTCGATTCGACTTGCTCCCGAAGCCGAGCAACGGCTTGATTTTCTAGCGGCGCAGACCGGGCGCCCCAAGTCGTTCTACCTGCGGGAGATGATTGAACGCGGCCTAGAGGACCTGGAGGACTACTACCTCGCGGCGGGTGTGCAGGAGCGTCTTCGCCAAGGCAAGGAGCAGGTGTATTCCGCCGCCGAAGGGAGGGAGGCGCTTGACTTGGACGATTGAGTACACCTCAACGGCCGGGTGCCGGCTTGGTAGGCTGGATGAGCGTGTTGCGGTAGAGGTGAACGAGCATGGCGGCTGAATATGTAGACATCCTGCGTGCCGAATTGGAACGGCAGCGCCAATTCCTTTCCGCCGAAGAAGAGCGGGTGCTGCTGAAACCGGCCCGGTATGAGAACGAGGACGACCTCGCCCTCGACTTGGTGAAGCGCCGGCAGCACACCTTTGTCCCCATCCTCCGCGACCGTTTCGTCCGCGACGGTCGGCCGCTGGAGCAGTGGTGGGACGTGCTGGCCGAAGAGGAGCGGCTGCCGGAGGACCGCACGATGATCGGGGCCATGGTGGTGCAGGTGCTCGATTGGTCGGCCCGCACCGGCGATCAGAAAGCCATGATGGGAGGCTTCGCCAGCAAGCTGCTGCTGGTCGCGGCGGTGTTGATCGGCTTTTTTGCGACCTTCACGCTGGCGGTGGGGGCGTGGCCGGCCGGTGTCGTGCTGCTGGTCATCACGGCGGCCCTCTGGATCGGCGCGCGGGTCCTCGGGCAGTTGACGGCCGAGCGCGTGGGCGAGCTTGTGGAGGAGTACAAACGAGAGCCGGAGCCGGAGGAAGACTCCACCGAAGACGAAGCGCCGTCGGAGCCGACAGCAGACGACCCCGACCGCGCGACGGAGTAAAGTCTGCCACCCCGGCCCGGTGTCCGTCATTCCTGCGTGCGCGGGAATCCACGTCCCCCTGCGGGACGGGGGGCCATAGGGGGGTCGGTATTGCACCTAACCCCCGGCAGCCGGGTCTACTTTGGCTCCGGCAGGAACTTCCGCCAGCCGCTGGCAGCACCGTTGAGTCCTTGCTGCTGCCACCAGAAGTAGTGCAGCGGCGAGGGGCGGCGCGGCTGCCGGATGAGGCTCATATGCGCGTCGGCGGGCGTTCTGGCGCCCTTCCGATGATTGCAGCGGCGACACGCGGTCACGACGTTATCCCACGTGTGGCGTCCGCCCCGCTGTCGTGGGACCACGTGGTCAACGGTCATATCGCGGCTTTCATACCCACAGTACTGGCACGTGTGGTTATCGCGCAGGAAGATCTCCCGGCGGCTGAGGCGCACCATGAGCCGTGGCCGCTTGACCATGTACATCAGCTTGATGACCGATGGACGCGGATAGACTTGGCTGACGCCCACCAGCGGCTCCGCCAGCAGCTCCAGCACTTCGGCCTTGCCGCGGAACACCAGCACAAAGGCTCGCCGGACATTGCAAATGTTCAGCGGCTCGTAGTTTTGGTTAAGGACGAGGACGCGCGAGTTCATCCTGCTCTCGCTCGCTACTACCGGGATCCTGTAGCTCCGGCTTTACGCACTGCGCGGGAACGGCACGTTCCCGCTACTATCACTGGTCGATTCTAACACAGTGATGGCCGCACACCGGCCAGTCGGTTGCCCTGCTATCATTCACGCCGGGCGTGCAGCGGATGCCCGCGCAACGTACTCCGGTTTTCCCGTAGCGATTCGGCTTGCCGGCGCGTGAGTCCGGCCGGCGCCGATCCACCAAGCAACGCGAGGTCAAGAGAGCAGATGAGTGCGCCAGCACCGGCCGCCAGGCAGCCGGGAGACACCGCCGGCGAGCAGATCGTTACGGCTCCTGCGCTGGCGCAGTGGACGGCGGCCGTGCTCGCGGCGCTGGGATTATCCGCGGCGAACGCCGATCTCGTCGCCGATACGCTGGTGCAGGCCGACCTGCGCGGTGTCCATTCGCACGGTGTCCAGCGCATCCCCGGCTACGTGAAGCAGCTACAAGCGGGCACTATCGTCGCAGACGCGCAGCCCGAGGTCGTGCATCGCACCGCCTCCACGGCGGTGCTCGACGCGCATCACGCGATGGGACAGGTGGCCGCCCACGCTGCCATGCGGCTGGCGCTGGAGAGCGCAGCGGAGGTCGGTCAAGGGGCGGTCGCTATTCGCAACAGCACGCACTGCGGCGCCCTCGCCTACTTTGCCATGATGGCGCCGCCGGCCGGCTGTATCGGCTTCGCCGTCACCAATGCCGGTATGAACATGCTGCCCTGGGGTGGGCAGGTCAAGATGGTCGGGAACAACCCCCTGGCCTACGCCATACCGACCGGTCGCGGGTTTTCACTGGTGCTCGATATGGCCACGAGTGTCGTCGCGGGCGGTAAGCTCGATGTAGCGATCCTCCGCGGGGAGGCCATTCCCGTCGGGTGGGCGCTGGGACCGGACGGCCACCCGACGACCGATCCGGCCGTCGGCCGCGCCGGCTCGCTGCTCCCCATCGGCGGGCCGAAAGGCTATGGGCTGGCCGTCGTGTTGGACATCCTATCCGGCGTGCTCGCCGGAGGCCGATTCGGGCGGGGACTCGGAGTAGCCGGTTCGAGCCACTTCGTGCAGGCGCTGCGGATTGATTCCTTCGCTCCCGCCGCCGAGTTCCTGGAGCGGATGGACGCTTTGGTGGACCAGATTCACGCCTGCCCGCGCGCGCCGGGCGTGGAGCAGATTTATCTGCCGGGCGAAATCGAGCACGAGTTGAGCGCGCGTCGCCAAGAGGAAGGCATTCCGCTGCCCACGACGCTCACCAACGAGCTAGCGGCGTTGAGCGACAAGCTGGGTATTGCTCCCCTGCCGACTGAGAAGCCCGCCGCTCCCCCTCCGGCATGAGGCGTATCCTCGATGGTATCCAACCGAATGTGGCGCTTGGCCCGCCGCTGGCTGCTCACTACCCTCGCTACGGCCGTCATCACACGCTGGCTGCGCTATGCGCTTGAAGACCGCCCCCGCATGCGCCGCGCCCACGCGACGGAAGAGGAGGTGGGCTTGTCGGCGGCGCGGTACGCCCGTTTTATGCAGCGGTGGCCGCTGGCTGCGATCTACCGCCGGATCGCGCTCCTGACCGGCCAGCGACTCGGTGCGGCCGATAGCGACTCAGGCCGGCCGCTGCGGGTGTTGGACGTTGGCTGCGGACCGGGGACGCTGGCCACCGCCATCGCTGCGGCGCGACCGGACGCCACGGTGATTGCCCTGGACCGCTCGGCTGCCATGCTGCACGCCGGACGCCGGCAGCGGCGCGGCAGCCGTGTCTGCCTCATTCAAGGTGATGGTGCGGCCCTGCCGCTGCGGGACGAGGCCGTTGATCTCGTCGTCGCCACGCTGGCCCTGCACCATTGGTGCGACGGAGAAGGGGTGCTGCGTGAGGTGCGGCGGGTTCTGCCCGGGACCGGGCAGGTGCTGCTCTTCGATCTGCGGCGCGACCTTGCGCTGCCGCTCTGGCTGCTGGTGCGCCTGGCCACGCTGTTCGTCGGGAGGATCGCACAGCTGCCGGGTGATGAGCCGGCGGCGTCGGTGGCGGCAGCCTATACACCGGCAGAGGCTGAATGGCTGGCCGGACGGGCGGGACTCCGTGGCGTGTTCGCGCGCAGTGGGTTCGCCTGGCTGTGGCTCGACGGAACGCGCGCCCGGCAGCCGGCCTCACCCCCCGGCCGCAGCCGGATTGACGGTGTTTCTGAGCGGCAGTAGGATTCCCAGCGTCAGGGCGGGTGCAGTGTGCCGATACGAGCGGGCCGGGAGGAGCATATGATTTTTGCCAGCGATCTCAGCGTCCCGGAAGGGCCGGTCTTACTTGCCGACGGAAGCTGGCTCGTCGTCGAAATGGGGCCGGACCGGGGCTGCGTGACGCACGTCAGCGCGGACGGGCAGACCAAGCGTCGGCTGGCCAGAACGGGACGCCCCAACGGACTAGCGGTGGACAAGGAGGGGGCTATCTGGGTGGCCGAATCGCAGGACCCCGCCTTGCTGCGCCTCACGATGGACGGCGAGGTCGAGGTCGTGCTGACCGCGTGTGGCGATGAGCCGTTCCTGTGGCCCAACGATGTGGCCTTTGGGCCGGATGGCGCGCTGTACATGACCGATTCGGGCATTCGCTTCGCGGACTTCATGCAGGGCACCGAGGTACGGCCGGACTATCTTGAAGTACCCATGTACGGTCGCGTCTACAAGATTGATACCGCGACAAGGGCCATTGAGACGCTCGATTCCGGGCTGCGTTTTCCCAACGGCATTGCGTTCGGGCCGGACCAGGACCTGTACGTGAGCGAAACCATGACCGGCATGGTCTATCGTTACCGCTGGCAAGACGGGGCGCTGTCCGGCCAGCGGGAAGATTTTGGCAATACGGTGGACCCGCAGAACCCGGCGCCGTTCAAGGGGCCTGACGGGATGAAGTTCGGCACCAATGGCCTGCTCTACGTGACCGTCTTCGGGCAAGGCGACGTCACCGTGCTGGCGCCCGACGGCGCCGTGGCCGAGCGCATCGAGTTGGCCGGCTCAATGCCCACGAACCTCGCCTTTGGCCCCCCAGGCTCCCAGCGGATCTACGTGACGGAAGACGAATGCGGCACGCTGGAAGTCTGCGACGTCGGCACCGACGGCTGGCCGTTGTATACGTAGCCGAACCTCACCCCCGTCCCCCTGCGTAGCGGGGGGATCATAGGGGGGCTGGTGTCCTGACAGGGATAGGCACGGTGGTTCAGCCCTGGTGGTCAGAGCAATGGTGACGACCGGATGACTGCAAGCAGCTTTGCCGAGATCGCCGCCGGCTATGCCAATGCGGTTGCCGACAACTTCCGCCAGCTCGTCGCCGCACAGCCGGAAGACCAGCTAAAGGCGCCCGTCGGCGAACTGCTGCGCGCCACCGGGAGCATGACGGACCTCGACGTGGGCTGGCGGACCGAAGTACGTGCAGACGACGTACACGGACGCCCCGATCTCGGTGTGACCGTCAAACGGCTGCTGACGGGTCACGTCGAGTTGAAGCGGCCGGGGCTGGGTGCCCGACCGGAGCGCTTCACGGGCGCCAACCGGGCGCAGTGGCTCCGATTCAAGGCGTTACCCAACCTGATCTACACGGACGGATCGGAGTGGAGCCTCTACCATACCGGCAAGCTGGTCGCGCGGGTCCGCATCGCCGATGACGTCAGCGAAGGCGGTGCGCGAGCGCTCGACCGAGAGGCCCTGGCGGCCCTGGCGCGTTTGTTCAGCACCTTCCTCTATTGGGAGCCGGTTGTGCCGGGCACGGCGCGAGGCCTCGCGGAGTTCCTGGCGGCGCTGGCCCGTATCCTCCGCGACGAGGTGCAGCAGGCACTCGGTCGTCCGGACAGCCCGCTGCGGACACTCGCGGATGAGTGGGGCCGGCTGTTATTCCCGGAGACGGACGACGCGCAGTTTGCGGATGCCTACGCGCAAACGCTGACGTATGCCCTGCTGCTCGCGCGGTTCGAGGGCGCGGAGAGCCTAAGCCCGGCCTTTGCCTCCGAGACGCTGCAAAGCGAGCATGCGCTGCTGGCGGAGGCGCTGAGGCTCTTGGAAGTCCCCTCCGTCCGCGAGGAGCTACGGATGCCGATTGAGCTGCTGGAGCGCGCCATCGGAGTCGTGGACGCGGTGAAGATTCAACACGAGGGCGACCCGTGGCTGTATTTCTATGAGGACTTTCTCGGCGCCTACGACCCCAAGTTGCGGAAAGACCGGGGCGTGTACTACACGCCGGTGGAGGTGGTGCGCTTGCAGGTCCGCTTGGCTGCCGAGTTGCTGCGGACCCGCTTCAACAAGCGGCTCGCGTTCGCGGACGACGACGTGGTGGTGCTCGATCCGGCCGTCGGTACCGGCACCTATCCTCTCGCCGTGCTGGACCATGCGGCCGACGCGGTACGGCAGCGACTTGGCCCCGGTGCCGTACCCCAGAAGCTGCGCGACCTCGCCGGTCGCCTGAACGGATTCGAGCTGCTCGTCGGGCCGTATTCGGTTGCTCACCTGCGCGTCTCGCAACGGCTACGCGCTGCCGGCGTGACCGACTGGCCGGCGAGGATCTATCTCACCGATACGCTGGAGTCTCCCAACCGGCTGCCGAAGTTCCCGGCCAGCATGTTGCAGGAGCGGCTGACCGAGGAGCGCAAGCGCGCGCAGAAAGTCAAAAAGGACGTCCGCGTCTTTGTCTGCCTTGGCAATCCTCCCTACGACCGCGAGCAGCGGGAGTTGGAAGACGAGCGCGGCCGGCGTAAGGGCGGCTGGGTGCGCCACGGCGATGAGGGATCGGAAGAGCCGTCGGTCCTCGATGACTTCCTCAAACCGGTCCGTGACGCCGGCGGCGGAGTTCACCTGAAGAACCTATACAACGACTACGTCTACTTCTGGCGCTGGGCGCTCTGGAAGGTGTTCGATTCCACCGAGGACGCGGGCATCGTCACCTTCATCACCGCGTCGTCGTATCTGCGCGGCCCCGGGTTCGCGGGTATGCGCCGCAAGATGCGCGAGGTGTTCGACGAGCTATGGATCATAGACCTGGAAGGCGATAGCCTCGGCGCCCGCAAGACGGAGAACGTGTTTGCTATCCGCACCCCTGTCGCCGTCGCCATCGGTGCGCGGGGCGGTACACCCCGCCCCAACACTCCGGCGCGAGTCAGGAAGACCAAGCTCACCGGCCCCGAACAGGCCAAGCTCGAATCCCTCGACGACGCCGGTTCGTTTGCCGATCTCGACTGGCGAGAGTGTTCCCGCGAGTGGGATGGGCCGTTCTACCCGGCGGGCACGGGAACATATTTTGACTGGCCCGTGCTCACCGACGTGTTCCCCTGGCAGCAGTCTGGCGTGCAGCTCAAGCGAACCTGGCCTATCGGCGAAACCCGCGGCGTGCTTGCCGCGCGCTGGCGCTCATTGATCGGGCTTTCATTTGCCGCACGACGTGCCGCGTTCAGGGAGACCGGGGACCGCAAGATCGTTAGCCGTTACCGGTCGCTGATGGACGGGGACAAGCGTGAATCGCCAATCGCCGCGCTCGAATCTTCAACTCCGCTTCCACCGGTGGAAGGGTACGCATATCGCTCGTTCGACCGGCAATTTGTGCTTGCCGATTCGCGTGTCGGTGACCGCATGCGTCCCGATCTGTGGCGCACCCATGGGGACCAACAGGTCTACATGGCCAGCCTGCTGACTCACGTGCTTGGTCATGGCCCCGCCGCGACGGCCACCTCGCTAATCCCTGACATGGACCACTTTCGTGGTTCGTTTGGTGCCAAGCATGTCATCCCGTTGTGGCGGGACACGGCGGCGACGCAGCCCAATGTCACGCGCGGCCTCCTGGAGAAACTCGGCGATGAATACGGAGCGCCCGTAGCCCCGGAGGACCTGTTTGCTTACGCCTACGGCATGCTGGCGCAGCCGGCCTATGTCGAGCGCTTCTGGGACGAGCTTGAGCTACCGCCGCCCCGCCTGCCGATCACGAAGGATGCCGGCCTATTCGGACGGGTAGCCGACCACGGCACGCGGCTGCTCTACCTGCACACCTACGGCGAGCGGTACGGCGGGCCGCACGACGACGGCTCCGTGCCGCAGGGAGGGGCGCTCTGCACCAAGGCGGTGTCGCTCGACCAGTACCCGGTGGACTTTTCGTATGACGAAGCGGCACGAGTGCTGCGCGTCGGCGACGGGGAGTTCGCGCCGGTCGCGCCGGAGGTATGGGCCTACTCAGTCTCCGGCTTGCAGGTCGTGAAATCGTGGCTGGACTACCGCAAGCTCAAGCGAGCCGGGCGCCGCTCGTCGGACCTCGACGATATCCGGCCCGAGCACTGGGACTTCATGGAGGACCTGTTGGCGCTACTCTGGGTGCTCGAAGAGACGGTCCGCCGGCAGCCTGAGGGCGCGGCGTTGCTCCAAGAGGTATGCGCCTCGGCCCTCTTTGCGGCGCACGAGCTACCGGCTCCGACGGACGCGGAACGCCAGCCGCCGCTTCGCGCTCGGAAAGTGGCCGGGCAGCTGGTATTGGGCAGCGGCGATACCGGCTGATGGCAAGGGAGGCGACGTGACGGAGACGGCGCCTGTGCTACAAGTGTGCGACGTGGTCAAGGACTTCGGCGGGGTCCGGGCCGTGGACCACTGCTCCCTGGAGATCATGCCGGGCACCATCACGGGACTGATCGGCCCCAACGGCGCGGGCAAGACGACGCTCTTCAATCTGGTATCCGGGGCGCTGGCGCCGACCAGCGGCCGGATTGTCTTCCGCGGCCGGCGCATTGACGGGATGAAGATGCACCGCACCTTTGGGCTGGGCCTCATGCGTACCTTCCAGATTCCCAGAGAGATGAAGCGCATGACGGTGCTGGAGAACCTGATGCTGGTCCCCGCGCCCCAGCTCGGCGAGCACGTCTGGGCCTCGTGGCTGCTGCCCTGGAAGGTGGCCCGCCAGGAGCGCCGCATCGAGGCGCAGGCGTTGGAGGTGCTGGATTTCGTCAAGCTCGCGTACTTGGCCAACGAGTACGCCGGCAACCTGTCCACCGGCCAGAAGAAGCTGCTGGAGCTGGCCCGCACCCTGATGGCTGCGCCGACGCTGGTGCTGCTGGACGAGCCAGGCGCCGGCGTCAATCGCACCCTGCTCCGCGACTTGACGGCCAGCATCTACCTCGCCAGCGTGGAGCGCGGCGTCACCTTCTTGATTATCGAGCACGACATGGACCTGGTGATGACGCTGTGCGACCCCATCGTCGTCATGGCCAACGGTGCGGTCGTCGCGCAGGGGACTCCGCAGCAGGTGCAGCGCGACCCGCAAGTGCTGGCGGCCTACTTGGGAGGCACGGCCGATGGCGCTGCTTGAGGTCTCCGACGTGGTGGCCGGGTACGGCGAGACAGACATTCTCCACGGTGTATCCATCGCCGTGGGCGAGGGTGAGATCGTCACGATCATCGGGCCGAACGGCTGTGGGAAGTCCACCCTGATGAAGGCCGTCGTGGGGCTGGTCCGGGTCAAGGCCGGCGCCGTGACGTTCCGGGGCACGGACATCGCCTCCCAGCCGCCGGAGCGGATCGTACGGACCGGACTATGCTATGTTCCCCAGTCCGCCAACGTCTTCCCGTCCCTGAGCATCCGCGAGAACCTGGAGATGGGGGGCTTTGTCCGCAACGATGACTACCGGGGGCGTATCGAGGAGCTATTCGAGCTGTTCCCAGACCTGGCGCGGCGTCCCACGCAGCAAGCGGGTAGCCTGTCGGGCGGGCAGCGTCAGATGTTGGCCATTGCCCGCGCCCTGATGCTGGACCCGGTGCTGCTGCTGCTGGACGAGCCTTCGGCCGGGCTGTCCCCGGCGATTATGGGCTTGGTGTTCGAGCGTATTCGGGGTATCAACCGGGCCGGGGTCGCCTTCCTGCTGGTGGAGCAGAACGCCCGCGAGGCGCTGCGTATGTCGAGCCGGGGCTACGTGTTAGCCTCGGGGCGGAACCGCCTGGAGGCCAGCGGCCCGGCGCTGCTGGACAACCCGGAGGTGGCGCGCCTCTATCTAGGTGGCCGCAGGTGATGAGCACGCTGCAGAATACCGCCAAACGCATCAGCCTGGCGTGGACGCCGGGGCATACCGCGGTCGCCATTGTGGTGATGGCGCTGGCCATCGGATTCCTGCCCTTCGTGAAGATGGGGCTGGTGGTCAACGGCATTTTCCTGGGAGCTATCATCGCGCTGGGGGCCGTCGGCCTGACCCTGGTCTACGGCATCCTGAATTTCGCCAACGTTGCCCACGGCGACTACATGACGATGGGCGCCTACCTGGCGCTGTTCATGGTTGGCAGCGTGCTGTCGGCGGTGGGGATCGAGGGCCAGGGATTGGGGCCGTTCACCTTCGGCTATCCCTTGCTGCTCGCGTTGCCCGTGGCCGTGCTGATAGTAGCGGTCGGGGCTATCGTGCTGGATATGGCCATCTACCGCCGGCTCCGTGACCGGGACGTGTCTCCCGTGGTGATGGCGATGGCCTCCCTGGGCGTGGCCATCGCGCTGCGGGGCCTGGTGCAGATTATCTGGAGCGGAGAAACGCAGCACTATCCGCGGGAGTTTCGGGAGGTCATCCGCCTGCCCATGGACGTGCGCGTGCCCCCGGACGGCATCTTCATCGCCATCGTGACGATCATCCTGGTCGTGGGCATGTACCTCGTGCTCACCCGTACCAAAATGGGCAAGGCCATGCGCGCCACGGCGGACAACCCGGAGCTAGCCTTGGTCAGCGGGATCAACACCCAGCGCGTCGTCCGGTGGACGTGGGCGCTGGGCGCGGTGCTGGCCGCGACCGCCGGTATTCTGCTGGCGGTGTTCCAGGCGCAGCTGCTGCCCATCATGGGATGGAAGTTCCTGATCCCCCTGTTCGCCGCCGTGATCCTGGGGGGTATCGGCAACCCCTACGGTGCGCTGGTGGGGGCCTTCGTCATCGGGGTGACCTCCGAGGTCTCGACCCAGTGGATCAATCCCAGCTACAAGCCGGCGGTGACCTTCGCCATCATGATCGGTGTGCTGTTGGTGCGGCCGCGCGGGATATTCGGAGGCTCGGAATGAGGCTCGGAATAATGAAGAGGCGCGCGGCATGGACGTGAGCGGCATCGTCAGCTACTTGGCCGGCTTCGCCATCATGGCGGGCATCTACGCGGTGTTCGCGCTGGGGCTGAACGTCCACTGGGGCTTTACCGGCCTGTTCAACATCGGCATCGCGGGGTTCTTCGCGCTGGGGGCGTACACGACGGCATTGCTGACCACCCAGCCTCCGGACCCGAAGCTCTTCGAGGATTTCAAGTTCGGCGGCAACTGGTCGGGCCTTCCTTTCCTGGACCTGGGAATTGACCTGTGGTTCTTTCTGGGCCTGGGGGCGGCCGCGGCGGTGTGTGGGATCATCGCCCTGCTCATCGGCTACGTCACCCTGCGGCTGCGTGACGATTACCTGGCGATAGCGACCCTGGGAATCGCGGAGACGGTCCGGCTGCTCTTCCTCAACGAGAAGTGGATCGCCAACGGGTCCAAGGGCTTGTACCGGATACCCAAATTCTTGGGCGAGTGGGTATCACCCGAGCACTACGACTACCTCTACTTGGTAGTGGTCCTGGGTATTCTGGCGCTCCTCTTCCTGGCGGTGGAACGAGCGGTCAAGTCTCCTTGGGGCCGCGTGCTGCGAGCGATCCGCGAGGACGAGGTAGCGGCCGAGGCCAGCGGCAAGAACGTGTTCACCTTCAAGCTCCAAGCGTTCATTTTGGGAGCGGTCATCATGGGCGTCGGGGGGGCGCTCTTCGCCCACAACATCCGGTTCCTCTCACCGCTCACCTTCGATCCGCTCCTAGCGACCTTCATCATCTGGGCCATGCTGATGGTGGGCGGCGCCGGCAATAACCGGGGCGCCATCCTGGGAGCCTTCGTGGTTTGGGGCATCTGGACGGGGACGCAGTTCCTGCCCGGCGTGTTCTCCGACCCCAACTTCCGCTTTTTCATGATCGGCGTGCTCATCGTCGCGGTGATCCTGATCCGCCCAGGCGGTATGCTGGGGGAGGAGCGACGAGTGGCGCGGGCTGCCGACGGGTAGCGGAGCGCGCCGAGCGGCGGGCGGCAGCGTTTCCCGATGCCGCTAGAAGATGTCGTCCAGGTTGACGGTGAAGCCGGGCAGCGTAGGTGAAGTCAGGGTTTGCCCGGCGCCGTAGCGGGCTACCTCCGCGAAGGCGCCGGCGTCGAGCAGCAGGACCGTCACGGTCCTGCTGTCCGGGTCCACCAGCCAGTATTCGCTTACGCCGTACCGAGCATACAGCACGCGCTTGAATGTCCGGTCCCGCTCGGCGGTGGAGGGAGACAGGATTTCGACAACCAGGTCCGGCGCGCCGCGGGCGTTAGCCGGGGTGATGATATAGGTGCGCTCATTGGAGATGAACAACAGGTCCGGCTGCACTACGTCCGTCTCCGACAGCACCACGTCATAGGGAGCGAAAAAGACCTGCCCCAAGCCCCTCTTTTCCACGAATTGAGCAAGTCGCCACCCCAATTTCGCGTCAGCTCGCTGGTGGGCGCTATTCGGTGCTGGAGCCACGATCAACTCTCCGTCCAAAAGCTCGTAGCGTTCGTCGTCCGGGGTGAGGCAGTAGTCGGCGTAGGTGAGCTTGGTGGCCGGCTGTGCGGTGACCATAGCGGTCCTCCTACCCCCTAGAGGATGTCGTCCAGGTTGGTGGTGAAGCCGGCCAGCGTAGGTGAAGTCAGGGTTTGCCCGGCGCCGTAGCGAGCTACCTCCGCGAAGGCGCCGGCTTCGAGCAGCAGGACCGTGACGGTCCTGGCGTCCGGGTCCACCAGCCAATACTCCTTCACGCCGTACTCTGCGTACAGATCGAGCTTGTCCCTCCAATCTCGACTCGCTGTCGAGGGGGACAATATCTCGACCACCAGGTCCGGAGCGCCGCGGACATTGGCGGGGGTCCTGATATGCGCGCGCTCATTGGAGACGAACAGCAGGTCCGGCTGCACCACGTCCGTCTCCGACAGCACCACGTCATAGGGAGCGGAAAAGACCTGTCCCAAGCCTCTCGCCTTCACAAACATGTGGAGCAGCGTCCCCAGTTCCATGACGGTTATCTGGTGGGCGCTATTCGGTGCTGGAGCCACGATCAACTCTCCGTCCAAAAGCTCGTAGCGTTCGTTGTCCGGGGTGAGGCAGTAGTCGGCGTAAGTGAGCTTGGTGGCCGGCTGTGCGGTGACCATAGTTGCCCTCCGGTCTTGCTGCGCGGACCGTATGTGCAATCGCTGGCTATCCTATCGTACACCAATCCGGCGTACAGGCTGTCCGCTATCAGGTGGCGGAGCGGGCACAAAGCAAAGGGGACGGCTCTTTCGAGCCGTCCCCCGGCACGTTGGCCTACTGTCACTCAGTCGCTAGGGTGACTCGAACCGGCCGGTGGACTTGATCTCCCCGCCCTCGACCTTCCAAATCTCGATAGGGCCGACCACGTCGCCATGTTCGTCGAAGTCTACGGGGCCGGCTGCGCCCTCGTAGTTGATGTCATCGCCATTGGCGATCAGCCCCAAGGCCGTCTTGATGTCCTCCACGCCGGGGCCGACCACTGTGCCGGGCGGGTTGGCCACCGCGCGGATGGCGTCACGGATGGCCGTGGAGTCGGTGGTCGTGTTGGCCTTGGCGGCGGCCAGAGCGATCAGGACCGCAGCATCGTAGGTCTCGTTGACGAAGGGGTACTCAGGCTCCTGCCCGCCATGGGCTGCGGCATAGGAGTTGCGGAACGCCCGCTGTTGGGGACTGTCGGGAGCACCGGGCGCAGTACCCAGCGAGCCTTCGAGCCGCTTCCAACCGACGGCCTCCATCATCTCCGGGGACTTGGTCCCGTCAACGAAGAGGAACTTGTCGGAGTAGCCACCCTCCAGCGACTCGCGGAGGTAGATTTCAGCCTGCCCGGGGTAGCTCATGGCGATCAGCACGTCGGGGTTTCCCGCAGTGGCCTTCTCCAACTCGGATTTAAAGCTGGGCTGGCTGTCCTCGTGAGGAACCTTGCCGGTGACCTTCCCGCCCAATGAGGTGAAGGTCTGCTCGAACTGGTTGGCCAGTCCCTCGCCGTAGGCGTTGTTGATGTACATGATGCCGGCGCTCTTGTAGCCTTCCTCCTGGGCTAGGCGAGCCAGCACGGCGCCTTGGGCCGCGTCCGAGACTGCCGTGCGGAAGAGGTAATCATCATCTTCCAGCACCGTGATGGCCGGAGACGTGGAGGCGCCGCTGATCTGCAAACGCTTCTTGGGGACGGTGACCGACGTTGCCACGGGCAGGGTCACGCCGCTGGCCAGAGCGCCGATGATGGCTACGGCGTTCTCCACGTCCACGAGGGCGCGGGCGGCGTCAACGCCCTGGACCGGATTCACACCGGTGTCGCCACTGATGATAAGCATGGAAGCGCCGCGAATCCCACCGGCACGGTTGACGTGGTCGGCGGCCAGCGCGGCAGCGTTGCGGTGTGCGGGGCCGAAGTAGGAGAGCGAGCCGGTAAAAGCGTTGAGCTGTCCGACAATCAGCGGGGGCGGCGGCGCTACCACCTTCTCGACCACCTTTTCGACGACGACTGGCCTATCCACCACCTTTTCGACGACGACCGGCTTCTCGACCTCGACAGTAACCACCTTCTCCTGCACGATGGTCTGCGTCTGCCCCGCTGCCCCGGCCGACCCGGTGGTGCCAGTGGCGCCGGTCGCGCCGCGCTCACCCTGCGTGCCGGCTGCCCCGGCTGGACCCGGTGGCCCTTGGACATAGCGGACTTCGATCTCGCCACAAGCAGCAGCGAGCAGGCCACCCAAGGCAGCGGCCCCTCCCGCCAGATACCGTCTACGGATGATGCTTGCCATCGGCTTAACTCCTTCTACTCGTGCCCTCGGTTGAGCCGCGGTGGAGAGACGTTTGCGCTCGCCCGGCGAGCACTCACTCTTGCTACGCGCACCGCGGCGGCTGGGACATCAGCCCTAGATTATAGGATTGCTGCGTGAGGTGCCGATGACTCAGCAGTGCGGGTACCCGGCTAGGGGCCGCCGGAGGTGGCACGAACAATGACCTGGGAGGCCGTACAGTCGTATGGTGCTCTGATGCAGCGCCGGCATCCGGGCGCCAGTCGGGGCTGGAGACCACCCGACGAGACAAGTTCGTGTTGGTTGGTTATCGGCTATCACCGCATAGCGGCCATGTGCCAGAGACGGAACCCGGTAACGCCCGAGACCAGTACGAATAGGGGATCAACGAGCGCCCATATCTCCAGGTGAATAAGCCCGACCGCCGCCGATTCGGTCTCGGGGAAGAGGCTACCGAAGAAGTTCCAGTAGTACCACAGCGCCAGTACGATGGAGGCGTAAAACGCCAGATTGACCTCGAAATACTGCCTGTTGAGCGACCCGTCCGATTCCTCACGATCCAGGGCACGCTTGGATAGAAAGTTCACGATCAGAGCGATCAAGACCGCCACGGCCATGAAGTAGTTCAAGAATACCCACACCGGATAGTTGTCCGACCCGTCGTGATAAAGCGGGGTGGGCGATCCAGTTCAATCCAACGGCAATGGCCAGCACAATATGGACGACCGCGAGCACCCGCTTCAACATCTCCATGGCATCTCCCCCCTGCGGTTATCGTACAAGGTGGCCGACGATACCCCGAACGTTGCCGCACCGGCAACAATAGAACCCATGGGATGAGGGATCAGGATGCGTGTGATCCCGTGAGGGTGGGCGAGAAGGGTCTCGAACCCCTGACCTCGACGATGTCAACGTCGCGCTCTAACCAACTGAGCTACCCGCCCCGGTCACCCGGATAGTGTAGCAGGAGGAACGTTGCTCCTGCTACAAGCGTGGGCGGAAACGGCCGGATGGTGCCGGTGATTAGGGCACGCCCCAGCGCCATGTTATGATGCCCCCTTATACCGATACGAGATACAGCCAAGGGAGGCAGGGCGATGCAGGCGAATTACGACGACATTGTGATGATCTCGGTGGTGGGCGAGGTACGTGCGCCGCCGATGAACCGCTCACCCTTTCGGGTCGGTGCCGACGGCAGCCTCTTGGTCGCCCCGGGACCGGGCGGCGTCGTCTACAACGTGCGGGTAGGCGACCGCGCGCTGGGCTGGGCGGCTGACCACGTCGAGCCGGGCGCCTCCATCCAAAACGCAGACGAAGCTGCCAATGGTGCCCTCAACACCCTGGCGTGTGTGGGCAACGAGGCGCGCGTCGTGTCCGGTGAGGCCAAAGGCAAGACGGGGACGGTCACGGGCAAGCATGGCGGCATCGAGCACGTGCTCGTGGACTTCGACGATGAGACGCTCGACGCGCTGATCCCCGGCGATAAAGTCTTGGTCAAAGCCTACGGTCGTGGCCTGAAACTCCTCGACCACCCCACGGTCAAGCTCTTGAACGTGTCGGTGCAGCTGCTCCGGGCGCTGCCGCTGTCTACCGATGACGACGGAACGCTGGTCGTGCCGGTGGTCGGCAGTGCCCCGGCCCACCTGATGGGATCGGGACTTGGCTCGCCCGCCGACCGTGGCGACTACGACATTCAGACGGCCGACCGGGAAGCGTTCGATGCGCTAGGGTTGGTGCAGCTCCGGCTCGGTGACTTGGTGGCATTGCCCGATGCGGATCATAGCTACGGGCGGGGCTATCGCAAAGGAGCGCTGACCATTGCCGTGGTGGCCCACTGCGACAGCATCTCGGCCGGTCACGGGCCGGGCGTCACGTCGTTGCTGACCAGCGCCACGGGCGCCATACGCCTCCGCACCGATCCCGAGGCGAATATCGCCAACTACCTCAAGCTACGCGAATAGCCGCCGCCGCCCCTCCCTGGCGCCTCACCCCCCGGCCCCCTCTCCACCATGTGGAGAGGGGGAGTCCGCCGCCCGTCACTCCCTCGTCATTCTCGCGCAAACGGGAATCTACCTCCCACTGCGGAGCGGGGAGTCGTAGGTAGGCCGGGGCGTTGTTGCCAACCGGCGGGCGTGCTAGACTGGAACGACCGGGCGGTTAGCTCAGTTGGTTAGAGCGCGACGTTTACACCGTCGAGGCCGGAGGTTCGAGACCTCCACCGCCCACTAATTCCGACCGACGTGTACTGTACGAAGAGTTGACCCCGGAGACGCGGCAGTCCCTCTTCTCCTGGGCAGAGTTCATGGCCGAGGCAGCGGTCACGTCCCCGTCCGTAGAAGTCCTGCGAGGGCGGTTCGATGCGGCTAGCGATACTGGTTTTCTTGGCGCTTGCCGGCATGATGGTCGCCGCGTGTACCGTGACCACTGCGCCGGCTTGTCCTGAGGGGGCCGACCGCTTCGTGAAGCACCAGCTCTTCATGGGCCGCAGCAACCAGTCCGGCGAGGTCGTGGATGATGCGGCGTGGGCCACGTTCCTCGGAGATACGGCGACTCCCCGGTTCCCGGATGGTCTCACCGTCTTCGATGCTCGGGGTCAGTGGCGCGACGCGGAGGGACAGATCAAGAAGGAGCGTACCAAGGTGCTCGTCATCTTGGCGCCGCCGGGTGAAGACGGGCTGCGCCTAATCAACGAAATCTCGGACGAGTACAAGCGTCGCTTCAGCCAGCAGTCCGTGCTCCAGGTCGTGGACGACACCTGCGTATCGTTCGCCTGATACCTGGCCCATGTCCAAGCCTGGGTTGGCCCATATACAGACTTCTTTGTGCGGGAGTCATGCCCCTCTCCCGTTGATTGACGGCGATAATGCCCAGCCGCCGCTGGCGGAGCCTGCGAATTGATGTTATGGTTGCAAAGAGGTCACTACAGTGTCTGGAGGACGACATGAGTAAGAATGCACGCTTCGTAACCAAGCATCCCGATGGCTGGGCCGTTAAGTCCCCACGTTCGCAGCGGTCTAGCAGTGTTCACCGCACGCAGAGTGAAGCAGAACAGCGGGCAAAGGAGATTGTCGGAAATCTTGGCGGTGGCGAGGTTCGTATTCAGGGAAGAGATGGACGTTGGCGTGATTCAGATACTGTTGCGCCTGGAAATGATCCTCACCCACCTACGGACAAGAAGCATTGATTTTCTTCGATGCTAGTATCTTTCCTAATGCTCAAGACCTAGTCGCGGTCAACCGCGAGTTAACCGAGCGGTTCGAAATGCGGGGGAGTAAATCGTCAGCATCAGGATTAGCAGAATAGACGGCGTACCAGCCTGCGAATCCGGCAAGTCCTGATCCTGACGTGGTCGCTCAGTTGAGGCGGGCGGTGCATCCGGGCCGCTCGCAACCCACCGGCGTACACTCGTAGGGGTCGGCCGCCACCACCGCCGCCTGACCGCTACCGGCGCGGCCGATGATGGCAAACGTGGGCAGTTGGCGCTGCACGGATGCGGACGCGCAGGCCGGGCAGGCTGCCGCGTGCTCATCCCAGCCGTGGCGTTGCTCGAATAGGTGACCACACTCCTGGCAACGATAGTCGTACAGCGGCATCATAGCCCCCTGCTGGCGTGGTAGTGGCCGGCATTCCCTCTATAGTACCCCACCGGGACTGCGACGGAGCGGGTGCGCGGCAGATTCGGGCTGCCGCCAATCTTGGGCCTTGACGTGCGTACCGGCCCTGGTACCGGCGCGCTGCTGACTGGGTGCGAGCGGTATGTTAGACTGCGAGCATTCCACTGCTGTGCTTGTGGGGGCCGGCTGGTCCGCGCAGGCCGGCCTACTAGCCTAACGAGCAGGAGGGCACCGATGCTCGGCGTGAGTCAGACCGGATGGATGTTTGTCGCGGCAGTCACCTTCCTTGTCTTCTTCTTCCTAATCATGTTCTTCAATAAGTATGCTATCGTCGTGGCCCTTGGCACCTTCCCGGTGGCGCCCTTGGTCGGCTTCGTGATCGCGCGGTTCACCCCTATCTTGCGCGTGGAGTAAGGGCGCCCGTCGGAGCGCCGCCTCCGCCGCCGCCCGGAGTCCGCCCGGAGTCCGCCTTGGCCGGTGGGTGTGGCGAGTTGCGCCTTCTGGCCTGTGTCTCCGGCCGGCGCTGAAAGTGCGGCAACGTGCCCAGGGAGTGAGCAGGTGTCGAACGCTGCCCTACGGCTCTACAAGGAGTACTTCGCAAACAAGGGCTTCGAGCGGGTTGACCTCTTCGCACTGCTCGTCGCGCATTTCGGAGTCCGACGCGCCATCTATCCGGGGAGCTTCGTCCACGTTAGTCCGTCGTTCGTGATCCCATCGGTCACCTACGTTGACACTGATCGGCGGTGTCCACGCTTCTTCAAGGTCCCGGCTATCCGGTGTCTGGTCAAGGAACGACGGCGTTACCAAGGCGAGCCGGAGATCGTGTTTCACCATGCGGACTACTCAGCGCCATTGGATGAGCCTGATGCCGGCTTCGATCTGCTCATTTCCCAATGGGCCGGCCCAGTTTCGCAGACGTGCAAGCGTTACCTGCAGGCTGGCGGTATCCTGGTTGCCAACGACAGCCACGGTGATGCCAGCCTCGCCGCACTCGACGACGACTATGCCCTCGTCGCAGTAATCGCGCGGCGCGGCGGCAAACATCGGCTGACCGACCAGGACCTGCACACGTACTTCGTACCCCGGTCCGGAAAGCAAGTCACGCATGCCGCTATCGAGCGAACGGGTCGGGGTTTCGCCTATACCAAGTCGCCCGCAGCCTACGTGTTCCGGCGCGTGAGTTAGGGCTGGCAGTCGTTCAGACTGCCGATAGCCTCGTCCGACGCGGTGCTCCTGTGGACAGTTGGCCCGTACAGGGTACACTTCAGGAGACCTGCGGCTGGATACACGAGGAGACCGGCCGAGAACGGGCGGTACGGTACACTTGCCGCGACCGTCACCGCGGGGCGAGGTCGTAGTAAGGAGATGGGAAGCATGGTTATGGTCAATACGCACCAGCCGGATGATGTCGAGATCCTGGTTGCCGGGGCGCCCAGGGATGCGGAGACCGGCCTGCCGAGCTTCGAGATCGTGGCGGAGCCGTTGACACCGGAGGTGTTCGCACCTTATGGCCGGGCCTATGTGCCGCCGGCCGCCCTAGACCGGCTCTCGGGCGTCTGGCCGGGCAAGAGCGAGCTGGGTGGCATTGATCATCTTTGGGTCAACGATACCGCGAGTATCCACGAAGAGATCAGCTTGGTCGGGCCTTTACCGCAGCCGCTCTTCCGCACCAACCGGCACCTGAACTTCGGCCAGGTATTTCGGTGCATGCAAGGCTGGTTTGGGGTGGTCGTTGCCGATCCCAAGATGTCGCATACGGCGTTCGATCCGGGCGGTCACGCGCTCTTCGTGGCCCCACCAGGCTCGGTGGTGCAGCTTGATCGCAACACCTGGCACGTCGAGCCGTGCGCCTTGACGCCCGGCGGGATTTTGAGCATTTCGCAAAGCTCGGGCATGTACGACCACAACAACACCGTGGCCATCGAAGATTTGGGCCAGCAGGCGCTCATTCGCTTGACGGTGCCGCCGGAGCTGGTGCCGGCGGAAGTGCGGCCGCACATCACCCCCTACTTGCCCGTAACCGCCGCCGAGCCGGCCGCAGTTGCCGCCGGCTAACTTCCACCAGCGTCGATTTGCCGCAGCATAGCGGCCGCACGGCCGGTCGCCGTGCGCGCTGCGGACCACTGGCTACGAGCCACTGACCTCTCGGAAGGAGCGGGTGCGATGTTGGGCGCGACCAAGGGCAACACGCTGACGATCACCGACATCAAGACCGCCACGCTGGAAGCGCCCTGGGGTCCGTGGACCCGCAGGTGGCTGCTGGTGCGGATAGATACCGCCGAGGGTCTCCAGGGGTATGGTGATACCTCGGCCAGCCCCCAAGTTAAGGCACACGTGCTGGCGTTGCGGGAAATGCTGCTGGGGCAGGACCCGACGAACGTGGAAGTGCTCCACCGCAGCATGGTCTCCCAAGCCTACGCCGGCACCACCGCCTCCCACTTTGACAGCGGCCTAGCCGTGCATGCGGTGAGCGCCATCGAGACGGCGCTCTGGGACTTGGCGGGCAAAGCGGCGGGATTGCCCGTCTACAAGCTGCTGGGCGGCAAGCACCGGGACCGGGTCCGCCTCTACAACTGCGTCGGCGCGCTGGAGACCTATCGGGAGATGGAAGACGTCTACCAGGAAATGGGTACGACCATCCTCAAGTTCGATACCACCCCGCGGGCCGCGCGGGCAATCCCTGGTGGCATGATGGGCGAGCACCTGACCCGGAAGGGGCTGTCCCACCTCGTGGGGCTGGTGGAAGAAATCCGGCAGTACGTCGGCGATGACATCGAAGTTTCCGTCGAGGGCCGCTGCGGAACCTTGGTGAATGCCCTGCGCTTCTTGCGGGCGATGGAACCCTACGACCTGACCTGGGTCGAGGACCTGCTGCCGCCCACCGACGTGGATGCCTGGGCCACCCTCACGGCCTCCTCGCCCGTGCCCACCCTCACCGGCGAGGGCCTGCACCTCCGCCACGAGTTCCTGGAGTATTACCGCAAGGAGGCGACGCGCATCGTAGCGCCCGACTTCCAGATCAGTGGCGGCCTGTCCGAGGGGAAGAAAATCTGCGAGATGGCCGACCTGTATCACCTGCTGGCCTGCCCCCACATGGCGGCCAGCGCCATTGGGGTTGCGGCGGCCGTCCATGCCTGTGCCGTCATCCCCAACTTGCTGGCCCTGGAGTTTCACGCCATGCCGGGCTGGGACCGGATTCTGGCCGGCTACCGTCCCCAGATCGCCGATGGCTATATCGAGGTACCGGAGGGGCCGGGTCTGGGCGTGGAGCTGGACGAGCACGAGACCCGCAAGTATGCGGTCGCCGGCGAGCCGTTCTTTGCCTAGCACAACGGCTACCGGCCGGCCCGCTGACGTTACCGGCGGTATGCCAAAGGGCATGCGGCAACGGGATTATCGTGTGGGTATACCCTGAGCCGGAGTGAGGTGCGGCATGAAACTGGTGACTATCCCGATCCCTGACGACTTGCCCCAAGTCTTGAAGATGTCGGACGAGGAGTTTGGCCGGGAGGCAAGAATGCTGCTGGCGGCCAAACTCTACGAGCTGGGCAAAGTGTCTGCCGGCAGCGCAGCGCAGCTTGCCGGGACCGACCGCCTGACCTTTCTAGTCTTGCTCTCCCGCTACGGCGTTGCTGCCATCAACCTCCAGGGCGAAGAGGTTGAGCATGAGATCGCAGCAGCCCGCAAGCTGGCCAGCCTCTGCCGCGCTCTCCCCTCGCTGTAGCTCGGCGCTGGAGCGAGGGCCGGGGGGAGGAGTATCGGCAGGACCTGCAGTGACGCTCCGAACCCCGAACAGGGAATCCAGTTGTTTGCCAAATCGGTCCAATCCATCCAGGGGAGTAGGAAGTAGGCGCGAGTTAAGGTAAGAGGCGAGACGTGATGATGAATAGATGGCACATGGGCCCTGAGTCAGAACAAACAAAGGAGGTGTTCGCGCGATTCGGGCTCGCGATGTACCTAGCGCAATGCTTGGAGCGGCAACTCGCCTTAATATTGGCGACGAAGTACGGTCCTGATCCGACCAAAATCACCAGAACGGAATTTGACAACATCCTTGAGGATCTGTTCCTGAGGACACTTGGCCATTTGGTGACCAAGATCGAAAAGCTCGCAGAGCTAGGCGAAGACGAGAAAGATCAGTTGCAGAAGGCGCTCAAAACAAGGAACTGGCTGGCACACCATTACTTCTGGGAACGAGCGACGGCGTTTATGTCCGAATCTGGACGGGAGTCGATAATCAAGGAACTCCAGGAGGCTGCATGTTCTTTTCAGGCTTTGGATGAACTCTTCACCAAAAGGACAATCGAGTGGAGAGAAACCGTTGGTATCACACAGGAGTCTGTGGACAAGGAACTGGAGCGGCTAGTTAGAGAGGCGACGGAGCAGTAGCCGGAGGGGTGAGGCGCGGTCGCCGATTCGCCTTACCCGCCCCGACTAGCGTATGATAGGGGCGCTCTCGGCGGCAATCTGCTCGTGGGAGCAAGCGCCTGACGGATCGCCGGGCGCAGGGGATTGGGCGATCCACCCGCCTCCGGCGGACGTGGTACGGAGCGGGAGCTTAAGAGGAGGAATCCTGATGGTGAGCGTAGTCCGACGAAAGTATCTGGGTGGTGGCGTAGCCGCGCTCGGTGGGCTATTGGCCGCGGCGTGTGGTGAGCCAACGGTGCGCTACGTGGGGCAGCCGCAGGCCGGCCCCGCCGGGCCGGCCGGCCCGGCGGGGCCGAAGGGTGCGGCCGGTGCCCAAGGCTCCCAAGGCGCCCAAGGTTCAGCGGGCGCAGCGGCCAAGGTGCCGGTAAATGTGGAAGATTGGATTGGCTTGCCCCGCACGCATCCGTCTGGTGAGGCCAACCATGCCGCGGTCGAGCGTGCCGCTGAGGAGTTGCTGGATACCTACAACATCGTGGTGAGCGTGCTCAGTGTTTCCGGCGTGACCCAGAAGACCGTGGTCGCCGCTGCCGGGGGCAAGCCCCCGACGAACGCGCATATTGCCTTCTGGGATGGCGCTGTGCTGTACGCCCCCGGCCTTGCCGTCAGCCCCGATGACCAGTTGAAGCACGTCAAGGAGTGGGCGGCGCACCGCGAAGACATCTTCCCGGGGATGCTCAATACGGTCCTGTGGCGGGGGAAGCTCACCTCGCTGCCGACCGACACGAACAACCGCGGCATCTACTTCGACAAGGGCGTCCTCCAGAAGGCCGGAGTCGCGGAGCCTACGCCGAACTGGTCGTTCAAGGAGTTTGAGGAGAAGATCGACAAGGCGTCCAGTCCCCCGGACTATTGGGGCTTCACGTACCGCTCCGGCTCGCTGGACTTCCTCATCTTCTACGGCGGCTGGGGCGGCGAGCTGATGAACAGCGACCAGACGAAGTGGACCGTGGACAACGACGTGGCCCTCACGACGATGCAGTGGCTCTACGACCTCGCCTGGAAGCATCAGATTGTCCCCTCCCCGCCGCCCGGCGAGATGATGCGTAAGGGTGAAGGCAAAGTGGCCTTCGACATCACCGGTAACTTCCGCCACCCTACGCTGGTGAAGGTCGGCGTGGACTCCGGGGCAGCGCCGATGCCCCGGCACAACGTTCCCTATACCATGGCCCACGGGTGGGTCAACAGCATTCTCAAGGTGCCGGACGATGCAGTTCAGGAGGGGGCCGCGCTGTATGCCATGTGGAAGAGCGGGCCAGGCTGGGGCGTGCCGTTCTGCCTCGAAGGCTCCAACGTCCCCATCTCCGGGGCTACGCTCAATCACCCCACCTTGCAGGCGGGCCTCAAGGAAGACCCGATCCTGAAGACCTTCATTGACCAGGCGCCCTATGCCTGGCGTGTGCCGACGTTCCCCTCCGGGCGCAAGTCGGAGGGGGAGTTGAGTGCGTTCGTCAAGAAGGGCTTGGACAACGAGCTTGGTCTCAAGGAAGCGCTGGAGCAAGGCCAGCGCGCCGCGCAGATCGTGCTGGACAACGATATCAAGCAGTACGGCTAGTCGCCGGCGCCGAGGTGTGCGTAGCGGGCTACAGCACGCTGTGCTCGTTCCCCCGGTGGTCCTCCCTTCGTCGAAGGGAGGACCACCGGGGTTTGTCTATCTCCACCGATAGTCGTATAATGTGGCGTCCGGGCGGCTTGCCGGCAGGGGTAAGGTCGCCACGCCCAGAACGACCCGTCGGTAGTCGGCGGATTACTTCACTGCCCATACAGGAGGTTCGAGCGATGGGCTACGACACGCGGAGACGGATCACGCGACGTAACTCAGGAGTGCTGCTTGCCGGAGCCGCGGCGGCCGTGCTGGCGGCGTGCGGTGAGCCGACGGTGCGCTACGTGGGGCAGCCACAGGCCGGCCCGGCCGGCCCGGCCGGGCCACAGGGGCCGAAGGGTGAGTCCGGCGCCCAAGGCGCAGCGGGCGCCCAAGGCGCAGCGGGCGCAGCGGCCAAGGCGCCGGTCCCAGTGGTCTTCTACCAGGGTCTTCCGGAGTCGCATCCTTCCGGCGCAGCGCGTTTGCGGGCCCTGGAGATCTACAACGAAACCATGGGGCCGGATCAGGGCATCTACGTGGACCTCAGCAACTCCACGGCCAGTGCCCCCAACAAGGGCGGCAATAACGTAGATAAGATCAAGACTCTGGTCGCCGCCGGTACCCCGCCGGACATGTACGTGCTCGGCTACTCATCAGCCATGGAGTTCTACGTCACCGGTGCGACCGTGGACTTCGACCAGGAGCTGAGGGCGGAGCCGCGGTGGGCCGCGCAGCGGGCCGACATCTTCCCGCATATGTTGGAGAGCAGCATGTGGACGGGCAAGGTGGTCGGGATGCCGGTGTCCACGAATAATGTGGCGTTCATCTACAACGTCGGCCTGCTCCAGCAGCAAGGCGTGGAAGCGCCAAAGGAAGACTGGACGCTGGACGACTTCGAAGCAAAGGCGGAGAAGTTCGTTACGCCGGCGCGGGAGAACCCCTTGGAGGGACTGATTCCCCTCTCGATGGGTTGGTACTTCTACCTGGACTTCGTGCGGAGCACGGGCAAGAACCCGATCAGCGATGATGCCATGAAGATGCAGGTGGACACGGCCGAGTTCCTGGAGACGATGACGCTCTGGCTCAAGTGGCTCGACAACCGGATCATCTTCGATCATCCCGCCGAGAATCAGACGTGGGGCGTGCGGGAAGAGTATCGCCACGCGAAGAACAACGTGGCCTTCGAGCACCAGGGGGTCTATCGTATTCCCACCATGCGGGCGAACAATGCGCCGGAGTTCCAGGTGGCCCACGTGCCGCTGCACCCGGTCAAGAAGGTGAAGTCGGCCATCAACGGCGGCTGGAACTCCGTCGTCTTCAAGACCACTCCGGAGCGCCAGCAAGCCGCGTCCCAGGTGACGCTCTGGTTGAGCGAGCCGGATGGCCAGGTGGAGCACATGATCCGTGCGATCACCATTCCCATCAGCCAGAAGGGCCTCGACCATCCGAAGCTCCGCGAGGCGCTCAAGGATGATCCGCAGTTCCGCGGCTTCGTTGACCTGGCTCCTTACGGCTGGCGGTGGCCCGGCTTGCCGTCCCACAGCAAGATCACCGGCAGGATTGGCCAGGCCGTCAAGGACATCATGACCAAGAAGGTCGGCGCCAAGTCCGGTCTGGAGAGCGCCCAGCGCGAGACGCAGGTCATGCTCGACGACGATATCAAGATGATGCAGTAAGCCCCGAGCACGAGTCGCTCGGAGTGTGTGCCGAGGCTGATGCTGAGGCCGAGGGGCGTATGCTCCTCGGCCTTGCTGTATCCTGGGTCAGTACTGGTCATTCCCGCGCAAGCGGGAATCTACGCCCCCTCTCTATCGCTCCGCGATGGAGAGGGGGCCGGGGGGTGAGGCCCGCACCAGAACGGGAGCACCACCCAGGAGGTGATTCATGGAGCTGAACGAGGTGCAGCACGCCGATTTCCGCCAGAACGGGTTCATGGTCGTCCGCAACGTGCTCCCCCCGGACGAGGTCGAGACGCTACGCCGGCGCGCCGACGAGATCATCAGCGACGTTGAAACCTATCAGCAGCGCAACACGGCCGAGCGGCACCGGCTGCAGGAGCTACACAAGCAGGACGTGGAGGAGCTGCCCAGATACAACACCTTCGCGGAGCAACCGGAAGAGCGGATCACCGGGCGCTACGCGCGCCGCGGCGACCGGGTGTACCCGGTACGCCAGCGTCCGGTAGACGAGGCCGCTGTGGCCGCCGCGCAGGCCTCCGACAATCCGTGGCAGCGTTTCGGCAGCACCCTCGATCACCTGGCCGACAACGACGCGGTGTTCCGCAAGTTCGCCGCGCACCCCAACGTGGTCAAGGTGCTTCAGGAACTACTCGCCCCCAACCTCAAGCTGTGGTTCGATCACCTGTACAACAAGCCGCCGTACAACAATTCCGGGCCGTATGGAGGCGCCAACCGCTTCCATCAGGACGGCTTCTTCCAGTTCAGCCGGCGCAGCGTGACCTGCTGGATTGCGCTGGATGAAGTGACGGAGGCGAACGGCTGTTTCCACTATGTGCCCATCACTGCCGATTATGGCCAGGTGCGGTTCGACGAGGGGGTAGCGGAAGAGCTGACGGCCGAGCGTTTGGAGCACACGGTGTTGGTCACCCTGAAACCCGGCGATGCGGCCTTCCATGACCGCTGGACCATGCATGCCACGGGGCCGAACGAGACCGACCAGCACCGCCGCGGCTGGGCGATGCACTACTGCGACGCGGAATCACAGTTTGGCAACTTCGCCAACGACGACCCCTGGTGGGAGCACGCCTACTACCAGAGTCCCGACGGAGTGCATATCCGGGACAATATCGTCGCGGGTAACCGCCGCTACCTGCTCGTCGCTGGCCAAGAGTTCCCCGGCCGCGTCTAGGGGGTATGGTGAATCGGCCTCACCTCCCGGCCCCCTCTCCACATGGTGGAGAGGGGGAGTCTGCCACCCGTCAATTCCTGCCGTCTCGCCCGTCATTCCCGCGCAAGCGGGAATCCACGTCCCCCTGCGGAAGCGGGGGGCCATAGGGGGGTAGGTGCGTTACCGGCGGGTCAGGTAGTCGCGCTTGGCGCGATCCATGGCCTGCTGCTGCTTGGCCTTGATCTCGGCGAGCTTGTCGGTGGCCCATGCCTGCGAGTTCGTGAGATTGACCAGTGAGCCTTGGAACTGCGGCTTGACATAACGGGACAATAGCTCGTAGCTGTGGAGGGTCTGCTCGCGCGTGGCCCACTCGTGAGCGAGCAGCAGCAAGCCACCAAAGCCGCCGCTCACCTCACCGAGACGCTTGATCTTGGCAACGAGATCGTCCGGGGTGCCTACACACCATACGTCTTGTTCGTTCGCCGCCTCGACGATGGTCTCCGGAGGGCCGTCGGTGAGCGCGCCCATCCCCAACGTCTGCTCGAAGTAGCTGTGCTGGAACGCCGCCGCCCCCTCGCGCACCTGCTCGATGGCTTCCTGGCGCGACTCGGCTAGGTGTACGTGGAGCACCAGCCGCCACTCGTCGCGGCTCACCGACTGGCCGTACTTGGCGGCGCTCTCCTCGGCAATCTGCCAGAACTTGTTCAAGTCGGTGGTCATCTTGCCTTGCGGGTTCACCGAGCTGACTGAGAGCACCCACAGCCCATGTTTGCCGGCCAGTTCCATGCCCGACGGCGAGCCGGAGGCCGCGACCGCGATGGGAAAGTGCGGCTGGGTGTAGGGCCGCAGATGCAGCAGCGCGTCGTGTAGCTGGAACCAATCCGCCTCATAGGTGATCGGCTCCGTCTCCGTCAGCAGCCGCATGATGATGTCCAGCGATTCGTGCATGCGCTGGCGCTGGCTGACCACGTCAACTCCGAGCATGACCGCGTCAGGAGACAGCGCCCCCGGCCCCACGCCCATCATCACACGCCCCCGCGTGAGGTGGTCGAGCAGCACCATGCGGTTGGCGACCATCAGCGGATGGTGATAGGCCAAGCTGATGACCCCGGTGCCGAGCTTGATATGCTTGGTACGCTCGGCGGCGGTGGCCATGAACACCTCGGGAGAGGCAATAGTCTCCCAGCCACCGCTATGGTGCTCGCCGATCCAGGCCTCGTCGAATCCCAGATAGTCGAGCCACTGGAGCAGTTCCAGGTCGCGCTCCAAGCCGAGGGTAGGGTCCTCTCCGAGCCGGTGGAACGGCGCCAGGAAAATCCCGAACTTCATCCGTGCGGGCAGGGCCATAGCATGCGCTCCCTTCTGGGCCTCTCCCGGCCGCCCCTCTCTGCGTACGCAACGGGGCGGCGGGCGGCAGCTGGGTCAGCTGCGCCAGCTGGCGATGAACGCCTCTGTGTGTACGCTCTCGGGTACCGTGTTGACCAGGTAGGGTGTGTGTTCTCGCTGAAAACCGGGATCATCCTGGTCCTCGCCCACTTGGAGCTGCGCGTCCAGCACCGCAAACCGGCGCCACAGCGTCTCCCCTTCCTCCGCCGTGAACCGCTTCGAGAACCCCGGCCCCCAGTTCAAGGTCAAGGGATGGGATCCCCCCGCGAATGAGCGAGCCAGGTCGTGGGCCTCGAACGTCGAATCTTGCAATATCTTGATCTGCCGGGCGGCCTTGCAGAGGAAGATGGTGAACAGCGTCTTCCCCTGCTCCCCGATGCCCGGCTCCAGCGTCTCCAGCCCGGCATGGTAGGCGGCAGCATCCCCAGCAATAACCGCCCGCAGCGCCGCCTCGGTCGCCTCTTGCAGCGCCTTACCCTGCCCTGACCAGCGCTCAAAGGTCGCCCGGCTATGCGGCGATAGTCCCTCCGCAAACGACAGGTCGTCGAATTCGGCCAGCGTGACGTGCCCGCCGTGAAGCGTGCGGCGCAGCCTGGTTGTGTAGTTACTGCCCCAGTGCAGCAGGTAGTGCGAGTACACGGCAGCGTCCCCGGCGCGTAGCTCGACCGCTACGCCGCCGGGCACCGGCTCCTTGGTGCTGCGGCGCAGCGCCGCGTCTTCCTCCGGCGTATTCAGACGCCGATGACTGCCAGGCACGATCCACAGGACGTTGTCGTCGTAGAGCGGGACATTCCACTGCGTATACCGCGGCCCGTTCTCGATCAGGTCCGCTTGCAGCGCCGCCAGCGGCGCCGTTCTAAGGGCGCTGAAGTCCCGGTGCCAGCCCGTGCCGCCCGGATGATCTTCCACCGGCGGACTGCACATCATCATCATGCTATGAATCATCGGCTCGCCAAGAATCAGTTGGCCGACGACTTCTAAGGTCGCGTCGTCAATCCAGAAGTCCTCGACCACATTCGCGGTTTGCTCATCAATGATCCCCGGCAGCTCCATCATCACGCGCGGCTGCCGCGCCGTCTCCCACTCACCGCCGGGCGGATCGCCGGGCTGCCGCTCGCGTCTCCAGATTTCCTTCTGGCGTTCCAGCATGATCTCGGCACTGGCGCGGATGGCGTCGAGCTTGTCCCGCGGGACGAAATCGCGGATGATCAGAAACCCCTGCTCCATGAACAGATCACGGTCCACCTGCATGAGCCGCTCCTTTCCACACTCACGCCGCCTGTGCGCACCCGGCACTACCGGCACTAGAGGCGGCAGCGCCATCGAATACCATGCGTTGGTGTGCTAGGCTCGGCAACCCGCCGCCCGGAGTGTACACCGTAGCGGGTAGCGGTTCCAGACGGCCACCGGCCACCTCCCGTCACGGCGCGGTTGAGCATGGTACAGTCGGCTCGCAGATCACAGCAGCACCGCGTAGCGCGGCTGCCGCCGGGCTACGGCACGAGGGAGGCAGAAGGCAACATGACTACCGACTTGAACGGCAAGCTGCGGGCGACATTGCTCATCGCAGCGGTGCATACCCAGGACCTCGATGCCCGCGCGGCGCTCGTCCGGTTCCTCTGGTCGCTGGACTGGCTCGACCTGACCATCACGCAAGATCACGACGCGCTCACCGCGGACCGGCTCGCGCAAGCGCCGTGCCTGCTCGTCTTCGGCAGTCCGGGTGAAATGACGGATGCCCAGATGGACGGCCTGAGTGACTGGGTGCATGGCGGCGGCGCGCTGGTCGGCATCCACAGCGCGACGATCAACGTCAATGGGCGGCCGGAGTACCACGAGTTGGTCGGCGGACGATTTATCGGCCACCCGCCCTTCAGCCCCATGTCGAGCCGCGTGGCCGATCCCGACCATTTCATCACGCAGGGGATTACCGATTTCGACCTGGAGGACGAGTGCTACGTCAACGAATATCCCGACCGCTCATCCCTCCACGTCGTGATGACGGGACACCACGAGGCCGAGAATCTCGCCGAACCGTCGTCGTATGTCAAGGACATCGGCGCCGGCCGGCTCTTCATCACCTGCCTCGGCCACGTCGGCGCCGTGTTCGAGCACGCGATGGTCCAGCGTCTGATCTCCCGCGGCATCGCCTGGGCCGCCCGCTGCGAAGACGTAGTAGCGGAATGAGTGAGCCAAAGCCGTCATCCCAGGATGTTCAGGAGCACTTTACCGCCCGCGCGTCCACCTACCAGGGCGCCGGGGATGAGACTCTGGCGGCGATGGTCGAGTTTGCGGCGCTGCCCCCCACGACGGTCGCGCTCGACGTGGCCACGGGGACCGGAGCGGTGGCCTTTGAGTTGGCGCCGGGCGTTGGCCGGCAGGGGCGTGTCGTCGGCGTAGACCTCACCTTGGCGATGTTGCAGCGCGCTGCCGAGCACCGCCGGGCGAGCGCAGCCCACGCGCCGGAGCGCCGCGTGCAGCTTGCCAGTGCCGACACCACCCGGCTGCCGTTCCGGGACGCCTCCTTCGCGGTCGTAGCCTGCCGCTTCAGCGTCCATCACTTCACGGAGGCCACGGCCGGCCTGGCCGAGATGGCCCGCGTCCTCCGGCCGGGTGGACGGCTGGTGATCGGCGAGTTCTGTCTGCCCGAGGAACCGGACAAAGCGGCGCAGCTCAACCATCTGGAGCGGCTGCGTAACCCCTCGCACGTTGAGGCGTTCAGCGAGTCGCGCTTGCGGGCGCTGATGGCGGACGTAGGCTGCCCGGTACGCGCCGTCCGGCACTTCACCCGGCAGACGACGGCGAGCGCCTGGGGGGCTACGGCCAACACCTCGCCGGAGGATCAAGCTGAGATCCGCCGCCTGCTCCGGGCCTCTCTCGATGACGACCGGGTGGGCCTGGCCCCCGTGCGCGCGGGCGATGATATACGCCTCACGCGCCGGGACATCGTCCTCTGGGGCCAACGCGACGGGTGATCCTTGTTCGCCTCACCCCCCGGCCCCCTCTCCATCGCCGGTGCGGCCGCCGGTTACGAGACGAAGACCTTGGCCGCGACCTCCCGCAGGAAGTTCCGGCCGAGCACCCGGTAGCCCTCGGCATTGGGATGGAGGTCATCCGGGAGCAGGTGGGCCGTTTCCGGGCCGAAGATTTGGAGGCCATCGAAATAGTGGAGGTGGCGGTCACCATGCGCCTGGAGGGCGCTGACGGCTGCGGCCACTTCGTCTCGCATGGCCGCCAAGGTAAAGCCAACCTCGTTCGGAGTCGTCTCGCGCGGTGGGGAGTAGATGGGCGAGACGACGGCGAAGGGTGTGTCGGGATGCTTTTCGCGCACGATCTGCACAAAGCCAATGATGGCGGCGCGAAAGGTACGTTCGTTGAGCGTATTGCCGCCCTGGATGTTGATACCCACCTTCATTGAGAGAAAGTCGGCCGGCAGATCGCGAATCATCCGCGCGATCATCGGTTCCAGATGACAGTTCCCGCCATATCCCAAGCAGGTGAGGTTCAGGCCGTGTGCGCGCGCCACAATCGCCGGCCAGGTGTAGGCGGGACTCGCCGCCGCGCCACAATGGCTGATCGAGCTGCCGTAGGTGATCCAGCGTGGCCGGTCATCTTCCGCAGGCGCCAGGCTGGCGCCATCGTCAAGGGACAGCGACCGCAGACGAAATGTGCCGATTTGTGGCAACCAAAGCTCGATCCGCTTCTCGCCCGGCGCCAGCCCCGTAAAGGTGAACATCGCTTTGCCGGCCAGCGGCACGGAGCCATGGATGCGGCCGTCTACGGTGAGGTCTACGGCTGTGGCGTCGGGCTGCGGCACGATCTCCCCGGTAATGGTGGTGGTAGTGCTGCGGAAGGCCAAGCGCACACCAGCCGGCATCGCCGCCCGCTCCTGCAACGCTACGGGAGGAAACAGCTCGCGTCGCGTGTGGGGCAACCGCCACGGCATCACCCAGTCGGCGGAGTGCTGCACGGAAATGGCACCGGGCCAAGACAGTCGCTCATCGTCCGGCCGAATACGAATCATCTGCTGCGCCTCACTCCCCGGTCCCTACGCTATCGTCATTGCGGTGGTTGGCCCTCGCGACCCTCCGGCGGCAAACACCCCCTCTCCACATGCGGAGAGGGGGCCGGGGGTGATGAACGTCAGAAGGATGGTGCCGAAGGTGGGACTCGAACCCACACGAGGGGGTACCTCACTACGCCCTGAACGTAGCGCGTCTTCCAATTCCGCCACTTCGGCCGGCGCTGGCAGGAGCTAGCCCCGTCCCTCCGAGTATAGGGCTGGCGCTCCTATCGCGTCAAGGCAGCCAAGGTGACCCGGCGCTTTGATCTTCTGGCCGAGGAAGCGCTCGGTTTGCTGGTCCTAGAGCAGTATGCTGCGTAGCGCATGGTGCCATCCCGGCAGATTGCCTATAGTGTGAAGCACCACGCGCTTCGTGGGAGCGAGGTGACCGCATGACCGATTGGCAGACGTGCCCGGCCGTCGAACGCCATCCGGACAAGCTCAACGGGGCGTGGGTGTTTCGTGGGACCAGGGTGCCAATAGCCACCCTCTTCGAGAACCTCAAGGACGGTGCTTCAATAGAACAATTCCTGGAGTGGTTTCCGGGCGTGGATGGATCGGCGGTGGAAGCGGTCCTTGACCACGAAGTGCAGGCCTTGACGCACCCGGCCCTCTCATGAAAATACTGTTCGATCAAGGTACGCCGGTGCCGCTCAGACAGCATCTTCACGGACACGCGGTGGATACCGCCTTCGAACGCGGTTGGTCCGACTTACACAACGGCGAGTTGCTTGACAGAGCGGAGGCGGATGGCTACCAACTGCTAATCACCACCGACCAGAACTTGCCATACCAGCAGAACCTGGCCGCTAGATGCTTGGCCGTCCTGGTACTCATGTCCACCTCATGGCCACGCCTACAGTTGCAGGTTGCCGACATCCGTGCCGCCATCGGCGGGCTGGGGCCGGGAGAGGTCAAGGAGGTTGCGGTTTCCTAAGTGGCGACGGTGCGCGAGCGGCCGTCCGGCTATAGCGCTGCCTTTGCCCACTGGGCCTCCGCCAGGGTATAGGGCTACAGCAGACCTGCGCTCCTCTCCAACGCCAAGTATCGCTGTTCGAACTTCGAGAGCCATTGTCCAGCCAGTGGCTTCCAGGCCGACACTACTTGGGCCAAATCGAACGACGAGAGCGTCGCCTCGTCGCGCAAGAGCGCACAGTACCCCGCGATCACGTCCCGGCAGCGGCGATCCTCCGGGTGATAAACAACCGACAAGCTTCCTTCTGCGTACTTCGATTGGGGATGCCGCAGTAGCGACCATGCGAGTAGATGGTCACGCCACAACTGGTTGTGCTCTTGCTTGGCGACCTCGCCGCCGGAATCGGCTCGCCAGGGGCCGTCCGGCGTCATCCAACGCCTATATTCCGGCTTGTCGTAGCGCCGAGCGGAGAATGGCTCGCTCAACTTCGTCTCGATCCCGACAAACCCGGCCCGCTCGTCCTTCGTTTCGTACTCGATGAACGCATCGAATGCCGTGCGGTCGTCCAGATACTCGGCGGCCGGCTCCGGCGCCCACTCGATGTGTACGCCTGTAACTCGCGCGATGTGCTTCCCCCACAGGACGCGCACCAGCCCGGTTGCAAGCCCGTGGTCGAGCGCGAGTTCACCGAACAGGTTGAAGCACATCGGCTGACTCGACAGCATATTTCGCATGAGCCGAAAGGGGTCCACCGTTCCCGTGCCTTCGGCGATCCGTCGCTTGGCCAGATCGAATATCCCGGGAGTCAGGAAGTTGGGACCGGCCTCCGCCGACTGCTCGGTCAGCATGTTCCCATACGAAGTGTGTGACCACGGCCAAGGCCCAGTTCCGTAGGGAACCTTGAGTACATGATCCCGGTACCAGCTCTGGTGCCGCCGCATCCGCCGTGCGAAATCGTTATCGCTCTCCGATTGCGGCCCGATCCCATACATTCCGCCCTGCGTTTCACCGGCCATCACACGCCTCTATCCACGGCCCGCCCCCCTCGGCCCCTGACTCTGTGCTCTCTGTGTGCTCTGTGGCTAACAAAGCCTTCCAAGAGCAGGCCGGGGACATTCCTAATGTGTGAGGAAGCGGCGGCGACTGCGGTCCACCGCGAGGGGTACGCCCGCAACACGTGCGAGGGCCGGCAGATACACCTGTTCCAGTGTGCGACGCGATAGTCGAACCTGGCGGTCTACCTTGTAGAGAAGGGTATTGTGGACGGTAGGGCCGCCGTACATGGACTGCACGAATGCCACGATTGGTGCCAGCGCGTGCGGCTCGGGAACCCACGTTGATTCGCAGCCCATGAAGCGCGTGGGAAGGCCAATGGCACTGGCCGGTACATCAATGCGGATCGGATCATCGTAGGGCACTGGCCGGACATAGCAGCTCACTATCGCCGGACAATCCTCCAGCAATGCCTCAGCCTCCGGCTGAAGCGAACGGGCTCCTAACTCGGCTGCTCCGAGCAGAATAGGGTGTGAATATCCCTTGCCGATGAGCCACCGATACAGCAATTCCGGGTCGCTGGGCCGCCCTTCCTCCGTCGGCAGTCCATCTTGCTCTAGGAGGCGGGCTAGGAAATGCGCGCGGATGGTCTTGGATAGGCCTATGACGAGGCGGTTCTGTCCGCACGACTGCGAGAGAAGCTGGACATAGTTCTCCAGACCATCCTCCAGCAGTTGTGGCACATTAAGCTCGCCCATTAGACACGTGTTCAAATGAGTCGTCCGACCAAACCAGAGGCTAAGGTGGTTAAGCTCGCCATACAGAGAGCGGTCAAGCAGCATGGTACTCTCTTGTGGGTGCTCCATCCGGGGGACTGCTGCCAACGCTAGCTGCGTCTCCAGTCGCCGCATCATCAAATCACCCAGGGACGAGACGTCAGGGGTGCTCTCGCGGGCGTCGGCCAATCCCAGGTTCACCTCGGCAACCGTATCGGCCGGGCCTGACAGCACGGCCTGCGCGACCACGAGCGAGAACCCGTTATTCAGGTTCAGCACGCCGCCGGAGCCGTCCACGGCAAAGGCAGCTCGCGGAGATCGGTCCGGGGCCGTGGTCGGCAACGCGCACCAGCGAGCAAGCGCCGCCTTTTTCCACTGAGCCTCCGCTTTGCTCTGTGCCCTGGTGTCCAAACGTGCGGCCAACGCTGGCCCTTGCTCTCGACACCGCACCATAAACCGATCAAGTAACATTCGTCACCGACCTTTCCCCCAAGGAAGCCAGCGGAAACCCGGCGCTTTGATCCTCTGGCGGAGAAAGTCCTCGGTCTGCCCGCGGTAGAGCACGAAGGTGTTGCCCACGCTCTCTGTGTCGTCGTAGAGGAAGTCCGGTATCTCTCCCTTGATTGACGTGCGTCCAAAGGCGTCAGCCTTCTCCCACACCACGACCGTCTTAGCCTGCAACGTCCACCCTTGGTCTCCGTCGGACACGGTCTTGCGATAGTTCTCCGGCGCCAGCAGGGCTGCTAGTCGTCTGGCCGGGCGCTCGTACCGCTGGTCGGCGTAATCGCCCCAGGAGACCGGCTGACACCAGGCCGGTAACGGCTCCTCGCCATACTCGGACAAGAGATCGCGGATCGTCTCCGACGACAGCCGGAGAATGTCGTCCGGCTGAGGCGCGGCAGCGAGCTGGTCCATGATGACGGCCAAGTACCGCCGGTAGAAATCGGTCGTCAGGCGGTTCCGCACGTCCTCCACGCTCGCGTGCAGCTCGTCGGCCAGGGCGTGTTGGTGCATCGGCAGGGAGGTGTTGACGTAGATCATCAGGCAGCGCTTGACCACCTCATCCGGGAACGACTGCGGCTCGGCGTTCATCGAGAGGATGAAGCACGGCCACTCTTTCACCGGCGGCAGATTCTCGTCCTTCACGACCTCCAAGCCGTGGTCGGTGAAGCGTCGGCGGGTGATGTCGTCGAAGACGACCGGGAAGCGGCGGTAGTTCTGCTGGAGGCCGCGCAGCGTGCGGCGCGTGAAATTGTCTTTCTGCACGGTGCTCGGATGCCCGAACATGCTGGCGATCAGCGTATCCACCAGACTGGTCTTCCCGCAGTTCGCTTTGCCGTAAATGATGGCGAACGACGGATAGCGGAACATGCTCCCACCCTCGACGGTGGCGCGGGTGCGGAGATCGCAGATAAACGGCGAGATGTAGAGCCAGGACATGAACGTGAAGTAGTCACGCTGCAAGCGCGGCACGTCGCCGACGAAGCCTCGCTCATAGTTGTTGAAGTAGTCCACCAGTGCGGCTGCGCTGCGCCGCACTCCCTCCGCCTCAGTCTCCAGTGACACAGGATCGCCGGAGACGCTGACGTGGCGCGATTCTTGGTGGATGGTGAGGGTGGTGGGCTTGGTGTCCTCCGCTTCTTCCTGACCCTTGCGCCAGCGCAGCTTCTTGATTTCCGCCTTCACCTTCGGCGTGAGGGTGAACCGTCCATTCTTGTGCGTGACTTGGGGCGCGACAATGCGCTCCACCGGCGGGACCAGTGCCTCCACCTTCTGCACAACCTGCGGAACTGTAAGCTCGTCAACAGGTGGTGGCTGGAACACCGTCACACCCGTATCTTGGAGTACCGGTGTATCCGTAAAGTCAATCACCGCGGTTTTCAAATCCGTCGGCAGCGCAATCCGGTCCGCTGCCGTTTCCTTGACGGCCTCGTACTCGCGCGAGTAATGCTCCCAGGCCCGTTCGTCGTCGTCGAAGACCACCAGGGTTTCCGGCTGCTTGCCGCCGAAAGCGCGCTCGGATAGGTTGGCCGAGCCGACGATGGCCCGGCGGCGCTGAGGTTCCTTGGCCTCCAGCAGATACAGCTTGGCGTGCGCGACGTGGTCTTTCACGACGTAGAACTGAGCCGCGCCGGCGTGAATCTTTTCGAGGATGAGCCGCTGGCGCTCGTCCTTTAGCTCCAGGGCGCACTCCCGTAGTTGCTTCATAACGAGCTGCTGGACGGCGATCACGTCGGCAAGACGCCCAAGGCCGCCTTCATAGCCGAAGACGCACTCGAAGTGCTCAAAGGAGTCCCGGTCGAGCATCCGCACGATAGCCCGGATACTCGCCGAGTAGGTCAGGACGCGCAGGGAATCGAAGCCTTCGAACAGGCTCCAGTCGAACGGCTCGACGCTCCGGAACGTGGCCCGCACCACCTGCAGGCCGCGCTCGACGGTGGAATGGGCGTCGTCGAAATCAAGCCGGTGCTGCTGGGGGGCAGTCAGCATCGTGCATCACCTTCTGCTTGCGCCGCAATGATGGTTCTGGCCACCGCCTCGTCACTGCGGCGCAAGCCGCTGACCACTGACCACCGGTGAGGCGGCTCAGCCGCCTCGGCCGGAGAAGCTGTACTCCTCGTGGGTGATGCACTCCAAGAGCGCCGGCTGGCCGTCGGCGATGGCGGACAGGGCACGCTGGATGGCCGGCTTGATGTCCGCCGGTTGCTCCACTCGCTCGGAGTAGGCGCCTAAGCCCTTGGCCACTGTGGCGTAGTCGCCGGAGAGGTACTTGGTCCGATACTTCTCGGTCGCGTAGGGCATGGACTTCTCGTAGCCCCCGAGGGCGCTGTTATTGATGAGCACGGCGAGGATGGGAATACGCTCGCGGACGGCGGTCTCGTAGTCCAGCCCGCACATGCCGAACGCGCCGTCACCGAGGAAGTGAATGGCTAGCTTCTCCGGCGCGGCCAGCTTCGCGCCCAGGACCAGTGGTAGGCCGTAGCCAAGCTGCGTGGATTTGCCCCAGCCCAAGTAGCCGCGCGGGGTCACCGACTGCCAGAAAGGCGCAATCGCGTCGCGTGGATTACCCGAGTCGTGGGTGACGATGGTCTGGGTGAGGTCTACGGAGTGCATCAGATCCCAGATCACGCGATAGGAACTCATGGGCACGTCATCGGAGGTGAGGTGCGGCTGCCACTTGGCGAGCCAGTCCGCTTTGAGTTTCCCCACGGTCGCCGCGGCGTCCGACTGCGCCCGCCGTCCGTCCGGGCCGAGCTGCTCCTTGACCGCGGCGTTGAGCTGGCGGAGCACCAATTGCGCGTCACCCAGCAGCGTATGGTCCACGGCGTATTCCTTGTTCAGGTCGGCCGGGTCTATCGTCTGCTGCACCAGCACCTTGCCTGCCGGAATCGGTGTGGAGAGCGGCATCTTCGAGAAGCTGGCGCCAATGCCGAAGACGAGATCGGCCTCGTGCAGCAGTTGGAGTGCCGGCTCGGCGCTCGTGTTGGCCAGCGACCCGGCAGCGAGCGGGTGATCTTCGGGGAAGGCGCTCTTGCCGGCCAGGGTCGTCACGACGGGCACCTGGACCAGTTCCGCAAACTCGCGTAGCTCGTCCCAAGCCTGCGCCCAAAGCACCCCTTGCCCGACGTGCAGCACCGGCTTGTCGGCGGCCAGCAGCGCCTCAACCGCGGCAGCCACGTCGTCAGGATCGGCCGCCGACCGGGCGCCCTGTACCGACTGGTAATCGGATGGTGGTGAGCCGAACTCCTCATCCATCACGTCGTGCGCCATCTCCAGCAGCACCGGGCTGGGCCGGCCGGTGCGGAGGTGCATGAACGCGCGGCGCATCAGCTCGGGAATACGGTCTATCAGGTTGATCTGCGCGAGCCATTTGGTGACCCCGGCATAGTTGGGCAGCGCCTCGAAGTTGGGGTGTACAGCCAGCCGGTTGCGCCCCGTCTGTCCGGGCAGCACGAGGATGGGCACCGAGTCACCGTAGGCTTGGGCGACGCCGGCGTACATATTCTCGGTCCCCGGTCCGGCTTGGACGCAACACACCCCAATCCGCTCGCCGTTGGTGTAGCGGCTATACCCATCGGCCATGCCGACGACGGTTCGCTCGGTACGGGCGAGGATGGGACGAATGCCGGCCCGCGCCGCTGCATCAATGAGGGGATTGCTGGGGAAGCAGAACAGATAGTCCACTCCCTCCCGACGCAGGATGTCCGCCAGAGCCTCCCAGCCGTTCATGTCCGCTTTCTCCTTCTGAGCAGTAGTCGGTTCCGGCGGCCGCCGGCCGCCACGTCGCGTTGCAGCGGAGCTACTGTACCGCGTCCGCGCATATCACGAGCAGCGACAAACGGCAGCGCCGCGCTGAAAGCCAGCCTCGGCTGCCCATGCTACGCTTATGCTCGCCAGTCATGGCACACTCCGCTCGGAGATATTACATGCCACACGTAATCGTCTTGCAGCACGTTGCGCCCGAAGGTCCTGGTGCCATCGCAGACGCGCTGGCCGACCACGGTATCGAGACCCGGCCGGTGCGGATAGATCAGGGACAGGCCGTACCCAGTGCGCTCGACGGCGCTGCCGGGCTTGTGGTCATGGGGGGGCCGATGGGTGTCTACGAGGCGGATCGCTACCCCCACTTACGCAGCGAGCTACGGCTGATTGAAGCTGCCTTGCACGCGCAAGTCCCTATTATCGGCGTCTGCCTCGGTAGTCAACTGCTCGCAGCCGCGCTCGGTGCGCGCGTCTATCCGGCCCCGCAGAAGGAGATCGGCTGGTATGAAGTGTGCCTGCGGGAAGCCGCGCGCGCAGATCGGCTCTGGCGGGGCATCGCACAGACCTTCACGCCGTTGCATTGGCACGGCGATGTCTTCGATCTGCCGGCCGGGGCGATGGCCTTGGCCGCGTCGGCGCTGACCGAGCATCAGGCCTTCCGCTACGGAGACAGTGCCTACGGACTGCTCTTTCACCTCGAAATGGAGCGCCGGCAGATCGCGGCGATGGTGGATGCGTTCCGCGATGAGGTTGTGGGTGCTGGCGTAGCGCCGGAGACGATCCTGGCCGACACGGCAGCGTGTCAGCCGCGGGCCAAGGAGGTCGGAGCGGTCGTGTTCGAGCGCTGGGCCATGGCCGTCCTCGACGGCGTTGCGTCAGCCGAGGGGTGAGGCGCCTGGCCCCGACCGCATAGCCGGTGGCCTATTCGTCCGGCGCTGGCGCCCGACGCAGCTGCTTGGTCTGGGCGCGCTGCCGCTTGACCTCCCGGCGCTTGCGCTTCTCGCTGCGGGGCACGATCGTCGGGATACGGCGCAATGGCGGCCGGTTCAATGCCTCAAGGTGCTCCCGTAGACGGGTAAAGGCCACCTCGCGGTTGCGAGCCTGCGAGCGGCGGCGCGCTTCCTTCACCACCACCCCCGAGGGGCGGTGGCGCAGCCGGACCCCCGTCTCTACCTTATTGCGGTGCTGCCCGCCGGGGCCGGAGTCGCGGATGAACTCGATGTCCGTGTCTCGCGCTAACGAGTCGTCGTCGGTCGGGTACGGTGTCATGGTCCTCAGCATCATACCCGCCCGGCCTGCTCGTGCGTTCCCAAGACCACCTCACCGCTGGCGTGGTGGAACCGGGGGCGCTGGGCCAGGCGCCCCGATAGACAGAACCGGGCGCCGAGGGTATCGTAAGGAGCGTCGGTAGGGGTAGTGTGCCGCGGCAACAAGCGCGTCAGCATACGGAGTGGAGTCTATGTCTTCAGCAGTCAAGATCACGCGGATCACCGTCACCCACTTTCAGCACGAGATCACCAACCTGGGCATGGAAGCGCAGTTCGGCTTCGACATGGTGTATGAGGAAGGCAGTCGTCTCCCATCGGGCGGTAGCATCCTGACCATCGAGACCGACGCCGGTGTTCGTGGCGAGGTGCCGGGCGGGGGCCTTCAGCCGCGCGTAGTGCAGTACCTCCTCGGGCGTAACGCTTTGGAGCGCGAGGCCATCTGGCACGATCTCAAGCGTGTCCACCGCGGTGCCGGGGGCACGCCGCCCGGCGCGGTAGACGTAGCCCTGTGGGACATCGCCGCCAAGCTACACGGCGTCCCGCTCTATGCCCTCCTCGGCGGCTGGCGTAAGAAGCTCCCGTGCTACGCCAGCACCTATCACGGCGACGAAAACGGCGGTCTGACCCGTCCCGAGGACTACGGCGAGTTTGCGTTGCAGTGCAAAGAGCGGTTCGGCTACCCGGCGTTCAAGATTCACGGCTGGATTGATGTGCCCATCGAGCGCGAGGTCGCGGCGGTGCTCGCCATCCGTGCGGCCGTCGGGGACGATATGGACCTCATGCTCGATCCCGCCGGCGCCTACAACACGTTCGATGACGTACTGCGCGTGGGGCGGGCGTGCGACGAGGCCCGCTACTTCTGGTACGAGGATGCGTTCCGTGGCGGTGGCTTTTCCAGCTTTGCCCACGCCAAGCTGCGTCAATTCATCAAGACGCCCCTGCTGCTCGGCGAGCACGTGCGCGGTCTGGAGCAGAAGGCGGATACCATTCATGCCGGCGCGGCCGACTACGTGCGGGCCGGGGTTGGCGAGGATGGCGGCATCACCGGCGTGATGAAGATTGCTGCACTCGCGGAGGCCAATGGCTTGGATGTAGAGCTACACGGCGGTGACCTGGCACATCGGCACTGCATGGCGTCCATCCGCAACACCAACTACTACGAGCTGGGGCTGGTCCACCCCAACATACAGGATACGAAGGCGCCGATCTATGCCGACCGCCGTTGGCTGGATGAGTTGGACTCGGTAGATGCGAACGGGTGCGTGGACGTGCCCGAAGGTCCAGGGCTGGGAGTGGAGTTCGACTGGGACTTCATCAACGCGCACAAGACCGGCGAGACGGTCTACGAGTAGCGCTCGCGGTTCGTGGTCGCGTGAGTTGCGGTAAGGAGGGGAGACGATGACACCGGATGGCAAGCTGGGCGTAGGTATTGTCGGTATCGGTTGGGTCGCTGGCGAGCACATCAAGGCGTTTGAGGCCAATCCGCACGCCAGCGTCATTGCGCTGTGCAGCAGCAGCCGCGAGAACGCCGAGAACGTGCGTCAGGCGCATGGGCTGGCGCCAGCGCGCGTGTACACCGACTACGAGCAGTTCCTACAGGACCCGGAGATCGATGTCGTCGCGATCTGCTCGTTGAATAACCTCCACGTGGAGCAGGGTGTGGCCGCGGCGCAGGCCGGCAAGCATCTCCTGCTCGAGAAGCCGGTGGCGATTGATCTCCCCGGGCTACGCCAGCTGAATGCAGCTATCGAAACGGCCGGCGTCAAGACGCAGGTGGGCTTCGTGCTGCACTGGAACCCCTATTTCGAGAGCGTCAAGGCGATGGTCGCCGGCGATTTCTTCGGCTCGATCTACTACGGCGAATGCGACTACTTCAGCGGCAACTGGGAGAAGTGGTATCCCGGCTACCACTGGGCGCGCCAGCGGGCGAAGGCCGGTGGCGCGCTGATCTGCGCGGGCTGTCACGCCGTAGACGCGCTGCGTTGGTTCATGCCGGGCGAGGTCGTCGAGGTCTTTGGTTACGAGGGCCGGTTTACCGATGTGATGGAATGGGAGCCGACCACCGTGACCGTCGTGAAGTTCGACAGTGGCGCGATCGGCAAGATCGGCTGCATCCTGGAAGGCAACCTCAAGTACCAGTTCAACCTGCGCCTGCACGGCGCGAAAGGGACGCTGGACAACGAGTACTTCCTCTCTGACCACCTGCCCGGACAGACCGGCTGGGCGAGCTTCCCGACGATCATGCCCGATACCCCCGAAGTCACGCACCATCCCTTCCCGGGCGAGGTGAACGACTTCATTGCCGCTATCCGAGAAGACCGCGAGGCCCAAATCCCGATGAGCGATGCGGTGAAGACCCACGAGTTGATCTTCGCTGCCGAAATCTCCGCCCGCGAAGGCCGCCCCGTCTCCCTGCCCCTCCCGGAGTAAGGGCCACCGGCGTGTAGGTTGTCGGCCAATGTGGGGTATACTGCGGCTATCGGCGTCACATCCGGTCTTGCGACTAGGTGAGGATTGAAACCTGCGTGGCAGCGATCCCGGAGCTACTGCCACAGGTGAACGGATAGGGAGGGGGAGCAGTGGACATTACGCTTGCCATTTCCGACTATCTGATCCGGCCTCTCTATGGCTTTGCAGACGCGGACTACCTCGCCAACGTGAGCCGTGGCACCGCAAGGCGCTGGCTTGATGGGTATGCCTATTACGATACCCACGGCCAGCGGGTTGTCCAACCACCTATCACTCCCGGTGTCCAAAGGGAAGAGAAAGAGAGCGTCTCGTTTCTCGACCTCGTGGATATTGCCGCTATCGGACGCCTAAAAGAGGTGGGCTTTTCGCTGCGGATGATCCGCGAGATAGTCCGCAATTGCCAAGAGATTCTGGGGGTGCCACGTCCGCTCACAACCTTGCGTTTCAAGACGGGTGGGCGTGAGGTATTCGTTGACCGCGGTGATGTCCTACTCGAAGTTGGGCGGAAGAAGCGGATGCAGGCGTGGAACGAGGTGCTGGAACCGTTTCTACAGGAGCTGGATTACGACGCTAACCAGCATGTAGCGCGTTGGTGGCCACTAGGCCGCAGCACCCCCGTTGTCATTGATCCGGAGTACGGCTTCGGCTTTCCTGTAGTGGCCAAATCCGGAGTACGTACCGAAATTATCCTCGAGCGGTTCAGAGCAGGCGATCTAAAAGAACAAATTTCAGCCGACTTCAATATCGAGCAAGTTCATGTAGAGCGGGCGCTCCAATTCGAGTTGCAACGTGCTGCATGATCTTCATCGATCGCTCGATCCCCAACAGTGTTGCCACTGCGCTCAAAGCGGTCCGAGATGATGTGCGCTGGCTAGATGACTGCTTCTCGCACGACACCAAGGACACTGATTGGCTACCGGTAGCGGGCAAGAATGGCTGGCTCGTCATTACTCGTGACAAGAAGATCAGGACACGCCCAGGGGAGCGGCGAGCCAGCCTTGAAAACAATGTCGGTTGCTTCTGCCTCACTCAGAAGAAAGCCCCGACCCGCTGGCAATACCTGAAGCTCCTTGTCCTGACCCTGGAGAAGATGGAGCGCAGCTTCGCTACGACACTGTGTCCGTTCATTTATGGTGTTGACCAGTCGGGAAAGCTCAGTCTTATCACCCCACCTAGCCCCACGAGTCAAGTCTGACGAGTTTGCGACGGCGGATACCCCAGGCACTCTGTCCAATCCGACCACTGATATGCCTGCCCATTTCAGCCGGAGATGACCGGGAGGAGAGCATGACAAGGGTGTTGGGATGATGACCGCGGACACCTGGGCCGCCCATCTCGACCAGGCCAGGGACCTGCACCGGCGCCTGCCGGTTTTCCTGGGCTACGTGGACTATGACGACGAGGCGCTGGCCCCGGACGGCGGCACCTACATTGACCTGGCCAAGCTGTGCGCGGCCGGCGTGCATACGCTGGTCGCCTCGATTGGCTTCGGCTGCTACTTCCAAACCGGCCCACGGGACTACCACCTCGCCGGCCCCGCTACCTGGGTGCTGGAGCACCAAGTACGCCGCATCGCGCACGTGGTGAACGCGGTGCGCCGCTGCCCGGCGGCCCGCCTCGTAGAGCGGCGCAGTGACCTGGATGCGCCTCCCGCCGAGGACCGCGTGGGCGTGATCGTGCATCTCACCGGAAACGCGCACACGGTAGACCTGGATACGGTGGGCCGCTTGTTCGGACAGGGCGTGCGCGCCACCCACCCGGCTATGCAGTACCACAACCGCTGGTGTACGGGGATGGATGGCCTCCCCGGCCCGGCGATGACCGACTTCGGTCGGGACGTGGTAGCGCGTCTGAACGCGCTGGGCGTGGTGCTCGATGTGGCGCACGCCTCTGAAGAGTCAGCGCGTGCCATGATCGAAACGTCGTCAAAGCCGCTGATAGACAGCCACACCACCAGCCGCGACCTCGTGCCGTCGTCGCGCGGCCTGCGGGATGCCACGCTGCGGTTGATCGCCGAGCGCGGCGGCGTCATCGGCGTGCATTTCGCCGACCACATGCTGCGCCATGACGTTTGGTCTCGGAAGTACGTGCCGGCGGCAGCGCATGGACGGACGCCGCGGCTCTGGCGCTACAGTCAGCATCTGCTGGACACCTACCAGGACCCCGACGAGCGGATGCGCTGGCGGCCAGGACCGCCGCCGCCCTGGGACCGCAAGGTCGTCTTGACCGGCATCCGGCTTGGGAGCTGGACCCCGCGGAGCGCTGGGAGGCGGAGCAGTCCTTCTACCGTGCCCACGACCTGCCGCCGGACCCCGCTCTGCCACACGGCCGGATCGCCACCATCGCCCACCTCGCCGACCTTGTGGACTACCTCGTCAACCTGGTGGGCCACGAGCACGTGGGCCTGGGAGGCGACATTGGTGGCATCGGCGCGGACCAATGGCCGCTCGGCATGGATCACACCGGCCACCTGCCGCGCCTGACCGCGGAGCTACTCGGACGTGGCTACGACGAGGACTCGCTGCGGTGCATCCTCAGCGACAACTGGCGCCGCGTCTACCGAGAGTGCCTGCCCGCGCAGTAGGCCGCACACCCCCTCTCCACTTGGTGGAGAGGGGGCCGAGGGGTGAGGCTCCGCCTCAACCGGGGATGATCGGCAGGAGGGCGTGTGATGGATGGTCGTGGTCGTGGTAGATCAGCTGGCGGGCGACGACGTGGTGGGTATGGGCATTGAGCGGCTCACCGGTGTTGGGGTTGACATCGAATCGGGGGAAGTTCGAGCTGGCGATGTCTATGCGGATGCGATGCCCGCGCTCGAACACGTTGCTCGTCGGATACAGCAGGATGGAGAGCTTGACCGGCTGCCCCGGTTCGAGGAAGCGGGGCTGATCGTAGCCCTCCCGATACCGCGCCCGCACGACGCTATCACCGAGGTTGAGGGCAAACCCGTCCGGCCAATCCGTTGACGGGGGGTAGACATCAATGAGCTTCGCCGTGAAGTCGGTGTCAATGGCCGACGAGGACGCCCATAGCTCGACCACGACCGAGCCGGTCACCTCGATAGGCTGCTCCAGCGGCGGCGTCTGAAAGGTGAGTACGTCGGCCCGCGCCGCCAGCGGCAGCGTGTGCTGGTAGTCCGGTCCCAGCCAGCCGTGCAGGCCCGGCCGGTTGCGTTGGTCGAACCCGCCCGGCGGCATCAGGGGATCGGCGGCCGAGATATTCCCGCCAATGGTCGGTACCGGATACCTCGGATCGAAGCTGTAGCCGGAGGGCGGCCGGGCCGCGGGTGGCGCTGCGGAGAGGCCGCCACCCGCGTGCAGGTAGTAGGGCGTCGGCTGGGTCTGCGGCAGCGGCCATTCCTGTGCCGCGCGCCAGGCCCCGCCCCGCAAGAGCCGGTCGCCCGTCGTCATGCGCCCGTCGTCCTCGCCACCGCCCATCACGTAGAGCTTGACCGGCGGCTCACTGTCTACGCCGCTGTCCAGCCCCTTGAGCCACCGATCAAACCAGCGCAAGCGCACGTCGTCCCACGAATCCTGCGCCGCCTCGACATCGAACTCGACCTCGCCGGCGTAGTTCTCCTCGCCCGCGCCGTGAACCCACGGCCCCATAATCAGGCGTTGCGGCGAGCGGCTCCGCCGCGTGAACTCCATGAAGTTCGTCACCGTGCTCGTCCCATACGAGTCGTACCAGCCACCCTGGTAGATCGTAGGCACGTCGGCGTGCTGATCGTAGTACCGTCGGGGGCCAAAGCCGGGCCGCGCCCAGAATTCATCGTCATCGCCGCGCGACAGCAAGTCCAGGACGTACTGCTCGACGCTGGGGTAGTGCTGTAAGGGCGACGTGCCGGCGCGGAACGGTCCGTCGAGCAGCCGGCGCACCCACCAGTGGATGTGCTCGTGGGAGTCCCGGAAGGAATCGGTCACGCCGGGCGGCATGGCATCGTCCCACTCGTTCGTATGCAGCATCCGAAACGAGTAGATGAAAAAGCGCAGCTCGGCCGTCCCGTGATGGCGCATCGAGTTCTCGAAGTAGTCGTGTGGCCCGACCGAGATCGCCATGGCGCGCAGATGCGGCGGATCGAGTGCGGCGAGTGCGCTCTGCGTAGCCCCGGCATACGAGCCGCCAATCGTACCGATGGCGCCGTCGCACCACTCCTGGGCAGCGAGCCATTCCACCGCGTCGTAGCCGTCCTCGCCCTCGCCCTGCGTGCCCGTGCCGTCTCCGGCGAACGGATACCAGGTGCCGCCCGAGGCGTAGCGCCCGCGCACGTCCTGCACTGCCCCGACGTAGCCGCGGCGCGCGAAGAAGTAGCCGGCGTCGCGGGCGCCCAAGCGCAGCTTGTTGTAGGGCGTCCGCTCCAAGATGACCGGAAACCGCCCCGGCGCGCGCTCACCGCCAATGGCTGGGAAGTACAGGTCGGTCTCCAGGGGCGTCCCATCGCGGGCCGGCATCATCACGTCGCGCTCGTAGACCACGTCGTAGAGCGCAGCAGAACCTTGGCGGGTAGTCGCAGCGTGTGTGGATTCCATTGTTCGCTCCTCACCGCGGCCGGACGACGCGCAGCCGCCGGCCGTCAGCCATGCACTGAGAGAGCTATGCTAACAGCTTCGACGCCCCCATGAGCGCTGGATTGCGCCGAGAGAGGCCGGTTTGCCATAGGGAGCACCGAGATGCCGGCCGGGAGAGGGCCGGGGTGAGGGGTGCCCGCAGGGCAGCCGGTAATCTTCTATGCGTTCCCCCCGGAGACTATCCCTGACCATCCTGGTCTTGTCAGCTTGATCCAGCGCTCTTGCCCTACCGCCTCGACTAGGACTGGTTCCTCCTTACACCATGGGAGCCACATGGATTCTGGAGACATGAGATGCACGTCCACCAGTTTGCGCTTGAGTTCTCGCACCAGTGCTGCGTACTTTCCACTGCTGAGGCTAGTCATCAGCACAAGAATGGTGTTCTCCGGTTCTTGTTCACAGTCACTCTTGCTTTGAGTGATGATGGAATCAACGACGTCATCGCATTCTTCCGCCAACCACCCGAACCATTGCAGCTCCTCGGTTGGCTTGGGGAATGATGGATTCTCCTGCTGGACGAAAGCCTTGAACCGGCGAGAGGATGTGGCTGGAAAGAGGCGGTCAAGCCTCTTCCGCACCGATGCCAATGCAACGGATAGGTGTTTGGGTACAAAAAATCTGGCATCAAATAGATTCTGGGCATCCCAGAACACCAGCAAGCGGGTACGGTCCTTGGTAGCTTTGGCCATTCTTCTCCTCCTGAGATCGAAATCGAGGTACAACCAGTCGATCCAATTCTTCTCCCCCACTGCGTTGACTAGAGCCGTCATTTCCATGGTCCCTGAGGACGCGAGATGCACCTCCACGCCTTTGCTCTGAAGCTCCCGCACCGGGGCAACAAACTCGTCCCGGCCAGGATGAGTCATCAGCACAAGAATGGTGTTCTCCGGTTCATGCCTACAGTCACTCTTGCTGTGACTGATGATGGTGTCACTGAGATCGTTGTCGTCTTCCCACACCCTCCATCCAAGCTCCTGCAGTACATCGGTTGCTTGAGAATCGGACGGGTATGCAAAAACCTTGAACGAGCGGTCGAGAACAGTGGGAAACCGTGCCTCTAGCTCTTCTCGCAGTGCTGCATCGGCTTTGCCTACAGAGGTGCCGGCCGACGGTAGTGTTTGTAAGTCCCAGAGCACGATCAAGCGTTTGTCCATTTGCTCTCTCCTTTGGAAGAACTGAGTGGATACTCCGTGGTGAACAGCCACGGAATAGATAGCTGCCAGCGAATGGGCGTCCGGGGTCGTAGCACCGGTTTCCCAGCGCCACAGCGTATTGGCGGGAATGCCCAAGCGCGCAGCCAGCTTTGCCTGACTGAGGCCCAGGTGTTTTCTGACTTGCACGATACTCCCGGGGTCGAACTCAAAGCGGCTAGGTTTGACGGGAGCCATTGTGCTGCTCCTTCCTGTTGGATCGGCTGGCATCAAGTATAAACTACTATTCTGTAGTCGTCAACATTTCTGTAGTTGATACCCCAAGTCGCGCTGTTGCCGGGATGGGAACGCTAGTCGTTGGGGGCTCTGTCTCGCCCCACTGTCCTGACGGCGAATTGGTATAAGATGTGCGTTGGCCCGCCGGCAGGCCCTAGGCGGATACTCTAGCTGCGACCGCACGTGACTGTACGGGCTTGCCGTGCGGCCCCAGGCTGTAGGAGGCGATAGAGATGGTCACGACCCAAACGGCCGGCGCGACAGAGACGCTGACGGACACGAGCGCGCTCCGGAACTATGTCGGTGGCGAGTGGATCACGCCACAAACGACCGAGTACCTCGACGTGACCAATCCCGCTACCGGCGACTTGCTGGGCCGCGTGCCCCTGTCGAACCGGGCCGACGTAGAGCAGGCCGTCGCGGCGGCACATGCGGCCTTCCCTGCTTGGCGTGCAACGCCCCCCCTCGACCGCGCGCGCTATCTCTTCGCCGTCCGCGAGCAGATGGAGGCGCGGTTTGAGGCGTTGGCCCGTCAGGTGACGCTGGAGCACGGCAAGGCGCTCGAAGATGCCCGCGGCTCGGTGCGGCGTGCTATCGAAAACGTCGAGGTCGCCAGCGGTATTCCCTCCCTGCTCATGGGCTACGGGCTGGAGGACGGGGCGGCCCGCGGCATAGACGAGGATGTCGTGCGGCAGCCGCTGGGCGTCTTTGCGGCTATCTGCCCCTTCAACTTCCCGCTGATGGTGCCCTTCTGGTTCTGGCCGTATGCCGTCGCCTGCGGTAACACCTTCATTATCAAGCCTTCCGAGCAAGTGCCCACGAGTATGCAGATCGTCTTCGAGATGCTCGACGCAGCGGGGTTCCCTCCGGGCGTGATCAATCTGGTCAACGGCGCCGGAGATACCGTGAACGGATTGCTCGACCACCCCGATGTCAAGGGGCTCTCGTTTGTCGGCTCCACGCCGGTGGCCAAGTATATCTATGCGCGGGGCGCCGAACGCGGCAAGCGCGTGCAGGCTCAGGGCGGTGCGAAGAACGTCCTGGTGGTCATGCCCGATGCGGTGTTGGATAGCTCGGTCTCCAATATCATCAACTCGGCCTTTGGCTCCGCCGGCCAGCGCTGCCTCGCCGGCTCGGTCCTGGTGACGGTTGGGGAGGGTCACGAGCGGGTGCGCGATGCGGTGGCGCAGGCTGCGGTGGCGCTGAAGGTCGGCAATGGCTTGGATAGCGACGTAGAGCTGGGGCCGGTGATCTCCCGGTCGGCCCAGGAACGTATACTGGGCTATATCGAGCAAGGCGAACGGGAAGGTGCGACGCTGGTGCTGGACGGTCGCCGCGTCGAGGTCGCCGGCGGCGACGACGGTTGCTATGTCGGCCCCACCATCTTCGATAGCGTCACGCCCGATATGACCATTGCCTGTGATGAGATCTTCGGTCCGGTCTTGAGCATCATGCACGTGGACACGCTCGATGCGGCGATTGAGATTATCGAGCAGCAGCGGTTTGGCAATGCGGCGTCCATCTTCACGCAGGACGGCGCGGCGGCGCGGGAGTTCCGCTACCGCGTACCCACCGGCAATGTGGGGATCAACGTCGGCGTCGCAGCGCCAATGGCCTATTTTCCCTTCAGCGGCGCGAAGGAGTCCTTTTTCGGCACGCTGCACGGTCAGGGCCGCGACGCGATTGACTTCTTCACCGACCGCAAGGTGGTCATCACGCGCTGGTTCTAGCGTCGTGTCTGCACAGTACCAGGGAGCGGCTAAGACGCCTCCTCTCCATCATGGTGGAGAGGGGGCCGGGGGGTGAGGCGCTGATATGAACATGGATATTGGCACACAGAAGCAGCTGTTCATTGACGAGCGGTTCTTCGAATCTACCGACGGGGTGCGCTTGTGCATGAATCCGCCCGTCCAGTACGCGGAGCCGGTGCTGCGCGCGGACCGGCCGTGGGAGGCGCTCGGCATCGGTAGCTACAACACCGTCCTGCGCGAGGCCGACGGCCGCTTTCGCCTGTGGTACGACGCGCTGCTGGAGGGTGGACTACCCCGCGAAGGGGCGCGGCGGCTCTGCTATGCCGAGTCCACCGACGGCCTGTGCTGGGAGAAGCCTGAGCTTGGGCTGATCCCGTTCCGTGGCTCTACCGCCAACAACATTGTCGCCCCGCCCTTGGAGCGGCAGAGCCAGCAAGGGGCGACGGTGTTCCGCGACGAGCGGGCCGCGCCGGCGGAGCGCTACAAGCTCTGGACGAAGTTCCAGCCCACCGACCGGCAGGTCGCTGCCAGCGTGCAGCCGGGCTTGTGGGCGATGCACTCTGCCGATGGTATCCACTGGCGCGTCTACCCCGGTCAGCCGAACCCGCCCGATACGATGTGCGATACCCAGAATATGCTGTTCTGGGATGATCGGCTGGAGCTGTACGTGGGCTATACCCGTGTGCGTGAGACCCAAGCCTACGGTGAGGCGGCCACGATGGGCGTCGAGCTTAACGCGGCGGGGCAGGGGCGGTACCGAGCCGTGGGGCGCATCACCTCTCCGGACTTACGTACATGGTCACCGCTAGAGATCGTCTTTGAGGCCGACGCCACCGACCTGGCCATTCCGGTGCCGGACCGCAGCGACGACCCGCGGCCGGTGATTGACTTCTACACCAGTTGCGCGCTGAAATACCCCGACGCCCAGGATGTCTATCTCATGCTGCCGGCGGCCTTCTACCATTGGGGAGAGAACGAGTTCCCGGCCACGTTTGACGTCCAGCTCCTCACCAGCCGCGACGGGATACGCTGGCAGCGGGCCGGCGACCGCCGCCCATTTCTGCGCCAAGGACCCGATGGCAGTGCGACCGCTGGGATCATCGTCGCCAATCCGTGGCTGGTGCCGGTCGGCGATGAGTTGTGGCTCTACTATAGTGGCCGCGGCGGGAGCCATGCGGAGAAAGAGCGCGACGGGCGCAATACCGGTCTCTTCCGCGCCACGCTGCGGCGGGACGGCTTCATCTCCGCGGATGCCGGCTATGGCGGCGGCGAATTCACCACCCCGCTGCTACGGTTTGGCGGCAACTGTCTGGAGTTGAACCTCGATGGCAGCGCCGGGGGCTGGCTCAAGGTAGAAGTCCAGGATGCGGCCGGCCGGCCGTTGCCGGGGTACGGCCTCGCCGATGCCGATGCGGTGCTGGGCAATGCCATCCGCAGAGCCGTCACCTGGCAAGGCCGGCGGGGCGTGGAGGAGTTGGCTGGACGGCCGGTCAAGCTCCGATTCGTGATGCGGGATATGAAGCTCTACGCCTTCCAATTCCCGCAGCACCCGACCGATTGACTGTCTCAGGACGCTGCTGAAAGGAGTCCGCTATGGCACAGGAAGCCGTCGAGGGGGCGAGCCGTCCCTATCCGCTGGACATCCGGGGTGAGTTGTCGCCGAATTTGAGTCGCGGGCTGTGGCTGATCAAGTGGCTGCTGGCCATACCGCACTACGTCGTGCTGATCGTGCTCGGGCTGGTCTCTTTCGTACTGTGGATCATTGCCTTCTGGGCCGTGCTGATTACGGCACGTTACCCACGCGGCATCTTCAACTTCAACGTGGGCGTGCTGCGCTGGGGATGGCGCGTGTCTTTCTACGCCATCGCCCCCCCTCGGCACGGATCGCTACCCGCCGTTCAGCCTCGCCGCGGACGACGACTACCCCGCCGACCTGCACGTACAGTACCCGGAGCGCCTCTCGCGCCTCAAGGTGCTGTTCAAGTGGTGGCTGCTAGCGATACCGCACTATGTGATCCTGGTGTTCTTCGGGGGTAGCCCTCAGTTGCAGGATTTTGTCACCCAAGCGCTGGAGAGCGGTGCCGCCGATCTTTCCGAAACGGCAATCGCCGCCCTCCCCGTCTCAATCATCGTCGGCATAGGGCTGGACGGAGTGCTGGCCACCATTGCGGGGGTGGTGCTGCTGTTCAGCGGTCGCTACCCGCAGGACATCTTCGATCTGCTGATGGGGATCAGCCGCTGGGGTCTGCGGGTGATGGGCTATGCGGGGCTGATGTACGACGAGTACCCACCCTTCCGTCTGCGCCCGTGAAGCGATCCACCGAGAGAACTTAACCCCGGAAACGCGATGAGTGCGCCGCGGCCGACGCGGTGCTAGGCAATGCCATCACCGGGCAGGGCCGGCCTGTCAAGCTCCGGTTCGTGATGCGGGATATGTAGCTCTACGCCTTCCAATTTCCAAAGCGCAGGAGATAGAGAAGGTGCCTAGTGATATAATATATGTAAAAATAAACTTGCCTTTCCCCCGAAAGGTGAGTACTATGGTCACTGCTCTCACTGTCAGGAGTGACAGGGGCCACAGCATACTTGATGGCTCGTCGGCCGCTGGCGAGCCACCGAGCCAGTAACCCTCACTTAGGAGGGGGAAGGAAGTAGCTATGGAAAACGTGATCCGCAGACGGTACCTGGGTGGTGTAGCGGCCGTAGTCGGTGGCCTGTTGGCCGCTGCCTGTGGTGAGGTCGAAGTGCGCTATGTGCAGGGCCCGGCTGGCCCGGCCGGACCAACTGGTGAGGGAGGCACGACGGGCGCGACCGGTGCGCGAGGCGCCACCGGTGCGGCTGGCGAAGCCGGCACATCGGTCGTCGTCGAGAAGCAGGTCGTCGTCGAGAAGGTGGTCGAAAAAGCGGCCCCGCGCCTCGCGCCCAAGCAGGTCGTCATGTGGAGTGGGTACCTCGCCGGCCGGGGTGACCAGGCTGCGGCATTCCTCCGCATGGCCAACCAGTGGAACAATGAGAACGATGACATCGTCCTGCGGATGCAGCCGACCGTCACGGGAAAGGAATACCCCACCACGCGAGTCGTCACCGCCTATAACGCGGGAGTTCACCCTCACCTCCAGCATGGCAACTACTGGAATGCCACGATCTACGGGGTGAATGGGATGGCGGTGGATATCCAAGAGCAGTTCCTCAAGACCGACAAAGAGCATGCCGCGTCCATGAACGACTACTTTCCCCACCTGCGCGAAAGCATGTACTGGAAGGGAAAGTTGTGGACCCTGAACATTGACACCAACGCCGACCTGCCCTACACCAACCTCAATCATGTGCGCCAGGCGAGCCTGCAGCCCCTCAAATTGGGCTACACCTGGGACGATCTGGTGGAGTACGGCAAGACGCTCCAGACCACCCTCGGACCGGGCGAAAAATCGAACAAGTGGGCGATGAGCCACATGGACAACTGGGTGGTCTTCCTCAACCTGCTCAAGCAGGCTGGTGGCGACCTGTACAACAAAGACCAGACCAAGGTCGTCCTCAACAGTCCGGAAGGGGTGGAGTCGTTGCGGTTCCTCTCCGATCTGATCCACAAGCACAAGATCCACACCCCAGGCAGGGATTGGTTCGAGCAGACGGGTACGCAACGCCCGAGTTTCCGCCGCGGCCAGATCACCATGTACTACGAGACCAGCCACTCGCGGATCATTGCCTGGGCGAACGACATCGGCGGCCTGGAGAACTTCTACGTCTCGCCATCACCCACGAGGAAGCAAACGTTCATCGGCACCTTCGGCCAGTCTATCCACATGCTGAAGAAGTCGCCGGAAGAGAACGAAACGGCCTGGCAGGTGCATCGCTGGCTTTCGAATACCGATGCGTCGGCGGAGTGGTGCTCGACGGCGATGTTCATTCCCGCGCGGAAATCGGTCCTCGAACACCCACTGTGGACCAAGCGCATGGAACAGGTGCCGCAGTTCCTGCCGTTCGTGGATTCACTCAGCTACGGGTACCGTCCGTATCATCCGGTGATGTTCCCCGAGCACTACCTCGCCATGCGGGGAATCTTGTCCGAAGTCGTCAAGACCCCGAACGTGGCCTTCAAGGACATCCTGGATCAGGCACAGAGTGAGATGACCGCCTCCCTGGAGAGCTTCAACAGTACCGGGAAGATTGGGCGGACGGGCATCTAGGACCAGCGTCGTCACAGCAGCGGGTGCGTGCGTGCGTATGATGGTGGGGCGATTGCCCAGTCGCCCCACCATGCTTTTAACATGAGTATGCAGCGGTGAGTAACGGGGCAGCCCCAGGGTGGGAGTTGCGCGTACCTATTTGCGCCGCTCGGCGACACCGATTCCGGCGAAGGTGTCGCCACAGTAGTACAGTAAGTCCCAGTCCCGCCCCATGCTCTCGCCGCCCACCGCCACGCTTGATGAGTCGGTGAAAACGATGGAGCTGGTGGAAGCGGTCCTGGCCGGACTGCGGGACGAGCCTTACGGCACCTCACAAAAATCGCCCTGGCAGCTAATCCGCCGAACAACGTAACCTTGCAAACACTATGAATGAGACAACGCCGGATGTCATTGTCGTTGGTGGTGGGATCATTGGCGGCTCCATTGCCTGGGAGTTGGCCGGGCACGGATTGCAGGTCACGCTCATCGAGCGCGACCGTCCGGGCGCCGGGGCCTCCTCGGCTGCCGCCGGCATCCTGATCCCCGAAGCGGACCCGGCCCGCCCGCCGGAGATCGTTGATCTCTACCAGCGGAGCTTGTGCCTCTACGGCGACTTCATGGCCCGGCTGCTCGCGGACACCGGCCTGCCTGTGGAGTACCGCGTGACCGGCCGACTCGTGCTGGCCCTCGATGAGGCGGAAGCGGCCACCCTGGAGCAGGACCGGCAGACCCAACGCGCCGCCGGTATCCGGGCCGAGGTGTGGGACGCGGCCGCTGTGCGCGCTGCGGAACCGGCCCTCACCGCGGCGACGGGTGCGCTCTTCTTCCCCGATCATGCGCTGGTTGACAATGCCCGGCTGACGGCGAACGTGGCGATGGCGGCGGCGCGTCGTGGCGTGACCATCCTCACGGGTCATCCGGCCATGGGCCTGCACGTCCGGCACGGCCGCGTGCTGGGCGTGGAGCTTGCCGGCGAGCGACTCGCAGCGGACGTGGTAGTCAATGCGGCCGGGAGTTGGGCGGGACTGCTCGATGCGCGGGCTTGGCTGCCTGTGGCGCCGGCCAAAGGGCAGATGCTGGCTTTCGAGACCCGACCCCCGCCGGTTCAATGCATCATCGGCTCTCGACATGGCGTGCTCGTGCCACGAGCCGATGGCCGACTGCTGTGTGGGGCCACGGTGGAAGACGTCGGATATGATGCGACGGTGACGGCCGGCGCGATTGAGGGACTGCTGCGTGGCGCGTTCGCAGTTCTGCCGGCGTTACGCAACTGCCGGCTGGAGTCGCTGTGGGCGGGGCTACGCCCGCGCTGCACGGCCGATGAGCTGCCGATCATTGGGCCGGACCACCGGCTGCGCGGCCTCTATCATGCGACGGGGCACTTCAAGATGGGCATTATCTCCGCCCCGATCACCGCGCAAGCCATTGCCGCAGTGGTCATGGGCCGGGAGTCACCGCTTCCGCTGGACGCCTTTGCTCCCGGCCGCTTCGCTACCGGGACTGATGGCTAACGGCTGAAGAAGCCAGGAACGCTCCTATGGACGACGCCCGCAGTATTGCCATCCCCGATCTGGAGGAGTTTTGTACCCAGGTTTTCATTGCTCAGGGTGTTGCGCCTGAGCAGGCCAGGCTGCTGGCCGCGGTTGCCGTGGAGGCGGACCTGCGCGGACACGATAGTCATGGCGTCCGCCTGATGCTTGCCTACAAGACCACCACCCATGGCGGCTCGGTCAACGCTCAGGCGGCGATCCGCGTCATCCGCGAGACCCCGGTGAGCGTGCTCGTTGACGCTGACGGCGGCTACGGCCCGTTGGCCATGACGCTTGGGCTGGAGCACTGCCTGCAAAAGGTGGCTACTACCGGTGTGGCCCTGGCCGGGGTTCGGAACTCCAACCACCTCTTCATTCCGGCGCATTACGTCCTGCGAGCAGCGCGAGCCGGGCACCTGGCCTTCTGTACCGCAGTCGCAAAACCGATCCTGGCGCCTACCGGGGGGCTTGGGCGCGTGCTGGGCAACAATCCGTGGGCCTTTGGCATTCCCGCTGGCCGGAGGCCTCCCATCGTGCTGGACATTGCGCCGTCCGCCTCGTTCGCCAAGGTCAGAATGTTCGCCGAGGAGGGCCGGCCACTGCCGGAAGGCTGGGCGCTCGACCAGGACGGCAACCCCACGACGGAGGCGGAGGCGGCGCTCCTCGGCTCGCTGCTGCCCCTCGGCGAGCACAAGGGGTACGGTCTGGCGATGGTCTCGGAAATCCTAGGCGCCGTGCTCACCGGCGCCGGGTATGGGCCGGCGAGCGGCGCCGATGGACAAGTGGGGCATTTCCTGCTCGTGTTCGATCCGGGCCTGCTCCTGCCGCCAGACGAGTTTGCCCAGCGCGTGGAAGACCATATCCGCCGGATCAAGGCCACCCCCAAGCAAGCTGGAGTCGCCGAAATCTTCTATCCTGGTGAGCGCGCTGCTCGCTTGGAGCATGCGGCTCGCGCGCGGGGCACGCATCGGCTCGTTCGATCTGTCTGGGAGCCATTACAAGCCCTCGCCCAAGCCCTGAACCTGCCGCTACGCCTGCACCCAGCCTGATGCTAACTACCGACCCCGGTGCTCACCAACCGACGAGATGACCGAGCTATGGTAGGGCTTGTTCGCGCTGCACGTCCGCTCCTGAAGTGGGTTAAGGCGCACCCCCTGGTACTTGCCGCCGGTGTTCTGCCACTCCTCACGGTGTTCATCCTGCTTGTCCGCACCCCAACCTTCCCGGTGCGTACCCTCTTCGGCGTCTTCTTCGTAGTCCTATTCGTACCGATAGCCAGTATTGCGGCTGCTGCGGCAGGAGGCATGAGGGCCGCATTCGCCGTGTCCGGGGTGGTGTTGCTATTTACCCTGGCGCAGGCATTGCTGCCAGTGCGGCAAGCGGACCTTGTGCGGCCCTCGTGGGAGGTTGCTTTGGATGGACCGGAGGTCCGGGCAAGTCATCGCCTTGCGCTGGGCCAGAGTGCTTCTAAAGCCGGGGCACTGGAGCAACCCGGCACCACCCTCTACTTGTATATATCGGCGGAGTTGCCATCAGGTACAGCACTCAACGTCTTCTGGGACGGACGCTTGCTGGGTCAGTTGCAGGGCCGCCCGCAGGTCAGCGGCGGCGCGTGGCTCTGGTATCGGCTGCCGGTACCCTGGTCAACCGTCCGCAACCGAACGGTATGGGAGGTCATTGTCGCCCCAGTCCAGTCTACGGAAGGGCGCCGGTCGCCAAGGCTGGGAGCAGCGCCTTACTACCGGCCGCCGGGAGGTGGTATGCAGGCCAGCGTGCTGCTTGATGGGCAAGGTCAGTACATCGTGGACTTGGACCCTGCTACGCCTGGGAGTCAGCAAGGGCGTTGGCTGATCGAGTTGCGAGCACATGACCAGGACAACCAAGTGCTCGCCGTGTGGTACTGAGCAGCATGACTTTGTTGCCCTGGTCGCAGCTGCCCGGTTGGCTAGTCAGCCACATGCAGTCGCTGCGTATCCGCTCCCCCCGCCGGCACCTGATTGCTTTGGTGGCTGCGCTCTGGGGCGGCGCCGCGGTCATGGTCTGGCACGAGTTGGATTCTGTCGAGGGCTGGCTGGGCGTTGTACTCGTGTTGTTCGTAGCCAGCTACGTGCTGCTGGTTGCCGTCGGCGGCACCGGGTCCGGGCAACGAGTTCGCCGGCGCTCCGGCCCGCTTATAATCGCGCTGGTGATTGCTATTGAGGGGGCGACCGTTGCGGCCCTCTGGTACCGGCTCACCCTGGAGGCCTGGCTCAATCTAGGCTTGGCCTTCTTTGCAGTCGGTTATCTTCTCCTGGCAATACCGGAGGGCCTCTGGCGCAGTGGACAGCGTTGGCGGCAAGGCAAGTGGCGTGCTGTGGTTGCTCCGCCACCGGCACCCGTCGGCTCTTACCTACGGCGTTGGCGCGTTCCCGGTCTACTAGCCTTGGTAGTTGTAGTTGAAATACTGGCCCATGCGGGAGCCCGGAGTCCTCACATTACCGGCCTCCAGCCCACGCGCTTTCCTCAGTCCGTCTCAGCGCACGCGGAAGGGTATATCGGCTTTCTGGGTGGTGTTCCTGTCTATCTGGAAGCGACGCGCGAGGTGAAACTCGCGAAGGCTTTCAGCGGTGAGGCTGCCTCTGGGCGGGGCCTCGGTGGTCCTAATGACGATCGAGCGGGGTATGCCTACTCGTTAGCGCTCGTGGCTTCCGTGCTCGGCTATTATCCGGCCGCGCTGCTCATCAATGGGCTCTTCTGGTGGCTCGCGAGCGTGGCCGTGTGGAGCCTCGGTCGCACCTTCTTTGGCGATGGGCCACGAGCCATCGCGGCGGCTCTGCTGACGGCGACGAGTCAGGGCCTCACCTACTGGAGTGCTACTCCCATGTCTTACATGGTGGGCTTGGCCTGGTTCGCGATATTGCTTGCCGTGGCAACCCGCTGGCGAATCGCCGGCTGGGGAGGTGTGTCGACACGGTACCGACTGGCTTTCGGCTGGCTGGTTGCTACCACTGGTCTGTTCTATGTCGTCCCGCAAGTGGTCCTGGGTTGGCTGGGGATGTTCGTGCTGCGGCGAGCCGCGTGGTGGGGTGTCCTGGTTACGGTGGTCATGGCCGTGGCCTTGTCACGGTTCTGGGAAGTCGTCGGCAAGATGGGGGGGCTACCGTTCGACCCGCGTATCAACGCGGCAATGGGATACATAGGGTTCCAGCCAACACTTGCCAACTGGCTGGAGTTCTGGGAGCAGGGACCGCAGCCGTTGCTCATTGATCTGTCACGTTACCAACTCATCGGTGGTCTCGTCGGTGGGTTCTACTACCCACTCCTGTTCGCAGGCCTGGTAGGTATCGTCGTTGCGCGTCCGCGTCGGCAGCAGTGGTACGCGGCAGTGTTGGCTGCCGGGCTAGGTGCTGGCGTGGTTGCCAGTCAAGTCCATTCTATCCCTCTCCCCACGCGCTTCACCTATTGGGTCTATCCGGCGCTGTATCTTGCTGCTGCCGAGGGCGTCTGGTTTCTCGGTCGGAGAGTCGGTGAAGCGGTAACGCAGTGGCGTTCGCGGAACGCATTCGGAGGACCGGTTGCCGGGAGCGGACCAATCTGGATTGCGCGAGGTGCTCTAGCGACACTCGTCATTTTTCAGCTTGCCGTTAGTCTTGCTGATTTATTTGGTCAGTACCATTTTGTGGTACTCCTGACGCGGGCACCCGGTTTGCAGTGGTAGGAGCGGTCCAAAGAGACGTGAACCAATGCATCCTGCTGGGGTTGCGGAAATCTTCTATCCTGGGGAGCGGGCCGCTCCCCAGGAGCGCGCGGCCCGCGCGCGGGGCACGCATGTGATCGTTCGGTCTGTCTGGGAGCCGCTCCGAGCACTGGCCCAAGCCCTGAACCTGCCGCTGCCCCTCCACCCAGCCTGAGGCTGGCTACTGATCCCGGTGCCCGCCAACCGACGAGCGTATCTCAGAGGGCCAGGCATAGTACTGCGAGCAGTAGGCTCAGGAGTGCGAGCCAAGTTCCAGGCAGGATACCGTCGGCTCAGGATTCGTCGGGGTGCTCGCGCACGTACTGCACGATCCGGCCGGCGAGGTCATCCTGGAGCTGGGCCGTCATGCCGCCGTCAATGACCAGCGCGTGGCCGCTCACAAAGCTCGACTCGTCCGCTGCCAGGTAGACCGCGCCGTAGGCGATGTCGTCGGGGTTGCCGTAGCGTCGCACGGGGTAGACTTCGGCCGCAAAGCGGGCTTGCGCGCTGGCCGGATCGTGGCGATGGCCCTCGTGGACGATCATCCCGGGACAGATCGCGTTGACCCGGATCCCCTGCGGCCCGAAGTCGCTGGCCATTTCCTTCGTCATCAGGATCAACCCACCCTTGACGCTCTCGTAGACCAGCGAGTTGCGTGCCGCGAGCAGGCCGTGGACCGAGGAGATGTTGATAATACTGCCACCGCCGCGCCGCGCCATCTCCGGGACGGCGTACTTGGCGCCGACATAGCACGCCTTCAGCCCCACGGCCACTGCCTGATCCCAGTCTGACTCCTCCAACGTGACCGCCGTACCTCCCTTGCTCCAGATCGCATCGTTGACCAGAACATCGAGGCCACCGAACTGCTCCACCGCTGTTTGCACCATCCGTTCCAAGTCGCTGGCAACGGCGACATCGGTGTGGATGAACGCGGCGCGCCCCCCGGCCGCGATGATCTCGGCAGCCACCGCTGCCCCCCTTGTGTCCTGAATGTCGCCAATCACCACGGCGGCGCCTTCACGGGCAAACATCCGCGCGATGCCGCGCCCAATACCCTGCGCTGCTCCGGTAATCGCAGCTACCTTGTTCGCCAGTCGCATCGCCGGTTGCCTCCTGTTGCGTCCTGCATGTCCCACGAGCCGCAGAGCCGTATCAAGGGTAGCAGGAACGGCCCGCCGCGATCACCGATGGCGTACAATATGACCGCCTTGGTAGCGGCTTCCGGCCGCACAGCCTCGGCACCGCGGCTGGCGGCTATAGTGTGGAACTGACGAGGGAAGGGCAATGGCAACCAAACAGAAAACGACGACCTCAGCGCTGTCCGATGAGCCGGTCTTCGACCGCTATATCTTGCATGAGTACCCGGAGCACCTCTTCAGCTTCGACAACGTCGCCTCCGGTATCGAGGGCTTTGCCAGCTTCACCGAGGACCACGTGTACTATTACCGCGAGACCGGTTTTCTCGCCATCAATGACTTCTTTACCGCGGCTGAGATTGCAAGTGCCCTCGCCGGGCTGATGGACCTCATTGACGGCAAGAATCCCGACGCGCCTTCGGGCGTCGTGCAGTATGAAGCCAGCACGCGCGACCACCTGAGTACGAGCAGTCCCGAGGAGCGGCGCGATATGGTCCGCAAGCTCCAGAACTATGTGGACCACGAGCCGCGCCTCCAGGCCATCGCCGATCACCCCCGGCTGCGGGAGACGGTTGGCCGGCTGCTTGGCACGACCGAGCCGGAGCTTTTCCAGGACCAGGCCTTGCTCAAGCCCCGTGGCATTGGCCGTGAGAAACCGTGGCACCAGGACCACGCCTTCTTCGACCTGCCTCTCGGCACGCCGATTATCGGTTGCTGGATTGCGCTTGATGAAGCGAAGCCGGAAAACGGCTGCATGCACGTGAAGCCCGGCACCCATAAAGAGGGGCCGGTGGTGCATTTCGAGCGCCGCGACTGGCAGATTTGCGACGAGCACCTCGACCTGACGCGGGATGTCATGGTGCCCCTCAAGCCGGGCGGCATCCTCTTCTTCAACGGCTTAACCCACCACGGCACCCCCGCCAATCGCACTGCCGAGCGTCGCCGGGCGCTCCAGTTGCACTATATCCCGGCCGGCACGCCCCGTACATCCAAAGAGGCGCGGATGACTATTTTCGGTACCGAAGGCAAAGACATCACCTGCTGAGGCCAACCCATTGTCACGCCACGGTTTGTCTGACCGGCGCCGGTTATCGGTTTTTTCGCTCGGTGCGCACTTCCTCCGGCTTAGGAAGCGGGAACGTGCGGCGCCTCACTGCACTCCGCACCCTGGCTATCGCCCTCTTCTACGTGGGGCTGGTGGGCCTGCTGACCATCCCGGGCGTGGCCGCCCAAGGCAACGGTCCTATTGACGACGTTGACGATGTGCTCAATGAGGCCTTATTCAAGGACATCAAGGATCTCCAGATTCCCGTAGCTGGCCCCAAGAGTCTCCAGAAGTATCCGCGCTTGGACTCCATCCTCGGCGGCTTGGTCACAGGCTATGAGGAGGGGCAGGCGAATCCCGGGATGTCGCGAGCCAAGCGCCAGTCCATGATAATTCTAGCGTCGCGGTGACGGTCTACATCAGCGCCAACGTCTCCGCCCTCCGGAGCTTCCTATAAAACAACGGCGCCGACGTCCGGAGCGTGGGCGAGGACTACATCGAAGCCTACGTGCCCGTGACGCTACTGGGACAGTTGTCCGAGCAGTCCGGTGTGACCCGCGTCGAGACCATCTTCGGGCCGAAGGAGGTAGGGACTCTACCGCTGAAGCCGGCGCGGCCCCCGCTACAGCCGCTCGCGCAGGCCACTACGGACCCCTGCCTGACCGAATTGGGCACGCTTACCGGGGTGGTCTCGGAGACGCGCACGGGGAGTTGGAGTAGCTCCTGTACGTCCGACCGTCGTGGGGAGCGCGCGGCGCGCTACTACAGCTTCACGGTGAGCCAGAACTCGGTTGTGACCCTTATCCTGATCTCTTCCGATGCGGATGCCTACCTGTACCTGCTTTCGGGTGGGCGGGATGGCACAGTGGTCAGGAGTAATAACGACTATCGCCCCGTCATCTCGAATGCCGTGATAGAGACCGGTCTTGAGCCAGGCACCTACACCGTGGAGGCGACCACCAATGCCCGCGGTGAACGGGGCAGCTTCGAATTTATCATCGAGTCCGCGCCGCTGAATGTGTGCGAGACCGCGCTGGGCACGCTTTCCGCGGGCAGTACTATTAGTCGCTCCTCCGAGACGTGGGTTGATACATGCGATTCCGCCAATCGGCCGGGCCGCTATGCCAACTACTACACCTTCACGCTCAATCAGACAGTGACCGTGACCATTGACCTCACCGCTCCCGATAGTGATAGTGATGGCAAACCGGATGCAGACACCTTGTTGTACCTGCCGGCAGGCGACTGGACCGGCGATTTCATCACGGCTAATGACGACAAAGATGACGACACCACCAACTCCCGGATACGGATTGGCCTTACGCCCGGCACCTACGCGGTCGAGGCAACGACCTTTGGCCGCGAAATCACGGGTGATTTCGCCCTGGAAATAGCTGCCGCAACGGTGTCGATTCCGGTAGATTCGCACGGCGCGACCACCTGGCACCAAGCTGGCATCAAAGGACAGGGCGTCAAGGTCGGCGTAATAGACGTTGGGTTCGATGGCTTTGGCGCCCTCATGGGCACGGAGCTACCGGCAACGGTTCACATGCGCTGTTACACCGACATCGGTGAATTCACGCCGAATGTTCTGGATTGCGAAGTGGATACCGCGCATGGCACGGCCGTCGCCGAGACGATCATTGACATTGCGCCGGACGTGGAGCTGTACATAGCCAACCCCTTTTCTCGGGCGGACCTGCGATCCGCCACGGAATGGATGATCTCGCAGGGCGTGCAGGTCATCAACTACTCGGCCGCCTGGATTTGGGACGGCCCCGGCGATGGCACCTCCACACTCTCGATCAGCCCCCTCAATACCGTAGATGCGGCCGTAGCCGGCGGCATCCTCTGGGTCAATGCAGCCGGCAATGAAGCGGAGAACACCTATTTCGAGCAGTCATACCATGACGAGAATCGCTCTAACGGGCTTGTCGAGTTCCTTAAGGATGATGGAACTCGTGCGGCTTTCATCGGGATCAGACTATATGCGTTCTACCCGTTTCTGGCCCAGCTGCGGTGGGATGATCACTGGGGTGGTGCCAGCAGCGATCTTGACCTTTATCTGTACGATATTAATAGCAATATTGTCGCGTCAAGTACGGGCTTTCAGGCCGGAGATCCAGAGCACGTTCCCTTCGAGGTATTACGCTACGTCCCACCGGATACAGGAAATTATATCTTGGAAATATCAAACGGAAACATACCTAATCTAGGTCGGTTTCAATTACAGGATTTCTTCGGCGCCAGTTATATACAATCCAAAACCCTGTACGGCAGCATCGGTAACCCGGCAGATAGCGCGAACCTAGGGCTGCTCGCCGCCGGCGCCGCCCCGTGGGGCATCAACAGTGAAATCGAGCCGTTCAGCAGTCGCGGCCCAACGCCGGACGGCCGCACCAAGCCCGACCTCGTCGGCGCTGATCGCGCCGATACGGTAGCGTATGGGCCGGCCGGATTCCCTGGGACGAGCCAGGGGTCACCCCACGTCGCCGGCCTCGCCGCCCTGGTCCTCCAGCATTTCCCGGCCTACACCCCGGCCGAGGTCGCCCAATACCTGAAAGACAATGCTGTGCAGCGTACCGAGCCAAGCCCGGACAACACGGACCCGAACAACATTTGGGGCCACGGGTACGCCGAGCTACCGAGCGTGCCCAACACGCCCGGGGGCCGACCGTTACCGGAGCGACTCCGGACGAAGATGCCCTCACTATCACCTGGATAGAGCCAAGTTACACCGGCAGCGGTACCATCACCGCCTACGACGTCCGCTACCGGGAAACCGGCGTTACCGACTGGGAACCGGTCGTGCAGAATGCCTGGACGAGCGGTGCTCTGGAATACACCATCGGCAGACTGACTCGCAACACGGAGTACGAAGCGCAGGTGCGGGCAGTCAACACCGCCGGTGACGGTGCGTGGTCCCGCATCACCTTGCACTCGACGCTCACGGCCACGGCGACGGTGGCGAACCCGCTACGGGCCACGACGACGGACACGATACTGTTGAGCACGACCACGAACGCCACGCTGCAGGTCGGTCCGGATGACGAGCTGACGTTCACGCCGACCACCGCGACGGAAGCCGGGTTGACGGTCAAGAAGACATCGGCAGGGCGGTTGGAGATCACAACGACGGTGGCAACGACGGCCACGCTGACTGAGACGACGACAACCACAACGACTACACTGGAGTTCGGGCTGGATCACCCGTTAACGATTACGTTGCCGCAGCGGAGGTATGCGGCCATGCTGACCTTCTCGACGGCCGTGAAGCCCACCTTGCTGACGCACACGATCACGCGACCACGGCCGCCCCCTCCACCCCCGCCTCCGCCTCCCAAAACGTCGAGCGGTAGCACGAGCAGAAGGCGCGCGCCGGCCCCGGCGCCCCAGCCAACACCAGAGCCGCTGTTCTCCGCCAGCAACAGCACCGCGACGGTCAAAGAGCGGGAAGACGGGCCGGGCCAGAGCAGCCTGGTGTTCCAGCGCCACGACCGGCCGGAGGCCTCGTTCGAACTGGCAATCGGCTGGATCAGCCGGGACGGTACCCAGCAGATCCCCTCGGCTTCGTGCGCGACGCGAGCTTGGGGCAGACGTATGCCATTCTCCGGCGGGCATCCGACGGGAAGATCGTGCGCTGGTGGATTGCGGAGGACAGCCCGTGGGTCTACTCGATTCCCTGGGCTGAGGTCAACAGCCGTTACACTGTGCCGTTGGACGACCAATACCCGCAGCCCAACCAACTCGTGCGACGCTTCGATGGCGGAGACGGGCGCATCGTGGCCTATGATGCCGGTCTGAAACAGTGGCGGCACGTGCCGGACTTGGCGACGTTCCAGGCGCTCGGCTTCTATTGGTGCGACGTGACGGCGGCGGACGGCGCGTTCTTTGAGCGGATTACCCTCGGGCCGCCCTACCTGGCCAGCAGTGAGCCGGTCCGCTCCGACTACCCCAGTTGCGGAACGTAGCGCGGTGGCCAGTGCAGCGCGGGGCCACCGGCGGCGTGCTACTACAGTAGCGGACTACGGCACGCTGCGCCCGTCCCCCTGCGTAGCGGGGGGACGGGCCATAGGGGGCCGGCCGCCCACGTACTCCCTATCCCTGCGCGGCGACCGCTTGCTCCGTGAGCCGCAAGGTGTTCCGGTAGTTGATCCGCATCGCATCCACCTGTGTACCGCCGGGCGGCTGGAAATGCGTGCCGACCCCGATCACGATGTCGGTGTGATCGCGAGCGAACGTGCGGAACAGACCGGCATAGTCCACGTCCCCGGTGCCGACGGCACAGTACTCGAACTCGCACGCGGGGCCGTCGAGCGTGCGGAGGTCCTTCAGGTGCAGGCTCGTCAGATACGGCTTCAGGTTTTGGTACCCGGTCGTGACCGTGTCCAGCTCCCCGCAGTTGTACGCATCCCCCGGCCCCCACTTGGCCCGCAGGCGCGGGGAGTTGACCCGCTCGACGATACGGCGGTAGTTGCGGCTGGTGTTGGCGTATTCCCAGGGATGAACGCTGATCGCGACGTTCATGTCCTGGCTTTCCGCTAACTCGGCGATGATGGTGAAAGCCTTGGCCAGCTTGTCAAGCTCGGCCGGCGGGATGATACCGCCACCGGCCGCGTAGCGTTGGGGCCACATGGGGCTGACCCGCCGGCCATTCTGGAACTCGCCCGGCCAGGCAAAGCCGGAGACCAGCACGTTGGGCGCCCCGACGATCTGCGCGAACTCCATTGAGCGGCGCGCGAGGCCCAGATCGTGGGTGAACTCCGGGTTCGTCGGTAGCTCGTCCAGCGCGATCTGGTCAATGTGAATCTGCTTGAAGGGGTTGGGCGCGCTGCCCATGGCGTGCGCTTGCAAGCCGGCGTCGTCCAGTACGCGCCGGCAGTGCGTTGCGTACTGCGCGGTCAGTTGGTCGGGGTGGACAAAGAACTCCGCATAGCGCGCCCCTAGCTCCTGGGCGAGGGCCGCAGCTTGCTCGAACGGCAGCCCCGTTTCGTCGAAGAACACTCCCATCTTGAACGCATACGTGCTTGACATCGCTTCCTTCTCTCCCTGCACTTGATGTACGCTGTGGCTGGCTACCGTAAGCCTAGCCGCGCAGCAAAGCGCTCCACAAAGCGGTCGCCGTCGAGCTTGAGGGCTACGTGGCAGTTCGGCGGCATCGTTTCCACCCCGACCACGTCGCGTTGTCCCTCCCTGGTCTCCAGCCGCTCGCGGCGGCCCTCGGGTGCCATTACAGTCTGCCCGCGCGTCAACCGGCTAGCCAGTTCTACCGAGACGTGCCGCGGCTCCAACGTAAAGAGGGCCGGCCACATGGCCGCCGCCACTGCGACGGGATCGTGCAGCGGGCTGCCGGCGAGACCCGCGGCGAGGTCGGCCCGCAGATACCAGTCCAGCAATTCTACCGCGAGCCGCGCCACGGGGTCCGGCGGCGACTGCTGCTGCACTCGCTGGCGCGCGGCCTCTTGCTGGGCGGGCCGCCAGAGCGCCTGGTGAGTCACGTCTAGCCCGATGAACCGCGGCATCGCGCCGCTCGCCAGCACCATGTGCGCGGCTTCCGGGTCATTGTAGACGTTGGCTTCGGCCACCGGCGTGACGTTCCCCGGGACCGTCGCGGCGCCACCCATCACGACCAACTGGCGCAGATTGCCGGCGAATCCGGGGTCCAAGTGGCTGGCCAGCGCGATGTTCGTCCAAGGCCCCGTCGCAATGACGGTGAACTGCCCTTGGTATTCTGCCGCGAGGCGGCACAGCAGCTGAGCGGCCGGCTCCGCCACGGCCGCCCGCGTCGGCTCCGGCGCGACAACGTCGCCCAGCCCGTGAGGCCCGTGGAAGAAGGTGGCCGTCGTCAGGGGGCGGACCAGCGGCGCCGCTGCGCCTGCCGCGACCGGCACGCTCGTCGCTCCGGCGATGTCGAGCACGTGCCGGGTGTTCCGGAGCACGTCCGGGAGCGCCACGTTGCCGGCGACGGTGGTGACGCCGACGACGTTGACCTCCGGTGAGCGCAGGGCCAGAAGCAGCGCCAGCGCGTCATCGAGGCCGGTATCAACGTCCAGGACAGTCGGCTGCGGGAGCGCCAAGCCTCACGACTCCTGCTCGTGCAGCCGACGCTCGGCGTCAATCTGCTCGTCGAGGGCGGCGAGCGCTTCATACTCTTCGTTGCACAGCTTGAAGGAGCGATCCAGCAGGAGCGCGGCCAGCCGCCGGCTGTGCTCATCGGAGGCCTGGACCAGGGCGGTGTAGTCGCTCAGGTTGTAGCTCTCCGGCAACAGACCGACAATGCGCTCCACTGCGGTTGCCGTCTCGGCGGTTAAGCGTGTGTCCTGCCCCTCCACCGCGTAGCGCAACTGTCCGGTAAGCCGGGCCAGCTCCTCCAGGCGGCCAAGCTCACTCATCAGCAGAAGCTGCACTGTTTCGGTGTCCGGCTCCGCCGCTGGTGCCACCGCCCATTGGTCGGCCGCCGCGCGGTAGAGCTGCTCATAGGCTTGGGTCATTTCATGCACGACGTAGATGAGCCGCTCGACCTCCTCGGTGTCCACCGTGCCCCCGTCGAGCACGTCGTCGCCGCGATGCTGAGCGATGGCCTTCAGCTGCTCCAGGTCGTCTACCGGCTCAGGGATCGGCGGGAGCGCCGTCGCATTAACGGTAGTCAACTCGCGCGACGCTCTTCCCGCCAGCGCTTGCGGCACATAGCGGGAGGGGTCAATCGCCACCGGCAGGATCACGAGGTAGGTGACGAGGGCCCGCTCCGGATTTGCCCGGTCACGGAAGTAGGCTAGGGCATGACCCTTGGGGGCCTCGCGCTCACCGGCATCAAAGATCAGGTTCACGGAGTAGCAGTCCTCTGTGTTATTCTACCGTTTGGCCGGCCGGCAGGAAAACTGCGATGAGGCGGGACCGGCCCTCCCGCGGCAGTCATGGCGCTCCCGGGACCGGGTGTTGTGTCCTCGGGAGGGACATGAGCGCTGTGCGGTGGGGGTAGTAGAAAGTTTAGCCCTGAGGTGTGATTATGAGCTTACAAGAACAGGTCGTGGCCGATTTGCGTGCGGCGATGCGGGCACGGAACGAGCATGCGGTTTCGGCAATCCGCATGCTGCGGGCTGCCATTGTCAACTATGAAATCTCGCAGCGCGGCCCGAACGATCCGGCCGGCAAGTCCATACCCGACGAGGAGCTGCTCAACGTCGTGCGTAAAGAGATCGCCGCGCACCGCGAGGCGCTCGAATACGCCGAGAAAGCCGCCCGGGCCGAATTGATCGCCAAAGAGCAGGCCATGATCGCGGTGCTCGAACAGTATATGCCGGCCCAGCTCTCCGAGGACGAGATTCGCAGCACGGTCGAGCAGTTGGTCGCCGAGCACGGGCGCGAGTTCCGCAAAGTGATTCCGCAGGCCGCCCGCGCCCTCCGCGGCCGCGCCGACCTCGGCCAGGTCAACAAGCTCGTCCGCGAGCTTACCGGCCGCTAGCCGGGGACTGTGGCGGGAGCGAGGCAGCACGCACTGGGAGAAACCTGCATGAGTGCATGGCACGCACCACTGCCCGAGCCTCAGCTTGGGGACGTAGTCGAGATCACTACCCCCCAAGGGTTCGCCTATGCCCAGTTCACCCACGACATCCCGCTACACGGACAACTGCTCCGCATCCTGCCGGGGCTATATGCCACCCGGCCGACCGACCTGGCCGCCTTGGTGCAGCAGCCCGAACGCTACGTTACCTTCTTTTGGCTGCGGCCGGCTCTTCATAAGTCCCGCGCCGTCGTGGCCATTGTGGACCAGTTCCCTATCCCGGCGCGCAACCGTGCCGTGCCGCTCTTTCGCACCCCGGCGCTCGCACCCCGGGAGCCTGGCCCGCCACCCTATTGGACGCTCTGGGATGGCCAGCGGTGCTGGCGGGTTGACCGGCTGACGGAAGCGCAGCGGAACCTGCCGGTGGATGGGATGCCGCATACGGAGGTGTTCCTGCACCAGATCGTCAGTGGCTGGGCGCCTCGGGACTACGATGGCATCCCAGTGGACCGGACCCCACCAGTGGCCGCTGGCTCCCGCCAGCGGCGACCACGCCAACGTGGCAAGCGCCGTCTGCCCCGGATCGGGGACGTGGTGGAGATCGCCACCCCAAAGGGGGTCGCCTATGCTCAACTCACCCACCATATTCCGGGGAAGGGCGAGTTGCTCCGCATCCTGCCGGGGCTGTATGAGACTCGGCCAGCCGCCCTGGCGGCCTTGGTGCAGCAGCGCGAACGCTACGTCACCTTCTCCATGCTGCGGGCAATCCTCCGGGAAAGTGAAGCCATCGTTGTGGCCGGGCGCGAAGTGCCGGAAGCGGCTGTTGTAGGGCCGTTCCCCATCCCGGCACGCAACCGCCCCATACCGCTCTTTCGCTTGCTGGGTGGTCCAGGACGCCACCCGGTCACGGGCAAGCTCAACTGTTGGCGGCTCCGGGACGAGGAACGGCTGTGGCGGATAGAGGGGCTCACGGCGGCGCAACGGGACCTGCCGCTGGATGGGATCCCCAGTCATCCGCTGCTCATTGACCGGATCGTGAGTGGCTGGCATCCGCGCGACGCCGTGACGGCAGGGGAGAAGGCGGCGGCGGAACCGCTGCCCCCGCAGCACGTCCTGTACTTTCCAGACGTGATAGCGGCCCAAGTAGCGGGGCGGCGACTGCACGCGCAAGGGTATCAACGCATCGCGGTGCTGCACAGCAGGAGCGTGCCGCCCTCGGAGCGCGCGTCCCTCGAAGGGGCAGCAGCAGCACCCCCCGATTGGAAATGGCTAGTCGTCGTCTACGGAGATCGGCCGCCGCCGCCGGGGCTGGTGGAGGAGTTAGCGGCGCAGTCGCAGGAAGAACTGGCGGAGGAGTTGGCAGCGGAGGAGCAGACAGCGGGACGGGAGCCGCCGCCGGAGCACTTCCTGTACTTCCCCACCGCGGCGGCGGCCCAGGAGGCTGCGCGTCGGCTGCGCGCCAAAGGGTACAAACGAGTAGCCGTGCGGGACCCGGATAGTGAGTACTTCGAAGACGAAACTCCGCCCGGAACCCAGCCGCTGGGTCGTGAGTGGCAGGTGGTGGCCTCCGGCACTGTACCACCGCCAGGCGATCCAATCGAAGATACCCGGGAGCATTTGGAAGCATTGGCGGAGTCGCTAGGTGGGGAGTACGACGGCTAGGAAATGGCCGTCCGCGACTGACCCGCCCCGCTGTCCTACCGTACCCACCTGCTATACCCGTCCAACCAGATGCGCCGCGTGGGCGGTCTGGTGGCCCTAGGTGCGATCCCAGGGGAAGGCCAATGTCGGCTGGTTGGCGTACCGCTGCATCGTGAGCGTCAAGCGCGCCCCGCAGCCCGGCTCCAGCCGCACCGAGAACGAGCTACCCTCCACCGGCACGGTCTGCCCATCCAGCGTGACGTGCTCGATCCGGTGCTCGGCATACGCGCCGCCCTGCACCACGATCGTTCTGGCCTCTACCTGGTTAACGTTGACCAACTGGAGCGTCGTCTCGCCGGCGGTCATGGTCTCTACCAACGCCGCCACGTCTTCCGGGATGCCGGCTCGCTGCCGCGCCGGGTCGAAATAACGCACCCGGCAGTGCAGCGGATGCCCGTGATGCTGCGTTGGCAGGCCACCGAGCATCAACTGGATCAGCGTCCCCACCATTGCCGGATTGTTCCCGTTCGGGTCGTCCGACATGCGGGTGTCCGGGGTCGCCGTGTCCGCGCGCACCCGCGCCATGCGCTCGCGCACCGTCTCCAGGTCGTGCCGCAGCGCCGTCTCCGGATAGTCCGGATTCTGCCCCTCCAAGAAGGCCACCCAGCCCTCTCTGGGGATCAGCAAGCGATCCAGGTCCGCCGACTGCATGGACCAGTAGTAGACCTCCAACGCGCCGACGCTGAACGGCTCCGGCGTGTAGTCGTACCAGCCGTCATCGCCGTGCATGTGGGGATACAGCCGCTGCCCGGCGGCCTCCTTGGCGTTGCCGTTGACCGCCTCTATCACGCCGCGCCAGACGTCCACGTACCGCTGATCGCCGGTGAGGAGCAGCGCATTGCCAAATCCATAGGGACAACGGTGGAAATAGGGGCGATGAGCCAGCGCGCCCGTTTGCGGCACGATGACCGTAAAGCCCCAGCCGTAGACCCCGCCGTACCATTTCCCGTCACAGGCGCCGCCGATGGTGCCATCGAGTCCGATGTTGCTGGGGATGATGCCACCGTTGGCTTGCGTCCGTTCGACCCAAGCGTCCACGTATTCCAGCAGCCAGCGCCGGTATTTCTCTTCGCCGGTGTGGGCATAGGCGTTGAAGGCCAGCACGGTCGTCGCCAAGTTGGTCGGGTTGTCACCCACCACGTCGTTGTAGTCTTTGAAATGGGCGACCATCTCCTCGTAGTTGCGCTCGCCGTGGAGCGGCCGGAACCGGCCCTCGACCTCAATCGGATCGCCGGCCCAGTCGAGACCGGTCGTTTTGCGGAGCAGTGGCCCCCGGCTGCCGTTGAACATGCTGCGGATGAGCTTGTGCTCCGGGTCGTAGTTCTTGGCCAGCGCGTCCTCGTCCATGTAGAAACCGGCAAAGCGCCGGGTCCGGTCGAGCAGTACTCTGTCGTAGGGATCGGAAAGGCCCTGCAGAAAGAAGGCCGTATACGCCTCGCCGTTGTGCATCCAATCGAACTGGGTCGGGAACTCTCTGAAGTACATCCCCTCCCGTGCCAGCGGCACCTCCACCGTCTTGGCTTCGGTGTATTGGCGCAGATGGCCTTCCCAGCCCCGCTTGTACCGCGCCAGGACGGTGTCCGGTGCTCCGAGTGCGTGTAGCTCAGGCCAGTTCGCGATGTTTTCCGCCGCGTCATCGGGGCCGTCGTCACCGCCCCAGCGGGGTACGCAGAGCAGGTAGCCGCGCTCGTCGAAGTAGTGGTCGTAGAAAGCCGTGACCGCCTCGGAGGCGGTGCGGATCAGCTCGCGTTCCAGCAACGCCCAGGCTGGCGGCGACGTGGGAGTAGCGATAGTGAGCATGTCCGGGGATCCTTCCTTCTCGAACCTTCTCGAAATGCCGCGTTCCCTGACGCAAATTACCGCGGCAGCCGGCGCCAGCCAGCCCTAGCGGGCAACACGCTCGAACAGAGCTTCACGCAGTCCGTCCAAGACACCTTCGAGCCGCGCTACACGCTGCTCTAGGTTAGCCAAGCGTTCTTCCAACCGTGCAAAGCGGCTATCAATCTGCAAAAATCGGCTATCAATCTGTGCAAATCTACTGTCAATCTGGGAAAAGCGAGCTTCCTGCCGCTCTTCCATCTGGGAAAAGCGAGCTTCCTGCCGCTCTTCCAACTGCTCGAAGCGCTTATCGGTGCGTTGCGCCGAGACCACCAAGACGGTCAGGATCGCCACGCCGACGCTCAGAATAGCCATAAGCTCCGCGGTCATAGCTCCCTCCGTATCCTAGCATGGCAGGTGCATCGTGCTCGGCGGCGCCGCGGGCGTGCATACCGGCGACCTTGCTCACCTGGGCATCAAGTCTACCGCACCGGCCGCGCGCCCGCAGCGTGGCGTAAGAGCCTCTCTCATGGGCGCCGGAAGCACGATTCTTGGTAGAATGAAGTGGTCTCGTCACCGTGGCGAGGTGCCCCGCTACCCAGGGTAGCTCAGTTGGTTTAGAGCGGCGGTCTGTAAAACCGTTGGTCGCTGGTTCGAGTCCAGCCCCTGGGACCACTCCCCGCAAATGAAGCCAGCCGGATAAGGGCGCCGTGTACCCGCTAGGCCCCTCACAATTGCTCCCCGGATTAAGCTACAGGCGCGGAAGCCACACCTCCCGCCCCGATCTCCCAGCCGCTACACTGCACGCCTGGATCATCCGCCGTGACGGGCTGGTCCGAGCGGCACGCCGGCCGCAGCGCAAACCTTGGGAAGGGAGCGAGGAGCAATGGATCTGGTCAAAAAGCCGTTGGCGGTCTTCCTCGGTGTGGTGGCGCTCGTGGTGGCAGTGCATTTCATGTTCAGCTCGTTCTACCGGGAGTTGGTAGACACCGGCGCGATATGGAACGTCTTGAACTGGCTCATGGCGGTCGGATTGGTGATCGCGCTGATTGTGAGCTTCCACCACAAGCGCACGCTCGACCGGCGCGGCGCCGCTGGGGACATCACTCGTGAGTACGTGGAAGTCAATCTGATTTTCTACGTGACCGTCGTGTTGGTCCTCTGGTTCTTCTGGAATTGGTCGAACGACTTGGTCTCAGTGGAGCCGCAAGGGCAAACCCAACGGAACATCTGGGTGTGGATTAATCCGCTGTTCGTACCGGTCGCTGCCGCTACCGCCCTGCGCCTCTGGCGCTCGCCTTCCCACGACTAAGGCACCGCAAACACACGGCAGGCAGCCATGAACGATAGGCTCCTCCCTTGCGACCATGTAATCTTCCTGATCCACCCGTGTATCTACGAGCAGCAGGACGCCGCGGCGGTACGCCAGGGCAACTGGCGGCTCTACGTCGAGCGAGAGCAGCAGGTCAAGCGACGCTGGCTCGCGGCCCTGGCCGCCCGGCCGCGCGGCACGTTGTACGTCCAGCTCGGTGGCCCCACGTACCTGCTTGACATCGCTCGCAGCCATCTCGGCGCGCCCTACGCCTGCTTCCCGGACGCGGAAAACACCGGAGACCTGCACAAGCTCTATGTAGCCTTGGCGGGTTGTGTGCGCGAGCACGTCGGCGTCCACAAGCTCCGGTTCGATCCTCGCGCCGTGACCTCCGAGGTGTGGGGTGAATCGTTCGAGGGCTGTGTTCCGGGGTACGGCGGCGCGTTCGCGCACTATCTCGGCCTCAAGCACGCGCCACGGCTGCGCTTCGAGATGACCGTCTACGACTCACGGTTTCTGCTCGGCGCCGCGCCGCCGGAGATCATCGCCCTGCCGGGCAGCGACGTAGAAGCGTGGCTCTTTGCCTGTCAGGACACGACCGCCGCCGCAATGTTCCTGTCTCCCCGGACGGCACAGTGGATTGACGAGCGGCGCGTCCACCTGAAGCTCCATACGCAGTCGCTCCAAGTCTGCACGAAGTCCGGCCACACGGTTTGGCCCGCCAAGCCCTGGCAGAAGGGCGATCTGGAGCAGGTCTGCTCCTACAGTATGACGCTGTCGGACTGTAACTGGTATTGGATACGCTCGGTCGGCATGGCCTACGACGACTTCCGGGCCGTCATCGCCGCAGCCACGGTCGAGGAAGCACCCGGCGAGGTCACGACAGCGGCTGACGGCTGACAGCGAACGCTAGTGATGGTGGTCGTGGGCGTGCTGGTGGTGCGTACCGGCGGTGTGCATCCGCGTGTGGAGGCTCTGATGGGCTTGCTCGAAGACGCCCCGCACGCGCTGGTGAGTTTGCGGATCCGCCGGGATGGATAGCGTGTCCACCCAGGTCATGCCCCCCTCCAGCAAGGTCAGCATGTACGTCGCCGAGCTGGGGTTGTAAAGCTCGGCGCCGTCTACGACAACGTAGACCGGTGAGGCATGCGCGGCGACCCCCCGGGTGGAGAGTGCCCACCCGGGCTGATTGCTCGTGCAACGCGCCGCAATCCAGCCACTCCCCGCTACCGGCACCTGCGCCCGCATTGTCGTGCTGAGCGCACCAGGCTGCGGCTGCGCGGTCGCCACGACCCGGCCGTTGACGACGACCTCAATGGTCGCCAGTGGCGCCAGCGACTCGGCGACCACCTCCACCGCCAGCGTGCCACCGCCCTTGGGTAGGTCAATGACGTCGCCCGGCCGCCGGCCTTCTACCCGCAGATCGAGCAGTGGGCCGGTCGAGGCGAAGGTGCGCCCTGCCTTGATCGCCTCGCCCCAGGCCTCGAACGTGAACGGCGCATCACCCAGGTAGGCGTAGGTCCGAATAGACCCCATGACCATCGCGGCGGACATCTTGTCGGTGCCGCCGACGCAGGGTACGCGATAGCCGCAGTTGAGGAACTTGTACCACTCGGAGATATTCAGACCGTCGAACGCCGGTGTGAAGTTCGTCATCTCCAGCGCATCGGTCTTGCCCAGGACGACGTCGGCGACGACCTCCGAATAGGGGTTCGGGAAGTGCGGCGTCACGACGACCCCGCCGCGCTCGTGGTTTGCGTCGGCCCAGCCGCCGAGGCTGGACCACGTAGGATCGCCCAGGTAGCTCTCGCCGGGGCCGCTCGCGGTCATCGGATAGACCGGCTCCCCCTGCGTCCCCAACATGCTGATGTGGCCGAGGAGATGCTGGCGGTTCTCGGTGCCTACCCAGACGATGGTCTCCTTGCCGCTGACCTTGGACATATCGCCCGTAATATCCCCGACGTTGGTGAACAGATCACCCCACTGCGACGCCAGGAGATTGACCAGGTTCAGCCCCTCGGCTTGCCCTTGTAGCCAAGCCGTGGTCGGCGAGAGGAAGTGGACGTGCGTATCGGCGGTCATCCAGCCGCGCCCCCGCCAGTCGAGGGGGCGTTCGAGGGTCAGTGACAATTCGCGCTGTCCTGGCTTGATCGTGACCTTTTGGCGGATTGGCCGGTACTCGAAGCCCTTGCTCAGCTCGACGTATACGTCCCCGACGGGTAGCTCGCCTTGGAACGTGCCGTCCACGTAGGCGTATTCCGTATCGCCGATCTTGAGATCGTTGCCGTAGTCCTGGAACCAATACTCGTTCACCTCGTGGCGGTGTCCGTAGGGCGGGAAGTAGCGTCCGTCCGGGGCGCGGAAGTGAACGCGGACCGGTGTGGGCTGGCCCGTCGCGGCGTCACGCACCACGGTATGCACCCACGTCTTGTCCGGGGTGAGTAGCTCGACGCGCACGGCGCCATCGGCAGACTGACTTGTGCCTTCCTCATACGCCGGCCGTAGCGGCACCTCCTTGTCGCCGACGGTCAAGGTGGCATCCGCGCTGGCGGTCATGTCCACGATCACCTGCCGAGGGTCGGGGTCGTCGTCGGAGCCGGACGGCCCGCCCATAGGGTCACTGGCCGGACCGGTCGGCTCGGCCAGGGGATCACCGGTCCAGGCCGCCGGATCGAAGGGCCGCACCTGATAGCGCCGCGCCAGGATGCCGAGGTCCACGGCCAGCGCCACGTCCTCGGCGGCGGTGCCGTTGGCCGAGAGCGTGATGCGAAAACTCTCCAGCCGCTTGCGCTTCAAGGGGTGCTCTTGGCCGTGGTACAGCGTCATGCCGGCGATGGCCACCACGCTGTCGCCGGTCGTCTCCAAGCGCACGCCGCGCAGCTCGGCCTCCGGCCGCGGATTGGGCAGCGCATAGACCCAGTACCGGCCGCTGCCCTGGCTAGCCGACATCTGCGCGCGTCCCCAGGCCTCGCCAGGGTGCGTGGCGCGGAAGTCAATGTAGTCGTCCTGGCCGTCCGGCCGAGCGGCAAAGGCCTTTTGTCCCCGCACCGTCCCCGAATCGTTGATCTCGAAGCGCACCCGTATCTCGCGGCTCTCCTCGCTGCCGTCAGCGTAAGTGAGCACGTAGTTGGCGACTTGGGTGCCCGGCTGCGTCAGGTTGCCGCCGCGGTATTCCTCCGGCTGGCGGCCGGCGTCGGGATCGTAGGTCTCATCGCAGAAGTGCAGGAAGACGACGTGACTGGCCTGTGTCCCGGCCGGGAGATCAACCAGCACGGTGTCGGGGAGGCTCTTGCCCAGCAGGAGCCAGCGCGGCGGGTCCTCGCCCTCCACACCCGCCGCCGCGGGCGTGAAGGGGATTCCCCAGCACGTCATCGGCTCGATGGGCAGTGCCGCCAACGACTCGGCAACCGCCGGATGCCAATGCGGCGCGCTGGCCTGCGTCCCGCCGTTGACGTGGCGTTGCAGATCAACTGGTGTGTTCAGGGCCATCGGGCACTCCTTTCGCCGGTAGGTCGGTGCTCACGCTTGCAACAACGCCGCCAGGGACGAGGGGGCCCCGGCAATCGGCCGCAAGACCGTGCTCCAAGAGCGGTCACCCGCCTCGCGTTCACGGCGGCGAGACACTATAGCGTGCAAACGGCCCGCCGTGCCTCGACCGGGGACAGTCCGTCCATCCGCGCTCGTCGCGCCTCACCCCCGCCCGCCTCCGACGGACTCCCCCTCTCCAGATGGTGGAGAGGGCCGGGGTGAGGCGCGGCCGAGGTGAGGCCCGGTCCAGCCCCCTACCGGCCGGCGGCGCCCGGCGGCGCGGTGCGCTTGCCCCCGTGGACGCTCGGCTCGGAGCACCACTTGTGGCGGAGCAGCTCCAGCGGCTCCAGCACGCTTTCCGGTAGCCCCAGCACCTCGATGAGCACGCGATGGTCCAGCTCCTGGCGGGTGGTATCGCGGTAGGCTTCATTGGCCGGCAGGAACGTCCGTTCGCGCATGTCGTCGAAAATGGCCGCGGTCGTCTCCAGCTGCCGCGGCGTGAGCCGGGTCACGTCCAGCGTCGGCATGGTGCGGATGGCCGTGACGGGCATACTGCCGCGTCCGGCCTGCTGCCGGCTGGAGTGCCACCAGTAGCAGAGCAGCCCCAGCGTGCTGTTACCCCACAAGGAGTAGGCAATCTCATGTGCCTGTTCGGCAAAGCGCACGTTGGGCCAAGCCCGGCCGCCAATGGTGCGCCGCTCGGTAAAGGCCACCGCCAAAGGCTGGGAGTTGAACCGGAAATCACGGTTATGGTGCGCGTGGCTACTGGTGCGCCAAATTTGGGCGGCGCGGCTCTCCCGCCCTACCTTGACGCGCCCCTCACTGTCGGGAGCTACCACCAGGCTTCTTTCCCGCTTGGCGTTGTGGCCCCATAGCATGGGATAGGTGGGGACGCCGGATGGTGGCTTGAGGAGATCAAAGGCCGTCCGGCTGCCTCGACCGACAATGTTGTTGTCTTGTGTGCCGACCTGGCATGTCTGTTGAATAGCAGCCATCGGGATGTGCGATGCCTCCTGCTCCTGCATTGGGGGCAGCCAAAGCGTTCCCTGTGCCAGTTGGTAGGCAGTCTGGACGACGGAGAAGTCCGCAATGCCGATGGCGGACCAGGGAGCGTCTTTGCTTAGGGGTGCGTCAATCGCTTCGCCCAGTTGTTCCTCGCCGATGACCAGCGGTAGCCCGCCGTAGGGTCCGTCTTCCAGCTTTTTGAGCGCCGGATTGCCGACCAGCGCCGTGATGGCCTTGGCGAGTTCGGTGGCCTCCATTTCGCTCTGGGGTCGCTGTCGCAGGGAGACGAACAGGCCCCGCTGGCCGGTGGCATCGGCGGACCGGCGGCACACGAGCATCGTCTCGGCCATACCGGTATCCGCCGAGAATGCTTGGTCGTCCGGTCGCGCCGCCGCGATGGTCAGGATGATAGCGTCACGATAATTGCGAGCGATCAGTTGCCGTGCCTTCTGCCAGCTTGCGCCCTGTAACGCGGTCATCGGCAGCACGAGAGCGATGGTGCCGTCTTTCCGCACCATGTGGTCGGCGAGGGCGACAAACCAGGAGGCAATACCCGCGTAGCCGTGGGCGCAGGTTCCTTTACCGTATTCTCTCGCCAAATTGAACATTCTTTCCTGAGTTTCCCAATCCGTCCCAAGGCCATGAAACTGCTTCTTGTTGTATCCGGCCGGGTTTCCCTGTTTATAATCGGAGCCTCCGCTGGTAAATGGCGGGTTCATAATCACTAGGTCCTGGCTGCAAGGCGGCATATCCACGCCAAGCTCGGCGCGCACTTCACCAGTGCCGGTGACGGCGGTGGCGCTGTGCAGCGGGATCAGCGGTCTGACCTCGCCATTTGATCCCAGCAAATCGAGCGAGCCGAGGGAGACACCGCCGTGTTCGGTGTGCTCGGTCTTACCGTATTCCGCAATGATGGTGCGAGAGCGGTCATAGGGTTGTTGCGGGTAGGACGATGAGAGCATGGACGCCGTTAGGTGGACGGACGATGGCAGCACGTCGCACGCGGTCAAGGCGTGCTCCATCATCGCGGCGTGCAGTCGCTCCGGGTCGCCGCCGGCCAGCCGGTGTAGCTGGTTGACCCGGCGGTAGGCGGCGTGGATCAGCGTGCCGGTGCCGCAGGCGTAGTCGGCAATGCGGAACCCCTTGACCTGCGCCGGATCGTGCCAGCGGTCGTCGTCCGGGATGGCCAGGTGGGCCAGTAGCGTCGCCGCCTCCGGCCGGGTGTAGAAGGTCGCCAGAAACTTGCGATCCGCAATCAGCCGCTGGAACACCGTCCCGGATAGGTCGTGGGACTGGTCTACGCTGAGGCCTACCAGCCTCTCGGCGGTGTCTGCCATGAACTTCAGCGCGTCAACGGCGAGATTTACCGGGTTGATGTCGTCGAGCAGTTGTCGGGCGATCTTGAAGATAGGCGAGTAGTTGACCTTGAGGATTTTGCGCCATTCGTCCAGCACGTCGGAGCGATGCAGCACGCCTTCTTCGCTCTTTATCCGTCCCAGGCTCCGCACGCCGTATTGACCGGCGAGGTTCTCGTGGAAGACCAGCGCGTTGATCATGATCGTGGCGGCCATCCGCAAGGTCTGCTCGCTGTATTCCTGCTTGAGCCGGGCGGCGATGGCCTGCTTGGTGTCGTCGCTGATCTCAGCCGCCTGGTACAGGACGGCCGCCGCGTCCTGCACGCCCGCCTCTAGGATGGTGACTGCGTTCTCTACCGAGCTTTCCGAGATCGCTGCATACTCGACGAACGCCGCCAAGTCACGCAGATTACCCGCAATGAAGCCCCGCTGAGGAAACCGGGCGTAGCTCTCGGCGCCAGTGCCGGTGAACAGGGCGTATTCCAGCGCGATGCCGCCATGCAGCAGCCTATCAACGTAATCCGACCTAACGGCATCCCGCAGTTTCAGGGGCGACTTGAGCGCGATGACGGCGTTGATCTCTCCTGAACGGCCTACTACGCTGGTGTTCAGCGTTTCGCCCAGCCGTGCCAGGCTCTCCGCTTCCACGTCGCGCGCCGGGACGTACTCGTTTTCGATCACGACCGGCTGGCCACCCCACCGGTAGGCAATCAGGATGTCGGGCTGTTTTTGGCTGCCTCGAAAGGCGCCCTTGTTCTCACCCAGCGCGGTCCAGCGCGGGTTCATGCGGTCCAGCAGGGTAGCGATACGGCCGTTGAACTGCGTTTCGATAGGCATGGCGTGATCTCCGGCGTGGTCTCCCCTCGGACGGTAGCACATAGATTCTAACGCACCACACCCCACCCCGGCGGCGGCACCCCCCTCCCTGACAAGGGTAGTCTTCGTGTAGGAGCGCGATTCATCGCGCCCAGGCGCTCGTCGCGCCTCACCCCGCCCGCTCGCCTCCGGCGGACTCCCCCTCTCCACATGGTGGAGAGGGCCGGGGTGAGGACCGGCCGTGGAGTGAGGCGGCAAGCGAGGTGTTACACTGTATGGTTCAACGAGTACCGCGAGAGGAGTTCAGTCAGATGTCAGTTGCGACCGGAGCCGCCCCTGCCACCGCCACGACCCGGTGGCGGCGCACCGATACGTGCGGGAGCCTCCGTGACACTGACGCTAATCGCAGTGTGGTGCTCACCGGCTGGTTGCATCGGCGTCGCGATCATGGCGGGCTGATTTTCATTGATCTGCGTGACCGCTATGGCCTCACCCAAGTCGTGTGCAACCCGGAGACGTCGCCCCAGGCGCACCAGGTCGTAGCGGACGCTCGGCCGGAATACGTGCTGGCCGTCGAAGGCACCGTCGCGCTGCGACCGGAAGGTACTGCAAATCCCAACCTCGCCACCGGCGCGATTGAAGTGTTGGCCAGCGCCGTCGAGGTGCTCAGTGCGGCGCAGACGCCACCGTTTTATCTGCATGAAGAGGGTGGCGTGGACGAATCGCTGCGCCTGCGCTACCGCTACCTCGATCTGCGCCGCCCACGCATGCGCGATAACTTGGTGCTGCGCTATCGCGTCGTCAAGCACATGCGCGACTTTCTCGACGCGCGCGACTTTCTCGACATCGAGACGCCCATCGTGACCGCCGCGACGCCGGAAGGCGCGCGCGACTACCTCGTGCCGAGCCGCCTGTACCCGGGGCAGTTCTACGCGCTGCCGCAGTCGCCGCAGCAGTTCAAGCAGCTTCTGATGGTGGCCGGCTTGGATCGCTATTACCAGATTGCGCGTTGTTTCCGGGACGAGGACCAGCGGTCCGACCGGCAGCCGGAGTTCACGCAGCTTGACCTGGAGATGTCCTTTGTGCAGCGCGAAGACGTGATGGCGCTCATCGAGGCGCTGTATATCGAGCTTTGCGAGCAGCACTCCGAGATGTGCTTGCTGTCCAGACCCTTCCGCCAGTTGACCCACGCCGAGGCGCTGGAGCGTTACGGCAGCGACCGGCCGGACCTGCGCTTCGAGCTTCCCTTGACGAACATCTCGGAGCTTGCCGGCGCGACCGAGGTGCGGGTATTCCGCACCGTCCTGGCCAATGGGGGCGTGGTCAAGGCGCTGCGTGTACCGGGCTGTAGCGACTACACCCGGCGCCGGCTCGACGAGCTAGTTGACCTCGCCAAGCAGTTCGGTGCCAAGGGGCTGGTGTGGCTTGTGGTAGGCGAGCAGGACGTGCGCTCGCCCATTCGCCGCTTTCTGCGTGACGGCGAGGTCGCCGAGCTACTCAAGGCTACGGAAGCGGTGCCCGGCGACCTCATCCTCGCCGTGGCGGACCAGCCGAGCGTGGCGAACGAGGTGCTCGCCCGGCTGCGGGACGAGTTCGGTGCGCGGCTGGGCCTCGCGGACCCGAATGTGTTCGCGTTTTGCTGGATCGTGGACTTCCCGCTCTTGGAATGGGAGGAAGACGCGGGCCACTGGACGTTCTCGCACAACCCGTTCTGCTCGCCGCGCCCGGGCGAGGCGCAGTGGCTGGACACTGACCCCGGGCGGGCCATTTCCAACCAATACGATCTCGTGCTGAACGGGCACGAGATAGGTGGGGGGAGCATCCGTATCCACCAGCGTTCGCTCCAAGAGCGTATCTTCGAGTTGATGGGCTATAGCGCGGAACAGATCGAGCGCCAGTTTGGGCACCTGCTTACGGCATTCGAGTATGGCGTACCGCCGCACGGCGGCATCGCAATGGGCATAGACCGGTTTATCGCCCTGCTCGCCGGTGAGGATTCCATCCGCGAGGTGATTGCGTTCCCCAAGAACCAAGCTGCCGCCGACCTGCTCATGCAAGCGCCCGGCCCGGTGTCCCAGGGGCAGCTCGACGAGGTCCACATCGCGGTCCGCTTACCGGTGGACGAAGAGCAGCCGTGATCCGGCTGATCCGGCGGCCTACGAGTGGTTAGTGGTCAGCCGTCGTCCGCCACGGACGACGTGTGTGCTGCGTCCCGTAGCGCGCCCTTCTCCGGCACTTTGATCGCGTAGCCCTCTTTCGAGGCAAAGACCGACGGGAGCTTCTCGGTTGTCGTCGTGCTGCACGTTGGGCAGGTGGCCGGGTCCGCCGACTGGCTCATTGGCCGCATCAGTTCGAACTCTTGCTTGCAGTTACCGCACCAATACTCGTAGATCGCCATAACACCTCCTCGCCCGGCAACTCCATTGGAGCGCCGGGCAGCATTCTACCGTTGATCGGCCCCGATTTGGTAGCGCCGGCGCGTCCCGAAGCGCGCTGGCTGGCGGCTGACGGCTGATAGCTCCCCGCTAACGATACTCTTCGCGCGGTGGACTGAAGATGTCCATGCAGCACAGCGGTCCGGCCAGCTGGCGCACGCTGTGCGGCACACCACCGGGGATCATGTAGTAGTCGCCCGTCTGCAGCACCCGCGTTTCACCCCCCACCGTGAACTCGGCCTCACCCGACACGACGAATCCGGCCTGCTCATGGGGATGGCTGTGCTCCGGCACCATGCCCTCGGACGCGAAATCAACGCGCGAGAACATGATCTTCTCGCCCGACACGATGGTCAGCGTCACGCCTGGAAAGACCTCCTTCGCCGGCGCCGCGTCCCAATCAATGTATCCTTGCTGGTCAACGCTGGTCATGCCTCCGCCCCTTCACCTTTCGGTTGGCTCGTATGCTTTGACAGACAGTCTACCAGGGCACCTACCCGGACTCGTCGAAGACGGCGCGGCGCAGCGTGTCGTTCAATCGTGTTTGCCAGCCCGGCCCGCTGGCGCGGAAATGCGCCGCAAGGTCTGCGTCGAGGCGGATGGAGATATGCTCCTTGGTCGGCGCTTTCTGCTTGCCGCGCGTGCGACGCCAGCGCTCCACGAATTCAGGATGCACTTCGCTGGCGGGCCGCATCTGCGCGAAGTCCTCCTTGGTAAGTTCCCATGTGTCGGGATCGGCGGCGATGCCGGCGTTGATCGCTGCCTCTTCGCCGTACTTCGCGGCGATCTCGTCGAATGTCATCGTAGTAATATCGTTGTTTTTAGCGGCCTTGGACATAGTCTCTCTCCTCCCGCTTGTTGGCCTTACGCAGACTGATGATCCGCATGCGGTCGCCGCGCTCGGTGTAGACGACGATGTGGAGGCGGCTGCCGATATACCCGGTAGCAACGAATCGTGGTTCTCCGTAACGGTTGTCCGGCTTGGTCGAAGCAGTGTCCCAATCGAAGGCTTCGATAGCAGTGAAGTCAAGGCGATGCTTGGCCCAATTGGATCGCCGCTTGGCATCGTCCCACTCGTACATCGTCACCTGATTGTATACACAATACAGGAATATGGGCGCGGTGTCCGGCGGTTGCCGGCCGGGACGGACGCAGCATGCTGTAGTCCGCTACTCTGTGTTCTCGGTGCTCTCTGTGGCTAAAGAGAGCCTTCCGAGTGCGGACCGTGAGGTGAAGCACGGCCGGTTGGGATGTAGGGGTCGAGCGCCGCGAGAAAGTTCAGGTAGACCCGCTGCTGCTCCCACACGATCCGCTCTGCCCCCAGCGACCACCACTCGCGGGGTGTGAAGTAGGCGGACACCTCGGCCTCCGGCCCCCAGTGCCCGTACCATTGCAGCCAGTGCAGGTTGTCCGACTGGAGCAGCCAGAGCGCCAGGTCAATCAGTTGCTCGTTCTCCGTCAGCCGCGCCTTGTTATACGCTGCCAGCATCAGCTGGAAGAGCGCTTGCTGTGCTTTGTTACCCAGAAAGAACTCCCAGTTGCCGTCGCCGGCCCAGGTGGTTGCGAAGTGGGGCAGCGGCAGGTGATGCGACCGGTCCCGAAACCGGGCGACGACCTCCGAAGGTGGGAGGCACCGGACGCGGTGTGCGTCGAGTGCCTGCGGTAGCGCCGCCAGAAACTCGAAAATGCCACTGTCGCGCGTATGGTGCGCGCCAAACGTCTCGAAGTCCCAGGATACGCACACAAAGTCCCCGCCGGCTTGGGCAACCCAAGCGGCCCAAGTCGGCGCCCGCAGCGGGAACTGATCCCAAGCGTGGTTGGAAAAGCGATAGCCGACGTCATCGCTCAAGTCGCGGTGGCGGGTCAGCAGGTGTGGCCCGGCGGCCCGTCCGCCGTGATACAGATGCGTGGACTGACGCCATCCCAGCACCCATTCCCGCCCGTCCAGGAATGCGGCCTCGTAGCCGGCAGCACCCAACGTCGTGTAAATGGCATCCGACATCAGCATCTCGGTGGTGTCGGCAACACGTGGGCGCGCGCCTAACAAGGATTCCACGTAGGCATCGCCCCAACGCATGCGCTGTTGGAAGTGTGGCAGGTCAATCAGGGGCAGGAAACTGTGATACGGCTCGACCGCCACCAACTCGCACTGCGGATGGGCTGCCAGTTGTCTCAGCCGGTCGAGCAGGCGCTCGTCCCAGGCTTCGGCCTGTTTCAGGAACGACACCGAGACGCCGAGACCGAGCGCCATCCCGGCGTCGAGGAGGCGGCGCCACAGCTGCATCGCCGGGTGATAGCAGTAGGTTGCCACCTCCTGGAAGTAGAAGCGGTTGGCTGCTTCGTCGAAGAGCGCCGCTTCGATAGCCGCCGGCGCCGCGCCCGGCTCGATGCCCTCGGCCGGCAGCTTAATCCGCCGCGGTTGGTGACAAAGCGCGTAGATGGTCAGGTATTGAGCCACCGCTACGCTCCGTAACCTCCGCAACCGCCGAAGACCGCCTGCTGCGACGCAGCCAGGTAGTTGAGCCTACTGACCAGGTTGCCGATGACGTGGCCCCACGTGAAGAGCGCCGCCGTCTGCCGTGCCTCGGCCCGTATCTTCGTGAGCAACTCCGGCTGCATTTGCAGCGTGGTCACGTACCCGACGATCTCCTCCGGGTCGTCGGTCTCGGCAACCAGGCAGTTCTCGAACGGGATGGCGTAGTCCTCGCCGGTACCGCCGAGCACGACAATACCACCGGCGCCCATGACCTCCAGACCGACGATCCCGAATGGCTCGTGGCCGCTATTGGCCAGTACGATGTCGGCGGCACGGTAGCAGACGCGCTTGAAGTCGTCGCTGATGAACGAGCGCAGATTGATGATGTCGGCGTCCGCTGCCGCGGCGATACCGTCACGCAGCGTCTCGAACTCCCGGTCCGGCGCCACTACGTCGTGGACGGCCAGCCCTTGACTGTAGGCGTGATGGATGACCTCGCCGCCATGTGGCTCCATCCCCCCGCGCATGAGGAGCTTGACGTGCTGCCCCCGCTGCTTCAGGCGCACGACCGCGTCTACGGCCATCAACCAGCGCTTACTGGGGTCGAAGCGCCCGATCTTGAAGAGGAAGGGGCTGCCCCCCACGGCGTCGCGGAGCGCCTCGACCTGACTAGAGTTGGGCGGCGCGAGAAAGCTCTCCGGAATGCCGTTGGGGATGACGAGCGGATTGATGCCTATCTTCCACAGGACGTGCTTCATGTAGCGGCTCACGGTCGTAAGCGTGGCCACGTAGCCCAGGCGACCCCAGTTGATGCAGCCGAACGAGAAGTCGTTGTTCGCGTTCCACAGGAGCAGGGCGCGGTCACGGAGACCGAAATAGTAGAGCAGGTCGCTGAGGTGACACAGCGCGTCCGCCGTTTGCCAGTCCTCGGCGAGCACGACCAGCAGGCGGTTGGCGGCAGCGGCGGGTCGGGCGATCTCGTCGAGCACAAAATAGGGGACTGAGCCGCTGTAGTCGGCAACTTTGGACGCCTCGCCGTCGTAAACGCCGCGCGGATGGTGCTGACTGAGCCACTGTCCCCAGCGCCGCAAGGTTAGGCGGTCGTGAGTGCGCTGCTCGGCCGATGGAAGCGCCGGATCACCGATGAAGACGAGGGTAGTGCGGAAGCCGGCCTTGGCCAGAGCCTGGGATAGCTCAGTCACGCGCACACCGAGGCCGCCCGCCTGCGAGTACGGTTGGTCAGGCCCTTCGAACGAAAGGATGACAAACTCGGCCGTGGCGGGAGTAATCCCGCGCTGGCCGACGCGCGTTGGCGGTGACGCTGACATACTCGCTGCGCTCTATCAACCGGGGATGCGATGTACACAGTGTAGCACCGGACGCCCCTAGCCCCGGCGCGGCGCGGCGTATGCAGGGTAGAATGCAGCCGTGTCGCGTCGCCTCACCGCTCATCCCGCTGGCACCGAGGACCCCGGCGCTCGCGCTGAGTCCGGTGGTGTCTCCTTCTTAGGGCCGGCGGTCATCCTCACGGGCGCCTTCATCGCCAGCCGCTTGGTCGGCCTGGCGCGTGACATCGCCATTGGCGCCCAGTTCGGCACCTCGCTCGATTACGACCTCTACGTGGCGGCCTTTCGGCTCCCCGATACGATCTTTAGTCTCCTGGCAGGGGGCGCGCTCGGCTCCGCACTGATCCCGGTCTTCGCCCGCACGTTGGCGCGGGACCAGCGCGCGGTGCTCTGGCGGTTGGCCTCGGCCGTTGGCTCGCTCATTGTGCTGGTTTGCGGTCTGGCGGCGCTGGCGCTGGTGGTGTTCGCCCCGTGGCTGGTGTTCGTTTTCCCCGGCTTCACCGGCGAGGCGGCCGAACGGCTGGTCGTCCTCGTGCGTATCCTGGCGCTCTCGCCGGTCCTGTTTGCCTTGGGAGAGGTCACGCGGCGCGCGCTGAACACGCTCGATCACTTTCTCGCCCCGGCGCTCGGCTTGGTGCTGTACAACGCGGCCATCCTCACGGCGGCGCTGACGGTGGCGCGCGGCGAGGCCGGGGTGACGGGCTTGGCGGTCGGCGCCGTCTGCGGAGCCGGGCTGTACGTGCTCATCCAGGTGCCTGCGCTCATCAGTCGCGGCGTGCGTTACACACCGCGACTGGGGCTGCGCGATACTGCCGTGCGCGACGTCGCACGTCTGATGGGGCCGCGCTTGATCGGGCAAGGGGTCGTACACCTCAACGTCCTGCTGACGGCGAGCATCGCCTCGGTGCTGCCCGAGGGGCGGCTGGCCGCGTTGAACTATGCATGGCTCGTGATGATGCTGCCCCTCGGCGTCTTCGGGATGAGCATTGGCGACGCGATCTTCCCGACCTTTGCCAACCTGGCGGCGCAAGGCCGCACCCAGGCGCTGGCGTGGACCAGTAGCCGGATACTGGGCCTCGTGCTCTTCTTGACCGTGCCGTCCGCCGTTGCTCTCGCCATTGCCGGCCGCCCGTTCGTCGCCGCGCTGTTCGAACGCAATGCCTTCACCGCCGAGTCCACCGCCATCACCGTTGCGGCGCTCTCCTGGTATGCTCTGGGGCTGCCGGCGCACGCGGCGCTCGAAATCCTGACGCGCAGCTTCTTTGCGCTCTACGACACCCGTACCCCGGTGGTGGCCGGGGCGCTCGCGATGGTGAGCTACGTGGCACTAGCCCTGCTCCTCGTCGGCCGGCTGGAGCACGTGGCGCTGGCAATGGCGCTCTCCGCCGTGACGACGGTCGAGGCGGTGGTGCTCTTCGTCCTGCTCCGGCGCCGCTTGCCGAGCCTCGCGCGGACCGATCTGCCGGCCTCGCTCCTCCGCACGGCGCTCGCCGCCGCCGCGCTGGTGAGCGTGCTCGTGCTCCTAGCCGTCCTAGGCTGGCTCGATCCGCCGCCCGTGACGACGCCCTTGGCGACACTCGCGCGCCGCTTGGGTCACGCTCTGGCAGTCGCCGGGCTAGGGGTGCTCGTCTACGGCTTGGTCGCGTGGTTGCTGGGTGCGCCGGAGCTGGCGCAGCTCCGGGCGCGGTTACCGGGTGGACGTGACAGCGCTTCATAATCCGGTTTAGAGTAGATGGCGCATTTCTGGCAGCGTCCGATGAACATTCTCGTCACCGGTGGCGCCGGCTACGTCGGCAGCGTGATCGTCGAAGAGTTGACGAACGCCGGCCACCGGGTTACCGTCCTCGACAACCTCAGCAACGGCCACCGCGCGGCGGTCACGCCGGCGGCCCACCTCGTCGTCGCCGACTTGGGTGATCGCGCCAGTCTCACGCCGCTGCTGCGCGAGCAGCGCATCGAAGCGGTCGTCCACATGGCGGCGTCCAGCCTCGTGTCGGAGTCGATGCGGCAGCCCGACTGGTACTACCGCAACAACGTCATCAATAGCCTGCATCTGATCGAGGCCATGCTCGAAGCCGACGTGCGGCTGCTCGTCTTCTCCTCGACCGCCGGTGTCTACGGCGAGCCGGCACACACGCCGCTGGTGGAGACCCAGCCGCTCGCGCCGGTGAGCGTCTATGGCGAGACCAAGGCGACGTTCGAGCAGGCCCTCGGTTGGTTTGCTTGCACCTGCGGCCTGCGCTCGATCTCGCTGCGCTATTTCAACGCCGCCGGCGCCAGCGCGCGGCTCGGCGAGGCCCACAACCCCGAGACGCATCTCATTCCCCTCGTGTTGCAGGTCCCCTTGGGACAACGACCGGCCGTGCAGGTGTTCGGCATCGACTATCCCACGCCGGACGGCACTGCCGTCCGTGACTATATCCACGTGGTTGACCTGGCACAGGCGCACGTACTGGCGTTGCAGGCGCTCGCAGCGGGGCGCCCGGCTGCGGCGGCCTACAACGTCGGCACCGGGACCGGTGCCTCGGTCCGCGAGGTTGTGGCGGCGGTCAGAAGCGTCACCGGCCATCCCCTCCCGGTAGTCGAGCAACCGGCCCGGCCTGGCGACCCGGCCGTGCTCGTGGCCGACTCCGCTCGCCTGACGGCCGACCTCGGCTGGCGACCGCGCTATGCGGCGCTCGAAGCGATTGTGGCGAGTGCCTGGGAATGGCATCGCCGCCATCCGCACGGCTACGCGGAGTAGCTATCAGCCGTCAGCCTGGCAGGTTTTGGCACCACTCGCGATTACGGCGGCGGCCGTGTCCCTCGTGGTGACGGAGACAGGGAGGTATCTGATGGTCTTGGCGGCGGCGTTTGAGGAATGGCGCGAGAAGCGACGGCAGGAGCAGATCGCTAGAGCGTTAGCGGAGGGGGTAGTGGAAGGGCGGCGTGAATCCGACGCCGAGTGGGAAGCGTGGCTCCAAAGGCGGGCACACGCCGAGCAGCGCGGCGAACCCTTCGAGGAGCCGTCCCCCTCGGCGCGCCGTCATGCTACCGATTCGACCAAGCAGCAATGAGGGCCTCGTCGGCAGCCGGTCGCCGCTTCCTACGCCGGTGCTGCTACGCGCGCACGCTCTCGGCTGTCCCTCTCCACTGGCCACTGGCGTCGAGGGGGACGGGGGTGAGGTCAGTAGGGCAGTTGCTCGCTTTGGCCGGCATACAGGCGCCGGTAGCTCTCCAGCCGGCGCCGGTCAATCGTACCGGCCTCGACCGCTGCTGCGATGGCGCAGCCGACTTCGCCGGTATGGACGCAGTTGGCGAACTTGCAGGTGCCGAGGAGCGGGCGGAACTCACGGAAGCACCACTCCACCTCTTCCGGGCTGACCTCCCACAGACTGAGTTGGCGCAGTCCCGGCGTATCGGCGACGAAGCCGCCACTCTCCAGCGGAATCAGGCGGGCGTGGCGGGTCGTGTGCTTGCCCTTGCCGGTCGCCTCGCTCACGGCGCCGACCCGCAGGGCCAGCTCCGGCTGTAAGGCATTGAGCAGAGTGGATTTTCCTACTCCCGAGGCGCCGACAAACGCCGATACGTGATCGCGGAGCTGTTCGCGGAGCACGTCAATCCCCTGGCCGCTCGTGGCGCTCGTCCGTACCACTGGGTAGCCAATGTCCTCGAACACCCGTAGCTCGGCGTCGAGGGCCGGGGGGAGGCCGAGGTCGAGCTTGTTGACGCAGACGAGCGCGGCCAGCTCGGCGGCTTCGGCCGCGGCCAGAAAGCGGTCAATCAATCCGACGCGCGGCTCCGGCCGGCGGGCCGAGATCACCACGATGAGCTGGTCGAGATTGGCAATGATCGTCTGCCCTGCCGTGTGGCCGCCGCGGTCGTGGCCGAGCACTGCCTGTCTGGTGAACTCCCTGGTGCGTGGCAGGATTTCCTCGATAGTGCCGATAGGCTCGGTGCCGCTTTGCGCGGCGGTAGGCGGGGCAATACGCACCCGGTCCCCGGCCACCACCGGCTCGACGATCTCCTGTTTGCGTACCGCCTGCACCCGTTTGCGCCGGCCCCGGCTCTCCGGGTAGACGAGATTCTTGCGTAGCCGCTCGCGCAGCACGCAGCGGACGATCCCGCGTGCCGTCTGCACGTCGTAGAAGCCACCGCTGACCCACAGTACCGTCCCCGACAACGCAGCGGAAGACGCTGCGTCCGGGGACTTGTCGTGTGCGGCGGTGCGAGCGGTCATTGCTATGCGCCCTCCGGGTGCGGTCACACGCGGCTACTCCTGACGACTGAAGGCCCAGATCGCGGCGCTCATCAGCACTACCCCCAGCAGCGCCATGACCAGCAGGTCTTCGCCGGCGCTCATCGTGTGGTCGAAGATCGTGACGCCGAGCGCGATCCCCTCGCGGCCGGAGACTGCCATCGGCGCTGCCAGTTCATCACCGAGAAAAATCTGGCGAATCGCATCCACGCCATAGGTCAAGGGGTTGATCTTGGAGATCACCTGGAGCCAGTCGGGAGCGCTGCTGATCGGGAAGAACACCCCGGCCAGGAAGATCAAGGGGAAGATCAAGGCCTGGATCACCACCTGGAAGCCTTGCTGGGAGCGCATCCGCGAGGCCACCAGAATGCCCAGGCTGGAGAGGCAGAGCGAGACGATAGCAACAGTGGGAATCAGCTTGAGCAGCAGCAGCGGCGTCACGGTCAGGCCCATAAACGGCGCGAGCGCTAACAACACGATTGTCTGGCCCAAGGCAACCATCGAGCCGCCGATGGCCTTGCCTAGGACCACCCCGGCCCGGCTGATGGGCGCGACCAGCACCTCTTTGAGGAAGCCGAACTCGCGGTCCCAGACGATGGAGACACCCGCAAAGAGGGAGTTCGTGAGCACCGTCATGGCAATGATGCCGGGGTACATAAACATCATGAAGTCCACGCCGGGCGTGAGCGTCCCGATGATGTTGCTAAAGCCGGCGCCGAAGATCAGGAGAAACATCAGCGGGAAGGCAAACGACGAGACCATGCGCGGCCGATCCTGCGTGAAGCGCAGCAGCTCACGGTAGGCGACGACCCACAGTCCACGGTACACCCCGGCCACGATCAGCGCCCTCCCCAGCGCCGCGCTACAGTCTCGATCATCTGCTGTCGGGTGCTCGGCTCATCGTTGCGAATGGCGTGCCCGGTGAGTTGGAGGAACACGTCATCCAGCGTCGGCCGCCGCAGACCAATTGACACGATACGTTGGCTGAAGCTGCGGAGCAGGTTGGGCAGGAACTCGTCGCCGTGAGGCACGGCGAACTGTACGGTGCCATCCTCGATCTGCGGCGTGACCCGATACTGCTCGTTCAGCTCACGCTCGGCCGCCGCATTGTCCTCCGTTTTGAGCGTGATGAGGTCGCCACCGACGGCGTCCTTCAGCCGGTCGGGCGTATTGAGGGCAACGATCTCGCCATTATCAATGATCCCGATGCGCTCGCAGTGCTCCGCCTCATCCATGTAGTGGGTGGTGAGGAAGATAGTCAGCCGTTCCCGCTCGCGGAGGTCGAGGATGTAGTCCCAGATGCGGCGGCGCGTTTGGGGGTCGAGGCCCAGCGTCGGCTCGTCGAGGAACAGCACTTCGGGATGGTGCAGTAGCCCCCGCGCCAGCTCCAGCCGCCGCCGCATTCCCCCGGAGTAGGCACCGATTTTCTGCTTGCGCTTGTCCCACAACTCCACGAGCGTCAATAGCTCACGCATCCGCTCTTCCCGGACTGCGCGTGGCACGCCATAGGCATACGCATGAAAGAGCAGGTTTTGCTCTGCGGTGAGGTACTCGTCCAGCGTCGCCTCCTGGAAGACGAGACCAATCGAGCGCCGCACCTCGCTGCGCTGGGTGAGCACGTCGTAGCCGTTGACCGTAGCCGCGCCGTCGGTCGGCTTGGTGAGGGTACAGAGCACGTTGATGGTCGTCGTCTTCCCGGCCCCGTTCGGACCGAGAAAGCCGAAGATCTCGCCTTTCGGCACGGCAAACGTGATCCCGTTGACGGCTATATGCTCGCCATAGTGTTTGACCAGATCGGTCACGGTGATGCTATCCATCGCTCGCTCGTAGACCTACGTCACTATGATACCTGTGAGGCGCCGGGGCGCCTGGATTCCCGCGTGCGCGGGAATGACGGGCCGGGGCGGGCGCGGATGCCGCTAGGACTGCCCTTCCCTCGCAGGGAAGGGGCCGGGGGTTAGGTCAAAATCCGCAGGGAGAAGGGGCCGCGGGAGCGCTACTGCATGCGCTCCTTGTGCATTTGGCTGAGGCGGCGGCGATGGGACCACGCCATGGGGGGCCAGCGGAGGAAGAGGATTTTCGTGCTAAAGCTCTCCCAAGCCCATGTCCCGATGTCCTTCACCGAAAGTCCCATACTGCCATCGGGATTGGTGAAGCCGACCAATATCGCGTAGGCGATGAGCATTTCTTCGCCGTGGATCTTGTCTGCGCCGGCTTCCAGGTCCCCGGCGAGCTGCCCGATGATGGACCTCCGTCGCAAGTCATCTATCTCTTTGTTATAGCGCTGGAGCAGCAGCAATACACTACTCTCGTGGTATCGCCAGAGATTCTCGGCGTGTTCTCGTGTAGCGGAGGCAGCCATATCTAGTCTCCTTTGGATCAATGACGGGTCAGTTCAGAGTATACGACCAACGCTGCGGGCGATCTTCTCTCGGGATCTTCTCTCGGATGGAGAGTATACACCTCGCGCCGGAGTGTCACGCCTCGACGGCCAGTTTGTAAAAGGTCGCGGCGTTGCGGCCGAACACTTTGGCGTGCTCTTCGTCGCTCAACGGCCCGACGGTCGTGTGTGCGGAGTCCCAGACCTGCCGATAGGTCCCGGCCAGCAGACACACCGGCCAATCGCTCCCGAACATCAGGCGGTCGTAGCCGAACTGCTGCACCACCACCTCGCCATAGGGGCGCAGGTCCGCGGGGGCCCAGGACTCCCAATCGGCCTCGGTAATCATGCCCGACACCTTGCAGTAGATATGCGGGATGGCGGCGATCTGCTCCATGTCGCGTGCCCACTCGTCAATTGTGCCGTCGGCGATCTCGGGCTTGGCGATGTGGTCTACGACTAGCGGGAGGTTCGGCAGCCGATCCACCACGCGCGGCACGTACTTTAGGTGCGGGGGACGCAGCAGCAGGTCGTAGGGAATGTCGCGCTTGGCAAGCTCGCGGAGGCCGCGCAGCACGTCATTGCGGACAATCCACGCCTCGTCCGGCTCGTCGTGGACTTGGTGCCGCACGCCCTTGAACTTGGGATGGCCGAGCAGGTGGTCGAGCACTCGCGGCAAGTTGGAGTCGAGCAGGTCTACCCAGCCGACGACGCCGGCGATGAAGTCGTACTCCGTGGCCAGCTCCAGAAACCAGGTCGTGTCCTCCAGCGCGCTGCGCGCTTGCACGAGCACCGTCTTGTCTATGCCCAGCTCCGCCAGGGTCGGCGCGAGGTCGGGCGGCATGATCGTCTTGGCAATGGGCGCCACCTCCGGCCCCATCCACGGGTACTCGAAGCGCGCGATGTCCCAGAAGTGCTGGTGTGAGTCAACCACCAAGTCTGCCATCACCATCTCTCCTCACAAGGGTCGGTAAACCGGAAAATAGGCGAAATGGGTGCCGGTAGGAGCGTAGCATGCTACCAGCGGAGAGAACACACCGTCCCCTGCGGAGCGGGGGCCTAGATTCCCGCGAAAGCGGGAATGACCGGTTGGACGGCGGGGATGACGGGCGGCAGACTCCCCCTCTCCATACTTGGAGAGGGGGCCGGGGGGTGAGGTATGCCCCTGGACAGCTGAAAGCTACCCTCGTTTTGACTCGCGCCCACGGACGGGCTACAGTGAGCCTATGAACGACCGGCCAGCCGAGTTACCGCTCTTCCTGCTCGAGTCCGTCGTGCTCTTCCCGCACACGGCCGTGCCCCTCCGCGTCTTCGAGCCGCGCTATAAGCAGATGGTCTCGCGCTGTCTGGCCATGCCGACGCCGGCCTTTGGCGTGGTGCTCATCAAAGGTGGCCCGGAGGTCGAATCGGCCGCCTCGGTGCAGACCGTCACTGCGGTACCCCACAGCGTCGGCACTCTCGGTCGTATCGTCGAAGTGGATCAGCGTGACGATGGGACGATCCACCTGGTCGTGCTGGGAGATGCCCGTTTTCGGATCGAGGAGGTGGTGCAGCCGGGGCCGTACTTGGTCGCGCGCGTGACCTATCTCGATGATCGCCCCGGCGCCGACGCGGCGGCGTTGAGCGAGCTATCGGAAACGGCCCGCACGCTCGGCCAGCGCTACCTGCGTCTGATCGCCGCAGCCCTGTCGCGCGATAACGATGACGGCAGCCAGCTGCTGGAGCGGGTGTGGAAGCGGGCGCCCACCGACCCCAGCGCCTTCTCCTTCTTCCTCGGAGCGCTCATCCAGACGGTACACAGCGACCGGCAGCGGTTGCTCCGCACCGAGACGACGGCGGATCGGCTCCAGGATGCGGCGGCCTTGCTGCGCCGCGAAAACGAGATTTTGCGTACCTCGCTGCGTTACCGAGAGCATCCATCGAAGCCGCGGCTCAACTGAGCGTGCGCGGGGCATCTTGCTTGGCGTGGCTGCGCCTCGTTCGTTCGGCACGACCGTTCACACGTCGGTCTTCCGCAGGACCACCGCGCCCTGATCCCGTGGCTGTACCACCGCTGGCTGTGCCGGATAGCCGGCTGCCGCGCAGGCCCGCACCATCGCTGCCGCGACCGTGTAGGCAGCGGCGGCCCCCTCCGGGACGATTGCGAGCAGCGTCGAGCCGGCGCCGCTGAGACAGGCGCCGGCAGCCCCGGCCTCCAGCGCGGCGGCCATGACCGGCACGAGCGGCGGGAAAATGGTGGCCCGCGGCGGCTGGTGTAGGCGGTCGTCCATTGCCAAGCGCAGGTGCGTATAGTCGCCGGTCGCCAGGGCGGCGACCAGCAGGGAAACCCGACCGAGGTTATGCACGGCTGTAGCAAGCGGGACGCGCCGGGGCAGCACTCGCCGCGCAACCTCCGTCGCCAAGGGTTGGTCGGGGATGCAGAGCGCAATCGCGGCCGGCGGTGGCGTCAGTCGGTGCGTGAGGATGTGCCGACCGTCGCGGGACTCTGCCAGGGCGGAGATAACCAGCCCGCCCATGAGGGCCGGAGCTACATTGTCCGGGTGGCCCTCGAGGTCCGTGGCCAGCGCGAGCAGGTCCGCCTCATCAAGATGCTCCCCCGTCAAGATGTTCGCCGCCACCAAACCGCCGATGACGGCCGCGCCGCTGCTCCCTAGCCCCCTAGCTAGCGGAATACGGTTGTGCAGCGTGGCCCGCAGTGGCGGCGGCGTCTGCCCCAGCTTGCGGTACAGCGCAGTGGCGGCGCGGAGCACCAGGTTACTCTCGTCGGTGGCCAGGCTGTCTGCTCCCGCGCCCCTGATGTGATCCACCCTACTGGAGTCGCCGATGCGTCCCACCCGCAGCGTCACCTCGTTGCACAAGTCGATGGCCAAGCCGAGCGTGTCAAAGCCCGGACCCAGGTTGGAGGTGGACGCCGGCACGGCCAGTGTGACCGCGTGCTCGTTGCCGCTGGCGGTCGTCTTCTCTGCACTCATACGCGGTGCTCTCTGTGGCTGATCGTCGGCTATGCAGCGCGGTGCAATCGCGCGGCCAATGGTAGCTGCGCCGCCGGTGCGGAATCGTAGCGCCGCCGGTGTCCGTAGAGACGCACACTCTGGACGAGACCGAGCGCCAGGAAATTGGCTAGCAGGGCCGAGCGCCCGTAGGACAGGAAGGGCAACGGTATGCCGGCTACCGGCACGAGGCCCAAGTTCACCCCCACGTTGACGAATATCTCGAAGAGCAGCATGGTCGCGACGCCGGTTGCCAGGAGCCGGCCAAAGACATCCGTGGTGCTGGTGACGGCGGCCAGACAGCGGAGGATGAGCCAAGCGTAGGCCACCAGCACACCGACGGCGCCGAAGAAGCCCAGCTCCTCGCCGACGACGGCGAAGATGAAGTCCGTGTGCCGCACGCGGAGGAAGCTCAACTGCGTCTGCGTCCCTTCGCCCAGCCCGCGGCCCCACCAGCCACCGGAGCCAATGCTAATACGCGCCTGGATCATGTTGTAGCCGGCGCCCAAGGGGTCGCTGTCCGGGGCGAGGAACATCATGATCCGCTGCCGCATGTAGTCTTTGAGGAACCGCCAGATCAATGGCCACGCGACGACCGGAGCGAGGAGCGATACTATGAGCATCCACAGCGGCACGCCGGCGACGAGGGTCATGCCCAGCCAGATGGCGGCCAGCACCAGCGCCGTCGCCAGGTCCGGTTGCTGGTAGATGAGCAGCAGCAGCGGCAGCAGCAGGATGAGCGAAAGCGCAAAGCCGCGGAAGTGACGACCGTCTCGCGCGTGGTCGGCAAGGATGCGGGCTAGGGCAATAATGCACGCCAGCTTGACGAACTCCGATGGCTGGAAGGGGATTCCGGCAATACCGACCCAGCGTTGAGCGCCGTAGCGTGTCTCGCCGCTCACGATCACGAACAGGAGGAACGCAATCGCGGCCAGATAGGCGAGCCACCAGAGCGACCTCCACCACCGGTAGTCAATCAGCGTCACGACGACCAGGAGTGCCACGCCGATGAGTGCTGCGACGGCATGTGCCCCCACCTCCGGCGCCAACTCGGCGCCGGGCACGCTCGTGGCGCTGAGAATCATAATCACGCCCAAGACGCTCAGGCCTACCGGCAGCAGGAGCAGCCACGGGTCGAGATTGCGCCAGCGTCGTTGTTCCACTGCGTTCTTCCTCGCCGCTTCTCAAGTCGCCAGGTCACGCACGTACACGTTCATGATGTCGGCGGCTACGGGCGCGGCGACCCGCGAGCCTTCGCCCCCATGCTGGACGAAGACGACCACGCTAATCATCGGGTTGTGCGCTGGTGCATACCCTACGAACCACGCATGTGGCGTGACGGACTGGCTCACTTCGGAGGTGCCGGTCTTCCCGGCGACAGCCAGCGTGTGTTCCTTGAGGGCTGCATACGTGGTCCCATCGGGAGACGTGATCGCCTTGCGCAACCCTTGCCGGATGAGCGCCAGATGTTGCGCCGTCACCGGCACGCGGCGGATGGCGTCCGGCTCGAAGGATTGGCGTGGGTGCCCCTCGGCATCGCGCACTTCCAGCACCAGCTGCGGACGATACAGTGTGCCACCGTTGGCGATGACATTCATCGCGTTGAGCACCTGCAGCGGGGTCGCCAAGAGGTCTCCTTGCCCAATGCTGATGTTGTAGGTGTCGCCCAGGTACCAAGGTTCGTCTTTGGTGTGTTGCTTCCAGGCCGGCGTGGGTATCAGGCCCGGCTCTTCTCCCGGTAGTCCCAAGCCAACCGGCGTACCGAAGCCGAAGAGTTGCGCGTAGCTTCCCAGCTTCTCCGGGCTGAGGCCGCGAATACCGGCCGGTTCCCAGCCGCCACCCACGGAATAGAAATACACGTCGCATGACTGAGCCATTGCATCAACCACCCCCAGCGGCCCGTGCCCGCTGGGGAGCCAATCGCGAAAGACGTGCCCGGAGGGGAGGTCTATGCGCCCGCGGCAGATGACCTTCTGGTCGGGATAGACGACACGCTCTTCGAGGGCCGCGGCGGCGACAACGATCTTGAAGGTCGAGCCGGGGGGATACTGACCGGCGATGGCGGTATTGACCAGCGGGCGGCGCGGGTCTTCGTTCAGGCGCCGGTAGTCGCTGGGAGAGATACCACGCGCAAACAGGTTGTTGTCGTAGCTCGGCAGGCTCACCAGCGCCAGGATTTCACCCGTCTGCGGCACCATCGCGATGGCCGCGCCGTTGAGCGCGCCGGTCCGGTCGAGTGCTTGCTGCAACAGGCGCGCGGCGGCCTCCTGCAACCGCGTATCCACCGTGAGAATGACCGTGTGGCCCGGCTGCGCTTCGACGAGCGTGTCGAGTACGTTGGCGGTACGCCCGACGGCATCAACCTCCACCTGTATCCGCCCAGGACTCCCGCGCAGCTCTGCCTCGGCAACGGCTTCCAACCCCGACCGGCCGATCACGTCGTCGCGCTCGTACTGCCGGAGCAACAGGCGTTCGAGGCGCTCGGCCGGGATCAGGCTGGTGTAGCCGATGAGGTGCCCCAACAGCGCTCCGTCGGGATAGTGGCGAATCGGTGTGGGCAGGATGGTGACGCCGGGCAGAAGGTGGCGCTCTTCTTCCAGGACGAGCGCGGCTCTCCGCCCGATGTACGACTGCACCCGCAGCGGCTCATACGGATGCGCGCGCCCGGCCTCGATGCGCTCGGCCAGCGTCTCGGGGCTGATGTCCAAGGCCAAGCTCAACCGCTGCAACACGTCATTGAGCGACTGCCCCTCCGTCGGCAGGTCGGCAGGTCGAATCACGACGCTGAAGTTGGGGACGTTTCGCACGAGCTGGTGACCGTTGCGGTCGTAGGCCAGGCCGCGCAGCGGCTTGGTTGTTATCTGGCGCAGGCGATTGTGTTCGGCACGCTGGCGGTAGCCCGGCCCGTTGGCGATTTGCAGGTTCCAGAGCTGATACCCAAGCACGCCGAAGGACGCCATGGCCGCACCGCGCAGCAGAGCAACCCGCCGCGTGTCGCCTTCCGGCCCGCGCAACAGCCTCATGGCGCCGACCTCCGGAGCGGGGCGCCGCCCGCAAAGCGGGCCAGGAGCCAGAGCACCGGGATGGCTACCAGGGCGTTTGCGACCGCCGCCGGCAGGGCATGTGACTGCCAGATGGCCCACCAGGTTTCGCTGCCGGCCAGCTGCCGCGTGCGGAGCAAGAAAAAGTAGAGGAAGGTGTAGAGCAGAGTTCCCCCCGCGGTCACGACCGCCGCGATCAGCCCGGTGGACGTGAGCCAAGGAATGACGCCTATCGTGCAGGCGTAGGCGACGAGACTGAGCGCGAGCATGGCGGTACCCAGCGGCACGCCGGACAGCAAGTCCAGCCACAGGCCGCCGACCACGGCCCAGACCAACGCGGACTTTAGCCCGCGCAACAGTGCCCAGCCGATCACCAGCACCAGGACCAGATTGACGGGCACGAGGTCGCCGATGACGAACGGCAGCATGGATCCTTGTACCAGCGCCGCGATCAGGAGCACCCCGGCGCCGATCCAGCCGGACTTACTCATGGCTGCACCTAGCTTTGGCCCTAACCCCCGGCTCCTTCCCTGGATGGAAGGAGCCGCGCGGTGGCCGGACTACTTTGGCGGCTCCTCGGTCCGCTGCTCCTGGTCGGGCGGATAGAAGTTGGTCACGATGAGCACTCGTTCTAGCCCGACTATTGCTACCAGCGGCTCGACTTCGGCCTCTTGGAACATCTCGACGTCTCGGGACCGTACAAACGTCACCCGGCCGATGGCCACGTCTCGCGGAAAGGTCCCGCCTAGTCCACTGGTCACTACCGTATCGCCGACCTCGATAGCCTCGTGCTGCGGGAGATAGCGCAGCACGAGTCGTCCGTTGGCCGTGCCGTTGGCGATTCCGGTGGCGCCGGCGCTTCCCAGGACCTTGGCGTTGACCGCGCTGGTCGGCTGCGTGATCGGCAGGATGGTGGCGCTGTGGTCGGCAACCGCGATGACGCGGCCGACGAGGCCTGCCGGCGCCATGACGACCATCCCGACCTCTACCCCCGCCGCCTGGCCCTGATCCACCACGGTGCTCCCAAGAAGATTGCTCCGGTCCTGCCCTATCACCTCCGCCGGGACGAGTGTGAACTGGCGGTGGACTTCCACGTATCGCAGCTGCTCGCGGAGCTGCTGATTTTCCAGCTCGGCTGCGTGCATCCGGACCAGCTCCAAGCGCAGGGCGTCCACCATGCTCCGCAGCTCTTCGTTCTCGGCCTGTAGACGGCCGACCTCACCGCGCTGTGTGATCGCCCGCACCCCGTCGCGCGTCGCCGTTGCCAGGCGTTGCTGCACGGGAACAAGCACCCCGGAAGCAACATTGCGCGGCCACACCAGCCACTGGCGCTGGTCGGCAACTATCACGGCAACGCAGAGGACGACCACTGCTCCGAGCCAAAGCAGCGCCGATTGGCTGAAGAAGGGGGTTTCCAGTGGTCGCCTCACGGTGTCTCTCGTCCTGCTCTGAAGGGCTTGTGACGCAGAGGAGCGCCCCGGGTGGGTGCCTTGGCGGTGCTCTCCGCACGCTCTGGTAACGGAGGCCAGCCGAATACGCGCTGGCCGCAGTATGCCACAGTGGCCTACGTGCCGGCCCTGCCGATTCCGCTGACCGCATGCTCGGGACGCAGCGACGAACCGGGCCGGCACCGATGGCCCGCCTCACTATGAGTATAGGCTACGGCCGTCGCTAGAGACGGAGGCGCGGGGCGTTCTCAGAGGTGAAGAGAGGACGATAAATGTCCATCTCCTCCAGGCAGATGGCGGCGCCGTGGACGACGCAGAGGAGCGGATCACGCGCCACGTGAACCGTAATATCGGTGTCCGTAGCTAGCCGGCGGTCCATACCGTACAGCAGTGCTCCACCGCCGGCGAGCGTAATCCCCTGCTCCATGATGTCGGCGAGTAGCTCCGGAGGTGTTTCCTCCAGCGACAGTTTCACGGCCTCCACGATGAGATTGATGGGACCGGCAATAGCCGCCCGTAGCTCGCGGCTGCTCACCTCGACGGCCTTGGGCAGTCCAGTCACCAGATCGCGCCCGCGCATCGTGGTGCGCTGGTCATCACGCTCTCGCGCTGCCGAGCCGACGGCTATCTTGGTCGCTTCGGCCGTGCGCTCGCCGATGTAAAGGTCGTGGGCCTGCCGGGCGTACTGGATGACCTGCGTATCAATCTCATCGCCACCGACGCGGAGCGAGCGGCTGAGGACCACGCCGCCAAGCGAGATGACGGCCACCTCCGTCGTGCCCCCGCCGATGTCCACCATCATGCTGCCGGCCGGATCGTGGATGGCCAAGCCGGCGCCTATCGCTGCGGCCATCGGCTCTTCGATGAGGTAGGCTTCTCGCGCTCCCGCGTTCAACGCGGCGTCGTGTACCGCGCGCTTCTCCACCTCCGTCACCCCGGAGGGAATACCGATCACAACCCGCGGTCGCGTGCTTCTTCCTACCTGCTCCTGTGCCTTGTGGAAGAAGTGCCGCAGCATCAGCTCGACCGTATCGAAGTCGGCGATGACGCCGTCCCGCAGCGGACGGATGACCGCGATGTGGCTCGGCGCTCGACCGAGCATCTGCCGGGCCTCGGCGCCAACGGCCAGCGGTTGGTTGGTGGAGCGATCTATGGCCACAACGGACGGCTCGGAGATCACCACGCCCCTCTCCTCGACATGCACGAGGGTAGAGGCGGTGCCGAGGTCAACCGCGAGGTCCGCGGAGAAGAGGCCGAGCACGGCGTTCAGCATGCCGGCCATGGCCCCTCTACTCCGGCGCGGCTGCCGCCTACCGGGCGGCATTCAGGCGGGACTACATGGCACACCATATCTAACCTTGCTGGGTTGATTTACTTGCGAGTGACCGGTGGGGACATCCTCTTGGGATACCGAGACTCCGGCGCTGCGACCGATCTTGCTAGGTCGGTGTGCCAGCAGACGGGAAGACTCGCTGCCGAGCGTCTGCGTAGTCGGCCGGGGTGTTGAGGTTGACCAGCACCACTGCATCGTTAAACGGGATACGCTGGATCGTGGTCCGGTGCCGCCGGACCACTGCCCGTAGCCCCTCGGTTGCCTCTTCGACGGCCAGCAGCTCGTCGCGGAGCCGGGCGGCGAAGATCGGCGGGTGCCCCGGCCGTCCCTCGTAGTGCGGCACAGTAATGAGCGCCTCCGCGGCCTGCCGGGCCGCCAGCAGCCGGCAGATCAGCCATGCCGGCCGCGGCTGGTCCACGTTGATGAGCAAGATGTCGCGGCCGGCCGGACAGGCCGCGACGCCCGCAATGACGGAGGTGCTCCGTCCCAGCCGATAATCGTCGTTCACGATGACCTCTGTGTACGCCAAGCAGCCGTGCTTCGCCAGTGCTGCGCGTAGCCGCTCGGCCTCGTGGCCGAGCACGACGCGGGGGCGGCCGATGCCGGCTTCCCGCAGCGCCCGGACCTGCGCGACGAGGATCGGTGGCGCAGTGAGATCGTCGGGCGGACCCCAGGGCAGGAGCGCCTTCAGTTGTCCCATCCGCCGCGATTCTCCCGCCGCGAGCACCACGCCGGAGACCGGGGTCCGGTCTGCCTGGGGCGGTGTCTCGGTATTCATGCCGTCTCCGGTCAAGTGTACGAGCCGAGCGAGTGCGGCCCGGCTCCCTGGTAGAATGGCGCGATTGAAGATCAGGCCCCACCGCCTCGCGCCCGATCACCCCCACTGCACCGTGCCGGAGTCCAATGACCAGTGACCAATGACCAGCGGTCGGTAGAGACCTCCCCGGTGGGTGGCCGCGCGGCGGCCGGCGATCCGGGCGAGAGCGCACCGCCGCTTTCCGTGGTCATCGTCAGTTATAACACCGTTGCGCTGCTGGCCCGGTGCGTGCGTAGCGTGCTGGCTGATGCGCCCCCAGGCACGGAGGTCTACATCGTTGACAATGCGTCGCGCGACGGCAGCGCCGATATGGTGCGTCGCGCGTTTCCGGCGGTCCGGATCATCGCCAATAACGACAACAACGGCTTCGCGGCTGCGACCAACCAAGCCCTGCGGCAGGCGCGGGGGCGGTATGTCATGCTGCTCAATCCCGACGCGGAGCTGCGCCGGGGGGCGCTGCCGCGCGTGGTGGACTTTCTCGACGCGCGGCCGGCGGTCGGCGTCGCCGGGGCGCGGCTCATCTACCAAGACGGCCGGTTTCAGCACTCGGCGTTTCGGTTTCCCTCCCTCCCGATGGCCTTCCTGGAGTTCTTTCCGATCAATCACCGCCTCACAAACTCTCGTGTGAACGGACGCTTCCCGACTGCCGACTACCATCGTGTGTTCGCCATAGATCATCCCCTAGGGGCCTGCATGACGGTGCGACGCGCGGCGCTCCCGGAGGTCGGGCTACTTGACGAATCGTTCTTCCTCTACTGTGAGGAGGTGGATTGGTGCTGGCGGTTCAAGCAAGCCGGCTGGCACGTTGTCCACTGCCCGGAGGTGCTGGCCATCCATCACGAGGGGCAAAGCACGCGCCAGCGTCGCGGGGAGATGCTGGTCCAACTCTACCGCAGCCGCTATCGGCTCTACGCCAAGCACCGCGCCGACTGGCAGCAGTGGGCGTTGCGCTGGCTGGTGCGGCTTGGCGCCGCCAGCAAGGTCGCCACCTTGCTGCTCTCCACCGTCGGTGCGGCCACAGCAGAGCAGCGGTCTAAGCTACAAGAGGAAGCGGCCGCGTACCGCGCGGTGATCCGCTTGTAAGGGATGAGGTGCATGAGCGAGCCACTGACGGCGATCATCCTGACCTACAACGAGGCCGCGCATATCGTCCCGTGCCTGCGTGCCGTGCAGTGGACCGATCACCGGCTGGTCATCCATTCGGGCGACGACGACGACATTCCCGCGATGGCCGCGGCGCATGGGGCGCGGATGCTATCGCGGCCCTTCACCAACTGGCCGGAGCAGCGCAACTACGCCCTCGATCAGGCGACGACCGACTGGGTGCTGTTCGTTGACGTGGACGAGCGCGTGACACTCGACCTGGCGGAGGCGATCCGAGCAGTGCTCAGTGGTCACCACCCACCAGACACCGCCCACCAACCGCCGGTCGGGTACTGGATTCCTCGTCAGAACGTGATCCTGGGGCAGTGGGTCCGCCATGCCGGCTGGTATCCCGACTACCAGCTCCGCCTCTTTCGGCGGTCCTGCGGTCGCTACGATCCCGACCGTCCGGTGCATGAGCTGGTGCAGCTTTCCGGTGAGGCCGGCAGACTGACCCCACCGCTGGTCCACCTGAACTACAGCTCCTGGGGACAGTTCTGGGCCAAGCAGCGCCGCTATGCGCGGTTGGAGGCCGAGCGGCTGCAAGGCGAGGGCATCCGGCCGAAGCCGCATAGCCTCATACTCCAGCCTTTACGGGAGTTGCGCCGGCGCTATTGGGAACTGCAAGGACATCGGGAGGGGCTGTTAGGGTTGCAGCTCAGTTTGGCCCTGAGCTGGTTTACGTTTGTGACGTACCGCCATCTGTGGCAGCTCCAGCGGCAGCGCAAGCCGCGCCCGAATGGCGACGCGCCGATGAGGTAGCAGCCGATGTGTCGGGCCAAGGGGGAGCCGTGAACCGGCCGGAGTGCTCTGCGATTGTGGTGAGCTACAACGTCGCGCCGCAGCTCGCTCGCTGCCTGCACTCAATCGCCGCGGAGTTCGAGCGCAGTGACACGCGCGGCGAGATCATCGTCGTGGATAACGCCTCCCACGACGGGAGCGCCGACATGGTACGCGCTACGTTTCCCCGCGTACACCTCATCGCGGCGCCACGCAACGAGGGCTTCACGGCCGGGTGCCGGCGGGGGATGGCGGTAGCCCGCGGATCACGGCTCCTATTCCTCAACCCCGACGCCGAGCTGCTCCCCGGCGCCCTGGCGGCGCTCCTAGCCTGTCTGCGCGACCACCCGGCGGCGGCCGTGGCCGTCCCGATGCTGGTTGACGGCGACGCCCGGCCGCAGCGGTCGCTGCGGCGTTTTCCGCGCCTCGCCACCCTGTTTGTCGAGAGCACGGCGGTGCAATGGTGGTGGCCGGGCTGCCCCTTGCTGCGGGGGTACTATGAGGAAGATCGGTCGCACACGCTGTCATGCGCCGTAGACTGGGCGATGGGCGCTTGCTGGCTGGTTCGGCGCACTGCGTTTACCCAAATAGGAAGTTTCGATCCACGCTTCTTTATGTATTTCGAGGAGCTTGACGCAGCGCAGCGCTTGCATCGCGCCGGCTGGGAGGTCCGCTATACGCCGGAAGCACGGGTCATTCACCACGGCAGCCAGAGCGCGGACCAGAACTTGCTGGCACGGGACTTCTACTTTCACCGCAGCAAGTATCAGTTCGTTCGTAAGTGGTGGGGCGCCACCGCCGCGGTCGCGCTACGCGGCTTTATCGCGCTGACGGTGGTCGGTCAACTGGGCGAGCAGGCGCTGAAGTGGCTGCTGCGGAGCGTGTCTCGACCGGCCGATACCGTCTCGGCGGCCCGCCGCCGCCATGCGCGTCGCCTGGCAATCCTGTGGCCGATGCTGATTTGGCACGTCTCCGGCCGGTCGCCGCTAGAGCGTGAGCGCGAGGGGCCGGGGGCGGCATCAGTCTCGACAACGAGGTAGTGAAGGACGGTCATGGTGCGCGTGGGGATGATTACCGGCGAGTACCCTCCGTTGCGCGGGGGTATCGCCGACTACACGCAGCGGCTGGTGGGGGCGCTGGGTGATCTCGACGTGGTGCCGTCCGTGCTCACGAGCCAGCGAGCCGCGACCGAGCGACAGGAATCCTGGGTGTTGCCCCACGTCCGGCGCTGGGACCGGTCCGTCTGGCGCCTGGTAGCGCAATTGGCGCAGCGGCGGCGCTGGGACCTCGTCCACATCCAGTATCAGCCGGCCGCTTACGAGCTACGCGCCGACATCACCCTCTTGCCGTGGGTTTTGCACCGCACCATGCCGCACCTGAAGGTCGTCACGACGTTCCACGACTTGCGGGTGCCCTACTTGTTCCCGAAGGCCGGCCCGTTGCGGCAGCTGATGGTGCGTTTGCTGGCCAACCGGAGCGACGCGGTGATCGCCGTTGCCGCCGAGGACATCCCGTTGCTGTGGCGCTGGCATACCCGCGGCGCCGGGTTCGTGTTCCGCGGCCGGCCCGACACGCCGGCCAGTCTGGCCCATATCGCCGTCGGTAATAACCTCGATGCGCCGCCCCCGGCCGGGTTTGACCGCGATCTTTGGCGGTCGCGCATTGGGGCCGCGCCGGATACCCTTGTCGTTGGGTATGTCGGCTTTATCAACCGCAGCAAAGGGATTGACGTGCTCTTCCGCGCGCTCGCCCGGCTGCTATCCCAGGGACTTGATGTGCGGGTGCTGATGATTGGCGAGCAAGTCGGGTCGAGCGATACGGAAAACGTGCGCTATCTCGCCGAAGTGACGGCGCTCATCGAGCGTCTACGCCTACAGCCCTACGTCCACTGGACCGGATTTCAGCAGCCGGAGAGCTTGGCGGCGTGGGTGCGCTGTGCAGACATGGCCGCGTTACCCTTTCTCGACGGCGCCTCGCAGCGGCGCGGGTCACTGCTGTGCTGCCTGGGGCACGGCTTACCCACGATCACGGTGGCCCCGCCCGGTCCAGTGGTCAGCGGTCAGTCTCCAGTGGCCGGCGCCGACCACGTGCCACTGACCGCCGGCCACTGGCCGCTGGCCCATGGGGAGGCCGTCTGGTACGTACCGGCGGCCGATGCGCTGGCGCTGGCGGGTGCCATTGCGGAGCTGCGTCGCGATCCCGGCCGGCGTGCTCGGCTATCGGAAGGAGCGCGGGCCTATGCACGGCGTCTGTCATGGCCGGAGATTGCGCGGCGGACCCGCGCCCACTACGAACAGGCCCTCGTCGGCCGGTAGCCAGGGGCCAATGACCAGTGACCCGTAACCGCCGACCACCGCAGACAGGCTACTATCCACTCGTCTCCCGCGCGGTACGCTCTGTGAGCGCAGTGGCAACGAGACGGCGTGCTCCCCACCTCGCCGCCACGCTCGGTCTCGTCCTCCTGCTGGGCTGGGCTACCTGGCCGGTCATCGCCGGCCGCCTGCCCGAAAATCTCGATCTCCTGCTCCAGTTCGCCCCGAACGCCACTTTCCTGCAACGGGAGGTACCGCCGGCCGCCTGCCGCTCTGGAACCCCTACGTCAGTGCCGGAGTACCCTTTCTGGCCGATCCCGGGACCGCCGGCTGGTATCTACCGAACTGGATCGCGCTGCTGGCCCTGAGCACGGCCGACGCTGTTCGGCTGCTGCTCATTGCCCATCTGGCCTGGGCGGCCGCCGGGATGTATTGGTGCGCTCGACGCGCACTGCGTACCGGGACCGCCGGTGCATTTGTCGCGGCGGCGGTGTACGCCGGCGGCCCCTTCGCCACCGGCGGCCTCGCCGGCACGCTGCCAGCGCCCTTGGCGACGGCCTGGCTGCCGTGGGTGCTGCTCGCCTGGCACCGCTGCCTCGACCGGCCGGAGACGAGTGGCCAGGGGCCACGAACCCCACGGGCCACTGCTCGCCGCTGCGTCGTCGTGGCCGTGCTCCTAGTGGTGCAGCTGTCGGCCGGCTGGCCGCCCGGCTCGGCCCTGACGATCCTGGTGCTGGCCGCGATGGGGTTGTGGCGTCTGACCCGTGATCCGTGGCCCGTGGCCGGTAGCCGGTGGCCGGTGCGCGCCGCGCTCGCTGTGGCCAAGCACCAGATCGCGGTTGGGCTACTGGCGGCCGTGCTCACGGCGCTCCTGAGCGCCTTTCTCGTCGTACCGGCCCTGGAGTTTATTGCCCAGACGTACTACGCGGAGAGCCGCACGCTGGCCGAGGCCGCGCGGGCCGATTATGTGACGGTGCTCTCGGTCTTTGGAGCAGCCGGCGGCACCGGCGAGCAGGAAAGCAACCAGTTCTATAGCAGCGTGGTGGTGCTCGGACTGGCGCTGGTCGGCGCGCTGGCGCCGCGGGACCGGCGCGTGCTCTCCGCCGGCCTGCTGCTCGGCACGGTACTGGTGTGGTGCCTCGGCATGGGACCGCGCTTCCCGCTCTTCGGCCTCCTCTACGAGTGGCTGCCCGGCTTCCAGGTGATCCACGTACCGTCGCGGTGTGCCTTGCTCGTCGTCTGCGGCCTCGCCCTGCTCGCCGGGCGCGGGATGGATCGCGCCACGAGCGTGACCTGGCGTGTCGCGGCGCTGGCGAGTGCGGCCCCGGCGCTGATGGGGCTGCTGGCGTTGGCGCAGCTATGGTGGTCCGATGGCTACGATCCCTTCCGGCGCCTCCTGACCAACGTGGGCCGTTTTGCCGGCGGACCGTATCTCACCCACGTCCAGGAAGCACACCTCGTCGGCTTCGGGTTGGCAGCGGCGCTACTGTGGCTGGTGGCTAGTGGCCCGTGGACCCGGTTCGCTCGCCTCCGCCGCAGGCCTGTCTCATTCTCCGTGTTCTCTGTGGCAAAAAACCTACCGCTCGCGCTTGCCGTGCTGGTGGCCCTGGACTTGCTGGTGTGGCACGGCCACCAGCGGCTGCCCATGGTGCAGCCCGAGTCGTGGCTCCCGCCGCCGCGGCCGGCGGTGCCGCTCGGAGACCCGGCCTATCGAGTGCTGGGTTTCGCAGTACACGGTGACTCGCATTTCCTCAATGCCTTCCCTCAGCACGTCCGAACGGCGCAGCTACCGCCCAACATGCCCGGTCTGGTGGGGTTACGCGACGCCCAGGCGTATGGTCCGCTGCTGCTCCGCCGCTACACCGCCTACGCGGCGGCGGCGAACGGGGCCGAGCCGGATACGCACTGGGGGCTGTTCACCGACCTCCGCTCGCCGTTGCTGGACCATCTGGCAGTGCGCTGGGTGCTGTCTGCAGCGCCGCGCTGGCAGGTCTATGGGCAGCCCTACGTCATTGAGCGGGCGCTACCGACCGACGGTCGGTCGGTCGTGCTGGTGCAACCGGCGGACCGGCCGCCGGCTCGCGTGGTACGGCTCGTGACCTTCCTCGGCGAGGCCACCGCGGTACGGGACAACACGCCCGTTGCCGAGGTCGAGGTGGTCGGACGCCCCGTCGCCGCTGCTGCCGGCGTGCCGGTCCGCCACGCGGCGATCCTGCGGGCCGGCGTGGATACGGCGGAGTGGGCCTACGGGCATCCCGACGTGGCGACTACCGTGCAGCATCGCCAGGCGCCGGTGGTCCGACGCACGCGGCTGCTGTCGGTCGAGGCCGGCGCCGTCGAGGTGTTCCAATACGTCGCCACGCTGCGGCTACCGGACGCCCTGCGAATCGAGCGCATCGTGGCCCGCGCACTGCCTACGGGGACGAGGGCGATGGTCCACGTCGAGGCAGTGTGGCTGGATGAAGAGGGCGATACACCGCGCCCGGTCGCCGCGGGCCGGGCGACACAGGGCGTGCAGGTGTACGAGCGTGCCGACAGCTTGCCGCGCGCGCGATGGGTGCCGGCGGCGCAGCCGGTGCCCGACTCGGACGCCGCGTTGGCCGGGGTACGCACGGCCGGGGACGACCGCCGGATGACCGCTCTTATCGAGGCGCCTCCTGCTCCGGTGGCAGCGGTTTCGGGAAGCGCGGCCGCGGCCGGCAGCGCGGCGGAAGCGGCGGTGCAGTGGCACCAGGACTCACCGACGCGCATCGTCCTGCGCGTGAATGCCCCGGCCGCGGGCTGGCTGGTGCTCGCCGATGCGTTCTATCCGGGCTGGGAAGCCCACGTGGACGGCCAGCCGACGCCGATCTACGCGGCCGACGGGCTGTTCCGCGCCGTCGCCGTCCCGCCAGGGCCGCACGAGGTAACCTTCGACTTCCGACCGCGCTCGCTCCGGTTGGGCGGCGCGTTGGCAGCGGTCGGCGTCGTGCTGGCGGCCGCGGCGCTGTGGCTCGCCGGCAGAGGCCGGAAGCCACTGACCACCGACCACTAGCCACCGGCCACTAACTACTCGTCGAAGCGGCGCCGTCCGTCAGCTCGTCGAGCAGCGCAATCAGGCGCGAGCGAAAGGCTTCGTCGCTGAACGTGGTCGCGCGCGCTTTGGACCCGGCCCGCAATCGCGCTGCCAGCGCCGGGTCGTCCATGATCTCGCGGGACCGTCTGACTAGCTCACCGATGCTGCGCCACAGAAACCCGCTCTCCCCGTCCTCGACGGTCTCCGTCAGGGCGCCCTTGGCCAGCACCCCCGGAATACAGCCCGCAGCCATCGCCTCAACCGGCGTAATCCCGAAGTGCTCGAAGCGGATCGGATTGCGGTCCTCGCGCTCGCCGTAGCCGGTCGCATGCCAGTAGAGCGAGGCCTCCTCGTACAGCTTCCGCAACTCCGCGAAAGGCAGGTCCACGTGAAAGTGAACCGGCCAGCCCTGCGCCATGCGTTGCAGCCGCTCGAAGTAGCGAGCGTGCTGGCGCCCCGGCTCGATGGAGCCGACCAGGTGTAGCTCCCAATCATCCGAGACCTGCCGACTCAGCCGCTGGAAGGCGCGGATGAGCACGTCGTGGCGCTTGTTGTGGCTGCGGTCGAAGAAGCGACCAACACCGAGGATGAGCGGTCGTTTCGGCCGCTCCACCACGTCTTCGACGTAGACCGGTGGATAGAGGATCTGCCCGGGCAGCCCCCAATATCGCCGGAGCCAGTGCTGCGAGAACTGTGAAATGGGCAAGATCAAGTCGTAGGTCCGGATGTAGGTCATGGCCCGCAGGTCCGGCAGGCCGTGCAGCCGCGCGCCTAGCTCGGGCACCAGCCGCTCGAACAATAGCTCATAGAGCCAGTGGCGCAGGTGCGGCACCATCACCCGCGCCACCGCCACGCCGGCATCGCGGAAGTCGTCGGGGTCGTCGAGCGCTTCGTGCGGTCGAAAAGTCGGCGAGTCGATCCGCAGCCGTAGCTGGCCGGAGGTCGTTGCCTCGGCCGGAGCGGTGCAATCCAGCGTGACATAATTCCCCGGCGTCGTAGCGACCTGGAAGTCGCCAATCGGTTGCCAGCGCCGCGCCGAGTCTGTGCCATACTGCGCGTAGACCTGCACCGGAACCGGCGGCGCGCCCGCCGGCCGAAAGCTGCCCAGGACGAGGCGCACCGGGCAGGGCCGGCCGCGCCGCAGGGCCGGCAGGATGACTTCACCCTCGCCGGCGGTCCAGCGAAAGCGGCTACCGCCCAGTTCTTCCGGCCCGAAAAAGCCCTCGACGTACTTGGGAATCAGCAACTCGCGGCGCAGGTGGCCCGCCAGCCAGCGCTTGAACTGGCCTTGGGGCGAGGTGTCGAGTGGGAACGGGAAGAGAATGAACAGGACGCTCCACCGCGCCCGCGAGGGGACGACCGAGAGGAACGACCCGTTGATAAAGAGATCGTATTCGGCAGAGTAGTCGGTGAGCTGATTCCAGGGCAGCAGCGGCACCACACGGATACCAACGCCGTCGAGATTCAGGTTCAGCTTCTGCACCAGCGCGTCGCGGCTCACCGGGCGATGGGTGATGAACTCGACCGAGTGGCCGAGGCTGGCCAAGACCTCGGCAGCCTTGCCCATGTGGCGCTCGCCACCACCCATGGTGTGCAGCCACTGGTTATAGATGCCGACCTTCACGATGCTCGGAAGCCCCTATTCTTGCACCATCCACCGGCGTAGCGTGGCGTCGTCCACCGTGCGACCGGCCTGAATCGTGCGCCGCTGCCGCCATGCCCGCGGTACGGCGCGAGTCCACGATGCTAACACGCGGGTTTGTAGCCACAGCCGCCGCGCCGCCGCGCTGCCGGCCTGCCGGGTGCCGATAGCCCGCAGCAGTCGCATAGCGGTGAGTCCGGCGTCGGCCGTATAGCGGGCCAACTCACGGGCGGCCAGCTGTGGTGGCCCGTTCTTGGTGAGCATCAACGGGCGGTTGCGGTCCACGTAGTAGGTAAAGAGCGGCGACCATTCGCCGCTCGTGGCCGCGTGGTAGTGCCACACGACCGACTGCGGCACGTACCGGATCGTCCAGCCGCGCAGCCGCAGCCGCCAGCTCAGATCGAGGTCCTCGTAGTAGAGAAAGAAGCTCGGATCGAAGTAGCCCACCTCGGCCAGGGAGCTGCGGCGGAGCAGACAGGCTGCGCCGCAAAAGCCGAAGACCTCCTCCGGCTCGTCGTACTGCCCCTCGTCCGGCTCGTAGGCCGGCTGACCGTGGCGTAACACTGTCCCCCGGTCGCGGCCGGCGCCGTTCGCCAGCAGCAGCGTCCCGGCGTTCTGGATGATCGGCCGCGCAGCGGTCGTCAGCGCCCCTGGCAGGGAGACGTGGTAGTCAGAGAAGGTAGCCCCGGCGCTGCTCCGCGCGACGGTTTCCTCGCCAACCGTCACCGAGAACGGCACGGTCGCATCGTCCGGGCGGGGAGCGGCCAGGCGCAAATAAAGCTCGGTCTGCTCACCCGGCTCGGCGGCGACCTCCAGCGTGCCGGCCGCGCTCGTCCAGCGGAAGGGACCGTAGGGGCCGGTTTCCGGCGCAAAGCAGCCCGTTCCCCAGTGGGCTGCGACCCGCTGACCGCTGACCAGCGACGTAGCATCCTGCACTTGCAGCCCCAGCAGCCGCGTGTCGCCGGCCCCGGCGTGCGCCGGGACGAACCCGTCCGTTTGCAGCTGCACCGGCAAGCGGCGGTGGCGAAACAGGAGCTTGGCGGTGCAGGCGCCGGCCTCCGGGTTGGCCTCGGCGTCCTGCACGAGCGCCGTGAGCCACCCCGGCTCCACCTCGGTATCGGAGTTCAGTAGCGCCGCGTAAGGCCCTGGCGCCGACCGCAGTCCGGCGTTGTTGCCGGCCGCGAAGCCGAGATTGCGGCCCAGGCGCCGAACCTCCAACCAAGGATGCGCCCGCTCGGCCCGCTCGGCGGAGCCGTCCCGCGACCCGTTGTCGAGCACGACGGCCTGCCAGCGGTCCTTCGGGTAGTCGGTGTGGCGCAGCGCTTCCAAGCACGCCGGCAGCACCTCCAACCCGTTGTAGTTGAGCACAAACACCGAGACGTAGGGTGCCGGGTCGCCGGCGGTCACTCGAACCAAACCTCCTGCACTGCGACGCCGAGGGCGCGGGTATCGTCGCTGAGGCCCAAGTCGGCCGGCACCAGCGGCTCGTCCACCTCGATCTTGACTTCGACCGGGCGCGGCGTCGGTACTGCCGGCACGGGATAGCTGAACCGCTCCAGCCCCGGTGACGCGAGCATAAACGTCCCCGCGACCCGCTTATCCACCAGCACGCGCCCCGTCGCCGGGCGTGGCCCGTGGTGCGGCCGGACAATGGCAATCCCGACGCTCTGCGCCAGGTCGTCTTGGGTGAGAAAGACCGACGCCGACAGGCCCATCCAGCGCACCGGCGGTGGCCAGTCTTCCGTGGGGTACCAGCCGTGACCCAAGAACAGTTCTTCCCCCTCACCCATCACCACGCGCGACGGCGGCGGCTGCCAGCACACGGGAATATCGTCAACTGCGGGCGGCTCTTGCCCCGGCAGTGCGTCGGGCAGGCGCAGCCAGCGCGGCGCCAGCGCCAGCAGTGTCGTGCCGGGGGCGTGGCGTGGCTCCAGGGCAAAGCGGGCAGCGCGAAAGCGGCGCTCGCCGGCCCCGCGCCAGTCGGTGCCCAGCCACACGCCGCCGGAGACCGCGTACTCGCCCGGTCCGAGGGGGAGCACTCCCAGGTTGCACAGCACTTCGCCCTCGCCCGTCGGCACCGTCAGTCCACCTTGCGCGCGGGTCGTGACCGTATGGAGCGCACTCCCGTCGGGGCGGTGCAGCCCCACCGCAAAGGTCACGTCCTCGCAGTCCACACGCGCCCGGTACGACAGACGCACCGTCACCGGCACGCCGGGAAAGAAGTGGGTCGTCGGTTGTGCAGACGGGTCAATCGTCTCCACCGGCCGGAGCGAGATCGGCGGTGGGGGAACCCTCAGCGTCGCCTCTGCACTCGCCGCTGCCGTCGCATGGCCGCTAAGCGCGATCCGCGGCCGGCCTGCCTGCGCCTCCGCCAGATAGGCCCGCGTCACCCGTTCGGGATCGCCGATCTCGCGCACGCGGCCCGCCTCGATCCAGAGCACCTCGTCACAGAAGCGGCGCACGGCGACCGCGTCGTGCGAGACGAAGATGATGGTCTTCCCCTCGCGCTTGAAGTCGGACAGTGTGGCAAAGCACTTCTGGCGAAATGAGGCATCGCCGACGGCCAGCACCTCGTCAATCACCAGAACGTCAGGGTCAACGTGCGCCGCGATGGCGAACCCGAGCCGCATCTGCATCCCCGAGGAGTAGTGTTTGAGCGGCGTGTCAATGAAGGTTTCCAACTCGGCAAAGCGCAGAATGGACTCGTAGTGCAGCGCCATCTCCCGGCGACTCAACCCCAGGAACGATCCGTTCAGAAAGATGTTCTCGCGTCCGGTCAGATCGGGATGAAAGCCGGCGCCCAGCTCCAGCAGCGCGAAGACTCGTCCGTTGGTCTGCATGGTGCCGGACGTAGGGCGCAACGTCCCCGCAATGAGTTTCAGGATCGTGCTCTTGCCCGATCCGTTCTGGCCGATGATGCCCAGCGTTTGGCCCCGCGCGGCGCGAAAGGAGACCTCGCGTAGCGCCCAGAACTCCTCCGGGGCCTCGCGCCGCTGGAGCAGGAAACCGAGCACGGTTTCTTGCAGCGTGCGGCTCTGCTCGTGCCGGATGGTGAACGACTTGGAGACGTTCGAGAGGGTGACAGTGTCCATGCGTTTTCGGGGGATGGGCCGGGTGTGAGGACCAACCCATCAGCGATTCGTCAGTGTGTCAGATCTCCTCGGCAAAGCGGTGGGCATTGCGGCGGAAGAAGTACCAGCCCACCACCAGACAGACCAGCCCGATGGCCAAGGGCACTACAGTGTGCCGGATAATCCCGTAGTCGTAGAGCAGAATATAGCGGTAGTCGGTGACGAGCGACGCCATCGGATTCAGGCGATACTCCAGCAGCCAGATGTCTATGCCGCCGTCGCCCCAGGGCAGCGGGAGCTTGTTAGGCAGCAGTTCCAGCTCCCAGAAGATCGGCGTCAGGAAGAACCACGCCAGGAGTCCCACGTCCAGCACGTGCTCGACGTCGCGGTAGAACACGTTGAGCGCCGCTACGATTAGCGCGAGACCGACGACGAGCACGAACTGTACGGCGATGATTATCGGCAGGCTCAGAACCCACCAGGACAGTGGTACGCGGAACAACAGCAGCAAGACAAAGAAGACAATTAGGCTCAAGATAAAGTTGATCAGATTGGCGAACACGACCGAGATCGGCAGCAGTTCGCGCGGAAAATAGACCTTGTCAATCAGATGCGCGTTGCCGACGATGCTGCGGGCTGCGCCGGAGACCGATCCGGCGAGGAAGTTCCACGCCAACAGGCCGCACAAGGCGAACAACGGGTAGTTCGGGACATTCTGCGCTCTGGCTATCACGGTGAAGACCACCGTGAAGATCATCACCATGAACAGGGGGTTGAGAAACGACCAGGCAAACCCCAGCACGGACCGCTTGTAGCGAGTCTTGAGGTCGCGCACCACGAGGTTACGCAACAGATCGCGGTATGCCCACGTTTCACGCAGGACGTTGAGGGTGGCTGGCAGGAAACGCACAGGAGTTTGCCTTGTTGGCGAGGGCAGCAACCGGACCGGCACCACGGCGGGCGCCAGAGCCGGGCGATTGTAGCACGCTGCGGTGGTAGACTGCTGCTGACCTTTCCCGGTCATTCCCGCAGGGTATGAAAATGACGAGACGGGAGCCAGCAACGCCTTCTATCTCGAATGTCAACAAAACCCAGAACGAGCCGACGGCAAGGATGGCTACCCGTTTAGCCGTCGGCCGCGGTGTCGCTATCGTTGTTGCCGACGGGCTGCTCACCTGTCGCGGCGCTGTCCGGCCCGCCCTCCTGGATGGCCTCCTTGAGGTGAGCGGCAATATCGGGCGGAAACCACTCCTCAATCGTCGCTTCCAGCTCGTGTGCCCGCATGAGGTTGTATTGTGCTTCGAGCGCCTCACGATCCACAACACCCTGACTGATGAGCAGCTCGACCAGGGCACGAACCTGGATATGGCTGGTGATCGCATGGCCGGCAACGGCTATCATCATCCGAGCTATCGGACCGAGGTGCGCGAGTTCGCTGTCTGGCTCTGATGCTGCCAAGATTGTTACTCCCTGCTACTGAGGCGATTGTACCCTACGGCTAGACCATCATGTCTCCGCTCGTCACTGTCGTCGTCGTGAACTGGAACGGCCTATCCTTGCTGCGCCGCTGCTTGCCGCCGGTGCTCGTGCAGCACGGCGTGCCGTATGAGGTCATCGTCGTTGATAACGGGTCCAGCGACGGCAGCCTGGACTGGCTCCGGCGCCTCTCCGCTACCCTGGCCGCCTCGCCGGCGGCGCCGCCCCTGCGGATTCTGGCCAGCGAGCGCAATCTGGGCTTTGCCGCCGGTAACAATCTGGCTATTCGCGAGTCCCAGGCGCCCCTCATAGCCACGCTGAACAACGACGCCTGGCCCGAGCCGGGGTGCCTGGCGGCGCTCGTCGCGGCCGCAGAGTCCGACCCGAGCATCGGCAGTTGTGCCGCGCAAATGGTCTTTGCCAGCCGCCCCGAGGTCATCAACTCCGCCGGCATCGCCCTCGACCGGGCCGGCATCGCCTGGGACCGGGAGATGGGTGCCGCGCGTCATCGGCCCGGTCCGGCTACGGAAGTCTTTGGCGCCTCCGCCGGAGCGGCGCTCTATCGTCGCGCGATGCTCGACGACGTGAGCCTGTTTGCCGAGTCGTTCTTCATGTACCTGGAGGATGTTGACCTCGCCTGGCGTGCCCGCCTCCGGCAGTGGAAGTGCGTATACGTACCGGCGGCGGTGGTACATCACCTCCATTCGGCCAGCGCGGGCGAAGGCTCGCCGTTCAAGCTGTGGCATCTGGGGCGCAACAAGCTCGCCGTGCTGGCCCGCTGTCTGCCTGGCCGCCCCCTGCTGTGGTATAGCGGCGCGATCATCGGGTACGACCTCGCGGCGACGCTCCTGGCGCTGCTTGCCCGCCAAGATGCCAGCGGCGTGCGCGGTCGTTGGGCCGCGCTGCGCCGTTGGCGAGAGTTGGCAGCCGAGCGGCGGCGGATTCAGCGCCGGCGCACCGCAGACTGGGCCGACGTGAGCGCGTGGATAGAACCGGTCCCCACGCCGGCCGGGGTATGGCGACGCTTTCGCCACCTGCGCGCCGTGCTGGCGAGCGTCTGACCGCCGACCAAGCTGCCATGACCAACAACCCACCTGCCGACGGCACGATTACCGCTCTACAGGCCGTACCGGGCAAGGCCGGCCGCTTGCAGCTCTACTTGGACGGTCGCCTGGCCCGCGAGATCGGCGCGTTCACCGCCGCCGCCCAGCAGCTCCGTCCGGGGCAGTATCTCTCTGCAGACGCCCTGGCTACGCTGGTGGGTACCGAGGAACGCGAGGCGGCCATGGCGGCTGCGCTGCGGCTCCTCGGCCAGCGCGCCCGCAGCGTGGCCGAGCTACGCACGCGGCTCCTGCGCCGGGATTATTCCCCGGCGGTTGTCGAGCGGGTCGTAGCCCGGCTCAAGGAACTGCGCTACCTGGATGACGCAGCGTTCGCACAGCGCTGGGTCGAGACCCGGCAGCGGACCAGCCCTCGCGGGGCCGCCCTCCTACAGCGCGAGCTACTCCAACACGGCATTGCCGACCATGTGGCCGAGCAGGCGGTGGCGTCGGCGGCCGGCGATTCCTACGCCCAAGCCAGCCGCGCGGCCGCGCCACGGCTGGCGCGGCTCGCACGCGCAGACTTCGAGACCTTTGCCCGCCGGCTAGGCGGCTTCCTCACCCGCCGCGGCTTCCCCGCCAGCGTGGTATACGCCGTCGTCCGTGACCTCTGGCAGGAACGCGGCGATTCCGTCCCCGATGGCTACGACGAACCCTAGGCTCTGCTGACATTACCAGTGGTACCAAAGGCAATGAGGATGCCAACTCTACTGGAGTTGCGGGCAGGCGCTATCCGGAGCACAATACCCGGTTAGGTATGATTAATTGTCCATGAACGGACCATTAGCCTCGGAGCCACCGCCTCTTGAGAATAGCCGGACTCTGTGCCCCTACGGCCGGCCGTGGTGGTGAGGATGTCCCCATGCGTCGGCTGATCGCCCCTGGTCAAGCTCTTGTGCTGGGGATGCTCCTGATCCTGCTGACTATCGGCACCCCAGTGGCACAGGCCGCTACGCCGGGCGTCCTCATCACCGAGGTCCTGGCAGCGAATACGCGCACGGTGGCCGATGACCGGGGCCGCTACGCCGACTGGATCGAGCTGCACAACCCCACGGCGTTGCCCGTCTCCCTCGCCGGCTACACCCTCACCGACGACCCTACCGAGCCGGCCAAGTGGTCCTTGCCAACCGCCACGCTGGCGCCGGGGGACTTTCTGGTGGTCTGGGCCTCCGGCGTAGACCAGGTGGCACCGGAAGGCTGGCACACGAGCTTCCGGTTGAGCCGCGGCGGAGAGTACGTGGGTTTGTTCGACCCGGACGGGCAAGTGGTGGGCGAGGTGATGTTCGGAGCGCAGGAGACGGATGTCTCGCTGGGGAGACTACCAGGGTCCGACCAGTGGGTGGCCTTCCCGACCCCAACTCCAGGAGAGGCGAATACGACTCGTCCGCGAGCGGTACCGGGCGCGCCAGCGGCAGTGATCACGCCGGGCAGTGGGCGCTTTGCCGGCCCGGTGACGGCGCATCTGGAGGCGCCGGTGTCGGGGGGCGCAGTGTACTACACGCTGGATGGGTCCGATCCGACGGTGGATGGACAGGCGTACATAGCGCCCTTGGAAGTGAGAGAGACGACGGTGCTGCGGGCGGTGGCACTGGACGAGGGCGTGCCGGTGAGTGCCGTGACCACGGCGACGTATCTGGTGGGTGAGAGCACTGGCCTGCCAGTCGTGTCGCTAGTGGCTGATCCAGCCCACCTGTGGGACGAGGAGACAGGGATTTACGTCAACGCGGAGGAGCGAGGGTGGGAGTGGGAACGACCGGTGATGGTGGAGTGGCTGTCGCCGGAAGGGGAGGTGGACTTCAGTGTGGGAGCGGGGCTACGTATCCATGGGGGAGGGAGCCGGAAGGATGAGGTCAAGCAGTCGTTCCGGCTGTACTTCCGGGGGGAATATGGGCTACGGGAGTTGGCGTATCCGCTATTTGGAGCGGCACCGGGGCAGACGTATGACCGCCTGGTGTTGCGGGCGGGGCACAATGATGGTTGGCCGTGGTCTGGGGAGGAGGCGGTGTATGTACGGGACCAGCTGGTGCGAGACCTGCACGGGACGATGGGGCAGGTAGCAGCGCGGGGACGCTGGGTGGCACTGTACCTGAACGGGGCGTATTGGGGGCTGTACAACCTGACCGAGCGCATTGACGAAGCCTTCCTGGCCACGCACTTCGACCATGACGACTGGGACTTGGCTCGTGCTGATGAAGAGCATGTAGCGTGGGATGCGTTTGTGGACTGGATCACCGGCGCAGACTTGAGCGCGGCGGCGCAGTATGAGCAGGCGGTGCAGCAGTTCGATATCGAGAACTTCACCAGTTACTTCCTGCTGAACATCTGGGCGCAGAATCGGGACTGGCCGCGCGGGAAATGGATAATGGCGCGCCCACGTGAGGGTACTGACACGCGGTGGCGGCTGTTCGTCTGGGATGCCGAAGTGACGTTTGGGCCCGTGGAGAACACATTAGCGCGCGTTATAACTAACGGATCCGATCTCGAGCAAGTGCTTACCAGCTTGCTGCAAAATTCACAGTATCGAGTGTATTTCGCTGCCGAACTGAAGCGCCATCTGGCCGGGGCGTTGTCGCCAGAGCAAGTGCTTGCACAGATGGATGCTCTGGAAGCGGCAGTGCGTCCGGCAATGGGCGCCGAGGCGCAGCGTTGGGTTGGGAAAGGCGTATCCGCGACGTATGTTGCGGCTTGGGAGCGTGCGCTGACGCGCATCCGCCACTTCGTGATAGAGCGAGGACACATCCTGCGTACCCAGGTTGACCGGATCCTGACCGCCTTCGCCGAGCCGCTGCCGCCGGGTACCCGGATAGCCCTGCTGGTGCATCACCCCGCGGAGTTGGCGAAGGGCGATGCAGCCGTCGTGGCACACCTGACAGCGCGGGGTGCGGAGGTCACCCTGATCGGGACCGACGAGGACAGCGCGCATGATCCGGAGCAGGTCGCCGCCAGCCATGATCTGCTCTTGGTCAGTTCCAGTATCGGTGCGCTGAACACTGCGGCACGCTATGCCCAGACGACTACGCCGCTCATCTTCTGGGAACCGCGGTTGCTCAATATGAGGCGCGTCCCGCTGTCGCCTCAAGGTGGTACGCGCCCGGAGCAGACCAGCATTCGGATTGTAGACGCGGACCACCCGATCACTGCGGGACTACCCGTTGACCAGCGGCTCCGGGTGGTCCGCCGGTCCGATACGTTCAGTGTCGCCTATCCACCCAGCGGCCCCGGGGTACACGTGCTGGCAAGGCATCTATTAGGTGGCGACGCTGCGCTCATGGTCGCGGAGGCGGGCGCCGAGCTGTCGAATGGGCAACCGGCGCCGGCCAGAACCGTCTTCTTGTTCTGGCATCACGACACGTTTCACCAGAGCACGGGCGAGGCAATCCGCCTCTTCGACCGGGCGGTGGATTGGGCGCTCGGCCTCCCCTCTGGGAGAGGGCAGTAGGGTGGCCGTTCCCCGGCCTGACCCCTGACCTCACCCCGGCCCTCTCCACCATATGGAGAGGGAGTCGCCTCCCGCCCCCTTCACCCCCCCCTCTCTATCGCGCGGCGATGGAGAGGGGGGGGGTGAAGCCCAAGCCTCCCCCGGCAGATGCCCCTACTACAACGACCCTGGGCGTTGGTAGCTCGTGCGAATGACCGTCGTGATCCCCCCGCGCACGTTGAACGTGGCCGTGACGGTGAGCCGGACCGGGTCGAGGGCGGCGACCAGATCGTCGCGCACCATGTTGGTCACGTCCTCGTGGTAGTGCCCTTCGTCGCGGAAGGACCACAGATAGAGCTTCAGCGATTTCAGCTCGACGCACCGTGGCCCCGGCACGTACACGATCCGAAAGGTCGCAAAGTCCGGCTGCCCCGTCTTCGGACACAGACAGGTGAATTCCGGGTGCGTGAGATCAACCTCGTACTCGCGGTCGGGGTAGGTGTTGGGGATCGTTTCGAGCTGCTTGCTCGGCTGCGTCGTCATGCGCGTACCTCACTCCGGGCAAGGTTGTAGATAGCTGCTGTTGACATAACAGGAATGACATAAGAGAACTGTCGGTTGGTTGTCCTGTTGTATTTAGTGTACCCCGCCGCTCAGGCCGGGGAGCCGGACTGCTACGTTAGTTTGATTCGGAGAGTATCCTGCGGCTAAGGTTGCAGTATCGTCATGGGTGAGCGTGGGCGGTTTCGGATGGGGACACAGCGCCGCCGCGTCTGGCTGGGTCAAGCGCTCGGTAGCTTGGGCAGCGTGCTCCTGGCGGCGTGTGCCGACTCCGGCCCACGACCGACCGTGCCGGGCCAGCGTTCCGAGACGGCGGCCCCGGCCGCCGGCGGCGACTCCGGCGATCATCCGGCCGGTCGGATTGCCTTTGTGAGCAAGGGCAATATCCATGTCTGGGCCAACGGGGCGACCAGGCAGCTCACCAACGATGGCGCCTCCCACCAACCGTCTTGGTCCCCCGATGGGCTATTCATCGCCCACGTCAAGGTGCAAAACAGCAGCTCGGACATTTGGGTGATGGAGGTGGGCGGCCCCAAGCTGCGGCGCTTGACCTACTACGGTCAGCAGCCGCTTGAGTATCGTCGCTGGGCCTTCCGGCCGCGCTATTGGCCGAGCGGAGATCGGCTGCTGTTCCTCTCCGACGACGGGACCTACGACTTGAGAGTGTGGCAGCTTGACTCGGATGGTCGGCCCGGCCGTCCCTTGCTACGCGCGCCGGACGGTCAGGGGGGGCTGGACCATCCGTCCGTCTCGCCGGATGAGCGCCGCCTGCTGGTCACGTCCTACCGCGAGGAGCAGCCGCAAGTCTGGACTTGGGGGCTGCCCGACGGCCCATGGCGGCAGTTGACACAGGCGGTCGAAGGCGCCTACGACCCCGCCTGGTCGCCGGATGGCACGCGCGTCGCGTACACGCAGCGGCAGGCGGGCGGGCACGATGTCTGGATCATGGGCGCGGATGGCAGCGGCGCGGCGCCCGTCACGACCACCGGCCGGGCCCGCTCGCCGTGCTGGTCACCGGCCGGTGACACCTTGTCCTATCTTAGCGATGATGGTGCCGGATTCGACGTTTGGGTCACACCGCCGCCGGCGCTCGGCGCCGCGACGGGAGACGGCACGGCGCGCGATGAGCCACGCCGGCTGACGAAAGGGGTTGCCGTAGATGCCGTCTCGGGCCTCTCCTGGGCTGGTTAGACGCTTGTGAAATGGCCACTGAGCTTCTCGCCGCGTCTCGCCCCGGTGCTCATCGGGTGTGTGGTCCTGGTGTTGCTCTATCTCCTAGTGCGCTTCTACCACACGAGCGTCGAGAGCTACCGGCTGGAGCAGCGCACCGAGGCCGTGCGGCAGGAGATCGCTCGCCTCGAAAGCGACAACCAAGCCCTGGCAACGCAGGTTGCTCGGGCACGAACCGATGAGTACGTTGAGTTGATTGCCCGCGAGCGCCTCAACATGATCCGGCCGGGTGACCGGCCGCTCGTCATGCTGCGCGAGCAGCCACCGGCACGCCCACAGCCCTTGCTGGCACCCGCAGCCGCGCCCCAGCCACCACCGGCGGTGGCGCCGCCCGTGCCGCTCGCCGGATTCGGACACGTCGGTGAGTGGCTGAATCTCTTCTTCGGATCGACATAGGTAATAGGTGGTGGAACGATGATCGCCACGGAGACGATACCCGTGACTGACGACCTGCGCCCGGCGCCAGCGCCGGCGCCGCTGACCGTACACATCCGCCGGGTTGACCCGTCGTTGCCGTTGCCGCGCTACGAGAGCGCCGGTGCTGTCGGCTTCGACTTGGCCTCGCGGGTAGCGGCCGATATTGCTCCCGGGGAGTTGGCGCGTATCCCGGCGAACGTGATCGTGGAGGTGCCGCCGGGTTATGCCCTGCTCGTCACCAGTCGCAGTAGCACCCCGGCACGCTGGGGGCTGCTGGTACCGCACGGGATTGGCGTGATAGATCAAGACTACTGCGGCCCGGACGACGAGATTCACATCCAGCTCTTGAATTTTCGCCCCGACCCGGTGCATGTGCCGCGCGGCACCCGCCTAGCGCAGGGGTTGCTCGTCGGGATTGCTCGTGCGAGCTGGCTCGAAGTTGACCGCACCGGTCGTCCGAGCCGCGGCGGCTACGGCAGTACCGGCGTGGCGGTCTCGGAGGCACTGGCCGACGATCTGGAGGGAGCGGCCCCGTGATGGCGGCGACGGCTATGCCTGAAGAGCCCCCGGCCCTCGCCGGTGAGCTGATTAGTGCGGCGGCCATCCAGCAGCGCGTGGCCGAGTTGGCTCGGCAGGTCCGCCACGATTACGAGGGCGTGGACTTGCTCCTCGTGGGCGTACTCAAAGCGGCGGTGACGTTCATGGTGGACCTCGCCCGCGAGTTGGCCCTACCACTGGAGATGGACTTCATGGCGGTGTCGAGTTACGGGCCGGGAACCGAGTCCAGCGGCATCGTGCGGATTATCAAGGACCTGGACGTGAGTATCGAAGGCCGGCACGTGCTGGTCGTCGAGGACATTGTTGACACCGGCGCCACGCTGCGCTATTTGTTGCGGACGTTGCAAGCGCGGCGGCCGGCGAGCCTGCGCGTCTGCACGCTGCTGAACAAACGCAAGGCGCGCAAAGTGGATGTCGCGTTGGCCTACGTGGGTTTCGAAATCCCCGACTGCTTCGTTGTTGGGTATGGGCTGGACTACGAAGAGCAGTACCGGAACATGCCCCACCTCGCGCTCCTGGCCGACAACACACAACCCGCCGAGTGATGCCGACCAGGGTAGGTATTTCGTGTGCGAGGCTGGTTGGGCTGCGAATCACCACCTGGACCTATGTCTGTCATTCCCGCGCAAGCGGGAATCCAGGTGCCCTCTCCCCGGAGTGAGGGCGGAGCAGTTCATCCCTCCTTGTAGTCCAGTGCTATAATGATCTTAGGTGCTGCACCACTGCTTGCGTTTCCGGCTTGCGCCGTAGGTTCGGGACCAGCCGCGGCGGTGTAGCTCATGCGTTTTCCACGGAAGGACGGCAGCCCCATGGACACACGCTGGCTGCGGAATAGTTTCGTTTATCTCGTGATTATGGTCGCTGTCTTGGCGATCTTCTTCACGGTGGTCAACCCCTCGCCGAAGGAAACCAAGATTCCCATCACCGAGTTGATGACGATTGTGCAGCACGATGCCGGGAATAACCGCGTAGATACCATCGTCGTTGACGGGAACACTCTGATTGCCGATACGAGTGACGGCAAGAAGACGGCCATCAAGCCGGAGCGCTCCGACATCATGGAGATGCTGCAAGCACGCGGCATTAAGGACGAGCAGGTCAACGTCGAGGTGCGTCAGCCCGGCCGGCTCGGCCCGTGGCTCGGGTTGATCGGCTCCTTCCTCCCGGTGATTATCTTCGGCGCGCTGTTGCTGTTCATGATGCGTCAAGCGCAGGGCAGCAATAACCAAGCGCTCTCTTTCGGGAAGAGCCGGGCGCGACTGTTCATGCGTAACAAGCCCACGCTCACGTTCGCCGATGTCGCCGGGGTGGAAGAGGCCAAGCAAGAGTTGGCCGAGGTGGTGGAGTTCCTGAAGTACCCGGAGAAGTTCGCGGCCTTGGGCGCCCGGATTCCGCGTGGGGTGCTCTTGGTCGGGCCGCCCGGCACCGGCAAGACCTACCTCTCCCGCGCTTGTGCCGGGGAAGCCGGTGTGCCGTTCTTCTCGATTAGCGGCTCCGAGTTTGTCGAGATGTTTGTCGGCGTCGGCGCCAGTCGCGTGCGCGACCTGTTCGAGCAGGCCAAGCGGAATGCTCCCGCCATCGTGTTCGTAGACGAGATTGACGCCGTGGGACGCCAGCGCGGCGCCGGCCTCGGCGGCAGCCACGACGAGCGCGAGCAGACCCTCAACCAAATCCTGGTGGAGATGGACGGGTTCGATACCAACACAAACGTGATCGTCTTGGCCGCGACCAACCGTCCCGATGTGCTGGACCCGGCGCTGCTGCGGCCGGGACGGTTTGATCGCCGAGTAGTGATTGACAACCCCGACGTGCGGGGGCGGCAGGCCATTCTGGAGATTCACGCTCGCGGCAAGCCGCTGGCGCCCGACGCTGGCCTCGACCGGCTGGCCAAGCAGACGCCGGGGTTCTCCGGTGCAGACCTGAACAACCTCCTCAACGAAGCGGCGATTCTCGCGGCGCGACGCGACAAGCAAGCCATCACGATGTCGGAGCTAGAGGAGGCCATTGACCGCGTTATCCTCGGTCCGGAGCGCAAGAGCCGGGTCATCAACGACCGGGAGCGGCGGCTGAAAGCCTTTCACGAGGTTGGTCATGCGCTCGTGGCGAAGATGCTGCCCGAAGAAGACACCGTGTACAAGCTGACCATCGTCGCTCGCGGTATTGCGGGTGGCTACACGTCGCTGCTCCCCGAAGAGGACCGCATGCTCACCAGCCGCGTGCAAGCCGAGGCGCGGTTGGCCTTCTCGTTGGGTGGTCGCACCGCCGAAGAGATTGTCTTTGGGGAAGTGACCACCGGCGCCACCGATGACCTCGAGCGAGCGACCGAGCTGGCGCGCCGCATGGTGACCCAATGGGGGATGAGCAGTAAGCTGGGGCCGCGTACCTTTGGGAAGAAGGAGGAGCTTGTCTTCCTCGGTCGGGACATCAGCGAAACGCGGAACTACAGCGAGGCAACCGCGTTGCTGATTGACCAGGAGATCAGCAACCTCATTGCCGTGGCCCACGATCGCGCGCGCGTCATTATCGCGGAGCATCGCGACAAGCTCGGCGAAATAGCAGAGAGGCTGCTGGAGGTCGAAACGCTCGATTCCGAGGCCTTCCACGCCATGTTTGACGGAGAATCCCCGGCCTCGGACCAAGCGGACTCGTCCGCAGACGAGGTGTCCGAAGCTGAGGCGGAGCCGGAGGAGCAACCGAAGCAGCAGCCGCGACCGATGCCGGCGCCGTCCTAAGCGATCAGTAGCTACCGTAGTTGAGCACTGTCAACGACCCGACGTGGCCCCGTAGCTCAGGGGTTAGAGCGCGTGTCTTATAAACACGTGGTCGGTGGTTCAAATCCACCCGGGGCCACCATCCACCCTCGCTATCCCGTACCGCCTAGCCGCCCTGCCACCGAGGGCGGAGAAAAATCCATGAAGTGTTCGATCCTTCTTTGCTGCAGCCAGGTCTTGTTGGCCCGAAAGTATTCGGGATCATTAGGTCGTGCGAATGGCAGAGTTGTTTTACCATAACGCCAAGCAAAGTAATTGATGCACTTTCGTGCCAGTCTCCCATTGCCGTTGACGAATGGGTGTATCTCAATAAGCCGGCAATGCGTGTACGAGGCGGCTTTCAGGACTTCCTCGTCGAGGCTCGCCTCGTCAATACTGCCTCGGACGTGATCGATTTGCCGAATGAAGCCACAGACAGTGTCGCATAGGTCCGCACACTCGTCTGGAACCCGCTCATACGGTGTTCCTCTGTAATGCCCGAAGCTGACATTCTGGGCAATATAGCGCGGCGCAGGGCCGCGGAGAGAGCCGGCGAAATCAGGGAATACACCAGAGAATATCTCGCGGTGCATGCCCTGCACGACCTTCAACGTTAGGGGGACAGTGTGTGCTCTGTCAGCCAGCCAAGCCTCAACGCGCAACTGACCTCGGGTAATTTCCCTAGTAGCTGCGGGTGTCTGCTCTAGGGAGTCGTCCCAGGGTAAGCCGTAAAAGGGAGGCTGTGACTCTGCTTGCACTGCTGGCTAGCCGATATCGGGTAGCGGCTCTTGCAGCACCTCATCGAGCAAACGCGCTGCTAAGTCAAAGGGAACATCCACACCTTCGATGGCCTCAGAGTTGATGACCGACCGCAAGGCTTCCTCTCTCATCAGCCCTCCGGCCCGCAGTTCATCAAGGCGGGAGCCTGGGGCCCTCCCATTGTGTGATTCGGGTGTAGTGCGTATGGAAAAGCCTACAGGTACCGGCTGCTCCACTGGCCTGTCCTGCAGTGCGTCGGTTTCTTCTGTTGCCATCTAGCTTACCATCTGCGGCTGTCGCCGGTACTGATCTGTAAGACACAGTATAGTCCATCCTGCGGGTAGGCCGGCCAGCCACTGCTTGCCTGTTTGTCTGCTACCCTACTCCCCCGCCGCTACCAAATCCCCGGTGGCTGGCCGGCCCCGCCCCCCACCTTTTCGGTCCTGGGAGGCACGAACTGCTCGATAGCCACAGCGGAGGCCTGCACAGCAGCGCCCAACCGCGCGCGAGCGTCGAGGGCCTCCAGACTGACGATGTGTCCGTCCTCGTCCACCAGGACCGACACCCCTTCCTCAATGTCAATCGTATCCCGCGCCGGTACCGCCCGTAGCTCGATATAGAACACGTCGGCTTCCGCGTCGTAGGTGATCTGCATGGCTAGCTCCTTGCTGGCCCCGTGCGGTGGAGCACTACCGTGAAGATAACCAGTGTATCCGGTTCCTCGGCAACGGTAACGCGCAACCAGTCGGTCTGCGTGCGTGTCACCCAATAGCGTCCCCAGGCATGGTAGCGTCCCAGCTTCGCTGTTGTGGTGGCTTCCGGATCGCCAACGATACCGGTGTGGGTAAGCAGGGAATTACCGTATAAGGAGGCTTGCTAGCTCAGTTCCTAGCAGGTTCGCTGCTGCACTGAGCCAAATCAGAACAGCCATGACTGCTGCTGGCCACCAGCCAACTGCGAAGCCAACGACAGCAGCGACGACCACGACTAGCGCCAAGACTACTAGGGCTAACCGGACGGGGGGGACGATCCGCTCGCGCTTCGCCTCTATCTTCTGGTCATGCACTACATCGCGGAGTACCTGCGCTAGCTGCTCCGACGGGGGATCGTCCAGCGACAGGAGCCGCTCGACATACTGCTGAGTGAAGACCACGCGTCGGGACGGCTCTGTACTCTGGTACAACCCAGGCTGCACTTCCTCAAGATTCATAGCGCACCTCCGTGCAGGTAATAGAAAACTTGTTCTACTACCCAGTATACAGTAGATTGCTACTGACCAAGGTCCTACCAAGTAGCGCCGCGTGCAACTCTGCTAGCTTCTGGGATTCGTCGGAGAACAAACCACTCACCTCGCCATCCTCTTCGCAGTCAATCGTCAGGACACCAATTTTCTCTCCATCTGGAGATCGGATCGGCGTGCAGAGTATGGCCTTCAGGTGCTCTGTTATCTTTATCTGCGTCGGGTTGAGCTTCCAGGTATCGCGCAGATCAGCAGGGGTGATCTTTGTCAAGTCTGCTATAGACTGATGTTCTGTCCACCAGGTATGACCAGTGCAGCCTGATCGGGTCTCGAAGCTGATGGCGCTGTCCGGCTGGTCTTCCTTATTGTGAGTTAGCCTGGGGACCAGTACTTCATCATGTCGGGGGAGATATAGCAGTGCTCCAGTTCTCCCTGGACAGTTTGAGAGAGAATACACGGCGATGCGGAGGATGTCTTCAATGGTCGCTGTGTCTGTACGGGAGTCTGCCTGTTTCAGGTTGCTGGCTATGAGTGGCACGGCTGATGCCGCCGCTGTTGCTAGGGGGATAACTACCATGAGTAGAACGTCGACAAATCCTGGCTCGGCGATGCTACGTAGCCTCCAGAAGGATGTGGCTCCAGCGCCGGACAGCGCCAGGATGACTGTCAGCCGCTGGTATCCAGTGAGCGTCCGAACATGAGCAGCGAGTGCCTGCAGTCTTCGCATCATGCTCCACACCAGTGCTCATCTGGACTGTAGCAAGGAGATTGTCTTCGTACGCTCACTCGCTAGAACTACTATCCAACTGCACCACGGGTAACTCCAATTCGCGGGCTATAGCCATCTCCAACCTTGCACCTGCAGATGTTTTCCAGTCGGGTAGCAGTATGATGGCGTCGGCCTCAAGTAGGAGCGCAATAGCCTTTCGCAGGTAGTAGGGACGCGGCTTTGAAGTATCACCGCCGTCAGTTCGAGCGGGACTAAGTGGCTCGTGGCCCAAGCCACGCAGTTGTTCCTCGGCCCGATGGAAAGCCGGGAAGTTGTAGTTCGGCAATCCCGTCATAGGTCCAGCGATGTAGACTCTCAATCGCCAGCCTTTACTAGTCGTGGTTCCTGCACTCGAAGCGGCATGACCGATGTGGCGCTATTCTAGGGATGGACGCGCCCATGTGCAAGCCTGTGCTCCACACATCAGTCATCCAGGGTACAATGACAGCACCTCACAAATCGGGCGAGTGGTGGCGACGGAGAGGGAGGATTGAGATGTACGGGAGCCGCGGACGCATCGGCTTGCTGGTGCCCTCGGTCAACACAGTCGTGGAGGCGGAAGGGCGCATGCTCCTGCCGGAGGGCTATGAGACCTACGCTACGCGGATGCGTAACCAGGCAGTCGGCGCCGAGGACCTGGCACGCATGAATGTACACGTGGGCCGAGGGGTTGACGAGCTATTGAGCACGCATGTGGATGTCATTGCCTTTGCTTGCACCTCCGGCAGCTTCTTCGAGGGCGACGAAGGCGAGCGCGCATTGGGCGAGCGGCTGCGCGGGGGCAGCAACGTGCCAACGGTCACTACCGCCGGGGCCGTCGTCGCCGCGCTCCACGCCGTCGGCGCGCGGCGTATCTCGATGGTGACGCCCTACGATCCCCACCTCAACGAGCTAGAGGTGCAGTTCCTCACCGCGCGCGGCTTCGAGGTCGTTAGCGAGGCCTGCATGGACATCCAGGAAGCCTTCGATATTGGCGTGGTCCCGACGGCCGAAGTGCAGCGCTATGCGCTGGAGCACTTCGATCCGCGTGCCGATGCCCTGTTCCTCAGCTGCACCAACCTGCCCACGTTCCCGGTGATCGCGGCGTTGGAGCAGGAGACCGGCGTCCCCGTCGTGACCAGTAACCAGGCCACCTATTGGGAATGCCTGCGTGTACTGGGATTTGCGGGGGCCATTGAGGGCTATGGTCAGTTACTGACACAGTTCCAGTCTACAGTGGTACCCGCAGCGGCTGGATGACGACCATTACCACTGCCGGGCCACTGCGCGTCGGCGTAGACATCGGCGGCACGTTCACCGACGTTGTCCTCATGGGGCCGGACGGGCTGCGTGCCTGGACCAAGGTCTCCTCGACCACCGCCGACTATTCCCACGGCATCATTCAGGGCTTGGAGTCACTACTGGCCCAGTTGGGGCCGGCTGCCCCGGCCCTAAGTGATATTGTCCACGCGACTACCGTTGCCACGAACGCTATTCTCGAAGGCAAGGGCGCCCGCACCGGCCTCATCACGACCGCCGGCTTCCGCGACGTGCTCGAAATCCGGCGCCTGCGGATGGCCCGCCTCTACGACCTCCGCTGGCAGCCGCCACCACCCCTGGTACCGCGGGCACTGCGGATGGAAGTGGACGAGCGCCTCGACGTGCAGGGGCAGGTGATCCGGCCGCTCGACGAGGCCAGCGCCCGCCGCGCCATCGCCCGGCTGGTGGACGCGGACGTGCAGACTGTCGCGGTCGTGCTGCTGCACTCCTACCGCAACCCCCGGCACGAGGCACGCATCGGCGAGCTACTGCGCGAGCTGGCGCCGCACGTCACCGTATCGCTGTCCTCCCGCGTACTCGCTGAGATCGGCGAGTACGAGCGGACCAGCACGACGGCGATCAATGCGTTCATCGCGCCGGTGATCCGCACCTATCTCGCCTCTTTGCAGCGCGCGCTGGAGCAGCGCGGATTGGGCGCCCCGGTATTCGTCATGCAGTCGGCCGGCGGAATGATGACCGCCGCGCAGGCCTCCGAGCGGCCGGTTCACGTGATCGAGTCCGGGCCGGCGGCCGGGGTCATGGGGGCCGCGTCGCTGGCCGCGACCATGCGGGTGCCCAATGTGATTACCCTCGACATGGGCGGCACGACGGCCAAGGCGTCGGTGATCGAGGACGGTCGCATCACGCGCACCCACGATTACGAAGTCGGCGGCGGCATCAGCCACAGTGCCCGGTTGCAGAGCGGCGGCGGCTACGCGCTGCGTGCGCCGGCCGTGGACTTGGCGGAAGTGGGTGCCGGTGGCGGCAGCATCGCCTGGATTGATCCCGCCGGGGCGCTCCGCGTCGGCCCGCAGAGCGCCGGCGCCGAGCCGGGACCTGCCTGCTACGATCTCGGCGGCGCGGACCCGACATTGACCGACGCGAACGTGGCGTTGGGCTATCTGCATCCCACCCACCTCCTCGGCGGCAGTCTCCCGATCAAAGCGGACCTCGCCCACCGCGCGATCACCGACCGGATTGCCGGGCCGCTGGGTGTCTCGCTCCGGGAGGCGGCCTACGGCATCTACCGGCTGGCGGTCTCGCATATGAGCCGCGCCGTGCGCGCCGTGACGATCGAGCGCGGGCGCACGCCGGCCGACTTCATGCTCTTCGCCTTTGGCGGCAGTGGGCCGCTCTTGGGCGCGGACTTGGCGCGGGAGCTGGGGATTCGGCAGGTGGTCATCCCGCCCTTTCCGGGCCTATTCAGCTCCTTGGGCCTGCTCTGCGTAGACATGACCCAACACGACGTTCGCACGGTGCTGTTGCCGCTCTCTGAGGTCACGCTTAGTGAGTTGACCGACCACTTCGCACAGCTCGAAGCGCGCTTGCTGACCGACATGGCCGGCAGTGCGGCGGATCGGAAGCTGGCCCGTATTCGTCGGTCCGCCGACGTGCGGTACAAGGGGCAGTCCTTCGCCTTGAGTATCCCGGTGGACGAACCGGACCCGGACGCGATTAGCGCGGCGTTCGCCGCGGAGCACGAGCGCACCTATGGGCACCGCGCCGAGCACGACCCGGTGGAGCTGGTCAACGTGCGGTCGGAAGTCGCGGTGCCGCAGGCTACTACGTTGCGCTGGGGGCAGTCGGTACGCGCGACGGCGCAGCGTGACGGCGCGGCTCCACGCTCGGCCTACTTCGGGGCCGCTGTCGGCGAGCTACTGGTGCCGGTGCTGGACCGGTGCGACCTCACCGCGCAGGCGCAGGCCGGGCCGCTGATTGTGGAGGAGTACGACGCCACCATCGTCGTGCCGCCGGGCTGTACCGCGCGGCGCGATACGCGGCAGAACGTGGTGCTTGAGGTAGGAGCGGCAGGATGAAACGGCGCTTTGACCCTCTAGGGACCGAGATTCTCAAGAACGCCCTGGAGTCGCTGGTTGACGAGATGGCGATGACCGTCTTACGCACGGCGTACTCCAACAACCTCAAGAACAGCATGGACTTCTCCACGGCGCTCTGCCAGCCCTCCGGCGAGCTGGTTGCTCAGGGCTTGACCCTCCCGCTGCATCTCGGCTCCGTGCCCCACGCCATGCAAGCCATTCGCGCCGCCTACGGCGAGGACACCCAACCCGGCGATGTCTTCATCCTCAACGACCCCTACGCCGGTGGCACCCATCTCCCCGACATCTACGTCGTGAAGCCGATCTTCTGGCAGGGCACGTTGGCGTGCTACCTGGTCACCATTGCTCACCATGCCGATGTCGGTGGCAAGGTCGCCGGGGGCAACGGCTGCGATGCGACCGAGATTTACCAAGAAGGTATCCGTATCCCGCCACTGAAGCTCTACCACGCGGGAAAGCCGGACGAAAGTCTCTTTGCGCTCCTCGAAGCCAACGTCCGCGTGCCGCGGCTGGTGCTCGGCGACCTGCGGGCGCAGCTCGCGGCCTGTCACATGGGCGAGCGGCGCGTGAACACGCTGTTCGAGCGCTACGGCCTGCCCGAGTTGCTGGAGCGGTTCGACGCGCTGCTCGACTACACCGAGCGGCTGGCCCGGCAGGCGATTGCAGCCCTCCCGGACGGCGAATATACGTTCACCGATTACCTCGACGACGACGGCTTCGATCCGGGGCCAATCCCGATCACCGTCGCGGTGCGGGTCCACGGCGATTCGATCACGGCTGACTTCACCGGCACGGCGCCGCAAGTCCGCGGCGGCATCAACTCACCCATCCCCTTCTCGCGCTCGGCCGTGTATGCTTGCGTGCGCTGCTTGCTGGGTGAAGAGGTGCCCAACAACGAGGGCTACTTCCGCCCGATTGAGGTCATCGCCCCGGCCAGAACAATCGTCAACCCCCGCATGCCGGCCCCGGTGGCGGCGCGGGGACTGACCGGCTTCCGCATTGCCAACGCGGTGCTGGGGGCGCTGGCGCAGTTGGCCCCGGAGCGCATTCCCGCCTGCGAGATGGGTGGCGATACCGGCGTGAGTATCGGCGGCTACGACGCAGATGGCACCCCGTTTGTCTATCTGGAGTTCCTGTATGGCTCTTCGGGCGGCCGGCCGTGGGGCGACGGTACGGACGGACTGACCAGCATCGTCGTGAACTTCTCCAATAACCCGGTCGAGGTCGTGGAGAGCGAGCTACCGTTGCGCCTGGAGCGTTATGGCTACGTCCCCGATAGCGAAGGCGCTGGCCAATACCGGGGCGGGCTGTCCCTGGTGCGGGAATACCGGTTGTTGGAAGAGACGGCCACGCTCCAGCTCCGCACGGACCGCCACAAGCACCTGCCCTACGGCTTGGCCGGTGGACAGGCCGGTACCCCCACGCAAAACATCCTCAATCCCGACGGTGCCGCCCAAGTCCTGTCGAGCAAGCCCACGCTCACCATCCGCCGCGACGACGTGTTTCGCCATGCCGAGGCCGGCGCCGGTGGCTGGGGCAACCCGCTGGAGCGCGACCCGGCGCTGGTCCTGGCCGATGTCCGCAACGAGAAGGTCTCGCGGCAACGTGCCCGCAGCGTCTACGGCGTAGCGATCACCACCGCCGGCGACATTGACTGGCCCGCCACCAAGCACTTACGCTCCGCTCCGCCCCCGCCCTGACCGCCCGCGCCGCCGGCCGGAGCCCAGCGCTGTAGGGGTATCCCTTGTGGGTGCTCTCACCCCGACCCTCCCCATGTGGAGGGTCGGGCCGTGTCATAGGGGCGTGATTCACCGCGTCCAGGGCAGCCAGCGTGTTTGGCTGGGCGCCATGAATGACGCCCCTACCTCGTTACCTACCCCTGTGAGTGTGGGGGCACGATTTACGCACTTGCAGCCGGTATAATGCCTATAACTGGAGCAAGGGACTGAAACAATGACTACGGAGTTGAGGCGAATATCGCTCGGCGAGTTCGCCGATAACCTCGCCGCGATTATCGAGCGCGTGGCCAGTGCCGGCGAGAGTGTCGTCGTCGAAAACGATGGGCAGGACGTGGTCGTCGTCAACCCGGCCGTACCCCAGCGTCCCCGGAAACGTGAGCCGATCCACTATACGGGCCCGGATGGCGCCTGTGAGGAGTTCGACAGTATCGAGGCGCTTAAGAAGCGTCTGTCCCGACCGCGCACTCCGGCCGAGCAAGCAAGAATCAGTGCTGTCGTGGAGCGAACCTTAGCCAACAGGAAGGAACGTAACATCGCTCCGATGACCTCGGCCGAGCTGGTGAGAAAAGGCAGAGAGCGGGGAATCTAACCGCATGACACCGGACGTTCCGACCCTGGTTGTGGATGCGTCGGTTGCTGTCAAGTGGTACTTGCCGGATGAGGACGATGCCGACAAGTCCGGAGCATTACTCGGCCAGTTCCGCCAAGGCGAGATCGAACTGGTAGCCCCTGAGCAAATCCGCTACGAAGTCGCATCAGCGATCACTGTCGCCACGCGAGGTCGTGCTCCGCGCCTTACTCTGGAGCAGGGCCGGCGAGCAATTGAAGAATTCCTTGCTCTGGGGTTGGAAACTGTGCGTGGCGGCAGAATTGTTCGCCTCGCCTATGGCCTCGCGCATGAGTACGACTGCGCCTTCTACGATGCGCTCTACCTAGCGCTGGCACAAGAACTGGGGGTGCCGTTAATCACAGCCGACGGCCGGCTCTATCGGCGAGTTAGGGCGATTCCCACTGTGCTCTGGATCGGTGATTTCCCCGCCGCGATTGTGTAGGTGAGCGTTGCTTGCGCCGCCTCGTCCTGCTCGCCGCGTAGACCGCTTTGGCCCAGGCCAGCCCCCTCACCCCGCCGCCCCGATGAGCGCCGCGACCTTCGTCTTGCCATCGCCGATCAAGCCTAGTCCATGCGCCGGGAACAGGTTCCGAAACTCATAGTCGAGCAGGTGGCCGAGAATTTTGGTGGGACTGAGCTTCGTTCTGGGCGGCAAGCCGCGGGGATGCAAGCCGAGCGGAATGCCTCCGGGCACCCACTTCGCGGTCGTCCCCAGCGCATCTCCGACGAACAGCGTCCCGCCGTGCAGCTCGGATAGCAGGGCACACTCGTCCAACACCCAGATGGCCTTTAGGCCACACGGCAGCGCATCGCCATCCCGATAGGTCCGGAATGATTCGACCAGCTCTAGGCGATCCGTATGGCCGGCCGGCACGTAGATGGGGGCGCCCGTCCGCTTGGCGAACAGCAGTGCCGACCGCTCGTGCCAGCTACTCGTGATAATCACCGCCCGGCAATCACCCGCCTGCTCGATCTCATCGAGACCGATCCCCTCAAGAGGATCAATCAGGACGCTCCCGGCCGCAGTGCGTAGCCAATAGGACTCCAGCCGGTACTCCGGCCACACCACGTACCAGTGAAACAGGCCGGGCAGAACTTCCGTCATCATCTCAGGCCCCCTTCTACCGCTCGCTGCGACGCTGCGCTGGCCGGCTCCGATCCGGCGACGTGCTCCGTTAGCGATAGCGGGGATGCCATTCGCCGCCTTGCCAGGAAATCATCTTTTCCGGCCGGATGCGGATTAAGTAGCGCGGTCGGTTGAGGGTCGGGATGAGGTACCGGGGGCCGTCATCGGCACCCAGGTAGCGCGCGGCCATCCGGCGGCCCATGGGCACCCACTGGCCCTCGGTCGTGGGGCCTTCCACGATCTCCGCGCGACCTTCGATCTGCACGCGCCGGTTGCCGGCCGAGTCGTCGGCGATGGATACTGCTACCCGCGGCTCGTGCTTGATATGCTCGACGTAGGCGGAGCGCTCGCGGGCCACTATATACAAGCAGCGCTCGTCCGGATCGTACTCATACCAGAGCGGCACGACGTAGGGCGCCCCGCTGGGCTGCACCGTCGCCAACCGGCACGTCCACGGATGCGCCAAGAACTCTCGTATCTCGTCATCGTTCAACCCGCGTAGGGGAGTCCCGCTCCGATCACGCAGCGCTTCATCACTAGCCATCATTACTCGCTCCTTCGTGTCCGGCTACTGGGCCGCTATCGCTGCGGCTCCGGCTGTACAATCTGTTTGAGGGTAGCAAGGTTCACCCTGCGTAACCATCGGCGGGCCTCCGCCTGACTCCCCCTCTCCGCATGGTGGAGAGGGGGCCGGGTGGTGGGCCAAAGCCGCACCACACCTGGCACTATCCGTGCGGCTTTGGCCCATCAGGGGGTGAGGCTAGTACCATCACAGGAGGCGAGATGGCAGGCCAAGCGCACAAGCAGCAGCATTCCTTGGAGGCATTGCTCCCGGCCGCACACGAAGCGGCGGAGCTGCTACGGGCCGCCGGGGCAACCGTCGCAGTGGCGGAATCGTCGTCCGGCGGACTCATTGCCGCGGCCCTGTTAGCGGTGCCGGGGGCCTCGGCCTATTTCCGCGGCGGCGGTGTCGTGTACACCGGTGATGCTAAGGCGCTCTTGCTCGACGAAGCGCCGGCGCGGCTGGCCGATCCCCGCGCGGCCACACCGGCCCATGCCGTGGTGCTCGCGGACGCCGTGCGCCGCCGGCTGATGGCGACCTGGGGCATCGGCGAAACCGGCGCCGCCGGCCCAACCGGCAACCGCTACGGTGATCCGCCCGGACACTCTTGCGTGGCAGTAGTCGGTCCGGCCGGACAACAGGCCACCGCCACCGTCGCTACCGGCGAGAGCGACCGGGCCGTCAACATGACCGCCTTTGCGCTCGCTGCCTTGCAGTTGTTGGTGCAGGCAGTAGCGGCAGCGTGACCGGCCGGCGGCCGGATTACTGCGGCAGCGGTTGACCCATCAGGTCGGCTATCTGTTGCTCGACTGCGGCCGAGAAGATACCTACCTGTGCGTCACCATACCGCTGCGCCTCGTCGAGCAGCGTGTCGAAGTACCGGTCCCGTACTGCACGGTAGGCCGGTTCATAGAAGCGGTTCGTCAGTTCGTGCGGGTCTTCCTGCAGATCGTACAGCTCACACAGGTCACCCAAGTTCCAGACCACTTTCCACCTGCCGTCGGTGACAAACCGCGAGGAATAGTGCCCGTACCAGTCGCCATGGAATTCTCCGTAATGTGCCGGCTTGTACCAGTCGCCGCCTTGGAGCAGTGGTAGCAGGGACCTGCCGTGTAGCTGCTGCGGCCCCATCTGTTCCTGCTCCTCGCCCGACATCAGGTGGAGCAGTGTCGCCGTGACATCCATGTGGTTGGCCGGCGCGCTCACACGCTGACTACTGAACGGACCCGGTGGCTTGAAGAGCATCGGTAGGTGGTAAATCTCTTGGTACGGGTAGCCGCCCTTACTGATGTAGCCGTGCGACTTGGCCATATCGCCATGATCGGTCGTGAAGACGATGGCCGTTTGGTCGTATAGTCCTTCCTCCTTGAGCGTCGCCACCACCTCGCCGACCATGCCGTCAATCAGCTCCAAGTAGGAGAAGCAGCAGGCCAGCAATGCCTGCAAGTCCGCTTCGCCGACGGTATGGGGATTCTTCAAGTCGTCGAGCAACCGCAGCTTGCGCTGGTAGAGCGGCTTGCCCTCGAAACGGTCGTAACGGTTGGGCCAGATCGGAATGTCTCGGGGTTTGTAGCGAATGCCGAACTCGTCCGGGACCATCCACGGGGAATGCGGCCCAGGAAACGCGCAGAACAGCGCAAACGGCCGGCCGGTGTCGCGGGTGCGGAGGAAGTCCTGCGATAACCGGGCCGCCACCACGTCGGGAAAACCCTCCATCGGCACGTCGAGCGTCCCCGCCTTGCCGTCGCCAACGCTCTTTACCAGAGGGCCGAGCGACGTGTTGGGGTGCCAGTGAGAGTTGTTCAGCGCGGCCGGGCGGCTGGGGTCAGGCTGCTGCGTGTGCTCGAAGCGCGAGTTGTACAGGTCCTCGACCGGCCCAATGTGCCACTTCCCGAAATAGGCGGATTCGTAGTTCGTCTCGGCGGTGATCCAGTCGGGCAGCATCCAAACACCGGGGCGGAGGTGCTGGCAGTACGAGTACCTCGGTGAGGAGTTGTTGAACATATGATGCTCGTGTGGATAGAGACCCGTCATCAGGCTGGCGCGGGCCGGGGAGCAGATCGGTGTAGGTGTGTAATATTGATCGAAGACCACCGCTTCCGACGCTAGCGCGTCAATGTGTGGTGTGCGTACCAGCGTATCGCCGTAGCAGCCCAGCAAATCGCGCCGCAGCTGATCGCAAAAGAAGACGAGCACGTTCGGTTGGTCTGCCGGTGCTCCCTCGCTGCCCATGTGGTCCTCCGTGGCTCGTGGTCAGTCGTCATTCCGGCAGAGTCAGTGTGCCACAGGACGCATAGAGCGCACCGAGTAGATGACTACGGCAAGCTGTAGCTCGGCCCGCCGCAGTGACGAGACGGTGGGAATGGCTGACAGTAGACGCCCCCTCTCCACCATGTGGAGAGGGGGCCGGGGGGTGAGGCCGGCCGCGCCTCCCGGCGACGCGCGGCGCGTGTACTATAATCGCCCTACACCCACCGGCTATCCCGAGACCACCATGACTACCACAGTGCCTGCTCCCGCCACCACCATGCTGCCCTACCACGAGCAGGGCACTATTGACTACGCTCGCCTCGACTTCGATCCCGATGAACTGGTCCTGAAGCCCGAAGCGATGGAACAAGAACAGCCCGTTCACGAAATCCTCGGCCTCCTCGCCAGTCGGTTCACCGACTTCGGCCAGCGCCCCGACACCTTCCTCAGTAGCAACACGATCATCTGCTACGACCCCGCTGACCTCAACGTGCGCGTCTCACCGGACGTGTACTTGGCCTTCGGCGTGGATGCACAAGCCATCCGGCCACGCAAGCTCTACCTGCCCTGGGAAGTGGGTAAGCCGCCGGATTGGGTGCTGGAGATCGGCTCGGCCAGCACTGGACGGGAGGACGTGGGCCGCAAGCGGGACCTCTATGCCCACATTGGAGTTCCGGAATACTGGCGCTTCGATCCGAGTAAGGAGAGTGAGTATCACGGGCAGAAACTGGCCGGGGACCGGCTGGTGGGTGGGGAGTACCGGCCCATTGAGCTGACCACGGCGCCGGACGGCCTCCTGAAGGGCTACAGCGACCTACTGAAGCTGAGTCTGTGCTGGGATGATGGCTGGCCGCGGTTCTACGACCCGGCCACGGAAACCTACCTGACCAACTGGCGTCAGGAACGGGCTGCTCGACGGGCGGAGCGCGACACCTATGAAGCCCGTGCCGCCGTCGAGCAGGCCGGCCGGCTGGCGGAACAAGCCGCTCGCCGGGTTGCCGAGAACCGTGCTGCCAGCGAGCAGGCTGCCCGCGAGGCTGCCGAGGCGCGCATCCGGCAGCTTGAGGCGGAGCTACGCCGTCGGCCAGCGGACCGATAGCCTGGCGCTGATAGGGCCGAGATCAGGGAAGATCATTGGCGTGGTACTTCACCACCGCACAGTGCGGCCCCAATGTGCCTTCACCGTGATGCCAGCCGTAGCTGCCGGGCCAGAAGCCCCGGCTCTCTACCGCATAGTAAGCGGTCAGGATGCTGCCGTCGGCCAGCTGTACCGAGCTAGGGTACCCGCAATCCCTGGTCACACTGTCGGTGACCAAGACGAGCTTCTCGTCGGTGCGCCATGATCGCCCCTGATCGTGGCTGACCATCCCCCGCACGCCGCACGGGGACAACCGGCGGCCATAGGTGAGCAGCACCCGCCCGTCGGCCAGCAGCAGCAGATCGGGTGGATGCTCATTCCGCCCGCTCACCTGCTGTGGCGCCGTCCATGTCGCGCCGCCGTCGGTCGACTCCGCCAGGGCCGTGTGCGCATCGTCGTTCGAGCGCATGGCCACCAGCAGCCGGCCGTCTGGGAACGGCAGGATTGAGCTTTCGTTGTACTCGACTGCGATGGAGCGAAATCCGGACCAAGTGCGGCCGTTGTCTTGCGATTGCAGAAACCCGGTTTCGCGATGTGGCGCCTCGGTAGGGTGATACTTGTAGTAGGGCATCAAGAGATCACCGTCGGCGGTGATGGTGATCCGCCCGAAGACGCCCCCGCTCTCACCAACGACCGAGGCAATCGGCTCGGCGCTGGACCACGTATCACCACCGTCCTCGGACCGACTCAGCACCACGGGAAAAGGCCGCCTCGTCTCGCTGCGATAGACGCCGTTCTCATAGCAGTCCGCTCGATAGTAGGCACACAGCAGCACCCCGTCAGGCGTCACCCCAAAGGCCGGATTGCGGTCGTCCGGACCACGCGGGTCAATGTAGAACGGGTAGCTCCACGATTCGCCGCCATCGTCCGAGACGAACGATGCCAACCGTCCCCGTTGCCCCAGATGGAAGTCATCGGTCCGGGCTACGATGACCACCCGGCCGTTTCCCAGAACGTTCATCACGGGCCAATACCCGCCGGCATTGACCACCAGAAAGCGCTCCACCGCACGCTCACGGTGGATTTCCAACGTTCCCGGCGCCACTTGCCGAAAGCGCGACTGCATCCAAGCGTCTGTCCCCGTTGCGGCGGCCGACGAGCTTGTCATCATCTTTCCCCTCCCTTGTGCTATCCAACTGAACGGCAGTGTACAGGCCGGCCAGGGTGAGGCGCCGATAATGCTCCCGGTAGTTGGCGCAATATCGGGAGAGAGCATACGCTCTATTCTCCAGGAGCTGCAGTGAAGGAGGAACACACCGTGACCGGCACGCTGTCATGGGAGGTCATGTACGCCGACGAGCGCTTCGCGTGGTTCTGGCCGCCGGCTTTCGATCCGGAGCAGGAGCCGCTCCACGTAGCGAGTATCGTCGCGCTGCTGGGAGCGCAGCCGGGAGCGTGCCTGCTGGACCTCGCCTGTGGTCGCGGCTGGCTTACGGTGCCGTTGGCGCAGCGTGGCTTCATAGTCACCGGCTGCGACTTGAGCCAGGCGATGCTGGCGCAAGCACGGCAGGCCGCGGCGCAGGTGGACGTCAGCATCGCCTGGCAGCGCGCCGACATGCGTCATCTGCCGGCAGCGTGGGCCGGGCGCTTTGACTACGTGATCCACACCCTCAGTGAATTCGGCTGCTTTGCAGAAGAAGCCGAAAACCAGCGCGTGCTGGCGGAGGTTGCGCGGGTGCTCACACCGGGCGGACGGTATCTCCTTGATGTCGTCGTGAACCGCGACGGCTGGCTGGTACGGGGGTGGTCGAGCGGTTGGTTGGAAGGCGCCGGCTTTCGGGTCCGTGAAGAGTACTCCTATGACTTGGTGCGCGGCATCCAGCGCAGACACTACCGTTGGGATGCCGGCCAAGGTCCCCAGGAGTATGAGTGGCAGGCCCGCATGTACACCCCAACCGAGGTCGTGCGGATGCTTGAGGCCGCCGATTTTCGGTTGGTAGCCGCCTACGGCAGCCTGACCGGCGCCGAGTTAACCCGCGAAAGCACGGGCATCACACTCGTCGCGGAAAAATGAGGCCGCCGCCTTGGCGCCTCACCCACCATGTGGAGAGGGGGAGGCGAAATGCACGGCCTGACACCATGTTCATGTCCGGCGGTGGCGTTGTCAAGGCCATAGTGTTTCCTGAACAAGCGAGTATCCAACCAGGTGGTCGTTTTGGTAGTATAGTGCGCTGATTCATAATACCCGGTTAGGTATGACTAATTGTCCGTGAGCGGATCGCTAGTCTCGGAGCCGTCGTATCTTGGGAGTGGATGGAATCTAGCCCCCAACTGCAGGCGTGGTAGTGAGGATGTCCGGCTGATCTCTCCTAGTCAAGCTCTTGTGCTAGGGCTGCTCCTGCTCGTGCTAACCACCGGCGTGTCAGCGGCACAGGGCGCTATGTCTGGCATCATCATCACCGAGGTCATGGCGGCGAATACGCGCACGGTGGCCGACGACCGGGGCCGCTACTCCGACTGGATCGAGCTACACAACCCGACGGACACGCCCGTCTCCCTCGCGGGCTACACCCTCACCGACGATCCCGACGAGCCGGCCAAGTGGCTCCTGCCGGCCGCCACGCTGGCGCCGGGGGACTTTCTGGTGGTCTGGGCGTCCGGCGTAGACCAGGTGGCACCGGAAGGCTGGCACACGAGCTTCCGGTTGAGCCGCGGCGGAGAGTACGTGGGCTTGTTTGGCCCGGACAGGCAAGTGGTGGACGAGGTGACTTTCGGTGGACAGGAGGCGGATGTCTCGCTAGGGCGGCTGGCGGGCTCCGACCAGTGGGTGGCCTTCCCGACCCCAACTCCAGGAGAGGCGAATACGACTCGTCCGCGAGCGGTACCGGGCGCGCCAGCGGTAGTGATCACGCCGGGCAGTGGGCTATTTGCCGGTCCGGTGACGGTGCATCTGGAGGCGCCGCTGCCGGGGAGCGCGGTGTACTACACGCTGGATGGGTCCGATCCAACGGTAGACGGGCAGGCGTACATAGCGCCCTTGGAGGTGGCGGAGACGACGGTACTACGGGCAGTGGCGCTGCATGAGGGCGCGCCGGTGAGTGCAGTGACCACGGCGACGTACCTGGTGGATGAGAATACCGGTCTGCCGGTACTGTCGCTGGTCACTGATCCGGCGCACCTATGGGACGAGGAGACGGGGATCTACGCCAACCCGGAGGAGCGCGGCCGGGAATGGGAGCGGCCGGTGACGGTGGAGTGGCTGTCGCCGGAAGGAGAGTTGGACTTCAGTGTGGGGGCCGGGTTGCGTATCCACGGTGGTTCTAGCCGGAGGAGGGCCAAGCAGTCGTTCCGGCTGTACTTCCGGGGGGAGTATGGGCCGCGGGAGTTGGCGTACCCGCTATTTGGGTTGCAGCCGGGGCAGACGTATGACCGGCTGGTATTGCGGGGAGGGTTCAGCGACAACTGGTTGTGGGATAGTGCAGAGGCAGTGTACGTGCGGGACCAGTTGGTCCGGGAATTGCACGAAGCAATGGGGCAGGTGGCGGCCCGGGGGCGCTGGGTGGTGGTGTACCTGAATGGGGCCTATTGGGGGCTGTACAACCTGACCGAGCGCATTGATGAAGCCTTCCTAGCCACGCACTTCGACCATGACGACTGGGACTTGGTTCGCCCTGATGAAGAGCATGAAGCGTGGGATGCGTTTGCGGACTGGATCACCGGCGCAGATTTGAGCGTGGCGGCGCAGTATGAGCAGGTGATACAGCAGCTCGATATCGAGAACTTCACCTCCTTCATCATTCTTCACCTGTGGGCCGGAAACACTGACTGGGGCAGGCACAACTGGTATGTGGCCCGGATGCGTGATGATCCCGATACTCGGTGGCGACTGTTCGTGTGGGATGCTGAGATGACCTTTGGCTTGGGGCGGGAAGCCGATGCCACCAATGACGTTTCCTTCAGTCAAGCAGTGATTTACGGTGGTTTGGATGCTTCACTGATCCTGGCCAGCCTGCTGGCGAGTCCTCAGTACCAAGCCTACTTCGCTGCACAGGTGGAGCGCCATCTCGCCGGGGCATTGTCCACCGAGACCGTGCGCGGCCGTCTCGCAGTGCTCGGCACCGAGTTGCGCTCGGCCATCGCAGCGGAAGCGCTCCGCTGGCTGCCTGAGCAGGAGCCGGATGTGGCAGTGGCACAGTGGGAAGCGGCACTGCAACGGGTCTCGGATTCGCTGGAGGCTAATGAGCAGCGGCTACGCCAGTTGAGCGACCCGGAGACGCTGCGCCAGTTGCTTCCCGCTGTTCCGGTGTCGGACGACCTGCCGCCGGTGTCGCCGCTGACACCAGGTACCCGGATCGCTCTGGTGGTGCATAACACCGCGGATCTGACGCCGGGTGATGCTGCCGTCGTGGCGCACCTGACGGCGCGGGGTGCGGGGGTCACCCTGATCGGGACCGACGAGGACAGCGCGCATGATCCGGAGCAGGTCGCCGCTAGCCATGATCTGCTCTTGGTCAGTTCCAGTACTCGACTGCTCGACACGGCAGCACGCTATATCCAGACGACTACGCCACTGATCTTCTGGGGGCCGCAGTTGCTGGAGCCGACCCAGTTGGCTCGCTGGGGTGGCACGCGCTCAGAGCAGATCTATATTCGGCTTGTGGACGTGGACCATCCGATCACCGCGGGACTGACCGCGGGGCTTCCCGCCGGCCGGCCACTCCGCGTGGTGCGCCAGCCCGATATGTTCAGCGTCTCCTACAAAACCATCGGACCAGGGGTACACGTGCTGGTAAGGCATCTGACGGGTGGTGACGTGGCGCTCATGGTAGCGGAGGAGGGAGCCGAGTTATCGAATGGGCAACCGGCTCAGGCGAGGAACGTCTTCTTGTTCTGGCATCACGACACGTTTCACCGGAGCACGGGCGAGGCGGTCCAGCTCTTTGACCGGGCGGTGGATTGGGCGCTCGGTCTCCCCTCAGTGAAAGGGGTGGGGTGAGGGAGCCGGGGGGCGTGGCGTGCTGTTTCCCCCATCCACAACCCCTCTCCCAGCAAGAGAGGGAAGTGCCCGTTCCCCCGTGGAGCCGGGGGCCGGTATTGCACCTAACCCCGGCTTACCCCAGCAGGTCGTGGCAGATGGCGCCGATGTTCTGGGCTGGTGGGCGCAGCCCGGCCAGGTGCGCCAACGTCGGCGCCACGTCGGTCATCCTCATCAGCCCGTGGCGCTGCCAGTCGCGCTCATACCCCGCCTTCACACCCGGCCCGGCCAGAATCCAGCAGCCCATGTTGGTGAAGTGCGGCGTCTCGGCGTGGGGCACCTGCGAGCCGTGCAGCGCCCCCCGCCCCTGGCCGATAGAGCCGCCGTCGAGCGGCGGACCCCAGCCGAAGCCGCGGTTGAACGTGAACACCACGTCGCCGCAGATGTCGCCCCAAAAGCCGATCAGCTGCCCGTCCTCCAGCTTGAGCGCCAACGCTACGGCACGCTTGTCCGTCAGCGGGTCGCGCCAGTCGAGCAGCGCGTCAATAATTGCTTCCTGAACCCGCTCGTAGTCCGCCGGTGGCACAATGCCCATCGGCTCGCGCCCGCGCAGGTTGACAAAGACTTCCGAGCCGCGGTCGGCCTGCGTATAGACCTGGGATTGCGAGAAATCAATCGCGCCGCCCGGCTTGAGTACCAGCAGTCCCGTCTCCTCCAACCGCGCATTGAGGTGCGCCCAGCGATGCGCCGGAGCCATCGCGTGATCGGAGATGACACAGACGAGCGTCTCGTCGTCTGCCAGCTCCAGGAACTGCTTCAGTACGGCGTCGCCGATGATGTAGGTCTGGCGCTGGGCCTCGATCATCCAAGCGCCGCGTTCGGGATCGTAGTCGGGACCGTCGGGATCGGCCGGGTTCACGGTGGGATGATTAATGTGATCGAACAGGTGCCAGTGACAGTAGTGATGGTCCCAGCCGCCATGCTTGGCGATGTAGCGGGCGACGTTGACCTCCCATTCGCCTTGGTAGCGGATGTCGCCCATGAAGGCTCGCAGCTCGGCCTCCCCGTCTACCGGATTGATCGAGAACGTGTCGAAGAAGGGGCCGCAGTGCTCCAGGATATCCTCGCTCAGGCCGGCGGGAGAGGCAATTCCTTGGGTGCTGTAGACCTGCGACGTGAGGAAGCGGACGGCCGGCTGCTCGTGGTCCACGGCGAGCAGGTGGAACCGGATCGAGCCGGCGCGGGCCGCGGCGCCGCTGCCCCAGTTGGAGTGGCCGAACGGAGACCACTCACCCAAGGTCAACTCGGCCAAGGGCGGTTGGGAAGCATCGGGGCTGCGGTAGATCGCGCTGTGGCCGAGACCACCGTCGTCGCGCCGCTCGACCAAGAGATACAGCGCGTCCTCGCTGCCGTCGTGCAGCGGCAGCGGGCAGCGGGCGGCGAGAGCGCCGGCCGCTGCGTGCCGCCAGCCTTGTTCGGCGGCGGATGCGAGGCGCACCGTAGAGCTGCCGGGCGGCGCGCCTTCCTCGGCAAGATCGGTGGTCGCACCGCTCCGTCCGCCCATGCCGGCTGCGTCGTCGCCCGTACCCTCGCCCGCGGCGCGCGGCGTGCAGTAGAACTGCACTGGCGGCGCGATAGGCAGCGCGGAGTCGTGGAAGCCGGGTGCCACGACGTAACCGTGCTCCATGCGGCTCGGCCACACCCCCGACGGATAGAACGTCACGAGCACGCGCTGGCCGGCCTGATCCGCCACTTCCCAGATGGTCTCGGCGGTCATCGCTTCCGACTGCCACGAGTCGAGCCGCGGCGCCGACCACGGGGCAGTCTTTTCCCGCACACTCCAGCCGGCCAGACCATGCGTGCCGGCCGGTACCCCGGTCATCATCGTGGCCCAGTTCGTCGGCGTCCACGCGGGGATCGCGCACAGTAAGCGGTTGGTCGAGCCGCGCGCCATCAGCGCCGAGAACGTCGGCAGGCACCCTTCGGCCGCAAAGCGTTGCAGCAGCGGCAGGTTCATACCGTCCAGTCCGATATGCAGTACCTTCTTCGCTCGCCCGTACCCCGGAATCGCCATGCTTCCCTCCACTCGGCTGCGGCCGATTTCATCAGCGCCGCCCTCGTCCGTAAATCATACGCGCATTGGCCACCGCCCGGCTGCATCCCGTTTGGACTGCCGGGCAACCGGTTGCCTTCAAGGTGCGATTGCTTGGATAGAACAACCGGCCGACTCCGACGGATTCCTGTTAGGTGCTGGAGAGCGTCAAGATTGGCTATGAGATCAGCTTCATCTGCTACTTCTACCGGCCGTAGCCCCTGCGTCCGCTGGAAGAGATTAGGGCTGATATACTGGCAGTGGAGCGGGAGACGGAAAGGCTGTTGAGCGAGAAGTTGGTGAACGCTAGCCAATAGGTCAAGCGATTGGATACGATTAAGAGGACAGCATGGAACACTACACTATTGATGAGTTCTGGATCTCCCGCCTAGATGGACCTTCTCTGATTTCGTCCTCTTCACTTGTGCGTGGGTGGTCCTTCGAGACCGAGGGATTGGACACTTTCAAGGAAGCCCCGCTTACCCACAGCACTGAGGAGTTCGGCAGTGACGCCGACCCAATGCAAAGTTCGATAATACTCGTGTCAGCCCCAGGCGCCGTAGGCAAGTCTACGCTCGCTCGGCAGATCGCTTTTGCCACGGGATCGCTCTATGTGGACCTAGCGAAAGCCGATCCAGTTGGGGCCAACACTCTTAGCGGGGGGCTTGTTAAATCAGGGCTTTACGGGGCCTGGCAGTCCGGTTCGTTAGCTATGCTGATTGATGGTTTGGATGAGGCTCGGCTGAGAGTAACGCAGGAAGCTTTTGAGGCGTTTCTTTCGGATGTTGTGGATGTTTCGGCAAACCGTGCTGCACCCACAGTGCTCTTGGGGCGCACAGGCGCAGTTCAGGACGCTTGGCTTTACCTAACCGAAGCATGTAGTGATGATATCGCAGTCTTGGAGATCGGCCACTATGCGCCCGAGGCATCCATCGAATTTGCGGAAATGAAGCTGAGGTCGTCACAACCTAATCGTCAACATCCGACTGTTGATCGAAGAGCCTTGGGTTTGTTGCTAAACAAACTACTCCAGCAGACTGCAAGAGACGGAAATCGCTTTGCGGGATATGCGCCGGTGCTTGAGGCTGTGGCGAAACACGTAGCACAAGAGAGTAATCCTAGCGCGCTAATTGCCCAGATCAATAGTGGCGCCCAGCCGGTTACCCTGCAAACTGTTGCATCGGATATTCTGTGTAGAGAACGAGGCAAGCTGAAGGGATTGCAGTTTAAGGAATCAAGCCTTACTGACAGGCTGTATTTGCCAGATGAGCAGCTTGACCACCTGGTGGCCCGCCGTTACCATGTCCCGCCTCCAGAATTACCTGACATGCGCCCGGAAGATGTGGAGACGTATTCAAACGCTCTTGAAACCTGGGTTGCAGAACACCCGTTTCTTGATGGAGCATCCGACACCTCGTCGGCTGTCTTCGAGGCGATGGTAAGTACAAGGGCGCTGCGGACCTCCTCAGCGTCAGCAACGGCGTTGCAAAAAGAGCTAAACCGAGGTGTTGCAGCGAACCCCTTTCTGTCTGAATTCTATCTCGATGAATCCAAGTTCGTTCAGCCGGAGCACATTGGCATTATCTATGCCTCGCTGAGGGCGAGCCTCTCGTTGGGTGATACTGCCAACCTATTCGTGAGAGGATATGAGGAGGCTGATGATGAAGAAGCCTTACGGGCAGAAATTGAGATTACCCTTACTAGGCGTGATCGAGACAATCCCCGTGTGTTGAAGCTTGAAACCGAACAGGTTGATACAATCTGCCTCGGTGCTCAAGTTGAGGATGTCGATGCTGTGGTGCCGCATGCGCGAGTCGAAATCGGGCCGGGACCTGAGGCCGTGTTGATTGCGCCAATCAACATCCAGTGCAGCGATCTTTCAATCTCCACCGCGAAGGTGATAATTGAAAGCCCTTCCTACCGGCAGGCGAACGCAGTTGCCCTTGAGGCAAAGAGTTTTAGCGGAATACAAGTGTCTTCGGTTCCAATAATTCGAGGCTGTGTCACACTATCTGCATCATGGCCTGGTGTTCATACCTATCCATGGGCCAGTTTCGCCACCGAACCGTCACATGACGACGACCCACAGGTAGATGAAGCTCTACGCCGATTCCGTAAGTTCGTGATCACATTTCGGTCCCACAAATATAGAGGCTTGGCGAGAGTCAAAGACAAGATAGAACATGCGCGCATGACCAAGGGTACGGGGCAGGCGGTTCTGGATTTCATGGTGGGGGAGAGAGTGCTTTCCCGAGGAGGGTCAAGGTATTTTCTTGATGCTGATCGGCTAGCTGAATTGACCGGGACTACGTATGGGGATTGTATGGCATCCCGTTTCGGATCCAAAGCAATCGATTTCGTTCGAAGAGCATTGGAGGCTGCCGCTGAGTGATACGTTTTTCTTATGGCGGACTTCCGACAGGCTTATTTCGGACCTCGGCTACCGCTTTGGCAACCTCGCGCTCAATTGCTTCGGCGGGCACGTCAGCGAAGGCGCTGCCAAGCTCATCGAGGATGTCGAAGTCCTGTTCCCGTTCCCGCTCCAACCGGTTCAGTTGCACAAGGTCTTGGGCCGAGATAATCGCGGCTACCGGGACGCCGTGCTCTTCCACTAGGACGCGGCTTCCTTGCCGCTTGACCTGCCCTAGTAGCTTCGTGAACTCGTGCCTAGCCTCAGATGCCGAGACCGTTTGGAGCGACAGCGATTGCTTGGACATGCTCTTCCCCTTTCCCGGACGTGGAAAGGCCGGGGCTAACGTGTATACACTGGAAACGTAAATAGTCAAGTCGCAAAGCTACCAGGCCAGTTTAACATGGGTAGACTGCGCGAGTGCTACCCCACTGCTCGGCGAGGCCTATGAAGAAGGAGAATTCTAGGTTGACGAACGACCAGAGAGCGGAGCTTGCGGCGCTCGAAGCACTGTCCGACGACGAGATCAACACAACCGACATTCCGGAGCTTCTCGATTGGTCGGACGCCAGGCGCGGCGTGTTCTACCGACCCGTGAAGCAACAGATCACCCTGCGCTTGGACGCCGATGTCGTCGCGTGGTTCAAGACGCACGCGCCAGGCGGCCGTGGCTATCAGACGGACATCAACCGCGCGCTGCGCGAGCACGTGCAGCGGATGGAAGTGCAGTGACCCTATAACGACGTAACGCTACACCGGGCTACGCCTGCTCCGCAGTGAGGCGGTTGGCCAGCTCCGCTAGGGTACGCACGACGCCGCCGGGCGGATAGCCCAAGCCGTCCGGCGTGGCGTCTTGACGGTTGACCCAGCACGTCCGGAGGCCGAACGCTTTCGCCCCTGTGATGTCGAAGGCGTTGGACGAGACGAAGCCAATCTCCCCCGGCGGCACCCCTAGTCGTTGCGGCAGCAGGGCGTACACGCGCGGACTGGGCTTGTAGACACGCACCGCCTCGACGCTGATAAGCTCGTCGAAGACCGCGGTCAGCCCCGTGGCCCGCGTTACCGCCGCGAGCATCTGCGGTGTCCCGTTGGAGAGGATCACCAGCGTGCGATTGACCGCCAGGCGAGCGAGCGCGGCCGGCACCTCGGGATACGCTGCCAGGTGGTAGTAGCTCTCCAGCAGGCGCGTGTGGGTAGCCGGGTCGCAGGGCAGCCCCAGCTGTTGACAAGCGTAGTGCAACGCCTTCTCGGTCACCGCCCAGAAGTCCTCGTACCGGTCCATGAGGCTGAGTAGCCACGTGTATTCCAGTTGCTTGTCCCGCCACAGCCGGCTCAACGCCTCGCCACGCGACGGAAAGGCCGCCTCGCACGCGGCGACGACCGAATGCACGTCGAACAACGTGCCGTAGGCATCGAAGGCGAGTGCGCCAAGGCTGAGACTACCAGCCCTCTCAGTCATAGTCGCTCACCTCGCGGGATGGCCCTCATGCTCACCAGGGTAGGAGCTGCCGGGCGCTGCGCTGACTCCCCTTCCCTGCCAGGGAAGGGGCCGGGGGTTAGGTCCCGCCCTACAAATAGGCATCGCGCCCCTCGCGCTTAAGCTGCTCGACGACCTCGCGCACGTCCTGCGTGCGGTCGCGGTGACACACGAGCAGCGCGTCACCGGCATCCACAATGACCAGGCCCTCCACGCCAATCGTGGCGATGAGCCGGTCGCCAGTGCGGATCAAGCAGCCTTCGGTAGCTACTGCTACGTGGCGGCCCGCACCGCTGCCGATTACCGTGTTGGTGCCCTCGGTCGCCGGTGTGATCTCTTGGATCGCTGCCCAATCTCCCACGTCGCTCCAGGGAAACTCCCCCGGCACCATCAGCACGTTGGTGGCCTGCTCGAACACGCCCGTATCAATCGCAATCGGCTCCAGCTCGGCGTAAACTGCCGCCAGCGTCGCGTCTTGCTGCGCTGTGCCCCACGCGGCCTGGATGGCCTCGACGCCGCGCGCTAACGCCGGCATGTAGGTGCGGAGCGCAGTCAGAAAATGGCCGACCTGAAACCCGAAGTAGCCAGGATTCCAGAAGTACTCCCCGGATTCCACGAACCGCTGGGCAGTGGCCGCGTCAGGCTTTTCGACAAACCGCTCCACCACGTAGACGGTAGCCCCTTCCACGTTGAACGCGCGCTGCTCGGGGTGGATATAGCCGTATCCGGTCACTGGGCCTCGGGGGCGGATGCCGACGGTCAAGAGGTACTCGCCGCGCTGCGCCGCCAGCAGTGCCGTCCGCAAGATGCGCCGGAAGACGTCGGCCCGTTGGATAGCGTGGTCGGAATGGAGCGAGACGACCGTCGCCTGGGGATCGTGGGCCGCGATGACCCCCGTTGCAAAGGCAACCGCCGCGGCCGTATTCCGGGGCTGCGGCTCGGCCAAGATGTTGCCGGCGGGCAGCGCAGGGAGCTGCGTACGAACCTCTGCGGCATGCTCCGCTGCGGTGACGATGTAGATGCGCTCCGGCGGGACAAGTCCGTCCAAGCGAGCCACCGTCTGCGCCAGCAGGCTGTCGTCACCGATGATGGGGAGTAGCTGCTTCGGGCGGCTGGCACGCGACAGCGGCCAGAGCCGCGTGCCCTGCCCACCGGCCAAGATGACGGCGTAGAAGTGGTCGAGTTCCCTAGACATTCACGCTCCTCTGCGCGACAGGCCACGGCTACCGTTCCGCCAGCTTCAAGCCGGCCGGTTCACTGGCCCGTCAAGTTGGTTCTTTAGGGGTCTGCAAGGGCGCGCCTCATCACCGCCCGCCTGCGCCGCACTCCCCCTCTCCACATGGTGTGGAGAGGGGGCCGGGGGGTGAGGCATGCCGGTACCCAGACATGATACCTTGCGGGGTGCGAGGTGAACGATGGCACTGTATGGGGCGGTAGAAGGCGGCGGCACGAAGTTTGTCTGTGCGGTGGGCAGCGGTCCATCAGACCGCCTCGCCTCCGCGCGCATCCCGACGACGACACCCGGGGAGACCCTGCCCCGGGTGCGCCGGTTCCTGCTCGATGCCGCCGAGCAGGCTGGGCAGCCACTCACGGCCATTGGCATCGCCACCTTTGGTCCGATTGAGTTGGACCGGCAATCGCCACGGTACGGGTACATGCTGCCCACACCGAAGCCGGGGTGGAGCGGCGCGCCGGTCGTCGCCGCGATCACTGCCGGTCTGGACGTGCCCGTAGCCGTGGATACCGATGTCAACGGGGCCGCCCTCGCCGAGTACCGCTGGGGTGCCGCGCAGGGCTACGATCCGGCGCTCTACGTCACGGTGGGTACCGGTATCGGCGGCGGGGTCATCATCGGCGGCGCACCGCTCCATGGGCTACTCCATCCCGAAATGGGCCACATCGCTGTCCCGCGTGCCCGCGATGCCGCCGGCAACCGCGACGAGTTCGCGGGGATTTGCCCCTTCCACGGCGACTGTATGGAAGGGATGGCCTCCGGCGAGGCGCTCGCCGCCCGCGTGGGCCGGTCAGCGGACGATCTGGCGCCCGACGATCCGGTCTGGGAGCTTGAGGCGCACTATCTGGCGGCGGGACTGGCGCAGCACGTGCTCGTGCTCTCGCCACAGCGTATTGTGCTCGGCGGTGGCGTGCTGCAACAGCAGCATCTGCTCCCCCGGATCCACGCTGCCTTGCGGGCGCAGCTACGCTCCTATATCGCGCGGCCGCAGGTGGATGCGGACGTGAGCAGCTACGTCGTGGCGCCGCACTTTGGGGACGAGGCGGGATTGGCGGGCGCGTTTGCCCTGGCGATGTTGGCCGCCGGCGTCGCGTGACGGCCTGACGGCCCGCCAAAGTTGCCTCCCAGCTTGCTGGGTACGGGCAGCTTGTGGTGGCCCGCCGGCGCGGTCAAAGCTGGAGACCGAGCAAGCCGATGTAGACGGCGTACCCCCCGAGCAAGAGCGCGGCTTCCAAGCGCCGGAGCTTGAAGCCCGTCCGCAAGAAGAGCAACAGGGCCAGGCTGCCGATAGCCAGCACCGGCAAGCCGGGGTTCACCACCGCTGCCGGCAGCGGATCGCTCGTTATCAAGCCGACGGTACCGCCGATCAAGAGCAGGTTGAAGACGTTCGAGCCGAGGACGTTACCGACGACCAGATCGGTTTCTCGCCGCAGGGCGGCGATGATGCCCGTGACCAATTCGGGCAACGACGTGCCGATCCCTACGATGGTCAGGCCGATGAAGCCCTCGTCCACGCCGGCGGCCAGCGCGAGCGACACTGCGCCACGCACCGTCAGCTCGGCGCCGAGCAGCACGAGGACCAGGCCGACGAGCGCGCGCAGCCCTTCGCGCAGCTTGGCGCCGCCCCCAGGTTGAGGGCCGACCATTCCCTCCACTCCCGCCTCCATGAGCGGGACCTCCTGCCGCTCGCGCAACGCCAGCCACAGCAGCCAGCCCATCGCGGCGATGAAGACCACGATGAGCACAACGCCTTCAGGCGCACTGAGACTCCCGTTCAACGCCAGGCCGATGAAGAGCAGCGCCGCCACCGTGGAGATCAGCGCCTCCCGCCGGACGATGGTCACGTTGACGATGGCCGGTTGCAACATTGCCGCCGTGCCCAGCACCAGGCCGATGTTGGAGATATTGCTGCCGACCAGGTTGCCGAAGGCCACGCCGGAGCGACCCTGCGCGGCGGCCAGCACGCTGGCAACCATCTCCGGCGCGGAGGTGCCGAAGCCGATCACGACGACGCCGACCACGATAGGAGAAATGCCGAAGGCCTGCGCCACCCGGGCGGCGCCGGTGACGAAGAGTTGCCCCCCTCCCGTTAGCAGCGCAATCCCGATCACCAGCATCAGAACGTCAACGAACATGCACTGTCTCCTTCGGCCCGGGCATTAATCCGTATTGAAATGTCTCAGTCATTCCTCCACAAGCGTTCATATACTACATATTCCTGGTCTTCTCAACAACAAACCAATACTGAAGGAATAGGGGGGACTAGCATGTCAAGCTGACTACAGCGCCACAATAGCCTGTGCCAGAAATTCGACCTGATCGGGTTTCAACTCTCCGCACTCTCCAAAACATCGGAGCTTGCGGATGACCCTGCGCTTCACATGCTGTCGTCTCTTATCTTGCATCTTCCTCCACAACTCCCTGCACCAGTAGGAAATCTTACCGAATCCACGACGCAACCAATGTTTTACGATACTGTAACCCTGAGTGCCGCCTCTCCACAATGGACTTAGGAACTCACGTACCCTCCTGAAAACCAGGGATAGTAACGTTACCAATGCCAATAAAGACGGCGGTATAGCTACTACTACTGGATTTTCATTGATCCAACCCCAAAGAGCTTCGAGTGCAGGGAGCATTCTACGGTAGCTTATCTATACTCTGAACAAGGTTTTCCAGATCATCCAGAATCTCGTTCAGCTTGAAGAACACCGCAAGATGTGCTGCCCGATCTTCCGGCAACGTAACCTTATCAGGAAAGTTCTTGAACTTCCTGACCTTTTCAGCGTGCTTCACGACACCCCGAAGACAGTAGTCCAGCGTACACAGACGTTGTCTCTGTTCGTTGTTAGGCGCAGTGTTAGTAGACAAGCCCGTCGCTGAGTTCCAGTCCTCTGATGGCTGGGCAAAGTAGTGCTTCGCCACCTCGCCAAGCAGCGCCGTCTCATCCTCGTCCAGCGGTTCGCAAAGCCTCTTCTTGTCTTGTACCGTCTCGGCATCAGCAACGGCAGAATTTTCGATGTTCACAATGGCCTCCTTTGGCAAAGTTGCCCCCATTCCAGATGATGGTACCCAACGCAGGGTGCTGGACTTTGGGTATCGTTGTAACGACTCATCCCGCCGCCGTTACTCGCTCACCTTACCTTCTTGCAAACGGTACTCCCCCGGCACCCCGTCAAAACGTGGCGCCGTCGAATTCGATGGTCTTGGCCAGCCCGCGCTGGAAATCCATGTACTCGCTGCGGCTCAGGCGCGGCTGATACTCGCCCAAGAGCGCCCGGGCCTGCCGTGCATCGTCGGCCAGCAGGTCAATGACCGTCATCGCCATGACTTTCGCCGGCAGCAGCACGGCGTTTTCGTAGTCCTTGATGTAGTAGTCGTTGCCGTGCCCGGTCCCCGTCGCGCCGGCGGCGTAGGGATGGATCGCCGGCATGATCTGCGTCAGATCGCCCATATCGGTCGAGCCGCCGCGCGTCTCCACCTCGCGCACTTCGTCGGCCCCCACCAGCATTACCGCGTTGTCCTTGTAGAGCGACGTAAGCTCCGGGTCGTTGCACAGCGGCAGGTAGCCCGGCAGGGTCTCGATCCGCACTTTGGCCCCCACGGCCAGCGCGCCGGCTTGCAGCGCCCGATCCACCTTGCGGTTGGCCTCGGTGATGGCCTTCAGCGTCCGACCGCGGACGTAAGTCTCCATCCGCACCTCTGCCGGCACCGCATTCACGATGTCCCCGCCGCGCGTAATGATCGGATGCACGCGGATCATATCCTGGTCGCGGAACGTCTCCCGGTTGGCATGAATCGCCTGCAAGGCGAGGGTCGCCGCGTTGAGCGCGTTGATGCCGCGGTGGGGTGCGCCCCCGGCGTGGGCGGCGTGGCCGAGAAAGGTGATCTGCTTGACCACACACCCATTGGAGGACTCGCTGACCCCGGTGAGACCGTCGGCGCGGTTCGCGCTGGTGTGGACCATCATCGCCATGTCCACGTCGTCGAACGCCCCCACCCGCAGCAGTTCCGGCTTACCACCGAGGAACTCGATCTTCCCGGCCTCCCGCAGGCCCAAACGGTAGCCGACCTCGACGTATTCCTCGGCCGGCACCGCCATGCACGCCACGCGACCGGACAGCTCCGACAGCACGCCGGACTTGAGGAGGCCGGTCGTCGTGCCGATCATAGTGGCGATCTGCGCGTTGTGCCCGCAGGCGTGGACGGCGCCGGTCGTCCGATCCGCCGCCGGATGGTCGGCCACGATGAGCGAGTCCAGCTCGCCCAGCACGGCAACCGTGGGGCCGGGAGCGTTGCCGGTGAGTATCCCTTTCACCCCCGTCAGCGCCAGGTCCGTCTCGAAAGGGATTTCGAGCGCTCGGAACCGCGCCGCGACCTGTCCGGCCGTGCGCGTCTCCTTGAAGCCCAGCTCCGGGTGCCGGAAGATGTCCTCGGCCAGGGCGATCAAGCTGTCCACATGCTGATCAATCTCCCGACACACCCGCTCCTTCAGGTCGGCAATCGGCGTTGTGCTGGCTGTCACACTCACCCTCCTCACCGGGCCATGATCGGTACACGTAACCGGACCGGACCTTCACCCTCCTGCCGGTCACGTGTCCCGGCGGCGGTCCCCTGTCAAGCGTATCCCCGCCGCCGGAGTGCAGCAACAGTGTAGCGGTACATCCGCTCGCACGTGTACCAAGCCGGCAGCGCCGGGCGCGTGTAGGGGAGCAGCATGCTGCGCCCGTCCCCCTGTGGAGCGGGGGGGCCATAAGGGGGCCAGGCGGCTGCCCTCATCCCGGCCCTCTCCCACGGGGAGAGGGCGTCTTCCCGCTTGCGTGGGAATGACGGTCGCCGCACCCCCTCTCCACCATGTGGAGAGGGGGCCGGGGGGTGAGGCCCGCTACCCCTTCCGCGCTACCCAGATTTGCTCGCCACCATGCCGGAACGGTCCTCGCCCATAGCTGCCGTACAGCGCCTCGACCGCAAACCCACTCAATTCGAGCAGGTGCTGCATCTCGTACCGATAGACCCAGCGCAACGTGAGCGGCGCATACGTCTTCGCAACTACCCGCCCGTCAGCATCCAGCTCCTCGAAGATACGCTCCTCCTCGATGATCTGCTGCGCCGGGTCGTAGTGGCGGGCTTCCCAGACGACCACCCGGCGGCCCGTTTCGGGATGCGTGAGTTCACGGAACCTCTTTAGGGCGGTGCCAAGCGTCCCAAGATGGGCGGCGATCGTGTCCAGTCGGGGGTCGAAGATGTTGAACACGAGCCGCCCATCGTCGGCCAGATGGTCACGAATACAACCCAGCGCCTGGCGCTGGTCCGCCGTAGTCATCAGGTGCAGGAAGGAACGGAACGGAATCATGATGAGCTTGAAACGCTGATCGAGCGCGAACGAACGCATGTCCCCTTCGACAAGCTCGATACGTTGCTGCGTCGCGTCGGAGAGCCTGGCGATCTTCTCCCGTGCAATCGAGAGCATCGCCGCCGAGCTGTCCAGACCCACGACCGTCAATCCGGCCTCGGCAACCGGTATCAGCACGCGCCCGGTGCCGCAGGCAAGCTCGAGGACCGGCGACCCGGCCTGCCGCGCCTCCTCCACGTAGAAGGCCACGTCGCCGCGCTCGCCCTCTAGCTCCGCTCGCCCGAATGTGCGATCATACAACGCCGCGGTTACCTGGTAGAAATCCACAATGCACGCCCCTTTCGTCATTCCTCCCGAGGCCGGAATCCACGTCCCCCTGCGTAGCGGGGGGACCATAGGGGGGCCAGCGCCCCGTCCGCCCTGGATTCCCGCGCAGGCGGGAATGACCGGGAAATTTCAACACACCCTAGCGTTCGCCGGCTCGCTGCCAATGCGCGTGTACGCGCCGTAGCTCCTGAGCAAAGAAGGCCCGGTCAGCGGCGCCGTCGTAGCGTCCGAGCCGCTGCGCCAGCTTGAAGAACCCCTTGCCCGGCCGCCCGGTCTTCGCCCCGACGACGACCGCCGACAGCAGCGGCCGGCCGGCCGCGTGCTCGGCCGTGGAGATGGCCCGCAGGATACCGGCTACCGCCCTGGCCGCGGCAGGATCGTCCATATCCAAGCCGACCGCCGCGGCCAGGTCATTGTAGGTAACCGTCCGCCCCGCCCGCGCCACCGCGCGCAGCCGCGCCGCCATGCGCTCTACCGGGTTTACGGCGCTTGGGGGACTGGAGCTTGGAGCTACCCTAAGATGAGGCATCTCGGACAGCAGTGGGACAGATGTCTTGCATGTAACACTCGCTACAGAGCGGAGTCCCCGGCTTGCACCAGTTGTGTCCAATCCGCCATGTCGGCATGTCCAGCAGCCCCGGGAACTGCGGATGTAGCTCGCGAGCACGGTCTATAATCTGTGCATGTGATGCATCCTTACGAACGAGCCCCAATCTCTTGAATACTCTACAGACGAGAGTATCGGTCGAAATGTCTATGGAGGAATAGTCGCTAAGAGGCACCTTGAACCAGCAGACGAGGATACTCGCGGCCATCGTCGCGATCTTCGGGCCAACACCGTAGAATTCGCGAAACCTAGCAACCAATGCTGCGCTCGATGGGCGACCGGCCCAGATGGTGCTGGCATCATCCTGGTAGTTGTCTGCTATGAGCCGGATAGCCGCGTGGATGTACTCGCTCATGTCATTGTAGCGATGGTGAAGTGGCTCAGGATAGATCATATATCTACGCAGATCGTCAAGGGACAGCTCACGCAGTCTCTCAAAGTGAAAGCTACCGATCCTCTGGGCTAGACGATACGGGACGAGCCAGGCTTGCTCCGCTGAAGCTGGGTGCTGCTGCATAATGCACCCGATGACGTAGGCGTGTGGGTAGTGCTCCAGATCATTCAGGAACCTGTCCGCCTCTGAATCACCTGTGGGATCCACGAACTCGACTGGTGCCTCGAATATCTCCCTGCCCCTTGCAAGGAGCCGCTCGCGAATCGCGCTTTCATTCATGCTCATGTGATTGCGCTCTCCTGCCGCTTTGGCGTGCCATAGAGGTAGTGATCGTGCTCGGCGGCCCAGTCCTCAGGCTGCTGCTGCGTGCCGATCATTGCCTCCAGGGTGTCCCATGCGTTTTCCGAGTCAGCCTTGGCAAGCTCCTGCTCTACTCGCAACCGATAGCGTGTGTTCGGCTTGAGGTCCAGCGGCGCCTCCGGCCGCAGCACGCTCCCATCAAAGACGGCCGTCAGAGTCCGTGCCATATTGCCTCCTTGTGGTGGGACTCACTAGCCTCTATTCAGTATGCCTATTGGCGCGTCAGTGAGTGTAGGCCGGGGCCTCGACAGCATCCCTACCGCAGGAGCCGGCCGCCATCCACGACGATGGTCTCGCCGGTCAGGAACGTGGAGTGCGTGGCGAGGCTGACGATCACGTTGGCCACGTCGTCTGCCCCGGCCGGCCGGCGCATGAGCGCGTCTTGGGCCAGCCGCTCCACGTGCTCCTCGTGTCCCGCCACCCAGCGCGTCTTCACCACCCCCGGCGCGACCACGTTGACGCGGATGTCCGGCGCCAGCCCGTGCGCCAGGGAGCGCGTCAACGTAATCAGCGCGCCCTTGGAGGCCGCATAGGCCATGCTGCTGCCGATCCCGCTGAACGCCGCCACCGACGCCACGTTGACCACCAGCCCCGCGCCGGTCCGACGCAGGTGCGGCGCCGCGGCCCGCGTGCAATAGAACGCGCCCTTGACATTCACGGCAAAAATGCGGTCCCAGATGTCGTCGGTCAGATCGTCGAGCTGCTCGAACGGCACGAAGTGGGTTGTGCCGGCGTTGTTGACGAGGATGTCCAGCCGGCCGAACGCCTTGACCGTCTGCCCAACCATCTCGCGCACCGCCGCGTCGTTGCTCACGTCGGCCTGACACAGCAGCGTGCGAATACCCAGCGCCGCGGCGTCGTCCTGCGTCTGCCGCGCCTCCGCCTCCGAGCGCGAGTAGTTGATGACCACCGCAGCGCCCTCCCGCGCAAAGGCGAGCGCCGTCTCGCGCCCGATGCCGGTAGCCGAGCCGGTTATCAGCGCGACCTGACCGTCCAGGCGGGGTGACGCACCAGCAGCGTCGTCAGGGGTGTTGGCACAAGGGGTTGTACTCATCAGCGGGCCTCCAAGCAGAATCTATGTGTGTGCCCGTCATTCCTATGAAAATACCCCGAATCCGTCATTCCCGCGCAAGCGGGAATCTCGCAGCGGCTCTATGGCCGTGTTGCATAGTATCTACAGCGGTACCACGTTTGGCGCTGCGCGGTCGCGCAACGCATTCCGCGTGTCCAGGATGCAGCGGGCGTGCTCGATCACCAGCCCGTAGTCGAGCGAGCGATGCGGCGTGACGACGACCACCAGATCGGCCGCGGCCACCACCTCCGCCGTGAGCGGCGCAAAGGTGGCGTGATGGTGTAGGCCGGCGGCCTCCGTCACCAGCGGATCATGGACCCGCACCGTCGCCCCGGCCGCGATGAGCCGGTCCACGACGGGAACGGCCGGCGAGTGGCGGCAATCGGTCTGGTCCGGCTTGTACGTCACTCCTAGCACCAGGATGTGGCAGCCCGCTAGGTCATCGTCCCGCCGGCCGACGAGCGCCGCCGCGCGTTGGGTCACGTACTGCGGCATGAACGTGTTCACCCGCTCCGCCGCGGCGATCAGTTGCGAGGGTGTACCCAGGCGCTCGGCTACATCGGCGAGGAAAAACGGGATCACCGGGATGCAGCTCCCGCCAACTCCCGGCCCCGGCTCGTGCGGCATGAAGCCATACGGCTTTGTGCTCGCCGCCGCCAAGACCTCCCAGGCGCTGACGTTCAAGGCCGTAGCAATCTGCGCCAGCTCGTTCACCAGCGAGATATTGACAAAGCGAAACGTATTCTCGAAGACCTTCGCCAGCTCCGCGACCTCGACGCTGGCCACCGGCACCGTCGTCACCCCGCACTGCGCGTAGAACTGCCTGGCAAGGTCGAGGGCCACCGCCGTCTCGCCGCCCACCACCCGCGGTGTCTCCCGCAACCCATACTGGCTGTTCCCCGGATCAATGCGTTCGGGCGCGTGGGCCACAAAGACCCGCTCCCCCGCCCTGGCACGCCCACCACCGTCATTCCCGTGCAACCGGGCCTCCAGCAGCCGCGCCACCCGGCGGGTCGTGCCCGGCGGCACGCTGCTCTCGATAATCACCAGCGCGGGGGGGCGCACGGTGTCGGCGATGGTGCCGAGCGCCCGCTCCAACGATTCGAGCACGGGACGCCGCTCGGCCGTAATCCCGGTGGGCACGCAGACCACCACGCAGTTCGCGTCGGCCAGCGCCGCCGGGTCGGTGGTGGCGCGGAGGTGCCCCGTGCGCCGCAAGGCTTGCAGCTGGCCGGCGGTCACGTCGGTGATGTAGCTCTCGCCACGAGCGAGCTGCGCGACCCGCTCCTTGTCCACGTCAATGCCGGTGACGGTGAACCCCGCCTCGGCGATGACTACCGCCTGGGGCAGCCCGGCAAAACCCATCCCCACGACGGCCACGCGCGCCTGTTTGGTGGCCAGCGCCGTCCGTAGCCGGTCGCTACCGGCGCTGGCCGGTGCCACCGCCGGTTCTGCCTGTGTCATGGTCTCCTCTGAGCGCCAACCACCCGCTGCTCGCTGCACTGTAGCACGCCGGCCGGCGTCGCGCAGCAGCGCCCCTCATACCATTGCTGCCACCTGGTAAGGGTAGGTTTTCGTGGTGAGTGTCCCTCTCCCCCTCTCCACACATGTGGAGAGGGGGAGAGGGGGGTGAGGCGCGGCCCCCGGGGGGTGAGGCCCGTCCCCCGCCACGCTACGGGATGGGATACCGGTCAGCCCACGGCGCGACCGCCTCGAACGCCGCAGCCGCCCGCAGCACCGTCGCGTCGTCGTAGCGCCGGCCCACCAATTGCAGGCCCACCGGCAGGCCGCCGGCCGTCCAGCCACACGGCACCGTGATCGCCGGTTGCCCCGTCAGATTGAACGGATAGGAAAACGGTGACCACGACGGCAGGTGGCCCCGCTCCGACGGCCCCAGCGTCGGCAGCGCGCCGGTCAGCGGCAGCGCCGGCACCGCCAGCGTCGGCGTGACCAGGATGTCTACGTCCTCAAAACAGCGGCGCACCTGATGCCAGAACTCAACCCGCTGAAAGCCGGCCCGCGTATAGTCGAACGCCGTCAACCCCTTGGCCCGCTCCACGATGGCCACCAGCCCCGGGTCCATCTGCTCTCGCCATTCGGGCAGATAGTCCGCCAGCGCCGCGCCGATCCCCCCGAAGAAGAGCGCCCACCACGGTTCCTCGGGATCGGTCCAGTCCAGCGCCAGCGTCTCGATGCTCCCGCCGGCCGTCGCCAGCTGCTCGACGGCCGCACTCGTCAGCGCGGCGACCTCGCCGTCCACGGTCGCGTAGCCCAGCGTCTGGCTCCAGCCCACCCGCAGCCCCGCCAGCCCCTCACGGGCGCCCGCCTCGGCCGCGCCCAGATAGCTGCCCTCCGGCGCGTGCGGTACCGGCAACGTGAGCCGGTCGCGCTCATCGGGTCCGGCCAGCACGTCGAGCGCCAGCGCCGCGTCGGCCACGGTGCGTGTCAGCGGACCCATGTGCGAGAGCGTTTCGGCCGCGCTCGCCGGATAGTACGGTATGCGCCCGAACGATGGCTTGAGGCCGACCACCCCGCAGAACGAGCCGGGAATACGGACCGAGCCGCCCCCGTCGCTGCCGATACCGATTGGCCCCAGCCCGGCCGCCACGGCCGCTGCCGCGCCACCGCTCGACCCCCCGGCCGTGCGCGTCCGATCCCACGGATTGCGCGTCGGCGGAAACAGCCGGTTGTCCGTCAGACCCTTCCAGCCGAACTCCGGCGTATTCGTCTTCCCCAGCGAGATCGCCCCGGCCGCCCGCAGCCGCTCGACCACCGGCGCATCCTCATCCGGCACCAGGTCGGCATAGATCGCCGAGCCGCGCGTCGTCCGTATCCCCCGTGTGAACACCAGGTCCTTGATTGAGACCGGCACCCCGTGCAGCGGCCCGGTCGGCGCACCCCCCGCCAGCGCCGCCTCGGCGGCCCGTGCCTCATCGAGCGCCTGCTCCGCCGTCACGGTGCAGTACGCCCCCAGCTCGCCGTCAATGGCTGCAATACGCTCCAAAAACGCGCGCACCACCGCCACCGGCGACAGCTCTCGCCGCCGGATACGTTCGGCCAGTTCGGTAGCGGACAAGTAACAGAGCGTGGCATCGGACATCGCTATTGCTCCTCGGCTGAACTCCCTCGAATCCTCGCACATTCCCGCCCCCACGGCGACCCGCCCATCCCCCCGCATACCAGGACCCCCATAGGCGAGCACACCCCGTCCCCCTGCGTAGCGGGGGGACCATAGGGGGGCCACCCACAGCCTGACCGGCGCCTCCCGCCATCCCCGCGAACGCGGCAATCCAGCCTCCCTCTCCCACGGGGAGAGGGCCGGGGTGAGGGCAGTCAGCCTCCCTACCCCGCATCCTCCCGTTCAGCAATCCGGTGCTCCGGACGCTCTACGCCCGGCGGCAGTCGGACACCCTCGTCTACGAGGGTAAACTCGAGTTGCTGAGAGGTAAGACCCTTTGCTTCGCTGAGATCTGTTCCCCGCAAGTCGGCCCCAATTAGGTTTGCCTCTTGCAGGTTAGCCCCAGTGAGGATGGCCCCCGTCAGATCGGCGCTGATGAGGAATGCCCCCTTTAGGCTGGCATCATCAAGTTGTGCATCCTGTAGGTTGGCATCAATTAGGACTGCCCTCTGCAGTCTAGCCTCCTGCAGGCCCGCCTCCTGCAGACATGCTTCAACGAGAAATGCCTCCTGCAAGTTGGCATCGATGAGATTGGCCCCGCGCAGGTCCGCATTACGCAGGTTGAGCACCTGTTCCGGCGGATCGTAGTTAACCTGTCGCCGCCCGAGGACGGTGAGCACGGCTTGAATATCGGTTGCTGGGCGCAGCGGCGATGCGTTGTCGCCCTCAATGTCGAGATCAAAGGTCGGGGAGTGGTCTTCGGCTATGTCGGAGGGAGTCTCGGAGTGCTGCTCGGTTCCTGCTGGCTGTTGATCTCCGCGCGGCGGTTCCCACGGAGCGTGCTCGCGCACATAGGCCGTGAGGATTTCCATAATCGGCCCATGGTCCTGGCGCGAGTCCCGCGCGATGCGTTCTAGGGCGTAAATCGCCCCTAATCGCACGTCCAAGCTGTCGTTGCCCAGGTGCTCTATGGCCCGGCTAAAGCGCTCGGTCACTTGCCCTTCTTGGGCGACCTCTAGGCGCCGCCAGGCGATGAAGACACCGAAAAGAACTACAACACCGCCTATAGCCTGCATGATCGTTCGGCGGGCGTTGTCCTCCCGCTCTAGGCGCGCAGCGTCGTTCGTTATATGGGCAGCCTGCCACTGGGGAATGAAGACCAATAGGGCAGTAATGGCAGTGAGAATGAGGATGGCTGCCACCACTATGCCGATGACCCGGGTCGTCCTCCCGGTCAGCTTCCGCCAGGATGCTCTCACTTTACTTACCTAGCGACCCTCTCTCTATCTGAACGTTGAAACCTTGATGAAGTGGCGCCGTCCGCACGTACCGCGGGCACCCACCGTAGGCGCAACCCTTGTGGTTGCCCTGGATTCCCGCCCCCGCCGCGAGCCGCCCGCCCTGAACGGTGGCCAGTGGTCAGTGGAGCGGGGGACTACTGCCCGTCATCCCACCTCTAGTCCGTCATTCCCGCGCCAGCGGCAATCCACCCCCTCGCCACATGGTGGAGAGGGGGCCGGGGGGTGAGGCCAGACCCCTAGGCCGTTGTCTTTCCCCCACCCCCACCTATATGTCCCACCGTTGGGATGTGGCAGATGCAAGACTATCCTGGAGCACCGGGCACCGCCCGGCAGGGAACCACACGTACTATCGTGTCAACCAACGACGGTGGCGTAGCCACCCAGCAGAGGGCGCCGGGTCATGAGCGACCCCTCGCCGCGTCATCCGACGTGGCGGGGCATGACCGTCCGCGCGCCACCCTTAGGGCACCGGGTGCTGACGTACCCCCGGCCACCACGGCCGGGGCGCCGGGTCAGCACTGTCTGAGTGCCGTGCCGTCAGCGCCGGACCACGCCCGGTCCCGCGCCCGGCACACAATGGCGCCGGGTCATGGCCGACCCCTTGCCGCGCTGAGTGCGGCGAGGCATGACCGTCCGCGCGCCACCCCCAGGGCACCGGGTGCTGACGTACCCCCGGCCACCACGGCCGAGGCGCCGGGTCAGTACCGCCTGCGTGCCGTGCAACGGGCACCGGATCATTTCCGATCCCGCCCCGCGCCAACGGCGCCGGGTCATGGCCGACCCCTCGCTGCGTCATCCGACGTGGCGAGGCATGACCGTCCGCGCGCCACCCTTACGGCACCGGGTGTTGACGTACCCCCGGCCACCACGGCCGGGGCGCCGGGTCAGCATCGTCTGAGTGTCGTGGCTATCGCCACCGTCCCCTCGCCGGCCGGCCTGCGCCGGCTGCGCCAGGTAGTCTTGCCTCGCATTCCTGCCACTCCCAACACCCTGACTCACCCGCATTCCCACCGAGACACCGCCCACACCCGCGCCGTGCATTCCCAGGACCAAGTCCCTCTGTCCCCCTGCGTAGCGGGGGGACGACAGGGGGGCCAGGTCATGTCCCCCGCCTCGTCCTTGCGGCGCAAGCCGCAATCCAACTCCCGCCCCGCTGCTGATCGCCACGCAGACTCCCCTTCCCTGCCAGGGAAGGGGCCGGGGGTTAGGTCTACATCTCACAAAGTGCATCCTGCCATCCAGGTTCCGCCCCGCCCGCGGTCTTGCTCCACCGCGTGTACGGGCTTCCTCCGCCAGCACCCCTCCCGCGCCCCACCGGACCCGTGTCCGTCATTGCGGCGAAAGCCGCAAACCAGCCGAACAAATGAATAGCGTGGGCAGGGTCCCCGTGTCCCCGTCATATCCCGCGCACGCAGGAATCCCCCTCTCCCCGCGGGAGAGGGCCGGGGTGAGAGCCGCGTCGTAAGGAGGGCGTAGCCTGCTGCGCCCCAACTCTGCGCTCTCTGTGTGCTCTGTGGCGAAAAGAGCCTTAACGCCAAACGCATTGACAAATCCGCACAGGAACCGTAGGCTCGACACGAGCAGGTGAGCCGCTGCGGCGGCAGTTTCGGCCGCAGCGCAGGATTAGCGATGGCACAGGCGTCAGATGCGGGGGGCATCAAGCCGCCAACGGCCCCCTTACGTACCCGCCCCACCAATGCCTTCGGGTCAACGCTACGGGAATTGCGCGAGCAGACCGACCTCAGTCAGAGCGCGCTCGGCCGCCGTGCCCAGGTCCACGCGAGCATTGTCAGTCGCCTGGAAAGCGGCGACCGCACGCCGAGCAGCCCCGGGCTGGTGGAAGCGCTCGCCCGCGGCCTCCAACTCTCCCCCGACGATACGGACCGGCTGCTCGCCGCTGCCGGGTTCGTGCCCGCCGTTATCACGCGCCTCGGCGCTGGCGATCCTACGCTGCTGCTCGTAGCGCAAGTGCTCACCGACAGCCGCGTATCGGACGATGAGCGGCAGCGTCTGCGCGATGTGGTCGAGGCCGCCACGCGCTGGTGCCGCGCCGCGAGCCGCTAGCCGCGTGCTCCGTCACTCGACCACCATCCCCCTTCGCAGCATGGGGACTAGGGGCCAGAGTCAGCCTCGCTGCCCTACTCCCCCTCGCCACATGGTGGAGAGGGGGCCGGGGGGTGAGGCTCGCCCTCCGGCAGGCCGGTGATGCGGATACCGGCCCCCGGCACTTTGTAGCGCACATTGATCCCGATCAGCAGCGCCGTCAGCGGCTCCAGCAGCCGCGCCCGCCGCAGCGGCCCCACGTCAACCGGCCGCAGCCGCGGAATCGCCTCCACCAGCGCACGCACGGCCGCCCGCGCCGCGCGGTCATTCCCACACAGCAGCACGTCGCCCTCCAGAGCGTGATCGAGGTCGCGCAAGTGGGCCGCGCTGATGTGATGAAACGCAGCGCAGACCCGGACGCTCTGCGGAGTCAGCTGGGCCGCCTGCTCGGCCGCCGAGCCGGCCGGAAGACCCAGCATGTCCGTTGGCCGACCGCCGACCGCTACCGCCAGCGGCACGGTCACGTCCACGAGCACGCTGCCGTCTCGCCACGCCGACCGTAGCCCCTGGAGCGTCCTGGCGTGGGCCGCGAACGGCACGCAGAGCGCGACCGTGCTTGCAGCCGCGACGGCCTCGGCATTGGTAGCGCCCTCAACCGGCGCCGCGGCGCCAAGCGTCTCGCGAATACCGGCCGCCGCCGTCGCGGCCCGCTCGGCGTCGCGCGAGCCGAGCACGATCCGATAGCCCGCCTGTGCCCACCGCAAGGCGAGGCCGCGGCCCATCGGACCGGTACCGCCGACAATGGCAATCGTCTGCGGCTGCGATTCAGTCATCGGTGTTGCCCTACCTGTGCAGCAAGCTGTGTCCCTCAGAGGCTACTGCGCGGCGGTTGATCCTCTTCACCGTCCGAATCGCCCTCCTCCCGGCGCCGGCGCAGGAAGTCTTCCAGCTCCTCCACCAGTTCCTCCGGGTCTACGGCCAGCGGACCGCTCGATTCCGCCGCTGCTTCGTCCGGCTCGGTCTGGCCTGGCGCCAAGGGCGCCTTCGATTCGTCGTACTGGTCTTCGAGTTGCTGCAAGTAGGCCGCCAGCTCCGGCCGCTCGGCGACGGCCTCGTCCGCTTGGTCCAGCAGTTGCCGCGCAGCCTGACGCAGCTGATCCAGGTCGAACGACCAGCCGACCAGCCGCGCCGCATGCTCCAGCAGTGCCGCGCTCACGGCCGGATTCGGCACCTGGAGGTAGTGCGGTACGCTGCCGAACAGGCTCGCGCTCGGCACCTGGTGAATCCGCAGCGCCTCGATGACCGCCGAGTGGACGCTGGACGGCCCCTCGTACTGCGAGAACGGAATACCCGACTGGTTCAGGGCGACGCGCAGCTCGGGAGCGGTAGCCCAGCCGGTCAGGACGGTGCTGCGCGTGTGCGGCACGTCCGCCGGCACGCTGGCCAGCAGGATGGCCGCTCCCACCCCCCACTCCACGCACGCTTCCGCCAGTTCCGCAGCGAACGCTCGCCAGCGCAGCTGCGGCTCCGGGGCAATGTAGAGGATCAGGTCGTGCGTCGTCTCGTCCGCCTCCGGGTGGTGGGCGTACCAGAACTCTCCGTGCGGCCACTCCAGCACCCGATCTTGGGACCCGGTGAGCCGAGAGACGGGCCGTAGCTCGCTATAGTCGTAGTAGTCGTCCGAATCTTGGATTGCCAGCTCGGAGGCGTCGAACGCAGCGACCAGATGGCGAATGGCCAGCGAGGCGGCCATCCCGGCATCGGGCAAGCCCTCGAACGCACCGACCAGGATTGGACGCCGCAGGGTGGGCTGTGCGGTATGCGTGAGCGGCATGAGCCTCCCTCAATTCGTGTCACGGTTTGTCGCAGCGCGGCGGGGATGTTGCGTTCATACTAACCGATGAGCCGTGGTCGGCCGGCGCGGTAGAATCGGGCCACGGTCCGGAGCATCATGCGTTGTCGCCACCTGAGCCTGACGAATTTTCGTACCTACGGCCGGCTTGAGCTGGACCTGCCACCTGGGGTATCCGTGCTCTGCGGGAACAATGCCCAGGGAAAGTCCAACCTGCTCGAAGCCCTGTATATGCTCGCGACGACCAGATCGTTCCGCACCACGAGCGAGCGCGAGTTGGTCTCGTGGCACGCCGGCGCCGACGAGCGCTTTGCCCGCATCAGCGCCGAGATCGAGCGCCAAGGGAGCACGTCGCGGCTGGATATTATCCTGGTCGAGCCAGCGGCCGGCAATGCGGCCAACGCAGCGGCCGGCGCCCGCACACGCGCAATCCAGAAGCGCGTCCGCCTCAACCAGCAACCCCGGCGAGCAATGGACGTGCTCGGTCAGTTCAATAGCGTCCTCTTTACGCCCGCGGATGTCGAGCTTATCACCGGCTCGCCAGCCCAGCGGCGCCGCTACCTCGACATCATGCTCTGCCAGGTTGATCCCCACTACGTGCGCGTCCTCAGCCAGTACCAGCGCGTCTTGACTCAGCGCAACGCCCTGTTGCGGCGGCTTCGTGACCGCCGTTTGCCGGCAGATCAACTCCGGTATTGGACCGAGCAGGTGGTGGCGTTGGGCAGCGAGTTGATCGTGAGCCGCGGTCAGGCCATCTCCATCCTCAACTCGTGCTTGGCCGACATCCACCCCCGCCTGGTGGATGATCGCACCTCCCTCGGCATCGTCTACCGCAGCAGCGTCACCGAGCTACCGTCCGTGTTGGCGTCGGAGCCGGGTGCGGTCGCGCGTGGGGATGACGTGCGACCGGCCGTTGCCGCGCAGTTCGCCGCCCAGCTTGACGCGCAGCAGGAGCGGGAGCGGCGCCAGGGCATGACCGTCGTCGGCCCCCACCGCGACGATCTGGCCTTCACCGTTGACGGTATGGACCTCAATCGTTTCGGCTCCCGCGGCCAGCAGCGCACCGCGGCCCTCGCCGTCAAGCTGGCCGAGGCCGCCGTGATGGAGCAGCGCACCGGCGAGCGGCCGGTCCTCCTGCTCGACGACGTACTTTCCGAGTTGGACCCCCAGCGCCGCCTGCTGCTACAGGAGATACTCGCCGGCGACGGGCTGCCCGCCACGTCCGCACCATCCGACGGGAAGGAAAGCAACACCAACCGAGGTGGGCAGGTGCTCCTCACCACCACCGAGCTACGCCCCTTCACCCCCGCCTTCCTCGACTCATCCACCGTCTTCGAGGTAGCCAACGGCGCGCTACGCCCTCTTGAGACAGGTGCGGTCTAACCGCCGGCTTCTAGCCCCTTCCCTTCAGGGAGGGGTTGGGGGTAGGTGCGCTCCGGCCCCTAGGCCATCCGCCAGTCTGAGCGCAAGTCTCGGATACTTCTTCTCGCAATGTAAAGCTGCTGGAAAACTGCCAAGACGAAGAGCCTGTGCGAGAAGTGGGGAACTAAAATGCACCGGGCTGCGTCTACCTATCCAGAGTTGTGCGTATGCACGCCGCAGGCACGGGGAGGTATGAAATGATCGGGCCTAAGCTCGTGGCAACTAGCGTCAAGCACGTCTGGGCGGGGGCCGCCATCGTGGTGGCCATGCTCGTGGTCGCCGGCTGCGAACTGCCGGGGGCGGAGCACATCGCGCTGCCAGCCACGCCCACGCCAGCGGCCAGCCCCGCCATCAGCGCTGCGGCGCGAGCCGTGCCGACGCCTGCACCAACGCCTCTGCCGACCGCCGCCATTGAAGTGCATCGTCACAGGGAGAGCGCTTGTGTCACAGGTCTGCCGTTCATTCGCCGGTCTCCGACCGAGAGTGCGAGGTGGACCGTTGATGGCGCCCACATCCTCTTCACCTACAGCGCGGAAGTCTGGGCGGCGACGGCGGACGGGGCCCGACTCTGGCGGATCGCGCAGGCCTGGGGCCAGACAGAACCCGGGCCTGGTACTTTTGGCCGGATGACCTCGTTTGACGTCACACTGGACGGCCAGCGCGTCGTCTATGCCACCTGCCGGTATCCGCCGGATGAGCCGAGGGGTACACGAACAGCTGAAGAGTGGATCTTTCGTTTCGACTACGAACTCGCGGTGGTGGGGCTGGATGGGCAGGCCCCGCGGCGCCTGACGCACCATCCGGCCTTCGATCACTATCCCGCCTGGTCGCCGGATGGCACGCGCGTCGCCTTTCTGTCCGATGGACACGTTGCAGAGGCTGAGTTCCGTAAAGGCTATCGGCCGGCCCCCAGTCTCCACACGATGGCGGCGGACGGTGCGTACGTGCGGCGCCTGGCCCCGGACTTGAGAGTGCCCGCGGAGCCCCCGGCGTGGTCACCGAACGGGCAATCCATTGCCGTCCTCGGAAGCCGTCAGGGGGAAGAAGGGGCGGGGTTGTATCTGGTGCCGGCCGACGGTACCGGGATCGTGCGGCTTGCAGATGCCGAGAGCGGGGGTTCGTGGTCACCGGACGGCACGCGGCTGGCCTTTGCCAAGCCAGAGAGCGGTGGGGCGGCCCTCTACACGATCGTGGCGGATGGCGCGGACGCGCGGCGGGTGACGACGGTCCCCCGTTGGGAAATAGAGTACGGGGACCAAGCCCGGCTTCACACCGTGGCCTGGTCACCGGACGGATCGAAGCTGCTCTATCCGTGCGGATCGCGCCAATTCTGTGTCGTGACGCTCGACGGAGAGCAAGTGGGCGAACCCTGTCAGGGTATGGCCCGTGGCCCCGTCTGCTACTCGCGCGACGGGAGGCAGCGCGTGGGTACCTCCTTAGTCGGAGACCACGCGGTGTGGTCGCCGGATGGGCAGCGCATCGCGGTGGCGGCGACGCAAGACCGCGCCAGGGGGCTCATCCTGTACAGTGCCGCGCCCGACGGCAGCGACGTGAGACCCCTCGCGTTCGCCTACAACGTCGGGCGGATTCGGTCATACGAGGTCCCGCGGCTCGTCGCGGCCCAGGCCAGGGACGAGGACCCGGCGGCGAGCCGCGCGGCCTGCGCCGCGGGGTTTGTCGTGCCGGCGCCGGAGGCCAGTCCGGGCCTGGTGCGCGACTGCGAGACGCTCATCGCTGCCCGGGCGGCGCTCGCTCAGGGACCGTTGGCGAACTGGGGATCGGGCTCCCCGCTGGAGCTCTGGGAGGGCGTGACCATCACTGGCACGCCACCGCGCGTCACCGGGCTGGCCCTGCCCGATAGAGACCTCCACGGCACCATTCCGCCGGCACTGGGGGGCCTGGACTACCTGCAGCGCCTGAACCTGTTCCGCAACTACTATCTCTCTGGGCCAATTCCCCCGGAGTTGGGGCAACTGACCCATCTCAAGCAGTTGTACTTAGCCCGCAATCGGTTGACGGGCTGCATACCGGTGGGCCTCAAGCGCGTGCCGGATAACGATCTGGCGAAGCTCGGTCTGCCGGACTGTGAAGCGGGGACATGAGGGCGGACTGATGGCGCCGGCACCGCGGTGCCCACTGCATCCACACCATCCGACGGGAAGGAAAGCAGCACCAACCGAGGTGGGCAGGTGCTCCCCACCACCACCGAGCTACGCCCCTTCACCCCCGCCTTCCTCGACGCAGCCACCGTCTTCGAGGTCGCCAACGGAGGCCTACGCCCTATCGAGACGAGTGGGGCCTAGCCCCCGGCTCCTTCCCTACCAAGGAAGGGGGTTGCTGAATGGAGTAGGGGCGCAACATGTTGCGCCCGTCGTCCCCCCGCTATGCGGGGGGACCATAGGGGGGCCGGTTTCTTACCCCCTACGGCATGTGGAAGACGACCATCTTCGTCTCGGTCATCTCTTCGACCGCGTACTTCGGCCCTTCCTTGCCCATCCCGCTGTCTTTCAGGCCGCCATACGGCATCAGGTCGGCCCGCCATTGCGTGCCCCAGTTGATGTGGATGTTGCCGGCCTCGGCCTCCAGCGCAAACTTCATCGCCCAATCCAGGTTCTCGGTGAAGATCGCCGTGCTCAGGCCGTAGTTCGTGCTGTTGGCCTGAGCAATCGCCTCGTCAATATCGCCCACCGGCGTCACCCCGACGGCCGGGCCGAACACCTCGTCGCAGGAAATACGCATCTCCGGCTTCACGTCGGCTAACAGCGTAGGCGCCATGAGCGTGCCGTTGCGCTGACCACCGGCCACCAGGCGCGCGCCGCCGGCCACCGCCTCCTGCACCCATTCCTCCACACGGACGGCATCGCTTTCGCGGATCATTGGCCCCATCCTGACGCCTTCTTGGCGCGGATCCCCCGTCGTGATGCCCTTCACGCTGTCCGCGAAAGCGTCGATGAAGTCGCCATAAATCTCACGGTTGGCGTAGACCCGCTGGGTGGAGATACAAACCTGCCCGGCGTGCGCGTAGCCGGTGGAGGCGAGCGCCGTCGTGACCTTGTTCATGTCGGCGTCGGGCATGATGATGACCGGTGAGTTGGACCCCAGCTCCATGGTCACCTTCTTCAGCCCGGCCGTGCGGCAGATGTGCTCGCCCACGTCGCGGCTGCCGGTGAAGGTGATCTTGCGGACGCGCGGATCGCTGACCAAAGCATCCCCGATCTCGGCGCCGGAGCCGGTCAGACACTGGAGCGCTTCCGGCGGACACCCGGCTTCGAGCATGACCTCGACCACGCGCAGTCCCGAGAGCGGCGTGTCGGTGGCCGGCTTCAGCACGACGGCGTTCCCGGCGGCAATGCCGGGGCCGACCTTGTGGCACACCAGGTGCAGCGGGAAGTTGAAGGGCGAGATCGCCGCAACTATCCCGCATGGCACGCGAATGGTGAAGCCGAATTTGCCGGTGACGCCCGGCGCACCGTCGAGCGGAATGACCTCACTACCCAGCCGCTTGGCCTCTTCGGCCGAGAGATAGATGATCTCGGCGGCCCGCTCCACCTCGATCAGGGCCTCGGCCTTGACCTTGCCGCCCTCCAGCGTGATCGTCTCGGCAAAGCTCTCGGCCCGCTCGTTAATCAGGTCGGCGGCCTTGTGCAGAATCTTGTAGCGCTCGTAGCCGGTGAGCTTCCGCATAATCTCTGCGCCGCGCACTGCCGTCGCCAGGGCACGGTCAATGTCGCTGGCCTCCGCTCTCGGAACCGTATCCACGACGCTGCCATCGTAGGGATTGAGCACGTCAATGCGTTCGTCTTTGTCTACCCAGGAACCGCCGATGTGCATCTTCATGCGTGTCTCTCCTTTGCTTGCCCGCTCCGCCCGCTTGCCGGAGATACTGCCCGATGTTGCTCGCTCCTGCAACCTGCTAGACCCCTTGGCGCGGTACACGCGCTAACGCAGCGCTATACCAAAGCCCAATAGGACTCCGCCAATCCCAATGAGAATGCCACCAAGGAGAATACTAGCTACCTTCGTCCATTTATAGTGCTTGGGTTCGTCGGTCTTCAGTTCCATGATGATGACCGCGCTACCAATAAGGGCCGCTACCAACATAATGATGAGCGCCATCACGATAATCACAGCGGGCACTTCCATCGCCAATACGTCCGCCATTATGCTTGTCCTGTCGCTGTAGTCTAGTCAGACCGGCCAGCATCTTGCCAGCCGCCCGGTAGTGCGGGCAAGTCTCACGGCTACAGTATCATCATTAAGCGCCAGGCAGTGCTTCTCGGAGGCGACCTACCGACGATGCCCAGGCAGCATGCCACTGGACGGGATCAATGGTCCCGGGCCAACGTCAAGGAAATCCTGCCCGAGCTTCCGTCGCCGCTCTTCATGTCCCAGCTCGAAGCCTCCAGCGGGCCGCAGATGCTCGCTGCGTTTGAGGTAGGCGGCTACCGCTTTCCCGACGGCGCAATGCTCTTCCGCGCCGCTGCGGGGCGGCCCTACTTCAATGCCGGCCTGCTGCGGAGCATGTTGGCCGACCTTGGCGCGCCGCCGGAGCTGAACGATCAGGCTGTCGGACGGGGCCTTGAGTTGGCTCGGCCGTCCCTGCAATGGGATTGGCCACGTGTCGCACGGCGCTGGCCGGTCGTACTCAGCAGCCTGGTCCGCCAGCTCCGGGCCGTGCCGGCGACCGAGCGCTGGTTTGGTCGCGTCGAAGGCACCCTCGCCGCGCTGTCCTTGGCCACCGACCGCGTGCTGCAGCGCGCTGCGGATGCCGACTTGCTCGCGGATTTCGGGCGCATTGCGCCGGAGCTAGGACGGTTCTTCTACCACACCGTCTACCTGACCGCCGCGGCCACCACCCACTTTCACGAGTTGGCCCGTGTCCTACACGGTCGTCTCGCCGCACCCGCGCCGGCGATCAACCAAGCGGTCGCTGGCGCGGGCAACGTCAGCGCCGAGCTACCCCTGGCGCTGATGCGCGTGGCGGCCATCGCGCGCGCGGAGCCACAAGCGCGGTGCGCCCTCGCCGCCGCGAGTGACCCGGGGGCCAACTTCCGCGAGGCGCTCCGCGGCACTCGCACGCTCGACCGGTTCGAGCGCGTCCTCGACCGGTTCGGTGATCGGGGGCTGTTCGAGTCCGACAGCGCCAGCCCCCGCTATCGCGAGGCCCCGGGTTACCTGCTCGGTGTTATCGCGCGGTACGTCCGCGCCCCGACGGCTCCCGACGCCGCAGGTGCGGTCGCTCGCCAGCGGCGGCAGGCGCAGCAGGCGCAACAGACCATCAAGCAAGCCGTGGGCCGCAGCTGGCCATACGTGAGTTGGCGCCTCGGAGCCTTGCGTCAAGCCCTCGCTCTGCGCGAGGCCAACCGCTTTCGGGTCGTGCGGATCGCCGCCCAAGTGCGCCGGCGCGAGTTGGAACTGGGGCGGCGGATGGTCGAGCGCGGCTGGCTCGACCATCCGGACGACTACTTCTGGCTCACCATGGCGGAGATTCCGCGTGTGTTGGCGCCCGGAACCGCCCCGCGGCTACAGGAACAGGCCGGCGGTGTACGTGTGGGCCTGCTGCCGCGGCGCAGTGGGGTCGCAGCGCCGGAGGAGACGGCCCGCGAGCCAGGCCACTTGCGGGCCGTCATAGCCGCGCGGCGCGCCCGCTACGCCCGCTACTGTGGCATCACGGTGCCCGACGAATGCGCCGACCTCGACGCGCTCGAACGATTTGCTCGCGGTCAGGGCGCCGCACCGCCGGGCGCCGCGCGCCGCCCCCCGCCTACGCTGACCGGCTTTGGCGCAGTTGTCTCCGGCCAGCCGGCATCGGCCCCGGCCCCACCATCGGCTCAGGATAGTAGCCCGCCCGCTCCGAGGCCGCTCACCTTGCGCGGGCTGGGCGTAAGCGCCGGCCGAGTGCAGGGAACGGCACGAGTAATCCGCCAGCCGGAGGAGTTTGGGCGCTTGCAGCCGGGTGATATCCTCGTCTGCCCCGCCACCGACCCGGCCTGGTCGCCGCTGTTCCCCTTGGTCCGTGGGCTGGTCGTCGAGATTGGCGGTCAACTCTCGCACGGCTCCATCGTCGCGCGCGAGTACGGCATCCCGGCGGTGGTGAATGTACCCCAAGCGACCGGCCGCATCCCCGACGGGACCGCTATCGAGTTGGACGCCGCCGCTGGAACCGTCCGTCTCATAGCCACCGTCCAAAGCTGAGACGGCAGCGCCGTCCAGTCCCGTCACTACCGCACACCCCCTCTCCACATGTGTGGAGAGGGGGCTGGGGGGGTGAGGCCCGGCCCACCCCCCCCCAGCTAGAGCCGCACCGCCAGGCCGCCGACGATAAGGCCCACCGCTACGCCGAATGTGATGCCGGCAGCCCACAGCAGTTGCTCTCCTAAGCCACCGACGATGCCGCCGACGAGCGCCACGCTGGCCTGGGCTAATCCGGCGGACATCGTGACCTCCGCTGGTGGCCATACTGGGGAAACCATCGCGATCCAGCCATCGAACGAGACACTCAACAGCATGCCCAGCACGCCCACTGCCGCCGCTGCCGGGAGCAGCGCCACGCCTAGCCCGCGCAGCCGGGAGCCGAATCCGCTGCCTAGGAGCAGGATCAGCAGGGCGTTCACGCCAACGGCTGCGACCAGCAGCCACGTGGCAGCGGGGACCTGCCGAATGGCCGCGCGGACCTGCTCGATCTCATGCAGTTGGTCCGGGTCGTCATCCCAGAGGGAGGACAGCGTGAAGGGTTCCTCCGGGACGGCGCGACTGATGATGAGCCGTAGAAGCTCCTGCATTCGGGGAGTGAGCGTGTCACGTCGCGTCAGCTCGGCCTCGATGGGCTGGCTCACCCGTCCGAGGTCTGTCAGGTCGAACACCGGCGCCGGCGCCTCTGCCACCTCCAACCAGCGGTACAGATCGGTAACGAAGCCCTCGATCTTGCCGGTCAGATAGGTGGTCACGGGGCCACGCCCGGCTTCCAGCATGACCACGGCGGATGGCTCTACCGCCTCGGCATCACGCTGTCCGTCGCCCCGCAGCACGGCATCCACCACCTCGTCGTAGAGGTGATCGTAGAGCCGCACGGCGGCAAGCTGCCCCGTGATGAACTCCGGCGCGAGTACCGTCGTGCGTAAGGCGTACACGCCGGCCAGCGCAGACACGAGGAAGAATAGCGGCAGGGTCAGCAGCCCACGCAGCAGGAGGCGGATAATCACAACCTAGGTGCTCCTCGCCGCGGCCAATTGGCCGCGCATTGCGGCCTTGCCTAAGCGTACCGGCGCAGCAGCAACGAGCCGTAGCGGTCTGCCTGTGCCGCCCACCCGACCGGGAGCACGGTCGTTGCATCCGCTTGGACGATCAAGGCCGGCCCGACCAGGTGAGTTCCCGGCCCACAATGTTCGCGCTCGAAGATTGGCGCGGTCACCGGTTGGGCGTCGTCCCAGAGCACGGTATGCCCGGCCGGCGCCGGTTCGCCGCGCTGCTGGTCGCGCGGAGCCTCCGGCAAGGCCACGCTCGGTTGGAGGTGGCGTGCGCGCAGTCGGATCGTGACGATTTCGACGGCCCGGTCCGCTTGGTCATACCCGTATCGGCGGCGGTGTAGGCGGTCGAATGACCGCACGGCTGCCTGGAGCGCCTGGAGCGCCTGGAGTTCTGCCCTTGGCTTGTTCCCCGCTTGGCTTGCCGGTGTCCCGCCCGCCCGGACTCGTCGTGTGCGGCCGGCAGCCACCAATAGCTCATGCGACTGGCCTTGATAGCGGCAGTCCAGTGACCGTCTGAGCTCGAGACGCACCGGCCCCAAGGTTGCCCGCAGCTCGCTGCTCGCCTGACGCTCTAGGTCGGCGTAGGCGTCTGCCAGGGCCGTGGCGACTGCCGCCGTCTCCGGCGCGTCTGGCGGGTCAGAGCTGCTGGCCCCAGGCGTGCCTGGAAGCAACTCTGTGCCCGCCACTCGCTCGACGGTGAGCATCACGGTGCGGGAATAGGACCGCTCCACCTCGGCCAGCGCTGTCCCCACCGCCGACAGGACGCCGGGGTAGCGTGGCACGATCACCTCGCGGATGTCCAGCGCCTCGGCGAGCGCCGCCGCGTGCAAGGGGCCGGCGCCACCGAAGGCGACCAGCGCGCATCGGCGCGGGTCGTAGCCGCGCTCGATGGAGATGACGCGCAGGGCGCGGGCCATATGCGCGTTGACCACCCGGATGATCGCGTTGGCCAGCGTCACGGCCTCCGCGTCGGCCGTGCGGTCCGACCGCGGCGTGTCGTCCCCCAGAGACAGCACGGCTACACGCGCCGCCGCACTGTCCAGCCGCACCTCACCACCCAAGCGCCAGTCGGGGTGCAGCCGGCCCAAGACTAGGTTGGCGTCAGTCACCGTCGGCGCCGTGCCGCCGCGACCGTAGCAGGCCGGGCCGGGACTCGCGCCGGCGCTCGCCGGGCCTACGTGCAGCCCCCCGGCAACGTCGCGGCGCGCAATGGAGCCGCCGCCGGCGCCGACGGTGTGGATGGCGAGCATCGGCAGGTTTAGCACGACGCCACCGATCTCATGCTGCGTCTCCAGGGCCGGCGCACCGGGGCAGAACGCAACGTCGGTCGAAGTGCCGCCCATATCGAGCGTCAGGATGTTCCGCCGGCCCACCAAAGCGGCACCACCCCTCCCACCATCCGTGCCGCTTTGGTGGGCCGCCCGTCCCCCCGCCCGTGCCACGGCGAGCGCGCCGACGATGCCACCGGCCGGACCGCTGAGGACCGCCTGCACCGGCCGGACGGCCAGCCGGTCGGGAGGTACCGTCGTGCCGTCGGACTGCATCACCCACAAGCGCGAGCCAAGCACCGCCGTCAGCTGTTCTAGGTAGGCCGTAACCACTGGGCGCAGGTAGGCGTTCGCCACCGTCGTGCTGGTGCGCTCGAACTCGCGGAGTTCCGGCAAGATGTCGGAGGACAGCGACACGTCTATCCCGGCTCGCTGCAAGGCCGTGCCGATGGCCTGCTCGTGGGCCGGGTTCGCAAAAGAGAAGAGCAGACAGACTGCCGCTGCCGTGGCCCCGGAAGCGACCACACGGGCCACGACCGCCGCAACTTGCTCGTCGGAGAGCGGCCGCCGCGGCCGGCCGTGGCGATCCATACGCTCGTCCACCTCGAAGCGCAGCGAACGCGGCACGAGCGCGGGCGGCCGGGTTGGCCGCAGGTCATAAAGCTGCGGCCGGGCCTGCCGGCCGATCTCCAGCACGTCGGCGAAGCCCCGCGTCGTGATGAGCGCCACACGTGCCCCGCGCCGCTCCAGCAAGGCGTTGGTAGCGACCGTCGAGCCGTGCGCGATGGGTATGTCGGGTCCGACACCGAGGCCCTCAAGGCCGCTCAATACCGCGATCGCTGGATCATGGGGTGTGGACAGCCGTTTTCGGACGGTCAGCCGCCCCGGCTCCAGCACCACGAAGTCGGTGAACGTGCCGCCTACGTCCACACCGACCCGCGCCGCCGGCCCGTGGTTCCTAGTCACCGGCCACCGGCTCCTCGCCACTGGCAGGGGGAGTGCCCCACCCACCGCCACCCGGTGTCTCGACCACCAACAGATCGCCGGCCGCCAGGTGACGCTCGCACTTGCCGGGCAGCCGCTCGACAGCGCCGGCAGCGCGATGCACGGCATTCACCCCGGGTTTGCCCGCCGCGCCGCCAGCCAGCCCCGGCGCGCCGCGCTGGCGCCGTTCGGAGAGCAGCGTGATGGTGGCCGGCACGTCGAGCACAACTTCCCGCACCAGACCGTCGCCCCCCCGGTGGCGCCCGGCCCCTCCGGACCCCTCCCGTAGCCGGTACGCCCGCACCTGAAGCGGATAAGCGTACTCCAACGCCTCGGCTGGCGTATTGAGGGTGTTCGTCATGTGTGCCTGCGCTCCGGAGAGCCCCGGCCCTTGCGGCGCGCCGCCATGTCCGCCTCCGATGGTCTCGTAATAGGTGAAGGACCGTTGCCGTTCGGGATCGTAGCCGCCAATGATCGTGTTGTTCATGGTCCCGTAGCTCGACGCCGGGATCAGGCCCGGCAGCGCCGGTGCGAACGCAGCGAGCACGACGTCCACGATCCGCTGGGCCGTCTCGACGTTGCCGGCGGAAACCGCGTGCGGCCAGCGGGCGCTGACGACCGACCCCTCGGGAGTGATGACGGTGACCGGGCGCATGGTGCCGGCATTCAGCGGCAGTGGCGATGCCGCAGCCGCACCGCCCGTGCTCGGCTGGTTCTGCCGCTCCGACCCACCATCGGAGCCAACCAAGCAACGCACGACGTAGGAGACCGCCGAGACCGTCACGGCGCGGACCGCGTTGACCGATCCGAGTACCTCGTCGGCGCTGCCGGCAAAGTCCACCCGTAGCTCGCCATCGCGGGCGACGATTGTCACCCGAATGGGCACCGGCTCATCGCCGACTCCGTCGTCGTCGAGCACGTCCTCGGCGCTGTAGGTACCGGCCGGGATGCGCCGGAGCGTAGCCCGGCAAAGCTGCTCGCCATAGTCCAGCAGAGCATCTTGGCGCTGGCCGAGTGCCTCCGGCCCGATGGCCTCGGCCAGCGCGACGTAGCGGCGCTCGCCGACCCGGTGAGCGGCGCGCTGGGCAAACAGATCGCCGCGGCGTTCGTCGGGTGTCCGCACGTTGCGGAGGATCAGCGCCAGAATGTCCTCCTGGACCCGCCCGGCGCGAACCCACTTGATCGGCGGGATAATCAGCCCTTCCTGGAATAGCTCGCGCGCCAGCGGCATCGAGCCGGGACTCATGCCACCGATGTCGGCTTGGTGCGCCCGACTGGCCACAAAGCCGATGCGCGTGCGACTCCGGCGGTCCCCGCTGGCGGCCGTGAACACGGGCGATACCATCGTCACGTCGGGGAGATGGGTACCGCCCAGGTACGGATCGTTGAGGATCACCACGTCGCCCGGCCGCCACCTATCGTTGGCAGCGGCCTCGCGGGCCGCCTGCACGGCGAGCGGCATGGCGCCGAGATGGACCGGAATATGTGCTGCCTGCGCCACCATCCGCCCGGCCCGGTCGAAGACCGCACACGAGAGGTCCTGGCGCTCCTTGATGTTCGGCGAGTAGGCCGTGCGAATGAGGGCCGCGCCCATCTCCTCGGCGATAGCGGCGAGTTGATGGTGCGTGACGGTGATGTCAAGCGTGTCGGTCGCTGCCATAGCCTCATGCCCGCGCGGTCAGGACGCCTCAATGACTCCCCTTCCCTACCAGGGAAGGGGCCGGGGGTTAGGTCCAGCCCGGCCTCCCGCCCGATGATGCTGCCCTAGGGAGGCGCTTCGCCAAACTCCAGCTCGCCGAGCCGGATAAGGCTTTCCAGGTCGTCGCAGTCGTCAGGGGACTCGCAGGCAACAAGCCTACGCACCGCTTCCAGCGCGTCTGCGTTTGCCAGACCGAGCATCCGCGAAATATCGGCGAGGTCCTGTGTCCGCCCGGCCTGTAGCTTGATGAGTACCAGGTACGGTAGCGGCAGCACCGGGAGGCCCTGCCCATCGCGGTTGGCTTGGGCGTCGGCAAGCGCAGTTGGCCACCAGGCCTCGGCTCCTTCGATGACATCTATGTCCTGCCCATCCGGGCTGCGCCATGTCGAGCCGCCGATACGCAGTTCGCCACGAAAAGCGTACCCGGCAGCCTGGAGCTTGGCGCGAGCTACCGCCGCATCTGCCTTGGCGACCACGACATCGAGGTCTCTAGTCGCGCGCTCCGGCATGTACTGTCGCGTCGCAACCGCGCCCACCACGGCCCAAGCCAAGGGTGCCAAGACCGCGTCGAGGTTGGGCCACTGCTGCCACGCCGTTCGCTCCCGCACGAAGGTCGCTCCGCTCCCGGTGCCCCGCTGCTGCCGGCGCTGCGCCATGGCGATCAAGACGCGCCGGGCAGTGATTGGGCCGCCAACGTATGCCATTCGGAGCTTGCCCTCTCCAGGATTCTACACGAGCAACGGCCGTCATTGCGGCGAAAGCCGCAATGACGGCTGACGGGTATCAGCCAATAGCTAACCGCTTCTACGGCGCGAGATAGCCCCGCTCTACCGCGTCGCGAATAAGCTGCTTCGCGTGTGTCCAGAGGTCCGGGGCGCCCGCTGCGATAACCTGGTTGACCTTGACGACTTGCTCGCTTCGGATGCCGTGATGGCGCCACATCTGGCCCTGGGTATGATAGTTCAGGAGGAGCGGCTGAAGGCGGTCGAGGGCGCCGGCAAACCGCGCCTCTGGCGTCTGTTTGGCCTCGAACTCCTCCCACAGGGCACGTAGCTCGGCCGCTTGCTGCTTGGGGAGCAGGCCGAAGATGCGTTCCGCTGCCTGTTGCTCGATCCGAGCCTGCTCCTGCCTGGCTCGCTCGTCGTAAATGTAGGTATCGCCCGCGTCAATCTCGACAATATCGTGGATAAGCGCCATCTTCACGACGCGCACGAGGTCTACGTCCTCGGCAGCGTACTCGGCGAGCACGACCGCCAACAGCGCGAGGTGCCACGAGTGCTCGGCGCTGTTCTCCATCCGGTCGGTGTGGATGAGCCGCGACTGCCGGAAGACGCTCTTGAGCCGGTCTAGCTCCAGGAGGAAGCGGAGCTGCTGCGCGAGGCGGTCGTCACTCATGGCAGTATGGGGTGGCGGCGAGCGCGCGCTGCGCTCCGGCGCTCATTCGCAGCAGTATACAATCCGTAGCGACTGCCACGCCTCCCCCGGCCGGCAACGTGTGGACGCGCTGACCGATGCGTACCTTGACGACCACCGACACCATCGTCGCCACGGCGACGCCGGCCGCCGACGGCGCTATCGGCATCGTGCGCTTGAGTGGGCCGCAATCGCTCCCGCTCCTCCGGCAGGTATTCCGCTCGCAAGCCGGCACGTCGCCGGCCTGGTGCTCGCATCAGCTCTACCACGGCTGGATTGCCGATCCCGCGACTGGGCAGCGATTGGACGAGGTGTTGGCCGTCCACATGGCCGCGCCGCACACCTACACCCGTGAAGATATGGTCGAGGTGCAGGGCCATGGCGGGAGTGCAACCCTGCGCCTCATCGTGGCCCTCTGCACGCGGTTGGGAGCGCGACCGGCCGAGCGCGGCGAATTCACCCTCCGGGCCTTTCTCAACGGCCGGATAGACCTGGCGCAGGCGGAGGCGGTCGCCAGCCTCGTGACCGCGCGCACGCCGGCCGGGGCCCAGCAAGCGCTGGGGCAGCTGGACGGCCGGCTATCGAGTGAGGTCGAGGCCGTGCGTGCCCTGCTCTTCGACCCGCTCGCCCGTATCGAGGCGGTGCTCGACTTTGCGGAGGAGGATGTGCCGTTGCCCCCCCGAGCGGTGTTACGGGATGCCCTCACCGCGGCCGCTGCCCGTCTCCAAGCGATCCTCGCCGGCGCCGCGCGGGGGCTGCTCGTCCACGAGGGAGTGCGGGCGGTGCTGGTCGGCCGCCCGAACGCCGGCAAGTCGAGCTTGCTCAATGCGCTGCTCGAAGCCGACCGCGCCATCGTGACGCCGATTCCCGGCACTACCCGCGATGTCTTGACGGAGTCCCTCAACCTGGACGGTGTCCCCGTCACGCTCGTTGACACGGCCGGTATCGCGGAACGGACGGACGATGCAGTGGAGCGGCTGGGGGTGGAGCGTAGCCATGCGGAGATCGGCCGCGCCGACGTGGTGCTGCTAGTGCTCGACGGGGCTGTGGGCCCATCGCCGGAGGATGCGGCCATTGCCGCCGCCATCGGGGAGCGCCCTGGTGTGGTAGTGTTTAACAAGGTGGATTTGCCGCCACGGTACCCTCCCGCTGCCGCTCAGGCCCTGCTTGCCGCCGCGCCGGTCTGCACCGTCTCCGCGCTGACTGGCGCCGGTATCGCCGCGCTCCGCTCCGAACTGGCGCAGCTCGTCGTACCGACCACTGGTGCCGCCGGCGACGATCTCCTGCTAGGGAACGTTCGCCACGTGGAGGCCTTGCACCGGGCCGCCGACCACCTCGCTACGGCCCAGGCAACGCTCGACTCGGCGTATCCGTTGGATATGGTTACTATTGACCTGCGCGGTGCCCTCGATGCCCTCGGCGAGGTCACGGGCCACACGGTCACGGAGGACTTGCTCGACAAGATATTCAGCACGTTTTGCATCGGCAAGTGAGGCTGCTCGTGAGGGGCCTCCGAGCAGATGCCGGCATTGGTCCCAACCGCGCAGCGATTTGACGAATCGGAGAGTGCAACGGTATGATTGTCACGTCTTTATCCATGCAGGAGGAGTGCATTGGCCCGCCGTAGGTCTGGTCGGAGGCGGTCTCGTTCACGAGCGCCGAGAGATGCCTTCGTCACAGCGAGCAGTGGTCTCGGTGAAGAAGAGACCAATCTTGGCTCACTGCTCAAGCGCGTGCTCGCCGGCGAGAAGGATGATTCGTCGCGCGATACCGCCTCGTCTTCCGAATCCGAGCAAGAGCCGCAGCATTGCGGCGACTGCTGGCACGCCATCACGTTTACCGATGAGCGCGGTAACACGATGGCCCGCTGCGAAATGAACCTTTGGGTGCGGCCCGTCTACACCCACGATGAGCTTAACCGGGACCGGGTGCGCCGCTGGCACGCCGTATGTCCGGAGTACGACGATAGCGACTAGCCCCCATCGTCATTCCCCGGCCCCTCCCGCGTCACTGCCTGGTCACTCCCACCTCATTAGCCGGTCATTCCCGCGAAAGCGGGAATCCAGGATAGGTTTTCGTGGGGGAGCACACCTACCCCCAACCTCCCCCCTTCAGGAAAGGGGCCGGGGGTTAGGTCAAACCCCCACCTCCGCCGCTCAGTCGTCTGTGGCGAACTGCCAGGGGCTTGGCTGCGGCTCGGTGTGGTGGATCGCGGCGTAGTACAGGCCGTGAACGTCCTTCTCTTCAGGCGTGACCACTAGGCCGGTGCGGCCGGGGTCGTTCGTGCTCTGGTGGACGATCCGGTGGGCAATGAGTTGTACGCGGCCCCCCGCGTGCGGCAGCAGCTTGGCCATATCGTGCCGCCACCACCAGCCAGGAGACTTGCCGGCCGTAGCCGGGCCGTCCGGCGGTACCGGTAGCCCGGCCTTGACGCTGTTGTAGACCTCCCGCCGGTTGGTGGCGGCGAAGCCGCGCTCCGGGTCAATGTCCCAGAGGTACAGTGGGTTGCGGGGACTGTCGTGGGGCGAGGTCTGCCAATCCCCTCCGAGCAGTCGCAGCACACCGTCGGCGCAGGTATAGGCCGTGAGGGGTGCATTGTTGTCCGGGGCGGCGTACTGCACCGCCCGGCCCGCCAAAGCGGCACCACCCCTCCCACCATCCGTGCCGCTTTGGCGAGCCGCCGGCAGCGCACCGAAGGGATCGTCCGTGCGTATCCAGGCCACCTCGCCGCCGGTGCGCGCACTAATGATCCACTCGTCTCGGTACCGCGCCAGGCTTGCCTCCGATAGATGATCTCCGACGAGCGGCCCGGTTTCGACCCATTCGTAGACGCCGCGCTGCGGGTTATAGCGGTACTTCAGGGCGGCCAGCCATCCGCCGTCGAAGTGGTTGACGTCGGCCCATTCGGTTGCATCGTCATTGAACGGAACCGCCTGCACCATGCTCTGATTCATCCAGCGCACGGCGGCGCTACAGAAGGCCGCGCCATCTTCATAGCCGCGTTCGCGCAGCCGCTGGACCGACTGGACGATCTCGATGTCGTCCTCGGCATCATTCAAACGAAGCTGCACCCACTCGACACCCAGCGTGCGCGCGGTTAGCTCGGGGTGTTCTCGACCGGAGCGCAGGAACCCGGTCGCCGGGTCAACAATCCGCATCGTGCGGTACCACTTGACGACGAAGAGATTGGCGTGCGGTACCGGCTGGCCGCGGATCAGCGCACCCTTGGGCACGCCGAAGCCGGCGACGTGGCTCTGCTGGCGAACATACGCGCTGCCGTCGTTGAAAGGGTCCCAATCGTTGAGCGTGCGAACCAGGCGTCCCTCGCTGAGGACCGGGCCGTCGAAGCCACCGTCACGGACTTGGTAGATGATGCTGCGCGCGTCATCGCCGCCGCGATAGCCGCGCGTAGCAAACAACAGCACAAAGCGCCGCGCACTGACCTGGATGCCGTTCGGATGTCCCGGGTACGCGTCGTCGGCGCGGGTGTCGCCGGGCTGCGAGCATTCGTGAACCAGACTGCCGCGATGTTCGATGCGTTCGATCATGGCTGCTGCCCTAGCTTGCCGCCACTCAATCGGTCGCAAACTGCCAAACGCCGGGGTAGGCCTCCGCGTACTGCACCGCAGCGTAGTAGATGCCGGCCGTCTCTTTCTCCGCCGGTGTGATGACGGCTCCCGTGTGGCTGGGGTCGTTGTTCGTGCCGCTCCGCACCCGATAGACGATGATCTGCTCCTTGCCCCCGGCGTGCGGCAGTAGCTTGGCCATATCGCTGGTGGGGCGGCTTTCCACTGGGATCGGTAGCCCGGCCGCAACGATGTCGAATACCTCTCGCCGCTTCGACGCCGCAAAGCCGTGCTCCGGGTCAATGTCCCACAGGTAGAGCGGATTGCGGTTGAGACCATACGGCGAGATCGTGTTGTCGCCCGTGAGCACGCGGAGCACGCCGTCGGCGTAGGTGTAGGCGGTGAGCGGCGACGAGTTCACGGGCGACGTGGGCCGCGCCGACGGTGATGCTGCGCCGAACGGGTCCGTGGTGCGGAACCAGCCTATCGCGCCACCGCCGTGCGGCCGGCCGCTGATGACCCAGCTACCCCGATAGCGGGCGAGGCTGGCTTCGAAAAGCTGCTCTGCAATCAGCGGTCCCATTTCGACCCACTCATAGACGCCGCGTTGCGGGTTATAGCGGTACTTCAGGGCCGCCAGCCGTCCGCCGTCGAAGTGGTTCACGTCGGCCCACTCGCTGGCGTCCGCGTTGAACGGGACCGCCTGCACGAAGGATTGATTCATCGTGAGGACGGCGGCGCTGCAAAAGGCGTCGCCCTCCTCGTAGCCGCGTTGCCGGAGCCGTTGGGCCGGCTGGACGATCTCGATGTCGTCCTCGGCACCGTTCAAGCGGAGCTGCACCCACTCGACGCCCTGGGTGCGCTCGCTCAGGTCGGGGTGAGAGCGTGAGGAGACCAGGAAGCCGGTGGCCGGGTCAACGATGCGGGCACAGACTCGCCACTTGGCGACGAAGAGGTTGGCGTTGGGCGCCGGCTGCCCTTGGATCAGGGCGCCGCGCGGCACACCGAAGGCCACCGGATGTCCGTGCTGCCGTACATACGCGCTGCCGTCGTCGAAAGGGTCCCAGTCGTTGACGGACTTGGCCAGAATCCCTTCCGCTAGCACCGGGCCATCATAGGCGCCGTCGCGTAGCTGGTAGACGATACTCAGGTCGTCATCGCCGCCGCGATAGGTGCGCGTGGCGTACACGAGCAGGAAGCGTCTCGCGCTGACCTGGATGGCGTTGGGATGAGCGGGAAACACGTCATCGGCGCGGGTTTCGCCGGGCAGGGTACACTCGTGGATCAGCTTACCGCGATACTTGATGTGTTCGATCATTGGCTCACCTCAGGCTCTGTGACCTCGCGCTGGCACCGCTAGCACTGCGCCCGTCCCCCTGCGAGGCGGGGGCCATAGGGGGGGCGGAGACCTCACTTGGCCCCCTCCCTAGCTCTCCCCCGGCTAACGCACAGGGGAGGGGATATATCCTCGCCGGTCTCCGACCGACTTCCCCTATTCCTCGGTGGAGTTCTTGTCCTTCTGGGACAAGCCGGCACCAATCGCTAACCCTACGGCCGCGCCCATGGCGACACCCATAGAGATGCCCATTCCCACCCAGAAGCCCATGTTATCGGTCACGGCGCCGATCACCGCGCCGATCACGGTGCCGAACGCCACTCCGAGTCCGACCCCGAGCGGCAACCCCAGGCCGACGTAGCTGCTCGTGTCGCGCTCACGCTCGTTGCCGGTCGGCTGCTTTGCCATGATCCCTTCCTGGAGCAAACCTCATCGCTGTGCTGGCGGCGGTTAGGGGGTCCCGCTGTGGACTGTAGACCCCGCCACAACTGTACACCGTACAGCGCTGGCGCGGACGCCGGTGCAAAGCTGCTCCGCAATGTCGGCATCACCGGGGCGCGGCAGGGCTACGACCGCGAGGTCCGCATATTTGCCGACGGTGACGCTGCCAAGCTCCCGCTCAAGGCCGAGCGCCTGCGCGCCCTCGATAGTCAGCCAGCGGAGGATGCGGCGCGCCGCCGTTCGCGGATCGAAGGCCGTGCCGGCTTGCTGCTGCCACACAGCGTAGGCCGCCGCGGCCTCGGCAAACAGGTCCAGGCTTTCGTTACTCGCCAGGCTGTCCGTTCCCAGACCGAGCCGGACGCCGTGCTCGACGAGCCTCTGCAGCGGTGCCTCGCCACAGTGCAGGGCTGCATTGCTGCGGGGACACAACGCGACGGCCACATCGCGCGCCGCCAAGAGCGCGATCTCCTCGTCGTCAAGGTGGACCCCATGGGCGACGACGACCGGCCGGCGAGCCGTGCCCGACGGGCCACCGGCTGCTGCGCTGCGGGCGTCGTCAAACAGGCCGCAGCGGGCGGCGAGCAGCGCCGGGCCGGCGCCGCAGCCCCCCGTCTCGATGAGGGCGTGTCCACCCATCGTTGCCAGGCGCTCGGCAAGCGGCCCCTGCCCGGAGTGCGAAAGCTCCACCTCGGCGGCCGTTTCGGCCAGGTGAATCGTGAGTGGGAGCTTGCGAGCATGGGCCAGATCGGCCAACCGTTCGAGCGCTGCCGTGGTCAGCGTGTAGATGGTGTGCGGACCGAGGCCGACGCGCAGGCGCCGCGCCCCCGGCGCGAGCCGCACGCTCCGCTCCAGTCGCGCTGTCAGTTCGGCCAGTTGCTCGTCCAAGCGCTCGCGCTCGCGCATCCCCACCGCCTCGACGAAACTGATCCCTGCGAGATTGAACCTCTGAGCGGCAGCCAGTCCCGGCCCGAACGTCACGATGTCACCGACACAGGTCATCCCGGCCGCGACCAGCCGTTCTGCTCCGGCGCTGGCCGACGCCGGCCAGAAGTCCGCTGGCGCCTGTTGACTGCGCCGAATGAGGGCCGGCATCCATTCCCAGAAGGGCTGCCGCTCCGATAGCGGGCCGAGGCCGGTGTATTCCAGGTGGGTATGGAGATTGACGAGGCCGGGCAGAATGGCGGCGCCGTCGTAGTGCCGGTGCGCGGTGTTGGGAGGCGTCTCGATGGACCGCCGCGGTCCTACCGCCCGGATCCGCTCCCCGACGATCAGGACGGCGCCATCCCGGAGCGGTGGCGCCGTGATGGGCACCACCCAATCGGCCGTGAGCAAGAGCGGCGGCTGGCCACCATCATGCCTCCCCTTCCCTGTAGGGAAGGGGCCGGGGGTTAGGTCCACCCCGCCGCTGGCTCCTAGTCTCAAAAGACCTCCAGGATGTGGTAGGCCGTGTCGCGCTGCGCCGGTGTCCAGCCGGCAGCACGGATGAGCCGCACTAGCTCATCGCGGGACAACCGCGGTAGCCACGGCCCGGCCGCACCAGTGCCGCTTGTGCCGGACATGTGTGCAGTAAGCGCCGGCGGCTGAACCGTCCCGACGTCGTCGGCCCCGAAGGACAGACTGAGCTGCGCTACCTCGGCCCCGACGTGGCCCCAAGCGGCGCTGACGTGGGTTGTCGTGTCGAGGAAGAGGCGCAGCACGGCGAGCGTCTGGAGATAGTCGAATGGTGACACCGCCTGGCCCCCGGCCCCCGGCGCGGCGGTAATGACACACGACCGGTGAGCCGGAGCTGCACCGCGCTGAGGATGACTACCATCTTGCCAGTCGCGTACTTGCACCAGTTGCGCGATCCGCTCGGCGACCGTCTCGTGGGCGCGCACGACGACAGTTGGGGCGGCATCCAGCCCGAGGTGCTGCGCCACGTCCACCACGTCGCGCCAACCCGGCTTGGGCGCGGCGTGCTGCGCTCCTACCGCTGGCTGGCTACCGCTGTCGTCCCGCACGAGAAAACTCAGGCCGGCGTCACGCAGCGCCGATAGAGCCTCTTCCGTACTAATACCTCCCGCTGCCCACTCCGTATCGTCCACGGCCAAGCCGTAGCGCAGCTGCGGGGTGTGGGCCTTGGCTGCCGCCACAACGCGGGTCAAGGCAGCGACCGGCGCAGCGCGAAACGTGACCTCGCTGCACCCGGCGGCAACTGCCGCCGCGATTGCTGCCGTCAGGTCGGCCTCGCTTCCGGGGGCGGTCGCCGCCAGGGTATGCCCCAGGGCAAACGTGACCTGCTGTGTGGGCACCCGCGACCGCCGCGCCGCCGCGGCTGCCCGTCCCACCGCGAGCAGCGCCTCACCGTCCGCCAGCAGCGCCGCCGCGGCCGCGGCGCTCAACCGCTCGCCGGCCACGGTGCGGTCCAGCAATTCCTGTGTGCTTGCCTGCTGTCCGGCGCCCATCATCCTGCCTCGTGCCGGCCGGTGGGTTGCTCGGCCACCGCCGCAAACTCCAGTGTCGGCACCGCATCGAGCGCCCCCAGCGCCTGCGCGTGCCGGGCATAGGCGTGCAGCCCGTCACGATAGGCACGGTCGAACGTAAACCGCAAGGTGCGGAAGTACGCCGCCAGCGCCGCCGCCGGAAAAGGCTCCCAACGCGCCGTGTCCGCGGCAATCGCCTCGACGTTGGAGAGGCTATAGGCCAACGACTGCTGAAAGGCGTGGTAGACGACGTTGACGAGCGCCGGCGCCGCGGCGGCGAACGACCGGCGTACCGCCCAGACTGCGTAGACCATCGGATGCCCGGTCAGCGTTTTCCACTCCGTCCCCAGATCGTAGACGTGGAGGCCCACCGGCGGCTGCATGTGTACCCGCAGCGCCGGGTCGCCGATCAGCAGGGCAGCGTCCGCTTCATCCAGCATCCGGCCGAGGTCGGGGGGACAGGCAAAGTAGGCCGGATGGGCCGCATAGCGGTTTGCGAGCAGGATTTGGGTGAGCACTTGGGACGTGGCGGAGGTGTTGGTCAACGCCACGGTCCGCCTGTCCAGCGCGGCGGCCGGTACTTTGCTGATGAGGACGATACTCTTCACGGCGCCGTCGGAGCTGACCGTCAGGTCCGGCATGAGCAGCAGATCGTCGGCGTGCCGCAGGTACTCGATGGAGGAGATCGGCGAAACGTCGAGCTGCCCGGCGATGAGCAGGCGGTTTAGCTCGGTCGGCGTGCCCTTGTGCAGCTCGATGTCGAGCAGTGCGTCGTGCCGCACCAGCCCGTGGTACAGCGGCAGGCAGTTGAGGTACTGAATATGCCCGACCCGCGGCCGATTCATAGCGCCCGCCTCGCGCGGCCCGGCGGAAGATGGGTGTCGTTCCCGTCATTCCCGCGGAAGCGAGAATCCAGGCCCCCTCTCCTCCTGGGAGAGGGCCAAGGGAGAGTGCGGCAGGAGGCCACGCCCAACGGTGCCCCTACCGGGTGTCCGGACATGATGTGCTTGGGGAAGTAGGGTCGGAGCATCAATTATCGTAGATATGCACGGTGTTGTAGACCGTATCGCGCTGCACCGGGATGCGGCCCGCCTCGCGGATGCGCTGCAGCAGGTCGTCCTGGGAGACTTCGTGCGGCGTCTCGGCGCCGGCCATGTGGTAGATGCGTTCCTCCACGACGGTACCGTCGAGGTCGTCTACACCGAAATGGAGCGACATCTGCGCCAACGGCAGCCCCAGCATGATCCAGTAGGCCTTCATGTGGTCGAAGTTGTCGAGCAGCAGCCGGCTGACCGTAAAGACCTTGAGGCTCTCATACGGTGTCGCCATCGGCAGGTGAGACATCAGATTGTGCTCGTTGTGGAACCGCAGCGGGATGAAGACCTGGAAGCCTCCCGTCTCGTCCTGCAAGTCCCGCAGCCGCAGCACGTGGTCAATCCGCTCCTCGGGCGTTTCGATGTGCCCATAGAGCATCGTGGAGTTGGTACGTATGCCCATACCGTGAGCAATGCGGTGGATTTCCAGCCAATCCTCGGCGGTGGATTTGTAGCCGCAGATGCGCCGGCGCACGCGCGGGGCGAATATCTCGGCGCCACCGCCCGGCAGCGAGCCGAGGCCCGCCTCGACGCACTGCCGCAGCACCTCCTCGTAGGACAAGCCGGTGATCCGCGCAAACCACCAGATTTCGACGGCCGTAAACGCTTTCAGATGCACGTCGGGCAGCGCCGCTTTCAGCCGGCGCAGCGCCTCCAGGTAGTAGTCGAAGTCCAGCTCAGGGTGCAGCCCGTTGACGATGTGTAGCTCGGTGATCCCCTTCGGCACGGCCGAGACGGCCGTGCTCACGATCTCGTCGTGGGTCATCGTATAGCCGCCCTCCTTGCCGACGCTGCGTCGGAAGGAGCAGAAGTGGCAATACGCCTTGCAGATATTGGTCAGATTGATGTGGCGGTTGATGTTGAAGTACACGTGCTCGCCCGACTTCCGGCGTTGGACAAAGCGGGCCAGTTGCCCCAGCCACGGGAGATCATCACAGGCATAGAGCGCCAGCCCATCCTCGGCCGACAGCCGCTCGCCGGCATGTACCTTGCGCTCGATGTCGCCCAGCGTGGCCGTGCTAGGCTTGGGCAACGGCGTCTCCGGCGCTTGCAGCCCGACCAGCCCGGTTGGATTGACTAACCCGGTCGCCCGCCGTGGTCCGGGGCCACGGCGCCGCTTGGCACGGCGCGGTGCGGCGGTGGTGGATGCCGTCGTCGCCATCTAGCGTCAGCCTCCTGCAGCACGTTGCGGTCCGGCTCGCCGACGCCGCTCGCGCCGCGCGAGGAGCGGTACACGCATCCGTACTCCGAGTATAGTAGACCATCTTCCCGCTGCACAGTGCCGGCCGCGGGGGGCCCGGCACGCGCCGCGGCCGGATTGAGGCCCGGCAGCAGCGCCGGGAGATGCATCGGCTACACTAGGGCGGTGGGATATGGCACCGGGGCGCGCTAGTGAGGTAGACTGGACAGCCATGAAGCGTCAAGCGGTATTGGTCGTCTTCTCGTTGGCACTTTTCCTCGCCGCCTGTGACCTTGGGCTTGGCCCGACTGCGGAACCGACGGCGACTTCCCCGGCGGCTCCACCCGCGCCACCCCCCACGCTGGCCGCGCCCGCGCCCACGGCCACGCAGCCGCCACCACCGCCGCCGGCCGCCACGGCATCGCCGACCGCGGTTGTCACGGTTGTCTCCTCGTTTCCTACCTCTACGCGGATATCCTCTAGCGCGGTATCCACGGCCGTGGCCAGGGCCAAGGCCGCGGCCACCGGTACGGCGGCTGCTAGGGCCGGGGCAGCGCCCGCTACTACGCCCGTGACCGGGCCCACGGCTGGTGTCGTCTACGTCGGCAATACCGGTGGCATTGGCGTCTTTCTGCGGAGGACGCCCCAGACTGCGGATCGGCTGAAGGCGTACCCGGACAACACGCGCCTCGTCATCATCGGCCCCGACGTGGGAGCCGATGGACGCACCTGGCGGCACGTGCGTACCCCCGATGGGGTAGAGGGCTATGTGCCGGCCCAGTACACGTCGGGGCAGCCGGTTCCGACGGTCACGCCAGCGCCAACCCCTCGGACTGCCGCAGCGACGCCAATCCCGGCGCCGGCCGCGCCGGCGGCGACGTACCGCGATGCCACGGTCACCAACGTTGTGAACGGTGAGCTGGTGGAGGTGTCGCTGCCGGGCGGGGCCACGCGCGTGCGGCTGATCGGTATTGACACGCCGGAGGTCGTTGGCCCTGGTGAGCTATTCCAGTGTTATGGGGCCGAGGCCACCAGCCGTGCCGTCGAGCTACTCGCCGGTCAGCAGGTGCGCTTGGAGTTGGACGAGAGCCAAGGGGAGCGGGATGCCGCTGGGAACCTGCTCGCCTACGCTTGGCTGCGGGACGGCAGCATGTACAACGCGCGGATGATCGCGGAAGGCTTCGCCCTCGAACGGACCGGCGCCGCGGCCTATCGCTATCAGGGGCAGTTCAAGAATGCCGAGCAGCAGGCGCGTAGCCAGCAGTTGGGCCTCTGGCACCCCGGTAGCTGCACCGGGGAGGTCCCGACACCGACGCCGGTCGCGCCGCCGCCAGCTCCGACGACTGCCCTGGCGCCGGCCCCGACTCTGGCGGTCTCTCCGCTGACCTTGTCACCGGAACAGCGGGCGGCGCCGGTGGTGGCGATCAAGCAGCAGCCGGATGTCCTCGATGCGGTCGTCAACCAAGGTGCGAGGGAACGAGACCTGAATTTGATAATCACCGTCAGCCCTGGCGCGAACGAGGCGCGCGCACGAGAGCTCGGCGAGAGTTTTGTACGGCTGGTCAAGGATATCGGGCCGGACGATGATCCCCCGCCGGATATGGTTGGGGCGGGCCGTCATAATTATTTGGTGCGGGTGCTTCGCTCCGGCGGAGAGCTTGTTGCCTTGGGGCAGAAAAGGTGGGACTTGTTGCACATATTATGGGTGAAAGTAGGGTAGGCTGCCTCTCCCCTGCTTAGTGCATTCCTCGTCCGTCCCGGCTGCGCTACGAGCAGACTGCTAGAATCGTTGCTACCCGGCCGCCGGTCAGTGGTCCGTCCGGCGGCCTCGGGAAGAGCCTAGTCCTATCCCGGCAGCACCACTCGTGGAGGCGCGGCTGGTCCGGTGACTGGCGCGGTCTTCAAAACCGTAGAACCGGCGCGAGCGCGTCGGTTGGTGGGTTCGACTCCCATGCGCCTCCGCCACACACTGCACCGCACGCCAACCGGCTTCCCAGTGCAGGACAGAGATGACGTAGGATGAGTTGGCGTTCTGCCGCCCTGGGACTTGCCATCAGCGCCATCGCCATCTGGCTGACGCTACGCAGTGTCAACCCCGATGAAGTGTGGCAGGCATTTCTGGCCGCGAACCTCTGGCTGTTCCTGCCGACGCTGCTGCTCCACCTGCTCAACATCTTCCTACGCTCCTGGCGCTGGAAACTGCTCTTCCTCCCCCAAGACCGGGTCCGTCTGTCCCAAGCCTACGCGGCGACGCACCTGAGCTATCTGTTCAGCTCCTTCTTGCCGGGGCGCTTGGGAGAGTTGATCCGCGGCTTCCTGGTCGTAGAGAGCGAGGCGGTGAGTCCGGGGCGGGCGCTGGGGACGATTTTCGTCGAGAAGCTGTTGGATATTGCGATGCTCCTCTTGTTGCTGGCCGGCCTCCTCGGGCTCAGTGGCTGGCGCGATTGGTCGAGTGCCACCGGCACGCCGCTGCCTGGCTGGGCGGCGGCCAACGCCATTGCGATCCCGGGTTGGGCGCAAGCCGCTGGCGTCACGGCGCTCGTCATCTTCGGGTCCATCACCGTGGCTTTCATCGTTATGAGTTGGGCACGCCAGCAGGCCGTAGCGTTGATCCGACGTTGGATTGACCCCTTGCCCTTGCTCGGACGACTGCATCCGTCGCACCTCGTGCAAACGGCGCTTGGTTCTGCCGATGGCCTGTCTCAACCGCGCCTCCTGGCGGTGGTCCTGCTGCTCTCGGTGGTGATGTGGGTGGGTGGCGGCCTCACGCTCGCCGTCGCCGTGTATGCCTACCACCTGCCGGTGCCGCTGAGTGCTGCGTTTCTCCTGTTGGTGGTCACGAATCTGGGTATGACCATCCCCTCCGCGCCGGCGTATATCGGGGTGTACCACGCCTTATCGGTAGCTACCCTGCTCTTGTTCCCGTCCGTCAGCCGCGATCAGGCCTTGAGCTATGCGGTCGCCGTGCATGCGCTCGCGTTCGGGGGTGTGAGCCTGACCGGGCTGTTCTTCCTCTGGGTCGGACACTACCGCCTCGACGAGCTGGTGAAGCGCAGCCGGGCGCGTATGACCTTGCTATAACCGGGGGGTGCTGCGCGATCCGAGACGCGGCACGAACTGAGGAACACGGGCGATGACTCGCAGTGCTCAAGCGCCCCTTCTCCACCGGGCTGGCGCGGTCCGGTTACCACCAGAGCGTCGGCCGGCAGGCGTCTCCCGCCGCAGTCTCGTTGCCATGCTCGGTTTCATTGTCGCCGCCAGCCTCGCGTTGGTCGGGCAGCGCTGGATCGCCGTAGGCGAGTATCCGGCCGATGGCGTTGCGCTGCTGGCCGCCGGTGGCGTGCTGCTGCTGCTCGTCCTGTTGATCCGGTCCGGGCCGCTCGCCGCATCGCTCCTCACGCCCGACGACGATGAGCAGGGTGGCTCTCCGGTTAAGCCCAAGGCCGGCGCCGAGCGATGGAGCGCCGGGCCTGGGCTGCGGCGCCTGCTGTTGGTAGTGACCGCGGTATCGGCGGTAATCGCCTTCGAGCAGGCCGGAGGTGGCCTGTTTCGTCCGCTGGGCGTGGTGGCCTGGCTGTTGGCGGTCGGTAGCTTCGGGCTGGCTTTTGGCGACTTCCGCCGGTTCGACCTACACGGCCTACGCTCGCGCCTGCGGGCGGCGCGCGACGCTTGGCGGTCCGGCCCTTGCATCCGGCTCTCTTGGGAGCTGGCCGCGTTCTTGTCGATCTGGATACTCGGCTGCTGCTTGCTCTTCTACCGGCTGCCTGAGGTGCCGGAGGAGATGATTAGCGACCACGCTGAGAAGCTCCTCGATGTCAAGGATGTGCTCGACGGACAGTACAAGATTTTCTTCGAGCGCAATACCGGCCGTGAAGCCGTCCAGTTCTACCTGTCTGCGGTGTTGGCGGCCGCGGGGCTGGGCCTCACGTTCACGACCCTGAAGGTAGGTACGGCCCTGGTCAGCGTCTTTGCGATCCCGGCGATCTACGCCTTCACGCGGGTATGGTTCGGTGCATCCGTGGCCCTCGCCGCGGCGTTCTTGCTGGCCGTCTCACGCTGGCACCTGACCGTGGCGCGGGCCGGTCTCCGCTTCACCTTCTTACCGGTGCTGGCCGCGCTGACCGGTCTATTTCTCCTGCGCGCGCTGCGCTACCGCCGGCGCAACGACTTCTTGCTGCTGGGCTTCGTGCTGGGCGTGGGGATGCACACCTACACCCCCTTCAGGATCATCCCCCTCGCCGTCATAGCCTGTCTGTGGATCGAGCTGATGCTGGATATTACCCGCCGACCGAACGGCTGGGAGCGCGCCCGCCGGACCATCGTCAACGCGGTGCTCGCCGCGGTGGTTGCGCTGCTCGTCTTCCTGCCCTTGGGCCGTTTTGCGCTGGAGCGTCCCGACATCTTCTGGTATCGCGGCGTGACGCGGGTATCGAGCGCCGAGCGGCCCCTGCCGGGGCAGCCCATCGTGCTTTTCCTCGACAACGTCAAGAACGCGAGCCTAATGTTCAACTACCGTGGTGATCGGATATGGAACTCGAACGTGCCGCACGACCGCGTATTCGACTATGTGACCGGTGCCTGCTTCTTCCTGGGCGCCGTCTACGCGCTCTATCGCCTTCTGGCGCACCGCGAGTGGGTCTACGGGTATCTGCTGGTCCTCCTCTTCGTAGCCTTGCTCCCCTCGACGCTTTCGCTCGCCTTTCCCCTAGAGAACCCTAGTACCACCCGCTCCGGTATGACGTTGCCCATTGCCGCCCTGATCGCGGCGCTCCCCGTCGGTATGCTTGTGCGCGTCACCCACCGCCTGCTGGCGCCTGGCGCCGCCGCCTTTGCGCTCACGTTGGCCCTCGTGCCCTTGGGGGTACACGCCGGGCAGCTTAATTTCCAGCGCTACTTTGTGGATTTCGCGCGTTCCCACAAGGTCTCGTCGCAGAACACCCTGGAAGTGGCCCGGGCGATCAACGGCTTTGCCGCCAGCTCCGGCGACAAGCAAGACGCTTGGCTGAAAGTCTGGCCGCACTGGGTCGACACCCGACTGGTGGCGATTGAGATCGGTCAGCCGCTCTGGCGCAACTCCATAGACGCTATCGCCACCGCCCGCGAGCACGATGCGGCCCCAGGACCACGTCTGTACGTCCTGAATATCAATGACCGTGAGGCCCAAGCGGCCCTCGCGCGCTGGTATCCCCACGCCGTCATACGCGACCACCGTTCGCCAGTGAGTGGTGAGGTGCTCTTCCGGACCTACCTCATTCCGCCGGTGCAGCAATGACAACGAACGACAGTGTTGAGGCGCTCGTGGCCGCGGCGCCACCAGTAGTGGCTGCCCATCTGCGCGAACTGCCGGTCCACCGGGCCATGATCCGCGCGGTGGAGTGCCTGCTCATGCGTACCGTGGACCTGCCCCGGCCGCTGCTCGACGTGGGCTGTGGCGACGGTCACTTCGGCGCGGTCGCACTCGCACCAGCGGGACCGGTCGACTCCGGGGTTGATCCGGACCTCGCCAGGGTGCGTGAGGCCGCCGCGCGCGGTGTGTATCGGCTGCCTTTGGTAGCGAGCGCGACGCAATTGCCCTATGCCGACGCGGCGTTCGCGTCGGTCGTGAGCAACTGCGTGCTAGAGCACATCGAGCACCTCGACGGAGCGCTCGGCGAGATCGGCCGGGTACTCCGGCCAGGCGGTCGGCTGGCGATTACCGTACCGACCCAGCGGTTTGCCGCGGCGCTGTTCTGGCCGCGCGTCCTGCGACGGCTCGGCAGCCGCGCCGCTGCCGACGCTTATGGGCGCTGGTTCAACCGCATTTCCGTCCATTATCACACGCTCGCTCCCGAGGCGTGGGCCGCGCGGCTGGCGCAGCACGGCTTAGTCGTGGAGCAGCTACGGGACTATCTCGGCCCCCGCGCGATGGGCTTCTTCGACCTCAGCCACTACTACGGTGCCCCTACGCTCCTGACCAAGCGCCTGACCGGCCGATGGGTATGGCGGCGCAACGGTCCCAAGCTGCCGTGGGAACGGTGGGTTGCAGAGCGGCTGGTGGACTTCTGTAGCGAGGTAGATCGCGGCGACGGCGCCTACGTGTTCTGCGTGGCGCGACGGGTCGGCTAGTGGCTAGTCATCACCCCCCGGCCCCTCTCCACATGGTGGGAATGACCGGCGGCAACCCCCCCTCTCTACATGGTGGAGAGGGGCCCGGGGGGTGAGGCGTGGCCCAAGATGCTCAGGGGAAGAAGGCGCGGAGAAAGCGCTGGGCGCGCTCCATCCACAGCCCGTGGCGCCGGGTGACGTAGTGGCGCGAGGAGTGGTTGTTTTGGCGGCTGCCCCAGACCAGCAGGCCCAGACCGGTGGCAAACGTGGGGTTCATCAACCGCTCGCTCACCCCCTCGACCCGGTGGGGCTGCCCTTTGCGTACCGGCATCTCTAGGATGTCCGTAGCCAGTTCGCGTATACCGCGTTGATCGGCCACCCCGCCGGTCAGGACGACACCGCTGCCGATGAGTCCCTGACACCCGAGGTCATGCAACTCGCGGGCCACGAGGCCCAGGATTTCCTCCATGCGGGCTTCGATGATCTCGGCAAGAAACTCCTGGGAAACCTGCTGCGGCCGGCTAGACTCGAAGCCCGGCGCCTCCACCGGCTCCAGTCCTGCCACCGCCTCCGGGAGGGTATGGCCATAGATCAGCTTCAGGCGCTCGGCCACCCCGAACGGCACGTTGAGGCCGATAGCGATGTCGTTGGTCACGTTCCGACCACCCAGCGGCAACACCTTGGTGTGCCAGACGGTGCCATCGAGGTAGACCGCCAGGTCCGTCGTACCCCCACCGATGTCCAGCACGACGACGCCTAGTTGCCGTTCGGACTCGGTGGTCAGCGCTTCCCCGGAGGCCAACGGCTGCAAGACCAGCTGCTCCGTCTTGACGCCGGCTTTCTCTACACAGTGGATCAGGTTCTGCAAGGAGCTGACGGCGCCGGTGACCACGTGCGCCTCGACTTCGAGCCGCTGTCCGGCCATGCCGCCGGGGTCCTGAATGCCGTCTACACCGTCAATCCAGTACCGTCGTGGCTCCGCGTGAATCACCCGGCGCCCGGCCGGCACGGCCAGCGCTTGGGCGGTGATGATGGCCCGCTGCACGTCCTCGGCCTGCACCTGGGAACTGTTCCGATGGAGCGCCGTCACGCCGCGGCTGTTCTGCGACTCTATCTGCCCCCCCGCGATACTGACGTAAGCGGATCGCACGTTGCGGTTGCACAGCTGCTCCAGTTCAGCGACGGCGGTGGCGATGCATTCGGTCGTGGCGGCCATGTTGGCCACGGCCCCACGGCGCATCCCACGCGAGGGGCAGAGACCGGCCCCGAGGACAACGACCGTGCCTGTCTCGGTGACCTCCCCGAGCAAGGCACAGGCTTTCGTCGTACCGACATCAACAGCCGCGATTAACTGCTGGCGAGGCACTCGGATCCTCCGTAGAAGAGAGCGTAGGTGGTGTTGTTACGACGCTGGCCGCAATCCCGCCACAGCAAGGAAATTGAGAGGTTGGATGGCGGGACCTCCTCCGCAGCGGCACATGCGCGTCGGTGGTTCCTAGCTGGTTGGCCGCCATTATAAGGTGCCCTCCCGGTGAATACAATACCCTTGCCGTGCCTCGCCGGTGCAAAGTGACTACCTCGCACAGTTCGCGGTGGCTGCGCTACGATGGCTCTCTTTCTGGCCGACCTGCGCTAGAATGCGCTCGTGCCGGCCTCCGATGACCGGCGCGAGCGTGGAATACCTGCCGCACAGGCTCCGATTTTGCCTAGAACGCACAGGCGCCGGGGATACCATAAGTGCCCGATACGCTGCCGCGCGCCGCTGTACTGCCGCTAAACCTGCCGCCCGGAGACAAGTGATGACTGAACCGACGGCCGCACCTCCGATCCTCGCCTCGTTGGAGCACCACCCGCAGGGCTTCCTGAGCTGTGCCAAGAATGTGGGTATCCGCGACGACACGCTCGACTTCACGGTGGTCTTCTCCACGACCCCGGCGGCGGCGGCCGCCATGTTCACTCAGAGTCTGTTTGCCGGCGCTCCCATCATCGTGGGGCGCGAGCACGCTGCCGATCACCACCTCCAGGCGGTCGTCGTCAACAGTAAGAATGCCAACGTTGCTACTGGCGAGGCGGGCATTGCGGCGGCGCGCGAGACCTGTCGGCTCATAGCCGACGAGTTGGGTATCCAACCGGAGGCAGTCTTTCCGTCCTCGACCGGCGTCATCGGCTGGGAGCTACCCATGGACAAGATCAAGGCCGGCATCCCCGGCCTGCGGGCAGAGTTGCGGACCGGTGATCTGGAGACGACGGCTCGCGCCATCATGACCACGGACATCCGGCCGAAGTACCGCTGTGCCCGCATCGGCCCCGCCGTGTTGGTCGGGATGTGCAAAGGCTCCGGGATGATTGCCCCCAACATGGCGACGATGCTGGCGTTCTTCTACACCGACGCGGCCGTGGACGCGGCTGATCTCCAACGCCTGCTGCGGGAGGCCGTCGCCGTGTCTTTCAACATGGTGAGCGTGGATACCGACACCAGCACCAGCGACACCGCGCTGATCCTGGCGAACGGGCAAGCGGGCGCCGTGGACCCGGCACAGTTCGGCGCCACGCTGCGGGCGATGGCCATTGAGTTGGCGCAGGAGATCGCCCGGGACGGAGAGGGCGCGAGCAAGCTCCTGGAAGTGACGGTCACGGGCGCCCGCGACGAAGCCCAGGCCCAGCGTATCGCCAAGGTCATCGCCGATTCGCCGCTCGTGAAGACGGCCGTGGCCGGCGCCGATCCCAACTGGGGCCGGGTGGCAATGGCTATCGGCAAGTGTCACGAGGAGACCGACATTGACCCGGAGCGCGTGACGATTGCCTTTGGTGACCTCGCGCTCTATCAGGGGCGACCGCTTGGCGATGAGCTGCTCCCACAGCTCGAACGCTACTTGCAGGGCACGGATGTCGCCATTCGCGTTGATCTGGGCATTGGCAAAGGCACTGCCACCGCTTGGGGCTGCGACCTCACTGTCGGATACGTACACATCAACGCCGAGTACACGACATAGGCCGAGGGAGACCCAACCTCCGGCCCATCCCTCCAGGGAAGGGGAGCGAAGATGTAGGCCGCAGGCAGATTTCCCCTTCCCTTCAGGGAGGGGGCTAGGGGGTAGGCCCCTCTCCCTGGCAGCGCAGCGCCACCGGGGGAAGGGCCGGGGATGGGGGCCAAGACTCCACCACCGGCCGCTACTCCTCTGCCTCCTCTTCCTGCTCTCCGGTTGCTGCTCCGCCCTGGATGGCTTGCTCGGCAATGCCCACTGCCTTGTCAATGGTCTCAGGCGGCACGCCCCTGATATTGCCCTGCATCACATTGACGTTGACGTTGGGAGCGGTCTGAATGTGTGAGCCACCGCTACCCTGGCCGACGAGGCCCGTCTGTCCTTCCAGGTAGGCAACGAGTTGACCGGCGGCCAGGAGCGCTTGCGAGACCTTCTGCTTGTCGTCAGCCGCCTCAGTGGGATCGAGCGCGAGTGTCTCGACATAGGGATCATCGGTGATCCTGGCAACGCTGGCCCGCAGACCGTTCAGGCTCCGCACGGCCAGATCGCCGCTGCCTTCATGCAGCTCTAGGTTAAGGCTCTTCTCCAGGTCTTCTTTCAGCGCGCGCGCCGGGGGGATGAGCCGGATCAGCGCACGCAGCGTGCCATCGCCATCGGTCGTCATTGTGTCCTCCTGAGACTGGTCTGCTCTCGCAGCGATTTGGGCGCCGTTACCGATCACGTTGCTTCCTCCTCTTCGTCGGCGATGCCGAGCAGGGCTAGGCTCTCCGGCCTGACCAGCCGCCGCAGCGTGCGGCGCGCGTGGTGCAGGCGGGACTTTACTGTGCCGATGTTAGTGCCCATCGCCTGTGCAATCTGCGTGTAGGTGAAGTTCTCCTCGGCATAGAGGATTACCGTCTGCCGCTGCACTTCCGGCAGGCGCTCCAGCGTTGCCCGCACCTCCTCAAACAAGAGCTGCCACTGCACCACTTCGTCAGGTAGCGGGCTGTGGTCCACGGCGAAGGAGCCGGAAGCGCCGGTACTGCGGGCATAGCCATCCAGCGATACGAACTTGTAGCGCCCTTGACGCCGCAGCTCGTTGTAGCACCGATTGCGGACAATCCGAAAGAGGAAAGGACGCAGATTCTCGACCGGATCAATGCGCTCCAGATTCATGTAGAGCGCCATGAACACGTCCTGCACAATCTCGTCCTCACCCTCATGCTGCCCGATCAGCCGCCAGATGAATCGTCGCACCGTTGGCGCTAGCTCTTCCTGCAGCCGCGCGAACGCCGCCTGCCGCCCGCTGCGAGCCTGTCGCAGCAGTGCCTGCTCGGCGCGTTCGCCCACCCATCATCTCCTCTCTGCCTGTTAATACACAGCACACGAGCAGACTGTTCAATCCCTCCACCATATGTCCGGATATGTCCAGTCTATACAAGCTCTAGGGGTGAGGCAGGATGAGGGCCAGACACCCCCTGGTGCGGGCGGGGGTCGTGGTCCCCTGACCAGAGGCTAGTGGCTAGAAGCTATCTCATAGGGGCTAGCTCTGGGCTGGCCCGCAACACTCTGGCCAGGTGCCTGCGCGCCGCCGCGTAGTCAAGGGGAGCCTCCGGCGGAGGTAGCGGGTGGCCCTGCTGTGCAGCGAGCCAGGAAGTGACGCCATGAATGATGATGCTCAGTGGCACACCTGTCTCGACATCGTAGCGCACATAGAGGTCGTCCCCTACCGTGTCTGCTACACCGGGGCGCCCGGCACTGCCCGGTAGGAATACTTCCATCATGTCAATGTCGGCCTGATAGTCCCACCGTGCGGCCGGCAGATCGGCCACTACTTGTTCACGGACGCTCGCCGCGACTGCTTCTGCGCTCATCGTTCTCGCTCCCATCGCAATTCTAGTCGGGCCAGGGGCGCCTGGCGAGAACGGCAACGTGCTCGTCTGCGATGTGCTCCCAGGAGCCTTCACCGCAGTAGACCGGGTGTCCGAATGGATCATCCTCGACCCAGCGCCAGCGCTGCGACCTAGTCATCTCGCCGGAACTTAGCTACACCCGAAACTGTGTGAACTGTCTCACCAGGCTAGACTGTCGTGGTGATACGCTGGGAGCGAGTACCCTGATATCTTGGCGCTTGCTTTCAGCTCATGCTGGCGTAGTGCTGGTTCCCAAGCTCCTGGGCCAAGCCCTTCAGCGTCAGCACCGTCAACGTGCTGCCTACCGTATGCACCGGGAGTTGTGAGTCGCGAATGATGTCGTCAATGTGGCGGGCCGCTCCTGGCGTGCGCTGGAGGGCTGCGAGGACCTGTGCTTCCTCGGCGTTGGCCGGCATTGCCATCGCCAGCTGACGGGCCGCCGGCGCCATGTGGAGATTGAGCGCGTCCAGGATGTCTTGCGCCTCGCTGACCAGCCCGGCTCCCTCCTGAATGAGTTGATGACAACCCCGGCTCGTGGGCGACGTGACCGGCCCCGGCACCGCGAACACGTCGCGCCCTTCGTCCGCTGCGGCGCGTGCCGTAATCAGCGCTCCCGAGGCTTCACCGGCTTCTACGACCACCGTCGCGAGCGCCAAGCCACTGATGATCCGGTTGCGGACCGGGAAGTGCTCTGCCGCTGGTCCGACTCCGGGCGGGTACTCGCTTAGGAGTGCTCCCTGCGCGGCTACCTCTGCGGCGAGCGTGCGGTGCTCGGCCGGATAGATGGTGTCGAGGCCGTGACCAAGCACCGCCAATGTGCGTCCGCCGTGCTTGAGGGCTGCCCGGTGCGCGTGGCCGTCAATCCCTCGCGCCAGGCCGCTCACGATGGTCAGCCCGGCGCTTGCCAGGTCACCGGCCAGCCTCGTGGCGATGTTACGACCGTAGGTCGTGAGGCGCCGGGTACCGACCATGGCGATGGCGCTGCGATCCTGGGCGGTGATTTCGCCACGGACGTATAACACCGGCGGCGGCGCTGCAATGGTACGCAGCAGCGGTGGATAGCACTCTTCATCCATCCAGGTCAGCACCGTTATCGCCGCTGCCGCCAGCCGTCCGGCTTCTCGATCCGGGTCTATCTGTCCGCGTCCCTCGGCGATAGCCGCCGCTGTCCGACGATCAATCCCGGCTTGGCCGAGTTGGGTCGGGGTAGCGTTCCAGGCAGCCTGGATGGAGCCGAAGTGGTCGAGGAGTTGTTGAAACCGCTTCGGTCCTACACCGGGCAGGCGATGGAGGGCCAGCCAAAAGCGCCGCTCGTCGTCGGATGCCGGAGGGTGGTTCATAGGCAGCAATCTGTCGGCGGCGGGCCGGCAATGCGCCGGTAGTGGTCAGTCGCGTGTGCGTCGGCAGCAGGACCAGGAGCGCACTGCCGCTGCACAGATCAGACTTATAATAGCATATGTATGCCGTGCGAGCGACAAAGAGCTACTGCGGCGTAGTCTCGCGCGTGCGGAAAGATGTGGCCGTGGGACTAGGCCAAAGAGAAAGCACGCCCCCTGCTGGGAACGTGCTTGATCGGGGTGGTGGCGGAAGGGGTGGGATTCGAACCCACGACAGGGTTTCCCCTGTAGCGGTTTAGCAAACCGCCGCACTAGGCCAACTATGCGACCCTTCCATAGACTGCTGTCTGGCGAGCCGGCTTAGGCTTCCGGCGGAGGGAGAGGGATTCGAACCCCCGGGTCTTTCGACCAACGGTTTTCAAGACCGCCGCTTTCGGCCACTCAGCCATCCCTCCTCTGACCGCGAGTTCTGCGCCGCCTGAGCGGGCCGATAGGCCCTATGTGGACCCACGTGTGCTCGCCACATCATCCATTGTACCACTGCTGTGCTACCCGCGTCAGGTCATGCCGGCCGGTACCGGTAGCGATAGCCCCGGCGGTCGCTACATCTCCTTACGGGTACTTGGGGAAATTGCCGCAGAGCGCCTCCAGCCCGGCCCCGCTCCGATCCGCCGACAACGGCACGAGCCGCCTAGCGTTGTAGGTAGCGTGACCGCCGTTCCAGGCGCGTAGGGCTGCTGTATCCGAGCGGGCGGCCGCTGCGTTAACTATGGGGGGTGTGGTGGGGCGACAAAGGAGCAGGGTTGACTACGCAATCTCGACTGCTGCGGCTGAGTGTATCGCTCGTGTTGATCTGGCTGGCCCTTGCATCGGCTGTGCCGCCAACCGTCGCGATGGCTTGTTCGTATCTGGGGCCGAAGCTGGAGCTTGAGCACCTCCCGTTCGACTCTGACCTGCTCGCCCTGCTCTGCGCTGAGGAATCCTTGACACACCTAACGCAGCTACCATCAGACGACCTTGCCGCGCTCCCGGTCTTACCGGAGTTTGCCGATCCTGGGCTGCCGTTCGACCTGGCGGTCTATGTCCCGGCGGATGGTGGCCCCAGAGCACTACCGACCGTGGCCGTCCGTGAAGTGCGCCGGAGTGCCGAATGTCCGCTGAACGGCCTCCGCTATCCGCCGGCCTACCGCACGGCTTGGGAGGAACGTCGCCCCCTCGGCATCATGATCGAGAACCATCCTGATGCACGGCCGCAATACGGGCTTGCCTCTGCGGACGTGGTCTACGAGGCAGTCGCTGAGGGTGGGATCACGCGCTTTCTGGCCGTGTTCTATTGCGACCGTGGATCGGAGGCGGTCCGCGCCGGACCGGTACGCAGCGCCCGGACGTATTTTCTCGATTGGCTCTCCGAGTACGGACGCTACCCGCTTTACGCCCACGTCGGAGGCGCCTATTGTGATCAGCGAACGGGCGTCGGTTGCCGCAACGGTGCCCGTGCAGACGCGCTCGGGCAGATCAGGCGCTACGGCTGGGCGGGCTACAGCGACCTCGATGAGTTCCAGATTGGCGCGCCGGTGTATTGGCGGGACTTGAGTCGCAACGTCTCCCTTGAGCATACGATGTTCACGGACACCCAGCGGCTCTGGCGCGTCGCGGCCCAGCGCGATCTCACCGCCGTGGACTCAGAAGGGAGAAACTGGATACAGCAGTTCAGGGCCTGGGAGTTTGCGGATGCGGCGCAACGACCGCCGGCCGACGCGACGCATGCGGAGGTCCGGATCGTCTTCTGGCCCAGTGTATCGGGCTTCGAGGTGCAGTGGCGCTACGATCCTGCTACGGGCCTGTATCGCCGGGTCATGGGCGGGCTGCCACACATGGACCCCGGGACCGGCCAGCAAATCACTGCCGCCACGATTCTGGTGCAATTCCAGGAGGAGTCGCCGGCGAACGACGGTTACCCCGGCAACGTGCGCTTGCTGTACGGTACGCTCGGTACCGGCCAAGCGAAGATCATTCAGAACGGGCAGGTCATCGAGGGGGCCTGGCGGAAGACGGACCGCTGGTCGCGCACCCTGTTCCGTGATCGCTATGGCCGGGAGGTGCGCTTGCAGCCGGGCAAGATTTGGGTGGAAACGGTACCGCTCCACGGCAGTGTCACGGTGTCCTGACTGGCGTTCGTCTATTACTCCTCCGTACCCGGGTGTGATCCGGCGGAGGAAGCGGGAGCCTGTGTGGTAGGGTTCAAGCCTACCTGACGAACATGATGTTGGCTCGTACCTAGGGCAGGAACTCCAGCGGATTGCGCGTGGCCCCGTTCGGTTCGCGCACCTCGAAGTGGAGGTGCGGCCCGCTGGTAATGCCGGTCATGCCGATTGTTCCTACCACCTCGCCCCGATCAATAATCTTGCCCTTCTCGACCTGTGGCGGGCTGACACGGTCGTCCAGGTGCGCGTACAAGGTCACTTTTCCATCGCCGTGCAACAGGGTGACGTACATCCCATACGACGCCCGGCGGTTGCCTGGCACGGCATAGCCCACGTGCAGGACATGGCCGGTCGCCACCGCCCGGACCGGCACCCGCAGGTTGGCGGCAATGTCAAGACCCGTGTGAAAGCGCTGGGCAAACGTGCGCACCCCAAAGCGAGCGGTAATCCGCCCGGTAACGGGCCATATGAAGGGGCCGGTTGGTTGCGGTGCCAACTGGCGCTCGGCTTCGCTCAAAGCCGCGGCCGCGCGGCGCCGTTGCTCTTCTCTTTCACGGACTCTTGCCAGGATTTCTTGCAGCCTGGGTAAATCGTCTTCCAAGTGCCGGATTTGCTCAGTCAAGAACCGATCGTGCTGATCCATTTCGGTGAGCTCGGCTTGCGTGCGTGCCTCTTCCGCCTCGATCTGTGCGATCAACCGCTGCTGCTGGTCGCGTTTGATGTCCAGGACCCGCTCCACCTCCGCCGCCTCCGCGCGCAGTTTTGTTTGCTCGGCCTTTTCAGCGTCGAGCGCCTGCCGAATCTGTTCTGCCTGATCATGTTCCCGCCGCCAGGCTGCGACTTGGCGGCTGTCTTCACGGGCGAGGACAGTGAAACTATTGAGCCGCTTCAAGAAATCGTTGAGGTCGGTAGCCCCGAAGATCAAGACCAGCGGTGGGGTCTGCGCCAACTTGTAAATCGCGCTCAGGCGTTGACCGTACACGGCTGTAAGCTCGGCGAGTTTCGCGCGGTGCGCTTCTTGCTGCGCTTCGAGGTCGCGGATATGCACCTCGATCTTATTCAGTTTCGTCTGGATCGCTTCCCGACGATCTATGGCCGCATACAACTCACGCTCGACCCGCTGGAGGGCATCACGGGCCGACTCCCCTTCTCGTTGGAGTTGCTGAAGCTCCGCTTCCTTCTGCTCTCGCTGCTGCTGAGTCTGCTCCTGTTGCTGAGTCAGTTGCTGTATCCGGTTCTTGGCGTTCTCAATGGCCTTCTTGGCCTCCTCAATGGGGTTAGCGGCAACGGGCGCAGCGGCCGGACCGACCAAGGCGGTGAGCAGCAGCAGCACGGCGACGGCGCGCAGCGGCCACGACAGGCGTCTGCGCGTGTAATATGGCCGGCGCGAGCTAGGCGGCAAAGCGACCTCCGCGCTGATCGCGCACAATGTATCCGTGCGACAGCTCCACAACCCGCCGGCGCATCCGATCAACGACCTCACGGTCATGCGTCGCGATGAGTGTGGTCACGCCATGGTAATAGTGAATGTCGGTGAGCACTTGGAGCACCTGCCACGCCATCGCCGGTGGCAGGTTGGCGGTCGGCTCGTCGGCGAGCAGCAGTTGTGGCTGCCGGACAATCGCCCGCGCAATGGCGGCCCGCTGGGCCTCGCCGCCCGAAAGCTCCCCTGGGAAGCGCTCGGCGTGATCGGCCAGCTGCACGACTTCCAACGCATCCCATACTAGCTCGCTGGCCCGTCCGTCCCCCGACACTTGCAGACTGACGGCAACGTTCTCGTACACGGTTCTGTCCGCGAAGAGGCGGGTGTCTTGGAACACGACCCCAATGCGTTGGCGGAACCTGGAGACCTCCTGCTCGTCGAGGTCCTGCACGTCCTGTCCGTTGACGAGAATACAACCGTCGCTCGGCGTCTCGGCGCGGTTCAAGAGACGGAGCAAGGTCGTCTTGCCGGCGCCATTCGGCCCGACGAGAAAGACGAAGTCGTCGCGGGGCACCGTGAGGGTGACACCGCGCAAGGCGACCGTGTCGTCGTCGTACCATTTCCACACGTTACGCAGGACGATCATGGCCTACACTTCCAGGAACTGGCGCACCGAGATGTAGCTCCCCGCAGCGCCGAGTGCAATTCCCACCACCATCGTCATCAGCGCCAGCTTGGTGGCGAACTGTGGATCGCGCTCTACCGGTAAGAACGACAGGAGCGCCCAGAAGTTCTCCACGACCGGATCGTAGGCCGGGACGACGATCAGCAGCGTCAGCAGTGAAGCCAACAACCCATAGAGCATCCCCTCGAAGACGAAGGGCCAGCGTACAAACCAGTCCGTTGCGCCCACCAGTTTCATCACTTCGATCTCTTGACGGCGGGAATACACGGCGATGCGAATGGTGTTGATGACGATAAACAGGCTGACGACCGCCAGTCCCCCGGTCATTGCCACACCGGCGACGCGCGTCGCCGTAGTGAGACTCAGCAGACGCTCCACAATATCTTCTTGTAAGGCCACCTCTTCCAATACGGATTCCGGTCCTACCTTTGTCTCCAGCAGGGAGACGATGTTCTTGAGACTGTCGGGATCGCGGGCACGGATCTCCAGGGATGCCGGCAGCGGATTATCCGCTACCATTGCCAGTAGCTCCGCCCGGTCGGCGAAGTGCTCGCGCAGCCGGGCCAGCGCCTCATCTTTGGTCACATAAATCACTTCGAGCACGTCCGAGCGGTTCTGGAGGCTGCTTTGCAATTCGCGCACCTTGCCAGGCGGGGCATCTTCGCGGATGTAGGCGATGACGTTGACGCGATGCTCCAACGCTTCGAGGGCCACGTTCAGGTGCGTGACCAGCACGACAAAGACATTGAGCATCAGGAGCATCAGTGCAGTCGTCAGCACCGTGGCGCCCGTCATAAAGCGATGGCGCCAGAGGCCAACCAGCGCCGCCGTAACCGCGTAGTCGAACACCTCCCACGCCCGGCCGATCCAATTCATGCGCTGATTCCGTTCACGTGCATCGGTCCGACCGACCGGGGAGCCTGGGGAAGCGCCGCGCTGCGGCTAAACGTAACCGGCGCGCTGCTCGTCACGGACGATCCGACCGGCCTCCAGGGCTACCACCCGGCGCTGCATCGTGTCTACCAGGTCACGGTTGTGCGTGGCCATCAGCAGCGTTGTGCCTAACGCATTGATCTGCACCAAGAGCTGCACCGTTTCGGCGGCCGTGTCCGGATCGAGATTGCCTGTCGGCTCGTCGGCTACCAGGACCGGTGGCTTGTGGACGATTGCCCGCGCGATGGCCACCCGCTGCTGCTCGCCGCCCGACAGTTGGTAGGGGAAGCGGTCCCGGTAGTTGCCCATCTTGACGAGCTCGAGCGTCTCCAGTACGCGCTCATCAATCTGCTTGCGCTTGTACCCCGCCACGCGCAGGGCAAAGGCCACGTTTTCGAAGACGGTCATCTCCGGCAACAGGCGGAAATCCTGAAAGACCACGCTCACCTTCCGACGCAAATAGGGGACCGCACCGTTGCGTAGGCGGGCAATATCCTGCCCCTCAATAAACACGCGCCCGGAGGTCGGCAGTTCTTCCCGGATCAGTAGGCGGATGAAGGTGGACTTCCCGGCTCCCGATGGCCCGACGAGAAAGACGAAATCCCGGTCCGGGATCTCCAGACTCACATCGGTGAGCGCCGTAGCCCCGTTGGCATAGACCTTGGATACGTGATGCAGGACGATCACGGAAATGCACCAGTGAGTTGCGCTATCAGGTCGCCTCGGACTGCTACTACCAGGTGGTGCCGGTAGAGCCTAGCCCGGCAGTATACCAGCGGCGGCCGGGCTCCAGCAGTCGGCGCTGTCCGCCGGGTAGATGATGAATGCCATGCCCCTCACCGGGAGCCGGTTTGGGCGCCGGCGCCGAGCGCCACGCTGCGCTCGTAGGCGGCGATGACCCCGTGCGCCAGCGCCGCGCGGAGGCCGCCCTCTTCCATTGCCAGCAGGCCGGCTGCCGTCGTCCCCCCAGGGGTCGTCACCCGATTACGCAACTCGGCCGGGTGCTCCCCGGTATCTCGTGCCAACGTGGCCGAGCCTAGCACCGTCTGAACGACCAGCTCGTGCGCGGCCGGTCGCGCCAAGCCGAGCTGCACCGCCGCATCTATCAACGCCTCGATAACGAGGAAGACGTAGCCCGGCCCACTCCCGTTGACGGCCGTAGCCATGTCAACGTACCGGTTCCCGTCCACCTGGATTTCGCGGCCAATGGTCCGGAAGATCGCCCGCACCGTGGCTAGCTGCGCCGCGGAGACTGCGGGCGTCGCAGTCCAGACGGTCATGGCCTCGCCAACCGCCGCTGGCGTGTTCGGCATCGCGCGCACCACCTGTTCGTGGTCGAGGGCCGTTGTCAGGACGGAGAGCGCCGTCCCAGCAATAATCGAGACGACTAGGGTGTCGGGACGGAGGTTGCCGCACAGCGCCGCCAGCACCGACTCGGCCTGCTGGGGCTTGATCGCCAGCAGCACGACGGCCGCGTCCGCCACCGCTGCGAGGTTATCCGCGACTGCCTGGACCTGGTACTGCCGGGTCAGCGTCTCTCGACGCTCGGCGACCGGCTCGCCCACGGATACGGTGCTCGGTACCACCACGCCGGCGGCGATGAGGCGGGAGAGGATCGCCTCACCCATGAAGCCACCGCCAATGAGCGCCAGTTTCCCAACCACCTCAGCTCTCGCCTCCTCGTCTTGGCACCTCATCCCCTGGCCTCATCCGTCCTCCGCCGCACACCCCCTCCGTACACCCCCTCTCCACATGTGGAGAGGGGGCCGGGGGTGAGGTCCGGCCAGCTACACGGAGAGCGGGTTGAAGTTGGTGTCGCGGTCGTAGGTGTCCACCCCCTCCAGCCGCTTGAGGTAGCCTACAGCAGCGTAAGTCAGCGGGGTTGCCAACGCCTCATACGCCGACTTGGCGAGCCATGCGGTGATAATAGTCACGGCGAGGTCGCCTCCGGACATAACTCCACCAACAACTGGCAGTACGGCAAAGGCCAACGTGTAGAAGATGAGGCTATCCACACCCTGGCCGACCACCGTGGAGGCGATCGTACGCAGCCAGAGCCAGCGACCGGCGGTAGCGATCTTGAGCTTTGCCAGGACAAAGGAGTTCAAGAATTCGCCGAACAGGTACGCGATAAATGAAGAGATTAGCAGCCGCGGCGTGGCTCCGAGGATAGTTTCGTAGGCCGCCTGATTCTCCCAGAAGGAAGCCGATGGGAGGATTTGGCCCAACCAAATTGCAATGACCGCCAGCACATTGCAGGCGAAGCCGAGCCAGATGACCCGGCGGGCGGCGCCATAGCCGTAGACCTCGGTTAGGATGTCCCCGAAGATGTAACTGATCGGAAAGAGGACGAAAGACACGGAGATGGTTAGCCCGGCGACCCCCGCTATCTTCACGGCGATGATGTTGGAAACGACGAGCGTCGTCGCAAACACTGCGGCGATGACCACAAACGGGGTAGAGTACCGCTGAGACAACTGTTCCATCGCGCTATACCTTGCTCCTCCGAGATGACTACTACCCTCGCCGAGCTTCCGGCGATTCGCGGCTGGTGCTCGACCTGCGTGCTTTTAGCTCCGCATTCAGGCGCTCGACGGCATCAAGATAGTAGATCGCTCGCGCGATGCGCAACCCTTCGCGCCGAGCGGCATAGGCGCCGGCGGTATCTCCCGCTGCCGCGAGCCGCGCGCCGATCTCTATCAACACATCAACCGCGCGCCGCCGGTCGCGGGCTTGAATGAGCATCCGTACTGCCTCGCGGCGCAGCGCCAGCCCCTGCTCGGCCGTCCCCAAGCGGTCAGCAAGCTCGGTGGCTGCCAGCACGGTTTGGGCCGCCGGAAGCGTCTGGATGGTCTCGGCGCGCGCCCATTCTAGCGCACGCTGCAGGAGCTGCTCTGCACCGGCGGCATCGTTGGCCTGATGTGCTACGTGCCCGGCAACGAGGTCGGCGCGCGCCACCAAGTCCTCGTACTCATGCGCTTGGGCCAACGCTCGTCCCTTAGCGACGCGCTTTGCGGCATCGTCTAGCGCTCCTTGATGCGCCAAGACTTCGGCCAGCTGGAGTTGTGCGGAGACCCTGCTGCGTACATCGTCACCCGGCTCATCCTGCTTGAGCGCAGCTTCCAGCGTCTCGCGTGCTTCCGCCCAGTTGCCCACTGCCTGCAACCGATCTGCCTCGGTCCGGCGGTCGGCCATCCCGGTGCGTAAGGAAGCGGCCGGCCCATCGGCCTCCGCCGCCGTATCCGGCCACAGGCCAAAACGGCTCCGCAAGATGAGGACGATGAGATACCCCCCAAGAAAGCCGCCCAAATGGGCCACCGAGTCCACTTTGGAGGGGCTGACGATGCCCGTGAGTGCGCCCATGAAGTTGTAGATGACGTAGAACAGCAGCACGTAGAGCGCCGCTATGCCGATCTTGGGCAGCTCCGGACGGTTTTGCAGAAAGATTGATCCTAGCCAGAGCAGTACGGTGAAGGGATGCAGCAGCACCACGCGAATCTCGTTGAGCGGGAATAACACCAGGTAGGCGCCGAGCACCCCGGAGATAGCCCCCGACGCCCCGATCCCCGGGACGCCGGACGTGGAGCGCAGCGCCACCGAAGCAAGGCCGGCGAGTACGCCGGTACCCAGATAGAAGAGCAGATAGGGAACGTGCCCGAACTCATCCTCGATGTTGTCACCGAAGACCCAGAGAAAGAGCATGTTGCCGCCGATGTGGAGGATGTTGCCGTGGAGGAACATGTGGGTAATGAGTGTATGGGCAGCGAACGGGCCATCGTGCAGCAATCGCGCCGGCACTAGCCCCCAAGTGCGGATGAGGGCCTCCGAATCGACCGGCGCCAGCCCTTGCAGCACAAAGACCGCAATGCAAGTCCCGATCAGCGCATAGTTGACAATCGGCCGGCGGCGGCGGCCGAAGTTCTCATCGCCAATCGGGAGCATCGTTCCTCCGTATCCGTGCGCGTCCCTACTCTTAGTATAGGCGGCATAGCTAGCCGGACAGACGGCAGCACCCGCCGGCTACTGTAGGCCCGGTGGCGACGAGCGTAATTTTCTTGGGGGCCTGGAGCACCGGAGATCGCGCGTATGGCACCATCGTCCGCAGATATGCAGCCGAGGAGTAGTAACCGATGCCGCGCGAGCTAGTCACCGTTGCCCCCCACACGCCCGGCTTCCGCGAGTACGCCGAGCCGCCGCTGGGGGATACGCAAATTCGCATCAGGACCGAGTTTGCCGCGCCCAAACACGGTACCGAGATGGTCAGCTACCGGGCCGGGCGCACCGACCGTGATGCACGTCCCGACCGGCGCTATGACGGGGAGTGGGGCTGCTTTATGCCCGTGCCGCCATCACCGGGCGCGGAGCAGACGTTTCGGCCGGCCCCCCTGGGCAATATGGCCATCGGCGTCGTGACGGAGGTGGGAACGGCCGTGACCGAGTTCAGCGTGGGTGATCGGGTCTTCGGACACCTGCCCATCCGCGAGACGCACACGGTCGAGGCCGGTCACGTGGACCTGCTGCCGCCTGGCCTGACCCCACAGGCGGCCGTCTGCCTCGATCCCTGGTCATGGCCTTGCCGCTGCGCGAGGGCAATATCCGGCTGGGTGACCACGTGGCTGTGTTCGGCCTGGGGGCTATCGGTCAAATGGCCGTGCAATTGGCCCGCCTTGCCGGCGCCGATCAAGTGATCGTGGTGGACCCCATCAAGGCGCGGCGCGACCTTGCGCTGGCGCTCGGCGCCGACGCTGCCATTGACCCGCTTGCCGGCGACGTGGGTCAAGCCATCCGCGAGTTGACCGTCCCGGTGGGCCGGCGCCGCGAGCCGGCCGCGCCGTTTCCGCATGTCGTGGGTGGCTACACCGAGCGGCCCACTCAATGGGGGCAACGCGGAGTAGATGTCGCGGTCGAGGTCAGCGGCAATCCCGCCGCGCTCCACGAGGCCATCCGCGCCACGCGCTTCGGCGGCACCATCTGCGTGATCTCGTTCTACGGACGCGACGCCAGCGGTGTCCACCTGGGCTACGAGTTCCACCTCAATCAGCTCTCGCTGGTGTCGGTGCGTGCCGAGAGCCTGCCGTCGCGCGACTATCCGGTCTGGGACCTGCACCGCCTCGCCGACCTAGGGCTATGCTGGCTCCTCAGCGGTCGCGTGCGGACGGAGGGTATTGTCTCGCCGATTGTGCCGTTCGAGGCGAGCGCCGCCGCCTACGCCGCCATTGACCAGCACCCCGAGCAGTCCATCAAGCTCGGCATCACCTTCCCCTAGCCCACTGCGCTGCTCGACTGCACCCGCGTTCGCCGGCGCTGCCGCTCCTTCCGCCGGCTCGACCACGCAATTGAGCAGTTGATCGCAGCGGTTGACGGGCAAGTCGTTGCCGTAACGCCGTAACGCAGTTGCTATTACTTTTCATTAATGCTTTCTGCGCCAGTATAGGCACCTAAAAGCGGCATTTGGTACGCTATAGCGCAGAAAGAGAGCTATTAGTCCGGTGCAATGGCATAACGCGGCGGAGGAGAGTAGTCGTGGTATGCCGCTCCCGCGGTGGGCTTTGCTCTCCGTGGCCGCGGCCCTGGCTACGATTGCCCTGAAACTCGCGGCCGTCCGGCTCACGGGATCGGTGGGGCTGCTGTCCGATGCCGGCGAATCGCTCGTCAACCTCGCCACGGCGCTGATGGCGCTGTTCGCGCTGTGGTACGCGGCGCATCCGCCCGACCGCGACCACACGTATGGCCACAGCAAGATCGAATACTTTGCCAGCGGTGTCGAAGGGCTGCTGATCCTGCTCGCCGGCGGTGGCATCCTCTTTGCGGCCGGCTCCCGCCTCTTCCATCCCGCCCCGCTGACGGCGCTCGGCCCCGGCCTGGCGCTCGCGCTCGGTGCAGCGGCGATTAACTTCGCCGTGGCGCAAGTGCTCCGGCGCGTTGCCCGCCGGGGCCGCTCTATTGCGTTGGAGGCGGAGGTCCAGCATCTAATGACCGACGTCTGGACGACCGTGGGGGTGGTCGCCGGGCTGGGGCTGGTGCTCATTACCGGTCTCACCTGGCTGGACCCACTCTTGGCGCTGGCAGTCGGCCTCCACATCTTGCGTACCGGGGGACGCCTGCTCTGGCGCTCCTTCCAGGGGCTGATGGACACGGCCTTGTCCCCATCGGATATAGCGGTGATCGTCCAAGCGATTGAGGACTGCCTGGAGCCGGAGATGACCTTCCATGAGCTACGCACGCGGCGCAGCGGCGCACGCCAGTTCGCGGATGTCCACATCCTGGTTCCTGGCGAGCACAGCGTCCGTGAGGCGCATCGGCGCGCCACCGACATCGAGCAGGCTGTCCGCGCAGCACTGCCGACTACGGAGATGGTGGTCCATGTGGAGCCGTTGGAAGGGCACCACGCTACCACTACTATCGTCACTGCAACGGCCTCGCCGCCCCGGGGCGAGGCCTGACAAGCTCCGGTTTCAGGCGCCCACTTCACCGCCGCCTGCCGGCTGGCCGCACCCCGGCCCTACGAGGACGGTCTATACTCTTGGCAGGTTAGGTGATTCTGCCGAACGATCTGAGTTGAGGCAGCGCCTGGCTTCTTGGCCGAGCACGGCCGGCGGTTTAGCGCATGTGCAACCATGAATCAACCCACGCGCATTCTTGTGATCGAGGACGACCCGGCGGTAGCCACGAGCTTGCAAGATGGGCTGGTGCAGGAAGGCTACGAGGTCATCCGGCGCTCCTCCGGTACGGATGGTGTCGCCTACGCGCAAAGCGGCCGGGTGCAGCTCATCATCCTCGACGTGCGTCTGCCCGACGGTTCGGGATTCGACTTCTGCCGGCAGCTCCGCGAGCTTAAGCTGCGCCAGCCAATTCTGATGCTGACCGTCCGGCGGGACGAGACGGCGAAGGTGCTCGGGCTGGAGATGGGCGCCGATGACTACGTCACGAAACCCTACAGCCTGAGCGAGCTGCTTTCGCGGGTACGGGCGCTGCTGCGCCGCGCGTATGGCGAGCTATCCGTCGCCGGTGCCGAGGTGCTGTACGCCGGGGATCTCGTGATTGATCGCAGTCGGGCGCAGGTGTGGCGTGGACAGCACTTGGTCAACCTGACGCCTACTGAGTTCCGGCTATTAGTGCATCTGGCGCAGCACCCTGGCCAAGCGCTCAGTCGCGCTCAAATCTTGGATGCGGTCTGGGGTTACGGCGCCGAGGTCGAGAGCCAGCGCACCGTCAACGTCCACGTGCGCCGGTTGCGAGAAAAAGTCGAGCTTGATCCCAGCCACCCGGCATTCATCCTCACCGTGCCCGGCACCGGCTACCGGCTGGTTGGCTAGTCTGCCGCCGTCATTCCCGTCGTCTCGTCGGTCATTCCCGCGCAAGCGGGAATCCAGGCCCTCGCTCCCACCGGGAGAGGCCCGGAGGAGGCTAAGGAAATCGTCATGGTACCCAGTTCCATACGCTGGCGCTTGCCGCTCACCTATGCCGGTATCGCGCTGCTCACCGCGTTGGCGCTTGGCGGTGTGCTCCTGGCTATCCTGCGGGACTCGTACCGCCGCCAGGAGGTGAGCTATCTCGTCGCCAACGCTCAGGCGATGTACGACTACGCCCCCCTCCTGCTGGCGACGGCGGCATCGGCCGAGGCGCTGGACAGTCGGCTCAAGAGCTTGTCCTTCTTGTCGCAGACCAGGGTGCGGTTGCTGAACCGCGATAGCGAGGTGCTGGGCGACTCCGGAGCGCCGGAAGCGGTGCGGGCGTTGGCGAACATTTCCCTGGCGTTTGCGGCCGGTGGGCTGTCGGAGGTCTTTACTCAGGCGGTGGAGGATGCCAGTGAGCAGCGCACGTTCCGCACGGAGATTGCCGTCGCCGGCTCTGGGCTAACCAGCGTGCGGGAAGAGGTACGGATCGCGCGGCAGGTCATCGTTCTCGGTGGGGATGCCGAATCCCGCGCGGCTGTGGTGCGCGGCGGCGCCCAAGTGCTGGACCCTGGCCTGTTGGACTCCGGCGCAAGTCTCGCTACCCGCCTCGGTTTCGGCTTCATGCCGGATACGCTGTTAGATGCCACGCGCTCCAACCTGGTGCTCCGTCAGCCCATCTACGATCCCCAAGGGGAGTTGCGCGGCTTTCTTGAGCTGTCGGAGGGACCGGATATTGGCCGGGAAATCATCACCAGTGTCGCTTGGGTCTGGGCGGTAGCCAGCACCATAGCCGTGGTGCTAGCCGCGGCAGTCGGCTGGCTCATCAGTCTCCGCTTGACCAGGCCGCTGCTTGATCTCACACGGGTCACACAGCGGATGGCGAGCGGTGCTCTCGGCACGCGCGCCGATGTGAGCCGCCGGGATGAGGTGGGACAACTGGCCGTCGCCTTCAATGAGATGGCCCAGCGCGTCGAAGGCACGGTCCTGACCCTGCGTCGCTTTGTTGCCGACGCTGCCCACGAGCTGCATACTCCGTTGACCGCCCTCCAGACCAACCTCGAGCTGTTGGGACAGGAAGCAACCCGGCAACGTCGAGAGACGCTGATGGCGCGCGCTCGGTCGCAGGTCAGCCGCCTGGCGACCTTGACGACCAACCTCTTGGACCTCTCCAGCATTGAGGCCAGCGTTGCCGATGCGGCGCACGGCGCGGTTGATGCGGTTGCCCTGGTCCGCGAGGTGGCCGAGCTTTACGCCTCGCAAGCGGAGCAAGCCGGCCTCGAATTCGCGCTGGCGGTGCCACTGGATCCCGTGGTGCTACGCGGCGAGGCCGGGCAGTTCCGGCAAGCGGTGGGCAACCTCCTGGACAACGCGATCAAGTTCACCCCGACCGGCGGGACGGTGCAGGTCGCGCTGCAACAGGAAGCGGGATGGGTAACGTTCGTCGTCACGGACGACGGCAGTGGCGTTCTGGAGCCTGACCTGCCCCACCTGTTCAGCCGCTTCTACCGCGGTCGTAACGCCACGGCACAGCCTGGCAATGGACTGGGGCTGGCGATTGTGCGCGCCATCGCCGGGGCCTACGGTGGCACCGTCGGTGCCGAGAATATCCGCCCCGGCGCCCGGTTCACGCTCCGCCTCCCACAGGCTCCCGGCGCCGTATAAGTGTGCGGGCGCTTATTGGCGTGTGCCGATCGGTAGGCCCATGCGCCGGCGGCCGCGGCGCCAGCGCGAGGGGGCGGCGGGGTTTTCGATCCGCACGGCGCAGACCTTGTATTCCGGGATCTTCGACTTGGGATCGAAGACGGCGTTGGTGAGGAAGTTGGCCGCCGACTCTTGCAACTTGACGAAGGGGATAAAGACTTCACCGTGATGCATGGTCTCGCTGACGAGCGCCTTGCCGTCTAGCTCGCCGCGCCGCGAGACGACGCGCACGTCGTCGCCGTCGCTCAGGCCGGCTGCTTTGGCATCCTCGGGATTGATCGCTACCTCCAGATTGGGTGCCCGCGCCAGCAGCCCCTCGGCACGGCGGGTGATGGTCCCGCCGTGCCAGTGGTAGAGAATGCGACCGGTGTTGAGGATGAGTGGAAACCGCCGCGACGGTAGCTCGGCAGCCGGCGGGCCTTGTATCACGGGCACGAACTTGGCTTTGCCTACTGGGAAGGAGTCCGTGTAGAGCTGCGGCGTGCCGGGGTGATCGGGTGTTGGGCAGGGCCATTGGATACCGCCCTCGCGGTCCAACCGCTCATGTGATAGCCCACTCATGAACGGTGTGAGCGCGACCACCTCGTCGAAGATGGCTGCCGGACCGGTGTACTCGAACTGCCCCGGGTCCATGCCCAGCCGCCGCGCCAGTCGTTTGCCGATCTCGCAGACGATCCACCAATCGGGCCGGCTATCGCCGACGGGTGGAATGGCCGGCCGCACCCGCTGCACCCGCCGTTCGCTGTTGGTAAACGTGCCCTCCTTCTCAGCAAAGGAGGCTGCCGGGAGCACTACGTCGGCCAGCGCGGTCGTCTCGTGGGGAAAGATGTCCTGCACCACGAGAAACTGCAAATTCTCGATGGCCTGCTGCGCGTGCGCCAGATACGGCTCGCTGAGTAACGGATTCTCCCCGGTGATGTACATACAGGCGAGGTCACCCTCCGCTGCTGCCGCCATCATGTCGGTGACGACGAGACCTTCCTCGCTGGGCAGCGGTCCATCCCAGACCCGCTCGAACGGTCCCCGCGTGTCGTCGGTCAGGTTCTGATAGCCGGGCAGCTTATTGGGAATGCAGCCCGCATCGCCGCAGCCCTGGACGTTGTTCTGGCCCCGCAGCGGCGAGACGCCGGCGGCTGGCTTCCCGATCTGGCCGGTGACGAGGGCCAGGTTGAGCAGCGCCGAGGCATTGTCGGTGCCATTGGTGTGCTGAGTGATGCCCATGCCCCAGATTAGGCAGGAGCCGCCGAACGGCGGTTGTGCGAAGAGCACCGCCGCGCGGCGAATGTCTGCGGCAGGGACGCCGGTGATCTGCTCGACCACCTCGGGACTGTAGTCCGCTAAGGTCGCTTCCAGCGCCGCGAAGCCCTCCGTCCGCTCGCGGATGAAGTCCTCATCGGCAAGGCCCGCGTCGAGCACCGCGCGCGCGAGGCCGTTGAACAGTGCCACGTCGGTGCCGGGGTTTGCCCGCAGCCAGAGGTCCGTGTAGTTGCAGAGGTCAATGCGCTTGGGATTGACCACGATCAGCTTGGCGCCACGTTCGTCAATAGCCTGGCGTAGCTGCGAGGCAATCACCGGATGGTTGGAGCTGGTGTCGCTGCCCACGACCAACAGGCAGCCGGCGTTGCGGTAATCCGCGTAGGAGTTGCTGGTCGCCCCGCTGCCGAGCTGCGCGATCATCGCCTCGACCGAGGGGGAGTGGCAGAGCCGCGTGCAGTGGTCAATGTTATTGGTGCCCATCAGCAGGCGGACGAGCTTCTGCTGCACGTAGCCGTCTTCGTTGGTAGCCTTGGCCGAGGCGAGCGAGCCGAACGACCCGCGGTACTCGGCAAATTTCGCCGCCACCAAGTCCAGCGCCTCATCCCAGGATGCCTCGGTGAGTACGCCGTTCTTGCGGATCAGCGGCGTAGTCAGGCGATCCTCGTGCTGGATGAAGGTGAGGCCAAAGCGTCCCTTCACACACAGCATCCCCTGGCTGGATTGATTTGTGGGGTCGTCGAGCACGTTGATGAGGCGGTCATTTTCGTCTACCTGCATCGTGATGCCGCACCCGACGCCGCAGTAGGCACACACGCTCTTGACCTCGCGGGCCACCTTGGGGCGCGTCGGCTTGGGGTAGAGCGCCCCGGTGGGACAGACCGAGACACACTGACCGCATGTCGTGCAGATCGAGTTGATTAGCGCCTGATCCATGAAAGGGGCGATGTGTGTCTGCTGGCCCGTGCCGGCGATGGAGATGGCGCCGATGTGCTGAATATCCTCGCAGGCCGTGGTGCAGCGCCCGCACATGATGCAGGCTTCGTGGTTGAGCTGGAAGATGGGGTTGCTGTCGTCAAGGTCTGGTCGTGGCTTGGGGGCCAGACTGTCGAGCGGCTCGGCCAACTGGAAGAGATCGAGTGTATCGCCGAATTCCTTCCCCACACCGGCGACCGGCGCAGTCAGCTCTGCCGGCTGCATCGCCCGCGTGAGTGCCAGGACACCGTTGCGGATACGTTCGAGCGCCGCGCCGCGCGTGCGGACGATCATGCCGTCTAGCACCGGTACGTGGCACGAGGCCGGAAAGCCGCGCCCGCCCTCGATCTCGACCAAGCAGGTACGGCACGCGCCGATGGGCGGCTGGTCGGCGTCTTTGCAGGGTGGGGAATCTCGATGCCGGCCGCGAGCACCGCGTCGAGTACCGTGGCCGTCTCCGCAACCGGGACCTGCCGACTGTCAACGGTGACGTTCACGCTCATCCCACGCCCCATCCGCGCTTTCTGGCCAACAGCATACGTGATCGGCGGCTTCGTGTCAGCGTGCCGGGCGTCGCCGTACCAGCCAGGCCCCCAATACCACCAGCGCCGCGCTCAGCCAGAGTGTTGAGTTGAGTGGCTCGCCCAGGATGACCCAGGCCGCGACAATGCTGAAGAGCGGCTGGGCAAGCGAGATGACGCTCACCTGGGAAGGGAAGTAGCGCTTGAGGAGCCACAGGCTGCCGATAAAGCAGAAGCCGGCGACCACCGCGCCCTGATAGAGCACCGACATCGCCAGCTGGGGTGTCCACTCGACGGGTACATCTTCGAAGAGCAGGCTTGCGATCACCAGTGACACGGTGCCGCAGATGGCTTGCGCCAGCAGCAGTTTGGCCGGATGCAGGTTCTGTACCATGCGTGCGTTGTAGACCAGGCGTGCTCCGAGCAGGAAGCCGGAGATGGCCGAGAAGACATCGCCGAGCAGCGCGGTAGTATGTACCCCGAGGCTGTCGGCGAAGAGTAGCACGATCCCCCCGTAGGCAATGAACACGCCCAGCAGCTTCGGCACGGTGAGCCGGTCACCGGGCACGAAGAAGTGCGCCAACACGGCTACCCAGATCGAAAAGGTGACGGTCAGGATGCCGTTGTGCCCCGCGGTGGTCAGATCGAGGCCGATGTTGAGGAAGGCGATCTGCACGGAGAACAAGACGCCGAGCATGGCGAGGGCCTTCCACTCGCCGGGGCGTAGACGCAAGTCTGTCTTGGTGAGGAGTGCCCAGCAAAGGACCACGACCCCGCCGACGACGAACCGCATCGCGCTCAGGCGCAAGGGAGGAGCATAGTCGAGACCGACCTTGGTCGCGATGGGTAGGCCACTCCACAGGATGGCGAGCAAGAGCGCAAAGATGGCTGCCGGGGCGGTGAGCGGGCGATGCTGCGTCGGAGCGGCATGAGCCGTGACCGAGGTCCGCCGGGATGAAAGAGCCACGACCGGCAATTGTACCGGCTTGCGCTGCGCTGGACTGCCCGGCCCTCATCTCCGGCCCGTGACTATAGCTCGATGTTGTAGGGAGCACCGGCCTCCTCGGCCGCCTCGCGCAGGCCGTGCCGTGTTGGTCGGTCGAGGGGGATGCCGTTGGCTGTGTACTCCTGCCGCTTCTGCCACTCCAGCTCACCGGGGAGTGTGATGCCGGATGATCCCGGCGCAAGCGCCGAGCTTTTCACGTACTCGATCATCCGCTCCATCCGCTCGGTGAACTCGGCGAGCGGCATCAGGTGCTTGATGTCAATAGCCTGGAACAGGTGTCCGGAGCCACCCCCGGTCTCCCCAAACTTGCTCCCGGAGAAGACGCCGCACAGGATTTCGGCAGCAATGGACAGCCCTACGCCTTTATAGCCGCCGATGGGCAGCAAGGTGCCCCCCTCCCGCGCAGCGACCGGATCATCCGTCGGCTCGCCCTTGGCGTCGATGGCCCAGCCCCAGGGGAGGCGCTCGCCGCGTTGCCGGACCATGTCCACCTTGGAGCCGGCCACGACCGATGGCGCCATATCAAGGTTGAACGCCCAGCCTTGGCGCGTCGGCGCAGCCCACGAGATCGGATTGAGACCGCAGCGCGCCTCGATGCCGCCGACCGGGGCAATAGCGGTGCCTCCCGTCGTAGCGGCGAACGCGAGACACCCGGCATCCACCGCCATTTGCGCGTAGTAGGCGATGGCGCCGCAGTGTCCGTTGCGCCGCACGCTCACGCTGCCCATCCCGTGCTCCTTGGCCTTCCGAATGGCGATCTCCATGGCTTCAGCGGCAGCAACGTGGCCCAGGCCGTTGTCGCCGTCGTACAGACCGACCGCACCGGCATCCACCACCAGCCGGCGGTTCGGCTGCGCCTGCGTGCCTCCCGCCCGTAGGCCCTCGACATAGCGTGGCGCAAACCGGGTGCCGTGGGTGTGGACCCCGCGCAGATCGGCGTCGGTGAGGACGTGCCCCATGAACTGGGCGTCCTCGTCGCTCACGCCGGCTGCGCTGAAGAGCTTGGTTACCAGCTGCTCCAGGCGGCCCGGATCCACCCTTCTGTAGTCACCGTCATCGCTCATGCTTTGCTCTCCCCGTAGCGTGTTCTTTGGGTGCTGTTGACATTTCTCTGTCATTCCCGCGAAAGCGGGAATCCAGGCGTCTGCGGTAGGTGGTACCGCCTTCTAGCTCTAATGTCAACAGTACCTGGTCTCCCCGCGAGGTTGCTTGCCGACTGTGGCTTGTTACAGAGCGACGCCAGCATAGCACGCCGTCCGTCTCAATGCCTGGCCGGTGCGCGGGGTGTCCCCACGTCGCGGCCGCAACCTACTATAAGAACTTGCGTTCTATAGTTCGAGAGTTCGATAGATCACAAGTTCTAGGAGCGGCAACGATGCGAAAGTGGACAGCGGCAGGGGACGTTCGACGTGGGGCAGCGCTCCCCTCGGTGCGCTGTAGCGCCGACAGCACTGCGCTGCCGGTTGCCATACCTACGGTGCCGGCACCCTCTACCTCTACCAAGATGCGAGTGGTGAGTTGGCCGCGCGCCTTGGGGTTAACGCTCGGCGTGTGGAGCGTGTCCTACCTGGCCCGCCAGGCATTGACCTGGGGCAGCGCCGACGTGCCGTTCTCGCCGCTGGGGAGCTTTGCGCTGGAAGGCATCGCCCTAGCGGTCGTCGCCATTGGCGCCGTCCTCGGCTGGAGCCTGGTGGCGGTGGCCGCCCTCCGAGACATCGAGCACGCCACGCCGGCGGCTCCCGATCAATACGCGGTGGTCGTCCAATACACGGTTCCCGACCAATATGATGGAAGCGCTCGCGCCAGCGGCCGCGTGTGGAATCCAGTGCCGCTGCCGGCGCCCGTTCGCACAGGTCGCCCGGTGTGGTCGCCCGTGCGGCGCGCCGCCTCCCGCCGCGACCACCGGGCCGCCGCCTAGGCAGTGTTGACTTTTCCCGGTCATTCCCACGGCGCTGCTGGCTGCCGTCTCTTCGCTGTGGCTTCCGCCGCAATGACGGAAGAAGGGTCGGGACCGGCGACGGCGGCCTCCGACGAGTGACATGGTACGATGCTGTGATTCTTGCGGAGGCAGCGATAGCTGTTCCGTGCGGTACGTGTACGCAGGTAGGTAACGCCGCCTCATGCTCGTAGCACCGGCTCTCGCCATCGCGCTGTGTACCTTCGGCGCCGGCGTCCTCGTGGAAGCGGCCCGGGTACTCCGCCGTGGGGAAACGACGCCGGGGCGGGCGGCTGCGCTCGCCGTCGTTGCCGTCGGTAGCACCGGCGCTTTTCTGCTCCTGACCACCACCTATCCGGTGCTGCTCATCAATACCTTGCTGCGGGCGCTCATCCCGGACGCCGTACTGCCGGAGGGGCAGGTTGTGCCGCTCGACCTCCCGGCGACGGCCGGGAGTGCTGCCGCGACGCTGCTGGGGGTGACGCTGGGCCTCGCGCTAGCCTGGCTGCTCTTTCGCGTTGCCCGGCGAGACCGGATGGTGGGACTGGCCCTGCTGCTCCTCACGGTCGCGGTGTCAGTGACGCTGGGTGTGGCCGGAGCGCTCGCGGCGCTGCTGGCGGTGCCCGACTCGGCAGCGCCAGGTATTGATCGGTCGCGGGTGACGGTGCCACCGGGCTTCCGGTTCCGGCGCCTGGTCACGGACTTGCAGCGCCCCACGGTGGCACGCTTCGGCCCGGATGGCCGGCTGTACGTCGGTGTCCACACCGTTGTCGGGTCGGCCGGTGCCGCCGGAGACGACTTTGCCGGCGAAATCCTCAGCTTTGCTGTCGCGGCGGGGCAAGCCGCAGACCGGCGCGTGTTTGCCTCCGGCCTCGGGCTGGTAACCGGCCTGGCGTTTCGCGGCGATGAGCTGTATGTCTCGCACGCTTTTATCGCCGCCCAACATGGCGAAGTCGTGGCCTTGCGCGACACGACCGGCGACGGCGCTGCCGACGAGTCGCGACCGATCCTGCGCGACCTCATCGCTGGCCACTATCTGTGGCACCACAACCAGCAGCTGGCGTTCGGACCCGACGGGCGGCTATTTCTTGGCCAGGGCGGCACCTCGGACCACGGCCCGGAGCGCGAGCCGCTGGGCGGCACCATCTTGGTAGCCGACCCCGACGGCAGCAACGTGCAGGTGTTCGCCCGCGGCTTCCGCAATCCGTTCGGGCTGGCGTTCACCGGGCGCGGCGAGCTGCTGGTCACCGACAACGGTCCCGACGCCTTTGCCGGGGATGCTGCGTGGACGCAACGAGGCGCGCCGGTAGATGAGCTAAACCTAGTCTTGCCGGGAGAGCACTATGGCTACCCGGAGGCGTTCGGCTTTCCGCCGCCGTCGTCGGCAACCCGTCCACCCATCGCCATCTGGCCACCACACCGGGCGCCGGCCGGTATTACGATCTACGCAGCCGAGCAGTTCCCAGCGGACTACCGCGACAACGCCTTTGTGGTGCTCTTCCTGCCGGGCGAGCTGCATCGCGTGGTGCTCCACCGCGATGCGGCCGGTGGGTTCCAATGGGCCGAGGTGCAGGAGTTCGCCGCGGGGCTACGCCTGCCCGCCGACGTGACGGTGGCCCCCGACGGCTCGCTGATCGTGACCGAGTTCGGCCGCGGTACGGTCCTCGCCATCAGCGCAACGGGGTAGATAGTGGAGGCTACGGCCGACAGAGGTGCCATGGAGGCACAGAGGACGGTTGCGGAGTTTCAGGGCGGTAAGTTGCCGCTACACCCTAGTGGGCCTGTGGGACGTATGTCCATTGGGCCAGCACCGCGATCAGCGCGACGCCCGCGATGATCAGTAGGAACTTCACCAGGCGATCAGTGTCCTTCGTGGGCATAGGCACGTCATCCGTGCCGGTGATGACACTCATCACGAACTTCGCTACACGCACATCGCGCCGCGCTAGCTCGGCGTCAATCATTTCGACGATTGCCATGTAGATAAAGGTTCCGGCCGCGAACGAGTTGAAAATCCCGATAGCCCAAGCCGTGGCGGTTTCATTTTCTCCTAAGGTGGTGGTAGCCAGCAAGCCGACCGCTACCCCGACCGGGGTCATCGCAGCAAAGAGCGCCAGGATGATTTTCTGTGCTCTCGCTGCAAGCCCGGCCGTATGCGTGCTCACCATCAGTGCAAAGGTTTCCGATCCCTTGTGAGCCAGCACTCCCACGACAATGACGATCGCGGCCAACACGTGGTCCTCAAGTCCGAGCGAAACGCCGATGATGACCGAGTGGACTGACAAGAGCGCCATCAGCACATACGGGTAGAATGCCCGGGGGTTCTGTCTTGCCAGGTCCTCCTCGCCATAGCGATCGCTGAGGATGACGCGGTCAATCAACAGGAGGACGCCAAGACCTACCGTCGCCAGCAGCACTCCCAAGGGATAATCCACCAGCCCCTCGAGTTCTTTGATCCCTCCGGGTAGCAGGTGGATGAAACCAAGCCCGAGGAAAAGGCCACCGGTAAAGGCATTGCCCAACGAAAAGAAGCGTTGGCTGCCCGCCAGGCCGGCCGCATAGATGGGTATCACGCCGCCGAGTACGGCCATGGCGACCATCGCCGCCGCGGCGATTAATTTGAAGGTGAGTAGTTCCATGACACTGGCTCTACCGTATTGCTGTTCGGATGTCAAGGACTACGCGGTCCTGGAGATACCACAGAGCCGGGTGCCGGCCTTGCCAGGATGCTCCCGTGCCGCACCCCTCCTCGACCTGTTTACAGCCGTTTAGACTGTGACGTCGCAGTCGCGGAGCGCCTGTTCGAGCGAGAGGTTCTTGTCGTGCCGCTCGCTGCGCGTGCCGATGATATAGGCGCAGCGGATGTAGGCGCCGCCGCCGGGGAACTGGCGGGGATACACGCCGTCCACGACGACCGCCCGCGCCGGCACCCGGCCGCGGTACACCTGGCCGTTGGCGCCTTCCCGCACGTCAACGATCCTGCTGCTCGCCGTAATCATCACGCCGGCGCCCAAAACGGCCTCTGCTTCGACCACTGCGCCCTCGACGATAATGCACCGGCTGCCGATGAAGGCGTTATCTTCGACGATGACCGGCTGGGCTTGGGGTGGCTCCAGCACGCCGCCGATGCCCACGCCGCCCGCGAGATGCACGTTGCGACCGATTTGGGCACACGAGCCGACCGTCGCCCAGGTGTCCACCATTGTCCCGGCGCCAACCCAACCGCCGATGTTGACATAACCGGGCATAAGAATGACCCCAGGCTCCAAGAACGAGCCGTAACGGGCCGTGCCGGGCGGGACGACCCGCACGCCGGCGGCATCCAGGTTGCGCTTCAGCGGCACCTTGTCGTGGAATTGGAACGGTCCGACCTCGTGGATCACCATGTCCTGCGAGCCGAAGTAGAGTAGGATGGCTTGCTTGGCCCAGGCGTTGACCCGCCATTCGCCCGGCCCGCTTTGCTCTGCTACCCGCAGTCTGCCGTCGTCGAGCGCCGCAATCGTCGCTTCTACGGCCGCGCCGACCGCGGCATCATCCGACGAGCGCTCGCCGCTGGCCGCGGCCTCGATCAGCGCCTGCATCGTTTCTCGATCCATCAATCCACTCCTTTCGTTATGCATGTCTCCGCCGCGCTCAGAGCACGCTATCGAGAATCTCGGCCGCCCGTTGGCAGGTCTCGAGGGGCGGTACCAGTGCTAGCCGGACGTGCCCGGCACCACGCGCGCCCAAGAACTCGCCGGGGAGCACGACAATCCCGCGCTCCAGCAGCCACTCGGCGAACTGCCGCGACGAGCGCCCCGCAACCCACTCCGGTACGCGGACCCACAAGTAGAACGTCGCCTCGCTCGCGTCTACGACCAGCCCCTTTCGTGCCAGGACCTCGATGAACAGCTGCCGCCGCTCGGCGTAGCGTAGGCGCTGGGCCGTCACGTGTGCTTCGTCTTCCCAGGCAGCGCGCGCCGCTTGCTGGATGAACTCCGGGGTCGCTACCCCCATCCGCGGGCGCACGTTGCGTAGGGTTGCGAGCACCCGCGCGTCGCCAGCGATCACGCCGCTGCGGTAGGCGGTCATATTGCTTCGTTTGGAGAGCGTGCTGATGACGATAGCCCGCTCCAGCCCGCTTTGCAGCAGGCTCGGCGGCGGGCTGTCGTACCACAACTCGCTGTAGGCCTCATCGGAGGCCACATAGAAGCCCCAGCGCTCGGCCAGCGCCAGAACCTCGCGGTAATAGGACAGTGGTGCGACGGCGCCCGTGGGGTTGTTGGGGTAGTTCAGCCAGAGAAGTCGCAGGCGACCGAGGATGTCGGGACTCAGCGCATTGAGGTCGGGCAGCCAGTCGGCGTCGAGCGGTAGGGGAATGACCTCGGCATGGTGAAGCCGGGCGCTGTCGGCGTAGACTTGATAGGCCAGCTCCGGCACGCCGACGGCCTGCGGACCACGGCGCGGGTCATCGAGCAACGCCAAGCCCAGGTTGAACAGGGCCTCCTTGGAGCCGTTCGCCGGCAAGACGTGTACGTCGGGATCGAGCGTCACGCCGAAGCGGCGACCGAACCAGCCGGCCATTGCTTGCCGTAGCTCCGGTAGACCGGCGGAGGTGGGATAGCGAGACTCCGGCTTCAGGGCGGCAGTCAGCGCTTGGCGGATGAATGCGGGCGTAGGGTCCTGGGGGTCGCCGACTCCGAAATCAAGCAACTCGATGCCCTGCGCTTGCAGCGCCTCCTGGCGCTGCCGGAGGGCGGTGAAGGCATAGGGTGCTAACTTCTCGATGGCGCTGTTCATCATACTGTCTGTCCGAGCGGCCGACGGTTCAAGATGACCGTCTACTATGCCAGGAGCACGGTACTCCCGTCGCTAATCGCAATAATCGCAACTCTCTCCAACAGCGTATAGTCGTTGTCGCCGTTGCTACTGCGCTCGCGGTGGAGCCACACCGAGTACCCATGGTAGGGAGGCTGGTGGTATGGGAGACACGCTGGCCCAGGTCCGCGCTGCTTACGACCATGACCCCGAGTGGGAGTGGCGCCGCCTCGAGTCCGGGGCGCAGTACCGTCTGGAGCATCTGGTCACGATGCACGCGCTGAAGCGGCATCTGTCAGCCTTGACACAGGATCGCCCCTGCCATGTTCTGGACGCCGGCGGTGGTCCCGGACGCTACACCCTGGCGCTGGCCGCGCAGGGCTACACGATGTCCCTGTTCGACCTCAGCCCGGCGCTGCTGGCTTTGGCTCGCCAGCGCATTGCCGAGTCCGCCCCGGCGGTCCGCGAGCGGGTGTCGGCAGTGGTCGAAGGCTCGATTACCGACCTCTCCCGGTTCGGAGACGAGCAGTTCGACGCCGTGCTCTGTTTGGGCGGTGTTCTCTCTCACGTCATCGAGGATGCACTGCGCCGACAGGCCCTGGCCGAGCTGCGGCGGGTAGCGAAGCCGGGCGCTTTATTGTTCATCGCGGTGATGAATCGGCTGGGCGCTTACCGCTCGACCGTGCAGTGGCCGAGCTGCTACACACAATACTTTCCGCACCTGCCGGAGACGGGTATCGCCGCCATCGGCCCTGGAGTCGCGCTGACGTACTACTTTCTCCCGGAGGAATTTGTCTCGTCGTTGGCCGCGGCGGACCTCGAACCGGTGCGGTTGTATGGCTGCAACGGTCTGGGCGCACATCTTCAGGAAGATCACCTCAACGCATTAATGGCAGCCCCGGAGCGCTGGCCAATATGGCGTAAGCAGTTGCTGGCGACCTGTGACCATCCGAACGTCGTCGGTGTGTCCAATCACCTGCTTGCCGTAGCGCGCTGTCCTGGCCCGGCCGACGGCTCGGCGTGATATCGAGCGCGGTTGACAGGCGAATACGGAGCCGTATACCGTTGCTCTATGCAACATTGCTGAGAATGGCAACAAGCTATGAGCATGCACCAAGTCACGAGTGACGGCGCACGAGAACTATTTGTCGGGCGCTTGGTGCCGCGTGAGACTCTCGCTGCGCTCGCGGACCGCACCCCCTTCTACATCTACGACCTCGCCACCGTACAGCGCCGTTACCGCGAGCTGACGACGGCGCTTCCGCCACAGGTGCGGGTCTACTACGCGATCAAGGCCAACCCGTCGCTGCGGCTCGTGCAGGAGCTAACCGCGCTCGGTGCGGGCATGGAGATTGCCTCGGCCGGTGAGCTGGCCGTCGCCGAGCGCTTGGGTATCTCCGGCGACCGGGTGCTGTTCACGGGGCCGGCCAAGACGGACGACGAGTTGGCCGCCTCGGTTCGGTACGGCCTACGCACGATCAATGTCGAGTCGCTGGGCGAGGCCCAACGACTCGACTCCATTGTCGCTGCCGTAGGGCCTCAGCAACGGTTGCAAGCCCCCCTACGCAGACGTCAGCCGATCTTGCTGCGTGTCAACGCTCGCTTCGAGGTCCACGATGCCGACGCCGCGGTCCAGCTTGGCGGCGGTGCCCAGAAGTTCGGTGTTGACGAGGAGCAGCTTGACGATGTGCTCCCGCAGATTCTCAAGCTCCGGCACCTCGACTTGCAGGGGGTTCACGTCTTCGCTGCCACTGGAGTGCTGGAATCGTCGCTGCTCGTGGAGTACACGCGCCACGTCTTCGACCTCGTGCAGCAGCTGGAGCAAGACTACCGGCGGCGCTTTCCGGTCGTGGATCTCGGCGGCGGTCTCGGTGTGGATTACCGGACGTTTCCGGGCCGGGACCTCGATCTGGCCCACTATGCGTCCAGCCTGCGGGACCTCATCGCCGCATTCGGATTTGGCGACAAGGAGATCGCGCTGGAGCTAGGGCGCTACTTGGTCGGCGAGGCCGGCACGTATGTCGTGCGCGTGCTCGACGTGAAGCACTCGCGGGGCACGGACTATGCTCTGGTGGACGGGGGGACGAATCACTTCCGACGCCCGGTAGCGGTCCGGCAGGACCATCCGGTGACGTTGCTGCTCCCCGCTGCGGCTGCTGCCGACGATCGTCGAGGCCCGCCCCGTACCTACGCCATTGGCGGACCGCTCTGCACCTCGATTGATGTAATCGCCCGCGCTGCGTTGCTCCCGCCCCTGCGCGAGGGCGACTTGCTTGCCTTACACAAGGCCGGCGCCTATGGGCTAACGATGTCGTCGCTGGCCTTCCTCAGCCATGCGTGGCCGGCCGAGTACCTGCTGGAGACGGACGGCACGGTGACACTTATCCGCGAGCCGCTCGACCCGACGGCCCTGTTCGCTGGCCAGCACTACCGCTAGGAGTTGTTGACGTTTCCGGGTCATTGCTATGAATAACCCTGATCCGTCATTCCCGCTTGCGCGGGAATCCACGTCCCCCTGCGGAGCGGGGGGGCCATAGGGGCGCCGGAATCCGGCGGCAGGCATAGATTCGCGCGTTCGCGGGAATGACGGGCCGGAGCGGCAGGTGCTCCTCGGCCCGCCGCAGCCTACGCGCGGGGTACTCGCCGGCGACGACGGTAGGCCCGCGCTTCCCGAATCGCAATCTCGCGCGCCAAGACCTCTCGTACTTCCGGAGTGAGGTCGTCGGGGTTGGCTTGCGCGGCTGCGACCGTAGCCCGGAACCGCGGGGCACGCATCCGTTGCAGCGCAGCAGGAGTCAGCAGCTGCAACAGGGGCATTTGCGCTGCCGGTGGCTTTCTCACCATCGCCGTTCTCATTGCTGCGGCGCTACTTGAACGCACATTCTAGCGCCTGTTGCCCGTATTGGCGAACACGTTGCGCCCCCTAGCACCCCTGCAAAGGGCTACATGAACCCTACCGGAATCGTTAACGGCCTATGTGCGGAGGCCTTGGTCGGGAGGATGGGGAGGAATGGTGTGCCCGCATTGGGCAGCCATGTACACCGCGGTCAATCAGTCGAGGAGGGACTATCCCGGCTGCCGGCAGGTCATGGCCTCATCAACTGCTGAACGGTATGATCTTCAGCACTGAAGAGGAAGGGTGTGGAAACCAATTGCAGAGGCCGTCAAGCCGCCATCTAACTCTGCCGGTTCGCGACCGCCGAGCTATTCAGCAGCGCGGGATAGCTGATTCGTCCGACTGGCCCTGAGGTTCGGCGTACTACGGCCCGTGCGTGAGGACCGGTAGGCCTTGTTCCTGCCCCATGATCGGCCACCGCCATGCGCCTGGCTCGCTTTCTTACGGTTCTTGGCCTTCGGGCGACCCTTGTGCCGGCCTGGTGTGGCGCGGCCGCTGTGATCTTGGGGGGACTTTGGGGCAGCGAGGTGCGTGTGCCGAGGAGCACGCGATCGGGTCGCGTGCTCCTCGGCGGTTTCGGCAGGATTGGTCGGAGAGAGTGCGCGTGAGAGATCCCGCAACGCGTTGGCGTCGGGAGCCGTGAACGGCTCGTTGAGGCCGATCTGGCGCTGCAGTCGGCGCAGGCCCTTCACCTGCTCAGGCTGGACGAGGGAGACGACCACCCCGCCCTGGCCGCCCCGAGCGGTGCGCCCGGAGCGGTGAACGTAGGTCTTGTGATCCTCAGGCGAGTCATAGTGGACAACTGACGCTACACCGTCAACGTGGATGCCGCGGGCGGCTACATCGGTCGCGACTAAGGCTTGCACCCGACCACTGGCGAAGTCGGCGAGCGCTCGGGTGCGCTGGCTTTGTCTGCGGCCGCCGTGGATCGCTGCCGCCTGGATGCCGGCCTTGCCGAGCTGCTTGGCAAGCCGGTCGGACCTGTGTCGGGTCCGACAGAAAACGATGGCCGGCCACACTGCACTTACGGCCTCTGCGGTGATCCCCGGGCAGTCGACCTTGGCCATGTTCCAGAACACGTGATGGGCTGCGGTAATATCCGGGGTCTCCTCTCCGACCTCGTGACGGACGGGATTCTGTTGGTAGTCGCGGGTGAGCCTGGCCACATCGCCGTCGAGGGTCGCGGAGAACAACATGGTCTGGCGCTTGCGTACCGTCTGGTCGAGCAGCCGGCGAACGGCGGGCATGAAGCCCATGTCGGCCATTCGGTCGGCCTCGTCGAGCACGACCCGGTTGGTTGCGGAGAGGCTCACGACGCCTTGGTTGATGAGATCCTCCAGCCGTCCGGGACAGGCGACCAGGATGTCGACACCCCGCCGGAGGGCCTTGATTTGGGTGACGTAGCCAACACCGCCATAGACGACTCCGATGCGGACCGCGCCGGCGAAAGAGCGAAGCACGGTGTTGATCTGTTCGGCAAGCTCACGTGTCGGTGCCAGTACGAGCGCGCGTGGCCGCTTGGGCTCAGCACGGCCGACGCTGGCGACGAGCGGGATCCCAAAGGCGAGCGTCTTGCCTGATCCGCTAGGGGCGCGGCCGCAGATATCGCGGCCGGCCAAGGCGTCGGCTACCGTAGCCGCCTGGATCTCGAAGGGTTTGGTGATGCCTCGATGCTTGAGGGCAGTGCAGATGGTCTCGGGGACGCCTAGTTGGTCGAAGGTGAGGGACATGGCGCTCCTTGCCCGCGCATCGGCGGGGAATTGGGGTTCGTGGTACCTCGACGCGCATGACGCAGAGGGAATCTTCGGGGGTGGTCACAGTGACCGGATGAACCAGCGCGCGTCTATGAACCCACCGGCTGGAGAGCCTTGCCGGAGCAGCACTAACGGTAGCGCCTTCACCTCTATTCTACTTGATATGTGTCCACTGGCACAAGGGGGTCACCCGGCCGGCCGCTGCCCGTCACCTCGGCTATCTGGCAGCAGTCGTTGAGCAGGGGAGCTACGGCTTGTGCGGTACACTGCTTGCACTGCTCGCTAGTCGTCCGTCCTGTAGCCAGTGACCGCTTCAGCTGCACGATCCAACGAGCGCCAAGGGTAACGCGCCAGGTCGGCACAATCAGAGGTATGCACAAGCGGATGGGAATAAGTGATGCCGGCCAGGCGGGTCAAGTACCGTGAGTGACCCGGACGACGACCCGGCGCGCACGGACAGCGCTGGCGCGGACGATGCTGGTTTGGCGCGTCGTGTGGCGCGCAATACGGCCGCTCCGCTGGCGGCGACCGTGGTCGAGCGCGGGCTGGGCCTGCTGCTGGCCATGTACGCTGCGCGGGTGCTCGGCCCCGTTGGCATCGGGGCGTACACCGTAGCACAGAATGTCTGGCAGTTCGCCTCTATCCTCGCCGACTTCGGCTTAGGCACCCTCCTCACACGCGACGTTGCCCGCGACCGACCAGCGGCGGCCCGGCGCACCGCGGCGACAGTCGGCTTGCGCCTGGTCCTGGCTGCCGCTTGTGCGCCCGCCGCGGCCCTGGTCGCTACGCTCTACGGTGACCGCGCCATCTTCATTACCGTGGCGCTGCTGGCTGCCGGGCTGTTCCCGGCGGCCGTCGCCGGCGCCTTGAGCGCTATCTTCGCTGGCCACGAGCGCATGACGACCCCGGCGGCGGTCCAGTTAGTGGGTGGGGTCCTCACCGCAGCCCTCGGCTTCGCGGTGTTGGCGGTCGGCTGGGGCATCATCGGCCTGGGCGTCGTCTCGCTCGCCGTCAGCCTCGTGACCGCAGTGGTCTTCCTGCGGCTCGTCCGGCGGCGCTACTTCACGCCGCGTATTGCGCTGAAACCCGGCGACCTGCGCCCGCAGCTGCACGAGGCCTGGCCGCTGATGCTCAATAACCTGCTGAATAGCATCTTCTTCCGCAGCGACATTCAGGTCCTGGGAGCGTTCCGTGGTCCGCGGGCCGTGGGGCACTATGGCAATGCGTTTCGGATTATTGACGCGGTAGGCCTCCTGCCCTCGCGCTTCGTGCTCGCGCTCTTCCCGGTCCTGTCGCGGCGAGCGGCGCCGGGGGATGCCACCTTCCTGGGGGTCTATCGGCTGGCCGCCAAGCTGCTGTTGGGTATAGCGGTGCCGATTGCGCTCGGTATCACGGTGCTCGCCTACGACATCACGCGCTTGTTCTGGGGCGCGCGCTTTCTTCCCGAATCGGCCATCGCCCTGCAAATCCTCGTCTGGTACGTGCCGGGGAGCTTTTGGAACGGCCTAACACAGTATGTCCTCATCGCGGTTGGTCAGCAGCGCTGGATTACCGGCGGTTTCTTCCTGGCCACGGCCTTCAACGTGGTCGCCAACCTCCTGCTCGTACCGAGCTACGGGCTGGTGGCCGCCGCCTGGACCACCGTAGCGTCCGAGGTCGTGCTGTTCGTGCCGTTTGCGGTGATCGTGCGTCGCAGCCTGGGTACGCTCCCCTTCTGGCGGGAGGCGCTCGCCCCGCTGATCGGTGGGCTGGCCAGCGCTGCCGTCGCGTTGGGCATCAGCCGGCTCGGCGGTCCATCCCTTGTCGTAGTCGGCGCGGCGCTATCGGTCTACGCCGTCGTGTGGCTGGCGCAGCGACCGCTCGACCGTGCGGAGTGGCGGTTGGTCACAAGCCTCTGGCGGCGTGCGGAGCCGCGCTGAGGGGACACGAGCATCACCCCCCGGCCCCTCTCCATCATGGTGGAGAGGGGGAGACTGCCACCCGGCAGCCTACTACCGCCGCACGGTGCCGCTGCCGATTTGCTCGGCATACCACTCTTTGCCGTATACCGTCTTCTTGTTTCCCCAGCGCCCCGGTCTGGGGATCATCTTCAGGCTGCGGTCTTCCAGCGGCAGGTACACCGGCGTATGGCCGCGCCGGTGTGATTCGCGCAAGGCGATGGCTAGCTCCAGCGCCTGCCGCCCGTTCTCCCCGTTGGACCACGGCTCGATGTCTTGGTCGAGCGCATCTACCATGGACTGAACGGTTGCGTCCTGGCGCGGCATGATGCGCCAGCCCTCGGCATCGTGCGTTGCCCGCCCGCGGTACAGGTGGGTCTGCGGGAGCACGCCCTCTATGGGGCGCAGGGCATCCGCCGTCGGCCGCGCGGCGCCCTCAGCGAGCTTCCACGCATGCACGTAGGCGCCGTCACTGACGAACAGGCCGCGACTGCACAGCACCTCGTAGCCCTGCCGGACGCTGGCCTGGCGATGGATAAACCCCTCGATCCCGTTCACGAAACGCACGTAGCCGGCGCCGCCCTGGTCGTCGTCGCTCCACGGGTCATCATCCACCCACCCGGTGACCCACTCAACGTCGGCATCGCCGGCAAACAGGCGCATCAGGCTATACCGCTGGATGCCGCCCCCCGACATCTCACTACCGCTGCCGTCGAGGACGCTGATACTCACCACTTCTCCCAGCTCCCCCGACGCCAGCAGTGTGGCCGCCTGTTGGTAGTGGGGAAGGTTGCGATCCAAGTCACCGACGCCGAGCTTGATCCCGCGAGCCGCGCAGGCCTCGACCATCCGGTCCGCTTCGGCGAGGCTGGCGCTCATCGGCTTCTCGCAGGAGATGGCTTTCACCTCTGCGCGAGCGCAGCCGAGCACAACGGCCGGGTTCTGGCTGACCGGCAAGATTGGCGCGGCAATGTCGAGCTGCTCGCTCGCCAGTAGCTCCTCGTAGCTGCGATAGCCGGGGACCTGGAAGCGCTCGCAGAACAGGGCGAGGTTGTCCGGGTCGGGATCGGCTGCCGCCACGACCACAGTCGCCGGGTGCAGCGCATACGATCTGGCGTACTGCGTGCCCTTGCGGCCGCAGCCGATAATCCCTACGCGGTAGGGCGCGTGCCGAGAAACCGTCATCAGTGGCCTCCCCAAGTAGTATGATACAGAGCCTAGATGTTTTGTGATGGTCCGTCCACGTTGTTACCGACTTGAACGGTCTGCCAAGGACCATGGAGCGAATATCAAATGACACACCGCCGGTTCGAAGACGTGATAGCCAAGATGCACAAGTATCTGCAAGAGCTTAAAGATTGCCAAGTCATTACCAGAGACGGGAGAGGGAGGCTTCCCCCCAATCTTCCTGCCAACGAAGGCATCTACGTTTTCTATAAGGGTGGCGAACCGATGTACATAGGCCGTTCAGATCGCCTCAGGGCCAGGCTTCTCCAGCATGGGCGAGCATCCGGCGGATCCGAGACTGCGCCTTTCGCCTTCAACATTGCTAAGGAACAGTTCCGGGCAAGACGTCCCGATTGTGACTCCATGTTCAGAAAAGTTCTGGCGGAAGATCCTGAGTTCGCCCCTCTTTTTTGTAAAGCCAAACAGCGCGTTAGGAGAATGGGAATTCGCGTCGTGGGGATTCAGGACCCCATTGAGCAGACGATTTTCGAGGTTTACGCTCATCTGAAGTTGGGCACACCGTTCAACAGCTTTGAGAATCATTGATGTCGAAGAAGAGCCGCACAGTGCCGGATGATCTGCTCTGCATGGTGAACCGCTCGCTCCGCGTCGGCCCGCGCGTAGAACTCGTAAGGCGCACCTTGAGGATGCGCGTTCGGATAGCGGGCGGGAATGTAGTGTCGGTCTAGCTCGCGGGCGGCATCAATCAAGTCCGGCGCCACTGCTGCCTCCGCCGGTAACGACTCAAGCAGCGCTGACACCGCATGCCCCCAGGAATCCACACCCAAGTGCCGATAGACTGCCTTCGCCGCCTTTTTCGTTGCTTGCTGACAGGCGAAACAGGCCCACTCGTAGGTTTCGGCCGCCAGGGAATGCCGGGCATGTACGAGGTCGCGCTCGGCCTGCTTGAGCCAGTCACGAGGGCGGGCGGCCATCCGGTTACTCCTGTGGTCCTGCGCCGCAACTCCGGCGCTGCCAAAATGCACCGCGCTCTCATCATACATGCCCCGGCTTGGTACCATCTGATTACCAAGACTGCACCATCCGATGAGCGTGCTGGTCACAGTGAGCTACAGAGGGTGGTCTGCCCATTCTCCGTGATCGCTGTGTTCGCTGTGGCTAGAGCCATTTGGAGGAGAGACTATGCCAACGATTGCCGCCGACTCCCTCCGCACTGTCACCCAACAGCTCTTCGAGGCGGCCGGGACCCCGCCGGAGCAAGCTGCCGTAGTTGCCGAGCACCTCATCAACGCCAACCTCGCCGGTCACGACTCGCACGGGGTGCAGCATATTCCCGGCTACGTCGGCGGAGTGCGTGATGGCCGCGTCGTCCCGGCGGCCCACCCAACCATCGTGCAGGAACGACCGACGGCGGCGCTCGTTTCCGGCAATTGGGGCTTCGGGCAGGTCGCCGCCAAGTTCGCGATGGATCTCGCCATCCGCAAGGCCAAAGAGGTCGGCGTGACGGTAGTCGGGATTGTGCAGTGCAACCACATCGGGCGGCTGGGCGAGTATCCCACCCGCGCGGCAGCGCAGGGCATCGCCAGCTTCATTACCTCCGGCAACCTCAACCGTACCGGAGGCAGCGTCGCGCCCTATGGTGGACGTCAGGGCGCATTGAGCACTAGCCCGATGGCTTGGGGGTTCCCGGCCGGCCCGCGCCCGCCCTTCCTGCTCGACTTTGCCACGTCGGTGATTGCCGGGGGCAAGGTGGAGGTCGCATTGGCCAAGGGTGAGTCGTTGCCTGAGGGCGCCGCGTTCGGTCCCGATGGACGGCCGACCACCGACCCGGTTGTGCTTCGGCAGGGCGGTAGCATGCTCACGTTCGGTGGGCACAAGGGCTATGGCCTGGCGCTCGTGGTCGGCCTGTTCGGCGGATTACTCACCCATGCCGACCGGTACGCCACCGACGAAGGCGCTACCGGCGTGTTCATCTTGGCCGTAGATGTCGGCCTCTTCGGGCCGAGCGAGGCGGTCGAGCGGACCGTAGATAAGTCCTTTGGCCGGATCAAGGCCACGCCGCCGGCCGAGGGCTTCGACGAGGTGCTAATCTCCGGCGAGACCGAGCACCGCAGCCGCGAGCAACGCCTCCGCGACGGCATCCCCATCCCCGACAAGACCTGGGACGCAGTGCGCCAGGTGGCCGCTGAACTTGGTGTCGTTGTGCCGCTATAGGCGGCGCAATTGGTCGGTGATCCGTAGCCGCTGGCATCCCCCTAGAGATGTTGGCTACGTCGGGGCTGGCCCTCTGCGTGCTGGTCCCAGCCCGCTATTGCCGGCGGCGGGTGGGGGAGACTAGAATGTCGTAGGTGCTGTCCCCGGCTGCCGCGCCTCACTCTCCCAGTTCCCTCCTGACCCTCCTCATCGCAGCAGTGTTGACAGCACACGAGAAGGACATGCGCCGATGCCTCCGTTTCAGCTAGTCTCTGACTTCCAGGCTACCGGCGATCAGCCGGAGGCCATCGCCAAGCTGTGTCAGGGTTTGCGCGACGGTCAGCGTTTACAGGCGCTGCTCGGTGTGACCGGCTCCGGCAAGACGTTCACGATGGCCAGTGTCGTCGCCGAGGTGCAGCGTCCGGCACTGGTGCTGGCCCCCAATAAGACGCTCGCGGCGCAGCTCTTTGCCGAGTTCAAGGAGTTCTTTCCCCAGAACGCGGTGGAGTATTTCGTCAGCTACTACGACTACTACCAACCCGAAGCCTACATCCCGCGCAGCGATACCTATATCGAGAAGGATTCCTCGATCAATGAGGAGATCGAGAAGCTCCGGCTCTCGACGACGCGCTCGCTGTTGGCGCGCCGCGATGTGCTGATCGTGGCCTCGATCTCGTGCATTTACGGCATCGGTGCCCCGGAGGACTACGGCTTCTCGGTCGTGTCGCTGCAACGCGGTCAGGTTACGCGCCGCGACCGGGTGCTCCGACACCTCACCGATGTCCAGTATGACCGCAACGATATGGACTTCAGACGGGGCACCTTCCGTGTGCGCGGCGAGGTGCTGGAAATCTTCCCCGCCTACGACGACTTCGCCGTGCGGGTCGAGTTCTTCGGCGACGAGATCGAGCGGATTGTCGAGGTGGATCCCCTCACCGGCGAGTTGCTGGCGGCGCGGGAGCAAGTGGACATCTACCCGGCCGGGCACTTCGTCACTCCGGCCGAGAAGCTCGAGCGTGCCGTCGTCACCATTGAGGAGGAGCTGCAGGAGCGCTTGGTCGAGCTCCGGGCACAGGAGCGGCTGTTGGAGGCCCAGCGGATCGAGCAGCGCACGCTGTTCGACTTGGAGATGCTGCGCGAGACCGGCCACTGCCAAGGCATCGAGAACTACTCGCGTCACCTGAGCAACCGCGCCGCCGGCGAGCAGCCGTGGACCCTGCTCGACTATCTGCCCGATGATTTCATCCTGTTCGTGGACGAGTCGCACGTCGCGCTCCCGCAAGCGCGGGGCATGTACTTCGGCGACAAGTCGCGCAAGGACACGCTGGTCGAGTACGGCTTCCGCCTCCCTTCCGCGCTCGATAACCGACCGCTCAGGTTCAGCGAGTTCGAGCAGCATATCCGCCAGGCGATCTTTGTCTCCGCGACGCCCGGTCCCTACGAGTACGAGCACTGCACCCAGATCGTCGAGCAGCTCGTCCGCCCGACCGGCTTGGTGGACCCCATCGTCGAGGTCAAGCCGACCGCCGGCCAGATTGACGACCTGCTCTACCAGATCAACGAGCGAGTGCAGCGCGGCGAGCGCACGCTGGTCACGACGCTCACCAAGCGCATGGCCGAGGACCTCGCCGACTATCTGGCGGAGATGGGTATTAAGGTCCACTATCTCCACTCGGAGATTGACACCCTGGAGCGCGTCGAGATTCTCCGCGACCTGCGCTTGGGCGTCTACGACGTCGTGGTCGGGATCAACCTGCTGCGGGAAGGTCTCGACCTGCCCGAGGTCTCGCTGGTAGCCATTCTCGATGCCGATAAAGAGGGCTATCTGCGCTCGGAAACCTCGCTCGTCCAGACGATTGGCCGGTCCGCTCGCCACGTCGAGGGCCGGGTCATCATGTACGCGGATCGGATCACCAACTCGATGCGCCGGGCCATTGACGAGACAACCCGCCGCCGGCGCGTCCAGGCCCACTACAACGAAGAGCGTGGCATCACCCCGGTCGGCATCCAGAAGGCGATCCGCGGCGTATCGGAGCGGCTGAAGCAGGTCGCGGAAGCCAGTCCTACCTACAAGACCGACGAGGAGTTGCCGAAGAAAGAAGTTGCCCGGCTCATCAAGGACCTCGAAAAGCAGATGAAGGAGGCCGCGCGGCAGCTCGACTTCGAGCAGGCGGCGCTGCTGCGGGATCAGGTCCACGAGCTGCGGGCAACGCTGGGCGACGGCAGTGACCCGATTGCCGTGAAGGCCGCGCCGGCGGCTGCCGCGGCCGATACGAACGGGGCCGCCGCTCCTGCGCCGCGCGGCCGGTCCACCTCGCGGGCCGTGCGCGTCACCGGGCCACGCCGGCGCAGCCGACCCCGGCGGTGAGGCGTGGATTTCTTGTGGGAACGAGATGATGGACGTTGATACGATCCGGGCGCTGGCGGATGCTCAGGCCGGCTACGCGAGCGCAGCCTACCGTTGGCTGCACCGGCACCCGGAGTTGAGCTTCCAGGAAGTCGAGACTGCCCGATACGTCGCCGACCAGCTCCGGTCGCTCGACCTAGAGCCGCGGATCGGCGTCGGCCGGCCCGGCGAGCACGGCGTTGTCGCGGTGCTCGGCGCCGACCGGCCCGGCCCGGCCGTCGCGCTGCGGGCCGATATGGATGCGCTACCGCTGGAGGAGGCGACCGACTTGCCGTGGCGGTCGCAGCGACCGGGGGTGATGCACGCCTGCGGCCACGACGCCCACACCGCCATCTTGCTCGCCACCGCCGCGGCGCTCCGCCGCGTCGAGCGCGACCATCCCCGTAGCTCAGGCGGGCCGGTCGTGCTGCTGTTTCAGCCGGCCGAGGAGCAGGAGCCGGGCGGTGCGTTGGGTATGATCGAGGCCGGAGTGCTCGACAGCCCACCGGTGGAAGCGATCTTCGGCCTCCATCAGTCGCCACTGCTGGATACGGGCACGATTGGGCTGGCCGTGGGCGCCCGGAGCGCCGCGGCCGACGACTTTACGCTGACCATCCGCGGTCGTGGCGGCCATGCCGCCTGGCCCCACCGCACCGTTGACCCGGTGGTCGTCGCGGCGCACGTTGTCACCGCCCTGCAAACGGTCGTCAGCCGGCAAACGCCGCCGACCAAAGCCGCCGTCGTTACCGTTGCCACCATCCACGGCGGGACCAAGGACAACATCATTCCCGACGAGGTGGTGATGACGGGTACCGTCCGCACCCTTTCGCCGGAGCTACGCACCGCCATGCCGCAGCGTGTCGAGGCCCTGGTGCAGGGCGTAGCCGGCGGCTTCGGTGCCGAGGCCACACTGGACTACACCTGGGGGTACCCGGTGCTGGTGAACGATGCGGCGATGACCACCTTGGCCGAGCGGGCAGCGACGCGCACGCTCGGCGAGGAGCAGGTAGTCACGGCGGAGCCGGTGCTGGGTGCCGAGGACTTTGCGTATTTTCTGGAGCAGCGCCCCGGTTGCTTTGCCAGCTTGGGCGTCGGCGTGCCGAGCACCCCGCTCGACGAGCGTCCCACCGGCCATAGCGCCCGGTTCCGGCTCGACGAGGCCGCGCTGCCCGTTGGCGTGGCCTACTACCTCGCCATCCTCGACGAGTGGGCGCGCTCTTCACCCTCCGACTCCCGCTCCATCGCCGCGCGATAGCGAAGGCGTCCCTACGGCGCGGGCGCGGCCGTTCCCTCCATGAGGGCGGCCTGGTCCGCAGGGCTGGGGTTGCGGTAGTAGGTGCCGGGGCGCCAGTCGCCCACGTCTCCCAAGAGCCGCCGTTGGCGCGGTGTACACCGGGCCAGTAGCTCCGGCGACGCCTCGTCGAAGTCCCACGGCTGCATGAACAGTTGGCTGTAGCGGTAGATCAGGGTCTTCCGGATTTGGTCCGATAGATTCGGTCCCGGGCCGTGCCAGAGGGCGTGCGGGAAGATCACGGCATCACCCGCCTCGACGCACAGCGGCACGCCGCCCGGCGTGTCCGTCCCGGCGAGCAGCCGCTCCTCCGGCCACGGCCGCAGGTGACTGCCGGGAAAGACGATGAAGTTGCCCATGTTCGTCTCGGGTAGCGGCGTCAGAAAGTATTGAATCTTGACTTGCAGTGGCAGGCTCGTCTCCGTGAGACGAATCTGTTCGAGGGCCTCGCCGCCGTCGGGGTGGATGTACCCTTTGTAGCTCGGATCGAGCGGTCGCATGGTCGCCTGCGCCACGCTGCAACCGATGTACGAACCCATCAGGTCCAGCACCAGGCCAAAGGTACCCGGATGGTCTATCAGGTCAATGAAGACATCGCTCTCCGCGTAGATATTCCGGCGACTCATCCCGCGCTGGGGGCCGCCGTCGTTGTTGGGCGCCACGTACCGCGCATAGAGGTCGTCTACCGCTTGGATGCACCGGTTCACCTCGTCCGGTGTGAGTGCTCCCTTCACGACCAGGTAGCCGTCGCACCCCCACTGGCGTTGCTCTGCTTCAGTGAGCCTCCGCATAGACATCTCGCTTACCGTTCCTTTCCACGCAACTGCTGTTCAGTTCTCAGCCGGGGTCGCTGCACCCGACAGCACCTCGACCTGATCCGACGGCGAGTAGAAGTAGGCGCCCGGACGCCAGGCCGCGCCGAGGTCGCCCAGCAACCGCCGCTGGCGCGGTGTGCAACGGGCTAACAGCTCTGGTGATGGTTCTTTATAGTCGAAGGGGCGAAAGCACTGCTGACTGTAGCAGTAAATCAGCGTCTTGCGGGCTTGGCCCGACAGGTTCCGCGCCGGACCGTGCCAGATGGCGTGGGTGAAGATCGCCGCGTCACCGGCTTTAACGGAGAGCTGCACGGTGCCGGGTGACTCCGGCCCGTCGGGCAGCCCTTCCTCCGGGAACGCCTGCCGGTGGCTCCCCGGCACTAGCGTAAAGTTGCCGCCGTTCGGCTCCAGCACGTCGGTCAGGAAGTATTGGATCTTCAGCTGGAGCGGCCAGCTCGTATCACTGAGCCGGATGTGCTGGAGGGCCTGTCCACCGTCGGTATGGATGTAGCCCTTGAATTCGGGATCGGGCAGGCGGATAACGGCCTCGGACATACTCAGCTGAATGTACGGGCCGAGCAGGTCCACCACGACGCCCAGGATGCCGGGATGGTCCATCAACTCGACGAAGGCATCGTCGTCTTCCATCACGTTGCGACGGTCTATCCCTTTCGCCGCGTCGGCCTCCGGGTTGTCCACGACATGCTGTTGGTAGAGCTGATCCAACGCCTGCGTGAGACTGGCCACCTCGTGGGGTGTCAGCGCGTCCGGCAGCACGAAGTAGCCATCGCGCTCCCATTGCTGCCGTTGGTCCTCCGTCAGTCTCCGGGTAAACATCATCTACCCCCTCTTGCCGCCGTGTACGACACCGCCGGCCGTACAGTGCGAGCCACCCACATCATACCGCTGGCCAGTAGCCGGTGGCTAGTGGCTAGTGGCTGGTGGTCAGGGGAGCGGGCGCCCCGGCTATTACCGGGAGTTGGCCGGTGCCCGGAGCACCAGCGCCAACGCCTTTGCCGTGCCGATGGGGTACAGGCGCACCTGCCGACCGACGGACTCGCCGCCGGCGACGATCGTGGCGCCCTCATCAAGCAGCGTGGCAAGCGTAGTCCGGCGCTGCTCGCCCTGCACCACTTGCGCGGCCGTCAAGGCGATCACTCCCTGTACCTCCTCCGGTGCCAGATCGCGCGGCTGGCCTTGTAGTCGGGCCAAGTAGATCACCAGGTAGTACACGCCGCCGGCTCGCGGTGTGCCCGGCGGATGCACCATCTCGTACACGGCCAGCGGACGGGGGCAGTCGTGCAACGTGAGCCGTGCAGGCGAACTACGACGCGGGAGGTGCCAGGTCTGCGCTGCCGACCAGAGGGTAACGTCGGCGCCGATCTCTTCATTGGCTTCCCGGTGGGCACAGGCCGGCCACGACTCGCCTTGTTCGCGGTGTCCGCCAATGCCAGCGTAGAACAACTCTCCCGGCGGACAGTGAAAGCGAGTACCGGCCAACAGAAACAGGTACCGGCCACAATCGTCCTGGAGTGCCAGGCCCACCCCGGCCTCCGCACCGTCCGGCACGATGTCGTTGATAGCCGGCATTGGTCCGCGAATGAAAGGGGACTGACGAGTAGCAGACTCCCCCTCTCTATCGCTCGGCGATGGAGAGGGGGCCGGGGGGTGAGGAGATCAGTTCCCACCGGCGACGGCGGGGACGATGGATACTTCCTGTCCGGCTTCCAGGGCGGTGTCGAGGTCGTCGAGGAAGCGGATGTCCTCACCACCGACGTAGATGTTGACGAACCGGCGCAGCGTTCCCTGCTCGTCGAACAGGCGCTCCTTGAACCCCGGATGCTGGCGCTCCATATCGTCGAGCACCCCGCCAACCGTCGCGCCCTCGGCCGTCACCGCGGCGGCGCCACCTGCAAGCTGCCGCAGGGGAGTAGGTATCCGCACCGTCACTGCCATCAAGCTGCTCCTTTGTTGCGAGGTTTCCGTCGTCGCTCGACCGGCTTACTCTACCAGCGCCGGCGCGGCGCCGACCGGCGTGCTCGGCGGCGTGAGGCCGAGCGTGCTCTCGAACGACCCAATCGTCGCGTCAACGTGGACGGGCTGTCGGGCCACCGGCGCGACCGCCTCCAGCGTCTTGAGACCGTTGCCCGTGATGTAGGCCACCACGCACTCGTCCGGCTGCACCACGCCGCTGGCTACCAGTTGCTTCAGACTGGAGATCGTGACGCCACCGGCCGTTTCCGTGAAGATGCCTTCCGTCTCCGCCAGCAGCTTGATCGCCGCCGGGATGTCCTCGTCGCTGCTGATCGTCATGCTCCCGCCCGTATCCTTGACGATGCGGATGACGTAGTAGCCGTCGGCCGGGTTGCCGATAGCCAGTGACTTGGCAATGGTGTTCGGCTCCCGCACGGGCCGCACCGCCTCGCGGCCGGCCAAGAACGCCTCCGATACCGGGGCGCAGCCCTCGGCTTGGGCCGCGGAGATGCGTACACTGCCCTCGGCGACCAATCCGACCTTCTGTAGCTCACCGAAGCCCTTATGGAGCTTGGTCACGAGCGAGCCGGAGGCGACCGGCGCGACCACGTGGTCGGGCATGGTCCAGCCCAGTTGCTCGGTGACCTCGAAAGCGAGCGATTTACTCCCCTCGGAGTAGTACGGCCGCATGTTGATGTTGCAGAACGCCCACCGGTAGGCGTCCGCCAGCTCGCTACACAGCCGGTTGACGTCGTCGTAGGAGCCGTTGACCGCGATGAGCTGGGCGCCATACGACCGGGCGTGGACCAGCTTGCTTTCCTCGGTATCACCGGGCAGGAACACGTAGGCCGCCATCCCTTCACGGGCAGCAGCGGCAGCCACGGCGCCGGCGAGGTTGCCGGTAGAAGCGCACGCAAACGTCGTAAAGCCGAATTCGCGCGCTTTCTTGATCGCTACCGCAACCACGCGATCTTTGAAGGAATAGCTGGGGTTGACACTGTCGTTCTTGATCCAGAGGTTCCGCAGGCCCAGCGCCTTGCCGAGATTGCGCGCGCGCTGGAGCGGTGTAAAGCCTACGCGATGGCCGTCGTCTTCGCCGGGGCGCTCGACCGGTAAGAGTGGCCAATAACGCCAGAGTGAGAGCGGACCGCGCTCAATGGCCTCGCGGGAGAGCGTTTGCCGCAGGGCCGGATAATCATAGGTCACGTCGAGCGGGCCAAAGCAGAAGTCGCAGACGTGGATTGGCTCGATGGGATACGTGCGTCCGCATTCCCGACATTGCAATCCACCGAGACGCCCATTTTCCATAGCTATCGTGATCCTCGTTTCGAGAGTTGAGCAGTGCTGACACCGGCGCTACACACCACTCTGGCCACCGGGGTGGCGGGGGGCCGTGGCGGCAGCCTAACGCCCGTTCGTCGCCGGTCAGGCGAGCGTTGGTCAGCGGTACGGATGCGCTTCACAAAAGCAAAAGCCCCCGTCTCCAGACGAGGGGCTTCACCGTTTAGTGGTACAGCCTCCCTTATCTTGCAGCGGAACACCACTGCCGGAGTTGGCACCTGGTCCGCTCCGCGCGGACTGGTTGCCGGGCTTCTTAGGGCCGGTTCCCTCCACCTCTCTGGATAAAAGAGTGGTACTGTATGCAGTTTTTAAAGCACCAGCGTTGCACTTGCGGAGTGACTATAGCACGGTATTCACGGACCGTCAACCAACAGACGGGCCTCACCTCCGCCTGCCTCCGCCGCACTCCCCCTCGCTATCGCTCGGCGATGGAGAGGGGGCCGGGGGGTGAGGCACGAGCACGCCGCTTGGACACTAGCGACGAAAAGCTGCCACACTTTAAGCTGCGTAGGGACTAGGTCACAGGCCTTGCACCTGGAGCAGTAACAAGAGGAGTCATCGTGAAGCACCGGTTCGTTGCCCTTGTCGTCGCCGGGTTGCTCGTCCTATTCGCCGCGCCGACGACGGCAGCAGCGGAATGCGAGTTCGTCCTCGGCTTCGCCACGCTCAAGACGCTGATTAACCTTTCCGAGGGGCAGGACAAGGTTGGTGACTGCCTGGAGAACGAGCGGTTCGACCCGGTGCGGGGTGAGGCGCTGCAGCAGACCACCGGGGGCCTCCTGGTGTGGAGCAAGGCCGATAACTGGACGGCCTTCACCGACGGGTATCGCACATGGATCAATGGGCCTGACGGTCTACGATCACGGCTCAACACCGAGCAGTTCGATTGGGAACGCCTCGCCCAGCTCAGAAGGAATGCCGAGGTGTTCGAGTACACCATTGGGCAGCCGGGTGGGGCGATCACCTACGCGACCATTTCCGAGCCGCTTACCTTCAACCTAGCCCTCGCCAACGACTCCGGGTCGTCGTCTTACCTGGGCTATCTCTTCGAGGGCCTGACCGAAACCTCGTGGCTCACAGATCAGGTCGAGCCGGCCCTGGCGGAGTCTTGGGAGCATTCGGATGACGGTCTGACCTGGACCTTCCACCTCCGCCAGGACGTGCAGTGGCACGACGGGCAGCCCTTCACCGCCCACGACGTGGACTTCACCTTCAACCGGGTCATCTACAACGACGACATCCCCGCCAGCAGCCGTTCGACGTTCAACTTCCGGTTCCTGGACGAGGAGAGTGGTCAGTGGCAAGAAGCGCAGATGACCGTCACGGCGCTCGACGACTACACGGTCCGGTTTGTGCTGCCGGTGCCCTTTGCCCCCTTCCTCCGCTCCATGGGCACCGCGATCTATCCGCGGCACATCCTCGAGCAGCATGTGGACGATGGCACCTTTGCCGACACGTGGGACATTTACACGGACCCGGCCGAGATCATCGGCACCGGCCCCTTCACTATCGAGCGCTACGACCCCGGCGAGCGTGTGGTCTTGCAGCGCAACCCGAACTACTGGCTGAAGGACGCCGCCGGCAACCGCCTGCCGTACCTGGATAAGATCATTAGGCTCCTCGTCCCGGACTTGGCTGCCGAGCTTGCCAAGTTCCAGGCAGGTGAGACGGACTTGCATGGCGTCTTGGGTGAGGAGTTCGCCGACCTCAAATCGCTGGAGGCGGAAGGGGACTTCACGATCTACAGGCGCGGCCCCACGTTCGGCTCGACGTTCCTGGCGTTCAATATGAACCTGGGCCGGAACCCGGACACCGGCCAGCTCTATCTCGCGCCGGAGAAGCTGGAGTGGTTCCAGAACACGCAATTCCGCCAAGCCGTCGCGCACAGTATCAACAAGGACGCAATCATCAACGACGTGCTGCACGGCCTCGGCTATCCGCAGTGGGCCTCCGTCAGCCCGGCTGCGGGTGACTTCCACAACCCGAACGTCCGCCGGTACGAATATAACCTCGCCAAGGCCAACGAAATCCTCGACGGCATCGGTTGGGTGGACGCCGATGGGAACGGAATACGTGAAGACGGCGCGGGCAACGAGATCGCGATCACGCTGGTGACCAATACGGACAACAGCGTCCGCGAGAAGGTCGGTATGGTCGTCCAGCAGGGCCTCCAGGGGATCGGCCTTAAGGCAGACTTCAAGCTGATTGAGTTCGGCGCTCTTGTCACCCAGTTGGTCAGTTCCTACGACTGGGAAACCATGGTCATCGGCTTAACCGGCGGAGTGGACCCCTACAGCGGTATCGGGGTCTGGCACAGCAGCGAGGACTTGCATCTGTGGCACCCGAACCAGTCACAGCCGGCGACGGAATGGGAAGCGGAGATTGACGCGCTGTACATCATGGGTAGCCAGGAGTTGGACCGTGACAAGCGGGTGGCGCTCTACCACCGCGCCCAGGAGATCGCTGCCGAGAACGTGCCGCTCATCTACACGACCCACTCCGAGCGGCTGACGGCCGTCCGCAACGTCTTCGGCAACACGACCCCCACCCTGTATGGTCTTTTCGACACCCGCTATGTCTACCGCACAGCGCCCTGACAGGTGATGGAATCCCCCTCGCTGTCGCTCGGCAATGGAGATGGGGCCGGGGAGTGAGGCCAGCGGCCAGCTACACGATCAGCGTGGCGTCGCCGAAGCTGAAAAAGCGGTAGCGGAGGCGTAGCGCCTCTTGGTAGGCGTCGAAGAGCAGCGAGCGACCGGCAAAGGCTGCCACTAGGACGAGCAGGGTCGAGCGCGGCAGGTGGAAGTTGGTGATGAGGGCGTCTACGACCCTGAATTGATGCCCTGGCGTGATGTAGAGCGCCGTCCAGCCGTTCATGGCCGGTAGGTCTGGAGGTAGGCCGCGCTCCGTGCTTCCCGTAGCGCGGGCCGGCGCCGGCTCGGCGGCCCGCGTGCGGGCTTCCTGCGGGCTGTTGTCCAGCGGTGGGCCACCGGCTGCTGCCAGCGCCGCGGCCTCTAGCGTCCGCACCGCCGTAGTCCCGACGGCGATCACCCGCCGGCCGGCGGCGCGCGCGGTGTTGATCGCCGCTGCCGTCTCCGCACTGAGCGAGACGTGCTCGGCGTGCATCTGGTGGCGCTCTACTGTCTCGGTGCGGATGGGCCGGAACGTGTCTGGGCCGATGTGCAGCGTGACGAAGGCCAGCTGCACCTGCTTGGCCCGGAGCTGATCGAGTAGCTGCGGCGTGAAGTGCAGGCCGGCGGTCGGCGCCGCAGCCGATCCCTCGCGCTGGCCGTAGATCGTCTGATACCGTTCCGCGTCGGTCAGCGGACGCTGGATATAGGGCGGGAGCGGGATCTGTCCATAGTGCGCCAGCACCGCGTCGAACGCGGCCAGCGGACGGACCTGCACGCCACCGTTGGCGATGCGCTCGCCGACCTCGATCCGCGCGTCCGGCTGCGTGTCTGCGGAGGCCGCCGGGCCGCGCTCCCCGGCCGCCGTGCCCGGCGGCTCGACCAGCGTGAGGGTAGTGCCGGCCCGCAACCGCCGCGCCGGGCGGGCCAGGGCCTCCCACCAGCCCTCACGCACCGGCCGCAGCAGCAGTAGCTCCACACCGCCGCCGCTGGGCCGCTGTGCCCAGAGCCGGCCGGGGAGTACCCGCGTGTCGTTGGCGACCAGCAGATCGCCGGCCTGGAGATACTCGCCGAGGTCGGTGAAGCGGCGGTGCTCGAAGCGCCGCGCGGTGCTCTCGCGGTGGACTACCAGTAGCCGGGACGAGTCGCGGGGCGTGACCGGCGCTTGGGCAATCAGGGCCGGTGGGAGGGTGTAGTCAAAGGCAGCCGTCCGCATGGGCTATGCTCCAGCAGCGAGGTTGCCGTCGGTACCGTGTGGATCGTGGATTACAGCAGCCAGCCTTGCCGCGGTGGCTCGGCGCCGCCGTCGTTGGGGTGCGGCAGTCCGAGGTGCCGGGCCGCCAGCGGCGTCGCCAGCCGGCCCTGACGAGTAGGTTGCAGGTAGCCCAGCTGGATCAAGTACGGCTCATAGACATCCTGGATCGTTTCGCTCTCCTCGCCGACCGCTGCTGCAATCGTGTCCAGCCCCACCGGGCCACCGCCGAACTTCGTCAGGATAGTCTTCAGAATGAGGCGGTCCACCGCGTCGAGGCCCTGCGCGTCAACTTCGAGCATCTCTAGCGCATCGCGGGCCACGCTCACCGTAATCGAGCCGTCGGCGCGGACCTGGGCGTAGTCGCGTACTCGCTTGAGCAGTCGGTTGGCGACGCGCGGCGTGCGGCGCGAGCGTTGGGCAATCTCCAGCGCACCACCGGCTGCTATCGGCACGCCCAAGATGCCGGCCGAGCGAGTAACGATCTGCGCCATCGCCTCCTCGTCATAGAAGTCCAGCCGGAAGACCAACCCGAAACGATCCCGCAGCGGCGCCGTCAGCAGCGAAACGCGGGTTGTGGCGCCGATGATCGTGAACGGGGGCAGCGGCAGCCGCATCGTCTTCGCTGCCGGCCCCTTCCCGATCACCACGTCGAGCGTAAAGTCCTCCATAACCGGGTACAGCACTTCCTCGATGATCCGATTGAGGCGGTGAATCTCATCAATGAAGAACACGTCGCCGCGGCGCATGTTCGTAGCGATAGCGGCCAGATCGCCTTGCCGCTCGATGGCCGGCCCGGCGGTGGTCCTGATCCGCACCCCCAGCTCGGTGGCGATGATGTTCGCGAGCGTGGTCTTGCCGAGTCCCGCCGCCCCGTGCAGGAGGACGTGATCGAGCGGCTCCCCACGGTGGCGGGCCGCCTCGATGGCGATGCGTAGCTGCTCCTTCACCCGTGTTTGGTTGACGAACTCGTCGTCGTCCAGCCGCCGCGGGCGCAGGCTGAGATCCAGCGCCGCATCCCCAGACTGCGCGTCCGGCCCGATGATACGCTCGCTCATGGTTTGCCCGCAGTCAGCGGCTCGCAGGTAGTCGTAGCCGGTTAATCACTTTGCGGCGCCAGTTCTGCCAAGGCCAGGCGCAGCCGATCCTCTTGCGTCAGCGAGTCGTCTTTCGGTAGCGCCCGCACCGCCATCTGGGCCTCTACCGCAGAGTACCCCAGCGCGGCCAAGGCTTCCAGTAGCTCGCCCTCGTCCGGTCCTACCGGCAATGGTACCGCGTCCACCTTGTTCTTCAACTCGAGGATGAGCCGGGCGGCCGTCCGGCGCCCCACCCCGGGCACGCGCAGCAGCAGCGTATCCTCGCCGTTGGCGATCTCTTGGGCCAGCCGCTCCGGCGGCGCCGTGGAAAGGATGGCCAGCGCCAAGCGCGGCCCGACGCCGCTGACCGTCAGCAGAAGCTCGAACAGGGCCAGCTCGCCGGTTTCCGTAAACCCGTAGAGGGCCAGCACCTCCTCGCGCACGTAGAGATGCGTGTGCAGATGCACGGTGCTGCCGGGCGCCGGCAGCGCCACGAGTGTGCCGGCGGGGACATGTACCCGCAGACCGACCCCACCAACATGCACGACGGCAAAGTCCGGACCGGTACGCTCCAGCGTTCCGCGGACAAAGTCAATCACTACCGTAGCCCCCAGCGCCGGGCGGGCGCCGCGTGGATGTGACAGACGGCAACCGCGAGCGCGTCGGCCGCGTCGGCCGGGCGGGGGGGCGCCGGGAGCCGGAGCAGGGCCTGCACCATTCGCTGTACCTGGTTCTTATCCGCGCGCCCAAAGCCCGTCACGGCCTGCTTGACTTCCAGCGGCGTGTACTCCGCGACCGGTACCGCGTTACTCGCCGCAGCAAGCAGCGCTACTCCGCGGGCCTGCCCGACGGCGAGCGCCGTCTTCACGTTGCGACTGAAAAACAGGCGTTCCACCGCTACGACCTGCGGTTGGTGCCGCTCGACGAGCGCGAGCAAGCCCCGGTACAAGGTGAGGAGGCGCTGCTCCGGCGGCTGGTCGGCGGTGGTCGTCAAGCAACCGAAATCCAGCAGCTCATACTCAACGTCGCCACGGACGACGCCATAGCCCATGTTGGCCGTCCCGGGGTCTATGCCGAGGACGGTGGTCTGCTCGTCGTCAGCACCGCCGCGGGGGACAACGGCCGCCGCCGGCTCCACGTTCATCGTATTCATGCTACCGGAACGGATGTTCTGATAGCCAGGCCTCGCCGCCCGGACCGAGACGACCGCTCACGTCATTCCGGCGCAAGCCGCAATCCACGTCCCCCTGCGAAGCGGGGGGATCATAGGGGGGCCGGTACTTTGCAGACACACCCTAGGCTGCTGCGGCGACCGGGGCTTCGGCAATGTCGAGGTTGGTGTGGATGCGCTGCACGTCGTCGAACTCTTCGAGCTGCTCGATCAGCCGCATCACCCGCTCGGTCTGCCGCGCCTCCAGCTTGACGGTGCTTTTGGGAATGAAGGTCACCTCGGCCTCGGTTACCGCCAACCCCTCGGCCTCCAACGCTTGCTTGCCAGCCTCCAGGTCCGTTGGCGCAGTGTGAACCTCCAGCGTGCCACTATCCTCCATGATGTCGAGGGCGCCGGCGTCAATCGCCGTCAATGCCAGCTCATCGGCATCCTGCTCCGGGGTCAGCGCCCCGATCAGCACCCCGCGCTGGTCGAAATTCCACGCCACACACCCGGACTCGCCGAGGCTCCCGCCGGAGCGGGTCAGCACACTACGCACTTCGGCCACCGCTCGGTTGCGGTTGTCGGTCACGACCTCGATGTAGAGGGCCGCGCCGCCGGGGGCGTACCCTTCGTAGGTAATCTCGTCATACTGCACGGCGTCGTCGGTCTCGCCAATACCGCGCTTGGTGGCTCGCTCGATATTATCGGCCGGCATATTGAAGCTCCGGGCACGCTGGATCGCAAACCGCAGCCGGACGTTCGTCGCGGGATCACCACCACTTTCGCGCGCGGCAATCTCGATTTCACGACCCAGTTTGGTGAACATCTGGCCGCGCTTGGCATCGTTGCCGGCCTTCTGACGTTTGATCTGCGCCCATTTGGAATGACCAGACATACGCGATTCCTCCCCGCCGCCGACCCCGGCGCTCCACGTCCGGCGTCTCCGTATGAGTATATCACCGGCGCAGCCGCACCCCGGCGCCCCGTGCCCGGCAGCCGGTTGGCGCCGGCCTCCGGCCGTTGTCGAGCGGGTCGTGGTGTGTTAGCATCCGGGCACCAGCCACGGGAGCAAACCGCGTGCCCGACAACTGGCTCGAACTGCTTGGTAGTAGCTTTGTCAGCCTCATGCTCTCATTGCTGCTGCTGCGCGTCTGGTTCCCTTTCGGTTCTCGTCGGTCCGGCAGCGTCCTCTACGAAACCCGGCTGTCGCCGCTGCGCCGTCTCCTAGTGCTGCGGGGGCTGCTGCTACTGCTGACCGCGTATGTCGCCTTGGGACAGATCGAGCGCTACGTCCTCGGCCAGGGCTACTACCTGCCCGGTACCGAGTATATCGCCCTCGGTGGTGCGCTCCTCATCCTCGCCCTGCCCATGCGCTATGTCCTGACCGACCGCGGAGTGGCGATCAATAACACTTCTCCACGCCTCTGGCGCGAGTTCCGACGCTTCGACTCGCGTGGCAACCGGATTATCTTGACGCCGCGCAAGGGCAACCGGCCGCACACGCTGCACATTCCGGCCAACGAGCACAAAGCGGTGGTCCGCATACTCAAACGCCGCTTCCGCTGATCGGCAGCGGCTGCGGTACACGTACACACCGGCCGACCGGCTTCCGTTGGAGAGCGATGATCCAGGACACCGTCTCGCGTGAGGCAGCCCGGCGCTACTATGACCGCTTGGGTACGTATCAGGATTGGGCCGGGCGCTTCGAGGGCCGCGCCAAGACGCGCGCGTTGGCCTTGTTGGCCCCGACGCCCGGCTGCCGCGTGCTGAACGTCGGCGTGGGTACCGGCAAAGAGCACGCCCACATCGCGGCGGCCGTCGCGCCGGACGGGCTTGCCGTCGGCCTCGACGTTTCGGCGGTGATGCTCCGCCTCACCCGTACCCGCACCGGGTCGCCGGTCTGCCTGGGCGATGCGCGCCGGCTGCCCTACGCCAGCGCCAGCTTGGACTGTCTGTTCGCCGCCTACGTGCTCGACCTGCTGCCGGCGCCGGACTTGCCGGACCTCCTGCACGACTTCCGGCGCGTGCTCGTGCCGGGCGGTCGCCTCGTGCTGACTACGCTCACTGAAGGAGTGACCCGGCCCAGCCGGGCGCTGATCGCGCTCTGGAAGCTGATCTACGCCATCAGTCCGGAGGGGTGTGGCGGCTGCCGCCCCTTGCAGCTGACCGGCCTGGTACGGCAGGCCGGATTCCGCTTGGCCACGCGCGAGATTGTGGTGCAATGGGGCGTGCCGAGCGAGATCATCGTGGCTGAAAGCCGTGCCTAGTGGCACATCCGTTGTGGTTGTCTCCCGATCTCCTAGTGGCTACACTGGCGGCGGTGCTCCATTTCGGAAACGCTACGCTTGCCGGGTAGTGTGTGCTTCTCGCCCGATCACGGACCGGGCGATCATGGGGGGGTAACACACTATGACCCTATTCCAGCCAATCGTGGGCTTGGTCGGGCTGGTCGTCTTTGCCTGGGCGATCAGTGAGCATCGGCGTCGCTTCCCCTGGCGGATGGTGGTGGCCGGGCTGGCCCTCCAGTTCGCGCTGGCCCTGCTGCTGACCAAGCTGCCCGTAGCGCAGACTCCGCTCACCTGGATCGGAAACGCAGTGGATGCGCTGATGCGGGCGACGCAGGCGGGAACGTCGCTGGTATTCGGGTTTCTCGGCGGTGCCCCGCTGCCGTTCGAAGAGAAAACGCCGGGTGGGTCTTTCGTGCTTGCGTTTCGCTCCCTGCCGCTGGTCATCCTGATTAGCGCGCTGTCGGCCGTCCTCTATCACTTCCGCGTGCTGCCCTGGGTGGTGCAAGGGTTCGCCTGGGTACTGGGCAAAACCTTACGCATTAGCGGGGCTGCCAGCTTCTCGACCGCTGCCAACGTGTTCGTGGGCATGGTGGAAGCGCCGCTACTGGTGCGTCCCTACCTGGCGAGTATGAGCCGCTCCGAGCTATTCGTCGTGATGACTGCCGGCATGGCGACCATCGCGGGCACGGTGTTCGCCCTCTATGCCACGTTCCTCAAAGACATCATCCCCGATCCGGCCGGACACTTGCTGACGGCGTCCATTATCAGTGCGCCGGCAGCCGTCGTCATCGCCCAGGTGATGCTGCCTCCGCAAGGGGAAGAGGTTGAAGGGCGGGTCGAGTTCACGCGGCTCTACCGCAGCGGGTTGGACGCGCTCACCACCGGCACCATAGACGGCCTGCGCCTGCTCGCCTATATCATCGGTATGCTCATCGTCCTGATTGCCCTGGTGGAGCTGGCGAACATCGTGCTCGCCTTGGTGCCGGACGTCGCGGGTGGCCCGCTGACCCTGCAAAGGATGCTCGGCTGGGTGTTGGCGCCGCTGGCGTGGGCGTTGGGTATTCCCTGGTCCGAGGCCACGACCGCCGGGCAGTTGCTGGGCATCAAAGTCGTGCTCAACGAGTTGGTCGCGTACCTGCGGATGGCAGAGCTACCCGCCGGCAGCCTGAGCGAGCGCAGCGCCCTGATTATGGCGTACAGCATCTGCGGTTTCGCCAACTTCGGCAGTATCGGCATTATGGTCGGCGGGATTGGTGCCATCGTACCCGAGCGGCGCCTGGAGATTGCCCAGCTGGGACTGAAGTCCATCTTGGCCGGCACCATGGCCACCTGCATGACCGGTGCGGTTATCGCCTTGCTGCATTGGTAGCTGCGCGGGGATGTGTTGCGGTTGTCCCCGCTCTCCTATCGGCTAAACTTGCCGCGCAGTTTGTACCACACGCGCTGACGTTGCGGTTGTTCCCCGATCTCCCATCGGCTAAACTAGCAGAGGCAGTAGAAGCAGAGCTTAGAGCACAAGAGATAAAGGACTGCTCATGAACAAGAGAACCTTTCTAACACTTGGTGGAGTGTCTGCTGTTCTTGGGGCTGGGGTATTAGTTAGATTCTTCGAACGAGAACCTACAGCTTCTAAGGAGAAAACCTACCTCAACGCCAGAAGAACAAGTGTAGTAGAGACGTTTTCCTCTTTAGGAGAATGGAAGAGCACCGGATCTGAGCAGGCAGTAGAGAAGCGACTACAAAGCGGAGGAAAGATCAGAATTGCAGTTGACGGAGATGGCGACAAGCTTCTTAGTGCAACCTTATCCTTAGACTCTAACTACAACGGGTTGTCTGAGCAGCAGAAGATAGAGGCTCAAAGTCTGCAAGTAGCTGTACTAGCGAATTTCGTGGGTGTCTTGTGTGTTGGAGAAGACGAAGCATCATGGCCAGACATTCAAGAGATTATTAGGGTCTCCCAAGAGCTTAGAAATGCTCCAGAAAGACTTGAAGGTTGTGCCATGGTTTGGGAGTCAAGTGTTATCGATGCTGACGGTATCACATACGTAGCGTACAGGGCAACTCCCATCGAGTTGTAGAGTTGCGGTTGTTCCCCGATCTCCCAGTGTCCTACCCCCCCTCGATGACCCTGTCCGCCTAATGAGCTACTGCGGCCACTGGCCTCTTCCCGCCCGCTACCGGCGCTCCGATTACCCGTTACGGAACTGAGCAGCGCCGTTGCCGATGCAGGCAGCGCGCAGTTGCCGCGACGCATTGAGGGGATGACGGGAAATGGCAGCACGCGAGCACGTCCGGATTGGCGCGCACCTCAATGGTGGCGTGAACAAGGCCACCGCCCATGCCGACCGGATCGGCTTACGCGCCGGACCGATTCAGCTCTTTGCCCGTAGCCCTTCTGGCTGGCGCACGCCCAACCACAAGGACACGGCGGTCAGCAAGTTTCGGGCCGCGTGTGCGGAGCGCGAGCTTGGCCCCGCCTTCATCCACGGCATCTACTTGATGAACTTTGCGTCCCTCGATGAGCGTATCTACCAGAACAGTCTCAACGCGCTGACCGACGAGTTTCGCATTGCGGCGCGCTTGGGCGTGTCGGGAATCGTGATCCACCCCGGCGCGGCCAAGGGCCAATCGGTGCCTGAAGCATTGGATCGCGCGGCGGGCGCTCTGCATCACTGTCTCGATGCGACCGCAGACGACGCCGGCGAGGTCGAGCTGCTGCTGGAGACGTGCGCCGGTCAAGGCACCACCCTCGGTCGCACCTTCGAGGAACTCGCCGGCCTGCTGGAGCGCCTCGATAACGATCCCCGGGTCGCAATCTGCCTCGACACGTGCCATATGCACGCCGCCGGCTACAGCCTGACGCCCGGCGCCCAGCAATCGGCCGATGCAGCGCCTAGCGGGAAGTCGCGCCACGCCGTCGTGCAGCAGACCGACTCGCTCGAAGAGACAGTGGAAGTCTGCGACCGGACCGTGGGCCTGTCGCGGCTGCGCTTGGTGCATGCCAACGATTCCAAGGTGCCGTTCGGCACGAACCGCGACCGCCACGAGAACATCGGCTGCGGCACCATCGGCGAGGCGGACTTTGCAGCGGTGCTCGCCCACCCGGCACTGCGGAGCCTCCCGTTCGTCCTGGAGGTGCCGGGCTTCGACAAGAAGGGGCCGGACGCGCCCAACCTGGAGGCGCTGCGCCGCCTCGCGGGCTAGGCGACCTCACCCCCGGCTGCTCTCACCCCAACCCTCTCCCACGGACAGAGCACGCTCGTCATGCCGGCGCCGGCCGGAACCCGGCACGGCCGTACCGCTGTGGCTGCGAGGGCACGCGCGATGAGTGCTTCGCCCTCGGCAAGGAGGATCACTGCCGATTCGTCATCGTCGGGCTTGGTTTCGTCCACGGCCAAAAGGCCCAGGTCCTTTGCTGCCGCGCTGCCGTGCTCGGCGATCGTATCCGCGATGGCCTGCAGGGCCTCCGCTTCGGTATTGAAGCCGGCGAGGAGGTTGGCTGATTCCCCGGACCACAGTTCATAGATCATGATGTCTGATGCTCTACCCGGCTAGCGGCTCCTTGCGCTGCCGTGTTTAGCTGGGGTGACCATGCTGTGTGGGCTGTGCGACTCCGCGAACGTCACGGGAGAGTTGGCCAGTCGAGCGCGCATGACGCGCACTGCCTCGGCGTTGTTGTCTATGAGGATGAATGAGCGGCCGAGTTGGGCTGCGGCTACGCCGGTCGTGCCGCTGCCGGCGAAGAAGTCCAGCACCATGTCGCCAGGATTCGAGGAGGCACGGATAATCCGCTCCAGAATGCCGAGCGGCTTCTGTGTCGGGTAGCCGGTCTTTTCCTTGCCGTTCGGGCTGACAATCGTGTGCCACCACGTATCGGTGGGCAGCTTGCCCCGCGCCGCCTTCTCCGGCCCGACCAGCCCCGGCGCCATGTAGGGGATGCGGTCAATGTCGTCTACGTTGAAGGTGTAGCAGCCGGGGTCCTTGGCGTAGAGCAGGATGTTGTCGTGCTTGGCCGGCCACTTCTTGCGCGTGCGGGCGCCGTAGTCGTAAGCCCAGATAATCTCGTTCAGGAAGCACTCGCGCCCGAAGATGTCATCGAGCAGCACCTTGCAGTAGTGGACTTCGCGGTAGTCAATGTGGAAGTAGAGCGATCCGGTCGGCGTGAGCACGCGATAGGCCTCGACCAGGCGCGGCCGGAGGAAGGTGAGGTAGTCGTCGAACCGATCGGCAAAGGATTTGGTGCCGAGCTTGATCGTCTCGTACCGCCGGCCCTGAAAGCCAGTGCGGTCGCCGGTCTCGCTGCGGACGGTCTTGAGCCGGGTGCGGGCCTGCGTGGTGCCGGTGTTGAAGGGCGGATCAATGTAGATCAGGTCTACCGACTCACTCGGCATCGCTTCGAGAATCCGCAGGTTATCGCCGTAGTAGATCGAGTTGGGCATGGAACTTCCCCCGTATATGGAGGCTAGGACGGTCAGTGCGGCCCTGGTGCCACGCTGGGGGTAGTGTACCGCGCACGGCGGCGGCACCGCCGAATACCGAGCTTGACGGCCATAAATGCGCCGACTCCTTGACCGGTTGGGCTGACCTCGCTACAGTCTGGCAGGCACAGAGCTATAGACAGTAGAGGAGCACTACACAATGAGCAATTCCGGTCGTTCGGCGTATCTCTGGCTTGACGGTGAGTTGATGCCTTGGGAGCAGGCGACGGTGCATGTCAGTCTCCTGGGCTGGTCCACGATGGGCGGTGTGTTCGAGGGGATCAAGGCTTACTGGAATGCCGACCACGAGCAACTCTACGGCTGGCAATTTCTGGAGCACTTCGAGCGGCTCGACGACTCCATGAAGATGCAGCGCATGTCCGTCCCGTACAGCCCGCAGGATTTGGCGGGTGCGGCCTTGGACGTGTTGCAGGCCAACAACCATCGTGGCGATGTCTACATCCGTCCGCTGGCCTACCATGCCGATGCCGACTGGTTCGGTACGCTGGAGGACAGCCGTACCAGTGTGCTGATTTGGACCAAGCCGTTCGATACCGTCTTGGGCACCGGGACCGTGCTCAAGGCCGGGGTTAGCTCGTGGACGCGCGTCTCGGATAACTCGCTCTCGCCGCGGATCAAGTGCATCTCCAACTACCAGAACAGCCGCATCGCGCTGATCGAGGCGAACCGGCACGGCTACGACCAACCGATTCTGCTCAATGCCAACGGTAAAGTTACCGAGGGGCCGGCGTCGTGCCTGTTCATCGTCCGCGACGGCGTGGCGATCACGCCGAGCACGACGAGCGGCATTCTGGAGAGCATTACCCGCCGCACGCTTTTGCGCCTCTGCGAGGAAGAGCTAGACATCCCGGTGGCCGAGCGCGAGGTGGACCGCACCGAGTTGTATATCGCGGACGAAGTGTTCTACTGCGGGACGGGAGCGGAGGTGACTCCCGTTGGCTCGGTAGACGGCTACCGGATCGGTGAGGGCGGGATCGGCCCCATCACGACCCGGATCGAGCACCTGTTCCACGACCTCGTGCGCGGTCGTCATGCGCGCTCGGCGGAGTGGTGTACCCCGGTCTACAGCACGGCGCCCGTCAGCGCAGCCGCCGGCTGACGGTGCTGCTGGGCGCCCGGCCCTGTTCCGGTCATTCCCGCGAAAGCGGGAATCCACGTCCCCCTGCGGAGCGGGGGGCATAGCGAGGCTGGTATTGGACCTAACCCCCGGCCCCTTCCCTGGCAGGGAAGGGGAGTCATCCGTCAGCCTGGCGCACCTCGTCGTCGGGCGGGCTGTCCACCCGTTCGCCAAACCGGCGCTCGGTGCCGGCGAGCAGGCGCGAGATATTCTCGCGATGCCGCAGCGTAACCAACGTTGCGCTCCCTACTCCACCCGCAACGTAGGCGGCCGAGACGTTCCGGCGTAATGCAGCACTCCCAAGAGTCACCGGGACCGCCAACGCGCCGCAGAGTGACGCCAGGGAGACATACCGTGTCCGCCAGATCACGGTCACACCGACGCCTGAAGCGACATACGCCGTCGGCGGATGTAGCAGTGCGAGACCGCCGAGCGAAGTCAGCACGCCCTTGCCGCCGCGAAATCCGGCGAACAGAGGCCAATTGTGTCCTACGGAAGCAGAGAATGCTGCCAGCCCGTGGGTCCAACGCTGCTGAGGATAGAGCTGGCGGATGAGCAGGACCGCCAAGAAACCTTTCAGGAAGTCGGCTGCCGCGACGCACGCCGAGGCGCCCGGCCCGAGCGTGCGGAGCACATTCGTGGCGCCGGTGCTGCGACTGCCGTAGTTCCGCACGTCAATCCCACCATAGAGACGACCGACGAGTAGCCCGGTAGGGATGGCGCCGAGGACGTAGGTGAGGGACGCTGTAACGAGGAATCGCACCAGCCACATAATGCTTGTGATCCTACCCTTCCCGGCAAAGCGACCTAGCGAACTACTGCCGCGGTTATTGTGCCAGGTTGTACGGCCTCCCGGCGAACGCGCCGGTGGTGTGAGTGCGGTGGCGCTGTCGGATCGCCAGCGCGGTCCCTGTGGCAGGTGTCGGCTAGAATAGTCTTCAGCGGTCGCGGACTGCCCACGACAATGGATACGTCTCCGCAGGTCTATCGCCTGTTCGACCGGGTGACCGGTAGTGTGCCCGGCTCCGTCCCCTTCAGCGCGGTCTATGCCGACCTGTGCTGGCCCGTCGCGCGGAGCGCCGACCGCCCTTACGTGGCGATGAACATGGTCACGACCCTCGACGGCAAGGTGGTCGTCGGGGGCACCGGGACGACGAAACTAATCGGCAGCGACGTTGACCACGCGCTCATGGAGCGGATCAACCTGCAAGCCGATGCTATTCTCGGTGGCGCCAGCACGGTACGGGCGGACGGGCTGCGCTATCCTAAGATTACGGCCGCGACCCGGCGGGAGCGGCAGGAGCGGGGCTTGCGTCCCCGACCGCTCTGGGTAGTCGTGAGCCGGCGGGGCGAGATGCCCCTGGACGCCCCCTTCTTTCGCACGGACCGTACCAACTTGGCCGCCATCGTATCGGGGGCTGCCGGCCGCAGCCAAGTTGCCGCGCTTGACGAGCAGGTACAGATGATCCGGCTCAGGGCAGCCGACAGCGCTGCGCTGGACGCGCACGAGGTGCTCACCACCCTCCGACGCGATTGGGGCGTGCAGCGGCTGGTCTGCCTGGGCGGCCCACGCACCAATGCCTGGCTCATCGAGGCGGGCCTGGTAGACGAGCTATTCCTCACCATTGCGCCCAAAATCCAGGGCGGCGCCGGTGGGACGACCGCTGTCGAGGGCCATGGCTTCTCGCCCCACGCACTCGTCCAACTGGAGCTACTCTCAGCGTACCGCGCCGGGAGCGAGCTGTTTCTGCGCTATCGCTTTCCGCACCAGTGCTGACTACGCATCCCCGCATCGGTTTTGGTACAATCACGTAAGCAGCGCGCCGGGCATCCGTAGCTCAACTAGGCAGAGCAGGGGACTCTTAATCCCAAGGTTGAAGGTTCGATTCCTTCCGGATGCACCCTCGCCCCCCCTCCTGCAGAGAAACGCCCCTCCTCGACATCTCCGAGGCAGGGCGTCTGCCATTTAATGCGCCGGTACCACACGAGATTCCGTATCTTGCCAGTGGTGTAGACCTAGTGTCGCAAGACTCGTTAACTCAGTAACCGAGCGTGTTGCTCTCTAGTTGAGCGGGACGACACCGCCGCTATCCGGGCGGGGATTCGGCTCTTCCGGGTGCTGCGGACGAGTGGACTGGTCTAGTTGCCATGAAACGGAAATGGGTCCCAAATCGGTCTTGTCTTGTGCTCGTGACAGTGCCGCTCATCCTCATCCTTGTGGGGATCGTGACCACCGAATTGGGCTGCTCCGAGCATATTCGCAAAGAAATAGCGTCTCCCGGGGGCCAACACATCGCACAGGTAGTAGTAGAAGGGTGCGGTGGTGCAGCCGGCCAAATATCTGTCGCGGTGCGCCTCCGTTCGGCAGTGGAGGAGCCAGATGGCAAGGGGAAGACTGTCTTCGAACTTGGCGCATCTTATGGGTTGTCGGTATACTAGGAAGGCGATGAGAGCTTGCTCATTGAGCACCTCTGTGGGGCCACCAATGTTGACACGCAGCGCTATCGGTGGCGTGATGTCCCTATCCACTACCACTGTGTAGACTCCCCAAAAGCACACCTCTGTAACGCCTGTGGCGACTGGTACCACCCTTAACATTGGTCACTATAGAGGCGGGGCTAGTGGGCGTTATCGGTGGCGCGACATCCCGATCAGCTACCGTTGCGTAGACTCCTAGATGCGACGAGGCAGACGATAAGCCGCGCGGCCGCTTTGGGCCACCAACTTTCCGTACCTAGCTTGCTGCTTTCAGGCCCTGTGGCCTCACAGTTAATGTGTCGCGTGCTCAGTGCCCCTCCGGGTGCTCGTCGGCCGCGCGGAAGCTGTAGAGGTCGGCGTTCTCCAGGTAGAACTTCAGGCGGATGCGTTGCCCGGTCACCTTGGCGATGGCTTGGCTGTCCTGCTGCCAGGCACACGGGTGCCCGGTGCTGTCGCGGTAGCGGAAAATGTCGGCGTCGGCGCGGGTCAATCCCGGGATGGGCGTCAAGTCTTCGTCGAGCACCTCGACCCACACGCCGCCGTTGCCACCGCCGCCGACTATCAAGGCATTGATCTGCAAGACGCCGCCCGGCCACACGAACGGTTTCGTGACCAGCGTGCCGGGGAAGCGGTACGCGCGGAGGGAGCAGAACCCGTCGGCCCGCAGCTGCGCGAGACCCAGCGCCCGGCCGAAGGTCAGGTGGCGCTTGCCGTGCATGGCCGGCCCACCCCAATAGTAGAACCAGAGCGTGTCCATGCCCCCCATCAGGTAGGGGCCTCGGGAGGCATGGGACGTGCGGATCGGCGGCGAGAGCGCGGTGTCCGTCGCCCGACAATCGAACGCGCCGGCCGCGGAACCGCCCGGTGAGCGTGGCAGGAACGTCCGGCGGGGACGCAGCCGCTGCCAGGTGATGGTGTCGCGGCTCGTCATCAACTCCATTTCGGCGTAGGGATCGTCCGTCTCCCAGTACCACTGGAAGAGGCCGACATAGGTGTCTCCGTACCGAAAGGCGTGGGCGTGGTACACCTGCCCCGCCGGGTCGTCTTCGAGATCGGGGGTGAGAATGCGCTGAGGGCTGCTCGCGGCGCGGTCCGCGTTGATCGCCACCCGATGCACCGACCGCACCAATCCCCACCGATGCATATCGGCCAGCCCCCGGCTCAACAGCAAATAGGGATACTCCGGGTCGGTGCCCTTGAGCGCCGTACAGCGGTCGCCCATGCCGTGCTCGACGCCGTGGGGCATGGGGCGCTCCCACTCCCAATGTATGCCGTCGGCCGAGCGCAGGATGTAGCCTTTGTAGTCCGCGGTTCCGTGTACCGACGCGCTGAAAATGAGCGTCCACGGCGTCGGCGCGTGCTCCGGCTCGTAGAGAATGGTCGGCCCCGAGACACTGCCGACCTTGCCCAAGTCGAGGACGATATTGGTCTTTTCGCCGTTGTGCCCGCGGTACACGTCCAACTCCGGCCGGGTCCAGTGGATGCCGTCCGGCGACGTTATCAAGCAGACGGCGTAGATGATCTCCGGGTAGGCGGGCGGGTAGAGGGTGACGTACCAGGCTTTCCAGAGGCCGTCTTGCGGATCAATGTAGACGCCGGCGAGATAGACGATCCCTTCGCCTTCCCAGGGTGCGCCCACGGTGTAGAGTGGGTTGGCGGGGTGTTTCTGCGGCTGGTGGATGATCCGCTGGAGGCGGACGGTCTGCTCGATGATCTCATCGTCCAGGAACAGTTGCGTGCGGCGTGGATTCATGGCGTTTGCCGTCTCCCTTGTATGCCCTTGCCGTGCGGAGCAGCGCACCCTCCTCGGTCCGGAGCCATGTATCTGCTGTGAGGTAGGCCCATGAGGGTAACAGGAAGGGGTACAGAGCAAGCAACGGCAGGATACTAGCTGTAGTCCAGCTCTTGCACCAAGTCCTTGAACCCAATGACCATTCTGCGGATTTCCCGCGGGTTCGAGTCAACCAGCTTCTTAAGCTCGACCTCCGTAGAAGTCGCGGCTTCACGACTTGGCAGTACCCCAAACCACACAAGTTTCGGATTCCGGCCGGCGGTGGACTTGGTGCGACCGTCGCGGTGCTCCGAAAGGCGCTCGCGGAGTTCTCTGGTCTGGCCGGCGTAGAAGCGCCCACCATCTAGCTTCAGCAGATAGACGTAGAAGGTGTTGGTCTTGGCGTCTCGCGCCTCCCACTGCGGGGAATACTCAGGCCTGTACCAGCTTCCGGAGCGGCCTCCACCTTTACTGCCCTTGGCTGAAGGCCGCCGCCCGCTGTTACGACAGTCGAGGCACACTTCATACTGCGCGTCCTTGGCGAAGCCGCAGCCTGGGCACTCGTCAACCTTCCCTGCTTGGAAGCCCTGAAAGTGCTCATAGCAGAAGACGTGGTCTTCCCGAATCCGCTTTTTGCAGTCCCAGAACAGACAGGTATTGGACTTGTATGTCCTGGTGGGCTTGCTCCCCCGTTTGTATGCGGAGCGACCGTTGCGGGCACTCGATTCGCGCGCGGCCTGTGCGGCCGAAACCGCGATTTCCTGAAGAATCCTTTTCCAGTCCGGCATGACTGACCCCATCCCCCTCTACGGCTCTAACAGTCTTAACCGTGTGGCTAGGTTTGGGGTCCCGCGAGCATCTCCTGCACCAGCGTCATACCCCCTTCGATGGCCTGCTCGATTAGCACGCGGCCCTTCTCGCTGGTCGCTTTGGCGCTATTGGGGCTGGCGTTGTAAGCCATTGCCTCCGGCCGCAGGTTCTCCTAGCTACTGCCGCGCATCCAGCCGGCTCAGTTGGCCCGGCCAGTCGAGAATCCGCTCGTCAGCCGTTACCAGGCGATGGCCTTGCAAGGCGGAGGCAACGATCAGCCGATCCGCTGGATCGGCGTGGAAACCGGCCAAGCCAACGGCGCGGATGCCGATGTCTCCGTCAACGGCAATTTCGATGACGCCCTGTGCCAGTTGCTCCCGACGCCAGCTGCCAACATCGCCGGGGAACCTGATCCGCCCCTTGTCCCGGAGCAGCGCGACCTCCCAGAACGAGATCGCGGACACGGCAACCTCACCCGTCTGCCATGCCCGGTCTATCTCGCGCCTGGCGCCGGTTCCCAAGCGCGCTACGCCCAGTCTCAGCCACAGCATGACGTGCGTATCGAGCAAGATCACTTGTCGCCATCCTCCGCCCGTACCGTCGCTTCGCCGGCGGCTTCCCACTCCACCGCTAGCGGCTCAATGATGTCACCGAGTATCTCGATCTTGCCGCGGTCGATACCGAAAAGTGTCTGCGGTTTGGAACGGTACGGCACAAGCCGCGAAACCGGACGGCCGTTCTTGGTGATGATGATCTCCTCGCCGCTGTCCGCCACATCGTCCATCAGCTTCAGGCACGTAGCCTTGAATTCGGATGCCTTGATCGTTCTGGTGCCGGTTTCCTTGGTGCTATGCGTTGCCATGGTGCTGTCCCTACGGTAGTAAAGCTACCGGTATCGTACCATAGTCATAACTATGGTCATCGAGAACCTAGGCTTAGGGTCCCGCGAGCATCTCCTGCACCAGCGCAATCCCCCCTTCGATGGCTTGCTCGATCAGCACGCGCCCCTTCTCGCTGGTCGCTTTGGCACTATTGGGGCTGGCGTTGTAGGCCATCGCCTCCGGCCGCAGGTTCTCCGGAAACGCATACATCGTCACTGCCGTCTCGAACTCCTGCGCGTGGCCGGGCATGCTCCCCGTCTCCAGCACTTCATTGGCGAAGTCGCGTGGGATCAGGTCCCAATAGCTGCACGAGCGCAGGTCAACGGGCGCTTGCGCCGCCTCCTGCACGCGCCGGTTGTAGTCACCGTGTGAGAAGCTGGCTAACGTATCGCCAAGCTCCGGCTTCTCGCCGTGCGCGTTGCGAAAGTAGAGCTGCCATTGCGGGAGCGCGCTGCGGATCACGGCCACGTTACCACCGTGGCCGTTGATGATGAGTACCTTCCTGACGCCGTGCCGGACGAGGCTCTCCACGGCGTCGAAAAGCACGGCCAGCCAGCTACCGGGGCGGGCTGAGAGGGTGCCGGCAAACCCCATGTGGTGCTCGGCAATACCGATCGTCATGGGCACCGCGACGATCACGTTGGGATAGATCCGTTCCGCTACCTGCTCCGCGACGTAGGTGCTCGACACGATGTCTTGCTCCAACGCCAGATGCTCCAAGTGCTGCTCGATACTCCCGGTAGGCAGGATCGCCACTTGGTAGTGCTCGGCGGCGAGGGCCGCGCGGAACTCCCGACGAGTCAGTTTTTCCAGGCGAATCTCTTGCTCGCGCATGTTTGCTCCTTCCCCGTGTGTGTCCGATAGGCGCCACCAGGACCCGGCGAGGGCAGTATAGAGTACCGGCCGTACACGGGGCTTGAATCCGGCTGCCGTGTTATGCTGCGGGCACGCCGGCGATCATACCCACGTACCCAGAGGCCAGGACCGGAGGCTGATGCGCGTCTTGCCGGGAGGAGCGTGCCGATGAAGATTACCGCTATCGAGATCATCCCGATCTATCCCCGTCTCGCTGCCCGCAACGAGCAGTATCAGGTGCGGTTTCGCAACATCAATCAGCGCACGGTGTTCCGGGTCGACACCGATGCGGGAGTGACCGGCTACGGCGACTATCGCTGCCCGGCGCCGCCGCGGTCTACCGTCGAGCCACTGATCGGTCGCAGCCCGTTCGACTTCATCAACAATGACTTCAATCCCGGCCTCGGCGGTGCCCTCTACGACGTGATGGGGAAGTACCTGGGTGTCCCAGCGTACAAGCTGATGGGACAGAAGGTGCGCGACGCCGTTGCCGTCGCCGCGTGGACCCGGCCCGCTGCGCCGGCGCAGTTCCGCGAGGAGGTCCAACGTGCCGTTGCCCAGGGCTACACCATCTTCAAGATGCATACTTCGGAAATCCACGATGTCATGGAGCAGACCCGTGTCGTGGAGGAGGTCGCCCCGCCCGGCTTCCGGCTGCATTACGACTTCAACGGCAACCGCACTCTGGCAGCTGTCCTGCCGACGATCCGCGCGTTGGAAGAGAACCACCCGATCGTGGGCTTTATCGAGGACCCGCTCGTCCGCAGAGACCTGGATAGCTGGCAGCGTCTCCGCGCGCAGACGCGCATACCGCTCATCATGCACGTGGCGCCGCTCGGCGGCCTACAGGAGATCATCCACGGCGTCGCCGATGCCTACATGGTGGGGGAGGCCGGCATTGGCGATGCGCTGGCCCGGGGCATGGCCTACGGCCGGGCCAACATCCAGACCATCGTCCAGCTCACCGGCGGCACGCTGACCAAGGCGTTGGCCTTGCACCTGGCCGCGGTGCTCCCGACGGTCGGCCACTCCATCAACCTCGACGACCAATACGAGGACGACATCACCACGGAGCGTATTCCGGTCATCGAGGGCTACTCACCAATTCCGGAAGCGCCGGGGTTAGGCGTGGAGGTTGACGAAGCGGCGTTGGAGCGTGCCGCAGCCCGCCAACCCACGGTGATCTCGCGCTACGTGTCCGTGCTGCACCTGCCCGGCGGCCACACGCTCTACACGCCAAAGTTTCCCGCGGTAAGCCGGTTGACGGGCTACGAGGAAGGCACGATCCGGGGCCTCCGCGTCGAGCTGTGGGAGGAAGACGGCTCGCCGGAGTTCGCTCGCCTCTACGAGCGCGTCCACACCGAGGGCGTGGTCGCCGCGGATGATGATGCCTGACACTCCTGCGCCGGCCCCAAGGCGACCTCTCAGGGTGCGATGCCGATGGTGAGCGACGCCCGGTAACCGGCGCCGGCCGCAGCAACGGCCGCGAGCAGGTTGTGGTATTCCGGGGCACCCCGGAGCAGACCGTCCGTCGCGTTGGTCGTCCTACCCCGTCCGCGCTGGTTGTATAGCGCTGCGGCGTAGGCTCGGTCCGTTACCTCCTCCGGAAAATACAGCTGCGACGTCACCGCGGTCTGGTTGGCAAAGCGCACCTTGAAGTGGATATGCACGGCACGACCGGGATACCAACCGGGGTAGATGGACTCGAATTGGACCAGCCCGTTCGCAGCGGTGATCTGGCTGCCTCGGAGAAACGTCTCGCCCGAGGCGTCCACCTCGCCCCGCTCACCTTGACGAGTGTAGCCGGAATAGACGCCGATTACGTCCGCATGCCAGATATCCACCAGTGCGTCTTGGATCGGACGACACGTCCCAGCTTCGACCACTTGAAGGGCTACTTGTAACGGCGTGCCGGGCCGTCCCTCGGTGATGTTGCGCCGGATTTGCTTGGGATCGAAGTAGAACGGGCCTTCCGTCTGCCGGGGAGTCAGGACACACGCGGGGGCCGGATTGGCCGGCGATTGACTGCCGCTAGGCACGGCGACGCCCGCCGGCGGCTGCGTTGACCCGGTCGCGGCCGGTACGGCGGTTGGGTCTACGCTGCCGCCCACGGTTTGCGCCTCGGGGGTTAGGATGTCCCGACACCCGAGCAGGGCCAGCGAGCCAACCGCCCCTAGGCTCCGCAACAGATCGTCACGCCGGTTCATTCTTGGCTGCTCACCGCCCGGCAGTCCGCGCATCGCAGTGCGGCGTGGGTGTTGCAAGATCGGGCTGTCGTGCGTTGGGTTACTCATCGCGCTTGGCCTCCGACCGCAGTGTAGTGCGGGGCGAATATCCGTAGGCTAACCGCCGGTTAAAGCTCCGTGAAGACATGCAGCGTCCACTGCCGCGACTACGCCGGCAGGGCGTAGCCCGGCGTCACCGTTTCCGGTTCCTGCGCGGCTAGATCGAGTGCTAACCGATGACGCTTTTCTTGAGGTACAAAGCCGACTTGCCGCAACGCCTGCACCAAGTTCGGTTGCCGTGCCGAGACGGTCGTCAAGGTAGGCCGCGGCCGTCCGGACCTTGGCCCGGAGTCGGCCAGAGTCATGGTGAGTAGGGCGATGGCCGCGGTCGCCGGCAGGTCCGGAGCGCCGATCAAGCGGAGACGGTGATAAAGAGGCGCAAACCCTAGTAACGAGGCCGGAGTCTGGCTAGGGCGCGTGATCTCCGCAAATGCCAGCAGGTCTCCGGCGGCCCCGGTGACAACGTAGCTGCGGCGTTCTTGGGCGCGGATCAGGTCTACGAGCCAGCGCATGGTTGCGGTCCGAGCGGCTTGTAGCCTTCCGACGGCGACGGGGCCGTTGGCCGTTGTACCGGGAATCCAGGGAATTGCCGCGTTGAAGAGGCGCTGGAGCGGTGCGAAATCGGCGCGGCGATAGGCACGCACCGTGAACTCGGTGCCCCCCTCGGCGCGGCTGCCGCGTGATGGCCGCGCGGCGGCTGGGCGTAGCAAGTCAACCGCCTCGTCTACCACCCGGAAGCCGGCCGCTGCGTACAGACGCCTAGCCACGGTGTTGTCCGGCTCGACTTCCAGGGTTGCTACGAGGGTGCCCTGCCGCTGCAAGGCGGACAGCGCCACTGCCAGCAAGCGGCGGCCAATACCCTGGTGCTGCGCGGCCGGTCGGACTGCCAGGTGGTCTATCAGCTGCACGGTACCGCCGGGACGCAGGGGCCGGACCAGCACGGCTCCGGCCAGCCGGCCTTGCCGGCCCTCCCATCCCCATCCAACTGGCAGTGGGAGGGTGCGCGGCACCCACCGCGCGATTCGATAGGCGAGGCGCAAGCGTGAAAGCAGGACCAACTCATCATCAAGCCGCTGCCGGCGCCACGCCGAGGCATCGGTGTAGACTGCGTGGAGCAGCTTAACGAGCGCATCAAGCTCGCTCGGCAACTGCAACGGCCGCAGTTGGCCGGCTACACCACGCCCATTGTAGCGGGGGTGTCCGCGGATCGTGCTTGGGCTGTCCGTTGCGCTTGCCCTCCCGGCATCATCATACCTCGGATCAATTATGCGTGGGCTAACCGCCGGTTAAATCTCCATCAGGTACGCCCGATTTGTCGCTTCAGGTGCCCTCCTTGCCGCGGCGGAATAAGGGCCTGTGCGTTCCCGGATACCAGGCAGTTGCGATGGAAGGAGACGTATGTCCGCTTCTCTTCCCTCCCAACAGCTGCCGACCGAGCCGAGTAGACGATTACCTGTGGTATCCTGGTTGCACCAAGTCGGTGCCCGAGTTGCGGACACCGTATCCCGGCCCGACTGTACCGAGGTGCTCCGTAGCCATACTTGGTACGGTGCTGTAGCAGCGTATTGCGCTGCCTCGTCCCTGTGCGACGTGGAGGTTCGACATGAGCAACACTGCGATCCCGGCGAACGGAAGTACGGCTGACGGCGGTAGTCAGCGCAGAGTAGTGATGAACCCGCGGGGGTACCCGCCCGCCATCGAGCCGTTGGAGATGGCGCCGCGGCTCGACGGCTTGGATGGCAAGACGGTGTATCTGGTTGATTGCCGCTTTGATGACGGCGACCTCTTGCTCCAACAGATGCAGGCTTGGTTCGAGGAATGGATGCCGCAGGTGAACACGGTGTTTGCGAGCAAATCGGGCGTGTATACGGAGGATGATCCCGCGCTCTTCGCCGAGATCAAGAAGGAGGCCGACGGGGTGATCCTGGGAGTCGGCCACTGAAGCACGTGTGCGCCGGCGGTCGCCGTGCATTGCATTAATCTCGAAAGCCAGTATGGAGTGCCGACGGCATCCATCCAAACCGAGTCTTTCACGCGAGCCGTCAAGCAGGTCGCCTACGCGCGGGGGATGCCGCAACAGCGGTTCGTCTTCGTCCCGCAGCCGGTCATGGGCAAGTCACCCCTGGAGCTGCGGGCGTATGTGGATGGGAACAGTCCGGTGACGGGCCAGCCCGTGATGGACGATGTCATCGCGGCGCTCACCCGGCCGCTCAGTCGGGAAGAGCAGACGGCGGGCCGCTTCGACCGCTCGACGCCGCGGTGGGTTGAGCCGGATACCGAGGACAACCTGCATCAGCTGTTCTTGGATAACCAGTGGACCGACCGCTTGCCGATCATCCTCCCCACGCACGAGCGCGTGGCGGCGATGCTGGCCGGGACCAGCCGCCGCCCCGATGAGGTAGTCGGACAAATGCGCCCGACTTCGACGCGCGAGGCGTGGGAATACACCGTGGAAAAGGTGGCCGTCAACGCCGTGATGGCCGGCGCCAAGCCGGAGTATTTCCCGGTGATCTTGGCCCTGGCCGCGAGCGGCGTCAGCGCGCGTGGCAGCACGACTAGCTCGATGGCGGCGATGGCCGTCGTGAACGGGCCGATCCGCGCAGAGCTAGGGATGAACTGGGGCACGGGGGCGATGGGGCCATACAACCACGCCAACGCCACCATTGGTCGCGCCTACGGCTTGCTGTCGCAGAACTTGCAGGGCGGGTCCGAGCCGGGACGCACGTATCTCGGCTCGCAGGGCAACAACTACGCCTATAACAGCGTTACCTTCGCGGAGAACGAGGAACGGAGTCCGTGGGTGCCGTTCCACGTGCAGCACGGCTTCCAGCCGGACGAGAGCGTGGTGAGCGTGTTTGCCGGCTGTCGCGCGACCGCGTTCACCTTGGGACTACGCCAGCGCTACTGGCGCGAGCATGTGATCAACTTGCTGCGCGGCATGGATCCGCACAGTCCCCCGACGCTGGTCTTGGACCCGATTACGGCGCGGCAGTTCGTTGATCGGGGCGGATTCGACAGCAAGGAGCAGTTGATCCGCTGGATTCACGAGCACGCCACGCTTCCCGCGGGCGTCTACTGGGACTACCAGCTCATCCAGAACTACGTCTATCCGCAAGCCCTGAACGGCGTGGAACCCCATGCAACGCTGCTGAAGGCCGCGGATGACGAGCTGATCCCGATGTTCCGCCTGGAGGACATTCAGGTTGTGGTGGTCGGTGGCGAGACGAATGGCTACTGGCGGATTATGAGCAGCACCTACGAGCGCAGCGTCTCGATTGACGAGTGGCGGTAGCTGGGCATCCAGCAGAAGTGGGAAAGGAGCGAGGCTCATGGCAGACAAAGTACGGGTGGCCTTTATCGGGGCCGGTGGCTTGGCCAACGGCGTACACTATCCCTCCGTTGCCAGCCTGCCCGACGTAGACCTGGCAGCGACGTGCGACCTGTTCGCCGACAAAGCACAGGCCACCGCCGAGCGCTTCGGCATTCCGCGCGTCTACACCGACTACCAACGGATGCTGGAGGAAGTTGATCCGCAGGCCGTGTACGTCATCATGCCGCCCCAAGACCTCTTTGCGCCGGCTAGTGCCGTGCTGCAGCAGGGACGGCACCTGTTCGTGGAGAAACCGTTGTGCGTGACGGCGCACCAAGCGCAGATGCTCGCCTACTTTGCGGAGGAGCATTCCTGTCTTACCGCCGTGGGCTTTCAACGCCGGCACATTCCGGCGCTGACCGCGCTGAAACGGCGGGTCGAGGAGCGGGGACCGATCCAGCAAGCGACCGTCAGCTTCCTCAAGTCTGCCGACCTGAGCCAGCACGCGGGGCACTACGGCGGTGTGATTGACAACCTGACCGTAGACGGCTGTCACGCGGTAGACAACCTCCGCTTCCTGTGTGGCGGCGAGGTCGAGCACGTTGCGGCGCATGTCCGCACGCGCCGGGCGCCCGGGCCGTCGCCCAACGAGTTCACCGCGCTGGTGTCCTTCAGTAGCGGGGCCGTGGGCATTCTGAACTCCAGCTACGCGACCGGACGACGCATTTTCCGGGCCGAGTTTCACGGGCCGAGCATCACCGGCTACGTGGACGCCGACCGCGAGTCATTCATCGTGGCCGATAACGGCGAGCCGGAAGTGTACGACTCGAAGGAGTTCGGCACCGCGGGCGGCGCGCCGGGTGATAGCCCGCTGAACTGGAAGGGGCAGTGGCACGAGAACCGGCATTTCATTGACTGCATCAAGGAAGGCCGGCAGCCACTGACCAACTTCGCCGATGCAGCCAAGACGATGGAGCTAGTCGAGCGCATCCACGCCGTCGGCCGGAGAGGTAGCCGCCGCCGGCCGACCATGTGACCTGCGCGCGGCCGGAAACACCTGCTGGCTGGCCCGATCGCAGGCGCTCAAGGGCCGCTGGAGAGGGCATCGAGGTCGAAGGCCGGATCGAAGGGATTCAGGAACCGCACACCCTCGAGGAAGCGCCCGTGCTCGGCATCCTCCGTCAGGAGATACGGTATCCGGTTGCGCTTGGCTACTGCCCAGATGAGGGCATCCCAGAAGGACAGCCCGTGCTCCACGGTGCCTCGACAGCCCTCGAGGACGGCCAGCGGTGTAAGCTCCAGCACGTGGCACAAGCGGGTAAGCCGCTCAACGCGCACCGAGGCCTCTGCCGGCGTCAATGGCTCTGGCAGTCGCCGCGTCACTGTGTTGAAGAACTCGGTGAGGCACTGCACACTCAGGACGACCTGCTGCGTGCGGATCAGCTTGTCCAAGACGATGGCCGCTTGCCGCTGCTTGACATGGTCCCGTGGATCGTAGACATACACCAGCACGTTCGTATCAACGAGAATAGCGGGCGAGACGTTCCTCATAGATTTCCTCGCGCGTCCAGCTTCGACCCGTCTGAGGCACCCGCAATTGCATCCGTTGATTGATAAAGGCCAACTCCTCTTCCCAAACCTGCCGAGTTGAGAGAGACTCGCCATCGGCAGCACCCAAGCGATCAATCGCCTGGCGAATGAGGGCGGCTTCGGAGATGCCCAGCTCCTTGGAGCGTCGCTTCAGGAGTTCGTCCTGCTCGGGTTCGATATAGACCTGCTTGCGTATCATGCGGCCCATGGTTGCTCTCCTCTATCCATTATCCATCGCAGTATACCTCGTGCGCGTGGCATGGAGATCGCTGGAGCCGCGGGGTGAGGTGCGGCTTTGGTAAGCTGCCCCGGTGTGGCGGTGGCAGCAGACCCCTAGGCGGCCACCGAGTGTGTCAGAGCGTGGACGTGAGCATGAACCGACAGCCAGCGACACTATCCAGTGGTGAGGTGCGAGGACTATGAGTGCAGCCGATGACCGAGCCGTGACCCTGAACGGCGTGACCTACCGCTGGCCGCGCTGCCCGGTGGTCGTCGTGTGCATAGACGGTGGCGACCCGGCCTACTTCGATCAGGCCGGGCGGGACGGTATCATCCCCAACGTCGAGCGATTTATGGCGCAGGGGTTCGGCGCCGTGGCCGACGGTATCGTGCCCAGCCTGACCAACCCGAACAACCTCTCCATTGTCACCGGCAGCCCTCCAGCGGTTCACGGCATCTCCGGAAACTATTTCCTGGACCCGGACACGGGCGCTGCGGTCATGATGAACGACCCCGGCTTCGTGCGCTCCGAATCGCTCTTGGCGGAGTTTTCGCAGCGCGGGGCGCGGGTGGTGGCCATCACCGCCAAAGACAAGCTGCGCCGGCAGCTGGGCCGGAACATCAATCTCGCCGGTGGGAGCATCAACTTTTCGTCAGAGCGCGCCGATCAATGTACGCGCGAGGCGAACGGTATCGAGCAGGTGCTCGACTTGGTAGGCTGGCCGCTGCCCGATGTCTACTCGGCCGAGCTTTCCCTCTTTGTGCTGGAAGCCGGCATCGAACTGCTGGAGCGGTACCGTCCCGAGTTGATGTACCTGTCGCTGACCGATTACATCCAGCACAAGTACGCCCCCGGCACGCCGGAGATCAACGATTTCTACGCGCAGCTAGACGATGCGTTCGGCCGGTTGGCGGCGCTTGGGGCCGTCGTCGGCATTACCGCCGACCACGGCATGAACGATAAGTCGCGGCCGGATGGCTCGCCGAACGTAGTCTACCTCCAGGACGAACTGGATGGCGAGTTCGGCGCCGGCAGGACCCGCGTCATCTTGCCGATTACCGATCCCTACGTGGTCCATCACGGCTCGTTGGGCGGCTTCGCGCGCGTCTATTGCTACGATGGCGTCACGCCGGAGGCCGTCATCCGCTTGGCGCGAGAGCTGCCCGGTATCGAGGCGGTCTACGACAAAGCGGCGGTCTGCGCGGCCTTCGACCTGCCGCCCGACCGCGAGGGCGACGTGGCAGTGAGCAGCACTGCGGACACGGCCATCGGCACCTCCGCGGCCGCGCACGACCTGTCTGCCCTCCAGGGGTTTCGCCTCCGCTCGCACGGCGGTATCTCCGAACGGCGCGTGCCGTTCATTCTGTCCGCCCCGCTGAACGAGGCATATGCCGCACGAGCTGCTTCCAGCCCGTTACAAAGCTACGAAATCTTCGACTATGCGATCAACGGGGTCGCGGTCTAGAGCGGGCCTATGCTTGCCAACATAGCGCTGCGTATCAATAACCTCCCGGACATTTGGGGAGAAGGGGCACTATTCGCTTTCTCCGGCATGGACGGAGAAACAAGCGTCTCCTCAGGATTTGTGGCTACCTTCGCTAGGGAGAGATACAGCCTGCTCTTTCATGCCCCTCAGCGCCGTCTGTTGGACATCAAGCTGCGCCATGAGGGCGCCACCCGTATTGCCACCGGCGACGTGCTGGCTGTTGAGACACCCCAGGGCGACCTTGTCCTGGCCTTCAGCCACTGGCACACCCTGATCGGAGTCACCCCCAACGATACTCGCCTGCAACTCAGATTTGAAGCAGGCCCCGTCGCCTCGTGGCAGAACCCCTTCCGGCTCTCCGAGGACGAGAAGAACCGGGACGTGCTCGCCCTTGTTGAGCAAGGGGGACGGTTTGCCCTCTCGTATGGGGAATCCGCCACCCAGGCCCGGCAGCGAGCCAGGGCAGGAATGGAGTTGGAAGTCGCCGACGAGATCTCGAAGCGGCTGGCCACGTACCAGAACGTCCCTGCGCTCAAGTCTCCTGAAATGGACCGTTTGCTCAAGAAATGCATCAGCGTGATGAAGGTCAACACCCTATCCAAAGAAGGGGCGATTCAGCAGACCTGGTCCACTCCCGACCGGGTCCCGCACCGGCACATGTGGCTATGGGACTCAGTTTTCCACTCCTTTGGTATGAATCGACTGCTCCCCAGGCTATCCTGGGATTTTCTGAGATCGGTCCTGGATACCCAGACAGCCGACGGCATGATCCCCATCCAGATGACTGCCAGTCGTGGCCCAAGCTGGCCCAGCGCTATTCAACCGCCAATTCTGGCCTGGGGGGTCTGGGAGAACTACCAGGCCTTGCAAGACAAATCGTGCTTGCAGTACGCACTGCCCCGTCTCGAACGCTACCTCGCATGGGACTGCGCGAACCGGGACCGGAATAGTAACGGCCTGCTGGAATGGTCTCTCGATCAAGGCAAGAACTACCGCGGTGGCGAAGCGGGCATGGACAACTCACCACGCTTCGATCGGGCTGTTCCATTCGATGCCGTGGATTTTTCCGTGTACGCAGCGCTCGACATGCAGTACACGGCCCGGATTGCCAAGGAGCTGGGGGAGGTTGAGAAGGGGCGTCGTTGGGAGCAGCGGTCCAGGGCAATGTCCGCACAGGTGCATAGCAGCCTGTGGCACCAAGAGGACGGTTTCTACTACGACCGTGAGCTAGAAGGACAGTTTATCCGCGTCAAAGCCATCAGCGGCTTGTACCCTCTCTTGCTGGACGACACGCCACCGGAGCGTGTGGACAGATTAGTAGAGGCGCTGAAGGACCCAACCTTGTTCAACACAGCCTTTCCCGTGCCCACTGTGGCCGTCTCGGACCCGGCGTGGTCCACCGATATGTGGCGCGGCCCAACTTGGCTGAACGCCAATTACTTCGTCATCAGAGGCCTAGCCAAGCAGGGGAGAACTGAAGAGGCGGACTGGCTGGCGCAGAAATCAATCGAGTTCGTGCTGAAGTACTACCGGCGCTACGGCGTCCTGTTCGAGTACTATGATGCGAAGGACGAGGTACCGCCCCCGGCCTGCGACCGGAAAGGGCCGATCGGGGAGCCTTACGACATCCGCGACAGGGGAGGGTCGATTCGCGACTACCACTGGACGGCAGCGGTGACGGCGATTCTGCTCCTCGGCCTGGATGAGCTACGCGACGAAGCTATGTAGCGCATGGTAGGCTGCACCCAGCTACGGTTGCCAGCGCAGAGACGCGGGCGGTGCCGGCATCAGAGACGGCGCACCGGCACGGCGTCGGTGGGCAGATCGGGCGGCCGGGAGGCCGAGGTGAACCCATAGAGCCGCTTCAACTCAGGGTTCCCTTCCGCCTCGGTGTAGGCTTCATCGCACAGGTAATTCACGATATCGAACTGGGGCTTCAGGAACGACCGCACATTGAACCAGATCAGGCAGACCCGCTCCCGGTCCGTCTGGTTGGTCCCGCTGGAGTGCCAGATCGCCCCGTTCATCACCAGCACCGACCCCGCCGGGGCCTGGAGGCGGATTTCCTCCGGATCGTTGGCGTAACCCTCGGGCGGATTGCGCCGGCGCTGGTGGCTGCCGGGGATCAGGCGCGTGCCCCCGTTCTCCGGCGTGAAGTCGTCGAGCAGCCAGAGGCTATTTGCGGTCAGGCACAAGCCCTCCGGGTACGGCTCGGGAACACCCGCCTGGAAGTCGGTGTGGTAGCGTTGATCGGGCGCGCCGGGCCGGACGATGTTGGAGGTCAGGGTGCTGAGGATATAGCTCTCGCCGAGCAGGCGCCGGAAGACCGGATCCACCTGGGGATGCAGCAAGACCCGGCGGAAGTCGGCCCCTTTGTTCACCAGCCACCGGACGTGCTGCTGCGGTTTGCCGTGGTCCGGCTCCGCTGCACCGAGATCAAGGATCCGCTTGCGGTAGTGGGCCACCTCTTGGGGTGCCAGCACGTTCTCCACCACGAGGTAGCCCCGTTCGTCGAGCTGCTGCTTTTGGGCCGCAGTCATCTCCTGCGTGCCGTTGCGTCCTGACATGGTCATTCTCCCTGAGATGCCTGTGCTCCGACCGAACCGCTAGCCCAAAAGGGAGGTGAGCTTTGGCATCGCCTCCTCGATGGCCTGGCGGGCGCCGACCTCCCCGGCATAGGCCCGATTGATCGCCTTATTCACCTCGCGAATGATCTGGTTGAGCTTGGGTACGATGGGATGCCCCTCGAAGTTGTTCTCCTCCATTTCCTTCAGCCAGAAGCTATTGAAGTCCGGTGGCGTCCGCGACACCCGGTCGCCGGCGAAAATCTTCTGGTTGAGGAATGCCTCCGACCGGGCCACCGACAGCAGGGTGGGGGTGAGCGGATCACCCGCCAGCAGGCGGCCAATCTGCCCCTCAGTAGCCGACCAGCCCCACATGGCCAGGAACGCTTCCTCGGGATGCTTGGTCGCCTGGAACACGAATGCCTGCCCGTTGCTGTTCAGCAGGGTCTTCTTGGTCTTGCCCCGCGGGATCGGCACCAGGCCCCATACGAAGTTGTCCCCGACGTCCACGCCCCAGTTCCCATGGCCCCCGCGCACGGTGTAGTGAAACCCATAGTTGCCGTTGACCCAGATGGCCTTCTGGCCGCCCAGCTTCTCCTTCTCCTCCGGGGTCGGCGCCACCCGGTGCTTGTGGATCAGGTCTACATTGAACTGGACCGCGTCCACGGCCTCGGGCTGATCCAGGACGATCTTCGTCCCATCTGGGCTAATCACCGCCCCGCCATTATTGATGAGCCACTCCTGCCAGCGGCCAGGGTCCGTGCCGAAGATTCCCTGCGCCCGGTCGGTGATCCGCGTGCTCATTTCCACGTAGCGGTCCCAGGTCCATTTGCCAGCCGCCTCGTCGCCTTTGGGATCGCCGGCGCCCTTGCTGTCCAGCAGGGCCTTGTTGAAGCCCGTATGGAAGAAGCCGCCGTACGCGGACAGCCCATACAGCTTGCCGTCAAACTTGCCCGCTGCGACGTGATAGGGCAGGTAGTCCTGCATGGGTACCTTGTGCTGGCTGACGGAGCTGTCCAGCGGGGCTACCGCCCCGAGCTGGGCCAGCCGGTTCAGGATGGTGGCATTGCCTACGCTGAAATCCGGCGGATTGCCGGCGGCGGCGGCCGTGACCAGCTTATCCTCGCGGCCGCCTGGGGGAAAGACGACGCTATTGACCGTGATGTGCGGCCACTTCTTGTGTACCCCATTCTCGGCAGCGGCGTGCCACCAGTCGGTCACGCGCTGGTTCCCGGAGGACCAGAAGAGGATCTCCACCGGCTGCTTCGCTGGTGCGCCGGCCGCGCCCTGCGCGCCCTGCGCGCCCTGGGCACCGGCCTCGCCGGCGGCTCCCTTGGACCCGGCTGGGCCTGCCGGTCCCCGGGCCTCTTCGGGAGAACCGATCACCCGTACCGTCGGTTCGCCGCAGGCCGCCAGCACAGCGGCCGAGGCCGCCGCCAGCGTGACCATCGAGGTGCGCCGGGTGAGTCGTTTGCCTGCTGGGGTTGCCATCCTATACCTCCCTTATCGCACGCTCCCGCTGTAGGTCCTTCCCTCAGGGAAGGATAGCCTGCGCCAATACGCTACGCCCGCTCCTTCCAGCGGAAGGATCAGGCGCCCTGATCCCTCACCCCTCCTTTTCTGCTGGTGAGGACACTACCAGTGTATATAATAGTGTATATTAAGGGGGTATGTCAAGCGCGTGCCCGGTCGTCATAACGCCCCTGAGCGGCCGGGACCTCCCTTCGGGATCCTTGGCCGACCTGATTGCCGGAGGGGTGCTGGTCGGGGTATTGCAGTGGCTGCTGCTGCGAGGGCAGATGACGCGGGCTGGCTGGTGGGTGGTGGCCAGTGCCGTCGGCGGGATCGCGGGCGTGGGTGGGGCTCTGCTTGTGGGCTCGCCCTTTCTGGGCTTTGTCATAGGCATGCAATTTGTCCGCGCCCTGGTCGTCGTGGGCTATAACATAGGATTTCCATAGGCTCAGCGGTGGGCGGCGCCGTCTATGGGACAATTACCGGGCTTGTGTTGATGTGGCAGCTAAGCGGCGTGTTTGCGAACCATCGGAGGTATCAATGGAATACCAGCCACCCCGTTGATAGTGAGTCACTCGCCACTGCACCCAAGACTGATGTGAGCGTCTGCAAGTTGGCGGGGGCCGTGAACGGTTACGTCAACTTTTCCACGAGCGCCCCGGTCAGCTTTTCGATGAGCGTACACACCGCATCGCGTGTCAGTGTCTGACGGACAACTGAGATAGCTCTCACAACTAACGCTGGAGGAACTGCGGAAACATGGCCAACAACAAAGACCTGAACGCCTGGCTTGAGTACAACATTCAGCCCCAACAGCTACACACACTGTTGCATCCCGCCATGTACGGAAACGGCCAGCTGGAGCTGATGGCGGAGCTCGACCGATCTCGCGTCAGCGAAGTGGTCTGCTTCGGGTTCGGCGCCCAGGGACTGGAGTACGGCAGGAACAACGGTGAGGAGCACCTGGTACCGGCGGTGTACGACGCCGAAACAGGCAAGAAGTACCTGCTGTCTTCATCGCCCGGGCCCGGCTCAAACAGGCTTACCGTTACCTTTCGACCCGACCGGCAGGTGTGGCGGTACGAGTTCGACGACCTGGATGTCCGTGTCTCTCTTGTCCTTCCCCGGCTGCTTCCCGGCTACCTCATGAAGGTGGAGTTGGTGCCCAAGGCGGGCAACGCCAGTGCTAGCTGGCACGTATACCAGGAGATCGGAGGGGATCGTGGAAGGCGGCTGCGGATGACTGATGCCGGCTACGAACTGGGTGGCGGGACCTGCTGGTTCCGGAACAGCATTGACAGCTACGGCGAGGCCATAGGTGCGACGGTGGACGCTGAGAGCGTGAACCTGGGAGAGGACGGCGCTTTTTCCACTGACATCATGGCGAAGATGGCGGTAGAAGGGCATGACGGTGACCGCTCGGCGACCTGCTACGTGGCCCGCGCCTTTGGGCCCACGGTCGAAGAGGCAAGGGGGGGCCTGCGTAAGCTGCTGTCGTCGCCCGAGCGACTGGAGGAAGAGACCGAGTCGTGGTGGAACGCCTACCTCAACGAGGTCCCGCACCTGGAGACCCCGGACGAGACCTTTTCGAAGACCTTCCTGTGGTCGTGGCCGGACTTCCGGATGAACCAGATCGACGTGCCCATAGGCCCGGCACCGCCCGGTTTGCATAACTCCAACAACGTTCGCATCAGTGTCCGTCTGTGGGTGGGTTCCGGAGACCACGTGGATGCCGGGGCAGTTAATCTGCTTTACGATTCGAGAGCCATCTGCGACCTGTTGTTGTTCATACTCAAGAATACCCGGAAGCACGGGACTTTCATTCCGGGCTTTGCCAACGGCCGCGAACAGGAACGCGGCTACGCCTCCAACTTGGGGTATTTCTGTGGCCTGCTTCACAAGTACCTGTTGAACACCGGCGATATGGGCCTGCTCATGGAGGACATCGGCGGGATGACCGTCCTGAAAAGGCTGGAGCAAGCTCTGGAGGCTCAGCTGGCCTACCTGGACAGCAAGACCGGCCTGTTCTGGACCGACAACGAGCTGCCGTCAGACGTGTCTGACCAGTCCGGCTATTCTGGTGGTCTAGGGCCGAATCTGGAGGCTGTCACCGGCTATCGTGGCGGCGAAGGCACCTTTTACAACGACTCCAACGCCGGTATCCTGGGGTCTTTTCTTGCCATGGCCGACATAGAAGGGCTGGCAGGGAACGCTGCCCGGAGCAAGAGATATCGCGAGCAGGCCCAGGAGATCGAAACGGCCATAAAGAAACACATGTGGAACGAGGAGTTGCAGTTCTTCTGTGATCTGAACAAGGACGGCACCGTCAACGACTACATGGGGATCGGGGGCTTCATCACGGGGCTCTTCGCTAGCCAGGTCTACCGACCCGGCGGCCTGGCCACCCAGCAACAGGCGGCAACCCTGGCCCGGTGGTGCGCCGACCCGGAGTTCGCCAGCGACTACGGGGTGATCTCGCTGGCCCGTAGCAGCCCTTACTTCAACCCCGACGACTGGAAGGGCTACAACAGCAGCTTTGACATGCACTGGTGCAACCAGGTCCCCGCGGGCCTGTACGCCCACGGGTGCTACGAGGAAGCTCACACCCAGCTGTTCAAGCTGTTCAGGCGCTTGGGAGAGAACGGAGGCCTGGGCCCACGGTACCGGGGAGAGGTATACCAGGCCGACACCGGCGAGATCGTTCCCGACCGTTTCCCTAACTACCCCTGCATCCTGAGTGCGCTGACCTCTGTCACAGAGGGAGTCTTCGGGCTGCGCTGGACTGCCGGTGCCCTGACGGTGGAGGTGCATTCGCCCTGGCCCTGGGCCAACCTCCGCAACCTGAAGATCAGAGACTCAACGCTGGACCTGGTGCTGTCGGCAGATGGGAGCGTGAGCGCGATCATCGATGGCAACGAAGTCGCCAAGAGCAGTGATGGGAAGCTCGAGTTGGCGTGGGAGTTGTTCGACCACCGGCCCCAAGCCTCCTGATGGCCACGGCTGGGCCTGCCGCCGGTTCTTTGTCCATTCCGAACCTCCGAGGCCAGAATTGGAAAGCAGCTTCGCCGGGGACCCGATTCCCCGATTCTATGTAGCCACCGGCACAGCCAGCTCGTGTTTGAGACCGAGTTCGATCCTCGCTGATCTCGGTGACACACAAAGCCATAGGGGATGATGACGCCATGAGTCGCACAGCACGCGCAGCCGTGTTCGTCGGGCCAAACCGGCCCTTCGCTATGCAGGAGTATCCTTTGCGTGCCGTCGAGGCCGATGAGGCCCTGGTGCGCGTCACGATGTCAACGATCTGTCGCTCGGACATCCACTCCTGGGAAGGCAAGCGGCACAACCCGACGCCCGGCATTCTCGGCCACGAGATCATCGGCACCATAGAGCAGCTGGGCCGAGCGGTCGGGCCCGATATGCGCGGGGACACGCTCCGCGAGGGCGACCGCGTGACCTGGACCGAGTTCTTCTTCTGTGGTGCGTGCTACTACTGCCGCATCCTGGACATGCCTCAGAAGTGCGTGCGGCTCCGCAAGTACGGGCACGATCCGGCCGATGAGTCTCCGCACCTGCTGGGCGGCTTTGCCGAGTATTGCTACCTGCTGCCGGGGACCGGCATCGTGCGCCTCCCTGCCGAGTTGGCCGACGAGGAGGCCACGCCGCTGAACTGCGGCGTCGCCACGATGGTCTCGGTGACCGAGCAGGCTGCGCTTGGTGTCGGTGACACGGTGGTCGTGCAGGGCTTGGGCCTGCTGGGCCTGTATGGCGTCGCCCTCGCGCGGGCGCGCGGCGCTCGTACCGTGATCGGCCTCGATACGATTGCTACCCGGCTGTGCATGGCCCGGAGATTTGGCGCCGACCTCGTGCTCGACGTTGGCGCGATGGACGCCGCGGCGGTCGTGGCGGCGGTGCGTGAGGCCTGCCCACCCGACGGTCCGGACGTGGTGATCGAGGTGTGTGGGGTGCCGGCGGTGCTACCGGCCGGCCTGGCCATGCTCCGCAAGGGCGGCCGGTATATCGTGGCGGGCATTGTCTTTCCGCAGGCCAACGTGACGCTCGACGCCAATACGATCCTGAGCAAGTGGATCACCATCCGCGGCAATCACAACTACCACCCACGGCATCTGGTCCAGGCGCTCGATTTCGTCGCCCGCAACCGCACGGCGCTGCCCTTCAAGGACATCGTAGACAGTCGGTTCGCACTCGCGGACCTGGACACCGCCTTTGCGCGAGCCGCAGACCGCCAAGTGCTACGCGCAGCCATCGTACCGTAGTGTAGGAGCGGGCCGATTCTCACCCCCCGGCCCCCTCTCCGCCATGTGGAGAGGGGGAGTGCGGTGGAGACTGGCCGGCGGCCACTCCCTCTCCCCGTGGGAGAGGGCCGGGGGTTAGGTCCGAGGTCGCAAAGCCTCGGTAAGGTGTGCGGGATCGTCGGCTGCCACATGCACCGTCGTCACCGGTGGGGTGGGTCTGAGCAGACCGTACACCGAGCGGTCTGCGCGGAGCCGGAGCGTGACGTCGGTACGGCCGCCCACGGCCAGATAGGCGCTGCCGGCGTTGCGGTCCGTCACAAGACCGTCGCGCCCGCCAGGCGCGCCGAGGGATTGTTGCTCTACGTCGGCGATCTCGTGATAGGGAATGAGCACCTCGGCCAAGTTGCCATGGCGTAGCCGCACCCCGCCGGCCTCCAGTTGATGCGGGAGCACCTTGAGCGAGGCGATGAGGCCGCCAATCCACAAGACCCCATAGAGCGCGGCGATGAGCAGCACCCATCGTAGCCAGACCCAGGGCACCAAAAGCTCAACCACAAAGATTTCAACGGGGACCGTTAACAGCACCAGGATCAGCAGTGCTCCTCCCCACGAGCGCCGGTGGTAACTGAACTGCCCCGCGCCTTGGCGCCCGCGCCGGAAGAGCCAGAGTAGCAGGCACGCGATCATCCGCGGCTCCAGCGACACAATGCGAGCGACGGGACGTGGCAGTAGCACGGTGAGTCCGTCCTCTAGCGCGGTCCACACGTCCAGCCCCGCCGTGCGCTGCCGGCGGTAGCGACGCACGGCCACGAAGAGCTGCCGGCCAGCGACCACGACCAACAGGACCTCGATAGCGAGGGTCACGCCGATAGCGGTGCCCAGGTCCAGCCAGCCCGTCCACACCAGGATGATCTCGACGACGATGAGCACCGGGAGCAGCCACTTCAGGACACGCTCTAGCGGCTTGGCCATTCGTCCCTCTCAACTCTACTTGGTGGTGAGTGCCTGGCTGCGCAGCCACTCCTCCTTCCCGCTCCAGATTCCGGTCGGTGCCAGAGTGACGGGGTAAGGCGCGGCTGCCCCCTGTGCATCAGCACAGGATTTGGCGAGGGAGGCCGCCAATGTGGGCGGGGTGCCCGTAGCTCCCAAGGGGCAGAGCCGCCGCCGGCCTCCTCGCGCCCTTGGAGCGCGTGGCTATGCCTCACTGCAGCCCGCCAATGAAGATCGCTTTCTTGCCCACGTTGGCCGCTGTCAAGAAGGCACGGCCTAGGGACAGCTTGGCAGTAGTCCACTGCCCAGTCGTTGTGTCGTAGATATCCACTACGTCGGATTGCTTGCTGCAATCGCTGTCGATGCACCCGCCAGCGAAGAGGACCTTTCGTCCTACGGAGGTCGCGGCCAGGAAACGGCGGGTCTGGGAGAGCGTCGCAGTGCTCCAGGTGTTGGTCGCCGCGTCGTAAATGTCCACCTGGTTGCTCTTGCCGCTGTCCGTCGCGCCGATAATGAGTGCCTTGGTGCCTACACTGGTCGCTGTTGGCGCGATCCGTGCCTGAGACAGAGTAGCGGTGCTCCACGTGCCGGTGGCAGCCTCGAAGATGTCCACTGCCGAACTCGCCGGGCCATTCGTCTGCCCGCCGGCGAAGAGCGCCTTGCTGCCCACTGTGACTGCTGCCCCATTGCCGCGGGGATGAGAGAGGGTAGCGGTGGTCCACTGCCCGGTGCTGCCGTCATAGATATCGACCTCGGTATGGGGAGTGGCGCAGTAGCTACCGGAACACCCCCCGGCGAAGAGCGCCTTGGTGCCTACCGTGGTCGCCATCACCGCGCCACGGGCTTGGGAGAGGGCGGCGACACTCCAGGTGTCGGTCGTCGCATTATAGATGTCTACAGTATGGAAACAATCGCCGATACACCCCCCGGCGATGAGGGCCTTTCCCCCTAGGGCAACTACCGCCAGCCCTGCCCGGATTTGGGAAAGTTCGGCCATACTCCAGGTGTTTATGGGTGCGTCATAGATGTCAACGGCAGCACTGGCACCGAAGAAGGCGCTGCCTTCGCGTCCGCTGGGGCCTCCAGCGAAGAGTACCTTCCTGCCCACCGTGACCGTCTGCATCAAGCCGCGGACCTCTGAGTCGAAGAGCGTTGCAGTGCTCCAGGTGTCGGTCACCGCGTCATAGATATCCACTACAACAGGGCCGAACTCAACGGTGTCTGCACCGTTTCCAGTGAGCGTCGCATATCCTGGATCAATGGCTGCGCCCCGGTCCAGGCAGCCCGTCCACACCAGGACGATCTCGATGACGATGAGCACCGGGAGCAGCCACTTCAGAACACGCTCTAGCGGCTTGGCCATCCGCCCCTTTCCCGCCTCGGGGCACTATGAATCGAGGTTGGCTTGGTCCTCAGCCGGATGTTGCACCACGCGGAGAGTGTAGCGCAGGAGATGGGCCAGGGAGATGTCAACGCGGTCTAGTGCTAAAGTCCGGCAGAGACAGCAGCGAGAGGGGGCCAGAGAAACGTCATGAGTGCGGCGCAGATGGGCTACCGGCCGCAGGGTTTGTATATCGGCGGCGAGTGGCGTCCGAGCCGGGCCGGCAAGACCATGCGGACGATCAATCCTGCCACCGGAGAGGTGCTCGGCGAGGTTCCCTGGGCCGGTGCGGAAGATGTCGCCGCAGCCGTCGCAGCGGCGCAGCGCGGCGCAGCCGAGTGGCGCCGCGTGCCGCCGGCAGAGCGCGCTCAGTGTCTCGAACGGCTTGCCGCCCGCATCACCGACCACGTGGACGAGCTGGCACTAATTGATGCCGTTGATTCCGGGAACGCGATCAGCGGGATGCGGGCCGATATGGAGCTGGCCGCGGCGACGCTGCGCTACTTCGCCGGGTTGGTCCGCGAGATCAAGGGTGAGACGATAGTCAACGGTCCGCACCATCTGAACTATACGCTCCGGCAGCCGTATGGCGTGGTTGGCAAGATCAACGCCTTCAACCACCCGTTCCGCTTCTGCGCCGAGAAGGCCGCGGCGCCGCTGGCAGCCGGCAACAGCGTGGTCATCAAGCAGCCGGAGCAAGCGCCCCTGTCCGGTCTGCGCTTTGGGGAGCTATGCGCGGGCCTCTTTCCGCCGGGGGTGGTCAATGTGCTGACCGGGGATGCCCTTGCCGGCTCGGCGCTCGTCCGCCATCCCGACGTGCGCCGCATTGCCTTTATCGGCTCGGTGGAGACGGGGCGTATCGTCGCCCGCGAGGCCGCTGAAGCGATCAAGCACGTCTCCCTGGAGCTGGGCGGCAAGAACCCCATCATCATCTTCCCGGATGCTAACCCGGACGAAGCGGCGACGCTGGCGATCCGGGGCATGAACATGAATCGCCAGGGTCAGTCGTGCAGCTCTACGTCGCGGGTCTTTGTCCACGAGTCGCTGCACGAGCGCGTTGTCGAGCGTCTTGTAGCCGCCGCCGAAGAGTTGCCCGTAGGTCTCCCATGGGAGGAAGGCTCCGAGGTCGGCCCGCTCATCTCGCAGGAGCAGTTCGACCGGGTGCGGGGCTACATCGCGGCGGGGCAGGCCGAGGGCGCGCAGCTGCTGACGGGCGGTGGCCCACCGCAGGATGCGCGGCTCAACGGCGGGTTCTTCATCGAGCCGACGGTGTTCGCTGCGGTGACGCCGGCGATGCGGATTGCCCGCGAGGAGATTTTCGGGCCGGTGATTTCGGTCCTGCGCTGGCACGACTACGAGCAATTGCTGGCGGCGGCGAACTCCGTGATCTACGGACTCACGGCAGCCATCGTGACCAATGATCTCAAGCTGGCCCTGGAAACCGCGGACCGCATCGAGGCGGGCTACGTGTGGATCAACTCCGCCGGCCGGTACCTCGGTGCGCCCTACGGCGGCTGGAAACAGAGCGGGATTGGCCGCGAGGAAAGCCTGGACGAGCTACTCAGCTATACGCAGATCAAGAACGTCAACGTCGCCTGGTAGCGGTGGCGCCGCACGGAGGTCGCCGGGGCGGGGCGGGCTGCACGCGACTACAAGCGGAAGAAGCTGCCGGCGATATAGCGCGTGCCCCCGAAGCCGTTGCCGTCGGCTTCCATGTAGTAGTACGCAGTGAAGATACGTCCGTCGTCGAGCTGCGTCGCGACCGGGTAGCTCAAGTCCGAGCCACTGGCATCGTCGCGGAGAATCGCCTCCGCCGACCACGTGGCGCCGTCGTCCTCGCTGACGGTCAAGCCCATCCCGAACGGTGGCTTGCGCCGGCCGAAGAGCACGACAATCCGCCCGTCACGCAAGCGCATTGGCCAGGGCGCGCGGTAGTACACGCCGCTGCGGCTGCTGCCGGGTGCGCGCCGCGCGGCCCACGGGGAGTGGCCCCAGCCGACAATGGGCCGGCGCTCGCTCCAGCTGTAGCCCCCGTCGTCGGAATGGCACATTTCGATGACGTTCCGGTGCGCGCCGTGCAGCATGTAGCATTGCAACCGGCCGTTCGGGAGCAGGAGGATGTCCGCGTAGCCGGGGGTGCCGATGCCGGTCGGGTCGCGGGTCACTTCCGCCAGGTACTCCCACGTCAAGCCCTGGTCGTCCGAGCCGTAGATGGACACGCTGCTCGTAGGCGTGCTGCCGTCCACGATGGTGACGGCCAGCAGGGTGCCATCGGGGCATTGCACCAGCGGATGCGCGTCTCGGCGCACCACGCTGCGACCCGCCGGCGGCGCGACTCGCGTGGGTACGGTCTCCCAGGTGCGGCCGCGGTCGGCGGAGCGGAAAGCGAAGCACTCCAGCATCCGATTGCCGGCGCCCCGCTCCGGGCCGTATGCCGGACCGGTGGCGGCGCGCGTGAAGTACACCGCGGCGTCTGGGCTGGTGAGGTCAATCTGCTCGCGCGCCACCGCTGCCCCGTCGGCCCGGTACAGGATCGCCCGTTTCTCGTCGAGGGGCAGTGTCTCGTCCCAAACGACGACCGGGTCCTGCGCGGACCAGGTTTCGCCGTGATCGAAGGAGCGCTGGAAGATGATCCGGGCACGGCTGGCATAGCCGGTCGTGAAGGAGTGGCTGACGTCTTCCGGGACTTGGTAGCGGGCCGGAGCGTGACTATGCCCTACCAGCAGCTCGCCGTCGCCATAGTTGAAGATGCCGGTCTGGCGCGGATGACCGCAATAGGTGTCCTTGCTGTAGCACACCTTGGTATGGCGTACATCGGTGAGGACCGGCGCTGGACGCTTCACTGCACTGCTCCTTTAGGGCCTCACCCCCGGCCCCCTCTCCACCATGTGGAGAGGGGGGCTGCTATCCGTCATTCCCGCGCCAGCGGGAGGACCATAGGGGGGTCGGAGGCGAGGACCACATGGCGGTCAGAACCGCCGGCCGGTGAGCTGACCGGGGAAGCCGAGCGGCTTGGTCTTGCGGTTGGCCGGTATCGGCCAGCCTTGCCCGCCCATGACCTGAAACTCATCGTGCTTCCCACTCAGCCAGAAGAACATCTCCGCTGCATCGTAGCAGTCCCGAAACTGCTGGCGGGTCCCGGGGCCAATGAACGTGTAGTCTGCCGTCATCACGTCGAAGTCCGGGTCAATAATCCAGTCGCGCTCCGGCGGCACGGTACGCCAGTAGTTGTACTTGAGCATGTTGCGAATGCCGCTCGCCGTCGAGTCGGAGCGCCGATGCCAGATGGAGTAGACCGTGATGATGATCGAGCCGGCCGGCACTGCCGCATAGGCCGAGCTTTTGATCTTCCCGTAGTGTGCCATCTGGCGTGACAAGGAGAAGATGTGGTGCGAGCCGGGCAGCAACTCGGTTGGCCCCATCTCTCGGGTGCAGGTCTCGGGGTAGTAGAAGACCTGGAGGTAGTGCTGCGCCGGGCCATACTGCGATCCGCCGTCCCGGTGCCACCGCTGGGCCTCGAGCGGCATGTGCGTCCGGTGATTGCTCATCAGGATAGGCAGGACGAAGTTGCGTCCCAGCAGGGAGCGCACCGCGCCCGCTGCCTCCGGCTGACAGATCACTCCCTCGACAAACCAGTCTTCATCCAGAATCTCGGTTGGCTCGATGACCGGGTTGTTGTCCACAAACTCCACGGTGCGCCGGTTGATCTCCTCGGGGACGACCCCCTCGAGGACGAGATACCCCTGCTTGCAGACGTCGAGCACCTGGGAATCGGTCAAGGTCGGTGGGCAGTCGTAGGTCTTCATCGCTCGTTACCGCCATTTCTCCAGAATGAACTCGTAGCCCAAGCCGTAGGTACGCGACTCATCCATCATGAGCGCCAGGTTGGGGAACTGGATCACTCGCCAGCCGTCTTGCATGGCGGCCAGCACCGTCGGATACGGCCACTTGTCCGGGTCCGCAGGGCCTTCGGAGACCTCGCCATCCTGCACCAAGAGCATCCCGACCACGTCGGCGGTCACGGACGTGGTGTTGGCTTGCAGGTACAGCAGCTCCTGCCGCTGCGACGTCTGCTCATCGAGCGCGGTGAGGATGCCTTGCAGGCTGGCCTCGGCAAGCTCCCCGGCGCGGAGCTCCGCGATGCAGCGCTCCACCTGCTGCTTGATCTTCTCAACTGACATGGCCGCCCCTCTCGGCTTGACAATAGACTGCCGGTAGGCACTCTGTCAATGCCCGGGGAGCGCACGCCTCACCCCCGGCCCCTCTCCACATGGTGGAGAGGGGGGAAGCGGTTGGCCAGGATAGGTTTTCGGTGGGTGGATGTGGGCGGGGCGCGGGAGGGGTGCTGGCGGAGGAAGCCCGTGTCCGCGGTGGAGCAAGACCGCGGGTGGGGCGGTACTTGGATGACAGGATGCACTTGGTGGGTGGTTAGTGGCCTCCCGCTCGACAGCGAGAAGGGATGACGGCCCTCACCCCCGGCCCCTTTCCACCATGTGGAGAGGGGGGAACGTGCTGTTGAGGATGGGGTTTCGGTGGGTGGAAGGGCGCGTGGCGTGCGGATTTCCGCGGTGTTCAGGTGGGAGGGCGAGTAGGTCAGGATGCGGGGATTGGCAGGGACGCGGGGCAAGCACTCCTGGCGCAGCCGGTGCAGGCCGGCCGGCAAGGCGACGGTGGCGATGGGTGCGGCACTCGGACGGTGATGACTTGGCGGCATGGCCGTAGCGGCCAGCGCTGCGTCGTCACCCGGTGCCCTTGGTGCGGCACTCAGACGGTCACGACAAGGCACCCCCGCCGTAATGGCGAGGGGCCGGCCATGACCCGGTGCCTGCAAGGCGGCACTCAGACAGTACTGACCCGGCGCCCCGGCCGTGGTGGTCGGGGGTACGTCAGCACCCGGTGCCCCTGAGTCGGCACTCAGTCGGCCATGCCTCGCCGCGCGCTGTGCGGTGAGAGGTCTGCCATGACCCGGTGCCCTCGGCTGGGTGGCTTTGCCACCGTCGTTGGTTGACACGATGGTACGTGTACGTCCCTGCCGGGCGGTGCCCGGTGCTCCAGGAAGGACTTGCAGCTGCCAATCCCCGTTACGGAGACATATCAACGGGGGGTGGGGGAAAGACAACGGCCTTGCGGGCTGGGCTGCGGGCCTCACCCCCCGGCCCCCTCTCCACCATGTGGCGAGGGGGAGTAGGGCGGACCTACCCCCTAGCCCCCTCCCTAAAGGGAAGGGGAGTCCACATCGCCTGACTGCTCCAGCGGGTGTCGGCAGGTTGCCCGTATAGAAGAACGATAGATACGCTGCCTGTGCTATGAGAGGATATATTCATGTACACTCCATTCGCTATAGGGAGTGATCTGCATGAGAAACGTGATGCTCCGGCTCTTGGCGCTGGTTGCTGTTGTCTTGCTCATCGGTGGTGCTGCTCCGGTCCAGGGGCAGGGGGCCTTCGCGCACGGCGCCGTCGTCGCGCTGCAAGGGACACCGCATCTGTGGTTTGCCGACGAACACGGTGTGCTGCATTGGGGCGGGGATACACGTGCCTTGGCCGGCAAGCACATCCTCTGGAGCAATCGTGTCGAGGTGAGCCTCGACCAACTCCGCACGCTGCCGGTTGGCGACCCCTGGCTGTCCGCCGGCCTGCTGAAAGACGGTGATCCGATCTATCTGGTCAAGTGGGAGACCGACTGGCCGCAGCCGCAGCTGCTCCACATCCAGTCCATTGGCGACGTGGAGCTATTCGGCATCAACGGCAGCAACTACGGCAACTTCGTGATCGACCGCCCGGCCTGGGAAGCAAGGTACGGCTTCTCCGCAGCCGATCTGCAACGCGGTGTTTTGGCCTCGGCTGTACCTGCTACCACACCGGCGCAACCGAGTACGCCGTTCGGGGATGGAGAACGGCGTGTCGGCATAGACATTGTGCCGGGCACGTATCTTACGTCGGGGACCGATAGCTGCTACTGGCAAAGAAGCTCTGGGTTTAGTGGTACCGTCGACGATATTCTGGCGAATGATATCCCTCAGGGGCAAGCAGTCGTTACCATTCTGCCGAGCGATGTCGGTTTTACCTCACAGGGATGCGGTACGTGGGTATTAGCCGATACCGTGAAACCAGCGCAACCGAGTACGCAGATCGGCGATGGGGAATGGCGTGTTGGCATAGACATTGCGCCGGGCACGTACCTCACGCCTGGGACGGATAGCTGTTACTGGCAAAGAAGCTCTGGGTTTAGTGGTACCGTCGACGATATTCTGGCGAACGATATCCCTCAGGGACAAGCGGTCGTTACCATCCTGCCGAGCGATGTTGGTTTCACCTCGCAGCGGTGCGGCACCTGGACTAAGCAATGACCTACAAGATAGGCATTGCGGAAGGTTCGATCAAAGAAAGGAGCACACATGTCACAACCGATCCCAGACACACCTGCACCACAACAGACCACCGAGAGTCTCGGGATCGAGTCGGTTGACGAGGGGCAGAACACCACGATCCTGGCCCAAGTCGCCAAGGATGTTCGCACGATCCTGACCCCCAACGAGACCATCGCGTATATCGCGCACCAAAACCGGACGGCCTTCGGTCAAAAGAAGGATGCAGCGGTCGCCACCAACAACCGCATTATCCTCTATCGGCCCCATAGGTTTGGCCGGCTCGAATTCCACGATTTCTTGTGGGAAGACGTGCGAGATGTGACCATTGCCGAGAAAGTTTGGTCGAGTCAGTTCACCTGTGTTACAACCGACGACCGCACGCTCCAACTCGGCGGGCTGGTCAAGGAGCAAGCCCGGACGCTGTACGCCTTCTGCCAACAGAAAGAGCAGGAATGGCGTGAGCGGCGCCGCGTGCGTCAGATGGAAGAAGAACGGGCGCGAGCCGGTGGTGTGCAGGTCACGCTGCCCAGCGCGGGCGGTACACCACCCGCTGGCGAGGCAGCCGCCGGTAGCGCCGAGGATCCTGTGGCCGCATTGGCGAAGGCCAAGCAACTGTTCGATCAGGAGTTGATCTCGGAAGCCGAGTACGAGACGCTCAAGGCGAAGATCCTCAGCACGCTATAGCGCCGGCGGCCCGTTTTGGGCCGGTAAGCTGAGGGACTGCGTGCCTCACCCCCAGCCCCCTCTCTAGCGCCGAGCGACAGCGAGGGGGAGTGTACCACCGCGGGTGCAGCAAAAGGTATACTTGGAGCATTGGGGGAAAAGACATGACTGTAGAGAATAGCACACGCAACAAAATTGAGGAACTGGCCGAAGTCATAGTCGAGTCGCCGAATGAAGACTCTCCTAAATCTCAAGGTTCAATTATGCTGAGGCGGATGCCAGAATCCGGCTCTATGGACGATGGTGATGATCCTACTTGGTTGTATGTGCGTGGAGAGGGTGTTCATCGGTACCACGAGGCTTTGGACGCGCTAGAGAGCGACAAGGTATTTGAACACCTTACCCGTAAAGAACTAGACACGGAGCTAGGCATTCTGGCACATGATCTAGTTGTCAACCGGGAACGAATGAAAAATGGCAGTGTACGCCGCAAGCGGATAAATTGCTTCATCTCTGCGCTTGCTCGGCCGCTGATACCGTATGAGGTCGTGTTCAAAGTGGAAAGGATCAAGTTCGCGACCGATCCCCTGACTATTGATAACGTGGTGTTTCGAGATTTCAGCCCGGAACTCGCAAAGGATTGGGATTACGCGAGGGCCGAGGGTCCGTTCCGGGAGATGCTCCAGAAGAGACTTGATGATCTCACCGGGCAGGCGGTTGGCATTGTCGGTGTCGAGGCCGGTTCTGTTAATAAGGCTGTGAATCGTGCTCAGGAGGATTTTGACCGTGCCTTGAATACTCTGAGGGTCAGTATCAGTTCTTTTCCACCAGCGGTAATTCACGATCAAGAGCTTCTTCAGCATCGTGGCCATTTTTACATCATTAGACAGCTCGATCCAGAAGTAGGACAGGGACGACCTGGCTGGGAGCGTGGGTTTCAACCTGTAGATCGTGACTTAAGTGGGCCGCTGGCGCAGTCCACTAAGTGCTTCATAGAACAACTGTCTCCCCTCTACGATAACACCATTCAGGGTAGACTCTGTGATGCTTTATTACGCAGCATACAGTGGATCGGAACAAGCATAACCCGTGAAAACCTTGACGATAAGATCGTTGATCTCTGTACCGCGTTAGAGGCAGCGCTTACGACTAAGGATGATAAACGAAAGGGTGAGGCTATTGCTCTCAGATCAATGCTTCTTTCATTAGCTCTTGATGATGGATTTCTCTCTCCCGGAGAACTGCTTTATTTCTACGATCTTCGATCAAGAGTGGTTCATGGTGCTGCCTTGGGGGAATGCGGAGAGAGTGATTACCGCAGACTTCGGGATCGTGCTAAAGATGTCGTTCTGAACATTATCCGATTGACTGCAACGGAGAAGACAATCACCCGGCCACACCGTCTTATCGATTTTCTAGAGTCCCGTGAGCGTATGGAAGTAGCAGTGCGTTGGCTTGAAGCATGGCGGGACAAATACACAAGGGCACTGGCCGAGCATGCCAAGGAGAAGCTCGAGGAACAGTCGTAGGTACGTACACATTCTAGCCCTTCTCGCACATGCCGCCGGATTCCGGCCTGCGCCGGAATGACAGGTGGGACTTGGTGTCACTCGCGGTCACGGCGGCGGCACTGTCTATGGTGGTGACGGAGACGGGGAGGTATGTGATGGTGTTGGCAGCGGCGTTCGAGGAGTGGCGGGAGAAGCGGCGGCGCGAGCAGATTGCCAGAGCGGTTGCGGAGGAGCGGCGCGAGAACGATGCCGAGTGGGAAGCGTGGCTCCAGCGGCGGATGCAGGCCGAGGAGCGCGGCGAACCGTTCGAGGAGCCGCCGCCTTCGGCGCGCCGCCGGGCCGCTGAGGCAACGACGCAGCAGTGATGTGTCGTCGGTGGCCGCGCCGGTGTGGATACCGGCCCCCCTATGGTCCCCCCGCGCGGCGGGGGGACGGGCGCAGCAGCGTGCGGTACCCCTGGGGCTAATCTTTACCTACGCTCGTGCCGAGGGACGTGGCGAACTTAGGGGGGGGTTCGGTGGGGTCCCAGGCGAAATCATCGAGTGGGTAGATGGGCCGGCCGATGCGTTGCCACGCGAAGCGGTGCAGGTTGGGGCTGCTCACGCCGGGCGTGTCGAGCAGGATGATGTCCCGGGCGAACGGTCCGTAGGCGGCGCGGAAGAGGTTGGGCGATTTGACCACGACAATGCGCGCCGTCGCCGGCTCCAGGCCGGCCGCGCGGTAGATTTCTGGGTCGCTGGTAGGGACGGTGCGGCTCATGAGCAGCAGCCGGATGGCGCCGATGGCCAGGACGGCGCTCGGTCCGGCGTCCATGGTCATCCCGGTATAGGCGGGGCCTTTGCGCAGCACACGACCGTCGGTCAGGCGCTCGACGCGCCCGGTGACCGCGACCGACGCGCTGTGCTCCGGGTCCAGGGTACCGCCCACCGTCAGGGTGAGCGTCGCGCCGATCCCGGCGGCATGCGCCGCTGCGGCTGCCGGCGGGTCAACGAGCGGCACCAGACACAGGTCTGTGGCGCTCGTACTGCCATCCGTTCGGCCGCAGCCGGCGTCGAGCAGCGCCTGCAAGACGGCCACCGAGTCTCCCGGCGATCCGGCGGAGGTGCTGTCGGCCGAATCGACGAGGAGCACTGGCCCCCGCTCCGCCGCCAGCGCCTGCTGCACGGCGGCGTCGGGAGCAACGAGCGGCACGTCGAACGCCGTCCGCCGTTGCCAGAGCTGCCGGGCCAGCCGCCGGGCGTGTACGTGGGCATCGCCAGCCTCCGTGCCGACGACCACGATGCTGCATCCGGCCTCCGGGAGGTCGAGCCACGGCTGCATCCCGAAGACGGAGACGGCGAGCGCGGCGCCCTCGGCTTCCAGCCAATCGGCCTCGGCGCGCACCTCGTGCATGGGGCCGTGCGTCGTCTGCATCGTCTCGGCCGGCACGATGAGCGGGACTTTCTGCACGATGGTTCGCGGCCGCGGGCCACCCTGCGCCGCGGCCAGCGCCGGCGCCGCCGCCCGTTCTCCGGTCCGCCGCTGATCCACGTGGGGATAGGTCCGGTAGCCGACGAGCACGTCCGCCGCCGCGGCCATGCGCGCGGTGACGTTAGCGTGCAGGTCGAGCGAGGCTGCGATGGGCACCGCCGGCCCAACGATGTCGCGCACGGCCGCCAAGACAGCGCCTTCGGGGTCGTCCTCGCCCTCGGCGACCATCGCCCCGTGTAGCGCCAGCAGGACGACGTCGAGCGGCCCGGTGCGCTGTGCCCGTGTCAGGCGGTCCAATAGCTCGTCGCGCAGGGCGACGTAGGTCGCGGCCTGGACCAGTCCGGCCGGGTTGGCATCGGCGGCCAGTAGTGGGACGACCTCGGCAGCCGGTAGCACGGCGCAGGCGTGCAGGAACCCGGCCACTTCGGTATTGGTATTGCGGAAGTAGTCCAGCATGGCCGCGCCGCGGACGAGGGTGCCGGCCGCGAAGTCGTCAAGGGTCGTCTGCACAGGCGAAAAACTGTTCGCCTCGTACATGAAGGCGCCGATGGCGATACGCATAGCAGCTTTCTCCCTGGCCGTGCCGGTGTAGTTGGCGTGAAGGCCGAGACGCGGTAGAGTGCAGTGTCGGCACAGAGCACCGTAGAAGCCGGGCACTCGCCTGTCAAGGCCGGCTGCGGCGGGCCTCACCCAGTGACGGGCCAAAGCCGCACGGATAGTGCCAGGTGTGGTGCGCCTTTGGCCCATCACCCGGCCCCCTCTCCACCATGTGGAGAGGGGGAGTAGCGCCCTGACGGGGGGGGATGATCGGGTTGGGGCCGGGAGGTGAGGTATGAAGGAGAGAGGACGATGGCGACCGTAACCGAGACGGTGGTTCCTGAGCGCGCAACGAGCACGGCGGCCGACCACTTTCGAGCCGCAGCACGGGTGCTCGTCGGCGGTGTGTCCGGGTCGGCGCGAGTCAACCCGGCGCTGGACCACCCCCTGCTCGCCGCCGGCGGCGATGGGGCGTGGTTGGTTGCTACCGACGGACGGCGGTATCTCGACTTCCATACCGGGTACGGCGCCACCATTTTGGGTCATAACCACCCGGCGGTGCGGGCGGCTATCGAACAGGCGCTGGACATGGGGGTGGTGCTCGGCCCGGAGACCGTCTACCAGCAGCGGTTGGCGGCCCGGCTGGTCGAGCTGATCCCTTGCGCCGAGCGGGTGCGGTTTGCCAACTCCGGGTCCGAGGCGACGATGGCCGCGATCCGCCTCGCCCGTGCCCATACCGGCCGCGCCAAGCTCCTGAAGTTCGAGGGGCACTTTCACGGCCTGCACGAGCACGTGCTCTACAGCACGCACCCGCCGGCACGCCCGCCAGCGCCGGGCCAACTGCTCCCGCCGACTATCGATTCGGGCGGTATCCCGGAGGCGTTTGCCGATCTCGTCGTCGTGGTGCCCTGGAACGACCTGGCGGCCGTCGAGCGGGCCTTTGACGAGCATGGTGACGACCTGGCAGCGGTCATCATGGAGCCGATCAACTACAACGCCGGCTGCCTCGTTGCGGACAGTGACTATCTGCGGGCGGTACGCAAGATCACCGCCGAGCACGGCACGGTGCTAATCTTCGACGAGGTGCTTTCCGGCTTCCGCACCGGCGTCTCGTGCGGGCAGGGGTACTACGGCGTGACGCCGGACGTGGCCTTGCTGGGCAAGGCGGTCGCCAACGGTGTGCCGCTGGCGGTGATCGCCGGGCGGCGCGCGGTCATGGAGACGTTGAGTCCGCTCGGCTCTGCGGCCCATAGCGGCACTTACTCCGGGCACCTCTTTGGCGTGCTGGCGGCCTTGGCGACCTTGGACGTGCTGACGGCGCCCGACTTCTACGACGGACCGACCGGCATCGTGGCGCTCGCCGACCGCTTTTACGGCGGGTTGTACGACATCTTCGCCCGCCACGGCATCCCCTGCCGCGTGCAGGGATTGGGACCGCGCTTCGGCCTCTACTTCGGCCTCGACCCGGACCGGCCGGTCCACGTCTACCAGGACATCGTTGGCCACGACGCGGCCTTGCTCAAGCGCTTTGTGCGGGCGTGCTTCGCGCAGGGGGTCTACTTCCACACCTACGACGTGGTGGTCGGCCACCACGGCTTCTCCGCAGCGCACGGCTCGGCCGGCCTCGACGAGGCGCTGGAGCGCATTGACGCGGCCTGCGCCGCGCTGTGAGGGGCGGGGCCTCACCCCCTGACGGGCCAAAGCCGCACGGATGATGCCAGGTGTGGTGCGGCTTTGGCCCGTCACCCGGCCCCCTCTCCACCATGTGGGGAGGGGGTGTAGATTCCCGCGTGCGCGGGAATGACGGGCAGTTGGGCGCAACATGTTGCGCCCCTACACAAAAACCTACCCCTGTCAGGGGGGCCATAGGGGGCCGGTGACACCCTCAGCCCATGCCGTGGACGCGGTCGGGGCGAATCTTGTAGATCACCCGCGTCACGCCGGGGGGAACGGTGTAGTTATCGCTGCCCGAGTAGCGCTTGGCGAGGGCCGCCCCGTGCGCGACGGCGCCCTCGCTGGTGATCTCCGTGACCGGGCCGCGGATGGCCAGATAGCGGCCCGTGTTGTCGGGGTCAATCATGCAGATAGCCACGCGCGGACGCGCCCGCATGTTGAGGTCTTTTTGGCGTCCCTTGGCCGCATTAACCAGCACGTGCTCACCGTCGTAGCTGGCCCACAGGGGCGTCACTTGCGGTGAGCCGTCGGGCATGAGCGTGGCGAGGAAGCCCAGACTTGGCTTCTCGAACAGATCGAGATACTGCTCCGGTATCGGCTGCGCTTTCCGCTCTGCTGCCATACGTACCTCCTGCTGATTATTCTTCTGTTAGCAGCTTCTCCAAAGCCTCCGACAAGTTCCAAATTGGTCCCTCACGACCTTCCTCAAGCATCTCGACAATATACGGGACGCCCGCCGCCGCTAAACGGTTAGCAATTGCCATCATACGATTGGGGTCCGCCACGACTTCGACATCATCTTCAACAGCAATTGCGATCAACATCACGATCTGCACACGCCAGCTGTCGCTGTCAAAGGTGATACCCCGCTCTAAACCGGACCACCGCTGACCGGTGAGACCAACAGGCTTGAGCTTTTTGCGGGCGGCGACTGCGAGGCCGGCGAACCATAGGTCTACCGGGCGTGGGAACGGACTTTCTTCGACGCTAGACGTGCTGGATGGCCGGCAGTATTGGTGGTAGAATTTCCGCTGGTCGAGCGGATACGACAAGGTAGTGTTGGAGAAGGGATTGGGGTATTGTTGCATCAGAGCACACTCACTAAGCGGCCGGTTCCATGCCACTAACCGGGTCAAAACACCGCTCGCAGATGGGGCATTCCCTACGGTGGTCGCATTCACAGCGTAGTATCGTCCCGCCGGATACCTGGGGTTTATTCTTTAGCATCAGGGGGTAGTGCGCCGGGTTGGTCAGCGTGATTACTCGTCCGGCTGCCTCGTCTAGTATCTCCTCACAGTCGGCGATCTCGGAGCGGGTCAAGAACAGGACCAGTTGATAGCTCTCGTGGATGGCGGTCCGGAGTACCGACCGTTTGACATAGCCGCTCATCATCCCCAGCGGTGTATCAATCACATTAGGCGCCTCCACTCCACTAACTTTCGTCAGCGCGAGGATAAAGGCCAAGGTCAGCGCGCGACGAGAAGCGCCATTGAGATCACGGTCCGGATTGAGCGTCCTGTCATTTGGGCCGTAGACCAGAATGTCGAACTCTGGGCTGATTTCGGCTCTTCGGATGGTTGATCCGTATTCTGGATCGGAGCCGATCATCTCTAGGAAGAAGGCGTTCATTTGGCTGCTCACCTTCGCCAACTCCTCATTTGTGATGCGTTCATAGGAGTTCTTGAGTACGCTTTCTACATCTTGGATAACGTTCAGTTCGGCGAGTATGAGAGCGCCCTTCTCCTGCTCACGAAGCAGTTTATCACGCTGCCTCTTTAGCGCGCGCTCCTCTTCCCGACAGCTCTCCAATTTTGTTTCGTTTGTTACTTGGGTATCGCGGAAGCGCGTCCGTTGACGCTCGTGGTCCCGGAGCGTGTCGCGTAATCCCTGAATATCAGTATCCGGGAGCTGGTCTATCTGTAGGTCAAGAGAGCGAAGCCGGCTCGCTAGTGCCTCGCGGTTCTGTTCCAACTGTTCTCGTCGGGCTGAGACTCCGGCATACTCGCTGCCCCAACTATCCTCCGCGGTGGCCTGGTCTGGTTGAAACTGGGCAGATGCGTAGTAGAGGTCGGTAAGTTGACTCTGGAGTTCGTCCGACTTTCGGCTCTGTTCGATCAGGTGCTCGATATGCTTCCGGCGGCGCTGGCCTTGGGAGTCTTGCCCGGCAAGCGATTCTCCGCAGATGCAGGTAGTGACATTCAAGCGTTCTTCGAGAATGGGCACGGCTACCTTGGGGAACTTACCTTGCTCGCGCAGTTCGTTGAGCTTACTCATGGAATGTTTCAACAGCGGCGCGAGTAGGTCGCGTGACAGAGCAAGAGATCGGAATAGCTGTGCATGCTCGTTTGCGGCCTCTTCTATCTGGGTATCGGTCTGCTTCAGCTGATTTGCAACTGTTTGGTATTCTCGCTGCAGCTGCTCCTTATCACCCTTGATGAGAGCATCGTCAATGCTCTTCCGAACCTCGTCAATCTTCTCACTGAACACATTGAACTGCTCTTTGGCATCTGAGATTTCCTCTTCGAGTTGCGCCGACTTATCAGTAATCTCGTCAAGGCGCGAGGTAACCGTCTGAAGCTCGCTGCCTGAGCCAATCTTCTTTGCCTGTCGGTTAACACCAACGCCCGCTTGGTGAACGTGATGGAGAGAGTCTTTGATGATATCCAGTCCAAGCAGAGACCTAATCGCGCTTTGGACTCGCTCTCGTTTGTCTCTGGTATCGGCCTCGATGAAGTTCAGGGCACGGTCGCCGTCGGTGAAGAACACTTCCCGAAGCTCCGGTGGCAACTCCCGTTTGACTTGGGCTTCAGGATAGGGCATCGGCTCACTGCCGGTGTCCTGTAATCGAAACAGCTTGATCGCAAAAGGGATACGCTTCCAGGCGTTACCGCTCACGGACTCGTTCGCCAATCGCACGATGCGGTACTTATCGGCGCGACCACTCCTGGCCGAGACTACCTCAAAGTCTATCTCCACCGAGATGGTGATTGCTCCGCCGTCAGTGCTGCCCCAATCTATAGGGTGCAACCGAAAATCCCTAGCGCCTCCCGGTAAGGCGTCATCGCCGTACAGTCCCCACTGGAGGCCCGTCAGAATTGTAGTCTTACCGCTTTCGTTCTCTGCTCTGATGACCGTAAGCCGCTTGTCGGGGGTCGTGGAAAAGTCAAGCTCAAGATCGCGTAGGAGACGGAAGTTCTCGAAACGAGCGCGTAGGATTCTCATCGCTCACTCTCCGTCCGGCGCATCCGGGTCATCCACTATCGGGCGCGAATAGTACCAGGGGGCCGCGTCTCCGTCCGCCGCACGCGGGCCATCTTCTATGCGATCCGCCAGCCAGCGACCGGCAGCATTGCACTTATCGCCTATCTGCTGCTGAATGTTCGTTGCCTGTACCTGATGCTGTCGCTCCAGAGCGATGATGTCTGCGAGAGTCTCCGCGAGCACCTTCCGATACCCGGCACATCGCTCTTCTATGGACTTCACTTCTTCGCGAATGATTTCCCTAACCTTACTATCGTTGAGTGACATGAATCATCCCCCTACAAGAATGCAGCGGACACCAGCGCGTCAATGATACCCAATGGGCCGTCGGGCCGTCCGGCGTTCCGGGCCAAGCGTGCGAATGCCTGGACGCGCCGCAGCTCCGAGCGAACGAGGCTGCGTGCATCGCGGTCAAGATTATCAAAATCCTGGGGAAGCGCAACAAAATCGTGGACTTCACTGTGCGTTTTCCCGATCTCGTCACACTTGCGGAGTAGTCGTCCGCGCCGCTGCACCCACTGCCGCTCGACCGTTGTGCTGGCCAGAATGAACGCCTTCCGCACCTGGGGTATGTTGACGCCCTCATCAAGTACCCGCTTCGCGGTCAGCACACGCAGGGTACCCTCTTGGAACCCGCGGAGGATGCGTTCCGTCTCCTGCCGGTTGGCCGTCTCTTCATAGGTGAGCTGATGAAAGAGAATCCCCCGCTCATGCAACATCCGGTTGACTGCCGTCAGTTGCTCCGGCGCCTTGTCGGACGTATAGATGAGCGTATAGCGTAGGCCCCCGGCCGCCTGCTCTTCACGGTCAAGCACCTCCTTCAAGGCGGTAATCTTGTTCTCGGCGGTTTCCAGCACCACTCGGCGGTCGCGCAGCAGCTTGGTGAGATATTCGTCCGGGTCGTCCTCATCTTCTTGGCGCCACATGGCCCGCTTGATGCGCTCGGTGAGGTCGTACCAGGTATCCATCTCTTCCGGTGTCAACTCGACCGGATGGACATGGTACTCATACTCGACGAGGCATTTCCCGATGGCTTCCTCTAGGGTGAACTCGAACACGACCGGGCCGAAGAACGCGAACAGTGCCTCTGTTCCGGCTTGGTCATACTGGCGCACCGGGGTGGCCGAGAGGCCTAATCGGTAGTCGAAAAAGGCCGGCGGGTCGGCGATAAAGCTGTCGCGGCCGAGGTTGTGAACTTCATCGGCAATGAGGAGCGTCGTGCAGTCGAACGCTGCGAGCACCGCCTTGAAGTCGTTGTCGCAGAGGGTGTCGTGCGAGACGACGACGGCTTGTGCCCCGCCGCTATGGCGGAGTTGCCGCCGGATGCGGCCAAGCTCGCGGGCGCGTCCGCGCGGCCCCGGCGCCGCCGTGAGGTTGACCGGGCTGATCCCGAACGGGCGAATCTCCGCGCACCACTGCTGAATCAACGGCACGTAGGGAGCGGCGACAACGATCAAGAGTGGCTCATGGTTGGCAGAGAGTCTGTTGGCGGCGATCATCGCCGCGATGGTCTTGCCGGAACCCGTCGCCATCTCCAGCACACCGCGATAGCCCGCGTCACACCACGCCTTGACGGCGTGGCCCTGGTGGGCGAATGGTCCGGTCTCGAATTGCAGTTCGGAGGGAATGCTGAAGTGGTTTGTGGGAATCCCAGGTGATTCGGGCGCAGCAAAAGAGGTGCTTCGCATTGAGGCATCGCTGCGATTGACGGTTCTGCCAGTATAGACCATCCTTCAGGCTAGTATGGAGGGAGAGGTGCGATGACGGACTACGATGCCATTATCATCGGTGGTGGGCACAACGGCCTCGTCGCAGCGGCGTATCTGGCGCAGGCCGGTCAGTCGGTGCTGGTGCTGGAGCGGCGCGACATGGTGGGCGGGGCGTGTGTCACCGAGGAGCTATTTCCCGGCTATCGTGTCTCCTCCTGCGCCTACATCTGCCATCTCTTGCAGGCCAAGGTGATAGACGACTTGCGCCTGCGGGAGCACGGCTTTGCGGTCTATCAGCTCGAACCGGCGCGCTTCCAGCCGTACCCCGACGGCAATGCGCTCGTGTTCTGGGATGACGTGGACCGCACCGTTGCGGAGATGGGCTGCCTGTCGGCACACGATGCCGCGGCCTACCCGCGGTGGCTCGACTTCTGGCGCCGTGCCGCCGGCCTGATCCACCCCTATTTCCTCACCGCGCCGCCGTCGCTGTCCGAGCTGCTGGCGCGGGCACGGCGGACCGGCGACGAGGACGTGCTGGAGACGCTCCTGACCCGCAGCATGGCGGACCTCGTCCACGGCTATTTCGAGTCCCCCTGGCTCCAGGGCGCCACGATCCAGGCCCACGACGTTGGCGATCCGGCAGCGGTGGGCAGTGCGTTCTGCCAAAGCTACATCCGTTGCGACGGGTACTCCCGGCCGGAGGACTGCGGGATTGTGCGCGGCGGCATGGGCACGATCACGCAGGCCATGCTGCGGTCCGCCGAGCAGTCCGGGGCTACCGTCCGGACAGGCGTGTCCGTTCGCCGGGTACACGTGGAGGCCGGGGCTGCGCGCGGGGTCGAGCTGTCGGATGGTGAGGTAATCGCCAGCCGCACTGTCTTGAGCAATGCCGACCCGAAGCGCACGTACCTGCGGCTGGTCGGCGCGGAGCATCTGGACAACGCTTTCCGGCGGCAGGTCGAGCAGCTCAAGACCCGTGCCAGCTACCTGAAGTTCCACGCCGCCTTACGCGAGCTACCGGACTTTTCCCGCTATCTCGGCCCCGACTTCGATCCGCGCGCCCTCGCCTATATCAAGATTTGCCCCTCGGCGGACTACTTCGCCCAAAGCTGGGACGACGCGCGACACGGCCGGCCGTCGCGGTCGCCGGTCATGGAGGTGCAAATCCCGACCGTCTACGATCCCACGCTCGCGCCGCCGGGCCATCACGTCATGTCTATCTGGGTGAGCTACGCGCCGGTGCAGCCACGCGACGGCACTTGGGACACGCTGCGTCAGCCCGTCGGCGAGCACTTGATTGATACGTTGGCCACCTATGCGCCCAACCTGCGCGAGGCCATCGTGGACTGGTCGCTGTTCACGCCCTGGGACCTGGAGCAGCGCGTGGGCCTCACCGACGGCAACATCCGCCACCTCGACATCGTGCCGAGCCAGTTCCTCACCCAGCGTCCGCTCCCCGGTTACGCCGATTACCGCACACCAATCGAAGGCCTCTACCTGTGCGGGGCCGGGACGCATCCCGGCGGTGAAGTGACCGGCGCCCCCGGTCACAACGCCGCGGCAGCGGTGCTGCGCGACTGCGCCGGCTGAACGGCGGGTGGAGACGGTGCGTAGACCTAACCCCGGCCCCTTCCCTGCCAGGGAAGGGGAGTCCACTCGGCGACCGGTAGCCCTTTTCCTGGAGGGAGGGGGTTGGGGATAGGTTACCGCTCCACACGAAAAAACCTACCCTTGTCAGGGGTACGCACGAGGCGGTGTGCTATAACGGGAGCGCGCGCCGTGCCGGGGTGCCTCCCGGCGCAGCCTCTCGGAGCGCGATATCGCAGTACGGGATACGGAGGATGACCACTGCTCCTTTGTCCGATCATGCCGCCGTCATCGGCACCGGCGCGTGGGGCCTGACCCTCGCCATGCTGCTGGCGCGTAACGGCGTGCCGACGACGCTGTGGGCGCGTACTGCGGACGAGGCGGCGGTGCTGCGGACCACCCGCCACCACCCCAAGCGCCTCACCGACGTGCGGCTCCCCGACGAGCTCCGCGTGACGGACGACCTCGCCGCGGCGGTGGCGACGGCTGCGGTCGTCCTCGTCGTGGTTCCTTCCCAGACGATGCGTGCAAATGCCGAGCGCCTCGCTCCCCACGTCTCCCGCGAGGCGATTGTGGTCAGTGCGAGCAAGGGCATCGAGATCGAGACGAGCCGTCGCATGACGGAAGTGCTCGCCGCGGCCCTGCCGATGATCCCGGTCGAGCGGATCGGCACCCTCTCCGGCCCCAACCTGGCCCGCGAGATCGCCGATGGCCTCCCGGCCACAACGGTAGTGGCTGCTCCCGAGGAAGCGGTTGCCGTGCAGGTCCAGCGCCTGCTGATGAGCGCCACCTTCCGGGTCTACACGCACACCGACGTGATCGGGGTCGAGCTTGGCGGGGTGTTGAAGAACATCGTGGCGCTGGGGGCGGGCCTCGGTGACGGCCTGGGGCTGGGAGACAACGCCAAGGCGGCGTTCATGACGCGGGGATTAGCCGAGATAGCGCGCCTCGGCGTCGTGGCCGGCGCGCAGGCGCTCACCTTTGCGGGCTTGGCCGGCGTGGGCGACGTGGTAGCGACTTGTTCCAGCCGGTTGAGCCGCAATCGCCGCACCGGGGAGCAGTTGGCGCGCGGCGTCCCGCTGGCAACCATTCAGGCCCAACTCGGCGGCGTTGCGGAGGCGGTCCCGACCACCCGCGCGGCGCGTATCCTCGCCCGCCGGCTCGGCGTCGAAATGCCGATCACCGAGCTGATGTACGCGGTGCTCTTCGAGGGCAAAGACCCGCGTGCTGCGAGTGTAGAGCTGATGGCGCGTGACCCCAAGCACGAGCTGGAAGGGCTAGGAGCACCGGGGACGGTGCGGTAGCCCGGTCTCCGGCCATCACCGGGCCGAAGGATATTTATAGAACATCATCAAAAATAGGGCTATCAATGTGACTATGTTTACTACATTCAGGTAAGCTACACAGGCAGCGCCAACGGGCGAGTACTCGTCTGCTGCCGTGCGCACGACGGACGGGTGTGCGCTGCACAGATGCTCAGAGCGCAGCAGCCGCGGCGTTGGGCCTGGGAGGCTGTTGGGAAGCCGAGGAGTCTGGAAATGCGAAGCGGCTGGTGGTCCCGTGCCGTAAGCATCCCCTGTTGGGGCTGTGCGCGGCTGCGCCGGGTCCTGGCGCTGGTGCTGTCCTGCGTGGCCGTCGTCGGCCTGCCGTCCGCGACGGAGGTGATGGCTGCCGCGGCCCAATCCATTGATTGCGCGCAATCGAACGCGGCCCTGATCCGGGACTGCGAGACACTGCTGGGCTTGAAAGACACGCTCGACCCCGACGGCGTGCTGAACTGGGCGGGAAACGTACGCCTCCAGTCGTGGGCGGGTGTCACCGTCACCGTCGGCACTCCAGATCGTGTCACGGCGGTGACGCCTAGTAATAGGGGCCTTACAGGTACCATCCCCGCTGCACTTGGTGACCTCAGCGATCTGCAGTTGCTACACCTGCACGGCAACCGGTTGAGCGGGAGCATCCCTAAGGAGTTGGGCAACCTCAGCAACCTGACCGTCCTGCATCTGGACGACAACCAGTTGACCGGGAGCATCCCCAAGGAGTTGGGCAATCTGAGCAGCGCGACACATATCTCCATGTCGGGCAACCAGTTGACCGGGAGCATCCCAGCGGAACTGGGTAACCTGAGCGACCTCAATTCCCTAGACCTGGATGACAACCAGTTGACCGGGAGCATCCCCACGCAGTTAGGCAGCCTCAGTAACATGGAGTGGCTAGTACTTTCGCACAACAGGCTGAGCGGAAACATCCCCACACAGTTGGACGACATGAGGAGCCTCGTCTGGCTAGACCTGTCGTGCAACCAGTTGACAGGTGATGTTCCGGAGAGCCTGGCTACCATTACCAGCCTGTTATGGCTGGGCCTCAACGCCACCAGTGTTAATCTCCCGCTCCACGCCGACCTGCTGAACAAGGATGGGTTGGGCATCAACGTCTCACCGTATTGCTTGGCAACTGCGCCGCAGAACGTCCGGGTGCGGCCAGGCGACAAACAGCTCATCTTGACGTGGGCGGCGCCGTCGCCCGCCGTCGCCCCAGCGGGTGCGACTGGTGTGACGATCACCGCCTACCGCTTGCGCTATCGGGAGTTCAGAGCCACGGACTGGACCTATGGGGGTACCGTCTGGACAGCGACCGGCGGTGGCAGCTTGGCCTACAGGTTAACGGGCCTGACAAATGGCACGAAGTACTATGTCCAGCTGCGGGCGGTCAACGAGGGGGGCAACGGCGCTTGGTCTGCTACGGTGAGCGGCACGCCGGCGCCAACGCGGCCCCCGATCATTGGCTCGACCCCGTCTGCGACGGCGAAAGAGGTGGCCGGCGATCTCATGGTGCTGCAACGGCACGACGAACCGGGTGTGGAGATCCTGGTCGGTGTCGGCTGGATCAGCCGCGACGGTCATCCGATCATCGTCATTGGGTTCGTGCGTGACGCCGATGTGGGCCAGACCTATGCGGTGGTGCGGCGGGAGGGTGATAGCATGGTCGTGCGCCGCTGGATCGCGCCCGACAGCCACTTGGTCTACGCGGTGCCGTGGAACGTCGTGAACACGCAGTATACGTTCCCGGTCGGGGTGATCCTAGCGATCCCGCTCGACGACCAGTATCCGTGGCCGAACATGCTGACGCGACGCTTCGACGGCGGGGATGACCGCATCCTGGCCTACGACGCGGAGCTAGGGCAGTGGCGACACGTACCGGACCCAGCGACATTCCAGGCGCTCGGCTACTACTGGTGCAATGTGACGGCGGCGGACGCGGGCTTCTTTGAGCGGATCACGCTGGGGCCGCCTTATCCGGCGAGCGACGTGCCGGCGCGGGCGGACTACCCGGTGTGCCAAACGTAGGGCGGGGGTGAGATACGGCCTCGGCTCGCTGGCGAGGGGTTACGTCACGAGCCGCCGGAACGGCTCGGAAACGATTGGCGCCTCTAGCCGCTCGGCCACGCGGTTGCTCTCCAGGGCCACGCGGATGATGACGAAGGCCTCCTGCGCTGCCGCCACCGTGCGCGCCACGTCCTCTTCCGTATGGGCCGCGTTCAGGTAGAAGGCGTGGGGGGCGATGATACCCCGCTTGGCCATCTCCTGGATGTAGAGCGTGAGGACTTGCTGGCGGAGCGCGAGGTCGGCGACCCGGAAGTGCAGCGTCGGGTGCCAGTCGGCTCCGGCGCATTCTCCAGCAAGCTCCGCCTCGTCGAGGGCGCCATTGATCCCCGCTTTGAGCAACCGGCCGGTGTGGTGAATGTGGGCAATCGCCTGGCGCTGCCGTAGCTCGCGGATGGTCGTCAGCGCCGCGGTGATGCCGAGCGTATCGCTCCAGTAGGTGCTGGAGATGAACATCCGACTGGCCGGCTCCATCACCCAACGCTGGCCGACGACCGCCCCCATCGCGTAGCCATTTGACATTGCCTTGGCCAGGACCGTCATATCGGGGGTGACGCCGATGTACTCCTGCACGCCGCCGAGCGCAGGCCGAAAACCCGACGTTACCTCGTCGAAGATCAACACCACCCCCTCGCGCGTGGCAAGCTCGCGCACGCGCTCCAGATACCCGGCGGGTGGACGCTCCGAGCGCAGCGGCTCCATGATGATGGCGGCCACCTCGCCCGCGTGCTGCTGCAAGAGCTGCTCCAGCGCCGGCAGGTCGCCGTAGGGGAACGGGTAGCTCGTGCCGGCCAGCCCTTGCGGCACCCCGATTGGCTCGATCCCCGGAAAGAGGTGGTCGTCGAGCCGGTCGTCCGGGGACAGGTTGGCGGCCAGATACCAGTCGTGCCAGCCGTGGTATCCGCAAAACAGCACCTTGTCCCGCCCCGTCGTGCCGCGCGCGATGCGTACCGCGATGGTACAGGCCTCGCCACCGCCCTTGGCATAGCGCACCATCTCGGCACTAGGGATTGTGCGGACCAACTCCTCGGCCAGCTCGATCTCCCGCTCGTGGTTGAGGGTATAGATGGCGCTCGCGTCAATCCGCTCCTTGACGGCAGCGTCCACCACGTCATCGGCATAGCCCAAGACGATGGCCCCCACGGAGCTCATCCAATCGAGGAACTCGTTGCCGTCCACGTCCCAGACCCGCGCGCCCTTGGCCCGGGCCGCATAGACGGGGCTGACACCGTAGGCAAAGCGCGTCGGCCGCCGGCTGATGAGCTGCGTGGCGCCGGGAATGAGGTGCAAAGCCTGCTGATAGAGATCAAGCGAACGCTGGACACCGCGCCGGGTTGTTTGGGTGGTCATGCCTGGTGCTCCTTTCCGGCCCTCGCCCCGTCAGCTATACGGTCGCGGTCGCTGTGGAGCCGCGCGTGGCGAGCGGAACCTGTCATGGGCAGCGCTCCGGGGCTAGAGCAAGCCAACATCGTGCAAGAAGGCCCGCAGGGCAGCCATCTCGTCATCGGTGGCGTTCGGCGCCGGCGACCGTCGCCAGCGCGGTGCCACACCGTAGATTTCCAGCAGGGCATGGGCCATCAGCCCGTCAAAGCCGTACCGTACCCGGCGCGCCTCTTGCCAGAGCGGCTGCTCGTAGCGTCTGATTGTAGCCCACGCGGCGGCGCTGTCATTGCGCTGGATCGCCTGCCAATACGTCAGGCATGGCTCGGCATAGCAGCGGATGAAGACATCCAGCCAGGCGTAGCAGCCGTGTGGCCACAGGAGATGGTGGCGCTTCATGGCGCCGCCGCCGACCATCGTCCAGCGGTCGCCCCAGCGCAGCAACACCTCGTGCGCGTAGTCCAACCCGAAGTCCTCTTTGAAGGCCAGGACGTTCGGCTCGTCCTCGATCAACTCGCAGGTCCGCAGGGGCACGTCGCCCACCAGCATCACGCGCATCTCGGCGGCGACGGCCCGATAATAGTCCGCCAGCGTTTCCGGTGTGCCGAGCGCCCCCGGCCACGCTGCGGGCCTGACCATGTACAGATCAAACCCCAGCTCGCGGACGTAGCGGCCGAACTCCAGGGCCTTGTTCAGCCCCCACATGTTGTCACAGGCGATGGTCACGGCCCGGCGGTCCACGTGCTCGATCACCGTCCGGTGTACGGCCGCTACCTCGTCGTCGGTCAGGAGCGAGATGAGGCTATCGCCCCAGGTCAGCATGATGACGTTGCCGCCGTTGGCGATGGTGCGATCAATCGCCGACCGGATACCTTGGTGATCCAGCTCGCCATCGCGCGTGAAGATCGTCGGCAAGGAGTTGACCGGCCCCCGCAGCCGCGCTCGGATTTCGTCGGGTGCTTGCATCGCCTTGTCACGCTCCTCCGCACCGGTCGGTTGATGGTACCACGCTGCCCCCTTGCGCTTGGCAGAGGCGAGAGCACTAGCAGGTACAAGAGGCGGGTATAGAGAGTACGGTGAGCGAGGTGTGACTACAGAGTGCGAGCCACAGCGGCTAGCGAGCTAGCACCCGCGAATAGCTCCACCGACCAGCTTTGGCTCTGCTGCAGAGTGTTGGCCTTGCGTAAGCGAATCTGGCCGCATCCCCCGTCTAGCTCGTGGCGCTCCTTTGTTACCTCAGCCATCATCTTCTCGACGGCTCCCGACCGTCTCACCGCAGCTCGGACAGTCGGCGGCCCACAAATGTAGGCGTGGGGTGTTGCCGAGTTGATCCGCGCACAGTCGTCAGCGGAAGGTAACCGCACATTCCCGCGCACAAAGGGTGTTAGGAGCGCAAACGGAGGCGCCATCAACATGCCATCCCATACACGGTCGTCATGAGCATTGGACGAACCGTGATGTGCAACCTTGAACACCTCTGCCCGCTCTCCAGGTCGTCGGCTTTCGTGGTCGTTGACGATACACGTCCAGCCGGTATGAGGATTAGCCGTCTTCTCCAAATCTGCACCCAGCAAGATGGCTGTGCAGCCAACTCTTACCCAGAGGACGACTGCGGTGTCGTTGGGAGAGGGTGCCGGTAAGTGCCGCGGTAAGTCGCCCTGTTGTGGGAGAAGACGACCGATGGCTTGAATTGCCCGCGTGACTGAAGCGTCCGACGGCGACAGTGATAGTACGGCGCTCTCTGTTTGCTCGTCTATCAGGCGCTTGCGAAACAAGAGCCGCTCGGCGCCGGCCCAGCGGATGAGCGGCGCCCCGGAAACTCTGGATCGCTGCTCCAAGACGGTCAGGACATCGTGGAGTTCGCGGGCGCCCGACGACTGAGTATATGCTGCCTGAGTCCCAATCACCGTGAGTACTTCGGGTTTACGCAGCGCAGACGAGCAGTAGAAGTCGGCGGCCTCACAGGTACGAACGACCTCGGCCAGACCACGGATATGGTCGTCGTGCCAGTGGGTAGCGACGATAAGTCGCACTGCGGAGGCCGGGTCATGGCCTATCCGCCGCAGGTATTCTAGGGCTGGCTGCACGCGACGCCGCTGGTCAAAGCACGAGTCAACCAGCAACCAGTTTCCGGATCCCAAATGCACGAGGATGCACTCACCGAACCCTGGGCCGAATAGCGAAACTTCCACCTCATCGGCATGAGGTGGTGTGGCGAGATCAGGCATCCTCCGCTAACTGCTGGATGCGTGTTGCCCAGCCTCGGGCCTCGCGCAAATCGTCGGCGGTCCAGCCAGGTAGCCGTTGCATCTTGATGATTGAGGCGCGCATCCGATAACCACCAATCACATCCCGGTAGCCGATAGCCCAATAGAAGTGAGCCCCCGGGACCACCAGTGGACGATCATCTTGGGATATCTCCTCAAGATAGATCTCCACCTCCTCGTCGGACGACTGCCCAAGAACGTCTTTGATGATCGCGGTGAAGGTCTCCTCGCCTACGGACACGACATGTCCTTGCCACTTGCCCTTGATATCGAAGTGTTCGCGTGGGCCGGCAGGAGGAGGGCGTCTCTGGTGTCTTGGCGGCGCGGAGGTCTGTGTCTCCGTAACTGAGATATCTGCCGTCATTGCCATGTAGCCCAGCTCGGAAGGCTGAACATCGGGCGTATTTGCCGCACTTATGCCCACCTCGGGAGCGTAAATCGCTTTACGATGCTGTACGGGATCACCCCACCTGCTCGTATCACCTGGACGCGGCTTCGCGTGTTCAGATGTGCCCTCGCGTGGCTCTCGGACTCTCACCAATGATGGATATGACTGTACCGGTGACATTAGCACAAGCTCCCTATGTGCTGGATTATATCATCCGACCGTCGCAGCGATTCAGTCCACTGCTCTTGTGCTATGCTCCGTATAGCCTTCGCGCTCCTGGCCAAGGTATCGTCAACCTCAAAGTGATCGTTGACCTCAACGAACAAACCGTTCTCAATCCTATTGGACGGCTCAACGCGCACATACACAGCACCATCTAAATTATCGGGCCGCACTCCCACGATTGTAAGTGCTCCCATACCTGGATTTTTCAGGATAGGATTCCAGTGCCCCTTGGGTGCCAGCTTATGCCCGATGGCATGCCAGACCTCTTCAGACGCTAGCTGTAAATGGACGTGTCGGTTTATCCCTAGTTTAGCAAGAGGTGTGTGTTTGAGCACTCTGAATGTCCCGACTGCAAGGTCTCGCAGTGCCTCGTAGAGCGGTGCCTGTGTGGTAGAAATCATGAATCTGTCGTTGAGAGTACGGAGCGTGTATTGCTCTGTGCGGAATGAGCAGATATCGGCCGCAATGACATCAACTTCGGCATTCTCCAGTTCAGTCTTGCTCCACAGTCCCTCCGCCACATACCAGGACGGATGAAAGATGGCTGGGTTGAAGGAGCCGATGAATACTATGCTCGCCCCTTCCAGGGCGATCGGCGGCGTCCCCATAGTGGAACGCAGTATAGCCCTAATCTGCGATCCCGTCCCATAGCTGCTCGAATCCGCTCAGAGCGGGCCTAGCCCGTGGGAGTACAGGTTCATTAGTCCCAGAGCCGGTCGAGCCAGTCCCCGTGCCGGTGGTGCTGACAATGCCGGCGTGTAGCGCCAATGCGGCTGCTGGCGCGCTTGCTTGACGCGCTGCGGGCGGCTGGTGGACAATCTTCCTAGGCTCAGGGAGGGATGATGATGCCCCCAGCGCTAAAAACCACTGCTCACGTGCTGCTGTTCCTGCTCGCGTTTGTGGTGTTCTACGTGGGGCTGTTTGTCGGCTTGCAGGTCAATGCGAACGGCGGCACGCTCCTCTGGCTTGCAGCGGCAGCGATAGCCGGACTGAACATACTGTGGATGCTACGGTCGAGAAGGAAGTAATACCGAGTGGAACCGGGGAGTGAGGCGACAAAGCAGGCTGAAGGGAGCGGGAGACGGGACTCGAACCCGCGACAACCTGCTTGGAAGGCAGGAGCTCTACCAAACTGAGCTACCCCCGCGTGCTACACCAGCCATTATACAGCATCCGTCGTTCGGGGGCGCGCGGTGTGCTCGCACTGCAGCCAGTCAGGCCGCGCTCACCACCAGCGCCAGAGGCGCCGGAGCCGACGCCACCAACGGCCGGGTTGTGGCTGCGAGCCGAGCAGCCGCCCGCCGGTGGTGACATGGGCATCGCTAGGCTTGATCGGCAATCTACAGCGCGAGCAATAGTCGGTACGCCCCCGCAACTGCTTATAGCAATAGGGGCAGAGCAACTGTTGTGCGGGGGGACGCTCACTCATTGGTGCCGAGTACCATCAATCCGGAAAGCTGATGCGACTGCCGATTGGCGCAGCAGCCGGCGCGCCAAAGGAAACGAGACAGGCCCACCAGTTGATGGTACCTGTCTCGCGTTGGTTTTCTTGCCGGACCAGGCGTCTCACGTGCCTCAACGAGGCCGGACGTTCCGGGTACCGTAACGACACCCGTTCGGAACCGTCAAGTGGAGGGCCTGTCCGGGGTCGCTCGCCCCTGTACACCCTGGTACAGGGGCATTAACAGCCTAGTTTCCATCTCCCGAGGACCGACAACGGATGCTTACGAAGCAAAACAATCACAGTCTCGCCTCCTTCCGCTGTGGATTTGGGAGCCAAAGGCTCTGGAATCTATAATAGGGGCGGCCGGCTCCCCTGTCAAGAGGGGGAACCGGCGGCAGTGAAAGGACCGGAACGATGCCTGCCACCACGTCCACGGAGCGGCAGCGCCACCTCTACCGCCTCCTCGGTCGCATCGCCATCCGCTTGGCCTTGGTCGGTGTGATCTACTTCATCATCACCTTCCTGCCCCGGCCGGCCGGGCTAAGTCTGTGGATGGGACCGCTCGCGGCGGCGGTCTTGGTGCTCGCGGTGCTGATTCTGGTCGGCTCGGTGCTCTACGATACGCTCTTCTTCGACCGCTATTGGCGCGTCATTGACAGCAAGTGAACGACAGCGATCTTCCCCGGTGGTCTTGGCAGCCGTACACGACGGAGGGCGCGCGCTCCTAGCCGAGCGGGAGCTACTGCCGGTTTGTGCGGGCACGGCGGGCCGTCAGATGTGCCTGGCGCAGCGGCTCGGGGATCCGATAGCGGGACGTGCATTGCAGGGTCCAGGTGACGGCGGCTGCGAGATCAACGCAGTGCCCCACCGACACGTACACCGGCTGTACCCCGCTCCGCGTCCGCACGGCGGCACCTACCGCGTCTCCTTTGTGGATCAAGGCCGCGCGAGCGCCGCGCTCCGGCGCGAGGGGACCGTGTTTGCCGATAAGGATGGACTTGGCGCAGCCAATGGCCGGGAGGTCGAGCAGCACGCCGAGGTGGCAGGCTAAACCGAAACGGCGCGGGTGTGCCAAGCCTTGCCCGTCTACCAGGAGCAGGTCAGGCGCACGGGTCAGCCGGGCCATCGCCGCGAGGACGGCTGGCGCCTCCCGGAACGAGAGCAAGCCGGGGACATAGGGAAACTCGACCGGGACAACGGCATGCGCGGTCTCGACCGGAGTCAGCTCCGGGTAGCTCAGGACCGAAACGATACCCACCATCTCGCCGCTCCGCCCCGAGGAGCGCGATCCCAGGGGGTGGACGTCGGCCCCGGCGACGAGGCGCACGCTCCCCAGCGCGGTGTGCCGTGCCACGCGGCTACTCAGCTTATCCTGGATGGCGCGGGCCTCGGCCGGCGAGACATCCCAGCGGTGCAGCTGCCGGCCGGCGAGAGCAACTACGCCGGTATCTTGTGTTTCCCGTGTTGGCATAGCGAGGCTCACACTGCGCTACTTGGCCGGGGTGGTAAAGCCGTAGTTCAGGAGCAACTCGGCGTCGGTGAAGTGATTGGGGCTGCCGAGTACGACTGCCAGCAGCGAGCGGCCACCGCGCTCCGCTGCCGCGACCAGCGTGTAACCGGCGTCGCCGGTCCAGCCGGGCTTCACTCCGAATGCTCCGGGATAGGTGCCGATCAAGCGATTGAGATTGGTCGGGCCGAACCAGCCGTGCTCGCGTCCCGGCTCACGGCTGGCGGGAATCACCTTGCGTCGCGTGCCGACGATCTCCCGGAAGACCGGATTTTGGAGCGCGTAGGTCGTCAGCACGGCGAGATCGTAGGCCGAGGAACGCTGCGCGGGATCGTCCAAGCCGCTCGGATTGGCAAAGTGTGTGTTCTGCAAGCCCAGTTTGGTCACCAAGTCGTTCATCAGGCGAATGAAGCGCGCGCGATCTCCGAACACACCCCGCGCGATGGCCTCGGCAGCGTCATTACCCGAGTCGAGCATCAGGCCGTAGAGTAGCTCTTCGAGCGTGAGGCGCTCGCCGGCCTTCAAGCCCATGACGTTTGGCTCCATTGCCGCCGCCGTCGCATCCACCTCGATGATCGTGCTCAACGGTGCATGCTCAAGGGCAACGATAGCCGTGGCAATTTTGACGGTACTCGCCATTGGGCGGGGCGTGTGGTGATTCTTCACGTAGAGCACCTCGCGCCGATCTATATCCACGAGCACTGCGGCCTGTGCATCCAGCTCCGGGACACCGGGGGTAACGCCAATCGGGGCTGTGCCGAGCGTTCCTCCGGCCACCTGTGCCAGGCGGTTCGCGCTATAGCGGATGCTGGGCGTTGGCACCGGTGCCGGCGACGTGATAGGAGCCGCCGTCGGCTGGATCGAGACCGCCTCCGGCTTGGTGTCGAGGACGACGACGGCATCTCGGTTGCCACGCTGGGCCAGCACAAGCTGGAAGATCGCGATCAAGGCCAGCGTCAGCGGCGCCAGCAGCCACCACTCGGTGCGCCGGCGCCGGCGAGCGTCGGGCGGTGGGGAGTCCGGGGCGGGGTCGCCGGCCGTGTCTACGGCCACTTCCGACGACGCGAGCCATTCCTCCCGGCCCTCCCATTCGTCGGCGGTGTCGGGCGTATCGTAGTCGTTGCTCCGGTCCGGCGGCTGGTGGCTGGGCCGGGGGTCAGACCGGGCCGGCGCGTGGCGCTGATCGGTTCCTTGCAGCTGGTCATCGGCACTCATGCGTGTTGACCGTCGGCGTCCCGGCGCGGCGCAGGGCGCTACGCTCTGCTATCGCTGTCCACTGATCTTGGCGTGGCTAGGCGGAGGCAGCAGGATCATTACCGATACCGGAACGTCCAGAAATAGCCGGAGGATACGTGACCACGATAAGAACGGCAGCATTGCAGCCGCCTGCCGCTCGCCGGGCCGTCGCGCAAGCCGGTGTCCCAGTCCCGCAGCTTTGCGCGGCCAGGACAAGGATAGCCCGGCGCCGTCCGACCGTCAACGCACGGGGCCGGGGGTGAGGCGCGTCTCCGGCGCGTGCCGCGTGCTACACTCCGGCTACGATGTGGGTGCAAGTGCGTTATTTCGCTGCGGTGCGCGAGATTATTGGCGACACTGAGGCGCGTTGGGAGCTACCGGAGGGCGCAACGGTCGGCGACCTGTGGGGACGCCTCGCCACGGCCAATCCCCCCCTGCGACAGTTGACTTGCACGGCGGCCGTCAACCAGGAGTACGTTTCCCCGGAGACGGTACTTGCAGACGGCGACGAGGTGGTCTTCATACCGCCGGTGAGCGGCGGCGCGCCGGGTCCGGCGAAAGCCTGAGCCGGTACGCAGTACCAGGAGGAAGCACTGATGGCGCTCTGCCAGATCACTCGTGAGCCGATTGACGTTGACGCGCTCATCGCTGCGGTGCAAGCCCCCACAGACGGGGCATTGTGCGTGTTCTCCGGGGTCGTCCGCGCCGACCCCGGTCCCGGTGGCGAGATGGATCGGGTGCAGGTGCTCGAATACGACGCCTATCCGGAAATGGCGGAAGCCAAGCTGGCCGAGGTGGCGGCAGAAGTAGTCGCGCGGTGGCCGGAGCAGAAGGTCGCTATTGCTCACCGCATCGGCCGTCTGCATGTAGGCGAAGCCTCAGTCGTCATTGCGGTGGCCTCGCCGCATCGCCACGAATCGTTCGAGGCGTGCCACTACGCCATCAACCGGGTGAAGAGCACCGCGCCGATCTGGAAGAAGGAAATCTACGGGTCCGGGGAGGAGTGGGTAGAAGGCGCGCTCCCCGGCGCTACCGTGGAGCAGGCCGACTCCGTCGCCGCCTCCGGCTGAAGCCGAGAGGGAAGTTACCCCCTCTGACTTACGCGCCGGACCTTCCGCTCACGCTCTCGGCGCGGCCCGGCGCGGCTATCCCCGGCACGAGCGGCTCGATGCGCTCCCAGATGCGCTCGCCAACCTGCTCCATGGGCTGCGTCGCATCGAGCACCAGCCACCGCTCCGGGCCGGCATGCGCCAACTCGCGGAAGCCGTCACGCACGCGCCGGTGATACGCGAGGGCGCGGCGCTCGAAGCTGGACACGGTCTCGTCGCCACCGAAGAGGCGACATTTGCGTGCCAACCCTACCGCCGGGTCCAGATCGAGCAGCACCGTCAGGGTCGGCAGTAGCTCATCCGTCACCAGGCCCATGGTCGCCGCGATCCACTGCCGATCAACCCCCGAGCCGTATCCCTGGTAGGCATAGGTCGAGTCGACGTATCGGTCGGTAATGACGACGGCGGCGGTGGCCAACTGCGGCAGAATAACTTGCTGGAGATGGTCGCGGCGGCTGGCCATCATCAACAGTGCCTCGATGACCGGGTCCCGGTCGCTGACAGACGGGTCGAGCAGGACGGCGCGCAGCTGTTCTCCCAAAGGAGTGCCGCCCGGCTCGCGCGTCGTATGCACTGCATGTCCCGCCGCGCGCAGGCGCCGCGCCAGCAGCTCGATCTGAGTTGTCTTGCCGGCCCCTTCCGGTCCCTCGAAGGAGATGAACAGGCCGCACTGCTCGGCGTGTGCCGGAGTCTGCATTGTTGCGGGCAAGCTCCTACCACTCTGCGCCATCGCTCGGCTCGTCCTGTGGCTAGCGCCTGCCGCTGCGTGGCGACGAGATACGCACCCGACGGTTCGGCTCCTGACCGAGACTGCGGGAGATCAGCTTGGCCCGCGCCGCGAGTTCGTGCTGTAGGCGGCGGATCGGCGCGTTTTGGGGCGACAACTCTATCGCTTCTGCCGTCGAGAGGGTCCGCTTGATCGCTTCGTAGGTTTCCTTGAGCGCCTGCCGGCGCGGCGAGCGCGGCTGCTCGGAATCATCCCGGAACGCGGCGGCGAGCGACTGCTGCATTTGCGCTACCGTGTTGCTTCTGAGGACGTAAATCGGCACGCCGCGGGCCTGTGCTTGGCGCACCAAGCCGGTCTGCTTGCGGAAGTGGCTCTTGATGGTCATGAGTGCGTCGGCTTCATCGAGGTCGTCCGTGAGGAGCACCGGGATGTTGAGGGCGCGGCTGGCCTGCGCCAACCGATCACGATTGATGCCGAACGGATACAGCCGCACCGGCCGCAACGGCGACGCGCCCGGCGCGTCGCCATCGTCCGTGTCCCGGCCCTCGAACGCTCCGACCGTGCCGACCACCGCTCGCCAATCGTGGTCCCGCTCCAGGTCGAGCAGGTCGGGGGGCCGCTCGCGTCCGCGCGAGCCGTTCGCCCGGCGGCCCCGCCAGGGACGCTGCTGTTGCTCTGCCGGCCAATCGTACTCCTCGGCAGCGGGCGCCAACTCCTCGTAGTCGCGGGTCATCGTGCCGTCGTCGTTCCACCCGCGCACCTCCACCTGTACCGGCACGTCGCGCAGCAAGGCATCAACCGTCGCGGCTACATCGTGATGAACATGCACGCGCTGTCGCTGGTGCATCTCGACGAGGGTGTCGAACGTCGGGGGCGCCTTCCGTTCGAGCACCGTCTTCTGCGTGCCTCGGCGGCGCGCTTCCTCGTCACCCAGCGTCACCGGCTGGATGCCGCCGATGAGGTCGCTCAAGGTCGGGTTGACCAGGAGGTTGTCGAGGCTGTTGCCGTGGGCGGTGCCGACCAGCTGCACGCCCCGTTCGGCGATGGTGCGCGCCGCTGCCGCTTCCAGCTCGGTGCCGATCTCGTCAATGATGATGACCTCGGGCATGTGGTTCTCCACCGCCTCGATCATCACGGCGTGCTGCTGCGCCGGGGTCGGCACCTGCATGCGCCTGGCCCGGCCGATACCCGGGTGCGGGATGTCGCCATCGCCAGCGATCTCGTTGGAGGTGTCCACGACGATGACCCGTTTGCCGAGATCGTCCGCGAGTACGCGGGCCACTTCGCGGAGCATCGTGGTCTTCCCGATCCCCGGCCGTCCGAGGATGAGCAGGCTCTGGCCGGTTTCGACGATGTCGCGGATGATGTCAATGGTGCCGTACACGGCGCGACCGACGCGGCAGGTCAGGCCGACAATCGTACCCGCGCGATTGCGGATCGCAGAAATGCGGTGGAGAGTGCGCTCAATGCCGGCCCGGTTGTCGCCGCCGAAGCGCCCCACACGCTCGCGCGCATAGTCGAGATCGGCCGCGCCGACTTCCTCCGTACTGAGCACGATGTCGCGATCCGGGAACCGCGCCTCGGGACACCGGCCGAGGTCCATGACCACTTCCAGTAGCTCGGACACGTCGGGTAACGCCTCCAGCGGCTGACGAATACGCGGCGGGAGGGCCGCCAGTAGCTCCGGCAGGTCGTTAGTGACGGTCGTCGGTGCAGATACCGGGCCGGACGGCGCGTCCGGTGCGCCGTCTTGGTCGGGCAGCGCGGCACGCTCGATATCCAGCGGATTGGGCCGCTCCGGTATCGGCGCTGGCGCAGTGCTCATGTGGCTACCTTCTCCAAGATCGAGACGAGGCCCCGCTGGAACACCGGTACCGCGAGACGCTTCACTACCAAGTCGGACGATGCGGCCAACCCGAACCCACGGTCCTCGAGGGCAAATCGCAAGGCCGTCTGATGCTCGCGGACGGTGCAGGTGAGGAGCGTGCTGCCACCGCCCACTTGGGCGACGATATAGTCGAGCAGGTCTTCGACGAGATCGGTGGCGTCCGGGTCCACCATAATCTCGGCCACGGCCGACTTATACCCATCCATCGCCAGCCGTACCCAAGCCAAAGGCTGCTCCGCGCCGGGGACAACCCAGCCTCTGGCACGGTGGCGCGGCAGGAGCCAGCGTGCCAGCAGCGGTAACCGGAGGTCCCATTGCCGACTGCTCAACGCCTCGGCGGTCTGCACGACTGCCGGCGTGGACGCACGATAGAGTTGCCAGAGCGGGTAGGCGTCGGCCGGCCGCTGCGCTCGCAGGTCCAAGCGCGGCGGCGGTGTACTGTGTGACTGGACTTGGGCCACGTAGGTATGCTCCGTGAGCACCTTGTCGAATCCCCAGCGACGGAAGCACTCGACCGTTGCCGCACCCTCCGGCAGGCGCGCGAAGAGCCGCGTGGTCCCTTCCGCCTCCGCCGCCTCACAGATGCCGCTGAGGAGTCGCGCCACGTGTCGCTCGGCCGCGGCGACCACGACCGGCGACGACCCGGCGCTTGCGGGCGGCGCCAGCACCAAGTACATGATCTCCCACTGATCCGGCTCGCGGCGCAAGGTCGTCTGGGCAAAGCCGATGACGCGCCCGCTCTCCCGCAGCGCAAACGTCCGCGTGCTCGATGGCCACAGCCCGGCAACCGGCGGGTGGGAACGGGTAGCGGCCCACAACGGAGACCAAGTACGGGGACGCCGCACCAAGGAAGAGCCGTGCCGGCTCAATTCGCCGAAACGAAGGAGGTCCTGTAGCCGAGCGGACGAGATGGTTAGCACTGCTATACAACGAGGCGGCCTGAGGAGCCGCTAGCCCACCCCCACGGCACGGTAGACGATGGGTTCACTTTCATCGCTCACGTCCATTCTAGCGTTCCCGCCGCTGCCCCGGCAACAGCAACGCCGCCGCCCGGCCGCTATTATTGCCATCGTGAATCAGCCGCCGCCGGCCGCAGGATCGCCTGCCAGGGTCGCGCCCCCGCCAACTGCCGCCTCCCCAGCAACTCCCGGTTCCAAGCGGCCGGTGAGCCTCTGGCTGCTGGGTCTCACAGCCGCCCATGCGCTCAACGATCTGTACGGACAGGCCCTGCCGCCGCTCTTACCAGCCCTACGCACGGCGTTCGGCTTCAGCTATTTCCAGGGCGGCATCCTGGCCTTCACCGCCGGCGGTATCTCGGCCGCCCTCCAGCCGGTTGTCGGGTATGTCGCCGACCGGCGCGGCGCCCGGCGCCCGGTGCTGGCGCTGGGGTTTCTGCTCTATGCCCTCGGGATGCTGGCCCTGAGCCTGGCCGGAAGCTATATCGGGCTACTCCTCGCCGCGGTGGTGCTGGCGCTCGCCTCCACGACGTATCACCCCCAGGCCACGACCCTCATCGCCCACCGGTTCCCGCAGGCACGTGGCTGGGCCTCCGGTATCCACGGTATTGGCAACAGCATCGGGTTTGCGCTCGCCCCGATCATCGTCGCAACACTGGCCGAGCGGCTGGGCTGGCAGCAAGCCAGTTTGCTCCTGGCGCTCCCGGCGGCGTTTGGCGCCCTGTACATCTGGACGCTGGTCCGGGAGCCGCGCGGCCGGGCCGAGCCGGGGCTACTCGCCGGGATCACCCGGCCGCTCATCTTGCTGACCGCGGTCCACGGGCTGATCGGCACAGCGGGAATCGGCATCTTCACCTGGCTGCCGACCTATTTCGTCCACCTAGGCCGGAGTCTGTCCGGCGCCGGTCTACTCACGGCAATAGCCCTGACCGCCGGGACGCCGGCCCAGCCGCTCGGCGGCGCGATCTCGGATCGTTTCGGGCGCCGGACCCTGCTGGTCTGGGCCTGCCTGGTGCTGACGGTCGCCGTCATCCTGTTCGCGGCGGCGGGCAGCGACCTTTCCCCATTCGCCGGCGCAGCGCAGATCGCCGCGCTGGTGGCGTGTGCGTTTGCAGTGCAGTTTGCCACTAGCCTCACGCCGCCGGTTGCGCTGGTCTATGCCGCCGAACTGGCACCCGGTGGGCGCAGCGGCACGGCTGTTGGCTTGATGTGGGGCATGGGCATTGCCATCGGCGCGCTGGCCGCCCCGCTCACCGGCAAGCTCATTGACGTGGCCGGGTTCACCCCCGCCTTCCTCTCGCTGGCCGGCGCAGCCCTGCTCGGCGCCATCGTCGCCCGCCGCCTCCCCCGCCCCGCAATGAGCAATCCGGGTGGCTAGAGCAGCCTGATCTACGGCTGCCCACGCTCTGGCGCCGTACTACAATCCAGGGCGGCGAGGAGACCACACTAGCGACGCTCCGGCTCACTGATGCCGTGAGTGAAGGAGAAAGCGATGAGGTCGCCAGCAAGCGACGCGGTACAGCGGGACCGGGCCGCGCTGGTCGCGCTCTACGAGGCGACGGACGGCGCGAACTGGGATGACAGCACCAATTGGTTGAGCGACGCGCCACTCAGCGAATGGCATGGCGTCACCACCGATACCGACGGCCGCGTCATGGAGCTGTCCCTCGCCGGCAACAAGCTCACCGGATCGCTCCCGGCGGAGTTGGGCCACCTGAGCAACCTCCAAGTGCTGGAGCTGGCCGGCAACAGCCTCGATGGAGCACTACCCGCCGCGTGGGACCGCCTGGGGAGCCTGGAGGTGCTGGAGCTGGCCGGCAATCACCTGAGCGGGCTACTGCCGACCGAGTGGCACCACCTGCGGCGCCTGGACGTGCTCGACCTCTCCCGCAATAGCCTGAGTGGGGTATTGCCAGCGGAATGGGGGCAACTGGACAACCTCGGGGTGCTGAACCTCTCCGACAACAGCCTGACCGGGCCACTGCCGGCGGAGTGGAGCTGGTTGGACAACCTCACGGTGCTGAACCTCTCCGACAACGGCCTGATGGGGCCGCTGCCGGCGGAATGGGGCCAACTGTCGGACCTGGAGGTGCTGCTGCTCTTCGGCAACAGCCTGAGTGGGGTGCTGCCGGTGGAGTGGGGCGAGCTAGCCTATATCAGGGTACTCAATCTCTCCGACAACAACCTCCAAGGCGTGCTGCCGGCCGAGTGGGGCCACCTGCACAGTCTCGGGATTCTCAACCTCGCCGGCAATAACCTGGCGGGGGCACTGCCCGCCGAGTGGGGCGCGCTAAACGGTCTCCGGCTACTCAACCTCGCCGGTAACAGCCTGACCGGGGCACTGCCCGCCGAGTGGGGGCGCCTGGACAGTCTTGGGGTACTGAACCTCGCCGGCAACAGCCTGCGGGGCGCGCTGCCAGCCGAGTGGGGGCACCTGAGCAAGCTCGAGCGGCTGGACCTCTCCGCAACAACCTGCGGGGCGCGCTGCCGGCGGAATGGGGGTGGCTGGACCACCTCATGGAGCTAGCCCTCTCCCACAACAGCCTGGCGGGGCCGCTGCCGCAAAGTCTGACGGGGCTGAAGGCGCTGGAGCAGTTTTACTTCGACAACACGGAACTTTGCGCGCCGCGCGATCGTGCCTTCCAGGACTGGCTCCGGAGCATAGACGACGTGCGCGGTGCCAGCTGCCCGCCGGACGCAACGGATGAGGAGCCGGAGCAGCCCGACCGGACCGCGGTGGAAGCACCGGCCGTCGAGGCAGCGCAGCACGCTGCAATGCCGGCCGCACTGGAAGCGCTGCGAGCCGAGCTACAAAGCGACATCGGCAAGCTGCAGGCCGAGCTGCGGGCACTGGAACTGCGGTTGCTCCGCCGTCTCGATGCTTGATCGGGGCTACGCCGCGCCGGATCTGGGCGGCGTTACTTGCGGGCGAGGGCGCGCTCGGCGGCGGCAACGAGATCGTCGCCGGTGAGTCCGTACTTGACCAGGAGCGCGTCGCCGGGGCCGCTTTCGGCGTAGCGATCCCCTACGTTCACGAATTCCAGCGGGGTTGGGCGCGCTTGCGCGAGGGCCATCGCTACCACGCTGCCCAGGCCGCCGTGCGCTAGGTGCTCCTCGGCTACGACCAACGCCCCGGTCTCCGCGGCGGCGTTCAGCAGCGCCGCGGTATCGAGCGGCTTGACCGAGGCCATATCCAGCACGCGCGCGGAGATACCACGGGCGGCGAGCTTGCCGTGGGCGTCCACCGCAGCCGCGACCATGAGGCCGTTGGCCACGATGGTCACGTCGCTGCCGTCGCGCACGCGGATGGCCTTGCCGAGCGCAAACGGACACTCGTCCGCCGATTCGTAGACAACCGGTACGTCCCCGCGGCCCACGCGCATATAGACCGGGCCGTTGTGCTCGATAGCCGCCTGCAAGGCGAGGTGGGTCGCTACCTCGTCGGCCGGCACAAGCACCTGCACGCCGGGCAGCGAGCAAGCCAACGCCACGTCCTCAATCCCCATCTGCGAAGGACCGTCCTCGCCAATGGAAATCCCGGCGTGCGTGCCGACGAGCTTGACGTTCAAGCCGGGGAAGGCCACCGCCATCCGTAGCTGATCGAAGGCATTGCACATCAGAAAACAGGCAAAGCTCGCCGCCACCGGGATTTTGCCGGCGCCCGCCAAGCCACCGGCGACGCCGACAAGGTTGGACTCGGCGATACCGACGTTGAAGAAGCGCTCCGGGAAATCTGCGGCAAACCATTCGGTCCGCGTCGAGTTGTTGACATCGCCGTCCACCACCACGATGCGCTCGTCGGAGCGACCCAGCGCTTGGAGCGCCCGCCCAAAGGCGTCACGGGTCGGTGTGCCCAGCCGGAGCGAGGCGGTTGGCTCAGGGACGGCTACGGCGGTGGTCATGCTGTGTCTCCTTGGGCGGTGGTGAGGTGTTGATCGGAGGCCGGCACGCAGCGCCACTACAGGTCGCCGACCAGATTGCCTGCTGCATCGAACTCCATCGGCGCCGGTGCAGCGAGCACTTCTACGTGCGGGTTGGCCGCGACCTCCGGCAACAGCGCCTCCGATACGGAGAGGTGCTCCAGCTGGAGTGTCGAGTGTACGCGCGCAAGCCGCGGGGTGTCGGCGGCGCCGGCGGTTTTCAGCGCCGCAGCCACCGCCACGCGGTCGTTGTCCAGCGTGATGGGCACGCGGCCCACGTCCGGCGCGTTGGCGGTCAGGCAGTTCATATACATCGCGTCGTAGTCAATCTGCTCGACGAGCCGGCGGGTGGTGAAGTCGGCCCAGCCCACGCCCAGAGCGTTCCCATGCGACTCCGGGGTAATGTCGCGGACGAAGATGCGGCGATAGTCGGGACGCCGCTCGCCACCCAGCCGGCGCCAAAGTCCGATGACGTTGGGGTCCATCCCACTGCCGGAGATATTCTTGCCGAGCCAGTCCACGATCAGCACGTCGAGGTCGTCAAAGGGAATGCGCGGCAGCAGGGCCTTGGCGTTGACGAGCAGCTCGCGGTCGGTCGCGTGGATCCGCTCCGGCGGGGCGCCGACGATTCGGTAGGGCTGCTCATAGCTGTTTTCCACGATGGCTAACCCCATCGCCACCGGCGCGGCCGCGATAGCGACGGTGGCCACTGCCGGGATGTTCTCGGCCAGGCCGCGGGCGTGGATGGCTTCGGCGCCGCGCTGCTTGCCCAGCCCGATGGCGAGCATCTTGCACAGCCCGCTCTCGATGGACGCGCGAAATCCGGTGTGCGGCTTGACGCGGCCGGCCACCACGATGCCGTCCGCTTGCGCCGCATAGCGATCCATATAGACCGGGACGCCCTGCGGCGTGGTCCCGAGCTGCACTACGTCCATCGTGGCCCGGATCGGTGCGCCGACGGTGGCTTCGGTGATGCCGTACCCGGCGAGGACCGACCGTTGGCCTTCGGCAGTGGCGCCGCCGTGACTGCCCATCGCCGGCACGACGAACGGCTCGGCCCCCAGACCGCGGAGGCTGCTCACCAGCGCAGCCAGAATCATCGGGATGCGGGCGATGCCCCGGCTGCCGGCCGTGATCGCTACCTGCGCGCCCGGCTGCAAGCGGGTCGCAACCCCGCTCTCCACGACGGCTGCGTGTACCGCCGCCGGAACGTCGTCAATGGCCTCGGCCGGAAAACGCTGTCGTATACGGGCGAGCCGCGGCATCTCCATACGGTCTCTCCAGGTACGTCGGGCTAGTGTCCCCCGCATTATACGGGTATCGGCTGTGAGCTATCAGCCGGGGAGCCGCCGGCCGTCAGCCACCAGCCGTCAGCCACCAGCCGTCAGCCCTTAGCTCCAAGATTTAACTACATTTTTACGCCAAGCCGAACGTGTGTTTACAAGGAGACGGCAAACTAATTGTCGTAGCGGGTACCGGCCAACGTAGGCCGAATGGGAACGAACCCAGCCCGCTAACGAACGCCCGATGAGGAGGTACGGAACCATGGTCAAGGTCAATCGTCGCATCGCTGCACTGGCGGGCATAGGCGTAGCGGGACTAGGAGGTGTTGCTTTGCTGGCTACGCCAGCGTTGGCGCACGGTGGCAACGGTGGGAACCGCAATGGGTATCTGGATCGTCTGGCCGCGGCGCTCGGCATCGAGCGCTCCCAGCTCGACACCGCCATCCAATCGTCCCGCGACCAGGCGCAGGCGGATGGCATTGGTCGGCGCGGTGGCAAGGGCTTCGGTGGTCGCCGTGGCGGCGATCACCGTGACAAGCATGGGCGTGGTGGAAAACATGGGCGCGGATGGCACGGCTCCAAGTCGGCGCTCGGTGGCAAGATGACGGAGCTGACGGAGGCAGTGAACGCTGCTACGGCCACGGCGCTCGGCTATGACGACGTGGACGCGCTCCGGGAGGCCGCCAGCGGCAAGTTCCTGTTCGATCTGGCTGCGGAGAAGGATGTCACCATCGAGCAGCTCGAGCAGGCGCGGCGCACGGCGGCGCAGCCGATCCTCGATGGGCTGGTCAACGACGAGACGCTCACCCGCGAGCAGGCCGATCAGCTACTGGAACGTGTTGTCAAGGTGCATGAGCCATCCGCTATGCAGCGCGCGCATATCGCCGTGGGCCAAGCGACGCGCGAAGCCACCGCCACCAAACTCGGCTACGACAGCACCGAGGCGCTGGCCGAGGGCCTGAAGGAGAAGAGCCTGCGGGCGCTGGCAGTGGAGCAGGGCGTGACGCCGGAGCAGCTGCAGACGGCCCAGCAGGAGGCGGCGGAGACGGCGCTCGACAATCTGGTGAGCGCCGGCACGATCACCCGTGAGGAAGCCGACTCGTATCTGGTGCAGCTCGCCTGGAGCCGCTCCGGCCGGGGCCGCTCCAAGGGTGGGCGCCGTGGCGGACGCGGCCAACGCGGCCATGATGGCCGGCGCGGCTACGGGCAGGGCGGCCGCGGGCGCAGCGACTCCAAGAAGCGGGATAAGGACTCGATGCCGAGCGAGACCCCGACGCCGAGCGAAACCCCCGCGAGCGGCTCGACGGCCTAGGGCAGTCTGCCCCCAACCGGCACACACGCGCCAGAACGGCCCCGGTTCCACCGCCGGGGCCGTTCGTTTTTAACGCCTCACCCCCCGGCCCCCTCTCCACCATGTAGAGAGGGGGTGTTTGCCGCCGGCCGCCGGCGCGCATCCCCACTGACCACTGACCACTAGCCAGCGACCCGGTGGCCGGGGCCGGGCCAGGCGAGGCTGGGATACTTCCCGGCGGCCAGATCGTGCAGCAAGGCGGTGTACGCCGCGCGGGGCACGGGAATCTGCACCGCTTGGTGCCGGAAGTGAGCCATGTAGAGGGCACACATCAGCTCGATGTCGCGCCGCGCGAACTCCGGCGGCGCGTAGGGCGGCGTGTCGTCTCTGATTGCCTGCGCGAACTCCACCACCACATCGCGGTGCTCCGCGACCGGGGGAATCTCCTGCCACGTTGCCTCCGGTCGCGCGGCATCGGCGAGCGTGGCGCCGGACCGGCGTGGCGCCGGAGTCGGATTGTGCAGGTACTCGGTCAAGGGGATGGATAGTCGGGTATAACGTTGGTCATCGCCCCGCTTCACGATGCAGCCCCGATCACCGACGATTTCGTAGCCGCTCAACCCCGGCTGGCTATACAGGCCAAGACTCAGCTCGCCGTAGGCGCCGTTGGCGAACCGCACGACCGCCGTGCAGGCGTCTTCTACCTCGATCCCCGGGTGCCCGACGTTCGCCAGCGTGCAGTTGACTACCTCCACGACGGGACCGCACAGGTAGTGCAATCTGTTCAGGTCGTGAATGTATTGGTTGGTGAGCATCCCGCCGCCTTCGGTCGCCCAATGGCCGCGCCAGGGACCGGTGCCATAGTAGGCGACGCTGCGGGCCTCCTGCCGCGCATAGTGGACGCGCAGCATGTCGCCGACGACCCCTTGGGCAATCAGGGCACGGGCGTCGCGCTCGACCAGATGCGCCGTGTGGAACGTCGCCACCTTGGTCCCGGTGCGCTGGGCCGTGGCGATAATGCGGTCGGCCTCCTCCACGGTGATGCACATCGGCTTCTGGATGATGACCGGCTTACCCGCTTCCAGCGCGTCGCAAGCGACCTCGGCATGGAGGTAGTGGGGCAGCGCCACGATCACAAAGTCGCAATGCTCGGAGCGATTGATGTCGCGGTAGTCCTTGTACCAGGGAGCGTCGTGCTCACCTTGCCAGCGGAGACCCAGCTCGGTATCGGTGTCACAGACGGCGCCGAGCCGTAGCTCTTCATTCGCCTCGATGTCCATGACGTGCCGGACGGCGATCCCGTTCAACCCGATAATCCCGGCCCGGAGTGTTGCCATCGTTCGTTTCCTTTTCTCCCGCCGCAGCGCTCGGCACCGATTATAGCCATGGGCAGCGGTACGGATGTGGCTGACTTGACCGGCTTGGCCTACACTGCCTACCTTAACTTGGTTGGCCTCACCCCGGCCCCTCGCCACAAGTGGAGAGGGGAGGCGCCTACTGGAGCGAGCATGGGAGAGCAAGCCGCACGACTACCCCCTGGCCTGGCGGACGACGCGCAGTGGTATAGCGACACGTTTCGCACGCTCAGTCTGGACTTCCACTATCCCGCGTGGGTCACGGGCCTTGGCGCTGCGCTCGATGAGCAAACGGCGTTGGCCCAAATGGAGGAGCTGGCAGCCATTGGCGTCGAAGCGGTCCACGTCGTTGCCAAGGATCGCTATGGCCACGCGCTCTACCCAACCAACGTACACGCGGGAGAGCGGCATCCACGCCTGGCCGGCGACTACCTGGGCACAATGGTGCGGGCGGCGCGGCGGGTGAGACTGCGGGCTGTGGCGTACTTCAACGTCGCCGCCAGCGAGGCACTCCACGCGCTGCACCCGGAGTGGCAGATGCGCCTGCTCGACGGAGCGGACGGTAGTCCGACGGATGGACCGATCTGTTTGCTCTCGCCCTACCGCAGTGAGGTCGTGCTGCCCCAGCTGGCGGAAATCGCGCGAACCTACGCCGTTGACGGTTTTTGGCTGGACGGGCTGGGCTGGCAGTTCTCGCGGTGGTGCGGCTGCCGCTGGTGCCAAGCCGCGTTCGGCCAAGCTACCGGCCACGCCGCCGTCCCCGCGCCCGCGGAGCCGCACGCCGACAGCTACCGGCGGTGGCGGGCGGCGACGCAGGAGCAGATTGCAGCGGAGCTCACCGCACGGCTGCACGCTGTCGAGCCAGGTCTGGTGATCGTTTCCGCCGGCGCAACTCCCGGCAGCTACGGCCTGCCAGCGGCAGGAAGGTCAGCGAGCCGGTGGCGCGGCCCATCCCGCGCCGGCCGACGTGGCGCCGGCGGCGGCCGGCGGTTCGATCCGCTCGCCGTGAGCTTCGCGGGCCGCCTGCTCACGGCGCACCGGCAAGCTCCCGATGCCTCCGTCGCTCGCGTGCCGGGTGCGGCCGGCTCCTGGTCGCCGCCCCCGACGGCGGCGCTCGATATGGCCTGTGCGACGGCGATGGCCGTTGGCGGGCGCTGCCTGCTCGCCGCGCAGCCGTATCCCGACGGGCAGCACGAGCCGACCGTTATCGAGGCACTCGCCGAAACCTACGAGTTCATCATGGAGCGCGAGGCGTGGTGTCGTGACGCCGTCGTGGTGCCGCTCGTCGCCATCCTGCACAGCACGGCCACGCTGCGACGCACCGACCACGAGCGCGGCGGGGGTAGCCTCGGGAGCGTGCGGGCCGCGCATAAGATGCTGGTCGAGAGCGGCTGGCACGCGCTGATCGTTGACGAGGCGACCCTGGAGCAGCGCATTGACGAGTTCGCCACCGTGGTCCTGCCGGAACAGGCGGCGCTTCCCGAAACGACGGTAGCGGCGCTACGTGATTTCGTCCGGCGGGGGGGCGGACTGGTCGCCGCCGGCGGTGTGGCCGCCGGCGACGAGCACGGCCGACCGCTGCCGGCGCCGGGCCTCGACGACGTGCTGGGCGTGCGCCACGCAGACGACGAGCGCCAGCTTTCCGGGTATCTCCGTCCGGGGAGCGCCTTCCTTGCAGGGACCGGGATTCGGGACATGGCTTTGCCTGTGGCGGGTAGGTGGCAAGCGGTCCAGCCGGACGGAGCGCAGCCGTTGGCTCGCCACCTCAGCCTACATCCGGCGTTCGCGGCGCCGGGTGGCGAGCCACGGGGCCGCGCGGCTTGGGCCGGTTGGTCACCGCCGGGCGGCGAATCCGGCTACGCGGGCATCACGTTCCATCACTTCGGCGCCGGTCGCGCGGTGTATATTGCCGGGCCGATCTTCAGCGCCTTCGGCCGGCATACTGCGCCCGATCTGCGCGGCGTAGTGGCGCGATGCCTGGACCTCGCAACGCCGCTGACGCAGCGGGTCGTGGCGCTGCACGGGCCACCCTCAGTCGAGCTATCGCTGTTCCGGCAGCGCATTGACCAAGCGGAGCAGGCTACCGAGCGAGCGGTCCAGCCCGTGCGCGCCGATACGCTGCCCCCGGAGCGCGCCGGCTGGGCGGCGGGTGCGCTCGCCGCAGCCGGCGACGCGGCGCCGCCAGGCCCCGGCATCCTCGGTGGCCCGGCCGACCGCGGCCGCTGGCGCTACGTCGCGCACCTGGTGAACTACCACGCCGAGCGGCCGTTGCGGCCCGTCGGTCCGCCGGTGACGGAGTGGGTGCCGGAGGTGCGCGACATCCAGGTCTCGCTGCGGGCCGACGAGCCGCCGCGAGTGGTGCGGCAGGAACCGGAGGGCAGTACACCGAGCTGGGTGTGCGAGAACGGGCGGCTGGTGATTACCGTGCCGCGCCTCCACATCCATAGCTGCATCGTGGTGGAGTGGTAGGCAAGGCTGGCAGCCATCAGCTGATAGCTGTCAGCCGTTAGTTATTAGCCTAGGGCCATCATTCCCGGAAGCCGGACGCTTGGTGCCGCCGCCAGCACAATCGAGCAGGCAGAGTAATGAGCAAGATCGAGACTATCGGCGTCGGCCGATTTCTGCGCCTCCGGGTACGCGACGGGTGGGAGTACGTCGAGCGGCCCAACATTCGTGGTATCGCCGTGATCGTAGCGGTGACGGACGATGCCAAGCTTCTGCTCGTCGAGCAGTACCGTGCCTCGGTGGACCGTCGCGTCACCTCCCTGCCGGCCGGTCTCGTCGGCGACCTGCCCGGTCAGGAGGATGAAGACCTCGCCGTCGGCGCGATCCGTGAGCTTGAGGAAGAGACCGGCTATCGCGCCGAGCGGATGGAGCCGCTCATTGCCGGCCCGCCCTCGGTGGGTAGCACCAGCGAAGTAGCGACCTTTATGCGCGCGCGGGGCTTACGGAAAGTCTCGGCGGGCGGTGGGGACGAGTACGAGGACATCGCTGTGCATGAGGTGCCGCTCGCTGAGGCGCCGCGGTGGCTGGAGCAGCAAGCCGGCACCGGCCGCCTGGTTGACCCCAAGACCTACGCCGGTCTCTACTTTGCGCTCCACGACGACGACTAGGCGCAACGCGGCTCTACGGCGCTATGACCGGCAGGATGATGTGCGAGGGGCGCAGGGCATCGTGGTAGATCGTCTGCTGCGCCGTTCGGGTGTCCGCCCGGCGGTCGGTGCCGAGGGGCTGTCCGGTGTTGGCGTTACGGTCGAACTGCGGGAAGTTGCTGGAGGAGATGTCCACCCGCAGCCGGTGACCGGGCCGAAACAGGTAGCTCGTGGCGAGCAGATCAACGTCAAAGCGGTACACGCGCTCCGGTTGCAGCGGCGCTGGACTGTCCTGCCCGGCGCTGCGGTAGCGGGCGCGGATGATGCCCGCGCAGACGTTCAGCATCCGGCCGTCGGGCCGGACATCGAGCAGCTTCACCGTGAAGTCGGTGTCGAGAGCCGATGACGATGCATAGAGCACGGCCTGCACCGGCCCGGTCACTTCGAGCGGCGCCGTGAGCGGCTCGCCGGTGAAGCTGAGCACGTCGTCGCGGGCCTCGCCGGTCACCGGCCGCTGATCGTAGCTGCCCCACGGCAGCCCAACGGTGTTGCCACCGCGCGTAGGGACGGGCCGGCGCGGATCGTAGGTGTAGCGTTGGGGGTGGTCCCAGGTAGCAGACCGGCGACTGAGCGTGCCGCGGGCGTTGGCGCGGTGCGCCGCGCGGTCGCCGGGACTGTGGATGTAGTAGGGCGTATACGTGATGCCGCCGGGTGGCCACTTGCAGCAGGTACGCCAGGTGTTCGCGCCCATGGTGTAGTAGCGCACCGGCGGCTCCACATCGAAGTCCGGGTCCGGCTGTCGGAGCCAGTGGTCGAACCAGCGCCGCTGCACGTCGAGCTGGTCCAGGTCAGCATCCGCTCCCGCGCCGATCTCGCCACTCATCTCGGCGTGCAAACTATGCCCCCAAGGACCGATGAGCAGGCGATGCACCCGCGCTGCCCGTTCGTCGGGAGCGTTCGCCACGAGCGACTGATAGCTCGCTATCGTGCCGGCGAGAAAGATGTCGAACCAGCCCCCCACGAGGAGGGTCGGCACCTCGATATTCTCCGAATCGCCCGCCGCTGGCGCCGCTGCCAGGCCGGGAGCGGCAAAGTTGCGCTGCCAAGCAGCAAAATAGTCGGGCACAGGCTTAAGCAGCGGCCACTCGCGCAGCGGCCACACGTCAGCCCAAGCCGGCACCGTGAGGACGCTATCGAGGATTGGATAGGCGCCTTCACGGGGCGCGTCCCGCCACGCTTGCAGGTCGGGTAGCCGGGTGAATGCGGCCTGAAACTGCGCCAGCACACTCGCGGTTGCCTGCACCCGGGAGTCCTCGACCGCTACCCCGAGGAACCAGCTCTGAAGGTCAAGCTGCCGCAATACACCGTGGTGCCGCCCCCACTGGGAGAACTGATGCCAGTAGTGATCGCCGACCACGGCGAACAGAGCGGTCAAGCCGGGCGGGTGCTGCCGTGCCGCCGCGAACTGTGTCCAGGCCATATACGATGGCCCATACATGCCGACCTTGCCGTTGCACCACGGTTGTGCTCTCACCCAGGCAATCGTGTCGTACCCGTCCGCCCCCTCGCTCTCCGCTTCGAAGTGCCCTTCGGAGCGGTGGCGGCCGCGAACGTCTTGGTTGACGACGGCGTAGCCCCACGCGGCGAACTGTTGTGCCGCCTCGTGCCACGCCGATTCCGGACCGCTACCATACGGGGTGCGGAGCAGGAGGGCCGGCCAGGGACCACCGGACCGTTCCGGCACATAGACATTGGTTGCCAGCCGTGTCCCATCGCGCATCGGGACCATGACCGGCTCGACTACCTGCACTGACACGCTAGGCCTCCCGGAATCCATCTCGTCTCACCCCGTCGTTCCCGCGCACGCGGGAATCCACGTCCCCCTGCGTCGTGGGGGGGCCATAGGGGGACCGATATTGCACCTAACTCCCGCCCCCTTCCCTGTGAGGGAAGGGGAGTCACTAAGGCCACCGTTACCCTTGGCCCCCTGGCAGCAGGCACCGTAGTAGCCGGTGTTATACTGCCTGCGCCGGCTCATGCCGGCGATCTCCGGTCATGAGTAGCGAGGAGCAAACACATCATGCACGTTGCACTGTGGATTCTACAAGGAGTGCTGGCGGTGGTTTTCGCCATCGCCGGGGTAACCCACTTTCTCCCGCCGGAAGGATTGCCCGAGTCGATGCGCGGGGTGGTTGAGATGCCAGCCGGGGTGCCTTACTTCATCGGCACGGTAGAGCTTCTGGCGGCTCTAGGGCTGATCCTGCCGGGATTGACCGGAATCCAGACCCGCCTGACACCGCTGGCCAGCGCCGGACTGATCCTGGTGATGGTCGGCGCCATGGTGTGGCACGCCCAACGAGAAGAATTCCCGAACATCGTGCTGAACGTGGTCCTGGCAGCAATCGCCGGCTTGGTCGCCTATGGTCGTTGGCGGTTAAGGCCATTGTAGGATCGGCGTGCCCCAGTACCACCTACTGGCCCTCGATATAGATGGCACGCTCCTGAATAGCGAGCGCGTCGTGACTCCGCGCACGAGAGCAGCCGTGCTGGCCGCCCGCGCCGCCGGGATGGTGGTCGTCATTGCCACGGGGCGCGGTCCTCGCTCCGCCCGCATGGTAATTGACGGCCTCGGACTCGGAGGGCCTCTCGTGCTGGTGGCGACGCAGGGCGCGACGGTCTGGGACAACGGCCAGCTTGTGCTCCACCAACCACTGGCGGCGACGGCGGCGCGGCGCGTGGTCGAGCACAGTCTGGCGGCCGACATTGCGGCGCTGGTCGTACCGGCGCTGCACCGCGGCGCCGCCATGTATCTCGCCGGCTCCACGGCGGCGACGGATCGCCTGCGCGGCTATGCCGAGCGGAACGGGGGGCACGTGCGTCCCTACGATCCGGCCGCGCTGCACGACGATCCGCTGGCGGTCTACATGATGGACGACTGGCGCCGCCTCACCGCCGTCAATGAGCGATTGACCGGCGATCCGGCCGCGCAAGGCCGGTGGCGCGTGATCTTCTCCCGTACTGCGCTCGCCACGACGGCCGCTATCGAAGTCCTGCACCCCCGGGTCTCCAAAGGGCTGGCGCTGGACGTGCTCTGCCGACGATTCGGCATCGAGAGCGAGCACGTGCTGGCCTTCGGCGACAACGTCAACGACGTGGAGATGCTGGAGTTTGCCGGCTTGGGTGTGGCAATGGCGAACGGCAGTCCCGAGGCCCTCGCCGTTGCGGACCGGATTACGGCGAGCAACGACGAGGACGGGATTGCGGTCGTGCTCGAGGAGCTGGGGCTGGCGCCGCGCTAACGTGCCGCCAGCAGCGCCTGCACCCGGCCCAGGATGTGTGCAGCAACCGCCTCTTTGGGTAGCTGCGGCAAGGCTTCGGGCGCGGCGTTCGGGGCGAGCAGTGTCACGCGGTTGGTGTCCGTGCCGAAGCCGCTGCCCGGCTCGGTGATGTCGTTCGCCACGATCAAGTCGGCCCCTTTACGCTCCAGCTTCTCCGCGGCATTGTGCAGCAGGTTTTCGCTTTCAGCGGCGAAGCCAATTCGCAGCACGCCCTTGGGTACCTCGAGGAAGAAGTCGTCGTTCTTGACTAGGTGCAGCACCATCCCATCGCTGTCCGACTCCTTCTTTATCTTCTGGTCGGACACTTCGGCGGGACGAAAGTCGCTGATGGCCGCCGCCATAACAAGGGCGTCGGCGCCTGCACAGGCATTGAGCACGGCCTCCCGCATCTCCGCGACGGTTGCCGCATGCCTCATCTCAACACCTGCGGGGCTGTGCAGGGCCGTGGGAGCGGTGACCAGGGTCACTTCCGCGCCACGGTCCCGGGCTACCTGGGCGATGGCGTATCCCATCTTCCCGGAAGAGCGGTTGGTTATCATCCGCACGGGATCAATAGGCTCCTGCGTGCCGCCGGCACTGACGACGATGCGCCGGCCGGCCAACGGCCCGTCGCGGCCCAGGAGCGCGCGCATCCGGCCGAGGATCTCTTCTGGCGGCGCCAGACGCCCCGCTCCGATCTGCCCCGAGGCCAAGCGCCCGGCGACCGGACCGACGAAATGCACGCCGCGCTCGCGCAGCGTCGCCACGTTCGCTTGGGTCGCCGGGTGCGCCCACATGTGGCTCTCCATCGCCGGCGCGACGAGCACCGGTGCGGTCGTGGCCAAGGCCACGCAGCCGAGCAGATCGTCGGCCAAGCCGTGCGCCAGACGGGCCAGAGTCGTCGCTGTGGCCGGCACGATGGCCAATAGCTCGGCCTGCTCGCCCAAGCGGACGTGGGCGCTACTCTCGTCGGGCAGCACGTCGAACAGATCGGTGTAGACACGCCGTTGGGTCAGGCTGTGGAAGGTCAGTGGCGTCACGAAGCGGGCAGCAGCCGCAGTCAGCACCACATCAACCTCAGCCCCCAACTGCACCAGCTCGCTCGTCAGCGCTGCGGCCTTGAACGCCGCGATGCTGCCGGTGACGCCGTGTACTACACGTCGGCCGCTGAGTGGCTTCATCTGATCGCCAGGTCTATGGTTGCCGGCCCTGCACCCACTTTAGCAGCTATCGGCGGCTATCAGCCGGCAGCGGCCAGCCGGCAGCGAAGGGGATCGTCATTGCGGCGAAAGCCGCAATCCAAGCCCCCCTACCTCAGGCCGAGAACAGGCTTAACCTTGGCCCACTTCTGCGGGATCGCATCCCATTCTTCACGCCGGCTTGCTCTTACGATTGGCGAGGGGTGGTAAGACGCGAATACGCACAAGTCGCGGCAGGCCACGAAGTGCCAGGCTTTTTGTGCCTCACCGCCCACCAAGACGACGGCACGCAAGCGCGGCAAAAGCTCCAGTAGCTCTCCCAGGCACCTCATGCCCGCGCGACGTTCAACCGCGGACACCTTGTTTGTCCCATTCCACCACGGCACGACATTCCAGGTGACGGTCAGCCCCCGCGGGATACCGGCCTCGTGCATGAAGTTGAACGTCGCTTCCGCCGTGTCATCGTTATTGTTCCGACTGATGAACCCCGATCCACAGCGCCCAACGGTCTGCTTGCCAGCCTTCTGGAACAGGAACAAGACCTGGGCATCGATGCCGCCATCAAGCGGGTCAAAATCCGGGACCTCCACATTTTCTCGCTCCCGCCGGAGTTTGGCGACCCACTCGCGCCGCAGTCTGGCGACATAGTCCTTCAACGGGCGCATATGGGGACGATCCAGCAGCGCGCGTCGCCGCTGGCGCACATCAGGATCGCGTAATGATCGCGGCGCGTCGTCCGGGTTGGAGTGCCTTTCCTGGCGCATTTCGCTGCCTCCTAGACAGAGCTAGACAAGATTAGCGACCGGAGTCATTCATCGTCGAAAACACCACCTGTGAGCCGACCGCTAGAGAGGGAGTAGCGGCTTGGGTGCAGTATGCTGTAGCCACCTACTCTGCGCTCTCTGTGGCCAAAAACCTGCCCCGGTCAGGGTTGCTTCCCGGCGGCCGGTGCGTTGCGCTCCCAGATGAGCCGCAGTCCCTTGAGGGTCAGCTCGGCGTCTATTGCTTGCACGAGCGGGACTTCCGGCGTGATGAGCCGGGCCAGCCCGCCGGTGGCAATCACGGCGGTTTGCGGCCCCAGCTCGGCGACCATCCGGCGCGTGATACCGTCCACCAGCCCGACGTAGCCGTAGAACGCGCCGGCCTGCATCGCGGCGGTCGTGCTGCCGCCGATCACTGAGTCGGGGTGGGTGATGGTGATGCGCCGCAGCTGTGCGGTGCGCGCGACCAGCGCGTCTACCCACACGTCGAGGCCCGGCGAGATGGCGCCCCCGACGTAGGCACCGCTCCAGTCTACCGCGTCGAAGGTGGTGGCCGTGCCGAAGTCCACCACAATCGCCGGCACGCCGAAGTAGGTTTGGGCCGCCAGCGCGTTGGCGATCCGGTCGGTGCCCACCTCGTTGGGGTTTTCTACGTCGAGGCGCACGCCCACGTCGAGCTGCGGCCCGACCCAGACGACGGGAGCGTCGCTGGCGGTAGTGAGCAGCTGCTGGAAAATCTCGGTCAGCACCGGCACCACGCTGCCGATGATGACGCCGCTGAGGTCGGACCAGCCCAGTCGGTGCCGCGCGAAAATGGCGTCGAGCGCGATGAGATACTCGTCGGCGGTGCGTTGCGGATCGGTACTCAGCCTGGCCCGACCGGCCAGCGTTTCCCCCTGGAACAGGCCGAGCTTGATATTGGTGTTGCCAATATCAACCGCCAGTAGCATCTGCGCCCCTCAAAGTGTCGTGTTCCGACCGGGCACGGCGTACCGGCACCTGAGACTGCAACACGCGCACGGCTGCCGCCCGCGCCTCGTCAACGGTGACCGCCTTGACGCACTGGCAGCCGGGACAGGCGCTCACGGCGCCCAGTGCGCGGCGCTCGCGCATCGGGCAGGAGTCGGCGTGGAACAGCGCGACACCGGCTGCGGCTCGCGGCCCGTATACGGCCGGGTTGGTCGGGCCAAAGATCGCGATGACGGGTGTGCCGACCGCTGCGGCCAAGTGCGTGGCGCCGGCATCGTTCCCGATATAGAGGTCGCTGCGCTCGATCACGGCGGCGAGTTGGCCGAACGAGGTCTGACCGACGAGGTCCAGCGCCGCGTGCTGCATAGCCATGTGTAGCTGCCGAGCCACCGGCGCATCCTCAGGGTGTCCGACGACCACGACCTGCGCGCCAATGCTATCCACGAGCCGGTCGGCTAAGGCCGCGTAGCGGCCGGCCGGCCACCGCTTGGCTGCCAGTTTCATCCCCGGATTACTACCGCCGCCAGGGTGAATCACCACGACCGGACCGCGGTCTTGAAGCTGCCACTCTTCGAATACTCGTGCGGCGAACGTCCGGTGAACGGGTGCCGGGCGATAGAACGGCTGCTCGGCTACGCTAACCGGAGCGCCGGCCGCCTGCACCACGTCGAGGTAGAGGTCCGTTTCGTGGCGTACCTGGTTCCAGGGCACTCGCGTCGTGAGCGAAAAGCCTCTCCCGCCGCTATCTATCCCGACGCGCAGCGGGATTCCGGCCCGCCACGCGGCCAGCGATGCAAACAGCGAGCGATCCAGCACGATAGCCAGATCGTAGGAACCGGCGCGGATGGTGTTGCTGAAGCGGCGGTACGCGCTCCAGCGGCGCCAGGGCCGGCCGGTGAAGCCTTCGCAGTCTACGATGGTGTCAATATGCGGGTTGTTCTCGACTGCCGGGCGTGCCCACGCGCCCACGGCGAGGGAGATCGAGGCGTGTGGATAGGCCGCGCGGAGGGCGGCCAGCGCCGGGGTCGCCAAGAGCAGATCGCCGAGACAGCACGGTTTGATGACGACAATCGAGCGCACGGCAGCCGGGTCAACGGCGCTCGTACGAGCGCCGAGCCGGAGGAGACCGGCCGCGCTGACGAGGGCTGCTCGGACAGGCATCCGTAGTGCGTCCACAACGACCGCTAAGGCGGTAGGCTGCCGACACCGGCAACAGTGGCGAGGCCGGCGGAGTGTCTACCGACACTATACGTTGCCCCGGTTGGCTTGGTCAATCGGCTGCGGTGGGGGCACGGCCCGGACCTACCCCCAATCCCCTTCCCTGGAGGAAGGGGCCAGGGGTTAGGTGCAATACCGGCCCACTCCCTAGGCCGCCGGCGGCGCGGCCGCCAGGCGGAACTGCACGTGGACGCGCGCCTGGACCACAATCTCACCGGCCTGTACGGGCACGGCAGCGGCAGCTTCCGCAAAAACCGCCCCACCACGGGCCGCCAGCAACGGTTGGGGGCCGCCAGCGGACTGCTCGGTGATCTCGACGATGCCGCTGACGACCATGCCGGCGGCCGTAGCGATGGCGTCGGCCTTCCGGCGCGCATCGAGCGTCGCCGCGGCCAGCGCGTCGAGATAGGGCTGCGTCCTGTCCTGCAGGGCGAAGCTGACACCGCCGAACTGATTGGCTCCCGCGTCCAGACCGGCGCTGAGGATGGTGCCGACCTGGTCCAAATCCAGCACGCGCACGGACACCGTGTTCGTGGCCCGGTAGCCGGTGATCGTCGGGGGCGCATCAGGGTCGTCCCGCGAGGGCCGGGCAAACACGGGAGTGAGGTGGATACTCGTTGATTGGATGTCCGCATCTTCGATCCCGGTGTCCTTGACCGCGGCGATGACGGCCGTCATCATCTCGTTATTCGCGTTGCTCGCTTCCGCAGCAGTGGTGCCGGTCGTCCGCACCCCGAGGCCGACGACGGCGATATCCGGCGCGTGGCGTTGATCGGAGCGGCCCACGACGTTGAGCAGCGTAGGCGTCTCTTGCGGCGCGGGGGAGGCTTGCGCTTGCGCTCCGGCGCTCGTCGGTTGCAGCGAGCCGCCTTGGCCGGCGGACAGGACGCCAACAACGAGGGCTACGGCGAGCAAGACGCCCCCGATAAGCAGGGCGCGTAGGCTCAGGCCCAGCATGAACGGTAGACGGTGAGTCATCATCGGTCACTCCTTAGCGGCGGTGTTCGTTGTGCTCCATCCGGGCGCTCTACTGACAGTGACGCGCTGCACGGCGCGAAAGTTCCCGGCCCCTGAGATCGCACGACCGGCTCTCGGCGCCGCCGTATATGCTATAGGAAGTAGGTGGCTGAGGGCGATGGCTGACCCGGCGAACAGGCGTGAAGTAGAAATCAAATACCGGCTGCCGGACGCGGCGGGCCACGAGCGGTTGCGCCAGCGCCTCACCGCATTGGGGGCGCAGCCAGCGCCGGTACAGCACGAGGAGAACGTGCTGTTCGACAGCAAACGTGGCGACCTCGGGCAGCGCCGGGCCGTGCTGAGAATACGCAGCGTCAATGGTGACCAGGGCGGCATGCTGACGTATAAGGGCACACCGACCCAGACCAACGGCGTGAAGTCGCGTGAAGAGATCGAAGTGGTGATCACCGATACCGCCGCGGCCCAGGCGCTGCTGGCCGCCATCGGCTACACGTCGGTGACCAGCTACCGGAAGCAGCGTGAAACGTGGTATCTCGATAACGTGGAAGTGTCGCTGGACACGACGTTCATCGGCCACTTCTGCGAGATCGAAGGGCCACATGACCGGATTCTGGCGCTGGGGCGGCGGTTGGGGCTGTCCGACGATCAGGTCGAGACTGCCGGCTATGCCGAGCTGGTCATCCAGGCCGCCGGTGCCGGTATGACTGTCTGAGCACCCCACCGGACGTGGCAGACTGCCGTGAGTGTGATGAGCGACACATCCCCGGCTGCAAGCGATGTTTCGACCGCTCCCTCGCCGGGCGTAGTGACGTTGGGCAACGCCGGCCGCGCGCTCCTACTCAAGCACTGGCAGCGTGCGCTCCGTCACGAGGCCGGCGCTCGCACCGGCGGGGACATCGAGGACGTACACCGGATGCGCGTCGCCACCCGGCGGCTGCGGTCGGCCTTCCGCTTCTTCGGCGGCTACATGGGGCTAGTGCGCCAAGACGAGATCGTTGCCGGGCTGCGGGTCCTCGCCCGGCGGCTGGGCGCGGTGCGGGACCTCGACATATTGATCGAGCGCCTGGAGCAAGAGGCGGCTGCCGAGAGCACCGACCGGCCGACGATTGACACGATCATCGCCGCGCTCGACCAGGACCGCGCATTGGCCAGGGACGACCTGGTGGCTTATCTGGACGGCCGGGAGATGGCGACCCTGCGTGCCCACGTCGCCGACGGGCTGACCCAGCCGGCGAGTGGGCCTCCGGCCAAGCGCGACCGCCCGGTACGCACCGCCGGGCCGCGGCTGCTCGCCCGGCGCGCCGCGCGGGTGGTGGCCGACGGGTCCGATCTCTTAGCGCCGACCTCCGAGGAGCTTCACGACCTCCGCATTCGGTGCAAGCGGCTGCGCTATGCGGCGGAGTTCTTGCTGCCCTACACACAGGGTGCCCAGCTGAAGCCTTTGATCCGTCGTACTACGGCGCTGCAAGACGTGCTTGGCGAGCTGCACGACGGGGATGTTATGCTCGACATGCTGCGTAGCCTCGTTGCGACCGCCTCCGAGCGGAGCGAAAACGGAGTGGTGCTCGCAGGAGTTGAGGCGGCGGCGGTGATCCGGCTGCTCGCTCGGCAGGCGGACCGCCGCGATGCGCTGCTGCTTCAGTTCCGCAGCTTGTGGCGGGAGTTCGCCGGCAGCCGGCGGCAATGGCGGCGCAAGCGTCTCGCCCGGTGGTTCAGTGGGCCACAGGACGGTCTCGTCGGTGGCTTCTCATACGCGGTAGCTCCGGCGCCGGGGCATTGAGAGGCTACGGCCTGGACACACGAGCGATGAGTTTCGGGGAGCGATAGCGCAGCATTGGAGGTGCCCCGTGGTTCGCTTTCTTAGACAGGTGGATACCACTACGACCAAGCCCTTCCCCGGCAAGTTGATTGTCGTCGAGGGCGTAGACGGCTCCGGCAAGTCAACGCAGGTCTATTTGCTGAAGCGGTGGCTGGAACTGAACAACGTCCAGGTGTGGTTTACCGAGTGGAACTCCTCCACGCTCGTCAAGCGCGCGACCAAGCGGGGGAAGAAGCGCCAACTACTGACGCCGACCACGTTCAGTCTCATCCACTGCACCGACTTTGCCCATCGCTATGAGCACGAGATGGTGCCACTGCTGAAGCAAGGCTACATCGTGCTGGCGGATCGCTACATGTTCACGGCATTTGCGCGCGACGCGGTGCGGGGCTGCGACCGCGCCTGGTTACGCAATCTGTATGGCTTTGCCCGCCTGCCGGACATCACCTTTTACTTCGACGTAGCGCAGGACGTGGCGGCGAGCCGGGTGCTCACCGGGCGGGCCAAGATCAAATACTATGAGGCCGGCATGGACCTGGGACTGGCGTCGAGCACCCGCGAGAGCTTCCGCATCTTCCAGGGGCGGATCGCCCAGGAATATGAGCGGATGGTCGTGGAATACGGTTTCACGAGGATTGATGCCAGCCAAACGATCGAGCTACAGCAGGAGCAAGTGCGCCGCATCGTGGCCAGCCAATTCGATATCGCAGACTACAAGTGGCCACGGGATATGGCGCGGCCGGTAAGTCAGTACCAGCCCGTGACGCTGTAGCGCCGTGCCGGCCAGGGTGCGGCACACGGCAGACAAGGGGCGCTCGGCCTCGTGAGGCAATCCGGCGCGAGAGTCCACGCGGGTCACGGAAAGGATGCGTATGAGGCGCTTCTATGGTAGTGGGCTGCCGGGGGTTGACCCGGCAGATCTGACGGGGCCATTTGTGGTCATCGAGGGTCAGGATGGGGCCGGCCGCTCCACACACGTGCGCCTATTGCAGGATTGGCTGGAGGAGCAGGGGCACGCCGTCACTACCGTTGGGCTGCGCCGCTCGGCGCTGATTGCGCGCGAGCTGAGCAACGCCAAGCAGGGCCACATGCTCGGTCGCAAGACGATGAGCCTGTTCTATGCGACCGACCTCGCCGACCAGTTGGAGCACCAGATCATCCCCGCGCTGCGGGCCGGCAACGTTGTGGTTGCCGACCGCTATATCTATACGCTGATGGCGCGGGACATGGTGCGGGGGCTTGACCCGGAATGGGGCGAGGGGATTTACGGCATGGCGCCCATACCGGATGCGGTGTTCTACCTGCGCGTGACGCCGCGGCGGTTGGTGCAGCGGGCACTCGCCAAAAGCGGTGTGCTGGACTATTGGGAATCGGGGATGGACTTGGGTATCAGCCCCGACCTCTTCGATAGCTTCGTCAAGTATCAGACGATGCTCCAGCGGGCCTATCGAGAGCTGCGTAAGAAGTATCCTTTCGAGATTGTCAACGGCAACCGTCTCGCCCGCGCCGTGATGCTCGACCTGCGGCAGCGGATGCGTACACTGCTGGAAAGCAAGTACCCGGAACGGGTCGTCGCCGGGCTGCCGGCGCCACACGACATGCCAGCCGTGGCGGTATCCTCCGGGAACGGCGTCGCAGCCGGCGGGCCGGTAGGCTAGTGCCATGCTCCCGGGCCGGTGGCTTACCTGGGCGCGCCGGCACCTCCGCCGGACCGTCCGCATGACCGCCGGCCATCCCTCCGAAAGGAGCGCAACCGTGAGCGAACCGCCGACTGCCGCAGACGCGCCCGGCACGGTGATCGGTATTGACTTGGGCGGAACGAAGGTGCTCACGGCGGTCGTGGCTCCCGATGGGCGCATTTTGAGCCGGGAGAAAATGTCATCGCGCGGCACGTCCGGCTACGAGGAATTGCTAACCCGGATCGCCGATAGCGCGCGGACGGCCGCCGACGCGGCCGGCGTGGCGTTGGATACGGTCGCCGCGGTCGGTATCGGCGTACCGGGCACCGTGGACCAAGACGCCGGAGTCGTGCGGATTGCGCCGAACCTCTACTGGCGCGACGTGCCGGTCGGCAGCACGTTGAGCGACCTCTTGGGCTTGCCGGTGATCGTGGACAACGATGTCAACGTGGCCGCGCTGGCCGAGCACCGTCTCGGCGTCGGCAAGGAGCTTCCCTCGCTGCTTGGGGTCTTCATCGGCACCGGCATCGGCGGCGGCCTAGCCGTTGACGGTGGGCTGTATCGAGGAGCGCATCAAGCGGCTACTGAGATTGGACACATGGTCGTCAAAGCCGGGGGGCCGCGCTGTCCCTGCGGCCGGCGCGGTTGCCTGGAGGCGCTGGGCAGCCGGACCGCTATCACGCGGGAGATTGCGCAGCGGGTAGCAGCCGGCAAGTCGAGCAAGCTGGTCAAGCTGTCCGGCGGCGATGTGCGGAACGCCAAAGGCGGCGCGCTCCGCAAGGCGTACATCGGCGGCGACAAGCTCACGCGCCAGGTCGTGGACAAGTCCGCGCGCTACGTCGGCATCGGCGTTGGCTCCCTCGTCAACGTCCTGGACCCCGCAATTGTCGCGCTGGGTGGTGGCGTGGCGGAGAACCTGGGCGCGCGCTACGTGAAGCGGGTGGCACGTATCGCACGGCGCTACATCGTTGACGAGACGGCTCGCGCCGTGCCGATTGTGACGGCTACGCTGGGCGACGACGCGGGCGTGCTGGGCGCGGCGCTGCTGGCGCAGCAGTTCAGTCGGACGACGACGGAACCGGCCTCTGGCCCGGCGGTCGTCGAAACCGCCGCCTGAGCTAGGCTGGGGAAAGGTCTCTTGGTCTCCTCCCTCGTCATCCCGTGCTGACGCACAGGGGAGAGAAATACTGTCCCCCTGCATAGGGCACTGGAGAGACTATTGGGGCTTGGGGAGTAGCGAGGGTAGCTCAGTGAAACGCCGCACAGCACTCCAGGCTGCATTGGTGCTGGCGCTCGTTGGCTGTGGTGAGTCCGACGATCGCCAAAGCTCGAATCAGTTTGGACCGGATGACACCTACGACGATACCTGGGCAGGCATCAAGATGGTGCTGGCCTATGATGCGGTCGCTGGCCGTTTCGCGGGATCGGTAGAGAACAAGCTCACGTATGGGACTCTGGAGCAGATGCGGGTTGAAATCCTCCTGTCGAACGACGTCAAGTTGGGACCTACGTCCCCTCGGGACCTGGCTCCCGGGGAAGTGATTTACGTCGTGCTGCCAGTGCCACCGGCTGATCGTGACTTCGAGCTATGGGAGCCACATCCGACCGCAGACAATATCTGAAAACACTCTTAGTAGAGCGGTGCTCTATCACACGCGCAGCCCCCCTCTCCATGCCGGGGAGGGGGGCTTTGTTTTGCTGTGGTTTCCCTGCTGGACCTGGTCAAGGACCACAAAGGGCCAGAATAAGGACCATAGAAATAACATTGATATGATGGTAGCTTGCTACCATGCTACCATGCAACAACATTCTTTATAGTACCGTACAATCTAACTACGCCATTATGCGCCCAAGCACCATTTTGCAGTGTTTACTTGTCTCTGCTATACAGTGAGAAGGCTTCGTTGCAGCGGCACGACCTGGCTGCCGCTGCATAAATGAAGTGAGCGGTCGGGCTGGCTCGCACACCAAACCCCGACCGCTCAGACCGGCCTCGTAGCTCAATGGATGAGCGCCCTCTTGACTATATCGCACGGTCAACACAATGCGGCTGTGTCTTTTCCTCATTGACTGCGGCGGCGCGGGCTTGACAACTCGACGCCGCGGCGGCGGCATGGGGGTATGCCTGAGCTTCCGAACTGGCTCGCTTGGCTGGGCTGTATTATGTCGGTGATCTCAGTTCCTCTGAGTGTGTAGCTGTACCGTCGTGCTGGCAGCCCTCGACCTCCGCTCACTGGCAAGGATTTGGAAGTCGTTGTCGAGAATGCTGCTGGTTTGCTTGTTGTTTTTGGGTTCCTTGCCTTGATTGTGGTGTTTTTGATTGTGGCCTGTGTTGCTGGCGGACACTCTCTTCCTGGCTAGACAGGCTCATCGTTCCCCTGCATAGCGGGGGGGCCATTGGGGGGCCAGGCAGGTCCGAGTATGGTCAACGGAGAACCGGGCATGGAGCTTGCCGGTGCCACTGGCGTTGCAGAGAGCGCCCGCTGGCCGACGGAGCGAGTAGCACCGCAGGCGTTGCGTGTCGGCATCGCCGCGGCCGAGGAGCTGCTTCAGGAATCGGGCTGGGCGTGGGGACACGTGCAGCAGGTGACACGCCTCGCTGTGCAGCTTTTCGATCAGACGGCGGCCTTGCACGAGCTACCGGATTCCGCGCGACCGGTGCTCCAAGCGGGAGCGCTCGGACACGACATCGGCTACCAACGCTCCCCGAAGCGCCACCACAAAGAGTCGTTCCGTCTCCTCCGCAAGCGACTACGCCCGCTGGTTGGTGATGAGCTGGCGACGATGATCGCCTGCGTGGCCCGCTATCACCGGAAAGCACTGCCGAAATCACGGCACGTCGGCTTCCGCGACCTCTCGGCACCGGCTCGGCTGACGGTCGAGCGCCTCGCCGCCCTGCTGCGTATCGCCGATGGGCTGGATCGCGCTCACTTGCAGCGGGTCCGGCAGACGCACAGCCGCATCACGCCGGTCCGGTGGCAGCTTATTGCCATCGGTGCCGGTGAGACCGAGCTATGGGGCGCCGAGCGCAAGGCAGACCTGGCCGAGCGGGCCTTCGGCCGCACCGTCGAGATCGTACCCGGCTGACGGGGGGCCGGTCTCCGCCGTAGGGCAACCCTGGTGGTTGCCCACGCCCGCCTCCCGGAGCCAGGGCGCCCACAAGGGATGCCCCTACGGGAAGCGGCCGGGGGTAGGCCCAATATCGGTGTTAGCGCACGCGGCCCCGCGCAACGACCGGCCAGATGACTTCCACGCGGCCATTGCGGGCGCCGACGAGGAAGTTGCTCATGTTGACGGTCGCGCAGACGTGATCGGGGATGACCGAGACGCGGTCGCCAAGCTGGGGCCGCTGATCCGGCGGGCAATCCGACAGATCAACGAAGCCGTGCTCCTCGGACATGGCATAGAGGCGCGCCTCGGGAAACTCGACTACGTGCCCCAGCAGGTCCAGCCCCAAGGTCTCCGGCGTGATGGCCTTCGAGCCGGCGTCGAGGATGGCGCGGTCGGGCGTCGGCCGGCTAACCACCATGCCGTGGATGGCGAGCGCAACGTCGTCCAAGGTCCACAGCTTGCCGCGCTCGACGGTATGGCGGTCGTGAAAGATATAGGTGCCGGGGCGGTGCTCGGTGATGCCGGGCACATTCTGGGTCCAGTGCAACTGGGGGGTCCCGCCCATGCTGATCTCCGGTGCGGGATGCCCGGCACGCTTGAAGACCTGTAGCGCCTCCCCCATAAAGGCCACCGGCGTCGCTTCGTCCAGCGGTGCCGGATAGGTCATCAAGCCGCCGAACGTGAGATTGGGCAGGCAGTCAATGTACAGGGCGAGGTCAAACGCTTGCTGCGGCGTCTGGACGCCGGCGCGGCCCATGCCCGTCTCGCACTCCACGCCGACTTCCAGCGTGCGGCCAACCTCGACGGCGACCTTGCTCACCCCCTCGGCGACCAGACCGCTATCGCAGGTCAAGCTGAGTTTGACGGTATCGCCGAAGCGGTCGAGGAAAGCCCGCAGGCGGTCCAGCTTTGCCGGGCCGAGCAGATTGTAGGGCAGGTAGATGTCGTCAAAGCCGGCCTCGGCAAAGATTTCGGCCTCGCCCAGCTTCTGGACGGTGATACCCTGCGCACCAACAGCGACCTGTTGCATACCAATCGCCGGGATTTTGTGCGTCTTGATATGCGGCCGATTGCGGACCCCGATACGGTCGCAATACTCCTGCACGAACCGAATGCTCCGCTCCATGCGGTCCAGGTCAACGATCAGGGCCGGCGTTTCCACCTCGCCCACGGGCTGACCCAGCGTTGGGAGGGCCTCCGGCGATTGCGCGATGTCCGCCCAATCCTGCCAATCCCGGCTCATGCGCTCCCCGTTCCGATCCGCAGTGGCCGGGGCTGTACCGGCCGGTGCCGCCATTGGATTTGCCATCGTCTCCTGCCTCCTCTTGTCTTACCGAGGATCAACCAGCGCTGTGTGAACCTGTTTCTATGCGCGTCGCTCTGGGTCGTGCCTGCAAAGTACCAACTCAGCAGGGGGTCACAAACCTACCCCCAACCCCCTCCCTTCAGGGAAGGGGCCGGGGGTTAGGTGCAATACTGCCCCACGCCGCCAGTCGAATGGTAGCACGGTAGCAAGTCTGCCGGTGCCGCCCGCCGCTGGATGCACGGTATCGTGGTAGGGTACAAAATTGTAGCTCTGAGCACTGCGTGAGGGAGCGGCGGCGCCAGCAATGCTTCTCGGGGCAGTGCCTCACTCCCAACCAAAGTCGGCGTTGTCACCCTGCCTATGAACACCGGCACCGGCCGCGAATTCGCGCTCATCAGCGCCCTGTTCGTGCTCTTCTTCCTCTTCATTGTCCGGGTGTACGCCGGCCATTGGGCCGTGGCGCTCCAGATCGTGCCGCCAAGCGGGGGCAGCAGCGCCGCACCGGCGCCGGCTCCCAGGCCCAATGCCCGCCCGGTGCCACAGCCGGCTGGAGCGCCGGCCCCGGCACCCGCGGCACGCCCGACCCTAGCACCGACCGACGAGCCGCCGCCGCGGAACGCCACGGACGAGCATGGGGTCTTCTACGACCATCACGGCGTGGCGGTGACGGGCCTCATCGCCGACCCGTCGGGAGTCCACAACGTCCCACCCGGGCGGCTGGTGCGGATTGGGGGGCCGGAAGGCGAACTCTACGAGGTGCTGCTCGGTGGCAGGATCAGGCGGGTTCCCGAATAGCCCCGTCCGGCAGCTTCCACCCCGGCAGCCCTAGCGGAATCCCAGCTCCAGAAGGGGGGCCACGATGCGCTGTAGCCGCGGCCGGTCGCTGCGGAGCACGTCGTCGTCGTGGCTATTCTCCCGGCCGCTGTACCCAAGCCGACGGATGTTGGTCGTGTTGCTTGCATAAGACTGCCGGAGAAAAGCCAGCGCCGCCTCCGTCTTGGGAACCGTCGTATAGTTGAGGGTGAGCATCCGGCGTCCCGACTTCCCACCGAACGAGGCGTGATAGGTGCTCTGATCGAACATCACCACGTCGCCCGGTCGGGACTCGGCCGCGTATGCCGGGACATCCTCGGGACGCACCCCAAAGCCCGGCCGGTCCACGACTACGCCTTCTTCGCGGAGGCGCTCCAGGGCATCGGCGTCCGCCTGCCCTTCCGCAATCGCCTGCATGGCCCGCTGCATCCGCAGCGCGGTCAGGTCATCGTGGAGCGGCGGCCGGTGGGAGCCGGGAATGAGCCGCAGACAGCCGGTGTCACGGGTCACCGGGTCCAGGTACAAGGCCACCTTGATGCTGCGGGGCGAGCCTGCACTTAGGGCAGTGTCCGGGTGCCAGCCCGTATCGCCCACATAGTAGTTTCCGCCGGACCCCCACCACATGAACTCCGGCCCCAACAACTGGTCCATCGGTTCATAAACGCGGTCGTCCTCGATGAGGGACCGCATCATCGGCCGCAGCTCGGCACAGCCCAACACCCAATGGCGCTTGTCGCCCCGGAACGACCGGCCGGCGCGGTCCGCGGCCATCACGTCCTCGAACTCGGCATCAATGACGGCCATCTCGTCGGGCGAGAACGCCTGCGGCAACATCAGAAAGCCAAAGGTCCGGAAGAAGGCTACTTGCGCGTCCGTCAGCATGGCGTACCTCCCTCGGTGAGCCGTCGGGCGCCCGACCTACTCTCCGTCCTCCGCTTGGCTGATGAGCTGCGCGAGCTGGGCGAAGTTGGTACGCATCGCCTCGATCGGCGAGCCGCTGGCCGGCCGGAAATGCGTCGCCATGGCCAGGATCGTCTCCGCGTGATGGACGCGGAGCTGGCGCAGGATGGTCACGTAGTCCACGTCGCCGGCTCCGAGCGGACAGTATTGGAAGTGTAGCTGCTGACCGTCAATGACGCGGAGGTCCTTCAGGTGCAGCCCGTGCAGATAGGGCCGCATGTTCTGATAGCCGGCGGTAGCCACGTCCGCTTCTCCGGAGTTGAAGTTGTCCGCCGGGCCCCACAGCGCCTTGAGCCGTGGCGAGCCGAGGCGCTCGGCCAAGCGGCGGAAATTGCTCGTCGTGTTCGTGTAGTTCCACGGCATCATGGAGACCGCTACGTCCACGGCGTAGCGGTCGGCCTGCTCCAGCACGAGCGAGAACGCCTTGACCAGCTTCTCCATGTCCACGTCGGAAATCACGCCGCCGCGAGTGAGCCAGCGCATCGGCCAAGTGGGTTTGCCGGCCGTGTATTCGCCCGGCCAGGCGAACGTAAAGGTGCAGACCGCGCCCACGCCCAGGTGCGCTGCAAGCTGTATCGAGCGCGTGATAGCGGCGAGGTCCCGACGGAAGGCCGGCTGGTCTTCCATCGTCGCAAAATCGAGGTCGGTGAGGTGGAACTGCTTGAAGGGGCTACCGGCTCGCAGCAGGTGGAGCTTGAGGCCGTGCTTGGAGACGCGAGCCGCCATGCGCTCCGCCTCGCGATCGCTCATCTCGGCAAGCGGCGTTTCGTCATCTATCCGGTCGAACCACACGTACTCGGCGCCGATCTCCTTGGCGGTAGCCAGCGCTTGGTCAAAGGGCAATTGTAGCTCGTGCAGGAATATGCTCAACTTGAAACGGGAATCGCTCATTGGACCGCCTTCTCCTCTGCGCCTGCGGCTCGACGTGCCGCACCGGACGCCTGGCGCCTGCGTAGTCTCCGCCGGTCGGTCGTGGACAGATGCGGCCGCACGTTCTCCAGGAACTGTGCGAAGGTAGCATCGGCCGTGGCCGTGGTGGTGTCAAGGATGAACTTGCGTGGGATCAGTGATTGCGCGTACTCGTGGTCGAAGCGGTCCAGTATGTGCGGGATGTCCGCTTCCTGGATGATCTCCCTTTCCCGCGCAGCCTGCCGCAGCCGCTCTCTGATCGCCGCCGCGGTGGCGCGTATCAGCACGAGCACGGTGTCCGGGGCGCGCTCCAACAGCTCGGTATCCCAGGCGCGCGCTCGCGCGCTGCGGTTGGAGAAGGTCCCCGGCTGGCCGTACCCATAGTAGAGCGGCGCGTAGACGGCATCGGCGTAGTAGTGATTGATAAAGAACGTGTCGTCGTCTCGGAACAGGTCCGGGTGGAGGTGACGCCAGATGTTGTGCCGTTGCAGCTGCTCCAGCACCGAGGGCCGGAGCGCTATAATCTGCGCTTCGTCCTCGGCCGTGTTCAGGTCGGCGGCCTCCTTCCCAATGACCGTCCGGTCGCCGGCGGCATGCACGATCAGGTGACCGTCGAGCCGCGGTACGACAAAGTGGTTATGCCACTGGATCGGACGCGGGCCGGCCCGACCGGCTCCGTCCGCCCCGCTGTGGTCTGCGGCGGATCGCGCCGACGGAGCGGCTGTCACTGCAAGCAACCGGTGGGAGATCGCTCTGGCAAGGGTGGCCTTGCCAGCGTATTCACATCCCACGATGAGCAGGCGCATCGGTCACTCCGGGGACCTTCTCGGCACTCCTAGTCGCAGTCGCACCGTCCGGCCATTATATCCGCGCTGGTATTCACCGCCTGTTGAAGATACAATAGCGCCGCCAATAAAACCTACTTGGAGTGCCGCCTGAACGATGAAGAAGAACATACTGGTCACGGGAGCCGCGGGGCAGATCGGGTCCGAGCTGGTCCCGACGTTGCGGGAGCGGTACGGCGATGAGCATGTCATCGCCGCCGTGCATCGGACGCCGCTGCCGGACGATGTCCGCGACGGTGGACCGCATTTCGCACTCGATGTCACCAATCAGGCCGACGTAGAGGCAGCAATACGCGACCACGACATAGAAGTCATCTACCACATGGCTTCCATCCTGTCGGCGCTCGCAGAGGCCAACCGGCAGAACGCGCACGCGGTCAACGTCAACGGCCTGTACAACGTGCTGGAGGCGGCGGTGTCGGGCGGCGTCCGGCAGGTCAACGTCCCCAGCTCGATTGCCGCGTTCGGCCCGGACACGCCGCCCGTAGATACGCCCAACGAGACGCTCCAGCGTCCCAACACGCTCTACGGTATCTCGAAGGTGCTGGCCGAGCTGTGGGGCAACTACTATGCCACCAAGCTGGGGCTGGACGTGCGTGGCCTGCGGCTCCCGGGCATCATCAGCTGGAAAACGGAGCCGACGGCCGGCACCACCGACTACGCTGTCGCCATCTTCTACGGTGCGCTGAGAGAGGGTCGGTACACCTGCTACCTACGACCGGACACCAGCCTGCCGATGATGTACATGCCGGACTGCATCAAGGCGATCATCGGCCTCGCCGAGGCGGACGGGGGCAAGCTGAAGCACCATGCCGACTTCAACGTGGCCGGCGTCAGCTTTACGCCGTCCGAGTTGACCGCCGCGATACGGCGCCGGATCCCCGACTTCCAAATTGACTACGAGATAGACCCGCTGCGTCAGGGTATCGCGGACTCCTGGCCCGACTCGCTGGATGACTCCGTCGCGCGTGCCGAGTGGGGCTGGCGTCCGGCCTACGACCTCGACGCCATGGTGGACGACATGCTCGCCAACCTATCCGCGAAGCTCGGGTAGCGTGCGGTCCCGCCCCTCCGGGGCGGAAGGGCGGACCTATCCCAGTCCTCTATGTCTGACAGACGGGGTAGTCGGCGCGGGCCAGCACACCGCTGGACGGGTATGGCGGTCCCAGGGTGATCCGTTCGAAGAAGGTGGCGTCTGCCGCTGTCACGTTGCACCAGTAGTACCCTCGCGCCTGGAACGTCGCCTCGTCCGGCACGTGCCGCCACTGCCCCAGTTCGGCATCGTAGGCCAGGATACGGCCATCACCGCCGTCGAAGCGCCGCGTCAGCATGTTCGGCGGCGGGTATTGGTCGTCCAAGGGGATGGCCAGGATCACCTGTACAGGGAAGGTGTACTGTGTGTTCACGACCGCCCACGGCACCGCGTAGACCAAGTGGCTGTCGGGTGCGATCCAACGCCGCACGACCTGGCCATCGCCCTCGCGCCGCACCACGGCATAGGTTTGCCCCAGGTCGCCGTCGCGTACGAACCCGATGACGATGATCCGCTGACCGTCGCGACTGATCCAGCCGATGCCGACCTCCACTTCGACGCCCGGCTGATCGTGGCGCCGGAGCACCAGCAGATCGCCGGCTAGCTCGACGGCCGTCGCGGCGGAAGTGCTGCCGATGATCGGGGAGCGGGGTGGTGGACGTGCCGGAGACTTGCCGCCACTGCTGCTCGACGACGTTGACTTCGTCTCCCGTCTTGGCGGAGGTGGGGGTGGCCGCGGCCGCGGCCGCGTGAGCGTCAGTTCGAGTGTCGTGGACTGCTCGAAATCCAGCGCAGCCGCGTATCTATTCTGGGGTAACGTGAGCGTCAGGTCGTTACCCGGCCCGAACTCCAACTCGTCTGACGTGCCTGCCAGTTTGGCCGTCGTCGTGGCCGTTGTGGTGACCTTCAGTTCATCCTGCGAGGCCCTCTCGATTGTCAGCGCGACTATCGCGGTGGTCGTGGGTGTGAACGTCAACTCTTCATTAGTTCCGAGCTGCAACTCATTCGACGTGGTTGTGTGCAACAGCACCGAGGCAGTCGTCTTCACGACCAGTGGGTCTGCCGTCGTCACCGTGACCGTAACCGGGAGTGACCACGCAGTCATCGTGGCCGACCAGTCACCGGTGGTCACGATGTTGACCGTCCGCACCTGCACGTCGTACTGCGTGTTGCCGCTCAGATTGGTGATGGTGTAGTCCAGGCTGCCGCTGCCGCTCGTCCAGGCATCCTCCACGAGGGTCCAGTTGGAATCGTCGGCCTTGTCGGGGTGATTGCTGCGGATAGAGCGCACGTCGTAGGCGATAATGGCGGTGCCGCCGTCGCTCGACGGAGCGGTCCAGGCGACGGTGATGGACCCGTCGTCCGGGGTCACGGTGGTAATGGTGGGCGGGCCGGGCGCGGTCGGCAGCGTCGTCGGGAGCCGAGCGAACCCATGGCCCCAGATGTTGTTGGGGTCGGTGTGGTCCGGACGCGGCTCGGTACGCTGTTGTGCCTGCTCTCTCAGGTAGGCGGCGACCCTGGCCGGCGTGAGCGACGGGAACAGTTGGAGGATCAAGGCGGCCAAACCCGCGACGTGCGGCGCCGCCTGGCTCGTCCCAGCGAAGCGGTAAGGCCCGTACGTCACCGAGGCGCCACGATCCACGCCGACTATGTCGGGCTTGATCCGCCCGTCCGGCGTCGGACCGCGGCTGCTGAACGACTCGATCTCATCCACATCGTCCCAGGGGGCAGCGCCCACGGCCAGCAGTCCCGGGTTGGCGCTCTCGGGCGGGCTTCCAATGCTGCCGTACTCGGTAACGTGTTCCATAAGCAGGCTAGTCCCAAAGAAGTCCTGTACCTGAATCCAGTCGAGATTAACGGTGTTTCCGTTTATCACTACCACGAAATAGACTCCGGTTTTCGGTGGGAGGTACCTGAATGATTCGAATGGATCGTGACCAGCCTCTCCCGACTGGTCACGTGTGCTACACGCGACAACTCCCCTGTTGGCCGGCAATCCCGTCAACAAGCTTTGGCAATCATCGTGGGTTGGGAGGTCTCTACCGATCAGCAGGAGTTCAAGATCGCGGGTTGCTCCACCCCAGCGATCGGCCCACCGCAGTTGCAAAAGCAGAGGCTCTTCTGCTAACAAGAAAATGCCGTTGAACGCATCGTCCGAATCGAACTCAATAAGGCCATTGGAGGGGTTGTTGTCACGATAAGGCCGCTTGAACCAGGTCTCGTTCGCTTCGTTGCCGGCCGCATTGACCCAGAGGATACCGCCATCTACGGCCGCATCCACGGTTTTGAGGGGGCTGTTGGAGCGCGGGGACGTCCCGTCGCCGGGGCCGTCCCAGGTCCAGCCGACCGAGTGGTTGATGACCTGTACGCCCTGGGCGATCATCCAGTCCGTGGCGGCGCGCAGGTCCGCCCGGGAAGGGGCATTGGATATGTACAGCGCCACGTCCGGGGCGATGTCAAGGATCGCCTCGGCGACGGCCGTGCCATGATCGTCCTCGTCCTCGTCCTCGTCCTCTTCATCTTCACAGTCCGAAAGATTCGCAGTGAACGTATTTATGCCCGTGTAGCATCTAGCTTGAACCGTTGTTGGCAATTCTGTGCCGAGGAGGTCGCTGATGCCCACAAATCCCACGTCCAACACGCCGACCTTGACGCCCTGCCCGGTGATTCCGGCTTGATGCCATGCCTTCGTACCATGCGCGTCCACGCCCCGTCCCGCGATCTCCTCAAATGCAGATATAGCGATAGAAAGTGTGAAGCTGCCCGTTTCACCGGAGCGAAAGGTCGTCGCCTCGACCGTGTAGTCCCCGGCCTGCAGCGGGAACTCTATGCGCGCGTTCCTATTCGTCCCGTTCCTATCGTCATTGCGTACCACTTTGTCACCGGACCAGTGCGTGCCCTCCAGCACGTACAGGTAGGTGTCCGCCGCGCTGGAGGTCAGGTCAATCGTTACGGACGAGTTCTGGCTCAACGTGAAGCTGTAGTAGTGCGCCGAACGGCCAAACCGATTACCGGACTCGCAGGCACTCGACCACGTCCCGGAGCGAGTTACCGTGTTGCCCGCCGCAAGTGCTCCTAGCGACTCCGTGCATACGTTCAGCGGCGAGACTTCGATGGTTAGCGTGAAGCCGCCGGTTTCACCGGAGCCGAAGGTCGTCGCCTCCACCGTGTAGGCTCCGGTCTTCAGACTGGCTTCTAGCTGGGCGTTCGTGCCCGTGCCTCCGTCGTCGTCACGCTCTACTTCCTCTCCATCCCGCCCGCCTTCCAGCAGGTACAGGTAGGTGTCCGTGTCCGGATCGCCATCGCTATCATCATCTGGAGCAGTCAGGTCTATGGTCACCGACGAGTCCTGCTCCACAGAGAAGCTGTAGTAGCGCGCGTGGCTGCCGGTGCGCTGCTCGGACGCGCAGGTGCCGTCCCAGCTGCCGGTCTGCGTCTCCGTCTTCGTCGCCGGGTCCGAGAGGACACCCAGCGCTGTCAGGCACGGATCAGGCGTCGGGGTCGGCGGAGGGGTCTGCCCGAGCGGCTGGGGCAAGACTCCTACTGGCTTCGGCCCGACGATGGCCTCGACGCGGAGCACGCCGGGCTGCTGCGACAATCGCCTCAGCAGCGTCACAGGCACGTAGGCTTCGATGTAGTCCTCGCCGACATTGCGGGGATCGGCGCCGTTGTTTTTGAGGAAGCTGCGGATGGCGGAGACATTCGCGCCAATGTAGACCGTCACGGCGACGCTGGTCTTGTCATGAACTGGAGCCTTGCTCGCAGCAGCCCGGGCCGAGGACCGTCGCAACTCATAGTCTTCGACCAAACCGTTGAGGGTGGAATCCAGGCGCGGATACCGCTGGGGTGGCTTGGGGCCAGCGACGGCGTCCTGGAGGCCCTCAATCTCCCTGGATACATCGGTGGGACCATCGCCAGGGTCTTTGCCTTGGGCGGCCACACTCGGCATTGTCAGCAGCGCCAGGAACCCCATGCATATAAGGGCAAGGGACATGGCACGGAGTGCGGGAGCCTTCAACTGCCGGCCCTCCATGAATGAGCGAACGACCTAGGGTAGTGTAATCCAGCAACGCTCCAGGGGGCGGCAGACTGCCCCGCAATAGGGCTCGGCGGTTGAGAGGGGGCCGGGTGATGGGCCAGAGCCGCACCACACCTGGCACTATCCGTGCGGCTTTGGCCCGTCAGAGGGTGAGGCGGCCTCAGCCCCCAGCGGACGAATATCGCGGCGCGCGCGGTGCGCGGGCGCGCCGGATCAACCGCAGACGGCAATCCTCTAGGGGGAGTGAGACCCGTGCTCCGCCGCGCCGGTGCGATTCGATAAATCCGAAGATGATCTCCGTGTTCGCCCGCGCTACCCGCACGCCGCCGCGCGTTGGCCCGCCGGTGTCCAGCGCCTGCACCAGGTCTCCGACCAGCCGCAGGGTGTTGCTGCCCGGTGTGTACGTCAGCGCCGGTGCCGCTTCCAGCACGGCTCCGAAGGTGTGGCGGCGCTGCTCCAAGAACGATGCGCCGGCAGGCGGAGGCCCCCGGCGCTCGCGGCGCCGCACCAGAAAGTCAACGTCTTGGTTGCTCGCGGTGATGATGCCGTCCTCGCAGACGGCCTCGTAGTCTTGGCCGCGCGGTCCGCGTATGACGCTGACCGTCACGCCGTTGGCAAACCCGAACATGCCCTCGGCGTTGGGGTCCTCGCGGACCTCGTCGCCGACGATGATCTCATCGCCGCGGTCTACCCATCCCTGCGCCCAGATCACCGGCTCGTCGCCGTTGAGGAACTGGATCAGGTCGAAGTTGTGGCTGGAAGAGTTGAACAGGGCGCTGTTGTTGTAAATCAGCAGCAGCTCGAGGTTGCCCAAGTCGCCGGAGGCGATCAAGTCTCGCATCTTGGCGTAGCCGGGATGCCAGCGCCGGTTGGTACCCATGTTGAAGACGACCCCGTGGCGCTCCACGGCCGCGACCATCGCATCGGCCTCCTGGAGCGAGGCGCACATCGCCTTCTCGCAGTAGAGCGCCTTCACACCGTGCTCGGCGGCGTAGATGGCGATCTCGGCGCGCTGCTCCGGCTGGGTAGCGACGCTGATGATGTCCGGCTGCTCCTTGGCGAGCATTTCGCGGTAGTCGGTGTAGAGATGTGACTCCGCCACGCCGTAGCGTTGCTCGAACTGCGCCAGTACGTCGGGCCGCATGTCCACACCGGCCACCAACTCGGTGCGGTCATGGGCTTCGTAGCCCGCGGCGTGGGAGTGGGGGGCAAAGCGGCCGGGCAAGCCGACGAACTCGTTGTCAATGAACGCGCCCATCCGGCTACAGCCCACGACGGCGGCGCGATATATCCTGCTCACTAGCTCTATCTCCTCTTTGCCGGGCAGCACATGGGTTGGGGAGGCGTGGTCTCCCTAGCCCTCACTCCGGCCCTCTCCCACGGGGAGAGGGAGCCTGGATTCCCGCGCAAGCGGGAATGGCGGACGGCGGGTATGACGGTGCGTATGGCAGGTGGCAGACTCCCCCCTCCACGTGCGTGGAGAGGGGGCCGGGGGTGAGGTATGGCACCCCCGATGACCGCCGGCGCGGCTGCGCTACACCGGCGGGTGCTTGTCCAGGAGCAACTGGGCCACGCGATGCTGTTCCGCCAGCCAGTCTTTGACCCCGATTTCTCCCCTCATCACCGGGCCGCAGTCGCGCACCTTCGGGTACGTCTGCGCCATGGAGGGGATCGGTGGCCAGCGCCAGCTGTAGGGCGAGAGGTCAATGAAGCCCTTGAGCTGTGGGTCGGACTTGAGGTATTCGATGAGCACCGGGTCCGTGACCACCGACTTGCTGACGGGGGTGCCCGTGGATTTGATGACCATCTCGGTCTGCTGGGGCGTCGCGGTAATCCACTTGGACACCAGCGCAGCGGCATGCTGCCGCTCCGGTGAAGTGCCCTTCGTCACGATGAGGTTGTGTCCGCCGCTGTTGGCGAAGATCTCCGTCTTGATGGGATGATGGGTCACCCCGAAGTCCGGCGCGTTGTTCTTCCGCAGCGTGGGCATACGATACGGCCCCTGCTGCTCGAAGACCACGTCGTTCAGGGCCGCCTTGTAGAAGTTGGCCTTGCCGTCGGCGGGACTGAGGCCACTCTGGACCAGGCGCAGCAAGAACTCCAGTACCTCCACGTTCTCCGGGCTATCGAGGAGCATCTTACTCCCGTCGTCATTGATGACCCGCCCACCGTTGGTGCCCACGAACCGGTACCAGCGGGTCCAGTACCAGGAAACGCCCCAGACCTCGCCGGGAATGGAGGCCTTCGTGGCCATGTCAATCAGATCATCCCAAGTCCAGCCCATCTTTGGATAGGGAATGCCCCTTTGGTCCAGCAGACCCTTGTTGTAGATGAAGGCGTCGTTGTTGGCGTAGGCCGGAATGCTGACGAGTCGCCCGGCCCACATGGAACTGCTGAGCATCTTCTCGTAGAAGTCCGCGCGTTGCGCTGCCCAGTCCGGCTCGACCTTCAAGATCGGTTCCAGATCAATGGTGACGCCGTCCACGAACAGGCCACCCACCTGGATATGGCTGTAGTGCCCCATATCGGGCGGCGTGCCAGCAGCAGCCAACAGTCTGATCTGCTCGTGGCTTACGTTTTTGCTCTGATCGTCGAAGTTGACGGTGATCCCCAGGTCGGTCGTCTTGTTGAACATGTCCAGCAAACCGTAGCGAGCGATGCTTTCGGGATGGGTGAAGTTGAGATTGGACACGTAGCTGACGACCACGGCGTCCTTCCCGCTCGCTCCCGCAGCGCCCTGCACGCCCTGCTGCCCGGTTGCACCCTTCGCACCTTGTGGTCCCGCCGGCCCGGCCGGCCCGGCCTGGGGCTGGCCCACATAGCGCACCGTTGGCTCCCCGCAGGCTGCTGCCAACAGCCCTCCGAGCAAAGCCGCGCTGCCACCCAAGTACCGTCGGCGTATCATGCGCTCCATCCGGCTACCTCCTTGCGACAACACTCCCTCCGGCGAGGGAGGCTCCGACTCACCATATACATACCCAGCCCAGCGTGTGGTGAGTACCCGGCTACTATAAGGATTCCCTCTGCCCCTGTCCAGACGATCTCGCCAGGATTCTCCGGCCACGTGCCGTTGGAGCGGTCGCGTTCGGGTATAATCTCGCTTCCTGTCGCCCGAGTCGCGCGAGGATGTCATGCGTCTGTACTGGGAAGTGGCCAAACGCTCCTTTCAGCGCCAGTTGGCGTATCGTGCCGCCACGCTCGCCGGACTCGTGACCAACACCTTCTTCGGCTACCTGCGTGGGGCCGTGTTTATCGCCCTGTTTGCCACGCGGCCGGAGGTCGCCGGTTGGGATGTCCGCGACGCCTTGACCTATACCTGGTTGACCCAGGCACTAATCATGATCGTGCAGCTCTGGGGCTGGTGGGAGGTCGCCGACAACATCAAGACCGGCGACGTGGCCTCCGACCTCGCCAAGCCCTTCGACTACTACATCTTCTGGCTGGCTCGCGATCTCGGCCGCGCCTGCTACCACCTGCTGGCGCGGGGACTGCCTACATTCCTGATCGGCTTCCTGTTCTATGACCTGCTGCTCCCGCCAACGCCGCTCATCTGGCCCCTGCTCGCCGTCACGCTGACCCTCGCGGTGGTGATGAGCTTTGCGTTCCGGTTCATCATCAATGTCGCGGCCTTCTGGCTGCTTGACATCCGGGGCGTCGCTGCCGTGCTCGGTGTCGGGATGCTCTTCCTCTCCGGGTTTATGGTCCCGGTGGCCTTCTTCCCCGGCTGGCTACAGGCGGTCGTGGGCTGGCTGCCCTTCACCGCTATCGTGATGCTGCCTATCGAGGTCTATCTCGGCAAGGTGACCGGGCTGGCCTTGCTGGTGGAGCTAGGCCGCCTTGCGGTGTGGGCTGCCATCCTGATTGCTGCGGGTCGTCTGGTACTGGCGGTGGGCGAGCGCCGCCTGGTGGTGCAGGGAGGATAAGGTGCGTCAGCGACGATTGCTCCCGCGGCACACCGCCCCTGTCCGGTTGATGGCTCAGACAGGCTGGCTCGCCGAGGCCCGTTTCCTCGGCGGTCTCTACCTCCGGCTGATCGGTATTCAGGTGCGGGCCACCATGCAGTACAAGGTTTCCTTTCTCCTGCGGACGGCAGGGAGTTTGGGGTTCATGCTCCTGGAGTTCGCAGTCATCGTGGTGCTGTTTCAGCGCTTCCCCCATCTGGCCGGGTGGTCACTCGCCGAGGTCGCACTGCTCTACGGTATCTCTGCCACGGCGTTCGGCCTCTCGGAGCTGCTCTGTGGGGCGCTGGATACCGGCCTCTTCGCCGAGATGATCGTCCGCGGCGACTTCGACCGCATACTCACCCGCCCCGTGAGTGCTCTGTTGCAGGTCGTCGCGGGAGAGTTCTCCCTCCGGCGGCTGGGACGGATCGCGCAGGGCGTGGGTGTGCTGGTTCTCGCCGGTGGGATGCTGCCCGGGGTCTGGAGTGCCGGGAAAGTCATGTTCCTGGCGTTGACCTTGCTGTCGGGTACGGCGATCTTCATCGCTATCTGGCTGCTCGGTGCGGCCTACTGCTTCTGGACTGTCCGGGCCACCGAGGCGGTGAACGTGTTCACCTATGGCGGCACGACTCTTGCCAGCTACCCCCTGGACGTATTCGACCGCTGGGCGCGGCAATTCGCCTTGTTCATCCTGCCGTTGGCCTGGGTCAGCTACGTCCCGGCGCTCTACCTGCTCGACCGCGCCGACCGGAGTGGGCTACCGACGTGGCTGCCGGCACTGACGCCGGTCGCAGCGGTGATTGCGCTGGCGGTGGCCGGCCTGGTCTGGAGCGTCGGGGTGCGCCACTACCAGAGCACCGGGAGCTAGTATGGCTACGCTGATTGAAGTAGAGGCGCTACGCAAGACCTTTCGCGTGGCACACCATCACCGTGGGGCGCTGGGGGCGCTGCGTAACCTGGTCGAGCGGCGCGGCCGCGTCGTCCCCGCGGTGGACGGGATCACCTTCCGTATCGAGCGGGGCGAGATGGTGGGCTGCATTGGGCCGAACGGGGCCGGCAAATCCACCACGATCAAGATGCTCACCGGCATCCTCGTGCCGAGTAGCGGCCGGATCGAGGTGGCCGGGCTTGTCCCCCACCGGCGCCGGAAAGTGCTTGCCCGGCGGATCGGCGTGGTGTTCGGGCAGCGCACGCAGTTGTGGTGGGACCTCCCGCTCATCGAGTCGTTGGAGCTGCTGCGCTTCATCTACCGTGTACCGGCCGCGCAGCACCGGGCCAACCTGGACTTCTGCACGGAGCTACTTGAGCTGGCGCCGTTCCTGGACACGCCGGTACGCCAGCTTTCGCTAGGCCAGCGGATGCGCGGCGATCTCACGGCCGCCTTGCTGCACGACCCCGAGATTCTCTACCTCGACGAGCCGACCATCGGCCTCGACGTGGTAGCCAAACACCGCATCCGCGAGTTTCTCCGGCAGCTCAACCGCGAGCGCGCCGTCACGGTGCTGCTCACCACCCACGATATGGCCGACATCAGCCAGCTTTGCGAGCGCCTGCTGATTATTGACCGCGGACGATTGCTGTACGACGGGGCATTGGAGACGATCCGGGAGCGGTACGGGCAAGAACGGATGCTCGTCGTGGATTTCGTGGGTGCTGGCAGCCCCGTCCACGTGCCGCACGCCACCGTCGTGCGTGTGGATGGTCCCCGGCAATGGCTGCGGTTCCGCCGGGATGAGACCACCGCAGCGGACTTGATCGCCGCGCTCGCTACGCGCTACGAGCTGCGGGACCTGACGATTGAGGAGCCAGAGATCGAGGCCATCATCCGGGACCTGTATGGCGCTGGCCAAGCCATCCCACCGGCCACCGCACCATCCACCCCCGAAGCGTCCTCCTAGAGACCTTGACCGGCGTGCTGCCTACAGCCGTTTTCCTACGGCAACGTCTCCTATCTTGAAAATGAAGTTGCCTGACCCTAGCTTCTCTACAGCTTTATCTATCAACTCATCCAAGTCAGGCCCTATGAGGGTATCGCCTTGGGGAGAGACGGCAAGATACTCTCCGCGATGTTGCGCTTCCAAGGGCTTACCGTACTGCTCGTAGAGAATATCGGATTCTTCCAGCTTCGGTGCCTTCACGGCTCCCATTTCGTTGCCTCCTCTCAACGCTTAAGGTGTTGGTCGAACCAGGCAAGCACACGCGCCACGACATCACGGCGATTTGCCTCGCTGTAGTCTGTAGGGTTGTGGCCTTCGCCGTGGTAGCGCAGCAGGGTGGCTTCTTTCTCCAAGCGGCGTAGACCGACAAACATCTCGCCCCCTTGCTCCACGCCGACGGAATCATCCGCGGTACCGTAGATCAGGAGTAGGGGCGTCTCCACACGGTCGAGGAAGAAGATCGGCGACGCTGCGACGTAGTCGAACGGCCGCTCCCAGGGTGGTCCACCTAGCGCGCCTTCCATGATATGGAGGCCGTACATATCCGGTGACCCATCGGGCCGGAGTCGCAGCTGCCCGAAGAAGCTCGCGGCGTCGGATCGGCCGGCTGCGCTCACGGCCGCCTTGAAGCGGGTGGTCTCGGTGATGAGCCGATTTACCGCCGCGCCACCGCCGCTGTGGCCCATGACGCCGAGCCGGTCGGGATCGGCGATCCCCAGTCGTACCGCCTCGTTCACGGCCAGCAATACGGCGGTGGTGAAACCCGCATCCGGCATACCGTGTTGCCTGGCAGGGGTATCGGGCATCAGTACCGCATAGCCACGACTGGCTAGGATCTGGAGATGCAGGATACCCGAATAGGGGTCCCAATCATGCAGCTCATTGGAGAGTGATAAGCCTGGGTACACATGGGTGATTAACGGTACGCGCTGACCATCACGATAGTGCGCCGGTAGAAGCACGGCTCCGCGCGCTTGTTCTCCAGAGGTAGTCTGCCAGGAGATAAGCCGCGTTTTACCCAGCGCGACCTCTTCCAGGTGGGGATTGAGATGGGTGATCCGGCGTCGGTCCCGGAAGGTGGGGTCAGTCACCCAGAAGTCCGGCGGATGCGTCTCATCCTCAATCGCATACACCACTGTCCGGCCATCGGCAGAGACATCGCTGAAATAGCTGTCATTGACGCCCACCGGGGCGACATGGAGAACGCGATCTTCGGCCAGGATGCGTTCCGGTGGTGACTCATCCAGTGGCACGCGCCAGACCTCTGATCGCCCGGTTGCCTTGTCCCGCGCACCCACGACGCAAGTACCACCATCGGGACTCCAGAACCGGCCCGTCTCGACGCGGCGCATAACGCTCACGCGGCTCCGGTATCCTGGCAGGTCGAGCGGGCGCGGTTCCGGTGATTCCGGCCCCTCAGTGGGGATGAGCCACAGACGACCGCCGCGGTCCCGCCCCAAGAGTCTCTTGCCAGCGGGATGCCAGAGCAAGAAGCGCACGTCAAGCTCAACATCGAGCGGTAAGTGGCGCGGCTCCCCACCGCTGGCCGGGGCCAGCCAAAGCTGTCCTGCGCGGACATAGGCCAGGTGCCGCGAGTCGGGCGACCAGGCCGGGTCGTGCCGGCCGGTGCCGTCCCGGTCTAGCCCTTCGGCCACCAGGCGCGGCGTACCGGCCATGGTGGGCACGAGGTACAAGGGGTGAGTGAATTGATACCGCGCCAAGCTCGGCTGGCTGGACTGCCCCACAACGGCTAGCCAGTGGCCGTCGAGTGAGGGATAGACTCCCATCGGACCAAACTCTGTGGACAGGCGCTCGGTAGAGCCGGTGCGAACGTCAACGATCCCAACGTCGCACAGACGCTGCGACGCTTCGTTTGCTCGTGCCTTCGGGTCTTGGGACGGTGGTGGCGGTGACACGAGCACATCCACGGTTGGCCCGTCCGTCGGGCCGGGGGGTGCCGTCGGTGTGCGGGTTGCCGCTGGCCGCCATTGCTCCGGAAGCAAAAGCACGTACACGCGGGAGCTGTCGGGACTCCAGCGTGGCGTGTCCAGCCACGGAGCCGTGGTGAAGAGCGCCTGGTCGGAAAGGACTTCGACCGACCCTACCGCCGGTTGCCAGCTCCATAATTGCACGGCGCCACGGTGGTCGGCGTAGAAGGCGAGGTGGGTGCCATCGGGACTCCAGCTCGGCCGCCAACTCCGGCCCTCGTCGCCGAGCAGCGGCCACGACTCGCCGCGCTCGATATCCGTCACCCAGAGTTGGGTGCCGGCCACATTGCTGCGTACCCCGGAGGGCAGGACGGATTGAGAATCAACGCTGCGGGCCTCCAGGCGTGCAGCGAAGGCCAAGTACCGCCCGTCTGGGCTGAGGGCGATTCGGTGCTGCGTCCACGGTGTGCGTACCGCTAACAGGTCGTCGAGAGTAAGCGCTCGTCGCCGGGTCGTTGACGTGCTCGCCGTTGCCTTCATACGGCCAGCATACGCCCATAGATTAAATGAGTCAAGTCTGCTGGTGGCAGCCAGCCGGCAATGAGTGCTAGGCCACTGACTACTGCACGTCGGTGATCTTGGCGGCGATGACTGCCGCGATCTCCTCGGCGGTGCTCGTGCCGGACCAGAGCTTGCGGAACTCCGCCCGTGCTACCGCCCGAACCTCGTCAATCCGCGAGATCAGATACGGCGTGCGGGCACGGACGAGCGTGCCGGGTACGGCGGGCCGCCGGTCATAGGGCGGCTCCGGGGGTTGGAGGTAGCCTTCATCGGCGAGCAAAGACGGCGCTTGCGGATGCCACAGCCGGTTTTCCCACTCCGCTTGCTGCACGTCGAGAGCGATCAAGAACTGTGCAAGCTCCCAGGCTTCTTCCGGCTGACGACTGCCCTTGAGGATGGCTGCAACGTCCGGCCGATAGTGCCCCTGAACGCCGAGGTTGCCCCGTGGCTGCGGAGCCATACTCCAGTCGAACGACACTTCCTGCTGCGCGAGGGCCAGCTCGGCCTCGGCCGGCGCATACCACATCGCCACGTCACCACGCGCGAAGGCGGCGAACCCGTTGCCGGAAAAGATGTTGGGCGCCGGCGCGACACCGTGCTGCAAGTGCAGGTCAGCCAGCCACTGCAACGCTCCGATAGCCAGCGGCTCGTGGATCGCCGGTGCGCCGTTTCTGTTCAGTAGCTCGTCTCCGCCATTGCCCCAGAGCCAGGCGTGATACGCCTCGTCAATGCCGTGCAGGGTGGTGCCCCACCGCGCCGGAGTGGCGCCGTTCGCCGCCGTGGTCAACTGTTGCGCCGCGGTGAGGAAGTCTTGCCAGGTCCAGTTCGGGGGCGGCAAAGGCGCGGAGGCGGCGGTAAAGTGGCTGCGGTTATAGAACACGACGTAGAGGCCGTTGTTGCCCCGCGGCAAGGCGACCCACTCGCGCTGGTAGGTACAGACATCGAACGGCGCCGTGAGGTCGTCGGGGCGAAACTCGTCGCGCCGCATATAGTCCCCGAGCGGCAGGACGGCATCTTCCGCATAAAACGTCGGCGCCGACCAAGAGGGCAGGTGGACCAGGTCCGGCAGGCTGCCACTCGCAAACAAGCTGTATAGGCCCGCGACGTGCTGGGCAGCGGTGGGCGCAGCGATGACGTTGACCGTGACGGCCGGATAGTTCCGTTGGAAGCTGAGGAGGGTCCAGTCTTCCTTCTGCACTCGCTCCGGCGTCCCCCACGTCGTGTAGATCACTTCCGCCGGGTCTTCGGCGGTCATCGGTACGTCCGTGAGGTCTTCGCCCAGGTTGCAAGCGGCGATCAGCAAGGGGGTAGCCAGGGTCGCCGCGACCCGTTGCAGCACCGCGCGGCGGCTCCGGCCGGCAGCCGCCGTAGCTGGCTGTGTGCATGCCGTACCGTTGCTGGAGCTGCCCATCACCGCGCCGCCTACCCGCCGCTTGGTCGTCCGCCTGCGTGCCTGCTGCGCCGGGGTCCACCTACCTGCCAGTATAGAACAAGCCGTCGGAGGCTGTGCCGGCGACGCTGCGGCTGCTAGGATTCTGCCCAGCCCAGGCGATGACGGGGAGATGGATGGCAGAGACGACCAGTGACTATGCCGACCAGGTAGACCAGGCGGAGCGGCCGGTCTTGCGCCCGGTGGAGCCGCGCTGGATCACCTACCAAGGCGAGCAGCGCCTCTGGCTGCGCGATCCCCTCGCCTTGAGCGAGCGTATGGTCCTGGTCCCCGCCGTCGTCGCGCCAATGGTTGCGCTCCTCGACGGCGAGCGGACGCCAAGCGGGATCAAAGCGGCTTTCGAGGTGCGCTACGGCACCCGACTGCCGCCGGGGTTTGTCGAACAATTCTTGGCTGCCTTGCAGGAGGCGGCGCTGCTGTTCGGCCCAGCCTACGAGGCGGCGCGGGAACGGGTACTCGCCGACTACCGCGCGGCCCCGTTCCGCCGGCCGGCGCTGGCCGGCAACGGCTATCCGGCCGACCCGGAGGCGCTGCACCGACTCCTGGCGCGCTATGCGGCCGAGGCCCGCTCGAACGGTGCGGCGCGCGTAAACGGTCGGTTGCGGGGGCTGATCACGCCCCACATTGACTACGCCCGCGGCGGAGCAGAATACGCCCGCGCCTGGCTACCGGCCCGCGCGGCCGTCGCCGCGGCGGAGCTGGTCGTCATCTTCGGCACCGACCACGCCGGGAGCGCCGGCGCGTTGACTCTCACCCGCCAGCGGTACGCCACGCCGTGGGGAGCGTTCCCGCAGGACCAGGCGGTCGTCGAGCGGTTGGTTGCGGCCCTCGGTGAGGAGGCGGCGTTTGCCGAGGAGCTGCATCATCGCAGCGAGCACTCCATCGAGCTGGCGTCCGTCTGGCTCCACTGGCTGCTGCGCGATGCCGGGCGCGCCGATGACCTCCCGCCGCTCGTCCCGATCCTCTGTGGCTCGTTTGCTCCCTTTACGCACGGCACGGCCGATCCGCTGGCCGACCGGGCGCGGGTGCAGGCAATCGCGGCGCTGCGGGCGGCCACCGCCGGGCGGCGGGTGCTGATCGTGGCATCGGCCGACCTGGCCCACGTGGGGCCGGCGTTTGGTGACGAGCGCGGCTGGGATGTGTTCGCGCGCGACAGTCTCAAAGCGAGCGACGAGCGACTGCTGGCGGTCGCCGCGACCGGCGATCCGGCCGACTTCCTGGCCACGCTGCGGGCCGAGCAGGACGCGCATCGCGTCTGTGGTCTGCCACCGATTTACTGGGCGCTGCACGCGCTCGACGGCGCAGTGGGCGAAACGCTCGGCTACGACCAATGTCCGGCCGACGAGGCCGGCGCCTCCTGGGTCACTATCGCCGGCATGGCCTACACGTGAGGGGGGTTGCCTCACCCCCCGGCCCCCTCTCCACCATGTAGAGAGGGGGTGTGCGGGAATCCACGTTCCCCTGCGGAGCGGGGAGACCATAGCCGACGAGAATAGGTTTTCGGCGGGCGGGCGGGGGCGGGGCGCGCGAATGGCGTTGGCGTAGGAAGCCCGTGCCCGCGGTGGCAGGCGGCGGGCGGGTCGGCGCCAGTATGGCGGGATGCACTTGATGGGTGGTGGAGTGGGATTGCGGATAGGTGAGAGCGACGGGAGCGGCAGGAACGCGGGGCAAGACTTCCTGGAGCAGCCGGCTCACGCGAGCCGGCCAGGGGGCGGTGGTCAGCGGCACACTCGGGCCGGCGAACGCCGGGCCACAGCCAGCGTGGCCTAGCGACGCCATGGACGCGGCACCGGACCGTTCGTGGTCCGGCGCCAAGGGCAAGGGCAAGGGCAAGGGCGTGTGCAAGGGCACGGCGCGGGACCGGACGTGGTCCCACGCCTGGGGCGAGGGCACGGCCGCGCCACCGCACGCGGCCGGCACAGCGGTGCCAGTGTTCCCCGGCCGGGCGTTGCCCGGCGCTCCAGGATGGTCTTGCATCTGCCACTCCCGTCAGTAGGTGCATATCGGCCGGGGGTGGGGAGATGACAACGGCCTAGGGGACGGCTTTGTCAGAATCAGGATTTGCAGGATGAGAGGACGATCAGGACGGGCGGCGCGAGCGTGTCCTCCTTGTGCCTCGGTTCCGGCAGGCCGTATAATGGAGCGTATTGAGGGGCGCGTAGCTCAGTTGGTTAGAGCGCGCGGTTCACATCCGCGAGGTCCGGGGTTCGAGTCCCTGCGCGCCCACTTCTTGCGGCCTAGATACACTGTATTCATATCTCCTGAACTCTGGCGGACTCCGTTTCTTCTAGACGGAGTCCCTTCATGAGGAGCCGGTCATCCAAGGGATGCAGCCGCAGACCAATGCTCGTCTCAATGATTCTGTTCAAGGGAGCACTCACCCTGGAGAAGGCAAGGGAGAGCAGTTACTCAACGCGGGACGCTCGGCTAGCCACTCGCGGTTGAACCTGGCGTTGTACAGACCGTCATTGCCGACGCCGAGCCTCAGCCAGTCCGCCATAACTGTGTTGGCGCCGGCTGGCGTCCAGCGCAGCACTCGCGCATCGGTGCCGGAACAAACCCCATGAGGATCGAACTCAAGCAGCCGTACAAGTCCATCGCAACCCTTTCGACCGAGGTACTGCCCGACTTTGCCATCCTCATCGGACGCAACGGAGCGGGCAAGACCCAGCTCCTTGACGCCATCAAGGAAGGGGCGGCTACGATTCCGGACATAGGCATAGACGAAATCGAACTGTACAACATGGTTTCCTTCTGTCCGCCCATGACCGGTCGGGCAGATCGCCACGCCAACCAGTTCGCCCAGATGACTGCTGACGCCTACCTGATGTCCCCGTCTGGCGGCCGGCCACCTATTGAGACCGCAACAGCTATCTTCGACCAGTTCGCCGACGACATCGAACGCCACTCCGGCACCCAAGCACGCGACGACTTCGTGCATAACTTGAGAGATGAAATCCGGCAAGTGCCGGATTTCACTGTATTCGCGATCGACGACCATGAATCTCCATACAAGAAGACTCTCTATGGCCAGGTCTTGTCCCCCCTCAACCGAGCGAACACTGGACGTCAGCGTAGAAGGTCATCAAACCAATCCAACAAGGGCTTCAACGGCAACCCAGCGGTCCTGTTCAGCGCGGCCATGAAGCTAACCGGCAAGCTTCCCCACGAGTTGACCCGCGGCGACATCATGCGCGCCTCGCACGGCGAGGGCGATACGATGTCGAACTCCATCAGCGCAGTGTTTGCGGCCTATAAGGTCGATCAGTTCATCTGGGCGCACAAGCGGATCGAGAAGGAGCACGTGCGCTTTGACGAACTTATCACCGAGTACCAAACGGAGAACCCGCCGCCTTGGGAGAATCTACGTGCAATCCTGTCCGATATGCGGGATGCGGCGGGAGACGAGGGGCTCTTCAACTTCGATTTCTCCGATCCCGACGACTTCGATCTTCGTGTGGAGAATTACGAGCGGTTCTCTTTCACTGCTGTGATGACGAACCGGACCACTGGTGCCCAATACGACCTCGATTCGTTGTCCTCCGGCGAGAAAATCCTCATGGCACTCTGCCTTGTGTCCTTTAACCAGTTCCTCGGTCGTCGTCGCCCGAAGCTCCTCCTCCTCGACGAACTTGATGCCATGCTCCATCCATCCATGGTCGCGGCATTGGTCAAGACGTTGAAAACCCTGTTCGTGTCACAGGGCACGAAGGTCCTTATGACTTCTCACTCGGCCATGACCGTGGCGGCCATGACCGTGGCGGCCTTGGCCGAAGCCGAGATCTTCCGCGTCGTCAGGACGGGCGATTGCGTCAAGGTTTCTCGCACCACGAAGTCGGAGGCTATCAATGAGTTGTCCGAGGGTCTCGCCACGGTAGATGTGGGCCTCAGGATCGCGGCGCACGACGGGGCGAAGGTCACGATCCTAACCGAAGGACACAACTCCAAACACCTCAAACGATGGGTAGAGCTGAATTTCCCGGAGGATGTCCATGTTTTTGAGGAGTTGGAGCAACACAGGAGCGATAGCCAGCTTCTTGCATACGGCCGATTGCTCGGAAGGATGAACACGAACACGCACTTCGTGATTGTCTGGGACTGTGACGCCGCTAGCAAGGCCGATGCTCTGCGCCAGGAACTACACGGTACTACCAAGGTCACGCCATTTGCGTTCACGAGGCGACAAGACAACACCATCACCCGCAGTGGTATCGAGAACAATTACGACGAGGGGATCTTGAAACTCTTCTCGTTCGAGAAGGTGGATTATGGCGGTAAATCGCTGGGCCGTGAGTTTCCAGCAGACCGCAAGACCAAGTTCGCTAACCACGTCCTGCGAGAAGGTACGCCTCAGTACTTCATCCACTTCCAAGACCTTCACGACATTGTCAGCAGGATCCTGGGGCTATCCCTCCAAACCACCTAGCCCACATTCTCCGAATCGCTAGTTGGCATTACTTCCCCTGGCGGTGCCCCAGGCGCCCGGCCCCCCGGTTTCTAGGCAACTGCGTGCCCAGGCGAGCGGGGTGCGACGATGCTTTTCTCCGTTCCTTGCGACATTGAGGGAACGATTCGGACGCAACGCGCATAGTATTGGGTAGAGCGCGCGCACGGCTCCGCGATGGGAGCCGCGGCCCTGGAGCAGGCATGACCGAAGACGAAGCCATCCAGCGTTGCCAGGACGGTGAACGCGAGGCCTTCCGCCCGTTGGTGGAGCGACATCAGGACGTGGTGTTTGGCACGGCCTACCACATGACCGGCAATCCTGCGCTGGCCGAGGAGTTGGCGCAGGAGGCGTTCCTGGCGGCGTGGAAGGGGATGCGCGGCTTCAGACGCGGCAGCCCGTTCAAGCCCTGGCTCATGCGCATCCTAGTCAATACGGTGCTGGCCGAGCGTCGCAAGCGGTCAGTCGAGACCACCCCCATTGAGGAATCCGCGTGGGCCGGGGGCGCGGACAACCCCGCGGCCGTGGTCGAGGCCCAGGTGGAGCGGCAGCGGTTACAGCAAGCCATCAACGGGCTGACCCCGGAGCATCGGCAGGTGGTGGTGTTGCGGTACTTCGCCGAGTTGACCGTGCCGGAGGTGGCGCGAGCATCCGGCGTGAACGAGGGGACCGTGAAGTCGCGGCTGCACCGCGCGCATCGAGCGTTGCGGCAGCGCTTGGCCGACGCGCAGTAGGGGCAGAGGTGATCCATGACCGCGAATAATGCGCACGACGGCGAGCTGGAGCGCAAGCTGGCGGCGCACTTCGCCGCCGGGAATGGCAACGTGCCGCCCACGCCGGACCTGTGGGACGCGCTGCACGACCGGTTGGGAGAGCAGAAACCACGGCCACTGTGGGCCAGGATACGCGATTGGAGGACGGCAATGGGGCGGTTCAGAGGGACGTTGACGCTGGCGACGACGGCAGCGACGGTGGTGGTCATCGCGATCGCGGGCGCGGTGTGGCTGGCGGGCGGTGGCTTCGGTCCGGGTGGTGTGGTCGAGGTGCGCTACGTCGAAGGCCCACCGGGACCTGCCGGACCCGCTGGTGCCCAGGGTGCGCGTGGTGCGGCCGGTGCAGCCGGTGCCCAGGGTGCGGCCGGTGCCTCTGGTCAGGACATTGTGGTCGAGAAGGAGGTACCGGTTGTAATTGAGAAGGAGGTGGTCGTCGAAAAGGTCGTCACCGTCGAGATTCCAGTCGTTGTCGAGAGGGTCGTCGAGAGGCTCCCGGTCCTCGCGGTCGAGGCGCCCGCGCGGGCGCCCGCACCGGCCCCAACGCGGCGGCCCGTCGTCGTGGAGAAGACGGTCGCTGCCGCCTCACGGGGGCCGGCAGCGACGCCGGCAACTCGGCGGCCAGCGGGCCAGCCGGGGACAACCACCTTCCAGGACACCGCGCGGCAACCGCTGACGGCGACGCGCGAGGACGCCGTGTCCACGTTCAGCCTGGATACGGACCGCACATCCTTCCAGCTGGCCTTGAATTGGGCCCGCGCCGGCCACCGCGTGGATCCCAAGTCGGTGCGCGCCGAGGAGTGGGTGAACGCCTTCGACTACGGCTACGCCGCCCCCCGCGCCAGCGACCGCTTCGCCATCACCTCCGATCTGTTCGCGCATCCGCTGGACAACGGCAAGTACATGGCGCGGGTGGCCTTCCAAGCGCCGGACGTGGTCACCGCCGCCCCGCTCAACGTGACGCTGGTGCTCGATGCCTCCGGCTCGATGAGGGAGGGCAACCGCGTGGCCATCGCCCGGGCGGCGGCGGAGGCGATCCGGCGCAGTCTGGACCGCGACGACCGGATGGCGGTGGTGCATTTCACGACGAGCGTGCTCGACCAGTTCACGGTCGAGGCCGCCAGGCCGGACGACCGGGCGGTGGCCAACTCCATCGCCCAACTGGCGCCACACAACAGCACGAACGTGCAGGCCGGCTTGAACTTGGGCGTGCGCTTGGCCGATCGGCTACGGCGAGAGCGGCCGCAGGCGCTCAACTACGTCATCCTGATGTCGGACGGCGTGGCGAATGTGGACGCGACCGACCCGTTCGCGATTCTGGAAGCGACGTCGGCACCGAGCGGCGCCAACCCGCTGCGGCTGATCACGGTGGGGGTGGGGATTGCGAACTACAATGACCTGCTGCTGGAGCAGTTGGCACAGCACGGCGACGGCTGGTACCGCTACCTGTTCGACGTGGAGCAGGCCCGGGCGACGTTCCGCCGCGAGAACTGGCTCGCGCTGGCCTCACCCATTGCGGATCAGACGCGCGCCCAGGTAGTCTGGAACCCCGAGGCGGTGCGGACGTGGCGGATCGTGGGCTACGAAAACCGCGTGACGTCCGCCGAAGCGTTCACCCAGGATCGTCAAGAGTTTGCCGAGGTGTACGCCGGAGCGGCGACGACCGTCTTCTACGAGCTGGAGCTGCACGACGACTTCCGGCAGCAGGGCGGGTTGGGGCAGGTGGAGCTGCGCTGGGTGGCGCCGGAGAGCGGGCGGGCGTGGAGCCAGAGCAGCGACTTGGTCAGCAGCGGGGAGGTTGTCCGGCTGCAAGACCACCCGCTGCTAGAGTTCGGCGCGGTCGTCGCGCTGACGGCGGACCGGTATAGCGCATTGGGCGATGGCTCGGTGACTGAGGACGGGATTGCCCGTGAGCTGTGGAGCCTGCGGGATCGAACGGTGGACCTGCAGCAGGACTTGGGCCAACTGGCTGCGTTCCAGGACTTCGCCTACGTGTTGGAAACGCTGCTCATGAACGTGCCGCGCGTTGCACCGGACACCTCGGGATACAGTCGGTAGGAGCAAGACCACTGTCGTGTGCAGGCCTTCGCTAACTGCGAACGGCTGATGCGCATGGCCAAGCGTCCAACCTGTGCCAGCGCAACGCACGACAGTCAATCGCCATCGGCGAATCCCCAAACTACTGCATCAGGCAAGCTCGGCCGATTCACCAGTGTAAAACGCGGTCATGCGCCTTGCCGCAGCACCCGCGGCGGCGGGTTCCGTGCCGGCCGTGACCGCCGCTTGCGCCCACCCCTCGCTGCTGCCTGCTATGCTGCCTCCGCTCAGGAGCGCGGGCGCAAAAGCGGGCAATGGCGAGATATAGCCGTAGTGGGCGTCGTGGGGCCGCCGGCAAAGGGGATGCAGTGCGGGGGTATACCCTCCATGGTCGCAATGGGCGGATCAGATACGTTGGAGTGTCCAACAATCCTAGCCGGAGAGCCACTGAGCACAAACGGGACGGTAAGCGCGGCAAGCTGAAAGTGGAAACCCGTCCGATGTCTCGCGCATATGCCCGTCGCTGGGAGGCACGGAAGCTCGCCGTCTACCGCAAAAATCACCGTGGCAAGAATCCGGTTCACAACCAGACGCGGAGTGGCGGCTGGAAGTCCTGATCTCAGGTATGGATTCCTGTGCGGGAGTGGCCTTGGGCTGCCGTGTTTCTCCGCTGGGCCGAGGACACATGAGGGGTTGCTGCCAACGACGCGAGAGTACGGCAGTGGCGAGGAAACACCTGTCGCGTTGCCTCGTCTCGGATTATCGCGCGAACCGGCGCCGAGTCTTCCTCACTCGCCAAGCGTGCTGACAAGCGGGTGTCCGGCCCAACCAAGCCGCTGTGGCGTATAATCTTGGTAGAGCCATAGAGAGGCGGAATACGACACGGATGCCTCGTTACGCACAGATCGTCGGCTGGGGGAAGGCGCTGCCGAGTCGGGTGATGACGAATGGCGAGCTGAGTCAGATCGTCTCCACCTCCGACGAGTGGATTCGCACTCGCACCGGCATTCGCGCCCGGCGCATCGCCGGCCCCCGCGAGACGACCGCATCGCTGGCCGAGCAGGCGGCACAGGCGGCCATCGAGACTGCCGACATTCACCCCGCGCACATTGACCTCGTGATCGTCTGCACGTTCAGCCCGGAATTCGGCGGTATGCCGAGCGTTGCCAGCCTCGTACAGGACGCCATTGGAGCCGAGCGTGCCGGCGCGTTCGACATCAACGCGGCCTGCGCCGGCTTCATGTATGGGCTGGCGGTCGCGCAGAGCATGATCGTTTCCGGCCAATGCGACACCGTGCTGCTGATCGGATCGGAAACGCTTTCCCGGTTGCTGGATTGGTCGGACCGCACTACCTGCATCCTGTTCGGTGACGGCGCGGGCGCAATGGTTTTGCAGGCGACCGAGGAGCGCACCGGCATCCTGAGCAGCGTGCTCGGCTCGGACGGCTCCGGCGCCGAGCTACTCACTATTCCGGCCGGTGGGAGCCGGTTGCCTACGTCGCCGCAGACCATCGTGGATCGCCAACACTACATCCGCATGAACGGGCGCGAGGTCTACAAATTCGCCGTCAAAGTGATGGGCAGCGTCGCGCGGGAAGCCCTGGAGCGGGCGGGCCTGTCGGCCAGCGACGTAGACCTCTTCATTCCGCATCAGGCCAACCTCCGGATCATCGAGTCGGCGGCGAGCGCGCTTGGTTTGCCGCCCGAGCGCGTGTTCGTCAACGTCGAAAGCTACGGCAATACGAGCGCCGCCTCCATTCCCATCGCCCTGTGCGAGGCGATTGACGCGGGGCTGGTCAAGACCGATGATCGCCTCGTTTTTGTCGGGTTCGGCGGTGGCTTGGCCTGGGGGGCGGCGGTCGTGCAGTGGGGTGTCCCGGCGACGGTACGCCGCCGCGGCTGGCGCCTCGTCTGGCACGGCATGTGGTATAGCTGGGCGCGGGGCCGGTCCGCTGCCCGCCGTATCGCGCGCAAGGTTGACGCCGTCTTCTTGGATGGGAGCTGGTCCCGCAACGGACACAACGGTCCGTTGGCCAAGCAAGCCGGTCGGGACGGCCGGCAGACGGATCGCCTCCTCGATACCCCAAAGAAGAAGGCCAGCACCCTCGACCGCCAACGGTAGTGGGCCCTCACCCCCCGGCCCGGTGCTCCGGGATAGCGATTACCTGGCCAGCGGGCTGCCGATAGCACTCGTACCAGCGCATCATCGCCAGCGTGTCGTCGAGATTTGCGAGCTGGGGTGGGCAGTTGTCCAGCACGCGCTCGCAAAAGTAGAGTACTTCCGGCACGTAGCCCAGCAGAAAGATGTTTTTGTTGTAGAGCTGGCCGAGCGAGAACTCCGGCTCCCAAACGACCGGAGTCTGCTCGTCCGCACCGATGTAGCTCGCCGCCCGCCCGTACCCACCCTGACCGCGCCGGGCGCCGGGCCGATAATACCGTAGGTTGACGCCGTTCTCGACGACGACAAACGCGCCCTCGCCGACGATCTCCAACCGCTCCAGAGGCCCCGACCACGAGTGGCTGCCGGCCAGGTGCATCGCAGCCACCGCGCCGCTGGCAAAGGTCATCGTGCTTACGCTGCCGCCGGTGCGGGGTTCCCGCTGATAGCTGACGGTCGTCACCGGCCCCATGATCGTATGCACAATCGAGGCCGGGTGAAAGAAGTGGTCGAGAAAGCCCTGCATGGCGCGGTCATCCGAGCGGTCCTCCGGTGGTGGTAGCTCCTGGGGATACCGGATCGCCAGCGACGTGGGTTGCCCGAACTCGCGTCGTTGGCTGATCTCGCGGGCCTTGGCGATGGCCGGAAAGAACATCTTCTTGTACCCGACCGACACAAACCGGCCGGTAGCCCGGCTGACGGTCCGCATCGCCTCGACCTCTGCGAGCGACGCGGCCGGCGGCTTCTCGATCCACACGTGAGCGCCCGCGTGCATCGCCTCCATTGCCAGTTGGGGGTAGCGGGGCCGGTGGTGCTCGTCGTAGCCGGCGACGACGAACACGGCGTCGAGCTGCTCGCGGGCCAGCATCTCCCGGTGGTCCGTGTAAGTGTGACGAGCGCCGAATTGCCGCGCGAAGGCGGCGGCGCGCTCCGGTTGCAAGTCACAGACGGCGATGAGGTCAACCGGCGCATACTGGAACGTGGGGAAGATGTTGCGGTAGGCGTGGCCACCGCAGCCGATGAAGCCAACCCGCACTTTGCGGTCGTATTCGAAATTGTACGTGATAGCGCGGTCGAGCATCGGTGGTCGTTCTCTCAACGGCCCATTCATTCCGACGCAGCCCTGCCGCCGAGTACACAGCGTCCTTAGGGGGCCGCCGGCGGTGAGTGCGCGCTACTCTGCGCGGGATGTAGTCGCCACACCATACTCGAACAGATCGCCCACGGGGAGGGCGAGACCGGGCAGCAGGTCGCCCCCGTCGAGGGTATCGTCAACGCTGTAGACTCGTGCCGCACCGCCCGGCCGGTAGACGGCCACCGTGCGCGTATTCGGCTCTACCACCCACACCTGCTGCGTACCGGCAGCGAGGTAGTCGGCGATCTTCACCGCCAGTTCACCCGCCTTGTCGTTCGGCGAGACAACCTCGACGGCCAGATCGGGCGCGCCTCGGAAGTGCCCGCCTCTCAACCTGCCGGTGGGCAGATTTGCCCTGGATATGAAGGCAGTATCGGGAATCCGCAGTAGGGGCGGCGTATCTCTCAGCAGAAAGCGGGCACCCGTCATTACCACGCCCAGACTATGGCTGCGTACAAAGGCGCGGAGTTCGCTCCCGAAGTTAAGTGCGACGACGCCATGGTCCGGACTAGCCACGTTCCGCTCCTTCAGTTCGCCGTTGACCAGCTCGTATCTGGCGCCGTGCTCGGCTTCGAGCGCGAGCAGGTCGTCCGGGGTGAGCGGGGCCTGTACTGTGGGCGCTGGCGGCGCGGTAAGGGTCACGGCCATGGTGCGGCCCTCCTGACATCCTGATTCGAGGCAACGTACCGGCAGATAGCTTCACCATACCAGGTTGGCACGCGCCGCTAGTCGCGCTCGGCGCCAGCGGCTACGAAGTACGAGGTCTTGCCAACGCGCACGCGACGAAGCCACTGCCGATAGCTACCACCCGTGGTCATCGCGGCTGACGCGCTGGCAGTCTCGGACTGCGGCTCCGGTGTTGGCTCGGTTTCTCCTCCGACCACTCCGGGCCGCAGCACCTCGGTCAGGACCCGACCATCCATCGTCGCCGGCACCGGCAAACCCAGCATGGTGAGGACCGTTGGTGCAAGGTCAATCAGCCCGGCTGGGACATCGCTCGTCGTCCCGCTACGCACGTCTGGGCCGGCCAGGATGAGGGTATTACGCAGGTCGCGCGGCGAGGTCGAGCCATGACTCGCTCCGGCCGGACCAGCAGCGTAGCCGGGCACGCCATACTCGTTCGTGTCGTCCCACCACGCGGGTGAGAACTGAATGTCAGGACGACGACGGTGCAGGCGACCGCCCCACGCCATCGAGAGAGGCATAATGCCGGGCCGCTCTGCTGCCGGACCATCGTCAGCAGCGAAGATGGCGCCGACCGCGGGGTGGTCCTGCAGGGCCTGGACGATAGCTGCTGCTCGGTCGGTGGACTCGCTCGTCAGATAGATGGCCCCGCCGCTGACGATCACATCATCGGATTCGGGCGCCGCTTTGAGCCCGGCGGTGATGAGTCCCGGCACGGGGTCTGTCTCGTGCCGCGGCCGGCGCGTGGTGAAGCCGTGGTCGGATGTGACGATGACGTTGGTGTCGTCCCGCCAGCCGAGGCTGTCCAGTGACGCCAGCAGTCGGTTGAAGAGGGCGTCGCAACCCCGGAGGGCGTCGAGCGACTGTGGAGCGCCCAAGCCGAAGCGATGCTGCGTATGGTCCGGGTCGGTCAGCCAGCAGACCGTCACATCAGGCCGCAGGACCGGCCAGACGTGCTCGGTGCAGACGCGCGCTTGCCAGTCGAGCCGGCCGGTCGCCGGGTACGAATCCGGTGGTACTTCCCAGCGCTGCGCCGCGGCAGCCTGGGCTGCGGCAGGTCGCACCAGCGCTCGGTTGTAGAGGTGGTCCTGGGGACGGGGATTGCTCAACCAGGCTGAACCGGGAGACCCGCTGCTCACGACAACAACGGATTTGCCGGCCTCGGCGAGGTAATCGCCTAGGCAGGGCACGGCGACGAGCGGCGGATCGCGCTCGGCAATGGCCGTGAGCGTCGCGGCGTCGCCGGTCACGACGGCGCCGTGCGGATCAACCGCAGGCACGTACAGTTTGTTCCCGACGATGCCGTGCCGCCCCGGATGGCAGCCGGTCGCCAACGATGTCGCGTTGACTCGCGTCTCACTGGGATAGGCGCAGTAGCTGTTGCGCACCCAAGTGCCGCCCGCGGCCATTGCGGTGAGGGTGGGAGTCACCTCCGGGACAACTAGATCGGGCCGCAGGCCATCCCACACGACGATCACGACACGTCGCTCACGCATTGGACCACTCCTGGGGCGCGGCGTGCCGGGGACTGAACAGGAACTCGCCATCGGGGTCGTGTGCGGCATAGCGCCGCCGCGCCGCCTCTCTATTTTGCATAGCATAACAGTCGGAATGACGTACTTAGAGAGAGTATCGGCACTGAGCAATACATGCCCAGACCTAGAAACCGCGTCAAGGCGGGCTAAGATAAGAGGTTCTAAGATAAGAGCAGCAGCCTTTTTCAACGAGAAAGGTTTTGACGCTTTTCTCGAAGTAGCATCTCTATTTCAACAAGCGTAGGAGTGACACTCAGGACCTCTTGCCTAACGCGATCATCGAGAGCGTCCATCATACCGACTCTCTGCTCAGGGTAGTCAAACACCCTAACAGTGGTCTCGTATGAGTTCAGTATGTGGACATACGCGTCAACGTAGAAGCGTAGAGTCTTTTTGACGTGCTCTATACGATTCTCAAGTTCTCCCTTCACATCTTCTTGATCGAGAAAAGCCTGCATCTCACTGTCCATCGCTTCCTCCCTTTCGTGACCAATTGGTCACTATCCAACGCAACTAGACCACAACTTCTCAAAGGTAGCACGCGAACCAGCAATATCCCAGGATGCGGCAATAGTGCTATCGTCATACCTAGTAACCTCTACTACAAGATTACTGTGGCCTCCATATACCAAGCTACTACCAAAGTGGCCTGTAGTTGACATGAAAGTAATGTCTTGGTCGGAGAGTCCGGTAGAACCATGAATGGACGTTACACTACCGTTGTCAAAACGGTAACTTACCGGATGTTGGTCGTCTCCAATGTGCTCGTACCAGACAACATATAGATTGAACCTGGAGTCGTCACCTACAAAGCAGCGCATTGTGAGCCTCGGTATTTCGCTACCATATCCCTGCCGCTGAGTAGCGAATACTGACGCTCGCTTTTGTATATCGCCAGAGAGTAGGTGGCTGTAGTCGTGAAACTCCCACGCGCCATAGTCAGGAACGGGAGTCGGCTCATGTGTGGGAGCGGGCGGCGGTGATGCCTCCCAATCGAACGTTTCAGTATTCAACCGCGCCTGCAACCCATGCGGCCCGTTGATCCACGTCCGGTAGCCATCAGTGAACGCAGTCCAGTTATCCAGTTTGCGCCATACCATCAGCCCTCCCGTCGTCTGTTGGAGCGCATCACCGTTGACGGGATTGAACCGCTGATCTTCTAAGCACTCGCCAACCTTGTCTGGCCCCTCGGCAGCGTCTATCAGAGACTTGAGGGCAGCGAAACCGAGCACGAATTGACAGTCAGCCGCAGCTATCGGCGCGGCTGACAGTAATAGCGAGAACGTAAGAACGACGACGGCAGCGTTGCGTGCCGTAATAAGGCACTCCCTTGCAGAGCGAGGTCGCACTACCGCCAATGGCAGTAGACGGCACCACCATACATTATCTTGACGGTAGAGTCAATCTGAGATAGGATCAATTCATGGACAAGAAAAAACCCCCACCCAAATTGCCGCCGGAGTTCCTGCGCGTCGTGCGAGCGGTCGTGAAACGTCCGCCAAAGAAAAAGCAAGGCTAAGAGCTAATGGAGGATTGGGAGTGGCTATCGCCTCTACTGTTGCGCTGGCCTATCCGGTACCTGCCGCGAGTTATTGGTAAACTAGCATCTATAAGACACTACATAAGAGGCCCTACTATACTTGAGGTCTGTCAAGCCGACCTTGCTCGGTGTCAATCTGAGCTTGATGCTGCTAATGAACGACACAGGACTGAGGTAGACAACATCAAGAAGGCAATCAGCGCCGTAGTCGCAGGCCAATACATCTTTATTCATAACCGTGTCACAAACTCACAACTAACAGCTGAATGTCGAGATAATGAACTTGCTAACCGTCTTCTTGAAGAAGAATTAGCTAAGTGGCGTATAATGCTGATGGGAGTATCTTTCATATCGTCAGCACCACTACTAAAAGAAACTCTAGGGAGCCATTTCAATCTAGTATACCAGCCTCGGATTTTGGTATACACTTTGAGGACAGACATAGAATCAGTAGATGAGATAGTGAATCCAGAGCAAATAATAGTGGAACTTGATGAGTTGAAGAGAATTCCAGAGGTCAAGGGTAATCAAGACTTGCTCCGTACCATACGGGAAACTATCGCCTTATACCAACAAGAACTCTCTAACTAATTTATTCCCTCCCCAACCACCCACTTAGATTAGGATAAGCAGCAAGATTGCTATAGCATAGATTATGTTATGAATATCAACGTTGACCGTGATGTTCAGTAAGATTTCTGCTTTCATGTGTTACCTCCCTTCTGCGGCCGCAGCCGCTAGAGGTAGCATAGCAGGGTGGGTAAGGGGTTCTGTCACTTCTGTATGTGAGTCCCATAACAGTAGACGCAACCGTGCGGGCAGGTGTCGTAGGCGCCGATGTCGCGGGACTGATAGCACAGACAGTCGGGGCGATTGCCCTTCAGCCGAGCAGCGATAGGCCGGCCGGCGACGGCGGCCAGCCGCGCGGCGTCCACGCAGTGCGCCTCGGCCACGCCCGGCGCCAGCAACGGTCGCTGCGCGCAGAGCGTGAGCTGCATGCCGTGTGCCCGCGCTAGCTGCGCCAGTTCGGCGGCCAGCGTGCGTTTCCGGTCGGCGTCCGGGTCGTCCCATGTGAAGCCGGACCGGGCGGCAGCGTAGTCCAGGTTGCGCTGCGTCTTGCGGTAGAGGTGCGTGAAGGAGACCACGACCTCATCAGTGGCGCCTGCGAGTGCTCGCGCCAGGCGGGCGAATGTCCGTCGGTGGAAGTCCGGCGGCGTCAGGGAGGTGAACAGGATCGGATCGTAGCGCCACACGGCCCCGCGGGGGCCATATTGCGCTGCTAGGAACTGCATGTGGGCGACGGCCCGCTCCGTCGTCAATCCGAAGGTGCTCGAACGCCTCACCCTGAAGTAGGGACCCAGCATGCTGGGTCCCTACACAGCGTCTTCTTCCGGCCGTCCGATACACCATCCATAAGGAAGTGAAGGGGGTCCTCCCCTCCAGGAATGGATGGGAAACGATCACTGACGATCTATTGCGGCTGGTGGTAGGCACGGTCAAGCGTGCATTGGCGGCTTCATCTACGACAGGAGCAGCAGGTCGCGGACATCCAGTTGAGGGCGCACGACTGCCAGGAAGCGATCCAGGATCTGGTCGGGTGCAAGTTCGGAGGTATCCAACCGCACTTTACGGCGAATCCACGACGCGGCGAACTCCGCCTCAAACTGTTGCTGCACCTCCTCGACATCGGCCGGCTGCACTACTGGATGGCGATGCGGCGCCGCCGCCGCCATCCGCTCCCGGATCACATCGGGACGAGCCGTAAGTAACACCAGGATGGCATCGGTCGGCAATTGCCTCTCAATCAGACGAGGATAGGTCACCTTCAGGCCAGGATAATAGTAGCGGGGACCATAGATGACCTCTTCGATATGGAACCCAACCAGGATAATGTCATCGTTAATATCCAGCACATGCACATGATACTGGACCTGAAACCGCTGGAAGCGTTCTTTGATGGCTGCGGGCAGAGCCAGCATGGCCTCTTGCTCTTCCTCGCCGTGCAGCTCATCGGGAATGGTGAAATGATCGTCCATATGAAAGCGCCGCCCCCGCTCCAGACCCCAGGCATGCAGGGCATCTGCCAGCGTGGTCTTGCCCGCGTACTCGCACCCGACCAAGATCAGTCGCATCGTCTTATCTTCTTTCCAGGCGGCCGCCACGGCTCCCCGCCGCCCGCCGTGATAGTGCCACCGGCCTGGCCCGCCGTCCACTTTGGCAACGCATCCAGCAATACCGATCCGGGTCGTCGTCCGGGCGCTGCGGCAGCAAGCGGCCACCGCGTTTGGCAAGGGTGCCGGCAGCAGGCTTCATGGACAGCCAGTTGGAACCGCGGGCAGCGCAGGTCGTGACGATACACCCGTTGAGCCATGGGCCTCCACCTCTACTTGGAGTTGCAAGGCCGCAATCCTACACACCGGCGCGTGTTGAGAATACCGTATATCGAATACCCTTGACTCACCCCCCCCGATTATGTACATTAGCGGCGTCCTCATCAGTCCTCACCAGCATGAAAGGAAGATGAGGGTGCAATGCGCCTGAAGGCTCGCCGGGCGCCGTCCACGTGGTGAGCCGCTCATGGCTTACCCCCCACGGGCGAGCAGAGGAGGGTCTCCTGATGGCACGCGTAGTTCGTCGCACGTATCTCGGAGGTGCTGCTGCCGTCGTCGGCGGGCTTCTGGCCGCAGCCTGTGGCGAGGTGGAAATCCGCTACGTCCAGGGGCCAGCGGGGCCAGCGGGGGCAGCGGGCGCGCAGGGTGCGCGTGGCGCGGCCGGCGCGGCTGGCGCCAAGGGTGCGGCCGGGGCGGCGGGACAGTCGCAGACCGTCGTGCAGGAGAAGGTAGTCACCGTCGAGAAGCCGGTCGTCGTCGAGAAGGTGGTCGAGAAGGTGGTCGAGAGGGCATCGTCCAGGTTGGTGGCCTGGACCGGGCCAACCATCGGGAGCGTTGGTCCCGGCGCAGACTTGTGGACCAAGCTCGATGCGCTGTTCGCGGATATGCACCCCGAGATTCAGCTCACGCGGAGCCGACCGGCGCGCCCGAAGGGGAAGAGCAACGATGATGTGCTGATCGCTGCTGCTGCTGCCGGCATCGCACCGGATGTCTACTCAGTCAATGTGACCGCCTGGCAGCAGGCGCGATTGGTCGAGCTGGGACTGCCGCTGGCCCTGGACCGCTACTACGCGCAGAAGCCCAATCTCAACCGGATCTACCGCTGGATGAGGGAACAGGCGCGCTTCAACGGAAGGCTCTACGGCGTGCCGCACGAGATGGAGTTCATCGCCTTCTGGTACAACGCGAAGGTGTTCGAGAAGCATGGGTTGGAGATTCCCTCGACGTGGGAGGAGCTCCTGAAGGCCGCGCAGACGCTCCTGAGCGCCGAGGTCATGCCGATTGCGGAGCAAGCGCATTGGAACTACGGGCACCTCTATAGCCTGACCCTGGCCGCCATCGGCGGCAAGGAGATTGTGGACGATATCGTCGCTGGCAACAAGCGGTGGGATAGCGCTGATCCGATCAAGGCGGCTGAGGTCATATTGGACCTGCAGCGTCGTGGCTACCTGCCTCCCAACCCCACTGATGAGGGCGATCCCGCCTATCCGATGGGCGCCTCCTTCGTCTCGGGCAAAGTGGGGATGTGGGCTACCGGTACCTGGAGCGTTGGGTGGATGCAGCAGCAGGCGAACGAGTCGCAGGGGGAGTTCGCCTTCGAGTTCTCCGGGATGCCCTCACCCACTGGCACCCAGCCGCTCGAATCCAACCTGGCCGGGGGCTCGGGCGGCGGCCACAGCGTCTGGTCGCAGAGTCGGTTGCCCGAGCAGGCGGTGACCTTCCTGGACTTCCTGTTCGCGCCCGAGCCGCAGAAGGCCTGGATCGAGACCACGTTCCAGATTCCGCCCGTGCCGTTCCGGGTCGGGGACTACAACATCTCGCCAGGCCAGCGCAGGGCGCTCGAGATCATCCATGACGCGAGAGAAACGGGCTTCGGCTGGTCCTTGGACGTGATCCTGCCATCGAAGGTGCATGCGGCGTTCTGGCCCGGCGTGATGGGGGTGCTCAGGCAAGAGATCACCCCCAAAGAGATGATGGCCCGCATCCAGCAACTCTGGGAGGTACGTTAGGGCGGGAACTAGAGCGGGAGACAAAGAGCCGCTCAAGGCCCTCTAGCCGGAGGTTGCGAGCACCGGCCACCACCCTAGACGTGGTGGCCGGTGCGTTTTCTCCTTCAATCCTGGCTCACTGCTCTCACTGACACACATGCCTACCATGATCTGGCAAAACACGCATTGACTCGCCTCAACAGGTCGCCTATTCGGGTGGTGAATGGAGGTGAGCACGACCGCGCGGCCGAGGTCGGTCAGGATGAGCAGGGGCCGACGGCACTGCGCTAGCCGGGGCGTTAGCCGCCTGCGGGCCGACTGTCGAAGGGGGTGGTGACACAGCCCGCACGCCGGAGCTGACCAGGATCAGGCCGGCCGGTAGGTCAGCAGCGTAGAGCCATTGCGCGGCAGAGCGATGGGAAGGCCCTGGGTAGCCAGTTCGTCACCGGTGTGCGCCGCGTACTGCTCCGCACTGTAAGGGTCAGTGAAGATATAGCGCTGCAAATCCCCCAGCCCGCGCAGCACCACCCGCCGGACCCCATCGTCGGCCCGCAGCCGGAAGACGACAAGCAGCCCCTCACCCGTGGCTGGATCGTGGTACTGCCAGCCATCCCAGGCATCCAGGGAGGAGGGAAGCGGGAACAGGGGGTAGAAGTCACCCCACAGCAGATGGCGGACCTGCTTGTAGACCGCGAAGTGCTTTCGCGCTCGTTCGCGGTGTCCCGGTGACCATTGAACCAGGTTGTCGCTCAGACCGAAGGTGGCGCCGAAGCGGGCCTGAAAGGCGCTATCAGGATAGTCTGCCTCGTCGTAGGGGATGGCACCCCACGGGTTACCTTCGCGGCAAGGCCGGCGGATGTTCATTTCAAGCCAGTTGGCCGGCAGAAAGCGGCTCCCACCAGAGAGGTGGTTGCGGGAAATGTCTGTGTCCTGGGTATGGTCGCTGCTGAAACAGGAGTGCGCCCGGCGCAGGCAGCCCAGATCAGCGCGCCGCCCACCCGACGAGCAGGTGTCAATAAACAGCAGCGGGTAGCGTTCCCGCAGCCAGTCCAGCAAGGCATACAAGCCCTCAATGTGCCTGATCTGGCTGATCCCCCGGCGGTCAGGCCCATCGCGTATTTCCCAGTACAGGCGCGGATCCATGTTGAAGTCCCACCGGATCCAGCGGATGTCATGGGTTTCCAGCATGTGCGTAAACATCCCTTGCATCCACTGGATCACTTCCGGGTTTCCAAAGTCAACCAACCCATGCGTGGCCATGGGCGCCCGCTGTTCGGGCGTGGCCATCGCCTTCAGGTGTTGATTGGCCTCGGTCGGCTCGATCCGCAGCACCCACTCGGGATGCTCGCGGGCCAGCGTCGAGGTGAGCGACGCTCGCTCCGGCTCGAACCAGAGACCGAAGTGCATCCCCTTGGAACGCACGTAGTCGGCGAACGCGGGGAGACCAGAGGGAAAGACAGCCGGGTCCACCTCCAGCCAGTTCCCGACCCCAGCCGAGAAGCCGCCTTCCGCCGGTGAACCTGGGGGTAACGAGGGATCGAGGTCGCGGATGCCAACGAACCAACCGGCGTCGATCTCGAAGTACTCGAGACCTAGCTCCGCTGCCACGTCTACCTGGGCGCGCATGATGTCCTCGTCGAAGAGGTTTGTGAAATAGTGAAACTGTTGGTAGTAGGTGGGGGGCAGATGCCGCTCCTCACCAAGGCTCGGCACAAAGTGCTCCAGCAGGCAGCGGCGCAGCGCGTTTGCGCCCTGGTCACGGCCCCCCTCGTAGAAGCCGAGCAGCACAGGAGCAAAGGGGATTTCCTCGCCCTCCCGCAGCGTGAGGTCAATCCCCCAACTGCCACCGCGCATCAACGCCGTCTGGCCCTCGCGAGAGAACCGCACCTGCCAGTCACCCGACCACTCCAGGCCCCCGAAGATGCCGGACTGGTTGGCCTCGTCGCTCACCAGGAACAAGGGGATGTGGCCCTGCGAGGAGCGGCCGTGGAAGCCCGAGTCGAGGCTCACCCCGCGTGGGTTATAACCGAGCACCGTGCGCTCAGAGACCGCATACGCCTGTGGCGGAAAGAAGTAGTGATTCACCCCACCGTTGAGGCCGCGCACTGTCGGCGCACCGATCACTCCCCAATCGAAGTCCAGCCTCAGGCTCTGGAGGTCGCGCACATGGGCTATCGGCCGTGTCCCCACGTTCTTCAGGGCGGCGGCCACGCGGAGCGCACCGGTACCACTCAGGGGTTGGTGTGTCACAGCGAGTTCGAGTGGCAGCTGCGGGTGGCGGTAGACAGCCTTTCGGCCACCGCCATCCAGGGCTGTCACCTCTGGTGGCAGCATGCCAGCCATAACATCGTCGGGTGGTGCTCCCTCGGCACTAAAGGCAATGCCTGGCCCCGGGGCCAGCGCCCGGCCGAAAGCGCCTGGCGCCGGACCGGGGAGAGCGTCACGCAGCGAAAACGCTTCCGTTGTCATTCCTCAGCTCCCTTGCTCACTAATCCGCTCAAACGCTGTCACGCTCGCTGCCCTCCCATCGGCTATCGTACCGGGAGACACTGATCGAGCAGTAGTGTAACAGTCTTTGTTGACAGCCCTCCTCCCTGCTGTCACACTGGGGCACAGGTGGTGGGACCGCGACCGAGAGGAGGAGCGATATGCCGAAGTTTGTAATCCTGCTCAACTACACGGACCAGGGCATCCGCAACATCAAGGATGGTCCACAGCGCGTGCGCGAGGCAATCCACGGTGCCGAGGCTGCCGGCGCAAAGGTAGAAGCGTGGTACCTGACGATGGGTACCTATGACGCGATCGCCATTGCCGAAGCGCCCGATGACGAGACGGCGGCCGCCCTCCTGCTCGCGCTCGGTGTGCAGGGCAACGTCCGCTCGGAAACCCTCAGAGCGTTCTCGCTGGATGAGTTCGAGCGCATCCTGGCGAAGATGCCGTAACCTGCGCTTGGCGTGGTCAGGCCCGGGCGCGCCGGCAACTCCGGCCGCCCGGCCCGGCGCCGACCGAACCTGAGCGAGGTGCTGTATGCCGAAGTTGGCGATCACCAACGCCCACATTATGCCGATTGACGGCCCGGAGATCGCGGCGGGCACGATCTTGATAGACGGCTCGACCATCGCCGCTATCGGTAACGGGGTCGTTATCCCCAGCGACGCCGAGGTCATAGACGCGGCCGGTCAGCTGGCCCTGCCGGGGATGCTCGACGCCCATACGCACCTCGGAGTCCACGAGGAAGGTGTCGGCTGGGAGGGGAGCGATACCAACGAGAGCACCGACCCGGTGACGCCCCACGTGCGCGCGCTCGACGGGATCAACCCGGAGGAGCTGGGGCTGCTTGACACCGCGGCGCACGGTGTCACGACGGCCGTCGTGCTGCCCGGCAGCGCGAACGTCGTTGGCGGTCTCGGCGCCATCATCAAGACCTCCGGCCGGTTCGTTGACCGGATGGTCGTCAGGGCCGAGTGCGGCCTGAAGGTGGCGTTCGGGGAAAACCCGAAGCGCGTCTACGGCGACCGCAAGCAGTTGCCCTCCACCCGCATGGGCGTCGCTGCCGTGCTGCGCGAGACGCTGGTGCAGGCGCAAGTCTATCTCCGCAAGCTGGAGCGGGGCGCCCAAGACCCGGACAAGACTCCCGACCGCGACCTCCGCTTGGAGACGGTCGGGCGCGTGCTCCAACGCGAAATCCCGTTACTGGCGCACTGTCACCGCGCCGACGACATTCTGACGGTGCTCCGCATCGCCGCCGAGTTCGAGGTGGACGTGATCTTGGAGCATGCGACGGAAGCGCACCGCATTGTGGAGGAGGTCGCCGCGCGCCAGGTGCCCTGCGTGGTTGGCCCGACTTTCGGCGCACGCGCAAAGGTCGAGCTACGCGAGAAGACCTTTGCCTCGCTCGGCATTCTGGCCGGCGCCGGTGTCCCGGTAGCGATCTGCTCCGATCATCCGGTTCTGCCGAGCAAGTACCTGCGCCTCTACGCCGGCTTGGCCGTCGCCGAGGGGATGACGGAGCGGGACGCGCTGCGCTCGATCACGCTAACCCCGGCCGAGATCATGGGCGTAGCCGACCGCGTCGGCAGTCTGACGCCGGGCAAAGACGCGGACATCGTGCTCTTCGACGGCCACCCCCTCGAGCTGCGCTCCCGCGCGACGACGGTCGTCATTGACGGCGAGCGGGTCACAGGCTGATAGTCGGCATCGGTCCCCACCCTAGTCCTCCCCCGTTGCGACGGGGAAGGGGGCATTCCGTCCCCCCGCTTGCGATGGACGCTATCTATCGCACCATTGGCCGAATGGAACTCACTCGCCTTAGCTCGAAGCACCCCCCAGGTCAACGCCAGTCCGCTTGAAGCTCTATTGCCCGCTCTATCCTGTTCAATTCCCGTTCGATACGCTGCAAGTCAAACATGGCGTCTGTGCTTTCTTCGCCTAGCGGCCCGGAGCGTTCGGCCAGCCGTTCCACCCTCGCAGCGGCCACGCCAAAGTCTTGTCTCAAGGAATCAAGTTGATTGAAGGCGTTTCCTATCCACCCGGCCCGCACAAGCACACGGGACAAGGTCGTTATATCAGAAGTATTCGGGTGCATGGCGCCCCATACATCCGCTGCCATGCCGCGCAGTTGGGATTCCAGTGAATCAATGAGAGTTTGTATGTGACCTTGCTTGCGCTGCAATTGCCCTAGCGTAAACACGTCTCCCCTCCCTCAAGGTGGAACGTGGCGTGAGCGACATCGCGCCATCGGGTAAGGCGGCGGTGATGCCGCACGATCTTGCCGCTTGTCAACGTGGAGCCATCCATCATTGTACCCAGCCCGTGATCGCCTTACACTAAGGCTGGACTCTGCCAAAGTCTGCTGCCGTGATTCCTGGCGTGAGCATTGCCAGGTGGTGCTCATGCCCTCTTGCGGCTCACCCAGGGATGCCGGCGGGCTTTGGCAGAGTCGCCACCATCCTGGCTGCAAGGGGGCTCCGCTATGTTCTAGCATCGCCGGTCCGTGTTCGTGGCTCTCGGGTTGCTCGTCTGCCTACTCCTGGCTCTCATGTACGTCGTGCTCAATTACGGCTCCCCATGGCTGTTCCGAAACACCACCCTAGTTCTCCTAGGGGGGATCTTACTATCCGGCTATTTCCTGCCAGCCATCATCGGCCGGCACAAGCGGAACGCTCGCGCCATCTTGGTCCTCAACTTACTCCTAGGCTGGACCATCTTGGGCTGGATCGGGGCACTGATCTGGGCCTTGCTGCGCGAATCCCCGTCCCCAGACACCACTCCCTCGCGTGATAGAATCGAGGAGTGCCACCGAGCGTCCAACGAGACAAGCACAGAAAGGTGCGAACAGTGACCAGTAAGCTCACACCTAACAGCCGCGTCGAACTGCTCAAAATGGCTGAACGACTGACCAATGACTACGAAGCAGAAGACGAGGAAGAGCAAACTCTCGGAGATCGCATGGACCTCCTCAAGGGCGTGTATCAGGATTTGGTAGAGCTGGCGGCTGACACTGAGGACAACAAGCTAGACGATACTTCCGAATCTTAGCGCCAACGAACAGTGACGCCAACAACTGCCACCGCGGCTGTAACCGGGGCGCGGACCATACCAGCAGCGACAAGCAGATTAGGAAACGGATACACTACCTATTTCGAGGCAATTGAAGCCGATCCTATCGGAGGGAAGAAGCACCTGAAAGGGATAGCTCTCTGTAATCGCCAAGCCGGTTTTGGCACGTTTCGTATTGAGTATACGATCAATCAAGCCAATGTCATTGACATACTGACTATAACACCGCGCAAAGATAGATGGCGCCGCAGCGACAGACAACGCCGCGGTTCTCGATAACTCTTGGTCAAGCGCCTTCCTCATCTCGTGTGCCGGGGCGCGGCGGGCAGCGACGCACGGGAATGACGGGCAATGTTACACGCGCTGGAAGAAGGCAGCGACCGGACAGCGGAACGCCGGGAGCACCTGACCGCCGGTGATCTCCTCGTCCACCGAGAGTGTGAGTGGCACAGCGTCCGGCGTATGGACGGTCACCGTTTGAGTGTCGAGATCAACCACCCAGACCAGCCGCACGCCGGCCCGCAGGTAGTCGGCGACTTTTTCGGCCAGTTCCCGGACCGTGTTGCTCGGTGAGCGGATTTCCACGGCGAGGTCGGGGACGACCGGGCTATACGAGCGCCGCTGCTCGCGCGGTGGAAGCCGGGCCGCCTGCACAAAGGCCACGTCGGGCTGACGGAGCGTATCGGGATTCTGCTCCAGCCGGAACATCACGTCGCCTGGAGTGACTTGCCCCAGCCGGCGCGGCCAGATATGTCGGTCCAGGAGGCGAATAATGTTGGTCTCGATCTCGCCGTGCTCGTAGCCGGTCATGGGCACCTCCACTAGCACGCCGCGAACGAGTTCGTAGAGCTTGAGGTTGAGCGGCAGCTCCATGAACTCGTCGGCCGATAACAGCCGATCGGGTGCCGGTGCCGGCGGCGCTACGGCGAGGGTGCCGGTTTGCTGCATGGCGCTGGCCTTTCCATAGCCTGGGTAGGAGTTCCTCTCGTCCATGAGTATAGATGATCGGAGAGGGCTGGTAGCCCCCCTCTGCGGCGAGGGGGCGTGGATTGCGGCGGAAGCCGCAATGACGGGAGACCGGTACTCCACCTATCCTGTCAATCCTGTGTATCCATGTGGATACCTCTCATATATCGTCCATGTCGCGTGCGCCGGGGCAGGCGAGGACGAGGCAGGCGTTGATGCCGCCGAAGCCGAAGGTGTTGCACAGCGCGTAGTCCGTCGGACGGTCTAGCCCGCCGGCCGGCACCAGGGGCAACGCACACTGCGGGTCGGGCTGCTCCAGGTTCGTGGTGGGCGGGAGCCAGCCCGTGCGTAGCGCCTCGACCGTGAGGGCCGCCTCGATAGCGCCGCTCGCGCCGAGTGGATGACCGTAAAGGCCCTTCGTCGCGCTGACCAGCACCTGCGGGGTCAGGTAGCGGCCAAAGCCGGTTCTGATCGCCTGCGCTTCCGCCGCATCGCCCAGCACCGTACTGCTGCCGTGCGCGTTGATGTAGCCGATCCGGTAGGCCTTGAGGCCGGCGTCGGCCAGCGCCAGGCGGATGGTGCGGGCGGCTTGCCGTCCGTCCGGGCGCGGCGCCGTCATATGGTGCGCGTCGTTCGTCAGGGCATAGCCGACGACCTCGCCGAGCACGTCGGCGCCGCGGCGCAGCGCATGGGCGAGGGATTCCAGCACCACGATACAGGCGCCTTCACCCATGACAAACCCGTCGCGGGCAGCGTCGAATGGCCGGCTTGCCTGGCCGGGGCAGTCGTTGCGCGTAGACATCGCCTTGATGAGCGCAAAGGCGCCGAAGGTCAAGGGGGCGAGCGGCGCTTCGACACCGCCGGCGAGCATGGCGTTGGCGCCGCCGGCGCGGATCAGCCGAAACGCTTCGCCAATTGCCACCGCCCCGGCGGCGCAGCTATTGGCGTTGGTGAGGTTGGGGCCGCGCCAGCCCAGGTCAATCGCAACATTGGTGGCACTGGCGCCACCGAAGACGGCCAGGGCCAGCGTTGGCGATACGGCGCGTGTACCGCGCGCCAGGAAGGCGGTGTGCTGCTCCTCGGCATAGGCCACGCCGCCGAGGGCGCTGCCCAAATACACCCCGGCGCGGTTGCGGGGGCGTCCTTCCGGTACGTGGAGGCGGGCGTCGTCCACGGCCAGCCGCGCGGTGACGAGGGCCAGCTGCGCGTAGCGGTCCAGGCGCCGCGCCTGGCGGGATTCCAGGTGAGTCAGTGGATCGAAGTCGCCGATCTCGGCGGCTAGGCGCGAGCGAAAGGGCGCCGCGTCGAAGCGGGTCACCGGCCCTACGGCCGACCGTCCCCGCTTGACTCCTGCCCAGAGGCCCCGGCGGCCGGTGCCGATAGGAGTCACGGCGCCGATGCCGGTCACGACGACACGCTGGCGGCCGCGCTCTGTCATTAGCCTTCAGCATACCGCCGTTGGCCCTCAACCGGCAGCGCGACCCGAGAGTGCCGAATCGCGGCGATCCTGGCGTGGACGCTTCGGTGCATGAGGTGAGAGGCTATGTCGAAGCCCAGAGGGGTGGCTTGGTGCTATGTGCTATCCTAACCCCTGTGGCAGCGTGAGCGTGAGCCGAGCACGGGATGTCTCGGAGGGAGAGAGCGAGGAATGGTTGTGAAGACGGATAAGGACCATCCCGGCGCCGCCGCTACCCCTGCGGATCAAGTGCCCAGCATTACGGCTGCTGCCTCGCAGCTAGGCACGCCGACTCCGCCGTTTCCACTTGCCGCTCCCCCGGCAGCCGTCTTCAGTGGTGCGCTCATCGGCGGCGTAATATTGGGGTACGCAGTAGGGCCAATGTGGACAATCGTTGGCACGGTGGCCGGCATTGCCGTAGGCGAGTTTTTCGCCTACCGGACAGCCGCAAAGAGCGGACATTCAGCAGCTCGCTAGGTAATGCGGAGCCTGTATGCCGCTTCCTCTGATCTTTGCTGGGCTGTTTTGGGGAACGATCTAGGTGACTAGCCAAACCAGAGAGCGAAAGCGACAAAGACGACATTCGCCACCGTCGCCATCAGAATGATAACCGTGAGCCACATGATCTGCTTGGCCAATCTCTGCTGCTCTCTGTAGCGGATTTCAGCCAGGATAAAGTCCATTCCAAGCAGTGTGCTTGGCGCAATCTGGTCGTACAGGGAGACCAGTTCTTCGTCCGCTAGTGCCTTGAGTTCGGCCAATGTCGGCACGCTAGGCATGGGACTCCCCTCATCGTCAAAGTGCTCGCCGCTATGGCAAGATGAGTGTGGACCGGGAGGGAATCGAACCCTCAGTGGGTGCATTCTCGAGGCTCCCTGAGTACCAACCCCCGGCCCATCAGCCTGGGGCGGCACCAGTTTGTCGCCTCAGGCTATTGCTTTGCGCTCTGAGCGACAACGGTCATCGGGAATCCTCTTTTGTTGGCGTGATGACCCTAGGTTGCAGGTGCGGCGGCCCTAGTGTCAAGTGCGGTTGACAAGGTGCCGCTTCGTTGCATCTATGGTATACTTTCGTCGCAATGAAGTCTACTTCTCTGCCGCTACCAGCCCTCTTTGCTCGGTTTCCATCTGATGCGGCCGCTGAAAAGTGGCTTGAAGAACAGCGTTGGCCCGACGGCCTGCGCCTCTGCCCCGACTGTGGCTCTACCAACACGGTCCCCGTCAAGAGCCGCAAGCCGATGCCCTACCGCTGCCGAGACTGCCGGCATCACTTCTCGGTCCGCAAGGGCACCGTCATGCAGGACAGCAAACTCGGCCATCGCACCTGGGTCCTCGCTATCTACCTGCTCACCGCCCATCCCAAAGGCTACTCCAGCCGCCAGCTTGCCAAGACGCTTGGTATCCAGCCCTGTACCGCTTGGCATCTCTCGCACCGCATCCGCGAGGGCTTTGACTTCGGCAAAGGCAAGCCGCTCGCTGGCCCCGTCGAGGTAGATGAGACGTTCATGGGCGGCCTTGAGAAGCGGAAACACTACGCCAAGAAGCTGCGAGCCGGGCATGGCTCTGTTGGGAAGACCCCGGTTGCCGGGATACTTGACCGACCGACGAACACGCTGATCGCCAAACCCGTTCCGAGTACCAAGCGGGCGGTGCTCCTGCCGTTTATCTTTGAGCATGTTGCGCCAGGTGCCAAGCTCTACACCGACGACTTTGCTGCCTACCGCACGCTTCCCAACCACCAAGCCGTCAGCCACAGCAAGGGCGAGTACGTCCGCGACAAGGTCCACACCCAGACCATCGAGAGTGCCTGGGCCATCATCAAGCGGATGCACAAGGGCACGTACCACTCCATGTCCCCCAAACATCTGCACCGCTGCGGTGTGAGCGAGCCGAGCGGCACCGTGCCCCTCGGCGATCAGGGGGTGAACAACCACTTTAGCAGGCGGTAGCACGGATAGAGGATGGCCATCAGGAGCAGGTAGAGCAGGATCAGGCCGACTATGATCGCTGCGACGATGAGCAGTCCGCCCAGGATTTGACCGCCCATGACGAAAACGAACGCCGCGATGATGAGCCAGCCGAGGATATAGCCAAGCCATCGAAGGATGTGACTTGTGCTCGATGGCGGGCGATACTTTCGCCAGGCGGTGATTTTCTGAGAGCCGTCATCGCCGGTAGTGACTTGACGTGAGTAGCCACACGCGCAGTGTTCCTCATCCTTGACCGATGTGACGGTTGGTTGCCCCAGCCGGCGAATTGTGGCGGCGCGGTGGATGTGTTGCACGCCGACCTCCTAGAGCTTCCACCAGCGATACCAGACGGGCACACCCTCGGCGACGCCGCCGAGCGTCCCGGCGTAGAACATGACCAGCGATTCGGTATCGCGCTCGCGGATCATCCGGCACGTCCAGCCCTCATCGGTGTGGCCGGTGGTTAGCCACTCGCGGCCGACAACGCGCCAGCCAAGCGTCGGCACATACCGCCACATCAGGAATCCAGCTTCCGGCATCCGGTCCATGTCGTCGGGTAAGTCCTGGGCGTCGAAGTAGGTGGGGCCGCACCAGCGTTCCGGTTGTGGCTGCCGGCTCGCGCTCACGAACTCGAAGTGGAACGTGGGCATCTCCCGCTGGCGGTCGTAGATGGTGTCGCGGATGCTGGGATAAACGGGGCCGAGGTTGGTGAAGCGGAGCTTGATGGCGAGCCAGTGCCAGCCGGCCGGCGGGAGCTGCTCCGGGGGGATGTGGAAGCCGGCGGCGAGTACGCGCTGCTCATAGTGCGGGATCGTGTCGAGCACGGTGATACGCCAATTGTCCGGCGTGTCCAACGCGTGCCCGTGCGGGGCGGGGTTGTCCTGGGAGTACCCGGCATCGGTGGGCGTGGGCGTCGGCGTGGGGAAGAAGCGTGCTCGGACCTCAGCGCGGATGGTGGCGGTCGTGCGGGGCGGTCTGGGGGTAGGGAGCGGCTGCCGCAAGGCATTGGCAGTTGCTTGAGCCTGGGCGACCAAAGTGGGGAGCGCGGAGGTGGTAAAGCCTCGCGTTTGGGCCTGGTGGGTAGCAACGCGCTGGCGGAGCGCGTGTATCCAGGCCTCGTCAGCGGTGGGCCGCGCGTCGCGGGTGGCCTGGTAGCTCCCGATCGCGGCGGTAAGGGTGGCGGAGTAGTCGGTCAACGACTGTTGCGCGTCAGCGGGCGCAACGACCACCGTGAGGCAGATCATCAGGACAAGAGCAGCGAGCCAGCGTCTCATAATGGAGAAGCCCACTTGCGGCGAGATGTTGGTGGCTTCGCCAAGTCACCCGCCATCCCATGTGCGCTGCAAGAGGGCGCGAGCAACACGCTCGCACCGGCGCACAGGGACGAGTGCGGCGGTAGTGACTTGGCGAAGTCAAGCGGCACTATGCCGCCAGGATGGCGGAGAGTCAAGATCGCTTGTCACCGGCCCGTCGAGTGGAGTAGAGTAGTGGCAAGGAGGATTCCCAATGGCAGGAGCGAGCAAGCAAGACGCCGGTTCTCGACCTTCGCCCCCCGACCCATCGCGCTACGAGCCGGTGAACGTCGAGTTTGAGGAAGCGACCCCCGAAGAAGTAGCGCGAGCCATCTTCGCCGCAGCGGACCCTCCCGATCCGCGCAAGCGGCACGAGCCGGCGCCCGCTGGCTAGTCAGCTAGATCGTTCCCCTGTTTTTCCTTGTCCTGGTAGCGGCTTTGCTTCGGAGAATCGATTTTCCTGAGGCACTTCGACTCGCTCTTACGGTCGCTTCGGCTCTTGCGCTCGCCAGCTTTCCGGTGCTCTGGGCGTTGGTTTCGATGGAGCAACACGGCGGCCCACTCGAGGAGAACTTGTACCCTGGCACGGATATGACGAGCATTAAGATAGCAATGCTGATTGGGGCAGTGTTCATTCCTTTTTGGGCCTTGCGGGAACTGTGGACACACTTGGCTGCCGGTAGAAGCAGGGATAGGTCCTCCCCGGAGTAGCGCGCAGGTCCGAGGCACCCCCGGCCCCTTCCCTCCCAGAGAAGGGGAGCCATGGCGATGACCTTTAGCCCCTCCCCTTCAGGGAGGAGGTTGGGGGTAGGTGTGCCGCCCCATCCGTCTCCCCCGTCCCGTGGTCGCCTTGCCACAGCTTCTGTAGCTCCGTGGAGGTCGCCAGTAGCTCGTCGAGGCTGCCGGCTGCGTCCACCTTGCCGTCCTTCAGCACGATGATGTGGTCGGCCTGCTGCAACGCCGCCCGCCGGTGCGAGACCACCAAGCAGGTCGCATCGGGGCGTGCAAAGACGCGCTCCCAGAGCTGCCGTTCCGTTTCCACGTCGAGGGCGCTGGAGAGATCGTCGAAGACCAGCAGCTCGGGATCGCGGACGAACATCCGTGCAGCCGCCGCGCGCTGCGCTTGACCGCCGGAGAGCTTGACCCCGCGGGAGCCAACCAGCGTGTCGAGACCGTTCTCCAGCTGTGCCACGTCCGGCTCCAGCACGGCCGACCGCAGGGCCGCCGGGACGTTCACCTGGTCTTCCGGCAATCCCAGCAGGATATTGTCCTTCAGCGTCTCGCTGAACAGGCGGGGCACCTGGGCCGTGTACGCACAGCGCGGAGGGACAAAGAACGTGGCCTGCTCCGCGACAAGCGTGCCGTTCCACTGCACCTCGCCCGCGTCTTTCGGGACGAGGCCCAGCAGGACGCGCAGCAGCGTGGTCTTGCCGGCGCCGATCCGGCCGGTGATGACCGTGAACGACCCGCGCGGCAGCCGGAGATCAATGCCGGCGACGCCGCGTCCCGAATCGGGATAGCGATAGGTCAGCCCCGACGTCTCCAAGCTGACCAGACGGTCGGCGTTCGTCTTGGGAGTGAACGGCACCTCCGGCAATGCGCCGCGCAGGTAGACCGGGCTATGCGCCACCAGCTTTTGCGGTGGTGCGTTCCCCAGCAAGGTCAGCAGGCGCTCGACGGAGACACCGATCTGCTTGTATTCGGCCCAGGCCGAGCCGATGTTGCGGTTGACCCATGTGATCTGCTGGAGATAGTAGACGAAGAGTGCAAAATCGCCAACGGTGAAGCTCCCCGCCTGCATGGACTGACCGACCAGGATCAGGATGATGGCCGTACCCAAGTTGGCGGAGTTATCGGAAATCGAGTTCAGGATGGCGCTCAACATGCGGTCCTTGATGGTCGTGTCCAGCCGTATGCTGTTGAGTTGATCGAACCGGCCCATGACGCGCGCCTCGGCGTTGGTGAGCTTGACCGCTTCGACCATGCGGAACAGCTCGCCGATGAACCCCGTCACCTGGCCGGTTGCCTCGCGGTTGGCTTCGCGGTACCGCTGGAGCCGCGGCGATGCGATCCTGACCGCGATGATGATGATCAGCAAGGGTAGAAACACGACGGTCGTGATGAGCGCGTTGACCTGGACCATCACAAAGAGCGCGACCGGGATGTAGATCAAGTGGGCCAACTTGAAGGGGGAAAAGACCATGAACTCCGAGATGGCTTCTACGTCACCACGGAAGCGGCTGACCGCCTCGCCCGGCGACGCTGGCAACGCTTGGGAGCCGGGCTGGTCCAGGATGTGCGCCAGCAGGTTGCGGCGCAGCAGTGTTTCCATCGTGAACCTGGACAGGAAGAAGCAGATGATATCGCCAAAGATGACGACCGCCCGTGCCAGCCCAATCGCTACCAGCAGCGCGATGACCGTATACGGCCCCCAGCCGAGCTGTGCCTCGCCGGTCAGGCTGTCGAAGAACTCCCGGTTCGCCAGTGCCACCGCATTCGGCACGATCGTGAAGGCCAGCGTGCGGAGCACGAGCATGCTGCCGTAGCGCCCCGGCAGGAAGCGGATCAGTCGCCAGAGGTGCTGCCAGGTCTTCACGCCAAGACCTCCTCTAGCCCGGTGCGGAGTAGTCCGTGGAAGCGAGCACGCGGATCGCTTGCCAGGCGCCGTCGGTCGCCGTGCTCCAAGATGAGTCCGTCCTCCAGAATCATGATCTCGTCCACGCGCTGCACGGTAGCCAGGCGGTGAGCGATGACGATCACGGTCCGGTCCGCTGCCAGCTTGTCGAGCGCCCGTTCGATCAGCCGCTCGGTGTCCCGGTCGAGGCGCGAGGAGGCTTCGTCGAGGATCACCAGACCTGCCGGTCGGAGGAAGACGCGGGCAAACGCGAGCAGTTGCGCTTCCCCCGCGGAGAGACCTCCGTCATGGGCGAGCATGGTGTCCAGCCCCTCGGGCAGCGCCGCATACCACGAGGCCAAACCAAGCTCGGCAATGACCTCCCGCAGGCGCTCGTCTGAAATATCCGGGTCGAAAAGGGTCAAGTTGTCGCGTACCGTGCCGTGGAACAGTTGCACGTTTTGGGTGACCATCCCAATGTGCTCTCTCAATTCGGGGAGGGCGCTCTGCCGGATATCTTGCCCGCCCAGCCGGACCGTGCCGCTGTACGGGTCGTAGAGGCGGCACACGAGGCGCGTGAGGCTGGTTTTGCCGCTCCCCGTGCGTCCGAGCAAGCCCAAGGTCCTCCCCGGCGACAGTCGAAACGAGATGTCGTGCAGCACCGCCTGTTCTCGGTTGTAGCCGAACGTCACATTGTCGAACTCGACCGACAGCGCCCCGACCGGGAAGGCGACGCCCGCACCGTCGAGGATGGTGCTGCGGGTCCGGAGTAGCTCGCCCAGGCGGAGGATGCTCGCGGAGGCGTGCTGCAACTTCTCCAGTTCTTGGGTCAGCCGGCTAATTGGCTGGACGACCATTCCGGCGTAGTGAAAGAGCATGTACACCGTGCCGAGCGTGATCGCCTCATCCAGGAAGAGATAGGCGCCCAGCGCCAAGGCTCCCGCGCTCCCGACCGCCCAGATGGTCTCGTTCGTGTTCCAGAAGACGCCGGTGGCCAGGCCGGCCCGCATCTCTTTGCTCAACCACGTGCGCGTCAACTCGTAGAACCGGCGCAAGACGTAGGGCTGCGCGTTGGCAGAGCGGATGTCTTCCGTGCCCGCCAGCCGCTCTTCCAGAAAACCGAACATATTGGCGCGGACCTTGCTCCGTGCCCGCCAATAGGGGACGGAGATGTTCCGCAGCAGCAGCAAGACGCTCACGCTGAACAGCACAAATAGCGTGAAGGCCAGGCCGGCCCGCCACTCCTCCCGAAAGAGCAGCACCAGGATGCCCACCAGGAGCAGGAAACTCCCCACGATCTGGATCGTGAACGTAGAGAAGAAGGCCCCCAGGTTGTTCACGTCGCCGTCAACGCGCTCGATCATTTCGCCCGGCGTGTGCTCGTGATGGAACGACATATCCAACCCCAGGCAGTGCCGGGCCAGGTCCGAGCGCAGGGCGTTGGTCGCGGTCCAGGCAACCCGCTCGCTGAAGTAGGTGGCGAGCACCGAGACGACCTGCTGGCCCAGTGCGACCCCACTGAAGAGCAGCGCCAACGTCACGAGCGTGGTGAACGCCTGGCCGGTCTGCGCGGTATCAATGAAGCTGCGGAGAATCTGCGGCGTGACCAGCAGCAGACCAGTGTTGCCGAGGATGAACACGGCGAGGAGCGCGACGTGCCTACGCTGGGGCCACAGGTAACTCGCCAACAACTCGTGGTATTGCCGCAGTGACACGTTCATGCGCGAGGTATCCGTGGCCTGAGTACATGGTATCAGGGTGGGTATCCGCGCCGGGATTTACTTACCTGAGTGGATCAACACTAGATCGCTCGTCCGGGGATGGCCAGACTACAGTAGTGGAGTAGTAGCGCCAGCGCGATCACTAACGCGGGAACACCCAGCACCGCGAGAATGATGGTCGCAATCTCATCTCCAGAAAGCACAGCTACTCGGTAGCGAGTACGTCCCGTTCTAGCCAGAAACTGCAAGATGTTCAAGGGAACGGAAATCACTGAGGCAATACAGGCCACCCAAGCGGCCCAGTTAGGAATCTCCGGCATTCCGTTTTCCCTGAGCGGATAACCTACAGCAGGAGGATGTTATGGATAATCGCTTTCCGTCGAGTGGCCGTACTAAGATGATAACCCCTGTGCTTCCTCGCGAATTCCATGAAGCTCGCTTGCAAGCCAAGCGAGATCAACTTGCACGGAGTCGTGAGGAGCAAATGCAGAGATTACTCTGCATTCATAAAGACGAGCTTGAAGCTGCTCGTGCCGCTCCTGAAGCTCGTTGATGTAGCCTTGCAGTCTTTCCAGAGCTGCATTGGCACTGGACAGTTCGGGCAGCATTGGGTTCTGCATACATCCTCTCTTTCCTAACGGACGAGCGGTGCCGTGTTGCTATCTAGGCTCCACCATGTACGTAGTAAAAACGTGCGGCATGACTCTTGGGTTGCGCAGTACTGAGGACTCACATATTTTGATACTTCGTCTTGACGAGCTAGTTTTACATATGCTATACTAGGATTATGAGCAAGAAAACCGCAGTTGACGACATGAGCCTGCTTCAGTTCCTCCAGCAGGTACCAGACGACGCTACTGCCGAGCGGCGTTTTATCGCCGCTCGTTGGCCAGACGGGATAATCTGCCCGCTCTGTCAGAGCACAGACGTACAGGAAGACGCGAAACATCCGACAATGCCGTACCATTGCCGAGAGTGCCGTCACTACTTCTCAGTGAAAACAAACAGCATCATGCACAGCAGCAAGCTAGGGTATCAGCAATTGGCCAAAGCCCTGTATCTTCTGACAACCAGCAAAAAAGGCATTTCTGCTACGGCTGCTAGAGAGCATCTGGAAGGTCTTCTGTCGTTAGCTCCTTCCAATCTCCATCTATTAGAATCTCAACCGAATTGCGGCATATTATGTCACCGTTACGCAGTCTCAGGCACCTGAGTTCCTTAGATTTTCTTACTCTAATTTCATCCGGTTGAATAACTGTCAGTGTTCCCGACGTGCTAGTCTCTGCAAAAGCACTCCCTGACAAGTTTACTACGGGCCTCGCCTTGTCCCTTGGTTCCTCTACCATCTTCCCTCGCCTTTCGTTTCGGCCCTAATACTGAGAGCACTGTGCTCTCAGTCATATCACCCCAAAAGGAGTCACAAAGTGACTAGCACAGAGCAGCACACTCCACGCGAGTTCACCGGCTTTTCCAAGCGCGCCAACGACGCACTCAAGAAGGCACGCAAAAGAGGCCTGATTGTGGAGTACAGGCAGGTGGTAAAGCAGGACTCTACCCTTGACACTCTTGCTCGGTACTCTGATCTTGCAGAGACTTTATGGCTTGCTTTACTGAGTGCTGTACGCTCTGCTGGAAATAGAGGCTTGCAAAACTGTCAGCAGGACTGTCAGTGTATTTGCCCCCAAACACCCTATTTGCAAACTCAGCTACGGCAGCGTGCATATTCTTTTCACTCTCGCACACTCCCTTGCGATTGGAGATGTTTCCACGCCAGTCGAGTGACTTTGACGTTGAGAGTGTTTCCCCGTTATCCATGTAACCTCGTCTTTCTTTGTCTGCCCCAATGGTGCAGTCGTGAGCGGCCGTGCTGGTGTATGTGGCGGCCGCTCACCACGCCGCGCTAGAATCAAGGATGCCCGGTCGGGAGTTATGCGTTCTCTACCACACGCGCCACGCTCCCGGCCGGGCATCTCTCCTCTACCATACGCGAGTCCAGGCCGCACTGTCAAGGTGTCAAGCCGCTAGGCTGCACACGTGGCCAGCATCGCCACTAACGCCGCGTGCTCGGCACCGGTGGCAGCAACGTATCCAACAAGGTCAATTCTTGCTGCAACGAGCGCACGAGAAGATCGTTGAGTCCTTACTTCTCCAGATATTGGTCAAACTCCAAACGACGGCGACAGCGCTCCTGGTGGCACAAGGGGAAGGAGCACGCGCCGAACAACTCCTCACATCTGACAAACAGAAATGGGCTAGTGACCGGAGTCTGATGGAAGAACGGGATACCTTGCAGGCAGAACTTGACCAGTTGCTGCAAACAAAGTGATGGTGTCATTCGGGAAACTGCGGCACTACCGGGGATTAGGAAACGGATACACTACCTCTGGATGCATCAAGAGCACACTTGAACGATAAGCGATATTGTTTTCGTTTGTGCGCGATTGTGCCATGAATAACATTGGGCGTGTTGATATAGACGGTGTGTTCATCTGTGTAGAGCACGCTGCCGCGAGCGATGTTTCTGGCGATAAATTCCTGGACGATCGGCTTGCGGACAGACAGCGTCGTCATTGTGGCGTGGCTTTTTTGATTCCCGTACCAAGGATCACCTGCGGGCAGTGCGGAGAGGAAACAGTTTGTCGAGTGAGCAGTGGAGTAGAGGTTCCTACGGGCTGCGCTCACTGTGACAATAACTGGCGAGTCGGCTATCGAGATACTCATATCGTTCACCGTAGCCAGACAGCGCCGGCGGCAGCGGCTAGGCCGTGACTTGTAAGCGACTCGCGCACCGACGCGAGCTAATCAGAGCGTTCGTCCGCGCCCGCACGTTAGAGGAACGGCGGGCAGCACTGGCACGTTTGATAGCGTTCGACAAGCATGTGCAAACAGTACAGCAGGGCTGCGACGGCCAGTTTGGGTAACGTTTCCGAAAAACCTACCTTTATGAGGCTACTCATCCCCCCGCCCCCGCCATTCCGGTGGCAGCCGCTATCCTGACCATCTTTGCATCCCGCAAATCCTGATGCAGACAAAAAAATACCTACCCCTGTGAGTCCCCCCCGTTGTGCTTCCGCCCTCACCATCAATGTATCCCCTTGATGGAGGTTGACGTATGCGTGACGACGCTGGAGCACCACCCGTGACCCCAGTTGGGAGCCGTCTCGGCATTACGCCGGCCAGCGCCGGTGGCCTTGCCACCCCACCGGCACCGGATCACCACGTACCCGCAGCCCGCTCGGCCGCGGCGCCGCGTGCGGATCGTCTGTGTGCCGCCCATCTGGCGCCGGGTCCTGACCGACCCTTCGACGAGCCACCGCGCCCGCCGGAGCAGGATCGTCCGCGCGCCGCCTCGTGGGCACCGGATCAGCACGTACCCGTGGCCGCCACGGCCACGGCGCCGGGTGTTGATCGTCTGCGTGCCGCCCATTTGGCGCCGGGTCCCGCTCCACAGCAGGACCGTCCGCGCGCCGTGCAAGACCCCGCGTTGGCCTCCCCCGACTCCCACGTCACGCCCCCGGCGCCGCCGGCACCCGACTGCTCCCGTCGGGACGCCACCGGCACCGATCCACGTCCAACCTCCATCACCGACACGCCCGCTCCCGACTTGTACTCCCCAGCGTTCACCGCCCAGGAGCTGCAGCTGCTCGCCCACACCGACCACGGCCCCCCGCTCGCTGCCGAAGTCCGCCTGCTTCGGGTCCTCATTCTGCGCCTCGTCACCACCCCGCGCCGTCGTCGCCGTCGCGCCGGTGCCGCCTTCCAGCGCCGGCGCCGCTACGCCAGGCAAAACGCACTGCACGCCGTCTGCCGCGCCATGGACGTGTTGCAGCGCATGCTCAAGACCCAGCAAGCCCTCGCGCCGAGCGACTCGACGGAGTTGATGCAGTTACTCGATGAAGCAGCCGCCCACATGGCGGCAGACCAGCCGCCACCCAGCGACCTGCCCGCCAACCCGTCTGCACCGGCCGACCCACCCATGGAGCCACCGGCCTACGCGCCGCTTGATCCGCGTCCCGATCCACCTATCGAGCCACCCACCACCCCACCACCCGGGGACCTGTCAACGTCGGCTCCCCTATCCAGCCCCTCCACGCATCCCGACAATCCCACCGACTTGCCCCCTGCGACCCCACCCCCGCAGTACGACCGCCCGCCCAAATACCCGCACGCCCTGCTCTCACCCCCGCCGTCCGACCCGCCGCGCACCATCCTACATCCCCGCAGCCTGCTCTCACCCCACGAGTACGACCCATGACCACCCTCTCGCCACCCTCGCTGACTGGGGTAGGTACAGGTGAAGCCGTAGGGGCGCAACATGTTGCTCCCGTCCCCCCGCATTGCGGGGGGACCATAGGGGGGCTACTCATCCGCACAAGAGGCCTTTGCATAACCCGTCATTCCCGCGAAAGCGGGAATCCAAAAACCGATCCCTGACTGGAGTAGGTGCGAGTTAAGCCGTAGGGGCGCAGCATGTTGCGCCCGTCCCCCCGCACTGCGGGGGGACCATAGGGGGGTTACTCATCCGCACAACGGGAGGTTTTCCCGCAGCGGCGCGATGAATCGCGCGCGCCCTCGCCGCCCCCGTCGCAACGTGAGAGAGCGAGGTCCGCCGGAGCCAAGGCCGAGTGGCTACTCCGTTCCTTGCCACTCGGTATGGAAGATGCCGGGCTTGTCGGTGCGCTGGTAGGTGTGTGCCCCGAAGTAGTCGCGCTGTGCTTGGATCAGGTTGGCGGGGAGCCGTTCCTGGCGGTAGCTCTCGTAATAGTCGAGCGACGCGCTCAAGGCCGGGCAGGCGATCCCCTGCCCGCGAGCCAGCGCCACGACGTCGCGCAGGGCGCCGATTCGCGCAGTCACCTGCGCGGTCAGCGGCGGGTGCAGGAGCAGGCTGGTCAGATCGGGCGTATCGAGGAAAGCGGCCTTGATCTGATCCAGCAGCGCCGCGCGGATGATGCACCCGCCCTTCCAGATACGGGCCACCTCCGCGAGATTTAGGCCGAAGTCGTACTCTTGCGAGGCCTCGCGGAGCAGCTTCATCCCCTGGGCGTAGGTGATGATCTTGGCCGCGTAGAGCGCCGCTCGGACCTGATCCGTGAAGGCGTCGCCGGCCGCCACCGTCCCTCCGTTCGGCGGCCCGCCGAGCACCTGCGCGGCCCGCACGCGCTCGTCCTTGCGGGCAGAGATGTTCCGCGACCACACCGCCGCGTCAATCGTCGGGATCGGCACGCCGAGGTCGAGCGCATCCTGCGAGGTCCAGCGCCCGGTGCCTTTCTGCCCGGATGTGTCGAGGATGAGATCAACCAGCGGCTGCCGTGTCTCCGGGTCGGTGTAGCGCAGGACCGTCGCCGTGATCTCGACGAGATACGATTGCAGCTCGGTCTCGTTCCACTGCGCGAACACGGCGCCGATCTCCGGCGCCGTCCGGCCCTGCAACCGGCGCAGCAGCTCATAGACTTCGGCGATCAGCTGCATGTCGCCGTACTCGATGCCGTTGTGGGCCATCTTGACATAATGACCGCCGCCACCCTCGCCGATATAGGACACGCAAGCACCATCGTCGTCGGTCTGGGCCGCGATCTTGGTCAAGATCGGCGCCAGATGGTCGTAGGCCGCGCGCGGCCCGCCGGGCATCAGCGACGGCCCGTTGAGCGCGCCCTCTTCACCGCCGCTCACGCCCATGCCGACGTAGTGCAGTCCGTCCGGCGCCAGCTCCGTGCCGCGGCGGATGGTGTCCTGGTAGAACGAGTTGCCCCCGTCAACCACAATATCGCCGGCGGTGAGTAGGGGACGGAGCTGTGCGAGCACGGCATCCACCGGCCGGCCCGCCTGCACCATGAGGATGACCGTCCGCGGTCGTTCGAGCGAGCCGACGAGCTCCTCCAACGTCTCGGAGCCGCGAATAGCGGCGCCCTGCGCCGGCCCGGCCAGGAACTCTCTGGTGCGCTCGGTCGTGCGGTTGTAGACCGTGACCGTAGCGAAACGCGCGATATTGCGGGCTAAGTTCTGGCCCATCACGGCCAATCCCAGCAGCCCAATCCGACTCTTGCCCATCCCTGAGTCTCCTCCGTGCGTTGATGTGCTCTTGACGTGCTGTTGACGCGGCCACAACACCGCCCCGCGCTGCACCGGCGTCTAGCAGAGGACGGTATCAGCCGATAAGAGAGCGAGGCAAGGTGCAGGCGGCAGGTGTCTCTCTGGCAAGGGTAAGTTCTCATGTGGCTAGGCGGACCTACCCCCAACCCCCTCCCTTCAGGGAAGGGGCTAGTGGTCGCCGTGCGGATCGCTTCCCCTGGTGGGCAGCAGTGGCCGGTTACCGCGCTGACGCCCCTTCCCTGCCAGGGAAGGGGCCGGGGGTTAGGTTCAGCCCCCTTCAAGAGCGCAAGCCGAACAGCTCCGCGTCCACGCCGGGGCAGTAGTGAACCAGCGGTTCTGTCTGCGGTACGTCCAGTCCGGCGACGCATAGCATCGTCTCGTCGAGCGCCTCGACGGCGGCTCGGTACAGAGCAAAGGGAGGATGATGGACCTGGCCGACGCGCAATCCCCGGGCGCCGAAGTCCGCGTAGAGCAGGTAGCGCTCCACCAGAAAGTGCTCCAGTGTCCCCGGCCGCGCTGCGCCGAGGGCTGCGCCGACGCGACAGCGCGCCGCAAGCTCCGCCGGTCCCGGCCGGAGGCGCCAGCTGTGGAACGCGAGGGTTCGCCCCTCCCGTTGCCGCCGCACCGCCGCCAGGTGGTAGGGTAGCCGCCAGCCGAGCCGACCGGCGATTACTGCCAGCGGGTGCGTGGTATCGAGGCTGAAAAACCAGACGCCCGGCTCCCGCCCGTCCCGATGCACGTAGGTCCGTAGATTGAGTGTGTGCAGGCGCGTGAGTGCCGGCATGGACGGCAGCCAGCGGAGGCGCACCTCGGGCATCGTGAGCGCGATCAGACCCACATACGCGCGATCTTGGAAGGTGTCCACGACCAGCGGCGCGGGAAGCCGTGCCTGGAGCGCCGCTGCCGGCACTGCCCAATGGAAGAAGAGCAGCTGCCGCCACTGCTGCCGCGCCACGCTCGGTCCATGCGGGCAGTGCGTTGGCGTCAGGCGATCCATCGTTGCCGGGTCTTGCTGCGGTGCTGACACTATGCTCTCGACATCGCCAGCAATCACGGCGCGAAGCGGTAGACGACCGGCAGCTGCGAGACGTCGGTGACGCTGGCGTCGGTGTGGTGCGAGATTTGGACACTGCCGGTGCCGCAGTCGCCGAACTCGTCGCACGAGATCGTGCCGATAATGGCCTGGAATCCGCTGGTGTTGGCCAGCGTCGCCCTTAGCTCGGCGCGGTCAATGGAGAGCGTGTCTCCGTCGGCGACCGCGACCGTCTCAATAGCCCGGAGCAGAAGAGTGGTCGCATCGTAGGCGTGGGCCAGGTAGGACGACGAGGGCGGCTCGCCGTACCGGTCCTGATAGTCGGCGACGAGCGCAGCGTTGCTCTTGGCGGTCGTCTCATTGGTGTTGTCACCAAAGCGCAGGTCCGGTCCGGGCAAGTAGACGCCTGCCGACTCGGGGACGGCGAGGAACTCGGACACGAGCAGGGCTGCGCCGCCGATCAGCGTCACGTCCTTGAGGCCGGCGACCCCGCCGATCTGCTGGACGACATGTGTGCCCTCGGCCGGGAAGAGCGGGAAGAAGAGGCCGTCGGGACTGCCGGCCGCGATCTCGGTGAGGACGGGGATCATGTCGGTGTCGCCTTTTGCGACAGCGGTGATGACCGTTTCGCCACCGTGCTTCTGAAACTCGGTAGCGAAAGCGCCGGTGAGTCCCGTTGTGTACGGATCGCCGTCGTGGATGGCGGCTACCTTGCGGAGACCTAGCTCGTTGTACACGAACTGCGCGACTGCCCGCGCCTGGTACAGGTCGTTGGTGGCGGTACGGTAATAGCCGGGGTGATGGTTGGCGTTGGCGTTCCCTTGGAGATCGGAGGTCAGCGAGGGCGAGGTGGTGGAGGGCGCGATCATCACTAGCCCGGCCTTGCTGATGATCGGCGCCGCGGCGGCGGCAGCGACGGAGCAGGAAGTACCGATGACCCCCACGACCTGCCGCTGATCGGCGACTACGGACTCAGCGCCGGCGCGGCCCCCCTCCGCAGTGCAGCCGGAGTCGAGACCGGCGCCCATCGAGACGGCGTGTCCGTGAATAGGCCCGTAGTGGGCGATGGCGAGTGCCACGCCCCGCTGGTTCGGTGTGCCCAACCCCCCGACGTTGGTCAGGGCGTTCATCGAGCGTATCTGGATAGCCTCGCCGGGACCGACTGTCACGGTCCCAAGCTCCGGTTGGCCTTCCCAGTCGAACTGCTCGGAGTTGAGGCGCGCTTGTAGCCCGTTCGGTCCGTTGATCCAGGTGCGGTAGCCATCGGTGAAGGCCGCCCGGTTATCGGCCGCGCGCAGCACGAGCAGACCACCGGTGGTCTGCTGCAGGACGTCGCCATTCTCGGGATTGACGTGCCGGTTTTCCAGGCAAGCGCCGACCTTGTCCGGCCCCTCCGCGGCATCAATCGAGGCCTTGAGCGCGGCGAAGCCGGCGGCCAGCTCGCAGTCGGCCGCTACAGCCGTCGGCACCGCGAACAAGAGCAGCAATCCGGCGGCGATGAGTGCAACAAGCCACTGTTTCATATTGCCTCCTAACCTGTCCGTAGATTCGGCCGCGAGTAGCGCAGCGTTTCACGGCCGATACCTACGGAGATGACCGGGCAATGTCAACAACGCCTAGGCAGTGCCTAGCTCCTGCTATGCCCAGATCATCGCTGTGTTTTGCGCCACATCCTGATTGCCGTGGAAACCGTCAGCAGCGGCACCGTCGCATCAATTAGAACCCAAAGTAGCGGTTGGTCGTTCGCGGGGTCAACGAACTGGAAACCGAACCAATTGGAAAGCAGCCCGATGAGGAGCGCCACCGAGTAGTAGAGGGTGACGTTCGTTTCCAGGTAGTCCCGGGTAATCGCTTGATCGGCCGACCCGGAGTCGAGCTGGCGCTTTCTGGCGATGGCTACGAGCAGGACGACGACCATGGCGATAACCATGAGCGGGTCCAGGATCATCCACACGGTAGCCCCGGCGTCCGCCAACGTTGGGTCGTAGAACTGGGTAAGCAGGAAATGCACGGGTACCGCCACGCCCACCACAAACACGTACACCGCTACCAGCCGCATTAGCATAGCCACAGTTACCCTCCCCCACAGGCTCCGAAAACCTAGTGTGCTTCACGCCTTGACGCCTGAGCGCCTCTCGACCTACGCAGGGGATTATAATGGCAGCGGCCTGAACCAACGAGCGCCCGGGATAATTCCATGAGCAGTGAGAAGCGACTTCGCAAGCCTCGTCACAAACAAGAGGCGGAGCTTCAGGTGTTCTGGGACAGGCACGGCGACAACCCGAAGGGGGTGGCCGTTGATGACGATGGCAACGTCTACGTCACCGTGACCGGGGCCATTCTGAAGCTCTCGCCTACCGGTGAAGTGCTGGCCGAGTGGGGGAGTGCCGGGGACAAGCTGGGCCGCTTCAAGGAAGCCGAATTCATCGCGCTCGATGCAGCGGGCAACATCTTCGTACCGGAGCCTGAGAAACAGCGCCTTCAGAAGCTCTCCCCTGATGGGAAACTGCTTGAGTATTGGCTGACTGGGCGAGACTTGGACTTTCCGCTCCAGTCACCGGCAGGTGTCGCAGTCGCCCCGTCCGGGTTTGTCTACGTGTCAGACCCAGCGAACTCCCGTATCGTGCGGCTGACCAATGACTGTAGGCCGCTCAACCAATGGTATACCGACAGTGACTGGCCCGGTTACTGCGGCATCGCCGTGGATAGCGATGACAACCTCTGGGTAGTCGTCGATTCAGATTGCATCCAGAAATTCTCGCCCACCGGCGAACCGCTGGCCAGTTGGGGCTATTTCGGTCGTGGCCCTGGCCAATTCGAAATGTCGTTGGACATTGCACTCGACCCACACGGCAACGTCTATGTCGCGGAGGGAGAAGATAACAATCGCATCCAGAAGTTCTCCCCGGCCGGCGAACCACTTGTGCAGTGGGGTGCCACGGAGTGGGGGAAGCGGCGCGACGGGCCACTAAATTTTCCAATGAGCCTTGCAGTGGATGCAGCAGGCAGTGTCTATGTCAGCATTGGATTGCCTGGCTGCTTGGCAAAGCTCCCGCCCCTGCGCGAGCCGCTGGGCCAAGACAAGGAGTACTGGCTACCGGTCGCGGTGGCTGTAGATGGGGCGGGGAATCTCTTTGTCGCCGATCAGCACAATCACCGGGTCGTCAACTTCAGCGCTGAAGGCGAGCGGCTGGCAGCCTGGGGAAGCTACGGCCGGCGTCCGGGGCAGTTCGCGTATCCCGCAGGTATTGCCCTCGACAAGGACGGTTATCTGTACGTCGCGGAGAAACATAACTACCGGATTCAGAAACTCTCGCCGAATGGTCTGCCCGTTGCGCAGTGGCCCGTACCCGAATCGCCGCCTGGCCGATACCCACGGGCGACCGGCTCGCGGCGCAGCATATTCACACAACCGACCGGAGTTGCGGTCAACTCGGAGGGAGAGGTCTTTGTCGAGAACCGCAACGGCATTCTCAAGCTCTCCGCTGAGGGTGAGGTTGTTGCGGAGTGGCCCGACTTCGAAGAGAGTATGTCGCGGCTCACCGGGGATACTGAGGGTAACATCTACGTCCGCCAGCAGTTCAGGGACGAGCGTGGAAGTCGGTTTCGCGTGCTGAAGCTCTGGCCTCGTGATGAAGAGCCGATTGTTGAGTGGTCAAGTGATAGTAGCGTCCTAGGCAAATATCATCATCTCGAACTGTGCGATTGTGCGGTCGACGCTGCTTCTGGGGTCTACTTGGCAAACTTCGATAATAGTCGAGAGCACCGTGTTCATAGGATCTCACTGGACGGAGCCGTCGCACCCTTCGGCCCGGCAGTGGAGCGTCACGGCGAAACCTACGCTTGGGGTGTGGCGGTGGATGTCCAAGGGCTGATCCGCGTCTTGCCTTGGGGTGATCCGCGGGCCGCCAAGCTGGTCAGTGGAGAGCTTGCCGTACCGCCACCGCCGCCGGGTGGTCGCACTGGAGAATTCTACAGCCCCGTGGGTATCACCCTGGACCGAGCGGGCAATGTCTACGTAGCGAACGGCTTCTGCCACCGCATTGATAAGCTCTCACCCGAGGGTGAGATGCTGGCGCAGTGGGGCGTCAGTGGCCGCATCTACTGAGTGATAGCCAAGCAAGGTCGGCAACGGCTTGCTCCCGCGTCTAGCGGGCGCCGAGGTGCTTGACTTGGCCGGAGCCGGTGATGTCCCGGCTTACTTGTGGCTGCCCGTAGTAGCTGATCCGGCCGCTGCCGTTGAGGCGGGCCGTGAGCGCGTCGCTCGCCCAGACAAGGGCCGCCCCTGATCCGTTGACCCGCACCCGGGCGGTCTCGGACTCGGTCCCGGCGGCGTCATATCTGCCGGAGCCGCTCAAGGTGACGTACTGCTCCTCGACCTTCCCGGTCAGTCGGACTCGGCCCGCGCCGCTGATCTCCACCACCAGCCGCGGCGCATTGATATTGGTCGCTTCGATGGAGCCGGCGCCGTCCAGCTCCAGGCCCCGGAGCCGGCGCACCGTGAGGCGGAACGTCAACGGCTGCGTGGGGGCGTAGCCACCGACGGTGCCCGCGAACCCGAGGCGCAGGGTGAAGTCGTCTACCTCGGTCCGCACGTACTCCATGAGATTGTCGTCCACCTCGACTACCAGGGAGGGCGTAGCTCCCTGAGTGACGAACACTCGCGTATTGCCGGAGACGACTACTTGGCCGAAGCTCCCGATGTCTCTGGTTTCGGAGCGGATGTTCCCCGAGCCGCGTAGCCCGCCGAGGCCGCCTACGTTGCATGCGGTCAGAGCGAACGCCATGAGGCCACCGAGCGCCATACCGCGACGTTTCATGGCTGGGAGCCTCCCTCGCAGTTGTTCAGTGATCGCTTTTCCTGAAGGTCATGGCCCTCGCCTTGAGCTTCCGTTCCTCACCCCCCGGCCCCCTCTCCACCATGTGGAGAGGGAGAGTGCGGCGGAGGCGGGCGGGGATGAGGTGAGCCGGGGCAACGAAAAACCGCCCGAGAATGGTCGCTAGGGACCAGTCCCGGGCGGCTTTGCTACGCACTAGGCAGCACGCGCCTACCCAGCGCTTGTATTCGCCCGTACCTTCCGGCTCGCCGTTGGTGTTGATCTAGGCGACAGGTACGAGGCGAATGCACATGGACAGGGCGTGCCGACTAGCGCTGCTACTATCCATAGGCATCACCTCCTTTTCACCTGCCGCCTAGTTTACCATAGTGTCGCCCGCTGTCAACAGTACACGCGCCAGCCCGAGCGGCCGGCTGCCTTTATGCCGACAGCCGCGGGAACAGGGGCGAGCCGCCGGGGACCGGCCGGCCCGAGCCGGCCGGCTGCCAACGCAGGTCGCTCCACGCGCCCGGCGCGATACCGTCGAGACCAAGCTGGGCAAGCATCCGATCCGCCGTCGCCGGCATGAACGGGCCGAGCAGAATGGCCTGGAAGCGCAGACTCTCGGCCGTGGTTGCCAGGACCGTCTCCAACGCTGCGCGCTGTGCTGGGTCGCGGGCCAAGCGCCACGGCTGCGACTCGTCAATATACTGATTGCCCCGACGCACCAGCCGCCAGATCGCGTCGAGCGCCCGGCCGAACTCCCAGCTATCAAGCGCCGCGGTGGTGTCCCGCTGCGCCGTCTCCGCCGCGTGCTGCACGGCCGCTTCTCGCTCGCCGGCGGCGCTGGCGGTGCCGGCGGGCAGCAGGCCGTCGCAATAGCGGCCGATCATCGTCACCGTCCGATTGAGCAAGTTACCCAAGTCGTTGGCCAGCTCCGCGTGGTAGCGCTGGACGAGGTTGGCCCGTGCGAAGTTGCCGTCTTGGAACCAGGACCCCTCGCGCATGAGGTAGTAGCGCACCGGGTCGGTGCCGAACTCCGCTACGGCGTCTCGCGGGTCCAGCACGTTGCCGGTGGTCTTCGAGAGCGGCTTCCCTTCCAGGTTCCACCAGCCATGCACCACGATCTGCCGCGGCAACGTGACTCCCGCGCTCATCAGCATGGCCGGCCAGTACAGACAGTGAAAGCGGGTAATGTCTTTACCGATCACGTGTACGTCAGCCGGCCAGTAGCGCGCGTAGCGTTCGTCGTCGTGCGTGAAACCGGAGGATGTGAGGTAGTTCGTGAGCGCGTCATACCACACGTAGATGACGTGATCGTCGTGCCCGGGGACGGTGATACCCCAGCGCTCACCGGCGAGGTTCCGCACCAGCCGCGACGCGGAGAAGTCCCGTAGCCCGCCCCGTAGCCACCCTAGCACCTCATTGCGCCGCGTCGTGGGCACGATGAAATCCGGGTGAGCCGCGATGTGACGCTCCAGCGGCTCCTGATAGCGGCTCAACGCGAAGAAGTAGTTTTCCTCGTCCAGCCACTCCGGCGTGAGCGTCGGATGATCGGGACAGCGCTCGTCCACCAGCTCATCGTCGTCATAGAACGTGTTGCAGCTCGGACAGTACCAGCCCGAGTAGGTGCCTTTGTAGATGTCGCCGCGCTCCAGCGAGCGGCGAAACAGCTCTACCGAGGCCGCGGTGTGGACCTCCTCGGTGGTGCGGATAAAACGATCATAGGAGATGTCCAAGGACTCCCAAGCTTGCTGGAAGACCCCGTCCATCCGATCCACCCAAGTCCGCGCCGACACGTTCGCCTCCTCGGCGGCGCGCAGCACGTGCTGGCTGTTCTCGTCGAGACCCATCGAGAAGAGCGTGTCCATCCCCTGCATTCGCCGGAACCTCGCCATCACGTCTGCCCCAACCTTCTCCAGGGCGGTCCCGATATGCGGAGCGGCATTCGGGTAGTCAATGGCGGTGGTGATGTAAAAACGCGGCGACTGCAGGGCTGATTCCACGGCCCTTACCTCCTGGGGCGGTTGAGTATGGAGCTGCCCGCCCTCAATGCCAGTATACGTGCCAGGAGCGGCCGGCAACTAGGGCAACCGGGTCGCTGCATCGGCCTACGGCAGCCATACTGCTGTTAGTTAGCGCCGGGAGGCGTACAGACTGCCTCCAACAGAAGGGGCTCCCGAGCACATTCCCGACTGTTGCACCCAGTCCATTATTCATCACATTGAAATACAATAGCATCCATGCTACAATCGTGACATGATGGAGTTAGGGGAGATTGAGCTATTCCTGGTGAAGGCCGAGGAATGTCTGGCGGGGGCGGAGAGCGAGTTTTTGAACGGGCGCTACAACAATTGCGCCAACCGTGCATACTACGCCTGTTTCCAGGCGGCAATCGCCGCCTTGGTCCGAGCGAGCATTCGACCACGCGGGGGTCAATGGGGCCATGACTTCGTGCAATCAGCGTTCAGCGGGCGGCTCATCAACCGGCGCAAGCTATATCCGCCGACGTTACGCACGACCCTGATCCGGAACTACGCGCTTCGTGAGAAGGCCGATTACGACCCTGACCAGGTGACAGAGATACGGGCGGCCCGGGCAGTCTCACGGACGGAAGCGTTTGTGAATGCAGTCCGAGGCGAAAGAGGTGAGCCGACATGAGCAAGGAGCCGGAAGTCCGGATCCCCTCTCGGATGCAAGGTGCCTTGGATGAACTCCAGGCCCTGATCCGCGCGCACTATCCGCAAGCACGCTTCAGCGTGGTGCGGGGACACGATGAGCCGGAGAATGTGCATCTCATCACGACAGTAGACCTGGAAGATGCCGACGAGGTGCTCGATCTGGTCATAGATCGTGTTGTAGAGCTGCAAGTCGAGGAGCGTATCCCTGTGCATGTGATCCCGGTTCGTCCCGTGGGACGGGTGCTGGAGACGCTGCGAGAGCGTGAGCGCTTTGAGCCGAGCTTGCAGGCGCTGCCAGCCACCCTAACGTAGAGATAGGCATAACGGCACGACCCGTACTCCTGTCGTTGCCGGTTGATCTCTGCTTTAGCGCCGGAAGTCGCGCAGACGTTCCTCCAACTGAAGGAGCTTCCGAGCACGCCTGGCCCGGCCGTCGGGCTACTGCGCTTTGTGGCACGCCTGGCAGCGGTCGTTGGGGAGGCCAGTGTGGTCGGCGGGTATCATTGGCGCCCCCTGCTCGCCTTGGGCGTGGCACGAGAGACAATCGCCCCGGCCCTCGACCGTGTGCGGGATGGCCGGTGCGCCTGCGCCACACGCCACCAGTAGACCGGAAAGGAGCACTACCCCAAGCAGGTGCCGCGCGCCGCGCCGCTTCTCCATCACTCCTCAGCCCTCGCCGTGTCTGCACCGACAGCGGTGTTCCTTACGGTGCCATTGCCTCCAGGCAGGCGGCGGCGATGTCGCACAGCTCATCAAGCTCTGCCGTCTGCATGACCAGTGGCGGCGCGAAGCCAATGAAGTCGTTGCCGCAGCGCGCAATGAGTCCCCGCTCGCGGGCCAGCGCCTCGAATCGTTTGCCCGGCGGCGTGGCTGCTTCCGGCCAGGCGTCGGCAGCGAGGTCAAAGCCCTGCAAGAGGCCGGCACCACGCACGTCCCGGACGAACGGATGGGTCTCCGCCAACCCCTCGAGGCGTGTGCGGAGATGGACGCCCAATTGGGCAGCGTGCGCGATCAGATCGCGCTCCTCGTACTCGGCGAGCGTCGCCAGCCCGGCCGCGCAGGCCACCGGATTGCCGGCGAAGGTGTGGCCGTGGTGGAACTCGCGCCGGGAGTCCGGATCGCCGAGGAACGCCTGCCAGACTCGGTCGGCAATGAGCACGCCGGCGAGGGGCGCGTAGCCACCGCTCATCCCCTTGCCGCAGGCCAGCAGGTCGGGCGCCACGCCGTAGTAGTCGGCGCCAAACCACGAGCCCAGCCGGCCGAACCCGGTGATGATCTCGTCGAAGATGAGGAGGACGTTGTGCTTGTCGCAGGCCGCGCGCAGGATTGCGAAGTACTCCGGTGGCGGCACCACGAAACCGGCCGAGGAGATGGACATCGGCTCCATGATGACGGCCGCTACCGTCTCCGGGTCTTCGGCCTCGATGGTGCGCTCGACCAAACGCGCGCAGGTGATCCCGCAGGCGCCGTGGTCGTAGGTCTTGTCGAAGGGGCAACGGTGGCAGGCGGGCGGATGGGTATGCAGCACGCCGGCGACGAGCGGCTCGAAGACGCTGCGCCGCTCCCAGCCACCGCTCGCCGCGAGCGCCCCCATCGTGCCCCCGTGATAGCCGCCGTACCGCGCGATGAGCTTGTACTTGCGGGGATGCCCCGACTGCTTGTGGTACTGGCGGGCCAGCTTCAGCGCCGTCTCGGTCGCCTCGGAGCCACCGGAGAGGAGCTTGACGGCCACTCCGTGCTCGCCGCGCATCCCCGCCGGAGCGATCTCGCGTAGCCGCGTCGCCAGCTCGATGGCCGGAGGAGTGGTGCCGTGCAGGGGGGGCGCAAAGTGCAAGTCGTGGATCTGGTCGGTAGCTGCCTGGATGATGCGCTCGTTGCCGTAGCCCAGGCCGGTGACAAAGACGCCCGACAGGCCGTCGAGATACCAGTGTCCCTCCCGATCTTGCAGCCGCACGCCCTCACCGCGCACAAAAACCCACGGCTCCGCGGCGAAGGCGGCCATCTGGCGAAAGTCCAGCACCAGATGGTCGAGCACCGACCGCTCGTCTACGCTCATCCTAGCCCTAGCTCCTGTGCGATATTGCCGGCTGCATCCGCGAGTATGCCCAGATCGGTGCCGAGCGTGACCATCCGATAGCCGGCGGCGGCCCGCTCGCGGGCCTGCTCGACCGTGCGGGCGGCGATGCCGGCCGCCTTGCCGGTGCGCTCCGCGGCGGTGACGGCGCTGTGAATGGCGTTGACGAACTCGTCTTGTTGCCAGGCTGCGGCTTCGGCATAGCCGAAGGACGCGGCTAGGTCGTTCGGCCCGACGGATACCACGTCCACGCCGTCCACACTCAGAATCTCTTCCGCCCGGACGATAGCCTCGCGCGTTTCGAGCTGCACACTCACCAGCGTCTCGTCGTTGGCGTGTTCATAGTAGGTGGCGGGGGCGGTGTTGAAGGCGGCTGCGTGGAGCATCCCGCCTTTGCTGCGGATACCGCGCGGCGGGAACTTGGCCGCCTGCACGACCGCCGCGGCTTCCTCGGGCGTGTTGACCACCGGCACCATCACGCCGCCGGCGCCGGCGTCGAGCGCCCGCTGAATGTGGTCGAGGCCGAACCAGGGCACGCGCACAATCGGCGTGGCGCCGTTGGCCCAGACGGCAGAGCACATGAGCGCCATCTGCTCGTAAGTCAGTGGATAGTGCTGGCCGTCAACGTAAAACCAGTCATAACCCAGACGCGCGAGCGCCTCGGCAACGGGATAGGACGGCAGGCCGAGACCGACCCCATAGGTCGTCTCCCCGCTCCGTAGCTGGCGCAGTAGTTTGTTCTCGCGCATGAAACCTCCTTATATGCTGCTCTCCGCAGGGCCACTGTAGCACCATTCCGCCGGTTGAACACGGAACAATCTGCCAGTGGACGGCGGCCGGTGGTCGGTAGCCTGGTGTGTTCCTACTCCTTCACCAAGCGCCATTGGATAAGCCCGGTCTCGTAGGTCTCGCAGCTCACGGTCCTGAAGCCGGAGCGCGTGGCGCCCGGTGCAAATAGGGGGATGCCACGGCCGAGCGCGAGGGGAAAGACCGTCAGAATCAGCTCGTCAATGAGGCCGGCGTTGAGCATGATCGTATTGATCTGGCCGCCGCCGACCAGCCAGATCTCCTTGCCCGGCTCTTCCTTCAGCACGCGCACAAAGGCGGCAATGTCGCCGGAGATGAAGCGCACATGAGGCGTGTCCGGCGGTGGAGTGCTCCTCGTGAAGACGTAGTTGGTCTTCTCCGGGTACGGGAACGTGTCCACGGTGAGCGTCACCGGATAGGTGGCGTTGCCCATCAGGGTCGTGTCTATGGACGCATAGAAGTCGCGGTAGCCGTAGTCGAGGCTGCCACCGGCTTCCAGCCAGTCAAGCTCACCGTTGGGGCCGGCGATGTAGCCATCGAGCGATGTAGCGATGTAGAGCTTGAGTTTCCTCACCCTGGCTGCCTTCCTCCCTCACCCTCGCCTACCTGCGGCGGCCTCCCTTCGCTGTGACTCGGCGATGGAGAGGGGGCCGGGGGGTGAGGCCCGGCCACTCAGGCCGTGCTCAGTCCGTGGATCGGGAAGACGAGACGTCGGATGGTCCGGACGCTGGCCTCCGCAAACTCGCGGACCGCCGGCTGTGCGTCGGCGGGTTGCGCCACGTCCGGCGGGTCCCGCAGCTTCGCGCCGCCGTAGGCCTCCACGTAGCCTGGCGGGAGGTCATTGGGGAGTGCTACCCCGGCCATCACCCCGAACGCCAGCGCCCACACTCGCGCGGTCGCGTCAATATCGTAGCCGCCACCGCCCACGGCGACCCAGCGGGGCGCGAGGGCGCGGAGGCGACCGATGACCGTCTCGTAGGCGTGCGTCGTCAGGCGCAGGTGAGCCAGTGGATCGTCGTAGTAGCCGTCGGCGCCGAGCTGGGTCACGACAATGTCGGGCCGAAAGGCGGCCAGCAGTGGTGGCACGATCTCCTCAAAGGCCCACAGCCATATCGCGTCGTCGGTATATGGTGCAAAAGGAACATTGACCGCATAGCCGCGGCCCGCCCCGGTGCCGATATGCTCCGCAAAGCCGCCTTGCGGGCCCGGGAACAGAAAGAGCGTCGATTCGTGCAGCGAGATCGTCAGCACGTCGTCGCTCCCGACGAACGCCGCCTCCACCCCGTCGCCCTGATGCACGTCAATGTCCACATACGCCACCCGTAGCCCCTGGTCCCGGAGCCAGGCCAGCGCAATGGCGGCGTCGTTGAAGATGCCGAAGCCGCTCGCTTGGTCGGGGAGCGCGTGATGGTTGACGCCACCGGCCGGGTTGAACGCTGCGTCAACCTTCCCCTCGCTCACCAGCCGCGCTGCCGTGAGCGAGGCGCCGGACACCAGCAGCTGAAACTCGAACATGCCCGGAAACGGTGGGTTGTCACCGAACGCGCTGAACCCGTGGCGCTGCGCCACCATCTCCGGCACCTGCTCCCCGCCACTCAAGCGCCTGACCGCCTCCACGTAGTCCGTCGCATGCACGCTGCGCGCCGCCTCGCCGGTCGCCGGCATTGGCGCGATCTCGCGGACGCCGGGCGCGGCCAGCAGGCCGTAGGCCTCGATGAGCGCCCGCACTTGCGCGGGCCGGCCCAGCTTGAGCGGATGCCTGGCCGGGAGCGCCGCCTGGACCAGCGCCGGGCTGTAGATCAGCGCCGTTCGACGCCGCTCGGAAGGCGGTTGAGTCTCCTGGCTCATGCTTGGCCTGCTGCCGCGTGCCCCAGTCTACCAAGAGCCGCTTCCAAGTGCCGGGGAGACGAGGGAAAGGCCAATTGCAACAATGACTACGGAAACCACTTGGTTTTCCACCGGGGATGCCCTATGCTAGAGCAAGCTCTATCCCGATCCCCACGCGGCCCCGATAGGTGTCCACCAGTCTCAGAAGGACGGAAAGGGGAAGGGATGAACCGTAGGCAGTTTGCAGGTGTGCTGGGGATAAGTGGCTTATCTGCCGGCGCATATTCCCTCCTTGGAGGGACATGTTTAGCTGAAGCATCCGCGGCCGACACCCTCAAATCCGCAGCGGATATCCTCAAGGAGGAAGGCTTTGCAGGCGCAAGCGTAGACCACAGAGTACTGCAATATGCCACAACGGGAGCATTGCCATTTTGGGTTGCCGGCACATTCGCAAACCAATGGCTACGTAACCTGGACTTCTATCAATTGCCGCAGAGCCTGATTAACAAATACCGGGATGCCGGTGCTGCGTATAGAAGCCTGGATGGCGCAGAGTCCGTCTGGAGGACTATTCCCGAAGCAATGCGGAGAGAAGGGCCCGATGCTCTAAAAAGGTTTCACAGCGACAAAGACTGGAGCCACATAATACCCCGCAGCGCGGGGGGTAACGATCTCGCCAACAACGGCATTTTCGAGAAAGCGGCGCTCAATAGAGCCAGGGGTGCCACTATCATGACCGGTGTCGAAATTCAGACGGCTCGCCAAGCGTTGAATAGTGAAGCACTGCGCTCTGCCATCAGGCAAACGGTCGGACTTACGTTAGTGGGAGCCTTAGTTCCGGCCGTAGTAGAGACTATTTTCGCCGTTCTTGAGTATGGTCTGGACTATCAGGAAGGGAGGATAACGGAAAAGGAACTTTACATCAGTGTAGGTAAGCGTTTTATGACCACTGCCTCTACTGCCGTAGTAGTTTCTGGAGTCATAGCGGGTTTAGTCATGGTTTTCCCGGTTTTCCTCCCCATACTAAGCGCCTTGACCATACCGGCGGCGGCAGCAAGTTTCCTCCTACTGGGAATACGGTTCTACCGGTTGGGTCGGGAGTGGTTAACTCGAATGGGGATTGATCCTACCGTAGAGGTTTGGAATAGGTCGAAGGCCATTTCCAACTGGACTTGGCGCGCTACTACCGGCGCGTTAGGCCGGGCATGGGGTGCGACTCAGGACCTCTCCGATCAGGCGTGGGATGCAACGCAGGGCTTCTCCGGCCAGACTTGGGGTGCTACCTCTGGCGCTTTGGGGCGGACGTGGGGTACAACACAAGGTGTATCCCATCAGGCCTGGGATGCGACGCAAGACATCTCTGGCCAAACATGGGATGCAACACAAGACGTGTCCGAGCGGACCTGGGGGAATGCCACCGGGTCGTTAGGCCGGGCGTGGGGTACGACACAAGATGTTTCCGACCAGGCGTGGGATAGCACGCAAGATTTGTCAGGGCGGGCGCGGGATGCAGCGCAAGACCTCTCTGGTCGAGTGCAGGATACGGCACAAGACCTGCCCGGCCGGGCTTGGAATGCGACGAAAGATGCGGCGGGCCGGGCGCAGCAAGGGGCGACCGACAGGTTGGCACCGGAATCCGCCCCCTAACCGGGCTGCAGGATACGGCTGTAGGAGCAGCCTTGGTCTCTGATCTCGTGCTCGTTCCTGTACGGCGGCCAGCGCGCTACAGCGCCGAGGTGGGCCGCGAGGCACGCAGGTATTCGCCCATCAGGAGCGGAAAGATCGGCCACGGCTGCGCCAGGCGCGCATACGTGAACAGCGCCAGGTCGGGCAAGCGTCCCACCAACGACTGCAACCACGTCATCAGCCGGAAATACGGCCGGCGCAGCCGGAAGTAGCGCGTATAGGCCTGCGTTGCACTGACCCCGGTCCTCTCGCCCGTCAGTACCTCACGCAGCAGCCGTCCGCAGTACACGGCAAACGTGACGGCCGAGCGGATACCCTCGCCCGTCAGACCGAAGCACATCCCCGCCGCGTCGCCGGCGACAAATACCGGGCCGGCCATGACCGACCGCGCGACGAACGGCAGCTGGCCGCCGTGGTAGGGCGCCTCGGGGTCCGGGGGCAGGCCCAGGCGGGTGAAGAAGCTACGCATCGCCGGTCGCAGCCCGCCGGTGCGACCGAACGCCAGTACCCCGATGCGTGCCGTCTCGCCGCAGGGAAACACCCAAGCGTAGCCGCCGCGAATGATATCCGAGCCGACCCAAAAGTGCAGCCCGTCCTCGCGGTAGGGTAGCTCCGCTTCAATACCCCCGCTCAAGCTGGATCGCACCAGGAAACCCGGCCGCACGGCCTCGGCGATGGTGCTCCGCCAGCCGGTCGCGTCCACGACGTAACGCGCCCGCAGCGGTCCGGCGCGCGTCAGTACCGTGACGCCAGCGGAATGTCCCGGTGGACGTTGCGATACCGCACGGCTGTCGGCTACGCCGAGCACCCGCGCCCGCTCGAAGGTGGCGCCCGACTGCTCGAAGAGCGCCGCGCAGAATTGGCGATACTCGAAGGTGCAGTACGGGTAGGGTAGGGGGTAGGACAGGGTGTGCTTGCCGATGTGCAGCACCAGCCGGTCGGCCGTCTGCTGGTGCGAGATCATCAGGTCGAGCTGCCGCAGTACGTCCACGGTGGTCCCGCAGGCCGACGTTTGGCCGGCGCCGATGTCCTGGTGGTCGAGCAGCAGCACCCGGCCGGCGCCGCGTAGCTCACGGGCTACCGCGAGACCGGCAAAGCTGGCCCCGGCGATAATCACGTCGGCATCGAAATGGTTGCGAACTGAAGCGCCGGTCATGGCAATACCGGGCGAGGAGAACTGCACGCTCTAGTATAGACGCCCTATACCGGAGGGAGCAGCGGATTGGGCCGGGGGTGAGACGCAGGCGTAGCCTTGACATCATATACCATAGGGGGGTATAGTATGGATCATAGGAGCGATCAATGGTGGACGAGAAGCACCGCAGCCAGCTGGGACGCCTCCGCAAGATCGAGGGGCAGGTCCGCGGCGTACAGCGGATGATCGAGGACGACCGCTACTGCATGGATGTCCTCACCCAAATGCGCGCCATCCGCCGTGCCCTGGCAAAAGTCGAAGAGCAGGTGCTCGCGGAGCACGTCCGATCCTGCGTCACCGACGCCGTCCGCAGCGGTGACCAGCGTGACCGAGAAGAAAAGCTGCAAGAGCTGATGGACGTGTTCGCCAGTACGCGGTAGTGGGGGCACTCATCATCCTGGCCCCTTCTCCACCATCTGGAGAGGGGGCCGGGGGATGAGGCGCTGAGACTGCCTGGGGGATTGCGATGGTTGCAACACCGGAGATGGCTGTAGATGAGACGTCGGCGCCGGCTGCGCTCGTCACCGAGATGTTCCCCATCGAGGGGATGACATGTGCGTCCTGCGCCAACCGCGTCCAACGAGCGCTCAACAAAGTCGAGGGCGTAGCCGACGCTACCGTCAATCTCGCTTCCGAGCAGGCGACCGTGCGCTATGCCCCCGACCAAGCCGGCCGCGATGACCTGATCGCTGCCGTCGCGGCCGCCGGCTACCAAGTACGTCCGGCAGCGCCGCTGGAGCTTGACATCACCGGCATGACGTGTGCGTCCTGCGCCCGCCGAGTCGAGCGTGCCATCGGCAAGGTTGCCGGTGTGCAGGCGGTGGCGGTCAATCTCGCTACCGAATCGGCGACCGTGCAAGGCAGCGCTGCCGTCGCAGCCGTCGTCAGCGCCGTGGAGACGGCCGGGTATGGCACTGCGGAGCGTCGTGCCGAGGCGCCGGTCGCGGCGGCTGGCCACCCGGCGCGCGAGGCTAACACGCCGCGGTCGGAAGCCTACGCGCAGTCCCAGCAACACCTATTCATCGCCGCCGCCCTCCTCTCCGCGCCGGTCCTGGCGCTGAGTATGCTCATGCTGCGGTTCCCCGGCAGCGCGCTAGTCGAGCTAATCCTGACGACCGTTGTCGTCTTCGTGTGTGGCTGGCAGTTCTTCGCTATGGCCGGGCGGTTGGCGCGTCACCTTGCCGCTAACATGGACACGCTGATTGCGCTCGGCTCGGCCGCTGCCTACGGCTTCAGCGTCTACACGCTGGCGGTTGCTATCCCTGAACAGGGACCGCTCGCGGCGCATCCTCCACTGTATTTCGAGACCGCGGCGATCATCGTGACGTTGATCTTGCTCGGTCGCTGGCTGGAAGCGCGGGCGAAGGGCCGGGCCGGGGCCGCCATCAAAGCGTTGATGGGGCTGCAACCGAAGACCGCGCAGCTCCTCCGCGCCGGTGAGGACGCCGCGCCAGGGCTGCACAATCCGATGGAGGATATGGTGGTGCAGCCCTGGCAGGAGCCGGTCGCTGTCCCGGTCGAGTCGGTGCGCGTGGGCGACGTTGTGCTCGTGCGCCCTGGCGAGAAGGTTCCCGTAGATGGCGTAGTGGTTAGCGGGGAGTCGAGCGTAGATGAAGCAATGCTCACCGGCGAGAGCATGACCGTCGCCAAGCGCGTGGGCGATGAGGTGACCGGTGCAACGCTCAACCAACGCGGTGCCCTCGCAGTGCGGGCCACGCGCGTTGGCGCCGACACTGCACTGGCGCAGATTGTCCGGCTGGTCGAGCAGGCGCAGGGATCGAAAGCGCCCATCGAGCGGCTGGCCGACCGGGTAGCAGCGATCTTCGTTCCCGCCGTGCTAGCGATTGCGGCGCTCACCTTCCTCGCGTGGCTCTTGCTGGGACCGGACGCCGGTGAGGTGACCAAGCCGCTGCTTACGGCCGTCACGGTGCTGGTGATCGCGTGCCCCTGTGCCCTTGGGCTGGCCACCCCCACCGCGATTATGGTCGGGACGGGCCGCGGTGCCGAGCAAGGCATCCTGATCAAAGACGCTGCCAGCCTGGAGCGAGCGCACGCCCTCAGCGCCGTCATCCTCGACAAGACCGGCACGGTCACGGAAGGCCGGCCGCAAGTGACGGACGTGGTGCCGCTGCACGGACAGCACGCTAACGATGTGCTCCGCCTCGCCGCGGCGGCCGAGGCGCGATCCGAGCATCCGCTCGCGGCGGCAGTCGTCACCCACGCCCGCGCGGTCGGGTTGACGCTGCCTGAGCCGGCGGCATTTGTCAGTACGCCGGGCCAAGGTGTTGCGGCGCAGGTCGAGGGGAGCGAGGTGCTCGTCGGCAATGCGCGGCTGCTGGCGGCGCGTGACATCGCTACCGCTAAGTTGGAGCCGGTGGCCGAGCACCTGGAAGCGAACGGGCGTACCGTTGCCTTGGTCGCCGTTGACGGTCAGCCGGCCGGGGCCATTGGGATTGCCGATACGGTCAAGCCTACGTCGGCCGCAGCCGTCGCTGCACTCCGGCGGCTGGGGCTGGCGGTCTACCTACTCACTGGCGACAACCGCCGCGTCGCCGCGGCTATCGGCCGCGAGGTCGGCATCGCCCCCGACCGGATCCGCGCCGAGGTCCGGCCGGAAGATAAGGCGGCAGAGGTAGCCAAGCTGCGTGCTGCCGGGCACGTGGTCGGCATGGTCGGCGACGGTATCAACGACGCGCCGGCCCTCGCCGCTGCCGATGTCGGGTTTGCGCTGGGGACCGGTACCGATATAGCGATGGAAACGGCCGCGATCACGCTATTGCGTGGCGACCTCCGCAGCGTGCCGGCGGCCATCCGCCTCTCGCGCCGGACCATGCGGACGATCAAGCAGAACCTCTTCTGGGCCTTCGGCTACAACACCGCGATGATTCCGCTGGCTGCGCTGGGCCTGCTCGCTGCGCTGGGCGGCCCGATGCTCGCGGCCGCGGCGATGGCCTTCTCCAGCGTCTCCGTCGTCACCAACTCCCTCCGCCTCCGCCGCGCCAAGCTCGCGTGATGCCGGCACCTTCGCTCTAGGCGCTGTTGACGTTACCCGTCGACTCACGCCATTGCCCGGTCATTGCTCTGAAAATAACGCCCATCCGTCATCCCCGCGCACGCGGGAATCTGGCGTGTGCCCCGGGAGGCGTGGATTCCCGCGTGCGTGGGAATGGCGGGGCGGGCGAGACAAACGGCGTCACCCCATTTTCGTGTCCTGCGCTATGCTCTAGGCAGAGGGAGGGTGTCTTTATGACGACAGCGTATGCCGGCCGAGTGCGGGCACCGGAGTTTCCGACCGAGCTGGCCTGGATCAATACCGACCGGCCGCTGCGGCTGGCCGACCTCGCCGGCCGGCTGGTGATCCTCGATTTCTGGACTTTCTGCTGAATTAACTGCTTACATATCCTTCCGCAGTTGCGGGAGTTGGAGCAGCGTTACGCCGACACGCTCACCGTCGTCGGCGTCCACTCGGCGAAGTTTCCCCAAGAACAGGCGACCGAAGCCGTCGCGCAGGCCGTCCGCCGCCACGCCATCCACCACCCCGTCGTCAACGACCACGACTTCGCCATCTGGCAGCAATACAGCGTGCGCGCCTGGCCGACGCTGATGTTCGTTGACCCCTTGGGGAAGGTCATCGGCAAGCACGAGGGCGAGTTCGCGGCCGGTCAGCTGGCGCCGATCATTGACCGCATGCTGGACGAGTTCGGCGCCCAAGGCTGGCTGAACCGCCGCGTGCTCGACTTTGGGGCGACCGGCCCGGCAGCGCAGACCGGTCCAGCCGCGGCGACGCTCGCCTTCCCCGGCAAGGTGGCGGTAGACGAGCGCGGCAACGGGCACGTCTACGTCGCCGACTCCAATCACCATCGCCTCGTCGTCACCGGACTGCAAACGCTCGACGGCAGTGTCCACCACGTCATCGGGTCCGGCGAGCCGGGGCTGCGTGATGGTCCGGCGCGGGAAGCGCAGCTCCACTGGCCTCAGGGTATGGCCGTTGATCCCGTCACCGGCACGGTCTACGTTGCCGACACCGAAAACCACGCGATCCGCCGGGTGAGTCCGGCCACCGGCGCGGTCACGACAATCGCCGGAACGGGGAAGCAGGCGCGCTCGTTCGGTGGTGGCGGTCCTGCCCTCCAAACGGACCTCTCCTCGCCGTGGGACCTGGCGCTGCTCCCCGACCCGTCGCGCACGGCCACCGACGGGGGCGGTGCCAACAGCGAGAAGCAGGACTACCCGGACCGTGGCCTCCTGTTCATTGCCATGGCCGGGCTGCACCAAATCTGGGTACACGATCTGGCCAACGGCACCATCGCACCGTTCGCCGGCAGCGGGCGGGAGGATATCCTCGACGGCCCGCGGCAGGAGGCCTGCTTCGCGCAACCGAGCGGGCTGGCGCTCGATCCGGCGGCGGACGTGCTCTACGTTGCGGACAGCGAGACGAGCGCGATCCGCGCGATCCACCTGGATAGCGACCAAGTAGAGACGGTGGTTGGCACCGGGCTGTTCGACTTCGGTGATACCGATGCCAGCGCCGAGCGGGTCCGGCTCCAGCACCCGCTCGATGTCTGCCTCTGGTCCACTGCGCCCGACGGCCCGGCGCTCTTGGTGGCCGACACCTACAACCACAAGATCAAGCGGCTCGATCCCCGGACACGCGAAGCCAGGACGCTGCTCGGTGTGCCCGGGGCGGGCGCCCATACCGATGGTGTGGGTACGGCGGCACGGTTATCGGAGCCGGGGGGACTGGCACTGGCCCGCGGCAAGCTCTTCGTCGCCGACACGAACAACCATGCGCTGCGCGTGGTGGACCTCGCCACCCTCGACACGACCACCATCCCGCTAGACGAGACCCGCCGCGCCCACCCGGAGCACGTTTAGCCACGGGGTTCTCTGTGGCTAACTAATCGGGGTAGAGGTTGGTGCTGAGATACTTCAGGCCGGTGTCGGGGACCACAGTGACGATCACCGAGCCGGGCGGCGCCTCGCGGGCCAGCTGGAAGGCGCAGGCGACGTTGGCGCCGCCGGAGAAGCCGCCGAAGATGCCCTCGCGGGTGGCCAGCAGCCGCGCCGTTTCAACCGCTTCCTCATCGGTCGCCGTGACGTAGCCGGCGACGAGGTCTTCGTCCCACAGGCTGAGATCGTGCGCGTAGCCGGTACCCTGGATTTGGTGGCTCGTGTCCGTGACCGGCTTGCCGGCTAGGTAGGGCGCCGTCGCCGGCTCACCGCCGTAACAGCGCACCGCCGGATTGCGTTTCTTGAGCGCACGCGCCACCCCGACCAGCGTGCCACCGGTGCCGGCCATCGCCGTGAAATGCGTCACCGTGCCGCCGGTCTGCTCCCAGATTTCGGCGCCGGTGGTCAGCTCGTGCGCGGCTGCGTTGTCGAGGTTCTCGAACTGGTCGGGCCAAAAGGCGCCCAGCTCCTCTACAAGCTCTCTCGTGCGCTGCTCGACCAGCTCCAGGTCTTCCTTCGAGACTTGGCCGGGGCGTGCCCCGGCCGCTTGCGGTACCAACTCGACCTGGGCGCCGTAAGCGGCCAGCATGCGCCGGCGCTCCATGCTGTTGCCCTCCGACATGACGGCGATCATCCGATAGCCCTTGACGGCACAGACAATCGCTAACCCAGTGCCCATGTTGCCGCTGGTCAGCTCGATCACCGTCCCGCCGGGCCGCAGACGACCGTCGCGCTCGGCGGTCTCGATCATCCGCAAAGCCGCCCGGTCCTTGATGCTGCCCCCGGGGCTATAGAACTCCAGCTTGGCCAGCACCCGGCTCGGCAAGCCGGCGCCGAGGCGTTCCAAGGCGATCAGCGGCGTGTGGCCAATCGCGGCGAGGACGCTGTCGGAGGTGCTTGTCTGCGGCGAAGTATCACGCATTTGCTCAAGGCCCCCCTGTGGCCCCCCGCTTTGCAGGGGACGAGGATTGTTGGCACAGCCGGCGTGGCCCGGCGTCAGTCGGTCACGGTGTTGCTGGCGAGTATCCCGGCCCGCCGGAGCGCCGCGCGCACCTCGGCGGCACAGGCAGCGTCGGGAATATCCGCGAGAGCGTCGTCGAGATCGTCGCCGGCCGCGGCCCAATTCTCGGGCTGCTGTGGCACGAAAAAGAGATACCACCCACGCGCGCACTCGAACACGTCTACGCGCGTGATGGCGCCAACGCCGTCCAGTGTCGTGACGAGGCGCCCGGCGAACGTCAGGAGCGGGCCGTCCATCGCCGTGATGTCCGTAATGCCCTCCAGCTTACTGAGCATCTCCAGCCCCTCTTCCATTTCGGGGCCAATACCCAGATCGAGCGTCGTTTCGTCAGCAGCCATACGTCTTCCTTGTCGCTTATCGCCGCGCGCGCTGCCGCCGGCGGATACGCTTGGGCTTGCGGCGCGTGGTCTGCCGGTTGAGCTTGGCCACCGCTGCCGCGAGCAAGCGGTCCGGCGCTTCGTCGTCGGGCAGGCGGGTCAGGATGTCGGGGCCGTTCTCGGTAATCGCCACCGTATGCTCCCAGTGCGCCGACAACTTGCGGTCGGCGGTCCGCACCGTCCAGCCGTCCGGGTCCACCGAGGTCGTGTCGTCACCCAACAGGAGCATCGGCTCGATAGCGATGGCCATGCCCGGCCGCAGCACGTCACCGCGCCCGGGCCGGCCATGGTTCGGGACGGCCGGCTCCTCGTGCATCTCGCGGCCAATGCCATGCCCGCAGTACTCGCGCACCACCTTGTAGTCGTGCGCGCGGGCGTGGCGCTCGACCACGGCGCCAACGTCGCCGAGCGTATTGCCGGCGCGGGCGAGTGCTATCGAGAGATACAGCGCCTCCCGCGTGATCTCCAGCAAGCGGAGCGCCGCCGGGTCCACGTCGCCGATGGGGATGGTGACGGCCGCGTCGCCGTGCCAGCCGTCAATGATCGCGCCAAAGTCAATACTGAGCAGATCGCCCGATTTCAGCACGCGGCGCCGGCTGGGAATACCGTGTACGATCTCGTCGTTGATGCTGGCGCAGATGCATGCCGGAAAGCCGTGATACCCCTTGAACGACGGCGTGGCGCCGGCCTCGCGGGTCATGGTCTCGGCGATCTGATCGAGGTCGGCGGTGCTCATGCCGGGTCGCGCCTCGGCCGTCAGCCGCCGGTGGACCTGCGCGACGAGCGCCCCGGCCGCGCGCATCTTCTCGAACTCGGCCGCAGACTTGATCGTGACGTCGCGTTGCAGCGTCGTATTTCCCACGAGTTAGGCCGCCTTTCTCGGCCGCGCCAGCCCCGCACGGATGGTGGGAGGGGTGGTGCGGGTCTGGCTCATCCCAGCGATGGCTAACTGCCGTGCCCACGCGCCTTGGCCGGCGTCGGGCGCGAGGTAGGGAACGGTTTGCGGCCCTTGCGGCAAGATACAGGCGGTGGCTTCCGGCCCGGCCGCTTGCATCAGCGCGGCAAACCGCTCGGAGAGCGGCCCACACGGTTCCAAATGGGTCCGGCGCACCGTGTCATCGTCGAGCGACGAGTAGAGGTAGACCGCGGCGCGCAGCTGTATTTGGGCCTGTATCTGCGCCTGCCACTGATCCGGTACCGCAAAGCCGGGAGCGCAAATCTTCTGCAGCAGCTCGTCGAGACTGGCGGTGCTCTCCAGTAGCTCGCCGTACTGACCGTGGCTGGGGACACCGTCCCAGCATTCCGCAGCCAAGATGATCGCTCCGCCCTCGCGCACGACGCGGTTCGCTGCCGAGACGCCTTTGATCGCCTGGTACACGTTGAGATCGAGTGGATACCCGCTGTTGGTGGTGACAACCACGTCGAACGGCTCCGGGACCGGCTGCATCGCGTGCTCGCCGACCCACTCGCAGCCGACGCGATGCGAGGCCAGCGCGTCGCCGGCAAACACGGCCGTGATCTCGCGCTCCTTGTTCAGCGCCACGTTGAGGCTGAAGGTCGGCTGCCCCATCGAGGCCGCCGCGCGCAGGTCTTCCCACAACGGGTTCCCCTCCCGGATACCCCAGATCGCCTGCGGCTCGGCAATGAAGCGGGCGCCGTGGTTGGCCATGACGGTGGCGAGGCCTGCCACCGCCGGCACCACCATCTTCGGGCCACCACTGAATCCGGCGAACAGGTGCGGCTCGATGAAGCCGGTAAGCAGGCGCACCGAGGCGTTCAAGAAGTGCTTGTTGATCCACACCGGCGTCCCGCGCGGCGTGGTGCCGACGTGTGTCAGCTCGTCCTCGTTGCGGGCGTCGTGCTGCACAATACGATACTGCGCGACAAGCTCCGGTCCGAGCATCTCGCGTAGCTCTGCTGGTGTGTTGGTGCGGTGGGTGCCCGTCCCATTGATGAGCACAATGCGGTCGCGCCCCACGACCGTCTCGACTTCCTCCAACAGCACCGGCAGCACGCGGCCGCTCGGCATCGGCCGCGTGATGTCGCAGAAGACGACTGCCACCGTATCCGTTGGCGAGAGCAGATCGCGCAGAGGCGGTGTCCCCACCGGCTCGCGGAGCGCCGCCCGCAGCGCCGCCGCCTCGTCCGGTAGGCCGGGCACGTAGCGTGGCTCGACCACCGTCACTCGGTCGGTGAGGTCGTCGGGAACCGCCAAATCCAATCCGGCGCGGCCATACGCGAGGGGAACGATCATTGGCGCACCTCCGCCGCGGCGCCGGTGCGCTGCCGGTAGTCTGCGACTGCTGCTCGCACAACGTCCTCGGCGAGCACCGAGCAGTGCAGCTTATTGGCAGGCAGGCCGCCGAGCGCTGCGGATACGTCCTCGTTCGTCAAGCGCAGCGCCTCCGCAACGGTCCGCCCGATGAGGAGTTCGGTCGTGATCGAGCTGGCGGCGATGGCGGCCGGGCAGCCCACGGCTCGAAAGCGCGCCGCGGCGATGCGGTCATCGCGCACGCAGATCGTCAGCACAGTGCGGTCACCGCAGACGGGGTTTTCCACGTCGCCGATCCCGTCAGGGTCGGCGATCTCGCCGAGATTCCGCGGCGAGCCGAAGTGGTCGCGGACGAGATCGGAATACTTCATACGCTATGCCGAACTACTGACGTGGAGACGCTGCCATCAGCCAAGACAGGGTAGCATACGTAGTAGCCTCTCCCCCGTCCGTCGCCCGGTCATTCCCGCGAAAGCGGGAATCCACGTCCCCCTGCGGAGCGGGGGACTACAGGGGGGCCGGTATTGCACCTAGCCCCCGGCCCGTTCCCTTCGGGGAAGGGGAGTCCGCACGGCGACCGGCCGCCCTCACCCCGGCCCTCACCCGGCCTCCGCCGCCCTCCCCCGGAGCCAGCTCTAGGGGAGGGGATGTACCCCCGGCCTACCAGATGCCCAACTCCTCCTTGGCCTCCTCCGACATCATGTCCTTGTCCCAGGGTGGATTGAAGGTGAACTCGACGCTCCCCTTCGTCACGTCCGCAATGCTGCCCTTGAGGATTTGGTCAATCTGCGCCTTGATCTGCGGGCCGACCGGGCAGAACGGTGTTGTGAGGGTCATCAGGACGTTGACCTCGGTGCCCTCGATGGCGATTTCGTAGACCAAGCCCAGATCAACAATGTTGATCCCCAGCTCGGGGTCGTCAACCTGCTTCAGCGCGTCGCGCACACTCTCTTCGGTCAGCACGAGTTCCGTCGTCATCGGTGTTGCTCCTCTCCTCACCCCCCGGCTCCCAGAATTCATGTCCCCCTGCGGAGCGGGGGGACCATAGGGGGCCCGGTATTGCACCTAACCCCCGGCCCCTTCCCTTCGGGGAAGGGGAGTCCGCACGGCGACCGGCCGCCCTCACCCCGGCCCTCACCCGGCCTCCGCCGCACTCCCCCTCTCCACACGTGGAGAGGGGGAGTGCGGCCCTACTCCGTCGTGACGACAGCGTGCTGCTGCACGGCTGCACCGCCGGCCAGCGCCTGCCGCAGCGCTACCCGCAACGCCTCCCATGCCAGCAGCGCACACTTGATCCGCACCGGATACTGCCGCACCCCTTCGAGCGCTTCCAGATCGCCTATATCCAACTCCGTGTCCACCTCGTCAGGGCGATTCGTCAGCAGCCCGTGGACGGTCCGGTACCAGCGCCGCACTTCCGCGACCGCTTTCCCCTCGACCGCCTCGGTCATCATGGACGCGGAGGCCTGACTGATGGCGCAGCCACGTCCCTCGAAGGCGATGGCCTCGACATGGTCATTGTCTAACGAGATGCACACATCAAAGCTGTCGCCACAGATCGGGTTATCACCACCGGCGCAAGTGCAAGCCGTGCCCTCGATGGAGCCTTTATTGCGAGGGTATTCATAGTGGTCGAGGATGATGTCCTTATAAAGCTCGTCCAATGGCACGGTGGAACACCTCCTTGACGCGATCCAGCCCGCTCACCAGCGCATCCACGTCTGCGGGCGTGTTGTAGAGATAGAAACTGGCGCGCGTCGAGCCGGCAACGTCGAGCCAATCGTGGAGCGGCTGGGTGCAATGATGGCCGGCGCGCACGGCAATGGCCTGCTCGTCGAGGATCGTGCTGACATCGTGCGAATGCACACCACGCACGTTGAAGGAAATCACCCCGCCGCGCTGATCGAGGTCCGTCGGGCCGTACACCTCAAGCTCCGGCCGGTCTGCCAACTGCTCCAGCGCGTAGGCCAGCAGGTCGCGCTCATGGGCGCGTACCGCCGCCATACCCACCCGCTGCAAGTACTCGATGGCGGCCCCAAAGGCCACCACGTCGGCGATGTTGGGCGTGCCGGCCTCGAACTTGTGCGGGAGCACGTTCCAGGTCACGCGGTCCAGGGTCACACGACCGATCATGCTGCCGCCGCCCAGGAAGGGCGGCATGGCCTCCAGCAGTTCCTGCCGTGCCCACAGCACGCCCACCCCCGTCGGGCCGAGCATCTTGTGCGCCGAGAAGGCGAGGAAGTCGCAGCCAAGCTCCTGCACGTTGACCGGCTGGTGCGGCACGCTCTGCGCGGCGTCCACCAAGAAGCGCGCTCCGACGGCGTGTGCCCGCCGGGCGAGCTCCTCCACCGGGGCGATGGTGCCCAGCACGTTGGAGGCGTGCCCCACCGCTACCAGCTTTGTCCGCTCGGTCAGCAATGTGTCGAGCGTGTCGAGATCGAGCCGGCCGTCCGGGGTCAGCTCAATCACGCGCAGCACGGCCTCGCGCTCCTGAGCGAGGCGGAGCCACGGGACCAGATTGCTGTGGTGCTCCAACCGCGTCACCACGACTTCGTCGCCCGGCCGCAGCGCCTCCCGCGCCCACGTGTAGGCGACGAGATTGATGGCCTCGGTCGTATTGCGCGTGAAGATGACTTCCTCGCTGCTCGCTGCCCCAATGAGGTCGGCGACGAGGGTGCGAGTGCGCTCGTAAGCGCTGGTCGCCTCCGCACCCAGCGTATGCACGCCGCGATGGATGTTGGCGTTGGAGTGCTCGTAAAAGTGGACGAGGGTGTCGAGGACCTGCCGCGGCTTTTGCGATGTTGCGGCGTTGTCCAAGTAGACCAAGGGCCGGCCGTTGATCCGGCGCCGGAGGATGGGGAAGTCCTCGCGCAGCGCAGCGAGATCAAGCGTCGGCGCCGAGGGTGTCGCTACTGCCACTATCTTCGTCCTCGACTTTCCTTACCGCACCTAACCCCCGGCCCCTTCCCTCCAGGGCAGGGGAGTCATCGGGGCGCCCGGCAGCCCCTACGCCGGCAGCCCGACTAACACCTCGCCGTCCTCGATTACCACCGGATACGTGGCGACCGGCACGACCGCCGGCATCATAGTCGCTGCGCCGGTCCGCACGTTGAACCGCGCGCCGTGACGCGGGCACTCGATCTCGTCGCCTTCCAGCTGCCCTTGATCGAGCGGCCCCCCGTCGTGCGTGCAAACGTCGTCAATCGCATAGAACGTGCCGTCCAGATTGCACACCGCGATACGATAGTCGTCAATCTCGACGACCATCGCCTGCCCGGATGCCAGGTCTCCTACCTCGCCAACGACAACGTATTCCACTGCCATCGGTTACCCCGTGTCGCGGTCAATGCCGCCGATTTTGCGATCTATGGCCCGGCGCAGCTGGTCTTGCAAGGCCGCGACGCCCATGCGCTCGACAATCGGCTCGAAGAACCCTTGGATAACCAGGCGCTCGGCCACCGGGCGCGGCAGCCCGCGCGTCCGCAGGTAGTACAGGTGCTCCGGATCCACCGGGCCGGTGGCCGAGCCGTGCGTACACTTCACCTCGTTGTTCTTGATTTCGAGCATCGGGATCGAGTCGGCCTTCGCCGTCTTGCTGAGTAGCAGGTTGCGGTTGGCCTGGTAGCCGTTCGAATCGCTCGCGGTGGGCTGGATCACCACCAACCCCTCGTAGACGAGCCGCGCCCGGTCTTGCATCGCCGTCTTATAGAGCTGATCGCTGTCGGTGTGCGGCGCCACGTGGTCTTGCAACGTGTGGAAGTCGAAGGCCTGGGTGCCGGTACCGACCCCCAGGCCCAGCATCTCGGCCGTGGCGCCGGGACCGGCGAGGACCACATCGGCCGTGGCCCGGGTATAGGCGCTCCCCATCCCGACCACGACCCAGTTGATATACGCATCCCGACCCAGACGACAGCGCTGCGTGACGAAGGTATGCGCCTCCGTCGCCTGCTCTTGGAGCGACAGGAAGTTGAGCCGCGCATTGTCCTGCACGTATAGCTCGGTGACGCCGCTGGTAAAGAGTGGCGGGGCCGCCGGCGGCAAAGTGGGGGAGCGGACTTCCTCCACGCACGTCACGTTGCTGTTGCGATCAACGACGACGACGGTATGCGGGAAGCTGCCCACGCCCGGCGTGCCGGTCCACTGGAGCATCCGCAGCGGTAGCTCGACATCGGTGTTGGGCGGGACGTAGATAAACACGCCCCCCGACCACAAGGCGCCGTGCAGGGCCTCGAACTTCCCGGCATTGGATGGCTCACCCGGCTGCCAGCCCACCGGCACGATGTTCATCAGGTAGGGCCGCACCAGATCGGGATGCTCGCGCACGGCTGCATGGATGTCCATGAACAGCACACCCTGGCGCGCTAACTCGTCGGTGAGGGTCCGGTGGACGGTCGTGGAGTCCTGCTGGATGACCAGTCCGCCCACCGGGAAGTACACGTCGAGCGCCTCCTGCAAGCCGGCGTCGAGATCGCCCAGCTCTACGTCGTGAAGGTCGCTGCGGGGCGCTGCCGGCTTGACGGTGTGCAGCCGTGACGTGAGCGGCCGCAGGTCGGTGCGACGCCAGCCTTCCGTAGTCGGGGTAGGCAGTGGGATGCGCTCCCAGGCGGCAAAGCTGGCGCGGCGCAGGTCTTGCACCCAGCCCGGGTCGTCGCGCGACGCATTCAGCGCGGCGACCGCACCCGCCGTGATGGTTGGCTTGCGTGCCACGGACCTGCGGCGTCGCCGCACGACGGTCCGCATCGGTGAGACTACACTCACACGTACTCTCCTCAGGAAATGGGGGCAGATACTGCCCGGCCACCCTCACCCCGGCCCTCTCCCTCAGGGAGAGGGCCGGGGTGGATTCCCGCGCAAGCGGGAATGACGGATCGGCGTTATTTTCATTGCAATGGCGGGACGGTGGTGGGGATGACGGGCGCCTCAGCCGACGGCAGCGTCCATCTGGAGCTGGATGAGGCGGTTTAGCTCCACCGCGTATTCCATCGGCAATTCCTTGCTGAACGGCTCCATGAACCCGTTCACCACCTGGGTGACCGCTTCCGCCTCCGAGAGGCCCCGGCTCTGCAAGTAGAACATTTGCTCCTCGCCGACCTTCGAGACCGTCGCTTCGTGCCCGATGGACACGTCTTCCTCGTCAATCTCGATGGTTGGGTAGGTGTCCGACCGGCATTCCGGCGTCAGCAGCAAGGCGTCGCAGCGCATCTGCGAGGCCGACTTCTCGGCGCCCTTGTAGATCTTCAGCAGGCCGCGGAACGACGCCTGGCCGGTCCCGAGCGTCACCGACTTCGAGTTGATGGTCGAAGAGGTTTCCGGCGCCGCGTGGTAAATCTTGCCGCCGGCGTCCTGTACCTGGCCGGAGTTGGCCATGGCCACCGAGACGATCTCCGCCTTGGCCTTTGGCCCGGTGAGATACACGCCCGGATACTTCATCGTCACCTTGCTGCCCAAGTTGCCGTCAATCCAGGCGACGGTGGCTTCCTCTTGGGCCACCGCGCGCTTCGTGACGAGGTTGTAGACGTTGTTCGACCAGTTCTGGATGGTTGTATAGCGGATCGTCGCGCCCGGCTTGGCCATCAGCTCGACGACCGCGCAGTGCAGGCTATCTTCGGTGTAGATCGGTGCCGTACAGCCCTCGATGTAATGTACGTAGCTGCCTTCTTCGGCGATGATCATGGTCCGCTCGAACTGTCCGGCGGCCTCCGAGTTGATGCGGAAATAGGCCTGCAACGGAATGGCGACGTGGACCCCCGCCGGGATGTAGACGAACGATCCCCCCGACCACACCGCCGAGTTCAGGGCGGCGATCTTGTTGTCCTTGTACGGGATGATCGTGGCCCAATACTCCTTCACGAGGTCCGGGTGCTCGCGCAGGGCACTATCCATATCGGTGAAGATGACGCCTTGCTGGGAAAGCTCTTCGCGGACGCTGTGGTAGACCGCCTCCGAGTCGTACTGGGCGGTCACGCCGGCGAGGAACTTGCGCTCCGCTTCCGGAATGCCGAGCTTCTCGAACGTATTCTTGATGTCGTCGGGCACCTCTTCCCACGTGCGCCCCTGCTTTTCGGTGGGACGGATGTAGTAGTGGATGTTGTCGAAGTCCACTCCACTGAGGTCCGCGCCCCACTGCGGCATTGGACGGGCCTCGAAGTGCGCGAGCGAGTCCAAGCGAAACTGGCGCATCCAAGCCGGCTCATCCTTCATGGATGAGATTTCCTCGACGACCCGCCGACTGAGACCACGCTCCGACCGGAAGGTAGGGGTGATGTCATCGTGCCAGCCGGCCGAGTACTCGGTTGGCAGCTGCGCCGCTGCTTCCTGCATCAAGCGCAGCTTTTCCGGGTCGCGTGCTGCTACTGCTATCTCCGTTGCCATGCTCTTACCCCTTTACTCCTTGAACGCTAACCGGCCTAGATAGAAGTACGACCATGTGACCGGAACGGATCGTGCTCGTCCCCACCGACCACACTGTGCTCGCGCATCTCGGTTGCGCTCTCGATACCGTCTGCCTCCGCTGCGTCGGACGCCACCGCCTGGCCCGCCGTGTGCAGCTCCTTGATGAGCGGATCGTAGCCGTGCTCCTCCAGATACAAGGCCAGCTCCGGCCCGCCGGATCGCACCAAGTGCCCCCCGAGGAGCACATGCACAAAGTTAGGCTTGATGTAGTTCAACAGCCGCTGATAGTGGGTGATGACCAGCACGCCGAGATCGGGACTCATCTGGGCATTCACGCCGTCGGCGACGACGCGCAGCGCGTCAATGTCCAGCCCCGAATCGGTCTCGTCCAGAATGGCAAACTCCGGCTCCAGCAGCGCCATCTGCAGGATTTCCGAGCGCTTCTTCTCACCCCCGGAAAAGCCGTCGTTGAGATACCGGCGCATAAAGGAGCGGTCCATCTTCAAGAGCTGGAGCTTCTCCGTGAGCAGCTTGCGGAACTGACGCGCTTTCTGCTCGCCAAATCGCGCCCTCACCGCTAGGCGGAGGAAGTTACCCATATTGATGCCCGGAATGGAGGTCGGGTACTGAAACGCCAGGAAGAGGCCGGCCTTGGCCCGCTCGTCCGGCTCCATTTCCAGCAGGTCTTCACCCTTGAACAGCACGCGGCCTTGGGTGACTTCATAGGTAGGGTGGCCCATCAACGCGTAGGCCAGCGTGCTCTTGCCCGAGCCGTTCGGCCCCATGATGGCATGGACTTCGCCCTTATTCAGGGAAAGGTTGATCCCGTGCAAGATTTCCTGGCCACTAATAGCCGCGTGCAAACCCTCGATAACCAAGGTTGGCGACGCAGCGCCATTTTCCGCCATGGATATCGCTCCTCCTGCTCTGCCGCCGTGTCAAGAACGTCGCTGCCAGCTATCTCCAGCCATCTTAAGTATACGCGGACATATAAAGAAGCGACAAGGCGGCGCCGGCCTCACTACTGAACGCGCTCCCGTCATTCCCGCGTTCGCGGGAATCCATGGCCCCCCCGCTCCGCGGGGGACCATGGGGGGCCGGGGGGTGAGGCCAGCGCCAATCACCCCTTGACCACGACGACCGGCCGCGTGCGGACCACGGTCCGGGCGAGGCCGGCGCCGACTGCGGTGCCCACCACTTCGGCGGCGTCCTTGTAGGCGTCCGGGGCCTCTTCGGCGACGCCGCGGACGGAGCCGGCGCGGACGACGATGCCTTTTTCACGGAGGGCTGCTACCAGCGCTTGGCCGGACGTGGCCCGTTTGGCCGCCGCGCGGGACAAACGGCGGCCGGCCCCGTGGCAGAGCGAGCCGAAAGTCTCGTTCATCGTCTGCGGCGTGCCCACGAGCACATACGAATAGCGGCCCATGTCGCCGGGTACCAGCACCGGCTGACCGACGGAACGGTAGGCGGCTGGTAGCTCGGCGTGCTCGGCGGGGAAGGCACGGGTGGCGCCTTTGCGGTGGACGAGCACCTTCTGCGCCGGCCCGTGCTCGCCGGGGATGCGGTGCGTCTCGAACTTGGCGATGTTGTGCGCCACGTCGTAGACCGGGTACATGCCCAGCGCCTCCGCCGTTTGCTCGAACACCGCTGCAAAACTTTCGCGGATCAACTGCGCCAGTACCTGCCGGTTGGCCCAGGCGAAGTTGGCCGCGCCGGTCATCGCGCTGAGATAGGCCCGGCCGGCCTCTGACCGGATCGGCATGCAGGCCAGCTGTCGGTCCGGTAGCTCGATCCCATACGCCGCACCGGCGGACTGCGCCGTTTGCAAGTAGTCGGTGCAAATCTGGTGCCCGAGGCCGCGCGAGCCGGTGTGGATCCAGACGACCACTTGCCCCAACGAAAGTCCGAAGGCCGCGGCTGCCGCCCCGTCTTCCACGGCGTCAACGACCCCGACCTCGACAAAGTGGTTGCCGGCGCCGAGCGAGCCAAGCTGCCCGCCGCCGTGATCCAGCGATTGGATGCGGCCCAGTCCGCGCTCGAAGGCTCGGCGGCTCACGTCGTCCGGATTGGCGCCCGGCAGCTGTCCCCCGGCCTCACAATACTCCAGGTCTTCTTGCCAGCCCAGCCCGGCCCGGACCGCCCAGCGAGCGCCGTGTGTCAGCGCCTGCTCGCGCTTGCCTTGACCTTTGCCGAGGCCGCTGCCCTTCCCCAAGCCACTCGGTAGCTGCCTGAACAGCTCATCGGCCAGTTGGTCGAGCCGGCTCCGCAGGTCGCCCTCGCTCAGATCGGCGCGTAGCAGCCGCACCCCGCAGTTGATGTCGTACCCGCAGGCGCCGGGTGAGACGACGCCGGTCGCTGCGTCGGTGGCAAAGACCCCACCGACCGGCGCCCCGTAGCCCTGGTGTACGTCGGGCATCGCCAGGGCGCGGCCGAGAATCCCCGGCAGCGTCGCCATGTTGGCCAGCTGGCGCACCGAGCCGTCGCCCTGGAGCAGATCGCGCAGCGTTTCGTTGGCATAGACCCGCCCCGGCACACGCATGCCGTCCTGGGCGCCCAACGGAATATCCCAGCGCCACTCGTCAACCGCGACCGGCCACGTGTCGGCCGGAGCGCTCACCTGGGGCGCTGGCGGTGGCGGGAATCCGGCTACCCGCTCGAACTTGGTTGGGATGTCCACGGCCGGCTGCTGATCGCGTCCACGGCGCCGCCCGTGACCGCGGCGTCGCGAGGAACGTCGGCTCATCGTTGTGCTCCTTCCTTCTCGGTGGCGCTGGCGCTCGCCTCAGACGTCAAAGATGATATTTGTGCTCCACGTGCCGGCCTGCCGGCGCAGAGCCAGCTGATGATAGGTCACCGCTTTGATGGCGCCTCGATAGGGATGCCGCTGCGGGTCTGCCGGCTCGCCGTGAGCAAGCGCCACGAGCGCCGTAGCGGAGAGGGACTCAATCGTAAAGCGCGCAAAGAGCAGGTCTTCGACCTCGATGAGCCACAGCACCTCGCTCAACCACGCGACGAGCAGGCTTTCCCGGTCCGGCGCTGCGACCTCGATGCTCCGTGTCTCCCGCTCCACGACGGTGTCGGTATCGGTGATGAACGAGCAGAGGCCCAAGGCGGCACGCGCGAAGAGCGTGCCAAGGTCGCGGCCATAGACCCTTATGCCTACGTCGGCCGGATGCTCGATAAGCTCGAAGGGTGGCCGTGCCGGTCCTCGCGCCGTCTTCCTCTTCATGGCAGCCTGCCTGGTACGGGTCGCTATCCTTGTCCGGAGACACCACCGCTGTTGCGCGCACCCATGACCGGTGACTGCCGGGGGTAGGCCAAGTCGCGCGGAAGGTAGTATCCTACTAGCGGGTTGGGGTACTCGCCCCTGGCAGGTAGGCGTTTCTATCCACAAGGAGACCTGCGCGGAGGGGCACCCATTAAATTGTACGTCATGCTGCCGAGCGTCTGACGGGCCTGCGGGGAGCAATGCGGTTGGCGCGTGGTAGTGTGCCCGGTGTGGGAGAGGAGCTGAGACGGTGCGTAAGTCCATTGGTATCGAGTTGATGGTGGTCGGGGCAATCTTGCTGATCGTCGCGGTTGGCGCGGACTTGCTGCCTTTCTCCGTCGCCGGCTTCGGCTGGAAACAGATCGTCGGGACCGTCGCCGGCCTGGTCATCTTGGCGGGAGGGGTCTACGTTTATCGAGCCGCCGCAGCGCGCAGCGCGTAGTCGCTCGCGCTTGGCCGCAGACTGAGTCTCGGGAAGTGACCGAGTAGGGCGGCGATGTTCGCAAGGGTGGTGTCCCTGCTGATCTCCGGGGCCGGGCTGGCGCTGCTCGTCGCCGCGCTGGCCGCCGCTGGCTGGGGTGTTGGTGGCCCCGGCTTCGGGTGGCAATCGTTGCTCGGCGCAATCGTGGGGGCGCTGGTCGCTGTCTGGGGTATCGTCCTCTTCCAAGCCGGTGGATCGCCCCGCGCCGGCTGGCGTCGCTGGCGACGTTTCGCCGTCATCGTGGCGACTTGGCAGGCGCGCTTACTCTATTCCGTGGTGTACGTGCTCCTCATCATCCCCCTCGGAGTGCTGCTCCGCTGGCGCAGTGACCCGTTGCGCCTGCGTCGCGTGCCGGCCGGCCGGAGCGTGTGGCGTGTACGGTCGGAGCATCCCGATCTCCAGCGCTGGGCGCGGCGCCAGTTCTGATGCGGATTCTCGGCATCTCCTGCTTCTACCATGATGCCGCGGCGGCGCTGTTGGTTGACGGCCAGCTGGTCGCGGCGGCGGAAGAGGAGCGCTTTTCGCGGGTCAAGCACGACAATCGCTGGCCGGAGCAGGCCATTGACTTCTGTTTGGCAACGGCCGGCCTGCGCCCCGACGATCTAGACTGTGTGGTCTTCTACGAGAAGCCGCTGCTCAAGTTCGAGCGGGTCTTGCTGAGTGCCGTCGCCGCGGCGCCGCGGTCGCTCCGCTATTTCCGCGAGGCGATGATCTCGTCGCTGCTGGACCGCCTGTGGGTGAAGGCCAAGCTGCGGGGTCGCTTTGGGCTGCCCGGCGAGCGGCTGCTCTTTTGCGAACACCATCTGTCCCATGCGGCGAGCGCGTTCTACTGCTCGCCGTTCGCGGCGGCGGCCGTGCTGACCGTTGACGGCGTCGGCGAGTGGACGACCGCCGCCTTGGGCGTCGGTGAGGGTACGGCGCTGCGGCTGACGGATGAGCTACGTTTCCCACATTCGCTCGGCCTGCTCTATAGCGCCTTCACTGCCTGGCTCGGCTTCGAGGTGAACGAGGGCGAGTACAAAGTGATGGGCCTGGCAGCCTACGGCCGGCCTAGGTACGTTGACCAGGTACATAAGGTCGTGCAGGTTGACCGGGATGGCGGCCTGCACCTGGACATGTCGTATTTCTCCTTCCACCGGTCGGTGCAGCACACCTACGGTCCCAAGCTCGTCGCGCTCTTCGGCCCGCCGCGCGATCCCCGGCAGGGGCGGGTCGAGCAATACTATGCCGACGTTGCAGCGAGTATTCAGCGGGTCTGCGAGGAGACGATGCTGGCAATGTCCCGGCACCTCTATGACCGCACTGGTCTACCCAACCTCTGCCTAGCCGGGGGCGTCGCGCTCAACAGCGTGGCGAACGGTCGGATTGCCCGCGAGGGCCACTTCGAGCGCGTGTTCATTCAGCCGGCCGCCGGCGATAGCGGTGGCGCGCTGGGCGCTGCCCTCTGGGCCCAGCACGCCGTATTCGGGCAGCCGCGGACGTTCGTGATGGATCATGCCTACTGGGGGCGGTCGTACTCTCCGGGGGAGATACGGGCGGCGCTCGACGCGGCCGGTGTGACCTACCGGGACTTGGGCAGCCCAGAGGTGGTGCAGGCGGCGGCTGTCGAGCGGTTGGCGCGAGGCGAGGTGCTAGGCTGGTTCCAGGGGCGGTTCGAGTATGGAGCGCGTGCCCTCGGCGCGCGCTCCATACTCGCCGATCCGCGGCGAGCGGAGATCAAAGATCGCGTCAATCGCCGGATCAAGCTCCGCGAGCCGTTCCGGCCCTTTGCGCCGTCCGTTTCCCTGCCCGCTGCCGGCCGCTACTTCGACCTCGCAGAGCCGGAAACCGCCTACCCGGCGCGGTTCATGCTGTACGTCGTGGACGTGTTGGAAAGTCAGCGCGCGCGGCTCCCGGCAATCACCCACGTTGACGGCACTACGCGGCCGCAGACGGTGGATGCTGCGCTCAACCCTCGCTATGCTGGCTTGATCGAGCGGTTCGAGGCCACGACCGGACTGCCGGTGATTCTGAATACGAGCTTCAACCTGCGTGGAGAGCCAATCGTCAACACCCCTGCCGACGCGCTTGCGACCTTCGAGCGCAGTGGCTTGGATGCGCTGGTGCTAGGTGACTTTCTGGTCACCCGCTAGGGGTGCCGTAGCGGGTGGGCCTTGCCTCACCCCCCGGCCCCCATGTGGAGAGGGGGAGTCTGCCGTCCGGCTTTACCCGTCGCCTCGCCGGCCAATCCAGGCGGCGGAGAGGGCCGGGGTGAGGACCGGTGTACCATGTCCTGAGCCACCGGGCAGAGACGGCAGCCAGAAGGGCGGCGAGGGAACGATGGCGGGCGGCAAGGGATCGCGGGCGCTAGGACAAACCGGCGCGGTGCTCGGGACGGTTGGTGAACTGTTCGGATTGCTGTGGGTGCATAAGCTGTGGTGGGCCATTCCCCTGCTGCTGCTGCTGCTCCTGCTGGCAGCGCTCGTGTTCCTGGCCCAGACGACGGCCGTGGCTCCCTTTATGTATCCGCTCTTCTAGGCTGATAGCTGAACTCGCGTTAGCCGCCGATCTGCGACATCGAGCGGGAGGCGCGCTTGAAGGACGGGCCTTCGTTGATGTGGTGCTTCAGCTCTTTGCGCCAGATGGCGTGGCGCAGGAGCAGTTCCAATTCGCCATCGGGAGCGCCAATCCGCATAGGGTCGCGCAGATTGGTCTCGTCAATGGAGAACAGGCAGGTCCGTAGCTGTCCGTCGGCGGTGAGGCGAATGCGGTCGCAGGAGGCGCAGAACGGCTGGCTTACGGGATTGATAAAGCCCATCTCGCCGCTGCCATCGGCGAAGCGATACACACGGGCCGTGCTACTCGCAGCGACCCGCACCGGCACGAGCGAATAGACCGGCTCGATAATGCGCCTTATTTCCTCGCCGCTCAGGACCTGCATCCGGTCCCAATGGCCGTCGGCGTCGAGGGGCATGAATTCGATGAAGCGGATGACGTAGGGTTTCCGTCGGGCCAGCTCGGCAAAAGCGAGAATGTCATCGGCAGTGGTAAAGCCGCGCACTGCTACCGCGTTGACCTTGATGGGGTGGATGCTCGGGACTTCCTCCAGCGCTGCCAACCCATCAATCACCTCTTTGATAGCGTCCCGCCTCGTGATGGCCGCGAACTTATGCGCGTCCAGCGTGTCCAGACTGACGTTGATGCGCGTGAGGCCGGCTGCGGCCAGGCCCGGGGCCAGCTTGCGGAGCAGGAAGCCATTGGTGGTCAAGGCCAGGCTCTTCAGTCCGGGGATAGCCGAGAGACGCGCGATCAGCTCCGGCAGCTGGGGCCGCAAGGTTGGCTCGCCGCCCGTGAGGCGGATCTCCTCGATCCCCAAAGCCACGGCCAAGCGCACCAGTCGTTCGATCTCGTCAAAGGTCAGGATTTCATCGCGTGGCAGCCAATCCAAGCCCTCGGCCGGCATGCAGTAGGTGCAGCGAAAGTTACAGCGATCAATCAGCGACACCCGCAGATTGCGGATACGGCGCCCGAACGCATCCTCCAAGGGTCCTTCGAGCGGCATCGGACGCCGCATTTGAGCGCGTAGCTCTTGCGGTGCGCTGGGGCTAATCCACGGCTCGGACGGCGCTGTTTCGATCACCATGGGGTGTCAATGAGCTACCCGGAGTCTGCTCACGTTAGTAGTGTAGCCGACAACTCCCATTAATAGGTAGGTACGCCGCCGAATTTGCCGGACAATCCGGCCGCCGCCGGGCATTGATCGGCCGGCCGGTATACTCGCCTCCGGCATCGTGCCCGGTGCTATCCATTGCTGTAGCGTTCCTACCTGCGGTCAGGCGTGGAGCCGTAGGCGAGAGAACCCTCAATCCGCGTTCAACGCATAGCACGTCCTTCATAAGAGGCCCCTAGTATGAATGAGTCTCTGACGCAGCGGATCGATGCAACGCAGCCCGCGTGGCAACGCAGCGCGCTACTGCGGTGGGTGAGCGTGCTGGTGCTCGTGTACCTGTTGATTCTCGCCGTCGGGTTTATCGGCGCGGGCTTCAAGACCGTGGCCGGCGAGCGGGCGCAAGAGCTTTTTGCGTTTGCCACCAATCCCTTCCTGGGCTTGCTCGTGGGCATCATCGCCACCGCCCTCATTCAATCGTCCAGTACGGTAACTTCCATCATCGTCGGGCTGGTGGCGGGCGGCCTGCCCGTCGTGATTGCCGTGCCCATGGTCATGGGCGCCAATGTCGGCACGACGGTTACCAATACGCTGGTCAGCCTCGGCCACGTGGCCGAGAAGCAGGAGTTCCGTCGCGCCTTTGCCGCCGCCATCATTCACGACTTCTTCAATCTCCTCAATATCGTCATCTTTCTGCCGTTGGAAATCCTGTTTCACCCGCTCGAAAGGTTGGGATTATTCATTGGCAATCTCCTGGTCGGCGGCGGTTCCTATGGGCAGATCCATTTGAACGTCGTCAGCGGTGCCACGAAGCCGCTGATCGAACTGTTTGTGCAGTGGACGCACGTCCTGCCACACCCTTTTGACGGCCTGCTGACGATTATCGTCGGGGTCATCCTAATCTTCATCTCGATCTCCCTCATCAGCAAGCTACTCAAGGCGCTGATGGTCGGCCGCGCCAGGGAGATCATGCATTTCGCGATTGGCCGCGGACCGCTGGCCGGCATTGCCGCCGGCACGGGAATTACTGTGCTTGTCCAGTCGTCTTCCACCACCACGAGCCTGATCGTCCCCTTGGCCGGAGCGGGCGTATTCCGGTTGACGCAGGTGTATCCGTTTACGCTGGGCGCCAATATCGGCACCACGGTCACGGCCTTGCTCGCCGCCACCGCCGTCTCAGGCGCGGAAGCGTTGCCCGCCCTCCAGATTGCGCTCGTTCACTTCGTCTACAACCTGTTCGGAGTCGTGGTGATTTACGGTATCCCGTGGTTGGCCCGCATACCGCTGCTGGGGGCCGAAAATCTCGCGGCGATAGCCAGCGAGCGCAAACCGCTGGCGCTCGCCTACGTCGTCGGCGTGTTCTTTCTCATCCCCGCCATGTTCTTGGGGATCACGACGCTCTATTGACGCCGCGCCGCGGCGTCTTCAGAACGAGAGCGCGGTTTGGCGCGGCGCCTGACGCAGCGCCCGGCCGTTCGGCGGTGGAGCGCCGCCCACCCTCGGCGCCGGTGACGCTGCCGGCGGGGTGTCGGTGGCCAAGCGGCGGTGCAGCGAGCGGTGGGCGCGTTGCAGCGCTTGCCGGATCGCTTGCTGGCTGACACCCCACGCCGACGCCAGCTGCGCGACCGGTACGTCGTGCCAGTAGTGGAGATATAGCAAACGCCGCTGGCGCAGCGTAAGCTGCTGCATGGCGTCGAGCAGTTCCGTCCGTCGTGCGACCACCACCGCCGGATCAGGGAACAGCGCGCGGCCCAGCCGCGCTGCCTGCTCCAGTGTCCACTCATCGTCAATAGATTCGCGCGGCCCCGGCATGCGACGTCGCTGGACCTGGGACAGGAAGTTCCGGGCGCGCCAGCGGAGCATCGTGACGATGAAGGGGGTGAAGGAACGCCCGCGCCGGAGCGTGTGCTCGTGGACCAGCTCGAGAAACAAGCGCCGGGTCTCCTGCATGAGATCGGCTCGCTCGTAGATGTTGGTCAGCTGCGACCGGAGCACGCCGCGCCAGAGCCAGGCCGCGGTGCTCCGAATCAACGGCTCGAATTGCCGGAGCAATGCCAGCCGGGCCGCCTCGTCGCCCTCCTGCGCGGCCGCCGCCCATGCGTTCAGGGTGCCTTCTGCTTGTTTCTCCCACTCCATTTGCCTCACTGTCCTACGGACGCGCCCGCTCGTCCTCTGAGAATACTATACATTTGAGCAGTATTCGCGTCAAGGAAGCCCCGGTCCTGGCGCAGAGACTCCCCCGGAACACCGACGTTCTGTGTAGCGGGGATTCCGGCACAGAGGAGAGGTAGTACGCTAGGTGGATCGAGGACTGAGGTCAAGAGTGAAGGGCCCGTCGCTGCCTCGATACGTGAGCGTGCCGTAGGAAAGAATGTCTCTGCCTATGAGGATGGTGTTCTCGCGTGGTGATGCGATCCCATAGACGGCTATTGCTGGGAGGCCGGCCAGCAGGTGAACCTTGAAGTCGTAGCGCAGCCACTCCTCCGTGCCGCCGGCCGTTTCGACCTCTCCTACGTCAGCGGGGTTCAACCTCAGCCGCCGCGCAACCTCAGTGTCAATGACCGTGACGGTTGCACCCGTGTCTATCAGGGCAGTCTGAGCTACCGGCTGCGGAACAGCCTTTCCCTGCTTGCGGAGCGACGCAGCCAACTCATCGGGAATCGAGAACTCTATCGCGATTGTTGGCCCTTCGCGGTAGAGATCCAACGGGCCGCGCCGGTTATAGGTGATCGTAGGCACGAAGCTGCCTCAGAGCGACACGCCCATCACCATGAGGCGCACGGGGTCGTCTTTTGCTCGTATCTGCTTGACCAAGAAGGGTTCGGATCCAAACTTTGCATAGCCCGTGTCCAGTGCTTCTCGGTCGGACTCGAACACTCCAACGATGTTCCTGCCCTTGATGAGAGCATACTTCTGTGGATGGGTCTTGAGCAGACTGGCACGCTGCCGGTCGAACGTCTGTAGCTCCGCAGCGAGTACCGACGGCGGCTTGCTCTGCCGGCTCATCTCCGCATCTCCGGTCACACGATCTACGAGCCGATCTTTCACGGTAGGCATCTCTTGTGCCCTTCCAAACTCTACACGATGTCAGCGACCACAGTATTGCGGTGACTCGACACCTGTCCTCTCGCCGGTCTTATCCCGTTGTGAAGGGCTGGACGGCCACGCCGCGCGGTCCGATAAGCAGGCGCACGCCACCGCCGACGGAGATAGCCGGCCGTCCGGCGTGCAGCAGACCGAGCCGCTGCCCTTGCACAACGGTCAGCACCGCTGAGTCGTCGGCGCCGGCCCCCAGCGGGCGCACCATGACCGCGGTGTCCGCGCGCTGAGATGCGTGCGTGTAGGTGTTATCCGGCCGGAGCGCGCCACCAGGCAGCCGGAGCATGCCGGCGGGCGTGTGGATAGCGAGGCCCAACGCGGCGGCCGGGCTGCCGGTAGTGCGCCTACTGCCGGAGACGGGCAGCGGCTCCGCGGCCGTGATCTCCAGCACGATGTCGTCGGTCAGCCGGATGTGGTCCCCGGGACCCACCAGACGCCGTTGGAGCCGCCGCTCGCCGATGACCTGCTCGTACCGTCGGTAGCGCGCCGACGGGTAGCGGCCCCCCGCGTCGAGTACCCGGCCGACCTGGTACCGCTCCAGGACCGGCAGCAGGCCGGTCAGAGTCGCGGCCCGCGGATCGGTCGCGATCACAATGTCCACCCGTCGCTGCCAGAACGGCAACGCGCGGCCGAGCAGCTGTACGGCTGCCGTATGGGTCGCGCCGCCGTCAATGAGGACCGTGGCGCCGGTCGGGAGCTGGAGGAGCGCTAGCCGCCCGTCCGCCACGGATGGCAGCCACAGCTCCGCCGCTGCCGGCGGCCGCGTCGCGATCAGATTCCAGCCAACAACCCCGGCGACCAGGCACCCCACGAGTGCCAGCAACGCCCAGCCGCCATTCCCCATGGTCGAGAGCGGCGCTGCCCCCGGCCGGCGCCGCAGCCGCCAGGCTAGTCCCGCCAGCCCGAGGTAGGCGGGTAGTGCAACCACGGGTGGCAGCGGTGGCAGCGTCAGCGCGGCGCCAGGCACGGCGGAGAACAGGCGGGCCGTTTCGATCAGCACCGTCAGATGTGCCCACAATATCCAGCCGAGCAGGGCGGTGGCGATGGTCAGCACGTGCCCCAGTAGCGGCGCGAGACCGCCCAGCGCCAGCAGCGCGAGACCGCAGACCATGATCGGCGCGAATAGCGGGGCGAGCACGACGTTGGGCACGGGAGAAATCAGGGACACGCGCCCGAACGTCACCATCAGCACGGGCAGCACGGCGATCTGCGCGGCGAGGGTGAGCGCCAGCGGCTCGCCAAGCCAGCCCGGCAGCCGGTTCAGCCGCGTCTGGAGCGCCGGCGCCAGGAACAGAATGCCGGCCGTGGCCAGGACGGAAAGCTGAAAGCCGACGTCCCACAGGGTCGTCGGCCGGATGGCAACCATCGCGACGGCCGCCCAGGTCAGCGACGTGGGCGCGAACGAGCGGTGCTGGACCGTCGGCGCGGCCAAAACCAGCGAGCTCATGACCGCCGCGCGCACGACCGAAGCACCCCAGCCGACGAGCCAGGCGTAGGCCCAAATGGCGCTCAGGGCCAGCAGCGCGATGACCGTTGCCTGCCAGGTCAGCGGCAGCGCCGGTGAGCCGCCTAGCCGCCCGGCCAGTCCCGCGAGCGCCCGGCCACTACGCCGGATGACCAAGCTCAACAGCCCGGCAATGATGGTGAGGTTGGCGCCCGAGATGGCGATGATATGCGACGTGCCGGTGAGGTGCATCTGCTCGTTCAGGCTGCGCGGAATGTCGGCGCGTTGGCCTAGCAGGATGCCGGCGGCGAGGGCGGCGTGTGGCTCCGGCAGGTGAGTGTCAATGACGCGGCGCAGATGCACTCGCAGGCGGCTCATGCGCGCCTGCCAGCCGCGTGGTGTCTCCGGACGCCGCGCGTAGACGCGCGGAAACGACATCACCGCCTGCACGCCGTTGCGTTGCAAGTAGGCGGCATATCCCGCTGGCAGCGCCGCTGCCGGCCGCTGTAGGGCGCCCACCAGCGTTACGTTGTCCCCGACTTGCACTGCCGGGTACGGACGTGCCCAGACCATCACCCGGCCGTCCACCGGCTGCCGTCCGCGCACCGTTTCCACCTCCGTCGCTCCGACGGTGACTTGCTGGCTGCGCTGCCGCTGGATAGGAGCCGCCGTGACGATCCCGCGCACCGCCCGCGCGTCCTCGACGTGAAAAGCGAGGTCGGCCGGGGCCGGCGGTGGCGTGTGGTGTAGCCAGCGCAGAGCGCCACACGCGCTCGCCAGCAGGCACAGCCCACCCACAAACCACCACGGCTGTCGCCCCAGCCACACTGCCAGCACGAGTCCCACGATCCCGCTTAGGACGAGCGCACCGGCAACGACGTTCCCCTGAGCCGCGCCCCCCACGCCCGCCAAGAAGGACAGCGCCACCAGCAACGGCACGGACACCTGCCGGTGCTGCTCCAGCGCCTCCCGCCACATGGCGAGACGGCGTGTGAGCCAGCCCCGGCCCTCTGTCAGCGGTAGACCGCGAGAAGTCGGAAGACTGATGCCGGACATACATATGTATTATAATGAATCAAGGCCGTGTGCTGCTATACTCTGACGCGCCACCGGACCAGGAACACCGTTTCCGCGAACGCAGGAGTCCCCGTCCCCCTGCACAGCGGGGGGGCCATAGGGGGGCCATAATCCGGCATGCATAGGGGTGCCGGGAGCGCATAGCCCATTCCGAGGAGCAGGGGCAGTGATTAGCCAAGCAGAGGTAGAGCACGTCGCGGCGTTGGCTCGCCTGGGACTCAGTGCTGAGGAGAAGGAGCGGCTGGCAGCGGAGCTATCGCGTATCCTCGAGCACTTCCGCAGCCTCCAGCAGCTCGATACCGCCCACATCCCCCCTACCGCCCAGGTCCTCGGCGGCACGAACGTCATGCGTGCCGATACGGCGCGGCCCTCGCTGCCAGCGCAGGACGTGCTCCGCAACGCGCCGCGGCGCGACGGTGACTACTTCAAGGTCCAGGCCGTGCTGGAGGAGTAACCGGTGGTCAGCAATCCTTCACCGCGCAGACTCCCCTTCCTTTCAGGGAAGGAGCCGGGGGTTAGGTCCAACCCACCTCCTGCCGAAAACCCCACGCTTGTCGGAGGTCAGCCGTGACCGCGCTGTGGGACCTCACCGCCCATGCGGCCCGCGAGCGCCTACTCCGCCGCGACATCTCGTCTACCGAACTGACCCAAGCAGTGCTCGACCGCATCGAAAGCGTCGAGCCGCAGGTCCGCGCCTACCTCACGGTCACGGCCGAGCGCGCGCTGGAGCAGGCGCGTGCGGCCGATGCCGCCCTCGCCGCCGATGATCCGGCGGCGACACCGGCGCTGACCGGCATCCCGGTCGCCGTCAAGGACGTGCTCTGCACCCGCGACACGCTCACCACCTGCGCCTCGCGCATCCTCGAGAACTTCGTCCCCCCTTACGACGCAACGGCCGTGGCCCGCTTGCAGGCTGCCGGCGCGGTCGTCGTGGGGAAGACCAACATGGACGAGTTCGCCATGGGCTCGTCAACCGAGAACTCCGGGTTCTTCCCCACCCACAATCCGTGGGACCTCGACCGCGTGCCCGGCGGGTCCAGCGGCGGATCGGCGGCGGCCGTCGCCGCCGGCGAATGCCTCGTCTCCTTGGGCACGGACACCGGCGGCTCCATCCGCCAGCCGGCTGCGCTGTGTGGCGTGGTTGGCCTCAAGCCCACCTACGGCCGCGTGTCGCGCTACGGCTTGGTCGCCTTTGCCTCCTCGCTCGACCAGATCGGCCCGTTCGGCCGCGATGTCGAGGACTGCGCCTTGCTCTTACAGGCCATCGCCGGTCACGACCCGCTCGACGCCACGGCGAGTACGGAAGCGGTACCCGACTTCCGCGCTGCCCTCACCGGCGATGTGCGCGGCGTGCGCGTCGGTGTGCCCCAGGAGTATTTCATTGCCGGAATGGAGTCGGACGTAAGCCGCCTCGTGCAGCAGGCCATTGCCGACCTCGCCGCGCTCGGCGCCGAGGTCGTTGACGTGACGCTGCCCCACACCGAATATGCGCTGGCGACCTATTACATCATCGCGCCGGCCGAGTGCAGCGCCAACCTCGCCCGCTACAACGGCGTGAAATATGGCTTGGCCGCGACCGACGAGGCCGATATGTGGCGCGCCATGGACCTCGCCCGCGAGCGCGGCTTTGGCGCCGAAGTCAAGCGCCGCATCATGCTCGGCACCTACGCGCTCTCGGCCGGCTATTACGACGCCTACTATCGCAAGGCGCAGCAAGCACGGACCCTCATCAAACAGGACTTCGATACGGCCTTCGAGCAGTGCGACGTGGTGGTCGGTCCGACGACCCCGACGACGGCGTTCCAACTCGGCGAGAAGACCGCCGATCCGCTCGCGATGTACCTCTCGGACATCTTCACCATCCCCACAAATATCGCCGGCCTGCCCGGTCTCAGCGTACCCTGCGGCTTCGACGCGACCGGGCTACCCGTCGGCGTGCAGCTCATCGGCCGCCCCTTCGACGAAGCCACCCTCTTGCGCGTCGCCCACGCCTACGAGCAGAGCCAGCCCCACGCCCAGGCCCGCCCCGCCCTCTGAGCGCGCCGGCCGCTCGCAGCGCGTTGGGCATTTCCCCGTCTACGCGCGAGAGAAAGCGACGAGACAGAATGGCACAGAGTAAGGAACGCAGCCAGAGCCGCATCCCTGAGTTTGCCAGCCGCGAAGAAGCAGCGGAGTGGTTCGATACTCACGACATGGCCGACTATCAGGACGAGTTCAAGACGGTACGTATGCGCCTGGCCAACAACCTTTCCGAAGGAATCACCATTCGTCTCGACCCCGAGACACTCGTTGCGCTCCGCACCGTCGCGAAAGAAAAGGGTATCGGCCCTACTACGCTCGCACGCATGTGGATCAAGGAGCGGCTGCAACGCACGGAGCACCCGACGCCAGCCTAGGGCGAGTCCCTCTCCCCGAGGGGCGAATCACCGCGCCAGGTAGCGGGGAGCAGACCAATGAACATCCGCCGCCCAGGGCTGCTCGCTATAGCGATTATCGCCGGCCTGGCGCTCGCGGTGTCGGCTGTGCTGCTGGGCCGCCAACTCCTGGACCGCACGGCGGAGGTGCCGATGCGCCGGGTGCCGGCACCCCGTGGCGACTACGGCTGGCTCGCGTGGCTGCCGAACGGCTGGCTGATCGTGCGATATGAATTGTCGGATCGGGAGGCTGGTCGGTCTACATGGCGCCTGTGGCGGCTGCATCTCGACGGAAGCGGTTTGACCCCCTTGCCCTTGGACCCCGACCCGACCTGTCGGCAGACATGGTTTCACAATCCGACATCGTTGCCGGACGGCCGGTTGGGCTATGAGAAGAATTGCCTGGGTCTCAAGGACGAGAGTGGCCGCCTGCTCACCGAGGACACCCGCTACCTGATGGCTTACGAGGTCGAGACGGGCGCCGTCGAGCGCCTTGTTGCCGAGCAACTGACCTTCCCTCTAGGCCTATGGGCCTGGAATCCCGCGATGACCCGTGGTCTCTTGGGTACTGGGGGAAGCCTCTGTTCGAGTCTGGCGTGGCTCACTCCAACACGCATCGAATATCCCGCGTTTGTCATCGAAGAGGATGGCCGCAGCTGGCCCCTGGATGATTACTTTGGCGATGAAGATACCTGCACGCGTGATGGGCGGGCCGGGTTGCCCGCTTGGTCTCCCGATGGGACCACCATCGCCTTCCTCGCCTCGCCGCAGTCTATGGGCGTGGATGGTTTTGCGCGGCTGGACCAGCCGTGGAACCTCTACCTGATGGATCCGGAGGAGCAGCAGCCGCGCAAGGTATTGGCGGATATCAAGGGGCCCGGTGGGCTGGCCTGGTCACCCGATAGTCAGTGGCTGGCGTTCACGGGACAGCGGCCTTGGCGCGGGGAGGGGCTGTGGCTGTTTCATCCCTCCACCACGACCCTCCACCGGATAGCCCAGGATGAAAGGTTATACGCGGTAGCCTGGTCACCCGATGGGCAGCAAGTGATCGCAATCAAGGACTTCCCCCCACATGAGCGGCACGACTCGGAGTTGCTGTTGTTCGACGTGAGCACCGTCGTCGCCGCGCCCTGACAGCTATCCTGCGACCACTCCAACCTCCGGCCCCTGAGCAACTGCGAGAGAGTCCTGTGCATTCGCCGCCAGCGGTAGCGTATCATAGGGGCTGACGTGCGTTCGCCTGTCTCGTAATGAGGAGGCAGCGATGAGCAGCTCCGCCGGCGCCGCGCCGCTCCAGCTACAACTGCACTGGGCTTCCAATCTGGACGCCCTTATCGCCGACCTTCCCGACGGGTGGCTCAAGACCCAAGCCCAGGAGTTGCGTGCCGATGCCGACTGGCCCCCGGAGGCCCTGCCCGCCACCATCCGGTGCAGTGGTCGGGAGTTTGGCGCCCAGTGGGGTGAGTACGAGTTGGAAGCCATCGGTCCGCACTGGGCCGGGCGCAGTGCCACGCACCTCCCCGAGCGTCTGACGTGGCCCGGATGCCGCTTCGTGCGCCCGCTTGGAAGCGAGCAGGTGGTGGCCGTGCTGCAGGCGTGGCGGCAGCGCAGCGCGTGCCCTGGGGCAGGGGTCGCTGTGGAGCTGCGTTGGCGGCCGCTCAGCGGCACGCGCGTGCATACCGAGGGACTAGGCGCCTGCGAGGGGCTGGACGATGCCGACCAAGCACTTCAGGTTGCCCGCAGCTGTGTCGAGTTACTCCAGCAGCTACCACTCGCGCCGCCGCTGGGCAGCCACGCCGGCTACGACCTCACCACCTGGCGCGAGTTGGTCGAGGGGATTATCCGCCTGCAACGGATGGGCCTTCCCTGGCACATCATCGCGCGGCGCTACCCCCACGACGAGGCGACGCTACGGGCCTGGGTCGAGGAGTATCAATACCGCCGGCCCTGAAGCGTGGCCTCCGACGACCGCCATAGTGGCAGCAGGACAGCTACCTGCGCCGGCGTGTTGCGCCAACGCGCGGACTTTCCGACAATAGGACAGCGCAACAATAGACACTCCCATTCCGGTTTGAGGGAACAAGATGAGATGATGGCAACGACGGCAGCCCCGGCGAGCGCCGCGACGACTACCGATTACGAGGTGGTGATCGGTTTGGAAGTCCACGCGCAGCTGCTCACCGCGAGCAAGATGTTCTGTACGTGCAACGCGCAATATGCCTCCGCGCCGCCCAACACCCTGGTCTGCCCGGTGTGCCTCGGTTTGCCGGGCACGCTGCCGGTCATCAACGAGCAGGCGGTCGAGTTCACCGTGCGGACGGCCCTCGCGCTGAATTGCGAGATACCGGAGTTCACCAAGTTCGACCGCAAGAACTACAACTACCCCGATCTGATGAAGGGCTACCAGATTTCGCAATACGACCTGCCCCTCTCGCAGCACGGCCGGCTGGACATCGAGACGGAAGCCGGCGCCAAGCGTATCGGCATCACCCGCGTCCACCTCGAAGAGGATGTCGCCAAGCTGTATCACCGCCGCGACGACCTCGGCGAAACCTACTCGCTGATGGATGTCAATCGGTCGGGCGTGCCGCTGATGGAGATTGTCGGTGAGCCAGACCTGCGCTCACCCGAGGACGCCGGCCTCTTCCTCCAAACCCTGCGCTTGCTGTTGCGGCATCTCGGCGTCTCGACGGCCAATATGGAAGATGGCGCGTTCCGCTGCGACGCGAACATCAGCCTCCGTCCGCGCGGGGCCACGGAGCTTGGCGCCAAGGTCGAAGTGAAGAACATGAACTCGTTCCGCGCCGTGCAGCGGGCGCTGGCCTATGAGTCCGAGCGCCAAGCCGCCGCCCTCGCCGCCGGCGAGCGGATTGAGCAGGAGACCCGTGGCTGGGTGGAGGAGCGCGGTGTGACCGTGAGCCAGCGGAGCAAAGAGCAGGCTCACGACTACCGCTATTTCCCGGAGCCGGACCTCCCGCCGCTCGTGTTGAGCCGCGAGTGGGTGGAGCAGGTCCGCGCGCAGCTCCCGGAGCTACCGGCGGCGCGGCGGCGGCGGTTCGTCGAGCAATACGCGCTCTCCGCAGCCGACGCCGGCCTGTTGCTGACCACCCGGTCGCTCGCCGACTACTACGAGCAGGCCGTCGCGGCAGCCGGCCCCGAGCATGCACGGCCGACTGCAAATTGGCTCCTCCGCGACGTGGTGCGGCTCGCCGGCGGCGCCGATGCCGTCGCCGAGAGCAAGCTGACGCCCGCCCATCTCGCCGCGGTGGTCAAACTCGTCGCGGCCGGCACGATCTCCGTCCGCAGCGTGCCCGAGGTACTCGCGGCGTCGTTCGAATCGGGGGCGCCACCGGCGCAGATCGTCGAGCAGCGCGGCCTGGCCCAGGTGAGCGACACCGCGGCGCTGGCGGCGATTGTCGCCGAGGCCCTCGACGCCAACCCCAAGAGCGTTGCCGACTACCTCGGTGGAAAGCCGGCGGCGGCCAAATTCCTGGTCGGCCAGGTGATGCGCGCCACGCGCGGCAAGGCCAATCCGCGCACCGCCAACGAGCTAATCGTCGAGGCCCTCGAAGCCCGCCGCGAAAGCTGACAAGGACCAGAGTGATCATGTCCGGCGGCAGCGCTGCTATACGGTATGGGGTGGCAAGGTCATAACTTACTGAGGCAGTCGCGCTCCCTTGCTTGAGTTGCAAAACCGATGGGCGAGTCGGGCATTGTCAGGAGTAGTCCTACCGCCCTTGCTATACGGCTGGACATGGTCCACGGTAGCGTCATCAAACTCCGTGATCTCCTGGTGGCAGATGTGGCAGGTGTTGTCCTTCTTATAGAGCTTGCGACGCATACTTTTTGGAAAGAAGCGGGGATCATCAGCACTTGATCCTAGAACCTCCGACAACGCATTTGTCCAAATCTCATGTCGACGCCTGAACTTGAGTAGATGGGATGCATTGTTTGTAATCGCATCTGAAAACTCGGCGTTACCAGTCATCAATTGCAACGTTCTCTCATGAATACCTTCTTTCTTAGGGAAGATATCTCTACGTGATCGTTTTGCAAGTGATACCATCACCACTTCGAATAACGCAAGGTTGACTACTTTCGACCATCCTCCATTCTGATTAGCTGCATCGCCCGGCGAAAATCTCTGAAACACACAGTTAGGGAAGATTTGCTTTGCCAGCATGCAAGCATTGAGGAATGAATTTCTCAAGTCGTCCAGGTATTCAGGAGAGCGCTTATTAAGCGCTTCCATTTGCTCGCTAAGAAAAGTCTTCAATGGCGCATGGTATTCATTCTGGGCAGTGAAGACGGCAAAGAACCTCAGAATTAGCTCACGATCCTTCATCCGTTTGTGCGGTCCGTTGTAGTTCATGAGGTCAAGCCAAGATTCCTCTCTTGTGAGTTCAGCAAGCATTTTTGCGAATGCTCCTTGATACAGGCAGTTTCTTAACTCCATCTCGTTGAGTTTTACGGCACCACGGTTCAGCCGATGAAAGACACTAAACGTGAGGTTGCGATCGTTGTCACGCCCGATTAAGAAGAACTGCACCACACGATTTAGGAAGTCTTGCTGCTCCTCCTCACTCAGATCATCCCAAGTCTTGCCATCCAGATGCGTCAGAAATTCCATCTTTGCCAATTTGAGCCTTCCTTCTCTGAAATCAAAGTATGTGTGTAATCTCTGGTGTCCATCTATAACTATCCATTTACCGCCTTCGTCAGAAAAATACATAGCTGGTATTGGGACATCCAGAAATATCGATTCTATTAACCTACTAGCAGTCTTCCTATCGAAGACGTAGAATCTCTGGAATTCCGGCGCAATGTCTAGTTTCTCCTGATGGTAGCGGTCATAAAGCCAGGAGATATTTCCGTCGACTGACTTATAATTAATTCGATCCTTTGACAGTTCGCCGCTATCCATAGCCTCGTCATCGTCGGCCTCAAACGACGACTCAGCGCCCCCGTCATCAGTATCCTTATCCCTGCCCATGTAGGAAACAACACTTGATCGGGAGATGTATTGCTTGCGACCGGCCCGGCGATCCTGCAACTCTCCTCCTTGAATCAGGCGCCGCACTCCTTTCCCAGTGATTCCGAGCAACTTCGCAGCTTCAGCTAGCGAAAGATCTTCGTTAGAAGCAGTGGTCATTCTTCCATCTCCAGGAGGGAGCGCTAGGTAAAGCCTGGATCAGACTGGCGCCTTGACACCAGCACATCACACGTTGCAGGTGATGACCTATCTTACCAGGAGTAATATGTCGAAGCAAGGATATTGAAAAATCCGTTCTACTGCTGCCATCGGTAGCCTAGGGTACCGCGTCGCCGTGACCGGGTGTCGAAGTTATGCTACGATGGTACGCAGTTCGGTGGGGGTGGCCCGGTGTAGGGGGCGAGTAGGCTGTGTTCTACGACTTGCGCCTGCAATTAACCCAGCGATTGGCCGCGCTCGATGCGTGGATCAACGACCTCATCCGCTGGTCGCGGCCCGGCTTGCACGTCAAGCGCTGGGTGCTCCTGCTGCTCATTGCCCTCACCGCCACCGCCCTCGGCATTGCCTTCTTCCTCGTTGACGTGTACCGCACGCAGCCGTTCCCGGATTTCGTGTACTACCTCACGCTGCAATTCATTGACCGGACGTGGCGGGGCGCCTTGTTCCTCGCCTCCGGTCTCGGCCTGAGTGGCTTTGCCGTCTTCCAGCTCAATCGCTCGCTCGTCAGCGCAGTGCAGGCGCCCTACAGTGATGAGCGACTCGTTGATCTGGTCTACAACTACCGTCTCCCGCAGCGCCTCCCGACGGTCGTCGCCTTTGTGGGGCACCGGGGGTTCGTGGTCCTCCAGGCCCGCAGTTTTGCCTTTGCCCATCGGCTGATCGCCATCTCCAGTGTCACGGAACAGTCGGGGCTGGTCGTCCCTGGTCAGCTACCGGCACAGACCGGCGGGACGATGCTCTTGCCCGTTCGGGGCGCCGTCGAGCTTTGTGCCGAGCTGCAGCACGGCACCATCCTGGAGAGTGCGGATTCTATACGGGCACGGCGCAGTGGCGTGCCGATCAAGCGCGTGTTCCTCGCCCCAGCGGACCAAGATAAGCAGCGAGTGCTCGCCTCCCCCGGCCCATTCGTGCGTCGGCTGTCCATGCCGGTCAACCCCGAGGTCTTGGCCGCGATCCGCGAAGCCGACATTCTGCTCTTCGGGCCGGGCAGTTTCTACCTCACGGTCATCCCGAACCTGCTCTTGCAGCCGATTGTCGAGGCGTTGCAGGTCAGTCGGGCGAAGAAGATTCTCATTGCCAACCTGATGACCGAACCGGGGCAAACCGACAGCTTCACGGTCACCGACTACGTTCGCGCCACCCACTTGTACGGTGGCTTTACGCTCGACTATGTGCTCGTCAACACCGCAACGGCCGACCGCAGTGTGCAGGAGCAATATGCAGCCGTGTTGGCCGAGCCGGTGCTGCACGAGGCCGCAGCGCGGCCCAATGGGCCGGTCCTGTCGGCCGGCAGTCGGTTACGCCGGCTGGCCATGACCGAAGGCGCCGTCGTCGTCGGCGCCGACTTGGTGACGAAGATGGCCGAGCAGGTGGCCGTGGCGCCCGGTTTGAGCCGACCGGTGGCCGGCGCCGAGCGCCTGATCGTGCTGCGCCATGATCCCAACAAACTTGCCGGGGCGCTTGTTCGCTTGTTAGGCGTGTAGGCGCCCGCCCGGCGACCATTACCGTGAGCGACTATCAACCACCTACCGATGCCGACGAGCCGCCGGCGGACCACCTCGACATCGTCATCGGGGTGGCGGTTGTCGTCGTCGTCATCGTGGGTATCCTGTGGGCCGCTGGCGTCATTCGGCTGCCGGGCGCCTAAATCCGGCCGGGTTCTTGCTTTTCTGGCCGGGCTAGGCTACTCTATGGGGCAAGACGGCCTGGGGCTACGGCAGAATTCGGTGGTAGAGCGTTCGCTACGCGCACAACCCCGTAGGTCCATTCATCCTGCTGGCACAGGAACCGGATGGCCCGGCAGAGCGTTGAACACTCCGCCTCGGTCGTGCAGTCAACACCGGATCGCCGGCAGCAAGCAGGTGGGGCCGACGCACCTCATCGCCACGTCGCTGCTACCCCGGCAAGATGTAGGAGGGCACCGAGCGTGAATACCGGCACAGTCGTGCGGCTCATTCGAGACCGCGGCTTTGGCTTTATCCGGATGGAAAATGGCGAAGAGATCTTCTTCCATGCTACGGGTATGAGCACCTTCCCCTTTGACAGCCTGGAAGAGGGACTTGCCGTCAGCTTTGAGATTGCTGACGACGTCCGAGGGCGTGGGCAGCGGGCAGTGAACGTGGAGCTGGTGGGTTAAGCACGGCGCGACCGTCGCTGTAGCAGTCACCGCTTGTTCCATCCCCCATTGAAACGGCGCAGTCCCCGCAGTGCTGGCGAGTAGACGGGACTGTTCCCCCGCGCAGAGTTAGCAGGTCTCCGGTGGTGCGCCGGAGCCGGCTAGCGGACGGCGCCTGTGCTCAGGCCTCACCGGCCGGCGTGGCGTTGTAGCTCCCTGGGGATCGCCGGTGGTGCGCCGTTGCCTGGGCTATGCGGCGGCCACGTTGTCTCGGAGAACGGGCAGCAGCGCCTGCGCTCGGCACCAACCCGGCGAGATTTAACCAACTCTTTACGCGAGGGTGACGGCGCCTTGGCGCGAGCCGGGCATAGTTACCGGGTAACTTTCAGCACCACTTGTCGGTGTCAATACACCATACGCGCGTTGTAGAGGCAGCGGCGCTCGCGCGCTAAGGCGTGCTGGTGCGAGCCGACGGTCTCGAAAAGGTGGACGAGTGCTGGATTACGACCGACCATGCCCAGGGTCCTGACAATATCCAGTCCGTCGTCGGTGATGACGTGCAGCGGCCGGTTGGGGCCGGCGCCGGGGGCGCCACTGCTCCAGTGGATTTCCGCCAAACGATCATCGAACCGCTTCAGACTGCGGAGGAGCCACGCATAGCCGTCGCGGTCGTAGTCTACCGCGCGCCAGGCCAAACCCGTATTGAATACAAAGCGTAGGTTCGGCGTAGCGTCGAGTAGCTCCAGAAAGACGCGCGGGCGTCCGAGGACCGACCCTTGCCCGTCGTTGATGATCGCCAGTGGCAGTCCTGGGTAGAGTATGTCGAGGGCAGCCAGCGCTTGACGCAAGCTCGCGAGATGTGTCTCTCCGGCGTACCGCGTTGCCCCGGCGTGGATGATATACAGGCCCATGGGATGCTGGGCCTCGAAGAATTCGATGACGTGGATCAGGCGGCGGAGAGCGAGACTGCGCGGATAGGGACTGGGATCGCTCATCCCCAGTTCGCCCTCCCGGGGGTCGAAGGGAAAGATATTCACGTGGAAGCGAGGCTTCGCCCGTTGCAGCAGGTCCAGGAACTCGCCACCGAAGACCGTGCCCAGCGTGTAGTCGAAGATCATCGTGCTGACGGAAAGCTCGATGACATCGAACTCCAGCCGCTCGGCCACGAGCAGCCCCTCCCGCAGCTGATGGATCATCGCCGCCCGCGACGTGGGCGTGAACCGCGGATTAAAGCCAAACCGCACTATGCTCACCTCCGACAAGGGAGGATAGCCCGCGTTTCTCAAGGCGTCAACGGTACCGATAGCCCCGCGCGGGTGGGGCTGAGTCGGCGCTCTTTCGTCGCGCTGGGCGCCTCGGCAGGAGCACTCGGCATCGCGCAGTGGCTGACGGGAGCGGCGCCGGCGTCTGCGGCGACGCTGTTACCGGCGCCGGCGCCGCTTGGACGTTCCGGTGTGCCGCGCGTCGGCCTGCAAGTGGGGCATTGGCGAGCGGCTGAGGCGCCCAACGAATTGCGGCGTCTGCGCGGACAGACGGGAGCCTATGCCGCGGGAGTGAGCGAGGTGGAGGTCAATCTCCTGGTCGCCGAGCAGGTGCGAGCGCAGCTTGCCCCCCTAGGCATCATCGTTGATCTGCTACCGGCGACGATCTCCCCCGGCTATCTCGCCGACGCTTTTGTCAGTCTTCACGCCGACGGGGCCGCGAATAGTCGAGTGGCCGGTTTCAAGGCCGCCCGTGCCCAGTGGCGGGACCGTTCCTGGTTCTCCCGCTGGCGGCGAGAGGATCCCAATACACCCTTCACCCGTGATCTCTGGCGGCGTGCTCCGGTCATTGACCGCAATCCGCTGGACGAGGCCCTGCTGCAGCACATGCGCGACATTTACGGCGCGGTCACGGGATTGCCCCAAAGTCCCCACGTCAGCTACAACATGACCGGCTACTATGCCTTCAACAGCCGGCGCTATCACCACGCCATCAGTCAAGACACCCCGGCGGTCATCCTGGAAATGGGCTATCTTACCAACCCGTTCGAGCGTCGCTTCCTCACCCAGCGGCCGGAGGTGCCGGCCCGCGGCGTGGCGCTGGCGCTGCTGTGGTTCCTCGCGCTCGACCAAGGTTTCGCGCTCGCCGACCAAGCGCTCCACCAGGGTTTCCCCACCGCCCCCTAAACCCTAGACCGCCGCACCTCGCAATACCCTTTCGCCCGGCTCCCACCGGCGCGGACTCCGGCTTGTTGTCTGCGGCCGACACTGCTACATTCTCTGGGGCCAAAACGGGAGCCAGGCTCGGTAAAAGGAGTGAATATGTCGGTCACGGCGGTTGTCGGTGCCCAATGGGGAGATGAAGGCAAGGGGCGCATTGTTGATCTCCTTGCCCAGCAGGCCGACCTTGTCATCCGCTTTCAGGGCGGTAACAATGCCGGTCATACCATTGTCAACGAGCACGGGGTCTTCAAGCTCCACCTCGTCCCGGCTGGCATCTTCCAACCTGGCGTGACGTGCCTCATCGGCAGTGGTACCGTCGTTGATCCGCAGGCGCTCTTGGACGAGATGGACGAGCTGACCGAGCGCGGCATCTCGCTGGACGGCCTGCGGATTTCCGAGCGTGCCCAGCTGGTGCTGCCCTATCACATAGACCTGGACAAGCTCGACGAGGCCGCGCGCGGGGACCGCGCTATCGGCACGACGCATCGCGGCGTTGGCCCGGCCTACACCGACAAAGTCGGCCGCATCGGGTTGCAGGTAGGTGATCTGCTCGATCCACCCTACTTCCGAGAGCGTCTGGCGCAGGCGATTGCCACGCGCGCGCCGCTGTTCGAGCACGTCTACCATGCGCCGGTGCCCAATGCCGAGCGGATCGCAGCCCAATACAGTGTGCTCGCACGGCGGCTCGCCGACCGCATCGTAGACCCGGTGCCGCTCGTCCACGCGGCGCTACAGCGCGAGGCGCGCATTGTCCTGGAGGGGCAGCTGGGCGTGATGCGCGACCTCGACTGGGGCATCTACCCGTGGGTCACGTCCTCGAATCCGCTGGCAAGCGGTGGAGCTACCGGGGCCGGTATACCTCCTTGGGCGATCACCGACGTGGTCGGTGTGGTCAAGGCGTTTAGCACGTGTGTCGGCGCCGGCCCCTTTCCTAGCGAGCTGGAGGGAGAGTTGGCGGATGAGCTGCGTGGCGGCGGGCCGGAGGAGGGCTGGGAGTTTGGCGCCACGACCGGGCGCCCGCGCCGCTGCGGCTGGCTGGACCTCGTGGCCGTGCGGTACGGCGCCTTGTTGAACGGTTATAGCCGTCTTGCCGTGACCAAGCTCGACGTGCTCGACACGTTCCCGATGCTCCGCATCTGCACGGGCTACCACGACCCGCAGACCGGCCGGACCTACGACACGCTCCCGCCCACCCGTATTGTAGAGCGGGTAGAGCCGGTCTACGAGGACTTGCCGGGCTGGCAGGAGCCAACGTCGCACGTCCGTCACTTCGAGCGGCTCCCGGCGGCAGCCCGTGCCTACCTCGCCCGTATCGCCGAGTTAGTGGGCGTGCCCGTTGACATCGTTGCCGTTGGCCCGGTACGCGATCAGGTCATTGTCGCTACCGACCGGCGCTTCGCAGCGTAGCGGTCCTCCCTCGGCTCACCTCCCCGTCCCCCTGCGAAGCGGGGGGGTCATATAGGGGGGCCGGAATCCGGCGGCAGGCATAGATTCCCGCGCAAGCGGGAATGACGGAGCCACTATGGGGAGGAACCAAAGCGGCGGCCAATCGGCTATACTGTGTGCCAAGAGTAGGGCATCTTGTTGGGGCCCTGGCCAATGAGGGCCGGAGTGCAGGAACGGGCCTGCCGGGAGCGGTGCTGAATCGCCCTCGCAACCTCCCAACGGTTGTCCTACGTTCATACCGAGAGACGACGCGGTCCACACACTCGGAGCTCCGTGAGGGAGTTAGGGCGTGTTGGGCCGCTTTTCTGTCGTCTCGCGCCTAGGTAGTAGACCTGGGATGGAGTGCTGAAAACACGGATGGATTCGCAAGAGAAACGGCGCCCCGCGGGAATACCGTCCCGCCGACAACCGGTGCTCGACACCGGGCTACCGCCCCGGCGTGGGCTGTACGACCCGCAATCGGAGCACGACTCGTGCGGTGTCGGCTTCATTGCCGACCTCAGCGGCCGGCCGTCGCATCGCGTGCTGGACCTGGCCTTGGAGAGCGTGATCAATCTCACGCACCGCGGCGCCGTGGATGCCGACGCCAAGACCGGTGACGGTGCCGGCGTGCTGACGCAAGTGCCGCGTCGGCTCTTCGCGCGTGAGGCGGCTCGGCTCGGACATGGCGATGTGCATCCGGAAGACATCGGTGTGGCGATGGTGTTCTTGCCACGCGATGGAGCGGATGTGACGGCGCGCTGCCGGAGTATCATCAAGCGGGTCGTCAAGCGCCACGGTCTCCGCTGGATCGGTTGGCGCACGGTGCCGGTGCAGAGCGAGGTGCTGGGTGAGAAGGCTGCGGCCACCCAGCCGGACATTCGTCAGCTTCTCCTCGGCCGGCCCCTCGTCGCCTCGAACCTCGGGTTTGAGCGCACGCTGTATCTCGCCCGCAAGGAGATCGAGCGCCGCGTCGCCAACGAGGGGATCGGCAGCTTCTATATCCCCTCCATGTCGCATCGCACGATTGTCTACAAAGGGCTATTCGTGGCCCCACAGCTCCGGGACTTCTACCTCGACTTCCGCGACCCCGCCTTCGAGACGGCGCTGGCGCTGTTCCACCAGCGATATAGCACCAACACCTTCCCGACGTGGCCCCTGGCGCAGCCGTTCCGGCAGTTGGGCCACAACGGCGAGATTAACACGCTGCAAGGGAACCGGAACTGGATGGCCGCCCGCGAAGCGGAGTTGGCCTCGCCGGTCTGGCGGGAGCAGGTGGAGTGGCTCAAGCCGATCTGCGTCCCTGGCGGCAGCGACTCGGCCAGTCTCGACAACGCCCTCGAAGCAATCGAGCTTTCGGGGCGCGACATCTTACACGCCATGCTGCTGCTGGTGCCGGAAGCCTGGGAAAACATGCCCGACCTGGACCCCACGCGCCGGGCCTTCTACGCATACCACGCTGCGCTGACGGAGCCGTGGGACGGGCCGGCAGCCCTGGCGTTCACCGACGGCACCACGATAGCGGCCACGCTCGACCGCAATGGCCTCCGGCCGGCGCGCTATCAGGTGCTGCGGGACGGCTTGGTCGTGATGGCCTCCGAGGTTGGCGTCATTGCCGTGGACGACGCTGCGGTGGTGGAAAAGGGCCGCCTCGGCCCCGGCGAGATGATTGCCGTGGATACCGCGCGGCAGGAGTTGCTCCGCAACGATCAGATCAAGGATCGCGTTGCACGCCACCGGCCCTACGGTGAATGGGTGGCGCGGAGCATGATGCAGTTGGAGGCCACCGCTGCGTCGAACGGCGAGCAGTTGCCCGGCCCGGCCGGCACCGCGGTAGCGCCAGCGGATGGTGTGGGCATGGCGGGCAACGGGCACGAACCGGGCGATCCGGCCCTCGTCGCCGAGGCCGCGCTGCCGCAGTTGTGGCGGGCCTTCGGCTACACCGCGGAGGACTTGCAGTTTTGCATCGAGGCGATGGGCGCCGACGGCAAAGACGCAGTCTGGTCCATGGGCGACGATACTCCGCTGGCCGTGCTCTCCCAGTGGTCGCGCCCGCTCTACAACTATTTCCGCCAGCGCTTTGCCCAAGTCACCAACCCCCCGATTGACTCCCTGCGCGAGTCGTTGGTCATGTCGCTCAATACCTACGTCGGGCGGCGACGCAACCTGTTCGACGAGACCGAGGACCATGCCCGGCTCGTCCATCTCCACAGCCCGATCCTCCTCGATCACGAGGCGGCACGCCTGCGTACCGGCTACATGTCGTCGCGGGTGCTCTCGACCGTGTTCCCGCTGGCAGAAGGAGCCGCCGGCTTGCCGGCGGCGCTCGACCGGCTGCGTGCCGCGGCGGTGGCAGCGGTCGAGGACGGCGTGGAGCTACTCATCTTGAGTGACAAGGCGGTAGACGAGACCCACGCGCCGATCCCCGGACTGCTCGCTTTGGGTGCGGTCCACCACCACCTCATCCGCGAAGAGTTGCGGATGCGATGCGACCTAGTGGTGGAAACGGGCGATGCGTGGGACATCCACCACTTTGCCTGTCTCCTCGGCTACGGCGCCGCCGCCATATATCCATATCTGGCGCTCGCGTCGGTGCGCCGGCTGATCCGCGACCGTCGCTACACGGCGGCCATCCCCACCGAATTGATGGAGCACTTCCGCAAGGCGGTGGACCAAGGCCTCCTCAAGATCATGTCCAAGATGGGCATTTCGACGCTCAGTAGCTACCGTGGCGCTCAGATTTTCGAGGCGGTCGGCGTCGCCCAAGACCTGACCGATGCGTGCTTTACCGGCACACCGTCGCCGATAGGTGGCATTGGGCTGGCCGAGATTGCGGACGTGGTGCTGCGGCGCCACGCCGAGGCTTGGCCGCCACCGAGCGCGGCGCCGGCCAAGCCACTGAACGAGCGCGCGCGGTGGCGTTTGCCCAACCGCGGCTTTGTCCGCTTCCGCCGCGAGGGCGAGTACCACGGCTACAACCGCCTCGTCGTCCAGCTGATGCAGCAGGCGGCCCTGACGGGCGACCCCGACGACTATCGCCGCTACACCAGCCTCGTCTACGACCGCCCGCCGGCGGCGCTGCGCGACCTGCTGGAGTTCCGCTCCGACCGGCCGGCGATCTCGGTGGATGGGGTCGAGCCGGCCAGCGCCATCGTCAAGCGGTTCAACAGCACGGCGATGTCGCTCGGCTCGCTCTCTCCCGAAGCGCACCGCACGCTGGCGATTGCCATGAATCGTCTCGGTACCCGCTCCAACACCGGCGAGGGCGGTGAGGACCCGGACTGGTGGCAGCCGCTTCCCAACGGCGACTGGGCGAACAGCAAAATCAAGCAGGTCGCGTCGGCGCGCTTCGGCGTGACGCCGCAATACCTGTCGCTCGCCCAAGAGCTAGAGATCAAGATGGCGCAAGGCTCGAAGCCGGGCGAGGGGGGACAGATTCCCGCCCATAAGGTGACGAGACTCATTGCCCGCCTGCGGCATGCCATCCCTGGTATCCCGCTCTTCTCGCCGCCGCCACACCACGACATCTATTCCATCGAGGACCTGGCGCAGCTCATCTACGACTTGAAGATAGCCAATCCGCGGGCACGGGTTGGCGTCAAGCTCGTCGCCGAGACGGGCGTCGGCACGATTGCGGCGGGCGTCGCGAAAGCCTATGCCGATTACGTCCTCATCAGTGGCCACGACGGCGGGACGGGCGCATCACCGCTCAGCTCGATCAAGAACGCCGGCGTGCCGTGGGAGATTGGCCTGTCCGAAACCCAGCAGGTGCTCGTGATGAACGACCTGCGGGGACGTATCCGCGTGCGGACCGACGGCGGGCTGAAAACTGGGCGCGACCTGATCGTGGCGGCCCTGCTCGGTGCCGAGGAATACGGCTTTGGGACCGCTGCGCTGGTGGCCATTGGCTGCGATATGGCACGGCAGTGCCACCTGAATACGTGCCCCACCGGGGTCGCTACCCAACGTGAAGACTTGCGCGCCAAGTTCCGCGGCACGCCGGACATGGTTGTCAACTACTTCACGCTAGTCGCCTCGGAGGTGCGCGAAATCCTGGCCTCGCTCGGCTACCGGTCGGTGGCGGAGATCGTCGGCCGGACCGACCTCCTGCGCCAGCGCCACTTAACGGACGCCACGCAAGCGCCCATGCTGGACCTCAGCGAAGTCCTGCAACAGCTCGACCCTGAAGGCACGCGCCCGCGGCGCTGTCTCCAGGAGCGCAACGACCGCGGCGACACGCCCTTGGACGACCGGCTCCTGCGCGATGCGGAGTCGGCTATCGAGACCGGGCAGCCGTTCGAGGGTCGCTACGCCATCCGCAACCACCACCGCACCGTGGGCGCGCGCCTCAGCGGCGCCATCGCTACCCGCTACGGCGACACCGGACTTCCGCCGGGGACAGTGCGGCTCAACTTCGCCGGCACCGCCGGACAGAGCTTCGGCGCATTTCTCGCTCCCGGCGTGCATCTCACCCTCGCCGGTGAAGCCAACGATTACGTCGGCAAGGGGATGGGCGGCGGCGAGATCGTTATCCGACCGGCGGAGCAGGCCAGTTTCGCGGCCGGTGAGAACACCATTGTCGGCAACACGGTGCTCTATGGCGCCACGAGCGGCGCGCTGTTCGTCGCCGGCCGGGCCGGGGAGCGCTTTGCTGTGCGGAACAGCGGCGCCTCGGCTGTGGTCGAGGGGGTCGGTGACCACTGCTGCGAGTACATGACCGGCGGCATGGTCGTGGTGCTCGGCAAGACCGGGCGCAATTTTGCCGCCGGCATGTCGCACGGCGTCGCCTACGTGCTCGACGAGACGAGCCACTTCCCCTCCCAGGTTAACCGCGAGATGGTGGAACTGGAGCGCGTGGAGTCCGAAGACGACGAAGCGGCGCTACGCACGCTCATCTCGCGCCACTACCAGCGAACCGAGAGCTGCCGGGCCGAAGCAGTGCTGGCCCGCTGGCCGGCGATGCTGCCACGCTTCTGGCGAGTGGTGCCGCGTCCGGCGCAAGTCGAGACGGAGACTGCCGCCTCGCGGGTCACCTCGGTATCTGGCAGCGATGCCGTCGAGCTACAACGTCCCGCGCCGGCTCGCCGCTCCTGACCCGGTGCCCTCAGTAGGTGCGGCGGTTGCCCTGTGAGCAGTGCCATGAAACGGGGGATCTATGACCATAGATAGGAGTGCCGGCATCGCTACCCGCCCGTTTGGCCGCCACCGCGAGCCGGTCAGCATGATCGGTTTGGGCGGTGGCCATCTGGTGCGCCCGTCGGTGAGCGAGGCCGACGCCGTGTATCTCATCCGCACGGCGATTGACGAGGGGATTACGTTTCTCGATACCGCCTGGGACTATGGCGACGGCGCCAGCGAGCGCCGCTTCGGGAAGGCCCTCGCGGGTCGGCGCGATGGCGTCTTTCTGATGACCAAGGTCTGTGCCCGCGACCGCCGGACCGCGCTCGCGCAACTGGAGGAGAGCCTGCGGCGCCTCCGGACCGATCACGTAGACCTCTGGCAGTTCCACGAGTGCAACTACGATAACGATCCGGAGTGGATCGCTGCGTCCGGCGGTGCCCTGGAAGCGGGGCTTATCGCCAAGGAGACGGGCAAGACGCGCTACCTGGGCTTCACGGGCCACAAAAGCCCGCACATCCTCCGGGGAATGCTCGACATTGATTACCCCTGGGACTCTTGTCAGCTACCGATCAACGTCTTCGATAGCCTGTACCGCAGTTTCCAGCGCGAGGTGCTGCCGGAGCTGAACCGTCGTGGCATCGCCGGCTTGGGCATGAAGTCCCTGGGCGGCGACGGTCAGTTCATCACCGACGCCGGCCTCTCGCCGGAGGTGTGTCGCCGCTATGCGCTCTCCCAGCCCATCACCACGCTGATCTGTGGCATGCAGACCCTCGACAACCTCGCACAGGACCTCGCCATCGCGCGAGGCTTTGTGCCGATGAGCACCGCCGAGCAAGCCGCCCTCCGCGAGCGGGTGCGCCGCGAGGCGACCGACGGCCGGCACGAGTGGTTCAAGAGCACCAACTTCTTCGACTCCCAGTATCACCGCGATCAGCACGGCTTCCCCGCCCACGCCGCCGTTCCGCGCTAGCCTCTCCGAACCTTCCCCGGCCCGCGCTCCACTGGCGAGCAATAGCGAAGGGGCGTCTGCCACCCGGCATTCCTGCCGCCTCGTCTGTCGTTTCCCCGCCCGCGGGAATCCACCCCCCGGAGGGTCTATAACAAGAAGCTCATGGATGAATCCTATAATTCATGCTAATCTCACACGTGTTGCCTCTACTGGGGTGAACGGCAAGTTGCGCGTCTTTCTGAATCCAGGACCCAACCGGACAGCCGAAGAGGCCGGAAATGCAAAGCAGTTGGTGGCCCCGTGCCGCAAGCATCCCCAGTTGGGGCAGTGCGCGGTTACGGCGCGCTCTGCCTCTCGTCCTCCTCTGCCTGGCCGTCAGCGGCCTGCCGGCCGCGATGGAGGTGACGCCCGCCGCGGCCCAGACCATTGATTGCGCGCAATCGAGCCCGGCCCTGATCCGGGACTGTGAGACACTGCTGGGTCTGAAAGATACCCTCCGCGGGAGTGCTTCCCTGAACTGGGCGGGCAACCTGCCCCTATCCTCGTGGGAGGGCGTCCGCAGTGACGCTGCAAGTGGGGTCACGGGCCTGGCGCTGTACCAAAAGAATCTCAGTGGAAGTATCCCGGCTGCGTTGGGCAGCCTGCCGAACCTCCAGCGGCTGGAGCTGCGTCAGAACCAGTTGAGTGGCCCGATCCCCGCGTCGTTGGGCAACCGTACGGACCTGTGGGGCCTGTACCTGGACGGCAACCAGTTGAGTGGCCCGATCCCGGAGTCGTTGGGCCGGTTGACGCGCCTGCGTGATCTATGGCTGGGCCAAAACCAGTTGAGTGGCCCGATCCCCACGTCGTTGAGTAACCTGCCGAACCTGGAACAGCTATCCCTGGGCGACAACCGGTTGAGCGGGAGCATCCCCCCGCAACTGGGCCGCCTCCACAACCTGACCAGTCTAAGCCTCTGGGGTAACCGGTTGAGCGGGGGCGTCCCCGTGGAGCTGGGCAACCTGCCGCACCTGAGAGGGTTATCGTTGAGCCGAAACCAGTTGAGTGGCCCGATCCCCGCGGAGTTGGGTCGCCTGACGAACCTGACTTCCCTGTCCCTGGCCGACAACCAGTTGAGTGGTCCGATCCCCGCGGAGTTGGGTAACACGAGCGTGACGGATCTGCGGCTGCACACGAACCAGTTGAGTGGCCCGATCCCGGCGTCGTTGGGTCGCCTGACGAACCTGTGGGGCCTGTTCCTGGGCAGCAACCAGTTGAGCGGGAGCATCCCCGCGTCGTTGGGTCGCCTGCCGCGCCTGACATGGCTGTCGCTGGGCCAAAACCAGTTGAGTGGCCCGATCCCGGCGTCGTTGGGTCGCCTGACGAACCTCAGCCGCCTGCTCTTGGAAGGCAACCAGTTGAGTGGCCCGATCCCGGCGTCGTTGGGTAACCTGACGAGCCTCACGCGCCTGGACCTGGCCGGGCACCAGTTGAGTGGCCCGATCCCGGCGTCGTTGGGCAACCTGACGAACCTGACGTCCCTGAACCTGCACGGCAACCAGTTGACCGGCAGCATCCCCGCGTCGTTGGGCAACCTGACGCGCTTGAAGTCCCTGAATCTTCACACGAACGGGTTGACCGGCAGCATCCCCCCGGAGCTGGGCCGCCTGACGAGCCTGACGGAACTGCACCTGTACCTCAACCGGTTGACCGGCCCCATCCCGGAGGCGTTGGGTAGCCTGACGAGCCTGACGGTCCTGAACCTGCAGAGCAACCAGTTGACCGGCAGCATCCCCGCGTCGTTGGGTGGTCTGACGGACCTGGAATGGCTATTGCTGGGCCATAACCAGTTGAGTGGCTCTATCCCCGCGTCGTTGGGCCGCCTGAGGAGCCTGACGAGCCTGCAACTGCCGGGCAACCAATTGACCGGCAGCATCCCGGCGGCGTTGGGCAGTCTGACGAACCTGACGGACCTGCACCTGAGCAGCAACGAGTTGACCGGCAGCATCCCGGCGGCGTTGGGCCGCCTGACGAACCTGAAATGGCTGCACCTGCAGGCCAACCAGCTGACCGGCAGCATCCCGGCGGCGTTGGGCCGCCTGACGAACCTAGAATGGCTGGACCTACACTACAACCAGTTGACCGGCCCCATCCCGGACTTCAGCGCGCTGAAGCGCCTGGAGAGGCTTGATCTCTCCTGCAACGAGTTGAGCGGCGCCGTGCCCCAGTCGCTGGGCGCTATCGCCACGCTGCGGACGTTGGATCTCCACGGCAACCCCATGCTGGCGCTGGGTCCCGGCGAGCTGCCGACCAACCTGCAGCAACCTGGACGAACGGTGGGGTTGACTGGCCGCTGCACAGGAGAGCCGGCAGCCGCGCCCGTACTGGCGCAGACGCCGGCGCCAACACCGGCGCCAACGCGGTCCGCGAGCATTGGCAACACTTCGGCGGCGACGGCGAAGGAGTTGGCCGACGATCTCTTGGTGCTCCAACGCCACGACCAACCGGGCGTGGAGATCGAGGTCGGTGTTGGCTGGATCAGCCGGGACGGCGAGACAGTCAGTGTGAGCGGGTTCGTGCGCGACGGCGATCTGGGGCAGACCTATGCCGTGGTGCGGCGGGAGGGCGATGGGCAGGTCGTGCGCCGCTGGATTGCGCCGGACAGTCCGTTGGTGTCTGCGGTGCCGTGGTCGGTGGTCAACACGCAGTACACGTTCCCGGCGGGGGTGATCCTGGCGATCCCGCTGGACGAGCTATATCCCTGGCCGAACATGCTGATGCGGCGCTTTGATGGTGGCGATGACCGCATCTTGGCCTACGACGCGGCGCTGGGGCAGTGGCGTCATGTGCCGGACGAGGGCACGTTCCAAACGCTGGGCTTCTACTGGTGCAACGTGACGGCGGCGGATGCGGGCTTCTTCGAGCGGATCACGCTGGGGCCGCCGTATCCCTCTAGCGGTGTGGCGCCCCGCGCGGACTACCCCGTGTGTCAGACGTAGGGCAGTAGCCGGTCGCCGCTCGGACTGCCCTTCCCGGCCAGGGAAGGGGCCGTGGGGTTAGGTCAAACCCGCCACCTGCTGAAAAACCTACCCCTGCGGAGAGCCGCCCGTTAGGTGCCGGCTTCCTGCGAAGCGGCGGAGCGGAACGTCAGGCGTCGGAAGAGGCGGGCCAGTTGGCCGTTTTCCCAGACCACGAGCGTGGTGCTGGCGGTGAATACCGAGGAATAGGTGCCGGTTGCGGTACCGATCAGCAGCACGAGCACGAACTCGCGGATGGTCACTCCGCCGAGCAGCAGGAGCGCTGCGAGCGTGAAGACCACAGTCAGCGAGGTGTTGAGCGACCGGTCAAGGGTCTGGTTGACGCTGAAGTTCACCACGCGCTCGAACGACTCGCCGGGGAACCGGCCGAAGTTCTCGCGGATGCGGTCGAACACCACAATCGTGTCGTGAACCGAGTAGCCAACCACCGTCAGAATGGCGGTGACGAACAGGGCGTCTAGCTCGAAACCCAGCACCCGGCCCAGGATGGCCCACACACCGAGGACGACCAGCACGTCGTGAGCCAGCGCGATGATCGCACACGTCCCGTACCGGTAGGATTGGTTGACTTGCCGAAAGGCCCACCAGAGGTAGAGCAGGATCATCACGCACGCGGCGGCAACGGCGATCACCGCCTTGCTCGTCAGCTCGCCGCCGACCACCGGGCCGACAACCTCGAAACGCAGTTCGGTAACCTCGCCAAATCGCCCGCCCAGCACGGCCTTGATCGCTTCCTTCTCCGACGAGGCCATGTCGCGGGTGCGGACAATAAAGGTGGCATCGCCAGTGGTCTGCACGCGCGCTTCGGGAAACCCAGCTGCGGCATAGACGGCCTTGATTTCCGCTGGCTGTGCCCGCTCGCTCAGGCGCACCTCCAGCATGGAGCCGCCGGTGAAGTCAATGCCGAGCCGGAGGCCGAACACGGCGAGCACAATCAATCCGGCGCCGATAATCACTGCCGAGAGCAGGAAAAACCGGTTTCGCTGGCCCATGAAGTCAAACATCACTCGTGCTCAATATCCTAGGCACCGTTTTCTTATGAATGCACCTCGGCCGGTACCGGCGGACGCTCACTCGGCGGCGCCGGCGATGTGCTGATCCCGAAAGCCCAGGCTGGCCAGTCCCCCCGCACCCGCACCAAGAGACGCAAGAGCGTCCGCGTAGCCGTGATCGCGGTGAACATGCTGACCAGCACGCCGATCGCCAGCGTGAGGGCAAAGCCCTTGATGATGCCGGTGCCGAACCAGAAGAGAATGGCGCAGGTGATGAGCGTGGCCAGGTTGGAGTCGCGGATCGAGGTCCATGCCCGCGAGAAGCCGGCCTCCAGCGCCGAGCGCAGCGAGTGTCCGGCCCGTAGCTCCTCCTTGAGACGCTCGAAGATCAGGATATTGGCATCAACCGCCATGCCGATAGAAAGCACAAAGCCGGCAATACCGGCCAAGGTCAACACGACGGGAATGAGCTTGAACAGTGCAAACACCACTGCGGCATACATAGCGAGCGCCATCACGGCTAAGAGGCCCGGCAAGCGGTAGTAGATCAACATGAACGCCACCACGAGTGCCAACCCCACCGAGCCGGCGACGATGCTCTTCTCCACCGAGTCCTGGCCCAAGATGGCGCCCACGCTGCGCTGCTGCACAATCTTCATCGGTATCGGCAGGGCGCCGTACTTCAGCTGGATCACAATGCGGCGGGCCTCTTCCAAGGAGAACTGGCCGGTGATCCGACCACTGTCGGAAATCTGACTGTTGATGACCGGTGTAGAGAGCACTACCTTATCCATCGCAATGGCCAGAAACCGGCCGATGTTGTCCTTGGTATGCTCGGAGAAAATGCCCGCTCCTTCGGAGTCCCACTGGAAGTTGATCTGGGGGCGCCGGAACTCGTCGAAGCCAACCTCGGACGACTTGAGGTTCTTACCCGTCAGGATCGTGGGATGTTGTCCCTCGGCGAGTTGGGTGCCTTGGGCCGGCGGTGTATCGCCAACGTCAATGAACTCCAACAGCCCCGTCTCGCCAAACAGCTGGATGGCCGCCGCTTCATCTTCGAGGCCCGGCAGCTCCACCACGATCCGCCGCTCGCCCTGGAGCTGAATGACCGGCTCGGCCACACCGAGGGCGTTGACGCGCTGATCAATGATCGCTTTTGCCGCTTCCATCGCCTCCGGCGTCACTGCCTGGCCCTCGGGCGGATCGGCTTCCAGCAGCACTTGAATACCACCTTGCAGATCAAGGCCCTGCACCACGCGCACGTCACGCGCGATGACCGTTGAGCCAAGCCGGAGGTTGATCCCCGGGTTGCCCGGCCACGCCACCCATGCTGCGAAGGCGGCGATGACCAGCACAAGGGCCAGAGTCAGCAATAGGCTACGGTTCCGCATGGTGAGAATTCACTCGGCGTAGCGAGGCGCAGCTTCCCGGCCCCTTGCTCCGGGGGCCGGTGCTCGCGGGGGTAGGGAGTGGTCGCTTCCCCCCGACACTCCTGCAAGTATATCAACCGCCGGTGCCTAACTGTTGCCGGGCCCGCTTCCGGCGATGGGGACACCCGTCTCAGTAGAGGTACTGCCACCACGGCTGGTGCTCTTGCTCTGCCCAGCCGTGGAGATCGAACTCCTCGTGCCAGCCGCGGTGACGCACCTTGAAGGCCCAGCGTAGACGATAGAGCAAGAAATAGAACTTCGCTTGCCGCGGCCCATTCGTGGCGGAATCCAGGGCGAGGTGCATGGTCCAAGCCACAGTAAGCACCACCACCAGCGTCTCCCAGGGCGGCCACGATGCGCGACGTGCCGGCGCGCCCGCCATTGCCGGCCGTGGCCATCGTGCGACGGCGCCGGAGGCGAGCAAGCCTAGCAGTGCAAGGGGGTATTCCCACCCGTGCAGCGGCACGACCAGGCGGTTGGCTTGGCGGGTGTGTCGGACGAGGGCATAGTCGAGGAGGTGGTCAATATCAATCCCCACCCCGCCGATCAGCGCGGCGCATGCTGCGAGTGGTCCCCAACGACGGCCGGCCCACCAGGCTACCGGCAAGGTGCTCAGGACATGGTAGACTGGACGGGCCATACTAGGGGATGCTAGCAGGCGGCAGCGCGTCTCCTACTTGTGCATCTTGCACAAGTGCCAGGCGCGGCACATTAGGCGGCCTGTACGTAGCCCGATCCGGCCGCCGCTCGGCAGCATTACCCTATGCCGCCCGTTGTCGAGGGACGGTGGGAGGCAGCCGGCTGATGTACGGAGTACGGAAGGAGTAACACATGACTGATGCCCAAGAAAACGGTAACGTAGCACCCTCTGCTGACCCCAAGGATCTGATCGCTTGGGCCAAAGCGAAGGGCCTGGTCATGGTGGATCTGAAGTTCATTGATCTGCCCGGCCTCTGGCAGCACTTTTCGATGCCGATCAGTGAGTTGACGGAAGACTTGTTTGTGGATGGTGCCGGGTTCGACGGCTCCTCCATCCGCGGCTTCCAGCAGATTCACGAGAGCGACATGCTGCTCATGCCGGACCCGGCCACCGCGATTGTGGACCCGATCTACAAGGCGCCGACGTTGAGCCTGGTCTGCAACATCGTGGACCCGATTACCCGCGAGCTGTATTCGCGCGATCCGCGCTACGTGGCCCAAAAGGCGGAGCAGTATCTCCTGACAACCGGACTTGCCGACACGAGCTACTGGGGGCCGGAAGCGGAGTTCTTTATCTTCAAGTCTCTGCGCTTCGGCCAGACTGCCAACAGCGGCTTCTACTACATCGATTCGGAAGAGGGTATCTGGAATAGCGGCGCGGAAGGGATGCACAGCTCCCCGGGTGGGGACAGCAGCCCCAACCTCGCTTTCCGCCCCCGCTACAAGGGCGGCTACTTCCCGGTGCCACCGATGGATAAGCTCCAGGACCTCCGCACGGATATGGTGCTGAAGCTCATCGAGGCGGGGATTGAGGTCGAAGTGCAGCACCACGAGGTTGCCACGGCCGGCCAGGCCGAGATTGACATGCGCTACGGTACGCTGGTGCGGATGGCCGACCAGGTGATGCTCTACAAGTACGTCATCAAGAACGTCGGCTATCAGAACGGTTACACCGTGACCTTCATGCCGAAGCCGCTGTTCGAGGACAATGGCTCCGGCATGCACGTCCACCAGTCGCTCTGGATGGATGGGGTCAATCAGTTCTTCGATAAGGACGGCTACGCGCTGACCAGCGAGATGTGTCGCCACTACATCGGTGGACTGCTGAAGCACGCGCCGGCCATCTTGGGGTTCGCTGCTCCGACCACGAACTCCTACCGCCGGCTGGTGCCCGGCTACGAAGCGCCGGTCAACCTCGTCTACTCTGCGCGCAACCGCTCGGCATGCGCCCGCATCCCGGTCCTCTCCGAAAGCCCGGCGGCCAAGCGGGTGGAGTTCCGCTGCCCCGATCCGTCGTGCAACCCGTACCTCGCCTTTGCCGCCATGCTCATGGCCGGGCTGGACGGGGTCATCAACAAGATTGATCCCGGCGATCCGATGGATGTTGACATCTACGAGTTGGAGGCCGAAGAGGCGGCGAAGATCAGGTCCACACCGGGCAGCCTGGAAGAGGCCTTGAGTGCGCTCGAGGAAGACCAGGACTTCTTGCTGCGCGGTGGCGTCTTCACCCAGGACGTGATTGACACCTGGATCGCCTACAAGCGTGAGGCGGAGGTGGACGCGGTGAACCTGCGCCCCCACCCCTACGAGTTCCACCTCTACTCCGACATCTAAGCCGCGCCCCCACGCCCATAACCGGCGGCCCCTCCGGATACTGACACCCGGAGGGGCTGCTCTTCTTTAAGGTCGTGTTGGACCGCACCTCACCCCCGGCCCTTCTCCATCGCCGAGCGATAGCTAGGGGGATCGCGGTGTGTGCTGGCGGGCTGCTGTAGGGGCAACCCTTGTGGTTGCCCGCGTCCACCTGCGCCGTGCGCCTCGCCTCCCCAAGCTGACGGCCGCTAGTAGGGCAGGCCCAGCGAGTTGGTCAAGAACTCGACCACCGGTGCAGTCGTGCGGTACGCCTGCGCCAGTTGGCCCATGAAATCGGGGGCGCACGCATCCTCCTCGGTGAAGGAAGTCGCCGTCACGAAGTCCTTGCGCCGCAGGTCCTCGATGAGCGGGTGATTGGGATCGAAACCCTTGGGTGCGCGCTTGAGCGAGTCCCCTCCTAGCTGCCATCGCCGCCGAAACTCGTCGTCGGACGTAAGCCGCTGCCAGCCGGCCGGGTTGGCCACGATGGCGTCCCGAATCTTCGTCAAGGACTTCGTATCGGGGTGCCAGATGCCGGCTCCGGCAAACACATCGTCCGGCTCCAGGTGCAGGTAGAAGCCGGGGGCGTGTACGTCCTTGCCGCGCTCGTGCCGGAAGTGCGCCGCGGCCTGCGTCTTGTACGGGCTTTTGTCCTTCGAGAACCGCACATCGCGGTAAATCCGAAAGAGCGATCCACCGACGGGCCGGGGATCGGCGACAAAGTGCGCACTCAGCTCGTGCAGCGGCAGCGCAAAGTCGGCGATGAACCGCAGCAGCGGATCGCGCACGTCTGCCTCGTAGCGCTCTTTATTGGCCTGGAACCACTCCCGATTGTTGTTCTCGCGCAACTCGCGCAAGAAGGTGAACAGTGCCGGAGTAAAGTGCGGCTGTCCTGTCATGGTGTACTCCCCTTGAGATTCGGTCTCGGCCCACGTGGTGGCGTTCGTTGGCGGGGAACGGCTGCTCACGCCGTCGTCTGCGGTCGCACCCCGCACAGCCACCTGGACCGTTCAACGTTGACAACGAGATCGCGCCGGTCCGGTTGCTCGCACGCCGGGCCATGCGCCACCGGCTGCTCCCTCTCCACCCGTGGAGAGGGCCGGGGTGAGGATGACCGGATGGTGAGAGGTGCTGTAGTAAGCCGACCGCGTTAGTCGTTAGAACTATCACGGAGGAGCGCTTGCAGTGCTGACGCGACTATCGCCGCAGAGAACACTTGGAGGGTTCGGGATGCCAGACTCCTCTGCAACGCAACCGGCGAACGGGCAGACCTTGCCACTGCTAGTCATCGTGAACGGTGCGCCGGCCAGCGGGAAGACGACGTTAGCGCGGCGACTGGCAGACACGCTGCGGCTGCCCCTCCTAGAGCGGGACGGCCTGAAGGAGGTACTCGCGGACCATCTCGAGGTAGCGGACCTCGCGCAGAGCCAAGCGCTCACTCGCGCCGCGGTTGGCGTGTTCTACACCCTCGCCGACGAGCTAGTCCGGGCGAGGGTAGGCATGGTGCTGGATCAAGCGTACCGGCGCGGTCAAGCGGAGGACCGGCTGCGCCCCTTGCTGGCTGCGTGTCGGACCGCACTACTACACTGTGTCGTCCCACCGGAGGAGAACGTCCGGCGCTACATAGCCCGGTTCGAGCGCGGCGAGCGCCATCCGGCCCATTTCGACGGCGAGCGTATTGCGCGTGTGCGCTCCGGGACGCTACGCATAGATTGGCGCAGTTCGGAGCCGCTGGAGTTGTCGGTGCCAACGCTGCACGTGGATACCCTAGACCCTAGACGGCTACAAGCCCTCATTCGCGGAGATCGTAGCGTTCGTCAAACGGAATGCTTCCTGCTTACCGGGGTAGGTGGCTCGGCGGGAGGCCAACCGGCCTCTGCCGTACCCCCCCCTGTCTATCGCTCGGCGATGGAGAGGGGCCGGGGTGAGGACTGTGGCTAGGTCAGCGCCGCGCGCTTGCCGAGCCGGACCGTCAACGACCGGTGCTCACCCGTCGGCAGCGCCACCACGATCTCGACCTCATCACCCACCTCGTACTGCATTATCAGTTGGCGGAGGACGCTGAGATTGTCTACCGGTTGGCCTTCCATCGAGATAATCACACTACTCGCTTGCAGCCCGGCCGCTTGGGCCGGTGAGTTCGGCAGTACGGAGTGGACGTAGACGCCGTAGCTGATCTGGTGCCCGGTCTGCGCGGCCAAGCGCCGGTTCATGCTTTGGGCTTGGAAACCGAACTGCGGTCGCGGCAGTCCCTCCGGCGAGAGCAGCCGCGCCGTGACCTGCTGCACTTGCGCCAATGGTATCGAAAAGCTGGTCAGCGACTGCCCCCGGCGCACCCGGACCGCTGCATTCAGGCCGATCAGCTCGCCGCGCAGGTTGATGAGTGGCCCGCCGCTGTCGCCGGGGGAGAGGAAGAGATCGGCCTCAATCATGCCGGTGTGGGGAAAGTTGTTCCGGATTTGGATGCGGCCCGCCGTCGAGACCACCCGACCAGCCTTCGCGCTGGGCACACCTGGCAATAGCGGGGCATAGCCAATCGCAACAATCCAGTCGCCTGGCTGTACCGACTGCGAATCGCCGAGCGGAATGGCCGGCAGATTGTCACCTTCGATCTTCACCACGGCGATGTCCGTCCAATCGTCGCCAGCGAGCACACGCGCCGGAAAAGTCCGACCGTCCGCCAGCTCAACTCGCAGCCGGCTCCGATCCAGCTGCCGGGCCACGTGATAGTTGGTGTAGATCAGCCCGGAGGGGTCGTACAGCACCCCCGAGCCGGCGCCTATCCGACCATCGGTAATCTTCACCACTGCTCTGCGGGCGCGTTCGGCCACCGCGCGCAGCGTCGCCAGGAGTGCATCTTCGACGCGCAACGGCGCGCTGCCGGGCAGCCTTGCCAGCGTCCGGATCGCTGGCAGCGCCACCGTCGCTCCGGCCGGGATGAGGCCGGCCTCGGCGGCGAGGCTGCCCACGTCGAGCACCGTCACCTGGCCGGGGCGCGTGCTGTCCGTCCACACCCGCCACTCCTGGAGTACGGCGCGCTGCGTGCGGAGCACCCGGACCGCTCCGAAGTCGGAGATGGGGGCGGTCGGCAGGCCGTAGCGCTCCAGAGGATCGGGCGCCGCGAAGTACGCCCGCCGCAGGGCTGGAAAATCTTCGAGGTGGGCCAGCCGCGCGGCGACGACCTCCTCGAAGATCAGCTCGGTCTCATCGTGGAACAGTTGCTGGGGTGGAACCTGCGCGTGCTGCTCTAGCCAAGGGTCCAGGCCGGCATCGGAAAGGGCATCGAGTAGATTGATCAATGCGGCGCGGTTGGTCTGCGGATGCCATTGCAGCACGGCCTTCTGCGTCGCTTGGGTGGTAAAGCTGTCCCACTCGAACCGGCGCGAGATCGGGTAGCCGAGCGCCTCGACCCCGCCGAGCCGCTCGAACTCGCTGGCGAAGTTGACGCCGTTCTCGTCCGTAATGCGGAAGCCCGCGTCGCTCTCGGGATCGCCACCGGCCTGCGTGAAGTAGTGACCGTTGACGACCTGGTAGTCCGCTAGTGCCTCGTCGCGGAGTTGGGCCGTAGCAGCCGCGGCGCTGAGGCAGACGAGCAGCAGGGCCACAAGCGCCGCCGCCAGCCATGCCGCCGGCCGGCGAGACGCGGCGAGATGGTTGCTCCGGTGCCGTGCCATGAAGCTCACCATGACGACCTGCCCCTGAAAAATGATAACGAATCGTGGCGTGAGAAACAGGACGGATCAACCGGCTGCCGGCCGGCCGTTGCGCTGGGCCACCCAATTCCAACTTGGGAGGAGGAAGTGGTCGCGACTGGCGCTCGACGATAGGGAGGTACCGATGAGACGTGAACCCCGGAATTGGCGTAAGTATTGGCACTCGTACCTAGCTCATGGAGCGCAAGGGCTGGGAGTTGGCTTTGCGCTCCCCACCACTGTGGCCCTGGTGCTCGCGTTCGTGGGCTATCTCGTCTATCAGATCGTTGAGTATGGCCGGTTCCGGGACATGGGCAGTGGCGTCAGGTGCAGCGATTGGCCGAGCCGAGACATCGCCGATTTCATGCTCGGTCTGTGGGTTGGACTGCTTCTACGGATAGCGCAAAGGCGCTGTCACCCTCGCTTCAAGAGTTGATTCAATCCTGCCCGGCCTCGGCCGCCGGCTATACTCCGCCCGTGAACGTAATCCTGCACATTGCCTACCGGGCGCAGTGGCTGCGTGGGCAGGCCGAGGGCGCCTACCGGGCCGACAGCCTCGCCACCCAGGGCTTTATCCACACGTCGCGGCCGCACCAATTGATCGGAGTGGCCAACGCTCTCTTTCGGGGACGGCGCGATCTGGTCCTGTTGTACATTGACCCCCACGCGGTCGGCGCCGAGATCAAGTACGAGGCGCCGCCAGGCTCGCGTGAAGCGTTTCCCCACATCTACGGCCCGCTCAACACCGATGCCGCCACAAAGGTCGCGGACTTCCTCCCCGACGACGACGGCCTGTTCACGCTCCCCGCGGACGTGACCGCCCCTGAGTAGGCGCCGTTCACTTGCCACACTCGGCCTGTGAACGTAGCGGACATTGGTGTGCAGCTACGGCACGTCAATCTCCAGCCGACAGTGATCGCTGGGACCCCATTGCTCGACCTCGTTGAGGGCGCGGACCCGTACCGCATTAGCCATGCTCTCGGAGGCAAACACGAAGTCCAACTGGCGCGTCGCCGTGGCCGGCGTCTGACGGGAGGAGTGAAAGGTGGGGACGTTCCGGCTGTCGGGTGGCAGTTCGTCCGGCCACGGGTCCGCCTGTCGCCCCTGCGGTGCCTGCGGACCGACGAACGGCAACCCCAGCGCGGCCAGCCTCGTGAACACCGTTGCGTACCGGCCGGCCCAGTAGGCGCTGCCGTCCTCCCCGTGGCCATAGAGGATGTTGAGGTCTCCGGCGGCGAGAATGCGGTGGTGACGCTGACTGCCGATGAAGGCGGATAGGTCGGAAACCACGCGGTGAGCCGAGGCGTCCGAGATAATCCAACCACTGCCGGTGGCGGCGTGCGGTGACTCCCAGGGAGCATACATGGAGACGACCACCAGTGGCTCTCTGCCGGGCGCTGTCACAGTCGCGGCGGCGAGTGTACCCAGCCGGCTGACTGCTAGCTCGCCAGGCCCGGCCGCTGCGATAGCGTTTGCCTCGATCCACTCCACCTCGACGCGCTCGGACAGTCTGACTACCGCAGTTCGCCAACGCCGTGGCCGGTAAACGTCTGCCCCCGCCGTCAACCAGGGCGCACCGTCCGTTTCGATGCGCCCCGCTACCTCCGGCGGCGGTTCCCCCGCCTCCTGCAATAGGGCAATATCCGCATCCATGTCGAGCAGGCAATACCAGGGTTCATGGCGGTGAGCGATGTTCCAGGAAACGATCTTCATCGTCCCTCCTTCCTGGCATGTAAGTGACTATCGTCGGAACGTGCAGCACCCGGACTGCGGCGGATGCCGCGGTGATGAGACGGAGTTCAAGACCGTCATTGCGGCGCAAGCCGCAATCCACGCCCCCCGCGCAGCCGCGGCGCTCACCCGCCGGCCGTAGCCAAGAGCCAGGCCACGGCCTGCACGACGAGCCGGCGATAGGCGGGATGGGTCAACGCTTGCCGGTCGTGCCCGAGGACGTTGGTGTGTATCTGTCCGGCGCCGAGCCGCTTGGTATAGAGCAGCGGCCAGTCTCCCCGGGCGGCGATAGTACCGTGGCGCGTCTGACGGTTGAGGGTGTGGTCGGAGTACGACGCCAGCACTTGTAGCGCGGAGGGTACGCGCGGCGTCAGGCGGTATGGCTCGTCCTCGATAGTAAAGGGCTCCACTCCGGCGGTAATCGGGTGCTCGCTATCCTCGATCCGCACGGTCAAGGGCTGACGCCGTAGATGTGGCTCCTCGTACCTCGCGCCGATGGCCGCCGGACTGCCGGGCACTTGCCGGACGGTAAACGCAGCGCCGTGCAGGCCGAGATACGGCGTGCCGGCCCGTACCGCGGCCCATAGCGCCGCCAGCGGCGCCGCTGCCGGCTGCCGGTCGGCGCGATACATGGCAATGAGGTCGTAGTCGGTCCGGGTCAGCCGCGTGAGCGGCTCCAGCTCATCAATGATGTGGAGATTCAGACCGGCCGGTCCGGCCAGCAGCCCCGCCAGCAGCTCGTAGTGCTCCGGCGTATCGTGGATAGGATCGCCGCCCATGACCAAGAGCGCCTTGGGCCGACTCATGCCACACGCTCCTCCCGCACCGCCCGCTAGGCCGCGGCGAGGCGGTCGCGGAGCGTGGCCAGCGCCTGGCGCGTGGGTGGGTAGGCTTTGCGTGGCGCCGCGCCCGCCTCCTCGACGACCAGCGTCACGAACGTCGGGCCGGGCGCCGCCAGCACCTCGTCTAGGCTCGCCTCCAGCGCCGCCAGCGTATCGAAGCGGTAGGCCGACCGGTAGCCGGCGGCACGCGCCATCGTTGCAAAATCAGCCAGTCCGGCGCCCGGCACGGGCTGGCCGCCCGTGACCTCGTAGACGCCGTTTTCCAGGAGCACGTGCAGCAGGTTAGCGGGCGCCTGTTGGGCAATCGTCACCAGGCTGCCCAGGTTCATCACCAGCGACCCGTCGCCGTCGAGCACCCACACCCGCCGGTCCGGCCGGCCGAGCGCCAACCCCAGCCCCAGCGACGAAGCCTTGCCCATACACCCACCAAAGGACACATCGAGCTCCGGGTGCTCCGAAAGGTATGTCCACACGCGCGAGCAGGTCATCGTCGTGACGACGATCTCATCCTGCCGCCGGCGCTCCAGCACCGCCAGCGCGTCGAGATACGGTATCCGCTTACTGTCAGACATCGGTTCTTGTCCTCTAGTCGGTCGTGCTTCTCAGCGGTACTCCCGACCGATCAGCACCGCGACCGGCTTGCTGCCCTCCTGCGCCTCACGACAGGCTTGCTCGATGCGGTGCAAGTCGCGGTCGTCTTCCACCAGATAGTACGGAATGCCCCAGGCTTGCAGCACCGGCTCGGTGTAAATACCGGCCGAATCGGTCATCGGCTCGCCGGCGTGCCAGCCCCGGTAGCCGATCATCAGGAAGAAGGGAAAGCCCGTGTCGAGCATGGCGCCCCGCACCGAGTCGCCGGATTCGAGGAAGCCGGTGTTCTGGATCACGACCGCCGGCTGCTGACCGGCCACCATCAGGCCGAGCGCGACGGCCATCGCCTCGCCCTCGCGGCAGACCGGCACCAGGGTGAGGTCCGGGTCTGCCGTGAGTGCAGCGTGGAGGAAGCCAGCCTCGCTGTCCGGTAGCCAGACGAGGTGCGAGAGGCCGCAGCGCTTCAAGGTGGCCATGACCCCCGCGGCCGTCAACTCCTGCTCTGCCGGTGCCGCAACCTCCGCGCTCATTGCCTCATGCTCCTCACGTTGTCGCGTCCCTATTGCCGGCCCAAGGCGCTGCCGGCCAGCGTTGCCCCCCCACGATACCACAGGTCGTCGGCGCTGGTGCCGTCCGTCCGGCTAGCTGGCGGTGGCTGCCTGCGCCGCGTCCGCGGCTGCGGCACGGGCGCGGCGCACGCTGGCCGGTTCGTCACCGTGGAGCGTCTCCAGCGAGCGGATATGCAGCGAGCGGTCCGCCAGCGGCAGCGCTACCCGCGTCCCGCCGCGGCGGTGCGATTCGCGCAGGGCCAGCGCGATCTCCAGCGCATGCCGCCCATCTTCACCGCTACAGTTCGGCTCCTTACCCGTCTCGATACAGACGATCAGGTCGCGCACGCACCGCACGTTGGCGTTCTCGGTCGAGGTTGGCAGCGGAAAGATATGCTGCGCCGGCTCCATCTCGCGTCCCGCCAAGCTGGACGGGACCAGCTTCCAGAACTCCACCTGTTCGGCATTGTTGAGCGAGCGTAGCCGGCCCTTGGTGCCGATCACCTCGATATCCCAATCGGCCGCGCCACACGGCATCGTCCGCACAAAGCCCTGCACGCCGTTCGCGTAGTGCAGGTAGCCGTTGCCCTGCGGGTCGTCATCGCTGGCGGCGGCCTCGTCGCTCGCGATGTGGCCAAATACCCACTCCGCGCGCGCCCCGGCCAGGTAGTTGACCGTGGCCAGCAGGTGACTACCGTTGTGCGACAGGCCGCACTGGCCGAGACCGATTACTTGCAGCAGGTCGCCTAGCTCGCCGACTTCGATCAACTCCCGCATGCGGTTGAAGCTGGCTTTCCAAGACCGAGCGCAGCCAATCGCCAGCACGATCCCGGCCGCGCGGCAGGCCGCGATCATGCGGTCGGCATCCTCGAGCGAGAGCGCCATCGGCTTCTCGGCCCAGATCACCTTCAGCCCCCGCGAGGCGCCTATCTCCACCGCGTCCAGCAGAATGCGTGCCCGCGGCTTGGCCGTCGTGCAGATGCTCAGGATGTCCGGTCGCTCCCGCTCCAGCATCTCCCGGTAGTCGCTGTAGAGCGATTCGATGCCCCACTTCCGGCGATAGGCCGCACGCTGTCCGTCGTGCGGGTCGGCCCCTGCCACCACCGGCACACCGGCGGCGAGATAGCTGGGCGTATGGGCGTGCGGCCCGTGCCATACGCTCCACGGCCCCTGCTCGTCGTCAAACGTGCTGGCAATGCGTCCCAATCCGATCACCGCGGCGCGATATGCGCTTCCCATCACTTCTCCTCCCCGGCAGCGGAGCGCCCTTGGCCGAGACCGGCCCCATAGTGCGGCGCCTCCGGTATGCAGCGGTACGAGCATCATACCGCCGCCCCGGCCGCCGAGCCATCCCCTAGAATAGATCGTGAGCGTCTACCGCCGCGGCGGAACGAGAGGATCACCCGATGAGCGTAACCGAGTCGGCTGGCAAGCAGCAGGATGATGCCCCCAAGGGCATCACCGAGATCGCCGTCCAGGGCTTCAAGTCGCTCTACGAGGAGCGGCGTATCGCCGTGCGCCCGCTGACGATCCTCGCCGGCGCGAACAACTCTGGCAAGTCGAGCATCATGCAGCCGCTCCTCATGCTGAAGCAGACTCTCGACGCCACCTACGACCCCGGCCCCCTGAAGCTCGACGGCCCCAACGTCCACTTCACCTCCGCCGACCAATTCCTGTCGCTGCCCCGCAGTGCCGCGGAAACAAACATATACTTCGACAAGCCAAAGTTCACTGTCGGCCTGACAGTACGAGACGATGAAATGCAAGATGAGGAAACAATAGCGAGCACCTTTGAGTATCAGCGAGGAAGAGGCATTGAGATATTCGAGACCCATATTTCAGTCTGGCGAGACCTTATACTCAGCCAGGACATGAACCTTTCCGGTGACGACATTAGTGAAAATGTGCGTAGGAGTGCTCCTGATAAGTTAAATGAATATCTCAGAGAGATGGAAATCACCAACATAAACACCTATAGGAGACGCTGTTTTCTCGGGTTTACTGTTTCTCCCGGAAACATGATTTCTTGGGATCACACGCTATTCTCTCCATTCGAGGAACGGGCTGCAACGCTGGTTCATGTGCCTTCATTCCGAGACAGTCCTCGTGCCTACACTTCGGTGGGTTCTGGCTTTCATTATCGTCTTGCGTACGAGGGTACATTCGAGCACTATGTCGCCAGCATCATCGAATCCTGGCAGAAGACGCGGGACGACCGCCTTGGGGTGCTAGGACAGGCGCTCGAATCGCTTGGTCTCACCTGGAAAGTTGAGGCAAGGCGGCTCAACGACGTAGAGATCGAGCTACGTGCTGCTCGCCTGCCAAGGACCCAGGGAGGTGCGGGAGACCCGGTGAATATCGCCGACATGGGTGTTGGCGTGTCGCAGGTGCTGCCGGTAGTCGTGGCGCTGCTGGCGGCAGTACCGGGGCAGTTGGTCTACCTGGAGCACCCGGAGCGCGACCTCCATCCCCGTGCCCAAGTGAAGCTGGCAAGGCTGCTGGCCGACGCGGCCCAGCGCGGCGTGCGCGTCGTCGTCGAGACGCATAGCTCGTTGCTGCTGCTCGGCGTGCAGACGCTCGTAGCCAAAGGCAAACTGCCCCCCGACCACGTAGCCCTCCACTGGTTCGAGCGCGGCGACGACGGCGCAACCACGGTGACCTCTGCCGACCTCGATGACGCCGGCGCGTTCGGCAATTGGCCCGAAGACTTTGGCGACATTGAGCTCAAGTCCGAAAGTCGTTACCTCGATGCCGCTGAGTCGGTGCTGTGGAAGCGTGCCCGTGCCAGCTAGAAGCGGCCGCCTTATCGTGGTGGACGCTTCAATTGCGCGGGCCGCCGGGCCGGGTGAGAAGTGCCGGGCAAGGCGTTGCCGCAACTTCCTGCAAGTCATTCTGAATGTCTGTCACCAGGTTGTTATGACCCCCGAGATCAGGGCACAGTGGAGTAGAAACCAATCCAGGTTAACCCGCAGATGGGTGAAACGGATGTTTGCCCGGAGAAAAGTACGCTATGTCGAGATCATCGAGGACAACGCACTGCGAGAAAGAGTGCTCCGCACAGCCAATAATGCCGATGGGCGGCAGGCATTATTTGACGACCTGCTCTTGGTCGAGGCAGCGCTTGCCACCGACCGTACCGTAGCCTCACTCGACGAGAGTGTGCGGGCATTATTTCGCCGGGCTACGGATCAAGTTGGCGAGTTGCGGACAATTGTCTGGGTGAATCCTGAGTTGGAAGACGAGGAGCCAATCCCCTGGCTGGAACGCGGCGCACCGGCTGAACCGGAGCGCATGTTGGGGTATGCGCTGTCGGCCTGATGCCGTTGCGCCGTCACGCCGCACTGATGCCGCTGCGGGCCGGGTCGAATGGGGCGAGCGAGAGCTCCGGCTCCTCGCCGCGGAGCGACTGCGCCAAGAGCGACCCGGCGGCTGCCGACAGCGTGATCCCGATGGGGCCGTGCCCCGCGATGATGCTGACGTTGCTCAGGCCCGGCAGCGGCCCCACCAGCGGCGGGCCGTCGTCCAAGCGCAGCGGCCGGAAGCCGTACCAGACGTGCTTGACCGTGCTCTCCGCCAGCGTGGGCACGAGATGGTTGGCCAGATTAGCCAGGAAGCCGAGACCGCCCGGCGTCAGCCGGCCGTCCCAGCCGACCAGCTCCCGCGTCCCCCCGACCACCGCGGTACCGTTGGGCTTGGGGACGACATAGCCGTCCTCGTGCGAGAGGATCTGCCGGACGTGCGGCTGCGGTGGCCGCGTCTGCACGGCCATGATTTGGCCCCGCTGCGGTCCGATGGGCACGTCGAGGCCCAGCCACGCGCCGACCATCCCGGTCCACGCGCCGGTGGCGAGCACAACGTGTCCCGCTTCGACCTGCCCCTCTACCGTCGTAATCGCCACAACGCGATCCCCGCTCCGCCGTAGTCCGGTCACTGGTAGGCCCTGGCGAATCACGGCCCCGTGCGCGGCGGCCCCGGCGGCCAGCGCGCGCACGTAGTGCGGAGCGTACAGGCTATAGGTGCCCGGCACGTAGACGCCGCCGCAGACGCGCGGCGAGACACCCGGCTCGATGGCGCGGACCTCCTGCGCGTCCAGCCATTCTGCGTCGTATCCCACAGCGGTGTACCGCTCGATGATGCTTTCCAGCTCGGGGCGTTCCCGGTCGTCGAACGCCAGCCGCAGGCTGCCGGGCCGGGTGAGGCCGATGTCAATGCCCGTCCGCTGTGGCAGGTCCGCAGCCAGCTCCGGCAGCAGCTGGTGTGTCAGCAGCGACTGGTGCAGCAGCGCGTCCGGCGCCGCCACGAGCAGGTTCACGATGGCTGCCGAGGCGCCCGACGCGGACGGAACGCTGCCCACCCGACTCTGCTCCAGCAGCATCACGCGCTCGCCGGCCCGTGCCAAGTAATACGCCAGCGCACACCCCATCACGCCCCCACCGATGATGGCGACGTCCGGTCGGCCCGTTGCGGTCATCGCTGCCCCTCTCTGCCTGCTTGCTGTACGGATCGGTGGCGGATTAATAATGACGTTGCCACCGCGATTTGTCACGCGAGGTTGTTTCAGCAAAGTACCGGTCGGCAGGGCACCTCCCGCTCCGCCGGGAGACGGTACGCCCCTCCCCTGGTAGCTCAATCCGGGGGATGGTGAGGGAGCGGGCCGGCCGGCATCATCGAAAAAGCCAAAGGCACCGCGACGGTGCGGTAGAGTTGCACGCCCATGCCGCTTTCACCACCGCCTCACTCCGGCCGCCGCATGCGCCTCGCGGGACCGCTCGGACCGTGGATGGACAATGTCGCGGCCCCCTTGGCCGTCCCCCAATTCCGGCGATTGTGGCTCTCCTCCTGCGCCTCCAACCTCTTCCGCTGGATGGAGCTGACCATCACCAGCTGGATCGCCTTGCAGCTGACCGGCTCACCGTGGCTCGTCGCCCTCGCCGGAGTCTGCCGCGCCGCCCCCTTGCCGCTGGTCGGGCCGTTCAGCGGCATGCTCGCCGACCGGTACAACCGCGCCTCCCTGATCCGCCTCGGTCTGTGGGGGCAGCTGATCCCTGTGGCGCTGCTGACGGGCGCGTTCCTGACCGGCCACGGTGCCTACTGGCAAATCTTGGTTGTGTCGGTGTGCTTCGGCGTGAGCTGGTCGCTGGAGTGGCCCTCGCGCCGCTCGCTGCTCGGCGATCTCGCCAGCCCGGAGCTTCTACTCCGCGCCGCCGTCCTCGACAGCGCCACGATGTCCGGCACGCGCGTGCTCGGTCCGCTGCTCGCCGGACCAATGCTGGCCGTGTGGGGGAGTGGCGCGTATGGGGCGCTGATGGTGCTGCCCGTGCTCGCCCTCGTCGCCGTGAGCGGGCTTGTCCCGCGCCCGGTTGTACCACCGGCCCAGAGCACCTCGGTGTGGCGGCAGTTGTGCGAGGGTTTCGACTACGTCCGGCAGGAGCAGATCATCTGGGCCGTCATCCTCATCACCGTAGCGATGAACTTCTTTATCTTTCCCGCCCAGCAGCTCTTCTCCGTGATGGCCGAGCACGTGCTGCACGTTGGCCCGGTGCAGCTGGGGTGGATGGCCGCGGCCAACGGGCTGGGCGGTGCGCTCGGCTTACTCCTCCTCCCCCAGGTGTCTCGCGCCCGCGGCTGGGGCTGGGTGTTTGTCGGCGGCTCGTTCGTCGCAGCGGCAGCGTTGAGCCTCTTTGCCGGTTCCACCGTCCTCTGGCTGTCGCTGGCGCTCCTCCTCGTGTCCGGGTTCGGCCACGCCGGCTTTTCCGTCATGCAGGCAACGCTCGTCCTCAGCCAGGCGACGCCGGCCATGCGCGGTCGCGCCATGGGCCTGGTCACGCTCGCGATTGGCAGTTCCCCGCTGGGCAACCTCGAACAAGGCTTGGTCGCCGAGCAGTGGGGCGCGCCGGTGGCTATCGGCAGCAGCGCGCTGCTCTGTGCGGTGACCGTCACGCTGGTCGCATGGTGGTATCCCGGGTTGCTGCGCCTACAGTCCACCACGCAGCCGGCGCCGGCCAGGTGACAACGGGGCCGCTCGCCGGCTACGATGAGGCCGGCACTATGGTCGCGCCGGGTACCGGGCTGCGGGTGCGAGGAGGGCACCAATGATCGTCGTTGATACCCACTGCCACGCCGGACGGAACTGGTTCGAGCCAATAGAGCTACTGCTGTATCAGATGAGCCTCAACAACGTGGATAAGGCCGCGCTCATCGGGCATGGTGGCTCGTTCGACAATACCTACCTGCTGGAGTGCATGCAGCGCTTTCCCGGCCGGTTTGCGGTTGTGGTCGTGATAGACACCGACGTGCCCGATGCACCGGCGACCCTGGAACGGTGGGCCGCAGCCGGGGCTGCCGGCGTGCGGCTCGGACCGACGGTGCGCTCCCCCGGCGCCGATCCGCTGGCGATCTGGCGCAAGGCGGCAGAGTTGGGCCTCGTCGTCAGCTCGCTCGGACAACCGGACGGCTTCGCCAGCCGGGAGTTCGCGCAGGCCGTCGCCGAGTTCCCGCAGTTGCCGATCATCGTCGAGCACCTCGCGGGCGTCGGTGTCGGCGCGGAGCCACCCTACGCCACCTACAAGGCCGCCCTCGCCGTGGCCCGCTACCCGAATACCTACATCAAGGTCGGCGGCTTGGGCGAGATCAGCGCCCGACCACCCGTGCTCCGGCCGAAGTTCGGTTTCGACCACGTACCGCCGTTGCTGGAGCTGGCCTACGACGCTTTTGGGCCGCGGCGCATGATGTGGGGGAGCGACTATCCGCCGGTCAGCGAGCGGGAAGGCTATCGAAATGCCCTGCACGGCGTCATGGAACACCCGGCGCTACGCGACCCAACCGACCGCGAGTGGATCATGGGGAAGACGGCGCTCAACGTCTTCCCCTTCACATAGCCCGCCGGCCGGTCCCAAACTCCCCCTCTCCACTTGGTGGGGAGGGGGCCGGGGGTGAGGCTGACGGACAGTAACGCTACTTGAGGAGGAAAACGATGGAGCGCGTGGGATTTCTGCTGAAGGTGCGCCCGGAGCGGCTCGAGGAGTACAAGGCTAGGCATCAGGAAGTGTGGCCGGAGATGCTCCAAGCATTGCGCGAGACCGGCTGGCACAACTACTCGATCTTCCTGAGCGAGGATGGCCTCCTGTTCGGCTATGTGGAAACGCCGGACTTCGAGCAGGCGCTCGCCGGCATGGCCGAGCGCGAGGTCAATACCCGCTGGCAGGAAGACATGGCCCCGTTCTTCGAGAACCTCGGCGGTGGCCACGCCGACGAAGGTCTAATCCGGCTGGAAGAGGCCTTCCACTTGGACTAGCGGCGGCGCCGGCAGCGCCAGCCGGTGCCCGGCAGATTGCTGGCCTTCGTGCTGCTCAGAGCACCCTGAACCACAGCGGCTGTGCGGTTGACATTCGCCGGGAGTTAGGCTACATTTCACTATTGTCCATACATAGACGAGACTGGCCCGGCCCGGCTGCTGCACGCACCGGTTGGTTGAGTGGGGAACCATAGGCCAGCAATAGCGAAAGGGAGGGATGCAGGCACAGAGGATTGAGGTCTTGCGTACTTCAGCAGCAGTTCGAGCGATTTGTTTGGGCCAAGAAGGCCAAGCGACCAAGAAAGGGTGAACGACATGGCTAGTGTGATCCGTCGGAAGTATCTCGGAGGTGCCGTAGCCACGCTGGGCGGACTGTTGGCCGCGGCGTGCGGTGAGCCGACCGTGCGTTACGTGGGCCAGCCACAGGCCGGCCCGGCCGGCCCGGCCGGCCCGGCGGGGGCCAAGGGGGCCACCGGTGTTCAGGGCGCCCAGGGCGCGCCGGGCACAGCGGGCAAGGCGGCCGTGGTTATCCATTACTGGTCCAATCTGGGGGCCACGCATCCGGAGAGCATTGCCCGGGCCAAGAACTTCACGGAGTTCAACGAGACCCTCGGCAAGGAGCTGGGCATCCTAGTAGACATTAGCAATGCCGAGGCGGGCGCCGGTGGCGGCTCCGGTGGCAGCAACCAAGAGAAGATCATGACGCTGGTCGCCGGTGGCACTCCGCCGGATATGTACTACACCGGCTACACCGGCGTTGCCCAGTACTACGCCTCCGGCGCGACCATTGACCTGGATGCGGCGCTGAAGACCGAGAAGGGCTGGGCCGAGCAGCGGGCCGACATCTTCGAGCCTATCCTGGTCAGCAGCATGTGGGCGGGCAAGCTGGTGGGGATGCCCGGCTACACGAACAACAACGGCATGATCTGGAACAAGGGCCGGCTCCAGCAGGCTGGCGTCGAAGAGCCGCAGTGGGACTGGACCTGGAACGACTTCGTAGAGAAGGCAACGAAGTTCACGAGCGACGAGAATATCCTCCCCTACTCGCTGCACTGGCACTATGTCTGGTGGACGAGCTATCTCGGCACCACCGGAATGCTGCCGATTGACCAGAGCACCTGGAAGGTGCAGGTGGATACGCAGCAGTCACTGGACGTGATGGAGTTCTGGCTTGATCTGCTCAAGAACAAGATCATCCGCGTCCGCGAAGACGGCAAGAACGGGCTGGGTGAGCAGTATCGCCAAGCCCGGAACGATGTGATCTTCGAGATTCAGGGACCATACCGCATTCCCACGATGCGCAAGAACAACGCGCCGCCCTTTGGCGTGATCCATAACCCCGTGCATCCCACGGGGAAGAACGTGTTCGCCAACAACGGTGGGCACAACCTGATCGTCTTCAAGGACATCACCTCGGAGGAGCGGAGTGCAGCTGCGCGGGTGGCCATGTGGATGAATGCGCCCAAGGCGCAGATCCAGATGATTATCAATGCCACCTCCATCCCCGTCAGCGGGGCGACGATGGAGTCCGCCGAGTTGAACAACTACCTCAAGACCGACCCCGAGTTGGCCGGGTTCGTGGCCCTGGCGCCTTACGGGTACCGCTGGCCGAGCCTGCCGTCCCTGGGCAAGATCACCGGGCCAGTCCACAAGGCCCTGCCCGAGATCATGCTGGAAAGGGTCAGCCCCAAGGCCGGTCTGGAGGATGCCCAGCGCCTGTCCCAGATCGCGCTCGACGAAGACGTGAAGATGATGCAGGGCTAGGTGTTACGCCTCACACCCCTCCCCGTCAAAGTGGAGAGGGCTGGGGATGAGGAGACACCGCACTACCAAGCGCGGGGTCCGGACACCCGGACCTCGCGCTTTTGCTTTGTCCCGGCGACGCTGTGTGGAGGCGGAGGCCTCCGGACAAGTGGGGACGGTTGTCCTGAGCACGGGGGGCGGTCGGAGCGCCGGCACCGTCAGCCTGCGGCTAGGGAGCCGCTAGAACATGGAGGGACGGCCCTGGGCACCGTCCACTGGAATGTGCGCGCCATTAATCCAGCCGGCCCGCGGCGACAGCAGGAAGACGATCACGTCAGCGATCTCTTCCGCCGTGCCGAGCCGGCCCCACGGGAACTCCTGACGCTCGAACGCGCCAAAGCCCTCCGGGTCATCCGTTTGCCGGCTGGCCCAGCCACCGCCGGGGAAGAGCGTCGAGCCGGGGCTGAGGGTGTTCACCCGGATGCGCTGCGGCGCCAGCTCCCAGGCCAGGGCGCCGGCCAGGAATATCTCCCCGGCTTTGGCTGCCCCATACTGCGCCCGCGGCGCCGGCTTCCACCCGGAGATGGACGCCACGTTGACCACGCTCCCCCCGCCACGCGCTGCCATGTGGGGCACGGCGGCGCGGATGGCCCGGACAGCGTGAAACAGGTTCAGGTCAAATGTGCGCCGCCAGTCGTCTATAGAGGATTCCAGCAGCGTGCCGCCCGATGAGCCGCCCACGTTCGCTACCAGCGCGTCAACACCGCCGAGGGTCGCGGCGCTCTCGTCTACGAACCGCTCTACTTCCCCGGCGACGGTGACGTCGGCGACCACGCCGTCCGCCGGCACATTCAACTCGCGTAGCTCGGCGACCGTGCGCTCCAGCGTCTCGGCCGTCCGGCCACAGATACCGACCGCGCATCCCTCGGCGGCCAGCCGCAGCGCGGTGGCGCGTCCGATCCCCCGACTACCGCCGGTCACTAGGCCGACCTTGCCCTGCAATTGCAAGTCCATCGTCAAGTCTATCCTCTGTCCGGCTCCTGAGATGTAGTGGCTACGGGGCGTAGATCAGGTTGATGGGCGTGTATTCCAGCGCGATGGTGTCGCTGACGCGCCGCTCCGCGACATCAATCACCGAGACGGTCTCGGAGCCTTGGTTCGCCACGTAGGCGCGCGAGCCGTCGGCGCTGAAGGCCAGTGCCCGCGGCACCTGGCCCACCGGAATAGCGTCCGCGATCTGCGCGGTTTCCAGGTCTACCAGCTGGATCATGCCGAGCGTCCGGTTGGCGACGTAGAGGTGCTTGCCGTCAGGGTGTACCCGGATAGCCGCCACGCCCGCTCCCACCTCGAAGACTCGTGTCGGCTCGCCCGTTTCAGCACTGATAGCGACAATGCGCTCCTGGGTGGGATTCACGAAAAATAGCTCGCGCTGATCGAGGGTGAACATGAAGGTGGACCTGATGAAGCGCGAGAAGTTCTGTTGCGTGGGATCACCGGACTGTGGTGGCGTGTTATCGGGGATACTGACCTCCAACACCGTCTGGCCGTCTTGCGGCTGGAAGAACAGCACCCGGCCCGTGCGCCGGTGGAGCAAATACAGCATCTCGCCGTCCGCTCGCGCCATTATCGTGCTCACGGTGACCGGAACGTTGATCCGCCGCAGCACCTCTCCGAACGAATCGGCGGCGGTTGACACTTCGACCACCCGGCCGGAGAACTGGGAATCCGCATCCGCATCCGCTTGCACGCCGCCGACCCAGAGACGATCTCCCGCGGGCGGCACGGCCAGTCCGGTGATGATAAGGCCCTCGTCCAGGGTAATCTCGTCTGCTACGGCCATCTCGGCCAGATCGAGCGCGATAACTTGGTTACTGCCCCGTGGCCCGATCCAGAGCCGCCCAGGACTGTGGGCTTGGGCCAGTAAGGGGAACTGTTGCCATCCCAGCGGCCCACTGGTGCGTAACGCGAGATTGCTCGCGGGATCAATGGTCGTGAAGCGCGCATCGGGATGCGCCACGATCAGTTGCGGCCCCGGCGCCGGTACCGCGGTCGGCGCCGCAGCCGCCGTGTCGGCCGCGGTGGACATAGGTGTGCTCGCGCTGGGCGCGGTCTGCGCTCCGCTGCTCACCGTCGGTGCGGCGCTGGCCACCTCCGAGCCGCCCGCGCTGGGCGTAGGCGCTGGCGTCGCCGCCGTCGGTGCGGCGCTGGCCCCTCGCTGCGCGGGCTGCACGGTCACCGTATGGCGCGGCGCGTCCTGCGCCGTGACCACGAGATCGGGCAACCGGGCCACCTCATAGCCCGGTATGCGTACCGCCACCGAGTAATCACCTACCGTTACCAGCGCCTCGGCGTGTCCGTCCTGATCCGTAAGCTGCGTAGCCACGACCTGATCGAGCCGGTCGCGGAACTCCACCAAGGCGGCGGGAAACGGCTCGCCGGCTTCGCTCTGCACCAGCACGCGCAGCATATTTTGCGGTCGCTCGCCCAGCGTTGGCGTGGGCTGCACCTCCGGTTCCGCCTCTCGCCCTCCATCGAGGGTGACGGCCCAGAAGCCAACCACGACCACGAACAGGCCCGCGAGCACCATCAGCCCAATGATGGCCATCTCGGCCACCCGGCCGCGGCGTTTGCGCGGTGGCGGGGACCGGCGCGACCCCGAGGAGCGGGATTGGTAGGCCCGGTATGCGTCGGCTGGTCGTTGTCCTAACATGAGTCCTTAGCCATCACAGCCGGGGACGGGAGCGCGAGGCCCGCAGCGGCGATAGCCCCCGCAGCGCCGCCCGCCATCCCGACGGTCGCCATGCCCACAAGCGCCGCGCGAGCGTGCCCATCGCGGCGGGCAGATCGGTTGGCGTCAGCCGGAAGCGCCGCACGGCCACGTCTGCGATAAACAGTACCAGGGCCGCGGCGAAGAGATAGTGCCATAGCGGTTGGGGCTGCCATTCACGCACGGTATCGCGCGAAAAACTCGCCGCCGGGCTGTCCAGTCGCAGCCCTCCCGTCTCGGCCGCCAGCCGCTCCAGGAGCACGCGGTTGGCCCGCGCGGCAGCATACTCACGAGCATACGGTATGGCAAAGCCGGTGGTTATCTGCGCTACCACCGTGCCGTCAGCCTGCGCTTGCGTCACCCGCACCGCGTAGGGGCCACGCTCTGCGGCCGTGAACGTGACCGCGTAGCTCCCCGGCGCCACCTGCGGCACGGTCAGCTCTCGCCCCTCGCCGTCCGGCCCGACCACTTCGAGGCGCGTGGCCGCCAGGTTCCGAAAGCTCCCATCGTCGTTGAGCGCTTCGACACGCACCGTGGCCAGGTCGCCGTCGGTCTCGATGGCGACGTGCAGATCGGATGGTGCCGGCGGCGCCATCGCCCAGCGCACCGCCTGCGGCCACAGCCGCGCAAACGCCGGATCGTTCTGCCATGCCGCCGCCCATTCCTCGCCGGCGTCGGCCATCCACGCCACCGAGCGTCCCAGCCCCAGCTGCCATTGCGCCAGGATGGTATCGCCGAGATCGGATTGCATCAGGATTTCGGCACTGGGCTTGGCGTTGACCCGCATATACCCGGTCAGTTCCGGCCAATCCAGCGGGTCCATCCCTTTGACGGCCGGGGCCGAGGCGACCATGCGCGGTGTGAAGGTGCGCTCCTGCTCTTGCGACCGCGCCGCCAGCCGGGCCTCTTTCGTCATGATCTGCGGGATGTTGTCGGGCGTCGAGGTGAAGTAGTAGCGCCCCAGCCCGGCCTTCGCGATACCCTCCAGTAGCTCGGTCCCGGCATCGCTACCCACCGCCACCGTGGATACCGTGATGCCGTCCTGCCGGATGCGCGAGAGCAGTGAGCTGAAGCGGTCCTCGTTCGATTCTCCGTCGGAAAGCAAGACGATGTGCTTAACCCGCGCTTGGGTCCGCGCAATGGCCAGCCGCGCGTCCCGCAGCGCCTGGTAGATGTTCGTCCCGCCGTCCGCGCTAATCAGGCTGATGCGGATCACGGCATCCTGAATGTCCTGCGCGGTCCGCAGCTGCCGCAGGGGCACGGCCCAATACGGCGTGAAGTCGAAGGCCATGACGCCCGCGTACTCCCCGAGCTGCACCGTCCGCAGCGCCTGGATGGCGCCCTCCTTGGCGAGATCAATGCGCGATAGTTTGGTGCGCGGGTCCGCCATCGTCATGCTTCCCGACCGGTCCAGCACCAGCAAGAGCGCCAGCGTAGCGACTTCATCATCATCGGGAGTCGAGATCGAGACCGGCAGCGCCTCCTCCAGGGGAGTATTCGCGAAGTCCTCGCGCTGGTAGCTGGCCTTACCGCCGATGTTGACCAATCCCTTGCCGAGGTCCTCGACGTAGCTTTGCAGCGCCTCCATCTGGCTCTCGCTCATCGCCCCGGCTGCGACGTTGACGAGCACGACGCCGTCGTACTGCTCCAGCTGCGCCGTGCTCGTCGGTAGCTCGCTCGGCCCCGTGAGCTGTGTGGTGATCTGGGCTGCGGTCAAGGCTTGCTGCACCGGCGCCCCCTCGCCCGGCTGCCCCTCGACCAGCAGCACTTGGGCCGCCGGCGCGACCACGGTGAAGCCGGCCACCTCGTTGTTCTGCTCTCGGCGGTCCTCCTCAACCTCCAGCGTGGCGCGTAATCCATAGAAGCCGGCCGGCAGGGCCTCACGGGTTACGACGTACTCCCGTGGCCCCGGCTTGAGGGTCACGGTGTCGTCCGCGATCAGCTGGTCGTTGGCCCAGAGGCGCAGCCGCCCCGTTACCTCTTGCGCGGTCGAAGTGCCGACCCGCACTTCCAGCGGCTCGCCCTCGCGCGCGGCCGGCGGCGCCGTCAGTGACGTCAGTGCCGGGTCGAGCAGGGGGGGCGGTAGCGACCAGACGGCGATCTCGATACCGCGTAGCTCCGGGCGGAGCAGGGCCGCCTCGGCCGAGCCTTGCGTCTCGTTCCCGTCGGTCAAGAGCACAATGCGCCGCAGCGGACCGCTCCCCGCCGGGGGCAGCAGCGCCGCGGCCAAACGGAGGGCCGCTTCCAAGTCGGTCCCTTCGCCGCCGTCGGGTGCCCGCCACTCGCTGTGCTCGCGGTGCTTGCCCAGCGGTAGCTCGACCCGCGCCGCCTTGTCGAAGGTGACGATGGCAGCCAAATCGTCCGGCCCCGCGGTGCCGAGTGCCCCTTCCACCCAGCTCCGCGTCGCCGCTTGGATGTCGCTGGGAATACTGGCCGACTGGTCTATCATGAACACCGTCGCCGCGCTCTGGGGCGGCGCGGGGAGCTTGAGGCCGGCGACGGCGAGGATCAGTAGCAGGATCACCAGCAGCCGGGGCACCAGCGGTGTCCAGCGCTCCACGCGCCCGATGGTGTGTCCGCTGCGGCGCGCCGGCCGGCGGCGGAGCAGCCAGACGAACAGCGGCACCACCGCGATCAGTCCGAGCCACTGGGGGTGCGTGAAGGGGTCAAGCACGGTGATACCACCACCATTCCACGGCGAGCAGGCCTAGCACCGCTAACGCCAGCCAGCGCCACCATTCGCGCTCTACCGGCTCGGCCGCCTGGGGTGCCACCACCGTTGTTGACGCGGCTGCAAGCTCGATCACTGCGCTCCGGGGTCGCAGATCGGATTCCCCGGTGGGGATTTGACCGACCAGATAGCGCTCCTGGGCAATCAACTCGCCGTCGGCGAATTGCGACACGAGATAGCCGCCCGGTGTGAAGGTGTCCACGAAGCGGAAGCGTTCGTGACCGTCAAACTCGTAGATCCGCTCGCGCGGCGTGACAATGCGTACCCTGGTGGCGCGTGGCAAGGGGTCAATCAGGAGCGCCTCGCCGCCGCTGATGCCGGTGGTGCGCGTGCCGCTGGTGCCGTTCAGCCAGTCCAGCACGTTGGCCATCAACACCGGGAAAACGGAGCGATTGACCAGGTTGGTACTGATCGGGTTAAGCTCGAACGCGAAGACCACTGCCCGTTGCCCCTCGCTGCCGGGGTAGCCGGCGAGAATCAACGGCCCCTCACGAGCGCCGACGACCGCCTCCGCCCACTCCGGCACGCTCAGGCGCCGCGCGATGTAGACCTGAACCCCACTCAGCTCGACAAACCGCAGCAGCGGGCTAGGCTGCGTGTAGGCGATGCGGGGTGCCTGGAGATTCTTGCCGAGGGCGCTACCGGACCCCAAGGCGCCGATGACCGGCACCAGCTCCTGGCCGGTAGGCGGGTCAATGAGTAGCCAGTGTCCCGGCGGTCGCTCCGCGGACATCCAGCCGTCGAAGACGTACAGATCGAATATCGCCGTCGGGTCATATTCCTCGACCGCAATGCTGGTCACCTCTACCTGCGGTAGCGAGCGCAGCACGCGCTCCAGCGCATCGCTCTGCGAGCCGACGAGTAGCAGCCGGCGCACGGGACGCGCCGCTTCGATGAGCGCCACGCCCACGTCGTCCAAGGGCAGGAGGTCGGGCCGGTCCAGGCGCACTTCGATCCGCTCGGTTCCGGCCGGGAAACCTGTCATCACCGTCTCCCAGGCAGCACCGGGATCGAGTTGCAGCGTTTGCCCTTCCAGCAGTTCGTCGTTCCCGAAAACAAGCACTTCCTGGGTGACCGGGCTGTCGCCGTAGTTGCGTACCCGAATGAAGGCTTCTACGGTCCCGGCGGCGTCCTGGCGGGCATGCACGGTCTCGACCGCCTGGTTGTCGGTGTTCCCCGCGCCGCTGGGGACGATGTGCAGCCCCAGCCCCGGTGGCGGCTGAAGCGTGCCCACCGCAAAAGCGGCGTCGGTGAACAGATAGATGTCGCCGCGTCGTGCCCGACCGATCAGGCCCTCCGCGACCGCCAGCCCCTCCGCCAGGTTGGTCGTGGTCGGCGCCGGGCGGAGCCGGCGCACGGCGTCCCGCGCCGCTGCCCGGTCGCGGCTTCCTGGCAGCAGCACCTCGGCCCGGTTGGTGAGCTGGACCACCGACACCTGATGACTGCCCGGCAGCGCGGCCAGGAGGTCTACGGCCTGGCTTTGCGCTTCGGCGAGACGGGTCGGCGTTCCGTCGCTGGCGAGCATGCTGGCGGAGGCATCCACCAGCAGCACCGCATGGCCCGTCGTCGGCAGCAGCGCCGCGACCGCCGGCCGCGCCAGCGCCAGCGCGCCCAGGATGGCGGCCAGCAGTTGCAAGATCAGCAGCAGGTGGCGCCGCAGCCACTGCCACAGGCTGCGGATGCGCTCTTCCTCCCCCGACCGCTCCCAGAGCCAGAGGCTGGAGAACTCCACGCGGAACTGCCGCGGCTTGAAGAGGTACAGCACGCCGATGGCGCCCGCGACCCCTAGCCACGCCAGTCCCCACGGCCAGAGCACACTCATGTCGTTCCCGTCCTCGTCTCGGCCCGATCTTCACCCTCGCCCGCCTGCGGCGGACTCCCCCTCTCCACCAATGTGGAGAGGGGGCCGGGGGTGAGGCACCGACCTCTCAGACCAACACCCGATGCAAGCGCAGTTGCCGAAAGAGCACGTCGTCGAGCGGTGTTGCCGAGCTGATCGGCACGTACTTCACCTGGCGCCGCCGGCAGAACGCCTCGGTTTCTTGGAGCCAAGCCGCCAGGTGTATCTTGTAGTTCTCCAGCGTGACTGGATCAACGGTGACGGTAGTGGTGCGACCGGTCTCACGGTCAACCAGCTCCACCTCGCCTTCGACTTCGGGATCGGTCTCTTGCGGGTCGAGGACGTGCAGGACAACCGCCTCGAAGCCGCGGTCAAGGATTGCCGTCAGTCCTTCCTGGCTGCCGGCGCTCATCAAGTCCGACAGGACAATCGCTAGCCCGCTGCGTCGGTGCAGCGCAGCGAAGGAGTAGAGCGCCTGCCGGATATTGGTCTCCCCGGCCGGGCCGATCCCGGCCACGTAGTCGAAGAGGCGCCTGGCCTGCGCGCGGCCACTCGTCAGCGGAAACGGGCTGTGCAGCCGGTCGCTGAAGGCATAGACTCCCACGCGGTCGAGCGCGTTCAACCCCACGTAACCCAGCGCGGCCGCCACCCGGCGAGCGAACGCCAGCTTGTTGGCTTGACCCCAGTCCATAGAGCGGCTGCAATCGAGCAGCAGGTAGATCGCCAGGCTTTCCTCGTCTTCGCGCAGCTTCACGTAGAGCCGGTCGGAACGGCCGTAGATATTCCAGTCAATCTGCCGCAGGTCGTCGCCGGGCGTGTATTCCCGGTAGTCGGCGAACTCGACGGAGGTGCCACGCTTACGGCTCCGCCGCCCCCCATGGCTGCCGGAGGCGTGCATGCGGTGCGACATCAGCCGCAGCCTATCGAGCTTGCGGAGCAGCGCCTCGTCGAGATAGGGACGCCGCGCGCTCGGCGCCTCACGCTCCCCAGTTGCTGCCACTGCAATCCTGCTCATACCGTCAGCTCGTCCGGGATAATCGCCATGACCAGTTGGTCAATCACGTCGTCGGCCGTCACTCCCTCCGCTTCCGCCTCGAAGTTCAGAATAATGCGGTGGCGGAGCGCCTGATGCGCCATAGCCCGCACGTCGTCGAAGGAGACGTTATAGCCGCCCTCGATCAGTGCGTTGACCTTCCCGGCCAGCACCAGCGCCTGTGCGCCGCGCGGGCTGGCCCCGTAGCGCACGTATTCCTGCGTAATCCGTGGCGCGCTGGGCTGCTGCGGATCGGTGGCCTGCACGAGCCGGGCGACGTACTGCAAGACGTGTTGGGCAATCGGCACCTCGCGGACCAGCTCCTGGAGCCGGAGCACTTGATCGCCGGTAGCGACGCGCCGTACTTCATGCTCCTGCTCCGAGGTCGTGCGCGCCAGAATGGTCACCAGTTCCTCCTCATTGGGTACCGTCACCCGTAGCTTGAAGAGGAAGCGGTCGAGCTGCGCCTCGGGCAAGGGGTACGTGCCCTCCATCTCGATCGGATTCTGGGTAGCCAGCACCATGAACGGCGCCGAGAGCCGATGGGCCTGTGTCGCAATCGTCACCTGCTGCTCCTGCATGGCTTCGAGCAATGCCGACTGCGTTTTCGGCGTCGCACGATTGATCTCGTCGGCCAACACCACGTTGGCGAAGAGCGGCCCCTGCTCGAAGCGAAACCGCCGCCCGCCGCTTTCGTCTTCCGCGATGATGTTCGTGCCGGTGATGTCGGCTGGCATCAGGTCGGGCGTGAACTGAATGCGCTGATAGCGCAGTGCCAGTGTCCCGGCCAGCGTGCGGACTAGGCGCGTCTTGCCCACCCCCGGCACCCCTTCGAGGAGCACGTGGCCGCCGGCGAAGAGGGCTATCAGCACCCCGCGCAGCACCTCGTGCTGCCCCACGATGACGGCGGCAACTTCGCTGGCAATGGACGCGGCAATCTGCTGAAAGCGTCCGACCGCTGCGTCGGATCGCGTATCGGTACGAGAAGCAATCATGGCACAGTGACTCCGATGAGTAGGCTGTTCTAACGGTTCACGGCCGGCGCGATGACGCCGCTCTGATCCGGCACCGGCGCCGGACTGAAGTAGCGTCGTAGCACGTCCTCAAGCGTACCTGAGACAGTGCTAGCGATATTCGGGTCCCAAGCGCGGGTGACGGCCTCTTCCAAGCCCCGGAACGGTAGCGGGGCCTCCGGCCCCCGCCGGGCTTGCGGGCTATCCGGTCGCGGCGGCCGCCAGCTGGTGCGCCCCTCGCCCACCCGCGCCTCCACCTGTACGCGCACGCCGGCCACGTTGAGGCGGTGCGGCCGCGACTGGTCACGCCGGCCGGTCGTCTGCCCAGGGGTACTGCCCTGCGCCGTGTCCTTCCCCTCCGCGTCGCCCGGTCCGCCGGCTGGGTTGGTGGTGAATTCGCGTTTGCCGGTGTTCGCTGCACCGGCCTCTTGGGCACTGGACATCCCTTCCGTCGGATCACCGACCTCCGGCAACGCCCGGCGCTCCCCTCGTTGGTTGCCGGGCGCCTGTACGCTTTCGCCTGGCAACCCGACCGCCTGGTCCTTCCGCAGTTGCTCCGCCCGCTGCGCGAGTTGTTCCTGTTCCTGGGATAGCTGCCCGGTTTGCGCGGTCTGCTGGGCCATTTCCATCAGCGCACCGCTGGCGGCCAGGTCTTGGTACTGACGCAGCGCGTCGGCAGCGCGTTGGGTCGTATCGGCCAGGTTGGGATCGTCGGAGGCCATCTTCTGGGCTGCGGCAGCCAACTGTTCGGAGAGATCGTCACGGTCGGAATCGTTGAGATCCCGCACCGTGTTGGCCATCCCGACCATCTCCGTCGCCGCTGCCTCGTAATTCTCGCGCAACAGCATGGTGCCGGCAGAGCGCCCGGCCGGCGAGCGGCGCAAGGCCTGACCGAGGGTTTGCAGCGCCTGACGGCGCGCGTTAACCCGCTCCGACATCGATTCAGCGGCCTCTTGTGCCGCCTCCTGCGCTTGCGCCAGCGACTCCTGGCTGACCGTTTGCTCCGGGACGCTCAGGCCGCCCTCTTCACTCCCGCTATCGAGGCCTTGCTCGATCTGCCCCGCCTCCTGCGGTGGCGCCGTCAAGCCGCCCAGACTATCGCCAGGAATCGATTCGCTCTTCTCATCGGCCGTTTGCTCATCGGTATTCAGCGGGTCGGCAAGCGACAAAACGTCGTCTCCGAAAGTGGGGGACGATACGGAGGGCCACACGATCAGCAGCGCGGCGATCAACGCGAGGGCGCCGGTGGCGATCAGGTGGCGCTGCTCGACTTGCCAGGGAAACGCCTGGGCTGGCCGGAGACCGACCATGGCGCTCTGCGCGTCGGCAAGCTGCAACGTCGCCACGGGGCCGGTGGCTCCCACCTCCAGCAGCTCGACTGCCGTGGCGAGGCGTTCCCGCAGCCGCAGCCGCAGATCGCACGCCCGCGCCGCCTCCAGGACGGTGACCGGCCGGAGCACGAGACGTAGCCACAGCACGGCAAAGAGCGTCACTGCCAGGAGCATAAGCACGGCCATTGCCGGCAGCGGCCCGGCGATCAGCCGCGCCAGCAACACCGGCCCCAACGTCAGCCCGGTGGCCCAGGCAAGCGCCCGGGGAAAGCTGGCAGCCCCGCGGGTGAGCCGCAGGCGGGAGGCAAATGGGACGAGGGCTGTTTCGATTGCCGACGCTTCTCCGGCGGGGCGAAAGCGGCGCGCACCGGGACCGGACGGCGCCGGCGGCGCGCCGAGGTACCGCCAGCCGGCGCGCACGGCCGCGCGCAGCTCGCGCTGCCGGCGCCGCACCGCCCGCGCGAGCCGGCTCAGTGCTCCGGTCCTCGTGAATGGCTGCCTCTTCATAGATTGCCACTATTCCTCGGAGCACGAGTGACGAAGCACCAACCGCAGCCGGAGCACGCTACGACCGCGAGCGCGCAGGGCGGTGAGCATCTTGAATGCCACACCCGAATCTTGGTAGAAGATTAGCACGCCCGCGCTCTACGCCGAAATGGGCAGCGACCATACCGAGTGCCGCTGCCGCCCAACGCGGCATCTACTCCGGTTCATCGCAGAGGTATGCGGTCCCACGCCGCCGCCAGGAGACCTCATTGTGCCCATGCGGAGTACATTAGCCGGAGCAGGCGCCCGCCTACCTTGTCGGATCGAGCCGTCCTTCATTCTACGATACGGTGGCGAAGGGAGATGTTAAAACCAGGTTTACCGCAGGTTAACCGCCGCCGCTGCTCGTGGTCGCATCAGCGGTTGCGAGGGAACGCTTGAGTGATGGTGAGCAAGTCGAGTCCACCACCGCCGTCGCGCACGGACCGGCAGCATGTCGTACCCCTGCTCGTCGTGGCGCTTACTGCCGGTTTCGCCGCCCAGACGGTGCTACGGTTCTGGGCCTGGTGCCGTAGCTGCACCAACCCACACCGCCCCGAGGAACACCGCTCAAAAGACCACCGGCCGCCGCCCTGACCCCCCGCCCCGTCATTCCCGCGCCAGCGGGAATCCAGGCCACCTCTCCTAGCGGGAGAGGGACGGGGTGAGGGCCACCGGGCGCGTGAGGCCGGTGCCACGACGCCGATTGGCGCTGCTATCATTGCCCTGCATTGCGCCGCCTCGGGCTGCTCGTCGGGCAGCCTGCCGCCTCGGCGCATGGAGGAGGGGTTATGCCGCTACGATGGGGCATTGCCGGCTGTAGCGACATTACGAGCAAGCGCGTTGCTCCGGCCATCCGGGACCATCCGCTCGCCGCGCTCGCCGCGTTCTATAGCACCGACGCCGAGCGTGGCCGGCGCTTTACGGAGGAGTTCGGGGCGCAACGCGCCCATACCGACCTCGACGCCTTTGTCTCGGACCCGGACATTGATGCCGTCTACGTGGCCAGCCCGGTAGATCGGCACCTGCCCGAAACGCTCGCGGCGGCCGGCGCCGGCAAGCACGTGCTCTGCGAGAAGCCGATGGCCCTCGACGCCGCTGAAGGCGCCCGGATGGTTGCCGAGTGCCGGGCGGGCGGCGTGCAGTTTGCCGTGGCCTACTATCGCCGGTATCTCCCGCAGATACGGCGCATCAAGCAGTGGATAGACGAGGCGGCCGTTGGACAGGTCGTTCTGGCCCGCGTGAATATGTCCTCATGGGTTGACCTCCAGCCCACAGATACGAAGTATTGGCGGACGGTCAAAGCGCGGTCGGGAGGCGGCCCGCTGATGGACCTCGGCAGTCACTACCTCGACCTGCTCTGCTACTTCCTCGGTCGTCCCAGCGCCGTCAGTGCCATGACCGACACGCTGGCGCGGACCTGGGACGTCGAAGACTCGGCCTCCCTGCTCGTGCGCTTTCCCGATCCGACGGGCGCCAGTGGCTCGTGCCACGCGGTCCTCACCGGTAACTGGAACGTGCATACCGACCGGCGGCACGACGACATCGAGATTGAGATTCACGGCACCGCCGGGAGCATCGTCGCCGGGCCGCTCGCTGACGGGCGCCTGCTGCTCAAGACGGATCGGCGCGAAGAGCGGCTGGTCCTCACCCCACCCGACAATGTCCACATGCCCTTGGTTGACGATGCGACGCGCCGGCTCCTCGCCGGCCAACCGCTGACGTACCCTGGCGAGATAGGGCTGCTGGCGACGCAGGTCATCTCCGGGGCCTACGAATCGTCTCGGGACGGACGGACGGTGGCCCTCACTGCCGATGGATGAGGGAGGTGTGTACGTGATAACCGGACGCAGTGCTGAGGGGGAACGGCGATGAAGGCCCTCTTCTTCTGGGGTGGCCCCGGCAATATGGACCTTCAGTTCGGAAACCCCTATGCCCGGCTGCTCGCTGCGGCGCTGGAGCAGCACGGCGTCACGCTGGCGGTGGCCGAGTCACTGAACCTCTGGCGCCATGTGTTCCGCAGCGACATCCAGGCGCTGCACTTCAACTGGATTGCGCCGCACTATGCGGCCGAGAGCCTGCCCGCGGCGCTGCTGCAATTTGTCAGCTTCACCGCCGCGCTGATCGTCGCGCGTCTGCGTGGCTATCGGATCGTGTGGACGATGCACAACTTGTATCCCCACGAGATGGCGTTCCCCTGGATTGACCATGCCATCCGCCTGCTCATGTGCCGGCTGGCGCACGCGGTCATCGCCCACTGCCAACAGGCGGCGACGCTGCTGGAGCAGTACTTCGGGCGCACACACGGGGTCCATATCATTTCCCACGGGGAATTCATCACGCCGTACCGCAACACGATCAGTCCGGAGGAAGCCCGCGAGTCCCTGGGATTGGCCCCGGACGATTTCGTCTACCTCTTCGTCGGCAATATCCGCGCCTACAAAGGGGTTGCTCCACTCATTGACACGTTCACCACTCTCGACGCGGCGGATGCTCGCCTGCTGATTGCCGGGCGCATACACCGGACCTATCACGGAGGGCTGCCCGCCAGCGCCACGGAGGACAGTCGGGTGGTGCTGCGGGTGCAGTCCTACGATGACGCCATCCCCGCCGACGACATGCAGATCTACCTCAACGCCAGCGACGTGGTGGTCCTGCCGTTCCTCGACACCCTCACCTCCGGCTCCGCGATCCTGGCGCTGGGCTTCGGCCGGCCGGTGATTGCGCCGGCCGTGGGCTGCCTGCCGGAGCTACTGCACGGTCACGGCTGCGGCATCGTCTACGAGCCGCACGGCGAGCACGGCTTGTTGCACGCGCTCCAGCTGGCGCGCACGCTCGACCTGCGCCGCGCCGGACAACGGGCGCGACGGCGCGCGGAAGGCTTGGGCTGGGACGGCATCGCCCACCTGACTCTCGCCGCCTACGGTATGCCCCAGTGAACGAACGGCACCGTCCGGTGGGAGCGAGATGGGTGAGGTGCGGAGGGGCTAGCCCGCTGAGCATGCAGTCTGAGGAGATATGAGGATGGAGTATGTGAATCTAGGAACGGCCGGGGTCAAGGTATCGCGGCTCTGTCTGGGCTGTGCCTACTTTGGCGCCTTGCTCGACGCCGACGAGGCGCAGCGGCTGGTCCGCACGGCCCTCGACGTGGGCATCAACTTCTTCGACGCCGCCAACGCCTACAGTCTCGGTCGCTGCGAGGAGCTACTCGGGCGGGCGGTGGCCGGGCACCGCGACCGGGTGGTGCTGGCGACCAAAGTCGGGCGGCAGATGGACTACGGACCCAACGACTGGGGCCACAGCCGCTATCACATCATGTCCGCGGTCGAGGCGAGCTTGCGCCGGCTGGGCACCGACTACATTGACCTCTACCAACTCCATCTCCACGATCCGACCACGCCGCTGGAGGAGACGCTGCGTGCCCTCGACGACCTGCGGCGGCAGGGCAAAGTGCGCTACTTCGGCACCTCCAACTTCCCGGCCTGGCGGCTATGCCAGGGCCTCTGGACGAGCGACCGCCTGGGGTTTGCCTCCTTTGTCTCCGAGGCGCCGGCCTACAGCCTGTTCAACCGCGAAGTCGAGGGTGACGTGCTCCAGTTCTGCCGGGCCTATGGCTTGGGGATAGTGTGCTACAGCCCGCTCGGCGGCGGCTGGCTCAGCGGCAAGTACCGCCGCGACCAGCCCATGCCCGCCGACTCGCGGTTCGCCCGGCGCGGCACGCTCGTAGACCCGGCAGAGCACGAGCGGGCCTTCGATGTCTTGGAAGCGCTGGAGGAGTTGGCTCAGGCCAAGCAGCTTTCCCTGAGCCAACTGGCGCTCGCATGGCTGCTGGCCCAGCCCGGCGTCACCGCCGCCAACTTCGGACCACGCACACCCGATCAGCTCCGCGAGGACTTGGGCGCGCTGTCGGTGGAGCTGACCGCCGAGGACCTCGCCGCCATTGATGAAATCGTGCCCCCGGGTAGTCAGGTGCTCTCGCGCGTCCCGGCCCCCGGCGGTATTGTCATTGCCGACCCGATCCCGCCCAGCGGCATGACGAGCACGCCGCGGTAGCGTGGGGAGTGTGGCGGAGCAGGTTCCTCCCTTGTGCGTCAGTACGGGGGAGGGTCGGGGAGGGGGCTAAGTGGGGTACCGCCCCCCCCCATGGGCCCCCCGCTCCGCAGGGGGACGGGTGGCGGTGGGGCTGGATGTGCAGCATGGCCCGCCGATGGAGACAAGCATGGTTGAGCCAACCGGGAGACTCGCGCCGCCGTGTGTGTTGGTCATCTTCGGCGCCGCCGGGGACCTTACGAAACGCCTGCTCCTCCCGACGGTCGTCAACCTCGTCAAGCACGGACTGGTCGGCCGGCGCTTGGCCATCGTTGGCGTGACACGCCGGCCGTGGGCGCACGACGACTTTCGAGAGGTGATGGCCGATGCGGTGCGGACCTTCAATGTCGGCCCCTTCGATCCGGGGGTTCTGGAATCCCTGCTCCCGCGCCTCTATCACGTGCGTGGTGACCTCAACGACCCCGCCACATACATCGGCCTCCGCACGCTGCTGGCGGAGATTGATGCCGAATGGGACACCGAGGGCAACTACATCTACTACTTGGCCGTCCCGCCGGACTCGTTCGAGGTCATTGTGGGCCACCTCGGTCAAGCGGAGCTGGCCAAGGCCGCGCCGGGGGCGGAGGGGCGGCGCCGGATTATCGTGGAGAAGCCGTTCGGTCACGATTTGGACTCCGCCCAGGCGCTTGTCGCCCGGATGAGCCAGGTCTTTGACGAAGAGCAGATTTACCGGATTGATCACTACCTCGGCAAGGAGACCGTCCAGAATATCTTGGTCTTCCGCCTCGGTAATGGCATATTCGAGCCGGTGTGGAACCGGCGCTACATAGACAACGTGCAGATCACGGTCGCCGAAAGTCTCGGGGTCGAGGGTCGGGGCGGCTACTACGAGACGGCCGGGGCGCTCCGCGACATGATCCAGAACCACCTCTTCCAACTACTCACGCTCATCGCCATGGAGCCGCCGGCGGCGTTCGATCCTTCCTCGGTCCGCAACGAGAAGGTCAAGGTCCTGAAAGCCGTCCGACCCATGACCCCGGAGCAAGTGCTCCAGCAGACCGTGCGCGGGCAGTACGGGCCGGGCACGATTGACGGCGCGGTCGTGCCCGGCTACCAGCAAGAGCCTGCTGTCTCCCCGACCTCGTGGACCGAGACCTATGCGGCGCTGGAGCTTTCGATTGACAACTGGCGCTGGGCCGGCGTGCCCTTCTACCTCCGTTCGGGCAAGCGGTTAACCAAGCGCGATACGCAGATTGTCATTACCTTCCGGCGCGCGCCGCTGCGCCTCTTCGCCGATACGGCCGTCCACGATCTGGAGTCGAACGTCCTGGTCATCCACGTCCAGCCCGACGAGAAGATCACGCTGCGTATTCAGGCCAAGCGGCCGGGCACGACCGTGACGGTAGTGCCGGTGCAGATGGAGTTTCGGTATGAGACCTTGGGCGAGGCCTCGCCCAGCACCGGCTACGAGACCCTGCTCTACGACTGCATGAACGGTGACTCCACGCTCTATAATCGCGCCGATATGGTGGAGGCCTCCTGGTCGGTAGTGACGCCGATCCTCGACGTGTGGAAGGCGCTGCCCCCGCGCGACTTCCCCAACTACACCGCCGGCTCGTGGGGGCCGGCCGCCGCCGATGAGTTGTTGCAGCGCACTAACCGCGCCTGGCATCCCGTCGAGTAGCGGCTAGGAGAAAGAGCGATGCTCACGCGCATCGAGATTGACGGGTTCAAGTCGTTCGAGAAATTCGGTATGGACGTTGGTCCCTTGACCGTGATCCTGGGACCAAATGCCTCTGGGAAGTCCAACCTCTTCGATGCCATTCGCTTACTCTCCCGTCTGGCCGATACGGACCTCCGAACGGCCGTAACCAACTTGCGCGGGGAGCCGCACGAGTTATTTCGGAGGCATCCCGACGGCGCTCTCGGAGAGACGATGTCTTTTGCCGTCGAGGTGTTGCTGGCGCCCGAGGTGCGTGACCAGTGGGGTGCTACGGTAAAGCTAAAGCACACTCGGGTCCGTTATGAGGTACATATCGAGCGGCGTAGAGATACCCGGGGTATCGAGCGACTGATCACAACACGGGAGGAGGCGGCACCGATCCTCGCCTCTGCCGACCGCTGGCGACCCAGCGGCAGGAGGCCATCACCAGAGTTCAAGCGAACTTTCATGCGGTACAGCCGCAGAACCCCCTGGTTGTCCACGGTTGATTCACAAGGCAGCACGCGTTTCGAGATTCGTCAGGACCTTCGGGCTGGCCGCCAGCGGCCAGCGGATGCAGCCGAAGCAACGGTTCTCTCCAGCATCACCAGCGCCGAATTCCCCCATCTCTATGCCTTGCGCGAGGAGTTGCGCTCCTGGCGGTTTTTGCAGCTTGATCCTACGGCACTGCGGCAACCCAGCCCGGCTATTGGCCCGGAGGAGTTGGCTGCGGACGGGAAAAACCTGGCAAGAGTGTTGGCACGAATCGAGGCCGAGACTAGGACCGAGAGAAGGTCTTCAGGAGCACTCGCCGACATCACTGCAGATCTCACTGACCTCATCCCTGGTGTAGTGGACCTTCGGGTGGTGGAAGACCAGCGGAGTCAGGAGTATCGGGTTGATCTTTCGATGCGGGACCGGCAACCGTTTAGCTCGCGGGTCGTCTCGGACGGCACCCTGCGCGTATTGGCGCTGCTGACCTTGATGCACGATCCCCGGCATCGCGGGCTGGTCTGCTTCGAGGAACCGGAGAATGGTGTGCATCCCTTCCGCCTGAAGTCTCTGATCGCTAGGTTGCGTGACCTGGTAACCGACCCGGCGAGTGCTGAGGTGGATTGAGATGATCCACTTGCTCAGCTACTCGTGAATAGCCATTCTCCAGTCCTGCTTGCTGCGCTCGAGGACTACGAGATGAATTTCTCCGACGTAAAAAGCAGCATTGATCCAAGCACTAAGTCGGTGAGCCGTAAGACATCAATATTACCGATAAAGAAACCCAAGACTCAGTGGGAGAAGCTATTATTGCTGGACACAACAGGACAGCAGTATGTGACTGCTGCTGAGGTAGACAAGTATCTGGCTACGGTTGATAGCGAGGGCTAGGCTACGTGCGTTACCTTGGATTAGCCCTGTTTGCGGAAGGCTCAACAGACTACCGACTACTTGGCCGCATTTTGTACCGCACGGTGGAGAATCTTTGTGTATTTCACGCCAATGACGTAATAGAGATCGGGGACGTTCGAGAACTCGACGCCCCCAAAGCGTATAAAGACTGTAGCCGGGCAACCCGGATTCTCGAAGCTGCACGTCAAGACATTGGCGCCTTCCACATCCTCTTCATCCATGCTGACGCGAACGGCGACGCCGCAGAGCGCGCCAAGAGCGCGTAGTGCCGGCGGTTCAACTAATCCGACGAGATGAGGAACTGACCAACACGCGCGGCGTTGCCGTCGTACCGGCCCGAGTGACTGAGGCCTGGGCGCTTGCGGATGGAGACGCCTTACGAGGAGCCTTCGGGACAACACTCGACGACGAAGGCCTGGGCATTCCCGACCGGCCGCAGGAAGTCGAGCGCATCGCCGATCCGAAGCAGGCGCTCGATCATGCGTTGGGGGAAGCCGTCGGTGGTAGCAGGAGACGCCGGCATCAAGTGTCAACGTACCTGAACGCTATCGGCGAGCGTGTTGGTCTCGCTCGACTCAGGTCAGTGCCGGCCTACCGGCGGTTTGAGGGTGATCTGCGTGCTGCACTGAGGCAACTGGGATACATCCGCTAGCCGCCGAGCCGTGTGCTTGTAAGCCGGCCGGGAGCGCCGTGATCCGGGGCAGCCATCGCAAGCATGCGTTGTGAAAGCGGGCTGCGCCGTGCTACAGTCCCGTCTAACGAAATTTCGCTGGCGTACTTTCTCCATACGGTACGAGTATCACGATGCAAGATGTACAAGCGCAGCCTGACGCGCGACAAGTCGCTGTTCAGCGTGTCGGTATCAAGGACCTCCACCTGCCCATCCGGGTGTTACAGCAGGACGGGCACACCCAGCCGGTCACCGCTACGGTTGCCCTAAGTGTGGACCTCTCGCCGCACGACAAGGGCACCCACATGAGCCGCTTTGTCGAGCTGCTGGAGGAGTGGCGGGAGCAGGCGTGGTCGGCCCAGGCTATCGAGCGCTTGCTGGCCGACGCGAGCCGCCGGCTGGAGGCCCATAGCGCCCATGTAGACGTGTCCTTCCGGTTCTTCTTGGACAAAGAGTCGCCCGTGACCGGCCAGCGCAGCGCCATGCCCTATGCCTGCCGGTTCACGGGCAGTCTGACGACGGCGGGGGTTGATCTCGTCACCAGCGTCGAGGTGCCCATGACCACGCTCTGCCCGTGCAGCAAAGAAATCTCCACGGTCGGCGCCCATAGCCAGCGGTCTTGGCTGCGGGTCAAGGTGCGGACGGTGCCGGGCGCGTCGCTCTGGCTGGAGGACCTCATTACCGACCTGGAGACGCATGGAAGCTGCGAGGTGTACCCGCTGCTCAAGCGGCCGGACGAAAAGTACGTGACCGAGCGCGCGTACCACAACCCCAAGTTCGTCGAAGACGTGCTACGCGACGCCGTTGTCGCGCTGCGGCAAGCGCCGGACATCGCCTGGTTCGCGGCGGAATGCGAAGCCGCCGAGTCCATCCATGCCCACAATGCCTTCGCCTACCAGCAAGAGACGCTCCGCAGCAGCACCGAGACGGCCAACTTGCATCGCAACGGCGTAGCGACCCCCGCGGCTGCCGAAACCGTGGCGTCGCCCTAACCGAGCGACCACGCCGCTACGCCGCCGGCAGGCGCGCTGCGTGAGCCCTGGCCAACAGTTGATCCACTTCGCCGGAGTTGTCCGAAGATCCAATTCCCCCGGCGTTAGAACTCGAGGTCGCCCTCCCAGTGCAGCCTTCGCAACTCTTCCGGCATTAGACTCCGTAGTGCCTCGGCCCGGGTTATCAGCGCCGGCAGCCAGTGGTCGGCTGGGAAAAGAGCCTGCGCATCGTCCGCCGTGACCCACCTGTGCTCCGAATGCTCGTCGCTTACTCTGAGGCCGGCCGCGTCGGGAATTGAACATCCGAAGCTCAGGCCGACCATCTCGTTCTCCGGTACCGCGTCTCCCCTGTAGAAGTGGGTGGCGCCCAGGATACACTCGACGCGCACTTCCCGGCCTAACTCTTCCCTGGACTCCCGACGTAGCGCGTCAATGAATCCCTCTCCCTGCTCAAGTCTGCCGGAGCCGGTCTCCCACTGCCCGGGGGCGTAGTCCCTGGTCGACGCTCTGCGAAGAAGTAGATACCGTCCGTCGTCACGACGCCATACCAGCATGCCTATCATTGCTAGGAAGCGCCCTACGGCCATCGTCATCTCCTATCTAATGCTGTACCCACATCGGCCAGCCAGAGGCTGGTTGGTGCATGCTCACGACCGCGTCCGTCACTCCGGTCCGCCGCGTCGGAGAATCCAGGGGACTGGGAGGTCTCCCAATCCATGCTGGGCGCCCCGCTTGGTGATGAATCAGCCGACTTCGGGGTGGGCGCTCCAGGAGGTGAACGATTGGCCGGTTGCCGGAAGGACGACGTCAGCTACCTGACCGGGTGCCAGGTCAACCGGAGTCGTCGGCCCCAGTTCGACTCCGTTCGACAGATGAACTTCGACCCGGACCCGACATAGCTCGGCGCTAGTGGTGTTCTCCACCGTGCCCGTGAAGGCGTTGGCGGTCGAGTCATACGACAGGGCCAGCCGAGCGCCGGCCCGCACCTCGTCGTAGGTCTCGTTCAGCGCGAGCCGGATGCCGGACTCTTCACCGCCCTCACCGTGCTCGCCTGACTCGGAGTGGCTGCCAAGGCAGCCGGTGAGGGCGAGTACCAAGATAACGCCGACCACCGCAGGAATTGTCGAGAGAGGTCTCACCGGATACTCCTTTCGAGTTGCGCGTAACCTCATTAGTGTAGAGCGCCGGGCACGCACTCACGACGGCCGGCTCCGGCGCGTGCTCGGAAGCTGAGAGCGGCAGCGAGGGGTGTATCATAATGCGCGGGTATCGCTGAGTCCGCAACGCCGGCAGCCAGCTACGGAGTCGTGTGGACGGCTGGCGAACGTGCGGCACACGTGCCTGGGAAATCGAGTCTGAGGGGAGCGATTGCATGGTGAAGCGCTATGGCTGGGGCATCATTGGCTGTGGAGTTATTGCCCCCAGCCACATCAACGGCGTGCGAGCGAACGATGCTCGTGCCGAGGTCGTCGGGCTGTATGACCTGATCCTGGACCGGGCCAAGGAGCGCCAGGCCGAACTGGACATCCCGTTTGCGACGGATGATATTGATGCTTTTCTCGCGCGGGACGACATTGACGTGGTGAGCATCTGCACGCCGAGCGGTGCTCACAGCGACGGGGTGATTGCGGCGGCGCAGGCCGGCAAGCATATCCTCTGCGAGAAGCCGCTCGGCATCACGCACGCGCAGCTCGACGCTGCTATTGCGGCGGTGCAGGAGGCCAGAGTCAAGCTCGGCTGCGTGTTCCAGCGCCGTACCGAGCCGGTCAACCGCCAGCTCCGGCAACTGCTCCAGGACGGGAAGTTCGGCAAGATCGTGTTTGCCGACCTCGTCGGCAAGGACTACCGCGCCCCGGAGTATTACGGGAGCGCCGGCTGGCGGGGAACGATCCGCTTCGACCGGGGCTGTCTTATGAACCAGGGGGTCCACTACCTGGACCTGCTGCTCTGGCTGATGGGCGAGCCGGTCGTCGAGGTCGCCGGGTTCTGGGATACGCTCCGGCACGACATCGAGGCCGAGGATACGCTCGCGGCCTCCCTGCGCTTTGCCAGCGGCGCGCTCGCCACAGTGTCGTACACAACGTCGCTCTCGCGCCGCGGGATGCCCTCACATATCGGTATTCACGGGACGAACGGCAACATTCTCCTCGATGATCGCCGCGGAGAGGCACTGGTCGAGATCGGCGGCGAGCCGGTGCCGCTGGCGGACGGGGCTACTGACGGAACGCCTCAGCCGGTTGGCCACGCGGCGCACGTCGCCGACCTCATCCAGGCCATTGACGAGGATCGCGAGCCAGGAATCACGGGCGAATCGGGACGCACGGCCGTGGATGTGGCGCTCGCCATCTATGAGGCCTCGGACACCCGCTCCGTGGTGCGGCTGCCGGCGCGTTCGACCTAACCCCCGGCCCTCCTCACCCCGGCCCTCTCCACACGTGGAGAGGGGGAGGCTGTCGTAGGCGAGGGCATCCGTAGGGACGCAGCGCGCTGTAGCCCTGTCCCCCTGCAAAGCGGGGGGCCTTAGGGGGGCCAGTACCTTCCTCGGCCCCCTCCCTAGCCCTCCTCCGTGCTGACGCACAGGGGAGGGGATGTATCCCCGGCCTCTGCGTAGCGTTGGGACGTAGCATGCTACGTCCCTACAAGCAGGCATTGCGCCTGTTTTCCGGCTTCAGTCGGGAGGGGGCGTGGCTTTGGGCAGCGGGTAGCCTTCCGGAATGGTGGAAAGCTGCCATCCACTGACCTGTTGGACCTGCTCCCACCGGTAGCCGCGACTGGCGAAGGCGGTGATGTCGCGTATCCAGCGCCGGTGGCGACCGTCGTAGACGTAGATTTGGCCGAACGGGTCGCGCACGAGATCGCCGGCCGCCAGCGTGAGCGGCTCGAATGGCGGTGGCTGCACCTCCCACAGGGTCAGTGTGTCCCCGGCGGTGAGCTGTCGCAGCAGGGGAGAGGGATGCGGCGGCCGGCCTCGGCCCGGACGGTACAGGACAAACCGGACCCCAAGCCCCTCAAGCAGCTCGCTTTGGCGTTGCAGTGTCGCCGGCTGCACGAAGAATTGCCGGCGCAGCAGCTTTGCCTGGCCTCGCAACTCGGTCAGCCAGCCGCCGGCGATACGCTTGTTGGTCGCTGACAGGATAAGGCGATCAAGATTCTCACTGTTACTGAGGACGAGATCGTTAAGCGCGCCGCGCCGGTGGAGTTCCGCAATGACGGCAGCATCCGACCCGGTTAGCCCCGGGCCACTCGCGTTCACCTCGTAGTGTACGGCCGCGGCGTAAGCGCCAATGCTTGGCACACCGGCGAGAAGCGCCAGGCTCACGACGATCAGGTGGCTGCGCCGCGACAGCAGACCGGCCAAGCCTACCGCCAGGAGATCGGCGGTGAGCAAAGCCAGCGGGAGGACGGCGAGCGTCGCCATGTCGAGGGGGCGCACGGCGGAGTAACCCAGCGTGACTGCTGGGAGGAAGACACCGCAGAGTGCCCAGCAGTAGAGTAGCGCCGCGGTGTGTGGATGCAACCGTGTGTCGGTGCCGGCAACACGTGCTACGGCCCATGCCAGCCCGCCGGCAGCCGCAGTGCCCAAGGCCATGAGCACAAAACCTGGCGGTACCAAGGGATCGCTGGGATGCTTCCAGAGGTGTGCCCAAGCCGGCTCTGCCGGCGGCAGGCCCAGGTACCAGCGGTAGACTGGCCAGGCCAGGCCGAGCACCAGGGGGATGCCGGCGATGAGCCGCAGCCGCTGTCTTCCCGTCGGCGCGCCGGAGATGGCCGCCACCAGAATTGCCAGGATGGTGGCCGGTGCTGCGATGTGGAGAGTGGCGGGGGTAAGCGGCTGGGCAGCGGCGAGCGCGACGCCGGCGCCCAGCCAGCCGATGACGGCAGTGCGCCACGAGCCGGCCCGCAGCGCACAGGCCGCGCACGCGAGCAGCACGGCCTGTGTGGCCACAATCGCAAGCCGCTCCGGCGCAATCCACGTGTCCACGATGGGACTGCCGAAGGCGGTACCCTGCTTCAGCGCGTCGAGCGGCGCACTCCAGAACTGAGTATAGAACCACGGTCGGCCGACGAGGCCGAGTGCGTCGCCGGCGAAATGCAGCCAGCGCCAGCCGCCACCGAGCACAATCAAGACGGCAGCGATGGCGCGTGTGCGCCCGTCCGGCAGGGTCGCACGCAGCAAGACTCGCAGCCCCAGGATCAAAACGGCCGCCAATAGGATGGTAAACGCGGCCCAACGGAGGTCCGGTGCTGCACTTTCGAGACCACGCCCGACCTGTGCCAAAACCCACCACCAGGGGTGAAAGAGCGTAGGGGTTTGGGGCAGGGGAGAGGCACGGTTGCTGGTGAGGAGCGAGTGAGAGAGATCGTGGCTCCACGCCAGCCGAAGGGCACCGGCCTCACCGGTGAGGCTCGGAAGACGGGCGAGGAGTGGGGCAAGCGGTGGGGCACCTGGTGAGGCGAGGCGATCCGCCACGACCGGGAACAGCGCCGCCGCGACCAGCACCAGCCAGAGCGTAAGGTACAGCGGCCAGCGGTCACTGATGAGCAGCGCGAGGCGGTCGAAGCGAGCAGTGTCACCCTGTGGCATGGCCGCGGACCTCGTAGATGCTGATACCCCCGCGTTGAAAGACGAGCGACCACTCCTCGGCCAGCATCCGGCGCACGATGGGTCGCTCCGCAGTCACGACGACATGCGTCATGCCCAGATGCGCGGCGATGGCACGGCGCTCTTCCTGGGGCGTGTCCGGGTCGAAAAAGCGCCTGACTGCACCGTCCTTCTCGCGCACGCGCATGGTCATCGCATTGTGGCCGCGGACTGGGCGCGCACCCGTATACGGCGCGATATAGAGGTTAAAGGCGGGGCTGTCCGCCAGCACTACCGTCGGATTGGGTGCAACTCCGGCAGTCTCCAACCACGACAGTGCCGCTTGCTCGTCGCGGGTCAGGTAGAACGTTGGTGCGTGCAACCGGATGTCGCCAATCAACTGCTCGAAGTAGAAGGCCGAGGGCGGGACCGACAGCAGGAGCAGCAGCGCCGGCGCGAGCAGGCCGAGCCACCGACGAGCGCGCACAGCGGCCCAAGCGTCAACGAGCAGCCAGGCGACGAGAATAGCGCACACCAGATGGAGGCCCACCCGGAAATGCGAGGGCATGGGCACCACCGGAAACGCCTCCAGCAGCAGCACGATCACGACCCACCCGACGAGCGTTGCGCGGGCTATGCGCGTCCCGCTGCCAGCGTGGGCGTTCTGCAAACCTGGTGCCAGCAAGGGGATCAGCAGGGTCAAGGGCAGCAGCGGGCCGTAATACACCAGCAGGAACAGGACCTCTGTGGGACCACCGCTCATCTGCGTGCTGACGTTCTGAAGGACTGGGCTGGTCCGCGACGTGATGGCAAAGAAGGCCAGGACCGGCAGGGGTAACAGCACCAGCCAGCAGAGGCCTTCCACGACGCGCGGCGCGCCGGCTGCCAGGCCAAGCCGTGCCTCGGCTGCACCGCCGCGGCCCCCGGCCATGGGCATTTTCGTGCCCAACGCCAGCAGTACGGTCAGGACGCCCAACGTCATCCACAGCGGCAGGAACTCGAACGGGTGAAAGCTGCACAAGTAGGCCAACGCTGCGCCGGCAGCGATATAGGAGCGCCGAGAGCCGGATTGGCAGCCCCGCAAAAAGAAGTGCAGGACCGCGCAGACCAAGGCGCTTGCCAGCGCCAAGTGGGGGAGCGTCATCGCTTGCTGGAGCGTGCTCCCCTCGTGAATCTTGCGCCAGTACGGCAGGCCGTCCAGCAGTGAGCCGGGCGGGGCCACCCAGACGAGCCAGCGCCACCCGCTGGCAAACAGCGCCAGCAGCAGCGCCACTATGCACGCCCGCCGCGTGAGACCGGCGGTTGCTGCCAGCGCCAGCACTGCCATTGCTACTGCGGTCAAGGCGCCGACGCGGACCACGTGCAGGTACCAGAAGTGCGGTGGCGTCCCCGTCCATCGCGCGAGCCAGCCGAGCGGTCCGAATAGCCCATTGAACAGCACCGGGGCGTGGACTTCGGGCGTGACCGGATTGGCAATGAGCAGCGCCGTGCCGAATTGGCGCATTTGGGCCAGGTAATAGAACACGTCGCCGTGCCAGGCGACAACGCCGGTGAATTGGTGGCCGGCGTCCGCATAGAGCGCGCCGTAGACGTAGGGAATGCTCGTCAGGAGCGTAGCCAGCGCAACGGCGCCGATAGCCCAGACCTTGGGGGAAGTCAGCGCTCCGTGCGTCATGCGGCTTCCAGCGGGATGTCAGTATGAGCGGGGCGGGTATCCCAAGTCTACAACGTGTCTGCTGCCTACGATTGGAGACAGGGGATGGCGCCGGGAGGCGAGATAGACCGACAAGAGTAGGTGAACGAGGGGGAGATGGCGGAGCCGGTGCAACTGCACCGCTTCCGCGGCCGGCCGTGCCGCTACCTTGAGATGCATACGGCAGGAGCGTGGCCCTACACTTCTTCGGGTTTCCGACCGAGCAAGCGGGCGATCAACTCAACAACTCTATCATGCAGGGCGAAGAAGTAGATGCCGCCGATGAGGGCCCACCCCACAATCTTCGGGACCGGATCAATCATGTACAGCGTCGGATAGAAAATGGCTATTAACGCGAGCCAGATGAAGATCGCAATGACACGCACGACCGTCCCGAAGGTGCCCCATACTTGCTGCTCGCGTTCTTCCGCAGCAACTTGCTGCACACCCTCGTCAGCCGGCACGTCGCTGAAGGTCGTGCCGCCGCAGCGCGAGCACAGCGCCACGGCACGTGGGTTGACTTGTCCGCAGTTCTGACAGTATTTCGCAGCCGGGCCGCCCGCCCCTTCACTAGCCATATCGCCCTCGCTTTGCAGGCAGACTACTATACTTCCTGGCTTATTGCAAGCGGCCGAGGCGGTCCCGGAGTGGCACACTCCGTATACGTCGCTGCAATCTACTCGGTGGTGGATAGTGACAACGACTGGCGGCCCGGCAAAGCCGTCCTTTGGCAGATGACATGCCCTCATGCTGACTGGTACGGTGTGAAGGTGTGGGTAGATTCCCACGAACGCGGGAATGACGGGAAATAAAGGAGAGGATCATGGTTGCCGTTTCGTCGCCGGCCGTTGACACCGCTGCCAGGGTCGCCGCCGGCACCGTTGCAGAGCTTCAGGCTGCCGGTGTGCTCACCGTCTCCGGCACTTCAATCGGCGCTCGACACGGCATTGTCGTGTTCTGGCATGAAGGGCAAGCCTACGCGGTGGACAACCGTTGCCCCCATATGGGGTTTCCCCTTGCCCGCGGCACCTGTAAAGATGGTGTTCTCACCTGTAACTGGCACTATGCCCGGTTCGATCTCCAGAGCGGCGGGACGTTCGATCTGTTCGCCGATAACGTGCGTGCCTACCCGGTAGAGATCGAGGACGGCCAGGTGTGGGTCTATCCCAACAGCGCCGACGCGGACGAGGAGCGCGAGCGCTGGTTTGGTCGTCTCGACGAGGGCTTAGAGCAGAACATCTCCCTGGTGCAGGCGAAGGCCGTGCTGGGGCTGCACGACTTGGACACGCCGCCGGCCGAGATCGTGGGCCGCGCGGCCCGCCACGGCCTCCGTTTCGGCTCCGGTCGCAATGCCGATGGCTGGGGCGATGGCCTGACCATCCTCACCGCCATGGCGCACGTCCTCAATGACCTGACGCCGGAGGATCGGTCCTTGGCCCTCTATCACGGCGTCCGCCGCGTTGGCGCCGATGCCAGCGGCCAGCGCACCACCTTCGACTTGGAGCCGCTGTCGGTGCGCCAGGCGTCCATTGAGCGCTTACAGGCGTGGTTCTGCGAGTTCATCGAGGTGCGGAGTACGGATGCGGCCGAGCGCACGCTACGCACGGCCATCGCCGAGGGCGCGACGCCGCAGCAGGTGGCGACGATGCTGTGCGCTGCCGGTACTGATCACTACTATCGTGACTTTAGTCACGTGCTGGACACGATTGCGAAGGCCTACGAGCTGCTCGATCTCGTCGGCTGGGAGCAGGCTACGGAGGTCCTGCCCAACATCGTCCCGCAGATCGCCTCCTCCTCGCGCGAGGAGGAGCGCAACTCCTGGCAACATCCGGTCAATCTGCTCAATCTCGTCGAGCCGGCCACCACGCAGCTCCCGGCGGCGCTTGATCTCGACGCTACCCCGACTGGGCAGTGGGAAACGGCCCTGGTAGACACCCTGCTGGAGGATGATCCGGCCGCATCCATTGACACGCTCATGGCCGCCTTCCGTGGAGGCATGGCGCTGGCCGATGCGGCGCAAGCCGTCGCCTACGCCTCGGCGCTGCGGCTGACGCGCTTCCCGACCAGCAATGAGTTCGGCGATTGGGACACGGTGCTGCACCACTTCACCTACTGCCAATCGGTTGCCCAGATGGCCAAGCGGGCGCCCTCGCTGGAGTTGGCGCGCGGCGTGCTGCATGGCGCGATGGTGGTCTACTTGGGCAGATTCCTCAACATCCCGCCGGCCCACCTGCCGAGCGCGCGCGCCTTGGCCGCCGAGCCGACCGACCCGGAGGAGTTGACCACGAAGCTGCTCGCGCTCTGCGACCGGCAATCCCAGGTGGACGAGGCCGGCGCCGTCGTCTACCGCTATCTCACGCTCGGTCACGAGCCGCAGCCGTTGCTGGCAGCCCTCGGCCGGTCGGTGCTGCGGGAGGATGCCAATTTCCACGACTTCCAGATGCTGGAGGAGGGCTTGCGGCTCTATCACGACTTGGTCGCGGTCGGGCGCCGCGAGGAAGGCTGGCAGGTGCTCGTGGCGATTGCGCGCTGGCAGGCGGCCCACAGCCCCACGCGCCGTGCGACCACGCAGACCTACGATATTGCGCTCCGGCTGCACCGCGGCGAGGACATCTACGCCCCCAGCCGCTACTAGGGGCCGGGCCGCCAGCCCGCAGCTACATGCCCGTCGCGTGGTAGCCGGAGTCTACGTGGATCACTTCGCCGGTCACGCTGCGGGCGAGGTCGCTACACAGGTAGAGGACCGTGTTGCCCACGTCGGCCCCCTCGATGTGCCGCCGCAGCGGTGCCCGCTCCGGGAACGCCCGATACATATCCATGAAGCCGGGAATACCACGGGCGGAGATCGTGCGGTGTGGTCCGGGGGAGACCGCATTGACGCGGACGCTGTCCGGCCCTAGCTCGGCAGCCAGATAGCGTACCGTGGCCTCCAGCGCCGCCTTGGCCACCCCCATCACCTTGTAGCCCAGCACGGCTTTCTCCGCGCCGTAGTAGGTGAGGGTCACGATACTGCCACCGCCGCGCTGTGCGAACAGCGGCTCGGCCGCCCGGGCCAGCGCGATGAGCGAGTAGGTGCTGATGTCCAGCGCAATACGAAACGCTTCCCGCTCCGTATCTACAAAGCGGCCCAAGAGCGCTTGGGGTGGCGCAAAGGCGACCGCATGGACCAGAAAGTCCAGGCCGCCGTGCTCCGCGCCGATCTGCTCGAAGGCCGTGGTAATCCCGGCATCGTCGGTGACATCCAACTGTACCGTGGTCGCGCTCGTCGGGAGGGCGGCAGCCAACTCCGGCGCGCGGCGGGCGTGACGTGGCTCGTGGCTCAACACCAGCGCGGCGCCGGCGCCGGCCAGGGCCTGCGCGATAGACCAGGCAAACCCGTGCCGATCCGACAGCCCGACAATCAGCCCGGTGCGACCTTCGAGTAACATCACTCCCTCTCGTCATTGCTCCGAAGAATACCAGGCCCCACCATCACCCTCCCCCGTTGCGATAGGGGAGGGAACCTCTTGTCCCTCCGCTGCGGCGCCCATATCATCGCCACCCTGCGGAGTGGGGGCCCCAGATGGGGGCCATGCAGCCGCAGCCCGGCGCCGTGCGGATTATTCCGCTTGCAGCCGCTCCCGCAGCCGCCGCAACTCCGATTCGGTGGCAGTGGCGCGGGCTTCGGCGGCAGCGGCCCGGTCTTCCGCCACCTGGCGGGCCGCCTGCTCCGCAGCAGCCCGATCTTCCGCAGTCAAGCGTGCTGCCCGCTCGGCAGCGTGCCGGGCTTGCAGCTCCGGCGATGTCGGCAGATACGCCCCAGCATCCGGGTCGTACACCCGCAACTGGCCCTCGTCCCAGCACAGGTCCAGGCCCAACACCGGGCTGTGGCCCCACCGCACTCCATCCGGCTCCTCGCTGATCTTGATCGGCTCGTACACCCCGTTGACCAGCCGATCCCCGGCCAGCGCCGCATCGTGGTACCGGCCGCCGGTGTGGTCAAACCGCCAGTATTCCTTCACCCCATAGCCGGCGTACCCGGCCCGCTTGACCGTATAATCGCGTCGCCCCGTGCTCCGCGAGGCCACTTCCAGCACAAAGTCCGGCGGCTTGCCTACTTCGCTAATCACATAGCCGTTGCGCGCCACGATGGCGTCGGGGTTGACACCAAACACCACCATGCAGTCCGGCGCCAGCCGCTCCGCGTCATTGCCGGCCTCATGGCGGAGGTAGCCGCCACCGCAGATGAGCACGTCGGCCCGCTGGCCGAAATGGGCTTGCAGCAACCGATCAAAGGCCGCGATCCCGATGTATTGCTGCATGTCGCGTATCCGCGGCGGATCGGGCAGCGGCTCCAGGTGAGCATACGGGCCGGGCGAGGGGGGGCGGAGGGTGGTTCTGGTTGCCATCGGAGCTCTCGTGCCGGACAGCCGGTCGCACGTTACACGGCATAGAGGTGAGACGACCCGGCAGCAGTAGTATAGCCGACCGGGAGCCGGCGCTGCGGCTCCCAATCATTGCGGCCAAACCTGCAATCCGCCTTCCCCGGCCACTGGACTCTGGCGCAAGCCGCCGTGACGATGAGTGGGGCACCGGTTCCCTACGTGGTCTTTTTCAGCGCCGCGGCGGCCGGCGCCGGCCACGACGCATCGGGCTTTGCTCCTTGGTGCTGTCGTCCGGATGGATGAAGCGATACAACTCCACCAGCGCATAGGGGCGTCTGCCCCGCACCTCGCGCAGAACCGTGTCCGCCGGCAGCACCTTCCCCTTCTTGGTCCGATACTGCTCCTTCACGGTCAGCATCCACATCTGGTGCTCCGGAATAGCGACGATCTCCCCCACCTTGGGGCGAATCACCAGACCATGCACTTCGTCGAGATGCTGCTCGTAACGCGGTGGATCAACATATGGGTGCAGGCGCTGCGGTGGCGGCGCCGGTGACGGCGACTCGCTGGCTGCGCCACCCCCGGCCGGCGGACCCGCGGTATTGGCCATGCTGTGTACTCCCTCGCACGTGCTCCCCTAGGCATAACGGGCGCTGATCCCAGGGCGAGACACACTACTCCTAGTCGGCTTGTCGCAAGTTAACAGCGTTCATTGTACCGCAGTATGGCTGCCGGGCGCACCCGCTACTCGCGGGCGCAGGCCGCAATCCGCCACAGATCGCCACTGCGTTGAACGCTGGAATCCATGTCCCCCTGCGCAGCGGGGGGGCCATAGGGGGGCCGTAATCCGGCCAATGACGGGTAGCAGACTCCCCATCGCTATCACTCGGCGATGGAGAGGGGGCGGGGGGGTGAGGCACGCCCCAAACCGCTCATCTCCCCCGGTGGGGCGGGGACCGCGGCGGGCCGAGGGGCGCCGTGAGCCGCGCGCGCATCAGTTCGACATACGCCGGCTCGCGCTCGATCATCAGCCACCGCCGGTTCAGGCGGGCGGCGACGGCGGCGGTGGTGCCGGTGCCGGCGAACGGGTCCAGGATCAGCTGTCCGGGCCGCGTGCTCGCCGCAATCACGCGCTCCAGTATGCCCTCCGGCTTCTGCGTCGGATGCGCCTTCCGGCCGTGGTCATCGCGCAGCCGTTCCTTGCCGGTGCAGATGGGGAGTACCCAATCGCTCCGCATCTGCTTCCCCCCATTGGCGGCCTTCATGTCCTGATAGTTGAAGGTGTAGCCTTTTGCCGTCTCCGATTTCTTGGCCCAGATGAGCGTTTCGTGGGCATTCGTGAAGCGGGAGCCGCGGAAGTTGGGCATCGGGTTGGTCTTGATCCAGCAGACCTCGTTGAGGATCCAAAACCCGAGGTCCTGCAACAGGCGCCCGATGCGATAGATATTGTGGTAGGTGCCCATCACCCAGATCGCGCCCGTTGGCTTCAACACGCGATGGCACGCCCGGAGCCACTGATAGGTGAAGCGGTCGTAATCTTGAAACGTGTTGAACTGATCCCACTCCGCATCCACCGACTCGACCAGCGTTTGGTTTGGCCGGATCAAGGCCTTCTTGAGCTGGAGATTGTACGGTGGATCGGCGAAGATCGTGTCTACCGATTCGGAGCGCACCATCGGCAGCACGTCGCGGCAATCGCCGAGGGCGACGATATTCCACGGCGCCGCTGCCGAGCCGCCGGTGTGCTGCTCGCCGGCCTGCGGGGACGGTCGGCCGCGCCGCGCCGGTGGTGGCTCGGAGGCCGCCCACTCCAGCTGACAGGTAGCGAACTCCTCGGCCGTGAGCACCGCCCACGGGGGCGGCTGCGCCGTCAGGGCGGCATGATCCGCCGGGTCTTTGCCGGTGCTGTCCTGGCGCGTCATAAAACCCCGATGGATCGTTGGCGTGACCGGTCTGCGCGGTCCGATGGAGCTTTGATGATGCAGACCGGGTAGTCGGTGCGGATCAAGCATGCCGCCGCGCACTTGCGGATAGCGGAGCCGATTGTAACCTGCCCTGGGCGCCTGTATCGGCGCATCAAGGTTCCGGTGACCGCACAAAGTTCAGGAAATCCAGCACCACGATGCCAAACCAGAGTACCGCCGCCACGAGAAACAGGACGGCCACCCAGCGCAGCCGGGGTCGCCACCGCGAGCGGCGTTGTGCCCGGTGTGCCTGCCAGCCCAGGACTTCACCGCATACCGCGGCTCCGGCGGCGGCCCACAGGAGCACCTGTAGCGGCAAGAAAGGATCCATGGCTCTCAGCCTACCGCCGCCATCCCGTCAATGCTACCGTCGCTGCCCGGACCGCCACGCGATGGCTCTTACCTCGGCAAGCCGTCAATAGCCTATACTTCTGCCAGAGTAGGCTTTTGTGTGGGGGAGAGGCCTCTGGCGCCTCACCCCCGGAGGAGCGCAACGATGGCGTTTATCAGCGATGCGGATCGCCCGCTGCTGGAGCAGCGTTTCCGTGAACAGCTGCCGAGCGTGGTGACCCTGCAACTGTTCACGACGACGCGGTTCGGGCTGTATATCCCCGGCCGCGAAGAGTGCGTCACGTGCTCCGATGCCGAGGCGTTGCTTACCGAGGTGGCCGACCTATCGCCGCAGCTGACCCTGACCAAGCACGATCTCCATGCCGAAGCCGAGTTGGCCGCCGCGGCCGGCGTGGACAAGGTGCCGGCCCTCGTGCTCCGGGGCGCCGATGGCCAGCCGGACGGCCGAGTGCGGTTCTTCGGGCTACCGTCCGGCTACGAGTTTGCGACGCTGGTGGACTCGATCATCGCCGTCTCTCAGGGCACGCCGTCGTTGAGTGCCGCCGCCCTGGAGCGGCTCCAGACGGCGCTGGCCGATACCGATGAACGGCTCCATCTCCAGGTGTTCGTCACCCCCACCTGACCGCACTGTCCCCAGGTGGCCAGTTTGGCCCACCGGATGGCGCTGGCCTGCGAGCAGATCACGGCCGACGTGATCGAGGCCAACGAGTTTCCCCGTCTCTCACAGGCGTATGCCGTGATGAACGTGCCCAAAACCGTCGTCAACGACCGGGTAGAGATTGTGGGCGCCGTACCCGAACGCCAGCTCGTCAGCGAAGTCCTGCGTGCCCTGCCGGACAGCACGGCACCTGATGGGGACCCATAGACCTTAAGTGACCATCTCAGCGGCCTTGTACAAGGTGCCGGCTCTCTTGATCCGAGGCGAGTCCAATGTGCCAGGCATACCCGCTGGCATTGAAGCTAGGTAGAAGTGGTAACGCCCATGCTTGCTTACATAGGCAATGGTCCATACTGCTATGCCAACTCCGCTGCGATGCTGCTTGAGAGCGCCGGGGAGTCTGTCGAGCCCCGCGTCATCGAAGTCTTGTCGGGGGTCGGGCTGGGTGCATTCTGGGTCGCAGAGTCCCAAACCCTGTTCCTGAGCGGCTTGGCGTCCGCACCGGACGTGGGACTGTCTCGATCATTCGGACTGCTGGGTTTCAATGTAAACGAGGAAGCTGAATCGGATGGCGACGCCATGCCCGTTGACGCATTGAATCTACAGCTAAACGAAGGGCCGGCGGTACTCGGTCCGCTCGACATGGGCGAACTCTCCTACCTTCCCAATGCCCGTGGAGCGAACGGGGCCGATCATTTCGTGCTCGCTCTCCGCATAGAAGACGGTGCGGTGGTTGTGCATGACCCTGCGGGCTACCCCGCCATGCCCATCAGCGTCAAGGCGCTCGACCGCGCTTGGCGGGCCGACCTGATCGAGTATCGGAGGGGCACATACCGTAGGTGGCACTCCCCTACCCGCGTTGAAAGGCCTGGGCCAATGCGGATTGCCGAAGCCGCGATTGAGTCCTTCAGTCGTGCCTATAGGGAATCGCGAGCCATTTGCGATCCAGGTACTGTCGTCGGCCCGGAGGCTATCGAGGCGCTGGTAGCGGCCATCAAGAGTCGAGAGCTACTTGATCCTGGACTGGAGCACTTGCGAAGATTTGCATTGCCTCTGGGGGTGAGACGCGCTCTGGACTATTCCTGGTACCTCAGCGACTTCAATCCAAAACTGGCCGATCTCAAGAGCCGGCAAGCATGGCATCTTGCCCGTGCTCACGCCGCAGCGGCCCGGTGCAGTTGGGAGCCCCTCGCAGAGCACCTGATGCGCCTGGCGGACCTGGAACACAGTGTTGAAATCGCTCTAGTCGAAGAGGCTACCTGACACCTGGGGTCACTCTCCGACGCCTCCGGGTAGGATGGAAGTGCGTGCAGCCTGGCCTCCGCTTCCCTACATCGAGACTCACTCGCGCAAAGGTCGCGGTAGGGTACGCTTAGGCCCACCAAAGGCAGGCCATTGAAGTAGCCATGCCGCGGTTGGCCAATTAGCCAAGTTGGGCAGGTTGTCGGCATAGAATTTATGTGCTATACTCGCACCGGCTCCAACTCCCGCAAGGGCAAGAGGAAGCAGCGGACATGCCCTCGACAATAGAGTGGACCGACGAGACGTGGAATCCTGTGACGGGGTGCTCCCGTGTCTCCCCCGGATGCGACAACTGCTACATGTTCGCGCTATACCCCAGGCTGCGGGCCATGGACGTCCCTGGGTACGAGACCGCACCCGATAGCGTGCAAATGCTCCCAGAGCGGCTGAAAGCCCCGCTGTCATGGCGGCGCCCCCGGCGCGTGTTCGTCAACAGCATGTCCGACTTGTTCCACCCGCACATCAAGTACGGCTTCATTTCGGATGTCTTCGCCGTCATGGTAGAAGCGAACCAGCACGTGTTTCAGGTACTGACCAAGCGGCCGGGCAGAGCCGCCGGCTGGTGGAAGTGTCACGGCCAAAGCAGGTTTGGCGAGTGGCCGAAGAACGTGTGGATGGGCACCTCCGTAGAGAGCCAGAAGTATGCGCCTCGGCTAACCGTGCTGCGGCGGATCCCGGCGCCTGTTCGCTTCGTGTCTGCGGAGCCTCTGCTGGAGAGAATTGACCTTACCCCGTGGCTGGAGGACGGTACCCTCCATTGGGTGATCGCTGGCGGGGAGAGCGGGCCTCGCGCAAGGCCGATGGACCTGGACTGGGCACGCGACCTCCGCGATCAGTCCGCGAAGGCAAACGTGGCGTTCTTCCTTAAGCAGCTAGGCGGCAGGCGCGGCAAGCATTCAGGACCCGACGCCGTACTTGACGGCGCGACATGGGTTGAGATTCCGGGGCGCCACGGACTTAGGTGACGAATGCCTCCTACGACGACGCTATGGCCCCTTGAAGATCATACGCGTGGCAAGCACATGGTCTTGCGGGCCTACATGGACGCATGGCTTCCCATCATACTGAGTAGGTTTGAGAAAGCGATGTTCGTCGATGCGTTTGCAGGTCCCGGCGAATATGAAAAGGGTGAGCCCGGTTCACCTATCATCGCGCTGAATGCCCTTGCCCAACACTCTTCAAAGCACAGGTTGATCGGACAGATCCACTATGTATTCATTGAAGAGGATGCTGACCGCTTCGGTCACTTGGAAGACGTAATCGCTCGTCAGCGAAAGAAAGGTGCCGTTCCGTCCATCTGCGATATCAGTACATACAATGACACGTTTGCTCAGGTTTTACCAAGACTGATCGAGCCTATCAGTTCGGATCACATCCCTGCATTTGTGATGATTGACCCATTTGGCGTGTCTGGATTCGGCATGGAACATATACGTGCTCTAATGGATTACCCTAGTATAGAGGTCTACGTATCCTTCATGTATGAATACATAGACCGATTTAAGGATCATCCTAACTTTGAACCCCACCTTGACGATCTATTTGGCTGCCGAGATTGGCAACAGGGCATAGTTATGCCTGAAGGAAAGGCAAGAAAGGAGTTCTTCTATGGACTATATAGAAAACGACTAAAGCTATCAGGAGCACGCCACGTCCTGAACTTCGAGCTATATGATGGTAATAGGCTTAAGTATGCATTGTTCTTCGCCACCCAGAACGATCAGGGCTGCGATAAGATGAAACAAGCAATGTGGAAAGTCGCACCGACCGGAGGCTACAGTTTCCGGAGCGACAAACTAGGCCAACTCTCGTTCGAATCAGGAGTTGTGGACTTCAAGGAACTTGAGCGTGCCCTAATCTCCGAATTTGAAATGAATCAGCCAACAGCGATTGAGTCAATTGAAGAATTCATGCGCTCTGATTCAGTCCTATTCCACTCTGGTCATCTCAGGAGCCATCTGACAGACATGGAGCGAGTATCTACCCTCATCGTCGAGAAGAGTCCGAGAAAGAGGCGGAGCGCATTCCCGCCTGGCACAATTCTACGCTTTGTCGAGCCTCCCCCGCCATCACCAATACAGCCGCCGTTGATGCCATTTGAGTAGTAACCATGCTCTGCTGTCAGACGCTCTTCGCTGTATGCCTCTACCGAAGGAGACCGCCGTGCAACAACCTACCGTGATGACCGTGCGGGGACCGGTACCCGCCGATGAGCTAGGGATTACGCTGGCCCACGAGCATCTCTTCTTTCGGCTGGATTGCTACTACTCCCAGGCCGAGGACGATCCGGACGGCTCATTCGCCACGGGGCCGATTACCCCGGACCGCCTGTGGTGGCTGCGCTCGCATCCCTTCAACAGTCGCGTCAACCTGGCGCAAGAGGACCTGGCCACCGCCGTCTGGGAGGTCGAGCACTACAAGGCCGCCGGCGGTACCACCATCATTGACGTGACGACCGTCGGCATCAGCCCGAACCCGGCCGGGTTGGCCGCCGTCTCCGAGCGTACCGGTCTCCACATCGTCGCCGGAACCGGGTACTATCTAGCCACGTCTTACGCCGATCACCCGGCTACCGATCAATCCACCGCAGCGTTGGCCGACGAGATGCGCCGCGCGCTGCTGGAAGGCATGCACGGCACGAGCGTGCGCGCCGGTCTGATGGGCGAGCTTGGCGTGAGCAACCCGCCGGCGCCGGTGGAGCTGCGGGTGCTGGCCGCCGCCGCGCAGGTGCAGCGCGAGCTAGACTGCGCCATCAATATCCACCCTGCGTGGTACCGGGCGGGGGCCGAGGTGGCCGTCCGGGCCGTGGAGGCCGCCGGTATCGAGCCGAGCCGGACGATGATTAGCCACCTCGACGTGCGTTATCTCGACGACCTACCCGCGTACAAGGAGCTTGCGAGGCGCGGCTACTGGCTTTCGCTCGATACCTTCGGCCGCGAGATGTACTACCCGCACGCCAACATCCAGTTTCCGTCCGATGCCCAACGCATTCAGGTCGTGCTCGGTCTCCTCGAGGCCGGCTTTGGCGACCGCGTGCTCCTCGCTCAAGACATTTGCTTCAGATCGGACCTCGTGCGCTACGGGGGCCACGGCTACGCCCACCTCCTCCGCACGCTCCGCTCGCGTTTCCTCAAGGCGGGCGTGTCGGCAGCGACGTTCGACAGCCTCCTCACCGACAACCCGCGTCGTTTTCTGACCGGCGAGTAGTGGCGAGTGGGCCTCACCCCCGGCCCCTCTCCACTCATGTAGAGAGGGGAGTCTGCCGGCGGGCTGGCGGCCACTCCCTCTCCTCGCGGGAGAGGGCCGGGGTGAGGGTAGTTGCCCGTCGTTGCCCTCAGGTCACATCGCCCGCAGGTCCGCCAGGACCCGATGCACCTCGGCCTCAGGCACGTCTTGCCGGATGACCGGGCGGCCAATCGCCTCCAGCAGTATCCAGCGCATGGTGGACTTGCTGACCTTCTTGTCCGACTGCGCGGCCTGCCAGACCTCCTCCGGCGTGACCTCTTCGTACCGCACGGGGAGCTGCGAGCGTTGCAAGGCCGCCTCGATCCGGTCGGCCTCGGCCGAGGGTAGCCCCCCCACCTTGGCGCTCAACCACGCCGCCCCGACGAGACCGATGGCGACCGCCTCGCCGTGTACGTACCGCGTGTAGCCCGTCGCGGCCTCCAGCGCGTGGCCGATTGTGTGCCCCAGGTTCAGCAACATGCGGGGACCGCGCTCCTTGGGGTCTTCGCGCACGAGCTTCTGCTTCCAGGTGGCGCAGCGCGCGACCACTTCACGCCGCAGATCGGGTGGCACGTCCGGCGCGTCGCAGCCCTCCAACCGCTCGAACAGCGGCGGGTCGAAGAGCAGCGTCGTCTTCAACACCTCGGCCCACCCGGCGCGCAGGTCGCGGACCGGCAGGGTGTCGAGCGTCCGGGTGTCAATCAGGGTGATCCGCGCCTCGTGGAACGCGCCGACGAGGTTCTTGCCAGCCGGGAGGTCTACGGCCGTCTTCCCGCCGATGGCGCTATCCACTTGCGCGAGGACGGTCGTGGGCACCTGCACCAAGGCGACGCCGCGTAGGTAGGTGGCGGCGACAAAGCCCACGAGGTCACCGACCACGCCGCCACCGAGCGCCACGATGGTGTCGCGCCGTTCCGCCCGTTCCGCCGCCAGCCAGGTATAGAGCGCCTCGGCCTCCCGGAGCGTTTTCGCGTGCTCGCCGCCGGCGATGGTCTTGGTGCGGACCGCAAAGCCCCGCTCGGTCAAACCCGCCGCCAGCGTTGGTCCGACGTGCGACCACACCTGCCGATCCGAGATAACGTGTACCTTGCCGTCGAGACCGGCGCTGCGAAGGTGGTCGCCGAGGGTATCGAGAATCCCATCGCCGGCTACGATCTGAGCTTCTTCAGTCATCATCACGTTGCTTCCACCATGCAGTGATAGTGCTGCGGATTCTGCCGGTGAGACGCGGGGCCGCGCTTACTGCATCATTGTCTCCGCGAGGGCAAACACACACGAGCTACGCGCCGTGCCCAGCAGCGGTGCCCAGTGCGGCGAGAGATAGGGTAGTCCGTCCGCCGGCTGCCCGTCGAACGTGATCGCGGCCTCGTCAGTGAAGAATAGCGCGGAGTGCAGGTCCAGGTCCGCATCCTGGCCCGCCCCTGCTCTGGTCATCACTAGCGGCGGCTGCGTGACCATCCAACGCGCGACGATCTCGTGTCCCTCCACCGTAATGATCCAGCCGGGGTTGCGCCGGATGTCCCCGCCGCGCCTGAAGGTCGCATCGAGCACGGGAACGGCGGGGTCGTCGAAGGGCGGAATGCGTCCGCGGGGCCAGTGCTCCTGGATGAACGGCACCAACGCCCGATTATCGGTGCAGATGGCCGTGAATCGCTGCGGCGCATCAACGTGGACCAGCGTCACGATGCCGGCGCCGGCCGCGCTGTAGTGCGTGTGGTATAGGCTGACCATGCCGCTATGCGCTTCCTCGCCGGGTCGCCGCAGGAAGTTGATCCAGTGCTCGCCAGTCCAGAAGAGCGTTTTCCGATTGATGACCGCCGGTTCCATCCCTGCACTCCTTCGTGTTCTTGGTCAGCTATCGTCCTCACCCCGGCGCCTCTTTGACCAGCAGGGTTCCGGGATGCCATATGGCTCGCTCGCTGCCCGGATACTCTCGTTAGAGGGTAATGCTACACTGATTGTGCGATGGAGCATTTGCGGCGCCTCGTTCGCTGCGAGGCGGTTCCTGCTAGGGGGAGCGAGGGCACACCGGCAATGCAAGAGATGGTGACACTCACGCTTGTCGTGCGGAAGGAAGAAGACTGCTGGCTCGGCGAGTGCGTCGAGCTTGGAACGGTGACGTTTGGTGATACCTTTGAGGAGGTTCACAACGAGCTCCCGCTGCTTATCCGTCAGCACCTCGATGAGCTTGAGGAATCAGGAGAGCGCGAGCGCTTCTTTCGTACACACGGCATTGTGAAGTGGAGAGCAGGACAATCTTCAGCGGTGCTTCCACCCCCGCCGGCTTCCGCTGCCGACCCCAACGTCTATTTCAACTTCCAACAAGTATCCCTCGCAGCACCCGTGTCCTTGCCCGTCTAGGGGGCCGGTTGTCCATATGGCGAGAGGATTGCCGGCGCTCACCGGTGCTCAATTCATTGATCTGCTCGTCCGGTGTGATGGCTGGAGCATACGCCCCAAGCGTCGGGCACAGCACGGGATCGCCCTACGGAAACGGCTTGAAGGTGTGACCGCCACTGTCATTGTTCCCAATAAAGGCGGTCGGTCAATACCTCAGGGGACGTTGATGGGCTTACTGAGTGGCAAGCAGTCCAGACTTGGACGCCGGGGCCTGGAAAGATTGCTGGAGATGCGCCAAAAGGGTCTTTGCTAACTCTCCTGGGGATTATCCATCAAAGTGACCGGCACCGCTCCAGCTCACCTATAGTCTCCCCCGTTACTCCTGTTGGCCGGGAGCCGCGCGTGCGCTATCCTTCACGAGAGGAGAGCATCATGCAAAGTCTGGACCGGGCCGCGCCACCGCACACGACCCCCTGGCAGGTACCAGGGCAATGGTACCGTGGCGCGCTCCACTGCCACACCACCGAGTCCGATGGTCAACCAACACCGCAGCAGACCGTGGACTGGCATGCCGCCCACGGCTACGGTTTCCTCGCCATCACCGACCACGACCGGGTCACCGACCCCGCTGGCCTCGACCCCAAAGGGTTGTGTCTCGTCCCTTCGACGGAGTTGACCGCTGCCGGCGGGGAGTTGGGCGCATCGTATCACCTCCTGGGAATCAACGTGCCGCCGCGGACGACGTTGCCATCCGCGCATGCCTTGGCCACCGAGTCGGTGTCCTTCCTGCGCTCGGTTGGCGCTACGGTGTTCGTGGCCCACCCCTATTGGTCGGGACTCACGTCGGCCGACTTGCTGGCCTTGTGGAGCGACGATCCCCAGGACGGCGCATTCGGCATGGAGGTCTACAACGGGGCTGCCCATCTGGATAGTCAGAAGGGCGACTCGCTGGCGGCGTGGGATGAGACGCTGGCGCGTGGCGCCCAGTGGTGGGGCATTGCCACCGACGATACCCACTGGGGCACGCTCGACCGCGGTCTCGGCTGGGTGGTGGTGCGTGCGCCAACGGCCACGCCGGCAGCCATCGCATCGGCGCTGGCCCAGGGCCACTTCTACGCCTCCAGCGGACCGGAGCTGCGACAGGTCCAGGTACTCGGCGAGGAGGACGGTGCGCTCCGCATCCACGTCGAGACATCGCCCTGCGCGGCGATCTACCTGCTGGCCTATGGCGAGAACGACAGCGCGTACAACGCGGGCGCTATCGCCCGCGGCGAGCTTGGCGCCACGATCACCGAGGCTACCCTCTCGGTGTCGCTGCCCCCGGGGCCGACCGGCGGCAACGGGCGGCCGTGGTACGTGCGGGTACAGGCGACGGATTGGCAGCGTCGGTCGGCGTGGAGCAACCCCATCTTCTCCTCATGAGTTCTGCTCAAGCCGAGGCGACCGCGCCGGCAGAGGCAGCGGCGCCGAGCGACGGTCCGGCCAGCGTAACCGCTGCGAGCGGTCCGCGCTGGCTCCAAACACTAGGGTTACACCGACGGGAGTTGCGGGCCTGGGCGCTGTACGACTGGGCCAACTCGGCCTTTGCCACCGTGATCGGGGCCGCCGTGTTTCCCATCTTCTACGCCAACGTGGCCGCCGCCGACCTGCTGGGGCACGAGGCTACGGCGCGGTATGCCTTCACGACGTCCGTAGCCCTGGCGCTCGTGGCGCTGCTGACGCCGGTGCTGGGCGCCGTGGCCGACTACCTGGGCGCGAAGAAGCGGCTGCTGGGCACGTTCCTGGCGTTGGGTGCCCTGGGCACCGCCACGATGTTCTTCATCGGCCGAGGTGACTGGTTGTTTGCCTCGGTAGTGTTCGTGTTCGGCACCGTCGGCTTCGCCGGCGCGAACGTCTTCTACAACTCCCTGCTCCCCCACATTGCCCGCGAGGGCGAGATAGATCGCGTCTCCTCGGCCGGCTACGCCTTGGGCTACCTCGGCGGGGGGCTGCTACTAACGATCAACCTGACGTGGATCCTGTTTCCCGACGCATTTGGCTTGGCCGACGCGGAGATGGCGACCCGCCTCAGCTTTGTCAGTGTGGCCCTCTGGTGGTTGGGGTTTTCGATCCCGCTCTTCCGGCGCGTGCCCGAACCACCGCGGCGGCTGGAACGGGACGAAGTCGCCGGCCTGAATCCGGTACGGGTGGCCGTGACGCGGCTGGCTGAGACCTTCCGCGAGATTCGCGGCTACCGGCACGCCTTCCTGTTCCTGCTGGCGTTCCTGGCCTACAACGATGGGATTGGTACGATCAACGTGATGGCAACGGTCTATGGCACCGAGATCGGTCTGGCGCGATCCCATCTCATTGGTGCTATTCTGGTGGTGCAGTTTGTCGGGATGCCCTGCACCTTTCTCTTTGGCCTCCTGGCCGGGCGATTGGGTGCCAAGCGGTCCATCTATCTTGCCCTGGCGGTGTATGTCGTGATCAGCGTGCTGGCTTACTTCATGACGACAACCCTGCACTTCTACGCGCTAGCCATCCTCGTCGGCGCTGTGATAGGAGGCAGTCAGGCCCTCAGCCGCTCGCTCTATGCCAGTCTGATCCCGCGGCACAAGTCCGCGGAGTTCTTCGCCTTCCTTGCCGTGGGTAGTAAGTTTGCCGGTATCCTGGGGCCAGCGATCTTTGGGTGGGTTGCGTTGGCGGCCGGCTCCAGCCGCCTCGGCATCGTCGCCGTGATGGCCTTCTTCGTCGTCGGGATGGCGCTCCTGACGCGCGTGAATGTGCCCGGCGGCCAGCGCTACGCGCAGCAAGCCGACCGCGCGTTTCACTCGGCCTGAAGCCAGTGTAAGCACCCGTGTGGAAAGGGGAGGCGAACGTGCCAGCAGCGGCAGCAGCGCCGAGCGACGGTCCGGCCAGCGTAACCGCTGCGAGCGGTCCACGCTGGCTCCAAGCGTTAGGGCTACACCGGCGGGAGTTGCGGGCCTGGGCGCTGTACGACTGGGCCAACTCCGCCTTTGCCACCACGATCTTGGCCGCCGCGTTTCCCATCTTCTACGCCAACGTGGCGGCCGCCGACCTGCTGGGGCACGAGGCGACGGCGCGGTATGCTTTCACGACGTCCGTAGCCCTAGCGCTGGTGGCGCTGCTGACGCCGGTGCTGGGCGCCGCGGCCGACTACCTGGGCGCGAAGAAGCGGCTGCTGGGCACGTTCCTGGCGTTGGGTGCCCTGGGCACCGCCACGATGTTCTTCATCGGCCGAGGTGACTGGTTGTTTGCCTCGGTGGTGTTCGCGTTCGGCAACGTCGGCTTCTCCGGCTCGATCATCTTCTACAATTCCCTGCTCCCCCACATTGCCCGCGAGGGCGAGATGGATCGCGTCTCCACGGCCGGCTACGCCTTGGGGTATCTCGGTGGCGGGCTACTGCTGGCGATCAACCTGGCGTGGATCCTCTTCCCCGGCACGTTTGGCTTGGCCGACGCGGAGGTGGCGACCCGCCTCAGCTTTGTCAGCGTGGCCGTCTGGTGGTTGGGGTTTTCGCTCCCGCTCTTCCGGCGCGTGCCCGAACCGCCGCGGCGGCTGGAACGGGATGAAGACGCCGGCCTGAATCCGGTGCGGGTGGGTGTGACGCGGCTGGCTGAGACCTTCCGCGAGATTCGCGGCTACCGACAAGCCTTCCTGTTTCTGCTGGCGTTCCTGGCCTACAACGACGGGATAGGCACGATCATCAAGATGGCAACGGTCTATGGCACCGAGATCGGTCTGGGGCAAACCCATCTCATTAGCGCCGTGCTGCTGGTGCAGTTTGTCGGGATACCCTGCGCCTTTCTCTTTGGCCTCCTGGCCGGGCGGGTGGGTGCCAAGCGGGCCCTCTATCTCGGCCTGTCGGTGTATGTTGTGGTTAGCGTACTGGGTTACTTCATGAGCACGCCCCTGCACTTCTACGCGCTAGCCATCCTCGTCGGCACGGTGCAAGGCGGTAGTCAGGGCCTCAGCCGCTCGCTCTATGCCAGCTTGATCCCGCGACACAAGTCCGCGGAGTTCTTTGCCTTCTTTGCGGTGGGCGACAAGTTTGCCGGTATCCTGGGGCCAGCGATCTTTGGGTGGGTTGCGTTGGCGGCCGGCTCCAGCCGCCTCAGCATCCTCGCCGTGATCGCCTTCTTCATCATCGGGATGGCGCTCCTGACGCGCGTGGATATCCCCGGCGGCCAACGCGCCGCGCGGCAAGCCGAGCGTGCCTTTCACTCGCCCCCGGACTCCGCCACAACCTGAGCCGCCACGCAGCGCATCCCACTAATGCCTCTTAGTGGGGCATCTTGGACACACCGTAGCCGGTGCTCGACCAGGCTGGGTCACTGGCTGCCGCCCCTGCTGCCGGTGCAGACGCCGGACGACGACCGCTACCTGAGCGTCGGCCACCGGGCTACCCGGTTAGTTAATGCTTTATTATTGACCTGGCGAATGAACCATGGATCAGCAACTCTCAGGCTCTGTCCCCGAGCTAGCTCCTACGCTACCGGCATCTGACGCCGCCGTTGCCCGTCTGCTGCGCCAGGTCCTTGTGCCACAGCTGGAAACCGGAAGTATGCGATTCCACCTCGTTGATACCGCCCAAGCAGAATTGGAGGTGCCGTTACCCCGGATCCCCCTCGGATCCCCCCGAGTACGGAACGGCCCGACAGGCTACCATGCACATGAGACTCCGGAGATCTGCTGGGTTGTGGATGGCAGTTGCCTTTTGTGGGTGGCTGGCCATATCGTGTCCCTCGATCCGGACAGCGCATGTATTGTGCAGCCCGGCCAAGCACACCGGCTCCACCCCACGCCGCAGCTGACTCCGTTCCGGACGCTCTGGTGGCTGGCGACGCCGGGTGGGGTTATCGTGTATGACAGCTTCTATGCCCAACGGCGCCGGGGTGTCGTGTCCCGGGTGGTATCGCGGTTTGTAAATCTTGAGGCCCCCATAGCTCTTCAGCTTGACCTCTTGACTCGCGAGCTCAAAGTGCAGCGTCCGTACTCCCACCTCCTCGTCTGTGCAACTATGTTGACGCTGACCGCACGCATCCTGCGTGCGCTGGCAGAGACCGGGGCGAGTGACAGGATTCCTGACTTGCGTGCCCAGAAAGTAAGCTGGTACATTCGACATCTCACCGAATACATCCAGGCTCACCACGGTGCCGAGTTGACGCTGGGGCGGCTGGCTGCGGTCGTGGACTTGTCGCCGAGCTATCTCGCCACGCTGTTCCGCCGACAGATGGGCCGCACGGTCATGGCCTATGTCAACGACGTTCGCCTCGGGGAAGCACGCTCGCTGCTACGGAACACTGACCTGCGGGTGGCTGCGGTAGCCCGCCTGGTGGGCTACCGGGATCCCTACTATTTCAGCCGTGTATTTAGGATGAGAGAAGGCTACCCGCCCCGCCAGTACCGCTCCCTGTTTCGGAGCGCCGCCGCGCCCTAACTAGAGTGATGCAAACCGCTGCTGAGCGGTTTGGTGCTCTTAAGCGGTCTGTGGGCGCATTTCTCCTCTAATTTCGAAGCTCAGTCCATTGCCACCGCCGCGCCGAGTGAGGTAATGTGGATTCAGCTTCGGGTGGGATACCGTCATGCAAACATGCAAACACGGTCTTCCGCCGTCCCGTGCGTACCGTACGCTCGGGAGTGGGAGTGCAGCGGTTGCCGACCGGCACCGTATATGAGGGGGGAAGAGCGTATGTTTGCACCATTTGACCTGACACGTCGCAGGTTTGTTCTCGGTCTTACGACCGCCGCAGTCGGCCTCTATGCGGCTGCCTGCGGCCCTGAGGAAGGGGGGACGCAGGCCCCGGCTGCAGCGCCGAAGCAGGCCGCCCCGGCCGCGGAGCCAATGAAGGCCAAAGAGCAGGTCCCCGTGACTATCTTGGCCCCGGCGAATTACCTCGTGGATCATCCCGAGAAGCTCCTGCCGATCTTTCACGAGAAGAACCCGGACATCAAGGTTGAAATCCACCATACGGCAAAGATGACTGAGCATGTCATCACTCGCTTTATCGCCGGCGACCTGGAGGATATCTACACCTGGTGGATGGGCGGTCAGGATCCGCAGGTTTGGTTTGTGCATGGAATCACCAGGGCGATTGACGACCTGGTCAAGACACACAAGGTGGATTCCAAGGATTGGTACAAGAACACCTGGGATGCGCACTTCGTTGATGGCAAGCAGTTCTCTATGCCGTGGCAGGGCCAGACGTTCGGATTCATCCTGTACTACAACCAGAACCAGTTCGATGAGGTGGGTCTGAAGTATCCAACCGACGACTGGACGGTCGAAGACATGATTGAAGCCGGCGAGAAGCTGAAAATCGTGAAGGGCGACAAGGTCGAGCGTTGGGGTGTGCGCTTCGGTGAGGACCACTTCGCCGGCGAACGGTTTCCGGGCTACGTGCGGGCCTTCGACTCCGAGATGTTCAGCGTAAAAGACCAGAAGGAGTTCCTGATCGCAAAGGATGGCAAGTTTCAGGGTGCCCTCGATTGGTACTCCGATGCGATCTGGAAGCGGATCGGGGTGGTCTACACCCCCGGCGCGTTAAAGAAGCTCGGCGGCGACCCGAAGACCTTCGGTGGCACGTACGACACGCTCGGGCGGGGTACCGTATCTATGGTTGCTCGCGGCTGGTTAGGGGCGACGGGGGCGATGGTCAAGTTCATCAAGGAAGACCCGAACTTCAAGTATGGTGCGATCCTGCAACCCAAGGGACCTCAGGGCCGACGCGGCGGCTGGACGACCTCAGCGTCCACCAACCTCAACAAAACCAGTAAGAATCCCGATGAGGCCTTCCGGTTCATGCTCGAGTTCACCGGCCGCGAGTGGAGCGTGGCCCGCGGCTTGCAAGAACGTGGCTCGACGACGCTGAACGGGCGGCCCGATGTCTACCACGACGTGCGCCTGCAGCAAAGCCCGTATGTCCCCAAGTCGGTGGCCCTGACGAAGGCCAAGGCGATGGACGCAACGGAGAACGAGAACACCTCCTATGAGGGCGGTGGACCGTGGAACTTCCGGGTGCGGGACCTCTGGAAGATCGAGAATACGACTACGCGGAAGATCACCGAGGGCATTGCCCCGTCGAGTAAGGACATTGTGGATGAGCTGGACCGGCTGATGGAGCCGGTCATGAAGAAGCCGCGACCTGGCCTGGGTATCTCACGCTGATCCGAGCCGGGAGTGGCTGCAACCTGTCGCCATTGTGTGCGAGCCAAGGCTTGTCCTGGGAAATATCCCGGGGCAAGCCTTACTCCTTTCCCTGAGTGCGAGTAGCCGTCTACAGTGGGCGCGAGGGGCGAGGGGTAAAGATCACTGGTGCGGTGATCGAGTCGCTGGCGTCAGTCATCATTGGCGAAGACCACTTGGACCACGAGCGGCTGTGGCAGCCGGCACCAGCCGCCTCAGCATCCTCGCCGTGATCGGCTTCTTCGTCGTCGGGATGGCGCTCCTGACGCGCGTGGATGTGCCCGGCGGCCAACGCGCCGCGCGGCAAGCCGAGCGGGCGTTCCACTCGCCCCCGGACTCCGCGACAACCTGAGCCGCCACGCAGCAGGCAGCGCCGCACCCTCCACAGCCAACCGCTATTTTCGAATCGGAGTTCTATCGAAAATAACGATCGCTGTTGTTTTCGCTTCCGCTAGTAAGAGGTGGTCGTGCTACCTGCCTCCGAACGGATACGGCCTCCCCACGGTCGCTCGTTCAATCGCCGCGCCACTCCCGCTCCGAGCGGTTGAGCCGACACGGCATATGCGTGTGCCGGAGTAGGACGTGCTATCCTGGTGCTCCAGTACTCGTGAGGCGCCGACGGCACATGGGAGAGGTAGCCATGGAGCAAGACATCAAGGCGGCCATCGCGCATCTGGACACCTACGGCTACTGCATTCTGGAAGGCCGCATCCCGGCCGCCCAAGCCGAGGATATGGCTGCGCGTTTCCTCGCGCTGCACACCGACCCCCGGCAGCGCGAGGCGGCCTTTCGCGGGCACGCAATCCACTACAGCGTCGAGTACCGCTACGAGACCCTGTACGGCCTGCACAACATTGATGACCGGGTGTGGGAATGTACGGCTCACCCGGACGTGCTGGCGATAGTCAAGCACTTTCTCGGCCCCGACCCGCGTGCTCCCGGCGGCGGCTCGAAGCCGTCGTGGCCGGGCTGCCCGGCCGGGAACCTCCACGCCGATGACGCCCGCTTCTTCCACACACTGCCCGACTTCCCCTGGCTCATCAACTCCATGTGGATGCTCTCCGATTTCACTGCCGAAAACGGCGCCACCCGCGTCGTGCCGATGGGGCACAAGACCGGGCTGAAGCGTCCTCCGCCCGACTTGACCAATGACAGTCCGTTGACCGTCCCGCTCACCGGGCGGCGGGGATCGGTCGCCTTATGGCATGGCGGCATGTTCCATATGAACGGAGCAAACGTCAGCAACGAAATCCGCATCGGTCTGAACATTGCCTACTACCCGCCATGGTTCAACCGTTTCGTCACGGAGGGCGAGGAGCCGCTGTGGCCCGAGACCGCCGCGCGGATGCCGCCGGAGCTACGGCAGCTGATGCGGCGCTACCTGAAGTAGCTGACCGTCTCGCCTCCGCGCGCGTCGCCGGTGGCTGGGCGCAGGTCCCCGCGCCGGGGGGATTCCGATCCACCAAAGCTCGACTTTCGGATTTTTCCCGACCAAATCAGCCGCACCAACCGTGGATTGGAGTGAACGCATGGCCACCAACACGTCCAAGAAGTCAACGAAGGTCGCAAAGAAAGCCGTCGCCAAGCGCGCCGGCGCGAAGCCGGTCCTCCTCTCAGGCGGCAATCCTCAGATCGCGAAGGCCGACGGCGACGCCCCCGTGCAGGCCTATATCGCGGCTATGCCGGAATGGAAACGCGACGTCGGGCGCCGCCTCGACGACCTCATCGTGCGCACCGTGCCCAACGTGTGCAAGGCCGTGAGGTGGAACTCGCCCTGGTATGGCATCGAGGGCGAAGGATGGTTCGTGAGTTACCACGTCTTCACCCGCTACGTAAAGGTGACCTTCTTGAATGGCGCGTCGCTGCGACCCGTCCCACCCGACTCAGGCAAAGACAAGGACTCGCGCTGGATAGACATCTACGAAGGCCAGTTCGACGAGGCGCAACTGGAGAACTGGGTCCGGCAGTCGGCCGCCCTCCCCGGTTGGCGTGGGTTCGACTGGCTGTGAACGCCGCCTCCGGCCGGCACGAGACCGCACCGCGTCCCAGAGGCGGGGCATCTCCTGGACTGATGACCTAATCCCAATACTAGGCCCTTCCAGCGAATAGGTCGCAATTCGGTACAACCAGGCCCGCCAGACTGGACAAATCCAGAACCTACACCCTGAGGTTCGCTCTGGACCTTTAGTCTGACCTTGTTCCCACCCCCAGCTCCTTCATTTCCTCCGCGGTCAAGTTCATGCTGAGGGTATCCCCATCGATGCAGCCAGCCTCAAGCATGCTTGCGACGAGGTCCCGGTCCATGCCTTTGATGGCTTCGGTGATCTCCGGCTGGTGCTGAAGAGCTACAGGAAATAACACGCTAAGGATGTATTCGTCCTCAGACTTACCCTCTCCGGGTCCGGGAGCATCGTCTAACGCCTTCTTCAGGACTCGCTGATAGACCAGGACGGCATCGTGCCAGGCGGCGACTTCTTCCGGCGGCTCCACCGCTTCCAACTGCTTGGTGAACTGTCCTAGGACTGTCGCGAATCCCGCGAGGGTGAACTCCGCGTCAATCGGGCCGGACATCGGTCCAGCACAGATCGCCAGGTAGTCGTCGAGAGACATTCGGGAAGTGTCTTGCACCTCGGCAACCGGCGTCGCCTTGGGCGAGTCCGCGATGGATGTATCATCCGCAGGCGTCGTCTCGGCCTCACAGGCGACAAGGGTCAACAGGATGACCGATAGCGCCAGCAGGGTTGGCAGGCAGCGACTTCCGGTCTTTCTCAATGGTACGTGCTTCACAACTCCGGCGCTCAAGGTGTTGGGCTTGGCCTGCCGGCGATTGCTGTGCCAAGCGTGATGACCGGCTTGAACCATAGAAGCCATGCCCGGGGCATCGGGGCCGCGCGGGCCGTATCGGAAGCGGCGGATCCCAAACGACTATTGCGCACCGGCGGCGACGAGAATCTGCGCAATTTCCGTTTGGCCACGCCACTGCGCCTCGTGGAGCATCGAATCGCCACTGGAGTCTCTGGCGTTAACGTCCGCGCAAGCGTCGACCAGAAGCCGCACAATCTCCGTATGGCCACGCCAGATCGCCTCGTGGAGCAGCGGATCACCACCAGAGTCATTGGTATCAATCTCCGCGCCAGCGTCAACCAGAATTCGCACGATCTCCGTATGGCCACGCCAGATCGCCTCGTGCAGGAACGGATCGCCGTCTGCATCAACTACGTTGACTTGCGCCCCGCCGGCAACGAGTGTCCGTACCATGTTGGTTTGGCCTCGCCAAATCGCACTGCGAAGCGCCTCAGCGCCGCGAGGAAAGGGCATGGCCGCTGGTGGCTCCACGGCCGGCGCGAGCGGGGATCGATCGAGACCGGCGGCGGGGATACCAAAGCGGCGCTCCCACTCGCTCTTTTCGATCACGTAGTTCCCATAGTTGCTGCCGTCAATCCCAAACAACTCCACGTCCTTGATGGACTGGATATGGAGCAGCTTCGGTTGCGCCCATTCGGTCTCCCACTTGACCTGATAGATCGGATTGCCGTCTTTCAGCAGCCCAGCGCTCAACCAAGGATCGCCAACCGGCCACGTGCGTAGCCGCGGTAAACATACATCTATGCGGTTGCTCCAGGCGATATGCTTCCCGGCCAAGGCGCGAGTATCGCCGCCCCAATGCAGCACGCCGTGTTCATCGGCGATCCAAAGATGGGGCGTGTCTTTGAGCCCGACGACGGCCCCGTGGGCATGGGGGCCTTGCTGCGCCTGCGCCGCCGGAACCGCGAATGCGCTGCCAAGGAGGTAGCCGGCAGCGACAATGACACTGAACCATGATCGGAGATTCTTCATGACAAGCCCCTCCCTCTCATTCCTTAGCCACGACTACACTTGTGAGGATCACGAGTGTGTGCTGTGTTCTGACGCACAAAGCCAGTGTCCGCACGGTACCGGTATCATCACCTCCTGTCAAGCTGGTGCAAGCCCGCGCTGCTGAACAGCCGCCACCGGTACCCATAAAGCGGTATAGGGTCACCGCGAGGAGCGGCCCGCGGTGCGGACTACGGGCTGATGGTGGACACCACACCTGGCCCAGCCAACCGGACCGGATAGGAGGGCACGCAAGATGGCCAAGCGCCCCAAGAATATCCTCCTGCTGTGGACCGACCAACAGCGGGCCGACACCGTTGGTCCCGATAAGGACCCCCGCCTCCGGATGCCCCATCTGGAGCGCCTCGCCGCCACCGGAACGCTCTTCCGGCAGGCGTACTGCGCCCAGCCGGTGTGTAGCCCGGCCCGCGCTTCGGTGCTCACCGGGGTCTATCCGCACGCGCATGGCGTGGTTGACAACAAGATTGATCTCAGTCCGGACGTCCCGACGATTGCGGAGCTGTTGCAGCCGGCCGGTTACGCCTGCGGCTACATCGGGAAGTGGCACTTGGGCCACGAGACGCGGGCACAGCGCGGCTTTGACCACTGGGTCAACACCGAAGACAGCTACGTCCGCAGCCACGCGGCGGAGGGCTACAGCGCCTACTACCAGTACCTGGTCTCTCGCGGCTATACGCCGTCCGATCCCCACCACGATAGCGTCATCTTCAATCGCCACACGGCGGCGCGGCTGCCGGAGGAGGATGGGAAGCCGGCCTACCAGGCAACAGAGGCCATCCGGTTCCTGGAAACGCACCGCGACCGGCCATTCTTGCTATCGGTGAGCTTCGCGGAACCCCACTCGCCCTTCACGGGACCGTTCGACGGCCTCTATGCAGCCGAGGACATGGCTTTGCCGGCGTCGTGGTACCTCAATATGGATGAGACGGTGCCGCTACCCGTGCGCCGGCTGCGCGACGCCTACGCCGCCGGGTACATGGCGCAGGGCCAGCTCGGGGTGCGCTCCAACGACGAACTCGGCTGGAAAGAGCTGAAAACGCGGTACTGGGGCTTGTGTACGCTCGTGGACAAGTACGTGGGGCGCATCCTGGCCGGCCTCGCGGAGCTTGGCCTCGCCGACGATACCATCGTGGTCTACACCTCGGATCACGGCCACCTGCTGGGCGAGCATCGGCTCCTGAACAAGAGCGTGCTGTACGAGCCGTCGGCACAGATACCACTGCTTATCCGCGCGCCCGACATGGCCCCGCGGTCCGTGGCGACGCCGGTCAGTCACGTGGACCTCGTGCCTACGCTGTTGGACCTGCTCGACCGTCCCCTGCCGGAGCAGCTGCATGGGACCAGCCTGGCGCCACTGCTCCGGGAGGGCGACACCGACCCGGACGCCGCCGTGGCCATCGAATGGAGCGGTCTGGCAGCCACCGAATTGGTCAATGCCGCCCGCTTCCTGGGCCTCCCTACGGACGACAGCCACGTGGCGATGCGGACAATCCGGCGTGGGCGCTGGAAGCTCAACGTGTCCACAAGCGGTGAGCACGAGCTGTATGACCTGCGAGCCGACCCGGAAGAGTTGTGCAACGCCTTCGGCACCCCCGGCAGCCAAGACGTGAGCCGCGACCTGTACGCTAGACTGCTGCGTTGGCAACGCGAGACGCAAGATACGCTCGCCTTGCCGGAGATCTGACGGGACGCCGGCTGAAATAGGGAGTGAGGTCCGACATGGGCCGGTCACCCCAACTAGATTGCACCACATCGCAGAAGGAGCACTGATCGCAATGAAGCTACTCACCTACCTCGAAGAGGGCCGGTTTCGCACGGGCATCCTCACGGTGCGGCCGGACAGCGCCGAGCCGGTGGTCCTGGGCATCCAGGACGCGGTGGCGCTGCTGGAGGCGCAAGCCGCGCGTGTCTACTGGCGCACGCCCTGGGCTGGCCCCTGGGGTGTGCTGACGGCTCCGGCCGATATGCTCGACATCGTGGCCCACGGGCGCCAGGCGGTCATCGCGCTGGAAGACCTAGAGCGGACGATCTGGCACTACGGCCGTACCGTAGATGGGGGCTGGGTAGACGCGCTGCTCCGCGACCCGGAGCAGATTCAGTGGCAGCCGCCGCTCCCGGAGCCACCGCTCTATATTTTTCTGAGCGGTAATACCCAGGTGATGGCTCACCAGCGGTTGCCCAATCCCCCTTGGCAGGTGCCGGCGGCACGGCTCCGGCCGCCCACGGCCATCATCGGGCACCGGGAGCCGCTCTTTGCCCACGATGGCGATATGGCCGCGTCCGATATGGAGCTTGGCGTCGTTATCGGACCGGTAGCTCAGGGTGTCGGTGCTGACACGGCCATGGACTACGTCTTCGGCTACACCGTCTGCAACGATACAAGCTCCCCGGTCTTCGGGCAGAAAACCGAGCCGTTCGGGCCGCTGACCGGGGTGCGTATGGGCGGCGTCGCCACCGGCAACAAGGGATCGGACGGCTGTGGCCCGATTGGCCCGGTGATTACCACCGCCGATGAAGTCGGTAGTCCCCACGACCTGACCGCCACGGCGTGGTTCAACGACCGCGCGCGCGTGCGTGCCCACACCGGCGCCTACCTCTACAACGTCCGCGACACCGTGGCGCACTTTGCACAGCTGATGACGTTGCCCGCCGGGGCGATCATCGGCATGGGTGCTTGTGGCTACGATGGTCATGCCGTGCAGGGGGCGTGGCGCCACCCGGAGCGAAACGTCTTGGCCGTCGAGTTCGAGCGCGTCGGCCGGCTCGAACACCCAATCTCCTACCTGGACGATCCGGCCCGGCAAGGGGTTGGCCCGCAAGGTCGGCAAAGCCGCTATCTTGCCCGCCGCGAGCAGCTCGGTCTGGGCGGGGCGGACCGGCCGGAGTTGACGGCGAGCGACGTTCCGGCCGCCACGCGCAGCTTCTGGGCGCTCTCCGAGAACGTCGGCAGCACACCCCTGCACAAGCTGCCGGCGCCGTATCTCTATCCGGCCAGCAGTCTCGCCGGCACCGCAGCGGCGCTGGCCCTGCCTCGACACGCCCGTCGCTTGGAGGTGAGCTGCGAGCTGGCAGGAGTGATCGGCTCGCGGCCCGTTTTCCGGCCGGCGCCGGCAGACGTACCCGACCTCTTGCTGGGCGTCGGTGTCATCGTCTCGGTCGTAGATATGTCGCTCGTCGATTCCTTCCCCGGCGTCCCCACGCCGGGCACCGCGCGGTTTGCCGCCTATCAGTGCCGCTACCCGGACGGATGCAGTCGCATCGGCGCGATCATTCCCCTCGCTGGCGGCAGCGACCGGCTGGCCGACGCCACAATGACCCTCCGGGTTGGGGAGGTGCATGCGGCGCCGGGCCGGGTCGGCGACTACGGAGTCTCGGTCGAGGCAGCGGTTGCCTGGATCACGTCCGGCATCACCCTCTTGCCTGGCGATGTGGTGTCCCTGGGGCCGAGCGCCGCCATCCTGACTATTCCCGCCGACGAGCCACTCGCCGCCGGCACGACGCTGACCGCAGCCATTGAGGGGATCGGCGAGTTCGAGATTGCGCTTGTAGACCAACGCGATCCGAGCACCGAGCCGTGGCCGTGGCCACTCGTTCCTCGCGGCTGACCTTGTGCGGAGTCGACAGTAGCTTCCCGCGCACGCGGGAATCCACGTCCCCCTGCGAAGCGGGGGGGCCATAGGGGGGCCGGCCGGGGGAAAGGTGGAGAGCCATGCGAAAGGCAACGTGGATTGCCGGGCGAGGGTTCGAGATCAGCACCGAGCCGGTGCCGCAACCGGGACCGGGCGAGGTCCGGGTGCAAGTCCGGGCCTGCGGCGTCTGTCAGACCGAGGTGCATGCCATTGACGGCCTGCTTACCCGGATGGACATCCCCGGCATGATGGGACATGAGTTTGGCGGCGAGGTCGTCGCAGTGGGCGATGACGTGACCGGGGTTGAGATCGGGACGCCGGTCGCCTGTCTGTCGCGCGGGGGCTATGGGGAGCAAGTCTTGGCCCCGGTAGACCGGCTCTTTCCGCTGCCCGCCGGTGTGCCCGTCCAGCACGGCGCGTTTGTCGAGCCGTTGGCGTGCATTGTCGCTGCCGTCGAGAGCGCCGAGCTGCCGATGGGTGCTACTGCCCTGCTCACCGGCGCCGGGCCGATGGGGTTGTTGACCCTGCAGCTCGCCCACCGCAGCCGAGCGGCGCGGGTCATCGTATCCGAGCCGAACCCCGACCGGCGAGCGTTGGCGCTGCGGTTGGGCGCGGACCAGGTCGTTGACCCGCGTGACGGGCACGTCGCGGCCGTGGTGGCAGCGGCTACCGGGGGTGCCGGCGTCGAAGTTGCCTTCGATAGCTCCGGTGTTCCGGCCGCGCTGGCCGATTGCCTACAGTCGGTCGCAAACGGCGGCCGGGTGGTGATGGTCGGGGTGCATCCCTCTGAGGCGCGCCTCCCATTGCACCTCGACGACTTTCATTCCCGCAATCTGAGCCTCGTTGGCGTCTATGGCGGCCGGGACCGCTTCCACGCGGCGGCGCAATGGCTCGCCCACCTGGACATAGAGCCGCTCATCGGCCGGCGCTTCGAGCTGGCCGACATCAACACGGCCTTTGACGTTGCCCGGAGCGGGCAGAGCCTCAAGGTGCTGGTTGGCCCCGGCCTAGGCCAGGACGAGTAGTAGGCGGAAGCACGGCTACCGCAGCGCCTGGAGCGCGCCACGGGCGGCCGACAGGAACCGGTCCAGGTCAGCATCGCTATGCGCCAGCGAGAGGTACAGCTTCTCGCCAGGATTGACCAGGATACCCCGGCGCAGCAGCTCGTTGCCGAACTGCATGCGCCGCGTCTGGTCGGTGGCGAGGGTGTCACGGTAGCTATGCAGTGGCCCCGTGCCGAAGAACACCTGCGATACCGGCCCGTCGCCGATGGCCTGCACCGGCAGCCCCACTTCGTGCCCGAGGGCATTCAGCTCGGCGCGGAGGGTGTTCCCGATCCGGTGCAGGCGGTCGTACACCCCGTCGGCAGCCAGGGCGTCGAGCGCGGCGAGGCCCGCCGCCGCCCCGATGGGATTGCCATTGAATGTGCCGCCAAACCACGCATAGGCCGCCTGCCCTCGCCGGCTCGCCTGGGTCAAGTCGAGCACGTCGCGCCGTCCGCAGACGGCGCCGACCGGAAAGCCACCGGCAAACGCCTTCCCCAGCGTGCAGAGATCGGGGATTACGCCATACCGCTCTTGCGCGCCGCCCCACGCCAGCCGAAAGCCCGTCACGATCTCGTCGAAGATCAGCAGCGCGCCGCACGACTCCGCGAGTGCCCGCAGGCCGGCCAGGAAACCCGGCTCCGGCCGCAGCGCACGCTGGAGCGGCTCGACGATGATCGCCGCTAAATCCGCGCCGTACCGCGCCACGAGCCGCTGCGCGCCGGCCAGGTCGTTGAACTCGCCGATCAGCACGCTCTCGCTCGCCCCGGCCGGGATACCGTCCGAGTCCGGCACGCCGCGCGGGTACGGACTTAACGCTCGCGGTGCCGTGCTCTGGACCGCGTAATCGTGACTGCCATGCAAGGCACCCTCGAACTTCAGGACCAGCTGCCGGCCGGTCGCCACGCGCGCCAGCCGCAGCGCATAGAACGTTGCCTCCGTGCCGCTCGACGTGAACTTGAGCGCCTCGGCACACGGCACCGCCGCCACGACCCGCTCCGCGAACTCCACGGCCCGTTCGTTATTCAGGTGGAAGTGGGTGCCGCGCGCCAGCTGCGCCTGCACCGCGGCCATGACCCCCGGATGACAGTGACCGAGCAGCATGGGGCCTGATCCCATGAGGTAGTCCACAAACTCGCGCCCGTCCACGTCCCAGACGTGCGATCCCTGGCCGCACGACAAGGTGATCGGCACGTCGTCCGGAAGCGTCCAGATCGAGAGCGTCCCACCGCCGAACACCCTGGCGGCCCGCTCCTGAAAGTCACGACTACGCGCGGTCGTCGTCGTGCCCGTCACTCTCGCCTCCCTCCCCCTCGCCGCTCACGTCCTCCTGCCAAACGGGGGACCACAGGGGGCCGTTCCTCCCCCACCCCGTACCCCTAGAGGTTACGGTAGACGTTGTGTCGTGGCCCCACGTAGTACACCACCACGACGTAATCCGGCGCATCTTCCACGGTATAGAGCACACGATAGCCCCCTACCCGAATGCGGTAGAGGGCCTCTTCACCGGCCAGCCGCTTGCAGCCTGGCGGCCGTGGCTGTACTGCTAACGCCTGCACTGCGTCCCATATCCGCCGCTGTTGCTCTCTGGGCAGCCGCCGAAAATCGCGTTTCGCGCTGCGCGTGATTTCAAGCGCCTACATACTGGTAGCTGACGCTGCCACTACCGGTCCAGCAGGCCCTCCAGACCTTCTTCCTTAAGGAAATCCTCAAACGGCTGCCTCGGATCGTGCTTGCGCTCCTGATAAATCCGCACGTCCTCCAGGTCCTCCAGCGCCTCGAGCTCCTCCGCGGTCAACTTCCGCTCCGTGCTAGCCAACAGTGCATCCGCCGTATTGGGAGCGGCCTCGGCCTGGCTCTTTCGCGCTACCGTCTCTGCCACCACTCCCCTCCTTTGCCACATCCCCCACTACATACTACCCACCAAGACGCCACACTCCCCCTCTCCACCATGTGGAGAGGGGGCCGGGGGGTGAGGCCCCGCCCCCCCTACAACCCCAGCAGCCGCCGCGCGTTCTCCCCCAAGATCAGCCGCTTCGCCGCGTCCGATATGTCCGCCGTGATGATCTTGCCGATCTGCGGCCGTGGGTCCATCAGGGGCGTATCCGACCCGAACACCACCCGCTCCGCCCCCGCCCCCGCCACCAGCTCCTCCGTCACCCCCGGCGTGCGAAACGTCGAGGCCGTCTCCAGATAGTAGTTGGGCAGCTCCCGCGCCGCCGCAATCGCCAGCTTCCGCGCCGGCGGCGTGTTCCCGCTGTGCGCCGCCACAAATCGCGCGTTCGGAAAGCGCCGCGCCGCCTCCGCCAGGTGCGCCGGCGAACACCGCTCGTCCGTATGGTGCAGCACCGCCAGCCCCCGCGCGTCCGCAAAGGCATAGATCGGGTCCCACTGCGGGTCGCTGATCTTGTACGTCGTGTACGGCGCGTACAGCTTCAGCGCCCGGAACCCCAGCCGGTCAATCGCTCGCGTCAGCTCGTCCAGCATCGTATCCGTCATCAGCGGCGACACGTAGGCAAACCCGATGAACCGCTCCGGCCGCGCCGCGATCATCGCCGCCGTCCGGTCGTTCCCCCGGCGACCGTCCAGGTGGAAGATGCCGAAGATGCACGACCGGTCCACCCCCACCGCATCCATCGCCGCGACCATCCGGTCCACGTCGTCCACCATCCCGGTCCCGTCCCACAGGCCCGCGTGCCCGTGGAAGTCAATCACCTCGATCCCGCCGATCACGCTGCCCCCTCCCCGACCAGCAGCCGCGCCGCGTTGCCCGCGCAGACCGCCGCCAGCTCCGCCTCCGTCAGCGTCGTGTGGTGCAAGTAGTAGAGGATTGGTCCCATCTCATAGCGCGGGTACCACGAGCCGTACAGCAGCCGCGCGGCGCCGAACTCCGCACACAGCGCCTCCACGTCGCCCAGCGTCTCGTAGCGACTCAACTCCAGGTGCAGTTGCGGCAGCAGCCGCATCAACGGCCGCACCAGCAGCACGTGTTGGTAATGCACCCCCGCCAGCACCACCCGCAATTCCGGATAGCCCTGCAACGTCGTCGCCAGCTGTGCCACGTCCACCTCCGGCAGCGGCACGCACAGCGCAATCCCCTGCTCCTGCAGCCACGCGAGCGCGTCCCCGTGTACCCAATCGGCAAACGGCACGCCCTGCTTACTCAGATCGTGCAGCCGCACACTGCGGAGCAGCCCCCGCCCGTGGAAGTCCCGCAGCTGCGCCAGCGAAGCATCCGTCGGCGACACCACGCACTGCGGAATCAGCCGCGCCTCCTGCCCCGCAATCGCCTCGCACAGCAGCGCATTGCCCTCGACCGCGCTCTTCGTCTGCGCGTAGACGTAATGCACCACCGCCCGCTCAACCCCGTGCCGATCCAGCGTCGCCAGCAGCGCCGGCGCATCCGCCGCCGGCGACGGCTGATCGTGCCAGTGCCCCAGCACCACGTTCGCATCAACCACCGCCACCCGCGGCCGAAACCGCAACCCCTCTTCACTCATGGCCCAACCTTACCACCCAACCCCCTCCTAAACCGGGGCATCTACTAACCAAGCCGTAGGGGCGCAACATGTTGCGCCCGTCCCCCCGCCCCGCGCCCCCGCATCGGGATTGCCAGGATGAGGCGTGAGCCGGCGCAAGCCCCCCCATCCCGCTAATCCCCTAATCCCGTAAATCCTGATCCCGACAACATACACCCCCTCTCCACTTGGTGGAGAGGGGGCCGGGTGATGGGCCACAGCCGCACCACACCTGGCACTATCCGTGCGGCTGTGGCCCGTCAGCGGGTGAGGCCCGCCCGACCACCCCTCACCCCAACAGCCGCCCCACCGCCCCCTCCACCGCCGCGCCCTCCGCCGACTCCCGCAGCCACTCCCGTAGCTCCCGCCGCGCTATCCTGACGCCTACATCGTTGCCACGATCAGCCCGCAGCCGCCCCAGTTCCCGCGCCGCCCCCACGGCTGCTGCCGCCCCCGCCGCCGCGATCTCCCCGTGCAGCGCCTCCGTCCCGTCGTACTCCGGTATGGGCAGCTTCCACAGTTGCTTATGCAGATCGCGCGTGTTGCCGGCCCAATTTGCGGTCGTGAACTTGTTGACTGCGGTTGCCAGCGCGTCGCTGTTGATGACAGCGAGCAGGTAATAGGCTTCCTGGATGTCCTTGCAAGTGATCCAATACAACCTGGTATCAACGATGCCTTTATCATCGTGGAGCAATGCCGCCGTTGGTTGGCCCGCCTGCGTGTATACCACCCGGACAGGTCTGCCGTCGGTGTCTTGTCTCCATTTCAGTTGCGACGATAGTTTGTGGAGGTAGTCTAGTTGCCCCAAGAGGTTCAGTTTATTGGCGCGTGCTTTGTGCTTCTCCCACAAGTCGCTGATCGCCTGCCAGCGTTTCCGCATCTCCGGCTCCAGTCCTCCAGGGTCAATGCCGCCGACTTCGCCGTCGTCGGCCGGAAGGGCGGCGGCCTCGTGCTGCACCGGCAGGAGCGCCTTCAGTGGCTGGAGGGTGGCGTAGGGTACGACCGTCTCACCCAAGTACACATCGTAGAAGTGTCGTTTTTCGATTCTCAGGCCGGCAATGTCATTCAGGTCCAGGTCCCGCCACGGCCGCTTGTCTTGCCCTCCCCGGCGCGGATTCACGGTGATCGTCTGGCCGGCCTGCACGATGGCCGGGTTTTCGGTCTCTTCCACGAAGAACAGGCAGCGCGGCACGATGGTCGCGCCTTGCCGCGAATACCCGGCGTAGGGTGACTCGCCACTCTCCGAAGTGTCGGTGATGGCAGTGAGTACCCGCCGGACATCGGGCGCACCCTCCTTGCCTAGCCAGCGCTGCACCTGGCCGACGAGGGGCACTATCTTGCCCTCGCCGCCTGTGCGCCGGGCAAAGACCACCGACGCCGGTACTGGGAAGAAGGTGTTTGGCTCCAGCCTCTCCAGGTCCCAGGCTGGCTTGTAGCCGAAATCCACCGTCAGGGCGCTCTCACTACCCGCCGTGTGCCACGCGCCGCTGCGCCACTTGGCGTACTGGCCCGTCTGCAAGGCGCTGTGAGGGAGCACCATGCCGATCACGCCGCCGTCCTTCAGGTACAGGTCGGCGCTGCGCGTGAAGAACAGCCCCGCCACATCTTGCCTATTGGCGTACCGCCCGCCCGCCCAGATGCCGTAGACGTGCCTGCTCTGCTGTTCCAGCGCGGTCCTTAGCGTGCTGGCTGTGTTGCGATAACTGAGCCACGGCGGATTGCCGATCACCACGTCCACCTTGCGCTGCTCCAACGCCACCGGCCGCACCAGGTTCCGGCTGTAGTACGCCCAGATGTGGTCGCTCCCCTCCGCGTGCAGCCGCTGCATCTCCGCGATGGTCCCGTGCAGCGTGGCGCGTTCCTCCGCGTCGCTGATTTTGTGGTCGGTCAATGCCAAGGTCGGGTCATTCCCACCCTCGATGGCGCCGGCGATGTCGCTCATCAGCGCGTCGAAAGCGTTGGCCTCCTCCACCAGCCGCCGCGGGAAGCGCAGCACCGTGTTCCGCTCGTCATCCACGTACACCGGTACGTCCCGCTGCGCGAACAGGTCGCCGTAGTAGCGCAGCTGCAAGGCGTCGCCCAGGTAGACCGGCACGGCGATTGCCTTGTTGTATCCGGCGTCGGTGGCGGCTTGAATGGCCGGCCGCGCTGCCAGTACCCACGCGGCGCGCGCCAGATGCACCGCGACCGGATGCACGTCCACCCCGGTCACCGCGTCCAGCAGCCTCTCCAACGTCGCTCCCGGCTCGCGGCCGTCCCCCTCGGCGGCTTCCAGGAAGTGCGCCACCGCCTCCACGACGAACGTGCCGGAGCCGCACGCCGGGTCCAGCACCCGCTGCTCCAACGGCTGCTCGACCAGCTCCCGCACCATCACCCGCGCCAGCCAGGCCGGCGTGTAGTATTCGCCCAGCTGCCGGCGCTCGTCCGGCGGGATGACCGTCTCGTAGAGCATGGCCCCGATGTCGGACGGCGCCTTGCGCCACGCAAAGCGGGCAATCCGCCGCGCCAACGTCCGCACCAGCGGCAGCCCACCCTCGACCTCGGCCGGCCACGCGAAGAAGTCCGACTCCACGATCCCGTGCAGGCCCGTCGCGTTCTGCAGCTGCCGCCCTTTCAGTAGCCCCACCGCGTCGTGCTCGGCCGCCCCCGCAATGTCAATGCCGAACGTCGCCTGCACCGCCAGCCCGATCACCGCGGTCAGATAGGTATGGCGCACAAACAGGTCGTCCAGGCCCCGGCGTGTGCCGGCCACTTCACCCAATGCGGCCCGCAGCAGGTTGTCCCACAGCCGCCGCTTCACCCGCACCGTCTCGCTCGCCGCGTGCCGGTCATACAGCGCCCGCAGCCGGGCAATGTCCTTTTCGTAGTGCGGACTGTCGGGGCTAAAGTGCTCCTCGACGCTCTCGCGGTCGAGGAGGGCAACGTCCTCCCTGGAGAAGAGCGCCTGGTCCCGCAGCCAGTCGCGCAGGCGTATCCCGCTGCCGCCCCTAGCGTCCAGCGTGAAGCCATACGGCGCCGCCGTCTTGACCGCCCCGGCGCCGGGCCAGCGCAGCAGCCAATACTTGCCGTCCGTCAGGATGCCCATGCGCGACCGCTGGCCGGCCCGCTCGGACTGAGCGAGGTAGTCGTCAATCTGCTCGACGTAACGCTCGGTGGGACTGAACCCGGCCCGCGTGCCAATCCGCCGCTTGACCTCGATGAACGTATCCAGCGCCGTCAAGTCCACCGCCCGCCGCGATGTCTGCGCTGGCGGGTTCTCCTCGACGATCTGGTCCGCTCGCGCCAGCCCCGCGCCGATCAGGAAGTCCCGCACCGCGCTCGTGATGTTCGCTTCCGCCTCGGCATTCTCATACCGCCGCAGTATTTCGCCCGCCAGCTCGTCATACGCCGGCTCACCCCCGCCCCGCTCTCCCACCATCATCACACCGCCTCATCCGTCATTCCCGCGCAAGCGGGCAACCATCCTGCTTATCCCCTCATCCTGCAAATCCTGATTCTGACAAAAAAGAGTCCCCCCAGGCCGTTGTCTTTCCCCCACCCCGGTCCGATATGCACCATTGACGGGGATTGGCAGATGCAAGACCTTCCTGGAGCACCGGGCACCGCCCGGCAGGGACGCACCGGCACCAGCGTGCCGACCGACAGCGGTGGCGTAGCCACCCAGCCGAGGGCACCAAGTCATGAGCGACCCCTCGCCGCCCAGCGTGCGGCGGGGCATGGCTGGCTGAGTGCCGCCACAGGGGCACCGGGTGCTGACGTACCCCTGGCCACCACGGCCAGGGCGCCGGGTCAGCACTGTCTGAGTGCCGCCTCTATCGCCACCGTATCCTTGCCGGCCGGCCTACACCGGCTGCGCCAGGAGTGCTTGCCCCGCGTCCCTGCTAATCCCCGCACCCCGATCTGCTCACCAGCCCACCAAGACACCGCGCGCACCCGTACCGTACATTCCCAAGCCTCCCCGTCCCCCTGCCGAGCGGGGGGACCACAGGGGGGCCAGGTCAGGCCCCCCGCCTCGTCATTGCGGCGGCAGCCGCAATCCAGCCCCCGGCCCGCTGCCCGTCGCCGCGCGGACTCCCCTTCCCTGCCAGGGAAGGGGCCGGGTGACAGGTCAAAGCCGCACCACACCTGGCACTATCCGTGCAGCTTTGGCCTGTCAGGGCTTAGGTCCAAACCACATCACGTGTATCCTGCCGTCCAACAAGCACCGCCCCACCCGCGGTCTTGCTCCACCGCGTGTACGGGCTTTTTCCACCAGCACCCCTCCCGCGCCCCGCCGCGCCCGCCGAACAACCACTCCCGACGCACAAATGAATAGCGTAGACAGCGTCCCCGGGTCCGTCATTCCCGCGAAAGCGGGAATCCACCCCCCTCTCCCCGCGCGAGAGGGCTGGGGTGAGGGCCGCCGCGCGGACTCCCCTTCCCTGCCAGGGAAGGGGCCGGGGGTTAGGTCCGACCCACCGCCCGCTCCAACGCCGTCAGCACCGCCGCCACGTGCGAGCGGTCCATCGGCAGCGAGAGCGCGCACATGCTCAGGCCCGACGACAGCATCACGCCCTGCGCCAGCAGCTGCAAGTACACGCGGTACGCCTGCTCGCCGTCCGCGGTCGCCAGGGAGCGGTAGTCGCGCAACGGCTCCGCTGTGAAGTGGAAGCCGAACAGCGATCCGTCGCCCACGGCCTGCGCCGCCATGCCCAGCCGCCCGAACAGCGCGTTCGCTTCCGCCCGCAGCTCGTCGCCCAGCGCCGTCAGGTGGTCATACGCCGCCGGCGTCAGCGTCCGCAGCGTCGCCAGCCCCGCCGCCAGCGACACCGGATGGCCGTGGAACGTCCCGCTATGCATATAGCCGGTGCCGCCCCGCGCGTCGTCCAGCAGGTCCATCAGCTCGGCCCGCCCCCCGAACGCGCCGATCGGAAAGCCGCCCCCGATGATCTTGCCGAACGTGGTCAGATCGGGGCGGATGTCGCACTGCGCTTGCAGCCCGCCCGGCCCCACCCGGAACGACACCACCTCGTCCATCACCAGCAACAGGTCGAGGTCGGCCGTAATCCGCCGCATGTACCGGATGAACTCCCGGTCGCCGGTCAGGATGCCCGCCCGCGGATCGAGCCACACCGCCGCTAGCTCGTCGCGGTGCTGCTCCAACAGCCGCGCTACTGCCTCCGGCCGGTTGTACGGCAGGATCACCGTGTCCTCCGCCGCCCCGCGCACAAACCCCCGTCCCTGCGGCACCGCCTGCGGCGCCGCGTGCGCGCCGGCCTGGTCCAGCGGCGGGCTGACGCTGATTTCCAGCGCGTCTACCCGCCCGTGAAACGCCCCCTCGAACTTGGCGATCTTCTGCCGCCCCGTCCACCCCCGCACCAGCCGCAAGACGTTCTGCGCCGCCTCGCCCCCGGAGCCGGCGAACCGCACCCGCTCCAGCGACGGCACCCGCTCCGTCATTTCCTGCGCCAGCTCGTACTCTATCGTCGTCGGCCCACCCAGCGCGACCCCCCGCTCCAACTGCTCCCGCACCGCCTCCATCACCGCCGGATGCCGGTGTCCGAGCACGCCCGCCGTGTGGTGGTTGGCGCAGTCGAGCAGCCGCTGTCCGTCCAGCGTCGTGACGTAGCACCCCTCGCCAGAGACCAGGAACAGCGGATACGGCTTGCTGAAGTACGCCCCCTTCGCCACCCCACCCGGCATCACCGTCCGCCCCCGCTCATACTGCCGCCGCGACCGCGGGTTTCGCGCGGCATAGTCCGCCTCCAGCGCCTCGATAGAAACCGGCCCCGCGCTAGTCGGCGCAGTCACCGTCGCCGTCGTCGTCATCCCCAGCCTCCTTATCAAAGCTGCTCGATATAGGCCAGTTCAGCCCGCAGCTCCTCGACGGTGCTCTTGTGCTCCAAGTGCTTCACCGCCGCGAGCCGCTTGACCCGCGCGTGGAAGGGACGCGGCAGCGTTCCTTGCCCCACGTGCAGGTGCGAGTCGTTCCGACCGCGATGCCCACCGAGATAGTTATCCGACCAGTGGACGTGCGTAATCAGGTCCCCGCCAACGTCGAGGAACTCCTGCACCCGCCGCGCCTGCGCTGCCAGGTCGCTCGTGGCCACCGCGCACGTCGTCGCGTGACTCGTATCCAGGCACAGCCGCACGTTGTCGCGGTCAATCCCTGCCCACAGCTGCCGCCACTCCTGCGGGTCGCGCCCCAGTTGGTACAGACACTGGCTGCGGTCCGCCCGCTCCGCCGGAATGTGCGCCGGCACGGGCGGCCAGTAGAACACGACGTTCTCCAGCACTAGGTCGAAGTCCTGCGTCCGGGCGTGGTCCGCGATCCGCTGTAGCCCCGCCACCGTCCGGTCCCAGTCGCCGACCTCCGCCCCCTCGAACGACACAATGCCCATCGAGTGGACGACGCCACGGGAAGCGCCCGCGTTGCACGCGACGTCAATAGCGCCCTGCACGGTCTCGATGCTCACCTCCCGGCGGGCCGTGTCGAACGCCCCCACGTTGAGGCGTCCGGCGTCGTCACCCGCCGGCAAATGCACGCTGAACAGGTAAGGGGCATGGCTGGCCGGCAGGCCCACCTCCCCGGTAGCGCTCACGCTCGCTTCCACACCGAAGCCCAGCTCGGCCACTGTGTCGGCTGGAATAGCGACCGTTGTCAGGTACTCGGGTTGGCTCGCAGTACTATCCATCATTCCGCTCCTTCTCCCTACCAAGGCAGTTGCCAGCGCGTCGTCGCCACGTGCGTCATGCCGCCAATAGTCATGTAGTAGACCGTGAAGATGCTGTCGTCCGGCAATTGTACCGAGATCGGATAGCCCAAATCCTGCGTCTCCCCGTCACCGCGCAGGACCGCCCGGTGGTCCAGGTCCCAGCTCCGCCCGCCGTCGGTGCTGATGACCGCCTGCACCCCGAGCGGGTCGCGACGGTGGCCGTAGGAGCACAGAATCCGCCCGTCACGCAGCTTCAGTAGGTGCGGCGGATAGCCCCAAATGTCGGTGTAGGTCGCCTCCGACCAGGTGCGCCCACCATCGTCAGACCATGCCTCGGCCAACCGCTGCGGCGCTTTGCGGATCAGGCAGAGCACGCGCCCCGGTTCCGTTTCCACCAGCGCCGATTCGTCGCCGTAGCCCACGCTCGCTCCGCTGCCCACCAGCCGGAGTTGCCAGTTCGCCCCGTTGTCCGTCGAACGATATACCAGCACCCGCACGCGGTCGGCCTCGATGTCTCCCTCATCATAGAGCGGCGCCAGAATGGTCCCGTCCGCTAGGACGGTGCAGCGGGGAAAGCCGTTCAGCCGGTGCGCGCCCGGCACCTCCCACTCCTGGCGCTCCCAGGTCCGGCCGCCATCGTGCGACCGCTGCACGAACACGCGGTTGCCACCCAGCAGCAGCATCGAGTCGTCGCGCAACGGGTGCGTCGCGATGAGCCGGCCGGCCGCTTTCGCCTCCGCCACGCGGTCCGCCGGCGCCTCCTCGAACCCGACCCCGCCCGCGGCGACCAGCGTGCCGTCCGGCATCCGGCCGGCGAACCGATCATAGCGTTCGCGCGGGGAGGTGCCCGGCCAGTTGAACGGGATGCTCATGTCGTCCGGCGCGGCCGGGGTCCAGCTAGTGCCGCCGTCGGCGGAGGTCACGACTGTCCAGTCGCCGAAGCCGTAGTGATCCCTGATGTTGGCCCCATTCGCCAGGTAGGCCACGGCCAAACGACCGTTGGAGAGTAGCTCGATCACCGGAAAGGCGGCATAGGTGCCGGCCTGCTTGCGGAGGACGCTATGCTCCAGATGCGGCGGTTGCATTCCCACGATCTCCTCCTTCTCGTCCCGACAGGTCCCCCTGCCCCTCGCTGCGGTGGGGGTCGTTCCCTCCCCTGTCGCAACGGGGGAGGGTCAGGGTGGGGACCGGGCCGCGGGCGTGGCAACAGAGTCTAGTCGCCGGCGCCCGCGTGCGCGCGCTCCCAGTCCCGCAGCGCCGCGATGTTCGCCGGCTCGAAGACCTTCTGCACCGCGCGCACGTGCTGGCCCACCAGTTCGCGCAGGTCGCCGCGCCAGGCCGGCGCCGTCATGCCGAGCAGGTCGAGTTCCTCGGTGGCGCAGCGCTGCTCGGCGACCGGGCAGTCCCCGGCGCCGTAGGCCACCGCGTCCGCGCCCCGACCGCTGTGATGGGCGGCCCAGGGGTACTGCCGCCCGAAGAAGTACGCCCGATCCTGGAACCGCGGACGGAGGTGGATCGGCTGACGCACGTAGCCCAGGTTGGCGGGCACGCCCTCCGCCTCCAACGCTGCCACGATGGTCGCGCGATCCACCCCGCCCAGTTCGTCTGGGACTAAGGTGGGGCTGTGGCGATGGTAGACGTGCTCGCCGCCGGGCGTCTCTGCCACCGGACGAAGCCCGGGCACGCCTGATAATCCCTGCGACAGCCGCTCGTGATTGGTCCGCCGCTCGGCATTCCAAGCGTCCATGTGCCGGAGCTGTTCCCGGATGATGACCGCCGCCAGCGGGTGAATGCGGTAGGTGTACGTCAGGCTGTCAATGTACGGCGTGAGCGCCGGGTCCTGAATGTCGCGCTCCTGGCGTGCCGGGTGCGAGCCAATCGCGCACGCTCGCTCGTAGATCTGCATATCGTTGGTCAGCACCATCCCGCCGTCGCCGCCGATGATCTGCTTGCCGTCGCCGAAGCTGAAGCAGCCCACGTCGGCAATAGTGCCCACGTACTGCCCCCGATAGCGCCCGCCCGTCGCCTGAGCGCAGTCTTCGATCACGGGTAGTCCGTGCCGCCGGGCGACGGCGAGGAGGCTGTCCATATCGGCCGGCTGACCGAAGATGTGGACGACCAAAAGGGCCTTCGTGTAGGGCGTAATCCGCGCCTCGACCGCCTGCGGATCGAGCGTATGGGTCGCCGGCTTGATGTCCGCGAATACCGGGATCGCGCCCTGATTGAGAATGGGCGAGACCGTCTGCCCCCAGGTGTACGGCGAGACGATCACCTCGTCGCCGGCTTCGACGCCAACCGCGTAGAGCGCCATGTGCAGCGAGGCCGCGCCGGAGGCGGATGCGATGGCATACCGGACACCGAAATGCCCGGCGAAGTCCTCTTCCAGCGCCGCGACCGGGCCACCCCCCGGCATGGAGTTGAGGTACTGCACGTCGCTGCGCGAGCGGTGCAGCGCCGCCACCACGGCGTCAATCTCGCCATCGCCGACCGCCGGCCACAGTGGGATCGGGCGTGTCACCTCCGGCTTACCACCGAGCAGCACCAACTCACCGCTCGTCGTCACCATCGCCGCACTCCCTTCCCCCTCACCCCCTGCATAGCGGGGGGGCCATAGGGGGCCAGCACCCAGCTTAGCCCCTTCCCTGTCAGGGTGGGGGTAGGTCCACCGCCCTAGCGAAACCAGTCGTACACCATGCCGAGCGAGCGGTCCGCCAGGGGCAGCGCCACCTTGATGTTGCCAGCCCGATGCGATTCGCGCAGTCCGATCTCGATCTCCATCGCATCGCGCACCCGCCGCCCGCTCACCCGTGGCTCGCCGCCCTGCTCCCGGCAGCGGATCACGTCTTCAACGCCGTACAGTATTGACCACTGTCCCAACACCTGCGGCTCCGGAAATGGCATCTCCGCGCGCGTCGTGCCCGCCGGCCCGTCCACGTCCAGCCACAGCCGAAAGCTCTTCCAGTCGAAGACCAGCTCCCCGCGCTCGCCGGTGATGTGAACCTGCGGAGCGCCCGGCCGCAGGAACCCCGGCACGCCGTTGGCGAACCGGATCAGGCCGGCGCCCTCGAACTCGCCGTTCTGCCGCACGGCCTCCTCGTCGTCGGTCACGCCGATGACCCATTCCCCGGGACTGTCCATCAGGTACACCCAAGCATTGTGCTGCGCCATCGCACGGGAGGTCTCCATGCTCAGGATCGTGCCGAGCGTCCCGTCGGTGAGCAGCTTCTTCGCCTGCGCAAAGGCCGGATGATTGACGCTGATCGCGCCGCACGCCAGCGGAACCCCCGCTCCTTCGCACACCTCGACCATCCTATCGGCCTCGGCCAAGGTCAGCGTCATCGGCTTTTCGGTCATGACGGCTTTGGCGCCACATTCGACCGCCAGCGCCGTGGCGTCCGGGCGAGTTGCCGCGTGGGAAGCGATAGCCACCAGGTCGAGGCGCTCGGTGGTCAGTAGCTCCCGGTAGTCGGTATAGAGCGCACTCACTCCGTAGTGCTCGCCGAAAGCCGCTAGGCGCGCCTCGCTCGGATCGCAGCCGGCCACCAGCTCCGTCCGCGGGTGCAGGCGCAGCGCCGCAGCATAGCTCGTGGGCAGGCCCTCTTTCCCGGGGTGCTCCGTCGGCGGCAGGTCGGGATGGTCGCGCAGGGGAGGCAACTCGGTCGGGGTGCCGTCCTCATCACGCACCGAGGGTGGATACGGCAGTGAAGCGTCGTAGAGCCAGCCCATCCGCCCCAGCCCGATCACTCCGGCACGATACGTCGTCATGGCGCCTCCTCCTTGTCACGCTCCATACAGCCAGCTCGTCGGCACGACCCGCAGCCGGCGCTCTTGCCGCTGCACGACCCCATCGGCGGTCGGCGTGTAGTGGCCCGCGTTGTAGAGCAGGTAGGCCGTGTCCCCGCCGAACGCGACGTCGGGATAGTGGTAGATGGTATAGCCGTCCGGCATATCGCCCAAGCTGTCGGCTGCCCGGACCATACGCAGCGCGGGGTCCGGCCGGACCTGCGCCACGTCGGCCAGCCCCGGACTCAGGGCGAGCGTGCGGTGGTGCTCCCAGGTGCGGCCGTCGTCCTTGGAGATGGCCGTAGACAGTCGTCCCCGCCGGTAGCCCCGCCGTATCTCGTCGCCGGATACTTGGTTCCAGATCACCAGCAAGTCGTCGGTACCGGGCACGCGCGCCAGTCGGCACGGCGAATAGGAGCTTGGCAGATCCGTCGCCTCGACGGTGCTCCAGTTTACGCCGCCGTCTCGGCTGGTGGACTGGACGATACGGCCCACCGTCGAGCGGGCGAACAGCAGCACGCGCCCGTCGCGCAGCTCGGCCGCGACCGGCTCGTCTACCGGCGTGACGCCATCGTAGCCATCGTTGAACCAGCCCATCAGCTCGTCCTGGCTGCGCTGCCAGGTGTGGCCTTCGTCGTCGGAGTAGTAGACGAATGTAATGTCCATCTCCGGCCTGTGGGCATGGCCCTCGACCGGGAAGCGCTGCCCACCCAGCCGGCCCCAAGCGTGGGTCCGAGCGCTGCGGTCGGGGTGACTGCCGGTGAAGATCCACCGGACCGGAAACACCAGCCGCCCGCTGCTCAGTTGGATCATCGCGTTGTGGTAGCTGGGCGCGTAGACCCCCGGGAGGTTGATGCGGACTTCCGGCAACCAGGTTTGCCCCTCGTCGCGGGACAGCCGGATGAACATGCCGAAGTCGTCGTGTGGGCCGGTCGTCGTTTCTAGCCGGCCATAGGTTATGGCAAGCGCCCCCGATTGCAGCCGCCGCAGGCCCGTCGAGTGCGGGCCGCCATCCAACGCCGCCCCTTGCTCGTCCACGGCCGGCGTGAAGTCGCTCCAGGTCCGGCCGCCATCTGCCGAGCGGGAGAGCTGCAAGCGGGTGCTCAACAGCAGCAGCTCTCCCGTCGTCAGCTCGACGAGGCTGCCGTGGCCCCCGCCGACGGTGATCTCGAACGGCTCTTGGGCAGCGCCTGTGCCGGCCCCCGATCCGGTAGTCGTAGTCATCGTTCTCCCCCTATTAGCTCTCGGCGAATGCCTCGGCGAGCGCAAAGGCGTCGTCGCGCGGCTCATAGCCGAGCAGAAGCCGCGTGGAGTCCAGTTCCATTGCCGGATAGCGATTGTTCGAGAGACCATGCACCACGGCGAAGTCGAGTTCGTCGGGCGCAGCCAAGCAGCAGTCGAACAGCCGGCTGAGATCCGCCGCCGTCACCACCCACGAGAGCGTCCGGTCGGCATCCGGGTTGTTGGGATCGAGCCGCTCGCGCAGTCGCTCCGGAGGAGTGAAGCCGCCAATTCGCACGGCGATGCAGGAGAGGCCGTGCTGGAATGCGAACGAGGCAGCCAGCGCTTCCCCCCAGGCTTTGGTCGCGCCGTACACGTTGCCTGGCCGCGCCACCATGTGCGTATGCGCCTGCACCCCGCGCGGGTAGCCGATCACCGCGTTCACGCTACTGGCGAAGATCACCCGGCGCGCGCCGCACTCGGCCGCGGCCGCGTAGATGTTGTAGGTGGCCTTGATGTTGCGGTCCAGCAGCGTCGCGTAGAAGTCCGCCGCGGGGTCCGGGTCGGCCGCCAGATGCAGGACGGTGTGCGCGCCGGCCACCGCCCGACGGGCCGCGTTCATGTCCGCCAGATCACTGGTCTGCACCTCGGCCGCGCCCGGATCGTCAATCGCCCGCAGGTCCTGAAGACAGAGCCGCCACGGCGCGCCGTGCGTGGCCAAATGCCCCCGGTAGTACGTGCCAATCCGCCCGGCGGCCCCGGTGATGAGCAGGAGCGGCTGCTGTGCCTTTCCCGGCCCGCCCGGCTCATGCGTCGCGCTCATCCCTTCCGACCCTCCTTGGATACGCGGCCTCATCCGGCAGCCTGGTGCAGGCGTAGTAGGTCACCGCCCATCGTTCGGCCGTCATCACCCCTACGATAGCAGCCGTCGGAAGCTACTCCCGTCTCGGCGGTGGTGCAGATGCCAGTACCGGGGCGCCCCGGCGCTGCACAGGAAAGGGGACGCCTTACAGCCAGTGCGCCAGCGGCCACATCACCGCCGACCGCGTGAAGGTCCTGTCCAGCAGCCGCTCCGTCTCCTCGATGGGGTCATACCCGTAGCGCCGCACGTATGCGGTTTCGAGTTGACGCTCTAGCGCCGTCGGCTCCTGTAGGGGCAGCTCCACCCAGGTGTTGCCCCGGTCGGCGCTTTCGCGTGTCGCCAGGCAAAGCTCCCAGTCCCGCAGCGCATTCTCCACGCCGTAGGCCGGGCCGCCGCCGCCGGTAATCGCCTCGTGGAAGCTGGTCAGGATCGCGGCTTTGGCTACGTCGTCCGAGCTGCCAATCCGGTACGCCTGGAAGGGATTCTCCCAGACGACCGGCGGCTCGGTATCCACCCGGACGTGCCGGAGCACCCGCTCACCCCCGCGCTCGTCATACGCCTCCTCGATCTCGTAGGGCCGCTCTTCCGCCCCCTGCCACAGCACACAACGGGTGTGTTCCAGTACCCCCTTGGTTCCTTCGATCTGCCACCCCTGGGGGTAGGTGCGGAGCGGAAAGGCGCGCGGCGCCTTCTCGAACAGGCACGTCACGCCGTTGGCAAACTCTATGACGGCGCTGTCCCACCGCACCGTCGTTTCCCGTTCGCCGCCGTAGGCCGTGTACGGCGCGGACGCGACGGTACTGCTGTGGCCCAGCACGCGCGTCGCCTCGGCGCCGATCAGTTGGCGCACGCCGCTGAAGCCGTGATACTGCCCTGTCTGATACCACAGGCGCGCGTGCGTCACGTCGCCGAGGTGCCCCGATTCCAGCAGGCGTTGCTTGAGTTGCTCCTGCGGCCAGAGCCAGACTTGCTCTGCCACCTCCCACAGGACGCCGTTGTCGTGACACGCCTGCGCGATAGCCGCGGCGTACCGCCGGGTGTGCGCCACCGGGATTTCCGTCAGGACGTGGATGCCGAGTCGCGCCGCCGTCAGGGCGATCACGATGTGCGAGTCTTTCGGCGCCAGACTGAGCACCACGTCGGGCTGCTCGGCCGTGAACAGCTCCCGCACGTCGCTGTAGTGGGCCTGAGCGCCATAGGTGGTGGCCGCCCATTGGCTGACCTCCGCGTTGCGGTCGCACACTGCCGCGAGGATATAGTGGTCCGGCAGGCAGGCGAGGGTAGCGAGGTACTGCCGTGCCCGCGAGCCGGGCTGCGCGCCGGCGCCGATGACGGCTATGCGTAGTGGGCGCATCGTGACACCTCCCTCCTACTGATAGGAGTAGCGTTGCTCCTATCCTACCTTAGAAGGGGACTGCTTCCTCTCCCCGCGGGAGAGGGCTGGGGTGACGGCTGCCGGACGCGATCAATCACGCCCCTACGACCCGGAGCGGGGAAAGAAGATGGAGAAGACCGCTTCCGCTCGCCCGTCGTAGTAGTGGTCTTTGAGCACGACCTCCTTCTCCATGCCGACCTTGCGATAGAGCGCGTGCGCGGCATGGTTGTCGTCGTGCGTCATCAGGAACAGCTTGCGGAGTCGCTCGCCACGCTGGGCGTAGAAGCGCTGGGCGTCCTCGACCAGGCCGTGGAATAGCTCGCTGCCGGCGCCGTTCATACGGTATTCGGGGAGCACGGCTATCCGATCCAACTCGGCCAGCCCATGATGGGCAACACCGTGCAGGTACCAGGAGCTAATGCCGACAACCTCGCCCGCTGCCTCGGCCACGAGGTACCGGTGGCCCATCTCGTTTTCGCGCCGGTAGGCCGCCTGCGCCTCAGTCATATCGGCCATGTTGTAGGCGGCGAGCAAGACGCGCGCTGCCTGCTTCGTGTCGGCTGCGGTGCCTAAGCGAATGGTGACCTTCATACTGGCCCGCCTTTACTACTGCACGTCGTCCGCGCACGCCATACGGAATAGATAACGGCCGGCAGTCGGCTGGAGATGCCGGGCGGCCAATGCCGGCGCTTGCCACCAACCTCGTGCCGTCATGCCGACGGCAGCCGGCATCCAGGCGCCTGGGCAGCAGACGGCGCACCCACTCCGGATTCCCGCGCAAGCAAGCATGACTGGGGAATATCAGCGCAGCCTAGCGCAACGGTGGCGCGTAGATCAGCCCGCCGTTGGTCCACAGCTCGTTGGCGTGGCGTGGCAGCGTGAAGGATATTCCCTCTGGCCCCAGATACCGGTCGTAGATTTCGCCGTAGTTCCCCACCGCCTTGAGCACGTCCACGGCAAAGGTCGGCTTGAGACCCAGGTCCGACTGACCGAACTCGCCTTCCGTGCCCAGCATCCGCCGAATCTGGATGTTCTCGTGGTTCTTCATCTGCTCCACGTTGGCCTGCGTGACCCCGAACTCCTCGGCGTTGATGAGGACATACAGCACCGTCTTGACCAAGTCCAGCCACTGGTCGTCGCCGTGCGGCACCACCGGCGTCAGCGGCTCCTTGGAGATCGTCTCCGGCAAGATGATGTGGTCCTCCGGGTTCTTCAGCCCGCTGCGGGTGGCTGCCAGCGCCGACTTGTCGTTCGTGACCACGTCGCACCGGCCCTGCGTATAGGCGCTATCAACGGCCGCCGTGTCTTCGAAGACGACGGTCTCCAGCTGCATATTGTGCTGCCGGAAGAAGTCCGCCAAGTTCAGCTCGGTGGTGGTCCCACTGGTCACGCAGACGGTCGTGCCGCCCAGCTTCAGGGCGCTATCAATACCCTTGTCCTTCGGAATCATGAATCCCTGGCCGTCGTAGAACGTGATCGTGGTGAAGTTGCCCCACTGCGTATCGCGCGTGGTCGTCCACGTCGTGGTCATGGACAACAGGTCCAGATCGCCGGCCTGCAGTGCAGAGCCGCGCTCGGACCACGCGACGGAGATGATCTCCACCGCCTCGCCATTGCCGAAGATCGCCGCCGCGACCGCACGGCACAGGTCCACGTCGAACCCGAGGTTACGTCCCTCGGAGTCGAGGTAGCCCAAGCCGGGCACGTCGTTGGGCGCGGCGCAGACGAGCCGCCCCCTAGCCCTGACCCTCTCCAGCCGGCTGCGTTCCTGCGGCGCGGCGGCGGCCGGCCCGCCTTGGGCGGCGACCTGCGCCTGCAATGAGGCGATCTGGGCGTCCTTGCTGGTCAGTTGCTCTCGCAGCGCGGCCGTGTCGCCGCTCTCGCCACCAAGCTCGCAGGCCGCGAGCACCAACGCCATACCGACCAACAGCGCCGTCCGAACGATCTTTCCCATCATCGCTAGCTACCTCTGCACTCTCGTAGAGCCTGTGTGAGCAGTGGTGGACTGAAATGCGCTGGCATGGCTTCGGCCGTTCCGACGATACCATTCTCGCCCGCTGCTCGGCTATACGGGACCCACGGGTCAAGCCAGGCGGCAGCAGTACTGTCAACAGTCATAGGCACATACCACGAGCCGGCGGCGCACAAGAGGGTCGTGGTAGGCAGCGGGACATTGCCACAGCACGCGCCGAATTCGCAGCATGTGTGGCCCGATGCTCATAGACTGGTGAGAAGTCGTTAACTACAATACGCCGGAAGGCATCTAGCTACCCGGAGCTGTGGGCATGAACGCCGCACGTGCGCGGAGGCGTGCAATGATCGGGCCAAGGCTCGTGGCAACGAGCGTCAAGCACGTCTGGACGGGGGCCATTGTCTTGGCTTTCTTGCTCGTGAGCAACTCCTGCGAGCTCCCGGGGGCCGAGCACACTGCGGTGCCGGCCACGCCCACGCCAGCGGCCGGCCCGGCGGTGACCAGGCCGACGCCCGCCACGGGTACAGTGGCGACCGTGCCTCCCCCGGCGGCACGCGCCGCGGTGACCCCATCACCGGTAACCAGCCTGGACGCGGCTCGGCTCAGTAGTGCGGCTACACCGGTAATCCCGGGCTGGGTAACGGCGCGAGCGACGCGAGGAGCGGGAGCGGTGGCCACGGCACAGGCGGGAGTGTCGGCAACGGCACAAGCGGAAGCGTCAGCTACGGCACGCGCGGTGGCCGAGGAGGCAATGATAAGGGCGGCTGTCGAAGAACAAAAGAGGCATCGTACCACTGCTATGAAGTTCAGCCGATGTGTCCATGGTGCTCCCGGGGGAGATCATGTGCGGTGGACCGCTAATGGCGCCCACATCCTGCTAGCTGACAACGCGGAAGTCTGGGCAGTAACGCCGGATGGGGCCCACCTATGGTGGTTCGCGCAGGCCTGGGGCCAGGCGAAATTCGAAGGCGACCCTTCTCCCGCTCCCTTTGGCCTCACGACATCGTTCGATGTCACACCGGATAGCAGACAAGTCGTTTATGCCACCTGCCGGTATCCGCCAGAATGGCCGGGGGATCAGCAACCGGACCCCTTCGCCTTCGACTATGAACTGGCCGTGGTGGGGCTGGATGGGCAGAACCCGCGGCGCCTGACGCGCCATCGGGCCTTCGATAACTATCCCGCCTGGTCGCCGGATGGCTCGCGCGTCGCCTTCGTGTCGGGTCGAGACGATCCGGACCTAGGGCTCTATGGGGGGACCGGCCTCTACACGATGGCGGCGGACGGTGGGGACGTGCGGCGTCTGGCCCCCGATTTGGAGGGAGTGGCGTGGCAGCCGCCGGCTTGGTCACCGGACGGACGCTCCATTGCCGTGGCCGCGGGGAGTTGGGATCTGAGGAAGGAAGGTCACGCACTGTATGTGGTGCCGGCCGACGGCGCGGGGTTCGTGCGGCTGTCGGAGGCCGTGAGCGGCGGGGCGTGGTCGCCGGACGGCACGCGGCTGGCGTTTGCCCAGCCGTTTGGCGCCGAAGTAGAACTCTACACGATCGCGGCAGATGGCGCGGACGCGCGGCGGGTGACGACCATCTACGGGTGGCAACGAGGCTCCGGGGTGCCGGATGCGAGGCAGGCTTGGATTCACACCATTGCCTGGTCGCCGGACGGATCGAAACTCCTCTATGCGTGCGGGGAGCACCAATTCTGTGTCGTGACGCTTGACGGGGCACCCGTGGGTGCGACCGTGCCGCCCGATGGACAGCGGACCGTGGGTGAGGCCACGTTGCTGGGGGATCACGCGGTCTGGTCCCCGGATGGCGGGCGCATCGCGGTGGCCAGCCGGCCGGGGCCTCGAGTCTACAATGCGATCGCCCTGTACAGCGCGGCGCCCGATGGCAGCGACCGGCAGACGCTTGCGTGGCGGGGTGTAGGCCTCGTCGCGGCCGGAGCAAAGGACGAGGACCTGGCGACGAGCCGGGCGGCCTGCGCCGCGGGGTATGTCGTGCCGGCGCCAGAGGCCAATCCGGGCCTGGTGCGCGACTGCGCAACGCTGCTGTCCGTCCGAGAGGCGCTCTTCGGTCGGTTGCTGGTGAACTGGGGATCGGGCTCCCCGCTGGCGCGCTGGGAGGGCGTGACCGTGGCCGGCGCGCCGCCGCGGGTCACCGGGTTGGACCTGCGCGCTAGAGACCTGGGGTTTAGCCTACTTGAGACCCGTGGCGGGTTGACCCTGGGCTCCCCCGGCCACGGCGGCACCATCCCTGTGGAACTGGGGGCCCTGGAACGCCTACAGCACCTGGACCTGTCCCAGAACACGCTCAACGGGCCGATCCCGGCGGAGTTGGAGAACCTGACCCACCTCAAGGAGTTGCGGCTCCACAACTATGGACACTTGACAGGCTGCATTCCGGTGGGCCTCAAGCGCGTGCCGGACAACGATTTGGCAGAACTCGGCTTACCGTACTGCGAGGCCGGGTCATGAGGAACGGCAGCGTGGCTCTACCTGGCGATGGCTCAACTCATACTCAGGCGACTACATCCGACATCGCCAAGCTTTTCACACACCCTCTTAGCGCAGCGGCGGGGCGTAGAGCAGCCCGCTATTGGCCCACAGTTCGTTCAGGCCGCGCGGCAGAGTAAAGGATACCCCTTCCGGCCCCATGTAGCGGTCGTAGATTTCACCGTAGTTCCCGACGGCCTTGAGCACGTCCACGGCAAAGGTCGCCTTGAGACCCAAGTCGGCCTGCCCGAACTCGCCTTCCGTCCCCAGCATCCGCCGAACCTGAATGTTCTTGTGGCTCTTCACCTGCTCTACGTTGGCCTGCGTAACCCCGAGCTCCTCGGCATTCATCAAGACGTACAGCACCGTCTTGACCAAGTCCAGCCACTGGTCATCGCCATGCGGCACCACCGGCGTCCCCGGCTCCTTGGAGATCGTCTCGTCCAGGATGATGTGCGCGTCGGGATCGTGGAAACCACTCCGCACCGATGCCAGCTGCGACTTGTTGCTCGTGGTGGCATCGCAACGCCCCTGCTCGTAGGCCTTGTAGACCGAGGCCGTGTCCTCGAAGACCACCGTCTCCAGCTCCAGGTTGTTCTGCCGGAAGAAGTCCGCCAAGTTCAGTTCGGTGGTCGTGCCGCTGGTCACGCAGACGGATGCGCCACTCAGCTGCTTGGTGCTGGTAATGCCCCTATCCTTGCGGGTCATAAAACCCTGGCCGTCGTAGAACGTCACGGTAGTGAAGTTACCCCATTGCGCGTCGCGCGTCGTGGTCCACGTCGCCGTGCGTAACAGGATGTCCACCTCCCCCGACTGGATGGTGGGGCCACGCTCCGCTGCCGTGACGGGAATGAACTCGATGGCCTCGCCATTGCCGAAGATGGCGGCGGCCACCGCGCGGCACAGGTCCGGGTCAATCCCGATGTTGCGCCCATTGGCGTCGAGATAGCCGAGGCCGGGCAGGTCAACGCGGCCGGCACAGACCAGCCGCCCTCTGGCCCTGACCCTCTCCAGCCGGCTATGCGCCGGCCCGCCATGGGCGACGATCTGCGCCTGGAGCGCGGCGATCTCGGCCTCCTTACTGGCCAGTTGGTCTCGCAGCGCGGCCACGTCGCCGCTCTCGCCGCCCAGTTTGCATGCGGCGAGCGTGATGGCGCAGGCGATGACGAGCATCGCCCGGATGACGTGCTTGAGCACGGTTGCTTCTCTTCCCCCAATCTGCGTAACGGCTGGAGCGTGGTGGTAGGCCAAGAGTGCTAGAGCGGTTCGAGCGCGACGGTCTCGCCGGTCGTGGCGCTTTCGACGGCCGCGTAGGCAATCCGGATCGAGTGCAGGTTGTCACGGCCGCTCGTCTCCGGCTCGCGCCCGGTGTCCAGCGCCCGCATCAGCTCCCCCATCGAGCCACCGAACGCATCCGGGAACCATTGACCTTGGATATTGAAGACCTGCTGATGGCGCGGATCGTCCTTGTGGGCAAAGACCAGCGTATCGCGCGAGGCCATTGCGCTCGCCTCGGTACCGTCAATGAACCATTCGTACCGGTGGAGCTGCGGGGCGCGGATGATATTGTTGAAATGGCTTACCGCCATCACCTGCGCTTCGGGCGGGAACTCCAGCAGGATGGTATGACACATCGGACTGATCGCCAGTTGGCCGGGCTGCATCGTCGCGCTCGCTTTCACTCGAATCGGTTCCAGTTGTGTGTAGTAGCGGCACAGGTCAATGTAGTGGATGCCGTGGTCTATGATGTTGAAGTGCTCCAGCTCGACGAACCACGAGCCGGGATGGTCCTGAAATGAACGGTGAAAGTGCGTAACGCAATAGATGTGCCCGAACACCCCGCGATCAATGAGCACCCGCAGCGCCCGATGGGCCGACACCCAGCGGGCCTGCTGATTCACCATCAGCGGCAGTCCGGCGGCGCGGCACAGTTCCACCATGCGGACGGCGTCCGGCCAGCTCATCGCCAAGGGCTTTTGACTGAGCACGCCAAGCAGGTGCGGCGGTCGCGCAGCGCAGATTTGCTTGATCAGCGGGAGCCGTTGCTTCCCATGCACCGCCAGATCAATGATCTGGACCGCCTCGTCGTTGAGCAGGTCTTCGGCGTCCGTCGTGCAATGGGGGATGCCGAACTCCGCTTGCACCCGTTCGACGTTCGCCTCAATCAGATCGCACGCCGCAACGACGTTGTATCCGCACTGTCGGTAAGCGGGCAGGTGGGCCGAGCGGGCGATCCGGCCGCAGCCGATCAGCCCGATCCCATAGTCCTTGCGGGGCGGAGCGGCGGGGAGATAGTCCGTCGGTTGGAGGTCAATGGTGCTCACAAGCGCTGCCGCCTACGGCCTCAGCCGAACTCCGGACGCACCACCGTGCCCATGGCGACCGACTCATATCCCGCCAACAGCGTCGCCACGTGGGCGCGGCCCGCTTCCACGTCCGCCCAAGCCGGCTCATCGCCGTCCAGCACCCGCACAAAATGGTTGACCAGCGCGTCGCTACTGTCGTCGCGGGCGATGATGGTGGGGCCTTGCTGCCCGGATACCCCACTGCACAGTTCCGCCGTCTGACGCCGGCCATCGAGCAGCAGCGTGCCCTTACTGCCGATCACCGTCAGGTGGCTGGCTGCGCCCGATGGATGGCTCGCCCGCCCGATGCGCCCGGTCGTTATCGTGGCGATGGCGCCCCCGGCGAGCGTCAGTTCCATGGTGGCAAAGTCCTCGACACCGCGCTCCGCGTGCGCCTCGAAAAAATGCGATCCCGTGCGGGCGAAGACACCCTCTATCGGTAGCCCCGACAGGTAGCGGATATACACGACGGCGTAGTACCCGATCTCGTATAGCTCGCGCTTGGCGATGACGCTGTGGCCCGACTCGGTCGGGTCGCTGATGCCGTCCGGCGTCCGGTACGTCCAGCGGCCGAGCGGTGCCGGCGGCGCCGGCGGGTTGTCGGTGCGGTCCGGCTGGCCTTTAGCGAAGTGTACGTCGGCGTGAATAGCGAGGATATCGCCGATTCTCCCCTGGGCAATCCACCGCCGCGCCTGCTGGATATGGTCGTAGCCGAGATGACTGACAATCGAGGTCTTCTGACCCGTAAGACGCAATATGTCCACAATCACCGTGCAGTCGGCGACGGTGGGCGCCAGCGGCTTATCCAGCCAGAGGTGCTTGCCGGACGCCGCGGCCCGGCGCACCAGGTCGCCGCGGCGCTCGATCTGCGGACATACGCTGAGCACCTCCACGCCCGGCCAGCGCAGCGCCGCGTCCACGTCTTCGATATAGGACACCCCTAGCTCGTCGGCCAGGTCTCGGTTGCGCTGGACAACGAGCGGCTCCTGACCCGGATCGTCGGCCAGCACCAGCACCCGCAGCCGCGGGTGCCGTGCCATGCCCGGCGCATAGCCGCTCTGGTGCATGGCGTTGCTCAACAGCGCGACGCCATAGACGTGATCTCTACCCATCGTCCTCGTCCTCATCTTCTTCCACGTCGCGCACGATCACCGGTTCACCGCTCTCTAGCGCCTGTTCGATGTAACTCATCAACTCCAAGACCTCGCGCGCCTGCTCCAACGTAACCGGCGGCGCGGCGCTGCCCGCGGCGGCTTGGGCACACCGGTCGGCCCAGCGCGCCAGCGCCGGCCCGGCGTCCTCCTCCCGATAGGCATCGGCGTCTCCCTCTCCTGCCGGGAGCATGAGCAGTGCCGTGGATGCCATCGTGTCATAGAAGGCGCCGCGGTTGCCCAGCACCATCAGCTCGTGTACCGGCGGCGTGCCCACCGCCGCTCCGAGCGCCAGCAGCGCGGTCGCGCCTCCGACGTAGGATAGGCTGACGCTCAGGTGGCGCTTGCCGGCGCTCTGGCCATAGACGGTAGCGACCATATCGGCGGCGAGGGTGTTGGCCAGCGCCAGTTGCTCGGCCAAGGGCCACCGCGCCTGTGGGTCGCCGCCGAGTTGCAAGGCGCGTAGACAGACGAGCCGCCCCAAAGCGCCGCTGGCCAGCGCGTCGGCAGCCAGGCGAGCACTGCTGGTATACCCGGCAGCGCCACCACAGACCAGCGTCACGTTGGCCGCTGCCGCCTCCGCTGCGACCGAGTCCAGCACGTCGGCCTCCGCAGTTAGCGGGCCGGCGCACCACATGTGCAGGCCGCGAGCGATGCTCTGCTCGGCCAATGCGACCGAGCTTACGTGCTCGTCAAGAAAGCACACGGCATCCGCCACGGCGGTCGGCTCGCCGTCAAGCCAGTTGCCTACCGCTGACGAGTTGCCGTCATCGGCAAACTCTGCGGTTACTCGAAAGCTCGCAAACTCACCGCTCCGCCGCGCTAGCTGCCGCACGCTGGTGGCAGTACCAACGACGGCAAGCCGCAGCGGCTTTTGCTCATCCATAGCTTTACTCCCAGGGTAAGGATAGACGACCGGGTGCTCCCGCTGGGATAAACGGCCTGATGGAGTAACAGGCCTCTGAAGTTAGCCGCGCACACCACAGCAAGTACACTCTGCTGGGGACGGTACTGCGAGGATGGATACGATGACCGCTGCAGCATCCAATAGCAAGCGGATCAAGGTGAATAAGCAGCTATTCTGGGCGGCCTCGTACACGGGTTGCCGCCTGGACGCCACGATTCTGGGCTATGTCTCGACCAAGAGCGGACGCCTGCTGGGGCGAGTGCGCGAGAGCGTCCTCGCCGACGATGAGACAACGGGCCACTTCCGACGGGAATACCTGATTTTCTCCGACGACCACGGGCGGACCTGGCAGGAGGGGGAGTCCTTCGGCGTCGCCGAGCATGGCAGCCATATCGTCTACTGGGACTACCTCGATGAGGAGACGGATACCCACCTCCTGTTCCTGTGGCGGCGAGAATTGCAGCGGGCCAAGCGCATCGGCCGGCATCCGATGACCTATTCGCGGCAGCTCTACCGCGTATCCCGGGACGGTGGGCACACGTGGGGACCGGAGCAGCTGCTGGTCCAGCGGGGGGCCGAGTTCAGCGCGGCGCACGTGGCGCGCCGTGAGTGGTACGGCAAGAACGGAGGCTGTATTTGCAATGCCCCGCTGCGCCTCCGCAGTGGCGCCATCCTCTTTCCCTATACGCTGTGGCCCTGGGACGCGCAGCGGCAGGTGCTGGACACGTCGAAAGACGCCGCAGTCTTTATCGGCAAGTGGGTGCCCGACTTGAGCCGCATTGACTGGGACCTGGGTGAATACATCCGCTCGACGCGCGAGCAGCACGGCAGCCTCTGCGAGATGACCCTGGCAGAGCTGCCCAGTGGTGACGTTCTGGCTATCATGCGGGCCAATCCGCCCAATACGCTGTCGAAGTTCTACTGCCTGTCGTCGGACGAGGGGCGCACCTGGAGTGAGCCGCAGCCGCTGACCTTCGACAATGGCGATCCGCTGCTTTCCCCGTCGGCGGTTTCTCGCCTAATCCGCTCTTCGCGGAACGGCAAGCTCTACTGGATCGCCAACATCCTGCCCTATCGGGACGATCACTATCTGACGATGCCGGATAACCGGCAGCGGTTCACCTTGCAAATCGCGGAGGTGAACGAGGACACCTGCGGGATCGAGCCGGAGACGGTCACGACGATTGACGAGTCCACAGACGATACGCTGCCGCGGGAGTATTCCAACCCCGCCGTCTACGAGGACCGCCACAGCGGCAAGCTCATCCTCACGATGACCGCCGCCTGCGCGCTCCCACTGAGCACTCACGAGGTACCGGAGTCCTATACAGGAGGATTCATGACCAAGGAAACCTATACCTCTCATTCCTACCGCTACGAGCTAACGGTCTAGGCGATGGCTGCCATCGAGGCCGATGTCGTCGTGGCCGGTGGCGGGATGGGCGGGCTGACCGCTGCGTGCAGCGCGCAGGCGGCCGGCGCCAGCACCGTCTTGCTCGAAAAAGCGCCGCGCATTGGCGGCTCCGCGGCCGCCTCCGGTGGCACGATCTGGTGCGCGACCGACTTGGAAGGCTGGCTCTCGGTCCAACCGGACGGCGATCCGGCCCTGGGCCGGGCGCTCATCGCGAGCTTCTTCGAGGGCATCCCCTGGCTCCGGCGGCAAGGCGTTGACCTACAGGAGCAATCCCTGGACACGCCCTACCGCTTCCGCCGCCTCATCTACGCCTGCCAACCCGACGCTGCAACCGCCATGACGGTGCTCGCAGACCGCTTCACCGCCGGCGGCGGGACGATCATCGTCGGCACCGGGCTGCGCGACCTACTGCTCGACGACCAAGGCGCCGTCAGCGGCGTCCGGGCGCTCGGACGGGCGGGCTTTGCTACCGTGACGACCCGCGCCGTCATCTTGGCGACCGGCGGCTTTCAGGGTAGCCCGGAGCTACGCGCCCGCTACCTGGGACGCTGGGCCGACCAGATGGTGCTGCGGGCCAACGCCTTCAGTACCGGGGACGGCTTTCAGGCCGCGCTACGCGCCGGCGCCGCCACCGCCGGGCCGTTCAGCCGCTTCTACGGCCATATGGTGCCCGCGCCGCCGGCCGCAGTGGGCCTGCACAACTTCGCCGCGGTAAAGCCGGATTTCAGCGAGTACGCCGTCTTCGTCAATCTGCGTGGTGAGCGCTTCGACGACGAGTTCCTAGGGGACGAGGTGACGGTCCACGCGGCCGCGCAGCAGGAGCAGGCTCTGGTGTTCCTGGTGTACGACGAGGCGATTCGCGCCGTCTATGCCGGGCCGCGAGACGACGGCCGCGCCGCGCGAGCGGATCGCCTCCAAAGCATCCGCGCCGCCGGCGGTGAGATTCTGGAAGCGCCATCGTTGGCCGCGCTGGCCCACACGATGGCAACCCGCTGGGGCGTAGCCCGCCACCGCCTACTGGCCACCCTGGAAGAGTACAACGCCGCCGCCCGCGCCGGTGACGACGCCGCCCTGCCCATTGCGAAGTCGGGCGGCTTGCTGCCCCTTGAGACGCCGCCGTTCTTTGCGCTGCGCTGCCTGCCGGGCATCACGTTCACGTATGGCGGCGCCCGCGTGAACGCGCGCGCGCAGGTGCTCGATACGAGCAGGCAACCCATCCCCGGCCTCTATGCGGCGGGCGCCGATGTGGGCGGCGTCTACACGCGCGGCTACACCGGGGGCTTGGCGCTCGGTCTGGCGTTCGGGCGCATCGCCGGCCGCGCAGCCGCAGCCTACGTGTAGCGCCGGCCGACTAACGCGACAGTCGCCCTACCCCGTCATTCCCGCGTGCGCGGGAATCCACGTCCCCCGGCGGAGCAGGGGGGCCATAGGGGGGTCGGAATCCGGCGGCAGGCACAGATTCCCTAGTTTCGCGGGAATGACCGGGCAATATCAATCTAGTCGCTCGCGCCGTCCGCCTCCCCGGTGACCATGAAAGCCAAGTCGCCGGGCAAGACCGAGGGGGTAGTCCGCATGAAGATCAAGACTCCGTCAGCCTCCGCGCGTAGCTCCTCGTGTACCTCGCCGGCCAGTCCGAGCACCTGGCCGAGCAGGTCGCCGCGCTGGACCCGATCCAGGAGCCGGACCGCCGGGAGCAGAAACCCGCTGCTCCGGACCGCCAGCGCATCTTCGATACGGCCGCTGCCGTAGAGATCATATTGCGGCGGCTCATGCTCGGGGTCGCCCGGCAGCATCCCCAGCCGGCGCATCACGTTGGTGACCCCACGCGCGTAGAGCGCGGCCGTATCCTGGTGCAGCCAGCCGCCGCCCGGACATTCGGTGTAGAGCCAGGGGATGCCGCGCGCGGTCGCTTCGCTCACCGTGCGGCCCGGCGCCACGGTTGGATGTCCCCACACCACCGGCGCACCGAAGGCGAACGCCGCTGCCCGGGACCGCCGGCCGACCTCGCTGTCGTGTGCGTAGTACCCCACGAGCGTCGGCATCGCCGCGTGGGTGCCGGAGCTATGCAGGTCAATGAGCAGGTCGCAACGGCCGATCAGGTGGGTGCCGACTTGGTAGGCAATGCGCTCCGTCGGCGTTCCCGTGCGGTTGCCAGGGAACACGCGGGCAAGGTTTAGGCCGTCGAGTGGGCTGCTCCGGGTTCCGGTCGCGAATGCCGGCACGTTGGTCACGGGCACGCCCAAGAACGTGCCGCGTAGCTGGCCGGCAGCGAGCGCCCGAAAGACGGTCCGTACCGCGTGCGGCCCCTCGTATTCGTCGCCATGGACGCCTCCCAACACCAGCAGGGTCGGCCCCTCCGCCCCGCCCCGCGCCACGAGAACGGCCAGCCGCAGCGTATCGCCGCCGGGGAGCGGGGCTACGTCCAGGTAGAGCGTCTCTTTCGCGCCGGGCGGCACCGCCTCGGGCCGGAACTCATCGAGCCGCACTGTTGACCTCCCACATGGCTGGCTAACGCCATTGTAGCGGGAGGCCGGATTCCCGCGTGCGCGGGAATAACCGGGCCGTTGACCTCCGGCCGGTCGTATGGTCGTGCCCTAGGCAGCGAGGCGCTGCTGGCGGCGAACGACGGCGAGAGACCAGGCGATGATCGCCAGCTCGGCGCCGATGACCGCGATGATGGCAACGTAGGTAACCGGTTCCAGCCAGGGGGGTAGCCCGGTTTCCCGGCCGGGTTCGGGGCTGACGACGACCGCCAGCGATTCCGGCACCGGCCCTTCCGGCACCTCGTCACCGGCAAAGACCCAGAATGCGGTCTTCAGCGCCAGGCGTCCTTCCGGGCCTTCCAGGTAAATGTTGATCCACCGGCGCCCCGGCTGCGTGTAGGTCAGTCTCGTGATGTATTCGCCTGTACGACCGGTCGGCACGAGCAGGCCGACGACGGTATCACCGGCGCGCGGGCTTTCGTAGGGCAGCGGCAGGCGTGGCAAGCCCTCCAAGTTGAACAGCACGGTACGCATCCGCACCGACTCACCGACCCGCGGCACCTGTGGGTCCAGCCAGAGACGCCCCGCCACGGGACGGTCCTTCTCACTGAGCTGCCGCTGCGGCCCGAAGCCGGCGCTGACCGTAACGGCCAGCACGAGGATGGTGATAACCGCGAGGGTACGCATTGCTTGCTCAGTCCTCAGGTGCCTCATGCACCGGCCGCAGGGTGCTACCGACCAGCCAGCCCAAGACGGCGCCCGCCGCCGAAAGGCCCAGCATCCACGGCGCGGCCACCGCAAGCATCTCCGGCTCCCATTGCACCCAGCCACGGGCTTGCAGGTACGGCACTTGGACTGCCACCAAGGCCCCGGCAAAGCCGGCGCCGGCCAGCGCGGCCCGTACCCACATTGGCCGCAGCGGCAGCCCCACCAGCACCAGGTCAATGAGCGGCGCCGCGGCGAGGACGAGCGGAATCTGCGGCCGGATGCCGTCGAGGAGCACCAGCTCCGCGTGGATGGCGAGCCGCATCGCCGTATAGGCCAGAGCGGCAAGGGTAGCGGCGCCAATGCGCCCGCTGGCTCGCGCCGCAGCGACCAGGATGAACGCGCTCAAGGCGGACAAGATGATCGGGTGATAGACCAGCTGGTAGATCGGCAAATCGAAGTCGTACTCGGCCAGTACGGCCAGGGCGGTTGCCAGAATCACCCCGCCAGCCGCTATGGCCGCTAGCTCGCTGCTCGGCATCCGCCACAGTTGCCCGGTGTCGTGCCACATGCGCCGCAGCCGTGCCGGCAGCCGCCGGTTCGTCTCCAACGTGAGGCCGATGAGCGCGCCAAAGGGGGCGATGACCATGCCGGCGACCAGCATGATGTGCGGCGGACTCCAGACCGTCACGTCCAGGCCATACAGCCGATGCCAGGTGTCGTCAATCGGCGCGGAGGCCAGGCTCATCCCGGCCCCGACCATCGTAACCAAGATGCCCGGCGGGAGGCGCAGGCCGAACGGCAGCGCTACCAGCGGTCCCGGCAGCGCCGGCCCCCGGCCGCGCGCCGCCGCGGCCGCTTGAGCGACTGCCGAGGCACACGCCGCCAGGATGGCGATAATGCCGGCGTAGAGCACCAGATGTGGCGGACTCCAGAAGGTGTCGCGGCCGATGATGATGTGCCAGGACACGTCCCAATAGCCGCCCAAGAGGAATACTGCGCTCCCCGCGACGATGGTGCCGTAGCGCACCCGCGCTATCCGCGGCCGCTGCTTGCCCTTGCCACGCTTCGGCCGGCGCGTCGTAGCGGGCGGAGTCTTTGCTGCTGCGGTCTCTACGGCCATCGTCGTGCTCGCCGCGGGCCACCCCATCCGCCACGCTCGCCCCGTCCCCCTGCGAAGCGGGGGGACCATAGGGGGGCCGGGGGTGGGTACGTAGCCCCGCGCGGAAAGCTACTCTTGTCAGCCCTTTCCACGTGGGGAGATCGCCTAGCCGTCTTGCTTCGCCGTGCCCTCGGCCGCTTGGTCGGCGCTCTCCGCGGCGGCACTCGCCTCCGTGGCCTCGCCGTTGGACGCGCTTGCCGCTGCCTCACCTTTCACCGCCGCTCGCGCTGCCGCGACCTCCGCCTCGGTCGGGACCGGGCCTTCCTCGGCCTCGTCTATCAGCATGACCGGGATGCCGTCGCGGATGGGATAGCGCTTACCGCAGTGCGTGCAGACGATTTTGTCTTCCATCTTCACAATCGGCTGCTTGTCATCGGGGCAGGCCAGGATTTCGAGCAGGCTCGCGTCCACGTCGGTGGAGCCGGCGCCCGTGTCCTGGGGTGACTCCTCCGGGGACGGCGTCCAGTCGTCGGACTCCGATTGATCGAGTCCGAGGAAGCGCCGGACACCCCACGCCGCAGCGCCGACCGCCGCCAAGAACATCAATAAGCGCCCTATCCATGTACCGAATATGAAGCGAAACATAGGTACCTGTCTCCTTTTGGGCTGTGCGTGAAGCGCTGGCAGTTGGAGCGGCTCACCGCACCGGTGGCGGTGCCTCATGCTCTGCCAAACCGCGCTTGAGCGTCACCTTGTAGTATAACGCACAGCCTGGCTTGCTGTAGTCACCGAACGGCGACATATTGCGGATACACCGGTTGGCCCAAGAGGCAGGGCGCCATGGCAGGCATGGACACCGTGCCTACGTGAGGAGGCGGTGATGAAGCTCGTACTCGCGACAACGGCGAACGGCCGGTTCTTCCACTTGCTGGACGATCTGAAGGATGAGGGTGTAACGGTCGTCGAGGCGTTCGACGACGAGACGCTTCGTGCGGAGATCGCCGACGCGGAGGCCATCTATGGGTGGCCGGCGGCAGCGGCGCTGGCGCATGCGCGTCGGCTCCGCTGGATACAGACATCGAGCGCCGGTGTGGAGCAGCTGTGGTCGAGCCAAGAGCTGCGTGAGCGCGACATCATCATCACGAACACCCGTGGCGCGCACGCCCCCAACATCGCGGAGCACGCCTTTGCGCTGCTCCTGGCCTTTAGTCGCGGGGTGCTCTTTGCCCGGGAGGCCCAGGCCGCGCGCCGCTGGGAGGCTGCGGCCGTCCGGGAGGTGTCCTGGGAGCTGGCCGGCGGCACGCTAGGCATTATCGGCTACGGCCGGATTGGGCGGGCGGTTGGCGCACGGGCACGCGGTTTCGAGATGGAGGTCGTCGCCGTGGATCGCGAGCCGGTCGCACCGGACGATGCGCTGGCGCAAGTCTGGCCGCTGGACCAGCTCGATGATCTCTTGACGGCAGCGGACGTGGTCGTAGTGACGGCGCCGTACACGCCGCAGGCATGCGGGATGCTCTCGGCCGCGCAGTTCGCCACCATGAAGCCGGACGCTGGCCTCATCGTCGTCTCCCGCGGCGGACTGGTGGACCATGACGCGCTCGTGGCGGCGTTGCAGAACGACCGGCAAGGCCCGGCCTACGCCGGGCTGGATGCGACGCCAATCGAGCCGCTGCCCGCCGACAGCCCGCTCTGGGGCCTGCCCAACTGTCTCATCACGCCGCATTCCTCCGGGCATTCCTTCCGCAAGGAGCGCCGCGCGGTGGAGATTCTGCGCGAGAATGCCCGCCGGTTCGCCCAAGGCCAGCCGCTCATCAACGTCGTGGACAAGACGAAGGGCTATTAGCTGCCAGCCGCCCCGCCCCGTCATTCCCGCGCAAGCGGGAATCCACGTCCCCCCGCCGCCGCAGGGGACCATAGGGGAGCTACGCCTCTCAGGATTGGCCACTACCACCGTTGCAAGCTGACGGCTGACAGCTACGCATGGCGATGAAGGCCGGAATGCCCAGCGGCCCCTGATACGGCGGCCGGATGGTCACTTCACGGGAGAATCCGGCGCTCTCGTAGAGATACAACGCCGGGGCATTTGACGCAGCGACGTGGAGTGATAGCCCCCGGTATCCGCGCTCTTGCGCCCGCTCTGCGGCGGCGGTGAGGAGCCGGCGGCCGATACCTTGGCTCTGATAATCGGGGTCCACAGCCAGGTTAGCCACGTACAGCTCATCACTGCGCGGCGGACGGCGCATATACACGATGGCCAAGGGCAGCATGGCGTAGCAGGCGCGCACCAGCCCCCCGATTCCGAGCGTCCGCCGCCAGATGGCCAGCGTCCGCATTCCGTGTCCTGCTGACTCTCGCTCTTCTCCGTGTGCTTCTACTGCCAGAATCCCGACCACCGGCCGACCCTCCGGGGAGCAGGGCCGGGATATGCGAGCAACGTGCCAATTGGACAGGCGCGCCGCGATGAGCGGTGCCCAGAGCCGCGCCACGGTGGGGGTGTCGCAGCCGAGGGCCAGCCGATACTCGACAAAGGCCCGCGCGAACACCTCTGCGATGGCCGGGACGTCCGCGGACATGGCCGCCTCGATGGTCGGGACGGTCGGTGACGGGCACCGGTCGGTCGCGGACATCGGCGCCTCTGGCCGCCCTCACCCTGCTCCTGCCGCGCCCAATCAGCCTTGAACGAGCACTATGCTTCCGCTGCCGGCACGGCCTCGGCCTTCTTCTTGTCGCTCGCAGCGGCTTTCGTCGTCTTGGCCTTGGCCGCGCTGGTCTTGCCGCGCGTACTGGAGCGCCGGCGCGTAGAGCGCCGACGAGTGGTGGTCTTGGTCTTCTTCTCTTCGGCCGGCGGTGCTTCGGGGGTGCCATCGGCCTGAGCGGCGGCCGTGGCGTCGCCCTCGGCGGTCGTCCCGTTGCTGCTCGGTGGAGCGCCGTCGGCTGCGGGCTGCGCGACCACGTCTTCGGCCGCTGGTTCGGCCGGAGCTTCCACGCTCTCCTCGGCCGGTGCCGGCGCAGCCTCCTCGGCCGCTGCGGCCGCCGGAGCGGCCTCCTCGGCCGGCGTTTGCGGGGCCGGCTCTGCCGCCGTGGCTGGCCTCTTCAGGCGCGAGAGCGATTCACCGGGCAGCACCCTCAGTGCCGGCCGGCTTTCCTCGGCCGCTGCGGTCGGTTCAGGTTCGGGCTTGCTGGGCGCCTCGGCGACGGGCGCCGCCGGTTCCACCGGGGCGTCTGCGCTCGGTGGTTCAGGTGCATCCGGAGCGGGAGCGTCGGTATCGTCCGGCGGCGGTGCGACCATCGCCGGGTCCGGTTCGCTCTCTGCGGCCTCCGGAGGGGCCGGCGGTTCCGCGCTGGTAGCTACCGACGGTGCGGCCGCGGCGCTGGCTGCCGGGGTTGCGGTGCCCGTGCCCCCACCGCGGCGGCGGCGGCCGCGGCGTCGGCGCAGCGTGGCCCGCGACGGGCCGGCAGCACTACCGGTATCGGCGCCGGTAGTGCTGCTTTCGGTACTTTCGGCCGTGGGCGTCGCCAGCATCGAGCGTGCCGGCGTCAGCCGGGGCGCCCGCGCAAAGCGGCCCGGTGGCACCTCCATGGGCCGCACCGGCGGGGTCGTGATCGCCTCACCTTCCTGCTCCAGCAACGTGCGGTACGTCACATAGTCGTCGGACTGATCGCGCAGGGCGCCGGCCGTCCGGTCCGAGCCGACGACGTACACGCGCAGGCCACGACGCTGGGCAAAACGCAGGATCGGGATGAGGTCCTTATCGCTGGAAACGATGACGAGGGTGGCGATTTCGGGAATGAGGTGCAGGAAGTCCACACAGTCCACCGCCATTTCCGTATCGGCCAGGCTCTTACCACCGTTGGAGCGTGTTGGGGCGCTGGCCAACGGGAGCACCGGGGCGTAGACCACCTCGACGCCGGCGCTATAGACGGCCAGCCGCTCCGCGGCATCGCGCCATTCGCCATACGCGCGGCAGACGGCAACCGGCCCTAGCTGGCGTACCCAGCGCAACACCGGACCGAGGTCCGGCGGCCGGTCCGGCATCTCTTCCCGGAGGCCGATGGCAAAGTTGTCCCAGTCAATGAAGACGGCGACGGATCCGTAGGAGACTGCGTGTACGGGCGGGCTGGGCATGGACTCGGGGCGACGATACTGAGCATTCATACGATTCGGGCGCAATGCGCCATCCTTCCCGGCCGGATCGCCGTAGAAACAGCCCGGGGAGGGAACTGACCAAAGCAGCGAGGAAAACAGGCCACTGGCACTGTGAGGATCGGCGATCGGGCCGTATTGCTGTGATTCCTACCACTGATTATAACGAATGGCTGCGCCGTTGTGGACAGTGAGCACCGGCCTCACCGATTGGTTTAATGCAAGTGGGCGCCGCATGCAGGTGTGAGGCGGCCAGCGAGCGCCTGTTTCTGTCCAATGGAGCAAGCCGCAAGCGATGGTCACAGTTTCAGCCGGGTCCCGATTTGGGATTGACCGCGGAGCCGCCCCATGACCGCCGCGCCGTCTCCGCGCGCCGCCGCGGCGGTCCGACGCGACCTCGGCCGGCTCGTCGGTTCGGAACGAGTGATTACCGAGCCGGCGGCGCTGTTCGGCTACTCCTACGACAGCACGACCGTCTTGCGGGGCACACCGCCCCTGGCCGTGGTGCAGCCGGCGGATACGCGCCAAGTGGCGGCCCTGTTGACCTATGCCAATACCCACGACCTGCCCATCATTCCGCGCGGCAGTGGCACTGGACTGTCAGGCGGGTGTGTGCCCCTCAATCACGAGTTGGTGCTCGACCTCAGCCGCATCAACCGGCTGCGTGCCGTCGAGACCACCCGCCGCCGCGCCATTGCCGAGCCGGGGGTACTCACGGGTGATCTCCTCACGGCGGTAACGCCGGCCGGGCTGTTCTATCCTCCCGACCCGTCGAGCTTCAAGGTCTCGTCGCTCGGTGGCAACGTGGCGGAGAACGCGGGTGGTCCCCGGGGGCTGAAATACGGTGTCACCCAGGACTACGTGCAGGCGCTGGAAGTCGTGCTGCTCGACGGCGAGGTGCTCTCGCTGCGCCGCGCGGAGGACTGGGACGTGCTGGCCCTGTTTATCGGCTCGGAAGGCACGCTCGGCGCGATCACGCTGGTTGAAGTCCGGCTGATCCCGACGCCCCCGGCGCGGCGGGCGCTGCTGGCCGTGTTCCCACGGCTAGCAGACGCCACGCGCACCGTGTCCATCATCCTGCGGGAGGGGATTACACCGGCGCTGATCGAGTTGATGGACGACATCGCCATTCGCTGCGTCGAGGCCTACCGCGGCCTGGGGCTGCCGCTCGACGTGGAGGCCATCCTGCTCATCGAAACCGATGGCGACGAGCGCGAGGCCGACCGCGACGCAGCACGGGTCCGCGACCTATGCACGGCCGCCGGTGCCCGCGAGGTACGCCTGGCCGCCACGGCAGACGAGGCGGAAGCGCTCTGGACGGCGCGGCGCTCGATAACCGGCGCCCTCGGCCGCGTGCGGCCGGACAAGATCGGCGAGGATATCTGTGTGCCGCGCCCGGCAATCCCGACGATGGCGCGGCGGGTGAAGGAGATCGGGCAGGAATACGGCGTACCGGTGGTGTTGTTCGGTCACGCTGGCGACGGCAACTTGCACCCCAATGTGCTGTTCAGCAGCCTCGATGCCGACGAGCGGCGCCGGGGCGAGGCGGCCGCGGACGCCATTATCGCGGCCGCGACCGAGCTTGGCGGTGTCATCTCCGGGGAGCATGGCGTGGGTATTATGAAGCGGAAGTTCATGCCCCTGAACGTGGACCCGGCCACCATGGAGTTGATGCGCGCGTTCAAGCGGGCCGTGGACCCGAAAGGACTGCTGAATCCCGGCAAGCTATTGGCGTAGGGCGGCCGTCTCGACCACTCCCCTGCACCTGTAATTGCTGTGGAAATAACCCCGATCCGTCATTCCCGCGAACGCGGGAATCCGGCCATTAGGGACCGGAGTAGCGGCGCCCGTTCCCGCCTCAACTCTCGTGCTCCGCCTCAACGTCCTCTCGGTGCTCCAGGTACTCACCGATCACCTTGAGAATGGCGCCTAAGGCCAGCAGCAGCTCGGCCGTCCGGGAGATGGCCCGTGCCCAATCGAAGGGTTTGTCCTCAGGAGCGGCCGCTCCGCCGGAGTCAACGCTGCTCCGCAAGCTCATCACCGCCGCCACGATGGGACCGGCGGCAATACAGGCCTTGGCAATCCCACCCGCCCATTGTTGCGCCAGCATACGATGCTCAAACGGGGTTAGTTCGCGCTTGTCCCAGCGCTGCATCAGCCGCCGGCCACTGGCCGAGCCGAGCGCCGCAGCGACCGCGCGCTCCAGGATACGGCCGCCCAGAAAGCTCCCCATGGTCCAGACTACGACACTGTTCATACCCGCCTCCAGCGGCCGCGATGGCCGGCCCTGCACTCGGTCCAATGCTACGCGACGGCCCCCACCACTGTCAGCGAATGATGCCGGGGCTGCACTACGGCCCTCGTCTCCTCCGGTTCATTGCCGTAGTGGGTGCCCCACGCTCTCCCCTGCTTCACCCCTCTTCCAGATAAACGAGTGCAGGTGATTGCTCCTACTTAATAGTGAGGTAAGCCACATAGTGGTTGTTGGTACAGTAATTGTAGTCCGTGCCGATAGGAATGGCCTCCCGCTGCGTGCTTCCGCATGGAAGGAGGGCAACGTGATGCGTTTTGCCCGCCGGTGGTACCTGACCCGCTCCGTCGCTGCGCTGGGCGGCGTGCTCGGTGCAGCCTGTTCCCTCACCGAATCGCGCTGGCCGGGTACCGGGCCGCCACTTCCCCGAGCGGCCCCGGTCACCCTCCGCGTGCTGTACGGGCAGTACGGGCCGGGGCCGGGGGCCGTGTACAGCGAAATCCCTGTGGACTGGATAGGGCCTGATGGACGACCGGAAACGCCTGTCGCAGAGTGGTTCAGTGGTTCCACACCACCGCTGCCCCTGCTCTCAAGGAGCGCTACCCGGATAGCACGGTCAGCTTCGGGCCCCATCACGATCCGCTCAACCGGGCCTTGGAGTTGCACCGGGCCGGCACCGCCCCGGACATCTTCCAGACCGACGATCTGCGTAACGCCGACTTGATCCGGCGGCGGCTGGCCCACCGCCTCGACGGGTGGATCAAGCACAAGCAACTGCCCCACGCTGATGATTTTGTCCAGCCGGCTTTGCTCGCCGGGCAGACCGACGGCGTACAGTGGGGTCTACCCCTCTTCACCTACGTCTACACGCTCTATTTCAATCGGCACGTCTTGCGGGCTGCGGGGATCGGCCAGCCGCCGGCGACCTGGGGTGAGCTGCTCGACACGGCCTTTCGGTCTACGTTGGTGGCTGATGGTGAACTGGTCCGGGCGGGGCTGCCGGTGCCGCATAGCCGCTGGTTCTGGTGGCTGCTGCAGCTAACGGGTGTCACGCTCTACGACGGTGGGTAGGTCGCGGCTCTGGAGCACGAGGCGGAGGTGGTGCTGGACTGGCTCCGGGACCTCGACGCCGCCGTGCAGCCGGCCGGCGTGGTGTCGCTGCTTGAGCGACAGTCGACCCAGAAGCCGTTTTCTTTTTTTCTTGACCACCGTGACTTTGACAAAGGGAAGGTGGCCCATGCATGGGTGCCGGTCTTGCCGCCGCAGCATGGTGATTTCCTACAGCGTTACGAATGGCAACCAACCTCCCCGCCGCCGCGGGAGGCAGCGCCGCAGCAACAAGAAACTCCATCCGCTGAAGTCCGCAAAGCCATGGCGACCGCGGAGGCGGAGCAGCGCCGGGCGGCGCTTTCCGGCCCACCGCCGGCAGCGGCCGGGCGGCCCACGCGGGAGTCCACGCTGATCGGCGTGCCCCCGATGCCGGGCAGCACGCGCTACGCGCTCCCGGGGGCACGCGCCGCGCAGCTGCTGGTGCATGCCCATACCGCCGTACTGCACCTGAGCACGCAATCGGCCGCTCCCGCTGATGCCTGGGAGCTGCTGACGATGCTCCTGGAGCCGGAGACGCTCTACTCCTATACGCATCTGCGTTGGGCAGTGCCGCCCCGCAAGTCCATTCTCGGCCGGGGCTATCTGCAGAGCGCGAACACCCAACAGATGGTTGCTCTCTGGCTGCGCTACGGCCGGCCGCCGTTCAACCCCCCACGCTACGCTGCGGTCAGCCAGGCTATCGAGGCCACGTTCCAGGCCGTGGTGGTGAGTAAGCAGCAGGCGCCGGGTGAAGGGGTGCGGAAGCTGGTCCAGCAGCTAGAGAAGATCGCGCGGGAAGTCACCCCGACCTATACCGGCACGACCCGTCCGTGAGCAGGCCGCTTGCTGTTGGGACGGTAGGCTGAGGCGCATCGGCCGCCGCACTGGGCAGCCTCTTAGCGGCCGCGTGTGACCTGCGGCCGCCCAGCACGCCCCCGGAGGAGGCGTCAGGACCGGCTACCCCTGCCCCGCCTCGTAAACAGCAGCAGGTGCCCACGAAAGCCAACCCGCCGCAGAAAGTCCAAGTGCTCGTGGCTTGGCCCGAATGGCTAAAGGAAAATGGCAGCGTCCTAGAGTTGCTGGCCGCAGAGTTCACCGACCGGCATCCGCGGATCACGGTGGACTGGCAGCCCATTCCCCTGACCTACGAACCTGACTCGCCCAGTCCGGGGCAGCAGGTCAAGCAGTTGCACAGCGCAGGCCTCCTCTTCGACGTATTGCAGTTACCATCGCTGCTTACCCCACGCCTCTTCATTGGCGCCGCCGCCGTTGACCTCAATCCGTTCATCCGCAGCGACAAATACGATCTCTCCGACTACTGGCCGGGAGCCATCGAGGCCATGCAATGGCAGCGGAAGCTGTATGGCCTGTACACCGAGGTACTACCCACTTTGCTCTTGCTCAATGAGGCACTCTTTGAGCAGGCTGAACTGAAACTGCCCACTGCAGCGTGGACCTGGCCGCAATTCCGCGCCACCGTCAAGCGGTTGACCGACCGCCAGCAACCCGAGCCGCTCTTTGGTTTCGGTTTCGACGTACAGGTGTTCTCTACGCTGCCGTGGATCTGGGCGAACGGTGGTGCCATGCTCAACGCGGATCGCAGCGAGAGCCTAGTAGGACGACTGGAGGCCCGAGAGGCGCTGCAGTGGCTCAGTGATCTTGCCATGACCCAAGCGGTCACTCTGTGGGAAGCGGACTTCAGTCGGGCCAATGACCTTGATGCCTGGGAACTCTTTCTTGATGGCCGGGTGGCGATGCTCTATGGCCCATGGATCAATGAGAGTGCCTTCACCGAAGCTCTCGGTCGCGCACCGCAGTTCAGCCTTGCTATAGCGGAGCCACCGCGGGGTCCGCGCCAGTCTGCTAGCTTCTTGGGTCAGTTCCTTGGTGCCTACCACCTGAGCAAGACTGCGCGTGTACCGGACGACGCCTGGCGCTTCCTCAGTTGGTGGACGAGTGAGGAGACCCAACGCCAGTACCAAGCCGCCGAGCAGCGCGGGTTGCCCCCGGCACGGCGGTCCCTGGCGGGCGAATTCAGAGATCGCTATGGCGCCGCCACGATCGCTGCGCTGGCGTATGCGCGACCGCTGCCCTTACACCCGAAGTGGTATGATCTGGTGAAAGCATATGATGAGGGCCTGGTGCCGGTATGGAAAGGGGAGCAGTCGGTAGCAGAGGCGACGGCCGCGATTGCCAGCGAGCAGAATGCGATCCTAGAGGAGTGGCGGCGGAAACAACAAGGGACTCCGTAGTCGCGTGACGCTGACTGCTCCACGGCAACGGCTCCAGGCGGCGTCCTGCCACTGTGCCAGCCGTTGGAGGTCGCGCGGCACGACTCCGCCGGCCGCCGCAGGTATACTTTGCCCGCGTGCTCCTCGCTCCGGGGGCCGGCCTCCGGCTGACGGCGTTCCCGGGGTGCAGATTGAGCGTGTCGCCACAATCTGTGGTCATGGTGGTCATAGTTGAGGAGGGGTGACTATGCGCTTACGTCTCTGGCCGATACTGCTTGTTCTTGCGGCAGCCGTTGTGCTTGGCGCTTGCGGGGATGGTGAAGATGCTGCCAGCGAGGCCGTTAACCCCGATGCGTTGGATGGGCCGGTGCTTACCGACGGTGAGCAGTTCACTACCACCGCGTCCGGTCTGCGCTACCGCGACTTGCGCGGCGGCGACGGCGCTACACCGAAAGCGGGCGATGTGGTGGAAGTCCACTACACGGGCTGGCTCACCGACGGCAAGCAGTTCGATAGCTCCCGGGCCGAGGGCCGGGTACCAATCAAGTTCCCTCTAGGCCAGGGCATGGTGATCGCCGGCTGGGATGAAGGGCTATCCACCATGCAGGTTGGTGGCCATCGCAAGCTGGTGATCCCGGCAAAACTCGGCTACGGAGACCGCGGCTGGGTCGAAGCGGATGGAACGGTGTCTATCCCTCCTGGGGCTACGTTGGTGTTTCAGGTCGAGCTCCTGAGCACCCAGAGTCCGTAAGCCGTGATGAGATCGGCGGCCACGTGCTACCCTTTGGATGCATGGTGACGGTCGTCGGTGGCGAGGCCCTTACCTGTGCAGTGTGCGTTGAAGAACTTGGGGCCGGTCCATGATACCTATACCGTAAGACCGTGGGGTTAGGCTAAGGAGAGCATCATGGCCACAGAGATGCGCCGTATCGTTGTCGCGATCTTCGCTGTACTGCTCGGTATCGGTGCGGCCTTACCGGTGGCCGCTGCAACCGGACCGCAAGAGGGGTCGCCCTGGCCGCAGTTCCAGCACGATCCGCAGCGCACCGGCCGCACCGCGGTGAACGGCCCCATATCATTGCGCCGGAAGTGGGCCCGTGATATTCGGGAACCGATTTTAGGTGGGCTGGCGATTGCGGAGGACGGGACGATCTACGCTCCGTCTGAGGACTACCTCACGGCCTTGCGCCCCGATGGTACCAAGCTGTGGCAGGTTGATGTCCGCGAGTTCTTGGTCGGCGGTTCGACCGCTGACGGTGGTGACATCACAGCGCCGGCGATTGACAAGAACGACAATATCATCGTCGGCGTTGAGGACGGCCGTATTCTAAGCATCGAGTCCGATGAAGGCGACCTGGTGTGGACCTATTTTGTGTGGTCTTCACCGTATGCACACGGCAGCAGCCCGGTCCGTGGCCCTGCACTCTTGGACAACGGGTATTGCTGCATCATGCTTGGCGCTGAGGATTCGAACGTATACGAAGTTAGCGGTAGTGGCAATGGGCGCGGTGTGCGTGGTGCAGGTGGTGACGTGACAGCTGCGCCTGCCCGCGGCCCGCACGGCACGGTATTCTGGGCCTCGCACGACAGAGAACTCTTCAACGGCTCAGTTTCCTCTGGGGACCGCTGGAGGTTTGGTCTTGATGGTGCGGCGTATGCCGGTCCTGCCATCGGTCCTGACGGTACGGCCTACATCGGTACTAGCAACGGGACCGTGTACGCCATCGATGCCGAGGGTGAGCTCCGGTGGAAGACCACCCTGAGCGCTGGCAAGGACTTGCGCGCTGCGCCCTCCCTCGGAGCCAACGGCACGGTGTACATCGGCTCGGAGAATGGCACCTTCTACGCGGTTCATGGCGCTACGGGCGTCGTCAAGTGGGAATTCGTGACGGGCGAGGGGATTGAGGCGCCGGCTCTCGTGGATGGCCGTGACAACGTGTACGTTGCTTCGCTGGACGGCAAGGTCTACGTGCTCTCTCCGACCGGCGCGTCGTTCAGCATGTTCGATGTCAGAGGCGGAATCGTGGCCGCCATGGCACTCGGCGCTGACGGGACGCTGTATGTTGGCACGAAAGAACGCCGGCTCTACGCGCTGGAAGAGGGTGATCCGACCGTAGCGGCGGCTGCTACAGACGCGGCGGCCGCGCTTGCCGGTACCGTCACTGTTCAGCGCGACTTCACCTCTGGTCGGGTCTACCTGGTAGGCGCCGGCCGGCGCCATTGGGTACCCGACCCGACGACGGCGGCCATTCTGGATATTGGCCCGCAGACTTGGACGGATGTCCGACCGGAGCAGCTCACCCCCATTCCGGAGGGCCCGGCGGTTCCGGCTTTGCGCGAAGGCAGCCTGATCCGTGAGCCGAGCGGGGCGATCTACGTCATCCGCAACGGGAGGCGGGAGTGGATTCCCTCCCCGGCAGCGTTCGCAGCAGGTGGCTATCAGTGGAATGCCGTGATTAACGTACCGGCTTTCGTGGCCACCCGTATTCCGGCGGTACTGCCGGAAGGCACGTTGGTGAGGCAGGCCGGCGGGTCGAAGATCTATGAGATTGAAGACGGCAAGCGTCACTGGATTTCGACGCTGGAGCTTTTCGTGTCGCGCGGCTTCCAGTGGAATCAGGTTACCGAGGCCGATGCGGGCTTCCTCCGTAGCATTCCGGAAGGCCTGCCTTTCGGGATTGGCGAAGGCAGCATTGTCAAGGGCAGTACCGGTGACAAGGTCTACGTGATCGAAAACGGCCTGCGGCGGTGGATCCCGACACTTACGACGTTCTTTGTCCGTGGCTATCGGTGGGAGAGCCTGGTGGTGTTGAGCGATGAGGCGCTTGATGCGATCCGCCTAGGGGCACCCCTGCCGCCGTCGTGAGCCGCGGTGGATGGGTTATGAGCAGGTGACCTGATCCTGCCGCTGCCCGCGGTGAGCTTGGTGGCCTGGTACCCGTAGAACAGACACGCGATGAGCTTGATGTTCTGCCACGGGCGCCGGGCCAGCCTCGTAGGGCGGTGCATATGAACGCCGCCCCGGTGCCGCGCCGGGTGTGGGACGTGCTGAAACTGCCGCCGCGGCCTGCTGGATCGGCGGCCTTGGTTGTGTTGGCAGGGCTACCCGGCACCGGAAAATCGCACCTCGCCGCCGCCGTTGCTCTCCGGTGTCCAGTGGTCGTCGTGCGCACGGATACGGTGCGTAAGGTGCTCGTTCCGCGGCCAACGTACTCGCCTGTCGAGAGTGGTCGTGTGTACCAGGCCTGCCATGCTATGCTCCGTATGCTGCTGGCCAACGGCTATCCTACGCTGTTCGATGCAACCAATCTGACTGTGGCGGGGCGTTGCACACAACGCTGCATTGCTCGTGCTGCCGGCGCGCCGTATTTCCTGGTCTGGGTTGAGGCAGCGCCGGTGGTCGTTCGGGAGCGGCTGATGCGCCGGGGGCAGGGGGCGCCAGCGTATGATTCCGATGCCGATTGGTCGGTGTATAAGGCGATGCAAGCAATCGTCGAGCGGCCACAGCGGCCCGATCTGGTGGCAGCGGGTACGCCGGGTGCCCTTGGTGAGGCGGTGACTACCATTGTGGAGTTCTTGGATATTGGCCGTGCAGATAGGCGCGGCATACGAGTTGCACCGGCAAGCAATCCGCAGCAGGTTGCCTAGATGAGGAGCTTCCGCGCTCGTCTTGCCGAGACTATCGCGCGCCGCGACACGATCCTGTGCATCGGTCTGGATTACGATCCACAGTTGGCGCCGGAGAGCGTGTGCGCCGATGCAAGCGATGCAGCCGCAGCGGCCCTGGCCTTCAATCGGGCCATTATTGACGCTACGGCGGACCTCGTCTGTGCCTATAAGGCTAACCTGGCCTTCTACGAGGCGCTAGGGCCGCGCGGCATGGCGGCCCTTAGCGAGACGATCCGGCACGTGCCGGACGGCGTGCTGGTGATTGGCGATGCCAAACGAGGCGACATCGGCAACACGATGCAACGCTACGCGCAAGCACTCTTCGACGTGTACGCATTCGACGCAGCGACCGTCAGTCCCTTCCTCGGTCGCGACGCGCTGGAGCCGTTCTTGGCGCGTCCGGACCGTGGCGCCTTTGTTCTCTGCCGCACCTCGAACCCGGGGGCTACCGAGATACAGGACCTGCCGGTGAACGGCGTACCCTTGTACGAGGTGGTCGCTCGCCGCGTAGAATCGTGGGACACCCACCGGAACACCGGGCTGGTGGTCGGTGCTACGCAGCCGCGGGAGTTGGCCCGCATCCGGGACCTGTGTCCTCAAACACCGATCCTGGTACCTGGTGTCGGAGCACAGGGAGGGGATGCCGCGACCGCTGCCGCCGCGGCCACCAAAGGCGGCGCCTCGGCGCTGGTCAACGTGGCGCGGCAGGTGTTGTATGCGTCTCCCGGCCCGGATTTCGCCACCGCTGCGCGCGACGCCGCGCTGCGGCTGTGCGATCTCTGCAATCGGGCCAGGACTCGCTGACGCTCGGCGTACCCTCACAAGGGCCGAGGGGCGGAGCACTCGTTGGTATGGTACTTGAGCTTGCACTCGACGATGTGGTGCAGCTGCGCAAGGCGCATCCGTGCGGGGGAGATACATGGCGCATCGTTCGCCTCGGCGCCGACATTGGGCTACGCTGTCAGACCTGCGAGCGTCGCGTCCTCCTGCCACGCTCGCAGCTGGAGCGCCGCATCAAGCGCTTCGTCTTCCGTGGTCCGCAGCGAGCAGGAGTTGACCGCTGGTGAGCACGTCAACTCCGGCGGCCGACGACAAGCTAGGCAAGGTTGTGCAGACCGGGCGTTTAGAACCGCCGCTGGCCACGCCGCTGGACGACAAGCCTCCCAAGCCACCGCAATCGGGCCGGCCGGAGGGACACGGCTACGGCCCGGTGCTGCGCCAGCGACCGTTCCTCTTGCTCTGGGTGGCGCAAATCTGTTCTCAGACCGCCCAGAACGCGCTCAACTACGGTTTGATCGTCGAAGTCGAGCGCCTGACCAACTCCAGTACGAGTGTCAGTCTGGTCGTCGCCAGCTTCACGATCCCCGCCTTGCTCCTCGGCCCGCCGGCCGGAGCGCTCGTTGACCGCCTCAGCAAGCGCTGGGTGCTGGTCCTCACCAATCTGAGCCGTGCCCTGCTGGTGCTGGCCTTTCTCGCCACCGACCGTTCGGTCTTGGCGATCTACGCGCTGACTATGCTCAACTCGGCGTTCAGCCAGTTCTTCGCCCCGGCAGAAATTGCGACCATCCCCCTCGTCATGCCCCGGCGTCACCTCCTGGCCGCCAACTCGCTCTTCAACATGTCGTTTACGTTGACCCAAGTGCTGGGATTCGTGCTCTTGGGGCCGACGATGCTCAAGCTGGCCGGACCGCTCGGCCTGTTTGCCGTCATCACGGCGGCCTATGCGCTCGCGGGCCTCGCCGTCGCCCTCATGCCACGCCTGGAGCAACACCTCCCGCCGCCGCATATAGCCCTGCTCGGGGCCTTGCGGGGCGGTGCCCTCTGGCGTGACTTGGGCATCGGGTTCGAGTTCTTGCGAACCAATCGCGCCGTGCGGACGATGCTGGTCCTCTTGAGCGTGACCATTGCGATTGTCTACCTGCTGGCTACCCTGGGGCCGGGCTATGTCTCGCGGGTGCTCGGATTCAGCCCCGAGGACGCCGGCTATGTCCTCGGCCCGGCAGGATTGGGCATTCTCCTATCCAGTGCTGCCATTGGTCACTGGGGGCAGCAGTGGAACCGCACGCGGCTGGTGTTCGCGGGCCTGATGGCCATGGCCGTCACGTTGCCGGCGCTCACCGTCGTGCGGCCGCTCTTCGAGGAGATAATGCCGGCGCTGGCCAGCGGCGGTCCGGTCGCGCTGCTGCCTTGGCAGGTCGCGGTTTATGCCGGGCTGGTCGGCCTGGTGGCGCTGCTGATCGGTGGTGCGTTTGCGCTGGTGATGGTGCCCGCGCAGACGGTTTTGGTGGAGACAACGGCCCCACATCTGCGGGGGAGAATCTTTGCCATCCTGTTCGTGTTGAATAGTGTCTGGTCAGTTATCCCCATTCTCTTCGCCGCTGCGCTGGCCGACATCATCGGTATTAGCCCGGTCATCCTGATCGTGGCTGCGTTTGTGCTGCTGGCGGCGCTCCTCAGCCTGCTGCCGCTGCTCCGGTCGGCGCGTTCGGCGGCCAGCTAGCCGCGCTCCTGAATCCACCCCTTGATCGCTGCTGCATCCGACAACAGGATGCCGTAGGTGACGATCATACGGTACAATCTAGGAATCGTGTGCGGATGGCACCGTCGGTTGACGGTGCTGATTGTGCTCCCTTAAACTGGTTAATCCACCCTGTCGCAAGGCACTTACGGCTGAAGACTTACTGATGAGAAGGCCTTGGTGAGCCGGTAGTGTGTTGCGGTCCATTAGCGGATCGAGTCGCAGCTACCATAGGTGCCGCAGGTAAAGAGGACATCATGGCGTGGATACACACGGCGCTGGTGTTGATCCTAGGGGGGGTGGTCCTCCTCACTGCTTGCGACGCGCCAACGGTATTCACGCCGCTGCCGCCCACCCCCACGCCACTCAAGCGAACCCGCGTCCAGGAAACTCGTCCGACCACCGAAGTCACCCGGGGTACCCTGGTCGAGGCGATCACGAACTTGGGGCGGGTCACGGCGGCCCGAGAATCGCAGCTCTTCTTCAAGAATGACGGGCGCTTACGCAGCGTGAATGTGAAATCCGGGCGGACGGTCAGGCAGGGCGACGTGCTCGCCGAGTTGGAAACCGGTGACCTCCAGCTACGCATTGCCAAAGCCCGCGTCAACTTCGAGCAGGCGGAGGTGCGGTTGCAGGCGCGGCTGGCACAGGAGCCGCAGCTCGACACGAGAGTGGAAAAGGAGGCCGTGCTCCAGGCCGAGCTAGGGGTTAAGCAGGCCGAGTTAGCTCTGGAGCAGTTGCTGAGTGTCGGGCCGACAGGGAGTGCGATCAAGAGTGCCGAAGCGTCCATCGTCTCGGCGCAGGCAGCGCTCGACCGGGCGCATGCGGACATCGAGGGCAAGAAAGCCGATATGGCGGCGAAACAGGCCGATCTCGCGGCGGCGCTTGATCCACCGTCGCAGTTGGCTGTGACCAATGCCCAAGCAGCGCTGGAAAGCGCCCAGCTGCGGCTGGCGAAACTGCAACAGGGTCCGAGCGAGGAAGATGTCCGGGCAGCGCAGATCGCTGTAGATCGTGCCCACACGCAGCTCGCCCAGCTACGCGATGCCCCACGGGTGTCGCCCCAGGACCTGGAGAACGCGCGCTTGGACGTTGAGAAGGCGAAGATCAACTACGAGAATGCCTTGCGGGACGCCACGGACGCGCCGCGTCGCTTGGCCCTCATAGCTCTTCAGCGTGTCCAGAACACCTACACCAAGCTCCAGTCGCTTGCGCCGTCGCCTTGGTCGATACGTCAAGCCGAGCAAGCCATCGAGGCCGCCGAGTTGGGGCTGCAGAGGCTCGGGACCCTCGATCAGTTCGACATCCAACAGGCCGAGTTGAATATCCGCAAAGCCCAAGCGCAGCTCGATAGCTTGCTGGCGCCGCCTACGGCTCAGGCCTTGGCCCCACTCCGCAATCAGATCCGTAGCCTGCTGCTTTCCATCAAGAGCGCAGAGGCGGCTATCCCCAGCGCGGAGGCAAATCTCGCAGCGGCGCAAGCTAGACTCGATGATCTCTTTGTAGGGACGTCGGAGGTGGCGATCAAGGACCAGGAGCGCCGCATCGAGTTGGCAAAGATCAGCCTGCAACGGGCGCAGGATAGGCTCGCCGACCGGCATGTCAGCCACGAGCGAACGCTGCAGAGTCATGCCTTCGACGTGCAGGCGCTGCAGAAGAGCCTTGAGCAGGCCCGGCTGGACCTGGATCAGCTCGAAGGTCGGGACTTCGAATCCAAGCTCATCGCGCCGTTCGATGGACTGATTACGCGCGTAGATATCTTCCCCGGAGACACGATTGCCGCCTATCGGCCGGTCATCTTTATCTCTGATCCGTCCAAGCTCATCATCAGCGCCGACATCGGCGAAGGCGACCTGCACCGTCTCGCAGTCGGCCAGCAAGTTGAGATCCGCATGCAGGACCAGTTCCCCGATCAGCTTATCCTCGGCAAGATCACACTCATTCCGGGGCAGGTCCGCACCCAGACGGGCCTGATTCCCGACCGCTCGACCAAGATTGACGTGCCCTGGCCGGGGCCAGGCGTCGAGATCGGTATGCTGTCCCGCGTCAAGATCATCTTGCAGAAGTTAGAGAACGTGCTGCTGGTCCCGCAGGCCGCCGTGCGGACGGTTGGGAAGCGTCAGTTTGTCGAGTACAACGACGAGATCAACGGCCAGCCGGTCAAACGCTCGCGTAACGTCGTGCCGGGGTTGTCAAGTGGGGGACAGACCGAGATTAAAGAGGGTGTACAAGAGGGTATGGTCATCTTGGCCGGGTCCTAGCCGGCCGTCTCGACCAGGCCGCCGCCGGTCGGTGCGCCGCTAGAGTGATTGATAATGCTGCTCTTCCTGCCGCTGCTGAGGGCGTACTCCACGCTGTGGATGATCCTCAAGCGGATTCTCAACAACTTCAACCTGATGCTGGCGATCATTGCCGGTCAGGTGATTACCGTCACGCTCATAACCAGTATCCCCCTGTACGCCGAGGGGATGAGCGCCGCCCTCCTCCACCGGCAGCTCGAGGAGCCGGAGGAGCGAGCACAGCCCAAGTCGAGCATCATGCTCCGCTGGTTTGCGCCGGACCCGCCACTCCGGCTGCCGCAGCAAGCGGCGCAGAGCGGTGGCGGAGGGGGCCTGGGCGGCGGCGGTAGTGGTGCGACGCCGCTACCTACCCCGCCGGTCGTGCCGGACGAGCCGGCGGGCACCAGCCCCGAGCTATACCGCGAGGTCGATGCCCTGCTGAGGGATCAATCCGAGCGTATGCTCGGCATCCCCCGGCAACTCTACGCCAGTTATGCCCAGACCGACTCCTTGCCCATCCTGCTGCGCCTCGACGAAGAGAGCCTCAAGGGCCGGGACTTCGCGGGGTACGGCTACATCGCCTTCATGGAGGATGTCCGCGAGCACTCGACCATCATTGACGGTCGGTTCCCCAAGATAGCCAAGACGCCCGAGGGTGCCATCGAAGGGATGATAACCACGAAGGGGATGGACGAGCTTGGTATTGATGTCGGGGAAACCATCGTCTACGTCTTCGAGCGCAACCGGGAGCGCATCCCGATCAACGTCAAGATCGTCGGACGCTGGTGGCCGAAAGATGCCGACGAAAACTATTGGTTCTACCAGCTCGACTACTTCAACGCCGTGGTGCTGCTGCCCAAGGAAGCCTATATCCAACACATGATGGGCGAGTACCCGGATGCCGTCGAGGAGCTGACCTGGTTCCAGCTCTTCGATGTCGATGCGATCCGCTCCAACAACGTTGGCACCATCCTGAGCGGGCTGGTGAACATGCGTACCCGCATGACCAATCTGTTGGGCGATGTCCGTATGGAGTTTTCGCCGGAGGACATCCTGCTGGACTTCCAGCGGAGCCTCTTCTTCCTGAAAATCCTGCTCTTCGTGCTCGCGGCTCCGATTGTCGGCATCGTCCTGTACTACATCGTGATCTCGGCGAGCATGATCGTGGACCGCCAGCGCAATGAGATCGCCATTATCAAGAGCCGCGGCGGCAGCAATCTGCAAATCCTGGGGATTTACCTGTCCGAGGGTGGCCTCCTGGGCATTCTCGCCGTCGTCGTGGGGCCTCTCTTGGGGGTAGTGCTCGCCCAATTCATCGGCCGGACCTACACCTTCTTGGTGTTTGCGGACCGCGAGCTACTGCCGATCAACTTGACAACAGAGACCTATCAGTATGCGGCCCTGGCTGTGGGACTCTCTATCTTGGCGATGCTGCTCCCGGCGATTTCCGCTGCCCGCTTCAGCATCGTCACCTACAAGCAAGATGTGGCCCGGACGTCGCGTCGGGCCGTTTTGCAACGGTTCTTCTTCGACTTCATCGTCGCCGGCGCTGCGGGCTACGGCTATTACCTGCTGCGGGAGCAGCGCTCGCTGGTGACGCTGGGTGAAGAGGGCGGCGTGTTCTCCAATCCGCTGCTCTTGGTCGTGCCGGCGCTTTTCGTCTTCGCGGCATCACTGCTGTTCCTCCGCATCCTGCCGGTGTTCATCGAAATATTGGCCCGCGTCGGTGGCCGCGTGTGGGGCGTTTCGGTCTTGCTCGGCCTGCGCCAGATTGGCCGGATGCCGGGGCAGTATACGCGGCTGGTAATGCTGCTCATCCTGACGCTCTCCCTCGGCACCTATAGCGCCTCGGTCGCCCAAACCCTGGACCGCAACTTCAATGACCGCGTGTACTACACCAACGGCTCGGACCTGTTCCTTTCCGAATCGGGACGCTACGATGAGATTAGCCAAGAGTGGAATTTCATTCCCGTCGAGGAGCACAAACACGTTGCCGGCGTGATAGACGCGACGCGGGTCTTCGAGGAGAAGGGGCGTGTGCAAATCACGGGGCAAGCCCGCGGGCACCGTGATGTTGTTGTGCTCGGCATTGACACCTCCGACTTTGCCCGCGTTTCCTGGTGGCGCGACGACTTTGCCCCGGAGAACTTTGTCGCCTTGCTCAATCGGCTAGGTGCCGACGACCGCGGTGTTATTGTGGATAGCAAGCTGTTCTGGGATTTCCAGCTCAAGTTCGGCGACCCAATCCGCTTGCAGGTCAAGAACAAGCAGATGGAGCTTAATCTGGTCGGTGTGACCTACTATTGGCCGCGCCTGTGGCCGGACACCGACAGCTTCGTAATCGTCAACCTCGACTACCTGTTCGATAAGACCGGGCGGCTGCCCTACGACGTGTGGACGCGGACGATACCGGGTATCCATCCGCAGGCCATTGTCAACGACCTGTCGGAAGGGGGGTTCCTGGTCCATCGTTTCTTCGATGCTCGCGAGTTGACCGTGCGGTTGCGCGATGACCCGGGGCGCACGGGCATCTTCGGCATTCTGACCGCCGGGTTCCTGATTGCGGCCCTCCTCACTATCGTCGGGTTCATGCTCTATTCTTATCTATCCTTCCAGCGTCGTTTCCAGCAGATCGGTATTCTGCGCGCGATTGGGCTGTCCATCGGCCAGTTGATTAACCTGTTTGTGTTCGAACAGGGCTTCTTGATCGCGATTGGCGTGCTGACCGGCACGGCGCTCGGTGTCATTACCGGCAAGATTTTCATTCCCTTCCTCCAGCTCAAGGCAGACAGACACGGCGGCATCCCGGAGTTCATCACCATGACGGCCTGGGACGACATCGCCAAGATATATCTGCTCTTCGGCGCCGTACTGGCGGTGGCCATACCGGCCTTTATCTGGATGCTGACGCGGCTCAAGATTCACGAGGCCATCAAGTTCGGAGAAGAAACCGGATGAAGATGCCAACGATCTTTGGTTCTCGACGACCGCGGCGGGCCACGCTGCCCGCAGAGCGGCCCGGTGGCCGCCGCGGCGGCGATGGGCAGTCAATTCTCAGCGAGGAAGACCGTCGGGCGCTGGTCGTGCCCCGCGACACGATGATCGCCTGTGACAACCTCGTGAAGATCTATAAGGTCGCCGACCTCGAAGTCGTGGCCTTGCAGGGGTTGGATCTGATTGTCAAGCGTAGCGAGATGATGGCCATTATCGGCAATAGTGGTAGTGGCAAGAGCACCTTGCTGAATATCCTCGGCGGCCTCGACCGCCCGTCCGCCGGGCGCGTGAGCGTCAACGACCTGGACTTGCTGAAGATGAACGACCATGGCCTCATGCGCTACAAGCGCGAGACCGTGGGGTTCGTCTGGCAGCAAAGCTCGCGCAACCTGATCCCGTATCTGACGGCGCTGGAGAACGTCCGACTGCCGATGACTATCGCTGGGAAGTCGTTCCGCGAGCATCGAGACTGGGCGCAGGAGATACTCGATGCCGTCGGCTTGGGCAAGCGAATGCGCCATCGCCTTTCGCAGCTTTCCGGCGGTGAGCAGCAGCGGGTAGCCATCGCTATCGCGCTGGCCAACAAACCGCCGCTGCTCTTGGCCGACGAGCCGACCGGCGAAGTGGATACGGCCACGGCGAAGAGCATCTATCAGATTTTCCGCCGCCTGCGCGATCAGTATGGGACGACCGTCGTGATTGTCAGCCACGATCCGGCGATTGCCTTCCGTGTGGACCGGGTGGTGGCCATCCGCGACGGCCGGACGAGCACCGAGACCGTCCGGCGAGCGGGCAGCACGGACGCCGAGCAGACGCACGACGAGTTCGTGGTTATGGACGCCGCCGGCCGCATTCAGATACCGCGTGAGTTCCTCGATCAGCTGGGGATGAGCGACCGCGTCCAGGTGGAAATGGAAGACGGGCGGATTGTGGTGCGGCCCGTCGAGCGGCGCGTCTCCGGCTTCAGCGGCGCGCGAGCGGCAGTATCCTAGGGGTCAATGATGAGTGTTGTCGGCCTTGCAGAGACGTTTGGCGCTAAACCGGACGGAGCGGCGGCGGAGCCGCCGATTGTTGCCTGTGAGGGCGTGAGTCGGGTGTATCGCTTGGGCGGTGAAGAAGTCGTGGCCGTCCGCGATGTCACACTCGACATTTTACCCAGCCAGCTCGTCGCCTTGCGGGGGCGCTCCGGGTCGGGGAAGACGACGCTCCTCAATCTGCTCAGTGGCCTCGACCGGCCGACCAGTGGCTCGACCACGATCAAGGGGCAGGACACGAACAAGCTCTCCGATGGCGCCCTGACCAAACTGCGGCGCCACGAGATTGGGTTTGTGTTTCAGACGTTTGCCCTTCTGCCGGTGCTGTCGGCGTATGAGAACGTGGAGTTGCCGCTGCGGATTGCCGGCGTCAAATCCAGCGTGCGGCACGAGCGGACGGTCGAGGTGCTGGAGCTGGTCGGCCTGTCGAAGCGCATGGGGCACCGTCCCTTCGAGCTATCGGGGGGCGAGCAGGGGCGCGTGGCGATTGCCCGCGCCCTCGTCAACCGCCCCTCGCTGATCGTGGCCGATGAGCCGACCGGCGAGCTTGATAGCGTGACGGGCCTCCAGATCATGCTGCTGTTCCGCCGCATCGTGAATGACGAAGGCGTGACCATTATGATGGCGACCCACGATCCGACCATCAGCGAGATCGCCGACCAGACCTACATCATGGCCGATGGTGCCATCACGGAGGATGTCCCTGAAGAGCTTCAGGGTATCGGCATCATCGGAGCGCAGGAGCGCAACCTACCCGGGACGCTGTTCTCCGCCGGCCAAGCGCGGCGTGACACGCCCTCCCCATAGCCATCACCCCCCGGCCCCCTCATCCCCGCGACCGCGGGAATCCATGTCCCCCTGCGAAGCGGGGGGACCATAGGGGGGGCACCCCGGTCTAGCCGGCGAGGATGGCGTTCTGCGCCTTGGCAATCGCGGCCGTTGCCACCGCAACCGACTGCTTGCCCTCCCACACCGGCGCCATGCCCGCATCGAAGGCTTGCAGCAGCTTCGCCCGCGCCGGATGCAGCGGCAGATTCCGCGCGTGCTCCAACGCCGGCACGATTGGGTCGCCACCAAAATAGGTCGCCACCGACTGCGCGACCGAGCGCCGCGCTGGTGGCGGCAGGGTCGGCAGCGGCACCCGGCCCCTGCGAACGCTTCCCTGCTGGAAGGCGCGCTGTGCTTCCTCCCCCGCCCACCAGCTGAGGAAGGTCCAGGCCTCGTCCGGCACGCTGGTCGCGGCGCCCAGATGAAACGCCGACTGCAAGAAGAGCCAGTTGGCCGGCTTGACCGGGCCACGGGGGGCGGCCGCCAAGGCGTACTTCAGCCCGTACTCGGCCTGCGGGACTAGCAACTGCCCTGTTAAGCTACGGGGACCGTACAGCATTGCCAGCCGGCCAATCTTGAACAGTTCATCCCCGCTCACCCCGTCGGCGGGTGGCCACACGGCATGGGTATCACGCTGCTCAAAAAGCCACTCCAGCGCCTCCCGCGCCGGTGGCTCGTCCACCAGGCTCTTGGTCACGTCTGCGTCCACAATGTCGCCGCCATTCGCCCAAATCCAAGGAATCGTCGCCGGGAAGTTACGACCTTCTCGGCTCGATGTGAGCGGAAAGCCGTAACTATGGCTGAGCGCGAACCCATAAACCGGTTTGCCCGCCCGGTGGCCGGTTAACGCGCGGCCATGGTCGAGGAGGTGCTCCCAGGTCCAGTCGCTCGCTGGTGCAGACACACCGGCGGCGGTCAAGAGGTCCGGGTTATAGAACACCAGTTGCGTATCCGCATGGGTATGCAGCCCGTACAGTTCGCCACGCCAGGTGCTGTACTCCAGAGACCCGGGCCAGAAGTCGGCGAGGTCGTAGCTGTCGCGCCGGATGAACTGGTTCAGGCCGAGAAACGCCCCCTGTGTGACCAACGGGACGGGATCCCAGGCCCACCAGGGCACCTGCACGATATCCTGATCCTGGAATACATCTATGGCTTGGCCGGAAGTAACAGCATCCCGGAACGCCTGGTACATTCCGGGGATTTCTGACCAGGTTTGCCATTCGATGGCAAGGTGCGGGTGCGCCTCGGTGAACGGTGCCGTGTACTGGCGGAACTGGTTCATATTCCAGGCGGCGCCATAGCCTTCTCCAGTTGTGTAACGCACCCGGATGGGGACTTGCCGCTGGGTCTGGCGTGGGAGACCTGGGTCTGGCCGCTTGGGGACTGCCGGCCGGTCCTGGGAATCCTGGGGATCTTGGGGAGCACCCGCAGGGGCTATGTCACACGCCGCGGCCAGCAAGCCGGCCCCGAGCGCAGCACCAATGCCAAGGTAGTCCCGCCGGGTCGTCGCTGTCATGGCCGGTCTCCTTCCGGTCCACAGAAGATAGGCTGACCTTGCCCTACCCCCTACTAAGCGCAGCGTGAGGTCAGTCGTGACCCCTCACCCGAGATCAGCATTGCGATTAAACGGTACAACTACACAGTACGCCCATCCGTGCCGAACGTCAACAGTTGGCGCTTTGGACCGCCCCTCACACCCCGTCTCCCTGCGTAGCGGGGGGGCCATAGGGGGGCCAGCACCTGAGCGGCGGGCGTCCCGGCCTACCATCTACCCTCCGCCGCACTCCCCCTCGCCACATGGTGGAGAGGGGGCCGGGCGATGGGCCAAAGCCGCACCACACCTGGCGCTATCCGTGCGGCTTTGGTCCGTCAGTGGTGAGGCTCAACTCTCGCCCCGTTGTCTTGCCTCCCACGCCGCCAATATGCCCTCATTGAGGGAGGTTAGCGGATGCAAGACAAGTCTGTGGCACGTCAAGTAGCCCCGGATGGGAGCCGTCTCGGCATCATGCCGACCACCAGCGGTGGCGTCGCCACCCTGCCGAGGGCGCCGGGTCATGAGCGACCCTCCGCCACGCTTTCCGGCGTGCCGGGGCATGACCGTCCGCGCGCCACCCCACAGGCGCCGGATCAGGACGTACCCCGGGCCCTTCCGGCCCGGGCGCCGGGTTCTGATCGTCCGTGCGCCGCGCCGAGCGTGCCGGTTACTGACCGGTCTCGCCCGGTGCAAAAGGCGCCGGGTCATGGTAGACCCCCCGCCGCGCCATCCGGCGCGGCGGGGCATGACCGTCCGCGCGCCACCCCTAGGGCACCGGGTGCTGACGTACCCCTGGCCACCACGGCCGGGGTGCCGGGTCAGCGCTGTCCGAGTGCCGCGCATTGGGCGCGAGATCACTTCCGATCCCGCCCCGCGCCAACGGCGCCGGGTCATGACCGACCCCTCGCCGCGTCATCTGGCGCGACGAGGCATGACCGTCCGCGCGCCACCCTACAGGCGCCGGTTCAGGATGTACCCCGGGCGCTTGCAGTCCGGGTGCCGGGTTCTGATCGCCCGTGCGCCTTGGCCGCCACCGCGGCGGCCCCCGACGGCTCCCATGTCTTGCACCCGATGCCGGGTCCCGATAGCTCCCATCGCGGACCCGACGCCGGGCCACGCCCAACCTCCCTCACCGACCCCACCACGCCGGCCCACGACTTGTATGGCCGGGCATATACCGCCGAGGAGGTACAACAGCTCACCCAAGCCGACTGGACGCCGTTGTTCGATGCCGAGGCCCGCCTGCTCCAGGTTCTTATTCAGCGCGTCGTGGTCCCGGGGCATCCTCCCGCGCGGCGCCAGCACCACCGCCGGCGCGGTGCCGCCGTCCGGCGCCGGCAGCGCGCCAAGCGGCTCGACACGCTCGCCACCGTCGGCCGTGCCCTGGACGTGCTGCGGCCCCTGCTGGAGGACCGGCAGGCGCTTGCCCCGGAATCAGAGAGCGCCCTGTTTCAGTTACTTGATGAAGCGGCCAAGTATATGGATGACTCACCGCCTCCCGCCGACGCACACGACGAGATAGGAGCACTACCCAGCGACATGCCGACGTTCAAGCCCCTGTAGACCTCTGCCGATCTGTCATAACTCCCCGTCCCCCTGCGTAGCGGGGGGACCATAGGGGGGCCGGAATCCGGCGGCCGGAGTAGATTCCCGCTTGCGGAGACCTTTGCGTAACCCGTCATTCCGGCTTGTGCCGGAATCCAGGTCCATTTCGTGGCCGCCCACCCGACTTGGATGGCGGCCGCTCGCCGCCGCACTCCCCCTCTCTATCGCTCGACGATGGAGAGGGGGTGAGACGCCGGGGGTTAGGTCCGCCTCACCGCGTGAAAACCGTGCCGCGGACGTAGTCGGCCTCGTCGGAGATCAGCCACGCCAGGATATTTCCTATCCCTGCCGGGTCGCCGAGCCGCACATTGGCGACCGCTTCCTCCGGCGAAAGACCCTGGCTGCGGGCGCCGTCGGCCACATTTTGCAGCTTCAGCGGCGTCGCAATGCCGCCGGGGCAGATGGCATGGACCCGGATGTTGTGGGGTGCCAGTTGCGGCTGGACCACGTAGGTCAGGCCATGCACCGCGGCCTTGCTCGTACCGTAGGCCACCGAGGAGCTGCCCCCCCGCACGCCGGCGCCGGACGACAGGCAGAGGATGACCCCGCCGCCGCCGGCCTTGATGTGCGGCGCCGCATGTTTCACCGACAGGAACATGCCCTGGACGTTCGCGTCCATCACGTGTTCGAACGTGTCCAGGTCCAGTTCATCTACATCCTGAAATGCGCCCCACAGGATGCCAGCGCAAGCAATGAGCGCATTGAGCCGACCGAAATGCTCGACGGCCGCAGCCATCAGGCGCGCGCACTCCTGCTCCTGACTAACGTCCGTCTGAACGAACAGGCAGCGTCCGCCGTCGGCCGTAATGGCTGCCGCGGTTTCCTCACCCTCGGCCGCCAGCACGTCGCCGATCACCACATTGGCGCCTTGCTGTGCGGCGACGCGCGCCGTGGCGCCGCCGATCCCCCGCGCGCCACCAGTGACGACCACCACTTTGCCGCCGAGTCGGCCCTCACCCGCTGCTCCCCCGGATTGCTCCATGACCACTCGCCTCCCTCTAGCCTGGCGATATTCGCTGCTTCAACCGTGCGGACTGCGAACCAGTCGCCGCGCCAACGACGGCCTACTCGTCCCACTCCAAGCCGGCCTCCGCCAGCGCCGCGTCGAGCGCCCGCTTGGCCTGGGGCACGTCCTTGTCTGCCAAGTGCTCGATGAGCATGTAGCCGTCGGGACAGCACTCTTGGAAGCGGCGCAGGTAGGTCACTTGGTCCATCAGCCCCTCGCCGATGATGCACTCGTGAAACCGCACGGTCACCGTGTTCTCGTACCGAATGTCCTTGGCGTGGCCGCACAACACATAGGGGCCGCAGAGGTCAAACATGCGATTCACGAGCGTCGAGGTGTTCCACATGTCTTCCACACTGCCCACGAAGTTCACGGGGTCCGTGTTGAAGCGCAGCGCCGGCGATCCGACGGCCTCGATCACGTCGCGCATCGCCTCCGAGGTCGGCAGCGGAGACACAGCCGCCCCCTCCAGCGCCAGCAGCACCCCTTCGTCCTCGGCTGCCTTGCTTATCTCGCGCAGGGAGTCCACCAGGCGCTCGATGGTCGAGACCCGCGTGTTCTCCGGGTGCGGTGTCCACGAACCGGCCGGGTTCAGACTGCCGGGCCGCACGTAGAGGTTCACGGAGTTGAGCAGCTTCGCGCCGCGGCAGGCGGCTTGCATCTCCTGGATGCCTTGACGCCGCTGCCCCTCATCCGCCGATACCAGGTCACGGTTGCGAGTCGCGGTCTGGGCAATCCGCACGCCCCCATCCTCGAGGACCGTCCGCACGTGGCGTAGCTCGTCGTCGTTGCCGGCCAGCGGCTCGGCCTGATCCCAACGCGCTGCGCTGAACCCGTTTTCACGTAGTCGCGCCGCCGTAGCCGGCGTGACCTCCGCTGCGGTGCGGGGCATCAGCCCCACCACTCCTACTTTCATCTTCTCTCCAGCTATGCCTGAATCGTAGGGGCGCCCATCGCAGACGGACGATGCCCCTACATGGCGCCTTTCTGACGGAATAGTATACGCCTTGCCGTGGGCGAGGCAGCATACCACACCCCGGCCCCGGTCATTCCCGCTTGCACAGGAATCCACGTCCCCCTGCGAAGCGGGGGGACCATAGGGGGGCCAGAGCCTGACCGGCGGAGCACCTACTCCAGCTCGACGAGGCGGAGGTGGTCCAGCCGGAACGCCTCGTGCCGCTCGCCCGGCATCAGTAGCACCCGGTCCGGGCGCATCCCCGCGACAAAGTCCCGATCATGGGACACGACGACCAGCGTGGGGCGGTACTCGTCGAGCGCTTGCAGCAGCCACTCGCGCGTGCGGATGTCGAGGTTGCTATTCGGCTCGTCGAGGAGCAGGAGGTTGTGCCGTTCGAGCATCAGCTTGGCGATCCCCAGCCGCGCTCGCTCCCCGGCCGACAGCGTTGCCACCGGGCGGAAGGCATGGTCCTCGCCGAGCAGCAGCCCCGCGAGCGTCGAGCGGATTTCCCTCTCCCCACCGGATACGAGCGGCTGGAGATACTCGTAGGACGTGAGGTCGGCCGTGTCCCGCTCCAAGCCGTGCGCGAAGTGTCCCAGCTTGACCTGATGCCCCAACGTCACCGCCCCGGCGTCGGCCGGCAGGCGTCCAGTGAGAATGCTCAGTAGCGTGGATTTGCCCGCTCCGTTGACCCCGATCACCGCGAGCCGCTGCCCGCGCTCTACCACGAAGCTGGTCCCGCTCAGGACGGTGTTGCGACCGTACCGCTTGCGGAGACCAACGGCCCGCAGCGTCACCCGGCCGCTGCGCGGCGCCGGCGGGAAGTGGAGACCCAGCGCGCGGGCCTCGGTCGGGACATCTACGACCTCCTCCTTCATCCTCGCAACGCGCCGGTCGAAGACCTTGGCACGCCGCGCCATGACCTCGGTCTTCTTTCTCCACTTGTCGGCTAAGGTTTGCAAGCGGTCAATCTGCTTGAGTTGGCGGGTACGGGTCTTGGCCAGCGTCGCCTTGCGCTCCTCGCTCCAGGCCAAGTAGTTGCTGTACGTGCCCTTGAACTCCTCGATCTGGCGCGTCTGCACGTCGAGGTCGAACACGCGCGAGATGGACTGATCGAGCAGGCGCAGGTCGTGCGAGACCAGCAGCACGGCCGCCTCGGTCCGGGCCAAGAACTCCATCAGCCAGCGCGTTCCGTCCACGTCGAGGTGGTTGGTTGGCTCGTCGAGCATGAGCAGGCTGGCGCCGCTCGCCAATATCCGCGCCATTTCGAGGCGGGTCAGCTCGCCGGAGGACAATCGGCCGATCTGACGGTCCAGCTCGATATGGCCCAGGCCCAAGCCCCGCAGGACAATCGCGGCCTCGGCCTCGACCTGGTAGCCGTCGGCCACGCGGTACGCTTCCTCCAGATGGCTGTACTCCTCCACCGCCGCTTCGAGGGCCGGCCCGGTTGTCGTGGCGAGCCGCTGCTCGGCTGCGGCCACTTGCTGCGCGAGCGCCGCCGTCGGGCTGGCCGAGACCACCACGTCGCGCACCGATGCGGTCGCCGGGAAGGCCGGTGAAACGTCCGGCTCCTGCGGCAGATACCCGGTCCGGTTCGGGCGCCCAACGCTGCCGCCGTCGGGTGTGATTTCTCTGGCAGCGATCCGTAGCAGCGTCGTCTTCCCGGCGCCGTTTGCTCCCACGAGACCGGCCTTTTCGCCGCGGCCAACGAACAGCGAGACGCCGGCGAGCACGGGCTGCGGTCCCCAGAAGTAGCGAATGTCCTTGAGTGTGAGCACCTGGTTCCTCCCATTTCCAGCATGTATTCAGGGCAACAAAAAACCGCGGGTCGGATACTGGGGCTAGTTCCGAGCCGCGGCCGGCGCACCTCTACATATGCAATGCTATTTGCCCGGAACTACCTCCGCCGCGCGTACACAGATATGCATCAGAAACCGCAATATCATGTAGCGATTATACGGCCTGTCGCGGTCCGAGTGCCAGGGCCGCGCCGCACACGCCGCTACGCGCCAATGCTATGCTCCCTGGCACAACGAGCGCGGCCCGGCCGCCGCGCCCCATAGCCCAACTGGAGGAAGTGAGCGTGAAGACTTACCGCGTGGCGATCCTAGGCTGTCGTGGACGAGGCACCGCGGCGGCGCGAGGCTACCATTCCCATGCCCGGACCGAGGTCGTGGGCCTCTCCGACCTGATTCCCGAGCGTTTCAATACGCTCGGCGACGAGTTGGGGGTACCGACCTCCGCCCGCTACACCGACCTGGACAAGATGATCGAGGAAACGCAGCCCGACATCGTGGCCATCCCGACGGCCACAGAGTTGCACTACCCGCTATCCATGCGGGTCTTGGAGCACGGCGTCCATATTGATGTCGAGAAGCCGATGACCCTCGACCTTATCCAGGCCGATGCGCTGATCGCCAAGGCCCAGGAGAAGGGCGCCCGCGTGGCGGTCCACCATCAGGGCGGCGTCGGGGTCAATATCAAAGCCGCGCTGAAGGCCTATCGGGAAGGCCGGATCGGCGAGCTGCGGTACATCCATAGCGCCGGCAAAGGCTACTACGGCGGGTTCGAGTTGATCCACCAAGATACCCACATCCTGAACAACGACATCTTGTTTGCCGGCCGCTGCAAGGCCGTCAGCGCCGTTGCCGTCTCCGGGGGCCGCAGCGCCACACCCGCCGACGCGCACCGCGTCTGGGGTGCGGGCACCATCATCGGCGAGCACTTAAACGCCGCGATGGAGTGGGAGAACGGTGTCACCGGCACGCACTTCTGCCACCGCTTTGCCCAGAACGATACGACGGCCCACGTCACCGAGCTATACGGCACGGAAGGCCGAATCATCGTCAACCACTCCGCGAAGCAGGGAGGGCCGCGCTTGCTGCTGCAGCCACAGTACTACCCCGACGGCGCCAACGACCAGTGGCAGCCCCTGGACCCCATCTACCCGGAAGGCTACGACGAGAGCATGAGCGCTTCCGTAGACGACTACGGATACGCCGACGAGTACGTGCGGGCGCTGGACGAAGGGCGCGACCATGCATGCAATGGCGCCAATGGCCATCACGTCGTGGAGATCATCATGGCCATCTATGAGTCGGCCGGCTATGGCCGGCGCGTAGAGATTCCGCAGCAGAACCGCGAGCACCCGCTGGTCCGCCTGCGGCGGGAGCACGGACTGCCGGACACGACGCAGGCGCCCATCCAGTACCAGGAGTTGCTTGAGTCCGAGGACCGGCGTCGTGGCGCTGCCCCGGCCGCGGCCGGATAACCGCCGCAACATCGTCCGCCTCCGTACAGATGCCCCCTCTCCGCCTGGTGGAGAGGGGGCCGGGGGTGAGGCCCGGTAGTGACAAGGAGACAGCAACGATGAAGACCTATCGCGTGGCACTCTTGGGCTGCCGTGGGCGTGGTACGGCCGCCGGCCGGGCCTACTATGCCCATCCGCGCACCGACCTCGTTGGCCTCTGCGATCTCGTTCCCGAGCGCTTCAATAAGCTGGGAGAGGAGTTCGGGGTCCCGCCCTCCGCCCGCTACACCGACCTGGACAAGATGATCGAAGAGGTGCAGCCGGACATCGTGGCCATCCCTACCGCCACCGAGCTGCACTACGCGCTGTCCATGCGCGTCCTGGAGCACGGGGTCAACATCGAGGTCGAAAAGCCGATGTGTATTGACCTCGAACAGGCCGACGCCGTGATCGCCAAAGCCAAGGCCAAGGGCGTGCGGGTGGCCGTCCACCAGCAAAGCCGGGCCGGACCGAATATGCAGGCCACATTCCGGGCTTTCCAAGAGGGACGGATTGGCCGGTTGCGCTACATCACCGGGAGTGGCAAGGGGTACTACGGCGGCTACGGTTTGATGAACATCGGCACCCACATGCTGAACAACATGCTCCAGTTCGGGCAGCGCTGTCGCAGCGTGAGCGCGGTGGCGTTGACGGACGGGCGGCTCATCACGCCCGAGGACGTTCACACCTCGCCCGCCGGCATGGGCACCATTACGGGGGAGAGCATCACGGCGATGCTCCAGTTCGGCGACAACGTAACCGGCACGCTCTTGCAGCACCGCTTCCCCGTCGTGCAGCTCGAAGCCTATTCGCTCGAACTCTACGGCACGGAAGGCCGCCTGCTCTTCAATGCCTCCGGGCGCGAGACGGGCGGGGCCTGGTGGATGCCGACGCCGCATCACCTCCCCGATGGCACGAACAACCGCTGGGAGTTGCTGGAGCCGATCTTCCCGGAGCAGTACGACCCGGAGAGTAGTGCCTCGCCCGATGACTTCAGCTTTGCCGACGAGTACGTGCGGGCGCTCGACGAAGACCGCGATCATGCATGCAATGGTGAGGAAGGCCGGCATATCGTGGAGATCATGATGGGCATTTTCGAGTCGGCGGCCTACGGCCGGCGGGTCGAGCTGCCGCAGCCCGGCCGCGACCATCCGCTGCTCCGGTGGCGGCGGGAGCTTGGGCTGGACGATCCACCACCGCCGGTGTCGCGCTCCTACAGCGAGTGGCTCGTCGCGGAGGATCGGCGGCTGGGCCGGGGCTAACGCCCGCCATCCCTGCTGCCTTGTCCGTCATTCCCGCTTTCGCGGGAATCCAGACACCCCTTCCCTGTAGGGAAGGGGCCGGGGGTTAGGTCCATGACGGTGAAAGCCTACCGTGTGGCTATCTTAGGCTGCCGCGCTCGCGGCACGGCGGAGGCGCGCGCCTACCATGCCCACCCGCGCACGGAGATCGTAGCCCTCTGCGACCTGGTCCAGGAGCGGCTCGACACCCTCGGCGCCGAGGTCGGTGTGCCACCGTCTGCACGCTACCGCGATCTCGACGCGATGATGCGTGAGGTGCAGCCGGACATTGTGGCTATCCCGGTCGGTATCGAGTTTCACTATCCCCTGGCGATGCGTGTCTTGGAGTACGGCACCAACATCGAGGTAGAAAAACCCCTCTGCCAAGACCTCGCGCAAGCCGATGAGATTATCGCCAAGGCGGCGGCAAAAGGCGCGCGGGTCGCTGTGCATCAGCAGGGCCGCGTGAGTCCGTACATGCAGGCCGTTTCCCGGGCTAATGCCGCCGGGCGTATCGGCCCAGTGCGGTACATCTACGGCAGCGGCAAGGGCTACTATGGCGGCTACGGCTTGCTCGACATCGGCACCCACATGCTCAACAACATGCTGCGCTTCGGCGGGCACGTTCGCAGCGTGTCGGGCATTGCTTCGACGGACGGGCGCCGGATCGGGCCTGATGACGTGCTGGAAGGCCCCCGCGGCGCCGGTACGGTGGCCGGTGAGCACGTGACCGCCACGCTGGAGTTCGACCACAACGTCACCGGCACCCTCTTGCAGCACCGTTTCGCCGGTGTCGGCGCGGCCTCGGCCGCCTACACCCTGGAGGTGTTCGGCACGGAGGGACGGTTGATGATGAATGCCAGCAAGCGGGTTGGCGGCGCGTGGTGGCTGCCTCAACCGCACCACCTGCCCGGTAGCGAGTACGGCAATTGGCAACCCCTCGACCCGCTCTATCCCGACCACTACGATCCGCGCGGCCCGGCAGACCCGGCGGACTACTGGTTTGTCGAGGAGTACGTCCGCGCCCTCGATGAGGGCCGGGACCACGAGTGCAGCGGGATCGAGGGCCGACACATCATGGAGATTATGCTGGGAGTGTTCGAGTCGGCCGCTTACGGTCGGCGCGTAGACCTGCCGCAGCCGCAGCGCGACCATCCCCTAGTACGCTGGCGACGCGAGCAGGGCGTGGGACCGCCCACGCCGATGCCCCGCGATCTGCACGAGTGGTATGCCGCCGAGGATCAGCGCCTAGGCCGAGCCTGACCGGATCACGGCCGAGCTAAAGGAGCGAAGCCCCATGACCTACGCGCAGATGCAACCCTGGCTCGAACAGGAGTTGCAAGGCATCCGGGCCAGCGGCCTCTACAAAGACGAGCAGGTCATCAGCACGCCGCAAGGGCCGGAAGTCGAGACGCCGGCCGGTCCCATGATTAACTTCTGCGCCAACAACTATCTGGGGCTGGCTAACCATCCCGACGTCTTGCAGGCGGTGGCGGCCGGGGTGCAGCAGTACGGTTTTGGGATGGCCTCGGTGCGCTTCATCTGTGGCACCCACGACATCCACAAGACTCTGGAAAAACGGCTGTCCGCGTTCTTCGGCACCGCAGACACGATTCTCTACAACTCCTGCTTCGATGCCAACGCCGGCTTGTTCGGCACCTTGCTCGGCCCGGAGGATGCGATCATCAGCGATAGCCTCAATCACGCCAGTATTGTGGACGGCGTGCGCCTGTGCCGGGCGCAGCGGCAAATCTACCAGCACAACGACATGGCCGATTTGGCCGCCAAGCTCGACGCGGTAGCCGGGGCACGCTTCCGCCTGATCGCCACCGACGGCGTGTTCAGCATGGAGGGGGACCGCGCTCCGCTGGGCGACGTCTGCGAGCTGGCCGACCGCCACCACGCGCTCGTCATGGTGGACGATTCCCACGCCACCGGCTTTCTTGGCCCCGACGGTCGCGGCACCCCCGCAGCGCAGGGCGTAGCCGACCGCGTAGACATTCTGACGAGCACCTTGGGGAAGGCGCTCGGCGGTGCGTCCGGCGGCTTCACGAGCGGCCGCCAGGCGATTATTGACCTGCTGCGGCAGCGCTCCCGCAACTACCTGTTCTCCAATACGATTGCGCTGCCGGTGGTTGTTGGGTCGCTGAAGGCGCTTGAGATGGTCCAGCAGCATCCCGAGCTACGCGAGCAGCTGTGGGAGAACACCCACTATTTCCGCGGGCGCATGACGGACCTCGGCTTCGACATCGTGCCCGGTGAGCATCCCATTGTGCCGATCATGCTCAGAGACGAGTTGAAGACCGTCGAATTGGCCAAGGCGGTCAATGAGCGTGGCATCTTTGTAGTCGGATTCAGCTATCCGGTGGTGCCGCGGGGCGCGGCGCGGATCAGGGTCCAGCTCTCTGCCGCCCATACCCGTGAGCAGTTGGACCGGGCCGTGTCCGTGTTTGCCGAGGTGAGCCGGGCGGTAGGAGTGATCTGAGGTGATGCCGGATACAACGGAGCTTGCCGGCAAGGTCGCCATCGTGACCGGCGCCGGCCAAGGCATGGGCTATGCAGTGGCCCGCAGACTGGCCGCCGGTGGCGCGAGCCTCGTGGTCAACGACGTGAACGCCGTGGCTGCCGAGCAAACGGCCGCTGCGCTCAGGGCCGCTGGCCACGCGGCGTGGGCGGTGCCAGGCGACGTGGCGTCGAGCGAGGACGTGCGCGGCATCGTCGAGGCTACCCTGGACCGCTACGGCAGCATCCACGTGCTCATCAACAATGCGGGCGTCCTCCGTCCTACCGCAGTCATTGACATCGAAGAGGCCGAGTGGGACCTCGTCGTCAACGTCAATCTGAAGGGCACGTACCTCTGCTCGCGGGCGGTGCTCCCGGCGATGCGGGAGGCAGGCTGGGGACGGATCGTGAACTTCTCCTCGACGGCGGGCAAGAACGTCAGCACCGTCGGCGGCGCGCATTACACGGCGGCCAAGGCCGGCGTGTTGGGCTTCACCCGCCACTTGGCCAAAGAAGCCGCGCCGTATGGGATCACCGTGAACGCTGTGTGTCCCGGCTTGATTGATACCGAGATGGTTCGCGCGACGATCAGCGACGAGCAGACGAGCGCCTACGCCGCGAGCTTCCCCATCTCCCGCTTGGGTCGTCCGGAGGAGGTCGCCGAGTTGGTCGCGTTCCTCGCCTCCGACCGGGCTGCTTACATCACTGGCGCGTCGCTCGACATCAACGGCGGCGACCTCATGATCTAGGCGCAGTCTCCCTCACTCCGGCACACTCCCCGGTCAGAGAGAGCCTGACGTCGCGGCTTGCTATACTCGGTAGCAGACCGGCCACGCGGAGAGGTGCGAGAGTGGCCTATCCGGCGCGCCTGGAGAGCGCGTGTACCGCAAGGTACCGTGGGTTCGAATCCCACCCTCTCCGCCCACGATGTGCGGTTGACAGTGGCCGTTATCCGCCGCCCAGCCCCATGGGGCCTCCGTTGGTGCTCTGCCGCCCCAGACGTGCCGGCCTAAGCCGCCGCATGGACTCCCCTTCCCTGCCAGGGAAGGGGCCGGGGGTTAGGTGCAAGACTGCGCCCCTACCCCGTTGACAGCTACCCGTCCCCACGATACGATTCTTGTGGTCGTGCTAGGCGGGGTGTTAGCGGTACCCTGAACCCGCAATCCGCTACAGCGGGGTTGAATCCCCCCTCCCGGTCTGGTGCCACCCGAGACGGCGTTGATTGTTTGGTGTTGATGGCTGGGTCCTGCGCGGCAGGGCACTCCGAACCCCGTCAGGTCCGGAAGGAAGCAGCGGTAAGGAGACCGTCCTGGGTGCCGCAGGGCAGCCTGGCCTAAGCTAGCCGGTCTATGCACGTCGGGTGGCAGGATCAAAAGGGGGTGCGCGACCACTCCTCCATAGCGGTTATTGGTCGAGACCGGCCGGTCGTTGCGCTGATAGGCTGGTGTCGGCAGCGGCCTCGTGAGCCGGCCGGCGGCCGCTCGTGACCATGTCGGCAGCCTCCATCGCCGGCCCGGCGGCGTTAAGGTCCGTGTAGTCCGCAATCGGAGCGAGGACGGAGTAGTACCAGGTGGCCTCCCTCTACAACACGTGGCGCCCCCAGACCTTCGCCGATGTCGTCGGGCAGGAGCATATCGTCCGCACGCTGCGTAATGCGTTGGCCCGGCCCGACCAACTGGCGCATGCCTACCTGTTCACCGGTCCGCGCGGCACCGGCAAGACGACCACGGCGCGCCTGCTGGCAAAGGCGGTCAACTGCCAGCAGGGGATGCAGCCGGAACCGTGCGATCAGTGTGAGCACTGCGCGGCGATCAAGCGCGGCGCGCAGTTCGACCTGATGATCGAGATTGACGGCGCCTCCAATACCGGCGTGGACGATATTCGTGACCTGCGCGAAAAAGTTGCCCGCCGGCCGGCCGAGGGGCGCTACAAGGTCTACATCATTGATGAAGTCCACATGCTCTCGACCAGCGCGTTCAATGCGCTGCTGAAAACGCTGGAGGAGCCACCACCGCACGTCATCTTCGTGCTCGCCACGACCGACCCCCAGAAGGTGCCGGCCACGGTGCTGTCGCGCTGTCAGCGGTTCGATTTCAAGCCCGTGGCCACGACCGACTTGGTGCGACACTTGCGGGCGGTCAGCGAGCAGGAAAAGCTCGCCGCGGACGATGCGGCGCTGGAGTTCGTCGCTCGCTTGGCGACGGGCAGTGTGCGCGACGCCTTGAGCCTCCTCGATCAAGCCGCCTCGTTCGCCGGGCAGACGATCAACGTCGGACACCTGCAAGACATGCTCGGTCTCTCGGATCAAGCGTTGGTCCTGGACATGGCCGATGCGCTCCTCAATGGTGACTTGGCGGCGGCTCTGACGACGCTCCAGACGGTCAGTGACCGGGGAGCGGACTTGCGCGAGTTCGGTCGCCAGCTTGTCGGCTTCTTGCGTGCCCTGCTGCTGGCCCATAGCGGTGTCAACTCACCCACCGGGCTGTCGTTGAGCCAGGAAGAGCAGGAGGCGGTGCGGGCGCGCAGCCGACGCGCGGACCTCCCGGCGCTGGTCCGTTGGCTCCGGCTCTTTACGGAAGCGGATCAGGGCTTGCGGAGCACCACGGTCCAGCCGCAGCTACCGCTGGAGCTTGCGGCGGTGCAGGCGCTTGTCACCGTGAGCGACGCGGTGCCGGCGGCCGCCGCTACCCCGCCCACAGCGCAGCCGGCCCCGGCCACAGACGCAGCCGCGGCACCGCACCGTGTCACTGAACCTGAGCCGGCACGGGCGGAGACGGTTGCCCCGCCCGCCGCCGCAGCGCCGCGCGAGCCGGCAGCGCCGCAGAGTGACCAGACTACTCCAGCACCGCAAGTGGAGGCGCCGGCTCCCGCTCCGGCCGCCCCACAGCCTGCAGAACGTGCGGTACCGGCCGGCGGTGAGCCGCTGTCGGTGGCTACCATCGAGTCGCGCTGGCCGGCGGTGCTTGAGCTGCTGGGCCGGAAGCGCAAGGTCACAGCGTTGCTCCGCGATGCACGGGTCGCCGCGGTGCAAGCCGACGACGTCACCCTGGAGTTCGACTACGCTTTTCACGCCGAGCAAGTCGAGAAGCCGGAGAACCGCTTGGTCACGGAGAAGGCGCTGCAACGAGTGTTTCAACGGCCGCTCCACGCGCGCGTCGTGGTCAAAGGCGCCGCGGAGCACGGTACGGTCGCAGCCAACCCGGAGCGAGAAGACCCGGTCGTCCGCCATGCCCTGCGGACGGTTTTCCCCGGAGCGACTATCATTGAAGATGCAGCCGACGGGGCCTAGCCGACAGCAACCGCCGGATAAGGAGAACGGACATGAACATGAAAATGCTGCGTAGGATGCAGAACAAGATGGTGAAGATCCAGGAGGAGCTTGCCCAAGAAACCATCGAGGGCACCGCCGGAGGCGGGGCGGTCGTCGTGACGATGACCGGGCAGCAGCAGATCCAGGCGGTCGAGATTGATCCGGCAGTCGTAGACCCGGAAGATGTCTCGCTGCTGGAGGACTTGATCCTCGCTGCGTTCAGCGAGGCGCTTGTGAAGTCACAAGACCTGGCCGGCAAGCGGCTCGGCGCGCTTACCGGCGGCTTGGGCCTCGGTAACCTCGGTCTCTAGCCGCCACAGCGGCCCGGAGGGGCAGCACGGCAACCACCTCATGACAGCGCAAACGCTCGCGGAGCCTATTGCCCGGCTGATTGCCGAGTTCGGCAAGCTCCCCACCATCGGTCCGAAGACGGCCCAGCGGCTGACGTATTTTCTGCTGCGTCAGCCCGCGGAGGAGGCTCAGTCCTTGGCGGCCGCCATTCTGGACCTCAAGGAAAAAATCCTCACCTGCAACACCTGCTTCAATCTCGGCACGCACGATCCTTGCCATATCTGTACCGACCCTACCCGCGACCGCCAGTATATCTGTGTTGTCGAGGAACCGCTGGATGTCCTGGCGCTGGAGCGCACCGGGGTCTACCGGGGCCAGTACCACGTCCTGCACGGCTCGTTCTCGCCGATGGATGGGGTACTGGAGGACGATCTGCGTATCCGCGAGTTGGTACGGCGCGTAGCGGACGAGCAGCCCGAGGAGATCATTGTCGCCACGAATGCCACGGTGGAAGGCGAAGCAACCGCTAATCTGGTGCGGAGCCGGCTCCAGCCTAGCGGCGTGCAGGTCACCCGCCTGGCCCAAGGGCTACCGATTGGCTCCGATCTGGAGTACGCCGACGACTACACGCTCAGTCGGGCGCTGGAGGGACGCCGGGATTACTAGGGGGCCCGGGGGTGAGGCCCGTGTCTACTCCTCGTCCTCCGATGTCGGCTCACGTTGCTGGCGCAGCCACAGCTCAAGCTCCTGCACCATATCCTCGCCGCTGGGCAACGTCTCCTGGCCGCCATCGGCCTCGGCCTGGCCCGCATCGCTGTCGGCCTTCCGCTCAAGCTCCTGGATGTAGGCGCGAATCTTGGGGTGCTCCTCGAGGGCCTCGTCCACCTGGCGCCGGTAAGCTCTGGCCTGATGCTCGACAATCGTCAAGTCCAGTTCCAAGTCAACGAGTGCGCTCAGGTGCTCCAGCAAGGCTAGGGCAACTGCCGGGTTCCGGTGGCTTTGCAAGTAGTGCGGTTGACTGGCCCACAGACTCGCGACCGGGAGGCCGTTGCTATGGCAGCTCGAGTTCAGCACGCCGACGATACCGGTCGGCCCTTCGTAGCGTGAGCCGCCCAATCCGCGCGCGGCAAGCCGACTGGCTAGCTCGGGATCGGGCGAGCTGCCACTGACCGGCGTGGGGCGGGTGTGTGGCGTAGCTTCGAGCAGCGCCCCCAAGGTGATGATCTTGTCTACGCCGAGGTCTTGAGCCAGGTCAATGATGGCGTTGCAGAAGGTCTGCCAGCGTAGCTGTGGCTCGGTCCCGGTCAGCAGGATGAGATCGGCGCTCGCGTCCGGCGTTGCGCTGGCGTACAGACGATTCGCCGGCCAGCGGATTTCGCGTGTCATCCCGGCCCGCAAGCGCACTGTAGGGCGTGTCTCCGTAAACACGAAGAACTCCTCCGCCTCGATGTGTGCGAAGAGGGTTGCGCGCCGCTGACGCCGAATAATCCGCGTGGCGAAGGTTGCCCCCTCTGCCGCATCATTCCACCCGGAGAAGGCGGTGATAAGGATCGGCTGCCGCAGCTCCGGACGCTGGTCCATACGCATGATGTCCACGGTGGTTCCTCGATCCTGTGCGTACTCCAACTGCCACCCAGTACCTCTAAGGGTATACTGTAATGTATCAGGTGCCAGCGGAAGGCATTGACTACACGGAACGACCCGTGCTCTGTTACTCCTAAGCCGGAAGTGAGGTACGTGTGACGGCGCAACCGCCGACGCCCCCGCCACGTGGGCCGCTTTCGGGCGATGCTCCGTCCGGGCGGGCGCGTGCGTGGATGGCGTTGATCGCCTGTAGTTTGATTACCGTCGTTGCCGTCGGCCTGTGGTACATCACGGATCAACTGTTCCTGCTCGGGTGGGGGCTGGGTAGTCTGCTCCTGGGTGTGTTGGCGCTGCGGCGGCTCTAGCCTGGCTTATTGGCCCGCCGGTGTCCCATCCGCATCACCCGTGAAACTACCCTGGTCGAAGGGGCCGGTCAACGGACCTGCGGCAGACTCCGGCGCGGCTACCGCGGCTGAGTTGTCGTTCGACCGCCTTCTTGCTATACTTCTTGCTTGCGCTTTGTGCTGCCTGTGCCTGCGCAGCGGTATGAGATCAAGCGCGTTGCATAACCCAATGAGCCGCACTGTCGGAAAGCGGGACTGCTGTCCCACGCGATCATTGGGGGAGAGGTAAGGAAAACGCCGCGATGGTTGAAAGCAGACGCTCCGGAAGCTCCAGCCGGGGACGGCGGCGAGAGCGTCGGAATGTGCCGCGTGGGATCGCGCATATTCAGAGCACGTTCAACAACACCATCGTTACCATCACCGACCCCGAAGGTACGACCATCGCTTGGGCCTCCGGTGGCTCCTTGGGCTTCCCCGGATCACGGAAGAGCACGCCGTTTGCCGCCGGTTTGACGGCCGAGCAGGCCGCGCGCCGGGCGATGGAAAACGGGATGCGGCAGATAGACGTGCGGATCAAAGGCCCTGGCTCGGGCCGGGAATCGGCTATCCGTTCACTCCAGGCGGCCGGCTTGGCCGTCACCAGTATCGTAGACATCACCCCGATGCCGCACAATGGGCCACGGCCACGCAAGCGCCGGAGGGTCTAGCTCCCACTAGGGCGACGAGAGGAGCGAGGCGAAGAACACACATGGCACGGTATACAGGGCCGGTATGTAAGCTCTGCCGACGCGAAGGCATGAAGCTCTTTCTCAAAGGCGACCGCTGTCTTACACCGAAATGCGCGATCAGTCGCCGCAATAGTCCACCAGGACCGCGACCGCAGCGGCGGCCGCGGTCGAGTGAGTACGGTACACAGTTGCGCGAGAAACAGAAGGCCCGGCGCACCTACGGTGTCTTGGAGCGGCAGTTCCGCCGGCATTTTGCCGAGGCCAATCGGCGAACCGGCAATACGGGCGAAAATCTCCTCCAAGTGTTGGAGTCACGCCTCGACAACGTGGTCTATCGCATGGGCCTGGCCGCGTCGCGTCCGGAGGCCCGGCAGATCGTCAACCACCGCCATATCATGGTCAATGGTCGGCGCTGCGATATTCCCTCGCGCCTGCTCCGTCCCAACGACGTGGTGGCGGTACGGCCGAAGTCGCGCTCGCTGGGCCTCTTCGAGGATGTCGTCGCTGGCGCCCCGCCGCGGCAGCCGCCGGAGTGGCTCACGTTCGACGCGGCGACGCTGGAGGCGCGCATCGAAACGCTGCCGGTACGCGGCGAGATTGATGTCCAGATCTCCGAGCAGCTCATCGTGGAGTTCTACTCACGGTAGCGCTCGCTGCTGGCGCTACACGTGGCCACTGAGCGCGTGTCGTGTATAGGTATTTTTCTGAAGTCCCATGTCAGCCGGTTCCTGAGGAGGCATGGACAACGTGATCACTGAGGCGGCTCCCCAAACGAGCATTCAGCGCACCGACGAGGGCGAAGACCCGTCCTATGGGTCCTTTCGCGCCGAGCCGTTGCCTCGCGGCTACGGGCACACGCTCGGCAACGCGCTGCGGCGCGTCCTCCTGTCGTCGCTCCCCGGCGCAGCGGTGACCGCTGTACGGATTGAAGGGGTGCAGCACGAGTTCTCCACCATCCCCAACGTCAAGGAGGATGTGGTGCAAGTGGTGCTGAACCTGAAGCGGATTCGACTGCGGGCGGCAGCCGAGGATTCCATCAAGGCCTACCTCGACGTGCCGGGGCCGGGCGTCGTCAAGGCCAGCGATATTCGTTGGCCGGAGCAGGTGGAAGTCTTCAACCCCGACCAGGTCGTCGCCACGCTCGACAACGATCAGGCCCACCTGAGTATGGAGTTGACGATTGATCGTGGCACCGGGTACCTCCCGGCCGACACGCGCGAGGACGTTCCTATCGGCGAGATTCCCGTTGATGCGATCTACTCGCCGGTCCGCCGGGTGCAATACAGCGTCGGCGGCGCCCGCGTAGGCCAGGATACAAGCCTGGACCAGCTTGATCTCCAGCTTTGGACGGATGGGACGCTGACGCCGGAGGAGGCGCTGGCCCGGAGCGCTCGCCTGCTGGCCGAGGAGTTCATCCGCTTTGAGCAGAGCGTGCTGCCCGTCGAGGAGCCGGAGCCGGAGCCGGAGCCGCTCCCGGCGCCTGCTCCCGCCCCGGCGCCCGCTGCTGTGGCGGTGGTGGTACCGCCGGAGTTGGCCGAGTTGTTGGTGGACGACCTTGGGCTGACCAACCGGACACTCAACTGCCTGAAGCGCAACAGCATCTCCCAGGTGGGGCAGATTGCCGACATGACCGAAGCGGAGCTACTCAAGCTACGTAACTTCGGCGAGCGGTCGCTGCAGGAGTTGCGCGAGTGCCTCACCGCGCGTGGGGTGATGTGGGGGAGCGCCGAGCAGCCGGCGCCGGAGGCCGTTGATGAAGCGGATGAAGCGGCCGCCGTGGCCGTGGCCGAGCCGGAGGTCGCCGCGCCGTAGCAGGATGGCGACCTCCGGCCGGTGAGTGGCAGAGGACACGAGTAGAGCTATGCGTCACAGACGGAAAGGGAAGCAGCTGAATCGGCCGGCTGACCAACGCAAGGCGCTGCTCCGCAGTTTGATGGGCGCCCTGCTGCGTCATGAGCGGATCAAGACGACCGATGCGCGGGCCAAAGAGCTGCGGCGGCACATTGAGAGGCTGATTACTACGGCCCGGCGGGGGGTGCAAAGCGATGACCAAGCGCGTCTGCTCCACGCCCGGCGCCGCTGTATGGCACGGCTGCCGGATCGGGCGGCGGTGGACAAGCTCTTTGCCAAGCTCACGCCGGAGGAAGACGACGAGCCGGGCTGGCTTGAGGACCGGCCAGGGGGCTATACGCGCATTACTCCGCTCTATCGGCGCCTCGGCGATAACGCCCGCATTGTGCAGATCGAGTTCGTAGAGTAGGCGGGGTCAGCGTGGTCCTGGGAGCGTCGAGCGCCAAGCCCCAGGACGGGAGCGATGGTACGGCTGCGGTGTGTCGTCGAGTACGACGGAACGGGTTTTGCCGGGTTCCAGATTCAGCCTGGTCAGCTGCAGGTGCGTACGGTCCAGGGGGTGCTGGAAGCGGCGGTACTCGCTGCGACCACGCTTCCCAGCCGTGTGATCGGGGCAGGCCGTACTGACGCTGGAGTCCATGCGGTCGGGCAGGTTATACACTTTGACAGTGACCGTGCTTGGGAGCCGGCCGTCTGGCAAGCGGCGTTGAACGCGCGTTTGCCGCCGGACGTGGTGCTCTGGTCGGTGCAGGTGGCAGCGCCGACGTTCCATGCGCGCTATGCGGCGCGCAGTAGAGCGTATCGGTACGCGGTTTACAATCTACCGGTGCGGTCGCCACTCGTAACCCGCTGGACTTGGCAGGTGGCCACACCGCTCGATGTGGAAAGGATGAACGCAGCAGCGAGTTGGTGTCGCGGTGAGCATGACTTTCAGGCTTTTGCAGCGCAGGAGGACTATCCTTCGACCGTGCGGCGTATTTTGCAACTCTCGTGCCGGCGGTTCGCTGATATTATCGTCGTGGAAGTCACCGCGAATGCGTTCTTGCGCCACATGGTACGCCGGCTGGTCGGCTCGCTCGTGCGGGTCGGGAGAGGGCAGCTACAGCCGGAAGCGTTGCGCGAGATCATTTCTGCCAAACAGCGCGGACTGGCCGGTCCGACGGCACCGGCGGCCGGTCTGTGCTTGATGAAGGTGAACTACTGATGAGCTTTCGGAGCTTTACCCCCCGACCGGGGGACGCGGCAGAGCGCTGGTGGATTGCGGATGCTGAGGATCAAATCTTGGGCCGGCTGGCGACGCGCATCGCCGTCAAGCTACGCGGCAAGGATAAGCCGGTGTATAGCCCCCATGCCGATACCGGGGACTATGTGATCGTGGTGAATGCCGAGAAGATCCAAGTCACTGGGAGAAAGCTGACGGACAAGCTGTACTATCGCCATTCCGGGTACCCCGGCGGGCTGAAGGTCACTCCCTTCAAGGATATGCTCGCCAAGCATCCCGAACGGGTGATCGAGTTTGCTGTCCGGGGCATGTTACCCAAGAATGCGCTGGGCCGGAAGCTCTTCCGCAAGCTGCGCGTGTATGCCGGCCCGGATCATCCCCACACGGCGCAACAGCCCGAACCGTTGTCTTGAAAGTAGGTAAGTCACGAGTGCGCCGGCCCGCGCAGAATTGGCGCACGACCGCTTGATGGAGCGAGCCGATAGGAGCAGCATAGTGGAGCAATCGGGGGACCAGCGACAGTATTTCTACGGACTTGGGCGTCGCAAGTCGGCCGTCGCGCGCGTGCGGCTGTACGCCGCCCAAGAGGAGCAGGGCAGCGTGGTTATCAATGGCCACCCGGCCCGCGAGTATCTCGGCCGTGACTCCTTGATGCAGCATGTCCTGAAACCACTCCAGCAGTTGGAGTTGGAAGGCCGCTTCGATGTCGTAGCCAAGGTCCTCGGCGGCGGGATGAGCGGCCAGGCCGGCGCCGTGCGGCACGGCATCGCCCGCGCGCTGCTCGTCGTGGACCCCGAGCATCGGCGCTCTCTCCGTCAGGCCGGGTTGCTGACCCGCGATTCGCGGGTGAAAGAGCGCAAGAAGTACGGTCTCAAGCGTGCCCGCAAAGCACCCCAATACACCAAGCGCTAACCCCACCTATCCACAACCGCACCTACCCCCGGCCCCTGTAGGGGCAACCCTTGTGGTTGCCCTTTCCGGCTCCCCGGCCGGTGCCAGGGTGCTCACAAGGGACGCCCTTACGCCCGCCGCCTGTCTCCCCTTCCCTGCCAGGGAAGGGGCCGGGGGTTAGATCGGTCCAAACTCCCACCCCGCCGTAGCCCTCCGATACGGGTAGAATCGTCTGGTCTAGCCGCCGCCTGTCGCCGCATCCACATTGCGGAGCGGGGGACGGGGGGGGTGAGGCGTGGCCCATGGCGAGACAGGAGGAGCGGTGCGATGAACGAGCAGTTGCTTGCGATGCCCCAATGGACGACTGGCGCCCGGTTGCTCCGGCTGGGCGAGGCGATAGACTTCCGGTTCTTTCTACCGGCTGGCGTGGAAGCGTCGGGCCTGACCATCTTTCCACAGTACCTCGAACGCGCCAATCCGGGCGCTGCCTTTGTCGCTGGCGGTGATCTGGCCTGGCTCGACGCGCTGGAGTCGGAGCAGCCTGCCCTGTCCTTTGCCGACGGCCAGGCCACGCTGACCTATCGGCCGCCGGCGCCCGGCAGCTACCTCGCCCGCTGGCAGGCCGGCGACGAACTGTTCTACCGCTACTTCTCGGTTATCGAGGACGACTGGATTGTCCTGCGCTTCAGCGCCTACCGCGGGTTCGAGGTCACGCCGACACTGCACGCGACCGGTATTCCGCTCGACTACCGCCTGCCCATCGAGCACTTCGACGAGGCCGATCCGCTCTTTCAGCGGCTGCGCGCTCACCACCGACACTTCGGCGACTTGGTAGCGCCCGTCGTGCCGGACACGCCGCCGACCGCCAGCGAGTCCCGGATGAGCACCGCAGACCGGGTACGGTTCTACGGTCAGATGCTGAAGCGGGTTAGGTCGCTGCTTCCCGACGAGAACGACGCGCGGTCCGTCCGCATCGAGATGTATCACAACCACGACCCCGGCTATATCGAGGTGCTCGCCCGCCTCGGCGTGAACAATCACTTTGGGCTACGCGAGGCAAACGCCGACTATTGGCTGGGGATGCCCGAGTTTCCCTACTTCGGCTCGCCGCTCGACTGCCGCAAGACGAATCAGGACACCGGCGGCGATGTCGTGGTCCACCAGTGGGACTTCTGCGGTGGCTTCCACTTCCTCGGACCGGCAGAGTCGCATTACCAGGTGTCGGAGGGAGACTTTGCGACAACGCTGCGCTGCCTGGATCAGTGCATGCAAGAGGCACAGAACCTGACGGTGCTCAGTGGCCATCCGGCAGTGTTCATGCCTCTCTACATGGGCATGCCCGCCAATGAGTTTGACGCCGCCAAGCACCGGCAGAAAATGGAACTGTATAGTCCCGAGTTCCGAGCCGAGGATTCTTCGGAGCGCGTATTCGCGTACATGGAGCGCTATCAACGACAAATGGCCTTCGAGTACCCCAAGCAGTACCGGATGGTCTACGCCCGCTCGCTCGACATCGCCGACTACTATCGCCGGCACTATGCGGTGACGCCCCGCACCGTCTTTGTCAGCAAGACGGATCACCTGGACTACGACAAGAACTGGCTATGCACGTGGGGAGACGACCGCATGCTCGTGCCGCGGGAGCGCCTGTCCTGGTACACGCGGATGTCTAGCGTCTTCGCGGATCGCCGGCGGCGACTGCCGCACAAAGACCCCCTCTCCCAGGAATACATCCTCGTCGAAGACCAGCAGCGGCAGCTCCGCTTCGAGCGCGAGTGCCCCCATCCCATTTGGTACTTCGACTACACTGTGCAGGAGCGCGGGCCGCTCGGCAGTACGATCAGCTACACCGAGACGCCGGACGTGAACATTGTGCGGTCGCGGTGGCTGCGCCAGGACGGCCAGGTATCCATCACGCTCTCCATACGCACGGAGGCCTCCTTCCCGGACTATGCCATTGCGCTGTGGGGGGTACCGGCAGCCTACAGCCCGGACCGCTCGCGGATCGAGACCAACGCGGAAGACTTCGTGCTCGCCAGGAACACGGATGGGGAGTTCCACCTGGTGCTGTTCTTCGATCTGTACCCGGATGCCGAGCTACGGGTCACGGTGCGCGATTCCTGATGTTGGCGAGAGGGCCATACATAAAGGGAGATGGGGATGATGTCGCTTGACTGGGCGGCCGTTGATCGCTGGCTCATGGGTGAAGCCTGGGTCGGCTCGCAGATCGAACGACATCTCGCCGTGCTGTGTCAGCAGATCGGCCCACGGTGGTCCTCTTCTGAGGGCGAGCGGCAGGCGGTCGCCTATATCCGCGAGCGCATGGCCGCAGCCGACCTCACGGATGCGCGGTTGGAGGACTTCCCGCTGGACACGTGGGAGCACGGCCGGTCCACGGCTTCCGTCATAGCGGACAGCCGGGTGGAAAACGGCCGGCCGATTGACCTCTTGCCCCTCCTCTTCTGCCCCCCGGTAGACCTGTGCGGCCCCCTCGTGGACGTTGGCTTCGGGATGCCGCACGAGGTGGCGGCGACGAGGGAGCAGCTTCCTGACTCCGTAACCATTGTCAATCTATCCCCGGAGCCGTTCAGCACCCCCAAGCCGCTCGCAGACCGTCTCCTGAGCTTGCGGGAGGCCGGTGCGGTGGCAGCAGTGGTTGTCGAGCGCAAGAGCGGGGGGCGCATGGAGTACCACTCCGCAACCGAATGGCGCACCTCCGGCGAGCTAGAGCACCCCCTGCCCACCGTCGTCACCTCGCGGGAGGATGGTGCCCGTCTGCGCACGCTGGCCGCCGCCGGCCACAGTTTGGCAATCAAGGTACCCAGCCGCGCCTATCGCGGGACTGGCACCAATACTGTTGCCGACCTGCCGGGCGCGCAGTGGCCGGACGACTGGCTTGTGATCGGCGCCCACCACGATACCGTGCCCGACTCGCCGGGGGGCAACGATAATGCCTCCGGCACGGCCGTCGTCTTGGAGTTGGCGCGCGTCCTCAGCCTGCTCCGGCAAGAGCAGGGTGTCGAGCCGGGGTGCAGCATCCGCTTTGTCACCTTCGGCGCCGAGGAGCAGGTGTTTCAAGGCTCATACGCCTACGTCGAGCGCCACCACCGCTCCGGGCCGTTGCCCCGGCTCGCGCTGAACCTGGATGAACTGGCCGCCGGCCCGATGAAGGGCGTGGTCCTGCAATTCCCGCACCTGCGTCCGCTGATCCAACGCGCGCTCACCACGCTGGGCGAAGGCTTGCAGTGTCACGTGCTGGCACAGATGGATGCCAGCAGCGACTGGTTTCCGTTTGCCCGCCGCGGCATTCCGTCGGCGCTGCCGTGGCGGTGGCGGTTTGTTGGCCGGCATCCCGACGCCGACTTCCACCATGAGCCAGGGGATACCGCCGACAAGGTGCGACCGCGCGAGCTGCGCGAGTACGTGGGCCTGCTCGCCCGCCTACTGCTCCGACTGTCCCACCTCCCCCCGGCCGAGTGGCCGGCAAACTCGCTCCGGGTGGACGACATCGAAGCGCGCCTCAAAGATGAGCTAGGCACGGTCCCGCGGACGATGTGACCGCCCCGTCGGCATGGTGGCACCGCCACCCCTACGGCGTAGCCGGCGCCTCTGCGCGAGGGAGGAACGGATTTTCCGCCGGCTCTTTACCGCCGTAGAACCAGTGCAGCGGCAACACTTTCAGCTTCTGAATGAACCCGTGCGTTCCTGGCTGTGGATTGCTCACGAGTATTTCTGCGCGGGTCGGGTGCTCGTGATATTCCCGGTAGCGGTGGGCAATGATGACTCGATCCTTCAGCACCAGGACGGCCGGATAGGTCATCGTGACCAGCGCCTCGGCGGGTGTAATGTGCCCTCCCTCGCGCTCCGGCGCCGGCAATCCCGGCGTCAGGTAGTGCTCTGCCGGTCGGGCCGGTCGGATTGGTCCCGGCTCCACGCGCGTCTCCTCGTGCAAGGAGGTCACGTTCTGGAAGAACTCCCAGACGCTGCCGCCGTTTCGGCTGACGGCCGACGAGATGCGCGAGCGGATGTAGCCCTGCTTGATTTCCGCCTCGCTCTGCTGGTTCCAGACGGCCAGCAAGTGGCCGGTCGGGAGGGTGCGAATTTTGGCCGGAGCGGTGGAGGTGGCCAGCGAAGTCGGCGCCGGCCGTGTCCAGGTCTCGCCGTTGTCGGATGACCACACCTGAAAGACGCGGCCCAATCCGGTACGCAAGAACAGCAGCAGCTTCCCCGGCTCGACCTCCGCAACGGACGGCTCGTTGGTGTAGCTGAAGATGGCGTTCCCGTCCAGCAAAACGATCAACTCACCGTCCTTGTTGCGTTGCCACGTGCGCCCCTCGTCGTCCGAGTAGCACACGTATGAGCAGGTAGCCGTCCGGTCGAAGAAGTGGGCGTTGGTCTCGACCCACTGGCCGTGGAACAGCTTGCCTGGCCGGGGCGTTGCGCCCTCGCCCGCGGCGGTTTGCTGACCCATTGAGCAATACACCGGCAGGATTAGGCGTCCCGACGACGTGCGGATCATCGTGTCGTGGTAGGCCGAGCTATTCAGCCCCTCCGGCGTCGCCGGCGCCGGTGGCGCCCACGTCTGCCCGCCGTCATCCGAGCGCCAGAACAGCAGCCGCGACCTGCTCCCGAACTCGGCAGGCGTGTGGCGGACCGCTGAAAGCCCGATGCCATTTCCCGACAAACGCACCAGCGACATGCCGCCATCTCCTACGAGGTCGCCGTTCGTGTCGCGGCACTGGAACGGCTCCGACCAGGTGAGGCCGCCATCGTCGGACGTGGTGAAGATGGTGCCGGTGAGTTGCAAGACGCGCCCGTCAGTGCGCTCGACGAAGGTCGCGGCAAAGCCGTGCGTCGTTTCCAGTTGGGCGAGGGCCTCTTCCGAGCGGGTCATCGGTACGTTGCTCATCGCGCTCCTCCTGACCCCGAATGACGGTCGGCCGCCATCTTGCCGGCGTGGTGTTCACTGTGGGTTGCTGCGTAGGCAAGTCTCCGGGCCTATCTTACAGGCTCATTGGTCGTCGGGCGCGGCGCTCACTGCCTACCCGCTGGCGATACCTGCTACAGTTATGCTCTGGCGCTGATGGCCTATCCAACCTGGCACGCACTCGCTACTTTGCCGGTGGTCGCGCTAGCCTGGCCGCGAGCCGGGTGGCGCGGTGCCGTGGCGGCTTGCGCGGGCGGAGTGCTGGTCGATCTCGATCACGTGGTGGACTGGCTAGCGAACGGGGGCCGGCTCGACTATAGGACGCGGATTATCCTGCCCTTGCACGGGTGGGAGTTGCCCCTGGTGCTCTATTGGTGGCGCCGCCGGCGTGGCCCGCCGTGGGTAGCGCCCCTAATCGCTGCTTGGGTCGGCCATGTCTGTCTCGACTGGCTCGTGAACAATCCGAACGGCCTCTGGGGCTACTTCCTGTCGCGGCGGCTCGTAGTCGGCTTTGATCGCCAGCGGTCCGGGTGGCCACCGCCGCGCCCCGGACCCAAAGCGCGGGCACAACGCTCCTATCGGTCGCGTCTCCAAACGCCCGTGGCGGCGCTAGTGAGCGCGGCGGTACTCGTGCTGTTGGGCCGGTGGCAAACGACCGACCGTCATTCCCGCGAAAGCGGGCATCCAGGCTCCCTCTCAGCGGGAGAGGGCCGGGTGCCGTGCAGACTCTCCTTCCCTGGAGGGAAGGGGCCGGGGTTAGGTCCAGCCCAACAATGAAGGTCGACAAGTGACGATTCTGATTACCGGTGGCGCCGGTTTTGTCGGCAGCAACGCCGTCGCGCACTTCCTCGCCCAGGGCCGGCGCGTCGTCGCACTCGACAACCTCGGGCGCCGCGGCACGGACAAGAACCTCGCCTGGCTGCGGGGTCTTGGTGGCGAACTTGTCGTCTCGCGGACGGATATTCGGGACGCGGTGGCGGTGGCGGCTGCGTTTCGGGCACACCCGGACATCGAGGCCGTCTTGCACCTCGCGGCACAGACCGCAGTGACGACCTCGGTGGAAGCGCCGCGAGAGGACTTCGAGAGCAACGCGCTTGGCACCTTCAACGTCTTGGAGGCTGCCCGCCATCTCCCTCGTCTCAAGGCGTTGCTCTATGCCTCGACGAATAAGGTCTACGGAGGCCTTACGGACGTGGCTGTCGTCGAACGGGATGGCCGCTATACCTATCGGGACTGCCCCGATGGCATCGCCGAGGATCGCCCTTTGGACTTTCACTCGCCCTATGGCTGTTCCAAAGGGGCGGGTGATCAGTATGTCGTGGACTACGCTCGCATTTACGGTCTACCGACCGTCTCCTTTCGGCAATGCACCATTTACGGCCCCCGGCAGCTTGGCGTGGAAGATCAAGGCTTTATGGCCTGGTTCTGTATCGCCGCTGTGCTCGGCAAGCCGCTGACCATCTACGGAGACGGCAAACAGGTGCGGGACATCCTGCATGTCTCCGACCTGCTGGCCCTCTACGAGCGGGCCATCGAGCGCATTGACCAGATCAAGGGGCAGGTCTACAACGTCGGTGGTGGGCCGGCCAACACGCTCTCGCTGCTGGAGCTGGTTGCGCGAATAGAAGAGCGCTTGCAGCGCCGCCTGGAACTGCGGTTTGCGGGGTGGCGGCCCGGGGACCAGCGTGTGTTCATTGCCAATATCGCCAAGGCGGCTCGTGATCTGGGATGGCAGCCCCAAGTGGGCGTTGAAGAGGGCATCGAGTCCCTGCTCGCCTGGGTCCTGGACCACCGCGACCTCTTCGCCTAGGCTGGCACCAACCCCGGGCTGTGCTGGCCCTGTTGGCCTAGACCTTGGGATGCTCGGTGCGGTACCAAGGGAAGCCTTCTACCTCTTCGACCCGGTAGTCGCCGAAGAGGTGCGGAAAGCGCTCTACGCATAGCGCTCCCACCTTGGCGAACAGCAGTCTGATTTCTTCCTCTGCGCCAGGTGCCGTCCGCATCTCGATGACGTGGCGCACCGCCCGGATATTGGCGCTCCAGCCGATGTTCGTGGCCAGGCCAATCGGCGCGAGCCGGCGCATGGCCGACGTGATTTCCTTCTTCTTGGAGAAGGGCAGAGCATCCACGTTGAGCAGGTCGGTGAGCCGCATTTGCAGGGCACCGAGCTGGTCGAACGTCCGGCAGAATAGCTCCATCGCCTCCGGTGTTTCGCGGATGACGAGCGGCACGTAGCCGTCGAGGTCGTCGGTCAGGCGCACGAACCGCAGGCTCTCTTGCGACACTGCCGTACCCGCTCGATGGCGCACCAACTCGTGCGTGACGACCCGACTCACGTCGCAGAACATGAAGTTCAGCCAGGCGTGCTCCAAGGTGCTCCCGTGCTTGACCTTGATGAGGTTGGCCAGGTGCGCTTTGTTGCTCCCGCGTACCCTGGTGACGTTGGGATTGAGCGCGGTCCCGAAGCTGCGGTAGCAGGACCGAGCCATCACCTCGCTCAGAAGCTCGACATCACCGGGCGCGTCACTCTGCCAATCGGGCGCGCCGATATGTGCCAGGTACGCTTGCAGACCGGCTTCATTCACTTTCGTCTCACCGATCAGAAAGACCTTTGGCTCTTTCACAGCTTCAGACTCCTTCAATATCTCCTTATCTGAGACGGAGAGGTTCACGAATGTGATGCGCCGCAAACTCAGGCGCTTGGCGAGGGGAAACAGCGGGGTGAGGCCGGACGCTAGTCGTACATGCCGTCAGGCCCGTCGGTGCCCACAATCGGCTGGCGCTCGGGGATGTAGGGTGGCTCTAGCAAACGGCGCTGGCGCTCGGTGAGCAGGTCGTACACGTCATCGTTCCGGTGGCGGTCGTAGCGTCCCCAAGCGAGGTGCTTGGGCGCGTACTTGTAGAGCAGCGAACGCCGCTGATGCGCGGCCGTCCATGGATAGGTGCCGTGGGTGAGCGCTTCGGTGAAGATGGCGACATCGCCAGCGCGCATCGGCACCTGCGCCACACAGCCGGGGTCGCGCTCGAAGGTGCGGATGTCCGGTGGACAGGGATAGTTGGCTTTGTGACTGCCCGGGATGCAGGCGAAGCCGCCTTGTCCCGGTGGCGCGTCGGTGAGTGCCCAGGTGACGACGGAAAGCCCATTATGCATCCGATCACGGAAGACGTAATACTCCTCCGCCTCGTAAGGTGTGCCTCCACCGTGTAACCGCAGACCATCGGTGTTGGTCGCCATGTGGATGCCGTAGTAGTGGTCGAGGCGGAAACCGTCGCCCAGCAGCACCTCCAGGTAGGGCAAGATGCGCGGGTGGTCGAGCAGCGTGCGGAACGGCTTGGCCCAGAGCAGGAAGCCGCCGAACCGCTGGCTCTCGACACTCTCGGCCGGTGGTGCAAGCTGCTGGTCATCCACCAGCCGGTTTAGCTCGGCCACCTCCTTGGCGCCGAGTACGCCCTCGATGACCAGGTAGCCCTGCAGATCGAACAGGTACAGCTCTTCGTCGTTCATGTCTCACCCTTCATGGATCGTTGCGCGTGCGGCTCGCCGTAAGGATGCTTTCCGACGGTGTTGTGGGGAGGATGCTAGCATCTTGTCGAGGTGTGGTCTATGGCACGTTCCGGTCGAGCGGGGCGGTGCGCAGAGCAGGGCACACAGGTGCAGCGCCAAGCGCAACCCGGCCGGCTGCTGCGGCGCCGGGCCGTCCCGCTAGCGGTGGCCGGGATCGGTGGATCGGCGGTCCTCGCCGTAGTGCTGTGGCGGTCGTCGGCACCGCCAGCCACCTCGCTCGATGGGGATGCTCGTGCGGCGGCGGCGCTGCTGGCCGGCGTCACGCCGGAACAGATCAGCCCTTCGACGCGCGGCACCCACGTCGTCTATCACTCCCTGGGACCGGTGCCGACGACGACAACGCCCCGCACCGACGGCAAGGTCACGCTGCTGATGCTGGCAGCGACCTGGTGTACGACGTGCCGCATGATGTCGGGCGTCGTCGCGCCCACCGTCGCCAAGCACAGCGCGCGGCTGGGCTTGATCGAGAAGGACATTGACCGCGAGCAGGCCCTGGTGCGGAAGTTCCGGGTGTTCGGTACGCCGACGTTCGTTGTGCTCGACCCCTTGGGCAACGAGCTAGGCCGGCTGCCACCCGACAACGATCCGCAACGGTGGGGGCAGCGACTACTGCAAGTTGCAGGACTGTAGCTTTACCTCACCCCCACACCTCACCCCCCGGCCCCCTCTCCACCATGTGGAGAGGGGGAGTCTGTCATCCGTCATCCTGCCGTCTCGTCGGTCATTCCCGCGCAAGCGGGAATCCAGGCCCCCTCTCTCGCTGAGAGAGGGCCGGGGTGAGGCCCCCCGGCGCCATCAATCGCGTCCCTACTTGCGCGACTCGGCCTGGAGCCGGCGGGCGGTCGAAGCATCGCCGATGTGGAGAGTGTTGTAGGCCTGCTCGCTGGAGGTAAAGGTGCCGATACCCTGGTGCCCGTGCCAGTCGCCCTGCGTGAGCATGGGGTTTGTGGTTCCCGTCTGACGCTCGCGCTTGGCGATGTAGGCTGTCATGCGTGCCCGCAGCGCCTCAACCACCCCGGGGTTGCGGTCGGCGACATTGTGCTCTTCCAGCGGGTCCTCGATCAGGTTGTATAGCTCTACGGGCGGCATGGAGTGGAAGTCCGGCTCTAGCGCTTCGATCAGCTTCCATTGCGACGTGCGCCAGCCGTGCTTCCGCATCCAGGTGCATTCGGTGATGTAAAGCTCGGACTCGAAGCTCGGCTGCCGGCCCTGCACCAAGCGTAAGAGCGACTGACCGTCGAAGCGCAGGTCCGTCCTGATCCGGGCGAGCTGGAGCAGCGTGGGCATGAGGTCTTTGTGCTGGTTGAAGCCGGCCACTCGCGCGCCACGGGGTAGGCGCCGCGGATAGCGAATGATGAGCGGAACCACCAGCGTCGGATCGTAGAGACCGTGGTGGTCGTACCAGCACTCGTGCTCGTAGAGCGTTTCGCCGTGGTCCGCATTGATGACCACGATGGTGTCGTCGAGGCTGCCCAACGTTTCGAGCTGTCTGAAGAGCGCGGCAATGCAGGCGTCCATGTAGGCAACGGCGCCATCGTATTGCGCGTCCATGTAGTGCCGATCCGTGACCCCCTTCGGCATCCACGACCGGAAGTAGTCGGCGAACGGCTTGAACGCAAAGACCGGTTCCATGGATGTGTTTCGGGGATCGCACTCGTCGCCGTGATAGAAGAGGCGATTGAAGGGCGAGGGCGGGAGATAGGGTGAGTGCGGGTCCATGTGGCGCAGGAGGATAAACCACGGCTCCGGTTCTTGCGTAAGCTGCTCGATTTCCGGCTGTGTAACGTCGTTGAGCCGCTGGGCCTTGGGCGCGGCGCCGCGCGAGCGATCGCCGCCCCAAGCGGGATAGTTGAGGTAGCGGTCGAAGCCGCGCGACGCGGGATTGCCGCTGAACCCGACGCAGAGCGTATTGTAGCCGTGCTCGCGCAGCACTTCGGGTAGCGTCGTGACCTTCTCGGTCAGCCCCCCTTGGTGCCGGAGCGCTACGACCTCGGTACCGAAGCAGTCGCGGCCGGTGAGCATCGAGGCGTAGGCCGGGGTGGTAGGGATGTGGGCGGAATAGGTCTGCTCGAAGAGGGTGGCGTCCTGGGCAAAACGATCAATGTGTGGCGTGGTGAGGCGATGATAGCCGTAGCAGCTCATGTGGTCGCGGCGCAGAGAATCGATGGCAATCAGCAGGATGTTGGGCCGACCGCGCCGGGCATTGCTGGCAGTCATTGGCGTCTACGCTCCTTTCGTACCGCTTGCGGCGTGGGAACCGGTTGCCTCAGCCCCGCCGGAAATGGGCCGCGCGCGCGGCCCACGCTTGGGTCAGGCCACGCCGAGCGAGCATTGCTGCCGGCTGCTCCAACGGGTCATCGAGGCGCTCCATCCAGGCTTGTAGCTCCGCTTCGAGCTCCGCTTGCAGCGAGTCTACCGTCGGATCGCCGACCAGGTTGTGCGTTTGGTAAGGATCGGCCGCGTTGTCATAGAGTACCCAGGGACCGTTGAGGTCGCGGGCATAGGTATAGCGCGCCGTCCGCACGCCGCGCCAGGCCTCGACGCCGACGTTTACGGCTTGGTCGCAGCAGATGGCCTCCTGTAGATAGACCGAGGACGGCCGGGCGTCCTCGCGGCCCCGAACCTGCTCCGAGAGGTCGGCGCCCTGCATCGTCTCCGGTATGGGTATGCCGAGCAGACCGAGGATGGTCGGGGCGGCGTCAACCAGCCCGATGAGCAGATCGTCGGTCGTGCCTCGGGGCAGACGGTCGCCGAAACGCAGGAGGAACGGGATGTTGACCGCCTCTTCCCAGGGCACTTGCTTGTTCCGGCGGCCGTGAGAGCCAAGCATATCACCGTGGTCGCTGGTGAAGACGACGAGCGTGTTGTCCAGCAGGCCGCCGTCCCGGAGGAATGACAGCAGGCGCTCGATCTGGGTATCGAGGGCGGTGATGTGCGCGTAGTACCCGGCGAGATCGCGCCGTATCTCCGGGGTGTCCGGGCAGTTGGGGCGCAGGCGTAGGTCCTCCGGCCGGTAGCGGTCGGTGAGGCCGGGGGGTGCCGGCCAATAGGGGTCGTGCGGCGGTCCGTAGGACAGGAACAAGCAGAACGGCTGCTCGTCGTGGTGCTCCAAGTGGCTGCCCAGCCAGGATAGGGCTAGGTCGGTCTGCACTTCCGGCTCGTAGCGGCCGGTGGGCGCGATGACGGCGGCGGAGTCGTTCAGGTGGTACCGCGGCTCGAAGTACCGGTGGGCGCAGCTCCAGGCGGCCCAATAGTCGTCGAAGCCGAGCCGTTCCGGCCCCGGCGGGATGAAGCGGTCGCGGGGCCAGCCGCCAATGTGCCACTTGCCGATATAGCCGCAGCGGTAGGCGGCGGCCCGCAGCGACCGGGCGATGGCCGGTGTGTGCGGCCCGGCATCGAGCGGCAGGTCGTTGCTGAGGGCGCGGTGCCGGTGCGGCCACTGGCCGGTCAACAGGCTGCCCCGGCTCGGCGTGCAGACCGGGGTATTGGCGTAGGCATGGGTGAACCGCACCCCCTCGGCCGCCAGACGGTCCAGCGCCGGCGTCTGCACGTCGGGGTTGCCAGCGCAGCCGAGCGCCTCGCCGCGGTGCTGGTCCCCGAAAATGACGAGCAGGTTGCTCCGTGCCGTCGCGCCGGTCATCGGTCGCTCCGCTCCGAGCCGGCAGCGGCCGGCGCCGCGTCGAACTCGTGGATCACGTCCAGGAAGGACGCGCCATAACGCTCCAGCTTGCGCCGGCCGACGCCGCTAATCTCCAGGAGCTGCGCTGCATTGCGGGGGCGGGAGCGCGCCATGTCCATGAGCGTGGCGTCGTGGAAGATCACGTAGGCCGGTACGTCCTGCTCTTTGGCGAGCGCCAAGCGACAGTTGCGGAGAGTCTCCCACAGCGCCTGATCGCCAGCGGAGACCTGCTGCTCACGGCGGGGCTGCTGCTCGATTTTCTGCGGGAGATCGCGGCGCAGGGCAATGGACTCCTCGCCGCGGAGCAGCGGCCGACACTTCGCCGTAAGCTGGAGTGCGCCGTAGCCGGCAACGTCAACCTGGAGGTAGCCCCGCGCTACCAGCTGGCGAAAGACCGAGCGCCATTGCGTATCGTCCAGCTCCGTGCCGATGCCGAAGGTGGATAGCCGACTGTGGCCGTACTGTTGCACCTTCTCCGTCTCCTTGCCGTGGAGGACATCAATCAGGTGGTTGACGCCGAAGCGCTGCCCGGTGCGGTAGACGCAGGACAGCGCCATTTGAGCGGCGACGCTGCCATCCCAAGTTTCCACCGGCGCGAGACAGTTGTCGCAATTGCCGCAGCGTTCGGGGCTGCGCTCGCCAAAGTAGTAGAGCAGGGCATGGCGGCGACAGGTGGTGATCTCACACAGCCCCAGCAAGGCATCCAGCTTGTAGCGTTCCGCCCGTTTATGCTCCTCGCTACCGGTGGAGGTGTCCAGCAGTTGCCGCAGCTTGACCACGTCTTGCAGTCCGTAGGTCATCCAGGCGGTGGCCGGCTGACCGTCGCGGCCCGCGCGGCCGGTCTCCTGATAGTAGGCCTCGATGCTCTTGGGGAGGTCGAGATGCGCGACAAACCGCACGTCCGGCTTATCAATGCCCAGACCGAAGGCGATGGTGGCGACCACAATGACACCCTCTTCGCGCAAGAAGCGTTGTTGATTCCGGTGGCGCACTTCCGCCGGTAGGCCGGCGTGGTAGGGCAAGGAGTTGAAACCCTGCTCTTGGAGCCAAGCGGCCACGCTCTCCACGCTTTTGCGGGTCAGGCAATAGACAATGCCGGCATCCCCAACATGCTCTCGACGCAGAAACCGCAGCAGCTGTTGCCGCGCGTTCCGTTTTTGCGTGATGCGGTACTGGATATTCGGGCGGTCGAAGCTGCTGATGAAGTGGCGGGCGCTCTCCAGCGCGAGGCGCTCGACGATCTCGGCGCGAGTGCGGGCGGCGGCGGTCGCGGTGAGGGCAATGCGGGGTACCTGGGGAAAGTGCTCCTGGAGCAGGTTGAGCTGCAAGTAATCGGCCCGGAAATCGTGCCCCCACTGCGAGACGCAATGGGCCTCGTCAATGGCGAACAGCGCAATGGTCACCTGCTCCAGCAGAGCGAGAGTGCGTTCTTGCGTTAGTCGCTCCGGGGCGACGTAGAGGAGGTCGAGCTTCCCGGCCCGCAGCGCCTGCTCGACCCGGCGGGCGGCACCTCTATCCAGGGTGGAGTTCAGGTAGCCGGCCCGCACACCTAGCTGCGCCAGGGCGGCTACCTGGTCTTGCATCAGGGCGATCAGTGGCGAAATGACGATCCCCACGCCGGGGCGCACCAAGGCCGGGAGTTGATAGCACAAGGATTTGCCGCCGCCGGTCGGCATCAGCACTAGCGCGTCGCGCCCGGCGATCAGCTCGTCAATGATCTCCCGTTGCAGGCCGCGAAAGTCGTCGTAGCCGAACGTCTGCCGGAGTATCTGCAAAGGTTGTCGGGACATAGTGATCGCTACATGGACAATTAAGCCAAGTTCTCGTAGGGGCAGATCTATGTGTTTGCCCTTGCGCAGGCAGACACCCAGGTATGTCCCTATGGCTCCTTAGTTCCTCCGTCAGCGGATCGGTGTCTCACAAATCAACGATGAGTGCTCCGACTCTTCCGAGAGGGAAGCTGTCGAGCACAGTGCCATCTTTTGACGCGACCATAGCGCCGCCGAAACCTCCTCCCTGCATATCCTTATCAGCGATATAGTTCGTCATAAGCACATTACTCTCAGCAAGCCGTGCTCGCTGTGCGTATATCAACTGCTCTTCTCTCTCCCACTGTTCCTGATCGCAGCAATCTTCATCAAAGCCTCGTGCAAACGGAAACAACAACCAGTCCGGGCGAAGATCGCGTACACGGCGCACTAACCGGTCGTGAAAAAGGTCGCCGCAGATCAAGAATGCGAATGTCCCAAACGGTGTTACCACTTTGGAAAGCTCTGTGCCCTGACGATATATAGCTGGGTCTGCACCTCGATAATGCCACTGAGGCGAGATGCGCCGGTACTTTAGTCCGATCTCGCCATCCGGTCGGAAAAGCACCGCCGAGTCGTAGAGTGTGCCCCCCTCGCGTTCCAAGAGGCCGATTGCCAGCCAAATGCATCTTTCCTGTGCCAGTCCCCCCAACACGTCGGTTATCGGCCCGGGGATCGGTTCCCCAAGCGGCAGATCGTGAATAGGATCGTCGTTGTTGATTAGACCGGTCAGAGCCGCTTCGGGAAAGGCAACAAGATCGGCACCAGCATCCGCTGCCTCACTCGCCATGCTCAGGATTGCGGCCAGGTTGGCACCTCTGTCCGGGAGAACACGGATCACGGCCAGGGCAACCTTCATTCCGCTTCTTCTACCCGTTCGTCTTTGGTGGATGATCTGAGTTGGGAAATGGTGGGGAGGAACTTTCTCCAGCGGCGATGCGGACTCGTCAGATGGGGCGGTACCGCAATGCTCCTCCAAGTTGCCACACCGCGCCTTGCCTGACCCCCGGCGCCTAGTTCGAGCGCTCCAAGAGCTTCTGCTGCCACTCCTGGGTGGCTTGGAGCTGATGCTGCCTGGCCTCTATGTCACTGAGGCGCGCTTCGATCCGGGCGGGGCGCTCGTGGACCTCCGGCGGCGTCTCGTTGCTCATGGAAGGCCGTTTTGTGCGCTCGGTCATGACGATCCGCACGATATAGCCGACGCCGCCGAAGGTGATTGCGAAGATAAGAGCAACAGCGATTGCTTCTTCCACGGCTACTTGCTCCTCACACTTGCTCCTACGTCAACACCTGGGGACTAGGCCGGCTTGGCTCTCCAGCCCGGTCCGCTACTCCGCCTCGAGACCGGCCTCTTCCAGTAGCTCGCGCAAAGCGTACATGTACCAGATCGTCGCGGCCTTGAGCTTCTGATAGCCGTAGGTGCCTTGCTTGCCGAGATGCGTCTCGATGCTGTAGAGACCGCGGTACCCCGACTCCTGCAAGGAGCGGATCACCCGCGGCCACGGCAGCGCACCCGTCCCGAGCAGGGTCTTAAGCCCCCGATTGCGTCCCTCGGGGTGGTCCGGCACAAAGGTCCGGTCCTTGACGTGGACGTTGACGATGTAGCCCTGCACCTGCTCCCAGGCATTGGGAAAGATCGGCTCGTAGGGCCAGCCGTTGTCCACGTCCCAGGCGATCCTGACCGCCGGGCTGTCGAGCGCGTCAATGATCCGCCGGACCTCGCTGGGGCTGCCGCCGTAGGTGGAGCGCTCCGGTTCCAGTGCGAAGGTCACGCCTTCTCGCTCGGCCAGCTCGGCGGCGGGCCGGAATTGGCGGACGATCTGGGGCAGCGTCGGCTCCAGGTTGGGACGCACGGCATCCTGCGTCTCCCGGTCGGGTTGCCAGAAGGGGAAGGTGCGGATGACCGTCGTGCCGAAGTAGTGCGCTTGCTCGATGAGCGTCGGCAGGAAGGCGCGATGCTTGTCGTACTCTGGACCCTCGATGGGGCACTTGCCGAAATTCGATTGAATAGCACCTAGCTGTACGCCGTGATCGTCGAGGATGGATTGCATCTCCGGCCAGCGCGACCGCGGCACGTCGTGCGAGAAGCCTCCCCACACGCCGCGAATGTCTACGTAGCCGAGGCCGGCGTCGGAGGCGGTACGCACGGCATCGGCAAAGTCCATCGTGATTTCGTCGGTGAGGACACTGGCAGGTACGGTCATCGTCGTGTGCTCCTTACGGCGGTCTCTGATTGGACCTAACCTCCGGCCCCTTCCCTCCAGGGAAGGGGAGTCATCGAGGCGATCTGTGGCCCCTTCTCTTTAGGGAGAGGGTTTGGGAGTAGGTCATGCCACGCTCAATTCGGTGGGCCGCCGGCCGAGTCGGAAGCATACCACTGTTGCTGGGCGCTCCCTTCGTCCGTCCCGCCGGTCTCGGCGGCGCGGATCAGCAGCCGATCCCGTTGGCTCCGACGCACGCGCCGCTCCAAGTCCACCGGGTCCCAGTATGCCAACAGCGTCCTTCGTAGCTCCTCGCGGATGCCTTGATACGTCGGGTCGCTTCCCAGGTCGTGGAACTCCCCGGGATCGCTTGCCACGTCGTACAGCTCCACCGGGTCATCCAGGCTGTAGTTGAGCTTGTACTGTCCCCGCCGCAGCATCGCCATCGGTCGCGCTACCCCATGGGCCAGGTACTCCGAGAAGGCCTCGTCTTTCCAGTCCGCTGCCTCGTCTCTGGCCAGCGGGAGCAGGTTGTCGCCATCAACGCCGTCCGAGGATGAACCTGCCGCCTCGACGATGGTCGCTACCAGGTCCACCAGCGAGACTGCGCCGTTGACCCGGCGGCCGGCCGGTAGGTGTCCCGGCCAGGCCAGCTGGAGCGGCACGCGCACCGATTGCTCGTAGAAGTTGGACTTGCGCCACATCCCGTGCTCGCCGGCCAGCTCGCCATGGTCGCTGAAGTACGCGATCAGGGTGTTCTCGCGCTGCCCGGTGGCCTCCAGCACATCAAGCAGTCGGCCGACCTTCTCGTCGAGGTAGGTAATCAGGCCGTAGTAACCGACGCGGCCCCGGCGGACCAGCTCCTCCGGGAAGTCCGCCATGCCGAACATGCGGCGTAAGCGCCGGTAGACCGGATGCTGGTTGTCGAGGTGGCCCGGTGGGATCGTTGGCATATCCACCGCCGCCGCGGGATAGAGGTCCCAGAAACGCTGGGGAACGACGAACGGGAAGTGGGGTGCCATGAAGGAGACGTTGAGCGCCCACGGCTGCCGGGGCCGGGCCGGATCGCGCAAGTAATCGAGCGCGGCGGCCTCGACCTGGTCGTCCACCTCGATCTCCTCGGTGGTGCCCGGGCCGGCCCGGTCCAGTGCCCCCCACGGCTGCGGCGCCGCCTGCGTGCCCTCGGACCAGTCGAAAATGGGGTGGTGGCGCTCGGCGTGCAGGTCCCGGGCCAGCTGTGCCCGGAAGCCGTGCAGCTGGTCCGGGCCGTAGAAGTGCTGTTTGCCGGACAGGACGACATCGTACCCGACGGCCCGGAGCCGGTGTGCCCAGGTGACCGCGTCGGTGGCGAGAGGGGTGGAGTTATCCCAGGCGCCAATGTGGTGGACGTACCGCCCGGTCATAAAGGACATGCGGGAAGGGGTGCAGAGCGGCGAGTTGCAGTAGGCATTCTGGAAGACGACGCCTTCGGCGGCGAGGCGATCCAGGTTGGGCGTCTGGACCAAGGGATGACCGTAGGGGCCGCTGAACATGGGAGCGTGCTCATCGGACATGATGAGCAGCAGGTTGGGCCGGTCAGTGGCAGCCATGGGCGCGCGTACCTCCCAGCGAGCAGGTTGGCTCAGTATACCTGCGCCGGGGGCCGGCTCCGGACACTGCCGATGACCGCAGCCGGGCGACGTGTAGCGGGCAGTCAGGTCTACGGCGCAGGCCCGGCGCTGGCGAAGACCATATTGCCGCCGTCTATTTTCAAGTTCAGGAACAGCTTGCCCTCGTACAGGACGTAGGTCACTACCTCACCGAGCCGAGTTAGGAAGGTGTTAGAGAGCGACTCCGGCGGGCACACGGCCCGGGTAAGTATCCTCAGCTTCAGGGTAATGCTGCTGCGGGCAAGCGTGTACGCCCCACTCCCAGTGTTGCAATCGGCTTTCACCCCGAAGGTGCCGCCGGGGGACAGCCGCAGCGTGTATCTGTGCGGCTCGGCGACGATGATGTCGTGGAGCTCGGCCGTGTCCTCGAAGCGCTCCCAGCGCCACAGCACATCCACAATTGATGGGACTTCCCTCAGGGTATCGCCGATTAGCTGGAATGCGCGCCTCACTTCCTGGGTCGGACAGCAAAGCGGATCGTCCGGCCCGTGCCCGATCATCTGCACGACGATCTCGCCGTCCTGGATCGCCAGCGACTCGACCTTGACGCGATCACCGAGGAGGGCTGAGGTGACGTGCCGCGGCTGGCCGCCCTCGTTGACAACGGCAGCCAAGTACCGGAAGGTGCCACTGCCCCCACCACTGACGTACAGGACGACGGCCGCATCGGGAATCTCGTCAACGTGCAGATCGCCGAACGCGACGTGCTCGCTCAGAGTGAGCCTGACGCCGCTGGCCGCCCCCGGCTCGTAAGGCTCGAAGAACGTGCCGTCGGTCAGCTTGGCCTTCCCGCCGGTCGGCCATTCGGATAGGTACTCGGCGTTCTTGAGTTGCTCTAGCGTAAGGGGCACCCCCTCCAGGGTATCGCCAGCCAGTTGGAACGCGCGGGTCTGTTCCTGAGTCGGGCAGCAAGCCCCGTCGCCCGGCCCGTGACCGATCATCTGCACGACGATCCGGCCGTCCTGGATGACCAGCGACTCGATCCTGACGCGATCACCGAGCAAGGCTGACCCGACATGCTGCGGCTGGCCCTGCTCGTTGACGACGGCCGCCAGGTACCGGAAGGTGCCACTGCCGCCACCACTGGCGTACAGGATGACGACGGCATCGGCAACACCGTCGCCGTTCAGGTCGCCAAAGGTAACGTGCTCGCTCAGAGTGAGATGTACGCCGCTGGCCGATCCCGGCTCGTAAGGCTCGAAGAACGTGCCGTCGGTCAGCTTGGCCTTCCCGCTGGCCGGGAACTCGGACTGGTACTCGGCGTTCTTCAGCACCTCTAGCTTCAAGGCGGCCGGCACTTCCCAGTCGAAATGCTCGATGTTCAGCCGCACCTGCAAGCCGTAGGGGCCGTTGATCCACGTGCGATAGCCGTCGGTGAAGGCGGTCCAGTTGTCCGCCTTGCGCCACACCAGGAGGCCGCCGGTGGTCCGTTGGAGGGAATCACCGTTCTCAGGGTTGAAGTGCTCGTTCTCCAGGCACTGTCCGACCTTGTCCGGTCCTTCCGCCTCGTCAATCATGGCTTTGAGCGTGGCGAAACCGAGGACAAACTTGCAGTCCGCAGCCCACGCTGATGGGGCACCTAGGAAGAGCGCCACACAAAGCAGCAATCCTGAGCACAGTCCGACGGAACCGGCCTTCATGGGCTTGTTCATCGCTCGCGCTCCTCCTGCTAGTGGGCTGCACCGGTCTTGTGCCATGATACACCGCGCAGATGGCCGGGGCTAGGGCGCTTCTGCAAGCTCGCCCGCTGTGGTGATGCATGCAGCGGCATGGATGCTATCGTTTAAGCGCCAGAGTCATAGAAAGCTGAGAACTGCAAGTCGGAGCATGACGGAGGGGAATGATGAGCATGGAGCAGGACACAGCGACAACAGGTACCGTTGCTGATCTGCCCGAATGGAATGCGGGCCGTATTTACGTGGGAGACACGCGGGTACCGGAATTACTCTGTCGTTATCCCAACGACCCGGTAGCCGTCCTGGAGGAGATCGGGGACCGCGAGGTGCTGATTCGCTACGCCGGCGGCCGGGTCCGCGTGCGGGTGCGCAACCCCGAGGAGGGGGTGGTCGGCACCAGCTACCTGCTGCTGCTCGACGGCTTCGAGCAAGGCATGTACCAGATATAGTGGTCGTACCTCACCCGCCGGCCCCCTCTCCACCATGTGGAGAGGGGGTGTGCGGCGGAAGCGGGCGGGGGTGAGGTAGGAAGGTGCTGCGCCCGACTCCTAGGCACCGCTCAGGCGTTGGTCTTCGAGCCATTGCACCAGGGCCAAAGTGAGGTTCGCTTCGATCACCGCGGCGACGAGCAACAGTACGAGCACCGGCACAAGAATCTGTAGCGCTTCGCGGGCGGTTGTACGCCAGACGGCGGCGCGAGCGCCCGCTGCGGACGGGAGCCACGGCGCCAGACCGAGCTTGAGGCTCCACGCGGCGATGACCAACACGGCCGGTAGCTCGATAATCCCGTGCGGCAAGAGCGCCGCAGCAAAATACACCGGATCGCGCGGCAGGCCCGTCAGCTCCGGGAGCGGTGTGCCGGTGCTGAAACCGATCAGCAGGCCGATGATGGAGCCGTTGGTGAGTAGGACGCCGAGCGGCACGAGGCCAAAGCCGGAGCCGAGCAGGAGGGTCAGCGCCGAGGCACGAGCGTTGTTTGCGAAGATCAACCCGGAGCGGATGAGCGGGTTATCGGTGGCCAGGACTTGCGCGGCGAGCGTTTCGAGTTGGCTGAAGATCGGTTCTGCGATTACGAGCGTTTGCTCCGGCGACACACGGGCACCGGCGAAACCCACGAGGCCGCCGAGGAGGAAGATTGCCACAGCCGCCGCGATCCACGTCCGGTTCAGCCGCAGCAACCGGCGATAGTCCGGCCACCACCACGGCCGAGCAACTGGACTAGCCGCGCCGTTCATGGGAGGTGCGCCAAGAAGCGCATAGGTTGAACGTTCCAGGTGTGGAACCCGGCCATGAGTGGGCCGGTGGCTAGGGAAGCAGGCACGGGGGCCAGGGGCAGAACCGTGTCTGAAGCCTTCCCGACAATGTGGCGGCGGCTACCCTACTACACCGTGCGCTGCTAGCCAGAGTGTCACGTTACCCACTAGGGCTTCCCAATGTAGCGGCGGAACAGGTACCTCACCAACAAGAAGAACACTACAATAACGAGCCCGGCAATAATCATGGCAGCCCAGGTAACCCCAGAGTCGAGGGATTCTCCGCTCCAGGCAGCCCCGAAGTCGAGAGGTCTTCCGCTTACGAACGCGGCGATGACCTCACCAAGGTACCGCATCCCGAGGAGAAGGGGTATTGTCCTGATGACCACACCAAGCCGCGGATGTTCCCTGAACCATTGGGCGACAGCGTTCGCTTTGTCTTTCACGGGTCGTTACCTTCGCTGGCAACCGTCCAGCACGACGGTATCATATCACACCAAACCTTGCACGTCAATAAGGGGCCAAAGCCGGAGTGGGCCAGCCTGCGGCCGATGCCGGACTTGGCATAAGCTAGGCTACCCGGCCACGGCGGCCGGCTCGCGCACGGCGTTGTCGTCCTCGGCGGCTACGGTGGTGGGGTGAACCCAGACGCGCTCGGCGGCCTTGTTGCCGAGCACCACGTCTCCATCCGGGCTGGTGACGGTAATGGTGTCGTTGAAGGTGGCCACGTCGAGAATGTCGAGCGTCTCGCCCGGCTTGATCTGATGACGTTCGAGGAAGGTCAGTAAGTCCAGGTCCCATTCGGCCGCTTCCTCGATGCGGATCACGGTCGCCGCTTGACCGGCGGTGCATTCGCTGAGCCGCACTTGGGGCGAGAGATCGAGCAGGCTGGCGCTCCGGCTGCCGGGGATCGGATTGCCGTGGGGGCAGGTGGCCGGATCGCCGAGGACCGCTGCCAGCCGCTCCTCCAGCAGGGACGATACGGCGTGCTCCAGGCGCTCGGCCTCTTCGTGCGCCTGACGCCAATCCAAACCGAGCACGTCGGTGAGGAAGCGCTCCATCAGGCGATGCCGGCGCATGAGCCGCTCGGCGAACGCATGCCCTTGCTCGGTCAACCGGATTTCCTTGCGCTGGGTCAGGCGGATCAGGCCTTGCTGTTGCAAGCGGCGGAGGGTCCCCAGCACCGTCGGTGGCGTGACCCCGACGATCTCGGCCACCCGCGCGGCGATGGCGGGGCGATCCTCCGAGATCAGCAGGTAGATCGCCTCCAAATACTGTGCGGCCTTGTCCGTGATGGCATCCGTGGAGCCTGGTGTCGTTGCTGTTGCCATGGTTCCCTACTTTGGCCCCGTGTGGTGGGACCGGCCCATACCGGCAAGGGAGTGGCGGCGGTCGTCCCGCCGCTACCCGGAGCTACGCGCGCGTGTGCGCGGCCGCCGCCGAGCGCAAGTCAGTTGCTTCAGTTGCTGACCGAGCGGACTACTTGGTAGAGGCGCGCGTCACTGGCAGGTGGTCCTGAGCACCGGACGCGCGGCCCGCCTACCTTCATCCTAGCACCATTACCGGCCGCCGTACAAACGGCGCCATGGCTGCCCTCACCCCCCGGCCCCTCTCGGAACGCTTCTTGGGGAACTACAGATCTGAGTGACCAGCCCAACCCGACACTATCAAGCTCGACTACCGAACAAAACTACAAGTCTATCATCAAGGTGTAGTCGACCTTCGGACCGAGCGTGGTATCGAGGTGGCAGTGCGGCAGTGATCGCTCAGGTAATCCTAACATGGTAGTATTGACACACCATGACCAATACTACCAGGCAGCTACATCCGCAGCTTGGCATGCTCGTGGACTACATCGTTCAGTTCCTGAACGATGCCGAGGGTACCACTGCCCGTACTCGTCTGGCAAAGTTGCTGTACTTATTTGATGTTGAATACTACCGTATTCACGGCCGTATCTTCACTGGCCTCCAGTGGATGTTTCTGCACTACGGCCCATACGACACTGCTCTGGAGCCGTATCTCGGCAGCGAGAAAGTCGAGACGGCATCCGGCAACACAGCGTATGTGGCGCAGCCGGGCGACTATGACGTTTCGGTAGATGGCATCCTCTCCAATGCTGATCGTCTGGCCGTAGACGATATCATAAGGCAGTGGGGGCTGGAGGACCTTCCAGTGCTGCTTGATTACGTGTACTTTGGGACTGAACCTATGGAGGACGTGACACGAGGGGCAATACTGGACTTTTCGCTGGTAGAGCGTGCTACATCAAGATACCCTGAGCCGCAGGCAAAGCACCTACGACTTTCGCCTGAGAAGCGTGCTGAGTTTCGACGACGATTAGCCAGAAAGAGGGAAGAGCGCAAGAGCAGGCCTCGCCCGAGGTATTTTCCGCGTGATGCGGTGTATGGGCATGGAATGCGCTTGCTCAACGCAGAAGAGCAGGCACCACCTGCAACGCCTATAATTGAGGGCGTAGAGGTTCATATCTCACCAGAGGCAGCTCAACTGCTACGCGAGCAGAAGGAGTAGGGAGGTATTGTGATTGAACTCTTGGATGATTTTTATGAGCGACGGAAGAAGCCGACAACTCATTCTCAATGTGAGCTTGGGCGTATCTGTGATGTTCCCATCTCCTATCTGAGCGACGGAGCAAAGATTCCACTCCTGAAGGCTCAATATAACCGTCATGGAATGGCACAGACATACAATATCAGTAAAGTCCGCCCTCAGAATTCTCGTCGAGAGGAGAAACTACCGATCTATGAGATTGGACAAAGATCCGATGAAATAGCCGTTGTCCATCGCCATAAGTGGCGACCAGCAATTGTGGTGTCGTCACCATGCGATGATTGGCAAGATGGGGCACGCCGCCAGCATGACGAATGCTTTGTTCTTGCCCCTATGTATAGTTTCGGGGCTAAAGGTAGGAAGCTAGCCTACTCACAAGCTTTCATTGAGAGGGTGAAGTCATACGCTTACAACCATCTATTCTACATGCCTAACGATGCTAAGTGCAATATACGTGAGAGCTTCGTACGCTTTGATCGGTTGCAAGTAGTCCATGAGCGTTGGATTGTCCCGCGCAGTGTGATACTACATCAGGAATTTCTAGGACCCTTACAGAGTTGGCTTTGGTCCTATCTTGGCGGCGACCTTATGGTGTTGGATGATGTCTTAGCCGACTATCGGGACCAAATGCTACCTGTGCAGGAGACTTAGGAGAACCATACACGAGCCTGCACTAGGACGTGGCTGTGCCAGCGCCGTGTAGGGTCGTATGCAATTCCTTTTCTTTAGCCACAGATAGAAAACACGAAGTAAGGGCTACAGCACACTGTAAGCCCCGTCCCCCGCGGAGCGGAGGGCCATGGGCTGGTGAACCACCTGGCCTCCTCCCTAACACTCCTCCGGAACAAGGTCCAGAGAAGCCTAGATTCCCACGTTCGCGGGAATGACGGGCCTCAACCCCCGGCACACGCTTACAGCCGCTGGCCGGCGCGTAGCTCGGCCAGCCCTTGCGCGATCCGGTCCAGGCCGACTTCCAGTTGCTCGGTGGCCGTGGCGATGGAGAGACGCAGGTAGCCCTCACCGGCGGCGCCGAACGCGGTGCCGGCGAGGATAGCCACGCCGGAGCGCTCCAAGAGGTAGTCGGCGATCTCTTTGCTCGTGACGCCCGGGACCTCGACGCGCGGGAAGACGTAGAAGGCGCCGTGTGGGGAGAGGCAGTGGACGCCGGGCATTTCATTCAATCGTCCGACGACCAGATCGCGCCGGCTCTGGAAGGCCGCGACCATTTCGTCTACCGAGTCCTGCGGTCCGTGGAGCGCGGCGATACCGGCGTGCTGCACGAAGGTCGTCGTACACGAGGAGCAGTTGTTCTGGAGCTGGGCCATGGCCTCGGCCAGGTCTTCGGGCATCACGCCGTAGCCCAGGCGCCAGCCGGTCATCGAGTACGCTTTGGAGAAGCCGTCTACCAACACCGTCCGCTCGGCCATCCCCGGTTCGGACAGGATACTCGGTGCATCGCCCTCGAACAGCAGCCGCGAGTAGATCTCGTCGCTAATGACCCATAGGTCGTGCTCGCGGACCAGGCCCGCAATGCCCGCGATATCCTCGGCAGTGAGGACGCTGCCAGTGGGGTTCTGCGGGGAGTTGAGGATAATCATCTTCGTCCGCGAGGTGATGCGCCGCTCCAACTCCGCGACCTCAAACCGGAATTCGTTGGCTTCGCTGAGCGGCACGGAGATGGGCCGGCCCCCGACGAACGCGACCACGGACTCGTAGATCGGAAAGCCGGGGTCGGGCAGCAGCACCTCGTCGCCCTCGTCAACGAGGGCGAGGGTGGCGTAGAAGATCGGCGGCTTGGCGCCGGGGGTGATGACGACTTGCTCCGGTGTGACCGGCACACCGTGCGTCTCGGACACGTAGTCGGCCACCGCTTCGCGGCAGGGCATGATGCCAGCGGAGGGGCCGTACTTGGTCTCGTCGGCCGCGAGGGCGTCGTTCGCGGCGTCCTTAACGTGCTGTGGAGTGGGGAAATCCGGCTCCCCGATCTCCATGTGGATAATATGATGCCCTTCCCGCTCCAGCTGGCGGGCGCGAGCGAGTACCTCAAAGGCCGATTCCGTGCCGAGGTCGGCCATGCGGGTAGCCAATCTCACCGCAGTTGCTATCACCATCAAGCTCTCCTGTTGCTTGGTTCCCCCGTTATCCTGTTCGGACGCCGGTTGGACCGGCGCGGTGCCGACGGCGGCGGCAGGTAAGGGACCCCCAAGACCGGCGCCGGCCGGCGAGTAGGGGATATGTCGAGTATAAATCTCTCGCGCCGTCTGTCAAAGCATGGGTGATCGAGGGATAGGGACAGTTGCGCGGGGTAGGCAGTCTGCACTGGTGCTAGTTCGTGAAGTTCTGCGTGAACATCTTGCCGTAGATGCCGCCCGATACCACGCCAATGCCGATTTTGCCGTATGCGGCGGCCAGGATATTGTGGCGGTGGTCGGGGCTATTCATCAGGCCGACGTGCGCCACGTCCACCGTCGGCGCGTAGGCCAGGTTTTCGCCGGCGACCCGATAGGGGATATTGTGCGTGCGGATACGATCTGCCGGATTGCCGGTGACGGGTGAGCGATGCGAGAAGTAGTTGAGCCGGAACATCTCGGCACTGTGGGCGCGGGCTACCGCGCGCAGATCGGGGTCCATCGCCAGCGGCGGGAGTGACTCGCGGGCGCGGGCGGTGTTGACCAGCGTGAGCAGGCGGGTTTCGGCCGCCGCGTCTACCTGTAGCTCCGAAAGCGGGAACGGACCGAACCGGAGGGTTTCCCCGTACTCGACAATGCCCTGGCTCCGCAAGGCCATCGTGCTGAGGATGGCTCGGCCGAAGAGCGACTCTATTTGGGGGAGGGCTGCCGCCGTTGCACGGGTGAGGTGGCCGGCGAGGGCCGACTCCTCGACCGACTGCTGGACCGTGCTGGGTAGGGGGAGGACGCGGAGTGGTGTCAGGAGCAGCGCGGCGACGGCGATCCCCAGCACAAAGCCGGGGACTGCGCCGAGTAAGTGGTCGGCCGCGATCAGGGGCGCCAGCCATGGACGCAGCGGGCGCAGCATGCCGGCGATGATCGCCAGGGTGAAGGCGAGCACTAGCTGGGAAAGGATTAGGACCGCGAGGAAGCCCGCGCCGTTCGCAACCAGCGGCGATAGCTCCCACTGCTCGAGGATGAGGCCGGCAGCCAGCGGGTAGAATCTGATGGCCAGCACCACGCTCACGACGATGGACGCGAGACCAGTGATCGAGGCGACGAAGCCGCGCCGGATGCCGTTGATGGTGAGAAGCGCCGCTATCACTACCAGAGCGATGTCAACCGCATTGAATTGGTCCCAGGACACGTTGATCTGGTCCCAAGAATCCGGCAGGGAGCCAACCAGCTCTTCCCATAGCGACATAGTTGATTGTACCGTCTGACCGCTGCCGCCGGTGGCCGGGTGGCCAGCGCGGCTTGCCATCTGCCGCTGGCAGCGTTAGCATCGCTCGAACGCCGGCGCTAATCCTGGCAGGATACTATCGGGCGTCGCCCCGGCGGCCGCGGCAAGCTCTCGCTGATGTGATGCGGAAATGAGCAGAAGGGTTTCAAGGCAGTTGATGGCAAGATTGCGTCTCACCCCCCGGCCCCCTCTCCACCATTTGGAGAGGGGGAGCCGCGCAGTGACGAGGATGAAGCGCCGGCCGCGGCTTGGGGGAGGGCTAGGCTCCCTCTTGCTGGGGTTGATCCTGCTCTTGGCCTCGCCGGGCGGCGCTATGGCGGGAGGCCAAGGTCCGGCGCAGCCGCTGCCTACTGGCCGGCATTTCTGGCAGGCAACCGGCGTGGCGGGCCAGGGATTTGACGTGCGGGACCTGCACGACACGCCGGCCGGCCCGGCGCTCTTCCGGACGATGTTCCACCAGTACGGCGGGGCTGAGGTGCTGGGCTATCCGATCAGCCGCGTCTTCCTCGGCCGCGATGGCTGTGCCTATCAGGCGTTCCAGCGGGTCGTCTTGCAGGCGTGTCCTGAGCAGGGCACGCGCTTTGCCAATACATTCGAGCTGCTGACGGTCGCCGGGATGGACCCGTGGCTGCTGGCGGTTCACGACATACCGGTGCCGCGGGAGAGCGAGGCCGCGACTTTCGACGATGCGATTGCCGAGCGGATCGCGTGGCTGCGCGACCCGGCGATCCGGGCGGTATATTTCCAGGCGCCGGCCGGTGTCACCGGGCCGTGGTCGGTGCTCGACGCGATCAACTATTACGGCTTGCCGACGTCACATCCGCGTCATCGCGGCCCGTTTATCGTGCAGCGGTTTCAGCGCCAAACTTTACAGCGCTGGCGGGTGGACCATCCGACGGGGCTGTTCCCAGCGGAGACGGTCGTGCCGGTGCTCGGCGGCGTCTTGCTCCGCGAGACCGGGCTGATCGGTGGTGAAGTCGTGCAGCCCCACGCCCCCGGACAGTCGGTCGGTGAAGCTCTGCCGGTAGCTGCGGGCTTTCCGCCGGTGCCGGGAGAGCCGTTGCCCCATCCGCCGATTGCCGTCCCCACGCCCGAACCGGCAGCGCAGCCTACGGTCCCCGCCGTCGAGTAGCTGGCATACCTCACCCCCCGGCCCCCTCTCCACATGGTGGAGAGGGGGCGTCCGGTGCGGTCATTGAGGGCGCAGCACTGCAACTCGGTATACTCTTGATCCGAGGTGCTGGGGATGACGATTGCGAACGACCACCTGGAAATCAGTTGGTGGTTCATGCGGCAGGCGGAAGGCGAGCTGCGGCAGGGTGACTCGCTGCAAGCGTCGGAAAAGGCGTGGGGTGCAGCGGCCCGTGCGCTCAAGGCCGTCGCCGAGCAGCGCGGCTGGGGCCACGGCCGGCACCGGGACTTGTTTCCGGTTGTTGAGCGCATGATTGACGAGACGGGGCAGTCGGAGCTACGGCTGCTCTTTCAATCGGCAAACGTCCTGCATGCCAACTTCTACGAGCATTGGCTGTCGGAGCGCATGGTGCGAGACGGTATCGGCGACGTGAGGCAGCTGCTAGACATACTCGACCCGGTGGTCTGAGGCGGCCGGGTCTGGTCTGGGCCTAACTGCCGGAGCAAGCGGAGGCGCATGTGATGGCTGGCAATCCTGATGTAGGCAGCGTTCCAACGCAATCTGAGTTGATGAATCCAACGCTTCGTGCGCTTCATGCGCTGGGAGGGAGTGCTTCCGTCGGGGAAATAACAAATCGAGTGATTGAGGGTCTGAGTCTGCCACCGCACATCGTCCAAATCCTCCATGGCGCTAGGAGCAAGACGCAAACGAGGTTGAACTATAATCTGGGTTTGTCAAGAACCTACCTCAAGGTTTATGGTTTGATCGGTAATTCAAGAAGAGGTATATGGTCTCTAACTGCCTCAGGTGTCGATACTGAACGTGTTGACCCTGAAGAGGTTTTAAGAGCTTACCGAAAGAGGAGAGGTGGAGATGGTGACAAACCCGGTGGGGATAGCTCGACCACAGACTCCCCGGGTGCAGTCGCACCCACCAGCGGGGAACTGCCGGCTGATGAGATTGTCCTGATCGAGGACTCCTCGGATGAGAACGCTTCATGGCGTGAAACGCTGTCGGAAGCGCTCCTGAGCATGTCTCCTGACGCATTCGAGCGATTGTGTCAGCGGCTATTGCGTGAATCGGGATTCATTCAAGTCAATGTCACGGGTCAGTCGGGTGACGGCGGGATTGACGGTCGTGGCATCATCCGTCTTGCCGGCATGATTAGCTTCCCTGTCGTTTTTCAATGTAAGCGTTATACCAACAACGTCTCTGCCGGCACGGTCAGAGACTTCCGCGGCGCGATGGCCGGTCGGGCAGATAGAGGATTGATTCTAACGACTGGTGGTTTCACAGGCGACGCGGAAAAAGAAGCGACCAGGGACGGGGTGCCGCCGATAGACTTGATTGATGGCGAACTGCTCATGGATAGGTTGAAAGAGTTGGGCCTCGGCGTGAGGACGGTAGAGGTCGTGGAGGTGGATAAGGGGTTCTTCGATTCGATCTGATACCAAGTCGCAGTGGTGTTGCCAGCCACCTATGGACCCCCACTCCGCAGGAGGACGTGGATTGCGGCTTTCGCCGCAATGACGGCTGGGTGTTATGTTCGTGCCGACGACTGACTATCCCATTGGAGAGGAGCGTGCATGAGCGCCATAGTAGGCAGCGGTGACTTCAGCTACGAAGCGGAGGGTAACTGGGGGCGTGGACCGCATCGGCCGGAGTTCGGCCTGGTGTCCGGTGTTGCCTGTGACTCGCAGGATCGCGTCTATGTGTTCCAACGGTTTCCTGCGTCCGTGATGATGGTGTTCGAGCCGAACGGCCGGCTGATTACCTCCTGGGGTGAGGGGGCGTTCGAGCAGGCCCACGGAGTCTGGATGAGCGAGGACGACATCCTCTACGTCACCGACACTAACGGGCACACGGTAACGCAGTGGACCTGCGACGGCGCCCTCCTGGCGACGTGGGGCACGCGCGGCGAGCCGGGCGCAGAGACACCCTTCAACCGGCCGACGCGGGCGTTTCGCGCGCCGTCGGGCGAGGTCTTCGTGGCAGACGGCTACGGGAACCATCGCGTGCATCGCTTCAGCGCGGATGGTGAGCTGGAGCTTTCGTGGGGAACGGAGGGCACCGGGCCGGGCGAGTTCACGCGGCCGGTGCATAACGTCTGCGTGGACGAGCGCGGGCGGGTGCTGGTCCTGGATCGCGGCAACGACCGCGTCCAGATTTTCACCCGCGACGGAGAGTATCTGGACCAGTGGCGCGATATTGCGATGCCCCAGGAGATGTTGATTGACGGGGACAACACCGTCTATATCATCGGCGGGCGTCTAGGTACCCAGCACGTAACCATGATGACGCTGGACGGTGAGCTAATCGCACGCTGGGGCGAATACGGCAGTGCGCCCGGCCAGTTTGTCGGCTCGCCGCACGGCATGTGGATTGATTCCCGCGGTGACCTCTACATCATCGAGGTGGAGGCCGACAACCGCATGCAGAAGTTCGTGCGCCGGTGAGCGGGTTCAGGCGCCGTTGGCCGGTGTGGGGTTGTCGAGGCGCAGCGCGACGATGATGGGCTGTGTGGCACGCGCGGCTTGCGCGATGCTCTCGTCGGGTCGGGCGCGGTCCAGACCGAAGGCCCGCCGAGCCGCCCGTGCTGGTAGGGTCCGCCTGTGCAGATAGCAGGCTAAGGCCTGGCGGCGCTGCCGCTCGCCGCGGAGGATGCTGGCGCGAGCCTGGTAGTGGCGCAGGCCGATCCGTACCCTGACCGCGGGCTGCGCCCGCAGGTTGGCGAGCCAGTCCGCCCCGCCGGGCGCAGCGCGGAAGAGGTAGACCACCACCCCCGGCGGATGGGGCAGCCCTGGTGCGTCAGCGGACACGTAGCCGATGGGTGTGGTGTACTGACGGCCGCTGCGGCGTCCGCGGGTGGTGAGTAGGAGCAGCCAGTTCGCCACGATCCGGCCCAGCCCGCGACGGTACAGTGCTACCACGAGGCGGCTGCTGCGCCGCCGCAGCGGCCGCGCTAACCTGAGCAACCGCGCTGGCGCCGTGCTGTCGGTCATGGCTTGTGTTCCGTCACGGCTGGCACATGGCGTATGCTCTGTATACGAATCTGCGCCGCTGCCTGTGAGTGCATAGTTCGCGTATGGCCGATGTACGCCCCTTTCGGGGCTTGCGCTACCACCCGGACCGGACCGGGCCGCTGGGTGCGCTGCTCTGCCCGCCCTACGATGTCATCAGCCCCGACATTGCTGCGGCGCTACGGGCACGCAGTCCGTACAACAGCATCCACCTCGAAGTCGCGCCGCCGAGCGATCATACGCCCCGGTCAGCGCCGCTCCCGGCCGCTGCGCTCAACGCCTGGCAGGAGCAGGGTGTCGTGCGCCAGGACCCGGCGCCAGCGCTCTACCTCTACGAGCATCGCTTTCCCGCGCCGGGACGCTCCGGTTGCCGGGCGAGCACGCGCCGCGGCGTGCTCGCGGCGGTGCGGCTGCACGCTTGGGACGAGCGAATCATACTGCCGCACGAGCGGACCGTGTCCAGCCCCAAAGCCGAGCAACTGCAGCAACTGCGCGCCGCTCACGCAAACGTCAGCCCGCTATTCGCATTGTACGCGGACGAGGGCGGCGAGGTGGCAGCGGCGCTCCATGCCGCCTGGCGCCGGCCGCCGGAGGTCGTTGCGGAGGTGGCCGGCGAGGCACACAGCCTGCGGGTCGTGCGCGATGCTGCGATCCATCGTGCCGTCGCGGTGGCGCTGGCCGGGCGGCAGCTCTACATCGCCGACGGGCATCATCGCTACGAGGTCGCGCTGGCTTACCGGGACGAGCGGCGGCGTGCCGAGCGCCGCCAAGGCGGGAGCGATGCCGGCGCCGAGTTCACGTTGATGTGCCTGGTTGACTTGGCCGATCCTGGAGTCGGCATTCTGCCGATGCACCGGCTGGTGCATGACCTGACGCCAGCGCAACGGGACAGCTTGACGGAAGCCTTGCGCCGGGCCGGCACGGTCACGCCGCTGCACAGCGCAGCTACCTCGCCGGCGGCGCTCGCCACGGCCGCCCAAGCGGCCCTGACCGCAACGCCGCGCGACCGGCCGGTCTTTGTTTTTGTCACGCGCGAGGGGATTTGGCGCGTGCAGCCGGGCGAGGCGGGGCCGGCCGGCCGCGAACTGGACGTAGCGGTCGCCGATGCCGCCATCCAAGTGCAGCTCGGTGGGCGGACGGCGGGCATGGTGGGGCGCTCCGGCCGGGTGACCTTTGCGCCGGAGGCCGCGGCGGCGGTGGCGGCCGTGCAGCAGGACAGCGCGGACCTGGCGGTGCTGCTGCGCCCGGTGACGGCTGAGCGGGTGGTGGCCTTGGCGCAAGCCGGTATCCGTATGCCGCCCAAGTCCACCTATTTTCATCCCAAACCGGCTACCGGCCTGGTCTTTCACTCGCTCGCCGGTGAACGGCCGCTCCCGTAATGGGTGGGCTGGACCTAGCCCCCGGCCCCTTCCCTATCAGGGAAGGGGAGTGATGGCGTCTAGGCGCTCGTCACTGCGGCGAAAGCCGCAGTCCACACAGCCGGCCACTGGATTGCGGCGCAAGCCGCAATGACGGGGACTGAAGGTGAGGCCCGGCCCAACTAGGCGAGAAAGGCACTGGCTGCTTGGGTGAGGAGGGCGGTGGTGTTCGTGGCGACGGACCGCACGCCTTGGGCAAAACGCTCGTGCATCAGCTGGGCGTCCGGTGCCACCGTGCCCACGGGCAGTCCGACGGCGCCCGCTCGCGCGACGACGGCTTCGAGAGCGGCGACGACCCGCGGATGGGTGGGCTGGCCGGGGACGCCGAATGACTGTGAGAGATCGGTTGGTCCGACGAACACGAGGTCAATGTGCGGCACGGCGAGGATCGCGTCGAGGTTGTCGAGGGCCTCCTGCGTCTCGACCTGCACAATCACCATCGTCTCCTCGTTCGCGCGGGCCACGTAGTCGGGCACGTTGATGCCGACACCCCAGCGGGAGGCGCGGGTGACGCTCGCCAAGCCGCGCTTGCCCAGGGGCGTGTACTTGACCGCTTCGACCACCGCCTGGGCCTGAGCAGCGGTGTTCACCATCGGAATCTGCACGCCTTGCGCCCCGACATCGAGGTAGCGCAGGATGACCTGGCGCTCGTTTTGGGCGACGCGCACCAGCGGCGTCATACCGCTGACGTCCGCCGCGCGGATCATCTGTTCGACGTACTGCGGTCCGAAGGGCGCGTGCTCGGCGTCAATGAGGCAGAAGTCGAAGCCGAGGAGACCGCATAGCTCGACTGCCTGGATCGAATCCAGGTTGATGAACACGCCGCGAATCGATTCTCCGGCCTGGAGCTTGGCTTTTGCGCGGTTGACCCACATATCCTCACACTTTCCGGCCCGTCTGTGCCGCGGTGCCGTCTTGGGAATGCCGAGGCAAGTGCCTGACCATACCAGGAGCGGGGCCGCCTCAGCACGACGGGCTGCGCGCCTCACCCCCCGGCTGCCCTCACCCCCGGCCCCCTCCCCACCATGTGGAGAGGGGAGACTGTGGGTACAGACCGGGGTATACGCTCCGCAGTAGGTTACTGTCCTGGCGGAAATAGGGTCACTCCCCTATAGACCCGCGGTACACCTTTCCGCTAGCCTCGCAGAGGGGCCGGCAGGGGCTACGCTCGCGCTCGTGCGCGCGGCGTCGCTGTGCCATATCTCGGCTTTACGACCGGAGGAAACGAGTGAGCCTGTCCATACTCTTGCCGCTGGGGACGACCGCGCTTGGCCTGCTCTTTTCCGCGATGTTGTTCGCCCAATGGCTTGAACGGCGCAAGCCCTATCAGCTTGTCTGGGCGCTGGGCCTGTTCTGGTACGGCCTGGCGGCTGGGACGGAATTCCTCGGCAATGCTTTCGGCTGGGGTGAGTCTTTCTACCGCGCCTGGTACCTGATCGGCGCCATTATGACGGCGGCCTGGCTCGGCCAGGGTGAATGCTATCTGCTGAAGACGCGCGGCTTTGGCCTGCTGGTCGCCACGGGATTGGTGTTGGGTTCACTGCCGGGTCTCCTGCAAGGTGGGCGGCTGCTGGCGGCAGGCGATCCACTGGCGACGGCCGCCCTCGCCATCGGCGCCGTTGGCATCGGCGCCGCGCTGATCGTGGCGACGGTGTCCTGGCTGTGCCCGGACCGGCTTGGCCACGTGACGTTCGGTTTGCTGGCTCTGGGAACGCTCTACAGTCTCGCTAAGGTGCTCAGTGTGCCGGTGGATACGACGGTGCTGCTGCACCCGGAGACAGGCATCGTGCATGGGGCCGGGTTTCCGGAGGACGCGCGGCTCCTGACGCCGCTCTTCAACATCACCGGTGCGATGGCGCTCGTGTTCGGAGCGGCCTACAGCGCGTGGGTGTGGTGGCGCCGGCGGCTCTATTCGTACCGGGTCGTGTCCAATGTCCTGATCGCGGTTGGCGCCTTTGTGCCGAGTATGACGCACGGGCTGCATCGTTTCGGCTTTACCGATGGGTACTATCTCGGCGAGTTCATGGGGCTGACGCTGATCTTCGTCGGCTTCCTCGTCAGTATCGAGGTCTTCGCGCGCCGGCCGTGGCCGCTCAACCGCCAGGTCCGCGCCCGGCAAGCCACCACCGGCTAGCGGCCTCGTGTAGACTGCGGAGCGAGCCAAGGACTCCTGCGAGTAGGCTGACTACATGACCGTTACGACCGGCATGGCCCCCGGAGCTGACGACGCCATCGCGCGGGAATCGCGCCGGCCGACCGCAGGGAACGGCCGGAGGTGGGATACCGCCCTCATCACGGTGGCGGCCGTGCTCGTGCTGGTGCTCGGTGGACTCGCCGGGCTGCTGTGGGCGCCGGAGGACGCAATCCAGCAAGCGCCGCAGCGCATCTTCTACATTCACGTGCCGACTGCTTGGGTGGGGTTCTTGGCCTTCTTCGTGGTCTTCGTCGCCAGCATCGGGTATCTCGCGCGCGGCTCGGCGCGTATGGACAGCATAGCCCGGTCGTCGGCCGAGGTTGGACTGCTGTTCACGACCCTGGCGCTGATAACGGGGGCGCTCTGGGGCAAGCCGGTGTGGGGTGTGTGGTGGCAGTGGGACCCCAAGCAGACGACCACGCTTGTGCTGTGGATGATCTATGCGGCTTATGCGATGCTGCGCTCCTTTGCCCGGCGCGGCACGCTCAGTCCCCGGACCGCGCGCGCCGCGGCGGTGCTCGGCATTGTGGGCTTCTTCGACGTGCCGCTGATCTACTTCTCGGCGGAGTGGTGGCGCAACCTGCACCCCGGCCCCGTGTTCATCACCCCGGAGGGACTGCAGATGCCGCCGGAAATGCTTATCAGCATGCTCATCATGTTGGGTGGGATGACGCTGCTGTACGTGGCGCTGCTCCTGGTGCGCGTGCGGCTGGAAGCGGCGGCCGAGCGCATCGAGCAGGCGCGGATTGCCCTGGAGCAGGGGTAACCGGTACGGTGGCTGGCGTTTCGCCTGCCTCAATTCTCCGCACCCATCGCTGGCTACACTTCACCCAGGGCGAGTTGAGCTACCTGGAGGGTGCCTAGCACGATGGTTGTCAGATACGACCGGCTTCGAGCGGACCTCGCCACCCGGCGGAGTCGGCTGAAGTGGGTGGGTATCTGGACAATCGCCACTGCACTGGGCTGGAGTATGCCGGCAACCGCTGTGGTGGCGGGGTTCTCCGGACACGAAGATGGTGACGTGGCCTTTGGTGCCCTTGCTGTTGCCAGCAGCCTGACCGGCGTTTCCGTCGGAGTAGGCCAGTGGCTCGTGCTCAGGCGCTGGATGCCGGCTGCGTCTCGTTGGATCGTGGCCACCGCTCTCGGTTGGCTTGTCGCTTTCCCGATCGGTTTGGTGGTGGGGTTCGTAACGGGACTTGCCGTCTTTGCGACCATCGGCGTCATGATCGGCGGCATCATCGGCATGGTGCAGGGCGAATCCTGGTCGTATGTCGGTGCTTTTACTGCCCTCATCGGGCCGGCTACCGGGCTGGCGATTGCGGGAACCGTGGTGGGACTAAGCCAGTCACTGATTCTACGGCGCTGGGCGGTACACGCTTATCAATGGATACTGATTACGGCCGTCGGGGGTACCTTCGTCAGTCTGGGAGCGGATTTCGGCTATGTAAGTGGAACTCCACTCCTAGGCATCGGGGGCACCTGCCTGTTCGGAGCATTTACCGGGTGGCAACTTGTGCGCTTGCTGCGACAGACTCCGGCTCCCGAATAGGCGACGGGCTACGGCGGGCTGTAGCCAGCTAAGTGCGGGGGGTGAAGGAGGTGAGGACGGCGTCCCAGGCTAGCTCGGAGCCGATGAGTCCGAGGGACATGGCATCCAGCGCCGGGTTCTCTACCTCGTTGGTGGTGACGGTGAACAGGGTATCGCCATCGTTGATGGTGTGGAAGGGCTGGATGGCCTGCGTCATGGCGCTGTGGACCTGGCGGCCTAGCTGTTGGAGTGCTCCGGTATCGAGCCGCTGGTTGGTCACGAGCAGCGTGATGGTCGTGTTGCCTGGGGGCGTCGGCGGGGCCGCGGGCGCGTGTAGGCGGCGCTCGGCGGCGGCCAGGGGATGGTGGCGCTCGCCGGTGCGGGGGTTCAGATTGCCGCGGACGACCTCTCCGGCGCGATTAACGATGGCGCCGACGGCGTTGACGACGGTGAACACCGCGAGCTTGGTCGGTCCTAGCTGCCGGGACGCGCCGCCCTGGCCAGCCGGCTCGCGGTAGGCGAAGCGGACCCCCTTGCCCACCGTGGCGGAGGCTCCGGCGCCGCACGCACCCAAGGGAAACTGGCCACTGCGGGCCGCTTGGAGCGCGGCGCGTCCCAACGCCTTGTCGGGATAGACGGAGTTCTTGCGCGTGAAGTCGTAGATGATCGCGGAGCCGACGCTGGCGATGGTGGTGAACGACACGGCGTACTCACGCTGGGCGAGTAGCTCGGCGGCGACGCCCGACGCCGCTTCCAGGCCGTAGAGCGAGCCGCCGGCAAAGCAGATCGCGTCGTAGCGGCCCCAAGGATGGGGCAGGAGGCCGCCGGGGGCGCCGCCGCGGATGTCCACTGCGCCCGTTACGCCGTCGGGGAAGAAGAAGACCGTGCAGCCGGTTGGTCCGTCGGCGTATTCGGCTACGCCGATGCGGAGGGCCGGGAAATCGAAGTCCAGCACCGGCGCGTCGGTGACGATCCTGGGGGTGAGCGTGGCGGTGTCGTTCGAGAGCCGCTGCTTACGCTCGGTCATCGGGCGACCTTTCTGGTGATAGCTCTTTGTGCTGGAGGCTGGCCGGTCGGGCGGCGGTCGGGATCAGGCGCCGGTGGTGGCGGTGACGCGCCGGGTGAAGCCGGTCAACTGCTCGAAATAGGCGGTGCCGCCGACCAGATAGGTGTCGTTGTGGTGGGCGCCGGGAATGGTCCAGATTTCCTTGGGGCCGGGGAGCGCCGCGAAGATTTGACGGCCCTGCGCGGGCGGGATTACGTCATCGCGCTCGGCTACCAGCACGAGGGTCGGTAACTGCAAGCGTGGGGCGCGGGCCAGGGTGTCGAAGCGAGCGCGAAAGAGCTTCTCCAGCGGTAGGAGCGGGATGACGGTGCGGATCATCGCCGTGACCGACCCCAGCGGTGCTTCGAGGATCAGGCCCGCGGCCGGGCGGCGCAGGGCCAGTTCGGCGGCGACGGGGGCGCCCAGCGAGCGGCCGTAGAGGACGATACGCTGCGGCGGCACGCCGGCTACGCCGCGGAGATAGTCGTAGGCCGCGGCCGCGTCGTCGTAGAAACCCGGTTCGGAGGGCCGGCCCTCGCTGCGGCCGTACCCGCGATAGTCGAAGATGAAGACGTTGAGGCCGTGCTCGACCAGCAGACCGAGGTTGTCGGCGCGGTGGCTGATGTTGCCGGCGTTGCCGTGGCACCAGAGCAGCCACGGATCGGCTGGGTCGGCGCGGGCAATCCAGCCGTGGAGCCGGAGGCCGCCGGCCGTGGGGAAAGTGTGATTCTCGACGGGCAGGCCGCCAAGCTGCGCGTGCGCGGCCCGCTCGTCGAAGGGTAGCGGGTGGTAGATGAAGCGGTCGTCCAAACCCATACGCCAACCGGCCACAATGATACCGGCGGCAGCCACTATGATGGCAGCGACGAGGGTGATGTCTTCGCGGCGCCGCGAAGACGGTCGTCCTGGACCACGCCTCGTCGCTGCGGCTCGCGCCGTAGTCGGTTTCATCGCCTGGCAGGCTCTGGCCCCCCTATGGTCCCCCCGCTGTGCAGGGGGACGGTGTGTTCCGCTCCCAGCTCCACGTGCTGTCGGTGGGGCTGGGGTGATGGTAGCAGGACGAGGCGGCGCGGGCTTGCGGTAGAATCGGGCTGACCGTCGGCAGCGTATGGACATACGGAGGGATTGTTGTGAAGCGGTTGATGTTCGAGGGCCTCTACTCGTGGTCCGTGTTCGATGAGGAGAAGCAGTTCGACTTCAACGGGCATCTCTGGGTGCGGCCGGAAGGCAACGTGCTCATTGATCCCGTGCCGATGCGGGCCGAGGACCGCGCGCAGCTCGATGCGCTGGGCGGCGCGGCGCTGATCGTCTTGACCAACCGAGACCACGACCGCGAGGCCGTGGGCTTCAAGGAGCATACCGGCGCGCAGCTCGTCGCCCACGAGGCGGACGCGCCGCTATTCGACTTTCCGATTGACCGCACGGTCGTGGACGGCGAGGAGATCGTGCCGGACTTGCGCGTGCTGCACCTGGAGCATGGCAAGAGTCCCGGCGAGATGGCGCTGACCTGGCACGGCGGGCAGGTGGCGTTTATCGGCGACTTTGTGTGGGGCGCGCCGGCCGGCACCCTGAGCCTGGGGGCGCCGCCCAAGGTGGCCGACCACGCGCAAGCCTTGTTGCAGCTACGCAAGCTGCTCGCCATCCCGAACCTCGACGCCCTCCTGCTCGGCGACGGGCACTCGTTCTACACCGGCGCCCGCGAGGCGCTGCTGGCGCTGCTGGAGTCGCGGTCGGACCTGTACATCAACCGCATCAACCTCGACGACATCCCGTGGGAGACGCGGACGGGGCCGGGACCGTACAGCCTGGAGCGCAAGGACATTGACGCGCTGGTGGGGGCGCGGAAGCTGGGCTATCAGGTGGTGCGGCTGGCGCCGGGTAAGGCGACGTATCCGCGGCACTATCACCACGTCGCCGAGGAGTTGTTCTACGTGATGGAGGGGGGCTGTACGCTGCTGACGGACCGCGGCGACGTGGCGGTGCGGGCGGGGGACTTCATCGCGGCGCCGCCCGGCCCGTGCAGCGCCCACAAGTTCGTCAACGGCGGCACGGCGCCCTGCACGATCCTGATGCTGGGGACGGTCTCGGCGGCCGATGATGTCGAGTACCCGGACTCGGGCAAAGTCAACGTCCGCGCGGTGCGCCGCTTATTCCGGTTGAAGGATGCGGTAGGCTACTTCGAGGGAGAGGTCTGATGCGGGTAGATACGGCAGGACCGGGAGTGCCGCCGATGGCGCTCGGTGACTCATGACCTCGCTCGATCTGCTGGCGGTAGTGTCCCGCCTGATCTGGCTCCTATCCTGGCTGTTCGCGGTGGTCTGTGGCGTGGTGGTCTGCGGCTCGGCCGGGCTGACCGGCTACAGCCTGTACCAACGCGATACGGAGCTGGCGCGCATGGCGGCGCTGCTGCTGGGCGCGGCGGCGCTCGGCCTGCTGCTGGCTATCGCCGGGGTGCGGGTGGCGAGCGGCTCGTAGGGGCCTCACCCCCTGACGGGCCAAAGCCGCACGGATAGTGCCAGGTGTGGTGCGGCTTTGGCCCATCACCCGGCCCCCTCTCCACCATGTGGAGAGGGGGAGTAGGGCGGCTGTCATTCCCGCCGTCTCGTCCGGTCATTTCCGCGCACGCGGGAATCCGGGGCGCGCACACGGGATGACCCTACACGGTGGAGGCCTCATCCCCCGGCCGCCTCTCTTACCAGTGGCCAGTGGTCAGTGGTTGGTAGCCCCCTCCCTAGTCCTCCCCCGGAGCAAGCTCCAGTGGAGGGGATGGCCGGACCTACCCCCTGGCCCCCTCCCTGGCAGGGAAGGGGAATGGCGGGGGGCGCGGGAGGGGTGCTGGCGGAGGAAGCCCGTACACGCGGTGGAGCAAGACCGCGGGTGGGGCGGAACCTGGATGGCAGAATGCACTTGGTTGGTGGTGGCGCTACCGGCCGGGGAGGGCCGGCTCATAAGGGTTGGTTCTTCGATAGGGAGTGATTTGGACCTAACCCCCGGCCCCTTCCCTGCCAGGGAAGGGGAGTCCGCGCGGCGACCGGCAACGGGCCGGTTTGTGGATTGCGGCTTGCGACGCAAGGACGAGACGGTGGAGCGGGAGTGCGGGTAGGTCAGAGTGTTGGGAGTGGCAGGAACGCGGGGCAAGACCGCCTGGCGCAGCCGGCGCAGGCCGGCCGGCACGGGCGCGGTGGCGATAGGTGCGGCACTCAGACGGTGCTGACCCGGCGCCCTGGCCGAAATGGCGAGGGGTAGGTTAGCACCCGGTGCCTGCAAGGCGGCACTCAGACAGTACTGACCCGGCGCCCCGGCCGGAGTGGCCGGGGGTACGTCAGCACCCGGTGCCCTCGTAGCGGCACTCAGGCGGCCATGCCCCGCCGCAGACAGCGCGGTGAGGGGTCGCTCATGACCCGGTGCCCTCGGCTGGGTGGCTTTGCCACCGCGGTTAGTTGACACGATGGTACGTGTACTTCCCTGCCGGGCGGTGCCCGGTGCTCCAGGATAGTCTTGCATCTGCCACATCCCAACGGTGGGACATATAGGTGGGGGTGGGGGAAAGACAACGGCCTGGGGGGCGGACCTACCCCCAAACCCCCTCCCTAAAGGGGAGGGGCTAGAGGGACCCGTCGTGGGCGGGCCTCACGCTCGGGCTGCTCGGCAGGCTTGTTGGCCACAGAGAGCGCAGAGAGCGCAGAGAGCGCAGAGTGAGGGTTGACCCCCCTATGGTCCCCCCGCTACGCAGGGGGACGGGCGAACCTACCCCTTGGCCCCCTCCCTGGCAGGGAAGGGGGAATGGTGGGGAGGAGGCTGGGGCGCGCATGAGGGACGCTGCCACAGGGTTGGCGGTGCTGGGGCGGCATAACAGAGCATGTATAGTGGTGGTGCTCTGGCTGCATTTTGTAGGCGGGGGGGCGAGCATGGCCGGCAATGCGCTGTACTATGGCGACAACATCGACGTGCTGCGGGAGCACGTTCCCGATGAGTCGGTAGACCTCATCTACCTCGATCCGCCGTTCAAGAGCAACCAGAGCTATAACGTGCTGTTTGCGGAGCGGGACGGGTCGCGGTCGGCGGCGCAGATCAAGGCCTTCGAGGACACGTGGAGTTGGGATCAGGCGGCCGCCGCCGCCTATCAGGAGGTGGTGGAGGCCGGGGGCAAGGTCTCCGAGGGTCTGCAAGCCTTCCGGCTTTTCCTGGGTGACAACGACATGCTGGCGTACTTGTCCATGATGGCGCCGCGGCTCGTGGAACTGCATCGTGTCTTGAAACCGACGGGCAGCCTCTATCTGCACTGTGACCCGACGGCTAGCCACTGTCTCAGGCTGCTGCTGGACGGGATTTTCGGCTCCGATAACTTCCGCAACGAGCTTGCTTGGCGCAGAACGGGATCACACGGAGGCGCCAAACGGTGGGGGCCGATCCACGACACGATCTTGTTCTACTCGAAGTCCGAGCGGTACCAGTGGCAGCGCATCTATCAGGACTACGACGCTGCGTATCTCGAAAAGTATTATCGGTTCAAGGATAAGCGAGGCAGCTACCAACTCGTTTCACTGACTGGGGCCGGAGTTCGGTCCGGTGATTCCGGTAAGCCTTGGCGTGGGATTGACCCAACCGCTTCGGGCCGGCATTGGGCAGTACCCAGGACAGCTTTGCAAAAGGCGTATCCGAGCCGCGATCTGAGCGATCTTGCTACACAGGAGAAGCTAGACCTGCTCGACCAAGCGGGCCTCGTTTATTGGCCGGAGAAGGGAGGTACGCCGCGCCAGAAACGATATGCGGACGAGAATCCCGGTGTGCCGATCCAAGATTTTGTCAATGACATCAATCCGCTCAGTGCTCAGGCCAAGGAGTCTCTCGGCTACCCTACGCAGAAACCGGAGGCGCTGCTGGAGCGCGTGATCCAGGCGAGCAGCCAGGAAGGGGACGTGGTGCTCGATCCGTTCTGCGGCTGTGGGACCGCGATTGCGGTGGCGCAGCGGCTCGGCCGGCGGTGGATGGGCATTGACATCACGCACCTGGCTATCAATCTCATTCGGCACCGGCTACAGGATGCGTTCGGGGCGGACGTGGCCCAAACTTACGAGGTCATCGGGGAGCCGGAGGCGCTGCCGGACGCGGCGACACTGGCCAAAGAGGATCCGTACCAGTTCCAGTGGTGGGCGTTGGGGCGGGTCGGGGCGCGGCCGGTGGAGCAGAAGAAGGGGGCGGACCGGGGCATTGACGGCCGGCTCTACTTCCACGACGAGGGGTCGCGGGGACGCACCAAGCAGATCATCTTGTCGGTGAAGGCGGGCAAGACGGGTGTGGCGCACGTGCGGGACCTGCGGAGGGTGGTGGAGCGCGAGGAGGCGGCTATCGGGGTGCTGATCTCGCTGCAAGAGCCGACGCGGGCGATGCGGCAGGAGGTGGCGAGCGCGGGGTTCTATCATTCGCCGGGCTGGGACCAGGATTACCCGCGCTTGCAGTTGCTCACCATTGCTGATCTGTTCGCGGGTGGGGGAATTGCGTATCCGCAGATGAGCAACGTGACGTATCAGCGGGCGCCGCGGGCGAGGCGGGAGGCGGCGGGGGAGCGGCTGCTGTAGGGGGGCACGGGCCTCACCCCCCGGCCCCCTCTCCAACATTTGGAGAGGGGGTGATGGAATTGTCAGCATCAGGATTTACGGGATTAGAGGATGAGCAGGATAGGTGGGTTCCTCGCTTCGTAGGAGGACGGACACAGGGGGCTGTGCGCCTACGGCTTGGCCTGTAGCTGCCCCACCTTTATCTCCGCTGACAGTGCATGATTACCTTGGTAAGTGATTTTCAGTTCCACATCTACTGGTGGTATACTCACTTTCTCGGATAATGATCCAATCTCCAGGATAGCGGTATAGTATTCACCAGAAGGGATAGAATCCAATCTCTTGTACCACAGACGATATTCTCCACTCACTACTTGAGATATTCCTAGCTCATCGCCTGTATCAGTAGTTGTGAATATGTGAAGATGCCGTGACTTCTTCGAGGGGATGCTCATTCTCTTTTCCGGTAAATCAGGGCCTGCTTCGTACCAGTGCAGTTCATGTCCCATGAGATCGTCAATAGTACGATTGCGCGAATCACGAAACTCGCGAAATTCAGCATAGTAGTCAGTGATGGTCACTCCAGACGGATTAGTTACTTCCAGTAGATGGTGCTTGCGTAATTCACTGGGTTCTCCAACAAGGCCTGTTCTGGGAGAGTACAGCCAGAAGCCGCTTTCCGAGCGGAGGACACGTGCCTCAAGTTCTGTGCCAATCTCCGGGCGCAATTGCTCCCTCTGCTCCTGTCGTGCCCCTGCTTCATTTCGTTGCCGTATAGGTGCTCTGTAGAGGTTCCACCCCAGAACACACAGGGCAGGAATGAGAATCGCACCAATACCGGCCAAGGCACCCACAACGATACCTTGCCAACTGCCGATCAATCCTCCTGATACCACTCCCGCTGCCAGTCCCGCCAGCAATCCCACGATGGCGTCAACTAGCACGAACCACCACGAGGTGACGGCGGCCTTCGTATCGGACCAGCCGCGACGCCAGGCATTTTCGTGGAGGGGTCTTTCGATCGATGGACTGCCCATGTCGCTACATAGAGTATAGCGCCGGTCCTTGGGTCAAGCGGAACATGCTAGGGGAACGGCTGCTGTAGACCATGGCGACGCTAGGCATTGGCCGACCTGTAGAGAACAGAAGCCGGCAAGGTCAGGGGTGGTGCGCCAACCTGTCTGATTAGATATGGGCCGCGTCCGAAACGCTGCACGGCACTCGCGGCTGCATCCTCGAAGGAGTCGTAGATGCCGGCTCGCTCTGCGTTTCGCACGACGACCCACTTGCCCATGTGGTTCGCTTCCAGGTCAGCACGCATACGGTCGTAGGCGGGGATTTCCTGCTCGCTGAGAGCCGTGATGTAATCTTCCTGTGTTGGGATTGCTTCGACTGTCATCGTGCTACTCGCTTCCTCCTACAATCACGGTACCCGCGCGCTCCTGACCCTATTCTACTACGCTGGCCAAGGGCGCGGGGTTGTGGTAGGGCCTAGAATGTGGTCTTGATGAGTGACGTTGTGGGCGAGGATGGGGCGCGTGGTACTGGCGGGGACTACGGCTGGCTGGTGGGGCAGCGGCGGCGGTTGGAGCGGGAGCGGGCCGAGCTGCGGGCGTCGCTGCGCCGGCTTGGAGAATCGGTGCCGGGCGCGGGAGCCGACGCGCCGCTGACGCGGCTGGCGCAGCGGCTCTATGCCCGGCTGGCTGCGGCGTCGCTGGCGCTGACGCGCATGGATCACGGCCGCTACGGTCGCTGCGAGCGGTGCAAGCGGGCCGTCGAGCGTGACGTGCTGGCAGAACGGCCGACGGATCGCTATTGTAGGGCCTGTAGCCAGCGGGAACGGGAGGGGAACGATGATGAGTAGCTTTCGCCAGCGCCTGCTCGATGAGATGGTGGACGTGCCGACGGTGGATTGCCACTCGCATACGATGCTGCGCCGCGAGTACGAGGCAAAAGCGGCCGAGGACCGCAATCTGTTCACGATGACGACGTACTTCCGGCGGGACGAGGGGGGCATCGTCGAGATGGGGCATGAGCGCTCGCTGGAGGGCGCGCGGTCGGACGAGGAGCGCTGGCAGCGGCTGAAGCGGATCGTGGCGCGGACGCAGAACGTGTCGTTCTACCGCCACAATATCGCCACCTACCAGGGTATCTTCGACTTTGCGGACGACGACCTGACGGATGACAACTGGGCGGCGTTGAACGCGCGGATCAAGGAGTGGGCGGCGCGGCCGGGGTGGTACGACCACGTGACGCGCGAGAAGTGCAACCTGGTCACGCAAATTCGCAACGTGCCGTGGTACGAGGATTGGGAGCCGGAGTACTTTACGGCGACCTTGCGGATGGAGCCGGCGATTCGCGAGGGCAGCCTGTTGGCGGCGGAGCAGCGGGCGCCATTCGAGGCACATATGAACCGCGAGTTCTCGACGGTGGCCGCGCTCAAGCGGGGGTTAGGCGATTACGTGGACGGCTACGTGCGGCGGGGGACGATTGGGATCAAGCTGGCCCATGCCTACAACCGCACGCTGGCGACGGAGGACGTGCCGGAGGCGGCGGTCGAGGCGATCTGGCAGCGGGCGCTGCGGGGTGAGGCGCCGTCGGCAGCGGACGTGCGGGCGTTTCAGGATCACATCATCTGGTGGCTGGCCGGTCTCTGCACCGACGAGAACCTGATCTTTCAGATTCACACCGGGATGCAGGGCAACTGGGGCCATATCCCGGACAGCGATCCGCTCCATCTGCTGCCGATGATCCGGGCGCATCGGAACACGCGGTTCGACCTATTCCACGCCGGGTATCCCTACGGTCGGGAGCTGGGAGTGCTGGGCAAGCACTACCCGAACGTGTGGCTGAATATGTGCTGGGTCTACATCATCACGATGGCTGGGGCACGGCAGATTCTCAGCGAGTGGATTGATCTGGTGCCGCACTATCGGCTGCTGGGCTTCGGCTCCGATCTGACGTGGCCGGAGACGATCTATGGGCATCTGGTGATGGCGCGGTCGTGTATCGCCGACGTGCTGGCGGAGAAGGTCGAGCGCGACTTCCTGAGCAAGTCGGCGGCGCTGGACCTGGCGCGGGGGTTGATGCACGATAGCCCGATGGCGTTCTATGGGCTGGACGCGACGGCCGCGCGGGCGCCGGCGGCTGAACGATGTAGCCCACTGTAGACCTACGACAGCTCGTCGAGGGAGGCCAGTATACGACGTGACGTGCTCAGGGCACTACGCACTGCGTTATCGAGGTTAGGGACCATGTCCTCGTAATCAACCAGATTTCTAAGCTCTCGCAGACGGTTTCCATCTACACCGATCCTGCGGTCCACGTCTCTTCCGTAAGTAAGCCAAACGGTCTGGTGGGATAGTCGTGGCCTGCGGGGTTTGCTTCCGAATAGCTTGTTAGTATTGAGCAAGTGTTCACGTGCCAAGCAGAAGGCGGCATAATAGGCTCGGCTCACGGCTGATCGCAGAGCCGCCTCATTGTCCGGCTGCTCGGCGAGTTCCTCGGCCAGCACCAGGTATTGGGACCAATCGAATGCCATCAGATGTAACGCAAAGTAATCGTCAAGATGAACTGAGATCGAGGAAGTGCCTCAAGCCACCATGTCTCGTCCAGGCGGTCCAGGCGCATTAAGGCTTCTTCGGGCGGCAGGGTGGTCTCTATCAGGGCGAGGAGTTCTGGCTCGCCGTGCTCGTCCTCCGGATCTTGGAGGACCTCCAGCGCGGCCGGCGTGTCCGGACCAAAGTGCGTGCGGATGTGCTTCCGCGCCTCAATGAGCAGTTCCACGAGAAAATCATGCCGGTAGATGAAGCCGGTCACTGCTTCCCGGTCATTGAAGCGATAGAGGTCAGCCAGCGACGCCATGCGCTCGTCGAGAGCGATACCCCGATAGTCGGATACGATCGGTTCTACGGTACGCATTGTGGTCCTCCCGCGTTGCAGTCGTCGCGGCGTGCCTGCTGACGCTAGGGAGCGTGGTGGGTGGCCTAAGTAAGTATAGCCGCACTCCGGCGATGCCCCGGCCGGGCGGATCAGAGGCGGCGAGCGAGCCGGGCAGCGTAGAGCGTCAGGTCGCGCCAGCGGTCGGGGCGATACGAGTCACCGAGCAGGAGCGGGGGGCCGCCGGGCGGGATGGTGTCGGGGATGGCGCCGGGGGCGGGAGGGTTGTGCTCGTCCCAGCCTGGTGCCGCGACGACGCTGTGGAAGGGGCCGAGGTCTTCTTGCTCGTCGCGCTGGATGACCGTCAGGAGGCCGGTCGAGCGGCCGAGGCGCACCGGCCCGGCGTCGGGCTGCCACACAAACGGCTCCGCCTCGGTCTCGACGGCGATGCGATAGCCTTCCAGGCGCCGGCGGACGTGGGCGGCCAGCGTTGGGTGTAGGTCCCAGAGCGGGTTGGTGTTCGGGGTGACGATGGTGGGACGTTTGCCCCAGCCGGCCAGGAAGAGTGCCACGTCCGCTGTCACTGAGCTATCCCCGCAGATCGCCACGCGCCGCTGGAGGGGGATCAGGGCGCGTAGATCGCTTTTCAGGATGTCGCTGGCCAGCCAGAAGGTCTCGCCGCCGATCCAGTCCGGCCGTTGCTCCGGCTGTGGTCGCGCATCGAGGATCACGTCGGCGTCGTCGGAGGGCTGGCCGTCGAGCACGGGCACGGCCAGCGCCTTGAGGGCGGTGGCGTAGGCGAGGATGGCCCGGCCCATCTCGGCGAGGCCGGGGACGACCGAACGCAGTCCAAGCAGGCCGCCGAGCGGCCACCCATCTGCGTAGATGGTCACCTCATGACCCCGCAGCGCCGCGACTCGCGCGGCTTCCAGTGCGGGCAGGCCGGTGCCCCAGACGGCGATTCGCCGCGGCTGCGGCGCCGGCGCGATGGTCAACTCGGCTTCGTGCCCGGACTCGACGTTGATCGGGCAGCCGATGCCCGGCTCGGCCGCGGGGAGCTGGCAGGCCATGCACCCCACGCAAGGCCACACCTCATCCGAGCGTGCTGCTGCGACCTTCCGAGGCCATGCGGGATCGGCCACCAGCGCGCGGCCTAGCGCGACCAAGTCGGCGGGGCCGGCGGTCAGCAACTGCTCGGCGGTCTCCGGGCTGAGGATGCGACCGGACGTGATGATGGGCACCGCTGGTCCGACGGCGGCGCGGATGGTGACGGCGAGGCCGGCGAGCGTGGCCTCGCCAACGCCGGCGCAGAGCGGGATGTTCTCGCGCGCCTCGGGTGTACCGGCGGAGACGTGGATGGCTGCGGCACCGGCGGCGATGGCAGCACGGGCGATCTCCTGTCCGCGCGCCACGTCGTAGCCGCGTTCGATCAACTCGGCGGCGCTGATACGCACGACAATGGGGAAGTCGTCGCCGGCGGTGTTGCGCATGGCCGTCAGCGTGTCGCGGAGCAGACGCAGCCGGCCGGCCGGGCCGCGACCGAAGCGATCCCGGCGCTTATTGGTGACGCGCGAGAGGAACTGATGAAGCAGATTGCCGTGCCCGGCCTGAAGCTCTACGCCATCGAAACCGGCGGCGCGGGCGCGGGCGGCGGCAGCGCCGAAGGCGGCGATCAGGCGCTCGACCTCGGCGCCGGTGAGGGCGCGGACGGGGCGGCCGTCGGGCATGGTGGTCGGAGAGGCGCTGACCAACGGCTCGCGGTTGCTGTTTGTTGATACGTCGCGGGGGAGGCGGCTGCCGTAGTGGTTGAGCTGGAGCAGGGCCTTGGCGCCGTCGGCCTGGATGGCGGCGGCGAGCCGGCGGAGGGCGGGGAGGGCATCGTCGGTGTCGGCTCGGAGTCGGCCTGGGTAGAGGCCGCCAAGCGCCGCGACCTGCGCCGGCTCGGTCACGATCAGCGCGGCGCCGCCGGCGCTGCGGGCACGATACCAGGCCAGCAGGCGGTCGGTGACTTCCCCACGTGGACCGACAAAGCCGGTCGTGATGGCGGGGAAAACAATCCGATTGCGGAGGGGCACGCCGGGCGCGGCGCCGGCGGCGCCTCCGGCCAGCAGCTGGTAGGGGCGAAAGAGTTGGATGGGAACTCCTAGTGGGCTTCACCACCGCGAGCTACGGCGGGGAGGGTGGCATTATCGAGCAGTTAGTATAGCTTCCCTATCGAAACCCAGTTCTAGCTGCTGGCTTCCGGTCGCCGGTCGTGCTACACCAGCGGACTCCATTTCGGCCAGGACAGAGCTAGGAATGGGCAGCCTCTCCAGTGCTCGCGGCTCCACTTTGATCGCACCACCGCCGTAGGATTTCCCCACCAGTGCGAGATTGGAGACGGTGTCTCGATGACGGAGGACCTGCCAGAGCGCATCGACTGACGGTTGGTCGGTCCGGTGTGGATAGACGCAGAGGAGACACGTCAAGGGCACCACTCCGGCAAGGTTGCGGATGAAGCGCGTATTGCGCCGTCCGAGGTAGGAGAACAAGAGAGGAGGAGGGGTACGGAACTCCATCTTGTACCAGGGATTGCGTGTCGCGATCAGGGTCTTCTTACTAAGTCCTCGCTCTTGGCCGGATTGCAGATAGGCACGCACGGGCTGCGGAAAATCCTGGAGTGGTCGCCCATCCGGGCAGAATAACAGGGTGGGTCTACCCTGATTGTCCAGTTGTCGCAGGAGTGTATCGGTCACGGTATCGCCTGGTACGTCTCTGGTACGGCCGATGGCAGGTACCAGAAACTCTTCCCGTAGGTGTAGCGTGGAAGCCTGCTGGCGGGTCAAGAAGAAGAAGTCGTTTGCCCCGGTGGCGATGCCACGCTGAACTATGGCGAAGTCTGCGAGCAGTGGCCCCTGGTGAGGCACCAAGACCGGCTCTCTCGTCAAGCCGGTACCTACCCCCTCATGTAGGTCACGGCGGAGGACCACGAGGTCGTTGCCCGGCTCCGTCTCGAAACTGGAGCATATCCATTCCTGTAGATCGCCGGTGCCGGGCGTTACACACTTGGCCCAATGGAAGGAATCCGATGGCGGGACCTTTCTGATTAGGATGATTACGGGGTTGGTGTCAACGCCGGGAAATGGTGAGGCCTCGGGTGTGAATGTAACGACGGCATCAAGGCGGTATTCCCTGGCGATCCAACTCCATAGTAGCGTGGCAAAGACTCCCTCGCACGTATCGGCGGGAACGATGAACGCGAGGCGGCCATTGGGGCTTAGTAGCTGGAGGGCACGGAGGAGGAAATAGACGTGGAGTCCGGCGCGACCGTCTAGCGGCTGACCGATGAGCTGAGTGCCCAAAGCTCTCAGCTTGGCCTTGACTGCGCTGGACAGCCGGTGGTGTCGGATGTAGGGGGGATTTGCCACAATGGCCTTGAGTCGTTCCCGAGGAGGCTGAAGAACAAAGTCGTTCAACTCCACGTTGCGAAGATCATCGGCCGTAAGTCCGTGGATGCGGGCCTGTTGTAGAGTGTCAGGGTCTAGCTCGGAGCCGGACAACCTGATCCGTCTGTTGGTCTTGTTGGCGAGGGACTTGGCACTGCGGAGGAAGGAGCCGGCACCGACCGCCGGATCAAAGATGGTATCGGCCCCGCTGGTCAGGACATAGGCGACCATCGCATCGGCGATCCACTCGGGCGTCCAAAACTGCCCCTTCTCGCGCAGGGACTCTCGTGCGGGGCCAGTGCGAGGGAGGTGCTGATGCACTGCGTCCATGGAATTACGTCTGGTGTGAACTTCCCAAGAGATCAAGAGCTTCTGCGCTCAACGACATGCTGCCGCCCTCGAAGCGAACGTATGGCAAGTGGATGATTAGGACCATTGATAGGGAAGTCGCAAGTCAAGTCGCTGCACACCGTGCGGTTTGCTGCCCCTCTATCACTCCGGTGTTAGCGTCCGCATGTATGCTGCTGGGGTGAGAATGGCAATACCGGCTCGTTCTTTTACCTCAGTGGTGAAGTGGCGCGTGTTTCCCGTCACGAGACAGTCAGCGCCGCTCTCGATTGCGGCAGCCAAGATAGGGGCATCTGCTGCATTGATGAGGGGGCGGACACGCGCCACTACGTGCGGCGCAGGGTCGGGGCATACTTGGGGCGGAGTTTCAGCTAGAAAGGCATGCAGCGTGGGTATACGCCTCGGCTGCTTGGTGCTGATGGCCCGGACAAGCTCATCAAGCACCTGTTGCGAGACAACAGCCATTAGTCTTCCGGTGGCATGCAGATTCAAGATGGCTGCCGGCGGCCCAGTGCGACTATGCAGACCAGAGAAGATAACGTTTGTGTCGAGGAAGGGACGGGGCTTAGTCGAGGCCATAACGCTCGCGCGACAACTGCTCGCGTATGCGACGACCTTCGGCCTGCAATTCCTCCTCAGTTACTCTGGAAGCGGCAAAGGCCCGCCGGATTTCCTCCAGTGCTTCGAGCGCGATCGCTTTCTTCGGTCTCACGAGCAGTGCGCCATCCACCACTGATACCTCCAACCGATCACCGACTTGCACTCCCAGTACGTCACACACCTCCGCTGGCAGCGTTAGCTGCCGGCGAGGCCGTAGCGTGAGATCAAGGAAGGCTTGCTCAGTGCTCGCCATAGTATCCTCCCGTGCCAGACATTGTGTCTGAAGTTATATCTGACGTCCGACATCGGAGGAAGTATAGCCGAGATCACTGCCGGTGGGAAATTTCCGCTAACCACTGGGCCGGGCGGGGCCGGCGATGGCGGTGATGGCGTCGCCGGAGGGGAGGTGGTGGCGGACGGCGTCGAGGATCGCGTCGCGGGTGACGGCTTGGACCAGCGCCGGGCGCTGCTCGACATAATCGAGGCCGAGGTCGAAGAACTCGATCTGCTGCATGAGGCTGGTGATGCCGGCGTTGGTTTCCAGTTGGAGGGCCATGCTGCCGATCAGGTAGCGTTGGACCCCGGCCAGCTCCTCATCCGTGACGCCCGTGTCCCGCAGCTTGGTCAACTCGGACCGAATGCTCGTCAACGCCCGGTCTACGTTGGCCGGGTTGACGCCGGCGCGCACGGTCCAGGCCGTGCGCGTGGTCGCGGCGTCGAGGCCGGCGTGGACGCCGTAGGCCAGCCCTTGCTCGTCCCGCACCGTGGCGCCCAGCCGCCCGGACAGACCCAACTGACCGAAAATGATGGTGGCCTGGCGCAGCGTCTCCCACTCGGGATGGCTGCGGCGGAGGGCCAAGGTGCCGAAGATGAGATCGCTCTGCGTCTTGCCGGGCACCTCTTGCTCGGACGTTGTGGGCGCGGGGTCGGGAGCGTCGGGGACCTCCGGGGCCGGAGTAACCTGCGGGTGCCAGTCGTCCAGGCGGGCGGCCAGAAGGTCGCGTAGCTCTGCCGACCGGACATTCCCGGAGACGACGATGCAGGTGCGCCGGGGGCCGTAGCGCGTGCGGTGACAGGCTGCGAGGTCGTCGCGGGTGAGGGCGCGGACGCTCTCCTCTTCTCCGTTCGGGGGGAGGCGGTAGGGATGGCCGACCGGATAGGCGGCCTCGCGGAAGAGCCGGCCGACCACCGCGCGGGTATTGTGCTGCGCTTGCCGGATGCGGGTGAGAAGCTGGTGCTGGAGCTTGGTCACTTCGTCCTGCGGAAAGGTGGGCCGGCAGAGCACTTCGCTGATGAGGTCGAGCGCGAGCGGCAGGTCTTCGCTTAGGCAACGGGCACTGATCGTAGCCAGGTCGCGCCCGGCGTGGGTGCGGAGGGACATACCGGCGGAATCGATGACCTCGTTGAGATGCTCGAAGGGGTAATGCTCGGTGCCGCGCAGCAGACCGGAGCCGGTGAACGACGCCAGCCCCGCTTGGGCAGGAGTGTCTTCGGCGCTGCCGGCGGACACCAGACAGCGCAGATTGACGAGCGGGTGGGTGGGGTTTTCGTGGACCAGCACCGGGATGCCGTTGGATAGCAGCCAGCGGTCAATGGCGAGGCGCGGTGGGGCGGACTCGGTGGCGGTACTCATGAGCGGCCTCGCTGCCGGCGTTGCCGGTGCTGCCGGGTGGGGAGGAACCATCCGACGGTGCGATTGTCGGGATGGAGGTACGTGCGAGCCACACGGGCTACGTCGGTAGGCGTCACGGCTTCGAGGTCCTCCAGGTAGGTGCTATACGCTTGCCACGTATGCTCTACTTCGAACTGACCCAGCAGTCGGGCTTGGCGACTGACCCCTTCGGCGCTCATCAGAAACCACGAGCGCACCTGACGCCGCACTTTGGCTAGCTCGGCGTCCGAAATCCCGCTCTCCCCCAGGCTCTCGACCTCCCGCAGCACAGGCTCCTCTACCTCGGTCGCCGCCGCGCCGCGCGGCAGGGTGGCCGAGACGCTGAAGAGGCCGGGGTCTTTGCGGGCGTCGGCGTTGGCGTGAGCGCGGGTGGCCAAGCCTTGATTCACAATAGCTTTGTAGAGCCGGGCGCTGCGCCCGGCCCCGAGCACGCTGGCGGCGACCTGGAGGGGAATGGCGTCGGGATGGGCCAGGGCGGGAATGTGGTAGAGCGCCAGCATGGACGGCACCGGTCCCGGCCGGCGTACCGTGACGCGGCGCTCGCCTTCCTGGGGCGGCTCTTCCGAGCGCACTGGCGGTGGCGAGGGGCCGGCCGGAATGGGGCCGAAGGCGTCCTCGACTCGCTTCAGCAGGTCGGCCGTATCGAAGTCGCCGACGGCGACCGCGATGCCGTTGTTGGGCGTGTAGTAGGTCCGGTAGTAGTCGTACAGGTCCTCGCGGGTGATCCGGTGCAGGTCGCTCTTCCAGCCCACGACCGGCTGACCGTAGGGGTGGACCTTGAAGGCCGCGGCCGCAGCCTCTTCGTGTAGGTGGAAGAACGGTTGGTTCTCGGCGCCCTCCCGCTCGGAGATAATCACCGTGCGCTCGGACTCCACCTCGTCGGGGTCGAAGAGGGCGTTGGCCAGGCGGTCGGATTCGATGCGGATGGCGAGGTCGAGGTGCTGGCTGGGGAGCGTCTCGAAGTAGGCGGTGAAGTCTACCCAGGTAAAGCCGTTCCAGCTGCCACCGTGGGTCTCGACGAGGTTGCCGATGTCGCCTTTCTTGAGGGTGGGGGTGCCCTTGAAGAGCATGTGCTCCGCCCAGTGGGAGATACCGGTGATGCCGGGGCGCTCGTTGCGTCCGCCCACCCGATACCAGACGTAAAAGCTGACGATGGGCGCGTGGCGGACCTCCCTAGTGAGTACCTTCAGGCCGTTGTCCAGTCTCGTCTCGACAATGTCAGCGGTGTTCGCCATGCTACGCACCGGGTCTTTCCTTCGGAGCAGGAATCGGCACTGCGGGCAGAGGGTACGGACCGGCTTGCGCCGCTGCCGGCACAGGCCCACTTGCGATGATAGCAATGGGGCGTGCCGGCCCCCCTATGGTCCCCCCGCTTCGCAGGGGGACGGGCATCCACGAGGAACGCGGCGATCACCTGCAGGAGGCCCCCGTTACGCGGGGGACGGGCGCTGACTTCGGGGGCCGGAGCGCGGGCCGGCCTGTGCTACACTATCGCATCGAGAGCAGGAAGGCCGCTTTGCGGTTGGGGCTGACCCGCTCCAGCGGGGCCGGAGCGCAGCTGCTCCCCACGGTGATGTGAAGAGGAACGTATGGGAGTCCAGGTACGCTTGCCGACTATGCTGCGGAAGCACGTGGCGGGACAGAGTGTGATCGAAGCCGATGGCGGGACGGTGGGTAGCCTGCTCACCGAGCTAGGCCAGCACTACCCGGGCCTCCACACTGATCTCACCGGCCCGGACGGGGAACTGCACCAATTCATCAATATCTACGTCAACGATGAGGACATTCGGTATCTGGATGGGCTGGGCACACCGGTGGGTGCCGGCGACGTCGTGTCAATCCTCCCGGCAGTGGCCGGAGGCAGCGCCGGCAGCTAAGGGCGCTGGCAGGTCGGTGCTACAGCGCAATCCCTGCGGCAGTATGAACGGTAGACTGCTCACTCTGCACCGGGAGTCGGTAAGGCCGTGGTAGCCGGCAGCATTCTGGACCTCATCGGCAACACTCCCCTGGTCGAAATCCCGCATTTCTCCCCCAAGCCGGGCGTGCGGCTCTACGCCAAGCTCGAAGGGCAGAATCCCACCGGCAGCGTCAAGGATCGCGTTGCGTATGCGATGATCCAGCGGGCCGAGCACGAGGAGCTACTGCGTCCGGGCCAGACCATTCTGGAGCCGACCAGCGGCAATACCGGGATCGGCTTGGCGCTGGTGGGGCGCTTGCGCGGCTATCCCGTGACCGTGGTGATGCCGGAGAACGTCTCCGAGGAGCGCGTGCAGCTCTTGCGTGCGTATGGCGCACGGATAGTCTTTTCGCCTGGGGATCGCGGCACCAATGGGGCGATTGAGGTCGCCGAGGAGCTGGCGGGCGATTCCCAGTACTATCTCCCCTTTCAGTACGGCAATCCAGCCAACATCCAGGCGCATTACGATGGTACGGGGGCCGAGATTGCCCGCGATCTCCCTGGCGTGACGGCCTTTGTGGCCGGCCTCGGTACCGGTGGCACGCTGATGGGGGTGGGGCGTCGGCTGAAGGAACTGAACCCGGAGGTCAAGATCGTCGCCGCAGAGCCGCAGCAGGGCGAGGCGGTGTCGGGCTTGCGTAGTCTGGCCGACGGCTTCGTGCCGCCCATTCTCGACCTCGACTTGCTCGATTCGCGCATATTGGTGGACAGCGAGGCGGCCTTTGCGACGACGCGCGAGCTACTGGAGCATGAGGGGATTTTTGCCGGGGTGTCGAGCGGCGCCATTGTCCACGTAGCGCGTCGCTGGGCCGGCCGGCTGGACGAGGGGCGCGTGGTGGCGCTGCTGCCGGACGGCGGCTGGAAGTACCTCAGTACCGGGCTGTGGACCAGCGCGTATGACGAGATCGAGTCCCGCATCCGAGGGAAGCTCTGGTGGTAGCGCGGGGCGGCGGGTCACAAGCTGCACCGGCCGAGCACGCTCGGGTGCAGCTTTGGCCCGCCGGTACACCGCTGGCGTGCTGGCGTGCGTTCCTGATTGACCTGGACGGAGTGATCTATCGCGGGCAGGAACCGCTGCCCGGCGCCGCCGACCTGCTCGCCTACCTGGAGCGCACCGGCCGTTCCTACCGGCTGGTGACGAACAACTCCCGGCTCCTGCCTGTGCAGTACGCGGAGCGGCTCGCCGGCATGGGCATGCGGGTGCCGAGCGAGGCCGTCGTCACGGTGGGTCAGGCGACGGCGGTGTATCTGCGGCGGGTGGCGCGACCCGGCGCGCGGGTACTCGTGATCGGCGGGGAGGGGATCGTTCGGCCGCTGCTCGCGGCCGGCTTTTGCCTCGACGACGAGTGCCCGGAGTGGGTCGTCGTCGGACTGGACGTTCACGTCACCTATGGGAGACTCCAGCGTGCTATGCAGGCGCTCGACCGCGGCGCCGGTTTCATCGGCACCAACCCCGACCGCCGGTATCCGTTGGAGACGGGTTTTGCGCCGGGCTGCGGCGCGCTCCTGGCCTTTCTGGAGGCGGCGACGGGCCGCGTGCCCCACGTCGTCGGCAAGCCCAACGAGACGATGCTGGAAGTGGCGCTGGCGGGGTTAGGCGTGGCGCCGGCTTCGGCGGCGATCATCGGCGATGGTCTCTCGACAGACATTGCAGCGGGACGGGCGGCCGGCCTGGGTACGGTCCTGGTGCTGACGGGAGTGACGACCGCGGAGGAGGCGGCTGCGGCCCGGGGCACGGCGAACGAGCCGGACTACGTCTTCGACGATCTGCCGGCACTGATAGCGGCGATCACGGAGACCTCGCACGCTTTGGCCGGCGCTCCAAGCGGAGGTTGAGCACCGGTCGACCGTTGCTGCTGCTCGCGGCCGGCCCCTATACTGCATCGGGAGACACCTGGGTGGAGGGGGGCGATATTGCACCTAACCCCCGACCCCTTCCCTCCAGGGAAGGGGCGCCATGGCGGCGAATGGTACCGTGAAACGGGTTCTTGCGGTCGAGACGCGGGCGCATCGGGAGCTCGTGGACATCACCGAGCGGGTGCAGGCGGTGGTCCGGGCGTCCGGGGTGCGGGAGGGCCGCTGTGTGCTGTTCGTGCCGCACACAACCGCCGGGCTGACCATCAACGAGAACGACGATCCCGACGTGCCGCGCGACATGCTGACCGGCCTCACCGGCCTGCTTGGCGATGAGCGCCGCTTTCACCACTACGAGGGAAACGCCGGGGGACACCTGCTCTCCTCATTGTTGGGTGTCGCCCTCACCATCTTCATTGCCGAGGGCGAGTTGGCGTTGGGGCGCTGGCAGGCGGTCTATTTCGGCGAATTCGACGGTCCCCGACAGCGCGAGGTATGGGTTAGAATAGTAAGCGAGGACTGACCGCGCCGGGACTGGGGAATTGGGCAGATGCGCTTTCCTCTGATGATGCTGTTGCAACTCGCGGGTGGCGTGACAGGCGTTATCCAGCGCATTGTTCTCGCCTGGCGCCTCTTCCGCGACGGTCGCGTACCGCTCCTGCCCAAGGCGATCCCGACGTTGGGAGCGGCGTATGCCGTGTCGCCGCTGGACATCATCCCCGATTGGCTGCTCGGGCCGGGCCACATAGACGACGTGGTGGTTGCCTTCCTGGGCGTGTGGTTCTTCGTCGCGGCCTGTCCCCGCCGGCTTGTCGAAGAGCATCGGCGCGCGATGTCCGGTTTGCCGCCCCGCAACGGCGACCATGGCGCGGCCGCGGGTGGCAAACCCGAGGGCGAGGTCGTAGACGTAGAAGCCCGCGTCGTCGAGCGGTAAGGGCGGCCGCTCGGTCCGGTCGCCGCGCCGGTCATAGCGATTCCGGTACGGCATCCCCTCGTACCGGCCTAGGGCAGCAGTCCGAGACGGGCGGATAGCTCGCTTTGGGGTCGAATCGCCGCGTTGCGAGCGCATTATTCCGCTTGCTCTGCTATACTCATTGATACACTATTTGTTGTGCCGCGTTTGTGAAACTTTTCACAAACTAACTGGGAGGTGAGCTAATGGTGTCTGCAACACGGCGTCGTATCATCCCTTTGCGACGTGCCAGGCGGGTGATCCCCGCATCAACGTGCAACTATGAGTACAGCTACGATGACCTTTTCACGGAGCGATTAAGGGCATCGGAGAACGATGCTCATACGCTGCAAACGCCCTTACCGCCGGAATATGTCGCTATGTCCCCAGCGGAGCTGGACGAACGCATCACCGCTGCGCGGGAGGAGCTCGGGACACAGCTTGTCGTGCTGGGCCACCACTACCAGCGCGATGAGGTCGTGATGTATGCCGACTTTCGGGGGGACTCGTTCAAGCTGTCGCAGCAGGCGGCCTCGCGCAAGGATGTGCGCTACATCGTTTTCTGCGGCGTCCACTTCATGGCCGAGAGCGCGGACATTCTGAGCGAACCGGAGCAGGCGGTCATTCTGCCGAACATGGCCGCCGGCTGCTCGATGGCCGACATGGCTGCCACCGACGACGTGCTGGCGTGCTGGGCCAGCCTGAATCAGGTGACGGAGGACAAGATCATCCCGATCACCTACATGAACTCGGCGGCTGCGCTGAAGGCGTTCTGCGGTAAGTACGACGGGGCGGTCTGCACGTCGTCCAACGCGACGGCGGTGCTGACGTGGGCGCTGGAGCGTGGGCGTAAGGTGCTCTTCTTCCCCGATCAACACTTGGGGCGTAACACGGCGCTCAAGCTCGGCTACAGCCTGGACGACATGGTGGTGTGGAACCCGCATCTGCCGTTGGGCGGCAATACCCCGGAGGATATCGAGCGGGCCACGTTCATCCTATGGCGCGGGCACTGCTCGGTCCACGGCCGCTTCTCCGTGGAGCAGATCGAGCAGGCGCGGGAGCGCTACCCCGATGTCAACGTCATCGTGCATCCGGAGTGCAAGATGGAGGTCGTGCAGGCGTCCGATCTGAACGGCTCGACCGAGGTCATCTCGAACACCATCACGGCGGCGCCGGCGGGTACGACGTGGGCCGTCGGCACCGAGATCAACCTGGTCAATCGCCTGGCGCAGGAGCAGCCGGACAAGACCATCTTCTGCCTTGATCCGGTCATCTGCCCGTGCTCGACGATGTACCGCATCCACCCGGCCTACATCGCCTGGGTGCTGGATAATCTCGTCGCGGGCCGGGTCGTCAACCAGGTGAAAGTCGACTCGGAAGTTGCCAAGTGGGCGCTGGTCTCGCTTGACCGCATGCTGGCGATTACCTAGACTGCCGGACCCGCTCGCTGCTGAAGGAGCACACGTGGCCTAACTTGCATCGTCGGTTGCCGGATGAGAGCCTGCCCCCGGTCGGTCGGAGGCGGGTGAGCCGTCCGGGCAAACAACGCCACTTTGCCGGTCTCCTCCCGGAGAGCGCGTGCCCTGCGCCGGCAATGGTCCAGGGCCAGCGAGTCTCCGCGCTGTGTGCTTCGTCTCCCAATCGGTCCAGGCCCCCAGCCCCAGAGGGCTGCTGACAGCGGGCCGAATAGTCTCCCCACTCTTTGGTGATGTGCGGCCCTTGGTCCAGGCCGGGTGTGTGCTGCTACGCGGTACACACTCCGGCTGCTTGGGACCGGAGGCCAACGGGAAGGAGGGGTATCCGTGAACCTCCAACACTACCGCGCAATGTGGGCCCAGGCCACGACCCACTTGCGCGAGTCGAGCGCCGGAACGGTCTTTGTCGTCGGCCTGGTATGGAAGCACGCTCCGGTTGCCGGATGCCTGCTCGCCGTGGTCACTCTCGTGGTGGGTGCCACCACGCCCGTGGTGGTTTGGTCCGTTACCGGGCTGATTGATGCGCTGTCGGAAGCCGCGGCAGCGCAAGCCGAATTGTGGCCGCCGATCGTGCCCTGGCTGCTGGCATTGGTCGGCGCCTTGGCGGTACGTAGTGTGGACCATCCCAGCGCCGCTTACCTGGACGAAAGGGTAGGTGTGCCGGTCACGGCGGCGGTGCAGCGCGCGGTACACGAAAAGGCCGCGGCGCTGCCCCTGCGTGACTTCGAACAGGAGGCCTACTACACCAAACTGGAGACGGCCCAGCAGGTTGACGGGGACAGGCTGAGTGATCTCCTCGAGAATCTTACCTGGGTCCTAAGCTCGGTGGTCGGTGTCGCCGGGCTGATGGCCCTCTACGGTCGCGCCCACTGGCTGCTCGCCATCGTGCTTGTGGCCACCGTGGCCTTGCACGCTATTGTCGAGTCTGCCATGAGCCGTGTCTCGGTCGAGGCCAGGTATCGCAATTCCCCGCGGCGTCGAGAGAGGAGCTACTGGTCCGGTCTACTCTCCGAGCGCGCTGCGGCCCCGGAGCTACGACTGTTTCGGCTGGCCGATCAGTTGCTCGGGCGCTGGCGCCGTGCCCACAAACACTCCGTTGCCGCGGAGGTGACCGCCCGACGCAAGATGGCGCTCGCCAGTCTCGCCAGCGTGGCGGCGCAGGAGGTCATTGGGCTGGTCATGGTGATCGTCCTCCTCCTGCTCGCGTTGCGCCAGAGCATCAGTCTGGGTGACCTGGTGGCGCTGCTCTACGGTCTGAGCCGGTTTCGTGACCTCACCCGCCATGTCGGCTACGGGCTACAGAATCTGTTCATCTATCGGGCGGAGCTGGGGCACTTGCGGGCGTTCCTCGCCCTGGAGGGTGAACGGCAACCCTGCCATGCGCCGCGACGACGGCCGCCGCGGCCGCTGCGCCAAGGAGTGCAGCTCCACGACGTGAGCTTCACCTACCCGGGGGCTGCCCGCCCGGCGCTCGCCGGCGTGACGCTGACGCTGCGACCGGAAGAGCGAGTGGCGCTGGTGGGCGAGAACGGGGCCGGCAAGACCACACTCGTGCGGTTGCTCCTGGGGCTATATCAACCCACCCAAGGAGCGATCACGGTGGACGGGATTGATCTCAGCGAGGTTGATCCCGAGGAATGGCGGCGGGAGGCGACGGCGGTCCTTCAGGATTTCGTGCGCTTCCCGACCACCGTGCGAGAGAACATAGCCTACGGCGACGTTGCGGTGCTGGCGGATGGTAACGCCGCGACCGAGGTGGTCCAGCAACGAATCGCTGCCGCTGCGGCACGGAGTGGCGCGGACCGGTTTATCGCCACGCTGCCGGCCGGGTATGACGCGCTGCTGGGCAAAGAGTGGCCGGGTGGCGTCGAGCTATCGTCCGGCCAGTGGCAACGGTTGGCGATTGCACGGGCCTATTTGCGTGATGCCCAGATCATCGTGCTCGACGAACCCACCGCGGCGCTCGACCCACGTGCCGAGGTCGCCGTCTACCGCCAGTTCAGCCGAGCCGCGGCCGGCCGCTGTGCGGTGCTAATCTCGCACCGCCTGGGCGTTGCCCGGCTCGCCGACCGCATCGTCGTGCTTGCCGATGGGCGCCTGGTGGAGGCAGGGAGCCACGACGACCTGCTCCAACGGGATGGTGTCTATGCCGGCATGTACCGCCTCCAGGCGAGCTGGTACGCGCAGCCAACGGACGAGGGGGGGGACGGATGAGTCGCATAGCGCGTCACGTTGAGTGCTGGGGGCGGCGCTTGCGCTACCTGCCGCGCGTGGTCCGCTTGCTGTGGGCCGTCGATGCCGGCGGGGCCACCGTTCTCTTCCTGCTGAGTGCCGGTATAGGTCTCTTTGTCGTAGCCGAGGTGCATGTGCTGCGGCGACTGATCGAGACGGCGCAGCAGGTGGTGGAGGGAGACGGCTCGCTGATGGCCGGCCTCTGGTGGGGACTAGCTCTGGGCGCGCTGGCGCTGCTCGACGCCATAGTCGAACAGGGCAAGAGGATCCTCGACCTCCGTTTCGAGGGGCGACTGCGAGCACACATCGAGGGGAGCTGTTACGAGCAGGCACAGGCGATGCCCCTGGAATGGTTCGAGCACGCTGATCACTACGACCAATTGCATCGTGTACGCCGGGGCATGACCAGCCGGCTGACCGGCATGATGGTCAGCTTCTGGTACGGTGTGTCGCACCTCGTCGCTGTGGTGTCGTTGCTCTTGTACCTGGCGCAGTTTCACTGGGTGCTACCATTGTTGCTCGCCATCGGCAGTACGCCGGGCGTGTTGCTCTATCATCGTTTCCTCCACCAGAAATATTACGTGCAGCGTGAGCTGGCGCCGCACGAGCGGCGCTTCATGGTCTACGCCGGCTTGCTCACCGGGCGGGAGTCCGCCGCCGAGGTACGGCTGTTCGGGTTGGGCGGCTGGCTGCTCGATCAGGTTGCTGTGCTGCGGCGGCGTCTCGACCGGGAACGGCTTCGGCTGGCCGGGCGCGAGCTCCGGCAGGCGATTGTCCACAGTGGGCTGAACGGCCTGGCGCATATCTTGGCGCTGGTGTTCAGCGTCGGGCTGCTCGTCGTCGGACGGGTGAGCATCGGTACGGCCGCTGCGCTCTTCGCGGCAATCGAGCGCTTCCAGGGCGAATACTCGAACTTGGTGAATCTGATCGTAGGCGGGTACGACGACTTGCGCTACTTGCAGGACTACTTCGAGTTCATGGATGGGCCACGGCTGGACCTGGACGAGGGGCGCCGGCTGCCTGGGCAGCTCAGGCAGGGTATCAGGCTCGAAAACGTCTCGTTCACCTATCCGGGCGGCGACCGGCCGGCGCTGGCCAACCTGGACTTGACGATTCGGCCAGGCGAGCGGGTGGCGCTGGTGGGTGAGAACGGCGCCGGCAAGACCACGCTGATCAAGCTGCTGCTGGGCCTGTACCGGCCAACGGCGGGGCGTATCGTGGTTGACGGCGTTGATCTCAACGAGCTGGCTCCGGACGATTGGTACCAGCGCTTCGGGACGGTGTTCCAGGACTTCGTGCGTTACCAGACTACCGTGCGGGAGAACATCGTCTTCGGCTGGCTGGAGGGACGCGATGACGCACAGGCGCTGGCGGCGACGGTTGCGCGGAGCGGTGCCGACGAGGTGGTGGCCGCGTTGCCGGCTGGCCTCGATACGCCGCTGGGCAAGGAGTACCAGGCCGGCGTAGACCTGTCGGTGGGGCAGTGGCAGAAGCTGGCGATTGCGCGGGCGTACTTCCGGCCGGCGGACATCCTGATTCTGGATGAGCCGGCGTCGGCGCTCGATGCAAAGGCGGAGGCGGCCGTCTATGAGCACTTCGCGCGAATGGCCGAGGCGAGCACGGTGCTGCTCATCTCCCACCGGCTCGGCTCCTGCCGGATTGCCGACCGCATCCTGGTGCTGCGGGAGGGTGCGCTCGTCGAGCAAGGGACGCATACCGAGCTGCTCGCCGCCGATGGCGAGTACGCGGTGCTGTACCGGCTCCAGGCGGCGTGGTATCGCCCCTAGGCGTACCATGCTGAACTTCGACACTTGACCGGGTGGTCTGGCCCCCTCCCTAACCCTCCCCCGGAGCAAGCTCCAGGGGAGGGAATAGACCGTCACCCTGCGAAGCGGGGGGTCATAGGGGGGCCGGAGCCTGACAGGCTACTGGGGATGGACCACCGGGAAATACTCGCCGGCCAGAACGTCGCCGTCCGACACCGCAATGCGCGTGTCCATCACGTGGCTCCCGGCGGCCACGTAGCGCGTGTGGGCGGGCATGTAGTGGACGGCGATGGCGCGGCGAGGAATGGTGGAGGGGTTGGGCGCGCTGGCGTGCCAGGTGGCGCAGTGATGGAAGCTGACCGCGCCCGTCGGGACCTCGACCGGGACGACCTCTACGTTGGCATGCGGCGGCAGCTGGCCCGGGTCATACTGCGGCGAAAAATCCTCGTTAGTGCCTAAGCCGGTATGCTTGTCGGCCCAACGGTGCGAGCCGGGGACGAAGCGCAGACAGCCGTTGACCATGGTCGCGTCGTCGAGCGCCACCCAGGCGGTGACCAGATCGGCGGGGGTGAGCACCGGCCACGCGGGGAAATCCTGGTGCCAGCGCGTGGAGGTGCCGACGTTCGGTGGCTTGTACTGGATTTGGTCGTGCCACACCCGCAACGTATCCGTCGGCGACAATTGCAGCGCCATCTCCACAATATCGGGGCGGGCGATGTGCTCGCGGTAGGCCGGGTGCGCCTGCCAAATGTTGACGATCTGCACCACGACCTTATCGCTATCGAGGCCGCCACCGGCCATATTGCGGAGCAGGTGGGGACGGTCGGGGCTGGTGCCGGCGATGACCTGATCGAGCGCATCACGGAGCGTCTGCACCTCGGCCGACGATAGCAGTGGCTCGCCGGTCGTGACGTAGCCGTTGGCGTGAAAAAAAGCGACTTGCTCCTCGGTCAGCATGATCCTCTCCTGTTGTGCGGAGCAGCATGGGGTAACGTGTAAGTCTACAGACCGGCGGTAGCGACGTGTAGAGGCCGGGAGATGGGGTGCCTGGCGCGACGTGGGCAGCCGGGGGTGGTCGTGCCGCTCGATTCTCGATTGTGGTGGCGGCACAGTGCTATGATACGGCCATGACTAACCAGGAGGGAGCGTCTCGTAGCCGGCGTAGCCCTTCCCGCCGGCTGACCCCCTACGACGTGCAGGCGCGGAAAGGCGCCGCCGAGCCGCTCGTGCTCGTCACGGCCTACGACTTTCCGACGGCCCGGTTGGCGGAGGCGGCCAGCGTGGATGCGATCTTGGTTGGCGATACGCTGGGTCATGTGGTGCTCGGCCATCTCACCACTATTCCAGTGACGCTGGACAACATGGTGCATCACCTGCAAGCGGTCCGCCGGGGGGCGCGGCGCACGCTGGTGATCGGTGACATGCCCTTTCTCACCTTCCGTACCGGAGTCACAGACGCCCTGCGCCATGCCGGGCGCTTGATGCAAGAGGGCAACGCGCATGCGGTGAAGCTCGAAGGGGGACGGCCAGTCGCGGCAACTATCGGCGCGTTGGTCGAAGCCGGTATTCCCGTGATGGGACATATCGGTCTCACTCCCCAATCGTACTATCAGCTTGGTGGTAATCGGATCCAAGGGCGCACACCCGCCGCTGCGCGAGCGTTGCTCGACGATGCGCTGGCGTTGGAAGACGCCGGATGCTTCAGTATCGTGCTGGAAGGGGTGCCGACGGAGGTGGCGGCGGCGATTACGGAGCGAGTCGGCGTACCGACGATTGGCATCGCCGCCGGGCCGGACTGTGACGGGCAGGTGCAGGTGCTCCACGACCTGCTGGGCTTCACGGCCGGCCGGCGCACCAAGAGCCACACCCGCCGGTACGTTCACCTCGATGCGCTCATCGAGCAGGCGCTCGGAGCGTATGCAGCGGAGGTGCGGAGCCGGAAGTTCCCCGGTGCGGCCGAGAGCTTTCCGGCCGACGAGCGGACGCTGGCTACGTTGGCCGATTGGGAGGCGCCTGGCGCCGGCTCGGACGAGGCCGCTCCTCCGGCGAGCGGGACCTAACCGGGGTAGGTTTTTCGGTGGGGGATGGGTTGGACCACGCCTCACCCCCCGGCCCCCTCTCCACCATGTAGAGAGGGGGTGTGCAGCAGTTGGCATCACGCAGGCGGCCTCCCCCTCTCCCCATTGAGTGGAGAGGGCCGGGGTGAGGGTCGCTGACAAGGCGAGGTGGGAAGGGACTGACGCATGCGTATCGTGTCGGCGATTCCCGGTCTGCGTCGGGCGCGGGCCGCCGAGCGGCGGCCCATCGAGTTGGTGCCGACGTTGGGGGCGCTACATCAGGGCCATCTCTCGTTGCTGGAGCGGGCGGGGGCGGGGGACGGGGCGCTCTGGATGACCTTGTTCGTCAATCCGCTGCAATTCGGCGCGAGCGAGGACCTGGCCACGTATCCGCGACCGCTGGAGCGCGATCTGGAGTTGGCGGATCAAGCCGGAGTGGAGCTGGTCTTCACGCCGACGGTAGGCGACCTGTATCCACCGGCGTTTGCGAGCTACGTGGAGCCGACCGGCGCAGCGACGCGCTGGGAAGGGGAGAGCCGCCCCGGCCACTTCCGCGGCGTCGCGACGGTGGTGGCGATCCTGTTTCGTCTCTGCCAGCCCCGGCGGGCTTATTTCGGGGAGAAGGACTACCAGCAGCTACAGGTCATCCGCCAGCTGGTGCGGGACCTGTACCTCGACGTCGAGGTGGTGCCTTGTCCGACGATCCGCGAGCCGGACGGCCTCGCCTACAGCTCGCGCAATGCCTATCTCGCTGCGCCGGCCCGCCGGAGCGCCACCGTGCTCTATCGCGCCCTGCAGGCGGCACGGCGCGCCTACCGGGCCGGGGAGCGGCATGGCGACCGCCTGGTGGCACGCATGACCGAGACGGTGGCCGCAGAGCCGGGCGCCGCGCTGGACTACGCCGCGGTAGTAGACCCAGAAAGCCTGGAGCCGCTGCATGAGGTGGAGGGCGCGGCGCGGCTGCTGATTGCGGCACACGTGGCCGGCGTGCATCTCATTGACAATATGGCGGTGTAGCTGACGGCTGACGGCCGCGCGACTGCGCTGGTATCCTCGCGGAGGTAGGGGCCGGCTAGTCTCGCTCGTTATGGAGGGGCGGTCTCACGCGCAGCCACTTGTCCTGAACGCCGCCGCGACCGGTTATGACCTCACGTTACTTGCTCGCTCGCTACCGTCGTCGTCACACCACCAACGGCTCGAAGGCGCCGCTGCTCGTCGCCGTCGCGAGCAGCATGATCGTTTTCTGCGGTCTGATGAGCGTGGTGGTCCTCTTGGCCGTCGCGGGTTTGGCGGCGACGGGCGCCGGCGCAGCCTTTGCCTATGCCCGCGAGACGATCTTCAGCGATCTGCCCGACGCCTCCACGCTGGGGGAACAGCCGTTAGCGCAAGTCACCCAGATATACGACCGGACCGGCCAGGTGCTGCTCCACGAGTTCTACGAGGAGCGGCGGGTCAACGTGCCGCTGCATGCCGTCTCACCGTATGTCATTCAGGCAGTGGTGGCCAACGAAGATGCTAGCTTCTACTCGCACCAGGGCTTCGATCCACGGGGTATCATCCGGGCCGTTTTCCGCGACATTACGGGCACGACCGCTTCCTTGCAGGGCGGCTCCACGATCACGCAGCAGCTGGTACGCGACACCTTCCTCACGCGGGAGCAGACGGTCCCCCGCAAGCTGCGCGAGCTTGCGCTCGCAATCCAGGTCGAGACGCAGTTCTCGAAGAACGAAATCCTGGAGATGTTTCTCAACCAGATGTACTTCGGCAATCAGGCCTATGGCATCGAGGCGGCGGCGTTGAGCTACTTCGGGAAGCACGCGCAGGACCTGGACTTGGCGGAAGCTGCGATGATTGTCGGTCTCCTGCCGGCCCCCTCCGAGTATTCCCCGGTAGTCAACCCGAGCTTGGCGCGGCGGCAGCAGACCAGCGTCTTGGAAAACATGGTGCGCTATGGGATGGTTTCGCGCACCGAGGCCGAGGCGGCCAAAGAGCAAGGCCGGCAGATGGCCTTTCGCGCACCACGAGTCTCCATCCAGCATCCGCACTTCGTGTTCTACGTGCGCGAGGTCTTGAAGCGCACGATTGCCCCGGAAGACTTGCGTCGTGGACTGAAGGTCATTTCGTCCCTCGACTTGGACCTCCAAGCTGCTGCCGAGGCCGCGGTGCGCCAGCGCGTGAATGAGCTACAGGGCCGCGATGTCAATAACGGCTCGCTCGTCGCGCTGCGGCCCGATACGGGTGAAATCCTGGCGATGGTCGGCAGCTACGACTTCTATGACGTGGGGATTGACGGCCAAGTCAACGTCGCCTTGGCCGCGCGGCAGCCGGGGTCGGCGTTCAAGCCGTTTACCTATGCTACGGCCTTCGCCTCCGGGAAGTGGACGCCCGCCTCATTGATCCATGACCGGGCTATCGAGTACGAGCTGCCGGGCACTGTCCCCGAGGAACGGCAATTCAAGCCCCGTAACTACGACTACAAGTGGCATGGGTACCTCACGCTGCGCGAGGCGTTGGCCAACTCGCACAACATCCCGGCCGTGATCCTGCTCGACCGCGTGGGCGCCGGCCGGGTGATCGAGACGGCGCGGGCAATGGGCATCACCACTCACCTACCGCCGGTGCTCAGTCTGACGCTGGGCAGTGGGGGGGTGCGCTTGCTGGAGATGACGCGCGCTTATGCCGTGTTTGCGAATAACGGGCTGTACTACGACACCAGCCCGATTCTCCGCATTACCGATCTGGGTGACCGCCCGGTGTGGGAGCATCGGCCGCGCGGGAAGCCGGTGTTAATCCCGGAAGTGGCGTTCATGATTACCGACATCCTGGCCGACGAACGCACCCGGCAGGCGATATTCGGCACGCTGCTCAACGTGGGTGTGCCGGCGGCCGTCAAGACCGGGACGACGAACGACTTCCGTGACTCGTGGGCGGTCGGCTATACGCCCGACTTGGTGGTAGGAGTGTGGGTGGGCAATACCGACAATTCGGAGATGCGGCGGGTGCCCGGCTCGCAGGGCGGCGGCGTGATCTGGCGCAATTTCATGCAGGTGGCTACCAGGGGCCAGGTGCCGCAGCTCTTCAGGCCGCCGCCCGGTCTGGTGCAGTCGGCGGTCTGCGGCTATCCGGAGTATTTCTTGCGCTCGGCGGTGCCGCGAGTGGAGGAGTGTACGAAACCGTCGCCGGTGGAGACGCCGCCAGCCGACCCTGCGGCGCCGGCGCCGACACCGACGCCCATCGTGGTCGCGGTGTGGACGCCGCTCCCGGTGGCCGGGCGGCCGGTCGTTGGCCCGGAGCCGGTGCCGACGCAGGCGCCATACGTGCCGCCGACGCCAGTTGGGCCACCGGTGGTGCGACCGGGTGGCTAGGCAACGCGGACCTGCTCCGCTTTGATGCTTCTGCCGCTCAGAGTATTGACAATATCAGGCTCAAGTTTTATACTAGCTATTGTCATAGGTTGTGCTCGCTGGGTCTCGTGCGGTGTCAGCCTCACGCCGACGGGGCCGCCGCCCCCGGCAGCATCTCAGGGCCTACGAGGTGGTAGCGCACTAGCCCCAACAAGCGATAAGGATGCCAAGTATGCCGCAGTCCGAGACCCGGTCACCAGGCAGCGAGACGATGCCGCTGGAGGACCTACCGCGGCGGCTGCCCGTTCTGCCGCTCATTGACGCCGTGGTGTTCCCACGTATGGCGGTGCCGTTGCTGGTCGGTAAGCCACGGTCGTTGGCGGCCGTGGAGCATGCCTATGAGTCTGACCGCCTGGTGTTGCTGGCCGCGCAACGCGATCCCGAACTCGAAGAGGTCAACCCGAAGGACCTCTATCGTTTCGGGTCGGTCGCGCTGATTCGACAGTTGGTGCGCGTGCCCGACGGCACCTTGCGGGTCATCGTCCAAGGGCAGGCCCGCGCCAAGATCACCTCGGTGCGGCTGGTCGAGGACTGCTTGGTGGCCCGGTACCGGCCGCTGGCCGAGCCGCAAGAGGAAAGCCTGGAGATCGAGGCCTTGATGCGCTCGGTGCTGGGCCAGCTGGAGCAGTACGTGGAGGAAGGGCGCTCGGTGCCGAGCGAGATGTTCCACGATGCCCGCAGTCTCGACGACCCGGGGTGGCTCGCCGACCTGGTGGGCTTCGCGCCGGAGCTGACGCTGGAGCAGCGCCAGCAACTCTTGGAGACGCTCGACGTGTCGGAGCGGCTGCGCCTCGTCAGCGCCTTCCTCGGCAAGCAGCTGGAAATCCTGGAGCTGCGAAACAAGATTCACTCGGAAATCCAGGAGGGCATGGAGAAGACGCAGAAGGAGTACCTGCTGCGCGAGCAACTCCGGGCGATCCAGAAGGAGCTGGGCGAGGACCCGCAGCAGGCGGAGCTGAACGAGCTGAAGGAGCAGATCGAGAGCGCCGGGATGTCGGACGAGGTGAAGGAGCGGTCACTGAAGGAGTTGGATCGGCTCCAGGCTGTCCCGCCGGCCTCGCCGGAAACCGGCATTATCCGTACCTATATTGACTGGCTCGTGTACCTGCCCTGGGCCAAGGAGACGACCGATCAGCTGGAGATCGCGGCGGCGTCTCGCACCTTGGAGGAAGATCACTATGGGCTTGAGAAGGTCAAGGATCGCATCCTGGAGTTCTTGGCCGTCCGGCGCCTGAGCACCACCCTGCGTAGTCCCATCCTGTGCTTTGTCGGTCCGCCCGGCGTGGGGAAGACGAGCCTGGGCCGCTCGATTGCGCGGGCGATGGGGCGCGAATTCGTGCGCCTCTCGCTGGGCGGGGTGCGCGATGAGGCCGAAATCCGCGGGCACCGGCGGACCTACGTCGGCGCGATGCCGGGCCGGATTATTCGGGGTATGCGCGATGCCGGGACGAAGAATCCCATCTTCATGCTGGACGAGATTGACAAGCTCGGGATGGACTTCCGGGGCGATCCGTCGTCGGCGCTGCTGGAGGTGCTCGACCCGGAGCAGAACGCGAACTTTTCGGATCACTACCTGGAAGTGCCGTTCGATCTGTCGCGCGTGATCTTCGTCACGACGGCGAATCTGCTCGATCCGATCCCGCCGGCCTTGCGCGACCGGATGGAGGTCATTCAGATCCCCGGCTATACGGAAGAAGAGAAGCTGCACATCGCGCGCCGCTTTCTGCTGCCGCGACAGTTCGCCCAACACGGTCTGGCCGATGGGCAACTGACCCTGCCGGATGACACGGTACGCCAGCTTATCCGCGGGTATACGAAGGAAGCCGGTGTGCGGAACCTGGAGCGCGAGATCGCGCACGTGTGCCGTAAGGTGGCCAAGCGGATTGTGGAAGGATCGGTCGAGACCATGACGGTGGCGCCTGACGACCTTGCTCGCCATCTGGACCCGCCACGCTTTGAGGCGCTGATCGAGGAGCGGCGGGACGAGGTGGGCGTGGCCTACGGCCTCACGGTGAGCGAGGTGGGCGGCGACGTGGTGGCCGTGGAGGCGACGTGGATGGAGGGGAAGCCCCGGCTCACCTTGACGGGGCAACTCGGCACCGTGATGCAGGAATCGGCGCAGGCGGCGCTGACGGTGGCGCGCCAGCAGGCCCGGAGCCTGGGGCTAGAGGCCAGCTTCTTCGAGCAGCACGCGCTGCACGTGCATGTGCCGGCTGGCAGTGTGCCCAAGGATGGACCGTCGGCGGGCATCACGATGACCACGGCCATTGTCGCGGCCATGACGGGACGACTGGTGCGCTCCGACGTTGCCATGACGGGTGAGATCACCTTGCGCGGACGAGTGCTGCCCATTGGAGGCGTCAAGCACAAGGTCTTGGCGTCCCACCGGGCCGGTGTACGCGCGGTGATCTTGCCGGCTGAGAACAAGCAGGACCTCAGTGAGATTCCAGAGGAGATACGCAAGGACATCGAGCTGATCTGGGTGGACCACATCAACGCAGTACTCAAGCGGGTGTTGCGGCCGGCGCGACCGGCCGTGCCTGTGCCGGCGGCGCCGTGGCTGAATCCAGCCGAGGCGTCGCCAGCCGTGCCGTTGGTGGCGACGTAGGGTAGTCGCACGACCAACGGAACTCAACGAACGAGGAGGAGTCGAAGCAATGGCTGAACGGGTAGTAGGGATTGATTTGGGGACGACGAACTCCGTCATCGCCATTATGGAAGGTGGCGATCCCCTGGTCATTACCAACGCAGAAGGATCACGGCTGACGCCGTCGGTGGTCGCGTTCACCAAGTCGGGTGAGCGGCTGACCGGACAGCTGGCCCACCGGCAGGCGGTACTCAACTCGGAGAACACCGTCTACTCGATCAAGCGCTTTGTGGGCCGCCATCACGGTGAGGTGGCGCACGAGCGGGGGCTGGTGCCCTACGAGGTTGTGCAGGGACCAAAAGGCGAGGCGCGGGTGAAGCTGCCGGCGACCAACCGCGACTACAATCCGGAGGAAATCTCCGCGATGGTGCTGCAGAAGCTCAAGGCGGATGCCGAGAAGTATCTCGGGGAAGAGATCACCAAGGCGGTGCTCACGGTCCCGGCGTACTTCAACGACAGCCAGCGGCAAGCGACCAAGAATGCCGGTCAGATCGCCGGGCTGGAGGTGCTGCGGATCATCAACGAGCCGACGGCGGCCTCGCTGGCCTACGGTCTGGACAAGAAGAAGACGGAGACGATCCTCGTCTGGGACCTCGGCGGTGGCACCTTTGACGTGTCCATCCTGGAGGTAGGAGACGGCGTCTTCGAGGTCAAGAGCACCTCGGGCGATACCCACTTGGGTGGCGACGACTACGACCAGAAGATCGTGGAGTACGTGGCCAAGGAGTTCCAGCAGCAGGAGGGCATTGACCTACGCCAAGACCGGCAGGCACTCCAGCGGCTCATCGAGGCGTCCGAGAAGGCCAAGATCGAGCTGTCCAGCGTCGTGCAGACGGAGGTCAACCTACCCTTCATCACGGCCGATCAGCACGGTCCGAAGCACCTCGCCGTGTCGCTGACGCGGGCGCAGTACGAGGAGAGCACGGCGGAGCTGACCGACCGCTGCGTCGGGCCGTTCCGGCAGGCGCTCGCCGATGCCAGGCTGAAGGCGAGCGATATTGACGAGATTGTGCTGGTCGGTGGCTCCACCCGGATGCCCGTGATCCAGAACCTCGTCAAGAAGCTGACCGGGAAGGACCCGCACCAGGGCGTCAATCCCGATGAGGTGGTCGCCGTCGGCGCGGCGATCCAGGCGGCGGTGCTCACGGGCGACGTGAAGGACGTGGTCCTGCTGGACGTGACCCCGCTGTCGCTGGGCGTCGAGACGCTGGGTGGCGTGATGACCCGCCTGATCGAGCGCAACACCACCATCCCGACGCGCAAGACGGAGGTGTTCTCGACGGCCGAGGACGGTCAGACCGCCGTGGACGTTCACGTCTTGCAGGGCGAGCGGCCGATGGCCCGCGACAATATGACCCTCGGTCGGTTCCGGCTGGAAGGTATTCCGCCGGCGCCGCGCGGCGTGCCGCAGGTCGAAGTCGCGTTCGACATTGACGCCAACGGCATCCTGAACGTGTCGGCCAAGGACCTGGGGACCGGCAAGGAGCAGCGGGTGACCATCACGGCCTCGACCCATCTCGACCAATCGCAGGTGGAGCGGATGGTCCGCGAGGCCGAGCAGCACGCAGAAGATGATGAGCAGCGCCGCGAAGAAATCGAAGCGCGCAACCGCGCCGATACTCTCGTGTATGGCACCGAGAAGGGGTTGAGCGAGTACGGCGACAAGATCGGCGAGGAAGAGAAGAGCCAGATCGAGACGGCGTTGAACGAACTCAAGACGGCGTTGAAGGAGGAAGAGGCGGACATCGCCCGTATCCGCGAGCTGACGCAGGCGCTCGAACAGGCCTCGTACAAGATGGCCGAGGCGATGTACAAGGACGTTGGTCAGCAGGCCGCGGCCGGTGAAGCGCCGCCCCCTGGGGAGGCGCCGGATGGTGCGCCGGGTGAGGCGTCGGGCAGCGAGACCGGCTCAACCGGGGATGACGTGGTGGATGCGGAGTTTCGCTCCAGCGACGAAGACGGGAAGAAGTAGGCGGAGGGAGTGATGGCGGAACGACCACCGGCAGCGGAAGCGGCCGCCGGCGCGCCGGAGCCAACTCCCGCCGCCGTCCAAGAGGAGGCTGGTGCCGATGGGACAACGCCAGCGCCAGCCCCTCAAGCCGATCCAGCGACGGCCGAGGAGGACACCGATCCGGCGGCGGCGTTGGCTGCCGCGCAGGCCGCAGCTGCAGCGAACGAGGACAAGTTCTTGCGGGCGCGGGCCGATCTGGAGAACTACCGGCGGCGCGTGATCCGTGAGCGGGCCGAGGTAGCGCGGGACGCGAAAAAGGAGGTGCTGCTCAGAGTGCTCGATGTCTTGGACAACCTGGAACGGGCGCTCGGCTATGAGCAAGCCGGGGATCAAGTTGATGCCCAGGCGCTGCTGATGGGCTTACGCATGACGGTCACGCAGTTCGAGGACGTGCTGTCCGGCCTGGGCGTGCAGACGGTCGCCGCGTGCGGAGAGCAGTTCGATCCGCGCTGGCATGAGGCCGTGGCAACGGTCGTGGACCCGGCGCAAGCGGAGGGCACTATTGTCGAGGAGATACAGCGCGGCTACCACCTCGCCGACGCGCTCTTGCGACCGGCGCGGGTGAAGGTCGTGGCCGGCCCATCGGAGACAGCCTAGGGCGGAGGAGAGGGACGGACCCACCCCCAACCCCCTCCCTGCAGGGCGGGGGCTATCGGTCGGTACCAGGACTCCCCTTCCCTCCAGGGAAGGGGCTGGGGGCTAGGTCCAACCTGCGGTAGCACGGCAGGAGGGTGGAGCGGTGGCGTCGAGAGCGAGCTTCAAAGACTACTACAAGACGCTGGGCGTGAAGCGCACTGCCAACGAGCAGGAGCTGAAGCAGGCCTACCGTCGCTTGGCGCGCAAGTACCACCCGGACGTAAACCCCGGAGACAAGGCTGCCGAGGAGCAGTTCAAGGAGGTTCAGGAAGCCTACGACGTGCTCCGGGACAAGGACAAGCGGCGCAAATACGACCAGTTCGGTGCGGCGTGGCGACAGGGCGGTGCCACGTGGCAGCAGGCGTGGGACCAGGCGCGGCGAAATGCGCGGGGTGCAGGACCGCAACCCGGTGGGGCGCCGGGCTGGGACACGTCCGATAGCGACTTCGACTTTGGCGATCTGCTCGGCAACCTCTTCGGCGAGCGCTTTCGCGCCGGCGGCCGGTGGGCCAGCCGGCCTCGCGCGGGTGAGGACATCGAGCAGGGGGTCGAAATCTCGCTGGAGGAAGCGTTTCACGGCGGGAGTCGGATGTTCCAGATTCAGGTGCCGAACGACTCCGGCGGACGCTCGACCGAGCGCATCGAGGTGCGTATTCCGCCGGGGGTGCCCGACGGCCAGCGGCTGCGTGTGGCGGGCAAAGGGCACCCCGGCATTGGTGGGGGGGCACGCGGCGACCTGCACCTCAAGGTACGGGTGCGGCCGCATCCGCAGTTCGAGCGCGACGGCGATGACCTCGCTACCGACGTGCCGGTGCCGGTGTGGCAGGCGGCGCTCGGCGGGGACATAGAAGTCCGCACGCTCACTGGCAGCGGGAGCTTTCGTATTCAGCCGGAGACCCAGAACGGGCAGCAGATCCGCCTGGCCGGCCAGGGGATGGCCCGCTTTCGCCAGCAAGGGCGCGGCGATCTGTATATCCGGCTGATGGTCCAGATACCGAGCCGCCTCACGGCACGCGAGAAGGAGCTTTTCGCCGAGCTGCGGCGGCTGCGGCAGGATAAGGCGCGGTCTGCGACTGCCGTCTGAGGCAGTTCCAGGGGAGGCGTGACGATGGCTTCGGGTGATGAGGGTTACTTCCACATCGGGATCGCCGCGCGGATCATCAAAGTGCATCCCCAGACTCTGCGCCATTACGAGCGGATTGGTCTCTTGCGCCCGCAGCGTTCGGAAGGCGGTGAAAAGGGTCGGGGTATTCGGCTCTACTCGCGCCAGGACATTGACTTGGCGGCGGAAATCCGCCGGCTTGTCGAGGACCTGGGGGTCAATCTCGCCGGTGTGGAAGTCATCCTGAACATGAAGGCGCGCGCGGAGCAGCTGGAGCGGGAGCAGGCAGCGCGCATTCACGAATATGAGCGGGAAATCCAACGCTTGAAGGACCTGCTCGCACGGGTGACGATGAGCGCGCCGAGCCAACCGCGCGAACCGGTGGTCAGCCCGCAACCCCGGCGCCGGTAGGCGGGGCGGGCAGCGCCTCACCCCCCGGCCCCCTCTCCACCATGTGGAGAGGGGGTGTGCGGTGGTTGGTGGGCGGGGGTGAGGAATGGCTTCCCTTCCCTGGTAGCTCGATCCGGGGGAGGGAGCGGGCTAAGTAGGGTAACTGGCCCCCCTATGGCCCCCCCGCTTCGCAGGGGGACGGACGCAGAGGGCTGCGGCACGCTCTGCCTGACTGCCGGGCGGGGCGATCCGTACCGGGATTCAAAGGAGAATCCAGCGATGAACACCAACCGTTTCACCGACCGCGCTCAGGAGGCGCTGTTGGGCGCCCAACAGGCCGCCGAGCAGCGGCAGCACGGGCAGGTTGACGTTGAGCATCTGCTCGTGACGCTGCTAGAGCAGCAAGACAGTCTCCCCCGTACGATCCTCAGCCGCTTGGGTGCCGATCCCGCGCTGGTGCAGCGCGATCTGGAGGAGGCCCTGTCTCGTGCGGCCAAGATTTACGGTGCGGCAACCCAGATCACGATGGCGCCGCGGCTGCGGCAGGTGATCCTGGGCGCGCATGAGGAGATGGAGCGCCTCAAGGACGAGTACGTCAGCACCGAGCACCTGCTCCTGGCTATTGTGTCCGATCCGCAGAAGGGGGCGGCCAGCCAAGTCCTTCAACGGCACGGAGTCACGGCGGAACGCATCTATCAAGTGCTGGCGGCGGTGCGGGGTAACCAGCGCGTGACCGACCAAAATCCAGAAGCCAAGTACGAGGCGTTGGAGCGTTACGGCCGGGACCTCACGCAGGCGGCGCAGGCGGGTAAGCTCGATCCGGTCATCGGCCGCGACGACGAAATCCGGCGCGTCATCCAGGTGCTGTCGCGGCGCACGAAGAACAATCCCGCGCTGATCGGCGATCCGGGGGTTGGTAAGACGGCCATCGTCGAAGGGCTGGCGCAGCGGATCGTGCGCGGCGATGTGCCGGAGTCGTTGCGCCGGCGGCGGGTCGTGGGGCTGGACTTGGGGGCGCTGATCGCCGGGACCAAGTATCGGGGCGAGTTCGAGGAACGGCTGAAGGCGGTGCTCAAGGAGGTCCAGACATCCGAGGGCGAGATCGTGCTCTTCATTGACGAGCTGCACACGGTCGTCGGTGCCGGGGCCGCCGAGGGCGCCATGGACGCCGCCAACATGCTCAAGCCGCTGCTGGCGCGTGGCGAACTGCACGCTATTGGCGCGACGACTCTCGACGAATATCGCAAGCACGTCGAGAAAGACGCTGCGCTGGAGCGCCGGTTCCAGCCGGTCTTGGTGGATGAGCCGTCCGTGGATGACACCATCTCTATCCTGCGCGGCCTGCGGGAGCGGTACGAGGCGCATCATCGCATCAGTATCCGCGATGGCGCGCTGATCGCGGCGGCGACGCTGGCGCAGCGGTACATTCCCGACCGCTTCTTGCCGGACAAGGCCATTGATCTGGTGGATGAAGCGGCGTCGCGACTGCGGATGGAAGCCGAGAGCATGCCTACCGAGCTTGACGAATTGCAGCGGCGGATCATGCAGTGGGAGATCGAGCGGGAGGCGCTGAAGAAGGAGGTCACGGGCGACGAGACCGACGCCAGCCCGGAGGCCGAGCGGCTGGCGCAGCTAGAGCGTGAGCTGGCCTCGGCGAAGGAGCGCGCGCGGAGCCTCGACCTGCGCTGGCGACAGGAAAAGCAGGGGCTGGAGGAGATTTCCGCGATCAGAGAGCGCGTTGACGCGCTGAACGTCGAGATCGAGCAGGCGCAGCGGGCGCTGGACTATGACCGCGCGGCCCGGTTGCAGTACGGCGAGCTGCCCGCCCTGAAGCAGCAGCTGGCGGAAACGCAGGCGGCGATGGAAGCCGCGCAGGCGGATGGCCGGCTGCTCAAGGAGTTTCTGGAGGCCGATGGTATCGCCGAGGTGGTCGCCAAGTGGACCGGTATTCCGGTCAATCGCCTGATGGAGGGAGAGAGCCGGAAGCTCCTGCGGATGGAGGAGGTACTGCACCGGCGGGTGGTTGGTCAGGACGCGGCAGTCAACGCCGTCTCCGATGCCGTGCGGCGCTCGCGGGCCGGCCTCAAGGACCCGCAGCGTCCCATCGGCTCGTTCATCTTTCTCGGACCGACCGGTGTCGGCAAGACGCTCCTGGCGCAGGCTATCGCCGGGTTTCTCTTCAATGACGAGGCCGCCTTGACCCGGCTCGATATGTCCGAGTACATGGAGCGTCATGCGGTCTCGCGCTTGATTGGCGCGCCGCCCGGCTACGTCGGCTACGACGAGGGCGGCCAGCTCACGGAGGCCGTGCGCCGGCGACCGTATCAGGTCGTGCTCTTCGACGAGATCGAGAAGGCGCACCCGGATACGTTCAATATCCTGCTGCAAGTCATGGAGGACGGCCGGCTGACCGATAATCAGGGTCATGTGGTGGACTTCAGGAACACGCTCATCATAATGACCTCGAACCTGGCCAGTCCGGAGATCCGGCAGTGGCAGGCGGCTGGTCTGCCGGAGCCGGAAATCCGCGAGCGCGTGCTGGCGTTGCTGGGGCAACAGGTCCGTCCGGAGTTCCTGAACCGGATTGACGAGGTGGTCGTGTTCCATCCGCTGGACAAGACGCATCTCGACGAGATCGTTGTGTTGGAACTCGATGCCGTGCGCGAACGGCTGCGCGACCTCGCGATTGACCTTGAAGTCACGCCGGAGGCGACTGCACTGCTCGGTAATCACGGCTACGACCCGGTCTTTGGCGCCCGGCCGCTGCGCCGGATCATTCAGCGCGAGGTGGAGAACGCGCTGGCTCGCCTGATGCTGGCCGGCGACGTCCGTAGCGGCGACGCGGTGATCGTCGGTGCATGCGACGGCCAACTCAGCTTCGACCGCGCCGCGGCAGCCGCCGGAACGCCCGTACCGGCCGGCGAGTAGGCGGCTGGATTCCTGCGTACGCGGGAATGACGGGCGAGGCGGGGGAATGACGGACGAGACGGAGGGGAGCCATCCATGCCGGAAGTTGACAAGTCTGCGCTGCTGAAGGTCCCGGCGAGCGACGTCTTCGCCCTCTTGGTGCAGGTGGAGCGCAATCCCGAGTGGGTGCCACGCATGGTTTCTAGCGAGCGGCTGACCTACGGCCCTACGGCCGTGGGTACCCGCTTCCGCTTTGCCCTCGACCTAGAGTTCATGGGGATAGTGATTGACGGCGTGGATGAGGTCGTCGAATTGGTGCCGGACCGGCTGATTCGATCCCGCTCCGTCGAGGGTCTTCTGTCCTATACCTCCTCCTGGGAGCTGGAGCCGGTGGGCGACGACGGCGCGGCGACCACGGTGACGTACCGGATGGGCTTCAAGCTCCCGCCCAGTCTTGACCGGCTGGCGACGCGTTTCCTCAGCCTGGATGCGCTGACTGCAGCGCAGGCCGAGAGCGGCCTGCAAAACCTGCGCCGAATCCTCGAAAAGGGAGCCAGCGACGAGTAGCGGGCTTGGCCCACGGCCCAGTCATTCCCACTTGCGCGGGAATCCAAACCCCGGCCCGCCCAGGTTAGCGGAAGGTGGACACTACTACCCCGGCCTCCATCCAGGGAGTTATGCAAAGGTCTCCTTTCGGGGGAGTGACTGGGTGAGACGGATGGAGAAGGGAGCTATTCATGCCGGAAGTTGTCAAGTCTGCGCTGCTGAAGGTCCCGGCGAGCGACATCTTCGCACTGCTGGTGCAAGCGGAGCGCAATGTCGAGTGGGTGCCGCGCCTGGCCTCTAGCGAGCGGCTGACCTCCGGCCCTACGGCCGTGGGTACCCGCTTTCGCTTTGGCCTAGAGTTCATGGGGATAGTGATTGACGGCGTGGATGAGGTGGTGGAGTTGGTGCCGGACCGGCTCATTCGATCCCGCTCCGTCGAAGGCGTGACCCATACCTCCTCCTGGGAGCTAGAGCCGGTGGGCGACGACGGCGCAGCGACCATGGTGACGTACCGGATGGACTTCACGCTCCCGCCCGGTCTCAGCCGGCTGGCGTCGCGTTTCTTCAACCTCGATGCGTTGATTGAAGAGCAGGCCGACGGCTGCCTCCGAAACGTGCGCCGAATCCTTGAGGAGGGGGCCGGCGACGACTAGGGCGGGTTGGGCGGCGCGCCTCACCCCCCGGCCCCCTCTCCACCATGTGGAGAGGGGGCCGGGGGTTAGGTCCAACTCACACCATCTTGGCGATGCCGGTGGCGAAGGGGGTGAGGGGGGGTGGGCGGAGGAGCGTGTGCATCCGTCCAACGTTGCCCACCACGTCGCCGGGCGGTGCTCCGGGCGCCGGCTCGTAGAGCGGCGCTTGTCCGAGCACGCTGCCGATGGTCTCGGCCATATCGCGGATGGACAACACCTCATCGCCGCCGACGTTGAGGGCCTGCTCGCCTTGCAGGGCCAAGGCCCGCTCGATCATCGGTAGCAGGTCGGCAACGTAGAGCGGGTTGAAATGCGGGCGCGCGCCGCGGCTGAGGGTGACGGGCCGGCCGTCGCGGACGCGGCCGATGAGGCCCGGTATCAGCCGGCCGGTCTGGCCGGGGCCGTAGGGCGCGAACAGTCGCAGGATGACCGTGTGGAAGTAGGCGCGGTACGAGCGCACGAGCCATTCTGCCGCCAGCTTCGTGCTCCCGTAGTAGTCGTCGGGCTGTGGCGGGTCGTCCTCCCGCCACGGTCGGACAACTGACGCGCGGGGGCTGAACGACGGTGCCGGAGGTGGCGCCGCTCCGGCAGCGCCACCACTGCCGTACACGCTGCCGGAGGATGCCAGTAGGAACACCGAGGCCCCGGCGGTGCGGGCGTAGTCGAGGAGGCGCTGCGTGCTGGCTACGTTGACGGCGAGTAGCTCTGCCGCCTGGTCCGGGAAGGGAACGTTGGCCTGGGCGAGGTGCAGGACCGCGTCAACGTGGCCGGGGAGCCGCTGCTCGTCCGTGGCCGCCGCCGGCTGTTCATCCCAGGCGGTGTGTGGCACCAGCGGCCGGGTGGCGGCGAGGTCCCAGGGGACATAGTGGACGCCGACGGCCGGTTTGGGTGGCGGGTTTCCGGGGCGGACGAGCGCGTAGACCCGCCGCTGCGGGTTGCGCCGGGCCAGCCAGGGTACAAGATGGGAGCCGACGAAGCCGGCGGCGCCGGTCACGAGGATAGTAGTCATGAGTCATCAGCCATTGGCCGTCAGCTATCGGTGGTCGGCTGCGACCACGCGGCGTAGGCCCTCGTCGAACGGGACTGCGGCACGCCAGCCGAGCAGGCGCGCCGCTTTGGCGCTGCTGCCGACGCGGCGCTGCATCTGCCCGACGGGCGCCGGCTGGTAGTCGGGTGACAACGTTGAGTCAGTCAGGCGGAGCAGCGTCTCGACGACCTGCTTGATCGAGCGTTCCTCGCCGCTGCCCACGTTGAACGCTTCGTCGGCTACGTCGCTCTCCATGGCCTGGAGGTTGGCCGCGGCCACATCATCCACATAGATAAAATCGAAGGACTGGGTGCCCTGGCCGAAGATCACGGGGGCCTGGCCGGCGCGAATCCGCCGTAGGACTGCGGGGACGACGCCAATCGTCTGGTGAGGGCCGTACACGTTCATATAGCGCAGGATCACGTAGTCCAGGCCGTACATCGTGTGAAAGGACCGGCAGAGGTATTCGCCGGTGATCTTGCTTGCGCCGTAGATCGTGCGTGCCCCCAGCGCGTGCGACTCGTCCATGGTCTCATCGGTGTCGCCGTAGACGGATGAGGCCGACGAGAACACGACTTTGCTGAGGCCGGCGCGCTGTGCGGCCTCCAGGACGGTGAACGTTCCCTCCATATTGATCTGCACGCACAGCCGCGGATCGTCGGTGCAGCTATTCAGATCAAGCACTGCCAGGTGGAACACTCCCGCAGCGCCGCTGGCGGCCGCCTGCACCTCCGCCGCGTTGGTGATGTCGCCGGCTTGCAGCGTCACACGGTCCGCGGCGGCGGCGGGCAGCCCGGCGCATACCTCGGGGCGGATCGCGCGGTCGAATACCGTGACCGCGGCGCCGCGCGTGGCGAGCAGCCGGACGACGCGGCTGCCGATAAAGCCGCAGCCGCCGGTTACCAGGAAGCGTTGGTTCTCGATCTGCATGGTGGTACGTCTCCGGAGCGCAATGCCTGTTTAGCGCCGACAGTCTACCATCCACGCGCCCGGGCAGAGGCGCGGCATGCTGTGCCCCTGGCCATCGCACCGTCTCCGGCCGGTCGCGGTGCTGTCGTGGCTCAGGCGATAAAGCGACCGTCCCACAGCCGCAGCCAGCCGAGGTAGCCGCTCACGCCTAGAACGGCCAGCCCCACGCCGACGGCTATTGCCGCGAAGAGGCCATCGGTAAAGGTCAGCGGCACCACCCGGTAGTACGTCCGGGTGGTCGCGGCGGCGAAGGCGCGGGAGTCCATGGCGATGGCTACCTGTGCGGCGCGCCGCACGGCGCTGCTCAACAGCGGCACGATGTAGCCGGCGCGGCGCCACACTCGCTGCCAGATGAAGCCTTGCTCCAGCACCCCGCGGACCCGACGGGCTAGCGCAATCTGGCGGTATTCCTGCCGGAAAAAGGGGAGAAAGCGGTAGGCGGCCAGGAGGGGATACCCCAGGCGATACGGGAGGCGGCCATGGCGAACCAGGCTGACGATGAGGTCGGTGGGGTCGGTGGTCAGGATGAACGTGACCGACAGAACGCCGATAGCCAGCCCTCGCACCGCGAGGGCCGTCCCGAAGATCAGTCCGGGGGTACTCACGCGCAGCGGTCCGAGGCGCCCCAGCACCCCGGCCTCGTCGGGATAGGCTGAGAAGAGCGCATTGCTCCACACGAAACCCAGCCCGATCAGCAGCAGGGGCAGCAGAGCGCCGCCATACGTCCGCAGGGGTAAGCGGCCCAGCCATAGCCCGGCTGCGAGCGTGATTCCGAGGAGCAGGAGCGGGGTCCAGGGGTCCAGCACCAAGGTCAAGAGCAGCGAGAGGACCAGGACGACGGTGAACTTCACTGTCGGATTTCGTCGCCGGAGATACGGTTGCCGTCCCCGGCCGCCCGGCGGCGGGAGGGGTGGTGCGCGTCCGGCGGCGTCGGTCGCGGTGGAAAAGGTGCTCATGGCTCTCTTTCTGTCATTGCCGCGCGCGGAAATCTATGCCTTCCGCCAGACTCCGGCCCCCCTATGGTCCCCCCGCTTCGCAGGGGGACGTGGTTTCCCGCTTTCGCGGGAATGGCGGCCGTCATATTCTGGTCCTACGGAGGACTAGGCTCCACTCCGGCCAGTGCCGCGGCCAGCATCCGCAGACTGCTCACTGCCGGCACCGCCGCCCGGCGTTCTCTGGCTTGCTGCACCGCTTGGGCGATGGGTGGGAGGCGCAGGGCGCAGCGCGTTAGCAGGTCGGGGCGGGCAAACAGGGCTGCCGGCGGGCCGTCGAACACGACGTGCCCGCTGGCGAGCGCTACGACTCGCGTTGCGTGCTCGGCCACGAGGGTCATATCGTGCGTGATGACCACGACCGTTGTGCCGCTGTGATGGAGGTCCGTGAGCAGTGCCAGCAACTCGTCCGTGTAGCGGCGGTCCTGCCCGAACGTCGGCTCGTCGAGCAGTAAGACATCCGGCTCCGTGACCAGGGCGGTAGCGACCGAGAGGCGGCGCTTCTGGCCGTGGCTGAGGCTCAAGGGGTGCGCTGCCGCCAAGTCCGCCAGCCCGATCCGCTCCAGGGCTGCCATCGCTCGCCCGGCCGCTGCCGCGGGGGCTACGCCGCGCGCCCGTAGGCCGAATATCAGCTCGGAGTGGACGGTGCCGGTGACGAACTGATGCTCGGGATACTGGAAGACGTAGGCCAGGCGGCGGCGCACGGCGTGCTCCGGGACGGCGCGGAGGTCGCGTCCGTCGAGCAGCACCCGGCCGGTTGTCGGCTGTAGCGCCCCGGCCAGGAGCAGGGCCAGCGTCGTCTTGCCGGCGGCGTTGGCTCCGGCTAAGGCCAGGAATTCTCCGGAACGCACGGTCAGGTCAACCGCTGCCAACGCTGGTGGGCCGTCGGGTGTGTAGCGGTAGCTTACTTCCTCGGCGGCGAGGATCGCGGCGCCGGCTGGCGAGGGTGGATTCCCGCTTTCGCGGGAATGACGGGTGAGTTCCTCGGCGGGCCAGGATGTGACCAGCAGATCGGCTGCCTCCGCGACGGTGAGCGGCGCCTTGGCGCCGGGAAACAGGGTGCCGAGCCGCGCGACCTGCGGCACCCAAACCCCCAAGCGGTCGAGCGTATCGGCGTGTCGCTCGAATACCTCGCGGGGAGGGCCGGTCAGGGCGCTGGTGCCGCTCTCGTCCAGGACGACGACGCGCTCGATCAAGGCGAGAATGTCGTCCAGGCGGTGCTCGACGAGCAGCAGTGAACGGTTGGTGTCCCGGCACAAGTCGGCGAGGGTGCCGAATAGCTCAGTGGTGCCTTGCGGATCGAGGTTTGCCGTCGGCTCGTCGAGGACCAACGCACCGGACCCCATCGCTAGGATGGCCGCGAGCGCTACCCGTTGCTTCGTGCCACCGGAAAGCTGATCGAGGCGTGCCGGCGTGCGGGCCGGGTCCAGTCCGAGCAGGGCACGCGCTGCCGGGATACGCCGCAGCATTTCGGAACGCGGCGTGCCGAGATTTTCGAGGCCGAACGCAACCTCGTCGTCCACTTCCAGCAGCGCCAGTTGCGCTTCCGGGTCTTGGAACAGCAAGCCCACCTGGCGCGTGAGTTGGCTGAGTGAGGCTTGGCGGGTGTCCTGGCCGCCCACGAGGACGCGGCCCGCTTCCCAGTGCGCCTCGACGCTATGTGGGATCAGCCCGTTCAGACAGAGCGCGAGGGTGCTCTTGCCGGCCCCGCTGGGTCCCAGCAGGAGCAGCCGTTCGCCGGGCGCCCACTCCAGAGAGACATCGCGCAGGGCAGGAGCGCGGCGGCCAATGTGGCGCACGGTGAGCCGCTCGACGCTGACCGCCGGCGCAGCGACGGGCCAATCGGCGCTGTCCGCTGAGGCCGCGCTACGTTTCCCCATGGGTGGACCGCCCGCCTCCGGCCCGTCAGCGGCCGTGCTACACCTCCTCCATCCGCTCGCGGCCGATGGGGAAGAAGCTCAACGCCCCCGTGCGTGCCAGCAGGTCACCGATAACTTTCGCTGCTGCTCCCGCCAGCCCGCCGCTGATAATCCGCATGACGAGTAAGCCCAACAGGAGACCGGAGTCCAAGCCGAAGTACCCCAGGCGGAACCAGTTCCACGGGATCGCAATGACGGCTGTCACGGCGCCGGCCACGAGCATCGTGGTCCAGCCCCAGGACCGGTACCGCGTGAGCGCAAACACCAGCTCGCAGCCCACTGCCTGCATGATGCCGGTCACTACGAGGATTGGCCCGGCTGCCGCACCCAGCAGGACCTCTGCCAGGGCCGCCAGGCTTTCCGCCAGAAACGCTGCACCGGGCCGCCGCACGATGTAGCCGCCCAGCAAACCGGCAACGAACCACACACCGAAGAACAGCTCGCGGCCAAACTGTGCGCCCAGGGCTTGTGCCCAAATCCAGACCTGGATCCACTGCCAGTAGATGGCGCCAAAGACAATCGCCAGGATTGCCAGCAGCACAAAGTCCTGGGTACGCCAGGCGGCCCGCTCCCGCGCCACCGCACGGCGCCACTCTAGCGCGCCGCCAATGGCAGCGATGGCAAACATGATGATCGAGGCGTAGACACCCGGTCCGAAGCCGGCCAACTCTCCGGCGCGTAACGTCTCGAGGGTCTTCTCGCCGGAGAGGGCTTTCTCTGCGAGGAAGACGGCGCTAATGAGCAGACCGCTGACCGCGGCCAAGATGGTCCAGTTGTTGAAGATGGCGCCGCCCTCGCTGTCATTGAGCATCGAGACGAGCGCAAAGGCGACGACCATGATGGCGAGGACCGGGATGGCGTACAGCGTTACATCGAAGCCTTTGGTCACGCCACCCATGGCCTGAGCGAACTCGAACCCGCTATAGGCCCGGTCCTGGTAGTTGATCCAGGGGAAGAAGAAGGCGACGAGCGCGACGACTCCCGCCGCGATGGCGACCCAACGTCCCGAGAATGCCTGGCGCTGTGGCGTATCTGCTGCTGTCGTGTCCATCGTAGCTCCCCTCCTCGTGGTCCTTCCTTGCTCGCCTCGGTATTTCCCGTGACAACGGCTAGGCCGTCGGTGCGCTGGGGCTGTTGGCTGAGATCGTTGCCGTCATCACGACGTGCGCTGCGTCCCGGCGGGCGTTGCGAAAGGCGGTCCGCAGCGCGTCGAAGACGGCGCCGCCGTCGCCGGCCAAGTGGGTGACAAAGTGCCGGCCGCGCGAGCGAACCGGTGCTGCCTTGGTTACCCCGATCTCCCGATAGATGACATCCATGTAGTGCTCGATACCCAGGGGGTAGAGCGCAAACTGACAGGCAACCTGCTCCGGGAGGTCGTAGGCTGCGGCGACATCATCGTCTGCGCCCTGGTCCTGCGCCAGCTCGGCCAGAGTGATGTGCCGCGGCGCGCATACGTCGCCTTCAGGCTCGCCGGGGCAGCCGGCCGAGAACGAGGTAACCATGACGACGTGCGTGCCAGTCCGGGCCGCCCGCCCGAAGGCAACCCGCAAGGCCTCGAACAACTGCGGCTCCTCACCCATCAGGCACGTCGAAACGTCGTCAACCTCCACCTCGAGACCGAGGCGGTCGAGGTCTTGCACCGCGTCGAGAATAACCGGGACAAAGGCATCGGTCATGGGGTAGAGCGAGAAGTGAACGCCTATCATGCGTTACCGGTCTCCTTGCTGCGAGCGCTACCGTACCGCGCTAGGGGCCGCACGCGGACCAACAAAAAACGCGCCGAGAACCTTCCCGGGCGCGTTACGGCTTGCTCGTAGGAATGGCAAGAGCCGGATCACTTTCCTACGCTGGCATGACCCAGATCAGGTTCGAAGGGTTGGCCTCCAACGGACCTCTCAGCGCCACAGCGCACCCCTAGCACACGGAGCAGTTGTTAATGGACAGGCTGCGCCTAGTATAGCACGTTTTCGTGATGTAGCCCTCCCGCATCCAGGCTCTGTCCCAGGGGGCCGGGGGCGGCCGGCAATGGCGTGTGGTGGCTTCTCAGGCCGCCGGGCACAGTGCTATACTTGGCAATGAGGTCGTAGCCAAGGAGTTGTAATTTGATCGAACGTAAGGCTTCAGTGACAGAGGAAACGGTGCTGGCCGCCTTATCGCAGGTCATTGACCCTGATCTACATCGTGATATTGTCACGTTAGGCATGGTTAAGGATCTGGAGGTAAAGAATAATCGGGTCAGCTTTACGTATGAGTTGACGACTCCGGCGTGTCCGATCAAGGACCAGATGGAAGCGATGGCCCGCGAGGCCGTGGAGGCCATTCCCGGCGTCGAGGCCATCGAGATCGAGATGAGCGCCCGGGTGCGCTCCACGGAGGCAGCCGGGCCGCTGCTGCCCACCGTGCGGAACGTTGTGGCCATCGGCAGCGGGAAGGGCGGCGTCGGCAAGTCTACGGTCGCGGTCAATCTTGCTATCGCCTTGGCGCAAAGCGGGGCCACGGTGGGGCTGCTGGATGCCGACATCTACGGTCCGAGCATCCCGGGGCTGATGGGAACGCGGGCACTGCCCAAGGTCGTTCAGCAAGACGGGAAGAAGCTCTTCGATCCGCTTGTCGCCCACGATGTCAAGCTGATGTCCATCGGCTTTCTCCTAGAGCCTGACGCGCCGGTCATCTGGCGCGGTCCGATGGTGCATAGCGCCGTCCGGCAGTTGCTTGGCGATACCCACTGGGGTGACTTGGATTACCTGATTGTGGACCTCCCGCCGGGCACGGGTGACGCGCAGCTGACGCTGGTGCAGTCCCTGCAACTGGCCGGGGCCGTGATCGTGACCCAGCCGCAGGACGTGGCGCTGGACATTGCGATCAAGGCCTTGAAGATGTTCCGGCATCTGAAGGTACGCATTCTGGGCATCCTGGAGAACATGAGCTACTTCATCTGCGACCACTGCGACACCCGGCACGATATTTTCAGTCACGGCGGGGCGCAACGCGCAGCGCAGGAGCTGGAGGTGCCGTTCTTGGGTGAGGTTCCGCTGGCGCCCGACATTCGGGAGAGCAGCGACGAGGGACGACCGGTGACGGCGCTGCGCCCGGACTCGCCGCAGGCCGCGGCCTTCCGCAGCGTTGCCCACTCTTTGGCCGCCCAGGTGAGCATTGCGGCGGCTCGCAAGCGACGTACCATTTCTCTCCGTGCCGTCTGAGCGCAGTGGGTGAGCAGCAACGCCGGCGCCAACTCCTGAGCTGCGCTCTGGCGCTGCCCGCTCTCTTGTGGGCAAGCGCCTGCGACCAGGATCGTGGGACTAGCCCGCCGGCCCGCCCGCGCGACGACCTACAAGTGCCACCGTTGCCACCGCCCACGCGCACGGCTGGCGTTCCCCCTACCGCAGTGCGGCCGCGAGCGACGATCACCGCCGCGCCGCGCAGCGACCCGCCAACGCCCTCAGCCGCCTCGCCGCCGGCCACCACCGTTGCCGGGCCGGAGGTTCGCTTCGATTCGGTGGTTGTGCGGGTGGAGCTGGCGCAGACGGCCGCGGAGCGCACGCGCGGCCTCGGCGGCCATGCGCCGCTGGGGGCGGACGAGGGCATGTTGTTCGTCTTTCCGGCAGCGGGGCGGCACTCGTTCTGGATGAAGGGCATGACCTTTGCGCTGGACATCATCTGGATTCGGGATGGGCAGGTCGTATACGTGGTCGCCGACGTGCCTCCTCCGCAGCCTGGCACGCCCGATTCCGAGCTACCCATCTATACGCCACCAGCGGCAGCCAACTACGTGCTGGAGGTGCCGGCGGGGTTCGCGGCGCGGTGGGGTATCCAAGCGGGTAGCCGGGTCGTGCTGCATGGGGTTCCGTGACAAGGGTAGGTTGGGGTGGGCCTCACCCCCCGGCCCCCTCTCCACGTGATGGAGAGAGCCGGGGTGAGGGCCGCGCATCACGAAACCTACTCTATAATGAGGCGGGACGACCTGTAGCGTACCCGGCTGAGGCGAACGGGGAGCAGATGCAGCGTGCCACAGGGAAGGGAGTGCTGAGTATGTCATTCCGTGCCGATGGAGAAGGCTACCTCCGCGAGGCTACGCAGGAGCGGCTCGACCTGTTTCTGGACTATGCGCGCGAGATCAATCTCGATGCAGCGGTGGCGATCCATACCTTCGCCCCTGGTCACACCCCGAACGAGGCGCTGGCGGAGCTGATCGCGCCGTATCTGGGCGCGGATAGCACGCCGCGGCTCATCGGCTGCGTCACGGTCAATCCGCTGCTGGATCATGCCGCGGAGCTGGACGAGATGCACCGAGCTGCCGACGAGTGGGACTTCCGCGCCGTCAAGCTGATGGCTGCCGGCCACCAGTACTACATTGACGACCCGATGGTTGACCCGTTCATGGAGGCGGCGCGCAAGCTCAACCTGGTTGCCACGATCCACTCCGGCGGCGACTATGCCCACGCTGCACGGATCGTGCGCTTGGCCGAGCGCCATCCCGACGTGCCCATTGTCATGGATCACATGGGCTTTCCCGATGGCGTGGACGAGGCCATCGAGGGCGCGACTCACCTACCCAATATCTACCTGATGACGACGATCCTGCGCTTCTTCAGTGACGATCCCGACGGGGCGGCGCCGCCGCAGGTGCGGGAAGCGGTTGAGCGGGCCGGCGCGGAGAAGGTGGTGTTCGGCTCCAACCAGGCCGAGTACCGCCCGGCGCAAGTGGCGGCGGCGATTAAGCGGCTGGACTTGGGTGCCGAGACCGAGGCGCTGATCTTCGGGGAGAACCTGAAGCGCATCTATGGCTTGTAGGCGGTGGTATCGCTCTGCCGGTCAAGGGCCGTGAGCGTGGCGGGCTTGACCCGATTGCGCCGTACCGACGCAATCGCAAGAAACCCAAGACCCAGGCTGGACGACCGTTGCGTCGGTACAAGCGACGCTGGAAAGTGGAGCGCCTGTTCGCCTGGTTGGGCAACTTCCGACGACTTGTGGTCCGGTACGAGTACCATGCGGACAACTACCTCGGCTTTGTGCAGCTCGGATGCATCATCCTGCTCAGATATTTATGAGATGGCTTCTAGTCACCAGCACCGGAGTCTGAGATGACCTCGCCGCCGAAAATAGTGTGTCGCGCGACGAGACGGCTGCTGGCCGTTTCGGTCTGCCGAAAGGTATCGGTCAGCGGAAATGCGCCGCGTTGCCGCTCCAGCACCGCTACGTCCGCCGTCCGCCCGACTTCCAGACTGCCGACCCGGTCATCCCAGCCGATGGCCTGCGCCGGCCGGAGCGTACTCGCCCGGATAACCGCGTCGAGCGACATACCCAAGTGCAGAAACTTCGACATCGTCGTCGGCATGTCGTAAGCCGGGCCGTTGATGGAACCGGTATGCACGTCGGTCGAGATCGTATCGGGCCAATAGCCTTGAGTGCAGAGTTGGCGGGCAACTCCCCAGTGGTAGCTGCCGGCCCCGTGACCCACGTCCATCAGCACTCCCCGTTTCCGCGCTTCCTGTAACACCGCCGCCGGAGTGCCATCTCGATTCACGAGCCGGCCGACTAGCTCCCCCTTGTAGCAGTGGGTAATCAGATCGCCCCGGTCGAGGATCGGGATGGACTGGGTGATGGTGGGCGGTGGATCGCCGATGTGGAGCATGAGCGGCACGCCGGCGGCCCGCGCGGCGGCGTGCGCGTGCCACACGGGCTGATCCGTGTTGTCCTCGCCGACCCGAATGCGGCTCCCAAGCACCTTCACTCCCACGATCAGGTCGCGGTTGGCCTCCACCTTCTCGGCGGTGAACGTGGGGTCAACGAATCGGCCGTAGCCGGCCATCGGCGAGGTAACCGTGCCAATAACGGAGATGTTGAGCAGGGCCAGCAGCCGGCATCGGGCCCGCGCAGCGACGTAGTGGCGAAAGCCGTCAAAGATTGCGGCGCCGGCCGAGCCGGCATCAACCATCGTCGTCGTGCCGCTGCGGGCAGCCAAGCTATTGGCATCAATATTGTCCCGCCCGACATGCAGGTAGACGTGCGTATGCAGGTCAATCAAGCCGGGTGTCACCAGCAAGCCGCGCGCATCCAGCACGCGCGCCGCGCTTGGCGCCGCGCCGGGCGGCGTTAGGGCGGCGATTTTGCCGTCGGCGACAACTATGTCGCAGGCTTCGTGCAACTCCTGTGCCGGATCAATCACTGTCCCGCCGGCGATGACCAAATCCGCGCCGGTTGAGCTAAACATTCCGTTCCTCCATCGCTGCCTACCTCTTCCAGCGGCTGCGTCCGGCAGGTAGCGTACCATTAGGCATGGAGTGATCGTTGCGCGAGGCTCGTGGGAGGTAGAGCATGGCAACCGAATCGAAGGTCGCTGCCGAGGGCGCAATAGCACTTACACCAGCGCAGCGGCTGCACCTAAATGTCTATGGCTACGTGCTCCTCGAGGATGTGTTGACACCCGCTGAAATAGAGCAGGCGAAAGCGGCGCTCTACCGGCTGAAAGCCGAACCGGATGAGCGGCTGGAGGCGCTACGTGTCTACCGCCGCCGCAAGGGCCCACATCGCGTCTTGTTGGGGCACCTCGTGGAATACGATCCGGCGCTGCTGGCGTATGCGGTCCATCCCAAGCTTGTGCCGCTGGTCGAGGAAGTAGTCGGTGGCACCGTGCGGCTCGAGGAGTCGGAGGCCATCATCAATCGCCGCAATCCAGAGGCCAGTCCAGCGTCTCTGGTCAGCGGCGCCGGCTTGCAATTCCACGACGGCACGCGCCACGGCTGGGGCACCTGGGAAGAGCAGGGCAACTTTCACTGCCTATTCGTGAAGACCCTGGCCTATCTAACGGACGTGGGGCCGGATGATGGCGGCACCTCCGTCATTCCAGGGAGCCATAAACTCTCGTGGCCACCGCAGGAGAGCATCGCGGCCGCGCAGGCAGATGGCCGACTGATCCATCAGATCGAAGCGAAGGCCGGGTCGGTGTTGCTCTTCCCGGAGTCGCTGCTCCACAGCACCACGCCCATCCGCAGCGATACCGAGCGGGTAATCCTAGTGGCCGGCTACACACCGCCGATGCTGCGTGAGTGGCCCGGCAACGAGATCAGTCCCGAGTTCGTGGCCACGCTCCCGGAGCATCTGCGTCCCCTCATCTCCGGCAGCGACAGCTGGCACTGGAAGCGACGGGGGTAGGGCTGCCCGGTGAGACGATGCTGATACTCGTGCCTACCGCCTACGAAGCACGTTTTCTCTGCGGCGAGCGCGTCCACTGCACGCTCTCCGACCGCGGGGCGGCCCGCTGCCGCGTCGGCGGGCACGACGCCACAGTCGGGCTCTGCGGCTTTGGCCTGGCTGCCGCCGGCGCCGGCGCCGCCTTCGCGCTGGGCAACCACCTCCGGGTCGCTGCCGCCGGACCACAGACCACCCCTGTGATCCTGGTTGGCATTGCCGGCACGTATGACCCGCTGCGTGCGCCGGTCGGGTCGGCGCTGCTGGCGACCGACGTGCGGTGCGTGGGCATCGGTCGCGGCGCCGGTGCAGCGCACCGCTCGGCCGCAGCGTTGGGCTGGCCGCAGGGCCTCCCGCTCGCCGGACTGCCGCCGGTCGGCGACTGCCTACCCCTCTCGGCTCCCGACTTGCCGGGAGAGCCGGTGCCGCGTGGGGGCTTGCTCTCCGTCGCGTCTGCCGCGGCGACCCCCGCGGAGGCCGGCGAGCGGGAGGCGCAGTTCCCCGGTGCCGTCGCCGAAGAGATGGAAGCGTTTGCGGTAGGCTTGGCCACGCGGCTCTACGGCGTGCGGCTCACCGTCATCCGCGGCCTGTCCAACGTAGCTGGAGAAACCGACCACGCAGCCTGGCACACCGCCGAGGCGTTGGCAGCGGCCAAAGGCCTGCTGATCCGTGTGGTCGAGCACACGGCGGCGGAAGCTGGCAGCTAAGACGAGTATCGTCGAGAGTGGGAGGGGCAACCGATGTACCGCAAAGAGAGCGATGCCACCTGGGTCAAGGAAGTGGCGGCTATCCACCAAGGCGACGGCGTCATCAAGGTCCGCGGGTTCTTCGAGGAAGCAAGCCGCCTCCCCGTAAGGTTCCATGTGTGGGAGTTGGACCCCGGCGTCAGCGAGGGCGACCACATCCACGACGACTTGGAGGAGTGCTATTACTTCACGCAGGGAAGTGGCGTGATGACACTGGACGGTCAGCACATACCGGTGACGGCCGGCGACGCAATTCTGGCGCCCCCCGGCTGCGACCACGGCATGCGTAACACCGGTACCACGCCCCTAAAGGTCGTGCTGATTTGGGGAAGACCACAGACCGAAACTTCCGATTGAAGATGGCCTGCCGCCCGCCCAAGGGCACCTCGAGGAGCCAAAACCGGTCGCAGGAGAGGAGTGTATGGACCTGCTAGCTCTACCCAAGACCGAGTTACATCTGCATCTCGAAGGAGCCATGCCGCAACAGACGCTGCTCCAACTGGCGCATAAGTATGGCGGTGCCGACGAAGTACCCGATCTCGAGGCCCTACAAGCAAAGTTCCGCTACCGCGACTTCGCGCACTTCATCGCTACCTGGGTGTGGATGGTGGGGTATCTGCGCGAATACGACGACTTTCGGCTCATCGCAACTGGGGTTGCAGCAGCGCTCATCGCGCAAGGCGTGCGATACGCAGAGCTGCATTTCAGCCCGAGTGATTACGAGCGCCACGGTCTGAGACTACAGCCGCTAGCGCTGGCTATTCGGGCCGGGTTGCACGAAGCGGCACAGAAATCGGGGTTGCCTCTGGAATCCCGGTTTGGCTTGATCCTCGATCTCGGTCGTGACAACGGCCCGGAGAAGGGGATGCGCTGGTTGGAAGAGGCCGCCGAGGTAGCCGCAGAAGCGGGCATTTTGGGTATCGGCCTTGGCGGCTCGGAGCAGCGCTTTCCGCCAGAGCCATACCAGCCGGTCTACCAACGTGCTGCAGCGCTTGGCTTGCATCGCGTGGCGCACGCCGGTGAAGCGGCCGGGCCAGAGAGCATGTGGGGAGCAATCAAGTCCCTTGGGGTCGAGCGGATCGGTCACGGCACACGGGCTATCGAGGACCCGGCGCTGTTAACCTTTCTGGCACGCGAGCGTATCCCGCTCGAGGTGTGTCTGACCAGCAACGTGCGCACCGGGGTGTTGGCTGCGCTGCACGACCACCCGCTCGCCACCTACCTCCGTGCCGGCGTTACCGTCACCCTATCGAGTGACGACCCCGCAATGTTCGGATCGGACATTGTAAACGAGTATCGGCAGGCGCGGGATGTGCTCGGACTCAGCGGTGACGATCTCATCCAGATCGCACGGGCAGGCTTTGAAGTCGCCTTCTTGTCTGATGCGGAGCGATCAGCGCTACTGGCGGAGTTCGATCAGGTTGTCGCCGGATAGCGTAGCTCGTGACGGCCGCGCTGCCAGGAGCCGGAACCCGGCCTCGACAGCACTGTACCGGTCGGGTAGATGGCGAGGGCAGGTGCCCTACTCTGATTGCGCCGGTGGCAGCACGTAATGGGGATACTTCCCGACAAAGCGAACGACGGCCATCCGCTGATCTTCCGTGAGGTCCGGGGTGCGGGCACGAAAGCCGCGGCGGTCACCGCGCACGCGCTGGAACGCCTGCCACACAGCAGCCACCGTCAGGCTAGTTCCATCCACCACCGGCTCGTCTACGCCGCCACCCGCTTCGGCAATATGTGCGCGGATGAGCGCATCCTCCTCGCTCGCTCGGTGATAGGTAGGAGCACTCGTGAGATCAACCGTTCCCATAGCCTTGCCTCGCTGCGTCGTGCTACCGCGCCTTCCTACAGCGCCGCTACAATGATTATAGGAGCCGGAAGCGCGTCCGCAGACATAGCTGCCCCCGGTGTTGCCACGGGCTGCCAGCGAGAGAGCACACGACCGGAGGCGGTAGGCTGGCCAAGCCCGCCGCCCCGGCCAACGCCCCAAGAGGCGTTTAGCTGCTGGTTACCACCTTCATGTTCGTCATCTACACCTCCTTGTCGGTGTGATTGGCCCATCCTCACGAGGACGTTGACGGCCACCAATTGGCATCCCCACTCTAGGCGCCGGTCCGTAGTCCGTCAACTGACCACGAGTCAAGTTTCGGCCGGCGGGACGACACCTGGGGGTGGGCGCTCCAATCCGTTAGCATCGTCAGCGGCACTCACTGTGTCATCCTGCGGCTGGCGGCGCGCCACGAACCGGGCCAGCTCTGTGACGAGCCGTCGCTTTGTTTGCGGCTCGCCTTCCTCGTAGGCGATGCTCAGACGGATCAAGAGTTCCAAGAACTCCTCGTCCTTTGTTCCATCCAGGAGCGCTTTGGCCACAGCAGCCTCTTTCTCGAAGAGATAGCGCGTGGTGCCTTGGAGACCCAAGACCGTGCCCAGTGCCCGCACCACCTCGGTACTGGGGTTCTGCTTCACGCCACGTTCGAGGTGGGAAATATAGGTGGCGTCTACGTTGGCGCTGTCAGCCAACGCCTCCTGGGTGATATGGCGCCACTGGCGTAGCGCCCGCAGTACTCTGCCAAATCGTGTCAAGCCTTTCTCCTTCAACAGCCGGGTAGACGGCTCTCACCGCTGCCGGCGTAGCCTGTTGAAGCGTCACTACTATTCCCTGCTTATGTGTAGTCATCTCATACCTCCTTTGGTCCCATAGTGGGTTGGGATGGACGCAGTGTAACAAGGACATGGCGCTATGGCGCTTGACTGTCAGTCAAGTTGGGGCGGCGAAGGGCCGACGTAACCGTGTACAGCCCTGGGGGGAAGCCTGTGGGCGGAAGCGGTTCCGAGCAGGTCACACTATAGCAAGAGCATGACCAACGGGACCACGATGGCCATCAAGCCTAGAATACCCACGATGGCGCCGAAGAGCGTGTAGCGTCGGCCATAGTTCGTCAAAAGGGTCATGTCATAGTATTGACTGACGCCGGCATCCTCATACATCTTGAATAGACCGCGCAGCAGCGTGTCGCGCGTGCTGCGCCCGAACTGTAGCGCCAGAATCGCAATCCCGTTCGCCAGCAGTGTGCCTACTATGGCGATGATGATCACCACAGTATCCTCAAAATTCGGGTCGGAAGCCGCCAGCCCACTGCCAATGGCAAGCATCACGAAGTTAAAGATGATGGCCGCGACCACAAAGATGGTGTCTGTCCTCGTGTTGACATGGAGCTCCGACTGGATATGGTTGTGCAGCCGTTCCAACATCAGACTCACCTGCTCAACTTCCTAGGGCAGTCGCTACATAGGTGTGGCAGTACCCACAGGAGACCGACACTCAACATCCACCTATATCCCATCGCAAAGCGTGGCCTACCGGTACATCCCCTAGCATAGCCCGTGTGGACTGCAAGAACAAGGGGATGCACTGCCCATACACTGGCCGAGAACCGCCGACCGCTGTCCAGAGGTTAACAGGACAGGAGGGGGTGTGAACAGTTACGTGCTGACTAACGGTCAAGTGGCGGTGCTGCCTATAGCTGCTACGATCAGGACAAGCTGCTGGCGGAGGTGCCGCCATGATACACCCACCATCATCACAATAAATAGCCGCGCATTGCCAGGTCGCGGTCTGTGGCTTGGCAGCCCTTTGGCCCATTTGCGCTGTTCCTCCGGTTGAAGGAGCGGCCGTCCACGCCTTCCTCGGTGGTTATTCGCGGCGTTGCTCGCCGCCACCATGGCGAAATGCCGCCTGACTCTAGGAGTCAGGACCTCACCTTCCGAAGCACTGAAAGGATCACTGTATGTCCATGTCCCTCCAGCGTTACCGGGAGTTCTTGGTGACGTACTTCGTGCCACTATGGCCGCGCGTGGCGCTCCTGGCCGCCCTGTTAGGGAGCAGCATCGGTCTGGGTCTACTCGCCCCGCAGCTCGTCCGCCAATTCATTGACACCGCGCAAGCGGGAGCGGCAGTGGCCACCCTGACGATCACGGTGCTGCTGTTCCTCGCGGTTGGGGTCGGCCACCACATAGCCGCGACCGCTGCCGCCTATCTGAGCGCGGATGTCGGTTGGCGAGCGACGAATCAACTGCGCTCCGACCTCGCGCTCCACTGTCTCCGTTTGGATATGCGCTTCCATAACGAGCACACCCCCGGCGAGCTGATCGAGCGTATTGATGGCGACGTGGGGCAGCTGGCCAACTTCTTCTCTGAGTTTGTAGTTGATCTGCTGGGCAGTGCTCTTTTTCTGATCGGTGTGCTCACCCTCGTCTGGCGCGAAGACTGGCGAGCGGGGCTAGCCTTTACGCTCTTCGCTGCCCTGTCTCTGGTGGTGCTGCGCCAGGTGTTCACTCTGGGAGTAGGTCCGCAGCAACGGACACGTCAGGCGCAGGCGGACGTTGCCGGCTTTCTGGAGGAGCGGCTGGCGGGCACCGAGGACATCCGCAGTAGTGGGGCAACACCATATGTGTTGCGTCACCTCTACCAAACGTTGCGGGTGGCAATGCAGCGGACCCGGCTTTCACAGATCATCGCGAGGTTAGGGCACCGGACCTCGTGGATGTTATTCGCCTTCGGCAATGCGATGGCCTTGGGCGTGGGCGCCTATCTGTTCAGCGCCGACGTGATTACGCTGGGCACGGTCTATCTCTTTGTCCACTATCTGGAGTCCGTCTGGGGGCCTCTCAACGATACTGCCGGACAGTTGGAGGACCTGCAGCGAGCCACGGCCAGTCTGGGGCGTATTGACGAGCTCCTGAAGCTCAAGAGCGGCACGCGCGATGGCCCTGGGGCCAGTCTCCCACCAGGGCCACTGCCAGTGACGTTTCAGGATGTCTCGTTCGGCTATCGGGCCGCCACCCCTGTCCTCCGCGACATCTCCTTCCAGTTGGCGCCGGGCACCGTATTGGGCCTGCTGGGCCGGACCGGCAGCGGCAAGACGACGCTCACGCGCTTGCTCTTCCGCCTCTTCGACCCCAGTGCCGGCACTATTCGTCTCGGCGAAACGGACCTCCGCGATACCCGGCTGGTTGAGCTACGACAGCGCATCGGCCTGGTCACACAGGAGGTCCAGCTCTTCCACGCCACGGTCCACGATAACCTGGCCTTCTTCGATCCCAGTATTCCCGACGACCGGATCGTGGCTGTGCTTGACGAGGTGGGGCTGACGCGCTGGTACCAGTCGCTCCCGGCCGGGCTGGATACTGAGCTAGCGGCTGGTGGCAGCGGGCTGTCAGCGGGCGAAGCTCAATTGCTGGCCTTTGCCCGCGTCTTCCTCCGGGACCCTGGTTTGGTCATGCTCGATGAAGCCTCGTCGCGGCTGGACCCGGCTACAGAAGGACTGCTCGAGCGAGCCGTGGACCGGCTGTTGTGGGGACGCACAGCCATCGTCATCGCCCACCGGCTGGCTACCGTCGAACGGGCCGACGAAATCGCACTGCTAGAAGCTGGACATATTGTGGAGCAGGGCATTCGCGTTGTCCTGGCCAGCGACCCCACCTCGCGGTTCAGTCAACTCCGCCGGACCGGACTGGCAGAGGTGTTGGCATGAACGTCTGGCAAGCAGTCTGGCAACTGGTGCGCTTTGCCCCCTGGCTCTTCGTGGCGAATGCCCTCATCTGGATTGTGGAGGACTTCTTCTACCTGGCGCCGGGGCTGGTTCTACGCCAGATTTTCGATACGTTGACCGATCACGCGCAGCTCAACGTCGGCTTCTGGGCGCTCCTGGCCTTCATCCCAGCCCTTTCCGGACTCCAAACCCTGCTCGTGGTCGGAGGGACTGCGACAGGGGCGACGTTCCATGGCACCGTGGGTGCCTTGCTACGGAAGAACCTCTTCGCGCGGATCCTACGACGGCCGGGGGGCGGGCACTTCCTGGGTCCCCAGGCGAGGCAGTCAGCCGCTTCGGTGGTGATGTTGCTGAGATCACCGGCCTCTCGGAAGATGTCGTTGACTCCTTCGGGAATATTGCGGCTGCTGTTGCTGCCCTGGTGATTATGCTCGCTATCAGCCCCCTTGCGACCATTGCCGTCCTCGTGCCACTGGTCGCCATCAGAGTTGCGTCCGCGTTGGTGCAGCGACGCTTGGAGGTCACGCGGCGCGCCAGCCGTGTGGCGACTGGGCAGGTGACGGGATTCATCGGGGAGGTGTTTGGCGCTGCACTGGCAGTCAAGGTGAACACCGCGGAGCGGCAGGTAGTCGAGCATTTCCGGGGCCTGGGCGAGGGCCGGCGCCGGGCCGAGCTTCAGAACATGCTCCTGAATCAATTGGTGCGCCGCTCCTGGAGCCTCACCGATAGCCTCGCCACTGGGCTGATCCTGCTGCTGGTGGGTGCATCGCTGCAGGACGGCACGTTTACCGTGGGCGACTTCGCGCTCTTCGTCTCCTACATTGGCGTGATCGGCGACGCTCTCGATTGGATCGGTGGCACGCTGGTGGATGCGACACAGGCCAAAGTGTCCTGGCAACGGCTGGTCGAGTTATTGCAAGGAGATGCACCACCGCCGGCCCTCGTGGAGCACGGCCCGGTCTACATGCGAGGAGCCTTCCCTTCAATCCCGCACATCGCCAAAACAACTGCCCATCGGCTGGACACACTCGACGCAGACGGGCTGACGTATCGCCATCCCGATTCCGGGCGGGGAATCACCGGGGTCAATCTCTACCTCCCGCGCGGCTCGTTCACAGTCATCACCGGGCGGATTGGCTTCGGGAAGAGCACGCTGCTCCGCGCCCTCTTGGGCCTCCCCCCCCGTGATGCGGGGGAGCTACGCTGGAATGGCGAGCCGGTTGACGACCCGGCCGCATTCCTCGTACCGCCGCGGGTGGCCTACACGCCACAGGTGCCGCGGCTGTTCAGCGAGACCCTGCGCGACAACATCCTCCTGGGCTTGCCACCGTCCAAGGTGGACCTCCCGGCCGCTCTCCGCGCAGCGGTCATGGAATGCGACGTGGCGGAACTGACCGCTGGCTTGGACACGGTGATTGGTCCACGCGGGGTCAAGCTCTCCGGAGGGCAGTGCAGCGCACAGCCGCCGCGCGTATGCTCGTCCGTGACCCGGAGCTGCTGGTCTTCGATGACCTGTCGAGCGCACTTGATGTCGAGACGGAACAGGTGCTCTGGGAGCGGGTGTTCACCCGCCCGGAGGTGACCTGTCTAGTCGTCTCCCATCGCCGCGCGGCGCTACGTCGCGCCGATCACATCATCGTGCTCAAGGATGGCCAAATCGCAGCCGAGGGCACCCTCGATTCCCTATTGACGGACTGCGGGAGCTACAGCAACTCTGGGCTGGTGACAGCGAGCGATTGGAGCAGCCGACGACGACCGCGCGGACTCCCCTAGCCTGATAGGGAAGGGGCCGGGGGTGGCCCCTCGCCGCGCAGCCGCTATCTCTTCTCGGAAAGGATCTTGTTGGCTACGGCGTGAGCTTCCTCCAGAGCGTCAACGACGTTTTCACCGCTGCGATAGGCCTGATCAATGATCGGCAAAACCTCTTCGTTGAACTGGCCATGGCGCCGGTACGGGAAGGGCGCGGTGTACCCGGCGTAGGCACCGGGTATCTCGGCAATCTCCGGGATCGTTGCCAGCACCGGCTGCGCGTCCACCGCCTTGATCCACTCCTGGCTCTGGTAGAACGACACCAGTGGTGACGTCTCCCGCACCTGGGAGAACTTAAAGTGAGCCAACTCAAGGCTGCCACAGAACCATTGCAGGAAGGAGAGCGCGTGACCGGGGCGCTCGATGCTCACATGCACCACGGCGGCGTCCATCGCCGTTGAGGTATTGGAGCCGGGGCCGCCCGGGGCCTTGGGATACGGAATCTGCCAGTAGGTCCCCGCCGCGGCCGCATCCCGGTAATGGCGCAGCGGCGCCCAACTCAAGTCGTCATGGATGGCCGCCGCGCCGTCCACCAGCGGGGTCGCGCCCGGTGACCGGGCTGCCTCGGGAATGGGCGCCGACACCTTCAGCTTACTATGGAGGTCAACCAGGTGCTGCAAGGCGGCCACCGCGCCGTCTGAATTGAGATTCGCCCAAGACTGCTCCGGGTTGAAGAGGGTTGAAGCGGTCGTGTTGACCCAAGCGGTAAACCAGGCAAGGTCCATCGCCTGAAGCGCATAGCCACTGCGGGTGATGTTGTCGCCATCGCGTGTCGTAAACTGCTCGGCCAGGATGTCCAGGGCTTCCCAACTCTTTATCTGGTTACCCTTCGGGTTCAACCCCGCCTCCTCAAGCAGACCGCTATGGATAGCCAGCACGCGCGAGGCCGGGCCGCTAACCGGCAGGCCAAACGTCTCCGCTCCGGCATTGCGGAACTGCCGCGACGAGCGCAAGAACGCACCCTCCGCGATCTCGGCGAACTCCGGCTGCCGGGTGGCGAATCGCAAGTCGCGGAGATTTCGCGCCTCGAACAGCCGCTGCACGTCCGCAGCAGCGACCACACTCACCTCCACCGGCGTTTCGGCTGCGGTCGTCTCCAGGAAGTGCTCCACTACCGCCGTATGGCCTTCCAGGCCCAGCCAGGTCACCTCCAGATCGGAGCGCCGCGTCTGCCACTGCTGCGCAGCCGTGGCAAGAAAGCTGTCATAGCCCGATTGTCCCTTCCAACCGTGGAGGAAGGTGATCTTGCCCGGTACCGGGGTGGGCGTCGGTGGGAGCGAGGCTTCGACGATACAGGACGCAAGTACCGCACTCATACCCACCAATCCGCCACCCCACAACGCCTGGCGCCTGGTAAATCCCGTGCGCTGTTTACTGCTGCTCATATGTGCCTCCTATCATACCTGCCTTCCCTGTAGAGGGCGAGGTGCGGCGAGCGATCATGTGTCTGTTGTCTCCATCAGCATACGGCCAGCCGCCCATGATGTCGAGCGTTGAACCAGGCCAACCCGCGATACAGATACCCGCCGGCTACCGCTCGACTGAGCAAAAGCCGGTGCTGGGCCTCCGAGTGCGACACTAGGAGATTTCCGGGACGGTCACGCCAAGTCGCTGGGCCAGCGCTCTTAACACCTCCCAAGTCTGCGCCGGCATCGGAATGCCCGTGCGGCGGCGCTCCTCGCGCGAGCGCCGCTCCGGTTCCCCGGGCAGCAGCACATCATCAAATCCGGCTGCCGGCGGCACCGCCTTCACACTCTCCAGCATCCCCGTGAGTGTTGCCGTAGCGGCGGCGTGGGGCGCAAATGCGGCCGGGTCCAGCACCATGATGAACACCCCGTTGCCGTGGCCGGTTGTCACCGGCTCGTCGGCCGTGAGACCGGCGCCGAGCAAGGCCGCAATGAGCGCCAGGGCAGACCCTTTATGGCCCCCCATGGGCAGGAGCATGCCGCCGTCATAGAAGTCGTGAACGTTGGTCGAAGGGTTGCCCTGCGCGTCCACGATGTAGCCCGGTGGCAGCGGCTCACCCTTCGCACGTGCCACTTGCAGCTTGCCCTCCGCGACTACGGTGGTCGCAAAATCGGCGATGACCGGCGGTTGCGAGTCTACCGGAATGCCCAGTGCCCAAGGGTTGGTGCCAAACTGCCGCCGCGCTCCCCCAAACGGCGCCATCCCTCCTACGCCAGGCCCGGCATAGCCTACCGTCAGCAGCGAGATGTAGCCCCGCTCGGCGGCGACTTCGGGATAGTGTCCTAGCCGGCCGACATGTGTGCAGCGGCGCAAGGCCACGGCGCCGATGCCATAACGCGCCGCATGCTTCAGTGCCACCTCAAGGCCGAACGACGCGGTGTACTGTCCGAGAGTATTTTCGCCGTCCACCACGCTGACAGCGCTGGACGTATGCACCACTGTGGGCTGACCGGCGGCATTGTAGCTGCCGTCCTCGATGCTCTCGACATAGTAGGGAATGCGAATGACGCCGTGAGAGTCGTGGCCCGACAGGCTCGCCAGGACCATGTGCTCGGCGGCGTGCTGCGCCGTGACTTCCGGCGTGCCGGCCGCCACCAAAATATCCGTCGCGTAGGCTTCCAGCGTATGTGCAGCGATGAAGTACGTTTCGGCCATCGTTAGTGACTACCTTGGTGAGCGGACTTGGCGCGTAGCAGTCGGGCCATGATGAGATCGGTACTGTCGAGATGGCGCTGGACCTGCTCCATCAGCCAAGCCGGCAGGGCAAGTGCATTCCGGCGACAATAGGTGCTACGAAGGATACCAGCACGCTGAAAAAGTGTCTTCTGCAGCCACAGCATCGCCGATCCGGCGCCACTTACGGTGACGGCCCGCAGCACCGGCGCAATCGTGCGCTGATAATAGTCCAGACCACCGGCGGAGTCACCAGCGACATACCGATCGCAGACGGTGCGGAAGCCGTCAATCAGCACCGGGTGCGGCATCGTACCGACGGAGCCGCGGCTCAACTCCTCCGGGAGTAAGTTGCCGTTGCCGCCACCGAGCACGGTGATCTCCCGCGCTCCTGACGCGCCAGAAGCGCACGATTGCGCCAGGTGTGGTGCGCTTCTGGCATTGTCAGCGCCGCTGCCCAGCAAGCCGCGCTGCCGCAGCCCGTCCACCACGACGCCGATCTTCTCCGGAGTACCCGGCGACTCGATCTTCAGACAGCTAATGCTGGCAGCGGCGTCTACGGCCTGCAACAACACCTCCGGGGGAGCGTCGCCGCCCGCATCCTGAACCATCAGCGGGAGGCCCACCCGGTCGGACAGGTCACGAAAGAGGCCGACCAGCTGCTCGCCGCTGTAGGGGGCCGGATTGACCATCGCACAGGTGGCACCGCACTCCTGCGCGAGCCGGGTCAGCGCGATGGTGCCCTCCCGACTGGCATGCGCGGTGGCCGCAATCAGCGGGAGCCGGCCGTCCAGATGCCGGGCCGCCAAGCTCCAGACCTGCGCCCGCTCCGCGTCGGTCAGCAGGGCACTTTCGCTGCCCATGCCAAAGGCAATCGCTTGCGAGCCGGCCTCGATACAGAAGTCCAATTCCCGGCGCAGGCTGGCCTCGTCAATAGCCCCGTCATCGTCAAAGGGCATCGCCAGGACAGGCACTGCCCCCACGATGCGCTGTGCTCGACCGTTGCTCACGGGCATTCCTTTCGACGGCGTTCCCCAAGCGTCTCGTCAGATGGAGCAATCACCAGCCGGAACCGGCGGTTGCGAGCAGTATACTCTCCTCCCAGCAGGTGTTTCTAGTCTGCCGGCCGGCGGCCACTCCCTCTTCCCGTGGGAGAGGGCCAAGGGGCAGAGAGCCTAATCCGCACCAGGATGGTGGCCGTGCAGTTTGCGTTGATGGACCACGTGGAAGGGGACGCCGACACTCCCTCCAGTGAGGTCTTTGCGGAGGTATTGGCACTCACCGAGGAAGCCGAAGACCTCGGCCTCGCTGCGGTCTGGTTTGCCGAGCACCATTTCGGGATTCACCGCGGCCACTTGCCCGCCACGCCGCTCCTCGCACTGGCTGCGGGGCAGCGCACCCGGCGCATCGGTGTCGGCAGCGCGATCATCTGTCTCAATTTGCACCATCCCCTCGCGGTAGCCGAGCAAATCGCTACGGTGGACGTGCTCACCGGCGGGCGGGCATCCTTCGGCTTTGGCAGCGGCTGTACGCCGCCGGAGGTGGCGGCGTTTGGCCTCACCCTCACCGACGAAGTGCGCCGCGAGCGGTTTGCGGAGGCGCTGGACGTGGTGCTGGGATTGTGGCGCGGCGCCCCTTTCGCCTTCGACGGACGCTATTTTCGGCTACCCACGGTGACGCTGCGCCCAGTCCCACTCGGCGACCTGCGAACGCAGACGTGGGCCGCCGCCAACAGCGTCGAGTCGGCAGTGCTGGCCGGGGAGCGTGGTGTGGGCCTCATGACCTCGCGCGAGCGCCCGCTGCACGACCTGCGGGAGATCGTGACCGCGTATCGGGGCGCTTGGGAACGGGTCGGGTGGCCGGAAACGCCGCCGGTATCGGGCGGCTTTGGGCTGTACGTCGGCGCCGATGATCGTTCCGCTGAGGCCGAGGTCGTCGCGACCATCCCGCCGCTCTGGGAGAAGGTCGCTATACGGCCGGAGTGGAGTACGGCACCGGCACCGGCCAGTGCAGCCGAGGCCGCGCGGCGCGTCGGATTCCTCTACGGCAGCCCGGAGACGGTCGCGCAGGCCATCGTCGCTCGGCAGCGTGCCCTATCTCTGACCCATGCCCACGTGCAGCTACGTTGGCCCGGCATCGGGCCGGCCCAGACCCGCGCCTGCTTGCGCCGCCTGGGTCGTGAGGTCATCCCGCACGTACAGGCCGCCACCACCGGCGACTAAGCGCCGCCCGGCCCCACTTCAGAGACACTCGTGCCGGCGAGCCACCGCCTCGTCAAACTCTATGCCTAGCCCCGGCCGCGCCTGCAGGTGCTCCAGCGACACCGCGCCGTTTTCCACCAGACCTGTGCCGCGTAGCAGGTCCGCCTCCCAGTCGGGTGCGCCTGAGGGGGTTTCTAAGATGAGGAAGTTGGGCAGCGTCGCCGACAAGTGAGCGCTGGCCGCGGTGGCCACCGGCCCGGAGTTGTTGTGCGGGGCGAGCGCAAGCTGGTAGGTCTCCGCCCAGGCCGCAATTTTCTTTGCCTCCAAAATCCCGCCGGTCCACTTCACGTCGGGCTGGAGCACGCCGACGGCCTGGCGTTCGATCAGCTCGCGGTAGGACCGCCGCCCGTGCGTGCGCTCCCCGGACGCTACACGCTGGGGGATAGCGTGACGCAGGCGTGCCAGCTCCGCCGGATCATCCCAGAACAGGGGCGCTTCCAGCCAGAAACAGTCGTAGGGTTCCAGCGACGCAGCGACGCGCCGAGCCGCCGGGTAGTCTAGGGAGTAGCCACACTCGACCATCACGTCCACGGCCGGCCCTACGGCCGCCCGCACGGCACTGACCCGCTCGATTCCCTCCCGCAACCGCCTGCGCCCGGCTGGCCCGGAGCAGCGGTCAGGAGTCAGATCGCCGAAAGGCCCCACTTTGACCCCGGTATAGCCGGCCGCCACGCAGCGCGCCGCCTCGCGCGCTTGGCCCGCCGGGCTGCGGTCCGTGACTGCGGCGCCCATCGTCGCGTAGCAGCGTAGCCGGTCGCGGCAGGAGCCGCCGAGCAGCTGGTAGACCGGGACCTCCAGCAGCTTCCCAGCAAGGTCCCAGAGCGCCTGCTCGATGGCGCTCACCGCCACGAACACGGCGCGTCCGGTCCGGTCGTTGGTGAGCAGGCGTCCGCGGGCCTCGATCACGTCCAGCGGGTTCCGGCCAATGTAGCACGGGGCAAGCTGGCGCACGTTGGCGACCACCGCGGCGTCCTGATCGCTCTGGCTACCCTCACCAACCCCGGTGAGGCCGGCGTCGGTATCCACCAGCACAAACAGAAACGTCCGGTCATGCCCGGTCGCACACACAATGGGGCGGATAGCAGTGATCTTGGCAGCCGGTCTCATGCGCTGAACACACCCGCCGCTGTATTGGAACGTACCCTGCTGCCGGGCAACATGGCGGCCGCCGGCACCGCCGCACCGCTCACGCCCATCGGAACAACACCCTCATCGCCTGCTCCGGGTGCTCGTACAGGAAGTCGAACGCCTGCTTGGCTTCCTGCCCATCGAACCGATGCGTAATCAACGGCTCCACACGGACCTCCCCCGCTCCCAGCGCCATCATCGCCTCGCGCCCCATTTCCGCGCGGTCCGTATCGGGCGGGTAGCCGCCCCGTAGGCGCTTGCCCATGATCTTCGATGCATCCAGCGGCAGCGGCTTCCCGTGGTAGGCCCCGATCAACTGAAGCAGACCGCCCGGAGCCAGCATATCTTGGGCTTGGGCAAAGGAATGCACGCCCGCCCGTCCGCCAACGCAGTCAATCACGATGGTTGCACCATCACCACCGGTCAGGCGCCGCACCGCCTCGACCGGGTCCTGCTCACCGGCATGCATGACCGCCGGCGCGCCAACCTCCGCTGCGAGCCGGCACCGGAGATTGAGCGCGTCCACGGCGATGAGCAGGGCGGGCCGATAGCGTCGCGCAAACTGCATGACCAGGTTGCCGACAATCCCCTGGCCGAGCACGACGACGCGATCCTCAGCGGTTATCCCCGCCGCCCGCGTCCAGCCGGCGCTGCTCGTGCTGAGTGGATGAAACGTGCCCTCCTCAAAGGAGAGCCGCGCGTCGAGCGGATGCACACTGTCCACAAGCGAGTACTCGGCGTGAGGAGCGCTTGCCACTACCCGGTCGCCCGGCGCTACGTCGGTGACACCCGCGCCAACGCGCTCCACGGTCCCCGTTGTGGAGTATCCCATCATGCTGGGAGGGACGGCCTCCTCCAGCTCATAGCGCCGCCACAGCTCGGAGCCACGGCTAATCAGGCTGACGTGCGTCCGCGTGAGCACCTGCCCCGGGCCGACCTCGGGAATGGGCACCTGCTCCAGGACCACGTTCCCCACGCCCTCGTGCTTTCCCACGCGCCACATCACCTCAGCCACCGTCTCACCTCTAGCCTCAAGCGTCCTATCATGGCACTGCGGGCAGCGTGCGGCAAGTTGCTAATAGGAATTTTTATTGATACGCTACCTTAGCAGCTGCGCGGTCAGCTTATTCATGACTTCCCAGCATTGACGTTCTCCGGCGGCAAGGTAGACACACTATGAGTGACATTGTAGCCACGCGCCAAGCCTCTGTGTCAGTGTCACCGCGGCCGGGCACTGACGCCGACATGACCATCGTGCAGCGGCCCGATACGGTGCTGTTGCTGGGCAAAGGCGGCTATGGCGACGCACCGCGTGCAGAACTGGACCGCATGGTCGCGGCAGTCCGCTCCACCGGGCGCTACCAGCGTATCGAAGGGACGTTTCTCGACCAGGGTACTCCGGCCCTGTTGGCCACACTCCAGGCTTGCACAGCTGCCGGCGCGCGGCGTATGTTGATCGTTCCGGTCTTCGTACCGATGGATCGCTCGCTCCGCATCTGGCTACCGAAGGTCATTCGCCGCTGGCTCCGGCGGCGCCCGGAACTAGAGATCGAAGTGCTCCTCGCGGATACGCTCGGCGATCATGCTGCCCTGGGTGAGGCCGTCTGTCGGGTTGTTGTGGCTGCTGAACAGAGGGCGGACGTGCGGATTGGGGCGCCTGTAGATCGAGGTGATCCGAGTTGGTCGGTCAATCCGCTCCACCGCTACCATGCGCTCTTCTGCCTCGGCCCCCGTTGCTCGACCCATCTCGCAGGTGACCTCTACCGACACCTCTGCGACCGGCTGGCCGAACACGGCCTGGATTCCGGTCCGGAGCAGGTGCGGACGGTCCAGACCGGCTGCCTCTATCCCTGCAACCTCGGACCGGTGATGGCGGTCTACCCGGAAGGCGCCTGGTATTGCGCGCTCACGCCATCCATGCTGGACCGCATTGTGGAGATGCACTTCATAGACGGGCGGGTGATTGCGGACTACACGTGTCCACCCGCCCCCCGGCCGTACAAACGCCCTGCTGTCGAGGGTGAACCGTAGGGGCACGGCCGTTCGCCCCGATCAGGCCGGCGCTGCGGCCGGCTGCGCTGGGGCGCTGCCGTGCTCCGAGAAGAAGATCAGGTGGGGTTTGCCGGTCCGTGGGTGCGGCTGCACCTCAGCGCCAATGCCGAACACCTCGCGGATCAGCGCCGGTTGGAGGACCTCCTCCGGGGAACCGGCGGCGACGATCTCACCCCTACTGACCACATAGATGCGGTCGCAGTAGGCAGCCGCCAAGTTCAGGTCGTGGAGCGCGGCCAACACCGTTACCCCGAGGCCGCGGACGAGGTCCAAAATCCCGATCTGGTAGCGGATGTCGAGGTGATTGGTTGGCTCGTCGAGCACGAGAAAACGGGCTTGCTGGGCCAGAGCACGGGCGACGAGCACGCGCTGTTTCTCTCCGCCGGAGAGCGTGGAGAAGTGACGTTGTGCAAACGTAGTCATGCCTACCCGGCCGAGGGCGTCGTAGACGATCCGGTAGTCTTCGTCCGTTTCGCGGTCTGTGAGGCCCTTGTGCGGCGTGCGCCCCATGAACACCAGCTCTTCGACGGTGAAGTCGAACTCGGACGGCGACTCCTGCAAGACGACGGCGGTGCGCCGCGCTGCCTCGCGCACGCTGAGTTTCCAGACATCCTCGTCATCCAAGGTAATCAATCCGGCATTGGGTTTCACGACCCGGTAGATCGTCCGCAGCAGGCTCGACTTGCCGCTGCCGTTCGGGCCAATCAGCCCCACGAACTCACCCGGCTCTACCCTGAGCTTGGTGTCCCGCAGGATGGCCGTGCCATCAACCTGCCATGAGACGTGCTCGATGCGCAGTCTCATCGGCCGCTGCCTCCAAAGGCCGGCCCGCGGCGCCGCATCAGCCATAGGAAGAAGGGGCCGCCCAGGAACGCGGTAATGACCCCGATGGGCAATTCTTCCGGTGCGACGACCGTGCGGGCGAGCACATCTACCCAGATGAGGAAGATCGCCCCCATCAACACGCTGACCGGCAGGACGCGGCGGTGGTCGGAGCCGACGAAGAGCCGGACAGCGTGCGGCATGATTAGCCCCACAAAGCCGATGGCGCCGGCGACAGCCACCATCACCCCTGTCAACAGGGCAGAAAGCGCCATCAGCTCCTTGCGAAAGCGGTTCGTATCCACCCCCAGCGTCACGGCGGTCTCCTCACCAGCGACGAGCGCGTTCATCGAGCGTGCCTGGAGCACCAGGATGGCCGTACCGACGACGATGACGACGGTGGGTATCGCCAAGAAACTCCACTTGGCGCTGGCCACACTGCCAGCAAGCCAGAAGAGCACCGCCTGGGTCTGCCGCGTGTCGTGGGCGCGGAAGATCAGGAAGCTGGTGATTGCCGAGAAGACATACGACGCGGCGACGCCAACCAAGATGAGCCGCACCGGCGTCAGCCGCCCCTGGTGCTGCGCCAAGGCGAACACAATCACGAACGCTGCCAGAGCGCCTAGGAACGCCGCCACGGAGAGCGAATACAGCCCAAAGACCTGAAGACCGAAGAGGATGACGAGAACTGCGCCGACGGATGCGCCGGCGGAGATACCGAGGATGTATGGATCGGCGATGGGGTTCCGCACGGTGGCCTGCATGGCCGTTCCGACTACCGCTAGGCCGGCGCCGATGACGGCTGCCAACAGCACTCGCGGCAGGCGAATAAGCCAGACGATTTGATCGTGCGCTCTGCTCCACTCCCCCGGCTCAGTGCCAAAGAGATGGCTGCCGACGATTTGCCACACCGTCAGGGGGTTAATCCGCACCGGCCCAATGGTCACGGCCAGCGTGATCGTCAGGGCCAGCCCGCCGAGCAAGAGCAGGAGGAGCAGCAGCAACCTACTTTGGCGCCGCTGCTCCTCGGCTCTTTCCAGGGGCTGGGTAGCCGACCTGTTCGTGTGCCGTACTACAGCTTGCTTCTGGCCGAGAATGTCGTTCGCTCCTCAGTGCATCTCGTCGTAGGCGGTAAGAACGGCTAGAACTTGTCCGGGTAAAACGCCTGCGCCAAGGTGGTAATCAGCGTTGGAACGCGGACACCAGGAGAGGTCGAGCTGAAAGACACCACGACAAAGCGTTTGTTCCTGACCGCCGCGATGTCTGCGAGCGCCTTATTCGTGAGCAGCACCTGCTCCTTCTCGGCAGAGGTGGACCAATCGGCCTCGATCAACACAATGACCTCCGGGTCGCGCTCCACGACCGCTTCCCAGGAGGCATTCTTGTAGGTTCCTTCGAGGTCCTTGAACAGGTTGATACCACCGGCCAGCTCGATGACCATGTTGGCCGAGCCGCAGCAGGCCGCCGTGTAGGCTTTATCCTCCCCGCTGTCATACAGGAAGACTTTGACCTTCTTCTCCAGTGCAGCAACCTTGGCCTCAACGGCCGCGACCTCATGCTTCATGGACGAGACAACTTCCTCCGCCCGCTCTTCGATTCCGAAAATCTTGCCCAGGTTGAGGAAGTCAATGTAGATGTCGTCCATCGTCAACGCTGCGGTGCGGTCGGGGCAGGCCCCGGTGCTTAAGTAGGAGTGGATGTCGAGCGTTAGCAGGTCCTCGCGCGGACCGGCGTTCTCCGGTCGGTTGAAGGCGCTGGCAAACCCGGAGATGACAAAGTCCGGCGCTACACCGAACAGCACCTCGTGCGACGGGTACTTCTCGGCCAACACCGGAATCTTGTTATAGGTCGCCTCGTACTTCGGGAGGATGGCGTCGTCCAGATACGCCGTACCGACCATCTTGTCTTGCAGGCCAAGTGCCAGCATGATCTCGGTCGTGTGCTGCGTGAGACTCACTGCCCGCTGGGGTGGAGCGGTGAAGGTCTGAGTGAAACCGCAGTTCTCAATCGTCACCGGGTTGAACGCCGCTTTGCCGGCAGCGCCCTGAGCGCCCTGGTCTCCCTGGGCGCCGGTCGTGCCCCGCGGCCCCTGGGGACCGGCTGGGCCGGCTTGCGGCTGGCCGACATAGCGCACCCTTGGCTCGCCACAGGCTGCCACCGCCACGAAGACGATGGTCAGCAACACGAGTACTCTCCGCCATCCTGACCTCATAGGTAGCTTCCTCCTTGCACTGGACTGGCTCTGCTGGTGCGCCTACCAGTGACTATCGTCGTAGCGTTTGCGGCGCTCGCCGGGGGCCATTGCTCAGATCCGATTGCCTGGCCTACCCGCAGCTCGATTGCCGCAATTGCTAACCGTTCTCTATAGTATCAGAACGTACCTAGCTGTCAAGGAGGAGCATCGGCCTGTTGGGGTCTTCTGACTATTGGCCGGCAGGTTCCTGGCCCCTGGCAAAGGGGCCGAGGGTGAGGCACGAGGGTGGGGGCCAGTCGGCAGACCGCCGCTCGCCGGGGTTAGGCCATCGTGGTGAGCATGCCGCCGGTGACCTGATAGCGCAGCGGCTGGCCGGTGAAGAAACGCGCGAGCTCATCGGCCATCGTCTCGCCGAGGCGGGCGCGGGACTCGACCGTTGCTCCGGCCACGTGGGGGCTGAGGATGACGTTCGGCAGTCCGCGCAGGGGGCTATCGTCTTCGAGCGGCTCCTGGGGGAACACATCGAGCGCGGCCACCAAGCGGCCCGTTTGTAGCTCGCGGGTGAGCGCCGCGTAGTCAATGGCTGCTGCGCGGGCCGTATTGACGAACAAAGCGCCGTCCGGCATCAGCGCCAGTTGCCTGGTCCCAACCATGCCGTCGGTTTCCGGCGTCGTCGGCGCATGATTGGAGACGACATCCGAGTTGGCCATCAGTTCGTCGAGCGACGCGGCGCGCCGCACGCCGAGCGCGGCGGCCCGTTCCTCCGAGAGATACGGGTCGTAGACCGTGATCTCCACGTCGAACGGCTGCAAGAGGCGGATGAAAACGCGGCCGGTCATGCTCGCAGCGATGATGCCCACGCGCTTCCGGTACAGCTCGCGTCCCCACCGGGTCTTCGTGCCGGACCATGCCTGGCCACTCTGCATCGCGCGATCAAACGTATGCGCGGTACGCAGCGCCATGAGCGTCGTCGTGAGCGCCCACTCCCCGACCGATTGCGCGATCACGTCGGCGCCGTGCGTCACGACGATGCCCCGCGCGAAGACCGGGGGTGGCGTCAGTCGCCGGATCGAGCCGGCGGCGTGGCCGATGATCCGTAGCTGGGGCGCAGCCGCCAGCATGGCGTCGTCAAAGGGAGGTGTGCCCCAGCTTGTCATGACGGCGGTAGCGCGGGGCAGCCACGTTGCAAGCTCCTCCGCCGTGGGCATGCGCCCTGTCGGGTTGCGCTCGACCGTGCCCAGCGACTCCAGCACGGCCCACGCCCGCGGAGTGATGATCTCCTCCGCTAGGGCACCGGACGGCAGGACAAGAATGTGCGGCTGGTCTTGCTGCGACATGCTAGAGCTACCCCTTTGCATTCGTCCGCGCTGGCCCCTGTCTCGTCACTGCGGCAGAAGCCGCAGCCCAGCCCTCGGCTCCTGGATTCCCGCTACCGCGGGAATGACGGGCCGGGGCGGAAGCGGGCCATTGACCACTAGCCACTGAGCACCGTCGCGGCTAGCGCGGCGGCGGGTTGGCTGCCAACGCCTCGCGGTAGGCCACCGTGATGCGCTCCACCTCCTGCGGATCAACGGGAATCCTGCCCCCCATCAGATTCGCAACCCCCCAGGCAAGCGCGTCATCGGGATGGTCTGCATAGCGCGGCGCCATGTGGATATGGATATGCGGGCTGCTCTCGCCGAACCCGGCGGTATAAATACGGAGCGCCCCGGTGACCTCTAGCTGCACGCGCTGGAAGTGCCGCAGCGCCGGTCCGAAGTTGGCCGCCTCCTCATCGTTGAAGTCGGCCGGACCAGGAACGTGCCGCTGCGTGTGGAGCATCATCCAGCCGGGTAGCCCATAGGGCGCCGGCATGTGGCGGATCAGCCAGAGGTCGTTTTCGAAGATCACACCACCCTCGATGGGTAGCTCACGGGCATTGATCTTGCAAACGTCGCACGTGGGATCGTAGTCTGTGCTGCTCATCGCTCCTCCTCGTGTCGCCGCGCTCGGGACCGGCGACACCCTATCCTACTGTTTTTCCTGCCGCTCGTCCCCTCGCAATGCTACTGCGGCCAGTAGCCGGAACAGCCCCCGCGCTACGGTTCCCACACCTACCACCGTCGTCTAGGAGCCTTCCGCCGAGGCATCGGATTCACTCACGACAGTATGCACGTAGTAGACCTTCTTGTCCTGCGATTCATGCCACGTTCGCATAGCCAATTCCGCTACAAGTCCTAGGGCAACCAATTGTATGCCGACGAGAAAGAGGAGCGATGCGAGCAACAGGAGTGGACTTTCGATCAAGTATTTCCCATGGAATAGCTTGTCGTAGATGAGCCAGAGCACGATACCGAAGCTCAGGAAAAGACTCACCATGCCCAGGCAACCGAAGGCATGAATAGGCTTTGTACCGAAGGCGCTGATGAACTTCACAGTCAGCAGGTCGAGCGAAACCTTGAGGATACGATTGATGCCGTATTTGGACCGACCACGCTTTCTTGGATGATGTCGCACCGGGATTTCGGTAATACGCGCACCATTGAGGTCGGCCAAAGCCGGCAGAAAACGGTGCATCTCACCGTATATTCTGATGCCCTTCAGGACCTCACTCCGGTAGGCCTTGAGTGTGCATCCGTAGTCGCGCAAGTGAACGCCGGTAACGCGGGAGATCAGGTAATTGGCAACTTTCGAAGGAAAAACACGCAGCAGAAACGCATCCTGACGTTTCTCCCGCCAACCACTTACCACGTCAAAGCCGTCTTGTATCCCCGCTAGTAACTTGGGAATATCCGCCGGGTCGTTCTGGAGGTCAGCGTCCATCAACACGATTACCGCGCCGCGCGCATGGTCAATGCCTGCTGCCAGCGCCGCCGACTGGCCGAAGTTCCTGCGGAGGCGAATGGCCGTATAGTGAGTTTGCTCCACGGCCAGCCGGCGCAGCTCCTCCCAGCTCCCATCCTTGGATCCGTCATCTACAAGGATCACCTCATAGGACTGATCCAACTGCTCCAGGTGTGTATTCAGAGCACGATACAGCGCTCCTATGTTCTCGGCTTCTTCATAGACCGGTACGACGACTGAGATGTCCGGACGATCCGACTGAGTGCTCATGTGCCGTAGTCCGTCGGGAGGAGATTCCGCAGACCAATCATTGTGTCAAGGAAATGACCGACCACAGTCGGCTGCTCCCTCTATCGCAGTGGCCTGTAGGCGCTGCGCCCCCAAAGTGTAGACTATGCGCCTGGATAGCGCGACTACAGGGGGCTGCCATGAGCAAGCTGGATCTCGAAACCCGCCGCGCCCGCTGTCTTCACGTCAGCTACGACGATCTCCTCCGAGGCTTCCGGCGCGTGGGCATCCATCCGGGAGACACCGTCTACTGCCACTCCTCGTTGAGCAAGTTCGGCTACGTAGCCGGCGGCGCCGCGACCGTGGTGGAAGCCTTGTTAGCCAGCCTTGGGCCGACGGGCACACTCGCAGCCCCGGCCGGCACTTATTCGCTGAAACGCACGCCCAACCCGGTCTTCGACGTGCGGCGCGCGCCCTCGGAGCTAGGCGCCATCGCGGAGGCTATCCGCCAGCGCAGTACCCACCGCAGCCACCACGTAGTGGAGTCGGTCTCGGCGCTCGGTCTCCGCGCCGCCGAGCTGACGGCAACCCATTCGCTGACCAACTGCGGCCGGGAAAGCCCCTTCCAAAAGCTCATGGCTTGGGATGCCCAGATTCTCCTGCTAGGGGTTTCCCATAGCTCGAACACGACGTTTGAGGCCGTCGAGGAGGAGCTGGCACCCGAGTATGTCGGGTTCATCGAGCTACCGAACGCCCGGATCGTTGACGAGCAAGGCATCGAGCGGCCAGTACCGACCTCGGCGCATAACATGGCCTGCTCCGCCGACTTCAATCGGATGAACGCCCCCCTAATCAGGGCCGGGGCGCAGTCCGAGATCGTCATCGGTGAAGCGATTGTGCGCCGCGTGTCGGCCGCCGGGCTGTACCGAATAGCACGGCAGGCGATTGAGGCCGACGACTACGCCCTGCGCTTGCGGGAAGGTGAAGACCGCCTCCCAACACCCGCCACCAGCATCCACGATCTACCGTAGCGGCACACAAGCCACTAGCCACTGACCACTGGCATGGGCATTGGCTCTGCTCCGGAGATCGGTGTACCATCTTGTCGCAAACGGACTGGGGGAAAGATGACAGCAACCACGACACTCGCGCTGCTCGGCGGCGATCCCGCTATCACGCTTGATCAGACCGAGGCCCTGAAATGGCCGCTGGTCGAGCAGGAAGAGCTTGATGCAGTTGCCGAGGTCGCCGGCAGCGGCGAATGGTCGAATCACCCCATCCGCGACGAGTTGGAATCGGAGTTCGCCGCATATATCGGTGTGAATTACGCCCTGGCCCACAACAACGGCACGGCGGCACTCCATGCCTGCGCCTTTGCTTTGGGTATCGGCCCCGGTGACGAGGTCATCTGCCCGGCCACGAGCTACTGGGCCACCGCTGTGCCGGTCCTCACCGTGGGCGCCATTCCCGTCTTCGCGGACGTTGAACCGGTGTTCCTGAACCTCGATCCCGCAGCGGCGGAGGGCCGCATCACGCCGCGCACCAAAGGCATCGTGGTCTGTCACCGCGGCGGGATGCCCTGCGACATGGACGGCTTTACCAGCTTGGCCCAGCGGTACGGCCTCAAGCTGATCGAGGATGCCTCCCACGCGCACGGGTCCAGCTACCGCGGCCGCAAAATCGGGGCGTGGGGCGACGTGGCCGGCTTTTCCATGCAAACCAGCAAGGTCATGCCCTCGGGCGAGGGCGGCCTGTTCACCACCAACGAACGGGAATACTACGACCGCGCGGTGTTGCTGGGACACTACGAGCGGATCAGAGACCTGGATAATGATGATCGGCGTTTCGAGCATACCGGCTTCGGCTTCAAGTACCGCATTAGCCCGCTGCACGCGGCCATCGGCCGGGTCGCCTTGGCCAAGCTCGACGAGCGCAACGCCCGGCGCAACGCTGGAATCCAGTATCTCTACGACCAGGTAAGCGAGATTCCCGGCTTCTCCGTGCCGCCAATGTCCGATCACGTCGAGCGGGTCTACTACCGGTCACCCTTCATGATCTACGACCCGGACGAGCTTGGCGGCCTGTCCGCTGATCGCTTCACCCAAGCGTTACAGGCCGAGGGCGCCCGTTTGGGCACGAGCACGCGGCTACGCCACCGCGGTGGCCTGCACACGCAGCCGCTGTTCGTCGAGCGCAAGCATTGGGCCTTCGAGCACCCGGACAACGCCGAGTCCGCGGCCCACGTGCGGTACGGCCCCGGCACGCTGCCGATCACGGAAGACCCACCCGTCAATCGTGTGTCGCTCCCGCGGCTCACACAACCCACCCCGGAGCTACTCGACCAGTACGTCGCAGCGTTCCGCAAGGTGGCCGCCAATGCCAGCGCGTTACTGTAGGGAAGCCTAGACAGGCCATCTCGGAGGGTGAGGCAAGCTATGCGCGAGCGGTTGGCAATCCTGGGCGGTAGCCCGGTCATCACCCTGGACCACACCTACTACGCGCAGTGGCCGATCTATACCGAGGAAGAGGTCGAAACGGTCAGCGCGCTGATCCGCAGTTCCGGCCTCTCCAGCGCCCACTACGACCCGGATGGCCCGATTGCCCAACTAGAGCAGGCCATCGCCCAGCGGTGGGGGGTGCAGTACGTGCTGACCCATCACAGCGGGACGGCGGCTCTGCACGCCGCGCTGTTCGGCGTCGGCGTCGCCCCTGGCGATGAAGTCATTGTGCAGTCGGCAACGCACCCGTTTAGCTGTATCCCCATCGTCGGCTGCGGCGCCGTGCCCGTCTTTGCCGACGTTGATCCCCACACCCGCCTGCTCGACCCGGCGGATGTCGAGCGCCGGATTACGCCGCGGACACGGGCCATCCTGGTCGTGCATTGGAGCGGCATGCCCGCCGACATGGATGCGCTGCTCGATGTTGCCCGGCGCCATGGCCTCCGCATAGTCGAAGACAACTGCGTGTCGCAGGGTACCCTGCATCGCGGCCGGATGTGCGGCACGCTCGCCGACGCTGGCGCGATTAGCCTCCAACACGGCAAGCTCACCTCTGCCGGCGAGGGGGGCGTCTTCTTTACCGACGACGCGCAGGTGTACCAGCGAGCCGCCAGCTGCGGTCACTACGAGCGGCTCCAGGACCTACCCGACGCCCAGTACCGCACGGTCTCCGGCTTTGCCTTTGGCGAGAAGTACCGGATTGCCACGATCACCGCAGCTATCGGAGCCGTGCAAATGCGTCACTGGGACGAGCACATGGCCCTACGCAAGCGGAACGCCAAGCAGTTGGGGCAAGCCATCGAGGAAGTGGGCGGCTTCTGCTTCCGCCCCGTCTCCGACTACGTGGAATCGCCATATCACCAGGGCTGGGTGCGCTTTGCCCCCGACGAGCTTGGCGGCATTGACCGCGAAACCCTGATCGCGGCGCTCCAGGCCGAGGGCGCACAGGTCACCAATCCGGCGACACGCGCCAGCCGCATCCCGCATACCGACCAGGTGCGGGCGCTACACTTGCATCCGGTCTTCGCCGGCAATGCGGCCGGCGCTGGCGACCTGCTCTGGGAGGCGCTGGGCGCAGCCGTCCAGGAGCGGCCTCGCTATGGGCCGGGCACCTTGCCGGTGACAGAGGACCTGGAGGTGCCTCATAATACGCTCCAGCTACCGTCGTTTACCCGCCCGGCGGACGAGTTGATCGGCCAGTACGCGATGGCCTTCCGCAAGGTCGCGGCCCAAGCCGACGCCTTGGTGGGCCGCTGATACGCTAGGTCCGCACCACCGACTTCCATAGGATGGGGCAGATCTGGCGGTCAATGAGTGGCACGTAACGGATGAGGTGAGAAGAAGCATGACGGACCAGTTGGCTTTCCTAGGTGGCGATCCCGCAGTCACCATTGACCAGGACTACTACACGGAATGGCCGATCTACGGCGATGAAGAGATCGAGGCGGTCACCGCGCTGATCCGTGCCCGCCAGACATCGGGTGGCTCGGAGCCGGGCGGCCCGATCTACGAGCTGGAGCGCGCCATCGCCGAGCGCTGGGGCGTCCCGTATGCGCTGGCGCATCCCAACGGCACGTCGGCGCTGCACGCGGCCCTGTTTGCCGTCGGCGTGGGACCCGGCGATGAGGTGATCGTGCAGTCGGCCACTCATCCGTATAGCTGCGTGCCGATCATCGGCTGCGGCGCCGTACCGGTGTTCGCCGACGTGGACCCCAACACCCTCACCCTGGACCCCGACGACGTGGAGCGCCGGATTACGCCGCGCACCAAGGCCGTCATCGTCGTGCATTGGGACGGCATGCCCGTGGACATGGACGCGCTGCTCGCCGTGGCCCGCCGGCACGACCTCAAGGTCGTCGAGGACAACTGCGTCTCGCAGGGCACACTGCACCGCGGCCGCATGTGCGGCACCTTGGGCGATGCCGCGGGCATCAGCTTCCAGGTAGGCAAGCTCACCTCCGCCGGCGAGGGTGGGATGTTCCTCACCAGCAACCCGGAGTACTACCAACGGGCCGCCGTGCTCGGCCATTACGAGCGGCTCGCCGATCTGCCGGACGAGAAGTACCGCGCTGTAGCCAGCTTCTGCTTTGGCGAGAAGTACCGCATCGCCACGATCAGCGCGGCCATCGGGGTCGTGCAGATGAGCCACTGGGACGAACGCTTCCAGGTGCGCCGGCGGAACGCCGAGCGGCTGGGGCAAGCGATTGCCGAGATCGGCGGCTTCTCGCCTCCCGAGGTACCCGACTACGTGGAATCGCCGTTCCACCGCGGCTGGGTGCGCTTTGATCCCGCAGAGTTAGGCGGCATTGATCGCGCCACGCTGGTCGAGGCGCTGCAAGCGGAAGGCGTCCGGGTAGGCTCGGCCGGGACGCTGCGACCCTTGCACCAGCATCCGGTCTTTGCCGGCAACGGGGCCGGCACCGGCGATCTGCTCTGGGACGTAGTACGCACCCATGCGCCGGAGGAGCGCCCGCAGTACGGCCCGGGTACGCTGCCCGTGACCGAAGACCCCGATGTGCCCTATAACACGATCACCCTGCCGGCGCTTACCCGCCCGGCGGATGACCTGATCGAGCAGTACGCACAGGCGTTCCGCAAGGTCGCGGCCCAGGCTGGCGCCTTGGCACAACGCTAGGCCCGGTTGACATCCCCCGTTGTTCCCGCTTGCGCGGGAATCCAGGCTAGGGACGCTGGCTGCCGCCGGAATGACAAGATAGGACGGCGAGGAGAGGAGACGCACAGATGGCCACGACAAGCACGGGACTATCCGCCGGCACCGCCGCTGCAATAATCACCCCGGAGCGGCCGATGCAGTTGCAAGGCTATGATCGCGGTCCGTCAACGGGTACCCTCGACCCCTTGGAGGCCCGCGCCATCGTCTTCGACGACGGAAACACGCAGGCCGCCATCGTCACGGCCGACCTCATCGGGCTGGAGTACGCCTTCGAGGGACCGGAGTGCGCCTCGGTTCATCGTATCCGGGCCAGCGCCGCGGGTGCCAGCGGCGTGCCTGAGGGCAATATCATGGTGGCCTGCTCGCACACCCACGCCAGCCCCTCAGTCCTATACCTGAGCCACCTGCCGCAAGACGACGAGTACCAACGCTCGCTGGAGCAGACGCTCGGTGCGGTCGTGGGCGAGGCCAGCCGCGCCATGCAGCCGGTCACACTCGGCGTGGGCGAGGGCATGATTGACATCAACGTCAACCGCCGCCTCCGCACGCCGGACGGCAACACGGCGATGCGGCCCAACCGGCAGGGTGTGGTAGACAAGCGGGTGCGCGTGCTGCGCGTTGATCCCGCCTCGGCGCCGGCGCCGGACGGCACGCTGGGCGGGCGGCCGCTGCCGCAGAGCGACCCGCTCGCCGTGCTCTTCTCCTACGTCTGCCACGCTACCACCATGGGCAGCGATAATTACCGCTTCAGCGCCGACTACCCCGGGTCCGCACGGCGCGTCGTCGAAGGCGTCTACCAGGCCAATGGCGCCGCTGGCACCCGCGCCCTGTTCCTGCCCGGCTGCTTCGGCAACATCCGGCCGCACCTCCTGCGGCCCGACGAGAGCTTCCGCGGCGCCACGGACCACGAGCTACTGGTAATCGGCCGCCTCCTCGGCTCGGAGGTCGTGCAGACGGCGGAGCGCGTCGTCAGCGAGCCGGTCACGGCGATTGCCGTCGCCCGGCGCGAGGTCTCCCTACCCTACGGCGCCCTCCCCAGCGAAGCCGAATTGCGGGCGGCAGCGGCGGACGAGCGGCGGAGTGGCTGGGCCAACGTAATGCTGGCCCAAATAGAGCGAGACGGCAGTCTCCCGACGGCCGACACGGCCGAAGTGCAGGTCATGCGGCTAGGGCCGCATTGGCTGGTGACTACACCGGGTGAGACGCAGCTGGAGATCGGGCTGTCCATCGAGCGCGGCTTTGCGGACTTGGGCCTCGCGCGACCGGAGCAGGGCGAGCAGGTTTTGACACTCGGTTACACCAACGGCAACGTGGGGTACCTCTGCACGGCCAGCACGATCTTCGAGCGCGGCTACGAGCCATCCACCGCCTATTCCGGCTACCGCCGCCCGGCAGCGTTTGCGCCCGAAGCGGAGGCGGTATTGATTGATACCGCGCTGGCGTTGGCCCAAGAGATTGTCCAAGCGCAGGGCTAGAGCCCGGCTTACGCAGGCACGGCGCAACTCCAATTGATCCGAGAGGAGACGACTTCAATGTCCACAGCGCACACTTCCCTCCTGCGGCCGGTGCTCACCGACCAGGTAGCGACACCGGGCGCCCAATACTCCCAGGCTCTCGCACTGCCCCTGCCAGGAGTGGGGCAGCTCGTGTTTGTGTCCGGCCAGGGACCGACCGACGCCGCGGGAAATGTAGTGGGCGTGGACGACCCGGAAGCTCAGGTGCGCCAGGTGTTCGCCAATATCCAGGCGCTCTTGGCGGCGGCCGGCGGCGGGCTGGAGCACATCGCGGAGATGACCCTCTACCTCCGCGACATCAACCACCGCCCAGTAGTGACCAAGGTCCGCGCGGAGGTCCTGAAGCAGCCGTATCCGACCGCGACGATGGTCGAGATCAGCGACTTCGCAGCGCCCGACTGGCTGGTCGAGATCAGCGCGCTCGCCGTGGTGCCGGCCTAGCACGCAGCTTTCGACCGTCAGCCAGAGGGTCATTGCAGCAGAAGCCGCAGTGACGAGTGGCAGACTCCCCCTCTCCACATGGTGGAGAGGGGGCCGGGGGGTGAGGCCTATTCACCCAACAGGCGGGCCGCGTTCCGGTAGGTGATGTCGGCGTAGTGGTCCTCGGACACGCAGTGCTCCCGGAGCCACGGCAGCGTGCGCGCGGCAAAGCACTCTTGGGAGTGGCCCCCACCCATGTCTCCCTGCCCATCGCGACAGTAGCAGTCGGTGGCCCACAAGAGCTTCGACCGATGCCGCCGGACGAAGTCCGGGCCGAACTCCGGGTCGCGAGTGAGCGCATTCCACCCCGACCCGGCCGACAGGTCCCCGTAGACGTTCGGGTATTCCTCCAGCCAGCGGTCGGTCAGCCCGCCGCGCACGACCGGCCCCGGTGGATAGCCGACAAAGTCCGGCGCGTCATAGTCGCGCCGCACCTCGGCGCTGACGTTGGCCCACCACGCCTGCGCGTGCCCGATAAACGTCGTCTGCGGGCAGGCGCGGAAGACGGATTCGGCAGCCTCGAAGTTGTAGCTATACACCCCGTATTGAAAGTGGATCAGCACCGGCAGCCCCAGCTCGCCACAGAGCCGATAGATGGGCAGACAAGCCGGGTGGTCGAACGCCAGCCGCACCTTGTGCTCGCCAAAGCCGCGTGCGCCGGCCCGGTGGTAGCGCCGGATTGCGTCGAGCGCGTCGTACCGCAGGGGATTGACGTGACAGAACGGCACAATCTCGTCCGGCCACCGCCGCCAGGCATCCAGCGCCAGCTCCGTGTCGAATTCCGAGGAGCCTTGCCCCTCGAACGACGGCGCGACGCTCTCACCCCGGTCGTTCGGCAGAACGATCGCCTTGCCGCCACCATGATGGCGCAGGTGGGCGATGACGTGCTCGGCCGTCCGATGGGTGGCCGGGTCCGTGCTCTGCCTCACGATGATGTGCTGGTGAAAGTCAATAATCATATCCCCTGCTCCCCATCATTCGGAGGCGGACGCGGCATCGTCGGCGTCGCCCGCACGCTGGCGCAGCAGCTGCACCAGCACAATTCCGGTTATGACCCCATACATGGCCATACCTACGACCTCGCTCACAACCGTGCCCACGAACCCGACCACCAAATCGACCGTGATCATGATGAATCCGCTCGCGACCACGAACACGCCTAAGCCCACGACGTTGGCCACCACCCACCAGCCCGCCCGTGCCACCTGCCGTCGCAGCACCAGCCATTGCAACACCCCGACGACGAACACGCTTACAACCGGGCCTAAGCCCACGACCACGACCCAGCCCACGGCCTCGCTCACGACCTCACCCACGAACCCGCCGCCCACGAACCCGCCCCCACTCACGATCCCGAACCCGCCCCAGGCCACGAGCCAGCCCACGAGCCAGCCCACGACGCTGGCCACCACCCACCAGCCCGCCCGTGCCATCTGCCGTCGCAGCACCAACCATTGCAACACCCCGACCACGATCCCGAACATAACCGCGGACATGATTCCGCTCACAACCCCGCTCACGACCTGACCCACGCCCAAGCCCGCGACCCAACCCACGGTGGTGGCAACCACCCACCACACGCATAGGCTCCAGCCCGGCGTCTTGGCGCTGCCCACAGGCTGGGCGCTCCGGTCAGCAGTTTGCTCGACCATCGGTCCTCTCTTTGGTGCTCCTGCGCTGGCCAATACGGGGAGCAATGTGGGTTAACGGCCGGGTGACGGGTCGGAGCCGCACCACACCTAGCTCTGTCCGTGCGGCTTTGGCCTGTCAGGGGTGAGGTCGCACCCACATCCGGCCGAATAACCTCCCCCGGTCAGGGGATCATAGGATGGTCAGAGCGTGATCCTCATGCCGAGGCGGCCATGGCATCTTTGGCGTCGCCCGCATGCTGGTGCAACAACTGCACCAGCACAATTCCGGTAATGGCCCCATACACGACCCCATACGCGACCTGGCCCGCAACCTGGCCCAGGATCACGTCCACTGCCACGACCCCAACCCCGAACCAGGCCGCGATCCTACCTACGATCCAGCCCATGACGCTCGCCACCACCCACCAGCCCGCCCGTGCGACGTGCCCTCGCAGTACCAGCCATTGGGCCACTCCCATTCCGACCCCAACCAAGACCCAGCCTAGGATCACGGCCACGACATTGCCCATAACCTCACCCGCGCCTACAAACGCGCCCAGGATCAGACCCACGCTTACGCCGCCGCCCACGACCCCACCCACGATGCTCGCCACCACCCACCAGCCCGCCCGTGCTACCTGCTCTCGCAGCACGAGCCACTGGGCCACCCCGACCCCGCCTCCGATTCCAACCCCGGCCCAGGCTACAATCCAGCCAACGGACAAGGCCCCGATCCAGGCCACGAGCCAGCCCACGAGCCAGCCCGCAACGCTCGCCACCATCCACCGCAGCAGAAAGTCCCCGCCCGGCGCCTTGGCGTTGCCCACAGGCTGGTCACTACGGTCACTGGATTGCTCGTCCATCGGGCCTCTCCCCACTCGCCCCCAGCCGCCCCTTACTCCGCCGACCCGCGACGCGACAGCCGCTCCACCTCCCGGTCCGTCAGCGCCCGGCCGTAGAGCCGCAGGTCGGCCATCCGGCCGCAGAAGTGGTCATGCGCGCCCATCCCGATCCGCAATGGCTGCTCGTTGCTGAGATCGTAGTCGGCGGCCTGGAACGGCGCCGACGTGGCAACCGGCTCGCCGTCCACGTAGAGCCTCAGCCGGCTGCGCTCCCGGACGGCCACCAAATGCCGCCACCCCGGCGCCAATTCGCGGTCATGGGTGACGTTCCGGCCCGCCTCCAGTGAATACACGTGGCCGGAGGGCAGCGTGCCTCCGAACAGCCGGCCCCGATAAACCGCCATGGACCACACGCGCCGGTACTTCACCGCCGGGGTCGTATCCAGCTGGCCCGTAGACACCCACGCGCCGTCGCCATCGTACCGATAGACGTTGGCCAATGGCAACGTGCCCGCATACAGCTTGCCGTTGTAGACGGCCATGCCCATCACTTCCTGCTCTTCCCCTAAGCGTCCGGCATTTTCCCATTCCGTCTGCCCGTCCCAGCGAAACACGGTACCCGTGGGCCACGTACCGGTGTAGAGCCGACCGCCGTGGATGGCGACCGAATACACTTGGGTCGTGTCGGCCTGGTAGCCGCAGTTCGTCCATTCCGCTCCACCGTCGTAGCGGAAGAGGCCGCCGCCCTCATTGCCCGTCGCGTATAGGTGGCCGTCGTAAACGGCCAGCGACATCAGCCGGCGGCCGGGCATGCCGCAATCTACCCAGCGTTGCCCACCGTCGTAACGGAACACCCCCTGACTGTAGAGCGGAATGGCATAGAGCTGCCCTTTGTAGACGGTCAGGCCCGCTATAGAGTCGGCGCCCGGCAGATGGCCGCAGTCCGTCCAGCTGCCGTCATCCTCGTAGCGATAGATGCGGCCGCCGAGATGTTGGTTCAGCGACTCCGGCAGGGCCGAGCCGCCGGCCCGGTACCGCGAGACGCCGGCATACAGCCGGCCCTCGTAGATCGCCAGCGCGGCCACGGTATTGCACCGATCCGGGCTGCCACAATCCACCCATTCGGTGCCGCCGGCATAGCGGTAGAGGTGGCCTGACTCGTCGGCTCCCGTCTCGAAGGTGCCGGCATAGAGATTGCCGTCGTATACGCACAGCGCGTAGACCCGCAGGTTGTTGCCGGGACGCCCGCAGTCGGTCCACGCCGGCTCCGTCTGCGCATTGTCAATGCCAAAGTGGACGTTGCGCCAGTTGGCTTGGTGCGAGGTCACACCGGCGTAGTTCTGGATACTGAAGTTGAAACCCCGGCGGCGGTCGGGATCGTACTTGCTGACAATATCGCCGAGCACGTCATCGAGTACCTGCGCGGTATGCACCCACACCGAGATCGAGAAATCGCCGGTACCCAAGCGCAGCGCGTCGCTCGCAGCCACCTCGATAGCAGCGGTGCGACCGTCGAACCGCGCCGCGCCCGACGCGCTGCCGTCCGGCCCCGCCGCCGTGAGGTCGGCACCACGATTGGTGCCATCGTGCCCATTGCCGGAATCGTCCTGCGTGTCGCCGGCCAGCGGCCAATGTCCGATAAGGCCCGTATCGTCTACAACCATGCCATTCACTCCATTCGCACCTATTTCCCGATCCCCGCTATTCCCGCACACGCGGCAACCCCCGTCCCCCTGCCAAGCGAGGGGGCCATAGGGGGGCCGGTCTCGCACCCAGGCCGCGGCAGCACTACACGCGAGACCAGGCCGTGTACTGCCTGGTATTATGCAGCCCAGCGCCGCACGGATTCCATCTGCGCTGAGGAGGATATATGATCCTTGACTTCCATACGCATATCGGCCAGGGCCATCGGTCGGCCGCGCATGTCATCGCTCACCACAATGCCTACGGCGGCGGCAAGTCGGTGGTGCTGCCCATCGAGCCTGGCGATTGCACGGCGATGGGTACCTATGCGGGCATGCGAACGGAGCTAGCCATAGAGGCGGTGGAGGAATACGGCGACGAGCTAATCCCGTTCTGCCACGTCAATCCGCTGGCCCCGGACGCGCTCGACCAGCTTCGCCGCTACCATGCCACCGGCAAGTTCTACGGCTTTGGCGAGCACAAGGTCCGGCTGGCCTGTGACCATCCCGACTCGCTGGAGATTTACCGCCTGTGTGGCGAACTGGGCTGGCCGGTGCTCATCCACTTTGAGTACCGCAACTACAGCTACAACTTCGAGGCCTTCGAGACGGTGCTGAAGACCTGCCCGGAGACGACGTTCATCGGCCACGCCCAAGCCTGGTGGGCCAACGTCAGCGCCGAGGTCCCGCGCGACTACCTGGCGCCGGACTACACGCCCTACCCCAAAGACCCGGTCGCCCTCGGCGGGCTGACCGACCGCTGGCTGGAGGAATACCCGAACATCTACGGCGACCTGTCGGCGGGGTCCGGGCTAGGCGCCATCTCCCGGGACCCGGAGTTCGGCAAAGACTTCGTGCGCCGGCACCGCACCAAGCTGCTCTGGGCAACCGATTGCCCCTGCCGCGACGGCAAAGGCGACTGGGGCGAGGGGAAAAGCCGCGAGTGCTTTGCCTCCCGCACCCTCCCCCTCCTCCAGGAATACTGCGAGTCCGAGGACCAATACGCCGACATCACCTACCGGAACGCCGTGCGCCTGCTGGGACTAGACGGTTAGGCAAGGGACCAACGGCCTCCGCTGAATACCCCTCACATGGTGGAGAGGGGCCAGGGGTGAGGCACAGACCCGGCGCTCCTCCTGCGCGCGTCCGCCGGCATCGGTGTGTCGCCGGCAATAGCCGGGAGTTCCATGGCGGCTGTGGTCAGCGCTCGTGATCCCTCAGGCTGTTTACGCACATGTCGTCACCAGGCACGCTCACTTGCCCTCCTCGGCGGAGCACGCACAGTCCTCGGCGCTCGGCGTCCCCACCACTGCCGACTGCACGGCCGTGACCGTCGGCGCCGGCGCCGGTGAGCGCGTCTCGCCGCTCCCGGCCAGCCACCCACCAACACCGAGGACAGCCCCGATCACTAGGATCATCCCCAGGATATGTAGCTCCCGCTCAAAAGCCTTGAACCGCGCCCGTAGCCTCTCCATACTCCACCTCTCCACACCTCCGCCTGTCGCTCACCCCCACCTCGGAGCTTCAATCATCACCCAGCCTAGCGACCGGGCGCAACGGCTGTCGGTGATTCATGGGGCATCCGACTGCACCATTACAGCCAAACTCCTCCAGCAATTCGGGAGCTATCACTTTGAGTAACCCTGGGTGCATCAGCCCATAGGCAAGCGCAGCCGTGTTCTGCCGAACATGATTCTGGCGGCAAATGATCTGGTAGAATACGAATGAAGATGCCTGCCACGGGTTTTTTAACTCCTCCACCCGCCAGCCGTCTTCACCTTCATTACACCATGCGGCCGGATCGCGCTGCCAGAGGCTTTTCACACTCACTTCAGAGAGGTAAGGCGAGATAGCACCTTCCAGTTGACAGCCCTAACACCATCATCTAGCAAGCAATCGTCAGGTCTCAACGGCCAGAGTCCTGTAATAGGGTTTAGAATCTCCCTTTGTTGACGTTCTATCAATACATCTTGTACCCTTTTGTCGAGACCATCCCACCACTCAGGCGAGATATATGTATTCTCGAAAAAATCAAACGTAAATCTGACAATAGCATGAGGCTGCTTTCCCCCTGATAAGCCATTGAAAGTCATCATCACATTATGACATCCACTGTGATTCGATGGCCAGGTAAATACAGCAGCTCCACCTTCGTCTGTTGCAATCAACGAAAGCGTTATCGAGCCCACTGGCACATCGAGACGTACTAAATCAGCTATCTTATTGCCTAGAAAGTTATGAGTAGCTTGGGTGCTACCGCTGCACACCATCTCTGGAGCGCTTGCGAAAACAACGACATAGTAACCGAGATTTGCGAAGTTATTGTTCAGGAGCATGTCTTCGTAGCTCGTCTTGTGTAGTGTAATCTCCTCTAATCCCTTTTTGGCTCCTGAGTACTGCCAATCCAGAGCGTTCTGTAACCGGAGTTGATCGGAAATCGGATGCCCTTTATCCATGTCTCTAAGAGTGGGATCAAGGCGCAGGAGACATTTCTTCATAAACAACTCGTAACATACCGCTCGATAGCCCAAAAGTGCTATTTGCTCGGTTGTCGCACGGAAAGTCTTCTTCTCTATAGGAGCAAACAACTCATTATCGTGCTTAGAGCAGAAGCCTCTAAACTTTGAGGCTTTCTTGACACCCACCTTGTTGGCTGTGCTGCTTGTACCGTGAAGAATAGACCTCCCAAACATAGGTCCATGTTTTATAATGCTGTAGACATGGCCGTTCTTAGCGATAACATCTAAATCTCCGTTCCTTTGTATCGTATGGGCCGAGATGATCTTACGTGAACACGTTCGAGGACTAGCTTTTGGGTGAAGGCAAAACCCCTTATTGAACGCGCTGAGGAAGCGTTGACCTATTTCTTTTTTTCCAGGTTTGCTTTGTTTCTCACGATCTAAGTGGCACTTCTTGTATTTCACGCCTGAGTCACACCAACATGGATCATTCCTTCCTAGCTTTTTCCGGCTTCTTTTCATCAGAGTCACTCCTTCAGATTGACTTCAAGCTGTACATCTACGGCATCTCCCTCAGCTTGCAGACGCAGCCGTAGCGCCTCAAGCAGTAGCATGATAGAGTTACGTGCGTCCGGCGCGTCTACGAATAGCTGCTCGTTGCAGGATACACAGCACAAGCCAGGCGGGAACGTTCCTGGTATGGGGATCTGGCTGGTCTGCCCGCGTCTGTTACATACCAGGCGCAGGTACTCAATGTTTGCTATCTCCAGCCGCAAGCTAGTCTTAGGAAGGTAGTGCCAGAGCGGCCGCGAGGCCGGAGTGGGCGCCGGGGACAGCGACCCACTACCCATGCGCTGGGGAGTACAAAACGGCAAGACTGCATCTCTCGGCGGTGGTCGGGGAGGCCGGATTTGAACCGGCGGCCTCTTGACCCCCAGTCAAGTGCGCTACCAGGCTGCGCCACTCCCCGTTGGTGCCGGTCCCCGGAGGGCCAGAGCTACCCAACACCGTGCCATTATTCTAGCACGATCGGGCTTGCCCAGCTAGTACGCTGGCAAGACCGACCGCCTGTAGTGCTACAAATAACCCTTGAGTGAGGACCAACCCCCCTCTCCACATGGTGGAGAGGGGCCGGGGGTGAGGCCCGCCTCCCACGCTTGCGCTACGCCTCGGCCGGCGCGGGGCTGTGCCAACCAATGGGCAGCAAGATCAGCAGCGACGCTCCGACCGCCGACCAATAGACCGGCACCGCTCCGGCGGCGGCGTACAGTGGCGTATAGAGCAACGGCGCACAGGCTGCCCCCGCAAATCGGAACGTGTTGTACACCGAGCTGGCGCCACCACGCTGCGCCGGCAAGGCTTCGACCGCCATCGTGTGGAGGCCGGACCACATGAACGCCGCCGCTCCGCCCGCGGCGAGATAGCCAGCCGCGAAGGACCACGGTCCAGTCGCGGCAGCAAGGAGCGCGGTGCAGAGCGCGGTAGCCACCGTGCCCGTCACAACAACCCTGCGCCGCCCCCAACGGTCGGCCGCCCGACCACCCCACGGCGCCGCCAGCATCCCCGCTAGACCGAAGCTGGCGAGGATGGCGCCGCTCTGGACCGCACCCAGTTGCATGGGGGCTTCCAGGTGCAGGGCCACGATGAACGGGATACCGTTGATCCCCACGTAACCGAGCCAGCCCGCTACACAGAGCAGCACCAGGCGGCGGTTCGCCAGACCGCGCATGAGCACCGCCAGTCCGGTGTTTCTCGGCCGCTGGCCAGGCGGCGCCGATACCCGCAGGCGCCGATACCACCAGGCATAGTACGCCGCCAACGCCGTACAAACGGCGGTGAGGAGCACGTACACCAGCCGCCAGTTCGTCTCGGCAAAGGCACCCCCGAGCAGCGGCGCAAGCAAGAGACCGGCGGTGTTTACCGTCGTGAACACTCCCAGCGCCCGTCCCAGACGCTGCGCCGGTACCACGTCGCCCAGCGTGGCCATGATGACCGGCGTGACGAAGGCGTTGGCAGCGCCCTGAACCACGCGAGCGGCAAGAAATAGCTCGATGTTTGGCGCGACGGCGGCCAGCGCTGAGGAGGCGGCAAACGCCGCGCAGCCGCCCGTCACCGTGCCACCGCGCGAGAAGCGGTCGGCAATGGTGCCGGAGACGAGCTGCAAGAGCACGAACGGCACCATATAGGCCGAGACAATCGCCGTCACCTGTCCGAGGGTCGCGGCGAAGTCGTCCCGCAGCACCGGCAGCATCACATTGGTAACACCGCCCATCAGCGGGCCGATAAACACTCCGAGGTATAAGCCCGTCAGCGAGACGGGAGCGGCCGGACGGTCACGCATGGGCCGAGTGGCCCCGTTCGGCGCTACGACACATAGACGAACCGCTCGTTGCGGGCCAGGATGTGGAAGCGCTGCTCGGGGTAGTGGTCGGTCAGATAGTCCACGAAGTGCGCAACGCGCACGGTGTTCGCGGCGAACATGCCGTAGTGAATGGGGATGATGAGGTCCGCGCCCATCGCTACTCCGAGGTCCGCCGCCTCCCGGTACGAGAAGTTACCGATGATGTCCTGCTGCTCGCGGAACCAATCCCGGCCGTTGATCGGCAGGAGCGCAATGTCCACCGCCAGTCGTTGGAGGCGCTCCAACATGCCTTCGTACAGCACCGTGTCACCAGGGTGATAGATACGCACCTCGTTCATCTCGATGACGTAACCCAGATAACGGCTGGGGTCGAGGTCGTAGTGCGCCGCCGGAACGGGCGTCACCCGCACCCGGTTCGACGGTAGCAGCCGGTCACTTTCCGCGACGATGGTGCGCTCGGCCGCGATACCTAGCTCGGCGAGCACCGCCCTCCCAGCAGCCGGCGCGGCAAACTGCGCCGCTGGCGAGGCCGCGGCGAGGGCGGGTATCGTGCCGGGGTCCAGATGATCGGCATGGTCGTGGGTGATGAGCACCAGGTCGGCATTAGTCACGTCTGCAGGTCGCAGCGGCGGCTGCCACAGGCGCGGCATCGGTCGGCCCTCGCGCTCCATCAGCGCCTCCAAGTGCCCCGAAAGAAACGGATCAACGTACACCATCCCGTCACCCTTGAGCGCGATGCTGGCTTGACCGAGGTTCCACAGTGCGACCATCCCCGGTCCCAGCCCGGTCGCAGCCATCTCGGCTATCAGGTCGGCGCCCTGCGGACGCTGGCGTTGCGGTTGGGTCATAGTAGCTCTCCACTTGCAGTACGTTAGCGCTGTGCTCCAGCGAAGTAGCGGCGCAGCATGCTGCGCCCGTCCCCCATGCTGACGCACAGGGGAGGAGACTCCCGCTTCCGCGGAAATGACGGCCCGCATACGCCCCCTCTCCACATGATGGAGAGGGGGCCGGGGGGTGAGGCACGCCCCAGGCCTCCGGCTCCTCCTAGCCGCCGCCCCGGGGCCGTTCCACCGGCGGCAGCGACGGGGCCACAGCCGCGCCATTGCGCCCCACACCATCGGGGATCGGGCTTGTGGCTATGGGCGCGACCGGTCCCTCCCGCCGGGACGGATCAACAATCCCGGCCAGGACCCGATGAATATGGACCGCTTCACCAACCGTCTCAGGATCGAACGTAAGGTGGCTGGGTAGCAGCATGAACGGGTAGGACTGATCGCCACCGACCGCAGCATGACACCCGGCCTGCTGCTCGAACGCATAGGTATGCACCTCGGAGTCCCGGCCCCCGCGCCTGGCCGGGCGCCAGATGTCCGCCAGGCAGATGATGTCCCCGCAGGCCTCCATGCGGGCAAAACTGATGATCTGGCGCAGCACGATGGCCGGCTCTTCGTAGCGCAGCAAGGGGTTGGTGCCCTCCTGGGACAAAATCAAGTCGTCGAGCGGCTGCTGCCAGACGTCATGCAGCCCCGCCTCACCGTTCGGTGGCAGTCGGAGCCGCAACGACCCTTCGCTCCCGACAACCGCCAGCGCCGCTTCCTCGCGTGTAATGACGAGCGCAATCCCTTGCTGCGCCGCCAGCGCGGCCAAGAAGCCGGGGGTCAACTGCTCGATCTCGGTGCGATACAGCCGCCGCTCGAACCCGCGCACCCAAATCTGAGCCAGCGAGCCACAAGGAACCACCAGTACGTGCGGGCGGGCCTGTAGCTCTCCCGGGTCTACGAAGAACCGCTCGCCGAGCTTGATCGCCCCGGCGCTGCCCAGCTCGAGGATCATCGCGCCAATGCGCCCCCAGGTGTTGAGCCAGCCGGCACCCTGCCGGGGCAGGCGGCGGCGGGCAGTCCAGCGCGCCTTCTGCGGGGAGGGATAGCGCGACTTGGTATTCCACCACCGCGTCACCCAGTCCTCCAAGCTTTCGCCATATGCCTGCGCGAAGGGCCGTGCCGGAGTCATCCCATGGTCACTCAGCACAACGATATCGTACTCGCGCTCACACCGCTGCCGGGCCTCAAAGATTTTGCCGATGGCGCTATCAATCCCGCGCAGGGAGCGCAGCGCCGTGCGCGATGTGGGGCCACTCCGATGACCAAGTATGTCGTAGCCGATGAAGCAGCTATAGATCACCGGCACACCGCGCAGCATGTCCAGCCGCGTGCCGGTGGCGACGATCTCGCGCGGAAGGATGTTCAGCAGCAGGCGGATGAAGGGAAACGCATCGAGACCGAAGCGGCGATGGCGCTTCAGCAAGCTCCACACCGTATCCTCGATCTCCTGCACGATCTCCCAAGCAGCATCGAAGAGAAAGCGGAGCACCTTGCCGGGGTTGAGCAGCAAGATAATGAGCGAGCGCAACAGTGCTTGACCGGGGCGATACCAATGGGCGCTGGTACCCGCGATAGTCAGCACGTTCCAACGCGCCCCGCCGGAGATGATGCTGGCGTAGCTACTGCCCCCTAACAGCAACCCGCGATGCGTCGCCGCCAGCCGTCGCTCTTCGCGGCGCATGTCCACCGGATTGGCTCCGACAATCCGCTTCTGGGTCGCGCGGTCAAACCAATAGAAGCCGACGATGCCGTCGGTCGTCCCGTAGAGCAGTCCGCTCTGCGCGGCCGGCGTATCAGCCACCAGCCCGCAGCGCCAGCGATAGCGCCGATAGAGGTCGCGGTCGAGCAAATCGCGCAAGAACGGGAGATAGCCTTGACGCAGGGCGGAGCGGAGATGGTCGTGGCCCAGACCGTCAATCTCGATAAATACCGTGCCCCGTTTTCCGGCAGCCCCCGGTTCGGGATACATCCCCAGCAGACGCGCCAGCAGCAGGTACCGGCCCTGTAAAAACCATACCGACCAACGCCGGATACGGTGCCACGCGCGCGCGATACGACTCGAAATCATAGGCTTGAGACGAAAAGCTCCGTACCCACCATTACGCTAACCGGCGTACCAGTTCTGCATATTCGTCGGCCAGTACGCTCGCTTGCTGTGACGACGACGCCTCGGTATAGATTCGGAACAGCGGCCGGTCCGGGTCCGGGAGCACCAGGCTCCATTGATCGTCCAGGTCAAACCGTACACCGTCAATCTGCGCGACCTCACGGTTGCGATTTTGCTCGCGGGCCCGCTGATGGAGGGCACGCATCACCTTCCCCTTCGATTCCCACGGACTTTCGACCTCGACGTGACCCATGTGAAACGGCGGCAGCGCAGCGATGACCTCCGAGAGGCTGACGCCCTCCTGCGTGAGGCATTGCAGCAAGCGCACGCTGGCCATCATCGCATCGAAGCCGGGATGGAACTCGGGAAAGATATAGCCGCCTTGACCATCGCCGAGGAAGTCCGGCGGCTCGGTCACCGCCCCAGTGGTCATGAGCGCGTCCGGCGTTGCACGGGTGCGGCGCACGTGGCCCCCCAGCTTCTTAGCCAGGCGCTCGAAGATGAGCGGCGCCGTAACCGGCACGCCGACCGTTGCGCCGGGTATGGTGCGCCACACCAGCACGGCAAAGGCGGCCAGCGCGGTCATGCCGACCAGCTCCTGCCCATGCTCGTCCACCAGGGTAACGGTCTTACCGTCGTGGTCAAACAGACCCCCAAAGGTAGCACCGACGGTGGCGGTGATCTGGGCCAGCTGGCGGCGGTCACGCTCAACGTCAGGCAAGCTACGCACGCTGAGGGGCTGACCGGTGGCGGCGTTGATCGGGATGGAGTCCACGCCCAGCGTTGCCAGCAACGGCTGCAAGATAGCCGATGCCGTGCCCAGACCATAGTCCAAGACCAAGCGCCCCCCACTGCGGCTGAGGACCTCTTGCTCGACGTGGCGGCGGAACGCCTGGCGATAGCGCAGCGCCACCGGATCGCCAATGACGGTGATACTACCGATTTCCTCGGGTGGCACGCGCCGGAAATCCTCGCGGAAGAAGACGGTCTCGACCTTGCGCTCGGCGCTCTTCGGGCTGTTCAACCCATCGCTACCGAGAATCTTGATGTCCACCATCCGGCGGTCGTGGGGCGAGGTCCGCACATGAATACCACCGGCGACCGCGGACTGCTGCGTCTCGTAGCGGGCAACCGGAATGGGCTGGCTGCCAATATCGAGCACGTCTACCGCTGCCGACGGTAGCCCGGAGATGAGCGCCCGCTTCAACATGCGGGCGGGGCGGGAGAGATCGCGGTTGACGGTGACGCGGGCGCCGATAGGTAGCGTCGAACCGTAGGCGGCGCCGAGTCGCGCCGCGAACTCCGGGACTAGCTCGACGTTGGATAGCCCGGTGACACCGGAGCTGCCGAAGATCGTGCGGCGCCCCTGCTGGCCCCAGATGATGCTCTGGCTCACGGTGGCGCCGTCGTCCACTACCTTGTCCGGCCACAGCTTGACCTTCGGCCGGATGATCGCGCCCTCGCCCAGCGTACACCCGTCTCCGACGACGGCGCCCTCGAACACCGCAGCGCCGTTCTTGAGCAAGCACTGGCGACCGATCAGCGCCCCGTGGAGATTCGTGCCGGCGCCGAGATAGCAGTTGGCCCAGATCACCGAGCGATCAATGTGCGCTCGCGGCTCTACAATCGTATAGTCACCGATCACGGTCGGACCGTGGACGATCGTGTCCTCGCGGATTTCGACGTTCTTGCCCAAGTACACTGGGCCATAGAGTTGGGCGCTAGGATCAATACTCGGCCGGCTGTCCGGGGTGATCCAGAGATTGCGCTCCTGCACGACACCGGATACATCAAGACTGGCCTGTCCGTGGAGCATATCGGCATTGCTCCGCATGTATTCCCCAAGATCGCCGATGTCCCGCCAGTACCCCTCGGCTACGTAGCCAACCATCGGATCGCCATTCTGCAGCAGTTGCGGAAAAACGTCCTGGCTCCAATCCACCATCTTGTCCTTGGGGACGTAGCGGAAGATCTCCGGATCGAGGACGTACATCCCCGTGTTGACCGTATCGCTGAAGACCTCACCCCAACTCGGCTTCTCTAGGAACTGAGTCACCCGATTGTCTTCACCGAGAATCACCACCCCATACTCCAACGGATTGGGAACCCGATGGAGGACCAGGGTAGTCATCGCCTGCTGCTGCCGATGGAACGCTATCGGCGCTTGGAGGTCGAAATCGGTCAGCGCATCGCCGCTGATGACCAGGAAAGGCTCCGTCAGCAGGTCGGCTGCATTGCGCACGCTGCCAGCGGTGCCGAGGGGCGATTCCTCGATAGAGTAGGTAATCGAGACACCGAAGTCCTGCCCCTCGCCGAAATAGTCCTGAATCAAGTTTCCCAGATACTGGACCGTGACCACGATCTCGGTAATGCCGTGCCGCCGCAGCAGCCCGAAAATGTGCTGTAGCACCGGCACGTTGAGGATCGGCACCAACGGTTTCGGCCGGCCGAGGGTCAGGGGACGCAGCCGCGATCCTTCGCCGCCGGCCATCACGACTGCCTTCATGGCTCCCCCCGTGGGTTCCGACCGCCCTGTGCCCAACGTGACGTGTTGCCTCAACCTAACATGGTACTCCGAAGTCCCCGGTTGGGCAACGCGCTTGGCCGTTGGCACCCGCGGCGTTACACGGCTGTCACACGCCCGGCGCTGCACCGCCGGGCATCCCGTAGAGACGCGCCGGGCCACGGTATGCTGTAGCGGGCGGCGGCGTGGGGGGCTTCACCGCCGGCAGTCGCCGAGTGCGCAGGACGCCCACGCCCATTCATAAGGAGGAGCGCATGGAAAGCCTGGTAGAGCGGTTGAACAAGACGTACTTCGACGGGCAGCTCTCGCCGGCGGCGATGGGAGCCCTCGCCGGCCTGCCAAAGGAGCACGCCGAGGTGCAGGCCGTTGCGGAGCGCATGTGCAAGTACATGCGCGTAGCGCGTTTGGGAGCAGTCAACTTCTCCGATTCGCTCGCCTTCCTCATCGGCACAATCTTCCCGGGATTGGTCCCCGGTGCGTGGGGCGGCAAGGTCCGCCGATTACCACCCCCGGGCGTCACGAGAAGATTGATGCCTATATTGACGGCACTCCCTGGCGGGAGACCGCAGCCGCGCCGACCTTGCTCGACGTAGGCTGTGGCTTTCCCCCGGCAACGACCGTCGAGACGGCGACACGCCTGCCCAGCTACCGCATCACCGGGCTGGACCCCCTACTCCCGTATTACATCGTCTTTGACGAGTTGGGCGATTACGCCACCTTCGATCAGGAGGGCCAGCTCGAGTACTTTCAGGCTAGTATCCCCGACGCCGAACGCTACGCTGCCTTGCTCCAGGACCCCGCCGCCACGGTAGCGCGCTTTACCGGGCTGCAGCGTCAGCTGCTGGCATCCCTGCCGGCGGGCGACGCAGAGACACTGGCCACCGTGGAGCAGGACGGCGCCAGGTTGGTGAAGTATGCCGTCGGCGAATACAAGCGCCCGAACTTGTCGTTCCAGCGCGGCGCCATTGGGGACGGCGATATTGGCGATCTCGACATCGTCCGCTGCTTCAACGTGCTTATGTACTTCGACCGCCCCTTCCGTCAGGAGGCCGTGGACTGGGCCGGCGCGGTTCTCAAGCCGGGCGGGGTCTTCCTGTGCGGCGTAAATTGGCACCGCTCACTCGAAAGTCGGTACTCCATCTACCGACGCGAGGGGGCGCGCATCGTTGCCAAAGAGTTTGCCTTCAGTGTCGAGAACATCCGTCCGTTCACCACACCGGTGCCCTGGTACGCCCTCCACAATGACGAGTACGACACCTGCCTGCTGGCCCAGTTGGTCGGCCTACTCCGCTCCCATGACACGTTCCGGCAAGATTTCGACACGCGGCTCGACCAGCTGCTCGCGGAGCGCGGCCTGTTTGATCGCGACAACACCGGCTACCTCCGTTACACCATGGAAGGAATGACCCCGGAGGTGATGGAGCTGGGCGTCGAAGTCGGCGAGCAGCTGGACCGAGAAGGCTACGCCGAACGGGCGGTGGCCGTCTTGCAGCAATCGGGCTACACCGCCTGGCGCAACTGCGTCGGCCACGTCGCCATTGACCCCACCGGAATCGAAGTGCCACCGCTGTCCTGATCCAGCCAGCCGCACCTCACCTCTAGCCCGCCGGCTGCGCCGCGCCGCGGCCGGCCAACAACGCGCCACCGAGACCGAGCACCGTGGCCAAGCCGGTTATTGCCCAGCCGACGTAAGGAATGGCCCCCAGCACCGCGAGCACGATCAACCCCACCACCAACGCCAAGAAGCCGGTTGCGCTGAAGCGCCCCATCAGCAGGCGCCCGATCAGCAAGGCCACGAACACCGGGCTGATGTAGAGCGCCAACGCATAGAGGCCCAGACCGGCGAGCGGCAACGGTAGCGTGGCCAAGACGCCACCGGCGCCGAACACCACCCCGAAGATCACCAGCACAATGCCCCCAACGATGATGATCGCCGGCACGGTAACAATACCCACAAGCACACCCATCAGCAGGCTAGCCACGGGCCGCCGCATCATTTGGGTCGTGGCGCGCTCCATCCAACCGCGGGCCGCGGCGAGGAGCAAGAGACCGAGCAGCGCCAGCACCACGATCCGCGCCACGCTCCCGCGAATTGTATCGCGGGCGGCCCCGCCGGCGTCGACCGAGAAGTAGGCCCGCGGCGCCTCGCGCAGCACCTGTCCCGCCACGGCGCCGGCGGCCGCCTGCGCTTCATTGTTGCTGCGATACCGCAGGTCGCCAGTGATCCGCGCACTCGGCTCGACCACGAGGTTGTTGACCTCCACGTCTACGCCCTGACCGACGGCAGCCGCCAGACGCAGCGTATTAGCGCCACCCAGCACACGCTGCCCGACATCGCCGGCGAGCGTGACCTCACTGGCACCGAAGAGGACATCCCCGCCGACACTTCCGGCGGCTGTGACCTCGACCGTTTGTCCCAAGAGGATCAGATCGCGGCCAACTGGACCGGCAACGATGATCTCTTGGCCAGCGAGGCGGACCCCACGCTCGATCGGCCCCTCGATCTCGATGCGCGTGCCGGCGGCATTCACGCTGCCGTTGACCGTCCCGCGAATAGTGATCGTCGTTCCTGCGGCAAACACATCCCCGTTGACCGTGCCCTCGATGATGATCTCTGTCCCGGCGACGAACAGGTCCCCGTCTATGGTTTCGTCGGCACCGATCCGCACCGTCTCATCGGCGCGAAACTCGGCCGCTGCCACCGGCGATGCAAAGAGCATGAGCGCCAGCAGCCCCAGCACGATAGCGATGCATTGGAGCTTCATCGGCCGCCGCGCGAGCAATTTGTGAGTCATTCCGTCCCTCCACTGCTTTGACCTACCCGGCACAGCACCGGTTTCCCCTCCACGACCAAGGTGCCGGCGCCATGCCGGTAGCGAGTCTAACCACCGCCGGCCCCCGCCGCACCCCCCTGACAGGGGTAGGTTTTTGTGTAGGGGCGCAACATGTTGCGCCCAACTGCCCGTCATTCCCGCGCAAGCGGGAATCTACACCCCCTCTCCACATGGTGGAGAGGGGGCCGGGGGGTGATGCCAAAAAGAAAGCACCCTCACTCCGGCCTCGGCGCGGCGATGGCGAGCCAGACCGCCCCCGCCCCCGCGCACAGCAGCCCCATGCCCGCCGTGACGGCTGCACCCCCGCGACCGACCGCCAGGATCGCCACGCCGCCGGCCACCGCCAGCAGCCCGGCAACGGCGCACAGCAAGCGCGTGCGCTGGCCGAGAACAATGTCCGGCTCAGAGGTGTCCATGCTGCTGTCTCACGGAAGAGCGTTCGTTTTCAGATACTTAATGAGTTCGTTGATGTGAGAAGCATACGAAGGAAAGAGTTGAAGATTGCAAAATGCCACTTCCCGCGTTATCTTCTTACTAGAAGGATGTCCTGACTGGTTACGGTAACGTCGGATTATGTGAAACACACCGTTTAGGAATATATCCATATCTTCAACCACGCTGGATGGTAGTTGGGAGAAACTGGGTTTCAGTACCTTCATTAACTCGTCCCACTGCCGGTTGATTTGACGATTCTGTGTAGCTTTCTTGAATTTGTCCTGGCGAAGCTGTGTAGGTAGTGCTCTTGCTATAGCATCTATAAGATTCAAGATCAGCTTCTCTGACGCTACACCCAGCATGACAGAGCAGGCGGTGTAGGTGCCAGTGAGGAAACACTTGAGGCTCTCCCGAAGATAGAACTCCATGACAGGGTCAAGGTTCGGATTCTCACGCAGCAATCGTTCGATATATCCAACTGGATCGTGCGGTACTACTTCACCCTCTTCTAGCACCTTCTCTCCCCATTCAGTAACTTTATACCAGGGCCATGTTTCATTATGATCGTCTTTTCCGATTACTATGATCCCCTGTATGATAAACTCCCAGAAGAGTTGACGAATACGCTCCCTGTCTGTCACAGGCAGCAATCCGCCGGATCTACGCCCCGCCACGGTGTCGGCTGGCACAACAATCAGCTTATGCTCGATAGCTAGCTTACCGACTCGGTCCAGCAGAAAGCCGTATTGGCCAGCCCCATCTACGCGCCCTGTGCATTCTTCCTGAAACGCCTTCAACATCATTGCGCGCAGTTCGTCATACTCCATGCTTGTCTAACCTTCCAAATATACACACGTGTGTTCCCGTCACAAGCGAGGGGGGCCGCAGCCATCCTATCATGCATATACTCATCTTGGCTTGTCGAGCCAGACCGGCTGGGTGAACAGCCGCCGCCCGTCGTCGTCTACCGCCTCGATACGCACGTAGCGTTCTGCTGCGGGCGCCCGGTAGTGCCCGGCCGCCGCATACTCGGAATGCAAGATACGGCCCTCGGCGCCGATGAAGTGCAGCTCCTCCGCGTCAGTGACGGCGGCTACGATCTCCCGGCCGTCGCGCCGCACGTGCCTCAGCCGCGCGCGGCAGCCCGATTCGAGGGCGTAGCAAGCACCCCGACGCAGCCCCGCCACGATTGCCTCGGCCGTGAGTGCCGCGGCCTGCACCAGCGTCGCGCCATAGCGCCCGATGTTCGCCACCTCATGCGCGTCGTTGGTCAGGACACCGTAGACCCGCTGCCCCCGGCTCAAGACTGCATCCCAGAGGCCGAGACTGGCCTCGATACCGTGGTTGCGGGGGTTCAGCTCCAGGTGCGTCGCGCCGTGCGCGATGGCCGCGATAACGTCGGCCTCCGACCAGTGCCGCTCCGGCCCCCCGGCCAGCGGATGATTGACTACGATGAGCGGTGGTCGGACTAGCTGGCGTAGCTGCGCGAAGATATGCCACGTGGGGGCATGCTTCTCGACGGGCGCTCGCAGGGGAAAGGCGCCCACGTGGACGGGCTTCCCGGTGGTCTCGGCTGCCCCGTCCGCCGGGGCGCCGGGGATGGTCAGGCTCATCTCCGAGCCACCGACGAGCAGCAGCGGTCGGCCCGCTCCCGTCCGGTCCGTCGGATGGCAAAGACCATCCGGCCCGCAGTACGGCGCCCGCTGGTGGACGGCATCGTGCTCGGTGCTGACACAGAAATCGTAGCGCCGACGCCGGTAGGCCGCCAGCATCTCCGGCATCGTGCTCCGTTCGCAGTGGAAGTGCAGCTCGCCCTTATACCAACGCCGGGCGGCGCCGTGCGTTGATGCGCTCATCGTCGTAGACACCGGTCCCACCGAATCGACCGGTGCCCTAGCGCGGCCCTGCGATATTGCATTGAGCATTCCACCTCTGGCGGGATAACTGCGCCGCAGCGCGGCACGTTGCCAAGGAGTATGCCAAGAGGCCACTCGAGGCACCGTAGACTTCTACTCTTTGCGCTCCGTGGCCTACCCATTCCGGCCGAACGAGCAGGCCGGATATACTACCCCTAAGGAGACTAGAAAGCTACCATGCGAATCATCCTCTACACCGGCAAGGGCGGCGTCGGCAAGACGAGTGTCGCCGCTGCGACCGCCGTGCATTGCGCCGCCCAGGGCCTACGAACCATCGTGCTCAGTACCGACCCGGCGCACAGCCTCGCGGATTCGTTCGATCTGCCGCTCGGCGCCGAGCCGGTCGAGATCGCGCCCCGTCTCTGGGGCCAAGAGACGGACATCTTTCACAACATGCAGCTCTACTGGGGCACCATCCAGGAGTGGCTCCACTCGCTGTTCACCTGGCGCGGTCTCGACGAGGTGGTTTCGGAAGAGATCGCCGTCCTGCCGGGCATGGAGGAGTTGGCCAGCCTGCTGTGGATCAACGAGCACCATAGCTGTGGCCGCTACGACATCATCATCGTTGACTGCGCGCCAACCGCCGAAACGCTGCGCCTGCTGACGTTCCCGGAGGTAGGGCGCTGGTGGCTGGAGAAAATCCTGCCCCTGGAGCGCCAGGTCGCCAAGGTCGTGCGCCCCATCCTGCGCCCGATGACCGGTATCCCGATACCGGACGAGCCGGTGTTCGATGCGGTAGAAGACCTGTTCCGGCGGCTGGAACTGCTCCATGACCTACTGGTCGGCCCCGCTGCCAGCATGCGGTTGGTGCTCAACCCGGAGAAGATGGTCATCAAGGAGGCGCAACGCACGCTCACGCAGCTCAATCTGTACGAGTATCAGACCGACCTGATCGTCTGCAATCGCGTGCTCCCCCAGGGAGCACAGGAGGGCTACTTCAGCGCGTGGCTGGAGTCCCAGCAACGCCACCTGGCAGACATCGCCGACGGCTTCGCGCCGATCCCCTTGGTCACGATCCCTTGGTTCCGGGAAGAGGTCGTGGGCTTAGAGCGCCTGCGGCAGATGGGGCAAGTTCTCTTTGCCGACAAAGACCCGGCGGCCAAGCACTTCGCGGGCCGCTCCCACGTCGTCCGGCGCGATGGCGATACCTACACGCTCCACCTACCCCTGCCCTTGGCCACCAAAGAAGAGGTCGGCCTGCTGCGTACCGGCGAGGAGCTGGTCGTGCGGATCGGCAGCGTGCGCCGCAACATCGTCCTGCCCTACGTCCTCGCCCAGCAAGACATCGCCGGCGCCCGCTTCGAGGGCGACACCCTAATCATCGCCTTCGACGGCAAGCGGTAACGTGCATACCTACCCCCAAACCCATCCAGGCAAGGGACTGCCGGGAGCCGCGCTTACTCCCCTTCCCTGGAGGGAAGGGGCCGGGGGTTAGGTCCAATACCAGCCCCCTATGGCTCCCCCGCTGTACAGGGGGATGTGGATTCCCGCTTGCGCGGGAATGACTGGGGTAGGAGGCGGGAATGAACGGGCGGCAAACACCCCCTCTCCACCATGTGGAGAGGGAGCCAGGGGGTGCGGCCTAACGACCTCTTACGTCTGACACACCGGGTAGTCCACCCGCGCCGGCACATCGCTGGCCGGATACGGCGGCCCCAGGGTGACCCGCTCGAAGAAGCCCGCGTCCGCCGCCGTTACGTTGCACCAGTAGTACCCCCGCGCCTGGAGCGTCGCTGGGTCCGGCACGTGTCGCCACTGCCCCAGCCCGGCGTCGTAGGCCAGGATGCGGTCATCCCCGCCGTCGAAGCGCCGCGTCAACATGTTGGGCCACGGGTACTGGTCGTCCAGGGGAATCGCCAAGATCACCCCCACCGGGAAGGTGTACTGCGTGTTCACGATCTCCCAGGGCACCGCAGACACCAGCGGACTGTCGGGCGCGTTCCACCGGCGCACGACCCGCCCATCGCCCTCGCGCCGCACCACAGCATAGGTCTGCCCCAGATCGCCGTCGCGCACGAACCCAATGGCGATGACGGTCTGGCCGTCGCGGCTGATCCAGCCGATACCCACCTCGATCTCGACACCCGGCTGGTCGTGGCGTTGGAGCACCAGTGCTTGTTCGGGAAATGGTCCGCCCGTCCCGCCTTGAGGAGCGTCGCCTTCCCCGAACGCTTCGATGTCAGCCTGTGCATGCTGGAGGAGGGCAGTGCGGCTGCATATGCTAACAGTATAGCTCTCGTCACCATACGTGCTGTCGTGCGCATAGACGATGTACGCCTCTCCTTCTTTGAAGGTGAAGCCACAACTTCCGCCAGTTGGTGGTGTGGTGACATACATTTCCTCATGGATAGCGCCCTTCCACACGGTACTTACATTGAAGCCAATCGTGGTGCGGTCTTCGCGGGAGAGAGTCGCTGCATCAGGGTCATAGGAGTGTTGGATTGAGACGACTCTCCCCGCGAAGACGGCAGCGAACTTCTCCAACTCTGCAGAAGGAGGACCGGGTACCGCGCACTTGCACGCGTGAACCTGCCCAGCGTTCCCAAGGAACCAGAGGACACTCAGCATGAGCGCGAAGCTCACTACGCTTACGAATGAGAACGTGAACTCCTCCCCCTGTGGCTTTGCAGCCACTGTCCTCATGACTTACTCCTTGTCCTTCCATTCGCTATACAGGAGAGCATGTCTCCAGTCCAATCCCAATCCTCAGAGCATGTACGATACTTATAAAGGTGAAGACAAACGGCGCAGTAACAGCGCGCACATGGCCAGGGCAATCCAGGTTTCACTGGTCGCCGGGTCCTCTTCATAGTCTTTGCTCAACCGCCGGCAGCGGCCCAGCCAGCCGAAGGTGCGTTCCACGACCCAGCGCCGCGGTTGCACCGTGAAACCGACGGCGTCCGGGGCGCGACGCCCGATCGCGATGGTCCAGCCCCACGCGGCCGTGACCCAGCGCGCAAACGCCCCCCGATAGGCCGCGTCGGCCCACAGCTGCTGCACCCGCGTGGTCTGGGCCGACGCCCGCTCCAGCACCGCATAAGCCCCGTCGCGATCCTGGATATCAGCCGGATGCACCACGACCGCGACGATCGTGCTCTGGGTATCCACCAACAGATGGCGCTGGCGCCCGGTCACCCGCTTCCCCCCATCATAGCCGCGGGGGCCCCCTTTTCCGTCGTCTTGACCGACTGGCTGTCGATGATGACGGCACCAGGCGCTGGCGCCCGATTGTGGCGCTGGCGCTCCTGGCGCCGCAAGGCGTGCATGATCGCTTCCCAGACCCCCTCGTTGCGCCACTTGCGGAAGTGGTGATAGACCGTCGACCACGGCGGGAAGTCATGGGGCAGCAAGCGCCAAGGGCAGCCACTCCGCAAGCCGTACAGCATGGCATTGATGAGCACGCGCTGCTCGTGGCGGAGTGGGGGCCCAACCCCTGGTGGGGGCACCAAGGGGGCCAGCCGCGTCCACTGGGCATCCGTCAGGTCCGTCGCCTAGCGTGTTGGTGCCATGGTGCGCCTCCCGCACACTACTCTGGCCCGATCAGGATACCTTCCCTCCAACTACAGTGTCGTACACGCTCTCAGAGGCTACATCGAGCATTGGAACCTGAACCCGGAGAAGTGGAACCTGTTCCAGCAATTCAACGACAAGTTTATTGACGGCTTCAAGCCATACCAGGTACCGGTTATCAAGCTCGGCAAGGAAACCCCGAAGGAGGCGATCTGTCTTGTCTTCGAGAAAGTGAACCAAGGAGGTGTACCACTCAATGTCTTTGAGTTGCTTACGGCCACCTTCGCGGCGGGCAATTTCCAACTCCGCGAGGACTGGGACTCTAGGGAGCAACGTCTGAAGACCGGATACACGGTCTTGGAAAACCTCCAGAGCGATGCCTTTCTGCAGGCACTGACGCTACTCGTCACCAAGGCGAGTGACCGAGCGGTCGGTTGTAGGAGGCGCGACATCCTGCGGTTGAGCGTGGAAGACTATGTAAAATGGGCCGATGAGGTCGAGAAAGGGTTTATTGAGGCGGCCCGGTTCATGCATAGCCAAAAGATCTTCAGAGCCAGAGACCTACCGTACCAAACGCAGTTAGTTCCATTGGCCGCGATACTTGCGGGCCTGGGGGATGCCGGTGACACGGAAGGAGCTCACCAAAAATTGGCCCGCTGGTACTGGTGTGGAGTGTTCGGTGAGGTTTACAGTGGTCCTACCGAGACGCTGTTCGCCAGAGACCTCCCTGAAGTGGCCGGCTGGGTCAGAGGCGAGTCTTCCGACGAGCCGACGACGATTCGGGATGCGAACTTCCAGGCAAGCCGACTACTTACGCTCCGCACGCGCAACAGCGCGGCGTATAAGGGTGTCTACGCGCTGCTTATGCGCGATGGGAGCCGTGACTTCCGCACTGGCGAGCCTATCGAGTCCCAGATTTTCTTTGACGACAACATTGACATCCACCATGTGTTCCCCCAGTCTTGGTGCAGGAGGCAGCAGATCAAGAGTGCTGTCTTCGATAGCATTGTCAACAAGACGGCGATTGCTGCCCGCACGAATCGAAGGATCGGTGGGCGCGCGCCTTCGATTTATCTGCGCGGGCTACAGAGAGACGCGGACATAGATGCGGAGCAGTTAGATACGATACTGGCCTCCCATCGTATCCCGGCAGCGGAGCTTCGAGCGGATAACTTCTGGAGATTCTTCGCTGCTCGCGGCGAGGAGCTTTGTAAGGCAATCGAGGCGGTGATGGGCAAGGCAGTAGTCCGTGAAGAAGGCGTGTTCTCGCTCGACGCGCCCGTCGAGGACTACGATGATGGTCCTACTGACTGGGAGGAGGAAGCCCTGGTTAGTAGCACCGAGGAGCGTGTGACGGGGCGGACGGAGGGTATTGACCTTACCCCGTATAGGGAGTTCATCCAGACGTGTGAACTCAATACCTCCATTGACTTGCCGCTCGATAGCGGTGATTCACCGCAGGCTGTCAGGCGTCGCTTGACCTATGCCTCGCGGGAACTGGGTCTGCACCTGCGTCATATCCATAATGCAGACCGGGCAGTAGTCCGATTCGAGTTGACTGAGATGGCCCCATCGGAAGAAGGCGGGACGCCCTACTGCCTGTGCGGGTGTGGTGCAGCGAACCGGCCCGGCTCCAGGTTTCGTATGGGCCACGACGCTAGGCTGAGGGCCGTGCTGATGCGGATGGAGCAGGGGGACCCGAACGCGGAGTTACAACCACAGACCATTGAGATGTTCCAGCAGGACCCGCAGCTTACGGTTGCTGAATTCACGGCGGAAGATGTGCTTCGGCTGGCCAGTATGAGGGCCTAAGCGTGGGCATGGCGGTACGTTGCTGGTGTCGCTGTAGCACACCGGACTGAGCGGTCCAGGGGGCCTTGAATAAGGCACTGGGGGCAGAGTGCATGCACTCTGCCCCAGTTTTGTTTAGTTCGGCTGCTGCGCCTTGCCCCGGTGGGGTGGTGCTAGGCGTGGGGTCTCAGTCAACGCGCTCGATGACCATGACGGCGACTGGATTGCGCCAGTCGTGCTGGGCCGGATCGAGGCCGCCGCCGCCATGGATACCTGCGTGGACGTGGACGAAGCCCTCGGCGGCGTTGGTGTCGTCATGTACGTGGCTGCCGCAGGGAGGGCCGGGGACGTAGGCGCAGTCTTCGGTGTTGGCCTCGCTGCCCGCATCGTAGCCGACCAGGGTCAGCCGGCGGTTGTACAGCTCAACACCGTTGGCGCCGATAAAGGCGTCGTTGGTATTGACCAACATGCTCGCCAGGGAGAGATAGCGGGCCTGGCCCGAGACCGTGAACGTAGCCGTCACCGTCTTGCCGGGCAGGATTGCCCCGATGTCGCTCTTGGCGAATTGCACCTCGCTGACCGATGCGTTGGTTTCGGGGTTCCAGGCTCCCATGAGGCCGGCTGCGTCGGCGTCCTCGGCCAGGGCTGCCAAGTCGGTGCTCGCGGGCTGTCCCAGCGTGTAGAGCGGGCCCGCGCCCTTCAGGTGCGTGGCCATGAAGATGGGCGACAAGGGCTGGCCGCGGGTGAGGTTGGTGATGGATACCTCGTAGGTCGCGGCGTTCTCGACAGAATCGGTACTGCTGCCAGCCGTAACCAAGCCCCAAGTCAGCGCGACCAAGGCGGCTACAGCCATCAAGGAAACGGCGAGTTTTCGTTTCATGGTTAGTCTCCTTACCTGACTTAGCCCGGGCTTCTAAAATGAAATCTGGTCCACTGTAAGTGGAAGTGCCAAGCTTGCTAGCGGGTGCGGTGGTGTGCTATGACGCGGGTGTCCACAAGAGAGGCCCCGACAATTTGTCCTGCTGGTCACAGGGGGCGCTTTGCGGGTAGGCCGGGGCGACGGGGGTAGCGGTCGGGGGTGGGGTGCTGCTTCTCCACGACGAGCAGCGCGCGGTCCGAGAGGGCCTGTTGAATCTCTGCCAAGTAGCGGGCCGGTCCCGGCGTGGCCGGTGGGTCTGGCCCTAGCGTCCTTGCTGCGGCGGGACTCTCCCTCTCCGTCCCTGTGGAGTGGGGGCCGGGGGGTGCGGAGAGCGTCACCGGCATTAGGCGCGGCGGGCCTCCGCCGAGCAGCGCGCAGGCTCGCTGGCAGGCAGCCAGTTCGTCTGGACCCTTGCCAGCCGTTTTCTGGGCGATGAGGCGACCGCCGACCCGCAAGAAGGGCAGGGCGTATTCCACCAGTACGGGCGCGGGTGCTACGGCCCGTGCCAGAGCCACATCGTACTGCTCGCGGTAGGCCGGCTGCCGGGCTAGGTCTTCGGCGCGTGCCGTGACGACTGTCGCGGCCTCCAGGTTGAGGTGGCGTACTAGGCCGGCCAGGAACGCGGTCTTTTTCCCTACCGAGTCGACCAGCGTGAGGCCGATTTGGGGCCGGATCAGCTTGAGGGGTAGACCGGGAAAACCGGCCCCGGCCCCAATATCAATCACTTGCATGGGGCGGTCAGTCACCGTGGGCCAGGCGAGCAGGCAAGTGAGCGAGTCTACGAAGTGCCGAATTTCTACCGCCGCCGGGTCGGTGATGGCAGTGAGGTTGGTGCGCCGGTTGGCGGCTAGGAGCGCCTCGCGGTAGCAGTTGAAGGCGGCTAGTTGGTCGGGTGAGAGGCCGATTCCGAGCGCTGCGGCGCCGGCGTGAAGCCAGGGTAGCCGTGGACCACCCGGCGGTCGGGCTTGGGCGGTACTCGCGCCGGCGGCGGGAGTCACGGCGCCGGTCTCGCCGGGCGATGTAGCGGTGGCAGGTTCATGTTAAGATTGTACGACGTATGGATCGGCTTTGGAGTCCCTGGCGTATGGCCTACGTGACGGGCAGCAAGCGCTCGTCGGGCTGTGTCTTCTGTATCCCCACGCAGCCGGACCGGGCCGAGGAAGAGCGACGCCATATCGTCTACCGCGGCGCGCATGCTTTCATCATCCTGAACGTGTATCCGTACAATCCCGGCCACCTCTTGATTGCCCCCTACCGGCACACGGCGGACTTGGAGAGCCTCACGTCGGAGGAGAGTGGCGAGATGATGGCGCTCGCGCAACGTGCGCTCCGAGCGCTGCGGACCGACACCGGACCACACGGCTACAACGTGGGGATGAACCTCGGCAGTGTCGGCGGCGCTGGCATCGTGGATCACCTGCATCTGCATCTCGTCCCCCGCTGGGAGGGCGATACCAACTTCATGCCCGTTATCGGCGGGACGAAAGTGCTCCCGGAGCTGTTGACCGTAACGGCCGCCCGGCTGCGCCAGCGCTTGGCTGAGGGTGAGAGCGCCGGGGAGTGAGTGGCTGGATTGGACCTAACCCCTGACAGGCCAAAGCCGCACGGATAGTGCCAGGTGTGGTGCGGCTTTGACCTGTCACCCGGCCCCTTCCCTCCAGGGAAGGGGAGTCTGCATGGCGACTGGTGACCCCCGTCCTAGGGCTGGCCAGGGGTGCCGGCGGCCACGGGGGTGTAGTGGGAGAGCGGGCCGAACCAGTCCAGCGGCCAATAGGAGAACCACGCCTTGCCGATCACGTACTGCTGGGGCAGCCACCCCCAAGCGACCGAGTCGCTGCTGTTGTTGCGATTGTCGCCGAGGACGAAGTATTCGCCCTCCGGCACGGTGCGGCGTGAGTAGCTATACAGCGGCGGGGCGCGCACATACGGCTCGTCGAGCAGTTGCTCGTTGATGAAGACCTGGCCGCTGCGTACTTCGATGGCCTCGCCGGGCAGCGCGACAATACGCTTGATGAAGTCCCGGCTGGGGTCGTGGGGGAAGCGGAAGACCACAATGTCCCCGCGCTGCGGCTCAGTGAAGCGGTAGGACAGCTTGTTGACGATGAGGTACTGGTTGTTGTGCAGGGTTGGCGTCATGCTCAAGCCCTCCACCCGGAAGTTCTGGACGCCCAACCGCACGCCGTAGTAGATGATGAGCGTGAGCAGGAGCGTCTCGAGAATGTCGCGGATGACGGGTTTCATCGCTGCTGTAGGAGCCGAGGAGTGGTGTGGGCGGTGCGCCTACCTGGCGGTAGCCTGTTCTGACAGTATACCAGGGGCAGCACAGAGCACAGGACTGGCACCTGGCGTAGCCAGCGCGTTACCATGATGACCGGTGCGCAGAGCACTAAGGGGAGACGGATACTCGTCCCGGTGGAGCGGCTGTTCATGGCGAGCGGTGGGGCGCGGCAGGACGGACCGGTTGTCCCCACGTGGGAGGCGGCCCCCGGCTGCGCGCTGATCCGTGAGTGACCACACCATCGTCGTACCGGACGGCGCCGTCCCACAGCGCCTCGACCGCTATCTTGCTGCGGCGTTGCCGGACCTCAGTCGCACGCGCATCCAAGGGCTGATCGCGGATGGTCACGTGGAGGTTCGGGGACGCACCGCGCGCGCTGCGCTGCGCGTGGGCGGCGGCCAGCGGATTGACGTTCACATTCCCGCGCCGCGTCCCTCGCGCCTCACGCCGGAGCATCGTCCGCTGGCCGTGCTCTTCGAGGACGATGACCTGCTGGTCATAAACAAGCCCGCCGGCGTGGTGGTGCATCCGGCGCCGGGGCACGAGACGGGCACATTGGTCCACGCGCTGCTGGCCTATGCGCCGCAGTTGGCCGGTATCGGCGGTGAAGAGCGGCCCGGAATCGTTCACCGGCTGGACAAGGACACGTCGGGCGTGCTGGTCGTGGCGAAAAACGAGCGGGCGCTGCGGGCCGTCGCCGGCCAGCTCCAGGACCGGACGGTGCATAAGGACTACCTCGCCGTCGTCGTCGGATACCCGCAGCCGGCGGCCGGGATCATCCGCTTACCGGTCGGCCGCCATCCCCGGTATCGCCAGCGGATGGCGGTGGTCGCTCAAGGCCGGGCGGCCACGACCGGGTATCGGACCCTAGAAGCGCTGGCTGGACACACTTATCTGCGCGTGCAGCCGGAGACCGGCCGGACGCATCAAATCCGCGTCCACCTCGCGCACATCGGCCATCCGGTGGCCGGGGATGCCACCTACGGTCGGGGCGACTCTTGTCCGGGTCTGGAGCGGCAGTTTCTGCATGCCAGTCGGCTAGTGATTCGCTTGCCGTCCACCGGACAACCGACGACGTTTGTGGCGCCGCTGCCGGATGATCTGGCTGCCGCGTTGGACCGCCTGCACGGTACCCTAGAGCGTGGCGCGGAGGTGACGATCTGATGCGTGTGCTCATCACCGGGGCGCGTGGACAGCTGGCCCACGACCTCCGGCAGGTGTTTGCCGAGTATGACTTGCTGCTCTTGAGCCGCGAGCAACTCGATATTTGCGACAACGACCAGGTTCAGGAGGTGATCGGCGCGGCGCGCCCCGATGTCGTCATCAACACCGCAGCGTTCGTGCGCGTGGACGACGCGGAGGGCGAGATCGCGCAGAGCTTTGCGGTGAATGCCGGAGGGGCCGGGCAGGTGGCGCGGGCGTGTGCGGACGCCGGGGCAACGCTGGTCCAGATCAGCACGGACTACGTATACGGCGGGCAGGAGCAGCGGGAGCCGTTGACGGAGGCGGTCGCGCCGGCGCCGCTCAATGTCTACGGCGCCTCGAAACTGGGCGGCGAATACGCGGTCCGGGCGCTGTGTCCGCACCACTACGTCATCCGTAGCTGTGGGCTGTACGGCGTGGCCGGGGTCACGAGCAGGAATGGCAACTTTGTCCAAACGATGCTGCGCTTGGCGCGGGCCGGCCGGGCCATCTCGGTCGTGAATGACCAGCACTGTACCCCGACGGCGACCGCCGATCTGGCACAGGCGGTGCTTCGCTTGTTGACGGCGGAGGCTCCGTTCGGCCTCTATCACGTGACGAACGCCGGTCAGACGACTTGGTACGAACTCGCGCGGCGCACCTTTGCGCTGGCCGGCTTGTCGCCGGACCTCGCACCGATCTCGACGGCAGCCTTCGGGGCACGGGCGCTGCGCCCGCCGTACTCGGTGCTGTCGTCGGAGTGGTATAAGCAGGCGACGGGGCGTAGTCTGCCGCCCTGGGAGGATGCGCTGGCCCGGCATCTGCGGGCGACGGGGACGGTGGGTTGACCGTGGACCTAACCCCCGGCCCCTTCCCTGGTAGGGAAGGGGAGTCAGCGCGGCGGCGCGTATCTACGGAACCAACAGCCTGTTTTGGGCTCTATAATGTTCAGATAAAGAAGATTGGAACGAATCGGTACTCCAATTTCTTGCCTCTCCAACAGAAATATATCTCTCAACGAGAGAGTAGCATTGGCATCCAGGAAAATTCCTTGTTTAGCCGCTTCGTCACGAATTGATGCCCAATCCCGCACAACCTCCGTCTCGACATTTTCTACTGCCGATAACACTCTATCTGCGAATCTACGATCATCTATATGAGTGCCGTCTCCCAGCACTCCAAGTCCACCAGGGCCCACATAAACTGTGTCTCCGATCTTATGCACAATAAAATGACCAGCATTCCTAAGCTGTTTGATGTCCTCATCACAATGATCATGATGCACGTCTGCACCCTCAGGAGGTCGTGCATACGCAATAAGTTCAGGCCAATTCTCGTGTATAATAGTCAATAGCTTCTTTTTGTACCAAGGATCTTTGCCTTTGCTATGATCTTCTATTCCGATAAAATATACATACTGCGAGTCCACAAGTGCCATTAGGACATGCCGAGTTCTACCAATGAATCCATCCTTCTCTATTCTGCTACCAAGATGAAAGTGGTGAATCCTCCAATAGTCAAGCAGATGATCCCTCGCGCGAGCTTGCTTGACCCTCTTCGACATAAAGGGAGAAAGGTCCTCTCCTTTTTCTATAGCTCTCCTCAGATTGCTGAGTCCTGGCTCGTATTCTTCTGGACATGTAAACTGAGGAGAAACTCTGACTGTTCTAGGCTTAGGCTTAATTAGTGTTCGTATAGCGATCTTATGATAAAAACACAAAACCCTGTCGCCATCACCGCCTACTTTGTATCCCATGCCAGCCAAGTGTCTACGAAAACTCTCAATGCAGTCCCTAGACAAGGCAATAGTCAACTGATTGTTCATAGTCTTGCTAGTCCCGAGGGCCGGGCAAGGTGGTGTTCCTACTGTTGGTTGCTGTTCACCCGGCCTTACTTCATTGGCTTCTCATCCAGCGCCGCTCCGAGGCACTAGCCCTGCGCGGACAGCCACAACAGTAGTAGAACGCCCATTCTATTATACAGGTTGCGCTCGCTATCTGAGTCCTGGCTACTCCACATCCTCTGGATTCCGGCCTACGCCGGAATGACGGAGGTGAGGCATGGCCGGGTGAGTGGTCAGGGTTAGAGGGTGGCGATGGTCTCGGCGGTGGTGGTGTAGCGGGCGAGGACGTCGCGCTGGACGGTGATGCCGAGGCCGGGGGCAGCGGGCACCGGGACGTACCCGTTGTGCTGGCTGATGAGCGGACGCACGAGGTCCTGGCGGGTGGGGTGCTCCGTCCGGTCGTATTCCAGCAGCGGTTCTTGTGCGAAGGCCGGTCCGCGCCCTGGCGGGTTGAGCGGCTGGGCGCTGAGGAGGTGTAGGGTGGCCGCCAGCGCGATGCCGGTATGGAAGCAGTGGGGCACGAGCGCCATATCCTTGCCACGGATTAGTTCACCCAAGCGCCAAATGCCGGTGATACCGCCGGCCGAAACAACGTCGGGCTGGACCACGTCCCACGCTGCGGCGTCGCAGCCGGCGGTGAAGTCGCTGACTGCACCGAGCTGCTCCCCGCCAGCGACGGGGATCGGCGCGGAGAGTCCCTGGAGCGCCGCGCGGACCTGATGATAGCCGGCCCAATCGAGTGGCCCGGTGGGTTCTTCCATCCAGCCGATGTCGTAGTCGGCGATTGCCTCGCCGAGGGCAATGGACTGCTGGGGCGTGTAGGCGGCGTTGCTGTCCACGTAGAGGGCTATCTCCGGGCCGATGGCGTGCCGGATCGCGGCGGTATGGCGCACGTCGGCATCCAGGCCAAACCCCGTTTTCAGCTTCATAGCGGTGTAGCCGGCGGCCGTGTAGCCCTCCGCTTCGAGTACTAGCTTGCGGGCGTGCTCGGCGGTGGTCCAGCGCTCTGCGCGGAAGAGGCCGGTGGCGTAGGCGCGAACCTGTGGTCGCACGTGGCTGCTCTCGGCGCCGAGCAGGCTGGCAACGGACTGACCAAGCGCCTGACCGCGCAGGTCCCACAGGGCGGTATCTACGGCGCTCAGTGGACCGATGGGAAGTGTCTCGCTCAGAGTGGGCCACAGTGACCGAGGATCGGTCCGGTGGAGGTCAACGCCGAGCACGTGCGGCGCGGCGCCAGCGAGGGCGGCGATGCCGGTCTCGGAGTCGCTGCCGTTGCCCCAGCCCGAGCGGCCGTCGTCCGTGACCAACTCGACGAGCAGGTTGGCGCGCTCCGGCACTGGCCCTCGCCCGGTGCGTATGGGATCGGTGGGCCGCACTCGGACGCGGTAGGCGCGCACCGCGGTCACAATCATGGCTTTGCCTTCCTGGGTGGATTAGGGAGTTGCGCCTCACCCCCCGGCCCCCGCTCCACCATGTGGAGAGGGGGAGTCTGCTGCCCGACTCCCTCTCGCCGTCTCGCCAGTCATTCCCGCGCGAGCGGGAATCCAGACTTCATCTCCTCGTGGGAGAGGGCTGGGGTGAGGTGTTATGGCCCCCCTATGGTCCCCCCGCTTCGCAGGGGGACGTTGATTCCCGCGTCGTGGTTACGATGCTGGCGTGGGAATCGCGGACATAGGGGCGGCGGTGAGGTGCCTCCGCTACTCTTCTTGGCCGAAGCGCTGGATTTCGGCCAACTCCTGCGCCGAAAGCTCCTGTGGGGCCTCGCCTTGGGCGACCTTGGCCGACTGGACCTGCTGCTGGATTTCTTCGACGATCTCCGGGTTGGCCAACGTCGTGATGTCGCCAACGTCCGTGAAGTTGGAGATGCTGGCGATCACCCGGCGCATGATCTTGCCGGAGCGGGTCTTCGGCATGTCCGGGACGAGCCACACGTGCTTGGGCGTAGCGATTGGCCCGATCTCGGTCCTGATGGCTTGTCGCACTTTGCCGGCGGCCTTCTCATCGGCCTCGAAACCGGGCTTCAGTGCAGCGTAGATTTCGACGGCGCGACCTCTGATCTCGTCCACGACCGGCACCGCCGCTGCCTCGGCGACATCTTCGACCGTCAGCGCCGCGGACTCTAGCTCCTTCGTGCCCAGGCGGTGCCCGGCCACGTTGATGACGTCGTCTACGCGGCCGAGGATGCGGAAGTAGCCATCGTCGGCCTCCATGGCGCCGTCCCCGGCGAAGTAGGGCCAGTCCCGCCAATCGGTACTGTTCTTGTCCTTGCAGTACTTCTCGTAGTAGACCTCGACGAAACGCTCGGACTGGCCCCAGATGGTCTGGAAGATGCCCGGCCAAGGATTGCGGATGACGATGTTGCCGGCCTTGCCGCTGCCGCGGGGGACCACATCGCCGTTTTCGTCGTAGACCGCCGCATAGATGCCCAGGACCCCTGGCCCGCAACTGCCCGGCTTCATCGGCTGGAGGGCCGGGAGGGTGCTGCCGAGGAAGCCGCCCGTCTCGGTTTGCCACCAGGTATCAACGATGATAGCCTCTCCCTTACCGACGACCTCGTGGTACCAGCGCCATACTTCCGGCTCGATTGGCTCGCCGACCGTCGTCATGTGCTTGAAGTGGTAGTTGTACTTCTGAGGCTCGTCGGGACCGGCCTTGCGGAGCATGCGGATCGTCGTCGGGGCGGTGTGGAAGATGTTGACCCCGAGCCGCTCGGCAATCCGCCAGGCCCGCCCCGGATCGGGATAGGTCGGCACGCCCTCGAAGAGCACACTCGATGCACCGAGGGACAGCGGGCCGTACACGATGTAGGAGTGGCCGGTGATCCAGCCGATGTCTGCCAGGCACCAGTAGGTGTCTTCGGGTTGGATGTCCTGGTAATACTTCGCCGTGCCGGTGACATACGCCAGATAGCCACCGGTGCTGTGCTGGCAGCCCTTCGGCCGGCCGGTGGTGCCACTCGTGTACATGAGGAAGAGCGGTGCATCCGCGGGCAGCGAGACCGGGTCTACCTTGGCGCCGCGGTAGTCTTTGAGCACCTCGTCAACGAAGTAGTCGCGGCCCTCGACCATGGGCGTTGGCGAGGAGCATTTGCCGGGGTAGCGCCGCCAGACCAGGACCTTGTCAACCTTGGCACCCTCGGCCTCCGCCACGGCTACGGCTTCGTCGGCCTTGACTTTGTGGTCGAGTAGATCGCCGTTGCGGTAGTAGGAGTCCATCGTAATCAGGATGTTGCTCCCCGAGTCGACGATCCGGTCTCCGCAGGCGTTCCCGCTGAACCCGCCGAAGACCTCGGAGTGGATGACGCCGAGCCGGGCGCACGCCAGCATGGCGATGGGCAGCTCCGGTGTCATCGGCAGGTGGAAGGTGATCCGGTCGCCGGTCTTGACGCCGCAGAAATCTTGCAGCAGCGCGGCGAACTCGTTGACTCTTTCGTAAAGCTCCTGATACGTGAGCGTGACCGTCTCTTCGTCTTCGGGTTCCGGCACCCAGATAAAGGCGGCCTTGTTCCGGTTCTGCTCAAGGTGCCGGTCTACGCAGTTATAGGAGGCGTTGAGCCGCCCACCGACAAACCACTTCCAGAAGGGGGCATTGCTGGTGTCGAGGGTGGTGTGCCAATACTTGTCCCAGTCGAGCAGGTCGGCATAGGCCTTGAAGCATTCGGGGAACAGGTCCTCCCGAAACTGCTCATGGAGCCGCGGATCAGCGGCGTTGGCCTGGCCGATGAAGCTCGCCGGTGGGTGGTAATACTCTTCTTCGCGCCAGTGTACGGCGATTTGCGCTTCGGTCAGCCCTTGCTCGTCTGCCATCGTGTTCCTCCTCGGCAATCGGTGTTCGGCTCCGGCCTGATGAACTGCCGGTGTCTACGCTGCGATCTGCGGCGGACAGGCGGAGCCGGGCGCAGATGCGGGTATCGCACCGGGATTTGGTAGCCGCTTGACCAATTGGCCTCTTGCGACGGTGGCATTCTAAGAAGATGGTAGCGGCCTTGTCAATTGCGATTCATCTCAGGGCAGCGTCCCCGGCCTACCGGAATTAGATAGAGCCGCGATTGCATTTCGACCGTTATCATGGTGGGGGCGGTGCCCGTGCTCCATTGAGGGAGACAACCAGTGCCTGAGAATACGCTCTACTATGGCGACAACCTGCAAGTGCTGCGCGACCACTTCGCCGACGAGTCGGTAGACCTCATCTACCTCGATCCACCCTTCAAGAGCAACCAAGACTACAATATCCTCTTTCGGGAGCAGGATGGTTCGCGCTCGGCAGCGCAGATCAAAGCATTTGATGATACTTGGCGCTGGGATCAAGGCTCGGTTGCTGCCTATCAACAGATCGTGGAGGCCGGTGGCAAGCTCGCAGAAACGATGCAGGCGCTGCGTCAACTGGCTGGCGAGAGTGACATGCTGGCGTACTTGTCAATGATGGCGCCGCGGCTCGCGGAGCTTTATCGAGTACTCAAGCCTACCGGCTCGCTCTACCTGCACTGTGATCCGGCTGCGAGCCACTACCTCAAGACACTGCTGGATGCCGTGTTTGATCCGGCGCAGTTTCGTAGTGAGGTCATCTGGCGGAGGACGGGCGCACACAGTAAGTCGCGTCGCTTCAATCCTATCCACGACACGATACTCTTCTACACCAAGAGCGATAAGTATAGATGGAATTATCCCCAAAGACCCTACATGAGCGCTCATGTAGACGAGTACTTTGTGAAGGATGAACATGGATACCGGACGAACTACTACGGAAATGTACTCACCGGGTCAGGCATTCGCGGGGGTGAATCAGGAAAGCCGTGGCAAGGGTTTGATCCCACGGCGAAGGGGCGACACTGGGCCATCCCCGGTGCGCTCCTATACGACATTGACGAAGACCTCTCGCATCTCAGTCAGCACCAGAAGCTGGATCGGCTACTAGAGCTTGGGCATATCAAGATCAACCCCGGGCAAGCCTGGCCGGTTTATGAGCGTTACCTGAAACCGGAGGACGGATACCCGGTAGCGGACGTCTGGGCGTATCAGCCTTATACGCAGGGAACCGTATTTGGCACAGACCAGGGCGTAGACGAAGACGTGCGGTGGCTATCGCCTAGGGATCAGGAGCGCCTCGGTTATCCCACGCAAAAACCAGAGGCGCTGCTAGAGCGCATCATCCGGGCGAGTAGTAATGAAGGTGAGGTCGTGCTCGATCCCTTCTGTGGTTGCGGTACCACTATTGCCTCCGCTCAACGGCTAGGCCGGGCATGGCGAGGTATTGACATCACGCACCTCGCCGTGGGCTTGATAAAAAGCCGCTTACAGAGTGCGTTCGGTAGACAGATCGTGGACGAGTACGAGGTTGTCGGTGAGCCTACTGCATTGCCGGATGCACACGCCCTCGCGGAGCAGGATCGTCACGAGTTCCAGCGGTGGGCTTTGGGGCTGGTTGGCGGTCGTCCTGCCGGCCGCATCGGAGCAGTGAGAAGGGGTGCGGACAGGGGAATTGATGGTCGCATCTACTTCCATGAGGGGGGCACGACACGGACAAAGCAAATCATCATCTCGGTCAAGTCGGGCAACGTCGGCGTCCGGGACGTGCGCGACTTGCGGGCAGTGGTTGACCGCGAGAATGCCGAGATCGGAGTGCTCGTAACGCTAAAAGCGCCGACAAGACCAATGCTCACCGAGGCGGCGGATGGTGGTCTATACCACTCGGCCGTCTGGAATCGCAGCTATCCTCGCCTACAAGTCCTCACCATTGAGGCGCTGCTGGCCGGCGAAGAAATTGATTATCCTCCGTCGCAGCAAGTGAGCCGGACTTTCCGCCAGGCGCCGCGTGCTGAGATACCATCCACGCAAGAACCGTTGCTGTAGCCCCGCCTTCCCCGCCATTCCTGTGAGGGCCAGGTGCCACAGAACCGACTCGTGTGCGCTCCAAGCGCCGCCTAGTCGCGGAGGTATTCGCGGAAGAGGAGGGCAAAGTAGGCCAAGATACGCTCCGGGTCGGGGCTACCGTCTATCTCGGACGAGCAGTAGCCCTCGTAGCCGTCGTCGCGGAGCATCCGCAGGACGGGGCCGTAGGGGAACCCGGTGGTGAAGTCGTGCATATGGACGTGGTTGATGTGGTCGCGCACGTAGCTGTAGGTCTCCTGTACCGAGCCACCAATCTCGTCGCGGCGGTCACAATTGTAGACGATGCCGACGTTGGGCAGGTCGGCGCGCTGCACGGCACCCAGCGCATAGCGCCAGAAGTTGAACTGGCCGTGCATCTCCAGGTTGACCTCCACGCCGTAGGGAGCGGCAAACTCGCCTAGCTCGCGGAGCGCGTCGCCCACATAGGCCACGCAATCTTGGCTCTCTACGCCGTCGGGAATATCGTTGCCGAACACGCGGAGCCGACCGCAGTCAATGTCGCTGGCCAACTCGACATAGCGCTTGGTGCGGTCTATCTGCTGCTGGCGGGCGGCCGGGTCGGGCGACTCGAACCGCGAGCTGGTGCCGATGCCCGAGGCCACGAGATAGTTATCTTCCAGTTCGCGCCGAACCCGCTTGCGGCCGGCTGCGTCCAGCTCTAGCTCGACACCGTGCAGGTGGCTACTTTCGGCACGGAACTCGATGGCCGCGTAGCCCCAGCGATGCGCGACCTCGATGATCTTGTCCAACTCCCACTCGCGGGCGCAGTTATAGGTCAGCATACTGAGCTTCATAGACGATCTCCACAGTCCTGGATGGTAGCGTGCCACCCAGCGTTGTTACTTTGCGCTCCCGCCGGCTCGCGGTCCGACCGCGACGCCCCGACTGGCAGCATCTGCGACGCTAATGGTACCGTGCGAGGGCAAAGCGTGTCGAACGCGGCTTCCCCCCTAGTGCCTCGTCTCCCGGCTCCCGCTCCACGAGTGGAGCGGGATGGCGGCCCTCACCCCGGCCCTCACCCACGGGGAGAGGGGGCTAGATTGCCGCTTTCGGGGGAATGCCGAGGGGATGAGCTGCCCCGGTGGAGAGGAGCGAGTGCGGTGAAAATCACGGGCATCAAGACTCATATCGTGTCCTCGCGGCACCGCAACGCCAAGCGCAACTGGCTCTTGCTGCGCTTGACCACCGATGAGGGGCTGGAGGGTTACGGCGAGGCCTCGATGCTGGGCCACGACCGGCTCGTGGAACGGCTGCTGGAGGAGTGGGTCGAGACGTACCTGATGGGGGTCAACCCACTGCACCACGAACGCCACTGGCGCACCCTGTATCGGGATACGCCGGGCCATGGTGGTCGCTTGTTCAGCACCGCTCTCTCCGGGATAGACCTGGCGCTGTGGGACCTCAAAGGGAAGGCGCTCGGCATACCGCTCTACGAGTTGCTCGGTGGCCCGCTCCGTGAGCGCCTGCGGGTGTATGCGAACGGCTGGTACACGAACCCTGGCACGCCGGAGCAGCAGGCCGCAGATGCGCGGGAGGTCGTCGAGCGGGGGTACACTGCCCTGAAGTTCGATCCCTTCGGCCTCACGAACTACGACACGATCTCGCCGGAAGAAGCCCAGCTTGCCGAGGACCGCGTTGCCGCGGTGCGGGAAGCCGTCGGACCGCACGTAGAAATCCTCGTCGAAGTCCACGCGAAGTTCACGGTCGCTACGGCCGTACACTTGGGACGGCGGCTCGAACCGTACCGACCTTTTTGGTTCGAGGAGCCGGTGCATCCGGAGAATGTGTCGGAGATGGTCCAGGTGCGGCAGCGGCTCGACATCCCCATTGCCACGGGCGAACGGCTGTATGGGAAGTTCCCGTTCTTCGAGCTGCTCAAAGCCGAGGCCGTGGACATCTTACAGCCGGACATCTGCAATGCCGGTGGTATCACCGAGCTGAAGAAGATCGCTGCGATGGCCGAGGCGCAGCACGTGCTGATGGCGCCGCATAACACGAACAGCGCGGTCGGCACGGTGGCCTCGTTTCATCTGGATGCCGCGCTGCCGAATTTCTTGATTCAGGAGTATCACGCCGAGTTCTACGAGCCGCACTACTTCGAGCTGTTCGATGGACTGCCGCGGCAGGTGCAGGGGTACGTTGACCTACCCGGCGGGCCGGGGCTGGGCCTGACGTTCAACGAGGCGGTGGCCGCGGCGCATCCCTATCAGCAGTTGGATTAGGGGGGTGCGGCGGAGGCCGGCGCTGGTGAGGCGGGGACCCGCTAGCCCCCCTCCCTTAGGCCCCCTCCTAGCCCTCCCCCGGAGCCAGCTCCAGGGGAGGGAATATACCGTCCCCTGGCGAGCGGGGGACCATAGGGGGGCCTGAGAAGTGGGCGTAGCATGCTACGCCCCTACCCATTCCTTTGTGAGGGAAGGGGACTGTGCAGAGGAGAGAGGGTTAATGTTTGCGAGCCTTGCGGGGCAGCTTGAGGAGCGGGCGGCGACGGACCGGCCGGTGCGGGTCGGGTTGGTGGGCGGTTTGGGACCGCGGTGACCGCGCAACTGGGGCGGATGCCCAGCGGCGTCGGGCGGAGGCGAATGCGGCGTAAAGGAGTGGGTACATGGCGAATGCGGCGAGGCGGCTGGTGTTTCGGGCGATCAAGGAAGTGGATTGGGAACCCCTGGCGCTCCCGACAGAATTGCAGCCGATGGAGGTGCTCGTCAGGACGGCGCGCACGGTGATCAGTGTCGGGACGGAGATTGCAGTCTACTCCGGGACGCACATTGGCTACAGCATTCCGGGGGCGCAGTATCCACATTTGCCCTACTACCCCGGCTTTGCGGCGGCCGGCACCGTCGAGGCGGTGGGCAGTGCCGTTACCACGCTCGCGCCAGGGGATCGGGTGCTGGGCAAAACGGGGCATCAGGATTGGGTGGTGGTGGATCTCGGGCAGGAGAATCTGGATTGTATTCCGGACGGCGTGAGCTTCGAGCAGGCGTGCTTGGGGCGTCTGGCTACCGTCTCGATGCAGAGCGTCCGGCTGGCCGGCGTCAAGCTCGGGGAACATGTCGCGGTGTTCGGTCAAGGGTTATTTGGACAGTTCGCAAGCCAAATTGCCGGCCTGGATGGGGCGGTGACGGCCATTGCGGTGGATGTGCTGGACTCGCGGCTGGAGATTGCGCGCCGCCACGGGGCGACGCACGTCGTGAACCCGTCGCGTGAGGACCTTGCGGAGTGCATTGCGGCGGCTACGGAGGGGCAGGGCGTGGACGTAGCAATCGAGGCGACGGGGGATCCGCTCGTCATCAATGATGCCTTGCACGTCGCGGCGTGGCTGGGGAGGGTGATTTTGCTCGGTAGCCCGCGCGGTCGCCTTGAGATTGACCCGTACACCGACATCCACAGCAAGGGAGTGACGGTGATAGGTGCCCATTCCGACACCACTGCGCGGGAGGCCAACGTCTTTCATCGGTGGACGGACGGAGCGCATAGACGCCTGGTGCTGGAGCTGCTGCGACAGGGGCGCTTGGAGGCCGACGGGTTGATTACGACGCGGGTGCCGGCGGACGAGGCGCCGAGCATGTACCCGGCCTTGATGAACCATCCGGAGGACCATCTGGGCGTGATTATCCAGTGGGATGACGCGCCATAAGGTCAGGAGGCTGTCCACGCTGGTAGCGGCATCCGCGCTGCCGGCAGCCGGTGGGCGGGATGCTGTGCAGAGGAGAGAGGGCTGATGTTTGCGAGCCTTGCCGGGCAGCTTGAGGAGCGGGCAGCGGCGGATCGGCCGGTGCGGGTCGGTCTGGTGGGCGCGGGCCGGTTCGGGACCTCGGTGGCCGCCCAGCTGAGTCGGATGCGTGGGCTGCGGCTGGCAGCCGTTGCCGACGTGCGCCGGTCCAACGCGCAGGCTGCTCTGGAGGCTGCCGGGTGGGCCGCAGCGGACGTGCAGACAACGGACAGTGCCGCCGTCGTGCGCCAGCGTGTCCACGCCGGACGGGCCGTTATCGTGGAGGCGGCGGACCTGCTCGCCGCGGCACCGCTCGACGTGGTCGTGGAGGCGACGGGCCGGCCGGAGGTGAGCGCGCGGGTGATTCCGGGCCTGCTACGGGCCGGCATCCACGTGATCAATGTCACCGTGGAATCGGACGTGCTGCTCGGCGCGCTGTTCCGATGCCAGGCGGACACCGCCGGCGTGGTCTACAGCTTGGCCGATGGGGACCAGCCTATCTGCACCAAGCGTCTGTATGACTGGGCGGTGGGGCTGGGCTATCGTGTGATTGCGGCCGGTCGTGGCACCCGGCGTTATCCGACGGATCGCTCGCTCACGCCGGCCGAGGCCTTTGCCCGCTGGGGGGTGGACGAGGAGCACGTGCAGCGGCGACGGCTCAATGCCCAGATGTACAACTCCTTCGTTGATGGCTCGAAGGCTCAGATCGAGTCGACGGCCATTGCCAACATGACGGGACTGGTGCCCGACGTGCGGGGCCTGCACGAGCCGTCGGTAGCGGTGCCCGACTTGCCCAATACGCTCAGGCGGCGCGAAGAGGGAGGCATCTTGGACGCCGAGGGTGTCGTCGAGCTGGCGAATGCCGTCGCGCCGGATGGGAAGTCGCTGCTGCCGGACAATATCGCCAGCGGCGTCTGGGCCGTCGTCACGACCGATCAGCCGCTGTTGCGGGAGGATATGGCGTTCTACCACTTGCCGGTCAGCGCCGACGGCCGGGCGGCCGTCCTGTCGCGCACCTATCACCTCTGCGGCATTGAGACGCCGTGGTCCATCGTCGAGGCCGCGCTGGGCGGCTATCCGAGTGGCGCCCCCAGGCGGGTCCCGGTCGCGGACGTGATTGCGGTGGCCAAACGCGATCTGCGGGCCGGCGAGACGTTGGACGGCAGTGGCGGCGCGACGGTCTACGGCCTCATCGAGCGGGCCGAGGTGGCGCGCGCCGAGCAACTGCTGCCCTTGGGCCTGGCCGACGGGGTGACGGTGCGCGAGGCGGTGCCGCAGGGCAGGCCCATCACGTATGACATGGTGGTGCCGGATCGGGACTCCGTGGCCTATCGGCTGCGCCGAGAGCAGGACGCTCTTTGGTAAGCCGCAGTCGTTGAACTGGGCCTCACCCCCCGGCCCCCTCTCCACCATGGTGGAGAGGGGGTGTGCGGCGGTTGGCATCACGCCGGCGGCCACTTCCTCTCCTCCTGGGAGAGGGCCGGGGTGAGGGCAGCCGGGGGTGAGGTCCAATACCGGCCCCCCTATGGTCCCCCTGCGGAGCGGGGGGACATGGATTCCCGCGTGCGCGGGAATGACGGGCGGCGGCCTGGAATGCGAAGTCCCCGGTGGCAGACTTGGTCTGCCACCGGGGACGGGTATTGGGCAACTGAAGCCCGGTTGTGGGCTGTGGCTACGAAGCCGGAGTGAAGGCTGCGCGCGCCTTCTCGATGGCTGCGTTGCCTATATCGGTCATCTGCCTGACGGCCGTCAGCGCCGGGACCTTGCCTTCCAGGCCTTCACGGAACGGCGGGTTGACGGCGATCCACCACTCGTACCAGAACAGGTGCGGCTTCATGCCTTCGCGCCAGTTGAAGCTGTCGATGACGACTTGCCGGGTCTGCGGCGGGGGCATGTACCGGTTGCTGTCGAGGATGCTCTTCCAGGCCGGAGTAGCGCCGCCAAGGTCGGCGATCGTGCCCTGCACGACCGGCCCGGCGTGGAAGGCGACTACCTGGATGGACTCCAGCAGGTTGTCGTCGCGCTCGTGGAACCTGGTGACGTAGTAGGGCTGCTCGTTGAGCTGGGTGGCGCGCTTGCCGGTGCGCTTGAAGAGGGGCATGTGGAAGACATCCCACTCGAACTTGCCTGCGACCCTATCCGGATGCCAGTTCCAGTTGCCGGCGGGGGAGCCGGCCATGTTCATGGCGTAGTTGCCGTTGAAGAAGCTGAGGCGCTTCTCGCTGTGTACCGAGCGCGGAGCAGCGACCTGATGCTTGTTGATCATGTCTATGTTCATCTCCAGCGCTTCGGAGGCCTCGGGGCTGTCGAGGATGCACTTGCCGTTGGTCTCGTCCCAGAACTCGCCACCGTTGGCGAAGACCATGGGCATCCAGAGGGAGTGCGCGCCGGTGTTACGGGCGCCCCACTGGTCCTTGTCGGGATGGGTCAACTGCTTGGCGGCGTCAAGGAAGTCGTCCCACGTCCAGTCATTGTTCGGGTAGTCCACGCCGTTCTCGTCGAAGCGGGTCTTGTTGTAGACCCAGTCGAAGGCGTTGAACTGCATCGGCAGGCCGCCGATCTTGTTCTTGTACTTGAGGTGCTCCTCGAGGAAGAGCATCTTGTCGAGGTCAATATTGAGCTGCCGGAAGAACGGCTGGATGTCAATGTTGAAGAGGCCGTTCTCGGTCCAGTTGGGGATCTGCCAACTGACGGTGAGCAGCACCGAGCCAAGCTCGCCGGTGGCGATCAGCGCGCGCTGCTTCTCGGCGCCGTTGCCCTGGCCGATGTCCAGCCGGACGTCGAGCAGGATGCGACCCGCAAACTGGTCGTTGAAGGCGTCCTTGGCCATGGCGGTCACTTTGCCGCGAGTACCCCTAGCCCAGTCGGTATCCATCAGCACCTTGACGACGGGCTTCGCCTTTGCCGGTACCTCGACCTCGACCCGCTTCTCGACGATCTTCTCGACGATCACCGGCCGCTGGACGATCCTCTCGACGATCACCGGCTTCTCGACGGTGACGATCCTCTCGACTTCCTTCTCGACGATCACCGGCTTCTCGACCGTGACCGTGCGGACGGTCTCCTGGATCACGGGCTTCTCGACCGTGACCACCCTCTCCTGGATCACGGGCTTCTCGACCACGCGCTCGACGTAACGTACTTCTGCCTCTCCGCAGGCGGCCGCGACCACTCCGCCAAGTACGGCACCGGCACCACCGAGATAGCGTCTTCGCGTTGCTTGTGACACGCTTCCTACCTCCCTAGACTTACGAATCTGCGCTGACCACTCGTGCCCCGGCCCAATACGGTTATAGGACGAGGCTGCGGGTGAGGCGCATGGAACACGCCCAAGTGCAACTGTAACGGCGCTTGTGCCCCCGCTTTGTTCCGCAATCACCTCCCCGTCAGTGGTTTCGAGCCAGCATGCCGGGTTACTCTTAGCGCGGCACAACGACCAGCCAATCGCTCCGGCCGCGTTCACGATACTGTAAGTCGGAGGCCGGTGTCAAATCGAGGGGAGGGGACGGCGGTGGGATGCGGGCCTCAGCGGGCCTCACCCCCTGGCCCCCTCTCCACCATGTGGAGAGGGGGTGTGCGGCGGAGGCGGGTGCAACTACGCGCTTTGTTCCCGCTGGTACCATGTCCCCGCGACGCTACTGCGTGGAGAAGTAGGAGGGACGCTTGAAAATCACGAAAGTCGAACCGCTGCTGCTTGACCGCTATCTGCTGGTGCAAGTCCACACCGACGCGGGCATCACCGGCTTGGGCGAGTCTGGCGCATGGGGCTCATACGTGCGGGCCGGTCCAGATCGGGCCCGTGCCCGCAGCGTAGCACGCGGGCGATGACTGATGACTAATGATCCCCTTGCTGCTGGATATAGCTCTGCCACGTCTCGATAACACTCGGCCAGATGTTCTTGACGGCGAGGGTCTCTTGCCATAGGACGCCCTGGCGCATTAGCGCTGGCGTCTGGTAGGTGGTCGCCGTGGCGAGCACTGCCGCAGCACGAGCGACCGCTTCCTGCGCCCGCTGGAGGTGCATCGATACTCCTTTAAGGTCTAGCTCCTGCGCTGCTGCCACGAGTTCATCAGCAGCAAGCAGCTCCGCGTGAATCTGGGCCAGTTGATAGGCTGCGGTGGTGGCTGCCCGCAGCAGCCGCACCCGCCGCGATAGATGGGGAGAATTGGCCAGCTTGCTCCGCATCTCCTCAATGAGCTTGATCGCTTGGGGATACTTGGTCATCGCCGCATTGATGGACTGGCGGTGCTCGCGGCGCTTCTGTGATGTCAACGGCGGCTTATCGATATTCGCGCCGCCACCGATGTTGGCCCAGTAGCTGAGGTCTGGGTTCGCTGCGTTGATGAGGTCCGCGACCATCCGTGCGTCGGCAGCCAGGTCCTGCCAGTAGTGTAGGAAGTAGTCCTCGATAAGATCATCCACCTCCTGGTCCGGGTCCCAGGTCAGCTCGGCCGCCATGTAGCTGTTCAGATTCTTGACCCACCAGCCCTTCTCCCCCACGTGGTAGTCCATCCCATCCACTCCAATGCGCTGGTAGAAACGCATATCGGTCTGCACGTGTGGCAGCGGCAGAAGGCGATAGTCCAGGTGCTCGAACCGCATGAACTTGGAGTGGATCAGGAGGCCAGCGCCCACCTCGTCACAGAGCTTGGCCCACTGTTCCAAGAGTTCCCTGGGGCTGAGAGGATGAAACTGGCACTCGTAGGTGCGTTCGTCGGTCACGGAGTAGGCGTAGTCGCGTCCCCAAGCTGAAAAACCAATGTCTGTGCCCTCCGCGGGCAGAACATGCTCAGGTGGGGCGAGGTGGCTGCCATAGACCAAATGCAAGACACGCATTTGCGGACGCACCTGGCGTACGCGCTCGGCAATGGCGTTGTCCAGGTCCATCTGCCGGTCGCCGACCGATTGCTTGCTGCACTGCGGGCATTCGCACCAGTTGTCCAGCCCATCCTCGGGACAGGGCTGGATCAGGTCTATCTCGGGGTTCTCGTCGAGAAACCGCACCATATTGTCCAGAAACGCCGCCCGCGCGTCGGGATTGGTGGTGCAGAACTGATAGCACCCATCGGGTGCTGGCCCACCAGACATATCGGTGGCGATCTTGCGGAACCCGCCCACGCGCCGGCCCTCGCGCAGCGCATACCACTCTGGGTGCTTCTCGGCGTACAGGTCCACGGGCAGCAGTAAGGGGTAGAACCCGTGGAGGCCGGGGCACAGCAGCAGGCCCCGTCGCTTCAGCTCGGGGAACACCTGCGCTTTCAGTGCGGCCCATACCTCGCCAGTCATGTTGGTAGTCGAGCGTTGCGCCAGCTTCTGCCACCCATAGCCGTCCTGGGCAGAGAGCATGTCAATCAACAGCAGGTTGAGGCGGCGCTTGGCCATCCAATCCACTTCGCGCACCACCTGGGAGACCTCTTCCATCTCCAGGAACATCCCGGTGGAACGGCCGCGGTAGGCCATCGCCGCTTGCTCGAATCGCTCCAGCGGGCGGTCGAGGACTGTGGCCAGTTCCGCCGCTGGCTTGCTGGGAATTACTTCGTCCTCTGAATGGGGACCGCAGAAGCGGCACCCGGCGAGGTCTTCCAGCGCATCGTAGACGCCATACAGCGCCGACCGGCCATTGGTACCGGCAATGCTCAGCTCGCCGTCACTTACTCGCCACAAGAACGCATCCACCCCCGGCAATGGCGCTAGCGCCGGCTTGATCGGGCGCAGGCGCCCGGTCAGCGAGAGCGGGCGTGGCGGGCTGCCTTGTTCCTGCTCGCTGACCAGTCGAATCTGGAGCTTGGGGGTCTGCCTAGCAGTCCCAGTGGCAATGTCAACTCCGAACGCCGCCTGCATGTAGCGAGCTAGCTCGGAGGCAGCAAACCGCACTGGCGCCGGGGCGTTGAGAGCGCACTGCACGACATAGCGTTGGGTCATGGCGCGTACCGTCGTCAGTTTTCAGTAGTCAGCGGGCAGGAGTCAACAATCTCAAAAATCGATTGTCAGCTTTCGGTATTGCCCTTCGCAGGGCGTATGTCCCCAGGTGAAATACAGCTCGCCGTCACGGCACTTGGCGAACATCGAGAGCGCCGAGACCGCGCCGTCGTCCACCGGCTCAGGTTGCCCATGCCGGCAGATCGAGCCGCTCTCTGAGGCATGGTGCTTGAGGATCCGCCACATGCGGTCCAGCGTCAGGTCGTCTTCGGCTTCCGCCTTGGCAAACAGCTGACCTAGCTCCCGATGGCGATCCTTGGTGTTCTGGTTGTGATCCGCCAGATCGCTCATCTCCGGGGTGATGAAATCGTTCGCCTGGTAGATGTAGTTGGCGTCGGCCTCGCGCCGGCCGGTGCGGTCCTGCCACTTCTCCATGCAGCGCATAGTGCCGCTGGCATCTACCAGGATCATCGCCTTCGCCCGCCCCACGAAGACCAGTCGCTCCAGTACCCCAGTCGCCTCTTCCACGTTCCGGGCCGTGTTCAGCACGTGTCGGTCGCTGAGGAGATAGGGGAGGCCGGTCTTGCGGGGGACCGACCGCTTTTCCGACTGCCCCAGCTGACCAATACGGGCCAGCCCCTCCTCGTTGAGGCCGAAGAGAACGAAGGGATGGGTGCTGCTGCCGACGCTAACCCACCGCGGTCCCTCATCGGGGACAACCTGCTGCACGAGAACCTCGTCTTCCTGGAGCTGTTCCATCAGGCCGGGCGTGAGCGAACTATCACCAGTTTGGAACATGACTGGGCCGGCGTCGGTGGTGATGGCCGCAGCCTCGGTGCACCCTCCGCGGTTTTCCAATTCGGCCCAGCCGGGATAGAGCTGCGTGCGCAGCACCTGGCCCGGTGTCAGAGCGAGAGCATCGGCCACCCCGTTCACCTCATCGAGCAGCAGGGGGCACTCGCCGGCCATGTAGGCGATGGTCGCCTGCACCCGCTCTGGATTGTCTGGCTTCGCCGCCTGGGTGGCTGCAAACGAGGAGAGAAAGTGTTCTCGCAGCGCCTCACCGAGTTGCCGGCCGCGCTCTCTGGCAGAACCCTTGAGGGTGATGACACGAGTAGGCATGATGCTCCCGCCTATCGGGCATACGTCGGTGACGAGACCCGATCATAACTGCATGCCCCGACCGATCCTCGTTGCGCCACCGTGTCGCGCCTCCCTGCAGGCTGGTTAGTCAATCCGAAAGTGCGTACCCGCGACGTGCCGTGGGCCGCCAAAGGGCAACTCCGGCTCAGTGCAGAAGTAGTACGCTGTAAAGATACGGCCGTCGTCCAACTCGGTCGCCACCGGGTACCCTCCATCGCCCTCAGCGCCATCCGCCCGCAGCACCACCTCGGGTAGCCAGGTCTGGCCACCGTCCTCGCTCAGGATGCAACTGATCCCAGGCGGTGCCTTGCGTCGTCCCAGGATCACGAGGATCCGCCCGTCCCGCAAGAGCACCGGATATGGCGCTCGATACATCGGCGCTCCTGGGGCCTGCGGCATGTAGGCCGGCACCGGCACCGCGTTCGACGTGATCGTGCGGGGACGGTCGAATTGTAAGGGCTTCCGGTGGGCCGGCCACGGGCTTTGGTCCGGGCGGATCATCACGCGGGGCTGGCTCCAACTCATGCCCCCGTCGTCGGACACGCACAGGCACGGCCAATTGCCGATATTGCCGTTGCTCCCGCTGTTCAGGCGGTGCATGATGGCGAGCAGTCGGCCGTTCGGGAGCCGCAGGAGGGATGGGTAGGTGTAGCCACTAATCCCCAGGGGATCCGCGGCAATCGTCTGCATGTAGTCCCAGGTCAGGCCGTGGTTATCCGTGACGTGCATGCAGACTTCTCCATCCGGCAATTGACCACCACCTACTGTCACCGCCTTGGCGAACACGCCGTTCTCGAACTGGACCATCGGGAAGTTCGCCACGATGTTGCCGTCTCGATGGGAGGGGGGCGCGATCACCGTCGGGCGGTTTTCCCAGGTGCGTCCGCCATCTACGGAGCGTAGCCCGAAGTGCACCAGGCTCGGCGCCTTGGCCGTCTTGCCGGTGCTTTGCTCTTCCTGTTCGAGGTCGTAGCCGGCCGCGACCTGCCCGAAGTGGAAGATCGCGCCGGGCTGGGTCATATCCAACTCCTGCCGGTCGCTGGGGTCGCCGAACAGCCACTCCCGATGCTCCTCGATGCTGGCACCGCGATTCCAGATCACGGTTTCTTGGTCCTGAGGCCAGGTCTGGCCGGAGTCGAACGAGCGTTGCAGGAGAATCCTGGCGGTGTGCATGTAGTCGTGGAAGGTATCCTCACGCCCGCGATAGGGCCGGTGGGCGTTCACATGCGCCACCGCGATCTCGCCATTACCGAGGTTCCAGATGCCGCCGCGGTTGGGATGACCAGCGTAGTGGTCGCGGTGGTACCAGAGGACCGAATGCGCCACGTCCTTGACTTGAAAGCGCTGCGGTGCCATCATTCACCCTCCTTGTCCTGGCGTGTGCGTGCAGACACACAAGAGGGTAGGAGCGGTTGATCAGCGGATCAAGCCGGACTCCCACCCTCTTCGGCCGCGATAGCTGGACTACCGCTGCAACTGGAGCAGCACCTTGCGCTCGAAGTCGAGCTGCAACTCCGCGGCCGCCGCCTGCAGGGTCTCCTGGGCCGGTTCGCCTGCGTCAATTGCCACCAGCGCGGCCGCCAACCGCTTCCTGATCGCTTCGGTCATGGGGGTCATGGGCATCGTGACGATGCCATGCTCCATATCGTCGAAGGAGCCAAGCTGGACCGGATCAGTGAACACATTCTGCTCTCGCCCGAGATTCGCAGCGGACTTGCGGGAGGGCATCCACCTATTGATTTGGTTGTGGGCAACCAGGTTCTCCGGCTTCATGAGCCACGACAGCAGCTCATAGGCCCCGTCCATCTTCGCCTCATCCCGATTGCGCACGATCCCGTTCACAATGCCGGTCACCAGCGTGGCCCGGCGCTTGTGCGTGAGACTCGGCCCCCACCCCATATCTTCGTCCTTGATCGGGCTATCCCCCTTCGTGATCGCGTCGCGATACCCCGGGAGGCGCCCGATCCCTTCGATCTCAATCGCCACCTTGCCGGCACTCCAGTTGCGGTTATCCGATCCGCGCGGTCCTGGCTTCATCGACAGCCCTCGCTTCTCCAGGTCACGTCCCCATTCCGCGGCCTCGACCACCGGAGGATCGCCAATGGTGATCCTCCGGTAGTCCTTGCTCACCAAATACTCGCCGCCCGCCTGCCCTACGAGCGCTGGCAACGCCGATCCAGTGTCTCTGATGTCTAGGAACATGGGGGCGCTGTTTTCGTCCGTGATATGTGGCTTGAGTGCGACCAACAATTCCTCCATGTTCTGCCAGGTCCAGCCGGCCTGGGGAGCTGCTGCGCCGGCCGCTCGGAAATAGCTCTGGTTGAGGAAGGTCACGACTGGCAAAGCGTCCCATAGAAAGTAGTACAGCTCTCCCTTCCACATGAACCCTTCATTCAACCCTGGCCAGAAGTCATCCCGGACGGCCTTCGCCATATCTTTGTCCGTTTTCAACCACCGCGTCAGCGGCATGTAGACCTCGGTACCCATGAAGCTAGCACCGCCGGTACTTCCGAGGAGGGCCGCATGGGGGGCGGACCCGGCCAGGTAGTCCGGCAGCAGTGTCCGAGAGTTCCCCTCTTTCCCAACGAGGGTGTTGACCTGGACTCTTTCCTGTGCTTGGTTGAACTGATCGACGAGATCAATGACCGCCTTCCCGACGCTGATCTCTGCCGGCCACGGCGTCCAATACTCAATCGTCACCGGATCCGTGATCTTGGCCGGCACCTCCACCCTCTTCTCAACGATCTTCTCGACGATCACCGGCTTCTCGACGATCTTCTCGACGATGACTTGCTTCTCGACCTCAACGATCTTCTCGACGATCACCGGCTTTTCGACGGTGATGACCTTCTCGACGATCACCGGCTTCTCAACCGTGACCGTTTGTAGCCGCTCTTGGATCACCGGCACCTCGACGGTGACCACCTTTTCTTGGATCACCGGCTTCTCGACCACTCTCTCGACGTAACGCACCTCAGGCTCGCCGCAAGCAGCCGCGAGCACTCCGCCCAAGACGGCCCCGGCTCCACCGAGATAGCGTCTACGTGTTGCCTGTTGCACTGTTCCTACCTCCCTAGACTTGCGACTCTGTACTGACCACCACACCTCTGTTCCGGTGCAGCTAGAGATCAAGGGCCGCGCGTGAACCGCATTCAATACGTCTACGTAATGGCTGCAGTGGCGCATCTGCCCCCATCTTGCTCCGCGACCACCTCCCGTCGGTGGTTTCGAGCCACCTGACCCAGCATCCACATGGAGCGGCATGGCCACTCGCCTATCACTCTGGCTGTGGGGATGATACCATATTCGGACGGTGGCGTCAAATCGAGTTGGGTGGAGATCGCCCGCTCTATGCCCATGCCGGGTACCCGCTGGTACCATGTGCCCGAACGGTACCGCACGGAGGGGCAGGAGGCACGCTTGAAGATCACGAAGGTCGAACCGCTGCTACTGGACCGCTATCTGCTGGTGCAAGTCCACACCGATGCTGGCATCATCGGCTTGGGCGAGTCTGGTGCGTGGGGCTATCTCGAAGCGTCTGAGGCCGCGGTACAGAAGTACGGCCGCTACCTGGTTGGGCAGGACCCCCTGCTGATCGAGCACCACTGGCAATACATGTATCGGTTCAGCCACTTCCGCGGCGCGGCCATCATGGGGGCGTTGAGCGCCATTGACATTGCCCTCTGGGACATCGCGGGTAAACATTTCGAGGTGCCCGTCTACCAACTCTTGGGTGGGCAGGTCCGGGACCGGGCGCGGGTCTATTATCACGTCTTCGGGTCCACGCGCGAGGAGCTGGTGGCCGGGGTCGGGGACGCCAAGCGGCAGGGCTTCACGGCCGTCGGGCATCTCACGCCGTTCCTCGATGCGGCGCGGGAGGAGCGGTATTTCAAGACGCACGTGGACAAAATCACCGATGCCATTGACGCCGTGCGGCAGTATCGCGCCGCGGTGGGGAACGACGTTGATCTGTGTATCGAGATTCATCGGCGCCTGACCCCAACGGAGGCGGTACAGCTCGGGCTGGGGATCGAGCAGTTTCATCCGTACTTCTTCGAGGACCCGGTGACGCCGGATAACTTCGACGAAATGGCGTATGTGGCGCAGAAGATCAACATTCCCATCGCCACCGGCGAGCGCTTCACGTCGCTGTGGGAGTTCCAGATGGCGCTGCAGCGGAATGCGGTGCAGTACGTGCGGCCGGACGTGTGCTTGGTCGGCGGCATTTCGGGGGCGAAGAAGATTGCGGCGTTGGCCGAGGCGCAGCACGTGAAGGTCGTGCCGCACAACCCGCTCAGTCCCGTGAGCACGGCGGCGTGTCTGCAAATCGCGGCCTGCATCCCCAACTTCGGGCTGCAAGAGTATCCGACCGGGGAGGACCGGCCGCCGAAGAGCGATTTAGTGACCGGCATTGCGGAGCACGACGGTCATGGCTACCTGGTGCTGTCGGACCGACCGGGGATCGGCGTCGAGTTGAAACCCGATGCGGTCGAGCGGTGCCCGTTCGTGCCGCGCGAGGTGGATACTCGGCTGGACGTGGACGGATCGGTCATTGACCAGTAACGGCGGGCGGGGCGCTCATTGAGCGTTGGTGGTGGCTGCTGCTACGCTGGCGCGGATGTGGGCGAGGTCGCGGGCCGTTTGCTCCAGGCGCACGGGCACGGTCATGTCGTTGTATTCGCTGTGGAGTGAGACGAGGCCGTCCCAGCCGATGGCGTCGAGAATCTTGAAGACCTCCGTCCACTGGGTTAGGCCCTCTTCCAGTGGGACGAGGGTGGCGCGCCACGAGTGCTGGCCGGTCTGCGGGTCCTGGGTGCGGAACCACCCGAAGCTCTTGACGGCCAGAATGCCGATGTAGTCGCGCAGGAGGTCCATGCTGATCCGCCAGCCGTGGATGCCGCCCTCGACGGTGAGGTGGCCCATATCGAGGGACACGCCGACGTAGCGCGGGTCCCGGCCGTCGAGAATCTGTGCCAGGAGTGCGCCCTGGCCGCTGAGGTAGCCGCCGGAGTGGGCGTGGATGCAGAAGCGCACGCCGTACTCGCGTCCTAAGTCCTCCAGCTCTTTGCACTCGGCGCGGGCGGTGGCGAGCTGCGGGCGGGCCGATCCGAGGCCGAGGTAACGCCAACTGCTGGTGCGTAGGAGCGTGGCGCCGAGGGCGCCGGCGGTGCGGCATACGGCTTCGGCGTGCGGTGTGCGGCGGTTGTGTATCTCGACCACCAGCGCCGGCACGGCCAGGCCGAGCGCCTGTAGCTGCTCGACCGCTGCGGGCAAGGCGGTCTCGACCTCTTCGGGCAGGATGTGACCGCCCGGCCGGGTGGTCAGCTCGACGCCATCGAAGCCTAGCTCTTTGATGGCACGGCCGGCGTCGGGCACGCTCAACTCTTGGAGATGCTTGGTGAACATAACGTACTGCATGGGAGCCTCCGAATTGTGCTGCTGTAGCTGGCTATTCTAGCGTGCGCGCACCCTCGCGCCGGCGGCGATGCCGGTGCAAGGGGGCTGCAGCAAGGATAGCGGCTCGGCGGGCCGGTGGATTCCGGCCCCCCTATGGCCCCCCCGCCGTGCAGGGGGACGTGGATTCCCGCTTTCGCGAGAATGACAGGATAAATGCGGGGATGACCGGGAAAGTCAAGGGAACCTAGCGGCGGTTGCTGCCATGCGCGCGAGGCTGTGGGTAGAAATCGGTCAAGATTCTGCGGGAGTAGAGCGGTAGCTTGGGAATAAGCTGCCGAGATCGGCCTTTTGCGGAACTATTCGTGCCCGGACGCGGCTTGCGCCGGCCGTGGCTGCGGCGTAAGATAGTATCTACACTGCTTCCGGCGCGGAACTCCGATCGGGAGGCCGACTTCTCGGTTGGGGGTGCGGAGGGGCAGTGGAGTTAGCGAGCCACCCCGCTGCTTCGGTAGCGGTCCCCGGTGAGCAGGTGCCTGGTCGGCGGGGGGTGCGCGAGCAGGGTGGTGAAGCCGGCAGACCGATCCGGTAGCACTAAGCAGCGTGAGTGTGCCGGGGATGAGGGTGCTCGGTGTGCTGTCCGTGCCCGCCTAGCTAGCGGGAGCGGTTGGGCATCGTCGGTCGGGGCAGGCCCTGAGAAGCCGAAAGGTTTCTTAGGGCTGTCTCATTTAATGCGCCCATATTGACCTCGGTAATGCACGGTTGCTTGGGCCATCCGCGCGGCAGCCTCCCCTAGGCCGGACCGCGCGAGATCACTCCGTTCGGAAGCGTGCCGGTGGTTCACGCCCTGAGCAAGCTGTCCCAGCGATAACCGCGTCGCTCGGCGGCTCGTTCTAGGTGGCACCCAACGCAGCAGCTTAATGGCGGCTGCACGGTATCACAGCAGACGGGCGCGTGAGCCGCACAACGTTGGGCAGCCCCGAAAGGAGGCACAGCTGAACTCCAAGCGATCTCCGCTCAGGCGCGTGAAGCTCATCCTGCCGGCGTTGACCGAAGCGACCAGCACTTACTGGCGACCGATCAAGTACTCGCTCTTTCCGCCGTTGGGCCTAGCAACCCTTGCCGCGTATCTCAATCCCGACATCGAGATCGAGCTGCAAGACGAGCATGTCCAGAAGCTGGATCTTAGCGACCGACCGGACCTGGTCATCATCCAGGTCTACATCACCAATGCCTATCGCGCCTACCAGATCGCAGATCACTATCGCGCCCGGGGCGCCTACGTCCTGCTCGGTGGTCTCCACGTCACGTCGCTACCGGACGAGGCGGCACCCCACGCCGATGCGATCTTCATCGGCCCCGGCGAGGACACCTTCCCCCAGTTCCTGCAAGACTTTGCAGCGGGTAGGCCGTTACGCCGGTACGTGTCGAAAACGCGCACACTCCTGGGTATACCACCGGTCCGCAGAGACCTGATTCAGCGACGGCTGTACCTCGTGCCGAACTCGATTGTCGTGTCACGGGGCTGTCCGCACCACTGCACCTTCTGCTACAAGGACGGTTTCTTCGCGGGCGGGCGCTCGTTCTACACGCAGCAGGTGGACGAGGCGCTGGCCGAGATCGAGCGCCTGCCTGGTCGCCATCTCTACTTCCTCGACGACCATCTCCTCGGGCATCCACGATTCGCCAGAGCGCTATTCCAGGGCATGCGGGGTATGGGCCGCATCTTTCAAGGGGCGGCAACCGTAGACTCCATTCTTCGCGACGACCTTATCGAAGAGGCGGCGGCCGCGGGACTCCGCAGCATATTCGTCGGATTCGAGACGCTTTCGACCAGCGCCCTGGCCGGCGCCGGCAAGCGCCAGAATCTCGGCCGGAGCTATCGGGAGGTTGTCAGAAGGCTCGATGACATCGGGATCATGATTAACGGGAGCTTTGTCTTCGGCCTGGACAGCGATGACCCCGACGTGTTCGCTCGGACCGTGGACTGGGGCGTGGAGAATGGGATTACAACGGCTACGTTCCACATCGCACAGACTGAAGCACTTTTTCTACAGTGCCGGGTGGAAAAAGTTCGAGCGGGAATGGGGTTTCGCGATTCGGATCAAGCAACTGTCACAGATACGGCCCCTGCTTGAAGCGGTGCTCTCGCCCGTTGGGCGGCAGGCAGCGGATGGGACCACGGAAACGCTGCCAGCAAGCCGCTGAGTCTGCTGGACCCGGTCTGCGCCGGGGTCAGGGCAGGCGGCTGTTGTTCCGGCGGAGGCCATTCCCGACCCCTGTGCGTCAGCACGGGGGTTAGGGAGAGGGACAGAGTGGATGAGGCGCAATACCGACCCCCCTATGGTCCCCCCGCTTCGCAGGGGGACGGGGCTGCGACGCGGCCCGGTTCAGCGCGCCGGGGGGTTGTTGTCGGTGAGCCGGGGTGTATCGGCACTGGCAGGTTTGGGTAGCATACCCATCTTCTGCTTGAGGGCGAGGAGCGCGGCGTCATCGGACGGAGAATCCAGAGCCTTGATCTCCGCCTCGAGGTCGCTCCCTTCCAGCTCTGCCTGGAGCTGGGTGCTGGCTTCTGCCGTCGCTTCGATCTGATCCACTTTTGTGGCCATGCGGTCGAACGTGTCGAAGGCGCCGCTGTCCGAGATACCGCCCATCGCCTGCGCGATCTTCTTCTGCGCTTCCGCCCGCTTGGCGCGAGCGATCAGGAGGTTCTTCTTGCGCTGGGCCTCATCTATCTTGCTCTGGAGGCGGCGGAGCGATTCCTTGAGTTGGGCTACGGAGGCATTCTGAGCCTCCCACTGCTCCTGGTAGTTGGTGACCGCTTCGGTGTGCTCGACTTGGCGCTGCAGGGCTTGGGCGGCGAGATCGTCCCGGCCGCCCATCACTGCGGTCATGGCCTTCTGTTCCCACTCGGCAGTCTGCCGCTGCTCGGCAGTGAGCTGCTGTTGCAAGCGACGCTCGTCGGCCATCGCCGCGGCGACCTGCTGCTTGGCCTTGCCGTACTGCTCGCGCATGTCATCCGTAAGCTGATTGAGCATCTTCTCCGGGTCTTCCGCCTGGGAGATCATGTCGTTGACGTTGGCCCGAAACACGGTGGAGATGCGCTTGAAGACTGACATATTCTTGCTCCTTACCTGTCCGAAGACCGGCTAGCTGGCGGCAGTCCGGAACGCCGACAGTTTCGGATAGTGCTCGGCGATAGCGAGGGCGAGGGAGTCAACGGAAGCCTGAAACTCGTTGAAGTCCATGTTCACGGCTTCGCGCGTATCCGTGACCACGATATTGGTCCCTTCGAGACCATACGCCCCGTGCAGCAAATCCGTGGTGTTGTATTCCAACAGCAGGCGGAACAGTTCCGTGTTGTCTCCCGCGGGTAGCTCCATGAGCTTGACCCGGAAGATGACCAGCGGGTCGGCGTAGGAAATGACGATGTTGTCAATATGGTCGTACTCGTCGTGGATGACCCACAGCCCGTCGTCTAGCTCCTCGAAGGGCTGGTCCATGCGGATGAGGTAGCCCTCGACATCTTCTACGGTGGCCATACGCTACGGCCTTTCTCTCTGCAAATGTCCCCGCACGAGCGTTACCGACCGCATGCGGGAGCGGAACGACATCGGCGCGTACTGGCGTACTGATGGCGCCGCCGGAAGTCGGCAACGTTCATAGGAGGTTAACAATACGGTATCCCGCCCTGCTAGCTCTGTCAAGGTGGGGCGGTCGTGTACCCCTACACGGTGTCACGCGCTGTGGGTGCCGTTGAGCGCCCAGGCGGAGACGGCATCCAGTGCCATGCGGGCCACCGGGTCCAGCCTCCACTATCTGCTATCTGCTTCTTCCCTCGGGCATCGGTTAGGATGGGGTGTGAAGCGTACCTACAGGCTTGCGAAACGCTGGTGGCCGCGGCCGAGGCGCCGCTGCGCGAGCAAATACCTTGGTTGCCAGCCTCATGGATTTGCGGTGAAGCCAGTATTGCGAAGCCGGCAGGGCGGCGGACACATCTTGGCCGGGGATTGCGGTAGTGTTCCCAGCTAGCCTAGCGGTAGTGACATTCGTGGCACTGCTCGCTAGTGTACGCTGGCCTGGTTGGTCGGTGGGGGCTATGCGGCTGCTGGCCGGGACATCAATTCGCGCCGCTGCATTGGCCGCCGCAGGCATCATCGGCATCATCCTTTCCCCCTTAGGCCTGGACTGGCTGGGGTTTTGGCTTGTCCAAGATGTCCTGCCGGCCGTAGCAGGTCCAGGAACGTGGTTTACCGGCCCAACGCTGCCGCGCGATCTCTTGGCCATCTTGCCGCTAGGGATAGTGCTCGCGGCAGATGCATGGCGGCCGGACTGGCTTGGCCCGAGTGGTGTGCGAGCCATAGCGAGCCGGCTTGCCTGGACCGGCAGCCGAGTAGCGGCGTTCTTGCTGCTGCTGCTACCGTTGTTCGGGGGCTGGTTGGACGTGGTCGCGGCTTCCATCGGTGTGCTTGGACGCTCGTGGTACACCGCCATTGCGGCCACAGGGATACCATTGCCGGAGCCGCTCCTAGCTCAACCCGATCCGCGGATGGCGGCTTTCGGCTGGTGGCTGGTGACAAGCTCATTTGCGGTGCGAGCCGCATGGCCGCTGCGTACTTGGGGGTCACTGCTGTGGATGGGTTTCCCGCTGGCCGGTGGTCTTCTCGCGTACTTTGCCCGGCCCATGGCACTCCAGTTGGCGATGCCGGTCTTCCTAGTCGCTAGTCTAGTTGCCGTAGCACTGCCGCTCTGGCGTAGAGATCCCTCTTACAAGCGGCAAGCGCTGATGGTTGCCGAGCGGGCGGCCCTCTTTGGGATCGTGGCGCTGGCCTTTTCTCTCCGGTGGGTACTACCGGGCGGCGCTGGTTTTTTACCAGCGGGTAGCATCTGAAGGAACGAATCCCATTGCACTAGCCTACCTGGACCTCCACTCAGCCGCGCGCGAGCCATTCTTTCCTATTCTGGTGCGCCTTGCGTTGGATATCTTGGGTGAGTCACAAGCGCATATACGCTATGTCTCGATGTTAGGCTCACTCGGAGCAGTAGTGGTCACTTATCTCTTTGGACGAGCAGTCTTGGGTTCAGTGGCGGGGCTGGGGGCGGCGCTGCTGCTGACAACTCTGCCATGGCACATCTATAGGAGTGACGAGGGGCTGCGTGAGGAAGTCGGGCTGCTGTTGGTCTTTGGATTGGCGACGCTCGTCGTAGCACGCGCTCAGGGCCAAGTTGGGACAGCTATTGCCGCGGGGTTGCTTGCAGCAGCAGCAGTGTTAACGCGACTGGATTCGGCTGCGGTCGTCGCTTTTCTGTTGGTTGTGTGGGGAGTGGGGCTGAAGCATGCGTGGCGCCGCAGCCTCATTGCGTGGGGCATCCTCGGTGCGCTGGTTGCGCCACTGCTAGTCGGTTATAGTCTCCGATTCCGTGAGCCACTGGCGCCGCTCAATGTAGAGATGGGGCCTGATATACAGCAGCTAGTGGAACCGCTTTTTCGGATGGAATACGCACTTTCTGAAGTCATAAACTACTTCTCACTAGGAACATTTCTGATTTACAAAGAAGTAGTCTTCAGTGGCGCGATCAGGTATCTGGATAATCTTATCGGTGAGGCTGCTTTGGTGGTGGTGCTCGGCTGCTTTGTCGCCGGCAGCTTGTATCTTCTGATACGCGGTCCACGTCTTCCCGTTGTGCTCTCGCTACTCGGCAGCTATTTGCCACCCTACGCCTTCATAGCGGGCATCATCCCGGAAGGTGGTCCTTATTCTGATCGGTACTCTTATCTGGTGCTGCCGGCCGCCTACGTCGTGTTCGCCTGGGCTGCGACGAGGCCGCTGACGTGGGTGCGTACTCCGCCCGCTCTTCGCCGCCTGGCTCCAATGCTCCTTAGCCGTAGTCTGAGCTGGCGACGGCGATTGCGAGCAGCGTAACGGTGCTACCGTCACGGGCTGTGGGTGCCGTTGAGCGCCCAGGCGGAGACGGCATCCAGCTCCGTCCGGGCCACCGGGTCCAGCTTCCACGTGGCGGCGCCGACCGTCTCCGTGACGTGCTCCGGCCGGTCGGGACCGATCATCGCCGCGCTGATCTCAGGATGGGACAGAATCCAAGCGATAGCCACCTGTGCCGGGGTCTTGCCGCGCTCCTGCGCGAGGCGTATCAGGGTGGCGATGACCCGGTCGGCTGCCGGTGTCATCGCGTCTTGGAAGCCGGAGCGTCTTTGCCCCCAGAGGGTGTCCGACGGCGGTGGAGTATCGCGCCGGAAGCGCCCGGAGAGCAGGCCGACGGCCAGCGGGCTATAGGTCATCACGCCTAGCTCTTGCTCACGGCAGAAGGGGAGTAGCTCGCGTTCGGGTGACCGACGCAGTAGGTTGTAGTGGTTCTGCACGCCGATGAACGGCGTCAGGCCGGCGTGGTCGCTGGTCCAGAGGGCGGCACAGACCTGCCAGGCAGTGTAATTGCAGCAACCGATGTAGCGCACCTTGCCCTGGTGGACGAGGTCGTCGAGGGCGCGCAGCGTCTCTTGGTGGGGCGTCGTGGGGTCGAGTTGATGCACCAGGTAGATGTCAATGTGGTCGGTCTGCAAGCGGCGTAAGCTGTGCTCGATCTCGCGGAGGATGTGTGCCCTGGATAGCCCGGTGTCATTCGGGCCGATCCCCATGCTGCTCCCGACCTTGGTGGTGAGGACGAATTGATCCCGGCGCCCCTTGAGTACCTCGCCAACCAGCCGCTCGGAGTGTCCTTCCTGGTAGATGTTGGCCACGTCAATGAAGTTGATGCCAAGATCAATGGCCTGCGCGATGGTGGCCTTGCAGACATCATCGCCGGGACGACCGCGGAAGGCGCTGCCGAGGCAGATGGGGGAGACTTTGACGCCGGTGGCACCGAAGCGGCGATAGTCCATGACTGCTGCCCCTCGACATGGCCCCCCTAACGCTCCCCCGTTGCGACCGGGATGGACCATAGGGGACTTGTCTGTGCTCGCCTACCAGGAGCGCGTATGTTGGAGGATGGACTGGAAGCCCGCCCGTAGTAGCCCGGAGTCCGAGCCACAGCTGACGAAGCGGAAGCCTTGCGCGACCCGCTCGTCCGCGACTTCGAGGCTGGGACAGACGAAGCCGGCGGCGACGCCGGTCTGCTGAGAGGCAGTGAGGACTTGCTGCACCAGCCGCTCGTGGTAGGCGGCATCTTTGCCCTGTGCCTGGACATCGAGCATAAGATCGCCAGGACCGATCAGCACCACGTCCACACCTGGCACGGCCATGATCTCGTGGACGTTGTTGATCGCCGACTCGGTTTCGACCATCACGACGAGGAGCATCTCGTCGTTCGCCCGCTCCGTGTAATCGTCGCCCAATAGGGAGAGGCGTGTGCCTCCAGTAGAGCGCCGTCCGAGCGGTGGATAGTAGGTCACATGGGCAATCGCCCGCGCCTCGGCGGCGGTTTCGACCATGGGCACGATGACGCCCATCGCGCCCATGTCCAGCACGTGATTGATCGTGCCCGGCTCGTGGCTTTTCACGCGCACGATAGGAGCGGTTTCCACGGGCAGAAAGCGGGCAATGGCGTTGTTGAGCGTGTGCTCCGAGAATTGCCCGTGCTGCCACTCCAGCCACACATACTCGAAGCCGGCGTGGGCAGCCAACTCGGCGAGGTCGGGCGAATCTAGGCCGACACTAATGCCACTGGTCATTCCGCCAGCGTTTAGCTTGGCCAGTGCAGGGTTACGTCGCATAGTGAAGCACGCTCCTTTCGCAGATAGCCGATAGCCGATAGCTAGTGGCTGATGGGTGCCGGTCTCAGAAGCCGGCTTCCTTGTCGCAGACGTTCAGCAGGTCCTCGCCGGCGATGAACCGGCGCAGGTTTTCGAGCAGGAGCTGCCGCCCCCGCTCGCGGGTCTGCACGGAAGCGCCCGAGGTGTGCGGCGTCAGGATTACGTTGGGCAACTCCCAGAGCGGGCTGTCCGCGGGCAGCGGCTCGGTGGCCATCACGTCGAGGCCCGCGCCGGCCAGCCGCCCCTCCTGGAGAGCCGCAATGAGCGCCGCCTCCTCGACGATCCGGCCCCGCGAGACGGCGATCAGGTGGGCGGAGGGCTTCATCAACGCCAGGCGCCGGGCGTCAATTAGCCCGATAGTCTCCCGCGTGCGGGGTACGCTGACGGCGAGGTAATCGCTGACTTGCATCAACTCGTCGAGACCGTCCAGCCCCCAGACCTGCTCGATACCGGGCGCTTGGGCGGCCGGGTTGAGGTCCACCGCCATGACCTTCATGCGGAAGCCGGCCCCGCGCCGGGCGATCTCCCCGCCGATGTTGCCGAGGCCCACGATGCCCAGCGTGGCGTCACTCAACTCCAGCATTTTCGGCGCGTGGTTGCGCCCCGACCACACTTTGGCTTGCTGGTCCGCCGTGAATTCGCGCAGCTGCCGCGTGAAGGCGAGGATCATGGCGAAGCAGTGGTCGGCAATCGCGTTGCCGTAGGAGCCGCGACCGTTGGTGAGGACAATATCGCTTTGGATCAGCTCCGGGACTTGGGATATCCAGTCGATACCGGCACTGCCGGCGTGGATCCAGCGGAGCTTGTGGCCGGCGATGATGTGCGCGCTGGTAGGCCACCCGACCGCGGCGTCGGCATCCACAATCTCGCGTAGCTCATCCTCCTCCGTGGCGGCGCCGGCAAAAGTGACCCCCGGATGGCGTTGCCGTATCTCGCCTAACTGACCTTGATCACGACCACCGAGGAATAGCACTTTGAGCATTCGTCACCTCGCGTTCTCCGTATGAGGCCGTTCACCGGTAAAGGCTCGGCCTGTTCCCAGTCTCTATAGGGGGTACCGATGTTGAGCAGCGCAACGGCGCGAGCATTATAATACACCCCCTGAGTATCACGTTGCTCCTGCGGGGAGGGAACATGGACCTCCGCCAAGCGCATGCAACCTTTGCCGATCCGCCGCGCGAGTTCGGTCTGATCCCGCTCTGGTTTTGGAACGACGACCTGCGAGACGCGGTGCTCCTCGACCAACTCCACGCCTTCTACGAGGCCGGATTCGGGGGCGTTGCGCCGCATCCCCGGCTCGGGCTTTCGCGGCGCGTGGGCTACCTCACGGACGAATACTTTCGCCTGATGCGGCTGGTCGTCGCGGAGGCGGCTCGTTTGGGGATGAAGATCATCCTCTACGACGAAGGCTCCTATCCGTCCGGCAGCGCCAACGGCGCCGTCGTGGCGGAGAGCCCAGATTACGCGAGCCAGGCCATCTCCTTGTGGGAGCGCGAGGTTGCCGGGCCGTTCTGCGGCTACTGGCGGCCGAACACGGGCCGTGCCCTGCTCGACCGCCACGTCTGCACCGTGCTGGGCCGGGTGCGCGACGACGGGGACATTGACCCGGACACTGTGCGCGTGCTGGATACCTTGCCCCACGACATCGTGCGGATTGAGGTGCCGGCGGGGCGCTGGCAGGCGATGAGCGTATGGCAGACGCACAGCGGTGGGGTCATCCGTGGCGTCCTTGCCGAGGAGGAGACCGGTCATGCGACGGCACCGCCAGCGGCGGACATCCTCAACTCGGAGGCGGTGGCGCGCTTCCTGAGCCTCACCCACGACCAATATTATAAGCACCTGCGGGAGTTCTTTGGCACGACGATCATCGCGCTATTCACCGACGAGCCGAGTATTTTGGGCAAAGGCCCGCACCGGACGGAGTCCCCGCAGCCCTACACGACTGGCCTCGTGGACTGGCTGGCGGCGCAGTGGCGGGGACGGTGGGGTGACGATCCGCGCGCGTGGCTGCCGGCCCTCTGGCTCGACTATGGGCCGAAGACGGCAGCGTTCCGCCGCGACTACGCCGCCGCCGTGCAGCAACGGCTGGAGGAGGTGTTCTACGCAGCGCAGTCCGAGTGGTGCGCGGTACACGGCATTGCTCTGACGGGCCATCCTAAGTGGAGCAATGAGCTGTCGGTGCTGCGCTTCTTCCAGTACCCCGGCCAGGACATGGTCCACCGCTACATAGAGCCGGCGAGCGCGTCCGCCGTCGAGGGCGACGACAGTGTGGCCGCCAAAGCGGCGACGAGTGGCGCCCGGCTGCAAGGCGCGCGCCGCATCCTGACGGAAGTCTGCGGGGGCTACGGCTGGCGCCTCACGCTGGAAGAAACCAAGTGGCTGTTCGACTGGCATCTGGTGCGGGGGAACAACCTGCTGTGTCCCCACGCGGTCTACTATTCCATCCGCGACCGCCGGGCCTGGGAGAGCGAGCCGGACCTCGGTGTACACAACGTCTGGTGGCCGCACTTTCACCACCTGGCCGGCTATGCGCGGCGGTTGAGCTGGCTGCTCTCGGACGGGCAGCAGGTCTGCGACGCGGCGATCCTGGGTGACGGCAACGACCTACCCTGGGGGGCGGCGAAACAGCTCTACCAGAATCAGGTTGACTTTCTCTACCTGGACGATGCGGCGGTTGCTGTGGCGACCGTCAACGCCGGCCGATTGGAAGTCGGTGAGCAGCGGTACCGCGTGGTCATCGTGGAAGGTGATCCGGTACTGAGCGACGAGAGCCGCGCGAACCTGGATCGGTTCCGGGAGGGCGGCGGGCAGCTTGTCGTCTTCCAGGAGGACCAGGACCTGCCGGCCAAGTTGGAATCGTTTATCGAGCGTGACCTGCGTTTGACGCCGCACCACCCGGACCTGCGGTTTCTCCACTACCGGAAGGACGGACTGGACTACTACCTGCTCGTCAACGAGGGCGAGGGCGAGATTGCCGGGCGGCTACGCCTGGCGGTCTCGGGAGAGATCGCGGCTTGGGACCCGCTGACCGGAGCGCAGCGTCCGGAACAGGCGGAAGCTGCCGGCGATGGACTCCGCGTCCCGCTCGACCTGGAGCGGCGGGAGAGTATCGTGCTCGCCGTGGACGCGCAGGCGCCCTTCGTGCCATCGCCGGCGCTTCCCCAACTAGCGGAGGAGCGGATGCCCTTGGACCTGCGCTGGGAGGTGCGCGATCTCGACGGGGTGGCGGTGGCGGTACCGGCGCCGGGTGACTGGGCACGGCAGCGCGGCTACGAGCTGTTCTCCGGGACGCTCCGGTACCTGACGGAGCTAACACTGCCGGCGCCGGCTACGGAGGCATGGCTCGATCTGGGGCAGGTTGGAGACAGCGCCGCCGTCTTCCTCGATGGGCAGCGGGTCGGTGTGCGGATGTGGGCGCCCTATCGCGTGTGCTTGGGCAGTGGCCTGGCGGCGGGGACGTACCGCCTGGAAGTGCGGGTCACCAACAGCATGGCGAACGAGTATGAGGGCAGCCAGCGGCCGTCCGGCTTGCTGGGGCCGGTCACCTTGGTTGTGCGTAGATAGCGTGCAGCGTACTGATTGCACCGGAGCATAGTTGGGGGAGGAGCACCATGGCCGAGCGCATATACGCCAGAGATGAGGGGGGAGGGCTTGAGCCGCTTGAGGAGGAGCCTTTTTCGACTGAGGACGAGCTACAAGCGCTGATTGCCGAGCATCCCGAGTTGCTGGACGGCGAGCAGATCCGTCCGGGCGATCCCCGACGCTGGATTCTGATCACGCGCGAAAAGGGAATAGCCGAAACTGCTGGCGCCGGCGCGCGGTGGGCGCTTGATCATCTGATCGTTGACCAAGATGCAGTGCCGACGTTGGCCGAGGTGAAGCGCGGCTCGAATCCCGAGATCCGCCGCACCATTGTTGGGCAGCTGCTGGAGTATGCGGCGCACGCCGCGCAGACCTGGACTGCGGACGAGCTACGCCAGACGTTCGAGGAGTCAACTAACGATCCCGATGAAGTGCTCGGAAGACTGCTCCTGGTGGATGAAGAACCGGATGCTGACGGTTTCTGGGAGAACGTGGCCACGAACCTCGCCGCGCGTCGGCTGCGTCTCCTGTTCATCGCGGATGAAATACCGGACCCCCTCGAACAGGTGGTGAAGTTCCTCAACGAGCAGATGCCCAGCATCGAGGTGCTCGCGGTGGAGATCAAGCAGTTCCGGGGCCAGTCGAGCCAGACACTTGTGCCACGGGTCATCGGTAGGACCGCGGCCGAGCCACGAACGTCGTTTAGCTCACGCTCGCACGAGAGAGTGGATATGGAGCCCTACATGGATCTTCTTAGGTCTGGCCGTCCTGGCGAGACACTAAAGTGGACGCTGGGCGAGGGCGAGATAGTGCGTAGGGCCAAACGACGTCTGACTATTGCCGCCAATGACTTGGGGATGGACATTCGCAATCAGCAAACGACTCCGGATGTGATCGAGGTCGCTGTTCTGACTTCCCCGGAGCCGGAAGCTGAGGACGACTAGCATCCTGGAGAAGAGTTGACGGCGCTGTGAGCAGGCTGGCCTCGGCTGCGGTGAAGCGGAAGCCGTAGAGGGCGGCGGCGCGGAGGTGGAACTGTAGGCGCACCGGCCGCTCGCACCAGCGGTCGTCGCCGCGCCGGTCGCCCCACTGCACGCGGTGCCGCAGCGAATCGCCGGTCAGCGGCGTGCAGTCGGCGGCGCCAAAGCCGGGGAGCGCCCGTCCGTGCTCGTCCTGCACGGCGACCGTGATGGCGCCGCCCGCGGCCACCGTCGCATTCACTTCGAGGCTGGCGCCACCCGGCCGGAGCAGCCGGGTCGTGAGGGTGCCGCCGTCCAGGCCGGCGTCGCGGGAGACAAATCCGTCCCGGCGCACCTTGGCCAAGCCCAGCGCCGGGAAGTGGCGGCGTCCCGCCTGCACATCCGCCCGATACTGCCGCCGGAGCGCATCATCGTAGCAGCTCTTGGCGGCGTGGCCCTCGTTGAAGCCCATGTAGTACACCCACCACTCATCGCCGACGGTCAGGGGCAGCGAATGGTAGAAGATCATGTGGCTATCGAAGCTGTCGGGGTTGCCCCGGCCGAGCACCGGCTGGCGATGGCCGATCCGCTGCCAGTGGACCAGGTCACGGCTGGCGATAAGCTGCACGTCCACGATGGCGTACTCGTTGCCGCGCCCGATGCGGGTGAGATCGCAGGCCACGTCATAGGTCCAGGCGAATCCCAAGAAGAGATCGCTGGTGGGATAGAGCAGCATCCCGTAGAACTCGCAGTGGTGGTCGTCGGGGTGATCCTGGAGAAGCAGTGGCTTGGCCGCGGCTAGCCGCGCCTCGGACATATCGTCGTCGAGCTGATCGGGCGCCAAGGCGAGCATCGGCTCAGTCCATTGCGTGAAGGGATTGCCACCATCGTCGTCCTCGGACGTGGCGATGCCAACGCAGCGCCGTCGCCAGCCCTCCAGCTCCAGCATTATCCGCGGCACCAGCGCGTACTTGGCCGTTGGAGACCCCGGCGGGCCGTCGTGGGCCAGCGACGCGCGGAGCTTGGCGGCGCTATTGGTATCGTCGAGCCGCCGGCCGCGGAGCACCGGGTTCCCCGCATACGGCTGCCAGCGCAAGCCATCCGGGGAGAAGTACACGTTCAGTTGTGTGATGCGGCGGTCGTCGAATCCGCCCCATCCAGCGGCCTTGTAGCGCCGGTCGGGCGGCTCAGTGGCGGCCATCTCGGGGCAGTCCAGCATCCCGTGTCCGCCGTCGGCTTGGTCCGTGAAGATGTTGTTCCGGGTCGAGCCGGCGTACTCGAACAGTCCCAGATTGGGGCGCTCCCAGTTGAGGCCATCGGGCGAGGTGGCGAGGCAGCGGTAGGTGGGGTCCCGACGGGAGCGGTCGGCGGGGTAGGCGCCCATGCTGCTGTACCAGAGCTTGAAGACCTGCTCGATAGGGTCGAAGTGGGCATGCACCGGCCCCCATAGCCCGCCGACCTCCGGCCGCTCCCAGGGCGCCGCGGCTTGCAGGACCGGCGCCGGGTGCTTGGTCATGGGATGGAGGCGCGCCGCCACGCCGTCGCTGGCGGCGATCAGGTAGTCGTCCAAGAAGAGCTGGGATCGAGTGCCAATGGGGAGAGGTCGCTGATTCACGGCCTGCCTCCTAACTGTGGGCGTGGTTGCCGGGCGGTTGGCGTGAAGTATGCCATTGCCCGTGTGCCACGCCGCCCGGTAGAGACGGCCGTTTGCGTGCGTGGCGGGGGCGGCGTAGCATGAACGGGTGGACCTAACCCCCGGCCCCTTCCCTCCAGGGAAGGGGAGTCAGTGGCACCGCCTGTAGCTTCTTCCCCATTTAGGGGGGTGGTGGGCTGGCGGAGGTCGAGGAGAGGGTAGGATGAGGCTTACCGAGGCACAGATCGCAGACTTTCACGACAACGGCTATCTCCACCTTGCGGCCGGCGTCCTCGGCGACGATGACCTCAGTCCGGTCATCGCCGAGTACGAGGCGCTCATTGACCGGCGGGCGCGGCAGCTTGTAGCCGACGGCAAGCTCACCAAGCTGTACGAGCGCGAGCCGCTCCAGCGCCGTATGACCTTGATCGCGGCGGAGGCGCCGGAGATCGGGGACAAGCTGGATATTCGCTTCGTGCGGGGCCGGGCGATGTTCGACTTTCTGCACTGCCCGCGCTTGCTCGATCTGGCCGAGGCGCTGGTTGGCCCGGAGCTCCAGTGCAGCCCGATCCAGCACATACGCTCGGTGCCGCCGGAACGGTCGGCGATGTACAACTCGCGTGCCCATCATTGGCACCAGGACGCTGGGACCGTCTTACCCGAGGCGGATAACCAGATTATCGCTACGATGTGGATACCGCTGTTCGACGTGGCGGAGGACGGTGGCTGTCTGGAGCTGCTGCCGGGCAGCCACAAGCACGGGCTACGCCGCCATCTCGTCAATGGCGAGATTCGCGTGGACCCCCGGGAGGTGCCCGCGCTGACGCCGAAGCTGCTGCCCACGCAGGCCGGTGGCCTTATCCTCTTCCACCCCTTGATGATGCACCGCAGCCAGCCGAACGTGTCGGATCGTGTGCGGTGGAGCATGGACTTGCGCTACCAGGACGCTGCCAAGCCGACGGGCCGGCCGTTCTTGCCGGGCTTTGTCGTGCGTAGCGCGGCGCAGCCGGAGACGGTGCTGACCGACTACGAGCGCTGGAACGCGCTGTGGGACGCGGCGATGGCCCCCCTGGCGGACATCCCCTACGACGAGTATCTGAAGATGGTGTATCGCTGGCCGGCGGGCGAGCACGTCGCGTAGCTGCGCCGCACCGTGAAGGGGACAGGTATGACGATCACCGAGACTAGGCTGCTCACGGCCGACGACCTGCTGCGGCTGGATGGCCAGGGCGTCTGTGGCGAGCTAGTCCGGGGGGTGCTGCACGAGACCATGCCAACAGGACTGGAGCACGGCGAGATCGTAATGAACCTGGGCATGCTCTTGGGTGTCTTCATCAAGCCGCGGAAGCTAGGACGCTTGATGGGCTCGGACGCGGGCGTCTGGCTGGAGCGGAACCCGGACACGGTGCGCGAGCCGGACATTGCCTACTTCTCGGCGGAGAGGATACCGCCGGACGTGCGGATTAGCGGCTATGCCGAGGTTGCTCCCGACCTCGTAGTGGAGATCGTTTCCCCCAGCGACAGCCAGCGCGAGGCCCATGACAAGGCGTGGATGTGGCTCAGTTACGGCGTGCGCTTGGTGTGGGTGGTGCAGCCGGACACGCGGAGCGTGGACGTGTATCGGCCGAACCGGGCGGTGGTGACGCTTGATGGGCACGACACGCTCGACGGTCTGGACGTGCTGCCCGGTTTCACGTGCGCGGTGCGTGAGGTGTTCGACGCTTAGGGCTGTGCCTCACCCCCCGGCCCCCTCTCCACCATGTGGAGAGCAGGAGTCTCCTGCTCTACTCTTCCGGCTTGATCTGTACGCCGGAGAGCCGCTGGAGCGGCACGGCCACCACGGCGAAGTCCTGTTCGCCCAGTCCGTGGTTGCGGACTTCCTCGTAGGCTTGGAGGGCCAGATTGCCGAGGTTGAGCCGGACGTTCAGTTCACGACCGATGCCGAGCGCCAGCATGATGTCTTTGTAGAGCAGGTTGGCCGAGAAGGCCGGCTCGTAGGAGTTCTTGAACACGAAGTCGGGGAAGCAGCGCCGGAGCTGCAAGCTGTCGCCGGAGGCGCTGCTCACCACGTCGAGCAGTAGCTCCGGGTCAATGCCCGCTTTGGCGCCGAGGACAAAGCCCTCGACGGCGCCCGACAGATTGACGCCGACGAGCATCTGGTTGATGAGCTTCACGGTTGAGCCGGCGCCGATTGGCCCGGCGTGGACGATCTTCTCGCCCACGGCTTCCATCACCGGCAGGGCACGCTCGTAGTCCGCTTCGCTGCCGCCGCACATTACCGTCAGGCTGCCTGCCTCGGCGCCCGGTGGTCCACCGCTGACCGGCGCGTCAATGTAGCCGACGCCTTGCTCGGCCAGCGCCGCGGCCACCTTGCGGTTTGTGGTGGGGTCAATGGTGCTGAAGTCCACGACCAGGCTGCCGCTGCGGGCGCCGGCAAGCACGCCGTCCGGGCCGAGAATGACGGTCTCCACGTCGTCCGGGACAGGCACGCAGAGGCAGATGATGTCGGTGGTGGCGGCTGCCTCGGCCGACGAGTCGGCTGCGGTCGCGCCCTCCGCAGCGAGCGCCTCGACTTTGCCCCGGCTGCGGTTGTGGACGGTCAGCGGGAAGCCGGCCTGCATGATATTGCGCGACATGGGCAGGCCCATCTTCCCCAGCCCGATGAATGAGACGTTTGGCATTGGCGCGTGCTCCTTCCCTGGGGCGGGGCATACGCCGCCCCTACGCGATCCGGCGTTGGCGGGATGGTAGCACTCGTGCCCGGCGCAGTCCAGCGCCACGCCGGATTGCGTAGACCTGGCGGCTCGGAGGTAGAATGCTTCGCAATGCAAGCGGCAGGTAGCGGCCGATCCGCAGACGCGCCGCCGGGACGTGGCCCGGCGCGATCAGGAACGATGCGGCTCTACGCGGCCGGCGACCCGGTGGGCTTGCACGAGGCAGCCGAAGTCGTGCGTTGGGGCGGGCTGGTGGTCTATCCCACCGACACGCTCTACGGCTTGGGCACGAACGCGCTCGACCCCTCGGCGGTGAATCGGCTGCTGGGGGTGAAGGGGCGCGCGGCCGCGCGGGGCTTGCCGGTGCTGCTCGCCGACCCGGCGGCCGCTACCGCGTTGGTCGCTGAGTGGCCACCGGTCGCAGCGGACCTCGCTGCGCGCTTCTGGCCGGGCGCACTGACGCTCGTGCTGCCCCGCTCGGCGCAGGTGCCGGACCTCGTCGCGGCCGGCGCCACGGTCGCGTTGCGGATACCGGATCATCCCGTCACGCGCGCGCTCATCCGTGAGGCCGGCTGCCCGCTGATCGGCACGAGCGCAAACCATACCGGCGAGGTCCCAGCGACGACGGCGCAAGCGGCTGTCGCCGCCATTGGGTCGGAGGTGGACGTGGTGCTCGACGCCGGGCCATCGCCGGTGGGGCAGCCGTCAACCGTGCTCGCGCTCTCGTCGCCGCCAACGGCGCGGATTCTCCGGGCCGGGGCGGTGGCGGCAACGGCACTGGAGCCAGTGCTGGTAGCGGTAGGCTGGACTCTCACTTAACTCGTAACTCGTACCGGCGGGGCTGCGGGCTGGGGCCGCTATTAGGGTACGATCAGCCGCTGACCGATTTGGAGAGTCACGTTGCTGTCGCGCAGGTTGTTTGCTGCGACGATGGCTTGCACACTGCTCTCGTAGTGCCGGGCGAGCGCAAAGATGGTGTCGCCGGCCACGACGGTGTGCTCGCGCACACTACCGGAGGCGATTGTCGCCGTGGGCTGCGGCGCCGGCGTTGGCGCGACGGTGCTGCTGGCGACCGCGGCCGTTGGGGCGGGAGCTTGCGTCGGCTGGGCGGTCGTGCCGTCAGCGGGCTGACTGTCCGTGGGAGCGGGCGCCGGACTTGCGCCGGCCGGGGCGGGACTGATCTCCAGCGTGGTCAGGAACTCGGGCAGCGGCAGGCCCAAGCCGCTGCTAAGGACCTGGACGGTAGTCAGGGTATTCTGGGAAACCGTCAGCATGGCCTCGACGCTCAGGCCGGCGATACGATACATCACCACCAGGGAGAGCGCCGTAATGATCGTCGCGGCGCCGAGACCGAGGCGGGCCTTCCATAGCTCGGCCGCCCGGCGTTGTGCCGCCGGACTGGGGTAGCGTGAGGAGGGAGCTGGACGCTGTCTCATGGGTCTCTGCGGGTGCGCGGGGCAGGCAGTATACTGCGCTGACGTTATCGTACCAAGAACTCTATCCTACCAGGATTAGGAACGCTGATCGCGCGTGGCGGCGGCCGGCCGTGTAGACCAAGTGGTCGGCGCAGGGGGGCAGTACGGTGGATTATCGCGGCCGGCGCACGCTCGTGATGGGGTTGGGTGTCCACGGTGGCGGCGTGGGCGTGGCCCGGTTCCTGGCCGAGCGCGGCGCGCAGGTCACCGTGACCGACCTCAGCCCTGCCGAGCAGCTCACCGCTTCGCTGGACGACTTGGCGGACCTCCCGGTGACCTACCCGTGCGGCACGGATGGTGGGAGGGGCGGTGCCGCCCGTGACGGTCAGATTGCCTACGTGCTGGGGCAGCACCGGGAAGAGGATTTTCGATCCGCAGACCTCGTGGTCCGCAATCCGGCAGTGCCGCGCCATTCGCCCTACTTGCAGGTGGCGACGGCGGCCGGCGTGCCGGTGGTCATGGAGATGACGCTCTTCTTCGCGGAGTGTCCGAGCCGGAACATCATCGGCGTCACGGGCACCAAGGGCAAGACCACGACCACGCTACTGCTCGGCGCAGTGCTTCAGGAGCACGGCTGGCCGCACGTTGTCGCCGGCAATCTGCGCCGCTCGGCGCTCGAAACGCTGCCACGCATCGAGCCGGAAAGCTGGGTTGTGCTGGAGTTGTCGAGCTGGCAACTGGAGGGGCTAGTTCCGTTGCAGCGCAGCCCGCACGTAGCGGTCATCACCAACATCATGCCCGATCACCTGGACCGCTACGCGAGCTATGCCGAGTATGCGCGGAGCAAGGGCCTCATCTTGCGCTGGCAACGGCCGGAGGACTACGCGGTGCTCAACGGAGCCAGCCCGCCGGTGCGCCCGCTGGGCGAGGAGACTGCGGGGCGCGTGGTGTGGTTCGATCCGGCGTCGGAGACGGCCGGGTGGGACGCAGCGCACCTCTATGGCGACCACAACCGAGCGAACGTCGCGGCGGCGACGGCGGCTGCTCGCGTACTGGGGATACCCGCTCCGGTGATTGACCGGGCCGTGGCCGACTTCCCCGGCGTGCCGCACCGCCTGGAGACGATCCGCGAATTCGAGGGGGTGCGCTACATCAACGATACGGCGGCCACGATGCCGGAAGCCTTGCTCGCCGCCCTCGACGCCATGGGCCGGCCGACCGTGCTAATCGCCGGTGGCAGCGACAAGGGGTTGGACTTCGGTGGTGTGCGCGCGGCCGTGCAGGGTCCGGGGTCCGTGGTCGCGGCCGTTGCGCTGCTGGCGGGCACCGCGACGCCCAAGGTCGCGGCTGCGTGTGGGGAGAAGGTGATCGGTCAGCCCGGAAACCTCGCGGCGGCGCTGGCTACGGCGCGGCAGGCGGCGGAGCCTGGGAGTGTCGTGCTGCTCTCACCCGGTTGCGCCTCGTTCGGCATGTTCGCCAGCGAGTTCGACCGCGGCGACCGGTTCCGGGAACTGGTGCAGGCGCTGACATAGAGACGGGTCGCCGCGTGGCGGCGGCCGACAGGTGCCCCTACTTGCGGAAGGACGCGCTGCCCTCGGTGCTGTCCAAAGCGGCGCGGATGGCTCGTTCTTGGGCCGCGAGCAGCGACTTGATGCCCTGGTGCGCGAGGTCGAGCATGCGGTCCAGCGCCTGGGGCGAGAATGGCGCGCCTTCGGCCGTGCCCTGCACCTCGACAAACTCCCCGTCGCCGGTCATTACCACGTTGAGGTCTGCGCTCGCGCGGGAGTCCTCCGGGTAGGAGAGATCAAGGAGCGGCGCACCGTGTACCATCCCGACGCTGACGGCGGCTATGGCCTGCTTCAGCGGAGTGTTGGTGAGCATCCCCGTGGTGACCAACTGGCGTAAGGCGAGAGCGAGGGCGACATAGGCGCCGGTGATGGCTGCGGTGCGCGTGCCACCGTCGGCCTGGAGCACGTCGCAGTCCAGGATGACGGTTCGGGGGCCGAGCGCCGATAGGTCCACTGCGGCTCGCAGCGCGCGGCCGATGAGGCGTTGAATCTCTTGCGTGCGACCGCCGAGGCGGCCCCGTACCGATTCGCGGCTGCTGCGGGTATGCGTAGCACGTGGCAGCATCGAGTATTCGGCAGTGACCCAGCCGCGGTCGGTGTTGAGCAGATGGGGCGGCTGTCGGTCTTGCAACGAAGCGGCGCAGAGGACGCGGGTATTGCCGCACGCGATGAGCGCCGATCCTTCCGGGTACTCCTGGTAGCCGGTGGTGATACGCACCGGTCGCAGCTCGTCGAAGGCGCGACCGTCGGCGCGGGTGATTGGTCTCTTTCTTGCCATGCTGGTGGGCAGTGTAGCAGCCGGAAGCGAGCTGCCGCCCCGGACATTGGGCCACAGAGCACGCAGAGCGCACCGCGTAGGGCACAGCACGCTGCGCTGGCTGCCCTCACCCCGGCCCTCCTCCACGGGGAGAGGGAGTCCGGATTCCTGCGTTCGCGGGAGTGATGGAGGCGAGGCATTACTGCCGCCTCTTCCTTGCTGGCAGCGTCGTAGTTGTGGATAATCCAGTCCAGCGTTGCCGGTGCATCCTGGCGGGCAGCATAGTCTTGGCCGCTAGGTGAACCGGCGAGCAGCGAATACGCAGGCAGGTTGAGAGACAATGCCACGTGTCAACCGGGCGATCGAGCTATTGGAGCAGGGTCAGCCGCTCTACTACACCGGCGCCGGTGAGCTGACTTACGAGAACGGCGTCGAGATGGCGCAGACGTGGGCCGACTACCTGATGGTGGAGATGGAGCATTATGCGTTCAACATACCGGGGTTGTCGGCTTACATGCGCGGGTTGATCGCCGGCGGCCCAACGCGCAGCGGCCACCGCACGCCGACGGTGATCGCTACGCTGCCGACCGACGGCACGAGTGAGGAGGTCATGCGGGCCAACGCCTGGATGGTGAAGCACCTCCTGACGGCCGGTGTACATGGCATCCTGCTCTGCCACGCCGAGACGCCGGGCGCCGTCAGGGCGTTCGTCGAGTCGGCGCGCTTCCCCTTCCAGAGCATCGGCGTGGGTGAGGGGCTGGGTGACGGTCGCCGGGGAAGTGGCGGGCAAGGCGAGGCAGCTGCGATGTGGGGACTGTCGGTGAACGAGTATCTCGACAAGGCCGACCCGTGGCCGCTCAATCCGCATGGTGAGCTGCTCCTGGGTCTCAAGATCGAGGACAAGCGCTGCCTGGCCAACGCGGAGGCGAATATCGAGGTCCCTGGGGTCGGCTTTGCCGAGTGGGGACCGGGCGACATGGGGATGTCGCTCGGATACGAGGACAACCATGATCCACCCTATCCTGAATACATGCTCGCCGCACGTGCGCGCGTCTTCGCCGCCTGCAAGTCGGTCGGGATTGCATTTCTGAATGGCGTGAATCCAGACAACGTGACGGAGATGCTCGACGATGGGGTGAGGATCGGCAGTGGCGGCCCCGAGGCGGCGGAGATCGGGCGCCGGCACACCGGCCGCACGATGCCTTGGTAGTGCTCAGGGCTGTAGGGCGCCTTGGTACGCTGCCGTCAGGCGTGACCAGAAGTAGGCGAGCGACGCCGAATGCCGTCCGGCCGCTTCCGGGGCGAATTTGGGCGCCAACCTTTTTGAGAAGTCGATCTTGTTGCGCGTAGGGCTTCGCCCATATTGCTGATGGTGCAACTCCCTGAGTATCTTTCCTGGGTTCAGGCACCCGGTTTCCCTAGGCGCGGTGTAGCTGGCCTGGGGTAACAGTGCCTTGATGGCAGCAGCATCCGCGAGAAGCCAGGCCTCAAGCCCGCGGATAGCAACACAAATTGACAGGCAACGTGCATCTTCCGGCTGGCGTGCTTCCTGCTGGATTGCCGCGTCAAACCGCTGGAGGACGGCCGCAATACACGGGTCCTTGTCACGGTCTACCAAGATGAAACCGGCGGCGCAGTGACGGCTCCGAAAGGCATCTAGCAGTTGAGGTGTCTGACGGATGAGCTTCTCCTTGGAGTTCATGTTGTGGATGTCAAAGTGGACACCGGGGAAGTGCTTGTGCAGCACCTTATCCCAGAACGCCCGGTCGGAGGGTCCCTCGACACCGACGCCGATTCTCACGGGATTGCTCCCACTACACCCTGTTCCCACAGCTCGCCGAGGCTGAAGTGCTGGCGAAACTGCTTGATGTCGGCGACGCTTGAGGCCTTCCTAAGCTTGGTAAATCCATCCTCTTTGTCGCAGAGAATGACCTCGCTAGGTTCTAGGTGATCGAGCAGGTCAGGCTCGTGGGTCGTAACAATAACCTGAGTCCACTCGGAGGCAGACCTGAGCATATCTACGATGTGTTCTGCCAAGTGGGGATGGACCCCGTTTTCCGGCTCCTCGATGGCAATGAGCGACGATCTGCGAGCACTCCAGGTGGTGAGGACGAGCAGGACAAGCAAACGAACGGTGCCATCCGACACTGAGATAGGATTGATTGCTTCGTTAAGTTGATCTTCTACGATCTGGAATGCCAAAGTGGCCTCCATTCGTGACTTTGTTGTCTTCAGGTTCCTAAGTCCTGGCACTACACTTCTCAGGCCATGCACAATTGAAGAGCGTTCTTCATCAGTCATTCCATGGAGAATAGTAGCCAGCTTCTCGCCCGCTGAACCAAGAGCGACACCAGCTTCTTCTCCGTATGGTTGGCGAGCAGCGGCGGGAATGATGTTGTGGAAACTCCAGTCTCGGATCCCATTGCAAAGTAGAGTGGCTGGAAGGGAAAAGAGCCTAGCGCCGACGAGAGCGAGGCGAGTTGATTCCTGTGCGTGAACCGGGAAGGTGCCTCCTTGGAATCCTCCGCTTCTGGGAGCCGTCGGATCGAAGTAAGTGAACTCCTTGCCGCTTCGTGTGAGTGTCGCCGTATTCGCCTCACCATCCCGCTCAACTTCCGCGTGCATTATTTCTTGTTCGATGCTTGGCGGGGTTTCATTACTTCCCGGGTCAAGCACCAGCTTGTATTCGAAGGGGCCTGCAACAACCTTGTCCTCCCAACGTTGCGAACCGTCCGATTCTGATAGTGTGGCCGTGAGTTCCTCCTCAACTTTGATCGCCAGCCGCACCAGTTGATGTTGATGGAGGCGCTTGTTGCAGACCTCGGTGCTCCCGCCCAACTCGCTCACGGCGTAGGAAACATCGTGATTTACGGCGTTCTGCAGAAACCGCAAGGCGTGGAGCAAGTTTGTCTTGCCCGAAGCGTTGGCGCCGACGATGAAGTTGAGTGGACCCAACTCAATCGTCTCCCCGGGTGAGCCGAAACTCTTGAAGCCCTCGATTTCCAACTCGGTAATCATAGGCCTAACTCTAACAGAAGCGCCGGGCTGTCCCTGGAACGGCCCCGGCGCTGCCGACGCCCGCTTTCTGCAGGGCGTCTAGGAACTCGGGTAGGCCGGTGGTGGCTGCGGGGAGCCAGTGGATGCGCTCGTCGCGGCGAAACCAGGTGAGCTGGCGGCGGGCGTAGCGCCGGGTGGCCTGCTGCTGGCTGGCTATCGCGTCGTCGAGGGTCAGCTGCCTTTGCAGATACCGGCCGATTTCTCGGTAGCCGATGCTCTGCATCGCCGGCAGATCGTAGCTATAGCCCTGCTCCACGAGGCTACGCACTTCTTCCACGAGGCCGGCTGCGATGTGCTCCAATACCCGCGCATTGATGCGCGCGTACAGTTCTGCGCGGGGCCGTGTCCGGCCGAGCCAGACGGTGCGGAATGGCGGTGGCTGACGCCGTTGCCAAGCGGAAAACGGGCGCCCGCTGACGCGCGTCACCTCCAGCGCACGGATGACGCGGCGCGGATTGGCCAGATCGAGCCGTTCGGCTCCGACCGGGTCCAGGCGGCGCAGCTCCGCGGCCAGGCCGGCGAGATCGCCCGCCGCTACCCGTGCCTCCCACTCCGACCGTAGCTCCGGCTGCGGCGGCACCGGCGGGAGCACCAGGCCATCGCAGACGGCACAGAAATACAGTCCGGTACCGCCGACGAGCAGCGGCAGCTTGCCGTTGGCGTGCAGTCGAGCGATGATTGCGTGCGCCTGCCGTTGATGGAGCGCGACGGAGTACTCCTCGTCTGGCGCGACGACATCGAGCAGGTGATGGCGGATGCATGCACGTTCGGCGGCGGTAGGCTTCGCCGTACCAATGTCCATCCCCCGGTAGACCTGGCACGAGTCCACCGAGATGATCTCGGTATCCAGGGCGGCGGCGACCGTCAGCGAGAGGGCGGTCTTGCCAACCGCCGTCGGGCCAACCAGGGCCAGGACGGTGGGCTGCTGGTGCGCGGCTGCGGACATCGAGGCCTCTTCCGAATGCCGGGTCTGCACAATCGGCTGGGGGTGACACGGTCTCGTTAGCGGTACGCTGCTGCGCCGTAAGGGACTTGCAGTGGGGCCAACGGCGGCCGCTATTCTGGAGGATGCTGCCCGGCGACTATCCTAGCCGTTTCGATGAGGTGAGGAGGGGAGACATGGCACGGTACGTGCGCGTGGCTACGGTTTCTAGTCGGCAGGCCAGGGTGGCGGACTCGCCGGGGAGCCAAATCGCTGCGAACCGGGAGCGGCAGCGGGCCTTGGTCGAACGGGCGTGCCTGGACAAGCCGGACATTGTCTGCATGACCGAGGTTATCACCTGGTATGGCCTGGGACAGTCGTGCTTACCCGTTGCTGCGGAGCCGCTCGACGGACCGACGATCAAGACATTCGCGGAAGTCGCATGCCAGCATCGTTGCTACGTGGTCGTGCCGATCTTCACCATAGAAGACGGGAAGACCTACAATTCCCAGGTGCTGCTCGACCGCAAGGGGGACTTGACCGCCGTCTATCACAAGATCCACCCCACGATCGGTGAGATTGAGATGGGGGTCACGCCCGGCGTCGAAACCGTGGTGGCTGCCACGGATTTTGGTCGGGTCGGTTTTGCGATCTGCTACGACCTCAACTTCCGCGACGTTGCCGAGGGCAACCGGGTGCAAGACGCCGAGATCGTCTTCTTCTCCTCAATGTATGCCGGTGGTTTGCAGCTGAGTATTTGGGCGCATGACTTCAGCTTCTTTATCGCCTCGGCCACGCCGGGCAGCGAGAGTCGCATTGTGGACCCGCTCGGCCGGAGCCTGATCGAGTCCGATGCCGTCTACCAGCCGATCAACGTGCGAACGATCAATCTCGATTATCAGGTGCTACACCTGGATTACAACCATGCCAAGCTCGGTGCGATCAAGGAGCAGTACGGCGCCGGTGTGGAGATTGACGTGACCCGTCCCGAGGCCGTCTTCTGCATGTATTCGCACTTGGAGGATACGACCTGCGAGGACATCATCGGCAAGTTCGACCTGGAGACGCGCGCCGCCTACTTCCGCCGTGCCAATCGCGTCCGCACTGCCATGCTGAACGGGCAGAAGTGAGCGCATCCCCGGTCATTCCGGTGCAAGCACGTCACCCCCGGCCTACGCCGGGGCTGGAATCCGGAGCGGTCATAGCCGGTGGCAGCATTGCTACGTAGTGTCATCTTGCTATGATTGTTGGGAGGTCGGAGCGCAGAGGCGGGCGGTGGGTGAAATATGGTGAAGCAGCAGGTGGGCACCGAGAGCAGAGCAGGCGTAGCGCCGGTTGGAGCCGCTGAGAATGAGCGGGACGAGGTGGTCGCTACGGGGTCAACCGTTGCGCGTGAAGCAAGTATCGCACTCGACGCCATTGTGCAGGCAATTCAGGAGCGGAATCTGGACAAGGATTCGGACGAGGTGTATGCCGACATCACGCAAGCAGTAGAGGAAGTACGCTGCGAGCGTTACACCCGCGAGCAGCGGACAGTTGAGTCGCGTTAGAGCCGTTGTAGACACAAACGTATTGGTCAGTGGTGTCATCAGCCGTGGCGCCCCGCATCAGGTGCTACTCGCCTGGCTACGGGGCGCCTTTCAGTTGGTCGCTGCACAGGCACTTTACGACGAAATCGAGGCGGTGTTGCGCCGCCCACGCATCCGCGAGCGCTATCGGATCAGCGATGCGGAGGTTGCGTTGTTATTGCAACGACTCTCCGCGTGCATTGAAAGTAGCCATTCTGTGACACGTCTCGGAGTTGAAGTTCGAGACCCCGAAGATGAGCATGTACTAGCCGCTGCAGTAGATGGCCAAGTCGAATACCTCGTCACTGGTGATAATGACCTCCTCGCGTTACGAGACCATCCGGCACCCCACTGCAAGTTGTCACAGTGCATGAGTTCCTCGCCGTGCTCGCGGACGAGGCGGGTTAGCACGGCCTATGGCGAGCTTGTGCTAGCGGCGGGCGGCGAGCCAGGCTTGGGAGACATGCTCGATTTCCGCGGCGAGCGCGGCTGCGCCGTCTACCAGCGAGGAGCGGGCGTAGTCAATCCGTCGGGCAACGGTCGGCGGGAGGTCGGCGGGTAGCTCGTCTTCGTCCAGTACCTCGACCTCGCCGTTCGGTCGCACCAGCACGTCTACCACGAGATCACGCCAGGCAATCGTGGTGGCGGTAATCGCCGTCCGATCCGCGATGTTGGCGTAATAGGCCAGCGTGCGCTCGTCCGGGTCGAGCCAGTGGTAGACGTTATATGGCCGATCCTGCCAGAAGTAGCCGAGGGTGAAGGACCCTTCGGGCATGTCAATGCCGAAAATCGTTATTGCCCGCGGCATCCGGTAGAGAATGATCGCCGCGGCTGCGCCGACAGTGGTCTCGACCGCGACTAGCTCGCAGTTGAAGGCATGGTCCGGCTTATTGAGGAGGCTGCTCTTGACCTCGCGGATGGTAGCCGGGCCGGGTGCCGAGGTAGGCGGATGGTAGTCGGCGGGCATAAGGATGCCGGGCATGTGACTTGCTCCAAGCGGCGACCTGCCTTACCGTAGCACGGCCGGCGCCGTTGGGTGGCCATGAGAGGGGGCCGTTCGCCGTGGCTAGAGGCCGAGGACGGCGCGGAGGTTCTGGCCGAAAATCTTGCGCTTGTCGGCCACCGGCAGATCGGCATGGGCTACTTGGCCGAGTTGCCAGGCCTGACCGAGCACCGGGTAGTCGGAGCCGAACACGACGCTCTCCGCCCCGGCCACACGCACGAAGTCCTCAATCGTCCCGCGCACGTTCGCCGACCCGGCCATCTCCACCAGGACGTTCGGGTGATCGCGGACCACCGTCGCCAGGTCGGGCGTCCGCAGGTGGGACCAGATGGCATGTGCCCAGACGAACGTAGCATTCGGGTACGTCTCGGCCAGCTTGGCGACCGTTGCCGGGGAATCATAGGTGTGGCTCAGGATCGGGAGGCGGTGGTCGTCGGCGTACTCGTAGACCGGCTCGTAGTGCTGTCCGAGTACGCGATAGTTGTGGCTGGAGGGATGAATCTTGATGCCACGGAAGCCCTGATCCTCCACCCGGCGCCGCAACTCCGGTACTACCAGCTGCGGGTAGCGGGGGTTGGGCACCACGCACCCCAGCACCCGCGTCGGATGGCGCCGGATGGCTGCGGCTACCAGGTCGTTGCCGCCAATGAAGTCCGGGCCAATGGCGGCGTAGGCGCTGAAGCAGGCGTAGTCTACGCCCGTCTCGTCCATCGTGCGGACCATGTCATCCACGTCGCCGCCGTGCCAGTAGAAGTTGCGACCGACGCCGGGGTGGCAGTGGATGTCAATGACGAGGTCCTCCAGCGGCTCGCCATGCACGGCCCGTTCGGCGAAGGAGTCGTGCCGGTGGGTGTGGTGGTGTGGGTGATGATGGTGGGGCGTAGCGGTCATAGCGTTGCTCCTACCAGGCGGCCGTTGCCAGCAGGCGGTCGAGATTGTGCGCGCCGATCTGGGCCCGTACTGCCGGCTCCAAGCGGGCGTACTGTAGCTCGGCATGTGGTCCGCCGACCGACTGCCAGGGTAGGCGCGTCCCGAAGATCAGCCGGTCGGCGCCGACCGCTCCCGCGAGGAACTCGATGCCGCGGTACGTGCGGAAGCCGCCGGTCTCCAGCCAGAGGTTGGGGAGTTGGCGCAGCAGCGGCGTGATGAGGCGCGGGATGGACTTGTCAACGTCGGAGACGACGACTTGCAGGCGGGGATACGCCGAGCAGACGCGGTAGATGTCGCGGGCGGTGGGAGTGTCGAGGCGGGCGATGTGCCAGAAGAGCGGCACCTGCCCGGCCACGGCCGCAAAGAAGTCGCCGAGCATCCAGTCGTCTACCGGGTACTTGTGGTCGTCCGGGAACAGGCGCAGCGCCCGCACGCCGGCGCTGCGGGCCTCGGCGAGCAGCGTTGCCGGATCAGGAAACTCGCCGGTGTGGTGCGGCAGGGCGATCCATGAGGGCTGGAGCGCGGCATGACCCTCGATGGCCGGGAGGAGCTTGGCGTTGCCCGTAGCCGGGTGCTCTTCCAAGGCGAGCGTGTGAAAAGGGAGCGCGCGGGTAATGCCGTAGGGAGCCTGATGCTCCAGCAACTCCTCGGCCGTGAGGAATACCCCCGCCGGTCCGGGCTGAGACACCATGCCCAGCGCACAGTTGGCATCGAAAAGGGCGGCTGCGGACGGTTTTTGGCTCATGGCAACACCATGATACCGTTTCACCCGGCCAGCGTGACTAGCCACAGAGCATACAGCGAGCACAGAGAGGGCTGTCGGGGGATTGACGTGTGTGGCGGTAACGCGGCGCGCTCGTTAGCATGTCTTTGGTGAGGGATGGTGGCAGCGCCGAGGAGGGGGGCGAATGGCCGAGCGGACCGGTGCCAGTGAGCGGCCGCGGGCCGCCGGCTGGCGCGTGTGGCTCCAATGGATGCTGGCAAGCACCCTGGGGTGGGCTGTAGGCGGAGCCGCGCTTTTTTTGGGTCCTTGGATGTTGAGCGGGCTCTGGACTTTTACCGCTGCTGGACTGGTGGCCGGGACCATGGGTGGGGCTGTAGCTGGAGCATTGCAGTGGTTGGTGTTGCGAGGGCGGCTGGCGCGGGCCGGCTGGTGGATTGCAGCGAGCACGGTCGGCTGGGCTGTGGGCGGGATCATGCTTGAGGCTGGGAGGGCTGGCGTGGCCGCGCTCCCGGGCGAGATCCCGGGTTGGTTCCTGGGCGGATTCCTGGGTGGATTCGGGGTTGTGGGCGGGGTTGTGGCTGGGTTTCTGCAATGGCTGGTGTTGCGGCGGCAGTTGGCGCAGGCTGGCTGGTGGATCGTAGCCAGTGCGGGAGGCGGGGTTGCAGGTAGGACGATGCTTGGGATCGGTATCGCAGTCGGGCTCGTTATAGACAAGACTTTAGGTGGAGCTATAGACACGCTTGTAGTAGGAGTTGTGGCGGTGAGCGGGTCTGTAGATGGGGCTGTGGGTGGAGCGATTACGGGGGCGGTGCTGGTGTGGCTGTTGCGCCGGCGGCTGGGGGACGCTGAGGGGGCAGGCAGTGGGGCTGCGCGGGTAGAGGCGATGGAGGTATAGAGACGGTGGGTAAGCTTCCGCCGGGTGATACGAGGCTGGCTACTCGTCCGCTGCCGGGGCAGGACCTCCGCCTGAGCTACCGCTCCGCGATTGACGATACCGACCAGCCATACGCGCTCTACGTGCCGGCCGGGTATAGCGGTCGCCGGCCCTGGCCGCTGGTCATCAATCTGCACGGGACATCGGCGGGCCTGTCGCCGGAGTACGTTGGTCAGACCTCGGAGCACTACACCGCCGATGAAAACGCGGCCCCGCTCTGGGCGGCGGAGTGCCACGGGGCGCTGCTCGTCACGCCGTTCGGTCGCGGGATCACCGAGTTTCGGGGTATCGGCGAGAACGATGTGTTTTGCGCGATAGCCGATGTGCAGCGGCGCTATCGCGTGGACCCGGAGCGTATCTCGGTGACGGGCCTCTCGATGGGCGGCACCGGCTCCTCCGAGCTGGCGTTGCACTACCCCGACTACTTCGCAGCCGCGGCCCCGATGGGTGCGGCGTATAGCTTCCCGTGGCTGGCGGCCAACGGTCAGCATCTGCCGTTCTGGTGCATCGGTGGCGAGCACGACCGCAACTTTCAGCTGGGCGGGCGGCTGGTCGCGGACCGCATGGAGCGTCTCAACTTCCCGACGCGCCTCGACATCCGCGCCGGGCGCGGTCACGCCGACTTCGTGCCGGAGTATTACGACGGGGTGATTGCCTGGCTGGTACGGCAGCGGGTGCAGCGACACCCTTCGGGCTATAGCTTCAGCGCGGCGCTGCCCTTGCACGGCCAGGCGTACTGGACTGCCATTGACACTATCGAGCGGCCGGGGACTAGCGGCACTGTACATGCCCAGATCATTGGCGCCAATCGGCTCCGATTAGCCACCGACAATCTGACCGCTGTGGCCGTGCTCCCTGATCCGGCGCTCGTTGACTTGGCGCGGCCGTTGGCGCTGGAGATAGAAGGTCAAGCGGTCTTCGAGGGCGTCGTTGCCGCCGACCAAGAGCTACGGCTGACCAAGCAGGCGGGGCGGTGGCGGGTGTCGAGGGCGCCGCGCCGCCGGCGGTCGCTCACGGCCTACCGCACCCATCCCATTGCCGAGGCGCCGGCGGCGCTCACGATAGACGAGATAGAGGCACCGCTGGCGAACTGGATCACCGATGCGATGCGGCTGGCGACCGGGGTCGATCTTGCCCTCTACAATCGCCGCTCGTATCGAGGGCTGCCCTTGCCGGCGGGCACGGTGGACGAGGTTGACCTCGTCCAGTGCAGTCGTCCGTTCGAGCAGTACCTGGTGGTGGCGGAGTTGCGGGGTAGCGACATCCTGAACGTCTTGGAAGCCAATATACACGACGCCAGCGAGGGTCTTCAGTTTCTCGTACAAGTGTCCGGCGCCAGCTACACGTTCGATTGGGACCGGCCGGTGGGGCAACGGATCGTGCTGTGTACCCTCGACCCGGAGCGCCGGTATCGTGTTGCGCTGGAGGGACACGTCCCGGAGCGGGGGCAGGGCCGCTCAATGTTCTTGTCCGGTCACCGCGGGACGCTGCCTTACCGGATTACGGACGTGCCCTTCCGGGCTGCGCTCTACGCCCATGCCGTGCGGTCCGGGCAAATCAAGGCGGCGGTCGAGGGGCGTGTGCGGGCCGTCTCAGCAGCCGGCGAAGCTGCCCGAGGGCGGGGGTAGGGAACCCGGGCCTCACCCCCCGGCCCCCTCTCCACCATGCGGAGAGGGGGAGTCTGCCTGGAACTTTCTCGCCGTCTAGGGCGTCTAGGTCCCGTTGTTGCTGTGGGGCGGCTGCGCCGTGAGGTATGGCGTAAGATGTAGCGGTCGGGATAGGGAGAGTACCATGAGGCAGTATCTGGCAACGGGTCGTGGGCGCATTCTGGTCGTGGTCTTGCTCCTCGGCGTGGTCGTTGTCGCGTTGGCGGTGGCCCGTAGGCCCGGTGGGTCCGATGAGACTAGCTACTTGGAGGCCCAGACGGAGGCGGCTGACTCAGCGGCGCCTCGCGGTCCGACGGGTCCGGCGGGAGCGGCGGGAGCGGCGGGAGCGGCCGGTGCCAGGGTCGCGGCTGAACGGGTCGTGACGGTCGAGCGGCCGGTGGTCGTCGAGAGGGTCGTCGAGAAAGTAGTCGCGCAGGAATCCGAGGCCAAGCTCGCGGCTCCTGCCCAGCCTAGGGCTGCGGCATCCCAGCGGGCCGTGCTTCAGGAGTTTGCCGCGAGCGACCGGCAGATCATCCGGAACGGCACGCTCGTGCTGATGGTGGCGGACCTGGAGGATGCCGTTGGGACCATCCGCGACCTGGTAGCCGGTATTCCGGGCGCTTTCTTCGCCAACTCCGAGATCAAGCCGGTCCGTGACCGGCGGCCTTCCGTCGTCACGCTGCGTATCCCGGCCGGTGCCTTCGATGAGGCGGTGGCGGACCTGAAGGCGCTTGCGGCCGAGGTGCTCGATGAGCAAACCCGCGCCGAGGACGTTACCGAGGCGTATACCGACCTCCACATCCGGCTGCGGAACCTGGAGGCGGCCGAGGAGCAGTTCCTGGTGCTCTTCAAGCGGGCGGAGAAGGTGCAGGACATCCTCGAAATTCAGGATCGTCTCCAGCGCATCCGCGGCGAGATCGAGCGCCTGCGCGGACAGCTCAACTTGCTCGAAGACCGCGTGGCCCTCGCCACCGTGCGCGTACAACTGCATCCCCCGCCGGACTTGTCATTGCAGCTGGTCCCGCAGGGCGTGCCCTTCGTATACGGCGAGAGCGCTTTCCGGCTGAACTACCGCAACGATGGCAGCGTGCGGGCGAAGGACGTCGTAGTGACGCTGACTCTGCCCGAGCAGGTAGCTTTCGTCGAGGCACGCGGTAGCGGTATCTACGATCCGGCGACGCGGGTCGTGACCTGGGAGATCAACGAGCTGCACCCCAGCGACCAGGGTACGTTCGTCGCCATGTTGCGGTTCGAAGCCGCTGCCCGTGTGCTGACGCTCGATGCGGCGATCCGCGCCGACAGCCCCGACGCCGACGAGTCCGATAATGCTGCCACGGCCAAGCTGACGTTCGAGCCGGACCTGACGCTGACGGTGCTCCATGCACCGTCGGCGGTCGCGCAGGGCGACACTGCAAACCTGGCGCTGCTGTATGGGAACGCCGGTAACGGTGATGCGGAGCAGGTGTCCATCCGGCTGTCGCTGCCGACCGGGCTCACTTTTGTCAGTGCCATCGGCGGGAGATACGATGCGGACAAGCGCATCATCGTCTGGGACTTGGACCGCGTCCGGCCGCACGAGGAGAATCACATTGAGGCGAGCGTGCGGGTTGATGTCGAGTCGGGGCGGCTGCCTTTGTCCGCCGTGATTGCCGCCATCGAGACCGAGCGCGTGACCTACAACAACCGGGCCGACATGTCGCTGGCGGCGCTGCCCGAGGACGTCTCCGGTCGCACGGTCTGGAGTCCGGGACAGACGTTCCGCGACAGCTTCGAAACCCTGGGCGACGTGGCCCGCGGTACGGTGGACCTGCTGATTTGGGTGAGCACGTTTGGCGTGCCGCTGGCGGTGATCGTCGGAGTGGTGCTGGTGCCCGTCATGCTCATCAGGCGCCGCCGCCGGCGCGTGACGCGGTGATGGGCCGGAGGGTGAGGCGGTGCTCGCTGCGCTGCTGCCTTGGTGCATACTTCAGTCCGTCCGTCCTCCCGCTAGTGTCGGGTCGCGGCCGCCGAGTGGAGCGACTATGAAGCGTTTGGGGCATCCGGAGACGCCGTTCCCGGTGGGAGTGGAGTATTATCGCGTTCCTACTCCAAAACAGGAGTGCTGGGACGGTGACTTTGCCCGGTTGCGCGCGGCCGGGTTTCGGATCGTGCGCAGCGCCTCGTATTGGAACGCAATGGAGCCGCGACCGGGGCAGTACGAGTTGGCGGATTTCGACCGGTTCTTCGACCTCGCCGCGCGGCATGGCCTCTCGGTGTGGATGGACATCATGCTCGCCACGCACGGGGCGTGCCCGGAATGGCTGACGCGCGAGCTCCCCGACATGCGCGTCGTGAACTATCGCGGTCAGCGGGCGGAGTCGTTCGCAAGCGGCGCCTATCCCCAGGGGGGCGCCATGCACTGCTACGATCACCCGGCCTGGCGGGAATACGGCGGTGGTCTCATCCGCCACGTCGTGCGGCGCTACAAGGACCGGCCGAATCTGCTGATCTGGGGGCTGTGGGATGGAATCAACATCATCTCGGCGTGGAGCAGGATTACCGACGGCTATCCCTGCTACTGCGACTACACAATCGCGCGGTACAAGGCGTGGCTGCGCGAGCACTACACGCTGGACCAGCTCAACGAGCGGCTGCGGCGGCGCTACCGGCGGTGGGAGGACGTGCAGCCGCCCAGGTCGAACAACAACGTCGTGGAGATGCTGCTCTACCGGGAGTTTCATTATCAGAACTTGGTAGATCACCTGCAATGGATGGTAGGCGAGGTCGAAGCCCTGGACCCGCAGCACGAGGTCCGCGCCCACGGGGCGTGGTATCCACGCCCGTGGGACGAGCGTTGCGCGCAGAACGTGGATAGCTGGGGCATGTCCATGTCCTCGAACAACCTGCTCACCTCCGCGGACCCCTACAAGCTCGCGGACCGGGCCTTCAGCTTCGACTGGTCGCGGAGTGCAGGCCGGAACGGGCGCTGGTGGCACGAGGAGATCTATGCCGGCATGTCGCCTGGCGGCGTCGTCTGGCACAAGCAGTCCGATCCCCGCGAGCTGACGATGCAGCTCTGGATGACGCTCGCTGCCGGGGGAGCCGGGGCGATGTTCTGGCAGTATCGTCCCGAATACCTCAGCTTCGAAGGACCGGGCTACAACCTGGTGGCACCGGATGGCGAGCCGACGCCGCGCTTCCGTGCCGTCGCCGAGACGATTCGGCAGATCGAAGGGCTGGCGGACCATCTGCCGCTCACGTGTCCCCGCGCCGACGTGGGCATTGTCTATCATCCCAAATCGCAGGAGCTATTCACGTACAATGACCAAGGCGACCGCTTCCTGGCCGATCTGCGTGGGGTGTACCGCACACTCTGGACGCACGGTATCCCCGCCGACATCATCACACCGGGGATGGATTGGTCCGGCTATCGTCTGCTGTTCCTGCCCAACGTGGCGCTGATGGACGCGCAGACCCGCGAGCGGATCGAGCGTACCCGAATTGAGAGTCCGCAGACCCGTCTTGTGGCTGAGGGCAGTTTTGGCCTGTATTCGGCCGATGGCCAGTCGAGCTACCGGCCACCGGAAGGCTATGCAGCCACGTTCGATGTGCGGGTAGCGGACTTCTCGCGCGTGACCGAATACGACATTGCCCAAGGGCGCAACGTGGTCGAGACACCGTATGGCCCGGCCACGATCACTACGGAGTGCGGCTACGCCGTGCTTGAACCACGTGGCGAGACTGAGGCACTGGCCTCGATGGGTGATGACACGGTG